>NZ_CP058273.1:0-650377 GCF_024760485.1 Streptomyces thermocarboxydus
TTCCCATGAGTGATCGAGCACTTACACCATCAACTCCCGGCCCGGAGGGAGAACCGCCACGTCGCTGAGTCCTCTCTCGCTCTACCAGCGGGTGAAGCGGTGGCGGCCACCGTACGGCCACGGCGACGCGGCCGCCGTCGGTAGAGGCCGCCACGGCCGACGTCGGTAGGTGCCCGGTGAGTGCAGCGTGGGCAGTGCGCCCGCCTGTCGCGCCGCCGGGGGCCGCCTCGTAGCTGATCGACTGGCCCTCGGCGGACACGGACGACACGCGGCACTGGGCGGGGAGGCTGCTGCACGCTGATCTAAGCCCAGGTCGCAAGCTTGCCTTCCGGGCTGCCCTCGCGAGCAGGGCGCGCCGGTCACGTCCGCCGGATCAGATCGACGCTCTTCCCGCCCATCATGTCGACGTTGTCCACCAGGGATCCTTCCGCTGTGCCGGAACAGCGGGCGCCGGCAGCGAAACAGGGCTTCCATTGTGTCGGGACAACGAACGGACGCGGTTGGGGAAGAACCGCGGCCCTCGGCACCGCCGCCGGACCGGGCCGGCCTATCGCCCGAACCGGTGGTCGTGCCGCAGGCGCAGTCTCAGAGCACATCTCGCGTCGTTGGTCTGAGCACGAAGACGATGCTCGCGGCCGTCGTGGCGGCGAGCACACCAGGACCTCTCCAGGACCCGCGCTACTGCCGACCACAGCCTCTGTTACGACCGAGGCGCTTGCCCGCGTCTCCCCACCGAGCTCCTGCTCAGCGAAGTGGGTGGTCATCGGCAAGAAGGTCGCGGTGCGCAGGCCAGCAGACAACGCTCCGGTCGCTTCACCGCCGTGATGCAGGCGATCCGGGTGGGGGCTGGAGTGAGAACGGTTGTGGTGCCCGGCGCACGGGGCCGGGCACCACGCCTGCACGTGCGTGGATCCGTTCAGTCGCCGAGTGCGGCGGTGGGGGTGTCGCCGTTTTGTGCCTGCCGGGAGCGCTCCGCCAGGAGCTCGGTGAAGTCGCGGACGCCGCCTCGGTCGATGTCTCTTTGATGATTTCCGCTGGCAAAGACCCACAGCAGCGTCGTGCCGGCCCGGGTCTGGGTGACAGCTCCGGGGGCGACGCTGTCGTATTTTGAGCCACCCCATCGGGCGTCGCGCTCGTCACCGAGGGGACCGAGGTCGAATTGCTTTCGCCCTCTGCCCCCCCCTCTTGCGGTAGTGGCCGTCCCCCAGCACGTCATAGGCCGCATCGGCGAGCTGCTCGTCGTCGTAGGCGATGACCAGACAGTCGACCCTCGCGGCGGTGCCTTCCTGCTCGAAGGCTGAGGCACTGAAGTAGCGCGAGCCCTCGCAGCCCACTCTCCCCTTCATGAGGCAGGCCCATTGACGCTGCAAGTCGTCCATCTCTGCGGCATTGGGCTTGCCGGCTTCCTTCCACCCGTCCATGGACGCAGCGCCCGGAACCACCTGCCGCACCTGCCCCATCGTGAGCACAGCCGCCCAGGCGCCGCCGCCCTCCTCCTCGCTGCCACCGCCGGCCAACAGGACCGCCGTCGCCGCGATCGCCGTCCACCACCATCGGCGGCTCCTCGTGGTCACGCCACCACCTCCCCCCGGAGTGGTCTTAGCGGGACCAACTCGGGTGGGCCGCCACACCGCGAGGGCGTGGTCCCGGCACAGGTTCCACCCACCGCGGTTCGGCGCTCCGGCGAAGGTGACGGCCCGGGCGTACCTGCCGGCCGGCGGGTGCGGCGCAGCCGGCGGTCCAGGGGCATGTCGCGGCCGAAGACACCACCGTGGATGAGGACTTCGGGCTCGAGCTCGTCGAGCTGCGGGCCGTGCGTGCGCTCTTCGCCCGAGCGGTCAGCCCAGCTTCGCGGACGCCCGCCGGCTGATGCCGGCCGGCCCGGCGCTGGCGCGTCTCAACGCTGCCGCCGGGGAAACAGTGGTGCCGCGGATGGAGCGGCCACCGGACGGCACCCCCCGTGGTCCGCCTGGTGTCCACACAGAGCGGCCCGGCCGTCCGCGGCGTGGCCTGCCTCGCCCGCGCCGCCATCGACTTCCTCAACCGCCCGCACCGCAGCTGGCTGCGAGCCTGCTCCGCGCCCCCGCTGTGTGCTATGTGCCAAACAGCGCGGGCGCAGGAATGGTGCGGGCTGTCCTGCGGGAACCGGGCCCGCGCGGCACGCCACTACCGGCGGCAGCGCCCATCCCAGGACGGACGGGGCCGGCGCCCATCAGGCCGGAGAGCCGCCAGGCCCTGACCGCCCCCGCGCCACGCCTGACCGCCCCCGCGCCGGAACGGATCGCCGCAGGCCGGCCAGGCCGCCGCCGGAACCGGGCGCCGCCAGGCCGGAGAGCCTCCTGGCCGGAGAGCCGCCGAACCGGAAGGCGTTCGAGCGGGGCCGGTCACACCCCTGGGTGCGATGCCGTGACGTAGTCCGAACGGACCGTCACCAAGCCGGGCCGCCGGAGGGCCGTGCCACCGCCGGGCCGGAGGACCGGTCACACCCCGGGGTGCGGCGCGGTGAGGTAGTGCTGCACGGCCGGCGCCAGCCAGGCGGTGATCTCCTCCGGGTGCAGGTCCACGGCGGGCGCGAAGCGCAGGACGTAGCGGGTGAGGGCCAGGCCCAGCAGCTGCGAGGACACCAGCGCGGCGCGCGCCGGGGCCTGTTCGGGGTCGGGGCAGATACGGCGGGCCAGCGGGAGGAGCTGGTCGCTGAAGATGCCGCGCATGCGCTCGGCGCCGGCGTCGTTGGTCACCCCCACCCTCAGCAGCGCGGTGAGCACCTCGTTGTCCTCCCACATCGCCAGGAAGTGCGTCACCAGCGCCCGGCCCGCCTCCTCGCGGGGCAGCGAAGCCGGGTCCGGCAGTTTCAGGTCGATCGCGACGGCCGCCGCGAACAGGCCCTCCTTGTTGCCGTAGTAGCGCATGACCATGGAGGGGTCGATCTTCGCCTGCTGGGCGATGGCGCGGATGGTGGCGCGCTCGTAGCCGTCGGCGGCGAACCGCTCACGGGCCGCCTCCAGGATCGCCCGGCGGGTGGCGTCCGAGCGGCGGGCAGGGGCGGAGCCAGCGGGGGCGGGGGCGGACGTGCTCTCACTCATACCAACGATCGTAGGCCAACAGACGTTGGCCAACAAGTGTTGACCGGGTGGCGACGCCCGCCTATCGTTGCCAACGGATGTTGACCAACGCTTGTTGGCCCACGCTCGTCGTCGACTGGGAGGTCACCATGAACGGCACCAGCACCGGCACGGCCGGCGGCCCCGCCGCCGGCTCCACGCGCCCCGTGATCGTCGTCGGCGCCGGCCCCACCGGCCTCCTCCTCGCCGGCGACCTCGCCGAGGCCGGCGTCCCCGTCACCCTGCTCGAGAAGCGCCCCCACCAGGTCAGCAACCTCTCCCGGGCGTTCGGCGTCCACGCGCGCACCCTGGAGCAGCTCGACGCCCGCGGCCTCGCCGACGACCTCCTCGCCACCGGCGCCACCATCACCCGGCTGCGGCTCTTCCGCCGCCTGACCCTCGACCTGAGCACGCTGCCCTCCCGCTTCCCCTTCCTTCTGATCACCCCCCAGTACGAGGTCGAACGCATCCTGGAGCAGCGCGCCCGCCGGCTCGGCGTCCGCTTTGAGTACGAGAGCGAACTCCTCGCCCTGCGCCAGGACACCCGCGGCGTCACCCTCGACGTCCGCACCGGCGACGGAACGACGGCCACCCACCGGGCCGCCTACGTCGTCGGCACCGACGGCCACAAGAGCGCCGTACGCCGCGCCACCGGCCAGCCCTTCCCCGGCGTCTCCGTCATCACCTCCCTCTTCCTCGCCGACGTCCGCCTCGCCGAGAAGCCCGACAGCGTCCTGACCGTCGACGGGGCCGGTGACGTCTTCGCGATGATCGCCTCCTTCGGCGACGGCTGGTACCGCGTCATGGGCTTCAACCGCCGCAACGAGGTTCCCGACGACCATCCCCTCGACCTCGACGAGGTCAGGGACGTCACCCGCCGCGCTCTGGGCACCGACTACGGCATGCACGACGCCCGCTGGCTCTCCCGCTTCCACAGCGACGAACGCCAAGCCCCCCAATACCGGGTCGGCCGCGTCTTCCTCGCCGGCGACGCCGCCCACATCCACTCCCCCGCCGGCGGACAAGGCATGAACACCGGCCTGCAGGACGCCGCCAACCTCAGCTGGAAACTCGCCGCCGTCCTCAACCACCAGGCCCCCGACGCCCTCCTGGACACCTACCACAGCGAACGCCACCCCGTCGGCAAAGCCGTCCTGCGCAGCAGCGGCGGACTCGTCCGCCTCGCCCGCGCCCACCACCCCGCCCTGCGCGCGCTGCGCGCCGCGGTCACCGCCCTCGTCAACACCGCCCCGCCCGCCCGCGCCAAGGTCCTCGCCCAGATCACCGGCATCGGCCACCGCTACCCCGCCCCCCGCGGCGCCCACCCCCTCACCGGCACCCGCATCCCCGACACCACCCTCAACAGCGGCCGACGCCTCTACGAAACCCTCCGCGGCGGCCACTTCGTCCTCATCACCCCACCCGCCACCCCACTCCCCCACATCCCCGCGGACGACAAGCCGGGCGCCTTCCCCGCCGTCGAACACTGGGCAGACGACCAGCGCACCACCATCCTCGTCCGCCCCGACGGACACGCAGCATGGGCAGCAGACAACCCCGACACCACAGCCATCGAAACCGCCATCACCACACGCTTCACCACCACCGGCTGACCACGAACCCCGCAGGCCCCGCCCGGCACACACCCCAGAAGGAAACGCCGACAGAGCCCCATGCATGCACCCCGGAAATCCTTGCCACCCTCGCAGGCCTACAGCACCCACAAAGCCTCCGCTGACCGAACACCTCCCCAGAGCACGTCATGTGACGCATCGCCCCATCGGCCCCGCAACGCCGTGACGGTCACATGCGGGTGGCCCCCGGTGGGGTACCGGGGGCAGGACGACAGTCCGGGGGGAACATGAGCGCCCGTACGAACCGGGCAACCGTCAGACGCGCGGGCCCGCCCGAAGCACGACGGACGCCGTCTGCACGGTCACGGCCCTCTCCCAGGCGACCCCTGCCACCACCGCACAACCCGCAGCAGCGGCAGCCGGCACCCAGTCAACGGAGCCGGAACCGAGACCATCAGTGTCGCGACCGACGGCACCCAGGCCGACGGCGACTCCCTCAGGGCCCCGATCACCACCGACGGCCGCCACAACGCCTTTGCGTCATCGGCGACACACCTCGTACCCGGCGGCACCGACACGTACAGGCACGCATACATCCGCAACCAGCCCACCCACGCTGCCGGACAAGCCACACACCACCAGACCTACAGCCGGCCCGCGATCAGCGGAAACAGCCATACCTCACCTGGCCACAGCCGTGGACGGACTTCGTCCACATCCGTATCCACGAAGCACGCTCGGGGCGGCAGCCAGTTCACCCACTGCGCGATCATCTGCAGCACACCGCCGTCGCTGAGCGCCGACAGCCGCCACATCACCACCGCCGGCAAAAACAGACCAGGGCCGAAAGCCGTGCCCTACCAGCGGGCCAGCGCCCAAGGGCCCGGCTCCTTCGTCACCACCGCCGACCTCGACCACCACGTCCCGGCCGCACCGTCCACCAGCGAAAACGGCAGCCTCACCGGCCCACCAAAACAGCCGGACGCACGACGTCCACGTGCGGCAGCAGACCGACCTCGGACCCGCCGAGCCCCAGGCGTGCCGCCACCCGCATGCTGCCCTGCTCTTTGTGGGTGGCGTGGTCGGTGCTGTCGAGGGTGAAGTAGCGCAGCGCGGCGAACTGGGCCTCGATGCGGTCGAGCCAGGAGGAGTTCGACGGTGTGTAGGCGATCTCGATCTCGACATTGTTTGCCGCCGCCCAGGCGCCCACCCGTTGGCACTTCTTCGTGGTCAGGCGCGGGGAGAAGTTGCCGCATACGATCGCCATCCGCACGGTCGGAGGGCAGAGCGTGCGCAGGTAACGGCAGAACTCCAGGGACTAGGTGCGCCGCTTGATGAGCTTGATGTGGCCGTAGAGCTTGTCCTTGGCCAGGTCCAGGGCGCCGAACAGGTGTCGCACGCCGCCGTAGCGGTTTAGGTGGCCCGGCGTCTACGGCGGGGTTCACGGCCTTGATCCTTGTGCCTGCCGCCACGTTCGGCCCACTGCCGTCCAGGGAGCGGCATCAGGTTGAGCGGCCCGGACTCGTCCATGCACAAGATGACTTCGGGCTCGCCCTCCCCGGGCATGACCTCGCCGTCGGCGATCGCGCAGAGGTGTTCGACGCGGGCCTTCTGGCCGCATAGTCGGGGTCGCGGGAGGCCTTCCAGGTCTTCAAGCGTTGAAAGGAGACGCCTTCCTCGTGGAGCAGGATGCGCAGGCCCTCGCGGCTGATGTCGTCGACCACCCCCCTCTGCGACCAGGACATCCGCCAGCTTGGACAGACTCCAGGTGGAAAACGGCAGGTCGTGCTCGACTGGTTCGAACTTGGCGATCTTCTAAGCGTTGTCCCGTAAATGATCTACGGCATGCTGGTTGACCAGCGTCGTTCCCCGGTCACCCGGCGAGGGTGAGGTTGTGGAGGCGGGCGATGCCGAGCATGGCGTAGTGGACGCCGTCGCCTTTGAGGCGGCAGTCGCGGAGGATCTTCCAGGTCTTCATGCGGGCGAAGGCGTGCTCGATGCGGGCGCGGACCTTGCGGTGTGAGCGGTTGTGCTCCTCTTTCCAGGCCGGAAGGCCAGCCTGGCCGGGTGCGCGGCGGTGCGGGATGATCAGGCCGGTGCCTCTGTAGCCGCCGTCGGCGATCACCGTGGCGCGGCCGACGGCGGCCTTGGCGCCGGACAGCTCCCACGCCTTGCAGTCGTTGCGGTTGCCGGGCAGCGGCCGGCCGACGGCGACGACGAGCCGAGTGTCGGCGTCGATGACGACCTGGTGGTTGGTGGAGTACCGGTAGTTCTTGGACTGCTCGGCGATGCTGTGGTCGCGGGTGGGGACCAGGGTGCCGTCCACGATCAGGACGGTGTCCGTGCGGAACCGCTTGCGCTGCTGGGGTGCGAGCGCTGGTCCGAGGTGGTCGATGATGCGGTCGGCCGCGGACTTGGACACCCCGAACAGCGGTGCCAGTTGGCGCAGGGTGAGGTTGGTGCGCCAGTAGGCGATGGCGTCCCGCTGTGTGGTGTAGGGGATCTTCGCGGTTGAGTGCGCGGGTTCTGCTCCCTGGGGTGCACCGTCTGCCGGTGTCTGCTCCCTGCTCAACTGGCAGGCCACCGTGCAACTGTCCGGAGTGAACGGGCAGTTCGACCCCAGGGGGTGCACGGTGGCCTTGTCCCAGCATGACCTACTTCGCCTGCTTGAGTCACTACGTTCGGCGGATGGTCTTGAACTGGTCCGGGAGGTGGCCGAGCGGCTGCTGCAGGAACTGATCGAGGCCGAGGCCACCACGAAGATCGGCGCCGAGTGGGGCGAACACACCGACACCCGCACCACCTGGCGCAACGGGCACCGGGAGAAGACGGTAACCACGCAGGCCGGTGACCTGGAACTCGCCATCCCGAAACTGCGGACCGGCAGTTTCTTCCCCAGCCTCCTGGAGCGCCGGCGGCGCATCGACCAGGCCCTCTACGCGGTCATCATGGAGGCATACGTCCACGGCGTCTCCACCCGCTCGGTCGACGACCTGGTCAAAGCCCTCGGCTCCGACACCGGGATATCCAAGAGCGAGGTGTCCCGGATCTGCGCGGACCTGGACGAACAGCTGGCCGCCTTCCGCACCCGGCCGCTGGACCACATCCGGTTCCCCTACCTGTTCCTCGACGCCACCTACGTCAAGGCCCGCGTCGACCACCGCATCGTCTCCCAGGCCGTCGTCATCGCCACCGGAGTCACCCAGGACGGCGGCCGCGAAGTCGTCGGCGTCATGGTCGGCGACAGCGAGACCGAAGCCTTCTGGAGCCAGTTCCTGCGCCACCTGCGCGAACGCGGCCTGAGCGGAGTCCGCCTGGTCATCTCCGACAGCCACAGCGGCCTGGTCAAAGCGATCCGCAAGGTCATGCTCGGCGCCGCCTGGCAGCGCTGCCGGGTCCACTTCGTCCGTAACGTCTTCGCCGTGATCCCGAAAGGCTCGGCGGAGATGGTCGCAGCGACGATCCGCACGGTCTTCGCCCAGCCCACCGCGGACGCGGTCCGCACCCATCTCGACACCGTCGCCGACATGCTCGGCCGACAGTTCCCGAAGGCCAGAGAGATACTGCTGGAGGCCAAGGAGGACCTGACCGCCTTCGCGGACTTCCCCCACCAGCACTGGAAGAAGATCCAGTCCACGAACCCGCTCGAGCGGCTGAACCGGGAAATCAAACACCGCACCGACGTCGTCCAGGTCTTCCCGAACCCACCCGCAGTCCTCCGCCTGGCCACCGCAGTCCTCGCCGAACTCCACGACGAATGGATCGCCTTCCCCCGCCGCTACCTCTCCAACGAAAGCATGGACGCCCTCTACCCCGACGACACAGTCGTCCTGCCCGCCACATCAAACGACTGATCGCCTACACCACGACAAGGGACATGACCCAGTAGGCGGCGACCAGCAGCACCCGGTCCTCCAGCGGCAGGCCCCACGGCCGGCCCCTGCGGGCCGGGTCGGCGCCCTCGCGCCGGAGCGCGGTGATCAGCTTGCCGAATTGCCTTGGGCTCGACCCGCTGAACAGGGGTATCCACGCGGGATCCGAAGCCGTGATGACGCCAGCCATCTCAAGATCATCGCAAGTGGCCGGGGCGTCTCTCCCTGTTCAGTACGTTTCAAGGGCCGGTGGAAGGTTCGCGGTCGTGTGCGCTTCCGCAATGTTGAACACACTGGCGCAAGCCGGACACTCTGCCCGGCCAAAGACGTATCTGATCCCCTCGGCGAGCCGCTGCTGCCCGTCCCGGCCGGCTGTGGCGTGCATCCATCGGCCCGGGTCGCGAAGCTCCTCGGCCGGGGCGGGCCGCAGCGACCGCCGCTCTATGTCGCCCTGATCCCAGTCTCGAATGGCCGCGTAGCAGCCGTAGTCGCCGACGGCGATGGTCACCTCCGCTTCGCAGTCGGGGCAGGACACGGCATAGAAGTCATCGGCGAAGTCCCCCAAGGAGGCGCTCCAGTGGTACTGCCCTGCAAGGGCAAGCAGATCACCGAAAAGCCGGTTGTAGTCGGCCGGACGCGTCCGAAGCCTCTGGTCCACGAGTTCCCGCAACCGGTCGACCTCGTTCGGACAGCCCGCGAGCAGAGCTTCACCGTCAGGGTGCCGCAACGTGCCACGCACGATGGCACTGGCCAATTCGAGTGCCTGGGTACACGCGGGAGCTAGAGCCGCCAAGCGCGGGAGAGCTGCGAAGCTCGCCGCGGAGACCGTCTCACCATGGAGGCAGAGACGGTCCCACAGCTCGTCCCACGCCTCCGGAACTTCCTCTCGCTCCACCTGATCCAGGAGCAGTGGCACTCGCCCAACCGCCCCGTGAGCATCGACCACCTGCGTCCAGTCCGTCACGAAAGCATTCAACTGTTCCCACAGCCTCGCTGCCAACCTGCAGGATGACCGGGCCACGAGCTCTCGAGCGATTGCGGGACAGCCCTTAAAGGGTGTTGCACAAGACTGTGTTTGGGCAGGCCAGGGCCGGGTGGAGACGGTCCTCTGGTCATGATGCGAGGGCGAGGTTGTGCATGTGGGCAACGGCCTGGACGGCGTGGTTGAGGCCGTCGCCGTATTGCCGGCAGTCGCGGAGGATCTTGTAGTTCTTCATCCGGCCGATCACATGCTCCACCCTTGCACGCACCTTGCGGTGCGCCGCGTTGTCGTCTTCCTCGCCCGGCAGCAGCTCGCGTCGGGGGCGTTTGCGGTGCGGGGTGACCATGCCGCAGTTGAGGTAGGCGCCGTCCTGCCAGGACGGTCACGTCCTGGCAGTGCCCGGCCAGGCCGGAGGCACGCCAGGCGTGCGCGTCCGCGGTGGTGCCAGGCACCGGTCGGGCCGCGGCGATCACCAGGCGGGTGTCGGCGTCCACGATGACCTGCACGTTTGCCGAGAAACCGGTAGTTGCGTGACGAGGAGCCGACCTTCCGGTCGCGGACCGGGATGAGGGTGCCGTCCACGATCCACAACCGGTCGGCCGCATCGCCTGGTCGGGAGACGGGCTCCAGTGCGAGCAGCGGACCGAGCCGCTGGATCACCCGGCACACCGTCGAGGACGAGATCCCGAACAGCGGCCCGAGCTGCCGCATGGTCAGATTCGTGCGGTAGTACACGGCCACCACCAAGACCCGTTCGGCCAGCGGAAGACACCACGGTCGGCCCCGCAGAGTCCCGTTGCCACCGCGGTCACGGACCGCCTTCAGCAGCCGCTCGAACTGCTCCAACCGCAGCCCCGTGAACGTCTCCACCCACACGCGTTCAGCCCTCAACACCCCAGCCATACACCGGAGATGCCCAGTTCACAGTCTTGTGCAACACCCTTTAGATCTCGAGGCGCTCGGGCAGGGTGAACGTCTTCGGCCGACCGCCCTTGCATTTCGGGTAGAGCGAGTCGAAGCCGTCTGCGTTGAAGTTGTGGATCACATCGCGAACCCGGTCGGAGCTGGTGAAGGTCACCTCGGCGATCTTCGCCACCGGCATGCCCTGCGCGGACAGCAGTACCATCTGGGCCCGCCGCCAGGTCACCACCGATCCAGTGCCCCCGCGGATGATCCTGCAGCCGCCGGCCCTCGGCATCGTCGATCTCCCGGGCCTGTACGCGTATCGCCATCAGCGCAGAGTGGCCGCCCCCTGCGACCCGGTACAGCACCCGGACGGCGCGTCACATCACAACAGGCCAAACGTTCGCTGTTACGACACGCGGCCGCTCTGTCGGAACCGTGCACCACGCCGCCGCGTCTATCACGGGCATGGGCGAGCAAACCGCGGAACGGGCCACGGGTATGAACCCGAAGACCGAGGGCGGTGCCGGATGCCTACTCGCCGGCCTCGGTGCGACAGCCGCGCCGCTCGTCTGGGCACCGCGCGCCGCGGTCAGTATCGACGGAGGGTTCGAGGGCCATGCCCGCGATCTGAGCGTACTCTTCATCGATCTGCCGCTCATCGTGCTCGGCGGCGCACTGGTTCCGCTCATCGCCTGGGCGTTGACCACCAGATGGATACACCGCCCCTGGCTCGCGGCACTCGTAGCCTTGGCCACGCTCGCGCTCGCGGTGTGGGGGCTCACCGAGTGGTGGACCCCCCACCGACAGCCAAACCCCGGCTACGGACCCGGGATCTAACCAGGCGTCCACACATCGCAGCACGACGAGCAACCCCAGGACCACAACCGCGCCCTCGTCTACCACTCACACGACACGCCCGGGGAACTGCTGGCCGCGCTCGGCAAGCAGGGTGTGACCGCGCCGTTCCCAATCCAGGCCGCGATCCTGCCGAACTCCCTCGCCGGCCGCGACGTCCTCGGCCGGGGCCGCACCGGTTCCGGCAAGACCCTCGCCTTCGGGCTGGCCCTGCTCGCCCGCACCGCCGGGCGGCGCGCCGAGCCCAGGCAACCGCTGGGGCTGATCCTCGTACCGACGCGTGAACTGGCGCAGCAGGTCACCGATGCGCTCACGTCGTACGCCCGCTCCGTGAAGCTGCGTCTGGCCACCGTCGTGGGCGGGATGTCGATCGGCAGACAGGCGAACGCGCTGCGCGGTGATGCCGAGGTCGTCGTCGCCACCCCGGGACGCCTCAGGGACCTCGTCGACCGTGGCGACTGCCGGCGGACCCAGGTCTCCGTCACCGTCCTCGACGAGGCCGACCCGATGGCCGACTTGGGCTTCATGCCGCAGGTCACCGCCCTTCTCGACCAGGTCCGCCCCGAAGGCCAGCGCATGCTGTTCTCCGCCACCCTCGACCGCACCGTCGACCTGCTCGTACGCCGCTACCTGACCGACCCCGTCGTGCACTCCGTCGACCCGTCGGCCGGCGCCGTCACGGCGATGGAACACCACGTACTCCATGTCCACGGCGCCGACAAGCATGCCGCCACCACCGAGATCGCCGCCCGCGACGGCCGCGTGATCATGTTCCTGGACACCAAGCACGCCGTGGACCGGCTGACGCACAGCCACGCAGCCTCGGCTTGACCGGCTCCACCAGGTCCGCCGCCCACCCGGCAAGGTCGGCAACAGGACGAGAGTCATCCCCGACATCGCCACGGTGTGATCCGCCGGAGAGACCGGCTACAGCCTCCCCCTCCACAACTCCGGCGCGCGGCCTCTTCCACGCTGAGTGGCCTCGACCTCGTCGCAGAGACCGCTACCGCGCCTAACGCTCCAGGCAATTGACGCGTACAGGTGGCGCCATGCATCAGTGTGGGGTTCGTACGGCTGGTTCCGGTCATGGTCAACGCTCAGGAAAGCACTGGAGAATGATACGGGTTACCTGCGTTCGTACAGGTCAATCTTCCGGCATCTCGGCCCACACACGGGCGGCCATTGCCTCGGCCTCGTCCTGCGGTGTTCCCGCCCGCACCAAAATGATCCCGCGAGACTTGTCCGGGAACGTGACCTCCCGCATTGCCATACCCAACGGCCCCGTCGGATCGTCCGACATGGCACCTCCCAATCGGCAGCTGCCGCCCACGCTAAAGGGATGTCGCCCAGAAGACGAGGACCCTCACCCAGACGGAGGACAGCCCCCGGTCGCGAACAGCATGGAATCACCTACCACCTGACGGACACCCAGCAGCACGGTCCCGGCATGGGACGCCCCGCTGGAAAACTCATGAAGATCTTGGTGAGGGGCTGTCCGGCCGTGAGGTTCCGTCCACTGAGTGCGGCCACCGCGCCGTCGTTGCACATGGCGTGGCCCGGCCAGGTGGGACGCGCCGCCGGAGCTCGACGCGTAGCGCGGCATCCTGATCTGATGGCAGCCGACAGCACCGAGCGGTCAGGCCCGGCGCGCAGGCAGCTCAGGATGCCCAGTGCCTGTATGCCTCCACCCAGGCCCATCCCTCGGGCGCGGGTTCGGGCAGCGGTAGGTCGAGGATGCCGATCACCTGAGCGTGCCGGCCCTGTCTGCACCAGGCGGCAATGGGGCTGCCGGGCCGGTCCTGGAGGGCGGTGACGGTCACGGGGATGCCGAGCACGACGGTGGTGAACGGCAGGGCCAGGCGGTCCTCGATGACCGTCTGGAAGGCGGCGAGCTGTTCGTGCTCGTCGTAGGCGTCGACGATCGCCTCTTCGACCATGGCGTCGAGTTCGCCGGTGGACAGCTTCATCGCCTCTTCTTCCCTTGCGTACGTAGGAGTTCCGCGAGGCGGGCGCCGACCGGGGTGATGCTGGGCAAGGGCTCGTTGGCGAAGTGCTTCGCCTTGCGGCGGCGCAGCAGCTCCTCCCCATCGCGCTCCCAGGCGAAGGTGGGCTTGCGCAGGAGTTCGCGGAAGACGGCGTCGGCGTTGTCGGGATGCCGCTGGACCAGTCGGCGGATGACCATCGGAGCGACGGAGTCGTCGTTCAGGTAGTGCCTGAGCCGGCTCAGGCAGGTGCGGTCACGGGCCAGGGCGGGATCTGTGAACAGCGCATCAAGGTGGCCGAAGTCGGCGTAGTAGCACAGGCCTTCGGTCTCGTCGAAGATCACGGCGACGGTGTCCGCGTCGCGGAGTTCTTCGGGCAGACTGCTGAGCCCGTCGAGAGAGGGCGTGGGGTTGATCGCCTTGGCGGCGGTTTCGTCGTCGAGTCCGGCCAGCGCCTTGTCCTGCCGGTATCGGTGGTACTCCCGCATCCGTTCGGGCGCCTCGCCGGCATCCAGGACGAGCAGGTCGGTGCCGAACACCTCGATGAAGTCGGCGCGGGCTTCGGCCTGCATCTCCCACGCCTTGCCCAGCATCTGGGGATTGCGGCGCAGCAGCTGCGGATGGGCGGTGAGCGTCTGGACGGCGAGCTGGGCCAGCTGCGGTCCGTCGCCGCGTGGGTAGGTGGTGAGGTTGCCGCTGACCAGCCAGGCGTTGGTGTCGGGGTGGACGGGCACGATCCGACCGGCCACGAACATCCCTGTGCGCAGTTTGCCAAGGGCGCGCCGTCCCAGGTTGGAGTGGACCTGGTAGTCGAGGTCGTCGAGCAGGTTGTGCAGGACGACGGCATCCCCGTGAGAGCCCTGTACTTCGAAGACTGCCTCCACCACGTCGCGCCAGCCGAGCAGCATCGCCCGCTCGTCCTCGTCCAGCGGAGGCCGCCGCTGAGCGACAAACCGCTCCAGAACGCTCGAGCCGTCCGCCAGCCGGTGCTGCAGCACGAAGTGGTCGATGGTCTGGACGGCCATCGCCTCATCCAGGAAGCCGAGCTGGTCCGCTGCCTCCTCGAGCCGGGCGTCCAACCGCCGGGCGAAGCGCGGAGTATGCGCGAAGGCCACCAGTTCGCTCTTGAGGTCCCCGCTGCGTGCCACCAGCCGGGCGATGCGGGGCAGCACCCTGGGGGAATCACCGTGTTCCACTACTGCTTCTTCCTGCCTGCTCTTGCTGTGGGGTGGTTGTCGCGAGCCGCCCCCCCTGGGGGGGGATGGCGTGGTCCGTGCCTGGACACCGCGGCGACGACGGGAGCGATCCACGGCGTGGGGACGCCGCGTTCGGTGAGCGCGAAGGTCACCCATCGCTTGAAGACAGCGGGCAAAAGAGCGCGGTGTGCCTGATCGAGTACCGTCTTGCGGGGCAGCCAGTCCCCAGGAAGACGGCGATCTGGCCGGGGCTCCAGCACAGCGGCCCGCGGCTGAGGTAGTTCCCCGCGTAGTCCAAGAACAGCTCGGCCAGCGACCGGGCGGTGCCGGCTTCCTCCGCCGCAGGGGGCGCCCACCTGTTCGAACGCATCGAGCACGCGGGCCCGCTCGCCCTGTGCAAGGCTGGTGCTCGGGCCGGTCCGGCAGGTGGTCGCGGCAGTGTGCCCAGGCCAGTGCCCGCAGGGCGATGACCTCCTCATCGTCGGGGCGAGGCCAGGTCAGGTCAGGTCCGTCAACCGCAGCGCCGCGGCAAGATCGGCGAGTACCTCGGCCGCGTCCTGCTCGACAAGCGGCATCAGCACTTCGTCCTCGCCCCGCATCCCCTCCCAGGCGTGGGCCGCATGTGGCGTAAGCAGCGCCAGCTTGTCCACCAGCGTGCCGCCGACCTCGCCGATATGCGCCATCAGCGTGTGCGGGACCGGGCCGTCGTAGTCGATGAACAGCACCCGCTCGCTGTCCCACACGTCCACCGCGCACCAAGCCCCCACCGGGCGGTTCGGGCCGGCCGCATGCCACGCCGGCACCGGCTGCGATGCGGCCAGAACCTCCATCGTCTCCTGCAGCATGGCGTGGCCGGCGGGCCGGCTCGCTCAAGCGCGGAGAGGGCGGCAACGCCGGACTGGGGCGGTTTCGTCGAAGCCCGTCCCGCCACCTCACGACATGGCACCAGTTCCGGTTCGCGTTCGATCGTCCCTGCGCCCGACCACGCCTCGCCCAGGCAGCCACTCGCCCACACCTCCGTGGCAAGGACGTCTGTGTCTTCAAGGCACCGTGTTCGGGCCTGCCGTAGTACACGGTCCGGCAACCGCACAGGGCCTGGCGAACGGCGGACTGGCTTTTTGCCGCCACGCAATGTGCGGCAGCCACGGCTCTTCGGCACACCCTCAAGTCTGGCAGAGCAGCATACGGCGCGGAGCGAGTAGGAGCTACCCCCGCGGGCGCGGGGACGACGGGCGAGGTCTCGCTGCCGACACCCTCGTCCTGGAGCTACCCCCGCGGGCGCGGGGACGACTCCGGCTCAGGTTACTAGCTAGCCCAGTGCCGACGCGAACTCGCCGGACTCCACTGCAGGTTACGGACCATCGCCGCGATCGGCCGACGGTGGGGGCTCGTGGACGCCACCCACTTCAGCAATGTGCTCGAGCGGGCATACGGGATGACGCCCCGCGACTGGCGCGACCAACACCACCCGCACTGACCACCAGGAACAGCGGGCGGTCAGCCAGCCGATCACGGCAGGAACCGCGAGCATGCCGACGTAACCGAGCCCGGCCACGCGGGGGCGTGCGCGGCCGCCGGCCGGCAGACGGCCGGTGGTCCTGGCCGCCGCGAACATGCTGCGCCGCCGTGGCGATCGACAGCAGCGCGCGCCCCTGGCCGACGGAGAACATGGCGTGGAATCCGGGAATGACGGGAAAGTCTCATGACAGGTACATGCCCGATCAAGTGTCTCGACGTACCACCACATGACCCCGGATGGGTGGCCCACGGTGCGTCCGGCCCCACCGGACCACCGAGCCGCTCCTTCGTCAACCCGGCCGCGTCGGGGCCCGGACTCCCCCACGGAACAGGAGCAGCAATGCCCCTCGTCACATGGATCAAAGCAGGCACCTCCACGACGGCGCTCGTCCTCGCCATGGCGGGCACCGCGTCCGCCGCCCCCGTCGCCCAACAGCCCACTGGCCAAGCGGCGGTGGTGACCCTCCGCTACGACGACAGCCGTGCCGCGGGCTGGGAAGCCGCCATCGCGGCCGGGGTCGCCTCGTGGAACGCCAGCGTCACCAATGTGAGGCTGGTGGAAGCGGCACCTGGCGGCGGCGCGGAGATCATGATCGTCGCGACGTCCGGCTGGCCGCAGGCCACGCTCGGCCCCGTCCGCCCCGGCCGTCAGGTCCGCGTCGAACTCGGCAGCCAGGCCGTCAACGACGGTTACGACAAGACCCGGATCGCCGCCCACGAACTCGGACACAGCCTCGGCCTGCCGGACACCAAACCCGGCCCCTGCTCCCAGCTCATGTCCGGCTCCAGCGCCGGCACCGCCTGCACCAACGCCGCCCCCAACGCCACCGAACGATCCCGCGTGCAGTCCAACTACGCGAGTGCCCTCGCCGCCACGGTCGTCACCGACAGCCGCACCCTGGTGGTGGACGCCCCCTGAACCAGCGACCGTGACCTGACACCTCGCCGGGGCAGCCCACCGGCCGGATCCCCCGTCCCGTCGACCACGCGCACCGGACCGCGAGGGCTGTCCCGGCAGTCGCAGCGATCACCGCCGTCGCGGGCGACGTCGCACAAGGGTCGGTTCCTTTCGCGCGGGCTGCCTCGGTGTCGGCGTCCGCCAAGGGCCACCTACCGCTCATGCCGTGGAACCCGTTCGTACGCGGTGTCCTGCAGGCGTCCGACGAAGGAAACTTCCGGGACCACCCACCTCGACGGCCCACCTCTTCCCACGTGGTCTCCGGCACGCTGACGACAGATCACCCGGGTCCACGCGGGTCTGCCCTTGCGTTACCCGTCGCTTGTCCTCCTCCCCTCGAGCATCCCCCTCATTTTCGCCACGTCTCTGGTGTTCAGGCGTCGGCCGTGCTCCCCTTGGGGATACAAAGATTCATTTCCTGTTTCACCATACCAACAGGCCTGCGCGGCAACGGGATTCGGGGAGACGTCCGGGCTCATGGATCGGCTCAGCAGGCACTGGACGCGTGCAGCGGGTGACGTTCCATCCGTAGCCGCCCCCGCATCCGCCGGCCGATCCGGCCCGCTCCGGGAACATCCGGCCGAATCAGCAGGTCAGCAAGAGGGAGGACAGCGTGTCTCTACGTCGTTCATCGACCGTGCTCATCACCATCGCCGTGATCCTGGCGGCCGTCGCAGCGGTCTTACGCTTCATCGTCGCCCCGAACGCGACAAAACTGCCCGAGGATGCCGACCAGACGGTGCACTACGCCGGCAAGGCTGCCATGTTGGACGCCGGGGCCCTGCAGTCCGGGGACACCGCGAACGCCCTGAAAACCGATATACCCGTCACCGTCGACCGCCGCGTCCGCGTCACATCCACCCACGGCGACACAGCGGTGCTGCAGGACGTGATGACGGTCCACGTCGGGAAGCAGACCCTGCCCAGTTCGAAGACCTACGCCGTCGACAGACAGAGCAGGGAGGGCACCACACCGCCGGCGTCGACGGCCGCGGAACCTTCGCGCGGAGCGTTGAGCTCGGCCTTCCCACCGGATGCCGCGCGGGACGACTCCTACGACTACTACGACTCGACGACCCGTGCGACCGTGCCGGTCCGCTACACAGGCTCCGCGGAGCGCGAGGGGCGGTCGGTGAACGTCTACGAGATCAAGATCGACGCGCCCGTCAAGGACCCCGCGGTGCTGAAGCCGCTCCCTGCCGCCCTGCCGAAGGCGCTCCTCGCCGGCCTGGTGCCCACGCTGGACTCCACGGCCCGGGCTCGTCTCACCCCTGAAGCACTGTCGGCGCTGCCCGACCCGGTGCCGCTCACCTACCAGGGGCGCTCGACCCTCGTCGCCTACATCGACCGACAGACCGGCATCGCCATCGACCAGAAGGTCGACCAGAAGATCGTGGCCACCACGACGGTCGACGGTGAGCCGACCTCCCTGCTCCCGGTCTCCGCCCTCGCCTTCGCCGTCACGTCCGAAAGCTCCGTGGACCTCGGGGACACCGCGGCCTCGGCGGGTCTGCTCCTGACCGTCCTGAGTGACGTGACGCCGCTCGTTCTGATCGTCGTTGCGGCCCTGCTGCTGGTGATCGTCTTCATCCGGGCACGAAGCAGGAAGCCCGGCAGCACCCCGGCATCGGGTGACGCCCCCGTCGCGACTTCACCGGCGCAGCCGCTCTGACACCACCCTCAAGCTTCTCCAGCGGGCCGAAGGGGGGCGGCCCGGCGGAGGTGCCCGGCGCGGCTGCTGCCACGCCGGCACCCCGCGCCGGCACCCCGGTCAGCAAGAGCCTGCTCGTAGCTACCGGCCTGGCAGTGTGCCTGACCCGCGAGATCCAAGAGCCCACGCGTCGGTGGGGTCAGGTTCGGGCTTCTCCTCGGCGAGCCCAGGTCAGTGCGTTGCGAGTGTCGTACGTGAGCGGGCGGTCGAACTCGGCAAGGGCCTCTTCGTCCCGGTCGGAGAGGTACAGGCGCTGGCCACGGTAGGTATGGGGCCCAGGCACTGGCCGTTGTACCACGGGGCCTGCTGTACCTCTTGACGTCGTTCTCGTCCACGACCGCCGTCACCGCATCGGCACGCCGGGCCGCTTCCTGCCACTGCCGCAGCAGCGTGGACTTCCCCACCCCGCCTACACCGCGTACATGGAAGAGGAACTCGGTCGGGTCCTCCTCCGAGAGCGGAGCCTTCGACAAAATTTGCGCGAAGAGCGCCAGCTGCGCCCGCCGCCCCACGAACCGAGATTTCGCGCGCCGCCGGATCAGCGCCCCCGTGACAGAGCTCGATCACCTGCGCCTGACAACTCCGCAACCCCCGTCGCTTACCCGCCCGACCACGCACGCGCCGACTCTTTGGTCGCACGCCGCACTTCTGTGTCCGATCCTTGCGTAGGCAGTGTGGGTACCCTGCCGCCGAGGCGTTCTTCCGCGAGGACGGCCACCTGCGCGTGCCACAGGGCTACCGCGCTCGAGGCATGTCCGGCCGATCCGATGCCGTCTGCGGTGTTCCCGACGCCGGTCTGGGCTTCCTCCCCGGAGACGACGGCCGGATGCGAGAGCTGACGAGTCACTGGGAGCATGCCGACTGCACCGGTGCCCTCTATCTCACGGCGGAACGGTTTCCGGGCGAAGGCGGCCCGCAGTCAGCGCCGCCAGGTCCCTCCTTCACTTTGTGTGACTGTTATTCACTCGCATGGCCATACCGTGGTGCCGCGTTCTTCACTCGAATGCAGTGTGGGCAGGAGTCTCTCCCCCTCACCTCAGAGGAAGAACGGTCATGAAGCACATACGACGCACAGCCGCCCGGAGGGCCCTCCCCCTGGCCGTCCTGCTCCCCGCGGCCGCCCTGATGACCGCCGGTCCCTGCCTGGCGTCCGAGAGCGGAGGCGGTACGACTCCCACGGGCGCTACGTCCACAGGTGCCAAACCGACAGTTGTACTGGTGCACGGCTATTGGGCGGACGCCTCCGGCTGGGACCGGATCGTCCAGGCACTGCAGACCCAGGGCTATCCCGTGGTGGCCACCGCCAACCCGCTGCGCAGCCTCTCCGGCGACGCCGACTACCTTGCCGCCCAGCTCAAGGCGATCGAGGGCCCCATCGTCCTGGTCGGCCACTCCTACGGAGGAGCCGTGATCACCAACGCGGCCGCCGGCAACCCCAACGTCGAGTCCCTCGTCTACATCGCAGGGTTCGCGCCCGACAGAGACGAGACGGCCTTCCAGCTCGCTGCCAAGTACCCGGGCAGCCGGGTGACCGACGACCCCAACGCCCCGGTGCCGACCGCCCTGAATGCCGTACCGCTCGGCGGCGACCCCACGAACGTGGACCTGTATCTCAAACCGGAGAAATTCGCTGACGTCTTCCTGAGCAACCGGCTCGACGCCAGCCGCTCACAGGTACTCGCCGCCACCCAGCGGCCCGCGACCGCCGCCTCCGGCAACGAGCCCACGCAGTCCGTCGCGTGGAAGACCATCCCGTCCTGGTATCTCGTCGCCACCGACGACCGCACCATAGGCACCGACAATCTGCGTTTCATGGCGAAGCGGGCCAAGGCCACCACCGTCGAGGTCAACGCACCGCACGCCGTCATGGAGACCAACCCGGACGACGTCACCAAGCTGATCCTCCAGGCCTCTGGCGACGCTCGGCCGAGCCTTGCCCAGACCGGCACCAACGGGCGGACCGCGCTCCTCGGAGGTGCCGCGCTGCTCACCGTCGCCGCTGGCACGGCCATCGTGATCCGCGCCCGCCGCACCTGAGGGCACGGACGACAGCAGTCCTGGAGCCCTGAACGGGGAAGCGGGGTCCGGCGGGTGACGCTTCGTACCCGCCGGGACACCGCCCACGATGATCTGGTGTGGGTGGGTGGGGCGTAGGCCGGGACCGGTTGCCCCGTCATCCCGCGAGATCACCCCGTGGGTTGTTCTCCGTCGAGGGGTGTATCCGTTCATCTGCAGCACGCCGTGACCGGGCCGATCCAGCAGCCTTCCGTTCGGGTTCCATGCCGACGGTTGACTTCCTTGTCCTCGTCCACTGTGGACTTGGACAACTGTGGGCCCGGCTCGTGGAAGCCACGACTGAGTCTGCCGCCGGGTGGGGGACCAACGAGACGCTGAACGTGAACATGGTGGAGCGGGAGCTGGTGGTGGAGGTCGACGTCGCCCGCGACAGCGGCGGCCGGTGGAGGCACGCTGCGCGCGGGCACCGGGCGCGCCCCGACGTCGCCCCCCTGCCACCAGGATCAAAACAGGCACCTCCACGACCGCGCACGCCCTCACCACGACAAGCACCGCATCCGCCACCCCCGCCACCCAACAGCCCACTGCCCAAGCGGCGGCGGTGACCCTCCACTACGATCCACAGCCGTGCCGCGGGCCGGGAATCCGCCATCGCCGCCGGAGTCGCCTCATGGAACACCAACGTCACCAACGTAAAACTGGCGGAAACGGCACCCGGCGGCACCCCCGAAACCGTGATCGTCGCAACGCCAGGCCAGCCGCAGAACACACTCACCCCCGTCCCCCCGGCCGCCAGATCCGCCTCGAAACCGGCAGCCGAAAGACCAACAACGACTACAACTAGACCCGGACGACCGCCCACGAACCGGAACACAGCCTCGACCCGCCGGACACCAAACCCGGCCCGTACCCCCAACTCACGTCCGGCTCCAGCACCGCCCGCACCAACGCCACCGAACAATCCCGCGCCCAATCCAACTACGCTGCCGTGATCCCACTCCGGGAGTGAAGCCTCGTACGAAGACTGGCACAGCGGCTACGGAGCGCGGTCGTATACCAAGACGACGGTGAGGGACGATGTCGCCGCCACCGCTGTCCCGGGCGGCATCGGCATATAACCCTGACCATGCTCGCCTATGCCCTCCTCCCCGCACTCGCCGCCCAGACCGGCGGCGAGTGAAAGGGAGCCGCAGAAGCTGACGGGGTCGGGCACGACCTTCCTGCCCGACCCTGCGGCACGCACGTCGGACGGCGCTGAACTCGTGCAAGGCCGCCACACCGCTCCACCCACTGCCAGCGTCCCGGACGGCCTCAAGGGCAACAACGTCGGCGCCCTTGAGGCACAGGACCACGTCGTAGTCGCTGTGGGCGGTGCGGAGGAACTCGTCCTGACCGTGGCTGTGCACCGTGCCCCTCCGATCGCCCGGGCTGGCGGGACCGGTGCACAACGATCAGCACACTGGGGATGATCAGGTGGTGCCTTCACCGGGTGTGCGCCCGACGACCTTGCCGAGAATCCGCGCATGGTCGCCGGGGATCGGGTGTAGGCCGGGTTGCGGGGCACGAGCCTGGGACACACCCGCCCGTCCTGCCGACGCAGCACCTCGACGGTGGCCTCGTCCTCCAGGAGTGCGGCAGCTTTGCCGCTGTGGTCGGCGCTGTCCTGCCGCGTACGGTCACAATGTCGCCGTCGCAGATCGTCGCGTCGATCGGGAAGTCACCGGCCATGGGAGACCGACGAGCCTCCTTCTCGTACCGTCCCTGGGGCGTGGCGCGCCCTTCGCGCGGGGTGCGTGTCACGTCACCTCCCGGCAGCGCGCTCCCACGCTCGCTCCACCGCGGCGAGGGCTGCGCGCAGGTCCGCCGCGCTCCCGGGAGCGTCGCCGGGACCCGGGAGGACCGCCACGCCGGCCTCCCCACGCTGCCGGCCGAGGGAACAACGGCACAGCGCCCTGACGCGCATCAGGCTGACCGCCGACGGTGTCCCCTGTGTCGTGGCGGAAACCGTCTGCCTTGTGCTCGGAGGCCCATGGAGCCCACCGCATTTCCGCCCGTCAGGAGCAGGCAGGGTGTGGCACGCATCCGGAGCATGGAAATGGCTTCTGCCGAGACGCACGCACCACGTGACGCGCGTCAGCCCTCCACGCACGACGTACCCCTTCGGCGGCTGCCTCAGGTCCCACGCCAGGCACTGCAAAGCTTCGGAAAGGGAACGGCTCATGGACTACAACACCTTCATCGACACCATCCACCGGCGTGCCCCTGTCCCCCCGGAGAAGGCGGAGAGCCTCACCCGTGCCACCCTGGAAACCCTGGCCGAGCGGCTCACCCGGGGTGAGGCGGAGGACCTCGCGTCCGAACTGCCCAAGCCGCTGCAGGAACCGCTGGTCTCTCCCACTCCGCAGGCGGAGCCCTTCGGACTCGAAGAGTTCATCAATCGGGTGAGCAGCCGAGCAGACGTGAGCCCGCACGTGGCCCGTGAGGGCGTACGTGCGGAGCTGAACACCCTGAGGGATGCGGTCAGCGATGGCGAGTTCCGCCAGGTGATGTCCCAACTGCCCCAGGACTTCGAGGCTCTCGTCGGCTCCCCGGGCTAGCAGGAGCCGTGACCGACGAGGTCGACGCCCGGGCCTGCTCGGCTCGCTGTGCCGGGCTCAGCCCGAGGTCGGAGTCCGGTCGGAGTCCCCTTCCCCCCGGTGTGGCCGTGTGACCAGCACTCTCACACTCGAACGCATGAGCGCTGCCCCTGGTGTCGCCTCTCGCGCTGCTCCGCTTCCTGGAGGAGGTCAAGAAGCGGGACCTGGAGCGCACCCGGCGACGGATCGCCGCGGAGAAGCAGCGGAAGGCCGAACGCCGGCGAGGGACACAGGCGCGGCCTCCCGCCTCCCGGAGTGGCTGCAGTGTTGTGTCCGGAGAGGTTGTGGACAGGTGAGCCAGATCTCGGCCGAGGGATCTTGAACGGGTGAAGGACCAGCGTATTGCCCCCTGACCGAGACCGGCCGCCTGCGTCTGGCCCGCTGTGTGGTCGAGGAGGACGGTCGGCCGCTGCGCCGGGCCGCTGAACGCTTCCAGGCCTCGCCCACCACCGCTCGGCGCTGGGTCGGTCGTTACCGGCCTCCGGCGAGGCCGGCATGACCGACCGCTCCAGCCGGACCCACCACAGCCCTGCCCGGACCCCGGCCCGCACCGAACGCCGGAGCATCAAGCTCCGGCTTCTGCGCCGCTGGGGGCCGGCCCGCTTCGCGCACTTCTTGTCGACATCAGGAAAGTGGGCGGCAACATCCCCGACGGCGGCGGACACAAAATCCACGGCAGGGCCCAGGGCGGCCGCAACGGCTCCGCACGCCGCGACCTCACCCGGCCCCGCACCCGCCACGGTGGTGCGACGCCCGGCGGAGACCGTGACGCCCCCTGTGTGCCCGGGAAGAGGTGGGAGACACGGTCCGGTGAACCAGTGCACCAGGCAGGGGGTGAGGTGTCGCCTCCGTGTCAGTAGCGGACGCCGATGCGGCGCCAGCGGCGTCCGCTGGTGCCGGGTTCGGCGGGGCGGGCCGCAGTACGGGAACGGTAGAGGACGAACGGCCGCCACAGGTACCACAGCGGAACGCTCCAGGCGTGGACGAGCCGGGTGAAGGGCCACACGGCGAGGATGGCCCAGGCGGCGGTGGCGTGCGTCTGGTAGATGAACGGGGCGTTGGAGATCGCGTCGACGTCGGGATCGCCGGCGAACAGGCCGCGGAACCACAGGGCGACGCTCTGCCGGTAGTCGTGGCCCGCACCAAGGAGGTTGACGCCCATGGTCGGAATGATGCCGAGCACGATGACGACCGCGAGCAGGGACAGCGCGAGCCAGTCGACGGGGCTGGTGGTCGCCCGCACACGAGGCACGGCGGTGCGGCGGAAGGCGAGGATCACCACGCCGAGGATCACGGCGAGCGCCGCGACGGTCCCGCCAATGGCGGAGAACCGGCGGTAGACGTCCTCGGGGATGCCGAGCCAGCGGGTGAAGGACTCGGGGACGAGGATTCCCAGCACGTGGCCCGCGATGGCCGCGAAGGTGCCGTAGTGGAAAAGCGGACCGCCCCATTTGAGGAGGCGACGCTCCTGGAGTTGGGTGGAGCGGCTGGTCCAGCCGAACTGGTCGTAGCGCCAGCGCCAGATGTGGCCGATGACGAACGTGGCGAGGGCGAGGTAGGGCAGGATGACCCACCACCACAGGTCCCAGGAGCTCATCGGCCCTCCTTGGCGCTCACGACGGTCGGGGAGGGAAGCCACGCCGGCTCACCGGACGCAGCACGGGGGTCCAGGCCGGTCTGTTCCGGTGGGCCGAAGGGTTCCAGGCCGACGTGTTCGTCCGGTGGTCCCTCGGTGGCCAGTCGGCGCCAGGCGTCGCGCTCGCGGCGGGCCGGTTGGGGCAGCCGGCCGCAGAGGGCGTCGAGGATGCCGGCGTAAGGCTCGGAATGTTCGTGCAGGCCCTGGCGGAGGAGTTCGAGGCCGGCCTGGCACTGCAGGAGGACGCGGTGGCCGGATTCGGGGGCGAGAGCTGCGAACTCCAGGATCAGCGGCAGGAAGTCGGGCAGCTCCGACTCGGGTGGTTCGTGGCCGGCCTGGCGGTAGGTGTGTTTGAGGGTGAGCAGGGCCATGCCTCGGGCGCGGGTGTCGCCGTGCCGGTAGTAGGTCAGGTGGAGGGAGCGGCGGCGGGTGTGGTCGAAGGTTTCCACGTACCGTTCGGCTGCCTCGGTGGGCGGCAGGCGCCGCAGGTGGTCGCAGGCGGCGGTGAGACGGGTCCGGTCGGCCGGGGTGAGGATGGCGGGAAGGGCTGCGGTGACGTCGTCGAGGCAGGTGAGCATCGCTTCGTCCGGGTAGCGCAGCAGGACGGCGGCGATGCGGTGCAGCACTGGGGTGTCGGGGACCCGGCGTCGCGCGCGGCGCGGGCTCATGAGGCGTCCGTCCCGGTGCCGAAGAGGCCGGGGGCGGGGCTGTCGCCGTTCCAGCCGAGGAGGTTGAAGCGTGTCTTCCCGTCGCTGTCGCGGAACTGGCTGCCGCCGCCGGGTGCGGTGAGTCCGGGCAGGGCGGGCGGTGGCACCGGGCCGAGTCGGTCCTCGTCGTGGGCCCCGTGGTCACCGACGCCGCCAGGGTGGTCGAGGGAGCAGTGCTGGGCCATCAGGGCGCCGGAGTCCTCGGCGTGCACCTTGGGGATGACGTAGCGGTCGTCGTACTTGGCGATGGCCAGCAGCCGGTAGAGGTCCTCGATGTCGGTGGCGCTCGCGCCGACCGCGTCGAGCAGGTCCTGGTCCGGCGGATCGCCCAGTTGCCGGGTGCGCATGTGGGCGCGCATGGTGGTGAGTTTGCGCAGCACCCCTTCCACCACGGTGGTGTCCCCGGCGGTGAAGAGGTTGGCCAGGTACTCCATGGGGATGCGCAGGGAGTCGATGGCGGCGAACACGCGGTCGGGTTCGTCGTCGTGGTAGCCGGTGGCGTGCACCGCGTCCGTGACCGGGGACAGCGGGGGCACGTACCAGACCATGGGCATGGTGCGGTACTCCGGGTGCAGCGGCAGTGCCACCCGGTGCTTCTTGATCAGCGCGTACACCGGGGAGCGCTGGGCGGCCTGGATCCAGTCGTGGGCGATGCCGTCACGCTCGGCCGCCGCCTGCACCTCGGGGTCCTCGGGGTCGAGGAACACCGACAGTTGCGCCTCGTACAGGTCTTTGTCGTCCTTGACCGAGGCGGCCTTCAGGACGGCGTCGGCGTCGTAGAGCATCACGCCGAGGTGGCGCAGCCGGCCCACGCAGGTCTCGGAGCAGATGGTGGGCTGCCCGGCCTCGATGCGCGGGTAGCAGAAGGTGCACTTCTCGGCCTTGCCGGTGCGGTGGTTGAAGTAGACCTTCTTGTAGGGGCAGCCGGAGACGCAGAACCGCCAGCCTCGGCAGCGGTCCTGGTCGACCAGGACGATGCCGTCCTCCTCGCGCTTGTACATGGCTCCCGAAGGGCAGGAGGCGACGCAGGACGGGTTGAGGCAGTGTTCGCAGATCCGCGGCAGATAGAACATGAACGCCTGCTCGAATTCCATCCGGACCCGCTCCGACATGCCCACCAGGTTCGGGTCGGCGGTGGCGTACGCGGCGGCTCCGGCGAGGTCGTCGTCCCAGTTGGGGCCGTGCGCGGGCTGCATGTTCCGGCCGGTCAGCTGTGACGTGGGACGCGCACTGGTGAAGCTGTCGGACAGCGGCGCGGTGGTCAGGCCCCGGTAGTCGTACGTCCATGGCTCGTAGAAGTCGTCGAGTGAGGGCAGGTCGGGGTTGTAGAAGAGGGTCGCCAGCTTGCGCAGTCGGCCGCCGCCCCTGAGCGTCAGCTTGCCCCGGCGGTTGAGGGTCCAGCCGCCCTTCCACTTCTCCTGGTCCTCGTACCGGCGCGGGTAGCCGACGCCGGGCTTCGTCTCGACGTTGTTGAACCAGACGTACTCCGCTCCCGGCCGGTTGGTCCACGTCTGCTTGCAGGTCACCGAGCAGGTGTGGCAGCCGATGCACTTGTCGAGATTCATGACCATGGCGACTTGCGCCATGCAGCGTCCGATGGTGTCTGCGGCACGGGACATCAGAACTGCACCTCCTGGCCGCGGCGGCGGATGACTGTGATCTCGTCCCGTTGGTTGCCGGTGGGGCCGATGTAGTTGAAGGCGTAGGAGAACTGGGCGTAGCCGCCGATCAGGTGGGTGGGCTTGATCAGCAGGCGGGTGAGGGAGTTGTCGCCGCCGCCGTGCAGGCCGGAGGTCTCCGTCTTCGGCACGTTCAAGTGGCGGTCCATGGTGTGGTACATGTACACCGTGCCCTCGGGCATCCGGTGGGTGACGACCGCGCGGCAGGCGACCACGCCGTTGCGGTTGTACGCCTCGATCCAGTCGTTGTCGGCCACCCCGATCTTCTCCGCGTCCAGCGGACTCATCCAGATCACCGGCCCGCCCCGGAACAGGGTGAGCATGTGCAGGTTCTCCTGGTACTCGGAATGGATGGACCACTTCGAGTGCGGGGTCAGATAGCGCACCACGAGCTCCGGACGGCCGTCGGGTGAGCGGGTCGGGTCGCCGAAGTGGGCCGTCATGTTCAACGGAGGCCGGTAGACGGGGAGTTGCTCACCGAATTCGGCCATCCAGTCATGGTCGAGGAAGAAGTGCTGGCGGCCGGTGAGGGTGTGCCAGGGTTTGAGCCGTTCGATGTTGATGGTGAACGGGGAGTAGCGCCGTCCGCCGGACTCGGTGCCTGACCACTCCGCCGAGGTGATCACCGCGCGGGGCTGGGTGCGGGTGTCCTCGAAGGTGATGCGGTCCCCGGAGCGTTCCTCGGCCAGGTCGGCCAGGTCCACGCCGGTGCGTTCCTCCAGCGCGCGCAGCGACGCGACGGCGAGACGGCCGTTGGTGGTACCGGACAGGGCGAGGATCGCCTCGCAGAACTGGTCGTCCCGGGCGATCGAGGGCCGCCCGTCGGCGATGCCGCCGCGTACGGTGCCGTTACGGCGCCGCAGGTCGTCGATCTCTGCTTCCGGCGTCCAGGTCAGGCCCTTGGTGGAGGTGCCAAGGGTGTCCAGCAGCGGTCCGACCGCGCGCATCTTGTCCGCCACCGCGGTGTAGTCGCGCTCCACCACGATCAGTTTCGGCATCGTCTCGCCCGGAACCGGCTCGCACTCGCCGGCCTTCCAGTCCCTCACCCGCCCGTGGGGCTGCGCCATCTCGTCCCGTGTGTCGTGGGCGAGCGGGGCGGCGATCACGTCTCGGCGCACTCCGAGATGGGTGGCGGCGAGCTTGGAGAACTCGGCTGCGACGGTGTGGAAGATGTCGAAGTCGGTACGGGTCTGCCACGGGGGCGCGATGGCCGGGCTGAAGGCATGCACGAAGGGATGCATGTCGGTGGAGGACAGATCGAACTTCTCGTACCAGGTCGCGGCGGGCAGCACCACGTCGGAGAACAGGCAGGTGCTGGTCATCCGGAAGTCGACCGCCACGGACAGATCCAGTTTGCCCACCGGAGCCTCTTCACGCCAGGTGACCTCCGTCGGGCGCAGTTCGGGCGGGGTCTCCGCCGCGGTGACCGCGTCATCGGTGCCGAGCAGGTGCCGCAGCATGAACTCGTGGCCCTTCATCGACGAGGCGAACAGGTTCGCCCGCCAGATGAGCAGGACGCGGGGGAAGTTGGCCGGGTCGTCGGGGTCCTCGGCGGCGAACCGCAGCCGGCCGGCCTTCAACTCCTCGACGACGTACTGCGGTACGTCCTTGCCCGCCCGCTCGGCCTCGTCGCACACGTCCAGCGGGTTACGGCTGAACGTGGGGTGGGAGGGCATCCAGCCCAGCCGGGCGGCCAGCGCGTTGCAGTCCGGCAGAGTGCGGCCTGCCAGCCGCCCTTCTCCCAGAGGGCTGGTCAGCGTGTCGGCGGAGAATGCCTCGTAGCGCCACTGGCCGGTGGCGAGCCAGAACAGTGGCGTGCCCACCATGTGCCGGGTCGGGCGCTGCCAGTCCAGGCCGAAGGCGAGATGGAACCAGCCGGTCAGCGGCCGCACCTTCTCCTGGCCGACGTAGTGCGCCCAGCCGCCGCCGTTGACGCCCTGGCTGCCGGTGAGCATCACCAGGGACAGGAACGCGCGGTAGATCTGGTCGGAGTGGAACCAGTGGTTGGTCCCCGCCCCCATCGCGATCATCGAACGGCCGCCGGTACGCTCGGCGTTGCGCGCGAACTCCCGCGCCACCCGGGCCGCGGCCTTCGCCGGCACCGAAGTGATCAACTCCTGCCAGGCCGGTGTGTACGGGCTGTCCGAATCGTCGTAACCGGCCGGCCACTCGCCCGGCAGGCCCTCGCGGGCCACCCCGTACTGGGCGAGCACCAGGTCGAAGACGGTGGTCACCAGGTGCCCGCCGACGCGCGCGGCCGGCACCCCGCGCCGCAGCACGGCGCCGGACTCCCGCGGGCCGGTGTCGAAGCGCGGCAGGTCGACGGCCACCGCCTCGGCGTCCGCTCGCCCGTGCAGGGTCAGGAGCGGGTCGCACCCGTCCAGCCGCAGGTTCCATCGGCCCCGGTCCGGCTCGGTCCAGCGGAAACCCAGTGATCCGTTCGGCACCACGGGCTCACCGGAGCGCCCGTCCAGCAGCACCGTCTTGAACTCCGCCGCCTCCCCGTCCTCACCGGGCAGGTCCGCGGCGGTGAGGAACTTCTCCGGCACGTACCCGCCGCCGTCACGCTCGCGCAGCCGTACCAGGAACGGCAGGTCGGTGTAGGCCTTGGCATACTCGATGAAACGCGGCACCTGACGGTCACGGTAGAACTCGCTGAGGATCACATGACCCATGGCCATCGCCAGCGCACCGTCGGTTCCGGGCGCCGCCGCAAGCCAATCGTCGGCGAACTTGGTGTGATCCCCGTAGTCCGGCGAGACCACCACGACCTTCTGCCCGCGATAGCGTGCCTCGGTCATGAAGTGGGCGTCCGGGGTGCGGGTGATGGGCAGGTTGGTGCCCCACACGATCAGGTACCCGGCGTTCCACCAGTCGGCGGACTCCGGTACGTCCGTCTGGTCACCGAACACCTGCGGCGACGCCATCGGCAGATCGGCGTACCAGTCGTAGAACGAGGAGATGGTCCCGCCGATCATCGACAGGTACCGCGTCCCGGCCGCGTACGAGGTCAGCGACATCGCCGGGATCGGCGAAAACCCCACGATCCGGTCCGGGCCGTACCGCTTCACCGTGTGCACCTGAGCCGCCGCCACCAGTTCGCTCACCTCGCGCCAGTCGCAGCGCACGAACCCGCCCTTGCCGCGCGCCCGCTTGTAGGCAGCGCAGCGCTCAGGGTCCGAGGTCAGCCACTCCCACGCCTCGACCGGATCCGCGTGCCGCTCCTTCGCCTGCCGCCACAGTTGCAGCAGCGGGCCCCGCACGTACGGGTAGCGGATACGGGTGGGCGAGTACGTGTACCAGGAGAAGGAGGCGCCACGCGGGCAGCCGCGCGGCTCGTACTCCGGAGAATCCGGACCGACCGAAGGGTAGTCGGTCGCCTGCGTCTCCCAGGTGATCAGGCCGTCCTTCACGAACACCCGCCACGAGCACGACCCGGTGCAGTTCACCCCGTGCGTGGAGCGCACCTCCCGGTCGTGGCGCCACCGCTCGCGGTAGAACTCCTCCGCCGCCCGGCCGCCTTCGCGGTACAGCATCCGCCGGTCGGGGGACTGCGTGCCGGGGAAGAAGTACTGCGCCGAACGCATCAAACGCTCAACCGCTTCACCGGAGAGGTCGGTGCTCACGCCATTCGCCTCCTGGAACGCCGACGTTGCCTTGGCCCGCGAGGTCCTGCCCGCGTGCCTCCCACGGTGCCCGGACTTGAGGCGCAAGGGTCACCATGCCCCACCGGTAGCCGGATTGAGCGGGTATGACACACCTCCGCCTGTACGGCGTCGGTGTCGGCGAGCCGGTCGGGTGATACGGCGTCACGGTGTCCCGGCGGCCTGGTGACCTGAGTCGGGGATTGGCTGTTGGTTCGGCATGAGTCGCCCGGGGCCGAAGGTTCCGCCGTCGCCGTTGCCATTGCCGTTGCCGGTGCCGGTGCCGTTGCCGTTGCCGTTGCCCGAGGCTCGGCGGGCCGTGCTGTGCAGGAGGGCTGGGGGCGTCGTGGCTCGAGGATGGCCGGAGGGTGGGCCAGGGGCCGGGTGTGTGACGTGTTGGCCTCGGGTGGTGTGACCGGACCACCGCTGTCGCGGCCGTCCTGTCATGCACTCCCCGTCTGCCGCTTACCCGCTGGTCTGCCGCACGCGCTGCGGGCGTTTCAGTACAGCGTTCGCGCGGGCGTCCGGAACCGGCAACGGAATGTCTCGGCGTTGCCCGCCCGGCCCCGCAACCAGCCCATGACACGAGCAGCTCGTCGATCCCGGGTCACTTCTGTTGTCCCCGGTTCCGGGAGTGTTGAAGCGCGGTGAGCGGTGAGGCGAGCATCCCGGCGAAGACGGCCGACCATACGGCCAGCGCCACCCACGCCTCGCCGGCGCCGGTCGCGGCCATCCAGTCCCATCCTGCGGCCTCTCCCAGTTCCCGGCTGGCCACCCCGTACATGCCGACCGGGAAGACCATGCTCCACAGGCTCGTCTCGTAGTGCAGCGGTACGCGGTGCAGCACATGGCGCCACACACCCAGGGCGAGCAGGAGTGGGATCAGCCAGGTGCAGAACGACCACGCCACGGCCGAAACACCCAGCACGAACGTCCCGGGCAGCAGGGTGTCCGCGGCCGGGATTCGGAGGAGTCTCGCACCGGCCAGCACGCTGATCGCGGCGGCACCCATGAACACCCAGTAGGGCGGGACGAGTTCCGTCGGCTCGACAGGTTCCAGCAGGAGCCGGGCCAGTGCCAGGGCAGCCACCAGGAGGTACTGCACCAGTCCGACGGCCCAGCATACCGAGGCCAGAACGGCCAGGGCCCGGCCCCAGGTATGCGGGGCGAGGGCGGCGGTGGCCACGACGACGGACTGCGTGCCCACCACCCAGATGAACCAGGTTCCGTTCACCTGACGCAGCGACACACCGCGTCCCGAGGAGATCAGCAGCATCGGCACGCCGTAGCCGAGCACCAGCCAGCCGGTCGCGCCCACCACGGTCAGCGCGGCCGCGGCGACGTAGTGCCGGTCGACAGCGAGCCGGCCGGCCAGCACGTCGGAGCTGGCGACGATGGTGAGGAAGGCGAAGCCGCGCGGCCCGGCGAGGTCGGTGCGCACGTCCTGCCACCGGAATACCAGGCGCCACAGATAACCCGCCCACAGCACCGCGTACCCCGCGGCCGCGATCCACAGGAGGACTGCCGAGGGGGCCGTCGCGCCGTGTTCGGCCAGCGCGGTGGACACGATGCCCGTGGCCATGACGAAAGCGAATGCGCCCGGGTTGAGGTCCTGCGCCGCACCGGCCACCGTGCGCCGCCAACGACCGGGCCGCCCACCGGACACCGCGATCATGGCATCACCTTCGTCCCGGCTTCCTCGCGTCCGTGCCGTCTCCGACCGTGCGGAGAAGCCGCCTGCCCGTCGCGGACCGTTGCCCTGACATTACGTCGGTGACTGCCCGCCACCGTGCGGGGAACGCGGCGGACGGGGCACTCGGCGCGTCCCCGGGCAGCCAGTGCCCCGATCGGCGTCACCATGATGCCGGGTGGCGTCGCCGTGGAGCGGGTGAACGCGCCGTGCCTGTCGAAGGCGGACAGGGCTCCCGGCAACCTGCTGCTTCCGCGCATTCGGCGCGCGTGCCTTCACGGATTCGCGGCCGGCCGACGCACGCCGACGTGGACGCCCCGGCCTGGCCCGCCGGACCGAGCGGTCGCTGCTGGCGTGCAGCACTCCCGTCCCCACGTCGGCCCGGCATCGAATCAGCCACGGCTTCTCGCCACCGGTCAGCGACCTGGACCGCCCGGGATGCTCCGGCCGTGGCGCCTTTCGCGAAGAACGGAGCCCGGTCCCGGCTGCTCACCTCGGTCCCGGGCGCTTCGCCGGCCACTCGGCCAGGCTGGATACCTCCCGGCCCGGCAGCAGGTCCACCAGCCGACGGGTGCGGCAATCGACCACCGCCGTGCCGTGGACGCAGCCCTGGCACGTCGCGTAGTCATCGACGTCGACCAGTCGCAGGGACGGCGCCTCCAACTTCGGCAAGGCCGCGGACAGCAGTCGCAACACGTGCTGCGGCCGGCGGACACCCCCAAGACTCGAGCCATCCAGGCGCCGGTGCGGCCGGCACAAGCGAGACCGGCCGGACCGGCGTCGAACGCAGGCTCCAGGCGATACAGCTGGGTCCAGCGGATGTCGCTGGGCCGGCTGAGGAAACAGGAACCCGCGAGAGCACCCCCGTACTGCCCGCGACCGAGCCGGACGCGTCCACCTGTGCTGCTCGTCCGACCAGATCGGGCCGTGCTCCAGGGTGCCGGCGGCCCGCCCCCGGGGGTGTGCGCCCGCGGACCCCGGCCGGGGTCATCGATGGATGCCCGGCCGGCCCGCAACCGTGGCTGCCCGACTGGGCATACGGAGCGCCCGGTGGATGCCATCACCGCCCGGTGAGCGGCGTCTTCAGCCGCCGGTGAATCCGCGTGCCGCGTGTTGCGCGGCCAGCCGCACCGGTGCGTTCGGGGCGCCGTAGCCCCGGTAGGCGCCATCCCGCTGGACGAGTTCGAAGAAGACCCGGCCGACGGTGTGCGTGTAGCAGTGACGGAAGGTGCCCTGCGCGTCGCGGTCGTAGAGGATGCCCAGCTCCTGGTACGTCTCCAGCTCGCCGTCGGCGAACTCGAAGCGGGCCGCGAGGTCGGCGTAGTAGTTGTCGGGGATCGGCAGCAGTGTGCCCCCGGCCGCACGGTAGGCGCGGGCGGCGCCGACCACGTCGTCGGTGGCCAGTGCGATGTGCTGAGCGTGCGCGGTGTCGTCGACGGGTGCCGCGCCGACGGTCAGCACGATGCGGACGGCGCCGTCGTCGGTGGTGACGGCGCGGCTGCGCAGCAGGCCGTAGGGGTCGGCGACGTCCACGCTCTCCTGCGGTCGCAGCCCGAGGACGGCGCGGTGGAAGAGCACCGCTTCGTCGAACTGGTGCCAGGGCTGGGTGAGGGAGAGATGGTCGACGCGCCACCGGGCGTCATCGTCGGGAGCCGGCCCCGCACCCTCGACATATCTGAAGTCCGCTCGCCAGTCGGGCAGTCGGGGGTGTCCGGTGGCGCAGAAGAACAGTTCCGTGCCGTCGGGTGCGGCGACCGCTTCCAGTGGGGCGTCCTCGGGGCTCCGGCGGCGTGGCAGCACCGGTGCCAGCAGGGCCTCGGCGCGGTGGGCCGTGGCACCGGGATCGGGTGTCTCCAGGCCGACGGCGGCCAGCCGGGTGCCCTCGCGGCGCTCGGCCGGTCCGGTGTTGACCAGGATGCGGGCGTCGCCCCGCTGCCACAGGTCGACGGGCTTGCCCCGGTGCCGTGCGGTCCGGGCGAAGCCCAGCGCGCCGAGCACGGCCGAGACGGGGGCGGCGTCGGGCGTGACCAGTTCGGCGAAGGCGACCCCGGTGGGCGTGGTGGGTGCCGGCGGTGCGGCGATGCCGACCTGTTCCTGGAGGACCAGCAGGGAGCGCCGGGCGTCCACGGCGGTGGGCCCGGCGTCGGACTGCCGGAAGACGTCGTTGAAGACTTCCAGGGAGAGGGGCCCGGTGTACCCGGCGCGCAGGACGTGCCGCAGCAGTCCGGCGAGGTCGAAGCCGCCCTGGCCGGGGAAGCAGCGGTAGTGGCGGCTCCACTGCAGGAGGTCCATTCCCAGCAGCGGGGCGTCGGCCAGCTGGAGGAAGAAGATCTTGTCGCCGGGGATGTCCTCGATCCCCTCGATGTCCTTCGGGTCGCCGTACCGGGACAGGATGTGGAAGCTGTCCAGGCAGGTGCCGAGCGAAGGGTGCCCGGCGGCCTCGACGACGCGCCAGGCATGGTCGTAGGTGTTGATGTACCGGCCCCATGCGAGCGCCTCATAGGCGACGCGGATGCCGTGGTCCTGGGCCAGGTCGGCCAGCCTGCCGAGTTGCTCGGCGGCGAGGGCGTCGTCGTCCAGGGCTTGCGGGGAGACGCTGGAGCACACCAGGACGGTGTCCGCGCCGAGCCTGCCCATCAGCTCGAACTTGTGCCGGGCGCGGCGCAGGGCGCGGGCGAAGTCCTCCTCGGGCAGTGCCTCGACGTCCCGCATGGGCTGGTAGAGGTCGATGGTGAGTCCGAGGTCGGCGCAGCGGGCGCGGATCTCCTCAGGCGTGAGGGAGGAGGCCAGCAGGTCGTTCTCGAAGATCTCGACGCCGTCGAAGCCGGCCCGGGAGGCGGCCGTGAGCTTTTCGGTGAGGGAGCCGCTGAGGGAGACGGTCGCGATGGACGTGCGCATGTCGGTGCCTCTTCCTACTTCGCGCCCACGGCGCCGGTCAGGTCGGTGATGTCGGCGAGCATCCGAGCGGCGTCCGCTTCCCTCCCGGTGAACAGCTGGAACGCGTCCGCGGCCTGGAAGACGGCCATGCCGCCGCCGTCGAGCGTCCTGCAGCCCCGGGCGCGTGCGGTGCGCAGCAGTTCGGTCTCCAGTGGGCGGTAGACGACATCGGCGACCCACAGCCCGGGACGGAGCAGTTCGGCGGGCAGCGGCAGCCCGGGGTGTGCGGCCATGCCGGTGGGGGTGGCGTGGACGATGCCGTCGGCGGTGGTCAGCAGCCCGGGCAGCCGGTCGGCGGCGGCGTGGGCGGCGCGGCCGTGTCCGAAGTGCCGGTTCAGCGAGGCGGCGAGGTCGGCGGCCCGGTCGGGCACGGCATCGACGACGGTGACGTGGCCGGCGCCGAGGTTGAGCGTGGCGTGGGCGACGGCCGCGCCCGCGCCGCCCGCACCGAGCTGCACGATCCGCTCCACGGGTGCGTCGGGCAGTCCGCGGGCGAAGGACGCGGCGAAGCCGGTGACATCGGTGTTGTGGCCGGTGGTGCGGCCGTCGTCGTCGAAGACGACGGTGTTGACGGCTCCGAGCGCCTGCGCCTGCGGGGCGAGGGCGTCCAGGTGCCCGATGACGTGCTGCTTGCACGGGTGGGTGATGTTCAGGCCGTCGAAGCCCAGGTCCCGGGCGGCGCGCAGCAGGTCGCCCACTGCTGTGGGCGGGACGCCGAGGGCGTCGATGTCGATCAGCCGGTACACGTAGCGCAGACCCTGCCGGTCGGCCTCCCGCTCGTGCAGTGCGGGGCTGAGCGACGGGCCGATGCCGGAACCGATCAGTCCGACGAGATACGAGTCCTTGGCCACCGGGGAACGACCTCCTGAACGGCTCGGCTGGCATCCGAGCGGCTAATGTACGAACCAGTACGTTAGTCATAGCAGGAGGTTGCGTCCGACGGGAAGAAGGCAGGCAAGAAGTAGGAGCCTTCTACAATCACCGGCAGGCCCCGCCCGCAGCCGAAGGAACCTGATGACCAGCGTCGACGAACCGGCACGAACCGGCGCGCGCACCCGCGACGCCGCCCGCACCCAGGCCGAGATCCTCGACGTCGCGACGCGGGAGTTCGCCCGGGCCGGCTACGACGGGGCCCGTGTCGACGAGATCGCCGCACAGACCCGCACCACGAAACGGATGATCTACTACTACTTCGGCGGCAAGGAACAACTGTTCACGGCCGTGCTGGAGCGGGCGTACGGCGTGATCCGGGAGGCCGAGCAGGAACTCGACGTCGACCACCTGGACCCGGTGGCCGCCATCCGGCGCCTGGCCGAACTGACCTTCGACCACCACGAGCGGCACCCCGACTTCATCCGCCTGGTCAGCATCGAGAACATCCACGACGCCGCGCACATCGCATCCTCGGAGATGCTGGCCAGCATCGGCTCCCCGGCACTCGACGTGATCCGCCGCATCCTGGAGGAGGGGCAGCGCACCGGCCTCTTCAGGGCCGACGTCGACGCCGTCGACCTCCACGCCATGATCAGCTCCTTCTGCTTCTTCCGCGTCGCCAACCGGCACACCTTCGGCGCCCTGTTCGGCCGCGATCTGGTCGCCCCGGAGCAGCGGGAACACTACCGGGCGATGCTGGGCGACATGGTGATCGCCTACCTGACGGCGGAGCGTACGGCGGTCTGAGCAGCCCGGCAGCGGGGGCGGCGGCACCTCTTGACAGGCGGGAAACCTACGCGCAACATCCCTTCCCAGCCGCGACTAACTACCCAGTGGGTTAATTAGCGTGCCTCAACCCCTCCGCTCTCTCCGCCTACGGTGGAGTCCCCCGAAGGAGCACGGCGTGTCAGTCCCCGCCTCCGCGCCCCACGACGCCGCACCGCCCGGTCAGCCGAAGAAGGCGGCACTCGCCGCCTGGATCGGCAGCGCGCTCGAGTACTACGACTTCTTCATCTACGGCAGCGCGGCCGCGCTGATCTTTCCCGACGTCTTCTTCGACGAGTCCGACCCGGCCACCGCGACCCTGCTGTCACTGGCCACCTTCGGAGTCGCGTACGCCGCCCGCCCGGTCGGCGCGTTCTTCCTCGGCCACATCGGCGACCGTATGGGCCGCAAGAAGATCATGGTGTTCACGCTGATCCTCATGGGCGTGTCGACCTTCGTCATCGGCTGTCTGCCCACCCGCGACCAGGTCGGCACCCTGGCCCCGGTCCTGCTGGTCCTGTGCCGTGTCCTGCAGGGCATATCAGCGGCCGGCGAGCAGGCCAGCGCCAACTCCATGACCCTGGAACACGCTCCGGCGCACAAACGCGGCTTCTTCACCAGCTTCACCCTCAGCGGCACGCAGGGCGGCCAACTGCTCGCCACCCTGGTCTTCCTGCCCGTCGCCGCTCTCCCGGAGGAGCACCTGCTGGCCTGGGGCTGGCGCGTGCCGTTCTGGCTGAGCGTCCTGGTCGCGATCGTCGGCTACGTCATCCGCCGCAAGCTCGACGAGACGCCGGCCTTCGCCCAGCAGGCCGGCACGGAGGGTGTCGCGAAGATGCCGCTGGCCGTGCTGGCGCGCGATCACTGGGCGGACGTCCTGCGGGTGGTCGCGGGCGCGCTCATCGCCTCGGTCAGCACGATCTTCACGGTGTGGGCACTGGCGTACGCCACGAGTGACACGGTCGGCATGTCCCGTACGGCGATGCTGTGGGTGGGCGCCCTCGCCAACGTCGCCGCGCTCGCCGCGATCCCGCTGTGGGCGATGCTGTCCGACCGGATCGGCCGGCGTCCGGTGTACCTGATCGGCGCGGTCGGCAGCGCGGTGACGATGTTCCTGTACCTGTGGGCGATCTCCACCGGCTCCTACCCGCTGACGTTCCTGACCGGCATCGTCGCCTTCGGTGTCGTCTACAGCGCCGCGAACGGTGTGTGGCCCGCCTTCTACGGGGAGATGTTCTCCACCCGGGTCAGGCTGTCCGGCGTGGCGATCGGCACTCAGATCGGCTTCGCGGTGGCCGGGTTCGCGGTCACCTTCGCCGCGCAGATCGCGGGTCCGGACGGCGACAACTGGCTCGCGGTGGCGCTGTTCACGGCGGCGCTGTGCGTCCCGCCGGTGATCGCCGCGCTCTCGGCCCGCGAAACCCACAAGGTCTCCACGGAGGAGCTTGGCAAGCCGGCCCGCCGTAACGCGGCAGAGCCGGAGACCGTGACGGCCTGACGCCCTCCGCCCGGCCGCCGACCCGAGTCGGCGGCCGGGCTCAGGCGACGCCCTGGGGCGAGCTCGTGTGCGACAGCCGTCAGGGCCCGGACGTGCGGACCGAGCGGAGTGGATCGTACGTGCGGGGTCCGGCGACGACGGAACCGGCCGCCACGTGCTCGGCGACCGAGGGATGCGCCGGGGCGCTTCGAGCCACCGCGACGGCGGAGCGCTGGTTCAAACACGCCGGCGCGGCAAGGCGGGCACCGGGGACGCTGTGACGCAGCACGACAGTTCGCGAGCGAGTTGCCGGTGACGCTCCGTGCGGTGGCCCGGAGTGCGGTCCTGTCCCCGCGTTGTGCAGGCAGTCCGGCTCTTCTGTTGGCGCGTGTGTCAGCGTCCCCGGCGGTCCTCGGCGACCATCTCCGCGTACAGCCGCGGTGCGGCGGAGATCCACATAAGGCAGTGAGTCGCTGCACCAGGGATGGTGGGGGAAACTGGTGCACATGAGCGTGGCTCCTCCGCGTTCCCAGGGAGTCGGCACACCGACTGCGGTGGTCGGATGAGCCGGTTTCCCTGGGCCGTCCAGGAGTATCGCGGCCTGGCCGGCGGATCGGGGCATCACAATCGAAACGCTTCCCGCCGAGGCTGTGGACGATCCGAGCGGGCGGCGCGCTCGTCACAGTCGGTGCGGCCCACGACATGGCGTGGCTGCCCCAGGTTCAGGCCTTCGTCCACCCGAACACCCCTCTGCTCGCCGCGACGGGACGTATGACCCTTCAGCGTGGAAGGGGCCGGCTGCTCCGCGTGGTGCATGGAAGGCATTGGTCGCCAAGGAGGAAAGACATGCGTGATCGACGACTGGGTCGACCGGCTGCCTCCCCGTGGTCACGGCCTGTTCCCGGGTGTCGGAGAACCTGATCACCTGACGCGGGGCGGACGTGTGAGGGTCCGGGCGTGGCTGCGCTACGGCGACTGCCGCGACTGGCCCGCCGTCGACACCGCAGCGCGGGAGATCAGTGGTGGCACGGACCGCCGCCGGCACGAGAAGGCGGAGGAGACCCAGTACCGATTGTCCGGCGATGCTCGCCGTGGTCTGCGGGCCGCCGACCATGACCGCTGCGATTGATCTTGCCGTGGTCGCCCATCGCCGTGCAGCGAGATCTGATCCGCAGCCGCCCCCCTCCTTGGCACGGTTCCGGGCGGTGGCGTGTGCGGGCCGGGCTCTCGCGAAGGCAGCAGGCAGGGCTTCACCCGTATGCGAAGGAAGGAGCTGCGCATGAGCCCGCAGGACAAGAGCCATGACGACTTCGTCCCGCCGACGAACGGCCTGAACGAGAAGAATATGGACCAGCTGGCACAGGACCTTCAGCAGGTCACCCAAGCGCACGGGCGGGTGCAGGATCTGCTGAACGCGGTCCTTCTGATCAGCAGCGAGCTGGACCTCAACCTCGTCCTGCACAAGATCACCGACACCGCGCGGCGCCTGGTCGACGCCCGTTACGGGGCCCTGGGCGTCCTCGGGCCGGACGGCGAGTTCACGGACCTGATCACATCCGGGGCCGGCGCGGACCTGACCGCCCGGCTCGGCGGCACCCTCCCGCACGGCACCGGTCTGCTCGGCACCCTGGTGCGTGACCCCCGGCCGCTGCGCGTCCAGGACCTGGCGAACCACCCCCAGGCCGCCGGCTTCCCCGAGGGCCACCCGCGGATGCGTACCCTGCTGGGGGTGCCCATCCGGGTCCGCAACACGATCTACGGGAACCTTTACCTGACGGACAAGGCCGACGGCGGCGCGTTCACGGACGACGACGAGGCCGTCGTCACCGGTCTGGCGAGTGCGGCCGGTGTGGCGATCGAGAACGCACGCCTGTACGAGCGGCTGTGTCGGGGAATCGAGGATTTCCAGCGGCGCCTACTGCCGCAGAAGCCGAATGTGGACGGCTTGGAGCTGCACGCGTACTACCAGCCGTCCACCGAGGCGCCGCGCGTCGGGGGTGACTGGTACGACTTCATCCGCACCCCCGATCGCGTGCCATGCCTGATGCTCGGCGACGTCATGGGGCACGGCGTCCCCGCCGCGGCAGCGATGAGCCGGATCAGCAACATGCTCCGGGTCCTCGCCTTCGACCAGCAGCAACCGCCCAGCCGCATCCTGCACCGCCTGGACACCGTCCTGCACGAACTGCACGGCGGCCCGATGGCCACCGTCATCATCGCCCGTCTCGAACCCGAGGGCACCGGCCGCCGCCTGCGATGGGCCAGCGCCGGCCACCTTCCTCCTCTCCTGGTCACCCCGGGCCGCGAAGCCTCCTACCTGCACGCCGACACCGGCCTGCCGCTCGGCGTCGACCCCGACATCCCCCGCCGCGACCACGAACAGCACCTCCCTGCTGGAACCACCGTGCTGCTGCACACCGACGGCCTGGTCGAACAGCGCGGCGCATCCCTCGACGCCGGTATGGCCGAAGCCGCCGGCATCGCAGCCACCCGTGTCGGCGAACCCCTCCCCGACCTCGTCGACGCCCTCATCAGCGCCCGCGCCGGTACGTTCGAGGACGACGTCGCACTCCTCGCCGCCCGCATCTCCCCCAGCCCGGGCAGCAGTTGACCCCCCGCCGCCGGGCCACATCCGCTACCAGCCGCAGAGCGAGCCGCTCGCCCGCACGCCCCGCCGGCAGGACCGGGCGAGGTGCGGACGGGAACGGATCTCGAAACCCTCCGGACGCAGCTGGTTCACCGCGGCGTCCACGACCGGGCGTTGAGGGTCGAGGACCGGCCCGGCGCGCCGTCCGGTCCTCCACCCCGTCCCCATGGCGCTGGTTCGAGCTGCAGGCCTGGCCCAGTCGTGGACAATCTTTCGGGCCGTCGCGAGGCGGCCCGAGGGCCGGCTCGGCCGCGCCTGTCACCATGCCTGCTCAGCCGGCGCCTTCACGCGCTGCCCGCCTCCTGCGTCAGGCCCGTGACGGAACAGCGGACGCCTTGTGAATATCGCTGTCATCTGTTGTGCCCTTCACCACAGCGTGCCTGCAAAGCAGCAGGGCCGAGGCGGGTGGATATGACCCGTCGATGTGCTGAATTGTGCACCCACATCGACCAGCCAGAGGCTGAACTGCGTCGACAGTGGGGCGAGTCACCTGGTCGCGGACGACTTTATGATCATCTATGGACTCGCGTCGCTCTGTCCGTCCACCCGTTGCCGGTGATCCTTGACGATCGCGAACACAACCCGTTGACCGGCCGCGCGATGGGGATGCACATGAAGAAAGGTGAACTCCATGGCTCTCGGCCTGCTCCGACGGCGGCGCCCCCGCAGTGGCTCCGGTGCCGGACCGAGCTTCTCGGTCCCCTTGCCGCCTGCCGCGGGCGCGTTCGGCTTCGAGGTCGTCGATCCCTTCGGACAGCCCCTGGGCGGAGCCGACGTCACCGTGACCGCGCTGGACAGCCACCGGGTGGTGACCCATGGCACCACCGATCCCCACGGATACTTCATGGCGACGCTGCCCCCGGGCTCCTACAGCGTGATGACCATGGCCGAGGGCCTGTCGCCCTCCCGCCAGAACCTCGACATCGCCGCCGGAGTGGCCCTGGCGCCGGAGCGTGTCACACTCCAGCACGCCCGCCAGCTGGAGCTTCCGACAGCCGGCACCTGGCTGTTCGACCCTCCGCACACCGCGATCCGGTTCATCGCCAAGCACGTGGGCATGGCCCATGTCCACGGCCGGTTCACCCGTTTCCAGGGCAGTATCCGCATCGCGCCGAACATGGACGACTCCCGTGTCTCGGTGCGCATCGACGCCTCCAGCATCACCACGGGCAACAACACCCGTGACAACCACCTGCGTTCCGCCGACTTCCTGGACGTCGAGCGCTACCCGTACATCGACTTCACCAGCACCCGGTTCGCTCACCGCGGCGGCTCCAAGTGGACTCTGCACGGCACGCTCACCATGCACGGCACCAGCCGGTCCGTCGGCCTCGACACCACCTACCTCGGAACGGTGAACGGCGGCTACGACCAGGAACTGCGCTGCGCGGCACTCGCCAAGGCGGAACTGCACCGCGAGGACTTCACCCTCAACTGGCGCTCCATGCTGGCCCGCGGCATCGCCGTCGTCGGCCCCACCGTCCAGCTGGAACTGGACGTACAGGCGATGTACCGCACCCACGACACCCCCACGCCCCCGGAGTAGACCGCACACGGAGGCGTCTGACGTGGGCGCTGCGGTCCCGCCCTGGCCTCCCCGTGGTCCCGAAGGGCACGGTTCCGGGCTGATCCCGCAGAGCACCCCCCGCATCGAGTCGGTCCCGCAGCCGCACAGCCGACCTCAGCACCGAGCGATCAGATGAGAAAGGGCTCAAGAGCATGAACATCTTCAGCCGTCGCCAGTCCGCCGTCGTCGAGCCGGCCCCGGCCTTCGGCACCGCCGCCGCGGAGCCCGCGCTCGATCCCGCGCTGCGCGCCCTGACCGGGCACTGGACCATCGATCGCCCGCACAGCCGGATCGGATTCTCCGTGCGGCACGCCATGGTGACGACGGTTCGGGGCGCCTTCACCGACTACGACAGCACGCTCTACTTCGACGGGGCGCGGCCCTCCCAGTCGCGGGCCGAACTCGTCATCCGGGTCGCCAGCGTCGACACCGGCGTGGAACAACGGGACGCGCACCTCGTCGGCCGCGACTTCTTCGACGTGCGCCGTTACCCGGAGATGGTGTTCCGGAGCACCTCCACCGTCCACGAGGGCGGGGAAACCTTCCGCATGACCGGGGATCTGACCATCCGCGACGTCACCCGGCCTGTGGAACTGCAGCTCGACTACCTCGGCTCGGTCGTGGATCCGTTCGGTTACGAGCGGACCGGCTTCGACGGCACCACCACGATCGACCGCACCGAGTGGGGTCTGGTCTACAACCAGCGACTCAAGGCGGGCGGCACCATGGTGAGCGAGAAGGTGCGCCTTCAGTTCGACATCTCCGCGGTCCGGTTGGCGTCGTAAGCAGTCATCAGCAGCCCCGGCATCGCCAGGACCGCTCAAGGGGGGTCGGGGAACGCGGGCCGGTCACGTCGCGCGGGAGGCGTGCCGTGACGGCCCGTTCCGTGGCCGCGTGACGCCCCCGTGACGCTCCGGCCACCAACGCCTCTGCACACGCATCACCGCATAACCCAGCGCCGACAGCGCGCACGCGATCGCCAGGTCACCCGGCGACAGCGGCTCCGTGCCCAGCAGGTCCTGCAGGAACGGCACGTACACGCCGGCCACCTGCAAGACCAAGGCCGTGCCCACGGCCGCCAGGAGGAAGGGGTTGGCCAGTGTGCCCGGGCGGACACGGGAGCCCAGGGCCACTCCCATCTGGGTCGCGCCCAGCACCAGGAAGATCATCGTCTGCCAGGGGCGGTCCGTCTCCTTCGCCCAGACTCCGACCACCAGCGTCACCACCGCGATGAACGCCCCGAGGAGCAGGACCCGAGGCCACAGCCCCGCTCCCAGCACGCTCTCCTCCGGCGGCCGGGGCGGGCGGCGCATCGCCTCGGGAGCGACCGGCTCCGCGCCCAGGGCCACGCCCGGCAGGCCGTGCGTCAGCAGGTTGATCCACAGGATCTGCGCCGGCAGCAGAGGCAGCGGCATGCCCAGGAACGGACCCAGGAGCATGACCACGATCTCGGCCATGCCGCCGGCCAGGCCGTAGAGCAGGAAGCGGCGCACGTTGTCGTACACCCGGCGCCCCTCCTCGACCGCCGACACGATCGTGGCCGGGTTGTCGTCGGCCAGGACCAGGTCGGCCGCCTGACGGGCCACCTCCGTGCCGCGCCGCCCCATCGCGACCCCGATGTCGGCGCGGCGCAGTGCCGGGCCGTCGTTGACCCCGTCGCCCGTCATCGCCACCACCTGGCCGGCGCCCCGCCAGGCCTCGACGATGTCCAGCTTCTGCTCCGGCGTGGTGCGGGCGTACACGCGGACGTCGGTCAGTGCGCCGGCGGTGCCTTCCCGGATGTGCTGCCCCGTCGTGATCTCGTGGTCCCGGCCCGTGGTGATGCCCAGGCGCGTGGCCACCGCCCGTGCCGTCAGCGGATGGTCGCCGGTGATGAGGACGGGGACGATGCCGGCGTTCCTGCACGCGGTGATCGTCGGCTCCGACGCGGTGCGCGGAGGGTCCAGGATGCCGACCAGGCCCAGCAGGGTCAGGCCGGATTCCCAGGTACCGGTGGGTTCTTGTGCGCCCGGGTGGTCGGCCGTGGCCACCGCGAGTACGCGGTAGCCGTCCCGCGCCAGCTTCTCCGCCTGGGTCGCCGCCCGGGCGAGCAGGTCCGGGCCGTCCGCCAGGATCGACGGACGGAGCAACGCCTCCGGCGCCCCCTTGCACGCCACCCTGACCGTCCCGTCGGGCCCGCGGTGGACCGTCGTCATGCGTTTACGCCCGCTGTCGAACGGGATCTCCGCGATGCGCGGCCACTCCCGCAGCAGCGCCGCCTGCTCCAGGCCGAGCCGTGCTCCCGCCACGAGCAGGGCCGCCTCGGTGGGGTCTCCCAGTGCCTTCCACTCCCCCTGCCCCTGCGGGCCGTCCGGTGACGGCTCCAGCGCCGCGTCGTTGCACAGCATCGCCGTGCTCAGGAGTGCCGCCAGGTCGGGGGCGTCGCCGGCCGTCACCGTGCGGCCGTCCCGGACGACCCGGCCCCTCGGCTCGTACCCGGTGCCCGACACCGTGGCCTCCCCGGCCGGCGTCCACAGCCGTTCGGCCGCCATACGGCCCTCGGTCAACGTGCCCGTCTTGTCGGTGGCGATCACCGTGACCGAGCCCAGCGTCTCCACCGCCGGCAGCCGGCGCACGATCGCGTGCCGGTCCGCCATCCGCCGCGCCCCCAATGCGAGCGCGAGCGTGACCACGGCGGGCAGCGACTCCGGGACGGCGGCGACCGCCAGGCTGATCGCGGCCACGATCATCAGCTCCACCGGCTGTCCGCGTACCAGGCCCAGGGCCAGGACCAGCGCGCACAGCGCCACGATCACGGCCGCCAGTACGCGGCCGAACTGGGCCAGCCTCCGCTGCAGCGGCGTGGGGCCGGGCGCGGTCCGCATCAGCCCCGCGATACGGCCCAGCGCGCTGTCGGACCCCGTGGCCGTGACGACGGCCCGGCCCCGCCCGTGGACGACGACCGTGCCCGCCGACACCCTGCCCCTCGACGCATCGCCGTCGGCATCCCCGCCCGGCGCCTTCTCCACCGGCACGGACTCGCCCGTCAGCGAGGACTCGTCCGTCAGCAGGGCCGCCGCGGCCACGACGTCGCCGTCCGCGGGCACGATGTCGCCCTCGGCCAGCAGGACGACGTCACCGGGCACCACCTCGGCCGCAGGAAGGGAGCGTTCCGCGCCGTCGCGTACGACTCTCGCGGTCGGTGCGCTCAGGGCCGACAGGGCGCGTACGGCCTGTTCCGCCCGGACCTCCTGCACGACGCCCACCGTAGTGTTGACCATGATGACGAAGAGGATCACGGCGGCGTCGGAGAGGTCGCCGGTGGCGATCGTGAGGACCGCGGCCACCAGCAGCACGAGGATCAGCGGGTCGCGCAGTTGCTGCAGCACCCGCCGCCACACGGGCGTGCGCGGCTCCTCCGGGAGCGCGTTCGGGCCGTGGCGTGTCAGCAGGCGCGCGGCCTCGGCGGACGACAGCCCTTCTGCCGGAGGCGTGCGCGACGGCGGCCCGTCGTACGGAGGGGACGGCCGCTCGCTCACGCGCCTCACGTGGTCCGACGTGCTGGTCTCACTTCCGTGCGTAGGTCAGGCAGTCCACCTGCTCGTCCTCGTAGCCCACGGTGATGGCCGGGGCGTGGCACTCGAGTCCGTCGTTGTGGCGGCAGTCGGCCATCTTGCACGCGCCGACCCTGCCGGTGGTCGACGGTTCACCGCCCTCGAGGTCGGCGCCCATGAACGTGTCGCAGACGGGACTGTCGAGGTCCCCGACGGTGATCGCCGCGGCGTGGCAGGCGTGGTCGTGGTTGTAGGCGCAGCCCTCGGCCGCGCATTCGCTGATGACGGGCAGTTGCATGACGGGTGCTGCTGCCATGGCGGATCGCCCTTCTCGTGAGATCGTGCGGAGCCTCCGGGACTCGCGGCACGGCATCCCTTCGGGCCGGCCGCTCGCGACATACGCCGCTCGCGACTTCCTCGGAGTGCTCCTTTCCTGTCTTCCACTGTCCGCGACGGCGCAGGGGTGCGCACGTCCGCAGGAGGGGCGGCGGTCGGGAACCCCGCGGGCTACTTGCCGTGGAGGTGCGTGCTCAGGCGTGACAGCAGGGGCAGCGCCGCTTCGAGCGTCCTGCGTTCGTCGGCGTCGAGGACGTCGTTGATCGCGGCGCCGAGCCAGTCGGCGCGCCGTCGGCGTTCTTCGGCCAGACGGTCTCGGCCCGCCTGCGTGAGGTGGAGCAGCAGCTTGCGGCCGTCGCCGGGGTGGGCCTCGGTCCGTACGAGGTTCTGGGCCAGGAGGTCCTTGACGGTCTTGGCGGCCGACTGGTGGGTGACTCCGCGCTGCTGTGCGATCTCGGCGGTGGTCATGGGGCCGGCGCGGTCCAGGTAGCCGAGGACGGCGGACTCGCCTGGCGGCATCGTGTCGGCGGCGCGCACCGTGCGTACGAGGTGGCCGATGGTCAGGCGGAGTTCCTCGGCCAGATGTTTGTCGTCCATGACCGTCACTTTACCTGTTTATGTCAATCGAGTTGTACAGTCTGGTTGTAGATATGTGCCGACGACGGTCCGGAAGGCCCCACCGTGAAACTCACCAAGCACGCCCATGCCTGCGTCTCCCTCGAGAAGGACGGCACCCGTCTGGTCGTCGACCCCGGCACGTTCACGCCGGACGCGGCCGAAGCCGTAGCCCAGGCCGACGCCGTGCTGATCACCCATGAACACTTCGACCACTTCGACGCACAGGTCGTCGCCGCCGCCCTGGAAGCGCGGCCCGGCCTGCACGTCTACGGCACCGCCGCCGTCGCGGCCGCCCTCGGCAGCCATGACGGGCGCGTGCACGTCGTCGCCGCGGGTGACACCTTCCGCGTCGGGTCCGTCACCGTCGGCGTGCACGGCCACCTGCACGCGCGGATCCACCCCGACATCCCGTGCCCCCACAACGTCGGCTACCTCCTGGACGACGGCGCCGTCCACCATCCCGGCGACGCCTACTGCGTGCCCGACGCCCCCGTGCGCACCCTGCTGCTGCCGACCAGCGGTCCCTGGACGAAGCTCGGTGAGGCGGCCGACTACGTCCGCGCCGTCAAGCCCGAGCGTGTCGTCGAGATCCACGAACTCATGCTCAGCGAGCTGGGCCGGCAGTCCACCGCCCGTCTGCTCGGCGAGAACGGGCTGACCGGCATCCCGGTCGAGCACCTTGAGCCCGGTGCCACCGTTCAGGTCTGAGACTCCCCCGCGTCTTCGCTGAGGGTCCGGGTCTCCCCCGGTGCCACCGTCACCGTGCGCCCGGCCAGGACCACGCGGATCGGTGACTCCTCCGATTCCGGCACCTCGATCTCGATCTCCCCCTCGCGGCGGCGCACGCCGATGCCCCAGTGGCCGCGGTAGCGCAGGGAGAAGCTGTACTCCGACAGGGCGGGCAGCGGGACCGGGTCGAGGTGGAGGGCGTCCTCGCGGGTCTCCAGGCCGGTCAGCCCCCGCTGCACCAGGTCGAGGGTGCCCGCCATGGCGCCGAGGTGGATGCCCTCGCCCGTGGTGCCGCCCTGGATGTCGGCGATGTCGGCCTCCAGTGCCTCACGGACGTAGCGCCATGCGTCGGCCCGTCGGGCGCGGGCGAGGACGAGGCCGTGGACGAGGCCGCTGAGGGTGGAGCCGTGGCTGGTGCGCCGCAGGTAGTGGTCGACGGTCCTGCGCCACGTCGCGTCGTCGAGGTCATAGCCCAACCGCTCGAACAGGCCGTGCAGTTCGGCGGGTGAGAAGAGATGGCCGAGCATCAGGACGTCGGCCTGCTTGGACGCCTGGTAGCGGTTCACGGAGTCGCCCTCGGCCTCGAGGATGCGGTCGAGACGCCGGATGCCGGGATAGCGGGCGCGGTAGGCGTCCCAGTCCAGCTCGGCGAGGTCGCCGTAGCCGTCGAACTGGCTGATGACACCCTGGTGGAACGGCACGCGCAGTTTGCGGGAGACCTCCTCCCACTCGGGGAGTTCACCGGCGTCCAGGCCTATGCGTTCGAAGAGTTCCTCGCGCCGCCAGGCCGGGACGCGCCGCACCAGGTCCAGCGCCCGGCACAGCACCCAGGCGGCGGTGACGTTGGTGTACGTGTTGTCGTCCAGGCCGGGGCGGTCGGCGTCCGGGTAGCGGTCGTGGTACTCGTCGGGGCCGACCACGCCCCGGATGCGGTAGCGGCCGGTGCCGGGGTCGTACTCGGCGCCGTCCGCCCAGAAGCGGGCGATCTGCAGCAGCATCTCGGCGCCCTTGGTGTGCAGGTACTCGGTGTCGCCGGTGGCCTCGCAGTACTGCCACACGTTGTAGGCGATCGCCGAGCCCACATGGTGCTGGAGGTGGGAGTGGTCGGGCAGCCAGCGGCCGGAGCGCGGGTTGAGGTGCAGCTGCTGGGTTTCCTCACGGCCGTCGCTGCCGGACTGCCACGGGTACATGGCCCCGCTGCGGCCCGCCGCGCGGGCGGCCCGGCAGGCTCTCGGCAGGCGGCGGTGACGGTAGTCGAGCAGGGCCCGCGAGACCTCCGGGAAGTGCAGGTTGAGGTACGGCAGGACGAAGAGCTCGTCCCAGAAGACGTGCCCCCGGTACGCCTCCCCGTGCAGACCCCGTGCGGGTACCCCCACGTCCAGGTCGGCGGTGTTGGGCGACAGCGTCTGCAGAACGTGGAACAGGTGCAGTCGCAGGATGCGGCCCGCCTCGCCCGGCACGCGGATGTCGGCGCCGCGCCACAGGCGCGCCCACGCCGTGGTGTGCGAGGCGAGGAGCGCCGGGAGGTCGTCGGCCGCGGCCACGCGGTCGAGCGCGGCGCCGAGGGGGTCGGCGATCGCCCGGTCGCGGGAAGTGTGCAGGGCCACCGTCTTGTCGACGACGGCGGGCCGGCCGGGGCCGACCGGCACGACCAGCCGGTGCACGACCCCGCGGTGGGAGGAACGGATCTCCGACGTCGTGGCCGGTTCGGAGGTGACCGTGCGGGCGGCCATGGCGATGCCGATGTCGGAGGCGCTGGTGCGGCAGTTCAGCCAGGCCGTGTCCGGCGCGGAGGCGCCGGAGTGCATGCGGACCAGGTGGTGGCGGGCCAGCGACCGGTAGCGGCGGACGTTGCTGTTGGTGACGTCGCCGTCGAGGGCCGACTCCACCTCGATCTCCCCGGTCCAGTCCTCGGCCGTGACGACGGTCCGCAACGCGGCGAGGTGCGGGTCCACCATGTGCACCAAGCGGACCTGCTCCACCTCCAGCACGCCCGCCCCGTGCGCCTGGTAGCGGAATCTGCGGGTGAGGACGGCCCGGCGCAGGTCCAGGGTGTGCCGGTGGCCGAGCAGGTGCCGGGTGTCCGGGGAGAACCAGGGGCCCGTCGCCCCGTCGGGGAAGCGCGGACGGAAGCGCAGCGGCAGCCAGTTGGGGAGGTTCACCATGTCCTCGTTGACCACCTGGCGTCCCGCGACGGTGGACTCGAGGCGGTTGTACACACCGGCGGCGTAGGTGCCGGGGTAGTGCAGCAGGCCCGCCCGGCTCTCGGGCACGGCGCCCCGGGTGGCGAAGCACCCGTTGCCGAGCGTGCAGAGCGACTCCCGCAGCCGTTCCCCGCCCGGGACGTACCCCTCGTACTCCCAGGTCCACTCCGACATGCTGTCCTCTCACGGTTGTACGGGGCGCGCGGCAGCACCGTTGCCGGTCAGCTCCGTTGGGGGACAACGGCCACCGGGCACGCGGCGTGGTGCAGCAGCGCGTGGGCCACCCGGCCGAGCTGCAGCCCCAGGTGGCCGTGGCGCCGCCGCGCCCCCACGACCAGCAGGTCGGCGTGGGTGGAGGCCTCCTGGAGCACATGGTGGGCGGGACCTTCGACCGTCCGCCGGTTCACGTCGGTCCCGGGATGCTCGCGGACCGCCTCGGCGAGCGCGTCGGTGAGCAGCGCGAGGGCGTGTTCCTCGCGTACGCCTGCGGCGTCGTCGACGATCAGCGGGTGGTCGACGTGCTCGTGGGCCGGGCGGCGCCAGGCCCGTACGGCGTCCAGGTCGCAGCCGCGCGCCTCGGCCTCGCGGAGGGCGAACCGTACGGCGGCCGAGCTCTGTGTGGGGTCGGCGACGCCCACCACGACACGGCCGTACCCGCCCTGGCGGTTCCGTTTCTCGCCGCGCACCACGATCACCGGGCAGACGGCACGGGCGGCCACCGTGAGGCTCACCGAGCCGAGCAGCATCCCCGCGACGCCGCCGCGTCCGCGGGAGCCCGTGACCAGGGCGGAGGCCTCGCGGGCCGCGTGCAGGAGCGCCGACACCGCGTCCTCGTTCACGACGCCGGCCGTCACGTCCAGGTCCCGGCGGCGCAGGCGGGCGCGTTCGGCTCCGGCCGCCACGATGGTGTCGGCCATGACCTCCTCGGCGGGGCGGCCGGTGGCGAAGGACGGCACGCGGGTCTCGTACCGTTCCCACAGCGACGCGTGGACGATCCGCAGGGGCAGTCCGAGCCGCGCGGCCTCGTCCACGGCCCAGTCGACCGCCTCCAGGCTGGAGCCGGAACCGTCGACGCCCACGACCAGAGGGAGCTTCACGGTCAGCACCGCCTTCCTGGGTTGCACGGCTGCGTTTCCGGGCGATCGTGGAGGTGAACGGCCGCAGGCAGGCGCGCCGGCCCGAGGAGGATCGCGGTGCCCGGCACCCCGCACACCGTCAGCGACGTGATGACCCGGACGGTCGTCGCCGTGGGACGCGACGCCTCGTTCAAGGAGATCGTGCGGACCATGCGGCGGTGGAAGGCCGGCGCGATGCCGGTCCTCGACAAGGAGGAGCATGTCGTCGGCGTCGTCTCCGAGGCCGACCTGCTGCCGAAGGAGGAGTTCCGCGACAGCGCCCCGGGCCTCGTGGAGCAGGGCCGGAGCCTGGACGACGTGGCGAAGCCGGGGGTGTGACGGCGGGGGACCTGATGAGCGCCCCGGCGGTCACCGTCCGCCCGGACGCCACGCCGGCGCAGGCGGCCCGGGTCATGGCGGTGCGGCGGGTGAAGCGGCTGCCGGTGGTCGACGAACGCGGCAGGCTGCGGGGGATGGTGAGCCGCGCGGACCTGCTGAAGGTGTTCCTGCGTCCGGACGAGGAGATCGAGGAGGAGGTCCCCCGCACCGTGGTGTCGTACCTGTTCCCGGCCCTGAACCACGGCACCCGCGTGCACGTCACGGATGGGGTCGTCACCCTGGGAGGGGCACATCCGGGACACCTCGCTCATCTCCCTCGCCGTGCGGCTCGCGCGGGCCGTGGAGGGCGTCGTGGACGTCGAACCGCGGCTCACCGGTGAACCGGCCCACCGGCCGGAGTGATGCGCTTGCCGGTGAGCCGCGTCGGCCTGACGGACACCCACTCGTCTCGCGTCCCGCCCGCCCACGGTTCGGTGTGGGCGTGCCGCGCGAGGTTCCGCACGGCGTCGGGGTCGGTGACGGTGGTCGCGGGGCCGACGGCGAGGACGCTCCAGCCTCGGCTCATCGCCTCGTCGACGTGGTCGACCTGGAAGGCGACCTCGTTCCCGGCCGCCGCGGCGGGGAGGGAGCCGGGCCTGGTGCGGAAGACGATCGCGCCGTCCACGACCTCGTAGTTGACCGGGACGACCGCGGGGTGTCCGTCGGGCGCCGTCACGGCGACGCGTCCCACGCCGTGCGTGGACAGCAGCCGCCGGCACTCATCGTCGTCCAGGTCGTCCAGCCGCGGGTGCAGCAGGGCGTGGCCCTGGCCGGGCGGCCGGTCGACGCCTCCCCCGCGGAGCGCGGCGGCGGTGGTGCCGAGCGCGCCGGCCAGGGCGAGGAGGGTCGCTGTGGTCGGTTCGGCGGGCTGTTCCTCGATGTACGCCAGGTACTGGGGCGAGATGCGGGCGCGGCGCGCGGTCTCCTCACGGCTGAGGCCGCGCCGGCGGCGTTCCCCGGCCACGCGGCGGCCGATGTCGCCGGGGTTGGGGGTGCCGGGTGCGGCGGCGTTCTGTTCGGCGGCGTCCGTCCCGGAGGCCGTCTCGTCGCCTTCCGTTTCCAGGTGCTGGATGTGCGCGTCGGGGCCGGGGAACACGAGCGTCACGTCGTCCGTGTCCGACCAGCGCACGTCGTACGGGGGTGTTCCGTCCTCGTGGTGCAGCCCGACGATCTCGCCGTCGCGCCTGACGACGCCGGTGGTCGGACTTTCGACGACGAGCCGGTCGCCGAGGTGAGCGTGCATGGGCGCTGCCCCTCTTCCCGGAGTGGTCCTGTCTCCAACGTGCCACGGGCGGTTCCCCGTCGCATCGCGCGGCCGGTGTACGGCCGTGACACACGCGGGCGGGTCGCGTGGGCCCGTGCGCGTCACACCAGGCCGGCGGCCGCCGTGGTCCGTTCCTCCAGCTCGCGCCGGACGCGCGCCGTGAGGTCGCCGAGCTGCCCGGAGACCGTCGCGCGGGGGGCGACGGGTTGCCTGATCCGGCGGGCCTGCGGCGGCAGCACGGCCAGGTCGGCGGAGAGCCGGTCGCGGCATGCGGCGAGCGTGGCGCGGGGGCCGGTGCGCCGTCCGTCGCGCATCACGGTCTCCAGCAGGGGTTGTGTGCCGTCGGGTGCCGGTTCGCCGGCCAGGGCGATCACGTCGGCGCATCCGGGGCCGCGGAACACCTGCTTGGGTGCGGGCGCCGTGACCTTCGCGGACGACAGTTTCATCACCGGACGGCCGTCGTACTCGACCATCTTGTAGGCGGTGTCCAGGTAGGGGGCGTCGGCCGACACGCCGACACGGGTGCCGACGGCGTAGGTGTCGATCGGGGCGCCGGAGCCGACGAGTTCCTCGACCGCGTACTCGTCCAGGCCTCCGCTCGCGGTGATCCGTACGCCGGGCAGGTCCGCGTCGTCGAGCAGGGCCCGGGCGCGTCGTGCGAGGGCGCCGAGGTCGCCGCTGTCGAGCCGAACCGCCGAACCGGCGTCGTACACCGCGGGGCCGAGGTCCCGCAGGACGCGTGCCGCGGTGCGCACGCCCTCCTCGGTGTCGTAGGTGTCCACCAGGAAGGTCACCGGGCCCGGGTGGGCGCGAGCGAAGGCGCGGAAGGCGTCCTCCTCGGTGGGGAACGCCTCGATGTAGGAGTGGGCCATCGTGCCGACGGCGGGGATGCCGAGTGCGGTGGCGGCGGCCACGTTGCTGGTGCCGGCGAAGCCGGCCATGGCGCCCGCGCGCGCCGCCTCGAACGCGGACCGGGTGCCGTGGGTGCGGCGCAGCGAGAAGTCGACCACCGGATGCCCGGCCGCGGCGAGGACGCAGCGCGTGGCCTTGGACGCGAGGGTGGTCTGGTGGTTGAGCTGGTTGAGCACGTACGTCTCGACGAGCTGCGCCTCGGGCAGGGGCGCGGTCACCTCCAGGAGGGGCTCCCCGGCCAGGACGACCCGCCCCTCGGGGACGGCCCGTACGTCGCCGGTGAACTCCAGGCCCAGCAGGGGCTGGAGGTCGCGCAGCGGCCGGTGCAGCGCGTCGGCGAACGCCTCCACGTCTTCGGGGCCGACGAGCAGGCCGGAGAGGTGGTCGAGGGCGGACTCCAGTCCCGCCGCGACCAGGAAGCCGCGTCCGGGCGGCAGGTCGCGGGCGAAGAGGCTGAACGTGGCGGGTGCGGTCATGCCCTCCCGCAGGTAGGACATGGCCATCGTGACCTCGTACAGGTCGGTGGTCTTGGCGTCGGACATGTGCATCGCCTCTTCCGCCGGGTCCGGCCGGTCTTCCGCCGGCCCCGGCCGCTCTCGTGTCACCGGTGGAAGCGGCCCGCCCACAGGGGTTCGACCTGCTCCCACTCGGCGTCCCACTGGGCGTACCGCCTGCGGTCCAGGGCGTGGCGTGCGCCCACGTGCGCCACGTACACCGCGGCGCCCACGCCGGCCGCCGCCGCGCCGCCCGCGAACCAGCCGGTGGTGACGGCCTGGTTGCGGGTCATCGGGGGCCCGGTGACGTCGCCGTCGCGGGTCACCCACACCCGCACGGTGGAGCCTTCCCTCGTGTCGGGCTTCACCGGGGTGCTGCCCGTCCGCACGGTTCCGTCGTCGTCGGTCCAGCGGATCCGCGCGTGTTCCTTCGCCGTGGCGCCGACGTTCTCGTCGACCGAGCGCACCGTGGCGTCCACCTGGTGCCGCTCGGCCGACTGGGTCTGCACGGTGCGCAGCCCGGACTGGTAGGCGTACTGTCCCGCGCATAGGGCTGCGGCGGGCAGGCCCAGGGCGAGGACCAGCAGCAGGAAGCAGCTGAACCAGGACTCGAGCCGGTCGGCCGGACGCCGCAGCGGGTGCGCCGGCCCGGGTGTGCGGTCCGGATGCGACGGCGGCGGTCCGGACGGACGCGGATCGCGTGCGCTCATGACTCGCCTCCAGCAGATCGCCGGCCGGTCCCCCCTCGTCCTCCTCCCAGCTTGAGGGAAGTGGGCGTACGCGGCACAGGGCCGAAGGTCCCCGGACCGGGTGCCTCGCCGTCCCCGGTCGGCGGGGCGCGGAGGCCGAGAGGCCCGTAGGCGGCGGGGGCCGGGTCGCGGTCTCCTCGAAGTGGAGGGCGTTACGCGTGCCGGTGAGGCGCGCGGGACCGGTGACCTGGACGCGGCGATCCGGCGGCCTTCCGTCCGCCTGCCAGCCGAACGAGCCGGAGGGTACCGTCATGTGGTCGATCGTCACCACCGGGCCGGACCGCCCCCGTGCGGAGGTGTGCGAGACGCACACCGCGGTCCTGTTCTTCGCGGGGGACCGCGTCTACAAGCTGAAGAAGCCCGTCGACCTGGGCTTCCTGGACTACACGACGGTGCCGGCGCGCCGGACGGCGTGCGAGCGGGAGGTGGAGCTCAACCGCCGCTTCTCCCCCGACGTCTATCTCGGGCTGGGTGAGCTGCGCGAGCCCGGCGCCCGGGATCCGGAGCCGCTCGTGGTGATGCGCCGGATGCCCGCGCAGCGGCGTCTGTCCCGCCTGGTGCGGGAGGGGGCGTACGTCGACGACGTCCTGCGGTCCGTCGCCCGGCAGCTCGCGGCCTGGCACGCGCAGGCGCCCAGAGGCCCTGAGGTGGACGAGCAGGGCACCCGGGACGCGCTCGCCTCCCGCTGGGAGGACAGCTTCCGGCAGGTGCGGGAGCTGGCCGGGGACGGTGGTCTGCCGGACGAGGTGCCGGAGGTGGAGCGGCTCGTACGTCGCTATCTGGCGGGCCGCGAGCCGCTGTTCGAGGCACGCATCGCGCAGGGCCGGGTGGTCGACGGCCACGGCGATCTGCTCGCCGAGGACGTCTTCTGCCTCGACGACGGACCGCGTCTGCTCGACTGCCTGGAGTTCGACGACCGTCTGCGCCATGTCGACGGCCTGGACGACGCCGCGTTCCTCGCCATGGACCTGGAGCAGCTCGGCGCGCCCGAGGCGGCGGCGTGGTTCCTCGCGCGGTACGGCGAGTTCTCCGGCGATCCGGCGCCGTCCTCGCTGCGGCACCACTACGTCGCCTACCGCGCGTTCGTCCGCGCCAAGGTGTCCCTCATCCAGGCCCGTCAGGGCGCGCCGGGTGCGGAGGCGGCGTTCCGCCGGCTGGTCTCCACGACGCTGCGGCACCTGCGGACCGCGGACGTCGGTCTGACGCTGGTCGGCGGGCTGCCGGGCAGCGGCAAGTCGACCCTGGCGGGGGCGCTGGCCGACCGGCTGGGGGTCACCCTGCTCAGCAGCGACCGGGTCCGCAAGGAACTCGCGGGCATCCCGGCGGAGCAGTCCGCGGCGGCCGGGTACCGCGAGGGGATCTACACGCCGGAGTGGACGGCGAAAACGTACGCGACGCTCCTCGACCGCGCGCGGGCACTGCTGTCCGCCGGGGAGTCCGTCGTCCTGGACGCCACCTGGTCCGACACGGCCCAGCGGGAGGCCGCGCACCGCGTCGCCGAGCAGGCGGGCGCCGATCTGGTCGCGCTGCGCTGCCGTGTGCCGGGCGAGGTGGCGGCGGCCCGGCTCGACACGCGGACGTCGGGGCCCTCCGACGCGGACGCCTCCGTGGCCGACGCGATGCGGGCCGCCGAAGCTCCCTGGCCGGAGGCCGTGCCGGTCGACACCGACGGTCCGCTGGGCGCCGCGGTCGAGCGGGCCCTGGCCGCCGTAAGCCCGTGGGGCACCGCGCAGGCGCCGGTGTTCCGGCGCCCCTACATGGAGCCCGGCTGACGGCGGCGCCCTGCCGTGCCGATGCCGTCGACGTGTGAGGGCGCGGCCCGTGTCCCCGCTTGCCCGGAGGTTCGTCCCGGGCGACGGTGGACAGGGGCGGCCGCGCCGTCAGGGAGTGGAAGACCATGCGAGCCCTCGTCTACCACGGTCCCGGACGCATCTCCTGGGACACCGTCGCGGATCCCGTGATCGAGGATCCCGGTGACGCCGTCGTGCGTGTCGGGACCACGACGGTCTGCGGCACCGACCTGCACATCCTGCGCGGGGACCTGGCCGAGGTGCCGGCGGGCACGGTCCTCGGCCACGAGGCGGTCGGCGAGGTGGTCGCGACGGGCGACGACGTGCGGCGGCTGCACCCGGGCAACCGGGTCATCGTCTCGTCCGTGTCGGCCTGCGGACGCTGCCGGCCGTGCCGCGACCGCCTGTTCGGGCAGTGCCGCGGGGGCGGCGGCTGGATCCTGGGCCATCTGATCCACGGCACCCAGGCCGAATACGTGCGGGTGCCGTTCGCCGATCACTCGACGCACCGCCTGGCGTTCTCCCCGCCGCCCGACGAGGCGGTCCTGCTCGCAGAGGTCCTCCCCACCGCGTACGAGGTGGGGGTGCGCAACGGCGAGGTCGGCCCCGGGGACACCGTGGTCGTGGTGGGCGCGGGGCCCGTCGGTCTCGCCACGGTGGCGATCGCGCGGCTCTACTCGCCGCGCCGGGTCGTCGCGGTGGACCTGTCCACGGCCCGGCTGGAGGCGGCGGTCCGCATGGGCGCCGACGCGGCCGAGGTGCCGGGGCGGATGATCGCCGAGCTGTACGAGGGGCCGGGCGCCGACGTGGTGGTCGAGGCGTCGGGCGAGCCGGACGGGTTCGTGCTGTGCACGCGCGCCGTCCGCACCGGCGGCCACATCGCCGTCATCGGCACGCCTGGCCGGTCCACCACGCTGCATCTCGAGTCGCTGTGGCGAAAGAACGTGACGATCAGCACCGGCCAGGTCGACACCTCCTCGACGCCCTGGCTGCTGGAGCTGCTGAGGTTCGGACGCCTGCGGGTGTCCCCGCTGCTCACCCACTTCTTCGAGCTGGAACGGGCGGTGGAGGCGTACGAGGTGTTCTCGAAGGGCACGGAGTCGGGGGCGCTGAAGGTCGCGCTGCGTCAGCGGTGAGAGGAACTGACGGTACGCCGGGACCTGCTGTGGTCTCACTGGAACGCCGCGTGGATCTCGTGTTCCGTGGCGGAGTGCGACACGAGCAGGATCTCGTCCCCGGCCCGCAGACGCACCTGCGGGTGCGGCACGGTGGGCCGGCCGTCGCGGACGACGGTCGCGACGACCGTCCCTTCGGGCAGCGCGATGTCGCCCAGGGTCCGGCCCGCCGCCCTGGACCGCGGGGTGATGGCGGTTTCGACGACCTCGACTCCGGCCTTGCTCAGCCGCAGCAGGGCCACCGTGTCGGTCGTTCCGGTGGCTTCCTCGATCAACGAGATCAGCGGAGTGGCGGCGGGCAGCACGACGTCGACGCCCCACCGGGCGTCGAACAGCCAGGCATCGTCGGCCTCGTTGACCCGTGCGGCCACGCGGGACACCGAGAACCTCCGTTTGGCGAGCAGGCTGACGGCGAGGTTGTCCGCGTCGTCACCGGTGGTCGCGACCACGAGGTCGGCGGTCAGGGCACCGGCCCGCTCCAGCAGCGCCGGGTCGCACGCGTCCCCGGTGATCAGCCGCACGCTGGGGAGGCGGCGCTTGAGGGCGGCCACGTGATCGTCGTCGCTGTCGATCAGCACGACCTTGTTGCGAGCCGCGGTGAGCACCTGCGCGATCTGCGTGCCTAGGCGTCCGGCGCCGGCGATGAGCACGTTCACGTCCCCAGCTCCTTGTCCAGGAAGGCCCGCAGCCTGCCCAGCGCGGAGGCGGTGACCGCGAAGGTCACCAGGTCGTCGGCGTGTGCGGGTGTGCCATGGGTGGGGATGAGGGAGCGGCCCTGCCGGGTGACCTCGACGACGCGGATCTCGCCGTCCACCTCGAAGGTGGAGAGCCGGCGGCCGACCAGGTAGCCGGGCAGGTCCGACCGGACGAGCAAGGTCTCCCCGTTGCCGAAGCTGAGCTCCGGGCTCAGATGGCGGTGCAGCAGCATACGGTGCATCTGGTGCACCGACCAGCGGACGCCGGCGACGGTGGGGACTCCGACGTCGTGGTAGATGCCGGAGCGCCGGGGGTCGCAGGCGCGGGCCAGGACGACGGGTACCCGGTAGGTCTCCTTGGCGATGCGCGCGGCGACGACGTTGCCGGTGTCGCTCGAAGTGGCGGCGACGAAGGCGTCGGCGTGTCCGATCGCGGCGTCCTCGAGCACCGGGCGGCTGTAGCCGTTGCCCTCGTGGAAACGGATGCGTGGACGGCCTGGCAGGTTCCGGGCCGCGCGTGCGTACCGGTCGACGACGTCCACGTCGTGACCTTCCGCGGCGAGCAGGCCGGCGAGGGCGGATCCGACCCGTCCGCAGCCCACGACGATCACTTTCATCGCGCACCTCCTTCCGGACGGTGGTGCCGTCGCAGCCATGCCTTGCGGGCCTCGTCTGCGAGCAGGGGCACGGTGCCGAGGCCGGTGAGGAGGGCCCAGTGGGCGGCGTCGAGCGGCGCGGTGTTGAAGACCGTCTGCAGGGGCGGGAGGTAGCTGATCGCGGCCATGAGGGCGATGCCGACCCCGCCGGCCGCGAGCAGGGCCGGGTTGCTGGTGAGGCCGACGGCCAGGACGCTGCGCCGGTCGCTGCGCACGGTGAGCGCGTTGAAGAACTGGCTCAGCACGATGCCGGCCTGGACCATGGTGATCGCCTCCTGATAGGCGCGGGTGTCCTCGGTGAAGTCGTCGAAGGGAATGCCCGAGGAGCTGATGTGCCAGAAGAACACGACGCTCACGCAGAGCGCCTGGACGCCGCCGAGGAACAGGATCCGTCCTACGACCGAGGCGGAGAACAGCCGTTCGTGCCGGGACCGCGGCGGCCGGTCCATGACGTCGGGTTCGGGTGGTTCGGCTCCCAGTGCGAGGGCGGGCAGGACATCGGATCCCAGGTCGATGGCGAGGATCTGGACCGCGTTGATGGGGACGAGCGGGAATCCGGCGAAGGTCGCGGCCAGGATCGGGACGAGTTCCCCGACGTTGTGGCTGAACAGGTAGACGAGGAATTTGCGGATGTTCTGGTACACCGTTCGTCCGAGGCGGACCGCGGTGGCGATGGAGGCGAACGAGTCGTCCAGCAGCACCATGGCGGCCGCTTCCCGGGCGACGTCGGTGCCGGACGCGCCCATGGCCACGCCGATGTCGGCGTGTTTGAGCGCCGGGGCGTCGTTCGCCCCGTCCCCCGTGACCGCGACCACCTCTCCCCGCCGCTGGAAGGCGGTCACCACGCGCATCTTGTGTTCGGGGCTGACCCGGCACAGCAGCAGCTCCGACGGCGAGGCGAGCAGCGCGTCGAGCACGTCGTCGTCCATCGCGTCGAGTTGCGCCCCGGTCACGACGACCGGGTGCGGTTTCCGGACAAGTCCCACGCGGCGCGCCACGGCCTCCCCGGTGAGCGGGTGGTCTCCGGTGACCATGACGACGCGGATGCCGGCCCTGCGGCAGGCGGTGACGGCGTCGGTGACCTCCGGGCGCGGGGGATCCTGCATGCCGACCAGCCCGAGGAGGGTCAGTTCCGATTCCGCCTCGGTCCGCTGCGGGTGCGGACCGTCCAGATCCCGCCGGGCGACGGCCAGCACGCGAAGCCCCCGGGCCGCCAATTCGTCGCCGGCCGCGGCCACCGCCGCACGTCCCGTGTCCGTCAGCGGCTCACGGCGCCCGTCCTGCTGGATTCCGGTGCACCGGGCCAGCACCGGTCCGGGCGCTCCCTTGACGCATGCCTCGTGGCCCGCGCCCCTCCGGTGGACCGTGGTCATGAGCTTGCGGTCCGAGTCGAAGGGGAACTCCGTGACGCGCGGCGCGGTGGCTTCCTCCGCCCGCATGTCCAGGCCTGCCTTGGCCGCGGCGACGAGGAGGGCTCCCTCGGTGGTGTCGCCGAGCACCCGCCGGCGCTCCCCGGGGCGGGCGGGCGGAACCAGCCGGGCGTCGCAGCACAGGGCCGCCACCCGCAGCAGTTCCCGCACCGGGACGGGGTCGGTGACCTCGCCCCGGGGTTCGTACCCGACTCCGCTCACGGGGTGCGAGCGGCCTGCCTCCCACACCTCCGTGACGGTCATCTCCGCCTGGGTGAGGGTTCCGGTCTTGTCGGTGCACACCACCGTGGTCGATCCGAGCGCCTCCACCGCCAGCAGCTGCTTGACCAGGGCGTGGCGGCGGGCCATCCGCCGCACCCCGATCGACAGGGACACCGAGAGGGTGGCGGGCAGCCCTTCCGGCACCATCGCCACCATGACACCGAGCGCGAACACGAAGAGGTCCACGACGGGCGCCCCGGTGGGGAGCCGCACGGCGAACAGCAGGGCGCCGACGGCCAGGGCGGCCCCGGCCACCCGGCGGGCCATGGAGGCGACCTGGAGCTGCAGCGGGGTCTTCTGCCGAGGGGCGGCGGCGGCCAGCCGGTAGATCCGGCCGAACTGGGTCTCCGCGCCGGTGGCGAACACCACGGCCCTGCCGGATCCGGTGACCACGTCGGTGCCCATGAAGACGCAGTTGCGGGCCTCCAGCGGCGGGCCCGCCGCCACGGGGTCGGCGGTGCGTCCCACGGCGTTGCTCTCCCCCGTCAGCGGTGCGTTGTTCACGGCGAGCTCGTGCGCCTCGACCACCCGGCAGTCCGCCGGCACGGCGTCGCCGGCCTCCAGCACGACCAGGTCGCCCGGCACCACGTCCCGTGCCGGAAGCTCCAGCAGCTCACCGTCACGCAGCACCCGGCAGGTGTGGGGGACCATGGCCTCCAGCGCCTGGGCCGTGCGTTCCGCCGAGTACTCCTGCGCGAAGCCGATGGCTGCGTTCAGCCCCACGACTCCCAGGATCGCCAGCGCGAGGGTGAGGGTGCCCGCGTCCCGTGGTTCCTCGAGGACGTACGCGAGGAAGGTGATGCCGGAGGCGGCGAGCAGCATCACCGCGAAGAGGTCGGTGAACTGCGCCGCCAGCTGCCGCCACACGGCCCGGGGCGCGGCGCGGGGCAGTTCGTTGCCCCCGTGCGTTCTCAGGCGGTCCTCGGCCTGGGTCCTCGACAGCCCGCGTCGCGACGTCTCCAGCGTGGTGAACACGTCGTCGGCGGGGAGCTCCGTCACGGGCGGCCGCGGGCCGGGCAGCCCTGTCACGGGGGCGCGTCCCCGCGTGGTCTCAGACCGGGACCGTGATGACCGGACAGCGGGCATGAAGCAGCACTCCCTGGCTCACCGAGCCCAGCATCATGCCGGTGAAGCCACCGTGACCACGGGTGCCCACCACCAGTCCCAGGGCGTGCTCGGACGCCTCCGTCAGGACCTCTACCGGATGGCCGCGGACGACTTCATGATGGAGCTCCACGTCCGGGTGGGCCGCGGTGCGGCCCGCGACCGTCTCGGCCAGGACCCGGCGGCACTCGTTCACCGTGGCGTGTTCGTCGAGAACGCCGAGCAACGGCGGATGCCACACGTACAGCGCCCGCACGATCGCCCCGCGCCGGTCCGCCTCCTCGACGGCCAGGTCCACGGCGGCGGCCGAGTGCGGACTGCCGTCGACACCGACGACGAAGTACGGCGGCTGCTGGGTGATGTGCTCGGGCTCCGGTACGACCACGACCGGGCAGGCCGCATGCGCCGCCAGCGGCAGCGCCACCGATGCGGACGAGAACAGTCCGCGCCGCCTGCTCAGGTGCCGGGAGCCGACGACCACGAGCGAGGCGTCGCGTGATTCCTCGTGGAGGATCCATGCGGGTTCTCCCTCCGCCAGCAGCGTCGACAGGTCGACCGCCGGCTGCCGGGACTCCACGAAGGACACCGCGTCCTTGAGCACCTGGTCGCCCAGTCCGTGCAGTTCACGGTTCCACTCCTCCCACGAGGGCCGCACCTCCCCCGACCGGTAGCCGCCGGTCGGGGTGCCCTGGGCGTGCACGAGCCGCAGCGGCAGCTTCCGCCGCTCGGCCTCGTCGGCGGCCCAGGACAGGGCCAGGCGCTTCTCCGGGTCGGGATCGACGCCGACCACGATGGGCCGGCGCCCGTCCGCACCAGTCATGACACCTCCAGGCTCTGCTCGCCGTGTCCGTCCCCCTCCCAGCGTCGCCTCCGCGGCCGGGTGACGCCACGCCACGCCGGAAGTGCTCGCTCCGGGGGCCCCGGCTGGCGCGGTGGCGCGGGTTCCGTCAGCGTGGAAGGAGGGGGACGGCTGTGTGAGGTGGTGTTCCATGGCATCCTCCGAGGCTCCGCGCATCGTGGTGGGCGTGGACGGTTCCTCGTCGTACGACGCACTGCGCTGGGCGGACCGTTACGCGCGCCTCGTCGGCGGTGCCGTCGAGGCGGTCTGCGTCTGGGAGAGCCCGACCTTCGTGGGGTGGGGCGGCGGGCCGGCGACGGAGCCGGTGTTCGACGTGGAGCAGGCGCGGCAGCGCTTCGCCCGGGAGCTGGACGAGGTCTTCGCCGACGGGCTTCCGGAGGGGCTCACGCAGCGTCTGGTCGAGGGTGATCCGTCCGACGTGCTGATCCACGCCTCCGAGGGGGCCGAGGTGCTCGTCGTGGGCCGGCGTGGGCGCGGCGGCTTCGCCCGGGCCGTGCTGGGGTCGGTGAGCCAGCGGTGCGCGCAGCACGCGGCCTGCCCGGTGGTCGTGGTGCGGCAGGAGGGCGATCCGAGGCGTTGACGCCGACGGCTGGGCGCCTCGGTCCGTGATCGTCGCCGCGTGAGCGTCACAGCCGCTTCCGTGATCGTCACAGCCGCTTCCGTGATCGTCACAGCCGCTTCCGTGTTCGTCACATCCGCTTCCGTGTTCGTCATCGGCTTCCGGAGGGACCGTCACCATGAGCTCGCATGTCACCTCCTCCGCCGTTCCGCCGCCCGGCCCCGCGGAAGCCGAGGCGTATCCGGCCCGGCTGACGGCGCGGCTCGACGCGCCGCTGTCGCGCTGGCTGTGGCTGGTCAAGTGGCTGCTCGCGCTCCCCCACCACGTCGTCCTGTTCTTTCTGTGGGTGGGGGTCGTGCCGGTGAGCGTGGTGGCCTTTTTCGCGATCCTGTTCACCGGCCGGTACCCGCGGCCGCTGTTCGCCTTCACCGCCGGTGTGCTGCGCTGGAACTGGCGTGTGGCGTACTACGCGTACGGCACCCTGGGCACCGACCGCTATCCGCCGTTCACCCTGGCCGACGTGCCCGACTACCCGGCGCACTGGGACGTGACGTACCCGGAGCGGCTGTCGCGCGGGCTGGTCCTGGTGAAGTGGTGGCTGCTGGCCCTGCCGCACTATCTGGTCCTCGGCTTCTTCGCCGGGGGCGCCCGCCTGGCCTGGTACTCGGGCGGCCTCATCGGCCTGCTCACGCTGTTCGCGGGCGTCGCCCTGCTCTTCACCGGGCTCTATCCGCGCGGGCTGTACGACCTGCTGCTCGGCCTCAACCGGTGGGTGCTGCGGGTCGCCGCCTACGCGACGCTGCTCACGGACGTGTATCCGCCGTTCCGCCTGGACCAGGGCGGGCGGGAGCCGGGGGCGGCTCTCACGACGCGGTAGGACTGATGAGGAGGAGCACGAGATGGCCCGTTATGTGTACGCGTTCGGCGAGGGCGGCAAGGATCAGGCCGACCTGCTGGGCGGCAAGGGCGCCAACCTGGCCGAGATGACCCGGCTGGGGCTGCCGGTGCCGCCCGGTTTCATCGTCACCACGGAAGCGTGCCGCGCGTACTTGGCGACCGGTGGTGAACCTCCCGGTCTGTCGCGTGAGATCTCGGACCATCTGGCCGCGCTGGAGCGGGCCGCGGGGCGGCGGCTGGGTCAGCGGGACGATCCACTGCTGGTGTCGGTGCGTTCGGGCGCGCGCTATTCGATGCCCGGGATGATGGAGACGATCCTGGACGTCGGTCTGAACGACGACTCGGTGCAGGGCCTGGCGAAGTCCGCGGGTGACGAGCGGTTCGCCTGGGACTCGTACCGCCGTCTCGTCCAGATGTTCGGCTGCACGGTGATGGGCGTCGACGGCGCCCTGTTCGATCAGGCGCTGGAGGATCTGAAGCGGGACGTGGGCGCGGCGGACGACCTGGGGCTGAACGCGGGCGACCTGGCCGGTCTGGTGGAGACGTACAAGGAGGTGATCCGCCGGGAGACAGGTGAGTCCTTCCCGCAGTCCCCGGCGGAGCAGTTGCAGCGGGCGGTGCTGGCGGTGTTCCAGTCGTGGAACGTCGAACGTGCCCGGCTGTACCGCCGGCGTGAGCACATCCCGGACGACCTCGGCACGGCCGTCACCGTGCAGACCATGGTCTTCGGAAACCTGGGCCCGGACTCCGGCAGCGGTGTCGCGTTCACCCGTGACCCGGCCACCGGCCGCTCCGGCGTGTACGGCGACTACCTGGCCAACGCGCAGGGCGAGGACGTCGTCTCGGGCATCCGCAACACCGTGCCGCTGGACGAACTCGCCCGCATCGCCCCTGAGGCGTACGAGGAGCTGCGTCGGCACATGGCGACGCTGGAAGCGCACTACCGCGACCTGTGTGACATCGAGTTCACCGTCGAACGCGGCCGGCTGTGGATGCTGCAGACCCGCGTGGGCAAGCGCACCGCCGAGGCGGCCTTCACCATCGCCTCCGCTCTGGCCGACGAGGGGCTCGTCACCGCGGACGAGGCACTGGAGCGGGTGCACGGTGACCAGTTGGCGCGGCTGATGTTCCCGCGGTTCGACGCGTCCGCCGTCGGGGAGCCGCTGGCGCAGGGTGTGCCCGCGTCCCCCGGGGCTGCCGTCGGGGCGGCGGTGTTCGACTCCGATGAGGCGGTCCGGCGGGCGTCGGACGGGGAGAAGGTCGTGCTGGTACGGGAGGAGACCACTCCGGACGATCTGCCCGGCATGGTGGCGGCGCAGGCGATCCTCACCAGCCGGGGCGGCAAGACCAGTCATGCGGCCGTGGTCGCGCGCGGCATGGGCACGGTGTGCGTGTGCGGGGTCGAGGAGATCACCGTGGACACCCGGCGGCGCCGGTTCACCGTCGGCGGCACGGTCGTGGAGGAGGGCACGGTCATCTCCGTGGACGGGTCGGCGGGAGCGGTGTATCCGGGTGCGGTGCCGCTGGTCGACTCGTCCGTCGTGCGGTACTTCGAGACGGGTGAGCGCCCGGACCCGCTGGTCGGTGCCGTGGCACGCGCCATGGAGCACGCCGACGGCGTACGCCGACTGGGCGTTCGCGCGAACGCCGACACCCCCGAGGACGCGGCTCGTGCGCGGCGTTTCGGGGCGGAGGGCATCGGTCTGTGCCGTACGGAGCACATGTTCCTCGGCGACCGGAGGCGGCTGGTCGAGGCGATGATCCTCGCGGACGGCGACGCGGAACGCGACCGGGCGCTGGAGGCGCTTCTGCCGCTCCAGCGGCAGGACTTCAGCGGCATCCTGGACGCGATGGACGGTCTGCCCGTCACCATCCGGCTTCTCGACCCGCCGCTGCACGAATTCCTGCCCGACCGGACGGAGTTGGCGGTGCGGGTCGCCACGGCGGAGGCGCGGGGCGGTACGCCGGACGAGCATGACGTACGGCTGCTCGACGCCGTGAACCGGATGCACGAGGAGAACCCGATGCTGGGCCTGCGCGGCGTCCGGCTCGGGCTGGTGGCTCCGGGGCTTGTGGCAATGCAGGTACGGGCGATCGCCGAGGCGGTCGTGGAGCGCAGGCGGGCGGGCGGTGACCCGCGGGCGGAGATCATGGTGCCGCTGATCGACACGGTGGAGGAACTGCGCCTGGTGCGCGAGGAGGTGGACCGGGTGCTGGCCGATGTCTCGGCGGAGGCCGGGATGCCGGTCGGCTGTCCGGTCGGCACGATGATCGAGCTGCCGAGGGCGGCGCTCACCGCCGGACTCATCGCGGAGGAGGCCGAGTTCTTCTCGTTCGGCACGAACGATCTCACCCAGACGACGTGGGGTTTCTCCCGCGACGACGTCGAGGCGGCCTTCTTCTCCGCCTACCTCGACAAGGGCGTCTTCGCGGTGTCCCCCTTCGAGACGGTCGACCGCAAGGGCGTGGGACGCCTGGTGGAGATCGCGGTGAGGGAGGGACGCGCGGCGCGGCCAGGCCTCCAGATGGGCGTGTGCGGCGAACACGGCGGGGACCCGGAGTCGGTGCACTTCTTCCACGGGGTGGGGCTGGACTACGTGTCGTGCTCGCCGTACCGGGTGCCGGTGGCGCGGCTGGAAGCGGGGAGGGCGGCGTTGGGGGGCGGCGGGTGAGGGAGGTCTGACGGGGCGGTTCGGGGCGGGCGGGTTGCCCGTGGGGACGGCTGCGCTGTGCCGGCTGCCTGGGCGGGGTGCCCCATCGGGCAGGTCACTGTGTCCTTGTGACTGGTGCCGTGTCGTTCACGGAGCGCATAGCGTTCGCCGTGTTCGAGGACAGGGGAGGCATGCCGGACTGCTGACTGCGGGGGCTGCCGCCGAGAGTGGGAGCAGCGGAACGTGCCCAAGGGCGACGGCGTGGGACAGACCGTATCGCCGACTTCCACCACTGCCACTGCCACCGTCTCGGCGACTGTCGTCGCGTCGCGGCGCCGTCGCGGTCCGGGCGCCTGTCTGCTGGTCGTGCTGCCGGGTGTGGTGACGCTCGGTGCCGTCTTCGCGTTCGTCTCGTCGGTCGATGGCGAGACGGCTGTTCCGCAGAGTGGGACGCCGGGCCAGGCAGAGTCCGCCGTGAGCAACGTGGATGGTTCGTACGTTCCTTGGCTGCGGAAGGCGACGGCCGACTGCGTGGGGGTCACCCCCGCGCTCCTCGCCGCGCACATCGACCAGCTCTCCGGGTGGCAGAGCGAGAGCGCGACTCTGTCCGAGCTGGGTATCGCTCGTTTCACGACCGCCAGTTGGAAGAAGTGGGGCCGGGACGAGGACGGCAACGGTACGTCCACGCCGCTCGACAATGTGGACGCGATCATGGCGCTGGGGCGCCAGGACTGCTCCTTGTCGAAGCGGATGACCACGTTGCGCACCAAGGGCGCCGTGAACGGCGATCTCGCCGACCTCACGCTCGCCGCGTACGCGGTGGGGGTGGACGAGGTGGCGGAGGCCGGCAAAGTCCCTTCGTCGGCGCACTTGTTCGTGACGGAGGTGAAGAAGAGGTTGCCGCAGTACAGCGCGTTGGTCCGGCGCAATCCCGAGCAGCAGGGAGGCGCTCCGGCCGCGGGCGCGCGGCTGCAGCCGCCCGTCGCCGTCCTCTCCGTCACCTCGCCGTTCGGCTCGCGCAAACACCCGCTGACGGGGGTGACCAAGCTGCACACGGGCGTCGACTTCGACGCGCCGCAGGGGGCGCAGGTGTCGGCGGCGTGGGGCGGGGTGGTGGAGTTCGCCGGAATGACTCCGGCGTACGGGTACCGGGTGGTGATCGACCACGGCACGATCGAGGGGAAGCGGCTTCAGACGACGTACAGCCACTTGTCGGCGCTGCAGGTGAGCGCGGGTCAGAACCTGGCGACGGGGCAGGCGGTGGGGCTGGCCGGCTCGACGGGACTGTCCACCGGCCCGCACCTCCACTTCGAGGTGCTCCTCGACGGCCAGTACTCGGACCCGATGGCTTGGCTCGGTGCCGGCGGCTGAGGGCTGCCGTTCAGACGTCCGGGTCGACTTCAGGGTGGGTGAACCGTACCGGCTTGTTCAGTGAGCGGGCGTAGACGATCTCGGCTCGGGTGCTGTCTCCTATGTAGTCGCCGACCACGAGTACTTCGTCGGCGAGCCGGATCTTCGCCCGGTGCAGGGCGTCGAGCTGCACCTTCAGAGCCTGGGCCTCTGCGGGGTCGGCCCAGAGGGCGTTCGGCGACTTCAAGTCGCAACCCGGCTTGACGACGATCCTCCCCGCTCTGGTCTCCCTCAGGTCTGCCTCGGCCATCTCGGCCATGAAGCGGGTGGAGCCGCAGATGGCGACGATGGCCGGAAGGCGCAACTGCTTCTTTACGGCGGCGAGTTGATCCTCGGGGGTGGATGGCTGGGACACGGGTTCTTCTCCTGGTGGGCGGTAGAGTCTCCTCGGCTTCCTGACCGATCATGAACGTGCACTGCCTGGGTTGGCCACCCAGGCGACCAGTTCCGTCGCGAAGCGCAGCGCCGACGCTCTGCGGTCGTCCGGTCGTTCCATGCGGTGCCCCCGAGGTGATGTGAGCGGTCCGCCGTCGACGCTACGGCGGCACCTCAGGCGTCGTCCTCCGCGTCGAGGGACGTGAGTCCCTCCTCCCAGCGGTGCCGGCGCTCCTCATCCGACTGTTCCCACCACGGGGCGCCCCGCTCCCCGAGTGCGATCTTCGCCCGGTTCACCCGTGACCGTGCCGCCCGCTCGGCCTGTTCGTCGTCCGCCGTCGTCGCGGAGTGTACGGCTCGGCGGGCCGCCATCAGGTGGCGTCGCAGGCGGGCGGCCGTCTCCTCCGGGACGGAGGGGTCGGTCGCCCGCCATTTCCTGCCCCGGATGACGACGTGGTGACCGTCGGGGGTTCGCTCCGGTGGCTGGTCCGTGTTCACATCGACGAGGTGCCCCGCGCGGCTCCGGCCGAACCCGGCACGCCCTGCGTGTCAGTCCGCAGCGGTCAGGACCAGCTTGCCGCGCGTGTGGCCGGCCTCGCCGTGGATGTGGGCCTCGGCGGCCTCCGCGAGGGGGAAGGTCTTCTCCACCTCGACGCTCACCTCCCCCGCGTCGATCAGGTCCGCGATCGAGGTGAGCGCCGGGCCGTCCGGCTCGACGAGGAACCCGGTGGCCCGTACGCCCGCCGCGTCGGCGGCCGCCGCCAACTCCGGGGAGACGCCGCCGGGGACGGCGATCAGCAGGCCGCCCGGGGACAGGGTCTGGAGGGCGCGCGTGCTGGTCCGGCCGTAGGCGTCGCCCACCAGGTCGACGACCACGTCGACGCCGGCCGCGGCCTCCTCGAAGGGGGTGGTGGTGTAGTCGACCGTCTCGTCGGCGCCGAGGTCCTTCAGCCAGGGGTGGCGGGCGGCACTCGCCGTGGCGATCACGTGCGCGCCCAGGTGGCGGGCGAACTGGACGGCGAAGTGGCCCACGCCTCCGGCGGCGGCCGTGATCAGGACCCGCTGTCCCGCCTGCACGTGCGCGGTGTCCACGAGGATCTGCCAGGCGGTCAACGCCGCCAGCGGTACGGCGGCCGCGTGGACGTGGTCCACGGTGGCCGGCTTGCGGGCCCACTGGCGGGCCGGCGCGGTGACGTACTCGGCGTAGGCGCCGCCGGCGCGCGGGAACCAGGGCATGCCGTACACCTCGTCGCCCGGCTGGAGCGTGGTGACGCCGAAGCCGACCTGTTCGACGACGCCGCAGACGTCCCAGCCGAGGATCAGCGGGAAGGTCTGCAGGCCCGCCATGCCCTGGCCCGCGCGGGTCTTCCAGTCCACCGGGTTGACGCCGGCGGCGTGGACGCGCACCAGCACCTCGGTCGGCAGGGGTTCGGGGCGTGCCACGTCCTCGGGGGTGAGGACCTCCGGGCCGCCGAACTCCTTGATCGTGACGGCGTGCATGGTGTGGCCGCTCATCGTGTGGTGCTCCTGTTCGTCGGGGGTGGTGCGCCGGGGTGTGCCCGGCGCGATCCACCCTGCCGCGTGGGTGCGGGCGTGGGTGAGTGGCCTGAGGGACACCTGTCGTACGATTCCGGCCATGACGCACCGTGTCGCCGTTCTCGCCCTCGACGGGGTCCTGCCGCTGGACCTGGGCATTCCCGCCCGGGTCTTCAACGAGGCGCGGGCCGCGGACGGGAGTCGTCTGTACTCGGTCGGGACGTGTTCGATCGGAGGGCGGCCGGTCCGTACGCACGAGGACTTCCGGATCGTCGTGGAGCACGACGAGTCGTTGCTCGAGACGGCGGACACGGTGGTGATCGCCACCCAGGAGCCCACCGCGCAACTGCTGGCGACGGGAACGCTGCCCGAGGACGTGACGGCGGTGCTGAAGTCCATCCGGCCGCAGACGCGCATCGTGAGTCTGTGCACGTCGGCCTTTCTGCTCGGGGCGGCGGGGCTGCTGGACGGGCTGCGGGCCACCACGCACTGGACGCTGTGCGAGGCGTTCGCCGACCTGTTCCCGGGGATCGAGGTCGATCCGAACGTGCTGTTCGTCGACAACGGCCGCATCCTGACGTCCGCCGGCGGCGCCGCGGGCATCGACCTGTGCCTGCACCTCGTACGGCGGGACCACGGGGCGAGTGTCGCCGCGGCCGCCGCCCGGCGGTGTGTGGCGGCTCCTTGGCGTGAGGGCGGGCAGGCGCAGTTCATCGAGCACGTGGTTCCTCAGGACGCCGACCGTTCGACGTCGGCGACCCGGCAGTGGGCGCTGGAGCGGCTGGACGAGCCGCTGACCCTCGAGGAGATGGCGCGGCACGCGCACATGAGTGTGCGTACGTTCACGCGCCGCTTCCGGCAGGAGACGGGGCTCAGCCCCCTGAAGTGGCTGGCCCAGCGCCGGCTCGCGCACGCCCGCCATCTGCTGGAGTCCACGACTTTGCCCGTGGCCCGCATCGCGAAGGCCTGCGGTTTCGGCGACCCGGTCGCCCTGCGCCGCCAGTTCCACACGTACGTGGGCCTGTCACCGGCGGCGTACCGCCGCACGCACAGCGCGCCGGGGATGACGGCGGGGCGGTGACGCGTCCGGTGATGCCCGGTGTCCAGCGGTGCCGATCGCGGTCGGCGGCGGCGAAGTCCATGTGCAGGTCGGGCAGGTGCGCGAAGCTGTCGAGCACAGGCCCCGGCCGGCTCGGAGGCGGCCGGGACGGGGCGCGACGCGAGGGGGCATGGTGGCCAAGGTCAGCATCAGTCTGGACGCCGAACTCGTGGTGGAGGTGATGGTCCTGGCAGGGATCGGGTCGCCGCAGGACGCCGTCGAGGCGATCGTGCGGGACTACATCGCCCGCGGGCACCGTACGGAGGCGCGTACCGGGCTCAGGGAGCAGGGGTTGCGCGAGGTCGACGTCAAGCCGCGGGAGCCGGAGGGCTGAGTCGCCCGGGTCGCGCGACAGCGGTGGGCGGTATCGCGCATCCCCTTTCCCACACCGGGCACCCGGGCCGGGAACTCACTGGTCAGGGGCTGGAAAGGGCGTGTGCGATGGATGAGCGGGAGCGGGGGGCCGAGCTGCGGCGGGTGGCGCGTGAGCGGTTCGGGTGGAGTGATCTGGGCGCGGAGCAGGCCGAGGCGATGCAGGGGCTGCTGGACGGCCGGGACGTGCTGGTCGTGATGCCCACCGGCTCCGGGAAGTCGGCGATCTACCAGGTGCCGACCGTGCTGCTCGGCGGCCCCACCGTCGTCGTGTCGCCGTTGATCGCCCTTCAGCGTGACCAGGTCACGGGGCTGCGCGACAGTGAGGCCCCGGACGCCGTCGCCGTGAACTCCGCCCAGTCGCAGTCGGTGACGGACGAGGGCTGGCAGGCGGTGGAGGACGGTGACGCCGAGTACCTGTTCCTCTCCCCCGAGCAGCTGGCCAGGAAGGACGTCCTGGAGCGGCTGAGTGAGCTGCGGCCGTCGCTGTTCGTCGTCGACGAGGCCCACTGCGTGTCCGCCTGGGGGCACGACTTCCGGCCGGACTACCTCACCCTCGGTGAGGCGGCCGAGCGGCTGGGCCGGCCGCCCGTGCTCGCGCTCACCGCGACCGCCGCGGCCCCCGTCCGTGAGGACATCGTCGAGCATCTGCACATGCGGGACCCGCGCCTCGTGACGACCGGCACGGACCGGCCGGCCATCCAGCTGACCGTGCACACGTACACCGACGACCCCTCCAAGCGCGAGGCCGTCTCCCGCTGGACCGCCGCGGCTCCCGCCCCCGGCATCCTCTACACCGCCACCCGCAAGGACGCCGAGGCGTACGCCGAGCGGCTCCGTGCGGACGGGGTGGACGCCGAGGCGTATCACGCGGGGCTGAAGGCGGCCGACCGGCGGCGGATCCAGGACGGGTTCATGGAGGGAGCTCCCGCCGTGGTCGTCGCCACCTCGGCGTTCGGGATGGGCATCGACAAGCCGGACGTACGGTTCGTCGCCCACGCGTCCGTGCCCGAATCGCTCGACTCCTACTACCAGGAGGTCGGGCGGGCCGGCCGGGACGGAAAGGCGGCCGACGCCGTGCTGTTCTACCGGCCCGAGGATCTGGGGCTGCAGAAGTTCCTCACGTCCAAGTCGCTGGACGGCGACGCGCTGCGGCGGATCATGGGCATGCTGCTGGAGCAGGACGCGCCGCTGAGCCGGAGTCGTACGGCGGAGTTGTGCGGGTTGTCGCGCCGGAAGGCGGGCGACCTGCTCAACCTGCTGGAAGAGGGCGGCGCCGTGGTGGTCGAGGGGCGCCGGCGTGCGGTGCGGGCCGTGCCCGGGTGGTCGGCGGGGGACGCCGCGAAGGCGGCGGAGGAGGTGTTCGAGCGGCGGCGCCGTATCGACCGTTCGCGCATCGAGATGATGCGCGGCTACGCCGAGACGCCGAGCTGCCGCCGCCAGTATCTGCTCGGCTACTTCGGCGATCAGCTCGACTCGCCGTGCGGGCGCTGTGACGTGTGTGAGCGGCTGGACGACGAGCCCGCTGCGTCCGATCACGCGCCCTCGGGCGGGGACGCCGGGCCGTACGAACCCAACGAGCGTGTGCAGCACGCCGATTGGGGCGCCGGCACCGTGATGCACAGGGAGGACGACCGTGTCACCGTGCTGTTCGAGCAGGTCGGCTACAAGACGCTGTCGTTGTCGGCCGTCGAGGAGGGTGACCTGCTGACCGGCGCGTGAGGCGCGGCGCTCATGTCATGGGCGGGGGCGGACGCGCACCCAGCGCGGGCGCGCGTCACTGCCTCGGCGTCCGGCCACCGACGCGCAACGCGGGCACACCCGCTGCACCTTGTCGGCCGCGCCGCCCGACTCGGGGAACGTGTCGGGCCAGTTGACGTGCGAGAAGCGGACGAGGCGTGAGCGGCTGAGGGAGAGGCCGCAGACGGTCTCGTTGCGGCCCGGCTCCCAGGCGTGGACCTCCCCGGCGGGCAGCCTGCGGCGGCCCTCCTCCTCATCGGTCCACTGCCCGGAGGCGGCGACGGCGTACCGCTTGCCGCGCTTCATGACCCGCGTCCGCGTTCGGCGGGGCTGTTCCCGGTCATGTCGGCACCGTCCTCATCCTCGGCGGCTCGCCGTATCTCGTCGTATACGGTCACGGCCCCGTGACAGCGGGCGCCGCCCGCACCCGACGAGTGCCACGCGGGGCGCCGCCCTATGCCCGGCCGCCCCTTACTCGCAGCCGGTGCCGTCACCGTCGCGGTCGAGGTGGCTGCCGTAGCCGGGGTCGCCGATGTGCACGGGGGCCGCGCCGGCGGCACGGGCGGCGTCACAGTTTTTGTAGTAGACGCTGCCGCCGCCTCCCCCGCCGCCGCTGTAGTCCTCTTCGGCGGGCTCCGCGGTCACGGTCTTGGTGACCTTCACCTTCACCCTGGCCGTCTCCGTCTCCGTGACCGTCACGGTCGGGGCGGGTTCCGCTTCGGCGGTGGGTGTGGCGGTCACCGTCGCGGTGACGGTCGCCGACGGCTGGGCCTTGGCCGCCAGAGGCTTCGCGTCGCCCTTGGCGCTGCTGTCCTCGCCGCTCGCCGCGATGCCTGTGCAGAAGGCGAGGAAGAGCGCCGGCAGCACGTACCGCTTGCGCGCCCACTTCGGCGCGGTGCGGACTGCTGATGTGTACGGATTGGTCATCACGCCCCCCGGGTGCTAGTTGAAGCACGAACTGTATCTGCCATGTGAAGAAAGTATGAACTCCGGGGGTGGAGTGCCGTTGTTTGCTCGCCGTGGCCTATGGCGCTCCGTCAGCAGTCAGAGGCGGGAGGGAAGTCGAGGCCCGTCTCGCGCATGATGCGGTCGACGGTGTCGTGCAGCGTGCTCTCGGCGGTGACGACCGTTTCGATGCCGCCGGGCAGGAGGTCGCGCGGCCGGTACCACTCGCGCGGGCAGCTTTCGCCGACGGTGCAGGCGATCGGCTTGGTGGCGTGGCGGGCGGTGCCGCCGGGGTGGTCAGCGGGGTACGTCGTAGGCGATGTGCGTCGCCGTCGGCGTGCGGGTCACGCTTCGCTGCGTGAAGGTGTGCGGCACTCCGCCGGTGAAGAGGGGTGTGCCGCCGCCCAGCACCACGGGTGCGATGTGCAAGGTCAATACGTCGATCAGCCCGGCGTCGAGGGCCGAGCTGATCGTGAGCCCGCCGCCCATGACGTACACGTCGAGATCCTTGCCGCTGCGCGCCGACGCCGCCTCCGCGCGTTCGCGTGCGGCGGCGACGGCGTCGCGCACCCCGGTGGTGACGAACGTCCAGTCCAGGTCGGACGTGCGGACGGACGCGGGCGGTGCGCTCGTCACGACGACGAGCGACGGCTTGCCGGCCTCGCGCGCGCCGTAGCCGGTTTCGTCGTTCCAGCCCTTCGGGCCGTCGACGATGTCGAAGAGGTTCCGGCCCAGGACGACGGCGCCGGAGCGTTCGGTCGTCTCCCGGACGATGCGGCGGTCCTCCGGGTCGCCCGAGAAGGCCCAGGTGTGCAGGCCCTCCCCGCCGGTGCCGAGGCCGTTGTGCAGACCCGGGCCGGGGCCGGTCACGTAGCCGTCGAGGGAGATCGAGGTGTCGGCGATGATACGGGTCATGTGAGGGCGGACCCCGTTCGCCGCGGGAAGTCATCGGTCACCTGTAGAGCGCGACCGCGCCTCCCCAGAGTGCGCCCGGGTCCAGGCGGGTCACTCGGTCACCCTTCAGGCGTCAACTGGGCCTGGACGAGCGGGCCGTAGCGATCCACCGTTTCCTCGACCGGCGTCGACCTCACGTCCGTTCCGCGGGCGATGCCGTAGATCATGCCCAGGCCGAGAAGTGCGCCCAGGGCGAGTTCTGCGCGCAGGCCCGCGTCGGGACCCGGGAGGCGGGCGGCGAGCCGACTGGTCACCTGGGCGCGGAAGTTGGCGCGGAGGACGTCGCCGTGGTCGCCCTGGAGCGGTGCGAAGGCGATCCGCAGGAGGGGGTCGGAACCGTGCTCGCGCTGACTGACCAGGACGTGCCGGACCATGTGCCGGCCCAGGTCGTCGAGGGGCGCGTCGAGGAGGGCCGCCGCGTCCTCCTCGAAGGACATCACGCGGGCGAAGACGGCGTCCTTGTTGCCGAAGTACTTCAGGACGAGCGGCGGGCTGACCCCGGCGCGCTCCGCGACGGCCTTGAGGGTGATGTCGGCGTGGGCCTGGCGGGCGAGAAAGTAGCGGGCGGCGCGGAGGATGGCCGCCTTGGTCGCCTCGGCGTCCCGTCGCGCGGGGCGGGGTGCCGGGGCGTCCGGCGGGGTGTTCTCGGTGCTCACGCTTCCTCCATGGCGGTGCCCTCGGTGACGGACCGTACGCCTTCCGTGCGGGCGGGCTCGCCCTCGGGAGCGGGTTCACTCCCCGGGGCCGGGTCGCCCGGTATGAGCAGAGCCACGGCGCCGGCGACGAGGGCGATGCCTGCGGCGACGGCGAAGGCCACGAGGTAGCCGTGCAGGGTGGGCAGCGGCAGCCCGCCGGCCATGCTGGTGTGGTGCACGAGGACGGCGGCGACGGCGGCGCTGGAGACGGCCTGGCCGACGGTGCGCATGAGGACGTTGACGCCGTTGGCGGAGGCGGTCTGCGAGGCCGGGACGGCGCGGAGGATCAGGGCGGGGAGCGCCGAGTAGGCGAGGGTGGTGCCGATGGACACGACGGTGGCGCCGACCATGATCATGACCAGGGAGCGGCTGTCGGCGATGCGCACGCCGTAACCGACGGCGATGACGGCGGCGCCCAGGGAGAGGGTGATCCGCGGTCCGCGGGCGGCCGAGATGCGGGCGGAGACCGGGGAGAGCAGCAGCATGACGATGCCGCTCGGCAGCAGGACGAGGCCGGTCTGGACGATGGACAGGCCGAGTCCGTAGCCGGTGGCCTCGGGGGCCTGCACGAGCTGCGCGGTGACGAGCGTGTTGGCGTAGAAGGCGAAGCCGGTGAGGAGGGCGGCCACGTGGGAGAGACCGACGCGGGGCCTGGAGACGAGACGCAGGTCCACGAGGGGGCGGTCGGCGTGGAGCTGGTGGCGCCACCAGACGGCGAGGACGAGAACGGCGCCGGCGAAGAGGCCGACGATCGGGGCGCTCCCCCATCCCCAGGTGCCGCCCTGGGACACGGCGAGGAGCAGGCAGACGAGGCCGGCGGCCAGTCCGAGGGCGCCGGTGACGTCGAACCGGCCGCTCTCCCGCACCGGTGACTCCGGCACCGCCCACCGAATCAGTGCGACGCCGGAGGCGCCGAGTCCGGCGGTGACCCAGAACATGACGTGCCAGTTGGCGTACTGGATGATCAGGGCCGCGGCGGGCAGGCCGAGGGCGGCGCCGATGCCGACGGTGGAACTCATCAGCGCGACGGCGCCGTTCCGGCGCTCCGGGGGCAGCTCGTCGCGGAGGATGCTGATCGACAGGGGTACGACGGAGACGGCGGCGCCCTGCAGCGCGCGGGCGGTGATGAGCAGCGCGATGTCGGCGGTGAGCGCGCAGACGACCGAACCGGCGGTCATCAGGACAAGGGACAGCAGCAGCACACGGCGTTTGCCGTACATGTCGCCGGCGCGGCCCAGGACGGGGGTGAGGACGGCGCCCGAGAGCAGGGACGCGGTCACCATCCAGGAAACGGCGGACGCCGACGCGCCGGTCAGCCGGGGCAGGTCGGGGAGCAACGGCACGACGACCGTCTGCATGACCGCCATGAGGATGCCGCAGTAGGCCAGGACGGGAATGGTGAGCCGGGCCCGTAGGCCGGAGGAGTCACGGGACGGACGGGCTGTCGGGGCGGACGACGCCATGGGCACTCCAGCGGCAGACCTGGGCGGTGATTCTGTTGGTGAATGGCGATTCACCTTAGCAGTGAATTGCCATTCATCTCGGGGTGGATCGTGCGCACGGTGGCACGTGATCCGCCGTCCTCGCCTTGCCGCCGAGCCGGTGCGGCCGCTTCGCCGGCCCGCTACGGAGACGTTCGGCACCGTCGTCACGTGGCCCTCGTCGACCACTTAGTCTCGGTCCGTGACCCACAGCGAGCAGTCTCACCCCGGCCCTCTCCTCTCCTGTCGCGCGCTGCTGAACGGTACGGACTGGACCGCGCTCGCGACCGCCGGCGGTACAGGCGAATCCCTGCCGGCGGCGTTGGCGCTGCTGACGAGTCCGGACCCGCTCGTCCGGCGGTCCGCCCTCCGGGATGCGCTGGGGCCGGTGACGCATCAGAACACCGTCTACGAGGCCACGGTTCCGGTGGCGCTCCACGTCGCGGCGATCCTCGACCACCCGGTCGTTACGGCCAGCGACCCCGGCCACCGCGCCGATGGGCGTCCGGCTCACCTCACCCTCGTCCATCTGCTGAAGTGGCTCGGCGACACGGCCTACGACGCCGATGACGCGTGCGTCGCCTTGGAGGAGCGTCTGTACGGTCCCGGCTACCTCGACGATCACGCGGCGATGCGGGCCTTCCGGGACGCGCGTCCGGTGATGTTCTCCGCCGTTCGAAAGTTCCTGGATCACGGGGACCCCGATGTGCGCCACACCGCTCTTGTCGCGGCCATCCCGCTGGTGGAGCACCCCGCGCTGGTGCCGCACCGGACCGCTCTGGCCGATCACGCCCGCTCCCTGCTGGCGACCAGCACCGACCGGCACCACAGGGACCGCGCCCTCAACGCGCTGAAAGGCTGGGGACACGACGTCGGCGGACTGGAGACGACGTCCGACGTGGCGGCCCGTGAGCGCTGTGCCCGCCTCGCAGCTGCTCACGCCGCCCGGCAAGGCGGCTTCAGCCAGGATCCGCCGTTCTGATCGGTCTCCCACGCCGCCCCGCGTTCCGGCTCATCCACGCCGCCCCGCGTTCCGGCTCATCCACGCCGGCCCGCCCCGGCCGTCCGTTGACGACGAGACATCCGGCGATTCCGCCGATGCCGCGAGCCCACCGAAAACTTCCGCCGCCCACTCGTGGGGGAATCCTTCACGCGCCCCCCGCCCCGGCATCAGGCGCCCAGCAGCACCTTTCGGCGCGCCGTCCGCTTGATACCAGCCCTCTGACCTGCGTCGATGCAGGATTCCGTCATTGACTGGCCGGATATCGACGGTTAGCTTCGGGTCATGTCCGATGCAGCCCTCCGGGACACCGTCGACGAGCTGGACCGCCGCGTGATCGCGGCGCTCCAGCTCAACGGGCGTGCCCCGTGGAGCGCGGTGGCGCGCTGGGTCGGTGCCAGCGAGACCACGGCGCAGCGCCGTTACGCGGCGCTGCGTGAGCGGGGGCTGCTGCGGGTGACCGGCACGTTGGAGCTGGACCGGACCGAGGGGGGATCCTCCATGATGGTCCGGGCCCAGGCCCGCCCGGGGCGGGGTCTGGAGGCGGCGGCGCGGTTCAGTGAGAGCCCCGACGTCCGCTTCGTGGCCGTCGTCACCGGTTCCGCCGATCTCGTCGTCGACTTCGTCGCACGGGACAACGACGACATGATGCGGATGCTGTTCACCGACCTGCCGGCGACCGACCTCATCACCAGCACCGAGGTCGTTCCCGTCATCCGGCCGTTCACCTCTGCGGCCATGTGGGACACCGGGCTGCTGCCTCCCGAGGCGGCGGCGGAGCTCCGGCCGGCCGCGGCCGCGCCGGATTCCCTCGGCCGGGACCGGGCGCCACAAGCGCTCACCCCGCTCGAGCAGGAGATCGCCGCGGCGCTGCGGGAGGACGGCCGGACCCAGGTCAGTGTCCTCGCCCGGCGGCTCGACCGCGCCGAGTCCAGCGTGGCCCGCGCCATGGACCGGCTGATCTCACGCGGTGTCCTGCAGTTCCGGACCCTCGTCGATCCGTCCCTGCTCGGGTTCGACGCGGAGTTCATGGTGTGGCTGTCGATCGAGCCCGGGAAGCTGGAGGCGGCGGGACGGCAGCTCGCCAGGCATCCTGGGACGAAGTTCCTGGGCGCCGCAAGCGGGCGCTTCAACCTCATCGGACACATGGTGCTGCCCCGGCGCACCGACCTGTACCCGTACACCAGCGAGGTCATCGGGTCGCTGCCCGGGCTGATCGCCTCCGACGTGACGCTGCACCTCGCCACCGTGAAGTACTCCTGGTACCGGATGAACCGTCCCGTGTGAGCCATCACCGGGCGGGGTCCCCGTCTCCCCGACGAGACGCCGTTACCGGCGGTTCTGCTACGCCCCTCCCCCACCGTCCCAGCACGTCCCCGACCTGAGCTTCCCCGCTCGTACACCCACCCTCAGGAGCCCTCCCATGCCCTCGGAAGAACCTGGCCTGCCCGTAGAGAGCTGGCGCTGGCCTGAGCCGGCCTGGCGCGGCCACGTCGACGCCGTGCGCGCCGGACGGCGTCTCGTCCCGGACCGCTGGCCCGGCGGCGCCCGCGTGGCCGTCGCCCTGTCGTTCGACTCCGACCACGAGACGATCCCGCTGCGCGACGGCGAGACCAGTCCGGGGCGGCTGGCGCAGGGCGAGTACGGCGCCCGCGTCGGCGCGCCGCGGATCCTGCGTCTGCTGGCCCGCTACGGCGTCCCCGCCACGTTCTTCATGCCCGCGGTGTCGGCCCTGCTCCACCCCGAGGAGGCCCGCGCGTACACGGAGGACGGGCACGAGCTGGCGGTGCACGGCTGGATCCACGAGCGGAACATGCTGCTGGGCCGCGAGGACGAGCGGGAGCTGACCGCGCGCGCCCTGGACACCCTGGACGCGCTGACCGGCCGCCGCCCGGTCGGCATCCGCACCCCGTCGTGGGACTTCTCCGAGTCCACGCTCGCCACGATGCTCGAGCTGGGGTTCACGTACGACTCCTCGCTCATGGCCGACGACGAGCCGTACGAGATCGTCGCCGAGGGGCGTCCCACCGGTCTGGTGGAGATCCCCGTCGACTGGATCCGGGACGACGCGCCGTACTTCACGATGGACCGCTACGGGTCCGTCCGCCCCTACAGCCGGCCGCGTGACGTCGGCGAGATCTGGCGCGACGAGTTCGACGCCGCCTACCGCGACGGCGGAGTGTTCCAGCTGACGCTGCACCCCCATGTCATCGGTCACCGCTCGCGCCTGGTCGTGCTGCGGGAACTGCTCGACCACATCGCGGCCCACGACGACGTGTGGTTCGCCACGCACGCCCAGCTCGCCGACACCGCCCGCGCCGTGCTCGACGGCACCGCCGGCGCCCGTCCCGTCCCCTCGGAGCGCACCCCATGAACCTGAAGTCCGACCTGTCCGCCGGGTCCCCCTCCGCCGGCGGCGCGCCCGCCGCGCGGAAGCTGAACGCCAGGCAGCGCAAGGCGATCGTCGCGGGCACCATCGGCAACACCGTCGAGTGGGTGGACTGGGCCCTCTACTCGATCTTCGCGAAGATCATCGCGGATGAGTTCTTCCCCAAGGGGAACGGCGCGGTCGCGCTGTTGTCGACGCTCGCCGTGTTCGCCGTCGGGTTCGTGATGCGCCCGGTCGGCGCGGCCGTGCTCGGCGCGTACGCCGACCGGCGCGGCCGCAAGAAGGGCATGACGCTCACGGTGGCGCTGATGGCGGGCGCCGGGTTCGCCATCGCGATCACGCCCAGCTACGAGCAGATCGGGCTGCTGTCGCCGCTGCTGCTGCTCGTCGCCCGTCTGGTGCAGGGCTTCTCCGCGGGCGGTGAGTTCGGTTCGTCCTCCGCGTTCCTGGTCGAGTCCGCGGCCCGCGGCCGCCGCGCCTTCGCCGGGTCCTGGCAGCAGGTGTCGGTCGCCGGCGGTGTGCTGATCGCCTCCCTGCTGGGCACCCTGACCACGTCCACGCTCAGCGACGAGGCGCTGCACTCATGGGGCTGGCGCGTCGCGTTCGTCCTCGGCGGGCTGCTCGGCCTGGTCGGCCTGTGGCTGCGGGTCTCCGTGGAGGACACCGAGTCCTTCACCGAGAGCCAGGACAGCGGCCGTACCCGCACCAACCCCGTCAAGGCGATGTTCGTCGAGCACCCGGCGGCCACGCTGCGCGTCGTCGGCATCACCGTCGCGGGCACGCTCACGTACTACATCTGGGTCAACTACCTTCCCACGTACGCCAATCTGACCACCGGCATCCCGCTGAAGACGGCACTGCTGTCGCAGACGCTGTGCCTGGTCGTGTTCGTCGTCGCGCTGCCCTTCGCCGGGCTGCTCTCCGACAGGATCGGGCGCAAGCCGACGATGGCGGCCTTCGCGGGCGGGTTCGTCGTCCTTGCCTGGCCGCTGCTGCACCTGCTGGGCGACAGCTTCTGGAGCCTGTTCCCGGTGCAGCTCGTGGGCATGCTGCTGATCCTCGGCTACTCGTCCAACTGCGCGGTCATCATGGCCGAGCAGTTCCCCGCCGAGGTCCGCGCCACCGGCATCGCCCTGCCGTACGCGCTCGCCGTCGCCGTCTTCGGCGGCACCGCGCCGTACGTCACGACGTGGATGCACGAGAGCGGTCACAGTGGTCTGCTGTGGATCTACGTGAGCGTCGCCTCGCTGATCTCCCTCGTCGTCTATCTCACGATGCCCGAGACCAAGGACAAGGAGTTCAAGTGACCCACGTTCTCGTCACCGGGGCCGCGGGCGGCATCGGCAGCGCGATCGCGGAGGCGTTCGCCGCGCAGGGCGCGTTCCTCACCCTGTCCGACCGGGACATCGACGCGCTGTGCGCCACGGCCGCCCGCATCGAGGGCGGCACCTCGATCCGGGCCGCCGACCTGACCGGCCCCGACGCGGCCGGTGACCTCGTCGAGCAGTCCTGGGCGGCGCACGGCCCGGTGGACGTCCTGGTCAACGCGGCGGGCGTCTACCCCTCGTTGGACATGGCGGACGTCGACGCGGCGTCCTGGGACCGGCTGTTCGCCGTGAATCTGCGCGCCCCCGTCCTGACCACCGCCGCGCTGGCCCGCCTCGCCGCGGCGTCGGGCCGCCCCGCGTCCGTCGTCAACATCTCCTCCGGGTCCGCGCTGCGTTCCCGCCCCGGCGGCGGGCCCTACGCCAGTTCCAAGGCGGCCCTGGAGATGGCGACGCGGGCCGCCGCCCTGGAACTGGGCGCGCTGGGCATCCGCGTCAACGCGGTCAGCCCCGGGTTCGTGCTGGTCGACAGCGACGTCAACCCGGTGTCCGCCGAGTACGCCCGGAGCATCCAAGTCAATCCGCTGGGCCGCCCCGGGACGCCCGAGGACATCGCCCGCGCGGTGTGCTGGCTCGCCGGGCCGGAGGCCTCCTGGATCACCGGCGAGACCGTGCGCGTCGACGGCGGGTCGAGCACGGGGGCGCTGCATCTGCCGCGGATCTGGCAGGCGGACGGCACCCGGGCGACCCGCCCTGCACATGCGGAGGCACCGGTGGGTGCCGGCACCACGACGGAGGAAGTCACCCGATGAGCGACACCACCCAGGGCCCGGCCGCGTACACCGTCGTCGGCGGCGGGGCGATCGGCGGAACCCTCGCCTTCGCCCTGGCCCGAGCGGGCCACCCGGTCACCGTCGTCGACGCCGACCCGGCACACGTGGAGGCCATCCGCGCGCACGGTCTCGTGCTGGCGCGGGGCGACCGCCGTACGAGCGTCGCGGTGCGCGCCGAGACGCCCGACACGTTCGACGGCAGCCTCGGCCGGGTCCTGCTGGCGGTGAAGGCGCAGGCGACGCGGGGCGCGGTCGAGTGGATCGCCCCTCGACTGGAGACCGGCGGTTACGTCGTCTCCGTGCAGAACGGCTTCAACGAGGACCTGATCGCCGAGTACGTCGGCATCGACCGTACGGTCGCGGCGTTCGTCAACATCTTCGCCGACGTCGTCGAACCCGGCGTGATCCTGGACGGCGGCGCGGGGGCGCTGGTGATCGGCGAACCGAAGGGCGCACCCGTCAGCGAGCGTGTCCGGTCGCTGGTCGCCGACCTGCAGAGCTGGGGGCCGGCCCGGGCCGACGACAACGTCGAGGGCTGTCTCTGGGCCAAGGCGGGCTTCGGCGCGATGCTCGCCGCGACCGCCCTCGCCGACGCTCCCATGGCCGACCTGATCGACCGGCACCGGCCGGCCATGGCCGCGCTCACGGCGGAGGTCTTCGCCGTGGCCGACCGGCGCGGGGTCACGCTCCAGGCGTTCGACGCCTTCGATCCGGAGCCGTTCCGGCAGGGCGCGGACGCCGTGGCCCGCGAGGCCGCCTTCGACCGGCTGACGGCGTGGCTGCGCACGCAGAGCAAGGACCGCAGCGGCATCTGGCGCGACCTGGCGGTACGGCACCGCCCCGTCGAGGTCACGACGCACTACCGCGACGTCATCGCGTACGCCACGGAGCTGGGCCTGCCGACGACGCTGCTGCGTACGGTCATGGACGGGCTGCGTGAGCTGGAAAGCGCGCCGGAGACGATGTCCGAGAGGCGTCTCGACGCGCTGGACCGGCTGACCGGCGGGCCGGGTCTCGGCGACGCGGACCCGGGTGTCCGGGCGGGCCTCGGCGACGGAGACTCCGGCGTCCGGGGAGGTTTGGAGGACGGTGACCCGGCCGTGCGAGTGCGGCGGTGGCTGGAGGAGCACCGCGAGGAGATGGTCGCGGACCTGGCCGCGTACACCGCGCAGGGCAGTGCGAGCGACGACCTGGACGCGCTGGACGCGTGCCTGGCCTGGCTGCGCGGCCGGCTCGACGAGCGGCTGGGCGCGGCGGGGAGTGAGGAGGTCCTGCGGCGGGACGACGCCGGGGACATCCTGATCCGCCGCTACCCGGCGCGCGACGCCACTGCGGAGGACACGCGGCCGGTCCTGCTGCTTGGGCACTACGACACGGTGTGGCCGACGGGCACGCTGGAGTCCTGGCCGTTCCGCCGCGAGGGCGACACCGTCACCGGGCCCGGGGTGTTCGACATGAAGGCGGGTCTGGTCCAGGCGGTGTGGGCCCTGCGCGCGCTCGACGCCCTCGGCCTGCCCCGCCCGGCCGTCACCCTCATGCTGAACGGCGACGAGGAGACGGGGAGTCTCGCCTCCCGTGACGCGATCGTGGAGACGGGCCGGGACTGCCGGCTGGCCATGGTGTTCGAGGCGGCGGTGGACGGGGCGATCAAGACGGCACGCAAGGGCGTGGGCCTGTTCACGCTGACGGTCACCGGCAGCGAGGCGCACGCGGGTCTCGACCCGACGGCCGGGGCCAGCGCGGTCGACGAACTCGCCGCGCAGGTGGTGCGGTTGGCCGAGCTGCGCGACCTGGATGCGGGCACCTCCCTCAACGTCGGCGTGATCGAGGGCGGCACCCGCAGCAACGTCACGGCGGGCCGCGCCACGGCACATCTGGACGTCCGGGTGGCGAGCGCGGCCGAGCAGGACCGCATCACGCGGGCGCTCGCGGAGCTGCGTCCCGTGGACCCCCGGACGCGGGTGGAGGTCACGGGCGACTGGAACCGTCCGGTCTTCGAGCGCGGCGAACAGGTCGCGGCGGCTGCGGAGTTGGCGAAGTCCGTGGCGCGTGGCCTGGGGCACGACCTCGCGGAGGCGTCGGTCGGCGGGGCGAGTGACGGCAACTTCCTCGCGGCGGCGGGTGTGCCGGTGCTGGACGGCATCGGGGCGGTCGGCCACGGGGCGCATGCGCGGACGGAGTGCGCGTCGGTGTCGGGCATGGTGTTCCGGGCGGCGCTGACGGCTGGGGTGCTGGTGAGGCTTGCCGGGGAGTGAGAAGCGTTCGGTGTGGGGCGAGCCTGCGCGTGTCGCGGGCTCGCCTCGCCTTCTCACCAGGGCAGCTGCCCAAGACCGTCCCCGCGTACGGGGAGCCGCCCACGCAGCAGGGCGTCGCCCACGGGCTGTTCACGTGCTCCCCCAGCGGTTCACCTGGCCGAATGCCGCTCGGCTCAGGGACGACGCCCGGGCTCACCTTGCCGTACGGCCTCTCCCGTAGGGTGTCGGAGCGTGTGGGGGAACGGACGGGGGGAGGCAGGCGTGGCGCACGGGACTGTGAGGGGACGACGCGTCGTCGGTGCCGCGCTGATGTTGGTGTTCGCGCTGGCCGGTTGTGGCTCGCCCTCCGGTGAGGGCGGTGACGGCGGGGCGACGGAGGCTCCGCCGGTCAGCGACAAGGGGCCGGTGTGTGTCGGTGAGGCGCCGGCCGGCGGGGTGCGGGTGCTGCGAGGCGGTGGCTTCCGGCTGCCGGGCGGGGTGGGTGTGCAGTACGCCGGGGCGTCGGCCGACGGCAGCAGTCGTACGGCGACGTTGAGGGCAGGCGCCCGGTACGAGGCGGGACAGCGCGAGTGGAACGTCGGGGTGGGGGCGCGGATTTCGCTCGCCGGCCACGCGTACGCGGTGCGGCAGGTGTGCTCGTACCGTGTCGTGCTGGAGCCGGCGTCGGCGCGGGACGCGGCGGCGCTGGGGGCCGAGCCCGCGTCGATGAAGCCGACGGGCGGCGAGGCCGACGCGGCGCTGTGCTTCACGACCAACCGTGCGGTGCTGGACGCTGCGGCCGGGAATTTCCCCGCCGAGGGTGAGAGCCTGTCCCTGCTCGACAACGGCGGGGTCCAGCGCTTCCCGACGGGGTTGTCGCTCACCGTGTCCTACCTGGACGCGCAGGCGGGTACGGCGGGCGTCGCGGCGAACTGCGCGGGCGTGCCGGTGGCGGCGTACGAGGATCTGCGTACCGGTGATCCGCTGGAACTCGGGGGCGTGCTGTTCGAAGTCGGCGACATCACGGAGGCGGCGGTGCGGCTGACGCGTGTTGCCGTGCCACGCCCCTGACAGCGGCCTCAGGACCTCGTCTTCAGCAGTTTGCGGCGCCGCACGACCAGCGCGACGGCACCGCCGAGCAGCAACGGGGTGAGGACGGCGGTGACGAACATCGGAAGTGTCACGGTGGGCGGGTCTTCGACCCAGTCGGTCGTCAGTACCCGCGTGGGTTCCCGGGGGTCGTAGGTCACCAGGACCGCGGTTCCCTCGCGCAGGCCCTCGGGGCGTTCACCTCCCCAGTCGTTCAGCTCGGTATCCACTTCGCCGTCCGGACCAGCGAATCGGACCTTGACGTTCCCTGCGCCGCCGTACTTGTTCTTCGGCGCCGACACGACTTCGGCCGCGACGGAAACACCTCGGGAACGCAGGTCGTTCACCAGCGACCGCGCGGGCAGAACGAACACGAGGAAGGCAGCGAAGGTGATCACGGCCAGGGTGAACAGGGCTGCGATCAGTCTCCGTTGTGGGAGGGGCGGTTGGCGTATCGCGGCCTTGAGACGCTGAACCTCCTCCTCGGCGGCCCTCTTCTCCGCCGACACGGGCGGGCGCGTCCAGTTCTCACGACGCGGCCGACGCTTCTGCTTCTTCCCCACGGACACAACTCCCATGTGCTGCACGAGCGGGACCCTGTCCGCAAGGACAGCAACCCGCCAACCCCGCCCCGACAGGTGCGGATCATGACTGACGACTGACGCACAGACCGTATCGGTGCTGCGTTTTGGGGGCGACAACCCCACCGTGATGCGGAGGCGCGGCGCCGGCTTCGCGGGCATCGGGGATGAACTCGACCGGCTGCCGTAGCCGGAGTGAGCCGGAAGGGTGCGCGCCCCGCACCGTGATCGATGGCGTGATTTCATCTACCACCTATCCGCGGCAGCCGCGAAGGATACGCATGTCCGGGCCGCAACAGCGGCCCGGCGTGTTCGAGTCCGTGCACCCCCACCACCCAAGGGAGAAGCATGCGTACCGAGATCGTTCTGTCCCAGGATGCCCCCGAGCTGGACCTCGACCTGGACCTGCGTGTGTCCGATCTGCCGGACCAGGCCGAGTCGTTCGGGCAGGGCACCTACACCTCGCCGAGCAGCTACGCGATCGGCACGCGCTGCCCCGTCTGTTGCTGACGGACTGAGGCCCCTGAGGGGCTCTTCCGAGCGGGGCGGTGCTGGGACCGCCCCGCTCTTCCGTACGGACGGCGACGAGGAGAGCACACACGTGGCGGCGGAGTCCGAAGCCGATCAGACGTCTGCAGCATTCGAGGTACGGGAGCCCGTGCTCGTCCGCATGGCGAGCCGGCCGCGCGGCGCCGCACTCGCGGGCGTCGACGCCACCGATCCGGTGCCGGGGGCGCGACGGCTCGCCTCCGATCCCCTGCTCGGCCAGGCCGTCCGGGTGGCGAGCAGTTCCCTGGCGCACAGTCTGGACCGTCTGACCAGCGACGAGGGTGCGGCCGCGCTGGGACGCAAACGGACGTTGAGCGCCGCGCGCACCCTCACGCGGTACGCCCGCCGGGCCGCGGCGCGTCCGACGCCGTTCGGTCTGTTCGCGGGGGTGGGCAGGGCCAGGTTCGGTTCCGCGGCCAAGGCGGAGCCGGGGGCCGGTGAGGTCGCGGTCCGGCTCGACGGGGCATGGCTGCGGCGTCGTGTCCTGGCCTGGCTCGCGGAGCCCGCCGTCCGCCGGCGTGTGGACGTCGTCCTCAACGACCTGTGCTTCCTGCGGGACGGGCGACTGCATCTGCGGACCGGAGGGCAGGAGCAGTCGGTGCGGGACAACTCGCTGGTCGGTGCCGTACGGGAGGGGGCGCGGACCCTGGTGGCGTACGGCGACCTGCTCGATTCGCTCACCGAGCGTTTCCCCACGGTGGACGCCCAGCAGCTCGACCGTCAGCTCGCCGAGCTCGTCCGGCACGGTTTCCTCCTCACGTCGATCACCCCGCACCTCATCGACACCGCGCTGCTCGACGGCATCGAGGCCGTGCTCGACGAGCCGCTGCCCGACGACGCGCGGGCGCTCCGGACCATCCGGGCGGCCTGTGCGCGGCATCAGCTGGACGCCCCGGGGCAGGGCGGAGACTCGTGGCGAGCGTTGCTGGACGAGGTCCGGCGACTCGATGTCCCCGGCATGGGCGGTGATGCCCGGTCCCGGCCTCCCGTGCACGTGGATCTGCACATGCGGGGCGAGTTCGTCGTCCCGGAGACGGTCGGGCATGAGGTGTGCCGGTACGCGGCCGCGATCTGGGCGATCACCCCGGAGTGGACGACGCTGGCGTACATGCGGGACTACCGCGACCGCTTCATCGAGCGGTACGGCACCGCCTGCGCCGTACCGCTGGGCGACCTGGCCGACCCGCACCGCGGGCTCGGTCTGCCTCCCGAGTACGGCGCGGAGCCCACGTTCGCGCGCATCGGGCCCGGTGACGAGGCGGACGGTCCGCGACGCGCGCTCATCGGTGAGTTGATCCAGGAGGCCGTCCTGTCCGGCGGCGACCTGGTGCTGACGGACGACGTCGTACGGCGTCTCGCGGACGTCGCCCGGCACGACCCGGAGGCCGCGCCGCCGCGCGGACTCGAACTCTGCTTCCAGGTGCTCGCCGACAGCACCGCCGCCCTGGACCGCGGCGACTTCCGCCTGCTCGGCAGCCCGCACATCGGGGCCTGGGCGGCCGGGGCGACCGCGGGCCGTTTCGCGGAGGCGGCCGACCTCACCGCCGGACTCGCCCGGCTGGCTGCCGACACGTCCGGCGCCGCCGACGGCGAAGTGATCGCCGCGCAGGTGGAGTTGGCTCCCCGGGAGCCGCGCGGACTCAACATCGTCCAGGTGCCCCGGCTGCTGCCGTACCGCATCCCCGTCGGTGTGCCCGACGACCGGGACGACCCCCGCTGTCTGGACTGGCGTTCCCTTCTCGTCGCCGCCGGATCGGACGGGCTGCGGCTGCTGCACCCGGAGAGCGGGCGCCCTGTCCGGCCCGTGCTGCCCCACATGCTGGCCCTGGACACGCAGGCTCCGCCGGTGGCGCGCTTCCTGATGGATCTGGCGACGGCACGGCCGCGGGTGTGGTCGGGGTGGGACTGGGCCGGGCACGACACCCTGCCGTATCTGCCCCGTGTGCGGTACGGACGGGTGGTGGCGATGCCCAAGCGGTGGCTGCCCGGGCGACGGCTGCGCGACGCGGCGCGCGCCAAGGGCGCGGACGTGTGGGAGCAGGGCCTCGACGCCTGGCGTCGGCGTCTCGCCGTACCGGACCGGCTGCAGATCGCGCGCAACGACCAGATGTACCCCGTCGACCTGCGCGAGCGCTGGGACAGGGACCTCTTGCGGTCCGAACTCTGCGCCTCTCAGCCCCAGTTCGTCCTGTACGAGGATGTGACCGCCGAGGGGGCGGGGCTCGGCTGGAACGGCGGGCGCAGTACGGAGATCGTGGTGCCCCTCGCGGGGGCGCGGCGGTCCGGCGAGACCGTGAGTGGGGAGCGTACGCAAGCGCCACCGCCGGTGCGGCTCGCGCCCACCCGGTTCCATCTGCCGGGCGAGGACTGGCTGTTCGTCAAGTGGTACGCGGAACCGTCGGCCCATGACGCCCTGCTCGCCGATCACCTTCCCGCCGTGCTCGCCGAGATCGAGGACGACGTCGACCGCTGGTTCTTCGTGCGGTACCAGGACCCCGAGCCTCATCTGCGGTTGCGGTTCCATGGTGACAGTCAGGCCTTGAACGGGCGGGTGCTGCCCGCGCTCAGCCGTGCGGCGCGTCTGCTCGTCGAGAACGGGGCGCTGCGTTCGACGGCTCTCGACACCTACCGGCCCGAGACGGACCGCTACGGCGGCGAGGCTCTCCAGGAGTCCGCCGAGCGCCTGTTCCACACGGACAGTCTGTCGGCCGTCGTGCAGGTGCGTGCCCTGCGAGGTGCGGCGCGGGCACTTCCAGCCGACGTGCTCGCCGGGCTCGGGCACGCGGTGCTTCTCGAGTCCCTCGGGGACTGGGACTGGTGCGGCTGGGTCGACCGGATGTTCACCAAGACCGACGAGCACGAGGTCTACCAGCGTCACCGTGCTCTCGCCGACCGGCTGGTCATGCCGGGGAACATGGTGGCGTCGGCCGCGGAAGCGCTGAGGGCGCCCGCGCTCCACGCGCTGTGGGCCGGCTCCGACGAGCCACGTGCGTACGGGCGGTTGATCCTTTCCGCCCCGGAGGCCGACCGCGACGAGGCGCTGCTGTCGCTGCTGCACATGCGGCACAACCGTCAGTTCGGCATCGACCGGTCGGCGGAGGCTCGGGGGTACGCGGTGCTGCGGGGTGCGGTACGGAGTCATCTGGGACGACGGCGTCACGGCGGCGAAGGAGCGAGCGGCGAGGGCGGTCGATGAACGGGGCGACGGACGTGACCACCACCGGGGGCACGACTCGGGAACGCGCGGGCGGCACGACCTCACGGGCGCTTCGGGAACGAGCGGGCGCCGTGTCCGCCGAGATCCTGGAACGGCTGGCCGACCCCGCCGCCACCGTCGCGGCCACGCGCATCCCGGCCGAGGCCGCGGACGACGGGGTCGCCGAGCCGGTCTGGGCCGAGCTGACCCTGGGCAGCGGCAGCCCGGGACTGGCCCTCGCTTTCGCAGGGGCCGCCCGCGACGCCGCGCGGCAGGTCCCGCGCGCCCATGCGTATCTCATGGCGGGCACGCGCGCCGTGTCAGGGACGGGCGGCACGGCGAGCGGCATCTTCAAGGGACCCGGCGCCCTGGCGTTCGCCGTGCTGGTCGCCCACCGCACCACCGGCGGGTATGTCTCCGCGCTCGAGCGGTTCGACGCCTACCAGCGCGATCTCGTACGGACGGTCCTGCCGCCCGTCGAGGACCGGCCGTTGTCGACCATCGGGCACTACGAGGTGGTGCGTGGACTGACCGGGGTGGGCCGTTATCTGCTGGCCCGTGCGGAGACCTGCGAGGAACCGCTGACGGCGGTCCTCGGCTGTCTGGTCCGTCTGTCACTGGGCACGGTGGAGCATCAGGGCGCACAGGTGCCGCGCTGGTGGGCGTTGGACGCGCCGCGGATCGGCTCGGAGGAGGCGTTTCCCGGTGGTCACCTCAACCTCGGCCTGTCGCACGGCGTTGCCGGACCGCTCGCGTTGATGGCCCTGGCATGGGAGCAGGGTGTGCGGGTGCCGGGGCAGCGGGAGGCGATGGAGGCGACGGCCGGCCTGCTGCGGACCTGGGCGGTGACGGACCGGCACGGTGTGTTCTGGCCCGGCTACCTCTCCTTCGCCGAGTGGCAGCGCGGACCCGACGCGTATGCAGGGGCCGCCAAGTGGCCGGCCTGGTGCTACGGGGCTCCCGGGGTGTCCCGCGCGCTGCAACTGGCGGGGCGGGCTCTCGGCCGGACGGACTTCTCGGACCTGGCCCGCGCCTCGGTGGACCGGCTGCTCGCCCTCCCCCGGAAGAACTGGGGGATCAACGACCATGCCCTGTGCCACGGTTGGGCGGGGGCTCTGCATCAGCTCGGCCGGCTCGACGAGGAGTGGAAGGAACCCCGGCTGGCCGCACTGCGGGACGACATCGCCGCCGAACTCGTCTCCGCCTTCGACCCCGCACTGCCGTTCGGACTGCGCTTCACGATGACGAAGGCGCCGTTCGGATCCGACGTGTCCGGTTATCTGGACGGTGCCGCGGGGGTCGCGCTCGCGCTGGACTCGTACGCGGTGGGAGGGACTCCGGCCGACTGGGACATGCCGTTGCTGCTGGCCTGATCAGGCGGTGTCCATGCGGCTGGCACCAGTTCAAGGGTGGCGTACGCCGGATGGGCGGTGGCGTGCCGTCCTTCTAGCCTCGGGTGCATGATCACTCGTCGTTCCATCGTGATGGCAACCACCTCGGTGGCGGTGGCCGGTTCAGCCTTACCGGCCACCGCTGCTCCCGGCCTGACCGGCGCCGCCCGGTCGCTGCGGCGTGACGCCGACGCGGTGCGGGACACCGGGGTGACCGGCGTGGCCGTCCGTCTCGACACTCCGCGTGGGACCGTGACGGCCCGGTCGGGTGTGCGGGACCTGGTCACGCGGCGTCCTGTGCCGGAGGGCGGGTATCTGCGTCTCGGCAGCACGACGAAGACGTTCGTCTCCACCGTACTGCTTCAACTCGTGGGCGAGCGGCGGGTCTTCCTCGACCGGACGATCGAGGAGCTGCTGCCGGGGGTCGTGCAGGGCTCAGGGAACGACGGTCGGACCATCACGGTGCGCGACCTGCTGCAGCACACCAGCGGTCTCGCCGACTACGTCCACGACGTCTTCCCCGAGCAGAGCGCGGGGACCTACTTCGCCAACCGGTGGCGCGCGTACGCACCCGAAGACCTGGTGCGCCTTGCCATGCGGCACCGCCCTCTCTTTCCGGCCGGCACCGATTGGGCCTACTCCAACACCCATTACGTCCTCGCCGGGCTGATCATCCGGAAGATCACCGGACGCACCTGGGAGCAGGAGGTCACCGACCGCATTCTGCGCCCGCTCGGTCTGCGGCACACCGACACCCCGGGCACCCGCCCCTTCCTCCCGCATCCGCACACGTCCAACTACCAGCAGTTCACCGAGGGCGGCCCGCTGGTCGACACCACGCTCCCCTACCGTCCTTTCGACAGCGGGGCGGACGGTTCGATGACCGGCACGGCGCGGGACCTCAACCGCTTCTTCGCCGCCCTGGCGAGGGGGCAGCTGCTGCGGCCCGCCGAACTCGCCGCCATGCGGGACACCGTGGCGGTGCCGCACGGCAGCGGCCACCCGGAAGGCACCCGGGCCGGCCTGGGCCTGTTCTTCACGCCTCTCTCCCGTGGCGGCGGCTACCTGGGACACGGCGGGAGCGGCTTCGGGTACGTCGTCCAGACCGCGACCACCTTCGACGGCCGGCTCACCGTCACCGTCTCCGCGCACAGCCGCTCCGCCGATCCGGAAACCGCGGCCCGCCAGGAGGAGGCCATCCGGGACCTCATCGACCGCGCCCTGAGCCGACACGCGAAAATGTGATGCGTCCGGCTCTCTCCTGGCGACAGACTCGGGCCTATGACTGGCCAGATCACGCGTATCAATCCGCCTGAGCTCCATGCGACCCCGGGGTACCACCACATCACCGTCGTCGAGGCGGGCCGGACGGCCTATCTGGCCGGGCAGTGTCCCCTCGACCCGGCCGGTGAGCTCGTGGGGCGCGGTGATCTCGACGCCCAGATCGACCAGGTGGCGGCCAACGCCCTCGCCGCCCTGAGCGCCGTAGGTGCCGAGCCGGAGCACGTCGTGCGCTCCGTCATCTACGTGGTCAGCGACGACGGACCGGTCCTGGGCGCCGCCTGGCAACGCCTGACCGCGTCCGTCATCGGACCCGCGTTCACCACCGCGAGCACCCTCCTCGGCGTCGCCCGGCTCGGCTTCTCCGGGCAGCTCGTCGAGGTCGACCTGACCGCGGCACTGCCGCACTGACCCCGCACCCGCCTCAGAAACCTGCCCCCTCAGGGCGCCACACGTACCGGACGTCCGGCTCCCGTTCCTCGTTCCGTGAACCGTCGGTCCACTCCTCCGCCACGAAACCGTGCCGCTCGTAGAAGCGACGGGCCGGCTCGTTGACCTGGAAGGTCCACAGCGTCAGCCCCGACGGGCTGCGCCCCTTCGCCATGTCCACGAGGCGTCCGCCGATGCCCCTGCCCTGCCAGGCCGGGTGGATGTACAGCTGGTCCAGGTCGTCACCGTCCAGCGTCATCATCGCGACGACCGAGCCGTCCACCGTCGCCACCCACGTCTCCTGGCCGGGCACCACCACCTCGCGGATCCAGGCCCGCACCTCGTCGTCCGTGTGCGCCCGGCGCACACCCGGAAGCGCTGCCGAGAAGGACCGCAGCCACACCTCGGCCACCGCCGCGGCGTCGGGGCCGGCCGCACGCCGGACGGCGAAATCGTTGATCTCCACGACCCGCATCCTTCCAGACCCCCCGCCCGCACCCTTACGCGTACATCGACTCGATCACCGCCCCGTGCAGCCGCTCGACATCCCTGCGCCGCAGGCTCAGCTTCGGGGTCAGTTCGCCCGACTCCGCCGTCCACGGTCCGGGGCCTAAGGCCGCCCTCACCGGCGGCTCCCGCCTGCCCCGGCACGTCGCCGATCATCACGGATCCGCCACGCGCCGCCCCCTTGCGTGATCAGCGCACCCAAGGAAACGTGTGCGCCCCGTACCCCCGACCTGCCGAGATGGGATCGTGACGCAGTATGCCCAGTGACGGGACGGCGAAGACGCCCAAGTCCGACGCACGCGGCCCGGGACGACGACGCTTCCTCGGGTACGTCCTGGCCGCCCCGACGCTCGTCGCCGCCGCCGAGATGTCCTGCGCCCCTCGGGCCGCGGCCGACGGCATCCCCTCGCCGGAGATCACCGAACTGGTCGACCTCAACGACGTGATGACGGCCGCCGCCCTGCCGACCTCGGGTCTGATCACGGTCGAGGTGAACGAGGACGGCACCGTGTCGTTCGCCCTGCCGCGCGCGGAGGTCGGCCAGGGGATCACCACGTCGACGGCCATGCTGATCGCCGAGGAGATGGACGTGCCGGTCGAGCGGGTGCGGGTCACCCTCGCCGACGCGCGGCCCGAGCTGCTGTTCAACCAGCTCACCGGCGGTTCCAACACGACGTTCTCCACCTACACGCCGGTGCGGGTCGCCGCCGCGGTCGCCCGCCAGCGGCTGCTGGCGGCGGCTGCCGACGAATTCGGGGTCACGACCGGTGAGTTGACGCTGAAGGGCGGGGTCGTGTCCGCTCCCGGCGGCCGGAGCGCCGGTATCGGGGAGCTGTCGGGGAAGGCCGCGGGCCGGACCAGCGAGCGGGTCTCCGTGAGCCTCAAGCCGCGCGACCAGTTCCGTGTCATCGGCCGCCCGCACACCCGCGTGGATGCCCTCGACGCGGTCACCGGGCGCAAGCGGTTCACCATGGATCTCGATGTGCCCGGTGCGCTGCCGACCATGGTGTGCCGGCCGCCCACCATCAACGGCAGGCCCGGCACGGTGAGCAACCTCGACGAGGTGCGGGCCATGCCGGGCGTGACCGACGTCGTGGTGATCTCCACCGGGGTGGCGGTGCGCGCGGACACCTTCGGCCGGTGCATCGAGGCGGTGCGGGCGCTGCGCGTGTCGTGGAAGCCGGGGACGGCGGAGGGCAAGTCCGACGCGTCCGTGCTGAAGGAGCAGCGCGCCGCCGAACCGTCCATGGGGCTCCCGCCGCTGACCCCGAGCGTGGAGGGTTCGTTCACCTTCCACTTCCGCAGCAACAGCGCGCTGGAGCCCAACTGCGCGATCGCCGACGTCCGTCCGGACCGCGCGGAGATCTGGTCCTCCCTGAAGTCACCGATCGTCGCCCAGGAGACGATCGCGGCGAAGCTGGGGCTGCCGGTGGGCACGGTGAAGGTGCATGTCACCGAGGGCGGCGGCTCGTTCGGGCGGAAGCTGTTCTTCGACGCGGCGCTGGAGGCCGCCGAGGTGTCGAAGAAGACGGGCAAGCCCGTCAAGCTGATGTGGCACCGCGCGGACGACTCCCGTCAGGGCCGCACCCATCCGATGGCGACCTCCCGGGTGCGGGTCGCGTACGCGGGTGACACCGTCCTCGGCTACAAGCAGCGCCACACGAGCGTCTCCACGGATCTCGGTCACGGCCTGGGCGAACTGCTGACGGCGATGGCGGCCAAGCTGCCGGTCGGGGACATCGGGTTCTCGGAGACCTTCTTCCAGCTGTCGCAGTCGATGCCGTACGACTTCGGTGCGAACAGCAGGCTGCTGGCCGAGACGGACAAGGGCTTCAACACCGGCAGCATGCGCAACGTCTACTCCCCCGACGTCGTGTGCGCGCGGGAGCTGATCGTGGACCGGCTCGCCGCCAAGCTGGGCAAGGACCCGTACGAGTTCCGGCGCCGGTTCCTGCGGGACGACCGGGCGCGGGCCGTGCTGGACAAGGCGGCGGAGGCCGGTGAGTGGGGCCGGACGCTGCCGGACGGCATGGCGCAGGGCATCGCGCTGCACACCGAGTACCACTCGGCCAACGCGGTACTGGTGGAGATCGACTGCCGGCCTGAGACGGTGAACCGGCGGGTGCGGGACAGCGTGGCCGGTCCCCGGGTCACCAAGGCGGTCGTCGTGGTGGACGTCGGTCTGACCGTCAACCCGCGCGGTCTGGAAGCGCAGATGACGGGGTGCCTGATGGACGGCATCGCCCAGACCCTCACCTCCAGCCTCCATCTGCGCGACGGTCACTTCCTCGAGGCCAGCTGGGACAACTACTTCTACACCCGGCAGTGGAACGCCCCGCTGGAGATGAAGGTGATCGTCATGCCGGACACCACCGGCAAGCCGGGCGGGGCGGGCGAGCTGGGCGTGGCCGCGTCGATGGCGGCGGTGGCCTGCGCGTACGGCCGTGCGACCGGCACGATGCCGACCAGCTTCCCCGTCAACCACGGCACCCTGTCGTTCGATCCCAAACCGACCGTGCCGCCGATCCCCGCGTCCCCGACCGACGGCCTGGACCACGTCCGCTGAACACCCCTGGAGCTCTCACGTGCCGAAGCACACTTTCCGCCTGAACGGCGAAGAGGTCACCGTCGATGTGCGGGACGACGAGCGGCTGTTGTGGGTGCTGCGCGACGTCCTGGGCGTGACCGGGCCCAAGTACGGGTGCGGCATCAACGTCTGCAAGGCGTGCACAAGTCATCTCAACGGCCGTGCGGTGAACCCCTGCGCGGTGCCCGTGGGCGCCCTGAAACCGACCGACGAGATCACCACCATCGAGGGGCTCGCCGACACGGTGGACGGGGAGCTGCATCCGATGCAGGAGGCGTGGCTGGAGCAGGACGTGGCGCAGTGCGGTTACTGCCAGCCGGGGCAGATCATGGCCGCGGTCGCGCTGGTCCGCCGGGTCGCGGAGGAAGGCCGCGAGGTCACGGAGGACGACCTGGACGGCATCCGCAACATCTGCCGCTGCGGTACGTATCCGCGGATCCGCGAGGCGATCAAGTCGGCGGCAGGGAGGATGTAGCGGAGGGCAGGACGGGGGTGTCTCCCGGGCCTCCGGCAGTCAGGGGGTCCGGGGAACTTCGGGTGTCCGGGGAGTCAGCACGTCCTGGAGCAGGGCGCCGTACCGGGACACCAGCTCCGCGCGGTCCATCCCGAGCAGGCCCTGGTCCCCCGCCACCCACAGGGCGTAGAGGAGTCCTCCCGCGACGGCGGCCGCCATGCGTGCGCGGACGTCGGCGTCGGGGCCGGTGAGACGGCGGCGAAGGGGCTCGACGAAGAGATGTTCGTGCGTGTCCCTGAGCCGGTCGTGGATGTGCGGTTCGTTGCTGCCGTGAACCAGGGCGAGGAAGACGCCGCGTGCGGAGCCGCCGAGGTCGAGGAGGAGTTCGGCGAGGCGTTCGCCCAGGCGCTCCAGCGGTACGTCGAGCAGGGGTTCGTCGTCGAGCGTCAGGTGCATCGTCTCCAGGAACAGCAGTTCCTTGCTCTTGAAGTGACGGATCACCAGTGCGGGGTCCGTGCCTGCCTCGGCGGCGATCTGGCGGACGGTGGTCCGTGAGTAGCCCCTGCTCCGGAAAAGCTGGGCGGCGGCCGAGTGGATGGACTCGCGGGTCGACACGCTGGAGCCGGTCTGCAGCATGCGGGCCAGGATAGGCGGCCGTGCGCTTCGCAACTGCGCGTTCACACGTTCACAGGGGGGCGGACGCAGATCGCGTGTGCGTTTCAAGAAGTTCGGTCAACAATGTTGACTCCGACTCGGCGCCGCTGCACATTACTTGACGGTAGAACCATCCGGTAACCGCTCGACCGGGCACTCTTCCCCGTCCCGACTGCCCTGTCCGCCCTGCCGGCACGCCCTGCCGCCCGCCGCGCCCGCAGCCCCGCCCTCCCTCCTGAAAGGGATCACATGCAGAAGCATGTCTCGCGCCGTAATGTCATGGTCACATCATGCGTGCTCGCCGGTGCGCTCGCCCTGGGCCTCACGGCCGGCGGCACGGCCCAGGCGTCCGACCCGCTGCGCTACGTCGCCCTCGGTGACAGCTACAGCGCCGGCTCCGGAGTGCTGCCCGTGGACACGAGTAACCTGCTGTGCCTGAGGTCCACCGTGAACTACCCGCACGTGATCGCGGACCGGACGGGCGCCCGCCTCAAGGACGTGACCTGCGGCGCGGCCCAGACGAAGGACTTCACCTCGTCGCAGTACCTGGGCGTCCCGCCCCAGGTGAACGCGCTGAGCGCCGACACCGATCTGGTGACGCTGACGATCGGCGGCAACGACAACGGCACCTTCATCAACGCCATCACGTCCTGCGGCAGCGCGGGCCTGCTCACCGGGGGCAAGGGCAGTCCGTGCAAGGACAAGTACGGCTCGTCCTTCAACGACGAGATCAAGAACAGCACGTACCCCGCGCTGAAGAGTGCTCTGCGGGCGGTGCGCGCCAAGGCGCCCAACGCGCGTGTGGCGGTGCTGGGTTACCCCTGGATCACCCCGGAGAAGGCCGACCCGGCGTGCTACTTGAAACTGCCGATCGCCGAGGGCGACGTGCCGTACCTGCGTGACGTGCAGGCCCACCTGAACGCGGCGGTGGAGCGCGCCAGCGAGGAGACGGGCGCGACCTTCGTCGACTTCGCCGAGGTGTCCGACGGCCACGACGCGTGCTCGCCGCTCGGCACCCGCTGGATCGAACCGCTGTTGTTCGGCACGAGCCTGGTGCCCGTCCACCCGAACGCCCTCGGGGAGCGGCGGATGGCCGAGCACACGATGGGGGTTCTCGGGCTGAACTGAGAGCCGTTGTGGTGCCTGGTCCACGCGGACCGGGCACCACGTCTGCCCGGATCGGTCAGTCGCCGAGTGCGGCGGTGGGGGCGTCGCCGTTCTGCGCCTGTCGGGAGCGCTCCTCGAGGAGTTCGGTGAGGTCGCGGACGCCGTCCTGGTCGATGTCGCCCTGGGGGTGTTCCTCACGTGTGACGGGTGGGCCGCCTGGACGGTGAAAACTCGCTGTCGGCCCGGCGCGGCGCCGTGTCAAGATCCCCGCATGACGGTGCGATACCCCTCTCCCCTGCGTCCCGGTGACCGTGTCGGTGTGACCTCGCCCTCCAGCGGAGTCCCGGATGCGCTAAGCGCGCGCCTGGAGGTGGCCGTCCATGACATCCGGGCACGGGGGTACGAGGTGGTCGTCGGGAAGTGCATGGACGGTTCGGGTCACGTCAGCGCCTCTGCCGCCGACCGTGCGAGCGAGTTGATGTCGATGCTGACGGATCCCACGATCAGGGCGATCGTTCCGCCGTGGGGCGGGGAGACCGCGATCGACCTGATCCCGCTGCTGGACTGGGACCGGTTGCGTGAGGCGGAACCGACGTGGGTCGTCGGCTTCTCCGACATGTCGACTCTCATGACCCCGCTCACGCTGCTCACGGGCACGGCGACGCTCCACGGCAACAACCTCATGGACACGCCGTACAGCGTGCCGGAGGGGCTGCTGTCATGGTTGGACATCGCGGCCGCGCCGCCGGGCGCGTCGTTCACGCAGACACCGCCCGGCCGTCACCGCACCGTCGGCTACGACGACTACGCCGCGTTCCCCGATGTACGGCAGTACACGCTCGACGCTCAGGGCGGCTGGACCCGGCTGGACGGCACGGGGGACGTGGACGTCGAGGGGAGGCTGATCGGCGGCTGCGTCGAGACACTGTGCAATCTCGCGGGGACGCCCTGTCTCGACATGCCGGCGTTCGCCCGCGACATGGCGCCCGACGGGCTGCTCTTGTACGTGGAGGTGTGCGACAGCGACGCCTTCACCGTCTGCCGCAATCTGCACGGTATGAGGCTCGCCGGGTTCTTCGAGGGCGCGAACGCCATCCTGGTCGGCCGGACCGCGGCTCCGGACAGCCGGTCCCTCACCCAGCACGAGGCAGTCCTCGACGCGCTCGGCTCCCTGAACGTGCCGATCATCGCCGACGTCGAGTGCGGGCACGTCCCGCCGTACATGCCGATCGTCAACGGCGCGTACGGGCGCGTGGTGCACGCGGCGGGGCGGAGTGAGCTGACGCAGACGCTGCGGTGAAGGTGCGGCGAGCGGTGCGCCTCCGGCACGTGGGGGAGGGTGGGGAGGGTACGGTGGCACACCGTTTCGCTCCGTGATGGGGAGGCGTCCGTGGAGCACGGTGGCATGTCGCGCGGTGCGCGCCTGGCTACCCATGGTGCTGTTTCCGCTTCGCTGGCGATGTGCGACGAGCGCGGGCTGCGTGAACTCATGGACGCGGGGCGGCCGTTGGGGTCCGGCATCGGCGGGGACCGGGTACTGGTCGACGTCGACGGTACGCCCGTCTTCGTCAAGCGGGTACGCCTGACCGATCTGGAGCGCCGGCCCGAGCATCTGCATTCCACGCGGAACCTCTTCGAGCTGCCGCTCTTCTGTCACTACGGGGTCGGCACGATCGGCGGCCCGGGCTTCGGGGCGTGGCGGGAGCTGGCTGTACACCGTATGACGACGGAGTGGGTGATCGGGGGGCGGTACGAGGGCTTCCCGGTGCTGCATCACTGGCGGGTGCTGCCGGACGAGGGCCGGCCGCTTCCCGATGAACTGGCAGATGTGGAGCGGGCGGTCGCGTATTGGGGTGGCGGGCCCGAGGTGCGGTGCCGCATCGAGGCGCTGCGGGGGTCGTCGGCGAGTCTGCTGCTGTTCCTGGAATACATTCCGCAGAACTTGCACGACTGGCTTGGTGAGCGGATACACGCCGGCGGGGAGGCTGCTGAGCGGGCCTGCACCATGGTGGACGACGAGTTGAGTGCGGGCATCGCGTTCATGAACGCCAACGGGGCGCTGCATTTCGACGCGCACTTCGAGAACATCCTGACCGACGGCCGTCGGCTCTTCTTCACCGACTTCGGGCTGGCGTTCTCGTCTCGTTTTGAACTGGGCCGAGATGAAGCGGAGTTCTTCGAGCAGCACTGCCTGTACGACCGGTGTTATGCCGTCACGCATCTGGTGAATTGGCTGATCGTGGCTCTGCTCGGACATGGGCCCGACGAGCGTGCGACCTTCGTGCGGACGTGCGCCGAAGGGGTCCGGCCAGTGCGGATGCCCGCGGTCATCGCCGATGTCGTCGCGCGGTACGCGCCGGTCGCGGAGGTGATGGGGGACTTCTACCGCCGGTTCCGGACGGAGAGCCGGACGGCGGCTTTCCCGTTCGAGGCAGTCCGACAGAGGCTTGAGATATGTGATCAGTGAGGAGTCAGGGAGTGTCCATGGATTCGATCGTGCACGCGCCCGTCCAGGATGATCTGTTCGGTGCGGTGGAGATCGAGCTCGACCATGAGGGGCGGCACTCCGCGCGTGAGCGGTGGTGAACTGCCGACGGTCGAGATCCGGCGCGGCCCGGACACCGCCCAGCTGGAGACACATGTGCGCCTCGGAGGGCGGTCTGGGTGCGGCTGCGCGGCGTGGAAGGGGTGCGTGGTGACTGGACCTCGCTTGATCGACGCCATGTCCAAGGAAAGACTCTTGGGCATGTGTGAGCTCCCCACGGTCATCCGGGGGCGAGTAGCGGCTCCGGCGCAAGCAGCGCGACGGTGTCACCATGGAGCGTGTGCGTGGGATCGCCTCCTGGGCAGTCTTGGGCATACTTCACGCTCATGACCATCACCTACGAATGGCGCGGCGACGTCGACAACGATGCCCTCAATGCCCTGCACGCCGAAGGGTTCGGCGGGCCCGTCGGGGTGGTCGACTGGCGGGGGAGGCTGGCGCGGCACAGTCTTGGGTGGGTTTGCGCCCGGGACCGTGGGGAGTTGGTCGGGTTCGTCAATGTCGCCTGGGACGGCGGGGTTCATGCCTTCTTGTTGGACACCGTCGTGGCCAGAAGGTGCCGCGGGGGCGGCGTCGGGACCTCGCTCGTCCGGCTCGCCGCCGAAGGGAGCCGTGCCGCCGGATGTCACTGGCTGCACGTCGACTTCGAGGAGCACCTGCGGGCGTTCTATCTCGACGCCTGCGGTTTCCGGGCCACGGCTGCCGGGCTGATCGCCCTCCAGGCGGTCCCGGCAGCCGTGCGGCCGGCTACGGGCGCGGGCCGTCCTTGGGCGGCTGTTCCTCGCGGCCCAGGATCGTCTCGCCCTGGATGACCCGCGGAGGCGTGTCCGCCCCCTGCTGCTCCTCCGCCTCCTTCATCGCGCGCGCCTCGGCCTTGAGGATGCGGGCCGACTTGCCCGCGTTGCGCGCCAGTTCGGGGCCCTTCTTGGCCAGCACGATCGCGATGACGACGATGAGGATGATGGCCAGTTCGCTCAGTCCGAACATGGTCTCCCGCTCCCTTCGTCTCTCCGGGTCAGACGTTCACGCCGAAATCGGCGGCGATACCGGCCAGGCCGGAAGCGTAACCCTGCCCGACCGCGCGGAACTTCCATTCGGCGCCGTGACGGTACAGCTCGCCGAAGACCATCGCCGTCTCGGTGGACGCGTCCTCGGAGAGGTCGTAGCGGGCGATCTCCGCGCCGCCGTTCTGGTTGACGATCCGGATGAACGCGTTGCGGACCTGGCCGAAGCTCTGGCCGCGGTTCTGCGCGTCGTGGATGGAGACGGGGAACACGATCCGGTCGACCTCGGCGGGCACGGCCGCGAGGTTCACCTTGACGCTCTCGTCGTCACCCTCGCCCTCACCGGTGAGGTTGTCGCCGGTGTGCTCGACCGAACCGTCGGGGCTGCGCAGGTTGTTGTAGAAGACGAAGTGCTGGTCCGACAGCACCTTGCCGGAGGCGTCGAGGAGCAGGGCGGACGCGTCGAGGTCGTAGTCGGTGCCGGTGGTCGTACGGACGTCCCAGCCGAGGCCGACCAGGACGGCGGTCAGACCCGGCGCCTCCTTGCTGAGCGAGACGTTGCCGCCCTTGGACAGGGAAACTCCCACGGTGTGCTCCTTCTCGGCGGGTGCGGTCGGGCCCGCGGCTCGGGTCCGGAGCTACGAATCTACATCACTGTAGAGATCACGCGGCAGGGCGTGGGACCGTACGTCGTGGACGCCGGCCCGCTCCCGCCCGTCATGGCGTACGGCCGGGCCTACCTCAGGCGTCTATACGATGTCCGCGCGGGAAACGCGGGAGAAAGCACGGCGGCAGGAGGGAGACAGGACGTGGGCGAGCAGCGGCAGCGTCCCCGACGGCGGGGGCAGGGCGAGCTGGAGGCTCTGGTCCTGTCGGCGCTGCGGAAGGCCGACGGCCCGGCCACCGCCGGCTGGGTGCAGGAGCGCCTCGGCGGCGATCTCGCGTACACGACCGTGATCACCATCCTGACCCGGCTGCTGGCCAAAGGCGCCGTCACGCGGGAGCGGGCCGGGCGGTCGTTCGCCTGGACCTGCGCGCTGGACCAGGCGGGTCTGGCCGCCCGTCGGATGCGCAAGGTGCTGGACTCCGAGAGCGACCGCGAGGCCGTGCTGGCCAGTTTCGTGACCGGCCTCGGGCCGGACGACGAGCGGCTGCTGCGGGAGCTGTTGCGTCCGACGGGGCACGACGGGGAAGACTGAAGCCTCATGGGCGTCTTCGTCTTTCTGCCGCTGGTGCTGCCACTGACGGCGTGGCCGATCGCACGCCTCGCCGAGCAGCATCTGCATCCGCGCACCGCGACGCGGCTGCTGACCGGGGTGGCCGCGGTGATGGCGGTGTGCAGCACGCTCTGTCTCGCCCTGGTGATGGTGGTCGGCACGGCCCAGCTGCCCGGCAATCCGCTGCCCGACGGCTGGTCGGACCCGGAGGTGCGGGCGGCGGTGCCGTACGACGAGGTGGCGGGCAAGGCGGCGATCCCCGCGCTGTTCGCGGTGCTGGCCGTGTGCGGCCGTACGTGGTGGCGGCACGCGCGCGTGCGCCGTCGGGCCCATCGGGCGCTCGCGGGGCTGCGGGACACGGAGGTGGCCGTCCTGCCGGACAGCACCCCGTACGCGTACGCGCTGCCGGGCGGCGGCCGGCGGGACCGGGTGGTGGTCACCACGGGTCTGCTGGAGTGTCTGGAACCGGCCGAGCGGCGGGCGCTGTTCGCCCATGAGCGGGCGCATCTGTCCGCCCGTCACCACCGTTTCCTGCTCGCGGTGCGGCTCGCCGCGCAGGCCAACCCGTTCCTGCGGCCGCTGCGTACGGCGGTGTCGTACACGACGGAGCGGTGGGCGGACGAGGACGCGGCACAGGCGGTCGGCAGCCGTCGTACGGTGGCGCGTGCGATCGGCAAGGCGGCGCTGGTGTCGCGGGGCGGCCCGGCCGCCACGCCGGCCGGTCTGGCGGGTCTGGCAGCGGCAGGGCTGCCGCGCCGGGTGGCCGCGCTGCTCGGGCCCGCGCCGGCGGTGCGTACGTGGCCGTCGCTCTTCACGGCGGTGGGTGTCGCGGCGTGGGGCGCGGCCACGGGGGCGGCCGTGTCGGCGATGTCGTCCGCGAACTCCGCGGTGACGATGGTGCTCATCCTGCACGCCGCGACACCGCTGTAGGCGGCCAGGACGCGCGGAGGGCCGGCACCGTGACGGTGCCGGCCCTCCGTGCGTGGTGGCCGGTCAGAGGTCGAACTCGTGGGGCGGCAGGTCCAGCGCGTAGCACGCCTCGCGGACCACGGCCTGCTCGTCCTTGTCGAAGTCGCCGTCGGCGCCGCCGATGACGATGCCGATCTGGATCACGGCCCGTGCCTCGGCGGGCTTCTTCTTCGCCTTGGCGATCTCCTGGATGACGCTCACCTTGCCGAAGGCGAAGTCGGTGGTGAGCTTGTTCAGGTTGTCCTCGAAGCGGCGGCGCAGGTCGTCGGCGGGGAAGTTCTGCAGCACCTCGTTGGTGGCGATGAGCTGGGCGACGCGCTGACGCTCGACCGGGTCGACGGTGCCGTCGGCGGCGGCGACGAGCGCGCACATCGCCATGCTCGCGTCCCGGAACGCACCGCTCTTCAGGTCGTTCTTCTTCGCCATGAGCTGGGTCTGCATCGACGATGCGGACTCCTTGAGGCGGTCCCACAGGGCCATGGAAGCTCCGTACGTGTCGGGCGGGAGCCCGGACGGAAGGGGGTCGTCCGGGCTCCCTGTTGTTTCTACACTACTGTAGAAGTTATCAGCAGAGGGCGAATCCCGATCAGCCCTCGTCCTCCTCGTCCCCCTCGAAGAAGTCGCCCACCTCGTCGACGACTTCGGCCGCGACCATGCCGCCGACGACGCCGACGGCGAGGCCCGCGGCGCCCGCGGCGATGGCGGTGCCCATGCCGGGGCCGCTCCGGTGGTGACCGTCGTGGCCGTGGTGACCGTGGTGGCCGTGCACGGCGTACGGGCCGCCGTGAGCGTGGGCGCCACCGTGCCGTTCGGTCAACTGCCGTACCCAGCCGTCCACTTCCGTGGTCCAGTCGCGCGAGTCGTGGTGGCCGACCGTGAAGCGGGTCAGCGCGTCGTGACCGCCGGAGAAGAGGCCGCCGCGCTTGTCCGCCTCCAGGACCACCTCGACGCCGCCCGGGTTCGCCAGGAAGGTCACCTCGATCTCATTGACCTGGTGGGCGTACCGGGGCGCCGGGGTGAGCTCGATCTCCTGGTAGAACGGCAGTTGCTGGCCGGTGCCGGCGATGTGGCCGTATTCGAGGTCGGCGGACTTGAAGCCGAAGCCGAGCTGCCCGAACGCCTCGAGGATCGCCTCCTGAGCGGGCAGCGGGGCGATGCTCAGCTGGTCCAGGTCGCCCTTGTCCCGGGCGCCGGCCACCGCGAGTTCGGTGCGCACGCCGAGGACGATGCCGAGGTGCTGGCCGTGCAGTTCGGTGACCGGCGTCTCCCACGGCAGCGTGACCGTGAAGGGGACGCTGTGCCGCTGCCCCGCGGCGAGGCGGAAACCGCCGCCGACGGTGAACCGTTCGAAGACGACGACGCCTTCGCTCTCCCCCTCGGCGTGCTCCGCCTCGGCCCGGGCCACCAGCTCCAGGGTGATGTGCTCGATGTCGAAGTCGGCCTGCCCGCCCTCGAGATGGACCTGGCCGGTCAGCGCGCCACCGGGCCGGGCCGGACCCGGGTCGAGGACCGTGTCGACCGTGGGGCCGCCCACGCCGAGGGATCCGAGCAGTCGTTTGAACACCATGGCGGCGTCCACTCCTTTGTGCGTACGTGCGTGCCTCGGACCCGTCGCCCGACGGGCCCGTTTCTACAGACGCGTAGAAGCATAGGACGCGGCCGGCCCGCGAACGGCGTGATCGGGGGCGGGCTCGCCGGAACGGCCGAAAACGGACTCTCCACAGCTCGGGGCGGCGGCGGGTCGGCCACTGTCACCGGCCGCCGAGCGCCTCAGAGGTCGAGGACGACGTCCCCGTCGGGCCGCGAGCAGCAGATGAGGGCCGAGCTCGGCGGGGGCTGCTCGACGGGCTCGGTGGTGTAGTCGACCGCGCCCGACATCAGTGCCGTCTCGCAGGTACGGCACACTCCCGTGCGACAGGACCACCTGGTCGGCACGTCGCAGGCCTCGGCCAGCTCCAGGAGGCTGTGATGGTCGCCGTTCCACGTCGCGCTCACCTGGCTGCGCGCGAACTCCACGCGGGGCCCCGGGCCCGAGGACGGCAGGGAGTGCGGACCCGGGCGCTCCCTGACCGCGATGCCCGGTGTGGAGCCGGGGGTGGCTCCGAAGATCTCCGTGTGGATGTGGAGCGGGTCGACGCCGTGGTGCTGCAGGGCTTCGGTGATGCCCCGCATGAAGAGGTCCGGTCCGCACAGGTACGCCTGGGCGTCGTGGGGAAGGCCGAGTTCCGCGACGGCGTCGGCGGTCAGCCGGCCGGACGTGGTCCCGGCGTCGAGGTGGTCCTCGGGCCCGGGCCTGCTGTAGAACACGCGGAGCCGGGCGTCGGGGATTCGGGACAGCAGGCCGCGGATCTCGCCGGCGAAGGCGTGGGTGCGCCCGTTCCGCGTCGCGTGCAGCCACCAGACCTGGCGCCGCGAGGCGTCGTCGGCGAGGGCGTACAGCATGGCGAGGAGCGGGGTGACGCCGACACCGGCGGAGACGAGCACCACGGGACGCGGGTCCTCCCGCAGGTCCTGGAGGACGAACGCGCCCCGGGGCGCCGCCGCCTGAAGGCCGTCGCCGGCCCGGACGCCGGTGTGCAGCCAGGTACTGGCCCGCCCGTGCTCCTCCCGCTTCACGCTGATCCGGTAGCCGGGGGCGCCGGGCGGCCCGGAGAGGGAGTAGGACCGCACCGTCCCCGGCGCCTCGTCCGTCCGCGGGGTGCGCACGGTGAGGTACTGGCCCGGGCGCGCGGCGGGCAGCGGTGTCCCGTCGGGAGCGGTGAGCCAGAGGGAGCGGACGTCCGGCGTCTCGTCGACGACGCGTTCGACGCGCAGGGGCCGGAAGCCGTCCCACGCCGGACGGGTGACCGACACCGGACTGAGTCCCGCGTTGCCGACGGCCCCGCCGCCTTCGTCACGCGCCTGGTCGAGCAGGGCGCGGAACGACGCCTGCCAGCCCGGGCTGAGGGCGTCCACCCGCAGCGCCCGTTCGAGGCGGTCGGCGGGGTGGGGCGGGCGGTAGAGCAGGGCGTCGATCTCCGCGACGGTCATGCGTTCCGGCCCGTCGGCGACCTTGACGATCTCCTGGCCCGCTTCCACGTCACCCTCGTCGATCACCCGCAGATAGAAGCCCGGGCGGCCGTGCGAGACCAGCAGGGCGGGCAGGCGGGGTTCGCCCAGGCGCATGCCCACGCGGTAGCAGGTCACCCGCGGCTGGGTGACCTCGAAGACCGCCGTGCCGATCCGGTAGCGGTCCCCCACACACACCTCGTCGTCGGCGAGCCCGTCGACGGTGAAGTTCTCGCCGAAGTTGCCGTGGACGAGGTCGTCCCGTCCGAGGTGTACGGCCCAGTGACGGTAGGAGTCGGCCTGGTAGACCAGCACGGCCCGCATCTCGCCGCCGTGACCGTGCAGGTCCCCCTGCCCGTCGCCCTCGATGTTGAGGCGCCGGACGCGGCGCGGGCCGGACACCGGGCTCTTGAAGACCCCGGTGTGCACCGTCTCGCCCCGCCAGGGCACGTCCCGGGGCAGACCGACGTTCACCGACAGCAGCCGCGCCATCACCGCACCTCTCCGCAGCGGTCGCTACTGAAAAGGCTAGGCCGTCACGCCGGGATCAACGAGGCGAGCGCCGTCCGCTCGGGCCGACGGCAGGGGTGTCCGTCGCGTGGCGGCATACTCGTACGTCCGTCGACGAGAAGGAGACCACCGCCGTGACGAGCGACAGCCGGGTCGGACCGCCTCTGTTCGGCGGCGAGCGCGAGACGCTGCGCGCCTTCCTCGACTACCACCGGGCGACGCTCGCCATGAAGTGCGAGGGGCTGAGCGACGAGGAGCTGCGCCTGCGCTCCATGCCCCCGTCCACGCTGTCGCTGCTCGGGCTCGTCCGGCACATGGCCGAGGTGGAACGCGCCTGGTTCCGCCGGGTGTTCCAGGACAACGACGCGCCCATGGTCTGGTCGGACACGGTCGACTTCCAGGCCGCGTACGACGCCGACAAGTCGACCAGGAGCGAGGCGTTCACCGCGTGGGAGGCGGAGGTGGAGAACTCGCGCCGGATCGAGCGGGAGGCGTCCTCCCTCGACCTGGCCGGGCACCAGCCGAGGTGGGGCGAGGACGTGTCGCTGCGGATGGTGATGCTGCACGTCCTGCTGGAGTACGCCCGTCACAACGGGCACGCCGACTTCCTGCGCGAGGGCGTCGACGGGACCGTGGGCGCCTGAGTCCGGGGGCACCGAGGTCAGCCGGGCCGGGACACGTCCAGGTCCGCGCGCTGTTCCGTGCTCTCCTCGGCCCGCCGCGACCGCCGCGCCGCGCTGATCGCGGCCAGCACCATGCCCACCGCCACGATCACCAGACCGCGCAGCCACACCGCGGCCTCGATCTGCGTGGCGAGCAGGACGCACGAGGCGATGCCCAGCACCGGCAGGACGACCAGTGTACGGAAGTGGTCGGCCTCCCCAGGGTCGCGGCGCAGCACCAGGACCGCGGTGTTGACCATGAGGAAGACGATGAGGAGCAGCAGGACCAGGGTGGAGGCGAGGGTGGCGACGCTGCCGGTGAGGGCGAGGAGCATCGCGAGCCCCGAGGTGACCGCGATGGCGGCCCACGGGGTGCGGCGGCCGGGCAGCACCTTGGTCAGGGCGCCGGGCAGGAGGCCGTCCTTCGCCATGCCGTAGGCGAGGCGGGAGGACATGATGCCGGTGAGCAGGGCGCCGTTGGCCACCGCGACGAGGGCGATGGCGCTGAACAGCTTGGGCGGCACGCCGCCCGCCTCCTTCACCACCTCCAGCAGCGGTCCGCTGGAGCCGGCCAGCTGCGCGGTCGGCACGGCGGCGGACGCGGCCAGACCCACCAGCACGTACACGGCGCCGGCGGTGCCGAGCGCACCGAACAGGGCGCGCGGGTAGGAGCGGCGGGGGTCGCGGGTCTCCTCGGCGACGTTCACCGAGGTCTCGAACCCGACGAAGGAGTAGTACGCCAGGACGGAGCCGCTGAGCACGGCGGCCGCCATGCCCTTCTCCGGTGTGCCGAGGTCGGTGAGGCGTCCGGGGTCGCCGTCGCCGCGCAGCAGCAGCCACGCGCCGAGCACGACGACGACGGCCAGGCCGCCCACCTCGATCACGGTGGCGACGACGTTGGCGCGGGTGGACTCCTTGATGCCGCGCGCGTTGACCAGCGCCAGCAGGCCCAGGAAGACCACGGCGACGAGTCCCACGGGCAGGGTCACGAAGGCCGACAGGTAGTCGCCGCCGAAGCCGCGGGCGAGCGCCGCCACGGAGACGATGCCGGCGGCGAGCATGCAGAAGCCCGCGACGAAACCGGCGAACGGCCCGAAGGCGCGCGTCGCGTAGTGGGAGGCGCCGCCGGCACGGGGGTACTTCGTCGCCAGTTCGGCGTACGAGGCGGCGGTCAGCAACGCCAGCAGCAGGGCCACGACGAGCGGTACCCACACCGCTCCCCCGGCGTCGGCGGCGACCTGTCCGACCAGGACGTACACACCGGCGCCGAGCACGTCGCCCAGGATGAAGAAGTACAGCAGGGGTGTCGTCAGGGCGCGCTTGAGAGCCGTCGGCTCCTGTACCGCTCCCCGCGCCCGTGTCCCTGCCTCGTGACCCACTCGTCTTGCCATACCGCACCGTGTCCCCCGTCCCGGCGGAAACACGCTCGCCTGTATGGCGGGACGGGGATGGGCCGCGTCACATCGGCCGCGGGACGCGGGAGTGGGAGTTGGGGTGGGGATGGGTCGGCAGGGTCACGGGCGACCCCCGCACCGACCTCACGCCGGTCTGACCGGCCGGTGGGCCCGGACGGGCGGTGCGGGAAATCGGGAGTACTCAGACCGGCGCGACGGGGCATTCGGTATCCGCCGAGTCCGCTCAATACAAGGAGTGCAGTCCCATGCCCGAGACTTCCGACGTCGTCGAGCTCATCCTCCAGGACCACCGCCGTATGGAGGATCTGTTCCGCCGGATGCGCAGTGTCGAGGACGACCGGGGCGCCGCGCTGCGCGAGTTCTCGGACCTGCTGGTCGCGCACGCGCTGGCCGAGGAGTCCAAGGTCTACCCCGCGCTGAAGCGGTACAAGAACATCGAGGACGACGAGGTCGAGCACGGCGAGGAGGAGCACGACGAGGGCAACCAGGCCCTGCTGGCGCTGCTGGAGGTCGAGGAGATCGGCGGCGACGAGTGGGACGAGAAGCTGGAGGAGCTCGTCGAGGCCGTCACGCACCATGCCGACGAGGAGGAGCGCACGATCCTCAACGGCGCCCGGGAGAACGTGGCGATGGAGCGGCGTGAGGAGCTGGGCAAGGCGTTCTGGGAGGAGCGGGAGCGGCAGCTGAAGTCCGGCTGCGGTTCCGTGGACAACGTCCGCAAGATCGTCGAGTCCTGACGCAGGCACGGCGCCCGTCCGGCCGTACGTCACGCGAAAGGCCGGCCCTCCCGCGTCCGCGGGGAGGGCCGGCCTTCGTGCGTCCCGTGTTCCGTTGTCAGTGGCCGGCGGCCGGGTTCTCCGGGCGGATACGGCCGTGCCAGCCGCCGCCGCTGCCGCCGTTCTCGATGTACTCCTTGAAGCGGTGCAGGTCGCCCTTGACCCGGCGGTCGATGACGCCCAGGGCGTCCGCGCCCTTCTCGGCCACGCCGGTCGGCTCGACGTCCATGGTGAGCTCGACGCGGGTGCGAGTGTCGTCCAGCGGCTCGAACCGCACCGACCCCCGCTGCTTCGTCTCGCCCCCGACGGTGCGCCAGGTGACCCGGTCGTCGACGAGCTGGTCCACGATCTCGGTGTCGAACTCGCGCTTCACACCGGCGATCTTGGTGGTCCAGTGGTTGTGCCGGTCGTCGAGCTGCGTCACCTCCTCGACGCCCTCCATGAAGCGCGGGAACTCCTCGAACTGCGTCCACTGGTCGTAGGCCCGGCGGACGGGGACGTTCACGTCGACCGTTTCCTTGACCGTGCTCATGGATCCTCCTGGGATTCTGTGCGCGAAGGGCCGGCGTGCCGGGCACGTCGGCCTCCTGTACGGGTCGTCCGCGACGGCGGGTACCCGGCAATCCGCACCTGAAAGATCCGAGTTGAGGTCGGCTCACTCCGCAGGCAGGGCGTTCAGTACGTCGGCGGCCAGCCGGTCGGCGTCGTCGAGGGCGGCCGTGAGGCGGTCCGGAGCCGGGCCGAGCGTGCCGAACAGGGTGTGGGCGCGGGCGGTGAAACCGGCGGGGGCGGCGGGGAGGGCGCCGGCCGAGCGGACCGCGTCCTTCTCGTTGAGCACCCAGGCGCCAGCGTCGGAGTGCAGGGCGTGCACGAGGAGGCCGACCGCGCGGTAGAGGCAGCCGGCGACGTGGAACGCGTCGCCGCGGGGGACGCCCTTGCGGGCGACGGACAGGGTGAAGGGCGCCTCCCAACGCGCCTGACCCACCACGGCGTTGCGCAGTGGGCGGGGATACCCGGAACGGATGTCGTCCCGCAGGGCGGTCAGTTGACCGGTGGGGTCGGTGAGGACGCGGCCGAGGGCCACCTCACCGGCGTACGTGTGGGAGGAGAAGCCGTAGGGGTGGCCGGGCTGGAGGCCCGTCTCGACGTGTCCGTCCCGGCACTGCTGCCAGACGCGGCGGACGCGGTCCAGGTCGCGGTAGATCCAGTCGACGGGGGTGCCCTCCACGGTCAGCCAGGCGCCGCCGTTCACCCAGGGGCCCCAGCCGCCGGGCTCGGTCACCTCCACCGTGTCCCCGGACAGCTCGGCGGCCAGGCGGCGCAGGGCTTCCGTGTCGAGCGGGGCCCGGTAGTACAGGCCCAGGTCGACGTCCGAATCGGGGCGGTGCGTGCCGCGGGCGCGGCTGCCGCCGAGGGCGACCGCGACGACTCCGTCGGCCTCTTGCAGGCGGTGCGCGATGCGGGTGATCTCGTCCATCGGGTCGAGTGTGCCGAAGGAGGCGCGGTGCTGCGACCGCGTTTCGGGGCGGCGCGGGTGTCAGGCGGGTCCCTCAGTGACCCCAGGTGTCGGCCACTTCGGCGACGACCCGGAGGGCCTGCTCGTAGCCAGCCCGTGCCGCGGCTCGTCCGCGTGCGGTGTCGGCCATGTTGCGGCCCATCGCGCGGCGGGCGTTCTGGTCCGGGCTCAGCAGGACGACCCGCGCGCCGTCCTGGGTGAGCCGCCCGGCCTGGTCGGCGGCGCTCGGGTGCGGGCCCACCGCCCGAGGGATCGGCACGATGGCCAGAATCCGCCGACTGCCGTGCGCCAGCTGGAGGTTGGCGGTGGATCGGCTGCCCCCGTCCATCCAGCGCCGGCACGCGACGGTGACCGGTGGCCAGACCAGGGGGACGGCGCAACTGGCCGCGACCGCTTCGAGCAGCTTCACCCCGGAGCGCGCGCCGAACGCCGCCACCTGCCCGGTCCGCGCGTCCACGGCCGTGATGCGCAGCTCGCGCTCCGGCCAGTCGCGTGCCTCGCCGAGGAGCCGGCCGACCGTGTCGAACACGTCGGACTCGGGTCCGGTGCGGGCGCGCAGCGCCGTCCGGCCCAGCCGGGCGATGGAGCGCTCGGGGTCGCGGGAGCCGAGGGCCGCCCAGAGGAACCGTGCCGTCTGGCGTGCGGTCACCGGCAGGCGGACGGCGTCGACGCCGGACAGCTGGCGCTCGTACAGTTCCGCGGCCGGGGTGCCGCAGCGGAGGCGTGCGCCGAAGACGGCGCCGGCGGAGGTGCCGATCAGGACGTCGGCGGCGTCGAGGTCGACACCCGCCTCGGTGAGACCGGCGAGCATCCCCGTCAGCCACGCTCCGCCCACCGGCCCGCCACCGCCCAGCACGAGCGCCTTGTCCGGCATGGCCGCTCCTCTCCCCTGCCCAGCGATTCAAACGGGGAGCACTCCCCGATTCCTGTCGGCAACCCTACCAGCGAACCGGGGAGCACTCCCCACTAGCGTGCCGGGGAGGGCGCTCACTCACAGAACGCCGTGTCCACGGCGTCCATCACCGCCAGCGCCAGCGCCGTGTGGCGCAGGCGCGCCTTGTCGATGACGCGTTCGGTGATCTCCTCCTGCACGGGGCGTCCCGTCACGCGCTCGACGATCAGTCCGGCGAGGAGGTAATTGGTGTTGCTGTACTCCCACTTGGCACCGGGGGCGAACTGCGCCGGGTGGGCCAGGGCCGCCGCGAAGCCGGCGGGCGGCCCCGTCAGGGTCCAGCCGGCCAGCAGGTCCAGCGTCCGCTGGGACGGGGAGCCCGGCTCGCAGGTGTAGACGAAGAGAGCCGGGCCGGGGTCCCCCGGCACGGTGAGGGTCTCGTACTCGACCGTCAGGTCGCCGACGACCGGGTGGCGCAGGCGCTTGGAGCCGTGGGTGCGTCGGGCGGGACGAGTTTCAGGCGATGGCGGACGCGGCGCTGCGCACCTGGCCGCTCACCTGAAGGACTCGCGTTGCCCGGTCAGTTGGGAGGGGGCTCCCCCAGACCCGTCTCCAGGCGGTAGTGGACGGTGACGTCGCCGTAGTCCACGTCGGGCTCGACCGTGTCCGGGAGGTTCGTGCGGTCGCTCCGGCTGACCGACGTGCGTTCGCCCGTGCCCGGGAAGCGGACGGCGGTGCGGGGCGACTCCCGGAAGCGGAGGCGGTCGGCGTGGACCGTGGAGCGGAAGGTGATGTCCTCACCGGACTTCGGCGTCGTGGGCGTTCAGGGCGGCTCTTCGGGTTCCTCCGAGGGCGCGCGCCGACGGGCCGGCCGCGGGGGCAGCTTGCCGTCCTCGCCTCGCACCCGGCGTTTGCGGGTGGCTCCCTCGGCCGCCGTGCGCTTCTTCGCGGCCGAGCGGGTCGCCTTGCGGGCGGGCGCCGCCGCCCGTCCCGCGGTGTCCGCGGCCTGTCCGGCCGCCCCGGTGGCGGTCTCCGCCGTCCCCTCGACGACCTGACCGGCCTCCGCGCCGACCCCCTCGACGGTACGTCCCACTCCCCCGCCGGCCTCTTCCACGGCTGCCCCGGCACCGCGTCCGACGCCCTCCGCGACACCGCCGACCTCTTGAACGGCCTCCCCGGCGCCCGCGCCGACGCCCTGAACGGCCTCCCCAGTGCCCGCGCCGACATCGCGTACGGCTCCACCGGCCCCTGCGCCCACATCCTGCACAGCGCCTCCGGCCCCTGCGCCGACGTCCCGCACGGCACCCCCGGGCTCCGCCGCCGACATCCCGCACGGCGGCGCTCACGCCCCGGGCCAATTCGGTGAGGATCTCCGGGTTGCGGTCCACGGTGGTGAGCACCCGGTTGACGATCACGGCCACGTTGTCGAGGCGCACCCTGAGCTGGGCCTGGGCCTCCACCCCGGATATGCCCAGGTGCACGCGGCCGAGGGAGACGTCCGCGCCGACGCTCAGTCTCAGCAGGTCGAGCACCTCGGCCTGGAGCGAGACATGGGCGCGGAGATCCTCGACGTCCAGGTCGATCTCGTCGACCTTGAGCAGCGGGACGTCGAGGAACACGTCCGTGTCCGTAGGGGTGGCCGGGGGCCGGGGGACGGTCTCCTCGTCACCCTCCCCGTAGGCCTCCTCGACCTCGGCGACGCCGTCCTCGGAATCACCGTTCTCGAAGTCGCCGTTCTCGAAGTCGTACTCGGATTCGCCGTTCTCGGTGTCGTACTCGGTGTCGTCGGCGTTGCCGCCCATCACCGCACCTCCCGGGTCGCCGGCCCCCTGGTTCCCATCCTGCGGCGCGCGGCGCTCCGCCGCACGGTCAGCCGGGCACGGAGACCGAGGCCGGCCGCGGCGCGCGCTCCAGACGCACGACGACGCTCTTGGAGGCGGGCTGGTTGCTGACGTCGGCGACGCTGTCCAGGGGCACCAGGACGTTGGTCTCCGGGTAGTACGCGGCAGCCGTCCCGGTCTTCGTCGGGTACGCCACGATCGTGAAGCCGTCCGCGCGCCGCTCCGCGCCGTCCTTCCACACCCCGACCAGGTCGACGCGGTCCCCGTCGGCGAGGCCCAGCGCGGTGAGGTCGTCGGGGTTGACGAGGACGACGCGCCTGCTGCCGTGGATGCCCCGGTAGCGGTCGTTGTCCGTGTAGGGCACGGTGTTCCACTGGTCATGGGAGCGCAGCGTCTGCAGCAGCAGGTGGCCGTCGGGGACGCTGGGCGCCTCGTGCTCGTTGCGGGTGAAGCGCGCCTTGCCGACCTCGGTGTGGAACACGCCCTCGTTGACGGCGTTGGGCAGCCGGATGCCGCCGGGGCGCGTGACGCGCCGGTTGAAGTCGTGGAAACCCGGGACGACGTTGGCGATGCGGTCGCGGATCTCGCCGTAGTCCGACTCGAAAACACCCCAGGGGATGTCGGGGCCGCGCCCGGCGAGGGTGCGGTGGGCGAGGCGGCAGAGGATGGCGACCTCGCTGAGCAGCAGCGGGGAGGCCGGCTGGAGGCGTCCGCGCGAGGTGTGCACCTCGCTCATCGAGTTCTCCACGGTGACGAACTGCTCGCCGCTGGACTGCACGTCCCGTTCGGTGCGGCCGAGGGTCGGCAGGATCAGCGCCGTGCGGCCGCAGACGGTGTGCGTGCGGTTGAGCTTGGTGGAGATGTGGGCGGTGAGCCGGCAGGCTCGCATGGCCTCCTCGGTGACCATGCTGTCGGGCGCGGCGCGGACGAAGTTGCCCGCGAGGGAGAGGAAGAACTTGACGCGGCCCTCGAGCATCGCGCGGATGGCGTTCACGGAGTCGAGTCCGTGGTGGCGGGGCGGGTCGAAGCCGAACTCCTTCTGCAGGGAGTCGAGGAAGGAGTCGGGCATCTGCTCCCAGATGCCCATGGTGCGGTCGCCCTGCACATTGCTGTGTCCGCGCACGGGGCAGGCTCCGGCGCCCGCCCGGCCCAGATTGCCGCGCAGCATGAGGAAGTTGACGAACTCGCGGATGGTGGGCACCGCGTGCTTGTGCTGGGTGATGCCCATCGCCCAGCAGACGATGACGCGTTCGGAGCGCAGCACCTCGTCGCGAACCTGCTCGATCTCCTGGCGGGTGAGGCCGGTCGCGGCGAGGATGTCGTCCCAGTCGACGGAGCGGATGTGCCGGGCGAACGCCTCGAAGCCCTCGGTGTTGTCGCGGATGTAGTCGTGGTCGAGGACGGTGCCGGGGCGGGCGTCCTCGGCCTCCAGGAGCAGCCGGTTGAGGCCCTGGAACAGGGCGAGGTCGCCACCGACGCGGATCTGCAGGAAGCGGTCGGCGATGGTGGTGCCGCGGCCGATGATGCCGCGCGGCTTCTGCGGGTTCTTGAAGCGCAGCAGCCCGGCCTCGGGCAGCGGGTTCACGGCGATGATGCGGGCGCCGTTGCGCTTGGCCTCCTCCAGGGCGGAGAGCTGGCGGGGGTGGTTGGAGCCGGGGTTCTGCCCCACGACGAAGATGAGATCGGCGTGGTGCATGTCCTCCAGGCTGACCGTGCCCTTGCCGGTGCCGAGGGTCTCGTGGAGGGCGTAACCGCTGGACTCGTGGCACAGGTTGCTGCAGTCCGGCAGGTTGTTGGTGCCGAAGGCGCGGGCGAACAGCTGGAGCACGAAGGCGGCTTCGTTGCTGGCGCGGCCCGAGGTGTAGAAAGCGGCCTCGTCGGGCGAGTCCAAGGAGGTGAGTTCCTCGGCGAGCAGTCCGAACGCGTCGTGCCAGCTGATCGGTTCGTAGTGGTCGGAGTCGGGCCGCTTGACCATGGGTTCGGTGAGCCGGCCCTGGTCGTTGAGCCATTTGTCGGAGCGACGGGCGAGCTCGGACACCGGGTGCTCGCGGAAGAAGTCGCGACGGATCCGGCGGGTGGTCGCCTCGTCGTTGATGTGCTTGGCGCCGTTCTCGCAGTACTCGTTGCGGTGCCGCTCTCCCGGGGCCGGGTCGGCCCAGGCGCAGCCGGGGCAGTCGATGCCGCCGACCTGGTTCATGGTCAGCAGTGTCTGCCCGGTGCGTACCGGGGTGGTCTGCTCGAGGGAGTACTCCAGCGCGTGCATCACCGCGGGCGCTCCCGTGGCCCATTTCTTGGGCGGTGTCACGGTGAGCCGCTCCTGGGAACCGTCGTCGGGCCGCTCGGGCATGGACTCTCCTTCACCGGACACGCGGACGCCCTCCAGTCTCACGCTCCCGGTGGGGGGCGGCCACATGATCTTCCGCCGATGGGGTGACCCCGGCCGCCGTGCGGCCAGGAGGAAGCGCGGGGCTCGGGTTCCCCCTCCGCGGCTGGGGGAACATCACGATCTCCGCGCGCGTTGTCGGGCGTATGACGACGACCGGTTCGCGGCCCGAGGTGCTGCGCTACACCGCCTTCTCCGGCGACCCCGCGGGCGGCAACCCCGCCGGGGTGGTGCTGGACGCCAGTGCACTGGACGACGGGGAGATGCTCGCCGTCGCCGCACAGCTCGGATATTCGGAGTCCGCCTTCCTGACCGCCCCGCCGGAGGGGCTGGACGGCCCGGAGGGACGGACGTACCGCATCCGCTACTTCAGTCCGAAGGCCGAGGTGCCGTTCTGCGGGCACGCGACCGTGGCTACGGCGGTCGCGCTCGCCGAGCGGCAGGGTCCGGGGCCGCTGCTGTTCGCGACGCAGGCGGGGCCAGTGCCGGTGGACGTGACGTCCGCGGAGGACGGCGCGCTGCGCGCCACGCTCACCAGCGTCGAACCGCACGTCGAGAAGGCCGCCGACGCCGATCTGGCGGAGGCGCTGGCCGCGCTGGACTGGCCGGCCGCCGATCTCGACCCGGCCTTCCCGCCGCGCATCGCCTACGCGGGCGCCCGCCATCTGGTGCTCGCGGCGGCCACCCGCGCCCGTCTGGCCGACCTGGACTACGACTTCGCGCGGCTGGAGGCGCTGATGCACCGCCTGGACCTGACGACGGTGCAGCTGGTGTGGCGGGAGTCGCCGACGTTGTTCCACGTACGGGACCCGTTCCCGGTGGGCGGTGTCGTGGAGGACCCGGCGACGGGGGCGGCGGCCGCCGCGTTCGGCGGGTACGCCCGTGAGCTGGGGCTGGTGCCCGAGGACGCCGTCCTCACGCTGCGTCAGGGTGAGGACCTGGGGCGCCCCGGCGAACTCACGGTGACGCTGCGCGCGGGCGACCCACGGGTGCGGGTCGGCGGGGCGGGCGTGCGCATCGGCTGACGGCGTGCGCGAGGGGCGGCCGCGTAGAGACGCGTGGTAGCGGTGCGGCATGCGGGGCACACTGAGGAAGAAACCCGAACCGACAGGTGGGGCCATGCCTGGAGCATCCGCGCAGTCCGTCGAAGAGGCGATCGAGGTCGCCGTTCCCGTGCACACCGCCTACAACCAGTGGACCCAGTTCAAGACCTTCCCGCGCTTCATGCGCTGGGTGAGGGGCGTCGAACAGCTCCGCCCGAACCTCACCCGGTGGGAGATCGGCACCGGCTGGGCGACCCGGGCGTACCTGGCGGAGGTCGTCGAGCAGCATCCCGACGAGCTGATCGCCTGGCAGGGCCTCGGCCGCTGGGCAGGGCACCGGGGCGAGGTGGAGTTCCACGCCCTCGCCCCGAACCGCACACGGATCGTGGTGCGCCTGCGGTCCGTGGCCCGCCCGACCCGCCGGCACCTGCTGCACCGGTCGCCGGTGACGCCGCGGCTGATCCGGGCCGAGCTGGCCCGTTTCAAGCAGTTCATCGAAGGCGTGGGCCAGGAGTCCGGCGCGTGGCGCGGCGTCATCCGCAAGGGTCAGGTGCGGCCCCAGGAGGAGAAGCCGGCGAGGAGCCTGGTGGCGGGCTGGCCGGTCGGCTGAGCCACAGGCCCCAGGGGAATCGGGAGCCTGCGGAATTGGCCCGGACGGGTCTGCTCGGCCCGCCCGTTCCAGGGAACCCGGCGCTCGCAACCGACCCGAGGAGCCACCATGAACAGCCTGCACGAGAAGTGCCGGGGCGAGGAGCCGTCCGGAGGCCGGCCGTGACCGCGCCCGCCGTGTCGATCTCCGAGCAGGACGCCGACGCGCTCGGCGGTGACGACAGCATCCTGATGCGCCAGCGCCGGGACCACGCACGGCTCGACGCGATGATGAACCGCTGCCTCTCCGAAGACCTCCCGCCCGGCGAACTCGAAGCGCTGTGGCTCGACGTCGTCCAGCTGGTGTTCCGTCACGCCTTCGCCGAGGAGACCGTGCTGTGGCCGCTGCTGCGGCGCGTCTCTCCCGACGGTGAGGAGCTGACCCGGCAGGTCGAGGAGGAGCACCAGGCGATCAACGACCTCGTCGCCCGGCTCGAACGCTCCCCCGACGACCCGCGGCGCGCGGAGTGGATCCAGGAGGCGTTCGCGCTGATCCGGCAGGACATCCGCGACGAGGAGGACGAGTTGCTGCCGCGGCTGCGGACCGCCTTCGACGACCGCAAGCTGCGGCGCATCGGCGCCGCGTGGGAGGCCGTGCGGGCGACCGCCCCGACCCGGCCGCACCCCGGCGTGCCGCGGCGTCCGCCCGGCAACGCGCTGCGGGGCGTCCCGCTCAGCGCGTACGACCGGCTGCGGGACCCTGGCCGGACAGCGCCCGACCGCCGGCGCGCTCCCTGGCGGTGACGGGCGCACTGGTGGCGCGGCGGTGGTGCGGGCCGCCCGTCGGCGCGGCTGACACACCCAGGACGCGTCATGCGGCGCCGCGTCCCCGGCGGGAGCCGGCGTACGCGGCGTCGCGCAGGCGGTTGAGGCGCCCGGCGGGGCGCAGGCCGGGCAGACTGTGGGCGACGGGGTCGTAGGACACCGTGGTCTGCGCCGGGGCGGGATGCACCGCTTCGAGGGTGAGGGACGCGAACGGCCGCCAGGGCTCGTCCCCGGCGGCGGCGCACAGCCTGAACAGGACGGGACGGCAGGCGAGTTCCTGCCACAGCGTGGGGCGCGGCGTGTGCGGCGGATCGAGCAGCGGGAAGGCGGCGAGCACCCGCCGGCACTCCCCCGTCCGGTACGTCAGCAGCGTGGAGTACGCGCCGGTGAGCGCGTCGGGGCGGAGCACCGGCACATGGCGGCCGAGGCGGCCCGTACCGCTGGAGGTGAACAGCAGGTCGAGCGGCCGGTCCGGTCCGCCGGCGTCCTCGACGCGGACGGCCAGGCCGAGCGCGTCCGGCAGTCGCCCGGGCGTGCCGAGGGCGTGGGACCAGCGCACGATCGCCGCGTACGAGGCGTGCCGGTCGAGCCAGTCCACGCCCCACGGGCGTTCTCCGCGCCCGGCGACGTGCAGGGTGCCGGAGCACAGCACGCCGGTGGGGTGCACGGCAGGGGCGTCCCGCCACCGGGCCACCCGCTCGGCGGCCCGGTGGGCGGTTTCCCGCACGCCCGGCAGGGACGCCAGCCCTCGTGGGCTCACCGCCCGGGCCGGTGCCCGTCGGCGGACGTGGCCGCGAACGCGTCGCCGGCGTACGGCGTCTCCGGGACTGTCTCCATCGGGAGGCGGACCTCCACGTGGCCGTCGACGACCCGGGTGTCGAAGGCGGGCTGGGGTGCGGTGGCGGGGCCCGCGACGTTCCAGCCGTCGGAGAGGCGGAAGACGCTGCCGTGCCAGGGGCACCGGACGCAGCCGTCGGCGACCGTGCCCTCGGACAGCGGTCCCGCCAGGTGGCTGCACCGTTCGGCGAGAGCGTGGACCTCCCCGCCGGTCTCCCGCACGACCAGCACCGGTACGTCGTCCACGACGCACCGTACGGCCTCGCCGGCGGGGAACTCGTCGACGCCGCCGACGCGGTGCCAGCCGTCGCTGACGACGTGCGGGACCTCCTCGGCGTGGTTGACGCCGGCCGCCTGCCGGTACGCCAGATGGCCGCCGAGCAGTCCGCCGGCGCCGACCGCGGTCAGTCCGAGGTACCCGAGGGCGCGTCCCTTGGCGCCCTTGCCGCTGAGGCGCATCACGAGGGAGGCGCCGTAGAGGCCCACGGCGGCCGTGTTGGCCCAGGCGTGGACCAGGCCCACGCGCTGCTGCTCACGGCGGAGTTCCGCCCAGTCGACGAGGCCCGACAGGGCGGCGGGGACAGCCCCGGTGAGCCCTAGGGCCACCAGAAGGTCCGCCTGCCGGGACCGGCCGGGTTTGAGGTCGAGGACGGCGGCGGACATCCAGCTGCCGAGAGGCAGATGGATCGCCATCGGGTGCACGGGGTGGCCGAGCCACGTGCCGTGCAGCACGTCCCGGACGCGGCCGAGCGGCAGCGCGCGGACGCGCCGGGTGAGTGCTTCGATCAGCTGGTCACGGCCGGGATCGCGCTCCAGCGCGTCCAGCAGCCACAGCATCCGGTTCTGTCCGAGGAGGCGACGCCCAGGCTTCTTGCTCATGGACGCTGAGTTTCCCGGCGCGCGGCGGGCAAACAGCGGGGACGGTCAGCGGACGCGCAGCCGGACGCGGGACCAGGCGTTGTTGACGTACCCCTTCGGGTTCCACGCCTGGGCCGGGGACTCGGGCATGCCCGCGCCGGAGGAGTCCCAGGCGCGGGCCAGGACGTGCACGTCGCCGTGCGGCAGATCCAGGGTGGTGCGCCACCGCTGCCACGCCCCCGGTCCGGCGGGCGCCTCGATCGCGGCGCGGGACCAGGCGCGGCCGCCGTCCGTGGACACCTCGACGCGGGCGACCGTACGGCCCACGCCGGCGAGGGCGTATCCGGCGACGTGGACGGGGCCGCGTGGCAGGACGGCGCCGTCGGACGGGGTGAGGACGGCGCAGTTGAGCGGGAGCGGGCCGAGGGTGACGCCCCCGGGGTCGTCGGCGGTCGGCGGGAGGCGGTAGGCGGTGGCCTGGAAGTAGGCATCGGAGGGGGTGGTGCGCGCGGTGACGCGGGTGAGCCATTTGACGCTGCGGGCGCCGATCCAGCCCGGCACGACCACGCGCAGGGGCGCGCCGTGCACGGGTGGCAGCCGGGCGCCGTTCATCGCCCAGGCCAGCAGCACGTCCGGGGCCAGCGCCCGGTCGCGCGGGATCGACACCTCGTACGGCTGGGGCGGGTCGGCGGACGGGGAGACGTCGGGGGCCTGGAAGGCGACGTGGGCCGCGTCCGGAGCGATACCGGCGTGGGCGAGGACGTCGGCGAGGCGTGCCCCGCGGAACCGGGCGGTCGACAGGGCGCCCGGTCCCCACGGCGTCTCCCCGGGGACGGGGCGGACGGCGGTCAGGCCGGCCCGCCGGTTGCCCGCGCACTGGAGGGTGACGGTCGCCTCCGCCGCCTCGAAGCGGGACCGCAGGTCGTCCGGTGTCAGCAGCAGGGGGCGCGTCACCAGGCCGTCCACCGTGAGCCGCCAGTCCGCCGGTTCGAGGCGGGGCACGGGGCCGTGGTTGCGGCTGAAGAAGGCGTCGACGGGCGTGACCGCGGCGCGGGCGAGCACGGCCCCGGGCGGTTCCGCGTTGAACGGCTCCCGGACGCGGACCACCATGTCGTCCCGCTTGCCCCACATGCCCATGGTGGTGATTGTCCGCCTGTGCGTCGGGGCGCGCCCGGTCAGGCGGAACCCGGCCCGGAGTTCAGGCGTCGCCCATGACCAGCCCCTCGATCGTGTGCTTCTGCGTGATCGGCCGCAGCACGTCCACGATCTCGCAGTCCAGGTGGCGCCGTATCCGCTCCGGGAGGCTCTCCCAGTAGGCGCGGGTGACGGCGGCGTCGTGCCGTTCGCCGTTGGTCGCCTCGGGTCCGTCGACGCCCAGCACGAGCACGGGGCGGGACTTCGCGGAGTGGTTGCGGGTGCCGCGGTGGATGGTCAGGGCGGAGCGTGCCGAGATGTCGCCGCGCCGCGGGTACTTGCGGACCGCCCGCTCCTCGTAGCGCGGGTAGTGCGAGCGGGGCGGGAACATGCCGTGCCCGAACTCCGGGCTGTCGTCCCACTGGGTGCCGGGGGCGATCTCGAAGGGGCCCATGTCCTCCTCGGTGTCGACCGCGGTGACGTTGAAGGCGAGGGAGGTCAGGCGCCGTTCGGCGCGGGTCTCCTCGGGCATCGGGAAGTCGCGGTGCCACGGCTGGTTGACGGCGCCCTCGAGGGGCACGTCGAAGCCGACCTCGACGATGCGGTAGTCGGGGCCGAGGACCGCCGTGCAGAGGGAGCGCACCCAGGGGTGGTCGACGAGGTCGACGAAGCCGCGCAGCTGCTCGGGGTGGATCTCCACGTAGTAGCGGTGGGGGCCGCGTCCGACGGCGCCGCCCGGACGGCTGCGCGCCTCCTCGAAGGCCGTCTCGATGTCCTCGCGGAGCCGGTCGGCCCACTCGGGCGTGAACGCGCCCTTGCGGGCGGTGATGCCGTCCTCGTAGAGGGCCTCGACGTCGGCCGTGACGTCGACGTCGAGCGCGTCCGGGGTGACGGTGGGGTGAGTGTGCGGGCTCATGGATGCCTCCTCGCGACGGAACCGCCGGCGGACAAGTGCCGGGTGCTTGCCGGGCGCCATCGTTGCATCGTTGATTTCAACGTGGCAATACCCGGGAGCGGGAGGGTTTCGGGTGCCTGGTCCGCAGAGGGGCGGCGCATGCCACGATGTGCGGGTGAGCAGCAGCCTGAAGGACGTGGCGGCGCGCGCGGGGGTGTCGGCGCGCACGGTGTCGAACGTGGTGAACGGGTCGGCCCGGGTGGCGCCGGAGACCCGCCGCCGGGTGCAGGAGGCGATCGAGGAGCTGGGCTACCGCCCCAACCTGGCGGCGCGCAGCCTCAGGGCGGGCCGTACCGGCATGATCGGCCTGGCGATCCCGGAGCTGCACTCCCCCTACTTCGCCGAGCTCGCCGGGCTGCTGGTGGACGAGGCGCGCCGGCGGTCGTGGACGGTGGTCATCGACCAGACGCGGGGCGACGCCGAGGCGGAACGGCGGCTGCTGACGGGTGACGGCGGGCGGGTGATGGACGGTCTGATCATCAGCCCCTGGGCGCTGCCCGCCGAGGACATCACGGCGGCGGCCCGCCCGCTGCCCGTGGTGCTGCTCGGGGAGCGCAGTCCGCAGGGGCTGGCGGACCGGGTCGCCGTGGACAACGTGGCCGCGGCCGAGGAGGCCACCGCGCATCTGCTGTCGCTGGGCCGCCGCCGCGTCGCCGCGATCGGCCTCCAGCCCCATCTGCGCAACGGCACGGCGGAGCTGCGAGCCGAGGGCTACCGCGCGGCGCTCCGGCGTGCCGGCGTCTCCCCGCGTCCCGAGTGGGAGCGCCCGGTGGCGGCGCTGCACCGCGCGGACGGCGCCCGGGCGATGGCGGAGCTGCTCGACGCCGGGGCGGAGCCGGACGCGGTGTTCGCGTTCAGCGACGAACTGGCGCTTGGCGCCCTGCACACGGCGCACGCGCGGGGGCTGCGGGTGCCGGAGGACGTGGCCGTGGTCGGGTTCGACGACATCGAGGACGGCCGGTTCGGGAGCCCGACGCTCACCACCGTGTCCCCCGACAAGGAGCAGATCGCGGCGCGTGCCCTGCAGTGCCTCGCCGACCGCATCTACAGCCCGCGCAACGACGTGCCGGCCGCCGACCTCACGGTCCCGCACCGGCTGGTGGTGCGCGCAAGCACCGGAGGCTGACCGCGGGCCCGGAGCGGCCGGCACACCGGTGGCCTTTTCACGGAATGTCGGGTGTGCGCAGGGCACGGACGGGGAACATGTTCGCCCTGTTCGGGCCGTGCTCCTTGAGGGCCGTGCGCCTTGAGGGCGGTGCGCCTTGAGGGCCGTGCGCCTTGAGGGCCGTGCGCCTTGAGGGCGGTGTGCCCTGTCGGGTCGTGTGCTCTGTCGGGCCGTGCGAGAGGACTGCGTGTGACTGCGTCGGCGTCAGGGACGGGTGACCGGCGGACCGGTGCCCAGGAGGACGTGTACGAGCCGGATCCGCGCCGGTGGCGGGCGCTCTGGGTGACGCTGGTCGCCGGTTTCATGAGCCTGCTGGACGTCACGATCGTGGCGGTCGCGCTGCCCACCGTGCAGAACGACCTGGGCGCCTCCCCCGCCGAGGTGCAGTGGGTGGTGTCCGGGTACGCGCTCACCTTCGCCCTCGCCCTCGTCACGGCGGGCCGGCTCGGGGACGCGCTGGACCGGCGGAAGATCTTCCTGATCGCCCTGTGCGTCTTCGTGCTGTGCAGCGCGGCCTGCGGCGCCGCGCCCGACATCACACTGCTGGTCGTGGCGCGTCTCGCGCAGGGGCTCGCGGCCGGTTTCATGGCGCCCCAGAACTCGGCGCTGATCCAGCAGATGTTCCGCGGCGCCGAACGCGGCCGGGCGTTCGGCTACTTCGGCGCGACCGTCGGCATCTCCTCCGCCTCCGGGCCGATCGTCGGCGGCGCGATCCTCGCCCTGGCCGACGGCATGCAGGGCTGGCGCTGGATCTTCTACGTCAACGTGCCCATCGGCGTCCTCGCCGTGCTGCTGGGCCGCCGGCTGCTCCCTCGGACCCGGAAGTCGGGGCGGGGCCATGTGGACGTGCCGGGTGTGCTGCTGCTCGGGCTGGGCGTGCTGGCGTTCATGTATCCGCTGGTGCAGGCGGAGTCGGGCGGACTGAGCCGGCTGTGGTGGCTGTTCCTGGTCGGCGCGGCGGTGCTCGCCGTGTTCGTACGGCGGCAACGGCGGCTGCTGGCCCGGGGGACGACGCCGCTGCTCGACCCGCGCCTGTTCTCCACCGTGCGCGGCTACGCCATCGGCGCGGGCGTCGGCACCCTGTACTTCATCGGCTTCAGCGGCGTCTGGCTCGTGTTCGCGCTGTTCTACCAGCACGGCCTGCACTACTCCCCGCTGGAGTCGGGGCTCGCCGTGACACCGTTCGCCATCGGCTCGGCGGGGGCCGCGGTGGTGTCGGGGCGTCTGGTCGACCGGTTCGGGCGACTGCTCACCGTGTGGGGTCTCACCGGCGTCATCGTGGGCCTCGGCACCGCCGCCGTGCTGCTGCGGTTCGCACCGCTGGACCACGCGCCCTGGCTCACCACGCCGGCGCTGTTCGTCGGCGGCATCGGCGGTGGATTCGTCGTCTCGCCCAACATCACCATGACGCTGCGGGACGTGCCGGTGCGGATGGCGGGCGCGGCGGGCGGCGCCCTGCAGACGGGACAGCGGCTCGGCGCGGCGGTCGGCACGGCGGCCCTGCCGGGCCTCTTCTACCTGGTGCTCAGCCACAGCGACGACTTCCAAGTGGCCCTGTTCACCGCGCTGTGCGCGGCGCTGGCGGCGATGTCGACGTCGCTGGCCCTGGCGGCGTACGACTGGCTGCGCGACCGGCGCAGGCGCGCGGAACACGGGAAGTGCCCGGAGGAGGTCGCGAACAGCCCGGTGCACTCACGGTCGCTCTGACACTCCGGGCGGTCAGGTCGCCGCCGATGCCCCGGGGCGCAGGACGATCTTGCCGACATGCTTCCTGAGGGCGAGCTCCTCCTGGGCCCGCGCCGCCTGCTCCAGCGGGTACGCGGCGGCGACGACCGGCTCGACTGCGGCCCGCCGGGCCATGTCCATGAGCAGGTCGAAGTGCGCCGGCGTGTGCATCGCGGAGCCGATGACCTGGGCGTTGTGCAGGTAGAGACGGCGTACGTCCAGGGTCACCGCGTAGCCGCCGAGCGCCCCGGCGATCACCCAGCGTCCGCCCTCGCGCAGCAACGGCACCCCCTCGCCCACCAGGTCTCCGGCGACGACGTCCAGCGCCACGTCGACGCCTTCGGGCGCGGCGGCGCGGATCCCCTCGACGACGTCCCCCGCCCGGTCGACGACGGTGTGCGCGCCCGCCTCGCGTACGGCATCGGTCTTCGGACCGCTGCTGACAGCGACCACGCGGGCGCCCCGGGCGCGGGCGATCTGCACCGCCGCGAGCCCGACGCCGCCGGACGCGCCCGTCACCAGGACGGTCTCGCCGTCGCGCAGCCGGCCGCGTTCGATCATGCCGAGCGCCGTGCCGTAGGCGGTGGGCAGGGAGGCGAGCTGGTCGTCGGTGAGCGGCGATCCGGTGACGTCGTGCAGCCGCTCCAGCGGGGCGACGACGAACTCGGCGTAGCCGCCGTCGCGTTCGCTTCCCATCAGGCCCACCGGGTGGGCGTCGGGGCCGTCGCCGTCGTAGAGCGCCGGGTCGACCACCACGCGGCGGCCGACGAGCCCCGTGTCGCCGCCGGGCCCCACGGCCTCGACCCGGCCGGCCACGTCGGCGCCCTGGATGCGGGGAAAGGCGACGGGTCCACGCCAGCCCGAGCGGGCCTCCGGGTCGCCGGGGCGGCCGTAGGCGCCCTCGCGGGTCCACAGGTCGGTGTTGTTCAGGGCCACCGCCGCGACCCGCACCAGTGCCTCGCCGGCTTCCGGGAGGGGCACCGGCACCTCGGTCACCTCCAGCACCTCCGGTCCTCCGTGCCTGGTGACGCGTACCGCGCGCATGTTCTCGGACAAGGCCCTCACCTCCTCGCAGGTATACTGATCTGTATACCTCTTGCACCCCACCGTACACCGATCAGTGAAGGTCCGTGCGCATGGACAGCAGCAGTGACGTTCCTCTCCTGACTCCGGCCGCGCGCCGCATCGTCGACGCGGCCGCGGAGCTGTTCTACGAGCACGGCATCACAGCGGTCGGCGTGGACCTGATCGCCGAGCACTCCGGAGTGACCAAGCGGACGCTGTACAACCGCTTCGGGTCGAAGGAGAACGTCGTGGCGGCGTACCTCGCCGAGCGTGACCGGCGCTGGCGGTCGGCGGTCCGCGCCGCCGTCGACGCGAGCGGCAGCGCCGAGGAGGCGGTCACCGCGCCGTTCGAGGCGCTGCGGAGCTGGACGTCGGCGTACACCCGGGGCTGCGCCTTCCTCAACGCCCTCGCCGAACTGCCCGACCCTCGGCACCCCGGGCACCGTGTCGCCGCGGGACAGAAGCGGTGGCTGCGAGGCCTGTTCGAGGAGCTGGCCACGGCGGCCGGCTGCCCGGAACCCGCCGCGCTCGCCACCCGGTTGTTCGTGCTGCACGAGGGCGCGGTCGCCACCGAACCCCTGTCCCCCGGGACGGTCACGGCGGCCGCGGATCTGGCGCGGGAACTGGTGCGTGCGGCCGTGCGAGGGTGAGCCGGACCGCTCAGTCCCCCTCGCCGACACTCGTGACGGTGTCCTCGCGGACCACGACGACCGGGCAGGCCGCGTGCTGCACGCAGTGCTGGGCGACCGAGCCGAGGAGCAGACCGGCGAAGCCGCCCAGGCCCCGGCTGCCGACCACGAGCAGGGACGCGTCACGGGCCGCGCGCAGCAGCACGCTCGCCGGCGTGCCGTACTGCACCTCCGTACGGACGTCCGCCGACGGACGCGCGCCCAGCGTTTCCTCGACGCACCGGACGAGGTCCTCACGTGCCCTGGCCTCCAGGGCCTCCTCGTCGCCGCTCGACGGGGGGAGCCAGCCGAGGGCGCCGTGGTACTGCGGGTAGTCCCAGGAGGTCAGCGCCAGCACCGTCCCTCCGGTGAGCGCGGCCTGGCGGGCCGCCCAGCGCAGCGCCTCCCGCGACGACGGCGAGCCGTCCACCCCGGCCACGATGCGGTCCTGCCCGTCCACGGTCTCTCCTCACGCTCGGCGGCAAGGGCGGGGCGGCCGACGCGCGCCGCCCCGCCCGGTACCCAGCCTCCGGCGGGGAGCGCCGGTTGCCGAGCCCAGCGGGTCCGGACGGGGCAGCGGGGGCTCACGGCGAGACCCCCGAGGGATACCTCAGAGCTCCTGCACGAAGTACGGCTCCAGGGTCATCCAGCCGTTGCCGCGCGCCCCGTACCGGGTGCCGTTGTCGGTGCGGGCGAGGGTGTACCAGGAGTCGACGTAGTCGGGGTCGTCCGTCCACCAGTCGTCCGGGATCGCGTCCAGCACCGCGTTCACCAGCGGGATGTAGGCGCCCTGGTCGGTGACCGTGAGCAGGACGGCGGCGATGGCCTTGGCGAGGTCGCGGTAGTTGGTGGAGCCGTCCTCCTCCATCATCACGGCGTCGGCCAGGTTGTACTTGTACGACGACCAGTTGACCAGGATCTGCTGGGGCCGGTAGACGGTGCCCTCGTTGTCGAGGTACGGCATGTCCACCGGATCGACCCGCACCTTGCCGTCGTGGCCGAAGCCGGTGACGAGGGTGTAGATCTCGGCGTCGCCCTTGATCCAGGGTTCCTGGTCGTCGGAGAGGGAGACCGCGGTGATGCGGGTGGTCCAGAAGCCCGCGGCGGCGGCCGAGGCGCGCGTCTGCGCCGGTTCGGGCGCCGCCGGGTCGGCGGACCGCACGCCCTGGCGGGCGAGTTCCTCGTGCAGGACGTCCAGGCCGGCGGCCAGGGCGCGGGAGCCGTCGATGTCGACGACGTACACGGGGCGCGCGGGGGCCTTCCGGGCGTCGAGCGGGTGGGTCCGGCGGCGCTGTCGTACGCGGTGACGGGGCCGTCGTCCGAGGTGGCGGCGGCCACCCAGGGTGCCGTCCCGGCGGTGAGCGCGCCGCGCATCGAAGGGTCGCCGAGCCGCAGCCGGAGCAGGGGGCCGACGTCCGGGGCGAGGCCTTGCGGCGGCGATCCGGCGGTCGGCCGCGGCGAGGGTGGTCCGGAGGGCGCCGTCGGCGAGGGCCGTGACGGCGACCTCGTCGGAGGTCAGGGCGGCCCGGCGGACGCGGGCGCGCCAGGAGGGGTCGGTGAGGGCGCCGGCGATCGCCCGTGCGGCGGCGTCCTGAGCCGTGTGGACTCGGACGCGGTCGAGGTGCGGGCTCCCGCGCGGCCGCGGGCGGGGCCGCCGCGGCCTGCGGTGCGGCGAGGGTCTGGCCGGCGCACAGGACGGCCAGGGTCGTCGCCGCGGCGGCGAGGGCGCCGCGGCGGCGGAGGTGACGGGGTCTCACGTGGATCGAGCTCCCTGGGACTGTGGGGTCGACAGGGCACTGCGTGTGGAGCTCGTGAGCGTGACCGTGCGGGGGATCCGTGCGGGAACCGTGCGGATCTATGCGGGTAGATACCCGCGAGTAGCGATGATGACGGTGCCATGACAGACGCGCAAGAGGGCCTGCGCGGGTGCCGGACGGTCCGCCGCGGTCCACCGGTCGGGCGGTCCGCCGCGCACGCCGGTGCCGTCCGCGAGCGGCGGCGTGCGGCCCCGGCAGGATGGTGCGTCATGTGGCCCAGGGACGCCCGAGGGGCGCGCGCGTTCCTGGCGACTTGCTGCCGGCGCCGTCGTCCGGGCCGAGTCCGTGGGCGCGGCCGGCGCGCGGTCCGCGTCACGGTCGCCGCCGTCGCCGGGTTCTACCCCCGCGTCGACCTGCTGGACGGCCGGTGTTCGCCCTGTACGCGCTGTTCATCCCCGTGGCGTTCGGGGTGATGTCACCGCTCCCGGCTCGGGGCGCCGCCGCTCCGGCACCGTGCTGCGGGCGTGCCGGCCGCGCCGCGCTGATCACGCTCGGCACGTATCTCGCGGCGGCGACCTGGTCGGCCACGCTGGGGATGCTGGTCGTGGGGTTCACGCTGGTGCTCGCCGCCTCGATCGGTCCCCGGGTGACGGGTGTCGTCCCCGCGCTCCAGCTCTGCTACATCCTGGCCTGCTTCCCGCCGTACGCGCCCGGGACGCTGCCGGACCGGCTGGCCGGCTCGCGTCGGCGCGACGCTGACGATCCTCTGCGAGTGGCTGCTGCTGCCCGAGCCCGAACAGCCGTCGTACCGCGCCGGGTCGCCGACGCGCTGGATGGCGCGGCGCACGCGGCGCACGGCCTGCTGCAGGGTGGCGCCGACGGCCGGGAGACGGCCGAGCGGCTGCGCGCGGCGGGCGGAACTGCGCTTCTCCCGACGGCGGCCGCGTCCGGCCCACCGGGGCCGGGCGAGGGAGCGGCGCTGGCCCAGGCCGGCTACGCGACCCGCGTTTCCTCGACCTGCTCGCCGCCCTCGCCCCGCTGCTGCGCGCGCCGGCCGTCGGCCATGCTGCTGAGCGGTCTCGCCGCCGCCTGCGCCGACGAGGCCGCCGCGCTGCGCGGCACCCGCCCGGCGCCCGGCCCCGAGCGGGTCGAGGAGATGATCACGCAGTACGCGGCCGTACGAGGCGTCCCCCCGGATCTGCGTGAGGATCCGCATCCGCTGCTGCGGCGGCAGTCGACGCTGCTGGCCGCGGCGGTGTCCGCCGTGACGGTGAGCGCGGCCGTGTCCCTGGCGACGGGACGGCGCCGGTCGATGCCCGGGCTGCCGCTGGAGCAGTTCTGGTACGCGGGCGCGTCCACGCCCCGGCTGTGGTGGGTGCGGATCGCCGGCCACCTCACCCCGCGCTCGGTCGTCTTCCAGAACGCGGTCCGTACGGCCACAGGTCTGGCGCTGGCCCGGCTGGTGGCGGGGTCGCTGGACCTGTCGCACGGGTTCTGGGTGCTGCTGGGCATGCTGACGCTGGGCCGCACCACGGCGGGCGCCACCTGGTCGGCGGTCCGGTCGGCGACGGCGGGGACGCTGGTCGGGTCGCTGGCGGCCGGTGCGCTGCTGGTGTCGGCGGGCGACATGACCGAGGTCTACGCGGCGCTGCTGGTGCCGACGATGCTGGTGGCCTTCTGGGTGGGACCGGTCGGCGGGCCCGCCTGGGGCCAGGGGCTGTTCACCCTGGTGGTGTCCACGGCATTCGCGCAGATCGCCCCGGTGACCTGGCAGCTGGCGGAGGCACGGATCGTCGACGTGCTGACGGGCAGTGTGATCGGACTGGTGTGCGGGGTGCTGGCGTGGCCCGCCGGCGCGCGGGGCGAGATGCGGCGCAGCGCCGCCGCCCTGTTCCACGCCACCGCGCCCCTGATCCGGGTCACCGTCGACCGGGCGGCGACCGGGCACTCCGCGCCCACGACCCGCGCCGACGCGGCCGCGGCGCTGCGGCGGACGCGGCGGTACTGGCGCATCGCCCACGCCTCGTACGCGCAGCTGCGCACCGAGCCCCCGCCCCGGCACGCCCCGGAAGGCGGTCCCGACTGGCTGGCCGCGCTGAACTTCAGCTCCCGCGTGCTGGTCGGCGCCTACTGGCTGCCCTGGTCGCAGGGGACGGCGTGGCCGTCGGACGCGGCGTCCTGGGCGTGGGAGGCGACGGACGAGGTGGTCGCGTCGACGCTGCGGGCGGCGCAGTTCCCGGCGGACGGCGTGACCGTACGGCTGGCGCCGCTGCCGCCGGGGGTGCTGACGCGGATTCCGGCGCCGTCCGTGTCACATCTGGTCGACGTGGAGGTGTGGCTGCACGCCCTCGCCTCCGACCTGACGACGGCCGTCGGGGCGGGCAGCAGGGTCGAGGGCGGCTTCTGGTGACGGCGGCCCGCCCGGTCACCCGTACGGCCCTCGCCACCAGGTCTCCCGCCTGCCGACTTGGACCCTCGCGGCGCCGGACAGCGCGCGGAGACGGGCGAATGCGGTGAGGATCGACGCAGGTGTCGCGTCGAGGCGTGCGGAGGGATGACCGTGGACGGGCAGGGTCAGGGAAGCGGGACGGGACTGCACTGCCTGGTCACCGGGGCGTCGGGCTATGTCGGCGGACGGCTGGTGCCCGACCTGCTGGAGGCCGGCCACCGGGTCCGCTGTCTGGCCCGCTCCCCCGACAAGCTGCGCGACCATCCCTGGGCGCCGGACGTCGAGACGGTCCGCGGTGACGTCACCGACGCCGCGTCCGTCGCCGCGGCGATGCGGGACGTCGACGTGGCGTACTACCTGGTCCACGCGCTCGCCGGCGGCGGCGACTTCGAGGACACCGACCGCCGCGCGGCCCGCACCTTCGCCGGACAGGCGCACGCGGCAGGGGTGCGCAGGATCGTCTACCTCGGCGGGCTCACCCCGTACGGGGTGCCGGAGGAGACGCTCTCGCCGCATCTGCGGTCCCGGGCCGAGGTGGGGCGGATCTTCCTGGACTCGCCGGTGCCCGCGACCGTGCTGCGGGCCGCCGTCGTGATCGGCTCGGGGTCGGCGTCGTTCGAGATGCTGCGCTATCTGACCGAGCGGCTGCCCGTGATGGTCACCCCCAGCTGGGTGCACACCCGTACCCAGCCGATCGCGGTGCGCGACGTGCTGCGCTATCTGGTCGCCTCGGCGACCATGCCGGCGGACGTCGACCGGGCCTTCGACATCGGCGGTCCGGACGTGCTGACGTACCGGGACATGATGCGCCGCTACGCCGAGGTCGCGGGGCTGCGCCGGCGGGTGATCGTGCCGGTGCCGGTGCTGACGCCCGGGCTGTCGAGCCACTGGGTCGGGCTGGTCACCCCGGTGCCCGCCTCCATCGCCCGGCCGCTCACCGAGTCGCTGCGCCACGAGGTGGTGTGCCGCGAGCACGACATCGCGCGGTACGTGCCCGACGAGCCCGGCCGGCCGCTGCCCTTCGACGAGGCGCTGCGGCTGGCGCTGGCGCGGGTGCGGGAGGCGCAGGTCGCCACCCGCTGGTCGTCCGCCTCCGTGCCGGGCGCGCCCAGCGATCCGCTGCCCACCGACCCCCGGTGGGCGGGCGGCAGCCTCTACCGCGACGAACGGGACCAGGTGGTGCCGGCGTCGCCGCAGGCGCTGTGGAAGGTGATCGAGGGCATCGGCGGCGAGCACGGCTGGTACTCCTTCCCGCTGGCGTGGGCGGTGCGCGGGCGGCTGGACCGGATCGTCGGCGGGGTGGGGCTGCGCCGCGGACGGCGTGACCCGCACCGGCTGCGGGCGGGCGACTCGCTGGACTTCTGGCGGGTGGAGGAGATCGAGCCGGGGCGGCTGCTGCGGCTGCGCGCCGAGATGCGGCTGCCGGGTCTGGCGTGGCTGGAGCTGCGCGTGGACACGGACGACGCGGGCCGCACCCGGTACCGGCAGCGCGCCCTGTTCCATCCGCGGGGTCTGCTCGGTCACGCGTACTGGTGGGCGGTGTCGCCCTTCCACGCCCTCGTGTTCGGCGGGATGGCCCGCAACATCGCGCTGGCGGCGGCCGAGGGCGTGGAAGGGCCGGGGAGCAGGCGGCCCCGCCGGCTGCGCGAGGGCGTCCGCCGCTGATGTCCGGACCCGAGGTGCTCCGTGGACGCATCGGCGCGCCGGTGCGGGCCGTCGCGCGAACCGGGAAAGGTCGTCCGGCCCTTTCGCGGGTACCCGGTGGCGGGCGCCAGGGTGCGGGCGACGGACGACGTGAAGGGGCTGGGCATGCGTGAACTGCGGTCGGCGGCGGAGGAACCGGCGGAACGGGCCGGTGGACCCCTCACCGCCGACGCCGCCACCAGGGCCGTGGGGCGGGTCTTGGGCGAGGTGCTGGACGCCCGGATGTCTAAGGCGTACGACCTCGACGCCGTGTTCGCCCGTGACGTGGCGGGCCGCGTCTGCGCGTTCGCGCGGCGCGGCGGCAAGCGGCTGCGCACGGCGTTCGCCTGGTGCGGCTGGCGGGCAGGGGGCGGCGCGGGCGACCCGGGCCCGCTGCTGCGGACGGGCGTGGCGCTCGAACTGGTGCAGACGTGTGCGCTGGTGCACGACGACGTGATGGACGGCTCCCATCTGCGGCGCGGGGCGCCCTCGATGCACGTGGACCTGGCGCGGATGCACCGCGCGGAGGGCATGACGGGCGGCGCCGAGGCGTTCGGGCACTCGGCGGCCGTGCTCGCCGGTGACCTGGCCCTCGCCTGGGCGGACGACCTGATGACGGAGATCGCGCTCGCCACGCCCGACGGGCCCCGTGTATACCGGGAGTGGCGGGCGATGCGCGAGGAGATGGTGGCCGGGCAGTACCGCGACCTCCAGGCGCAGGCGGCCGGCGCGTCCGGTGTCGAGGAGGCGCTGACGATCGCGACGCTGAAGAGCGCCCTGTACACGGTGGAGCGTCCGCTGGCCCTGGGCGCGTCGCTGGCGGGGGCAGACGAGGAGGCGACGGCGGCGCTGCGGGCGGCCGGCCGGTGCGCGGGGCTCGCCTTCCAGCTGCGGGACGACCTGCTGGGCGCGTTCGGCGATCCGGCGCTGACCGGGAAGCCGGTGGGCGACGACCTGCGGGCCCGTAAGCTCACGTATCTGCTGGCCGTGGCCCTGGAGATGGGCCGGGCGGCCGGCGACGAGGAGGCCATGGCGCTCCTCTCCCCCGGCGTGACCGCGCTGCCGGAGCGTGCCGTGGAGGGCGTGCAGGCGGCGCTGGAACGGACGGGCGCCCGGGACGTGGTGGAGGCGAAGATCGCCGAACTGGCGGACTCCGCGCTGCGGCACTTCGCCGCGACGGGCGCGGACGACACGGTGCGGCGGGAGTTCGCCACGCTGGTCGCCCGCGCGTCGGGCATCTCGGAACCGCAGGTGCGGGAAGCGGTGTGAGGCGCGCAGCCCGCCATGGTCCGGACGGGACCGTGGCGGGCCGCGCGCCCTCGGGTGCGGGTCAGGGCTGACGGCGGGCCTGTTCGGCGGCCTGGCCCGCGGCGCCGGTCTCGGTGGTGGCGCCGCGGGTGCTCAGCTTTCCGCCGCTGGACTCCAGATGGGCGCGGACGAACCACTGGAACAGTTCCAGGCCGCGCAGTTGCTCGATGAGCATGTCCTGGGTGACCGGGTCGGACTCCTCGGTCTCCCGCATCGCCTCCCGGTGGTCCTCGATCAGGTTCGTGTACACGACGTCGAGGGCCCCCAGGTGCTCGATCGCCTCGGCCCTCCCGATGGAGTAGTCGTCCCAGGAGCGGGCGGCGACCAGGGCGCCGGGGGTGCCGTTCGGCTCGCCGCCGAGGGTGGAGATCCGCTCGGCGAGGTCGTCGGTCATGTCCCGCACCTTGTCGACCTGAGGGTCGATCATCTCGTGCACGGCGATGAAGTGCGGCCCGACGACGTTCCAGTGGACGTGCTTCAACGTCAGATGGAGGTCGTTGAGGGCGTGGAGCCGCCGCTGCAGCAGCTCGATGATCCGGCCGCTGTCCTGGGTGCTCAGGCCCGGCACGGTGTACGAGGGGTCGGCAGGCTGTGACGGCACGAGGGGCTCCTTGCGATCGTCCGATGCTCGAACATCCAGATAAGCGGTTCATCGGCTCATTGCGGGGTTCACCCTCGCGTACCCCCGCGCGTCTCACCGGTCTGGAGCAGCGGACCGCGGTGACCACGGCCCGCGGGCATATTCCTTTGCCGGGCGGGACGGCGCGTGGTTGGCTCCCGGCCATGAGCTGGCTTCCGCGTGACTTCGTCCACCCCCTGCACGTCGGCATCCCCGGCGGCGCGGGCCATCGGCTGCGTCCGATCGCCGGCGCCGACGCGCCGCTGGACTACCCGGCGGTGATGGGGTCGCGCGAGCGGCTGTGGTCCGTCTTCGGCCCGGCCTGGGGCTGGCCCTCGGCCACCATGACGTACGAGGCGAACCTCGCCGATCTGGAGCGGCACGCGGTCGAGATCGAGGCGCACGAGTCGTTCAACTACACGATCGAGAACCCGGAGCGCACCGCCCTGCGCGGCTGCGTCTACATCGACCCGCCGGAGAAGGAGGGCGCGGACGCCGAAATCTCCTGGTGGGTGGTGGACGACGAGGTGGGCGGTCCGCTGGAGCGGGCGCTGGACGCGTTCGTCCCGCGGTGGATCGCCGAGGACTGGCCGTTCGAGCGGCCCCGCTTCATCGGCCGGGACCTCACCTGGGAGGAGTGGCTGAAGCTGCCGGACCTCGCCTGAGGTCAGGGCGCCAGGGCGGCGGGGGCCTGTCCGCTCTCGCGCAGGCGTGCCGCGTCACGGCTCGGGGGTGCGCCGAACAGGCGCCGGTACTCGCGGCTGAACTGGGAGGGGTTGTCGTAGCCGACGCGCCGGCCGACGGCGGTGACGTCGCCCGGGCGCGTGGCCAGCAGCAGCCGGGCCTCCTGGAGCCGGATCTGCTTCTGGAACTGGATGGGGCTCATCGCCGTCACCGCCTGGAAGTTGCGGTAGAACGCGGAGACGCTCATGCCGCTCATCCGCGCCACGTCCTCCACCCGGAACGACTCCGCGTAGTTCTCACGGATCCAGCGCACCGCCCGGGAGACATGGCTGAGTCCGCTGTCGGCGAGCCCCAACTGCCGTACGGCGGCGCCCTGTTCGCCGGCCATCAGGCGCCACAGGATCTCCCGCTCTGCCATCGGCGCGAGCACCTCGCGGTCGCGGGGCTGGTCCAGCAGGCGCAGCAGCCGGACGACCGCGTCCAGCAGCGGCTCCGGCGCGTCGCTCACGGCCAGCGCGGACGGCGTCCCGCCGGTCCGGGGCAGGTTTCCGGGGCCGGCCGACAGCAGGAGTTCGGCGACGGCGGAGGGGTCCAGCACCAGTCCGAAGCCGAGGGCCGGGCGGCCGGGGCCGATGTCGAGCCAGTGGCCGGTGACGGGCAGGTCCACGGACGCGACCAGATACTGGCCCGGGCCGTACTCGTAGACCCGGTCGCCGAGGGCGAGACGTTTGGTGCCCTGGGCGACGACGGCGAGGACCGTGCCGGACATGGACGGTCCCGGGGGGTCCTGCCGGTCGATGCGTGTGGCGAGGACGCCGTCGACGGGCGTGGTCCCGTCGGGGCGGGCGCAGCGCTCCAGCAGGGTGCGCAGCTCTTCGATGAGGGCCATGTCCTCCAGTTCAGCACAGGACCGGGTGCCGCACTCCCGGTACTGGGAGGATCGTGCAAGCACCGGAGACGATCGGTCTAACATTTCCGCAGTTCAGCGGCCTTCAATGGATTCATCGCATTCCACCGAACGAGAGAAGGTCGCCATGATCGTCCAGCACGGGTTCCAGGCCACGCTCACCGCCCGCCCGGGCCGGGGCGAGGAGCTCGCGAAGCTGCTCCTCACCGGCATGGACGAGGGAGGCGCCGCCGCGAGCGAGCACTGCGTCGTCTACCTCGTCTCGCGGTCCGCCTCCGACCCGGACGTCGTCCACATCACCGAGGGCTGGACCAGCAAGGAGGAGCACGAGCGGCTGTTCGACGGCGAGGCCGCCCGTGATCTCGTCTCCCGCATCACCCCGCTGCTGGCCGGCGAGCCGGTCTACACCGACTACGTCCCGGTGCGCGGCAAGGCCGCCTTCGGTCCCGCCGCCGCGTGAACCCCGCCCCCGCTCCCCGGAAGGCACACCCATGTCCCTGATCCCGCGCCCCTGCGTCGATCCCGAACTGCGTGCCCTGCTCGCCGGGATGCCCCTCGTGGAGCGGCTGGACGAGGAGATCCTCGCCCAGCTGCGCGCCCTGCCGTCCCCGTCCCCGGACTCCCTGCTCGCCGGCCGCCGCGTGGTCCGGCGGGAGGCGGAGGTGCCGGCCGAGGACGGCGCCGTCGTCCGGCTGTCGGTGCTGAGCCCCGCGGACCACGACCCGGCCGTTCCCGCACCGTGCGTCTACTGGATCCACGGCGGCGGGATGGTCATGGGCGACCGCTTCGGGCAGATCGACATCCCGTTGGAGTGGCTGGAGCGGTTCGGCGTGGTCGTCGTGACCGTGGAGTACCGGCTCGCCCCGGAGGCCACCGGCACCACCGCCGTCGAGGACTGCCACCGGGGGCTGGTCTGGGTGGCCGCGCACGCCGAGGAGCTGGGCGTCGACCCCGGCCGCGTCGTGGTCTCCGGCATCAGCGCCGGCGGGGGTCTCGCCGCCGGGCTGTGCCTGCTGGCACGCGACCGGGGCACGCCCGCGGTCGCGGCGCAGCTGCTGATCTGCCCCATGCTCGACCACCGCAACGTGACCGCCTCCAGCCGGCAGTACTCGGAGGAGCCCGGCGTGTGGACGCGGGAGACGAACGAGTTCGCCTGGCGCACGCTGCTGGGCGGCCGGGCCGACGGCGAGGTGCCGCCGTACGTCTCCCCCGCGCGGGCCGCCGACCTGTCCGGGCTGCCCACCGCCTACGTGGACACCGGCTCGGCCGAGGTGTTCCGCGACGAGGACGTGGCCTACGCCTCCGCCCTCTGGGCGGCGGGCGGCCAGGCGGAACTGCATGTGTGGGCGGGCGGGCACCACGGTTTCGACGCGCAGTTCCCGCAGGCGGAGCTGTCGGTGACGGCCAGGAGGACGCGCAGCGAGTGGCTCGGGCGGGTGCTGCGGCAGGCCGCGGCCGGCGGTGCGCCGGCGAACGGCCGGCCGGCGACCTTCAGCGGGTGAACAGCCACAGCGTCGCGTTGACCCCCGTGGCGCAGGCCAGCACGCCTGATGCCCAGGCCACGTGGCGTCTCAACAGCGCGCCGCGCAGTTCGGCGTACCGCGTCTCGTACTCGCGGCGCAGTTCGTCGGCGCGGCGCACCGTGGCGCGGAGCATCCGGCGGGTGAGGTCGATGCGCCGGTCGACGTAGTACCGGGTGAGGTCCTCGGCCTGACCGGTGGTCAGCCAGGGGAGGTCGGCGCACAGCTCCTGCGCCTCCCGGCGCGCCTCGGCGAGGTGCGAGCGCGCCATCACGATGCCCTCCGCCTCGGCCATGACGGCCGAGGCGTCGTGCGCGGCGGCGCGACGGGACCGCGACCGCGGCATCAGCGGTCGCCCTTGTGGCCGCCGGTGTCGAGGATGTCGCGCTGCCCGGTGTTCTCCGCCTGGTCGAAACCGGCCAGTGCGGGGTGGCGCAGGTCGAAGGCGGGCGACTCGGAGCGGATGCGGGGCAGGGTGACGAAGTTGTGCCGGGGCGGCGGGCAGGAGGTGGCCCACTCCAGCGAACGCCCGTAGCCCCAGGGGTCGTCGACCTCGATCTTCTCGCCCTTCTGCGCGGTCTTCCAGACGTTGTAGAGGAAGGGCAGCGTCGACAGGCCGAGCAGGAAGGCGCCGATGGAGGACACCGTGTTGAGGGCGGTGAACCCGTCGGCGGCCAGGTAGTCGGCGTAGCGACGGGGCATGCCCTCGGCGCCCAGCCAGTGCTGGAGCAGGAACGTGGTGTGGAAGCCGACGAACAGCGTCCAGAAGTGCACCTTCTCCAGACGGTGGTCGAGCATGGTGCCGGTCATCTTCGGCCACCAGAAGCTGAATCCGCCGAACATCGCGAACACGATCGTGCCGAACAGCACGTAGTGGAAATGGGCGACGACGAAGTAGCTGTCGTGGACGTGGAAGTCCATCGGCGGGGAGGCCAGCAGCACGCCCGTCAGGCCGCCGAAGAGGAAGGTGACGAGGAAGCCGGCGGCCCACAGCATGGGTGGTTCGAAGGACAGACTGCCCTTCCACATGGTGCCGATCCAGTTGAAGAACTTCACGCCCGTCGGCACGGCGATGAGGAAACTCATGAAGGAGAAGAACGGCAGCAGCACCGCGCCGGTGGCGAACATGTGGTGCGCCCACACCGTGGCGGAGAGACCGGTGATGGTGATGGTCGCCCCGACGAGTCCCATGTAGCCGAAGATCGGCTTGCGGGCGAAGACCGGGATGATCTCGCTGACCACGCCGAAGAACGGCAGCGCGAGGATGTAGACCTCGGGATGGCCGAAGAACCAGAAGAGGTGCTGCCACAGCAGCGCGCCGCCGTTCCCCGGGTCGAAGATCTGCGCGCCGAAGCGGCGGTCCGCCTCAAGGGCGAGCAGCGCCGCCGCGAGGACCGGGAACGCCAGCAGCACCAGCACGGAGGTGAGCAGCACGTTCCAGGTGAAGATCGGCATCCGGAACATGGTCATGCCGGGCGCCCGCATGCAGATGATCGTGGTGATGAAGTTGACGGCGCCGAGGATGGTGCCGAAGCCGGACAGCGCCAGGCCCATGATCCACAGGTCGCCGCCCTCCTGCGGGGTGCGCTCGCCGCCGCTGAGCGGTGTGTACGCCGTCCATCCGAAGTCCGCCGCGCCCTGGGGCGTGAGGAAGCTGATCATCACGATGAGCCCGCCCAAGGCGAACAGCCAGTACGACAGCATGTTCAGCCGGGGGAACGCCACGTCCGGGGAGCCGATCTGCAACGGCATGATCGCGTTGGCGAACCCGGCGAACGTGGGCGTCGCGAACAGCAGCAGCATGATCGTGCCGTGCATGGTGAACGACTGGTTGTACTGCTCGTTCGACACGATCTGAAGCCCGGGACGGGCCAGTTCCGCGCGGATCACCATGGCGAGCAGACCGCCCACCAGGAAGAACACGAACGAGGTGATCAGGTAGAGGTGCCCGATCTTCTTGTGGTCGGTGGTGGTCAGCCAGGAGACGACCACACGCCCTCTCGATCGTCGTCCCTCCACCGGCACCGGGGAAAGAGGTTCGGTCGTGTGTGTCGCCATCGAGTTCCTTCGGGTTCACTACGCGGAGGTCGGCCGGGAGGGGGAACGCACTCTTTGCGGGCGCGACCGGCACACGGGTGCCGGATCGACGCTATGTCAGGTAACCCCGCGACGGGTTCCGACACCGGCCGAGCGGAGGGCGACTTCACCCGTGGGAGTGACCTCGCTACGTGAACGGACGGCGAACGGTTGTGGTCGTTCCCTGTCGTCCTTGCCCGCTCCCGGCAATGTGGGCCCGGCGTCCTCGTCCGGAGGCGCGCAGTGCGGAGCGGCCGGGGGCCCGGTCAGGATGCGGGGCATGACCGGACGGACGAACGCGCGGAGCAAGGGGTCCTCCCCCTCCTCCCGCGAACCCTCGCAGAACGACTCCCCGCCTCCTGATGCCGTGGCCGAGGTGGTCACGCGTTTCGAGGCGTACGCGCGGGCCCGTGCGGCCCGGGACAGCCTGCTGCCGGGGGCGCGCACCGGCCCCTGGCACGAGCAGCACGCCTTCGACGACCTCCAGGCGGCCGTGGCCCGGCTCCGTGACAGCGTGCGCCGGCCGGCGGGAGGGGCGTGACGCGAGGGAAGGTCAGCCGCCTGCGGGCCGAGGACCGACATGCACCGGCCGGGCGCCGACGCGGACCGCGAGGAGGGCGACGTCGTCGTCGTTGTCGACGGGGCGCGCCCGGTGGAGCAGTTCGTCGGTGAACTCCCCCACAGGGCGGTGGGCGAGCGCGGCGGCGTGCCGGCGCAGCCGCTCCAGTCCATCGTCGATGGTGTGGCTGGGGGCCTCGATCAGCCCGTCCGTGTAGAGGACGAGAGTGGCGCCCGGGGGCAGGACCGTCGATCCGTCGGCACGCGGCCGGTCGGTACTGGTGCCCAGCAGCATCCCGCCGCCCTCCGTGAGGTAACCGGCGACGCCCTCGCGGGTGACCAGCAGCGGCGGCGGATGGCCGGCGTTGGTCCAGCGCAGCGTCCACCGCCCGTCCTCGTCCGTGCCGAGGACGGCGAGCACCAGGGTGGCCATGGAGACGTCGGTGATGCGCAGCACGGCGCGGTCCACCCGCTCGACGACCCGGCCGGGCGGCTCGTCCCGGGAGGACCAGGCGTAGGAGCGCAGCACGTTGCGCAGCTGGGCCATGCCCGCGGCGGCGTCCAGGTCGTGCCCGGAGACGTCGCCGATCACCAGTGCGGTGTCGCCCTCCCCGAGGGGGAAGGCGTCGTACCAGTCGCCGCCGACGTGGGAGGCGTCCGGCGCGGGCACGTAGCGGGACGTCATCTCCAGTCCGGGGACACGCGGCAGCTGGGGCAGCAGATAGCGCTGCATGGTCTCGGCGACCTTGCGCTGCCGCTGGTAGAGGCGCGCGTTGTCCAGGGCGAGTCCGGTGCGGCGGGTGATGTCCTCGAGCAGGGTGAGGTCGTCGGGGGTGAAGGCGTCGGCCCGTTCGGAGCGGCCGAGGGTCAGGGCGCCGAGGACCTCGCGCAGACCCCGGATGGGGGCGATGGCCGCCGAGTGCATACCCGTGGCCTCGAACAGCCGGCGTTGCTCGACGGCGATGCCCGAGTCGGGGGACCTGTCGTAGGTCTCGGGGCCGGCGATCGTCGAGGAGACGCCCCGCAGGGCGCGGGACAGCGGCATCTGGGACTCGGCGGGGACGCGCGCCATCGGCCCTTCGAGGTCGGGGCGGGGTACGGGGACGCCCTCCTCGACGTGCACCACCTTGGTGCGCCACACCTCGTCGCGCTCGCTGATCAGGTCGATCACCGCCCAGTCCGCGAGGCGCGGCAGGACGAGGGCCACGAGCCGGCGCATCGCCTCGTCGACCGAGAGGGTGGATGTCAGCTGGGTGGTCGTCTCCGCCAGCAGGGCGAGGCGCTCCAGTTCGTCGAGCGCCCCCTCGCGGGACGCGGGCGCGCCGGGCGCCTCGGCGGGGGCCTCGCGGGGGTGGAAGAGGACGAGGACGCAGGTGTCGTCGGTTCCGGCGTCGTAGGGGGTGATGCTCCAGGCGACGGGGAGCAGGGTGCCGTCGCCCTTCTCGAACCACTCCCCGCCGTCCTGGGCGGGGCGGCCGGCGAGGAAGGCGGGCCGCATGCGGCACTGGGAGGTCGGCAGGGTCTCGCCGTGGGCGGTGCGGTGCAGCAGGTCGTGCGCGTCGGCGCCGACGAGTCCGGCGGCGGGCCGTCCCAGCAGCCGCTCGGCGACCGCGTTGACGGCGACGATCACCCCGCGCCCGTCCACGACGTAGGCGCCGGTGCGGATCGGGGTGATCGTGTCGCCGATCACCCCGCCCGTCTCCCCGCCGGATTGCGGTCCCACTGTCTCCACGTCCTCTCACCCCTTCGGATCATCGCACGTCCCCCACATCCGCGAGCGTTCCGCCCCTTGTGCACGGGGCTTTGCATGGAGCGGACCGGGGTGGGTAGGCGGTGCGACGGCCCGGGGCGTGCGCGAGACACCTGCCCGGACTTCGTAGGATGAACCCGCCGGCCGGGCACCGTGGGGATGGGCGGAGGTCGGGCTCACCCGCATGCGCCGAACACCCCGCCGAGGAGATTTCGTGTCCGTACCGGACGAGACGTTCACCGTCACCCCCCGCCCGAGCGCCGCGGGGCCCTACGTCCTGGAGGTGGCCGGGGAGCTCGACCATCACACGGCGCCGCTGCTGACGGAGGCGGTCAACGAGGCGCCGTTCGGTCCCCACGGTGTGGTGCTGGACCTGTCCGGGCTGACCTTCTGCGACTCGTCGGGGATCACCGTGTTCGTGACGGCGCACCGACGGTCGCGGGACAAGGGCTCGCAGCTCAGCCTGGCGGGGGTGGCCCCGGCCCAGATGCGGGTGCTGCGCATGGTGGGGCTGGACGAGGTGTTCACGTTCCACGCCGGCGTCGAGGACGCGCTCCGCGAAGCGGTCCGGCGCCGCCCTTGAAGACGAGGTGCACGGCGGTCGATCCCGCCGGCTGGCCGCTCAGGGGCGCTGTGACGTCGCGGAAGACGTCCCAGCCTCCGGTGACCGGGACGGTGGCCGTGCCGAGGAGGGTGCCGGCCGGGGAGCCCGCGCGGATCTCGATCGTGCCGCCGCTGCCCGCCGAGGAGACGCGGGCGGTGAAGAGGGAGGCGTTGTCGAGGCTGTACGGGGTGAAGGAGATCCGGTCGCCGTCGTGGATCTCGCCGACCGTCCTGCCGCCGTGCGCGGACGCCTTGTCGACGATCTGTACGCCGGCGGAGTCGCCGTAGTGCTCTGCCTGCCGGTGGCTGGGCTGGGTGATGTGCTGGTCGTGGGTGGTGAGGGCGGGCTGGCCGTTCGCGCCCCGGTCGGTGTACTCGGCGTCGACGACGCCGAAGATGTTGGCGTTCGGGTCGTGCTCGCCGTCGGCCAGGGTGCGCAGGGTGCCGGTGCAGCCGGTGGCGGAGGTCTGCGGGTGGCCGTGGCTGTCGTGGCCGATGACGAAGGTGACCTTCACCCGGGAGCAGTCGACGGCGCCGTCCTCCGGATCGGTCACGGTCACGCTGAAGGGGATCGCGGCGCCGAAGTCGTAGATGCGGCCGTCGGCGGGGGTGTCGATGCGCACGGTCGGGGCCGTGTTGCCGACGGTGATCCGCACGGACGCCGTGGCCGACTTGCCGGAGGGTCGGTGACCTCGAGGGTCGCCGTGTACTGGCCGTTGGCCGTGTAGGTGTGTGACGGGTCGGCGGCGGTGGAGGTGGCGCCGTCGCCGAAGGTCCAGGCGTAGCTGAGTGCGTCCCCGTCGGGGTCGGAGGTGCCGGCCGAGGAGAAGGCGACCGTGAGGGGCGCGATGCCCGAGGTCCTGTTGGCGGCGGCCTGGGCGAGCGGGGCGCGTCCGCCGGTGACGTGCTCGATGCGGTACAGGGCGGAGTTGTGGTCGCCGTTGAAGTAGCCGGTGCCGTAGTCGAGGACGTAGAGGGCGCCGTCCGGGCCGAAGGCCATGTCCATCACCTGGGTGCCGTTCCAGGGGAAGGCGTTGACGGACTGCACGGTCCCGTCGCCGGTCTCGATGCGTTTGATCCAGCGGCGGCCGAACTCCCCGGCGAAGAAGTCGCCGTCGTACTCCTGGGGGAACTTCACATCGGAGGCCGAGTCCGCGTCGTAGCGGTAGACGGGGCCGCCCATGGGGGATTCGGAGCCGGTGCCGAACTCCGGTACGGAACCGCCGTCGTAAGGGATCCAGGCGGGCTGGGCGGGCGGCAGTTCGGTCAGGCCGGTGTTGCGCGGGGAGGTGTTGCGCGGGGCGGAGCAGTCGAAGCGGGCGCCGGAGGATCCGGAGGCGAAGTCGTGGTCGGCGTAGGCGTCGTTGCGGCCGGTGCAGTAGGGCCATCCGTAGTTGCCGGCCCGGGTGCCAGGGTCATGGGCTCGCCGGTCTCTGCCACGCCTTTGGCGAGGGTCACCTGCTGGAAGTCCTCGGGTGCGGCGTTCCCCCGGCTGCCCTGGAGAGCTCCGTGCGCACGAGACCGCTCGGGCACAGACGTGTCCGCACCCTTCTGACCGCACTGACCTGCGCCGCCGCCCTGGCCCTCCCCGTGGGCCCCGCGGCGACCGCCGCCCCCGGCCCCCTCGACGTGGGGGGTGGCGGCAGGCCCCGGGGAGGGGGCTGCCGTGAAGGAGCACAGGCGCGCGCCGTCGCGCCGTGGAGCGCCGGCCGGTCGGTCCGTGGGCCTCAAGAACGGTGGTTTTCACGGAAGTCAGCGGGCGGGAGGCGAACGCGTAACCCCTTTCGCACGGCATCCCGTGTCTTCTTCCTCCGTTGGGACAAAGTGCCTCGGCGGGGACGTCAGCGGTCGCGTTGCGGCCGTCCGGGTGCCGCCGGAGACTGGCCGGGGACGGCCTTACGTCCCGGAGAGGGCCGAAGCGTATGGGTGACTACGCGGACCTTGCCGGGGTCAGGACCTGGTACGAGACCGAGGGCTTTGGAGACGCGCTGGTGCTGCTGCACGGCGGCCTCTGCACCAACGACACCTGGGGCGCGCAGCGGCCCGACCTCGCCGCCTCCTACCGTGTCCACCTCCCCGAGCGGCGGGCGCACGGGCACACCTCGGACGTCGAGGGCCCGCTGTCGTACACCGACATGGCCGGTGACACGGTGGCGTTCCTGGAGTCCGTGGTGGGCGGGCCGGCCCATCTGGTCGGGTGGAGCGACGGCGGGGTGGTGGCGTTGCTGACCGCCCTGGCCCGGCCCGACCTGGTCCGCCGCATGGTGGTGATCGGGGCGAACTTCCGGCCCGCTCCGGAGTCGTTCGTGGCGCCTAAGATGCTCGACGCGCTGACCCCGGACAGCGCCGGCATGGCCTTCTTCCGCGAGCTGTACGCGGCCGCGAGCCCGGACGGGCCGGACCACTGGCCTGCGGTGGCGACACGGATGATCGACATGTGGCGCACCCAGCCGACGCTCGACGCCGACGACCTGGCCGCGGTACGGGCGCCCACCCTCGTCATGACCGGCGACGACGACCTGATGACTCTGGAGCACACCGCGGCCCTCTACCGCGGGCTCCACGACGCCCGGCTCGCCGTGATCCCCGGCGCGTCCCATCTGGTGCCGCTGGAGAGGCCCGCCGAGGTCGACCGGATGATCCTCGACCACCTCGCGGGCGGCGAGTCCGAGACCATGATGCCGGTGCTGCGCGCCCATCCCCCGGAGTCGCCCGGCCGGGGCGCCGCCGCCTGACTTGTGCCGCCCGGATGCTGGATGCCTCCGGCAAGGAATCGGCGTACTGTCCCGATATGGCAGCAGTTCGGGCGACTCCGGGCGGGTCGGCCGCCCCGTCCCCGCCGGGGCGGGCGGGTGACTGATGGACACCGCCCTGGCCGACATCGTGCGGGCGACCCGCGCCACCGGCGCCATGCTCTACGTCCTCACCCCCGACCGCACGGCCCTCTGGCTGTCCCATGTGGCGGGCGCCCCGCGCGAGGTCGTCGCGCCGTGGAGCCGCGTCGCGGTGGACGACCCGATACCGGTCGCCGACGCCGTGCGCGAGGAGCGCCTGGTGTGGGTGAACAGCCAGGAGGAGATGGCCCGCCGCTACCCCCGGCCGGCCGTGGTGCTCCCGTACGACTTCGCCCTGGCGGCCGTGCCGGTCGCGTCGGACTCCGGGGTGCGGGGCGGGCTGGTGCTGCTGTGGCCCAGCGGGCACCCGCCGCAGCTCAGCCGCGCCGAGCACGACGCCGTCCGCGCGGGCTCCCGGCGCCTCGGCCATCTCTTCGAGCAGGCCGCCCGGCGCGGCGAGCCGGTCGTCTCCCCCGGCCGCCCGCGCATCCTGCCGCCGGAACCGGGGCGCACCCCCACCGCCGAGGAGGCGTGGGCCGGCACGGCGCTGCTGGACCGGCTGCCCGGCGGGTACGTGGGCCTGGACCTGAACGGCCGGATCACCCTCGTCACCCCGGCCGCCGCCGACCTCGTGGGCGCCGCACCGGACCGGCTGCTGGGCGCCCTGCCGTGGGAGGCGCTGCCGTGGATGGACGTCCCCCATGTCGAGGACCGCTACCGGGCGGCGCTGATCAGCCGCACACCGCAGTCGTTCCGGGTGCTGCGCCCGCCGGGCACCTGGCTGTCGTTCGAGCTGTACCCGGACCCCTCGGGCATCAGCGTCCGCATCGACCGTACGGCCGACGCGCGGGAGGCCAACCCGGTCGCGGAGACGGCGCACGGCCCGGGCCGGGCCACGGTGCTGTACCACCTGATGCACCTGGCGACCACACTGACCGAGGCCGTCGGCGTGCAGGACGTCGTCGACCAGACCGCCCACCAACTGCTGCCCGCTCTCGGCGCGCAGGCCATGGTGCTGATGACGGCGGAGGACGGCCGGCTGCGGATCCTGGGCCACCGCGGCTACAACCCCGAGCTGCTCGCCCGCTTCGACGGGACACCGCTGAGCCGGGACATCCCCGGGGCGGCGGTCCTGGCCACCGGGGAGCCGGGCTTCTTCCCGTCGTTCACGCAGATGGCGGCCGTCTACCCGAAGATGACGCACGAGGACGGGATGGCCGCGTGGGCGGTCCTGCCGCTGATCGCCTCCAACCGTCCCATCGGCTCCGTGCTGCTCTCCTACGACCGGCCGCGCCCCTTCCCGCCCAGCGAACGCGCCATCCTCACCTCCCTGGCCGGTCTCGTCGGCCAGGCCCTGGACCGGGCCCGGCTGTACGACAACAAGGACCGTCTCGCCCACCGGCTCCAGTCGGCGCTGCTGCCCCACAGCCTGCCGAGCATCCCCGGCCTGCGGGTCGTCGCCCGCTATCTGCCGGCCGCGCGCGGTCTGGGCATCGGCGGCGACTTCTACGACCTGATCCGGCTCGACGAGAACACGGCGGCGGCCGCCATCGGGGACGTGCAGGGGCACAACGTGGACGCGGCGGCCCTGATGGGGCAGGTCCGCACCGCCGTGCACGCCCACGCCACCGTCGGCGCTCCCCCGGACCACGTCCTCGGCGGCACCAACCGGCTGCTCACCGACCTGGACCCTGGCCTGTTCACCAGCTGCCTGTACGCGCACCTCGATCTCGGGAACCGGCGGGCCTGCCTGGCCACCGCGGGGCATCCGCCGCCTCTGATGCGGCACTGCGACGGACGCACCGAGCTGCTGGCCGTCCCGCCGGGCCTGCTCCTCGGCATCGACCCGACGGCCCGCTACCCGTCGCTGGAGTGCGCCCTGCCGCCCGGCTGCGTGCTGGTGCTCTACACCGACGGGCTCGTCGAGGCGCCGGGCGTCGACCCGGACGACGCGACGGCCGCGCTGGCCGGTCTGGTGGAGCAGTCCGACCCGCGCGACCTGGAGGCCATGGCGGACACGCTGGTCCGGCACGCCCCGGCGCCCGGCGACGACATCGCCCTGCTGCTCCTCAGCCCCACCCCGGACTGCCGGTGACCCGCCGCCGGCTCATCCGAGGGCGTTGACCGCCGCCGCGAACAGCCGGGGCAGACGCGCGGCCACGGGCACGATGTGCGGGGCGAGCGCGGGCTGCCTGCGCGCCGTCACCAGCAGTTCGGTCAGGACGCGGTAGCGCCGGGTGGCGCGGGCCCAGTCGGCGCCGTAGCGGCCGGGCGTGCCCCGGCGGAGGTTGGCGACGAGAGCATCGGCGCCGGTGAGGGCGAGGCAGACGCCCTCACCGGTCAGCGCGTCGACGTAGCCGGCGGCGTCGCCGACGAACAGGATCCTGCCGTGCACGCGGGCGCGGGAGCGCCTGTACAGGGGGCCGGCGCCGCGGACCGGGGTGACCGCCGTGTCCGGAGGGAGGCGGGCGGCCAGCTCGGGGAAGCCGGCGAGCTGCGTGTCGTAGGGGGCGCGGCGGGAGGTCAGCAGGGCCACGCCCGCCAGGCGGGGGCCGAGCGGGGTGACGTACGCCTCCGCGTCCGGGCCCCAGTGCACCTCGACGTGCGACGTCCAGGGCGGTACGGCGTAGTGGCGGCGCAGTCCGTAGCGGGGCCGGGTGCGGGTCGGGCGGTCCAGGCCGAGGGCGCGGCGCAGCGGTGAGTGGAGGCCGTCGGCGGCGACGAGCCACCGTGCGCGCAGCCCCGCGCCGGGGACGCTCACGCCGTCCGCGTCCTGCCGTACGGCGTCCACGCGCAGCGGGAGGACGGGGACGCCCGCGTCGAGGACCGCCCGGTGGAGGACGGTGTGCAGGTCGGTGCGGCGGACGCCGAGGCCCTGCCCGCGGCGGAACAGGGCCTCGGCGCGGCAGGGTCCCTGCACGTAGCGGATGCCGGTGAGGGGGTGGCCGGGGGCGTGCAGGCCGAGGGCGGTGAGGGCGCGGACGGCGCCGGGCATCAGGCCCTCGCCGCACGCCTTGTCGACCGGGGCCGGGCGTGGTTCCGCGACGACGGTGTCCAGGCCTGCGCGAGCGGCGTGCAGGGCGGTGGCGAGACCCGCGGGTCCGCCGCCGACGACGAGGAGGTCGGTGTGCCTCACGCGGGCACCGCTCGGGTGAGGGCGGCGTTCTCGCAGCGGATCCGCACGGTCAGCAGCACGGCGTCGGCCAGCGTGAACACGGTCGCCGTGATCCACGCCGAGTGCACCAGCGGCAGGGCGGCGCCCTCGACGACGACGGCGACGTAGTTCGGGTGGCGGAGGAAGCGGTAGGGGCCGGCGCCGACGAGGCGGGCGCCGGGGACGACGATCACGCGGGTGTTCCAGTAGGGGCCCAGGGTGGTGATGCACCACCAGCGCAGGACCTGGGCGAGCAGGGTGAGCGCCAGGGCGGGCCAGCCGAGGCCGGGGAGGAACGGCCGGTCGGCCAGGAGGGGTTCGAGGAGGCAGCCCGCAAGCAGACCGGTGTGCAGGACGACCATGACGGGGTAGTGGCCGCGCCCGTGTTCGACCCCGTCCCGCTCCAGGGTCCAGGCGGCGTTGCGGCGGGCCACGACGAGTTCGGCGAGGCGTTCGACGGCCACGGCGAGGACGAGCAGCGTGTACCAGGTCATGGCGATTCACCTCACCAGCGCAGCAGGACGAGTTCGGTGCAGAACCCCGGGCCCATCGCCAGGACGAGCCCCCAGGTGCCGGGGTCGGGCCGGTGGGCCTCGGTGAAGCCCTGGAGGATGTGCAGGACGGAGGCGGAGGACAGGTTGCCGACTGCGGCGAGCGAGCGGCGGGACGGGGTGAGGGCGTCGTCGGGCAGGGCGAGCGCGTCCGTCACGGCGTCGAGCACCTTCGGGCCGCCCGGGTGGCACACCCAGGCGCCGATGTCCCGGGTGTCCAGGCCGTGTCCGGCGAGGAACTCCCGCACGTGATCACCCAGCTCGCGGCGGACCAGGGCGGGGACGTCGGCGTCGATCACCACGCGGAAGCCGCCGCCGCCGACGTCCCAGCCGAGGAGGTGTTCGGTACCCGGGTGGAGGTGGCTGCGGGTGGCGACCACGACCGGCCCGGCGGGCCCCTCCGGTCCCGTACCCGTACCGGTCGGGGCGGCGCGGGCGACGAGGGCCGCCGCGCCGTCGCCGAAGAGGGCGCCGGCGACCAGGTTGGCGCGGGAGTCGTCGCCCTTCTGCAGGGTCAGCGAGCACAGTTCGACGGTGAGCAGCACGGCGGTCCCGCCGGGGTGTCCGCGCAGGTAGTCGTGGACGCGGGCGAGTCCGGCGGCGCCCGCGACGCAGCCCAGGCCGAACACCGGCAGCCGTTTGACGTCCGGCCGCAGGCCGATCCGTCCGGCCAGGCGTGCGTCGAGGGACGGGGCGGCGACGCCGGTGATGGACGCGCACACCAGCAGGTCGACGTCGGCGGGGGCGAGCCCGGCCTGCGTCAGCGCGGTGGTGAGGGCTCGTTCGGCCAGGTCCAGGCCCGCCGTCAGCCACGCCTCGTTGCTCTCGCGGAAGTCGCGCAGTTCGGCGTACCGCTCGATGGGGAGGGCGAGATGGCGGGTGCGGACGCCGGCGGAGGCGTGCAGGCGCCGGAGGAGGGCGCGGTCGGCGCCCGGGCCGAGGCAGAGGTCGCCGATGGGCTCGGTGAGCCGGTCCTGGGGGTAGCGGTGGGGCGGCAGCGCGGTGTGCACGGCGGCGACGGTGGTCACCGGCGCCGTGTCCGGGCGCGGAGGGGCGGTGGACGCGGGCGCCGGGTCGGCGACGAGAGGGACACGCATGTCCGTAATGACTTCCTCGCCGTCGCCGCCCGGCTACCTTGCACCCGTGTCCCACCACCCGTCCGGGGTCGTTCCGCGTACGCCGCCGCGCGGTCCGCAGGCGTTGCTGCACTGCTGCCATCCCGAGCCCGCACTGGCCGTCACGGTGTTCGTGACCGCGCTGGCGGTGGCGGCGGGGCACGGCCCGGCGGGTGCGGCGGCGGTGGGCGCGGCGGTGCTGGCGGGGCAGCTGTCGGTGGGCTGGTGCAACGACGCGGCCGACGCGCGCCGCGACACGGCCTGCGGGCGCACGGACAAGCCGGTGGCGGAGGGGCGGCTGTCGGTGCGGGCGGTGGCGGTGGCCGCGTGGACGGCCCTCGTGCTGTGCGTGCCGCTGTCGGTGCTGTCCGGTCCGGGCGCGGCGGCCGCGCATCTGACGGGCGTGGCGGCGGGCTGGGCCTACAACCTGCGCCTGAAGCACACGCTCCTGTCGCCGCTGCCGTACGCCGTGGGGTTCGCCTCGCTGCCGGTGTTCGTCACCCTCGGCCTGCCGCGACCGGCCTGGCCGGCCTGGTGGGCGGTGGCGGCGGGGGCGCTGCTGGGCGTGGGGGCGCACCTGGTGAACGTGCTGCCGGACATCGAGGACGACCTGGCGACGGGCGTACGGGGACTGCCGCAGTCGCTGGGCCGGACGGCGTGCCGGTGGCTGGCGCCGCTGGTGATGCTGGCTGCGGTGGGCGTGGTCGTCGCGGGGCCGCCCGGTCCCGCGGGGGCGGGAGGGCTGTGCCTGGCCGTCGTGGCGGGCGCGGTGGCCGCGGTGGCCGCGACGGGCACGGCAAGGGCGGCGGGACGGGGCGACCGGTGGCCCTTCCGGGCGGCGATGGCGGTGGCGGGGCTGGCGGTGGGGCGGCTGGTGTGGGCGGGGGCGGGGCTGGTCTGAGGCGAGTGCTGTGCAGCGGCGGTTCGGCGCGGTTGCCGTGGACCGGGGCGGAACGGGTCCGGCGCGCACGCGGATGTCAGGGGCGGAATGGGTCCGGCGCGGATGCTGTGAACCGGACGGGGCAGGTTCGACGTGGGTCCCACCACCCCGGCGGGCGGGCGCCGGCGTGCGGCACGGTCACCGCGGTCCGCCGGCCACGGCGTCTTCCGCTCCCCGCTCTACTGCGCCCACACCGATGCCGCCCGGCACCGGCACCGGCATCGAGGCCGGATTCCGCGCCGTCGGCCGGGCGAACGGGTGACAGCCGGCGGGCACACCCGCCGCTGAGCGGTGCTCAGGTGCCGAGCCGGACGGCCGTCGGGGCGGATGTCCCGCGGTCCGGTCCGGGCCGGGCGAAGTGGCGGGCCCCGTCGCGGTCGCCGGATGATGAACGCGGAGAGCGGAGCGGTCGCCGTGCGGCGCCCGGTCCGCCCCCGGCGTGGCACGAGACGGTCCGGTCCCGCCGCGGGTCACTTCGCGGCGCGTGCCCGAGCAGCGAAGGAGGGGCACCGTGAGGCGATACCTCGGCGTGCTCCGGAACAGCTGGAGCTGGCTGGGCGCCCACGCCCTGATGGCGCGGGGACGGGAGCTGGAGCTGATGCACCGGGCCATGGGCTTCGCCACCCTCGCGCTGGTGACGCTGGCGCCGCTGCTGATCGTCGTCGCGGCCGCGGACCCGCTGGGCCGGGGCGGTTTCGCGACCTGGCTGGCGGACGGCATGGGCCTGACCGGGCGGTCCGCGCGGGTTCTCACGGAGATCTTCAGTCCGCCCCGCAAGGTGGTCGGCACGACCAGCGTGTGGGGCGGTCTGGCGCTCGCCGTGTTCGGGATCGGCCTGGGCGGCAGCGTCCAGAACGGTTACGAGCGGGTGTGGCGGCTGCCGCCCGGCCCCTGGCACCGGGTGTGGCGGCAGGCACTGTGGCTGGCGGTGCTGACCGCGTTCCTGTACCAGGAGGTGCGGACGCGCACACTGCTGTACGGGCCGGAGCGGATCACCCTGTCGACGGCGGCCGGTGTGCTGTTCTTCTGGTGGGGCCAGCGCTTCCTGCTGGGCGGTCAGGTCCGCTGGCGCGACCTCTTCCCCGGCGCGGTCGCCACCATGGTGGGCCTGGTCGGCCTGCGGATCTTCTCCTACTACGTCTTCACCCCGCTGATCGTGGACAACGCCGTCAGCTACGGCACGGTCGGCGTGGTCCTGGTGGTCGAGTCCTGGCTGATCGGCGTGGGTTTCGTCGTGTACGGCGGCGCCCTGTTCGGGCACTGGCTGCTCACGCACCACGGCTTCCTCCACCTCGGGCACCGGCACCACCACGAGGAGCGGGAGCGGGTCGGCGCGGAGTGAGAACCCGGGGCCCTCCTGGCCGGCAGGCGCCCGGTTCACTCCTGGCCTGAGGGCGGGACCACGGACCGGTCGGCCAGGGCGACGGCGCGTTCCATGACGTCGGCGCGGAAGACCGCGCGTCCGCGTGCCGCCCTCCGCTCGCGTTCCCCGGGTCCCTCCGTGAGGAGCCGGTGCAGGACGTCCAGCAGGGCGGGGCCGTCGGCGGCGGCCTCCGACAGCCCCAGTTCCGCCATCCGGCGGACCCCCTCGGCGCCGTGTCCGGGCAGCGGGCGGTGGCCGACCACGGGCAGTCCGGCGGCGAGGGCCTGCACGGCGGTCTGGCCCGCCGCGTTGTCCAGCAGCGCGCGCACCGCGTGCAGCAGGCCCGGCATGTCCGTCACCCAGTCCAGGGCGAGCACGCCCGGCACCCGGGCGGTGCGGGACCGCAGCGCCTGGTTGCGGCCGCACAGCACCACGGGCAGGTAGCCGGCGCCGGCCAGCAGCCGGGCGGTCTCGCCCAGGCCCGCGGCGGCTCCCCAGGCGCCGGCGGACAGCAGCACGGGCGGCCGTCCGGGGGCGTACCGATCGAACCGTTTCCGCCAGTGGTCGGCCCCGGGGGCGGGGGTGAAGAACTCGGGCGCCACGACCGGTCCCGTGACCTCGACGTGTGTGCCGGGGACGGCCCGGCGAGCCTCGGCGGCGGCCTGGCCGGTGAGGCAGAAGCAGGCGTCGTTGCCCGGGTGGAGCCACTGCCGGTGCACGGCGAAGTCGAGGACGAAGACGGCGCTGGGGACGCGCAGCCGGCCCAGTGTCCTCAGGTGGCCGGTGAGCTGCGCGGCCAGATGGAAGACGGGTACGACCACGTCCGCGCCGGTCCGTGCGACGAGCCGTTCCAGCCCGTCGGCGGCGAGCCGGGCGAGCGGGACGCCGCTGGGGCGGGTGTGGTCGCCGGGGCGCAGGAACGCCCGGTAGAGGCCGTCGTACACCCAGGGGGCGTGGCGTACCGACGTGCGGTAGAAGGCACGCAGTCCGGATCCCGTGCCGTACGGGAGCAGCCGCATGAGGTCGACGGCGTCCGCCTCGTGGCCCTGTGCGCGGGCGCGGCGGACGAGTTCGCGGGCCACCGTGTCGTGTCCTGCGCCCATGCTCGCGCTGAGCACCAGCACGCGGCGGGCGCCGGCCTGCCGGGCGGCGCCCCGGTGGTGCGGGGCCGGGGAGGACGAGAGCACGTCATGCTGAGTCACCGTCGGTGCGCCGGTGAAACGCGCGCCGGGCGTTTCGGGCATCCCTGACCTGGATACTCCGGGCTCACCCCCTCCCGGACGACGGGAGTGGTCCAGCCGGCCGCTTCCGGTGTCCGCCCAGCAGCCGAGGTCAGCCCATGCCCCACGCACCCTCCCGCGCCGGTACGGCCGGCGCCTCCGACACCCGGACACCGGCGCTGTTCCCCGACGGCGTACGGGAGCCTCCCGGCGCGGCGGCGCAACGGCCGGGGACGGCCCTGGTGACCGGCGCCTCCTCCGGCATCGGCGCCGCCGTGGCGCGCAGACTGTCCGCGGAGGGGTGGCGTCTGGTGCTGAACGGCCGGGACGCGGGGCGTCTGGCCGAGACGGCGGCGCACGCGCCCGCCGCGGTGTTCGCCGAGGACCTCACCCGCCCGGCCGCCGAGCGCCGGCTGACCCGGTTCGCGCTCGACGAGGTGGGACGTCTGGACCTGCTGGTGGCGTGCGCCGGGGTGGGCTGGGCCGGTGACTTCACCACGATGACCCGGCGTGCCTTCGACGAGGTGATGGAGGTGAATCTGCTGACCACGCTGCGTCTGGTGCGGCAGGTACTCCCCCACATGGTGGAGGCGGGTTCCGGACGGGTGGTGCTCGTCGGGTCGCTGGCGGGCGCCGTCGGCGTGAAGGGCGAGGCGGTGTACTCGGCGTCCAAGGCGGCGGTGGCGGTCTTCGCCGACGCGCTGCGCCAGGAGCTGCGCGGCACCGGCGTCGGCGTGAGCCTCGTGGTGCCGGGGGTGGTGGACACCCCCTTCTTCGACCGGCGCGGCACGCCGTACGCGCGGACCCGGCCCCGGCCGGTGCCGCCGGAGCGGGTGGCCGACGCCGTGTGGCGTGCCGTCGTCCGGGGGCGGGACGAGGTCTACGTCCCCGGGTGGCTGCGTCTTCCGGCCAGGGTGCGCGGCGCGGCACCGGGTCTGTACCGGCGGCTGGCCGCCACGTTCGGATGAGCGGCGCCGCGGCGTGCTGACCGTGGTCCTGGCGCTCCTCGCGGCGTTGGCGAACGCCGCGGCCTCCGTGCTGCAGCGGCGGGCCGCCGCCGACGAGCCGGAGAGCGGCAAGGGGCTGCGGCAGGCGCTGCGCTGGCTGGGGCACGTGCTGCGGCGCCCGTACTGGGTGGCGGGCGCGGGGATGCTCGCCCTGACGACGGTGCTCCAGGCCGCGGCGCTCGGCGTGGGCAGTCTCGCGCTGGTGCAGCCGCTGATGGCGGCCGAGCTGCTGTTCACCCTGGTGGTGGGGAGCGTCGTGTTCCGCCGCCTGCCGGACCTGAGAACCTGGCTGGCCTTCGTCGCCCTCGCGCTGGGCCTGTCCCTCTTCCTGACCGCGGCGGCGCCGACGTCCGGGCGGTCCATGGCGATACCGGGGCGCTGGTGGCCGGCGGGGGCGGCCCTGGTGGCGCTGGTGGCGGCGCTGGTGGCGGTGTCCCGCACCGTGCGGGGCGCGCCGCGCGCCGCGCTGCTGGGGCTGGCGTCCGCCGTGTCGTTCTCGGCGACGGCCGCGCTGCTGAAGGAGGTCACCGGGCTGATCCCGGACGGCCCGGTGGCCGTCCTGTCGACCTGGCCGCTCTACGCCACCGCCGTGGTGGGCGTCGTCGCGTTCCTGCTGCTGCAGGCCGCGTTCCGGGCGGGCACGCTGGCCGCGTCGCAGCCCGCCCTGACCCTCGGCGACGCCCTCACCAGCGTGGCACTCGGGTGGGCGTTGTTCGGGGAGCAGATCAACCTCGGAGCGCAGGTGGCGCCGGAGGTGATCGGCATCGTGCTGATGGGCGCGGGCAGCGTCGGCCTGGCGCGCGCCCCGTCGGTCGGGGGCGGCTGGGACCAGGCCAGGGTGCGGGACGACTCCGGGTCCGGGGCACAGCAACGGGTGTCCCGCCCGCCGTGAGCGGTCCGCGTGGTCGGTCCGTGAGGTCGGCCTGCGTGTCAGTCCGTGCGATCAGGAGGTCACCGCCATGCCCGAATCCGTCCCCCGGGCCGCCGTGCTGCCGCTCGCCGCGGGCGCCCTGGCGCACATCGGTCCCGCGGCCACCTGGCTGCCCCTGGTGCGCAGACATCTGTCCCCCCGCCTCGCCGGCGCGGGGCACCCCCGTCATGTCGCCCTGACCTTCGACGACGGCCCCGACCCGGTCTCGACGCCCCTCTTCCTCGACGCGCTGGACGGCCTCGGCGTGCGGGCGACGTTCTTCGTCCTGGGCGACGCGGTCGTACGGCATCCGGGGGTGGTGCGGGAGACGGCGCGGCGGGGGCACGAGGTGGCCGTGCACGGCTGGAGCCACGACCGGCCGTGGCTGCCGGCGCCGGTGCGCGAGCTGCGCGCCGTGCGCCGCGCGGTGGCGGCCGTGCAGGACGTCACGGGGGTGACCCCCCAGTGGTACCGGCCACCGTACGGCATCCTGACGTCCGGCCGGTGGGCGGCAGCCCGTGCGGCGGGGCTGCGCCCGGTGCTGTGGACGGCCTGGGGCCGGGACTGGACGGCCACGGCCACCCCCGCGTCGGTACGCGCCACCGTCGAGGCGGACCTGGGCGGCGGTGGCACGGTCCTGCTGCACGACACCGACCGCACGGCGGCCCCGGACTGCTGGCGCGCCGCACTGGGCGCGCTGCCCGACCTGGTGGCGGACTGGCGCGCGGCGGGCTGGACGGTCGGCCCGCTGGCGGACCACGGGACGGCAGTGGTGCACGCGACCGCTCCGCGGGTGCTGGGGCGACCTGGCGCGGTCCGACACGAGTGAGGACCCTGCCGCCCCGCGGTCGCGAAGAAGGACGCGCCGGTCCTCCGCTCCGTGGACGACGGACCGACGTCGTCCCGTCGCCCGCGGCACGCCTGGGCGCCGGCGCGCAGCACCGCGAGGACGGCAGCCGGCCGCCGCTCCCGGTCGGCCGTCCCCCGTGCCGGGCGCCCGCCCACGGCGCCCGCCACGGCCGGTCGGAACGCGGGCAGCCGTACGCGAGCACGGCACCACGCCCTCGCGCCGGGCGCGCCGGCCGGACCCGCGTGGCATGGCCCCTGGGTCGGGACCACCGGTCGGGGCACGCGACCGCATCACGCCCCGGGCGCCGGGCGCAACGGGCACGGCTGTCACCCGACCCGCTCCCAGGCGCGCCCCGGGAGCGCAACGGCGCGAGCCGTCAGTCCTCCGCGATCTCCGTGGTGACCGGCGTGCCGAGTTCCACCGTGCGGCTGACCGTGCAGAGGCGGTCGTGGGAGGCCTTCACCGCGCGGGGGAGGATCGCGCGAGCGCGGTCGGCGCCCTCCCCGTCCGGGAAGGCGATGTGGAAGGTGACCCGCAGATCGGTCATGCGGTTGCCCTGCTCGTCGCTGATCTTGTCGCCGCTCACCTCGACGGTGAACCGGGTGGGCTCGGCGTGCCGGCCCGTGGCGACGTCGACGTCGGCCGCCGAGCAGCCCCCGATGGCGGCGAGCAGCAGTTCGACGGGGGTGAAGGCCTCACCCCCGTCGGTGCCGAACCGTACGGTCCCGCCGCGCGGGTTGGTCGCGATGAACTGGCCGGTGCTCGTCCGCTCGACGACGACGGAACGCTTGGACGCTTCGCTCATGCGTCGACAGTAGTCCCGAAGCGGCCACCACCCCGAGAGGAGAACGACATGCGGGAGTTTCTGGTGGAGCTCACCACCACCGTCCCGGACGGCACGGACCCGGCCGAGGTCGACCGGGTCCGTGCGCGGGAGGCCGTACGCGCGCGTGAGCTCGCGGCCTCCGGGCATCTGGCGCGCCTGTGGCGCCCCGCCGGGGAGAAGCGCAGCGTCGGCCTGTGGCGGGCCGAGGACGAGGCCGCGCTGCGCGACGAGGTGCTGGGCACGCTGCCCCTGTGGCCGTGGATGACCGCGGTCGTCACGGAGCTGGAGGCGCACCCCAACGACCCCGCCGGCTGACCCGCGCGGGTCAGATGCTGAAGCGCTCCTTCGCCAGCAGCGGCTTGACGCGGGAGCGGAAGCCGCCCGTGCGGAACGGGCGCTGCAGCAGACCGGGGCGCAGCTGCTGGGCGAGGGCGGCGGCGACCATGCCCTGGTCGAGGGCGAGGACGAAGTCGCTGACTCGGCCGGTCGCGGTGTCGACCGAGTCCCGGAAGCCGTAGCGGTCGTCGTACGCGCCGAAGTCGCGGTCCAGCGCGGTGAGGTTCCCGACGGCCGCGGCGGGCTCGTAGGGCAGGGCGAGGAAGGAGGCGTGCGGGGTGACCACGCCCTTGGAGTTGTAGCCCTCCTCCTGCATGCCGAGGGCGTCGACGCCGTACTCGCTGTAGCCGCCGTCGGGGATGTTGGCGGGCGAGAAGCCCCAGTAGCCGTAGCCGGCCTCCTTCAGGCCGTGGTCGATCTGGCCGCGGACGTAGCGGTGGTGCGTGGTGCCCCAGGAGCGCGGCGACCACTCGGGCTCGGGCACGAACAGCGGCACCATCAGCGCCTCGAACATCGACCCGCCCCAGGTGGGGACGAGCTTGCGGCCCCGGTGGGTGTAGTGGCCCTGCCACACGCGGACGCCGTCGATCGTGACCCAGACGCCCTCCGGCTCCTGCTCCTGGCCCATGCCGGGCAGCAGGGTGCGAAAGACGTGCCAGTAGTGCTCCGGCGGGAGGGAGCCGTCGGCGATGCCGAGGTAACTCGCCATACGGGGCTCGGTGTTGAGGGCGCCGTAGTGGTGGCCGGTCGGCTCGCCCTTGCCGGGCTTGTCGGGCCAGTAGCCGCCGCGCAGCTGACCGGGTCCCGCGACCGGGTCGGCGGGGTCGTAGGGGGTGTAGAAGTACGACCAGTCGGCGTCCTCCAGGAGCCTGGAGACGCGGGGGCGCAGCGACGGGTCGGCGTCGGCGGCGATCATCAGGCCGGTGACCAGCCAGGCGTTGTCGACGCTGGAGAGGAAGGGCCGCACCGGGTCGCCGGTCTCCGGCCAGCTCGTCAGCAGCGCACCGTCGTGCGCGTCGTACCAGTTGAACCAGAAGCCGTGGGCGCGCTCCAGCCGTTCGACGGCGGCGACGGTGCGGGTCAGACGGCGGTGGAGGGTGTCGGAGTCGATGACGCCGAGTCCGGCGGCGGCGGCGGTGGTCCACAGGCCGCAGCCGATGTTGGTGGGTGAGGTCTGCGCGGACAGGACGGGGGCGCCGGTGCCGCTGACGTCCATCTTGTCGGTGGTGAGGCCGAAGTCGGTGGTCATGGCCTCGAGGGAGCGGTGGGTCGCCTCGAACCAGGTGCGGAGCGGGGCGCGCCCGGTGCGGCCGCCGGCCGAGGCGGGTGCGGCGCCGGCGAGGGCGGTCGCGGAGGCCGCGGCGGTGAGAGTGGCGTGGTAGTGAACGTACGACGGTTCATGCGTGCCTGCCTTCGGGGAAGGGCGGGGTGGCGGCGGCGGGGCGCCGGCCGTCGGGCGTCGTGCGGTGCGGGTGGTGCGGGGTGCTGCGGCGGGTGCGGGAGCCGGTGGGTGTCAGGGGCCCACCGGCTCCCGGGTCCGGGGGGCGGCGCGCCGGGGCGCGCCGCTCGGCTCAGCGTTCGGCGCGCGGCAGCTGCCGGGTGCGGCCCATCTCGCCGAGCCATACGGCGGAGGGCTTGGCGGTGCGCTCGAAGGTGACCGGGTCGACGGCGATCAGGCCGAAGGTCGGCTTGTAGGAGCCCCACTCGTAGTTGTCGAGGGCGCTCCAGGCCAGGTACCCGTGGATGTTCACACCGTCCTCGAGCGCGGCGGAGACGGCTTCCAGGGCGCCGGTGTAGTAGTCGACGCGGCGGGCGTCGTCGGCGGTGGCGATGCCGTTCTCGGTGACGATCAGCGGCATGTCCGGGCCGGCGACGTCCGCGGTGTGGCGCAGGGCGTGGCCGACGGCGGCCGGGTAGTACTCCCACTGGGTGAGGGTGCGCTCGGCGTCCTCGGGCGCGGGGATCGGGCCGTCGGCGCCGATCTTGGTGCGGGTGTAGGACTGCACGCCGATCCAGTCGTCGCCGCGCGCGGCCTCGATGAAGACGTCCTCGCGGGGGTACCGGTAGGCGGCGGTGACGTCCTCGGCGCCGGGCAGCGCCTGGTACACCTGGTTGGCGATGGTCCAGCCGACCTGGATGTCCGGGTCGATGGCCCGTACGGCCTTGACGGCGGCGTGGTGGGCGGCGATGACCGCGTGGGTGGTCTCCTCGTCGGGGGTGGGCAGCCCCGCGGGCGGGAAGCCCTGGTCGCCGGTCTTGGCCAGACCCGCCATGACGGCGATCATGTTGGGCTCGTTGATGGTGCAGACGTGCCGGACGTCCTTGCCGATGATCGGGGCGCAGTGCTCGACGTAGCGGGCGAACAGGTCGGCCGCGCCGTCGGCGGTCCAGCCGCCGAGGTCCTCGAACCACTGTGGCACGGTGAAGTGGTGCAGGGTGACCATGGGCCGCAGCCCGCGGGCGAGGGCGCCGTCGACCATGCGCCGGTAGTGCGCGGTCTCGGCGTGCGAGAAGGTGCCGGGCACCGGCTCGATGCGGGCCCACTCGACGCTGAACCGGTAGTCGGTGAAGCCGAGTTCCGCGAGCAGGTCCATGTCCTGCTCCCAGCGGTGGTAGCTGTCGCAGGCGTCCAGGCTGGGTTCCGCGATGTTCGCCGCCGGGTCGTGTTCCTTCCGCCACCAGTCGCTGTTGACGTTGTTCCCCTCGATCTGGTGGGCGGCGGTGGACGCCCCCCACAGGAAGCCGTCGGGGAAGGGCAGGGAGGTACGCGTCATCGTCCTTGTCTCTCTGGTGGGGGTGGTGCGGTGCCGGTGTGACGGGCGGGCGGGACCGGTCACTTGAGTCCGGCGGTCGCGATGCCCTGGGTGAAGTGGCGCTGGAGGACCACGAAGACGAGCAGCACCGGGAGGACGACGAGCAGGGAGCCCGCCATCAGCATGCCGTTGCCGCCGCCGACGGTCCGGTTGGGATCGTTGGCGAAGGTGGCCAGGGCGACCGGCAGGGTGTACTTGTCCGGGTCGTTGGTCGCGATGAGCGGCCAGACGAAGTTGTTCCACGAGCCGAGGAACGTGAAGATCGTCAGCGTGGCGAGGGCGGGCTTCACCAGCGGCAGCACGATGCGCCAGAAGATGTACCACTCGCCGGCGCCGTCGATCCGGGCCGCCTCCAGCAGCTCGTCGGGGATGGACTGCATGAACTGCCGCATCAGGAACACGCCGAACGCCCCGGCGGCGAAGGGCAGGACGAGCCCGGCGTAGGTGTCGATGAGGCCGAGCTCGGTCATCAGCACGTACAGCGGAAGGATCAGCAGGTTGCCCGGGACCATGAGGGCCGCCAGGACGACGCCGAACACCTTGGACCGGCCGGTGAACTGCAGCTTGGCCAGGGCGTAGCCGAGCATGGAGCAGAACAGCAGGTTGCACAGCGTGACCAGTACGGCCACGATCAGGCTGTTCAGGAAGTACCGTGGCATGTCGAGCTGGTCGAGGAGCGCGGTGAAGTTGCTCAGCGTCCACTCGGAGGGGATCCACACCGGCGGGCTCGCGGTGAGGTCACGGCGGGTCTTGAAGGCGGACAGCGCCATCCACAGGAACGGCGCGGACATCACCAGCAGACCGAGTGAGGCGACCGTGTAGAGCAGGGGGGTGCGGACGCGGCCCCGGCCGCCGGGGCGGTCCTGCGCGGGCACCGGGCGCGCGGTCGTGGTGGGGGCGCTCATCGGGTGTTGTCCTTCAGCAGTCGGAGCTGGAGCACCGTGATGCCCATGATGACCACGAACAGCACGTACGCCATGGCGCTCGCATAGCCCATGTGGAAGAAGTTGAAGCCCTCGCGGTACATGTCCAGGGACACCGTCAGCGTCGCGTCGGACGGGCCGCCCTGGGTCATCACGAACGGCTCCTCGAAGACGTTGAGGTAGCCGATGGTGGTGATGACGGTGGCGTAGAGCATGGTGGGCCGCAGCAGCGGCACGGTGATGCGGCGCATCTCCTGCCAGGCGCCGGCGCCGTCGAGCCGGGCGGCCTCCCGCACGTCGGCGGGGACGGCCTGGAGGCCGGCGATGAACAGCACCATGACGGTGCCGAGGTTGCGCCACACCGCCATGGCGATGAGCGAGGGCATGGCCCAGGTCTCGGAGCCGAGGAAGTCCGGTGCGGTCATGCCCAGTTCGGCGGCGAGGCCGGCGATCAGTCCGTCGGACGGGTCGAGGACGAACCGCCAGACGACGGCGACCGCGACGATGGCGGTGACCACGGGGGCGTAGAAGCCGACGCGGAAGAAGGTGCGGGCGCGGTCGATGCCGTTGTTCAGCAGGATCGCGACGAGCAGTCCGAGCAGGATGGTCAGCGGCACGCCGACGACCACGAAGTACGCCGTGTTGAACAGGGCCGTGAGGAAGCGGTCGTCCTCGAAGAGCTTGGTGTAGTTCTCCAGGCCGACGAACTCCGCCTCCAGCGGGCGGGTGACGTGGCGGGCCCCGAAGTCGGTGAAGCTCATCAGGAGCGTCGCGACGATCGGGAACGCCATGAAGACGGCGAACAGCACCAGGAACGGCGTGGAGAACAGCCAGCCGTACAGGTTGTGCCGGCCGAGCGGGCGGCGCGGACGCCGCCCGTCTCCCGGCGGCCCGTCCGGGCCGGTCTTGGTCACTGGGGCCGCGGGGTCGGCGGCCGCCTTGGTCAGCGGGGGCATGCCGGTTACTCCACGAGCCCTTCGATCTCGGCCTGCGCCTTGTCCAGGGCGGCCTTGGCGCTGGACTTGCCCTGGGTGACCGACTCGATGGCCGAGTCCACCTTGGAGGTGATCTCGGTCAGCCGGGGCTGGGACGGCGTGGTCCGCGCCGTCTCCATCTGCTCGCGCCACACCTTCAGCTTGGGATCGGTGGCGAGCGTGCCGGTCTCCCAGGCCTGCTGGTTGGCGGGCAGGTCACGGGTGCGCTCGTACCAGTCGGACTGGCCCTTGGCGTCGGTGAGGAAGGAGACGAACTCCTTGGCGGCGGCCTTGTGCTCGCTGTCCGCGGACACGGCGAGGCTGGAGCCGCCGGCCATCGACACGGACTCCTTGTCGGCGGGGACGGGGGCGACGGCCCACTTGCCCTTGATGTCCGGGTAGTTCTCGTCGAGCAGCGACATGATCCACGGACCGCCGAAGAACATCGGCACGTCGCCGGTGTTGAAGTCCTTCGTCACGTCGTAGCCGGGCCGGACCGCCTTCTCGCTGACGCCCTTGGCGAAGAACTCGCCGTAGGTCTCCAGCGCCTTGACCGCCTCGGGGCTGTTGACGGCGGCCTTGCCGTCCTCGTCGATGATCTCGCCGCCGGCGGAGTACAGGAACGGGTAGAAGCTCTGCACCGTGTCCAGGCCGCCCGGCTGGATGGACAGGCCCCACTTGGTCTTCGCCTTGTCCTGGTGGGCCTGGGCGGCCTTCAGCAGCTCGTCCATGGTGGCGGGCGGCCTGGCGGCACCGGCCTTGCGGGCGAGGTCGGTGCGGTAGAAGAGGACGCGGGTGTCGACGTACCAGGGGACGCCGTACGTCTCGCCGTCGTACGAGGCCTGCTCCCAGGCGGCGGGGAAGAAGTCGCCCTTCTTCACGGTCTGGGTGTCGACCGGCTCGAGGACGCCCATGTCGGCGAACTCGCCGAGGTAGGTCCCGCCCATCTGCATGACGTCGGGCAGCTTGCCCGCGGCGGCCGCGGCGACGAGCTTCTGGTGCGCCACGTCCCAGCCGACCGGGGTCACCTTGACGGTGATGTTCGGGTGGGACTTCTTGTAGACGTCGGCGACCTCGGCGAGCTTCTCGCCCTCGGTGCCCATGGCCCAGACGGTGAGCGTCTGCTCGGCGTCGGCGTCCACGTCCGCGCCACCGGAGCCGCCGCAGGCGGTGAGGGTGAGCGCGGACGCCACGGTGAGGGCGATCGCGGCAGGTGTGGCGCGGTGCATGGACTGCTCCTCCTCGAGCGTTCCTGATGTATGCGCATTCTGTAAGCGCATACATGACTCTGTAGGAGGGGTTCCGCCGTGGCAAGGGGGAGCCTGGTCACACTCCGGTAACGGCCGCGGTGCGCCCTTCGCGGGCGAGGGAGGGCACGGAAAAGGGGCGTTCACCTGCGCGCTGTTCGTCGCGACAGGCGGACACCCCCGGGGACGGGCACAGGGCCCTGTCAGCAACCTAAGGCGGGGGTGGGGCGTACGGAAGCGGGTGTGAGATACGTCCCGTGGGGGTGTGGTGAACGGGGTGTGGTGGAGGTGTTCAGGCAGGTGCAGGAGCCGTCCGCTCGCCCTGGGGGCGGGGCGCGAGTGTGGGCGCCGCGGTACGGGTGCGGGGGCGACCGCGTGTGCCGCCGGCTCGCGGGGGGCGGCCGTCAGGCCCCGATGGCGACGGAGGTCTGCTCCTCGGGGCCGCAGCCGCAGCTGGCGCGGCGGGCGACGGTGACGGGGAGCATCAGGGAGACGGGATCGGTGCCGGGTGTGCCGCTGAGACGGCGTACGAGGAGTTCGACCGCCTCCTCCCCCATCCGCAGCATGGGCTGGCGGACGGTGGTGAGCGTGGGGCGGACGAGCCGGCCGAGGGGGATGCCGTCGAACCCGGTGACGGCGACGTCGTCCGGCACGGTCAGGCCGCGGCGCTCCAGCGCGTGCAGGGCGCCGACGGCCATCTGGTCGTTGGCGCAGACGAGGGCCTGCGGGGGCCCGCCGTCGCGGTCGCAGAGAGCGTCGGCGGCGCGGGCGCCCTCTGCCTGGGTCATCATGGCGGCGCGCACGGCGGGTTCCCCGGGGGTGTCGACGCCGGCGGAGCGGCAGGCGACGAGGAAGCCCTGGAAGCGGGCCTCGACGTCCGGGGACTCCTCGGCGGAGCCGACGAAGGCGAGCCGGCGCAGGCCGTGGTCCTCGATGAGGTGGCGGGTCAGCTCACGCTGTCCGTCGAAGTTGGCGACCTCGATGTGGTCGAGGTGGTCCAGGTGGTCGCCCTCCTCGCGGGGCCCGGCGAGCATGACGACGGGGCGGCGCCGGGAGATGCCTTCGAGTTCCTCGGTGGGCACGGTGCGGGCCATCACGGCGAAGCCGTCGACCCGCCCGGCGACCTTGGCGACGAGGCTCTCAGGACCGCCCTTGAGCGAGGCGGCGATGAGGAGGGCGTACCCGTGCCGGCGGGCGGCGCGTTCCATGCCGCGGATGATCTGGTCGGAGTAGAGCATCGCCGCGTCGTCGTCCTCGGCGTCGGTGTCCGGGTCGGCGTAGTCGGGGAAGCAGAGGCCGAGGACGCCGGTGGAGCGGCTGGCGAGTCCGCGCGCGTTGCCGCTGGGCACGTAGCCGAGGTCACGCGCGGCGGCGAGCACCCGCTCACGGGTCTGCGCGCGCACGGAGTCGGGGTTGCGGTAGACGCGGGACACGGTGGCGATGGACACGCCGGAGCGTTCGGCCACGTCGTACACCGTGGGGGCGGTACTCATGGGGGTCATCCCTGGTCTGTGCGCGCGGAGGGTGTGGGTGGGGTGCTGGCGATGGTCATGAAAGCGCATTCATCGTAGGGGTGGCGCAGGTGAGGGCACAAGGGAGGAATGCGGGACAGGGGGTGGGCGGGGTCACTCCGTGGTGCCGGCCATGGACGTCGTGGTGGCGGTGCGGCATGTGGACGGCGGGTCCGGGCACACGGACGGGGCGAGTGCACCTGACGACCCCTCATACGAAGCGGAGCCGCGGATGACTTCGACACACGGACACCACGAGCCGACGGGCCACGGGCAGCAGATGGGCTACGGCGGACCGGCGGGGCATGATCAGCCCACGGGGCACGGACAGCCGGCAGGCACAGGTGAACGGCGCAACGGCTTCGGCATCGCGGCGCTGGTCCTGGGCATCGTGGGCGTCCTGCTGTTCTGGACGGCGCTCGGCGGCATCGTGCTGGGCCTGCTGGCCGTGATCTTCGGCGTGCTCGGCTTCCGGCGCGGCAGACGAGGCGTGGCGACGAACGGGACGATGGCGGTCGTCGGCGCGGTGCTGGGTGCGCTGGCGCTCGTGGTGTCGTCGGTGCTGCTGGCGATGGGCGTGGCGGTGATCAACAGCGACGAGTTCAAGAGTTACCAGGACTGCATCGAGCAGGCGAACAGCCAGAGCGAACGGCAGGACTGCGCGCGGGACTTCGACCGGGAGGTCGACGAGCGGTAGGGGTCTTCGGTGCGGGGGAGGTGGGGCGCGGGCGCGTGTGCCGCGCCCCACTCGTGTGCGACGAGCCGTGCGGTCAGGCGGGGGACGGCGCGTCGGCCGCCGGCCCGGTGTGCCGTGCCGGGACGGCGGCGAGCGGCAGTTCGCGTGCCCTGCCCGCGGGGCTGAGCGCCAGGAGCATTCAGGTGAGGGCGAGGGGAGCCGTCATCACCCACGGAGTGGGGCGCGTGCCGATGGCCGATCCGAGGAAGCCCCCGAGGGCGGAGCCGATCGCGATCGTGCCTTGGTTGGTGGCCATCGAGGCCGAGGAGACCCTCCCCAGCAGGCACGGCGGACGCATGTCTGGTCCGCACATGTCATGAGGCCCTTGTTCAAGAAGCAGCGCCGGGTGTGCGGCCCGCTGAAGGGACTTCCCTGTCGCACACTCGACGCTGAACAGCGGAGTCACGCCGTCGCGGCTGCCGCCCCGCCGGCTTCGACTGCGGCCTTGAAGTCAGGGTGGACCCCGATCTGGTCAAGCCACACGCTCATCAAGTTGTAGCAGTTGAACCTTTCGATCTTTCCGTCACGGAGGTACCAGAGGTCCGCCGCCGGCACGTCGATCCGGTTCCCGGTCGGCGGGATCTCGCCGGCCGGAGTCGGAAACCCTCCGAGATGCGTGCCCTGGATGCGCAACTCGACGGCGACGACATCACCGAACGCGTGCACCGCGAGCAGCTCACGGTGCACATCGGGGAACGAGCGGGCGAGACCCGCGATCACCTGAGGAATCTGCTCCCCGCGGAAAGTCTGCGAGGTCGACATGTCGTTGAACGACCCGTCCTCGGTGAACAAGGCCAGGAAACCGTCACCGTCGAGGATGTTCCCTTCCGCGAGCCGGTAAGCCTCACGAATGATCTTTTCGTTACTTTCCATTCCTGCTCTCCTCTGAGTTCGCAGCACGCCCACGGCCCGCGCTTGCCACTGAGCGACCCTTCAACTGTCGCAACAGTAATTGTTACAACAGATTGTCGCAACCTTCACTGTTACGACTGCACTGTCGTAACGTGGATCATTGCGATCGGAGGAGGCATCATGAGCGCCAACAGCAGGCTGACCATCGCCGCCCACGCGCTGGCCTGGATCGGTCTCTACCAGCGTCAGGGCCACGAGGTCGCCACCTCCGAGGGGATCGCTGCCAGCGTGAACACCAACCCCGTGGTGATCAGGCGGCTGCTCGGCGAGCTGCGCAGGGCCGGGCTCGTGGAGTCCCGGCGAGGCGCGGGCGCGGGCTGGTCGCTGGCGCGCGAACTGGGGTCGATCACCCTGCTCGACGTGTACGAGGCAGTGGAACCCGGCCCGCTGTTCGCGATGCACCGCACCACCCCGGACCAGGGGTGCGTGGTGGGTCACGGCATCCAGCCGGCGTTGCGGGACATCTACCAGGACATCGAGGAGACCCTGAGACACGAACTGGCCGGCGTCACGCTCGAGAAGGTACTCACAGACGTACTCGCGGCGCCTCGCCGGCCCCTCTGATCACTGGGCGGCCCCGTGCGCACGGATGGAGGCGGAATCCCGCGCCGAACTCGTTCGATCCACCGCCGGCACAGACGGCGGGCGCAGGCCGAGCTCAGTCCGCGACGCTCGTGATGAACGCGCGGATGTCCGCGGCCAGGGTGCGCATGTCCTCCCCTGCCTCGTGCCATGTGCTGGTCTCGAACCGCCATTCCTCCGTGGGCGCCCCGTCGCTGATCACCCACGTCAGTCGGACATGGCCACCGGAGTGGTGCTCCGCCGAGAGGGTCAGGTCGTCGCAGAGCGAGTGCCAAGTGCGCGCTCCTCGCCAGCCACGGAAGTCTCCCGCGAGTGAGGCGAGGAAGGTGTCGAGGCCGTCGCCGTTCCAAGTCTCCACGCTGGTCCCGACGCTCCCCCAGCGCCCGCGAGCCTGGACGAGGAAGTAGAGCGAAGAGTCGCCCTCGTACGGCCGGATCGGTTCCGACAGCAGGAAACCCTCGGCCACCTGGACCACGAGGACGCCGGACTCGTCATAGTCGATCACCCCAGCAGACTAGAGGCCCGGGCCGGGGGCACTGCGGCGGGGCGGCTGCTACCGTCCGTCACCATGACCGACAGCGTGTACGTGGGCAACGCCGGCAAGGATGCCGCGCTGGACCGGGGGTGGCTGCTGGGGCATTTCAAGGATGCTTCCGATCCCCGTCACAGTGAGGACGTGGAGATCAAGTGGGGTGTCCACCCGAAGGGGGACGAGCGGGCCCGGTGGGTGACCGGCGAGGAGCGCACCGCGCTGCTGGTCCTCGTCAGCGGGCGCTTCCGGGTGGAACTGCCCGGGCGCAGCGTCCTGTTGGCCGAGCAGGGGGACTACGTCGTGTGGGGCAAGGGTGTCGATCATTCCTGGTACGCGGAGGAGGAGTCCGTGGTGCTGACGGTCCGTTGGCCTTCCGTTCCCGGTTACAAGGTGACCGGGGAAGGCGTTGTGTGAGAGGGGCTTACGTCCTCGCCCCCGGGATTCCGAGAGGCCGCCCCCGCCGAACGGTACGCCATCGCGCAACCTCCGCACAGGCGCGGGCGATCGGCAGGCACGGAACGGCAGCCGTGTGGACCGCACCCGATCGCGCGGTCCCGCGCCCCGGAGGGTGACGCCTTGTCGTGGACCGCCCGATCAGGGGTAGAGGGAGGTCCACCGGAGCGGGACCACACGGAGTGGGACCACACGCCCTTGCAGGAGGTACCGACCATGACCGACGACGCCTATCTGGTGCTGTTCGACGACCCCGCCGTGTCGCTGGGTGTGCCGCTCGCCGCCGTGGAGGACGCGTCCTTCCTGGACACGCCGGCCGTGCGGGCGTGGCTGGAGGCGCAGGGCGTCACCGTGACGTCGCCGGGGCTGCGGCTGCTGCCGCCGGAGGAGACCTCCGCGATTCCGGAGGACGCCGAGCGGCTGCCCGTTCCCCTCGGGGACGAGGAGCTGATCCGCGTGCGGCAGCTCAACGCCCCTTACGACGTCGCCAAGATGGAGGAGGAACTGCTCGCCTACCGCTCCAGCACCGAGGGCCGTGAGGCACTGCTCACCCGTGCCGTCGCGGCCGGCGTTCCGGCGCACCGGATCGCCGAACTGACCGGTGAGGATCTGACGACCGTCAAGGCTCTCGTCCACTGACACGCACGGGGTGTCAGGGCTGCGCCACCGGGCTCTCCGGCATGGCGAGGTGGGCCAGGTCGCCCGGCGGAGGGGTGCTCACCGGCCACAGCGGGGCGGGCGTGCCGTCGGCGACCGCCGCCGGCGCGTCGGTGAGGTTCATGCGTTCGCGCAGCCGGCCGTAGAAGTCCATCGGGCCGAGGCGTACGGCGCGCAGCTTGCGCGGGGACGCGTACACGCCGATCCAGTCGCCCGGGCCGATGACGCCGCGGACCTGGCCGTCGACGCTGACGGCCGCCCGCCCGGACCGCTCCAGGACGCGCAGCCCGACGGCCTCGTCGGGCGCGGCCACGACCGAGCGGTTGAACGCCATGTGCGGCGCGACCGGCGTGAACACCAGCACCTCCGCGCGCGGCGACACGACCGACCCGCCTGCGGCGAAGCTGTACGCCGTCGAGCCGGTCGGGGTCGCGACCAGCAGCGCGTCGGCGGAGTACGAGGCGAGCAGCCTGCCGGAAATGTAGACGCCGACGGAGATCTGCCGGTCCCGGGCGAGCTTCTCCAGGACCACGTCGTTGAGTGCGGCCACGTCCAGCGGGACGCCCCACTCGCCGCCCGACTCGCAGTCGGGACGCACGCTGGTCGGCGGCAGCAGCGGGCCGCGTCCGTAGCGCATGAGCGCCTCGATGTCGGAGGGGACCTCGAGGCGGCGTGAGGCGCGCATCGTCAGCATCATCCGCTCCTCGACGTCGTGCCGGCCCTCGTACACCGCGTCCAGTGCGGAGCGCACGTCGGTCATGGGCACCTCGGTCAGGAAGCCCACCCGGCCGAGGTCGACGCCGAGGACCAGGGCGTCCGCGGCGGCGGCCAGCCGGGCGCCGCGCAGGAACGTGCCGTCGCCGCCGAGGGTGACGACCAGGTCGGGGTCGCCCGCGGCGGCCACCTCCTGGCGGGCGCTGCGCCGCTCGCCGGTGTCCCACACGTCGATGTCCTTGCAGGCGATGCCGTGGTCCGCGCTCCACTCGCGGACCGTGCCGGCGGCCGCCACCGCCTCGGGGTGTCCGCCGTGCACCACCATGCCGACCCGGTTCACCGTCATCTCCGCCTCCCGGCTGCCGTGCGCCCCGCCGGGACGGCACACCGGCCCGGTCCCGCGACGTCCCTCCCATCCTGGCCGTGCGCCGGTGTCCCCGCACGGCCGGGCGCTCGCGCGGGGACACGCCGACGGACGGCCCCGCGCGGTACGGGGACACGACGGCCCGGCACCGCACTGTGCGGTACGGGGACACGCCGACGGCCCGGCACCGCGCTGTGCGGTGCCGGGCCGTCCGGACGTCGTGGCGCCTGCGGCTCGTCAGCCCTGGCGGGCCTTGAAGCGCGGGTCCTTCTTGTTGATCACGAAGGTCACGCCCCGGCGGCGCACCACCTGGGCGCCGGGCCTGGACTTCAACGAACGCAGGGACTTGCGTACCTTCATCACGTACTCCTAATGAGAAGGCCCTGGTGAGGGCCGGTTCCGGTCAGCGGCCGGCTGCCGCGGCGCCGTAGCGCCGCTCGAAGCGCTCCACGCGTCCCGCGGTGTCGAGGACGCGGGCCGTGCCGGTGTGGAACGGGTGGCTCGCCGACGAGATCTCCACGTCGACGACCGGGTACGTCGTGCCGTCCTCCCACTCGACCGTCCTGTCGGAGTCGAGGGTGGAGCGGGTCAGGAACTGGAACCCTGCCGCGCGGTCACGGAAGACGACCGGACGGGAGACGGGGTGGATGCCATGCCTCATGGGTGTCCTTTCTCGCGGCCTCCGCCGCCGGGAGCGGCGGAGGCGGTGTGTGCGTCGACGACCTCGCGTGGACGTGCTTCGCCGGCTGCCCGAACGCTCTCGCGCGCGTTCGGCGCCCAGGCGCTCCTCGCGTCAGCGCTCCTCGCGGAAGAGGACGTGCTGTCCGGCGACCGCGTCGTACTTGCGCAGGACCAGCCGGTCGGGGTCGTTCAGACGGTTCTTGCGCGTCACGTAGGTGACGCCGGTGCCGGCCGTGGACTTCAGCTTGACGACCGGGCGTGCCGTGCTGCGTGCCATGAGGTGCTCCTTCCGCCGTCACCGCCCGAGTCGAATGACTCGCGCATGTCAGGCAGCAGGTGTAACAGCGGCCCCCGGTCCCCTATTCCGCCGCTCGCACGGAGTCAGTAGGCGCGTGCCACCACGGCGATGTTGCCGTGCTGGTCGTCGCTCTCCGGGACGGAGCCGTCCTCGGCGACCAGGCACCGCACGGTGACGCCCTGCTCGGCGAGCCTGGCCTCTCCCTCCACGCCCAGCGTGTCCCAGGCGATGCGCGCCCAGCCGGTGCGCGCCGCCTCCGCGGCCTCCTCGACCGTGGTCACCTCGACGGTGCGGTCGTGGCGGCGCTGACGGGACTGTGCCAGCAGCAGCGCCTGGTCGTCCTCCAGTACCGAGGGCAGGATCTCGAGCAGTGCCCCGATCGGCGTCGGCTCCTTGCTTCCCGGCACGCGGCGGACCAGCACGGCGGTCCCGTTCTCCACGTCACGTGGCCCGACCTCGACGCGTACCGGCACCCCCTTGAGCTCCCAGTCGACCGCGCGGCGGCCGAACGGCGTGTCGGTGCGGTCGTCGACGTGGACGCGGAGGCCGGCCGCCTTCAGCCGGTCGCCGATCCCGCGGACCGTGTCCAGGACCGCGTCGTCGCCCTTGACGGCCAGGACGACCACCTGGACCGGGGCCAGACGCGGAGGGACGCGAAGGCCGTGGTCGTCGCCGTGCATCATCACCAGGGCGCCGACCATCCGGGTCGTGGAACCCCACGACGTCTGCCAGACGTGTTCCTCACGGCCGTCCTTCGACAGATAGCGCGTCTCGAACGCCTTGGCGAAGTTCTGGCCCAGTTCGTGGCTCGTGGTCAGCTGGAGGGCCTTGCCGTCGCCCATCATGCCTTCCAGGGTGAGCGTGTTGATCGCGCCGGCGAACCGCTCCCTGACCGTCTTGCGGCCCGGTACGGCATCCATGGCGAGGACGTTCTCCAGGAAGTCGGCGTACACCTCCCGGTGGATGCGCGCGGCGTACTCCCGGGCGTCCTCGTAGGTGGCGTGCGCCGTGTGGCCCTCCTGCCACAGGAATTCCGTCGTACGGAGGAACACCCGGGGCCGCAGCTCCCAGCGGACCACGTTCGCCCACTGGTTGATCAGCAGCGGCAGGTCACGGTAGCTCTGCACCCACTTGGAGAAGTAGTCGTTGACGATCGTCTCGGACGTGGGGCGGACGACGACGGGCTCTTCCAGCTCCTTGCCCCCGCCATGGGTGACCACGGCCAGTTCGGGTGCGAAGCCCTCGACGTGCTCGGCCTCCTTTGCCAGGTACGACTGGGGGATGAAGAGCGGAAAGTACGCGTTCTGCGCGCCGGCCGCCTTGATCCGGGCGTCCAGCTCCTGCTGCATCCGCTCCCACAGGCCGTAGCCGTACGGTCGGACGACCATGGTGCCGCGCACCGGCCCGTTGTCGGCCAGTTCGGCCTTGCCGACCAGGTCCTGGTACCAGCGGGGGAAGTCGTCCGCCCGGGGTGTGAGAACGGGTGCCTTTGCCATGACGCGCAGGGTAGGACGCGGCTCCGCCGAGGCGCGACCCGATTACTTCCGCACGCCGGGGTGCCTTCCGTGCATGCGGACGCGGAGGTTTCCGGACGGTCCGCTCGCGGCGCTGCGACCGCGCCCGGGCGCGACGAGGGGCGGGTGTCGTGCACCCGCCCCTCGCCACGTCGTCGGCCGCCCGCGTCAGAACTTCGGTGTCGGCGCCTGCGCCTGCACCAGCGCCGCGGCCTCCTCCTCGGTCTGCACCGAGGGCGGGGAGCCCTCCAGCGGCTGCTGCGCCGTCTCCTTCATGAGGGCCACCGAGATCACACCGACCAGGGCGGCCGCCATCGCGTAGTACGCGGGCATCATGTCCGAGCCGGTCGCGCCGATCAGCGCGGTGATCACCAGCGGGGTGGTGCCGCCGAAGAGCGAGGCCGACAGGTTGTAGCCGACGGACAGCGAGCCGTAGCGCACGGGCGTCGGGAACATGGCGGGCAGCGCGGCCGACATGGTGCCGAGCAGGCAGACCAGGGACAGGCCGAGCATCAGCATGCCGGCCGACACCGCGATCAGGCTGCCCTGCTGCACCAGCACGAACGCCGGCGCGGACAGGATCAGGAAGCCGAGCATGCCGGTCATCAGCAGCGGCTTGCGCCCGTAGCGGTCGTTGAGCTTGCCGACCTGGTTGATGATCAGCATCAGCACCACCATGGTGGCGACGAGGATCAGCAGCCCGTGCGACTCCTTGTAGTGCAGCTCGTCGGACAGGTACGTCGGCATGTACGACAGCAGCATGTAGTCGGTGATGTTGTACGCGCCGACCAGGGCGATGCACAGCACCAGGGGCCGCCACTGATGCCGGAAGATCTTGGCGAGGTCGCCGCGGGCGGTGGTCTCGACATGGTTCGCGGCGTCGGAGACGTGGACGTTGCCCTCGCCCAGCTTGAGGTAGGCGGGGGTGTCGTCCAGCTTGAGCCGCAGGTAGATGCCGACGATGCCGAGCGGACCGGCGACCAGGAAGGGGATGCGCCAGCCCCACGCGTCCATGGTGTCGGAGCCGAGCCAGGCGGTGAGCGCCACGACCAGGGCGGCCGCGCCGGTGTAGCCGGCGAGCGTGCCCAGCTCGAGGAAGCTGCCGAAGTAGCCGCGCCGCCGGTCGGGGGCGTACTCCGCGATGAAGGTGGAGGCGCCGCCGTACTCGCCGCCGGTGGAGAAGCCCTGGAGCAGCCGGAAGAGGATCAGCAGCAGCGGCGCCCAGAAGCCGACCGCCGCGTAGCTGGGCAGCATGCCGATCGCGGCCGTGCCGATCGCCATGAGGATCATCGTGAGGGCGAGGACCTTCTTACGGCCGATCTTGTCGCCCATCGGTCCGAAGACCATGCCGCCCAGCGGTCGCACCAGGAACGCCACGGCGAAGGTGGCGAACGACGACAGCAGCTGCACCGTCTCGTTCCCCGAGGGGAAGAAGACGCGGCCGATGGTGCCGGCCAGGTACGCGTAGATGCCGAAGTCGAACCATTCCATGGCGTTGCCGAGCGAGGCGGCCTTCACCGCGCGCTTGACCGCCCGCTCGTCCGTCACCGTGATGTCCGAGCGCCGCAGCGGCGGGTTCCGCCGGCGGCGGATGGCACGGAACAGGGTCGGATGGCGCTTGGCCGCCTCGGGGGGCGGAGTCGGGCCGTTGTCGGTGGGGGACGTGGCTTCGTTCCTTTCCGGACAGAACGGTGCACCGGGAACGTAACAGCGTTCCCGTGCGGGCGCCGTGGCAGAGGCGCCCGTTGGGGTCGTCACGGCCGCCGTTCCGGGTGTGCCTCCGGGCGGGGCCACGGGCCCGTCTTCCCCCTGGTCTCACCTGTATGCCTCCGCTGCGCTGGTCGCCCGGGCCGAGCGGTGGTGCTGTGGGAGGCCGGGGGGAGCAAGCGTGCCCGGTGCGCGTCGGCGCCGGGCGGACCGTCCGTCCCACAGGAGGCACACGTGACCACCCCTCGCCCGCTCGTCCGGCCGGCCCGCGTCCTGGCCGCCGCCCTGGCCGCCGGCACGCTGTTCGCCACGGCCGCCTGCTCCGGCTCGGACAGCAGCGCCTCGCCCGAGTCGGACGCCTCGTCCACGGTCGCCGAGCGGGGCCTCGCCGCCGCCCAGACGACCTCGCCCGCCGCCTCGGAGTCACCGTCGGACCTCAGCGAGGAGGGCGCCCGGAACGCGCTGATCACCCCGGCGGACATCGAGGACGACTGGACGCAGGTGCGGGACCCGCGCGAGTGGCGGGACACCCTGCTGGTGGGCAGCGTCGACGTGGCCGCGTTCGTCGACGGCCAGAGCGACGTGCAGGACTGCCAGCGGCTGGTCGACGCGCTGTTCCAGGAGACGCTGCTGGGCAAGCCCACGGGGGCCTCCGCCGTGACGGGCTTCCAGCAGGGCGACTCCCGGCTGCTGTACCAGGTCGCCGCGTACGACAAGGCGGAGCTGGACGACTCCATGCAGTGGCTGAGCGAGCTGCCCGACGCCTGTGACCAGTTCACGCTGACCGGCGGTGACGCCGGGGAGCGCACGGTGCAGGTCATCGAGACGTCGCTGCCGCAGGCCGGCGACAACCGGCAGGGGCTGACCGTGACGGTGAAGGGCGAGAGCAACGGCGACCCCGTCACGCTGAGCCTGGACGTCGCCGCCGTGCAGATCGGCGCGGACGCGATCACGGTCACCAACGGCGGTCTCGACGGCGCCGACCACGACACCACGTCGGCCGCGGTCAAGCAGGGCACGCAGCGGCTGCAGGAAGTGCTGGCGGGGCTCACGCCGTCGCCGACGCCGAGCGGTATCAACTGACCGGGGCACGCGGGTGACGGATCCGGCGGGTTCCCCGGACGGCGGGGCGGACGCGGGCGGGGGGCCGCCTCCGGGCCGCGGTGACGGCGCGCCCGACGACGGTCCGCCTGACGCGGGCGGAGGACTCTACGGCCGGGAGCTGTTCCCGCCCGAGGACCCGCACGAGTCGGAGCGCATCGACGCCGCCGCGCTGGTGTACGACCCGGTCACCACCCGGCGGCTGAGCGAGCTGGGCGCGGGTCCGGGCATGCGGTGCCTGGAGGTCGGGGCGGGCACGGGGACCGTCGCACGGTGGCTCCTGGAGGAGGCCGGGGTGGCGGAGGTCGTCGCCCTGGACCGGGACACCCGCGCCCTGGCCGCCTGGGAACTGCCGGGGCTGCGGGTGCTCAGCGCGGACGTCACCGACGAGGACCTGGACCCGGGCCGGTTCGACCTGGTGCACGCCCGGTTCGTGCTGATGCACCTGCCGGGGCGCCGCGGGCTGGTCCACCGGCTGGCGGGCTGGCTCCGCCCGGGCGGTCTGCTGGTGCTCGGCGACGCGGTGGAACTGCCTGACACCCTCGACCGCTCCTCCGCCTACCGGCGCACCATGGACGCCATGTGGGCGGCGCTGTGGGCGACGATCGGCACCGACATCACCGAGGTGCCGGCGTACCCGCGTTACCTCCGCGAGGAGGGCCTGCGCGACATCGGCGCGGAGGTGGTCTGCCCGCCCCTGCTCCCGGGCGGCCCGGCGGCCCACTTCTGGTCGGACACCTGGCGGCGCATGCGCCCGGAAGTGGAGGCTACGGGCTTGGTGGACGCGCGGGTGGTGGACGAGGCACTGGCGTACCTGGAGTCGCCGCAGCTGGCGGAGGTGGGTCCGGGGATGGCGATGGTGTGGGGGCGCCGGGAGGACTAGGTGTGCTGTTCGGCGGATCACGCCGAGGACGCGGGTTGCAAGGCGCCACTCGTTTCCCCCGACCTGATCCGCCGGACAGGCCCTATCCGTCCGAGGTGGCCGGGCCCGCGAGGCGGTCCACGGGAAGGGCGGGGACGGTGCGTCCGGCGTATCCGGTGGTCGTGGTGGCGGCGAGGAGGGAGTTGAGGACGGCCTCCTCCACGGCGTCGAGGACCGCCTCGAAGAGGGGGCTGAGGGCGGCGTCGGCGAGCGGGGGCGCGGTGCCGGGGCGGGTGGTGGTGAAGGCGACGGCGTAGTCACCGCTGCCGTGGCTGTAGGCCGCGCCGGTGCGGGCGAGGGCGAAGACGGCCCGGCGGGCGACGCGGGTGAGCTGCCGGGCGTCGAGCGGGGCGTCCGTGGCGACGACGATCATGCAGGAGCCGGTCTCGGAGGCCGGTCCGCCTCCGTCGAGGGTGCGCCCGAGGACGCGCAGGGTGCCGCCGAAGTTGGCCTGCACCAGGGCTCCGACGGTGAAGCGGCGGTCGCCCGCTTCCGGTGTGCGGGAGGACGTCCCGATGCCCGCCTTGAACCCGAGGGCGACGGTGCCGGTCCCGGCCCCGACACACCCCTCGGCCACCGGCCCGTCCGACGCTGCGTCGAGCGCGGCCCGCACATGCTCCTCATGCACGGGCCGGCTCCGGATGTCGGACAGATACCCGTCGTTGCACTCCCCCACGACGGGATTGAGGCTCAACACACCTTCGCAATCCGGCTGTTCGAGCACCCACCCGACGAGCGCGTCGGCGACCCGGAACGCGGACAGCGTGGAGGTGAGCAGCACGGGGGTCTCCAGCTCCCCGAGTTCGGCGAGCTGGGTGGAACCGACGAGCTTCCCGTACCCGTTCCCGGCGAACACCCCGGCGGGAACCGCGGCCCCGGGCCGCACCCCGTCGGGCACGACGGCGGTCACCCCGCTGTGCACGTCGGGCCGGGGCCGGACGGTGGCGTGCCCGACGCGTACTCCCGGCACGTCGGTGAGGGCGTTGAGGGGACCGGTGGGGGTGGGCCCGACGACGATACCGAGGTCACGGGCGCGGGGGCGGGGGGTCGCGGACGGGTTCATGGGGCCAGACCGTACGGCACGGTGCGGCGCACCCGGCTGTCGGGCCACGGCTCAGGCCCGGTCACGGAGTGCGTACCTGTGGAGCTCGCTGCGGGCCTCCTCCGTGTCCACGCGCAGCCAGGAGCCGTCGCGGAAGCGGATCAGCAGGATCTGGGTGTCGAACTCACCGCCGAAGGGGTCTTCCAGCGTGGCCTCGCCGGGGGACAGCCGCGCGACGACCTGGGCACGCTTGTCGCGTCCCGTGCTGACCCGCTTGGGCGGTGCCGCGAACACGATGCCGTCCGGGCCGGCGAACAGCAGCCGCTCGTGGTGGGTCGAGTGGCTGTACCACCGCAGGAGGAACTGGCCGGCGGCGCCGTTCCAGTCACCGTCGAAAACGCTGTCCAGGCCGCGCTCTCCCACCGCCGCGTCCCTGCGCTTCTCGTCCTCCTTCTTGGCCCGGTGCCGCTCCTTCTCCTCCTTCGGGTCGAGGAAGCGCCCGACCGCCTCCTCCGCCTGGGCCAGCAGCATCAGCAGCAGAAGGAGCGGCAGGAACGGCGCACCGAGGATCGTCCCCGTCATGGCCAGTGGCGGTCGCCGGGCCGGCCGTGTCCGAGGATGGCCGGCGGCTCGCAGGACGTCCGCCGGGGGCTGCGGGATCTCCCCGATCCAGCACCACTCACCCGCCTCCGCCCGGACGTCGAGCCGCTCGGCCGTCCCGCTCTGCCTCGGTCTGCGCGCCATGCCAGAGGCTCCCTTGTGTACCGGCCGTGCGTGCGAAGGCGGGCATCCCGCGCTCAACCCAGCTTCGCCGACTGCGTCTTCACCACCGCCGGCGGCAGCTTCGCGTCGCTCGGACGGCCGGTGACCATCGCCATGCCGTCGGCGGCGAAGTAGACGCCGACGACGTCGCCCGCGCGGACGACCTGGGTGTGGAGGGTGTGCGACACGCCCTGGAACGAAGTCGTGGCCGAGAAGCCCACCGTCTCCTCGCCGGCCGGAGCGACGTCCTCCGCCTCGACCGACTCGTACACGGTGCTGCCGTTGCTCCCCTTGGCGGTGAAGCCGTCCCCGCACGCGGCCACGGCCTTCTTCACGTCCGCCAGCACGGCCTGCGCCTCGCCCTGTGCGTACGTCGTGAGCGTGACGTACGTGTCGGGCGCGCCCTGGGACTCCGAGTCCAAGGACCGCGTGAGGTCGGCCTGCGGCTCGCCCAGCGGCAGTTGGTTCAGCGCGAGGGCCAGCGGTGTGCAGGCCGGCTTGTCGGCGGTCATCTCCGACGAGGACGTGGCGAGGGCGAACTGATCGTCGTACGGCTTCACCACGTAGCCCTTGACCTCGGCGGGGGTGACCATCAGCCCGGCCAGCCGCTCGGCCGGCGCGGCCTGCTCCGACCGGGTCGCGGTGGGCCTGGGCTCACCCGTGGAGTTCTCCGGCTCGCCGCCTCCGCCGCACGCGGTGAGCGCGGTAAGGCAGAGAACGGCCAGGGCGGGGACGGAACGGTTCACGGAAGGGCTCCTCGTAAGCCTGTGGGGGGATGGTGAGGGGGTCAGCCGGCGAGCGGCGCTCGTGGTGGGGGGAGCAGACGAGGGTGTCCGTCTCGGGCGCTCGGCCTCGGCGGTACCGCCGCGTCGCCGCGCGGCGCCCTCAGCGCCTGTGCCTGGCATCACCGTGATGTCTCCCCCGCATCCCTGACCACCGTGCGTCGCGCGGCGCGTCTCGCCGTCCGGGTCAGGACGGCGGCACCGGTCGTCGGCCTCGGCGTCGCCGGTGATGATAACGAACGGCACTCACGCGGCCGGTGTCAGGGCGCGGGCGTCCCCGCGTCCGCCGCCGTCCCCTCCCCCGGCTGCTCCGTGTCCTCGGTCGTCAGCGCCCGCGCCAGAGGCAGGCGGGACAGCGCCAGCACGCCCGCCGCGATCAGTGCCGCGCCCAGGAGCTGGGGGATCAGCCACCAGCCCGTCCGGACGTACTCCTCGTAGACGGTGATCCCCAGCGCCAGGCTCACGCACGCGTCGCCCAGCGTCAGGGCCGGCTGGGAGGCGACCAGCGGGCCGGACTGCATCGCGTTCTCGAGGAAGAACAGCGCGCACACCCCGAACAGGGCGAAGCCGTACGTCTGCCAGGCGGTGAAGAAGGCGGTGACGCCGACGTCGTCGAGGGTGTGCATCGACGTCTTCATCAGCGCGGCCGTCATGGCGTACGAGATGGCCGTGGCGAGTCCGAAGCAGGCGGCGCGGCCGCGGCCCTCGGGGCGGCGGAGTGCCTCGACGACGAGCGCGGCGATGGCGGCGACGCACACGGCGAGGGCCGGGATCCAGTGGGTCATCGGCACCTGGGTGCGGTTGCCGGCGGGCGAGGCCGCGAACAGGACGATGCCGAGGCCCACCACGACCGTGCCGACGGCCAGCCAGCCGGCTCGGGACAGCCGCCCTTGGAGCAGGGCCGCGGCGACGACGAGAGCGAGGGGCAGCTCGAGGACGAACAGGGGTTGGACGATGGTGATCGGTCCGGTGGCGAGCGCCACGGCCTGGCAGACGCCGGCGGTGATCACGGTCGCGATGCCGGCCAGCCACACGGGCCGGCGCAGCAGGTCGAGGATCAGTCCGAGGCGCAGTCCCTCGGACTTGGGCACCGTCAGGGCGGCCTTGCGCTGGAGCACGGTCGCGAGCGCGTTGCTGAGCGCGGCGCCCAGCGCGAACAGGACCGGCAGCAACATGTCCACCCTCCACGACGAGTCGGTCCGCCCCCGGTCCCTGCCATGGTGACCGTCCTGCGGACGGCGCGCGAACGCGGGAGGGCGACCGGCTCGTCATCGGGCGGGCCGCCCACAGTGAGACTCCTTAAAGGCGCAGGGCCGCCCAGCGGTGGTACGCCTCGCGGGCGTCGGGGACGAACTCCTCGTCCCGCACCAGCTCGGCGAGCTGGGGCTCCGTCAGCCAGTCGTGCCAGGCGATCTCGTCCGGGTCGGGGGCGAAGGGCCCGGTCACCTCGGCCTCGTGCAGTCCGAGCCAGTAGGGGCTGATCACGCCCGCGCACCGGAACTTGAGGACGAAGCGGGGGCGGGCCCGTACGCCCAGTTCCTCCGTCAGCTCACGGGCGGCGGCCTTCTCGTAGGTCTCGCCGGGCTCCGCCGCTCCCCCGAGCATGAAGTTGACGCCGCCCGGGAAGCGGACGTCGTCGTGCGGCCGGCGGTGCACGAGGATCCTCCCCCGTGTGTCCCGGCAGACGACCGTCGCGACGCGGTGCAGCCACCGCCTGCGGATCGCCTCGCCCCTGTCGACCGCGCCGATCACGCGATCGTCGTCGTCCACCCGTTCGACCAGTTCCGTCATGATCACATGGTGCCCGAGGGGCGCCGCCCTGTCAGTCGTGCAGGCCGCGGGCCGCCGTCCAGGTCTCCGGGCCGCCGCCGCGCCATTCGACGCTCGGGGACCGTCGCAGCCAGTCGCCGTCGGCGTCGTCCATGCCGTGCAGCCGCAGGAACTCCACGACGTCCAGGAGGGTGTAGGCCATGCCCAGGAAGTGCGGGCCCGCGCGGACGCGGCGCCCGCCGTCGCCGGAGGGCGGGTAGATCACGACGGTGGGCTGGTCGCTCGCCATGGGTCCAGCGTGCACGGGCGGGCAGGGGCGCGCATGCGGGCGGCGGCTCGCCGCGGCCGCGGGGTCAGCCGCCGACCGGGCTCGGCTCGGGGACCGGCCGGCCGGGGAAGGAGCGGTCGCCGAAGAGGATGCGGGCCGCCGCGGCGCGGCCGGGCGGGGTGCGCAGAAGAGTGAACGCCGCGGTGGTCGCGGCGGGCGTCCGGATGTGCGCCAGTCCGTTGCGCAGTGCCAGCCGGCCGCGGAAACGGGAGCGGAGGGAGGCGCCGCTGTAGTGGGTCAGGGGGTCGGGGGCGCCGGTGCGCAGGGCGTCGTCGAGGACCTGGGCGGCCAGGTCGGACAGGCGCAGGCACGGGTCGAGGCCGCCGGCGGTCAGCGGCGACACCGCGCCGGCCGCGTCTCCGACCAGGAGTCCGTCCGCGCAGCCGATGCGGCGCAGCACCCCGCCGACGGGTATCGGCCCGCCGCGCCGCTCCACCGTGCCGGGGCGGCGCACGCCCTCCAGGCCGGGCGCGTGGGCGCTGAAGCGTTCCATGGCGCGGCGCAGGCCGTGGGGGAAGCGGTCGGCGTATCCGGCGACGCCGACGTGGGCGTGCTCCCCGTCGTTGACCGCCCAGGCGAGGTATCCGGGGGCGATCCGGGGGTCGAGGACGCAGTGGAAGGTGGGCGGTTCGCCGTTCGGGGCGACCGGGAAGACCTCCTCGGCCCCGACCAGCAGATGCCGGTTGCGGTCGAGGCCGAGGTCGCGGGCGACGCTCGACCGGGCGCCGTCCGCGCCGACGACGTACCGGGCGCGGACGCGATACGGCCCGTCGCGGCCGATCAGGTGGTACGTCCCGTCGTGCCGGCCGGCGTAGCGGGTGCCCAGCGCGAGCCGTACGCCCGCCTCGACGGCGACCGCGGCCGACGTCTCGTACAGCCCGGCCATGTCGCCGACGCGGAACTCGTCCCGGTCGCTGACCAGGGCGACGGGACGGCTCAGGCCGGGCGGGTAGAGCAGCATGCGCCGGATCGGCGGGCCGAGGTGGCGCTCGGGGAGCGGGAAGTCGTCGAGCGTCTTGCGCACGAAGATCCCGGTGGTGCGGATGGCGCCGGCCAGGGTGGTGCGCCGGTCCACGAGGAGCACGTCGTGCCCCTGCCGGGCGAGCCGGGTGGCGACGTGCAGCCCGGCCAGTCCGGCCCCGACGACCAGCACGTCGGTACAGGTCACACTCCCGGACGCCGGGCGGGCGGCGGGCGCGGGGGCAGGCGTGGCTGAGGGCATGAGGGGCTCCAGGGCTCGGGACGCGGACAGGGAGGCGCGGTGCCGACGACACCGCGCACACACCTGCACACCGATCGAATGACGATGGGAAACTATCGAAATTCGATAGGTGCGGCAAGTGCGGGTCCCGTCCGTGCGGGGCCATCAGGGTGGCGGCGGGCCGTGTCGGGCACCCGTACCCCGAGGGCGCTGGCCATCCTGGGCCGTGCGGCGCCTTCCGGAAGCGAACAAGGAGTACGGCATGTCCATGGACTCGGTCGAGCGTTTCCTCACGGCCCTGGACCCGGAGCACCGGGAAGCCGTCAGCGCGAAACCCGACGAGGAGCAGCAGCGGCTCGCCGACGCCTGGGAGCGGGAGCTGGCGGGCGACACGGAACTGGACACCCTGGACGAGCTCTCCCCGCCGGCCGCGGAGGCCGAGGCGGCCCGCCGCGTCCTCGGCCTCGAAGCGGGTTAGGGCCTGTCCGGCGGATCAAGTCGGGGGAAAGGCGCAGCGTCTTGCAACCCAGGTGAGCGGGGTCTGGTGCGTCCAGCTGCAAGGCGGAGGAGGGAGTCGACGCGGAGCGTCGGCGAGTGACGACAACGCCGCAGATGGGCGTGCCAGACCCCGCGTCCTCGGCGTGATCCGCCGGACAGGCCCTAGGGACACCGAGAGCGCCGGCGTCCGGGCCGGTACCGGTCAATTCCCCACTCCCAGCGTGGACATGAAGGCGGCCGGGTAGCGGTCCCCGCGTGCCGAACCCGGCGGCACCGCCTTCTCGATCTCGGCCAGGTCGTCCGCGGTGAGCTCCACGTCGAGCGCCGGCAGCGCCTCCGCCAGCCGCTCACGCGTACGGGCGCCGACGAGCGGCACGAGGTCCTCGCCCTGCGCCGCCACCCACGCGATGACCAGTTGGGCGACGGTGCATCCCTTCGCCGCGGCCACCCCGCGCAGCGCCTCGACGAGCGCGAGGTTGTGCTCCACGTTCCCCGCGGCGAACCGCGGGGAGGCCGCACGGTGGTCGCCCGGCCTGCCGGCCCGGTCCGGCGACCAGTGCCCCGAGAGCAGCCCGCGGGCCAGGACGCCGTACGCGGTCAGGCCGATGCCCAGCTCGCGCAGGGTCGGCAGCACCTCCGGCTCGACGGCGCGGGAGATCACCGAGTACTCGATCTGCAGGTCGGCGACGGGATGCACGGCGTGCGCCCGCCGCACGGTCTCCGCGTCGACCTCGGAGAGGCCGAGGTGCCGGACGTAACCGGCCTCGATCAGTTCCTTGATCGCGCCGACCGTCTCCTCGATCGGCACGTCGGGGTCGCGCCGGGCGGGCCGGTAGATGTCGATGTGGTCGGTGCCGAGTCGGGTCAGCGAGTGGGCGAGGAAGTTCTTCACCGCGGCGGGGCGGCCGTCGACCCCGCCGTACGTCGGGCTGGGGCCGCTCAGCATCCCGAACTTCACGCTCAGCACGTAGCTGTCCCGGTCCCTGCCGCGCAGCGCCTCCGCGAGCAGCAGCTCGTTGTGGCCCATGCCGTAGAAGTCGCCCGTGTCGATGAGGGTGACGCCGGCGTCCAGCGCGGCGTGCACGGTCGCGATGCTCTCGGCGCGGTCGGCCTCGCCGTACGAGCCCGACATGCTCATCGCGCCCAGGCCGAGCGCGGAGACCCGCGGTCCGGTGCTGCCCAGTGTGCGTGTGCGCATCATGTGCTCCTTCTGATCGGTACGTCGTCGTCGCCTCCACTGTGTGACGGCGACGGGGCGGGCGGGAGCGGAGCGTTCATCATGGGAGCGGCGCTCCCTGGATGGGAGTCCGGCCGCGCGGGACCATGGGGGCGTGGAACGAGAACAGCTCGCCGACTTCCTGCGCCGCCGTCGTGAGGCGATCCGCCCGGCCGAGGTGGGCCTCGCCGACGGCCCCCGGCGCCGTACGCGCGGACTGCGCCGGGAGGAGGTGGCGATGCTCGCCGGCATGTCGGTGGACTACGTGGTCCGCCTGGAGCAGGGCCGCAGCAGCCAGCCGTCGGCGCAGCTGCTGGTGGCGCTGGCCCGCGCGCTGCGTCTGTCCGACGACGAGCGGGACCATCTGTTCCATCTGGCGGGTCACCGGCCTCCGCCCGCGGACGGCACGGCCCGGCTTGCCCGGGCGGGGCTGGTGCGGATGCTCGACCTGCTCGGCGACACCCCGGCCGCGGTGCTGTCCGACCTCGGCGAGATGCTGGCGCAGAACCGCGCCTCCCTGCTGCTGATGTCGGACCTCACCGGCTTCCGCGGCGACCGCCGCTACATGATCTACCGCTGGTTCACCGAGCCGGAGGCGCGCGCCGTCTGCCCTCCGGAGTACCGGGAACTGCACGGCCGCAGGCTGGTCGCCGACCTCCGCGCGGCCGCCGGACGCCGGGCGGGCGACCCGGAGGCGGCCGGACTGGTCGAGCGGCTCGAGGCCGCCAGCCCCGAGTTCAAGGCCCTCTGGGCGGAGCACGAGGTCGCGGTCCGGCGCGCGGACCGCAAGACGCTGCTGCATCCCCGGGTCGGCCCGCTGCTCCTGGACTGCGAGACGCTGGTCACCCCCGACCAGCGGCAGGAACTGCTGGTGCTCACTCCGGCGGACGACGAGACGCGTGAACGGATGGAGTTGCTGCGGGTGCTCGGCAGCGAGGAGTTCCCGGCGGGGACGGCGAACCGCGACGGGCGGTGACGCCGCGCAGGGTCGACGCGCGGCGCGCCGCGAGCGCCGTAGAGGTGGCCTTCCGGACCCGTGGGCCACTCGCGTCCCGTCGGGTCCGGTCAGTCCGGCGCGCGGTTCCGCGTGTCATCCGGTCGCGTGACCGGCTCCGCGCGGCGCCCCGCCCGGTGCCGCAGGCACGACAGGACGACGACGAACGGCCACAGGGACTGCATGGCGGTCACCACGCGTTCGGCGACGCCCGCCATACCGTCACGGTGCATCTCCACCAGGAACCACGCCGCACCGGCGACCATCACCGACGTCGCCGCGAACGACGGCATCGGCCGCAGCGCCCAGGGCGTGCCGCGGCCGACGGTCGCGGCGAGGACCGGCCACAGGGCGAGCAGCGTGAACCCGACGGCGGCCACCGAGCCGTGCCCCAGGGAACCCCCGCTGCTCGGAGCGGGGACCATCGCCACGGCCAGTGCGGCCACTCCCCCTCCGGCGAGCGCCACCCGCCCCGCCGCCGCGGCCGCCCGCAGCCCCCACGCGGTGAGCAGATGGCAGACGCCCACCGCGAGGAACGCCCCGGTCATCACCCAGGAGCCCGAGGCGCCGTACGCCGCCAGGACACTGATCGTCTGCGTCACCGGGTCGTAACCGGCCCCCTCGAGCGCAGCCGAGATCGCCCAGCCCGCGATCAACAGCAGGGGCGCGCACCCCGACGAGAACAGAACCCACCTGGGAACAAGCAGCATTGGACCACCATATGCGGATCAAGCGGTTCGTATTGGTCCAAGTCGGTCTTGCTCTGAACCTCCCGAGATGAGCGGTTCGTCTCTTCGGCGTAAGGTGATTGCCGTGCATCCGGCCGTGGCCCCGAGCTGCGGCCGCAGTCCCTCCGGCCGGCCGGAATCCGCCCGTGCGCCCCTCCTGTGCGCCGGCGGTCGCGCACCGGCCCGGCCGCCCTAGCCCCATCTTGCGGAGGACCAACCATGGGCACGGTGACGACTTCTGACGGGACGACGATCTTCTACAAGGACTGGGGTCCGCGTGACGGGCAGCCCCTCGTCTTCCACCACGGCTGGCCGCTCAGCGCCGACGACTGGGACGCGCAGATGCTGTTCTTCCTGCAGCGCGGCTACCGGGTGATCGCCCACGACCGGCGCGGCCACGGACGCTCCGACCAGACGGCCGGGGGCCACGAGATGGACACCTACGCGGCCGACGTCGCGGCGCTGACCGACGCGCTCGACCTGCGCGACGCCGTGCACATCGGGCACTCCACCGGGGGTGGCGAGGTGACGCGGTACGTGGCGCGCGCCAAGCCGGGCCGGGTCGCGAAAGCGGTGCTCGTGAGCGCGGTGCCGCCCGTCATGGTCAAGTCCGAGAGCAATCCGGGCGGCACGCCGATCGAGGTCTTCGACGGGTTCCGCAGCCAGCTCGCGGCCAATCGCTCCCAGCTGTACATCGAGATCGCGTCGGGACCGTTCTACGGCTTCAACCGGCCGGGCGCGGAGGTCTCCCAGGGGCTGATCGACAACTGGTGGCGGCAGGGGATGACGGGCGCGACGAACGCCCACTACGAGTGCATCAAGGCGTTCTCGGAGACCGACTTCACCGAGGACCTCAAGAAGATCGACGTGCCGGTGCTGGTCATGCACGGCACGGACGACCAGATCGTGCCGTACGACGACTCGGCGCCGCTGACGGTGAAGCTGCTGAAGAACGGCACGCTCAAGACCTACGAGGGTTATCCGCACGGCATGTTGTCGGTGTATCCCGACGAGCTCGACACGGACATCCTGAACTGGCTCGAGTCCTAGCGGACGGTGGGCAGTCGGCCCCGCTCCTGGCCCCTCGCGGGTGCCGGGGCGGGGCCGCTGTGCCGTCGGGCCTACGGGGACCTGCGCCTTCCGATCGACGCCGTGGCGGAGGACGGGGACCGGGTGTGGGTGCGGCTCCGGATGCGGGGACGCCACACCGGTCCGTTCGTGCGGTACCGCGAGGGGCGGCTCGACCAGGCGGTGCCGCCCACCGGCCGGGAGATCGACTGCGAGCAGATCCATGTGCTCGCCCTGCGGGAGGGCCGGGTCGTGGGGCCACGAGGCGGTGCGGGACGACGTGACGATGCCGCGGCAGCTGGGCGTGTTCCCGCCGTCCCCGGCGGTGGCGCCGCGGATGGCCGCCTGGAAGGTGAGCGGGCGGGCCGCCCGGGCGGCGGAGGAGGTTACGCGGCGTGCTGCGGAGGCGGCATCGTCGGTGTGACCGGGCTCCGCGGAGGCGGCTTCGCCGTGACCGAACGCAGCGGAGGCGGCTTCGGCGTGACCGAACGCAGCGGAGGCGGCTTCGGCGTGACCGGGCGGCGCGGTCGGGAGGGAGAATGCCGGTGACCAGGCTCTCCCGGGTGCGGGAGCCGTGAGCGGGTGTGCGGGGTGAGGGCGGATGGAGCGGCGGGAGCAGCGGGAGCATCGCGTCGGCGTGCTCGTCTTCGACGGGATGAAGATGCTGGACCTGTCCGGGCCCGCCGAGGTGTTCAGCGAGGCGAACCGGTTCGGCGCCGCCTACCGGCTGAGCATCGTCTCGGTCGGCGGGAAGCCCGCGCGGTCGTCGATCGGTGTGCCGGTGCCGGCCGACGCGGACGCGCTGGACGCACCCGCCTTCGACACCTTCCTGGTGGTCGGCGGTGACGCGTTGCCCGCCGGCCCCGTCGATCCCGGGCTGAGTTCCGCCGCCGCGGGGCTGGCCGCGCGGGCGGGGCGGGTCGCGTCGATCTGCACGGGCGCGTTCGTGCTGGGCGCGGCCGGTCTCCTCGACGGCCGGCGGGTCACGACACACTGGCAGCACACCGCGCTGCTGGCCCGACGCCACCCGGCCGCCCGCGTGGAACCCGACGCGATCTTCGTCAAGGACGGCGGCACATACACATCGGCCGGGGTCACCGCGGGCATCGACCTGGCGCTGGCCCTGGTGGAGGACGACCACGGGCCCGATCTGACGCGCGGTGTCGCCCGCTCGCTGGTGGTGTACATGCAGCGCGCGGGCGGCCAGTCGCAGTTCTCCGCGTCGCTCCAGGGGCCGGCCCCGCAGACACCCGTGCTGCGGCTCGTGCAGGACGCGGTGCAGACGGACCCGACGGGCGACCACACGGTGGAGTCGTTGGCGGCGCTCGTCCGGGTGAGCCCACGCCATCTGACCCGGCTCTTCCGCGCGGAGCTGGACACGACGCCGATGAAGTACGTGGAGGTGATCCGCTTCGACATGGCGAAGGCGCTGCTGGACGCGGGGCACAACGCCACGGAGGCGGCGGCGCGTGCGGGATTTCCGAGCTACGAGAGTCTGCGACGGGCGTTCGCACGGCATCTGGGGGTGTCACCTACGCGGTACCGGCAGCGGTTCGCCTCGACGAGGAGGAACGTTTCCTGAGGGCGCCGGGTTCGGTGTCCGTTTGCGTGGGGTTGTCGGCCGTACGTGAGCGGCGCCGGGCGGGGCCGTCGTCGCAGGGTGGAGGTGTTCCGGTCACGGTCGTCCCGAACCCTTGGAGGCAGTCATGAGCGAGAAGATCGCCGGTGTCACGATCCCGGACAGCACGTTGGCGCGGGAGGCCACCGAGCTGATCCGCGACACCACCCCGCCGCTGATCTACCACCACTCCCGCCGGGTGTTCCTGTTCGGCAGCCTCCAGGCCGCCGCGCGCGGGCTCCGGCCCGACCCCGAACTGCTGTACGTGGCCGCCCTGTTCCACGACACCGGCCTTGTGGAGCCGTACCGCTCCGACGACCAGCGGTTCGAGATGGACGGCGCCGACCAGGCACGGGCGTTCCTGCTGCGCCACGGGCTGTCCGAGAGCGACGCGAACACGGTGTGGACGGCCGTCGCCCTGCACACCACCCCGGAGGTGCCGTACAAGATGGCCGCGGAGGTCGCGGCGACGACGGCGGGCGTGGAGACGGACGTGCTGGGCCTGCACCTGGACGGCCTCAGCCGCGCACAGATCGACGAGGTGACCGCGGCGCATCCACGGCCGGACTTCAAGCGGCAGATCCTCCAGGCGTTCGCCGACGGGTTCAGTCACCGGCCGGACACCACGTTCGGCACGGTGAACGCGGACGTCCTGGAGCACTTCGTGCCGGGATTCCGCCGGGTCGACTTCGTCGACGTCATCCAGAACTCGGCGTGGCCCGAGTAACCCTGGTGTGACGGCAGGCGGTTGGGCCCGACGCCCGTTACGCCCGGTCCCCCGGCCGGCCGGGGGACACCGGCGACCGGGCGATCTCCTGCTGGGCCGCCTCGATGATGCCGAGCACGGCCGCCGCCGCCGCGTCCGGGTCGCGGGCCTCGACAGCCCGTACGACGGCGCGGTGGCCCGGCAGCGAGGCCTCCACCGCGCCCGGGGTCCGGGTGCTGATGTCGAAGCTGTGCCGCAAGGCGATCTCCACGGCGCGCCCCAGGGAGCCGAGCAGCCGGTTGCCGCCGGCGTCCAGCAGGGCCCGGTGGAAGGCGATGTCGGCCGCGACGTAGCCGCCGCGCGCGGGTGACGCCGCCGCGGCCTCCATCGCGGTCACGGCGTCATGGAGGGCGCGCACGTCGTCGGGTCCTGCCCGTTCGGCGGCGAGGCGGGCCGCCTCGGGCTCGACGATGCGCCGCAGTTCGCCCGTGTCCCGCAACAGGGCGCCCGCGTCCCCGGCCTGCTTCCAGCGCAGGACGTCCGGGTCCAGGTGGTTCCAGTGGTCCGGGGGCAGCACGCGCGTGCCGGTGCGGGGCCGTACGCGCAGCATGCCCTTGGCCACCAGCGATTTGACCGCCTCCCGCAGTACCCCGCGGCTGACGCCGATCTCCGCCGCGAGGGCGTCCTCGACCGGCAGCGGGTCCCCGGGCTGCCACGCGCCGGCCACGATGCGCCGCCCCAGTTCGTCGGCCACACGCTGCTGCATGGTCGGGAAGTTCGTGTCGATCTCCGCCCACCCCCTGGACGCCATTCATCGAATCATTTAATGATTGAGGCTCCAGGGTAGCGGGGTCCGCGCCTCGACCACGCCCCATCCGCGCAGCGGACGACGCCGGAGCCACGGGAGTGTGCACATGACCGACCGTCGGAACACGGACCGCCGTAGTCAGGCCTGGTTCGGCGCACAGGGACGCAGCGGGATGCTGTACCGCTCGTGGATGCGCAACCAGGGCTTCGGGCACGAGGTGTTCGACGGGCGTCCGGTCATCGGCATCGCGACCAGCGCGTCCGAACTGGCGCCGTGCAACGCGCACTTGACGCGGGTCGCGGAGGCCGTGAAGCGCGGGGTGTGGCAGGCGGGCGGGCTGCCGCTGCAGTTCCCGACGATGGCGACCGGCGAGACGCTGATGCGTCCGACGGCCATGCTGTACCGCAACCTCATGGCGATGGAGGTCGAGGAGCTGATCCGGGCCAACCCGCTCGACGGGGTGGTGCTGCTGTCCGGCTGCGACAAGACGACCCCGGCCATGCTGATGGGCGCCGCGAGCGTGGACCTGCCCGCGGTGATGGTGACCGGCGGGCCGATGCTCAACGGCAAGTACCGTGGCCAGGACGTGGGTTCGGGCACGCATGTGTGGAAGTTCGAGGAGGACCTGAAGACCGGGCGGATGACCGAGGAGGAGTGCTTCTTCGCCGAGGGGTGCATGGCGCGCTCCAACGGTCACTGCATGACGATGGGGACCGCCTCGACGATGGCGTGCGTGGCGGAGGCGCTCGGCATGCAGTTGCCGGGCTCGGCGGCCTGGCCGGCCGTCGACTCGCGGCGGATGGAGACCGCGCAGGCGGCGGGGCGGCGCATCGTCGACATGGTGGAGGAGGAACTGCGGCCCTCACAGATCCTCACGCGGGAGGCGTTCGAGAACGCGATCCGGGTCAACGCGGCGATCGGCGGCTCCACCAACGCCGTCATCCATCTCACCGCGCTCGCCGGACGCGTGGGGGTCACGCTCGACCTGGACGACTTCGACCGGCTGGTCCGCGAGACACCGACGCTGGTGAACCTGATGCCGAGCGGCACGTACCTCATGGAGGACTTCTGTTACGCGGGCGGACTGCCCGCCGTGATGGCCGAGCTGCTCGACGGCGGTCTGCTGCACGGCGGGCCGGTCACGGTCACCGGACGGACCGTCGCGGAGAACACCGCGGGGGCCGAACGCGTCGACTCCGACGTCATCACCCCGCTCGACGCGCCCTTCCAGCCGGCCGGCACGGGCATCGCCGTACTGCGCGGCAACCTGTGCCCGGACGGCGCGGTCATCAAGCAGTCCGCCGCGTCACCGCACCTGCTCACCCACCGCGGACCGGCTCGCGTCTTCGACTCCCCCGAGGCCTACCACGCCGTGGCCGACGACCCCGGCCTGGACGTCGACGAGAACACGGTGATCGTCATCCGCAACGCCGGGCCCAAGGGCTACCCGGGGATGCCAGAGGTCTCCAACGTGCCGCTGCCGGCGAAGCTGTTGAAGGCGGGGGTCACGGACATGGTGCGCGTGTGCGACGGCCGGATGAGCGGTACGGGGTACGGCACGGTCGTCCTGCACGTGACCCCCGAGGCGGCCGTGGGCGGGCCCCTCGCCCTGGTGCGCGACGGTGACCCCGTCGTCCTCGACGTCCCCGGCCGCACCCTGCACCTGGACGTCGACGACGCGGAACTGGCACGGCGCAGGCAGGAGTGGACACCGCCTGCCGAGCGGTACGTGAGCGGCTACACCTGGCTGTACACCCAGCACGTCGAACAGGCCGACCGGGGCGCCGACTTCGGGTTCCTGCGCGGCGGGCGGGGCCATGAGGTGCCGCGCGACTCCCACTGAGCCAACTGTTTCGAGGAGTGCACAGACCGTGGAAGCAGCAGCAGCGCACCCCCGTCCGGCCCTGACCGCGGACTCCGTCCTGCCCGAGGACGCCGGCCGCGCCGCCCTCGTCGCGCGGGTCCACGACCCGGAGGCGGGCGGACCGTGCGTGGCGGCGGTGCGCGGGGAGGACGTCGTCGACCTGACGGCTGTCGCGCCCACCGTGTCCGGCCTGCTGGAACGCGACGACGCGGTGGAGGTGGTACGGGAGGCGCCCGGCGGACGGCGTTGGCGCCTGGACGACCTCCTGTCGGCCCAGCCCGGTCGACCTGACGTGCCACACCTGCTGGCTCCCGTGGACCTCCAGGTCATCAAGGCGGCCGGAGTCACCTTCGCGCGGAGCCTGCTGGAACGCGTCATCGAGGAACGCACGGGCGGGGACCCGGCGCAGGCGGCGCGGGTGCGGGAGCGTGTGGTGCGGCTGGTGGGCGGCAGGCTCGACGGCATCAGGCCCGGATCGCCGGAGGCTGCGAAGGCCAAGGACCTGCTGGTCGCCGAAGGGTTGTGGTCGCAGTACCTGGAGGTCGGCATCGGGCCGGACCCGGAGGTGTTCACGAAGGCGCCCGTGCTGTCGGCGGTGGGTACGGGCGCGGACATCGGCGTGCTCCGCGCCTCCGTGTGGAACAACCCCGAGCCGGAGGCGGTCCTCGTCGTGGACTCACGCGGCCGGGTGCGGGGCGCGACGCTCGGCAACGACGTCAACCTCCGGGACGTGGAGGGCCGTAGCGCCCTGTTGCTGTCCCGGGCCAAGGACAACAACGCCTCCTGCGCGATCGGCCCGTTCGTCCGCCTGCTCGACGACGGCTTCGGCATCGGCGCGGTACGCGACCTCGACATCGGCCTGCGGATCGAGGGACCGGACGGCTATGTGCTGCGGGGCAGCAGCTCCCTGCGCGAGATCAGCCGCGACGTACTGGACCTGGTGTCCGCCACCCACGGCGCCCACCATCAATACCCGGACGGCTTCGCCCTGTTCACGGGCACGCTGTTCGCCCCGACGGAAGACAGAAAGAACCCGGGCGAGGGCTTCACCCACGAGTACGGGGACGTCGTGCACATCTCCAGCCCGCGGCTGGGCGCCCTGGTCAACAGGGTGGTCCCGAGCGAGGAGGCACCGCCGTGGACGTTCGGGGTGGGGGCGCTGATGCGGAGCCTGGCGGGGCGGGGGTTCTTGTAGCCGACGAGCGCGCCGTCAGCTGAGCCCCGCCGCCCTGGCGGCTTGCTCGAGCTTCGCGACGTGGGCCGCGCGGGCCCTCTCGTCGATCGGTCGCTCATGCTCCGCCCGCGTCCCCGTGCGGCCGTCCACCGTTTCGCGCAGTATGTCGGCGTGGCCCGTGTGGCGGACGGTCTCGCCCAGGACGTGGAGCATGACCGCGAGCAGGGTCGTGTTCGGGTGCGGGTCCGGCCACCAGGGGACGTGGCCGGGGGTGTCGAACGTCAGCGCGGCGATCGTCGCGTCCGCGTGGGCCCATGTGCGGCGGTAGAACGCGATGATTTCGTCGCGCGTCTCGTCCTCGGCCGCCCAGTGGTCGCTGCCGTCGGAGTCCTGCCAGCGGCACAGCGCTTCCGGGGAGGGGCGGCCGAAGGCCTCGCCGAAGTATCTGGCCTCCACCGTGGCCACGTGTTTCACCAGGCCGAGGAGATTGGTCCCCGTCGGCGTCAGGGGGCGGCGGGCGTCGTACTCGGACAGTCCGTCGAGTTTCCAGAGCAGCGCCTCACGGTCCCGCCGCAGTCTTCTGTGCAGGGTGTCCTTCGCCGCATCGTCGTCGACCATGCGGCCGAGGGTGTCACGGACGTCCCTCCCCCATCCACCGGGCGGGGTGCGCAGCCCCCTGACGTGTGCCGCGCACCCCGCGGTTCATGCGGCGGCCGGCTTCTGCACGAACGTGGCGTGCAGGCGTCGGGTGTGGTCCACGTGGCGTTCCGCGCCGGTCAGTGCGACCCGGCTCGTCAGGCGCGGATTCGCGCTCGACGCCGCCAGCCTCAGTTCCAGCGCCCCCGGTTCGACCACGCGCCTCCCGTCGCGGCCCGTGAACGACGCCAGGTCGGCCGGGACCGTGACCGTCAGCCGTCGGGCCTCCCCCGGTTCCAGGGTGACCCGCGTGTAGCCGACGAGACGCTGCACCGGCTGGACGACCGACGCGACCGGGTCGTGCAGGTACAGCTGGACGACCTCCGTGCCGGAGCGGTCCCCCGTGTTGCGGACCGTGAAGGTGAGTGTGAACTCGCCGTCCGTCGGGGCTTCGTCGGCGTCCACCGTGAGGTCCGTCCAGTCGAACCGTGTGTAGGACAGGCCGTGGCCGAAGGGGAACGCGGGGGTCGGGTCGACGTTCGACACCTCACTGGCCTGCGCCAGCCGTGCGCCGAGGTAGGTGCTCGGCTGGGAACCCGGTGCGCGCGGAACGCCGATCGGGAGGCGTCCGGAGGGGTTGAACCGGCCGCTGAGCACCCCGGCGATCGCGTGCGTCCCCTCCTCGCCCGGGAAGAACGACTGCACGATCGCCGCCGACTCCGTCACCGCCCGTCCGAGCGCGTACGGCCGTCCGGCCAGCAGCACGGTCACCACGGGCGTCCCGGTGTCCAGCAGCGCGTCGAGGAGCTGCTGCTGCGCGCCGGGCAGGTCCAACGTCTCCGCGTCGCAGCCCTCGCCGCTGGTGCCGCGGCCGAACAGGCCGGCCCGGTCGCCCAGCGCCACGAGGGTGACGTCGGCCTCGCGGGCCGCCCATACCGCCTCGTCCAGGCCGGAGAGGTCCCCGTCGTCGACGCCGGTGCCGCGGACGTACGTGATGTCGGCGTCGGGGAACTCCGCAGTGAGCGTCTCGCGCAGAGTGGGCAGACCGATGCCGAGCGGGGTGCCGGGGTGGCGGACGCCGATGTGCTGGGGGAAGGAGTAGCAGCCCAGCACGGCGGTGGGTTCGTCGGCGTTCGGGCCGATCAGGGCGATGCGGCGGGGGCGGTCCAGTGGCAGGATGCCGTCGTTGCTGAGCAGCACGACCGCTTCCTCGGCGAGTGTGCGGGCCAGGGCGCGGTTCTCGGCGCTGTCGAGGTCGACGCGGCCGCGCAGGGACTCCGGGTCGTCCGGGTCCGTGCCGTCGAGGGCCGCCGGTACGGGGTCCCAGTCCGGGTCGAGCAGGCCGAGCGCGATCTTCTGGGTGAGGATCCGGCGCAGGGCGCGGTCGACCAGTTCCTCGGGGACGCGGCCGTCGGCGACGGCCTCCGTGAGCGGAGCGCCGTACGTCTTGACGTTGGGCAGTTCGACGTCGATACCCGCGCGGAGGGCGGTGCCCGCGGCGTCCGCCCAGTCGGCGGCGACACCGTGCAGGAGCGTGAGGAAGGCGACGGCGAAGTAGTCGGCGACCACCGTGCCGTCGAAGCCCCAGGTGTCCCGGAGCAGGCCGGTCAGCAGGCTTTCGTCGGCCGCGGAGGGTACGCCGTCGGTGTCGGTGTAGGCGTTCATCACCGAGCGGGCGCCGCCCTCGCGGATCGCCATCTCGAACGGCGGCAGCACCACGTCGGCGCGCTCCCGCGGCCCCATCGAGGCGGGCGCGAGGTTGCGTCCGGCGCGGGAGGCCGAGTAGCCGGCGAAATGCTTCAGCGTGGCGACGACGCCGGCGGACTCCAGGCCCTGGACGTAGGCGGTGCCGATGGTGCCGACGAGGTACGGGTCCTCGCCGATGGTCTCCTCGACGCGGCCCCAGCGTGCGTCCCGTACGACGTCGAGGACGGGGGCGAGGCCCTGGTGGACGCCGACGGACCGCATGTCACGGCCGATGGCGGCGGCCATGCGCCGTACCAGGTCGGGGTCGAACGCGGCGCCCCAGGACAGCGGGACGGGGTAGGCGGTGGCGCCCCAGGCGGCGAAGCCCGCCAGGCACTCGTCGTGCGCGAGGGCGGGAATGCGGAAGCGGTTGGAGGCGGCGATGCGCGCCTGTGTGCGGGCCAGGGACAGCGCGCCCAGGGCGGGGTCGACCGGGACGGTGCCGAAGGGGCGGGTCAACTGGCCCAGCCCGGTGGGGAGGAGCGCGTCGAGGTCGACGGGGTCCTCCATCTCGTGCTGGTGCGGGGCGACTTCGCCGCCGTCGGCGGAGGCGCCCACCCACACCCCGAACAGCTGGGCGGTCTTCTCCTCGAGGGTCATGGCGGCGATCAGCGCGTCGACGCGTGCGGCGACGGCGGCGGTCGGGTCGTTCCAGAGGGCGAGGGCGGAGGTGTCCTCCGCGGCGACGTCGGCGTTCACTTTCCTCCTCCGCCCGCCGGGCCCCGGACGGGGGCGGAGCGGGCGAACCGGTGGTCGTGTGGGAGTCGGGGCGGGGCGCCGGGCCCCGCCGGTGCCGGTGCCGGACAGGCCGGACGAGACGGGGTCCGGTCAGCGGCTGAAACCCGCGGTCAGGCCGCTCAGCAGCTGGCGGCGGCCGAAGACGTACAGCACCAGCACCGGCAGCGTGGTGAGGACGACGGCGGCCAGCACGGCCGGGACGTTGACCCCGTACTGGCCCTGGAAGGTCCACAGGGCGAGCGGCAGGGTCCTGCGGTCGGGGCTCTGGGTGAGGACCAGGGGCAGCAGGAAGCCGTTCCAGATGGTCAGGGCGTTGAAGATGGACACGGTGAGGACGGCGGGCCGGGTGAGCGGCGCCGCGAGGCGCCACAGCGTCGTCCATTCGGTGGCGCCGTCCACGCGCATCGAGTCGAAGAGCTCCTTCGGCACGTCGCGGATGAAGTTCGCGAGGACCAGCACGGACAGCGGGATGGCGAAGGCGATGGACGGGAGAATGAGGGCGGGCAGACTGTCGTAGAGGTGCAGTTTGATGATGATGAGGTAGATGGGGATGACCGTCGCCTGGAGGGGGATGGCCAGCCCCATGAGGAACAGCCCGTTCATGGCGCGCAGCACGCGCATGCGCCAGCCGCGGACGATGGCGTAGGCCGCCATGAAGGAGACGAGGACGGCCGGTATCACCGCTCCGGCGGTCACCACGACGCTGTTCACGAAGTACTGCAGGAAGTCGGACTCGACGACCAGCCGGTAGTTGTCGAAGGTGGGGTCGGCCGACGGGACGAGCGGGTTGCTCGCGTAGTAGCGGCTGCGGTCCTTCAGGCTGGTGATGAGGGTCCAGTAGAGGGGTACGACGACGACGGCCAGCCAGAGCCAGCCGGCCAGTCCGCCGAGCCAGTTGCGCCGCCGGGCCGCCGGGCGGGAGCGCCGAGGGCTGTCGGGGCGGGCGGCCTGCCTGGGCCGCCGGGTCTTGGTGAGCGTGGTGGTCACGTCAGGAGGCCCCCTCTTGTTGGCTCGCTCCGGCGTCCCGGCCTCCGAGGCGGCGCAGCGCCAGGGCGAGGGCGAGGCCGACGAGGACGAGGATGACCGCGATGGCGCTGGCGGGTCCCATGAGGCTGGCCTGGAAGCCCCGCTTGTACATGTCGAGTGCGAGCACCCGGGTGGCGTCGCCGGGGCCGCCCTCGGTCAGGACGTAGATCAGGTCGAAGAAGGTCAGCGACCCGACGACCATCAGGGTGGAGGAGGTGATGATGGTGTACTTCAGCTGGGGCAGCGTGATGCTGAAGAACTGCCTGACCCGCCCGGCCCCGTCCAGCTGTGCCGCTTCGTACAGGGACTTCGGGATCTGCTGGACGCCGCCCTGGTAGATCAGCGAGTGGAACGGGATGAACTGCCAGGACACGACGAAGACGACGACGCCGAACGCGAGGCCCGGCCGGCCCAGCCAGTCCTTGCTGAGCGCCTCGATCTTCAGTCCGGCGCCGAGCCCGAAGTTCGGGTCGAGCAGCGACTCGTAGGCGATGGCGATGGCGGCGGAGCTGATCATCAGCGGGATGAAGTAGACGACGCCCAGCACCGCGCGGTACCGCTGGCGTCCGGCGAGGAACGTGCCGAGCAGGATGCTGAGCGGTGTCTGCACGGCCCAGGACACGGCCATCACCAGGAACGTCACCCAGAGGGCGTGCGGCAGCCCGGGATCGGTGAGCACCGCACGCCAGCTGGTCAGCCCGGTGAGGCGGATGGAGCCGATGCCGTCCCAGGTGGTGAAGCTCAGCGCGAAGACGCCGACGAGCGGTACGACGGCGAAGCCGGTGAAGAGCAGCAGGGCGGGCGTCGCCAGCCAGGGCAGGATGCTGCGCTGGGGGCGGCGGCCGCTCTGCTGGGCGGTGAGCGTGCTCATGCGGCGGTGACCGCGTTGAGGTTGGAGGCGAACTGCTGTGGTGATACGGACAGTTGGAAGAGCTTGACGATGTTGTCGAGCAGCGTCTCCGCGGCGGTGGGGCTGAGCGCCTGGTCCCAGGACTGCACGAACACCTTGGCCTTGCTGGCGATGTCGTAGGTGAACTGCAGGAACTCGGCGTTGTCGGCGGCGGCCAGCAGTTTCTCCGTGCCCAGCCGGATCGGCACCGATCCGTTGCCGATCCACCGTTTGACCTCCTCCTCCTGGAGGACGCCGGTGGCGAAGAAGTCCTTGGCGACCTTCTTCTCCTCGGCGCTCGCCTTGGAGGAGATGGACAGGTACTGGGCGGGGTTGCCGACGGTGTCGCTCAGGTCGCCCTTGCCGCCCTCGACCGCCGGGAAGGTCATGAAGCCGAGCGAGCCGCTGGGCACGAAGTCCCCGCCGTCGGCCTGCTGGATGCCGTACGACCAGGCGCCGTGCAGCATCATGGCGGCCCGGTCGGTGTAGAGGAGGGCCTGGTCGGCGTTGGAGTCCGCGGTGATGGAGGAGAAGCCCTTCACGAACCCGCCGGCCTTCACCAGGTCCTGGAGTGCGGTGAGCGCCTTGATGGCGTCGGGGTGCGACCAGGCGTTCTTCTCGCCCTCGATGGCGGCCTGGAACACCGCGGGCCCGCCGATGCGGTCGAACAGGAACTCCAGCCACATCATGTTGGTCCACCGGGACTGCCCGCCGAGCGAGATGGGGGCGATGCCCTTCGCCTTGAACTTCGGGACCAGGGCCATGAGGTCGTCCCAGGTCTCGGGCGGGTCCACCTTGACCTGGTCGAACACGCGCTTGTTGTAGTAGAGGACGATCGGCTGCACCGTCTCGCACGGCATCGCGTAGATCTTGCCGTCGACGGTCGCCGCGCCGAACGAGGAAGGGAACAGCCCCTTCTTGACGTCGGGGTTCTCGTCGAACCACGCGGTGAGGTCCTCGACCTGGCCGGCCTCCGCGTAGGTGCGCAGGGTGCCGCCGCCCCAGCCCCAGATGATGGTGGGCGCCTGTCCGGCGCCGATGGCTGTCTTGATCTTCGTCTTGTAGGCGTCGTTCTGGTAGGCCGTGTCCTCGATCTGCGTGTCCGGGTTGGCCTTGTTGAAGGCGTCGACGGCGCCGGCCCTGGCGCCTTCCTGAGGTTGTCCCTGCAGGTACCAGTAGGTGGCGGCACCGCCCTTGCCGGGGCCCGAGGAGCCGCCGCAGGCGGCGAGCGCCGCGGAGACGGGCACGGCGGCCGCGAGGCCGAGAAGGGTACGTCGGGAGAGCGCCATGATTTTCTCCGCACTCGAGAGCCGTCGGCTTCTCGTGGGTCGTGGAAAGGTTTTCGAAAATCACTTCGTCTAGCTCTGTTCGAGCAAGCTAGGTTTCGCGCTGATGCGGTGTCAAGACGCGTGCAGGGGCCTTGTTGCGCGGGCATATCCCTTGTGACACAAGGGCCTTGATCGGCGTGTCCTCAGTCCGGCGCCATCCGAAAATGTTTCGAAACAGCCCGGTGAAAGGCGTTGATGACGCAGCGGCTCCGGGCTGTCACACTGTCCGTGCGCTCCGTCCGGACCGTCAGGTCCGGGACCGCACCGCTCGCCGGACGATCCCGGCGGCGGGGCGGAGTTCACCGGTACGGTTGTGCGGATCAGTCCGCGTGACCGGCCGGACCGGCGGGTCACGCACCCGGCGGCCCTACAGCTGAGAGGAACCGATGCGACCGAACGCCCGGCGCACCACCTTGGCGGACATCGCCCAAGCGGCGGGGGTCTCCGTCGCCACCGTGTCCAAGGTGGTCAACGGCCGCGGCGACGTGGCGCCGCACACCCGCGTCCGGGTGCAGGAGCTGCTGCATCAACACGACTATCTGGCACCGGTGTTCCGGCACACCGAGGCCGTCGAGAGCCCGACGATCGAGGTGCAGTTCAAGGGCGGCCTCAAGTCGTACGTGGCGGAGACCCTGGAGGGCATCGTCGACGCGGCCGCCGAGTCGGGCGCATCGGTAGTGGTGAGCAAGGCGGCCGGCGCGCCGCACTGGGCCCGGGACCTGGTGTCGGCCGGGCGCCGCGCCGTCATCGCGGTCACCAGCGTCCACACCGCGGCCCATATGAAGGAACTCGCGCGGTCCGGACTCCCCCTGGTGGTGCTGGACCCCCTGCACCTGCCGGACAGCCGGGTGCACAGCGTGGGCGCGACCAACTTCGCCGGCGGCCTGTCCGCGACCCGGCACCTGCTGTCCCTGGGTCACCGCCGCATCGCCTACCTCGGCGGGCCCGCCATGGCCGTCTGCAACCAGGCCCGCATGCACGGCTACCGCGCCGCCATGGAGGCCGAGGGTGCCCCGGTGCCGGACGCGTACGTCCGGCCCGGGGAGTTCACCTACGAGGCGGGCCTGGCCGGCGCCGCGGCGCTGCTGGACCTGGACGAGCCGCCCACGGCGGTCTTCGCGGGCAACGACGAGATCGCCGTCGGCGTCGTCGAGGCCGCCCGCGCGCGGGGCCTGCGCGTGCCCGAGGACCTGAGCGTGGTCGGCTTCGACGACACCAGCCTTGCCCAGATGGCGTCGCCGCCCCTCACCACCGTGCGCCAGCCGCTGCGGGAGATGGGGGCCGCCGCACTGCGGACCGCCCTGCGGCTGGCGAACGGGGAGAAGGCGGAGTCGCATCACATCGAGCTGGCCACGGAGTTGGTCGTGCGGGCGTCTACGGGGGCGCCGCGTCGGGACGGGTGAGCGCGCTCGGGCGGGTCATTTCGGGTCTGGGGCGGGGGTCGGGTCTGGAGCGGGGGTCGGGTCTGGGGCGGGGGTCGGTGCTGGGTCCGGGTACGGGGCCGGGACCGCGGCCGGGTCCGGGTCCGGGTCGTAATTGGGGTCCGGAGTCCGGTCCGGATCGGAGTCAGGATTTGAGACCGCGTCCGGGTCGGAGTCGGGATTCGGGTCCGGGTCCGGCCCAAGAGCCGTATCCGCGTCGTGAGCGGGGTCCCCGTCCGGGGCGGGAGCTTGCGGCAGGCGCAGCTCGAAGCAGGCGCCGCCGTCGCCGTCGCCTGCGACGAAAGTGAGAGTGCCGCCGTGGCGGTGGGCGAGGTCCCGGGCGATGGCCAGACCGAGGCCGGTGCCCCCCTGGTCGCGGGAGCGGGCGTCGTCGAGCCGGACGAAGCGCTCGAAGATCCGCTCGGCGTCCTCGGCGGGCACACCCGGCCCGTCGTCGTGCACGGTGACGACGACCTGCTCGTCCTCACCCCGGACGGTCACCTGGACGCGGTGCGCGGCGTGGCGGGCGGCGTTGTCGAGGAGGTTGCGCAGCAGGCGTTCCAGTTGGTCGCGGTCGCCGCGGACGTAAGCGGGGCCGGTGCCGACGCAGGTGAGGTCCAGTTTGCGGGCGGAGAGCAGGTGTTGGCCGGACAGCTGGGACGCGAGGGCGCTCAGGTCGACGGTCTCCGGGTCGGTCGTGGGAGCCCCGGTGTCGAGGCGGGCGAGGAGGAGCAGGTCCTCGGCGAGCGCCTGGAGGCGGCGGGTCTGCCGCGCGGCTGTGGTGGCCGTGGCGGGCCAGTCGGTGCGCTCCGGGTAGGCGAGGGCCACCTCCAGGCTGGTCAGCAGGGTGGTGAGCGGACTGCGCAGCTCGTGGGCCGCGTCCGCGACGAACCGGCGCTGCTGGGCGGCGGCGTGGTCGAGGCGTTGGAGGGTGGCGTTGATGGTGTCGGCGAGCGCGGTGATCTCGTGGGCGGTCGCGGGGACGGTGACGCGTTCGCGTGGATCGGTGACGGAAGCGGTGAGGCGGCGGACGGCTTCGACGGGGCGCAGTGCGATGCGGACGGTGAAGTAGGCCACGGCGCCGATGAGCAGGAGGCCGGCCAGACCGGCGCGGAGCAGCATGTCGTCGATGGCGGCGGCGATCTCTCCCGCGGTGTCCGGGACCAGCACCACGTAGGCACGGAGGGTGGCGTCGGGGCGGACGCCGAGCGCGGCGGCCTGCTCGGGGGTCAGCTGTCCGGCCCAGATGTCGTTGTACAGGACTCTGTACGTCCGGCCGGCCAGGTCCTGCCCGCTGCCGGAGTCGTAGTCGGGGCGGTCCGGTATACGCAGGGGACGGTAGGCGTAGTCCCATCCGTCGGTCATCTCGGGGACCGGGGCGGAAAGCGCCGGCGGGGAGGGCAGCACATGGCCGGCGCTCCGGTCGAAGGCCTCCATGCCTCCCCCGGAGGCCACCGCGGTCGCACGACCCGTCGCGACGACCTCGTACGGCGCGGAACGCCGAGGACCGGGCACGTCCCCCTGCTTCAGTTGGTCGACGAGGGCGAAGAGGTCGTTGCGGGCCTTCTCCTCGGCGACCGACAAGCTCTGCCGGTACACCTCCTGATGCACCCACCACCCCATCCCGGTCAGCACGATCGCCGCGGTCAGCGCGGCGGCAAGTGCCGCGCGGGCCCGTACCGACCGGGGCCACCAACGGCGTCGTCTCTTATTCGCGTTCACGGTCGTCCACCAATCGATAGCCGGTGCCTCGTACGGTCTGCAGGGACTGCCGCCGGAACGCGGTGTCCACCTTTCTGCGGAGTGAACTGACGCGCGCCTCGACCAAGTTGGGGTCGTAGGCCTCGTCGGGCCACGCGTGGTAGAGCAGGTCGCCCTTGGAAACGGCCTGGCCCGCGCGGCGGGCGAGCAGCTCCAGTACGGCGAACTCCCTCGGGGTGAGGTCCACCCGCACCCCGCCCCGCCGGCACACCCGGCCGGCGACGTCCAACGACAAGTCGCCCACGGCGAGGACGGGCGGCGCGGTGGCCGGGGACCGCCGGGCCAGGGCCCGCAACCGGGCGACGAGCACCATGTAGGAGAACGGCTTGGCCAGGTAGTCGTCGGCCCCCGTGTCCAGGGCCTCCGCCTGGTCCCAGTCCCCGTCCTTGGCGGTGAGAACCAGGATGGGCGTCGCGTTGCCCTCCCGGCGCAACTGGGCGCACACCTTGTAGCCGTTGAGACCGGGCAGCATCAAGTCCAGCACGACCAGCGCGTATTCGCCGGTCCGGGCCATCCACAGTCCCTGCCGGCCGTCGTGCGCGAGGTCGACGCTGTACCCCTCGGCGGTCAGACCGGTGCGCAGGGTGTGGGCGAGGTCGACCTCGTCTTCGACCACGAGTATCCGCATGCGCTGCAGCCTCGCACAGCAGCGCAGCCACTTCCTGACCGTGCGATCAGGTTGGATCGGCGCTGCTCGCCGGGCTGGTGTTCCCGCTGCCCCTGTGCAGAAATGCGCGCAGGAGGGCCGCTCGTACGCCCTGGTCTGCGCGCTCGTCGCCTGGGCGACGTACGTGCTGGTGGGCGTCGCCGCACGTCCCACCCGAGGGCGCTGGGCCCTCTACGGCGGCACGATGCCGCTGGCGAGCCTGCTGCACGAGTTCGCGGTGCTCGCCCTGGTCGCGCACGGTGTCACCCTGTTCGCGTCGCGTGTGCCGCGTCCGCTGCTGCGGGCGTGGGCGGTGACGGCGGACACGCATCGTCCTCTCCATGCGTGAACGCTGACCTCGGTTGCCGGGGGGACGGCTCGTCGGCGGCGAGGGGTGCTTGACTGACACTCATGTCATCGACTCTTGGTGTGTCCCGACCCGATCAGGCCGACTACATGCTGCGGGCCGCCGCCACCGACGTGGGCCGCCTGTACAAGCGGCAGTTGGTGGACCTGCTGGATGTCCGGGAGGGGCACACCGTCCTGGATGCGGGGTGCGGCCCTGGCACCGATCTGCCCACGCTGGCCGAGCGCGTCGGGGCCACCGGCACGGTGGTCGGTGTCGACCGTGACCCGGCCATGCTGGCGCAGGCGCGTGAGCGGACGCGGGAGTTGCCCCGGGTGGAGATCCGCGAGGGGGACGTGCTCGATCTGCCCGTCGATCGCGGCACGGTGGATCGCGCCAAGATCGACCGGGTGCTCATGCACGTCGACGATCCCGCGGCTGCTCTGGCTCAGCTGCACCGGGTGACACGGCCGGGCGCGCGCGTGGGTCTGGCCGAGCCCGACTGGGACACGCTGGTCGTCGACGCGGAGGACCTGGAGACGAGCCGGGTCTTCACCCGCTACACCACGGCGCACGTGGTCCGTCACGCGACCGTCGGGCGCAGTCTGGCGCGTCTCGCCGAGCGGGCGGGCTTCGGCGTGGAGGCCGTCCTCGCTCATACGCCGGTGTTCCGTGATGTCGAGGAGGCCGACCACACGCTGGGGCTCGGACGCAACATGGAGGCTGCCATCGCCGCCGGGCACGTCGGCCCGGAGCGTGGGCGTCGGTGGTTCGCGAGCCTGTCGCAGGGGGCGTTCTTCGCGTCCTTCACGCTGGTCACGGTGGTCTGCTCGCGCTGAGGCGCACGGCGCGGACCGTCACGCCCGTTGGCCGGGCGTGACGGGCGGAGGCATTCAGGGCCGGTAGACCTCCCCCGGCTGCGGCTTCGCCGGGGCCATGAGCTGGGGGACCGTGACGAGGATGCACTCCTGGTCGCGGAGTCGCCTGATGATGTCCGGCACGGCGGGGATGGTGCCCGCGTAGCGCTCGTGCAGCAGGATGATTCCGTCGCGCCTCACCCCGTCGAGGACACGCTTCTCGATGAACGCGGTGTCGGTGGTCGCGTAGTCCTTCGCGTGACGCTCCACAGGATTCGCCTCTGATGAGCGACGGCGTCGGCGCCGGGGTCTCGTCCCGGATGCTGCTGAGGCAGGGGAAGGTCCGCGAGGTGGCCCACGCCGCCGACCGGACCGACGCCGACGCCGTGGTCTTCACCAACTCCCTGACGGAGCATCAGCGGCTCTCGCTGACCGCCCTGCTCGGCCGCCCCGCCGTCGGTCTCGCCGACCTCCTCGGGTCCGGCTGACGCACCGGCCGGCCCACTCAGCCGAGCCCTCGGTGGGCGGCCCACAGCGTGCCGGCGCGAGTGGCCGCTTCCGCGACCAGCGACGCCAGTGCCGGGTCGTCCGGCACCGGGAACGAGACGTACGCGCCCCGGCCGCCGGCGACCGGGCGGCCGTACGCCTTCACGGCGAGGTGACCGTCCCGGAGGAGGCGGACGTTGAGGGTGGTCAGGTGGAACTCCTGGCCGCGCCGCATGTCCGTCCAGCGGAGCGCCTCCGGGATCGTGGCGTTGACGGCCAGGGCACTCACGTCGAGATCGCCGCTCATACGACGGATGCTCTCACGCGCGCGGTGCGGGCCTCCCCCGCGGCCGCAGCGGCACGTTGGGCAGCTCGGGTGCCGGCAGCGGGTCCCCGTCGTAGCCCCTCACCTCGCCGAAACGGTCCCCCGTCCCCGACTCCGTCTCCGCCGTCCAGTCGCCTCGCGCGCGGACGATCTCCTCGTGCGTGCGGCCGATGAAGTTCCACCACATGATGATCTCCTCGCCGAAGGGCGGGCCGCCGAGGAGGATCAGGCGGGCCGGGGTCGTGCCCCGGTTGGTGAGGGTGAGGCGGGTGCGGCCCGGGGCCGTGCAGGCGAGGGCGGCCCGTTCCACCGGGGTGTCCTCGACGAGGACGTCCCCCGTGTCGACGAGCACTCCGTGTTCGAAGGCGGGGTCGACGTCCAGCACCAGCCGTGCACCCGGGGACACGGTGAGTTCCGCGCCCAGCAGCGGGGTGAAGGTGCGGACCGGTGACGACGCGCCCGCGAGCGTGCCGAGGAAGACGCGCGCCTCACCGCCGTTCAGGGCGACCGGGTGCGGGACGTAGTGCTGGAAGTCCCGTTCCGTGCCGCGGTGTTCGTCCGGCAGCGCCACCCACAGCTGCACGCCGTGCAGGATCGTCGTGTCCGGGGTCGAGAACTCCGAGTGGGCGATGCCGTGACCGCCGGTCATCAGGTTCAGCTCGCCGGGGCGGACGTAGGCGTGGCTGCCGAGGCTGTCGCGGTGCTCGATCTCCCCGCTGAACAGCCAGCTCACCGTCTGCAGACCCGTGTGCGGATGCGGGGGGACGTGCATGCCGCCGGTGCCTGCGACGTCGTCGGGGCCGTAGTGGTCGGCGAAGCACCAGGCGCCGATGAGCGACCGGGCGCGCTGCGGCAGGGTGCGCCGTACCCGCATCGCGCGCGGGCCGCCGAGCGGCACGTCACGGGCGGTGAGGATCTCGACCTCGGCCGGACGGTCCGCCTCGGTCTCGCCGCCGCACCTCATCTCCGCCGGTCGTGTCTCCGTGTTGCTCATGCCGGGTGCCTCCCACCGAGGACGTTCGACCTTCAAGGAAGTTCGATATTCAACATTCTCTGCAGGGACGACTATAGGACGCCGTTCGCCGCCCTGCGCGCCGAAGGGCTTCCCGGGCCGGAAAAGCCCCGCCGATCATGCCTCGGCCGGGACCGGCCTGCGCAGCAAATAGCCCGCCGCCGTCACCACCAGCGCCGCCATGCACGCGATGAAGACCAGCCCCGCATTTTCCAGGCCCAGCGGTTCGGTCAGCAGACCCACCCCGATGACCGGCACCGAGATGCCCGCGTACGCCACGACGAACAGCGACGAGTTCACCGCCGCCCTCCTGTCCGGCGGGGACGCCCTGCTCACCGCGGTCAGCGCCCCGCGGAACGCCAGCCCCTGTCCCACACCGCCGACGAGCGCGCTCGGCACCACCAGCGCCAGCGTGTCCCAGTGCAGGGCGCCCGCCAGCAGGGCGAGTCCCGCGAGCAGCCCGGCGCAGCCCAGCGGGAGGGACCGGCCCACCCCCACACGGCCGACCGCCGTCTGTCCGGCGATCGACGCGAAGAACGCTGTCGCGACGACCGCGCCGCTCACCGCGTGGTCGGTCACGTCGAGGTACTGCGCGAGGAACGCGGGGCTGACGGAGGTGAACACGCCGAACAGGGCGAAGCCGACGAACGCGGCCGTCGCCGCCGGTCCGAACACCGCCCGGACGTGCGAGGGCACGCCGGGGCGCTGCGGCCGTACGGTACGCAGCGGGCGCAGGTCCCCTACGGTCTCCGGCAGCCGCAGCAGCACCGCCACCGAGCAGGCGACCAGGGTCAGATGGACGGCGTAGGGCAAGTAGAGGGGCCAGGGGGCGTACTCCGCGAGGATGCCGGCGAGCAGGGGGCCGCAGCCGAGGCCGCCCATGTTGACCGCCGTGGCGACGAAGGTGGCGCGGGAGGCCCGGCCCGGCGGGGCCGACTCCATCACGTAGGCTGTCGCGGCTCCGGTGAACAGGCCCGCCGACAGGCCCGACAGGAGCCGTCCGGCGTACAGCCAGGCGATCTCGGTGGCCAGCAGGAAGCAGACCGCGCTCCCGGCCGCGCAGACCAGGCCCCACAGCAGGACGGGGCGTCTGCCGACGGCGTCGGAGGCGTTGCCCGCGAGCAGCAGGGCGCCGATGACCGCGAAGGCGTACACCGCGTACACGACGGTGACCGTCAGCTCGGAGAAGCCGAACTTCTGCTGGTAGAGCGGGTACAGCGGGGTCGGCAGCGTGGTGCCGGTCATGCACACCGCGAACACGGCACCGCCGAGCAGGCACACGCGCCATCCGAGCCGGTCTCCGGTCATGCCCCGACGCTAGCCGTGGAGCGGCCGGGCGCGCGCCTCAGTACGCCAACGGCGTGAGCGCCCGGAAGCATCCCGTCGAGTGATCACTCGAACGCAATTTTGCATGCCATGCATTTTTGCATAGCATGCACATCATGACGGGGAAGGACGCCGTGGGCGGCGGGCTGCGTGAGCGCAAGAAGCGCGCCACCCGAGCCGCGCTCGCGGAGGCGGCGGTGCGGCTGGCCGCCGAGCACGGGGCGGACCAGGTGACGGTCGAGGCGATCAGCGCCGCGGCCGGTGTGTCCGTGCGGACCTTCTTCAACTACTTCGACTCGCGCGACGACGCCTTCGTCGTCGTGGACGCCGACGCCAGCGAGCGCGTACGGCAGGCGTTCCTCGCCGCACCGCCCGGGCTTCCGCCGCTGGAAGCCCTGCGCGAGGCGCTCGCCGCCGAGCTGCGGGAGGCCGAGCGGCAGCACGAGCTGTGGAGTCTGCACGCCCGTGTGCTGCGGTCCGCCCCGCATCTGCTGGTGCGGAACCTCGGCGCGCAGATGGCCGACGAGTCGGGGCTCGCCGAGGCGATCGCCCGGCGGATCCGCGCCGAGGACAGCTCCGTGCCGTCCGAAGGCGACTCCGGCCGGGCCGCTCCCGGCCTGTACCCGCGGCTGCTCGCCGCGGTCGCCGGCACAGCGGTGCGGGTGAGCGTGCAGCACTGGTGCGAACGGGCCGACGAGGTGTCGTACGCCGAGGTGTTCCGCGAGGTGTTCGACCTGCTCGCCGCCGGACTGCCCGCCCCGGCCCGGTAGCCGCCGGGGACCGCTCGGCGCGCCGGGCCCCCACAGCACACCGGTCTCCCCCCCCCACCGCTTCCGCCCCTTCCGGGGCGTGACCCGCCTTTCCCAACGATCCCTGAGAGAGACGACCGTGACCGCAACACAGGCGCCCGACGCGGCGCCGCCCACCGCCATGACCAACCGGCAGATACTCCAGGCCATGTCCGGGCTGATGGCCGGCATGTTCGTGGCGATCCTGGCGGGCACCGTCGTGGCCAACGCGCTGCCGACGATCATCGCCGACCTGGGGGCGAGCCAGTCCTCCTACACCTGGGTCGTCACCGCGGAACTGCTGGCCATGACGGCGACCGTGCCGCTCTGGGGCAAGCTGTCCGACCTGTTCGACAAGAAGCTGCTGCTCCAGCTGTCGCTGGGCATGTTCGTCGTGGGCTCGCTCCTGGCGGGCTTCTCCCACGGCGTCGATCTGCTCATCTTCAGCCGTGTCGTGCAGGGCATCGGCGCGGGCGGTCTGACCGCGCTCGCGCAGGTCGTCATGGCGGCGATCATCCCGCCCCGCCGGCTCGGCAAGTACGCCGGCATCTTCGGCGCCGTGTTCGCCATCGGCACCGTCGCCGGACCGCTGGTCGGCGGCGTGCTGGTGGACACCTCGTGGCTGGGCTGGCGCTGGTGCTTCTTCATCGGCGTGCCGTTCGCGCTGCTCGCCATCGCGCTGCTCCAGCGCACCTTGCGTCTGCCGGCGGTGGCCCGCCGCGAGGTGAAGATCGACTTCCTGGGCGCCTTCCTGATCGTGGCGGGCGTCTGCGCCCTGCTGATCTGGGTGACCCTGGCGGGCAACGAGTTCGACTGGGCCTCCTGGCAGACCGCCGCGCTCACCGGCGCCGGTGTGCTGCTGCTGGTCGCCGCGGTGTTCGTCGAGGCGCGGACCGCCGAGCCGGTCATCCCGCTGGACATCTTCCGCAACCGCACCGTCACCCTCACCACCGTCGCGAGCCTGCTGGTCGGTGTCGCCATGTTCGGCGGCACGGTGTTCCTCTCGCAGTACTTCCAGGTGTCCCTCGGCAAGTCGCCCACCGTGGCGGGTCTGATGAGCCTGCCGATGATCCTCGGTCTGCTGGTCTCGTCGACCGTCGCCGGCCAGGTCATCTCCAAGACCGGTGTGTGGAAGCGCTACCTGGTGGCGGGCGCGGTGATCATGACCGTCGGCCTCGGCCTGCTGTCCACGATCGACGCGGACACCTCCTTCACCCTGCTCAGCGTCTACATGGCGGTGCTCGGCATCGGCGTCGGCATGCTGATGCAGAACCTGGTGCTGGCCGCGCAGAACGACGTCCCGGCGAGCGAACTGGGCGCCGCGACCTCCGTGCTGTCCTTCTTCCGCAGCATGGGCGGCACCATCGGCACCAGCGTTCTGGGCGCCATCCTCGCCAACCGGGTCGCGTCCGAGATGACCAAGGGCCTGGACGCCGCGGGCATCCCCTCGGGCGGCGACGGCGGCGGTGAGAGCAGCGTGCCGGACATGAGCACGCTGCCCGGGCCGGTGCGGCAGATCGTCGAGCACGCCTACGGCGTCGCCACCGCCGACCTGTTCCTCGTCGCCACGCCGTGCGCGCTGCTGGCGCTGCTCACCGTGGTGTTCATCAAGGAGAAGCCGCTGAAGACGACCAGCGGCATGGAGCGCCTCGCGGCGGAGGCGGGCGCCGCGACGGAGACGGACAAGACCGTCGTCGGGAGCTGATTCCCTCAGCACGAACGTCGGGCGCCCCCCGGCCTGCACGGCCGCGGGGCGCTCGTCTCATCGGCCGCAGGCGCCTCACTGACCGCCCAGGCCCGTCGTCGCCACCGACTTCACGATGTGCCGCTGGAAGAAGACGAACACCAGCACCAGCGGCAGCGCGGCCAGCACCGAGGACGCCATCGTCTGGGCGTAGTTGACGCCGTAGGCGTCCTTCACGGCGGTGATGCCGACCGGCAGGGTCATCAGGGCCGGGTCGGAGGTGGACACGAACGGCCACAGGAAGTTGTTCCACGCCCCGATGAACACGAAGATCGACACCGCGGCGAGCATGGGCCGGGACAGCGGCAGCATCACCGACCAGAAGATCCGCGCGTGGCCGGCGCCGTCGAGGCGGGCGGCCTCCTCCAGTTCGCGCGGGATGGTGTCGAAGTGCTTCTTCAGGATGAACACCATCACCGGGGCGACCGTCTGCGGCAGGATCACCGCCGCGTAGGTGTCGACCAGGTTCAGCGTCAGCATCTGCTGGAACCACGGCACGATCAGCATCTGCGGCGGCACCAGCACCGACGCGATCGTGAGCGCGAACAGGACACGGCGCCCGCGGAACACCGTGCGGGAGAAGGCGTAGCCCGCCGCCGCCGACACGGCGACCGTGACGAGGGTGACGGCCGCGGAGACGAAGAAGCTGTTCCACATCCACAGCGGCAGGTCGCCGCGTTCGATCACCGTGCGGAAGCCGTCGAGGGTGAAGCCGGCCTGCGGCCAGACCCAGTGCACCGGGTCGCTGGCGTCCTGTTCCGACTTGAACGCCGTGAGCACCGCCCACGCCATCGGCAGCAGCCAGAGCACGGCCGGCGCGGCGAGGGCGGCCAGGGCCAGCGTGCGGGCCGTGCGGGTCGGGCCGAGGGTGAGGTTGGGGCCCCGCTGGACGTCCCGTCGGGCGCGGCGGGCGGCCGGGAGCGGGGAGACCGTGGGGCGTGCGGGCCGTGTCCGGAGGTCTGCGGAGGTCATGTCACTTCTCCCTGCGGCGGAAGGCGGCGAACTGCGCGGCGGAGACGAGGACGACGAGGGCGAAGAAGACGTAGCTGATGGCGGAGGCGTAGCCGAGCCGGTAGCCGGTGAAGCCGACGTCGTAGAGGTACTCGACGACGGGGCGGGTGGCGCCGTCGGGGCCGCCCTTGGTCAGCAGGTACACCTGGTCGAACACCTTCAGCGAGGCGAGGATCTGGAGCACCGTGACCACGCCGGTGATACGGCGCAGCTGGGGCAGGGTGACGTGCCACAGCCGCCGCCAGGCGCCCGCCCCGTCGAGCGCCGCCGCCTCGTAGAGGTGGTCGGGGACGGCCTGGAGCGCGGCCAGGAACAGCAGGAAGTTGAAGCCGACGGTCCACCACAGAGTGGCGACGACGATGGCATAGAGGGCGACGTCCTTGTCGCTCAGCCAGGCGAACCCGTCGAGGCCGGCGGCCTGGAGCAGATGGTTGTAGAGGCCGAGGTCCGGCTGGTAGAGCCAGCCCCACAGCAGTCCGATGACACCGACGGGCAGCAGGTAGGGGGCGAAGAACGCGAGCCGCCACACCCACTGTCCGGGCAGCCCGGTGTGCACGAGCAGCGCCATCGCGAGGGCGACGGCGACCAGGGGCACGGTGGAGACGGCGGTGAACCAGACGGTGTTGCCGACCGCCTGCCACATGTCGGCGTCGCCGAGGGCCTCCGCGTAGTTGTCGAGTCCGACGAACGACGGGTCGTGCGCGGAGAGCGAGGTGTCGGTGAGGCTCATCCACGCGCCGTGGACCAGCGGCCACACCATGAAGAGGGCGAACAGGACGAGGAACGGCAGGGCGAAGAGCAGGCCCGGCGGGACGAGCCGGCGCGCGGTCGCGACGGGGCGGGTGACCCTGTCGCCGGCGGGCGCCCGGTCCGGCGCCGCGAGTGGGGTGGACATCTGCTGCCTCCTTCGAGGCGGTCAGGCCGGACTGGGCTGGGACAGGGCGGTGTTGATGCGGTCGACCATGGCGCGGGCCGCGCGGTCGGGCGCCAGGCCGTCCAGCAACGCCTGCTGGAGCACCTGCGACATGGCGTTCTGGAAGTCGGAGCCGGCCCCCGCGAACCACACGGGCGGGTCGAGGACGACGTGGTCGGCGGCCGTGACGTAGCGGGCCTGGGGTTCCAGGCGGGCGTACTCACGGGTGCGGGTCACCGGCTGATACGCCGGGATGTGACCGGCCTTCGCCCAGGTCTGGCCGGCCTTGAGGATGGCGGCGACCGCCTGGTGGGTACGCCTGCGGTGCGCCTCGTCGGGGTCGGGGCGGCGGGGCAGGACGAAGGAGTGCGCGTCGGCGTAGACGGCGGGGGTGCCGAACACCGTGGGGAAGGAGGCGGCGCCGAGGTCCGGGTCGGCGGCGCGGAAGGTGCCGAGCTCCCACTCGCCGGAGAGGATCATGCCGGTCTGCCCGTTGGTGAAGCCGGCGAGCGCGGCAGGGTAGTCGAGGCGGTGCGGGTTCGCGCGGTCGCCGACGAGCTTGGTCATGAAGGAGATGACCTCGGCCATGGCGTCGGTGTCGGCGGTGACGGTGCCGCCGACCGGCAGGTCGAAGTCGTTGCCGGTCTGCCGGTAGAGGCCGTAGAACAGCCGCCAGCACTGGGCGGTGTCGTTGACGTAGCCGAAGGCGATGCCCTGTTTCCCGGTGGCGCGGGCCAGTTCACGGCCGGCCTCGAGGAAGCGGGCGGGGCTGGAGAAGGCGTCCAGGTCGAGGTCGCCGTCGCGGGTCAGGAGACCGGCCTTGCGCGCGGGTTCGGGGTGGAAGAAGACGATGAACGGGTGGGTGTCCAGGGGCACGGCGTACGCCTGGTCGCGGTACCGGGTGCGCTGCCACACCGCGTCGGCGAAGTCGGCCTCGCGGACGCCGAATTCGGCCAGCAGGCTCGTGTCCCAGGGGTCGAGCAGGCCGAGCGGGGCGTAGCCGGCCAGGCGTGACATGTGGCAGACGGCGACGTCCGGGCCGCGCCCGCCGGCCGAGGCCATGGCGAGCTTGGTGTAGTACGGGGTGCCCCATTCGAGGACGGTGCGGTCGACGTCGGTGCCGGGCATGTCCGGGGCCGCGATGCCGATCAGCTCGTCGAGCAGGGCGCCGTCGGCGCCGCTGAACAGGTCCCACATGCGCACGGTGTCCGGGTCCGCGGCCGCGGCGGCGCCGCAGCCGGCCAGGGCGCCGCCGCCCAGGAGGGCGGCGGCGGAGGCCAGGGAGGCGCGGAGCACGCCGCGCCTCGACGGAGCGGCGCGGTGGTCCCCCGGCCGGGCGGAGGCGGCCCGTGGGCCTGGCAGGTCGGCCATGACACTACCTTTCTTTTTCCATCGATGTACATCACCGGCGGACGCCGCGGCCGGCGGGCGGTGCGGTGCGGGGGTGGTACGGGGCGCGGACCGACGGGAGTCGGCCCGCGGCCGGGCGGGCCGGTGTCAGCCGGCGGTCTCGGAGGCGGCCGGCCGTCGCTGGACGCGGGCCAGCACGGCGGTGTCGAACTTGTCGGAGCGGTCGAAGCCGTAGACGCCGTTGCGCTCCTGGAAGACGTCGGTGAGCTGGGTGTAGCAGTAGCCGAACATGTCGGGGCCGTCGAGCAGGACGTCCACCAGGCCGGTGAAGCGCTCGATGAACTCCTCTACGCTGCGCGGGCGTTCGCCGTAGCCCCAGGACGACCCGGTCTCGTCGCCCGCGGCGGTGGCGGCGGCCTCGGCGTCCCACCAGATGCCGCCGAACTCGCTGCAGAAGTACGGCTGTCCGCGGTACGGCAGCGACCAGGGGCGGCCGTCGGGGCCGGTGTTGACGTACGGGCGGTCCTCGGCCAGGCCCGCCATGGTCTTGGCGAACGCCTCCGGGTCCTGCTCGTAGCAGTGGGAGTCGTAGACGTCGGTCTCCAGGACGCGGTGGGCGTAGCCGGAGGCGTCGATGACAGGACGGCTGGGGTCGGCCTGCTTGGTGGCGAGGAACATCGCCCGGGTGACGTCGTCGAGCTGGGTGATGCGGTCGTGCAGGTGCTGGTACGTCTCGTTCAGCGGGCACCAGCCGACGATCGACGGGTGGGAGTGGTCGCGCTCGAGGGCCTCGAGCCACTGGGCGACGTAACTGGCGTCAGGGCGCTGGTTGTCGTCGCGTACGCCGGTCTCGCAGCCCCAGTCGCCGAACTCGCCCCACACCAGGTAGCCGAGCCGGTCGGCGTGGTAGAGGTAGCGCTCCTCGAACACCTTCTGGTGGAGGCGGGCGCCGTTGAAGCCGGCGCGCAGGCCGAGTTCGATGTCGCGGACCAGGTCGGCGTCGGTGGGGGCGGTCATCAGGCCGTCGGGGTAGTAGCCCTGGTCGAGGACGAGGCGCTGGAACACCGGTTCGCCGTTGATGAGCACCCGCTTGCCGTGCAGGGCGACCGAGCGCATGCCCGCGTAGGAGGTGGCCTCGTCGACCACGCCGCCCTCGGCGTCGAGGAGCTGGAGGCGCAGGTCGTACAGGTGCGGGTCGGCCGGCGACCAGGTGCGCAGCCGGTCCTCGGGGACGGTCAGCACCAGGCGGGGGCACAGGTCGAGGTCGGCGCGGGCGGAGGCGGTCACCACCTCGCCCTCGGCATCGCCGAGCACGGCGCGCACGCGGTGGCCGGGGAGGTTGCCGGTGACGGGGAGGTCGAGGTGGAAGGAGCCCGAGCCGAGGTCGGGGGTGATGCGGGGGCGTTTGAGGCGGGCGGCGGGGACGGGTTCCATCCACACGGTCTGCCAGATGCCGGTGGTGCGGGTGTAGTGGCAGTGCGAGTTGGCGTACCAGGTGGCCTGCTTGCCGCGGGCCTGCGGGCCGTGCCGGGAGTCGCGCGCGCGGACCACGATCACGGCTTCCTCACCGGGGGCCGCGACGCCGCGCAGCTCGGCGGTGAAGGGGGTGAACCCGCCCCGGTGGCGGACCACTTCGGTGCCGTTGACCCACACGGTGGCGTCGTGGTCGACGGCGCCGAAGTGCAGCAGGACGTCGTCGCCGGCCCACTCGGCCGGGACGGTGACCGTGCGGCGGTACCAGACGGCCTCCATGAAGTCGGTGTCGCCGATCCCGGACAGCTCGGACTCCGGGCAGAAGGGCACGACGATCTCCCCGGCGAGGTCGCGGTCGCGCAGGCCCCGCTCCAGTCCGCTGTCGCCGCGGTCGGTCTCGAACTGCCAGCGGCCGTTCAGGTTCAGCCACGCCTCGCGGACGAACTGGGGCCGGGGGTACTCGGGACGCGGGACGTCCGGGGGCAGGGCCGTGCTCATACTGCTCCTCATCACTGCTGGTGCGCAGGTGCGCTGCGGACTGGGGCCATGCGACCATACGATTACATCGATGTAAATGGGAGTGGCGAAAAGTTTTCGGCGCGGCCCTCCGAGGCTCCCCCGCCGTCGGCGGTTCCGCCCACAGGGGCGGCCGATACGATCCGGGAGGCGGCAGGAGGGCGAGAAGGGAAGCATGGGCAGGCCCAGGATCAAGGACGTCGCGGAGTACGCGGGCGTCTCGGCGAAGACGGTGTCCAACGTCCTCAACGACTACGAGCACGTCTCCGAGCGGACCCGCGCCGCGGTGCGGGAGGCGATCGACGCCCTCGGCTACCGGGTCAACATCGCGGGCCGCCAGCTGCGCCGGGGCCGTACGGGGGTGGTCGCGCTGGCCGTGCCGGAGCTGGACATCGCCTACTTCGCGGAGCTGGCCAAGCACGTCATGGCCGAGGCGGAGCGCCGGGGCCGCACCACGCTGCTACTGGAGACCGGCGGGCGGCGCGAGAAGGAACTCGCCGCCGTGCAGGGCTTCGACGCGCAGTTCACGGACGGGGTCATCCTGTCGCCGCTGGCCCTTCAGCCGCGTGACCTCCAGGAGCGGGACACCCGGCTGCCGCTGGTGCTGCTCGGCGAGTGCAACCTGCCCGGCAGCGCGGACCACGTCGCCATCGACAACGTGGCGGCGGCCCGCGAGGCGACCGCGCATCTGCTGGCGCGGGGGCGGCGGCGCATCGCGGTGATCGGCGGTGACCTGCGCGGCGGGCTCAACACCGGCCGGCTGCGCACCGTCGGCTACGAACAGGCGCTGACCGAGGCGGGCCTGGCCGCGTCCGAGGAGCTGGTCCTGCCGGTGCCGGCGTTCCGCTGGGCCGACGGCGCCGCCGCCGCGCGCGCTCTGATGCGGCTGCCGGAGCGCCCGGACGCGCTGCTGTGCCTCAACGACCACCTGGCGCTCGGCGCGGTGCGCTCGCTGCACGAGGACGGCTGGTCGGTGCCGGGCGACGTGGACGTGGTGGGCTTCGACGACATCGAGGCCACGAGGTACAGCATCCCGACGATCACCTCGGTCGCCCCCGACAAGCCTGGCATCGCGCGGCGGGCGGTCCGGCTGCTGCTGGACCGGATAGAGGCGGACGGCGACGGGGGCCCGGCGGTGGACGAGACGGCGGGGCACCGGCTGGTGGTGCGGGAGAGTTCGGGCGGGTAGGCACGGGGCTGACCTGCGGGTGCCGGAAGGCGCGGAGGGCGAGGGGCGCAGGACGTACGGGCGAGTTTCAGGACGTCACGAACCCGCCTCGGGACCCCCGTCCGGAGCCTTGTCATCGTCCGGTCACGGCGTGTATAACGTTGTAAAACTTGAGCCCAGCGGCCCGGCACACGCCTCTCGAGGTGACGGCACCGCCATCCGCACCCGCCTACCGGGTCGGGCCGCTCACGAAGGGATTGCCGTGCGGGTCAGCCTCAAGGACGTCGCCGCGCACGCGGGGGTCTCCATCAAGACCGTCTCGAACGTGGTGAACAACTACCAGCACGTCACGCCTGCCATGCGCGAGCGGGTCCAGCGGTCCATCGACGCGCTCGGCTACCAGCCGAACCTCGCCGCGCGGCACCTGCGCAAGGGCCGTACGGGCATCATCGCGCTCGCACTGCCCGAGCTCGGCAACCCGTACTTCGCCGAGCTCACCGCGTCCGTCATCGACGCGGCCTCCCAGCACGACTACATCGTGCTGCTGGACCACACCGGCGGCTCGCGCGACCAGGAGCTGCTGGTGAGCCAGGGCTTCCGGGCCCGCGTCATCGACGGGCTGATCCTGAGCCCCATCGAGCTGGAGGCGGAGGACCTGCGCGACCGTGACCAGGACGTGCCGCTGGTACTGCTCGGCGAGCGGGACTACGACCTGCCGTACGACCACATCGCGATCGACAACGTCGCCGCCGCGCGCGACGCCGTGCGGCACCTGATCGCACTGGGGCGCCGCGAGGTGGCGTTCATCGGCGCGCGCCGCGACCGCAGCGAACCGGCGCAACTGCGTGTGCGCGGCTGGCGGGAGGAGCTGACGGCGGCAGGGCTGCCGGCCGACGAGGGGCTGGTCGCGGCGGTCGACGGCTGGGGTCACGCCGACGGCGCGCGGGCGATGCGGCAGATTCTGGACAGCGGCCGGCAGCCGGACGCGGTGTTCGCCTACAACGACCCGATGGCGATCGGCGCGATGAGGGTGCTGCACGAGCGGGGGCTGCGGGTCCCCGAGGACATCGCGGTGGTCGGCTTCGACGACGTGATCGAGGGCCGCTTCGGCGCGGTGACCCTCACCTCGATCTCCCCCGACAAGGCCGCGATCGGCCGCCTGGCGGTGCAATCGGTCCTGGCCCGCCTGGGCAACGACGCCCCGGAGCCTCGCCGTATCTGGGCGGACTATCAACTGGTCGAGCGGGAGAGCACGTTGGGGCGTCCGGGCGCACCCTGACGCCGGCCCCGTATCAACTCGTCACCCAAGCGTCACCTTTGAGGTGCCGTCACAGTACGCGCTTACCGCGGGCGCGCGCTTCCGCGCGCCCGCGACTCCCTTCCGGGCACCCCTCTCCCCACCTTGTGCGCAAGGGGTTTACAGCCCCCTTCCAACGATGTAAAACCTCCTTGGCGGCGCACCGGACGCCGTTGTGCACAGGGGGAGCAGTTCCACCATGCGCGTCCTTCGGGCTCCCCAGTTTCCTTTCAGCGTCACCCGGATCGGGGTCACCATGCAGCGCACCACTCACCGTTCCCGTCTCCTCGCCCGTCCCGTGCTCGTGGCCTTGGCCGCCGCCGTGGCCCTCACCGCGACGTCCTGCGCCAAGTCGGAGGACGACGCGGCGGACGGCAAGAAGTCCACGGCCGCCGCCGACGCCGGCCAGAAGGTGGCCGAGCCGAAGCCGGGCAGCAAGACCTGCGCCATCGACGCCTACGGCGGCAAGAAGATCGATCTGAAGGGCGCCACGGTCGGCTTCTCCCAGTCGGAGAAGGAAGCCAACCCCTTCCGTATCGCCGAGACGCAGTCCATCAAGGACGAGGCCGCCAAGAGAGGCGTCAAACTGCTGACGGCCAACGCCCAGTCGCAGTTCTCCAAGCAGATCAGCGACGTCCAGGACCTGCTCGCCAAGGGCGCCGACCTCCTGGTGATCGCGCCCCTGAACTCCGACGGCTGGGACCCGGTCCTCCAGGCCGCCGCGGCCAAGAAGGTCCCGATCGTCACCATCGACCGGAAGATCAACGCCACGGCCTGCAAGGACTACGTGTCCTTCATCGCCTCGGACTTCGTGGAGCAGGGCCGTCGCGCCGCCGACCAGATGATCGAGGCGACCGGCGGCAAGGGCGAGGTCGCGATCCTGCTGGGCTCGGCGGGCAACAACGTCACCACCGAGCGCACCAAGGGCTTCAAGGAGCGGCTCGCCGAGAAGGCCCCCGGCCTGAAGGTGGTGTTCGAGCAGACCGGTGACTTCACCCGTGAGAAGGGCCAGCAGGTCACCGAGCAGCTCATCCAGTCGAAGCCCGGCATCAAGGGCATCTACGCGGAGAACGACGAGATGGGCCTGGGCGCGGTCGCCGCGCTGAAGGGCGCGGGCAAGAAGGCCGGCGACGTCAAGATCGTCACGGTGGACGGCACCCGCAACGCCGTCCAGGGCGTCGTGGACGGCTGGATCAGCGGTGTCATCGAGTCCAACCCGCGGTTCGGCCCGCTGGCGTTCCAGACGCTCGACGACTTCACCCAGGGCAAGGACGTCGCGCAGGACATCATCATCCAGGACGGCGCCTACGACGACGGCAACGCCGAGCAGGACCTCGGCAAGGCCTACTGATCCCGTCGCGGGGGCCCGCGTCACGCCGGGCCCCCTGTCCGTCCGTCACCCTTTCCCATCCTGGAGGCACAGGTGGCTCCCCCCGCCGAAGTCCTCGCCGTCCGCGGACTGAGCAAGACGTTCCCCGGCGTCCGGGCCCTGGACGACGTGGACCTGACCCTGCACGCCGGTGAGGTCCACGCCCTGATCGGCGAGAACGGCGCCGGCAAGTCGACGCTCATCAAGCTCCTCACCGGGGTGTACCGGCCCGACGCCGGTGACATCGTTTTCCAGGGCCGTCCGGTCTCCTTCGCCACTCCGCTGGAGGCGCAGAAGGCCGGCATCTCGACGATCTACCAAGAGGTCAACCTCATCCCGCTGCTGAGCGTGGCCCGCAACCTGTTCCTCGGCCGCGAGCCGCGGAACCGTTTCGGTCTGCTGGACTTCGCCCGCATGCACCGCGAGGCGGAGGAGACGCTGCGCGGGTACGGCGTCCGCGTCGACGTGCGGCGGCCGTTGCGCAGTCTCGGTGTGGGCGCGCAGCAGATGGTCGCGCTGGCGCGGGCGGTGGCGAGCGAGGCGCGGATCGTCATCATGGACGAGCCGACGTCGTCGCTCGAACCGCGCGAGGTCGAGACGCTGTTCTCGGTCATCCGCCGGCTGCGCGACGAGGGCATCGCCGTCGTCTACGTCAGCCACCGCCTGGACGAGCTGTACGCGGTGTGCGACACGGTGACCGTGCTGCGCGACGGCCGCCGCGTCCACCACGGCAGGCTCGCCGACCTGGACCGGCTGTCCCTGGTGTCCACCATGCTGGGCCGGGAGCTGGGCGAGGTGCGGTCGGAGGGGCTGACGAAGTTCAGCGGCGACCACCACGCCACGGACAGCCGGCCGGTGCTGGAGGCCACGGACCTGACGGTCCCGCACCAGCTGCACGGGGTGTCGGTCAGCATCCGGCCCGGCGAGGTGGTCGGGCTCGGCGGGCTGCTCGGGTCCGGGCGCACCGAGACGGCGAAGGCCATCTCCGGTGCGCTGCCGGTGACTTCGGGCCGCGTGGTGGTGGCGGGGACGGCCCTGCGCGGGGGTTCCACGCCGGCCGCCATCCGCGCGGGCGTGAGCCTGCTGCCGGAGGACCGCAAGAGCGAGGGGATCGTGCCCGGGCTCTCGGTCCGGGAGAACATCTCGCTGGCCGTCCTCCCCCGCCTCTCCCGCTTCGGCCTGGTGTCCGAGGCGCGCGTCGACTCCATCGTGAACACGTTCATCGAGCGGCTGCGCATCAAGGCGTCCTCGCCGCAGCAGAAGGTCGGCGAACTGTCCGGCGGCAACCAGCAGAAGGTGCTGCTCGCCCGCTGGCTGGCGATGAACCCGAAGGTGCTGCTGCTCGACGAGCCCACCCGGGGCATCGACGTGGGCGCGAAGGCCGAGGTGCAAAAGCTCGTGGACGAACTGGCCGCGGACGGCCTGGGCGTCCTGCTCATCTCCTCCGACCTGGAGGAACTGATCGAAGGGTCCGACCGCGTGGTCGTACTGAAGGACGGTGCCGTCGTCGGCGAGCTGACCGGCGACGAGGTCACCGAGGACAAGCTGATGCGGACCATCGCCGGGGACGCCCCGGCACGGGACGCGGGTGGGGAGGCGGCCACCGATGGCTGAAGCCGCTCTGAAGACCGTCCCGCTGGACAGGGCGCGCGCCCTGCAGTGGCTGCAGCGGTACGGCGTGTACGCCGGTGTGGCGCTCCTGCTGGTCGTCAACACCGTGATCACCCCGCACTTCCTGACCGCGGAGAACTTCCGCACCCAGGCCGTGCAGGTGGCGCCCGTCATCATCGTCGCGCTGGGCATGGCCCTGGTCATCGGCACCGAGGGCGTCGACCTGTCGGTGGGCGCCGTGATGGCGCTGGCGGCCTCGGTGACCGCGCTCTACCTGGGCTACGGACTGGTGCCGGCGCTGCTCGTGGTGGCGCTGTTCGCCGCCGGGGTGGGCCTCGCGAACGGGGCGCTGGTGGCGCTGGTCGGGGTGCAGCCCATCGTGGCGACCCTCGCCCTGATGGTGGGCGGGCGGGGCCTGGCCCTGGTGCTGCTGCCGCAGCTGAAGGACCTGCGCAACCCGCAGCTGGCATCGCTCGGTTCGGGCGACGTGCTGGGCATCCCGTACCTGATCCTGATCGCGGCCCTGCTGGCGCTGCTGGTGGCGTTCACGGTGCGCCGCACCACGTTCGGGCGGCAACTGCTCGCCATCGGCGACAGCCGTCCCGCCGCGCAGCTCGCCGGCCTTCCGGTGCGGCGTGTGCTGATCGTGGTGTACGTGGTGTCGGCGCTGCTCGCCGCCGTGGCGGGCGTGCTCGCCACGGCGCGGCTGCAGGCCAGCGACCCGACGTCGCTGGGCAATCTGATGGAGCTGTCCGCCATCACCGCCGTCGTGGTCGGCGGCACGCCGCTCACCGGCGGCCGGGTCAACATCGGCGGGACGGTGGCGGGCGCGGTCCTCATCCAGCTGCTCACCGCCACCCTCATCAAGCACGATCTGCCGCCGTCGTGGACGCAGATCGCGCAGGCCGTAGTGATCGTGGCCGCGGTCTACGCGGCGCGGGGACGGGGGAAGCGATGACCGTCACGAAGACGCAGGCGCCGGTGAGCGTGGACGAGGGCAAGCAGGCGGCGGGCGCGGAGCCGGTGGGGCCGGCGCGGTCGGAGCGGCTGAGCGCCCTGGTGCAGCAGCACGGCGCGCTGGCGGTACTCGTCGTCGTCTCGCTGGTGGCGACGTTCAGCTTCGACTCGTTCGCGACGGGCGACAACGTCAGCAACATGGCGACGAGTTCGGCGTTCCTCGCGATCGTCGCGCTCGGCATGACGTTCGTGATCATCACCGGTGGCATCGACCTGTCGGTGGGCTCGCTGTTCGCGCTGGGCGGGGTGCTGGCGGCCTGGGGTTCCCGGCACGGGACGCTGGTGGCGCTGCTGCTGCCGCTGGTGGTGTGCGGGGCGGTCGGTGTGGTGAACGGGCTGCTGGTGGCCCGGTCGCGGCTCGCGCCGTTCATCGTCACCCTGGCGGCGATGCTGGGCGCCCGGGGTCTGATGCTGGCGATCACCGACGAGGGTGCGAACACCTACCTCATCGGCAAGAGTTCCTTCCTCGCGGAGCTGGGGCAGGGCACCACGCTCGGCCTGGGCAACCCGGTGTGGATCATGCTGGCGCTGTTCGTCGCCGGGGCGGTCGTGCTGCGGCGCACCCGGTTCGGCCAGCATGTGTACGCGGTCGGCGGCAACGAGGACGCGGCGGCGCTGATGGGCGCACCCGTGGCCCGCACCAAGATCCTCGTCTACACGCTGTCCGGTGTGCTGGCCGGTCTCGCCGGGGCGCTGAACGCCGCGTGGCTCGCCTCCGGGGTGACCATCCTCGGCAACGGCATGGAGCTGGAGGCGATCTCCGCCGTGGTCATCGGCGGCACCCTGCTCACCGGCGGGCTCGGCTACGTCAGCGGGTCGCTGGTCGGGGTGCTGCTGCTGAAGGTGATCCAGAACGTCATCAACCAGATCGGCTCCCTGGACTCCTCCTACCAGCAGGTCGTCAGCGGCGCCTTCCTCGCCGTGGTGGTCGTCGCCCAGACGTGGCTGGGCCGCCGACGGCAACTGATGTAGACCCCGGTCGCGGCGGCGGACCTCCTGGCTCCCGCCGCCGCGTCCGGTACGGCGGCCGGTCACGCTCCTCGCGCACCCGGCCGCTTTTGGCACGCGCACGTCTCCCACCCCCACCTTCCCGAGGAGTGACGATGCGTAGAACACCCGCACCCGTCCCCCACGCCGGCCGCCCGAGACGGCGGTGGACGGCGACCGTCCTGGCGGTGCTGGCCCTCCTGGCCGGCACCGCCCTCACCATTCCCGGGGCCGCGACCGCGGCGCCGGCGGCGTGGACGCCGAAACCCGCGCCGATGACCACCCCGTGGACCAACCAGGTCCCGGTCGACAACCCGCTGCCCGAGTATCCGCGCCCGCAGCTCACCCGCCCCGACTGGGCGAACCTCAACGGCATCTGGGACTTCGCCGTGACCTCGGCGGACGCCGGCCGGCCCGCCGCCTTCCCGGAGCAGATCCGGGTGCCGTTCGTCGCCGAGTCGGCGCTGTCCGGCATCCAGCGCCGCATCACGCAGAACGACAAGCTCTGGTACAAACGCGTCTTCACCGTCCCGTCCGGCTGGGACGGCCGGCGCGTCCAGCTGCACTTCGGCGCGAGCGACTGGCGCACCACCGTCTGGGTCAACGACCGGCAGGCCGGGGCGACCCACGACGGCGGCTACGACGCCTTCTCGTACGACATCACCGACCTGCTGAACCGGGGCGGCACCAACACCGTCGTGGTCTCGGTGTGGGACCCCACCCAGACGGGCACGCAGGCGGTCGGCAAGCAGCGGCTGAACGACGTCCTCCCCCACCCCGGCGGGGGCATCTTCTACACGGCCGCGTCCGGCATCTGGCAGACGGTGTGGCTCGAGCCCACGGCGGCGGCGCACATCACCCGCCTCGACATGGTGCCGGACCTCACCACCAACCGGCTCAAGGTCACCGTGCGGGGCGCGGGGACGAGCGGCCACCAGGCCCGCGTCACCGTCTCCACGGGCGGCTCCACCGTCGGCACGGCCACCGGACCCGTCGGCACGGAGTTCACCGTCCCGGTGCCGAGCGCCCACCGCTGGACGCCCGACGACCCGTTCCTCTACGACGTGCGCGCCGATCTGCTGTCCGGCTCCACGACCGTCGACTCGGTGGGCAGCTACACCGGGATGCGCACGATCGGTCTGGCCCGGGTGGACGGTGTGCTGCGGCCCGTGCTGAACGGGCAGTTCGTGTTCCAGACGGGCACCCTCGACCAGGGCTACTGGCCGGACGGCATCTACACCGCGCCGACCGACGCCGCCCTGCGCTTCGACCTGCAGAAGCACAAGGACCTGGGCTTCAACATGGTGCGCAAGCACATCAAGGTGGAACCGCAGCGCTGGTTCTACTGGGCCGACCGGCTCGGTCTGCTGGTATGGCAGGACATGCCCTCCATGGAACGCACCCCCGACGCGGCGGGGCGGACCCAGTGGGAGGCCGAGTACCGGCGGATCATCGACCAGCACCGCAGCTCCCCGTCGGTCGTCATGTGGGTGAACCAGAACGAGGGCTGGGGCCAGTACGACCAGGCGCGCATCGCCAACGAGGTGAAGGCGTACGACTCTTCGCGGCTGGTGGACAACATGAGCGGGGTGAACTGCTGCGGCGCCGTCGACGGCGGCAACGGCGACGTCGTCGACCACCACGTCTACGTGGGCCCCGGCACCACGGTGCCGGATGCCGACCGGGCCGCGGTGCTCGGCGAGTACGGCGGGCTGGGCTTCAAGGTGGCCGGGCACGAGTGGTACCCGGGCGGCGGCTTCAGCTACGAGGACCAGCCGTCCCTCGCCCATCTGGACAACCGGTTCGTCGGGCTCCTCGACGGCATCCGCGAAGTGCGGCTCCCGCGGGGGCTGTCGGCGGCCGTCTACACCGAGATCACCGACGTGGAGAACGAGGCCAACGGGCTGCTCACCTACGACCGTCAGGTGGTCAAGGTCGACCAGGCGCGGGTCCGGGCGGCCAACCGGGCGCTGATCGACGCCTCCCGCTCACCGGCCGCCCCGGTGACACTGCCCACCGGCCAGTTCCGCTCCCTGCGCGTCACCACGCCCGGCTACACGGACCGGTACATGCGGCACAAGGACGGCGCCGTGTTCACCGAGGTGGTGAACGCCGGCAGCACGGCGCTGCTGAAGGCCGACGCCACCTGGCGGATCGTCCCCGGCCTGGCGGACACCTCGTGCTACTCGTTCGAGTCGCGCAACTACCCGGGCGAGTATCTGCGGCACCGCAACTCCCGTGTGTACAAGGAGGGCGGCAGCGGCGACCTGTTCCGCGCCGACGCCACCTTCTGCCCGGTACGGGGCGCGAACGGCGGTGTGAGGCTGTCCGCGTACAACTTCCCCGGGCAGTATCTGCGGCACTATGACGCCGAGTTGTGGCTGGCGATCCCCGGCGGCAGTCGCGCCTACGACTCCCCCGCCCTGTTCACCGAGGACACCACCTGGGCGGTGGAGGCGCCCTGGACACCCTGAGCCGTAGGTGACGGGCACGCGAGAGGGGGCGGACGCCGTGGCGTCCGCCCCCTCGTCGTGGACGGTGTTACGGCTTCTCCGCCTCGTGCAGGGCGGTCACCTCCTCGCCGGTGAGCGCCCTGTCGTAGGCGTGGACCTCGTCGACGGAGCCGTTCCAGAAGTCGGTGTCGTCACCGTTCCACTTGGCGCGGCCCACCGCGAGCGGGCCGGAGCCGACGTAGTTCGGGCCGCCGGTGACGGTGGCCGCCTTCTTGCCGTCGACGTACAGGGTGATCTGGTTGGTGGCGCCGTCGCGCACGCCCACCAGGTGGTACCAGCGCCCCAGTTCGGGCCGGATCTCCAGACGGGCCCGCTGTCCGGCAGGGGTGCTGAAGGCGAACGCGCCCTGCCCGTACTGGAGGTAGAACGGGCTGGCCTGGCGACGGCCGTCCTGGCTCACCGCCGTGGCGTAGTTGCCGGGCAGCGCGTCGAGGGTGACCCAGGCGGAGACGGTGTAGCTGCCGGTGGTGTCGAGGACCGGACCGTCGGTCTGGGCGAACTGTCCCTGCCCGTCGAACTTCAGGGCGCTGCCGCTGACTCCGGTGGTCCAGGTGGCGCCCTCGGTGAGGGTCAGCGCCTTGCCGTTGGGGCCGTCGTCCTTCGCGGTGGTGCCTGCGCCCTCGTCGAGGGACCAGTGGCCGCCGCCCTTGAGCTGCTCCCGCTGACCGGCGGAGGCGCCGGCCGCGATCACCTTGAGGTTGACCGCCCGGACCTGCTTCGGGTCGACCTTGATCTCCCGGCGGTCGTACGTGTAGAGGCCGTTGAGCTCGTTCTCCAGGTCGGTGATCTGCGTGTACACGGAGCCGGACAGCTCCGCGGCGGCCTGGTCGACGTAGAACCTCTCGGTGTTCTCGACGTACTTGCGGGTCAGCGCCTCCTTGCTGTCCACGCCGCTGTAGATGACGGTGGGCGGGCCGGGCCACATGTGCCCCGGGGTGCGGAGGGTGAAGCCGCCGTGCTCGCCGTCCATCGCCGCGCGGTGGTCGGGGAAGGGCGGGTCCTCGTTGGTGTAGTCGTGGTGGTCGATGATGTCGCCGGTGCCGGAGTCGCCCTTGCTGTTGCAGCAGTTGACGCCGCTGTGGGCGTTGACGACGCGGGACGGGTCGGCGGCCTTGACGGCCTCGGTGAGCTTGCCGGTCTCCTGCCGGTCCCACTCGCCCCAGCCCTCGTTGAAGACGATCCAGCCGATGACGGAGGGCGAGTTGTGGTGCTGGCGCATCATCTCGCGGCCCTGCTCGGCGAACGCCTGCCGGCCGTTCGCGCCGGTGAGGTTGCCGGAGACGAAGTCCTGCCAGACCAGCAGGCCCAGCCGGTCCGCGTGGTAGAACCAGCGCGGCGACTCCACCTTGATGTGCTTGCGGACCGCGTTGAAGCCGAGCTGCTTGTGCGCCTTGAGGTCGAACGCCAGGGCGTCGTCGCTGGGCGCGGTGTACAGCCCGTCGGGCCAGAAGCCCTGGTCCAGGGTGGCGAGGGAGAACACCGGCTTGCCGTTGAGGACGAGCTTCTTGTAGCCGCCCACGTCCTCGACGCCGATCTTCCGCATGCCGAAGTAGCTGTCGACCGTGTCGGTGGACCGGCCGTCCTTCAGCGTGACGTCGAGGTCGTAGAGGTACGGGTCGTCCGGGCTCCACAGGTGCTGGTTGGCGACCGGCAGCTTCAGCTGCCTGTTGGCGGGGCCGGTCACCTTGCCGACGACCTTGCCGCGGTGGTCGCGGGCCACCGCCTCGACGCGCGCCGTGGCGGACGCTCCGGCGGACTCGACGGTCACCGCGAGGGTCCTGGTGTCGATGTCCGGCGTCGTGACGACGTTGTCAATGGACGTCTCGGCGACGGGCTCCATCCAGACGGTCTGCCAGATGCCGGAGGACTGGGTGTACCAGATGCCGCCGGGGCTGGTGGACTGCTTGCCCACGGGCTGGTCGGGGCCGCCGGTGTCGGTGACCGCGACGACGATCTCCTGGGGGCCCTTGCTCTTGAGCGCGTCGGTGATGTCGGCGCTGAACGCGTTGTAGCCGCCGGTGTGTTCGGCGACCTTCTGACCGTTGACATAGACGCGGGCCTGGTAGTCGACGGCGCCGAAGTTCAGCTTGAGCCGGTCCCTGCCGCTCTTGCCGACCTTCCAGTTCTTCGGCACGTCCACCAGCTTGCGGTAGAACATGTGGTCCTCGTGCCGCTCGATCCCGGAGAGCAGCGACTCCGCCGGGAACGGCACGATGATCTTCTCGTTCAGGTTCTTGCCGAAGACGGGCTGCTCCCCCGCCTTCGCGCCGCTGAACTGCCAGGGGCCGTTGAGGTTCTTCCACTGCTTGCGGACCTGCTGGGGGCGCGGGTACTCGGGCAGCGGGTTGTTCTTGTCCACCTTGTCGCCCCACGGGGTGGTGAGGCGGTGGGTGGAGACGTTCTCGGCGTAGCGGGCTATGCGCGGCACGGCCTCGCCGCCGGCGCTGAGACCGCCCTCGCCGTCGTAGACGACGCGGACCGTCTGGGCCTTCTGGACCGCCTCGGAGAGGGTGACCTGGAGGGAGTTCCGGTCACCGGGGACGGCCTTCACCGACTTGATCGGAAGGGCGGTGGTGTCGGCCTCGACCTTGAGGTGCTCGGCCGCCTGCGCGAGGTCGCTCACCGGGCCGTCGAAGCGGGCGCGCAGGGTGCGGCCGTCGCGGCCGACGGTCAGCTCGACCGGGTAGACCTCGAAGTCGGCGGGCGGGGTGAACGCCGTCATCGGCACGAGCTGCTTGGGGAGCGTCGGCGTGGACCAGCGCAGGTACATGTTCGAGCCGCCGAAGTCCTGGAACATCTCCAGGCGGAAGTCGTACGTCCTGCCCGCGGTCAGCTTCACCGGGGCGCCGGTCTGCTCCCGGTCCCAGTCGGGCTCCCAGTGGTCGATGACCGGCTCGCCGTCGATGTACAGGCGGAAGCCGTTGTCGCCGATGGCGTAGAAGGTGTAGTCGTCGGTCTCGGGGACCTCGATCTGGCCGGTCCAGCGGGCGGTGGTGTGCTCCGTCCGCCCGGTCAGCTCCTCGAACGTGCTGGTGAGACCGGCGAAGTTGATCTGCGGCTCGAGCTGGGTCCCGCCGAGTTCGGCGAAGTCCCGTGCGCCCGGCGCGGACATGCGGAAGTACTCGCCCTTCAGCCCGTGCACCGTGACGTCGGCGTCCGCGGCCCGGGCGGCGGAGGCGGCGCCGGCCGTCTCCGGTGCGGCGGCCGTCGCCGCGGGCGCCAGGGCGCCGGTGGACAGAGCCAGCGCCGTCACGGTCAGCACGGCCCACCATCTGGATCTCGGGCGGGTGAGTTGTCTGGTCATCGAACCTTTCCTCGCGCTGGGTGCATGGGGCCACGGCGGAGCGAGGGCGCGGCCGTCGACTCCGCCGACTGTTCTTCCAACGTTGGAAATCCGGTGTGCAGCGGAATGACAACACGCGGTGGGACGGCTGTCCAGGCTTTGCGCAGAGGTGACTGTGCGTCATGACCGCCTGCGGCGGCGGCAGGTGGGGTGGGTGGGTGTGACGCACGGCTCCGCCGCGGGGCGGCGCCGACCCGGCCGCGTCCGGCCTCACTGCTCCCTGCTTAGGCTGGAGGTCATGACCACAGTGAAGGAGGCGCGAGGTCCCCGCCCCCTGCTCGCGGGGGCCTCGCGCCGGTGGGTCCGGCTGTTGCCCCGGGTCACGGCGGCGGTGCTCTGCGTCGTCCTGCTCCCCGGCACCAGCATCGTTCTCACCACCGCGTACGGCGTGGGCGGCGGTGTGGCCTCCGCCCTGGCCGTCGCGCAGACCGTGCCCCTGCTCATCGCCGTCGTCCACCCGCTGCGGGCCTGGTACGCCGTCCTCGCCGCGGACGTGGCCGGTGCGCTCGTCCTCCTCACCGCAGACTTCCCGCAGCGGCTGCTGTGGCCCTTCCCACCCATGGTGACCGTCGGCTACGTCGCCCTGTGTCTCGCTCTCGGCCTGCGGGAGCGGCGCCGGACGCTACTGCTGCTGTGGCTGGCCACGGCCGTCACGAACGTGACCCTGCTGTTCTTCTCCCCGCACGGCGGCGGGGCCCGGGATCTGCTGCTCACCGGGCTGAGCGGCGTCGCCCTGCTGCTGGCCGGAGCGCTGCGGGAACGGGCCGAGGCGCAGCGCAGGCTGGTCGAGCAGGAGACCGTCAGCGAGACCGAACGCGCCCGGCGGACTCTGCTGGAGGAGCGGGCCCGGATCGCCCGTGAACTGCACGACGTGGTGGCTCACCACATGTCCGTCATCACGGTGCAGGCGGACACCGCACCGTACCGGCTCGAGCAGCTGCCGCCCGACGCACGGGAGGAGTTCACCTCCATCGCCTCGACCGCGCGCGCCTCGCTCGGCGAGATGCGGCGGCTGCTGGGTGTGCTGCGCGACGAGGACGCGCGGGGCGAACGCGTACCGCAACCGGGACCGGACCGCATCAGTCAGCTGGTCGAGGCGACCGCGCGGGCCCACGGGCCGGTCGAGCTCGTCCCCCTCGACGGCGACGCCCAGGTCCCCGAGGCGGTGGGCCTGTCCGCGTACCGGATCGTGCAGGAGGCCCTCGCCAACGTCGTCCGGCACGCCCCCGGGGCGCCCACGAGGGTGTCCCTGTCGGTCACGGGACCCGACGCCCCGGACGGGGAGGGCGCTGCGCAGCTGACCGTCCTCGTCGTCAACGGACCGCCGCCCGCGCCGCCCGCCGTGCCCCTCGAACCGGACGGCACCGGCCACGGCCTGGTCGGCATGCGCGAGCGTGTACGGCTGCTCGGCGGCGGCCTCGACGCCGGGCCGCTGCCGGACGGCGGTTTCCGGGTGGCCGCCCGACTCCCCCTCAACGCGAAGGACCACACGTGACGACACGCGTCATCATCGTCGACGACCAGGCCATGGTGCGGGCCGGTTTCGCAGCCCTGCTGGCCGCCCAGAGCGACATCGACGTGGTGGGCGAGGCCCCCGACGGCGCGCAGGGCGTCGACCTGAGCCGCCGAACCCGTCCCGACATCGTGCTGATGGACGTGCGGATGCCGGTGATGGACGGCCTGGACGCCGCACGGCTGCTGCTCGGTCCGCCCGCGGGGGCGGCCCACCGGCCACGGGTGATCATGCTGACGACGTTCGACGTCGACGACTACGTGTACGAGGCGCTGCGGGCCGGGGCCAGTGGCTTCCTGCTGAAGGACGCGCCGCCGGCCGACCTCCTCGCGGCGGTCCGGGTCGTCGCCGCGGGTGAGGCGCTGCTCGCGCCGTCCGTGACGCGCCGGCTGATCGCGGAGTTCGCCAAGCAGCGCTCCGTGGCGCGCGGCATGCCCGCGCAGCGCCTGAAGGACCTGACCGCGCGCGAGACCGAGGTGCTGGCCCTGGTGGCCCGCGGGCTGTCCAACCAGGAGATCGCCCGGAGTCTGGTGCTGGCCGAGCAGACGGTCAAGACCCACGTCCACCGGGTGCTGACCAAGCTGGGCCTGCGCGACCGCGCCCAAGCGGTCGTCTTCGCCTACGAGTCGGGGCTGGTGGCGCCGGGCGGGTAAGGGCCCCCGGCCGAACGGCCACCCCCTACCCCGGTATCACCCCGGCGCGGTCCCGATGCAGGACGTCCAGCCTGCGGCCGCGCTCCGGCGCGGCGCTGCGTGAGCAGTCGTGCACGCACGGTCCAGGCACGGCGTCGACGGCGCCCGCCGAGCCCCCACACCCCCTACCGCGGTATCACCTCCACCTTCGCTCCCCCGTACGACGCGGTGCGCGGGGCCGCCGCCGCACACTCCTTCGCATCGGGCCCCGCCCTCCCCGCGCGGGCCGACCGAAGTCTCCGCACCCCCCTGGAGGTCCGCAGTGCCACCGCAAGAGGACACGACCGCGCCCGTCGACGGATCCACGACGACCGTACGCGCGGGTGACCTGGAGGTCGGGGTCATCGACATCGGTTCCGGCGTGCCGCTCGTGCTCGTGCACGGCGGCGAGAGCGACCGCACCCAGTTCACGGCGCTGCGCGCCCGGCTGGGCGACGGCATCCGGGCGATCTCGTACGACCAGCGGGACTCGGGCGTCACCGTCTGCCCACCCGTCCCGTACTCGCTGTCCGACCTCGCCGACGACCTCGTGCACCTGCTGGACGCGCTGGAGCTGCCCACCGCGCATCTGCTGGGCGCGTCCTTCGGCGGGGTGGTGGCCCAGCATGTCGCGCTGCGGCATCCGGATCGGGTCGACTCCCTGGTCCTGGTCGCCACCGCACCGAGTTACGCCATGGGGAGCCCGGCGCTGGACGACCTGCTGACCATGCCCCACGAGGAGCGGCAGCGCGCGGCCGTGGAGTACTTCTACACGCCCGAGAGCGAGGCCGCCCGCGCCGGACGGGCCGGCACCCTCTCCCTGCGCAGCCCCGAGCAGAGCGCCCGCCGCCACCGGGTCGCGCAGGAGCACGAGGTCTGTGACCGGCTGGCGGACATCGCCGCGCCCACGCTCATCGTGCACGGCACGCACGACCTGCTGGCGCCGTTCTCCGGCGCCGTGCTGATGCAGCAGCGGATCCCGAACGCGAAGCTGCGGCCCATCGACGGCGGGCGGCACGCCATCGTGGCGGAGTTCCCCAGCACCGTCGCGCTGCGGGTCCGCGAGTTCCTGGGGCTGGAGGCGACATGACCCACGACCACAGCAGGCCGGAGCGGGCCCCGGCGGAAGGTTCCCGGGAGGTCGCCGACCGTATGGCGGAGGCGGCCCGGGCGTGGCTGGACTCCCTCGACCCCGAACAGCGACGGCTGGGCACCGGACCCGCGCCGGGGACGGACGGCGCGGCCGAGGCAGACCGCACCCGCTGGTACTACACGCCCACCGACCACGGCGGGCTGACGTTCGCCCAGCAGCGGCCGGCCCAGTACCGGCAGGTGATGCGGCTGGTGGCGAGCGGGCTCTCGGAGGCCGGGTACAACACGGTCGCCACCGTCATCGGGCTGGAGAACGTGCTCGACCGCGTCGAGGACTTCTCGGTGCTCTGGGGCCGGGAGCGGTCGCGCGATCCGAACATGTACTACCTGCGCGTGTTCGGGGAGCCGGGCGGGGACCGGCCGTGGGGCTGGCGGTTCGGCGGCCACCACGTGTCGCTCAACTTCCTCGTGGCCGACGGTCGGGTCGCGGCCACCACACCGCTGTTCATGGGCGCGGACCCGGCCGCGTCACCCCTCCTGGGCGGGACGACTCTGCGTCCGCTGGCGGCGGCCGAGGACCTGGCCCGCACGCTGGTCCGCTCCCTTTCCCCCGCGGCCGGCGGGCGCGCGCTGCTGCTGCCGCGCCCGCCCTACGACGTCGTGGCCGGCAACAGTCCGCGGATCGACGACCGGCTGATCACCCGCCGGCAGCTGTGGCATCCGGACCAGATGGTGCCGGACCGTCCCGACACGCCGCACACTCTGCTCGACGACGACGAGCGGCGGGCGGTGTCCCTCGCGCCGCCGCCGCGGGGGGTGCCCGCCGCCGACCTCGACGCCGGTCAGCGGGAGCTACTGCGTGAGCTGCTGGGCACCTACCTGGGCCGGGTGCGGGAGGAGATCTCCCCGCTGTCGCGCTACGACGACCCGGAGCGGCTGGACGCGGTGCACTTCGCGTGGGCCGGCTCGACGGAGCCGGGCGAGGCGCACTACTACCGCCTGCACGGGCCGCGCCTGCTCATCGAGTGGACCAAGGTCCACCGGAACGCCAACCACGCCCATGCCGTGTGGCGCGACCCGCAAACCGACTTCGGCGGCGACGTCCTCGCCGCCCATCACGCCGCGTACCACGTGCACTGAGACCCCGTGGGCTCCGGGCTTTTCCCCGGGCCCGGAGCCCACGGCCGCGGCCTCGCGCGGGTCCGCGGACCCGCCGCACCGCACGTCCGGGCCCCGCGCCCGGCCACCACCTGCCCCTCCCCTCCTCTCCCGGAACGGAAGGTGACCCATGCCCGCTCGGCATCGAGCACCGACCCACGCTCCCCCTCACCAGACCCGCCCGACACTGCGCGGCACGTTCGGGATGGCCGCCTCGACCCACTGGCTCGCGTCCGCCACGGCCCAGTCCGTGCTGGAGCGAGGCGGCAACGCCTTCGACGCGGCCACAGCGGGCGCCTTCGTGCTCCACGTGGCCGAACCTCATCTCAACGGGCCCGGCGGTGACCTCGTCGCCCTGCTGGCCACCGCGACGGATCCCACCCCCCGCGTCCTGGCCGGGCAGGGCCACGCCCCGCGCGGCGCCACCATCGAGCACTTCCGCGCCGAGGGGCTCGACCACGTCCCCGGCGCGGGCGCCCTGGCCGCCGCCGTTCCCGGCGCCGTCGACTCCTGGCTCTGGCTGCTCGCCCGGCTCGGCACCTGGGAACTGCGTGACGTCCTGGCCTACGCGGTCGACTACGCCGAGCGCGGCGTGCCCGTGGTGCCGCAGCTGGCGAACGTCCTGGCCACCGTCGAGGACCTCTTCCGCACCCACTGGCCCGCCTCGTACACGCTGTGGATGCCCGAGGGACGCGTCCCCGGACCGTACGACACGCTCGTCAATCCCGTGTACGCCCGCACGCTGCGCCGGCTGGTCGCCGAGGGCGCCGGCGCGACGCGCGAGGACAGGATCGAGGCCGCGCGGCGCGCCTGGCGGACCGGGTTCGTGGCGGCCGCCGTGGAAGAGGCCTCCGCGGTGCCCCACCGGCACTCCTCGGGCACCGACCACGCCGGGGTGATCACCGCCGCCGACTTCGCCGACTTCGAGCCGTGTCTCGAACCCGCCGTCACCGCGGAGTTCCGCGGCACGACGGTGGCCAAGGCCGGGCTGTGGTCCCAGGGCCCGGTGCTGCTCCAGACGCTCACCCTGCTGGACCGGTTCGACGACGCGCGGATCGACCCGTCGACCGCCCTGGGCGTCCACACCGTCGCCGAGGCGCTGAAGCTGGCTCTGGCCGACCGGGAGGCGCACTACGGGCACCGGGATCCCGCGGAGGCCGACGAGGTGCTGGCCCGGCTGCTGGCGCCGCGGTACACCGAGGAGCGCGCGGGTCTGATCGGCCCGACCGCGTCGACGGCGTTCCGGCCCGGCGACATCGGTCTCCCGTCGTACACGCCGCCTCTGACCACGCGGCGGCCGGACGTACGCGCCGACGGCGTGGGCGAGCCGACCGTGCAGCAGACCGGGGCGACCCGGGGCGACACCTGCCACATCGACGTTGTCGACCGGTGGGGCAACATCATCTCCGCGACGCCGTCGGGGGGCTGGCTCCAGTCCTCCCCCGCCGTGCCCGAGCTGGGCTTTGCCCTCGGGACGCGGCTGCAGATGACATGGCTCGACCCTGCCGCGCCCTCGCGCCTGGAACCGGGGATGCGCCCGCGGACGACGCTCACGCCCACCCTGCTGCTGCGCGACGGTGTGCCGGTGGCGGCGCTGGGCACGCCCGGCGGTGACCAGCAGGACCAGTGGCAGGCGCTGTACCTGGTGCGCACCCTCGCCCTCGGTGTCGACCCGCAGCAGGCGATCGACGCTCCCGCCTTCCACACCACGGCGGTGCCCGGCTCGTTCTGGCCGCGGACCTGGACGCCGGGCGGGCTGGTGATCGAGGAGCGGGCGGACCCGGCGGTGGTCGAGGAGCTGCGCCGGCGGGGTCACGCCCTGACCATCTCCGGACCGTGGAGCCAGGGCCGCCTGTCGGTGGTCACCCGTGACCCGGACACCGGCGTGCTGGGGGCGGCGGCGAACCCGCGCGGCGCCCAGGGCTACGCGGCGGGCCGGTGAACGCCCCCACGAGCGGGGCGCGGTGGGTGACGCTGCCCGGCCTGATGCTCGCGCTCACCTTCGTCACGGGCGTCGTCGACGCCGTCGGATACCTGCGCCTCGACCAGGTGTTCGCGGGCAACATGACCGGCAACGTGGTCATCCTCGGGATGGCCGCGGCAGGCGGGTCCCGTCTGCCGGTGCTCGGTCCCGCCCTGGCCCTGGTGTCCTTCCTTGCCGGCGCGGCCCTGGCCGGGCGGGTGCTGCGCGGCGCCGTGCGGCCCGGCTGGAACAGCCGGTGCACGGCCCTGCTGGCCGGTGGTGCGGCGGCCCTGGGCGCGTCCGCGGCCGCCCTGACCGTCCTCGGAACGGACGGTCACGCCACGCGTGCGGCCGCGGCCTCGGCGCTCGCCCTGGCCATGGGCGCGCAGGCGGCGACGGCCCGTCACCTCGCGGTGAAGGACGTCACCACGGTGGTGGTCACCTCCACTCTCACCGCCCTCGCGGCGGACTCCCGGCTGGGCGCGGCCCGCCCCCAGGGGTCGCTGCGGCGGCTGTCCGCCGTCGTCTCGATCGTCCTCGGCGCGGTCGCCGGCGCGCTGCTGTGCCAGGCGGACGAAGGGCTCGCCGTGGCGCTGGCGGCGGTCGTCGTCGCGGCCGTGACCTCCCTCGGCCCGCTCACCGCCCGGGCTGGTTCCACCACCCCGGCCTCCGGTCCGGCCCCGTCCGCTCCGGGGGCCGGTCGCCCTTCCTCCTCGGCGGACGCCCGGGCGGTCACGGCTCCCGCTCCCTCCGTGGCCGGCTTCCGTACGGCACCCCCGTCAGGCGCCGAGGCGGACACCCCGCGTCCCGGTCGCCGGGACGACGGCTCCCTCCGGACCGCGGGTCGCCCACCCGCCCGTCAGCAAAGGACAGGACGCCCATGACCCTTCCCGTGCCAGCACGGCCGGCCCGCGTGACCGGGGCCGCTGTGACGGCCCTCAGCCTGCTGGCGGTCTCCACCGGCAGCCTCGAGTCGGTCGTCTCGCCCACCCTGCCCCTGCTGCAGCGCGAGCTGGACATGACCCCGGCGCAAGGGGCGCTGCTGAACATCGTGCTCCTCATCACCGGTGCGCTCACCGCGCCGATCGCCGGCAAGCTCGGTGATCGCTACGGCGGCAAGCGGGTGCTGACGAGGCTGATGGCCGTGGTATCGCTGGGCGGTCTGCTGTCCGCCGTCGCCCCGAACCTGCCGGTGCTGCTGCTCGGGCAGGTGCTCCAGGGCGTGATGGTCGGCGCGCTGCCGCTGTCGTTCATCGTCGTCCGCAAGCATCTGCCCCCGGGCCGCGCCAAGGCGGCGATCGGTCTGGTCAGCGGCATGTTCGTGGGTGGCTCGGTGGTGGGTCTGCTGGCCGCGGGGCCGGTGGCGGAGCAGTTCTCCCGGCACTGGATGTTCGCGGTGCCGACCTGCGCGGTCGTCCTGTGCACCCTGGCGGTGTACCGGCTGATGCCCGCCGACGCTCCGGGTCTGGCGCAGGACACCTGCTTCGACTGGGCGGGTCTGCTGCTGCTGAGCGGATTCCTGGCGTTGCTGATGCTGGTCCTCGCGCTGTCACCCGAGGCGGGCTCGGCGCCGGTCCTGTTCGGCGTCCTGGTGCTGGTCCTTGGGGCCCTGGCGGCCGGGTGGGTCGCCGTGGAGCGCCGGGCGTCCGCGCCGATGATCGACTTGCGAATGCTGGCGCGCCCTGTGGTCTGGAAGTCGTGCGTCGTGACCTTCGTGATCTGTCTGGGCACCGCGACGGGCGTCTATCTGGTGCCGCAGCTGCTCGACGTGTCCGGGGACGGCTACGGCTTCGGGGCGGGACCCACCATGATCGGGTTCGTCCTGCTGCCGGGCGCCCTGGCCGCCACGCTGGCCGGCCCGGTGGCTGGGGTCGGCGAGCGGCGCTTCGGCCCGCGCGCGGTGGTGGGCACCGCGACGGTGCTGATGGCCGTCGCCCTGCTGGGGCTGGCCGCCCTGCACGGCGAGATGTGGCAGATCGTGGTGGGCAAGACCCTGATCTCGCTCGCCAACGGCCTGTGCGTCACCGCCCTGATGACGTCCATCGCGTCCTCCGTGGACGAGTGCGACACCGGCATCGCCACCAGCCTCGTCCTGGTCACGCGTGTCCTGGGCTCGGCCGTCGGCGGCATGTTCGGCGGCGCGCTGCTCACCGCACGGACCCCCGCCGGCTCGTCCGTGCCGGCCGAGTCGGCGTTCGTCACCGGCTTTCTCGTCGCGGGCGTCACGGCCGTGCTGTGCCTTTTCGTCGTCCGCACCCTGCACAAAAAAGGAGTCACCGCATGACCCTCACCGACCACCGCAGCCGTCCCCGGACGGTCCTGATCTCCGGGGCCAGTATCGCGGGCCCCGCCCTCGCGTACTGGCTGCACCGTTACGGCTTCAAGGTCACCGTCGTCGAGAAGGCGCACGCGCCACGGCTCGGCGGGTATCCCATCGACATCCGCGGCACCGCCCTGGGCGTCGTCGAACGCATGGGTCTGCTTCCCTGGCTCAAGGAGGCGCAGGTCGACGTGGACCGGATGACGTTCCTGGAAGGGGACGGCAGCGAAGTGGCGTCCCTGCACCCGCACGCGGTCACCGGCAACTCCGACGGACAGGACCTGGAGGTGCGGCGCGGCGATCTGACCGACGCGCTGTTCGCGACGGTCCGCGACGACGTGGAGTTCCTGTTCGGCGATTCGATCGCCACGCTCGACCAGACCGGGCAGGGGGTCGACGTCACCTTCCACGGAGGAGCGGCCCGGACGTTCGACCTGGTGGTCGGCGCGGACGGGCTGCACTCGGCCACCCGCGAGAAGGTGTTCGGCCCCGAGCAGCCGTTCCATCACTACCTCGGGTACTGCTTCGGCATCTTCCTGATGCCCAACACCTTCGGGCTTGCGAACGAGACCCGGATGTGGAACGGGCCGGGGCGGGCCGCCGCCCTGTACGCGGTGGGCGACACCGACGAGGTGTACGCGTTCCTGACCTTCGCCCGGTCCGAGCCCCCGTTCCCCGCGCTGGCCGATCCGCGGGACCAGCGGGCCGCGGTCGCCGAGGCGTTCGCCGACGTAGGCTGGCACGTGCCGGCGATGCTGAAGGCGCTGCCGGACGCGGACGACCTGTTCTTCGACGCGGTCAGCCAGATCCGGATGCCGCGCTGGAGCGAGGGCCGGGTCGCGCTGGTCGGGGACGCGGCGTTCGCTCCCTCGTTCCTCACCGGGCAGGGCACCAGTCTCGCCCTGGTCGGCGCATACATGCTCGCCCACTCCCTCGCGGAGCGGGATCACGTGGCGGGGTTCGCGGCCTACGAGCACGACGTGCGGCCCTTCGTGACGGCCAACCAGGCGCTCGTCGGCTCGGGCACCGCTCCGCTCATCCCGCGCACCGCGCAGGAGCTGGAGCGGCGCAACGAGCGGCTGCGCGGCTTGAGCACGCTGCCGCCCGGGCGGGGCAGGACGGCGCACTCGGCGCTCGTCCTGCCCGAACCTCCGGCCACGGGCCGCCCGTCGTAGCCCCGCCGGGGGCCGGCTGCTCAGCCCTCGGCCAGGGCGAACGGGCCGCCGGCCGCGAACACCCGGGCGGCGAAGTGTTCGCCGATGCGGCGGTGCGCCGCCGCGTCCGGGTGCAGCCCGTCGGGCAGCGGGAGTTCGGCGTGGTCCTGCTCGCCGTACAGGAGGCGGCCGTCGAGGAGGTGGAGGTGCGGGTCGTCCTTGGCCCGCGCCTCCACCACCCGCTCCAGTTCCTCACGTACGGCGTTCAGCGTCAGCTTGCCCTCGGCCCGCTCCTCGGGGTTGCCGGAGGCGGTGAACGCCAGCTTTCCCTCGGCGAGCCGGCTGAAGTCGAAGGCCGTCGGGCCCGGGGTGTCCTCGTGCATGGGGCAGAGGATCGGCGAGACGACCAGCAGCGGGGTGTCGGGGTGGCCGTCGCGGATGGTGTCGAGGAAGCCGTGCACGGCGGGGCCGAGCGCGCGCAGTCGCATCAGGTCGGTGTTGACGAGGTTGATGCCGATCTTGAGGCTGATCAGGTCGGCGGGCGTGTCGCGCATGGTCCGGGCGACGAACGGGTCGAGCAGGGCGCTGCCGCCGAAGCCGAGGTTCACCAGGTCCACGTCCCCCGCGGCCGCGGCGAGCGCGGGCCAGATGGTGGTGGGGCTCGCGGCGTCGGAGCCGTGGCTGATGGAGCTGCCGTGGTGCAGCCAGGTACGGCGGCCGGAGGCGGGCGCGGGCTCGACCGGGGCGTCGGTGCGCAGCGCGACAAGCGCGGTGAGTTCGTTGTACGGCAGCCAGATCTCCACGGTCTTGTCGGCGCCGGGCAGCCCGTCGAAGCGGACGGCGCCCGCCGGTCCGGAGCTCATCTCGGCGTTGCCGGTCGACAGGTCGATGGTGACGGTGTTGCCGCCGGTCGCGGACGCCTGCCCGGCGGGCCGCCCGTCGACGAGCAGGTCGTACAGACCCTCGGGGCGGGGCGGGGCGCCGGTGTAGACGCGCTTGGTGGGGACGGTCTCCAGCTCGACGACGGTGGCGCGGGTGCGGAGGACCAGACGGACGCCGGAGGGCTGGGACTCGGCCATGGCGAGCTGCCCGTCGGAGCACTGGGCGCGCGCCCAGGCGGGCAGGCGGTGCGGCAGCAGTCCGTCGGGGGTCTCCTCCAGTTCGAGGGCGCCGCGTACGAGGTCGGGGGTGATGGGGGTGGTGACGAGCGCGGAAGGCATGTCGGGGTCCGTCTTTCGGGGGTGGGTGGATGTGAGGCGGGGGGCGCGAGGTCAGGGCGCGGGGGGCCAGCTGCGCAGGAGGGCGTCCAGCGCGTCGAGGACGCGGGACCAGGTCTCCTCCGTGTCGGGGGCGCTGTGGCTGAAGCCGCCGCCCATCTCGATGCTGACGTAGCCGTGGAAGACGCTGCCGAGCAGGCGGACGGCGTGGGTCTGGTCGGGTTCGTCGAGGTCGTAGCCGCGCAGCAGGGCGCGGGTCATCTTCGCGTGCCGTACGCCGGCGCTGGCCGCGGCGGTCTCGGGGTCGAGCCGGAACTGCGCGGCCGCGTACCGGCCCGGGTGCTCGCGGGCGTAGTCGCGGTAGACGTTCGCCAGGGCGACGAGGGCGTCCTTGCCGGCGCGTCCGGCGAGCGCGTCGGCGGCGCGGTCGGCGAGTTCCTCCAGGGCGAGGAGGGCGATGCGGGTCTTGAGGTCGTGCGAGTTCTTCACGTGGGAGTAGAGGCTCGCCACCTTGACGTCGAAGCGGCGGGCGAGCTCCGAGACGGTTACGTGGTCGAAGCCCACCTCGTCGGCGAGGGTTGCGCCTGCCTGGGTCAGGCGCTCGGTGGTGAGTCCTGCTCGGGGGGTCATGGGCGTCCTTCCGTTTTTGGCTAACGTAAGCATGCCCGTGCCTAAAGCTTTTAGGCAAAACACTTAGGGATGAAGCTGGTCACATGCCGGCTGCGGGCCGGCGGGGGCTGGGCGCGCAGTTCCCCGCGCCCCTGTGGGGCGTTTCGGACAACCGGTGCTGCTCGGCGGGCCCGGTTTCCCAAGGCGCGTACCCCGGTCGGCGTGTGCCGCACGGGCAGGACGTCGGCCGAAATACGTGTGTTCGATCGCGGCGCGCCTCTCGTTGAGTGTCGTGCCGTCGCCCTCACCCCTCTGACCAGCAGGGAGAAGTGCCGTGACCCGACCGACCACCCGTGCCGTCCCGCCCCCGCCTCCCGCCGAGATCACCTTTTTCCGGACACCAGTCCGTGAACCCGCTCGGCCAGATCGGCTTCCGCGCCCTGTGCTCGCAGCTGCCCAAGGTGCTGCGGCGGATCTGCGTGATGGCGTGGCGCATCGACCGCCGGGCCGTGGTGCTGCTCCTCGTCTGCCAGCTGGTGACCGGCGTGTCGGCGGCCGCCCTGCTCACCGCGACGGCCCGGGCCATGGGCCCGCTGCTGGACGCCGGCGAGGTCGGCGACCGGCTGCGGGACGCGCTGCCCGCGCTGGTCGTCGTCGCGGCGGCGAGCGCCGTCGCCCGCGCGTCGGTCGCGCTGGCCTCCTACGCCGAGCGGCGCATCACCCCGCGGCTGACCACGGAGACCGACTGCGCGCTGGTCGAGGCCGTGTGCCGGGTGGAGGCCGAGGCGTACGCCGTGGACGGTTTCGCCGACCGTCAGGAGGCCGCGGAGATGGGCGTGATGCGCACGCACGTGATGGTGATGGACGCCCAGCGGTTCATGGCGGCGCTCATCAGGATGGTCACCGCCTGCGGCGTCCTGTCCGTCCTCAACCCGCTGATGCTGCCGCTGCTCCTGCTGGCCGTCGCCCCGGCGGGCGCGGGCGCCGTCCTCACCGCGCGCGTCGACTACGAGATCCACTACGCGAACATCGCCGACCGCACCGTCCGCGGCATGACCCGCTGGTGGGCGACCACGCCGAAGTACGCCGACGAGGTCCGTGCCAACGGCATGACGGACTACCTCCTGTACTGGTACCGCGCCCTGTCCGAGCGGGTGGACAAGAGGTCGCTGACGGCGGCCCCGCGGACCCTGCGGATCGCCCTGCTGTCGTCCCTCGCCGGCGGCGCGTTCCTGGTGCTGACCTGGGCCGCGCTCGCCTGGCTCACGGCCTCCGGGCGCATCGCCCCAAGCGTCGCCGCCACGGCCGTGATCGCCGTGCAGACCACCCTGGCCGCGCTGTCCCAGGTCGTGATGAACGGCGCGGCGGTGTTCCACACCAGCCTCTACCTCAGCGACATGCAGGCCTTCCTCGACGACGCCGCCGCCCGCGCTCCCCGGCGGGGGCCGGCCGAGGTCGCGTCGCCGGTGGAGGAGATCCGCCTGGAGGAGGTCACCTACCGCTACCCCGGCAAAGAGACGCCGGCGGTGGACGGTGTGTCGCTGACGTTGCGGCGCGGCGAGATCCTCGCCGTGGTGGGGGTGAACGGGTCGGGGAAGAGCACCCTGACCCGCCTGGTCACCGGCATCTATCCGGCGGACAAGGGCCGGGTCACCTGGGACGGCGTCGACCTCGCAGGCGCCGACCCGGCGTCGGTGTGGCGGAGTACGGGCCTGGTGCCGCAGATCTTCGCCCAGTGGCCGCTGCGGGTGCGGGAGAACGTGACGCTCGGGCAGCCGCGGGGCGCGGACGACGACGAGGTGTGGGAGGCGGTCGACGCGGTCGGGATGCGGGACGCCGTGGACGGACTGTCCGCGGGGCTCGACACGCTGCTCGCGCGGGAGATCTTCGGCGGCGCCGAGCTGTCCGGCGGCCAGTGGCAGCGCCTCGCCTGCTCGCGGGCGCTGTACCGGCGGCCGCCGCTGCTGATCCTCGACGAGCCGACGTCCCAGATGGACCCGCGCGGGGAGCACGGCATCTTCGAGCGGATCAAGGCGATCGCGGGCGACCGCATCACCATCGTGGTCACCCACCGGCTGGAGAACACGAAGATCGCCGACCACATCGTCGTCCTGGAGCAGGGCCGCATCACCGAGCACGGCACGTACGACGACCTGGTGCACGCGGGAGGCACCTTCGCCGATCTGCTGCGGCTGTCGCAGGACCGCTGAGCCCGGCCCCTCCGCCGTCAGGCGTCGCCGGCGTCCGTCGCGGGTGCCTCCTCGCGCAGGACCGGTGCGCTGCGGACGAGGCGCAGGGACGTGGTCAGCAGGAGGCCCCCGACGACGTTGCCGAGGACGGCCCAGCCCAGCCAGGCCAGCCAGTCGGCGTACCCGTAGGGCGTGCCGCCGGCGTGCAGGCCCGCGAACGCGATGAGGGAGTCGAGGACCGAGTGCCACAGCCCGAGTCCGGCCAGGATGAACGCGGCGGACACCGACGCGGTGATCTTCCCGGTCATGGACTCGGTGCCGTGGTGCATCCGGGTCATGAGGGTGATGACTCCCCCGCCCAGCACGCTGAGGCAGAAGGTGCCCAGGGTGTAGCCGCCGTCGACGAACCGCGTGCCCGCCTCGGCGGCCGTGGAGTGCAGGTCGGGGAAGGCTTCCGTCACGATCCACATGAACGCCCATCCGCCGACGAGGTTCATCACCAGGACCGTCAGCCACAGGCGCAGCAGGTCCAGCCAGGTGGCCGCGCCTGCGATCACGGTGCTGACGGGGACGAGGAAGCCCTCGGTGAACAGTTCGCTGTGACCGAGCAGCAGGGCGATCAGCCCCACGGAGAAGGCCAGCCCGGCCAGGAGGTCGCTGCCCGTCTCGTGCTTGACGAACAGCAGCGTCATGACGCCGACGCTCACGTCGATGCCGCCCAGCAGCGCGGTGGCCACCAGCGTCGCCCAGGTGCGGTGCAGACGCGGCCGGCCCTCGGCGACGATCCGTTCGGCGGCCTCGGCGACGCGGTGCTCGCCCGGGCCTTCCATGATCTGGTCGTCAGGCTCCATGGCGGCGCTCCGCGGCCGGGCCCGGGGTCAGTCGTCGAGCAGGGCGGTCGGGGTGTCGGGGAACAGCCGGGTGAGTTCCAGGTCGGGTCTGACCTCGGTGGCGAGCATGAGCAGGCGTAGCGGCTGAGGTGCCAGGTTGGTGACCGTGATCCTGCGCACCGGACCCTCCGGCGACCGCTCCTCGAACAGCAGGTGCAGTCCGGCGACGTCCATGAAGCGGGCGTGCTCCAGGTCCCAGACCAGTTCGGTCACGCCGGGCGCCAGCGCGGCGGCTGCGGCCCGGAGCAGCGGAAGGGTGTCGTAGTCGATCTCTCCGTGCACGGCGATGCATGCCGTGGAGCCGTCGATCCGTGTGGTGAAGTGCATGGCGGGCTTTCCCCCTTCGAGGGGGTGGTGAGCCCAAAGGCGATGCGCACCCCGGGGTGCGGCAGCCGACGATGGCGGGGGCTGGCTGCCCGGAAAGGGGGCGACGCCCAGAACCCACGAGTCGGCACCATGACGCCGACCAGTCTCGTGTTCCCCCATCATGGCACGGGGAGTTGACAAGGCCATACGATGCCATCATGATCCACCCTTCGGATGATCTTCCGCCGCGGGCGTTTCGACGCGCGATTCTCAGCGGTTCCGAGTTCGAGGAGCGCATCGGGTACGCCCGTGCCGTGGTCGACGGCGACCGGGTGCACGTGTCCGGGACCACCGGCTTCGACTACTCCACGATGACGATCTCCGACGACGTCGTGGAGCAGGCGGAGCAGTGTCTGCGTAACATCGGCGCCGCGCTGGCGGAGGCCGGCTGCACGTTCGCCGACGTGGTCCGGGTGCGCTATCTGCTGCCGGACCGGGCGGACTTCGAGCCGTGCTGGCCGGTGCTGCGCCGGTGTTTCGAGGAGGTGCGGCCGGCCGCGACGATGATGGTCTGCGGTCTCGCCGATCCCCGGATGAGGATCGAGATCGAGGTGGACGCCCGCCGTCTGTCCGGCGCCGGCTGACGCGTCCGCGCCCTGTCAGCCCTGCGTCGGGGTGAGCAGCACGAAGTCGGCCTTGAACGGGTCGAGACACAGGGCCATCCGGCCGACGCCCTCGGCGTCCACGGGGCCCATCTGCACGGTGCCGCCGTTCTCGTTCACCTGGGCGACGGCCGCGTCGCAGTCGGCGACCGCGAAGACGGGGTGCCAGTAGGGCCGCCCGCCGGCCAGGGACAGGGCGTCCTCGCCGACCTCCAGCAGACCGCCGTGCATCCGGTCCTCGGGCTGGCCGGCCGGGGTGATCAGGGTGTACGTGCCCTCGCCGCCCGGCATCGGCATGTCGGTGAACCGCCAGCCGAAGACGTCGCCGTAGAACCGCCTCGCCCCGCCCGCGTCGCTCGTGTAGAGCTCGGTCCAGCACAGGGAGCCGGGCGCGTCGACCAGGTCGACGCCCTTGCTCTCGCCGGGCTGCCACACGGCGAACTGGCCGCCCAGCGGGTCGCTGTACTGGGCCATCCTGCCCCACTGCTCGATGTCCGTCGGCGCCACGCGGACGGTGCCGCCGCCCGCCTCGACGGCCCGGGTGGTGGCGTCCGCGTCGGCGACCGTGTAGTAGATCATCCAGGCCGGGCGGGCGCCCTCCTCGGTGAGCCTGCCGAGGCCGGCGACCATCTTGCCGTCCTTGCGGAACATGCCGCCCTCGATCTCCTCGCCCATCGGCTCGTAGTCCCAGCCGAGGACCGCGCCGTAGAAGGACGCGGCGGCCGGGACGTCGGGGACGCCGACGTCGAGCATGCAGGGCGAACCGGGGACGAAATCAGTGGTGATCACCGCGAGGTCCTTTCGGAGACTCCGTTCGGACTCAGCGTGCCACCGGGCGGCCCGGCCCGCCCTCCGGCTTCGCCGTCCGGGCGTCCCGGACGGCGAAGCGCCTCGGACGTGGGCCTTGCGTGGTGAACGGCAGGGCCGGTGGGGAGGGGCGGGCGGCGTCGCGGTAGATCGTGTGGGTGACGGGGCCCGATCCGGCCACCGACCGCCGGGTGATCACCGTCGCGACGGCCACCAGCACGGCGTTCGCCGTCAGCTCCGCCTACCGGCTGCCGGCCGAGCGCGCCCCGCACACCACCCTGCGGGTGCGGACCTCCACCGTGCCGAGCGAGGCGACCTTCGTGGAGCAGGGCGTCGAGAACAGCTCGAGTCCGAACTCGAGCAGCGTACGACGGGTCATCTGCTTCCGCGCCCCGCGAAGGTTCGCCATACGCGGATGCTGACGCGGTCAGGCACGGCGGACGCATGCGCCGCACAAGGTCCGGCCGGGGCGTAAAGCGTGGCCGTACGACGCCGTCGTCGCAGGTCGGCGCCCGGACGGTCCCGGGCACAGAGGTGTGGCCGGGGCCCGCGCCCCCGGCCACACCCGCGTGTCTCACCGCGGCGGCGTCAACTCAGCGGTTCGACACGGATGTTGCGGTACCGCACCGCGTTGCCATGGTCCTGGAGCCGGATCGCCGCTGCCGCGGGTCCCTCGGGCGCGCCGCCGCCCGTGGGGCCGTCCACCGCCACGTCGTCGTGGACCTTCTTGCCGTTCCACACCACCGTGATCCGCGCGTCGGACGTCTTGTCGCCCTCGGCGTCGTAGCGGGCGGCGCGGAAGACGATGTCGTACGACTGCCACGTCTCCGGCGGACGGGCGGCGTTCACGTCGGGCGCCTTCTTCTGGTAGATCGCGCCCGCCTCGTCGGTGGCGAGGGTGGTGTCGCCGTACGAGTCCAGGATCTGCACCTCGTAACGGTCCTGGAGGTAGACGCCGCTGTTGGCGCGGTCCTGGCCGGTGACGTCCGGGGGCAGCTTCGGCAGCCAGTACTCGACGTGCAGCCGGAAGTCGTCGTAGCTGTCCTTGGTGCGGATGTCACCGCAGCAGACCTCCGCGGCCCCGCCGTCCACGGGCCACTGCACGGGGCGTCCGTCGGTGTGCTGCCAGCGGCCGAGGTTCCGGCCGTCGAACAGGGTGACCGGGGCGCCGTGCCGGTCGACGGTGAGGAGGTCCAGGTTGACGTGCCCGGTGTCGCCCTCGTCGACCCGGTAGGCGACGGTGTTGTGCCCGGCGCGCAGCCGTACCGTCTCCCGCTGCGTGGACCAGGTGTCCCAGTCGCCGGTGCTGCGCAGCTCGGTCTGCTCGACCTTGCGTCCGTTGACGTACAGGGAGACGGACTTGGCGCCCTGGAAGGGGTTCGGGCCGTTGGAGTAGCGCAGGCCCAGGTCGTAGGAGCCGGCCCGGTCCACGGTGACGTCGAAGGTGGTGGTGGCGCCCGGGGTGCCGTACCGGTCGACGAAGCCGCTCCCGGAGTAGCCGCGGTGGTCGGTGTTGATGCCGGCCGCCCCGGTGAGGGTGGCCTCCTCCGCCTCGTACACCGGGCCGGGTGCGGGCTCGGCGCCCGGGAGCGCGTTGAGGGTGTACCAGGCCTCGGTGCTCCACAGGGTCTCGCCCGAGCCGGAGCTGAACGGGCGCGGGGAGCGCAGGTGCACCACGCGGCCGGGTTTGAGGCCGTCGATCGTCAGGGTGACCTTCCTGCGGTCGGCGGACAGGGTCGCGGAGGTCACCTCGAGGGTCTCCTCGGCGATCTTGGGGCCGCCGTAGTCGCGGGTCGGGGTGTAGCGCCACTGCTCGGCTTGGTAGTGGCTCACCAGGTCCTCGGCGGTCTCCTGCGACAGGGGCTGGGTGTACTCCAGCTCGAACCCGCCCTTGCGCACCCGCATGGCCTGGATGTCGAAGGTGTTGCCGCCGTTCGGCGTCAGCTTCTGCAGGCCGAACCGGAGCTTGCCCTCCTGGCCCCAGTTGCCGTCGGCGCCCAGACCACCCACGTAGATCGCGCCGTCGGGGCCCACGCTGATGCGGTTCACGCCCGCTTCGAGACCCTGGGTGAAGCGGAACACCGCGCCCTGGTACTGGCCCTTGACCTTCTCCAGGTAGGCGCGCTGGAGCCCGCCGTAGGTGACGTCGCCGAACAGCATCTGCCCCTTGAAGCGTCCCTCGGTCAGGTACAGGGGTGTGCTGGGCGAGTTGGCGATCTCGTTCTGCGGCAGCCACAGCACCGGCTGGGTCACCGGCTGCTTGTCGAAGGGGCCTGCCGGGTTGGTGTAGTGGTTGAAGAAGCGGTCCTGCTTGATCTGCACCAGCTTGGACGCGGGCAGCCAGCCGCCCTGGTTGTCGGTGACGAACATGCCGCCGCCGGGTCCCCGGCCGATGCCGTTGGGCGTGCGCAGCCCGCCGGCCAGGTAACTGACCTTCCCCGTCTTCTTGTTCACCTTGACGGTGACGCCGCGGCCGGGTGCGGGCTGCGGGTCGGTGGTGGCGCCGCCGTAGTCGATGGCGACGGACAGGTTGAGGTAGAAGTACCCCTTGTCGTAGAGGAGTCCGAAGGCGAACTCGTGGAAGTTCCCGCCGTACGGCCAGGTGGCGACGGTGCGGGACCGGTCGAGGGAGCCGTCGCCGTCGCTGTCGCGCAGCTCGGTCAGCTCGTGCTTCTGCGAGACGTAGACGACGCCGTCGACGACCTTCAGGCCCATGGGCTCCTTCAGCCCGCCCGCGATCTTCGTCGCGGTGACCTTGTCGGGGCCGGTGGCGCCGGTGACGTGGTCGAGGGCGTAGATCTCGCCGGCCGTGTTGTCGGTGCCGCCCCAGGTGCTCACGAGCAGCCGGCCGTCGGGCAGCCAGTCCATGCCGGTGACCTGGGGTTCGAAGCCCTCGGGGCGCAGGTCGGTGAGGGTGTGGTCGGGGCGTACGGCGTTCAGCGGCAGGCCGTCGCCGGGCGAGTCGGTGATGCCCTCGCACTCCTTGCGGCCCGGCGCGGTCACCCGCACCACGCCGGCGTCGGTGCTCAGCGCCTCGTTCGGCACGGTCGTGAAGGCGTCGGCGCCGGGCGGCCGCCAGGCGAGGGTGAGCTGCTGTCCGCCGCCGCGCTCGAAGTGGTCGATGCGCAACGCGTGCGGGCCCTCGGTGAGTTCGACGGTGCCGTCCTTGGGTTCGGCGCCGTGCAGCCCGTCGTGGTCGATCACCACCTGGTCGTCGATCAGCAGCCGTGAGCCGTCGTCGCTGGTCAGCCGGAAGGTGTAGGCGCCGGCGGCCGCGACGTGGACGTTGCCGGTGACCTGGCTGACGAAGTTGTCGGCGAACCCGCCGAAGTCGTCGGCCGAGCTGAAGTCGACGACGGGGGCGAGCCGGTCGACGTTCGGGGTCTGTCCGGGCTTGAGGGTGCAGATCGTCTCGAGCGGGACCTGCACGTCGAACACGCGGAGCGTGACGCCGGGTTCCTGGGGCGGTACGTCCTGAGCCGCCGCGCCCGGGCGGGCCGAGGCGAGGGGCGACCCCCATACGCCGCCGGCCAGGAAGGCGCCGACGAGCAGGCCGGTGAGTGATCTTCGGACTTGCCGGTACAGCCGTGCGTCCATGCTGCTGCCTCCTGCTGGGTCGACCGGAGGGCCGGACAACTCCGGTGCGGATCACGTGTGTTCACGAGTACGCCAACGGTTGCGCCGACACGCTAGGAGACTTCCGCTCAACTCGTCCATACTTTGTACTCGACGAGTTCAAAGTTGGTCGCACGGACAACGAAGACACGGACAACGAGGAGGCGGGCCCCGGGTGTTGCCGGGACCCGCCTCGGTGCTCGGGAGGCCGGAAGGTCAGGGCTTGCGGGCCAGCCCGCCGTGCTCGGCGATGACCTGCGGCTCCGGCGCGTCCTCGTCGGGACGCCACTGCTGCACGGACACGACACCCGGCTCGACCAGCTCGAGCCCGTCGAAGAAGGAGGTGATCTCCTCCACCGTCCGCAGGTTGTACGGCACCGCGCCGCTGGAGTTGTACGCGTCCTGCGCACGCTCGAAGACCGGGTCGATGCCGCGCGAACCGTCGTTGACCGACAGGAAACTGCCGGACGGCAGGGCCGCCATCAGCCGGTCGACCACCGAGCGCGCCTCGTCGTGGTCGGCGATGTGGCCGAGGATGTTGCTCAGGATCAGCGCGGTGGGACGCGAGAGGTCCAGGGTGCGGCTCGCGGCCTCCAGGATGCGCTCGGGCTCCCGGACGTTCGCGTCGACGTACGCCGTCGCGCCCTCGGGCGTGGAATAGAGCAGCGCGCGGGCGTGGGCCAGGACCATCGGGTCGTTGTCGACGTAGACGATCCGGGACTCCGGGGCGATCCGCTGCGCGACCTGGTGGGTGTTGTCGGCCGTCGGGAGGCCGGTGCCGATGTCGAGGAACTGGCGGATGCCCTGCTCGCCCGCCAGGTACGTGATGTTGCGGCGCAGGAAGGCGCGGCTGCTGCGGGCGATGGCGACGATGCCGGGGAAGACGGCGGTGTAGGCGTCGCCGGCCTCCTCGTCGACGGGGTAGTTGTCCTTCCCTCCCAGCCAGTAGTTCCAGATGCGGGCCGAGTGCGGCACCGAGGTGTCGATCTTCTGCTGTGCGGATCCTGGCGCCGTGGCAGGGTCGGTCATGAGTGCCGTCCGTGGTGTTCCGAGAGCTGTTGTCGCCGCTCAATCTACGGTCGCACAGCTCCTGTGCGCAGGCTTGTTCGACAGCTCGCAGGGCGTTCGTACGGGGTCGCCGTCGATGATGGACGGCGACCCCGTACGGGCGGCATATGTCAATCGGGCTTGACCAGCCCGTCGGCCTCGGTCAGGCGAGTTCGACCAGAAGGTCGCCGCCCTCCACCTGCTGGATGCGGTTGATCGCCAGCCGGGCCACCGTGCCGGACTTCGGGGCCGTGATGGCCGCCTCCATCTTCATCGCCTCGATGGTCGCCACCGTGGCGCCTGCCTCCACCTGGTCCCCCTCGGCGACCGCGAGGGTCACCACGCCGGCGAAGGGCGCGGCCACATGGTTCGGGTTGGCGCGGTCGGCCTTCTCGGTGGCCGGCACGTCGGAGGCGGCGGCGCGGTCGCGGACCTGGATCGGCCGCAGCTGGCCGTTCAGGGTGGCCATCACCGTGCGCATGCCGCGCTCGTCCGCCTCGCCGATCGCCTGGAGCTCGATCAGCAGCCGGACGCCCGGTTCGAGGTCGACGCCGTACTCCTTGCCCGGGCGCAGCCCGTAGAAGAAGTCCTTGCTGTCCAGGACGCTGGTGTCGCCGAACGACTGGCGGTGCGTCTCGAACTCCCGGGTCGGGGCGGGGAACAGCAGCCGGTTGAGGGTCGGGCGCCGGTCCTTGGCCAGGCCCTCCCGGTCCTCGTCGGACAGCTCCGGCGCCGGCTTGGGCTCCGTGCGGCCGCGCAGCGCCTTCGTACGGAAGGGCTCCGGCCAGCCGCCGGGCGGGGTGCCGAGCTCGCCGCGGAGGAAGCCGACGACCGAGTCGGGGATGTCGAAGCGGTCCGGGTTCTCCTCGAACTCGCGCGGGTCCACACCCGCGCCGACCAGGTGCAGGGCGAGGTCGCCGACCACCTTGGACGACGGGGTGACCTTGACCAGCCGGCCCAGCATCCGGTCGGCGGCCGCGTACATCGCCTCGATGTCCTCGAAGCGGTCGCCGAGGCCCAGCGCGATCGCCTGCGTGCGCAGGTTGGAGAGCTGGCCGCCGGGGATCTCGTGGTGGTAGACGCGCCCGGTCGGGGAGGCGAGGCCCGCCTCGAAGGGGGCGTAGACCTTGCGGACGCTCTCCCAGTACGGCTCCAGGTCGCCGACCGCCTGGAGGTCGAGGCCCGTGGGCCGCTCGGAGTGGTCGGTGGCGGCGACCAGCGCCGACAGCGAGGGCTGCGAGGTGGTGCCCGCCATGGAGGCCACCGCGCCGTCCACCGCGTCCGCGCCCGCCTGGATCGCGGCGAGGTAGGTGGCGAGCTGACCGCCCGCGGTGTCATGCGTGTGCAGGTGCACCGGCAGGTCGAACTCCCGGCGCAGCGCCGACACCAGCTTCGCCGCCGCGGGCGCCCGCAGCAGGCCCGCCATGTCCTTCACGGCCAGGACGTGCGCGCCGGCGTCGACGATCTGCTCGGCGAGCCGCAGGTAGTAGTCCAGCGTGTAGAGCCGCTCGGACGGGTCGGACAGGTCGGAGGTGTAGCAGAGGGCGACCTCCGCCACGGACGTGCCGGTCGCGCGGACGGCGTCGATGGCGGGCCGCATCTGGGAGACGTCGTTGAGCGCGTCGAAGATGCGGAAGACGTCGACGCCGGTGGCGGCGGCCTCCTGAACGAAGGCGTCGGTCACCTCCGTCGGGTACGGCGTGTAGCCGACGGTGTTGCGGCCGCGCAGCAGCATCTGGAGGCAGATGTTCGGCACGGCCTCGCGCAGCGCGGCGAGCCGCTCCCAGGGGTCCTCGGCGAGGAAGCGCAGGGCGACGTCGTAGGTGGCGCCGCCCCAGCACTCCAGGGACAGCAGCTCGGGCAGTGTGTGGGCGACCACCGGGGCGACGGCGAGGAGGTCCTTGGTGCGGACGCGGGTGGCGAGCAGCGACTGGTGGGCGTCGCGGAAGGTGGTGTCGGTGACGCCGACGGTCGGCGACTCGCGCAGCCAGCGGGCGAAGCCCTCGGGGCCGAGCTCGGCGAGGCGCTGCCGGGACCCGGCCGGCGGCTCCGCCGCGGGCGCCTCGGGCAGCTTGGTCAGCGGGTCGATCAGATCGGGGCGCTCGCCGTGCGGCTTGTTGACGGTGACGTCGGCGAGGTAGGTGAGCAGCTTGGTGCCGCGGTCGGCGGAGTGGCGGGCGGTGAGCAGCTGCGGGCGCTGCTCGATGAAGGAGGTGGTGACCCGCCCGGCCTGGAAGTCGGGGTCGTCCAGCACGGCCTGCAGGAAGGGGATGTTGGTGGCCACTCCGCGGATGCGGAACTCGGCGACCGCGCGCCGGGCGCGGCCCACCGCCGTCGCGAAGTCACGTCCCCGGCAGGTCAGTTTGACCAGCATCGAGTCGAAGTGGGCGCTGATCTCCGTGCCGGCGTGGGTGGTTCCGCCGTCGAGGCGGATGCCGGAGCCGCCGGGCGAACGGTACGCGCTGATCCGGCCGGTGTCCGGGCGGAAGCCGTTGGCCGGGTCCTCGGTGGTGATGCGGCACTGCAGGGCCGCGCCGCGCAGGGTGACCGACTCCTGGGACAGCCCGAGGTCGGCGAGCGTCTCGCCGGCGGCGATGCGCAGCTGCGACTGGACGAGGTCGACGTCGGTGACCTCCTCGGTGACCGTGTGCTCGACCTGGATGCGCGGGTTCATCTCGATGAAGACGTGGTGGCCTTCGCGGTCGAGGAGGAATTCCACGGTGCCGGCGTTGCGGTAGCCGATGTGCCGGGCGAACTTCACGGCGTCGGCGCAGATCCGGTCGCGCAGCTCCGGGTCGAGGTTGGGCGCGGGGGCGAGCTCGATCACCTTCTGGTGGCGGCGCTGCACGGAGCAGTCCCGCTCGTAGAGATGGATGACGTTGCCCTCGCCGTCGGCGAGGATCTGCACCTCGATGTGGCGGGGCTCGACGACGGCCTTCTCCAGGAACACCGTGGGGTCGCCGAACGCGGAGGCGGCCTCGCGGGACGCTGCCTCGACGGCCTCCCGCAGCTGGGCGGGGTCCTCCACCCGGCGCATGCCCCGGCCGCCGCCGCCCGCGACCGCCTTCACGAACACGGGGAAGCCGATTTCATCGGCGGCGCGCACGAGTTCGTCGACGTCGTTGGAGGGCGCGGAGGAGCCGAGGACGGGAACTCCCGCCTCCCGGGCGGCGGCCACCGCGCGCGCCTTGTTGCCGGTCAGCTCCAGGATGCGGGCGTCGGGGCCGACGAAGGTGATGCCCGCGTCGGCGCAGGCCTTGGCCAGCTCGGGATTCTCCGACAGGAATCCGTAGCCCGGGTAGACGGCGTCGGCGCCGGCCCGGCGCGCGGCGCGCACGATCTCCTCGACGGACAGATACGCCCGGACCGGGTGTCCCGGCTCGCCGATCTCGTAGGCCTCGTCGGCCTTCAGCCGGTGCAGCGAGTTGCGGTCCTCGTAGGGGAAGACGGCAACGGTGCGCGCACCGAGTTCGTAGCCCGCGCGGAACGCCCGGATCGCGATCTCGCCGCGGTTGGCGACGAGCACCTTGCGGAACATGGTCGATCCCTTCAGCCTGCCGGTGACGATCACCATCGTGTCCGGGGCGCGGGCCGTACGCCATGTGAGCCGGGCCACTCGTTCCGGCGGGCCGGGGACACGGGCTGTCATTTCGGGACGTACAGGGGCCGCAGGGGGAACGTTTCCCCTGCGGCCCCCGCGCCCGGCGGGCGCGCGCGTGCGTGCCCCGTGCTACTCGGTGACCTTCAGCAGCTTGTTGGGCGTGCCGGTGCTCGGGTTGCTGATCGCGTCGGCGGTGGCGCCGTCGGTCAGCGCCTTGGCGACGGCGGCCGGGTCGGCGTCGGGATGGGCCGCCAGGTAGACGGCGGCGGCGCCGGCCACGTGCGGGGAGGCCATCGAGGTGCCGGAGATGGTCTTGGTGCCGGTGTCGCTGTCGTTCCAGGCCGAGGTGATGTCGGAGCCGGGCGCGTACAGGTCGACGGACTCGCCGAAGTTGGAGAAGTCCGACTGGGCGTCGTCCTCGGTGCTGGAGGCGACGGTGAGCGCCTCGGGTACGCGGGCGGGCGAACCCTGGCCGGCGTCGGCGGACTCGTTGCCGGCGGCGACGGCGAAGGTGACGCCGGAGGCTATGGCCTTCTGCACGGCCGCGTCGAGCGCCGGGTCGGCGGCGCCGCCCAGGCTCATGTTGGCGACGGACGGGCCCTCGTGATGCTCGGTGACCCAGTCGATGCCGGCGACGACCTGCTCGGTGGTGCCGGAGCCGTTGTCGTCGAGGACTCTCACGGCGACCACCTTGGCCTTCTTGGCGACGCCGTGGTCGGCGCCCGCGATGGTGGCGGCGACGTGCGTGCCGTGGCCGTTGCCGTCGTCGGCGCTGTCGTCGTTGTCGACGGCGTCGAAGCCGTGGCTGGCGCGGCCTTCGAAGTCCTCGTGCGTGATCCGCACGCCGGTGTCGATGACGTACGCGGTGACGCCCTCGCCCGCCTGGTCGGGGTAGGTGTACTTGCTGTCGCCCGCGGTGTCCTGCTGGTCGATGCGGTCCAGGCCCCAGGACGGCGGGTCGTCCTGGGTCGCGGTGGTGCGGTAGACGCGGTTGGCGACGACGGCGCCGACGGACGGGTCGGCGGCGAGGCGCTTCGCCTCGGTCGCGCTGAGCCCGTCGGCGGAGAAGCCCTCCAGGGCAGCGCCGTAGGACCGGCTGAGTTCGCCGCCGTACTCCTGGGCCAGTTCCTTCTGGTCGGCGGCCGTCGTCTTCTCGTCGAGGAGGACGATGTAGCTGCCCTTGACCGCGTTCGCGGCGCCGAGGCCGTAGACCGTGCCCTCGGCGGGCTGCTGGGCCTGGGCGGACGAGGCCCCGAGCAGGGCCGCCGTGCTCGCGGCGGTCACCGCGCAGGCGGCGGCGGTGACTTTCAGTGCGGTGGTGCGCTTCCGGTGCGTCATGAAGAGGGGTCTCCTCGTCAGGTGGTGTGGGGGGTTGACCTCCGGCATGACGAGACGCGGAGGCTGACGAGAAGACTGACGACGTGTCGCGTTCAGATCAATGGTGTCCGGGGGGCGGCGGACGCCGTGGTGCGGCCGATCTCCACAACGTCCGCCCAAGTCCGAGCCAACCGATCCGCGAAACCCGAGCTGAGCGCGGTACTTGAACACACCAACCAGCGCGTGCGCGAGATTCGTGACCATTGCGTCACCCGATCCTCACGGTGCGAGCGTTTCGTACCCGCGAGTAACGGAACGGTCGTTCGGGTCCGTCGGTCAGCGGAACAGGCCGGCGTTCCGCCGGGCCCAGTCGGCGAAGGCGCGCGGCGGACGGCCGAGGACGTCCTCGACGCCGAGGCCGGTGCGCAGTTCGTCCTCGGTGGGCTCGCCCAGGATGCCGAGCGTCGTGTCGACGACCTCCTCGGGCATGAACCGCAGCATCTGATCCCGGGCCTCGGCGCGCGGCAGGTCGACGAAGCGCACCGGCTCGCCGAGCGCCTCCCCGATCGCCGCCGCCTGCTCGCGCGGGGTGACGAGGGCGGGGCCGGTCAGCTCGATCACCCGCCCGCCCGGCGCTCCGTCGCGCAGGACGGCGGCGGCGACCTCGGCGATGTCCGCCGGGTCGATCAGCGGCAGCCCTACGTCGCCGAACGGCGCGGCGACCGTCCGCGCGGAACGCACCGCCCCCGCCCACGCCAGGGAGTTGGACTGGAACCCTCCCGGGCGCAGAATCGTCCAGTGCGCGTCCGACTCCCGTACGGCGTCCTCGACGGCGCGCGCCACCACGCCGTGCGACGCCGAACCCGGCCGGGTGGCGACGCCCTGCGAGGACAGCAGCACGATGCGGGTGACGCCGGCGGCCTTGGCCGTGGCGACGATCTCCTGCGGGTCGATCCGATGCGCGGAGGCGCCCCCGTTCTGCAGGAACAGCGCGTCCGCGCCCTCGAACGCCTCGCGCAGACTGCCGGCGTCGGTCAGGTCGGCGCGCACCGGCCGTACCCCGTCCGGCACATGGTCCGCCGTGATCCCCCTCGACGTCGCCGTCACGGACGCGCCGCGCTCCGCGAGGGAACGCACCAGTTCCCGGCCGACGTTCCCCGTTGCCCCGGTCACCACAAACATGAACAACTCCCCTGTTGTCTCGGTGTGGTGAGGACGCTAACAGCCTGAATATAGTAGGTACCTAGGAGATAGTGACTTCCCCGAAGGGGTGCGCATGGCCGGAACGAAGCAGGCGACGACCACGGTGAGCGGACCCGAATTCGCCTGCCCCGTCAGCCCGGTGGTGGACATCGTGTTCAGCCGCTGGACGACCCCGGTGCTGTGGGCGCTGCACACGTACGGGCGGCAGCGGTTCGTCGAGCTGGAGCGGCGCATCGGCACCATCACGCCGAAGGTGCTGACCCAGCGGCTGCGGCAGCTGGAGCGGGACGGTCTTGTGGTGCGCACGTACCACCCCGAGGTGCCGCCCCGGGTGGAGTACGAGATCAGCGAGCTGGGCCTCAGCCTGGCGCCGCTCTTCGCGCACCTGACCGAGTGGGGTACGGCCAACCTGGGCCGGGTCGAGGAGGCACGGCGGGCGTACGACGCGGACCCGGCCCGTCCCCGTCCGTGAGGTGCCGCCGGGCGCCGGGGATGCGCCTGGCGGGGCGTCAGGCCTGGCCCGTCTCGAAGCGGGTGATGCGGCCCTCGTCGTCGACGGTGAACGACCAGGTGGTGCGCATCTCGCCGTACATGTCGTTGCTGTAGCGGGCGACGAGACGGCGGCCGCCGTCGGACTCGTTCTCCACCTCCATGTGGCCGTGGGAGGAGAAGATCTCCCGGTCGGTCCAGTCGGCGAGGTCCCGTTCGGTGCCGTCGTCCGCCATGGTCGCGCCGGGCGCCAGCAGGGCCATGAAGCCCTCGTGGTCGTGGTTGTTGACGGCCGCGACGAAGGCGCGTACGGCGGGGTCGCTGAGGCGGGTGATCTGAATGGTCATGCCTGCCAGGGTCGTACCGGTGCGGGGACCCCGCCACCCGCGTCACCCGTTCGGCGCCGGTGACGGGCCGGGCGCGCGGGTGCGGTGCGACGGTGGTCGGGCCAGACCACCCTGCACGGGGAGACGACGTGACCTGTTACGACCGGCGTGACCTGGGACTGCTGCTGCTCCGGCTGGGGACCGGCGGGGTGCTCGCGGCGCACGGCACGCAGAAGCTGTTCGGCTGGTTCGGCGGTGGCGGCATCGAGGGCACCGGCCAGTTCATGGAGTCCATCGGGTACGCGCCCGGCAAGGTCAGCGCCACGGCGGCCGGTGTCGCGGAGACCGGGGGCGGATTGCTGCTGGCGCTCGGCCTCGCCACACCGGCGGCGGGTGCGGCCGCCGCCGGGGCGATGGCGGGCGCGTCGGCGGTGCACGCGCCGAACGGGTTCTTCAACCAGGAGGGCGGGTTCGAGTACGCGGCGTCGCTGGGGCTGACGGCGGCGGGACTTGCCGTCGCCGGGCCCGGACGGCTCTCCCTCGACCATCTGCTCGGGCATGCCGTCGACCGGGGGTGGATGGTGCCGGCCGCCTTCGGCGTGACGGCGGCGGTGACCGCGATGGCGGTGGGGGTGCGGAGCCGGCGGTTGCGGAAGGCGCGCGAGGGGGAGCAGGGGGCGCTTTTCGAGTAGGGCGGGTGACGGTTTGGGGGGCGGGTGACGGTTTGGGGGGCGGGTGACGGTTTGGGGGCGGGTGCGGGCTGTTCGGGATTGATCGCGCAGTTCCCCTCGCCCCTGAGGGTGTTGCCCCTCAAGGGCGTTTCTACTCCGCGAGTTCCGGTTTGCCGAACAACGTGGCGTAGCTGGACGGGAGTTGGCTCAGTATCTGGTTGAGTTCTCCGCCGCTGATCGCCATCGCCACCGTCGTGAGGACGGCGCTGGCGTCCCACTGGGCCGTGCGGGGGCGGGCGCCGGTGCGTTCGGCGACCCTGCGGTAGAACTCCTCGATGCCGAAGCTCTCGGCCTGCTGCGGCTTCGCCTCGCTCAGGGTCTTCCCCAGGGAGCCGGGGAGCTGGGACGCGAGGTCGTCGACCTCGCCGGGGCTGATCCGCTGGGCCAGCACCTGGAGGACCGCCTCGGTGACCTTCTCGGCCTCGTCCTGGCTGTCGTACTCACCCAGCTCACGTACGCGGGCGAGGAATTCGTGCTGCTGCATCCTTCGTCACCTCCGGGGGGACGTCACGATTCGTCGCTCACGGCGTTGATCGTGAGCTTGCCGTCGGCCGCGTCGACGCGGGCCCGGTCGCCGGGGCTCAGTGCGCCGGAGAGCAGGAGGTCGGCCAGACGGTCGTCGAGTTCGCGCTGGATGGTGCGGCGCAGCGGCCGGGCGCCGTACTCGGGCTGGTGGCCGATGTCCGCCAGCAGGTCGGCCGCGGCGTCGGTGATGTCCAGGGTGATGTCCTGGGCGTGGAGCCGGCGGCGGGTGTGTTCGAGCAGCAGGTCGACGATCTGCCGCAGTTCGGCGCGTTCCAGGCCGCGGAAGACGATGATCTCGTCGATGCGGTTGAGGAACTCCGGGCGGAAGTGCTGCTGCAGCACCGGCATGACCGACTCGCGCACCTTCGCGTAGTCGTCGACCCCGGCGCCGAGGATGCGGTCGGCGCCGATGTTCGACGTCATGATGACCACGGTGTTCTTGAAGTCGACGGTGCGGCCCTGCGCGTCGGTGAGCCGGCCGTCGTCCAGGATCTGCAGCAGCGCGTTGAAGACGTCCGGGTGCGCCTTCTCTATCTCGTCGAAGAGCAGCACCGTGTACGGCTGGCGGCGCACCTTCTCGGTGAGCTGGCCGGCCTCCTCGTAGCCGACGTACCCGGGCGGGGCGCCGACCAGGCGGGAGACGGTGTGCTTCTCCTGGAACTCGCTCATGTCGAAGCGGACCATGCGGTCCTCGTCGCCGAAGAGCGCGGCGGCGAGCGCGCGGGCGAGTTCGGTCTTGCCGACGCCGGTGGGGCCGAGGAAGAGGAAGGAGCCCACCGGCCGGTTGGGGTCGCCCATGCCGGCCCGGGCCCGGCGCACCGCGCGGGCGACGGCGGTGACGGCCTCGTCCTGGCCGACGACCCGCTGGTGGAGGTGCTCCTCCAGCTGCATCAGCCGCTCGCGTTCCTCCTGCGTGAGCTGGGCGACCGGGATGCCGGTGGTGCGGGAGACGACCTCGGCGATGTCCTGCGGGGTGACCTTGGGCTCGGTGCTGTCCCGGGTCTGGTCGCGTGCGCTCGCCAGCTCCTGCTCGGTCTCCATGATGGTGTCGCGGAGGTTCTTGGCGCGGTCGTAGTCCTCCTCGGCGACCGCCTGGTCCTTCTCCCGTCGCAGCGCGGCGAGCTTGTCCTCCACTTCCTGGGTGTCGGCCGGGGTGCTCTTCGCCCGCAGCCGGACGCGCGCGGCGGCCTGGTCGATCAGGTCGATCGCCTTGTCGGGGAGGAACCGGGAGGTGATGTAGCGGTCGGACAGCTCGGCGGCGGCGACGAGGGACTCGTCGAGGATGCGGACCTGGTGGTGGGCCTCGTAGCGGTCGCGCAGACCGCGCAGGATCTCCACCGTGTCGTCCACGGTCGGCTCGCCGACCAGGATCGGGGCGAAGCGCCGTTCGAGGGCGGCGTCCTTCTCGATGTGCTTGCGGTACTCGTCGACCGTGGTGGCGCCGATGAGGTGCAGTTCGCCGCGGGCGAGCGCGGGCTTGAGCATGTTCCCGGCGTCCATGGCGCCCTCGCCGCCCCCGCCGGCGCCCACGACGGTGTGCAGCTCGTCCAGGAACAGCACGAGCTCGTCGCCGTGCTCGCCGACCTCGTCCAGCAGCTTCTTCAGCCGTTCCTCGAACTCGCCGCGGTACTTCGTCCCCGCGACCATGCCCGCCAGGTCCAGCGAGACCAGCCGCTTGCCCTCCAGCGTGGCGGGCACGTCCCCGGCGGTGATGCGCTGGGCGATGCCCTCGACGATGGCGGTCTTACCGACGCCGGGGTCGCCGATGAGGACGGGGTTGTTCTTGCTGCGCCGGGAGAGGACCTCGATGGTCTGCTCGACCTCCTCGTCCCGGCCGATCACCGGGTCGAGCTTGCCGGCCCGGGCCTGCTCGGTCAGGTCCCGGCCGAACTCGTCCAGCGTCGGGGTGCTGCTCGGCCTGCGCTGCTGCTCGCCCGACGCGTTCGGCGCGTGGATGTCCGCCGCCCGGCCGCCGGCCGCCTCGTACAGGGCGCGTCCCGCCGACGACTCCGGGTTGTCGGCGAGGGCCTGCACGATGTGCTCGGGGCCGATGTAGGAGGTGCCCAGCCGCCGCGAGAGCTGGTAGGCGTCCAGCAGCGCCCGCTTCGCGGACGGGGACAGCTCCTCCGGACCCGCCTGGGCCGAGTCGGCGGCCAGTGCGGGGCCGGTGCCGAGGCGCTCACGGAGCCGGTCCACGTCGACGCCGGCCTCGGTGAGCATGCGGAGGGTGGTGTCCACGTCGAGGGCGGCGGCCAGCAGGTGCCGTGAGTCCAGTTCCTCGGCCTTCTCCGCGGCGGCGATGCCGCGGGCCCTGATGACGAGCTCACGGGCCCGTTCGGAAAGGAGGCTGCCGACGTCCACCTGGCGTGGCCGCCGGGTGGAGACCGGGCTCTGCCCGAAGAAACGGGCGAAAAGGTCGTCGAAGCCCTCGAAGGGGGAAGGGCCGAAGCCGAAGCCGGAGGTCATGTGGTCCACCTCTTTCGCTGCTCACGCTGCGGTGTTGTGGCACAGGTCACCCGTGTACCCATGTGGGTGGGAGGCTCACGGGGCTACGGCATCACATTCCGCGTGCGGGTGGTGTGTGGCTGCTCGCGCAGTTCCCCGCGCCCCTGGGGGGGTCGGGCGGCCGGTGCTCTCCTGAAGCCGCGGCATGGGTCCGGCGGCAGGTGCGGGCAGTTCGTGGCTGGTCACGCAGTTCCCCGCGCCCCCGGGGGCCGGGCGGCCGGTGTTCCCCCTGGAACCGCGGCATGGGACCTCCGGCAGGTGCGGGCAGTTCGTGGCTGGTCACGCAGTTCCCCGCGCCCCCGGGGGGTCGGGCGGCCGGTGTTCCCCCTGGAACCGCGGCATGGGTCCGCCGGCAAGAGCGGGCAGTTCGTGGCTGGTCACGCAGTTCCCCGCGCCCCTTTCGGGCGCCGGTCCTGGGCGGCGAGGGCGTCAGGTGCGGGTGTTCTCCAGGAAGTGGAGGACCGCTGCCACGCGGCGGTCCGTGCGGTCGGTGGGCGGCAGGTCGAGCTTGGCGAAGATGTTGCGGATGTGCTTGTGCACGGCTCCGTCGCTGACGACGAGGCGTTCCGCGATGGCCGCGTTGCCGAGGCCCTCCGCCATCAGCGCGAGCACGTCCCGCTCGCGGGGGCTCAGCCGCTCCAGGCGGGTGTCGGGCCGGGAGCGGGTCAGCAGCTGGGCGACGACCTCCGGGTCGATGGCCGTGCCGCCGTCCGCCACGCGGTGCAGCGCCTCCAGGAACTCCTCGACCCGCCCCACCCGTTCCTTCAGCAGATAGCCGAGCCGCGCGCTGCCCTGCGCGAGCAGGTCGGTGGCGAAGGCCTGCTCGACGTACGCGGACAGCACGAGCACCGCGAGGCCCGGCAGGCGCCGCCGCGCCTCCACGGCGGCGGTGATGCCCTCGTCGGTGTGCGTGGGCGGCATCCGCACGTCGACGATGGCGACGTCCGGGCGTTCCGCGTCGACGGCGTCGAGGAACGCGGCGGGGCCCTCCGCCGTCGCCACCACGTCCAGGGACTCGGCGCGCAGCAGCAGCGCCAGCCCCTCGCGCAGCAGGGCGTCGTCCTCGGCGATCACGATCCGCATGGCAGGGTCACCTTCAGGGTGGTGGGGCCGCCGGGAGGGCTGGCCAGTTCCAGTGTTCCGTCGTGGGCCTCGACGCGGCGGCGGATGCCGGTGAGCCCGGTGCCGCCGTGCTCACCGGCGCCGCCGTGGCCGTCGTCGCGGACCTCCACGTGCAGCAGCCCGCCGGCCGCGCGGACGGCGACCCGCGCCTCGCCCGCGCCGCTGTGCCTGGCGATGTTGGTGAGGGCCTCGGCGACCGCGAAGTACGCCGTCGCCTCGACCGCCGCCGGGCAGCGCGTGGGCATGTCGGCGTCGACGCGGCAGGGCACCGGGCAGCCGGCCGCGAGCGCCGTGAGGGCGTCGGGGAGGCTGCGGTCGGCGAGGACCGGCGGGAGGATACTGCGGACGACCGCCCGTAGCTCGGTGAGCGCCTGTTCGGCGGCGTCCTGGGCGCGGTCCAGGACGGCCGCGGCCTCCTCCGGGTCGCGGGCGAGGGCGCGCCGTGCGGCGCCGAGCAGGACGGTGACGGCGACGATGCGGTTCTGCGTGCCGTCGTGCAACGCCCGCTCCACGCGGCGGAGTTCGGTGATATGGGCGTCCAGGGCGGCGGCGCGGGTGGCGGTGAGCTCGGCGACCCGCAGGACGAGGTCGGTGCCCGGGTCGGGGCTGAGCAGCCGGCGTCCGGGCCAGGCCTGGAGCCGGGCGAGGGCGGGCGCGCACAGCACGATGACGCCGGCCAGGGCCACGCCGACCGCGCTGACGCCGAGGGCGCCGGGCCAGTCGTGGACGGTCCACCAGCCCACGGCGGACGCGGCCTCGCTCTCCGGCAGGAACGTCCAGTACAGCGGGAAGGTGACGTCGTGCGCGGCGCTGAGCGGCAGGGTCGCTCCGACGAGCCCGAGGAACAGGCCGAGGAGCGCGTGGGTGACCACCCAGCGGACCTCACGGCGGACGGCCCGGTCGCCGAGCATCGCCCTCGGCCCGTGGGGCGCGGGGGACGGGCCGACGATCTCGGGCCCCCACCGGGAGAGCCGGCCCCGCTCGCGGTCGGCGACCGCACGCACCGCGTGCAGGGCGGACGGCAGCAGCCAGAGGCCCACGCCGAGGAGACAGGCCGCCGCGGTGAGGGCGAGCCAGAGCGTGGCGAGGAGGGCGAGCAGGGCGGTGCCCAGTCCCCCGACCAGGTGCTCGAGCGCGTCCAGCGCGGCCCGGGCGCGGACGCCCACCGCCCGCCGCCAACCCGGCCGTCCGTCCGCCGGGCGGTCGTGCGTCACCACCATCCGCACCTCCCAGGCACGGAGGATAGAACGCGGGGCCGGCGCCCTGCTCGGCCGCCCGCTGTACGGGAGTTCGGGGTTGGGGGTAGGGGCAGGAGCGAGAGGGCGGGTCCGGGCGCGTGACCGGGTGCGGGCGGGCGTGCCCGGCGCGGTGGGCGTCCCGAATCCGCCCGGCACACCGGCGCCGGGGGAGGCGCGAGGCCCGGACAGCGCGCCCGGGCTGCCCGGCTCACGAGCGAGAGGCGCGCCGGCGGCGGGCGTGAGAGGGTCGACACGCGCGTCGGCGGCCGGTGTTCCCGAAGCGGCGAGCTCAGCCGAGCCGGGGCACTGCCAGAACCCCCACGCGCGCGGCGGCGAGCGTGCGAGGGCCGACGCGCGCGTCGGCGGCCGGCGTTCCCGAAGCGGCGAGCTCAGCCGAGCCGGGGCACGTGCCAGAACCCCACGCGCGCCGGCGGCGAGCGTGCGAGGCCGACGCGCGCGTCGGCGGCCGGCGTTCCCGAAGCGGCGAGCTCAGCCGAGCCGGGGCACGTGCCAGAACCCCCACGCGCGCCGGCGGCGGGCGTGCGAGGGCCGACGCGCGCGTCGGCGGCCGGCGTTACCGAAGCGGCGAGCTCAGCCGAGCCGGCGCGCGTGCCGGAACTCCCACCCGCATCGGCGCCACCAGCCCCCCTCACTCCCGCACGCCCATCCCCTCGACCGGTGCCGTCCGCAGGACGCGGCTCACCGGGACCACCGTTGCCAGCAGGGCCAGCGCCGCCGTTCCGCCCAGGAGGGTCGCCCAGCCCACGGCCGGAACATGAGGCACCGCCGCGCCGGTCACCGCTCGGACGATCGTCGTGAGGGTGACCGCCGCGATCGCCGCGCCGATCAGCAGAGCCACGCCCAGCAGACCCGCCTGTTCGGCGTGGATCATCCGCTTCACCTGGACGCGGGTCACTCCGACCAGGCGGAGCAGGGACAGTTCCCTGGTGCGGGCCAGCGCGGCCATGACCAGGGTGTTGGCGGCGGCCAGGACCGCGTAGCCGACCAGGACGGTGACCAGCATCTTGTTGAGCCAGCCGCTCACCGCCACGTCCTCGGCGAGTTCGCCGGTCAGGCGGGCCGTGTCCACCACCTGGCCGCCGGGATACCGGCGGGCCAACTCGGCGAGGGCGCCCTCCGCACCGGCGTGCGGAGCAGTTCGGATCAGTACCCGGTCGTCCAGACCCGTGACGGTGTGGCCGTCGAGCGTGCGCCGGTGCAGGGTGATGTCGCCGAAGCCCCAGCCGCGCTCGTACAGGGCGACGACGCGCAGGGTGACGGGTGTGCCGTCGCCGAGCCACAGCCGGGCCTTGTCCCCCAGCCGCCAGCCGGCCGCGTCCGCGCGGGCCGTGGAGACGGCGACGGTGCCTTCGCGGAGGGCGTCGAGACTGCCCGAGCGGATCCGCAGGTCCAGGGTGCGATCCGCGCCCAGGGGGTCGATGCCCTGGGCGGGGACGGTCTGCGGTTCGAGCCGGTCGAACACGACGACGGAGGTGCGGCGCACGCCGGTCGCCGCGACCACGCCGGGGACGCGACGCGCCTCGGCCGCGGCGGAGGCGGGCAGTCCGGCGCCGGAGGTCAGCGCGTACTGGGCCAGGACGCCCTCGCGGCTCTGCACGACCGTCTGCCGCTCCAGGTTGTCCTGGAGGAACCACACGGTGCCGCCCAGCCCCACGGACAGCACGAGCGCCGTGAGCACAGCGACCATGCCGCGGGCGTTGGCGCGCAGATTGGCGGCGGCGAGGTAGCCGCTGTTGCCCCACACAGTGCGCAGCACGGGACCGAGCAGCCGGGCCGCCGCCTGGTTGATCCAGGGGGCCAGCAGGGCGACGCCCAGGACGAACAGGTAGAGCATCCCCATGGCGGCGCCCAGCGCCGTCTGTCCGTCGGTGGCGCCGGTCAGCACCGTCAGGGACAGTGCTCCGGCCACGCAGGACGCGCCACAGATCAGGCGGACCCGGCCCCCCGTGACGGGTTCCACCGCCGCCTCGCCGAGAGCCTCGGTGGGCCGGATACGGGTGACGCGCAGCGCGGCGATCCAGGTGGACAGCAGGGCGACGACGGCGACGGTCACGACGGCGGCCGCGGCGGACAGGGCGCCGCCCCGGACGGCGAAGTCGTCCGGAAGGAAGCCGCGGGAGACGAGCGCGTCGCGGACCTGGTGGGTGGCGAGCAGTCCTGCGGGGACACCGACGGCGCCGGCGAGCGCGGCGAGCAGCCCGGCCTCGGCGAGAAGCATCGACCGCACCTCACCGGGGGTGGCGGCGACGGCCCGCAGCAGGGCGAGGTCGCGGCGCCGGTGCCGTACGGACAGTCCGGTGGTTCCGGCGACGACGAAGCCGGCGATGGCCGCCGCGTACCCGGCGAAGGCGGCCCCGGCGCCGAGGGCGAGGGAGCGGGCGGCGGCGCTCTCGGGCTCGGCGGCGAGTCCGCGGTCGTCGCCGGTGTACGCGGTGACGCCGGCGGCGTCCGCGATGCGCCGCACCGAGGCGAGCACGGCGTCCCGGTCGGCGTCCGGCGCGGTGAGCACGCCGACGGCGTCGTAGCGGCCGGGGCGCGGGTCGAGGGCGGCGGCGTGCGCGTCGGTGAAGAACAGCGCCGCCCGCCCGCTCGCCGTGCCGTCCGCGTCCACCACACCGCTCACCTCGTACGTACGGCTCACCCCGCCGGTGACCACCTCGGTGGTGGCGCCGGGTGTGAGGCCCGAGGAGCCGGCCAGCCGGGCGTCGACGGCGATCTCCCCGTCCGTTCGCGGCGGCCGTCCGGACAGCAGCCGGTACGGGGCGAGGGCGGTGCTCGACCAGCCGTGGCCGGTGGTGGGCAGCTCGGAAGCCGCCGTCGTGGTGACGACGAGACGCCGGTCGCCCACCGCGCGGTCCACGCCGGGCACGTCGGCCAGTTCACCGGCCACCTTCTCGGGGACGCTGCCCCGCTCCGGCAGGAGGACGGTGGTGCGCTCGGTCTCGCCGAGCACCGTCGGCCCGTCGACGGTGAGGTCGCGGTCGGCGACCACGGCGACGGCCGCGCCGTACCGCTGCGGGTCGCCCTGGTGCCGCCACCCGGACTCGACGAGGAGCGCGCAGGTCATGAGGACGGCGACGCCCGCAGCGAGCGCGAGGAACGTGGCGAGGAAGCCGCCCTTGCGGTGGCGCAGCGTCCGCGCCGCCAGCCGGAGCACGCGTCAGCCCTCCCGGGTCGCGACGGGCCGGCGGTGGCCGGGCAGGGCGAGCTGTTCGGCGATCCGTTCGGCGCTCGAGCGTTCCATGTCCCGGACGATCCGCCCGTCGGCGAGGATCAGGACGCGGTCGGCGTAGGACGCGGCGACCGGGTCGTGGGTGACCATGACGACGGTCTGCCCGTACGCGTCGACCGCGGACCGCAGCAGGTCCAGGACGGCCGCCGCGGAGCGGGTGTCGAGGGCGCCGGTGGGTTCGTCGCAGAAGATCACCTCGGGGCGGGTGACCAGCGCGCGGGCGATCGCGACGCGCTGCTGCTGGCCGCCGGAGAGCTGGGCGGGCCGGTGCCGCAGCCGCTCGCCGAGGCCGACCCGGGCGACGACCTCGTCGACCCAGGCGGGGTCGGGGCGCAGGCCCGCGAGGCGGGACGGCAGCAGGATGTTCTGTTCCACGTCCAGCGCGCCGATCAGGTTGAACGCCTGGAAGACGAAGCCGACGCGGGCGCGCCGGAGTTCGGTGAGCTTCTTCTCGGACAGGGACGACAGGTCGGTGGGCCCGATCCGCACCCGCCCGGAGTCCGGCCGGTCGAGTCCGGCGGCGCAGTGCAGCAGGGTGGACTTGCCGGATCCGGAGGGTCCCATCACGGCGGTCGCCGTGCCGCGCGGGAACACGGCGCTCACGTCGTCGAGCGCCACGACGGACTGGTCACCGCCGTACGTCCTGCGTACGCGCTCGAGGGCGACGGCGATGCCGTCCGGGATCAGGGGCATGGTCGGAGGCCCTTCCGGGTGCGGTTCCTGGGGACCTCCCCGACGCTAGGGCGGCCGCGGACCGCCGCCCATGCAGCCGGCTGCCCACTTCAGGTGGTGCAGGCGCTACCGTCCGGAGGCCGCCGTTGATCGAGTGGTGGGCGGTGAGGGGCCCGCGTACGGTCGAACGGTGGACTCCCGGAAGGGCGACCCCATATGACCAGCAGTCCGCGACCGGCCTCCACGCAGGAGGCGGCACGGGAAGGCCGGGGCCGCGGCAACGCGATGGCCCTGTTCGTCATCGCCTCGTGCCAGCTGATGGTGGTGCTGGACATCACCATCGTGAACATCGCGCTGCCGCACATCCAGCGCTCCCTCGACTTCTCGACGGCCAGCCTGTCGTGGGTGGTCAACGCCTACACCCTCACGTTCGGCGGGCTGTTGCTGCTGGGCGGCCGGGCCGGTGACATCCTCGGCAGGCGGCGGGTGTTCATCTTCGGCGTGCTGCTGTTCGTGCTGGCGTCCCTGCTGGGCGGGCTCGCGCAGAACGCGGGTCAGCTGCTGGCGGCGCGTGCGCTGCAGGGCGTGGGCGGCGCGATCGCCTCGCCGACGTCGCTGGCCCTGATCAGCACGACCTTCCGCGAGGGACCCGAACGCAACCGCGCCTTCGGGGTGTTCGCGGCGGTGTCCGCGGGCGGCGGCGCGATCGGGCTGCTGGCCGGCGGCATCCTCGTGGAGTGGCTGAACTGGCGGTGGGTGCTGTTCGTCAACGTGCCCATCGGCCTGCTCATCGCCCTCGCGACGCCGCGTTACATCAAGGAGTCCGAACGCCATCCGGGCCGTTTCGACGTCGTCGGTGCGCTGACCTCCACGGCCGGCATGGTGCTGCTGGTCTACGGGTTCATCCGGGCCGCGCAGGACGGCTGGCGGGATCCCCTGACGCTGGCGTCGTTCGCGGCCGCGGTGGTCGTGCTGGTGGCGTTCGTGCTGCTGGAACGGCGGTCGCCGCAGCCGATCACACCGCTGCACATGTTCGCGGACCGCAACAGAGCGGGTACGTACGGGATCATGCTGTGCCTGGCCGCGGCGATGTTCGGCATGTTCTTCTTCCTGACCCTGTTCGTGCAGAACGTGCTGGGCTTCAGCCCCCTCCGGGCGGGCCTCGCCTTCCTGCCGGTGAGCGCGGTCATCGCGATCAGCGCGGGACTGGCCTCGCGGTTCCTGCCGGTGTACGGCCCCAAACCGTTCATGGTGGCGGGCGGTCTGTTCGCGGCGGCGGGTCTGGCGTGGCTGACGCTGACCGACGTGCACTCCACGTACGCGGGCAGCGTGCTCGGTCCGATGCTGGTGTTCAGCTTCGGCATGGGCATGGAGTTCGTGTCGCTGACCCTGATGGCGCTGTCCAATGTGCCGGTGCAGGAGACGGGCGCGGCCTCCGGTCTGCTCAACGCCACGCAGCAGGTGGGCGGCTCGCTGGGCCTGTCGATCCTGGTGACCATGTACGGCACGGCCAGCAGGAACGAGGCGGAGGATCTGGTCCCGCGCTTCCTGCAGCAGGCGACCCCCGCCGAGCGGATGGAGTTCCAGCGCACGGGGGAACTGCCCGGGCTGTGGGGCGCCCAGGTCCTCACCTCCGGCGTGTCCGCCGCGTTCGTCACGGCCGCGGTCTTCGCCGGGCTCGCCGCCCTGGTCGCGATGGTGGCGATCCAGGTCCGTCCGTCGGACCTGGAACGTCTCCAGGGCGGCGGGCCGGGCGTCCCGCCCGGGTAGAACGCAGGCTCGGCTCAGCGGTCCTTGCGGGGCAGCCGCAGGTCGGCGACGACCGGACGGTGGTCCGACGCGTCGGTGGCGTGCGTACGGGCGTCGGTCACGGCGATCCCGTCCGAGACGGTGATCAGGTCGATGCGCTTCTGCGGTGCCACCGCCGGATACGTGAGACCGGCGTCGGGCGCCGCGTCGCGCAGGGTGTGCCACAGGGGCGCCAACTCGGGTGCGGACGGCTCGGCGTTGAAGTCGCCGACCAGGATCTTCGGCCCCTGGTCGTCGGCGAGGATGCCGAGCATGTCGTCGACCTGGGCGGCGCGGATCGACGGGTCGGCGCGGTAGTCCAGGTGCGTCGAGTAGACGTGGGTGCGGACGCCCTTCACGCGGATCTCGATCTCGGCGAAGCCGGGCGCGGGGGCGGGCACCGGGTCGGAGGTCTGGGTGGACAGCCGGGTGATCTCGTGGTTCTCGGCGTGCAGCACGGGATAGCGGCTGAGCACGGCCACGCCGTACCGCCGGCGTTCCCCGCCCTCGGTGGCCGGGTCGAGGTCGTAGATCGGCGCGAAGAAGACCCGCATACGGAGCTTCCCGGCGAGCGCGCGGGCCTCGTCCGTGAAGGCGCTGCGCTCGCCCCAGTGGACGTCGACCTCCTGCAGACCGATGACGTCGGCGTGCAGGTCGCGCAGGGCGGCGGCGGTGCGGTCGAGGTCGAAGACCTGGTCCTCCCCCGCCCCCGCGTGGATGTTGTACGTCGCCACGCGGAGCGGCACGGCGGGGGCGCGGGAGCCGGCCGTGGCGGCGTCCTCCGCGGCCGTGGCCGGGGCCGCGGTGAGCGACAGGACGGCGGCGAGGAGCAGGGCGGCGACACGGGCGGTGCGGGCGGGACGTCTGGGTCCTTGCGGCATGCCTTCTCCTGTCTGCGGATGCGGTGTTGACGCACGGTCAGTGCGCCGACACCGCATGGAAGCACAGGCGGGGGCGGGTGCCGAGTGCCTTGGCTGTTCCTTTTCCGGTCGGCCTGCTCCTGGCCGGCCGAGTTGAACCGGTGTCGATCGCGATGGCCGCCCTGGACCAGCCGGCCCGGACGGGCGCGGCGCCTTGCGGAGACGGTCGTCCGGGCCCGTGCCCGGTACGGCCCGGAGGGCTGACCAGAGGCGCCGGACGAGCCCGATGTAGCGTGCACATACAGGGCCGTGGGCCCGTCCGGCTCCCGGACGCGCGGGGTGGAGGCGGCTTGTAGCATGGTGAGCGCGGAGCCGGAAGGGGCGACCATGGACGCTCGGGACGCATCCGATTCCCTGGACCGGGCGACGGACGAATTCCTCGCGGCCCGTCCTCAGCTGTTCGGGATCGCGTACCGGGTGCTCGGCAGTGCCGCGGAGGCGGAGGACGTCCTCCAGGAGACCTGGGTGCGGTGGCAGAACACCGACCGCTCCGCCGTCAAGGAACCGGCCGCCTTCCTCACCACGATCGCCGCGCGCCTCGCCATCAACGTCGCCCAGTCCGCGCGCGTACGGCGCGAGTCGTACGTCGGGCCGTGGCTGCCGGAGCCGGTCGACACCCGGCACGACCCGCAGCTGGGCGCGGAGCGGGCCGAGGCTCTGGAGATGGCGGTGCTGCTCCTGCTGGAGAAGCTGAACCCGGTGGAGCGGGCCGCGTATGTGCTGCGGGAGGCGTTCGACTACCCGTACAAGCAGGTCGCGGAGATCCTCGAGACGAGCGAGCCGAACACGCGGCAGCTGGTGAGCCGCGCCCGCAAGCATCTGTCGGCCGAGCGCAAGGAGCCGGTCAGCCCGGCCGATCACCGGCGGCTGCTCGAGGTGTTCCTCGCGGCGGCGCAGACCGGCGGCATGCGGGTGCTGGAGAACGTCCTGGCCGCCGACGTGGTCAGCTACGCCGACGGCGGCGGCATCCGCGGCGCCTCGCGCATCCCGGTGGTCGGACGCCTGCGCGTCTCCAAGTACCTGGCCGCGTTCGCGCCGCGCTTCTGGCCGCCGGCCGAGACCCGGTGGGTGGAGGCCAACGGCGGCCCCGCCGTGCTCGTCACGGCCGGCGGGGACCCGGTGGCGCTGCTGTCGGTCGACGCGTCCGAGGACGGCATCCGCCGCATCATGTGGGTGATGAACCCGGAGAAGCTGGCGCCGTACGTGACGTCGCTGGCCGCCTGACGGCCGGTCCCGGCACCGGGCCCCGCGGCGGTGTGTCACATACGCGTGATCGTCGCGGTCTGGTGGGTGACCCGCAGGACCCACCGAGAGGCACCATCATGACCGGACGCACCGTGTCCGTGCGTGAGGGCGGGCGGCCGGCCCGCACCGTCACGGTCGGACCGCACCTGCTGACCGCGGACGAACCCGGACCGCTCGGCGCGGACACCGGACCCACCCCCGAGGAGCTGCTCCTCGCGGCGCTCGCGTCGAGCACGTCGATGGCGGTCCGCGCGTACGCGGCACGGCAGGGCTGGGGGCTCGGCCATGTCGGCGTGGACGCGCGGTTCGGGCCGCGCGGGCAGATCGTCAAGCACGTCCGGCTGACCGGCGAGCTGGACCCGTCGCAGGTGGAGCGGCTGCTGAAGGTCGCCGGGCGCTGCCCGGTGCAGCGGCTGATCACGGGGGACGTGACGGTGACGACCGTGCCGACGGTGGAGACCACGGTACGGCGAATCGCCGCACCCGCTCCCCTGCCGGAGTAAGCGCGCCCCGGTGCCCGTCGTCCGGTCGCCGGACGGCGGGTACGGCCGCGTCCGCGCCGGGTCGACCGCCTCCCGTACGGGGCGCATGCTGGAAGGTACGCGTACGACGTCGCGGTGGTGTCACAGCCCGGGCGGCCGTCCGGTCGTAGTCGGTGAGTCACCTCGACGATCGGAGCAATCGTGGCTGCCACCGAACAACGTCTTTCCACCACGGTGCTGGTCATCGGCACCGGCGGGGCCGGCCTGCGGGCGTCCGTCGAACTGGCCGAGGCCGGCGTCGACGTCCTCGCGGTCGGCAAGCGCCCCAAGGACGACGCGCACACCTCCCTCGCCGCCGGCGGCATCAACGCGGCCCTGGCCACGATGGACCCCGAGGACAGCTGGCAGCAGCACGCGGCGGACACGCTCAAGGAGAGCTACCTGCTGGGCGACCCGCGCACCACGGAGATCGTCACCCGGGGCGCCGCCCGGGGCATCGACGACCTGGAACGCTACGGCATGGCCTTCGCGCGGGAGCACGACGGCCGTATCTCGCAGCGCTTCTTCGGCGCGCACAAGTTCCGCCGCACCGCCTTCGCCGGCGACTACACGGGCCTGGAGATCCAGCGCACCCTCGTCCGGCGCGCGGAGCAGCTGCGGATACCGGTGCTGGAGGGCGTGTACATCACGCGGATCCTCACCCACGAGGGCGCGGTGTTCGGGGCGTACGGCTTCGGTCTGAAGGACGGCACGCGGTACCGGGTGCACGCGGACGCGGTGATCCTGGCGGCGGGCGGGCACACCCGGATCTGGCGGCGCACGTCGTCGCGGCGGGACGAGAACACCGGGGACTCCTTCCGGCTGGCCGTGGAGGCGGGGGCGCGGCTGCGCGACCCGGAGCTGGTGCAGTTCCACCCGTCCGGGATCATCGAGCCGGAGAACGCGGCCGGCACGCTGGTCAGCGAGGCCGCGCGCGGCGAGGGCGGCATGCTGCGCAACGCGCTCGGCGAGCGCTACATGAGCCGCTACGACCCCGAGCGCATGGAGCTGTCCACCCGCGACCGGGTCGCCCTGGCCTCCTACACGGAGATCAAGGAGGGCCGCGGCACGGAGAACGGCGGGGTGTGGCTGGACGTCTCCCACCTGCCCCGGCAGACGATCATGAACCGGCTGCCCCGGGTGTACCAGACGCTGCTGGACCTGCAGATGCGGGACATCACCCGCGACCCGATCGAGGTGGCGCCCACGGCGCACTACTCGATGGGCGGGGTGTGGGTGCGCCCGGAGGACCACAGCACCGACGTGCGCGGCCTGTACGCGATCGGCGAGGCGTCCAGCGGCCTGCACGGCGCGAACCGGCTCGGCGGCAACAGCCTCATCGAGCTGCTGGTGTACGGCCGTATCACCGGGCAGGCGGCCGCCGCGTACTCAGAGTCGCTGACCGCGCAGCCCCGATCGGCGGCGGCCGTCGCCGAGGCGCGGGCGGAGGTGGACGGACTGCTCGCGGCGGACGGGCCGGAGAACGTCCGCGCGCTGCAGCGCGCGGTCCGCAACACGATGACGGAACACGCCGGTGTGGTGCGCGACGAGGACGGGCTGCGCACCGGGCTGGCCGAACTCGCCGCGATCGAGAAGCGGATGGAGGACGTCGGGGTCCACCCGGACATCGCCGGCTTCCAGGATCTCGCCCACGCCTTCGACCTCAAGGCGGCGGTGCTGGCCGCGCGGGCCACGCTCGAGGCGGCGCTGGAGCGGCGGGAGACGCGCGGCTGTCACAACCGCAGCGACTACCCGGACATGAGGGAGGAACTGCGGGTCAACCTCGTGTGGTCGCCGGCGGCCGGCGTCACCCGGGAGAGCATCCCGCCGGTCCCCGAGGAGATCGCCTCCTTGATGGAGGAGGTGCCGACGGACGGCAGGTTGCAGGAATGAGCGGGCCGTCGCAGGCGCCCACACGCACCCATCTACCCACAGCATGAAGGGAATCGACTCATGAAGGTCGTAGTGATCGGCGGCACCGGGCTCATCGGCTCGAAGGTCGTCACCCAGCTCCGGGCCGAGGGCCACGAGGCGGTGCCGGCCGCGCCCGACACCGGCGTCAACACCCTGACGGGTGAGGGACTGGCCGAGGCCCTGGACGGCGCGTCGGTCGTCGTCGACGTGTCGAACTCGCCGTCGTTCGCGGACGACGACGTCATGGAGTTCTTCCGTACGTCGACCACCAACCTCCTCAAGGCGGAGTCGGACGCGGGGGTGGCCCACCATGTCGCCCTGTCCGTGGTCGGGACGGACCGGCTCCTGGAGAGCGGCTACTTCCGCGCCAAGCAGGCGCAGGAGGACCTGATCAGGGACTCCGGCATGCCGTACTCCATCGTGCACGCCACGCAGTTCTTCGAGTTCATGAAGGGACTCGCGGACCTGTCGACGGTCGACGGGACGGTGCGGGTGCCTCCGGCGAGGTTCCAGCCGATGGCCTCGGACGACGTGGCCGCGGCGGTGTGCCGCGCGGCGGTCGCCTCCCCGCTCGACGGCATGGTCGAGGTCGGCGGCCCCGAGGCGCTCCTCCTGGCCGACCCCATCGGCACGGCCCTGTCGGCCGCGGGCGACCCGCGCGAGATCGTGACGGACCCCGAGGCGAGCTACTCGGGCGCCCCCGTGACCGAGTCCACCCTCCTCCCGGGCCCGGACGCGGAACTGGCGACGACGCGGTACGAGGACTGGCTGGCGGCGCAGCAGTAGACACGTGCCGCGTGGTGTGGCCCTCGTCTTCGGGCGAGGGCCACAGGCGTGCCCTGTGCTATGAACGGGCGATGCGACTCAAGATCGAGAAGACCGGTGCGCGCGCGTGGGACGAGGCGCACCTGAAGGAGCTCTTCAGCGAGGGGTTTCCGGAGTTCGTCACGGCCGACCCGCTGGTGAAGAACTACATAGGCAGGGTGCGGGAGTTCTTCGCCGGCCTGGACCTGATGCTGGTGGACGAGGACGGCGTGCCGGTGGCCTCGGGGTGGGGTGTTCCGATCCGCTGGGACGGCCGCCCCGAGTCGCTGCCGTCGGGCTACACCGAGGCGCTGGTCCACTCCGTGGAGGGCCATGAGCGGGGCGTCGCGCCGGACACGCTGGTGATCTGCGGGGCGATCGTCACCCCGTCGCTGAAGGGGCGCGGGCTGGCCGGGGAGACGCTGAAGGCGCTGCGTGCGGCGGCGAAGGACGCCGGCTGGGAACGGGTGATCGCCCCGGTCCGTCCGACGGCCAAGGCGCGGTACCCGCTGACCCCGATCGAGACCTACATGCGCTGGACCCGCGAGGACGGCTCGGCTCTCGACCCGTGGATCCGCACGCATGAACGCCTGGGCGCCACCTTGCTGTCGGCCGCCCCGGCGTCCCAGACCATGACCGGCACGGTCGCGGAGTGGGAACGCTGGACGGGCCTGGTCTTCCCGGAGTCGGGTGACTACGTGATCCCGGAAGGCCTCACGCTGCTGCACATCGACCGGGAGTCGGGCGAGGGCGTGTACAGGGAGCCGAACGTGTGGATGCGGCACCGCTGACGTCGCATCACGCGGGGCCGCAGCCCGGACGGGTGAGGGACCACCCGTCCGGGCCGCGGCGTGCCGCTCCGTGCTGTGTCGGCTCAGCCGAAGGCGTCGGCTCAGCCGAAGTCCACGTCGCTGCACATCAGGTAGGCCTGGTCGAGGTGGGAGGCCTGCCAGATGGTGAAGACGATGTGGTGTCCGGAGTAGCCGGAGGTCTGCACCGGGAACGTGATGTCGTTCGCCGGGGCGTAGCGGCCGGTCTGGGTGATGAAGTCCAGGTCGTCCCAGCCGAGGGCCTCGGTCTTCGGGTCGAAGCCCTGCTTGCTGACGTACACCTTGAAGTAGTCCGCGCCGTGCGACGCCTGGTCGTACAGGTGGATGGTGAAGTTGTCACCGACGGGCGTCGTCGTCCACGGACCCGGGTTGTTGAGGCTCTCGAAGTTCGGGTGGTTGTTGCTGCAGAGCTTGCCGTTCGGGATCCGCGCCTCGAACTGGCCGCCGAGGCCGTCCTGGAGCATGCTCATCCAGTTCCACATGGTGTTGGGGTTGGCCTGGTAGGCCTGCCAACACATGGGGTCCTCCTGCGCCATGGCGGGATTCATGTGGTCGTTACCCCACTCCTCCCAGCAGTGGTACGCGCGGGAGGCGGGTCCAACGACGGAGCCGTGCGCCTGGGCGGTGCCCGAGAACGTCAGCGCGCCGGCCAGCACGGCGAACAGCATCAGGAACGCCTGGAGGAGGCGGCGTCCGGTCGGCCGGGAAGTACCGGCGGATAAATGCGAGTTGTGCATGGGGGGATGACTCCAATCCTGTGGGTGAAACCTGATGGGAGCGCTCCCAAAGGTAGAAGGCGTGCGTGCAGGTTTCGTGGAGCGAACGAAACGGTTTCGGGGAGACGTTCGGCCGCATTCGGTCGGCCAACACGTCCGACATGAATGATCCGCATACTGGGCAGCCGCATCCTGCCTGTTCAGGCGGCCGGTTGAGGCACGATCAAGATCGAATCACCCTCAATTCATCCCGGTAATTTCGATTACAGCTGCTTTGCGTCGTCGAAATGTTTCGACTGAGCGAACTCATCCAGCTCGACTCGGTGACGCATACGCCGGGGTCGCATCGGTGAAGGCGCCGTGGACGAGGGCCACGGCGGGCTCGGGAGAGGGGGAGCGGTGCGGTGCCGCCGGGCCGACGGAACGGGGTCGCCCTTCGCTTCGACGACCGGGCCGGCAACCCATGTGCGGCAACAGCCGCGCACACAGGAAACGGCGCCGGGCCGGCCCCCGTGAAGGGGCCGGCCCGGCGCCGTCCGTGCGGCCGGTCTCCCGGCCGGAGGTCAGACCTTCTCCGCGACGCGCTCCTCGGCCGCCACCGGGGCGGGGGACGCCGGCGCCGTCTCGTCGGGCGCCGCGTTCAGCTCCGCGAGCATCGTCTTGGTGAAGCCGAACCAGTACGTCGCCACGAAGCCCGCCACATAGCCGACGATCAGGCCGGCCGCGTAGACGGCGATCGTCTGCGCCAGGCCGTGGTTGCCGTCGAGGAGGGGGAACAGCGCCCAGCCGGACGGGCCGATCGCCGTGGAGCCGACGTCCGTGCCCAGCTGGTTGAACAGGCCGACGAACGCGCCGCCGAAGGCGCCGCCCGCGCAGGCGGTGACGAACGGGCGGCCCAGGGGCAGGGAGACGCCGTAGATCAGCGGCTCTCCGACACCCAGGAAGCCCGGCCACAGGGCGGACTTGATGGTCGTGCGGATCGAGGTGTTGCGGGGCAGCCGCAGGTAGATCGCGAGGGCCGCGCCGACCTGGCCCGCGCCCGCCATGGCGAGGATCGGCAGCAGCACGGTGAAGCCGGCGCCCTCGATCAGCGTGGTGTGGATGGGGATGAGCGCCTGGTGCAAACCCAGCATGACCAGCGGGAGGAACAGACCGCCGAGGAGGAAGCCGGCGCCCGCGCCGCCGTGGGCGAGCAGCCAGTCGGCGGCCTCGCCGATCCAGGACGACACCTCACCGGCGAGGAACATCAGCCCGAACAGCGTCGCCAGACCGGAGACCAGCACGGTGACGGTGGGCGTGACCAGCACGTCGACGGACTCCGGGACCCAGCGGCGGCACCGCTTCTCGACGTACACGCCGAGGCAGGCCGCGGCCAGCGCACCGAGGACACCGCCCTGGCCAGGCGAGAGGTGCTGGCCGAACGCCTCGACGTCGGCGACCTTGGCGTAGACGATGATCGACGCGACGGCGCCGCCGAGGATCGGTGTGCCGCCGAACTCCTTGGCGGTGTTGTAGCCGACGAAGACGGCGATCAGCGCCATGAAGCCGGAGGCGATGGCGGCCAGCGCCGGGGTGATCCCGGGCAGCCAGCCGAGGTTGACGAGCAGGCCGTTGAGGCCGGCGATGATGCCGCAGCCGATGAGCGCGGGGATGAGCGGCACGAAGATGTTCGCGATGCGCCGCAGGAACAGCTTGAAGGGGGTGGCGTTCTTCGCCTTCCGCTCCGCGCGGAGCGCCGCCCCCTGCGCCGCCAGCTCCTCGGCGGTCACGGGGTCGGAACCGCCCGCGGGAGCGGCGGGCTCCTCCGGGGCGTCCGCCCGCTCCTCGGCCACCAGGGCCTCGAACTCCGGGGTGACACGGGCGACGGCGCCCGGGCCCAGCACGATCTGGTAGGTGTCGTCCTCGACGACCCCCATCACCGCCGGCAGTGCCTTGAGTGCCTCCTCCTGGACGAGGGACCGGTCGCGCAGGCCCAGCCGGAGCCGGGTCATGCAGTGGGCCACCGACGTCACGTTCGCCGCGCCTCCGACCAGGGGGAGGATGGCGGCAGCAGTGGCGCGATGCTTGTTCTCTTCGCTCATGGTGCGGTCATGCCTTGCTGTGAGGTGGGGCAGGCCGCGTCAGGCGGCTGCGGCTTCCAGTGCCTTCCGCAGGTGCCCGTGGGCATCCTGCAGCAGGCGGGCTGCGGTGGGGGCGTCCACGGACGCCAGGAGGGTGAGGATGGAGTTCTTGACCTCGCCGTCGTTGTCGGCGAGGGCGGTCTCGACGGACTCGTCGCGCGCGCCGGTGGCGAGGGAGACGATCCGGTGGGCGCGCGCCCTGAGCTTCTCGTTGGAGGCGCGGACGTCGACCATGAGGTTCCCGTAGGTCTTGCCCAGCTTGATCATCGTGATGGTCGAGATCATGTTGAGCACCAGCTTCTGCGCCGTGCCCGCCTTGAGCCGGGTGGAGCCCGTCAGGGTCTCGGGGCCGACCACCACCTCGATGCCGTGGTCGGCGGCCGCGGCCAGCGCGCTGTCCTCGTTGCAGGACAGGCCGACGGTGAGCGCCCCGAGGGCGCGGGCGTGGCGTACGGCCGCGACGGCGTACGGGGTGCGGCCCGAGGCGGAGATGCCGACGACCACGTCGTCCGCGGTGAGGGCGAGGGCGTCGAGGTCGGCACGGGCGGCGTCCTCGCGGTCCTCGGCGCCCTCCACGGCGTTGACCACGGCCGTGGGGCCGCCCGCGATGAGGCCGACGACCTGGGCGGGGTCGGTGTTGAAGGTGGGCGGGCACTCGGAGGCGTCGAGGATGCCGAGCCGCCCCGCGGTGCCGGCGCCGGCGTAGACCAGCCGGCCGCCGCGGGCCATGCGGGCGGCGACGCCGTCGATCGCGGCGGCGATCTCCGGCAGCCGGGAGGCGACGGCCGTGGTGACGGTGGCGTCCTCCGCGTTCATGAAGCGGGCGATGTCGAGGGTGGGCAGGCGGTCGATGTCCGCCAGCTCCGGGCGGTACGCCTCCGTGGTCATGGTGGCCAGCTGCTCACGCAACCGGCCGCTCTCCACGGCGTCTGCGGCGGGCACGGACGTCACTCTCCCGGGGTCGAAATTTACTTTCGGTCGATCACTTGATCCTGAAAGATATTTTCAGCCATCGCGCCCGTCAAGGGTCGTCGTGCAAAGGTCCGATCACGACTTCGCGGCGGGTCGCACTCCTCACGGGCATCCACACGGAATGGCCCATTCCACTACTGTCGCCGCCACGTCACCCCCTCCCACAGGCCCGGACCGGGTGACGTGCGCCACCTCACACCGGGACACCCCCGTGACCGTGTAGAAGGGACCGGTGAACAGCACCGGAGACCTCGCCGCGGAGCGCCCCGAGCGTGTCCGCCCCACGCCGCACAGCCTGACGGGGGTCGGCGTCGCCGTCCTCGACGCCGAGGGCCGCGTCCTGCTGGGACTCGGCCACGACGGCCGCTGGGAGCTGCCGGGCGGCAAGGTGGACCCGGGTGAGGACTTCGAGACGGCGGCGGCGCGGGAGCTGGCGGAGGAGACCGGGCTGTCGGTGCCGGCCACGGCCGTGCGGGTCCTGGCCGTGGTGGTGGACGGCCTGCGCGGGCTCACCCGGGTGACGGCCGCCGCGGTCGCCGAGGGGGCGGAGGGCACGCCCGAGGTGACGGAACCGGACAAGATCGTGCGCTGGGAGTGGTTCGCGCGGGACGCGGTGCCGTCGGCGCTGTTCGGACCGTCGGCGTCGGTGCTGGACTGCGTGTGGCCGGAGGCTTCGCCGCGCGGGGCGGCGAAGGCACACCACTACCCGGTCCGGCCGGCAGGGTGAGGGCAACACCGTTCCCGCCACGCCGGGTTGAAGCGCGGGGTGGCGGGGCGCGGCTGCACTACGATGCGAACGTTGTCGCCGCGGTCTTGTGATATGACGTCAATCACCTTGCCGGACACGGTAGTTGTCGCCGCAGGTGCCCTGTTCCTCCCCCACACTCAGGAAAGAAGCGGATGCGGATCAAAGACGTGAGCGTCGCACTCGTCGGTTCCACCCTGGTCGTCACCCTGGCGGCGTCCCCCGCCCTCGCCGACTCCGCCGCGCCCTCGCTGCCGGCGCCCGACGTCGCCGCCGTGGCCGCGGTGCACCGGACGGCGCTGTCCCAGGGCGCACCCGGAGCGCTGACCCGGATCGACGAGGGGCCGCGCAGCTACCACGTCGCCACGGGAGAGGCCGACACCGCCGCGCACACGCCGATGGACACCGGGCGGCGGTTCCGCGTGGGGAGCGTCAGCAAGACGTTCACCACGGTGGTGCTGCTGCAGCTCGTCGCCGAGGGCAAGGTCGACCTCGACGCGCCGGCCAACCGCTACCTGCCCGAGCCGCTGCCCGACGAGCGCATCACGGTCCGTCATCTCCTGAGCCACCGCAGCGGGTTGTACGACTACACCAACGACATGTTCTACAACACCGTCCCCGGCTTCGAGGCGGTGCGGAACAAGGTCTTCAGCTACCAGGAGCTGATCGACCTGTCGACGGCGAAGCCGCTGAACAACGCGCCGGGCGCCGCGTACAGCTACTCCAACACCAACTTCGTCGCGCTGGGCGCCATCATCGAGCATGTGACGGGCACGCCCGTCGCCACGCACTACCAGCGGCGCATCTTCGCGCCCCTGCGGCTGAAGAACACCTCGTACGTCCACCCGCGGACCACCATCTCCGGCACGTACGCGCGCGGTTACCTGCGGCAGGACGACACCACGCTGCCGCTGGTGGACTCCACCGAGCAGACCGTCTCCTGGGCGCAGTCGGCGGGCGCGGTCATCTCGGACGCCAAGGACCTCAACCGGTTCTTCTCGGCGCTGCTCTCGGGGAAGCTGCTGCCCGAGGAGCAGCTGCGGGAGATGACCACGACGGTCCCGGTCACCGCCGACGGCAAGCAGTCGTACGGTCTGGGGCTGCGCGGGCGGACGCTGTCCTGCGGCACCACGGTGTACGGGCACACCGGCACCGTGCAGGGCTACTACACGTACGCCTTCACCACGAGCGACGGCCGGCGCAGCATGACGTCGCTGGCGAACACCTCCAACAACGGCACGGTGAACACCACGCTCGGCGCCACGCTGGAGGCGTCCTTCTGCGGCACCGATCCGGCGGCCGCGGTCCGGCGGGCGGCCGCCTCCGCGGAGCGGTTCACGGAGGACATCGCGCCGCAGATCGCCCGCGACTGATCGTTCGCGCGCTGACGGGCGCGAAACCCGCGCCCGTCAGCGGCTGTTTCCGTCGTGCCGCAGGCGGTCCCGGGCCTCGGTGGCGATCACGGCGGCCTGGATGCGGCGCTCCACGCCGAGCTTGGCGAGCAGGCGGGAGATGTGGTTCTTCACCGTCTTCTCCGCGAGGTAGAGCCGCCGGCCGATCTGGCGGTTGGTGAGGCCCTCCCCGATCAGCTCGAGGATCTCCCGCTCCCGCTCCGTGAGGCCGGGCAGGACGTCCTCCTCCTGCTCCTTCCGCGGGCCGCCGCGCAGGCGTTCCATCAGCTTGGTGGTGGCGCTCGGGTCGAGCAGCGACTGGCCGCGCGCGACCGTGCGGACGGCCTCGACGAGGTCGGAGCCGCGGATCTGCTTGAGGACGTAGCCGGACGCGCCGGCCATGATCGAGTCCAGCAGGGCCTCCTCGTCGTCGAACGAGGTGAGCATCAGACACGCCAGGTCCGGCATCCGGGAGCGCAGTTCCCGGCAGACGGTCACGCCGTCGCCGTCGGGCAGCCGGACGTCGAGGACGGCGACACGCGGGCGCAGGGCGGGGACGCGCACGAGGGCCTGCTCGACGGTGGCGGCCTCGCCGACCACCGTGATGTCCGGCTCGTCGTTCAGCAGGTCGTGCACCCCGCGCCGGACCACCTCGTGGTCGTCCAGGAGGAAGACACGGATCTGCCCGTCGTCGGGGCCGGGCTGCTCGCCGTCCGCCATCGAAATGCTCCTTGCTGTGCGCGGGGGTGTTCCACCAGGATCCTGGCCCGTCCGGGGCCGCCGTACCAGGGCCGTTCGGCCCTGATCACCCACGCGGGGGCCTGCCTGCACCCCTGCGATCAGCCTCGCCCGGCCCGGCGGCCATGGCAACTCCCCTTACAGCCATCCTCGCCGCGCCGCCTGCCAGGCGAGCTGCATACGGGTGGTCGCGCCCGCGAGTTCCATCAGGCGCTGGATGCGGCGCTGCACCGTGCGGCGGCTGAGGCCCATCTGGGTGGCCACCGCCTTGTCCGCGACGCCGGCGACAAGGAGGGCGAGCAGGCGGCGGTCCGTCGCGCCGAGGGGGTCGGGGACGCCCGCCGCGTCCGTGCCGGAGACGGCGCCGGTGTCGTCGACGTCGAGCGGGACCGCGTCCTCCCAGTACCGCTCGAAGAGGGCGACCAGCGCGGCGAGCAGGTTGCTGTCGCGGACCAGCGCGGACGTGGGTTCCTCGGGGCTGCCGTCGGGGCCGCCCGGGACCAGCGGGCAGATCGCGATGGCGCGGTCCGCGACCGCGAGGCGCAGCGGGAGATCCGGCACGGCGCGGGCCATCTCGCCCGCCCTGACCCCCTCGACAACGTTATCGACGGCGCCCTCGTCGTCGAAGAACGCCTTCTCGTACAACACCCGGTAGCGCACGCCCCGGGCCAGCGCGTCGAACTCGGCGCGGTTGCTGCCGGACGGCATGGCCACGTACTGGGCCTTGCAGAACCACAGCATCTCGTCGCGGGCGCCGTCCTGGATCTGGCGCAGGTGCTGGCGCAGCGCCTCCGCGCCGGTGATGACCTCGATGAGCTGGCCGAGGTCCTGGCGGCGCATGGTCTCGCGGTAGGACTCGAGCAGGGCGGTGGCCTCGGCGCGGGCCAGGTCGAGCGCGTCGGCGCGGCGCTTGAGGCGGGGCAGCAGGGCGACGTCGGGCGGGGTGGGGCGGTACTGGCGGGGCAGTCCGTCGCTCTGGCTGACCAGGTTCTTCGCGGCGAGCGCGTCCAGCACGTGCCGGGTGTGCTCGGGTTCGAGGCCGGCCCGGTCGGCGACCTCGCGGGCGGTGGCCCGGCCCATCGTCACCAGCAGGCGGTAGACGGTCTCCTCGGTGCCGGTGACCCCGGCGGCCTCCAGTGTCACGGCGCCCTCCCCCGCACGACGATATTCAAACGCCTGAACGGTTGAATACCGTACAACAGTCGGCGGGGGAACGGGCGGCCGTGCCCCGTTCCCCCGCCGTCCCTGCTCAGCCGCGCTGCCCGTACGCCCGGGTCACGGTCTGGCGGACCGCGGCGCCCGACGCGTCCCGCGCGGTGACGCGCAGGGTCACGGCGGCGTCGCCGCGGACCCCGGCGGGCCGGGTGACGGTGGCCGTGAAGGTGTTGCCCTTCCCGGCGCGCACCGGCGCCTCGGTGAAGTGCCGGCCGTCGTCGTAGGAGACCTCGACCGTGGTGCGCACCCCGCGCGGCGCGGCGAGCCCGTCCTGGTGGCGGACCGTCAGCCGGAGGGTGTGGGTGCGGCCGGGGCCGACGGTGTTGCGCAGGTCGGCCGGTACCTCGGTGTCGACCTGGAGCAGCGGCAGCGCCGCCTGGCCCGTGACCGTGCCGGACGGGAACTCCCAGGTGGTGTCGGTCGCCGTGGCGTACGCCCACTCCGCGGAGTCACGGGCGGTGCGCAGGCGCAGCCGGTACTCCGCGTCGCCGCCGGGCACCTCGACGTCGCGCCAGGCGTCGGCGAGGTCGGCCACCTTGCGGCCGTCGCGGTAGAGCTGAGCCTCGGCCGTCTCCGTCGCCGGCGCCCGTACGCCGACGCCGCCGTCGCCGCCGGGGGTGAACCGGGACCAGTGGCCGGGGTCCGAGTCGGTGAACTCGGGAATCCGCAGCCGCAGGACGTCGCCGTCGCGGACGCTGGCGGGCACGCCCGCACGCGGGATGCCGGGCCGGACCACGGCGCCCTGCCACCGCTCGCGGACCTGCTCACCGGCACGGTAGGTGCGGGGCGTGTCCAGGAGCCCGGTGTTCAGCGGCGAGTCGACGTCACCGACCGTCCGGTAGTTCACGACGTGATCCCACTCGGTGGTGCCGGAGGTGACGTACTCGGTGCGGGTGAACGCGGTGGGGACGTGGCGGGTGTACTGGAGCCAGGCGAACTCCTGGTACGGGCGGCGGGCGAACCGCTGTTCGGCGGCCCAGTCCACCCCGCCGTTGTCCGGGTACTCCGAGCGGATCACGGCGCTGTTGCGCTCCGACACCGTGTGCACCACGCGGTCGGGGATGCGTCCCTCGCTGATCTGCATCACGTCGTACAGGTAGGGGCTGCGGGCGGTGCCGCCGAAGGTGACGGTGGTGGTGCGCCGAGCGACGCGCTTCAGCAGGTCGGCGCCCTCCTCGGAGCCGACGCGCACGACCGGCACCTTCCAGCGGTCGCCGTGGGGCGTCCAGCGGGTCCAGCCGGTGGCGGAGAAGTTGACGACCAGCACGGCGCGGACGCCGGCCTGGGCGGCGCGTTCGGCCAACTGCGGCCCTGCGATGCCCTGTTCGTCGGTGACGACGGCGAGCCGGCCCCGCGCCTTGCGGAAGTCGGGTGCCTCCGCGGCACCGGCGTCCACGGCCTGGAGCCGCTCGCCCCGCTGGTCGAACAGGGGCGACTCGGGCATGTAGTAGGCGTCGAGGTCCGGGCCGCCGGTCACGCCGGCTTCGAGCAGCGGGGCGACCAGCTGCCAGCGGGACGCGAACTCGAATGTGCCGTCCGTGACTTGGGTGGTCGGGCTGACGTACAGCGCGGTGGCGATGTCGAAGTACATCGTGCCGTCGATCCAGGCGTGCCCGTCGATCTTCCGGTACGTCTGGTAGCTGAGGACGCCGCGCTGTTCGGCAGGCTTGGGGGTGCGGATCTCGACCTTCACCGTCTTGCGCGGGTCGACCACGACGGTGGTGTCCTTGGTGACCTTGATCTCGGGCAGGACGACCTGGCGGAGCACCTCCTTCCCGTCGCCCGTCCGCTCGACGCCGCCGGAGGTGAGCTGGTAGGTGCCCTCCTCGACCTCGGCCACGGCGTTCTCCCGGTCGGTGTAGCCGACGAAGCCCTCGGCGCCCCAGATCATGGGCAGGTTTTCGACGCGGTTGCCGTCGTTGTCGTAGGAGACGACCTTGAGCCGGTGCACGGGGCCGCGGACGGTCAGGGCGATCGTGGTGTGCACGGTGACCGAGCCGTCGGGGGCCGTGGCGGTCACATGGCCGTAGTAGGCGCCCCGTTCCGCGCGGGCCGGGTCGACGGTGAGCGGCAGGTCGGCGGTGCCGCCGGCGGGCACGGTGACGGTCCGGGCGGCGGGGGTCAGCACCCCGTGGGCGGCCTCCCGGCCGCCGCTGGTGGCGAGCGCGGTCCGCACGTCGAGGGTGACGTCCCGGCCGGAGACGTTGGTGTAGCGGACGGTGTGCGTGCGGGTGCCGGTGTCGTCGGCGGTGTACGTGCCGAGGGAGAGGCCGGCGGTGGCGAGGACGGGGGTGCGGCTCGCGGCGGCGACGTCGATGCGGCCGCCGCCCTGCTCGGTCACGCGTTGACCGTCGATCAGGCGGGCGGTGCTGGTCAGGGCGTCCTTGAGGCGGCTCGCGGTCCAGTCGGGGTGCTGCTGGGCGAGCAGCGCGGCGGCGCCCGCCACATGCGGGGCGGCCATGGACGTGCCGGAGGCGGCCACGTACGAGGCGTCGACGATCTGGCCCATCGTCGTACCCGCGGCGCGCGCGGCGACGATGCCCACGCCGGGAGCGGTCACGTCGGGCTTGACGGCGCCGTCCCCGGTCCGGGGGCCGCGGCTGGAGAAGTCCGCGAGGGAGTCGTCGCGGTCCACGGCGCCGACCGTGAGGGCGGCGTCCGCGGCGGCGGGCGATCCGATGGTGCCCTGGCCCGGTCCCGCGTTGCCGGCGGCGACGACGAACAACGCGCCGGAGGACGCGGAGAGTTCGTTCAGGGCGCGGCTCATCGGGTCGGTGCCGTCGCTCGGGGCGTCGGAGCCCAGCGACATGTTGACCACGTCGGCGCCGCGCGCGACGGCCCACTCCATGCCGTCGATGACCTGCGACTCGGTGCCGAAGCCGTCGTCGCCGAGGACCTTGCCGATCAGCAGGTCCGCGCCGGGCGCCACGCCCCTGCGGGCGCCGCCGGAGGCCGCGCCGGACCCGCCGACGATCGAGGCGACGTGGGTGCCGTGCCCGAACACGTCGCCGGTACCGGAGCTGCCGGAGAAGTCCTCGGCCTCGCCGATGCGTCCGGCCAGGTCGGGGTGGGAGGCGTCGGCGCCGGTGTCCAGCACGGCGACCTTGACGTCCTCGCCCCGGTGACCGCCCTTCCAGACCTCCGGGGCGCCGATCTGCGCGGTACTGCGGTCCAGCGTCGCCCGCACCCGGCCGTCCAGCCAGACCCGGGGCACGGCGGCGGCGCGCGCGGCGCCGTCCGCGGCGGGGGCGAGGCGCTTCCAGAAGGTGGAGAGGTCGCCCGCGGGGACGCGGACGGCGTCGGCGTCGATGGTCTCCAGGCGGCGGACCTCCGTGCCCTCGGCGGCCAGGCCGGTGAGGCGGCGCAGCGAGGTGTCGGGCACGCCCGCGCCGTCGGCGACGATCAGCGGGAGGGTGTCGGTGTGCGCCTCGTCGTACCCCTGGGCGATGAGCGCGGTCACGTCGAACAGGCCGCGGTCCAGGCGTCCGGCGGTGACGAGTCCTTCCGCGTCGGAGGGCAGGACGGTGAGGTGGCCGTCCTCCTCGACGGTGCGGAAGAGAAGGTGCCGGCGGCCCTCCCCCGGGGTCACCGAGGCGGTGCGGCGGCCGTTCACGTCCGTGCGGACGGTGACCAGGTCGCCGGTGATCAGGCGCACGGTGGCGCCGCTGTCGGCCGCCGGTGCGGCGGCCCGTGCCGGGGCGGTGGGCCCGGCCGTTCCCGCCGCGACCGGTGTCACGGCGCCCGCGGACAGGGTTGCCCCTGCCGCGACGGCTGCCGCGATACGCATTCGTCGTCTCACTCCTGTGCCCTTCGTCGTACGCGTCGTGCGACGCGTCGCGTCGTTGTGCTGTTCACGCGGCCCGCGGTGCCGTCGGTGCTGCACAGGTTCGGTCGCCGGTGCGGGCCGTGTCACCGTTTCGCGCTGGCACAGGTGGGACATGTCGCAACGGCGACACGGCGGCCGCCACTGTGAACTTCTCGTAAGGGAAGTCAAGTGCCACCGGCATCAGGCATGTTGGCTTCCGGAGACTGATACGATCAACGAACTTTCAGCAGGCTGGCGACGCGTCATGAACGCGTACGGGGGACAGTCTCTAAGGCCCCGTCGCTGAGGAGTTGAGGCTTTGTCCCGCCGTGGGTCCGCGCTGCTCGACGGCCCGGACCGGATGTCCGCGTGCGCCGGCATTCTCATGCTCCCGATGCGATGCGACTTGAAGAGAGTCTCATGACGTCATTGATCAAGGATCCGCTGTTGTGGATCCTGCTGGTGGTGCTCGCCGCTGCGGTCCTCGCAGTGCTGCGGGCCCGGAGAACCAATCTGGCGCTCCGAAGAACGAGGAAGGATCTGGAGGCGGGCCTGGGCCAGGCCCAGGGACGGATCGGGCAACTGGAAGCCCACATCGGCTCGCTCGACACCAGGCACCGGGGTGAGCTGGCCGATGTGCGGGCGGACGCCGAGTCGGCGACCAAGGCCGTGCTCAAGTCGGCCATGGGCACGCTCCAGTCGCTCGCCGAGGAGCAGCAGGTGCTCCTGGACCAACTGCTGAAGAAGTACGGCAACGACAGCGAGGTGCTGGCCGATCTGATGTCGGTGGACCACACCGGCAGCCAGTTCAGCCGCCGGGCCAAGGGCATCTCGGTGCTGTGCGGCGGCTGGCTGGGCCGCCGTGACGGGGCGGCGACGGTGTACGACGTCGCCCGCAGCGCCCAGGGCCGCATCAAGGACTTCGACCGGGTCAGCATCCACGCCCAGGTCAGCGTGGCCGTGGCGGGCAAGGCGGTCGAGCCGGTCGCCGTGGTACTGGCGGAGCTGCTGGACAACGCCACGACCTACAGCGCGCCGGGCACCCCGGTGGAGGTCAACATCCAGGCCGTGCCCACGGGTGTGGTGTTCATCGTGGACGACGCCGGCCTCGGCATGGACCAGGAGACCAAGGACCGTGCGGCGGACCTGCTGTCCGCGGACGGCGCGGTCGACATCACCGGTCTCGGCGACCCGCCCCGGTTCGGCTTCGCGGTGTGCGGCATGCTCGCGAACCGCTACGGGTTCCACGTCTCCGTCGGCTCGGTCTCGCCGTACGGCGGTGTGCGCGCGGTGATCCGGGTTCCGGAGAGCCTCCTCTCGGCCGACGTGATCGCGCCCGCCGAGCCGGAGCAGGAGCCCGCCGAGGAAGGCCAGGAGGACGCTCCGCAGCGCCTGGCGCCGGTGCCCGTGGGCCCGACGCTCGTGGTGGGCACGACGTCCGGCGGCCTGCCCAAGCGGCGGCGCCGTCAGGGCCCCATCGCGGTGGTGCCGCCCCCGCCGGACACGGCCGCCCTCGACGAGGAGACCTCCGAGTCGTCCGGCGAAGTCACCGCGTCGCGCCTGGGGGCGTTCGCACGCGGCACCCAGCTCGGACGGACCACGAACACCACGGAAGGACCTGACCACCAGTGAAGACCGACCTGTCGTGGGTGCTGAACGACGTGCTCGAGGTGCGCGGCGCCCGCCACGCCATCCTCGTCTCCGGCGACGGCCTGCTGCTCCAGCGTTCGGACGACATCTCGCGCGACGACGCGGAGACCAACGCGGCCGCGATGAGCTCCATGCAGTCGCTGAGCCGGGCGGTCGCCGGTTTCGTCGGCGCCGGGCACGGCATCTGGAAGCAGACGCTGCTGGAGTACGACGGCGGCTGGATCTTCCTCATCGCGGCCGGGCAGGGCTCCTACCTGGCGGTCTCGGCCGCGGTGGACGTCGACATGGAGGCCATGTCGTTCCGTATGCAGAAGACGGTGACGGCGCTCAACAAGGCCATGAGCGTGGCTCCCCGCTCCGACAACGGTGTCGGCTGATGACGGGTCCAGGCGAGGAATCACCCGTCACCAGTGACTTCGTCCGCTCCTACGTCATCACCGGCGGACGGAGCCTGCCGTCCTCGGACGAACTGGCGCTGCACACCCTCGTCACGCTGGCCCCCGACCGGACGCTGCCGCTGGGGGCCGGCCCCGAGGTGAAGGCGATCTGGGAGCTGTGCTCGGGTGGCTACCTGTCGGTCGCCGAGGTGGCCGGCCACCTCGGCCTTCCGGTCGGGGTGGCCCGGCTGCTGCTCACCGATTTATCGGAACAGGGGCATCTGCTCCGCCGGGCCGAGCCGCCCCGGGCCCAGAACGTTGACAGAGCGACCCTCGAGAAGGTTCTGAATGGACTCCAATCCCTCATCGGCTGAGACGGCCCAGAAGTCCATCTACGTCTCCAGCGCGGTGACCAACGCCGCAAAGATCCTCGTCGTCGGGCACTTCGCCGTGGGCAAGACGACCTTCATCGGCTCGCTGTCGGAGATCACGCCGCTGCGCACCGAGGAGAAGATGACCCAGGCGTCGGCGCACGTCGACGACCTCAGGGGCGTCACCGGCAAGACCACCACCACGGTCGCGCTGGACTTCGGCCGTCTCACCCTCAGCGACGACCTGGTGCTGTACCTCTTCGGCACGCCGGGACAGCAGCGGTTCATGCAGCTGTGGGAGGACATGGCACGCGGGGCGCTGGGCGCGCTGCTGCTGGTCGACCCGGCGCGGCTGGAGGAGACCTTCCCGGTCATCGACCTCATCGAGGGCTACGGCCTGGAGTACGCCATCGCCGTCAACTGCTTCGACTCCGCCCCCGTGTACGAGGAGGCGGAGGTGCGTGAGGCGCTCGACCTGCTGCCGGACACCCCGGTCGTCCACTGCGACGCCCGGGACCAGCAGTCGTCCGCGAAGGCGCTGATCGCGCTGGTGCGGCACCTGCTCGAGCGCACGTCCTGACCTCCTCGCGTCCGCCCGGTCCGGGGGCCGGAGGGCCCCGGCCTTCCGGCCCCCGGCTCCCGGTCACCGTGCACCGCCCCCGGTCCACGGTTGTTTCAGTTAGGAAGACTTGATGGAAGCTCACTCCCCGTCCGCGTCGGGTGCGGGCAGATGCCCCATGCACGACGCCGGTTTCGCCACCGATCCGCACCAGGTCTACGACCGGCTGCGGGAACACGCCCCGGCTGGTCCGGTGGAGCTCGCCCCCGGTGTGGACGCCACGCTGGTCGTCGGGCACGAGATGGCGCTGCGGGTGCTGCAGAACACGGAGCTGTTCGCCCGTGACGCCCGCCGCTGGAAGGCCCTGAACGAGGGCCGTATCGGCCTGGACAGCCCGGTGCTGCCGATGATGGCGTACCGGCCGAGCTGTCTGTTCACCGACGGCGCGGTGCATCTGCGGCTCCGCAAGGCCGTGGTGGACAGTCTGGCGCGGCTCAACACCACGCGGATCCGGCGTGACGTGGAGCCGATCGCCGACTACCTGATCGACCGGTTCAGCGAGCTGGGCCGGGCCGACCTGCTGGGCGACTACGCCAAGCTGCTGCCGCTGCTGCTGTTCAACAAGCTGTTCGGCTGCCCGGCGGAGATCGGCGACACCGTCACCTCCGCCGTGTCGGCGATCTTCGACGGCAAGGACGCGGTGCGTGCCGACGAGGAACTGACGTCGGCCCTCATGGAGTTGATCGCGCTCAAGCGCCGCAGCCCCGACGACGACGTCACGTCGTGGCTGATCCAGCACCCCGCCGGGCTGACCGACGAGGAACTCAAGGACCAGCTGGTGCTGTTGATGGGCGCCGGCATCGAACCGGAGCGCAACCTCATCGGCAGTTCGCTGATGCTGCTGCTGTCCGGGGCGGGCGCCCGGGAGAGCGGCATGCTGATCGAGGAGGCGATGGACCACGTGCTGTGGAACCAGACGCCGATCGCCAACTACGCCACGCACTACCCGGTGCGGGACGTGGACCTGGGCGGCCATGTGGCCGAGGCGAACACGCCGGTGGTCATCTCCTTCGCGGGGGCCAACGCCGACCCGGCGCTGGAGGAGGCCCGCCGCGTGCACAGCAAGGGCGCCCATCTCGCATGGGGCGCGGGGCCGCACGCCTGCCCCGCGAAGGACCCGGCGCAGGTCATCGCGACCACCGCGATCGAGCGGCTGCTGAACGCGCTGCCCGATCTGGAGCTCGCCGTGCCGGAGAAGGAACTGGAGTGGCGGCCGGGGCCGTTCCACCGCGCGCTGGTGTCCCTGCCCGTGACATTCAGCCCCACGCCGGCCACCCGCACGGCCACGGCCATGCGTGAGCGGGTCGCGGCGATGCCCGAGGCGGAGCGTCCCGCCTCCGTGCCGTCGTCCCAGCCGGCCCGTCAGACGCCGACGCGCAAGAAGGGGTTCTGGAGCAGCTTCCTGGACGTCTTCCGTGTCTGACGCCACCACCGGTGGCGCCACAACCAGAGCTCACGGAACGGCAGTTGGCAAGTGCTTGGCATGTGACAGGTGCAACACTCAACGACACATGACATACACATCAGGAAGGGTAGGTTCCGGCGGTAACGGTAGCGTCCAGCCGAAGGAGCACCACGTGACCGCCGTTGGCGACATAAGCGGCACCGCCATCAGTGACCGCCGAGCCGTCGTTTCCCTTCTCCGCCACCTCCGTTCGCCGGAGGGGCAGGCAGACCCCCTGCCCGTCTGGGAGGGGCTGCGCTCCATGGGGGACGTCGTGCGCGCCCCCTGGGGCGCCTACTTCGTCACCTCGTTCGAGGCATGCAGCCAGGTCCTGCGGTCCAGGAACTGGCTGGTGCCGGACTTCGCCTGGCAGGAGCGGCAGCCCGACCCGCGCCGCTGGCAGGAGCTGGCCACCCAGGAACTCACCGGCACCCTGTCCCGTATCAACGCCCCGTCGCACACCTGCCAGCGGCGCGCGCTCGGCAACCCCTTCGACCGCTCCACCCTGGAGGGTCTGCGTCCGGCGATCGCGCGGGTCGTCACCGGGCTGCTGGACGACCTGGAGGAGCGCCTGAAGGCGGACGGGGAGGCCGACTTCGTGCAGACGGTCGCCGAACTGCTCCCGGTCCGCACGGTCGGCGAGTGGCTGGGCATCCCCCAGGAGCACCACGCGCACATCCTGGACTTCGCCCACCGTCAGGCGTACGCGCAGGAACTCTTCCCGAGCAAGGAGCAGTTGGCGCAGGCGGGGCAGGCCACGCTGGAGATGCGGGCCTTCTTCGGCGAGCTGATCAGCGAGCGCCGGGCGCACCCTGGCAACGATGTCCTCACCGGCTGGATCCACCACTGGGACGCCCATTTCGCGGACGACCCGGAGGCCGCGGCGCGGGTGATCTACCACCTGACCATGTTCATCACCATCGCCTCGCTGGAGACGAGCGCGGTGCTGCTGACCAACGCGGTGCGCTTCGCCACGGCGGAGCCCGCCCGCGCGGAGTGGCTGCGGGCGCACCCGGAGCACATCGACGACCTGATCGAGGAGACGCTGCGCTACGACCCGCCGGTGTGGCTCAACTCCCACATAGCCGCGGACGACACGGTCCTGGCGGGGACCCCGCTCGCCAAGGACACCACCGTGCACATCCTGTACGGGGCGGCCGCCCACGACCCGCGGCGCAACCCGGACCCGCACGTCTTCGACATCCTGCGCGACGGCGGCCACATCACGTTCGGCAGCGGACCGCACTACTGCCTCGGCGCTCCCCTCGCCCGGTTCGAGGCGCGGGAGGCCATCGCGCAGGTCCTGGAGCGCTTCCCCACGCTCCGCCCGGCCGGGCCGCCCTCCTACGACAACTCCCGTCTCGTCTTCCGCCGCATCACGTCCCTGAAGGTGACCGTATGACCGCATCGCCCCTCGCCGAACCCCCCGCCGAACAGGTGCTCAAGACCGTGCGCACCTACCGGCAGGGGCCCCTGCTCACGGTCGAGCTGCACCTGCCGGAGGAGGGGAACGCGGTCGGCGACGCCATGCTCGACGACCTCCTCACCGTCCTGGACGACCAGGACCCGGGCGTGCGGGTCCTGGTGCTGTCGGCGGCGGGGGACGCCTTCTGCCTGGGCGGCGACCGGCGCGAGTTCCCGCAGCACCTGGACGCCGATCCCACCGGTGACGGCATCCGCGTCTCCGGGAAGAAGGCGCTGCGGGTGTGCGAGGCCCTCACGTCCAACCCCGCCGTCACCATCGCCCGGGTGCAGGGCAGGGCGGTCGGCGCGGGCGTGGGTCTGCTGCTCGCCTGCGATCTGAGGGTGGGCGTGGACACGGCCACGTTCCGGCTGCCCGAGCTGGCCCTGGGGGTGCCGCCCGCGTGGGGCGGGCTGCTCCCCCGGCTGATCAGCGAGGTGGGGGTGGCGCGGGTGCGGGAACTGATCCTCACCGCGCGGGTCTTCGACGCCCAGGAGGCCCTGGGACTGTCGGTGCTGCACAAGGTGGTGCCGGCGGAGGCGCTCGACGCCGCGGTCATGGCATGGGCGAAGCCCGTGCTGCGACGGCCGGAGCCGGCGGTGCGGGTCACCAAGGCGATGCTCAACGCCCTTGCCTCGCCGACCCGGCTCGCGGACGTGTCGCTGTTCGACCCGGAACTGCTGACGGCGGTCCTCACCGGCCAGCGCGCGGCGGGCGCGGCACGCTGACCCGGTGACGCACGGACGGCGGCGCCCCTCTTCGGGTGGGTGCCGCCGTGGTCGTACGCGGCTGCCGGAAAAGTCATTGACTGCGGTTTCCTGATCGCGCGCGACGACCGCGAGGCGATGGGATGGATCCGCAGCGTCGGCGTCGTGCCCGCCGCCCGCGGCCGGGGCCTGGGCGGCTTCCTGCTGCGGCACGCGTTCGGCGTCTTCACCGCGCGCGGCCGGGACACGGTGGGGCTCGGCGTAGACACGGCCAACGCCACCGGGGCGCCCCGCCTGTACGAGCGGCACGGGCTGACCCTCCACCACGCGGTGGACACCCGGGAGACGGTGGTGCGGTGACCGTGCGCCGGTGAGGCCGGTCAGGCCACCGCGAGTCCTTCGACGGGGCCGGACAGCGCGGCCTTGAAGTGCCGGGTCACCTCGTCGGCGAGCACCTCGCTCTCACCCTTGAGGAGCGCCTCGACCACCTGGGCGGCGACGTCACGCGGGTCGTTCTTCGGCACGTCCAGGGCGCGCACCATGTCGGTGTCGGTGTAGCCGAGGTGGACGCCGACGACCTGGGTGCCCTGGCCGGCGAGCTCGTGGCGCAGGGAGTTGGTGAGCGACCACAGTGCGGCCTTGCTCACGCCGTACGCGCCCGTGCCGGACGCCCACGACAGCACCGAGTGCACGTTCACCACCGCTCCCCCGCCCCTGCGGGCGAGCACCGGGGCGAACGCCTGCGTGACGCGCAGCGCGCCCAGGACGTTCACGTCGAGAAGGTGCGCGACCTCGTCGACGCCGTTGCCCAGCAGACCGTTGGGGATCGTCGCGCCCGCGTTGTTGACCACGATGTCCACGTCCGGCACCTGCTCCGCCAGCCGGGCCACCGACGCGTCGTCGCTCACCTCCAGGGCCAGCGGCACCAGCCGCGGGTCCGTCTCCGGCTCGGGGCGGCGCGCGGTGACGTACACCGTCTCGGCGCCGGCCTCCAGCAGCGCGGCGGCGAAGGCCTTGCCCAGCCCGCGCTGCCCGCCGGTCACCAGCACCCGGGCTCCCTTGATCTCGGTCATGATCCCTGCTCCTCGTAGGTGTGCGACGGAGTCGCGACGTAAGTAAAAGCGTTTTGCTTATGTCGCTAGAGTGCGCCCGGATCGCGACAGAGTCAAGTACGATTGACCTATGTCTTGGACCTCGACCGAGCGCTACCGCATCCGCCCCGCCCCGGGCGGCCTCGCTCTGGTGCAGGAGCTGCTCAACACCCGCGCCATCCCGCCGTACGGCGAGGACGTGCTCGGCGACGGGTTTAGCGGCGGCCGGTGGCTGCGGGAGGTGACCGCCGCGTGGGCCGAGGAACAGGGGTGGCCGGGCCCCTCGGGGGAGCCGCGCTACGGGGACCTGGAGCGGGTGAGGGCCCTGCGGGAGCGGCTCGCCGCCCTGGTGACCGGCGAGGCGCAGGCGGTCCGGGCGCCCACCGACGTCTCCCTGCGGCCGGGCCTCGACGAGGAGGGCCGGGTGGCGCTGGTGCCGGTCGGGAGTCCCGGCGAGTGGCTGGAGGCCGCCGTGTGGGCGCAGGTGCTGCTCGCGCAGACCGACGGCACCTGGCAGCGGCTGAAGCTGTGCCGCGAGCCGGCCTGCCGGTCCGCGTTCTACGACCGTTCGCGCAACAACAGCGGCGTCTGGCACGACGTCCGCCGGTGCGGGAACGCCGCGAATCTGCGGGCGTCCCGGGCCCGGCGGAAGCAGCGGGCGGCCGAGGCGCCGGCCGGGGAGTGACCGGGCGGGGACGATCACGTCGTCTGCCAGAATGAGCGGCGTTCAGGGCACCGGGGTGCCCGTCGTCGGCCCAGGAGCGTGCACGGTGTCGCCACAGCACGGAACCCGCTCGTCCGCCCACGGCGGCGGACGGCCCCGGCGGCAGGAGCGACACGAGCGGACGCGGCCTCGCCCGGACCGCGAGCTGCCCCTGGTGAACCGTGAGGATCTGCGCGCCGACTGCTCGTCCTGCTTCGGCCTGTGCTGCGTGGCCCTGCCGTTCGCCCGCTCCGCCGACTTCGCCCGGGACAAGCCCGCCGGGCGGGCCTGCGGCCATCTGCGGGACGACTTCGGCTGCGGCATCCACGCCCGGCTGCGCGAGGAGGGCTACCGGGGCTGCACCGTCTTCGACTGCTTCGGCGCGGGGCAGAAGGTCTCGCAGGTCACCTTCGGCGGCACCGACTGGCGGCGCGACCCGGAGTCGGCGTCCGCGATGTTCGCGGTGTTCCCGGTCATGCGGCAGCTCCACGAACTGCTCGCCCACACCGCCGAGGCGCTGGAGCTCCCGGCGGCCCGTCCCGTGCACCGCGAGCTGCGCCGGGCGCTGGCGCGGATCGAGAAGCTGACCCGGGGCGACGCCGCGTCGGTCGCCGCGCTCGACGTGAACGCGCTGCGCGGGGAGGTCAACCCGCTGCTGCTGCGGGCCGGCGAGCTGACGCGGGCCGCCCGGGTGCCGGGCCGCCGGAAGGACCACCGCGGCGCCGATCTGATGGGCGCGCGGCTGTCGGGGGCGGATCTGCGCGGGGCGAGTCTGCGCGGCGCACTGCTGGTCGGCGCCGACCTCAGGGGGGCGGACCTGCGCCACGCGGACCTGATCGGCGCCGATCTGCGGGGCGCGGACCTGTCGGGCGCCGACCTCACCGGCGCCCTGTTCCTCACCCAGGCGCAGCTGAACGCGGCACGGGGCGACGCGGCGACGACCCTCCCGCCGTCGCTGGACCGCCCCGCCCACTGGGCGCCTGAGAAATCAGCCGGCGGCGTTGTCGACGCGTAGCAGGACCTGCCGCTCCAGCCGCCGCAGGCTGTCGTCGAGGGCGCCGGTCGCCTGCTCCTCGCCGGGGTCGTGACGGTCGTCGAAGAAGGAGAGGTGCACGGTCACCTCGCTGGCGCCGCTGTCGATGCCGGCGACCTGGAGCCAGCCGGCGTAGCCGCCCCGCTCCCGTGTGCCCCACTCCAGGCGCATCTGCTCCCGCCGGGCCCGCAGCAGGGCGGAGGTGTCCTCGTCGGTGCGGTCCTCGTGCACCGTCACGGCGGGCAGCTCCTCGGCGCGCACATGCAGCTCCCCCGGCAGCCAGTCACCCATCTGGCCGACGTTCGCCGCCTGGTCGAAGACCTGCTCGGGCGGGGCCGGCATGGTGTGTGAGCGTTCGTACTCGGTCATCGGTGCACCGTCCTCGGTCGGTGACGGACGTCGGGGCCGGCCCATGGGAGGCGGGCGGCAGCCCCGGCATGCGGGTCATTCGTTGCCGAAGACGGCCTTCTGCACCTCGTTGGGACCGTCGAACCGCTTGGTCCCGGTCTCCGACAGCTTCTTCACGAGGCTGTCGTCGGCGCCGTTGCTCCGCGCCACCGACACGAGGTCGTCCTTGGCGGCGGGGTAGTCGGCGCCTTTGAGCGCCTTCTGCAGGTCGATGGGGCTGAGGTCGGCCATGGCGGGCCTCCCCTGGTGCTTGCGGCGCGGCGGTTCCGCGCGAGGACCGGCCGGGTACCCGGCGCCCGGCGAGCCGATTCAGCTCTCCGCGCGGTCCGGAGCCCGCATGTGCGCCGGCGCCGATGACGTTCCGCTGACGCCCTCGTCCGCCTCCCACACGCCCCGACGGGGCCGCCGGTACGAGAGACGAGGATCGCGACGTGCCGGGGCGCGCCGAGCCCTCCGTGATGGCGGTGGAGCTGGACGGTCACGGCCCGGCGACCCGGATCGGGCTGCGTCAGACCTGTGACACGAAGGAGGAGCCGGACATGGCCGAGCACCGCAGCACCATGCTGATGGACAGCCTGACCCGGTTCCTCGCGGAGGGGCCCACGGGCTGAGTGACTCGCCTGGTCGCCGACGGCCACCGGTGCGACGCTGGGGTGGTCAGCTTCCGGACGAACAGCCTGGAGGGAGACCGATGGGACGGGACGTCCCGGCGCTCACCTTCACCCGCGAGGACCGCCGCCGCTACCGGATCAAGATGCAGCAGTGCCTCGACGCGCTCGCCCAGATGCTGCGCGAGTCGCGTTTCGAGGCCGAGCGGCCCCAGGTGGGCCTCGAGATCGAGCTGAACCTGGTCGACGACCGCGCCGAGCCCGCGATGCGCAACACCGACGCGCTGGAGGCGATCGCGGACCCGGCCTGGGACACCGAGCTGGGCCGGTTCAACCTTGAGATCAACATCGCGCCCCGGCGGCTGACCGAGGGCGGTCCCGACGCCTGGGAGTCCGAGATCCGCGCCGCCCTGAACCACGCGGAGCAGCGCGCCCGCTCCATCGGCACGCACCTGATCATGACGGGCGTCCTCCCCACCCTGCGCCACGAGGACGTCGGGGAGGGCGCCCTCTCGGAGAACCCGCGCTACCGGCTGCTCAACGACCAGATCTTCGCGGCGCGCGGCGAGGACCTGCACATCGAGGTGACCGGCATCGACCGGCTGCGCACCTACGCCGACACCATCACCCCGGAGGCCGCCTGCACCAGCACGCAGTTCCACCTCCAGGTCGACCCGGAGGACTTCGCGGCGTACTGGAACGCGGCGCAGGCGGTCGCCGGGGTGCAGGTGGCGCTCGCGGCCAACTCGCCCTTCTTGTTCGGCAAGGAGCTGTGGCACGAGACGCGGATCCCGCTGTTCGAGCAGGCCACCGACACCCGCCCCGAGGAGATCAAGGTGCAGGGGGTGCGGCCCCGGGTGTGGTTCGGTGAGCGGTGGATCACCAGCGTGTTCGACCTCTTCGAGGAGAACCTGCGCTACTTCCCCGCCCTGCTCCCGCTGTGCGACGACCAGGATCCGGCGGAGACCCTGCTGCGCGGCGACATCCCGGACCTCGGCGAGCTGACGCTGCACAACGGCACCATCTACCGCTGGAACCGGCCGGTGTACGCCGTCTCCCGCGACAAGCCGCACGTGCGCATCGAGAACCGGGTGCTGCCCGCGGGCCCGACCGTCGCCGACACCCTCGCCAACGGCGCCTTCTACTACGGGCTGACCCGCGGCCTGGTGGAGGAGGAGCGGCCGGTGTGGTCGCGGATGTCCTTCTCCGCCGCCGAGGACAACCTGCGTACGGCCGCCCGGTACGGCATCGACGCGCGGCTGTACTGGCCCGGCATGGGCGAGGTCCCGGCGGCGGAGCTGGTCCTGCGGCGGCTGCTGCCGCTGGCGCACCGGGGCCTGGAGCTCTCCGGGATGGACGACGCGTGGCGGGAGCCGCTGCTCGGCGTCATCGAGCAGCGCTGTGTGACGGGCCGCAACGGCGCGGTGTGGCAGAAGGAGATGTTCCACCACATCGACGCGACCGCGCACTGCGGGCGGCACGAGGCGCTGCGCCGCATGACGCAGCAGTACATCGACTACATGCACCTGAACGCGCCGGTGCACACCTGGCCCGTGGAGTGAGGCGGGAGGCGCGTGGACTCAGGCGCGCCGGAGGATGTCCGTCACCTCCCGGCGGATTGCGTCCCAGGCCTCCCCGGGCAGGCCGCCCAGCGCCGTGCCCTCCAGGTCGTCGAGCACCCGGCCCGCGTCCGCCGTCGCGGGGACGCTCGCGCTGACGGCCTCGTCACCGTCCCGTACGGCGGTGAGCAGCCGGCGCCCGCCGTCCTCCTCCGTGTGCACGGCGGTGGCGACCACCAGCGGCGGCGGTCCGCCCACCTCGCCGGGGGCCTTCCAGTAGGCGCTGACGAGCGGACGGCGCCAGCGGATGTCGAGCATCAGGGGGCGCTTGGCCACCACCTCCGCCAGTTCGGCCTCGTACGTGCCGTCGCCGTCCATGACGGTCGCCCGCGCGTCCAGGACCAGCGCCGGGGGCAGCAGACAGCGCAGGGTGCTGCCGACGATGTTGCCGCCGACGGTGGCCGTCCGGCGCACGGCGCCGGTGCCGATGGAGGCGGCCGCGCGGCGCAGCACCTCCGGCACGCGGTCGTCGATCTGGTGCAGCAGCACGGCCGCGCCCAGGGTCTCCGCGTCCACCACGGTGGCCTCGGGCAGCCGGCGCAGGGACATCGCCTGGTCCGGGAAGCCGTCGCGCTGCCACTGTGCCCAGACGAGCGTGGCCCCGCCGACGGGCACCGCGCCGTCGGCCAGACACCGCCGGGCTTCGGACAGGGAGGTGGGGAGACGCAGCAACACGGCGATCGACCTGCTTTCCTCTGCGGAGGGTCCAACAGGGGCGGTGGGTAAGGAACTTGTCGGCGCTGAGAGGACCGGCACCGCATTCTCCGCAGCGGGCCAGGGGCGCGTACAGGGCTCACGGGGACGGGGCGTGCTCCGGTCCGGGACACCTTGCGTCAGGCCGGGTGTTTGCCTCATGGTTGACGCGCGTCACACGGCTCGTTGCCCACCTCGATCCCTCGCACCGGAAGCGGAGGCCGCATGTTGAAACGCGCACTGAGACTCGTACTGTCCGTTGTCATGCTCATGGCTGGTTTGGCGGCGGGCTCCCTGGCGACCGCAGGGACCGCGCACGCCGACGGCTGTTACACCTGGAACCGCACCCTCTCCCAGGGCGCGTCCGGCGCCGACGTCACCCAGCTCCAGATCCGGCTGAGCGGCTACCCCGGCTACGGCGCCGTGCTGACCGTCGACGGCGAGTTCGGCCCGGCCACCGCCGCCGCCCTCAAGCGCTTCCAGTCCGCCTACGGCCTCGCCTCCGACGGAGTGGCCGGCCCCGCCACCTTCAGCAAGCTGTACGCCCTCCAGGACGACGACTGCACGCCCATCCACTTCGACTACGCCGAACTGAACCGCTGCAACTCGACCTGGTCGGGCGGCGCGGTGAGCGCCGCGACGGCCAAGTCCAACGCCCTGCGCACCATGTGGAAGCTGGAGGCGCTGCGGCACGCGCTCGGCGACCAGCCGATCCGGGTCACCAGCGGCTTCCGCTCCCAGTCCTGCAACAGCGCGGTGGGCGGCGCGAGCAACAGCCGCCATCTGTACGGCGACGCGGCCGACCTCGGCGCGGGACCGCACTCGCTGTGCACGCTTGCCAAGCAGGCCCGCAACCACGGCTTCAACGGCATCCTCGGCCCCGGCTACCCGGGCCACAGCGACCACACGCACGTCGACCACCGCGGCAGCCGCTTCTGGTCGGCCTCGACCTGCGGCATCTGACGTCCGCGGCACACGCCTGAGAGACGACGAGGGGGTCCCGTGCAGGACCCCCTCGTCTGCGATGTGCGGCGTATTCACACGATGTCGGGCTCGACCCGCCGCTTCCGCGGGGTCAGCCCACCGTCCACTTCTGGTTCGCGGTGCCCGCGCAGGTCCAGATCTGCAGCCGGGTGCCGTTGGCGGAGTTGTTGCCGGTCACGTCCAGGCACTTGTCGGCCTGGGGGTTGACGATGTCACGGGCGGCGGTGACCACCCAGCGCTGGGCCGCCGTGCCGTTGCAGTCCCACAGCTGCACGGGCGTGCCGTCGGCCGTGCCGCCCGAGGTGACGTCCAGGCACTTGCCCAGCGCCCGGATCGTACCGTCGGAACCCACCGTCCAACGCTGCGCGGCGGTGCCGTTGCAGTCGTAGAGCTGGACGGGCGTGCCGTTGGCGGTGTTGGCCCCGGCGACGTCCACGCACTTGCCGGCGAGGCCGCGGATCGCGCCGCCGGTCGAGGTGTCGCTGGTCGTCACCGAGACGTGGTCGACGAGGAGTTGCTGCGGGAAGGCGGTGGAGCCGTCCGGGTCGCCGGGCCAGTAACCCCCCACCGCCAGGTTGAGGATGATGAAGAAGGGCTTGTTGAACACCCACTGGCGGCCGCCCAGGTCGGCGGGCGTGCGGGTCTGGTAGACGTTGCCGTCCACGGACCAGGTGATGCGGTCCGGCGCCCAGTCGACGGCGAAGGTGTGGAAGGCGTCCGCGAAGGCCTGACCGCCGGGCAGCGTGTAGCCGGCGCCGATGCCGCCGGACCCGGAGTAGCCGGGGCCGTGGATCGTGCCGTGCACGGCGGACGGCTCGAAGCCGACGTTCTCCATGATGTCGATCTCGCCCGAGTCCGGCCAGTTGACCGGGGTGCCGAGCATCCAGAACGCGGGCCACATGCCCTGCCCGCGCGGGATCTTCATCCTGGCCTCGACGTGCCCGTACTGCGCGTGGAACTTGCCGGAGGTGTTCAGCCGGGCCGACGTGTACTGGCAGGTGCCGTACCAGCACTGGTAGTTGGCCGGGTTCTCCTTGCGGGCGGTGATGACCAGGTGGCCCTGGCCGTCGAGCGCCGCGTTGGCGTTCCCCGCGGTGTAGTACTGCCGTTCGTGGTTGTTGACGTTGTCGCCGGTCTCGATCTGCCACTTCGATCCGTCGACCGCCGCGCCCGCGGGGCCGTCGAAGGTGTCCGAGAAGGCGACGGCCGCGGTGGAGACGTCCGAGGCCGGTGCGGCGTCGCGGGCGGGCTGCGCCTGTGCGGCCGTGCCGGCCACGCCGGAGGCGAGGAGCGCGGCGGACAGGGCTGCGACCAGCCATCTGCGGCGCGTGCGCGGAGAGGACATGGCTCTCCCTTCCGTACGGCGACCCGTGGGGACGGGTGCGCCGACCGTGGTGGGGGGTGAAGGTTCAACCACTTGATTCAAGATGTGAGATAAGAAGGCGTCAACCCCCTGGTACGGACCAGGAATTCACATCCGGTCGAACCCCCGCCACTCAGGACGGAGTCAGGCCGTGGTGCCCCAGGAGGTGCGGTGGGCGCAGTTCGGGTCGTGCTCGCTCGCGCACGACGTCCACCAACGCTCGCAGCACGCCGCCTCCACCTCGGCGCGGGCCACGGCCGCGGCGGCCACGTCCCGCCACGCCGCCCGGCGCCCCTCCCGCTCGCGCAGCACGGCGACGGCGCGACGTTCGTCGGCGATGACGGTCTCACGGACCACGCCCAGGACGGGCGCGAGCGAGGCGGCGGCCATGGCGAGGGTGGTCCAGGCGGGCACCGCGCCCCAGGTGCGCACGGTGCAGTAGGCGAGCCAGAGGGCGACGGCGGTGTACATGGCGGTGAGAACCCGGCTGCCCCTGCTCATGCTCGTCCCCTTCGGTCCGTCGGTCCGATGGACATCTGATGCCCCGGAAGCGTCGGGCCATGACACCGGAATGCGATCGGCCTGGGCGGTCACGCGTGTTGACGGCCGTCCGGACTGGTTGGCGCGAACGCCGGGGAGACGGGTCGGCACCGACGAGGCGTGCGCTAGATTTTGCTCGCCCTTGACCGCGATCATTCACGATCCCTCACGCTACGGAGCCGGCGCACCCATGAACGACATCGTCAACGGACTCGGCCGGGCCGGCGCCTACGGCGCACTCGGTCTGGTCCTTCTCGTCCTCGGCATCTTCCTGGTCGACCTGCTGCTGCCCGGCAAGCTCGGCCGCCAGATCTGGCAGGAACGCAACCGCAACGCGGCCGTGGTGCTCAGCTCCTCGCTGCTCGGCATCGGCGGCATTGTGTTCACCTCCATCTGGACGACCTACGACGACTTCGGCAAGGGCCTGGTCTCCACGGCGGTGTTCGGCGTGCTGGGGCTGGTGATGATGGCCGTGGCGTTCTTCGTGATCGACCTGGTCACCCCGGGCCGGCTGGGCGCCACCCTGGTGGAGGTCGAGCCGCACCCGGCGGTGTGGGTGACGGCATCCTGCAACATCGCGGTGTCCGCCGTGATTTCGGCGTCCATAGCCTGACGGCTTCCCGGGAACGTCCCCGAGGTCCGCGCCTCACCGCCCGGCCGGAGCGCGGACGGTGCGCGACGGCCGGGCGGTGTGCGCGCCGGGGCAGCCGGCGGTGCAGGTGAGGGACGTGGGCGCCGTCGAGCCGCCGGTGACCGACGTTGCCGCCGTTCCCTCCGGGGTCCCCGCCCGCGCCGCCTCCGCCCGCGCCGCCGTCGATGAGGACCGGCGTCTGTCACTCCCGCCGGGCAACACGGGCCGGTGTCCGTGAAGTTGTCTCTTTCGAAGCGTTACCGGTAAGTACGAAGCGCCGTTCGTCTGCGCCGACGCGCGCGGCCGGCCGTCAGGCCACCCGGCGGCGCTCCGGGGCGACCGCCGGGCGGGCGGGCGTCTGGGGGACGCGGGCGGCCGTACGGACGCGGTACGTCGTGCGGTTGGGGTCGACGACCGGCTCGCCGAGGGTGATCCGGCCGCTCGCCTGGAGCTCGTCGCACTCGGCGGTGGGCAGCGCCGCGTAGCAGCCGCCGGCGCCGGTGGCCGGGTCGATCGGACGCCAGTAGCTGTACCGCCGGCGGCCGTTGGCGAACACCGTCACGTACGTCGGGGTGCGCGGGTCCGCGATGATGCGCAGCACATCGGCCGTGGACCCGGGCGACGCGGGCGCGGCGACCCGCGGGGCCGGGGCGGCCGGGGCGGAGGCCGCCCGGGCGCGCCGTCGGCGGACGGTCGGCAGGTCGACGAGGGTGGACGGGCGGTCGACGGTGGCGAGCATCTGAAGGACCTTTCCGGAGCCGGACACGAGACCGTCTACCCAGCACCGAGCCGGAGTTGATCTCCTTTTCCGATCATTGTGCAACCTCACACCGACAACGTGCGACGGTTTTCGGACGTTCCCGGTCGACGTGTCGACATGACGACCGCGACGAGCCGTCGGTCAGCTGCTCCGCTTCCGCGCCGTCAGCTGGAAGAGTCGCGCGGTGTGCATGTAGGGCGGGCGCGCGGTGGTGGCGAGCTCCAGTTCTTCGAGGTCGGCGTAGAAGGCTGGGTCGTACTTGCGCGCATCGTCGGTGATGTAGTCGCAGAAGCCGCGGATGCCGTAATGCCCTACGTCCTGGCAGCCGAGGCCGTGCAGGACGGAGATGATCTCCTCGGCCGTGTGCAGTGTCAGCGCCGAGTCGAACGTCCGGGTCCAGGACTGGTCGGTGTCGAGCGCGGCCAGTGCGGCGGCCGGATCCATCTGGCGAACGATGATGTTCAAGGCCGCCGAATGCCGGTTGATCGCCATGACGGAGAACAGTCCGCCGTCCTTCAGCGGGGCGAGGGCCGTGGCAAGGGTGCCCGGCGCGTCGTCCATGTACTGAAGGAGGTTGTGGCACAGCACCACGTCGAACTGCCCGGTGGCGAGGTCGGCGGGCAGAGCGGCCACATCGGCCTGCACGCAGGTGATCAGCTCGGTCAGGCCGCCCGCCGAGGCTCGCTCGGTCGCGGCGGAGAGCATGGCGAGGGCGTGATCGACGATGGTGACGTGGTGTCCGCGGGCCGCGAGGCGCATGGCGTCGCCGCCGTCGCCGCCCGCGAGGTCGAGTATGCGCAACGGGCCGTCGCCGAGGCCGTCCAGATGACGGGCCAGGTTCGCCTCGGCGATCGAGTACCGCAGGCGGCCCCAGGGGGCGTCCTGGTACTCCTGCCAGGTGGTCGTCGCGGTGTCGAACTTCTCAGGAGCTTCAGGCATCCGCCGACGGTAGCGGTCCGGCCGCGGCGACCCCTTTTCCGTCAGTCGTCGGCGAGCGGGTCGTGGCCCCAGTTCATCAGCGAGTGCCGCCAGCGGGTGTCGGTGACGTCGCCGGACGGGCGCTGTGCGAGGTGGCGGTTGATGTAGCCGACGACCTTGCGCATATGGGCGTGGTCGTCCTCGGTGAGGTCGGCGCGCTTGGTCCGGAGCAGTGCGACGATGCGCCGTCCCGAGGCGTGCCCGGTGGACTCGCCGCCGTCCTTGTGCTGCCCCGCGCTCCGCGACTCGTCGGTCTCCAGCCACTTCTCCAGGTCGCCGGGGGTCATGTTGACCAGCTTCCGGAACGCGCTCCAGGTCTCCTCGTCGTCCGCGGCCACGGCGCTCACTTCTTCTTCTTGAGCGCGGACGGCTTGTGCACCGCGGTCTTCCCGGACTTGTCGCTGCGCACCTCGTACTGCGGCTCCTCCTCGGAGGCCGCGACGGTGCGTCCGGCCGCCTCGGTCCGCTCGGTTATCTTCTGCTCGACCTCGCCCGTCGTCTCGCTGCCGTGGCTGCTCCAGGCGACGTGGTCGCCCTCGTGCAGGTCCTTGCCCGGCTTCTTGTCCTTCGCCATGTCCGGCGCCTCCTTGGTGTCGCCCGTGGGGCCGCTCTCCACCCTGCTGGCAGCGGCGGCAGCGCGCATCTCGGGCGGACAGCCGTCCGGGCCGGCCCCCGTGAAGGGGACCGGCCCGGACAGGTGGATCAGCGCGCCGGCGGGACCGGGCGGGCGGTGCGGATCAGACGCAGTCGAACCGGTCGAGGTTCATGACCTTGTCCCACGCCTTGACGAAGTCCGCGACGAACTTGCCCTTGGCGTCGTCGCTCGCGTAGACCTCGGCGAGGGCGCGCAACTCGGAGTTCGAGCCGAACACCAGGTCGGCGCGGGAGCCGGTCCACTTGACCTCGCCGGTGGCGGCGTCACGGGCCTCGAACGCGGTCTGGTCCTCGGACGTCGGCTTCCAGGTGGTGCCCAGGTCGAGCAGGTTCACGAAGAAGTCGTTGGTGAGGACGCCCGGCGTCTCGGTGAGCACGCCCTGCGTGGACTGCTTGTAGGTGGCGCCGAGGGCGCGCAGGCCGCCCACGAGCACCGTCGTCTCGGGGGCGCTCAGGTCGAGCAGGCTGGCCTTGTCGACCAGCAGGTACTCGGCCTGGAGCCGGTTGCCCTTGCCCTGGTAGTTGCGGAAGCCGTCGGCGGTCGGCTCGAGCGCGGCGAACGACTCGACGTCCGTCTGCTCCTGCGTCGCGTCGACGCGGCCCGGGGTGAAGGGCACCTCGATGTCGAAGCCCGCGTCCTTGGCGGCCTTCTCCACGGCGGCGGCACCGCCGAGCACCACCAGGTCGGCGAAGGAGACCTGCTTGCCGCCGGTCTGCTCGGCGTTGAACGCCTCCTGGACGCCCTCCAGGGCGCGGATGACGCCGGCGAGGCGGTCGGGGTCGTTGGCCTCCCAGCCGCGCTGCGGCTCGAGGCGGATACGGCCGCCGTTGGCGCCGCCGCGCTTGTCGCTGGCGCGGAAGGAGGAGGCCGCGGCCCACGCCGTGTACACCAGGTCGGACACGGACACGCCGGTGGCGAGGATCCGCTCCTTGAGGGAGGCGATGTCGGCGGCGTCGACGAGTTCGTAGGTGCGCTCCGGCAGCGGGTCCTGCCACAGCAGCGTCTCCTCCGGGACCTCGGGGCCGAGGTAGAGGGACTTCGGGCCCATGTCGCGGTGGGTGAGCTTGTACCAGGCGCGGGCGAAGGCGTCGGCGAACTCGTCCGGGTTCTCGTAGAACCGGCGGGAGATCTGCTCGTAGACCGGGTCGAAGCGCAGCGACAGGTCGGTGGTGAGCATCGTCGGCTTGTGCTTCTTCGACGGGTCGTGCGCGTCGGGGATGATCGCCTCGGCGTCCTTGGCCACCCACTGCTTGGCGCCGGCCGGGGACTCCGTCAGCTCGTACTCGTACTCGAACAGGTTCTTGAAGAACCCGTTGCTCCACTGGGTGGGCGTGGCGGTCCAGGTGACCTCCAGGCCGGAGGTGATGGTGTCGCCGCCCTTGCCGGTGCCGTAGGTGTTGCGCCAGCCGAGGCCCTGCTCCTCCAGGGTGGCGGCCTCGGGGTCGGGGCCGACGTGGTCGGCGGGGCCGGCGCCGTGGGTCTTGCCGAAGGTGTGGCCGCCGGCGATCAGCGCGACGGTCTCCTCGTCGTTCATCGCCATGCGGCGGAACGTCTCACGGATGTCGCGGGCCGCGGCGACCGGGTCCGGGTTGCCGTTGGGGCCCTCGGGGTTGACGTAGATGAGGCCCATCTGGACGGCGCCGAGCGGGTTCTCCAGCTCACGGTCGCCGGAGTAGCGCTTGTCGTCCAGCCAGGTGGTCTCGGGACCCCAGTAGACGTCCTCCTCCGGCTCCCACACGTCCTCGCGGCCGCCGGCGAAGCCGAAGGTCTCGAAGCCCATCGTCTCCAGGGCGACGTTGCCCGCGAGGATCATCAGGTCGGCCCAGGACAGGCTCTGGCCGTACTTCTTCTTCACCGGCCACAGCAGGCGGCGGGCCTTGTCGAGGTTGGCGTTGTCGGGCCAGCTGTTGAGGGGGGCGAACCGCTGCTGGCCGGCGCCGGCGCCGCCGCGGCCGTCGCTGATGCGGTAGGTGCCGGCGCTGTGCCAGGCCATGCGGACGATCAGCGGGCCGTAGTGGCCGAAGTCGGCGGGCCACCAGTCCTGGGAGGTGGTGAGGACCTCGGCGATGTCCCGCTTCACCGCCGGGAGGTCGAGGGACTGGAACGCCTTCGCGTAGTCGAAGTCCTCACCGAGGGGGTTCGCGGCCGGCGGGTTCTTCGCGAGGATCTTCAGGTTCAGACGGTCGGGCCACCACTGACGGTTGCCGCCGCCCTGGGTGGGGTGCGGCGCGCGGTCGTGCGCCACCGGGCAGCCGCCTGCCCCCTCCGCCTTGGGTTCGGTGACGATCGCGTCATGGTTCTCGGTCATGGGGATCCTTCCGGGCGAAAAAGGTTCGCGCAGTTCACGCACTGCGGGAGGTGGAACAGCCGGGGCACAGGCCCCAGTAGACGACTTCGGCCTCGTCGACCTCGAAGCCGTGACCGTCCGACGCGGTCAGGCAGGGGGCTTCGCCGACCGCGCAGTCGACATCGGCCACGGCGCCGCAGGAACGGCACACCAGATGGTGGTGGTTGTCCCCGACGCGCCCCTCGTAGAGGGCGGCGCTGCCGGCCGGCGTGATGCGCCGCACCAGGCCCGCGGCGCTCAGCGCGTTCAGGCCCTCGTACACCGCCTGCAGGGAGACATGCCCTATGCGCCGGCGCACCTCGTCGGCGATGGTCTCGACGTCGAGATGGCCGCCCTGGCGCACGGTGTCGAGGAGCGCGGCACGGGCGGCGGTCACACGGAGCCCCGCACCGCGCAACTCCTCGGCTGTGGTCGACGGCCGGGATGCGGTCATGGCGCCGAACCTACCGCCGAAGACGCGAACAATTCCAGAGAACGAACGGATCCATTCTTGGGGCGTGTCCGGTTACAGGGGGTGGCTCCCGGGTTGCGCACGGCGCGGGTGCGGAAGTCTCTTCTCGTACGGTCCGGGGCTCAGTGCAGGACGTCGAGGGCCCCCGGAAGGATTCTCGCCGTGACGGGCAGCGTCGCGTCGACCTCGCCGTCCGTGCCGTACGGAATCGCCCGGTCGGCCTCGATGCGAATCTCCCGGCCGCGCAGGACGCGCACCTGGGGGCGGTGCACGTGGGCGCCGGTGCGCAGTTCTTTCATCAGGGCGAAGAACAGCAGGCGGGGCGCGTGGCGGATCATCACGACGTCGAGGAGGCCGTCGTCCGGTCGGGCGTCCGGCGCGATGAGCCGGCCGGATCCGTACGTGCCCGAGTTGGCGGCGACGACGGTGTAGCCCGTGTGGGTGTGTTCCTCGCCGTCGACGGTGACGGTGTAGCGGGCCGGGCGCCAGGTGGTGACGGCCCGCAGGCCGCCCGCGTAGTAGGACGCCGAACCGCGCAGCAGACGGGAGCGGTTGGCGTGCCGGTTGGCGAGGGCGTCCACCCCGGCGTAGACGCTGCCGAGGACGACGACGCGGTCGTGGGTGGCCGAGGTGACCTCGATGGTGTCGACGGGGCGGGGCTCGGCGTGCAGCAGGACGGCGGCGAGGGCCTCCGGGTCGCGGGGCAGGCCGAGCGCCCGGGCGAAGTCGTTGCCCCGGCCGGCCGGGACCAGGCCGAGGGTGGCGCCGGTGCCGCTGAGGGCGCCGCCGACGCAGCCGGCCATGCCGTCCCCGCCGACGGCCAGCACGGTGCGGCCCGCCGCTCCGGCGGCGACCGCGAGCTCCTTGGCGTGGGCCAGGCTGCGGCTGTACTCGGTCACCAGTTCGGCACCCGCCTCACGCAGATGCCGGGCGACGGCGAGCAACGCGGCCGCGGAACCGGCCGCGCCCGCGGTGGGGTTGACGACGGCGGTGAACTGTCGCATGGGATGCCTCCGGGGGGACGGCCGAGGGGTGGGTGGATGTGCGGGATGCCCGGCGGGGCCGGGTGCTTGGCGCTTGGTGCTTGGTGCTTGGCGCTTGGCGCTTGGCGCTTGGCAGGGTGCCTGGCAGGGCGGTGCGGGACGGTGGCGCGGTGGGCGCCCCCACGGCCCAGCGGGGGGCCGGTGAGGGTCACCGGCGCGGGCTGCCGGAGCCGAGCGCCCGGACCGGGCCGCTCGAGCCGGTAGCCGAGACGCGCCCAGGAACGGGCGCCACGGACAATGGCGGCGGCCGGCCCTGGAGAGGGTGACCGGGCATCTGCACCCAGGCCGGCGAGGGCCGTTCGGCCGACGGATCGGCGCCGACGCCTCGCCGCCGCGGGCCCACCGACGGACCGAGCCGCGCTCGGGGGCGGGCGGCTCCCGGCCGATGTCTCGTGCCGGTCCGGGTGATCGGCGCCGGGCCAGGCAACCGGTGGCGAGCCCGAGAACGGGTGCCGAGCCGAACAACCAGTGGCGGGCCGGACAGCCGGCGCCGGGCCAGGCACTCGGCGCCCGTCCGGCACGGCCGGCGCCGAACCGGACCACCAATGCCGCGCCGGGCGACCGGTGCCGGTCCGGCGACCGGGGCAGAACCTGCGACTGGTACCGAACCCGCGACCGGTACCGGTCCGGCGACAGGGGCAGAACCGGCGACTGGTACCGAACCCGCGACGGGTACCGGTCCGGCGACAGGGGCAGAACCGGCGACCAGTGCCGGTCCGGCGACCGGTACCGAACCTGCGACCGGTACCGAACCCGCGACCGGTACCGGTCCGGCGACCGGGACAGAACCGGCGACCGGTGCCGAGCCGTCGACCGGTGCCGAGCCGGTGACCGACGCAGGTCCGGGTGACCGGTGCCGAAGTCCGGCGCACGGGAGCCCCGCCCCTCAGTCCGCCGGCAGGAGCACGCCGGGATTCAGCACGCCCCCGGGATCCAGCCGCCGCTTCACCGCGCGGAGCGCCTCCGCGCCGAGGGGGCCGATCTCGCGGAGGTACCAGTCGCGGTGGTCCGTGCCCACGCCGTGATGGTGGCTGATGGTGCCGCCCGCGGCGAGGATCGCCTCGTTCGCGGCGTGCTTGGCGCGGGTCCAGTGGGCCACGGGGTCCTCGCCCTGCGCGGAGACGACCGTGAAGTACAGGGAGGCGCCGTTCTCGTAGACGTGGGAGATGTGGCACATCACCAGCGGCGGGGTGCCGGCCTCGGTGAGGGTGGTGGTGAGCGCGTCGCGGACGGCGGCGTACAGGCCGGGGAGGCCGGACCAGAACGTGGCCGTCTCCAGCGTCTCCGCGAAGGCCCCGGCGTCGAGGAGGGCGTCCCGCAGGTAGGGCGCGGAGTAGCGGCCGTGGGCCCAGCGCCGGCCGGGCTCCTCGCCGAGGGGGGTGCCGCCGCACTCCCGCAGGACGGCGGCGGCCCGCTCGCGCCGGTACGCCGTGTCCTCCTCGGTGCCCTCGTACCCGGCGACGGCGGTGCAGCCGCTCGACTTGAGCTCGCCGGAGCCGATCGCCTCAGGGTTGGCGAGGCCGACGAGGGTCTCGGTCTCGTCGGACAGGCGCAGCACGGTGGGCCGGGGCCCGTCCTGGGCGAGGCGACGCAGGGCGGTGGCGCCCGCGTCGAAGTCGGGGAAGCTCCAGCCCTCGTAGACGCGGGTCTGCGGCACCGGACGGATCCGGACGGTCACCGAGGTGATGACGCCGAACGCGCCCTCGGAGCCGAGGAGGAGCTGGCGCAGGTCGGGTCCGGCGGCGGAGCGCGGGGCGCGGCCGGTGTCGAGGGCGCCCTCGGGGGTGGCGAGGGTGAGGGAGAGGACCATCTCGTCGAAGCGCCCGTACCCGGCGGAGGCCTGGCCGCTGGAGCGGGTGGCGGCGAAGCCGCCGATGGTGGCCCATTCGTAGGACTGCGGGAAGTGGCCGAGGGTGAAGCCGTGTTCGGCGAGGAGCGCCTCGGCCTGCGGGGCGCGCAGACCGGGCTGCAGGGTGGCGGTGCGGGAGACCGGGTCGAGGTCGAGCAGGCGGTTCATGCGCCGCAGGTCGAGTGCGGCGAACGTGCCGCGCGCCTCGGGGGCGAGTCCGCCGACGACGGAGGTGCCGCCGCCGAACGGAACGGCCGCCAGGCCGTGTTCGGCGCACAGCCGGAGCACGGCCAGGACCTCGTCGTGCGTGGCGGGCAGCAGCACGGCCGCCGGGAGCGCGGCCGCGAGGTCGCCGCCGCGCATGCGCAGCAGGTCGGGGGTGGACTTGCCGCGGGTGTGCCGGACGCGGGTCTCGGCGTCGGTGCGGACGTGCGCCTCGTCGCCCAGCGCGGCGGCCAGGGCGCGGTGCGCGTCGGGGGCGAGCGGGCTCGCGGGGACGTCCAGGTCCTCGAGGGCGACCGTCGCCGCCTCGCGCGGCTTGACGCCGAGCAGGTCGCGCAGCAACCCGGTCACCGCGTCGGGCAGCGGGGCCGCCCGCCCCGGGTCGCCCCAGCCGCTCCAGAGCATGTCCATGTCTGTCGTCCTCACGGGTCCGTCCTGACGGGTCGGAAGAGAGCGATGCCGTCGCCCGACGGCCTCACGTGGCGTTACACTGTGACACATGACGCCCATTCGTCACAACGGCTCGGCAGGTTCGGACAACGACGCGGTGCTCGACGCGGTGCGCGACTGCGTGCTCGCCGTCGGGGTCCGCCGCACCACGCTCACCGACGTGGCCCGCCGCGCCGGTGTCTCCCGCATGACGCTGTACCGGCGCTGGCCGGACGTGCGGTCGCTGGTCGGCGACCTGATGACGCGGGAGTGGATCGCGGTGGCCACCGGGGCCATGCCCGAGCGCAGACCGGACATGACCGCGCGGGAGCTGCTCACCGTGGGACTCGTGGACGCGGTGCGGGACTTCGTCGCCCATCCGCTGTTCCGCAAGATCCTCGACGTCGACCCCGAACTGCTCCTCCCCTACGTGCTGGACCGCCGCGGCGCGAGCCAGGAGGCCCTCCTCGAACTGCTCGCGGGCGTGCTGCGCGAGGGGCACGCCGACGGCTCGGTACGCCGCGCGCCCGTCGAACGGCAGGCGCGTTCGGTGCTGTTGATCGTGCAGTCCTTCACCCTGTCCCTGCGGACCATGACCGACGAGGACGACCCCGAGCTGTCCGCCGAGGCGTTCCTCGGCGAGCTGCGCGGCATTCTGGAGAGGACCCTCACACCATGACCCCCCTCAGCGGCTCGTCCCTGTCCGCCGCCCGGCGCGCCCGCGACCTGACCGACTCGGTGCCCGGCGACACCGTGGACGTGCTGGTCGTCGGCCTGGGCGTGACCGGCGCGGGCGCCGCCCTGGACGCCGCGGCGCGCGGACTGCGGGTGGTGGCGGTCGACGCCCACGACCTGGCGTTCGGCACCTCCCGCTTCAGCAGCAAGCTGGTCCACGGCGGGCTGCGCTACCTGGCCTCCGGCCGGCTCGACGTCGCCCACGAGAGCGCGGTGGAGCGCGGCATCCTGATGGAGCGCACGGCGCCCCATCTGGTCCACGCCCAGCCGTTCGTGCTGCCCCTCACCCCGCTGGTGTCGCGCGGGCAGGCCGCCCTCGCCCGGGCCGGGTTCCACGCCGGCGACACGCTGCGGCTGGCGGCGCGCACGGCCCGGGCGACCCTCCCTGCGCCGCGCCGCCTCTCCGTGGTGGAGACCCGCCATCTCGCCCCCGCGCTGCGGCTGGACGGGCTGCGCGGCGGCCTGCTGTCGTGGGACGGCCGGCTCACCGACGACGCCCGGCTGGTGACGGCCCTGGCCCGTACGGCGGCCGCGCACGGGGCGCGGGTCCTCACCCGCGTACGGGCGCTGGAGCTGACCGCGACGGGCGCCCGGGTCCGTGACGAACTGACCGGCGAGGAGGGCGAGATCCGCGCCCGCGCGGTGATCAACGCCGCCGGGGTGTGGGCGGGCGGCCTCGTCGACGGGGTCCGCATCCGCCCCTCCCGCGGCACCCACCTGGTGCTGCGCCCGGAGAGCCTCGGCCCGCTCACCGCCGGGCTGCACATCCCCGTGCCCGGGGAGACCAACCGCTTCGTCCTGGTCCTCCCCCAGGACGACGGCCGGGTCTACGTCGGCCTCACCGACGAACCCGTGGAGGGGGACGTCCCCGAGGTCACCGAGCCCCCGGAGACGGACATCGGGTTCCTGCTGGACGTCCTCTGCTCGGTGCTGCACGTGCCGGTGCACCGCGACGACGTGGTGGGCGCGTTCGCCGGGCTGCGGCCCCTGCTGGACACCACGCCCGAGGACGCGGGCGCGCCGCCGAGGACCGCCGACATCTCCCGCCGGCACGCCGTGCTGACCTCGCCGGAGGGCGTGGTCACGGTCGTCGGCGGCAAGCTGACCACGTACCGGAGGATGGCCGAGGACGCGGTCGACGAGGCCGTACGGCTCCGGGGCCTGCCCGCCGGTCCGTCCCGCACCGCGTCACTGCCCCTGGTGGGCGCGGCGCCTCCGCACGCCCTCGCCGGACTGCCGGCGCCCCGCCGTCTGGTGCGCCGCTACGGCACCGAGGCGCCGGCGGTCGCGGCGCTCGCCGAAAGGGACCCGCGCCTCGCGGAGCCGGTGCTGCCCGGGTATCCGGTCACGGCCGCCGAGGTGCTGTGGGCGGTGCGTCACGAGGGCGCGCTGGACGAGGAGGACGTCCTGGACCGCCGCACCCGCATCGGCCTGGTCCCGGCCGACCGGACGGCGGCGCTGGACGCGGTACGGGCCCTGCTGGCGGAGCACCTTCCGCACAGCCGGCCCGTGTGACGGGGTCCGGGCTCACGGGAGCGTGGACCCCGGCACCGGCACGTCAGTGCACCTCCACCTCCCGCACCGAGTAGCCCCACTGCGTCCCCCGCCTTAGGAACTGCAGCCGGACGTGACGGGCCTCGACGGGCGGGAACACCGCCGTGTCCAGCCCGCCGTCGCCCGCCGTCGTGGACCACACGGTGCGCCAGTTCGCGCCGTCGGTGGACACGTCCACGCGGTACGCGCTCCCGTACGCGCGCTCCCAGTCGAGCGTGACGCGGCTGATGCGGTGGGCGGCGCCGAGGTCGAGGCACAGCCACTGGTCGTCGCTCCAGTCGCCGGCCCAGCGGGTGCCCTGGTCGCCGTCGACGGCACGGGCGGGGGCGTAGCTGGTGAACGGGTTCCACTCGGTGGATGACGCCGTCGCCCGCGCGTCGCGGGCGAGGTTGGCCGCCGGGCGGTGGCGTTCGGTCGCGCCCCAGGTGGTGAGGTAGGACTCGGCGCCGCGGAAGAGGTCGTCGACGACGTGCTGTCCGCCGACGCGCCGGATGTCCTCGATCCAGTCGGGCACCAGCCCGTAGTGCGCGGCGCCGTCCGTGTTCAGGTCCCAGGTGCGCTGCCCGGTGGTCTGCCGGTCGAGCACGGAGCCGCCGTCGACGCTGCGGTAGGGGTAGGTGACGGGGTCGGGCGCGTCCGCGCCGCGCGGGGCGGGCCAGCCGCCGACGCCGTTCATGTCGGTGCCGAAGCCGTAGCCGACGCCGTAGGCGTCCCGCAGCGCCTCCGTGCGGCCGGCCTCGGTGACGAACTGCTCGGAGCCGTTCATGTACTGGGCGGTGAACCCGCCGAGCCGGTAGACGCGTTCGGTCCAGTTGAGGTCCATCCAGCTGTGCGAGGACAGGACGCCCGGGTAGGACGCGGACTCGAAGAGGTCGAGGACGCGGCCGGCGGCCTTGACGCTCATGTGGTCGATCTCGAGCATCATGTTGCGCTTCATCATGCCGCGCACGGCGTACTCGCCCAGCCCGGTCAGCCCGCGCACGTTGCACTGTGCGTCCGCGTCGTACGAGGGGATCTCCACGCCCGCGGGGAGGCGCTTCTCGGCCGCGGGGGCGGAGGCGAGACCGATGGGGTTGTCGTGCTGCGGGCCGGTGCAGCGCTCGGTCCGCCAGAAGGTGCCGGTGGACAGGAACTGTCCGGCATTGATGGCGGTGCCGAGCGCCCCGGAGTCGAAACGCACGCCGCACAGCGCGTTGTCGAACTTGTGGCACAGGAACATGCTGCGCACACCCAGGTCGTACAGCTCGTCGAGGCCCGCGTCGATGTCCTCACGGCCGCACTGGGCGACGTCCAGGATCATCTTGCAGCCGAACGGCTCCGACGTCTCCACGCCCAGCACCACGGCGAGTCTGCCCTGCCCGACCACCTCACGCGCCTGCGCGCTGTCGGTGACGACACGGAACCATCCCTTGCCCGGCCCGCCGTACATCGCGTCGACGTAGTCCTGCATGCGGTACGTCAGTCGGGCCTGGAGGCGGATGGAGGTCATCTCGTCGCAGCTGCGGTCCTTGAAGAAGTACACCGAGCAGATCACGCCGTTGGTGACCAGGTCGTTGACCAGCACGCGCTGACCGCCGCGCCAGGCGCGCTCGATCCAGGCGTAGTAGTTCTGCTGGTGGGTCAGCGAGTCGTGGGCGGGCCAGTCGGCGAAGGTGGGCCAGCCGTCCGGGTCGTGGCGGCCGTCGCCGCCGCCCGTGATGAAGTCGAAGACGGCGAGGGAACCGTCGGGATAGTGCTCGGGGCAGTCCTTGAGCGCGTCGGCGATGCCCTTCTCGGAGAACGCCTTGCCGCAGATGAGCCGTCCGCCGAAGGCCTCGTTGGACATGATGTGGTTGTGCGCGTCGACGAATCCGCGCACCCGCCCGGCGGAGTCCGCGCCCCGGAACGGCTCGCCCGTGACGTTGATTTGAGAATCCGGCGCGGGCCGGGCCACCGGGTCCCACCAGTTGCCGTCGGCGGCCGAGCTGGGCGTCGGTGTGAGCGCGGCGGCCAGGACGAGGAGGAGCAGCGTCACGATCCCGGCGTGGCGTTGTGCGCGTGAGGTGGTCACCGGCGGGTCCCTCCGTCGACGGAGTCGCCATGACGAGTTGTCATGACCTCTGCAAACCCCCTCGGGGAGCATCGCCACTCGCGCGTACGCCGTCAAGACCGCGCGCACCCCACGTCGGCCGGCGGGGCGGCCCACAGGCGCCTGTGGGCCGCCCCGCCCGCACCGCTACGGCACGAGCCGCGCGTCCGCCCAGTCGGCGTGGTCGGAGTCAACCCCGTCCCCGCCGTCCAGCACGCGCAGGGTCAACTGCCGTACGCCCGTGACGTCCACGTCGACGGGGAAGGCCGGGTCGGAGCCGTCGAGCACCCCGGTGGTCAGCAGGCTCCTGCCGTCGCCGAGCACCTCGAAGGCCACCGTGCCCTTGGCGCCGACCTCGTCGTCGACACCGACCTCGGCGGTGAACCGCCGGTATCCGCCGTCGAGTTCGACGACCACCTCGCCGACCGCGTGTGTCCCGAGGCCCTTGTCGTACACCGCCCCCTGAAGGGTGAGCGGACCGCCGTCGGCGGGGTCGCGCTCGCCGTTGGACATGTCCCGCTCGACCGGGCCCCACCCGTTGCGCTCGGAGGTGAACGGCAGGTCGCTCACGTAGGTGACGCCCGGCTCCGGCACGAACACCCGCACCGGGCGCACCACCCGCAGCACGCCGGAATCCGGCCGGTCCGGCGTGCGGTACTCCGCGCGCACGGTCAGGTCGTAACCGCCGGGGCGGGCGCCGGACGGCACCCGGACCGTCCAGTCCGCCGACAGCGCCTTCCCCGTGGGCAGTTCGGCGGCCCTGGGGTCGTCGCCGTCGACGGTCCAGCCGTCGGGGGCGTCGAGCGTCACGCGGACGTCCGCGGCCGGCCCCGACTCCTCCACCGCGAACCGGCCGGTGACGGCGACCGAGCCGCCCGGGTCCGCCTCGGCGCGTGCGGGACCGGCGGTGAGCGCGGTGAGCGGCAGCCGGGTCACCGGCCGGTCGCAGGTGTCGCGGCCTGGAGTGAACCGGCAGATCTGCCCCGCGAATCCGCCGTGTTCGGCCGTCGGCACCTCGAGGGTGTCCTCGCGGGAGACGACGTGCCGTTCGCGCAGCAGCCCGCCGTCGTCGCCGTCCCGGACGACCTCCGCCAGCCACCGCCCGCCGCTCAGGAAGCCCAGCGGCACCCGCTCCGTCGCCGCCTCACCGGCGTGGACGCTGCCGAGGAACCAGCGGTCACCGTGGCGCCGGGCGAACACCGCGCTCTCGCCGGGCAGTCCCGACAGCAGCCGCGTCTCGTCCCACACCGTCGGCACCTGCTCCAGGAAGCGGGCCAGCTCCGGCCGTTCGCGGTAGGCGGCGACCGAGCCGGCGAAGTTCTGGAAGCCGGACTCGAACACCACCGACAGCGCCAGTTCGGCCGCGTCGGAGACGGTACGGGTGCCGAACTGGAAGCCCATCGGCGTGTAGTCCATCGAGCCGACCGCGTTGCGCGTGTACGGCAGCGCCGTCAGCCCCGCCGCGGGCACGGTGCCCTGCTCGGCGCCGTACACCGCCTCCAGACTCATCACATGCGGCCAGGTCCGCTGGACGCCCTTGGGGAGGGTCGCGCCGTGGAAGTTGACGAGCAGCCGGTGCCGGGCGGTGTCCCGGAGGATGTCGTCGTACCAGCGGAAGCGCTCCTGGGAGTCGGAGTCCATGAAGTCGATCTTCAGCCCGGCCGCGCCCCACTCCTTCACGCGGGGCAGGAACTCCGCGCGCTCGGCGGCCGTGTCGAGATCCGTCCAGTGCACCCACAGCAGGACGTCGACGCCCCGCTGCCGGGCGTACGCGATCAGCTCGGGCATCCAGTCGGTGGTCTTCCAGCCGTCGTCGACCAGGGTGTACGGCCAGCCGCGGGCCGCGGCGAGGTCCACGAACCGCTGCTGGGCGGCGAGGTCGCGCTGGGCGGCACCGAAGCCGTCCAGCCAGGACCAGGCGACCTTGCCGGGCCGGATCCAGGAGGTGTCCGCGATACGGGAGGGCGGGGCGAGGTCGTCGACGAGGGTGGACTCCGTGACGGTGGCGAGGTCACCGACGACAGCCGTGCGCCACGGCGTGGCCAGCGGCCCCTCGGACGTCACCTCCGGGTCGGCCAGGCGCACCGTGTAGCGTCCGTCGCCCTCGTGGACCAGCCGGCTCGCGTCGTAGCGGCCGTCGACGTCCGACTCGGTGAGCAGGGCGTAGGCGTCCCCGACCTGGAACAGCGCCGGGTAGGCGTACTCACCGGGGGCCGCGCCCGACGCCGTGGACGGGGCGTACAGGCGCTCGTAGTTGGCCGAGTACGGCGTGAGCCAGGCCCGTGCGGCGGCCGGCGGGCGGAACGCGGACTCCTCCCGCTCGACGGTGATCGTGCCGGGTCCGGGAAGGACGTAGCGGTAGGCGACTCCGTCGTCGGCGACGCGGACCACGAGGCCGAGGCGTGCGCCGTCCCGGCCGGTGAAGGTGAAGCGGGTCTCCGTCATCCGCGCGGTGCGGCGGAGCCGCTTGCCGGTGGTCATGGTGTACCGCTCGGTCACCTGCCGGGTGTGCCGGGAGTCGGCGCGCAGCCCCGAGGTGAGGTCGGCGGCGGAGGTGACGACGCCGAGCGGCGCCGGTTCGAGCACCGTGGTGGCGCCCTTGCGGGCGGCGAGGGTGAGGGCGCCGTCCGCCGGGTCGAGGCGGACGACGGCCGTGACGCCGTCCCGGGGCGCTCCGGGCTGGTGCACGGTCCAGGTTCCTCCGCCGGGCTCCGCCGCCCGCGCGGGGGCGGTGAGCGTGGTGAGGGCGAGCGCGGCGGAGAGCAGCAGGGTGAGCAGGGCGGGAAGGAACGTCCGGCGCGGGCCGCCTGGCGACATGCGCGACGATCTGGGCACGGGGGCCTCCGTCCAAGAGGTGACATCGTTGTCGGTCTTGGTTCCGGGACAACCCTTCCCGCTCACCCGTTCCTCAACCACCCTCCGTCACACGGCGGTTGAGGAGCACTCCGAAACTCGACTCAGGAATCGCCCCGCTCGTAGTGGAGCGCGATGGAGCGCAGGACGTCGGCGGACGACACGTCGGTGCGGCCCTCGTCGTGGATCTCGGCGAGCTGGACGAACGCGAAGGTGAGCGCGGAGGTGATCTGCACGATGGCCGGGCCGAGCTTGCCGGTGACGATCTCGGCGACCTCGCGCGCGCTCGCGTCGGCGGGGAGCTGGATGCGCGGCAGCATGTCCTCGAGCAGCCCGGCGACCGCGCTGCCGGCGGTCACGTCGGCGTCCGGGTCGGCGCGCAGCCGGCGCCGCATTTCCAGGGCTTCCGTGAGGATGCCGACGCTCCGCTGCATGATCTCGCGCTGCTCCATGCCGCCAGCCTTCACACCGACTGGCCCGGCCAAACGCATTCCGCCTATCATCCTGGTGAATGTTGCTTTCATATGGTTTGTCCCTGTGGGGGCGGACCGCAGCGTCCCGGCCCGAGTGAGTGATCCATGTCCCGCACCGGCTCCAAGGACCACGGCGACGAGCTGCTGAACAGACTCGGGACGCTGACGGCCCAGGCGCGCGCGGCCGCGGAGGTGCAGCGCTCGCGGGTGGAGCTGGCCGTCGCGCTGCAGCGCGGGATGCTGCCGAGGGACCTGCCCGCCGGTGACGGCGTGCGGCTCGCGGTGCGGTACGTGCCCGCCAACCAAGGTCTCAACGTGGGCGGCGACTGGTACGACGCGTTCACCATGCCCGACGGCCGGATCGGCCTGTCGATCGGCGACGTGCAGGGGCACAACATCGAGGCGGCCGCCTTCATGGGGCAGGTGCGGGTCGGTCTGCGGGCGCTGGCCTCCGTGGGCGGCGACCCGGGCGAACTGCTGGCGCGGACCAACGAGCTGCTGCTGACGCTGGGCGGGGACCTGTTCGCGACCTGCACCTTCATGCGGCTCGACCCGGAGACGCGGCTGCTGGAGAGCGCCCGCGCCGGTCATCTGCCGTGCGTGTGGGCCACGGCGGACGGGAGGTCCGGCGTGACGGAGGACGAGGGCGGTCCGCCGCTGGGCGTGCAGTCCGGCGCGGTGTACCCGGTGACGCGGTACCGGCTGGACTCCGGCGGGGTGTTCGTGATGGTCACCGACGGGGTGGTGGAGGGCCCGTCGATGCGTCTGGACGAGGGGTTGGAGCAGGTGTCGCGGCTCGCGGGCATCGCGGCGGTCGCGCGCATGGACGTGGACGCGCTCGCCGCCGCCGTGATCAAGGGGGCGGCCGAGGTGGGGCACGACGACGACGCGGCGGTCCTGGTGATCGGGCACGACAAGCCCGCCGGTCAGCCATAGGGCCGACAGCGCCCCGCCTCTCACCTCGCCGTCGGGGCCGCCTCGGTGTCTGATGACAGATGTGGTGCCTCGCCAGGATCTCCGTGCACCGGCCGTCTACGTGCTGCAGACGCTGACCGTCGCCGCCTGCTACTACGCGGGGGGCCGGCTCGGGCTGCTGTACGAACTGCAGGTCAACGGTTCGGTCGTCTCACCCATCTGGCCCCCGACCGGGATCGCCGTCGCGTCCCTGCTGATCCTCGGGGCGCGCGTCTGGCCGGGCATCACCCTCGGCGCGCTGCTGGTGATCGGGCACCTCACCTCCCTCGGGCCGACGTCGCTCGGCCTGCTGTGCGCCCACACCGCCGCGCCGCTGTGCGCCTACTGGCTGCTGCGCAGGGCCGGGTTCCGCACCGACCTCGGCCGATTACGCGACTGCCTCAGCCTGGTGTTCCTCGGCGGCTTCGCCGCGATGCTGGTCAGCTCCACCATCGCGACCGGACTGCTCGTCGTCTCCGGTGAGCTGCCGGCCGGGTCCTTCTGGTCGGTGTGGCTCCCCTGGTGGGTGGGCGACGCGATGGGGGTGCTGCTGATCACCCCGACGCTGCTGGTCCTGCCCCGGGTACGCTCCCCCGCGCACTGGTCGCGCTGGAAGGAGGCACTGGGCCTGGCGGCCGTCGCGGGCGTCGTGGTGCCGTTCGCCACGCAGAGCACGGGCAGCCTGCTCTTCAGCGTCTACCCGCTGCTCATCTGGTCGGCACTGCGGTTCGAGCTGCCCGGCAGCATGCTCTGCGCCCTGTTCGCCTCCGTCCTCGCGACGAAGGCGGCGACGCAACGGTCGGGACCGTTCGCGCATGTGTCGGACACGCAGATCATGGTCAACCTGCATGCCTTCAACGCGGCGGCGGCCCTGACGGCCCTTCTGCTGTCGGCGGTGATCACCGAGCAGCACAACACCCGCCGCTCGGTGGAGCAGGCGTGCCAGGAACTGGCGGAGGTGCTGGAGCATCTGACGGCGGGCGAGGCCGTCCCGCACGGACGGGCGCAGAGGTCGGAGGGGTCGGGCGCGGCCTGAGCGGCGAAGGCGAACCGGCGGCATGCGCGGGCCCGTTGCGGCAGAACGGCGGCCGAACAGTATGAACGCAAACGCTCCGTCCATGGTGTCCGGCGGCCGGCGTTCCTAACATCGCCGACCGTGCGCAGCAACGCGCCGCCGAACCAGGAGCCGCACGTGAACAGCTTCCGTCATGCCCTCCGTCTCCCCCGCTCCCGCCGACGCGTGGCGGGCCTGCTGCTCGCCGGGACGCTGGCCGGCGCCCTCGCCCCGGCGCCGGCCGCGCAGGCCCGGGACGCCGAGCCCCGGCCGGCCGCCTGTCCCGGGGGGCTGCCGGACGGCACCTCCTGCTACACCGGCACGGACGCCAACGGCGCCCACTACGCGATCGCGGTGCCCGAGCGCTGGAACGGCTCCCTCGTCGTGCACGCCCACGGCGGCCCCGACCTGGGCGACGCGTCCGACCCGGAGCGCAGCGTCGAGGACCTCGGGCGCTGGCGGGTCGTGGTGGACCAGGGGTACGCGTGGGCCGGCTCGTTGTACCGCAGGGGCGGCTACGGCACCCGGATGGCCGCCGCCGACACCGAGAACGTACGGCGGCTCTTCGCCGAGGAGTTCGGCGCGCCGCGGCGGACGTACGTGCACGGCCAGTCGTGGGGCGGGAACGTGGCCGCGAAGGTCGTCGAGACGTACGGCGGGAAGGGCGGCCCGTACGACGGGGCGCTGCTCACCAACGGGGTGCTGGGCGGCGGCTCCCGCGGCTACGACTACCGCGTCGACCTGCGCGTGGTCTACCAGTACTACTGCGCCAACCTGCCCCGGCCCGAGGAGCCGCGGTACCCGCTGTGGCAGGGGCTGCGCCGCGGCTCGACGCTGACCACGGCCGGGCTGCGCGCCCGGCTGCAGGAGTGCACCGGGTACGCGTCGCCGCCTGGGGAGCGCACCGCCCTGCAGCAGCGGAATCTGGACGACATCCTGAACGTCACCGGGATCCCGGAGCGGACGCTGGAGTCGCATCTGCGCTTCTCGGTGTTCACCTTCCGGGACATCGTGCACAAGCGGCTGGGCGGCCGTAACCCGTTCTCCAACCGCGGGGTGCGCTACTCCGGTTCACACGACGACAAGGCGCTCAACGCGGGCGTGGAGCGGTTCGCGGCCGACCCGTCGGCGGTGCGTGACCTGTCGTACGACAGCGACCTCACCGGGCGGGTGGACATCCCGGTGCTGACGCTGCACGCGAAGGACGACCCGACCGCGTTCGTCGAGCACGAGGGCGCCTACCGGGACACGCTGAGGGGCGCGCACCGCGACCGGTGGCTGGTGCAGACGTTCACCGGTGAGCACGAGCACTCCGCGCTCAGCGACGCCGAGTACGCCACGTCGCTGGCGGCACTGGACCGCTGGGTGCGCACCGGGCAGCGGCCGACGCCGCGTGCGGTCGCCGCGTCCTGCCCCGCGTTCGACCAGGTGTACGCCACCGGCTGCTTCTACGACCCCGCGTTCCGCCCCGCGCCGTACGCCTCGCGGGTGCTTCCGCGGCCGGGCGGCACGTCCTGGCCGGCGATGACGGCCGTGCGGGAGAAGGCGTGGAGCCGCGTCCCCGGGGTGGGCATCGCGCCCTGACCGCTCGGGGCGGTGGTCACTCGCGCAGGGACGCGGCGTCGCCCATGACGACCACCGGGTGCTGCGCGGGGTCTAGGGCGAGCAGCAGGTCCCGCATGTGCTGCTCGCTCAGGCTCACGCAGCCCTGAGTGGGGCCGCCGTGGTCGACGTGCAGCCAGATGCCGCCGCCCCGGTCGGCGCCCAGCGGCCGGGTCAGGTCCAGGGGGGAGGCGCCGGGTTCGCGGTTGTAGTCGATGGCGACGACGTAGTCGAAGGACCCCTCCAGCGGCTCGCCCTCGAATCCGGTGCCGCTGACGGCGAAGCCGTCCGACCGGTCGTAGGGCAGCCGGGTGCCCGGGTCGGGCAGCAGTCCGCCGGCGTCGGAGAGGCTGTAGACGCCGATGGGCGAGCGCAGATCGCCGGCCCAGTGGTCGTCGGTCCAGCCGCGGAGCGCGTTGCGGGCGGGCCACGCGGGTCCTGCCTGCCAGCCGGCGCCGGTGTGCCGGTACAGCACGGCCTGCGAGTGGCTGGCGTTCCGGTCGCGTCCGGTGACCACGACCACCTGGCGGGCGTCGCCCGGGATCCATGCCCGGGTGCGGGGGCCGAGGCCGGGGATCACCGCGGGCGTCTCGGTGGCCGGGCGGCCCTGCGCGGTGCCGGCCGCCCCGGGCGCGCCGGCCGCGGGGGCGGTCGCGACGGCGCTCGCGCGCGTGGTGCGGTGGGGCGGGATCGTCCCGGGCGCCGGTGCCGCTGCCCGCCCCGCACCCGGTGAGGGCCGCGAGGACGGCGAGGACGATGAGCACGACGGCCCGCGGCCACACCCCGGTACGGAGGCGGGCGGGCCCGGCGGACGGCCGCCGGGCGGCGCCGGACACGGCGCGGGGCGCACGGTCCGGGCAGTCGGTCGATGAAGCCATGGACTCAGCCTGACTTCGTCCTCCCGCGATCGCCTCGGCTCCCCGCGCGCGTCCGCCCGAAGTCCCCCGTCTGCGCCGCCCGCGAGCGGGGCCACCCGCACCGGGTCGCCTTCCGGCAAGGGGCCGTACGGGTGACGGGCCCGCACCCTCGCGAGGGGTGCGGGCCCGCCGGACGGAGCAATCGGCGCGTGACCGCCTACCGGTTGATCACGAAGGTGGAGCCGGGCTCGATCAGTACGTCGCCTTCCGCCGATCCGGTGATGGTGACGTTGGTCAGGGTGGCGCTGCCCCGTGCCCCGCTCATGGCGAGGATGCCGGAGCCGTTGTGGGACGTGCTGATCGTGACGTCCGAGATCCGCACGTCCGGCATGGCGCCGCCGCCGGTCTTGAACTGGATGCCGTCGTACGTCGAGTCGTGGATGTCGGTGTCGCGGATGAACACGCCGGGGATGTCGGGTCCCTGTGCGAACAGGGTGATTGCGCCGAACTCCTGGTCCTCGTTCCAGAAGGCGCCGCCGGTGCGGTACAGCCCGTTGCCGGCGATCAGGGTCTGCCCGGAGAACGGGGTGGGGTCGTGGTCGGTGGCGAGCATGATGCCCGGGTAGTTCATGGTGTCGTACACGAGGTTGTTCTCGATCGTGTTGCCGTGGCCGCCGTAGATCGCGATGCCGTTGGCGCGCCAGGGCAGTTGGACGGTGTTGTTGCGGAAGTGGTTGTCGTGCCCGGTGTCGGTCGCCGGGTTCTTGACGTACTTGCTGGACCACACGGCGAGGGCGTCGTCGCCGGTGTTGCGGAACGAGGAGTTCTGCACCGTGGAGTCGTGGCTGCCGTTGGTGAGGTTGATGCCGTCCGCGTAGGTGTCGCGGATCCGCATGCCGGTAAACTCCAGTCCGTCGGCGGGGTTCCACAGCTCGGGAATGTTCGAGTAGTCGCGGCCCACCCAGACGCCGACGTTGGCGTGCTCGATCCACACGTTGCTGATCTTCGTGTTCCTGCCGAAGCGTCCGTTGAGGCCGACGCCGCCCTCGGCTCCGCCGTCGCCGCCCCGGATGGTGCCCGAGCCGAAGATCGCGATGTCGGAGATCCACGTGTTGTCGTCGATGTCGAAGCCGAAGTTGCCCTCGTGCGGGTGGTTGATGCCGGCCGCCTGGTGCGGAGGCGTCAGGGTGTACAGCTGGGAGTGCCACATGCCGGCGCCGCGGACGGTGACGTCGCGGATGCCGACCTGGTTGAACTGCCCCCGGTCGAGGGGGTCGTCGGTGAGGATCTTCTGTTCCTGGCGCCACTGCCCGGCCGGGATCCACACGCAGTCGATCTCGCCCCGCTGGTCGGCGGTGACGGCGCGCTGGATCGCGGCGGTGTCGTCGATGCCGTCGTTGGGGACGGCGCCGTACTCGGTGATCGAGACGCATCCCGCGGGCTTCTCGGCGGGCGGGGCCACCTGCTCCAGGTCGATCAGGTCGACGACGTAGAAGGCGGCGCTGTCGTCGGCGTCGCGCTGGAGCCGGAACACGGTGCCGGCCGGGTAGGTGCCGGCGAGCAGCGCGTGGGACTCGTCGAAGAGGCGCCGCGCGTCGGCCTGGGGGGTGTTGGTGAGTCCTTCGGGGTCGTCGGTCCTGCCGTACAGCCAGCTGTGCTTGGAGCTGAGGCCCAGCTTCTGCACGAACGTCCCGTCGGCGTAGAGGCTGAGCGTGGCCTCGGTGCCCCCGCCTCCCGGGGCGTCGGGGATGGAGTTGCGCACGACGATCGAGTTGGTGGCGTCGGTGGAGGTGAACTCGACGTACTGGCCGGTGGAGTCGAGCCGGACGGACTGACGGCCGGAGGACTCGGTGGCGAAGTTGGTGTGGCCGAAGGTGCGTCGGGCGTCGGCGGTCAGCAGGGTGCCCCGGTAGGCGCCGTCCTCCGCCTCGTACTCGGTGTACGGGACGGCTGCGCCACGGCCGACGACGATCGGCCGGCTGAGGACGTTGTTGTGCTCGTCGGTCTCGGTGACGGTGCCGGTGGCGTCCGCGGTGGCGGTGAGGACGGCGGGTCCCGCCGTGGCGGTCCAGGCGCCGGCGACGGCGACCTCGGCGGTGGCGCCGGCGGCGACCGCCCCCGTGGCCCCGTCGAGGGTGCGTCCGGCGACGGTGAGCCGGGTGACCGAACCGGCGGGGGCGGGTGAGGTACCCCGGTTGTGCACGGAGACGGTGAACGACACCGAAGCGCCGACGGCGGGGGCGGCCGGGCTGGTGCGGATGCCGGTCACCTCCAGGTCGGGGCCGGGGCTCTGCGCGACGGTCAGCTTCTGGGAAGCGGTGCGGCTGTTGTTGGTCTCGTCCAGCTCGGGGACGGTGTCCGTGGGGTCGACCACGGCGGACACGGTGTAACTGCCCCTGGGGCGGGTGCCCGCGTTCACCGGCACGGTGGCGGTGGCGCCCGGTGCGAGGGCGGCGACGGGGGCGCTGCCCACGACGGTGCCCTCCAGGCTGACGTTCACCGTGGCGGCGGCGGACTGCGCGGTGCCGGCGTTGCGCACGGTCGCGCGGACGGTGACCGGGTCCGTCTCCGTGGGCGCGGCAGGCGTCCAGTCGAGGGTGGTGACGGTCAGGTCGGGGTTGGGCGCGGCCGTGCCCCGGACCTCCAGCTCGGCCACCTGGGCGCCGTAACCCGCCGAGTTGTGGCTGAACTCGAGCTGTACGTCGGAGACGCGTCCGGTGAGGGGGATGGTGACGCCGTTGCCGTTGCCCGCCGGGTCGAAGGTGTGGTCGGCGCGGGCCTTGAGCGTGGTGTAGGCGCTGGACGAGCGGTCCCGTCCGAGGACCTCGATGCTCTGGGTGCGCCGCTCCCATGCCGCGTCCGGGTTCAGTTTCACCACGACGGCGGTGACATCGGCCTCGGCACCGAGGTGGACGGTGAGTGTGGCGGGGTGACCGGCCGACTCCCAGTAGGTGTCGATGCGCCCGTCGTTGGCGTTGGCTGCCACGAAGGAGTGAATCGTGGAGGACGCCTCGACCGGTTTCCCGAGCGCCAGATCGGTGCCGTCGGCGGGTGGCTGCTCCGGTCCCCCTCCCCCGTCCTCGCCGTACACCTCGAGCGCGGACAGCTGGGCGGCGTTCCAGCCGGTGTTGGCGGTGACGCGGACACGGAGATGGCGTACGTCGCGGGCCGGGAAGGTGAGCGTGACGGTGTTGGCGCGGTCGGGGTCGAAGCGGTGGGCGGCCGAGGCGGACAGCGCGGTGAACGACGTGCCGTCCGTGCTGCCCTCCACGGCCAGGGTCTGGGTGCGCGCCTCCCAGGAGGCCGGCAGCTTCAGCACGACCTCGTCGACGCCGACCGTGGCGCCCAGGTCGACGCGCACGGACTGCGGGAAGTTACCCAAGGGCCCTTCCCAGTAGGTGAGTTGACTGCCGTCGGTGATGTTGGTCGCGGGGTGTTCGGGATGGGACCCGGTGACCGTGACGCTTCTGCCGAGCGCCAGGTCGGGTCCGCGGTCCGCCTCGGCGGCGGCGCCGGCCGTACCGGGTGAGAGACCGGCGGCGACCAGGCCGGCCAGGAGCAGGCCGGTGATCGTACGCAGGCCGAAACGCGTGCGTCTCATGAAGTCCTCGTTCCACGGCGGGTGCTGAGGGCGCGCGGCCACCCGGGCAGCCCGATGCCCCTGCCGAGGATTGCCGACGCCTGATGCGATATTTGCGGGACGTCGTTCATTTCTTGCGGCTCTCGCTTTGAAGTTTCCGGCTCGCGCATCAGTTGTCAATGGCGTGGACACGGCATCCGGCAGAGAGCGGGGGCATCTCGCGCCTCACGGGCGTCAACCGGGCGTCCTTTGTGGAGTTTGCGGAGGAGAAACGGTCAACCCCGCCCGGCCGTACCATGACTGGCCACCGGCAGACCACATGACGAAAGGACACCCTCATGTCCGACCACTCGACCGTCTCCACCACCGATCTCACGTCGCAGTACGTCGCCCAGGTCGCGAACGACCTCGAGCGCAACGCCAAGGAGCAGGAGCGGGTCGGCGCCGAGATCGCCGAGCTGCAGCAGCAGTTGGCTGCGCTTCAGCGGGACCATGCGTTGCTGGTGAAGATGCAGCAGGCGCTGGATCTGGCGGCGGGGTCCGCGGCTGACACCGTTTCCGCCGCGGAGGGCGTTTCCGCGCCGGAGGCCGTCGAGGACAGCGCGGCCGCCGAACCCGCCACGGTCACCGAGCCTTCGACGGAGGAGACCGCCGAGCCGGCGGAGGAGACCGCCGTGTCCGGGCACGCGACCGTGCCCGCGCCGCGCAGCCGCGGCGGCGTCAAGTCCGGGGCGGACAAGCCGAAGCGGGAGCGCAAGAAGGTGTCGGCGGGCGGTGCGGGCAAGAGCGCCGCGACCACGAAGCCCGGTGCTGCGAAGGCGGGCGGCTCGGCGAACACCTCGGGTGCCGCCAAGCCCGCGGGTGCCGCCAAGTCCGGCAGCACGGCGAAGGCGGGCGGCGCGTCGAAGCCCGCCGGCTCGGCGAAGCCCACCGGCGCCAGGTCCACGCGCAAGCCCGCCGCCCCCAGGCCCGCCGGGAAGGCGTCCGCGGTGAAGGCGCCGCGCAAGGCGCGTACGAAGGCCGCGAAGTCCGCCCAGGGCGACGCGCCGAAGCTGGTCGACCTGGTCCGCCGCCATCTGGACGAGCAGAAGGAGCCCCGCTCCGCGGCGGAGGTCGCCACGGCGCTGGGCCAGGCGCATCCCGAGCGCACCGTCAAGGTGACGGTGATCCGCTCCACCCTCGAGGGCCTGGTCGCGCGCAACCAGGCCCAGCGCAGCAAGCAGGGCACCTCGGTGTTCTACACCGCCCCGGACAACGGCGTGCCGGCCCCGGAGCGTGCGGCGGACGCACAGTCCTGAGGCCGGCCGCGTTCACGGGCGCGTGTGGCGCACCTCCGGCGGCCCGAACGAGACGCGGGTGCGGGAGCCGTCCGCCGCCCACGTCACCTCCACGGTCCCGTCGTCCACGCGCACGTCGGTCACCGCGTCCTCCAGTGACGGTGCGTCGGGGCCGGTGGTGAGGGACGCCAGGGCGAGGTGCACGGTGGTGCCGCCGCAGCCGCCGGTGAGGCGGGGCACGTGCGCCCAGGGGGTCCAGGCGGTGCCCTGCGGCGCGGGGAGCGTCTCCGGCGCCGGGGCGTCCCAGCCGTACAGGCCGTGCAGGGCGGACACCGTCGGCTCCTCCGGGCCGGTGGCCCAGCCGGTGAGGGTGACCCGCGATCCGGGCGGCGCCCCCACCACCCGGTGCGCGCGCAGTTCCAGGCCGCCGTGCGCGACGGTGACGCTCTCGACCGTCAGGCCCGGCACCATCGGCGGGCCCGCGGTGAACACCGGCCGGTGCCAGGATGCGGCCCAGCCCCAGCCGTCGCCGTGCCCCGCGCCCAGGGGGTGGACGCGGCGGCGCACACTGCCCCGCCCGGCCACCTCCACCGACACGTGGTTGTCGGCGACGTTCGCCGGGGCGGTGGGTCCGGTGCGGGTGGAGTACGCCAGGCGGCCGTAGTGCGGGTCGTCGTCGGCCGCCGACTCCCCCTCGTGCGGCCGCACATGGTCGCTGCCGTGGTTGTGCAGCCGTACGGTGCCGTCGGCTCGGGTGGACTGCAGGAGCAGGCCGGGTCCGGGCAGGGAGAGCACCCGGTCGGCCTCCTCCACCGGGGCGGGCTCCTCGGTGTCCGTCCACAGGGGGTGGTCCGCGGGGGCGAACAGCGCGACGAACGCCTTCGACGCCCAGTACGGCGACGCGGGACCGGAGTACTCCTGAAGGCTCGCCTCGTGCGGGCCGTACCAGCCGAGGGACAGCAGCCCGTCGGGGGTGAGCGCCCCCCGGTCGAGGAAGTGGCGCAGACTGCCGCTCACGATGCGGCGCGAGGCGCCCGGCGTCAGCGGGGTGTGCCCGGTGACCGCGCCCAGTGACACGGCGGCGGAGGCGGCGAAGCGGTAGGTGAGCGAGCGTCCGTAGTGCAGCGGGGCGCCGTCCGCGCCGAACATCAGGGAGAAGCCGTCGAGGTGGGCGCGGAGGCGTCCGCCGTGGTGGGCGAGGGCGTCGGCGTCACCGGAGAGATGGGCGTCGAGGACCGGGTAGAGGTGCAGGGCCCAGCCGTTGTAGTGGTCGAAGGCGCGTCCGTCGCCGTCGGCGTACCAGCCGTCGCCGCGGTACCAGCTCTCCAGCAGGCCCAGTGCCCTCTCCCGGGCGGCGGCGGTCTCGGCGTCGCCCCGGCCGACGGACTCCAGGAAGCCGGCCACGGTGTACGGGAAGAGGTACCAGTTGTTGGGCGCGGGGGTGTGCCGCAGCGCGCCGCGCAGCCACTCCTCGGCGCGGTCCTGCACGCCGGTGTCGAGCTTGTCCCACAGCCAGGGCGCGGTGAGCCGCAGACCGAGCGCGACGGACGCGGACTCGACCATGGGCTGGCCCTGGACGTCGAAGTCGAGGATCTCGGGCCAGGACTCGCTGTCGTCGCGGCCGGGGGTGCGGGTGCCGGCGGCCAGACCTGCCGCGTACCGCTCCAGCAGGTTCCGCGGGTCGTCCCCGTCGGCGCCCGCGACGCGGAAGGCGGCGGCGAGGAACGTACGGGCGTACCCTTCGAGGCCGTCGGAGCGCACGCCCGAGCGGGAGGGGCGGCCGGGCAGGCGGAGCAGGGCGCCGGCCGGGGTGGCCCAGCGCCAGGCGGCCGTGAGCAGCCCGTCCGCCACCGCCTCCCAGTGGGCCCGGGTGTATCCGGTGCGGGGACTGATGTCGTGGTCGTCGGCGGGCAGTTCGAACGGGATGCTCATGCGAGGAAGGCCAGCCTTTCGCGTCGGACGGGGTGCAGGAAGCCCTCTCCGGCTGCCCAGCGGGCGACCTCGGAGACGGCGGTGTCGGCGAGCCGGCGCCACTCGTTGCCCTGCGAGCCGGCGAGGTGCGGGGTGATGAGGACGTGGTCGCAGTCCCACAACGGGTGGTCGGGCGGGAGGACTTCGGGTTCGGTCACGTCGAGCACGGCGCGGATGCGGCCGGCGAGGACGGCGTCGGTGAGCGCGTCCTGGTCGAGGACCGCGCCGCGTGCGGTGTTGATGAGCACGGCGCCGGGCCGCATGGAGCCGATCAGCTCCCGGGAGACCAGGCCGCGGGTCTCGGGCAGCAGCGGTGTGTGGACGCTGACGGTGTCGCTCATCCGGAACAGCTCGGCGAGTCCGACGCCGCGCACGCCGAGCCGGGCGGCCTCGGCCTCGTCGACGTACGGGTCGTGCAGCAGTACGTCGACGTCGTGCGGGCGGAGCAGGTCGATCACGCGGCGGCCGATGAGGGACGCGGAGAGGATGCCGACGGTACGGCGGTGGTTGCCGACCGTGCGGGGGGTGTGCAGCCAGTCGGCGCGGGTGCGGGAGGCGCGGTACTCGCGGGCGCTCTCCAGGACCCGTTTGCCGGTGAGGAGGATCATCGCGAGGGTGTACTCGGCGACGGGGACGGCGTTGGCCGCGGCGGCGGAGGACACCTCGACACCGCGGTCCCAGCAGGCGTCGGTGACATGGCCGCGGACGCTGCCGGCGGTGTGCACGACCGCCCGCAGCCGGGGCGCCGCCCGCAGCACGTCGTCGTCCAGGGACGGGCAGCCCCAGCCGGTGACGAGCAGTTCGACGTCGGCGAGCACGGCGCGGGCGGCGGGGGTGGTGAAGTCCTCCAGCACCGTCGGGGCGAGGTCGCACAGGGCGTCGAGGGCGGCGCGCGACTCGGGGTCGAGGACGGCGGAGGCGGCGCCCGCGGACATGGCGAGGGCGGCGCGGGGACGGGGGCCGGGCGTGGGCTCGGTCATGTGGTGCGGCAACTCCTTGCGTGGGCGTTCACTTCACGGCGCCGGCGGTGAGACCGCTGCGCCAGAAGCGCTGGAGCAGGACGAAGGCGAGGATCAGCGGCACCACGGCGAGCAGCGATCCCATGATGACCACGGGGTAGTACTCGGGTGAGACGGACGCGGAGCTGTTCCACGCGTACAGGCCGAGGCTGACCGGGTACAGGTCCTGGTCGGAGAGCATCACCATGGGCAGGAAGAAGTTGTTCCAGATGGCGGTGAGCTGGAACAGGAACACGGTGACCAGTCCGGGTCCGAGCATCCGCAGCGCGACCCGCGCGTACATGGTGAGTTCGCCGGCGCCGTCGATGCGGGCGGCCTCCAGCACCTCGTCGGGGACGTAGCCCTGGCTGAAGATGCGGCCGAGGTAGACGCCGAACGGGTTGAAGAGGACGGGGATGAACACCGCCCAGAAGGTGTTGACCAGCCCGGCCTCGGAGGCCATCAGGTACAGCGGCAGGGCGAGCACGGTCTGCGGCACCATGACGGCGGCGAGGACCAGGCCGAACAGCTTCTCCTTGTGCCGGAAGCGGTACTTGTCGAAGGCGTAGCCGCAGGCCACGCTGATCAGGGCGCCGACGGCGGCGCCGAGCACCGCGTACAGCAGGCTGTTGACGTACCAGCGTCCGTACAGGCCGCCGTCCATGGCGAACAGGTCGGTGAGGTTCTGCCCGAAGGAGAAGCCGCTCAGGGAGAGCAGGTCGCTGCCGAAGAGGGCGTCGCGGTTCTTGGCGGCGGCGAGCACCAGCCACAGCACGGGCAGCAGCGTGTAGAGCACGGAGATCGCGACGACGGCGTTGACGGTGGCCCGGCCCAGCAGGCGGGGGCGCAGCGCGGTGGTGCCGGTGGCGCTCATCGGGTCTCCTCGGCGGTGGAGTCGCGGCTGGTGAGGCGGGTGACGCCGTAGGACAGGGCGACGGTGCACAGCAGCAGGACCACCGAGGCGGCCGCGGCGAGGCTGTAGTTGTTGCGGGTGAAGGCCGCGTCGTAGATGTACATGCTGGGCGAGAAGCGGGAGCTGATCATCTGGGAGGACTGGCTGAGCAGCATCGGCTCGGTGAACAGCTGGAGCGCCCAGATGAGGGTGAACATGGCGACCATCACGATGGAGGCCCGCACCAGCGGAGTCTTCACCTGGAGAGCGGTGCGCATGGGTCCCGCCCCGTCGACCACGGCTGCCTCGATCACCTCACGGGGCACGGCCTGGAGGGCGGCGTAGAAGACCACCATGTTGTAGCCGAGGTTGCTCCACAGGGCGATGTTCACGATGGACGGCAGGACGGTGTGCACGCCGAGGAAGTCGATGGTGATGTCGGCGCGGGCGAACAGGTCGATGACCGGGCTGATGCCGGGGGTGTAGAGGTACAGCCAGATCAGCGCGGCGATGATGCCGGGCACCGCGTGCGGCAGGAACAGCCCGAGCTGTGCGAAGGCGCGCAGGCGTACGACGCCGGAGTCGAGCAGCAACGCCAGCAGCAGCGCGCCGGCCACCATGAGCGGGATGTAGATCAGGCAGTACGCGGCGACCGTGCCGAGGCCGCCCAGGAAGGTCGGGTCGGTGAGGACGGCGGCGTAGCTGCGCAGTCCGACGAAGACGGTGTGTTCGGGGCCGAAGCCGAGTCCCGGCTGGTCGTCGCTGTAGAAGCTGAGGTAGGCGGCGGTGCCGACGGGGATCAGGAAGACGGTGGTCAGCAGCAGGAAGAAGGGGGCCATCAGCACGCCGGCGGCGCCCAGCCTGCGGCGCCGGGCGGTGCGGCGGGTGCGGGCGGAGGGGGCGGCGGTGCGCGGGGCGGGGACCCGCACGGTGTGCTCGGTCGTCGCGGTCATGAGGGGTGTCACCTGCCTTTCGGGCGGCTCAGGTGCTGTGCTGGGTGGTCGACAGGCCGAGGGCCTTGAGGTCGGGCATGGTGCCGTCCTGCGCGGCGCGCATCGAGTCGGCGATCGTCCCGCGGCCCGCGGAGACCCGGGCGAAGGAGTCCTGCATGACGCGGCCGGTGGCGGTCATCCGCGGGCCCCAGACCCAGCCGTCGCGGATCTTCTCCGCCTCCTGCTCGAAGAGGGTGTAGATGTCCTGGCCGCCGTAGTAGGAGCGGTCGAAGGCGTCCCGGCCGACGGCGACGAGGGCGGACGCCGCCGGGTACTGGCTGCTGGTGCCGCTGGACAGGCGGGCGCGCAGGGCGTCGGGGTGGGAGACCTGCCAGGCGATGAACTCCATGGCGGCCTCGGGGTCGCGGCTGTCCTTGGTGACGGCGAAGGTGGAGCCGCCGTGGGTGCCGACGGCGGGGCGGGCGGTGTCCCACTGGGGCAGCTGGGCGATACGCCACTGACCCTTCTGGCCGGGGCGGGCGTTCATCTGCGCGCCGGCGTCCCAGGCGCCGCTGAGCCGGGTCAGGACGAGTCCGTTGCCGATCTGGGCGTCGGACTGCCGGCTCTCGACGGCGTTCATGAAGACGTCGTCGCGGTCGATCAGGTTCTGCCAGTACGCGGCGACACGGCGGGTGGGGGCGTCGGCGAGGGAGACGTTCCAGGCGCCGTCGCGGGTGTCGAACCACTGGGCGCCCGCCTGCCAGGAGTAGGCGGCGAACTGGGTGGCGCCGTCGGTGGGGAACAGCACCAGCCGCCGCTCCGGCGCCTTGCGCCGGACGACGCGGGCGAGGTCGGCGAACTCGTCCCAGGTGCGCGGCACTTGGAGGCCGTACCCGTCGAACAGGTCGGCGCGGTAGTGCATCACCATCGGCTCGACGTCGAGCGGGACGCTGAACACCCGCCCCTGGAAGGTGGTCAGGGCGAACGCCTGCGGCAGCAGTTTCGCCCGCAGCCGGCAGTCGACGAGGTCGGTGATGTCGCGGGCGACGCCGTCGATCGCGAACCCCGGCGCCTGCGGGTACTCGATCGTGGCGACGTCGGGGGCGTTGCCCGCGCGGGCGGCGTTGCTGAGTTTCGCGTAACCGCCCTGGCCTCCTGAGGGGATCTGCTGGAAGTCGACCTGGATGCGGTCGTGGGTGCGGTTGAAGGCGTCGACCACTTCCTGGCTGCCGCGCAGGGCGGACCAGAAGGTGACGCGAACAGGCTTCTTTCCGGTACCGGTTCTGCTGCTGCCTGATGGGGCGTCGTCCGCGCCCCCGCTGCAGGCGCCGAGGGCTCCTGCAAGCGGCGCGGCGGCCATTGCGGCGAGCACGGACCGACGGCGGTGTCGACCGGGCATGGCGCCTCCCGCGGCTCCTGGCGTGTCTGGGACACGGCTGTTCGGGACACGGGAATCGTGGGGGCTCGACCAGTAAACGGTCAATAGATCGATCAGAAGAAAATGAAACGTTCAAACGCTCACTTGGCGTGCGCGGTCTCTCTTGGGCTTGGTGCGGGTCTGCGCGAGCCTGTGGTCTGCGGCCTGCTGGGGCCGTGCGCGGCCGACCGAGGCAGACCGGTGCGCGGTCGACCGGTCCGCGCTCGGTCGGCCGGCGACGGGCCGTGGCCGTGCGGCGCGCCGGGTCTGCTGGGGCTGCCTGTCCCCTGTGGCAGGGGCCTTTGGGCCGCCCTGTCCGTCGAGACGGGTCGGCGCCCTGGCGCAAGGCCAATATGCCCCGCCGGGGCTGCCGGGAGGCTGAAGCAATGGTCAGAGGGCGCGCGTGGAGCCGCGTACGGACAGGGAGGGCAGGAGCTCCACCCGGCGCACCGGGGTGTGCCCGGCCGTCTCCGTGTCCAGTCGCTCCAGGAGGAGTTCGGCGGCCGCCCGGCCGACGTCCGCCTTCGGCGGGGCGACAGCGGTGAGCGGGGTCGTGCCCAGGCCGGCCACCACGTCGTCGTAGGCGACGACGGAGCAGTCCTCCGGGACCCGCACCCCGTGGTCCGCGAGCCGCTGCACCAGCATCAGCGCGTCGACGTCGCCGTGCAGCACGGCCGCCGTGGCGCCCGTCCTCCGCAGCACCTCGTGCAGTCCGGCGGTCTCCTCCGGCGTGTACGGGCCCTCCTGGCCGGCCTCGGGAGCGCTCAGCGTCCACGCCCACGCCTCGACGAGAGGGTGCGCCTCGGCGATCCGCGCGCACGCCGAGCGCAGGGTGCGCGCGGTGGGGCTGTCGTCGCGGGTGGCGAACACGATGCGCCGGTGCCCGAGGCCCACCAGGTGCTCCACGGCCAGGTGGGCGCCGTACACGTGGTCGGAGCAGACCGAGTCCATGGCGTGCAGCACGGTGCCCGCCCCGGGGCGCCGCTCCATCAGCACGGCGGGTACCTCGACGGCGGCGAGCCAGAGGTGGTCGGCCTCCTCGTCGGCGAGGGTGCGCCAGCGCGGGGCGAGCAGCAGACCGGCGGCGCCGTCCTCCAGCGCACGCTCGACGAGCGGTCGTTCGGCACCCGCGACCTGGGGGGCGATGTGCAGCGCGATGCGCTTGCCTGAGGCCTCCAGCACGGAGCGGGCGCCGTGCAGGGACTCGTACAGGTAGTGGTGGCGCTCGGGCACGACGACAGCCACGGTGTCGCCGTCCGGCGGGCGCGGCGCGGGGATGTCGCGGGCGGCGAGGGTGGAGCGCACGACGCCGTGCCCGCGGCGCAGCCGCCCTTCCTGGGCCAGCTCCTCCACGTCCCGCCGCACGGTCACCACGGACACCTCGAGCTCGGCGGCGAGATCGCTCACCCGCGCGGACCCCCGGGACTCCACGGCAGCGAGGATCCGCTGCCTCCTGACCTCGACCGGCTCGCGCATGAGGCCCCTCCCCGCGGCGGAATGTTCGTTTGAACGATGCGGGCATCATAACGATCGAACCGGCGGGCGTCCGCGGAAGCGGTCCGGCTCACGCGGCGCGGGTCAGGACGGGCGGGTGCGGATCGTCATGCCCGGGCGGCGGCGGTGGACGGTGAGGTAGGTGAGGCCGTCGGGGCCCGCCGTCAGGGAGCGGGTGGAGCCGTGGGGGAGCCAGGTCAGGGTGCCGGTGGGCAGGGGGTGGTCGCCGTCCGGGGCGGTGAGGGTGCCGTCGCCGGCGAGGACCAGCAGGAGGACGTCGAGGTCGGGCTCGCGGTGGGTGTCCACGCGGTGGCCGGGCGGGAGGTGGACGACGTTGGCGTCGAGCTGGCGGCCGGACTCGGCGAGCCGCCACAGCGCGCCGGCGGTCCCGTCGCCGGCGGCGGCCGCCAGTGCGGCCGTGTCGCAGAGGATCCGAGGCAGAGGCGCCTCGCCGTCACCGTCCGGTGTGCCGGTGTGCTCCGACGTCATGGATCGCCGCCGTCCGTCCCCGAGAGCCCGGCCGCGCCGGGTGTCACGCGCTCGCTGTCGTGCGGGAACCTAACACGCGGCCGGGGGCAGGGCGGACAGCCAGTCCGTGAGCAGGCGGCTGGTGTCCTCGGGGCGCTCCCGCTGCACCCAGTGCCCGCAGCCCTTCAGGATGTGCGAGGACACCAGTCCCGGCAGGGTGACCGGGAAGGCGTCGATCGCGTCGGCCATCCAGGTGGTGGACGCGTCGAGTTCCCCGCCGATGAACAGGGACGGCTGCGTGACCGGGGCCCCGTCGTACGCGGCGAGGTCCTCCCAGTCCCGGTCCACGGCACGGTAGCGGGCCAGCGCCCCGCTCATCCCGGTGCGCTCGAACTCGGCGGCGAACACGTCGAGTTCGGTGTCCGTGAGCCACGCGGGGCTCCGGTCCGCGGGGAACCGTTCGCGCAGGGTCCCGCCCGGTCCGGTGAAGTACGGCGAGGGCGCTCCGGGACCGGGCATGGTGTCGGCGGACAGGGCCGCGTAGAACCCGGCGAGCCAGCCGCGTACGTCAGGCTCGATCTCGGCCTCGGCGCGGCCCGGCTCCTGGAAGTACGAGACGTAGAACTCCTCGTCGCCGCCCATCGACGCGAAGACCGTGCTGGGTCGCGGCCCGCCGCGCGGGGCGTAGGGGACGCCGAGCATCGCCACCGCGCGGAAGACGTCCGGACGCATCAGGGCGGCGTTCGAGGCGACGGAGGAGCCCCAGTCGTGGCCGACGACGACGGCGGTCCGCTCCCCGAGCGCCTCGACCACCGCGACGGCGTCGTCCACGAGTTCCCGTACGCGGTACGCGTCAGGGTCGGCGGGCCGGGAGGAGCGGCCGTACCCACGCACGTCGACGGCCACCGCCCGGTAGCCGGCGGCGGCGAGGGCGGGCAGCTGGTGGCGCCAGGCGTACCAGCCCTCGGGGAAACCGTGCACGAGCAGCACCAGCGGGCCGCTGCCCTGCTCCACCAGGTGCACGCGGCCCGCGGGGGCGGGGACGAGACGGTGGACGGGGGGTGAGGTCGGTACCGGCACGGGGGGCTCCTGAGTCGCTCGGAGGGCTTCGGTTCGTTCGCCGAGCATGCGGGGCCCTGCGGGGGCGGGGCGAGTGATGTTGCCGGTTCGGCAAACGGTGTCGGTGGGGACGCCTGCGTTCCGTCGCATTGCGGGTGCGGGCCGGTGGGGGCTTGTCGCGCAGTTCCCCGCGCCCCTGGGTGTGCTGCCCGACCGGCAACTTCAAGGGGCGCGTGCCGGTCCCCCGTTTCCCCGTTCCGGCGCTGTGCAATGATCCTGGCGGGCTGCAGAACACAAGAGGAACGGACGGACGTGACCGCGCAGGGACCGGACGACGGCGGGGCGCCGCAGGATCGGGAGGACGGTGTGCCGTCCCTGCCCGAGGACGTCTGGCAGCGGTTTCTGATGGACAGTGAGCAGGCCATCCGTACGTCCGCGCCCAGGGAGCCCTCCGCCCGGCAGCGGGCGGCGGGGCGCTCCCCTGAACAGCCGGGGCCTCCCCGCCCGTCGCGGATGTCGCGCCCCGACACCCCCGACGCCGTCGGCGACCTCTGGCGGCCGGACGACCCGTGGGAGGGGCCCGCCTGGCGGGACCTCGACGCGCGGGCCCGGCTGCGCCGGATCGGGCGGGTCGTGGGGACCGCCGCGGCGATCGCCCTGGCCCTGGGCGCCTGGTCGCAGCTGTCCACGGGCGCCGGCGCCCCGGCCGAGGGGCCCGGCGACACCGTGCTCCAGCAGTCCGAGGAAGCCCCGGTGACGCTGCCGCCGGGGGCCTCCGTGCCGGCCGGGCTCACCACCCCGTCCGCCACGGAGATCCGGACCGGCTGACGGACCGGCCAAAAGGCCGAGCTTCAGCCGCCCAGCGCCGCCAGCACGACCCCCTTCGCCTCCTCCTGGACCCGGCGCAGATGCTCCGGCCCCTGGAACGACTCGGCGTAGATCTTGTACACGTCCTCCGTGCCCGACGGGCGAGCCGCGAACCAGGCGCTCTGCGTGGTCACCTTGATGCCGCCGATGGACGCGCCGTTGCCGGGCGCCTCCGTGAGCACGGCGGTGACCGGCTCCCCCGCCAGGGTGTCCGCCGTGACCTGGGCCGGGGAGAGCTTCGCCAGGCGTGCCTTCTCCTCGCGGGTCGCGGGGGCGTCGATGCGCTCGTAAGCGGGTTCGCCGAAGCGCGCGGTCAGTTCGGCGTAGTGCCGCGACGGCGACTTCCCGGTGACCGCGGTGATCTCGGAGGCGAGCAGCGCCAGGATGATGCCGTCCTTGTCGGTGGTCCACACCGAGCCGTCGCGGCGCAGGAAGGACGCCCCGGCCGACTCCTCGCCGCCGAAGCCGAGGCTGCCGTCGACCAGTCCGTCCACGAACCACTTGAAGCCGACCGGCACTTCGACCAGTTCGCGCTTCAGGTCGGCGGCGACCCGGTCGATCATCGCCGACGAGACGAGGGTCTTGCCGACGCCCGCCGCCGACGGCCACTGCTCGCGGTGCGCGTACAGGTAGCCGATCGCGACGGCGAGATAGTGGTTGGGGTTCATCAGGCCGGCGTCCGGGGTGACGATGCCGTGCCGGTCGGCGTCGGCGTCGTTGCCGGTCGCGATGTCGAAACGGTCGCGCTGTCCGATGAGGGACGCCATCGCGTACGGCGACGAGCAGTCCATGCGGATCTTGCCGTCCCAGTCGAGCGTCATGAACCGCCAGGTGGGGTCGGTGAGCGGGTTGACCACCGTGAGGTCGAGACGGTGTTCCTCGGCGATGCGGCCCCAGTAGGCGACGGACGCCCCGCCCAGCGGGTCGGCGCCGATGCGGACGCCGGCGGCGCGGATCGCGTCCAGGTCGAGCACGCTGGGCAGGTCGGCGACGTACGTGCCGAGGAAGTCGTAGCGGCCGGTGTTCGACGCGGCCAGGGCGCGCGCGTACGGGATGCGGCGGACGTCCTTCAGGCCGCCGCGGATGATCTCGTTGGCGCGCTCCTGGATCCAGCCGGTGGCGTCCGAGCCGGCGGGGCCGCCGCTGGGCGGGTTGTACTTGAACCCGCCGTCGGCGGGCGGGTTGTGCGACGGGGTGACGACGACGCCGTCGGCGAGTCCCGTGCCTCGGCCCCGGTTGTGGGTGAGCACGGCGTGCGAGACGGCCGGGGTGGGCGTGTAGCCGTCGGCGCTGTCGATCAGCACCGTCACACCGTTGGCGGCGAACACCTCCAGGGCGGTGACCCGCGCCGGTTCGGAGAGGGCGTGGGTGTCCGCGCCGAGGAAGAGCGGTCCGTCGGTGCCCTGCGCGGCGCGGTACTCGACGATGGCCTGGCTGGTCGCGGCGATGTGGTCCTCGTTGAACGCGGCCGCCAGTGACGAGCCGCGGTGCCCCGAGGTGCCGAACGCGACGCGCTGCCCCGGGTCGTCCAGGTCGGGGTGGAGCGCGTAGTACGCCGTGACCAGCCGAGCGACGTCGACGAGATCCTCGGGACCGGCCGGACCGCCCGCTCGCTCGTGCTGCATGTGCCCACTCCTCCGCAAAAGGTCGGTTGTCACGCTTGCGGAGACATCTTTCCCCGCCGGGGCGTCGCCGCGCGAGTGGGCTGGGTCCGCCCCGGCCCCTGAGGCGTCAGATACGTCCGCCGGTCATCCGGGTCAGGGGCCCGTGGGCGTGGCGTTCCGCGCGGCGCCCCACCGCGTAGGAGGCGGCGGTCAGCGCGGTCAGTCCGGCGGCCGCGCCGGCGGCGACCAGCCTGCGGTTGGCGATGACGGTCCAGGCGGTCTTGGCGCCGGCGGCCACCTGCCCGGAGGCGGTGACGACGGCGCGGCGCCGCGGCGGCCGGCCTCCGCGCCCTTGACGGCGGACTGGGCGGCGCCGTTCGCCACGCGCGCGGCACGCTCGGTGCCGGACGCGAGGGCCGACGTGGCGTCAGCCGCCTTCGAGGCCACGCCGTTGGCGGCGTCGCTCGCCTTGGAGGCCGCGCCCTTCGCGGTATCGGCCGCCTTGCCGGTGGCCTTGTCGGCGGTCGAGGCGGCCTTGGACGCCGCCGTCGTCGAGGCGTTCGAGGTCTTCCGGTTCGCATTCTTGTTCTGTTCGGTCATGGACACCGGTTTGCCGCAGCGCCGGTCGGCAAACACATCCGGTGACGGGGCGCGGCCCACCGTCAACCACGCGCGCCCCTGCGGAGGTTCGCAGAATCCCCGCCCGCGCCGGGCTGTACCGGCCTCCCGGGGGTAGAAGGACAGCGGCACGCACACGCCGACGCCTACCGAGAGGAGTCGCCATGCCCGGCATGGTGGAGCGCATCAAGCAGTTCGCCCGGAGCCCGCAGGGGCGCCGCACGGCCGAGCAGGTACGCAGGGCCGCGGCCGACCCCCGGCGGCGGGCGCAGGCCCAGCGGCTGCTGGGACGGCTGCGCGGCGGCCGGCGCTGAGCCGACCCCGGGCCTGACGGCTCCGCGACCGCGCGGGCCGCGGGCCGATCACCGAAAGGACTCCATGAACGAATCGTCGGTCCGCACCGTGGGCTGGGCCCGCTCCCTGCCGATGGGCCAGGGAGTGAAGGCGGCCCGTGACTGGGCGCAGGAACACCTCGCCTCCCTCGGGTGGGACGAGACAGCCCCCGAGACGGTCCACTCCGTGCTGCTCACGGTGTCGGAGCTGGTCACCAACGCGCATGTGCACGCCGGCACCGACGCCCAGCTGGTGATGTCGTGGGACACCCGCTGCCTGCACATCTCCGTGCACGACGGGTCCGCCTCCCTGCCCACGCCGCGCGAGCCGAGCGAGGAGCGGGTCGGCGGGCGCGGCATGCTGCTGGTCGACGTCCTGGCCGACACCTGGGAGGCCCGGCCCTGCCCGCACGGCAAGACGGTCACCGCCTGCTTCCGCGCGCCGGAGGCGGCCGCCGCGGTGTGATCACCCCGGCGGGGGACGCGGACCCGGACCGGCCTACGATCGGTCGGGCCGACCCACGTCAGGGCCGCCCCCGCAGGGGCCGCCGCCCGCTAGGAGCCCCGCACGGTGACCGCCGTCCTGCCCCCGTCCCCCGCCACGCCCGCCCTGCCGGCCCCGCGCCGGCTGACCCGCACCGAGGACGGTGAACGGCTGCACGCCCTGCTGTGGACGGCGGGTCCCGGGCGCCGGGCGATCAGCAGCGCGGTGCTGGGCGGGGGCATCGGCGAGCGGGCGTGGATCCTCAACGCACAGGTGGCGCACGGCTACCGGCGCACCGACCCCGAAAGGCACCTCGCCTCCCTCGCCGCCGAAGCGGGGTTGAGCGGGCCCGGGGTGGGCCTGATGACGGCGGCCGACGTGTCGGCGTACGCGCACGCGCGCGACGCGGGTGCGGAGGCGTTCGTCACGGCGGGCGTGGACGTGCGCGGCTGGGCGGCGCGGCCCGGTGAGGGCGCGGAGGGCGTTCCGGAGCCGGGCACGATCAACGTCGTGGTGGCGGTGCCGGCCGTGCTCACCGACGCGGCCCTGGTGAACGCGGTGGCCACCGCCACGGAGGCGAAGGTCCAGGCGCTGGTGGACAGCGGCCTCGACTGTTCCGGCACCCCGACCGACGCGGTGTGCGTCGTCTCCGACGCCCCGTCCCCGCACCGGGAGGCGCACGCGTTCGCCGGGCCACGGTCGCTGTGGGGGGCGCGGCTGGCGCGCGCCGTGCACCGGGCCGTGCGGGACGCCGTGGCCGGCGGGGGCGGTTCGCCCGTCCGCGGTGAGACATGAAACACCTGCTGGGGGGTACTGCGCCTGGAAGGGAGTTCCTCGCCGACCGGGCAGGTTGCTTCGCGGGCACGGATGGGGGACCGTTGCCGCCGTACCTGCTGATGCCGACGAGAGAGGGGGTGGGTGCGCGGCGCGCACCTCGTTCGTGATTTCTTCCCCCGGTTCCAGCGCCGATCCGTGCGACGCACGCGACGGATCCGTCCCCACGTGGGACGACGCGCCGTGCCCTGTCCTGGTGCTGGACTCCCGCGGCCGGATCGCCGGCCGCAATCGTGCCGCCCGTCGCCTCACCGCGTCCTCCGCCTCCGACGTCCCGCCGTCGTGGCTGGCCGAGGCGCACCGCCGTCATGTCGCCGGCACCGTCGACCCGACGGCGGGCACGCCGGCCGGACCGGTCGGCGACCGCTCCTTCGAGGCCCGGCCCTCCCCCACCCGGGACGGCCGTGTGGCCTGGTGGCTGTTCGACCGCACCGACCTCGTACAGGCCCACGAGACCGTGCGGGAGACCCGGGAGCGGGCCGACGCCACCTCCGACCTCTTCAGCACCCTGCTGGCGTCCCTGAACGTGCCGCGCTGCGCGGAGGTCGCCGCCCGGATGGCCACCGACCACCTCGCCGAGGCCGCCGTGCTGATCACCCCGCCGGCCGGGCACCGGTACGCCGTCACCCATGCCCTGCGCGGCGGGCGCGTGGTGCAGGAGGCGCGGCAGATCGACCCGCTCACCGTCCCGGGGCTCGACGAGGCCCTGCGCGGCTTCCCGCCCGTGCCGGCCCGCTGGATCAACCCGGACGCCATCCCGGACTGGGCGATCCCCGAGGGCTTCTCGGGGCCGGTGGGCTCCGTGCTGGTGACGCCGCTGCCCGGGCACGGGGTGCCCGCGGGCGCGCTGATCCTGCTGCGCTCGGACACCGACAAGGGGTTCTCGCCCGAGGAGGAGGTGTTCGCCCGGCTGTTCGCCTCGCGCGCGGGCACCGCGCTGTCGGCGGCGCGCCTGTACGGCGAGCAGACGGCCATCACCGGCACCCTGATGCGGGAGCTGCTGCCGCCGCCGCTGAGCCGAGTGCACGGCGTCGACTACGCGGGCCGCTACCGCACCGCCCTGGACCACGAGCGGGTCGGCGGCGACTTCTACGACGTCCACCCCGGCCCCGACGATTCCGCCGAGACGTTCGTCGCGCTGGGCGACGTGGCCGGCAAGGGGCTGGACGCGGCGGTCCTCACCGGGAAGATCCGCAACACCCTGCACGCGCTGCTGCCGCTCGCCTCCGACCACCTCCGGGTGCTGCGGATGCTCAACGACGCGCTGCTGACCTCCCACCACGCCCGGTTCGCCACCCTGGTGCTGGCGTCCGTGCGGCGGCTGGACGACGGGGCGGTGCGGCTGCGGCTCACCGGCGCCGGGCATCTGCCGCCGCTGGTGGTGCGCGCGGACGGCCGGGTCGAGGAGGTGCCGACGCAGGGCACGCTCGTGGGCGCGCTGCCCGAGGTGACCGCGCGCACCGTGGAGACGGTCCTCGCCCCGGGGGACACCTGCCTGCTGTACACCGACGGCATCACCGAGGCCCGCGGCGGCCCGCTCGGCGACGAACTGTTCGGCGAGGAGCGGCTGCGGCAGGCCCTGGAGGGGTGCGGCGGCATGCCCGGCGAGGCGCTGGTGGAGCACGTACAGATGCTGGCCGCGCAGTGGCTGGAGCCGGGGAGCCGTCACGACGACATGGCCGTCCTGGCCATCACCGCCCCGCGCGGCGGCAACCCGGCGGGCGGCCGGGCACCGGCCGGTGACCACCGACGAGCACGGAGGACGGCATGAGCGGACCCCGGGCCTCGGCCGGCGAACTTGGCGAGGCGCTGTGGAAGGCGGTGATCGACGGCGACGAGTACGACGCCGTCGACGTCGTCCGCGGCGCCCTCGAGGACGGCTGGCAGGAGGAGGACCTGCTGCTGGACGTGGTCGCGGCGGTGCAGGCGCGGATCGGCGTCGAATGGGCCGCCGACCGCATCAGCGTCGCCCAGGAGCACGCGGCGACCGCGATCAACGAGCGGGTCATCACCGCGCTGGTGCACCACGGCTCCGGCACGCGCCCCGACGCCGTCCGGGGCCGGGTCACGGTGAGCTGCGTCGACGGCGAATGGCACGCGTTCCCCGCGCGGCTCGTCGCCGAGACGCTGCGGCTGCGCGGCTGGCACGTCGACTACCTGGGCGCCCAGACGCCGACCCCGCACCTGGTCGCGCACCAGCACCACACCAACTCCGACGCCGTGCTGCTGTCCGGGTCGATCCCCACGCACCTGCCGCGGGCGCACACCGCGATCAACGCCTGCCGGACCGTGGGTGTGCCGGTGGTGGCGGGCGGCCGGGCGTTCGGCGTGGACGGGCGCTACGCGCGCGCCCTGGGCGCCGACGCATGGGCCCCGGACGCGCGGGGCGCCGCGGCCGTGCTGGAGGCCGGGCTCGCGAGGCCCACGGGCGTCCGGCAGGCCGTCGACGACCTGCCGCACCTGGCGGACCAGGAGTACAGCATGGTCACCCAGTCGCGCGGCCGGCTGGTGAAGGAGACGCTGACGGAGCTGGAGCACCGCTTCCCGCCGATGCGGGAGTACAGCGACGCGCAGCGCGAGCGCACGGCCGAGGACCTGGCGCACGTCGTCGACTTCCTGGCGACCGCCCTGTACGTCGACGCCGTCGAGGTGTTCACCGACTTCCTGGGCTGGACGTCGGACGTGCTGTCCGCGCGCAACGTGCCGCCGCACTCCCTGGTGACCGGCCTGGACATCCTCGGCGACCGGCTGCACGACTTCCCGCGCGCCCTGTCCATGGTCCGCGCCGGCGCCGCCCGTCTCACGGACAGGACCGACCCGGCGGTCACCGACACGGTGGTCTGAGGAGGGAGAAGCACCCCCCCGTCTCACGTCACCTCCGGCGCCCCACCGCCCCCGCAAGAGCGCGCAGCACCGCGCTGCGGCCGCGGTCCGGGACGGTCCACAGCGGCTGGCCCCGCACGCCCCAGCGCTCCAGCAGGGCGTTCGCGGCGAGGAAGCCGGTGGTCGCCGCGCGTTCCATCAGGGCCACCGGCAGGGACGTGCGCACCAGGTCGCCCGCCACCATCAGGCCCGGGTCGGGTGTGCGGACCGAGGGGCGGTCCTCGTAGCCGCCCACCGGGAAGAGCGGGCAGTCGGTGCCCCACTCGTGGCGGGCGTCGACGATCCCCGCCTTGCGGGTCTCCGGGTAGATGCGGTGCAACTGGTCGAGCAGCCGCTTCTGTTCGACCTCCGGGGACGCCTCCGGGGGCAGGGCGTAGGCGTGCAGTTCGACGACGGAGCCGCCGGTGCGGGCGGCCCGGCGGGCGGCCTCGTCCTCGTACCGTTCGAGGACGCTGACGTTGTCGAGGGTGCCGTAGCCGCTGGTGCCGAGGAAGCCGGGCCGGTCGGGGGCGACCCGGCGGTCCAGCCAGAGGCGGGAGACCAGGAACGGCGGGGCGTTGCGCAGCCGGGCGATCCGCTCCCGCCAGGGGGTGTCGCCGAGCCGGAGGGAGCGGTCGACGAGGGCGCGCAGCCCCACGGCGTCGAGGGCGAGCACCACGGTGTCGTGGCGCCGCTCGTCCCGGTCGGTGGCGATCTCGTACCCGCCGTCGTCCAGGGGTTCGACGTGTTCGACGGGGGTGGAGGTGCGCAGGTCGGCGCCGTGCCGTTCGAGGAGGGCGGCGAGCGGCTCCCACAGGGCCGCGGGGAAGGGCGCGGTGGGCACGTCGAACAGCAGGCCCTCGGAGGAGCCGAGGAAGTAGATGTGGAACATCAGCGCCATCTCGGCCGCCGACAGCAGGCGCGGGTCGGCGAAGAAGCTGCGGGAGAACACCTCGAACGCCAGATGGCGGGCGCTCTCCGGGAAGCAGACCGCGTCGAGGAAGTCGTGCGCGCTGACCGCGTCGAGGCGCTCGTACACCTCGGGCACGCGGACGTCGAGGAGCGGCAGGGCGGCCGCCGCGTTCATCCGGGGCAGGTCGCGCAGCGGGAAGGACGGGCTGAGCGCGGCGAAGCCGAGCGCGCTCCACGGCGGGGTGCGGGGCACGTGCCGGAAGCTGTCGTGCAGGCCGTCGCTGTGGCGCAGCGGGTAGTCGGGCAGCGGGGTGAGGCGTTCGAGGGCGGGGTCGGTACGGCGGAGCAGGCCGCGCAGGTTGTAGTACTGCCGGAAGAAGGCGTGGAAGCCGCGGCTCATCGTCGCGGGCGTGCCGTCCTTCAGGTCGACGGGCCAGCCGCCGACGCGTCCGCCGAGGTAGGGGCGGGCCTCGTAGAGGGTGACGTCGACGCCGCGTTCGGCGAGGGCGGTGGCGGCGGCCAGTCCGGCGATGCCGCCGCCGACCACGGCCGTGCTGGGCCGGTGGTCGCCGTCGACACGGGGCGCGCCGGGTGCGGGCATGATGACACGGGCGCGGCGGTCGCGGCCGCGGCGGGCGGCGTCGGGCGGGGCGGTCGGGTCATCGCGCGGTCTCCGTCGTGGTGGGGCGGCGCCCGGTGAAGGTGTGGGTGATGCCGGTCTGCCAGCCGGGCAGCGGCAGGCGGCGCACACGGTCGAAGCCGTTCGCCTCCAGCCGGTGCGCGAACCGGTCGGCGGTGTCGAACTCCACGACGCTGCGCCACAGATGGCGGTACAGGTCGCCGTCGCCGAGCAGGGTCGCCACCGGCTGCACGACGCCCCGGCAGACCAGCGTCCACACGGCGCGGTCGGTGCGGCGGCCGCCGAGGGTGTACTCGTGCACGGCGAGGCGTCCGCCGGGCGCGAGCAGGCCGTGCACGGTGCGCAGCACGGCGTCGGGGTCGGTGACGTTGCGGAACAGGTAGGCGGCGAACACCGCGTCGAACGGTCCGGTCACCCCTGCCTCGGCGAGCCGTTCGGCGGGCGCGTGGACGAACGTGACGTTCGGCGGCCAGGTCTTGGCGGCGGCCCGCTCCAGCATGCCGGCGGAGGCGTCCACGGCGGTGATCTCGGCGCTCGGCAGCACCTCGGCGAGCGCGCCGGTGGAGGCGCCGGTGCCGCAGCCGAGGTCGAGCACGCGCAGGCCCTCCCCGCCGCGGGGCAGGCCGAGACGGCGTGCGGAGCGGCGCAGATGGGCGTGGTAGCCGGGGTTGGCGGCGACAAGGGTGTCGTAGCTGCGGGCGGCGTGGTCGAAGGCGGCGGCGAGGTGCTCGTCGCGCAGGAGGGTCATGGGGTCTCCGGGGTGGCAGGGGCGAAAGACGTCGATGCGGGGCTACGGGCCTTCGTAGGGGCGGCGGGGCAGGCCGGGCAGTTCGAGGGCGGAGCGGAGCATCGGTCCGACGGGGGCGTGCAGGCCCACGGCGAGGTCCTCGTGGAGGCGGGTGTCGCCGTCGAGGAACCGCAGCAGCCGCCGCATGGGGACGCGGTCGAACAGCCGGCAGAACAGGGCGGGTCCGTCGGCGCGCCCGCCGGCCAGGGCGCGCAGCAGCACGGCGTCCATGGCGCGGGAGCGGGCCGAGTGGGCGGGCGGCGGCACCGGGCGGCGGCCCTCGCGGAGGGCGGCGGCGACGGCGCGGGTCTGGCGCTGGAGGCCGGCGAAGGTGTAGCCGGTGGAGGGGCGGGTGGCGCCGCCCGCCGCGCCGATGCGGAACACGGACTGCCCGGTGCGGCGGGGCATCACCGCGTCGGTCATCGGGATGACGCCCGTCTCGGTGGACAGCACCTCCAGGTCCCCCAGTCGGAGCACGTCGCCGGTGTAGTGGCGTACGGCGGTCTCGTAGGCGTCGGGGGTGAGGGGGCGCAGGGAGAACTCGGTGTACTCCACCAGGGCGTCGTGGCGGCCGAGGGGCAGGACGTAGCCGAAGGACAGTCCTTCGGGGGGCTGCGGGGTGCGGAAGTCCATGAGTTCGGCGGTGCCGGGGGCGAAGGCGGGCCGGGCGGTGCGCACGAACCAGCCGTGGAAGTGCTGGAGCAGCGTGGTACGGGCGGCGGGCAGGCTGCCGGGCGGGCGTGAGTCGAACACCCAGCGGGCGCGTACGGCGCGGGGGTTGCCGTCGCGGTCGCGCAGCCGCACCAGCGCTCCCCCGGGCACGTCCTCCACGGTGTCGACGGTGCCCTCGACGCGCCGTACCGCGTCGCGGTCCGCGAGGTCGCGGGAGACGAGGGTCTCGAAGTCGTCGGAGCGGATCATCTTGTAGCGCAGCGGGGCGATGTCCCCCTGGATGGGGCGGCCTCGCCGGTCGCGGACGCGCAGGCTCCGCCAGGACGCGGTGACGGCGGCGTCGAAGCGGCCGGGCCCCGCCTCCCAGAAGCACCAGGTGCGGCGGGGCGGCCGCAGCGGTCCGGGCGGCGCGTCCACCAGGGCGACGGACGGAGGCCGTCGCCCGCTGCCGGGACCGGCCAGCCGGTGGGCGAGGGACAGCCCGGCCGCCCCCGCCCCGACGATCGCGACGTCCGCCTCCAGCACGCCGGCACCACCCTCCTCGGTCACGGTTCGTGCGGATCCGCACGGCCGGTTGTTTCCGTCCGTGTGCCCGCGCGGATCCGGGTCACTCGGACGTGAGACGACGGGCGCGACCGGGAAGGCATGCGCCGGTCGTCCGGCGTACCGGAACGATGCGCGTGCCGACGAGAGGAAGACACCGGATGCTCCCGACTGGGGCCAAGAGACACCGCGCGGCGATGCGGTCGTGCGCGCCGCGCCCGGCCCGTCCGCCCGGACCCACCGTCCGGGTGCGGTCCGTCCGCGTGACGGCGGAACCCCTGTGCGGGGCGGGGGCCGGGCGGTGACCCGGACCGTTCCGGGGCGCACGGACCATGTGGTCGTCGTGGGGGCCGGGCTCGCCGGTCTGTCGGCGGCGCTGCACCTGCTGGGCGCGGGGCGGCGGGTGACCGTCGTCGAGCGTGACGAACTGCCCGGCGGACGCGCCGGGCGCAAGGAGCTGGACGGGTACCGGATCGACACCGGACCCACCGTGCTGACCATGCCCGACCTGGCGGACGAGCCGTTCGCCGCCGTCGGGGACAGCCTGCGCAAGCGGGTGGAGCTGGTGGAGCTGCACCCCGCCTACCGGGCGCGGTTCGCCGACGGCAGCAGCCTCGACGTGCACACCCGGGCCGAGGCGATGGCCGCCGAGGTGGAGCGGTTCGCCGGGGCGCGGGAGGCGGCGGGCTACCTGCGGCTGCGGGACTGGCTGGAGCGGCTGTACCGGGCGCAGATGCGCCGGTTCATCGACGCGAACTTCGACTCGCCGCTCGGACTGCTCCACCCCGACCTGGCGCGGCTGGCGGCGCTGGGCGGTTTCGGTCGCCTGGACGCGCGCGTCGGGAGCTTCCTGAAGGACGAGCGGCTGCGCCGGGTGTTCTCCTTCCAGGCGCTGTACGCGGGCGTCCCGCCGGCGCGGGCGCTGGCCGCGTACGCGGTGATCGCGTACATGGACACGGTCGCCGGCGTGTACTTCCCGCGCGGCGGCATGCACGCGCTGCCGCGGGCAATGGCGGACGCCGCCGCCGACGCGGGCGCGGACCTGCGGTTCGGGCGGGAGGTGACCCGGCTGGAGCGCTCCGGCGGGCGGGTGACGGCGGTGGTCGCGGGCGACGAGCGGATCCCCTGCGACGCGGTCGTCCTCACCCCCGACCTGCCCGTCGCCTACGGGCTGCTGGGCGGGGCGCCGAGGCGTCCGGCACGGCTGAGGCATTCGCCGTCGGCGGTGGTGCTGCATCTGGGCACCGACCGGACCTGGCCCGAACTGGCCCATCACACCCTCTCCTTCGGTGAGGCGTGGCGCGGCACCTTCGACGAGCTGACGCGGGCCGGGCGGCTCATGAGCGACCCGTCGCTGCTGGTCACCCGGCCCACCGCCACCGATCCGTCGCTCGCGCCGCCGGGACGCCATCTGCACTACGTCCTCGCGCCGTGCCCCAACACCGACATCGGGCCGGGCGCCGCCGCGTGGACGGACCTGGCGCCGCGCTACCGGGACTCGGTGCTGCGGACGCTGGAGGAGCGCGGTCTGACCGGGCTGGCCTCCTCGATCGAGGCGGAGTGCGTGGTCACGCCCGCCGACTGGGCCGCGCAGGGGCACGCGGCCGGCACGCCGTTCGCCACCGCCCACACCTTCGCCCAGACGGGTCCGTTCCGGCCCCGCAACCTGGTGCGCTCCGCCGAGAACGCGGTGCTGGCCGGCTGCGGCACCACCCCCGGTGTCGGCGTGCCGACCGTGCTGCTGTCCGGGAAGCTGGCCGCACGGCGTATCACCGGTGCGCGCGGCCCCGCCGGACGCGCGTCCACCTCGTTCTCCGCCCAGGAGGCCCTGCATGACCGAGCGTGAACTGGACGCGGCGGGCATCACCGACCCGGCGCTGCGCGAGGCGTACCGCCACTGCCGCGTGCTCAACGCCCGGCACGGCCGGACGTACTTCCTCGCCACCCGGCTGCTGCCCGTGGAGCGGCGGCCCGCCGTGCACGCCCTGTACGGCTTCGCCCGCTGGGCGGACGACATCGTCGACGCGCTCGGCACCGGCGCGGACACCGCCCGCCGGGACGCCGAACTGGCGGCGCTGGAGCGGGAGCTGGCCAAGGGGCTCCGTGACGGGGAGAGCGCCGAGCCGGTGGTGCGGGCCCTGGCCGACACGGCGCGGCGCTACCGCATCGACCACGCCCACTTCGCCGACTTCATGACCGCCATGCGGTCCGACCTGGTGGTCACCGACTACGCCGACTACGCGGCCCTGCGCCGGTACATGCACGGCTCGGCCGCGGTGATCGGGCTGCAGATGCTGCCCGTCCTCGGCACGGTCACCGACCGGGAGACGGCCGCCCCGCACGCGGCGGCCCTCGGCGTCGCCTTCCAGCTGACCAACTTCCTGCGGGACGTGGGCGAGGACCTGGACCGCGGGCGGGTGTACCTGCCGGCGGACCTGCTCGCCGCGCACGGCGTCGACCGGGAGCGGCTGCGGTGGAGCCGGGACACCGGCCGCCGCGACCCGCGCATCACCTCGGCGCTGCGCGCGTTCGAACGGCTGACGCGGGGCGTGTACCGGCAGGCCGCCCCGGGCCTCGCGCTGCTCGAACCGGTGTCCCGCCCCTGCATCCGCACCGCGTTCGTGCTGTACGGCGGCATCCTGGACGCGGTCGCCGAGGACGGGTACGCGGTGCTGCACCGGCGGTCGGTGGTGCCGCGCAGGCGGCGCGCCGTGGTCGCCGCGGACGGGCTGGCCCGGGTGGCCGCGGCCCGGCTGCGCGCCAGGCCGGCCGCGGCCCGCCGGCCGGACGGCGTCCCGCTGACGGGTGCGGGGCCGGTGGAGCCCCGGATGGTCGAGGAGGTCGCGTGATGGCAGGTCGCGGACGTGGGCGGCTGCCGCTCTCCCTGCGCCGCAACGCGGTGGCGTGGGAACGTCAGCGCCCCACGTGGCGGGACGCCAAGCCCGCCCTGATCGCCGGCGCGCTGAAGCGGGCGCAGGCACGCCCGTCGGGCAACTGGTACGTCGTGGGCGCCTCCCGCGACGTCGGCGGTGACCGCCCGCTGGGCCGGACGGTCGCGGGACAGGAAGTGGTGGTCTGGCGCGACACGGGCGGCCGGGTGGTGGCGGGGCCGGGCGTCTGCCCGCACCTGGGCGCGGCGCTGCGGGACAGCCCGGTGCGCTGCGGGACGCTCGTCTGCCACTGGCACGGGCTGTCCCTGAACGGCGGCCCGTTCGCCGGCTGGGAGCCGTTCCCCGCGTACGACGACGGGGTGCTGGTGTGGGTGCGGCTGGACGCGGTCGGCGGCGAGGAGCCGCTCGACGCGCCGGTGGTGCCGCGCCGCCCGGTCCCGGCGCGCGCCCTGACGGCGGTGTACGCGGGGGTCGGCGTCTGTGAGCCGGAGGACGTCGTGGCGAACCGGCTCGACCCCTGGCACGGGGCCTGGTTCCACCCGTACTCGTTCGTCGACCTCACGGTGGTGGACACGCCGGAGCAGGCGGAGGGGGACGCGTTCGCCGTGGACGTGTCGTTCAAGGTGGCGGGCCGTCTGGTGGTGCCGGTGCGGGCGGTGTTCACGGCTCCCGAGCCGCGCACGGTCGTCATGCACATCACCGAGGGCGAGGGGGCCGGCTCCGTGGTCGAGACCCACGCGACTCCCCTGGGCCCGGACGCGTCGGGCCGTCCGCGCACGGCGGTGATCGAGGCGGTGGTCGCCGCCTCGGACCGCCGGGGCTTCGCCCTGGCCCGAGCGGCGGCCCCCGTCCTCCGACCCCTGGTCCGCGCCGCCTCCGGCCGCCTCTGGAGGGATGACCTGGCCTACGCGGAACGCCGCTGGGAGCTCCGCTCGACGGGGCGGTTCCCGGGGGCGTAGCAGTCCCGGACCGCACTCGGCCCGCCCGGTGGGGACACCGGGCGGGCCGAGGCGCGTGGCCGTCCGGACCGCCTCTCAGCTCAGCCCCGCCGCCCTCGCGTCCGCCCTGCCCCCTCCGCCCAGGAGGTCCGTATGGCGCAAGGGCGAACGTTCCTCGATGCGGGGCAGGTAATGGCGGGTCGCCCTGGTGACCACGGCCGGCATGGCGGCCCGTACCGGCTGGGCCAGGCGGAGCCAGTGGGGGTAGTACGCCGCCGTGCTGCGGCGTTCGACCGCCCGGGCGAGGCGGGCCGCCGCGCGGTCCGGCGGGTACACGTCCCGTACCGGCCAGGGCATGTGCCCGCGCAGTTCCCGCATCACGCTGTGGCGGTCCGCGTCCTCGATCAGGTCGGTGCCGATCCAGGTGAGGTAGCCGATGCCGACGGTCACGCCGAGGTGGGCGACCTCCGCGCGCAGGGAGTGGGCGAAGGCCTCCGCTCCCGCCTTGGAGGCGCAGTACGCGCTCATCAGCGGAGCCGCGCCGATGGCGGCGAGGGAAGCGACCTGGAGGTGGTAGCCCTTGGTCGCCATGAGGTCGGGCAGGAACGTGCGGGCGGTGTTCGCGCTGCCGGTGAGGTTGACGTCGACGATGCGCCGCCACCGCGCGGGGTCGGAGTCGGCGAACAGCCCGGCGTCCGCCACGGCCGCGTTGGCGACGACGACGGACGGTGTGCCGAGCCCGGTGCGGACCGCGTCCGCCGCCTGCTCCAGCGCCGCGGCGTCCGTGACGTCGGCCTCGTACGCGAGGGCGGGGACGGGCAGTTCACCGGCGAGCCGGCGCAGGCGGTCGCCCTCGTGGCCGAGCAGCGCCAGCCGCATGCCGCGTCCGGCGAGTTCGCGGGCGAGGGCGGCGCCGATGCCGCGCGCGGCCCCGGTGACCACCGCGGTGCGTCCGCCCAGCGGGCCGCTCATCCGCCGTCCCCTCCGGTGATCTGCGGGTCAACGTCAGGGCGGGCGGTGTGGTGCGGATGGCCGGCGGTCCTGCGGGCCTCCTTCATCTCCGCCTCGTAGAGGTGGTCGCGGCCCTCGGCCAGCTCCTCCACCGCGGCCTGCTCCAGCTCCCGGAACGGCCGGTAGTACGTGTCGTCGTACGCCTCGACGATCTGGAACGTCCAGTGGCCGGGGATGACGTTGCGGCCCAGCACCTGGGTGCGCACGGCCTCCGCCCAGTCGGGGTGTCCGGCCTTGTGCAGCAGTTCCACGGCCCGGTCGAGCTCCAGGTCGGCGGTGCCGGTGAGCTGGTGGAAGCTGTAGAGGTGGCCGCGGGCCCGTTCGGTGGTCTCCAGTGCCTTCGACAGGGACCCCAGCGCCTCGACCGTCTCGTCGCTGACGCCTTCGGGCCTCAGGTGCCGGCGGTCGGGGCCGTCGTCGGGCTGTCCGTTCCGTCCGCTCATCGTCTCGCCTCCTTCTGTGGTCGGTCGTCCGCCGGGCCGGCGCCCGGCCCCGCGGTTTCAGGCGGGCCGCCCGCCCCGGTCCGGCCGCCCGCCCCGGTCGGGCTGGCGCGTCCGTGGCGGTCGCGGTGGGCCAGCAGCCGCTGGGCGGCGCCAGTCCGGCGGCGAACGACGGACGCAGCGCGGCCCGGGCGGCGTTGGCGCCGGGCGCGCCGTGCACGCCGCCGCCGGGGTGGGCGCCGGCGGAGGCCAGGTAGAGGCCCTTGACGGGGGTCTCGGGCCGTCCGGTGCCGGGGGCGGGCCGGAAGAACAGCTGCTGGTGCATGGCGGTGGTGCCGCCGTTGATGGCGCCGCCGTGCAGGTTCCGGTCGAGGGACTGCAGCGTGGGCGGGGCGAGGATCCGCCGGGCCCGGATCCGGTCGCGGAAGCCGGGCGCGAAGCGCTCCACATGGGCCTCCACGCGGTCGGCCATGCGTTCCTGCTCGTCCTTGTCCCAGGAGCCGGTGAGCCCGTCGTCGCCCGCGTCGCCGACGACCCGGTGCGGGACGTGGGTGTAGGCCCAGGCGGACTCGGTGCCCTCCGGGGAGCGGGTCGGGTCGGAGGTGGTCATCTGCCCGAACAGGGAGAACGGGCGGTCGGGCACGCGTCCCATGGCGAGCTGGGCGGCGAAGCGGGTGAGCTCGTCGAGCCCGTCGGCGAGATGCACCGTTCCGGCGCCGGCGGCCTGCTCGCACTTCCACGGCACGGGCCCGTCCAGCGCCCAGTCGACCTTGAAGGTGGCGAAGTCCCACTGGAAGCGCTCCAGGTCGGACTGCAGCTGCCGGGGCAGGTCCTCTGGGGCGACGAGCTCGCCGTAGAGGGCGGGCACGGACACGTCGGCGAGGACGGCGCGCCCGGCGGGGACGGTCTCCCCGTCGGCGAGGCGTACGGCGACCGCGCGCCCGCCGCGGACGACGACACGCTCCACGCGCCGCCCGCACCGCACCGCTCCCCCGCGTGACTCCAGACGGCGCACGAGGGCGTCGGTGAGCGCGCCCGCGCCGCCGACCGGCACGGGGAAGCCGTACGTCTGTCCGAGCATGGACATCAGCCAGCCGAAGCCGCCGCTGCCTGCGGCCTCGGGGGCGAGGTCGGCGTGCAGGGCGTTGCCCGCGAGCAGCAGCCCGCCGCCCTCGCCGCGGAACTCCTCCTCCGCCATGCGCCGCACCGGCAGCACGAGGGTGCGCGCCATGCGCAGCCCGCCCGTGCCGCGCAGCCGTACGGCGAGCCGCAGCCCGGAGCGGACCGGCGGGAACGGTGTGAACAGGGCGTCGAGCAGGTCGGGGCGGAGCCGGTCCCACATGGCGTGGAGACGGCGCCACGCGTCGCCGTCCCCGGGCGCGAAGGCGTCGAGGGAGGCGGCGGTGACGTCGACGTCGCGGTCCAGGATCGCGCAGCGGCCGTCGCTCAGCGGGTGGGCGACGACGTGCGGGGCGTGGCTCCAGCGCAGCCCGTGCTCCTCCAGGCCGAGTCCGGAGACGACCGGGGAGGCGGCGGCGAGCGGGTAGAAGGAGCTGAACAGGTCGCTGGCGTAGTCGGGGTGGACACCGTGGTCGTGGCGCACGGCGCCGCCGGGCTCGGGCTGTTCCTCCAGGACCGTGACGCTCCAGCCGGCGTCGGCGAGCAGGTTCGCCGCGACCAGGCCGTTGGGCCCGGCGCCGATGACGACGGCGTCAGCCACGGGCGCCTCCCGCGTCGGGCTCCGGCACGACCTGGCCGAGCGCCCGGCGTTCCTCCGCCTCGGCGGCCTCCGACTCCACGAGGTGGGCGAGCCGGGCGAGCATGGCGCGGTGCCGGATCTGGATGACCGCCTCGACGGCCACGTTGTGCACCAGGCCGCCCGCGCCGCGCAGGGGGTGCTCGTCGACCTTGACGAGGCACTGGTCGCCCCAGGGCCGCAGCTCGATGGCGATGCGGGCGGTGCCCAGCGGCCCGGCCTTCGCCTCCAGTTCGAGCAGCTCGCCGGGGACGACGTGCCGGACGACGGACTCGTTGTGCAGCTTCAGCGGCCCGAGGCGCACCTCGTAGCCGATCGCGGAGCCGAGCTGCGGCCAGTGGCCGCGCACCGGCTTGGACTCGGACGTGCCCACCACCCAGTCCGCGTAGCGGGTGCCGTCCTCCAGCACGGCCCACACGGACCGCGGGTCGGTGCTGATCAAGCGATGACGAACCGCCACTGTTGCCTCCTGTGTCCCTCAGCGCCACCGGTCAGCTCTGAGTGCCCCGTCTGACCGCCGTCAACCAGAGGCGCGGCCGGACGGGTCAGGCCGCGGGGCGGGTGGGGGCCAGCGCCCAGCGGATGCCCGCGGTGACGGCGCTGCCGAGCGGGCGGACGCACAGGCCCTCGGCGGGCAGACGGGGCACCCGCAGCGCGCGGGAGGCCCAGGGCGGCAGCAGGGACACGGCGTTCGCGGCGAGCACGCCGTACGGCAGCCGGGCGAGCAGCGGGACGGGCGGGTCGAGCAGCAGGAACCGCGCGGTGGCCAGGGCGTCCGGGGTGGCGTGCAGCTCGTCGCGGTAGGCGGCCAGCCGCTCGGCGAGCTGCGCCCGGTCCGCGGGCGGGTCGGGGACGCCGAGGGCGGTGGCGATGCGCGCCATGTCCGCGACGTATCCGTCACAGCCGGCGTCGTCCAGCGGCCGGGCGCCGTAGCGCTGGTGGGCGCGCAGGAACATGTCGACCTCGGCGACATGCACCCAGCACAGCAGGTGCGGGTCGGAGGCGCGGTACTCCCGGCCGTCGGGTGCGGTGCCGCGGACAGTGTCGTGGACGGCGCGCACCCGATCCACGGCCCGCTGGGCGCTGTCGGCGGTGCCGTACGTGGTGACGGCGAGGAAGGTGCTGGTCCGCTGGAGCCGGCCCCAGGGGTCGCCGCGGAAGCCGGAGTGGGCGGCGACGGCCGCCATGGCGAGCGGGTGGAGCGACTGGAGCAGCAGGGCGGACAGGCCGCCGATGAACATCGACGCGTCACCGTGCACCCGGCGGACCGGGCTGTCGGGGGCGAACCAGCGGGGGCCCGGGGTGCCGTGGATGCGGGCGCGGTTGTCCGGGCCGTCGGGTCCGGCCACCCGCGAGAAGATGGCCCGGCCTATGTGGCCGCGCAGCGCGGAGGCGGGTTCGGCGAACGGTTTCACGGCGCGCCCCACCTCCCTCCGCGGTGACGTCCTACGCCTACGTCTGCCCCGGCCGCCGCGCCCCTACCCGCGCGCGGCCGCTTCGTCAGGGGACGTCGCCCCGCCATTCGTACACCCGGTCGCCGGCCGCGCGGGGCGCGTAGACCGCGCGGCCGCCTGGGCCGTAGCGGCCTATCTCCGTGGGCAGGCCCACCCCGTGCCGCTGCTCCGCCGGGCCGTGGCCGGTGACGTCCAGCAGCAGTCCGTCCAGCGGTCCGCCGGACAGCTCCGCGTACACCCGTCCTTCACGCGGCCCCGGGTCGTCGTGGTCCGCCCCGTACACCCGCCCGCGCATGAACTCCGTCTCGTCCATACGGGGAGCTTGACACCCGCCACTGACAACGGCGCCCCGCAGGGGCGCGGGAAACCGCGCGAGCAACCACGACGAGACCTCTACGCGGTCTCCTCCCGCACCCCCGCCCAGGGCGCCGTCGCCCGCCCCTGGCTCCACGCCAGCAGCCCGTGCCCGTCGACACAGACGATCCCGCACTGCTCGGCGTACTCCAGCGCCGGCACGGTGAACTCCCCGGTGGTGACCACCACGGCGACGTCGGCCTCGTGCACCGTGAAGCACGTCCCCCCGAACCGCTGCAGCTCCTGCGACCCCACCTTGTTGTCCTCCCCGTACCGCTTGCACTGCACGACGAGCCGCCGCCCGTCAGGCGTCACAGCGATCACATCCGCACCGAGATCCCCCGCACCGCCCACCACCCGCACCTCCGTGCACCCGTCCCGCGCACACAGCTCGGCCGTGGCGGCCTCGAACTCGTCCGGTGTGAGCGCCTCGTGGTCGATCCCCTGCGCCACGGGCAGCGGCGAGGTCACCTCGTCGACCGCCCCCGCCTGGGCGGGGATGACAACCGGCGCCGGCGCGGGCGCGTCCAGGGCATCGAGCGCCGTGGACGTCCCCCGGGCGAAAGCCCGCCCGGCCTCCCGGGCGATCCCCGCCGCCGACAGCCGCCGCCGGCGGCGCCCCCGGGCCACGGCGACGGCGACGACCAGGCACACCAGCACGACCGCCCACACCGGGCGCCGCTCCAGCACCCCGGCCAGCGCGCGTATCGCGAGCCCTCCGATCACCAGCGCCGCGGCGAGCAGGCCGAAGAACACGGCGGTGGAACGCAGGTCGAAGCGCCTGCCGGGGCGCAGCGCACGGGTACGACGCTCGGGCATGGTCACCGTGGTGACTCCTCTCTCGGGACGGCCGAAGATCACGAACGCCGTCTGCCCCGGATCCGCGCGCTCACCGAACACGCGCTCACAGAACCCTCACCAAATACGGGGCGGGCGGCCTGTTTCCGCGTCCGGCGGGAAAGAAGCGATCCGTGAAGAGATGCCACGATGGTCGGGAGCACGGCCGGACGGAGACGGAGACGGACATGGACTGGCAGCTTTTTGCCCAGCGCATGGCGTCGATGGCCCGGGATCTGCTCGCGGAGCACACGCTCGACGCGACGCTGGAGCAGATCTCACGCTCGGCGGTGGAGCTCGTGGACGGCTGTGACGCCTCCGGGATCCTCGTCCTGAGCGAGGGCCGGGTGCGTTCGCTCGCGCCGACGGACCCGTTCGTCACCGACAGCGACATGCTCCAGGGTGAGCTCCGCGAGGGGCCGTGCTTCGACGCGGCGCGGCCCGACAGGCCGGAGCGGCTCTTCCGCATCCCCGACCTGACGGCGCCCCCGGAGCGCTGGACGCGCTTCGTGCCCCGGGCCCGGGAGCTCGGGGTGGGCAGCATGATGGGCTTCCTGCTCTACACCCGGGAGGAGGAGCTGGGCGCCCTCAACATGTACTCGCGCAAGCCTGGAATGTTCACCGAGGACAGCGAGACGGCGGGCTGGCTGCTCGCGTCGCACGCGGCGGTCGCCTTCGCCACCGCCCGTACCGACGAGCAGATGCAGGAGGCCATCACCACACGCCATCTGATCGGCGAGGCGATGGGCATCCTGATGGGCCGGCACCACGTCACCGAGGACCAGGCGTTCGACCTGCTGCGCACCCGGTCGCAGCGCACCAACACCAAGCTGCGGGACGTGGCGCGGGAGATCTGCGAGTCGGGCGGCCCGGAGCGCTGACCGCCCGGCTCGTCGTACGGCGCGCGCTCAGCGGGCGGCGGCGCCGGTCCAGTTGTGGGCGACGTCGATCACGAGACGCCCGTCGAGCTGCTGCACCCGGAACGGCAGCCGTCCGCGCACCCCGAGGCCGAGCTGGGTGTCGCCCTCGAAGCTGCCCGCGAACCGCGCGTCGCGGAACGTGCGGTAGCCGGTGAGGTCGACGCCCGGCAGGGCGCGCCCGGCGCGCGCGGGGTAGGTGGCCTCGCCCGTCTCGGGTGCGTAGGCGGGGGCGTTGACCCGGACCTCGAGGATCGCGCCGCCGGAGACGGGGATGTGCCGTCCCGAGCCGTCCTGCTGGAGCCGGTCGACGTAGCGGACCGAGTAGCCGAGGTCGGCGCGGGCGGCGCCGGGCACGTCGACGACCATGCGGTCGTAGCAGTCGTGCCGGCCGGTGCGGACGTCCCGCACGGACGTGGACGTGGCGGCGGTGACCGCCTTGTCGGTGGAGCCCCAGCCGGTGGGGCAGACCGTGGCCGCGGCGGGCGCCGCCACGGGGGCGGCCACGGCCGGGACCGCCGCCGTCACCAGCGTGGCGCCGAGGAGCACCGCCGTCGCGCACATTGTTCTTGATTGAAGCATTTTCGGACCCCTGGGACGACAACGTTCTGGTATCGGGTGAGACGACCGGGATGACCCGATGGTTGCGGTCCGTTCGGCCGGTCGCCGTACCGGCGCGCATGGCACATGCTGGTGGGGAGCGGACGAACGTCCCGTTCCGTGTGCACCGGGAGGGCGTCACATGGGTGGTGCAGCCGCCGCACCGCGCGGGAAGCGGCCGGCTGGCGGGCCCGTGCTCGACGCGGAGGAGAACCGGACCGGGCGCGGCGAGGCCCGTATCGAGGACGCGCTCGCGGACGTCGTGGTGGCTGCCGTGCGGGACACCGGAGGGTACGGCGGGGCGGTGTATCTGCGGTCGCGGGACCGCAGGTCGCTGGTGCTGTGCGTGATGTCCGGGGTGCCCCGCTCGCTGCTGAAGCCGTGGTGGCGGATCCCGGTGAGCGGCGCGCTGCCGATGTGCGAGGCGTTCCGCAGCGGCGAGACGCAGTACCTGCCCGACGACCGGGCGACGATGCTGCGCTTCCCCCAGTTCACGGCGGCCCTGCCGTACTCGTTCGCGCACGCCTATCAGCCGGTGCGGGTCGGCGGCGAGACGGTGGGCGTCCTCGCGGTGCTGCACTCCTCGTCGCGGGATCCGGCCCGTGAGGAGGAGGTGCGGGAGGCGCTGCGCCGGGCCGGGCGGCAGATGGAGGAGCGCCTCGCCGAGTACGCGCGCCGGCTGCCGGGCCGTACGGACGGGGACGCGGTGGCGTACGGCATCGAGTACGACGACCAGCCGGTCAGCGTGCGACTGCCGGCGCCGCGCGCGCAGGCGGTCGCGGTCGGGATGGTCGAGTGGAACCTGGACGACGACCGGTGGTCGGGGGACGACGACGCGCTGGAGCTGCTGGGCGTGTCCCGCGAGGAGTTCGACGGCACCATGGCCGCGGTCGAGGACCGGGTGTCACCGGACGACCTGTACGAACTGCGGGCGGCCCGCCGGGACGCGGAGGAGACCGGGCAGATCCGGGGACGCCACTTCCGGGTGCTGGAGGGGACGCAGGACGACAGCGAGGAGGTCCACTACCGGCCGGTGGAACTGTGGGGCCATGTGGTCCGCTCGGGCGGCACCGGCCGGCTGCTGGTGGGCGCCCTGGTCGACGTGGCGGGCGGCGTCACCGCGGCGGAGGCGGCCGAACGGCTGCCGGACGGGCTGTTCTCCCTGGACCAGGACGGCCGGGTCATCTACGCCAACCGCCGCTGCCAGGACCTGCTCGGCTGCGACCTGGAGCGGCTGCTCGGACACCACCCCTGGCGGGTGCTGACCTGGCTGCGCGACCCGGCGTACGAGGACCGCTACCGGGCGGCGATGCTGACCCAGCAGCCGGTGTCGTACCTGGTGCACGACCCGGACGGCGTATGGCTGGGCTTCGTGCTCTACCCGGGCGTGCACGGGCTGACCGGGCGGGTCTTCCGCACCGCCGCGCCGGCGGGCGCGGAGCCGGGGCGGCCGCTCACCCCGTCCGCGGAGCCCGCGGCCCCGCCGACCGGGCTGGTCGCCACCGCCCGCGCGGGGGCGCTGTACCACGTGGTGCAGATGGCCAGCGTGCTCACCGAGTCCGTCACCGTGCGGGACGTGTGCCGGGCCGTGTCGGAGCAGCTGCTGCCGGCGTTCGGGGCACATGAGGTCGCCCTGTACACAGTGCGGGACGGGCGGATGTACCTGCTGTGGGAGGACGGGTACCCGCAGCACTTCCTCGACCCGTTCGAGGGGGTGCCGCTGGACGCCGACCTGCCCGGCGTGCACGCGCTGACCGCGCGTCTGCCGCTGTTCTTCGAATCGCCGGAGGAACTGGTCGGCGCGTACCCGAGGCTGGCGCTCGACCCCATGACGTCCTGGGCGTTCCTGCCGCTGATCGCCTCGGGGCACTCCATCGGCTCCTGCATCCTCGGCTGGAACACGCGGCACCGGTTCACCACCGAGGAGCGCAGCGCGCTGACCGCTCTGGCGGGGCTCGCGGCGCAGGCGATGGAGCGGGCGCGGCTGTACGACGCCGAGTCGGCCGTGGCGCGCGGGCTGCAGGAGGGGCTGCTGCCGCACCGGCTGCCCGTCATCGACCGGCTGCGCGTCACCGCCCGCTATCTGCCCGGCACCAAGGGCATGGACATCGGCGGCGACTGGTACGACGTGATCCGGACGGGGCACGGGGTGGCGCTGGTCATCGGGGACGTGGAGGGGCACAGCGTGGGCGCGGCGGCCGTCATGGGGCAGCTGCGCAGCGCGGTGCACGCGTTCGCCGCGAGCGGGCGGCCGCCGCAGGAGGTCATCACGCACACCAACCAGCTGCTCGTGGAGCTGGAGACGGACGTCTTCGCCACCTGCTGCTACATCGAGCTGGACCCGGCGACGGGGCGTGCCCGGGCCGTGCGGGCGGGCCACCCGCCGCCGCTGCTGCGCCACCCGGACGGGCGCGCGGAGCCCCTGGAGCTGCCCGGCGGGGTGCTGCTGGGGGTGCAGCCGGGGGCCGACTACCCGGTCACCGAACTCACCCTGGAACCGGGCTGCGTGCTGGCCCTCTACACGGACGGGCTGGTGGAGGTGCCCGGCAGCGACATCGCGGCGGGCATCGAGACGGTCCGCACGTGTCTGGCCGTCAGCAGGACCGACTCCATGGAGGAGCTGGCCGACCGGATGCTCGGCGCGGCCCGCCGCGCGGAGGACCGGCCGGACGACGTGGCGCTGCTGCTCACGGCGTACGACCCGGCCGACGCGGGCTGACGCCCTCGCTCAGGCGCAGTAGCGGACGAGCCATTCGTCGGGGTTGTAGGCGAAGCGGGCGGGGTCCGGTGCGACGGCCGGCTTCTCCTCGACCAGGTCCTCGACCCGGACGGGCTCCGGCAGGCTTCCGAAACGGGCGCGGCGGGCCTCGGCGGCCATGTCGTCGTCCTGGTGTGCGCGTACGGTGTCCCGGCTCACGGCACTTCCCCTCTCCGGCGGCCGGCGCTCCCCCTCGGACGAGCGCCGCGGCTCGTGCGGTCAAGTGTCACACACGGACGGCGTGACACACCGGGCGGTATACGGGCCGGAGCCCGGCGGGCGGGCGGCCGCGCCCTCCGAGCAGGTGAGCCTTCTCCCCCGCGCACCCGCGCGGGGATGCCGGGGTGATCGCCGCGCCCTCTAATGGGCACCAGGCGCCGGGATCCGTCCGGCCTGGCGGAGGAGAGCCGTCGATGCCGTCGACACGCGGTAGGGCGGGCGCCGGACCCCGGGCGGGTGTGCTGCGCCGGCTGGGCGAGTGGTGCGCGCACCACTTCGTGGTGGTGATCGTCGCCTGGCTGGTCGCCCTGGTGGTGCTGCAGATCGTCAGCCGGGCCGTCGGCGGCACCTACTCGGACAACTTCACGCTCTCCGACTCGCAGTCGCAGAAGGGCATCGAGGTCCTCCAGCGGCACGACCCGCAGGCCGGCGGCTACAGCAGCCAGATCGTCCTCCGCGACGACCAGCAGGAGCTGACAGCCCTCGGCTCGCAGATGTCCTCCACGGTCTCGAGCCTGGAGAAACTGCCGCACGTCCTGTCCGCGCAGAACCCGCTGACCGCTCAGGGGTCGTCCTCCACCGGCTCTTCACAGCCGGACGTCGGCCCGCTCTCGACCGACAAGAGGACCGCGTACATCACCGTGCGGTTCGACGTGCAGCCGTCCACCCTCGGCGACGGCTATCTGAGCGGCGTCGACGACGCGGTGCGGCCGCTGCGGGAGGCGGGCGCGCAGGTCGAGTACGGGGGGCCGCTGGGCGAGCTGGCCCGGCCCGCGCCCGACGACCGGGTCAGCGAGCTGATCGGTTTCGGGGTCGCCGTCGTGGTGCTGCTCATCGGGTTCGGCAGTGTGATCGCCGCCGTGATGCCGCTGCTGACCGCGCTGATCGCGGTGGTCGCCGGGCTGGCCGTGCTCGGGCTGCTGGCCGCGGCCACCACCTTCGCCACCGTCTCCCCCACGCTCGCCACGATGATCGGTCTGGGCGTCGGCATCGACTACGCGCTGTTCCTGATCACGCGTCACCGGCAGGACCTGATGAACGGCATGGATCCGGCGCGGGCGGCCGGCCACGCCACCTCCACCAGCGGGCGGGCGGTGCTGGTCTCCGGCTGCACGGTGATCGTCGCCCTGGCCGGACTGTCCGCGTCCGGCGTCTCGTTCATCGCCAAACTGGGAGTGGCCGCCGCCGTCACGGTGGTCTCCGCCGTCCTCGGCGCGCTCACCCTGGTGCCGGCGCTGCTGGGGCTGGCCGGCGGCCGGATCGACCGCTGGCGGGTGCGCCGGACCGTGGCGGAGACCGAACCCGGGGCCGAACCGCACGGCACCTGGCACCGGTACGCGCAGCGGGTGGCGCGCCGGCCATGGACGTTCCTGGTCTCGGGCGTCGCCGTGATCGCGGTACTGGCGATCCCGGTGTTCTCCATCCGGCTCGGCCACATCGGCGACGGCGCCGACCCCACGTCGTTCACCGACCGGCGCGCCTACGACCTGATGACCGACGCGTTCGGGCCGGGCTCCAACGGCCCGCTCACCGTGGTCGTCGACCAGTCCTCCGTACCGCAGTCGCAGCGCTCCTCGCTCGCCTCGCAGGCGCAGAAGACACTGGACGGCGTCGAGGGGGCGGCCGTGGTGACGCCGCTGACGCCCACGCAGGACGGCGACGTGCTGGTGGGCACGGTGTACTCGACGGCGAGCCCGCAGAGCGCCACCACCACCGACCTGGCCAACCGCCTGGTGGACGACACGCTGCCGGACGCGGTGCGCGGCACGGACGCGTCGACGTACGTCACCGGGACGACGGCCGCGCAGGTCGACTTCCGCGACCTGGTCGCCGAACGGCTGCCGTGGATCATCGCCGTGGTGGTCGCCCTGGCGTTCCTGATCATCCTCGCCGTCTTCCGCGGCCTGCTCGTCGCCGTGAAGGCGGCCGTGCTCAACGTCCTGTCCATCACGGCCTCGTACGGCGTGGTCGTCGCGGTGTTCCAGTGGGGCTGGGGCGGTCCGGCGCTGGGGGTGTCGGGCACGGTGCCGATCGAGAGCTACGTGCCGATGATGATGTTCGCCATCGTCTTCGGTCTCAGCATGGACTACGAGATCTTCCTGCTGTCCCGCGTCCACGAGGCGTGGCGGCGCACGCAGGACGCGCGCGCCTCGGTGGCGCACGCCCTGGAGATCACCGCGCGGGTCATCACCTGCGCCGCGCTGATCATGGTGAGCGTGTTCGCGGCGTTCGTGGTGAGCGACAACGTGGTGGTGAAGATGCTGGGCCTGGGCCTGGCGGTCAGCGTGCTCATCGACGCCACGGTGGTACGGCTGCTGCTGGTGCCGGCGGTGATGACGCTGCTCGGCCGGCACGCCTGGTGGACGCCGCACTGGCTGGACCGTCTGCTGCCGCACATCGACGCGGAGGGCGAGGGGGCGAGCACGGCGGCGGCGAGTCGCTGAGCGGCTCCTGACACGCGTGGGCGGCAGGGCCCCGAGGGTCCTGCCGCCCGTTGTGCGTGGTGGGTGACCGTCAGGCGTTGCGTCGCACGCTCCGCAGCACGAAGAAGCCGAAGATCACCAGCACTCCGCCGATGGCGGCCGGCCACAGCTGGGCGCCGGTCTCGGCGAGGCTGCCGCCGGCGCCCTGGGCCTGGGTGTTGTCCTCGAGCTCGGGCAGGCTGCCGGGCACCTGGGCGGCCTGTGCCGCCTGGCCGCCGTCGTCGTTGCCGCCGTTGCCGGTGTCGGCGCCGCCCTGGGCGTCGTCCTGACCGCCGGCGTCGGCAGGCTGGGAGACCTTCACGTCCGGCTGGGCCGTGGCCTGGTCGTCAGCGGGCTCCTCGGTCGCCGCGGGCGGCTTCTGACCGCCGTCCTGGTTGCCCTGGTCGCCGCCCTGGTCGCCGTCGTTCTGACCGCCGCCCTGGTTGCCGTCGTCCTGGCCGCCGTCGTTGCCCTGGCCCGGGTCGTCGGGCGTGGCGGTGGGCTGCTCGGCGCCGTTGTCGCCGCCACCGTTGCCGTCGTCACCGCCGTTGTCACCGCCGCCGTTGTCACCGCCGCCGGCGCCGGCGCCGCAGGTGCGGCCCTCGTTGATGCAGTCGACCATCTCGTTCATCAGGTCTTCCTCGAAGACGTTGATGAAGTCGCCGTGGTCGGTGATCGGCTTGTGCAGCTGCTCGGGGAAGGAGTCCACCGCGAACAGCGGGACCGTCTTGCCGCCGTCCTCCAGGCTCGGCGCGTCGACGTCGTACACGATGCGCTGGACGAGCTGCGGGATCGGCTGGAAGCCGGCCGGGCAGTTGCCCTCGGCGTCCGTGAACGCCATGTGCGTACGGTGGTTGGCGCTGTCGATGTTGCGGCCGTCCCAGCAGCTCTGGAACGCGAACGAGCGGACCACGTCGCTGCCCTCGGGGCACAGCGGGTACTTGTCCTTCAGCTGCCGGTCCTCGAACCCGGTGCAGCTCCAGGAGGCGTTGGCGTTGGCCGGGCCGTTGACGAAGGACTTCGCGTCGCCGGTGATGATGCGCAGCAGCCGCGGCATGGCCGTGACCTTGGCCTTCGGGTTGCCGACGAAGGTCAGCGTGACGTCCTTCGGGGTGACGATCTCACCGGCGTTGCCCTCGATGCCGCCGCCCGGGGACTGGGCGTCCTGCTCCTCGGTGCCGTTCTGCAGGCGCAGCACGGGCCAGTAGTAGGAGGACTTGTCGCGCTGGTCCTGGCAGCTGGTCTCGGCGCGCGTCAGCTCGTCGTCGCTGACGAAGGCGTTGGTGGCCTGGTTGCCGATGTAGTCGTGGAAGTGGTGGGCGCCGTTGCTCACGCCGGGCGCGGCGATGACGTTGTCCGAGTTGAACACGCCGTTCTCGTTGACGCCGCACTCGCTGGTGAAGGTGCCGGTGGAGGCGTCGCCCGACGCCTGCGGCTTGTTGACGTTCGGCTGGACGCTCTTGATGGAGACGTAGTCGCCCGCGACCGGTCCGTTGCCGGCCTGGCCGCCGTTGCCGCCCTGGTCCTGGCCGCCGTCCTGGCCGCCCTGGCCCTGGTCCTGGCCGCCCTGCTGGTCGCCGCCGTCCTGCTGACCGTCGTCCTGCTGACCGTCGCCGTTCTGCTGGTCCTGGCCGTCGCCGGCCTGCTCGCCGCCGTCGCCGCCCTCCTCGGGGGCGGGAGCGTTGCCGGAGTCGCGCACCGCGCAGGCGGCGAGGTCGTCGAGTCCCTGCGGCCGTTCGGCGCCGGCCGTCTCGATGGCGGCCCCGATGCGGGCCAGCACTGCGGCGCGCTTGTCCTTCAGCGGGCCGGCGATGGCGTTCTCGGCGAAGCCGGGGTCCTGACGGATCGCGTCGGCCGACTCGCCGAGCCGCTTGTAGGCCTCGGCGATCTGGGCGTCCAGGTTGGCGAGTTCCTTGTCCACCTCCGCCCGTGCCTGGTCGGGCACCTCGGTCAACTGGGTGGCCACGTCGGGGCAGTCGATGGTGGCGGCGCCCGACAGCACCTGCGCGTCCGACGTCCCGCCGTCCGTCGCGGAAGCGTAGACGTTGGCCGCCATCATGCCGCCGCCGCCCAGGATCAAGGCGAAAGCGGCGAGCGTCGCGCGCTGTTTGGGGCGTCTGCGTGTGTTGCGTGCCAAGGGAGTACTCCTACGCTTCTGTCGCGGGGGACGGGCATTCGATTCCCACGCCCCATACGCAGGGGGACCGCATCGTGTTCAACCGGCTCACGATTTCTTCGGCGAATCTCACCAGTCGCGCTCACGCGCGGGTGGCTCCTTCGGTGACCCCGAGAGTGACGGCCGGCGCGAGACCTGCCGCCCCCGCAGAGTCCGCCGCGTCCGGTACAGCCTCGGCGCGAACTGGATCGCGAGAGCCCGTTCGGGATGCCGCCGATCCGCTCCCGACAGCTCGGTGATGCCCTCCAGGCGCCTGGAGACCGTGTTGGGATGCACATGCAGGGTCGAGGCCGCGCGCGTGGGCTGGACGAGGAGACGAAGAACGCGTCGCCACTTCCTTCACCCGGTGGCGTGTTCGACACTTTCGACGGCCGCCCCGCGACCGCTCGCATCCCGTGTGCCGTCGACCCACGGCTGCCGTCAGAGCCGGTCGACATCCCCCGTCGCACGCCCGAGGCAGACGACCGAGTCGTCCATCGGCACGCCCTCGATCTCCTCGAAGCCCATCCGGCCGTAGAAGGCGCGGGCGGGCTTGTTGGCGACCGTCATCACCAGGTGCACGGCCGGGACCCCGCGTTCCGCCAGGGCCGCGAGCAGGGTGCGCATCAGCTTCCGCCCGTACCCCCGGCCCTGCCACTCGGGCAGCAGGTCGATGTGCAGATGGGCCGGCCAGGCGGCGAGCTCCGGCACGACCATCCGCTCGGGGTGGTGCAGCAGCCAGGCGATCGTCTCGTCGGGGGTGGCCGGCGCGCCGGACGGCACGGGGTGGCGCTCGGCGACCAGCGGGAGCCATTCGGTCCGGAACCGCTCGGCGAACCGGGCGGTGTCGGCGGCGCCGACGACGTAGCCGACGGCGTTCCCCCGCCCGTCGTCCAGTACGAAGGCCAGCTCCGGCTCCAGATGCGCGTACGGGGCGGCGAACGCGGCGGTGAAGACGGAGGGGTCGGCGTAATGGGGGCGGCTGTCCTGGCCGTTGTGCGCGGTGCGGACGCAGATGTCGTCGAGGGCGTCGTGGTCCTCGGGGCGGTACGGGCGGACGGCGGGAGACTCGGTCATGGCAGCATCCTGCCGGGTATGGGAGCGCTCCCACAAGTGGGTTCGCGACCGGCTCCCCGACCGGCTCCGCGCTCCCCCGCGTCACCCGGCCGCCCTGGCGTGACATGGCGGACCGGGGGCACCCGGTGGCCATGAAGCTGCATATCCCGGGCCGGAACGACCGGCCGGCACACCAGGACGCGCCGGACGAGTCCGCATCCACGCGGAAGGCCGGGCAGCCGGCGGCCGAGGAGCCGGGCCCGAGCGACGCGGTGGAGGAGGCGGCGCCGGACACTCCGGCCAAGCTGCCCAAAGGAGCGTGGAAGGCGGCGCTCAAGGGCAGTGTGCGTGAGTTCAAGGACGACGAACTCACCGACCGCGCCGCCGCCCTGACGTACTACGGCGTACTGGCGCTGTTCCCGGCGCTGCTGGCGCTGGTGTCGATCCTCGGCCTCACCGGCAAGTCCACGACGGACAAGGTGCTGGAGAACGTCCAGGACCTCACCGCCCCCGGCGCCGCGCGGGACATCATCACGCAGGCGGTCGAGCAGCTGCAGGGCAACGCGGGCGTCGGATCGCTGGTGGCGGTCTTCAGCCTGCTGCTGGCCATCTGGTCGGCGTCCGGCTACGTGGCGGCGTTCATGCGCTCGGCGAACGCGGTGTACGACATGCCCGAGGGCCGCCCGGTGTGGAAGGTGCTGCCGGTCCGGGTGGGCGTGACGGTCGCGCTGCTGGTGATGGCGGCGATCAGCGCGCTGATCGTGGTCTTCACCGGCGGGATCGCCCGTCAGGCGGGCGATCTGCTGGGGCTGGGCGACACGGCCATCACGGTGTGGTCCATCGCCAAGTGGCCGGTGCTGGTCCTGCTGGTGACGATCATGATCGCGCTGCTGTACTGGGCCGCCCCGAACGCCAAGGTGAAGGGGTTCCGCTGGGTCACGCCCGGCAGTTTCCTGGCGCTGCTGATCTGGCTGGCCGCCTCCGCCGGGTTCGCGCTCTACGTCGCCAACTTCGGCTCGTACAACAAGACGTACGGCACGATGGCCGGCGTCATCGTCTTCCTGATCTGGCTGTGGATCACCAATCTGGCGATCCTGCTGGGTCTGGAGTTCGACGCGGAGATCGCCCGGCAGCGGGCCATCGCCGGCGGTCATCCGCCGCAGGAGGAGCCGTACACGCAGCCGCGTGACACCCGCGCCTGGGACGAGCACGACCGGGACAAGATGGACGGCGCCTGACCCCGCCGGGGCGCGGTGGTCCGGCTGGGCCCGGCGGGCGTCAGTCCGCCAGCCCCGCCGCGAGCGTGGCGCCCAGCTCCCAGCAGCGCTCCAGGGCCGCCTTGTCGGGCTCGCCCGTGACGGTCACCGCCTCGGCGGCGCGGCGCCAGCCGAGGCCGGTGGTGACGGACTCGATGCCGCGCACGGCGCCGGTGACGTCGTTGCCGCCGTGCACGTAGTAGCCGAAGGGGAGGCCCTTCGTGGAGTCCAGGCACGGGTAGTAGACCTGGTCGAAGAAGTGCTTGAGGGCGCCCGACATGTAGCCGAGGTTGGCGGGGGTGCCGAGCAGACAGCCGTCGGCGTCCAGGACGTCGGCGGCGGTCGCGGACAGCGCGGCACGGCGCACCACCCGGACGCCCTCGATCTCGGGGGCGGTGGCGCCGGAGACGACGGCCTCGAACATCGCCTGGCAGTTCGGCGAGGGCGTTTGGTGGACGATCAGCAGGGTCGGCACAACCACGACCCTGCCGTGCCGGGCGCCGCGTCCGCAAGCCGGGCCCGGCGAGGTGCCGTTGTGAGGGCGGCGGACGGGTGGCACCATTCCGGCATCGGCGAGGGAAGCGAGGTGGTGTCGTGGGCGGCGAGGAGCACGGAACCCCGGCGGCGGTGTTCGACGCGCTGGGCGGCGAGTACGAGAAGGCGTTCGCGTCCTCCGCGGCACACCGGGCGTCGCTGGCCTGGCTGCTGGAGCGGCTCTCCCCCGGCAGCACCGTGCTGGACGTCGGCAGCGGCACCGGACGGCCCACGGCCGCCACGCTGGCCGGCGCGGGACACAAGGTGCTGGGTGTCGACGTGTCCTCCGTGATGGTGGAGATCGCCTCCCGGCAGGTGCCCGGGGCGGAGTTCCGCTGCGAGGACATCCGGCGGATGCCGCTCCCGGAGGGCTCGTACGACGCGGTCTGCGTGTACTTCTCACTGCTGCAGATGAACCGGGCCGAGCAGCGGGAGCTGGTGCGCCGGCTGGCGGCCGCGCTCAGGCCGGGCGGTCTGCTGGTGCTGGCCACCGTGCCGCTGGACGTGGAGGAGTTCGACGGGGTGTTCATGGGCCAGCCGGTGCGGGTCACCGGCTTCGCGGCGCAGGACGTCCTCGCGCTGGTGCGGGAGGCGGGACTGACGGTGGAGCGGGAGGAGAGCACGATGTTCTCCCCGAACCATCCGGAGGCCGTTCCGGAGCCGCATCTGTTCCTGCACTGCCGGCGCGGCGGCGCCTGACGCCCGGCCGCCCCCGCGGTCAGGACACGGGCCGGGTCTCCCCCTGGGTCGCCTGGAGGTCGGCGAGGAGTTCGGCCTGTCCCGCGAGGACGCCGGAGAGGATGGTGCGGGCGACCCGCAGCAGCTCCGCCACATGGGGGTCGGTCAGCGAGTAGTAGACGGTCGAGCCCTCCTTGCGGCCGACGACCAGGTTCGCCCGGCGCAGCACGGCCAGCTGCTGGGAGAGGTGCGCGGGCTCGATGCCCACGTGCGGGAGCATCTCCCCCACCGAGTGCTCACGTTCGCTGAGCAGCTCCAGCACCCGGATGCGGGCGGGATGGCCCAGCGTCTTGAAGAACTCGGCCTTCAGCTGGTACAGCGGCGTGGTCATCGTGCCGTCCCCTTTCCGGCGCGGCAGCAGTACGGCCCGTTCACCCGGTCCCCGGTCCCTCGCCTCGTCCGTTCGTCGCCCTCGGCCTCGACAGTTTCCGACATTAGCAACTCGTCAGGTGTCCGCCCCTCCCCGGCCGTCCCGGGCCCGTTCACAGCGGGAGCGTGATCCAGACGCTCTTCCCCGGGCCGTCGGCGTCGCCGCGGACGACCGCGGTTCCGCCCAGGGCGTGGGTGAGCTCCAGGACGGTGGCCAGCCCGCCGGGGCCGGTCGCGTACGGTCCGGTGAGGTCGGGGCGGTGGGGGTGGCGGTCGTGCACGGCGAGGACCAGGCAGTCGGGGCCGGCCGCGTAGAAGACCGTGGTCTGCGGGGAGAGGCCGGCGGCGTGCCGGACGGTGTTGGCGACGAGTTCGCCGAGGATCAGCAGGGCCGGTCCGACCGCCGGGTGCCGCGCGTCGATCCCCCACTCCGCCAGGGCCTGCTCGGCGGTCTCGCGGGCGACGCGCACGGCGCCGGGTCCGGCGGGCACGGTGAGCACGTGCCGGTGCGGCAGCGCGGCGGGCGCGGCGGCGGACCTCATGGCGCGTCACCGGTGGGCACCGGGGCCGCGGCCGGGGCGCCGTCCGTGCACAGCACCCCGTCGCGCTCCAGGTGGGCGCGGGCCGCCTCGATCGCCTCGGGGGTGGTGGCGTACTCCCGGCCCTCGTGGCGCAGCAGGTCGAGGACGCCGACGGAGTCGAGGGCGCGGCGGTGGCCGGGGCGTACGCCGGAGACCATGACGACGATGCCGCGCCGCCGCAGCTTGGTCACCGCGTCCTTGAGGACCAGCGCTCCGGTGGCGTCGACGACGCTGACGTGCGACATGCGCAGGATGACCACGCGGACCTCGGCCAGATCGGTCAGCTCCAGCAGGAAGCGGTGGGCGGCGGCGAAGAACAGCGGGCCGTCGATGCGGTAGGCGACGATGTGCTGCGCGAGCAGCTCGTGCTCCTCGTCGGTGTGGTCGCCGCGGTCCAGCGGCAGCGGGGCGAGCCGGGCCTGCCGGGCGACCGCGCGCAGGGCGAGCACGCCGGCGACGACCAGGCCGATGATCACCGCCTGGACGAGGTCGAGGACGAGCGTGGCGACCGCGGTGAGGACGAGGATCACCGCGTCGGAGCGGGTGGCCCGGGTCATCGCCCGCAGCGAGCCGACCTCCACCATGCGCACGGCGGTCGCGAGCAGCACCCCGGCGAGGGCGGCCAGCGGGATCCGCGACACGAGCGGGGCGGCGGCGAAGACGATCACGGCGAGCACGGCGGCGTGGGTGAGGGCGGCGATCCGCGAGGTGGCGCCGGTGCGGACGTTGACGGCGGTGCGGGCGATCGCGCCGGTGGCGGGGACGCCGCCGAACAGCGGGGCGGCGATGTTGGCGAGGCCCTGCCCGAACAGCTCCCGGTCGGGGTCGTGCCGCTGTCCCACGGTCATGCCGTCGGCGACGGAGGCGGAGAGCAGCGACTCCAGCGCGGCGAGCGCCGCGACCGCGAGAGCGGGGGCGAGGAGACCGCCGAGGGCGCCGGGGTCGAGGAACGACAGGGAGGGTGCGGGCAGCCCGGCCGGCAGGTCGCCGATGGGCCGTACGCCGTCGAGTCCCGTGGTCTCGACGACGACCGTGGCAGCGGTCACCGCGAGGACGGAGAAGGGGACGGTCGGCTTCCAGCGGGCGCCGATCAGCATCACGGCCGCGACGGCGGCGGCCAGTGCGGGGGCGGTCCAGTGCGGGTCGCGGGCGAAGTCCCCGGCCGCGTGCCAGGCGACCTCCAGGACGCGCTCGCCGTCCGGCTGTGCCACGCCGAGGGCGTTGGGTATCTGCTGGAGCCCGATCACGCAGGCGATGCCGAGGGTGAAGCCCTCCACGACGGGCGCGGGCACGTAGCGCATGGAGCCGCCGGCCCGCAGCAGGGCCAGGCCGACGAGGACGACGCCGGCCATCAGCCCGACGGTGAGGACGCCGGCGGGTCCGTGGTCGGCGACGATCGGCACCAGGACCACGGTCATGGCGCCGGTGGGTCCGGAGACCTGGAGGTTGGAGCCGCCGAACACGGCCGCGAGGGCGCCGGCGACCACGGCGGTCGCGAGTCCGGCCTCCGCGCCGAGGCCGGAGGAGACGCCGAAGCCGAGCGCGAGGGGCAGGGCGACGACCGCGACGGTCAGTCCGGCCAGCAGGTCGCGGCGGGGGTGGCGGCGGGCCTGGGCGACGTCGGCGCGGGTGGGGAGCAGGGAGGTGATCCGGGACCGGAACCCGGCCGGTGACAGCGGTACGGACACGGCCCCTCTGCTTCGCTCGCGACGGTATGACGAACCAAGCATGTAGTGACTTGCGAAAATTTGCAATTCATCAGATCACGAAGTCACACAGTGCCGCTGTGTGGTGCGCGGGGAGGCTCAGCCGGTCATGCGCCTGCGCCACGTCGGCTCGACCTGGCGCCATTCGGCCTCCCAGAGGTCCAGGCGGCGCAGCCTCAGCCGGGCGCGGGCGATCCATCCGACGAGCAGCACCATGCCCGACGTGACGAAGGCCACGGTGATGCCGGCCATGGCGATCTGGAAGCCCGCCTCGGCGCCCTCGGGCGGCGCGGACACGAGGCGGCCGTTCGCGTCGGTGTGGACGGTGACCTTGTCGCCCTTCTCGCCGTCCGCGGGCACCTCGGCGCGTCCGGTGTGGCGGGTGCCGTCGGGGGCGGTCCAGCGCACCGCGGCCCATACGCCGCCGTCTCCGCTCTCGGACACGGGCGCGGGGGCGGCGTCGCGCGCGTTCTCGACCAGCACGGCCGGGATCGGGCGGGTGCGTTCGCGGCGGTCGTCGAGGGAGGTGCCGACCGCGCCGGCCGCCGCGATGCCGGCGAACCCGGACAGGACGAGGGCGAGGACGACCGTGGCGATCATCAGCCAGGCCTCGGCGACGTCGCTGCGGCGGCACAGCGGGTTGTCCCGCCATCGCCACCAGGGCACTGTGGGCCTCGCGCCATGCGTCGTCGCCATGGGAGGTCACCTCCTCGCGCGGGTGCCGCGCGTCACCACCTCCAGGGTGACCCGTTCTCCCCCGGCCCGCACGGGCGGAACGGGCCCTTTTCGCCCCTTCCTCCGGTCAGACCGTCGGTTGCACCGGGACGACCTCGTGCTGCGGGACGCCGAGGACGACCTTGAGCGCGCCCGTCTCGGCGGCGTTGCCGAACACGTCGTACGCCTCCTGCATCTGGTCCAGGGCGAAGGTGTGGGAGACCAGACGGCGGGTGGGCAGCCGGCCGGCCGCGGCCATCCGCAGCAGGGTGGGCGTGGAGTGCGTGTCGACGAGGCCGGTGGTGATGGTGACGTTCTTGATCCAGAGGTCCTCGAGGTGCAGCGTGGACGGCGCGCCGTGCACGCCGACGTTGGCGACGTGCCCGCCGGGGCGCACCACCCGCGTGCACAGTTCGAAGGTCTCCGGGACGCCGACCGCCTCGATCACCACGTCCGCGCCGAGCTCCCCGGTGAGGTCCTCGACCAGCTGCTCGGGACCCTCGCTCGCGTCGGCCACCGCGTCCGCGCCGAACTCCTTCGCGGCCTGGAGCCGGGACGCCGCCAGGTCCACCGCGACCACGCGCTCGGGGCCGAACAGCCGGGCCGTGGCGATCGCGGCCAGCCCGACCGGTCCGGCGCCGACCACGACGACCGTGTCGCCCGGCCGCACGCGCCCGTTGAGCACGCCGACCTCGTAGGCGGTGGGGAAGATGTCCGCCAGCAGCACCGCGTCCTCGTTGGCGAGGGCGCCGGGCAGCGGGTACACCGACAGGTCGGCGAACGGCACGCGGACGTACTCGGCCTGGGTGCCGTCGACGAGATGCCCGAGGATCCAGCCCCCGCCGCCCCGGCACTGCCCGTACATGCCCTCGCGGCAGAAGCGGCAGCGGCCGCACGCGGTGATGCAGGAGACGAGGACCCGGTCGCCGGGCCGTACGGTGCGGACGTCGGCGCCGGTCTCGACCACCTCGCCGACCGCCTCGTGTCCGAGCACGGTACCGGGACGCACCTCGGGCACGTCCCCCTTGAGAATGTGCAGGTCCGTCCCGCAGATGGTGACGGCGTCGACGCGGACGATGACGTCGCCTGGCTCGCGGATCTCCGGATCGGGAACCTCCTCCCAGGCGGACTGCCCGGGGCCGTGGAAGACGTAACCCTTCATGCCGATCCTCACCCTTCTCGCTGAGCGGCGGGTCGGCGCCGGGCGCACGCACCCGCCTGCGTCGGCGGAGCCGGGGTGTCCGGAACCGCCCTGCACTTCCAGTGTGTGCGTGATGCGCCCGTTCTGCCGACACGGGGCGTCAGCCAGGGCGGGACGCCCGAGGCCGGTTCAGGCGACGGGGCGCGCGATCCCGGTGTGCAGGATGTGGCGGGTGTGGCGGGCCGAGTCCAGCAGGCGCCGGGTGAGGCGGGTCGCCAGGGCGTAGAGGCGCCGTACCGCGGCCAGGCGTTCCAGGCGGGGGGCCAGGGCGGAGAGGGCGATGGCGAGGGCGACGCCCGTCCAGGCGACCGGGCCCAGGGGGACGCAGCCGAAGAAGTGGCTGACGCCGGGCGTCTGCACCAGCGCGGCGAGGACCGCGGCGGAGCCCAGCGCGGTCACCCACACCAGGGTGCTGTGGCGGCGGCCGGAGAGGGTCTGCACCAGCTGCGCGCCGACCACCCCGCACAGCGCCATCGTGGTGGAGCGGCGCTCGGTGCCGGGGGTGAACCGGCCGGTCAGGTACGCCGTGACCGCGCCCAGGCAGGTGGTGACGCCGCGCCGCCGGATGGAGCGGAGCAGCGGCGTGCCGAGCACGTCCAGGCTCAGCGGGCCGGTCTCGGCGTGCGCCGCCGTCGACGGGTCGTTGCTCGGGGTCACCGCCACGGCCATGGCCGGGAACATGTCGGTGAGCAGGTTGACCAGCAGCAGCTGCCGGGTGGAGAGCGGCGAGGAGCCGGCGAGCAGGGTGCCGAGGACGCTGAAGCCGACCTCGCCGGCGTTGCCGCCGATGAGGATGCTCACCGCGTCGGCCACGCTGCGCCACAGCGCCCGGCCCTCGGCGAAGGCGTCGACCAGGACGGAGAGGTCGCCGCCGGTGAGGACGATGTCGGCGGCGTTACGGGCGGCGGCGGAGCCGCGGGCCTCGATGCCGACGCCCACGTCGGCGGCGCGGATGGCGGCGGCGTCGTTGGCGCCGTCGCCGGCCATCGCGACCACCCGCCCGGCCTGCTGGAGGGCCTCCACGACGTGCAGCTTCTGCTCGGGCGCGACCCGGGCCACGACCCCGGCGCCGTGCAGGGCGCGGACCCGTTCGGCGCGGCCCATGGCGACCAGGTCGTCGCCGGTGACCACCTGGGTCTCCTCGGGCCAGCCGAGTTGCAGGGCGATGGCGCGGGCGGTCTCCGGATGGTCGCCGGTGAGCATGACGGGCAGGATGCCGGACTTCCGCAGCGACGTGAGGAGTTCCCGCGAGGTGTCGCGGGGCACGTCCGCGAGGGCGACGAACCCGACGAGCTCGAGCCCGGAGAGGCCGGCCTGCACCTCCGCCTCCGGGTCGGAGCCCTCGTACCGGCGCCGGGCGACGGCGAGGACGCGCAGTCCCTGACCGGCGAGGGTGTGGGCGGCGCCGGCCGCCTCCTCGGGCAGGTCCAAGCAGGCGGGCAGCACCGTCTCGGGGGCGCCCTTGACCACGAGGTACGCGCCGTCGTCGCCGTCCCGCCCGACGGCGGCCGCGTAGCCGCGGCTCGCCTCGAAGGCCAGTTCGCCGGCCGGGGTCCAGTCCTCGTCGGGCGGCGCGGCGTCCAGCACGGCCTCGTCGGTGGCGTGCGCGACCTTGCGGCCCTCGGCGGTCTCCTCCTGCGGGCAGGCGCGCGCGGCCATCCGTACGACGGGGACGGCCCGTTCGTCGTCCGGGGCGAGGACGGCGCCGTCGGCGGTGGCGGCCCGTACCAGGCGAAGGCGGTTCTCGGTGAGGGTGCCGGTCTTGTCGAAGCACACGGTGTCTACCCGGCCGAGCGCCTCCAGGGTCCGCGGGGTGCGCACCAGCACGCCCCGGCGGGACAGGCGGCGGGCGGCGGCCATCTGCGCGACGGTCGCGACCAGCGGCAGCCCCTCGGGCACGGCGGCGACGGCCACGGCGACCCCGCCGCTGACGGCACGCCGCAGCGGGCTGCCGCGCAGCAGGGACAGGCCGGTCACCAGCGCGCCGCCGCTGAGGGTGACGGGCAGCGCCTTGCGGGTCAGCTCCTGGAGACGGGCCTGGACACCCGCGGGCGGCGGGGTGCGGGAGGCGAGGGCGACGGCGCGGCCCGCCTCGGTGTGGTCGCCGGTGTCCACCACCAGCGCCTCGGCCCGTCCGGTCACCACGGTGGTGCCCTCGAAGACCATGCAGGTCCGCCGCGCCACCGGCGCGCCCGGCGTCGCCTTGGCGTCCTTGGCCACGGGCAGCGACTCACCGGTGAGCGACGACTCGTCGACCTCGAGCCCTTCGGCGCTCACCAGCCGCGCGTCCGCCGGTACGACGTCGCCGGCGACGAGGTCGATCCGGTCGCCCGGCCGCAGCCGCGTGGCGTCGACGGTGACCGAGCGGCGGTCGGTGAGATGACGGCGCGCGCGGGGCTGCTGGCGGGCGGCGAGCCGGGCGAGGGCCCGCTCGGCGCGCAGCCGCTGCAGGCCGCCCGCGACCGCGTTGAGGTCCATCGCGCCGACCACGAGCAGCGCGTCCACCAGGGAGCCGAGCAGCGCCGAGGCGACCGCGCGGTGGCGAGGACCGGGGTGAGGGGTCGTCCAGCTCGCGGCGGACCGCGGCCGCCTCCCAGGTCCAGCGGGCGGGCGCGGCGGGACCGGTCCGCCAGGCGCGCGCCCGCTGCCGCACGCGGGCGCCGAGCAGGGCGAGTCCGCCGGTTCGGCCTCGGTGCGGCGTGCCGCAGGAGGGTGTGCGCCTCGTGCGGTTCGAGGGCGTGCCAGGGCACGTGCAGCCGGGGTTCGGGCGGGGCGGCGCGGGCCACGCGGACGGCCTCGGTCCAGCCGTGACGAGGGCGCCCGCCGCGGCGACGTTCACCGGGGCGTGCCGGGTGAGCCGCTGCCACACGCGGCCGCCGGGGGTGCCGCCGCGGCACCAGCAGCCCGGAGAGCGCGGCGCCCGCACGGGCCAGGGTCTGCGAGCGGCGGCCGACGCGGCGGGCCGCCGGGATCGCGGTGAGCAGCCGCCAGACGTCCGCGAGTCCGGCGGGGGCGAGGGCGTCGGCGCCCCACGGGACCGCCGAGCGGCCGTCGGTGAGGGCGATCGCCACGTCCCCCGCGGGCAGCCCGTCCGCGACGTCCGGGTCCCCGCCTGCGGGCACCCGGGCCACGCTGACGACGATGTGCCCGTCCTGCTGGAGGGCGCGGACGGCGTCGCCGAACGGCAGGTCGGCGGGGGCGATCTCGTCGGCGAGGCGGGTGATGTCCTTCAGCTCGGAGCCGCCGGTGACGACGACGTGCAGCCCGGCCCGCCGGGCCGCGTCGAGCACCGCCTCCGCCCACGGGTGCACGGGGTCGTGGTACGGCTCGGGCTCCTCGTCCTCGGCCGGGGGCAGGTTGCGCAGCGCCTCGGCGTGCAGCACGAGCGAGTCGGCGATCTCCAGCTGGCGCAGTCGGTCCCCGCCGCGCACCAGCACGCCGGTGCGGGCGAGTTCGGCGCCCAGGACGGAGTTGAAGGCGGCGGGGCCGTAGCGCGCGGCCTTCGGTGATCCCGCGAGGACGGCCTCGGCGGCCTCGCCGGCGTCGTGGGTGACGAGGAGGGTGGCGGCGGCCCCGGCGACGCTGCCGGTTCCGGCGTTCGCCGCGTACGCCTGCGCCGGGGTCACCCGCAGGGGCGGGCGGATGCCCGGCGCGGGCGGGACGCTGGTGCGCCGTTCGCGGCACACGTCGTCGTGGAGCGCCTCGAAGGCGGCCGCGCGGGCCGTCGCCTCGGTGAGCTGCCCGGCGCGCAGCAGCCCGTCGAGCAGCAGCGACACCGGGGACTGGGCGGCGCCGTGCGCTGCGGCGTTGGCGGCGGCGAGCAGCAGTTCCATGCCGCTGGCGCCGAACCGTTCGCGCACCCGGGCGCGGAAGCGGGGGTTCTCGCGGAGCAGGGTGACGAGTGCCGTGACCGCCTTGGGGCTGCGCGGCAGACGCAGCGAGCGGGCCGCCAGGGCGCCGGTCGCTCCGGCGGCGTCGAGCAGCAGCGCGGCGGCGGCGACCCGCACCTCTCGGGGGTCGCCTGGGTGCGTGGTCCCGGTCTCCGGCTCGGGGCCGGCGTCCTCGGTGAGGCCGAGGCGCTCGGCGACGGTGACGGCCCGTTCGGCGACGCGGTCGGCGGCCGCGTCGGTCACGGCCGTCACCACGAGACGGGCCAGCCCCTCGTCCCAGTACGCGGCCACCACGTCGGGGTGTTCCAGCAGCTCGGCGGCGGCCTTGCGGGCGAGGGGCGCGAGCGCGCCGACGGTCGCGTCGGGGTGGCGCAGCGCGAGGTGCACGCGGTGACCGGCCCGCCAGTGGCGGTCGGCGCCGAGGGCGTTGCGGGCGACGTGCGTCAGCCGCCGGGTGGTGTCGTGGAGGGACGTCACGCCGTGGACGGTTCCGCGGGCCATCCCGGCGGCGGCGCCCGCCACGGCGCCGGCGAGGGGGGCTACATCGAGCAGGGCCAGCATGGGGTTCCGTGTCCGGCTCAGTGGGAGCGGCGGGCGTCGCCCGGCCGGCCGTCGTCGTCGTGCGCGGTCGCCGCGGCGACCTTCTTCAGCGCGGACGCCGTGTCCTCGTCGCCGACCTTGGCGGGCTGGACGCGGGGGGCCGGGTGATGGCGGGTGGGGGTGAGGCGGTCGCCGGGGCCGGTGTCACGGGTCCGGTGCGTGTCGTCGCGGGCGGGGGCGCCGGCCTCGGGGACCACGCCCTCGCGGGTTGCCGCGGCCCAGGCCTCCTCCTTGGGGGTGGCCGGCCGTGGTCCGTCGCCGGTTTCTTCTCCGGTTCGCGGCTTGGTCAGCCAGGCGACCGCCGCGCCGGTGAGGGCGACGGGCCATTCGACGAGGCCGGCGACGCCGAGGATGCCGGCGCCGGTGTAGACGGCGATGCGGCGGCCGCGGGGAGAGATCGCACCGAGGGCGTCGAGGGCGGTGCCGGCGGCTCGGCCGACGTGGCCGGCGCCTGGAAGGCGGCTCAGGTGGGAGGCGACGGTCCGCAGGGGTTGCGGGAGTTCCGGCGCCTGCGTCGTTTTCTGCTCCATGTCGGCCTCCAGCACCGGGCGTGCGGGTCCGTTCGGACGGACGGGTTCGGGTTCATCGTCAGGGGTGAGCGGGGGAAGCGCTGCTTGGGTGCGTCCGAACGCGGGGGCGGGGGTGGGGGTGGGGTTTGTCGCGCGGTTCCCCGCGTGCCTCGAGCGGCGGCGTGTGCCGGGTCGGGGTTCGTCGGCGGGTGCCGGACTGTGGGGGTTGGGCTGTGGGGGTTGGGCGCGCAGTTCCCCGCGCCCCTGCGCGGAGGCGGGTCACCGGATCGGATTCGTCGGCCTCTGCCCGGCCGTGGGGGGTGAGCGCACAGTTCCCCGCACCCCTGCGCGAAGGCGGGTCACCGGATCGGATTCGTCGACGGGTGACCGGCCGCCGGGGGGGTGAGCGCACAGTTCCCCGCACCCCTGCGCGAAGGCGGGTCACCGGATTGGATTCGTCGACGGGTGACCGACCGTGGGGGGAGCGCACAGTTCCCGCGAAGGCGCGGGTCACCGGAACGGATTCGTCGGCGGGTGACCGGCCGTGGGGGCTTGTCGCGCAGTTCCCCGCGCCCCTTTTGGGGCGTTCTCCTCGGCCGTGTTGGAAAGGGGGCGGCGGGTACCAGGTAGGGGCACGGCGCCGTGTGGTGGAAGGAGTCGGCATGGCGGAGAACGGCGAGGGTGCCGCTCGGGCGCGGCCAGGGCTCCGTCTGGCTTCCGAGGTGCCCGGGGAGGTTCCGCCGGCCGGGGCCGTCGACGAGGCGGATCTGCCGCGTGACCGTAACCAGGCCATCCTGGAGGCGGCCAAGCAGGTGGGCGCGGTGCTGAAGCGGGGCGGGCATCTCTTCGCGCTGGCCGGCAGCGTCGCCGTGCACGCCCACGGCGGCAGCGGCAACCTCCAGCACGACGTGGACTTCTGCGTACGGCCCGAGGACGCGGCCCCGGTCGCCGCCACGCTGCGGGACGCCGGGCTGACCGTCTACAGCCCGCCCGAGGACTGGCTGATCAAGGCGACCTGCTTCGGGCAGGACGTCGATGTCATCTTCGAGCTGGCGCACCGCCCCGTCTCGGAGGAGATGCTGCGCCGCGCGGAGGAGCTCCCCGTGGAGTCGGTAAGGATGCCGGTCCTCGCGCCGACCGACCTGCTCACCGGTCTGATCGCCGCGTTCTCCGAGCACCACTGCGACTTCGGAGCCGTGCTGCCCATCGCCCGCGCCCTGCGCGAGAAGGTCGACTGGGAGCAGGTGCGGCGCGACTGCGGCGACGCGCCCATGCCGGCCGCGTTCTTCTTCCTGCTGGAACGGCTGAACGTCATCCGACCCGCCCGTGGAAGGGAAACCCCATGAACACCCACGACGCCGGTCCCGAGTACCGCGTCGCCCACTTCCAGGACCGTCTCGCCTCCGGCGAGCTGGGCGAGCTCGGTGTGCACGCCGAGGTGCGCGGCGGGGCCGTGCTGGTCACCGGGACCGTGCCGTCGGCCCGCTGCCGGGACGAGGTGCTGGAGGTGGTGCGCGAGGAGCTCGGCGGGCTCGACGTGCACTGCGACCTCGTGGTGAGCGAGTCCTCGTCCCCCGACCACGCGGAGGAGCTGTCATGATCCGGGTCGCCGCCGTCGGGGACATCCACATGGGGCCCGACACCCGGGGCGTGCTGCGCCCCGCCTTCGACACGTTGCCCGAGTGCGCCGACCTGCTGCTGCTGGCCGGGGACCTCACCCGGCACGGCACCACGGACGAGGCGCAGGTGGTCGCCGACGAGATCCGCGGCCTCGGGGTGCCGGTGGTGGCGGTGCTGGGCAACCACGACCACCACGACGACCGTCAGGACGAGGTGTCCGAGCTGCTGCGGGACGCGGGCGCGCACGTCCTGGAGGGCGAGGCGACGGTCCTGGCCGTCGGGGACGCGCGCGTCGGCGTGGCCGGCACCAAGGGCTTCGGCGGCGGGTTCGTGGGGGCGAGCGCCGGGGAGTTCGGCGAGCCGGTGATGAAGGAGTTCGTGCGGGTCTCCCGCCGCTGCGCCGACGGTCTGCGCACCGCGCTGGAGCGGCTGGCCCAGGAGGACTGCGACGTGCGGATCGCCCTCACCCACTACTCCCCCGTGCCGGAGACGCTGGCGGGAGAGCCGCCGGAGATCTATCCGTTCCTGGGGAGCTATCTGCTGGCCGAGGCGATCGACACGGCCGGCGCCGACCTCGCCGTGCACGGGCACGCGCACGCCGGCAGCGAGCACGGCATGACCACCGGCGGCGTCAAGGTCCGCAACGTCGCCCAGCCGGTGATCGGACGGGCCTTCCACGTCTACCATCTGCCGCTGCGCGAGCGGGTGGGCGCCGACGCCGTCTGATCCGTCCCCTGCCATCCGAAGCGCCGTCGGTCGTACCGGCGGCGCTTTCGTGTGCGCCCCCTTCTCCGTACCGCCTGTTGTGTGAACGCCCCGCACGGCACGCCTCCGGCACACACCTGACGAGCATTTTGTCTGCTTAGCATGCAGATTGTCCTGTCCGCGGCCTCGTTTGCCTGCGGCTGCCGTCCACCCCGTACGAGAGGACACCGCATGGCGCTGCCGGGCCGCACCGGACGACCTGCCTCCGCGCTCGCCCCCACCCCGTACGACGCCGAACTGCGCGCCGCCGCCCGCCATGTGTCACGCCGTCGCTTCCTGACGGTCACCGGCGCAGCCGCCGCCCTCGCCTTCTCGACCGGTCTCCCCGCGCGCGGCGCGTTCGCCGCGCCCCGGCTCGAGGCGGCCCGGATCACCGAGGACCCGTTCACCCTCGGCGTGGCCTCCGGGGACCCGCTGCCGGACTCGGTGCTGATCTGGACCCGGCTCGCCCCGGCGCCGTTCACGCCGGACGGCGGTCTGGGGCAGCAGCAGGTGGAGGTGGCCTGGGAGGTCGCGCTCGACGCGTCCTTCGCCCAGGTGGTGCGCAGCGGCACCGCGCTCGCCCACCCCGAGTACGCGCACAGCGTCCGCGCCGACGTACGGGGGCTCGACCCGGCGACGACGTACCACTACCGCTTCCGCACCGGCGCCTGGATCAGCCCCGCCGGGCGTACCCGCACCGCGCCCGCCGTCGGTGACGACGTCACGCGGCTGCGGCTGGCCGCGGTCGCCTGCCAGGCGTACCACGACGGCTACTACACCGTGTACCGGCATCTGGCGCGGGAGGACGTCGACGTGGTGCTCCACCTCGGCGACTACCTCTACGAGTACGCCGTCAACTCCGCCGGGGGCGCGCGGAACTACACGGACCGGGTGCTGCCGTCCGTGTTCAACCGGGAGACCATGACCCTCGCGGACTACCGGATGCGGTACGCGCTCTACAAGAGCGACCCGGACCTGCGGGCCGCGCACGCCGCGCACCCGTTCGTCGTCACCTGGGACGACCACGAGACGGAGAACAACTACGCGGCCGAGCACGACGAGAACGGCAGCGACCCGGCACTCTTCCTGGCCCGGCGCGCCGCCGCCTACCGCGCCTACTGGGAGAACCAGCCCCTGCGCGCGGGACAGCTCCCCGACGGGCCCGACGCCCGCCTGTACCGCCGGCTGCACTGGGGCACGCTCGCCCAGTTCGACGTCCTCGACACCCGCCAGTACCGCTCCGACCAGGCGTACGACGACGTCCCGCACGCGCCGGGGCCGGAGTCGGACGACCCGGCGCGCACCCTCACCGGCGACGCCCAGGAGCGCTGGCTGCTCGACGGGTGGGCGTCCTCCGGCGCGCTGTGGAACGTGATGCCGCAGCAGGTGTGCTTCTCCCAGCGCCGGCTGGACCTCGACGCGGAGGCCAAGCTGTCCATGGACGCCTGGGACGGCTACCGCGCGAGCCGCGGCCGGCTCGTCGCCGGGGCGAAGCAGACCGGCGTCGACAACTGGCTGGTGCTCACCGGCGACGTGCACGTGGCGTACGCCTTCGACATCAAGGACGACTTCGACGACCCCGCCTCCGCCACCATCGGCACGGAACTCACCTGCACCTCCGTCACCAGCGGCCGCGACGGGACGCAGCGTCCGGCCAACTGGGACACCTACATGAGGGCCAACCCGCATCTGCGGTTCTACGACGGGCGGCGCGGCTATCTGCGGATGGAGCTGAACCGGGAGAACGCCCGCGCCGACTTCCGCACCGTGCCCGCCGTGACCACCCCGGGCGCGGCCGTGTCGACGGCGGCCTCCTTCGTCACGGAGGCCGGCGCGCCCGGCCTGACGCCCGTGTGACGTCGCCCGTCACCCGTCCGATCCCTCCGGCGTACTGCACACGGGGTCCGTCGTCGTATCGAACGTGCGAATTCCGGCGTGTCCTGACATTCCGTCGGGTGTACCGGGCAAGGAAACGGTCTCCGCGACAGCTACGCCGCCCCAACGAATGGAGACGTACCGCATGGTCCTCAGACACGCCCGGGCCGCGCGCCGCTCGGCGCTCGTGGCGCTCGGCGCCCTCGTCCTCGCCGGACTCCCCTACGCCGCGGCGGCCGACGGCTCCCCCGCCCAGGGGCCCGCGCCCGGGGCGGCCCAGACCCTCGGCGCCGACCGGCCCTCCCCGCACCTGCTCGGCGCCCTCCAGCGCGACCTGAAACTGAACGAGGAGCAGGCGTCGAAGCGCCTGGTCAACGAGGCCGAGGCGGGCACCCGCGCCGGCCGGCTGCGCAACTCCCTGGGCGAGCGGTACGCGGGCGCCTGGCTGCGGGGCACGACCGCCGACGAGCTGACGGTGGCCACCACCGACGCCAAGGACGTGGCGGCCATCCAGGCCGAGGGCGCCACCGCGCAGGTCGTCGAGCGGCCCCTGGCGGCGCTCCAGGCGGCGAAGGAGAAGCTGGACGCGGCGGCCGGCCGCGTCAACACCGCCGACACGCCCGTCTGGTACGTCGACGTGGTGAAGAACCAGGTCGTGGTGCAGGCCGTCGACCAGGCCGCGGGCACCGCATTCGTGGAGGCCGCGGGCGTGGCGGGCGAGGACGTCGGCATCCGTCTGGCGCCCGACCGGCCGCGGCTGCTGCAGGACATCACCGGCGGCGACGCGTACTACATCAACGACTCGGCGCGCTGCTCCGTCGGCTTCTCCGTCACCCAGGGCAGTCAGGGCGGCTTCGTGACGGCCGGCCACTGCGGCCGGGCGGGCGCGACCACCACCGGCTACGACCGCACCGCGCAGGGCACCTTCCAGGCGTCGGAGTTCCCCGGGCGGGACATGGCGTGGGTGGCGACCCAGAGCAACTGGACGCCCACGCCCGACGTGAAGGCGGCGGACGGCCAGGAGGTCCAGGTGACCGGCTCGGCGCAGGCGCTCGTCGGGGCGTCGGTGTGCCGCTCGGGCTCCACCACGGGCTGGCACTGCGGGGTGATCGAGCAGCACAACGCGAGCGTCCGCTACCCGGAGGGCACGGTCAACGGGCTGACCCGGACGACGGTGTGCGCGGAACCGGGCGACTCCGGCGGCCCGTACGTCGCGGGCGCGCAGGCGCAGGGCGTCACCTCCGGCGGCTCCGGCAACTGCACCAGCGGCGGCACCACGTACTTCCAGCCGGTCAACCCGATCCTCTCCCAGTACGGGCTGACCCTGGCCACGGCGGCCGCGCAGACCGCGCCCGCGGATCAGGAGGGCGGCGCCCAGGCGTGGACCGCCGGCCGGGTCTACGAGGCGGGCGCCACCGTCACCCGTGACGGGGTGATGTACCAGTGCCTGCAGACCCACCAGGCGCAGGGCGCGTGGGCGCCCGCGGGGACGCCGGCGCTCTGGCAGAAGATCTGACGCACCCTTCGCACACGGCGCCGGCGCCGGCGGCGGTCAGCGGACCGCCGCCGGCGCCGTTCCGTTCCTCTGGGGCTGTTCGGCGAGCAGCGCGTAAGCAGTGGACACGAAGGGGTCGTTCGAGCGGAAGCGGCGGGTGCAGACGGCGGCGAGCGCGGTGCCCGTGTCGGGACGGAAGCCGAGGAACGCCTGCTGGCCGAGGGTGGCCCCGCTGTGGAAGTACAGCGGGCCGCCGTCCGTGGGATGCCGGAACCAGGCGACGGTGTGCACGTGCCGGTGCCCGAACCCCCGGCGCAGCACCGGAGTCCGGACGGCGCGGAGGGCGCCGGTCAGCGGCGGGCAGCGGTCGGGGCCGAGGTGGGCCTCGAGGAAGGTGAGCAGGTCGTGCGGGGTGGCGCGGACCGCGCCGGCCGCCCGGAAGCCGCCCGCGTCGAAGGCGGGCAGTGTCCCCGTGCCGTCCTTGCCGTGGCCGACGGCGTCGAGCCCGTAGGCGGGGTGCGGGGCCGTGTCGTGCAGGGCGAGGGGGTCGAGCAGATGGCGGGTGAGCAGGTCCTGCCAGTCGGTTCCGGTGGCCGCGCCGAGGGCGTGGCCGAGGACGGCGACGCCGAAGTTGGAGTAGTGCCAGCGGGTGCCGGGGCGGTGGCGGGACCGGTGGCGCAGGAAGGCGTCGACGACGCGGGCGTCGGGGTAGCGGCCGTAGGGGTTGGTGCGCCAGGCGGGCAGGGCGCGGGGGTAGAAGCCGGCGGGGAGCGCGGGCAGTCCGGCCGTGTGGGTCATCAGGTGGGCGAGGGTGACGGGGGTGCGTCCTGGCGGGCGGCGGGCGCCGAGGAGGGCGGCGGCGGGTTCGCCTCCGGTGAGCAGGCCGCTGTCCACCAGGTGTGCGAGGAGCAGTCCGGTGTACGCCTTGGTGGCCGAGCCGATCTCGTAGCGCAGCCGGTCGCGGGGGCGTCCCGGCGACGGGCCGGTTCCGCCGGTGACGACCGTGCGGCGGCCGTGCCGGGAGACCGCGAAGACGGCGTCGGGGGCGTCGGCGGCGGTGACCGCCTCGGCCAGCCGCTGCGGCCAGTCGCCGTCGCCGTCAGCGGTGTCCGGGGCGGGCTCGTCCTCCCGGCCGGCCGGCGGGCCCGGCCAGGAGGTGCGGTACGCCGTCGTCATGTGGCGGCGCCCGCCAGCTCGGTCAGGGCGCGGGAGGTGGCCAGGACCGAGGCGAACGCCGCGACCAGCGTGGAGTGGTAGACGACGTCGAATACGGCCTCCTCGTCGCCCTCGGGCATGTCGCGGATGGCGGGCATGGCGCCGTCGGGCTGCTGGGCGGCGGCGAAGGCGCGCCAGGCCGTCTCGTCAAGGGTGGGGCGGGGCAGGCAGGCGTCCACCACGAGGAGTTCGCCGAGCAGGTCCCAGCGGCGCAGGTCCAGCCAGTCGTCGATCCACGCGGGCAGCCAGGTAGCCAGGTACTCGGCGATGTCCGGGGGGAGTCCGCCGGGGTTCTCGCCCCAGTCGGTCAGATGGAACACGCAGTGCGTGATGTCGTAGGCGATGTGGCCCTCGACGGTCCACGGTTCGGGGGTGCGGGCCAGCCAGGTGGAGCGCAGGGCCTCGGCCTCCGGCGGGCGGGGGGTGAGGCCGAAGCGGCGCTGGAACGCGGACAGCCCGAGCCGCCGGGTGGGGGTGGTCTCGAGGGCGAACCAGCTGTCGAGGCGGGCGTTCAGCTCGGCGTGGCGCTCGATCTCCGGCTGGCTGTAGCCGAGTTCACGGAACGGCAGGTACACCTCGAAGGGGATCGGGGAGGCCGGTTCGGTGTGCTGACCGCGGACCAGCATGGCGCCGCCGTCCAGGGTGTCCCGCCAGACGTGGTCGAGGAGGCGGCGGGCCAGCTCGGCCTGCCGGGAACCGGCGACGCCCTCGCGGAACAGCACCTTGCAGACCAGGGCGAGTTCGCCGACCGGCTTGAAGCGTTCCAGGAAACCCACTTCGGGGTCCACGTCGGTCTCGAGGCGGAAGCCGTCGCGGTGCGCCCACAGCCATTCCATGGCGTCGACGCCGACGGTGTGGACGAGACGGGTGTCGGTCATGACGGCGCTCCTTGTCCGCCGGGCCGCCCCGCAGCGGCCGGTGCGGCCCGTCCGGCCGGGCGGGTCACGGCCAGTACCGCCGCGAAGACGGCCATGAGGGTGGAGTGGTAGTGGTGCAGAAAGTAGCGGTCGCCGTCCGAGCGGGGGCCGGCGGCGAGCTCGTCCAGATCCCGGTCGTTGAGAGGGACTTCTCCGGACGGGCCGCGTGCGGCGAGCAGCCGTCGCCAGTCGTCCGCGGGGACCTCCTCGCCGGTCGTGCGGGCCGCGATGGCGGCCACCGCGAGGAGTTCGCCGGCGAGATCCCACAATCCGGCCTCCAGGCAGGTGTCGAGCCAGGGCGGCAGCCAGTCGCGGAGGTAGACGGCGAGGTCCGGCGGCAGGGCGGACGCGTCGCGTCCCCAGTCGGCGAGGTGGAACACGACGTGCGTGAGGGCGTATCCGGCGTCGCGGCCGAAGCTCCACGGCTCGGGCAGTCCGCCGAGCCAGGTCTGCGGCAGTTCCGGCGGGGTCTGCCCGAAGCGGTGGATGCCGCAGCGTTCCTCGGCGCGCAGCACGCCGAGCCGCCGGGTGGGGTCCTGTTCGGTGAGCCGCCAGCCGCGGGTGCGGGCCACGACGGCCCCCGCCTGTTCGAAGGCGGGGTGGCGCAGCCCGGCTGAGGCGAAGACGGAGTACACCTCCAACGGATAGGTGGCGAACGGCTCCAGGCGCTGGAGACGCAGGAACAGCTCGCCCTCGTGGGTCTCCTGCCAGGCGAAGTCGAGCAGTCCGCGGGCGCGGGCGTGCAGCGGGTCGGCGGGTTCGGTGAGCCGGGCGACGGTCGCGCAGACCTGGGCGAGCTCGCCGAGGGGTTTCCAGCTGCGGTCGACCTCGCCGTCGGAGGCCAGCGCGTCCTCGCCCAGGGCGAAGTCGGCGCGCCGCGAGTCCGTCCAGGCGAGGGCGTCCGCGGCGGCGGCTCGCAGGGCGCCGGCGATGCGGTGGGTGCCGTCGGTGCGGTGGGGGTCGGCGGGCGCGCTCACCCGCGTGCTCCGGTCCGCATCCGGCGGGCGGCCTGCACCTGGAGGGCGACGAGCGGGTCCTGTCCGCCCATCAGCTCCACGAAGTCCAGGCCGGTGTCCAGGCCGACGGTGTCCGGCACGCCGGGCAGCAGCGTCAGCCAGCGTCCGGCGCCGGCGGCCTGCCGCCAGTCCCGGCGGCGCACCGCACGGACGAAACCGCGGGCGACGTCGACGGGCCGGCCGGCCGCGAGGCGGCTCACGGCGCAGTCCTCGCCGGGCAGTGCGAGGGGCGCCAGGACGGCGAGTTGATGGGTGAGGACCTGCCAGGTCGCGCCGTCCAGCCACGCGGTGTCCGGCTCGTGAGGCGGTTCCGCGGACGAGGGGTCGGCGCGGCGCAGGGTGCGGGCCATCACCCAGTGGCTCCAGCGCACGGTGGGCGCGGCGTCCCCGCGGGGCGGGTACGCCTCGACCGCCTTGCGGAAGACGGCCAGCTCCGCCGGGTCGGGCGGAGTGCGCGACAGGAGGCCCGGCAGCAGCGCGTCCGCTCCCAGGACGCGTACGGCGGCCAGTGCCAGGTCCCCGGCTTCCCCGTCGGTCCCCACCGGGGGGACCACGTGAGCGTGGCCCCCGCCCCGAAGGGCGGAGACCACACCGGAAGCGAGGTCCTGCACCGCGGCCTGCAAGCGGGTCGAAGTGCCTGACTGCTCCATTCGACTGCTCCCGTCGATCCGTCAGCCCTTCTTCGGGCGCGGGGTCGGAGGCGACAGCAGCAGCTTGGTCGCGCCGGACAGGAGCGCCAGGGCGGCGGCCTGCCGGCTGTCGCGGTAGACCCCCTCGGCCTCGGCGGGGTCGAGTGCCGCTTCGATGTCGGCGGCCTGGATTCCGGTGACTTCCTGGACCTTCTCGTCGGTACGCATAACACCATCTCCCTGAGGCGTAGCGAAGTACCTTCCAGTTTCAGAATCACCCGAATCGGACAAATAACGCCACTTTTCTCTTACTTACTTTCGTCACTTCTTCAACATGCGCCGCGGACACGGGTGCAGGGCGCGGTAGCCGTCATACGGCGGGCCGCCCTACGCCCGCAAGGACGACGCCGCTGTGCGGGAGGGCGGGGACGCGGTGCAGGGAGATGGCCAGATTCTGGTCCGGAACGGTGTACTCCATACGAGCTAGTTGCGCGGTGAGGGTCTCCAACAGGCCGACGGTGAGGCCCTCTCCGGGGCACCGGTGGCCCGTCGCCGGGTCGCCGCCGCCCTGCGGGATCAGCTCGTCGCGTCCGACGGACCGTTCGAGGAAGCGGCGCGGCCGGAACGCGTAGGGGTCGCCCCACAGCGTCTCGTCGTGGTTCTGGCCGTACACGTCGAGCACCACCAGGCCGCCTTCGGGCACCCGTGCACCCCGCCAGAACAGGTCGCGGGCGGCGAGGCCGCCGAGGAACGGCACGAACGGGTAGAAGCGGCGCACCTCGTGCGCGAACGCCGTCCGGAACGCCACGTCCCCCTGCGCGAGCGGGGCCCGGCTCTCCGGCCAACGGTGCAGGGCGTGCGCGGCGAAGGCGACGAACCAGGCGAGGGCGGTGGTCGGGCGCAGCACGTTGAGCAGCTCGACGGCGGCGGTCTTCTCGTCCAGCGGCTCGCCGTTCAGGTCGCGGTGCCCGCACACCCGCTCCAGCACCGAGCCGGCGGGCGCGGTGACCGTACCGGTGCGGACGTCGCGGACCAGGCGCGCCAGCCGCTCCTCCTGGCGTCCGCGGGCGCGGCGGGCCCGCAGATGGCGCGGTCCCGCGGTGGCGAAGCCGTCCACCATCGCGGTCATGTCCCGCGCGGCCGCCCCGGCGCCGGCGCCGTCCAGCGGCACGCCGGCCCAGCGGTGGACGCCTCGCGTGAGGACGGTCGCCGCCTCGTCGAACAGCACGACCGAGGCGCGGCGGCCCCATTCCGGCACCGCCTCGTCCCAGGCGCCGGAGACGTGCTCGGCGAGTCCCGCCACGGCGGCCGGTTCCAGCAGCGGCAGGAACAGCTCCTTGCGGGCGCGGTGGGCGGCGCCGTCCAGGGTGTGCACGGCGCCGTGGCCGAAGAGGGTGCCGAGAACCGGCTCGGGGACGGCGCGGTGCCGGTGCACGTTCCGTTCGTCGTAGAAGAAGCGGACCGCCTCCGGTCCGCGCAGGGCGAGGGCGGGGCGGCCCATGATCCGGGTGCGGACCACGGAGCCGGAGGCGTCGCGCATCCGGTTGGGGAGCCAGGCGTAGCCCTCGGCGAGGAGCGGCAGGGTGCGGTCGATCAGAGGGCGGCTGAGTACGTCCATGGCGGGCGGGTGCCCTCGGTGTCTCCCCGGACACTCGGCGGAACGGGCGTGGCGGAGACCACGGGCGGATCGAGACCCGGGTCACGCCGGGGACGGCGCGGCGGCGTCTACGGTGCTGACGTCCTCCCGGTCCCCCCGATGCGGACGGAGATCCCGTGCCAGGCCACCTCCCCTCCGTGACAGCGGCCACCGCGCAGTGGCTGACCCGCTCCTTCCCCGCGTCCGGCGGCCCCCTGTCCGCCGCCCTCTGCGAGATCCAGGCCCGCCAGGCGGCCGCCGTCGCGGCCCGGCTCCGTTACCCGACGGCGATGGACGCGGAACTGGTCGGACTCGCCGGCCCCGGAGGCGCGGCCCGGCTCGACGGGATCACCGGCGCGGAAGGGCTCGGCGCGGAGCCGTGGCGCACCTGGGTCGACGAAGTCGTGGCGAGCTGGGCGGCCTGCCTGCTGTCCGACACGGACCTGGCCGCCAGGGCGGTGGCCGCGCTCGGCCCCGGCCACGGCGAGTACCGCCGCCTCGTCTCCCCCGACCCCACGGACACCAGGGCCGCGGCGCTCCTCCGCCACCCGGACCTGCTGACCCCGGTGGCCGCGCTCCACCGCGAGTCGCTGCTGGCGCGCCTGGAAGAGGGGCCGGCACTGGCGGCGTGAGCGCCTGATCTCCTCGCCGGCCGGTCCGCGAAGGCGATCCGCGGACCGGACGGTCACTCACCGTGGTTCACCCGACCGCACCAGCGACCGTGCCGTCCGCCGCCGTGCGGGTGAAGGTGTGGGGCATGAGTAGTCCCATATCCCGGAAGTGGGAGCACGCCGTCGTGACCGGCGGCGCCGGGTTCGTCGGCTCCCATCTGTGCAAGGCCCTGCTCGACGCGGGCGCGGCCGTGACCTGCGTGGACGATCTCAGTACCGGACGGCCCGAGAACGTCGCCCCGCTGCTCGACCGGCCGGGGTTCACCCTGGTGCAGGCGAACGTGGCGCAGGAGCTGCCGGTACGCCGGCGGCCCGACCTGGTGCTGCACTTCGCCTCCCCCGCCTCTCCCGCGGACTATCTGCGGCTGCCGCTGCACACCATGGACACCGGCAGCGCCGGCACCCGCAACGCCCTGACCCTCGCCCACGAGTCCGAGGCGCGCTTCGTCCTGGCGTCGACGTCGGAGGTGTACGGCGACCCCCAGCAGAACCCGCAGGACGAGCGGTACTGGGGCAACGTCAACCCGGTCGGCCCGCGCAGCGTGTACGACGAGGCCAAGCGGTTCGGCGAGGCCCTGACCACCGCGCACGCGGAGACGTACGGCACGGACACCTGCATCGTGCGGCTGTTCAACACGTACGGTCCCGGCATGCGCGGCCACGACGGCCGGGCGGTGCCCACCTTCGTGCGCCAGGCGCTGGCCGGTGAGCCGCTCACCGTGACCGGCGACGGCCGCCAGACCCGTTCGCTGTGCTACGTCGACGACACCGTCGCGGGCATCCTCGCGGCGGCCGCGCACGGTCTGCGCGGCCCCGTCAACATCGGCAACCCCTCCGAGATCAGCATGCTCGCGCTGGCCCGCCTGGTGGTGGCCCTCGCCGGCTCCTCGTCCGAGGTGCGCTACATCGAGCGCCCCGTGGACGACCCGGCCGTGCGCTGCCCCGACATCACGCTGGCCCGCGACAAGCTCGGCTGGGAGCCGCGGGTGGGCGCCGAGGAGGGCCTGCGCCGCACGATCGACTTCTTCCGCGCCGAAGCGGCCCGCGGCTGAGCGGCCCGCCCCCGCCGGCCTGAAGGACCGGGCGGCCGATCCGGCCGCCGCCCCCTCGCGAAAGGTCCGTCCGCCATGCGCATCCTCGGCATCAACGCCCTGTTCCACGACCCCGCGGCCGCCCTGGTGATCGACGGCCGTACCGTCGCCGCCGCGGAGGAGGAGCGGTTCTCCCGGCGCAAGCACGGCAAACGGCCGCTGCCCTTCTCCGCCTGGGAGCTGCCCGAGCAGGCCGCCGCCTGGTGCCTGAAGCGGGCCGGGCTGCGCCCTCAGGACCTCGACGCGGTCGCCTACTCCTTCGACCCCGCCCTCGCCCGCCCCGCCGACGCGATGGGCCTCGACGACCCCTGGGACCATCTGCGTCTCACCTACGCGCGGGAGGCCCCCGGCTTCCTGAGCACCGCGCTGCCCGGACTCGACCCGGAGACCGTGCGGTTCGTCCCGCACCACATGGCGCACGCCGCGTCCGGCGCGTACGCCGCCCCCGACGCCGGCAGCTGCTCCGTGCTGGTGCTGGACGGCCGCGGTGAACGCGCCTCCCACCTGGCCGCGCGCCTCACCGGCGGCCGTCTCGAACCGCTGCGCGCCCAGGACCTGCCCCACTCCCTGGGCCTGGTCTACGAGGAGCTCACCGAGCACCTCGGCTTCCTGCGCTCCTCCGACGAGTTCAAGGTGATGGCGCTCGCCTCCCATGGCACCCCGCGCATGCTGCCCGAGCTGCGCCGGTACGTGTACCCGACGGGCGACGGCGGCTTCCACGCGGCCGGGGTGCCCTGGGCGGAGCTGTGCGCGCCGCGCGGCCCGGACGAGCCGTGGACGCAGGACCACGCCGACGTCGCCGCGAGCGCGCAGGCCGTGCTGGAGGAGACGCTGCTGGACCTGGTGCGCTGGCTGCACGGTCGTACCCACGACACGGTGCTCACCCTCGCCGGGGGCGTGGCGCTGAACTGCGTCGCCAACTCCCGTATCGCGCGGGAGGGTCCGTTCTCCCGGGTGTGGGTGCAGCCGGCGGCCGGCGACGCGGGGACGGCGCTCGGCGGCGCGCTGCTGGTGTCCGCCGGGGCCGGGGACGCGCCCGAGCCGATGACCGGCGCCGACCTGGGCCGGGACTGGTCCGACGCGGAGCTGGGCGCGTGGCTGAAGACGGCCGCCGTGCCCTGCGAGAAGCCCGAGGACATCGCCGTCACCGTGGCCCGGACGCTCGCCGACAACGGCATCGTGGCCTGGTTCCAGGGACGCAGCGAGTACGGCCCCCGGGCGCTCGGCCACCGGTCGCTGCTCGCCCACCCCGGGCATGCGGGGAACCTGGAGCGGCTCAACGACGTGAAGGGCCGCGAGCAGTTCCGGCCGGTCGCGCCCATGGTGCTCGCCGACCGGGCGGCGGAGATCTTCGACGGGCCGCTGCCCAGCCCGTACATGCTGTTCGTGCACGACGTGGCGCCCGCCTGGCGGGACCGCGTGCCCGCCGTGGTGCACGTCGACGGCACCGCCCGCATCCAGACGGTCGACCCGGAGCGTCAGCCGCTGCTGGCGCGGATGCTCCGCGAGTTCGAGCGGCTGACCGGGCTGCCCGTCGTCGTCAACACCAGCCTCAACACGGCGGGCCGCCCCATGGTCGACGACCCGCGCGACGCTCTGGAGTGCTTCGGCTCCTCCCCGGTGGACCTGCTGGCCATCGGCCCCTACGCGGTGCGGCGCGGCGCGCTGTTCCGCACCGGCGACGGCGGCGAGGAGGTGGCGCGATGACCGGGCCCGCCGCTCCCGCCGGGGAGTACGCGGTGGTGGTGCCGACTCTGGGCCGCCCGTCGCTCGCGGCGTGCCTGCGGGCGCTGGCCGAGTCGGAGGGGCCGCGTCCGGTGCGGGTCGTGCTGGTGGACGACCGCCGGGACCCCGCCGTGCCGCTCACCGCGTCCGTTCCCCCTGCCCTGCGGTCCCGGACCGTCGTGGTGCACGGCGGGGCGCGCGGCCCGGCCGCCGCCCGCAACGCCGGATGGCGTGCCGCCGGGGACGCGCCGTGGATCGTGTTCCTCGACGACGACGTGGTGCCGGGGCCCACGTGGGCCGACGATCTCGCGCTCGACCTCGCCGGGGCGAGCGTGGCGACCGCCGGGACCACCGCCCGCGTCGAGGTGCCGCTGCCCGTGGACCGGGCGCCCACCGACTGGGAACGCAATGTGGCGGGCCTGGCCGAAGCGCGCTGGATCACCGCCGACATGGCGTACCGGCGCAAGGCGCTGGAGGCCGTGGGCGGCTTCGACGAGCGGTTCCGCCGGGCCTTCCGGGAGGACGCGGACCTGGCGCTGCGGGTGCTCGACGCCGGCTGGACGCTGGCGGAGGGGCGCCGTACGACCACGCACCCGGTGCGTCCCGCCGACCGGTGGGTCTCCGTGCGGCTCCAGGCGGGCAACGCGGACGACGTGCTGATGACCCGGCTGCACGGGCGGGACTGGTGGCGGCGGGCCGGGGCGCCCCGGGGCCGTCTCCCCCTGCACCTGGCGGTGACGTCGGCCGGGCTCGCGGCGGCGGTGTGCGCGCTCACCGGACGCCCGCGCGCCGCGGCGGTCTGCGCCTGCGGGTGGCTCGCGGGGACCGCCGAGTTCGCCCTGGCCCGTATCCTCCCGGGTCCGCGCACCCGGGACGAGGTCGTCACCATGGCCCTCACCAGCGCGCTCGTCCCGCCGGCCGCCGCCTGGCACTGGCTGCGCGGACAGGTGCGGCACCGCGCCACGCCCGCCCACCGCCACCGGGCCGAGCCCCCGTCGCCCTCCGCGGCGGCCCCGGCCGGCGAACGGATGCCGACATGAACCGGCGGACCTGCCCGCCCCCGGCCCGCGACGGGCCCCGGCGGGCGCCCCGCGCACGCTCCCGGCCGCAGCCGCGGCCGGAACCCGATCCCCGGACGGCGGTGTCCGCACCCCGGCCGCGACCGATCACGGAGGTGAGCCCATGACCGCGGACCTCGCCCCTGTCCCCCCGGGCGTGCTGTCGATCGCGCTCGTCTCGGAGCACGCGAGTCCCCTCGCCGCGCTCGGCGGGGGGGACTCCGGAGGCCAGAACGTCCACGTCGCCGCCCTGGCCACGGCGCTCGCCGGCCGCGGACACCGCGTCACGGTGCACACCCGCCGCGACGCGCCCGATCTGCCGGACCGGGTGCGGATCGGCGAGCGCGTGGAGGTCCACCACGTCACCGCCGGACCCCCCGAACCGGTGCCCAAGGACCGGCTGCTGCCGTACATGGACGCGTTCGCGCGCGTGCTCGTCCGGGAGTGGCGGGCCCGCACCCCGGACGTGGTGCACTCCCACTACTGGATGTCCGGACTGGCCTCGCTCGGCGCGGCCCGGGAGGTGGGCCTGCCGCTGCTGCACACCTACCACGCGCTGGGCACGGTGAAGCGCCGCCACCAGGGCGCCGCCGACACCAGCCCGCCGGAGCGGATCGGCTGCGAGATCGAGGTGGGGCTCGGCTGCGACCGGGTCGTCGCCACCTGCCGTGACGAGGTCGCGGAGCTGGTCCGGATGGGCGTGCCCGCGGACCGGATCGGCGTCGTGCCGTGCGGCGTGGACACCGCACGCTTCACCCCGGCGGGCCCGCGCTGGGCGCGCGGCCCGTACCGCCACCGGCTGGTGCAGCTGGGACGGCTGGTGCCGCGCAAGGGGGCCGCCGTGTCGGTGGCCGCGCTGGCCCTGCTGCCCGGGACCGAACTGCTGGTGGCCGGCGGGCCCCCGGCGGAGCGACTCGACGACGACCCGGAGGTGCGCCGGCTGCGCGCGGTGGCGCGGGACGCGGGGGTCGTCGACCGGGTGCGGTTCCTGGGCGGGGTGGACGCCGAGCGCGTGCCGGCGCTGCTGCGCTCCGCCGACGTGGTGCTCTGTCCCGCCGACTACGAGCCCTTCGGCATCGTCCCGCTGGAGGCCATGGCCTGCGGCCGTCCCGTGGTGGCCAGCGCGGTCGGCGGCCAGCTCGACACCGTCGCCGACCCGGCCACCGGACGGCTCGTGCCGCCCGGCGACCCCGAGGCGCTGGCCGCCGCCGTGGCGAGCCTGCTCGCCGACCCGGCCGGCCGCGAGGCCTGCGGGACGGCGGGCCGCCGCCGGGTGCTCGCCCGCTACGGGTGGCCTCGGATCGCCGCCGCCACGGAGGCGGCGTACTGCGAGGTCCTCGACAGCGAGCCGGCCGTGACCAGGACCGGCTGAACCCCAGGCCCGCACACGGGCCGCAGACGTCCGACGTTGGAAGGAGGTGCGGGCGCCGTCGCCGTCCCCGGAGGGCGGCGCGCCCGGCCCACCATGACCGAACACCCCGCGCTCGACGCCGCCCGTCTGCACTGCCGGTCCCTCCAGGACGCCCTCGACGGGCTCGGCCGGCACGGCCTGCCCCGGATCGCGGACTGGGGCGGCCGGCTCGCCGCCGTCCTCACCGGCGGCGGCCGGCTGCTGACCGCCGGCAACGGCGGCAGCGCCGCCCAGGCCCAGCACCTCACCGCCGAACTGGTCGGCCGCTACCGCAGCGAGCGGCCCGCGTACTCGGCGCTCGCCCTGCACGCGGAGACCTCCAGCGTCACCGCCATCGGCAACGACTACGGCTTCGACCACGTGTACGCCCGTCAGGTCGCCGCGCACGGACGCCCCGGCGACGTGCTCATGCTGCTGTCCACCTCGGGCCGCAGCGCCAACCTCATCGCCGCCTCGGTCGCGGCCCGTCGGGCCGGGCTCGAGGTGTGGGCGCTGACCGGGCCCGGCCCCAACCCGCTGATGGAGGCGGCCGACGAGAGCCTGTGCGTGGCGGCGGCCTCGACCGCGACCGTCCAGGAGGTCCATCTGGTCGCCGTGCACCTGCTCTGCGAGTGCTTCGACACCGCCGTGGCCGCGCCGCCGGCCCGGACCGTGGCGGCCGTTCCCGGGAGGCTGACATGACCGGTCCCGAACCGCTGGTGGTGGTGGGCGACGTCCTGCTCGACGAGGACATCGAGGGGGTCGCCACCCGGCTGGCCCCCGACGCGCCCGCCCCGGTCGTCGACGTCACCGGGGACCACGAGGCACCCGGGAGGCGCCGGGCTGGCCGCCGCGCTCGCCGCGCGCGGCGGCCGGGACGTCGTCCTGGTGACCGCGCTCGGCAGCAGCTCGGCGGGCGGTACGGCTGCTGGAGCTGCCGCTGCACGGCACGCTGCCGTGAAGACGCGCGTCCTCGCGGGCGGGCGTCCGCTGGTGCGCATCGACCGGGGCGGCGGCACGCCCGGCGAACCGGACGAGGCGGTGCGCGAGGCGCTGGCCGGCGCGCAGGCCGTCCTCGTCGCCGACTACGGCCGCCACACCGCCGGCGCGGTCCGCCCCCACCTGGAGGAGGCCGCCCGGCGCACCCCCCTCGTGTGGGACCCGCACCCGCGCGGCGAGACACCGGTACCGGGGGCGCGGCTGGTCACGCCCAACGCCGGCGAGGCGGTCACACTGTGCGCGGGCACGCCCGGCGTGCCGGGCGATTCGCTGGGCGCCTTCGCCGAACGCGGCACGGAACTCGCCGAACGCTGGCGGGCGGCGGGCGTCGCCGTGACACTCGGCGAACGGGGCGTCCTGCTGACCCGGCCGGGCGGCGGCACGCCGATGCTGATCCCCGCGCCGTTCCACGCGGACGGCGACACCTGCGGCGCGGGCGACTGCTTCGCCGCGACGACGGTCGCCGGTCTCGCGGACGGGCTGCTGCCGGAGGAGGCCCTGCAGCGGGCGGTCGCCGAGGCCGCCGCGTTCGTCGCGGCGGGCGGCGCGGGCAACCCGGACCTCTGGCACAACCCGGTCGCCCCGGTCCCCGCCCAGGACCCGGCCGCCGACGCGTTCGAACTGGCGCGGGAGGTGCGCGCGCGGGGCGGCACCGTGGTCGCCACGGGCGGCTGCTTCGACCTGGTGCACGCCGGTCACGTGGGGCTGCTGGAGAGCGCGCGGCGGATCGGCGACTGTCTGATCGTCTGCCTGAACTCCGACGCGTCCGTCACCCGCCGCAAGGGGCCCGGGCGGCCCCTGACCCCGGCCACGGACCGGGCGAGGGTGCTGGCCGCGCTGGGGAGTGTGGACGCGGTGGTGGTGTTCGAGGAGGACACACCGGAGCGGGTGCTGGAGCGGTTGCGGCCGGACGTGTGGGTGAAGGGCGGGGACTACTCCGTGCAGGAGCTGCCCGAGGCGGAGGTTGTGCGTACGTGGGGTGGGCAGGCGGTGGTACTGCCGTACCTGGACGGTCACTCGACGACGTCGCTGGCGCGGCGGGCTGCGGAGGCGGTGAAGTAGTCCCTGCGGGGCGGGTCGGGTACGTGCGCGTCTTTACGGGCGCGGGTGGTAGACGCCCCATGGGGGCGCGGGTGGCGGGTGGTGCGCCCTCCAGGCGCCGGGTGGCACGGGTGGTGCGCCCTCCGGACGCGGGGTGGCGGGTGGTGCGCCCTCTCGGACGCGGGGTGGTGATGCCCTGTAGGGGCGCGGGGAACTGCGCGAACGGGGGTCCGGGGGCGGAGCCCCCGAAACGGCGACACCGGTACGCGTGTCTTGGAGGCTCCGTCTCTTGGGCTTCCGTTTGCGCAGTTCCCCGCGCCCCTGAGGGTGTTTCCCAACCGTGTCCCTGTAGGGGACGGGGGTTACGCCGCCGTTTGCAGGGCCGGCTGCGGGGCCGTCTCCTTCGTGGGGAAGGCGACCGGAGACACCGTCCGGCGGCGGTGCAGGAGGTGGCCCGAGGCGATGGACGCCGCGATGATCACGCCGCCGGTGATCAAAGCCCCCCGCGGCCCTGCCAGCTCCATCAGGAGCCCGAGAGCCGGCGGCCCGCCCAGGCTCCAGACCGTGCCGACCGACCCCCACACCCCCAGCACACGCCCCCGCAGATGGGCGGGCGGATCGGTCTGCAGGACCGCCGTGCCCGCCGTGTCGGAGACGGACTCCACCACGGCCATGGGCAGGACCAGCACCAGCAGCACCGCCAGCGAGGGCGAAAGACCGGCGACGATCTGCAGCAGCGCCCCGGTCGCGGCGAGCGCGCCGACCAGCCGTACCGAGGGCCGCCGCAGCCGCGCCCCCAGCACCGCGCCGACGATCCCGCCTGCCGCGAGGACGGTCGACACCGTGCCGAAGGCTCCCGCGCCGCCCGCGAGCGGGCCGGTGACGAGGACCGCGAGGGTGAGGCCGTAGTTACGGCCGAAGACCGCGCTGATCCCGGTCACCCCGGCGAGCGCGAGCAGCCGGGGCCGCCGGGCGAAGAAGGCCAGCCCCTCCCGCACGCTCATGTCGGGCGTGGACCGCCGGGCCGCCCGCCCGGTGACCTGCCGTACCGCGCCCGCCGCCGGGCGGAGGAACGGGATGACCGCCGTCACGAAGAGGAAGGAGAAGCCGTTGGCGAAGTAGGCCGCCGCCGTGCCGAGGAAGTCGACGGTCACGCCGGCCAGGGCCGCGCCGGCGAGCCGCCCCGCGTTGAAGACGAGCGCGCCCACGCCGATGGCGGAGGGCACGTCCTCGGCGGGGACGAGGTCGTTGCCGAGCAGGGCGCAGGCCGGGTTGTCGACGGTGGCGACCATGCCGGTGACGGCGGCCAGCACCATCAGGGTGGTCATGTCGAGCCGGTCCAGCGCCACCAGGGTGGCCGTGGTGAAGGCGATGACGGCGAGCAGGGCCTGGCTGACCGCGGCGGTCAGCTTGCGCGGCCAGCGGTCGACGGCCGCGCCGCCGAGGACGCTCATCAGCAGGGCCGGGGCCGCCTGGACGGACATGGACAGGCCGGTGGCCGCGGCGGATCCGGTGATCTGCAGGACCAGCAGGTTCTGCACGGTCAGCTGCATCCACGTACCGGCGTTGGACACGAAGTTCGCGACGGACCACCAGCGCATGCTGCGGTGCCGCAGGGAACGCCAGGGTGACCGGGACCCGGCCTGGGCAGGGGAGGGTGTGGAAGACACGGTGCGCTACTCGGGGAGGAGCCTCGGGGGGCTCGGCTGAGTGGGCGCGGGAAGGAGGACGCCGGCTGCGCTGCGCGGCGTTTCCCGTCGCCGGATCGGGCGCGCTCCATCGTGGCAGAAGGGACCCCCGAGTCCTTTCCACCGCACGGGCGCCGTGGACGGACACGGGGGTCAAAAGCCCGCACCCGCACGGCACTTGGCCGCGCGAGTGCGGTTGCTCACAGGGGGTTTGCGGAGCGGGGCCGGGGGAAGCACCCCCGGCCCCGCTCCCGGTCAGCGGTCAGCGGTCAGTGGGACAGCTTGGCGCGGGCGCGCCCCGCCGCCGCGGCGGGCCCGGCGCCGGCCTTGAAGGCGCGCCGCGCGATGTGCGCCTCGCGGCGCAGGTCGTGTGCGGCGTGCCGGCTGCGCCACAGCATCGAGGGCCGGCCCCCGGTGTCGTCCGCCACGATCAGCAGTCCGCCGAACAGGCCGAGGTTCTTAAGGAAGTGGATCCGGTGCTGGGCCTTGTCGCCGGAGTCCTCCTCCTCCCAGAAGCGGTGCGCGGCGAGCGTGGTGGGCACGAGGGTGGCGGCGATCGCGAGGGCGGCCGGGCGGGACATCCGTCCGGTGGCCAGCAGCAGTCCTGCGGCGACTTGGACGGCGCCGTTCAGCCGTACGGAGTCCTCGGTGCGGTCCGGCAGTGCGCGGACGCGGTCGGTGACCGGCTTCACCACGGGGTCGGCCAGCCCGGCGACGCGTTGGGGGTTGCGGAGGGTGTCCAGTCCGCCCGCGATGAAGATCGACGCCAGCATCGGCCGGCCGAGGACGCGCAACAGGCTCATGTCCTTCTCCTGGAGTGTGGAGGGTGCGGTGCGCCGGGTTCCCCGCGGGACGGGGAGCATGCGGCGTGGGCAGGCGGCGGGGCCGTCACCAGAAGCGGGTGGTGAGGGCGGGCCGGCGGACCGCCTCGACGGCGTCACGCAGGCACAGGGCGACGCCGATGGTGGCGCGCAGCACGGAGGGCCGTACGCTCTGGGCGGTCTCGGTGGCCAGGACCAGCAGGCAGCCCGCCGCCTGTTCGACCACGGAGACCGGGAGGGTGCAGTCGCCGTCGGCGGCCGCGCGGAACGCCTTCAGCGGGACCCCCGCTCCGTCGACCGTCCGCCGGGCGGCCTGTTCCAGGTACGGGACGGCCTGTTCGCAGAGTGTGGCAGGCAGGGTGAGGGTGCGCTGGAACGATGAACTGGTCATATTCACAGTGGTCCCACGGCGTGCCGTGCCCGCATCGGGCTGAGCGGGTTTTTCACCGTCCCGCGTGAGCGTCCGCCACGCCCACGCCGGGCTCGTACGCTGGGCGGGCCGCCGACCGCCGACCCCCAGCCGAGGAGGCCGCAGATGCCCCTGTCGTTCCCCGCGTCCGGCGACGAGACCCCCGCCGCCGTGGCGGCGCGGCTCACCGGCCGGGCGGTGACCGGAGTCCGTCCGCTGTCGGGCTCGCTCGCCGAGGCCGCCCTGGACGACGGCCGCACGGTGGTGGTGAAACGTGCCGAGGAGGCGGAGGCGGCGCGTGCCGAGGCGGCCGGGCTGCGCTGGCTGGCGGAGGCCGGCACGCCTCCGGTGCCGCGGGTGCACGGCCGGGAGGGGGCGTGGCTGGTCCTCGACCGGGTGACGGAGGGGCGCCCGGACCGGGATGCGGCGCTGCGGTTCGGGCGCGAACTGGCCGGCCTGCACGCCGCCGGCGCGCCCGCGTTCGGGGCGCCGCCGCCGGGCGGTCCTGTGGAGGCGTTCATCGGGCTCGCCCCGATGCGCAACGTCACGGGCGACGACTGGCCGGCCTGGTACGCGGAGCACCGTGTGTTGCCGTATCTGCGCCGGGCGGTCGACGCGGGCGCGATGGACGCCGGCGAGGCGGCGGTGGTCGAGCGGGTCTGCGCGCGGCTGCCGGAGCTGGCGGGGCCCGCCGAGCCGCCCGCGCGGCTGCACGGCGACCTGTGGAGCGGCAACGTGCTGTGGGGCGCGGACGGCAGGGTCCATGTGATCGACCCGGCCGCGCACGGCGGGCACCGGGAGACCGATCTGGCGATGCTGGCGCTGTTCGGCTGCCCGCTGCTGGACGCCGTCCTGGAGGGCTACCAGGAGGTGGCGCCGCTCGCCGAGGGGTGGCGGGAACGCGTCGGCGTGCACCAGCTGTTCCCCCTGCTGGTGCACGCCGTGCTGTTCGGCCGGGGCTACGCCGGGCAGGCGCTCGCCGCGGCCCGGTCCGCGCTCGCCCTCTGACCCGTCAGCGGGTCACCACGTGCCGCTCGTCCGGCACACAGTGCGTCATGGTGAGCCCCGTCACGTCGCGCGGCGGGTTGTCGCCGAGGTTGGCGAGCCGCTTGCGGTCCTCCTCGGTGAGGGTCTGGCCCTCCAGCGGCTCCAGGTGGGCGACGTCCTCCGGCACGATGCCGAGGCCCTCGCCGACCCGGCGGCCGAGATCGTTCTCGACGAGCAGGAAGTGCCACACCATGCGCTCCTGCACCGGGCGGTCGCACTGCGACAGCAGGTCGGTGAAGTTCTTCACCAGGTCGTCGCGCTCCCAGTCCTCCAGGAGCATGTAGCGCTGACCGGCCTGGAGGTAGTCGTTGGTGCGCTCGATCCGCTTGCGGGTGAGCCGGCCGCGGATCTCCGGGCCCTGCTCGTCGTGCGTCGGGTAGTGGGCCTCCCGCAGACCGCCCATGACGGACGGCTCGTAGTTGATGTGGGAGTTGTCCCCGCCGTCCACGTGGTAGGCCATCTGGCCGTCGCGCTGGTTGGTGCGCACCTGCGCGCTCTTGGGCTGGTTGACCGGCAGCTGAAGGTAGTTGGGGCCGACCCGGTAGCGCTGGGTGTCGCTGTAGGAGAAGGTCCGGCCGACGAGCATCTTGTCGTCGGAGAAGTCCAGGCCGTCGACGAGGACGCCGGTGCCGAAGGAGATCTGCTCGTTCTCGGCGAAGAAGTTGGCCGGCATCCGGTTGAGCACCATCTTGCCGACGGGCTTCGGCGGGAAGTCCTGCTCGGGCCAGGTCTTGGTGTCGTCCAGCGGGTCGAAGTCCAGCTCCGGGTGCTCGTGGTCGTCCATCATCTGGACGAGCAGCTCCCACTCCGGGTGGTCGCCGCGCTCGACGGCCTCGTAGAGGTCCTTGGTGGCGTGGCCGAGGCCCTGCGCCTGGACGTTGGCGGCGTCCTCCTCGGTCATGGAGCGCACGCCCTGCTTGGGCATCCAGTGGTACTTGACCAGCTTGGTGTTGCCCTCGGCGTCGACCCACTTGTAGGTGTTCACGCCGAAGCCCTGCATGTGGCGGTAGTCCGCGGGGATGCCGCGCGGGCTGAACAGGTTGACCAGCATGTGCATCGACTCGGGCGCCTGCGACATGAAGTCGAAGATGCGGCGCGGCTGCTGCTCGAAGGTGACCGGGTCGGGCTTGAGGGCGTGGATGACGTCGGGGAACTTGATGGCGTCGCGGATGAAGAAGACGCCGAGGTTGTTGCCGACGAGGTCCCAGTTGCCGTCCTCGGTGTAGAACTTCACGGCGAATCCGCGCGGGTCGCGGGCGGCCTCGGAGGAGTCGCGTCCGCCGATGACGGTGGAGAAGCGGACGGCGAGGTCGGTGCGCTTGCCGGCCTCCTGGAACAGCTTGGCGCGCGTGTAGCGGGAGATAGGCTCGTCGCCCCATGTGCCGTACGCCTCGAAGTAGCCGTACGCGGTGACGCCGCGGGCGTGGACGACGCGCTCGGGGATGCGCTCCCGGTCGAAGTGGCTGATCTTCTCGAGGAACTGGTAGTTCTCCAGCGTGGCCGGGCCGCGGGAGCCGACGGTGCGCTGGTTCTGGTTGTCGTAGACCGGGTGGCCCTGCCGGTTGGTGAGTACCTTGCGGTCGTCGCCGGTAGCGGGGCCCTGACTCGAGGTGTCCGTCATGATTCGCTGGGCTCCTTGCGCTGCTGCTTGTGGCCGGTGACGGGCCGGGGCGTGGCGGCTCCGGGCCGTCGGCCGGTTCCTGGCGGGCGGCTCGGGTACCCGGGGCCGCGGCGTCATGCACGCGTTCGCGGCCCGTTCACGGCGAAGGCCGGGCGTGCGGGCGCCCGGCCTTCGGTCGCATCCGTCGGCGGCGTGCGTACGTGGCCCATGCTGCCCCTGATCACCACGCACGGCGACCGGAGGGAAACGGAACGTGAGGGCCGCCCCTACGGGCGGGCGAGGAAGCGGTCCAGGACCGCGGTGAGCTCGGCGGGCCGCTCGAGGGGCAGTTCGTGCCCGGCGTCCAGGACGCGGATCTCGGCGTCCGGGTAGCCCTTGGCCAGGCGCAGCATCTGCCGTACGGGGAGCTGGACGTCGTGGTAGCCGTGCACCATCAGGGTCGGCGCCTGGATCTCGCCGGCCCGGTCGAGGACGTCGAAGGCGCGCATCGCCGCGTAGAGGGTCATGACCACCTCGCGGGGCGTGGACGCCGAGGCGCGAATGTACTTCTGGACCTCGTCGCGGGGGTGGCCGGGCCCGAAGGCGCGCCGGATGTTGGCGGCGACGAACAGCTTGAACGGCACCAGCGTGGACGCGCCCATCAGCAGCCCGCGTGCCCGGCTGTACGTCATGCGGCCGATGGAGTTGACCAGCACCAGGCGCTCCACCCGTCCGGGGTGGGTGAGCGCGAGGGTCTGGGCGGTCATGCCGCCCATGGAGTGGCCGACGGGGACGAAGCGGTCGACGCCGAGGTGGTCGAGGAGGGCGACGACGTCCGCGGCGAGGGCGTCGACGGTCGGCACGCCCGCGCCGGTGCTCTCGCCGTGGCCGCGCAGGTCGAGGCGGACGACCCGGCGGTGCGGGGAGAAGTGCGCGACCTGGTGGTCCCAGCGGTGCCGGTCGGCGGTCCATCCGTGGATGAGGACGAGGGGTGTGTCCGCGCCGTCGCGGGGGCCTTCGTCGTCGTAGGCCAGTGCGGCGCCGTCGACCGTGAACCGCGCCATGAGGGCCTCGCCTTCCGGATAGCTGCCGTTACCGGTCAGTAGGGTAGCGGCGGGCGGGCCCGTGGGACAGCGGGCGGCGGCGGAAAGGTGGGTGCGGGCACGACAAAGGGGCGGGAGCGCGACCGGTCCCCCGTTCCGGTCGTGCCCCGCCGTGGCTCGAAACTATGCAAGCGGAGGCTTGTCTGTGTACCGCGCCGGTGCCCGCTGCACGGGCCCACGGCACTCACCTGTGCACAGGTGAGTCCGAATCGCCCGGTTCACTCCCCAGCGATGCGCGGCTGCTCCAGGTCGCCGACGGCCACATGGGCCAGGGCGACCTCGTAGAGATCGGTCCCGGCGGCCAGGAGCTGACGTTCCAGGACCGGTTCCGCGCTGCGGACGTGCTCGCGCACGGTCTGGGCGTGCACGCCGAGGGTCTGCGCCGCCCGCTCGGCGTTGGCGCCCTCGGCGATCCAGGTGCGCAGGGTGCGGCGCACGTTGCGCGGGTCGGGGTCGAGGCGGCCCAGAAGGTCCCGCGCCCAGGAGGCGACGGCCGGTCCCGACAGCAGTTCGGCCAGGCGGCGCGCGCTCGCGGCGGAGTCGGCGGGCCCCTGGCCGTCCAGCAGGTTGATCTGGGTGTGCAGCGCCAGATGGACGACGGCCCGCACGGTCACGTCGGCGAAGTCGACGCCGAGCATGGACTCCACGCGGTCCATGCGGGCGCGCACGGTGTTGCGGCTGACGCCGAGGATCTTGGCGGTGGCGACGGCGGTGAACTCCAGGCCGAGCCGGGTGGTGGCGAGCAGTTCGGCGCGGGTGTGGTGGGGCAGGGCGTCGAGCGGGCGCAGCACCCGTGCCGCCCAGGTGCGCAGCGCCGCGGGGTCCATCAGCCGCTCGGGGTGGGTGCGCTCGGCGTACACCGCCGTCTTGTCCGGCCGGAACCGGGCCACGGCCAGCGCGCTGACGGCCTGTCCGTAGGCGGTGGCCGTGCGCGCGAGGCTCTGCCAGACGCTGCCGCCGACGAGGGTGTCGGGGTGACGCTCCACCACGGAGCGCAGGTCGGCGGCGGTGGTCTCGCGCGGGCTGAGGACGATCACATGGCCGTCGACGGCCGGGCAGCGCACCACCAGGGCCTCGTCCCGGGTGCGTTCGATGCACTCGGCGGCCAGCAGGTCGCGTACGGACGGGTCGGACTCCAGGACGTAGACGCAGGCGGTCTCGGCGTCCAGCAGGCCCGGCCAGAGTCCGGCGGCGACCCGGCGCGCGGAGACGGTGTCCTCGACCATCAGCAGCTGGAGGATCGCCAGCCGCAGGTCGGCCGTGGCCCGCCGCAGCCGGACGCCGGCCGCCTGCGTCTCGTGGGCGGTGAGCAGCAGCTCGATCACCTGTGCGGTGTGCGTGACGATGTCCGAGGCGCGCCGGTCGAAGGGGGCGCCGCGGGAGACGGCCAGCACGCAGGCGCCCGTGGGGTGTCCGATGCGCACCAGCCGCAGATGGCGTCCGTCCCCGTCCCACGCGGCGGACGCGATCCGTCCGGAGGCGACGTCCGCGGCGAGCGCCTCGTCCAGGGGCAGCGGCGTCCCGGCGAGCAGGTCGCCCGCGCCGTCCCGGAGGGCCACCTCCGCGCCCACCGCGCCGGCCAGCCAGTCCACGACCCGGCGGACGTCACGCCCGGCCGGCCGCAGGTGCTCCAGCAGTTCACGCGCCCAGCCCGGACGCCCCGCCGCCTCCGTCGCCGTCCCCAGTGCCGTGTCCTTTCCGCCCGTCACCTCGGCCTTCCCCTCGTCTCTCGCCCTGTGGCCCGGACGGGGGACGTTACCCCACGGTCCGGCGCGTCTCACTCCGGCGCGACGGGGCGTTCCCGTCCCCTGCGGGTGACGCGGGGGCGGTGTGCCGCGGCGCGGGGCGCGGGCGGCATAAGCTCGGTGAATGGCCAAGTACTTCGACGTGCACCCCGACAACCCCCAGCCGCGCACCATCGGCCAGATCGCCGCCGCCATCCGCGACGACGCGCTGATCGCGTACCCCACGGACTCCTGCTACGCGCTCGGCTGCCGTCTGGGCAGCCGCACCGGCATCGAGCGGATCCGCACCATCCGCAAGCTGGACGACCGGCACCACTTCACCTTGATGTGCCGCGACTTCGCCCAGCTCGGCCAGTTCGTGCGGATCGACAACGACGTCTTCCGCGCGGTGAAGGCGTCCACGCCGGGCCGCTACACGTTCATCCTGCCCGCGACCAAGGAGGTGCCGCGCATGCTGCAGCACCCCAAGAAGAAGACGGTCGGCGTGCGCATCCCCGACCATGTGGTCACCCAGGCGCTGCTGGAGGAGCTGGGCGAGCCGCTGCTGTCCAGCACCCTGCTGCTGCCCGGCGAGGACGAGCCGATGACCCAGGGCTGGGAGATCAAGGACCGGCTCGACCACGAGGTGGACGCGGTCCTCGACTCCGGCGACTGCGGCACCGAGCCGACCACGGTGATCGACTTCTCCGGCGGCGAGCCGGAGATCGTACGGGTGGGCGCGGGCGACGTCTCGCGCTTCGAGTGACGGACGCACAAAAGCTTCGGGTGACGGGAGGTTCGAGTGACGGAGGACGGCGCGACATGACGGACGTGCGGGGGGCCGAGGTGCGTGTCCCCACGGAGGACGGGGCGGCGGACGCGTATCTGGCGCGCCCGGCGGACGGCGTGCCCCGGCCGGCGGTGCTGGTCTTCACCGACGCCTTCGGGTTGCGCCCGGCGGTGCGGGATGCCGCCGACCGGGTGGCTCGGGCCGGGTACACGGTGCTGGTGCCGAACCTCTTCCACCGGCGCGGTCCCGCCCCGGTGGTGGAGCTGCCCGCCTTCATCGACGCCGAGGCGCGCGGTGAGCTGTTCGCCCGGCTCCGTCCGGCGCTGCGGGAGCTGACGCCCCGACGGGCGACGGCCGACGCGGGCGCGTATCTGCGGTGGCTCGCGGAGCGGCCGGAGGCGGCGGACGGGCCGGTCGCGCTGACCGGCTACTGCATGGGCGCGGGCCTGGCGCTGCGCGCGGCCGGCGCCTTCCCGGACCGGGTGGCGGCGGTGGCCGGGTTCCACGGCGGTGGCGACGGACGACCCCGACAGCCCGCACCTGGCGGCGCCGAGGATCACCGCCGAGGTGTATCTCGGGCACGCCGACGAGGACCCGTCGCTGCCGCCGGAGCAGATCGAGCGGCTGGAGGGGGCCCTGACGGACGCGGGCGTCCGGCACCGCTGCGAGGTGTACCCGGGGGCCGCGCACGGCTTCACCCAGCCCGACACGGCGTCGTACGACGAGAAGGCCGACGAACGCCACCAGGCGGCGCTGCTGGACCTGTTGGAGCGCACCTTCCCGCCCGGCGCGTCAACATGACGGCACAGCCGCCGGGTTGACGCGCGCCCCCGCCCACCGCCCGTACGGGACACCGTTGTTACGGTGCACGCGTGTCCGAATCCTCACGCGACACCGCCGAGGGCGCCGGCTGGGGCGCCTCCGTACGCGGTGAGTACATACGGCTGGTGCCGCGCCAGGCCGAGAAGATCTCCTGGCTGGACCCGAGGCATCTGTGGGCCGCCCGCAACGGCGTCCTGGCCTCCTGGTTCGGCGACCCCACCGGGGAGGTCAGGTCGCGCTGGGCGGCCCGGCGGGCGGCGGCCGGGGCTCCGGCCGACCGCGTGATCCGCCGCGACGACCCGGACCGCTTCTCGTTCCTGGTGATCGGGGACACCGGCGAGGGCGGCGAGCCCCAGTACGCCGTCGTGCCCGGCCTGTTGAAGGAGGGCCGGGACACCGCGTTCGCCGTGCTCGCCAGCGACGTCATCTACCCGGTGGGCAGCGCCGGCGACTACGGACCCAAGTTCTTCCGCCCGTACCAGGACTACCAGGCGCCGGTCTACGCGATACCCGGCAACCACGACTGGTACGAGGACCTGTCCGGCTTCATGCGGGTCTTCTGCGACGAGACGGAGCCCCTGCCGCCCGCCCCGGCGCCGCGCCCCCTCACCCGCGCCTGGCTGCGGTCCCTGCTGTGGCACCGGCCCCGCCCCGGCGACGGCGCACACCTCGACGAGGCACGGAAGCTGCGCTCCTCCCCCGCCCAGCAGGCGGTGCAGCCGGGCCCGTACTGGGCGATCGACGCCGGGCCGCTGCGGATCGTCGGCATCGACACCGGGCTGCTCGGCACGCTCGACGCCGAACAGGGCGCGTGGCTGCGTGAGGTGTCGCGCGACCCGCGCCCGAAGATCCTGGTGACCGGCTCGCCGCTGTACGTGGACGGCGAGCACCACCCGTGCCCGATCGAGGGCGGCGGCACCGTCGACGACATCGTCCGCGACCCCGCCCACCGGTACGTGGCCGCGATCGGCGGCGACATCCACAACTACCAGCGCTACCCGGTGCGTCTGGACGACGGCCGCACCCTGCAGTACGTGGTGGCGGGCGGCGGCGGGGCGTTCACGCACGCCACCCACACCATCCCCCGGGTGGACGTCGCCGGGGTCACCGAGGCGGACTTCCGCTGCTACCCGCTGCGCGGCGACTCCCTCGCCTTCTACAGCGGACTGTACGGGCGGCGGACGCGGCTGCGCCGGTTCTTCTCGCTGACCGAGGCGGAGGCGGCCGCGGTGATCGCCGAACGGCTGGGCATCGGGCCGACCCGGGTTGCGGGCGCGCCGGCCCGGGTGACCCGCCGGATGCGGCTGGTCGCGGGGCTGCTCGGCACCGGACGCCGGCCGGACCGGGGGAAGCGGTTCCGGCTGCCGGTGCGCAAGGCGTACCAGTCGCTGCTCTCACCCGGTTCGGCCACGTACCACCCGCCGTTCTTCAAGTCCTTCCTGCGGATCGACGTGACGCCCGAGGCGCTGCGGCTGCGCTGCTTCGCGGCGACCGGGCAGCGGGCGCAGGAGGTCTCCCCGCCCGTGGAGGACGAGGTGACCGTCCCGCTGAGCTGAGGGCGGCTACCAGCGTCCCGGCCCGGGGCCGGTGAGGGGCCGGGAGGGCGCGCCGTCCACGCCGCCGGGGACGTCCCCGGCGAGCATCACGCGGTGCGTGATCCGCGGGTGGTCGAGGAGGGCCGTGCCGGCGGGGCGAGGTGGATGGTGGCACGGTTGTCCCGGAACGCCACGGCGCCGGGCTCCCGGCGCAGCCGCACGGTGTACTCGGGGCGCGTGGCCCTGCTCCAGCAGCATGTCCAGGATCGCCCGGCTCTCGGTCCGGCCCGACGCGGCTGTCCGTCGTATGCGCCCCACTCCGTCGCTCGTCCCCGGCGGCCCCGGACGAACCGGCTCCCGGAAGATCGTGGCAGGGGAAGCGGGACCTGGCGACAGGGCGCCGGGCCCGTCCGGTTGATCACCTCCCCCGTCGTGACGGACGCTGGGAGGACGACACCGCGACCGGAGGGCCCTCCCGTGACGAGCATCCCGCAGCACACCCTCAACGACGGCACGACGATCCCGGCCATCGGCCTGGGCACCTGGCCGATGGACGACGCCGAGGCGGAACGGGCGGTGACGACGGCCCTGCACGCCGGGTACCGCCTGATCGACACGGCCGCCAACTACCGTAACGAGACCGGCGTGGGCCGTGCCGTGGCCGGCGCGGGCGTCCCGCGCGAGGAGATCGTCGTGACGACGAAGCTCCCCGGCCGCCACCACGGCTACGAGGAGACCCTCGCCTCCTTCGAGGAGTCCCGCGCCCGGCTCGGCCTGGACCACGTCGACCTGTACCTCATCCACTGGCCGCTCCCCCGCGTCGACAAGTACGTCGACTCCTGGAAGGCCATGATCAAGCTCCGGGAGGACGGCCTGGTCCGCTCGATCGGCGTCTCCAACTTCACGCCCGCCCACGTCGAACGGCTGGAGAAGGAGACCGGGGTGCTGCCCTCGGTCAACCAGGTCGAGCTGCACCCGTTCTTCCCGCAGGAGGAGCTGCGCGCCCACCACGCGGACAAGGGCGTGCTCGTCGAGAGCTGGAGCCCGCTGGGCCGCGGTTCGCAGCTGCTGGACGACCTCGCGGTGGCCGCCGTGGCCGACGCGCACGGCGTCACCCCGGCGCAGGCGGTGCTGCGCTGGCACGTCCAGCTGGGCGCGGTGCCGGTGCCGAAGTCGTCCGACCCCGAACGGCAGCGCGCCAACCTGGACGTGTTCGGCTTCGAACTGGACGACGCACAGATGCGGACACTTTCCGACCGGGCGCACCGGCGGATCGGCGGGGACCCGGAGGTGCACGAGGAGTTCTGACCGGGTACCCGGGAGCCGCCCGTACGGAAGGCGGACGGGCCCGGCGGAGGGAGCGGTGCGGTGGGCGGAAAGGGCCGGCTGCGGGACTATCACGGCAAGCGGCACTTCGACCGGACGGCGGAGCCGCGCGGCGACGGGCGGGAGGCGCGGGAAGAGCGGGACGCCCTGCCCCGGTTCGTCGTGCAGATCCACGACGCCCGCCGGATGCACTTCGACTTCCGGCTCCAGGTGGGCGACGTGCTGAAATCGTGGTCGGTGCCCAAGGGCCCGCCCGCCGACCCGCGCGACAAACGGCTGGCCGTGCCGACGGAGGACCACCCGCTGGAGTACGAGGAGTTCGAGGGCGTCATCCCGCGCGGCGAGTACGGCGGCGGCACGGTGATCGTCTGGGACCACGGCACATACGAGCCGTTGAGCCACGACCGCCGGGGCCGGCCCGTGGACTTCGCGGAGTCGCTGGAGCGCGGGCACGCCACGTTCCGGCTGCACGGCCGGAAGCTGCGCGGCGAGTACGCCCTCACCCGCTTCCGCGACGCGGACGACGGCGAGGAGGCGTGGCTGCTGGTGCGGGCGGCCAAGGGCGGCTCCGGCGGCCGGGGCGCGCCCGACCCGCGCCGGGCCCGCTCCGCCCGTACGGGCCGCACGCTCGCGCAAGTCGCGCGGGAGGGCGGCTGATCGCCCGGGCGCGGGAGGTCGGCCGGGAGGGGGCTGAACCGGCAGACGCGGGAGATCGGCCGGAAGGGGGCTGAACCGCCGGAGGCGGGAGATCGGCCGGAAGGGGGCTGAACCCCCGGGGGCGGGAGGTCGGCCGGGGAGGCGGCTGAACCGCCCGGGCGCGAGGGTCAGCGGCGTGGGAGGGCCTGTTCCGCCCAGATGGTCTTGCCGCCGTCCGCCTGCCTGCACCCCCAGCGCTGGGTGAGCTGGGCGACCAGCAGCAGCCCCCGGCCGCCCTCGTCGAAGGCGTGCGCCCGGCGCAGATGGGGCGAGGTGGAACTGGAGTCGGTCACCTCGCAGATGAGGGTGCGGTCGCGGATCAGCCGCACCCGGATCGGGGGCTCCCCGTAGCGGATGGCGTTGGTGACCAGCTCGCTGACCACCAGCTCGGTGACGAACGAGATGTCGTCCAGACCCCAGGCGGACAGCAGGTCGAGCGCCCACTTGCGGACAACGGCGACCTCCCCGGGGTCCTTTGCCACGTCCCGCGCGGCGACCTGCCCGGCGCCCAGGGCGCGGGTGCGGGCGAGCAGCAGGGCGACGTCGTCGCCGGGCTCCTCGGGCAGCACCTGCTTGAGCACGACGTCGCACAGGGCGTCCAGCGACTCCGTGGGCACGGTCAGGGCGCGGCACAGCTCCTGGGTGGCGTGGTCGACGTCCCGGCCGCGGCCGTCGACGAGCCCGTCGGTGTAGAAGGCGACCACACAGCCCTCGGGCAGCTCCAGCTCGGTCGCCTCGAACGGCATGCCGCCGACGCCCAGCGGCGGTCCCGCGTTCAGCGGCACGAGCCGGCAGGTGCCGTCGGGCAGCAGCAGAGCGGGCGGGGGGTGTCCGGCGGCGGACACCGTGAGCAGGCGGGAGACGGGATCGTAGACGGCGTACAGGCAGGTGGCGCCGAGCTCCGGGACGTCGACGCGGTCGTCGGCGCTGAGGTGGGTGACCAGGTCGTCGAGGTGGGTGAGCAGTTCCTCGGGCGGCAGGTCGACGTCGGCGAGGGTGCGCACGGCCGTGCAGAGCCGGCCCATGGTGGCCGTGGAGGGGATGCCGTGTCCGACGACGTCGCCCACGACCAGGGCGACCCGGGTGCCGGACAGCGGGATGACGTCGAACCAGTCGCCGCCGATGCCCACGGCGGACGCGGTCGGCAGATAGCGGTGGGCGATCTCCACGGCCGCCTGCCCGGGCCGCACCTTGGGCAGCAGGCTGTTCTGGAGGGTCATGGCGGTGGCGCGTTCCCGAGCGAAACGGCGGGCGTTGTCCACGCACACGGCGGCCCGGCCCGCGATCTCCTCGGCGAGGACGGCGTCGTCCTCGGCGAACTTCTCGGGGCGGAGGTTGCGCAGGGCGATCGCGACGCCGAGCGTGGTGCCGCGGGCGAGCAGCGGCACGGCGAGCTCGGCGTGGATGCGGTGGGCCCGCGCCGCCTCCGTCCGCAGGGACTGCGGCTCGCGCTCGGCCATCCACCGGTCGAAGTCCGTCTCGCCCGCGTGCGCGAGCACGGCTCTCCCTTCGCGCAGCGCCCGCGCGGGCGGCGAGTACGCCGGGTAGACGTCGGTGCGGCCGAGGGGGACGACCGTGGCGGGCGCGTCCGGGCCGGCGGAGGCGTGCGCCACGCGGCGCATCACCACGTCGGGGTCGTCGCGCAGCGGGGGCGCCTCCGCGTCGAGCACCCAGTCGAGCAGGTCGACGGCGGCGAAGTCGGCGAAGTCCGGCACCAGCAGCGCCACGAACTCCTCGGCGGTGCGGACGACGTCGAGGGTCGTGCCCAGGGCGGTGGTGGCCTCGTCGATCAGGGCCAGCCGGCGCCTGGAGCGGTGCTGCTCGGTGGAGTCCAGGCCGGCCAGCGCGGCGCCGATCACCTGGCCGGTGGTGTCCCGCAGCGGCCACATCTCCACGTCCCAGGCCTGCCGGTCCGGGGCGGCGCTCGCCTGGCTGTTGGTCTCGTCGCGCATCGGGCGGCCGGTCTCGACGACCGTGCGCATGTTCCGGTCGATGGAGCGGGTGCCCTCGCCGGGACCCGCGACGTCGAGGAAGGTGCGGCCCAGCAGGGTCTCCTCCGTGCCGCCCATGGCCTCGCAGGCGGCGGCGTTGAGCCGGACGAAGCGGTGCTCGGTGTCGAAGACGGAGATGGGCAGCGACGACTGTTCGAAGACCCGGCCGCCGAGCGACGTCTCCCGCGTGCCGACGGGCGCGGTGGTGACCACGTAGCCGGCGGTCTCGTCCCCGGGCCCGTCGAGCGGGGACAGCCCGATCCGGAGCGTCAGCACGTGGCCGTCACGGTGACGCGCCGTGACGGTTCCCACGGGCAGGGGCGGACCGCCGGGCGGAGGCTCCCCACCGTCCGGCTCCCCGACGAGCAGGTCCCGCACGGCACGGCCCACGGCCTCGTCGGCGGAGAACCCGGTCAGCCGCCGGGCTCCCTCGCTCCACCCCGTCACGACGCCGCGGGCGTCGACAACAAGCACGGCGGAGGCGTCGTCCATTCGTCCAGGATCGACCCGCGGGCGTCACCTCTCAACCGCGGCGGGTGCGCCCGGGGCGGCCGCGCGTGCGTCCCGGTCACCGCGGCGGCCCTCACCCCCCAGGGGTGGACCCGGCCCCGCCGGCCGCGTTCGCAGGCGGGACGGCTCCGGGCCGAGGCCACCCGGCGACCGACCGAGTTCGCGGGCGGGGACGATGCCGGCGGGGGCCGCCCGGTGCCCGACCGCCTCGACCCCGGTGGGTGCACAAAGCCAGGCCCTCACCCACGCAGGGGTGAAACCGGCCCGCCAACCGCGTCCGTGGACGGGACCGCTCCGGGCGAAGACCGCCCGGTGTCTCAGCCCCGGTGGGCGCGCAGGGCGGCGAGTGCCTTGTCCGCGTGGGTGTTCATGCGCAGCTCGCTGCGCACGACCTCCAGCACGGTCCGGTCCTGGCCTATGACGAAGGTGGCCCGCTTGGTCGGGGCCACGGAGATGCCCCGCTTCACTCCGAACCTCTCGCGGATCGCGCCGTCGGCGTCGGACAGCAGGGGCATGCCGAGGGTGTGCCGTCCGGCGAACTCCGCCTGGCGCTCCACGGGGTCCGCGCTGACGCCGACCGGCCGGGCGCCCACCTCGGCGAACTCGCCGGCGAGGTCGCGGAAGTGGCAGGCCTGGGCGGTGCAGCCGGGGCTCAGGGCGGCTGGGTAGAAGAACAGCACCACCGGGCCGTCGGCGAGCAGCTCGGACAGCCGGCGTACGGTGCCGGTCTCGTCGGGCGCGGCGAAGTCCTCGACCGTGTCGCCCTTCTCCAGGCGCGCGCTCACGCCGCCCCCTCCGCGTTCTTGGCGACGCCGCGCGCCCACAGGACGAGCGGCACCTGCAGCGGCAGCCGGCCGAAGGCGGCGGCGCGCTGGGGTGCGGGGCGGTGGCGCCAGTCGACGGCCATCTTCACGTTGGCGGGGAACACCCCGACGAAGAAGGCCGCCGCGGCCAGGGCGGCGGCCTCGCGGGTGCGGGGCAGGGCCACCCCGGCGGCCAGCGCCAGCTCGGCGGCGCCGCTGGCGTACGTCCAGGCGCGGGGCGAGCCGGGCAGGGAGCGCGGGACGATGTGGTCGAACTGGCGGGGCGCCGCGAAGTGCGCGGTGCCGGCGGCGGCCAGCAGACCGGCGAGCAGCAGGGGTGAGCGTGCGGACCGTGACACGGTTCCTCCTCCGGTGACTGCCGCGCACGTTACCGGACGGTAAGGCAGCGGCGGCGAGGGAGGGTCGGGGCTCAGTCCGCCGAGGACTCGGTGTCCGTCGCGGCCGCGTGGGCGAGGAAGTCGTCGACCATGCGGTGGAACAGCGTGGCCAGTGTGCGCAGGTCCTCCTCGGACCAGTGGGCGAGTGCGGCCTGCATGCCGCGCACCCCGGTCTCGCGGATCCTGGCGATCGCGTCGCGGCCGGCGTCGGTGAGCTCGATGCGCTGGGCGCGGCGGTCGTCCGGGTCGGGCACGCGGACGACGTGTCCGGACCGCTCCAGGTGCTGCACCGTGCGCGTGACGTGTGAGGCCTCCACCCCGAGCCGCGCCGCCAGCTCCCCCGGCCGCATGGGCTCCTCGCCGGCCATCTTCCGCAGCAGCGCCGCCCCGGCCCGGTCCAGCGGCACCCCCGCCGCGGCCATCAGCCGCTCGTGCTGCCGGGCGCGCGAGCTGAGGTAGGTGATGCGGTACAGCGCGCGCTCGATCTCGACCACCTCCGGGGAGGCGGAGGGGTCGGAAGGCGGAGGTGTGGACATGGGCGCACTTTACCATCTCATTGCGTAACTCAATCAATTGGGGTGCGCGGAATGGAACCCTCCACTCCCGATCCGCGATGCGCCCGCCCGCCCCCGTTCGCGCTCCGTTCGGGCGAAACACCGGGGCCGGACGCGTGCGGCCGGGCGGCGGCGTCCACACCTCACCCGTGACCCTCCCGCTGATCCCGCCGATGCTCGCCACACCCGGCCGGCTGCCGCCTCCCTCGGCGGACGCGCGCTGGGCGTACGAGACCAAGCAGGACGGGCAGCGGGCGGTGGTCTACCTCCCGGGTGACGGGAGCATCGTGCTGCGCGCCCGGTCCGGGCAGGAGATCACCGGCGCGTATCCCGAGCTGCGTCCGCTGGCGACCGCGCTCGGCTCCCGGCCCGCCGTGCTGGACGGGGAGATCCTCGCCCTCGACGCGGAAGGCCGGGCGAGCTTCCAGCTGCTCCAGTCGCGGATGGGCCTGGCCCACTCCCCCGCCCGCGCGGTGCGCCGGGCGCAGACGGTACCGGTGCATCTGGTCCTGTTCGACGTGATGCACCTGGACGGCCGCTCGCTGCTCCGCGAGCCGTACGTCCGCCGCCGCGAGGAGCTGCTGGATCTCGGGCTCGACGGGCCTTTCTGGTCCACCCCGGCCGCGATCGTGGGCCACGGCCGGGAGGCGCTGCGGGCCACCGTCGAGCACGGACTGGAGGGGCTGGTCTGCAAGCGGCTGGACTCGGTGTACGAGCCGGGGGTCCGCTCACGCGCCTGGATCAAGATCCGCAACATGCGCACCGAGGACGTGCTCATCGGCGGCTGGCTGCCGGGCAAGGGCCGCCTGACGGGGCTGCCGGGCGCCGTCCTGGTCGGGCAGCGGGCGGGGGGCCGGCTGCGTTACGTGGGCGGCGTGGGCACCGGCTGGAGCGAGGCCGAACGCGCCGAGCTGGCCGCGCTGCTGAAGGCCGCGGAGACCGACGTCTGCCCGTTCGACCCGCCGCCCTCCGCCCCGGGCGCCCACTGGGTGGTGCCCCGGCTGGTCGGCGAGGTGCGGTACAGCACCCGCACCCGCGAGGGCATGCTGCGCCAGCCGTCCTGGCTGCGCCTGAGGCCGGACCTCGCGCCCGAGGAGGCGGCGGCCGACCTTCCCGACGACCTCGCATGACCTGAGGGCGGCCCCGTACCGACCGGTCCGCATCTTTCCCCCGACACCCTCTTGGCATGGGCACGCCCGACCGGGATGCTGTGAACTCCCCAGCCCCCCACAGCCGTTGGGCTGCGCCTGTCCCGAGGAGGACGCAGTGTCGCCGAGCAAGCCCCGTACGCACGCCAGGAGATGGCTGACCGGACTGGCCGGCGCGGCCGCCCTGGTCGTCGCCGTCCCCGCCACGGCCTTCGCCGCTCCCCCGCCCGCGCTCCCGGCCGACGCCGACGCGCTGGAGAGCACCTACCAGCCCGCCTTCGACTACGACACCGACGGCTGCTACTCCTCCGCGGCCATCGGCCCCGACGGAACCGTCAACCCCGGGCTGAACCCTACCGGCGCCCTCAACGGCAACTGCCGTGACGCGTCCGACCTGGACAACACCAACAGCTACGCGCGCGCCAAGTGCAACAACGGCTGGTGCGCCGTGGTGTACGCGCTCTACTTCGAGAAGGACCAGGCCATCCCGGGCATCAGCCTCGGCGGGCACCGCCACGACTGGGAGCACGTCGTGGTGTGGGTGCAGAACGACACCGTGCAGTACGTGGCGACATCCAACCACGGCTCGTTCACGGTCCACCCCCGCTCGTCCGTCCGCTTCGAGGGCACGCATGCGAAGGTCGTTTACCACAAGGACGGCATCAGCACCCACTGCTTCCGCCTGGCCGGCGCGGGCGACGAACCGCCCGAGAACCACAAGGGCACCTGGCAGTACCCGCCGCTGGTCGGCTGGAACGGCTACCCGCCCGGACTGCGCGAGAAGCTCGTCGCGCACGACTTCGGCAGCGCCCACTTCGGCCTGAAGGACGGCAGTTTCGCCTCGCACCTGGCGAACGCCAAGCCGTCCGGCATCCCCTTCGACCCGAACGGATGACACACATGGGCGAGTTGACGCCTGGGGGTGCGACGCCGTGTCCCCGGCAAAGGGGGGCGGCGGGGGTCTATCGTGACGCCATGGCCGTCCCGGAACTAATCCGTATCGTCTCCCGCGACTCGCCCATGGCGCTCGCCCAGGTGGAGCGCGTCCGCGCCGAGCTGACCGCGGCCCACCCCGGGGTGCGTACCGAGGTGGTCCCGGTACGCACCACCGGGGACAAGTGGCTGGGCGACCTGTCGCAGGTGGAGGGCAAGGGCGCGTTCACCAAGGAGGTCGACGCCGCGCTGCTGGCCGGCGAGGCGGACCTCGCGGTGCACTGCGTGAAGGACGTCCCCGCCGACCGGCCGCTCCCGGCGGGCACCGTCTTCGCGGCGTTCCTGGAGCGGGACGACGTCCGCGACGCGCTGGTGCACCCGGACGGTCTCACCCTGGACGCGCTGCCGCCCGGCACCCGGATCGGCACGTCGTCGGTGCGCCGGGTCGCACAGCTCGCCGCCACCCATCCGCAGCTGCGGTGCGTGCCGCTGCGCGGGAACGCCAACCGGCGGCTGGCGAAGCTGGCGGAGGGCGAGGTGGACGCGCTGCTGCTCGCGGCCGCGGGTCTGGAGCGGATCGGCCGCGCCGACGTGATCAGTGAGGTGCTGTCCCCGGACGTGATGCTGCCGCCGGTCGGCGCGGGAGTCCTGGCCCTGCAGTGCAGGGAGGGCGACACGGGTCTGATCGAGGCGGTCTCCGTCCTCAGCCATCCCGACACGCACCGCGAGACGACCGCCGAGCGGATGCTGCTGCACGTCCTCCAGGGGCACTGCAACAGCCCGATCGCCGGACTGGCCCGTGTGGACCGAAGCGGTGAACTGTCCTTGCGCGCCTGTGTGTTCACCCCGGACGGCAAGACCCGGCTGAACGCCCACGAGTGGGCGGGGCGGCTGGACCCGGCGACGCTCGGCACGTCGGTCGCCGTGGCGCTGCTGCGTCAGGGCGCCCGCGAGGTCATCGACGGCATCCCGCACTGACCCTGCCGGGGCGGGCGGGTCAGGCGGTGCCTTCCTCGGCCTGCTCCTGGAGGAACAGGCTCACCTGCTGCGCGAGGCTCTCCCGGGCCGTCCCGGCGCTCGCGCCGGGCGAGGGTTCGAGGACGCCGACACCGCCCGTCCACAGCCGGCGCCCCGCCCACTCCTCGTCGGCGCGCAGCTGCACCTGGACGTCGACCTGCGCCAGGGACGCCTCGGGGGCGGCCGCGTAGAGCACGGCGGTGGCGCGGCGCAGCGGATAGACGTCGAATCCCTCGATGAATTGCGAGTTGCGCCAGTCGATGAATGCGCTCTCGCCGTCGGGTCCGGTCCGCACGTCGATCTGACCGTCCTCGAGATGAATGTACACAGGGCGTTCGCCCCGGTTTTCCACGGTCACCCGGACCCGGAAGTACGACAGCCCTTCGGTGGCGTCGTCCCGTCCGCGCGGCGGGTCGCCCGCTTCCAGACGATGGACGCGGACCCGCAGACCGGCATGCTCGTCGTACTCCTGCCAGTCCCCGACCACGTTCGGCTCGTACACAGTGCACCTCTCGACTTCTGTCCGCTGCTTCCTATCTGTGGGCTCAGCGCACTGTCAAATGAGCGCAATGCGCTGTGGTCAGGTGGTTCGCCCGATCTGATCGCCGATCAAGCGCTGCGCAGGAGGAATCCCCCGGCCGGACCACGGACGCGGCGCCGAGGCGTGCCGTACATCACGTCCGGCACGGTGATCGCCCCCGCACGGGCGGCGCCCGGCGCCCCTTCCCCGCCGGCACGGCCACGCACCCCGCCCCGGCCTGCCGCTTTTCACGCCCTGAATTCCTTCGATTCCACAGCGTGCGTATTTCCTGAATTCAACGGACCGCGATCCGTGAAGGATTTCCGGCAGCCGTTTTGAAATCGCGGCGCACAGGGAAAGGAATTCTCAGTGCTTCGGACAGGAGGCACGTCCGTGTTCTGTCCATCCGGCACCCGCTCAGGGAGGTGCGCGTGTGATGCGTACCGTCAGTCCCAGGAAGCCCCACTCCCATGACGACGCCCCCGAGACGACGCGTGACTTCGAGCGTCTGGCCGGTCTGCCCGACGGGCCCGAGCGCCGGAGGCTGCGCGACGAGCTGGTCACGGCGTGGCTGCCGATGGCCGAGCGCATCGCCGTCCGGTTCCGGGGCCGCGGAGAGGCCCTGGAGGACCTGTACCAGGTGGCGGCCCTGGGTCTGGTGAAGGCCGTCGACCACTACGACCCGGCGCGCGGCAACGCCTTCGAGGCGTACGCGGTCCCGACCGTCACCGGCGAGATCAAACGCCACTTCCGCGACCACATGTGGACGCTGCACGTGCCGCGCCGGGTGCAGGACCTGCGCAACCGGGTGCGCACCGCGGCGAAGGAGCTGTCGCAGACCACGCCGGGGCCTCCGCCCACGGTCGCCGAGATCGCCGCGCACGCCCGGCTGACGGAGGACGAGGTGCGCACCGGGATGGAGGCCCTGGAGTGCTTCTCCGCGCTCTCCCTCGAGGCGGAGATGCCGGGCACCGACGGGTACGCCCTGGGCGACTCGATCGGCGGCCCGGACCCGGCGTACGACGCGGTCGTGGACCGGGTGGCGGTGCGGCCGTGCCTGGAGGCGCTGCCGGAGCGGGAGCGGCTCATCCTCTATCTGCGCTTCTTCAAGGGGATGACGCAGAGCGGCATAGCCGACCAGCTGGGCATCTCCCAGATGCATGTCTCCCGCCTGCTGAGCAGCTGCTTCGCGCAGGTGCGCGAAGAGATGGCGTCGGCCGACGCCGGCTGAGCGCTCAGGGCTTCGGGGGGCCGTCCGCGGGGGCGTCCGGGAGGCGGGTGGGGCCGAGCCGGTCGAGGGTCTCCTCGAGGACCGTGCGGACCTCGGCGGGCAGTGCGCCCGTGCGGCCCCAGACGAGGATCATGTCGGCGATGCTGCGGAGCTTGATGTTGGTCCGCTGGGACACCTCCTTCAGCACCGTCCAGCCCCGGTCGGGCGAGACCCGTCCGAGTGCCACGATCATGCCGATCGCCTGGTCCACCACCGCGTGCGAGACCACCGCGTCCTTCAGCTGCCGGACTTCCTTCTCCAGCTGGAGGATCCGGTCCGCGCCCCCGTCCGTGGGCATGGTCACCTCCGGTTCCGGTGTGCCGCTGCCGCGGCGCCTTCGCCAGGTGCTTGAGTGCCTTCACCCAGTGTCCGATCCCTCCATGGTCGCCACACGGACCGCCCCTCGCCACCGGGGTGGACCACGGGTGGCCGGGGTCACCGTTTCGGGGCCGCCGCCGGGGTACTCGGCAGGCGCCCGGACCGGTCCCCCGCGGACACTGGTGTCATCCGGGTGGCTGCCGGGCCGACGAAGATCAGGACACGACCGCTATGAACCACGACATGACCTCCTCCGCCGGCTCGACGGGCGTCGTCTCGACGCACGCCGTGTACGGAGCGCCCTGCTGGGTCAGTCTGACCAGCCGCGACCTGCAGACCACCGAGGAGTTCTACACCGCCGTCCTCGGCTGGGAGTGGCGGCCGATGCGGCTGGGCGACCGGTTCCGGATCGCACTCGCGGCCGGCCGGCCGGTGGCGGGCATCGCCGCGGTCGCCGGGATGTGGCAGACGGCCGTGGCGTGGACGCCGTACTTCGCGGTGCGCAGCGCCGACGAGGCGGCGGGACGGGTGCAGGAGCGCGGCGGCACCGCCGCGGTGGGCCCGATCTCGCTGCCGCCCGGGCGCGCGGCGCTGCTCGCGGACCGGGACGGGGCGACGTTCGGCGTGTGGGAGGGCGAGCTGTTCTCCGACTGGCCGACCTGGCGCCGCGCGCAGCTGGCGTTCGTACGGCTGCACACCCGGGACGCCTTCGACGCGGCGATCTTCTACGGCGAGGTCTTCGACTGGGCGTCCGGCGGGCCGGGCGGCTGCGAAGTGCACTACGAGGGTGAGGAAGTGGTGCTGCGCAGCGACGGGGACGTGGTCGCGCGCATCACCTCGGGGGCGCTGGGCTCGGCGCCCGACCCGCGGATCCGGCCGCACTGGCAGGTCCACTTCACCGTGACGGACGTGGAGGCGTGCGCCCGCGCCGCCGAGGAGCACGGGGGCGGCGTGCTGTCCCTGGGCCCCGAGGAGGCGGTGCTGAGCGACAACGAGGGCGCCCGTTTCACGGTCACCTCGCGCCGCGAGCACTGACCCCTCCCCGGGGCCGCCCGGTCACCCCGCGGTGCGGGACGGGCGGGACAGCAGCACCAGGCTGCGGGCGTCCACGGTCAGCCGGGTGCCCGCCTTGCGTTCCGCCTCGTCGGGGGTGCCGTCCGGGTCGGCGGTGTCGATCAGCGCCGTCCACCGTTCGCCGTAGGAGGAGTCCGGCAGACGGAAGCCGACCGGTTCCCAGTGACTGTTGAGCAGCAGCAGGAACGAGTCGTCGATGACGGGCCGGCCGCGCGGGTCCGGTTCGGCGATGGCGTCGCCGTTGAGGAACACGCCGACCGAGTGCGCGTCGGAGCGCAGCCAGTCGTCGTCGCTCATCTCCCGCGCGTCGGGCGCCAGCCACACCAGGTCCGGCAGCGGCTGGTCGGGGTGGCGTGCCGTGTCGCCGCGGAAGAAGCGGCGCCGGCGCAGCACGGGGTGCTCGCGGCGCAGGGCGATCAGCCGGCGGGTGAAGCCGAGCAGGTCCTCCTGCTCGTCGCCGAGTTGCCAGTCGATCCAGCTGATCTCGTTGTCCTGGCAGTAGGCGTTGTTGTTGCCGCGCTGGGTGCGGCCCAGCTCGTCGCCGTGGGAGAGCATCGGGATGCCCTGCGACAGCAGCAGCGTGGCCAGGAAGTTGCGCTGCTGACGGGCGCGCAGTTCACGCACGGCCGGGTCGCGGGTCGGGCCCTCGGCGCCGCAGTTCCAGGACCGGTTGTCGTTCTCGCCGTCCTGGTTGTCCTCGCCGTTGGCCTCGTTGTGCTTGTCGTTGTACGAGACCAGGTCGCGCAGCGTGAAACCGTCGTGCGCGGTGACGAAGTTGACGCTGGCGCGCGGCCGGCGCCGGTTGTGGGCGTACAGGTCGGAGGAGCCGGTCAGCCGGGAGGCGAACTCGCCGAGGGTGTGGTCCTCGCCACGCCAGAAGTCCCGTACGGCGTCGCGGTACTTGCCGTTCCACTCGGACCACAGGGGCGGGAAGTTGCCGACCTGGTAGCCGCCTTCGCCGACGTCCCAGGGTTCCGCGATGAGTTTGACGCGGCTGATCACCGGGTCCTGCTGGATCAGGTCGAAGAACGCCGACAGCCGGTCCACCTCGTGGAACTGCCGCGCCAGGGTGGCCGCGAGGTCGAAGCGGAATCCGTCGACATGCATCTCGGTGATCCAGTACCGCAGCGAGTCCATGATGAGCTGCAGCACATAGGGGTGGCGCATCAGCAGGCTGTTGCCGGTGCCGGTGGTGTCGTAGTAGTGCCGCCAGTCGCCGTCCACCAGGCGGTAGTACGAGGAGTTGTCGATGCCGCGGAAGGAGAGGGTGGGGCCCTTCTCGTTGCCTTCGGCGGTGTGGTTGTAGACGACGTCGAGGATCACCTCGAGCCCGGCCGCGTGCAGCGCCTTCACCATCTCCTTGAACTCCGTGACCTGCTGGCCGCGGGTTCCGTGCGCGGAGTAGGCGTTGTGCGGGGCGAAGAAGCCGATGGTGTTGTAGCCCCAGTAGTTGGCCAGGCCCCGGCCCTGGAGCACGCCGTCCTGGACGAACTGGTGCACCGGCATGAGCTCCACGGCGGTGACGCCGAGCGAGGTGAGGTGCTCGACCACCGAGGGGTGCGCCAGTCCGGCGTAGGTGCCGCGCAGTTCGGGCGGGACGTCGGGGTGGGTGCGGGTGAGCCCCTTGACGTGGGCCTCGTAGATCACGGTGTCGGAGTACGGCCGGCAGGGGCGGGTGTCGTCGCCCCAGTCGAAGGCGGGGTCGGTCACCACGCCGAGCATGGTGTGGCCCGCACTGTCCGCGGGGTCGGGTCCGTGCGGGTTCCGCTCGTACAGCGACGGGTGGTTGTCGATCTGGCCGTCGACCGCGGTGGCGTAGGGGTCGAGGAGGAGTTTCGCCGGGTTGCAGCGGTGGCCGGCGGCGGGGGCCCAGGGGCCATGGACGCGGTAGCCGTAGCGCTGGCCGGGGCCGACGCCGGGGAGGTAGCCGTGCCAGACGAAGCCGTCGGCCTCGGTGAGCCGTACCGTGCGGTGCCGGCCGTCGTCGTCCACGAGGACCAGGTCGACGCGTTCGGCGACCTCGCTGAACAGCGCGAAGTTGGTGCCCTCCCCGTCGTAGGAGGCACCCAGCGGGTAGGGGCGCCCGCTCCAGGCGGGCGCCCCTTTCCGGTTGTGTCGCCGGGTCACCGGACCTCCTCCAGGAGGCCGCCGGGCGTTCGGACGAGGCCGGTGGCCGTGGAGACGGCCACCTCGCGGGGCAGGTCCAGGCCCTCGCTCTCGCGCGGGTCGGGCGTGGTGGGGACGAGGGGGACGCGTTCGCCGGCGCGGGCGCGCTGCGAGAACCAGATGACCTTGCTGCCGGTCTCGGTGGCGCAGCAGCCCCAGCCGTCGCTGCTGGCGGCGAGGTGCTCGAGGCAGCCGCGCAGCTCCTGGTCGGGGCGCAGGGCCCGGTCGTTGTCCGCGATGGCCGTAATGAGGTGCTGCCCGTTCCACCACATCTCGATGGAGGTGTTCTTGTCGGTGGCGTGCTGGTCGATGGCGCGGAGCAGCATCTCGGTGCCGCCGCAGACGCGCTCCATGATGTTCTCCAGGTCCCAGAACCGGAGGTGAGCGGCCAGTATCCGGCTGACCTGTCCCACCCTTTCCGGGCTGACTTCCACGTCGAGGTGGTAGTAGCAGGGCACTGCGGTCTTCATCTCGTGGCTCCTCACCGCGAAGCTCGCGCTCCTCCCGTCCGACGGACGGGCCCCCGAACACGGAACGTGAGCGGGTGTTGCTGCTGAGTCACCTTCAGACTGAGGGGGTTGGTCCATTCGTGCAACACGAGCGCACGGGTGAGACGGATGGTGCCGCATTTGAGCGCGCACCGACCGTCTGACCTGCACGCTCACCACGGGGTCGATGGTTGAAAATCCAACAAGACGTTGGGTCACTGCCTGTGCACCATGAGTGAAGACCTCGATCGCCGTTACGGGTCCGTGCATCGGTGCGCACGGCTCCGCCCCGACCGTCGGGACAACGCGCACCCATCGAGCCCCGGAAAGGTGAACGGCGCATGCTGCTACCCGCAAAAGCCGAAGTTGCCCGGCAGTTGCGTCGCTACCGGGCCTGGGAACGCGTGATGCTGGCCGCCCCCACCGACCACACGGTGCGGGCGACCTTCGAGGACTCCGGCTACACCCTCTGCGTGCTCATGGGGAAGCGCTGCGCGCGGGAGGCGGCCGACGCCGCGGAACGGTATCTGCGCACCACGCTCGTCACCTATCTGCAGGAGCAGAACGACCGGCCCCGTCCGGCCGCCACGGTCCGGCGCGGCCCGCCCGCCGTCGAGCGGCGCTCCCCGGCGGGAAGGCAATGACCTTCCCGCCTCCATGTGGTCCTACGCCCGGGCGCCTGCCCGGGCATCGCGAGCGGCGGAGGTGCACAGGCCCATGAAGACGACCCCGACCATCGGTCGTGTCCCGCTACGGGACGTCCGGCCGTGCGTCGACCACGGCAGGCGGCCGGCGAAGGCCGTCGTCGGCGAGGCGTTCGAGGTGACGGCGACCGTGTTCCGCGAGGGGCACGACGCGGTGGCGGCCAACGTGGTGCTGAAGGACCCGGAGGGGCGTCCGGGTCCCTTCACGCCGCTGCGGGAGCTGTCGCCGGGCTCGGACCGCTGGGGCGCCGAGGTGGTCGCGGACGCGCCCGGCCGCTGGACGTACCGTGTCGAGGCCTGGGGCGATCCCGTGACGACCTGGCGGCACGTCGCCACCGTCAAGGTCCCGGCGGGCATCGACACCGGGCTGGTCCTGGAGGAGGGCGCCGACCTCTTCGCGCGCGCCGCGGCCGGGGTGCCGCGCGACGCCGGACAGAAGGTGATCCTCGAGGCGGCCGCGACCCTGCGCGACGACACCCTCCCCTGCGCCACCCGGCTGGCGGCGGCGCTGACGCCGGAGGTGGACGCGGTGCTGGCCCGCCATCCGCTGCGCGAGCTGGTCACCAGCAGCGAGCCGCTCCCCCTGCTCGTCGAGCGCGAACGCGCCCTGTACGGCTCCTGGTACGAGTTCTTCCCCCGCTCGGAGGGCACACCCGAGCAGCCGCACGGCACCTTCGACACCGCCGCGCGCCGGCTCCCCGCGATCGCGGCGATGGGCTTCGACGTGGTCTACCTGCCGCCCATCCACCCGATCGGCACGACCTTCCGCAAGGGCCCGAACAACAGCCTCGACGCCGGCCCGGACGACGTGGGTGTGCCGTGGGCGATCGGCTCCCCCGAGGGCGGCCACGACGCCGTCCACCCGCAGCTGGGCACGCTGGAGGACTTCACCCGCTTCGTCGCCCGCGCCCGGGACCTGGGCATGGAGGTCGCCCTCGACTTCGCCCTCCAGTGCTCCCCCGACCACCCCTGGGTGCACAAGCACCCGGAGTGGTTCCACCACCGCCCCGACGGCTCCATCGCCTACGCGGAGAACCCGCCGAAGAAGTACCAGGACATCTACCCGATCGCCTTCGACGCCGACATGGACGGCCTGGTCGCCGAGACCTGCCGGATCCTGCGGCACTGGATGGACACCGGGGTGCGCATCTTCCGCGTCGACAACCCGCACACCAAGCCCGTCGTCTTCTGGGAACGCGTCATCGCCGACATCAACGGCACCGACCCGGACGTCATCTTCCTGGCGGAGGCCTTCACCCGCCCGGCGATGATGCACACCCTCGCCCAGATCGGCTTCCAGCAGTCCTACACGTACTTCACCTGGCGCAACACCAAGCAGGAGCTGACGGAGTACCTCACCGAACTGACGGGGGAGGCCGCCTCCTACATGCGGCCCAACTTCTTCACCAACACCCCCGACATCCTGCACGCCTACCTCCAGCACGGCGGCCGGCCCGCCTTCGAGGTCCGCGCCGTCCTCGCCGCCACCCTCTCCCCCACGTGGGGCATCTACAGCGGCTACGAACTGTGCGAGAACACCCCGCTGCGCGAAGGCAGCGAGGAATACCTCGACAGCGAGAAGTACCAGCTCAAACCCCGCGACTGGGAAGCCGCCGAACGCGAGGGCCGCACCATCGCACCCCTCGTCACCCGCCTCAACACCATCCGGCGGGACCATCCGGCGCTGCACCGGCTGCGCAATCTCCGCTTCCACCGCACCGACAACGACTCCGTCCTGGCGTACAGCAAGCGCCAGGGCTCCGACGTCGTGCTCGTGGTCGTGAACCTCGACCCTCATCACGTCCAGGAGGCCACGGTCTCGCTGGACATGCCGCACCTCGGCCTGGACTGGCACGAGACGGCGCCGGTGCGCGACGAGCTCACCGGCGAGACGTACCACTGGGGCAGCACCAACTACGTGCGGCTGGAGCCGGGGCGGGCTCCCGCGCATGTCCTGCACGTCCAGCGACCGCCCGCCGCACAGCGAAACGGAGGGCCAGGAACGCCATGACCGTGAACGAGCCAGTGCCGGACACGTTCGAAGACACACCGGTCAGGGACCGGGACCCCGACTGGTTCAAACGCGCCGTCTTCTACGAGGTGCTCGTCCGCTCCTTCCAGGACAGCAACGGGGACGGCATCGGCGATCTCAAGGGCCTGACCTCCAAACTGGACTATCTGCAGTGGCTCGGCGTGGACTGCCTGTGGCTGCCGCCCTTCTTCAAGTCGCCCCTCCGGGACGGCGGTTACGACGTCGCCGACTACACCGCCGTGCTCCCCGAGTTCGGCGACCTCGCCGACTTCGTGGAGTTCGTCGACTCCGCCCATCAGCGCGGCATGCGCGTGATCATCGACTTCGTCATGAACCACACCAGCGACCAGCACCCGTGGTTCGAGGAGTCCCGCAAGGACCCGGAGGGTCCCTACGGCGACTTCTACGTGTGGGCCGACGACGACACCGGCTACGCGGACGCGCGCATCATCTTCGTCGACACCGAGGCGTCGAACTGGACGTACGACCCGGTGCGGAAGCAGTACTACTTCCACCGGTTCTTCTCTCACCAGCCGGACCTCAACTACGAGAACCCGCGCGTGCAGGAGGAGATCCTCGCGGCCCTGCGCTTCTGGCTCGACCTGGGCATCGACGGCTTCCGCCTGGACGCCGTCCCCTATCTGTACGCGGCCGAGGGGACGAACTGCGAGAACCTTCCGGCGACCCACGCGTTCCTCAAGCGGGTCCGCAAGGAGATCGACACCCAGTACCCGGACACGGTGCTGCTCGCCGAGGCCAACCAGTGGCCCGAGGACGTCGTCGACTACTTCGGCGACTACGCCGCGGGCGGCGACGAGTGCCACATGGCGTTCCACTTCCCGGTCATGCCCCGCATCTTCATGGCCGTCCGCCGCGAGTCCCGCTACCCGGTCTCCGAGATCCTCGCCAAGACTCCGGCCATCCCGTCGGGCTGCCAGTGGGGCATCTTCCTGCGCAACCACGACGAGCTGACCCTGGAGATGGTCACCGACGAGGAACGCGACTACATGTGGGCCGAGTACGCCAAGGACCCCCGCATGCGCGCCAACATCGGCATCCGCCGGCGCCTCGCCCCGCTGCTGGACAACGACCGCAACCAGATCGAACTCTTCACCGCCCTGCTGCTCTCGCTCCCCGGGTCGCCGATCATCTACTACGGCGACGAGATCGGCATGGGCGACAACATCTGGCTCGGCGACCGCGACGCCGTCCGCACCCCCATGCAGTGGACCCCGGACCGCAACGCCGGCTTCTCCTCCGCCGACCCCGGCCGCCTCTACCTGCCCACGATCATGGACCCGGTCTACGGCTACCAGGTCACCAACGTCGAGGCGTCCATGGCCTCGCCCTCGTCGCTGCTGCACTGGACCCGGCGCATGATCGAGATCCGCAAGCAGAACCCGGCGTTCGGCCTCGGCTCCTACACCGAGCTTCCCTCCTCCAACCCCGCCGTCCTCGCCTTCCTCCGCGAGGCCCCCCCGAACGGGGAAGACGGGGACGACCTGGTCCTGTGCGTCAACAACTTCTCCCGCTTCTCCCAGCCCACCGAGCTGGACCTGCGCGAGTTCGAGGGCCGGCACCCGGTGGAGCTGTTCGGCGGGGTGCGTTTCCCGGCCATCGGCGAACTGCCGTACCTGCTGACCCTCGGGGGCCACGGCTTCTACTGGTTCCGGCTCACCCGAGTCGCATCCCGCATCGGCCGACGACCGTGAGCGTGTGCCGGCGAGAGGAGGCGTCACGATGACGAAGACCGCATTCCTGCGCCCGCGGAGCGCGCCCGCCGAGTCCCTGGAGTCGCTCGCCGGGCTGCTGCGCGAATGGCTGCCGTTGCAGCGCTGGTTCGCGGGCAAGGACCGTCCCGTCACCGATCTCGGTGTGCTGTCCACGACCGAGCTGTTCCCGGGCTGTCTGCACGTGCTGGTGCACGCCGCGCACGGCGGGGTGCCCGCACCCGGGGGCACCACCCCCGCCGGCGACTGCTACCAGCTGCTGCTCGGGGTACGCGAGCGGCCCTCGCCCCGCCTGGGCAAGGCGCTCATCGGCACCGTACGGGACGGCCTGCTCGCCGGGCTGACGGTCTACGACGCCCTCCAGGACCCGCGCGCCGCCCAGCTGCTGCTCGAACGGCTGCGCCGGCCGGGCACCGCCGGCCCGCTGCACTTCGAGGGCGACCCCGCCCAGGAGGTCCCCGCGGGACTGGTGCCGCGCGTACTCAACGCCGAGCAGTCCAACTCCTCGCTGGTGTACGGCGACGAGTACATCCTGAAGGTCTTCCGGCGCATCCAGCCCGGCGTCAACCCCGACCTGGAGGTGCCCGGGGCGCTGGCCCGGCAGGGCTGCCACCGGGTGCCCGCGCCGGTGGCCTGGCTGCGCACCACGCACCCGTTCAAGGCGACGCTCGGCGTGCTCCAGCCGTATCTGCGCAACGCCGCCGACGGCTGGACGCTGGCCCTCGACGCGCTCGCCGCGGGGGACGACTTCACCGCGCAGGCGCACGCCCTCGGCCGCGCCACGGCCGACGTGCACCTGGCGCTGTCCTCCGCGTTCCCCGTCGGCGCGCCCGGCGAGAACGGGCGGACGACGGCGGCGATGACCGAGCGGCTGACCGCCGCCGCGCACGCCGTGCCCGCGCTCCAGCCGTACGTGCCGGGGCTGCGGAGCGCCTTCGCCGCGCTCGCCACCTGCGACGCCGGACCGCCCGCCCAGCGCATCCACGGCGACCTGCACCTCGGCCAGGTGCTGCGGGCGGGACGCGAGTGGTTCGTGATCGACTTCGAGGGCGAGCCGTCCCGGCCGCTCTCCGAACGGCGCAGCGCCCACTCCCCGGTACGGGACATCGCCGGGATGCTGCGCTCCTTCGACTATGCCGCCCGGCAGCGCCGTCCCTGGCGTCCGGAGTGGGCGCGGCGCTGCCGCGAGGCCTACTGCGCGGGCTACGCGGCCCGTGCCGGCTGGGACCCGCGCAAGAAGCACGGCCTGCTCCGCGCCTATGAGACGGACCGGGCCGTGTACGAGGTGCTGTACGAGGCCCGGCACCGACCCGACTGGCTGCCCGTACCCATGGCGGCGATCGAGCGCCTCGCCGTGAGAGGAGACTGAAGCCGTGGCCCTGCACGACACGCCGCTGCCCGGATCGGCCGGGCCCGCCCCGTCCGCCGCCACCGACGGGGCGGCCGCACCCGCCCTCGACCCGCACGACCGGGGGCGCCTGCTCGCGGGCGCCCACCACGACCCGCACGCCCTGCTTGGCGCCCACCCGGTGCCCGGGGGCGTCGCCTTCCGGGCGCTGCGCCCCTTCGCCCGCGAGGTGAGCGTCGTCGTCGACGGCGTCCGCACCCCGCTGGTGTCCGAGGGTGACGGGCTGTTCTCCGCCGTGCTGCCGCTGGACGCGATCCCCGAGTACACCCTCGCGGTGGCGTACGGGGACGACGCGCCGGCAAAGACACACGACCCGTACCGCTTCCTTCCCGCGCTCGGCGACCTCGACCTGCACCTGATCAGCGAGGGCCGGCACGAGGAGCTGTGGACGGCGCTCGGCGCACAGCCCATGACCCACCAAGGTGTGGCCGGCACCCGCTTCACCGTGTGGGCGCCCAACGCGCTCGGGGTGCGCCTCGCCGCGGACTTCACGTACTGGGACGGGACGGCGTTCCCGATGCGCTCGCTGGGCTCGTCCGGGGTGTGGGAGCTGTTCCTGCCGGGTGTCGGCGAGGGCACCCGCTACAAGTTCGAGATCCACTCGCGCCACGGCCACCGGTTCCTCAAGGCGGACCCGATGGCCCGCCGCACCGAGGCGCCGCCGAACACCGCGTCGGTCGTCACCGCCTCGCACCACGAGTGGGGCGACGCGGACTGGATGGCGCGGCGCGGGGACACGCCGGTGCACGAGGCGCCGTTCTCGGTGTACGAGGTGCACCTGCCGTCCTGGCGGCCGGGGCTCACCTACCGCGAGCTGGCGGAGGTGCTGCCCGCGTACGTCAAGGACATGGGGTTCACCCATGTCGAGCTGATGCCGGTCGCCGAGCACCCGTACGGGCCGTCCTGGGGCTACCAGGTCACCGGCTTCTACGCGCCGACCGCGCGGCTCGGCACCCCGGACGACTTCAAGTACCTGGTCGACGCCCTGCACCGGGCCGGCATCGGCGTGATCATGGACTGGGTGCCGGCGCACTTCCCGCGCGACGACTGGGCGCTGGCCCGGTTCGACGGGGAGCCGCTGTACGAACCCGGTGACTCACGGCGCGCCGACCACCCCGACTGGGGCACGTTCACCTTCGACTACGCCCGCACCGAGGTGCGCAACTTCCTGGTCGCGAACGCCGTGTACTGGTGCCAGGAGTTCCACATCGACGGGCTGCGGGTCGACGCGGTCGCCTCCATGCTCTACCTCGACTACTCGCGTGAGGACGGCGGCTGGGAGCCGAACGTGTACGGCGGCCGGGAGGACCTGGCCGCGATGGCGTTCCTCCAGGAGATGAACGCCACCGTGTACCGGCGCTGCCCCGGCGTGGTGACCATCGCCGAGGAGTCCACGGCGTGGGGCGGGGTGACCCGGCCCACCGACACCGGCGGGCTCGGGTTCGGGCTGAAGTGGAACATGGGGTGGATGCACGACTCGCTGGAGTACGTCTCGCACGAGCCGGTGCACCGCAAGTACCACCACCACGAGATGACCTTCGCGATGGTGTACGCCTACAGCGAGAACTACGTGCTGCCGATCTCCCACGACGAGGTGGTGCACGGCAAGCAGGCGCTGGTGTCGAAGATGCCGGGCGACTGGTGGCAGCGGCGGGCCAACGTCCGCGCCTACCTGGGCTTCATGTGGGCCCACCCTGGCAAGCAACTGCTGTTCATGGGACAGGAGTTCGCGCAGGGCGCGGAGTGGTCCGAGAAGGCGGGTCCCGAGTGGTGGCTGCTGGACGAGGGCTACCACTCGGCGGGCGACCACCGCGGGGTGCAGGACCTGGTGCGGGACCTCAACGCGCACTACCGGGACCGTCCCGCGCTGTGGCAGCGCGACACCGACCCGTCCGGCTTCCGCTGGGTCGCGGTGGACTCCGCCGACGACAACGTCTTCGCGTTCGTGCGGTACGACGCGGAGGGGCGGCCGCTGCTCGCGGTGTCGAACTTCTCCCCCGTGGTCCGGCACGACTACCGGCTCGCGGTCGGCGACGACGTGGTCGCCTGGGAGGAGGTCCTCAACACCGACGCGGCCCGCTACGGCGGCAGCGACGTGGTGAACCCGGACCCGGTCAAGCCCGAGGACGGGCACGTCCGGCTCACCCTTCCCCCGCTCGCGACGGTCTGGCTGGCGCCCACACCCCAGTGAGGCCGTGCTCCGGCGCCCGGCAGCCCTCGACCGACGACGCCAGGTGTTCCGCGTCCCGCGCGGGGCATGCGGGTCGTACGGCCGAGGGCTGCTCGGCGTCTACGCGGCAGGCAGAAGGGCGAGCATCAGGTGCGCACCGTGGGAGTGGAGGAGGAGCTCCTCCTGGTCGATCCGGAGACGGGTGAACCGCGGGCGATGTCCGCGGCGGTGCTCGCCCGTGCCGAGCGGGAGGACGCGGGCCAGGATGTCTTCGAGAAGGAACTGCACGAGCAGATGGTGGAGTTCGCGACTCATCCGGAGTCGTCCATGGAGCGCCTGCTCGCGGAGATAGCCCGCTGCCGCAAGGAGGCCGCGGGGCACGCCGAGGAGATCGGCTGCACGGTCGCCGCGCTCGCCACGTCGCCGCTGCCGGTCAGCCCGGCGGTCGGCGTCAACGAGCGGTACCGCTGGATGGAGAAGCAGTACGGGATCGCCACGCGTGAGCAGCTCGTCATGGGCTGTCACGTGCATGTGTCGGTGGAGTCGGACGAGGAGGGCGTCGCCGTCCTCGACCGGCTGCGGCCGTGGCTGGCGGTGCTGACCGCGCTGAGCGCGAACTCGCCGTTCTGGCAGGGCAAGGACTCGGGGTACGCCAGCTACCGCAGCAGGGTGTGGCAGCGGTGGCCGTCGGCGGGGCCGACCGAGCTGTTCGAGTCGCCGGAGCGCTACCACCGGCGGGTGGCGGACATGGTGTCGACCGGGGCGATCCTCGACGAGGGGATGATCTACTTCGACGCCCGTATTTCCGAGCGGTACCCGACGGTGGAGATACGGGTGTCGGACGTCGCGCTGCACGCGGAGACGGCGGGGCTGATCGCCACGCTGACGCGGGCGCTGGTGGAGACGGCGGCGCGGGAGTGGCGGGAGGGCCGGGAGCCGGTCGACCCGGGGGTGTCCCTGCTGCGGCTGTCCGCCTGGCAGGCGGCGCGGTCCGGGCTCACGGGGGAGCTGCTGCATCCGGAGACGATGCGGAGGATGCCCGCCGAGGCGGTCGTCCGTTCGCTGCTGGACCACGTCGCTGACGCCCTTGCCGACCATGACGACGTGGACCGCGCCCGCGAGGGGTGTGAGCGGTTGCTGCGGGACGGGAACGGGGCGATGGTGCAGCGGGCGCTGCTGGAGCGGACGGAGAGTCTGCGGGACGTCGTGACGGAGTGCGTGCGGCATACGCAGGCCTAGGCGGACGCGGTCCGTCCGTGCGGGTGGGCGGGGGCTGGTCGCGCAGTTCCCCGCGCCCCTTCGGGGCGCTCGGGCCGAGCGCTTCAGGCGCCCTCCCGCGTCAGTACCGACATGAGTGAGCCGTCGGCCGGATGTCAGTCAGGTGACGGAGGCTGCCGGTACGGTGGCCGAGCCATTCTCGTGGAGACATCGCAACCGCCCGGTACCCGGGCGAGACCACGAGGAGCGGACCATGACCACCATCGCGCAGCACTGGATCGACGGACGGTGGACCGGCTCCGGCTCGGTTCTGGAATCCATCAGCCCGGCCGACGGCACGGTCGTCGGCTCGTTCTACGACGGAGGCGAGGCGGAGGCCTCGGCCGCCGTGGACGCCGCCGCCGCCGCGTTCGAGACCACCGCATGGGCGCGCACTCCCTCGCTCCGGGCGACCGCGCTCAGCCGGCTGGCCGACGCCCTCGAGGCCCGGGTGCCCGAGGTCGCGGCCATGTTGTCCCGGGAGAACGGCAAGCTGCTGGGTGAGACCCTGTGGGAGGTCGGCGGCGCGGTCGGGTGGCTGCGGTACGCGGCGGCCTCTGCGCGCACCCAGAACGCCGGACGCGCCGCCGAGACGGCACCCGGCCAGTACACCCACTCGGTGCCCGAGCCGCTCGGTGTCGCCGGGATCATCTCTCCCTGGAACTCCCCCGTCATGCTGACCGTACGGGCACTGGGCCCGGCGCTGGCCGCCGGCTGCACCGTCGTCGTCAAGCTGCCGTCCCAGACGGCACTGACCAATGAGCTTTTCGCGCAGGTCCTGGCCTCGGTCCCGGAGATTCCGGCGGGCGTGGTCAACGTGTTCACCGAGTCCGGCAACACCGGGGCCCCGTTCCTGGTCTCCTCGGACAAGGTCGCCGTGATCAACTACACCGGCAGTACGCCGGTCGGGCGCCGTATCGCGGCCGCGGCCTCCACCTCGCTCAAGCGGGTCGGTCTGGAACTGGGCGGCAAGGCGCCGATGGTGATCCTTCCCGACGCCGATCTGGACATGGTGCTCCCGACTGTCGTGCAGTCGCTGGTGCTGATGAACGGGCAGTTCTGCTGCACCGGTTCCCGTGTGCTGGTCCACCGGGACATCGCCGACCAGGTGCGCACCCGGCTCACCGACGCCCTCGCGCAGGTGCGGCTCGGCTCGGGCGACGACGAGAAGGCCCAGCTCGGCCCGGTGATCGACCGGGCGTCCGCCCAGCGGGTGGACGCGATCGTCGAGGAAGCCGCCTCGTACGGCACGGTGCTGCTGCGCGGCGGTGTGGTCACCGACGGCCCGCTGGCCGCAGGCGCGTTCTACCGGCCGAGCCTGATCGAGGTGGACCGCACCGACGTCCGGATCGTGCAGGAGGAGGTCTTCGGTCCGGTCCAGACGTTCGAGATCTTCGACGACGAGGACGACGCCGTGACCAAGGCGAACGCCACCATCTACGGCCTGGCCGCCTCGGTGTTCAGCTCGGACTCGATGAAGGCCCGCCGCATCGCCCGGCGCATCCGCACCGGCACGGTGTGGATCAACACCTGGGGAGCCATCAGCGAGGACTTCGAGGAGGGCGGCGTCAAGGGAAGCGGCTACGGCTACCTGTGCGGCCCGCGAGCGATCGAGGAGTTCCAGGCCCTCAAGGTCTACGTGGAGCAGGACCACACCCGGTCCGCCCACTGATCAGACCCGTCACCCGGCCCGGCGCCCACCTGGGCGCCGGCTGGTGGCGGCGCCGGCGGTGGCAGCCGGGGTGACGCTGACGGCGCTCGCGGCGATCCCGGAGCGCGGGAAGGGCGAGGAAGGCACCGCGGTGGCAGTTCCGTGACGCCCCCTCGCCCCGGCCGGGACCTGGCGGCTCGTCACCAGGGCACGGAGGTCCCGTCCCAGGAGAAGAAGCCACCGGTGGGGCCGTCGTCCGGCAGCAGGGCCAGGCGGAGGGCGCCTTGTGCGGCCTCCGCCGGGTCGCCGCCGGCAGCGGCGGCCCCGGGAGTGAGATCAGTGGCCCGCAGTCCGGGAGCGAGCGCGTTGACCTTGAAGCCGTCGTCGGCCAGCGTCTGGGCGTACAGGACGGTGAGGGCGTTGAGGGCGGCCTTGGACGACCGGTAGGCGGCGGCGCCGCCGCTTCCCGGGGTGAACTGGGGATTGGGTTGCGTGCTCCAGGTCAGCGACGCGGTGCCACTGGAGACGTTGACGATGCGGGGGCGCGGCGACCGGCGCAGGGCGGGCAGGAAGGCATTGGTCACCGCCACCACGCCGAACGCATTGGTCTCGTACGTGCGCCGGAACTCCTCCACGCCCGAGCCGGCCGGCGGGGCGAGTGACACCGAGACGCCCGCGTTGTTGACCAGCACGTCCAAGCGGTCCACCTGAGCCGCGGCCCGTGCGATGCCGTCGGGATCACTCATGTCGAGAACCAGCGGGCGGGCCCCGGCGCCGATCTCCTCGACGGCCCGCTGCCCGCGCCCGGGGTCGCGGGAGCCCACGTACACGGTGAGGCCCTCGGCTGCGAGCAGCCGGGCAATATGCTTGCCGTTGCCCTTGTTGGCACCGGTGACCAGAGCTGTGCGTTCGTTCATGGCAGCCACACTTCCCCGGTCGCAGGCGCCCGGCCAGGGACAGTCCGTACCAGGCAGTGGAGGGCAGGAGGCGGTATGGCGCGGCAGGAGCTGGCCCACTACCTGCGGGACCGCCGGGCGGCCCTGCGTCCGCACGAGATCGGCCTGCCGGAGACGGGCACCGCCCGCCGCACACCGGGCCTGCGCCGCGAAGAGGTGGCGGAGCTCGCCCACATGTCGGTCGACTACTACACGCGGCTGGAGCAGGCCCGGGGACCGCGGCCGTCGGCCCGGATCCTGGACGCGCTGGCCCGCGCGCTGCGGCTCACGCCGGCCGAGCGCAGCCACCTGTTCCGCCTGGCGGGTTCGAGCGCACCGCCCGGCACCACCGCCGTGCGGCGGGTGCGCCCGCACGTGGTCCGGATGCTGGACCGGCTGCCGGAGACCGGTGCCGTCGTCACCGACGCGGCGTACCACGTCGTCGCGTGGAACCCCCTGGCCCAGGCACTGCTCGGCGGCGACCTCGGAGACGGGACGACGAACCTGGCCCGCCGCCGCTTCCTCGGCCGGGGGCGGACGTACGAGAGCTCCGCCAGTGAGGAGTTCGGACACATCGCGGTGGCGCGGCTGCGCCGGGCCGCCGACCGCTACCCGCACGACCCGCGGCTGGCCGCCCTGCTGGCCGAACTGCACGACGGCAGTGAGGAGTTCCGGCAGATCTGGCAGACCCGTCCGGTCCACGCGCCCGGGCACCGCACGAAGACCCTGGAGCATCCGGAGGCCGGTGCCCTCCGGTTGAACTGTGACGTCCTGCTCGTGCCCGAGGACGACCAGGAGGTCGTCCTGATGACGGCCGACCCCGGATCACCTTCCGAGCGGGCCCTGCGCCGGCTGGCCGGGCAAGCACCCTGATTCGCCCGGGTCCCGGACCGACCCGTCCCCGCGTGCGCCGAGCAGGAGCTGCGCGTGCCGGCGCATCGGACGGCACCGGGCCCCGTTCACCGGTGGGTGCGATACTTCCTGGTCAGGCGCGTGGCTGGTGGTTCGACCGCTGCGCGAGGCACGGCGAGGGACACGGCGGATGCGGGCGAAGTCGGGGACAGGCACGGGCGTCGGCCCGACCGGGCTGGTCGGGCGGGAGGGCGAGCTCGCCGAGCTTGCGGCGTTCCTGGACGGCGTCGGGACGGACGGAGCCGCCCTGCTGCTCATCGGTGATCCGGGCGTGGGGAAGACGGCGCTCCTGGACGCGACCGCCGAGCTGGCGGTGGCGAAGGGCGTGCGGGTCGTCCGCGGGAGCGGTGTCGAGTACGAGACGGACATCAGCTTCGCGGGGCTCCACCAGCTCGTCGGCTCGCTGCCGGACGAGCTCGGTCGTCTGCCGAGGGCCATGCGGGAGGCCCTCGAGGTCGCCCTCGGTCTCGGCGCCGGTCCCGCGCCGAGCCGGATCGCCGTCCTGAACGCGGCACTGGCCCTGTTCGACGAGGCCGCGAAGGAGCGGCCGCTGCTCCTCGTGGTCGACGACCTTCATGTCGTGGACCAGGCGAGCCAGGCCGCGGTGGGTTTCGTCGCCAGAAGAGTGAGGGGCCGCCGCATCGGGCTGCTCGGAGCCCAGCGGGTGGAGTCCGGCGCGTCCTTCCCGTCCACCGGTCTGCCGGAGCTCGGGATCGCGCCGCTGGACGACGCGGACGCCCTGCGGCTGCTGTCCCGAAGCTTCGCCCACCTCCCCCGCCGGGTCCTGACGACCGTGGCGCACGAGGCGCAGGGAAACCCCCTGGCTCTGCTCGAGTTCGCCGGGTCCACCGGGGCGTCCGGCGGCGGGCACGGCCAAGGCGCCGGGCGGGCGAGCGGCCCGGGGCGGGATGTGCGCGCCCTGTACGGCGCCCGCGTCGGACGACTGCCGCGGGCAACGCGCGAGGTACTGCTGCTCGCGGCTCTCGAGGGCTCCGGCGACATCGGCATCCTGGAGGCGGCCGGCGGACCGGGCAGCCTCGAGGAACTCGCTCCCGCGGAGCGTGACCACCTGGTCATGGTCACGGAGAACGGCCGCGCGGTGCGCTTCAGGCATCCGCTGGTCAGGTCCGCGGTGGTCGACGGTTCCACCGGCGAGCAGCGGCGCGGGGCCCACCGCCGGCTGGCCGACGCGCTGGGCGACCAGCCCGAGCGGCGCGGTGATCACCTCGCCAGAGCCACGACGGCGCCCGACGAGGCGGTTGCCGCCGTCGTGGAGTCGGCGGCCCGGAGCAGTCTGCGGCGCGGTGACGCCGACGGCGCGATAGCGAGACTGCGGCGCGCGGCCGAGCTGAGCCTCGACCGCGCGGACCGCAGGCGCCGCCTGTCGCAGGCCGCCTACGCCGCCGCCTGGGTCGCGGGTCATCTGGAGGTCAGCCACGAGATCATGCGCGAGGTCAAGGGCGATCCGGCAGCGCGGTCGCTCTCGGCGGCGGCGACTGCCGGCTTCCTCGTGCTCGTCACGGAGGGTGATGCCGACACCGCCCACGCGCTGCTGATGGAGTCGGTCGGGCAGGCGTCGGTGCTGTCCGGTCCGCCGTCGGGCGAGCTGGAGACCGCGCTGTTCACTCTCACCCTCGCCAGCCAGTACTCGGGCCGGCCGGAGCACTGGGAGCCTCTGGTCGGCGTGCTCGCCCGGTTCCCCGAGGCGACGCCGGCCGCCGCGGCGTCGCTGGCACGCGTCCACCACGACCTCGGCTCCGTCACCGACGGTCTGCTGCGCCGCCTGGACGAGGAGATCGCGCGGCTGAGGGACCAGACCGACGCCGACGTGGTCGTCCGCACCGCCCTGACCGCCTCGTACCTCGACCGGCTTCCGGGCTGTCGCGAGGCACTGTCCCGGGTCATACGCGACGGAGGCGCGGTGGGGTCGAGCATGCCGGCCCTGATGTTCGTCGCGCTGGACGACCTGTACACCGGCCGGTGGCATGCGTCGGCCGGCGCTGCGGACGAGCTCATCGCCCTGTCCGAGGAGACGGGGTATCACCTGTTCGCCCAGGTGGGACACTACGTCGCCGCGATGGCCGCGGCCCAGCTCGGCGCCCTCGACGCGTGCCAGGAGCACTGCGAGGCCGTGTGGGGGTGGTCGGGTCCCAGGGGCCTGCGGCGGCTGGAGAACTGCGCCCACCAGGCGGCGGCCCGGGCGGCCCTCGGCGCCGCCGACTTCGAGACGGCGTTCCGGCACGCCACGGCGATCTGCGCCCCGGGTGTGCTGCCGCCGTTCAACCCCGAGGCCGTGTGGTCCGCGCCGGACCTCGTCGAGGCCGCCGTACGCACCGGGCGGCACGCGGAGGCGCGGCGGCACGCGGACGCGCTGCGGGACGCCGGTGTCGGTCACCTCTCGTCACGGTTCGCGCTGAGCGCGGCCACGGTCACGGCGATGACATCGGCTGCCGAGGACATGGGCCGGTGCTTCGAGGAGGCGCTCGCACTGCCGGGCGTCGAGCAGTGGCCCTTCGAGGGCGCCCGGGCCCGTCTGGCGTACGGCGAAGCGCTGCGCCGGCAAGGACGCAACCGTGACGCCCGGGTGCAGCTGGCCGCCGCCTGCGGCCGCTTCGAGGAACTCGGGGCCCGTTCGTGGGAGGCCCGGGCCGCGGCGGAGCTCCGCGCCACGGGCATGACGCGGACCGGCCGGGGCAAGGCCGGTGAGGCCCTCACCCCGCAGGAGCTGGAGGTCGCGAGGCTGGCGGCGACGGGGCTGTCCAACCCGCAGATCGCGTCGCGTCTGTTCCTGTCGCCGCGGACCGTGTCGTCGCACCTCTACCGTGTGTTCCCGAAGCTGGGGATCACGTCGCGGGCCGAGCTCCGCGACGCTCTGGAGGCGGTGCCTCCCGGGCCTTCGGCGACCGGACTGTGAGAGCTGCCGGCCGGGTCCCGGCACTGCCCCCGGGGCACCGACGCAGGCGAGCCGTCGGCCGGATGTCAGTCAGCTGACGGAGGCTGTCGGCACGGTGGCCGAGCCATTCTCGTGGAGACATCGAAACCGCCCGGTACCCGGGTGAGACCACGAGGAGCACACCATGCCGTTCGTCACCGCCGGCGACGGAACCGAGATCTTCTACAAGGACTGGGGCACGGGCCGGCCGGTCATGTTCCACCACGGCTGGCCGCTGAGCGCGGACGACTGGGACGCCCAGATGCTGTTCCTCGTCCGGCGGGGCTACCGGGTCATCGCCCACGACCGCCGAGGTCACGGGCGCTCCGCCCAGGTCGGTCACGGGCACGACATGGACCACTACGCGGCGGACGCCGCCGCCGTGGTGACGCACCTCGGCCTGCGCGACGTCGTCCACGTCGGCCACTCCACCGGTGGTGGAGAGGTCGCCCGGTACGTCGCCAGGCACGGTGCCGGGCGGGTCGCCAAGGCCGTCCTCGTCGGAGCGGTCCCGCCGCTGATGGCGCAGACCGAATCGAATCCGGGAGGGCTGCCGGCCGAGGTCTTCGACGGCTTCCGCGAGTCCGTGGCCACCAACCGCTCCCAGTTCTACCTCGACCTCGCTTCCGGGCCGTTCCACGGGTTCAACCGCCCGGGCGCGGACGTCTCCCAGGGCGTGATCCAGAACTGGTGGCGTCAGGCGATGACCGGCAGCGCGCAGGCGCACTACGAGGGGATCAAGGCGTTCTCGGAGACCGACTTCACCGACGACCTCCGGGCGATCGACGTGCCCACACTGATCATGCACGGCGACGACGACCAGATCGTCCCGATCGCCAACTCCTCAAAGAAGGCCGCCACGCTGATCGCAGACGCGCGCCTGAAGGTCTACCCGGGGCTGTCGCACGGCATGTGCACCGTGAACGCCGGCACCCTCAACGCCGACCTGCTCGACTTCATCGAGAGCTGACACCGGCTCGGCACCGGCACATCGCCGGCCGGCACGCAACAGAGAGAGAACACACCATGACCGCAACACCCACCGGCTATGTGACCGTCGTCTGGGACGCGAGGGCGAAAGCGGGCCGGGAGGCCGACCTCAGGGCGTTCATCACCGCCGCCGTCACTCCCTCACGCAACGACCCCGGCAACATCGACTACGAGGCCCACGAAGTCGAGGGCAGGCCCGGCGAGTTCGTCATCCACGAACGCTGGGAGACCCGCGCCCACCTCGACGCCCACCTCGCCGCGCCCCGGATGCGGGAACTCGTCCCGCGGATGCTCGAACTGATCGAGGGATCCGTCGAGGACGGCATCCGCCTGCTGCGCCCGTTCCGCCCCGCTCACTAGGGCCTGCCCGGCGCCGCAGCCGGGGGCGCGACGGTCCGCGCCCCGTTCGGGGCGCGGGCCGCACCGGGACCCGCCACCGGGCTGCGCGGCTCGGCGGCCGAGGTGGCGGGGCGGGGGCCTCTCAGAGGAGCAGGATGATCGCGTAGACCAGGAAGAACGCCGCGATGAAGGCGACCACGGCGAGGATCGCGGTCAGGGGGCCCTTGGACCAGCCCTTGGCGGGGTTGTGGTCCAGTTCGTACGGGCCCGCCTCGGGCATGCTGCTCTCCGCGGGCGGCGTCTCGCCCGGGGGGACGCCGCCACCCGCCTCGAGGCCGGTGGTGCGGTCCGGATCGGGATCGGGATTGACGTAGGTCATGGGGACCGGGTCCCCCGAAAGCGGCCCAGTCATCAGTGCGGACACACTTGACGTGATCCCGGCCCAGGGCCCGCCCGGCTGGACTACATTCATGCACCGCCACCCCCGTCACCGTGAGGAGCAGTGCATGCGCGACCTCGCTCTCGCTCCGCCGTCCGCCTCGCCCCTGACCGGCGGTCTCGCCGACAGCCTGTTCGTGAGGGCGGCCGAGAGCCCGACCATGCCGGTGCTGGCCCGCCGCACCGGTGCCTCCGGCACCTGGGAGGAGGTCAGCGCCGTCGAGTTCCGCGACGAGGTGGTCGATCTCGCCAAGGGTCTGATCGCATCCGGCATCCAGCCGGGCACCCGCGTCGCGATCATGGCGCGCACCCGTTACGAGTGGACCGTCCTGTGCCACGCCCTGTGGACGGTGGGCGCCGAGGTCGTGCCGATCTACCCCACCTCCTCGCGGGAGCAGGTCGAGTGGATCCTGCGCGACGCCGGCTGTGTGGCCGTGCTGGTCGAGGACGAGCAGAGCGTGATGACCGTCGGCTCGGTGTGTGCCCAGCTGCCCCGGCTGCGGCACGTGTGGCAGCTCGACGCGGGCGCGCTGGACCAGCTCGTGGCGCGCGGCGAGGCCATCCCGGCGGCGACGGTCGACTCGCTGCGGCGGATCGTCCTGCCGGACGCCACGGCCGTGGTGGCGTACACGTCCGGCGCCTCGGGGCACGCCATGGGCTGCGCCCTCAGCCACCGCGGGCTGGCGTTCATCTGCGACACGCTGCTGGCGGGCTGGGGCCATGTCGCGGCGCCGCCCGGCGAGCAGGGGTCCGTGCTGGCGTTCCTGCCGTTCTCGCACGTGTACGGGCTGATGATCCAGAGCCTGTGCATCCGCGGCGGCCTGCTGATGGGCCACGAGCCGGACCTGAGCGCCGACGCGCTGTCGACGTCGCTGCGGTCCTTCCGGCCCACGTATCTGTATGCGGTGCCGTCCCTGCTGGAGAAGATCTACAAGAACTTCCTGCGCGCCTCGCAGTTGTCGGGGCGCGGGGCGCTGTTCGAGCGGGCCGCCGGCACCGCGCGGGACTTCGCGGCGGCGACGGAGCGGCAGCGCCTCGGACGCGGCTCAGGACCCGGCTTCGACCTGCGGATGCAGCACGCCCTGTACGAGCGGACCGTCTACCGCAGGCTGCGGGCGACGCTCGGCGGCCGGGTGCTGCGGGCCACCTCCGGCGGCTCCCCCCTCTCCCGCGACCTGTCCCTCTTCTACGAGGGCATCGGCATCTACGTCCACGACGGCTACGGCCTAACCGAGACCAGCGGCGGCATCACCATGCAGCCGTACGGCCGGGAGAAGTCGGGGACGGTCGGGCAGCCGCTGCCGGGCACCGCGATCAAGGTGGCCGAGGACGGGGAGATCCTGGTGCGCGGGCCGTCGGTGTTCCAGGGGTACGTCGGCGACCCGGCCGCGACCCGGGCCGCACTGCGGGGCGGCTGGCTGGCCACGGGCGACCTGGGCCGGCTGGACGGCGAGGGCTACCTCACGATCACCGGCCGCAAGAAGGACATCATCGTCACCAGCAGCGGCAAGAGCGTGGCCCCGGCCGCCCTGGAGCAGCGGCTGCGGATGCACCCCCTCGTCCATCAGGCCGTGGTGGTGGGCGACAACCGGCCGTGCGTGGGCGCCCTGATCACGCTGGACCCGGACTTCCTGGCGGACTGGCGGGCGGCGCTGTCGCTGCAGGGCGACGCCCCGGCGCGGGAGGCGCGGGAGGAGAACGCGCTGCGTGAGGAGATCGGGCGGGCGGTCGCCGCGGCCAACAGCAGCGTGTCCCGTTCGGAGTCGATCCGGGTGTTCCGGGTGCTGCCGGAGCCGTTCGACGTGTCCAACGGACTGCTGACGCCGTCGATGAAGCTGCGCCGGGACGAGATCGTGCGCCGCTACGCGCTGGAGATCGACGCGATGTACCAGTCCCGCACCCGCCCGGCGCGCCCCTCGTCCCACACCGACGCGTCGGTGTGGGACGAGGACAACGTGTTCCGCTGATCATGCGCGGCACGGGGTGCGGGGTTTGTCACCCCGCACCGTCGGGCAGGCGGGCGCGTAGGCTCCGCCCGCACGGGAACCCAACGATCGGGGAACGCAACAGCAGCGACGACCGTCCCGGCGACGACCGGGGCCTGGAAGGCGACATGGCACCCGAGTCGCGTAGGGACAGGACACTGGCCGGCGAGGAGATCACAAGCCGCATCGCCAGCTTCCCGGGGGAGCTGCACGATGTGACGGACGCACGTCTGGTCGCGGAGGAATTCCTCTTCGACCTGGCCCGCGCGTCGGCGCCGTCGGCGCCGGAGCACTGGGACGACATACTCCTGGTGGTCACGGAACTGGCCGCCAACGCGGTGCAGTACGCCCCCGGACCGTTCGAGCTGCGGCTGCGCCGTACGTTCGACGGGGTGCATGTGGTGATGCACGACACCAGCACCACCGAACCGGCCCCGCGCCCGTTCCATCCGCACAGCGGCGGGGGCGGCATCGGCTGGCATCTGATCCACACCCTCTGCGACCAGGTGAGCGTCGTGACGCACGGGCAGGGGAAGGACATCCACGTCTTCCTGCCCTGGTGAATCCGGCGGCGGGGCGGCCAGGCCCCGCGCTCATCCGGCGGGCCGCTCCTCGCGGGGCAGCTCGCTGTAGTAGTGGCCGACGGCGGTGAGGTAGACGCGGTCCATGGTCTCGCTGTCGGTGCGGAAGCGCGGCGCGGCCTTCAGCTCGGCCCGGGTGCAGGACACCGTCAGCTTCCGTCCGTCGGCGTCGACGGCGGTGATCACCCCGACGGGGACCAGGAGGCTGCGGCCGAACACCCACACACCCGTGTCCACGACGAGGTGCGGCATGCCGTGGTGCCCGGCCTGACGGTCGACGCGGCCGGCGGTGCCGTCGCGCGCGACGACGGTGTAGCCCGTGAGGTCCGCGCCGCGGGCGTGGTCGACGCCCGGCGCGTACGACCAGATGCTGTCGGTGGGCACTGCTTCCGGCCTCCCCGAGGTACGACTGCTCGCCATGAACTGCTCCCCCTTCGCACGAGCGGGGCCGGAACTCCGCCCCTCCTCCACCCGAGCAGATACCCGTCCGGCGGGCACACATTCGAACGGCGCCCGCCGAATACGGCCGTCCCGGCCGGGCGGACGTGAAACCGCATCAGGTACCCCGGTTCCCCGGGAACATGCACGCCGGAAAACGTGATTCTCAACCCGCCCCGAAAGCACGGCCTCTGCTTTGTCGCGCGCCCGCCACCTGGGTTAATCTGCGGCGTATTTCTCTCCGCGCGACTCCGCTGATCTGCGGAAATGCGCACTGAATGGGGCCGGAACGAGGGTGCGCATGACCAGGGGAAGCACCGAGGGGACCGACACGGTGCCGGGGGACAAGGAGCTGAGGCAGCTCCTCGCGGGACTGACGGCCGTACGGGACGGGGACTTCGGGACCCGGCTGCCCGGGGACGCCGACGGGCTCATGGGGGACATCGCCAAGGTCTTCAACGGGATGGTGGACCAGCTGTCGCTGTTCACCTCCGAAGTCACCCGTGTCGCACGCGAGGTGGGCACGGAGGGGACGCTCGGCGGTCAGGCGCAGGTGCCGGGGGTCTCGGGCACCTGGGCGGACCTCACCGACTCGGTGAACGCGATGGCGGGCAACCTCACGGCGCAGGTGCGCAACGTGGCGCAGGTGACGACGGCGGTGGCGAAGGGCGACCTGTCGCAGAAGATCACCGTCGACGCCCGCGGCGAGATCCTCGAACTCAAGAACACCATCAACACGATGGTCGACCAGCTCTCCGCCTTCGCCGACGAGGTCACCCGCGTCGCCCGCGAGGTCGGCACCGAAGGACGCCTCGGCGGACAGGCGGACGTGCAGGGCGTCAAGGGCACCTGGCGCGATCTGACCGACTCGGTGAACTTCATGGCCGGCAACCTCACCGGCCAGGTGCGCAACATCGCGCTGGTGGCGACGGCGGTCGCGGAGGGCGACCTGTCGCAGAAGATCACCGTCGACGCCCGCGGCGAGATCCTCGAACTCAAGAACACCATCAACACGATGGTCGACCAGCTCTCCGCCTTCGCCGACGAGGTCACCCGCGTCGCCCGCGAGGTCGGCACCGAAGGACGCCTCGGCGGACAGGCGCAGGTGCGGGGGGTGTCGGGCACCTGGAAGGACCTCACGGACAACGTCAACGTGATGGCGTCCAACCTGACCGGTCAGGTGCGCTCCATCGCCCAGGTCGCCTCCGCGGTGGGCCGGGGCGACCTCTCGCAGCGTATCCGCGTCGAGGCGGCCGGCGAGGTCGCGGCCCTCGCGGACGTCATCAACACGATGGTGGACACGCTGTCCGCGTTCGCCGACGAGGTCACCCGCGTCGCCCGCGAGGTGGGCACCGAGGGACGCCTCGGCGGACAGGCGCACGTGCCGGGTGTCGCCGGCACCTGGAAGGACCTCACCGACAACGTCAACTCCATGGCCAACAACCTCACCGGCCAGGTGCGCAACATCGCGCTGGTGACGACCGCGGTGGCCCGGGGCGACCTGTCGAAGAAGATCGACGTCGACGCGCGCGGCGAGATCCTGGAGCTGAAGACGACCATCAACACGATGGTCGACCAGCTCTCCGCGTTCGCCCAGGAGGTCACCCGCGTCGCCCGCGAGGTCGGCACCGAAGGACGCCTCGGCGGACAGGCGGAGGTCGAGGGGGTCTCCGGCACCTGGAAGCGGCTCACCGAGAACGTCAACGAGCTGGCCGGGAACCTCACCCGGCAGGTCCGCGCGATCGCCGAGGTGACCAGCGCGGTCGCCGAGGGCGACCTGACCCGCTCGGTGAACGTGGAGGCGTCCGGCGAGGTCGCCGAGCTCAAGGACAACATCAACGCGATGGTGGAGTCCCTGCGCGAGACCACCCGCGCCAACCAGGAGCAGGACTGGCTCAAGACCAACCTGGCCCGGGTGTCCGGGCTGATGCAGGGTCACCGCGACCTGCCCGTGGTCGCGGAGCTCATCATGGACGAGCTGGTGCCGCTGGTGTCGGCCCAGTACGGCGCGTTCTACCTCGCGGAGGACGGCGAGGACGGCCCCGAGCTCCGGCTCGTCGGCTCCTACGGCTACCCGGACGACAGCGGACGGCCGACGCGTATCGCCTTCGGCAAGACGCTGGTCGGACAGGCCGCGCGCAGCCGGCGCACCATCCTGGTGGACCAGCTGCCGCCGGACTACGTCACCATCTCCTCCGGGCTCGGACAGGTGGTGCCGACCGCGCTGGTGCTGCTGCCGATCGTGGTCGAGGGCCAGGTGCTCGGCGTGATCGAGCTGGCGTCGGTGACCCCGTTCACCCAGATCCACCAGGACTTCCTGGCGCAGCTGATGGAGACCATCGGCGTCAACGTCAACACCATCGTGGCGAACGCCCGCACCGACGAGCTGCTGGTGGAGTCGCAGCGGCTCACCGCCGAACTGCAGGAGCGGTCCGCCGAGTTGCAGACCCAGCAGGAGGAACTCCAGCGCTCCAACGCCGAACTGGAGGACAAGGCTGCGCTGCTGGCCTCGCAGAACCGGGACATCGAGGCGAAGAACCTGCAGATCGAGCAGGCCCGGCAGGAACTCGAGGCGCGGGCGCAGCAGTTGTCGCTCGCCTCGAAGTACAAGTCGGAGTTCCTGGCCAACATGAGCCACGAGCTGCGCACCCCGCTCAACAGCCTGCTGATCCTGGCCCAGTTGCTCGCCCAGAACCCCTCGCGCAACCTCTCCCCCAAGCAGGTGGAGTACGCGCAGATCATCCACTCGGCGGGCTCGGACCTGCTGCAGCTGATCAACGACATCCTCGACCTGTCGAAGGTCGAGGCGGGCAAGATGGACGTCAGCCCGGAGCGGGTGGAACTGCGCCGTCTCGTCGAGTACGTCGAGGCCACGTTCCGGCCGATGACCATGCAGAAGAGCCTGGACTTCACGGTGACGACCGCGCCGGGCGCGCCCGCGGACCTGCTCACCGACGACTCGCGGCTGCGTCAGGTGCTGCGCAACCTGCTGTCCAACGCGGTGAAGTTCACCGAGCGCGGCCAGGTGGAGCTGCGGATCGAGCCGGCCCCGGACGACGAGGTGCCGCAGGAGGTGCTGCGGGGCGGTCCCGTGGTCGCCTTCCGGGTGCGCGACACCGGCGTGGGCATCCCGGAGCAGCACCTGGAGTCGATCTTCGGTGCCTTCCAGCAGGCCGACGGCACCACCAGCCGCAAGTACGGCGGCACCGGCCTGGGTCTGTCCATCACGCGGGAGATCGCGCACCTGCTGGGCGGCGCGGTCACCGTGGACAGCGTCGCGGGCCAGGGCTCGACGTTCACCTTGTTCCTGCCGGTGGCCCGCCCCGACTTCGAGCAGCAGCTGCGGCCCGCGCCGGCCGTGGAGGGCGAGCCGGCCGGGGAGGAGCTCCCTGAGGCCGCGTCCGGCCGGACGCCCGCGATCGAGGCGGCCCCCGCCCAGCACGGCCGGCGTCCGCGCCGTCTGCTGGTGGTGGAGGAGCGGCCCCGGGGTCTGCTCACCCTGGTCGCGGAGAGCGTGGTGCAGGACGTCGCGCACACCGGCGGCGGCTCCCGTCCGGCGGTCGACATCATCACCGCCGTCGGCGCCCAGGAGGCGGCCGGCGCGCTGGCCGCCGACCCCTGCCACTGCGTGGTGCTGGAGCTGGGCATGGCGGAGGCGGAGGTGAGCCGCTTCCTGGAGGCGCTGCGCGGTGACTCCGCGCTGGCGAGCGTGCCCGTCCTGGTGCACAGCGGGCACCGCGCCGACGCCGGGGTGGAGGCGAGCCTGCGCGACCGCGCCTCGGGCACGGCGCTGGAGTTCCTGTCCAGCCTGGACGAGCTGCGGGAGCGGATCGCGCTGCATCTGTCGGCGGAGGAGCCCGGCGACGTGCTGTCGCTGGTGCGCCCGGACGAGGCGCAGCGGAGCGCGCCGGAGACGGTGGTGGACGGCTCGTTCGCGGGCCGGACCGTGCTGGTCGTCGACGACGACGCGCGGAACCTCTTCGCGCTGAGCGGCATCCTGGAGCTGCACGGCTTCCGGGTGCTGCACGCCGAGGACGGCCGCAAGGGCATCGAGAGACTGGTGGACCACCCGGAGGTGGCGCTGGTCCTGATGGACGTGATGATGCCCGAGCTGGACGGGTACGCCGCCACGGCCGAGATCCGGTCGATGCCGCGGTACGCGGACCTGCCGATCATCGCGGTCACCGCGAAGGCGATGCCCGGGGACCGGGAGAAGAGCCTCGCGTCGGGCGCCAGCGACTACGTCACCAAGCCGGTCGACAGCCGTGAGCTGATCGCCTGCGTGCGCCGCTGGCTGCCGGCATGAGCGTCCAGGAGCACATGAGCGAGCCGCCGCCCGAGGGGATGGAGCTGCGGAGCACCCCGGCGGGTCCGGCCGGGGTGGCCGCCGACTCCCCCGTGGGCCGGCTCGCGGCGACGGTGGACCGGCTGAGCCGTGAGGTGCGGGCCGCGCAGGCGGAGGCCGAGGGGCGGGCGCTGATCGAGCTCGCCAAGGGCATCCTCGTGGAGCGCCTCGGGTGCGGTCCGGCGCAGGCGGCGCGGCAGCTCGCGGAGCTGACCGAGCAGGCCGGGACGACGCAGCTGGAGTTCGCCGTCGAGGTGATCAACCAGGCCGCCCGGGACCGGATGTCCGAGGTGACGCACGCCTTCCTGGCCGCCACCCGGGCGGCCGCCGAGGCGGAGGCGGAGGGCGACCCGGCGGCCGTACGGCTGCGGGCGGCGGAGAGCGGGGCGCTCGCCGCCGACGACACCCAGGCGGTGGCCGAGTCGCTGCTGGAGCAGGCGCTGCGCCCGCTGGGCGCGGTGGCCGTGGCGATCTGGGCGGCGGCGGCGGGCGCCGACGGGTCGCTGACCCTCGCCGGCAGCGCGGGCTTCTCCCCCGCCGAGGCGGCGCGCTGGTACTACGTGCCGCCGGACGTGGCGACCGTCGCGCGATGCGGTCTGGCCGAGCGCGAAGGGCTGTGGATCGAGTCGCTGGCGGAGCGGGGGCTGCCCAGCGTGGGCCGTCACCATCACCCCGACGGCGGCCGCGCGGCCGTGCCCGCCGGGACCGGCGGGCGGGTGTACGGCGTGCTGGAGATCGTGTGGCCGGAGCCGCTGCCCCCGCAGCGGCCGCAGATCGTGCGTCAGGTGGAGGCGCTGGCGGAACTGTGCGCGCACACCCTGGAGACGTACACGGCGCCCGACGGCCCCGCCCGTCCGGAACGGGCGCTGCCCGACGCGGCCGAGCTGATGGACCTGGCCGACGGGCTGTACGACCCGGCCCTGGTGCTCGTGCCGCACCTGGACGCCTCGGGCAATCTGCTCGACTTCCGTATCCAGCACGTCAACAGCCGCTTCCTGGACCCGGCGGGCCGGCCGCGCGGCATGGTCAGCGGGGCGCTGCTGCTGGAGGCGTACCCGATGGCCGCCGGGGAGAGCGAGCTGTTCCAGCGGATCGAGCGGGTCTACGCCACGGGTGAGCCGTTCCGAGCCCGGCGCCTGCACCTGACCGCGCTGGTGGACCAGGTGCCCCTGTCGGCGGTCGCGGACATCAGCGTCAGCCGGCACGGGTCGGGGATCCTGTTCATCTGGCGGATCGAGGACGAGACGGCCCGGCTGGCGAGCCTGCTGCAGCACGCGCAGCGGCTCGGCCGGATCGGCGGGTTCGAGGAGAACCTGCTCACCGGGGAGATCACCTGGAACGGCCAGCTGTTCGACCTGTACGGGCGTCCGGAGACCAGTCCCCCGGTGCCGCTGGAGAACCTGCCGGCGTACGCCCACCCGGACGACGCGGTCGCCATCGGCCGTTTCCTGCGCACGCTGCTGCACCACCGGCGTCCGGCCTCGGCCGCGTTCCGGCTGCAGCGGCCCGACGGAGTGACCCGGCACATCCGGGTGGTCGCCGAGCCGGTGCTGGACACCGACGGGCGGCTGCTCACCGTACGGGGCGCCTACCAGGACATCTCGGCGCAGCACTGGACCGAGGTGGCGCTGGCCGCGACCCGCGACCAGCTCGCCCACACCGAGCAGCAGGCCAGCGAACGGGACCGGCTGGCGCTGCAGCTGCAGCGCGCGATCATGCCTCCCGCCCAGGGTCCGCTGCAGATGGCCGACCTGGACGTGGCCGTGCGCTACCGGCCGGCCGAGGCGGAGCAGCTGGTCGGCGGCGACTGGTACGACGCGGTGGTGCTGCCGTCGCGTCTGGTGCTGCTGTGCGTGGGCGACGTCGCCGGGCACGGCATCGAGGCGGCGACCAGCATGGTCGTGCTGCGCAACGCGCTGCGCGGCCTCGCCGTCACCGGCGCGGGGCCCGGGCAGCTGCTGTCGTGGCTGAACATGGTCGTGCACCATCTCACCGGCGGGGTCACGGCCACCGCCGTGTGCGGTCTGTACGACCCGGCCACCCGCACCCTGCGGTGGGCGCGGGCCGGTCATCTGCCGCCGGTGCTGGTGCGCGGCTCCGAGGCGGCCCCGCTGCCCCCGGTACGCGGTCTGCTGCTGGGCGCGGTGCCCGAGGCGCGGTACGAGGAGGGCGAGGTGCAGCTCGCCGCGGACGACAACCTGCTGATGTACACGGACGGGCTGATCGAGCGCCGGGACCGCTCGGTGGAGGAGTCGCTGACGCACCTCCTCACGACCGCGGCGAAGGCCCCGGGCACGCTCGACCAGCGGCTCGACCGGCTGCTCACGTACAGCAGGTCGGACACCGACGACGACACGTGCATCGTGGGGATCAGAGTGGGGTAGGTCACGCGGACGGCCGATCCTGCGGCGGCAGGCATGAGGGGGCGATTCGGGGGTACGCGCGGCTGCGCGACGAAGAGCTTGATCACCTTGTTGGAGGTACTCGTGCCCATTGCCCAGGACCCGTTGTCCGTCGAGGTGACACTTCCTCGTGAGGACGTGGCCCTCGTGACCGTCGAGGGCTACTTGGACGTCGACACCGCGACCGAGTTCCAGCACCATCTGGCGAACCAGCTGCACCACGGCCGCCGGCACTTCCTGCTGGACCTGTCGGCGGTGCCGTTCATGGACTCCTCCGGCATGAACATCATCCTGCGCGTCTACCAGGAGGCGCGGGAGCTGCCGGGGAGCGTGCACATCATCTCGCCCACCCCCGCGGTGCGCCGGATCCTCGATCTGACGGGCGTCAGCATCACCGTGCCCGTGTCGGAGAGCGTCGACGAGGCGCTGGAGCGCGTCGACCACCCGCAGGCGGCCCCGGCCGAGCCCGAGGCCTGAGCGGGACCGCCCCGCCCGCCCGGCCCCGTCACGGGTCCGGGCGCTTTGTGACGACGAGGAGGAGAGCAGACAGGTGCCGGAGCACGAAGCGGACGCGACCCAGGTGAGCCCCGCCCGGGAGGTCGGGGAGTTCCTGCGGCGGCGACGGGAGCAGATCGCCCAGCGATGGGCCGACGAGCCCCTGTTCCGTACGGTGTTCACCGTCTCGCGCGACGAGGCGGTGGACGCGGGCCGGGTGATCGTGGACGCGCTGGCCCAGGTGGCCGACGCGCAGCGGATCGAGGACCCGGACGCCGCGGGGTTCACCGGGGTGCGCGAGCAGCTCGCCCGGATGGGGGCGGCCCGCTCCCGCGCGGGGCTGTCCACCACCCAGGTCTCCAGCGAGCTGGCCGCGCTGCTGCCGCCGGTGGAGAACCTCCTGGTGGCCGATCTGGACCAGGAGGACCCCGAGCGGCGGCGGGAGTGCGCGACCGCGCTGAGCGTGCTGATGGGCACGCTGCGGCTGGTCACCATGCAGACCGCGCTCAGTGAGAACCAGGCCCTCATCGACCGGCAGCGGCTGCAGTTGCTGGAGGTGGCGACCCCGGTGATCAAGCTGTGGGACGGGATCGTGGCGGTCCCGCTGATCGGGACGCTGGACAGCGCCCGCAGCCAGGTGGTGATGGAGACGCTGCTGAACGCGGTCGTCGACCAGCACGCCCGGTTCGCGATCCTCGACATCACGGGTGTGCCGACGGTCGACTCGCTGGTCGCGCAGCACCTGATGAAGACGGTCGCCGCCGCCCGGCTGATGGGCGCCGAGTGCGTCGTCTCCGGCATCCGTCCGGCGATCGCGCAGACCATCGTCCACCTCGGCCTGGACCTCGGCACGGTCAAGACCCGCGCGAGCCTCGCCGACGCGCTCGGGTACTGCCTGAACGAGCTGGGCGCGAACATCGTGAACGCCCCGGCCGAGGGTGCGGTCCTGCGGTGAGCGAGCACTTCGCCCGCCCGGCCGGGGGGCATGTGCCGGTGCTGCGGCTCGGGGACGTCCTGCTGGTCACCCTCCAGGGCGATCTGCACGACGGCATGGCGTCCCAGCTCCAGCAGGACCTGGCCGAGACGATCGTCGCCAGCCGGGTCGCCGGCGTGGTGATCGACATCTCCGGGGTGGAGATCGTCGACTCCTTCCTGGGCCGGGTGCTGGCCGAGACGGCGGCGCAGACCGAGCTGCTGGCCGCGCGGACCGTGGTGGCGGGTATGCGTCCCGCGGTCGCCATCACGCTGGTGGAGCTGGGCCTGACGTTCCCGGAGCTGCGTACGGCGCTGAACACGGAGGCGGCTCTGGCGATGCTGGCGCAGCCCGTCGTGGCGAACCGGCCCGGCGGCGAGGGGAGACCGTGATGGACACCGCCGCGGACGTGGAGGCGCGGCTGCCCATCCGGTCGGACATGGACCTCGCGTGGGTGCGTCAGCACGTGCGGCAGGCCGCCACCCGGGTCGGTTTCGGTCTGGTGGACCAGACGAAGCTGGTGACGGCCGCGAGCGAGCTGGCCCGCAACACGCTGGTGCACGGCGGGGGCGGCGTGCTGGAGACGACACGGGTCACCGCCGCCGACGGCACGCCCGGGCTGCGGCTGACCTTCTCCGACGAGGGTCCCGGCATCCCGGATCTGGAGCGGGCCCTCAGCGACGGCTACACCTCGGGCGACGGACTGGGCATGGGGCTGGGCGGGTCGCGGCGCCTGGTGCACGACTTCGAGGTGGACAGCACCCCGGGTGCCGGCACCACCGTGCGGGTCACCTCCTGGGTGTCCCGGCCGGTCCGGCCGCGCGGGGGCATGTGATGCCGCGCGTGTGGCATGTGCCGGTGCACGACGCGACCCGGGTGCGCGACGTCAGGGTGGCGGCCGAGGAGGCAGCGGGCCGCGCCGGGCTGGACGAGCAGCGCCGGGCGGCGTGCGCGCTGGTGGCCACCGAACTGGCGACCAACCTGCTGAAGCACGCCAAGGCGGGCGAAGTGGTCGTCGACGTCGTCGACCCCGCCGTGCTGCCGGAGGGACGGCCGGGACGGGCCGTGCAGATCACCGCCCTCGACCACGGGCCGGGCATCGCCGACGTGGCCGGCGCGTTCGAGGACGGGTTCACCACCGGCGGCTCGCTCGGCGCGGGCCTGGGGACGTGCCGGCGGATCGCCGACGCGTTCGGCCTGCACAGCGTGGTGGGCCGGGGCACGGTCGCGGTGGCCCGGGTCGGGCCCGCCACGGCGGGGCTCGTGCCCGAGGAGGACCCGTCGCGCTCCCTCGGGGTGCGCGCGGGCGGGATCAACGTGCCGTTCGCGGGCGCGGAGCTGTCCGGGGACGCCTGGTCCTGGGTGCGGTCCGGCGACCGGGTGACGCTGATGCTGGCGGACGGCCTCGGGCACGGCGCGGAGGCCGCCCGCGCCTCCGACGCCGCCGTGGAGGAGCTGCGGCACTGCGCCCGGCTGCCACCCTCCGAGCTGCTCCAGCGGCTGCACACAGCGCTGTCCGGGACCCGCGGCGCGGCGGTCGCCGCGGTCCAGCTGGACACCTGGACCGGACGGCTGCGCTTCGCGGGCATCGGCAACGTGACCGCGCGGCTGCGGGACGGCGGACGCTGGCGGACGCTGCTGTCCCGGCCGGGGATCGTCGGCGCGCACCGGCCGCGTACGGTCCGTGAGGACGAGGTGGCCTGGACCCCGGAGAGCCTGCTGATCCTGCACACCGACGGGCTGTCGTCGCGCTGGACGCCGCCCGCGGACACCGGCGTGCCGCCGGCCGACCCGGCCGTGACGGCCGCCGTGGCGGTCCGCGACGCGGGCAGCGCGGCCCGTCCGGTGCGGGACGACACCGCCGTGGCCGTGCTCGCCAACGTCCCGGAGGCTTCTTCATGACGCGTGCCTGGCGCATCGCGACCGTCACCGACGCGGCCCGCGCCCGGATCTCCGTGGCGCGGCTGGCCGCCGCGTGCGGGGTGCCCACCGTGGCCCGGACCCGGCTGGCCGCCGCGCTGAGCGGGCAGCTGCGGCAGTGCCTCACCAAGGGCGGCACATGGCTGCTGACCGTGGAAAGCGGCGAGGGGACCGAGGGCGGTCCCGGCGAGCTGCACGTGGTGGTCGTCCCGGCCCCGGACGGCGCCGCCGGGGAGCGCACCCCGTGGACGACGTCCGTGCCCTGTCCCGAACCCGGCCGGCTGTCCGACCCGTGCCCGGTGCCGGAGGAGACGGCCGCGCTGTCCGAGGGGCTGCTCGGGGCCGACGAGGACACCTCGGTGGTGCTGGAGGAGCTGGCCGCGCAGGAGGATCTGGTCGCCTTCCACCGGGAGGAGCTGCACCAGACCAACCAGGGCGTCCTGGCGCTGCACGCGGAGCTGGACGCGGCGGGCAGGGCGCAGCGGGAGGCGTTCGCCGCGGAGCGCCGGGCCCGTACCGAGGCGGAGAACGCGCGGCGGCGGCTGACGTTCCTCGCGGACGCCAGCGCGGCGCTGACCGCGTCGCTGAACCACGACGAGATCCTGCGCCGGCTGCCGGAGCTGCTGGTGCCGCGGTACGCCGACGGCGTCGACGTCTGGCTGTTCGACCACGAGGACGGCCGCCCGCTGCCCGCTGACCATCCGGGCGCGGCGGTGCAGGCGGCCCGCACCGGGCGCCCGCAGTACGCCGCCGACCATCCCGGCAACCTGCCGGGCGTGGAGGACCGGCCGCCGTCCGTGCTGGCCCCAAACCGGCCGCTGCTGTGCGTGCCGCTGCTGACGCCGCGCCGGGCTCCGCTGGGCGTGCTGACGCTGTCTCCGCAGGGCGAGCGGTGGGACCCTGACGACGCGGTGATGCTGATAGAGCTGGCCCGGCGGGCCGGGATCGCCCTGGACAACGCGCGCCGGTTCGAACACAACCGGGACATCGCGGAGACGCTGCAGCGCGCCCTGCTGACGGAGCTGCCCTCGGCCCCGGGCGTGGGGCTGGCCGCGCGCTATCTGCCCGCCACGCACGGGCTGAACATCGGCGGCGACTGGTACGACGCGTTCCTGCAGCGGGACGGCAGCCTGGTCACCGTCATCGGCGACGTGACCGGCCACGGACTGCACGCGGCGGTGATGATGAGCCAGCTGCGCACCGCGCTGCGCGCCTACGCCGTGGACGGCGACAGCCCCGGACGGCTGCTGACCCGGCTGCACGGCTATCTGCGCCATCTCCAGCCGGACCTGTTCGCGACGGCCGTCATCGCCCGCTTCCACCCGGACGACCGCACCCTCACCTGGGCCGCGGCGGGCCATCCGCCGCCGGTGCTGCGGCTGCCGGACGGCGAGGTGCGCACGCTGGACGCCAAGCCGGGCGCGATGCTCGGCATACCGCTGAGCCAGGAGATCCCCGACCACACCGAACGCCTGACGCCCGGCTCGACGCTGGCCCTCTACACCGACGGCCTGGTGGAGCGGCGCTCCCAGGGCATCGACCCGGGCATCGAGCGCCTCGGCTCGGCCCTCGCCTCGTTCGACCGCGCGGAGCTGGACACGGACCTGGAGGACGCGGCGGACCGCGTGCTGCAGCCCCTTCTCAGCGACTCGGAGCGCGACGACGACGTGTGTCTGCTGCTCTGTCACCTGCGGGACTGAGGCCGCCCCGTGTCCCCCGGCGTGACGGTTCCCGGTGCGGTCCGGGACCGGGGCGGGCATCGTGGAGCTCAACAGGGGCACGCGTCAGGCATCGACGTTCGAGGCGGACCGCCTGAAGCCGCACGAAGGGATGGACATCGTGACACGACCCAGGATCCTCGTGGTGGGCGCCGGCTTCGCCGGTGTGGAGTGCGTGCGGCGGCTGGAGCGCAGGCTCACTCCGGACGAGGCGGAGCTGACGCTGGTGACGCCGATGTCCTACCAGCTGTATCTGCCGCTGCTCCCCCAGGTCGCCTCCGGGGTGCTCACCCCCCAGTCGATCGCGATCTCCCTGCGGCGCAGCGAGAAGTACCGGACCCGGATCATCCCGGGCGGCGCGATCGGCGTGGACCTGCGGGCCAAGGTGTGCGTCATCCGGACCATCGCCGGAGAGATCGTCGACGAGCCGTACGACTACATCGTGCTGGCGCCCGGCAGCGTCACCCGCACCTTCGACATCCCGGGCCTCACCGACCATGCCTTCGGACTGAAGTCGCTGGCCGAGGCCGCCTATCTTCGCGACCACGTGATCTCCCAGCTGGACCTGGCGGACGCCTGCAACGACCCGGCGGAGCGCGCCTCGCGGCTGCAGTTCGTGGTGGTCGGCGGCGGCTACGCGGGCACCGAGACCGCGGCCTGCCTCCAGCGGCTGACGCACGCCGCCGTCAAGCGCTACCCGCGCCTCGACCCGGGCCTGATCAAGTGGCATCTGATCGACATCGCGCCCAAGCTGATGCCCGAGCTGGGCGAGAAGCTGGGCCGCAGCGCGCAGGAGATCCTCACCCGGCGCGGCATCGAGATCTCGCTGGGCGTGTCCATCGCCAAGGCGGGCGCCGAGGAGGTCACCTTCACCGACGGCCGCGTGGTGCCCACGCGCACGCTGATCTGGACCGCGGGCGTCGTGGCCAGCCCGCTGATCGGCACGCTCGACGCGGAGACCGTACGGGGCCGGCTCGCGGTGAACGCCGACATGCGGCTGCCGGGGCACGACGGGGTGTTCGCGCTCGGCGACTCGGCCGCGGTGCCGGACCTGGCCAAGGGCGACGACGCGGTGTGCCCGCCGACCGCGCAGCACGCGCTGCGGCAGGGCCGGCACGTCGCGGAGAACGTCATCGCTTCCCTGCGGGGCCGGCAGACCCGGCCGTACATGCACCAGGACCTGGGGCTCGTGGTGGACCTCGGCGGCAAGGACGCGGTGTCCAAGCCGCTCGGCTACGAACTGCACGGGCTGCCCGCCCAGGTGGTGGCCCGCGGCTACCACTGGTCGGCGCTGCGCACCGGGGTCGCCAAGACCCGCGTGATGACCAACTGGCTGCTGAACGCGGTCGCCGGCGACGATTTCGTCCGCACCGGCTTCCAGGCGCACCGGCCGGGCAACCTGCGCGACTTCGAGTACCTGGACGCCTACCTGACACCGGAACAGGTGCGGGCGCACGTCGAGGAAGCGGGCCGGGCGGCTCGGTGACCCGGCGTACGGAGGCCGGGACGACGGACGGAGCGGTGACGACGGGGGAGCGTGCACGGGCGTGAAGGCGGCGGTAAGGCGGTCGGGCACACGGCTGCGCGACCACCTGGCGGCGTCCGACCCCGGGCTGCTGCGGCTGACCGCCGGGCTGCGCACGGTGGGGGCGATCGCGCTGACCCTGGCCGTGCTCGCCCCGACCGGCGCGGACCTCACCCATCTCGTGGCGGGCGCGATGACGTCGATGGTCGCCACCTTCGCCATCCGGGAGCGCAAGCGCGAGGCGCAGGCGGTCACGCTGGCGATGGGGCTGCCGGTGGCGCTGGTGTCGGTGTCACTGGGCGCGCTGCTCAGCGAGCGGGTGGTGGTGGGCGACGTCTTCTCCGTCGTCCTGATCTTCTGCGCGGTGTACGGCCGACGGTTCGGCGACCGCGGGCTGACGCTGGGGCTGATCGGCTTCCAGATGTACTTCGTGTCCCTGTTCGTGGGCGCGACGCCCGGTCGGCTCCCGGCGCTGTGGGCGGTGATCACGGTCGGGTTCGCGTGCAGCGCCCTGGTGCGGTTCGCCGTGGTGCCGGTGACGCCGGCCGGGCTGCTGGCGCGGCTGCGGCAGGCGTTCCGGGTGCGGCTGGCGCGGCTGGTGTCGGCGCAGATCGCGCTGCTGGACGCCGGGCCCGACGAGGCCGACAAGGCGCTGGAGGAGGTGCGTGAGCGCACCGCCCGGCTGCACGAGACGGCGCTGATGATCCAGAGCCGGCTGGAGGAGGGCACCCCGGACGAGCCGACCGCGCGGCTGGTGCAGCGACGGATCGCCGACGCGGAGATCGCCGCCGAGCGGCTGGGACTGCTGCTGCTGTCCGCGCGCAGCGCGCAGCGGGCGGACACCCTGACGCTGCATCTGCCGGGCGCCCCCGCGCCGGAGGTGGGGCGGCTGCCCGGCCCCGAGGAGGCGACCGCGCAGCTCCGCCGTGACCTGCGGGCGCTGCGCGCGCTGATCCTGCGGACCGGGACGGCGGGGGCGGGCGTGGCCCAGGTGCGGAACCGGCTGCTCGGCTACCGGGACGAGGAGAACCTCCCGGCCGCGTCCGCGCCGGTGCGGGACGTGTTCCGCGGCATCGGCGAGGCTGCCCGCGCCGTGATGGGTCTGCGGATCGCCCTGGACGGGCCGCAGGACGAGTCCGACGACAGTCCCGCGACGGCCAGGTCGCGGGAGGAGCTGGACGCCGAGGACGCCGCGATCGACGCCGAGGAGGCGGAGGAGGCCGAGGAGCCGAAGGGGCTGCGTCGGCCCACCACACGGGCCGCCGTGCAGGTGTCCGTCGGCTCGACGCTGGCCATCGTCGGCGGGGAGCTGCTGTCCACGGACCGCTGGTACTGGGCGGTGCTGACCTGCTGGATCGTCTTCATCAACACCGCGTCCACCGGGGAGATCCTGGTCAAGGGCTACCGGCGGCTGCTCGGCACGGTGTTCGGCGTGGCCGCCGGGATCCTGCTGGCCGGTCTTGTCGGCGGGAACACGGTGCTGGCGTTCGCGCTGGTGCTGGTGCTGATCTTCGCCATGTTCTACACGGCGCCGCTCTCGTACACGCTGATGTCGTTCTTCGTCACGGCGATGCTGGGGCTGCTGTACACCCTGCTGCACACCTACAGCTGGGAGGTGCTGGTGCTGCGGGTGGAGGAGACGGCGCTGGGCGCGGTGTGCGGGGTGGTCGCGGCGGCGCTGGTGCTGCCGGTGCGGACCGACTGGCGCACCAACGAGCTGCTGGTGACGGTGCTGGAGCGGCTGTCGGACGTCACCGAGGCCGCGGTGACGCAGCTGAGCGGCGGGCCCGCGGACGAGCTGCTGGACAAGGCGCGGGAGCTGGACCAGGCGCTGGGCGACCTGCGGTCGGCCACCAAGCCGCTGACCCACCCGGTCACCCCGCTGCGGGCCCGGCGCACCACCGCGCGGTACGTGGTGGCCCTGCTGGAGACCTGCGCGTACCACGCGCGTTCGCTGGCCGCGACGGCGGAGCTGCTGCCGACCCACCCGTCCATCGCGGCGGACCCCCGCCTGCGGGGCGCGGCGGGCCGCACGGTGCGCAACATCCGCACGATCGCGGCCCGCGTCGCCGACGACGAGGTCACGGACCCCGTCGAGACGGGCCCGAGCATCGCGTCCCTCCTGGCCGACGACGACGCGTCCCGCTACGGCCGCATCACCGGCCGGGTCCTGCGTCATCTGGAACGCCTGGACGAGGCGGTGGTGGGGTTGGCGCGGCCGCTGGACGTCCCGGTGAAGACACCTGAGCCCTGAGGATCGCGCCTGTGAGCTCGGGACTTGTCGTAGCGGGGCGGGTGGGGCCTCGTGGGGGCTGTTCGCGCAGTTCCCCGCGCCCCTGTAGCGGCTGAGCCTCCGGGGCGGGTGCGGCGGCGTGGTGGTTGCTCGCGCAGTTCCCCGCGCCCCTGTAGCGGCTGAGCCTCCGGGGCGGGTGCGGCCGCGTGGGGGTTGTCCGCGCAGTTCCCCCGCACCCTGGGCGGCTCGCATACGGGCGCCGGGGCCCCGGTCCGTGGATCCGGGGCCCCGGCGGTGAGGGGGAGGGAGGTGGTTCAGAAGTCGGTGGGGAGGCCGCTGGCCTCGGCGATGCCTCGCAGCTCCTCGTTCTGGCGGTGGCGGTCGCGGATGATGCCGGCGATCTCGCCCAGCCGGGAGGGATCCGCCGCGGTCTCCGCGTCGGTGACCACCCGCACCGGCCCGGTGTCGTCGTCGACGTCGAGCTCGACCACCTCGTTGTCCAGGCGGCCGGTGACCGCCGTGGCGATGACCAGGGCGGCCTCGTCGCGGACCTCCTGGGGCAGTTCCTCGTCCCCGCCGTCCAGCGCGAGGTCGAGGCCCGAGAGGCGGTGCTCGTCGATGGCCTCGAGGACCGGCTCCACCAGACGGAGCAGAAGCCGGTAGTCCTCCGTGTCCATCCGCACCCGCAGCAGGTCGAGATACACGTCCACGGGGCGGTTCTCCGGGGTGAACTCGGATTCGCTCATGGGCCTCGGGTTCCCTTCCTGCGTCGGATCACACGGCGGCCGGTTCGGCCGCGGCGGTGTCGCGTCCGTCGGGTGCCAGCCAGGCGCGCGCCGTGGCGAGCGCCCTGCCCACGTCCCGGGTACCGGTCGACACGCACAGGGTGTAGGCCAGGTCGGCGATCCGCGACTCGGGAGCCGTCGCGGGGGACGCCGACAGGGCCTCGTACTCCTCCACGAGGCGGCGCAGCTCGGTGGGGTGGGGCTTCAGCATGGGACTCGCTTTCCTTGACGGACGGTGCGCGCGGTACGGGCGATGCGCGGCGTCGACGGGTCAGGCGGTGGGGCGGCCGCCGCCGCGGGCGGAGCGCTGGCCGAGCACGTCGGCCCGCACACGCGCGCAGCTGCGGCTGATCAGGCGGGAGACGTGCATCTGGGAGATGCCCAGCCGGTCGGCGATCCGGCTCTGGGTCATGTCCTCGAAGAAGCGCATGTAGAGGATGGCGCGCTCCCGCTCCGGCAGGCGCCGCAGCCCCTCCTTGGCCGACTCGCGGTCGACCACCACGTCGTAGGAGGAGTCGGAGGCGCCGAGGGTGTCGGCGAGGCTGTAGCCGTCGTCGTCGGAGGAAAGTTCGGCGTCCAGGGACAGAGTGCTGAAGCTCTCCAGCGCCTCCATGCCGGCGGACACCTCCTCCTCGGTCAGCCCGGTGTGGGCGGCGATGTCCGCCACGGACGGCTCGGGGCTGCCGGGGTTCTGGGTGAGCTCGCGGCGGGCGACGCGCACCTTGTTGCGCAGCTCCTGGATCCTGCGCGGCACGCGCAGCGCCCACATACGGTCCCGGAAGTGGCGCTTGACCTCGCCGGTGATGGTGGGGACGGCGTAGCTCTCGAAGGCGCCGCGGCTCGGGTCGAACCGGTCGATGGCCTTGACCAGGCCGAGGGCCGCGACCTGGCGCAGGTCCTCGAGGGACTCGCCGCGGTCGCGGAAGCGGCCGGCGATCCGGTGGGCCATGGGCAGCCAGGCGGTGACGAGTTCATCGCGGACGGCGTCCCGCTCGGGTCCGTCCTCGAGGGTCGCCAGCCGGGCGAAGAGTGTGGTGGTGTCGGGGGCGTCGTCGTGCCGCCGACGGGTCGGGGCGGCGGTCGTTCCGGAGGAGCCGGGACGTGGTGCGGACGTGTCAATGAGCATGCGGTTCAGCTCCCGAACGGTGGTTTCAGGGATCTACCGCGGGGTGGTCGTCGCGGGGACGCACGGAGGAATCCGAGTCCCGGAGCGGTCGTGCCACTCCCGCCGGCGCGCCTCCGGTCCGAAGCACGAACCTCCGATTGCCCCCGGTCCGGTAGAACAAACTCCACTTCTTCGCGGAAATTGCCGCGGAGTGCGCCGGAGGTGCGGGAGGGTGCCGGGGCGGGTCAGACCAGGGAGACGAGGGCGGTGATCCGCTTGCCGCCAGCGGGCAGGTCGGACACCCGGACGTCGCGGGCCAGCCGGCACACGATGGGCCAGCCGTGGCCGCCGGGGCGGCGCCGGCCCTGGTCGTCGACGGCGGGCACGGCGACGGGCAGGGCGTCGCTGCGGTCGCTGACGGACAGCAGGACGCCGGGGCCGTCGACGTCCACCTCGAAGCCGGTGACTCCCCCGCCGTGCAGGATCGCGTTGGTGGTGAGCTCGGAGGCGACGAGCAGCGCGTCGGCCAGCGCCTCGGTGTCGCAGGGGGTGCGGGTGGTCTGGCAGCGTTCGGCCACCGCCCGCAGCACGGCCTCGCGCACCTCGGCGGGGCGGGACGGGCACGGCTGCCCGGCGGGCCGGTCGCCGGGCGGCCGGACAACGGAATCGATGCGGTGCTCCTCGCTCATGGGGTGACTCCCTGGATCGGGGACAGTGGTGGACGGTTTTGCCTCGGACCTCCCTTTTCGCCTCACCTGTCACGGTTCAGGCAAACCTCCCTGGCCGTTTCCGCCTGCCCCGTGATCGCACGCCCACCGCGGGTACCCGGTGCGCATGACCGATGTGGTGGACTCGGACGAACTGCTGCGGCGCATCCAGCGGGCACGGGCGTGCGCGGCCCAGGAGGAGCGGGCCTGGCGGGCGCGGGGCGAGCGGCTGGGCCGGGGGGATGCGGGGGACGCCGGAGAGGCGCGGGACGCCGAGATCCGCACGGTGGCCTACGGGGTGGTGCTGCGGGTGCTGGACGAGATCCTGACGCCGGGCAAGCACGCGACACCGGGCTGACAGGCCTCGCGCAGGGCGCGGCGGATTGGCGCCCGGGGTGTCGGGAACCCGGCGGCGTATGACTGCCGATCACCACCGGGCACCGGTCCTGGAAGCACTGGAGGAGTACCACCGCAGTGGACGGCTGGGATTCACGCCGCCGGGCCACAAGCAGGCGCGGGGAGCGGATCCGGCGGTGCGCGAGATCCTCGGGGACGCCGTCTTCCTCGGCGACGTGCTGGCGACGGGCGGCCTGGACGACCGGCTGACCCGGGGCCGGGTGCTCCAGTCGGCGCAGGAGCTGATGGCCGACGCGGTGCACGCCGAGCACACCTTCTTCAGCACGTGCGGCAGCTCCCTGTCGGTGAAGGCGGCGATGCTGTCGGTCGCGGGCCCGCACGAGAAGCTGCTGATCGGCCGGGACGCCCACAAGTCGGTGGTGTCGGGGCTGATCCTGTCCGGCGTCCGACCGGTGTGGGTGGAGCCGCGGTGGGACGCCGGACGGCATGTGGCGCACCCGCCGTCGGCCGCGGAGTTCGAGGCGGCCTTCGAAGCGCATCCGGACGCGCGCGGCGCCCTGGTGACCAGTCCGACGCCGTACGGCGCGGCGGCGGCGCTGCGGGACATCGCCGAGGTGTGCCACCGGCGCTCACGCCCGCTGATCGTGGACGAGGCGTGGGGCGCGCATCTGCCGTTCCACCCGGAGCTGCCGTCGTGGGCGATGGACGCGGGCGCGGACATCTGCGTGACCAGCATCCACAAGATGGGCAGCGGTCTGGAGCAGGGCTCGGTGTTCCATCTGCGGGGGGACCTGGTGCCGCCGGCGCTGCTGGGCACGCGCGCCGATCTGCTCGGCACCACCAGCCCCTCGGTGCTGATCTTCGCGGGTCTGGACGGCTGGCGGCGGCAGATGGCGCTGCGGGGCGAGGAGCTGATGGGGGCGGCGCTGGAGCTGGCGGCCGAGGTGCGGGGGGCGGTCGAGGAGATCGACGGGATGCACGTGGACGGCCGCGACGACTACTGCGGGCCGGGGTTCGCGGACGACTTCGACCCGCTGCCGTGCGTGATCGACATCCAGGAGCTGGGCATCACCGGCTACCGGGCGGCGGACTGGCTGCGTGAGCACCGGGCGCTCGACGCGCACCTGGTCGACCATCGCCGCATCGGCGCGCAGATCACGCACGGAGACGACCGGGAGACCACCGGGGAGCTGCTGTCGGCGCTGCGCGAGCTAAGCCGGGAGGCGCCCGGGCTGCGCGGGGGCCCGGAGGTCGCCGTGCCGGAGCCGGGCGAGCTGCGGATGGAGCAGGCGGTGCTGCCGCGGGACGCGTTCTTCGGGGCGGCCGAGGACGTGCCGGTGGAGAAGGCCGCGGGACGGGTCGCGGCGGAGATGATCACGCCGTACCCGCCGGGGATCCCGGCGGTGCTGCCGGGCGAGCGGCTGACCGAGCCGGTGCTGCGCTATCTGCGGACGGGTCTGGAGGCGGGGATGTACCTGCCGGATCCGACGGACCCGGACCTGGAGACGGTGCGGGTCGTCGCGTAGGGACCGTACGGGTCGTCGCGCAGGGACCGTACGGGTCGTCGCGCACACCCCCGATTACGCGGACATCCGGTGAATGGTTTATCGTTCACTCATACGTGGTGACGGAGTCGACCAGACTCCTCCGGACACCACCGTTTACCGCCCTGGCTGGCTTCCCCCGTCCAGCCAGGGCTTTTTCATGCCCCGACACGGCCAGGCCGCAGCTTTCGGGACCCGTTCCCCCCGCCGAGGTGCCCCGAACGGCGGCAGAGGCTGAAATGAGTAGGGAGGGAAGCACCCGGACCGCATCCCGGCGAGGAGCCCCGTCCCATGACCAAAGCGATCAAACTGCTGACCGCCCTCCCCCACCACCAGCGCGAGCGCCTGATGACGCTGGCCCGTGAGGTGTACTTCCCGGAGGACACCCGCATCTTCGAGTCCGGAGGGCACGCCGACCGCTTCTGGGTCATACGCTCCGGCGCCGTCTCCCTGGACCAGCCGCTCAACGAGGTGCAGCGGATCACCGTCGCCGGGCTCGGCGCGGGCGACCTGCTGGGCTGGTCCTGGCTGTTCCCGCCGTACGAATGGGACTTCGGAGCGCTGGCGTTCAGCCAGGTCCGCGCCTACGAGTTCGACGCGGCGACCGTGCTGCGGCTGTGCGAGGCGGACACCGCGCTCGGGCTGTCGCTGGTCCGCTGCGTCGCCGAGGTGCTGGCGCACCGGCTGGAGATGACCCGCGGCCAGCTCATGGAGCAGTACGCGATGCGACGCGGCTTCGTCGTGTAGTGAGGGCGACCGCCCGCCGCACGCGGTCAGACCCGGTAGCGGCGCAGCGCCGGCATCGCGGCGGCCAGCGCGAGCATCACCACGACGACCAGGATGCCGCCGCCCGCGACGGCCGTGCGGGGGCCGAAGGCGGACCCGGCGGTGCCGTGCAGCACGTCGGCGAGGCGGGGGCCTCCGGCCACGACGACGGTGAAGACGCCCTGCATCCGGCCGCGCATCTCGTCGGTCGCGGCGGACAGCAGGATGGCCCCGCGGAACACCATGGACACCATGTCGGCGACCCCGGCGAGGGCGAGGAAGGCGACCGCGAACCACAGGCCGCCGCTGAGCCCGAACCCGGTGACGGCGAGCCCCCACACCACGACCGAGCCGATCACCATCCAGCCGTGCCGGCGCGCCCGGGAGAACGTGCCGGAGAACAGCCCGCCCAGCACCGCGCCGATCGGGATCGCGGCGAACAGCAGGCCCAGCGCGAAGCCCTCCCCGTAGGGGGCGTACGTCTCGGAGGCGAGCTGCGGGAACAGGGCGCGGGGCATGCCGAGGACCATGGCGACGATGTCGGCGAGGAACGACAGCAGCAGCACCGCGTGCCCCGAGATGTAGCGGAAGCCCTCCAGGACGCCGCGCAGTCCGGCGCTCCCGGCCTTGGCGGCGGTGAGCGGCGGCAGGGAGGGCAGCCGGTACACCGCCCAGACGGTGACGCACAGCGCGAGGGCGTCGATCAGGTACAGCTCGGCCAGCCCGATCACGGGGATGAGCGCGCCGGCGAGCAGCGGTCCGGCGATCTGGCCGGTCTGCATCACGGTGGAGCCGAGCGCGTTGGCGGCGGGCAGTTCGTCCGCGGGGACCAGACGGGCGATGGAGGCGCTGCGGGCTGGCGCGTTCAGGCCCCAGAACGCCTGCTGCAGGGCGAGCAGCAGCATCAGCGTCCACACGGACTCCAGGCCGATGAAGGCCTGGACCCAGAACAGCAGCGAGGTGACCGCGATGCCGGTGTTGGTGAGCAGCAGCAGCTTGCGCCGGTCCATGCTGTCGGCGATGGCCCCGCCCCACAGGGCGAACACGATCAGCGGCAGCAGTCCGGCGAGGCCCGCGGTGCCGACCCAGGCGGAGGAGCCGGTGATGTCGTAGATCTGCTTGGGCACCGCGACGGCGGTGAGCTGGCTGCCGACCGCGGTGACCACGGTGGAGGCCCACAGACGGCGGTAGGCGGGGCGGCGCAGCGGGCGGGTGTCCATGGCGAAGCGTCGCCAGCCGCGCGGTCCGCCCTTCTCCTGCTCGGCGTCCGGTGTGCGGGGCTCGGTACTGCTCTCGCTGGTGTCCACGACCGTCCTGGTTGGTGCTTACATCCACTTGGCCGGGACTCACTATGGCAGGCCGCCGGGGCGGCGCGTCCTCAGGCTCCCGCGATCAGCGTCACACCGAGGACGATCATGGTGGCGGCCACCAGGGCGTCCAGCACCCGCCAGGCGGCGGGGCGGGCCAGGAAGCGGCCGAGCAGCCGCGCGCCGAAGCCGAGCGCGGCGAACCAGCACAGGCTGGCCAGCGCGGCCCCGACGCCGAAGGTCCAGCGCGCCGGGCCGTGGTCGGCGGCGACCGAGCCCACGAGGAACACCGTGTCCAGGTAGACGTGCGGGTTGAGCCAGGTCAGGGCGAGGCAGGTGAGCACGGCCGGCGCCGCGACCCGGCCGCCGCCCCGCCCTCCGCATCGAGCCCCGTGCCGGCCGGGCGGACCACCCGGCGCGCGGCCAGGGCGCCGTAGCCGAGCAGGAAGAGGCCGCCGATCCAGCCCACCACCGTCAGCGCCGCCGGCCACGCGACGACGACCGCCCCCACCCCGCCCACGCCGAGGGCGATGAGGACGGCGTCCGACAGGGCGCAGATGCCGACGACGGCGAGCACGGCGTCCCTGCGGATCCCCTGGCGCAGCACGAAGGCGTTCTGCGCGCCGATGGCGACGATGAGGGACAGTCCGGTGCCGAAACCGGCGAAGGCGGGGGCGAAAGCGCTGGTCATGGCGTCGACGGTAGGCCGGACGACCCGGTTCAGTACAGCTAATGATTCTTACGTACCCTTAGCTCTCGTGATGGAGGACCTTCCGCTGGACCAGGTACGGACGCTGCTCGCGGTGGTGGACGAGGGGACGTTCGACGCCGCGGCCGCCGCGCTGCACGTGACGCCCTCCGCGGTGAGCCAGCGGGTCAAGGCACTGGAGCAGCGCACCGGGAGGGTGCTGCTGTCGCGCACCCGCCCGGTGCGGCCCACCGAGTCCGGGGAGGTGCTGGTGCGGCTGGCCCGGCAGGTGGCCCGGCTGGAGCGGGACGCGTACGCCGAGCTGGGGCTCAGCGGCGCCGGGGAGCCGACGCGGGTGTCGATCGCGGTGAACGCGGACTCGCTCGCCACCTGGTTCCTGGACGCCCTGGTCCGGCTGCCCGCCCGGTCCCGGCTCTGCTTCGAGCTGCGCCGGGAGGACGAGTCGCACACGGCGGCGCTGCTGCGCGCAGGGACGGTGATGGCCGCGGTGACCTCCTCCCCCGACCCGGTTCCGGGCTGCTCGGTGCGGCGCCTCGGGACGATGCGCTATCTGCCGGTGGCGCACCCGGAGTTCGCGGCGGAGCTGCTGACGGAACCGCTGGAGGAGTCGGTGGCGGCGGCGCCGGTGGTGGTCTTCGACCGGCGGGACGACTTCCAGGACGGGTTCGTGCGCCGGCTCACCGGGGGCCGCACGGGCGCGAGCAGGCTGCGCCACTACGTGCCCACGTCGGAGGGGTTCGCCGAGGCGGTGGCGGCGGGGCTCGGCTGGGGCATGGTGCCTCAGGCGCAGGCGGTGCCGCTGCTGGAGGCGGGCCGGGTCATGGTGTTCGCGCCGGGGCGGGAGGCCGACGCGGCCCTGTACTGGCAGCAGTGGAAGCTGGACTCCCCCGCCCTCGCGGCGGTCGCGGACGCGGTCACCCGGACGGCGGCGCGGGCTCTGCACCCGTGACCCCGAGTTCCGCCAGCTCCCGCTCCGCGCTCGACAGCAGCATGTCCAGCGCCGTCGGATAGGCGCTCTCGACCATCCGGGCGGCGAGCAGCGGGGCGGTCTCGGCGATGCGCGGATGGGTGGCGGCGGGCAGCCGGGCGTAGGTCGAGCGCCACATGTCCTCGTCGGCCCGCCGCGCCGCGTCCGGCAACGCCAGGGAAGCGGCGTCGAGGGCGGCGAACGCCAGCGTGGTGTCGATGAACGCCTGGTAGACGCGGACGGTGCCGGCGGGCGGGAAACCGGCGGTGCGCAGCACGTCCAGCACCGCCTCGTCGGCGGTGAGTTCGTTGGCCCGGCCGGAGACCCGGCTCGCGGTGAGGACGGCCGCCTGCGGGTGGGAGACGTAGGCGGCGTGGATGCGCAGGCCCAGGTCGCGCAGGTCGTGGCGCCAGCGCCCGGTGCGGTGCCAGCCGTCCAGGGCCTGGCCGATCAGCGCGTCGCCGATGGCGAGGGTCAGATCGTCCATGCCGCGGAAGTACCGGTAGAGGGTGCTCGGGTCGCAGTCGAGGGCGAGTCCGAGGCGGCGGGCGGTCAGGCCCGCGCTGCCGTGCTCCCGGAGCATCCGCAGCGCGGTCTCCACGATCAGCCGCTCCGACAGCACGACCCCGCTCCGGGTCGGCCTGCGGCGCCTGCGCCGCTCCTCGGACACCACACGTTTGGCCATCGCCCCTCCTTCGCTCCCGGACCTGTCCAGTCCTTATGCCAACGCCATTGACCTTACGTCCCGGCCCGGCGTTTCATCACGCCCAGGGGCCCCGCAGAACATTCCGGATCCACGCGGATCCATGAGGACGAAAGGGAGTGCTCCGTCATGCGCGTACTGCTGGTGGGAGCGGGTGGTGTCGGGACCGCCGTCACCCGGATCGCGGCCCGGCGGCCGTTCTTCGAGCTGATGGTGGTGGCCGACTACGACCCGGCCCGGGCCGAGGCGGCGGTGGCGACGCTCGGCGCGGACGGCGACCGGTTCCGTGCCGAGCGGGTCGACGCCGGCGACGAGGCGCAGGTGACGGCGCTGCTGGAGCGGCACGGCTGCGACGTGCTGCTGAACGCCACCGACCCGCGTTTTGTGATGCCGCTGTTCCGCGCGGCGCGGGCGGGCGGCGCCACGTATCTCGACATGGCGATGTCCCTGTCCCGCCCGCACGGCGAGCGGCCGTACGAGGAGTGCGGGGTGAAGCTGGGCGACGAGCAGTTCGCGCAGGGCGCCGAGTGGGAGGAGGCCGGACTGCTCGCGCTGGTCGGCATGGGCGTGGAGCCGGGTCTTTCCGACGTGTTCGCCCGGTACGCGGCCGACGAACTCTTCGACGAGATCGAGGAGATCGGCGTCCGCGACGGCGCGAACCTCACGGTGGACGGCTACGACTTCGCGCCGTCGTTCAGCATCTGGACCACCATCGAGGAGTGCCTCAACCCGCCCGTGGTGTACGAGAAGGACCGCGGCTGGTACACCACCGAACCCTTCAGCGAGCCCGAGGTGTTCGACTTCCCCGAGGGCATCGGCCCGGTGGAGTGCGTGAACGTGGAGCACGAGGAGGTGCTGCTGGTGCCCCGCTGGGTGGACGCCCGCCGGGTCACCTTCAAGTACGGCCTGGGCCGCGAGTTCACCGACACGCTCCGCACGCTGCACCTGCTGGGGCTGGACCGCACCGAGCCGGTGACCGTGCCGGGACCCGACGGGCCCGTGAAGGTCTCCCCGCGGGACGTCGTCGCCGCGTGCCTGCCCGACCCGGCGACCCTCGGCGACCGCATGCACGGCAAGACCTGCGCGGGCACCTGGGTGCGCGGCACCAAGGACGGGGCGCCGCGCGAGGTGTACCTGTACCACGTGGTCGACAACCAGTGGTCGATGAGCGAGTACGGCTGCCAGGCGGTGGTGTGGCAGACCGCCGTCAACCCGGTCGTCGCGCTGGAACTGCTGGCGACCGGCGCCTGGTCCGGGGCGGGCGTGCTCGGCCCCGAGGCGTTCCCCGCCGGTCCGTTCCTGGACCTCCTCACCGCCTACGGCTCGCCGTGGGGGCTGCGTGAGCAGTGACCGTTTCCACGCGGATCGCGCTGTTTCAGCGTGACTTGACAGGTCACCCGAAAGGCAGCAAGGCATCCAGAAGGGTGCGCGCCTACTTCGGACGCAGGTGACTTTCGATGGACAACTGGCGGCACAGCGCGGCCTGCCGGACCGAGGACCCCGAGCTGTTCTTCCCGATCGGCACCTCCGGGCCGGCCCTGCTGCAGACCAGCAGGCCAAGGCGGTCTGCCATGGCTGCCCCGTGCGGGAGCAGTGCCTGGAGTGGGCCCTGGAGACCGGACAGTCCATCGGTGTGTGGGGCGGCACGAGCGAGACGGAACGCCGCGCGCTCAAGCGGCGCATCGCGGCCCGCCGTTCGTCGGGCAGGGCCTGACGGACGCGGCGGGCGGTGTGCGGGAGTGACGGCGCGAGCAGGCCCCCGGGGACTCCCCGGGGGCCTCTTCCGTGTGCGCCCGCCGGGACGACGCGGGCCGTCCCGCCCGCCGTGCCCGGTCCCGCGCGTCGCAGTAGGCTCGCAGCGATTCCGGCGGAAGGGCCCACCATGAGCGTGCGCGTGCGGCGTGTGTACGAATCGCCCCAGCCCGACGACGGGGTGCGGGTGCTGGTCGACCGGCTGTGGCCGCGCGGCCTGGCGAAGGACGCGGCCCGGGTCGACGAGTGGCCGAAGGGGCTGACCCCGTCCACGGAGCTGCGGCGCTGGTACCACGCCGACGAGGGCACCTTCGACGAGTTCCGCGAGCGCTACGAGTCCGAGCTGGCCGCCCCCGAGGCGGCGGAGCTGCTGGAGCACGTGAGGGAGCTGGCCGGGAAGGGCACGGTGACCCTGCTGACCGCCTCCAAGCAGCCGGAACGCAGTCACGCGCAGGTGCTGGCCCGGCTGCTCGAGGAGTGAGCGGGCTCCCTCACGCCGTCTGCGCGGCCGCCGCCCTGCCCGCCGCGCGGCCCGAGAAGAGGCAGCCGCCGAGGAAGGTGCCCTCGAGCGCGTTGTAGCCGTGGACGCCCCCGCCCCCGAAGCCCGCGACCTCGCCGGCCGCGTACAGCCCCTCCACCGGGCTGCCGTCGGCGCCCAGCGCGCGGGAGTCCAGGTCGGTCTGGATGCCGCCGAGCGTCTTGCGGGTGAGGATGTGCAGCTTGACGCCGATCAGCGGGCCCGCGGCCGGGTCGAGGATGCGGTGCGGTGCGGCGACCCGGCCGAGGCGGTCGCCGATGTAGCGGCGGGCGTTGCGGATGCCCTGCACCTGGGCGTCCTTGCTGTAGCCGTTGGCGAGCTGAAGGTCGCGCGCCTCGATCTGGCGCCGGAGGAGGGCCGCGTCGAGCAGCGGCTCGTCGGTGAGGGCGTTCATCTTCTCGACGAGTTCCTCGACCGTGCCGGCGGTGACGAAGTCCGCGCCGTTGCGCAGGAAGGCGTCCACGGGGCCGGGCGCGCCCTTGCCGAGGACGCGTTCACGCAGGAACCCGGCGCGGTCCTTGGCGGTGATGTCCGGGTTCTGCTCGGAGCCGGAGAGCGCGAACTCCTTCTCGATGATCTTCTGGGTGAGGATGAACCAGGAGTGGTCGTACGGGGCGATGTCCTCGGTGGTGCGCAGGTGCTTGAGCGTGCCGAGGGTGTCGTAGCCGGGCAGGCAGGGCTCGGGCAGCCGGCGGCCGAGGGCGTCGAACCACATGGAGGACGGGCCGGGCAGGATGCGGATGCCGTGGCCGGGCCAGACCGGGTCCCAGTTCCGGATGCCCTCGGTGTAGTGCCACATGCGGTCGCGGTTGACCAGCCGCACGCCCGCGCGGGCGCTGATGTCGAGCATCCGCCCGTCGACGTAGGCGGGGACGCCGGTGACCATCTCGCGCGGCGGGGTGCCGAGCCGCTCCGGCCAGTACTTCCGGACGATGTCGTGGTCGGCGCCGATGCCGCCGCTGGTGACGATCACGGCCTGCGCGGTCAGCTCGAACTCGCCGATCACCTCACGGCTGGAGGCGACGCCGCGGGGCGCGTCGTCCTCGGCGAGCACGGTGCCGCGCACCCCGCGTGCAGCGCCGTCCTCCAGGACCAGCTCGTCGACGCGGTGGCGGTGGTAGAAGGTGAGGAGTCCGTCGCGCGCGGCCTGGCGGGCGTAGCGGGTGAAGGGGGCGACGACGCCGGTGCCGGTGCCCCAGGCGATGTGGAAGCGGGGCACGGAGTTGCCGTGGCCGCCGGCGCGCAGATCGCCGCGCTCGGCCCACCCTACGGTGGGCAGGAAGGTGATGCCGTGGCCGTCCAGCCAGGACCGCTTCTCCCCCGCCGCCCACTCGACGTAGGCGCGCGCCCAGCGCCGCGCCCAGGAGTCCTCGTCGTCGGTGCGGTCGAAGGCGGCACTGCCCTGCCAGTCGTTCCAGGCCAGTTCGAAGGAGTCCTTGATGCCAAGGCGGCGCTGCTCGGGCGACCCCACCAGGAACAGCCCGCCGAACGACCAGTAGGCCTGGCCGCCGAGGTTGGCGGCGTTCTCCTGGTCGACGAGGGCGACCCTGCGGCCCCTGCTGGTCAGTTCATGGGCCGCGACGAGGCCCGCGAGGCCCGCTCCGACGACGATGACGTCGGCATCCATGGCGACCGTCCCTTCCTTGTCCGTCCGGAGGCTTCGTCCGGGGTCTTCAGCCGGTGAGCAGCGCGGTGAGCAGCTGTTTCAGCCAGGCCCGGGCGCGTTCGGTGTCCCGGTCCAGCAGCAGTTGGGCCGTGACGCCGTCGTAGGCGGCGACCACGGCGTGCGCGGCGCCCTCGGCGTCGCCGAGCACGGCGGGCAGCGCGGTGTGGCCACGGGCCCGCTCCAGCCGGCCGGCGACGGCCCGCCGCAGCCGGGCCCGGTGGCCGAGGAGCGTGTGCGCCACGCGCGGGTCGCGGGCGGCGTGCACCAGGAAGTCGGTCTTCACCAGCAGCCAGTCGCGGTCCAGCAGCAGCGCCTCGGAGACCCGGTCGACGGCGGCGGCGACGTCGAGGTCGGGCCCGTCGGAGGCGAGGGCGCCGGCCACCTGCTCGGCGATGAGGTCCGCGCGCTGGGCGTAGAGCGCGAAGAACAGTTCGTCCAGGCCGGCGAAGTTGGAGTAGAAGGCGCCGCGCGTGTAGCCGGCGGACTCGCAGATCTCCTCGATGGAGACGTGTCCGAAGCCCTTGGCGGCGAAGACGGCGAAGGCGGCGTCGAGGAGGTGGGCGCGGGTGCGCAGCCGGCGCGCGGTGACGCGCCCGCTCCCGGTGTCCGCCATGCCTTCCGCCCTCCGCCCCACGTTCGATACGGGAACGTATCCGATACACCGATGTATCGAACAGCCCCCGGAGCAGGGCGATCGGCCGCCGGGAGATCGTTATAGAACGTATTTTCGATTAAGGGGTACGCTGGTCCCCATGAGCACGCACCACCTCCCGGCGCTCCAGGGCTCGCTCTTCGACCAGGACGACGAGCTGCGGCTCGGCCCGCTCGACGGCGTGCGCCGCACCGAACTCGGCCGCGGCGCCTGGATCGACCTGCTCCCCGGCTGGCTGCACGGCTCCGACGCGCTCTTCGACCATCTGGCCTCCGAAGTGCCCTGGCGGGCCGAGCGGCGCCAGATGTACGACCAGGTCGTCTCCGTGCCCCGGCTGCTCGCGTACTACGGCGCCCGCGCCCCGCTCCCCCACCCCGTCCTCACCGAGGCCCGCGACGCGCTGAGCGCCCACTACGCGGAGGAGCTGGGCGAGCCGTTCGCCACGGCCGGGCTGTGCTACTACCGCGACGGCCGGGACAGCGTCGCCTGGCACGGCGACCGCATCGGCCGGGGCGCCCGCGAGGACACCATGGTCGCCATCCTGTCGGTGGGATCGCCCCGTGACCTGCTGCTGCGGCCCATGGGCGGCGGCGAGACCGTGCGCCGGCCGCTGGGCCACGGCGACCTGGTCGTGATGGGCGGCTCCTGCCAGCGCACCTGGGAGCACTGCGTACCGAAGAGCGCCAAGGCCGCCGGGCCGCGCATCAGCATCCAGTTCCGCCCGCGCGGGGTGAACTGACCGCCTCCGGCAACCGCGGCGGAAGCCTGTCGTCCCCCGCCGGGCCTCCCCCACACTGGGTGCACCCGGGCGGGGAGGAGCGATGGGCGCGGACACGGGACCGCCGGACGCGGGGTCCGGCCGGCGCGGCGAACTGGACGTGCTGCGCGCCCTCGTCGTGGTCGGCCTGGTCTTCTTCCACAGCGCCCTGGTGTTCTCGCCCGACGACGACTTCTATGTGAAGGACGCGACGACGACGGACGCCGTCACCGTGCTCGCCGGGTTCGGGGTGGTGTGGGCGATGCCCATGCTGTTCCTCGTCGCCGGGCTCGGCGCCCGGCACTCGGTCCGCCGCCGGGGACCCGCCCGGTTCGCCCGGGAGCGGCTGCTGCGCCTGGGCGTCCCGCTGGTGTTCGGCACGGTCGTGCTGTGCCCGCTCCCCCAGTGGCTGCGGCTGCGCGCCGCCGGCCCCGCGTACGACGAGCCGTACCTGACCTTCTGGGGGCGGTTCCTGAGCGTGCGGCCGGACCCGGCGGACTTCCCGTTCGTCCTGGAGGGCGAGCACTTCGAGACCGGGCACCTGTGGTTCGTCGTGCTGCTGCTCGCCTTCTGCCTGCTGCTCGCGCCGTTCGCCACGGCCCTGACGGGGTGGGCGGACCGCGCGGCCGTGTCCGTGGGGCGCCGGCCCGCGTTGCTCCTCCTGCCCGCGCTCCCGCTCGCCGCCGTGAACGCGCTGCTCGGCATGGAGGAGGACTACGCAGGCTGGAACCGCTGGGCCTATCTGCTGTTCTTCGCGTACGGCTTCCTCCTCGCCGACGACGAGCAGGTGCGCGTGCCGACGCGGCGCGCGGCCGTGCGGGTGGGCGTGCTCGGGGTGGCGCTGTTCGCCGGGACCGCGCCCGGGTTCGTCGCGGGCGACGACCCGTTCACCGCGTGGACCCCGGCCGCGCTGGCCACCCGGGCGCTGTTCGGGGCGGCGGGGTGGTGCTGGGTGCTGGCGATCCTCGGCCTGCTGGACCGTCGCCCCCGCTTCCGACGGCGGATGCCGCCGTTCCTGGCGTACCTGGCCGTGGCCGCTCTCCCCCTGTACGTCCTGCACCAGCCGGTGGTGGTCGCCTGCGCGTACGGGACCGTCGGCCGGTCCGGGCCCGCGGGGGTGAAGTACGCGGTGATCGTGGCGGCGTCGCTGGTGACGGTGGTGCTGCTGTACGAACTCGGGGTGCGGCGGTGGGCGGTGACGCGGTGGCTGTTCGGGATGCGCCCCGCGCCCCGCGCGGCGGCGCGCCCGAAGGACGGACCACCGTCCCCACCCGCCGCCTGATCTGCTTTCCTGTGCTCGTTCGACCGGGACGGGACACGACACACGAGGCGACCATGAAGGCAACGCTGCGGCAGGTGGCGGACGGCACCTACGTGGTGCACGGCACGAGCACCAACTGGGTGATCCTGACCGAGGGGGACGGCGTCACCGTGATCGACACCGGCTACCCCGGCGACCGCGAGGGACTGCTCGGCTCGCTCGCCGAGGTGGGCGCCGCGCCGGAGGCGGTGGCGGCCGTCCTGATCACGCACGCGCACAACGACCACCTGGGCTCCGCGGAGTTCCTCAGTGCCGCCTACGGCACTCCGGTCCACACGCACAAGGAGGAAGTGCCGCACGCCCGGCGGGACTTCCTGCACCAGGTGACCGTGGGCCGGGTGCTGCGCAACGGCTGGCGTCCCGGTGTGCTGCCGTGGGCGGCGCACGCCCTGCGCGCCGGCGGGACCGCGAACGTGGCGGTCACCTCGCCCCAGCCGTTCCCGGTGTCCGGCGACGGCGAGCCGCTCGACCTGCCCGGCCGGCCCGTGCCCGTGCACACGCCCGGCCACACCGCCGGGCACTGCGCCTTCCACCTGCCGCAGGTCGGGGCGGTGGTGTCCGGGGACGCCCTGGTCAGCGGGCACCCCGTCTCCCGCGTCCAGGGCCCGCAGATGCTGACCGACATGTTCCACCGTGAGCGCGCCCGCGCCGTACGTTCGCTGGAGGTGCTGGCGGAGCTGGACGGCGACCTGCTGCTGCCCGGGCACGGCCCGGTCCACCGGGGTTCCGTGCGGGACGCCGCCCTGCTCGCCCGGGAGCGCGCGCAATAGGCTGAGGTGACGATCACCTTCGAGCCTTCGGGACGATCACACTCGAGACGAGGACACCGCCGCCATGGCACTGCAGATCAACGCCACCAACCCGGAGCACCCCGCGCTCCTGTTGGAACTGCCGTGGCACCTCCCGCTGGAGGAGTGGCCCGACGAGTACCTGGTGCCGCTGCCGCGCGGCATCTCCCGGCACGTCGTGCGCTACGCCCGCGCCGGCGACGAGGTGGTCGCGGTGAAGGAGCTGGCCCAGCGTCCCGCGCTGCGCGAGTACGAGCTGCTGCGCGACCTGGACCGGCTCGGCATCCCCGCGGTGGACCCGCTCGCCGTGGTGACCGGCCGCACCGACCCGGAGGGGGAGCCGCTGGAGAGCGTGCTGATCACCCGGCACCTCCGCGGGAGCATGCCGTACCGGTCGATGTTCGAGACGACGATGCGGCCGGCCACCATGCACCGGCTGATGGACGCGCTCGCCGTGCTGCTGGTGCGGCTGCACCTGGCGGGCTTCGCGTGGGGCGACTGCTCGCTGTCCAACACGCTGTTCCGGCGCGACGCGGGCGCCTTCGCCGCCTACCTCGTGGACGCCGAGACCGGCGAGCTGCACCCCGAACTCACGCGCGGGCAGCGGGAGTACGACCTGGACCTGGCGCGGGTCAACATCAGCGGCGAGCTGCTCGACCTGGAGGCGTCCGGCGCGCTGCACCCCTCCGTCGACCCGATCGACTTCGGCACGGAGATCTGCGCCCGCTACGAGGAGCTGTGGAAGGAGCTGACCCGCACCTCGGTGTACCCGGCGGGCAAGCACCACCACATCGAGCGCCGTATCCGCCGCCTGAACGAACTCGGCTTCGACGTGGCCGAGATGCAGATCGAGCACGCCTCCAACGGCGACACGGTGACCTTCGTGCCGAAGGTCGTGGACGCCGGGCACCACCAGCGCCAGCTGCTGCGGCTGACCGGTCTGGACACCGAGGAGAACCAGGCCAGGCGGCTGCTGAACGACCTGGAGAGCTGGATGGCCACCCAGGACGACTACGCCCCGGGCGACCCCCTCGGTGCCCGTCCCGAGGTGCTCGCCCACCGCTGGGTGCGCGAGGTGTTCCGGCCCACCGTGCGGTCCGTGCCGCCGGAGCTGCGCGGGCAGATGGACCCCGCGCAGATCTACCACGAGCTGCTGGAGCACCGCTGGTACCTGTCAGAGCGGGCCCAGCACGACATCGGTCTGGAGACCGCCGTCGAGGACTACATCCAGCGGGTGCTGCCGAAGCGGCGGGAACCGCTGCGGCCCACGGAGGAGTAGCCGGGCCCGCCCCGGGTCAGGCGGGCGGGACGACCGCCACCGGGCACTCCGCGTGGTGCAGCACGCCGCCCGCCACCGAGCCGATGCGGGCGCCCACGGCGGAGCGGCGGGCGCGGCGGCCGACGACCATCAGCTGGGCCGTGCCCGACACCGACAGCAGCACCTGCCCCGCGCTGCCCATCTCCACGTGCTCCACGACGTGCACGTCCGGGTAGCGCTCCCGCCACGGCGCGAGCGCGGCCGCCAGGCTCTTCCGCTCGAACGGCTCAAGCCCGCCGGCCTCGTCGAGGAGCTGGAGGGAGGAAGGGCTGTAGGCGAACACCGGCGGCAGGGTCCAGGCGCGCACGGCCCGTACCGTGGCGCCGCGCCGCGCGGCGGTCTCGAAGGCGAAGCCGAGCGCGGCGGCGCTGTCCTCCGGGTCGCCCTCCTGACCGACGACGATCTCGTGCCCGGCCACCTCGTCGGAGGCCTTGTCGCCGGCCCGGACGAACACCACGGGGCGCTCGGCGTCCACGATCACCTGCTGGCCGACCGAGCCCACCAGGAAGCCCATGAGCCGCCCGTGCCCGCGCGAGCCGAGCACCAGCATCCCGGCGTCGGCCGCGGCGGCGGTCAGGGTCTCCACGGCGTCGCCCTCCAGCACGTCCGTGGTGACGTCCAGGCCGCCGTGGCGCTCCCGGACGGCGCGGACCGCCTCCTCGGCGGCCTCCCGCGCCCACTGCGCCTGGGCGGCCCTGTCCCCGGTGTCCAGCGCGTCGTGCGCCTGGAACCGCCAGGCGTGCACCACCCGGAGCGGCAGGTCCCGGCGGACCGCCTCCCGGGCCGCCCAGGCCAGCGCGGCGAGGCTCTCCTCGCTGCCGTCGATCCCTGCCGTGATCGGCCGCGTCATGCCGTTTCCTCCCGGAGTCGTGTTTCCTGCGCGTCCAGTCTTCCCTACGGGCCTCGCCGCCCCGGCACACGGTCACCGGGCACGACGCCCCCGTGCCCTCCTGCCCGCGGGGATCTCCCGCACGCCCGCGCGCCCGGCGGCGACCGCACCTACGATGGGCAGCGGGCCGGTGCGGAGGCCGTGACGGGATCTCGGCCCGCCGCGCCGGGGATCCGACCACGCTGTGGGGGACGCATGGCACAGCCCGCCGACGCCGCCCGGACCGTCATCATGACCGTGGACGACGACCCGGGTGTCTCCCGCGCCGTGGCCCGGGACCTCAGGCGGCGCTACGGGGCGTCGTACCGGATCGTGCGCGCCGAGTCCGGCGAGTCCGCGCTGGAGGCGCTGCGCGAGCTGAAGCTGCGCGGCGACCTGGTGGCGGCGATCCTCGCCGACTACCGGATGCCGAACATGAACGGCATCGAGTTCCTGGAGCGCGCCATGGACGTGCATCCGGGGGCCCGCCGGGTGCTGCTCACCGCGTACGCGGACACCGGCGCCGCCATCGACGCGATCAACGTCGTCGACCTCGACCACTACCTCCTCAAGCCGTGGGACCCGCCCGAGGAGAAGCTGTACCCGGTGGTGGACGACCTGCTGGAGGCGTGGAAACGCAGCGACCACCGGCCGGTGCCCAGCACCAAGGTGGTCGGGCACCGCTGGTCGGCGCGCTCCTCCGACGTACGGGAGTTCCTCGCCCGCAACCAGGTGCCCTACCGCTGGTACTCCTGCGACGAGCCCGAGGGACGGCGACTGCTGGAGGCGGCCGGCGAGGACGGGATGCGGCTGCCGCTGGTGGTCACCCCGGACGGGACGCCGCTGGTCCAGCCGGAGCCCGCCGACCTGGCCGCGCACGTGGGTCTCGCCACCACCCCGGCGTCCGACTTCTACGACCTGGTGGTGATCGGCGGCGGCCCGGCGGGGCTCGGCGCGGCCGTGTACGGAGCGTCGGAGGGGCTGCGCACGGTGCTGGTGGAGCGGTCGGCGACCGGCGGTCAGGCGGGGCAGAGCTCGCGGATCGAGAACTACCTGGGCTTCCCCGACGGGGTGTCGGGGGCGCAGCTCACCGAGCGGGCCCGGCGGCAGGCCACGCGGTTCGGCGCGGAGATCCTCACCGCGCGGGAGGTGACAGGCCTGGACGTGGGCGGCGCGGCCCGGGTGGTGCGGTTCTCCGACGGGTCGCAGGTCGCCGCGCACAGCGTGATCCTGGCGACCGGGGTGTCCTACCGGCGGCTGACGGCGCCGGGCTGCGACGAACTGGGCGGCTGCGGCGTCTACTACGGCTCCTCGCTGACCGAGGCGCCGGCCTGCCAGGGCCAGGACGTGTACATCGTGGGCGGCGCCAACTCGGCCGGGCAGGCGGCGATGTACCTGTCCCGGTTCGCCAAGCAGGTGACGCTGCTGGTGCGCGGCCCGGACCTGTCCGCGTCGATGTCGTACTACCTGATCGAGCAGATCGGGCGGGTGGCGAACATCGCGGTGCGGTGCGGCACGGTCGTCGAGGAGGCGCACGGCGACGGCCATCTGGAGCGGCTGACGCTGCGCGAGACGGACAGCGGTCGGACCGACGTGGTGGACGCGCAGTGGCTGTTCGTGTTCATCGGGGCCGCCCCGCTGACCGACTGGCTGGACGGCACCGTGCTGCGCGACGGGCGCGGCTTCATCCTGGCCGGGCCCGACCTGACCGCCGACGGGCGCCCGCCGGACGGCTGGGAGCTGGACCGGCCGCCGTACCACCTGGAGACCAACGTGCCCGGTGTGTTCGTCGCGGGCGACGCGCGCGCGGAGTCCGCCAAGCGGGTCGCCTCCGCCGTCGGAGAGGGAGCCATGGCCGTGATGCTCGTCCACCGTTACCTGGAGCAGTCGTGAGCGCGCAGCCGATGGAGTGCCTGCCGGACGAGATCGGCTCCCTGTTCCTGTTCGAGAAGCTCACCCCCGAGCAGCTCGGGCGGCTGTGCGAGGCCGGCCGGGTGGAGCGGTACGAGCCCGGCACCGTGTACGCCGAGGGCGACCCGGCCACCTGCTTCTACGTGATGGTGGAGGGCACGGTCGTGCTGTCCCGGCGGGTCGGCGGGGACGACGTGGAGGTCACCCGCACCTCGCAGCGCGGGGTGTACGCGGGGGCGATGCAGGCGTACCTCGGCGACCGGGTGCCGCAGGTCTACAACAACTCGCTGCGGGTGACGGAGCCGACGCGGTTCTTCGTGCTGCCCGCGGACACGTTCGCGGACATCATGCGGGACTGGTTCCCGATGGCGGTGCATCTGCTGGAGGGGCTGTTCTTCGGGGTGAAGAGCACCCAGCAGGCGGTAGGTCAGCGGGAGCGGCTCCTCGCCCTGGGCTCGCTGTCCGCGGGGCTCACCCACGAGCTGAACAACCCGGCCGCGGCGGCCGTGCGGGCGACGGCGACGCTGCGCGAGCGGGTGGGGAAGATGCGCCGCAAGCTGCGGATCATCTCCGAGGGCGCCTACGACCGGGAGACGCTGGCGGGGCTGATCGAGATCCAGGAGCGCACGGCCGAGCGGGTCGCGAAGGCCCCGGTGCTCAGCCCGCTGGAGGCGTCCGACCGGGAGGACCTCCTGGCCGACTGGCTGGACGACCACGGCGTGGAGGAGGGCTGGCGGATCGCCCCCACGTTCGTGCAGGCCGGGCTGGACACGGACTGGCTGGAGCAGGTGGCCGCGGCCGTGGACGAGGAGACGCTGCCGAGCGCGGTCGGCTGGCTCAACTACACCGTGGAGACCGAGCTGCTCATGGACGAGATCCAGGACAGCGCGGCCCGCATCTCCCATCTGGTCGACGCCGCCAAGCAGTACTCGCAGCTCGACCGCGCCCCCTTCCAGGTCGCGGACGTGCACGAACTCCTCGACTCCACCCTGCTGATGCTGTCCGGGAAGCTGGGCCAGGGCATCCGGGTGGTCAAGGAGTACGACCGCACCCTGCCCCGCGTCCCGGCGTACCCGGCGGAGCTGAACCAGGTGTGGACCAACCTCGTGGACAACGCGGTCGCGGCGATGCGCGAGGCGGACGGGGAGGGCACGCTGACCGTGCGCACGGCGCGGGAGAACGACGCGCTGCTGGTGGAGTTCGGCGACACCGGGCCCGGCATCCCGGCGGAGATCCGCGACCGGGTGTTCGACCCGTTCTTCACCACCAAGCCCGTGGGCGAGGGCACCGGGCTGGGCCTGGACATCTCCTGGCGGATCGTGGTCAACAAGCACCACGGCAGCCTCCGGTTCGACTCCGAGCCGGGCGACACCCGCTTCCAGGTGCTCCTGCCGCTCACCGCTCCCGCCTCCGACCATCCACAGGAGGAGCCCGTATGACCACCGAACACGCCATCGACCCCAGCGTGCCCCCCTCGGGCGCGGGCTGCGCCGACTGCGACGCCGTGGGCGGCTGGTGGTTCCATCTGCGGCGGTGCGCGCAGTGCGGCCACGTCGGCTGCTGCGACAGCTCGCCGGGCCAGCACGCCACCGCCCACTTCCGGGCCACCGGACACCCGGTGGTGCGCAGTTACGAACCGGGCGAGAACTGGTTCTGGAACTACGCCACGAACGAGCTGTACGAGTCGGGTCCGCCCCTCGCGCCGCCGGTCAGCCATCCGGTTGACCAGCCCGCCCCCGGCCCCGCGGGCCGGGTCCCCGCCGACTGGGCGCGCGCCCTGCACCGCTGAGCCGCGGCGCCCCGCCGGCCCGGGAACCCGGGGGCACCGCCCGTCGTTGTCCGGACACCCCCACACATGTCGGACGACGGCGAACAGGGCGGTGCCATGAGCGAGTTGGTCCCCGGCGGCAACATCCCGCTCCCGGGCGGCGCGGTGACGGTCCGGGTGCCGGGGCCGTTCGACGTGTCCGCACTGATCACGGACGACGGCCGGAAGGTCTCGGGGGACGCCGACTTCGTCTTCTACAACCAGCCCTCGGCGCCCGGCGCGCGGCTCGGCGGCGACACGCTCGTCGTCGACCCGGCGGCGCTGCGCGCGGGCGCCACCCGGGTCACGGTCGCCGTCAGCCCCGAAGAGCCCGGCACCCCGCTCAGCGCCCTGCCCGCGCCCGTCCTGGAGGTCACCGGCCCCGGAGGGCGTGCCCTGGCCCGCTTCCGCCCGCCGCGCCCCGACCGGGAGACGGTGCTGCTGCTCGCGGAGATCTACCGGCGCGGCGGCGGCTGGAAGCTGCGCGCCCTCGGGCAGGGGTACGCGGACGGACTGGCCGGTCTCGCCCGGGACTTCGGCGTCGACGTGGAGGACGACGAGGGCGCGGTGTCCACCCGTACGGCCCCGGTCGTCACCGGCAGGGCGCCGGTGAGCCCCGCCGCGGTGGTCCGGCCCGCCCCGCGCGCCCATCCGTTGGTTCCGCCGCGTCCGGCGGCCCCGCCGTCCGCCGGGGACGACTTCCTGGCGCTGGTCAACTCCGCGCGCCGGGCGTCCGGTTCGCCGCCGGTGTCGCACGACGGGCGGCTGGCCGAGGCGGCCCGGCAGCACGCCCGGGCGATGGCGCACGGCGGGCGTCTCGGCGTCGAGGGCCCGGACGGCGTCTCCGTGCACCAGCGCGTGATCTCCGCTGGATATCCGTATCTCACCGTCGGCGAGCACCTGGTGTCCGGGCCGCTGTCCGTGGACCGGTTCGTGGGCCACTGCCTGCGGCACGAGGCGGCCCGGCGCACGGTGTGCGACCCGGCGTTCGCCCACGCCGCCGTGGCCTCCTGCGAGGGCGCCGGGGACACGTACTGGACGGCGCTGTGGGCGCGTCCGCTCACCCCGGAGGGCCTGGACCGCACGGAGGCGGAGGTCGTGGAGCTGACCAACCGGGAACGCGCGCGGGCCGGCCTCCCGCCGCTGTCCCGCGACCCGCTGCTGACGACGGCCGCGCAGGCGCACAGCGCCGACATGGTGGCGCGGGACTTCTACGCGCACACCGCGCCGGACGGCGGCAAGCCCTGGGACCGGGCCGCCGCCGCGGGCTCCCGGTGCCGCGCGGTCGGCGAGAACATCGCGTGCGGGCAGCGGTCGGCCGCCGAGGTGGTGCGCGGCTGGATGAACAGCCCGGGCCACCGGGCGAACATCCTGAAGCCGGAGTTCACGCACATCGGCGTCGGCTTCGCGGGCGGCGGCCGGGCGGGCACGTACTGGACGCAGTTGTTCGGCGGTTGACCCGCGCCGCGGCTGCCGCGCGGGCGAGGATGGCCCTCATGACGGGTGACCTGTTTTCCAGTGAGCACATGGTGCGGCCGGCCACGGCCCCGGGCATGACGGTGGAGAACGCCAAGTGCCTGCGCTACACCGTCGACGGCGAGATGCTCGCCCGCCAGGGCGCGATGGTCGCCTACCGCGGCGATCTCCGGTTCGAGCGCAAGGGCCAGGGCGTGGGCGGGATGCTCAAGCGCGCGGTGACCGGCGAGGGACTGCCGCTGATGGCCGTGCGCGGGCAGGGCGAGGCCTGGTTCGCGCTGGAGGCGCAGAACTGCTTCGTCGTCGAGATCGGCCCCGGCGACGAGTTCACCGTCAACGGCCGCAACGTGCTGTGCTTCGACGCCACGCTGTCCTACCGCATCTCCACCGTGAAGGGCGCCGGCATCACCGGCGGCGGCCTGTTCAACAGCGTGTTCACCGGGCACGGCAAGCTGGGCCTGGTATGCGAGGGCAGCCCGCTGGTGATCCCGGTGACGCCGGAGAGCCCGGTGTACGTGGACACGGACGCGGTCGTCGGCTGGACGGCGGGGCTGTCCACGTCGCTGCACCGCTCGCAGTCGCTGGGCTCGATGCTGCGCGGCGGCTCCGGCGAGGCCGTGCAACTGGTGCTCCAGGGGCAGGGGCACGTCGTGGTGCGGCCCAGCGAGGCGCCGCCGCACAAGGCGCAGCAGCGCTGAACCTCGTTGACCCCGGCCGCCCGCCGGGTGAGGCTGGGGCACGGCGCGGATCACGCCCCCCGCGCCGGAAAGGTGACAGCCGTGATCGAGATCGCCGACATCGAGACCGCCGCCGAGCGGATCGCCGGGCACGTGGTGCGCACCCCCACCGTGCCGAGCCCTGGCCTTTCGGCACTGCTCGGGGTGCCGGTGACGGCCAAGCTGGAGCTGCTGCAGCACACCGGGTCGTTCAAGGTGCGCGGCGCGGCGGCGAAGCTGCTGGCGCTGAGCGAGGCGGAGCGGGCCGCCGGGGTGGTCGCGGTGAGCGGCGGCAACCACGGCATCGCGCTGGCGGTGACGGCCGCCGCGCTGGATGTGAAGGCGACCGTGGTGATGCCGCGTTCGGCGCCCGTGCGGGCCGTGGAGATCGCGCAGGCGTCGGGCGCGACGGTGCGGGTCACGGACGACATGGCCGGGGCGTTCGCCCTCACCGCCGAGCTGCGCGAGGAAGGCCTGACCCTGGTGCATCCCTTCGACGACCCGGTGGTGATCGCCGGTCAGGGCACCGTGGGTCTGGAGTTCGCCGAGGACGCCGGTGAGCTGACCGACGTGCTGGTGAGCATCGGCGGCGGGGGCCTGATCGCCGGGATCGCGGCGGCGCTGCGCGCCCGGCGGCCCGGGGTGCGGGTGTGGGGCGTGGAGACCGAGGGGGCGCAGGCCATGTCCGAGGCGCTGAAGGCGGGCGGCCCCGTCCCGGTCGCGCTCTCCTCGATCGTCTCCACGCTCAGCGCGCCCGCCGTGTCCCAGCTGACGTACGACCATGTCGCCGAGCTGGTCACGGAGGTGCTGGTGGTGCCGGACCGGGAGGCGGTGCAGGGGTCGCTGGATCTCGCCGACCACGCGAAGGTGTGGGCGGAGCCGGCCGCGGGCTGTCTGCTCCCTGCCGCCCGCCGGGTGCTGGAGCGGGTCGGCGACGACGCCCGTCTGGGGCTGGTGGTGTGCGGCGGGAACGCCACCACCACCGACATGATGGCGTGGACGGACCACTTCTCCCTGCGCTGAACCCCACGCCGTGTGAAGGGTGTTACGCCCGGCGTTGAACGCACCGGCCCCTCTCCTCCGTACCAGAGGAGACGGAAGTCAGCGGTTCGACGAGGGATCACCGGACGAGGGATCACCAATGGGCTGGGCGCACGCCTCCACCGACCGGCCGGTCGCCGGCCGCTACCGGCTGGTCGAGATCACGCACCGCGAGACCAACCGGGTCAGCTGGTACGCCGACGACCTGCGGACGGGGCGGCCGTGTCTGGCCACCCGCATCGAGCTGCCGGCGGACGCCGCGGAGGACGTCCGCCGCGCCCCGTCGCGGATCGTGCGGGCCACCGGGAACGTGGCCCGGCTCTGCCCGGACCGGATCGCGGACGTCGTCGACGCGGTCGGCGAGGGGGGCTGCCTGTGGACGGTCACGGCCTGGATCGACGGCACCCCGCTGGACGAGGTCCTGCTCCAGCGGGGCACGTTCGCGCCCGCGCGGGCGGCGCGCGTCGCCCTGGACCTGCTCGACGTGCTGGACGCGGCGCACGCGGAGGCCGTCACCCACGGCGAGCTCAGCCCCGGCCAGCTCCATCTGCGCGAGACCGGCCCGGTGATCGTCAGCGGCTACGGTGTGGCCGGCACGACGTCGGCGCCCCGGCTCACCGCGCCGTCGTACGCGGCGCCGGAGCAGGCGCGGAACGAGCGGGTCGGCCCCGCCGCCGACCTGTGGGCGCTGGGGGCGATCCTCTACACGATGCTGGAGGGACGCCCGCCGTTCCGGGACCGGGGCAGGGTCGCGGCCACCCTGCGCGGGGTGGAGCGGCTGCCGCTGCGCCCGCCGCTGCGCTGCGGGCCGCTCACCCAGCTCGTCACGGGGCTGCTGCGCAAGGAACCCCGGGAGCGCCCGGGTCGCCAGGTCGTGCGGGAGGTGCTCACCCGGGTGCTGAGCGAGGCCCCCGGCGCGGGTCTTGAGCCGGGGGAGGCGTACGCGCCGGCCGGGCGGGGGTGGAAGCGGACGAGCGTGCTCGTCGGCACGCCCCTCGCGGTGCTCACGGTGACGGCGGCCGTGGTCACGGCGGCGACGGGGCTGCCCGGCGGCGACGACCGGGCAGGCGGCGGCTCCCCGGCGTCGGCGTCCGCGTCGGCCGGCGGGACCGGGGCGGCGGACACCGCCCCACGCGTCCCGCCGTCGTCGAAGGCACCCTCGTCTCCCCCGTCGCCCTCCCCGTCCGGGTCCGCCTCGCCGTCCCCGTCGGGCCCGGGGGCCCTCCCCGCGGGCTTCCGCACCTACCGCGCGCCGGAGGGGTTCTCCGTCGCGCTGCCCGAGGGCTGGGAGCGGCAGCGCACCTCCCGGGCGACGGAGCTGTCGTACCGGGTCACGTTCGGCGCGGACGACGACCCGCGCACCCTGGCAGTCACCTACAGCGAGCGCGTGGGCTCCGACCCGGTCGCCGTGTGGCAGGACACGGTGGAGCCTGGCCTCGCCCGCGCCGACGCCTATCGGCGGATCGGCGCCATCGAGGCCACGACGTATCAGGGCCGCGAGGCCGCCGACATGGAGTGGATCACCACGGACGGCGGCGCCCGGGTGCGCACCTTCGGCCGGGGCTTCCTGCTGGGCGACGGCAGGGGCTTCTCCCTGCGCTGGACCACCCCGGCCGCCGACTGGGCGAGCGCCGACAGCCAGGAGGCCCTGCGCACCGTGCTGCGGACCTTCCGGCCCGGTTCAGCGAGCTAGCTAGCCGCGTGGGGCCCGCAGCGCGCGCAGCGGCCAGGGGATCAGCGGTGTGGTGAGCCAGTGGGCGCGGAAGACGCGGTCGGTGAGGGAGCAGGTGACGCGCAGGCGGTGCGGGGTCTCCAGGACGGCGATGTCGACGGTGAGCGTGTCGGGGCCGTCCCAGCCGCCGGTGACCGCGACCGGGACCGCGCCCTCGGTGACGGTCCAGTCCGTGCCGGTCCAGCGGGCCGCCAGCCGGTGGCCGCCCTCGTCGAGGGTCAGCGTCCAGCCGCCGTCGTCGTCCGCGGTGAGCTCGGCGGCGCTGAGCTTCGGCTGTTCGGCGCAGAGCCCGCCCTCCGGGGTGAAGGTCGCCCCGGCCCAGTCGCCGGACGCCGGCGCGGGGGCGCCGTCCGTGGCCGGCAGGGCGAGGCGCTCCAGGCGCTCGCGCAGGGCCGCGTCCTCGGCGTCGCGTCCGGTCAGCGGGGCGTCTTTGAAGGCGGGGAGCAGGTGCTGCCAGACCAGTTCGAGGTAGCGCTGCATCTCCACGGTGGCGGACGTCGCGGCGATCACGGCGTCGTGCTCGGGCAGCACCAGGCAGAACTGTCCGTAGGCGCCGTCGCCGCGGAAGCCGTGCCGACTCCGCCAGAACTGGTAGCCGTAGCCCTGGTCCCAGTCGGAGCGGTCGTCGCGGCCCATGGCCCCGGCGGTCTCGATGTGGGCGCGGGTGGCGCGTTCGACCCAGCCCTCCGGCAGCAGCCGCTCGCCCTGCCAGACACCGTCGTTCAGATACAGCAGGCCGAACTTCGCTATCGCGTCGAGGGTGGTGTGCAGTCCGGCGAAGCCGATCTCGCGTCCGGCGCGGTCGCGGGACCACAGGGTCTCGCCGATGCCCAGCGGGTCGAACAGCCGCGGCCGCAGATACTCCGTGAGGGTCTGCCCGGTGACCCGCTGCACGATCGCGGCGAGGGTGTACGTGCAGGGCTGGTTGTAGGTGAACAGGGTGCCCGGATCACGCTGCGGCGGCTGGAGCAGGAAGCCGCGCACCGGTTCGGCCGGGTCGGCGCCGAACGCCTCGTCGACGGTCTCGTGGTCGTGCCCGCTGGCCATGGACGCCACGTGGCGCACCAGCATCGCCCGGCTGCGCGGGTCGGTGATGTCCGCGTCGAACTCCGGGAAGTACGACAGCACGGTGGCGTCGAAGTCGATCAGCCCTTCCGCCTCGGCGAGCCCGGCGGCGGTCGAGGCGAAGCTCTTGCTGAGCGAGTACAGCAGATGGGGGCGTCCGGCGGTGTACGGCGCCCACGAGCCGGAGGCCACGACCGTGCCGTGGCGCACGATCGTCAGTCCGTGCGGTTCGATGTCCGGATCGGCCTCGATCGCGTCGAGGAAGGCGTGGACGCCGGACGCGTCGACGCCCTGGGTCGCGGGGGCTGCGGTCGGAAGGGCTCGCTGGGTCATGGGGGCATCCTGCCCGGGGCACCGGCGGGTGATCCACCGTTTTCCCCGGTCGCCACGGGGGACCCGGACACCATGGTGCGAATCGGGTACACGATGATGACCGAGCAGGCCGGGCCGCGGGAGCTGGTGGAGCACGTGGTGCGCGCCGAGGAGGCGGGATTCGACTTCTCGGTGACCTCGGACCACTACTTCCCGTGGCTGGAGGAGCAGGGTCACTCGCCGTACGCGTGGAGCGTGCTGGGCGCGGCCGCGCAGGCCACGTCGCGGATTCCGCTGATGACGTACGTGACGTGTCCGACGAAGCGGTACCACCCGGCGGTGGTGGCGCAGAAGGCGGCGACCATGCAGCTGCTGTCGGGCGGCCGGTTCCGGCTGGGGCTGGGGTCCGGCGAGAACCTCAACGAGCACGTGGTGGGCGGCGGCTGGCCGCCGGTGGACGTGCGCCACGAGATGTTCGAGGAAGCGGTGGAGATCATCCGGGCGCTGTTCGAGGGCGGGCATGTGAACTACCGGGGCGAGCACTTCGACGTGGAGTCGGCCAAGCTGTGGGACCTGCCGGACCAGCCGCCGCCGATCGGGATCGCGGTCTCGGGCAAGCGGTCGTGCGCCCTCGCGGGGCACCACGCCGACCTGCTGATCGCCACCGAGCCGAAGCCGGAGCTGCTGGAGATGTTCGACGAGCACGGCGGCCAGGGCAAGCCCCGCGTGGGTCAGCTGCCGGTGTGCTACGACCCCGACCGGAACGCGGCGGTGGAGCGGGCGCACGCCCAGTTCCGCTGGTTCGGCAACGGCTGGAAGGTGAACGCCGAACTCCCCCACCCGGACTCCTTCGCGTCGGCGACCCAGTTCGTACGGCCCGACGACGTCGCCGCGTCCATCCCCTGCGGCAACGACCCGGACGACTTCGTCGAGGCGGTCCGCCCGTACGCGGAGGCCGGGTTCACGGAGATCGCCCTGGTGCAGGTCGGCGGCGAGTCGCAGCCGGCGTACCTGGACTGGTCGGAGAAGACGCTGCTGCCGGCGCTGCGGAAGGCGCTCGGCTGACCCTCCGTGCGTGAGGTGTGACGGATTCACCCGGGAGGCGGAGCATCTTGCCGGGATCCGGGGTACTAGAGGGCTCTACGTCGGTACGTCCCGGAGGCACCTCGTGAACTCGTTCGTGCACAAGACCCTGGTCGTGGAGCTCCAGGCGGGCGACACGGAGCGCTTTCCCGTGCTCGCCCACCTGAGCTACGACCCGTCGGACCCGTTCGCCGTCACGGTCGTCTTCACCCTCGACGGCCGGGTGCTGGCGCGCTGGCAGCTGGACCGGGAGATGGTCACCGAAGGGCTGAGCCGCCCGGTCGGCATCGGCGACGTACGGCTGAACCCGCAGGCCCGCGGTGTGGGACGGGAGCTGCGGATGGAGTTCCTGGGCGAGGCGCGAGCCGACGGCGGCCGGCACCACGCGGTGGTGTTCGCCTGGGCGGAGGCCGTCGGGGAGTTCCTGACGGAGACCCACCGGATGGTGCCGCCGGGGTGCGAGGAGGTCCGGGTGGACGACTTCCTCGCGGACGTCTTCGCCAACAGCTGAGCTCTCGTGAGCCTTTGCGCGCGTCAGCGTGTGGTGTGGCGGTAGCGGGCCCAGATCGGCAGCCCGAACCAGCACAGCAGGTACCAGAACACCACCCCGGCCACCAGGTACGGCACATAGTCGTCGTGGGTGGCCACCCGCAGGATGAGCAGCAGCGACGAGCTGGTGGTGACCAGCAGCAGCGCGAGGCCCAGCAGGGTGAGCCGGGAGGCCCACCGCACCGCCTGCGGTTTGATGAGCCGTCCGCTGACGAGCCGGTGCAGCGACACCGGGCCGATCAGCGCCCCGGTCGCGCAGGCGCCCAGCACCACCGTGACGATGTAGATGGTCTTGTCGGTGCCGGACAGGTCCTCGTACGTCGGGGTGAACACCACCGTCAGCAGGAAGCCGAACAGGATCTGCACGCCCATCTGGGCCACGCGGACCTCCTGGATGAGCTCGGTCCACATCCGGTCCGCCCGCTCCTCCTCGGTCTCGTTCCGCCCCCGGCGCCTGCTACCGCCCTGCTCCGCGTCCGGCACGGTCCCTCCTTCGATCGGGTCTTCCCTGTCGGTTTCCCCGCTTCCCCCGAAAAGACAGCCTCCTCGCGCCGCCTGTTTGGCGGGCCGGGGCACGGTTACACGGTCGGCGACACGACCAGGCCGGACGAAAGTGGGACATATGTCGGACACCCAGCTCACCGTGACACTCAGCGGCGGGAACGCCGACGACGCCCGGGCGGTCGTCGGAGCGCTGGAAGGCACGTTCGGGCCGCCCGACGAGCGGCCCTCGGACACGGACGCGACGGTCCGCATGGCGACGTTCGGCGGCGAGGGCGAGGGCACGGGTGCGGGACAGGACGGAGTCCGGCCCCTGTCGGAGCCGGTGACCGTCACCGTGCAGGGCACCCCGGAGGCGGTGCGCCGGGCGAGCGACGCGCTGTCGCGGGTGTTCACGGCCCGCGACGAGGGCGCCGCCGCCGGCGACCAGGAGCAGGAGCGTCAGCTCGTGCTGGAGTCCTGACGCGCCTTGACTGCTACCAGCGGCTCTCCACCTGCTCGCGGATCCGCCGGTCGTAGAGGTCGGCGATCGCGGTGAGGGTGGCGTCGGACAGCTCCGGCAGCCGGGCGGCGGCCGCGTTGGCGCGGGCCTGCTCGGGCGAGCGGGCGCCGGGGATGACGGTGGTGACGCCGGGCTGCCGCACGATCCAGCGCAGCGCGAGCTGGGCGGGGGTGTAGCCCTCGGGGGCCAGAGCGGAGAACTCGGCGGCGGCCTCGACGCCGGTCGCCCAGTCCACGCCGGAGAAGGTCTCGCCCTGGTCGAAGGCCTCGCCGTGCCGGTTGAAGGTGCGGTGGTCGTTCTCCGGGAAGACGGTGTCCTTGGTGTACTTGCCGGTCAGCAGGCCGGAGGCGAGCGGGACACGGGCGATGACGCCGACGCCGGCCTCGCGCGCGGCGGGGAGCACCTCGCGCAGCGGCTTCATGCGGAACGGGTTGAGGATGATCTGCACGCTGGCCACGCCCGGCCGGGCGATCGCGGTGAGCGCCTCGGCGCAGGTCTCCACGCTCACGCCGTAGGCGGCGATCCGCTCCTCCTCGACGAGGGTGTCGAGGGCGTCGAAGACCTCGTCGGTGGAGTAGACGGGGGTGGGCGGGCAGTGCAGCTGCACCAGGTCGATGCGGTCGACGCCCAGGTTGCGCCGCGAGCGGTCGTTCCAGGCGCGGAAGTTGTCCAGGACGTAGTTCTCGGGGATCTGGTCGACGCGGCGGCCCATCTTGGTGGCGATCAGCACATGCAGGTCGGGCCGTCCGCTCAGGAACGAGGCGATGGTCTGCTCGCTGCGTCCGTCGCCGTAGACGTCGGCGGTGTCGAAGAAGGTGACGCCGGACTCCGCGGCGGCCTCCAGCACCGCGAGGGCTTCCTTGTCGTCGACGTCGCCCCAGTCGGCGCCGAGCTGCCATGTGCCGAGGCCGATCACGGAGGCGTGCTGACCCGACCTGTCGAAAGTGCGCTCTTCCATGCCGGTCAGTCTGTCACCCGTCCCGGCCGGGCGTCCGGTGGCTCCCCGCCCGGCCGGACGGCTCAGGCGCCGACGGCCGTCCTGCACTCCGGGTGGCCCCAGCCCTTGTCGTTCTTCGCGATGGGCTCGCCGGCCGCGTACGACCGTCCGCAGGGGCAGCGGCCGGGGAACTTCGCCTTGATGGTGCGGGCCGAACCCCCGGACTGGCGGGCGGACTTGGCGCCGCCCGAGGCGCGGCGGGAGGAACCGCCCGAGGACGGGCGCGGGACGGACGGCGGCGGCTCGGGCGAGCCCTGCGCGCTGCCCGCGTCCTGCTGGGCGGAGGCCGCCTGGCTGGCGGCGCGGTCGGCGAAGTCGTTGAGCCGGTCGCCGTCGACCTGGTGGGCGGGCACGTGGCGGAACTCGACGGAGCGGTCCTGGAGCAGGCCGTCGATGCGGACGACGAGCTCCTGGTTGGCGACGGGCTTCCCGGCGGCGGTGCGCCAGCCGTTGCGCTTCCAGCCGGGCAGCCAGGTGGTGACGGCCTTCATGGCGTACTGCGAGTCCATCCGCACCTCGAGCGGCACGCCGGGGTCGGTGGCCGCGAGGAGCCGCTCCAGGGCGGTGAGTTCGGCGACGTTGTTGGTGGCGGTGCCGAGGGCGCCGGCCTCCCAGCGGTCCGGGGTCCCGGAGCCGTCCGCGATCACCCAGGCCCAGCCGGCGGGTCCGGGGTTTCCCTTCGAGGCCCCGTCGCAGGCGGCCACCACACGTTCACGCATGCGACCGATCATGCCATGGCCGGGCGGGTGTCCCGGTTCCGCTCAGCCGACGGGGGCGGTGCCCGGCATCTCGCCCTTGGTGGTGGTGAGGTCGATGACCGAGAAGTTGGCGCCCTGCGGGTCGCTGACCGCCGCGAACCGGCCGAACGGCGAGTCCATCGGCCCGAACCGCAGCACCCCGCCGCGTTCGGTCGCCCGGGCCACGGCCGCGTCGCAGTCGTCGACGGCGAAGTACACGTTGACGTACGGCGGCACCTCGGGCGGGAAGTCGTCGGTCATCCGCATCCGGCCGAGGACGGGGCGCTCCCCCAGCTTGTGGACACGGAAGTCCATCTCGCCCTCGAGCTGCTCGGAGCGGTAAGGGAAGACGGCCGGGAAGAACGCGTCGGACTTCTCCGGCTCCCGGGTGAAGGCCTCCGCCCAGGCGTACGCGCCCGGGGTCTCCGTCGCCTGGAAGCCCTCGTGGGTGCCGGACTGCCACACCCCGAAGACGGCCCCGCCGGGGTCGCGGGCGAGACACATCGTGCCGAAGTCGGCGACCTGCATCGGCTCCATGAGCAGCTCACCGCCGTTCTCGCGGATGCGGGCCGCGGTGGCGGAGGCGTCCTCGGCGGCGAGGTAGAGGCACCACTGCGTGGTGCCCGACTGGCCCGGCATGGGCGGCACGACGGCGGCGACCGCCTTGCCGTCGACGTACGCCTGTGTGTAGCCGCCGTACTCGGGCGCAGTCTCGCCGAACGTCCAGCCGAGGACGTGACCGTAGAAGTCCTTGGCCGCGTCGAGGTCGTCGAACACGGCGTCGGCCCAGCAGGGGGTTCCTTCGGGTGGTGCGGCCATGGCTGCGGCCCTCCGCGTCACGGGTGGTCGGTCGTCCTCTCACGCTAGCCACGCCCGGGCGGACCCGCGCGCGGGACGGGCCCTGGGGCTGGGGCCTTTCGTTCGGATCAGCCTGGCCGTAAGGCGGCGCGGTGCGTCTTCGCCGACCCGAGCGGGGTCTGGTGCGTGCAGCTGCAAGGCGGAGGAGGGCGTCAACGCGATGGGGGTCCCTCCCGCGCGAGCGAAACCGAGCGTGGGGAGTTGGCAACCGACGACGACGCCGCTGGGGGCGCCCCCACGCCCGTTCAGGGCAGTGGGGAAGTGCGTGCCTGACCCCGCGACGCCGGGATGATCCAAACGAAAGGCCGCTCTCCCCCCGCTCCGGGCGGGTGCAGCAGGTGACGCCGATGCCCGCGAGGTCGGCCAGTTCTTCCCTCCGGCAGCCGGGGTCCCTGCGCCGCCCGAAGGACGGCAGACCGGTCTCCTCGGGTGTGAGCGCCGCACGCCGGCGACGGCTACGCCTGGCTTCCCGTCCACTTCAGGCCCCTCGACGTGTCCGGCTGAGGGCGTGGGGCGGGGGCCGCAGCTGCCGGGGTCCACGGCCACGCCCCTCGCCGGCCTCACGCCTCGCCCGCGTACGCCCTCTCCAGCTCCGCGAGGTCCAGCTTGCCCATCGTCATCATGGACTTCAGCGCGCGGTCGGCCTTCTCGCGGTCCGGGTCGCTGATCATCTGCGTGAGCCGCTTGGCGTTGACCTGCCAGGAGACGCCGTAGCGGTCCTTGAGCCAGCCGCACGGCCCGTGCTCGCCGCCGCCCTCGACCAGCTTCTCCCAGTAGTGGTCGATCTCCGCCTGGTCGTCGCAGTCGAGCTGGAAGGAGATCGCCTCGTTGAAGGTGAACTCCGGTCCGCCGTTGAGGGCGACGAACCTCTGGCCGTTGGCCGTGAACTCCACGGTGAGGACGGAGCCCTCCTCGCCCGGGGTCGCGCCGGTGTTGCGGACCACCTCGCCGAGCTTGGAGTTGTCGAAGACGGAGACGTAGAACTGCGCCGCCTCCTCGGCCTGGCCGTCGAACCAGAGGCAGGTGGTGAATCCGTCGGTGTCCATGAGTACCTCCCGAGTGGGGCGTCCCTCGTGGGAACGCGGTCACCGGTGCAGACCGGCCGGGGCGGCGGAACTCATCGGTGGTCCCCGGGACCGCTCTGCCGTGGGCGAATCTGCCGCGGGCAGAGATTCCCCCGGCGGCGGGTCCGGCGCGCCGACAGTGGACGCACACGGCCGTCCGGCCGTGCTCCGACCAGTGATCCACGGGAGCGTCCATGTCACCACTCACCGCCGGCCCGCGGCCGGCCCTGCCCCGGGCGGAGGACGGCGACACCCCGCCGACCCGCTTCGACGACCACCTCGCGGCCCAGTTGCTCGCCCAGCGGATCGTGGTGCTCGGCACCCAGGTCGACGAGGTGTCCGCGAACCGGGTGTGCGCGCAGCTGCTGCTCCTGTCCGCGGAGGACCCGCGCACCGACATCAGCCTGTACATCAACAGCCCCGGCGGCTCGGTGCACGCCGGGCTCGCCATCTACGACACGATGCGGCTGATCCCCAACGACGTCGCCACCCTGGCCATGGGATTCGCGGCCAGTATGGGGCAGTTCCTGCTGTGCGTCGGCACGCCCGGCAAGCGCTACGCCCTGCCGAACGCGCGGATCATGATGCACCAGCCGTCGGGCGGCATCGGCGGGACCGCCGCCGACATCGAGATCCAGGCGGAGAACCTGGAGTTCACCAAGCGGACCATCGAGCGGATCACCGCCGAGCACACCGGCCAGACCCCGGAGACCGTCTCGCGGGACGGCGACCGGGACCGCTGGTTCACGGCCGAGCAGGCCCGCGCGTACGGAATGGTCGACCAGGTGCTGGACTCGCTGGACGACGTCCGTCCGGCGGCCACGAAACCGAGGATGGGGCTGCGCTGATGGGGACGTACACGATTCCGAACGTCGTCGAGCGCACCGCGCGCGGCGAGCGGTCCTACGACGTGTTCAGCAGGCTGCTGGCCGAGCGGATCGTCTTCCTGGGCACGGAGATCGACGACGGCGTGGCCAACGTGGTCGTCGCGCAGCTGCTGCACCTGGAGTCGGAGGCGCCGGAGAGCGAGATCGCGGTGTACCTCAACTCCCCCGGCGGCTCGTACACCTCGCTCATGGCGATCTACGACACCATGACGTTCGTACGGGCCCCGATCTCCACGTTCTGCGTGGGGCAGGCGGCATCCACGGCGGCGGTGCTGCTGGCCGGCGGGGATCCGGGGCGGCGGTTCGTGCTGGAGCACGCGCGGGTGCTGCTCGGCCAGCCGGCCTCCGGCGGAATGCAGGGGACGGCGTCGGACCTGGCGCTGCGCGCGAAGGAGATGACGCGGATCCGGGCGCAGGTCGAGGAGGTGCTGGCCCGGCACACGCACCACGACGTGGCGACCCTGCGGGCGGACATGGACCGCGACAAGGTGTTCACCGCGCAGGAGGCCGTGGCGTACGGCCTGGCCGACGAGGTGCTGACCCGGCGGCCCGCCCTGGTGTGAGCGGGCGCCGGACCGTGGGGCGCGTGCCGCTCAGGCGGCCAGGCAGAGCCCGTCGTGCGCGGAGGTGTTCCGGACGGAGTTGCCCCGCAGGGCGCGGGTGGGGACGGCGGAGCGGCGCGAGGTGACCCGGACCAGCTCGGCGTGGGTACGGGCGAGCAGGTCGCCGAGGCCCAGGCCGAGCGCTCCGGCGGCGGCCGCGAGGACCTCCGAGGAGGCCTCCTTGCGGCCGCGCTCCACCTCCGAGAGATAGGGCATGGAGATCCGCGCCGCGTCGGCGACGTCCTTGAGGGTGCGCTCCTGGGCCTGCCGCTCCTTGCGCAGCACGTCCCCGACGAGGTGCCGCCACAGCGGCTCTCTGGGCGTGGCGGCGGGCGGGTCCTGCGGGCCCGAGGGGGCCGGGCCGGGTCGCAGGGGGATGACGCGGGCTTGGTCCGCGGCGTCGGTCGACGCTTTGTGCGGGGCTTTGTGCGGGGCTTTGTGCGGGGCTTTGTGCGGCGCGAGATCGGTCACATCCCCAGCCTAGGAATCCCGCTCCCGCGGGCAAGGGAGCGGGATTCCGCCCTGAGTGAAGCCCTGAGCGGCGCGAAAAAACGGACGAACTTCCTCCGCCCTGATGGTGCCGCGTCGCACCGTCGGCCGTACCATCCGACGACAGGCGTGACGGCCGGTGCGCACCGCGTCTCCTCCGAGCGGTCCGCGCTTTCCGGCACGGCGAAAACCGACCGGCATAGGTCCGCGGAACCGGGGTATTCGGGTGCTCCAGTCTCGTGGCAGCCATGACGTTCGTGGGGAGAGGGCAATGAGGACCGCCGTGATCCGATCGCAGGAGCGGACCGCCGACGGGCGCACCGGGACCGGTACCGAGGGCGAGGATCTTCACGACCCCGCCGATCCGCGCGCCGTCACCCCCCGCGACGCCCGGGAGCTCTCCCGGCAGTTCTTCCGCCGTCTCGCGGAGCTGGAGGAAGGCACCCGCGAGTACCAGTACGCACGCAACACCCTCATCGAGATGAACATGTCCCTCGTGCGCTTCGCGGCCGGGCGGTTCCGCGGCCGGGGCGACGACATGGACGACGTCGTGCAGACCGGCATGATCGGCCTGATCAAGGCCATCGACCGGTTCGAGCTGTCGCGCGAGGTCGAGTTCACCTCCTTCGCGCTGCCGTACATCGTCGGTGAGATCAAGCGCTTCTTCCGTGACACCACCTGGGCCGTGCACGTGCCGCGGCGGCTGCAGGAGCTGCGCGTGGAGCTGGCCAGGGCCCGCGAGGAGCTGTCGAGCCGGCTGGACCGCGAGCCCACCGTCGCCGAGCTGGCGACCCTGATGAACATCAGCGAGCAGCAGGTCGTCGAGGGGCAGATCGCCGCCAACGGCTACAACTCCTCCTCCCTGGACGCCGCCCTCACCGGCGACGGCCCCGAGCACGGGGAGGCCGTCCTCGCCGACTTCATCGGCGTCGAGGAGGAGCGGCTGGCCCTGGTGGAGGACTTCCACACGCTGGCCCCCCTGATGGCGGAGCTGAGCGACCGGGACCGCGAGATCCTGCACATGCGGTTCGTGGAGGAGATCACGCAGGCGGAGATCGGCGAGCGGCTGGGGTGCTCGCAGATGCATGTGTCGCGGCTGATCAAGCGGATCATCGCGCGGCTGCGGGCGGGGATGCTCGGGGAGCTGGGCTGCGCCTGACCGTGCCCACGGCACGCCGAAGGCGCCCCTGACGGGGTTCAGGGGCGCTGCAGTAGAAACTGATGTTTTTGTTCAGCCGCCGGTGAGGTCGATCACCGCGCGGACGCGTTTGCCCACGGGTACGCGCTCCACGCCGACGTCCCGCGCGATCGCGCGCACGATCTCGAGGCCGTGACGTCCGATCCGCTCCGGGTCGCGTGGGAACACACGGGGCAGGGTGCCGTTGCTGTCGTAGACGGCCACCGTGAGGGTGGTGTCCGTGCCCTCGAGCTCCAGGATGTACGGCCCGTCGCTGTGCCGGTCGGCGTTGGTGACCAGCTCGCTCACCACCAGCAGTACGGCTCCTTCCGCCTTGACGCCGATCGCGGCGCACCACTCGGTCCTCAGCTGATCGAGGAACTGCGCCGCGAAATGCCGCGACTCGGCGATGCAGCCCGGCTCGCCGGTGAAGTGTGCCGCCCGCCGCAGCGGTTCCACGGGCACGTCGAAACCAGTCGGTATCACTACCCCGTCCAAGCGATAGGTCATGCGTTTCCCTCTGCGACGCCGGGTCGGCCGGACGATCCGCACCGGTCCTGGTACCCCGAGTCTGGCGGGGCAGTCCCACTGATCGGGATTCGGCTTCCCCGTGGGGGGTGGGGGTATGCCTGCCGGGGCGCGCGGGCCCCTTTCAGCGCCCGCGCCGGAAACGCCCCTCGGGGCGCGAGGAACGGCGCGACCAGCCCCGCAGGTACCGTCTGCGCCCTGAAGGGGCGCGGGGAACTGCGCGACCAGCCCCCGCCGACCCGCACCCGGCGACGAACAGCCCCCGCCACCCCGGCGACCGTCGGGCGTGTCGCGCTACTCCCCGCTGACGAGGTGCCGCCTGCGCCCACCCGTGCCGCCCCAAGCGGCACGACTGCCCGCAGCCCGTGCACCCTGAAAGGGGCGCGGGGAACCGCGCGACCAGCCACGCACGGCCCGCACCCGGCGACGAACAGCCCCGCCACCCCGGCGACCGTCGAGCGTGTCGCGCTACCCGCCGCTGACGAGGAACCGCCTCCGCCCTGAAAGGGGCGCGGGGAACTGCGCGACCAGCCACGGACCGCCCGCACCCGCCGGAGGCGACCGCGCGGACGGACCCCGTCGGCGGGCGCCCCACGCCCCCGCTGCTTAGCGTGCCCTCGTGAGCGCACACTCCCCTTCCCCTCCCCGCTCCCCCCTCCACGGCTGGATCCCCGCCCTGGCCGCAGTGGTCGCCTCGCTCGCCGCCATGGCCGTCGTGGCCGCGCTGGGGATCTGGGCGGCCGGCGCCGCCGACCTCCCGGAGGGCGCCTTCGGGCCGGTGCTCGCCGCCGTCATGGTCCTCGCCGTCGGCGGCACGGTACGGCTCGAAGGGGACGCCGGCGGCCTGGCCGGCACCGAGGGCGGCCTGACGGTGATCCCCCTGACCGTCACCCTCACCGGCGCCCTCCTCCTCGGCTGGTTCTTCCTCCGTCCGCTCAACCGCCGCACGGTGGTGGGCGCCCCCGCACTCGCGGGATGGGCGGCACGCATCGCCGTCCTGTGGCTGCTCGCCGTCCTCGGTCTGGCCCTGGCCGCCCGCCGCACGTTCGAGGTGTCCCTGGGGGACGACCTCCTCGGCGACCTGGGCGAACTCTTCGGGGTGAAACCGACGGTCGGCTTCGCCGCCGATGTACTGCCGACCGTACTGATCGGCCTGGTCTGGCTCGCGGGCGTACTGGTCGTGGCGATCCTGGTGTCACACGGCGCGCCCCTGCCGCCCGAGCTCATGCGGTTCCAGGCGGGCGCGCGCCCCGCCGCACGCGCGGCGCTGGGGCTGCTGCTCGCCGCCGTGGCCGTGGCGCTCGTCGTCGCGCTCGTCGTGGCCGCCACGAAAGGACACACCGCCGAGACGTTCGCCGTGATCCTGCTGGGGCTGCCCAACGTGGCCTGGCTGGGGCTGACCGTGGGGCTGGGGGCGACCTGGGAGGGCAGGGTGGAGGGGCCGTTCGGGCTGCCCATGCCGCAGGTGCTGGACGAGGTGTTGCGCACCCCGGACGTCTCGGAGCTGAACCTGGGCACGCTCGTCGACCACGACGGCGGCCGCTGGTGGTGGCTGCTGGTGGGCGCCGCGGTGCTGGTCGTGGCCGCGGCCTGCTTCATGGCGGCGACCTCTCCCTCCCGGGTGCCGCCCTGGCAGCACGCTCTGCGGCTGGCGGTGGCGCTGGCCCTGACGGTGCTGATGATCGGGCCGACGGCCCGGATCTCCGCGCGGATCGGTCTGTCGGTGCTCGGCATCGGCGACCTGGGCGAGGGCCTGACCGGGCAGGTGCTGCTGGAGCCACAACTCTGGGGCGCACTGGGCCTGGCCCTGCTGTGGGGCCTGGTCGCGGGCTTCGCGGGCGCGTGGGCCGTCAAGGGCCTGCGGCGGCGGGGGCGCTGAAGGGAGGGCGGGCTGTCTCAGGCGACCGGAACGCCGAGACCCCGCGCGGCCCGCTGCATCCGCAGGGCGTCGACGGACTCGGCGAGGAGTTCGTACTCGGTGGTGTCGTCGCCGGTGGCGACCCGCACCATGCGTCCGGCGGCGAGCGCCTCGGCCACCTCCTCCTGCCGGTCGGTGTCGCCGCACCAGGTGCGCAGCACGGTGGGCACGTCGGTCACGTCGTCGGCGACGGGGACGAGCGCGCCCGGGGGTAAGTGCGCGGACTCGGGCTGCGGGTCGAGGCGCTCGGCGATCCACAGGGCGCGGTCGCGCAGCCACCACAGGGCGAGTGCGAGGGTCGGCGCCCGGTAGGTGCCCAGCGGCACGCCGATGCGGCGGCCGTCACAGATCCCGTACGCCGTCACGTGGCACAGGAATTCGTCGTGCACGTTCCCTCCCCCGCTGCGTGCTCGCCCGCCGGTTCCGGGCCGGCTGCCCGCTCCGTGGCTCGCGTGCTGTGCGTGAGGGCGCCGTCGCTCGGTGTGAAGCGCTCTCGTTGTCGAGTATGTTCACCGCTGAAACACTGTCACCATGTGTTTCCGGCCAGTCTCCTGGCATATGCACGCGGCTTCCTGGCCGAAACGGCACGGGTGGGCGCATCGTCCGAGGTGGCCGGCCCTCCGTCACACGAACGCACCGGCCGCCGCCCCCGGGACGGGGACGACGGCCGGTGACCGAATGCCGTTACTACTGCTTGCCTACTACTGCTTGACGATCGCGTCGATCCGCGCCAGTTCCTCCGCCGAGAAGTCGAGGTTGCGGGTGGCGGCCACGCTGTCCTCCAGCTGCTGCGGGCTGCTCGCACCGACCAGGGCGGAGGTGAGGCGTCCGCCGCGCAGCACCCAGGACAGGGCCATCTGCGCCAGGCTCTGCCCGCGCTCGGAGGCGATGTCGGCGAGCGCGCGCAGCCGGCCCACCAGTTCCTCGGTGAGGGCGTCGGTGTTGAGGAACGGGCTGTCGCCGGCGGCGCGCGAGTCCTCGGGGATGCCGTCCAGATAGCGGGAGGTCAGCAGGCCCTGCTCCAGCGGGGAGTAGGCGATGGAGCCGACCTGGAGCTCGTCGAGGGCGTCCATCAGTCCCTCGTCCTCCGGGCGCCGGTCGAGCATGGAGTAGCGCGGCTGGTTGATCAGCAGCGGGGTGCCCAGCTCACCCAGGATGCGGGCGGCCTCACGGGTCTGCTCGGCGTTGTAGTTGGAGACGCCGACGTAGAGCGCCTTGCCCTGCTGCACCGCCGTGTGCAGGGCGCCCATCGTCTCCTCGAGCGGGGTGTCCGGGTCGAAGCGGTGCGAGTAGAAGATGTCGACGTGGTCCAGGCCCATGCGGCTGAGGCTCTGGTCCAGCGAGGACAGCAGGTACTTGCGCGAACCCCATTCGCCGTACGGGCCCGGCCACATCAGGTAGCCCGCCTTGGTGGAGATCACCAGCTCGTCCCGGTACCCCGCGAAGTCGGTCTTCAGGGCCTCGCCCAGGGCGGACTCGGCGGCGCCGGGCGGCGGGCCGTAGTTGTTGGCGAGGTCGAAGTGGGTGACGCCCAGGTCGAAGGCGCGCCGCAGGATGGCCCGCTGGGTCTCGGCCGGTCGGTCGGGACCGAAGTTGTGCCACAGGCCGAGCGAGAGCGCGGGGAGCTTCAGGCCGCTGCGTCCGGTGCGCCGGTAGGGCATGTCCGCGTAACGGTCGGGGTGTGCGGTGTACAACGCGACTCCAGAGGGGTTGGCACACGTCATGACATTCGTCGTGGCGGTTCGTCGGACCGCCCGTCCACTCTGTCGTGACCTGCGGGGAGTGGTCCAACAGAAGAATCCGATGAAATTCAGCGGCTACGCTTCTCAATCATGGAACTGCGCCATCTCCAGCACTTCGTGGCCGTCGCCGAGGACCAGCACTTCACCCGTGCGGCGGAACGGCTGATGGTCTCCCAGTCGGGCCTGTCGGCGTCCATCCGGGCGCTGGAGCGGGAGCTGCAGACGCCGCTGTTCGTGCGGACCACCCGCAGGGTCACGCTCACCGAGGCGGGGCGGGCGCTGCTCGCGGAGGCCGAACGCATCCTGGCACAGGTGCGGGCCGCGCACGAGGCGGTGGCCGCGGTGCAGGGGGTGCTGCGCGGCACCCTCGCGGTGGGGACGGAGCAGTGCATCGCCGGGGTGGACGTGGCGAAGCTGCTCGCCGCGTTCCGCCGGCGCCACCCCGACGTGGAGATACGGCTGCGGCAGTGGGGCTCGGCCGCGCTCGCCGAGGAGGTCGCGGCCGGGCGGCTGGACCTCGCCTTCGCCTACCGCGTCGACGCCGACCCGGACCAGTTGCGCGTGGTGCCGCTGACCGGCGAGCCGGTGACGGTGCTGTGCCACCCGGACCACCGGCTGGCCCGCGCCGGGGCGCCGGTCACCCCGCGGGGCCTGGCCGACGAGGTGTTCGTCGACTTCCACCCCGACTGGGGGCCGCGCCGCGCCACCGACGCGGCGTTCGCGGTCGCGGGCGTACGGCGCACGGTGGCGCTGGAGGTGAACGACGTGCACAGCCTGCTCGACCTGGTCGACGAGAACCTCGGCGTGGCCGTGGTGCCGAGCCACTTCCGGCACAAGCGCCCCTCGCTCACCGCGCTCCCGCTGAAGGACACGGGCGAGGCCGCGTACGAGACGGTGGCGCTGGTGCCGTCGCCGCGCGCCACGAGTCCGGCGGCGCGGGCGCTGATGGAACTGCTGGAGACCGGGGCGCGTGACGCCGGAACCTGAGCGAGTCTTAAGGCATGCATGCCAAGGACATCCTCATCGACGGCTACGGCCGTATCCGGGAAGAGGTCCACGCCGCCGTCGGGGGTCTCGGACCCGACGAGCTCGCCGCCCGGCCCACGCCCGAGGCCAACAGCATCGCGTGGCTGGTGTGGCACCTCACCCGGATCCAGGACGACCACGTCGCGGACGCCTTCGGCCTGGAGCAGGTGTGGCTGGCCGACGGCTGGGAGAAGCGGTTCGGTCTCGGGCTGCCGCGCGGCGCGACCGGGTTCGGACACACCCCTGCGCAGGTCGCCAAGGTGCGCGTCGACTCCCCCGACCTGCTGACCGGCTACCACGACGCCGTCCACGCGCAGACCCTCGGCGTCCTGCGGACGCTCACCGCGGAGGACCTGGAACGCGTCGTCGACGAGAACTGGGACCCGCCGGTCACCCTGGGCGTACGGCTGGTCAGCGTCCTGTCCGACGACCTCCAGCACGTCGGACAGGCCGCCTACGCCCGCGGGCTGCTTCCAAGCGCGGCGTCGTGACCTGACAGCACGGCGTCGTAACCCGGCAGGACGACGTCCTCGATCAGCGCGACGCGCTCCTCGTACGGCAGGAACGCGCTCTTCACCGCGTTCAGGGTGACCGTGCGCAGGTCCTCCGCCGTCCAGCCGGCCTGCTCGGCCAGCAGGGTCATCTCGCGGGTCATGGTGGTGCCGGAGACCAGACGGTTGTCGGTGTTGACGGTGACGCGGAAGCCGAGGTCCTTCAGCGGGGTGACGGGGTGCTCGGCGATCGAGGTGGCGGCGCCGGTCTGGATGTTGGAGGTGGGGCACATCTCCAGCGCGATGCGGCGGTCGCGGACCCAGGAGGCGAGCCGGCCGAGCTTGCCGCCCGCGAGGTCCGGGATGTCCTCGGTGAGGCGCACGCCGTGGCCGATGCGCTGGGCGCCGCACACCTGGACGGCCTGGTGGATGCTGGGCAGCCCGTGGGCCTCGCCGGCATGGATGGTGAACGGCACGCTCTCGCGCCGCAGGTGCTCGAAGGCGGCGAGGTGGTCGGCGGCCGGGAAGCCGTCCTCGGCGCCGGCGATGTCGAAGCCGACGACGCCGGCGTCCCGGAAGGCGACGGCCAGGTCGGCGGCCTCGCGGACCCGGTCGAACATCCGCATGCCGCACAGCAGCGTGCCCACCCGCACGGGCGTTCCCGCTGCGGCCGCCTTGGCCATGCCGGCCGCCAGACCCTCCTGGACGGTCTCCACGACCTCGGCCATGGCGAGCCCGCCGCGGGTGTTCAGCTCCGGGGCGTAGCGCACCTCGCCGTAGACGACGCCGTCGGCGGCGAGGTCGAGGACGTACTCCTCGGCGGTGCGCAGCAGGCCCTCGCGGGTCTGCATCACGGCGAGGGTGTGCTCGAAGGTGGCGATGTAGCGCACCAGGTCACCGGAGTTGGCGGCCTCCACGTACCAGGCGGCGAGCTCGTCCGGGTCGGTGGTGGGCAGCGTGTGGCCCACGGCCTCGGCCAGTTCCACGACCGTGGCCGGGCGCAGGCCGCCGTCGAGGTGGTCGTGCAGGACCGCCTTGGGGAGGCGGCGGATCGTGGCGGCGTCTATGCGCGTAGATGACATGGCGTGCGGTTCCTCGGCGTGGTGGGTCATGGTGTGGATCAGACGGCGGGCTGGAGCAGGTCCCAGCGGTTGCCGTAGAGGTCCTGGAAGACGGCGACCGAGCCGTACGGCTCGTGGCGCGCCTCCTCCAGGAAGGTCACCCCGGCGGCGGCCATGCGGGCGTGGTCACGGGCGAAGTCGTCGGTGTGCAGGAAGAAGCCCACGCGTCCGCCGGTCTGGTCGCCCACCCGGGCCCGCTGATCCTCGTTCGCGGCGCGGGCCAGCAGCAGGCCGGCGCCGGTGTGCCCGGGGCCGGGCTCGACGACGACCCAGCGGCCGCCGTCCGGACGGGGCGCGTCCTCGGCGAGCCGGAAGCCGAGGGCCTCGGTGTAGAAGCGGATCGCCTCGTCGTAGTCGTGGACGACGAGGGTGACCAGGGCAATGCGTCTCATCGTCACCTCTCGCAGGGGTTGACCGGAGAGGTTATACGTAAAACTGCGGGAAACGCCAGTCCCGCCCCGGCTGCCGTGCCAGGGCGGGACCGTGGGTCGGCCTACGGGTACGTGGAGGTGTTCAGCGCGTCGACTGCGGCCGTGGGGTTGCCCAGGTCGTAGCGGTCGACGGCGAGATAGGTGGGCTTCTTGCGGGCGGCCGGCCGGCAGAAGCGGCGGGCGCGGTCGGCGAGCTTGGCGTTGTCGGTGGTCGCGGTGGAGGCGACCGCGGCGTCCCGGAAGTGGTTCATGACGAAGAGGGGCCGGAAGCCGTACTCGGTGCGGGTCAGCGGGATCGTGGTGTTCGCGTCGTACCAGCGGCTGTAGCAGGACCAGTCGGAGGAGCCGACGCCCGGTCCCATGGACCAGTAGTTCTCGACGGTCCACTCGCGCTGGTACATCACGCCGAAGGTGTCCCGGGTCAGCCCGGCCGAGCGGTCGGCGTCCCTGCTGTGGTCGGTGAAGATCAGCAACCGGTGTCCGTCGGCGGCGAGTTCGCCCATCGTGGGCCAGCCGTTCTCCCGCACGCCGGTGCGGTCGGGGCGGTAGAGCACGTCCGACAGCCCCTGCACGCGGTCCAGTTCGGCGCGCAGGACTCCCGGGTCGACGTAGTCCTCCAGGAAGACGGTGACGAACTCGTCCGGGTGGGCGCGCAGGAAGTCGGTGATCCGCTGGAGGTCGACCCACAGGGCTACGGGTCTGCGGACCAGGGTGCAGCTGTTGTGGCAGAGGATGGCACCGTCGGGCGTCTGGTGGATGTCCAGCATGAACCCGCGCACACCGTCGCGGAGTTGCTGTTCGATCCCCCGGATCTGGTTGGGGAAGAGGTCGACGAAGGGCGGGGCGTAGCCGCCGTCGACGCCGTTCGCGTAGGCGTTGTGGGCGGTGAGGAACGTGACCTGGTCCAGGGTGCGTTGCTCGCGCGGCGGCATCGGGCCGCCGGGCGCGTCGGTGGGGGTGAGGTACCAGGCGGCGAGGTCGCCGGCGCCGGTGCCGACGGTCAGCGGCGCCGGGTGGGTGGCGCCTGCGGGCTTGGGCGCGACGGTGAGGTGCCGGTCGGTGCCGGGGGCGGCGAGCGCGTACCGGTCCGCGCCGAGCGGGGTGATCCGCCAGCGCGCGTCGGCCGCCGTGCAGGAGACGGTGCGTGCCTGGTCGCCGGCGCGGCCGAGGCAGGCGCCGGGGCTGTCGGTGTTCTCCAGCAGGTGGTCGGCGCCGTCGGGGCGCAGGGTCCACTGCTGGCGGTCCTCGTTGCCGCGCGGGCGGTGCTGTTCGACGGTCCCGGAGGCGTCGGCGGCGTTGAGGCCGGTGACCGCGCTCTGGACGTAGTACGTGCCCGGCGGCGGCACGGCGTCGGCGCCCGCGGCGGGCGCGGGTGTCACGGCCGCCGCGGCGAGCGCGGCGGTCGTGACGGCGGTGGCGAGCAGGGCGTGGGGGGTGCGCATGCGGTTCCCTTCGTCCGTCAGGGGCGGGCCGTGCATCAAGGCGGGGCCCGCCCCGGAGTTAGGTCAGGTGCATGACACCACGCCGTGCCGTTCGCGTCAGCAGTACAGGTTGCCGCCGGGGGTCGTCCCGAGGATCTGCGTGAACTGCTGGTACTTCGTCACCCGGCTCTGGACCTGCGCCGGGTTCCTGCCGTCGCACTCCAGGGAGCCGTTGATGCTGCGGATCGTCTGGCCGAATCCGGCCCCGTTCACCATGGCGGCGTGACCGGTCATGGTGCCCGGTCCTGACTGGGTGTTCCAGTACCAGAGGGCGGTCTTCCAGGCGACGGCCGCGTCGTTCTGCACCAGCCAGGGGTTGTTGAGCAGGTCGATGCCCAACGCGTCGCCCGCGGCCTTGTAGTTGAAGTTCCAGCTCAGCTGGATCGGGCCGCGGCCGTAGTAGGCGGCCTGACCGGCCGGGCAGCCGTACGGCTGGCCCCAGTCGCAGTAGTGCGGGTAGTTGGCCTGGTTCTGCTCCACCACGTGCACCAGACCGCCGGTCTCGTGGCTGACGTTGGCCAGGAAGGCGGCGGCCTCCTGCTTCTTCACCGTGTCGCTGCCGGTGTTGGCGAAGCCGGGGTAGGCGCTGAGCGCGGCGGTGAGGCCGCTGTACGTGTAGAAGGGGTTCCGGTTCGGGAACATCTGGTTGAACTGCGCCTCGGTCACGACGAAGTTCCCGACGGGTGTCCCCGGCCCGTTGTCACAGGCGTAGGGCTCCCAGTACCAGGTGCTGATGATCGGGTCGTAGCCCGGGTTGGCGTGCTCGGCGATGTACGCCTTGCCGTCGGTGTAACGGACGATCGCGCCGGCCTCGTACCACTGTCCGGCGACCCAGGCGGGGTAGCTCGAACACGCGGCGGCGGCCGAGGCGGTGGTGGCGGTAGCAGCGGCGGGAAGCAGCATCGGTGCGCTTCCGGCGAGGACGAGGGCGGCGGTGACGGCGGCGGTACGGCGTCTCGACAAGGGATCAACTCCTTCGCAGAACACGGCCGCTCCCGCGACGAGGACATGCCGGGGCGAGGCCTCGCCCGCACGCGCCGGCGGGGCCGGTCACGGCGTGGGGGCGGCCGTGGTGGGGGGTGTGGAGCACACTCAAGCGCTTTGGTCTGTACCAGTCAAGGGTCTGGACCAGTCACGGTGGCGCGTACATGCCGTTGGGCCGGAGGCCCCTTTCCCGGCGACAGTCCGGCGACCCCGCCCACGACTACACATAAAGAAGAAATAAGAGCACAATGGGACTAACGCGGCTCTTACCGCATACCGCACCCAGAACGCGGTCAGGCCTGCTAGTCAAAGGAGACGACCATGGCCAACGTCTCACACCAGCATGGAGATCTCGCCAGCCATCCGGATGCACCGGAGATGCGGGCACGCTACGAGCGCGTCCTCGGCAGCCGTGACGTGGCTTTCGTGGACGGCCCGGTGTTCCTGCTCGGTCTCTACTGCGCGGTGTCACCGTGGATCCTCCACTACACGACGAGTCAGCCGCCGCTCGTGACGCACAACCTGATCGTCGGCATCGCGATCGGTCTGCTGGCCCTCGGGTTCACGGCGGCGCCCTCGCGCATGTACGGCCTCAGCGGAGCCATGTGCGCGCTGGGCATCTGGATGATCATCTCTCCATGGGTCGTGGGCACCGACCCCGACGCCGGGGTGATCTGGAACAACGTCGTCATCGGAGCCCTCACCGTGATCCTGGGCACCGCCTGCGCCGCCACGGCGGCCAGGGCAGCGTCCAGGTCGTCGTAGGGGCCCACGACGAAACCCTCCCCCGGCCGGTCCGCGGAGTCCCGCGGACCGGCCCTCCTTGTGCGACTGCCGCCGTGGGCAGCGGGCAGAAGCTTCTCAGCGGAGGAAGGGAAGGGAAGACATGGAGATCGACGGCATCATCAGCGCCCTCGTCATCGGCATCGTGATCGGCGTCCTGGGCCGCCTGGTCGTCCCGGGCCGCCAGCACATCGGCGTCCTGTGGACGATCCTCGTCGGCATCGCCGCCGCCCTCATCGGCTCGGCCCTCGCGTCGGCCTTCGGCGTGGCGGACACCAAGGGCGTCGACTGGGTGGAGTGGCTGATCCAGATCGCCCTCGCGGCGGTGGGCGTGGCGGCCCTGGACCGGGCGAAGCTGAACCGCTGAGGCGCGGGGCTCGGCCCAGTACGGGAGCGGTGGTTGTCCGAGCAGGTGGGACAGCCACCGTTCTCGTGTGCCGTTGGAGGACGGCTTTCAAGTGCCTCTACAGGGACGGCTCGTACACGTACGGTGTCGTCACCGTCAGCGGTGTGAAGCCCAGGCGTTGGAGGATCGGGCGGCTCCGGGGACCCGCGTCCACGTGGAGAACCCGGTAGCCGCGGGCCGCGGCGATACGGGCGCGGTGGGTGACCAGGGCGCGGTAGATGCCTCGGCCCCGCCACTCCGGGACCGTGCCGCCGCCCCACAGGCCCGCGAAGCTCGTGCCGGGGGTCAGTTCCATGCGGGCCGCGCTGACCGGGACGTCCCCGGCGAGGGCGAGGACGGCGGCCACCGTGTCCGGGGTGGTCGTCAGCGTGTCGAGGAGCCGGCGGCGGAGGCGGGACGCGTCGTCGCCGAAGGCGCGTTCGTGCACCGCGGCGACCTGGTCGACGCCGGCCTCGTCCGTCACCGGGACGACGCGGATGCCGTCGGGGACGGTCGCGGTCAGGGCGAGCGCGTCGGTCTCCGCCCCCATCAGCGTCTCGTCCGGCTCGGGGGTGAAGCCGTGCGCCAGGAGGCGGCTGCCCAGGTCCGCGGGCTCGTCGTGGGCGTACAGCTTCCACTCGAAGGCGAGGCCCCGGGACGTGTAGTGCGCGATCTGGTCGGCGATCGCCTGGTCCGCCTCCTCCCCCGAGGCGAAGTCCGACCACACGACTCCGTTCCAGCCGTGGGCGGGAGCCGTGCGGCGTACGACCCTGCCAACGCGTTCGACCACGTCGTCGGGGCCGTCGGGGCGGGCGTCCCGGCGTATCTCGCGGTCGTAGAGGGTGAGCAGCGCGGCCGGTGCGGTGGTGGAGGGCATGGCGGGAGTGCACCATCCGCCGCCGCCGTGTGCAACGGGATTAGGGTGGCCGGTGATCACGCCGACGGAGGGACGGGACGACGACCATGGCCGTACGCGACGACGAACTGCCGTACCTGAGGCGCTGCGTGGAGCTCGCCGCCGAGGCACTGGAGGCGGGCGACGAGCCGTTCGGGTCGGTGCTGGTGTCCGGGGACGGCACCGTGCTCGCCGAGGACCGCAACCGGGTGGCCTCCGGCGACCGCACCCGGCACCCCGAGTTCGAGCTGGCGCGCTGGGCGGCCGCGCACATGACGCCCGAGGAGCGCGCCGCGGCCACCGTCCACACCTCCGGCGAGCACTGCCCGATGTGCGCCGCCGCGCACGCCTGGGTGGGCCTGGGCCGCATCGTGTACGTCGCCTCGTCCGAGCAGCTGACATCCTGGCTGGCGGAGCTGGGTGTGCCCGAGTCTCCCGTACGGCCCCTGCCGGTGTCCGCGGTCGCGCCCGGCGTCACCGTGGACGGGCCGGTGCCCGAACTGACCGAGGACATCGCCGCGTTGCACCGGCGGTTCCACCGGCAGAGCGGCTGACGCGGCCGCCCCCGGGTCCGGCCGGCGCGGCGGGCCCGGGGGCGGCGGAGCGTTTACGTGAGGGCGACCGGGCCGGTCAGACGCCCGTGCGGAGCCGGGCGCGGCGGTACAGGGCGACTCCGCCCAGGAACATCGCGGCGCCGGTGGCGAGCACCGGGACGGTGTGGTCGGCGCCGGTCTCGGCGAGCGCGACCTGCTCGGCGGGGGCCGCCTCCTGGGGCGCCGGCGCGGGCAGGGTGCGGGCCGGCACGGTCCGCTCGGGCGCGGGCTCCTGGTGCTCACCCGATTCGTTGACGGAGCTGTTGTCCGTCGCCGGGTTGCCGATGCCGACCACGTTCACGCTGTTCCCCGTCACGTTGACCGGCACGTGCACCGGGAGCTGCACGCCGTTGCCGGACAGCACGCCCGGCGAGCCGTGCGCGTCGCTCCCGGCGGACGCGCCGGACGTGTTCTTCTCGGAGTGCGGGGCGTCCTCGTGCCGCACGTCCTTGTTGACGCAGGTGTTGCCCGCGGCGGGGTTGAGGAGGCCCACCACGTTCACCGTGTTCCCGCACACGTTCACCGGGACGTGCACCGGGAGCTGAACGCTGTTCCCGGACGCCACCCCGGGCGATCCGGCCGCGACGCCCTCCGCCCCGGAATCGGCGTACGCCGGCATCGCCACGGCCATCGCGCCGGACGCGGCGGCGACGGCGATCACACCGTTTCGGGTAACCCTTCGCATAGGTTCCCTGCCCTTCCAGACTTGGTCGCGAGCGTTCGCCCGCCACCGGATAGAACGCGGACGTGCCATCCGGGTTATGGCTCCTCCGTATGCCGCAGCCGGTTCACCCCATAGGGGGCCGCGACGGTCGAACGTCCGGCAAAGTGCGTCGAACTCGCAGTGCCCGAACGCACGGACGCGGGGCCGTGACGGACGCCGTACGGCCGACGGGCGGGCGCCGCGGGGCCCGCTTATGGTGGGCGAGGGCGCCGGTCCTGGCGTCTTGGGAGGCTTCGATGCTGGGCGAGCTGTCCGAGCGACTCCGGGGCGGTCACCACGCGAACGGGCTGCCGCCCTCCGTCCGGCGCGGCGCGGCGGCCGGAGCGGTGGGTCTCGTCCTGCTGGCGACGGGCCTGACGGCCGTCGCGCGCGACGAACGCGATCTGGACCGGTTCTACGACCAGAAGATCGACTGGGCGGCCTGCGAGGGCACGGAACTGCCGAAGGACCTGCAGTGCGGCACGGTCACCGTGCCGCTCGACTACGCCGACCCCGGCAAGGGCACCCTGGAGCTGGCGCTCGCCCGCTACCGCGCGTCCACCGACGACCCGCGCGGCTCGGTCGTGCTGAACTTCGGCGGCCCCGGCGGCTCCGGGGTGCAGGGGCTGGCGTACGGCCGCAAGGACTTCCTCGGTCTGACCGACGACTACGACGTGGTGTCGTTCGACCCGCGGGGCGTGGGCCGCTCCTCCCCGGTGAGCTGCGGGACCGACGCCACCGTCCGCGCACTGGAGGCGACCGACGGCGAGGAGACGGGCGATCCGCGCGACGCGCTGCGGCAGTTGCGCGAGGTGGTGGCCGAGTGCGAGAAGCACTCCGGCCCGGTCCTCGCCCACATGGGCACCGTGGACGTGGCCCGCGACCTGGACGTGATGCGCCAGGCGCTGGGCGACCGGAAGCTCAACTACCTCGGGTTCTCCTACGGGACCCGGCTCGGCGCGGTGTACGCGGCCCGGTTCCCCGACAAGGTGGGCCGCATGGCCCTGGACGGCGTGGACACGCTGACCGAGCCACTGGCCGAGCAGGGGCTCGCCAGTGCCCGGGGGCAGCAGACGGCGCTGGAGAACTTCCTCACCTGGTGCACGGAGGAGCTCGCCTGCCCGTTCGGGCAGGACGCGCGCGCCGCCCGCAAGCAGGTCGTGGACTTGGTGCGCTCCCTCGACGACACCCCGGTTCCGACCGAGTTCGGCTACGAGTTCACTGGCCAGGACCTGGCGGGCGCCATCGCGCAGGGCCTCTACACAAAGGAGATGTGGCCGGTGCTGCAGCGGGCGCTCGCCCAGCTGATGGAGGACGGCGACGCCAGCGGCGTGGAGGCCCTCGCGTCCGGCGGGACGGCCCCCGCGCCCGCCCCGCCGCCCACTCCGTCCCCGGCCGTCCCGGGTCGCGACGACGAGCCGCTCGCCGACGAGGAGGACGTCCCGCTGGACAACCTCCCGGCGGCGCTGATGGCGGTGAACTGCGCCGACGACCCCGACCGTCCGGACGAGGAGCAACTGACCGGGGAGCTGGCCCGCTTGCGCGCCGCGTACGAGGAGGCCTCGCCGGTGTTCGGGCCGTACCGGCTCGCACAGGTGGTGCTGTGCCACGGCCGGCCCAAGGGGACCGACTACATCCGGGAGAAGGTCAAGGACGTGGACACCCCGAAGATGCTGCTGGTCGGCACCCGCGGCGACCCCGCCACCCCGTACCACTGGACCGAGCAGACGGCGAAGCGGCTGGGGCCGTCGGCCGTGGTGCTGGACAACCGCAACGAGGGCCACACGGGCTACGGTGCGTCCGAGTGCGTCCACCGCAAGGTCGACGACTTCCTCCTCTACGGCTCCCTCCCCCGGAGCGGCAGTTCCTGCGGCGCGGAGGACGAGGACCGCGTCTGACCCGGGCTTTCCGCTCCGCTACGGCCTGTCCGGCGGATCAAGTCGGGGGAAAGGCGCAGCGTCTTGCAACCCAGGTGAGCGGGGTCTGGTGCGTCCAGCTGCAAGGCGGAGGAGGGAGTCGACGCGGAGCGTCGGCGAGTGACGACAACGCCGCAGACGGGCGTTCCAGACCCCGCGTCCTCGGCGTGATCCGCCGGACAGGCCCTAACCGGAGGCCTCCTCGGGGGCGTCCTCCTCGTCCGCGTCCTCGCCGGGCCGCAGCGAGCGGGCGGCCTCCCCCGCGTCCGGGACCGACACCGCGAGCCGCACGAAAGGCGACGGGGACCGGAGCTCCAGGACCAGCACCGGGACACCCGCCCGTACGGCGACGAAGTCGCGGCCCAGCACGTGCTCCCGCTCCCCCACGCAGAACCGCCCCGGCCGGCAGCGCCCGACCACCGGCGTGCCGCGCATCGCGCGCCACCAGTCGGGCTCCACGCCGGCCGACGCGACCCACGCCCGCGGCACCCGTACCGCGCGACGGCGTGCGAGCAGCGCCTCCCACCACGCCAGCCGGACCACGACGGTCCACCCGTCCGCGTCCCGCTCCAGGACCAAGCGCGCCATCGGCGGTCACCTCCCCCACCAGCGTGCACCCGCGGCGCGCCGGACCGCCGCCCGCCCTGCGGGCGCTTTGCCCCGAATGCCCTACCGCTGATTCCGCCCTATGGTGCTGTCATGGAGCACGATCTGAGTCCCTCCGCCCTCGCCGATCTCCGTCGGCCGCGTCCCTACCCGGCGGTGTCTGTGCTGACGCCGACCCACCGCCGTGACCCGCTGAGCACCGAGGACGCGGTGCGGCTGCGCACCATGGTGGCCGAGGCGAAGAAGAAGCTGGAGTCCGATCCCGCGGTCCCCCGGGACCGGCGCGCCGACGTCGAGGCCCAGCTGGACCAGGCCCTGGCCGAGGTCGATCTCGCGCACGCCGAGGACGGCCTGGCCATCTTCGCCGCGCCGGGCGAGCACCAGGTGTGGTCGCTGGCGCGCAGCGTCCCGGAGCGCGTGGTGCTCTCGGACACCTTCCTGACCCGCCACCTGGTCTCCGCGCAGACGGCGGAGCGCCCGTTCTGGGTGCTGTCCGTCGCCGCCGACCGGGTCACACTGTGGGGCGGCGGCCCGGACCGGGTCGCCGAGGAGCGCACCGGCGGTTTCCCGCTGGTCCGCGAGGAGTCGAACTTCGACCCCGAGCGGCTGATGCGGGTCGGCGACCAGCCCGGCAACTACCGGGACGAGGACACCCGCCGCTTCCTGAAGGAGGCTGCCACCCGGCTCAGCTCCCTGATGCGCACCCACCCGAGGCCGCTGTACATCACCGGCGAGCCGGCGGCGCTGTCGCTGCTGTGCGAGTTCGGCGGCGTCTGCAAGGACGCCGTGCAGGTGCCGCGCGGCGGACTGGCGCACGGAACACCGGAGATGGTGTGGGAGGCGGTGCGGCCGGTGCTCGAGGAGGAGGACCGCAGGCGGGCCGAGGAGGTGGCGCGGGAGCTGGAAGCCGCGCGCAGCCGCAAGGAGTTCGCGGCCGGTGTCGACGAGCTGTGGCAGAGCGCCCGCGAGGGGCGGATCCGGCTGCTGGCCGTCGAGGAGAACTACCGGATCACGGTCCGCGACGACGGCGAGCATCTGATCGTCGCCCAGGACGGTGACCTGGACGCCCGCGAGGACATCGTGGACGAGATCGTCGAGCAGTGCCTGGACACCGGCGCCGAGGTGCGCTTCGTCCCGGACGGCGCGCTGGAGGACGCGCAGGGCATGGCGGCGGTGCTGCGCTACTGACGGTCGGTGGCGGGGCGCGGGGCGCGGGCCGATCACCGCCCCCGCCGTCGAACTGACAGCCGGGTTTCGAACGCGTGAGTGAGTCACCGCAGGGAGCCTGACGCCTCGTCAGCTCACGTGCGTACCATGGAAGTTGGGGCGTCCGGCGGGTACCGCGTGACCACCTCGCGGTAACTCCGTGAAGACGGTGGCATATGCCAGCGGCACCACCTTATCGTGTGTTGCCAAATCCCTTACAGGCCGTGGCGTGCTGTGCAACAGTCGTAACGGTCCCTCCGCCCGTCCGAAGGCCGTACCGTCCCGCATCGGAGTACGTCATGCCGTCCCCTCTCTCCGCGGACCGCCCCGCCGCCCGGCCGCCGGGAGGCGGACCGGTCGACGCGCTGATCTCGCAGACCCGGCGGCTCAAGGGCGAGGTGGACGCCGTCCGCCGCGACACCCCGGCCGACGCGGGGGACCCCGGGGAGCGCTGGCGCCGCGCGCTGTACGACCTGGCGATGCACCAGCTCGACGACCTGGACGAGCACCTGGCGCAGCTGCGGGACGACCCGCCGGCCGCGCCCGACGCGTCCGCCGAGCAGTTACCCGCGCCGCCGGCCCCGGCCCGTGCCTCCCTGCTCAGCCGGGTCGGCAGCGCCGAGTGGGACCTCCTCACGGACGAGGTGAGCTGGTCGGGCGAGCTGTACCGGATCCTCGGCCGCGACCCGGCCGCTCCCCCGCTCACCCTCGACGAACTGCCCTCCCTCGTCCACGACGAGGACCGGCCGCGGCTGACCGAGATGGTCACCGGCTGCCTGATCGACGGCCGGCCCATCGACGGAGAGTTCCGCGTGACGCACGCGGCCGACGACATACGGACCGTGCACATGATGGGCGAACCGGTGCTCGGCGCCGACGGCAGCACCGTCTCCATGTGGGCGGTCCTGCGCGACGTCAGCGAACTGCGCCGCTGCCGAAGGGCGGTGAGCGAGACCCGTGACTCGCTCCACCGGCACCGGCACGCCGCCGCGCGGACCGAGCACCGGCTCGCGGTCGAACTGCAGGAGGCCGTGCTTCCGGCGTGGCACGGCTCCCTGCGGTTCCCGCGGCGTGGCCCGCGCGCCCTGGACGTGGCCGCCGCCCATCTGCCGCCCTCCGCGCAGGCGTCGGTCGGCGGCGACTGGTACGACGCCCTCGAACTGTCCGACGACGCCACCCTGCTCGGCGCCGGCGAGCTCACCGGACACGGCGTGGGCGCCGCGTCCGGTGTCGCCATGCTGCTCGGCGCGGTCCGGGGCATGGCGCTGGCCGGCACCGCGCCCGGCGCCCTGCTGGACTGCCTCGACCGACTGCTCGACACCACCGCGCAGCCGACCCTCGCCGGGGCCGTCTGCCTGCGCTACCGGCACGACACCCGCACCGCGGTGTGGGCGCGGGCCGGCCACCCCGCCCCGCTGCTCTACCGCGGCGACGCTGGGCGGGCGCTCGACGGACCGCAGGGTGCGCTGCTGGGCGCCGCCCCGGGCTCCGCGCACGGGCAGGCCGAGGAGAACCTCGAGGTCGGCGACCTGCTCCTGCTGCACACCGACGGCCTGGTGCCCGGGCACACCGGGACGGCCGCCGTCCACCGGCTCCTCGCCCTGGCGCCCCGGTTCGCCGGGGGCCGTTCCGCCCAGGACTGCGTCCGGGAGGTCGTACGGGAGTTCGGTGAAGGGGAGCGTACGGAGCACGCCTGTGTACTGGTGGCGCGCGTCGCCTCCTGACGGGGGCGCACGCGTGACAAGTGCCCTGTAAAAGAGCCCGCGTGAAGGCTCGCGTGGCTCTCTCAGGCCTTCGCGGTCCCGCCCTTGCCCCGGGGCTTGGGCAGCGCCAGCTCGATCTCCTCCCGCAGTTCCTGGATCCTCGGGTACGAGGCGTACTCGGCGGTCAGCCGGTACATCTGGCGCAGCCGGTCCCAGGTGCGGCGCGAGGAGTTCTGGCCCATCGACACCAGGGCGAGCCGCGCGAAGCGGTCGGCCTGTTCGGGATCGTCGGCGATGAAGCACGCGGAGGCCATCGACAGGAAGTCGAAGATCTTCGAGCGCTGCTGGGCGTCCACCCGCAGGGCGAGCGCCTTGTCCGCGTAGTGCTGGGCGTGGACCGCCGCGCCCGGCTCGAACTCCGCGAGCGTCCGGTAGGCGAGGGCCTGCATGCCGTACAGGTCCGCCTCGTTGAACAGCTGCATCCAGTTCGGCGGGGGCACGTCCCCCTTGTCGGAGACGAACAGGTCCTCCGCCTGGCCCAGGGTGCGGCGCATCGCCTGGCCCTTGCCCATGGACGCCTGCGCCCACGCCTCGATGGTGTGGAACATGGCGCGGGTGCGCGGCAGCACCTGCTCGCCCGAGCCGGACTGGGCGAGCTTCATCAGGTCCAGCGCCTCGTCGGGCCGGCCCAGGTGCACCATCTGGCGGGCCGCGCGGGACAGCGCCTCGCCGGCGCGCGGGCGGTCGCCGCCCTCGCGTGCCGCGTGGGCGGCGATGACGAAGTACTTCTGCGCCGTCGGCTCCATGCCGACGTCGTGCGACATCCAGCCGGCGAGGACGGCCAGGTTGGCGGCGACGCCCCACAGGCGCCGCTGGAGATGGGGCGGGTGGTGGTAGGTGAGCATGCCGCCCACCTCGTTGAGCTGTCCCACGACCGCCTTGCGCTGGAGCCCGCCGCCGCGGGCGGCGTCCCAGGCGCGGAACACCTCCACGGAGCGCTCCAGTTCCTCGATCTCCTGCGACCCGATGGGGGCGGCCTCGTAGCGGTCGAACCCGGCGGGTTCGGCGTGCAGGGGATCGTGCAGGCGGGGGGCGTCTGCGGTCAGGGCCGGATCGGTGTGCAGCCAGTCGTGCATGGCGCTGCTGAGTGCGGAGCCCGCGGTGAGGGCGGCGCCCGCACCCACCAGGCCGCGTCGGTTGAGCATGAGGTCCATTCCCGTGAATTCGGTGAGGACCTCGGCCGTCCGCTCGGGCGCCCACGGCATTCCGTCGGGATGTTCCTCACTCCCGGCGCGTGGCCGTTTCCCCGTACGCCCGTGCCGTACCAGACCGAGATCCTCGATGGTCACGACACGGCCGAGACGCTCGGTGAACAGAGCCGCCAGCACCCGCGGCACCGGATCGCGCGGGATCTCTCCCATGTCGATCCACCGCCGCACCCGGGAGGTGTCGGTCGCCAGCTGCGGATGGCCCATGGCCGCCGCCTGCCGGTTCACCAGCCTCGCGAGTTCGCCCTTGGACCAGCCGGCCAGGCCGAACAGGTCCGAGAGCCGGGTGTTGGGTTGTCCGCTCACGTCAAGCCCCCAGGTTCTCGGCTGAGTTGACAGTAGCCCGGTGGGGAGTGCCGGGCGACTATTCGCCAGGGTTCGCCAGGGTCCGCCAGATGGTGTGCCAGGGGCCCTCGGGTGTCGAGTAGGAACGCGCCACCACGACCCCGTCGCCGCAGGGGCATTCCCCCAGGGTGCGGCCGGGCGGAGGGGTTGGGTGGTGCCTGACGTCGCAGGCACACGAAGGGATCTGTATCACCCATGTACGCAGCATCGTCCTCCGTGTCCGCCCCGCCCCGGCCGCTGCGTCCGCGTCCGTCGGACAGCGGCCCCTACCTCGCCCCCGCGCGCCCGGCGAACCCCGTGCTCGGCGCGGGCAACGCACGGCGCCTCGCGGGACCGGGCACCCAGCCGCTCAGCGGGAGGCTCGACCTGTCCGGCGCACAGGGCGCGCAACTGCGCACGGCGCTCGCCTCGGTGCACCGCATCTGTCCGGAGTTCGCGCCGGTCCAGGTGCTGCGCCGCACCGGCCGGTCGGTCCTCCTGGTCGGCACGACGGGCCGCAGCACCGCGGTCGCCAAGTGCTTACTGGACCACTCCCCCGCGTGGAGCGAGCGCATCCGGCACGAAATAGCGGCATACCGCTCGTTCGTCCGGCAGCGTCCGCCCGTGCGGGCGCCCCGGCTGATCGCGGCGGACCCGGACAACTGCACGCTGGTCATCGAGCGCCTGCCCGGACGGGTGGCGGCGCTCCAGCGGCACCCGGTGGAGGCGCCGCCCCGGGCGGACATCAGGGCGGCACTCGGCGCGATCTGCCGGCTCAACTCCTGGCGGCCGCCCGCCGGGACGTTCGACGCGCCGTTGGACTACGCGGCCCGGATCAACCGCTACCACGAGCTGGGCCTGCTCACCGACCGGGACCTCGGGGACCTGCAGAAGCTGCTGCACGGCATCGCCGTGGCGACGGGGCGGCAGGGCATGGGACAGTTCTGCCACGGCGACGCGCTGCTCTCCAACATCCTGATCTCACCGGCCGGTCCGGTGCTGGTGGACTGGGAGCACGCGGGCTGGTACCTGCCGGGCTACGACCTGGCGACCCTGTGGACGGTGCTCGGGGACGCCCCGGCGGCCCGGCGCCAGATCAGCCAGATCGCCCAGTCGGCGGGCCCCGCCTCGCGCGACGCGTTCCTGGTGAACCTGATGCTCGTGCTGACCCGGGAGATCCGCACCTACGAGACGGCCGTGCAGCGTTCGATGCACGAGTCGGCGCCGGCGCCCGCAGGGGGCCAGCCGGGCGGCGTGCCGTCCGGTGAGGAGCAGCGGCTGCTGCTGCGCCGGCTGCACGACGACTGCCAGATGGCCCGGAAGGCCGTGCGCGCCGCGGTCGGCACCCGCTGAGCGCGGCGCGGCCGTCCCGCCGCCACCCCGTACGACTGCCCGCAGGCGACGACCGCCGCGGGCAGTCGGGCGTCCCGGGGCCTTCGGAGCCGTCTGCGAGGAGGGACGGTATACGGCCATCGCGCGAGGCCCGGCGGGGGCGCCACCGGTGTAGACCGCTGACGCGCCGCAGGTCCGCCGGGGCCCGCCACGAAATCTCGCCACACCCCGATTGACGAGGGAATTCGCGCCCTCCTGGGCATGATTGACGGATCATCGGCCTGCCGGTACCACTGACGGGTCGCACGACCGTTCCCAGGAGGCTGCATTGCGAGATCTCGCCACCGAGCCCGGCCGTGCGGCCGGGCCGTCCCGACGCGCCGCCCGGGGCGCCCTGGGCGCCCTGGCCGCCGCCGCGTTGACGCTGCCCCTGCTGGGCGTGGCGCCCGAACCGGCCCCGCCGGCCGCCGCCCGGCTGCAACAGGCGTTCACCGACGCGGCCGACCGGTACGACGTCCCGCAGAGCGTGCTGCTGGGCGTCTCCTATCTGCAGTCCCGCTGGGACGCGCACGACGGCGCCCCGAGCGTCACCGGCGGCTACGGGCCCATGCACCTGACCGACGCCCGTACGGCGCTCGCCTCCGCCGGGCACCACGCGACCGGCAGCGAGGACCCGCGCGGCGACGACGCCCGTGCCGCGCTGCGTCCCTCGGAGCTCGGCCTGGACACGGCGGAGCTGCCGGACCGGCTGACCACCCTGCCGAGGGCGGCCCGGCTGACCGGCCTGGACGCCGAGACGCTGCGCGAGGACCCGGCGGCCAACGTGGCGGGCGGCGCCGCCCTGCTGGCGGAGGCTCAGCGCCGGCTGGGCGCACCGGCCAGCGACGACCCGGCCGACTGGTTCGGGGCGGTGGCGCTGTTCTCCGGCGCCGACGACCGCGCCTCGGCGACGGCCTACGCGAACGAGGTGTTCGCGGTGATCCGGGACGGCGAGGAGCGGGTCACGGACGCCGGGCAGCAGGTCGCCCTGGACGCGAGCCCGGACCTGGCGCCCGACCCCTCGGCGCTGGAGCGCGCCGGGCTGCGCAAGGGGTCCGCGGCCGGCACCGAGTGCCCGCGGACGGTGTCCTGCGAGTGGATCCCGGCGCCGTACGAGGAGTTCGGCGACGGCGACTACGGCAACCACGACCTGGGGAACCGGCCCGCCTCGCAGCGGATCCGGTACATCGTCGTGCACGACACGGAGGGCGCCTGGGAGGGCGTCCTGGACCTGATCCAGGACCCGACGTACGTGTCGTGGCAGTACAGCCTGCGCTCCACCGACGGGCACATCGCGCAGCACGTGAAGGCGAAGGACGTCGCCTGGCACGCGGGCAACTGGTACGTCAACGCGGCGTCGATCGGCCTGGAGCACGAGGGGTTCCTCACCGATCCGGACGCCTGGTACACGGAGGCCATGTACCGGTCCTCGGCCCGGCTGGTGAAGTACCTGTCGGACAAGCACGGCATCCCGCTGGACCGGCAGCACATCCTGGGCCACGACACGGTGCCGGGCACCACCACGGCCACCATCCCGGGCATGCACACCGACCCCGGCCCGTACTGGGACTGGCGGCACTACTTCGAGCTGCTCGGCGCCCCGCTCAAGGCGACGGGCACGAAGAACTCCGGGGCCGTCACGATTCGGCCCGACTACGCCACCCACCGGCCGGTGTTCACCGGCTGCGAGACCGCCGGTGAGCCCTGTGCCCCGCACGGGTCGAGCGCGGTGCGGCTGTACTCGGACCACGACGTGAACTCCCCGCTGATCAAGGACGTCGGTCTCGGCTCCACGCCCACCACCGGGGTCAACGACCTGTCCTCGCGGGTGTCCACGGGCCAGCAGTACGCGGTGGCGGACCGCTGGGGCGACTGGACGGCGATCTGGTACCTCGGCCAGAAGGCCTGGTTCAAGAACCCGGCGAAGAAGCCCACCGCCGTGCCCGCCAAGGCCCAGGTGATCACTCCGCGCGAGGGTCTGGACTCCGTCCCCGTGTACGGGCGGGCGTACCCGGAGGCGGCCGCCTACCCGGAGGGGGTGCCGGCGCAGACCGTGTCGCCGCTGCCGTACAAGGTGCTCGCCGGACAGCGGTACGTGACCGGCGGCAAGGTGCCGGGCGAGTACTACTACGCGGTGACCTTCGACCCGGCCTCGCACCAGGTGGTGCGCGGCGAGGACCAGTACTACGAGATCCAGTTCGGCCACCGGGTCGGCTTCGTGAAGGCGGCGGACGTGACGGTGGTGTCGTCGTAACGCGGGAGCGCGCACCGTACGACGGGCGCCCCCGGACCTGCGCGGTCCGGGGGCGCCCGTCGTCGTCCGCGGGTGGGGTCAGCCCTGCTGGAACAGCTCCGCCGGCAGCGGCTTGAGGAGGGCGTACAGGTCGTCGGTGATCGGGCGGTCCCAGGAGGCGATGGTCACCAGGACGTTGTCGCTGCGGTCGAACTGCACGCAGGAGATGCGGCTCTCGGAGAGCTTCACGCGGCGCACGATCAGCAGGTTGTCGCCCTGCATCACGGGCACGTCCTCCGTGGAGACGACGGTGACCTCCTCGTCGTTCTCCAGCGCCAGCAGCAGCTGGCCGACCTCGAAGGGCACCTCGCCCTCGGGCACGTCACGCGCCGGGGAGCCTTCGGGGAGGTTGCCGATGATCATCGCGGGGCCGCGGCCGCCGAACAGGTCGTAGCGCAGGAAGACGCCCTGGCAGGTTCCGTCGGGGGCGGGCAGCAGACCCGCGCCCAGATTGCCGGGCCAGTCGCCCGGGTCCATGGCCAGTACGTCGAAATCGGGCCCGGCGGGTGTGGCACTGCGGCGGCGGAGGAACGACATGCCGCCATGGTACGTGGCCGGACCGCCGTTCGGACGGTCGGGCGGACGCCTCCTGACCGCCTTCGGGCACCCCGTCCGGCGGCCTCCGGCTCACTCCTCGGCGGGTACGGGCGGGACGACCGCGACCGGGCTGTGCGCGTGGAGCAGGACCGCCTGGGTGACCGAGCCCATCATGCGGGCGGGCGCGAACAGCCTGCGGCGGTGGCGGCCCACCACGACCAGTGAGGCGTCCCAGGACTCGCCGACCAGGTGACCGGCCGCGTCCCCGGGCAGCACCACGACCTCGGCGGCGACCTCCGGGTGCCGCTCCCGCCACCGGGCGAGCAGGCCCTCGGCGAGGGCACGCGTCTCGTGCTCCATGGCCTCCTGGTCGACCTGCGCGGGCGCCACCTCGCCGGGCAGCAGCATCGTCTGCAGCGGCCACGGATACGCGGTGACGACCCGCAGTCCGGTACGGCGCAGGGCGGCCTCCGTGAAGGCGAACTCCAGCGTCGCCGTGTCGGGGTTCTCGGCGCTAGTCCCGACGGCCACGGGGCCGTCCCGGTGCACCGGCGCCTCCTCCTCGCCGCCGCGGCCCGGGCGGGGCACCACGACCACCGGGCACCCGGCGTCCCGGGCGGCGGCCAGGGAGTTCGAGCCGAGCAGCAGGCTGGTGAAGCCGCCGCGGCCCCGCGAGCCGAGCACCAGCAGCCGGGCCTTCGAGCCGGTCTCCGGCAGCAGTGCGCCCGGCGCGCCCTCGGTGACGACGTACTCGACGGACGGTGTGCCGCCGAGTACGTCCACCCGGGCGCGGGCCTGCGCGAGCACCGGGTCCTCGTCCGCGTCGGGCGGCCCGGTGTCCCGCGTGTCCTGCCCGGCGCGGGGCGGCTCCGGGCGGACGTGCAGCACGCGCAGGGTGGCCCCGTGCCGCCGGGCGGCGTCCAGGGCCCACTCCAGGGCGCGCAGCCCGTCCGGGGATCCGTCCACCGCGGCGACCACCGGCTGGTCGTCCATCTGCCTCGCCTCCGGATACGGCATCGGGTCCACGCCGTCTACTCGGCTCCGACGCGGCTCTCCGCTGATCACGTGTCCGGAAAAGCGGGCGGCACACGTCCCCGGGGGCGGGTCGGCCGGGTCAGGTCAGGTCGAAGTCGCCCTCCCGCGCGCCGGACACGAAGGCGCCCCACTCCGCGGGGGTGAAGATCAGGGAGGGACTCTCCGGCCGGCCGCTGTTGCGCATGGCGATGAAGCCCTCCACGAAAGCGATCTGGACGTCGCCCAGACCCTTGCTGCCGGACTGCCACTGTGCGTTGCTGAGGTCCAGCTCGGGCTTGTCCCAGCCCGTGAGCGGGCGCTGCTGGGTGGTGCTCTCGGCCACGTCCGTGCTCCTCCCTTTTGCCGTCGGCGGCCAGCCTAGCGAGGGGCTTGTCCTCGGGACAGGTCGCGGAAGGGGGATGTGGGGCGGCGGTCGCCGGTCGCGCGGCCGGGTGCGGGCCGGTGGGACCGGTGGCGGCTCGTCGCGCAGTTGGCCGCGCCCCTGGGGTGTCTCGACGGCGCCTTCACCGAAAAGTGCAGGCCCAGCTCTTGCACCGGATGGCGGTCGGCTGCGTTACTGGGGCCCGACGTCAACGACCGAATGATCGGTCGTCCGGAATGGGATGGTGAAGGGAAGGTCCTGATGACTCAGGCGGCGGACCTGCTGGACCCGGCGGAGCGGCTCGACCTCGACGGGCTGCGGGCCCTCCAGCTGGAGCGGCTGCGGAACTCCCTGCGGCACGCGTACGAGAACGTGCCGTTCTACAAGGAGTCCTTCGACAAGGCGGGCGTCCACCCGGACGACTGCCGTTCGCTGTCCGACCTGTCCCGCTTCCCCTTCACCACCAAGGCGGACCTGCGGGAGAACTACCCGTACGGGATGTTCGCCGTCCCGCGGGAGCGCATCCGCCGGCTGCACGCCTCCAGCGGCACCACCGGCCGCCCCACGGTCGTGGGCTACACGGAGAACGACCTGTCGATGTGGGCCGACATGGTCGCGCGGTCGCTGCGCGCGGCGGGCGGCCGGCCCGGCGACATCGCGCACATCGCGTACGGGTACGGCCTGTTCACGGGCGGTCTCGGCGCGCACTACGGCGCCGAGCGGCTCGGCTGCACGGTGGTCCCCGCGTCCGGCGGTATGACGTCGCGGCAGGTCACGCTGATCCAGGACCTGAAGCCGTCGGTCATCATGGTGACCCCGTCCTACATGCTCACCCTGCTCGACGAGTTCGAGCGGCAGGGTGTCGACCCGCGCTCCACGTCGCTGCGGGTGGGCGTCTTCGGCGCCGAGCCGTGGACGCAGGACATGCGCCGCGAGATCGAGGAGCGGTTCGCCATCGACGCGGTGGACATCTACGGGCTGTCCGAGGTGATCGGCCCGGGCGTCGCCCAGGAGTGCGTGGAGACGAAGGACGGGCTGCACATCTGGGAGGACCACTTCTTCCCTGAGGTCGTCGACCCGATCACCGGCGAGGTGCTGCCCGAGGGCGAGCAGGGCGAGCTGGTGTTCACCTCGCTCACCAAGGAGGCCATGCCGATCGTCCGCTACCGGACACGGGACCTGACGCGGCTGCTGCCGGGCACGGCGCGGGTGTTCCGGCGCATGGAGAAGGTGACCGGGCGCAGCGACGACATGGTGATCCTGCGCGGGGTGAACCTCTTCCCCACGCAGATCGAGGAGATCGTGCTGCGCACCCCGGGCGTGGCGCCGCACTTCCAGCTGCGGCTGACGACGAGCGGCCGTATGGACGCGCTGACGGTGCGCGCGGAGGCTCGGCCGGACGCGGACGCGGCGACCCGTGAGGCGGCGGCCCGGTCGATCGTGCAGGCGGTGAAGGACGGCATCGGCGTCTCGGTGGCGGCGGAGATCGTCGACCCGGAGTCGCTGGAGCGGTCGGTGGGCAAGATCCGGCGCATCGTGGACCTGCGGGAGCGGAAGGGCTGACCTCCCCCGGTGGCCGGGGTCACCCGCCGTCGGTGACGATCCGTTCGACCGCGGCCGTCACCAGCCGGTCCCGCTCCTCGGGGGTGAACACGTCCGGCAGGGTGAGCTGTTCGACGATCAGCCAGTTCAGGGCGAGGAGGAGCAGCTTGACGGCCGTGGCGTCGCCGGGGAGGCCGGAGGCCTCGTGGTAGCGGACGTTGGCCTCGACGTCGGCCCGGACGCGCTCGGTGAGGACCGTGCGCAGTCCGGGCCGGCGGGTGGCCTCGAGCCGCAGTTCGAGCAGGGCCAGGTAGCCGGTGCGGAACGCGGCGATACGGCCCACGAGTTCACGCATGAGCACGGCGTACGTCTCCCGGTCCTTGCCCGCGGCGCGCTGCCGGGCGACGGTCTCCTCGTCGGGCTGGAGCCGCTCGTAGACCCGGGCGCCGGCCTGGGTGAGCAGGTCGTCGCGTGAGGAGAAGTAGTTCGACGCGGTGCCGGGGGGCACGGCGGCCTCGGTGTCCACGGCCCGGAAGGTCAGCCCCCGCGCGCCGTCGCGCGCCAGCACCTCGATCGCCGCGTCCACCAACGCGGCTCGCCGTGTCTCGTTGCGTCGCACCACCGCGACCACCTCCCTTCTCGGAGCACTCCGGCCAGAGTACTGCGGTTGGAGTACTCACTCCTCCACGGCCGCGCCCCGTTGTCCACAGCCATTGACATCCGGCACCCCTGACAGGAAAGTTTCATCCGGCGCGGTGATCCCCGGAAGTTACTTTCAGAGGGCTCGGGGACAGGACTCGGGAGGGTGGACGGATGGCGGACGCGAGAGGGATGAGCAGACGTCAAGTGGGACTGGGCGCACTGGCGTTGGGGGGCGGGCTGGCGTTCGCTTCGCTGCCCGCGGATCCGGCCGCCGCGGCGGGGCCGTCCCGCGGGGACGGGCGTCCCGCGCTGCGGCACGGGTCGGCGCGGGAGGCCGGGCTGCTGCCCGGGCCGCTGCAGCAACTCGTCGCGGATGCCGAGGCGTTCCTCCAGCCGTCACCGCAACATCCCTGGTACGCGGGGGCCGTTCTGCTCGCCGGACGCGGACACACGGTGGCGCTGCACAAGCCGATCGGCATGGCCGTGCGCTACCAGGCCTACGACGAGAAGGCCGACACCGGCGTCGAGTTCCCGCCTGAGCAGCAGATCCCGATGGCCGAGGACACCGTCTTCGACCTGGCGTCGGTGTCGAAGCTCTTCACGTCGATCCTCGCCGTGCAGCAGATCGAGCGGGGCCGTCTCGAGCTGGAGGCGCCGGTCGCCTCCTACCTGCCGGACTTCGGCCGGGCCGGGAAGCAGGACGTGACGATACGCCAGCTCCTCACGCACACGTCCGGGTTCCGCGCGTGGATCCCGCTGTACACGTCGTCGACGTACGAGGAGAAGGTGCAGCGGATCTACGACGAGGCGCCGGCCAGCCCGCCGGGCACGGCGTACCTGTACTCCGACCTGAACCTGATCTCGCTTCAGCTGGTGCTGGAGCTGGTCACCGGGCGGCGGCTGGACGTGCTGCTCCGTGAGGAGATCACCGAGCCGCTCGGCATGCGCCGCACCCGGTACAACCCTCCGGCGTCCTGGAAGCCGAAGATCGCGGCCACCGAGGACGCCCGCAAGCCGTGGTCCGGGCTGGACCGGGGGCTGGTCTGGGGCGAGGTGCACGACGAGAACGCGTACAGCCTGGGCGGGGTCGCGGGCCACGCGGGTGTGTTCTCCGACGCGTGGGACCTGGCCGTCCTCGCGCGGACGCTGCTCGACGGCGGTGTCTGCGGGCGGAACCGGATTCTGCGGCCGGAGTCGGTGGAGCTGATGTTCACCGACTTCAACACCGCGTTCCCGGGCGACGAGCACGGCCTGGGCTTCGAGCTCTACCAGCACTGGTACATGGGCGCCATGGCGACGCCGCGCACGGCCGGGCACACCGGGTTCACCGGCACGGCGCTGGTGCTCGACCCGACCACCGACTCGTTCCTCGTCGTCCTCGGCAACTCGGTGCATCCGGTGCGCAGCTGGCGGTCCGGTTCGGCACCCCGGGTGGCGGCCGCCAACCAGCTGGCCCGCGCGGTGCCGGTCCGCCCGGCCCGGGGGCGTACGGCGTGGTTCTCGGGGATGGCGAGCGCGGCCACGGCGACGCTCGCACTGCCGGCGCTGGACACCTCGTCCGGCGCGGCCCGGCTGAGCTGCGCGCTGTGGTGGGACACCGAGCCGAAGGCCGACGTCCTGGTGCTGGAGTCCTCGGCGGACGGCGGGACGACCTGGAAGCCGGTGCCGTTCACGACGCGGCGGCGCGGCGGCACGGCCGAGCAGCACCCGACGGGCACGGCCACCGGCTGGTCGGGCCGCGTCTGGCACGACCTGACCGCCGACCTCCCGTCCGCCCCCGGCCTGACGGTGCGCTGGCGCTACACGACGGACCGCCTGTACGTCGGACGCGGCGCCTATGTCGACGGGCTGCGTGTGGAGAAGGGCCGCCGCCGCCTCTTCGACGAGTCCCGCCCGTCCGACGTGGCGCGGCTCCTGGCGGAGGGCTGGAGCAGGGAGGACGGCTGAGCAACCCCTGGCCGGGGCAGCCCCACGGAACGCCCGGCCGGGTCGCCCGGGTACGGCGGGCGCCGCGCCCGCCCTGGCCGGAGCGGCTTGGAGCGCAGGGCCGGGGGCGCCCGTCGCGGACCGGCCGGTTCCCGGCCGGCCGTCCACCGGTGGCGCACCACGGCCGGCAGCTCGGCGGGCGCGCGCCTCCGCAGCTCGCCGGGCGCGCGCTCTCCGTGAAGAGGTTGCCCGCGACCACATCGGCGGGACCGCTGAGGCGGAACCTCGGCCGGCGGGCCGTGGTCAAGCGCCCCCGGATCCCTTCCGCGCCCTGCCGGCGGTGCACCATGGCCGCCGCCCCGCCGGAGCCGGCGGGCGGCCACGCCGGAACCCCGGCCGACCCGGCCGTCAGGCCTTGCCGGCCTCCAGCACCGCCATCGCCGCGTTGTGCCCCGGCACCCCGCTCACCCCGCCGCCGCGTACCGCGCCCGCGCCGCAGAGCAGGACGTTGGCGTGGGGGGTCTCCACGCCCCAGCGGCCGGTGCCCTCCTGGGCGTGGGGCCAGGACAGGTCGCGGTGGAAGATGTTGCCGCCGGGCAGGCCCAGGTCGCGTTCCAGGTCGAGCGGGGACTTGGCTTCGATGCAGGGGCGGCCGTCGGCGTCCGTGGCGAGGCAGTCGGCGATCGGCTCGGCGAGGTGGGCGTCCAGCTGGGCGAGCGTGGACTTCAGCAGTTCCTCGCGCACCGCGTCGTTGTCCCGCTCGAACAGCCGCGCGGGTGTGTGCAGTCCGAACAGGGTGAGGGTCTGGTAGCCCTGCGCCGCGAGCTCGGGCCCGAGGATGGAGGGGTCGGTGAGCGAGTGGCAGTAGATCTCCGAGGGCGGCGCGTCGGGGAGCCGGCCCGCGTCGGCCTGGGCGTGCGCGGTGGCGAGTTGCTGGTAGCCCTCGGCGATGTGGAAGGTGCCGGCGAACGCCTCACGCGGGTCGACGGAGCTGTCCTTCAGCCGGGGCAGCCGCTTGAGCAGCATGTTCACCTTGAGCTGGGCGCCCTCGGCGTGCGGCGGGGGCGTGTCGCCGGTGAGCCGCGCCAGCTCCTCCGGGGAGGCGTTGACGAGGACGTGGCTCGCGGTGACGACGCCCTCGCCGTCGGCCGTGCGGTGGGTGACCTCGGCGGTGCGGCCGTCGGTCTCGATGCGTACGGCCTCGTGGCCGGTGGCGATGACGGCGCCGGCCTTGCGGGCGGCGTCGGCGAGCGCGTCGGTGACCGCGCCCATGCCGCCGACCGGGACGTCCCAGGCGCCGGTGCCGCCGCCGATGACGTGGTACAGGAAGCAGCGGTTCTGCTTGAGGGACGGGTCGTGGGCGTCGGCGAAGGTGCCGATGAGGGCGTCGGTGAGGACGACGCCGCGCACCAGGTCGTCGGAGAAGCGGTCCTCGACGGCGACACCGAGGGGCTCCTCGAAGAGGATCCGCCAGGCCTCCTCGTCGTCCACCGTGCGCCGCAGCTCCTCACGGGTGGGCAGCGGCTCGGTGAGGGTGGGGAACACCCGGCGGGCGACCCGGCCGGTCAGGTCGTAGAAGTCCTGCCAGGCCCGGTACTCGCGGTCGGAGCCGGTGAGCCGGACGAACGCCTCGCGGGTGCGCTCCTCGCCGCCGCCGACGAGCAGGCCGGTGGGCCGGCCGTCGCGCTCGGTGGGCGTGTACGAGGAGATGGTGCGGGTGCCGAGCCGGACGTCGAGCCCCAGGTCGGTGAGGATCTTCCGGGGCAGCAGGCTGACCAGGTACGAGTACCGGGACAGGCGCGCGTCGACGCCGGCGAAGGGGCGGGTGGAGATCGCCGCGCCGCCGGTGTGGTCCAGCCGCTCCAGCACCAGTACGGAGCGCCCGGCACGGGCGAGATAGGCGGCGGCGACGAGGCCGTTGTGGCCTCCGCCGACGATGACGACGTCGTACGTCCGGGACTCCTGAGCTGCGGTCATGCTTCTTCGTAACACGTGATGATCGTCCGCGGCCAGAGGGGACCGGGGGTGAGAGACCAAGGACCGGCAGCGAAACGGACTATGCGCCTCCGGCCAGGCCGTGTCCGCGCAGGGACGCCACCCTCCCGTACAGGTCCGCCGCCTCCTTGAGATGGCCGAGGCGCTCCAGGCAGTGGGCCTCGTCCTCGCGGGCGGCGAGGGTGTCGGGGTGGTCGGCGCCGAGGAGCCGTTCGCGGGCGTCGGCCACCCTCCGGTACTCGGTGAGCGCGTGCGCCCAGTCGCCGAGCCAGCCCAGCGCGACGGCGACCTCGCGGCGGCTGACCAGGGTGTCCGGGTGCTCGGCGCCGAGCACCCGCTCACGTAGGGCGGACACCTCGCGGGACTCGGCGAGGGCCTCCGTCCACCGGCCGAGCCGGCCGAGGCCGACGCCGACGCCGTGCCGGGCGCGCAGCGTCTCGGGGTGGTGGGGGCCGTGCACCCGGGTGCGGTCGACGACGAGGCGGCGGTACACGTCGAGGGCCTGCCCGGCGCGGCCGAGGCGGCCGAGGCCGACACCCACCTCGTGCCGGGCGGCGAGCGTGTCGGCGTGGTCCGGGCCGAGGACGCGGGTGCGGATCACGGCGACGTCCCGGTAGGTCTCCAGGGCCTCCTTCCAGCGGCCCAGGCGGCCGAGGACGTAGGCGACCTCGCAGCGGGTGACGAGGGTGTCGGGATGCTCGGGTCCGAGCACCCGGGCGCGCGCCTCGGCCACCTCGCACGCCGTGGCGTGGGCGTCCTCGAGGCGGCCGAGTCTGCTGAGGTTGAAGGCGAGATTGTGGCGGCAGCGCAGGGTGTCGGGGTGGTCGGGTCCCATGGTCCGCTCGCGGGCCTCCAGCACCGACAGGTACACGCGGTGGGCGTCGGCCGGGCGGCCCAGCTGGGCGAGGACGTACCCCATCTCCTGGCGGGCGGCGAGGGTGCCGGGGTGGTCGGGTCCGACGACGCGGATACGGGCCTCGGCGACGGCCTTGTAGGCGCGCAGGGCATCGGCGGGACGGCCGGTGCGGCTGAGGGTGAACGCAACCTCGTAGCGGCTGGCGAGGGTGTCCGGGTGGTCCGGCCCGAGCAGGCGCTCGCGTTCGGCGGCGACCTCGCCGTGCAGCTCGCCGGCCTCCTCCCAGCGGCCGATGCGGCCCAGGCGGAGGGCGGCGTGGTGGCGCTCGGCGAGGGCGGCGAGCACGGCCGGCGAGGGCGTGGGCAGGGGGTCGCGCGGCCGGCGCGGCGCCGGCGACGCGGACGGCGTTCACGCCGCGGCTCCAGGACGGCAGGCGCCCGGTGCGTCCCGCCGTGCCCGCCGGTCGTCCGGTGGACGGCCCGCCCCCGGGACCGGGGAGCGCCGGTCGCACGGGTGTGCTGCCCGGCGCGGACCGTAACTCCTGGATGCGTCCGGCGAGTTCGACGGCGCTGCCGGGGCGGTCGTCCGGGTCCTTGGCCAGCAGGTCGAGGATGACGCGCTCCAGCCGTTCGGGCAGTTCCGCGCGGTGGCGGCGGGGCGGCCGGGGCGGGGTGTCGCGGTGGCCGACGAGGATCGCCCAGGCGTCGTCCAGGTCGAACGGCGGCGCCCCGGTGGCGATCTCGTAGAGCACACATCCGAAGGAGTACAGGTCGCTGCGCCGGTCGACCTTCTCCCCGGCGATCTGCTCCGGTGACATGTAGTGCGGGGTGCCCATGGCGACGCCCGTGCCGGTGAGGCGGGAGGTGAAGCCGATGTCGTGTCCGAGGCGGGCGATGCCGAAGTCGCAGATCTTCACCGTGCCGTCGTCGAGCCGCACGATGTTGGCCGGCTTGAGGTCACGGTGCACGACGCCCTGGTCGTGGGTGTAGGCGAGGGCGGCGGCGACCTGCGCGGCCACCTCCACCACCTCGTCGACCGGCAGCGGATGGTGCTTGTTGTCCTCGAGGAGCCGGCTGAGGTCACGGCCCTGGAGCAGCTCCATGACCAGGTAGAGCACGCCGTCCGACTCGCCGAAGTCGTGCACCACGGTGATCCCGCGGTGCTGCAGCGAGGCCGCCACCCGCGCCTCGCGGCGGAACCGCTCGCGCAGCACCCGCCCGGACGACGGGTCGCGCTGCGAGCCGAGCGGGTCGAGGCACTTCACCGCGACCTGCCGCCCGAGCGACTCGTCCCGCGCCCTCCATACCTCCCCCATGCCGCCGCGCCCGATACGGTCCAGCAGCCGGTACCGGCCGCCGATCAGCTGTGTGCCGTCCCCCATGTCCTACGCCGCCCCCGTCGTAGTCCGTCCGGCCTCCCCCTGTCTCGTCCAGTATGGCGACAACTCGCCCGAGTTTGTACGGGGCCGGGGGACGGCCGGGGTGGGGTGGGGCGGTGGGTCAGTTGAGGGTGTCGAGGAATTCGGTGCAGGCCCGGGCGCAGACACGGCAGGCCTCCGCCGTGCGCTCGGCGCCGGGGTGTCCGTCGAAGACCTGGGCGCTCTCCAGGCACACCTGTCGGCACCACTCGACCTGCATCCGGATGGTGGCCTCGTCGGCCTGGTTCTGCTCGGACAGCACCCGGCAGGTCGCGTCGCAGACCTCCGCGCACATGATGCCCTTGCGTCGTACGAGTTCCTGGTTCTCGGCGCCGTCGGGGTCCACGAGGCCGGCCCGGGTCGCGCAGGCCCTGGCACACTCGGTGCAGGCCTGGGCGCAGGCGAACCGGTCCTCCAGGAACCGGAACAGCTCCTCCTGCGATGTCGTCGTCACACCGCGCGGGTTGCCGCCGTGCGGGGCGTCAAACCCGGCCGGTCCCCGTCGCCGCAGGGGACCCACGGCTCCCGCGGGCGGGTCCGGCGGGGGCGGTCTGGTTCGGGGCGGGGTCCGGGGGTACCCGCGGGGACATGATGAACGCGATGGAGACAGCCGACCTGGCGGCGGGACGCGGTGCCCTGGGCGCCGGTCTGGTGGTGGCCGGGATCGTGGTCCTGGCCCTGCTGATCGGCATGTTCCTGCTGGGCAGCCGCAAGGTGCGCGACAACGACTCACGGCGACCCCGGCCCGACGAGCAGCCCCGGATGCCCGAGGGCGGCCCGGTGCGCGAGGTGCAGGAGCACCGGGAGCCGGAGGCGATGCCCCGGACCGACGAGCGGCTGACCCCGCACGAGCTGAAGGGCCACGGCAACGCCGGCACCCGCACCGGAGCCGCCGAGGGACGCCCCCGCTGGGACGAGGGCGGCAGCGGAGGCTTCGGCAGCGGCGGGCCCGGCGCCCACTGACCCACGGACGGCCCCGGCGATCGCCGGGGCCGTTTTCGTGTCACCGGGGCCGTCGCCGTATCAGCCGCTTCGGCATCACCGCGGCCGTCGCCGTATCAGCCGCTGTCGTGCCGCCGGGGCCCTCGTCGTCTCAGGCGGCCCCGCCCCGGACGACCGGCCCGTTCGGGACGAAGCCGAGGTCGACCGGGGTGGCCGGAGCGCCCGACCTCCGCACCTCGGCCAGCAGTTCCGGCAGCTGCGGCGGCCACAACGGCTCATGGTCCGCGGCGAGTTCGGACGGCGACCACCACCGCCACCGCTCGATCCTGTCCTCCGCGTGCGCGGCCGTGAGGTCCCCGGCCGGTTCCCTGCGCGGGCCGTGGGCGAGGTAGATGTGCTCGTGCTGGCGGACGGGCACCCCGGCGCGGGTGAAGTCGTGCTCCCACAGACACAGCACGCCGTCCTCGATCACCAGGTCGGTCCACCCGGTCTCCTCCCGCACCTCCCGCCGGGCGGCCTGAAGCGGTGACTCGCCCGGTTCCATGCCGCCGCCGGGCATCGCCCAGTGCACGCCGACCTCCGGGTTGTCGTAGCGGAACAGGAAGACGGATCCGGCGGGGTCCAGCACCGCCACGCGAGCCGCTCGTCTGGGTGTGCGCATCGGATCAGCCTGACAGTGCCTCCGGGCACTGTCATTCGCGTTTCCGGACGTGATGCAGGTCACAGCGCTGTGCTGCATCGTTTCCCCCTCCCCAGTGCCTTCTTCCAGATGCAAGGGCTTGTACGGACACGGGGCGGTAAGGGATGCAGCGGTTTCGGGCCGACGGCTTCGACGAGTTCGTGGCCGCCCGCTGGTCGGCGCTGCTGCATGTCGGGCGTCTGCTCACCGGCGGCGACCGCCAGCGCGCCGAGGACCTGGTGCAGGAGTCCCTGGTGAAGCTGTGGTTCGCCTGGCCGAAGGTCGCCGAGCAGGCGCCGGAGGCGTACGTCCGTCAGGTGCTGGTCCGGCTCGCCGCCCGCTCGGCCCGCCGGCGCTGGTGGGGCGAACGCCCGGTGGGTGAGCTGCCCGACCGGCCGGGACCGGGCGACGTGTCCGCGGCCGTCGCCGAACGCTCCCGGCTCGAGGCGGCGCTGGCACTGCTGACGCCCCGTCAACGGGCGGCCGTGGTGCTGCGGTACTACGAGGATCTGCCCGAGGGCCAGGTGGCGCAGGCCCTCGGCTGTCCCGTGGGCACGGCCCGCTCCCACGCGTCGCGCGGTGTGGCGCGGCTGCGGGAGATCCTGTCCGACTCCGCCCGGCCCGTGAAGTGAGGGGAGCAGCGATGGACGACTTCGAGCGTGAGCTGACACGCATGATGCGCGAGGGCCGGGCGCACACCCCCTTCGACCCGGGCCACCGCACGCGCCTGTACGACGGCATCCGGGCCCGCCGCCGGACGCGGATGCTGGTGCGGGCGGGCGGTTCCGCCCTCGCCGTGGCCGGGCTGAGCGTCGGCCTGGCGCTCCTGCCCCAGCTCGGCTCCGGTCCCGCGCCGGCCGATCTGCCGCTGCCCGCGACCGGGTCGACGGCTCCCCCGCGCTCGGGCGGACCCACCGGCGCCGCGGAGCCGAGCTCGTCGGCGCCGCCGACGAGCAGTGTGGACTCCAGCACGCCGGGCGGCGACTCCCCCGCGGGGACGACAGAGCCGGCCACGGCTGACCCCAGCTCGACGGCCTCCGCACCCGTGTCCCCGGAGACGACGGGGTCGGGGACCTCCGAACCCGGCTACGACGGCACCCCGACCTACCCGCCTCCCAGCGGGTGACGCCACACGGGCGGCCGTAGACCCGCCCCCTGCATTCCCCTGCCTCTCGCACCTCGGACCACCCGACGGGCGTGCTTGGCATGCCCATACCAATACCAGCCCATCCCTCGACCCCAGGCGTACGCCGGAAAGGGACCCGCCATGAGAACCGCCCGGCGGCCCGCACCGCCCCTCGATCCCGGGCTCTCCCACTCCGATTCGGTCCTGGAGGTGGTCGTGCCCGTGCACAACGAGGAGCGTGACCTCGAACCCTGCGTCCGGCGGCTGCACACGCACCTCGCGGAGACCTTCCCGTACCCGTTCCGGATCACGGTCGCCGACAACGCCAGCACCGACCGGACCCCGTGGATCGCCGCCCGCCTGGCCGGGGAGCTCCCCGGCATCCAGTGGGTGCGCCTCGAGGAGAAGGGGCGCGGGCGCGCCCTGCACACCGCCTGGTCCCGCTCCCCCGCCGCCGTGCTGGCGTATCTCGACGTGGACCTGTCCACCGATCTCGCGGCGCTGCTGCCGCTGGTCGCCCCGCTGATCTCCGGCCACTCGGACCTCGCGATCGGCACGCGGCTCGCCCGGGGCTCCCGGGTGGTGCGCGGGCCGAAGCGGGAGATCATCTCCCGCTGTTACAACGGACTGCTGCGCGGCACGCTCTCCGTGGGGTTCACCGACGCGCAGTGCGGTTTCAAGGCGGTCCGGCGGGAGGTGGCGGAGCGGCTGCTGCCGCTGGTGGAGGACCGGGAGTGGTTCTTCGACACGGAATTGCTGGTGATCGCCGAGCGGGCGGGGCTGCGCATCCACGAGGTGCCCGTGGACTGGGTGGACGACCCCGACAGCCGGGTGGACCTGCTCCCCACGGCGCTCGCCGACCTGCGCGGCATGGCCCGGCTGGGGCGGGCGCTGGCACGCGGGCGGCTGCCGCTGGCCGCGCTGGGCAGGGCCCGGACGGAGGCCGCGTCCGTCGCGGTCCCGCCGCCCGGCGGGCTCGCCCAGCTGCTCCGCTTCGCCGCGGTGGGCGCGGCCGGCACGCTGCTGCATCTCGCGCTGTACGTCCTGCTGCGGCCGGCCGCCGGGGCCCAGTCGGGCAACGCGCTCGCCCTGCTGCTGTGCACGGTGCTCAACACGGCCGCCAACCGGCGCTTCACCTTCGGTGTGCGCGGACGCGCGGGGCTGCCCGCCCACCATCTCGGCGGCCTGGTGGCCCTGCTGGCCGGTCTCGCCCTCACCTCCGGAGCGCTGGCCGTCCTCCATCACGCCGTCCCCGGCGCCGGTCCCGGCGCGGAACTGCCGGTGCTGGTCGGCGCGAACCTCGCCGCCGCCCTGCTCCGCTTCCGCCTCCTGCGCGCCTGGGTCCTCCCCAGCCGTACGACAGAGACCTCCACCTCATGAGCAGCGCGACGATCCGCCACCCCGGACCGACGGCCCCCGCACCGCCCTCGCCCAGCCCTCGTGAGCGTCTGCGGAGTCTCGCCGCCCGCGTCGGGCCCGTGCTCGCCGTGTACGGCGTGCTCAAGCTGGCGGGCTTCGCCGTCTTCCTGGCGCTGCTGGACTCGGCCGGCGACTTCCGGGAGAAGCACCCCCGGTTCGGCGGCGGGGAGCACCCGTGGGACGTGCTGGGGAGCTGGGACGGCTGGTGGTACCAGCAGATCGCCCTGCACGGCTACGACCCCGCCCTGGAGCCCGTCCCCGGCGCGACCGGGACGACCACGCTGGAGGGCAACTCGGCGGCCTTCTTCCCGCTGTACCCCGCGCTGATGCGGCTGGTCTCGGAGGTCACCGGACTCGGCCCGTACGGCGCGGGGATGGCCGTGTCCGTGGTGTGCTCGTTCGTCGCCGCGCTCGGCATCCACGCCGTGACCGCGCTGCTGGGCGGGCGTCGGGCCGGGCTGGTCGCCGTCGGGCTGTGGGCGGTGTGGCCCGGGTCGGGCACGGAGTGGGCGGTGTACTCCGAGTCGCTGTACACGGCGCTGGCCGCCTGGGCGTGCTGGGCCGTGGCGACCCGCCGCTGGGCGGCGGCCGGGGTGCTGGTCTTCGCCGCCGGGCTGACCCGGCCGACGGCGTTCGCCCTGGTCGCGGCGCTGGCCGTCGCGGGGGCGGTCGCGGTGGTCCGGCGGCGGGAGGACTGGCGTCAGCCGCTGGCCGCCGTGGCGATCGCCCCGCTGGGCACGGCCGGCTATCTGGCGTGGGTGGGGTACCGGATGGGCGACTGGGGCGGTTACACCAAGCTCCAGGAAGGCGCCTGGGGCCACACCTTCGACTACGGACGGCACAGCCTCGACGTGCTGACGTCCGTGCCGGTGGGCCACTTCGACTATCTGTTCGCCATGCCCATGGAGGACGTCATCGGGGTCGGGGTGGTGCTGCTGGTGCCGGTGCTGACCGTGCTGCTGGTGCGGCTGCGTCCGCCGTCCGTACTGGTCGTGTACACGGTGCTGTCGTATCTGACGGTGATGGGCACGCAGCAGTACTTCGGCAACGTCTCGCGCTATCTGCTGCCGCTGTTCCCGCTGTTCGTGCCGCTCGCCCTGGCCATGCGGCGGCTGAGCGGGCCCGTGCTGGCCGCGGTGCTGGGCACTGCGGCGCTGGCGTCGGGGTCGTACGCGGGGTACGTGCTGTTCGAACTGGGCGTCCCTTAGGCCACCGGGTGGGCGGCGGTCCCGCGCAGTACTCTGAGGGCAGCCGCAGCCGGCCACCGGGAGCTTTCCATGTGGGGACGCAGGAAGCACGCACGTCGATCCGTCGCCGCCGTACCGGAGTTGTGCGACCTCTGCGGGAGGACGTTCCCTCCTGAGGAGGCGGTGTGCGGTCATGTGGCCGACTCCTCGGCCGTGCTCCCCGACGATCCGCTGCACGACGGTCTGCGCCGCGTCACCGCGTGCTGCGAGGCCCATCTGGAGACGGTGCGCGCCGCCTACCGGGAGCGGCCCTTCGTCCAGGAGGAGCTCTGGGCGGGCAAGATCGGCCGCGTGCTGACGGCCGGCCGCCCCGTCCTCACGATGACGGAGCTGGCCTGCCGTACGGGCCTGGACGAGCCCGACATCCGCAGGGCCGTCGCCTGGCACAACGAGCGGCGGCGGCGCGCCGACGGGTGACGGCCCGCGCACATGACCGCGGCCCCGGCCGGACAGGTGTCCGGCCGGGGCCGCGGGGTGTCACGGGCCCGTGGGTCAGGCCGGGGCCGGGGCCGCCGGGCCGACCAGTTCGGTCAGGACGTCCTCCATCGTCACGAAGCCGATGACCTTGCCGTTCTCGCCGACGGCCGCGGCGAGATGGCTGCCCTCCCCGCGGAGCGCGGTGAGCGTGTCGTCGAGCGGGGTGTCGATGCGGACCCGGGTGACCTTGTGCAGCGCGCTGCGCGGGAACGGGCGGTCCCGTTCGGTCACACCCAGGGTGTCCTTGATGTGCAGGTAGCCCAGGAGCGCGCCGTCGGGGCCGGTGACCGGGAAGCGGGACAGGCCTGCTTCGGCGGCCACGCGCTCCAGCCGCGCGGGGGTGACCGTGTGGTCGACGGTGACCATCTTCCGGGCCGGGACGAGGATCTCGCCGACCGGGCGGGTGCCCAGCTCCAGCGCGTCCCGCAGCCGCTCCCCGTCCGCCGGGGTGAGCAGTCCGGCCTCACTGGAGTCGACGACCATCCGGGCGAGCTGGTCGTCGGTGAACGCCGACTCCACCTCGTTCTTCGGCTCGACCCGCAGCAGCCGCAGCAGGACGTTGGCGAAGGCGTTGATGCCGAACACGAACGGCCGCAGCGCCCGGGTCAGCCACACCAGCGGCGGGCCGAGCAGCAGCGCGCTGGGCACGGGCGCGGCGAGCGCGACGTTCTTCGGCACCATCTCGCCGATCAGCATGTGCAGATACGTGGCGAGGGTCAGGGCGATCACGAACGCGATCGGGTGGACCAGCGCGTCCGGGACGTTCACCGCCTCGAACGGCGGCTCCAGCAGATGCGCGATGGCCGGTTCGGCGACCGCGCCGAGCACCAGCGACGACACCGTGATGCCGAGCTGGGCGGTGGCCATCATCGCGGACAGGTGTTCCAGCGCCCAGAGCGTCATCTTGGCGCGCTTCTCGCCCGCGAGGGCGCGCGGCTCGATCTGGCTGCGGCGCACCGAGATCAGGGCGAACTCGGCGCCCACGAAGAACGCGTTGGTCAGCAGGGTGAGCACACCGATGGCGAGCTGCAGGACGGTCATCGGGCCTCCTCCATGACCTCGTCGCGTACGGGGGCCGGGGCGGTGACGCGTATGCGGTCGGCACGGTGGTGCTCGACCTCCAGCACGTCGAGCCGCCAGCCGTCGAGGTCCACGGAGTCGCCCTTGACGGGGATCCGGGTCAGACGGGTGGCGATCAGTCCGGCGACCGTCTCGTAGGGGCCGTCCGGGGCGGTGAGGCCCAGGGCGGTGAGCCGGTCGAGCCGGAGGCCGCCGTCGGCCTCCCACACCTCGCGGCCGTCGTGCGTCGCCGGTGCGGGCGCCAGTTCGGGCACCTCGACCGGGTCGTGCTCGTCGCGCACCTCGCCGACGACCTCCTCCACGATGTCCTCCACGGTGGCGACGCCGGCCGTGCCGCCGTACTCGTCGATGACGACGGCCATGGCGCGGTGGGCGCGCATGCGCTCCAGCAGCCGGTCGGCGGGGAGGCTGTCGGGGACCAGCAGCGGCGGCGTGGTCAGCTCGGTGACGGGCGTGGTGGCGCGCCGCTCCGGCTCCAGGGCCAGCACGTCCCGGATGTGGACGGTGCCGACGACCTCGTCGAGGCTGTCGCGGTACACCGGGAAGCGGGACAGGCCGGTGGCGTGGCTGAGCGCGGCGGCGTCGGCGGCGGTGGCGTGCACCTCCAGGGCGCGGACGTCGACGCGCGGGGTCATCACGTTCTCGGCGGTCAGCTCGCCCAGGTGCAGGGTGCGGACGAACAGCTCCGCGGAGTCCGCCTCCAGGGCGCCCTCGGCGGCGGAGTGCCGGGCGAGCGCGCTCAGCTCCTCGGCGGTGCGGGCGGACGCCAGCTCCTCCGCGGGCTCCAGGCCGAAGCGGCGCACGAAGCGGTTCGCGGTGCCGTTGAGGTGGTTGATGAACGGGCCGAACGCGGCCGTGAAGGCGCGCTGCGGTCCCGCGACGACCTTGGCGACCGCGGCGGGGCGGGAGATGGCCCAGTTCTTCGGGACCAGCTCGCCGACGACCATCAGCACCACCGTGGACAGGGCGACACCGAGGAGGGTCGCCACGGTCGGGGCGGCGGAGCCGAGGCCGGCGGAGCGCAGCGGGCCGCGCAGCAGGGCGGCGAGGGACGGCTCGGCGAGCATGCCGATCACCAGGGAGGTGACGGTGATGCCGAGCTGGGCGCCGGACAGCTGGACCGTCAGGCGGCGTACGGCGGCCAGCGCACCGGCGGCGCCGCGCTCACCCGCGTCTGCGGCGCGCTCGAGGTCGGCGCGCTCGACGGTGGTGAGGGAGAACTCGGCCGCGACGAACACCGCGCAGGCCAGCGTCAGCAGCAGGGCGAGCAGGAGCAGCAGGATCTCGGTCACCGTGCCACCCCCGCTCCCTGACCGGCCGCGTGACGCGGACTGCGGGTGGTGGCACGGCTACTACTGGGAGGATCACCCATCGGGGGACCGTCGCTCCTTCTCGAACAGTACGAAGATGTGTGGAAGCAGAATGGACTGCTTCCACGCCAACTGTAAAGGACCCGCAAAACTTCCCGCTCGCACATGCCTCCTTCCGCGGGAGCGGGGGGCCGGCTTCCGCGGCGGGCGAAGCCCGGGGCTGCCGTCGGTTCAGCCGTCCCAGGTCCAGTCGGCGACCTCCGGCAGGTCGGTGCCGTGTGCGCGGATCCAGTCGTGGTGGCGCAGCCGGACGTCCTCCATCGCCTGCCGTACCGCGGCGGCCCGTACCGCCAGGCCGGGGACGCGGTCGATGACGTCCATCACCAGCCGGTAGCGGTCCAGGTCGTTGCGGACCACCATGTCGAACGGCGTGGTCGTGGTGCCGATCTCCTTGTAGCCGCGTACGTGCAGGTGAGGGTGCCCGGTGCGGCGGTAGGCGAGCCGGTGGATCAGCCACGGATAGCCGTGGTACGCGAAGATCACCGGCTTGTCGGCGGTGAACAGGCCGTCGTACTCGAAGTCGGACATGCCGTGCGGGTGCTCCCCGTGGGGCAGCAGACGGGCGATGTCGACGACGTTGACGACCCGCACGGCCAGCTCGGGCAGGTGCCGGCGCAGCAGCTGCGCGGCCGCCATGACCTCCAGGGTGGGGACGTCGCCCGCGCAGGCCAGCACCACGTCGGGTTCGCGGTCGCCGGTCTCGGTGCCCGCCCAGTCCCAGATGCCCGCGCCGCGCGCGCAGTGCGCCTTCGCCTCCTCCATGGACAGCCAGTCGAAGCAGGGCTGCTTGCCGGCCACGATCACGTTGACGTAGTCGCGGCTGCGCAGGCAGTGGTCGGCGACCGACAGCAGGGTGTTGGCGTCCGGCGGCAGGTAGACCCGTACGGCTTCCTGGCTCTTGTTGAGGATGTGGTCGACGAAGCCGGGGTCCTGGTGGGAGAAGCCGTTGTGGTCCTGGCGCCACACGTGCGAGGTCAGCAGGTAGTTCAGGGAGGCGATGGGGGCGCGCCAGGGCAGGCGGCGGGTGACGCGCAGCCACTTGATGTGCTGGTTCACCATCGAGTCGACGATGTGCACGAACGCCTCGTAGCAGGAGAACAGGCCGTGCCGGCCGGTGAGGAGGTAGCCCTCCAGCCAGCCCTGGCAGGTGTGCTCGGAGAGGATCTCCATCACCCTGCCGTGCCGGTCGAGGTCCTCGTCGACGTCGAACGTGTCCGCCTGCCAGGCCTTGCCGGTGGCCTCGTACACGGCCTGGAGGCGGTTGGAGGCGGTCTCGTCGGGGCCGACCAGCCGGAAGTCGCGGCGGTCCGCGGTGGCCCGCATGACGTCCTGGAGGAGGTCGCCGAGGACGCGGGTCGGTTCGTGCATGGTCGCGCCCGGCTTGTCGACGGCGACGGCGTGCCGCTCCAGCGGCGGCATCGGCAGCTCCCGCAGCATCAGCCCGCCGTTGGCGTACGGGGTGGCTCCGAGGCGGCGGGCGCCGGCCGGGACGCAGGCCAGGACGTCGGCGCGGGGGCGGCCGTCCTCGTCGAACAGCTCCTCCGGCCGGTACGACCGCATCCACGCCTCCAGCTGCCGGAGGTGGTCGGGGTTGTCGCGGACGCCGGGCAGCGGCACCTGATGGGAGCGCCAGGTGTTCTCGACGGGCAGCCCGTCGACCTCCGCGGGGCCGGTCCAGCCCTTGGGGGTGCGCAGCACGATCATCGGCCAGCGGGGGCGTTCGGCCGCGCCGTCCTCGCGGGCGGCGCGCTGGATGGCGGCGATGCGGTCGAGGGCGGTGTCCATGGCGCGGGCCAGCGCCTGGTGGACGGCGGTGGGATCGTCGCCGATCACGTGCAGGGGGTCGTGGCCGTAGCCCCTGAGCAGCGCGTCCAGCTCGTCGTCGGGGATGCGGGCGAGCACGGTCGGGTTGGCGATCTTGTAGCCGTTGAGGTGGAGGATCGGCAGGACGGCGCCGTCGTGGACGGGGTCGAGGAACTTGTTGGAGTGCCAGGAGGTCGCCAGCGGTCCGGTCTCCGCCTCGCCGTCGCCGACCACGCACGCGACGACCAGGTCGGGGTGGTCCAGGGCGGCGCCGTACGCGTGCGACAGGGAGTAGCCGAGCTCGCCGCCCTCATGGATGGAGCCGGGCGTCTCGGGGGCGACGTGGCTGGGGACGCCGCCGGGGAACGAGAACTGCTTGAACAGCCGCGCCATCCCCGCCGCGTCCCGCGTGATGTCCGGATACGTCTCCGTGTACGACCCCTCCAGCCACGACCCGGCGACCACCGCCGGCCCCCCGTGCCCGGGCCCCCACACGCACAGGGCGTCCAGGTCACGGGCCCGGATCACCCGGTTGAGGTGGGTGTAGACGAGGTTCAGACCGGGCGAGGTGCCCCAGTGCCCGAGCAGCCGCGGCTTCACGTGCTCCGGGCGCAGCGGTTCGGTGAGCAGGGGGTTCGCCATGAGGTAGATCTGGCCGACGGCCAGGTAGTTCGCGGCGCGCCAGTGCGCGTCCAGCGTCCTCAGCTCGTCGTCGCCGAGCGCAGCGAGATGGGGGTCCCCCCGGCCGGAGGCTGGGGGAGGGGCGGAGGCCTGGGGCGTGTCGACGGACATCGTGGTGTCCTTCCGCGTCGGGGGGTTGTGGGTGGGTGAGGGTGCGTGAGGGTGCGTACCTTGCTCACCTTCCCCGGGAGAGGGGGGTCGCGACAGGGCCACGTGGGCCATTGCGGGCGCCCTTCACCGCCCGTCCTCCCCGTGCGGGACCACGGCCACCGGGCACGCGGAGCGGTGGAGGGCCGTGTGGGTGACGCGGCCGAGGCGGCCTTCGCGGCGGCCGGCGCCGAGGACCAGCAGGTCGGCCGTGTGCGAGGCGTCGACGAGGACCTCACGGGCGGGTCCCTCGACCGTGCGGGTGTGGATCTCCACGCCCGCCGGGACGTACGCCAGGGCCGCGGGCAGTTCCCCGGAGGCCCGCTTCTCGTGCGGGCGTGCGGGCACGCCGGCGGTTTCGGACGCCGGGCGCCGCCAGGCCCGTGCGACCTCCAGGGGCACCCCGCGCCGGCGGGCCTCGGCGGCGGCGAAGCGTACGGCCGCCGGGTGTTCGCCGACGCCCACGACGATCCGGCCGCGCACCGGCGGCACCGCCTGGTAGTCGTGGCTGCCGCGCAACACCACCACCGGGCAGCCGGCCCGCGCGGCGACACCCAGGGCGACCGAGCGAGCAGTACCCCGGTAAGCCCGCGCGTGCCCACGACCAGCAAGGATGCCGAGCGCGCCGCGCGTATCAGCGCGCACAGCGGCTCGTCCGGCGCGAGCTCCTCCTCGACCCGCAGGCCGGGGCGGCGGATGTGCACCCGCCGGGCGGCGACGGCGAGGACGTCTCCGGCGGGCGGCGGCGGGACCGTCGCGCCTGGGCCCGGGTGCCGGTCGGCCGGTGCCGCGTGCACCAGCCGCAGCGGCACCCCGCGCAGATCGGCCTCGTCGGCCGCCCAATCGACGGCCCGCAGGCTCGGCGCGGACCCGTCGACTCCGACCACCAGCGGCCAGGAGGGGCCGGGATCGGTCATGGCGGTCAGTCGTGCGCGACGACGGCGACGGGGGCGGTGGCGTGGTGCATCACCGCGTGGGTGACGGGCCCGATGTGCGCGCCGACGGGGCTGCGGCGGATCCGGCGGCCGACGACGACCAGCGAGGCGTCGCGGGCGGCGTCGACGATCCGGACGGCCGCGCTGCCGGCGCGGGACTCCTCGGCGACCTCGACGTCGGGGAACTTCTCCCTCCAGGGCCGCAGCACCTCGGCCAGGGCCTCGGACTGCTCCACGCCCAGCTCGGCGGCGAGCGCCGGGTAGGCGGGGAGGGCGTAGGCGTAGTACGGCGGGACGGTCCAGCCGTGCACGGCCTTCAGCACGGCGCCGCGCCGGGCGGCCTCCTCGAAGGCGAAGGCGAGGACCGTGCCGTTCGGCTTCTGGATGTCGAGGCCCACCACCACGGGCCCGGCGGTCTTCTCGGACGTGGCGGCGCGGACGAGGACGACCGGGGTGGTGGTGTGGGCGATCACCACCATGCCGACGGAGCCGACGAGGAAGCCGCCGATGCCGCTGAGCCCGCGGGAGCCGAGGACGAGCAGGTCCGCGTCCTTCGCCACCTCGGGGAGCACCTCCATGGGGCCGCCGGGGATCTGTTCGGCGACGACCTCCAGCTCCGGGTGACGCCCCCGCAGCGTCGCGCCCGCCTCGCGCGGGAGGCGCTCGGCGCGCTCCCGGTAGGTTCCGTCGTCCATGAGGTCGGACTCGGCGATGTTCGCGGGGATCGGCTCCCGGACGTTGACCAGCCGCAGCGGCAGTCCGCGCAGCAGCGCCTCGCGGGCGGCCCACTCCGCGGCGGCACGGCTCTCGGACGAGCCGTCGTACCCCACGGTGACGGTGCGGAGCATGAAACCCACCTCCCGTTCCGGGACCCTCCACATCGGGCCCCTCCGCAGCCCACGATCCCGTCACGCCCGGCCCGACGGCAGAGGCCGCCGGTCCCCCACGAGCGGGCCGTTGGGCCCCATGCCCCGTGGCCCGCCCGGACCGGGTGCCGCGCACGGCCGGGGCCCGCCAACTCCTCGACGGGCCGCGGCCCAGGGGGCGCGGCAGAGGCGCGGATCAGCTCAGACCTCGCAGAAACCGGACGCCCTCAGCGCCTCGTCGACGGCCAAGGTCGGCGCGGCGACGCTGCTTCTCACCCCTGCGAGCACCACCCCCGTCGACGCTCGGGCGGCAGCCCCGTCCTCACGCCTCCGCCACGAACGGCTGTTCCGTCCAGATGATCTTGCCGGTCGCCGTGTGCCGCGTCCCCCACCTGTGGGCCAGCTGGGCCACGATCATCAGGCCGCGCCCGCCCTCGTCCGTGGTGCGGGCGTGCCGGGGGCGTGGGGACGTTCCGCTGCCGTCGGCGACCTCGCAGATCAGGGCGCGGTCGCGGATCAGGCGGAGGGAGACCGGGCCGGAGGCGTGGCGGATCGCGTTGGTCACGAGTTCGCTGACGATGAGTTCCGTGGTGAACGCCAGGTCGTCCAGGCCCCACTCCGACAGCTGCCGTACGGCGGCCGTGCGCGCGGTGCCGACGGCCTCCGGGTCGCTGGGCAGGTCCCAGGAGGCGACCCGGTCCGCGGGCAGCGAGCGGGTGCGGGCGAGCAGCAGCGCCGCGTCGTCCGGCGGCGGTCCGGTGAGCAGGGTGTCGACCACGCCCCGCCCGATCTCCCGCAGGGTGGGGCGTGGGACGGCGAGGGCGGCGCCCAGCCGGTCGATCCCCTCGTCGATGTCCCGGTCGGGGGTCTCGACGAGTCCGTCGGTGTAGAACGCCAGCAGGCTGCCCTCGGCCAGCTCCCGCTCGCACGACTCGAAGGTCAGGTAGCCGAGCCCCAGCGGGGGCCCGGCCGGCAGGTCCATGACCTCGGACGTGCCGTCCGGGGTGACGAGCACGGGCGGGAGATGGCCGGCGCGGGCCATCGCACACCGCCCGCTGACCGGGTCGTACACCGCGTACAGGCAGGTCGCGCCGAGGAAGGCGGAGCCCGCGGCGGCGGGTTCGTGGTCGTCGTGGGCGCCCATCAGCCCGATGACCAGGTCGTCGAGGTGGGCGAGGAGTTCGTCGGGCGGCATGTCCAGGTTGGCGAGGGTGCGCACGGCGGTGCGCAGACGTCCCATGGTCGCGGCGGCGTCCATGCCGTGGCCGACGACGTCCCCGACGACGAGGGCGACGCGGGCGCCGGACAGCGGGATGACGTCGAACCAGTCGCCGCCGACGCCGTTCGGGGCGTCGGCCGGCTGGTACCAGGACGCCACGTCCACGGCGGAGCCGCCGGTGAGCGCCTGGGGCAGCAGCGCCTGCTGCATGGAGCGGGCGGCGGTCCGCTCGCGGGTGTAGCGGCGGGCGTTGTCGACGGCCACCGCCGCGCGGGAGACGATCTCCTCCGCGAGCCGTACGTCGTCGTCGAGGAAGGGGCCGGACCGTTCGGTGCGCGCGAAGGTGGCCACGCCGAGGGTGACGCCCCGGGCGCGGACGGGCACGACCATGAGGGAGCTGTAGCCGTACTTGAGGATGGACGCGCCGATCGAGGGGTCCTCGGTGACCCAGGGGCTGGCCTCGCGGTCGAGGGTGCGTTCGACGAGGGTGCGGCTCTCCCGGAGGCAGCGGGTGACGGGCGAGGAGGGGGCGCGCCGGACGGCATCCCCGAGGGCGAGGCTGCCGCCGCAGCCTCCCTCCCGCGCGGACGCCTGCCCGGCGCGGCGGATGACCGGGGACAGGCCGATGGGTCCGGGCGCGGGCTCCTCTCCGCGCATCACGGTGTCCAGCAGGTCCACGGCGACGAAGTCGGCCACGGTCGGCACGGCCTCGTCGGCGAGCTCCTGCGCGGTGCGGGGGACGTCGAGGGTGCTGCCGATGCGGGCGCCGACGTCGTTCAGCAGGGCGAGCCTGCTCTGCGCCCGCCACCGCTCGGTGACGTCGACGACCATGTACAGGACGCCGACGGTGGTGTCGTGCCGGTCGGTCACGCCGAAGAACGACACGGAGACCGCGCGGGCGTCCTTCGGTTCCTCCTCCTCGCTGCGGAACTCCCAGTCCATGACGGGCTCGCCGGTCTCCAGCACGCGCCGCATCTGCTCCTCGAAGCGCCGGTACTGGGGGGTCGGCTTCAGTTCGGTGAGGCGCCGTCCGATGCGCCGCTCCAGGGGGATCAGCCGGGCGAGCGGCTCGTTCACCCACACGTACCGCAGGTCCGTGTCGAGCATGGCCAGGCCGACGGGCGCGCGGGTGAGGAAGGGGGTGAGCACGACGGAGCTGGTGCCGCCGCCGGGCATCCGCCAGAAGGCGCGTTTCGGCGGCTGTCCGACGTACCGGCCGAAGACGACGGCGGCGGTCGTCGCGGCGAGGACGCCCGGGACCATCTCGTAGACGCCGGTCCGCAGCGGGCCGAGCAGCGGGTTGACCGAGTCCCACGCCAGGACCGTGCCGGCGCCGGCGACGATGCCGGCCATGGCGCCGGCCGAGGTCATGCGGGGCCAGTACAGCGAGAGCAGCACGACCGGGCCGAACGCGGCGCCGAACCCCGCCCAGGCCTGGGCGACGATGTCCAGCAGCCCGCCGCCTCTGAGGGCGATCACGTACGCCACCACGATGACCAGGACGACGGTGGCGCGCCCCACCCATACAAGCAGCCGGTCGGAGGCTCCGCGGTGCAGGAACGCCCGGTAGAAGTCCTCGGTGAGGGCCACGGAGGACACCATCAGCTGGCTGTCCGCCGTGGACACGATGGCGGCCAGCACCGCGACCAGCATGATCCCGGCGACCCACGGGTCGAGCAGCAGACGGCTGAGCGCGATGTACACGGTGTCCGGGGAGGCCAGCGCCGGGGTCAGCTCGCCGATGCCGGCGAGTCCGACGAGGGTGGCGCCGGTGAGGACGAGGACCACCCAGCCGGTGCCGATGCGGCGGGCGGCGGGGACGTCCCGGGTGCTGCGGATGCTCATGAAGCGGGCCAGGATGTGCGGCTGGCCGAAGTAGCCGAGCCCCCAGGCCAGCAGCGAGACGATCGCCACCATCCCGAGCGGCCCCTGGGCCGTCCAGGATCCGTCCGAGAAGGCGACGCGGGAGCTGAACTCGCGCAGCGCGGGCTGTCTGCCGTCGAGGGCGTTCCCCAGGGCGCCGAAGCCGCCGAAACGCGCGATCGCGACGGCGGGCAGCACGACCAGGCCGAGCAGCATCAGCGAGGCCTGCAGCACGTGCGTGAGGCTCACCGCGAGAAAGCCGCCCAGGCACGAGTAGATGACGATCAGCAGCCCGGTGAGGGTGACGCCGACGGTGAAGCGCAGGTCGAAGACGGTCCGGAACAGCAGCCCGCCCGCCACCAGACCGCTGGCGACGTACACGGTGAAGAAGACGAGGGTGACGGCGGCGGAGACCAGTCGCAGCATGCGCGTGCGGTCCTCGAACCGCTCCTCCAGATACCCGGACAGGGTCACCGCGTTCCCCGCCCGCTCGGTGTAGGTGCGCAGCCGCGGCGCGACGAACAGCCAGTTCAGGTACGTCCCCACGGCCAGGCCGACGGGGAGCCACACGGAGCCGAGCCCGGCCGCGTAGACGGCGCCGGGGAGCGCCAGGAACAGCCAGCCGGACATGTCGCTGGCGCCCGCGGACAGCGCGGCGACCCAGGGACCGAAGCGGCGGCCGCCGAGGGCGAAGTCCTCGAAGGTGTGCGTGCGCGTGTAGGCCCGGATCCCCGTCCCGATCAGGGCGAGCACGTACAGGACGAACGTGGCGACGATCGGCGCGCTCAGCTGGAACATGTGGTCCTCGCCCGGAAGTCCCGCGATGTGCGGCACACCCTCGGTCCGGCGGGCAAAACATGACGTCGGCGCCAAATCTACTCAGGTCGGGCCACCGCAACCAGGGGAACGCCGGCGCCGGGGACGTCCGGCCGTACGGCGGAAGGGACCTTCGGCCCCCTCGGCCGTACGGCGGAGGGCCCATGCGCCGGGCGGCCGGCCGGGAGAAGGTGGCTGGAGGAGCTGCGGGGTGACGGCGGCGAGAGAACGCGTGGAGGCACGGTGGCCGGAGTGGTGGTCGTCGGAGTGGACGGGTCGGCGTCGGCCCTGGCCGCGGTGGAGACGGCGGCGCGTGAGGCACGGCGGCGGGGCGCGTCGCTGAAGGTGGTGCACGCGTTCATGTGGCCCGCGATGCACGTCCCGCTGGGCCCTTCGCCCCTCGGTCCGCCCGAGGGCGGGCTGCGGACCATGGTGGAGCGGCTGCTGGCGGAGGCCGTGGAGCGCGCCGAGGCCACGGAGCCCGGGCTGGAGGTCGCCGGCTCGGTGGTGACGGGTGAGGCGCTCACCGTCCTGGAGGGGCAGTCCCGCGCCGCCGAGCTGGTGGTGGTCGGATCCCGCGGCATGGGCGGGTTCGTCGGCCTGATGGTCGGCTCCACGGCCGTGCATCTCGCGGCCCACGGGAAGTGTCCGGTGCTGGTGGTGCGTGGCGAGGTGCGCACTGAGGGTCCCGTGGTGGTGGGCGTCGACGGTTCCGCCGCCGGGGAGCGGGCGCTGGACTTCGCCTTCCAGGAGGCCGAGTTGCGCGGGACGACGCTGGTGGCCGTGCACGCCTGGACCGCGTGGAACGCGCCCCTGCCGGAGCCGCAGGACCCCGCGGAGCCGTACGCGAACCCGGCGGGCGCCCTCGCGGAGGCGGAGGAACGGCTGCTGGCGGAGGCGCTGGCGGGCCACCGCGAGCTGCGTCCGGGCGTCGTGGTGGAGCCGAAGGTGGTCCACGGCCCCACCCGCGAGGCCCTCATCGAAGCCGCGCAGGGCGCCCAGCTGACGGTGGTCGGCGCGCGCGGGCGCGGCGGCTTCACGGGTCTGCTGCTGGGGTCGGTCAGCCAGGCGCTGCTGCATCACGCGCCGTCGCCGGTGGCGGTGGTGCGGGGGGCTTAGTCTCGGCCTCTCCTCACGTGCATGCGTCAGGCCCGGGGCGCCTCACAGGCGCCCCGGGCCTGACGTGGGCCGGGAGGCCGCGCCTCACTTGCCCCGCAGCGCGGCGAGCGCACCGTCGAGGTTGGTCCCGCGCGGGCGGTTGTGCGGCATCTTGCCGAGGACGACCGCCATGCCGCAGGTGTCGGTGAGGGCGGAGAAGACCAGGCCGCCCGCGATGGCCGCGGAGAGGAGCTGGAACGCCGGGTGCACCAGCAGTCCGAGCGCCAGGCCGAGCAGCACCAGCGTGCCGGCGGTGAAGCGCACCTGGCGTTCCATGCCCCACACCGCGCGGGTGTCGCAGGCCTCGGGACGCTCCAGGTTCTGCCCCTCGGCCGCCCAGGCGTTGGTGCCTCCGGCGAGGGAGGCGGCGGGCACGCCCTCGGCGGCGATGGCGCCGGACGCCTTCTCCGAGCGCGCCCCGGAGGCGCACACGACGAGGAGGCCGCCGCGCTCGGCGGCCTGCCTGATCTCGGGCAGGGCGCGCTTGACCTGGTCCAGGGGGACGTTCACGGCGCCGGGCAGGTGCCCGGTGGCGTACTCGGCGGGGGTGCGGACGTCGATGACGGTGAAGTCGTCCAGCCGGGCGGCGGCCTGGGCGACGGTGAGGGTGTCCGGGGTGACGGGGGAGGTCATGGCGGGTGTGTGATCCTTCTCTGTCGGCGATCGGTGGGGGGTGGCGGTCGGTCGACGGATTGGCGGAAGCGGACGTAGAGTACCCCACGGGGTATTTCGTCAGGGAGTGGACGTGGACTTGGATCTCGCGGGCGCGGAGCTGAAATCCGTGCTGAACAGGCTGCGCCGGGCGCAGGGTCAGATCTCCGGCGTGATCCGGATGATCGAGGAGGGCCGCGACTGCGAGGACGTGATCACCCAGCTCGCGGCGGCGTCCCGCGCCCTGGACCGGGCCGGGTTCGCGATCATCGCCACGGGCCTGCAGAAGTGCGTGGCGGACATCGAGTCCGGCCGCGCGAACGGGGAGAACGGCGAGAGCGCGGAGGAGATGCGGGCGCGCCTGGAGAAGCTGTTCCTGTCCCTGGCCTGACGCCCGTCCCCGTACGGCACGCACCCCGAGGCCGCTCGCCCCGCACGGCGCGCGGCCTCATGACGTCACCGCGTCGGCCAGCATGACCAGGGCCACCGCCAGCAGCACCACCGCGAAGATCCGGCGCAGCGCGCCGCCGGAGAGCTTCGCCGACAGCCGCCGGCCGTCCAGCGCCCCGAGCACGGCGGCCCCCGCGAAGGGTCCGACGACGGCCCAGTCCAGACCCTCCAGCGTGCCGGCGCGCAGGAGCAGGGCGGCGAGGGCGTTGACGGTGATGACGAGCAGGCTGGTGCCGACCGCCTCCCGCATGCGCAGGCCGACGCCGTGCACCAGCGCCGGTACGGCGAGGAAGCCGCCGCCGACGCCGAGGACGCCGGTGACCGCGCCGAGCCCCGCTCCCGCGCCGGCCGCCCGGCCCGCCTCCGCGTCGAACGACCGGGCGCGCAGCCCGGAGCATGCGGAGCGCGGCGACGGCCGCCACGACGGCGAAGCCGACCGTGAGCGCGGCCGCGGGCAGCCGGGCGGAGAGGCCGGCGCCCAGCAGGGCGGGTCCGGTCCCGGCGGCCGCGAAGAGCAGTCCGGTGCGCAGCCGTACGTGTCCGTCGCGGCTGTGCGCGAGCAGCGCGGTGAACGAGGTGACGGCCACGATCAGCAGGCTCGCGGTGGTGGCCGCGACCGGGGAGAGGCCGAGCAGGTAGATCAGGGCGGGGACGGCGAGGATGCTGCCGCCGCCTCCGAGGGCGCCGAGCGCGAGGCCGGTCAGGGCCCCGGCGGCCAGGGCGAGGAGGAGCAGGCTCACGAGACGCTGCCGTCCCTGCCGTGCGCGTCGACGACCGGCAGTCCGGCGTCGGCCCAGTCCCGCATGCCGCCGGTCACGTCCACGGCGTCGGCGCCGCGCTCGGCGAGCAGGGCGGCGGCCTGGCGTGACCGGTTGCCCGACCGGCAGATGACGATCAGGGGCGCGCCCCGGGCGGCGTCGGGGAGCGGGGCCCCGGCGGCGAGGGCGGACAGCGGGAGGTGGACGGCGCGGGGCGCGTGGCCCGCCTGCCATTCGTGGAGTTCGCGGACGTCGAGCAGGACGGCGTCGCCGTGCGCGTCGCCCGCAGGCGTGTGTCCGGTGCGTGCGGCGGCCTCGGGGACGCCGACGCGTCCCGGTAGGCGGCGCTGATGTGGTGCGTTCATAGGTGCGTACGCCGGCCCCTCAGGACGTGCGGACGGTGAGTCCGGCCTCGGCGGCCCGGTCGAAGCGGTCGTCCACCGCGACGACGTCACGCCCGGACGCGTCCAGCAGGGAGGCGGCGATCGCGGCGCGCAGTCCGCCGGCGCAGTGCACCCACACCTGGCCGTCGGGCACCTCGTGGAGCCGGCCGCGCAGTTCGTGGACCGGGATGTGGACGGATCCGTCGACGTGACCGCGCGCCCGCTCGGAGGCGCGCCGCACGTCGAGCACGACGACCGCCTCGGCCGGGTACCGCCGCGCCAGGTCGGCGAAGGTCGCGCGGGGGAAGGAGGCGGGGGTCTCGCCGGGGCGCAGCCAGTCGGCGGGGCCTCCGACGGCCGCGGCGGCGGGCCGGTCGATGCCGACCCTGGTCAGCTCCCGCTGTGCGTCCGCGAGCTGGGCCGGCGTCTCGGCGAGCAGGGTGACCGGCTTGCCCCACGGGACCAGCCAGGCGAGGTAGGTGGCGAGCTGCCCCTCCGCCTCGACGTTGTACGAGCCCGTCACATGTCCGGCGGCGAAGGCGATCCGGTTGCGCAGGTCGACGACCCACTCCCCCGCCGCGAGCCGCGCGGCGATCGCGTCGGGGTCGGCGACGGCGGGCGGGGTGAGGTCGAGGGGCGCGGGTCCGGCGGCGTTGAGGGGGCCCATGTGCGCGTAGTACGCGGGGATGTCGTCGAGGCCGGCCAGCAGACCGGCGACGAAGGTGTCGGCGTCCGGGGCGGTGAGCGCCTCGTTGGACGCCTTCTCCTTGCCGATCGTGGTGCTGCCGCCCTCCTGCTGCGAGGAGGAGCAGAAGCTGCCGAAGCCGTGGGTGGGCAGCACGGCGGCCTCGTCGGGGAGTTCGCCGGCGAGGCGGTGGGCGGACGCGTGCTGGGCGCGGGCGAGCCGCTCGGTCAGCCGGGGCTCGACCAGGTCGGGGCGTCCGACGGTGCCGATCAGCAGGGAGCCCCCGGTGAACACCGCGACGGCGGCGCCGTTCTCCTCCAGCGCGTACGCGGTGTGGTGCGGAGTGTGGCCGGGGGTGGCGAGCGCGCGCAGCACCAGGCCCGCGTCCCCGTCGACGGGGGTGCGGTCGCCGTCGTGCACGGGGACGCGCGGGAAGGAGACCCGCGCGTCGGCGGGGACCAGGTAGGACGCGCCGGTGATGCGGGCGAGTTCGAGTCCGCCGGTGACGTAGTCGTTGTGCACGTGGGTCTCGGCGACGTACGCGATGCGCACCCCGCGCCGGGCGGCCGCGGCGATCACCCGGTCGATGTCGCGCGGCGGGTCGACCGCCACGGCCGTACGGGCGCCGCCGGCGAGGTAGGCGCGGTTGCCGAGTCCCGGCACCTCGATGGTGTCCACGAAGAACACGTCCTGCTCCTTCCCATGATGCATTACCCCCGGGGGTATGACCTCACCGTAGCACGTAATACCCCCAGGGGTATTGGGCGGGGTTGGGCCTCCGGAGTTCAGCGGTGCGGGACGACGGCCAGCGGGCAGCGCGCCTGGTGGATCACGGCGTGGGTGACGGGACCCGTGCGGGGCAGGGCGGGACGGCCGGGGATCCGGTGCCCGACGACCAGCAGCCGCGCGTCGGAGGCCGCCTTGAGCAGGGCGTCCGCCGGTTTGCCCTCGGCCACCGTCTCCAGCACGTCGACGTCGGGGTACTTGTCCCGCCAGACCTGGAGCACGGCCGTCAGGAAGCGCAGCCACTCCTCGGCCCGCCCCCGGTCACCGGCCGGACCGGCGTCGGCCGCACCCAGGGTGAGCCGGTCGGGCGCGCGCCAGGCGTACAGGGCGCGCAGCCGCGCACGGCGCCGGCGGGCCGCCTCGAAGGCGTACGCGAGCACCTCGTCGCAGGGCTCGATGACGTCCACCCCGAGCACGACGTCCCGCCGCCCGTCACCTCCCTCCCCCTCCCCCCCGCCGCGTCCGCCCGCACGAGCACGACGGGGCGGGTGGCCCGCGCGACGACGCCGAGCGAGACGGAGCCGGCGAGCAGACCGGCGACCCGGCCGAGCCCGCGCGAGCCGAGCACCAGCGGGTCGGCGGCCTCCGCGGCCCGCGCGAGGGCGGCGACAGCGGGCCCCTCCACCTGGGCCTCCTGGACGTGTACGTCCGGACGCACGGCGTGGACACGGTCCGCGGCTCTCCGCAGGACCCGCAGCGCGAGGCGGTGGTCGGCGGAGCGGGTGATGTCCGTGCCGGCCTGCCGCGGATGCCGGCCCCGTACGTGCAGCAGTCGCAGGCCGGCGCCACGGCGCGCGGCTTCACGGGCGCCCCATTCGGCGGCCGCGAGGCTTTCGGCGGAACCGTCGACACCGACGACGACCGGCGACTCCATGACATGCACCTTTCGTTCGGAGCGGTTCCCCGCCTACGCCCAGCGTCGCCGGGGCGCCGGCGGGCGGGGAGGGGCCAGCGGGTCCCGAGAACCGGGTCCGACAGGCCCGAAGGGCCGCTGCGGGAACCCGCCCCGAGGGCGACATCCCGGACATCCGGGCCGTTCGGCCCTGCTCCCCCTGCCCCCAGGGGCCCTGGGATCCCCGCGGCGATCCCGGAGGCTGGAATCAACCGCTCCCGGCGAGGGCCCGTCCCGGCCGGCGGAACCCGAATGAGCCAGGAGGTACAGCGATGAAGGCCACCGAGGTCGGCGCCGTCATGACCAGGGACGTGGTCACCGCCGCGTACGGCACTCCGCTCGGGGACGTGGTCCGCGTACTCGGGGAGCGCCGTGTCGGCGGCCTTCCGGTGACGGACGAGGACGGCCGGGTGATCGGCGTGATCTCCACGCCGGACCTGGCGCGCTCGCGCCCCCGCCGGACGCCCGAGGGCGCTTCCGGCCCCGGGTGGGCCGGTCTCATGAGCAGGATGCCCGGCCTCGGCCGGGCCCGCACCGCGGGCGACGTGATGACCGCACCCGCGGTCACCGTGGGGGCGCGTGCCACCGTCACCGAGGCGTCCTGGCTCATGACCGGGCACGGCGTCGCACGGCTGCCGGTGGTGGACGACGAGGAGCGGCTCGTCGGCATCGTCACGCGCGGCGATCTGCTCCGGCCCGTACTGCGGACCGACGCCGAGATCGAGCGCGCGGTGCGCAGGGACGTCCTGGGGGCGACGCTCTGGCTGACGCCGAGGGCGCTGGCCGTGGCCGTCGAGGACGGCGTGGTGACCCTCACCGGGAGGCTGGAGAAGCGCGGCGACGTCGACATGGCGGTGCGGGCGGCGAGCCGGATCGACGGTGTGGTCGCGGTCGTCGACCAGCTGTCGTACCGGGTCGACGACACGCGTGCGGCCGTCGAGACCGCCGGGATCGCCGGGGCCGTCGGGACCGAGGAGCCGGTCGCCGGGACATGACCGGCGCCGGGTGGTATCGGGGTACCCGGGTCGCACGGCACGTTCCCGGGACCTTCGGCCCCGTGCCCCGCGTCCGCCGGAGTCGGACGGTGGAGACGAAGCGACCGGCACATCCGGGCCGCCCGGCGAGGAGGCAGTCATGTCGCACACCCTGGAATGGAAGACCCGCCTCTACCTCTTCGAGGAGGACGGCACGACGAAGGCGCGCGCCACCCTCGACACGGGGTCGACGACCCTCACCGGTCACGGCGCCGCCCACCGGAACCCGGCGGACCCGGACGTCCCGGAGATCGGCGACGAACTGGCCGCGGGCCGCGCCCTGCGCGACCTGGGCGGGCAGCTCCTCGCCCTCGCGGAACGCGACGTCGAGGGCGTGGGCGCGCGAAGCGGCACGGAGAGCCGCCCGGTCATGGGCTGGTCCCTGTGACCGGCCGCGCCCGAGCCGGAAACCGGAAACAGCCGGACGCAACGCACAAGCAAGGAGAGGACCGATGACGCAACCGGTACGCCGCGACAGGGGTCAGCTCTCCGGGTGGGCTCCCCTGCGTGAACTCGAGGAACTGCAGGCCCGCATGGACCAGCTGATGCAGAGCACGTTCCCCTTCCCCACGCGCCCGCTCTCCGAGATCGGGGAGGACCCGTGGGCGCCGCTCGCGGACGTGGAGGACACCGAGGACGCGTACGTGATGGAGCTGGAGCTCCCCGGCGCCAAGAAGGACGACGTCACGGTGGAGGTCACCGACGGCGAGCTGGACATCCACGGCGAGGTGAAGGACAAGGAGCGCAAGGGTGTGCTGCGCCGGCAGACCCGCCGGATCGGCCGCTTCAGCTACCGCACGACCCTCCCCCGGAACGCCGACACGGACAAGATCACCGCGGACCTCGCCCATGGCATCCTCACGGTCCGCGTCCCGAAGGTGGCCTCGGCGATGCCCCGCCGCATCGAGATCTCGGACTGACCGTACGGGGTCCGTGGCGGCGGGCTGCCGCGAGAGCGACTCCGTGCCCCCGTCCGGAAGTCGCCCGCGGGCGGCCGACGGACGGGGATGCGGCATGCCGGACCCGGCCGTCCGTCGTGAGCGCGTCTTTCCGGCGGCCCCGGTCGAGGGGCCGCGACGCGTGTCCGTCCCCGGCACAGTCGCAGCACCCCGCGGCTACGAAGAGGGACATGCACGGTCAGACGGGGTGCCTCCCCAGGAAGTCCAGCACTCGCTCGGCGCACGCCTGCGGCGTCTGCTCGGCGACAGGGACGTCCCAGTACTCGTTGACGGCCAGGCACTCCTGGAGGTACCTGGCGGCGGACCGCGTGTGCGAGGCGTCCTCGCCAGGGACGATCAGGGCCGGCACCTCGAGCACGCTGAGGTCCTCCGGCTCCACGCCGGGCACGGTGTCGCGGTCGAAGAGCACACGGCAGGTTCCGGAGACGATCGTGAGGTAGCGGTCGAGGTCCGTCGCCGCGTACGCCGCGGCGAACGCGTCGTCGCTCCGCAGCGTCGCCGCCCAGGGGCCGACGCGCGGGTCCTTGCTGAAGCCGGCGCTGCTTCCGCGGGCCAGATCGACGACTGCCTTGAGCCCGTGCTCGAGGACGAAGCCGATGTGGTGCCGGAACCGGCGCTGCTGGGCCGCGCGGTAGGTGTAGCCGCCGGCCGGGGAGAAGAGCACCATGGAGGCCACCCGGCCGGGGTGCGCGACCGCGAGCGCCGCGGCACTCGAGCAGCCGACGCAGCCCCCCATGGCGTGGGCCCTTCCGATACCGAGGTGGTCGAGCAGCCCCACCGCCTGAGTGACGTACTTCTCCCAGGTGAGGCGCTCGAGGCGACCGCTCGACCGGCCGGACTCGCGCCGGTCGAAGACGACGCACGTGTAGTGCGGTGACAGGGCGTCGATGAGCCCCAGGTTCCTGTAGCGGCCGAAGCTGGTCCAGTTCTCCAGGCTGGAGTCGAAGCCACCCGGGCTGAACATGAGCAGGGCCGGGCCACGCCCGACGGTCTCGTAGCGAGTGCGGCACCCGTTGATCTCGATGGTGGGCATGGCCCATCCCCTCCCTTACTCGTGGTGGTACTCGTGGTGGCTTACTGGCCGCGGATGTTCCGGCCGCCGCGGATGTCGGCGACGCACTCGGCGATCGCGTCGTACGCCACGCGCGCCACGTTGGCGTAGGTGTGGGGTTCCTGGTCGACGAACTTCGCGTTGTAGCCGATGGCCGCGGTGGACATCCGGATCCGGCCGTCGAGCCACGGCCCACCGCCGAAGCCGCCGAGCACCGGAATGCTCACCGCCTCGACCACGGCCGGACCCACGACGGGACCGGAGTTGGTGAAGTTGAGCGCCACCGCCCCCGCGGACTCGAGCCGTCTGGCCTCGTCGACCATCTCGTCGAGCAACTCGTCGGGGACGAAGGCACCCTCGGCAGCGGAATAGGCGATCCCGTACTTCAGCGCCGTTTGCGGGGTGATGCCGAACTGCGCGAAGACCGGCACGCCGGCCCGTGTGACGGCCTCCACCGCTTCGGGGAAGTCGGCGGCGCCGTCCAGCTTGACCAGGTCCACCCCGGCCTCTTTCGCCAGGCGTACGGCGGCGGGCACCGCGTGACCGGTCTGCAGCGGACCGAACGGGAAATCGCAGGACACGAGCGCGTCAGCGACCCCTCGGCGCACCGCCTTGGCGACCACGAGCAGTTCGTCGAACCGGATCTCGAGCGGGTGAGGCCGGCCCCACAGGTTCACACCGACGGAGTCGCCGACGGAGACGATGTCGGCGCCGGCACGATCGGCGATCCGCGCCATGTGGTAGTCCCAGGCCACGATGCAGACGCTCTTCTCGCCGGCGGCCTTCATCGCCTGGAGCTTCGGAAGTGTCATGCGGCTCATGCGCGGGTCGCCTTCAGGAGTTCGACGAGGTCGTCGGCTTCGGCCGGAACCAGCAGGATCCGGGCGTACGGGCGGAGTTGGAGGAGCGCCTCGCCGGCGAGGGCGCCGGGCGTCACGACCAGGCCGGCCGTCATGATGCCGCGCGCCCCGCATTCGGTGCCGATCACGGCGACGGCGTCGGCGTTCTCACCGGTCACCGAGACCATGACCACCGTGTTGGTGTCCTCGAGGACTCCGGTGAGGGCGACGTCACCGCCCCCCACCTCGACCAGGGTCGGTCCGGGATCCTTCACGGTGAAGAACCGGGCTTGCCCCCACTCGAGGGCAGCCGCGTCCCGGACGATCCCGGCCGCCGGCTCGTCGAGGGCGACGACCCGCGTGTTCCGGGCAGGAGGCAGTGGATGGTCGATCCGGAACGCCGCTTCCTTGGAGGTGGCGGCCCGGGCGCAGGAGCTCGGGCCGACCGGGACGGAGAGTTTCTCGAAGCCCGCCATGGTTCAGACCGTCGTGTGCGGCTTGGACGGCTCGGCGATCATCGCGTCGCCGACGCCGTCGACGAAGGACTGGTCTGCCGGGAGCACGATCGCCACTGAGCGCACCCTCTGGTCCTGCGGGCGGTTGCCTACCGGCTCGATGCCCCGCTGGAGCGCCTCGGCGGCCTTCCTGAGCTTCTGGCGGGCCTTGATGATGCCCGCGTCGGTGGCGACGAGGCGCTCCTTGGTGCGGTCGACGACCGGCCCCATCGACTCCTGCAGCGAGGAGTCCTGAAGGGCGATGCCGGCGATGCCGGAGTAGGTCTCGCCGCGCCGTTGTGCCTCGCGGTCCATGAGGTAGTCGTTGTCCTTGTTGGCGAGCGGGCGGTACGCCTCGTCGTTCGCGCTGTGGACGCCGAAGCCGGCACGCATCGCGGCGATCTCGTCCTCGGTGAGCTTCCGGGTCGGGTGGTAGTCGAACGTCCAGGCCCAGCAGTTCTCGTCGTCGATCGGCACCCAGAAATGGCCGTGCACCGGGTGGTCGCCGCGCGGCGGGACCATGGTGAAGTTGGGAAGCACCCACGGGGTGACACGCCAGTAGTAGTACCCCTCCTCCGCGTTGCGGCGGGCGCCGATCAGCAGACCGCCTTCGTAGTCGACGACCTCGAAGTACGGCTTGAGATCACGCTTGTTGTACAGGTTGCCCTTCGACCCCTTGAAGAGCGGATCGGTGTCGATGTTGCCGCCGTGCAGGAAGGTGACGTGGCTGGAGTCGATGCCGCCCTCCAGGGCCTGGAGCCAGTTGCACTCCTGAAGCCGCTTGGAGGTGAAGACCTGTCCCTCGGGGACCGTGTAGGCCTCCCACTCCGGTTCCGGGGGCTGGGCCGCCGGGTCGCCGAGGTAGGCGAAGAGGACGTCACCACGTTTGACCACCGGGTACGACTTCAGCTTCACGTTGGCACAGAAGTTGCTGTTCTCGGGCTCGCTCGGGACCTCGACGGCCTGGCCCGTGACGTCGTACTTCCAACCGTGGTACGGGCAGCGAAGGCCGCCCTGCTCGTTGCGGCCGAACCACATCGAGACACCGCGGTGCGCGCAGAACTCGTCGACGAGGCCGTAACGGCCCTCGGTGTCACGGAAGGCGATGAGCCGCTCGGAGAGAACCTTCACGCGCACCGGCGGGCAGTCGTTCTCGGGCAACTCCTCCGCCAGCAGGACCGGTTGCCAGTAGCGGCGGAAGAGGTCACCCATGGGAGTGCCGGGGCCGGTCCGGCAGAGGAGGTCGTTGATCTCGGGGCGCAGCATGATGTTCCTTCCGGGCGAGCGCGGTGAACGTGCGGACGGATCAGGGCTGGGTGGGTGGCACGTCGACGACGAGGCCGTCGAGCTTGTCGCTGAGCGTGATCTGGCAGGCGAGGCGCGAGCAGTCACGTGGCTCGGAGACGCCCATGTCGATGAGGTCGGCCTCGAGATCGCCCGGCTTCCCGACAGCGTCGCGGTACTCGCCGCGGACCCAGACATGGCAGGTGGCGCACGAATTGTTTCCGCCGCACTCGCCGACGATGCCGGGGACCCCGTTCCGGAGCGCAGTGTTCATGACGTTCTCTCCGACAGCGGCGTCCACGGCGCGCTCGACGCCGTCGCTGCCCACATACACGACCTTCGGCACGGGAACCTCCTGAGGACCAATGGCATAACCATTATGCCTATAGAGCATCCGCCCCCGTCAACCGGCCACTTCGGCGGCCGCGGCCGACGGTCGCGAGCTCGCCGTGACCCGGAGTCACGGGCGAACTCCCGCGGGCGGTCTGGACGTCGGACGCGTCGGCGTGAACGGCCGCCCCACCGGGAGTGCACCCCTGACGCACCTCGCGGCGATGGTATACGTTTGGTCAGTCCATTGTGCCAAAGTGCCATCGGGAGACCCCATGACAGAGACCGTGCTGGCGGCCGTGCGGACGGCGCCGGCGACGACCGAGCTGCGCCAGTTCGTGATGCCGCAGCTCGACGCCGATTCGGCCCTCCTCAAGGTCGAGGTGGCGGGCATCTGCGGCACCGACGTGAAGCTCTACAAGAACCCGCCCACGACCAGGGCGACGCAGGGGCCCGTGATCATGGGCCACGAGAACGTGGGCGTGATCGCCGAGGCGGGGAAGAGGTTCAAGGCGCGCCACGCGCTGCAGGAGGGCGACCGGGTCTTCGTCGAGCACTATGTCGCGTGCTTCACGTGCGAGTGGTGCAGAATCGGCGAGTACCGCCACTGCGAGGCCACCGACTGGCGCACGAACGACGACGCCCGCCGCTTCGGCTACACCTCGGCCGACAACCCCGGCACTCTGTGGGGCGGTTTCTCCGAGTACATGTTCCTGCCGTGGAATGCCGTACTCCATAAGATCCCCGACACCCTCACCGCCGAAGAGGCCGGCCTCGTGATGCCGCTCTCCAACGGCATCGAGTGGGCACTCCTCACCGCGGGTGTCGGGTACAACGACACGGTCCTGATCCAGGGCCCGGGCCAGCAGGGCCTCGCGCAGCTGGTCGCGGCCAAGCAGGCCGGCGCGTCGCAGATCATCGTCTCCGGCACGACCCGCGACCGGGCGCGCTTCGAGCTCGCCAGGGAGCTCGGCGCGGACGACGTCGTCGACGTCCTCACCGAGAACCCCCGGGAGAAGATCATGGACCTGACCGGCGGACGCGGTGTCGACCACGTGCTCGACTGCACCTCGCGCGCCGGCACGGCGCCGGTCCTGCTCGGCGTCGACGTCCTGAAGCGCCGCGAGGGCTCGCTGCTCATCCAGGGGGAGCTGGCGGCATTCCCCGACTTTCCCGTCAAGCTGATCACCGAGAAGGCGATCACCATCAGGTCGGCGCGCGGCCATTCGTTCAACGCCTGCGAGCTCGCCGTCGCCCAGCTCGCCTCACATCGGTACCCGCTGGAGAAGCTGGCGACGCACCGTTACGGCATCGACCAGGTCGACCACGCGCTCCGCGTGCTGGCCGGCGAGACCGACGAGGACGCGATCCACGTCTCGATGATGCCCGAGCTGGTCGGCCGGCCCGGCGGGAGGGTCCGCTGATGGCCGGCCTTGTCGTCACCGGTACGCCCCGGGCCGACCTGGCCGTGGCCGACGCCCTCTCGGCGTGCGGAGTGGCCACGGTCCACGAGGCCCAGGGCCGCACGGGCCTGCTCGGCTCGCACCTCGGCCCGGTCTGGCCCGGCGCCCGCACCGCCGGTACCGCGGTCACCGTGACCGTCGCCCCCGGGGACAACACGACGATCGCCGTGGCGATGGAGCAGTGCCGGCCGGGCGACGTCCTCGTCGTCGTGCCGACCGCGCCGTGCGACATGGGCTACTTCGGCGACCTGCTGGCCACCTCGGCAATGGCGCGCGGCGTGCGGGGCCTCGTCATCGAGGCCGGGGTGCGTGATGTCGCCGACCTGAGGGAACTGGGCTTCCCCGTCTGGTCCAAGGCCGTCTCGGCGGAGGGCACCGTCAAGGGCACCCTCGGGGACGTCAATGTTCCGATCGCCATCGCCGGACAGATCGTCGAACCGGGTGACGTGATCGTCGCCGACGACGACGGCGTGGTCCGGGTCGGGCGGCTGAAGGCGGCCGAGGTGCTGGCAGCGTCGAAGGCCCGTGAGCAGAAGGAGGCCGGTTCGCGTGCCCGGTACGCGGCCGGCGAGATCGCCCTCGATGTCAACGACATGCGCCCGCTGTTGCGGAAGGCAGGCATCCGCTACGTCGACCACGCGACGTATCTGAAGGAGCAGCAGCGATGATCATCGACGTCCACGGCCACTACACGACGGCTCCGCACGAGCTGCGGGACTTCCGTGACGCCCAGTTGGCGGGTGAGCCGGCATCCATGGCCCCGATCAGCGACGACCGGCTTCGCCAGTCGGTCGAGGACAACCAACTCCGCGTCATGCGCGAGCGCGGCGGCGACCTGATGCTCTTCTCCCCGAAGGCCTCGGGCATGGAACACCACGTTCCCGACCCCTCCGTGGCCAATGCGTGGGCGCGGGTCTCCAACGACATGGTCCACCGGGTCGCGAAGCTCTTCCCGGGGCACTTCGCGCCGGTCGCCCAGCTTCCCCAGACACCGGACGGCAACCTCTCCGGCGTACTCGCGGAAGTGCGGCGTACCGTCGAGGATCTCGGTTTCGTCGGCGTGAACCTCAACCCCGACCCGTCCGGCACATGGGCCGGCAGGCCGATGACCGACGCCTCGTGGTTCCCGGTGTACGAGCTGCTCGAGGAGCTGGACGTCCCGGCCATGGTTCACGTCTCGACGGCGTGCAACCCCAACTTCCACACCCTCGGCGCGCATTACCTGAATGCCGACACCAGCGTGTTCACGCAACTGCTCCAGGGTGACGTCTTCCGGCGGTTCCCGGGGCTGCGGCTGGTGATCCCGCACGGGGGAGGTGCGGTGCCGTACCACTGGGGGCGCTACCGCGGTCTGGCCATGCGCAACGGCTGGCAGGATCCGTCGGCGCTGCTGTCGAACGTCTTCTTCGACACCTGTGTCTATCACCAGCCGGGCATCGACCTCCTGCTCGGCGTCCTGCCCCCCGGGAATGTGCTCTTCGCCTCGGAGATGCTCGGCGCTGTCCGTGGGGCCGACCCCTCCACGGGCGTGGCCTGGGACGACACGCTCGTCTACGTGAAGGACGCCGGCCTCGCCGACGAGGCGTTGACAGACGTCCTCACCGACAACGCCCTGCGTGTCTACCCTCGCCTGGCCTCCTGGGTTTCTCCGGCCGGGTGAGCCCCCGCGACGGGTGACGGGCGCACCCTCACCGCGCGCGGGCGCGGTGAGGGTGCGCCCGTTCAGTCAGCCGTCGACCCGCGAGGCGGTACGCCGCAGGTGGGCCTTCATGATCGCCTCGGCCGTGGCCAGGTCGCGGCTCTGGATGGCGAGCACGAGTTCGCGGTGTTCGTCGCTTCCTTGCCGCCCCATCAGCGGCGCGCTCACCTTCGCTTCGCGCAGCGACATCAGCATCGGCCCGTGAAAGCTGTGGATCAGCATGGTCAGGGCCGGGTTGTGCGCGCATTCGGCCAGCCGGACATGGAAGGCGGCGGACATACCCACGTCGTACGTGCCGGCGTCGAGGGCGGCCTGACCTTCGTCGGTGAGCCGCAGGAGGTCGGCGATGTCCTCGGCGGTGGCCCGTTCGATGATCAGGGGCAGGGCGCTCGTCTCCACGACCATCCGCGCCTCGGTGACATTGGCGGCGGTCAGGGCGGAGAGGCTCAGCAGGTCGGCGAGCCCCTCCCCGAGGCGCTCGGTGGACGGCGCGGTCACGAAGGCGCCGCCGCGGGCGCCGACCCGGACGGCGACGAGCCCGCTCGCCTCGAGGACTCGAAGGGCTTCACGGATCGTCACCCGGCTCACCCCGAACTGCTCGCAGAGATCACGCTCGCTCGGCAGACGGTCCCCCGGGGTGAGTTCGCCGTCACGAATGAGCAGTTTGACCCGATCGACGATCACCTGCGAAACGCGCGACATGCTGACGGGGCTGAACAGGCCGGTCTTCGGGCTGCGGTTCCCGTCGTCGGCAGTCGTCATGCGAAGTCCCTTTGTCGAAGTCATGCATCGAGCGTTGTCAAGTGTCATGCGAATCTACCACCCTAATGGTCTGACCTGCAGGCCTCCGACGCGGTGTGCGCGACCGCGAGAAGACCCCTCCCCGGTGGACCGCCGGCGAGGGCGTCACCGGGTCACGGGGCACGACCCCTTCACCTCCGGCCGAGACCCTCAGCACCGTTGACCGGCCGAAACCTCAAGACTACCCTCGCAATGATTAGACCATTAAGCCAAGGAGCGACGAGTGACTGACGACGCGTTGACCCATGAGCACGCTGAGGAGGGTGAGGCCGCGGAGGACGCACGCCTCGCCGGCCTCTACCACAGCAAGAAGGACCGCGTTTTCGTGCGCGGAATCCAGGGCGAGTACAACCTCGACGCGGAGCTCGCCCGACTGCGGTCGATGCCCCGGGTCCGCAAGGCCTCCGAGATCAAGTTCGTGGACGGGCCGCAGGCCTACAGCCGGCACTACGTCGAGCCGAAGGACGGCATCAGCCAGCTCTTCCACCTGCACCTGGAGGAGTACGGACCGGGAGGCAGGTCGCAGAAGCACGGACACGTGAACGAAGCCGCGTTCTACATTCTCGACGGCGTCGGTTACGAGATCCACGACGGAATCCGCTACGACTGGAAGGCCGGAGACGTCGCGATCGTGCACAACAACTGTGTGCACCAGCATTTCAACGCCTCGGCCGAGAAGCCCGCGCGCGCACTCGTCCTCAAGACCAAGCCCATGTACCTCTTCATGAACATGCTCTTCCAGAAGCAGGTCGAGCCGCGGCAGCTCGAGCCCACCCCTGAGGGCGTCGGCTTCGAGGTTCGCGAGGAAGAGGACGACTTCAACCACCCGGAAGGGGGCTACTGACATGGCGTGGGACGAGGCCGGGGCCTGGATCGCCGGCGCCGAGGGGGCGCCGCTCTACCAGAAGCTGCTCGACGACGCGACGGCGGCACCCGAACGGAACGCGGGGCGGCGCAAGATCCTTCACCCGGAGGACATGCCGTGGGAGATGTCTCGCCAGGGCCTGCTCAAGCACCTCCTGAACGACGACATGAACACCCGGATGGAGACCGTCGACGCCTACATGCAGATCATCCCGCCCGGGAGCCGGTCGGGCAGGCACCGCCACCTGGCCGAGGAGTGTCTGTACGTCGTGGAAGGGCGGGGGTACGACCTCCACCAGGACTGCGACGTCGAGATCACCGACACGTATCACTGGAAGCCGCAGGACGAGGTGCAGCGCTTCGAATGGGAAGCGGGCGACGTCATCTATGTGCCGCCGAACACGATCCACCAGCACTTCAACGCGGACCCGGAGCGTCCCGCGCGTCTCATCTCGGCGATCAACAGGATCTTCAAGCACTCGGGACTGAACGACCTGGAGCAGCTCGAGGACGCGCCCGAGTACGACCCGGACGTCGTGCTCGACGCCGACACCATCCGTGACTACCTCCGCCCCCGCGCACGGCCCTGAGGCGGGTCCGGCAGGCCGGCCGCCGAACGCCGGCGTTCGGCGACGTCGAGGGAAGGGCGCTCGGCCGGGGTTCTCCGGCCGAGCGCCCTTCGTGGGTCCGGCGTCCGTTCCACGGCTGGTCGCTCCACCGCCGCCCGGACCGGCTGCGGTGGAGCCGACCGCTTGCCCGCATCAAGCCACGCGGACCACAAGGTCCTTCAACGGGGTGTCCACGTCGCCGGCCCGGTCCATCGGGAGTGAGCCGCCGGTGTCGAGGATTCTCTTCACGAGCATGTAGTCGCGGGGGGCGTTGACGGCGTTCACCGCGACGACCTCGCCTTCGCGGAAGTAGAGGACGGAGAAACTCTCCGAGGCCGGCTCTCCACGGACCACCACGCTGTCATGGCCGGCGCTCAGGCCCGCGATCTGGAGCTTGACGTCGGCCTGGTCCGACCAGAACCACGGCACGGCCCCGAGCGGCGTGGGCGAGCCGGCGAGAGTGGCTGCCGCGGCACGTGCCTGGGCGATCGCGTTGGCCACCGACTCGATCCGGACCAGCCGGCCGTCGCCGGCGTCGAGGTCGGTGCAGTCACCCGCGGCCACGACGTCGGGGTTGCTGGTGCGGCCGTACGCGTCGATCACGATGCCGGCTTCGCAGCGGAGGCCGATCCGCTCGGCGATCTCGGTGCGGGGGACCAGCCCGATGCCGACGAGGACGAGGTCGGCGGGAACGCTCGTGCCGTCGGAAAGGGCCACGGAGGTGACCGAAGTCCCTTTGCCCTCGAAGCTGATGACGCCGCGTTCGAGAAGGATCCTGCTTCCACGGCGTTGGTGAGCGGCGAGACAGAAGTCCGACATCACGGGTGCGACGGCACGCGCGAGGAGCCTGTCGAGCGCCTCGACGACGACGACCTCCTTGCCCGACGCCCGCGCGACCGCTGCGGCCTCGAGGCCGATGAAGCCTCCGCCGACCACCACGACGTTGCGTGCGGCCTTGAGGGCGCCCCGGAGACGCACCGCGTCGTCGAGGTCACGCAGGTAGAGGACACCGTCGAGGTCGGCACCGGGGATCGACAGCCGTCGCGGTGTGCCGCCCGTGGTGAGCGCGAGCCGGCCGAAGTCGAAGGTGCGGCCCGAGCGCGTGACCGCGGTGCCCGAGCCGTCCCGGTCGAGGACGACGTCCGCGACCCACTCGTCGGTGACCACATCGATGTCGTTGCTGCGGTAGTACTCCGCGGAGCGGAGCAACAGGCTGTCCTCGGTCGCCTTGTCCGCGAGGAAAGCCTTCGACAGGGGCGGCCGCTGGTAGGGAAGGTGCGGCTCCGCGCCGACAAGCGTCACCGGGGCGGTGCTCCCCCTCTCGCGCAACGAGGTGGCGACCTGAGCGCCCGCCTGGCTGGCGCCGACGATGAGAATCCCGGGATGCGGCATGGGCCAACTCCTAGTCACGGTTTTGGTCATACCATTGAACCATGGCGAGTCGTGACGGAGAAGCACCTGTGCCGCCGTCCGGTCGCACCCAAGGCCTGCCCTTGCGACCCCTATGGACTTATGGACTGACCATGCTACCTTTCCGCGCATGGTCCTACCTCAGCTCACGACAATGACCCGCACTCAGGGCAACAACGAGGCGCTCAAGACGGGGGCGGTCACCCCCCGCGGCTTCCGCTTCGAGTTCGAGGAAGTTCCCGTACTCGTCCAGGCGTTCCGGCGCATGGTGCGGGGGCTGGAGTTCGACGTCAGCGAGATGGCGCTGACCACCTACCTGGTCGCCAAGGCGCACGGAGCGCGGTTCACCGCCGTCCCCGTCTTCCTGGTGCGCGGCTTCCACCACGGCGCGATCCACCACGACCCGGCATCGGACATCCGCACCCCCAAGGCACTGGAGGGCCGCAGGGTCGGAGTCAGCCGGGGCTACACGGTGACCACGGGGGTCTGGGCGCGAGCCGTGCTCCAGGAGGAGTACGGCGTCGACCTCGACAAGGTCACATGGGTGCTGTCGGGTGACGAACACGTGGCGTCCTACCGTCCCCCGGCCAACGTGGTCTCCATGAAGCCCGGCGGTTGCCTGGAGGACATGGTGCTCGCCGGCGAACTGGCCGCCGTCATCGGCCCCAAACCTGCCTCCCCCGCTCTGGCACCCCTGATCCCGGATGCCGAGGAGGCAGGCTTCACCGCCCTTCGGGAGCGTTCGCTGTACCCCGTCAACCACCTGATCGTCATCCGCGACGCGCTGTTGGAGGAACAGCCCGAGCTGGGGGCGCTGGTCTTCGACGCCTTCGCCCGCGCCAAGCAGCTCTACGTGGACCGGCTGCGCTACGGAGCCATCGATGCGCCGACCGCGACCGACCGCATGTACCGGCGGGTCCTGGAGACGACCGGCGCGGACCCGCTGCCGTACGGCGCGGAGCCGAACCGGGCCGTGCTGGAGCAGCTCATGCGGCATGCGGTGGACCAGCGCATCATCGACCGGCCGGTGCCGCTGGAGAGGCTGTTCGCGGAGAGCACGCTCGGCATGGTCGCCTGACCCCGCTCCTGTCCTCCGCCGAAGGGAACCGTATGCGTATCGCCATCGCCGCCGACCACAACGGACTCGCCCTCAAGGCCCGGCTCGTCGAACGGCTGTCGGCACAGGGACACACCGTCGACGACCACGGCAGTCACGCCGGGAAACCGGTCGACTATCCCCCGCTGTGCGCGGAGGTGTGCCGGCAGGTCACGGGGGGACACGCCGACCGGGGGATGGTTCTCGGCGGAAGCGGCCTCGGGGAGACCATCGCCTGCAACAAGGTCCACGGGATACGGGCGGGGCTCTGCCACGACCTGTGGAGCACCCGCGTCTCCCGCGGCAACAACGACTCCAACGTGCTCGTCCTCGCCGCGAAGCTCCTCTCGCTCCGGGAGGCGGTGGACATCGTGGAGACCTGGCTGACGACTCCCTTCAAGGGCGGTGTGCACGCCCGGCGGCTCGCGCAGATCGCCGCGCTCGAACGAGAGTCCGTGCGGCACTGAACGCCGGGCGCGGCCGCGACTCCCCGCCCGCGCGAGGGCCCGTTACCGGTTCCCCCGTGCGCCCTGGCCGTCGCCCACCCGGACCGGCTCGGCGCGAGGACGTGCCGGCCGTGAACATCCCGACTGTCATGCCGCTGCGGAACGACCTCACGAGGGCCGGTCCCGCACGTTCGCGGCGGCTGCCACCTGGCCCGAAGGCAGACTCGATGACCGTTGCGGACAGGGCCCCTGAGGGATTTCGATCTCCGCGTACGACTCGTTGACGCCCCCTCATGGTGGACTTATGGTTCTACCAATACCGTCGGCGCACGTCACGTCGCGCCGGCCGATCAGGAAGGGCCGGCACATGGCCGAGGACGCGCTCGCACGTGACTCCGCGACAGCGGAGTCCGCCACGGCGAGAGACGTTCTCCTGATCCGCGCAGGGTCGGCATGCGGCCGCGGCACGACCGTTCCACTCCGCGCCGCAACGACAGGGTAACGTTTTTGTCAGATGGTTAGACCATTATATCTAACCGCTGTTTCATACAGGGACCGGCCCCGGACGGACACGCACAAGCCACCGTCCCGCGCCGGGATCCCCCACCTCACCGTCAGCGCGACGGCAGCCCTTCCCCACCGTCCGAGTCCGCAGTCCCCCCCTCGGTCAACCACCTCGTCCAAGGAGCGTGCGATGCGTCAAGGTGCCCTCGTCGGCGGCGTCTTCGTCACGGTCCCGCCGACGGTGGGGCCATGGACAAGGCGTACAGCGGGGTGCGGGCCCCAGCGGGCGCCACCCACAGCCTCCCGAAGACCGTGAGCGACACCGTGAACGGAACACCGCCTACGACGCGCTGCCGCGCGGCGTCCCTACGGCGGGTTGACCGCAGTCCCCTACCCGCCCCTCTTCAGGAGCACTGCATGAGGACCACCCGTACCACCACGCTCGCCCTGGCAGGCCTGCTGATCGCCGCCACCGCCACCGGGTGCGGCAGCGCTGTCACCACCTCGTCCGCCGGGACGAAGGCCAACGACTTCTACGCGCAGATCGCCGGCCTCCCCAAGGACCAGCAGGTCGCCAAGGCCGAGGAAGTCGCCCGGCAGGAAGGCAACACCCTCTCGCTGTACACCTCGATGACCTCGGACGTCGCAACGCCGGTGACGCAGGCCTTCGAGAAGAAGTACGGCATCAAGGTCAACGTCTTCCGGGGCACCTCCGAGACGGTCCTGCAGCGGACCCTTCAGGAGGTCCAGGCAGGCAAGGCCGGCGCCGACGCTCTGGAAACCAACTTCGCGGAGCTGATGGCCCTGGCCGACAACAAGTTCCTCGCGGACTTCAACGGCGCGGCCCTCGACAAGGTGGACTCCACGGCCAAGTTCCCGCAGTGGACGGCGACCCGTCTCAACGTCTTCCAGCCCGCCTGGAACACCGACCTGATCAAGCCTGCCGACGAGCCCCACAGCTGGGAGGACCTGGCGCTGCCCAAGTACAAGGGCAAACTGACCCTGGAGATCAGCGACAGCGACTGGTACGCGAACGTCACCAAGTACTGGCTGGATCAAGGCAAGTCGCAGGCCGAAGTGGACTCGCTGTGGCAAGGCATCGCCGCCAACTCCAAGGTGGCCAAGGGTCACGTCACGATGATGCAGTTCCTCTCCGCCGGCCAGTCGGCGATGCAGGCGATGAACTACACCTACATCACCGACCATGCCATCGCGGCCGGCGCCCCCGTCACGCACCTGCCCAGGAGCCGCGTGTCGAAGATCCCCGCATTCCCCCGGCCCAACGGCGTCGCCATGGTGAAGAACGCACAGCGTCCGGCCTCCGCCTGGCTCTTCTATCACTTCATGCTCACCGACGGGCAGAAGGAGCTGGTCAAGCTCAAGCTCACCCCGTCGACGAAGGTGCCCGGCGACAAGAGCCTGCAGGGCATCACCCTCGTGCCCTTCGACGTAGAAGGTCTCATCAAAGATGCCGCCTACTGGGACAACAAGTACGACGCGCTGCTGCGCAGCGCGGGCAAGTCGGGGAAGTGACCGCCGATGAGCCTCACCTCCACGACCACGCCCACGCGGGACGACGGTCCCGCATCCAGCCCCGGACCTGAGCCTCGGTCCCGAAGGAAGGGACCGGCCCACCGGCTTCTGCGCCGGATCCGGCGTCCGCTGTCCCTCCAGGGCCTGCTGGTCGGCGCCACGGTGATCGTGGTCGGCTACCTCGCCCTGGTGCCGCTGGGCTACCTGATCCACGACACCTTCCTGAGCGCCGACGGCAGCGGCGTCTCCCTCGACGCCTTCGCGCGGGCCTACGGGGGCGACGCCCACGCCGGCGAGATGATGCTCAACTCTCTCTGGTTCGCCATAGGTTCAGCCGCTCTGGCGCTCCTCCTGGGCACCGTCCTGGCGTATGTACAGGTGCGGACGGACACCCCGTTCAAGGGGCTTTTCTTCGCCGCGTCGCTCGTACCGCTCATCGTGCCCGGCATTCTTTACACCACGTCGTGGATCTTCCTCGCGGATCCCACGACCGGACTGCTCAACTCGCTGCTCTTCACGCCCCTGTCCGGTTCCTCCCCCCTCAACATCTACAGCATCTGGGGCATGATCTGGGTGCAGGGACTGCACCTCGCCCCGGTGGCGTTCCTGCTGATGGTGGCCGCCTTCCGGGCGATGGACCCCTCCCTGGAGGAATCCGCCGCCATGTCGGGGGCCGGCCGGCTCACGGTCCTCCGGCGCATCACCGTGCCCCTGCTGCGGCCGGCGATGGTCTCCTCGGCCCTGCTGATGTTCATCCAGTCCCTGGAGAGTTTCGAGGTGCCGGGTCTGCTCGGGCTCCAGAACGGCATCTATGTCTTCACCAGCCGTATCTACTTCGTCCTGCGGTCCTACCCGATCGACTACGGGGCCGCCGGCGCCTACGCCATCGGCCTGCTGGTGATCGCGGTGATCGGGGTCCTGCTCTCCAGCTGGCTCCAGCGCTCCTCGCGCAACTACCAGACCGTCGGCGGCAAGGCGTTCCGCCCCCGTCCGGTCGAGCTGGGCCGGGCACGGGCGTTCGTGGGCGCCGGGGTGATCCTCTACTTCCTGGTCACCGTGGTCCTGCCGGTCGGCGTCCTCGTCTACGCGTCGCTGCTGAAGTACTACGCCGCGCCGACCGGCGAGACGCTGAGCCAGCTCACGCTGGACAACTACCGTGCCGTCCTCACCCAGCCCTTCGCGCTGACCGCGTTGAAGAACTCGCTCGTCCTGGGCGTCGGCGCGGCAACGGTCGTGATGCTCCTCGCCGCGATCGTCGCCTGGGTCGTGCTGCGCACCAAGGCCCCGGGCCGGCGGATCCTCGACCTCCTCGCCTTCACACCCATCGTGATCCCGGGTCTCGTCCTCGGTCTGGCGCTGGCCTTCGTCTACCTGCGCACGCCGCTGCCGATCTACGGCACGCTGCTGATCCTGCTGATCTCCTACTGCACGCGATACCTGCCGTACGGGATGCGGTACGCGTCGTCCGCCATGGCGCAGATGTCGCCCGAGCTGGAGGAGTCGGCGGCGGTGTCCGGCGCGTCCTGGTTCCAGACCTTCCGCCGGGTGCTGCTCCCGCTGATGAGCGGCGGCATCCTCGCGGGCTGGGTCTACATCCTGATCGTCTCGTTCCGTGAACTGTCCAGCACCATCCTGCTCTACAGCCCCGGCAAGGAGGTGCTGTCGGTGCTGATCTGGGAGCAGTTCGAGAACGGCCAGTTCACCACCCTTGCCGCCCTGGGCGTCTGCATGGTCACCCTGCTCGTCCTCCTCGTCGCCATTGCCTACCGCCTGGGCGCCCGCTTCGGGCTGCAGAGCGACTCCGCGAACTGATCGAAGGGACCTTCAGCGATGTTGACGGTCGAATCTCTCAAGAAGAGCTACGACGACACGACCAGGCGCTCCTCCAGGCGCTCGTCCGGCCAGGGCACACGCGTGTACGCCGTCGGCGGGGTCGACTTCGAGGTGCACGCGGGCGAGCTGTTCACCCTGCTCGGTCCCTCCGGCTGCGGAAAGACCACCACTCTGCGGGCCGTGGCAGGCCTGGAGCGCCCGACGGAGGGCCGGGTGACGCTCGGCGGTACCGTGCTCTTCGACTCCGCACACGGCATCAACGTCCATGCCAACCGGCGCGGGCTCGGCATGGTCTTCCAGTCGTACGCCATCTGGCCGCACCTGTCGGTCTTCAAGAACGTGTCGTTCCCGCTGGAAGTGATGCCCCGTGCCAAGCGCCCCGGCCGCAAGGAGATCCAGGAGCGGGTCGAGCACGCCCTGGACGTCACCGAGCTGGGCGCCTACACCTCCCGGCCGGCCACCAAGCTCTCCGGCGGCCAGCAGCAGCGGCTGGCGCTGGCCCGCGCCCTGGTGACCCGGCCCGAGCTGATGCTGCTGGACGAACCGCTGTCCAACCTGGACGCCAAGCTGCGCGAGACGATGCGGTTCGAGCTCAAGCGGCTCCAGCGTGAGCTGAACCTCACCGCGATCTACGTGACACACGACCAGGCCGAGGCTCTGGTGATGTCCAGCCGGATCGCGGTGATGAACAAGGGCCGTGTCGAGCAGATCGGCAAGCCCCGCGAGATCTACACCAAGCCCGCCACGCGTTTCGTCGCCGAGTTCATCGGCACGTCCAACTTCATGGAGGCCAAGGTCGTCTCGGTGTCGGGCAGTGAGGTGCGGGTCGACACGGCCCAGGGACGGCTCGTCGCCCGCGGTGTGGAGGTGGCTCCCGCGGTCGGCGCCACCGTGCTCATCTCCATCCGGCCCGAGTGCGTCGACCTGTCCCGCGAGCGACGGGGCAACGTCCCCAACGAGTGGGCGGGCACCGTCCTCACCCGCGCCTTCATGGGCGATGTCGTCGACCACATCGTGGGCGTCGGCGACCTGGAGATCCACAACCGCTCCAACCCCAATCTGTCGATAGCACCGGGCACCGAGGTGCACTTCTCGGTCGCCCCGGACAAGGTGATCCTCGTCCCGCTCGACTGACCGACGGCGAGGCCCAAGGCACGGCGCCGCCGGGACCGGAACCGCACCGACCTGCTGGGCCGGCGCCGCCGTGGTGCGACGCGAACGGCTTGCGCGAGACGTTCGCGCTGCTCACCCCCTCGCGCGAGCCGGCGTTCCTGGGCCTCGTCGCCGACGCCGCGGGGCCCGGTCCTCGCTACTTCCGGCCGCGCCGCACCCGGGACTGGGTCCGCTTCAGGTGGGTGCGCATGATCTCCGTCGCGGCTTCCGCGTCGCGGGCCGCGATGGCCTCGACGAAGCTGCGGTGCTCCTTCACCCCTTGCCGCCCCATCTTCGGTTCGACGCTCTGCGCCTCGCGCAGGCTCATGAGCAGCGGTCCGTGGAAGGACTGCACGAGCATCTCGATCCCGCCGTTGTGCGTGCAGGCGGCGACCCGGGTGTGGAAGTCCGCGGACATCTCCATGCTGTAGGTGCCCTTCTTGATCGCCTCGGCGTGCTGGTCACACAGCGCGCGGAGCTCGTCGAGGTCCTCCTCGGTGGCGCGTTCGACGATGAGCGGCACGATGCCGAGCTCGAACACGAGGCGGGCCTCGGTGACCTCCGCGGCGGTCACCGGCGACAGCGACAGCAGGTCGGCGAGCCCCTCTCCGACCTGGCGGGAGGACGGCGACGTCACGAACGCGCCGCCGCGGGCACCGAGCCGGATCTCGACCAGCCCGGCGGCCTCCAGGCTGCGCAGCGCCTCCCGTACGGTCACCCTGCTCACCCCGAACTGTGTGCACAGATCGCGCTCACTGGGCAGGCGGTCACCGGGCTGGAGTCGCTCCTCCCTCAGGAGCGTGCGGATCTGGTCGACGATCATCTGGGAAACACGGCTCGAGGTGACCGTCTTGAAAAGCCCCCCGGGGGCGGTCGGCCTGCCGCCGTTCTCTGCTTCCGTCTCAGCGCGCTGAGCCTGGCTGGATGGCATGCATGCATTCTTCCACGCGCTGCGGCCCGCGCGGCGCCCGCCGGCACCGCTGCCCGACGTCGGACCAACAGACCCGCGGATCGGTGCGTCGTCCGGCCGTCGCGCCCGCAGGGCACGGGGGAAGGCCTCCGGCCCCCCGAGACACCGGTACCCCCCGTCGCACGGTTCCTGACGGACCGAGGCGCGCCCGTGACGCCCTCGCGCGTGCCCTTCGCTGCCGCAAGGCCGATACTGCCCACAAGGGCACTTCGGCCGAGATCCGTCCGGCCGTCCGCTCTACCGGATGCCCGTCACGGAAGTCAGTATGAAGTCAGCATCAGTACCGCAGGAACCCGCTTCGGACCGCCGCAGGACGCCACCGTCATTGATCTCCCGAAACGAGCCGTGACCAGCGAAGACGCTGGCCCAGGAATCGACTGACGCCTTTCCCAGGAGGTACCCATGAAGATGCTGATCAACGTTCCGGAGACCGTGGTGACGGACGCGCTGCGCGGTATGGCGGCGGCCCATCCCGAGCTGACGGTGGACGTGGAGAACCGGGTGGTGGTCCGCAAGGACGCCCCGGTGGCGGGCAAGGTGGGCCTGGTGTCGGGCGGCGGTTCGGGGCACGAGCCGCTGCACGGCGGGTTCGTGGGCCCCGGCATGCTGTCGGCGGCCTGTCCCGGCGAGGTGTTCACCTCCCCCGTCCCCGACCAGATGGTGCGGGCCGCGGCGGCCGTGGACAGCGGGGCCGGGGTGCTGTTCATCGTGAAGAACTACACCGGCGACGTGCTCAACTTCGACATGGCGGCCGAGCTCGCCGAGGACGAGGGCGTGCAGGTCGCGAAGGTGCTGGTCAACGATGACGTGGCGGTGACCGACAGCCTGTACACGGCGGGCCGCCGCGGCACCGGTGCGACGCTGTTCGTGGAGAAGATCGCGGGCGCGGCGGCCGAGGAGGGGCAGCCGCTGGAGCGGGTGGCGGCGCTCGCGAAGCAGGTGAACGAGAACTCCCGCAGCTTCGGCGTGGCGCTCAGCGCGGTCACCACGCCCGCCAAGGGCACGCCGACCTTCGACCTGCCGGCCGGCGAGCTGGAGCTGGGCATCGGCATCCACGGCGAGCCGGGCCGCGAGCGGCGTCCGATGATGACGTCCGGCGAGATCGCCGACTTCGCCGTCGGCGCGGTCCTCGACGACCTCACCCCGCGCAACCCGGTGCTGGTACTGGTCAACGGCATGGGCGCCACGCCGTTGCTGGAGCTGTACGGCTTCAACGCCGAGGTGCAGCGGGTGCTCTCCGAGCGCGGCGTCCCGGTCGCGCGGGTCCTCGTCGGCAACTACGTCACGTCCCTGGACATGGCGGGCGCCTCGGTCACCCTCTGCCAGGTCGACGAGGAGCTGCTGCGCCTGTACGACGCGCCGGTGAGTACGCCCGGGCTGCGCTGGGGTATGTGATCCACACCGGGACAGATCAACACCGGGGCCGGCGCCCCGGACACCTACCACGCGAGGAGTTCCCGTGCTGGACGCCGACTTCTTCCGCCGTTGGATGACGGTCACCACCGCATCCGTGGACCGCGAGGCGGAGCGGCTCACCGCCCTCGACTCGGAGATCGGCGACGCCGATCACGGCAGCAATCTGCAGCGCGGATTCCGGGCGGTGAAGGACGCACTGGACAAGGAGCCGCCCGCCACGCCCGGCGCGGTGCTCACCCAGGCCGGACGCCTGCTGGTGTCCACGGTGGGCGGCGCGTCAGGGCCCCTGTACGGGACGCTGCTGCGCCGCACCGGCAAGACGCTGGGCGAGGCCGCCGAGGTGGACCGGCAGCAGCTGGCCGAGGCGCTGCGGGCCGGGGTGGACGCCGTGATGAAGCTGGGCGGGGCGGCGCCGGGCGACAAGACGATGATCGACGCGCTGCTCCCCGCGGTGGAGGCGCTCGGCGAGTCGTTCACGGCGGCGCGGGACGCCGCGCGGGACGGCGCGGTCGCGACGACGCCGATGCTGGCCCGCAAGGGCCGGGCGAGCTATCTGGGCGAGCGCAGCATCGGGCACCAGGACCCCGGGGCCACCTCCTCGGCGCTGCTGATCGCCGCGCTGCTGGACGCCGGGCCCGGCGACGCGGACGCGGGCGGCGGTGAGTGAGGTGAGCGACGAGAAGCTGGTCGGGATCGTCCTGGTGTCGCACAGCGCGGCGGTCGCGGCCTCCGTGGCGGAGCTGGCACAGGGGCTCTCCGGCGGGGGCGCGTCGGTGCCGGTGGCCCCCGCGGGCGGCACGGAGAGCGGCGAGCTGGGCACCAGCGCGGAGCTGATCGCCGCGGCGGCGGCGTCCGTGGACCGGGGCGTGGGCGTCGCGGTGCTGACCGACCTGGGCAGCGCGGTGCTCACCGTGAAGGCCCTGCTGGCCGAGGGCGACGAACTCCCGGAGAACACGCAACTGGTGGACGCGCCTTTCCTGGAAGGCGCCGTGGCCGCTGTGGTCACCGCCTCCACGGGCGCGGACCTCGCCGCGGTGGCGGCGGCGGCCTCGGAGGCGTACGGCTACCGGAAGGTGTGAGGGCGGCGGAGCACTCGGGTACGGGAGTCAGTCCTTGGAATCGACGAACTCCCGTGCCAGCCGCTCCCCCTGGGTCTGCGCGGCCTCCTTGTCCTCCAGCGGGGTGACCCGGCTGTCCTTGAACACGATGTACGTCACCCCGGAAGGTGCGCCGCCGGAGCGCGGGTCCGGGTCGACGCCCAGGGACTTGGCGGCCGCGTAGGACGCCTCGCCGATGATGTCGGTCGGGCCGGTGTCGCCGACGACCGCGTAGCTGACGCGGTCGCGGTAGACGACGGCCGCGACCGATCCGCCGCGCACGCCGTGGTCGCGGTAGTCCCAGATCGAACTGGGCGCGGGGACGACGACGTAGGGCAGCTTCTCGGAGCTGAGGGCGCGGCCGTCGGACTGCGCGAAAGCGGTGGACGAGGAGAAGCTCGGGTCGGTGGCGGCGTTGCAGTGGCGGCCAGGGCGGCCGTCGCAGTCGATGTCCATGTCCGCCTTCCAGTACACCGCCTCGCGCGTGCCGCACACCGGGACGGTGGCCGCACTGCCGCGGTCCTTGCGGTACTTGCCCCGCGAGACGGGGGTGCAGCCGCTCACCCTGGCCAGGAGGTCGGCCGCGGTGACGGGGGCGGGAGCGGAGGGCTCGGAGCCCCCTGACGGGGAGGGGCCGGAGTCCGTGGGGGCGGGGGTGGCGGGGCCTGTCGTCACGTCGCCCGCCGTGCCGTCCGAGGCTGTGGCGTCCGGGGTCGCGGGGCCGGAGCCGCCCGGCCCGGCAGTCTCCGGTCCCGGAGCCCCCGGGCCCGGAGCCGCGGAACCGCCCGAGCCCGCGACCGGCGTCAACACCTCGCGCGTGCCGTCCCGGGCGACCGGCTCGATGCGGCCCCGGTGCGGTACGGCGACGTGCGGCAGGGCGGCGGGGAGGGCGGAGCCGGCGGCGACGCGCCGGGCCTCGGTCCTGGACGGACGGAGGTGGACCGACTCCGCGGCGGAGGACGCCGAGGGGGCCAGCAGTGCCACGCCGGCCACGGCGACGGTGAGCGTCTGGACACGGGACACGGTCAGATGAGCCTCTCGTCGGGAACAGGGACGCACACCCAGGGCACTTTGCCCCATTTCGTCCCGGCGTGAGGAGGGTGACCGACCCGAAAGGGGCCGGACGGGGCACCCGGGGGCCGGCGGAGGCGGAGGGCGCCGGAGGCCCGGGCGCGCGTCGGCCCGGACCGTCCAGCCACCCGTGACGGCGCGGGTTCAGCGACGACAGCGGCCCGCGCCTCGAGCCCGAACACCCCGTCCTGCAGGGGCGGTTCGGCCCGTTCGGTGTTCAGGATACGTAACCCGCCGGCACGTTCGACCCGCACCGTCCTCTTGATATGAGCGCGTCAGCACCCTCATATTGGTACGGACCTTTGAACGGGCCGGTCCTCCGTGGACCCCGGGAGGCGAAGTCGTGCGTGGCGTTACCCCAACCGCGTCATCGCGCCGCCTGCTCGCGCTCTGCGCGGTCGTGCTGCTGACCGTCTCCTGCCGCTGGGGCGGCGGCCGGGACGACAGCGGCGGCGAACGGCCGCCCGGAGCGCCGACAGGCGTCACCGCGCAGGCGGGCAGCGCCACCAGCGTCCACGTCATGTGGAACCGGACCGCCCCGGCGGGATCCGCGGTGACCGGCTACGAGGTGTATCGAGGCCACACCAAGGTCAAGCAGGTACCCGCTTCCACGCACATGGTGGACGTCACCAGGCTCCGCCCGGCCACCACCTACGTCTTCACGGTGCGCGCCCGAGACGCGGAGGGGCGGCTCGGTCCGCCCAGCCGGGAGGTACGGGCCACGACCCCGGCGGCGGCCCGAGCGGACACCGCACCGCCCACGACTCCCGGGAACCTGAAGGGACGCGCGGTCGGCAGTCGGGCGGCCCAGCTCTCCTGGACGGCGGCACGGGACGACCGCGGTGTGGTGTCGTACACCATCTACCAGGCGGGGTCGAAGATCCACAGTGTGGGCGGGAACCAGACGGCCGCCGTGGTGACCGGGCTGCGCCCCGGAACCCGATACAGCTTCACCGTCCGCGCCCGTGACGCGGCGGACAACCTCTCGCAGCCCTCCCCTGCCGTCCGTCTCACCACCGCCGAGGGCACGGACGACGGCGCCACGGCCACCGCGCCCACCAACTTCCGAGCCGTGAGCCGGACTTCAGGCGGGTCGTACGACATCGTGCTCTCCTGGACACCGCCGCGCGTCGACGGGACGGTCACCGAGTACGAGGTGCGGCTGGACGGACGGCCCGTCACCTCGCTGGTGTACGGCGGCGAGGCGCCCCGCGACCGGGCCACGTACCGCTTCTACGCGGGCGAGGCGGCCGGCGTCACGCACCGGGTGCGGATCAGGGCGCTGCTGCCGGACGGCACGTGGGGCGCCTTCTCGGCCGAGCGGACGGTGACGACGGGTGCCGGCGGCTGACGCCGGCACACCCCGCTGAGCCGCCCGGAGGACGCCGTCACCTGCGTGGATGCAGCCGGAGTGCGCGGCGGGCGGGCTGCCCGTTGGCTGATCTTCGTGGCGGCACGGGCGCTCCCCGACCTCGGCGGCGCAAGGGATGTACCGCCGGCCGTGCCGCCGGAAGGCAGTCCACATGAGCATCTCGAAGCCCCTGCTCCGCCTCGGACCGACCGTGGCAGCCGCCGCCGCGCTCGCCGTGATGCCGGCCGGACCGGCGGCCGCGGACGGAATCTCCGTCAGCACCACCGGGAACACGGTCTCGGTGAGCACCACCGCGTGCACCCAGATCAACGGCCACTGGGGCACCGCCTCGCTGCTCAGCAGCGGTCAGGCGAACTTCTCACAGGGCCGCCAGGTGGCGCTGTCCGGGACGTCCCCGGGGCAGTCCGCGGCCTGGTCCAACGTCAGCGCGGGCACGTACACGGTGATCGTGGTGTGCTCCAACGGCAGCACCGCGGGCACCCAGTCCGTGGTCGTGTCCCCGGCGTCCAGCCCTTCGGCCTCCCCCACGGCGTCGCCGTCCCGCGGTGTGATGGGCGGCGTCGGCGGCGCGTCGAAGGACTACGGCACGGTCACCGCCGTGGCGGGCGGCGCGCTGGTCGGTGCCGGCGTCCTCGGCACCGTCTGGTACCTCCGCCGCCGCAACACGGCCCGCCCGACCCACCTCTAGACCCGGCGCCGGGCCGCCCTCGACCGAAGCGCTCCGGTCAGGCACCCGACGCCGCCCCCGCGCCCCGCAAGGGGCGCGGGGAAACCTCCTCAGGGTCCGCCACCCTCAAGGGGCGCGGGGAACTGCGCGACCGGCCACGGACAACCCGCACCCGGCGCTGCAGAGGTACCGCTGCGCCCACCCGTGCCGCCCTGCGGGACGACTGCCCGCAGCTGCGGAGGCGTCCCTCAAGGGGCGCGGGGAACTGCGCGACCGGCCCCCACCGGCCCGCACGCAGGCGACTACCCCTCCCCCTCCCCCCGCCCCTCGGAAATCTCCGCGAACTCCGCCAACGCATGGTCGAGCCACTGCGTCCAGAACGTCTCCAGATCGATCCCCGCCCGCAGCACAAGGTGCCGCAACCGGTCCTCGGCCTCACCCCTCCCCGGAGGGAAGTCCCTTCGCTCGATCTCCCGGTACGTCTCCAACTGCCGCGCGTGCAGCTCCCGATGACGCCGGAGATCGTCCTCCAGCCCCACCGTCCCCACCACCGCCGCCGCCCGCAGCCGCAGCAGCAGCGCGTCCCGGTGCGGCTTGGGGTCCTGGGACGCGGCCGTCCAGCGGGCCAGTTCCTCCCGCCCCGCCGGCAGCACCTCGTACGCCTTCTTCTGCCCGCGCGCCGGCTGCTCCGAGGGGAGGGCCCGGATCAGGCCCTCCGCCTCCAGCTTTCCCAGCTCCCGGTAGATCTGCTGATGCGTCGCGGACCAGAAGTAGCCGATCGACCGGTCGAAGCGGCGGGTCAGCTCCAGCCCCGACGACGGCTTCTCGAGCAGGGCGGTGAGGATCGCGTGCGGGAGTGACATGCGCTCATCCTAGGGACGGGCCGCGCCCGCCCTAGGCCTGTCCGGCGGATCAAGTCGGGGGAAAGGCGCAGCGTCTTGCAACCCAGGTGAGCGGGGTCTGGTGCCAGACCCCGCGTGATCCGCCGGACAGGCCTAGAGCGCCGCCGCGAGCTCGGTGCCCTGCTTGATGGCCCGCTTGGCGTCCAGCTCGGCGGCCACGTCGGCGCCGCCGATCAAGTGAACCGGGCTGCCCGCCGCGACCAGCTCCTCGTAGAGGTCCCGGCGCGGTTCCTGGCCGGTGCACAGCACGATGGTGTCGACCTCGAGCACGGTGCTTTCCTCACCCACGGTGACGTGCAGCCCGGCGTCGTCGATCCGGTCGTAGCGCACGCCCGGAACCATGGTGACGCCCCGGTGCCGCAGCTCCGTGCGGTGAATCCAGCCCGTGGTCTTGCCGAGCCCGGCGCCGACCTTGGACGTCTTGCGCTGGAGCAGATGCACCGTGCGCGGCGGGGCGGGCCGCTCGGGGGCGGCGAGGCCGCCGGGCGCGCGGTAGTCGAGGTCGACGCCCCACTGGCGGAAGTACGTCGCGGGGTCCTCGTGCGCCTTGTCGCCGCCGTCGGTGAGGTACTCGGCGACGTCGAAGCCGATGCCGCCGGCGCCGAGGATCGCGACGCGGTCGCCGACGCTCACGCCGTCGCGGAGCACGTCGAGGTAGCCGACGACGCTCGGGTGGTCGACGCCGGGGATGTCGGGGACGCGGGGGGTGACGCCGGTGGCGACGACGACCTCGTCGTAGCCGGTGACGTCGGCCGCGGTGACGCGCGTGTCGAGCCGGACGTCGACGGCGAGGTCGGCGAGGCGGGTGCGGAAGTAGCGCAGGGTCTCGTCGAACTCCTGCTTGCCGGGCACCTTGCGGGCGACGTTGAGCTGCCCGCCGATCTCGCTCGCGGCGTCGAACAGGGTGACGTCGTGGCCGCGTTCGGCGGCGGAGACCGCGCAGGCGAGGCCTGCGGGACCGGCGCCGACGACGGCGACGCGCTTGCGGCGGCGGGTCGGCGAGAGCACCAGCTCGGTCTCGTGGCAGGCGCGCGGGTTGACCAGGCAGGAGGTGATCTGGCCGCTGAAGGTGTGGTCGAGGCAGGCCTGGTTGCAGCCGATGCAGGTGTTGATCGCCTCGGGGCGGCCCTCGGCGGCCTTGGCGACGAAGTCGGGGTCGGCGAGCATCGGGCGGGCCATGGACACCATGTCGGCGGTGCCGTCGGCGAGCAGCTGCTCGGCCAGCTCCGGGGTGTTGATGCGGTTGGTGGTGACCAGCGGGACGGACACCTCGCCCATGAGCCGCTTGGTGACCCAGGTGTAGGCGCCGCGCGGGACGGAGGTGGCGATGGTGGGGATGCGGGCCTCGTGCCAGCCGATGCCGGTGTTGATGATGGTGGCGCCGGCCGCCTCGACGGCCTTGGCGAGGGTGATCACCTCGTCGAGGGTGGAGCCGCCGGGCACCAGGTCGAGCATGGAGAGCCGGTAGATCAGGATGAAGTCGTCGCCGACCGCCTCGCGGACGCGGCGGACGATCTCGACCGGGAAGCGCATCCGGTTCTCGTAGGAGCCGCCCCAGCGGTCGGTGCGCCGGTTGGTGTGGCGGGCGATGAACTCGTTGATGAGGTAGCCCTCGGAGCCCATGATCTCGACGCCGTCGTAGCCGGCCTGCCGGGCGAGGCGGGCGGCGCGGACGTAGTCGTCGATGGTCCGCTCGACGTCGGCGTCGGACAGCTCGCGCGGCACGAAGGGGCTGATGGGTGCCTGGACGGGGCTGGGGGCGACCAGGTCCTGGTGGTAGGCGTAGCGGCCGAAGTGCAGGATCTGCAGGGCGATGCGGCCGCCCTCGCGGTGGACGGCCGCGGTGACGACCCGGTGCTGCTCGGCCTCCTCGTCGGAGGTGAGCTTGGCGCCGCCCTCGTAGGGGCGCCCCTCGTCGTTGGGGGCGATGCCGCCGGTGACGATGAGGCCGACGCCACCGCGGGCGCGGGCGGCGTAGAACTCGGCCATACGGGAGAAGCCGCCCTCGGCCTCCTCGAGACCGACGTGCATGGAACCCATGAGGACCCGGTTGGGCAGCGTGGTGAAGCCCAGGTCCAAGGGGGTCAGCAGGTGGGGGTAACGGCTCATCTGGCCCTCCGTGCGCGGTGTGGTGCCTGTAGTTGTAGGGCACGCGCACCGGCTTATGCAACTAGTTGCATAATGGAGGTGACGGAGGGCACAGCGTTCCGGCCGGACTCATCTGACTACGTACTCACCTGTGACTGCGTACTCACCTGCTCTCGAGGCGGACGTGCAGTTCGCGCTCCTGGTCGCCCGAGGTCCTGGTCAGGTCGCTGACGCGGAACAGGTCCTCCAGCGTGATGCGGAAGCGGTCGATCGCCCAGTAGCCGCCCTGTACGTCGGCGTCGACCGAGGAGGACAGCCGCGCGGGGCGGGCCTCCCCCTCGCGTGGGTCGGCGACGTCGAACGTGCCGAGCCACACCGTGGGCCGGGTCTCGTGCAGTTCCTCGGGCACGTCGTCGGCGCACCGGTCCGACGAGAAGCAGGCGCACAGGGTGTCGAAGACGATCCGGGCGTCGTCCTTGCTGCATCCGCTGATCTCGACCGAGACGGATTCCGGGTGCGTGGGCTCGTTCACCATCGTGATCGCTCCTCTCGTATTCACACCGCCGTCCCCCGCCCTACCTCAGCAAAGCACCGCACACCGCAACGCACTACCCGCGCGCCTTTCACGATGACGCGGTGGCGGTCACCGGCCAGGATGAGAAGAGAGCACGACCAGGATGGGCACACAGCGGGAACGGGACGACAGGAGCGGCGGAAAATCGCCCTCGCGCGCGGTACAACAAAGGGACGGCGGCGCGGCGACGGCGTGCCGCGGACTCGGCGAAGGCGGGGCGTGGGATGAGCGCAGCGAGGTCACTCCCGGCCGGCGGGGACGGTCCGGCGCGTCCCAGCGGGCTGCTCGACGTCCTGCGCGTGGCTTCGGTCGTCCTGGACGCCGAGGGGCGGATCGTGCTGTGGAGTCCCCAGGCGGAGGAGCTGTTCGGCTACACCGCCCAGGAGGCGCTGGGCCGGTACGCCGCCCGGATCATGGTGCACGAGGAGCACCTGGACCTGGTGAAGAAGCTGTTCGCCGAGGTCATGCGGACCGGGCGGAGCTGGGCGGGGGCGTTCCCGATCCGGCGCAAGGACGGCGGGACCCGGCTGGTGGAGTTCCGCAACATGCGGCTGCTGGACGACCGGGGGCAGGTGTACGCCCTCGGGCTCGCGGTCGACCAGTCGACGGTGCGGCGGCTGGAGCAGGACGTGGCGCTGTCCACGCGGATCGTCGCCCAGTCCCCCATCGGTCTCGCCGTCCTGGACGCGGACCTGCGGTACGTGTCGGTGAACCCGGCGCTGGAGCAGATGAACGGCCTGACGGCCGACGAGCACCTGGGCCGCACGACGCGGGAGGTGCTGCCGCTGGTGGACGCGGCGGCCATCGAGGAGGCGGCCCGGGAGGTGCTGCGGACCGGGCGTCCGGTGGTGGACCGGTCGATGACCGGGCGCACCCCGGCCGACCCGGACGCCGACCACGCCTGGACGGTGTCCCTGTATCGCCTGGAGAACACCCTCGGCACGGTGCTGGGGGTCGCCGTGTCGGTCGTGGACATCACCGACCAGCACCGGGCGAACATCGAGGCGGAGACGGCCCGCCGGCGGATCGCGCTGATCGCCGACGCCTCGGCGCGGATCGGCACCACGCTGGACCTGGACCGCACGTCCGGCGAGCTGGCCGACGTGGCCGTCCCCGAGCTGGCCGACGCGGCCGCGGTGGACCTGCTCGACGCGGTCGTACGGGGCCGGCGCACCGTGCTCGGCCCGGCGGAGCCGGCGCTGATGCGGGCGCTGGCGGTGCGCTGGGTCGACGCGTCCGACGCGGTGCCGGCCGCCGACCCGCCGGGCGAGGTGATCCGGTACGCGCCGGACCGGCTGATCACCGAGTGCGTGCGCACGGGGCTGCCGGTGATGGTGCCGCAGGTGAAGGACGAGGACCTGCTGCGGATCGCCCGCTCTCCCGAGGCCGCGGAGATACTCGCCGGGGCGGGCGTCCACTCGTACCTGGCCGTGCCGCTGATCGCGCGCGGGGAGGTGCTGGGCGCGATCGACCTGATCCGTACGCGCACTCCACGGCCGTTCGACGAGGACGACCTGCTGCTCGCCCGGGAGCTGGCCTCGCGGGCGGCCGTGCAGATCGACAACGCGCGCTGGTACCAGAACGCCCGCGACACCGCGCTCACGCTCCAGCGCAGCCTGCTGCCCAGCCATCCGTCCGTGACGGGCGGTCTCGAGGTCGCCTCCCGCTACCAGCCGGCGGGCGCCACCAGCGAGGTCGGCGGCGACTGGTTCGACGTGATCCCGCTGGACGACGACCGTACGGCGCTCGTCGTGGGCGACGTGATGGGCAGCGGCATCCCGGCCGCCGCCACCATGGGACGGCTGCGGACCGCCACCCACACGCTGGCGTCCCTCGGCCTCGACCCGGCGGTCCTGCTGGAACACCTGAACCGGATCACCGTGGAGCTGGACGAGGCGATCGCCACCTGTGTCTACGCCGTCCACGACCCGCGCGAGCGGCGGTGCGTGATCTCCAACGCCGGCCACCTCCCGCCGGTCCGCATCCGCGCCGGCCAGGCGCCCGAGCTGCTGGACCTGCCCACGGGGGTGCCGCTGGGCGTTGGCGGGGTCGCCTTCTCCACGACCGAGGTCGACCTGGAGCCGGGCGACCGCCTCGTCCTCTACACCGACGGCCTGGTGGAGACCCGCCGCGACCCCCTGGACGCCCGCCTCGACCGCCTCCTCAGCCTCCTCGACACCCCGGCCCGTTCCCTGGACGAGGTCTGCGAACTCCTCCTGCGCACGCTGCACGAGCCGGACAACTTCGACGACGTCGCGCTGCTGATCGCGCGGGTGAGGGCGACGGGGGACTGAGGAGGCCCCGCCGTCACCGCCGTGTGCCGATCACCACCCGCGCCGGGCGCTCCTCGCAGATCGCGAGGCCGGCGTCGAGGCCTGCCTCGGTGAAGACGGAGAGGGCTGCGCGGGCCTGGTGCGGGCTTGTTTCCGTGAGGACGTGACCGCCCGGGGCCAGCCACGCGGGGGCCTCCGCGGCGACGCGGCGGAGGACGTCGAGGCCGTCCGTGCCGCCGTCGAGGGCGGCGCGGGGTTCGTGGTCGCGGGCCTCCGCCGGGAGGAGGGCGATCTCGTCGCTGGGCACGTACGGGACGTTCGCGGCGAGGATGTCGACGCGGCCCCGCAGCCGGGCGGGCAGCGCGTCGAACAGGTCGCCCTGGTGGACGTGGCCGCCGAGGGGCGCGACGTTGCGGCGGGCGCAGCGCACGGCGGCCGGGTCGACGTCGGCGGCGTGCAGGTCGACCGCGCCGAGGGCGGCCGCCAGCGCCGCGCCGACCGCGCCCGAGCCACAGCACAGGTCCACGACGGCGGAGGCGTCCGGCGCGAGAGCGAGTGCCTGCTCGACGAGGAATTCGGTGCGTCGGCGCGGTACGAACACGCCGGGTTCGACGAGGATGCGCCGGCCGCCGAACTCGGCCCAGCCGACGACGAGTTCGAGGGGCAGTCCGGCTGCGCGGCGGGTGACCATCCGGTCGACGGCACCCGGGTCGCCGTCCGCCGCGGCGAGGATCATGTCGGCCTCGTCCTCGGCGAAGACGCAGCCCGCCGCGCGCAGTGTGGCCGCGACGGCGTCACGGGACGAGGGGGAAGGGTCGGAACGGTGGGGCAAGAGCCTGGCCTTTCGGGAGCCGAAGGGCGCTCTCGGGGTCACCCGCTCCGGGTGGACCGTGTCGCTCCGAGGTGAGAGCACCCGACCTGACGAGCGGTAATGGGTCTCACCTCCTTGGCTGACGACCGGGTCGGTCCCCGGCCGGACGGCCACCTTACCGGACGATCACCGGGCCGGCAGGGTGCTTCACGGGGACGCGCGGCCTCACTCGGACGCGCCCACTGAAGCGCCCCTCCAGGGGCGCCGGGAACTGCGCGACCGGCAACGGACGGCCCGCAGCCGCCACTCGACGGCGTTGTAACGGCGCGTCTGCGGGGGAGGAGGCTGAGCACCGTGACAAGAGTGCGACGCCGCTGGGGCGCCGCTGTGCCCACCCTCCCAGGCCCTCAAGGCACTGGGGGAGGCGGAGCGCCCCGTCAGGGGCGCGGGGAACTGCGCGATCAACCCCCACCGGCCCGCAGCCGCCACTCGACCGCGTCGAAACGGCGAGGGTGCGCCCCCGTCGCAGCAGCCCGCGCACCGCACCACACCGCCCCGTGCCGAACCGACGCCCCACACCACGTACCGTGGAACACGGAAAACCCCCGCACCACCCGCAACGGAATCGCCGATCACGTGAACATCACAAGAGGCTTCACCGGCCGTCCCCGCGTGCACAACCCCGGGCTGCCGCCCGGTCAGTACGACGCGCGGGACGAGTGGCCCGTCCTGTCCGCCGAGGTCACCCCCGACCTCGCGCCCGAGGACTGGACCTTCCGGATCGACGGCCTGGTGGCCGAGCCCCGCACCTGGGACTGGGAGCAGGCCCACGCGCTGCCCGCCGACGCCTACGAGGGCGACATCCACTGTGTGACCGGCTGGTCGAAGTTCGGCGTGCGCTTCGGCGGCGTCTCGCTGGACGCCTTCCTGGAGCAGGTCCGCCCGCTGCCGTCGGCCACGCACGTGGTGGCGTACGCGCACACCGGGTACACCGCGAACCTCCCCCTCGCCGACGTGACCGGCGGTCGCGCCTGGATCGTGTGGGAGTACGACGGCGAACCGCTGCCCGCCGAGCACGGCGGCCCCGCGCGGCTGATCGTGCCGCACCTGTACTTCTGGAAGAGCGCCAAGTGGATCGCGGGCCTGCGGCTGCTGGACCGCGACGAGCCGGGCTTCTGGGAGGGCAACGGCTATCACGCGCGGGGCAACCCGTGGGAGGAGCAGCGGTACTCCGGTGACTGACCAGGTGACTGAGCAGATGACGCGGCCCACCGCGCCGGCCACACGGTTCGCCGTGCCCGGACGCATCGGCGTGAGCGAGCAGACCGCGTCGGTGTGGCGGACGGCCACGCTGACGGAGATCCGCCGGGAGACGCCCCGCGTGTCGACCTTCCGGTTCGCGGTGCCGGGCTGGCCGGGGCATCTGCCCGGGCAGCACCTGATGGTGCGGCTGGTCGCGGAGGACGGGTACACGGCGCAGCGCCACTACTCGATCGCCTCTCCGCCGGACGACTCCGGGCACATCGAGCTGACCCTCGACCATGTGCGGGACGGCGAGGTCTCCGGCTGGTTCCACACGGCGGCCCGCCCCGGCGACCGGATCGAGATGCGCGGCCCGCTCAGCGGCTTCTTCGCCTGGCCGGGCGACCGGCCCGCGCTGCTGCTGGGCGCCGGCTCGGGCGTGGTCCCGCTGATGTCGATGGTGCGCCACCACCGCGCCCGGAACCTGACGCTGCCCCTGCGTCTGCTGGTCTCGGCGCGTAGCCCCGAGGACCTGATCTACGCGGACGAGTACGGCCCGGAGACCACCCCGGTGTTCACCCGGACGGCCCCCGAGGGTATGGCCGTCGGCCGTATGGCGGCCGAACATGTGGCGCCGCTCCTGGCCGAGCAGCCTCCCGGTGGGTGGGAGGCCTATGTGTGCGGCTCCAACTCCTTCGCCGAGCACGCCTCCAGGCTGCTGGTGGCCGCAGGTCAGCCGGTGGAACGCATCCGCATCGAACGCTTCGGCTGACCCGGCCTCACCCACCCCACGCCGGACAGGCGTCGTTTCGCGCGCCCGTCGCTGGGGCACCCGCACCGCACTTGTTCCGCGCGCGTGCCGTGAGACGCGCCCCGGAGCCGCTGGGTCCGCCGCCCCGCTCGGCCTGTCACCCCTCGGCTGCGGTGGACGGCGAGGGGAGGCGAAGGATGCGAACACGGGTGCTGTCCCGGCGCCGGCGCGGCCCGCTGTGCCGCCGGTCGGACGTCGTCGAGGCGTGGACGGCGGTGGCCGTGGCCGTGCTGCTGTGCCTGACGGTGCCGCTGGCGGGCGTGCTCACCACCCGGTGGGCGTACGAGGACGCGCGGGCGGCGGCCGACGAGCAGCGCGCCGATCGCCATCGCGTACGCGCCGAAGTCCTGGAGCGCCCCTCGAAGGCGCACTCCCCCACCGAGTCCGAGCGGCGCCACGCGTCCCGGGCGACCGTCCGCTGGACGGACCCGGACGACGGCACGCGAACGGCCCTGGCGCGGGTCCCGGCGGATGTCCGCCCCGGCGACCCGGTGCACGTCTGGCTGGACTCCCGGGGCCGCGAGGTGCTGCCGCCGGTCGACGACGCGTCGGTGTGGCAGTACGGGGTCGGCATGGGCACCCTGGCCGCCGGCTCCACGGCGGCCGTGCTGCTGCTGGCGCACCGCGCGACGCGGCGGGTGGCGCTGCGGCGGCGGCTCGAGGAGTGGGAGCGGGACTGGGCCCGCACCGGGCCGCTGTGGACGCACCGCGGCGTCTGACACCCTGGGGCGCCGTCGGCACGGCAACCGCTTTCTGTCCCGCCACCTGGACCTTCTCCCCCGCACCCTGGCGTGCCGCCGCATGATCCACGTACCGTGTCCTCGCTTCGCACGGTCCCTTCACGAAGGCGGTCCCAGATGGCCCTGTTCGACCTTTCCCTCGACAAGCTGCGCGCGTACCGCAGCAAGTCCACGGAGCCCGAGGACTTCGACGCGTTCTGGTCCGGGACGCTGGAGGAGGCGCGCCGGCACGACCTTGACGCGCGGTTCGAGCCGGTCGACACGGGACTGACGACCGTGGAGGTCTTCGACGTGACGTTCGCCGGGTTCGGCGGCCACCTCGTCAAGGCCTGGCTGATCCTGCCCGCCGGCGCCTCCGAACCGCTGCCGCTGGTGGTGGAGTTCGTCGGGTACGGCGGCGGCCGCGGCCTGCCGCACGAGCACCTGCTGTGGGCGTCCACCGGCCGGGCGCACTTCGTGATGGACACCCGCGGCCAGGGCAGCGCGTGGGGCGGGGGCGGCGGCACCGAGGACCCGGTCGGGTCCGGACCGGCGTTCCCCGGCTACATGACGCGTGGCATCGACGCGCCGGAGAACTACTACTACCGGCGGGTGTTCACGGACGCGGTGCGCGCGGTGGAGGCGGCGCGGTCGCACCCGCTGGCCGACGCGAGCCGCACCGTGGTCACGGGCGGGAGCCAGGGCGGCGGCATCACGATCGCGGTGGGTGGTCTCGTCCCGGACCTGGCGGGCGTCGCGCCGGACGTGCCGTTCCTGTGCGACTTCCCGCGCGCCACGACCCTCACCGACCGCAACCCGTACCGGGAGATCGGCAACTTCCTCAAGACACACCGCGGCCGCGCGGCGGACGTGCGGCGCACCCTGTCGTACTTCGACGGCGTGCACTTCGCCGCCCGCGGCACCGCGCCCGCGCTGTTCTCGGCGGCGCTGGAGGACCAGACATGCCCGCCCTCCACGGTGTTCGCCGCCTTCAACGCCTGGGCGCACGAGGACAAGACGATCGAGGTGTACGACTTCAACGACCATGAGGGCGGCGGCCCGTACCAGGAGGCGGCGCAGCTGCGCTGGATGCGGGACCGCGTCTGACGACCACGTGCTACGGGCCGCACGGACCGACGGCTCGCACTGTTCGACGGACCGAACGGTTCCGGCCGAACTGCCGGGCCGGGCTTCCCTGCTGGTGTAGACCAATGCTAGATGTGGTGGCCCAACGAGCCCGCACGGCCACGGAACGTCACCAACAGGAGGGCGCGGCATGGCCCGCACCACCCCGCACCAGCATGTCCACACCCGCAGGACCCTCACCGACGGGGAGCCGCTCTACCGGAGGGTCGCCTCCGAACTGCTCGGCGAACTGCGCACCGGCACCGTCCCGCCCGGCGAACGGCTGCCCGGCGAGCGCCAGTTGGCCGGGCACTTCGGAGTCAGCCGGGAGACCGTACGGCAGGCGCTGGAGGTGCTGCGGCGGGAGGGGCTGGTCGCCACCGACCGGCGGGGCAGTCATGCCGCGCTGCCGGGCATGCCGGTGGAGGCGCCGGCCGCCGCCGGTTTCCCGCTCGGCGCGCGGCAGGCGGGTCGGGACACGGTGGCGCGGGGGGCCGCGGGCCGCCGTCGCCTGGGAGGTTCCGCCGCCGGGCCACGCGGAGCCCCTGGGGCTCGCACCCGGCCGGCCCACACTCGTGCACCGCTACTGGTCCGCGTCGCCCGGCGTACGGGAGCAGCGCACGGCGGTGACATCGTTCTCCGCGGTGGCGCTCGCGGAGGTGGAGGAGCTGGCCCGCTACCGCGACCGGGCCGACGGCACCGGCGCGGCCGAGTTGCGCCGGACGTACGACTGGATGCGGCGGGCTGGCCTGTCGCTGCACCACCGGGACACGATCACCCGTGTCGAGGGCGCGCCGTCGGTGCGGGTCACCCGACAGGTGCGCGACCAGCACCACCGGCCGCTGGAGCTGACGGAACTGGTGATGGACGCCCAGCAGGACGTGCTGGTCTACGAGTTCATGGTGCCGGCGGCGGTCTGAGGGACCATAGGCTCGCGCACCACGCGGGCCTGCCGGGCGGCAGCGAGGAGACGGCAGTCCGCCGACCACACCGCGCTGTCGTCGACCGCCCAGCCGCCGCCCGCGTGGTCGGCGCGGATGCGGACCAGGTTCCAGCCGTGCGCGGGGCCGTCGTCGAGGGCGTCGGTGAAGTGCACGGTCATCTCGGCGGTCGGGACCGGGCGCGGGGTGCGCCAGCGGGCGTAGAGGGCGGGTGGCAGGACGTCCGCGAGGGTGGCGACGGCGGCCGCGTCCACCGGCCGGTCGTCCCGGAAGCGCACCCACGCGACGAGCACGGCCCGGGGTCCGCCGGCCAGCGGGAGGTCGGCGGTGGCGGGGCGTATCTCCAGCTGGCGGGCGAACAGCGCCAGGTCGGCGGGGAGCTCGAGGGGGAGGCAGTCGCCCGGGCCGGGCACCTCGGGGGCGCTGAGGCCGGCGTGCGCGGGGCCGCCGCGGGCGTGCCCGAACAGCGCGGAGCCGAGGACGACGGGCTCGCCGTCCTGATGCCCGGTGAACAGGCAGGTGGCGGTGCGCCGGCCGGTCGCGGGCGCGGTCCCGGAGAAGCGCAGCGGGCCGGTCCCGACCGGGGCCAGATAGTGGGTGGTCAGCGAACGCACCGGCCGGTCCCCGCCTACGAAGGAGTCGCGTACGGCGGTCAGCGCCGCACCGGCGACCCAGCCGCCGTGCATGCCCTCCCAGGACCACCAGCGGGGGTCGATCTGCGTCGCGTCATGGGCAGTCGTCGTCACGCGAGCCACTCTAGGCGGGTGGGTTGGAAAATCCAACGGATTCCCAGGTGGAGTTTGAAAAACAGACTCAGGAGGTGAGCGGCGCCCGTCGCGCCCCCTTCTCCGCCACGACGAGCCGCACCCTGGGGCTGCCGTCACGGCGGCGGCCGAACTCGGGGAGGGGCCAGAACGCCACGCGGAACCCCGCGTTCTCCAGCCCGTGCCAGAGGTCGCCGAAACGCACGGCCAGGTAGTACATGACGAACGGCGGGCGCCACACGGCGTTGCGCACGCGCATGACGGCGTCGAAGCCGAGCAGCATCGCGTGGGTGAGGGAGCCGGGCCGGGGCGGGGCGACGACCGGGAGGACGAAGCGGCCGCCGGGCCGCAGTACCTTGTGGACCTGCGCGAACAGTCCCGGCAGCTCGGACGGCAGGAAGTGCCCGAGCGCCCCGAAGCTGACCACGAGGTCGAACTCCGGTCCGAACGGCAGCACCCGTGCGTCCGCCCGTACCCAGGACGTGTCGGGCCCCTCGGGCCGCCTGCGCGAGCGGGCCACCTCCAGCATCCCGGTGCTGAAGTCGGCTCCGGTGACGGAGTCCCGGCACACCTGGCGCAGCACGTCGACGCCCGCGCCGGTGCCGCAGCACAGGTCGAGCCCGGTGCCGTAGGGGCCGGACTCCAGCAACGCGGCGACGGTGGCGTCCAGCACGGAGTCGGAGGTGCGGAAGGGGGTGTGGTCGAACTTCGGGGCGAGGAGGTCGTAGCCGCGCTCGACGGACGACAGCGCCTGGACGGCCAGTTCGCTCAGTCGGGGGCCTTCGGGGCTGAACATCCGCCCAGCGTAGAGCGCGGCGGCCGGGGCCGCCTCGGAACTGCCGGGCGCCACGACCGAACCCCCCGGCGGCGGGCCTTCGCAAGCCGGGAAGGGCATCCGAGTGCTCGCGCGCGGCGCCCGGCCGGGGCAGCGCGGTGATCGGGACGGCCCTTCCTACGTTTGCGATATGACTATCGGACTTGCTTCGCGGACGGCCGTGTCGGGGTGCGTGCTCTGTGCGGCGGGCCTGCTGGCGCTCGCGCCCGCGGCCGCGGCCACCGGACCCGGCGTCGACCCGGCGCCGCGGACGACGGACGCGCCCGCGTCCTTGCTGTACCGGCCCGGCACGCATGTCCGTCCGCGCGCGGGGGCGCCCGAGGTCCCGGACCTGTCCGCCCGTGCCTGGCTGGTCGCCGACGCGGACACCGGCGCGGTGCTCGCGGCGCACGACGCGCACCGCAAGCTGCCGCCCGCGAGCACCCTCAAGACGCTGTTCGCGCTGACCGTGATGCCGGCCCTGCCGTCGGGCATCCGGCACCGCGTCGACCCGGAGGAGCTGGAGGACATCGGCCCGGGGAGCAGTCTCGTCGGGGTCGCCGAGTACCGGACGTACCGCGTCTCCGACCTCTGGAACGGGGTGTTCCTGAACTCCGGCAACGACGCCGTGCGGGTGCTGGCGGCCCTCAGCGGCGGCTGGCGGACGACCGCCGAGCGGATGGAGGAGAAGGCGCGGGCCCTGGGCGCCCGCGACACCCACGTGAAGTCGCCCGACGGCTACGACGCGCCCGGTCAGGTGTCGTCGGCGTTCGACCTGGCCGTGTTCGGCCGGGCGGGGCTGCGGAGTCCCGAGTTCGCGGAGTACTGCGCGCGGGCGGAGGCGAGTTTTCCCGCCCGTGACGGCGGGAGTTATCCGATCGTCAACACCAACCGGCTGCTCACGGGGGCGGACGGGGTCGCGCCGTACCGGGGGCTGGTCGGGGTGAAGAACGGCTACACGAGCCATGCGGGCAACACCTTGGTCGCCGCCGCCCGCCGCGACGGGCGGACCCTGGTGGCTACGGTCATGAACCCCCGCTCGGGCGACGGCCACGCCGTCTACGAGGAGGCGCGGGCCCTCCTCGACTGGGGCTTCGACGCGGCCGGCCGCGTCAATCCGGTGGGCTCCCTGGACGCCCTCCGCAGCGCCCCGCCGGGCGGCCCGGAGGCGGACGCGGTGGCGGTGTCCGCCTCGCGCGGGGGCGACACGGAGGGCCCTCCGGTGTGGTGGACGATCACGGGGGCGGGGCTGCTGGGCGGGGTCGGGGTGGCGGTGTATCTGCGGCTGCGGTGGGGGCCGGTGCCGAAGGATTGAGGGGCGGTTGGTCTGCCGCCCGCTCAGCGGGGTGGGCCCGCCTGAAACACCCCGCCCGTGCGGGTAGTCCGTGGCTGGTCGCGCAGTTCCCCGCGCCCCTGAGGTGTGCTGCCGCCCCGCCCGCTTGCGGCGACCCGCGCCCCGCCGCCGCGGGCAGTCGTGCCTCCCGCAGTGGGCGCAGCGGCACCCCCTCCAACGCCGGTGCGGGCAGTCCGTGGCTGAGCGCGCAGTTCCCCGCGCCCCTGAGGGACCCCGCAGCTGCGGGCGCCCCTGAGGGACCCCGCCGCCGCGGGCAGTCGTGCCTCCCGCAGTGGGCGCAGCGGCACCCCCTCCAACGCCGGTGCGGGCAGTCCGTGGCTGAGCGCGCAGTTCCCCGCGCCCCTTGAGGCGCCGCAGCTGCGGGCAGTCGTGCATCCCCCAGTGCCTCAAGCGCCTGGGAGGTACCCCCAGGGCGATGGGGGTACCTCCCGCTCGAGCGAAGCCGAGAGTGGGTGAGGGTGGGCGCAGCGGCACCCTTTCAGCGGGCAGCGGCTGTCCTACCCCCGGGCACTCGTGCCCAGGCCCGCCTACCAGCTCACCCCCGTCTCAGACGCACACCGCCCCCAGCTCCTCCACCGGCCTGACCCCGCCCACCGGGCGCCCCCCGCCCAGCACAGCCTCTCCCGCGAACGCGGTCAGCAGGGACGGGTCCACGCCCGCCTGGGTGAGGGCCGCCGCCGTGACCGGGATGCGGGCGCGGCCCGCGCCGTCGGCTATCTTCACGGCCACCGCTCGGCCGTCCGGCAGCGCCGCGACCTGGACGCCTTCGAAGCCGTCCTTGGCGAGCAGCCCCGGCACCGCGCGCATCAGCGCGGCCACGTCGCGGCCGGCCCCGGACGCCATCTCGGCGTGGGTGCGCATCGCGTCGGCGACGCGGCCCTCGGGGGTGCCAGGGGCGCCGCCCGCGATCCGGGCGGCCGCGCGGGCCAGGCCCTCCAGGGACACCGCGAACAGCGGCGCGCCGCAGCCGTCGACGGTGACCGTGGCGACGCGTCGCCCGGTGAGGTCCTCGACGGTCTCGGCGACCGCCTGCTGGAGGGGGTGGGCCGGGTCGAGGTAGTCGTCGAGCGACCAGCCGTTCAGCTTGGCCGTGTACAGCATGGCCGCGTGCTTGCCGGAGCAGTTCTGGGCGAGCCGGGAGGGGCCGCGGCCCGCGCGCACCCAGGTGTCCCGGACGGCGGGGTCGAAGGGCAGGTCGGGGACGTTGCGCAGATCGCCCTCGGTCAGGCCCGCCCGTGCCAGGATGCGGCGGGCGCCGTCCAGGTGCCGTTCCTCGCCGGAGTGGCTGGCCGCCGCGAGGGACAGCAGGTCGCCGTCGAGCGGGAGGCCGGCGCGGACCATGGCCACCGCCTGGAGGGGCTTGAGCGCGGAGCGCGGGTAGAACGCCGCCTCGGGGTCGCCGAGTCGGAAGCCCACCGTGCCGTCGGCGTCGAGGACGACGACGGAGCCGTAGTGGACGCCTTCGACGACCCCGCCGCGTACGAGGTGGGCGACGGGGGCGTGGCGGGGTGCGCGGACCGGGGGTGCGGCCGCGGGGAGACTGCTGTGCATCACACTGCCTGCGGGTTGTCGGGGCGGGCCGGCGCGGGGGTGGTGCGCGGGCCCGGTGTGCGCGCGGAGCGCACGATGTCGGTGAGGGTGGTCTCGACACGGTCGAGGTGGTGGGTCATGGCGCGCACGGCGTCGGGTTCGGAGCCGGCGGCCAGGGCCTCCACGAGGGCCCGGTGCTCGCGGTCGGAGTGGGCGCGGCGGCCGCCGAGCTCGTTGAGGAAGGCGGACTGGCGGGCCAGCGCGTCCCGGATCTCCTCGATGACTCGCCGGAACACGGGGTTCTGGGCCGCCTCGGCAAGGGCGAGGTGGAACAGGGTGTCCATCGCCGCCCAGGCGGTGGTGTCGGTCTCCCCCTCCATCCGCGCCAGCAGGCCCCGCAGCCGGTCCAGATCCTCCGTCGTGCGGCGGAGGGCGGCGTACCCGGCGACGGGGATCTCGACGTGCCGGCGGACCTCCATGAGGTGTGCGGCCGTGTAGTCGCCGAAGGTGGGGTCCTGCACGGCGTCGGCGACCACGAAGGTGCCCTTGCCGGTGCGGGACACCGTCAGGCCCATGGTCTGGAGTGCCCGCAGCGCCTCGCGGAGGACCGGGCGGGACACCTGGAGTTCGCGGCACAGCTCCGCCTCGGAGGGCAGCTTGTCGCCGATGGCCCAGTCGCCGCGCTCGATGGCGTCGCGGAGGTGGGCGAGCACCGCCTCCGTCGCGCTGACGCGCCGCGGTCCCGCACCACCTGTCTGGCTGTCTGACAGGTTCACGGGCCGATCGTGCGGCCCGCCCGCGCGCAGTGTCAAGCGAGGGCGGGCCGGGGGTGGCGCCGGCCACACCCCCGTCCTGGGGCCACCACCCCTCTCCCCCTGGGGGTGACCGTCCCGCCGTATGCGGGGGCCACCGTCCTTCTTCGCCGGGGAAATGAACCCCCATACTGAGCGCATGGCACATTCGACGGCGTTGGCCGGCATTCATTCCTCCGACGAGGGCGAAAAGCAGACAAACCCTCAGGGGGACGGACGAAAAAGGGAACGGGAGAAAACCTCCGGAAGGGGAAGTGATTTCTCCGAGTTGTCCCGGCGAATAGCCGACGCGGGCCTGCTGCGCCGCCGCCCGGTGTACTACACGGCGCGTTTCACCGCCGTGGGTGTGGCGCTGGCCGGAAGCGTCGCCGCGTTCCTGGCGCTGGGCGACAGCTGGGGCCAGCTGTTCGTCGCCGCCGTGCTGGCCGTCGTGTTCGGGCAGCTCGGGCTGGCCGCGCACGACCTGGCGCACCGCCAGGTGTTCTCCCGTCGCCGCCCGAGCGAGGCCGGCGGTCTCATGGTGGCGAACGTGCTGCTCGGCATGAGCTACGGCTGGTGGATGAACAAGCACACCCGCCACCACGCGAACCCGAATCATGAGAACAAGGACCCGGACGTCGCGCCCGACATCATCGTCTGGTCACGCCGTCAGGCGCGGCAGGCCAAGGGTCCCGCCCGGTTCATCGGAAAACACCAGGCGGCCCTTTTCTTCCCGCTGCTGACCCTCGAGGGCCTGAATCTGAGTTTCAGCAGTTTCCGGGCGCTGCGCAGCCCGTCGATGAAACGGCCCGTCCTGGAGGGCACCCTTCTCGTCGCGCATTTCGCCGTCTATTTCGGCGGAATTTTCACACTACTGTCCCCCGGTAAGGCGCTCGCGTTCATCGCCGTGCACCAGGGGCTGTTCGGCCTGTACCTGGGTTCCGTGTTCGCGCCGAACCACAAGGGCATGCCGATGGTCGAGGAGGGCAGCGAACTCGACTTCCTGCGCCGTCAGGTGCTGACCTCCCGCAACGTGGACGGCGGGGCGCTGACCGATGTGTTCATGGGCGGTCTCAACTACCAGATCGAGCACCACCTCTTCCCCAGCATGCCGACGCCGGCCCTGGCGAAGGCCCAGGTGATCACCGAGCGGTACTGCGCGGAGCTGGGCATCCCGTACTGCCGGTCGGGTCTCCTCGCCTCGCACCGCACGGCGCTGCGCCATCTGCGGGAGGTCGGCGCGCCCCTGCGCGAGGCCGGGCGCTGACTCTACGGCCACACCGCCCCGGCCAGGGCCGCCCCCGCGAAGGCTGCGCCCAGGCCGGCCGCCGTGCTCACCAGGACGTTGGCGGCCGCGTACCCGAGGGCGCCGCCCTCGGCGAGGCGGAGGGTCTCGTAGGAGAAGGTCGAGTAGGTGGTGAGGGCGCCGCACAGTCCGGTGCCGAGCAGCAACTGCACGTCGGTCCCGGCGACGCCCGCGGCCGCGGCGCCGGCCAGCAGCCCGAGGATCAGACTCCCGACGACGTTGACGGTGAACGTGCCCCAGGGAAGGTCGGAGCCGGTCCGGGACTGCACGGCCCGGTCGGTGAGGTATCGCAACGGCGCCCCGACCATCGCGCCGAGCACCACGTACAGCCAGGTCACGCCCGGCCCTCCCGCGCGGCGTCGTCGCTGCCGGGCCGGGGGACGATCTCGCACCGTTCGAGGAACACGAGCCCTTCCGGGACGAGCGCGTCGACCTCCGGCAGGAAGGCCCGCACCCGTTCCTCGGTGTCGACCATGACGACCGCCACCGGCAGGTCCTCGCTCAGTGACAGCAGCCGGGAGGTGTGCACGAGCGACGAGGAGCCGAAGCCCTCGATGCCGCGGAACACGCTGGCTCCGGCGAGCCCCGCCGCATGCGCGCGGTGGACGATCTCCGAGTACAGCGGCCGGTGACGGCAGGTGTCGCACTCGCCGACCAGCACCGTGAGGCGCAGCCCGTCGGTCGTCGGAGTGGTCATGACTGCCTCCTGATCAGGGCCCGGCGGGTGGCCGCGGTGGCCGCCCAGACGGCGGTCAGGGCCACGACGGGAGTGGCGGCCAGGTAGAGGAGCGCGCTTCCGGGGCGGCCGGCCTCGAACAGGCCGCGGACGTCCACCGCGTAGGTCGAGAAGGTCGTGAAGCCGCCCAGGACGCCGGTGCCGAAGAACGGACGGAGCAGGCGATGGGCGGTGCGCGCCTCGGTGACGGCGACCATGAACGCGCCGATCACGGCACAGCCGAGGACATTGACCCACAGGATCGTCCAGGGGAAGGAACCCGCCGGGGCGGGCCACCACACGACGGCCGCGTACCGGGCCGCCGCTCCCACTCCGCCGCCCACAGCGACCGCCGCGACGACAGGCGCCTGGGCCCGTACGGCGGAGCGGCCCCGGGCTCGTCCGGTGTCCGCCGCGGTCACGGTCGTACGTCCTCCCACTCGCACGGGATCAGCCTAGTCCAGGCGTCGGAGGCGGGGCGTCCGGACCTGCTCGCGGCGCCGGCGGGGCTACCAGCCCTTCTCGAACAGCTCGGTCACCTCGGCGAGGCGGATCTCGTCTCGGCGGTAGCGGGGGCCGTCGTCCTGGCCGGTGGGGTGGAGCAGGCCGAGGGCGGTGAGCAGGTGGAGGTGGGTGAGGGCCGCGGGGCGGGGCACACCGAGGCGGGCGGCGACGTCGTCCGCGCTGAGGCCGCGTTCGGCGGTGTCCGGGTCGCCCAGCCAGGCGAGGATGCGCAGTCGTGTCCCGTCGGCGGGAGTTCTCGGCATGTCGTCCACCTCCCCGCCGGGCTTCCTGGTCTCCGGCGCCCTCCCACTGTGCCGCGCCCGGGGTCCCCGTGTCCCGTACCGCGGGCAGCTTGTCCGGAGTCAACGCCCTTGTGGGTCAGGGATGTTGAACCGGACGGCGGTGACCGGGGGCCGGCCCCGGTCACCGCGGCGGGGGTCAGCGGTGACGGAACCACTCCATGGCGGGCAGTGCGCGGTCGTCGTAGTCGAACAGCGCCTGGTTCTCCCAGCCGTTGCCGGAGGACGGGTCGGCCGGGTCCCAGCCGTTGCCGGGGCGGGCGGTCCAGGTGGCCTCCCAGTAGAAGACGCCGAGGCCGCGTCCGCCGGGGACGGCCTCCACGATGCTCGCCACGTCGTTCATCCAGCGGGTCTGCCCGGCGGGGGTGGCCGGGTAGCCGGGGACGAGCTCGCTCGCGCTGTCGATGATGTTCTCCAGCGCGTCCTCGCTGTCCAGCCGGAACGGGTAGGCCGTCTCGGCGACGTACACGGGCCTGCCGTAGCGGGCGGCCGTGTCGTCGAGGGTGGTCTGCACGTCGTGCAGGGTGCCGTGCCAGTAGCCGTAGTAGGACAGGCCGATGACGTCGAAGCGCACCCCGTGGGCGACCGCCTGGTCGAACCACCAGCGGGTGCCGTCGAGGTCGCCGCCCTCGGCGAGGTGCAGTGCGACGGACGTGGACGGGCTGACCGCCTTCACCGCGGCGTAGCCGGAGTTGAGCAGTCCGGCGAGCTGGGACCAGTTCGAGACGGTGCCCTCGTTCCAGAGCATGCCGCCGTTGATCTCGTTGCCGACCTGCACCATGTCGGCCGTAGTGCCCTGCGCCTTCAGGGCGTTCAGCACGTCGTGGGTGTGGTCGTGGACGTCCTTCTTGAGCTGCTCGTAGCCGTGTCCGGCCCAGGCGGCGGGCTTGGTCTGCTTGCCGGGGTCGGCCCAGGCGTCCGAGTAGTGGAAGTCGATCAGCAGCTTCATGCCCCGTGCCTTGACGCGCTTGGCGAGGGCCAGGACGTGCGCCTTGTCGTTGTAGCCGTCGGCCGGGTTCACCCACACCTTGACGCGGGCGTAGTTCATGCCGGAGGAGCGGAGGATGGCGAGGGGGTCGCCGGCCGTTCCGGAGGCCGTGCGGTACACCCCGCCGCGGTCCTCGCTCTTGGGCAGGGAGGAGATGTCGGCGCCCTTGACGCCCAGGCCCGCGGTGCCGCGTTCGAAGGTGAGGTCGTCGACGTTGATCCAGTTGCCGGCGTTGGCGTCGCTGACGACGGCGACCGTGCACCGGCCGCCGCTCACCGTGACGGGCACGACGATCCGCAGCCAGCCCGAGTCGGACACCGGCAGGCCGGTGCGCTGTTCGGCGCCCCCGCAGTCGCGCAGGGCGAGGTACGCGGCGTTCTGCCCGCCGCCGGAACGAACCCAGGCGGTGAGCCGGTAGTCACCGGCGGCCAGCCCGGTGAGCTGCTGGTAGGTCTCGACCCGGTAGGCGGAGGAGGACCAGTGGGCGAGACGGTGGCCGCCGTCGCGTCCGCCCGCCTCGGTGTAGGACGCCGCCGTGTCGCCGGACTCGGACCATCCTGCCGGGGTCGCGGCGCCGGTGCCGCCGGACTCGAAGCCCGCATTGGTGAGGGCGGGCGCGGCGGTCGCGGCGGGGGCGGGCAGGGCGGTGAGGGTGAGTCCCGCCACGAGCGGCGGCAGCAGGGCCCGGAGTGTGCGTCTGGGATGGAACATCGGCGTTCGTCGTCCCTTCGACGTGGGGGGAAGGAGCGCCCGCACCCGGTGGGTGAGGGCCCCCTCCGCCCGCGGCCGTACGCCCGCGCGGGCGGAGGGGAGTCGGGTTCAGCCGTCGAGCCGGACGACCCGGACGGCCCCGGCGGGCACCGCGAGCCGTCCGGCCGCGCGCTCGCCGGTCAGCAGCTCGGTGCCGGGAGTCTCCAGCGGGACCTTGGCATCGGCGCCGGAGTGGTTGATCGCGAAGAGGAAGCGGCCGGAGTCGCCGCTGCGGCGGACCACTTCGACGTCGTGCGGCAGGTCGTCGCGCGGGGAGATGCCCGCGTCCTCGGCGGCGCGGGCGAGGACGGTGGCGAGGCCGTCGGTCCCGAGCCGGGTGGAGACGTACCAGACGGTGCCCTCGCCGAGGCGGTGCCGGGTGACCGCGGGGCGGCCGGCGGCCGGTCCGTCGGCGTACGTCCACACGGTCTCGGCGCCGCGCGGCACCACGAACTCGGTCCACACGTCGGCCTGCAGCTCCGCGCCGCCGGGGCCGGTCAGGCGCACCCGCTCGCCCTCCAGCAGCGGGGAGAACTCCTCGACGGTGAGGCCCAGGACGTCCCGCAGGGCGCCCGGGTAGGGGCCCTCGTGCACGGCGTCGTGCTCGTCGACGATCCCCGAGAAGTACGACACCACGAGCGTGCCGCCGCCCTCGGCGTACCGGCGCAGGCTGTCGCCGGCCGCCTCGGTCATCAGATACAGGGCGGGAACGACGACAAGGGGATACCTCGACAAGTCGCCCTCCGGGCGGGCGAAGTCGACGGTGAGGTGGTGGTCGTAGAGGGCCTCGTAGAAGGCGTCGGCGCGTTCGCGGGCGTCGTGGTCCTGGCTGGGGCGCCAGTCGAGGTTCTGCGCCCACCAGGACTGCCAGTCCCACAGCACGGCGGCGTCCGCCTCGGTGCGGGTGCCCCGCACGGACGCCAACGACTGTACGGCCGCGCCGAGTTCGGTGACCTCGCGGAAGACGCGGGTCTCGGTGCCGCCGTGCGGCAGCATCGCCGAGTGGAACTTCTCCGCGCCGCGCCGGGACTGGCGCCACTGGAAGAACATGGCGCCGTCGGAGCCGCGCGCGACGTGGGCGAGGGAGTTGCGGGCCATCTGGCCGGGAGCCTTGGCGGGGTTGCGGGGCTGCCAGTTGACGCCCGAGGTGGAGTGTTCGAGCAGCAGCCAGGGGGCGCCGCCGGCGACTGAGCGGGTGAGGTCGGCGGCCATGGCGAGGTTGACGTGGGTGCGGCGGCCGTCGGTGATCAGGTAGTGGTCGTTGGTGACCAGGTCCACCTCGCGGCCCCAGGCCCAGTAGTCGACGGAGTCGCACTGACTGAGGGCGGTCATGAAGTTGGTGGTGACGGGGACGCCGGGTGACAGGCGGTGCAGGATGTCCCGCTCGGCCGTGAAGTTCTCCCGCATGGTGGCGTCGGCGAACCGCCGGTAGTCCAGCGCCTGGGCCGGGTTGCCGACCGTGGGGGTGGCGCGGGGCGGGTCGATCTCGGCGAGCGAGGCGTAGCGCTGGCCCCAGAAGGCGGTCCCCCAGGCCTCGTTGACCGCGTCGACACCGCCGTACGTCCGCTCCAGCCAGCGGCGGAAGTGGGCGGCGCAGGTGTCGCAGTAGCAGGCGGAGACGGGCACGCCGTACTCGTTGTGGACGTGCCACATCGCCAGCGCCGGGTGGTCGCCGTAGCGCTCGGCGAGGCGGGTGGTGATGTCCGCGGCGGCGGCCCGGTAGGCGGGGTTGCTGTGGCAGATGGCGCCACGGGAGCCGAACGCCAGGCGCACGCCCTCGGCGGTGACGGGCAGCGCGTCCGGGTGGGCGCGGTAGAACCATGCGGGCGGCACCACGGTGGGGGTGCCCAGGTCGACGCGGATCCCCGCGTCGTGCAGCAGGTCGAGGCTGCGGTCGAGCCAGCCGAAGTCGTGGGCGCCGGGGGCGGGTTCGAGCAGGGCCCAGGAGAAGATGCCGACGCTCACCAGGGTGACGCCGGCCTCGCGCATCAGCCGCACGTCCTCCTCCCAGACGGCCTCCGGCCACTGCTCGGGGTTGTAGTCCCCGCCGAAGGCGAGCCCGGTGAGGCCCCTGCGGGTGATCTCCGGCATCGATGGTCTCCCGTTGTGATCGATCGCTTGGGAACGTGCACACACATTCTCGACGGTGTGGAGCCCACATAACCGCACAGCATCAACCATTGACAAGTGTCCGATGTGTTTCTCTACTGTGAACGCTCACAGACGCCGGCGCGAGCCGCGCACCGCACGCATCCGGTCCCCGCAGTCGGCGGGGGCCCCGGGTCAGGGGAGACTTCCATGCCGTACACGAAGCGCCGTCGCCTCGTGAGTTCCGCCGTCGCCGTGGCCCTCGGGGCCACCGCGCTCGCCGCCTGCGGCTCGTCGTCCGAGGACGACGGCGCCGCGTCGGGTCCGGTCACGCTGACGTACTGGAGCTGGGCCCCCGGCATGGACAAGGTCGTGGACCTGTGGAACAAGGGGCCCGGCAAGGAGCGGCAGATCACCGTCACGGTGAAGAAGCAGGCGTCCGGCGACACCCTCGTCACCAAGATCCTCACCGCGCACAAGGCCGGCAAGGCGCCCGACCTGGTGCAGGCGGAGTACCAGGCGCTGCCCACTCTGGTCAGCAACGACGCGCTGGCCGACATATCCGGCGAGGCCGGCGACGCGAAGAAGGAGTTCGCCGACGGCGTCTGGCAGCAGACCACGCTGGGCACGGACGCGGTGTACGCGGTGCCGCAGGACATCGGGCCGATGATGTTCTTCTACCGCGAGGACCTGTTCAAGAAGTACGGGCTGACCGTCCCCACCACCTGGGACGAGTTCGCCGGCACCGCGCGCGAGCTGAAGAAGGCAGCCCCCGACAAGGACCTGACCACCTTCTCCGCCAACGACTCCGGGCTGTTCGCGGGCCTCGCCCAGCAGGCCGGCGCGCAGTGGTGGACCACCTCCGGCGACAAGTGGAAGGTCGGCATCAACGACGCGGCGACGAAGAAGGTCGCTTCGTTCTGGGGCGGCCTGGTCGAGGAGGGCGCGATCGACAACCAGCCGATGTACACGCCCGCCTGGAACAAGGCGCTGGACACCGGGCAGCAGATCGCGTGGGTGAGCGCCGTGTGGGCGCCCGGCACGCTCACCACCGCCGCGCCCGCCACCAAGGGCAAGTGGGCCATGGCCCCGCTCCCCCAGTGGACCAAGGGCGAGAACCGCACGGGCAGTTGGGGCGGCTCCTCCACCGCAGTCACCACCGACTCGAAGCACAAGGACGCCGCCGCCACGTTCGCGGCCTGGCTGAACACCGACCCGCAGGCGCTCAACGCGCTGGCGAAGGAGAGCGGCATCTACCCCGCCTCCACGGCCGCGCAGACCAGTGGCGCCTTCGCCACGCCGCCGGAGTTCTTCGCCAACCAGCCCGACTTCTACACGAAGGCCGCCGAGATCGCGGAGACGACCGCGCCGTCCGCCTGGGGACCGAACGTCAACGTCGCCTACACGACGTTCAAGAACGCGTTCGGCGCCGCCGCGAAGAACAGGTCGGACTTCACCGCCGCCCTGGACGCCATGCAGGAGGACACGGTCGCGGACCTGAAGAAGCAGGGCTTCGGAGTCGCGGAGTGAAGTCCCCCGCCCGCCGGCCGCACGGGGCGCGGACAGCCCCGTACGGCCGCCCCTCCCGGAGCCGTACGCGCCAGGCTCCCTATCTGTTCCTGGTACCGGCGATCGTGCTGTTCCTGCTGTTCTTCGCGCTGCCGATCGGCTACGCGGTGTGGCTCAGCTTCCGCAAGGTGCGGGTCTCCGGGCTCGGTCTGGGGGCCGGTGCCCGCCAGGAGGTCTGGGCAGGGCTGGAGAACTACACCGGAGCGCTGTCCGACAGCGAACTCCTGCACGGCGCGCTGCGCGTGCTCGGCTACGGCTGCCTCGTGGTGCCGGTGATGCTGGGGCTCGCCCTGCTGTTCGCGCTGATGCTGGACGCCGAGCGGGCCCGGCTCACGCCCTTCACCCGTCTCGCGATCTTCCTGCCCTACGCGGTGCCGGGCGTGGTGGCGGCGCTGCTGTGGGGCTTCCTGTATCTGCCGAGCGTCAGCCCGTTCTCCTTCGTGCTGGACGCGCTGGGGCTGCCTCAGCCGGACCTGCTGGACGGCGGTCCGCTGTACGCGGCGCTGTCCAACATCGCGGTGTGGGGCGGCACCGGCTTCAACATGATCGTCATCTACACCGCGCTGCGGGCCGTTCCGGCCGAGGTGTACGAGGCGGCGAAGCTGGACGGGGCGACGCCGCTGCAGATCGCGCTGCGGATCAAGATCCCGATGGTGGCGCCGTCGCTGGTGCTGACCTTCTTCTTCTCGATCATCGCGACGCTGCAGGTGTTCAGCGAGCCCACCACCCTCAAGCCGCTCACCAACTCCGTGTCCACCACCTGGAGTCCGCTGATGAAGGTCTACCAGGACGCCTTCGGCAACGGCGACATCCATGCCGCCGCCGCACAGGCCACGCTGATCGCGGTCGCCACCCTGGTGCTGTCCTTCGGGTTCCTGCGCACCGCCAACCGACGCACGAAGCAGGAGGCGGGCCGATGAGCTCCCTCGTCATCCCCCGCCCCGAGGCCGCGGACGGCACGGTGCCGAGCCCGAGACCGAGCCGCCGGATCGCGCTGATTCCGACGGTGACGCTGCTGCTCGGGGCGGTGTACTGCCTGCTGCCGGTGATGTGGGTGGTGATCGCGTCCACCAAGTCCGGCCGCGAGCTGTTCTCCACGTTCACCTTCTGGCCCGGCACCGGCTTCGCCGAGAACCTCACGGACCTCAACTCCTACCGTGAGGGCGTCTACTGGCAGTGGATGGCCAACTCCGCCGTGTACGCGGGGCTGGGCGCGCTGCTGTCGACGTGCGTGTCCGCCGTCAGCGGCTACGCGCTCGCCACGTACCGCTTCCGGGGCCGCGAGACGGTGTTCAACGTCCTGCTCGCGGGGGTGCTGATGCCGCCGGTGATCCTGGCGATCCCGCAGTACCTGCTGATGGCGGAGGCGGACCTCACGGACTCGTACCTCTCCGTGCTGCTGCCGCAGATCCTCTCCCCGTACGGCGTCTACCTCGCGCGGATCTACGCCGCCGCGGCGGTGCCGTCGGACGTGGTGGAGGCCGCCCGGATGGACGGGGCGGGCGAGTGGCGGATCCTCACCCGGGTCGCGCTGCCGATGATGCTGCCGGGTCTGGTGACGGTGTTCCTGTTCCAGTTCGTGGCCGTGTGGAACAACTTCCTGCTGCCGTTCGTGATGCTCAGCGACGACGAGAAGTTCCCGGTCACCCTGGGTCTGTACACGCTCCTGGAGCAGGGTTCGAGCCAGCCCGCGCTCTACACGCTGGTGATCACGGGCGCGTTCCTCGCGGTGGTGCCGCTGGTGGCGCTGTTCCTGGTCGTGCAGCGGTTCTGGAGTCTGGATCTGCTGTCCGGGGCCGTAAAGTCGTGACCATGGGCAACACGGGGGGCAGGCGCAGGCCGCCGACGATCCACGACGTGGCGCGCGAGGCCGGGGTCTCGCGCGGCACCGTGTCACGCGTGCTCAACGGCGGTCACTACGTCAGTCCCGCCGCGGCGGAGGCGGTCAACGCCGCGATCCGCCGCACCGGGTACGTGGTGAACCGGCACGCCCGCTCCCTGATCACCGGCCGCTCAGACTCGGTGGGCTTCCTGCTGACCGAGCCGCAGGAGCGGTTCTTCGAGGACCCCAACTTCAACGTGCTGCTGCGCGGGTGCACCCAGGCACTGGCCGCGCACGACATCCCGCTGCTGCTGATGCTGGCCGGCACGGACGACGAGCGGCGGCGGATCACGCGGTACATCACCGCCGGGCACGTGGACGGGGTGCTGCTGGTGTCCAGCCACTCCGGCGACCCGGTCGCGGAGGAACTGCGCGCGGCGGGCGTCCCGCTGGTCGCGTGCGGCAAGCCGATCGGGCTGGGCTCGAAGGTCAGTTACGTCGCGGCCGACGACCGGGACGGCGCCCGCGACATGGTGCGGCACCTGCTGGGCCTGGGGCGGCGGCGGATCGGCGTGGTGACGGGCCCGCTGGACACCCCGGGCGGGGTGGAGCGGCTGGCCGGCTACCGGGAGGTGCTCGCGGAGGCGGGCGTCGAGGAGGACGAGCGGCTGATCGTGTCCGGCGACTACAGCCGGGCGAGCGGCGAGGCGGCCGCGGAGCGGCTGCTCGCGCAGGCGCCGGACGTGGACGCGGTGTTCGTGGCGTCCGACCTGATGGCGCAGGGCGTGCTGGCCGCGTTGCAGCGGGCGGGCCGCCGGGTGCCCGAGGACGTGGCGGTGGGCGGCTTCGACGACAGCCCCGCGGCGGTCGCGGTGAGCCCGGCGCTGACCACGATCCGCCAGCCCTGGGACCGGATCAGCGCCGAGATGGTGCGGGTGCTGCTGGCGCAGATCGGCGGCGAGGACACGGCGGCGGTCATCCTGCCCACCGAGTTGGTGAAACGGGCGTCTGCCTGACCCTTCCGGGGCATTCGGTCGGGCTCGCCAGGCCGCTCGTTCCGCTCCCGCCAGGCCATTCATTGAATTTCGAACAAATGTTACGGTTCCCGTATGGCAGGGACGACCGACAAGGCACGGCTCGAGGAACGGTGGCGTGACATCCTCGCCGTGCACGCCCGCACCCAGGGCGAGATCGACCGCGCCCTCCACCCCTACGGCCTGGGCGCCTCCGACTTCGAGGTCCTCGACCTGCTCGCGTCCGCCACTCCCCCGCCCGGCGAACTGTGCCGGGTGCAGAACCTGGTCGGCCGGGTGCATCTGAGCCAGAGCGCGCTGTCCCGGCTGATCGCCCGTCTGGAGAGGCACGGCCTGGTCGAGCGCAGCACCTGCCCGACGGACCGGCGCGGCGTCTACGTGCAGCTCACCGCGCGCGGCCGCGAACTGCACACCGAGACCCTCCCGCTCCAGCGCGCCGCCCTGGCCCGGGCGCTCGGCGACTGACACGGAAATCGGCCCGCGCCTGACGCACGGACACGGGCCGACGGGTCACCGCCCGCGTCAGGGGCGGGCCAGCAGGGTGCGGACCCCCTCCGAGGTCAGCGTCAGACGGTGCTCGGAGCTGCCGTCGATGGTGAGGGACAGGTCGTCGGCCGGCCACTGCGCGGCGAGGGCGCCGAGCGGGACCAGGCGGTAGCGGGAGACGAACGGGAGCAGCCCGGCCATCTCCAGCTCGGACGTGAACACGGGCACCACCTGGGTGCCTCCCGGCTGCTCCAGCACGGGCAGCGCGACGGCGCCGGGGTCGGCGGCCTCCTCGTCGCCCGCGTCGTCGGGGACCGGGATCAGCACGTCGCTGTTGGCCAGCGCGTCCAGCGCGGCGGTGTCCTCGGTGTTCTCCGACAGTGCGTCCAGGGCCCGCTGCGCGGGCGTGGGGGCGTTGTTCTCGTGCGCGGGTGTTTCCATGACGAATTCCCTGGTAGCGGCGGTTGTCGGCCCGCCCGGGACGCACTTCGGCCCCGGGCACAGTAGGGGACGCGTACCCGTTCGCATGTCGCGCAACCCTGCGATTCACGAGGCTCCCGCGCGGCTCCCCGAGCCTCTTCGCACGTCAGGGGGCGGACCCCCTCCGACCCCTCCGAGCGGCACGGCTATCATATGAGCACCCTCTAGCTCGAAAGATGATGCTGTGACTGTCAACGAAGACTCGTTCACCAACTGGAAGCACCGCGAGGAGATCGCGGAGTCGATGATCCCGATCATCGGGAAGCTGCACCGGGAGCGGGACGTCACCGTCCTGCTGCACAGCCGCTCCCTGGTGAACAAGTCGGTGGTCAGCATCCTCAAGACGCACCGCTTCGCCCGGCAGATCGCGGGCGAGGAGCTCTCGGTCACCGAGACCCTGCCGTTCCTCCAGGCGCTCACCACGCTGGACCTCGGCCCCTCGCAGATCGACATCGGCCTGCTGGCGGAGGCCTACCGCGCGGACGACCAGGGCAAGTCCGTCGCCGAGTTCACCGCCGAGGCCGTCGCCGGCGCCACCGGAGGCAACAAGATCGAGCGCCGCGAGCCGCGCGACGTCGTCCTCTACGGCTTCGGCCGCATCGGCCGGCTCCTCGCCCGGCTGCTGATCGAGAAGTCCGGCTCCGGCAACGGCCTGCGGCTGCGCGCCGTCGTCGTCCGCCGGGGCGGCGAGCAGGACATCGTCAAGCGCGCCTCGCTGCTGCGCCGCGACTCCGTGCACGGCCAGTTCCAGGGCACGATCACCGTCGACGAGGCGAACAGCACCATCGTCGCCAACGGCAACGTCATCAAGGTCATCTACGCCAACGACCCGGCCGAGATCGACTACACCGCGTACGGCATCGACAACGCGATCCTGATCGACAACACCGGCAAGTGGCGCGACCGCGAGGGCCTTTCGCAGCACCTGCGACCCGGCGTCGACAAGGTGGTGCTGACCGCCCCCGGCAAGGGCGACGTGCCGAACATCGTGCACGGGGTCAACCACGACACCCTCAAGCCCGACGAGCGCATCCTGTCCTGCGCCTCCTGCACCACCAACGCGATCGTGCCGCCGCTGAAGGCGATGGCGGACGAGTACGGCGTGCTGCGCGGCCACGTGGAGACCGTCCACTCGTTCACCAACGACCAGAACCTGCTGGACAATTACCACAAGTCCGAGCGCCGCGGCCGGTCCGCGCCGCTCAACATGGTGATCACCGAGACCGGCGCCGCGTCGGCCGTCGCCAAGGCGCTGCCCGAGCTCAAGGCCCCCATCACCGGCAGCTCGATCCGCGTGCCCGTGCCGGACGTGTCGATCGCCATCCTCAACCTCCAGCTGGGCCGCGCCACCAACCGCGAGGAGGTCCTCGACCACCTGCGCAACGTGTCGCTGACCTCCCCGCTGAAGCGCCAGATCGACTTCATCAGCGCGCCCGACGCGGTCTCCAGCGACTTCATCGGCTCGCGGCACGCGTCGATCGTCGACGCCGGCGCGCTGAAGGTCGACGGCGACAACGCGATCCTCTACCTCTGGTACGACAACGAGTTCGGCTACTCCTGCCAGGTCGTCCGCGTCGTCCAGTACGTGTCCGGCGTGGAGTACCCGACGTACCCGGCCCCCGCGGCCTGAGCCACGCGCGACGACGGGCGGGGCGGGGCCGGCGAGTTGTCCGGCCCCGCCCCGGTCTGCCCGGCTGACCGGCGGTAAGGGCCAGATCGATAACGATCACCCCGTACCGGTTGAACGGGCCGATCCGCTTCCTAGTCTTCGCACATGCCCCTCTTCAGTACGCGCCCCGGCCGACGTCCCCGTCTCTCCCGCTCCCTGGGGGACACCCAACTGGACCGAGTTCTCGGCAAGGTGAGCAAGCGGGGCAGCGGGAAGGCCGCCGACGTCGAACTGATCGGCGAACTGCTGGAGGAGACCGGGGACGACTGGGACCTGCGCGGCCACCGGGTGTCCGTGCTGGCCGGGGCCGCCGCCGGCACCGGTGTCGCCGAGACCTGGCTGGAGCGGGCCCCGGACGACGTGGACGCGCTGGTGTTCCACTGCTGGACCACCCTGGTGCGCGCCCTGGAGGAACGGCGCCTCGACGACACCGACACGCTGATCACCCGGTGCCACCGGGCCGCCGAGCTGTCGCCGGACGACCCGCTGCCGTGGGTGGTGCTGCTCGGCACGGCGCGCGTGGTGCGCTTCGACCCCAAGGACGTCGACGCCCTGTGGCGACAGGCCACCGGCCGCGACCCCTGGAACCGCGAGGCGTTCCTGCAGATGCTCGCCCTGCTGTCGCCCGAGGAGGGCGGCTCCAGCGCCTCGGTGCTCGACTTCGTCGACGCGGTCCGCACCCGCATCCCCGCCAACGCCCCGTGCGCCGCCGTCGAACTCACCGCCGCCGTACGGCAGTACCAGGGGCTGCTCGCGCAGGGCGGGATGCGGGCGATGACCGCGGGCCAGCTCTTCGAGAGCGGGCAGCTGCCGGCGGCGCTGGACCAGGCCGCGGCGCTGTGGCCGAAGCCGGGATTCTTCCAGCACGCCGCGGCGCCGGCCGATCTCAACGTCCTTGCGTACGCGCTGTGCGCGGCGGGGCGCGCGGCGGACGCCCACCCGGTGTTCGAGGCGCTCCAGGGCATGGTCACCCCGTGGCCCTGGGACGTCGACGGAGACGCGGTCCAGCGGTACGAGCAGTACCTGGCCAAGTCCGAGCGCGGCCGCCAGGGCGGCATCGGCGGCGGGTGACCCGCACCGCGCCCCGGCGGCCGCGCCCGGTCAGGCGCGGGACAGCAAGGTGGCGACGGCGTCCCGCAGCGTGGTGGCCGGGTTCCCGGCCGCGCCCTCGTGGCGCCAGGCGACGAAACCGTCCGGGCGCACCAGCACCGCGCCGTCCGGCGTGATCCCGTGGGCCTCGGCCCAGTCGGCGCCGGGCTCGGGCACCAGGTCGGCGCCCTCGCCCACCCCGTACGCGTCCAGCGGCGCCGGGAGCCCGGCCGCCACCTCGGCGGCCGCGGCGAGCCACGGGCTGTGCGGGGACGCGAGCAGGACGAGGGAGCGCTCGTAGAGGTCGAGCGTGGAGATGCGGGCGCCCGCCCGGTCCAGCCACAGGTGCGGCGCGCGGCTGCCGGGCTCGCCGGTCAGCTTGAGCGCGTCCGGCACCACCGGCGTCGCCGGGTCCGCCCCCAGGACGGCGCCCCGGGGGTAGCGGTAGCCGAGGGCCACGTTGAGGATGCCGCGCTTGCGGCCGACGAGCGCCGCCGCCTCGGCGTCCGGGGTGTAGCCGGGGTGGCTGTGCTCCACCGAGCGGGAGGAGGCGCGGGCGCTGGTCGCCTCGGCGACGGGCCGGCGCTCGGCGTCGTAGCTCTCCAGCAGGCCGGCGCCGGCCCAGCCGCCCAGGACGGCGGCCAGTTTCCAGGCGAGGTTGTGGGCGTCCTGGATGCCGGTGTTGGAGCCGAACGCGCCGGTGGGTGACATCTCGTGCGCCGAGTCGCCGGCCAGGAACACCCGCCCCGCTCCGTACCGCTCGGCGACCCGCTCGGCCGCGTGCCAGGCCGCACGACCGGTGATGGTGACGTCCAGGTCCGGCACGCCCACCGCGCGACGGATGTGCTCGGCGCACCGCTCGTCGGTGAACTCCTCGAGCGTCTCGCCGTGTTCGGGGTGCCAGGGAGCGTGGAACACCCAGTGCTCGCGGTTGTCCACCGGCAGCAGCGCCCCGTCGGCGTCGGGGCTGGTGAGGTAGCAGACGATGAAGCGGCGGTCGCCGACCACGCCGGCGAGGCGGCGGGAGGTGAAGGTGACGCTGACGTTGTGGAACAGGTCGCCGGGGCCGTTGTGGCCGATGCCGAGCTGCTCCCGGACGGGGCTGCGGGGGCCGTCCGCGGCGACCAGGTAGTCCGCCCTGATGGTGGTGTGCTCGCCGGTCTCCCGGCTCTTGACCAGCGCCGTCACGCCGTCGCCGTCGTCGTCGAACGACATCATCTCGGTGCTGTAGCGCAGGTCGCCGCCCAGCTCGCGGGCGCTGCGCAGCAGCACCGGCTCGAGGTCGTTCTGGCTGCACAGGCACCAGGCGGCGGGGCTGAAGCGGGCCAGGCCGCCGCCGGGGTCGATCTCCCGGAACAGCCACTCGCCCGCGTCCCCCACGAGGGTCGGCGTCTGCAGGATGCCGTGGTTGTCCTGCAGGACCGACGCGGCCTCGACGATGCGCTCCTGCACGCCGGCGGTGCGGAACAGCTCCATCGTGCGGACGTTGTTGCCGCGCCCGCGCGGATGGATCGAGGTGCCCGCGTGCCGCTCGACGAGCGTGTGCGGCACGCCGAGCCGCCCCAGGAACAGAGACGTCGACAGGCCCACCAGGGAGCCCCCGACGATGAGGACGGGCGTGCGGTGGACCGCCTCGCCGGTCGTGCCCGATCGGTTCATTGAAACGCCTCCAGCGTTCGCCCGGGTCGTGGTTGAGGACGGGACGCTGTTGTCATCCCCGGTGCGGGGCCCTTCGCGTCCGCGCGGCACCCGGATGGCGCGCGGTTCACCCGCCTGCGCCGTGTCGCTCGCGCGCTCCCGGGGCCGACCCGACCATCGACACATGGCGACCCCCTGCCCATCGGACACGGCGGTCGTTCCCTGACCTTCCGTGAAGAGCTTCCGGAAGAGGCCCCGCCGCAGGGGTTTCCCCAACAAGAGGAGAGGTGCGCCGGATGACCACGTCGGGACGCATATCGCAGTCGGCCTTCGACGGCTCCAGGCTGCGGGTGATCCTGCTGCTGGACCTGTACGAGGGAGCGCAGGAGCAGTTCCTCGAGGCGTACGAGCACATGCGGAACAAGGTCGCGTCCGTGCCCGGTCACATCAGCGACCAGCTGTGCCAGTCGATCGAGAACCCGTCGCAGTGGCTGATCACCAGCGAGTGGGAGAGCGCCCCGCCGTTCCTCGCGTGGGTGAACAGCGAGGAGCATGTGGAGACCGTCCGGCCGATGCACAGCTGCGTGCGGGACACCCGGTCGATGCGCTACAGCGTCGTGCGCGAGACCACCCCCGACCGGCCGCTGAGCGACACGGCGACGGCGGGCCTGCAGTCGGCCGTGCGGGTCGGCGACGGTGTGGCGCGCCACGCGCTCACCTTCACCGTCAAGCCGGGCTCCGAGTCCAAGGTGGCGGAGCTGCTGGCCGGGTACGAGTCGCCCAAGGCCCAGGTGGACGACACCACTCGATTGCGCCGCACGTCGCTGTTCATGCACGGCAACCGGGTCGTGCGCGCCGTCGAGGTGGAGGGCGACCTGCTCGCCGCGCTGCGCCACGTGGCGCGCCAGCCGGAGGTGCGGGCGGTCGAGGAGGCCATCAACCCGTATCTGGAGCAGGACCGGGATCTGACCGACCCCGAGTCCGCGCGGCTGTTCTTCACCCGGGCCGCGCTGCCCGCCGTGCACCACGTCACGGCCGGCCGGCCGGAGCCCGAGGGGCTGCGGCGGCACGCGCTGTACTACCCGGCCGTCCGCGGCCGCGGCATGGACCTGGCCCGGTTCCTCGCCCACCAGGACGAGGCCGCGGCGGACGACCCGGACAGCCCGGTGTACGCGAGCACCGTGTTCCAGCGGGACGACATCGTGGTGCGTCTCGTCGACGTCACCGGCGACCTCGACCTGGACCCGCCCGCCGCGCTGGGCATCAAGGGCCCGGGCAGGGCGGCGGAGCTCCGGGGGCTCCTGGACGGCGCCGCGATCGGCGTCGAGGGCGACCTGGACTCGGAACGCAACCTCAACCGGCTGCTGTCGCACGCCGACATGCTGCCCGTCACCGACCGCAGCGCGGCGGCTTCCTGACGGTCGACCACGGTGACGTCCGCGGCCGTCGCGCCGGGGACGTCACCGGAACACCCGGAGGTATCAACCATGTCCAAGCAGCATCCACGCATCGTGGACCTGAGCGAGACGGAACCCAACCGCCGGCGCGGGGGTGACCTCAGGACCCTGCTCACCCCCGCCACCGTGGGCTCCACAAGCGGTTTCATGGGGCTGGCCGTCATCAAGCCCGGTGAGCGGATCGCCGAGCACTACCACCCGTACTCCGAGGAGTTCGTGTACGTCATCGACGGCTCGCTCGAGGTGGACCTGGACGGCGAGCCGTTCGCGCTCCGCGCCGAGCAGGGGCTGATGATCCCGATCGACATGCGGCACCGCTTCCGCAACGTCGGCGGCGAGGAGGCCCGCATGGTGTTCCACCTGGGTCCCCTCGCCCCCCACCCGAGCCTCGGGCACGTCGACACCGAGGAGACCGAAAGCGCGCTGTCCGGGCCGCAGTTGACGGTGGGCGGGCCGGAGGCGGGCCGTCCGGCCGAGCCGAGCGAGGCCATAAAATGACCCGGCGGGTGGCCGTCACCGGTATAGGTGTGGTCGCTCCCGGCGGCATCGGGGCGACGGCGTTCTGGGACCTGCTGTCCGCAGGCCGCACCGCGACCCGCGGCATCACCCTGTTCGACCCGGCGGGCCTGCGCTCGCGCATCGCCGCCGAGTGCGACTTCGACCCGTTCGAGCACGGCCTGGACGCGGACCTGTGCCAGCACGCCGACCGCTACATCCAGTTCGCCGTGGTCGCGGCCCGGGAGGCGGTCCGGCAGTCCGGGCTCGACACCGGGGCCCTCGATCCGTGGCGCACCGCGGTGTCGCTGGGCAGCGCGGTCGGCGGGACCACCCGGCTGGAGCACGACTACGTGCTGGTCAGCGAGCGCGGCCGGCACTGGGACGTGGACCACACCAAGGCGGACCCGAAGCTGCACCTGGCGTTCTCGCCGAGCACCCTCGCCTCCACGGTGGCCGAGGAGTTCGGCGCGCGCGGCCCGGTGCAGACGGTGTCCACCGGCTGCACCTCCGGACTCGACGCGGTCGGCTACGCCTTCCACACCGTGGCCGAGGGCCGGGCGGACGTGTGCATCGCGGGGGCGTCGGACTCACCGATCTCCCCCATCACGATGGCCTGCTTCGACGCCATCAAGGCGACGTCGCCCAACAACGACGACCCCGAGCACGCGTCGCGTCCGTTCGACGCCCGCCGCGACGGGTTCGTCATGGGCGAGGGCGCGGCGGTCCTGGTCCTCGAGGACCACGAGCACGCGCGGGCGCGCGGCGCGGACATCCTCTGCGAGATCAGCGGCTACGCCACCTACGGCAACGCCTACCACATGACGGGCCTGACCAGTGAGGGCCTGGAGATGGCCCGCGCCATCCAGAGCACCCTCGACCAGGCCCGGCTCGATCCGACCCGGATCGACTACGTCAACGCGCACGGTTCCGGTACCCGGCAGAACGACCGGCACGAGACGGCCGCGGTGAAGCGGTCGCTGGGGGCGCACGCGTACGAGACGCCCATGAGCTCCATCAAGTCGATGGTGGGGCACTCGCTCGGCGCCATCGGCGCGATCGAGGTGGCCGCCTGCGTACTCGCGCTGCGGCACCAGGTCGTGCCGCCGACGGCGAACTACGAGACCCCCGACCCGGAGTGCGACCTGGACTACGTGCCGCGCACCGCCCGCCCGCGGAAGCTGGAGCACGTGCTCTCCGTCGGCAGCGGGTTCGGCGGTTTCCAGTCCGCGGTACTGCTGTCCGGTACGGGCGGGAGGACACGATGAGCAAGCGGCGTTCCGGGCGTGCGGCCGTCACCGGCATCGGTGTGGTCGCGCCCAACGGACTGACGGCCGAAGCCTACTGGAAGTCGGTGAGCGAGGGTCTCGGCGTCCTTGACCTGATCACCCGTGAGGGCTGCGAGCATCTGCCGCTGCGAGTGGCGGGCGAGGTGCGGTCGTTCGACCCGGCGGCCCTCGTCGAGGACCGTTTCCTGGTGCAGACCGACCGGTTCAGCCATTTCGCGATGGCCGCGGCGGCGCTCGCTCTCGACGACGCCGGGCTGGGCGGTGAGCCCGCCGACCCGTACTCGGTCGGCGTGGTCACCGCGGCCGGCTCCGGCGGCGGCGAGTTCGGCCAGCGCGAGCTGCAGAAGCTGTGGGGCCAGGGCTCGAAGTTCGTCGGCCCGTACCAGTCGATCGCCTGGTTCTACGCGGCGAGCACCGGCCAGATCTCCATCCGCGGCGGTCTCAAGGGGCCGTGCGGGGTGGTGGCGAGCGACGAGGCGGGCGGTCTGGACTCCCTCGCGCACGCGGCCCGGGCGGTGGGGCGCGGCACCGACGTGATGGTGGTGGGGGCGGCGGAGGCGCCGCTGGCCCCGTACTCGATGGTGTGCCAGCTCGGCTACCCCGAGCTCAGCACCCTCGACGACCCCGACCGCGCCTACCGCCCGTTCACCGAGAAGGCGTGCGGGTTCGTGCCGGCCGAGGGCGGCGCCCTGCTCGTCGTCGAGGACGAGGAACGGGCGCGTGAGCGCGGGGTTCCCGTACGGGGTGTCGTGGCCGGCCACGCGGCGACGTTCACGGGGGCGTCCCGCTGGGCGGAGTCCCGGGAGGGCCTCGCCCACGCGATCACCGGTGCCCTCGACGAGGCGGGCGTCGCACCGGAGGAGATCGACGTCGTGTTCGCCGACGCCCTGGGCGTGCCCGAGGCGGACCGCGCGGAGGCGCTGGCGCTGGCCGACGCCCTCGGCGCGCACGGCACACGGGTGCCGGTGACGGCGCCCAAGACCGGCTTCGGCCGGGCGTACTGCGGTGCGCCCGTGCTGGACACGGTGGCGGCGCTGCTGGCCATGGAGCACGGCCTGGTGCCGCCCACGCCGGGCGTGTTCGACATCTGCCACGAACTCGATCTGGTGACGCAGCACGCCCGCCCCGCCGAGCTGCACACCGCCCTCGTCCTCAGCCGGGGACTGATGGGCTCCAACGCGGCGCTGGTCGTGCGCCGCGGTGACGATTCCGCCCGGTGATCCGGGCGGGGAAGGAGCAGTCACCCATGATCACCACCGAAGTGACCTTCGACGAACTGGCCGCCCTGATGAAGCAGGCGGCCGGCATCACCGTCGACCCCAAGGAACTCAAGGAAGCCGCGGAGTCCCCCTTCGACTCCTTCGGTCTGGACTCGCTCGGCCTGCTCGGCATCGTCGGCGAGCTGGAGAACCGGTACGGCGCGTCCCTGCCGCCCGACTCGGAGCGGTGCAGGACGCCCCGGGAGTTCCTCGACCTCGTCAACAGCACCCTCACGGCTGGAGCCTGAAAGTGGCAGGACACACCGAGAACAGCATCACCGTCGACGCTCCCTTCGAGCTCGTCTGGGAGATGACGAACGACCTCGAGAACTGGCCGCGGCTGTTCAGCGAGTACGCGTCGGTGGACATCCTCTCCCGGGAGGGCGACACGACGACGTTCCGGCTGACCATGCACCCGGACGAGAACGGCAAGGTGTGGAGCTGGGTGTCGGAGCGCACCCCGGACCGCGGGAAGCGGATCGTGCGCGCCCGCCGCGTGGAGACCGGCCCGTTCGCCCACATGGACATCCTGTGGGAGTACGAGGAGGTGCCGGGCGGGGTCGAGATGCGCTGGACGCAGGACTTCGCGATGAAGCCCGACGCCCCGGTCGACGACGACTGGATGACGGACAACATCAACCGCAACTCCCGCACCCAGATGGCGCTCATCCGGGACAAGATCGAGCAGGCCGCCCGCGAGAACGAGACGGCGTCCGTCGCGTCCTCGCGCTGAGCACCGGTCCCGCCGGGGACCCGGAAGGAATCTCATGCACCACGCCCTGATCGTCGCCCGGATGAAGCCCGGTTCGGCGCCGGACATCGCCGACGTGTTCGCCGCGTCGGACCGGGGTGAGCTCCCCCACCTGGTCGGCGTCAGCCGGCGCAGTCTCTTCCAGTTCGGGGACGACGTGTACCTGCACCTCATCGAGTCGGAGCAGGACCCGTCGCCCGCCATCGCGAAGGTGGCCTCGCACCCGGAGTTCCGCCGCATCAGCCAGGAGCTGGAGGCGTACGTCAGCCCGTACGACCCGGCCACCTGGCGCAGCCCCAAGGACGCCATGGCGCAGTGCTTCTACCGCTGGGAGCGCGGCGCCGGCTCCTGAGCCGCCGCACGGCAAACCCCGAGGCCGCCGGTTCCGCGTCAGTCGCGGAGCCGGCGGCCTCGGGGTGTTCACGGCCCTACGGTGTGGCGGGGACGGTGCACTCGAAGGCGTGCAGATACGCGTTGACCGGACGGATCTCGCCGATGACGAGGCCCGCCGCGGTGAGCCGGTCCACCATGCTCTGCCGGGTGTGCTTGGCACCGCCGACGTTCAGGAGCAGCAGCAGGTCCATGGCGGTGGTGAAGCGCATCGACGGGGTGTCGTCGACGAGGTTCTCGATCACCACGACCCGGGCCTGCGGGCGGGCCGAGCGGCGGATGGCGGCGAGCACGCGGCGGGTGCTGTCGTCGTCCCACTCCAGCACGTTCTTGATGATGTAGACGTCCGCCTCGACGGGCACGTCCTCGCGGCAGTCGCCGGCCACGATGCGGGCCCGGTCCGCGAGGGCGCCGCCGTCACGCAGCCGGGGGTCGGCGTTCTCGACGACGCCCGGCAGGTCGAGCAGCGTGCCCCGCAGGCGGGGGTGCTTCTCCAGGAGGCTGGCCAGGACGTGGCCCTGGCCGCCGCCGATGTCCACCACGGAGTCGGCGTCGTCCAGGTCGAGCAGCTTGGCCACGTCACGCGCGGACTGCTCGCTGGAGGTGGTCATGGCCCGGTTGAAGACGTGGGCGGACTCGGGCGCCGACTCGTTGAGGTAGGTGAAGAACTCCTCCTCGTACACCTCCTCGAAGACGTTGCCGCCGGTGCGCACCGCCTCGTCCAGCCGCGGCCAGACGTTCCAGGTCCAGGGCTCGGTGCACCACAGGGCGATGTACCGCAGGCTGTGCGGGTCGTCCTCGCGCAGCAGCCGGGACATGTCGGTGTGCTCGAAGGTGCCGTCGGGGTTCTCGGCGAAGACCCCCTGGCACGACAGCGCGCGCAGCAGCCGCCGCAGGGTGTGCGGCTGGGTCTTCACCGCCGTCGCCAGGTCGTCGACGGTCATGGGGCTGTCGTCCAGCGCGTCGGGCACGCCCAGACGGACGGCGGCGCGTACGGCGGCCGCGCAGGCCGCTCCGAATACGAGCTCCCTCAGCCGCATGGGCGGCGGGGGAGCCGGATCAACGGTGGTCATCCGTTGCCTCGCTTCTGCTGTTGTGCCAGGGGTTGGGGGGGAAGGGGTCGGTCAGCACATTCCGGTGGGTTCGGAGAGCGTGCAGGTGTTGCGGCCGAAGGTGTTGCTGGTGGCGGTGTCGCGGTTGGCGAGGTCGGCGGGGCTGTTGCCGGTCACCAGGTTGTCGCGGATGTCGTTGCGCTCGCTGGGCGTGCCGACGAGGCTCTTGAACAGCACGATGCCGCCGGACAGCGGGGAGGTGCCCCTGTTGTTCTCGACCCGGTTGAACGCCACCCGGCTCTCTTCGACGCCGGTCAGGACGATGCCGGAGCCCTGGAGGAAGGGCAGGCGGGGCGTCGCGGCGCAGTGCTTGTTGTTGTCGTGGACGTTGTTGAAGGTCACGCTCAGGTGGCCGGCCCTCGGCGTGGACTCGTCGCCGACGAGGAACACCGCGGCGCAGTTCCCGGTGGCCTCGTTGTGGTCGACGCTGAGGTTCCGCAGCCGCCGTACGGTGACGCCGACCCGGTTCTCCGCCGTCTCGTTGTAACGGACGACCGTCTTCTCGGCGTCGCGCGCGCCTTCCTCGGTGGCGACGGTGTTGGCGACGAACAGCCCTGCGTCGCCGTTCTCGCGGGTGACGTTGTGGCTGATCACGCTGCGCGTGGAACGTTCGGTGGCGATGCCCCACTGGCCGTTCTTCTCGGAGATCACGTACCGCACCTTGAGGTTCTCGGTGCCGGTCGCCCACACGCCGTTCTTCTCGAACCCGCGCACCGTCAGGGACCGTACGGAGACGCCCTTCAGCGGCTTCTTGTCGGTGCCGGTGACGCAGATGCCGTTGCCCGCCTTGGCGCAGGCGGACGTGCCCGCGCTCGCGGGGGGTTCCAGGACGGTGCGGCCGGCGGCGTCGCCGCGCAGGGTGATGCCCGAGCGGGTGATGTCGACGCTCTGCTTGTAGGTGCCGGCGGCGAGCAGGACCGTGTCCCCGGACTTGGCGGCGTCCACGGCCTTCTGGATGGACTGCCCGGGCTGTACGCGGTGCACGGCCGACTGATGGGTCGAGGTGGAGGGCGCTGCGCCGATTCCCGCCGCCACGACGGCGGTGGTGCAAGCGAGATACGCGATGTGACGTTTGTTCATGAGGCCGAAGCTATGAGCGGCCCTGGTGGCCCGCCACCGGTGATCGCCCAGCCGGGCGCGGGGCCGGAGCGGCGTTTTTTCCCCGCCCGCGCGCAGCCGCTCCCCGACCGCTCGCCCGTTCGACTGGTGGGCGGGTGGCCCCCGCAGTAGCGTCGGGAACGCGGCCGCGGTGTCGCACCGCCCGGCCGCCCATCCCCCCGCGCATCCACGTCGGGAGGCGCCCATGGCGACCGGCACCCCTTACCCCCAGGACCTCGCGGACCAGTCCGTGGTGGTGATCGGCGCGAGCTCCGGCATCGGACTCGCGACGGCACGTCAGGTACGCCGGCGCGGCGGCCGGGTCGTGATGGCGGGACGCGACCCGCAGCGGCTGGAGCGCGCGGCGGAGGAGGTCGGCGCCGAACGGTCCGCGCCCCTCGACGCCGCCGACACGGGCCGCCTCCGGGAGTTCTTCGGCGCCCTGCCGGGACCCGTCGACCACGTGGTGTCGACCGCCGGGTCCCCCTTCTACGCGACGCTCGCCGACCTCGACGTGGACGAGGCGCGCTCCCACGTCGGTGAGCGGCTGGCCCTCACCCTCGGGATCGCCAAGTACGGCGGCGCGGTGACGCGGGACGGCGGGACGCTGGTGTTCGTCGGCGGCACCGGGGGCCGCCGTCCCGGGATCGGCACGTCCGTGACCTCGGCGCTGACGGCCGCCCTGCCGGCGCTCACCGCGAGCCTGGCGGTGGAGCTGGCGCCGGTCCGGGTCAACCTCGTCGCGCCCGGCTTCGTCGACACCCCCCTGTCCGCGTCGCTCCTCGGCGACCGGCTCGAGGAACGCCGCGAGCGACTGCGCGCGACGCTCCCGATACGGCGGGTCGTCGGCCCGGACGACGTGGCCGCGGTGATCCTGCACCTCATGGTCAACGAGGCCGTGACGGGAGCGACGTACGACGTCGACGGCGGCCAGCAGCTGGTGCCGCCCTGACACGCGGCGGCGCCGCTGAGGAGGGCGGAGCCTCCGCCGTACGCCGGGCGATGTCGTGGCCGGAGGCGGACACTGGAAGGACGCTGCCCAGTCGACCATCCGAGTGCACGGAGGCGGGCATGAACGGCACTCCCTCGGCCTACGACGTGGTGGTTCTCGGAGCGGGACCGACGGGGGAGAACCTCGCCGACCGCACCAGCGCCGCCGGACTCAGCACGGTGATCGTGGAGAACGAACTGCTCGGCGGCGAATGCTCGTTCTGGGCGTGCGAACCGAGCAAGGCGCTGCTGCGCCCCGTGCTGGCGCGCGCCGACGCCCGGCGCGTCCCGGGTCTGCGCCGGGCGGTCGAGGGCCCGCTCGACGTGCCCGCCGTGTTCGAGCACCGGGACGCGATGGCCGCGCACTGGCAGGACGCGGACCAGGAGGAGTGGCTGGAGTCGGTCTCCGTGGACCTGGTGCGCGGGCACGGCCGGCTGAACGGCCCTCGCCAGGTCGCCGTGGACACGCCGGACGGGGAGCGGGTGAAGCTGACCGCGCGGCACGCGGTCGGAGTGTGCACGGGCACGGTCACCGCGTTGCCGGACCTGCCGGGGCTGGCGGACGTCCGCCCGTGGACCAACCGGCAGGCGACGGCGGCGCGGCAGGTGCCGGACCGGCTCGCGGTGGTCGGCGGCGGGGTGGTCGCCGTGGAGATGGCCACGGCGTTCCGGGCGCTCGGATCCACGGTGACGATGCTGGTGCGGGGCGGGCTGCTGGGCCGGATGGAGCCGTTCGCCGGTGAGATGGTGACGGACGCGCTGCGCGAGGCCGGGGTGGACGTGCGGTTCGGCAGGTCGGTGGCCGCGGTGGAGCGCGAGGACGGCGGGGACGGGCCCGTGCGGGTCACGACGGACGACGGGGACACCGTGGTCGCGGACGAGATCCTGTTGGCCACGGGCCGCGCTCCGCACACCGGCGACATCGGTCTGGAGACGGTGGGTCTCACCCCGGGCGACTGGCTGCCGGTGGACGACTCCTACCGCGTGCCCGGGATCACCGAGGGCTGGCTCTACGCCGTCGGGGACGTCAACCACCGTGCCCTGATGACTCATCAGGGCAAGTACCAGGCGCGGATCGCGGGCGCGGTGATCGGGGCGCGCGCCAAGGGCGAGCCGCTCGACGACGGCAGGTGGGGACGGCACGCCCCGACCGCCGACAGCGCCGCGGTGCCGCAGGTCGTGTTCACCGAGCCGGAGGTGGCGTCGGTGGGCCCGACCGCGCGGGAGGCGGAGCGGGCGGGACGGAAGGTCGACGTCGTGGACTACGACATCGGGAAGATCGCCGGCGCGGTGCAGTACGCGGAGGGCTACCGGGGCCGGGCGCGGGTGATCGTCGACAGCGAGCGGCGGAACGTCGTCGGTGCGACGTTCGTGGGGCCGGGCGTCCAGGAGCTGCTGTACTCGGCGACGGTCGCCGTCACGAGTGAGGTGCCGGTGGACCGGCTGTGGCACGCCGTCCCGGCGTTCCCCACAATCAGCGAGGTGTGGCTGCGGATCCTGGAGACGTACCGGGACGGCGACGGGTCGGCGGGCTGACGCTTCTTGGGAGGGGCCGGGGGTCAGCCGGGGGTGAGCACCATGCGGAAGCGGGCGCTGCCGTCCATCATCTTCTGGAAGGCGGTGTTCGCCTCGCTGAGCGGCAGGACCTCCGTCATGGGGCGGATGCCGTGCCGGGCGGCGAAGGTCATGGTGTCCTGCACGTCCTGGGCGGTCCCCGAGGGGTGGCCACGCACCAGCCGTCCCTTGAGGATCAGCTGGAAGGGGCTGATGGGCATCGGGGCGGGGGTCGCGCCGATGACGACCAGCTCACCGCGCGGGCCGAGACCGTCCACGGTCTCCGCGATGGCCGCGGAGTTGCCCGCGGTCGCCAGCACCACCTTCGCCCCGCCGAGCGCCTGCAGGGCCTCCGCGACGGGGCCCGCCGTGCTGTCGACGTAGTGGTGGGCGCCCAGTTGCTTGGCGAGGTCGGCCTTGTCCGCGCCGCGCGCGATCGCCACCGTCTCGTAGCCCATGGCCGCCGCGAACCGCACGGCCAGGTGTCCGAGGCCGCCGATGCCCTGGACCGCCACCATGTCGTCCGGCCGCGCGCTGCTGCGCCGCAGCCCGTTGTACACGGTGACGCCCGCGCAGGCCATGGGTCCCGCGTCGGCCGCGGAGAGCACGTCGGGGATGCGGGCGAGGGCGTCGACGGGCGCGACGATCGCCTCGGCGAAGCCGCCGTCGTAGGCGTAGCCGGGGATCTTGAGGTTGTCGCAGACGATGAAGTCGCCCCGGCGGCACGGGACGCAGTGACGGCAACTGCCGCCGAACCAGCCGACGGTGACCCGGTCCCCCACCTGCCAGCCCATCTCCTCGGCGCCGTCACCGAGTTCGTCGATACGGCCGGCGGTCTCGTGTCCCGTCACCAGCGGGAAGGGAGTGCCGGGCATCCCGGCGGAGACGAACATGGCGTCGCTGCGGCACACCCCGCAGGCCTCGACGGCGATCCGCACGTGACGCGGGCCCGGCCGGGGCACCTCGCGTTCCACGATCTCGAACATCCCGTTGGGGGCGGGCACTTGGGCGACTCGGTACGTGTTCATGGTGTCACTCCGGGGCCGGCGGCGACCGTGAGAGGGATCGGGATTCGGGACTCGGAATGCGGGGCGCGGGGTCGCCCGCTGTCACCTCCTCCCGCGTCGCACGCGAGAGTGTCCAGTCCACCACCGGTGCACGGGGGCGGCAACACGGGACGGCCGGGCCCCGGAGGGCTCCCCCAGGGGGTTCAGTCGCCGCGCCAGATGTTGTCGAAGGCTGCGGCCTCGATGGTGCGGCGCTGCCGCTCGCCCGCCAGTTCCGTGACCGCCTGGAGCACCGCCGCCAGCACCGTCGTCTGCTCGTCGTCGAGCCCGTCGGACGCCTCGCCGCCCTGCCCCGTCAGCCCTACGGCGGCCGCGAGGGCGCCGAGCACGGGCTCGCCCGACGAGCGGCGCTCCCCCGCCGCCCGGGCGCCCGGCCGCCGTCGGGTCGGGCGGCGCGCGCGCTGCCGCCGCAGCGGTTGCGGCTCCGCCGCTCGGCTCGACGAGCCCTTCCTCCTCGAGGACCGGTGCGGTAGCGCCCGGCGAGGTCGCGGCCCCGTCGCCAGAGCCAGTCGTCCACGGTCTCGCCGGTCCGCCGTCCCGCCAGCCACTGCGCGGCCTCGGACAGCAGGGGGTCGCGGCCGGCGCGGGCCCGGCGGGACCAGGAGGGTGCCGTCGAGGGTGAGGGCCTCGGCGTCGAGGAGTCGATCAGCTCCGCCCCGCGAGGGCGAGCGACAGATCGCCTGCTCCACCACGGTCCTGTCCTGCGGGTCCGCGCGACGAGGGCCAGGTCGCGCGCTGTGCTCATGGTCAACTCCGGTCCTGGCGGGAGGCCGTCACCTCCACGGTCGCACACCCGGGCCCGCCCGGCGCGTCCCGCCCTTCCCCTTTCCGAGCTGCGAAGCTCCCCCGGCCGGGTGATGCTGGACATCTGGCGGCGAAGTGCTTCCACACGCCTCGCCCCCCGGGCCCCCCCCCCCCCCCCCCCCCCGCACCCGGGAGGACCGTGCCTTCTCCCGCCCCGAGGAGTCCTCATGCTGAAGGGTTACACCGTCCCGCTGTCCCCGAAGGGCGAGGCCAACATCGCGCCCACACCGCCGTGGCACTACGCCGGCGACATCGTCGGCGTCGAGTTCTTCACGGAACCGTCCGCCGCCGAGGCGACGCTTCCCGAAGGACTGGATCCTGATCCGGACACCTCGGGCAGGGTGGTCGCGTTCTTCGTGGACTGGCAGTTCAACGGCGAGCAGGACGAGTACCTGGACCCGGTGCGCAGCCAGTACCGGGAGTTCTTCGTCCTGGTCGACGCCCGCCACCGGGGCCAACCCGTGTCGTGGTGCCCGTACATCTACGTGGACAACCATCACGCGCTGGCCCGGGGCTGGATCCAGGGGTTCCCGAAGAAGGCGGGCAACGTGCACCAGACGCGGGTGTTCGCCTCGCCCGGCAAGGCCTCGCCGACGCTCTCGCCCGGGGCCCGCTTCGGCGCGACCGTCTCGTCCGACGAGCGGACCCTCGCGGAGGCGCGGGTCACGCTGGAGGCGCCGATGGAGGACCCGACGCCCCTGCTCGCCCGGGACACGATCAATCTGCGGCACTTCCCCACGCTGGAGCCCGGCAAGTACGACAAGCCGGCCGTGCACGAACTGGTCCGCATGGACTACGCCGACCAGCAGGTGGCGGACGTGTGGACGGGCACGAGCGAGATCACGCTGTTCCCGGCCGTGGGCGAGGAACTCGCCGACCTCGCGCCGGTACGGCCCGGCATGGGCTTCCGTGCGTCGATGTCCTACAACGTCACGCAGGTCGAGCCGCTGGGCTAGGTGTGCTGATCGGGCACTTCCCGGACCCGCATCCCCGAGGACAGGGACCATCACCATGAGCACGACCGTCGCGGACCGCATGGTCGAGGCACTGGCGGCGTCCGGTGTCCGCCGCGTGTACGGCCTCCCCGGCGACTCCCTGAACGGCTTCACGGACGCGCTGCGCCGCAACGGCTCCGTGGAGTGGACACACGTCCGGCACGAGGAGACGGCCGCCTTCGCCGCCGCCGGCGAGGCCTCCCTGACCGGGGAGCTCGCCGTCGCGGCGGGCAGCTGCGGCCCGGGCAACCTGCATCTGATCAACGGCCTGTACGAGGCGCAGCGCAGCCGGGTGCCGGTGCTGGCGATCGCCGCCCACATCCCGAGCGACGAGATCGGCGGCCAGTACTTCCAGGAGACGCACCCGCAGGAGGTGTTCCGCGAGTGCAGCGAGTTCTGCGAACTGGCCGGCACGGCCGAGCAGGTGCCGCGGCTGCTGCACACGGCCATGCGGACCGCCGTCGAGCGCGGCGGGGTGTCCGTGCTGGTGATCCCCGGCGACATGCTGCTCGCCGCGCTCGCCGGCCCGGGTCCGTACACGCATCCGGTACGCAGGACGCGGTCGCAGGTGACGCCCGCCCGCGAGGCCCTCTCCGAGGCGGCCGACGTGCTGAACAGCGCGGAGCGGGTGACGATCCTCGGCGGCGCGGGCTGCCAGGGCTGCCACGACGAGGTCATGGCGCTGGCCCGCACTCTGAAGTCACCGGTCGTGCACTCGCTGCGCGGCAAGGAACACCTGGAGTACGACAACCCCTACGACGTCGGCCTGACCGGCCTGATCGGGTACAGCTCGGGCTACCGGGCGATGGAGCACTGCGACGCCCTGCTGATGCTGGGCACGGACTTCCCGTACCGGCCGTTCTACCCGCCGGCCGAGGTGCCCGTGGTGCAGGCCGACATCCGCGGCGAGCACATCGGGCGGCGCACCGGGGTGCGGGTGCCGCTGGTGGGGACGGTCGAGGACACGGCCGGCGCGCTGCTGCCGCTGCTCCGCGAGAAGCAGGACACCGGCTTCGCCGACAAGCTGACCCGGCACTACCGGCGGGTGCGGGCGCATCTGGACGACCTCGCGGAGGCACGGCCGTACGACGCGCCGATGCATCCGCAGCACGTGGCCGCTGCGGTGGACCGGCTGGCGGCGGACGACACGATTTTCACGGCGGACGTCGGCACACCCACGGTGTGGGCGGCGCGGTACCTCACCATGAACGGACGCCGGCGGCTGATCGGCTCCTTCAACCACGGCAGCATGGCCAACGCGCTGCCGCAGGCCATCGGCGCGCAGGCGGCCGCGGGCAGGAGGCGGCAGGTGGTGGCGCTGTGCGGGGACGGCGGGCTCAGCATGCTGCTGGGCGACCTGATCACACTGCGGCATCTGCGGCTGCCGGTGAAGGTGGTCGTCCTCAACAACGGCACGCTGTCGTTCGTCGAGCTGGAGATGAAGGCGGGCGGCATCGTCAACTACGGCACCGACCTGGACAACCTCGACTTCGCGGCCGTCGCCCGCGCCGCCGGCATCGTCGGCGTCCGGGCCGACCGGGCGGGCGAGCTCGACGACGCGCTGCGGGAGGCGTTCGTCCACGACGGCCCGGCCGTGGTCGACGCCCGCACGGCGAGCCAGGAACTGTCCCTGCCGCCGCACCTCACCTACGAGCAGGTGAAGGGCTTCTCGCTGTTCGCCACGCGCACGGTGCTGTCGGGCGAGGGGGACCAACTGCTGGAGCTGGCAAGGACGAACCTGCACGACCTGCCGCTGCTGCACTGAGAGCTGTTGCCTGCGTCACGGCATCACGGCGTCACAGCGTCACGCGGCGAGCGTCTCGTCCTCCCGGCGGAGTCCGGCGTGGCCGGCCGTGTACTGGTCGAGCAGGGCGTCGGCGGCGCGCAGGGCCTGCTCTGCCGTACGGGAGCCGGTGATCACGCACAGCGTGTAGGTGGCGTCCTCGAGCGCACGGCTGGTGCGGCCGGTGGGCAGCACGTCGTGCTCGATCCGCGCCTGCGCGAACCGCGCCAGCACCGCCCGAAGCTCCTTCTCCGCCGGCATGATCATGATCGCTCCGTCTCCCCTCGTCGAAACGGCACCCCGGTGGGGCGCCGGACTTCCGAATGCCCCGGCAGGAAAGGTCTATGCCTGTCGGGCTGTCGACGGCTGGGGTGACTGTCAGTGGCCGGTGACAGCATCGGCGCATGCTGACGGAGAACACGGCCCCGAAGAACGCGGACTTCGACTGGCGGACCTTCCTGCTGCGCTGGAGCGGCGAGTGGGCGGACGCCCTGCCGGACGACGAGGTGCGGGACGCCGACGACGAGGCGGCACGGCAGTCACGATGGCTGGGCCTCCCGCCCGCGTCCGAGGAGCGGATCGCGGCGATGGAGAAGCGCCTCGGCCGGCGGATGCCGCCGTCGTACCGCTCCTTCCTCCAGGTCACCGACGGCTGGCGGCACGCGGGCGGCTTCGTGTGGCTGCTGGCAGGCACGGCGGACGCCCGCTGGCACGACAACGAGTCGGGTCTCGCGGACGTGTTCGAGGAGTACCTGGAGGAGGACGCCGAACCGGAGGAGCGGCGGGAGGCGGGTGTCTGGCGGCGCGGTCTCCAGCTCGACGTGGAGTCCGACGCCTCGTACGTCCTGCTGGATCCGGAGGACGTGGACGAGGACGGCGAGTGGGCCGTGTACACGTGGGCGGGCTGGCGCGCCGACGCGCCGGAGCGCCACCGGAGCTTCCGGGCGTTCATGGAGGCGATGTTCCGCGAGTTCCACAGCCTCCGCGCCCACCGCACCGACGGCGTGCCGGAGTTCGTCAACGCCACGACGCGGGAGCTGGACGCCCGGGTGGAGGAGGCCCGCGGGGACGCCCTGCGCGGTGACTGGGAAAGGGCGTTGAAGAAGCTGGACGAGGCCAAGGGGTACGGCAGGCCACGCGCCGAGGGCCTGGGGGACCAGATCCGCCGCCTGCTCGGTCTGACGTACATGGTGTACTTCCGGGAGCTGGTGACCGACCCGACGTACGCCTCCGAACTCCTGCCGCTTCTGGTCGCCGAGCACGCGAGCAGCTCCCACGACGACAACGGCCTGGCGTTCCACCTGCGGGGCGCCGACGAGACCCTGCTGTCCCGGGCCAGGGCGACACTGGAGCAGGTACGCGCCGGCACGTACCGGTACACGGCTCCGGGCCCCTTCGGCGAGGCGGTCGGGCGGGCACGTGAACTGGCCGGCCGGGGCGACACCGACCAGGCGTGGCGCGCCCTGACCGATGCCCTGCCCTTGTGGGAGCCCCTGGGCCCGGACCACATCGCTCCCCTCGGCTGGGTGGCCGACCCGCTCCTCGGCCCCTTGCTCACCCCGGAACGCAGTCGCGAATTCCTGTCCACGCCCCGAGGCGGCCGGCCGGGCGAGACGCCTTCCCCGGCGCCCGGCCTCGACCCGCCCGGCCTGGACTGGCTCGCGCACCGCGAGACGGGCATCGGACGCAGGGGGTACCGCTTCGTCCTGGTGGAGGGGGTGCCGCCGGAGGACCTGCCCGGACGTCTCGGCGACGAGGACGAGCGGGACGCTGGGCTCGGCGCGCCCATGACCATCGGGGAGGCGCGGCAGCAGCGGTTGCGCGGCACGGGAGGCGTATGGTCCTCCGTCTCCTCCGACCGGCCCGTCATGATGGTGGGCCGGGCGGGCGCGGGCTGGAGCTTCGCCTTCGACGGACACCCGAACCCGTTCGACCCGGAGCGCTTCGTCTCCCCCGCCGCGTCCGCCTCCTCGGGCACCCGCGCGGTGGCGGTGTGGGCCGACCTGTCGGGCCGTCACGACGAACTGTTCTTCCATCTCTCCGTGGCGCGGGACGGCGTCGAGGAGTACGCGTTCACCTACGCGGAGGGCGAGCTGCGACGCACCGGTGAGATCCCGCCGGCCCTGGCCCCGGACGGCTTCTTCACGTCGGCCGAGGCCGCCACCGAGGCGGAACGTCCCCTCCTGCGCGCCGTTGCCGAGCACTTCGACGTCCGCCTCCCCCGCCACGCCCTCCTCAACGGCCGCCTGTACTCCTTCACCAGCCGCTCGTGGACGCGGCCGCCGAAGGAGGGTGAGGCGGTCTTCATATGGGGGGCCATGGGGTGAGGTCCACAAGCCGGCGGAGCGATACCGACGGTCTTGCCCCGCCCTCCGGAGCCGATGCAAGATTTCATGACTGCCGCCGCTGGTGAGGGAGTTGGGCTTGTCCCCCACGAGGAACGCGTTACGCCCTTGACCGTCCTCATCGCACCGGAGAGCGCGTACGGGCCGACGAACAACTGCGTGGGGATCGGGGACGTGCTGAGCCGCCGGGGGCACCGTGTGGTGTTCGCCGCGGAGGCGTCCTGGAAGGGGCGTCTGGAGCCGCTCGGGTTCGAGGAGGAGCTGGTCGATCTGGCCCCGCCGCCCGAACAGCCGCAGGCGCCGGCCAGTTCTGGAAGGACTTCGTACGCGACACCGCGCCCGAGTTCCGTAAGCCGGCCATCGAGCAACTGGAGACCTGGATCAAGCCGGTGTGGGAGGAGCTGATTTCCGGGGCCCGGTACTGCGAGCCGCGGCTGAAGGAGATCGTCGACCGGGTCCGCCCGGACGTGATCGTCGAGGACAACGTCGTGTGCTTCCCGGCGCTGACCACGGCGGGCGTTCCGTTTGTGCGGATCGTCTCGCGCAACCCGCTGGAGATGAAGGGCGAGCACGTTCCGCCGACGTTCTCCGGGTTACCGGCCGCGGACCGAAGCGGGTGGGACGCGTTCCGCGCCGAGTACGACCGCACGCACCAGGGCCTGTGGAGCGAGTTCAACGCCTGGGTGACCGAGCAGGGCGCACGGCCGCTGTCCGACCTGGAGTTCATCCACGAGGGCGATCTGAACCTGTGCGTGTATCCCGAAGCGGCCGACTACTCGGACGCCCGTCCGCTGAACCCGGCCTGGCACCGGCTGGACTCCTCGGTCCGTGAGACGGATGAGCCGTTCACGTTGCCGCCCGCCCTGGCCGACAGCGACGGCGCGCTGATCTACTTCAGCCTCGGCTTGCTCGGCTCGGCCGACGTGGACCTGATGCGCAGCGTCATCGCCTCACTCGCCCGGACCCCGCACCGCTACATCGTCTCCAAGGGCCCGGTGCACGAGGAGATCGAACTGGCTCCGAACATGTGGGGCGAGGAGTACCTGCCGCAGACCCGGATCCTTCCGCTGGTCGATCTCGTCATCACCCACGGCGGCAACAACACGACCACCGAGGCCCTCCACTTCGGCAAGCCCATGATCCTGCTGCCGCTGTTCTGAGACCAGCACGACAACGCCCAGCGCATGGCCGAACTGGGCTACGGCATCCGCCTCGATCCGTACCGCTTCACCGACGCCCAACTCCACGGCGCGATCGACGGTCTTCTGGGCGACACGTCCCCGCGACACAAGCTCACCGACATCGGCGAGACGATCCGCTCGTGCGACGGGCTGCACACGGCGGCGGACCTGATCGAGGGGTGGCGGGCTGACCTCACGCGCGGGCTCGTGGTGACGACACACTGCTGCGGGAACCCTTGTCGGCCCGTCGGCTGTGGCGCTCGTCACGTATCTCGAATCCGGCGAAGGCGATTCTCAGCACCTCGCGCAGGGCGAGACGTTGACCTTCCCCGTAGGCATGCGCGTAGGCCGTCTCCCCGAGCGTCCGACGCACTTGTTCCATTGCTCGTCGACGGTGGGCGGCCATATGAGCGAATCCGAAATGCCGGGGAACGCCGGAGGGTTTCCACACGCGGTCCACAGCTCCGAGCACGAGTGTTGCCGCGCGGGCGTCCCCCTGAGAGGCAAGCAGCCACGCAAGGGTGTCACTCAGTACTGCCTCTCCCATGCGCTCCTCAATTTCCTCCACGAGCCGGAGGGCACACCGTAGACGATCGAGAGCTTCTGAGATCTCCCCGGCCTCTCCGTGGACGATGGCAAGGATCCACAACAAGTAGCACCGATGCCACGTGTCACCGCGGGTCTCGGAAATGGCGAGGGCTTGTTCCAGCAGGGACAGGGCTCGCGTGCGTTCGCCTCGCATCACCGCGGCGAGACCGAGTTGAGCAAGAGACTGTGGCTGCGTCAGCAGCGGCGTCGACCACCGCCCGACGGCAAGTGAGGACAGCGCATACGTGGAAGCCTGCGGGAGGTCCTGCTTCATGAGGGCCGCCAGCCCCCGCAGCTGAAGGAAGGCGGCTGCAAGCTCGGCCCGCTCGTCCTCCTCCGCCGTCGCATATGCGGGGCCGGGGGAGGCGGACAGGTCTGTCAGCGACCGGTGAGCCATGCCGATCACATGTTCGGCGTTGTCGTGGTCGCCATGCATCAGGAGCAGGAAGCCGGCGACCCATGCGGCGCGGCACCAGGAGAACAACGCTCCCGGTGACTCGGACGGACATGGATGACGGTCGATGATCACCCGCATCCAGTGAGCTCCTTCGCCCACCCTGCCCGACGTCAGACAGTGCAGCCACAAGCCCTGAGCCGCACGCAGGACCGCTTCGGCGGGCTCCCCGGCCGGCGGAGCCGCAGTGACGATCTGTCGCAGGTTGGAGTGCTCGGGACGCAACCGCCGCAACCAGTCGGCCTGCTCGGCGGATCCGTAGGCGGCTCCCGCCCGCGCCGCGAGATCGAGGAAGTAGGCGCGGTGGCGGCGCACGAAACTCTGCCCGTGGCTGTTCTCCCTGAGACGCTCCAGCCCGTAGGCACGAACTGTCTCCAGCATGTGGAGCCGGGTGTGACCGCCAACGTCCGCCCTGTCGACAAGGGACTTGTCCACAAGTCCGGACAGGGCTGCGAAGGCGACGACAGCACGGTTCCCGCCCGGGGTCTGCGTTCCATGCGCGGGGGTGGCCCCGCAGAGCTGCTCGGCATCGGTCAGCAGCACTCCCCCGGCACACAACGACAGCTGCTGCCAGGCAGCCCGTTCGCCATCGGTGCACAGGTCCCAACTCCAGTCGAACAGCGCACGCAGTGCACGGTGTCGCGGATGTGCGGTGCGCTCACCGCCCCCGGGGCCGAGCAGACGGAATCGGTACTCGATCCGCTGCGCGAGTTCCTCCAGGGTCAGCGTACGCAGCCGGCGTGCGGCGATCTCCAGAGCCAGGGGCAGGCCGTCCAGCATGCGGCAGACCCGAATGACCGCGTCCTGGTTGGTGCTGGTCACGCGGAATCCGGGACAAGCGGCTTCGGCTCGGTCTGCGAAGAGGGCGAGGGCTGAGGATTCCGGACAGATCCGCCCTGTGGCATCCTCCTGCCTCGCTCGTCCGTCGCCCACACGGGGAACGTCGAGGGGCATCACCCGCAGCACGTGCTCTTCGCCGATGTCCAGGGGCTGACGGCTGGTGGCGATGACACGGAGTCGCGGCAGCAGGGCCAGCAGCGCTCGAACGGTCCTGGCACACTCATCCAGCAGATGTTCGCAGTTGTCGAGGAGCAGGAGCACCCTGCGTCCCTGCAACGCACTGGCAAGCTCACACAACGGCGCGTGTTCGGCCGACCCTTGGAGACCGAATGCGGCGCCGACCGCCGCGGCCACGGAATGGCCGTGGTGGAGATCGGCCAACTCCACCCAGTGGACGCCGTGTTCGAAGCGATGTGCCACGTCTCGGGTCAGACGTTGGGCCAGCCTGGTCTTACCCACGCCGCCGACTCCGACGAGTGTGAGAAGGCGGCAGCGTTCGATCAGCGCGCTGCCCTCGACGAGCTCGAGTGTCCGGCCGACGAAGCTCGTCGCCTGCTCCATGCGGTGTCCAGCGGGCACATGAGGAGCAGGCACATGCACGGCCCCGTCACCGTGCACATCTCGCCGCCCCTCAGCGCGCTGTAGCGGCAGGGCGTCCGTTCCGCCCGTCTGCACGAAGCTGCTCTCGCCGATCCGACGGCGCCACCCGCGTCCGGCGGTCTCCTGGAGCATGGCCACCAGCTCGGAGATCTCCCGGCCGATGGCCTGCAACCGCTCGGCGTCAGCGGGTGCCTGCGCTTTCAGCGCCCGAGCGACGGCCGCACTGTCCTCGGTCCCGGGGAGCCGGTTGTGTTTCGTGCCAGGAAGCAACTGCCCACGTCCGCGGAGCCAGTAGGACAGCAGGGGCCCATCGATAGGGGCGCGGGAAGCCCACATGGGCGTGTTCCGCTCCTGCTCCAACACCCTGACCAGCACCTTGCGCGTCGGCCGGCCCGTCGATACCACACCGCCCACGCACTCGGACCATGCGTCGAGCGCCCGCACGAGACTGTGCGCGAAGCTCTCGAAGCAGTCCTCCCCCGTCGCCAACTCCCGCTACCGCCTGTCCTTTGTTGCAGTGCAACCGAGAGACAGCAGGTTACGGAAATGCATATTGCACCGCAAATGCATGAATTGCTTGCACTGGTGCTCTCTTCGCCCCACTGCGGAACAGTCGTCCTCGAAGGCACGGAAAGTCCGGCCGAACGCCCAGCGGTATGGGCGCATACGTGAGGAGATAATTACCATGAACATGACAACAAAGGCACTGGTAGGCATCGCCGCCACGGCCGTGCTCTCCGCGGGAGCGGTCACCGCCACTGCCCAACCGACCGCCGGTGCACCGTCGGCTCGCCACGCCCCCACCGCGTCCCCGGTGGCGCTGGTATTCGTGAAGAATGCGAAGGACCCCTCCAACTCGGTCCTTCAGGTCTGGAACGGCAAGACCCACGTCACCAGCTACCGCGCCGGGTCGGGCCTGGGAACCGCGGCCAACGACGGGACGCCGGCGGGCAAGAGCTATCGGGACGAGTGCGCGAAGAACGTCGGCTGGCTCCCCAACGGCACGTACCGACCGTCTTCGTTCGAGACCAGCCGGAACAGCACGATCAAGGGGTACGCCATCGGCCTGCCCGCCAAGAAGTGCCACCCGCACAAGACCGAGCGCAACGCGTTGTTCATCCACAGCGAGATGACCAAGGACAGGAAGCAGGGGCCACGCAACGGGGCCGACAGCCCGCAGCGCTGGGACGGGGTGTCGGACTATAAGTCGAACGGCTGCATCAAGCTCCACCCCGACCACATCGCCCACCTGTTCAGCTACATGAACAAGCACGGGCGCGCCGCCCTCCTTACGGTGCGCTGATCCACACGTAGCCTGCAGCACGGTTCGTCCGTCGTTCCGCCCCGGAAGCCGATGCTTCCGGGGCGGAACGTCTTACCGACGTCAGCCCGAGGGCCCGGGAGGCGACGGTCGCCTGGGGCTGGGCGGGCTCACAGCTCCCCGCGCGCCCTCATCACCGCCTTGTTGAGGCCCCACAGTCCGATGCCGATGGCCAGCAGTACGCCCGCCCGGATGTACACGTTCGCGGGCCGGTCGGACAGCGGGCTGGCCAGGACGAGAGCGGTGACCGCACCGAGCACCGGCAGAGCGGTCGGGGTGCGGAAGTGTTCGTGCGCGACGCGATCGCGGCGCAGGACGAGCACGGCGATGTTGACGACGGCGAAGACGCACAGCAGCAGGAAGGCCGTGGTGTCACCGAGGCCGGCGATCTCCCCCGTGGAGACCAGGCCGACGGCCAGGACGGCGACGAAAACGATGCCGACGACAGGGGTGCGGCGGCTGGGCAGTACACGGCCCAGGGCGCGCGGCAGAATGCGTTCGTTCGCCATGCCGTAGCACAGACGGGACGCCATCATGATGTTGATCAGCACCGAGTTGGTGACCGCGAACAGAGCGATCAAAGCGAAGAGTTCGGGCGGGAAGTCGAGTCCGCCGGCCTTGACGACCTCCAGCAGCGGGCCGCTGGACTCCCCGAGCACGCGGTGGTCGACGAGGAGCGAGGAGACCAAGGGGACCAGGACGTAGAGGGTGCCCGTGACGGCGACGCCGATGAAGACGGCGCGCGGGAACGTGCGGGCCGGGTCCTTGGTCTCCTCGGCCATGTTGACGGAGTCCTCGAAGCCGACGAAGGCGAAGAAGGCGAGCGCGGTGGCGCCGAGCACGCTGGTGATCAGCTCGATGCCCCCGCCCTCCGCCTGGAACTCGCCGAGCCGGCTGGGTTCGCCCTCACCGTTCAGGACCGCCCAGGCGCCGATCGCGAGAATGACGACCAGTCCGGTCAGTTCGACCAGGGTGAGGACCACGTTGGTCTTCACGAACTCCGACACGCCCCGCAAGTTCAGCGCCGCCAGCGCGAGGATGAACAGGATCGCGACGAAGGTGGGCGGGAAGAAGTCCGTGAACTCGGCCAGATAGTCGCCGCCGAAGGCGCGGGCCGCCGCGCTCGCCGAGGACAGGCCCGAGCACATGACCACGTAGGCGATGATGAAGGTCAGGAACGGGACCCGGAACGCCTTCTGCGCGTAGAGCGCGGCCCCCGCCGCCTTCGGGTACTTGCCGACGAGTTCGATGTACGAGCCCGCGGTCAGGAGGGCGACGGCGAACCCGATGACGAACGGCAGCCACAGGCCCCGCCGACCTTGCCGGCGACCTCCCCTGTCGTGGCGTAGATGCCGGTGCCGAGGACGTCGCCGACCACGAACAGAACTAGCAAACGCGGGCCGATGACGCGCCGCAGCGCCGGTTCCTGCCCTCCGCCCGGCGAACCGGCCGCGTCCTCTCGGGGTGTGGCCATGAAAAGGCTCCCGCTGAGGCGTTGCACTGACCACGGTGTGCCTGCCCGGCGGGCCCGGGGGTGATGCCTGGGTGTAGCGCATTCGGAGCATGCCGTGCTGCGGCATACGCGGGCATGGTGGCCCCACGCATAACCACCCCCCGAACTATGGTGTCCCACCACATGTGCGCCTGACCTGCGGATTCCTACGGTGTGGCGACACGCAAACGTCCCCGCAACGCCAGGAAGTGGTGCCGATGTCGTCGCCCTCTGCCGCTCCACCAGCAGCACCGAACAACCTCAAGCGCATCGTCGCCGCGTCCCTCATCGGCACCACCATCGAGTGGTACGACTTCTTCCTCTACGGGTCGGCCGCCGCGCTGGTCTTCAACAAGCTGTTCTTCCCGGAGTCCGATCCGCTGGTGGGCACGCTGCTGTCCTTCCTGACGTACGCCGTCGGGTTCGCCGCGCGGCCGATCGGCGCGCTGGTGTTCGGGCACTACGGCGACCGGCTCGGGCGCAAGAAGCTGCTGGTGCTGAGCCTGCTGATGATGGGCGGGGCGACCTTCGCCATCGGTCTGCTGCCCACGCACGCCACCGTCGGCAGCATGGCGCCGGTCATGCTGACCGTGCTGCGGCTGGTGCAGGGCTTCGCGCTCGGCGGTGAGTGGGGCGGCGCCGTCCTGCTGGTGTCGGAGCACGGTGACGCACGCCGGCGCGGGTTCTGGGCGTCGTGGCCGCAGACCGGCGCGCCGGCAGGGCAGTTGCTGGCGACCGGTGTGCTGGCGCTGCTGACCGCCGTGCTGTCGGAGTCGTCGTTCGGCGCCTGGGGCTGGCGGATCCCGTTCCTGCTGTCCGGTGTGCTGGTGATCGTCGGCCTGTGGATCCGGCTCTCCGTCGACGAGTCGCCGGTGTTCAAGGAGGCGCTGAAGCGTGCCGAGGAGCGCAAGGCGGACGCCCCCGCCGAGCGCATGCCGCTCGTCGCCGTGCTCAAGCACCACTGGCGAGACGTGCTGGTGGCGATGGGCGCGCGGATGGCCGAGAACATCAGCTACTACGTCATCACCGCGTTCATCCTGGTGTACGCCACCACCTCGGCCGGGGTGTCGAAGCAGACCGCCCTCAACGCCGTGCTCATCGCCTCCGCGCTGCACTTCGCCGTGATCCCCGCCTGGGGCGCCCTGTCCGACCGGTGGGGCCGGCGGCCCGTGTATCTCATCGGCGCGGTCGGCGTGGGCCTGTGGATGTTCCCGTTCTTCGCGCTCATCGACACCGGCGGCTTCGGCGCCCTGCTGCTCGCCGTGACCGTGGGTCTCGTCATGCACGGGGCGATGTACGCGCCGCAGGCGGCCTTCTTCTCCGAGATGTTCGCGACCCGGATGCGCTACTCCGGCGCCTCCATCGGCGCCCAGTTCGCCTCGGTCGCAGCCGGCGCCCCTGCCCCGCTGATCGCCACCGCGCTGCTGTCGAGCTACGGCAGCTCGACCCCGATCGCCCTCTACGTCATCGCCGCGAGCCTGCTCACGGTCGTCGCGATCCTGGCGGCCAAGGAGACCAGGCACCGGGATCTCACCGAGGTCTCCCCGGAGATGGAGGACGGGACGGACACCCCCGTCTCGGTCGACAAGGCAGAGGGCGCGCGCGCCCTCTGATGCGCGATCCACAGCCCCGGCCCCCGTGTCCGCCCCGCGGCGCGGGGGTCAGTGCTGTGCGGGCGGCGGCTGTGTGACGCCGGACAGGCGGTGCAGGCGCAGGGCCAGCTGTATCTCCAGGGCGCGCTCGGGGCTCTGCCAGTCCTCGCCCAGGAGCCGGCCGACCCGGTCGAGGCGCTGCGCCACCGTGTTGACGTGGACGTGCAGCTCGTCCTTGGTGCGGGCCGGGCTCATCCCGCACGCGAAATAGGCGTCCAGCGTGCGCAGCAGCTCGGTCCCACGCCGTTCGTCGTACGCCACGACCCGGCCGATGGTGCGGTCGACGAAGCCGGCGATGTCCCGCTCCCCCGCGAGCAGCAGCCCGAGGAAGCCGAAGTCCTCGGCGGCGGAGCCGTCGCCCGCGCGGCCGAGCAGCCGCAGCGTGTCGAGGCAGCGCCGGGCCTCCGCGTACGCCGTGGCGACCGTGTGGGGGCCGGCGAGGAGCCGGCCGACCGGGGCGGACGCGCCGACCGTGACCGGTTCGTGGACGGCGGTGCCCAGCTCGCGGGCGGTGCGGCGGGCCAGGTCGGTGGCCGTGTCCCGGGGGCAGCGGCAGCAGCAGGACCGTGCCGCCGTCGCGGGCGGCAGCGAGGCCGTGCCGGGTCGCGGCGAGATGGGAGGCGCGGCCCACAGGCGCCGGCGGGCGTCGGCCTCCTGGTCGGCGTCGGCGGTGCCGCCCTCCAGCCGGGCGGCCAGTACGGCGTGCGTGGCGTCGAGGTCGGCGCGCAGCCGGGTGGCGCGGTCGCGCAGCAGCCGGGGGTCGCGGTCGCGGGCGTCGAGCAGGTCGTCGAGCAGCTCACCGCGGACGCGCTGCTCGGCCTCGGCGGCGGAGCGGCGGGCGAGGAGCAGCAGCGAGGTGACCATGGCGGCGCGCTCCAGGGTGCGCTGATCGACGGGGTCGAGGCCGGGATGGCCGCGCAGCACGAGCGCGCCGAGCAGTTCGTCCCCGGCGGCGACCGCGGCGATCCAGTCGTCCCCGTGCCGCACGGCGTGGCCCTCGGCGCGGGAGGATTCCAGGGCGCCGGCGGGCGCCGCCGGGGCCTCGGTGAACTCGACGGTGCCGTCCAGCACCTCGGAGACGGCGGCCGCCACGTCGTGCACCCCGCCGCCGCGCAGGACCAGCTCGGCGAGCCGGTCGTGGACGTCGGAGGCGCGCTCGATGACCGCGCTGCGGTCCTGGATGATCTCGTTGGCCCGCTCCAGGCCGCTCAGGGCCTCGCGGGTCTCGGCGAGCAGGTTGGCCGTGTCGATGGCGGCCGCGGCGAGCGCGGCGAACGAGCCGAGCAGGGCGATCTGCTCCCGCTCGAACACCCGGGTGCGGCGGTCGGCGGCGAACAGCACCCCGATGACGTGCTCCCCGAGCGTCAGGGGCACCCCGAGGATCGCGACGAGCCCCTCGTCGCGCACCCCGCTGTCGATGGAGTGGGTGTGCTGGAAGCGGCCGTCGCGGAAGTAGTCGTCCGTTACGTACGGCCGGGCGGTCTGGGCGACGAGGCCGCCGAGGCCCTCACCCATGCCGAGGCGCAGCTGCTGGAAGCGGGCCGCCACCGAGCCCTCGGTGACCCGCATGTAGGTGTCGCCGCGCTCCGGGTCGTTCAGGCTCAGGTAGGCGACGTCGGTGCCGAGCAGGGAGCGGGCGCGCTGCACGATCGCGCGCAGCACGGCGTCCAGGTCCCGCAGCCCGGCCAGGTCGTGGGCGGTCTCGAACAGGGCGGACAGCTCGGCCTCCCTGCGGCGGCGCCCCTCTATCTCCGAGCGCACGCGCAGGGCGAGCAGCTTGGCCCGCTCCAGGGCCGCGACCCGCTCGGCGGGGCGGCCCTCGGCGCGGGCCAGCAGCACCGGCTGCTCGTACGCCTCGGCGGGGGCGCCGCGGGCGAGCAGCTCCAGGAACGGCGCCTCGGCGCCGTCGGCGGCGGGCCGGGCGGCGTCGGGGCGGGTCCGGTCCGGCGCGGGGGCGGCGGAGGCGGACCGTTCGGCGGACTGCAGATGATCGCGGGGCATGGGTCTCAGGATTCCTCATCCGGCGGCCGCCCCGTCAGCCCTGTGGAAAACTCCGCCGCCCGACGTCCGGCCGCGGTCGGTGTCAGGTCCGTGCCTGTCCGGACGCGTCCGTCCTAGTGCGCGGTCCAGCCGCCGTCCAGGATCAGCGACGTGCCGGTGACGAAGGACGCCGCGGGGCCGCACAGGTAGGCCACCGCCTGGGCGACGTCCTCCGGTTCGATCAGGCGCTTGACCGCGCTGTCCTGGAGCAGCACCTCGGCCACGACGCGCTCCTCGGGGATGCCGTGGGCGCGCGCCTGGTCGGCGATCTGCTTCTCGACCAGTGCGGTGCGCACATAGCCGGGGTTCACACAGTTCGAGGTCACGCCGTGGGACGCGCCCTCCAGGGCGGTGGTCTTGGACAGCCCCTCCAGACCGTGCTTGGCGGCCACGTACGCCGATTTGTAGGCGGAGGCGCGCAGGCCGTGCACGGAGGAGATGTTGACGACGCGGCCCCAGCCCTGCCCGTACATGTGCGGCAGGGCGCCCCGGATGAGGCGGAAGGGGGCCTCCAGCATCACGGTGAGGACCGTGTGGAAGACGTCCGGCGGGAACTCCTCGATGGGCCGCACCAGCTGGAGCCCCGCGTTGTTGACCAGGACGTCCGTCCCGGCGGCGGCGGCCTCGGCGGCGTCCAGGTCGGTGAGGTCCAGGACGTGCGGCTCGACGGCGCCGCCGAGGTCCGCGGCCGCCGCGGCGATGGCCGCCCTCGCCTCCAGCCCCTCGGCGTCCCGGTCGACGGCTCTGACCTTGGCGCCTGCGGCCGCGAGGCGCAGCGCGCAGGCGCGGCCGATGCCGCCGGCGGCGCCGGTGACGAGCGCGGTGCGGCCGCCGAGGTCGAGGGGGGTGTCGTGGGGAGCCGGGAGGGCACGGGGCGCGGTCATGGGGTCGACCCTAGGCAGCACGCCCCGGTCGACCCATGTGGTCGCGCCCCACAGTTCAGCCGTTTCCAGTGGGGTTGAGCCATGTGGGTGCGGGCTCGAACCAGGTGGGTGCGTCGGCGAGGGCCTGCTTGATGCGGAAGCTCGCGAACTCGTTCAGCTCGGGCAGCGCGTCCATCGCGAACCAGGCGACGTCCAGCGACTCGTCGTCGTTCACCCGCGCCTCGCCGCCGAGGGCACGGCAGCGGAAGGTGATGTCCATGTACTGGCAGATGTCGCCGTTGCCGTACGTCACCGGCTGCAGGGCCTGGACCAGCACCACCCGCTCCACCGCGCAGCGCACGGCGGTCTCCTCCTCGACCTCCCGTACGGCGCAGGCCGCGGGCTGCTCCCCCGGGTCGGGGATGCCGCCGATCACCGACCACTTGCGGGTGTCCGCCCGGCGGTTGAGCAGCACGCGGCCCTCGTCGTCGAAGACGAGGGCCGTGACGCCGGGCAGCCACAGCAGCTGGTGGCCGGCCGAGGCGCGCAGGGTGCGGATGAAGTCAGGAGTAGCCATGCCCCGACCCTAACCGGCGCCCCGGGGCGCATCCGGGCACGTCGGGGGCGTTCTCCTGCTGTTCGCCGGTGTCCGCAGGCCCCTACTGCTCGCCGGTGCGCCGGGCGCGTACCGCGGTGGCCACGCCCCAGCCGAGACCGCCCCCGGCGAGGAGAACGAGGAGGCCCTCCGGGAGGGTGCCGAGACGGGTCGCGGGGGTCTGCGAGGTGCGCAGCGGCACCTCCTGCACCAGGTGGCCGGCGACGAACATGCCGGTCTTCTGCGTGACCTTCCCGTCCGGCATGATGACGGCGCTGACACCGCTGGTGACCGGCACGGTGACCGCGCGGCTGTGCTCGACGGCGCGCACCCGGGACATGGCGAGCTGCTGGTAGGTCATCTCACTGCGCCCGAAGGTGGCGTTGTTGCTGGGCACGGAGATCATCTTGGCGCCGTCGGTGACGGTGTCGCGCACGGCCCAGTCGAAGGCGGCCTCGTAGCAGGTGACCAGGCCGACGGCGGCGCCGTCCCGGTCGAACACGCCTGGCTCGGAGCCGCGGCTGAAGTCCTGGCGGACCATGGAGGTCCACTCGTCGTTGATCGCGCCGACCAGGGAGCGCAGCGGGAGGTACTCGCCGAACGGCTGGATCTGCCGCTTGTCGTACACGTCGACGGGTCCCTTCACCGGGTCCCAGAGGATCTGCTCGTTGAGGAGCTTCCCGTCCCGGGTGATGACCGCGCCGACCGAGATGGGCGCACCGACGGCCTTCGCGGCGCGGTCGACGACCTCGCGCGCGTCGTCGTTGGCGAAGGGGTCGATGTCGGAGGAGTTCTCCGGCCACAGCACGATGTCCGGCCGCTCGACGCGGCCCGCCGCGATCTCGGCGGCCAGCCGCTCCGTCTCGCGCGCGTGGTAGTCCAGGACGGCCCGGCGCTGGGAGTTGAAGTCGAGGCCGAGACGGGGCACGTTCCCCTGGATCACCGCGACGGTGACCGAGCCGCTCTCCGCCTTGTCGCTCACCAGGGTGCGCGCCGCGAACGCCCCGGCCACCGGCACGGCGACGCTCAGCACGCCGACGACCGCGGCGGCCTTCCGCAGCCCGCCGGTGCGCCGCGCGGTCACGGCGAGCCGCACCACCTCGTACAGGCCGAGGCCGCACAGCACCACGGCGAAGCCGAGCACCGGGGTGCCACCGAGCGCGGCGAGCGGCAGGAACACGCCGTCCGCCTGGCCGAAGGCGATCTTGCCCCAGGGGAAGCCGCTGAACGGCACGCGCGCGCGTGCCGCCTCGCCGGCGATCCACAGCGCCGCCGCCCACACCGGCCACCCGGGCAGCCGTGACACCAGGGTGATGCCCGCGCCGACCAGCGCGACGTACACCGCCTCGATGACCACCAGCGCGAGCCACGGGCCGGGGCCGACCTCCACGCCGGTCCACACCAGCAGCGGCAGCAGGAAGCCGAGGCCGAAGAGGTAGCCGAGGCCCAGGCCCGCCTTCCAGCTCCGGCCGCGCAGCACCCAGCCGAAGAGGGCGAAGGCGGGCAGGGCCAGCCACCACAGGGTGCGCGGCGGGAAGCTGACGTACAGGAGGAGGCCCGCGAGCGCGGCGGCGCCGGCCGGGAGGAGGCGCGCGCGCCACTTCCGCCAGGCCGAGGGCGTGGTCTGCGGCGGCATGGGGTCCGACGCGCCGACGGAGGTTGCGGTGACGGTCACCCGGGGAGTCTACGGCGCGTGACCTGGGGCCGGACAGCACGGTCGTACGGCGGCGGGGGCGGCTGGACGGTGCGCGGCCCCGCGTCCGACACCGTTTCCCCTCAAGTCGTCACCGGACGTCCCCAAACGGGCCACCAGCCGTTACCGTGTGCCGGTGCCTTGTCCGCGCGGCCCGACGGGGGGTCCGCGGGCGGGGTCCTTCACAGGGGTCGGGGGCACGACGTGGGCGGGGTGCGGGGTGGGTTCAGGTTCGACGGACAGGGCGTCCGCCGGTGCGGACGCGGACGGTGAGAGACGGACAGGGCCGGACGCGGCGGGTGTGGTGGTGCTGGGCTCGTGCGCGGCCTGGCCCCTGATCACCGCGGCGGCCGGTGACGGGCGTCCGGAGGGGATGCTGCTCGCGGTGCTGGCCGTCGCCGCGGGGTACGCGGCGGGCCGCATCGGCGGGGCGCTGCTGCCGGTGGCCGCGCCCTGCGCGGGCGCGCTGGCCGG
>NZ_CP058273.1:651774-654942 GCF_024760485.1 Streptomyces thermocarboxydus
GGTGACGGCCGCGGTGCTGGGCTCGGTCACGGGGTGTGTGGCCGCGGCGCTGGTGCTGGCGGGCTCGCTGGCCGCCGGCCGGGTACGGCGCCGTGGCGTCGCCCTCGCCGGACTGGGCGTGATCACCGCCGGAGCGGCCGGGCTGACCTGGGCCGTCGCCGGGGGCGCGGTGCCGGAAGGTTTCGCCGCGTCGCTGGAAGGGCGTCTCACCCCGCACCGGGTGGCGCTGTGGCAGGACGCGCTCGGCCTGGCCCGTACGCATGCGGGCCTGGGGGTGGGACCGGGACGCTTCGGCGAGCTGAGCGCGGCGTCCCTGGGATCGCCGGCGTCCGACGGCAAGCCGCACTCGGCTCCGCTCCAGCTCGCGGCGGAACAGGGTGTCGTCGGTGTGGTGCTGCTGGCGGCGGTGTTCGGCTGGCTGCTGTACGCCCTGTGGCGCAGCCCGCGCCCGACGCCGGTGGCGCTGACGGCGGCCGCCGCCCTGACCGCGCTGGCGGCGGTCGCCACGCTGGGCAACGCCCTCAGCTTCACGGCGGTCGCGGTGGGCACGGGCTACCTCGCGGGCCTCGCCACGTCCCGCCCGTACGCCCTGGACACGGCTCGCCGCGCGGGGGAGGTACGCGGAGGGGCCGTTCGGTGAAAGGCGGCTCGTGACTCGCTCACGAGCCGCAGCGGTACGGGGACGACGTGTCCCCCGAACTCACGTCCCGCGCCCCCAGCTCCCGGGATGCCGGATCCGGCCATGCGCCCCGGACCGCAACCTGGCCCGCGGACGGCGAACACCGTGCCGCCCACGTGATGCGCGCCCCGGCCCCGCCCGCCGCCCGGCGGGCCGTTCGGATGGCAGCGCCCCACGAGCGCTGCCCGGGACGCGCGTACGACGGCCAACTCCGCGTCTCAGCGCTGGGGGCGGCTCACGCCCGACCGGTCGAAAAGGTGCCGCGCGCCGAAGCGCGCCCGCTCAGACCTTGTCCGCCCGCCCCAGCCGCAGCCGGTCCCGGATCACGCGGACCGCCGCCTCCGCGTCGTCCACCGTGACGGTGAAGGTGTGGCCGTCCGCGAGACGGAGGACGAGCCCCTCGCCGCGGCGGACGACGACCGCCGTGCCCTTCTCGGGGCGCCAGCGGTAGCCCCAGCCGCCCCAGTGGCGGGGGGTGACGTACGGGACGAAGTCCGCGCCGGCGACGTGGGACAACGGGATGCGGCGGCGCGGCACGCCGATGTGGCCGCAGCGCACCTCCAGGTGGTCCGCGTCGACCCGCAGCGCGACGTGCACGAAGGCGAGGGTCCCGAACAGCACCAGGAGTCCGGCCGCGATGCAGCCGACGACGGCCATGGCGAGCGGTGCGACCCCGGACGTCCACGCGGAGTCGACGGCCAGGCCGATGCCGAGCGCCATGCAGGCGGCGCCGATCAGCGCCAGCAGCCACTGGAAGCGGGCGGTGGCGCGACCGGTCCAGACCTCGGAGTACGGGGCGTGCTCACCTGAGCGGTGGTCCCTCATGCCTCGAGGTTACTCAGGATCCGCTGAGCCGGTACCGCCTCGCGGGGCGTTACTGGGCCGTCCGGGCAGGGACGGCCGCCTGGAGCAGTCCGCCCTCCGGATAGGTGAGGGCGGCCTCGGGCAGCGCGCCCGGGCGTCCGCTGAGCAGCACGGTGAGCGTGCCGGTGGCGGGGGCGTCGGGGGCGGGCTGCTCGCCGAGCCGCCGCAGGGCCTGGGCGGCCACCGCGCCGGCGGAGCCGTGCAGGGCGAGCGGCTGCGGTCCCGGGCTCGGCACGGCGGCGCGGATGCGGTCGGCGACCAGCTCGTAGTGGGTGCAGCCGAGGACGACGGTGGTGACGTCGTCCGGGGTGAGCGCGGCGGCCGCGGCCACGGCCTCGTCGATCGCCGCGTCGTCCGCGCGCTCCACGGCCTCGGCCAGTCCCCAGCAGGGCACCTCGGTGACGGTGACGTCCGCGGCGAACCGCTTGATCAGGTCGCTCTGGTAGGGGCTGCCCGTGGTGGCGGGGGTGGCCCAGATGGCGAGCGGTCCGCCGCCGGCCGCGGCCGGCTTGATGGCGGGGACGGTGCCGACGACCGGAAAGTCCGGCTCGTGGCGGGCGCGCAGGGCGGTGAGGGCGTGCACGGTGGCGGTGTTGCAGCCGACGATCAGGGCGTCGGGCCGGTGCACGGCGGCCGCCTCGGCGACGGCCAGGGCGCGCCGGGTGAGGTCGGCCGGCGTCCTCGGTCCCCAGGGCATGCCGTCGGGGTCGAGGGAGAGCACCAGATCGGCGTCGGGGCGCAGTCGCCGTACCGCGGCGGTGGCCGCCAGCAGTCCGATTCCGGAGTCCATGAGCGCGATCTTCACCCGGCCACGATAGACGATGAGCCGCTGCGGGGCCGTGCCGTGGGGCAGACTGCGGACGTGAGCGCCGTCGTGTGGAGTGCCGCCGTGTCCCTCGCCGCCTGGCTGTGGCTGCTGCTGTTCCAGGGGTGGTTCTGGCGCACGGACGTACGGCTTCCGGCGTCGCGCGAACCGGACGAGCGGCCGGACCTGTGGCCGGACGTGTGCGTCGTGGTGCCCGCGCGGGACGAGGCGGCGGTGCTGCCCGCGAGCCTGCCGTCGCTGCTCGCCCAGGACTACCCGGGCCGCGCGGAAATCTTCCTGGTCGACGACGGCAGCTCGGACGGCACCGGGGACCTCGCCCGGAAGCTGGCGCGGCGGCAGGGCGGTCTGCCGCTCACCGTGGCCTCGCCCGGGGAGCCGCCGGCCGGGTGGACGGGCAAGCTGTGGGCGGTGCGGCACGGCATGGAGGCGGCCCGCGCCCGGGACCCGGAGTACCTGCTGCTGACGGACGCCGACATCGCGCACGCCCCGGACAGTCTGCGGCGGCTGGTGGCGGCGGCCCGGACGGGCGGCTTCGACCTCGTGTCGCAGATGGCGCGGCTGCGGGTGGAGAGCCTGTGGGAGCGGCTGGTCGTGCCGGCGTTCGTGTTCTTCTTCGCGCAGCTCTACCCGTTCCGCCGGATCTCCCGGCCTGGGTCGCGGACGGCCGCGGCGGCAGGCGGCTGTGTGCTGCTGCGCGCCGACGCCGCCGCGCGGGCGCGTATCCCGGACGCCGTGCGGCACGCCGTGATCGACGACGTGGCCGTGGCCCGCGCGGTCAAGCGGAGCGGCGGGGGCGGGG
>NZ_CP058273.1:655821-656706 GCF_024760485.1 Streptomyces thermocarboxydus
TGTGGCTCGCGCCGCTGCTGCCGGTGACCGCGTTCCTCTATCTGCTGATGACGGTGGACTCGGCGGTGCAGCACCGTCGCGGGCGTGGCGCCGCCTGGAAGGGCCGCACCTACGCCCGCCCGGAGACCGCCGCCGACGAGCCCTGACGGACGCGGACCTGACCGTCCCTCACTTGCGGCCGGGCGTCCAGTTCATGCCCCAGCCGTAGGCGTGGTCGACGGTGCGCTGCGGGCTGACGCCGCGCTCCGGGACGAGGTAGCGGGCCTCGCGCTGGACGACCAGGTCGCCGCCGTTGTTGGTGATGAGCGCGAGCGCGCACACCGTGGAGGGGACGGTGCACTCGTCGAGGGAGAAGTCGATGGGCGCGCCGTGCTGCGGGCGGAGGGTGACCGTCGCGTGCAGGTCGGCGAAGGAGCGGGCGCCCTCGTAGATGGTGACGAAGACGAGGATGCGCCGGAACTGGTGCTTGTGGTCGAGGTTGACGGTGAGGTTCTCGCCGCTCGCCGAGGCGCCGGTGCGGTCGTCGCCGTCGAGGTGGATGAACGGCGGCTGGTGCAGCGAGCCGAAGGCGTTGCCGAGGGCCTGGACGACGCCCTTCCTGCCGTCGGTGAGCTCCCACAGGGCGCACAGGTCGAGGTCGAGGTCGGCATGCATGGCGACCGGGCGGCCCAGCTTGGCGGCCCAGCCGGAGAACTGCTTGCGCACCTCCCAGTTGAGGTTGACATGCAGGGAGCCCGAGGTGCCGCCCTGCTTGGTGAGCGACACGGAGGGCGCGGCCTTGGTGAGCGTCACCTTGGTGAGCTGGACGGGCGCCGGGGGCGCGACGGGCGGGGGCGGCGGCTGCGGCACGGTGACCGGGGGCGCGACCGGCGGGGCCACCGGGGC
>NZ_CP058273.1:658006-1448015 GCF_024760485.1 Streptomyces thermocarboxydus
ACCGGGGCCGGGGGCGCCATGGGCGGTGCGACAGGCGGTGCGGCCGGGGCCGGGGGCGCCATGGGCGGTGCGACAGGCGGTGCGGCCGGGGCCGGGGGCGCCATGGGCGGTGCGACAGGCGGTGCGGCCGGGGCCGGGGGCGCCATGGGCGGTGCGACGGGCGGCGCGGCGTGCTGCGGTTCGTCCACGGTGATGCCGTAGTCGGTGGCCAGGCCCTCGAGCCCGCTGCTGTAACCCTGTCCGACGGCGCGGAACTTCCAGGCGCCCTGCCGGCGGTAGAACTCGCCGAGGACGAAGGCGGTCTCGGTGGTGGCGCCGGTGCTGTCGAAGCGGGCGGCCACGGCGCCGTTCGCCGCGTCCTTCACCTCGATGAAGAGGTCCGGGACCTGTCCGAAGGTGCCGCCGTCGCTGGAGGCGGCGAGGATGACGGTCTCGATGCCGGGCTCGACGCGCGTGAGGTCGACGAGCAGGGTGTCGGTGACCCGGCCCCCGTCCTGCCGCTTGCCCTCGTGGCGTACGGCGCCGGAGGTGTGGGCGGGCTGGTTGTAGAAGACGAAGTCGGCGTCGGAGCGGACCTTGCCGCCGGCCAGCAGCAGCGCCGAGGCATCGGCGTCGGGCACGCCGGGACCGGAACGCCAGCCCACGTCGACCCGCAGTGCCGTGGCCGGCACCGGTGTGTTCGATCCCTTCGGCATGGACATGTCCGCCCCCATCACAGGTCGCCGCGCCGGGCGAGCCCCGGCATCCGTCGGTGTGCGTCCGCCCAACCTAATCCCCCGCGCGTGGGGCGCCCACGCCCATGGGGGAGAACCGCCCCCTGCGACCGCCGGTAACGCCCCCGGAACTCGGCCTTTACACGAATTTCGCTTGGCAGTACGCCCGTTTTCCGTGAATTCGCTCGCATTGGGGATCGCCAGTCACCCAGGGCGCGGAAAACAACCCTCTTATCGGTCTCCCCAACCAGCACATCGTGGGCTTAACTTATGTGCCATGACCTCCCCCCGCTCCATGTATGGCGGCGGATACTCCTCCGCTGCCTTCCCGGACACCCCGATCTACGACTCGCTCGTGGCCGAGCGGGGCACCCCGCAGATCGCCCCGATCCGGGTCCCCGCCGCGTACGAGGCGCCGGCCAGTCATCTGCCCGCGCTTCCCTCGGCGTTGCCGGCCCTCCCGGCGGCACCGTCCCAGCCGTCCTACGGCTACCCCCAGCCCGCCATGCCGCAGCCCGCCCCGCTCCAGCAGGCGCACACGGCGTACATCCCGCAGCAGGCCACCGCGCCGCGCGGCTACCCCGGCCCGCAGCAGCAGCCGCCGCGCCAGCCGCAGCCCGCCGGGTACGAGGCGATGCGTCCCGCGGCCGCCCCGCGGCCGGCGCCCGCGCCGTACCAGGACCCGTACAACAACCAGCAGTACCGGGGGTACTGAGCGGCGGCCGGAACGCGCCGAACGGATCCGGGGCCGCCGTCCTGTGATGGCACGATGGCCCCATGGGGAACGCTCGTGTGCGCTCGATCCACGTTCATCCGGTCAAGGCCTTCCGGAGCCTGCCGCTCCGGGAGGTCGCCGTGGAGCGCTGGGGTCCGGCCGGTGACCGGCGCTGGACGCTGATCGACGCCGGGGGAAAGGTCGTCACCCAGCGCCGCCACCCGCGCCTGGCCCTCGCCGTCGCCGAGCCGCTGCCCGGCGGCGGCGTCGTGCTGTCCGCGCCCGGACGGGATCCCGTCACCGTGCCCGTGCCGGCCCCCGGCGCGACCGTCCCGGCGGACGTCTTCGGCGACAAGGTGGAGGTCGTCCCCGCCGAGGACGCCGCCGTGCACGCGTGGTGCAGCGACTTCCTGGACACACCGGTGCGGCTGGTGCACCTCGACGACCCGGCCGTGCGGCGCCCGGTGGACCCGGCGTACGCACTGCCGGGCGAGACGGTGACGTTCGCCGACGGCTACCCGCTGCTGCTCACCACGACCGCCTCCCTTGACCGGCTCAACTCCCTGATCGCACACGGCGAGCACGCGCACGAGGGCCCGCTGCCGATGAGCCGCTTCCGGCCCAACGTGGTCGTCGAGGGGACGGAGGCGTGGGCGGAGGACGGCTGGACCCGCGTCACCATCGGCGAGATGACGTTCCGGGTCCCCAAGCCCAGCGGACGGTGCGTGGTCACCACCACCGACCAGGACACCGCACGGCGCGGACGCGAACCGCTGCACACCCTGGGCCGGCACCGGTCCCTAGGCGGCCGGCTCCTCTTCGGCGTGAACCTGGTGCCCGTCTCCCCCGGCACCCTCCGCGTCGGCGATCCGCTGGAGGTCGTGGCCTGACGCGCACTCAGCCGTCGGACGCGGTCGCGCGGCTCGGGAACCCCGGCCCGCTCCGGCGCGTTGGGCAGCGTGAGGGATCGGTGGGAGAACCGGGGAGGGGGTGCGTGCCGTGCGGGCGGTCAGCGGACTCTGGCGCTGGCGGCGCAACCCGCTGCGCCGCCCCACCGACCTCGCGGAGGCCTGGCTGGCGCTCATCACGCTCCTGCTGGTCGCGCTCGCCGCGCCGCTGATCGGCGTCCTGGCCGGAAGCGCCGCGCACGCATCGCTGCAGCGGTCGGTCCGCGCCCAGCACCAGTCCCGGCACCTGGTCACGGCCACGGTGGTGCGCGAGCTGGAAGCGGCCCCGGCGGCCACGGACCCCGAACTGCTCGGCGGCGACCCGGGCAGCCGCGTCCTGGCCCGCTGGACCGCCCCGGACGGTTCCGGACGTCGTGAGGCCGTGCAGGCGCGCCTGCCGGACCCCCGGCCGGGCGACACGTTCCGCATATGGACCGACGGGCACGGGGACCGGGTCGCGCGCCCGCTGGAGCCGGGCGCCGCGACGGCGCACGCGGTGCTCGCGGGCGTGGGGGCCGCTCTGCTGGCCGCCGGACTCTTCGAGGGCGGCCGGCGCCTGATACTGCGGCGGATGCTCCGCGGACGGTACGCCTGCTGGGACCGGGAATGGGACCAGGCGGGCCCGGACTGGGGCAGGGCGGGCGCCGACAGCTGACGGCGTTCCGCCTCTGGTCAACTCGCCGCCCCCGCGCACGCTACGGTGGTCCGGCCGAACCGATCGGCAGCGACTCGGGCGCGAACAAGTCACAGGCACGACGAGGTGGGGGCACGGCAACACCATGGCACAGGGCACGGTCCAGGTGACGCACACCGGCACATCGAGGTGGCGCCGCCGCACGGGTGAGTACCCATCGCTCGCCGCCGCCCTGGAGGCCGCGGGCGAGGGCGACGTGCTCACCGTCGCTCCCGGCACCTACCGGGAGAACCTCGTCGTACGGCGGGCGGTGACCCTGCGCGGGCCCGAGGGGTCGCCCGGCTCGGTGCGCATCGCGCCGCCCGACGGGGTGCCGCTCACCGTGCGCGCCTCCGCGGTGGTGCAGGACCTGCACGTGGAGGGGCAGGACGCCACCGCCCCGGCCGTGCTGGTGGAGGAGGGCACCCCCGAGCTGCGGGACATCCGCGTGGTCAGCCGGTCCGCGGCCGGCATCGAGGTACGCGGCGCCGCCCGGCCCACGGTGCGCCGGTGCTCGGTCGACAACCCGGCGGGCGCCGGCATCGCCGTGGTGGACGGCGGGGGCGGGGTGTTCGAGGAGTGCGAGGTGGTCGCCGCCGGACAGGCGGGCGTCGCCGTGCGCGGCGGGGCCCACCCCCGCTTCGAGCGCTGCAAGGTGCACCACGCCTCGGGTTCCGGCCTGACCGCGACCGGGGAGAACTCGGCGCTGGAGGCCGTCGGCTGCGAGGTGTACGAGGTGCGCGGCAGCGGGGTGCAGGTGACCGGCCGTGCCACCGCCCATCTCACCGACTGCGACGTGCACCGCACCACCGGGGACGGCGTCACGCTCGACACGGACGCCGTGCTGACGCTGGCCGACTGCCGCATCCACGACGTCCCGGAGAACGCGGTCGACCTGCGCTCCCGCTCGGTGCTCACCCTGACCCGCACCACGGTGCGTCAGTTCGGCCGCAACGGCCTGTCGGTGTGGGACCCGGGCACGCGCGTGGACGCCAACCAGTGCGAGATCTTCGACAGCACCGGCGACTACCCGGCAGTGTGGGTGAGCGACGGCGCCACGGCCGTCCTGGACTCCTGCCGGGTGCACGACGTGCCGGACGCGCTGTTCGTGCTCGACCGCGGTTCGCGCGCGGACGTCGTCGACAGCGACCTGACCCAGGTGCGGAACACGGCCGTGTCGGTGAGCGACGGCGCGACCGCACAGCTCGACGACTGCCGCATCCGGGAGGCGGCCACGGGCGCCTGGTTCCGTGACCACGGCAGCGGAGGCATCCTCAGCAACTGCACCCTGGACGGCACCCAGACGGGCGTCATCGTCACCAAGGGCGCCGACCCGACCGTCGAGCGCTGCACGGTCGACTCACCCGCCGAGGCGGGCGTGTACGTGTCCGCGGGCGGCCGCGGCACCTTCGACAACTGCCGGGTCACCGGCAGCGGCGGCTACGGCTTCCACGTCATCGACGGCAGCCGTACGACGCTGCGCAAGTGCCGCACCGAGCGCTGCGCGCGCGGGGGTTACGAGTTCGCCGAGGGCGCCGACGGCACGTCCGGCTCGGGCGGACCGGTCGTCGAGGACTGCACGAGCGACGAGTCCGGCAGCCTGCGCGCCGAACCGCCCACGCCCGAACCGGCGGTGCAGACGACGGGCCACACCACGGGCCTGCTCGGCACGGTCCCCGCCCCGGCGCCGCCCGCCCCCGCCGCCGTGCCGGAACCGCGGCGCGAGACGCGTACCTCCAAGGACGTCCTCGGCGAACTCGACGCCCTGGTGGGCCTGGAGAGCGTCAAGCGCGAGGTGCGGGCCCTCACCGACATGATCGAGGTGGGCCGCCGCCGCCGGCAGGCCGGGCTGAAGGCCGCGTCCGTGAAGCGGCACCTGGTGTTCACCGGCTCTCCGGGCACCGGCAAGACCACGGTGGCGCGCCTGTACGGCGAGATCCTCGCCTCGCTCGGGGTGCTGGAGCAGGGCCACCTGGTCGAGGTGTCCCGCGTGGACCTGGTCGGCGAGCACATCGGCTCGACGGCGATCCGCACGCAGGAGGCGTTCGAAAAGGCGCGCGGCGGTGTGCTGTTCATCGACGAGGCGTACGCGCTGTCGCCGGAGGACGCGGGCCGCGACTTCGGCAAGGAGGCCATCGACACGCTGGTGAAGCTGATGGAGGACCAGCGGGACGCGGTGGTGGTCATCGTGGCCGGCTACACCGCCGAGATGGAGCGCTTCCTGTCGGTCAACCCCGGTGTGGCGTCCCGTTTCTCGCGGACCATCACGTTCGGCGACTACGGTCCCGAGGAGCTGCTGCGGATCGTGGAGCAGCAGGCCGAGGAGCACGAGTACCGGCTGGCGCCGGGCGCCGCGGAGGCGCTGCTGAAGTACTTCACCGACATCCCCAAGGGCCCCGCGTTCGGCAACGGCCGCACGGCGCGGCAGACGTTCGAGGCGATGGTGGAGCGGCACGCAAGCCGGGTCGCCCAGCTCGACGAGCCCACCACCGACGACCTGACGCTGCTGTACGCGGAGGACCTGCCCGCGCTGCCCTGAGCGAGCGCGGGCCCGCTGCCCGGAGCGAGGGCGGGCCCTCGGGCTCCCGGGCCGTCAGGCCGCCGGTCCCGGCTTCCCGGTGGTGCGGGGCGCGGGCACCTCGGGCCGCAGCCGGGCCAGCAGGCGCCGGCGTTCCTCCGCGAACGCCGGGTCGGCCTGGTAGTCGGAGTGGCCGAGGATCGGCGCGGGCAGCGGGTGTTCCGCGGTGCGGCCGTAGGCGAGGGGGTCCTTCAGCGGCGGGCGGTCCACGCCGGGTCCGCCGTCGCCGGGCAGCCGCATCGGGCCGCCGATGGGGTCGGTGCGCCGGTACAGGTTCCGCCAGCAGACGACGTCCCGGTGCAGGGCGCCCAGCGCGTCCGGCCCGAAGTGCGCGGGGAACCAGCGGCCGTACAGCCGCTCCAGCGGGGAGCCGTAGGTGAGCAGGGCGACGCGTCCGCGGGCGGACGGAGGGAGCTGCCAGGCCGCGGCGGCGGCGAGCACGCTGCCCTGGGAGTGCCCGGACAGCACCAGCCGTCCCCCGGTGGCGCGGGTCCAGGTGGCGATGCGCCACGTGAGGTCGGGCACCGCGCGCTCGGCGTAGCAGGGCGGCGCGAAGGGGTGCGCGGCGCGCGGCCAGAAGGTGCCGACGTCCCACAGGATCCCTATGGTGCGGCGGGCGGAGGCGTCCTTGTAGGCGCGGCGGCCCCAGGTGACGAGGAGGACGAAGCCGAGGCCGATCAGCCAGGAGCCGAGGGCCTGGGCGGTCTGCGCGGCGCCGTGCACGACGGGATGGGCGCCGCGCGCCGCCTCGCCCGGCGTCTTCCCGGTGGCCGTCGCACCGACGAGGGCGCCGGCGCCGAGCAGCAGGGTGGCGGCGGAGGTGACGGCGAGGATGCGCGGCCCCCGGTCGGTGAGGGCGGCCATGGCGCGCACGGAGGCGATCCGGCGGGTGCGGCCCGGGTCGCCCGCCTCCCCGGCGTACTCCTCCTCCACGGCGGCGTGTTCGGCCCGGGCGAGGTGCACGGCGCGGCGGGCGAGCCAGCAGCACATCACGAGGAGCAGCAGGAGCAGCGGCGGGATCACGGACGCCTGCCAGGTGAGCAGCACCGGCGGCCCGGGAATGGAGGCGCGGGTGCCGTCCAGCCAGTCGGACACCCGCTGCGAGACCCCGCCGGACATCACGCCGCCCAGCGCGCAGGCGAGCATGGCGACCGCCGGTCCGGCCAGTCCGCGCAGCGCGGCGCGCCGGTCGGGATCGGTGCGGTGCAGGGCGTGGGCGACGCAGGCGAGGACGATCACCAGCAGGCCCTGCGCGAAGGTGAGGGCGCCGAAGGTGAGGTTGCCGGGCAGCCGGCCCGCCGACTCCCAGCCGGGCCGCTCCCAGCCGGCGTAGAGGGCGCTGGAGACGAACAGGGCGAGGGCGGCGAGGGGCAGCCCGCGCACCAGCAGGCGGTCGGCGTCGCCGTCGAGGCGGCGTTCGCTGCGGCCGCGGCGGCACACCACCCACACCACCGCGCCCGCCCCGGCGGCCAGGGCGGCCTCGAGGAGCACGCCCAGGACGGCGAGGAGGGCCGGGCCGCCCGGTTCGCGGTCGTAGCGGGCGGCCCGGCCCTCCTAGATCGGAAGAGCGGCGACCGTCAGCAGCGCGGCGGTGTGCGCGGCGCGCAGCCGGGCGCCCAGCCGGCGGCCGTACCAGAAGCCGGGCCGCTCAGCGCGGTCGGGCCGTGTCCTCCTCGGCCTCGATGCCGCCGAGCGGCTGCTGCGACTCGTAGGCCGCTCCAGGTCCGCAGGGACAGAACCACAGCAGTCCGGTGAGGGCCGCGGGCACCAGGGCCGCGAGGGCGAGCCGGCGGCCGGGCGCGCCCCACCAGCCCTCGCCGGGCGTCAGGAAGCCGAGCCAGGAGTGCCGGCCGGCGCAGGCGGGGGTGCCCGCGCACTGCCAGGCGGTGAGGTCGAGGGCGACCTCGCAGGCGGCGGCGACGAGCAGCACCGTGAGGCTGAGGCCGCACAGCCGCACCAGCATCCCGTACAGCCGGACGCTGCGGCGGCGGGCGTGGGCGCTGGGGCGCATCCAGTGGGCGAGGTTGACCACCATGAAGGGCAGGAGCAGCAGCCACAGGGCGCGGGTGCCGTTGCCGGAGGTGAGGTTGCACCAGACGTACGCCTCGGGGACGGGCCCGTCACGGCGGGCGCCGGGGTCACGCTCGGCGTCGGCGTCGTCGGCACGGCGGAACACGGCGGCGGTGTCGTCGCCGGTGACCCGGACCGTGCGCGGGTCGTCGAGCATCTGCTCAGGTGTGGTGCCGCCCACCCCGTGGACCAGGAGTTCCAGCGCGGTCCGGGCCCCGGCGACACCCTCACGGTCCGGCCTGTGCTGCTGCGCGTTCTCCACCGTGCGGCCTCCCCTGACGCCCCGTCGGATCCGTCCGTGCCGGACAGCATCCTCCGCTCCCGGACCGTGCGCGCCCCTCGTCACTCAATCTCCCCGATCCGTGTGACGCGCACGCACCACCCGGGCACCGGGAACCGCCATGTACGCGACGATCGACCGGTGGCGCCGCCCGGGGCCCGGCATGGGAGGATGGGACGTCCGCGCACCGGTGCCCGGGAGCATGCCGCCCGAGGCCGTGGACGCGCGGGAGTGTGTCGGACGGCTGTGCGGCGAAAGGACCGGAGCGTACGTGAGCGAGAATCAGAACCTGCTCGCCGAGCAGCGGCGCACCCTGATCCTCGACGAGGTCCGGCGGCGGGGCGGGGTCCGGGTCAACGAGCTGACCCGCAGGCTCGGCGTGTCGGACATGACGGTCCGCCGCGACCTCGACGCGCTGGCCCGGCAGGGCGTTCTGGAGAAGGTGCACGGCGGCGCGGTCCCGGTGGTCGAGGCCAGCACGCACGAGCCGGGGTTCGAGGCCAAGTCGGGTCTTGAGCTGACCGCCAAGGAGGACATCGCGCGCGCGGCGGCCGAGCTGGTCCCGCCGGGCGCGGCGATCGCGCTGTCCGGCGGCACGACGACGTTCGCGCTGGCGCACCGGCTGACCGACGTCCCCGACCTCACGGTGGTCACCAACTCGGTGCGGGTGGCGGACGTCTTCCACGCGGCGCAGCGCTCCTCGGGGAGCCGGCAGGGGGCGGCGACGGTCGTCCTGACCGGCGGGGTGCGCACACCGTCCGACTCGCTGGTGGGCCCGGTGGCCGACCAGGCGATCGCGGCGCTCCACTTCGACCTGCTGTTCCTCGGGGTGCACGGGATATCGGTGGAGGCGGGGCTGTCGACGCCGAACCTCGCGGAGGCGGAGACCAACCGGCGCCTCGTGCAGTCGGCCCGGCGGGTGATCGTGGTCGCCGACCACACCAAGTGGGGCACCGTGGGCCTGAGTTCCTTCGCCTCGCTGGAGCAGGTGGACACGCTGGTGACGGACTCAGGGCTGTCCGCCGAGGCCCGCGCGGAGGTGTCGGAGCATCTGCGGCGCCTGGTGGTGGCCGGCGAGCCCGAGCAGTCCGAGGACGAGCAGGCGTCGGCCGCCGACGCCTGACCGGGGCGAGGCTCCTCCGTGCCGTTCGTGTACCGCAAACAGCGTGATCTCCCAGGGAGTTGAGTCCATGGCCCACCGTCTGCGCCCCGTCGGGCAGGAGTTCGCCTCGGTCGCACCCGTGCGCCTGGTCTTCGAGCGGGAGATCACTGCCGCTCCCCCGGCGGTGTTCCACGCCCTGGCGCGGGACGTCGCCGGCTGGACCGCGTGGTTCCGCGTGCTCACCCTGGCCCGTCCGCTGGACGGCGGCGCGGGCCGGGAGATCCGGCTGCTGGGCGCGGCCCGGTTCCGGGAGACGATCCTCGCGGCCGAGGAGCCCGACGTGTACGCCTACCGCGTCGACGTCACCAACGTGCCGGGCGCCCGCGCGATGGTCGAGGAGTGGCGGCTGGAGCCGGCCGGGACGGGCACACGGGTGCGCTGGACGATGGCGGTGGACGGCGTCGCGCCGTTCCGCCTGGCGATGAAGGCGGGCCGCCTGGGTCTCGCCGCGGGTTTCCGTGACGCCATGACCTCACTGGACCGCCGGCTCGCGGGGTGACGCCTCGGGCCACACGCCCGTGCTGAGCAGGGAGTCGATGGCCTGCGCGTACGGCGTCACGTCCAGGCCCTGTTCGGCCAGCCAGGCGTCCGAGTAGTACTTGTCCAGGTAGCGGTCGCCCGGGTCGCACAGCAGCGTGACCACGCTGCCCCGCCTGCCGTCCGCGACCATCTCCGCCACGATCTTCAGCGCGCTCCACAGCCCGGTGCCGGTGGAGCCGCCCGCCTTGCGGCCGATGACCCGCTCCAGGGCGCGTACGGCGGCCACGGCGGCCGCGTCGGGCACCTTCATCATCCGGTCGACGGCGCCGGGCACGAAGCTCGGCTCCATCCGGGGGCGCCCGATGCCCTCGATGCGGGAGGCGCTGTCGCAGGAGACGTCCGGGTCGCCGGTCGTCCAGCCCTGGAAGAAGCAGGAGTTCTCCGGGTCGGCGACGCAGATGCGGGTGTCGTACTGCATGTAGTGCACATAGCGGGCGAGGGTCGCGGAGGTGCCGCCGGTGCCGGCGGTGGCGACGATCCACTCGGGCTGCGGGAACCGCTCCATCCGCAGCTGACGGAAGATCGACTCGGCGATGTTGTTGTTGCCGCGCCAGTCCGTGGCCCGTTCCGCGTAGGTGAACTGGTCCATGTAGTGACCGCCGGTCTCCGCCGCGAGGGCGGCGGACGCCTCGTACATCGTGCGGGGGTCGTCCACGAAGTGGCACCGGCCACCGTGGAACTCGATGAGGCGGCACTTCTCGGCGCTCGTCGTACGCGGCATGACGGCGATGAAGGGCACGCCGATCAGCTTCGCGAAGTACGCCTCGGACACGGCGGTCGAGCCGCTGGACGCCTCGATCACCGGACGGCCCGGGCGGATCCAGCCGTTGCACAGGCCGTACAGGAACAGGGAGCGGGCCAGCCGGTGCTTGAGGCTGCCCGTGGGGTGGGTCGACTCGTCCTTCAGATAAAGGTCGATGCCCCACCGCTCGGGCAGCGGGAAGAGCAGCAGATGGGTGTCGGCCGAGCGGTTGGCGTCGGCCTGCACCCGGCGCACGGCCTCTTTCAGCCAGGTGCGGTAGGCGGGGTCGGTGCGGTCGACGTCGAGAGTGGCGCCGGTCGGGGTCTGTTGGGGAGTGCTCACGACTGGGCTCCTTACACTGAGCGCCGACGGCGTCCAGCGCGGCCGACACTCCGATCATAAGCACCGTTCGCACCACCTCTCACCTGCATAAACACATCTTTGGTGGCCTGAAAGGCAGCCCTGGGGCCCAGGGGGCGCGGGGGTGGGGGCGCAATGGCGCGAGTGCCCCCCGCGCTCCGGCCGGCGGGGGCGGGGGCTCTGGTGCTCGGCGGCGGGTGGGGGCAGACTGCACCGGCGGGAGCAGGGGCACACTTGGTTCCGGACAGTGGCCGGCCCGCGCAGCGCGGTCCGGCACACACCGACGCGCACAGAGGGGGCGGTGGCAATGGCGGAGCCGGAGTTCAAGGCCACGGGCGTGCGGATCGGCCGGCGGCTGCGGTCGCTCACCCGGGCCGGACAGGTCCGGATCAGCGACGGGCGGCTGGAGTTGCTCACCAGCTACGGCACCGAGATAGACAGCGCGCCGGTGCAGGCCGTGCGGGCCACGCGGCCCTGGTTCGCGCCCGACGGCCGGGCGTTGGCCGACCTCAACGGCAACCGCTACCTGCTGACCCTCGGGGACCACGACCCGGCGCCCGGGGAGCCGGGCCCGCCCGCGGCCCGCCGTTTCATCGAGGCCGTCCGCCGGGCGGCGGGGCGCGGCGCCTGAGATGTCCGCGAGTTGCGCCGTATCCTCCGCTGGGTCACGCTGTTCTCACGTCACTCTGGGTTTACCGGCGATAACGCTGCGAACCAGCCCGCCGGCCACGACAGCAGGCGGCAGCGTCACGCAGGCGCCCTGCTGGATCCGTACTCCGTGTTCTTCCGGACCTCACGTCGGGGAGTCGCAGCCGTGATCAGTCACCCAAGCAGGCACTGCACGGTGGAGCTCCAAGCCCTGCCGTCGCGGATCGGCCAGGTCCGCAGAATCGTATCTGCGCAGTTGCGCTACTGGCACATGGATTCCCTGATAGACCGGGCCTCGCTCGGTGTGACGGAGCTGTTGTCGAACGTCCACCGGCATGCCCAGCCCGACAAGACGTGCACCGTGGAGATCGAACTGCTCCTTGACCGGCTGAAGGTGTCGGTGCACGACCACGATCCGCGGCTGCCGGTCGTCGCGGACGCCGGACCGCTCGCCACGTGTGGCCGCGGACTGGCGATGGTGGCCGCCATGAGCGAGAGCTGGGGCGTGCTGCCTGACGACGTCGGCAAGGTCGTGTGGTTCACCCTGCCGACGCCCGCGGCCGCCGAACCGGCGGCCTGGGACCGGCGGCCGCAGCTCACGCCCGCCGCACCGGACCGGCCACGGTTCACGGAGGTCGCACTCGTCGACCATGTGGCCGAGGTCCACCGGCCCGAACCCGCTCCCGCCCGGTCCGCCGTTCCCGGCTGACCGGGCGGTGACACGACGGGGCGCCGCCGAGACGGGCGCGGTGTCCCGCGGACCTGATGTCCGCGGGACACCGCGCGCCGGCAAGGCTGCCCAGTGGGACGGCTACCGGATGTAGACGAGGCCGTCCGTGGTGACGGTGGGCCGGCCGCTGGTGCCGACGACCACGATCTTCACGGTGTGCTTGGCGTTGGCCGACCAGGTCTTCGTCCAGATCGCCTGCCGGTAGCTCGTGGCCGACGACTTCAGGTCCACCGTGGCGGCCTTGACGCCGTCGACGTACACGTACGCCTGGCCCGAACTCGACGCCCGGGAGACCACCCAGGCCGCCGAGCGGCCGGTGAACGTCCAGCTCAGGCTGGCGCCCTTGGACGCGCTGGAGTACGACCTGCCGCCCAGGTAGCTGGTGGAGCTGCGCGAGCTCCAGGTGCCGGTGCGGACCGCCGCGCTCTCCTGGAGGATCACCGGGGTGTAGGTGGCCGCCGCGTTGCCGTAGTTGCCGGCGTAGTCGTACGCCCGCATCGACCAGGTGGACGCGGTGCCGGGCTTCGCGGTGCGGTTGGAGAGGTAGGCGGCCGCGCTGAAGGTGGCGGTCGACGGGGTGAGCAGCTGCACCTGGCGCAGTGCCTGGTCGTCGGTCGCCTTCCAGCGCAGGGTGACCGGCGCGGACCCGGTGTTGACGGTGCCGGCGCGCAGGTCGAGCGTCGGCGCGGCGGTGAACACCGGTGCGGTCGTCTCCGCCACGACGGTCAGCGCGTCCGTCGTGGAGACGGTGCCGGACTGGTGCGTGGCGCGCACGCTCACGGTGTGGCTCCCGGGGGCGAGGGTGATCCGCTTGGCGTAGCCCGCGCCCGAGGTGCCGGCGACGGACCGACCGTCGACGAGCACGTCGTACCTCTTGATCAGCGCGGCCGGTGTGGTGGCCGACCAGCGCACCACCGGCGTGCCCTTGGTGTAGTACGTCGAGCCCTTGGCGGTCGCGTCGGTGAGGGACACGATGCGCAGCCCGTCGACCGGGCCCGCGGCCCAGGTGCGGACGGTCGGCAGCTGGGCGTAGAGGGCGTTGCCCGGGCACTGGGTGTTGAAGCCGTCGCGGTGCCCGGACACCCGGTGGAAGGTGTACTGCTCGCCCGCGGTGAAGGCGGTGCCGAAGTAGTTGGTCTGGGTCGCGCCGGCGGTGAGCTTCACCGTGCCGGCCGGGTCGGCGCCGTACTGGCCGAGCTTCCAGGCCGCCACGCGTGCCACGGCCGCCAGGGCGGCGTCGGAGGCGCCGCCGGTGATGTGCGTGCCGAGGACGGCGATGCCGGCGGACTCACGGTTGAAGCCGTAGGTGTGCGCGCCGAGGACGGGCCGGTCGATGCCGCCCTTGCGGCCCTCGAAGACGGTGCCGCACTTGTCGACGAGGAAGTTGTAGCCGACGTCGTTCCAGCCGTTGACCTCGGTGTGGTACGCGTAGATGCCGCGCACGATCGCCGGGGACTCCGCGCAGTCGTAGTCGTTGGCGCCGTCGGTGTGGTGCACGAACACCGCCTTCACGTCGGTGTTGTACTCCGAGGGGTCGGGGCTCTTCGACTCGTCCGCGCCCCAGCCGGCACGCGAGGTGACGGGCGGCTGCGGCACCGTGGACGGCGGCGCGGTGGGCTCCGACGACGGGGACGGCGACGCGGTCGGTTCCGACGACGGGGACGGCGACGCGGTCGGTTCCGACGACAGCGACGGGGACGCGGTGGGCTCCGACGACGGGGACGGCGACGCGGTGGGCTCCGACGACGGCGACGGGGACGGCGACGGCGACTCGTCCATGACGAACGCGGCCGGCTCGGGCGCGTCGACGCGGGTCTCGGCCTCGGTCACCACGCCGGGGTCGACCAGGTTCACCTCGAGGCCCTTGGGCAGCGCGGCGGTGGTGCCGTCCTCGTGGACGACGCGGGCCTCCACGCCGTCGGAGGGTCCGACCCACAGCGGCTGGGACGCGCCGCGCATGCCGGCCTCGACCTCCTCCGGCGGGGCCGCGTTCAGCTCCAGTGACTGCCAGGCGCCCCATTCACCCGACTCCAGGCCGCGGGTGCGCACCTGTGCGGTGCCCTCCAGCGGCTTCAGCGCCCCGGTCCAGGAGACGCCGACCAGGGAGAACTGCTCGGTCTCCGTGCGGGGCAGCTTGCGCTCGCCGGCCGCGGTGCCCTTCAGTTCCAGGCCGTAGACCTCGACCGGCCGCCGCTCCTGCCCGGGCGCGCCGGAGTCCGACGGGCTGGCCGTGGCGTACGTGACGATGCCCCCTCCGCCGATCAGCACGGCGCCGAGCGTCAGCCACGCCCGGCGTCTCATGCTCAACGGTCTGTACGCGTGCGACACGGCGCGACGCCGAGTACGACGGCTCAAAGAGATCCCCACCCTGAGAAGCGGCCCGGACGGGCCGACGGAAGTCACGGCCGTCGCACGGGACTCTCCCGCCTCGTACGACGCCTCACCTCTGCAGCGCTGCCGGCGCCTCTTCTGTCACAGGGTGGGGTGGTGATCTCGATCACGTCGGCGGACGGAGGGCGTCCGCTTCGGACGCGTTCAGCCGCGTCGCCCGAACTGCTCCTCCAGGACGGACAGCCGGCGCCAGTACTCGTCCTCGTCGATCTCGCCGGAGGCGAAGCGGCGGCCGAGGACGGCGAGCGGCGAGTCGGCGCGGGCGGCGGGCCCGTGCGGGCCGCGCCGGCCGCGCCACCCCGTGCGCCGCAGCAAGGTGATGCCGAGCCCCACGACCAGGGCCCAGAACAGGGGGAACAGCAGGATCCACGGGCCGGGCCCGCCGTCACCGAAGTGCGCCAGGGTTTCCATGATCGTTCAACTCCTCGGATGCGGTGTCTCGTCGCCCCTCGGCGACACTTCGAGACTCGCTCCGGGAGGGGGTTCCGGTCGTCGTGCGGGCGGCGGCAGCCCGCGTACCACCCGGGGAGTACGCGGGTGGTACGCCGGCTGCTCCCGTCACCCGTGCCGGCCGGTCAGCCGCTCTGGTCGCTGTCCTTCAGCGCGCCCCAGCCGTGCCACCGCTCGACCTCGACCCACGCGCTGACCCGGCTGCGCTCACGGTCGGGGTACGCGTCGCCGCTGTAGTGGCGGGAGAGGCGGTCGATGTCGGCGAGGCCCTCGTCGTCCCGCATCTCGGCGACGCGGCCGATCAGGGTGACGTGGGTGTACCAGTTGTCCGAGTCGAGGACCGTGAGGGTGACGCGGGGGTCGCGGCGGAGGTGGCGCAGGCGGACCCGCCCCTCGTCCATGTTGATCAGGACGCGGCCGTCCTCCCAGAGGTACCAGGTGGGGGTGGAGACGGGCGTGCCGTCGGAGCGGAGGGTGGCCATCACGCACGGGTTGGGCTTGCGCAGCAGCGCCTGGGCCTCGGGCGGAAGTGGGGGCTTGGACACGTGAACTCCTCGCTTGCGGGGGGAAATTGAGGGAGGTGGTCAGGTGGTGGACGCGGGCCCGTCCTCGAAGCTCGCGTAGTAGGCGGCGGCCATGTCCTCGTCGGCGTGGCCCTGGGCCGCGGCCCGCTCCAGACGGCGGGCGCTCGCGGCGGCGACGTCGAGGCGGGCGCCGTGGCGTTCGCCGGCCCGCACGATGAGTGCGGCGTCCTTGGCGGCGGTCTTCACCGCGAACTGGGCCGGGGACAGCCGCTCCTCGAGGATCAGCTGCGCCTTGGCGTGCAGGTAGCCCATGTCGAGGGGTCCGCCGGCGATGAGGCCGAAGAAGTCGTGCGGGGCGACGTCGAGGGCGCGGGCCAGCGCCAGGGTCTCGCCCGCGGCGGCGGTGGCCGCGAGGACCCAGCTGTTGGCGACGAGCTTCAGCCGGGTGGCGGCGGCCTCCGCTCCGTCCTCGCCGGTCCACACGGTGCGGGCGCCCACCGCGTCGAACACCGGGGTCACCGTGTCCCGGCTCTCGACGGGACCGGCGGCGAGCACGGTGAGCTGGCCGTCCTCGGCGGGCTTGCGGGTGCCGAGCACGGGTGAGTCGTAGAAGCGCAGCCCGTGGTCGCGGGCGAAGGCGGCCAGCTCGGCGACGTCCTCGATGCCGCTGGTGGTGCACTGCGCCCAGACGGCTCCCCGCGGGAGGGCCGGGGCGGCGGCGCGCATGGTCTCCAGGGTGGCGGGGCCGTCGAACAGCATGGTGAGGACCACGTCGGCGGATTCGACCGCCTCGGCGGGGGTGCCGGCGACGCGGGCGCCGTCGGCGGCGAGCGGGTCGGCCTTGGCGCGGGTGCGGTTCCAGACGCGGACGGTGTGTCCCGCCTTCAGGAGGTTGCGGGCCATCGCGGCGCCCATGATGCCGGTGCCCAGGACGGTGACGGTGAGCGTGTCGGTCATACGGTCGGCCTTCTGTCGAGCGGTCGCGGTCCTTACGCCAGTGCCCCAAGAGGATCGTCCAGCACCGGCTGCCAGGCCAGCTCCGCCGCGCCGACCAGACTGTTGTGGTCCAGCGTGCAGGGGAGGATCGGCACCCCGCCACTGCGGCCCCACAGGCTGCGGTCCGCGACGACGGCGCGCAGCCGGTCGGGGTCGGCCTCCAGGAGGGTGCGGTGCAGGCCGCCGAGGATGATCCGATCGGGGTTGAGGATGTTGACCAGACCGGCCAGTCCGAGGCCGAGCCGGTCGATGAGCTGTTCGGTCGCGGTGCGCACCCGGGGATCGTCGTACTGTCCGCGGATCAGGTCGTCGGCCTGCCTCAGCAGCGACATCTCGGGGCCCGGGTCGCGGCCGGCCGCGGTGAGCAGCGCGAGCGGGTCCGCCTCGACGTCGAGGCAGCCCCGGCTGCCGCAGTGGCAGGGGCGGCCGTCGGGGTTGACGCCGAGGTGCCCGACCTCCAGGGCGAGGCCCGAACTGCCGGTGTGCAGACGGCCGTCGAGGACCAGCGCGCCGCCGACGCCGCGGTGTCCCGTGGCCACGCAGAGCAGGTCGCGCGAGCCCCGCCCGGCGCCGTGCCGGTGTTCGGCGAGGGCGGCGAGGTTGACGTCGTTGGCGGCGAAGGCGGGCCCGTCGAGGCCGGCGGCGCGCACCTGCTCGGCGAAGATCTCCCGCACGGGGGCCCCGGCCGGCCAGGCCAGGTGGAGCGGGTTGAGCGCCAGCCCTTCCGGTTCGGCGACCGCCGACGGCACGGCGAGTCCGGCGCCGACGCAGCGCCGTCCGGTCTCCCGCAGCAGTTCCGCGCCGGCCGCGACGACGGAACCGAGGACCTTGGCCGGGTCGGGGTCGACGACCTCGCAGCCGGGCGCGGTGGCGACGATCCGGCCGCCGAGCCCGACCAGGGCGGCGCGGAAGCCGTCGGCGTGGATCTGCGCGGCGAGCGCCACGGGGCCGTCCTCGGCGACGGACAGCCGGTGCGAGGGGCGTCCCTGGGAGCCTGCGGCCGCGCCGGGCCGGGCGTCCACCCGGATCAGTCCGAGCGCCTCCAGTTCGGCGGCGACCGCGCCTGCCGTGGCGCGGGTGACGCCGAGTTCCGCGGTGAGCACGGCGCGGGTCGGGGCCCGTCCGGTGTGCACCAGCTCCAGCGCGGGTCCGAGCGCCCCGCGCCCCCGGTCGAGCCGCGTCCTCGAGGTGGTCCCTTCCCCCGCCGGCCGGGGGTCCGCCTTCCCGCTCATGGGGGCGAGTCTCCCATGATCCGCAACGCTCGTGGACGACAGGCCGCCCACGTCCGGAACCCCGGCGGGGCGCGCGGGGCGTACGGGGTGTGTGCCCCGGCGTCCGCGCCCGTCCGCCGCGCCGGGCCGGTCCGGGGCTCGGCTAGCCTGGCTGCACGATGAACGACCGTATGACGACCCCCTGGGGCGAGCCGGTGCTGTCCCGCTTCCCCGAGGACCCGCGGGACAGGCTGCGCGCCTGGGACGCCTCCGACGAGTATCTCCTCAGGCATCTCGCCGAGCGGCCCGTGCCGTTGTCCGGGACGGTCGTGGTGGTCGGCGACCGGTGGGGCGCGCTGGTCACGGCGCTCGCCGCGCACCGGCCGGCGCAGATTACCGACTCCTGGCTCGGCCAGGAGGCCACCCGCGCCAACCTCGCCCGCAACGGCGTCGAGCCGGGCGCGGTCCGGCTGCTGACCACGCAGGACGCCCCGCCGGAACGGATCGACGTGCTGCTGGTGCGGGTGCCGAAGAGCCTGGCGCTGCTGGAGGACCAGCTGCTGCGGCTGGCGCCGTCGGTGCACGCGGACACGGTGGTGGTCGGCACGGGCATGGTGAAGGAGATCCACACCTCGACGCTGAAGCTGTTCGAGCGGATCCTCGGCCCGACGCGCACCTCCCTGGCGGAGAAGAAGGCCCGGCTGATCTTCTGCACGCCGGACCCGTCCCTGGTCCGCCCGCCGAACCCGTGGCCGTACCGCTACACGCTGCCCGGGGACGTCGGGCCGGTGTCCGGCCGCACGGTCGTCAACCACGCCGGGGTGTTCTGCGCGGACCGGCTCGACATCGGCACACGGTTCTTCCTGCGCCATCTGCCCGCCGGGCGGGACGGCGGCCGGGTGGTGGACCTGGGCTGCGGCAACGGCGTCGTGGGGACGGCGGTGGCACTGGCCGACCCGAAGGCCGAGGTGCTGTTCGTGGACGAGTCCTTCCAGGCGGTGGCGTCGGCGCAGGACACCTACCGGGCGAACGACGTGAGCGGGCACGCCGAGTTCCGGGTCGGCGACGGCCTGACGGGCGTCCCGTCCGGCAGCGTCGACCTGGTCCTCAACAACCCGCCCTTCCACTCCCACCAGGCGACCACCGACGCCACGGCCTGGCGCATGTTCACCGGCGCCCGCCGCACCCTGCGCCCGGGCGGCGAGCTGTGGGTGGTCGGCAACCGTCACCTCGGCTACCACGTGAAGCTGCGCCGCCTGTTCGGCAACAGCGAGGTGGTGGCGTCGGACCCGAAGTTCGTGATCCTCAAAGCCGTACGCCGGTAGGCCCCGCCAGGCCCGCCGCCTGCCGGAAGGCCGCCCCCGCTCCCCCTGCCTAAGCTGGCAGGAGGACACGCGCCGGCCGAGGAGGCTGCGATGGACGGGACGACGAACCGGCCGGGCGACGGATCCGGCGCCCGGCGGTACATGCCCATCGCCGACCACGGGCTGATCGGCGACCTGCGCAGCGTGGCGCTGGTGGCGACGGACGGCACCATCGACTGGTACTGCGCGCCGCGCTTCGACGCGCCGAGCGTGTTCGCCGCGCTGCTGGACGCCGAGAGGGGCGGCTGTTTCGAGCTGGCGGCGACCGTGCCGGCCCGTACGAAGCAGTTCTACTTCCCCGACACGAACGTGCTGATCACCCGGTACTTCACCGAGGACGGCGTCGGTGAGGTGCAGGACTTCATGCCCGTGTCCGGTGAGTCCGTGGAGGAGGGCCGGCACCGGCTGATCCGGCGGGTGCTGTGCGTGCGCGGGTCGCTGCCGTTCCGCGCGCTGATCGCGCCGCGGTTCGGCTACGCGGCGCTGCCGCACACGCTGCGGATCCTGGGCGACGTGGCCGTGTTCGAGTCGGAGGCGCTGGACCTTTCGCTCACCGCCACCGTGCCGCTGGAGCAGGACGGACCCGACGTGCGGTCCGAGTTCAAGCTCGCCGAGGGCGAGACGGCGGTGTTCGCGCTCGACCAGGTCGGCGGTGAGCTGGCGCCGCGCGGGTGCGCGCACGAGGAGGCGGAGCAGGAGTTCTCCTCGACGGTGCGCTACTGGCGGGACTGGCTGTCGGCGTCCCGCTACCGGGGCCGCTGGCGGGAGATGGTGCACCGCTCGGCGCTCACGCTGAAGCTGCTCACGTATGCGCCCACCGGGGCGATCGTCGCCGCGCCGACGACGAGTCTGCCGGAGGAGTTCGGCGGCGAACGCAACTGGGACTACCGGTACATGTGGGTGCGCGACGCGGCGTTCTGCGTGTACGCCATGCTGCGTCTCGGTTTCACCGAGGAGGCGGAGGCGTTCATGGCGTTCGTCTCCCGGCACATCAGCCCCGGCGACGGCAAGCCGTCGGGCCCGCTGCAGATCATGTACGGCATCGACGGCCGCACCGACCTGGCCGAGTACACCCTGGACCACCTGGAGGGCCACCACGGCTCCCGCCCGGTCCGGGTCGGCAACGCGGCGGCCGACCAGCTCCAACTGGACGTGTACGGCGCGCTGATCGACTCGATCTACCTGTACGACAAGTGGGCGGAGCCGATCTCCAGCGCGCAGTGGGACGATGTGACGGCGCTGGTCGACTGGGTGTGCGGGAACTGGGACCAGCCCGACGAGGGCATCTGGGAGACGCGGGGCGGGCGGAAGAACTTCCTGTACTCGCGGCTGATGTGCTGGGTGGCGATCGAGCGGGCCGTCCGCATGGCCCGCCGCCGCGGCCTGCCCGCGGACCTGCCGCGCTGGATGGAGTGCCGGGACGCGATCTACCGGCGGATCATGACCGAGTGCTGGTCGGACGAGCTGCGGGCGTTCGTCCAGCACGAGGGGGGCGATGTGCTGGACGCGGCGCTGCTGATGATGCCGCTGTCGAAGTTCATCGCGCCGAAGGATCCCAAGTGGCTGTCCACGCTGGACTGTCTGACCCGTGAGCTGGTCTCCGACTCGCTGGTCTACCGCTACGACCCGGACGTCAGCCCCGACGGCCTGCACGGCGAGGAGGGCACGTTCTCCATCTGCTCGTTCTGGTACGTCGAGGCCCTCACCCGCGCCGGCCGCCTGGACGAGGCCCGTCTGGCCTTCGAGAAGATGCTCACCTACGGCAACCATCTCGGCCTCTACGCCGAGGAGATCGGCCACACCGGCCACCAACAGGGCAACTTCCCGCAGGCGTTCACCCACCTGGCGCTGATCAGCGCGGCGTACAACCTGGACCGGGCGCTGGGCTGACCGTCAGTGGCCGTGACCGTCGGAGGAGTGCCCGGGCTTCTCCGTGTCGCCGGGTGACGCTGGCGCCTGCGGAGCGGCCTTCCCGGCCTCCACGGTGAAGGCGGCCGTGCGGACGACGCCGTCGTGCTTGAAGTCCAGGAACAGACGGTAGCTGCCGCCGCTGGGGGCGGTGGCGCCGAAGGAGACGTCCGGTCCCGGCCGGGTCGTACCGTCGCCCGGCTCGCCCTCGGGGTGGACGTGCAGGTAGGCGAGGTCTCCGGCGCGCAGGGCGACCAGGTGGCCGTAGGCGCCGAGGTAGGGCTGGAGGTCGGTGACGGGCTCGCCGTCGCGGGTGACGGTCAGGCGCAGCTCGCTCGCCCGGCCGGGCGTCAGCGTCCCGGTCAGCTTCACGTCGTAGCCGTCGACGCGGGCCGTGGCGGAGGGCCGCGACAGCTCGCGGGGGCTGTACGGGCCGGAGGCGGCCAGGTCGGCGCCGAGGGTGAGGTTCTCCGCGCCCGGCCGGTCCGGGGTGAAGTCGGCGAACACCCGGTAGCCGCCGGCGCGGGGCAGGTCGACGGGCGTGCTCCAGGTGCCGTCGGGGGCGCGCTCGGGGTGGAGGTGGCGGTACGTCACCAGGTCGCGGGAGGCCACGATGAGGTGCAGCTCCTTGTCGTGCTCCCGCCGGTACTCGTCGACGGCCCGACCGTCCGCGTCCCGCACGGTGAACCGCAGTTCGGCGCGCTCGCCGGCGGTCACCGTCGGGGTGTCCAGGTCGAGGGTGTAGCCGCCCTCGGAGATCTGCAGCCCGCCGGGCGCGTGCGCGGCGGTGGCGTCGTGGCCGTTCTCCGCCGCTCCTGACGGATGCCGCTCCTCGTGCGCCGGGGGGCGGTCCGAGACGACCGGGTCGAAGGTCTGCCCGACCCCGTAGGCGGCGCCGAACGCGCCGGCCAGCGCGGCGGCGAAGGCGGTGATCCTCACTCCGGTCTTCATGGCCGTCTCTCCCCTGGAAACGCGGCCCGCAACCCGTCGCGAGCCGATCAATACAGCTCACGATACCCCTAGGGGGTACCAAGTCAAGTCACGGAGCGCCTTGCGGTCCATACCCTACCGGGGTATTCAGCGACCGGTGCCGTTGCCGAGCTGGAACTCTCCGTCGGAGGAGGGATGCCTGTGCGTCCTGCGCCGCGCGGATCGAGAGGAAGCTCAACCGGATGGAGGGCGTCACCGCCACGGTCAACTGCGCGACCGAGAAGGCCCGGATCAGCTGCGGCGCCGACATGACCGTCCCCGGCCTGATCGCCACGGTCGAGGCAACGGGCTACACGGCGAGAGAACCCTCCCCACGCGACACGGACGCGCAACTGCCGCCGCAGCCGGACGAACTCCGCCCGCTGCGCGACCGTTTGATCACGGCGATCGTGCTGTCGGCCCCCGTCGTGGCGACGGCGATGGTCCCGGCCCGCAGTTCGAGTACTGGCAGTGGCTGTCCCCGACCCTCGCGGCGCCCGCCGTCACCTACGCGGCCTGGCACATGACGTATCCCTTCGGTCTGCTCAACCCCATGATCGCGGGGCCGGCCACGGCGTTCTCCTCGGTGTCCGTGGTGGGCAACTCGCTGCGGCTGCGGGCGTTCCGGGCGGCCTGAACGGGGTACGGGCGGGGCGTGCGGGCCCGTCGCGTGGATCATGCGTAACGTGGGGCACCTGGACGACGTCACCGCGGGAGAGACAGATGAGCGAGCGCACCGGACCCGTACGGCCCGCCGACGGACTGCGCAGGATCGCCTCCGAGGTGCTGAGGGACCTCAGAGCGGTGGACGGCGCGCTGTACGCGGCGGTCGCCGCGACCCCGACGCCGACCCTCGACCGCGCGCTGCGCAAGCTCTCCCACGCGGCCGACCACTCCAAGATCTCGTTGGCCATCGCCGGCGCCCTGGCCCTGGCCGGCGCCCGCCCGCGCAGGGCGGCGCTCGCCGGGGTCGGCGCGATAGCGGTGGCGTCCGCCTCGGCGAACCTGCTCGGCAAGCGACTGGTCCGCCGCGACCGCCCGGACCGGGAGGCGGCCCGGGTGACGCTGGACCGACACGTGCCGATGCCGATGTCGGCGTCGTTCCCGTCCGGCCACACGGCGTCGGCAGTGGCCTTCGCGACGGCTGTAGGGACGGTGCTGCCCGCTGCGTCGGTGCCGTTGGGCGCGCTCGCGGGGGCGGTGGGGTACTCCCGCATCCACACGGGGGTGCACTACCCGGGCGACGTGGCGGCGGGAGCGGTCCTCGGCGTGGCGTCGGCGGCAACAGCCCTGGCGGTCGCCTCGGCCCGCCTCCCGGCGTCGTACCCACGGGGGCCGCGGCGCGCCAGGTAGTCGGGAGCGGTCCCTCTTCCAACGCCAGATCGCATAAAGACGGTGGTCGTCCTCAGGCGGCGTTCAGCCGGGTCGTGAAGTGAGTGCGGGTGCCGGGTCAAGCGCCGCCTTCGACTCAACGAGTGGCTGCGCCCAGGAGCGCCACCGTCAGGGGGCCGCGGCATAACACCGCACGGCCACCTTCTGTTCCAGACTCCATTGCTGTTCGACGGTGGCCAGCAACTGCCAGCCGAGGCGCTCGTACAGAGCTGCCGCCGCGGTGTCCGAAGCCACCACGTCGAGCACCGGATGCAACCCGCGATCCTGCGCTTCCGCGACCGCCGCCCCCATCAGCAGCGCACCGATGCCGTGGCCACGAGCCCACGGGGCGACAAACAGTCGGTTGACCACGGCGGTCGAGGCGACACTCACCCCTGCACGAGCGCTCCACAGCCCGGGAGCCGCGTCTCCCGCGGCGCTCCGTGACAGGCCGATATGGCCGACCGTGCGGCCACCCAGTTCGGCCACCCATGAGGCGATGAGCGAGGGTGGTGTGAGCCAAGCGCTCGGGACGTCGGGCCAGTTCACCGGATAGCCGTCGCGTCCATGGACCTCTGCCAGCACCCGCACACAGTCACCGAGGTCGCGATCCGACCGCCCTCGGACACTCGGGGGGATGTTCGTGCCGGAGACGCTCTCGCTCTTCACTGAGGCATGGAAGCACACGACGGCGGGGACATCAGGCACCGGTGTGGGTGCGGGCCGGGGAAGTTGGCGCACCTCGGCGCCAACGGGGTGCCGCCACGCCCACCCACCCTCACTCCCGGCTTCGCTCGAGCGGGAGGCACCCCCATCGCCCTGGGGCACCTCCCAGGCCCCTGCAGGCACTGGGGGAGGCACGACTGCCCGCGGATTGCGGCAGCCGGCCGCAGATGGCGGGGGGGTGCCCCGCCACCGGTGTCGGTGTAGCCGCTCGCGGCGGGGAGGGGACGGGGTGGGGGTGGGCGCCCGCAGCGGCTGGCGCGTCCACGCCCTTCACGTACCGAGACGCACTCTCGCGCCAGACCGAGGACGACCGCCCCCACCGCGGCCCCGCACCACCACCCCACCCTGGGCGCTACGCCCGCCCCCACCGAACCGCAACACTGCGCCGCAGGCGTCACACATGAAGCTCGTAGGAGTCGCGCCGACCACACATGCCCAGCCCGTCCCGCCGGCTCGGCTCGGCCTCCCACACCCCCGCCCCCTCCAGATACCTCACGTCCCCCACCCCCAACGCATCCAGCCGCTCCCCCGTCCGCCGAGCCGCAGCCGCCGCCCCCGCCTCCCACAACTCCCGCCACTCCGGCACCCGGTCCCGCACCAACCCCGCCGCCGCCCGCAGAAAGTCGCGGTACGGCCCCACGTCCCCCGCCCTCAACGCCTCCCGCAGCCCGAGATACCCCTCCACCGCCAGGTCCCTCCGCCTCCGAGCCGCGCCCTCGTCCCATGGCCGCACCGCCGCCGCCTCCGCGTACCGCCCCGCATCCCCCAGCACCTCCGCCGGAAACGTGAACACCGCGTCTCCCGCCTCCGGCAACCCGCTGTTCTCCATCAGCACGGTCACCCGCAATGCGCCCCCGCCCTCCCCCGGCACCATCCGATGCACGGTCCCCGGCGCGAACCACGCCACAACCCCCTCCCGCAACGGAATCTCCCGATACCCGCCCTCCACGCTCAACGTCTGCACGGCCCCCGATCCCCCGGTGACGACGTACGCCTCCGTGCACGCGAGATGGACATGCGGACTCCCCCCGCACACCCCGTCCACGGCCTCCCACTCGTACGCCCGCAGATGCGACAACCCCACCCCACCCGGCAACGGCGACGGCAACGGCAACGGCAACGGCAACGGCAACGGCAACGGCAAGCGAGTCACCACGGCACCCCCGCCAAGAACTCCTCCACCCGCTCACTCCCCCACGCCCCGTCGGCCACGACCACCCGGTACCGAAAACCGAACGACTCCCCCGCCGGCAACCCGAACTCCTCGAAGAACGCCCAGGAGAAGGCGACCGACGGAATCGGCTCCGACCGCACGAACCAGTGGTGCGACGCCGCACTCTCCGGTGCATGCGCGAACACCACCGTCGACGCCCCGTCCCACTCGTCCCGCTCCGCCGTGAACCCCAGCCAAGGCCCCCGCGTCCCCATGAACCGCTCCCCCGGTCCACCCCCCTCCACCCCCGGCGCGAACACCGTCCCCCCGGTGAAGTCCCGCGGCCCGCGCCACTGCAGCCCGGTGTATCCGGCCATCTCCCGCCCGGCCGTGGTCGGCGACCCGAACCGCAACTCCTCGCCCCGCACGTTGGTCAGCCGTATCGACCAGTCCAACACCCAGACGCCCGCCGCAGCATCCACGGAGTGCACGCTCAACCCCCGTCCCTCACGCGCCCACTCCGCACCCCCGTTCTCCACCCACGTCAGATCTTCCACGCACGCGAACCGCTCCTCCCCCACCTCGAACGACGAGAAACCGTCGTGCCGCATCCACCCGATCCGCTCCGGCAACGGCAGATAACCCCGCCCGTGCACATACGAGTTGCCGCCCCAGAAGTTCTGCCCGGACAGATGACTGGCCGTCATCTGCAACCCCTTGTGCCACCGGTGGTCGCTGGGCCGGTACCCGGTCACCACCCTCCCCCCGAGCGTCCGCACCGGATGCGCGTACGGCTTGCGCGACTCGAACTCCACGGGATCAGGCCGGTACACGTACCGCAGAATCTCGACGTCCCCCACACTCACGCCCACGGCGTCCCCGTGCGCATGCGCCACCCGCAGCATCAGTCCCTCCCCACCCCTCCGACAGTCCCGCGCCCACTCCCGCGCTCACTCCCGCGCCCACTCCCCCTCCACGTCCCCCCGAACCCCCCGTGCATCGCCTCGTAAAAGGCGTCCCCCGGCCCGATCTCCCCAGCTCGGACAACCCGCCCCGTGAACGCGGCCTTGTACAACGCCGCAGCGAACTCCAGCGTGTCCCGCGCCTCGCGCCCGCTCCCCGGCGGCCGCACCCCGGCGTCCCACGCGTCCAGCACGAACCCCAACTGCGCGGTGTGCGAACTGGGCACGTCCTCCCCCACCTCACGCCACGCGACAGCACGCTCCTCCGCCGCATGCGGCGCCGGCGTGTACACCCAGTCCCCGTTCCGATGCCCGTACAGATGCGTCACCTCGACCGTCGCGTCAGCGCAGTCCACGCGCACCCGGCTCACCTCATCGGGCGACAGCACACTGTTCACCACGGTCGCCAGCGCCCCGCCCGCGAACCGCGCCAACGCCGTCGACACGTCCTCGCTCTCCGTGTCGTGCACCAGCCGCGCCGCCATCGCCTGCACCTCCTCCCACTCCCCGAGCAGATGCAGCAGCAGGTCGTACTGGTGGATGCCGTGCCCCATCGTCGGCCCGCCGCCCTCGGTGGCCCACCGTCCGCGCCAGGGCACGGAGTAGTACGCGGCATCCCGGTGCCACGTGGTCTGGCAATGCGCCACCAGCGGAGCGCCCAGCTCCCCGCCCCGTATCAACTCCCGTGCGCGCAAAGCCCCACTCCCGTACCGGTGCTGGAAGATCACCGACGCGTACGCCCCGGACGCGGCCTCCGCCGCCGCGATCTCGTCGTACTCGGCGAGCGACAGGCACAGCGGCTTCTCGCACAGCACCCAGGCGCCCGACTTCAGCGCGGCGACGGTCTGTTCACAGTGCAGCGACGGCGGCGTGCCGATGAGCACCAGATCGGGCCGTACGGCGTCCAGCATCGCCTCCACCGACGAGAAACCCGCCACCGCCTCCCCCGCTTCAGCCCACGCCTCCGCGCGGAAGGCGTCCAGCCGGCCGGGGTCGACATCGACGGCGGCGACGAGTTCGACACGGTCGGCGTGGGCCCGCAGCGCGGGCAGATGCCCGCCGCTGACGATCGCACCGGTGCCGACGACAGCCGCACGACGGCGGCCGGTAAACGAGGTCATGCGGCGCTCCTCGGAGAGCAACAGGCCATTCAGCGGGAGGCGCGGCGGGCGGCCAGCGCAGAAAGCGCTTTCCCCACGCGCCTCACCGACCCTAGGCCCGCCCCCTCCCCGAGACAACCCCTCGCCGCCCCGGCACAACGAACCGGTACCGGCGCTCGGGCCGCCCGGTCGCCCCGTACCGCAATGACACCTCGGCCGCCCCGACCGTGTGGAAGTACTCCAGATACCGCCGCGCACTGACCCGCGAGACCCCGGTCAGTCGTGCGCACTCGCTCGCCGACAGGCTCCCCTCCGCCTCCCGCAGTGTCCGCTCGACCAGCCCGGCGGTCTCCGCGCTCATCCCCTTGGGCAGCCGCCGCAGCCGCGACGGCGCGGACGGCGGTACGGGCATCGCCGCCCCCGCCAGCACCCGGTCGACGTCCGCCTGCCCGCGCACCACGGTGTCGCGCAGCATCCCCCGCTGCACCGCGTACCGCTCCAGCCGCCCCCGCAGGTCCTCGAAGTCGAAGGGCTTGAGCAGGTAGTCGACGACACCGTGCCGTACGGCGCCGCGCACGGCGTCCGCCTCGCGCGCGGCGCTGACGACCATGACGTCGCAGTCGTGTCCGGCGGTGCGCAGCCGGGGGATGACATCGAGGCCGAACACATCGGGCAGATACAGGTCGAGCAGCACAAGGTCGGGACGGAGTTCGTCGACGGCGCTCAGGGCCTGCTCACCGCTGCCGGCGACCCCGACCACCCGGAAGGAGTCGACGCGATCGACGTATGCCCGGTGCACGCGCGCCACCCGGAAGTCGTCGTCCACCACCAGCACCCCGATGGCCTCGCCGCCGGCCTCGTCGGGCCCGCCGATCCGGCCGGCCTCGTCAGCCCCGCCGGCCCGGCCCACACCGTCCCCGTCCCACATGCGCCTCATCATCACCCCCGCCCCCCGCCCGGCAAAGGGCCCTGCGTCAGACCTGCACCGGGAACGCCCGTCCCGCTGACACAACGACCACAACCTCCGTTGCTTCCGTAACCGCGACACCCCGCCCCCGCCCAGGCACCATGTGGCCCGCGTCACCCGCCCCCTCCACGGGTGACGCACCTCAGCAACCCACCCGAACCACCCATCCGATCCACCCGACCCCGCACAACCCGACCGACAGGTGGTGGCACCCGTGCGCCTGCGCACACCCCTCGCCCTGCTCGGCGCCGCTCTGCTCGTCCTCGTGGGCCCTCCGCTGCTCACGACCGGCAGCGGCGCCGAGAGCGGCACCCACATCCCGGGCCTGCGCCTCATGGTTCCCAACACGCCCGGAGGCGGCTACGACATCACCGCCCGCACGGCCGCGAAGAACGCCGAGGAAGCCGGACTCACCCGCTCCGTCGAGGTGTTCAACCTGCCCGGCGCCGGCGGCACGGTCGGCCTCACCCGTCTGGTGAACGAGCGCGGCAACGGCAAGCTGGCGATGTCGATGGGGCTCGGCGTCGTCGGCGCCGTCCGCTCCAACGATGCGCCCCGCACCCTCGCCGACACGACACCCCTCGCCCGGCTCACCGAGGAGCAGGACGTGGTGGTGGTCGCCAAGGACTCGCCGTACCAGGACATCGACGACCTGATCAAGGCGTGGAAGGCCGCTCCCGGGCGGCTTCCCGTCGGCGGCGGCTCCTCCCCCGGCGGCCCCGACCACCTCGCGCCGATGCTGATGGCGCAGGCCGCCGGGATCGCCCCGAAGGACGTCAACTACATCCCCTTCGACGGCGGAGGCGAGCTGCTCGCCTCGATCCTCGGCAGCAAGGTCGCCTTCGGCGTCTCGGGGGTCGGCGAGTACCGCGACCAGATCGAGGCGGGCGAGCTGCGGCTGCTCGCGGTGACCGGCCCCGAGCGCGTACCGGGCCTCGACGCGCCCACGCTCAAGGAGTCCGGCTACGACGTGGAGTTCACCAACTGGCGGGGTGTCGTCGCCCCGCCCGGCCTCACCGACGCCGAACGCGGCAAGCTCGTCCGGCTGCTGGAGGCCTTGCACGACTCGAAGGAGTGGCAGGAGTCCATGAAACGCAACGGCTGGGACGACGCGTTCCTGACCGGCGACGAGTTCGGCGCGTTCCTGGCCGCCGAGGACGAGCGCGTGGTGTCGGTACTGAAGGAGCTCGGACTGTGACCACTCCCTCCGCCCCGACGCCCGAGCAGAAGGCGGAGCCGGCACAGGCGGCCGCCCCCGAAGCCCCCCGCGCCCCCCGCTCCTGGCTCCGCGACCACTCCGAACTGGGCGTCTGCGCCCTGCTCCTCGCCCTCGGCGTACTGGTCCTCACCGACGCCCTCACCATGGACGTCGACATCACCCAGCGCGGCCCGGTCGGGCCGAAGACCGTGCCCGTCGTGGTCGGCGTCGGCCTGCTCCTCGTCGCCGCCCTCCTCGCCGTCGACGTGCTGCGCGGCGGCCGGGGGCAGGCCGAGACCGGTGAGGACGTCGACCTGACCGAACCCGCCGACTGGCGCACGGTCCTGCTGCTGTCCGGTGTGTTCCTCGGCTCCGCCGTCCTCATCGAGCCGCTCGGCTTCCCCGCCGCGGGCGCCCTGCTGTTCTGGGGTGCCGCCTTCGCGCTCGGCAGCCGCCGGGTGGACCGCGACCCGCTGATCGCGGCGGTGCTCTCGCTGGCCACCTACGCCCTGTTCGACAAGCTGCTCGGAGTGCCGCTGCCCGGCGGTCCGCTGATGGGAGTGCTGTGACATGAACGCCCTCAACTCCCTGCTGGACGGCTTCGGCACCGCCCTCACCCCGCTCAACCTCCTGTGGGCCGCGGTGGGCGTGCTGCTCGGCACGGCGATCGGCGTGCTGCCGGGCATCGGCCCGGCGATGGCGGTGGCCCTGCTGCTGCCGGTGACGTACGGGCTCGAGCCGACCGGCGCGTTCATCATGTTCGCCGGCATCTACTACGGCGCGATGTTCGGCGGTTCGACGACCTCGATCCTGCTGAACACGCCCGGTGAGAGCGCCGCCGTGGTCGCCGCGATGGAGGGCAACCCGATGGCGAAGTCGGGGCGCGGCGCTCAGGCCCTCGCGGCCGCCGCCGTCGGCCACTTCGCGGGCGGCATGGTCGGCACGCTGCTGCTGGTGGCGTTGGCGCCGACGGTCGCCGACCTGGCGGTGGACATCGGCGCGCCGGACTACTTCGCCATCATGGTGCTGGCGTTCATCGCGGTGACGTCCGTCCTCGGCTCGTCGCGGATCCGGGGCCTGGCGTCGCTGCTGATCGGTCTGACGATCGGTCTGATCGGCCTGGACCAGATGACCGGGCAGCAGCGGCTGACCTTCGGTTCGCTGCACCTCGCCGACGGCGTGGACGTGGTGATCGTCGCGGTGGGCCTGTTCGCGATCGGCGAGGCGCTGTGGGTGGCCGCCCATCTGCGGCGCCGGCCGCCGGAGCCCATCCCGGTGGGCCGGCCGTGGCTGGGCCGCGCCGATCTGCGGCGCACCTGGAAGTCCTGGGCGCGCGGCCCGCTCATCGGTTTCCCGTTCGGCGCGATCCCGGCGGGCGGCGCGGAGATCCCGACGTTCCTGTCGTACGTGACGGAGAAGCGGCTGTCGAAGCACAAGGACGAGTGGGGCAAGGGCGCCATCGAGGGCGTGGCGGGTCCCGAGTCTGCGGCGTCCGCCTCGGCGGCGGGCACGCTGGTGTCGATGCTGACGCTGGGTCTGCCGACCACGGCGGTCGCGGCGGTGATGCTGGCCGCGTTCCAGCAGTACGGCATCCAGCCCGGCCCGCTGCTCTTCGAGCGGGAACCCGACCTGGTGTGGGGTCTGATCGCCTCGCTGTTCGTCGGCATGGTGCTGCTGCTCGCGCTGAACCTGCCGCTCGCGCCGCTGTGGGCGAAGCTGCTGCGCATCCCGCGTCCGTACCTGTACGCCGGGATCATGTTCTTCGCGGCGGTGGGCGCGTACGCGGTCGGCGGCGAGGTCATCGACCTGGTGCTGCTGCTGGCCATCGGCCTGATCGGGTTCGGCATGCGGCGCTACGGACTGCCGGTGCTGCCCGCCGTCATCGGCGTGATCCTCGGACCGGCCGCCGAGCAGCAGCTGCGCCGTGCGCTGCAGATCAGCGACGGCAGCGTCACCGGCCTGGTGAACACGCCGTTCTCGGTGACCGTCTACGCGGTCGTGGTGCTGCTGCTCGCCTGGCCGCTGCTCCGCAAGGCGCTGCCACGCCGTACGGCGACGACGGCCGGGGCGCCGGAGACACCGGAGGCATCCGAGTCCTCCGAACCCCGTACGCCGACCGACCGAGGCGTCTGAGGCACCCCGGTCGTCGAACGGTGGACGTCATCACGGCGTCCGGTCCGGCGGCCGGGCCCTGCGCGGTCACCTACCGGGTGACGGGTAAGTGGCCCGGCGGCTTCCAGGGCGAGGTCGTCGTCCGCAACACCAGGAGCACCGCGGTCGACGGGTGGACGCTGCGCTGGACCTTCCCGACGGGCCAGCGGATCACCAGCCTGTGGGGCGGCACGGTGACGCAGAGCGGTGCGGAGGTGAGCGTCGAGGCGGCCCCGTACACCGCGACGATCCCGCCGTCCGGCTCGGTGTCGCTGGGCTTCACGGGCACGCGGGCGGGGACCGACACCGACCCGACGGTGTTCCTGCTGAACGGCGCGGAGTGCTCCGCGGCGTGACGGAGCCGGCTGCCCGGAGGGTCCCTCCCCTTCCGGGCAGCCGTTCGTCGTTGACCGTGGGGTCAGACGAGGTGGGCGAAGACCACCAGGTTCTCGGTGTAGTCCTTGGCCGCGTGGTCGTAGGCGCCGGCGCACGTGATGAGCCGGACCTGCGCGTCGGGGGTGTCGGCGTACACGCGCTCGTTCGGGAAGTCGTCCTTGGCGAAGGCTTCCGCCTCGTCGACGACGAACGTGGCCCGGGTGCCGTCGGCGCGCCGCACCTGGAAGCGGTCGCCCTTCTCCAGTTCGCCGAGGCGCGCGAAGACGGCCGCGGAGGTCTTGGTGTCCACGTGCCCCGCGATGATCGCCGCGCCCGGTTCGCCCGGGGAGGCGCCCTTGGCGTACCAGCCGACGAGGTTGGTGTCGTTCGGCGGGGGCGCCTCGAGCTGGCCCTCGCTGTTGAGGTCGAGGGTGGTGAAGGGGGCGTTCACGCCGATGGACGGGATGACCAGCCGGGTCGGCGCGGAGCGTGGCAGGTGCTTGCCGGGGGACCGTTCGGCGGGGGCCGGAGAGGCGGCGGACCCGCCCTCGGCCGGTCCGGTGGACGCGTCGGCCGAGGGGGCCGCGGCGACCGTGCGGGTGGCGTGCGGTCCGTGGGCGTCGTCGGGCGTGTCCTCGCCGCCGCCCATCAGCGTGGTGGCCAGCAGCAGACCGGCGCCGCCCCAGAAGACCGCGGTCATCACGGAGCGCACTCTGCGCCTCGCCGGGGACGCCTGGTCGGGCTCGACGGGAGTGGGGGCGCTGACCGGCATCGGGGGAACCACCTCATTCGGGCACGGCGGGGGGACTTCAAGGGGGAGGGCTCTTTCGGGGAGACGGTTTTTCAGGGGCAAAGCTCTTCAACGGCGGGGACGCACCAGGGGGGCGAGCGGGGCCGTCGTGGCGCGCGGTGCGCGGGGGACGGCCCCGGTCGCTATGACCCCGGGCATGGCTCAGGCCATGTCCCCGGCGACCTTCTTACGGCGCAGCGCGTAGGCGCCGGTGCCGAGGACCGCCAGCGCGGCCAGGCCGCCCGCCGTGACACCGGGCTGCGAGGCGAGACCGCCGCCGCCGGTGTGCACGCCGCCGTGCGGCTTGTCGTGCTTCCACTCCTTGTCCTGCTTGCCGCTCCAGGACTCCTCGCTCTCGGAGTCGCCCTTCTCCTTGTAGGTCTCGGGGTCGTACTTCGGGTCCTTGGCGGTGCCCCAGTCGTCGCCGGTCACCGCGGAGAGGGCGCCGCCGCCCGTGTGGACTCCGCCGTGCGGCTTGTCGTACTTGCCGCCTCCGTCGTGCTTGCTCTCCTTGTCGTACTCCTCGCTGTAGGAAGACTTGTCGTGTCCGCTGTCGCCGTCGTGGTCGGCGTAGGCCGCGGGGGCGGCGATGGCGAGAGCCGCCGTTGCCGTCGCGGCGGCGAGCACCATGCGGGCAGAGCGCATCTGAGAGTCCTTCCGCTGGAGGCCGGGCAGCTGACTCCGCGTCAGCACAACTCTCCCGGGCTCCGGCCTGATCCACGCTCAGCCATCTCGTGCGGCGCCACCATCCGGGACAATCACACGGGTTAACCCGCCCACCCCTCCGGCCGTGTGCCGGCTCGCTTCCGCCGTGTCCCGCGACCTCTTGCCGCGACATCGGTACGCCGCCTAGCCTGCTTTTGTGCCGCTGATAAACAAAACCCGTCCGCACAGTGCCGTGCCGGGTACCGACCTCGTCCGACTCCGACTCGCCCTGACCGCCTTCTTCGCCCTCGACGGCTTCGTCTTCGCCGGCTGGGTCGTGCGCATCCCCGCCGTCAAGGAACAGACCGGGGCGTCCGCGAGCACCCTGGGGCTCGCGCTGCTCGGCGTCTCCGCGGGCGCCGTGATCACCATGACGCTGACCGGCAGGCTGTGCCGCCGGTACGGCAGCCACCTGGTCACCGTGGTCTGCGCGGTGCTGCTGAGCGTCAGCGTGGCCCTGCCGGCGCTGACCCACTCCGCACTCGCGCTGGGCGCCGTGCTGCTGGTGTTCGGCGCTGCGTACGGCGGGATCAACGTGGCCTTCAACAGTGCGGCCGTCGATTTGGTGGCGGCGTTGGGCCGGCCGATCATGCCGAGTTTCCACGCCGCGTTCAGCCTGGGCGGCATGATCGGCGCGGGGCTGGGCGCCCTGGTCGCCGGCTCCCTGTCGCCGGTCCGGCATCTCACGGGCCTCGCCGTGGTCGCGCTGCTGGTGACGGCGGTCGCGGGGCGGGCGCTGATGCGCTGCGAGCCGCTGACCCCGGCGGACGGAGGACGGCCCGCCGAGGGCTCCGGGCCCCGGCGCGACCGGCGCACCCGCGCCCTGGTGGCCGTCTTCGGGCTGATCGCGCTGTGCACCGCCTACGGCGAGGGGGCGCTGGCCGACTGGGGCGCGCTCCATCTGGAGCAGGACCTGGACGCCTCGCCGGGCGCGGCGGCCGTCGGGTACCTGTGCTTCGCGCTCGCCATGACGGTCGGCCGGCTGAGCGGCACCACACTGCTGGAGCGGCTGGGCCGGACGCGCACGATCCTGGTGGGCGGCTCCACGGCCGCAGCCGGGATGCTGCTCGGCGCGCTCGCCCCGTACCTGTGGGCGGCGCTGCTGGGATATGCCGTGACCGGGCTGGGGCTCGCCAACCTCTTCCCCGTGGCGGTGGAGCGGGCGGGCGCCCTTGCGGGCCCGAGCGGGGTGGCGACCGCCTCCACGCTGGGCTACGGAGGGATGCTGCTCGGCCCGCCCGCGATCGGTTTCATGGCCGACTGGTACAGCCTCCCGGCCGCCCTGACCAGCGTGGCGGTGCTGGCGGCGGTGGCCACCACCATCGGGTTCACGACCCGGCACGTACGGACGGACTGAGCGTCCGGAGGGGATCTCCCGGCGGTGCCGGGGTACCCGGTTCGTCGGCGTCCGCCGGTCCTCCGCCCGGCGGACGCCGCAAGCGACACCGTGCGGACCAGGGAGAGACCGTGAGCGAGCAGCAGAACCCCGTCGACCAGCACCCCACCCCCGACTTCCCCTCCCAGGACCAGCCGCACCCGGGCTGGACCGGCCCCATGGACCCGCCCCCGGACCACGGTGAGGACTCCTACCGGGGCAGCGGCCGCCTGGCGGGCCGTACGGCCGTGATCACGGGCGGGGACTCCGGCATCGGCCGCGCGGTCGCCCTGGCGTTCGCCCGCGAGGGGGCCGACGTGCTTTTCACGTACCTGGACAGCGAGAAGGACGAGGCGGACGAGACCGCACGCTGGGTGGAGGAGGCCGGCCGGCGTGCCGTGGCCGTGTCCTGCGACATCCGGGAGGAGGAGAACTGCCGGGCGCTGATCGACCGTGCGGTCTCCGAGTTCGGCGGCATCGACATCCTGGTGAACAACGCCGCCTACCAGATGTCGCAGCCGGACGGCATCGAGGCGATCACCACCGAGCAGTTCGACCGGGTGGTCCGCACCAACCTGTACGGCATGTTCTGGCTGTGCAAGTTCGCCGTGCCGCACATCAACGAGGGCGGCAGCATCATCAACTCGGCGTCCGTGCAGGCGTACAAGCCGAGCCCGCATCTGCTGGACTACGCGACGACCAAGGGCGCCATCGTCACGTTCACGCAGGGGCTGGCGCAGATGCTGATCGAGCGGGGCATCCGGGTCAACGCCGTGGCGCCGGGCCCGGTGTGGACGCCGCTGATCCCGGCGACGCTGCCGGACACCGCGGAGTTCGGCAAGCAGGCCCCGATCGGGCGTCCGGCGCAGCCGGCCGAGATGGCCCCGGCGTACGTGTTCCTCGCCTCGCAGGAGGCGTCGTACATCACCGCCGAGATCGTGAACGCGACGGGCGGGACGCCGCTGCCGTAAGGCATCGGGAAAAGCACTGATCGCGGCGGCCCTCCGTGGGGCAGACTCCCGGCCATGGAGACTGCCTGGTACCTGGAGATTCTCGAGCACGAGGGCCGGTCGCTGGCCGACGCGGCAGAGCAGGCGGGGCCCGACGCCCCCATACCCGCCTGCCCGGACTGGCAGGTGCGGGACCTGCTGCGGCACACCGGCGTGGTGCACCGGTGGGCGGCGGGCTTCGTCGCCGACGCGCGTCCGACGCCCCGCCCGATGGAGGAACACCCGGACCTGGACGGTGAGGAGCTGGTCGCCTGGTACCGCGCCTGCCACCGCGCGCTGCTCGACACGCTGCACGAGGCGAAGCCGGACGTGGAGTGCTGGACCTTTCTGCCGGGCGCCGAGTCCGGGCTCGGCTTCTGGGCCCGCCGCCAGGCCCATGAGACGGCCGTGCACCGCTACGACGCGGAGGGGGCGCTCGGTGGCGAACCGACGCCCGTCGCCGCGGACTTCGCGGTGGACGGCGTCGACGAACTGCTGCGCGGCTTCCACGCCCGCCGCAGGAGCCGCGTCCGCACCCCCGAGCCGCGCGTGCTCCGGGTCCGCGCGACCGACGCGGACGCGGTGTGGACCGTACGGCTGTCGCAGGAGCCGCCGGTGACCACGCGGGACGCGGCCGGGGACGCGGAGTGCGAGGTGTCGGGTCCCGCCGCCGAGCTGTACCTGTCGCTGTGGAACCGGCTCCCCGTGCCGACGGTGACGGGTGACGCGGCGCTCGCGGAGCTGTGGCGGGAGACGTCCGCGATCGTCTGACGCCGAGTCCGGGGGTGCTTGCCCGCCGGCCGCCCGCCTGTTTCACTCCCGGCATGCGGGAACACGGGGGACGTCGGACACGCGGCAACGGCCGGCGCGGTCAGGCCGAGCGGGACGCGATCACCGTCGAGATCGGATACGCGCTGTGCAGCGCGGCCTTCGCGGCGGCCGTGGTGTTCGGCGCGGTGGCGGGCCCCGCGCTGCTGTTCGCGCCGCCGGGGACGGCGGAGACCGTGCTGGTGCGCGGGGGCGGGGTGCTCGCGGGAGTGCTGTTCGCCGTGCGGACCGTGTCCGTCCTGGTGCGGTTCCGGCGGGAGTCTCAGCCCAGCCAGCCCGGCCGCACAAGCCCTGACTCGTAGGCGAGGACGACCAGTTGGGCGCGGTCGCGGGCGCCCAGTTTCACCATGGTGCGGCTGACGTGGGTCTTGGCGGTGAGCGGGCTCACCACCAGACGGCGGGCGATCTCCTCGTTGGTCAGGCCGAGTCCGACCAGTGCCATCACCTCCCGCTCCCGCTCGGTCAGCTCCGACAGGGCGCCGGCGGCGGCCGGTTCCTTGGAGCGGGCGGCGAACTCGGCGATCAGCCGGCGCGTCACGCTCGGCGAGAGCAGGGCGTCCCCGTCGACCACCGCCCGTACGGCGCGCAGCAGTTCGTCGGGCTCGGTGTCCTTCACCAGGAAGCCGGAGGCGCCCGAGCGGATCGCCTCGAAGACGTACTCGTCCAGCTCGAAGGTGGTGAGCATGACCACCTTCACCTCGCCCAGGTCCGGGTCCTCGGTGACGCGGCGGGTGGCGGCGAGGCCGTCCAGGGCGGGCATGCGGATGTCCATCAGCACGACGTCGGGCCGCAGTTCGCGGATCAGGCGCAGCGCCTCCTCGCCGTCGGCGGCCTCCCCCGCCACCTCGATGTCCGGCTGTGCGTCCAGCAGGGCGCAAAAGCCCGCCCTGACCAGTGACTGGTCGTCGGCGAGCACCACACGGATCACCGGTCCTCCTCGGTCGCGATCGGCAGAACGGCGAGCACACGGAACCCTCCGTCCGGGCGGGTGCCCGCCTCGATGGTGCCACCGAGCGCGGAGGCCCTCTCCCGCATCCCGGCGAGCCCGTTGCCGGTGCCGCCCGCGTCCGCGCCGGTGGCGGGCCCGTCGTCGTCGACCGTCAGCCGCAGCCGTCCCTCACCGTGTTCGATGTGTACGCGTGCCTCGCGGGACCCGGAGTGCCGTACGACGTTGGTGAGGGCCTCCTGGACGATGCGGAAGGCGGCCAGGTCGGCGCCGGGCGACAGCCGGGGCGGCTCGCCCTCGACGGTGACGGTCAGTCCGGCGCTCGCGGCCTGTTCGACCAGTTCGGGGAGCCGGTCCAGGCCGGGCGCGGGGGTGCGCGGGGCGGCTCCGGGGGCGCGCAGGGTGTCGAGCACCTGGCGGACCTCGCCGAGCGCCTCCTTGCTCTTGGCCTTGATGGTGGTGAGCGCGGTGCGGGCCTGCTCGGGGTCACTGTCCAGCAAAGCGAGCCCCACTCCGGCCTGCACGTTGATGACGGAGATGCTGTGCGCGAGCACGTCGTGCAGTTCGCGGGCGATGCGCAGCCGCTCCTCGTCGGCGCGCCGCCGCTCCGCACGGGCACGCTCGGCCCGCTCCCGCGCCCACTGTTCGCGGCGGACGCGGGCCAGTTCGGACACGGCGAGGAGCGCCACCGCCCAGGTGGCGACGACGATCTCCTCCGTCCAGGGGGCCGCGTCGTCGCCCGACGGAGGCAGCCACCGGTACAGGACGTGGACGAGCAGCAGATGCCCGCCCCACAGCGTCCCCATCGCCGCCCAGGCCGCGTACCGCCGCCCCGAGACGACGACGGTGAAACACGCCACCGCGACGGTCAGGAGGACGGGCCCGTACGGATATCCGGCCGCGAAGTAGACGAGGACAGTGGCGACCGTGCCCCACAGCACGGCGACGGGTCGCCGCCACCGCCACAGCAGCAGCGCACCCGACACGAACAGCAGCACGCCGCCCAGCGGGTCGAGGGCGACCCGCTCGCCCGCCTGGGCGTGGCCGGCGAAGCCGGAGCCGACCAGGACGAAGGCGGTGAACAGCAGGGTGGAGGGCCACGGCCACCGGGCGCGGCCGGCCGACTCCAGGTTCTCGTCCCGCTCGGCGGCGCGGCGGCTCCACCCGGGCGGCCCGTGCCGCCACCACCGGGGCGGCGGCCCCCCGGGTCGCCACCGTTGCGGCAGGCCGGTACCGGGCCCACGCTGTTTCTGCATGTGCGCCACGCTAGACGCCCCGGCGGACGGGCGGCGTCGGCCGGACGGCGTGATCACACGTACTCCCGGGGAAGTACGCCCGGGCGGGGTGGGGGCTTGGGAGACGCCCGGGACGGCGTTCGATCGCGTCGGCGGCTCTGCAGGCGGGGAGCCTGAGCGAGGCCGGTCCCCAGACCGAACGCGCAGGCCGACCACGGGGGCGGAGTCCGGGGACGCCGGCCAGGCGCGGGCCCACCCAGCGGGCGCCCCTGCGAGGCGCGCGGCCCGGGAGACGCGGGGCCGCAGGCCGACGGCGGAGGCGCGGAATCCCGAAGGCGCGAGCCGGTCGCAAACCCACCCCGCGGGCGGCGCCGCGACCGAGCCCGGAAGGCGTCGAACCGCAGGGCCGCCCGCGAGAGGCGAAACCAGCAAGGCCGCCGTGTGGGCGAACCGCCAAGTGCGCCGTCCAGGAAACGCGGGCCGCAGGCCGACGGCGGAGACGCGGAAACCGGGAGACACCGACCGGTCGCAGCCCCACCCCGCGGCCGGCACCACAGGCCGCACAGTCCAGGAAGCGCCGACAGGACCCACGCCCACCACGCAGGCAAGACCGCAAGGCGCACAGCCCAGACACCGGGCCGCAGACCGACGGCGAGGCGAGGAGCGGAGGTACCGCGGAACGGCATTCGACCGCGCGTGGCCGGAATTGCGGGGCTCGGAGCCCGGAAGACGCCGGGCCGCAGACCGACCACAAGGCGCGCAGCCCAGGAAGCACCGACCGGTCGCAGCCCCACCCCGCGGCCGGCACCACAGGCCGCACAGTCCAGGAAGCGCCCACAGGGCCCACGCCCACCACGCAGGCAAGACCGCAAGGCGCACAGCCCAGACACCGGGCCGCAGACCGACGGCGAGGCGAGGAGCGGAGGTACCGCGGAACGGCATTCGACCGCGCGTGGCCGGACCTGCGGGGCGCGGAGCCCGGAAGACGCCGGGCCGCAGACCGAGCGCAATGCGCGCAGCCCAGGATGCAGCGACCGGTCGCAGACCCACCCCGCGGGCGGCGTCACAGGCCACGCGGCCCAGGAAGCGCCGGCCGGGCGCAGACCCACCCGACTGGCGGCACCCCAAGGCGTACTAAGAAGCGCCGGCGTGCCGGAGACCTACCGTGCGGGCGAGGCCGCCGATCGTGTGGCGGAAGAACGCGTCCCGTTCCTCCACGATCCGGGTGAACTGGCCGAACACCTCGAAGCCGATCAGGCCGAGCAGCTGCGCCCAGACGGCCACGCAGGCCGGCGCCACCGCGGGCGGCAGATCGGGGACGAAGTCCGCCGCCATCCGCGCGGCCTCGGCCTCCAGGCCGGCGGGAACGGCCGGGACGTCCAGCTCCCCGGCCCGATGGGCGTCGCGGACGACCTCGATGAGGGCGAAGCCCACCCGCGAGGCCGCCGGGACGGTGGTCGCGGGCGCGGCGTAACCGGGCACGGGCGAGCCGTAGATCAGCGCGTACTCGTGCGGATGCGCCAGCGCCCAGCCGCGGATGGCCTCGCACACGGCGGTCCAGCGCTCCCCCGAGGCGGCTCCGGCGGACGCCTTCAGGGCCGCTTCCGCCGTCTCGCCGAGGGAGTCGTAGGCGTCGATGATGAGAGCGGTCAGCAGGTCGTCACGACTGGGGAAGTAGCGGTAGATCGCGGAGGACGCCATGCCGAGCGCTCTGGCCACGGCCCGCAGGGACAGCTCGGCGGCGCCCTGCTCGGCGAGCCGCCGCCGCGCCTCCTCCTTGATGGCCGCGGTGATCTCGATCCTGGCCCGCGCGCGGGCACCGTGCGGTGTGCTCGTCATGCCGTCAGTGTTCCACGAAAACAGAGCGGTGCACACAAACGAGAGCACTGCTCTTGCGTCGCCGCGCCGAACCGGGCACACTGAAGTCGAAGCGAGAGCAGTGCTCACACATCAGAGCGGCGCTCTCCACATGCCCTTCCCGGAGGTCCCGATGTCGTCGTCCGCCCCGTACTACTTCACCGCCGGTCCCCTCGCCACCCGCTTCAACCGGATCGTCGGCTGGCTGGCCCGGCACGGCATCAGCCTCGCCGGCACCGCAGAGCTGTCCGTCCGCGGCCGCAAGAGCGGGCAGATGCAGCGCGTCCCGGTCAACCCGCACACCTACGAGGGGCAGCAGTACCTGGTCTCGGCGCGCGGGCACTCCCAGTGGGTGCGCAACATGCGGGCCGCCGGCGGCGGTGAGCTGCGCGTGGGCCGCAAGGTGCGCACCTTCACGGCGGTGGAGATCCCCGACGAGGAGAAGCTGCCGCTGCTGCGGACCTACCTGGAGAAGTGGGGCTGGGAGGTCAACCAGTACTTCAAGGGGGTCACCGCCAAGTCCTCCGACGAGGAGATCCTGACGGCGGCCCCCGACCACCCGGTCTTCCGGATCACCGTCGAGGGCTAACCCCGAACCACCGTCGGGGACCGAGCTCCCACACCGTCCGACACAGACCCCGGTCACCGTCCAGGGCCGACCCGGCCCCGGTCACTGCCCGGAACCGCCCTCCCCGCCCCCGCTCGCCGGACGCCGGTCCAGTGCCATCAGCGCGCGGTGGGCCATCGGGTGGGTGCGGACCAAATCGCCGAGCGTCGTCGAGCCCTGCGTGATGTCCTTGAACGCCTTCCACGCGGGGCGGAAGCCCGTCAGCACCGCGTGGAAGACACCCGGACGCTGCTCGAACGCCGCCAGCATCCGCTTGCCGACGCTCATCTCGACGCCGAGGCCCGCCTTCACGGCGAACGCGTAGTTGAGGGCCTGGCGCCGGGTGTCCACGGCGTCGTGCGCCTCGGCGATGCGCACCGCCCACTCCCCCGCCAGCCGGCCGGAGCGCAGCGCGAAGGAGATGCCCTCGCGGGTCCACGGCTCCAGCAGCCCCGCCGCGTCACCGCAGACCAGCACGCGGCCGCGGGACAGCGGCGAGTCGTCGGCCCGGCAGCGGGTCAGATGCCCGGAGGAGATCGCCGGTTCGAAGCCGGCGAGACCCAGCCGGGCGATGAAGTCCTCCAAGTACCGCTTGGTGGCGGCGCCTTCGCCACGCCGCGAGATGACACCCACGGTGAGGGTGTCGCCCTTGGGGAAGACCCAGCCGTAACTGCCGGGCATGGGTCCCCAGTCGATGAGCACCCGCCCCTTCCAGTCCTCGGCAACCGTCTCCGGCACCGGGATCTCCGCCTCGAGGCCCAGGTCGACCTGGTCCAGCTTGACCCCGACGTGCGCCCCTATGCGGCCGGCGCTGCCGTCGGCGCCGACCACGGCCCGCGCGAGCACCGTCTCGCCGCCCTGGAGGACGACGGCGACCGTGCGCCGGTCCGGGACGGCCGAGCCGTGCTGCTCGACGCGCTGCACGGCGACGCCCGTGCGCAGTTCGGCCCCGGCCTTCTGCGCGTGCTCGACGAGCTGCTGGTCGAACTCGGGCCGGTTGATGAGCCCGAAGAGCATCTGCCGGGAGCGGCGGGTGCGGGTGAAGCGGCCGTTGCTGGAGAACGTCACCGCGTGCACCCGGTCCTTGAGCGGCAGCTCGAAGCCGGGCGGCAGCGCGTCGCGCGACGGACCGATGATGCCGCCGCCGCAGGTTTTGTAGCGGGGCAGCTCCGCCTTCTCCAGCAGCAGCACGCGCCGCCCCGCGACCGCCGCCGCGTAGGCCGCCGACGCCCCCGCGGGTCCCGCGCCCACCACGACGACGTCCCACACCTGCCGCACGTCGTCCGCCGAAGAGTTGTCGCTGCTCACGATGGTCCGCTGCTCCGATCACGCCGCCTGCCGCTGCTGTCCTCCCGCATCCTACGGCGGCGGTCGTCACGGTCCGCTGTGGGAGGATCGGCGCGTGAGTGGCCCTTACATGGGTCACTCACGCACACCACACGATCATCGCGTACCGAGAAGTACGCACTTGCACAACGTCGCACCTACAAGGAGCGTGCCCATGTCGTCGAATCCGGTCGCCGTGACCGTCGCCTCACTGATGCCCAGGGCGAAGGAGGAGCTCACCGAGCTGGTGGCCTTCAAGTCGGTGGCGGACTTCGACCAGTTCCCCCGTGAGGAGAGCGAGGGCGCGGCCCGCTGGATCGCCGACGCGCTCACCGCCGAGGGCTTCCAGGACGTCGCCCTGCTCGACACCCCGGACGGCACCCAGTCGGTCTACGGCTACCTGCCCGGCCCGGAGGGCGCGAAGACCGTGCTGCTGTACGCGCACTACGACGTGCAGCCGCCGCTGGACGAGGCCGGCTGGACCACGCCGCCGTTCGAGCTGACCGAGCGGGACGGCCGCTGGTACGGGCGCGGCGCCGCCGACTGCAAGGGCGGCGTCATCATGCACCTGCTCGCGCTGCGCGCCCTGAAGGCGAACGGCGGCGTGCCGGTCAACGTCAAGATCATCGTGGAGGGCTCGGAGGAGCAGGGCACGGGCGGCCTGGAGCGGTACGCCGAGGAGCACCCGGACCTGCTCACCGCCGACACGATCGTCATCGGCGACGCGGGCAACTTCCGCGCCGGCCTGCCGACCGTCACCACCACACTGCGCGGTATGACGCTGGTGCGGGTGCGCGTCGACACGCTCGAGGGCAACCTGCACTCGGGGCAGTTCGGCGGTGCCGCGCCCGACGCGCTGGCCGCGCTGGTGCGGGTGCTGGACTCGCTGCGCGCGGAGGACGGCAGCACGACCGTGGACGGCCTGACCGGCGACAGCGCCTGGGAGGGCATCCAGTACGAGGACGAGCAGTTCCGCAAGGACGCCAAGGTGCTGGACGGCGTGGAGCTGATCGGCTCCGGCACGGTCGCCGACCGCATCTGGGCGCGCCCTGCGGTCACCGTGCTCGGCATCGACTGCCCGCCGGTGGTCGGCGCCACGCCGTCCGTGCAGGCGAGCGCGCGGGCGCTGATCAGCCTGCGGGTGCCGCCGGGCGTGGACGCGGCGAAGGCGACCGAACTGCTGCGGGCGCACATCGAGTCGCACACGCCGTGGGGCGCGCGGGTCACCACCGAGCAGATCGGCCAGGGCCAGGCGTTCCGCGCCGACCCGGCCAGCCCCGCGTACCAGGCCATGGCGGACGCGATGGCGGCGGCGTACCCGGGCCAGGAGATGCAGTACGCGGGTCAGGGCGGCTCGATCCCGCTGTGTAACACGCTCGCCGCCCTCTACCCGAAGGCGGAGATCCTGCTGATCGGCCTGAGCGAGCCGGAGGCGCAGATCCACGCGCTGAACGAGAGCGTGTCCCCGGACGAGCTGGAGCGGCTGTCGGTGGCGGAGGCGCTGTTCCTGCGCAACTACGCCTCCGGCTCCAACTGACCGGCGCCCTCTGCCGAGAGCAGAGCCTCCGCCTCCGGGCGGGGGCCCTGCCCTACGGTCCTGGGCATGGACGCCGTCGAGCTGCTTCCCCGCCTGGTGATGCTGCGCTTCCCGGTCGGCCAGGCGTACGTCTGGCGTGACGGCCCGGACGCGCTGACCCTGATCGACGCCGGACCGGCGGGGTCGGGCGCGCGGATCGTCGAGGCCGTGACGTCCCTCGGCACGCGCCCGGAGGCCGTCCGGCGGATCGTGGTGACCCACTTCCACGAGGACCACGCGGGCGGCGCGGCGGAGGTCGCGGCGCTGACCGGGGCGGAGGTGCTGGCCCATCGGCTCGACGCGCCCCACGTGCGCGGCGACGTGCCGGGTCCGCCCCCGATGCTGGAGGACTGGGAGCGCCCCCTGCACCGGCGCGCGCTGTCCCTGCTGCCTCCGGACGACCCGGAACGCCCTTCTCGGATCACGGAGTTGTCGGACGGGGACGTCCTGGACATCGGCGGCGGCGCCCGGGTGCTGCACGTCCCGGGGCACACCCGGGGCAGTATCGCCCTCCATCTGCCCGAGGACGGCGTTCTGTTCACCGGCGACACGGTGGCGGCGTCACCGACGGACGGCGTGCCGATCCCGGGCGTCTTCAATCTGGACAGGGGACAGCTCATGGCGTCCTGCGCCCGCTTGGCGGGCCTCGACCCGGAGGTGGCCTGCTTCGGCCACGGCGACCCGGTCCTGGAGAACGCGGGAGCGGGGCTGCGGGCGATGCTGGAAGCGACCGGCCGGGACGCCGGCCGCTGAGATCGCCGCCGGGCATGGGACCGGCGGAAAAGTCCGCCGCCCGCCCCACCCCGCCTGGGCCGGCCGCGCGAAGACGGGACATCCCCCGCCGGTGCCGGGCGACGAGTCTCCGTGCCGGTAACCCGTAGGGCACGACGGAAGGCCCGCGCCGCGGCACGGCTGAGGCGCCGCGCGAGGAGCCACTTCAGGTCACCGCCCCACGCCCGCGGAGGCTCGACACAGCAGGCGCGCCGGAGGCGTCATAGGCCCCGAGAACCGACCGGCTCGGCCGCCCGCGCCTCCCACACGCTACGGCGACGGGGCCCACGCGTCACGCGAGCCATGCAGGGGACGACAGTCCGAGTGCCGTAAGTCCCCTCACCCCACCGGCACGCCGCCCTCCAGGTACATCGCCCGGCCGCGTTCCCGGGCCCGCAGCGCGCGCCGGAGGCGTTCGTAGCGGACGGGGGGCAGCAGGTGGGCCGCCTCGGCCTCGGAGGCGAAGCGCCAGGCGCGCAGTTCGGGGCCGGGCAGCAGCATGCGTCCTGCGTCCTCGGAGTCGAGGCGGCCGCCGTCGAACAGCAGCCTCAGTCCGCCGAAGGCGGGCGGCGCGGGCGGCTCCCAGTCGACGACGAGGAGGGCCGGGACGTCGTCGAGCCGTATGCCGGTCTCCTCGGCGACCTCCCGCATGCCGGCCCGCGCCGGCGCCTCACCGCGTTCGACGACCCCGCCGGGGAACTCCCAGCCGGCCTTGTAGGTCGGGTCGACGAGCAGCACCCGGTCCTGCTCGTCGAAGAGCAGCACCCCTGCGGCGACGGTCTCCGCCGTCGGCTCGGGCGTCTGCACGATGTCGCAGGCGGGCACCTCCCCGCTGCCGACCGCCTCGGCGATACGGCGGGCGGTGTCGCGCGGGGTGAGGCAGCCGCTGTCGATGGGGTAGGCGTCGGCGGTGAGCCAGGCGGCGAGCGCCGCCTTGAACGGTTCGATGTGGTCGTACGACCACTGCCGGACGCGTATCTCCCCGTCGGGAAGGTCCTCCGGGACCTCGCGGCCGGCTATCCGTTCCCGCAGGATCGTTTCGGCCGGGGCGAGCAGGACATGGCGGACCGGTATGCGCCGGGCGGCGAGGCCGCCGAAGATCTCGTCCCGGTACTCCTGGCGCAGCAGGGTCATGGGGACCACCAGGGTCCCGCCGAGCTCGGCGAGCATCGCGGCCGCCGTGTCGATCACGAGGCGTCGCCAGATCGGGAGGTCCTGGAAGTCACCGACCTCGGCGAGGTGCTTGGGCGGGAGCAGCCGGTCCAGTGCTCCGCCGATGACCTCGGGGTCGAAGAGCGTGCTGTTCGGGATCAGCTCGATCAGTTCGCGCGCGGTGGAGGTCTTCCCCGCACCGTACGCCCCGTTGATCCAGACGATCACGGTTCCCCCTCTTCTGTTGGCCCCCTGAGGCTTGCCCGTTCCACCCTGCCACGGAAACCAGATCAAGTTGAGAACACATGACGGCGGCGCCGGCGCCCCGTGGGGAGGGGTGCCGGCGCCGCCGTCGACGCCGCGTGGGGCCCGTCAGGCCTTGCCGTCCCGGTCGACGTCCAGCTCCAGCGTGTTGTTCTCCGCGACCATGCGGTCGAGGGAGCTGAGCGTGTTCTCGACGTCGAGCGTGCCGAGGGCGGGGGTCTCGGTGAGCGCGTGCGACGGGGTGACGGCCGCGACGACGAAACCGGTGGCAAGGGAGGCGATGGCGAGCATGCTGCGCTTCTTCATGCCCGGCTCAACTGCGGAACAGGCCGTTCGGTCACGGCCCGCTTTCCCGGGCCCCGGGACCGGTCTCCGGCCGGGCTCGGACGCGCAACGGCACAGCTGGTCAGGGCAGCGCCGAGGCCCGGCAGGAGCTCACGCATCGCCGCGACGCCCACGTCCGGACGCGCTGACCGGCCAAGCCCACCTGCGCCCCCGGCCCAAGGGATCTCACCGGCCAGGCAACGACCCACCAGGGCGCAGCCGCCGGGGCGACGCCGAACACCGGCCGAACCTCTGCCGCCCGCACGTCCGGAAGCGGGACCGGCCGCGCCCCACAGCCGCCCCGGCCAAGGGCCGTCTCCGGCCGAGCCCGGCCGCGCCCCTCACACCCCCGCAACCTCCACGTCCGTCCTCCCCATCAGCGCCGCCGCTGCCGCCCCCACCAGACCCGCGTCCGTGCCCGTCTGGGCCGGGACCACCGTGAGGCGCTGGACGAAGGACAGGGTGGCGTACTCGGTCAGCGCCTTCCGCAGCGGGGCGAACAGCACCTCGCCCGCCTTGCCCACGCCTCCGCCGATCACCGCGATGTCGATCTCGACGAGGGTCGCCGTGGCGGCTATGCCGGCGGCGAGGGCACGGGCCGCCCGCTCGAAGGAGGCCACGGCGACCGGTTCGCCGGCGCCGGCCGCGGCGGCCACCGCGGCGGCGGAGGTGTCGCCGTCCGGGCCGGGCCGCCAGCCGTTCTCCAGCGCGCGCCGCGCGATGTTCGGACCGCTCGCGATCCGCTCCACGCAGCCGCGCGCCCCGCACGGGCACGGGTCGCCGTCGAGGTCCACGCTGATGTGGCCGATGTGCCCCGCGTTGCCGGTGGGTCCCGGGTGCAGTCGCCCGCCGAGCACCAGGCCGCCGCCGACGCCCGTGGAGACGACCATGCACAGCGCGTTGTCGTGGCCGCGGGCCGCGCCCTGCCAGTGTTCGGCGGCCGTGATGGCGACCCCGTCGCCGATCAGCTCGACGGGCAGTCCGCCGGACGCGTCCCGCACCTTGGCGACCAGCGGGTAGTCGCGCCACCCGGGGACGTTGACCGGGCTCACGGTGCCGGCGGAGGCGTCGACGGGTCCCGCGCTGCCGATGCCGACCGCTCCGGCGCGCTCCCAGAGGGGGGACGCGGCGAGGTCGCCGATCACCGCCCCGACGGCCGCCATGACGGTGTCGCCGTCCTCCCGCGCGGGGGTCGGCCGCTGGGCCCGGGCCAGGATCCGGCCCTCACGGTCCACCAGCGCGCCGGCGATCTTGGTGCCGCCGATGTCGAGCGCAGCCACGAGGTCGGTGTGCATCAGAGTCGGATCTCCCCGTCAACCATCGGAAACCATCAGAGAACACGCTGGGAACGGCCATGCGCGACCGCGAGGCAACACATGGAACGCGCGCAACGGCCCGTCGAGCGGTCAGGTGCGGGCCGGAGTGTGCGTCGCACAGTGTCTCCCGACGCTGACAACGTTGTCCAGGCTCTATGCTCGACGCCACATCCTCATACAAGCCCATGGACTCACGCATCCCCGTGGCCGACAGGACAGGACACCGCATCGTGCCGGAGACGACCCGCCGCACCGACCGCTTCCCAGGGACCCGATACGGCAACCGTCCGACGATGAAGGACGTGGCCGCCCGCGCCGGGGTGGGCCTGAAGACGGTCTCCCGTGTGGTGAACGGCGAGCCGGGCGTGACCCCGGAGACCGAGCGGCGCGTGCAGGAGGCGATCGAGGCGCTCGGCTTCCGCCGCAACGACAGCGCGCGGGTGCTGCGCAAGGGCCGCACCGCCAGCATCGGCCTGGTCCTGGAGGACCTCGCGGACCCGTTCTACGGTCCGCTGAGCCGGGCCGTGGAGGAGGTGGCCCGCGCCCACGGTGCGCTGCTGATCAACGGGTCGAGCGCGGAGGACGCCGACCGTGAGCAGGAGCTGGTGCTGGCGCTGTGCGCCCGCCGGGTGGACGGCCTGGTGGTGATCCCGGCCGGCGACGACCACCGCTATCTGGAGCCGGAGATCAAGGCCGGGGTCGCCACGGTGTTCGTGGACCGTCCGGCCGGGCACATCGACGCGGACGTGGTGGTGTCGGACAACTTCGGGGGCGCGCGTGACGGCGTGCGCCATCTGATCGCGCACGGGCACCGCAGGATCGGCTTCATCGGCGACATGCCCCGCATCCACACGGCGGGCGAGCGGCTGCGCGGCTACCGCACCGCCATGGAGGACGCGGGGATACCGGTGGCGGACGCCTGGATGTCGCTGGGCGTCACGGACCCCGAGCGGGTGCGCCGGGCGGCGCGGGAGATGCTCTCCGGGCCGGAGCCGGTCACCGCGATCTTCACCGGCAACAACCGGGTGACGGTCACGGTGATCCGGGTGCTGGCCGAGCACGCCCGCCCGGTCGCCCTGGTCGGCTTCGACGACATCGAGCTGGCCGATCTGCTGCAGCCCGGCGTCACGGTCGTCGCGCAGGACGCCGCCGCCCTCGGCCGGACCGCCGCCGAACGGCTGTTCCGCCAGCTCGACGGCACACTGATCGCCCCGGAGCGCATCGAACTGCCGACCCGTCTGATCACCCGCGGCTCGGGCGAGCTGCCCCCGGCGGACTGAGCGGGGGCGGGGCCGATGGAGGACCGTACGCTGGCGGCGCTGGGGCTGGACGTGGTGCCGCGCGAGCATCCGCTGGAGTATCCGGGCGCCTGGCCGCGCGAGTCGGGGCTGCTCGACGGGGACCGGCTGCTGCCGCTGGGCCGGTGGGTGTTCGAGGACCGGGTGCCGGTGATCTCGATCGGCTCCAACGCCTGCCCCGCGCAACTGCGCCACAAGCTGGCCGACTCGGGGATCACCTCCCCGCTGCCGATGGTGCGGGCCCTGGTGACGGGCGTCGGCATCGGCGTCTCGGCGCACGTGAGCCTGATGGGCTACGTCTCCAACTCGCCCGTGGCGACGCCGGGACGGGTGAGCGAGCTGTTCGTGCTCTGGCTGGACGCCCGGCAGCTCACGGTGATCGACGCGAGCGAGGGCGTGCCACTCCCGCACGGCAACTTCCGCCGCGCGTGGCTGCCCGCGCCGGACGTCCGCATCGAACTCCCCGACGGCGGCACGCTCCCGGGCGCGTACGCCTACGTCAACCGCCGGGGCGTCCTCCACGACGGCACGGGCACCCCCCGCACCCACCCGGGCCAACGCCCCCTGCTGACCAACCTCCTGGCGACCCTCCCCCGCCTGCGGGACCTGTTCGGCACCACACCGGAAACCTTCTCCGCCCGGGCCCGCGCGGACCGCGCACTCTGCGAGAAGGGGTCCCGGCTGTTCGCCGAGGAGGGGTTGGTGACGACGGGCGGGTTGGAGCGGTACGTGACGCCACCCGGCGGCGCGGAACCGGGCGCCCCGTCGGACCTGCCCCGGACTTAGCGCACCCGTGCCACCTGCGCCACCGGCGAGTCCGCGAGACCGTAGCCGAGCGTCTGCGGGCGCGTGGACTGGATCGCCGAGTAGCCGGGCTCGTTCTTCTGGAACTCCTTCAGGGCCGCGAGCCCCGCATGGTCGCGCGGGCTCAGCTCCACCTCGCCCTCCGGCGGGCCCCCGAACGCCATCGTCAGATGCATGCCCGCCAGCCGGTCCGCCGCCGTGTGCCCGAGCTGGGCGGTGACGAACGCACCCAGTCACCGCCGCGCGCCGCCCAGCGCCCGTAGCCGAGGCGGTCCATCAGCTCCGCCCACGCGTCCGCGATGCGCTCGACTCCCCAGCCGGGACCGGCCGGGGAGTCGCTGAGTCCGTAGCCGGGGAGCGAAGGGCAGACGACGTGGAAGGCCTCCGCCGGGTCGTCGGGCGAGGTCAGCGGCTCGACGAGGTCGAGGAACTCCACGACGCCGCCGGGCCAGCCGTGCGATCTGCGCCGGCGGCTCGCGGGCACGCGCCGGCCTGACCAGGAGACCGTGGATGACTGGTCGCAGAGTGTCCCGCCGGCGTGCATACGGGAGTTGGCCGCGTACTGGCGCGACGGCTACGATCTGCGCGCGCGGAGGCGCGCAGCGGCATCTGCCGGGCGTAGAACTCCAGAACCCCGGGGTAGAGATCGGTCACGGCTGCTCCTCCCGTCGAGGGTGTCCACCCTGCTGCACCCTGTCCAGCAGCTCTGGAGGATGGCTCAGGGCCCCGGTGGCCGATGGAGGAGGGCCGGATCGAGGAGTACTCCGACACGTTCACCGAGGACGGCGTCTTCGAGCACGCCCTCGGCTGGCGTCCGGAGGGCCGCGAGCAGTTCATCGAGGGCACCCGCTCCGGCCTGGCCCGCTACGCCGGCAAGGCGCTGCGGCACTGGCACGACCGCTTCACCGTGGACCGCCGCCCGGACGGCGCCCTGGACGTCACCTACCTCGCCATGGTCAGCCTGGTGGACGAGCAGGGCCAGGTGACGTTCGAGCCGAGCTGTACGGTGCGGGACGTCCTGGTGTGGAGCGAGGAGGGCGCGGGCGGCGGCCGGTGGCGCACCCGGTCACGCTTCCTGCGGCACGACACGTCGGATATGAGCCGGGTCTGGGAGGGCAGGCTCACCGGACGTACCTGAGCGAGAGGACACAGAGACCGTGGATCGCATGCCGGCCCCGGAAGTGCTCGACAACAAGGCACTGGGCCGTGCCACCCTCGCCCGCCAGCTGCTGCTGCGACGGCACGCCATGACGGCCACCGAGGCCATGGAGCACCTGGTCGGTCTCCAGGGCCAGCTGGCCAACCCGCCCTACCTGGGCCTGTGGTCGCGGCTCTCCAAGTTCGCGATCACGGATCTCACCGAGCTCCTGACCAGCCGCAAGGCCGTACGCGGCGGGCTGATGCGCGGCACGCTGCACGTCGTGACGGCACGGGACTTCCTGCGGCTGCGGCCCGTCCTGCAGCCCGTGCACGACAAGGCGCAGCGCGGGTTCTTCCGACGCGACACCGAGGGGATGGACCTCGGCGAACTTGCCGCGTTCTGCGCCTCGGTCCTCGATGAGCGGTACTCCACCAACGTCGAGCTGCGCAAAGCCCTGGCGGCGAAGTGGCCCGAGCGCAACGCCACTTCGCTGCTGCACTCGGTGCAGTACCTGCTGCCCACGGTCTACGTACCGCCCGGCGGCACCTGGGGCACGGGCGGCTCGACCCCGCTGGCCACCGTCGACTCCTGGCTCGGCACGCCGCTGCCGGAGTCCGACGGGCCCTCGGAGATGATCCTGCGCTACCTCGCGGCGTTCGGCCCGGCCTCCGTCAAGGACATCCAGGCCTGGTCGGGACTGACACGGCTCAAGCAGCCGGTGGACGAACTGCGCCCGAAACTCGTGACGTTCCGCTCGGCGGAGTCCGGCGTCGAGCTGTTCGACCTGCCCGATGCGCCGCGTCCCGACGCCGGCACGCCCGCGCCGGTCCGGTTCCTGCCCGAGTTCGACAACCTCCTGGTGGCCCACGCCGACCGCACCCGCGTGATCAGCGACGAGCACCGGGCGATCACCAACACCCGCAACGGAGGCGTCGCGGCCACCGTGCTCGTGGACGGCAAGGTCGCGGGCCGCTGGCGCCTGGTGCGCGCCAAGAAGGCGGTGACGCTGGAGATCGAGCCGTTCGCGCCGTTCGCCGCGTCCGACAGGAAGCAGGTGCTCGCCGAGGGCGAGGCGCTGCTGGCCTTCGCCGGGGAGGACGCGGAGGAGCGGGACGTACGTTTCGTGTGACGGCGGGACGTACGGCGGCAGGGCATACGGCGGCGCCGGTTCAGCCCGCAGACGCAGCGTCGCCAGATAGTGCACCGCCGAATTCTCCACCGATTTCAGATCCCACCGCGTGCCTTCGAGGATCCGGTCCAGGTCCGTCGGCGGAATCACCGCGCACTCGACCCAGTCGCTCGCCAGGAGCGGGTCAGGCGACGTGGGGACGTCGAGGCCGTCGTCGAACAGCAGCGCGCCGGGAGCGGCCACCTCGGCGAGCGCGCCGAGGATCGCGCGGGCCCGCTCCCTGACAGGCGCGGCGTCACCCGCCACACCGGAGGCGCAGGTGCCAGCGATGAAGAGGGGACCGCCCCCACGCCCTCCGTACCGGCGGAGCCCAACAGCTACGCCGGGTTCGTCGCCGTCTCCGCCGACGCGTGGTCGGGTTCGTACCGCAGCAGATCTCCCGGCTGGCACTCCAGTACCTCGCACAGCGCGGCGAGTGTCGTGAACCGGACCGCCTTCGCCCGGCCGTTCTTCAGGACGGCCAGGTTCGCCGGGGTGATGCCGACGCGTTCGGCTAGTTCGCCCACGGACATCTTGCGCCGGGCGAGCATCACGTCGATGTCGACGGCGATCGGCATCAGATCACCTCGGCCAGCTCGGCCCGCATCCGGGAGGCCTCCAGCTCCCGCGCCACGGCCTGGGCGAGCAGCATCCGCAGGACGAGGACGACGAGCGCGATGCCCACGATCGCCAGGCCGACCCCGCCGACCAGGAGCACGACGCCGGGCGCGACGGCCTCCCCGGGGGCCAGCAGCGCGCCGAGCGTGAAGACCAGCAGGGCCGCGGCGACGAACGCGCCGATCACGATGTGGACGTAGCGGAAGGCGGCGTAGGAGAAGACCGTGCCGCGGCGGGCCATGGTCACCAGCCGCCAGACGCAGATCAGCACGGTCTGGGCGGCCAGCACGATGAGCACCACGACGGCCAGGAGCGGGGTCCGCACATAGGCGTACCGCTCGTCCAGCCCGTCCAGGTCGCTCGCCAGCAGCGGCACCATCACCGTCTGCACCGCCAGGGAGCCCGCCAGCAGCGCCGCGATCACCGCGCGCAGCGCGAGCACGGTTACCTGTCCCATCGCCACTCCTCCACTCGAAGCACGATGGGAATCTATCGATTTTCGATAGGCTGCGCAATTCCGGGCGGCCGGCCCTTCACTGCGCCGAGGCGGTCAGCCCTCCGCGCCGGGGCGAGGCGTACGACTCCAGCCCCGCGTGATCCAGACCGCTCTCCCGCGCCACCTCCGCCTCGTCCAGCGCACCGCAGTCCAGCCCGCGCAGCAGATACCCGGCGAGGGCCTTGGCCGTGGCCGGCTCGTCCATCACGTCTCCGCCGGCCCTCTCGGCGTACCGCTGGAGACGGGCGGCGGCCTGCGCGAAGCCCTCGCGATAGAAGGCGAAGACCGCGGCGTAGCGGGTGGGGAGGTGGCCGGGGTGCATGTCCCAGCCCTGGTAGTAGGCGTGGGCGAGGGCGCGGCGGGTCAGGCCGTAGTGCAGGCGCCAGGCGTCGTGGACCTTCTCGGTCGTCCCGACCGGAAGGACGTTCGTGGAGCCGTCCGAGAGGCGGACCCCGGTGCCGGCGGCGGCGACCTGCATGACGGCCTTGGCGTGGTCGGCGGCGGGGTGGTCGGAGGACTGGTACGCGGCCGAGACGCCGAGGCAGGCACTGTAGTCGAAGGTGCCGTAGTGCAGGCCGGTGGCGCGGCCGTCTGCGGCCTGGATCATGCGGGCGACGGTGGCGGTGCCGTCGGCGGCGAGGATGGACTGGCTGGTCTCGATCTGGATCTCGAAGCCGATGCGGCCGGGTGCGAGGCCCCAGGTCTTCTCGAAGGCGTCGAGCAGCCGGGCCATGGCGGCGACCTGCTCGGCGTAGGTGACCTTGGGAAGGGTGAGGACGAGTCCGTCGGGCAGTCCGCCGGACCGCATCAGGCCGGTGAGGAAGATGTCGAGGGTGCGGATGCCGCGGTCACGGACGGCCGCCTCCAAGCACTTCATGCGGATGCCGGTCCAGGGGGCCGCGGTGGCCGCCGTGCCGTGCGCGGAGGCCTCGGCGACCAGGCGGGCGGCGCGGGCTGCGGTCGCGTCCTCCTCGGCGTCGGGGCGATGGCCGTAACCGTCCTCGAAGTCGATGCGCAGGTCCTCGACCGGTTCGCGCTCCAGCTTGGCGCGGACCCGCGCGTACACGTCCTCGGCGAGCTCGCCGTCCATCCCGAGGACCGCGCCGAAGGACGCGGCGTCGGGGGCGTGTTCGTCGAGCGCCGCGAGCGCCTGGTCGCCCCATGCGCGCACGGTGCCGGCGTCGAACTGGTCGCCGGGGACGTACACGGTGTGGACGGGCTGACGGGTGCCGGGGTCGCCGGGGTACAGGCGCTCCAGTGCGGCGTCGACCGGTGCGAGCGAGGCGCCGATCTCCTCGGCGACGGCGCTCGCGAGACTCGTCGACACCCGCTCCTGCCGGTCCTGGCCCATGCCGCCCTCCCAGACGTCCGCGTCCCCGAACCCGTCGTCGCGTTTCCGCGATACGGATTCAACAATTCGTTGAAGGACGGTATCCGTCGGTCTCCGCACCGGTCAACACCGTCCTACGGGCCGGGCCGGCCCGCCACCGCGCCCCGGACGACGACGAGGCCCCCGCGACCGGTGCGGTCGCGGGGGCCTCGGACGGTTCCGGGGGTGATCAGCCCTTGCGGGCCTTGACCTCCTCGGTCAGCTGCGGGACGACGTCGAACAGGTCGCCGACGACGCCGAAGTCGACCAGCTCGAAGATCGGGGCCTCGGCGTCCTTGTTGACGGCCACGATGGTCTTCGAGGTCTGCATACCGGCACGGTGCTGGATCGCGCCGGAGATGCCGTTCGCGATGTACAGCTGCGGCGACACCGACTTGCCGGTCTGGCCGACCTGGTTGGTGTGCGGGTACCAGCCGGCGTCGACGGCGGCACGCGAGGCGCCGACGGCCGCGCCGAGCGAGTCGGCGAGGGCCTCGATGATCGCGAAGTTCTCCGCGCCGTTGACACCGCGGCCGCCGGAGACGACGATCGCGGCCTCGGTGAGCTCCGGACGGCCGGTGGACTCACGCGGGGTGCGGCCGGTGACCTTGGTGCCGGTCGCCTGCTCGGAGAAGGTGACGCTCAGGGACTCGACCGCGCCGGCGGCCGGGGCGGCCTCCACGGCGGCCGAGTTCGGCTTGACCGTGATGACCGGGGTGCCCTTGGAGACGCGGGACTTGGTGGTGTAGCTGGCGGCGAACACCGACTGGGTGGCCACGGGGCCTTCGTCGCCGGCCTCGAGGTCGACGGCGTCGGTGATGATGCCGGAGCCGATGCGCAGCGCCAGGCGGGCGGCGATCTCCTTGCCCTCGGCGGAGGACGAGACCAGCACGGCGGCCGGGGACACCGCGGCGACCGCGGCCTGGAGGGCGTCCACCTTGGGAACGACCAGGTAGTCGGCGTACTCGGCGGCCTCGTGGGTGAGGACCTTGACCGCGCCGTGCTCGGCGAGCGTGGCGGCGGTGTCGCCGGCGCCGTTGCCCAGCGCCACGGCGACCGGCTCGCCGATGCGGCGGGCGAGGGTCAGCAGCTCCAGGGTCGGCTTGCGGACGGCGCCGTCCACGTGGTCGACGTAGACGAGAACTTCAGCCATGGGACTTCTTCTCTCCTGCTTGCGAAGTATGAGGGGCGGGAAGCGAGCCGTGCCTTGCGGCTCAGATGAACTTCTGGCTCGCGAGGAACTCGGCGAGCTGCTTGCCGCCCTCGCCCTCGTCCTTGACGATCGTGCCCGCGGTGCGGGCCGGACGCTCGGACGCCGACTCCACCGTGGTCCAGGCGTTCTGCAGGCCGACCTCGTCGGCGTCGATGTCGAGGTCGGAGAGGTCCCAGGACTCCACCGGCTTCTTCTTGGCCGCCATGATGCCCTTGAAGGACGGGTAGCGGGCCTCGCCCGACTGGTCGGTGACGGACACGACCGCGGGGAGGGACGCCTCGAGCTGCTCGGAGGCGGCGTCGCCGTCGCGGCGGCCGGTGACCTTGCCGTCCTCGACCTTCACCTCGGACAGGAGCGTCACCTGCGGCACGCCGAGGCGCTCCGCGAGCAGCGCCGGGACGACGCCCATGGTGCCGTCGGTGGAGGCCATGCCGGAGACGACCAGGTCGTAACCCGCCTTCTCGACGGCCTTGGCAAGGACGAGGGAGGTGCCGATGGCGTCCGTGCCGTGCAGGTCGTCGTCCTCGACGTGGATGGCCTTGTCGGCGCCCATGGACAGCGCCTTGCGCAGCGCGTCCTTGGCGTCCTCGGGACCCACGGTCAGGACGGTGACCTCCACGTCGTCGTCCGAGTTCTCCGCGATCTGCAGCGCCTGCTCGACCGCGTACTCGTCCAGCTCGGAGAGCAGACCGTCCACGTCGTCACGGTCGACGGTCAGGTCATCGGCGAAGTGCCGGTCGCCAGTGGCGTCGGGCACGTACTTCACAGTGACAACGATCCTCAAGCTCACGCCGGCTCTCCTACTGCATCGTCATTTCTGGCTGCCTGCCTGCAGGCAGCATAGGCGCCTCAAGCGGGCGGTCCCGGTCGGGGCGACCCACGCTCCGATCGAAATATTACTCGTCAGTACACTCAGTTCCTGCCCGCTAAGCAAGCGCTTTGAACTGTGACCTTCGCAACGCAGCGTAACCGGAACTCTTCCGGCCCGCGACCGAGGTCCGCCGCGTCTCAGTCGGGCAGCCCGCTGAATCGCCCCTGGTGGTAGACGAGGGGACGCCCGTGACCCGTGGGGTCGCCGGCCAGCACCTCGGCCACCACGATCCGGTGGTCACCCGCGGGCACCCGCGCCGTCACCCGGCACACCATCCACGCGGGCACGCCGTCCAGCACCGGCACGCCCTCCGGCCCCTCCCGCCACGCCGTGCCCGGACCGAAGCGGTCGGCGCCCCGCCGCGCGAAGGTCGCCGCGAGGGCCTGCTGATGCTCGCCCAGCAGATGCACGCCGACATGCTCGGTCTCGGCTATCGCGGGCCAACTGGAACCGCCCGTGGACACGCCGAACGACAGCATCGGCGGCTCCGCGGACACGGAGGCGAGGGAGGTGGCGGTGAAGCCGACCGGGCCGGAACGGCCGCGCGCCGTGACCACCGCGACCCCCGCCGGGTGCCGGCGGAAGACGGAGCGCAGCAGGTCGGGCGAGGCGGGCCGGGCGGCACCGAGGTCGGACGTTGCCGTCATCGAACAGTCCTTCTGGGAGGGGTCACGGGCAGGTACGCGGCTGCTCACCGGCCCGGCCGCGGCGCACGCGGGACGCGGCCGCCTGCCGGGAGGGGGCCGGGTACCCGACGGCGGCGAAGGAGTCCCGGTGACCCCGACGACTTGGTGTCAGGCTGACGACAACGGGCGCGCAGCGTCAAGTGAGCCTCCGCGGATGGGAGATGTCTCACCATGATCGCAACGGCCCTCACAGCGCGGCACCCAGGGCGGCTATCACGTCCGCCTTGCGCGGCTGCCCGACTGCCCGCCGCACCACCCGCCCGTCCGCGTCGAGCACCAGCACGGTCGGGGTGCGCTCGACCCCCAGCCGCCGTACGAGGTCCAGGCAGGCCTCGGCGTCGATCTCGACGTGGGTCACGCCCGGGACCATGGCCGCGACCTCGCCCAGCACCCGGCGGGTGGCCCGGCAGGGCGCGCAGAAGGCGCTGGAGAACTGCACCAGCGTGGCGCGTTCGCCCGTCTCGGCGCCGAGTTCGGCCGCGAGACCGGGCCCCGCTCCGCCGTCGCCGCCGGACCGTGCCGCCTCGTCACTGCCTCGCACTCTCCGCTCCCGCCCTGGATGTCACGTCCAACCGCCTCCAGCGTCCCAGGGACCGCGAACATTCCCGCCCGCACCGCAAAACCCGAGGTCGTCCGGCGGAACGTGACGAGAATCTCCGCCCCGGACGGGCACCGGGGCTGGTTCACCGGCCGTTCTTGGGGCAGCATCAGCGACAGGCCGTAAACCTACGGCTGCGTAACTTCGACTGGGAGAGCCCCTTCCCAGGCAGAGAAGGAAGGGTTCCGACCCGCCCATGGCAGAACTTGTCTACCGGCCCGTGATCGGCTTCGCCCGCACCCTGTTCAAGGCGTGGGACCTCAAGATCGATTGCCAGGGTTCGGAGAACATCCCGCGCGCGGGCGGCGCCGTGCTGGTCAGCAACCACATCAGCTATCTCGACTTCGTGTTCAACGGACTGGCGGCGCTTCCGCAGAAGCGGCTCGTCCGCTTCATGGCCAAGGAGTCGGTGTTCCGGCACCGTGTCTCCGGCCCGCTGATGCGCGGCATGAAGCACATCCCGGTCGACCGCACGCAGGGCGAGGCCGCGTACGAGCACGCGCTGCGTTCGCTGCGGTCCGGTGAGATCGTGGGCGTCTTCCCCGAAGCGACGATCTCCCAGTCGTTCACGCTGAAGAGCTTCAAGTCCGGTGCCGCGCGCATGGCCCAGGAGGCGGGCGTCCCGCTGATCCCGATGGCCGTGTGGGGCACGCAGCGGCTGTGGACCAAGGGCCACCCGCGCAACTTCAAGCGCAGCCACACCCCGATCACCATCCGCGTGGGCGAGGCGATCGAGGCATCCAAGGACAAGTACGCGGGCGCGATCACCCGTCAGCTGCGCGAGCGGGTGCAGGAGTTGCTGGAGGCGGCGCAGCGGGCGTACCCGGTGCGGCCGAAGGGCCCGGAGGACACCTGGTGGATGCCGGCCCACCTCGGCGGCACGGCCCCCACCCCGGAGCAGGTCCGCGAGGCGGAGGCCCGCTGAGATTCCCGTCCAGGTCCCGGGCAGCGTGCACAGCACGCACCCGGGACCTGCTGCATCCCCGGTAAGTCGTCCCCTCAGGGACGCCGGGGAACTGCGCGATCAGCCCCCACAACCCCGCACGCACCTCACCACGGAGGAACCACCCGCCTCCAGGGGCGCGGGGAACTGCGCGACCAACCCCCGCGACGCCGCACCCGCCACGCGACGGCACCTGACGACCTCACCCCCGTACGCCCAGGTTCATGACCGGAGGTCAGAGCACGGTCGGGAGCGTCCGCCACAGATGCGCCCGGTCGGTGGCCTCGCGGAGGGCGCGCAGGACGGCCGGGTGCGGTGCGGCGTACAGGACCGGGTGGTCCGTCTCGCCCTTCGACGGGTCGGGGGTGAACGCCAACCGCTCGCCGTCGAGCGAGAACCGCGCGTCCACGCCGGGCTTGTTGCCGCGCGGGTCCTGGCGGTGCCAGGCGCCGTGGAAGCGCACGGCGACCAGTCCGTGCAGCACGCCGAGGTGCTGGTAGCAGAGCGCGGTGGGGATGTCCTCGGCGCGCAGCAGCGCGGCCAGGGCGTGGGCCTTGGCGTAGCAGATGCCGGTGCCCTGCTCCAGCACGTCGGAGGCGCGCCAGGTCACGCGGGGGTCGTCGGCGTCCTGCGAGTGCGTGACGTGGTCGCGTACGTACTCGAAGGCCGCTCGCGCATACTCATACGAGTCATGGACGCCGGCGGCCAGGCGTGCGGACACCTCCCGGACCAGCGGATGATGGTGGTCGATCGCCTCGTCGGCGGCCATGTAGGCGGAGAGGTCCGGATTTTCCTGGATCAGCTGCATGGCGCCGGAGCATAGGCAGGCGACCGGCCGAGAGTCAATGACTTTTCGGTCGGCCGCATACCTATGCATCCTGTCGGGTCAGCGGGCCATCTCCTCCTTGAGGGCGGCCACGAAACGGTCCACGTCGTCCTCGGTGGTGTCGAAGGCGCACATCCAGCGCACGTCGCCCGCCGCCTCGTCCCAGAAGTAGAAGCGGAACCGCTTCTGCAGCCGCTCACTCACGTCGTGCGGGAGGCGCGCGAACACGGCGTTGGCCTGCACCGGGTGGAGGATCTCCACTCCGTGCACCGCGCGCACGCCCTCGGCGAGGCGCTGGGCCATCTCGTTGGCGTGCCGGGCATTGCGCAGCCACAGGTCCCGGGCGAACAAGGCCTCCAGCTGCACGGACACGAAGCGCATCTTGGAGGCGAGCTGCATGGACAGCTTGCGCAGATGCTTCATGTGCTTGATGCCGCCCGGGTCCAGCACCACGACGGCCTCGCCGAACAGCGCGCCGTTCTTGGTGCCGCCCAGCGAGAGCAGGTCGACGCCCACCGCGTTGGTGAAGGTGCGCAGCGGCACGTCCAGCGCGGCGGCGGCGTTGGCCAGCCGGGAGCCGTCCACGTGCACCTTCATGCCGTGCGCATGGGCGTGCTCGCAGATCGCGCGGATCTCGTCCGGGGTGTACACCGTGCCCAGCTCGGTCGCCTGGGCTATGGAGACGACCTGGGGCATGGCCCGGTGCTCGTCGTCCCAGCCGTACGCCTGCCGGTCGATGAGCTCCGGGGTGAGCTTGCCGTCCGGGGTGGGCACGGTGAGCAGCTTGATGCCGCCGACCCGCTCCGGGGCGCCGCCCTCGTCCACGTTGATGTGGGCGCTCTCCGCGCAGATCACCGCGCCCCAGCGGTCGGTGACCGCCTGGAGCGCCACCACGTTGGCGCCGGTGCCGTTGAAGACCGGGAAGGCCTCGGCGGTGGGGCCGAAGTGGCTGCGGATCACCTGCTGGAGGTTCTCGGTGTACGCGTCCTCGCCGTAGGCGACCTGGTGTCCGCCGTTGGCCAGGGCCAGGGCGGCGAGCACCTCCGGGTGGGCGCCCGCGTAGTTGTCGCTGGCGAAACCGCGGACCTCCGGGTCGTGATGACGACGCGCGTCGGTCCGCGGCGGGTTCACGGCTTCTCGGTCAGCCACAGACGTTTTCCGTTCACTTCCGCGGCGGGCTTGTCCCAGACGCCGACGATGGACTCGGCCAGGTCCTTGACGTCCGTGAAGCCCGCGAACTTCGCGTTGGGGCGGTCGGCGCGCATCGCGTCGTGCACCAACGCCTTCACCACCAGGATCGCAGCAGCCGACGTCGGCCCCTGCTCGCCCCCGGCCTTGCGGAAGTAGTCGGCCATGGCCAGCGTCCACGCCTCGGCGGCGGCCTTTCCGGCCGCGTACGCGGCGTTGCCGGCGGTCGGCTTGGTGGCGCCGGCGGCGCTGATCAGGACGTACCGGCCGCGGTCGCTGCGCTGGAGCGCCTCATGGAAGGCGAGACTGGTGTGCTGCACGGTGCGTACCAGCAGCATCTCCAGGAAGTCCCAGTCGTCCAGGCTGGTCTTGGTGAACGTCTCACTGCCGCGCCAGCCGCCGACGAGGTGGACCAGGCCGTCGACGCGGCCGAACTCCTTCTCGGTGCGGGCGGCCCACTCGCGGGTGGACTCCAGGTCGAGCAGGTCGACCGTCTCCCCGGTGACGGTGGCGCCGCCGTGCGCGTAGCGCGCCGCGTCGACCGCCTCCGCCAGCCGTTCCGGGTCGTTGTCCGCGCCGACGACGACGGCTCCCGCCTCGGCGAGCCTGAGCAGCGCCGCACGTCCCGCGGGCCCGCCCGCGCCGGCCACCGCGATCACCGCACCCTCGAGCGCCCCGTTCCCCATGGTTCTCGCCTCCTGAGCAGTGTTGTGGACGAGATCGCTCACGCGGCGACCCGCTCGGCACCGTCCGCCGTGATGCCCCGGGTGGAGGCGATCACCTTCTTCAGCTTCTTGGACAGGGCCTCATAGAACATGCTCAGCGGAAACTCGTCCGGAAGCACGTCATCGACGAGTTTCCGCGGCGGCAGCGACAGGTCGAGGGCGTCGGGGCCCTTGGCCCACGTGGAGCCGGGGTGCGGGGAGAGGTAGCGGGAGACCAGCTCGTAGCCGGCGAACCAGTGGACGAGCTTGGGGCGGTCGATGCCGTCGCGGTAGAGCTTCTCGATCTCCGCGCACAGCTCGTTGGTGACCTGCGGGGCGCGCTCCCAGTCGATGGAGAGCTTGTTGTCCGTCCAGCGGACGACGTCGTGCTTGTGCAGGTAGGCGAAGAGCAGTTGGCCGCCGAGGCCGTCGTAGTTGCGCACCCGCTCGCCGGTCACCGGGAAGCGGAACATGCGGTCGAAGATCACCGCGACCTGCACGTCACGGGCCTGCGGCACGCCCTCGCCGGCGAGCTTCACGGCCTCCTTGAAGGCGGTGAGGTCGCAGCGCAGCTCCTCCAGGCCATACATCCAGAACGGCTGGCGCTGCTTGATCATGAAGGGGTCGAACGGCAGGTCGCCGTGGCTGTGGGTGCGGTCGTGGATCATGTCCCACAGCACGAAGGCCTCTTCGCAGCGCTTCTGGTCGTGGACCATGGCGGCGACGTCCTCGGGCAGCTCCAGGCCCAGGATGTCGACGGCGGCCTCGGTGACCCGGCGGAAGCGGGCGGCCTCGCGGTCGCAGAAGATGGCGCCCCAGGTGAAGCGCTCGGGGGCCTCGCGCACGGCGATGGTCTCGGGGAAGAGCACCGCGGAGTTGGTGTCGTAGCCCGCGGTGAAGTCCTCGAAGGTGATGCCGCAGAACAGCGGGTTGTCGTAGCGGGTGCGCTCCAGCTCGGCCAGCCAGTCGGGCCAGACCATGCGGAAGACGACCGCCTCGAGGTTGCGGTCCGGGTTGCCGTTCTGCGTGTACATCGGGAAGACGACCAGGTGCTGCAGGCCGTCCTCGCGGTCGGCGGCGGGCTGGAAGGCCAGCAGCGAGTCGAGGAAGTCGGGCACCTCGAAGCCGCCCTCGGCCCAGCGGGCCAGGTCCTTGCCCAGCGCCTCGTGGTACGCGCGGTCGTGCGGGAGCAGCGGGGACAGCTCACCGACCGCGTCGATCACGGCGCGCACGGCGTGCTCCGCGTCGGCACGGGACAGAGCGCCCTCGGCCTCGAAGTCGATCGAGCCGTCCTTGGACTGCCAGGGCCGGATCCGCTCCACGGCATCCTTGAGCACGGGCCATGCCGGGTGCTCCACCACCCTGGTCGACGAAGGAATCCGCTCCCCCGCAGCCTGCTGCACAAGAATTTCCGTCATGTCCCATCCTCCACAGGAGAACCTTGCGTACGCCTGACCGTATACACAGGGCGTTTCTCCCAGCAAGGGGTACCTCAGGAAAATATCCTGCCCTACCCGGGGAGCCACCGCATTTTTTCCTGCCAGTTACCCCGTCCGACGGCGCTCCATGCGTTCCGGGTTCAGCCTCTGGACGTCGTGGGCAGAGGCGATACGGTCCCAGAGGGCCGTAGGGACGCGGCCCCCCCGCCGCCGTCGACGGAAGCAGGTCGGATCTTGAACTTCCTCACCATCGGTCACCGCGGAGTCATGGGCGTCGAGCCCGAGAACACCCTTCGGTCCTTCGTCGCCGCCCAGGAGGCCGGGCTCGACGTCATCGAACTGGATCTGCATCTGAGCAAGGACGGTGCGCTCGTGGTGATGCACGACGCGCGCGTGGACCGCACCACGGACGGCACGGGCGCCATCGCCGACAAGACCCTCGACGAACTGCGCGCCCTGGACGCCGGGCGCGGCGAGCGCATCCCCCTGTTCACGGAGGTGCTGGACGCCGTCCGGACGCCGCTCCAGGCGGAGATCAAGGACGTGCGCGCGGCGCAGGCGCTGGCCGAGGTGATGCACGAGCGGGACCTGACGGGCCGGGTGGAGGTCGCGTCCTTCCACGACGAGGCGATCGCCGAGATCGCCCGCCTGGTCCCCGGCGTGCGCACCGCACTGGTGGCCGGCCGCTACGGCACGGACGTGGTGGACCGCGCGGTCGCCGTCGGCGCCTCCCGGCTGTGCCTCAACATCCGCCGGATCACGCTGGAGGTCGTGGAGCACGCCCGCAAGGCGGACCTGTCGGTCTTCGGCTGGGTGGTCAACACGCAGGACCATCTGCGGCTGGTGCGGGCGCTGGAGCTGGACGGGGCGACCACCGACTACCCGGAGATCAAACGCACCGGCCGCTTCACGGCGTGACCGGCCGGACGCCGTACGACGGTCAGGCCAGCTCCTTGACCAGCAGCTCGAACTCCAGGTCGTCGCGCTGCGGGATGCCGAAGCGCTCGTCGCCGTACGGGAACGGCGTGGTCCGTCCCGTACGGCGGTAGCCGCGCCGCTCGTACCAGGCGATCAGGTCCTCGCGCAGGCTGATCACCGTCATGTGCATCTCGGTCACGCCCCAGCCCTCGCGGGCCTGGCGCTCCGCCTCCGCAATAACGGTCCGGCCGAGCCCGGCGCCCTGGAGGGCGGGGCTGACCGCGAACATGCCGAAGTAGGCGTGGTCACCGCGGTGTTCGAGCTGGCAGCAGGCGACGATCCGGCCCTCGCGCTCCACGGTGAGCAGCCGGCTGTCCGCTGCCTTGACGACCTCCAGCACACCGTCGCGGTCGGTGCGCTGCCCGTCCAGGATGTCCGCCTCGGTGGTCCACCCCGCGCGGCTGGACTCCCCGCGGTAGGCCGACTCGATCAGCTCGACGAGGGCGTCCACGTCGGCGTAGGTGGCGTCACGGAAGGTCAGTGCGGCGTCGGCGGCGGTTCCCATGGTGCGGTTCCTCGATTCGTACGGGTCTCTTTCGACGTGGCCGGGACGGCCCGAGATTAACGCGCGGTTCCGGTCTCCCGGAGGCCCGGTCCACCTACCGGACGGCGACGCCCGCCCTGCCCCTCTACGCTCGGCCGCATGGTCCACGTACTCAGCAGCCGCGTCCTGCTCCGCCCCTCCGACCCCGAGCGCTCCCGCGACTTCTACGGCCGCCGCCTCGGCCTCGCCGTCCACCGCGAGTTCGGCACCGGCCCGGACCGCGGCACGGTCTACTTCCTCGGCGGGGGCTTCCTGGAGCTCTCGGGCCGCGCGGAAGCCACCCCGGCGGGCTCGCCAGACGTACGGCTGTGGCTCCAGGTGGAGGACGCGGAGGCGGCACGGGACGAACTGGTCGCGCGGGGCGTGGAGATCGTCCGCCCTCCGGTGAAGGAGCCGTGGGGCCTGATCGAGATGTGGATCGAGGATCCCGACGGGACACCGGTCGTGCTGGTGGAGGTGCCGGAGGAGCATCCGTTGCGGTATCGGGCGGGTATCTGAGGGCGGCCGGTCCGGCGCTGGAGGACGCGGCCCGCCAGGGCCGGTGGGGGGTCCGGGGGCGCAGTCCCCGGTACGGTCACCGACTACACCCGCACCGCACGCAGCCGCCCCTCCAGCTGCGCCAGCAACCCCCCGAGCAGACCGGCCAGGTCACCGAGTTCGGCCGGGCCGAGCCCGGACAGCACCGCGTTCTCGTAAGCGAGCTGCGACGGCAGGATCCCGTCCACCAACTCCCGCCCCGCGTCGGTCAACCGCACATGCGCCACCCTCCGGTCCCGCGTGTCCCCCCGCCGCTCGACCAGCCCCCGCTCCGTGAGCTGCTTCAGCCGCTTGGTGACGGCCGCGCCCGAGGAGAACGTCTCGCGGGCCAGCTCGCTGGGCGTCAGCTCGTGCCCCGTGCGCCGCAGCGCGCCGAGCAGGTCGAACTCGGGGCGGGTGAGCCCGGCCCGCCGCAGCGGGGCGTCCTCGGCCTGCTGGAAGAGCGCCGCGCAGCGGTTGATGCGGCCGATGACCTCCATGGGCCCGGTGTCGAGGTCGGGGTGGACCGCCCGCCACTGCCGGACGACCTCGGCGACCGTGTCGCGCCCAGGGGCGGACGTGTCCGCGGTGCTCGAGGTGTCCGGCGTGCCGGTGACACCGTCGCCGGCCGATGGCCCTTGGGTCGCCGTCATGGCGATGCGTCCTCCGTGTGGGTGTGCGTGCTGGTGGTGCCGGGGTCCGGGAGGAGTCCCTGGCGTCGTACCGTCGCCGCGAGCGTACGGTGTGCCGCCTGCTCGGCGAGCACCACCCGTTCCTGGGGCAGCGCGCGCTGCCACCATTCTCCGGCCGCGGCGTCGGCGGTCGCGCGCAGGTCGACGACGGCGGCGGCGAGGCCGCGCCGGGCGGCCTCCAGGGCGGCGGGCCCGGCCACGGGGTCGGCCGCCACCCGGGCGGCGTGCTCGCGGGCCCGGTCGACGGAGGTGAGCGCGCGCTCGACGCGCCGGCCGGCCCGCCGGTTGGTGACGGCGACGGCCGCGGCGAATCCGACCAGGGCGCCGATCAGCGTGTCCACGACCCGGTCGGCTACCAGCTCACCGGTGGGCTGGTAGCCGGGCAGCTCGGTGACGAGCAGCGCCAAGGGGGTCACGCAGACGCTGCCGAGCCAGTAGTTGCGGCCGATGAGCGCCTCGGCGCCGAAGTTGCAGGCGAGGATGCACAGCACGAGAGCGAGCGGGCCGAGCTGGGCGACCGGGGTGACGGCCGCGAAGAGCAGCACGCCGACGAGGTTGCCGACGACCCGCTGTACGGCCCTGCTCCAGGTGAGTGTGACGTTCGCCTGGTAGAGGGAGGCGGCGGTGACGAGCGCCCAGTAGGGACGGTCGGCGCCGAGAGCCAGGGAGACGTAACCGGCGAGGGCACAGCCGAGGGCGGTACGGACGGCGACGGGCGCGAGCGGCCCGAGCCGGCTCCACAGGGGACGCGGCGTGACGGCCCGCTCGGCGGCCACCCCGGCGAGCTCGTCCCGCTCACGGAGCGGGCCGGCGTCCCGGCGCGAAGCGCCACCCCGAGGCCTGGGCCGGCGTCGCCCCGGCGCAGAGCCTCCCCCTCCCGGCGCGGATCGCCCGTACGCGGAACGCGCCCGGTACCGCGCACCGCGCGAGCCCAGTCCCGCATCCGTGCGGGGTCGGTGTCGGCGGCGCCGCGAGGGCGACCTCGGCGCGGACGACGAGGCGCTCGAGGGCGCGGCGCGTCGAGGAGGGGCGGTTCCCCGCCGCGAGGAGGGTCTGCCAGGCCGCGTGCACGGCGGCGTACGCGGCGGACCGGGCGCCGGCGCCCTCCTCACCGCCGCGCGCGGTCTCGGCGTACGCGGCGGCTGCGTTGAGCGCCTGGGCGGCGGCCCGCCGCTCGGGGCCGTGCGGGCGGAGCGGCGCGGGGGCCATGCCCACCAGCCAGGCCCACGCGCCGGCCGCCGCCGCGAGCGCGAGGTGGCCGGGGACCTGACCGAGGGTCTGCGGGACGAACAGCGTGGCGGAGCTGACGAAGGTGAGGATCACATGCGCGGGCGGCCCGACCCGGGTGACGTCGCACACCACCTTCTGCACGGCGGCCAGCAGGGCTCCGACGGTGACCAGGACGACGGCGTTCCGGGTGAGAGAGGCGGCGACCAGGGCCACGGCGAGCCCGCCGAGCATGCCGAGGAGCACCCACGCGAGCAGCTTGGCGCGGGCGGCGTACGGGCGGTTGTGCCCGTACAGGGCGCACAGCGACCCGGCCATCGAGTACGCGGCGAGGTCGACCCGGCCGAGCGCCACCAGGAGCAGGCTGGGCGGGGCGACGGCGGCCACCACGCTGAGGGCGGGCTTGAACCAGACGTCGGAGGGTCGCCCGAGGCGCAGCGCGCCGACGACGGGGAGGCGCCGGGCGCGCGTGGGGGTGGGGGTGGCACTGCTCATGGAAACCAAGGTTAACAGGTGTTTTACCCGTAAAAAATTTCCGAGGACCTGCCCGCGCCCCCCGCAAGCCCCCCGCGTACTCCCTCGCGCTCGCGTACACGCCGTCGGGCACGGGCAGACCCTGACCGTCCGGTGGAGCGGTACGAGGGGGTTCGCGTGCACGGACCGGGATCGTCCGGCTGGCTGCTGGTGGCGCTCTGCGCGGCGACCGGCGCCTATTGCCTGCTGCGGATGCGCAGCAGCGTGGAGGAGCAGCGACGGGCGGCGGGCGGCGAGGCGCTGATGGGGTTCGGGATGGCGGCGATGGCGGTGCCGACGGCGGTGTTCACTCCGCCGGCGTGGGCGTGGCCGCTGTGCGCGGCGGTGTTCGGGGCGGCGGGGGTGCACGGACTGTGGGCGGCCCGCGCCTCCGCACGCCATCTGCACCATGTGGTGGGCGCGGGCGCGATGGTCTACATGGCGGTGGTCATGGCGGCCGGCCCGCGGGCGGCGCATCACGGCACCACGGCGGGCATACCCGCGCTGACCGCCGCCCTACTGCTGTACTTCACGGCGTACGTGCTGGTCACGGGCGCGCGGCTGGTACCGGTACCCGCCGTGGCGGGCGGGCCGGGCAGCACCGGGCCGAGGACCGGGCCCGGTGCCGGGTGGGGCGACCGGCCGGAGCTGGCGCGGGCCTGCCGCCTGTCGATGGGGATCGCGATGGTGGCGATGCTGCTGACGATGTGAGGCGCGCGAAGGTGACGATGTGAGGCACAGGCGGGTGCCGGTCTGAGGGGTGCAAGGGGCCGTTCGGCCGGCGGTGCGGGACCGTTGTCTGCGTCACTTCGGACCGCGGGCCCGTATCCAGGGGGCGTCCGCGCTTCTAGGCTGCTGCCCATGATCCTCCCCGCGGTCCTGCTGCTTCTCGGTGTGCTGACCGCCGTCGTGGGTCCCCGGCTGCTCACGCGGGCGGACTGGCCGGACCGTGAACCGGTGGTGGCCCTGTGGGCCTGGCAGTGCGTGATCGCGGCGGTGCTGCTGTGCTGCGCCCTGTCGATGACGTTCAGCGCGGCGGCGGCCTGGCGCGCGGTCGGCGGGCAGGTGTTCACGGGTGCGCCGGTCGCGGTCGTGGAGGCGTACACGCTCGGCACGGCGGGCCTGTGGGCGCATGTCACCGCGGTGGTGCTGGCGTGCGGCGGGCTGTGGAGCGGGGCGATGCTGGTCCGGGAGATCGCGCGGGCCCGCGCCCGCCGCCGGGCGCGCCGCGCGGAACTGCGCCTCCGTGCCCCGCTGCTGCCCGGCGAGGAGCCGGGCTCCGACCGGCTCGTGGTGCTGGAGGGCGACCGCCCGGACGCCTGGTGCCTGCCGGGCACCCCGCCCCAACTGGTGGTGACGACAGCCGCGTTACAGCGTCTGAAGGGGAGGCAGCTGGACGCCGTGCTGGCCCACGAGCGCGGTCACGCGCGCGCCCGGCACGACTGGCTGCTGCACTGCGCGTCGGCGCTGGCGGACGGCTTCCCGCAGGTGCCGGTGTTCTCCGCGTTCCGGGACGAGATGCACCGGCTGGTGGAACTGGCCGCGGACGACACGGCGTCCCGCCGGTTCGGCCGGCTCACCACCGCCCTGGCCCTGGTCGAACTGAACGAGGACCGCGGGGTGTTCGGCCCCGCCCCCACCGCACACGCGCACGTCCCGGCCCGGGTCCACCGCCTGCTCACCCCGGGCGACCGCCTCCCCCCGAGCCGCCGCCTCCGCCTGACCGCCACCGCGTCGCTGGTACCGGCGCTTCCCGTGCTGGTGGCGTTCCTGCCGGGGCTGCGGGCACTGGGGTGAGCCCGCCCACGGCACTCCCGACCCGCCCCACCGCGGCCGTCACGTCGCCGCGCCTGCGGTCTCCGTACCGGTGCCGTGTACCGGGGCGCACAGCACCCCGGTCCCGAACCCCCCGGCGACCGGCTCCCGACAACTCGGCTACCGGCGACCGTCATCGCGATGTGCCCCTGGTGGATCGCGGCACCGGCGTAAGCCTGCCCACCAGGCGGACCTCCCGGCGCCGGCGCACCGAATGCCCGTCGCTGTCGCATCCGGGGACCGCTGCTCGCCGTACTCGCGCCGGGTCTCCTGGACCACAGGCTCCGGGGACACGCCGCGCCTCCCGGCGCAGCCACCCCGGCAACCGCTCGCCCCGCCCCCGCCGACACGACCGACCGACACCGCGTCACTGATCCCGGCGCTCGCCGCCCCCCCCTGGCGTTCCCGCCCCGATCGCGGGCACTGGATCAGCGACGGCCCCCACACGGCAGGACCGGGCGTGCCGGGTTCTGGCCCGGCACGCCCCCGGTCGGCGAGGATCACCCCATGCGCACCCCCCACGCCCCCGCACCGCCCACGCCCCCCGGACCCCGTACCCCGGACCGGCCGGTGCTGGTGCCGGCCGTCCTGCTCGGTGTCGCCTCCGCGCTGCTGCTGGCGCTGGTCGCCGCCGAGTGGCGACCCCTGATGGACCTGGACGGCGGCATCTCCAGGCCCACGCACCGCTGGGCGGTGGCGGAGGGCGGGCTGACGCGGGCGGCCCGCGTCCTGACGGACTGGGTCTGGGACCCCTGGACGATGCGACTGCTGTGCGCGGTGGCCGTGGTCCTGCTGCTCCGGCGTCCGGGAGCTCGCTGGACCGCGGGATGGCTGGTCGTGGTGGTGGCCCTGTCCACGGCCGTGCAGCAGGGGCTGAAGGCGGCGCTCGGGCGGGCACGCCCGGTGTGGTCCGACCCGGTGGACTCGGCGCACTACGCCGCCTTCCCCTCGGGGCACGCCATGACCGCGACGGTCGTCCTGGGGCTGCTGCTGTGGCTGCTGCACCGCCACGGTGTGGGCCGCCTGCTGTGGCGTACGGCGCTGGTGGTGGCGGTGGTCTCGGTGGCCGGTGTCGGTCTCACCCGGGTCTGGCTCGGCGTGCACTGGCCGACGGACGTGCTGGGCGGCTGGCTGTTCGGCGCGCTGACGGTGGTCGCCGCGGTCGCGGTGCACCGGCGGCTGCGCCCCGCGGACGGAGGCGCGACACCCGGCCGGCCCGGCATGGCGCGCCCGCCGTCGTCCTGGCAGGCCTCGCCGCTTTCCTCGCCCGAGCCGTCCACCTCGGACGATCCCCCGCGTCGCCCGAGGTGAACGGCAGCCCGAAAAAGACCCGCCGGGGGCCCTTCCAGGTGCGCTGAGTATAGTTGGCTGGCAGCCAGTCAACGCAGGAGTCCAGCATGTCCCCGCGCAGCGCCCTGGTCAATGAAGAGTTGCGTCGGCGTTCCAAGGAGCGGCTGCTGCACGCGGCCGTCGAGCTGGTCGACGAGCGCGGGTACGAGGCGACGACCCTGGGCGACATCGCCGACCGGGCGGGCTCCGCCCGGGGTCTGGTGTCGTACTACTTCCCGGGGAAACGCCAGCTCGTGCAGTCCGCCGTGCACCGGCTGATGCACCGCACCCTGGAGGAGGCGCTGGAGCGGGAGCCGCGCACCGACGACGGCAGGGAGCGGATGGCGCGGGCCATCGACGCGATCCTGGGCCTGGCGCGGGACCGGCCGGTGCTGATGCGCCAGCACATGGCGGGGCTGCTGCAGGCGGAAGGCTTCCTGCCGTGTCCCGAGCAGCGGCGGCTGGCGGAACTGCTGAGCGACACCGTCGCCCGGCACGGCTCCGAGGACGTCGAGTCCGACTACCCGATGCTGCGCGCGCTGCTGATGGGCGCCGTGTACGCGGCTCTGATGCCGGGGGCGCCCATGCCCGTGCCGGTGCTGCGCGCCGAACTGTTCAAGCGCTACCGGCTGGACTGGGAGATGGGTGTCCCGCCGGACTCCGAGGGGACCGGCGGGACGGAGGGGAAGGACCGGACGGACATGGCCCGGTTCTTCGCGACGGACCCGGAGACTCAGCCGAAGTAGTCCGGCTGCGTCTGCACGTTGAGTTCCTTCTGGTGGACCTTGCGAGCCGCATCCGTGCGCTTGTCGTCGATCTTCAGGACGTCGAGGCCCTTGGCGATGTCGTTGGAGTAGATGTAGCCGTTGTAGTAGTACGCCGACCACGAACCGGCCACGTCGAGCTGGTCGGTGGTGAGCGGACCACGCTCGAAGTAGGCGATCTCCTTCGGCCTGGACGAGTTGGTGAAGTCCCACACCGAGACGCCGCCCTGGTACCAGGCCTGGACCATCAGGTCACGGCCGCGGACCGGGATCAGCGAGCCGTTGTGGGCCACGCAGTTCTCGGTGTCCGCCTGGTGGCGGGGGATCTTGAAGTAACTGCGGAACACCAGCTTGCTGCGGTCACCCTTGCCGACGATGTCGTAGATGCCGTCCGCGCCGCGGTTGGGACCGATCTCCGCGTTGCAGGTGGCCGCGCCGCCACCGCCGAGTTCGTCGGTGAAGATGACCTTGTTGGCCTTCTGGTTGAAGGTCGCCGAGTGCCAGAACGCGAAGTTGACGTTGTCCTGGACGCGGTCGATCACCCGCGGACGCTCGGGGTTCTTGATGGAGAACAGGATGCCGTCGCCCATGCAGGCGCCGGCGGCCAGGTCCTTCGAGGGCAGCACGGTGATGTCGTGGCAGCCGGTGGTCTTGGAGACGCCCGGGTTGGTGGGCGCACCCGGGTTGCCGCCGCCGTCCGGGCCCTCGCCCGGGAACAGCACGGGGAACCCGACCACGGCGGCCTTGTGCGGGGCCTTGCGCGGGACCTTGATCACGGAGATGCCGTCGTGCGGCGGCTGGCAGTCCGGGTAGGCAGCGTTGGGCGAGTAGGAGGAGACGTAGACGTACACGTTGTCACGCTCGGGCACCAGCGTGTGGGTGTGCGAGCCGCAGGCGGTCTCGACGGCGGCCACGTAGCGCGGGTTGCGCTTGTCGCTGATGTCGAAGACCTTCATGCCCTCCCAGGAGGACTTCTCCGTGGCGGGCTGCGTGGTGCTGTTGCAGCTGCTGTCACTGCGCGAGGAGTCCGTCGACAGGAACAGCAGGTTGCCGGAGACGGAGATGTCGTTCTGCGATCCGGGACACAGCACCTGAGCCACCGTCTTGGGCTTCTTCGGGTTGCTGATGTCGAAGATGCGGAAGCCGTCGTAGTTGCCGGCGAAGGCGTACTTCCCCTGGAAGGCGAGGTCCGTGTTGAAGCCGGACAGCACGTCCTTGGGGATGTTGGCCACGTGCGTGATGTTGGCGGAGTGGACGATCTCGTCCTGGCCGGGTATCTCGCCGCTCTTGATGGCGGCGCGGGCCTCGGCCTGGTCGCTGCGGGACACGTCCTTCGGGGCGGCGGGCGAGTCCCCGGGGTCCGGGATCGCCGCGGCGGGCGCGGCCGTGAGCAGCGCGGCCAGCAGGCCGCCTGCCGCGGCGGCAACTCCCAGCCGTCTCCGCCGGGTTCGGGAAACGCTCAACAGGATCACTGTTTTCCTCCCTGGTTCCGTTCACGTCGGAACGGTGTGGCACCGGCAGTATCGTCTTCGACATGCACATACCAACAGGGGCTCCACACCATCGCAACAAAGTTTTTTGATCGAAGTTGCGCGGAAGCGTGCTAGGACGGTCATCGACACTCACAAGGTGTTCCGCACCACTGCCGAGCGGACATACCGCCAGTCACAGGAGGTCCATGTGCACCACCGCCGCGTGCCACGCCTGTCCGCCGTCGCCGCCGGGGTGACCGCGCTGGCCGTACTCGGGCTCGTGGGCTGCGACTCCGGCGACGACGCCAAGTCGGCCCCCGCTAGCGGCCCTTCGGTGATCGCGCCCGGAGCGCCCGGCGAGGAGAACCGCACCCTGTCGGCCGAGGAGGCCCAGAAGGAGCGCAAGGAGGACGACTCCCCCAACGCCGCGGACGTGTCGTACGCGCGGATGATGATCCAGCACCACGCGCAGGCGCTGGACATGACCGAACTGGTGCCTGGGCGCGCCGAGTCGCCGAAGGTGGTCAAGCTGGCCGAGCGCATCGCCGCCTCGCAGAAGCCCGAGATCGCCACGATGCAGGGGTGGCTGCGCACTCACGGCAAGACCGAGAAGGACGCCGGCCAGGGGCACGACCACGCGACGATGCCCGGCATGGCGACCGAGGCGCAGCTGAGGCAGTTGCGGGCGGCCGAGGGCAAGGCGTTCGACCAGCTGTTCCTCACGCTGATGATCACGCACCACCAGGGCGCGATCACCATGGCCACCGAGGTGAAGGGCCAGGGGAACAACATCCAGATCGAGGAGATGGCGGACGACGTGGTCGCACAGCAGACCAGCGAGATCAACCGGATGCGCGACCTGCTGTGACGTCCCGTCCGAACGGCGTTCGGGTCAGTGGTGGTCCGTCCGGCGGCGGGCGTGGCGCGGGGAGAGCAGCCCCGCGTCGCGCGTCCGCCCGATGAGGCGGAGCGCCCCGCGCCGGCTGTAGCCGGTCCGGTCCATCACCGCGAGCACCGGGTCGGCGCCCCGCTCCTGCGCGGCCCGGTACGCCTGGGCCACGACCGGCCACTCGGCCCGCCCGCCCGGCGGCTCCTCCCTCTGATGCGTGCCGCCGGCGCCCTCCCCCGGCTCCTGTTCCGGCTCGGGCTCGGCGCCGCAGGCCCGCGCGAGCGGCCCCTCGATCCAGTCGGCGAACACGGCCAGGTCCTCCAGGGCGAGCGCGGGACGGGCCTGGACGTCCTCCAGACAGACCCAGCCCTCGCCCACGGACGCCAGCGCCTCGACCGTGGCCCCGTCACGGAAGGCCAGCCGCACATGGAGCCACCGGGTGCAGCGCTCGCCCTCCCACACCTCCCACGCGGGCCACACGGACACCGCACCCTCCGCCGGAGAGCGATCGGAAAGTTGAAGAAAAGATGCCTCGAGCACACAGGCAACGTAACGGGGTGATCAGTTTCTCTCCGTAGAACACGCACCCCGGACGGCGGACGGCACCCTGTCAGCGGAGTGCGGGCGGTGCCATGCTGGGAGACGCCGGCGGTCTCCCGCCGGTCCCCTCGGGGTGAGGAGTTCCCCGTGCTGCGTGTCGCCGTCGTCGGAAGCGGACCCAGCGGGTGCTACACGGCCCAGCATCTCGTCCAGCTCGATCCCGGGGCGCGGGTCGACGTCCTCGACCGTCTGCCCTGCCCCTACGGCCTGGTCCGCTACGGCGTGGCCCCGGACCACGAGAAGATCAAGTCCCTGCAGGGCAGCCTGCGCACGGTGCTGGAGCACGAGCGGGTGCGCTTCCTCGGCGCGGTGCCGGTCGGGCCGGACGGGGTGCCGGCGGCCCGGCTGCGGGAGCTGTACCACGCGGTGGTGTACTGCGTGGGCGCCGCCACGGACCGGCATCTGGGCGTCCCGGGCGAGGACCTGCCGGGCAGCTGGTCGGCGACCGAGTTCGTGTCCTGGTACAGCGCGCACCCGGACGCCGCCGACGCCGGGTTCCTGCGCGGGGTGCGGTCGGCGGTGGTGGTCGGCGTGGGGAACGTCGCCGTGGACGTCACACGCATGCTGGCACGCGGGGCGGGTGAACTGCACCCGACCGACATGCCCCACGCGGCGCTGACCGCCCTCACGGCGAGCGAGGTGACGGAGATCCAGATGGTCGGCCGGCGCGGCCCCTCGCAGGCCCGCTTCACCACCAAGGAGCTGCGGGAACTGGGCACCCTGCCCGGGACCGCCGTCCACGTCGACCCGGCCGAGGCGGCCCTGGACCCGGCGTTCGCCGACCCGTCCGGCCTGCCTCCGCCCCGGCGCCGCAACGTCGAGGTGCTGCGCGGCTGGACGGCGCCGCCACGCCCAAACGCCCGGCGTCTGATCCGGCTGCGGTTCTTCCTCCGCCCGGTCGAACTGCTCGCCGCCGACGGCCGGGTGGGCGCCGTGCGCTTCGAACGGACGGCGCCCGACGGCGCGGGCGGGGTCACGGGGACGGGCCACTTCGAGGAGATCGAGGGGCAGCTGGTGCTTCGCTCGGTGGGATACCGGGGGATGCCGCTGGAGGGGCTGCCGTTCGACGCGGCGACGGGCACGGTGCCGCATCTCGCCGGGCGTGTGCTGCGCGGGGGCGCCGCCGCCCCGGGCGAGTACGTCGCGGGCTGGATCAAGCGCGGCCCGACCGGCGTCATCGGCACCAACCGCTCCTGCGCGAAGGAAACGGTGACGTCCCTGCTCCAGGACGCCCCGTCCCTCACCACCCGCCCCCTCCCCGACGACCCGCTCCCGGCCCTGCGCGCGGAGGGCGTGGAACCGGTCCCCTGGCAAGGCTGGGAATCCATCGAACAAGCGGAGTCCCGCCTGGGCGCCTCCCTCGGGCGGGGCGTGGTCAAGCTTCCGGACTGGGAGTCACTGCTGGGGGCTGCGCGGGGTGGGGTGGTTCCTGGGCCGTAGCAGCGCCTGCCGTATGGCGGACGCGGACGTCGGCCGCTGTCAGGCCCCCGTGTCCCGGACCGTCTGGCGGCGGGCCGCGGTGAGGAGGGCGTCGAGGAGGCCGGGGAACAGGGCGTCCAGGTCCTCGCGGCGGAGGCCGTTCATCTTGGCGGTGCCCTCGTAGGCCTGCTGGATCACGCCGCTCTCGCGCAGCACACGGAAGTGGTGCGTGCTAGTGGACTTGGTGACCGGCAGGTCGAAGCGGGAGCAGGACAACGCGGCCTCGGCGTCGGCCAGTTCACTGACGATGCGCATCCGGACGGGGTCGGACAGCGCGTGCAGCACTGACTCCAGCCGGATCTCGTCCCGCGCGGGGTGCGGCAGGACGCGAGAGCTGGGAGGGGCGGTCGTCACGGCGGCTCCATGGTGCTCCGGGAATCCTCATTGTACGAGAACCCTCGTAGTTTGACACTCCCCGTACTACGACGGCTATCGTACGAGTCGCACCACCCGTCCCCCCTCCGAACGGAGTCCACCGTGAGCACGCTCTTCGAGCCGTACACCCTGCGCGCCCTGACGATCCCCAACCGCGTGTGGATGGCGCCGATGTGCCAGTACTCGGCCGCGCCGGACGGCCCGGAGGCCGGTGTGCCGCACGACTGGCACTTCGCGCACTACGGCGCCCGCGCCACGGGCGGCACGGGGCTGATCATCGTCGAGGCCACGGCGGTGTCGCCGGAGGGCCGCATCTCGCCGTACGACCTCGGGATCTGGAACGACACCCAGGTCGAGGCGTTCCGCCGGATCACCCGGTTCCTCGCCGCGCAGGGCACCGTGCCGGCGATCCAGCTGGCGCACGCCGGGCGCAAGGCTGCGACCGACCAGCCCTGGAAGGGCGGGGCGCCGCTCGAGGGGGACGGCCTCGGCTGGCAGCCGGTCGCGCCCAGCGCGGTCCCGTTCAGCGAGCGCCACCAGGTGCCGGACGAGCTGAGCACGGAGGAGATCCGGGAGATCGTCGGCCAGTTCCGCGCGGCCGCCCGCCGCGCCCTCGCCGCCGGTTTCGAGATCGCCGAGATCCACGGCGCCCACGGCTACCTGATCAACGAGTTCCTCTCCCCGCACTCCAACCACCGCACCGACACCTACGGCGGCTCGTACGAGAACCGCACGCGGTTCGCGTTCGAGGTGGTGGACGCCGTGCGCGAGGTGTGGCCGGACGACAAGCCGCTGTTCTTCCGCACCTCCGCCACGGACTGGCTGGACGCGGACGGCTGGACCCCGGACGACACCGTCCGCCTCGCCGCCGACCTGCACGAGCGGGGCATCGACCTGCTCGACGTCTCCACGGGTGGCAACTCCCCCGGCGTCCGCATCCCGGTCGGCCCCGGCTACCAGGTGCCGTTCGCCGCGCGCGTGCGCCAGGAGACGCCGATGCCGGTCGCGGCCGTGGGTCTGATCACGGACGCCGGGCAGGCGGAGAAGATTCTCGCCAACGGCGAGGCGGATGCCGTGCTACTGGGCCGTGAGCTGCTGCGCAACCCCTCCTGGGCCCGCCAGGCCGCCCGCGAGCTGGACGCGCAGGTGCGCGTGCCGGACCAGTACCACCTCTCCGTCTGACCTGCTCACCGTTCCCCCGCGTCGCGCCGGCGGCCCGGAAACCCGTCCAGGGGTTCCGGGCCGCCGGCGTCTGTCGTTCCCGGTGTTCCTGACCGAATACGGACCACGCGAAGCGTTGACCAGAAAGCGCTTTCCCTCTACGTTCCGTTCATCGACGTGACCGGGTCGTGACCGTTGAACGGATTCGACCCGTGTGTCGCACAGAAACGTGAACGTTGTTCATCCACACGTCTCGATACTGGCTCGACACCCCCACACCACGACAGAAGGAACGACATGACATCCGCGACACGACCGCGCACCCCACGGCGCGCACTGACGGGCACGCTCGCCACCCTCGGCCTCTCGGTTGGCATGATCCTGACGACCGCGGCACCGTCCGCGCAGGCCGCCACCTGGCCGACCCCCAACGGCAGTCAGGGCGTCTCCTCCACCATCTCCGTGTCCGGCACCAAGGACTACGGCATGAAGCGCCTCTACGGCACCGGCGACCTGGGCTCCGGCAGCCAGGACGAGGACCAGGGCCCGATCCTGAAGCTGTCCGACGGCGCGGTCCTGAAGAACGTGATCATCGGCGCCCCGGCCGCCGACGGCATCCACTGCGAGGGCTCCTGCACCCTGCAGAACGTCTGGTGGGAGGACGTCGGTGAGGACGCGGCCACCTTCAAGGGCAGGTCGTCCGGGGCGGTGTACACCGTCAGCGGCGGCGGCGCGAAGGAGGCCAGTGACAAGGTCTTCCAGTTCAACGGCGCGGGCACGCTGAACGTGTCCAACTTCGCCGTCCAGAACTTCGGCACCTTCGTCCGCTCCTGCGGCAACTGCTCCTCGCAGTACAAGCGGACGATCAACCTCAACTCCATCGAGGTGACCTGGAAGGGCGGCCGTATCGCCGGCATCAACACCAACTACGGCGACAGCGCGACCCTGCGCAACATCACGATCGTCGGCGACAGCAGCAAGAAGATCGTGCCGTGCCAGAAGTACATCGGCAACAACACCGGCAAGGAGCCCAGCAGCAACGGCTCCGGCCCCGACGGCACGTACTGCAAGTACAGCTCGTCCGACATCACCTACCGGTAGCCCCCCCACGGGCAGCGGCCGTACGGGACGTCCGCGGGGCGTCCCGTACGGCCGCCGGCCTTCTCCAGGGCCGCCCGCGCGGTCAGCTCCCGCCCACCAGCGAGCGGACCTCACCCTCCAGTTCCCGGCGGTACTCCGCGTACGCGGCCCGCAGGGCGTCGCCCGGCCAGCCGGCGGGGAGCAGGGAGGGCGGCAGTACGGGGTCGGCGAGCAGATGGCGCACCACGGCCGCGAACAGGGTCAGCCGCTCGGCCGGACGCCCGGTTCGGCCCACGTGCCCGAGCAGTTCACGGGCCTCGTCCGCCCAGGCGTCCAACGGCCACAGGCGCGCGGCCAGTTCGGCGGCGGGGCGTGCGGGGCGGGCCGTACCGCGTTCGGCCACCTCGTCGAGAGCGGCGGGCAGGGGGCGGTCCAGGTTGGCCGGGCGCAGCCACACCCCCTCGCGCAGTTCGGCGAGGCGCAGTGCGGTCAGCCGGGTGCGCAGCTCGGCCCGTTCGGCGGGGCCGCGTCCGGTCGCGGTGACGGCGACCAGCTCCCAGTCCCCGTCCCACGGGCGGGTGCGCGGCTGGACCGACTCGTCCTGGCGGCGCTGGCGTTCCAGCAGGCGGTCGCTGAGGCGGTAGCCGGTGTCCGTGCGGCGCAGGTCCCCGGCGGCGACCATCCGGCTCAGCGCCGCCCGCAGTGTCGACCCGCCGAGGTCGAAGCTCTCCACCAGCCGTCCGAGCTCCCGCGCCGGCAGCTCCGGCGGATGCGTGCCCAGCAGCAGGCTGAGGACGACCGACCGCGCGGACAGCGGACGCAGCCGCGGCCCGTCCGGTGCCGGCTCCGCGTCCGGGTCGTTGCTCCGCATGCGCCGTACTTTAGGCCCCCGGTCGGGACCGGTTCCCTTGAGGTGATCTCGCGACGCTCCCGCGCCGTTCACCCACAGCCCCCCGAATAGTTTATTTGGACTGATAGAGTTCGACCATGCCCCGCCGCGCTCTCGACAACCCGATCGTCCTGCCCGTCCTGGGCCTGCTGCTCGAACAGCCCACGCACCCGCACCAGATGCTCGCCGAGCTGCGCAGACGCAGCGACGCACACGCCGCCGCGATCACACGCGGCACCCTCTACAACACCGTCGCCGCGCTGACCGAGGCCGGCTGGCTCGCCCCGCTCGAGCGGCAGCGGTCGGGCAACCGCCCGGAACGGACCGTGTACGCGCTCACGGACCCGGGGCGCGAGGAACTGGTCCGCCGGCTGGACTCCCAGATCCGCACGCCCAAGCGGGAGTTCTCCCAGTTCCTGGGCGCGGTCGCCTATCTCGGCGCCCTCGGCCGGGACGGCGCGGTGGAGGCGCTGACCGAGCGCGGGCGGCGGCTGCGCGAGCGCACGGCGGAGGACGAGCGGCAGCTCGAGAACGCCGTGGCGGCGGGTGTCCCGCGTATGCACGTCATCGAGGCCGAGTACGCGCTGAGCCTGGCGCGCGCCGAGACCGCGTGGGTCGACTCGGTGATCGAGGAGCTGCGGAGCGGGGCATTGGCGTGGCCCACGGGGGCCGCGCGTGCGCGGGAGGAGGACGCGTGATGTCGCAGCGCCTGTTGTTCGGTGTGTATCCGGGTGGGGTCACCGGTGACGACTCCGGGGGTCTGGCGAGCGGGCCGCCCGACGATCCGGAACGGGTGGCGGAGGCCTTGGATCTCCTGCAAGGGCGGCCGGAGCGGCCGTTCCTGGTCCGCGCCTACACCGCGTTCGACGACAGCACGGGTCTCGGAGGGCCGCATGCGACGGCCGCACCGGAGGACGCGGCACGGTACGCCGTGCGGGGGCGACGTCTGGACCTGGTGGCGCAGTACCGGTCAGCGGCCGGGGACGTCGACGGCTACTGCCAGTTCCTGCGCGAACTGGTCGACCAGTACGGCTCGGTGACGAGCACCCTCCAGGTGACGGAGGAGCCCAACGAGACCACCAACCCTGTCCTCGACGGTTGTCACCCGTCCGTGCGGGAGGCGATCGTCCACGGGGTCGCGGCGGTGAAGGAGCGCGCGCGGAAGCTGGGGTACGACGAGTTGCGCGTCGGGTTCAACACCACACCGCTGTTCGGTCCGTCGGCGTCCTTCATGGCGCAGTTGACCACACTCGGCGGTCCGGCCTTCGTGGGCGAACTCGACTACGTAGGGCTCGACTTCTTCCCCGACGTCTTCCGTCCCGTCGCCGATCCCGAACTCCCGTCCGCCGTCGAGGGGCTGCTGCGTCATCACCGCGACGCCGTGCTGGCGCCCGCCGGCCTTGGACACCTGCCGCTGCACATCACCGAGCACGGCTGGCCCACCGGCGAGGAACGTCCTCCGCACCGGCAGGCCGAGGTCGTCGACACCGTGGTCCGGGCGGTCGCCGAGCTCGCGGAGGAGCTGCGGCTGAGCGGTTACACGCACTTCGCGCTGCGGGACGCCGACAGCTCCCGGCCGGGGCTGTTCCACCGCTTCGGGCTCACCACGGACGACTACACGCCCAAGCCCGCCTTCGACACGTACAGGGCGCTGATCGACCGGCACGGCTGAACGCGCGCGTGGCGACGCGTTGCACTATTGCTGCGTTCGCAGGAATAGTGCAACACTCAGCCATGACCATCACGCGCGCTGACGAGCTGCAGCAGACCCCGTACGCACTCGGCGTCCTCGGCGGCGCCACCCACGACGTCACCAACCAGCCCCCGTTCCCGGCCCCGTACGACGCCTCGGACGACGTCGCCCTGCTCGAAGGGGTACGGCGGGAGGGCGCCGGCTGGGCGGAGGAGGACCTGCGGCGGCTGGGACGGCTGGCGGGCAGTGAAGAGGCGCAGGAGTGGGCCGAGCTGGCCAACCGGCACGAGCCCGAACTGCGCACCCACGACCGGTACGGGCACCGCGTCGACGAGGTCGACTTCCACCCGAGCTGGCACCACCTGATGCGCACCGCCGTCACGGAGGGGCTGGCCGGAGCGCCCTGGGCGGACGACCGGCCCGGCGCGCACGTCGCCCGTACCGCCGGCGGACTCGTCTGGGGCCACACCGACGCCGGACACGGCTGCCCCACGTCCATGACGTACGCGGCGATCCCCGCCCTGCGCAAGCAGCCCGAACTGGCGAAGATCTACGAGCCGCTGCTGACCAGCCGTGCGTACGACCCCGGGCTGCGGGTGCCGACGGAGAAGCGCGGGCTGCTGGCCGGCATGGGGATGACCGAGAAGCAGGGCGGCTCCGACGTCCGCACCAACACCACCGCCGCGACGCCGACCGCCGAGCCCGGCGTGTACACCCTGCGCGGCCACAAGTGGTTCACCTCGGCGCCGATGTGCGACGTGTTCCTGGTGCTCGCGCAGGCGCCGGGCGGGCTGTCCTGCTTCCTCGTGCCGCGCGTTCTGCCCGACGGCACCCGCAACACCTTCCGCATCCAGCGGCTCAAGGAGAAGCTGGGCAACCGCTCCAACGCCTCCTCCGAGCCGGAGTTCGACGGCACGGTCGCCTGGCTGGTCGGGCCCGAGGGGCAGGGTGTGAAGACCATCATCGAGATGGTCAACTGCACACGCCTCGACTGCGTGATGATGTCGGCGGCCCTGATGCGCAAGACACTCGTCGAGGCGGGCCACCACGCGCGGCACCGCAGCGCCTTCGGGGCACGCCTGCTCGACCAGCCGCTGATGCGCAACGTGCTGGCCGACCTCGCGCTCGAGTCCGAGGCCGCGACGGCCCTCACCTTGCGGCTGGCGGGTGCGGCGGACCGCGCGGTGCGCGGGGACGCCGGGGAGGCGGCGTTCCGGCGGATCGCGACGGCGGTCGGCAAGTACTGGGTCACCAAGCGCGGCCCGGCCTTCACCGCCGAGGCGCTGGAGTGCCTGGGCGGCAACGGGTACGTCGAGGACTCGGGGATGCCCCGCCACTACCGGGAGGCCCCGCTGCTCTCCATCTGGGAGGGCTCGGGCAACGTCAACGCCCTGGACGTGCTGCGGGCGCTCGGCCGCGACCAGGCGACCGCGCAGGCGCTGTTCGACGAACTGTCGCTGACGCGCGGGGCGGACGCCCGGCTGGACGCGGCCGTGGCCGGGCTCAAGGACCAGCTGGCCGAGGGGTCGCAGGTGACGGCCCGCCGGCTGGTGGAGCGGATGGCGCTGACGCTGCAGGCGTCCCTGCTGGTGCGGCACGCGCCGGCGGCGGTCGCGGACGCGTTCTGCGCGACGCGGCTCGGGGGCGACTGGGGGCACGCCTTCGGCACGCTGCCGGCGGGGGCGGGGCTGGACGCGATTCTGGAACGGGCGCTGCCGGGCCGGGAGTGACGCGGAGGGGCTTGGCACGGGTGACGCGGGGGCTCTTCGCCGCGGGGCGGAGGTTCGCCTGGCCGTCCGTCCCGGGCCCGCCGCACCGCCGTGACCTGCGGTCATGCCGCCTCCAGCCGTGACTGTCAGTGGTGGGGTGCACACTGACCGGTGTCCTGATCGAGGACGTCGAAGGCGATGTCACGGAGGTGATCGGCATGACCGAGGTACTGCTGGCCGTGGGCACCCGCAAGGGCCTGTTCATCGGGCGCCGGCGAGGCGGCTCCTGGGAGTTCGACGAGTCCCCCTACTTCAAGGCGCAGGCCGTGTACTCGGTCGCGGTCGACACCCGGGGGCAGAGCCCTCGGCTGCTGGCCGGCGGGGACAGCGCACACTGGGGACCGTCGGTGTTCCACTCCGACGACCTGGGCCGCAGCTGGACCGAACCGGCCCGGCCCGCCGTCAAGTTCCCGCCCGACACCGGAGCTTCGCTGGAGCGGGTGTGGCAGCTGCATCCGGCCGCGGCGGAGCCGGACGTGGTGTACGCGGGCACGGAACCGGCCGCGCTGTACCGCTCGGAGGACCGCGGGGAGTCCTTCGAGCTGGTCAGACCGCTGTGGGAGCACCCCACGCGCTCCAAGTGGGTGCCGGGCGGCGGTGGCGAGGGGCTGCACACGGTACTGACCGACGCGCGCGACCCTCGGGCGGTGACCGTGGCCGTCTCCACCGCGGGCGTGTTCCGCACCCGGGACGGCGGCGTGAGCTGGGAGCCGGCCAACCGCGGGGTGTCCGCGGTGTTCCTGCCGGATCCCGACCCGGAGTTCGGGCAGTGCGTGCACAAGGTCGCCCGGGACGCGGCGGACCCGGACCGGCTGTATCTGCAGAACCACTGGGGGGTCTACCGCAGCGACGACGCGGGCGCGCACTGGACGGACATCGGTGAGGGACTGCCCTCGACGTTCGGGTTCGCGATGGTGACGCATCCCCACCGCGGCGACACGGCGTACGTCTTCCCGATCAACGCCGACGCCGACCGGGTCCCGGCGGACCGGCGATGTCGCGTCTACCGGACCGGGGACGCCGGACGCAGCTGGGAGCCGCTGTCGGCGGGGCTGCCGCAGGAGGACCACTACGGCACGGTGCTGCGCGACGCGATGTGCAGCGACGACGCCGACCCCGCGGGCGTCTACTTCGGCAACCGCAACGGCGAGGTGTACGCGTCGGCGAACGACGGTGACAGCTGGGAGCAGTTGGCCGGGCATCTGCCGGACGTGCTGTGCGTGCGGGCGGCGGTCGTCGGATGAGGGCTCGGACGAGGGCCGTGCGGATCCCGCCGGGTTCGGGCCACGGGTTGATAGCCGCAGTCGTCGCGGCAGTAGGGTGACGCCCGTGGCACCACGACCCTTGAACGAGATCGTCGAAGCGGGCTGGGCGCAGGCCCTCGAACCGGTGGCGGGGGGGATCGCCGCGATGGGGGACTTCCTCCGCGCGGAGATCGCCGCCGGACGCACCTACCTCCCGGCGGGGGCGAACGTCCTGCGGGCCTTCCAGCAGCCCTTCGACGAGGTACGCGTCCTGATCGTCGGGCAGGACCCGTACCCCACGCCGGGGCACGCGGTGGGCCTGAGCTTCTCCGTCGCCCCCGACGTGCGCCCGCTGCCCGGCAGCCTGATCAACATCTTCCGCGAGCTCAACAGCGACCTGGGCCTGCCTCAGCCGTCGAACGGCGACCTGACCCCGTGGACCGAGCAGGGCGTGCTGCTGCTCAACAGAGCGCTGACGACCGCCCCGCGCAAGCCGGGCGCCCACCGCGGCAAGGGCTGGGAGGAGGTCACCGAGCAGGCGATACGCGCGCTGGCCGCACGCGGCAAGCCGCTGGTCTCCATCCTGTGGGGGCGCGACGCCCGCAACTGCCGCCCCATGCTGGGTGATCTGCCCGCCGTGGAGTCGGCGCACCCGTCGCCGATGTCGGCGGACCGCGGGTTCTTCGGCTCGCGTCCGTTCAGCCGGGCCAACGACCTGTTGATCCGTCAGGGCGGGCAGCCGGTGGACTGGCGCCTGCCGTGACCGCAGCCGGCTACCTCGCCGTGGACTCCGGCGGCTCCGGGCTGCGGGCCGTCGTCGGGGCCCCCGGGCGCGGTCCGCTGGCGCGGGCCGCCTCGGACGTGCCGGTGCGCACGGGCGAGCGGGGAATCGACCCGGTCCACTTCCTGGAGCAACTGGTGCCCATGGCGCGGTCGTTGCGCGCAGAGGCGGGGCTGGAACAGCTGGACACGGCCGTGATCGGCGCGGCGGGGATGGCCAGCCTGGGCGACGCCCTCCGCGCGGAACTGCCGGACGCCCTGGCCCGGGAACTGGGGGTCAGGCGCGCGGCGCTGGCGGCCGACGCGGTCACGGCGTACGTGGGAGCGCTCGGGCCCCGGCCCGGCGCGGTGATCGCGGCGGGCACCGGCCTCATCGCGATCGGCACCGATCTGGCCGGGTGGCGGCGGGCGGACGGCTGGGGGCATCTGCTCGGCGACTGCGGCGGAGGCGCCTGGATCGGGCGGGCCGGGCTCGAGGCCGCGCTGCGCGCGCACGACGGGCGGGCCGGGGGTTCCGCGCGGCTGCTGGCGGACGCGGAGGAGATGTTCGGTCCGGTGACCGGGCTGCCGGGGCAGGTGTACCCGCGCGCGGACCGGGCGGCGGTGCTCGCCTCGTTCGCCCGCGCGTGGCGCGCGCGCGGAGACGGGGACCCGGTGCCCTCGGCATCGTGCGGGAGGCGGCCCGGCACATGGCCGACTCGGCGGCCGCGGTGTGCCCCGCGGAGGGGGCGCCCCGCGGTCGGCTGCACCGGCGGGCTTCTCGGCTCGGCGAGGTGCTGCTGACGCCGCTGGAGGAGCGGCTGGCGGAACTGCTGCCTCACGCGCGGCGGGTGCCCGCCGAGGGCGGTCCGCTCGACGGGGCGGTGCGGCTCGCCGAAGACCTTTCCGCTGGTCCGCTCGCTCTTCCGAGTGACGGGAGGATGCTGTGCGTGACGAGCACGGAGGGAACGGGCGTCACCGTCACGGCCGACACCCGTACGTAACTCATCCGACAAAACCGGACGGATACCGCTCACCTGCACCCTCCCCGAACAGGAGACCCCCGGAAGCCACTAACATGCGGCAACATGAGCACCCCCACTGGGCCCGCGTCCGGCCTGCCCGTACGAATGCCGCGCCCCCGCCAGCCCGGACGGCACCGCCGTCCCGAACCCCTGGTGGCTCCCGAGGACGCGCCCGCGCTCGTCCTCGCCGTGCCGGGTACGCCCAGTAGTGCCACCCGCTCGCTCGCCGACGAGGTCGTGAGCATCGCACGGTCCGAGCTGCCCGGTCTCGACGCCCGGATCGGCTACCTCGACGGGGACGACGAGGAGTTCCCCTCGCTGACCTCCGTGCTCGCGCACGCGGCCGAGGAGCGCACCGCCCGCTACGAGCAGGCGCGTGCCGCCGGTTCCGACGTCAAGGAGCCCGACGGCCCCGTCGCCGTCGTCGTGCCGCTGCTCGCCGGCCCGGACAGCGCGCTGCTGCGCCAGGTGCGCCAGGCCGTCATGGACAGCCGCGTCGCCGCCGAGCTGACCGACGTCCTCGGCCCGCACCCGCTGCTCGCCGAGGCGCTGCACGTGCGGCTCTCCGAGGCCGGCCTGGCCCGTGCCGACCGCGCCCGGCTGTTCACCGTGGCGACCGCCGCGGACGGCATCATCCTGGCCTCCGTGGGCGGCGACGAGGCGGTGCAGGCGGCCGGCATCACCGGCATGCTGCTCGCCGCGCGCCTCGCCGTGCCGGTGATGGCCGCGGCGCTCGACCAGGAGGGCTCCATCGCCTCCGTGGCCGACCAGCTGCGCAACGCCGGTTCGCAGCAGCTGGCGCTGGCGCCGTACCTGATCGGCCCGGAGATCGACGCCTCGCTCGTCGAGGAGGCCGCGAAGGAGGCGGACTGCCCGGCGTCCGAGCCGCTCGGTCCCTACCCGGCGATCGGCAAGCTGGCCCTGGCCAAGTACACGACCGCCCTGGGGATCGCCCCCCAGCAGCCCCAGAGCACCCCGGCCCGCTGACGCGGCCGCCTCATCCGCAGGACGCCTGAGGAGCCTGCCCCGGTTGACCGGGGCGGGCTCTTTGGCGTGGGGGCCTCCCTGCCGGGCTGGGGCCCTCCTGGCCGGGCTCACCGGTGAATGCGGCCAGCCGTCGGCGCGGGTCCGCCCACGCCGCGACAGATACCGGCGGGCACGCCCCCGGGGCGTGGGAACCGCCCCACCGCCGGTCCCCCGGCGGGCAGCACCGCCCGAGGAGAGGGCACCCGGAGCGCCGGGTCCGCCCACGCCGCGACAGGTACCGGCGGGCACGCCCCCCCCGGGGGGCGTGAGAACCGCCCCACCGCCGGTCCCCCGGCGGGCAGCACCGCCCGAGGAGAGGGCACCCGGAGCGCCGGGTCCGCCCACGCCGCGACAGGTACCGGCGGGCACGCCGCCGGGGGCCTGGGAACCACCCCACCGCCGGTCTCCCGGCGGACAGCACCGCCGGAGGAGGGGGCACCCGGAGCGCCGGCACAGCGCCCTGGACCGGCCGGGCTCACCGGCTTGCGCGGCGAGCCGCCAGGAACGGTCCCCCTGCCAGTCCTCAGGCGCACGGAGCCGCCCGGCAGGGGCGCACCGAGCCCGTCGGCCGACACCAGGTAACGAACCTGGCCGTGGGCCAACGGCTAGTGCGACCGGCGCACCTGGTTCCCGCGCCTCATACGGCCGTCTCGGCTGCGCTCAGCGCCCGATGGCGCCGGGTGCAGCCGCCCCTGCGCGGCTCACGGGCCCGGGGTGGGTGCGGCCCCACGGCCGAGGACGAGCGAATGGCGCGAGCCGGCGGCGGACGGCCGCGGCGACACGGCTCGCCCTCCGGCGAGCGGCACCGCCGGACGAGGGGGGAGCCTCGTGCCCGGCGCAGGGCGTACGGGACCCGGCCGGGGTGGCCGGGCGGGTGAGCGCGAGCCGACAGCTGACCGAGCCGCGCCTCGGGGCCCCCGTTCAGCCGGCGGCCACGCCACCCCTCACGCGCCCACCAGCGGCGAGCCCGACGGTGTCCGCAAGGGCGCAGCCAACTCCGCGAGCGTGCGTTCCAGGGTGTGGAGGTGGGCGAGGGCCGGTTCGGTGGCGGCGGGCGCCGTGCGGGGTTCGATGTCGCGGCCCGTCGTGAGGGCCTCGACCGCCGCCTCGACGCGCCAGCAGGCCGCGGCCAGGCGGGCGTCGTGGGAGGCCTCCGGGTGGGCGGCGACGGCGACCAGGCCGCGGATCTCGCGGGCGCAGTCGTCGAGCAGGCCGAGCACCTGGCGGGCCCGCCGCTTGCGGCCGAGCATCGGGTTCAGCGGGTGGACGAGGGGCGCCACGGAGAGGCGTACGCGGGCGAGGAGCTGCTCCAGTTCCGCGACCGTGGGCGTCGGGTCCGCATCCGGGGCGCCGGCCAGCCGTGCGGCCGTCTGCGCCGTGCACGCGTGGACACAGCGCAGCGCCCGCTGGATCCAGGCGTCGGTGACGCTGTGCGTGGACACGGGCAGGACGAAGACCACCGCGAGCGCGGCGCCGAGCGCGCCGACGCCGGTCTCCGCCATGCGCAGGGCCAGGAGGGACGGGGTGAGCACGCCCAGCAGGCCGTACAGCATGGCGGCGAGGACCGTCACCCAGAGCATCATCCAGGTGTACGAGAGGGCGGCCGTGTAGAAGATGCCGAAGACGGCGACGGCGACGACCAGCACGGTGAGCGCCGCGTCGCCGTGCGCGGGAAGCGCGACGAACAGGGCGAGCCCCGCGCCGATGATCGTGCCCAGCACGCGGCGGAAGCCGCGCACCAGGGTCTCGCCGCGCGAGGTCGTGTTGACGAACGCCCACCAGGTGGCGCCGACGGCCCAGTACCAGCGCTCCCCGGACACCAGCTGCCCCGCCAGCAGGGCGAACCCGGCGCCGGCGCTCGCCTGGACGGCCTGGCGGGTGGTGATGCGGGCGAGCCCGGTGCCGCCGGGCGGTGCGGGCACGGCCGCCGGGGGCAGCCGCCGCTCGTAGCACCACAGGCCGAACCGCACCGCGCCCGCGGTCGCGACGGACAGCAGCACGGAGACGGACAGCTCGGCGAGCTGGCCGGTGTGGGCGTGCAGGAACTGCGCCGCGAAGAAGAGCATGAAGGCGAAGATGCCGAGGGCGTGACCACGCGGTCCCCAGCGCCTGGCGTACACCCCGAGCCCGACGACGGCGAGGAAGGCGGCGTCGCGGGCCACGGCGTGATCCTGGAGCGCGGCGGCGACGGCCAGCACGGGCAGGCCGACGGCGGGCAGCAGGGCCGTGGTGACGGCCTGCCCGCGGACGGTGGCGTCGGTGACGGTGAACAGGGCGAGGAGCGCGGCGAGTCCGCCGGTGATCGCACCGGTGAGGGAGTGCCCGGCGAGCCCGCAGGCGACGACGGCCAGCCCGATCCCGAGCACGGCCCGGGTCGCGAACCGCAGCCGGATCCGTCCCGGATCCGGAGCCATGAACACCTTCTTCAGCACCTACCGCCCCCTGCATCTCGTACGCCATGTGCCGTGGCATGAAAAAGGCGCCGCGGGTCCCGCAGCGCCATCGACTCACCCATATCAGCATCTCCGCCACCAGTGGCTCAACCGAGCCTCAGCACAGTGAGCCATTGGTACAGTCATGACGGCATCCCTTGGGCCATCACCGTGCCAATGGCCGGCTCCGGAGCGACGACCTCATGGCCGTGGACGAACTCGACACCCGCATCCTGCGGCTGCTGCTCGAGCAGCCGCGCACCTCCGTGCGCGAGTACGCGCGCATCCTCGGCGTGGCGCGCGGCACGCTCCAGGCGCGCCTCGACCGCATGGAGCGCGAGGGTGTGATCACCGGCGTCGGCCCCGCCCTCTCCCCCGCCGCGCTGGGCCACCCGGTGCTGGCGTTCGTGCACGTCGAGGTCACCCAGGGGCATCTCGACGAAGTGGGCGAGGCGCTGGCCGCGGTGCCGGAGATCATGGAGGCGTTCTCCATCACCGGCGGCGGCGACCTGCTGACCCGGGTGGTGGCCCGGGACAACGCCCATCTGGAGGACGTGATCCAGAAGCTGATCGGTATGCCGGGCGTGGTCCGCACCCGGACGGAGGTGGCGCTGCGGGAGCGGGTGCCGCACCGGCTGCTGCCCCTGGTGGAGTCGATCGGCCGGTCGGCGCGGGGCTAGCCGCCCCTGCCATGCTGGTCACATGAGCACACTCGGCACTCTCTCGGTCGTCTTCGATCTCGACGGAACACTCGTGGACAGCGAGCCGAACTACTACGAGGCGGGGCGCCGGACGCTTGCCGAATACGGCGTCCCGGACTTTTCCTGGGCCGAGCACGAGCGGTACGTCGGGATCAGCACCCGCGAGACGATCGCCGACTGGCGCCGCCGGTACGGCCTGTCCGCGTCGGTGGACGAGCTGGTCGCGGTGAAGAACCGCCACTACCTGGAGCTGGCCCGGACCAAGACGACGGTGTTCCCCGAGATGCGCGCCTTCGTGGAGCGGCTGGCGGACGAGGGCGTCCCGATGGCCGTCGCGTCGGGGTCGTCGGCGGAGGCGATCGACCTGATCCTGGCCGGCACCGGCCTGGACGCGCATCTGCGCACCGCCGTGTCGGCCGACGAGGTCGCCCACGGCAAGCCGGCCCCGGATGTGTTCCTGGAGGCGGCGCGGCGGCTCGGCGCGGACCCGGCTGACTGCGTGGTCGTCGAGGACGCGGCGCCGGGCGCGGCCGCCGCGCACGCGGCCGGGATGCGCTGCATCGCCGTCCCGTACGTCGCCGCGCAGGCCGGCGCGCCGGAATTCGCCACGGCGGGCCTGCTGCTGCGCGGCGGCCAGTCGGAGTTCACGGCGCGGGCGGCCTGGGGGTGGCTGACCGGGACCGCGGCGGATGCGGACACCGCCCGCCGGAGCTGACCTGCACCGGCTCGAAAGCCGCCGCGCGACGGGCCCGGGACCCGTTTGCCCAAGCGGCCGAAAATTCTTTCCGGAACGCTGATTGTTACGCGCTCCGCGTCCGTACTTCCTGCTGTTGGGCCGTTCTTAACCCAGGAGGCACGATGCGCATCTCGCGCAGCACGGCAGGAACCGCGTTCGTGGGCGGAGCCATGATTCTGACCCTCACCGCGCTCGCCTATCCCACCATGCTGGGCGTACAGACCACATCCACCACGCAGGACCGGGTGGTGGCCAACACGAACTACGGCCCCCTGACCGAGGCGGACCGTGACTTCGTGGTGAAGGTGCGTGCGGCCGGACTGTGGGAGCACCCGCTGGGGCTGCTCGCGATGGAGCGCGGTACGACGCCGGAGATGAAGGAGGCGGGCCAGCACCTGGTGGTCGGGCACGGCCGGCTGGACGCCAGCTGCCGCAAGATCTCCCTGGAGCTCGGCATCACGCTGCCGAACCAGGCGTCGCCGCAGCAGCAGGGTTTCGTGGAGACGGTGAAGGCCACCAGCGGCAAGGAGTTCGACTCCACGGCGGTCAACATCATGCGCGTGACGCACGGGCAGATCTTCCCCGTGATCGCCAAGATCCGCGCGAACACCCGCAACACGCTGATCCGGCAGCTGGCGGACCAGGCCAACGACACCGTGCTGGACCACATCACGGTGCTGGAGAAGACCGGTCTGGTCAATCAGGAGCAGGTGAACTTCCAGCAGACCAGCCCGCCGAAGCTGCCGAACGAGCAGGTGACGCCGCCGGCGCCGCAGCCGGGCTCGCCGGTGCTCGTCCTGCCCATCCCGAAGGAGCTGGAGGACCTCAACACGGCCTCCCCGGCGCCGTCGCCGTCCGGCACGGTGCGCTGACGCGCGTCCGCGGCCCGCGGTTCAGGACCTGCGGCGGGGCTTGCCCCGTCGCGGGTTCTTGGCCGTTGCGCCGCCGGTGCCGCCCCCGGTCCCCCGCCGGGCGCGGCCGGAGGTCCCCGCGGACGGCTGCCGGCGGCGTCCGCCGTCCGCTCCGCCGGGCTGCGCCTTCTTCTGCTTCGTCTGCTTCTCCTGCGCGGGCTGCGGCCGGCGGCCGCGGGTGCTGTTGACGGTCCGGCCGCGCACGATGCCGATGAAGTCCTCGACCAGATCCGTGGTCGCCGCCTCCGGCCAGACCAGACCCACGCTCGAGGCGGGGGCGTCCTCCAGGGGACGGTGGGTGAGGTCCTTGCGGTGGTGCAGCCGTGCCAGCGACAGCGGCACGACGAGCACGCCGATCCCGGCGGCGACCAGTTCGACCGCGCCGGCGGTGGTGGCCGGGCGCTCCAGCGCGGGGCGGCCGGGCAGGGTCTCCCAGCCGAGCACGTCGTCGAGGGGGTGCAGCACGATGTCGTCCGCTAGGTCCTCGACGGTGACCGAGTCGGCGGCGGTGACCAGGTGGTCCTTGGGGACCACGACCACGGTCTGCTCGGTGTAGAGGGGGATGGCGCTGAGCACCGTCCGGTCGACGGGGAGCCGGACGAGGCCCGCGTCGGCCTCGCCGTCCAGCAGCATCCCGTGCGCCGGCTGTGGGGGAGCCTGGGTGAGGGTCAGCGGGACGTCGGGCTGCCGCTCGCTCCAGACGCGCACCCACTTGTCGGGCATCACACCGGGGACGTACACGAGGCGGAACGAGGGGGACACTTCCGGGCCGGTCACCTGGCCAGGTTACCGGCCGTGGTCGGCGGCCGTGCACACGCTCGATACCCTGGACGCCATGACGCAGCACCAGAGCACCCAGACGATGAAGCCCGCGACCGCGGCGAAGAAACTGGGTGTGTACCTCGAGGCCACCCCCGCCGAGTTCCGGGAGGGCGTGGTCTCGCGAGCGGAACTGAACGCGCTCCAGGCCGATCCCCCGCAGTGGCTGCGGGACCTGCGGCGCGACGGCCCGCACCCCCGCCCGGTGGTCGCCGCCAAGCTGGGCGTCTCGATCTCCGGCCTGGCCCGTGGCGGCGTGACCGAGCCGCTCACCACCGAGCAGATCGAGGCGCTGAAGCAGGAGCGCCCCGAGTGGCTGGAGCGGGAGCGCGCGACCCAGGCCGAGGTCCGCAAGGAGGCGGCCCGGCTGAAGCAGCGTGAACGCGAGAGCGCGAAGGACGACGACTGAGGTCGCCCCGTCGACCGCACGAACACCCCCGGCCGGGACCCCGGTCCGGGGGTGTTCCGCTTGCGCTTCCCCGCAGGCCGGGAATCCGGCGCCGTCCCACCCCTTCCGGAGAACAGATATATGCACCACCATGTGGCGCTATCGCACCCGCCCGTGGCGGTGCGCCCGACCGTGCCCGGGGTGGGACATGCACGACACCAGGTGGAAGCAGGCCGTCGAATGGCTGGCCGCGGCGGCCACGGACCCGCAGGAGTGCAAACGCCAGTGGGACCACGGCCACGGCACGGCCCTGCTCGCGGCCGGCCGGTACTGGGACGTGCTGAGCGTCCCCGACCGCCTCGGGCTGCTGGCCCTGGACCTGCTGTGGAGCGATCCGCTGGAGCTGCCCGGTCCGACGCTGGTGGACGTCACGGCGCGCCGGGTGGGCTTCTTCCTGCCGCCCGACCCGGACAGCGAGTGGGTGGGTTGTGGAGTCCGGCACGTGGGGCGGGGGTCGTGGATCGCGGTTCCGCCGCCGTACCGGCCCTCCGGGCGGCTGGAGTGGCTGGTCCCGCCGGACGGCACGGGCACGCTGCACGCGGCGGAGCCGCTGGAACGGGCGCTGCGGCGGGCGACCGGCACGCTGGCGGTGCTGGCGCCGGTCAGTGCGGAGGCTGGGGGGCCGGGCGGCTGGTGAGCTCCGGCTCGGGCGCCTGTCCGGGTACGGCCGTCTGCGGCTCCGCCGCCGAGGGCGTGGTCTCGCCCGACGGCACGGCCCCGGGCGGCTCCCCGCGGCGCCGGCCGGAGGGCACCGGCTCGGGCGTCTCCCGGGGAGGCACCCCCTCGGACGCCTCCCTCGAGGTCCCGCCGGACGCCGCCCCCGAGCCCTTCGGAGCCAGCAAGGGGACGGGAACTCGGAACGGCACCGCGGGCGCCGGGCCTCGGTCGCCCGCCGTCATCACGGCGAAGGACGCCCACAGCCCCTCCCGGTGCCCCGGGACCGTGTGCCCCTTCGCCCGCCACTCCGCGACGAGTTCCGCGTAGATCGGTGTGTTCGCCACATGGCCGCCGGTCAGTTGCGCGTACGGCCGGCTCACGGCGCCGTGCCCGAGAAGGCGCCGCGCCGTCCCAGTGCTGTCCATGCCGGAGCAACGCGCCGCCGTGCGCCCGTGGTACGCCGTGGGCTCCACCTCCGCCCGCGGGGGTGACATCGTCACCCGGCCGGCCGTACGCGTCGGGGAGGCGGGGTTTGACCCTCGACCTGGTCGAGGCGGCAGGGTCCGAGATGTGGAGAGCGAGATGCGCAGCATCGGTGAGATGGCCCGTGAGAGCGGGCTGGGCGTCAGCGCCCTGCGGTTCTACGACCGTGCCGGGGTCCTGGTCCCCGACCAGGTCGACCCCGTCACGGGCTACCGCTGGTACGCGCCGGAGCAGCTCGGTGAGGCCCGGGTGCTGGCCCGGCTGCGCCGTACGGGCATGCCGCTGGCGGACGTCCGGCTGGTGCTGGCGGGCTGGACGGCCGCCGACACCGATCTCGTACGGCGGCTTCTGGAGGCCCATCTGCGCCGGCTGGAGGAGGGGCTGTCGGCCGCTCGCGTCGAGTTCTCCGCGCTTCGTGACCTTCTCGACGACAGGGAGAACTTCCCCATGACCTCACTCCGTTCCGCCGCCCGGCTCTCGGTGTCCGGTCCCGGTCTGGCCGGGGCACTGGACGCGGTCCGTTTCGCGGCCGGGACCGACCCGGAACTGCCCGTGCTGGCCGGCGTCCATCTGGACGCCGAGGGCGACGAACTGCACGTCGTGGCGACCGACCGCTACCGGATGGCGGTGGCGCGCACCACGGCCGTCGGCCACGGGGGCGGCCGGGTGCAGGCGACCGTGCCGCTGCCGCTCGCGGACGCGATGCGGGCGCTGCTGGACGGTGAGGACGAGGTGCGTCTCGCCGTGGACGACGGGCGCGTGACCCTGGAGGCCGGTGACCGGCAGACCGGCGGGCGGCTCCTGGAGCCGGACTTCCCGGACTACCGGCGTCTGGTGCGGCTGCCCGCCGGGCGCCGTGCCGAGGTGGACGCGTCCGCGTTCACGGAGGCGGTGCGCACGGGTCCGGTGCGGCTGCACGAGGACGGCGGCGCGAAGTCCGAGCTGACGGTCCTGGAGTTGTCGGAGGACGGACGGGTCACGCCGGTGCCGGAGGGCGCCGACGGCCCGGACCTCGTGGCGGTGAACCGGGCGTTCCTGCTGGACGCGCTCGCCGCGGCGGCCGACGACCGGCTGGTCCTGGAGTTCGGCGCTCCCACGGCCCCGGTCGCGATCCGCCGGCCCGGCGACGCGCACACGTTCTCGCTGCTGATGCCGGTGCGCCTGACCGACTGAGACACGATCCGTCTCCGGAAAGCACGACGGCCCGGGCGGCTCCCTCGCAGGGGCCGTCCGGGCCGTACGTACAGGCGTCTCAGCGGTCGCGGCCGCTGTCCTCCAGCGGCTCCAGCGTCTCCGCGGCGGGCGTGGAGCGCTGGGCGAGCAGGGTGTCGGGCGCGGGCGTCCGCCGCCCGGCCAGCCACATCGCGATCGGCTCGGTGTAACGGGCGGTGAGCGGGCCGATGATCACCAGGACGAGGACGTACGCGGTGGCCAGCGGGCCGAGCCGGGGCTCGATGCCGGCGGTGACGGCGAGTCCGGCGATGACGATGGAGAACTCGCCGCGCGCCACCAGGGTGCCGCCCGCGCGCCAGCGGCCCTTGGCGGAGATGCCGGCCCGGCGGGCCGCCCACCAGCCGGTGGCGATCTTCGTCAGGGCGGTGACGATGGCCAGGCCGAGCGCCGGGAGGATGACCGGCGGGATGGACTGCGGGTCGGTGTGCAGGCCGAAGAAGACGAAGAACACCGCGGCGAACAGGTCGCGCAGCGGGGCGAGCAGGTTGTGCGCGCCCTCCGCGACCTCGCCGGACAGCGCGATGCCGACGAGGAAGGCGCCGACGGCGGCCGACACCTGGAGCTGCTGGGCGAGGCCCGCGACCAGCAGGGTCAGGCCGAGCACGACGAGCAGCAGCTTCTCCGGGTCGTCGCTGGAGACGAAGCGGGAGATCACGCGGCCGTAGCGGACGGCGACGAAGAGCACGAGGCCGGCGACGCCCAGCGCGATGGCGAGGGTGACGCTGCCCGTGGCGAGGCTGACGCCGGCCAGCAGGGCGGTGATGATCGGCAGGTAGACGGCCATCGCCAGGTCCTCGAGCACGAGGATGCTGAGGATGACCGGGGTCTCCCTGTTGCCGAGCCGGCCGAGGTCGCCGAGGACCTTGGCGATGACGCCGGACGAGGAGATCCAGGTGACGCCCGCGAGCACCACGGCGGCGACCGGGCCCCAGCCCATGAGCAGGGCGAGGGCGGCGCCGGGCAGGGCGTTGAGCGTCATGTCGACCAGACCGGCCGGGTACTGCGTCTTCAGGTTGGAGACGAGGTCGCTGGCCGTGTACTCGAGGCCGAGCATGAGGAGCAGCAGGATGACGCCGATCTCGGCGCCGATCGCGACGAACTCCTCGCTGGCGCCGAGCGGCAGCAGGCCGCCCTCGCCGAATGCGAGGCCGGCCAGCAGGTAGAGGGGGATGGGAGAGAACTGGAGGCGTCCGGCGAGGCGGCCGAGCAGGCCGAGGCCGAGGATGATCGCGCCGAATTCGATGAGGAAGATCGCGGAAGAGTGCACGCGCTCACTCCCGCCCGAGGATCTCGGCGGCGGCGTCGATCCCCTCGCGGGTGCCGATGACGATCAGCGTGTCCCCTCCGGCGAGCCGGAAGTCCGGCGCGGGCGACGGGATCGCCTCCGCGCGGCGCAGGACGGCCACGATGGACGCGCCCGTGTCGGTGCGCATCCGGGTCTCGCCCAGGAGACGGCCGTTCCAGTGGGATACCGAGGACAGCTCGATGCGCTCGGCGACCAGACCCAGGTCGGTGGTGTGCAGCAGGTTGGGGCTGTGGTGGGCCGGCATCAGCGCGTCGATGAGCGCGGCCGACTCGGCGACGCTGAGCCGCAGGGAGCGGGCGCAGGCGTCCGGGTCGTCGGAGCGGTAGACGTTCACCGTCCGGGCGCCGTCGCGGTGCGCGATGACGGACAGGTGCTCGTGCTCACGCGTGGTGAGGTCGTATTTCACACCGATGCCCGGCAACGGTGTCGCGCTCATCCGTGGAGCAGGCACAGCCCGTCCCCTTCCCGTCTTCTTCTCAGTCGTCCGATGTTCGGGGCCGAACGGACCGTCGTACGGCACCGGGTGGCGACCCTCACTGCCGTAATGGTGCCATCCCGCCATTCGGCCGGAACATGGGTGTTGCCACGGATGGACAGGTTCCGGCGCCGTCGCGAGGATCGTCGAGGCCGTCGTGTCGTCGCAGGTCAGCGGGGTGTACCGGACAAAACGCGGGAATCGTGCGCGTAGCGGTCCGCCCCTGCGGGTACTCGGAGGCACCTTCCGGGGACGGGAGTGTGTGGTGGACGACACGGTGATCGTCGGAGTGGACGGCTCTCCCTCCAGCCTCGCCGCCGCCGACGCGGCGGCCGAGGAGGCGCGGCTGCGCGGGGCCCGGCTGCGGATCGTGCACGCGTTCGCCCGGCCTTCGGACCTGGATCCGATGATCCACGGGGTGCTGGCCGACACCGAGCAGCGGCTGCGCGAGCGCGTCCCCGGGCTGGAGATCACGCGCACCGTGGTGTCCGGCGACGTCCTGACGGTGCTGCGGACCGAGTCGCGGCACGCGGTGCTGACCGTGCTGGGGCGGCGCGGCCGGAGCCTCTTCGGAGACCTGCTGCTGGGCTCGACGACCATGCAGCTGGCGGCACATGGGCACGGCCCGCTGATGGTGGTGCGCGGGCGCCCCGACCCGCAGGGTCCCGTCCTGCTGGCCGCGGACGGCTCACCGGCCGGGAACGCCGCCGCGTCCTTCGCTTTCACGGAGGCCGAACTGCGCGGGGCGCCGCTGATGGCCATGCACGTCTGGAACACCTGGAGCGAGCCCACGCCGTACGAGGAGCCGGGCGACCCGCTGAGCGTGGTGGTGGACCTCGGCCAGCTCGAAACGCGTCACCGGCGGCTGCTGGAGGACGCGATGAAGCCCTGGATGGCCGCGCACCCGGACGTCATCGTCCAGCCGCGCCTCGAACGGGGGCGCGTCCGCCAGGCGCTGCTGGAGGCGACGCGGGAGGCGCAGCTGGTGGTGGCGGGGGCACGCGGCCACGGCGGGGTGGCCGGCATGCTGCTCGGCTCGGTCAGCCAGGCGCTGCTGCACCACGCGGAGTGTCCGGTGACGGTGGTGCGGGCGCTGTGAGCTGAGAGCACGTCAGCCCCGGGACAGTTCACCGGTGTTGAGGGCAGGGTGCCGCCTTGCGGAGCGCACCCGGGCCGGGCCGTGCGCCTGCCGGGCGGGTGACCGAAGGCGCGATCCGTCGCCCACCAGGGGCGGGCGCGCAGGACCGTGGCCGCCGACGGGCCGTGCCACCGGACGGCCCGCACACGCCCTGCGGCCTGTCCGGCGACGGGCGACGGGCGCGTGCCCCAGCCGGTCACGCCGACTCGCCAAGAGACCCTTCGTCGGCCGCCGTCCCCCTCCGAGCGGCGCATCCGCACCCGCAGGACCTCAGCGGCACCTGCCCGTTCGGGTAGTCACCACCCACCCTTACGGTGAGTGATCTTTGGCCACCCGTCGTGACGGATCTGTAGAACACTGCCCAGACACCGTCGACGACGCCGGCTTCTCCCTCCAGCGTCGTTTCCGCATTCGACGAGGGGATTCACCCATGCCTGACACCGTCTCCATCGCGGCGATCAACTTTCTGGTCCGTCCGGTGCACGACTTCGACGAATTCGCCCAGCACGTACGTGGGCTGCTCGATCAGGCCGAGGGTGCCGATCTGGTCCTTCTGCCCGAACTGTTCACAGTGGAGCTCTTCACGACCGAGCCGACGTGGCGTACGGACGACATCGCCGATCTGACCAGGATCGACGCCTACACCGACGACTACCGCGCCCTGTTCACCGAGGAGGCGCGGCGTCGCGGCCAGCACATCGCCGCCGGTTCGCACCTCATGAAGCGCGGCGATCGCCACCTCAACGTGGCCTGCCTGTTCACCCCCGAAGGCACCGTCCACGAGCACGAGAAGACGCACATCTTCCCGGGCGAGGCGGCATGGTCCACCTCCGAGGGCGACGAGCTGAAGGCGATCGACCTGCCGTTCGCCAAGGTCGGCTTCGCCGTCTGCTACGAGGCGGAGATCCCGGAGGTCTCCTCCAGCCTCGCCGAGCAGGGCGCGGAGATCATCCTGTGCCCCTCGTACACCTTCACCGAGCACGGCTTCTGGCGGGTACGCCACTGCGCCGCCTCCCGTGCGATCGAGAACCAGGTGTACTTCGTGCACTGCTCGACCGGCGGTTCGCCCGGCGCTCCCCTGCCGAACGGCTGGACCCGCAGTTCCATCCTCGGCCCGTGTGACCAGCCCTGGGCCGCGAACGGTGTCATCGCCGAGGCCGGGGAGAACACCGAGACCCTCGCACGGGGCGTCGTCGACCTCGACGCGCTGCGCCGCAACCGTGAGGACGGCGCCGCGACGACGTTCCGTGACCGCCGTCGCCGCGCCGGTACGTACGCCGAGTGGCCCTCCCACATCAAGACCGCCTGACCCTGACCTCCTCGGAAAGGAACACTCCATGGGACATCTGCAGCTTCCCCCGGGCAAGAAGATCGCCGTCAACCTGGGCACGGACTTCGACGCACAGTGTCTGTGGCTGGGCGGCTTCAACAAGCCCAGCCCGTCGTACATGTCACGCGGCGAGTACGGCGCCGAGGTCGGGGTGCCGCGACTGCTTGAGCTGTACCGGCGCTTCGGCGTCAAGAGCACGTTCTTCACCCCCGGCCACTCGGTGGACACCTTCCCCGAGCGCTGCCGGGAGATCGCCGACGCCGGCCATGAATTCGGCCACCACGGGTACTTCCACGAGAATCCGACACTGATCAGCAGGGACACCGAGAAGCGGCTGATCGACCTCGCGTTCAAGACGTACAAGAATGTGCTGGGCATCCGCCCCACCGGATACCGGTCGCCGTACTGGGACTACAGCGAGAACACCCTCGACCTGATCGAGGAATTCGGCTTCGACTACGACACCAGCCTCATGGGCCGCGACGTGGTGCCGTACCGGCCGCGCCGCTGGGAAATCAACTGGGAGACGGGCAACCGGGCGGGCAAGGCCAGCAAGGTGCTGGAGATCCCGGTCAACTGGTACCTCGACGATTTTCCTCCGCTGGGCTATGTCACGGGCGGGCAGACCGGCATGCAGGACTCGGACACGATCTACAAGCGGTGGAAGGACATCTTCGATTACGCCTACGACCGCGTACCGAACCCGGTCTACGCCACCTGCGTGCACCCGCAGATCATCGGCCAGCCGCACCACATGATGTGGTACGAGCGCCTGGTCGAGTACATCGCCGGCAAGGAGGGCGTCTGGTTCGCCACGTGCGCCGAGATCGCGGCGTGCTGGGTGGACGACGACCGGGACCGCGAGCTGATGAACGCCGAGGACGTCCGCGGCGTTTCCCCCAAGCCCGCCGACTACCCGATCGCCTGACCCCGCCTCCGGCCGCCGAGCCCCTGCCCCCTCCGGCTGCCCGACCGCCTCGGCCGGGCAGCCGGAGGCCGTGGGGTACGGTCGAAGGGGTGATTGTCCAGGTGAACGACCTCGTCAGGGCGGAGTTGCTATGAGCTGGACCCGGTCGTCGTACGCGTGGGACGCGGGGCGCAGCACCGCCATCCACGACGCGCTCGGCCCGCTCGTCGCGGACATTCGCAGTCTGCTCGGCGCCGGGACCGGACTGGTCGTCTACGAGCCCAGCTCCGGCCCGCCGCTGCTGCTGGCGTCGGACGTCACCGACGACTCCGCCGACGACCCGCTCCTGCCCAACGAACCACTGCGGCTGCCCCCCGGCTTCCCCCACGGCCGGCTCGAGGTGCTCTCCGACCTGGAGATCCACTCGGCCCTGCGCGACCGAGTCGTGAAACTAGGGTCGGCGGTGGCCGTTCCCTGGCGGGACGCGTTCGGCACGGGCTCACTCGTCGTCGGGAACACCGCAGGGGCATTCGCTCCGGAAGCCGCCGACCTGCGGTCCTGCCGACGAGACGCCGTCCGGCGTGTGCGGGCCGCGCTCCGCGGAGCGCGGCAGGCGGGCGGCACCCTGATCGAGAACGATCTCAACCAGGCGTTGCGCCACATCGCGGAATCGGCCGCGAGCAGTCCCGACGCCGGCACCGTGCTGGCCTCGGTGCTCGTCGCCGCACGGAATCTGTTCGACTGCGAGGTCGCCTACCTGTCCATTCCCGAATACGACGGCGTGACGTTCGCTTTCGACCAGGTGCTGAACATCCAGACTCCCGCCTTCCGGCATCTGCGGATCAAACACGGCCAGGGGCTGGGTGGACTCGCCCGCGAACTGCGGTCATCGGTGCGCTCACTCGACTACGCACGGGACCCCCGGCTGCGTGCCGCCCCGGTGGACGAAACCGCACGCGAGGGAATCGTCTCCGCGATGGCCGCCCCCCTGCTGGTGGACGACCAGATCAAGGGGGTCGTTTATGTCGGAAATCGACATCTGAAGCCCTTCACCGAAACCGATGAGACCTTGCTCGCGGAATTCGCGGGCTACTCCTCTCTGGGACTGAAAAGGCGAGAGGTCGACGAATACCGAGACAGTGTGGTCCAGCGCAAGGAGCGCGAGCGCCTGGCCCACGACCTTCACGACTCGGTCGTACGCGGACTGCTGCGCATAGGCTTCGAGGCGGAAGCGGCACAGCACAACTGCCAGGACGACGCGCTGCGCCGCAGGATGGCAGTGATCGGCAGTGCGGCCGAGGAGTGCATGGGGATGCTCCGGCACCATCTCTCCGTGCTCATCGGCGACGCGGAGTACGGGCAGCCCAGCACGGGCGCCGAGGTGCTGGGCCAGATCGCGTCGGTGCGCCGCGGACCCGGCATCGACCGTACGACCGAACTCTGCGGACCGTGTCCGGACGCGCTGATCCCGCCGCCGGCCGCGAAAGCCCTCATCCACGTGGGCCAGGAGGCGCTGACCAACGCCGAGATCCATTCGGGCTGCCGTCGTGCCCACACCGCGCTGGAGATCGACGCCGAGTCCTTCGAACTGCGGGTCGCCGACGACGGAGGCGGTCTCGACCCCACTGCCCTGGACCAGGTACTCGCCCCGACCTCGCCGCATCTGGGGTTCCGGTCGATGCGGACGGCGGTGACCCGACTCGGTGGCAGGCTCACCGTCGAATCCGGTTCGCTCGGCGGACTCCAGGTGCGCGCCGTCCTGCCGCGGGGCCGACTGTGATCCGATTCGCCGTGGTCGACGACCACATGATCGTGCACGACGGGTTGCAGGCGATGGCCTCCCGCGCCGACGACCTGGAGTTCGTCGGCGCGGCGGAGACTCCTGACGACGCGCTGGCCCTCCTCGAAGAGACACGGCCCGACGTCCTCGTACTGGACCTGCGGCTCAACGGCGAAAGCAGCACCGAACTGTGCGCGACCGTGCGCCGACGGCACCCGGATGTCATCGTGCTGGTGTTCAGCGCCTACGGGAACACCGAGTTGCTGACGCAGGCGATCCGCGCCGGCGCGGCTGGTTATGTCCTCAAGGACACCAACACCGGCCGAATGCCCGAGATCCTGCGTGAACTCGTGCGAGCAGGCAGCTACTTCGACCCGAGAATCGCCGGCAGCCTGTTGCTCACCTCGATCTCGAACCCGTCGGAACCGGTCTCCTTCTCCGAGCGCGAACTGGCGATCATCCGGCTCATCGCCCGAGGGGCGAACAACCACGACATCGGTGAGGCGCTGAACGTCAGCCCGCACACGGTCAAGTTCCATGTCTCCACGATGTTCAAGCGGCACGGGGTGCATCGGCGAGCGGAACTCGTGAGGCTGGCGATGGACTTGCAGCTCCTGGACTGACCGGACGAGCCCCCCCGCGCCACTGCGGCCCGCTGCACGGCGTGGCCCAGTGATGACACGGCTCGACAGACGCGGCAGCGGTCGGCACCTCCTCGCGTTGCCGCTCCGGCGACGACATGGCGGGCTTCACGCCAGGACGGTCTTGCTCAGCCGAGGAAGCTCAGCCGTACCTGACGGCTGACATTGTCCTTGTTGGTATCGACGAGGCACACCGACTGCCAGGTCCCCAGTTCCAGGCGGCCGTTGATCACGGGGAGCGTGGCGTGGGGCGGGACGAGGGCGGGGAGGACGTGGTCGCGGCCGTGGCCGGGGCTGCCGTGGCGGTGCTGCCAGCGGTCGTCGGCGGGGAGCAAGGTGTGCAGCGCGGACAGCAGGTCGTCGTCGCTGCCGGCGCCCGTCTCGATGATCGCGATGCCGGCCGTGGCGTGCGGCACGAACACGTTGAGCAGGCCGTCCCGGCCGGACGCGGTGTCCCGCAGGAAGGCCTCGCAGTCGCCGGTGATGTCGGCGACCCGCTCGGCGGAGCCGGTGGTGAGGGACAGGACTCGGGTGGTGAAGGCGTCGGACATGCGCCCATCCTGACGCACACGGCGCGCTTCCCGGCGCTTCTCGTGCGTCCCGGTGGCGCGCGTCCGGGAAGATCCACCGCACCCGGTGTGTTGGTGGAAGCGTGAACAATGTGCGCGAGGTCGAGGTGGTCGTCGTCGGCGCCGGGCAGGCCGGACTGTCGAGCGCCTATCACCTGCGGCGGACCGGCTACGAGCCCGACCGCGACTTCGTGGTGCTGGACCACTCCCCCGCCCCCGGCGGCGCCTGGCAGTTCCGCTGGCCCTCGCTGACGTACGGCAAGGTGCACGGAATGCACGCGCTGCCCGGGATGGAGCTGACGGACGCCGACCCGCTGCGGCCCTCCTCCGAGGTGATCGGCGCCTACTTCGACCGCTACGAGCGGACGTTCGACCTGCGGGTGCGCCGTCCCGTGGACGTGCACGCCGTACGGGAGGGGTCCGGCGGGCGGCTCCTTGTGGAGACCTCGCACGGCATCTGGGCGACCCGCGCGCTGATCAATGCGACCGGTACCTGGGACCGGCCCTTCTGGCCCCGCTACCCCGGCCAGGAGACGTTCCGCGGACGGCAGTTGCACACCGCGCAGTACCCGGGCCCCAAGGCGTTCGCGGGGCTGCGGGTGGTCGTGGTGGGCGGCGGCGCGTCCGGCACGCAGCATCTGCTGGAGATCGCGCCGTACGCGGCGGCCACCACCTGGGTGACCCGCCGGCCGCCCTTCTGGCGGGAGGAGCCCTTCGACGAGAACGCGGGCCGTGAGGCCGTCGCCCTCGTGGAGGAGCGCGTGCGGCAAGGGCTGCCGCCGCGCAGTGTGGTCTCCGTCACGGGACTGCCGCTGAACGACGCGATCCGGCGGGGGCTGGCGGACGGTGTGCTCGACCGCCAGCCGATGTTCGACCGGATCGAGCCCGACGGTGTGGTGTGGGACGACGGGCGCCGGGTCGCGGCGGACGTCATCCTGTGGGCGACCGGCTTCCGGCCCGTGATCGACCATCTCGCGCCGCTGCGGCTGCGGGAGCCGGGCGGCGGGATCCGCGTGGAGGGCACCCGGGCGGTCGCCGACCCGCGGATCCATCTCGTCGGCTACGGCCCCTCGGCGAGCACGATCGGCGCCAACCGGGCGGGACGGGCCGCCGTGCGGGACATCAGGCGGCTGCTGGCCCAGGAGCCCGCCGCGGCCTGACCGGTGGTCAGGTCGCGGACGGCTGCGCGGACTTTCCCTCGGCCTTCTTCCGTTCGGCCTCCGCCTCCGCCACGTCGCGCTGGTGCTCCGCGAGGTCCGCGGTGAAGCGCGTCTCCCCCGGCCGGACCGTCACGAAGTACAGCCAGTCCCCCGGGGCCGGGTTGATCGCGGCGCGCACGGCGTCCTCGCCGGGGTTGTCGATGGGGGTCGGCGGCAGCCCCATACGCCGGTAGGAGTTGTACGGGCTGTCGACCTCGGTGTCGGCGGGGGTGGCGCGCGCCTTGCTGCGGTTGAGGGCGTAGTCGACGGTGGAGTCCATCTGCAGCGGCATGCCGCGCTCCAGCCGGTTGAAGATCACCCGGGCCACCTTGCCCATGTCGGCCTTGGTGGCCGCCTCGGCCTGGACGATGCTCGCGACGGTGACCGCCTGGTAGACGTTCATCGCGTTGCGCTGGGCCCCGGCGGCGACGGGGGCGCCGTTGAACTTCTTGTTGGCCGTGTCGACCATGCGGGCCAGCAGCTTCTGCGGGGTGGCGTTCTCCGGGAGCGGATACGTGTCCGGGAAGAGATAGCCCTCGGGGTTGCCCTCGGCCTCGTTCGGCAGCTTCAGGTCGGCCTTGGCGAGGGACTTCTTGGTGGTGCCCGCGGGCAGGTCGAGGGTCTTGTCGATGGCGGCGTAGACCTGGTTCGCCCGCCAACCCGCGGGGACGACGAGGGCCTCGGGGCGGGGCTCCTCCTCGTCGGTCGTGATCAGCAGCGGCACCGCCACGGCGGTGCCGGCCACGACGGCCCCGAGCGTCGCCAGGGCGAAACGGCCGCGGCGCGTCAGTCGGATCGAGTTCCGTGACGGAGTGTTCGTCTGCATGCGGGCACGGTAACCCGCATATCGTCACAAACCCGGCATATTTTCAGCTTGTCGGCTCCAGTCGGGCATCCCGTCGCACGAGGGCCGCATACCGCCCTTCGCGCTCCAGCAGCTCCTCGTGCGTCCCGCGTTCCACCACGCGGCCGGAGTCCAGGACCACGATCTGGTCGGCGCCGCGGACGGTGGACAGCCGGTGCGCGATGGTGATGGTGGTGCGGTCGGCCGACAGCGCGTCGATCGCGGCCTGCACCGCCGCCTCGGTACGGGTGTCCAGCGCGCTGGTCGCCTCGTCGAGGACGAGCACCGGAGGGTCGCGCAGGATGGTCCGGGCGATCGCCAGACGCTGCTTCTCGCCGCCCGAGAAGCGGTGGCCGCGCTCGCCGACGACGGTGTCGTAGCCGTCGGGCAGGGCCGCGATGTGGTCGTGGATCTGCGCGGCCTTCGCCGCCGCGTGCAGCTCCTCGTCGGTGGCGTCGGGCTTGGCGAACCGCAGGTTGTCGGCGACCGACGCATGGAAGAGGTACGTCTCCTGGGAGACGACGCCCACCGCGCGGGCCAGGGTGTCGAAGTCGAGGTCGCGCACGTCCACCCCGTCGAGGGTGACCCGTCCGCCCGTGACGTCGTACAGCCGCGGCACCAGGTGGCCGAGCGTGGACTTGCCGGCGCCGGTCGGGCCGACCACGGCGAGGCTGCCGCCGGGCGGCACGGTGATGTCGATGCCGTCGAGGACCGGGCCGCCCTTTCCGTCGTAGCCGAACGAGACGTTCTCGAAGCGGACCTCGCCCTTCACCCGCTCGAGACGGACCGGATCCTCGCGCTCGGTGATGTCGATCGGCAGGTCGAGGTACTCGAAGATGCGCTGGAAGAGGGCGAGCGAGGTCTGGATCTGGACGCCGGTGGACAGCAGGCTCACCGCCGGGCGGAACAGGCCCTGCTGGAGCGAGACGAACGCGACGATGGTGCCGATGGACACGTCCGGGCCGCCCGAGTGCAGGGTGAGGCCGGCCGTCCAGTAGATGACCGCAGGCATGGCGGCCATGACGATCGTGATGACCGCCATCCGCCAGCGGCCCGCCATGTTCGACCGCACCTCCAGGTCGACAAGGCGCTCGGACTCGCCCGCGAAGGCGGCGGTCAGGGAGTCGGAGCGGCCCATCGTGCGGCCGAGCAGGATGCCGCTGACCGACAGCGACTCGGTGACCGTGGCCGCCATCGCGGCCATCTGCTTCTGGCGCCGGGTGGTGATCTTCTTGCGTTCGTTGCCGACGCGGCGGCTGATCCAGACGAAGACCGGCAGCAGCGCCAGCGACACGACCGTCAGGCGCCAGTCGAGCGCGAGCATCGCCACGATCGTCGCGACGACACTGGTGAGGTTGGAGACCAGCGAGGTCGCCGTGGAGGTGACGGTGGCCTGCATGCCGCCGATGTCGTTGGCGATACGGGACTGCACCTCGCCGGTGCGGGTCCGGGTGAAGAAGGCGAGCGACATGCGCTGCAGACGCCCGTAGACGGCGGTGCGCAGGTCGTGCATGACGCGCTGGCCCACGGTCGTGGAGATCAGGGTCTGCAGCACGCCGAAGACGCTGGTGAGCACGGCGCTGAGGATCATGCCGAGTGCCAGCAGGCTGAGCAGTCCGGTGCGGCCCTCCGGCAGCGCGACGTCGAGGATCGCCTTCAGGAGGAACGGCGAGGCGACCGAGACGAGCGACGACGCCCCGACGAGCAGTCCGACGATCGCGAGGCGGCCCCGGTAGGGACGGAAGAGGCGCAGGATGCGCCGCACCTGCCGGGGTTCCTGCTCGGCTCCGGCGGGCGGCGTCCATGCGGGTGCGTGATCGGGGTGCATGGTCTCCTTCGAGGTGCGGCGTGCGTGCGGACGTCAGTGATCGGCATTCATTGTTACCTGTACTCACAATGAACGGCATCCTGATAATGTTCCCGCATGACCGCCCCCGACCCCGACGGCCTGCTGGCCGAGCAGCTGCTCCGGCTCACCCGCCGGGTGCACCGCATCCAGAAGCGGCATCTGGAGCGGCGCGAACTCGGCATCACTCCTGCCCAGTCCCGGCTGCTGCGCACCCTCGCGCACTACAGCTCACCGCCCCGCATGGCCGATCTCGCGGAGCGGCTGGAGGTGGTGCCCCGCGCGGTGACCACGCTGGTGGACGGTCTTGAGGCGCACGGCAAGGTGCGCAGGGTCCCGGATCCGGCCAACCGGCGCGTGATCCGTATCGAGCTGACCGACGAGGGCCGCGAGACGTTGCGGGAACTGCGCGCGGCACGGCGGGCGGCCGCGGCGGAGATTCTCGCCCCGCTGGGAGAGCGGGAGCGGGAGCAGCTCGGGGAGCTGCTGAACACGCTGGTCGACGGGCCGACGGGGCCGCCCTGCGAGCAGGGGCCGGCCGCGGGGACGGGTCCGGTGGAGGGCTGACGCCCCAGAGGGCTGGGCGGAAGCGCGGCCGGGGGCCCGGCCGGTAAAAACCAGTTGCCGGTGGATGCGTGACGGAGTCAACCTGTCACGGTTTGCTGCCGCCGTCCGAGGACGTCCGCGGCCCCTGCTCCGAGCCACTGGGACGCCATGCAGATTCACGACCTTCCGTACCCCGATCCGGGCGTGCCCGACGCCCGCTCGGGTCCTCGATTCCTGTGGTGGCTCTTCCGCAACCAGCTGGGCGGACAGCTGAAGGCGCTGGCCTGGGGCCTGCTGCACTTCACGTCCGTGGCCTCGCTGCCGTTCTGCGTCGGCGTCGCCGTCCAGGCCGCGGTCGACCGCTCCGGCGGACGGCTCGCGCTCGCGGGCGCACTGCTGGCAGTGGCCGGCGCGGGCGTCGCGGTCGGCGACACCTTCCTGCACCGCGCCGCCGTCACCAACTGGATCACCGCCGCCGCCCGGGTGCAGCAACTGCTGGGCCGCAAGGCCGCCGTGCTGGGCTCCGCGCTGACCCGGCGGGTGGCCGCGGGCGAGGTCGTCGCGGTCTCCACCGGTGATGTGGAGAAGATCGGCTGGTTCGTGGAGGCCCTGTCGCGGTTCACCGCCGCCGCGGTCACCGTCGTCGTCGTCACCGTCGGCCTCCTCGCCTACCAGCCCGCCCTGGGTGTCGTCGTCGCCGTGGGACTGCCCGTGCTGGCGCTCGCGGTGCTGCCACTGCTGCCCAAGGCCACCCGGCGGGCGGACGTCCAGCGTGAGAAGGCGGGACGGGCCACCGAACTGGCCTCGGACACCGTCGCCGGGCTGCGGGTGCTGCGCGGGATCGGCGGCGAGGACCTGTTCCTCGACCGCTACCGCCGCGCCTCGCAGGAGGTCCGCCACGCGGCCGTGCGCAGTGCCCGGATGTGGTCGCTGATCGCGGCCGTCCAGGTGCTGCTGCCGGGACTGCTGCTGATCACGGTGGTCTGGTCCGGCGTCCGTCTGGCCCGCGACGGGCGGATCGACGTCGGCGAACTGGTCACCGTGTACAGCTCGGTGATGCTCCTCACGTTCCCTCTGCGTCACTTCGAGGAGATCGCGATGGCGTACTCCTTCTCGCGTCCCTCGGCCAGGCGGGCCGCGCGGGTGCTGGCGCTGGAACGGACCGTGGACATCGCCGGCACGCGTGCCAGCGAGACCCCGGCCGGCGACCTGTACGACCCGGAGACGGGCCTGCTCGCCCCGTCCGGGCTGCTCACCGCCGTGGTGTGCGGCGACCCGGACGCGGCGGGGCGGCTGGCCGAACGGCTCGGCGGGCACGCCGCGGAGGAGGGCACCTCGGTGCTGCTCGGCGGCGTGCCCCTGGACGAACTGCCGCTGGACAGCGCCCGTACGGCCGTGCTGGTGCAGGACAAGGACCCGGTGCTGCTCTCCGGCACGCTGCGGGAGCTGCTGGACGTGCCCGCGTCCGGGGCGGTCGAGCCGGGGGCGGCGCTGGAGGCCGCGCAGTGCCAGGACGTGCTGGCCGCGCTGGTCCAGGGGTCTCTGGGCGCCGAAGACCCGATGGACGCCCGCATCACCGAACGCGGGAGGTCGCTGTCCGGCGGGCAGCGCCAGCGGCTCGCGCTGGCCCGGTCGCTGGTCACCGACCCGGAGGTGCTGGTCCTGGACGAACCGACCTCGGCCGTCGACTCGCACACCGAGGCACGCATCGCCCAGGGCGTGCGCGGCCTGCGGTCCGGGCGCACCACCGTGGTGTTCACCTCGTCCCCCCTGCTGCTGGACCGCGCCGACCGGGTGGTGTTCCTGCACGAGGGCACGGTCGTCGCGGTGGGCGGCCACCGGGAGCTGGTGCGCACCGAGTCCCGCTACCGGGCCGTGGTGACCCGCGAGACGGAGGAGGAGACGGCGTCGGCCGCCGCGCTCCTCGCCGGCGACGGCGGGCCGCACACGGACGAGGTCCCGGACGGCCTCGAGGAACTGCAAGAGCTCGAAGAGATCGAGGAGACGGCATGATCGGCGTCGCGCCACCGGCGTACGACCCGGCGGCCCCCACAGCGGCCGACACGCTGCCGGTGGGCGCGCCCGCGACCGTACGCGCGTACGTGGCCGAACTGCTGCGCCGGCACCGGCGGGCCTTCCTGCTGCTGGTCGGCGTCAACACGGTGGCGGTGATCGCCTCGATGGTGGGCCCGTACCTGCTGGGCGGGCTCGTGGAGCGGGTGTCGTCCGGGGAGCGGGAGCTGCACCTGGAACTCACCGCGACCTTGTTCGTGGCCGCCCTGGTGGTCCACGCGGGGTTCGTGCGGCAGGTGCGGCTGCGCGGGGCGATGCTCGGCGAGCGGATGCTGGCGGACCTGCGCGAGGACTTCCTGGTGCGGTCGGTCGGACTGCCGCCGGGCGTGCTGGAACGGGCCGGCACCGGTGACCTGCTGTCGCGCATCACCACGGACATCGACCGGCTCGGCAACGCCATGCGCGAGGCCGTGCCCCAGCTGGCGATCGGCGTGGTGTGGGCGGCCCTGCTCCTCGGCGGCCTGGTCGTCACCGCGCCGGAGCTGGCTCCGGCGGTGCTGGTCGCGGTGCCGCTGCTGGTGGCGGGATGCCGCTGGTACTTCCGCCGGGCGCCGGGCGCGTACCGCTCGGAGGCGGCCGGGTACGCGGCGGTGGCCGCCGCGCTCACCGAGACGGTGGACGGGGGGCGGACGGTGGAGGCGCACCGCCTCGGCCCGCGCCGCGTGGCACTGACCGACCGGCGGGTGCGGGAGTGGACGGCCTGGGAGCGCTACACGCTGTGGCTGCGCTCGGTGCTGTTCCCCGTCATCAATCTCACCCATGTCACGGTCCTCGGGTCGGTCCTGATGATCGGCGGGGTGTTCGTGCTGCAGGGGTGGATCGGCGTCGGCCAGCTGACGACGGCCGCGCTGATCGCGCAGATGCTGGTGGATCCGGTCGGGCTGATCCTGCGCTGGTACGACGAGCTGCAGGTCGCGCAGGTGTCGCTGGCCCGGCTGGTCGGCGTGCGGGACATCGAGCCCGACGCCGGGGACCCGGACGTGACGCCCGAGGGCCGGCGGGTGCGGGCGGACACCGTGCACTTCGGCTATCTGGAGGGCGTGGACGTCCTGCGCAAGGTGTCCCTCGAGGTGCCGCCGGGGACCCGGATGGCCCTGGTGGGTCCCTCGGGTGCGGGCAAGTCCACGCTGGGCCGGCTGCTCGCGGGGATCTACGCGCCCCGGGAGGGCCGCGTGACCCTGGGCGACGCGGAACTGTCCCGCATGACCGCGGAACGGGTCCGCTCCCATGTCGCCCTCGTCAACCAGGAGCACCACGTCTTCGTCGGTTCCCTCCGCGACAACCTGCGGCTCGCCCGCACCGACGCGGAGGACGCCGAGCTGTGGGCGGCGCTCGGCGCGGTCGACGCGGACGCATGGGCGCGGGCGCTGGAGGACGGCCTGGACACGGAGGTCGGCTCGGGCGGCTTCGCGCTCACCCCGGCGCAGGCGCAGCAGATCGCGCTGGCCCGGCTGGTGCTGGCCGACCCGCACACGCTGGTCCTCGACGAGGCGACCTCGCTGCTCGACCCGCGCGCGGCACGTCACCTGGAGCGCTCCCTGGCCCGCGTCCTGGACGGCCGAACCGTCGTCGCCATCGCCCACCGCCTGCACACGGCCCACGACGCGGACGTCATCGCCGTCGTCGAGAACGGCCGCATCAGCGAACTGGGCAGCCACGAGGAACTGGTCGCGGCGGACGGGGCGTACGCGGCTCTGTGGCGCAGCTGGCACGGGTGACCGGGGCGCGCCCGGGGGCTGTCCTGGGGTGGGGGTGGCCTCGAGGCAGGGTGAGCCGCAGCCCGGGTCTTCGGGACCAAGGTGTCCCGCGACCAATGGCCGGCCGCCTCTCGGGGGCGGCGCCGTGCCGCGCCGCCCGCGAGAGGCGGGTGCGCGCCCGCGCGCCTCGCGTGGCTCGTCGGCGGGCCGGCCCGCCGACGCCCTGCAGCGCGCCGTGGCCTCGCGGGGCGGGCGCCCCGGGTCGGAGGCACTCGCGGCACGGTGCCCCGAGTCGGAGGTGCCGACGCCCGGGACTGCGGGCCGGCGTCCGCCGGTCACCACGTGTGGCGTTGCGGGGTCGGGAGATCCGGTGGAAGGCTGGAAGCAGGCATCGGCTACGGGAGCGTCCGGGGCCCGGTGATCGGGTCTTGGCGGGTCCGGTGCCCGTGGAGCCGGCCCAGTGCGGGCCACGGCGGGCGTCGCGGCCCGCCCCACCCCCTGGAGGTGTCCGTGAACAGCGGTGACGGTTGGGGAGACGACGTCTACCAGCCCGACGGGTCCGAGATTCAGGACGACGCCGGGCTGCTGGACGCCGAGGACACGCTGGAGAGCGACGGTGTCGCCGACCCCCTCGACCGGGGCTGGTCCCCTCCCGAGCGGCCCTGGGCGGTGGAGCACTACGGCGTGACCGCCGCCGAGCAGCACGAGGGCGAGACGCTGGACCAGCGGCTGGCCGAGGAGCTGCCGGACCTGCCCGTGCCGGACGGCGACGACCTCGGTGATTCCACCGGCACCGACGGGGAACTCCTGGACAGCGAGGTCGGCGAGGCACGCTCCGGCCGGCTCGTCGCCCCCGACGAAGGGGCGCACGAGGACGAGGAGGAGGCGCTGGTCGCCTACGACGTCGGCATCGACGGCGCCGCCGCCTCCGCCGAGGAGGCCGCCGTGCACATCGTCGACGAGGACAGCCTGCCCGGCTGACCCCGCCGTGCCCTGACGCGGACGCGGAACCCAGACGCCCGAGGAGCACCCATGCAGAAGGACAAGCACCCCGACTACCACCCGGTCGTCTTCCGCGACCGGGCCGCCGGATACGCCTTCCTCACCCGGTCCACCGCGTCCAGCGCGCAGACCATCGAGTGGGACGACGGCGAGACCTACCCGGTGGTGGACGTGGAGATCTCCTCGGAGAGCCACCCGTTCTACACGGGCAAGGCCAGGACCGTGGACACCGAGGGCCGCGTCGCCCGCTTCCAGCGCCGTTACGGCGGCGAGAGCAGCGAGGGCGGGGGCGGAAGCAGCGGCTGATCCGCCGTCTATATGACGTTGAGCGCCACCGCGCAGCCCACTCCGCCCAGCAGCATGAACGCCGGCATCAGCACCTTCAGCTCCACCCAGCTGCCGGCGCGGAACCGCAGCGCCTTGGGCGGGCCGATCGGGTACCAGCGCTTGCGGCCCACGGGTATGGGCCACAGGATCGGGCAGCCGGAGACGGTCAGCGCGTCCCCGATGTCGTGCACGATCGCGCCGAGCACGATGGGCAGGCCGAGCCACAGGTATTCCTGACCGGGCTCGGTGAACAGCCAGCCGGCGCCGTTGCCCGGCTCGTCGAGGATGCCCGCGATGATCCAGGCGCTGGTCGCCGCCAGCAGCCACACCAGCACGTCGCTGCTGGAGCCTCGGGTCGCCCGCCACAACAGGCCCTCGATCGCCAGCACCATGTGCACGAAGAGGATGAAGAGGACCGCCCAGCGGCCGCCGGTGATCGCCAGGACCGAGGTGCCGCCGCCGATGAGGACCGCCCACAGCCAGGTGTGGGTGAGGGTGCGGTGACCGCCCGAGCGACGGGGGTCGGCCGGTTTCTTCGTCGCTTTGTAGACCGCGTAGGACAGCTTGTCGACGATCTCGCACAGCCAGCGGGAGACGGGCCCGAAGGCCCGCGAGATGGTGGCGGCCTTGTGGTCCAGGTCCGGGGCCAGCGCCGCGCCGGCGCAGATCAGCGCACCGGCCAGCAGCACGGGCCACGGCATCGGACGTCCGGCCGCGGCCGCCGCCGCTCCGACCCCGAGCCAGGCCGCGGCGCCCGACAGTGAGTGTGCTGGTCCCATCATGGCCTGTGCCCGCCCCATTCCTCTTTCGCCGCCGCCCGGTTGACCGGTGACGTTGACGCTGCGCCGGCGACACAGCGTAGCGGTAGTGATCTTCGGGCCGACAGCCGATTCCCGCATCGGGCGAGTGGGCAGGCAAGATGGGGTGGTGACCCTCATCGATCAGCTGCCGAAGACCGCCGACCCCGACGCCCTGTACGAAGCCTTCGAGTCGTGGGCGCAGGAGCGCGGTCTCACTCTCTATGCGCACCAGGAGGAGGCGCTGATCGAGGTGGTGTCGGGGGCGAACGTGATCGTCTCGACGCCCACCGGCTCCGGCAAGAGCATGATCGCCGCGGGCGCGCACTTCGCGGCGCTGGCGCGGGACGAGGTCACCTTCTACACGGCCCCCATCAAGGCGCTCGTCTCGGAGAAGTTCTTCGAACTGTGCAAGATCTTCGGCACCGAGAACGTCGGCATGCTCACCGGCGACGCGTCGGTGAACGCCGACGCCCCGGTGATCTGCTGCACCGCCGAGGTGCTCGCCTCGATCGCGCTGCGCGACGGCAGGAACGCCGACGTCGGCCAGGTCGTGATGGACGAGTTCCACTTCTACGCCGAGCCGGACCGCGGCTGGGCCTGGCAGATTCCGATCCTCGAACTGCCGCAGGCGCAGTTCGTGCTGATGTCGGCGACGCTCGGCGACGTCTCCTTCTTCGAGAAGGACCTCACCCGGCGCACCGGCCGGCCCACCGCTGTGGTCCGCTCGGCGACGCGGCCCGTGCCGCTGTCGTACGAGTACCGGTACACGCCGCTCACCGAGACGCTGACCGATCTGCTCGAGGCCCGGCAGGCGCCGGTGTACATCGTGCACTTCACGCAGGCGCAGGCCGTGGAGCGGGCGCAGGCGCTGATGAGCATCAACATGTGCACGCGGGAGGAGAAGGACAAGATCGCCGACCTGATCGGCAACTTCCGCTTCACCACCAAGTTCGGCCGCAACCTCTCCCGTTACGTGCGGCACGGCATCGGCGTGCATCACGCCGGCATGCTGCCCAAGTACCGGCGTCTGGTGGAGAAACTGGCGCAGGCCGGCCTGCTGAAGGTCATCTGCGGCACCGACACCCTCGGCGTGGGCGTCAACGTGCCCATCCGCACGGTGCTGTTCACCGCGCTCACCAAGTACGACGGCAACCGGGTGCGCACGCTGCGGGCGCGCGAGTTCCACCAGATCGCGGGGCGCGCCGGCCGGGCCGGCTTCGACACCGAGGGCTTCGTGGTGGCCCAGGCGCCGGAGCACGTCATCGAGAACGAGAAGGCGCTGGCGAAGGCGGGCGACGACCCGAAGAAGCGCCGCAAGGTGGTGCGCAAGAAGGCTCCCGAGGGGTTCGTCGCGTGGAGCGAGCAGACCTTCGAGAAGCTCATCGGGTCCGAGCCGGAGCCGCTGACCTCCCGCTTCCGCGTCACTCACACCATGCTGCTGTCGGTCATCGCCCGGCCCGGCAACGCCTTCGAGGCGATGCGCCGCCTCCTCGAGGACAACCACGAGCCGCGCAAGCAGCAGCTCCGCCACATCCGCCGCGCCATCGCCATCTACCGGTCGCTGCTGGACGGCGGCATCGTCGAGAAGCTCGACGAGCCGGACGCGGAGGGGCGCATCGTGCGTCTCACCGTCGACCTGCAGCAGGACTTCGCGCTCAACCAGCCGCTGTCCACGTTCGCGCTGGCCGCGTTCGAGCTCCTGGACCCCGAATCGCCGTCGTACGCGCTGGACATGGTGTCCGTGGTGGAGTCCACGCTGGACGACCCGCGGCAGATCCTCGCCGCCCAGCAGAACAAGGCGCGCGGCGAGGCGGTCGCCGCGATGAAGGCCGACGGGGTGGAGTACGAGGAGCGCATGGAGCGCCTCCAGGACATCACTTACCCGAAGCCGCTGGAGGAGCTGCTCTTCCACGCGTACAACACGTACCGCAAGTCCCACCCGTGGGTCGGCGACCATCCGCTGTCGCCGAAGTCCGTGGTCCGGGACATGTACGAGCGGGCGCTGTCCTTCACGGAGCTGGTGTCCCACTACGAGCTGGCCCGCACCGAGGGCATCGTGCTGCGCTACCTCGCCAGCGCCTACAAGGCGCTCGAGCACACCATCCCCGACGACCTGAAGTCGGAGGACCTGGAGGACCTGATCGCCTGGCTGGGCGAGACGGTGCGCCAGGTCGACTCCAGCCTGCTGGACGAGTGGGAGCAGCTGGCGAACCCGGAGGAGATGACCGCCGAGGAGGCCCAGGAGAAGGCCGACCAGGTCAAGCCGGTCACCGCCAACGCCCGCGCCTTCCGCGTCCTCGTCCGCAACGCCATGTTCCGCCGGGTGGAACTCGCCGCCCTCGACCAGGTGGACGAACTCGGCGAGATGGACGGCGAGTCCGGCTGGGACGCCGATGCGTGGGGCGAGGCGATGGACAAGTACTGGGACGAGTACGAGGAGCTCGGCACCGGTCCCGACGCCCGCGGCCCCAAGCTGCTCATCATCGACGAGCAGCCGGAGAACGGGCTGTGGCGGGTCCGGCAGATCTTCGACGACCCGAACGACGACCACGACTGGGGCATCAGCGCCGAGGTCGATCTGACCGCCTCCGACGCGGAGGGCCGTGCCGTCGTGCGGGTCACCGACGTCGGCCAGTTGTGAGCACAGGAGAGACGCACCCATGACGAACCCGGCCGAGAGCCTCGTCGATCTGCTCGACCTGGAGCAGATCGAGGTCGACATCTTCCGCGGCCGCAGCCCCCAGGAGTCCCTCCAGCGGGTCTTCGGCGGGCAGGTCGCCGGCCAGGCACTGGTCGCCGCGGGCCGCACCACGGAGGGCGACCGCCCGGTGCACTCGCTGCACGCGTACTTCCTGCGCCCGGGCCGGCCCGGGGTGCCGATCGTGTACCAGGTGGAGCGGGTGCGGGACGGCAGGTCGTTCACGACCCGCCGGGTCACCGCCGTGCAGCAGGGCCGCACGATCTTCAATCTGACCGCCTCCTTCCACAAGCCTGAACGGGGGGGTTTCGAGCATCAGTTGCCGCCGGCCCGCGAGGTGCCGGACCCCGAGTCGCTGCCGACGGTGGCGGACGAGATCAGGGAGCATCTGGGCGCGCTGCCGGAGCAGTTGGAGCGGATGGCGCGCCGGCAGCCCTTCGACATCCGCTACGTCGACCGGCTGCGCTGGAAGCCGGACGAGATCGAGGGCGCGGAGCCGCGCAGCGCGGTCTGGATGCGCGCGGTCGGGCCGCTCGGCGACGATCCGCTGGTGCACACCTGCGCGCTGACCTACGCCAGCGACATGACGCTGCTGGACGCGGTGCGGATTCCGGTGGAGCCGCTGTGGGGTCCGCGCGGCTTCGACATGGCGTCGCTGGACCACGCGATGTGGTTCCACCGGCCGTTCCGTGCGGACGAGTGGTTCCTGTACGACCAGGAGTCCCCCATCGCCACGGGCGGCCGCGGGCTGGCCCGCGGCCGGATCTACGACCGGGAAGGGCGCATGCTGGTCTCGGTCGTGCAGGAGGGGCTCTTCCGGGCGTTGTAGGGCGCGGGGCGGGCGCCGGGCGCGCCGGCGCTGTGTCTCCGGGTCGTCGGACACACCAGGGTTTCCGGACACGCCGGGCCCGCCAGGGTCACCAGGCACGCCCGACCTGGGCACCAACCTGGCCCCGCCCACTTCACGGGCGCCCCGCGCTCCGGACGGTTCGATGACGCCAGCGGGCGAGCAGGCCTCGGCGTCTGGCGCGGTCGCCGGCGGCCGGGGTGTCCGGGCGGGCCGGTGCGGCCGGCCGCCCCCCGGACGGGGGCGCGAGCGCCGGCCGACGCGACGCGGGTGGCTCGGGACTCGGACGCCGTCCGGTGCGAGGGAAACGGCCGGGACCCGGACGGCCGGGGCGCCGGACGGTGCCCCCGGGCCTCGTCCACCAGCCGGGCCAGGTCGGCCCGTAGCCAGGCGATCTCGTCCGGGTCGCGCGCGGTCATGAGGTCCGCCGCGATCCGTGCCCCTGGCGAGTCGGGGCTCCCGCCGCCGGGCGGACGGCGGCGGAACCCGTGTACGTGGGACCGCTCGTAGGGGTCCCGCACCACCTGCGCCACATGCAGCGGGTCGAGGAACGACGCGACCGCGCCCGCACGGGCCCAGGGGTCCTCGGCCTCCCGGAGCAGGAAACCCAGGTGCCTGCTGCGCCAGTTGCGGGGCCGCAGATCGATCCCGGAGTCCAGCAGGCCGCGCAGCCCCTCCGGCGTACGCCCGGTCAGCAGCGCCGCGTTCTTCTCGTCGTCACCGAACAGCCGTAGCTCGTCGGCGAGATAGAGCCAGACCACGGCGCGGTAGCGGTTCAGGTGGAACGCCACCGGAACGACCAGCCCCAGCCTCGCCAGCCGGGTGAAACGGGCCTTCGCCACCCCCAGCAGGGCGGCGCCCTCCGCGGTCCCCACGGCGTGGACGCTGCGGCGCAGTGCCTCAGGGAAGTCCGGTCCGGCGCGCAGCCGTTCGATCTCCGCCCGCGCGACCCGCCGCTCCGCTGCCACCCTGCCGGGCTCGGTGCGGATGCGGCCGAGTCGCACGGCCAGGTCGAACTCGGTGCGCCGCAGGCCGAGTTCCCGGGCCGCGCGGCCGGTCGTGATCCAGGTGTCGTCCTTCGCCACGGCCGGGCGGCCGACACCCGTGTCGAAAGCGGTGACCGTGCGCTGCGCGGTGGTGGTCGGCGTCTGTCGGGACATGCTCGTCTCCCCCGTGGGTCCGGTGGGCCGGCGCCGGTTGCGCCCGCTCCGGGAAAGACGGTAGCCGTTCCGTCACACTCCGCGTTCAGCCTGTGGATAACCCTCGCCGCACCCTCCACTCGGACGGTGAATCCGCAGGTCAGAGGTTCGTACCCGGTTCCGGTCGGTGGCGGGTGTCGACGTCCAGATGTTCGCCGACCCGGTTGACGAGCAGCGTCATCTCGTACGCGATGTGCCCGATGTCGGCCTCGGCGCCGCTGAGGACGCACAGGCAGCTCCCGGAGCCGGCCGCGGTCACGAAGAGCACCGCCTCGTCGAACTCCACCATGGTCTGCCGCACCCCGCCCGCGCCGAAGTGCCGCCCCGAGCCCTTGGCGAGGCTGTGCAGCCCGGACGAGACGGCGGCCAGATGCTCGGCGTCCTCGCGGCGCAGGCCCGTGCTCGCCCCCGTCACCAAGCCGTCGTTCGAGAGGATCAGCGCGTGCCGTACGTGTTCGACGCGCTGGGTCAGGTCGTCCAGCAGCCAGTCGAGTCCCTGGTTCTGCCCCATGTCGTGTGTCTCCCCCTGTTGTCCCCGTGTACCCCGTGTGTCGTCCCCTCCGGTCGGGAGGGTCCCTGCGCCAGCCTTCCCCACGACCGGGCGGCGGGCAAGGAAGATGAGGGCCCTGGGACACAAGATGACCGAGGAAGAGTGGCGGGCGTTCGTCTCTCAGGACACCCGCACCGGGAGACTGGCCACCGTCCGTGCCGACGGACGGAGCCTCTGGCGCCGGTCGGTTCGTGCTCGACGGGGACGACGTCGTGTTCAACACCGGCGCGGCGACCGTGAAGGGGCGCAACCTGGCCCGGGACGGGCGGGTCGCCCTCTGTGTGGACGACGACCGGCCGCCCTTCGCGTACGTGATCCGGAAGGGCCGGGCGCGCCGTCGGAGGACCCCGGGGAGCTGCGGCACTGGGCCGCCCGGATCGGGGGGCGGTACGTGGGCGAGGACCGCGCGGAGGAGTTCGGCGCCCGCAACGGCGTGCCGGGCGAGCTGCTGGTCCGGGTCCGGATCGACAAGGTGCTGGCCGAAAAGGGCGTGGCGGACCCACACCGGGCGGGGAGCTGAACTGAGCGCGGCGGACGGACGGACCCCGCCGCGCTCAGCCCACCGAGTCGAGCAGCCGGGCGGTGTGCATGCGCCCGGCGTACTCGACGAGCTGGATGAGCACCTCCTTGCCCGAGTCGCGCTCGCGGGCGTCGCACAGCACCACGGGCGTCCCCGGGTCGAGGTCGAGTGCCCGGCACACGACGCGCGCGTCGTGCCGCCGGGCGCCGGAGAAGCAGTTGACGGCGACGACGAACGGGATCTTGCGGTGCTCGAAGTAGTCGACCGCGAGGAAGCAGTCCTCCAGTCGCCGGGTGTCCGCGAGCACCACCGCGCCGAGCGCGCCCTGCGCCAGTTCGTCCCACAGGAACCAGAAGCGGTCCTGGCCCGGGGTGCCGAAGAGGTACAGGGAGAGCACGGAGCGGATGGTGATGCGGCCGAAGTCCATGGCGACGGTCGTGGTGACCTTGTGGTCGACGCCGTCGGTGTCGTCCACCGTCCGCCCGGCTTCGCTGAGCGTCTCCTCGGTGCGCAGCGGCCGGATCTCGCTGACCGCGCCCACCAGCGTGGTCTTCCCCACGCCGAAACCACCGGCGACCAGGATCTTCAGCGCCAGAGCCGTCGTCTCACCGGCGGGGGCGTCGGGGTGTTCGGGGACCATCGTTCGCTCTTTTCGTGAGGGTGTTCCAGACGCTCTTTCGTCACAGCGGGGAATGCGACACGGCTCTTGGCCAACGAGTGCTCACAGCGCCCGCAACCCCGCGATCACCTCGCGGAGCACCCGCTCGTCGGGCAGCTGGGCGGGCGGTACGGGCCGGCTGACGGTGACCCGGCCGCGTTCCAGCAGGTCGCCGAGGAGGACCCGGACGACGCCCACGGGCAGGTCGGCGCAGGCCGCGAGTTCGGCGACGGACTGGGTCTCCGGGCGGCACAGGTCGATCAGCGCGCGGTGCTCGGGGCCGAGCGCGGGGTCGTCACCGGCGGGCGCGGCGGGGTCGAGGCTGACGAGGGCGATGAGGTCGAAGCGCACACCGGAAGGGCCGGGTGCGGTGCGTCCGCCGGTCACGGCGTAGGGCCGGACCAGGGGGCCGGCCTCGTGGTCGTACCACTGGCTGCCCGGCTCGCGCGGGGCGCCGGTCGTGTCGTCGGTCATCTGCTCGGACCGCTTTCTCGTCTCATCCGGCCGGCGGCCGTGCGGCGACGCGCGGCGCGGTGTCCAGGTGCTCGCCCACGCGCCGGACGAGCCGTGCCATCTCGTAGGCCACGAGACCGATGTCGGCGGTGACGGAGGTGAGCACCGCGAGGCAGGAGCCCTCCCCCGCGGCGGCCACGAACAGGAATCCGTCGTCCATCTCGACCATGGTCTGGCGCACGCCGCCGGCCCCGAAGTGCCGTCCCGCTCCCTTGGCGAGGCTGTGGAACCCGGAGGCGACGGCGGCGAGGTGCTCGGCGTCCTCGCGGCCGAGGCCGCCGGAGGCGCCCATGGCGAGTCCGTCCCCGGACAGCACCACGGCATGCCGTACGTCGGTGACGCGGAGCACCAGGTCGTCGAGCAGCCAGTCGAGTTCGCCGGAGCGCCGGCCTGCGCCGGTGCGGGGTTCCTGGATCATGCGGGGTCTCCTTCGGTGCTGGGCCTCGCCGTGCCGCGTGCGGCGCCGGGCGGCCGGCCGCCGCCGCGCGTCCAGCCGTCGCGGTAGGCCGCCATGCGGTCCCGTACGAGTTCGGGGGTGCGGTCGTCGTCCCGGCTTTCGCCGCGTGCCGGCCCGGATGTGTCCGGCCGGCCGTCGCGGAGCTGGGGCGCCAGGCTGGCCTGGCGTACCCGGCGGGGCAGGTCGTCGGAGCCGGCCGGCTCCTCTGTGCGGTGCAGGCGCAAGGTGGCGGCTCCCTGAGGGCTCTGGGGCTCGTCGCCCGGGCCGGCGCCCCCGTACACGCCGGTGCGCGGCACGGCGTGAGGCACGGGGCGAGATGCCGGACGCGGCACTGGGTGGGGCTCGGACCGAGGTTCCTGATGCGGTACGGCGTGCGGCGCCAAAGGCGGCACGGCGTCCGGCGCGCGTCGGGGTTCCGGCGCGGAACGCGGCTCCAGCGTGGAACGGGGTTCCGGCGCCGACCGGGGTCCCGCCTCGGACGGGGGTTTTGACGCAGGTCCGGCTTCGGACGGCAGGTCGGCGACAGGGGCCACCAGGGCGCGCCGCGTGTCGGGGGCGGCGACGGCCCTGGGCTGCCGCGGCACCTGGACGGCACCGGGATGCGGGGCGGGGGCGGGTTCACGCGGCTCCCGGCCGGCCTCGGCGGACGCCCTGGCCGGCGTGCCGGGACGTTCCTGCTCGGTACGGTCGTCGAGGAGCGCGGTGGGGAGGAGGACGACCGCGGTGGTGCCGCCGTAGGGCGAGGTCTTGAGGTGCACCTTGACTGCGTGGCGGGCGGCGAGCCGGCTGACCACGAAGAGGCCGAGCCGGTCGCTGTCGAACAGGTCGAGCGCCTCGGACTCGGTGATGCGCCGGTTGGCCTCGGCGAGGGCGTCCTTGCCCATGCCGAGGCCGCGGTCCTCGACCTCGACGGCGTAACCGTTGCCGACGGGTTCGCCGGTGACGCGCACCCGGGTGTGGGGCGGGGAGAACTGCGCCGCGTTCTCGATGATCTCGGCGAGCAGGTGGGTGAGGTCCGCCACGGCCGCGCCCGCGACGGACGCCTCGGCGAGCTGCCGCACCTCCACGCGCGCGTAGTCCTCCACCTCGGAGACGGCCGCGCGCACCACGTCGGTCAGCGGGACGGGTTTGCGCCAGGCGCGGCCGGGGGCGGCGCCGGAGAGGATGATGAGGCTCTCCGCGTGGCGGCGCATGCGGGTGGTGAGGTGGTCGAGGCGGAACAGGTCGCTCAGCTCGTCCGGGTCGTCGGAGCGGCGCTCCATGCTGTCGAGCAGGCTGAGCTGACGGTGCACCAGGACCTGGCTGCGGCGGGCGAGGTTGACGAAGACGCCGCTGATCCCGCCGGCCAGCTCGGCGCGTTCCACGGCGGCGCGCAGGGCGGCCCGGTGGACGGTGCCGAGGGCCTGGGCGACCTGGCCGGTCTCGTCCTGCGCGGGTGGTCCGTGCGGGGCCTCCGCCCGGATGTCGATCTCCCCGCCTCCGCGCAGTTTCCGCATGGCCTCGGGGAGTTTGCGGTGGGCGATGTCGAGGGCGTCGTCGCGCAGGGCGACCAGTTCGATCACCAGGCCGCGTCCGATGCGAACCGAGATCACGAGCGAGGCCGCGGCGGCGAGGAGGCCGAACAGCACGGCGGCCCCCGCGGGTCCGAACAGGCCCCGTTCCACGGGGTCGGCGCGTCCGGCGACCGACTCCGCCGCATGCCGCTCGACGGTCCGCAGTTCGTCGCTCACGCGCGCGTGGGCGGCTTCCCAGGTGGCGCGGGGGACGGCTTCCGCGGCCCGCGCCCCGGGGTCGGCGGTGAGGATCTTGTCCTCCGCCGTGTACAGGACGGCGTAGGGGCGGCTGTCGGCGAGGGTGCTCCAGGCGGTGCGGGCCGCTCCGGGCAGGTCGGGCGCGGCGGAGGCGGTGAGGGTGCGGCGCAGTTCGACCGCCCCGGTGAACAGGCGCAGGCGGTCGCCGCCGAGGCTGCCGTGCAGCCGGGCCGCGGCGAGGATCGCGTCCTCCTGGGCGAGGGCCTCTCCCGCTCGGGAGAACTCGAGCAGTACGCGCGCGTCGGCGCCGAGTTCGGCGTCCTGGACGCCAGTGAGGGCGCCGCCCACGCGGAAGGCGCCGTCGATGGCGGCGGTGTACCGCTCGTACGTGCGGGCCCAGCCCGCGCGGCCTTCGCGGACCTCGGCGCGCAGCGGACGCAGCCGTTCCGCGGCGGTGACGAAGGCGTCGAGCCGTTCGGCGACCGCGCGGGGCAGCGTCTGACCGTCGGCGACGGTGCGGTCGTCGCCGAGCCTCAGCCGGGCGACGGCGCGGTCGGTGCGCTGCGCGAGACGGGTGAACTCCGCGGCCCCGACGGCCGCCGTGTCGGCCGCGCGGCGGACGGCGGCCGCCCGCTCGGCCTGGAGGGCGGTGACGGTGTCGGCGACCGGGGCGCGGACGGCGGAGTCGGCGCGCTGCACCTGGCGCAGCCGGGAGACGTCCTGGGCGGTGGTGACGGTGGCGTACCCCCACAGGGCGAGCAGGGAGACGACCGGCACCATCAGCAGGCAGATGACCTTGGCGCGGACGGTCCGGGGACCGGAGGGGCCGCGCAGACGCGGTACGCCCGCACCGGCCGGGTCCCCCGGGGGCATCGGTCCCTCGTCGGCGGGCGGTCCTGCGTGGGCGCGCCGGCCGCGGACGGGCGGCGGGGACGGCGCCTCGGCGCGGGCGCTCGGGGTCCTCCGGGGTGTGCGCATGGACTCCTCGCTCGTAGGGGCGTGCGGACCGCGGCGGTCAGTGGGCCGGACGCTCGGCCGGCCGCCGTGCGGAGGCGGACGCGTGGCGTTCCCCGGCCGCCGGGGACAGCGCCACGAAGGCGGACGTGATGAAGAGATACGCGCCGAGGCCGACGGCGAGCGGGAAGACGAACGACATCGCGCTCGCCCCGGGCAGCGGCTCGCCGGACGGCGTGACCCGCACGCTGACCGCGTACATGCCCGTGTAGTGCATGCTGCTGACGGCCGCGCCCATGATCAGGGAGGCGACGGTGACGGCGGCCGGGGAGCGGATGGCGAGGGCCGCCCACAGCGCGGCCGTGGCGGCGACGACGGCGATGAGGACGGACAGCGCGACGCGCCCCGGGTCGTAGCTCACCTCGCCGTGCAGCCGGACCGCCGCCATGCCCAGGTAGTGCATGCCGGCGACGCCGAAGCCGGTGGTGAGCCCGCCGAGGAGCAGGGCCTGGACCCGGCCGGGGTGACGGCCGACGGCGAACACGCCCGCGCAGACGAACAGCATGGCGACCACCAGGCTCAGCAGGGTGAGCGGCACGTCGTAGCGGATGTCGCTGCCGCTCACGCCGAAGCCGAGCATGGCCGTGAGGTGCATGGTCCAGATGCCGGTGGCGATCGCGGAGGCGGCGGTGAGCAGCCAGTTGCGCCGCACGGGGCCCGTGGCGGCGAGCGCGCGGACGGTGCAGCGCAGCCCCAGAGCGGCGCCGGTGCAGGCCATCGCGTACGACAGCACGGGGGTGAGCCACCCGAGGGTGGCGTGGTCCAGATGTCCCATGACCCGGGGACGCTAGGGGGCGCAGGCGCGCCGAGGGGGCGCGTTTCGAAAGCGGCGCGAAGTTGGCGCACCGGTGGCATGGTGCGACCGCATCGCGCTCGAACGTGCGCACACTGTGTCGCCGGTTCCGGTGAGGGATCATGCGGTGCATGAGCGACGACCACACACATGTGCAGGAGTTCTTCGGCGCCCGCGCCGCCGGCTGGGACCGCCGCTTCCCCGACGACGGCCCCGCCTACGCCGCGGCGGTGGCCGAGCTGGGGCTGCGCGAGGGCGGCCGGGTGCTGGACGCGGGCTGCGGCACCGGGCGGGCGCTGCCCGCGCTGCGCGCGGCCGTGGGACCGTCCGGGGTGGTACTGGGCGCGGATCTGACGCCGCAGATGCTGCGGGAGGCGGCGCGGGCCGGCCGGGACAGGGACGGGACGCTGCTGCTGACGGACGTGGCGGCGCTGCCGTTGCACTCGTCCTCGCTGGACGCGGTGTTCGCGGCCGGGCTGATCGCGCATCTGCCGCAGCCTGCCGAGAACCTGCGGGAGCTCCGGCGCGTGGTGCGGCCGGGCGGGGTGCTCGCCCTGTTCCACCCGATCGGACGGGCCGCCCTCGCCGCACGCCAGGGGCGCGAACTCACCCCGGACGACCTGCGCGCCGAGCCGAATCTGCGGGCCCTGCTCACCGGCGCGGGCTGGCGCATGACGTCGTACGCCGACGAGGACACGCGGTTCCTGGCGCTGGCGGTGCGGGACGCCTGAGGGGTGTCCGGCGTTCGCGGGGCTTTGGTGCAGGGTCGGCGAACAGGCACGCGCGCAGGGTCGATTCGCCCCGTCCGACCGGAAAGCTGCAGCTCCGGGCACGGGTGCGGGGTCGTGACAACGGGTGCGGGGTCGGCATATGGTGCGCGCCGACGGACGAACCGATGGGGAGGCTGGGATGGCCGGGACGGACCAGGAAGCCGTCGCCGCCGACGACGACGCGCTCTATGTGCTGACGGCGGCGCTGCTGACGCCCGCGAAGTTCCCCAGTGTGCTGGGCGACGACTACCCCGAGGCGTGCGCGGCGCTCGGCCTTCCGCCCGTGGCCGACGGCTACGGGCTGGTGCTCGGGCAGGACGGTGAAGGCGCCCGGTGGACCGTGGTCGTCGACGACGTCTCGCTGGTCGCGGTCGCGATCGCGTCCTGGGACTGCGGCATGGAGCACGACCTGTCACCGGACGAGCGCACGGTCGTCGCCGCGCTGCCCGGCTGGCCCCTCGCGGTGGCGGTGGCCGCGCCGAACGTGCCCGCGCCGCACGACCCCTCCCCCGACGTGGCGGACATGCCCCCGCTGACGCCGCCGACCGCGGAAGTGTGGGGACCGGCGCAGCGGCGCCTGGGGGCCGACGAGATCGCCCTGCAGTGGGCGACGTGGCGGGAGCAGGTGGACGACTCGCAGTTCCCCACGCCGGACTCGGCGCCGTCGGACGGCGGCGAGGATACCGGTGAGGGCGGGGCTGCCCCTGTGGGCGGGCACAGCGGGATCCGCCGGGTGCTGGCCGAGGCGCGCGCCTACGTCGACTCGCCGCCGCCGCTCGGGCGGGTGCGGTCGTCCTTCGCACCGGGCGGTGCGCGGACGCTGCGCGCGGACGGGCCGGGGTGGTCGCTGGTCGCACGGACCGACGACATCGCCTTCGTCCTGCTCGACGACGAACCCGGCGAGGTGCTTCCGGTAGGGCGGGGACCGGAACTGCCGGGGCTGCTGAAGGCGCTGGACGAGATGGCCGTACGGCCGCTGTGAGGCGGAGGGCGGGGTAGGGCGCCCGTCCGGTCCGCCCGCCCCGGCCCCCCCCCCCGGCGGGCACGCGCTACGGCCGCTCCGAGGCGCGTGTCCTCGGCGCACGGCGGGACGCACAGTGCCGTCCGCGCCTCGGACGTCCGGTATCTCGGGTGCCGCCCCTCCCCCGGGGCGGGGTCAGCCCGTACTCCGCCTCAGCGGCCCAGCTCCTTGCGGGTGGTCCTCCTCAGGCGTCGCCTCTGGGACGGGTCCAGGGCGAGGTAGGCGGCTGCCGGGACTCCCAGGATGATCAGGAGCGCGGCCCACCAGGGCAGCCATATCAGCAGGATGAGCCCGACCGCCGCACCCCCCGCGGCGATCTTCGCGTTCTTCGACATCTGCGTCGCCTCCTTCGCGGCCACTGCCGCTCTCTGACGTGAAAACGGGTCCGCGTCGGCGGCGGTTCCTGGCCGCCACCCTGAGACGCCCCTGAGATGCGACCCCTAAGGTCTCGGGCGGCTCACGGCCTCCTCCCCCACCATGGTGACTCACCTCACAGCGCAGGGGTACCCGCGGGACGCGTCGGGCGCCGGGAGGCGTCAGCGGGTGTCCACGCCCTCCAGCCCCGGCAGCAGCGACTCAAGTCCGCTGGGCAGCGCGGTGGGCAGTCCGCTCGGGAAGTCGCTGGGCAGCGCGGTCGGGAAGCCGGAAGGCAGTTCCGTGGGGAAGTCCGAGGGCAGCAGCCCGGTCGGGAACTCCGAGGGGAGGTCCAGCGACGGGCCGCCGGTGGCGGTCTCGGTGGGCTCCGTGTCGGGGCCGTCCTCGTCCGAGGTGACGAGCACGGCGATGGTGACGACCAGGGCGGCCACGATCACGGCGAGCACGAGGATCACCAGACGGCGCCTTCCGGGACCGCCTCCCGGTCCACCCCCGCCTCCGCCGTCGCCGGGCGGGCCGGAGGAGGACCCGTCGCCGTAGGACGGCGGGCCGAAGCCTCCGCCGTGCGGCGGGGGTGCGTCGTCCGGCGGGCCGGGCGGCTGCTGGGGCGGTTCGGGTGGCGTGGCCATGAACACATCGTCACCGCGGGGGCGCGGCCGCGCGAGAAGACGGCGGCGAAACCGCCCGCCAGTCGTGGCATTCCCGCGCGGGAAGCGCGCGGGGCGCACATCAGGCGCGCGGGTGCCTATGACGCCCGTCGGGGGCGGGTCGTCGTGGGTTGCTCGCGCAGTTCCCCGCGCCCCTGAGGGTGTTGCGGCGAACCCCGCCGCCGACGGCACGGCGCCCAGAACCCCCCACTCCACGTCGGGTGCGGGACGTCGTGGGTCGCTCGCGCAGTTCCCCGCGCCCCTGAGGGTGCTTCGGCGAACCCCGCCGCCGACGGCACGGCGCCCAGAACCCCCCACTCCACGTCGGGTGCGGGACGTCGTGCGTTGCTCGCGCAGTTCCCCGCGCCCCCGAGGGTGTAGCGGCGAACCCCGCCGCCGACGACACGGCCCCCGAACACCCCACTCCACGTCGGGTGCGGGACGTCGTGCGTTGCTCGCGCAGTTCCCCGCGCCCCCGAGGGTGTTGCGGTGAACGCCACCCAAGAAAGGGGCGCGAGGAACTGCACCACGCCCCACCCCGCCGCGGAGCCGCGACGACAGCTGGGGCCCGCCCCCAGGAGGACGGGCCCCAAGGGGGTCAGCCCCGCGCACCCAGCAGGTGGTCCATCGCCAGCTGGTCCAGCCGCTCGAAGGCCATGCCACGGGCCGCCGCCGCGTCCGGGTCGAAGTCCTCGAAGGCCGAGCGGTCGGCCAGCAGGGACTGGAGGCCGTCGCCCGCCGTCGGCTGGGCGAGCTCGTCCAGGCGGGCCGCGCGCAGCGCCTCCTGCACCTCCGGGTCCGCGCGGAAGGCGGCCGCGCGCTCCTTGAGGATCAGGTAGTTGCGCATGCAGCCGGCCGCGGAGGCCCACACGCCGTCGAAGTCCTCGGTCCGCGGCGGCTTGAAGTCGAAGTGGCGCGGGCCCTCGTAGCCGGCCGACTCCAGCAGGTCCACCAGCCAGAACGCGGCGCGCAGGTCGCCCGCGCCGAAGCGCAGGTCCTGGTCGTACTTGATGCCGGACTGGCCGTTGAGGTCGATGTGGAACAGCTTGCCCGCCCACAGCGCCTGGGCGATGCCGTGCGGGAAGTTGAGCCCGGCCATCTGCTCGTGGCCGACCTCCGGGTTGACGCCGTACAGCTCAGGGCGCTCGAGGCGCTCGATGAAGGCGAGGGCGTGGCCGATGGTCGGCAGGAGGATGTCGCCGCGGGGCTCGTTCGGCTTGGGCTCGATGGCGAAGCGGATGTCGTAGCCCTGGGAGGTGACGTACTCGCCGAGGAGGTCGAAGGCCTCCTTCATACGGTCCAGCGCGACCCGGACGTCCTTGGCGGCGCCGGACTCGGCGCCCTCGCGGCCGCCCCAGGCGACGTAGGTCTGCGCGCCGAGCTCGACCGCGAGGTCGATGTTGCGGATGGTCTTGCGCAGGGCGTAACGGCGCACGTCACGGTCGTTCGCGGTGAAGCCGCCGTCCTTGAACACCGGGTGGGTGAACAGGTTGGTGGTCGCCATCGGGACCTTCATACCGGTCTCGTCCAGCGCCTGGCGGAACCGCTTGATGTGCTCGGCGCGCTCGCTGTCGCTCGAGCCGAAGGGGATCAGGTCGTCGTCGTGGAAGGTCACGCCGTGCGCGCCGAGCTCGGCGAGGCGGCGGACGGACTCGGCCGGGTCGAGGGCGCCGCGGGTGGCGTCGCCGAAGGGGTCCCGTCCCTGCCAGCCGACGGTCCACAGGCCGAACGTGAACTTGTCCTCGGGGGTGGGCTGGTAGCTCATGCCGCGGCTCCTTGCTCGCTGAGACTATTTCGTCATGGCGGTTTACAAATTAGTATGCAGGAACACTTCTGGGAAGAGACACACCCCGCCGGTGCGCGGAAGAGGGAGAGACCGATGTCAGCAGCCGAGGGTCCGCTCGTCGTCGGCGTGGACACATCCACCCAGTCCACCAAGGCCCTGGTCGTCGACGTGGCGACCGGCAGGGTCGTCGCGAGCGGCCAGGCGCCGCACACGGTGACCTCGGGCGCGGGCCGGGAGAGCGACCCGCGCCAGTGGTGGGACGCGCTGACCGAGGCGCTGCGGCAGTGCGGCGAGCCGGCGCACGAGGCCGCGGCGGTGTCGATCGGCGGCCAGCAGCACGGGCTGGTCACGCTGGACGAGCACGGTGAGCCGGTCCGCCCGGCGCTGCTGTGGAACGACGTGCGCTCCGCCCCGCAGGCGAGCCGCCTGGTGGAGGAGCTGGGCGGCGCGAAGGCGTGGGCCGAGCGGACCGGCAGCCTGCCCACCGCGTCCTTCACGGTCACCAAGTGGGCCTGGCTGGCCGAGCACGAACCGGACGCGGTGCGCGCCACGAAGGCGGTGCGCCTCCCCCACGACTACCTGACCGAGCGGCTCACCGGGCAGGGCACCACCGACCGCGGCGACGCCTCGGGCACCGGCTGGTGGGCGTCCGCGACGGAGACGTACGACGAGGAGATCCTGGCGCACGTCGGTCTCGACCCGGCGCTACTGCCGCGCGTGGTGCGGCCGGGCGAGGTGGCGGGCACCGTGCGCGACGGGCACGACCTGCCGTTCTCCAAGGGGACGTTGGTGGCGTGCGGCACGGGTGACAACGCCGCCGCCGCGCTGGGCCTCGGGGTGCGTCCCGGCACGCCGGTGATGAGCCTCGGCACCTCGGGCACCGTGTACGCGGTGTCGCGGCACCGGCCCGCCGACCCGACCGGCACGGTGGCCGGCTTCGCCGACGCGCGCGGCGACTGGCTGCCGCTGGCCTGCACCCTCAACTGCACGCTCGCCGTGGACCGGGTCGCCGCCCTCCTCGGCCTGGACCGCGAGGCCGTCGAGCCGGGCCGGGGCGTCACGCTGCTGCCGTTCCTGGACGGCGAGCGCACCCCCAACCTCCCCCACTCCTCGGGCCTGTTGCACGGTCTGCGGCACGACACCACCGGCGGCCAGCTGCTCCAGGCCGCGTACGACGGCGCCGTGTACTCCCTGCTGGCCGCGCTCGACCTGGTCCTCGACGAGGACGCCGACCCGTCGACGCCGCTGCTGCTGATCGGCGGCGGCGCGCGCGGCACGGCCTGGCAGCAGACCGTACGGCGGCTGTCCGGGCGGCCGGTGCAGGTGCCGGAGGCGAAGGAGCTGGTCGCGCTCGGCGCGGCGGCCCAGGCGGCCGGCCTGCTGACCGGGGAGGACCCGGCCGCGGTGGCCCGGCGCTGGGGCACGGCGGAGGGGCCGGTGCTGGACGCGGTGGAGCGGGACGAGGAGACCCTGTCCCGGCTGGCCGGGGTACTCTCCGACGCGGCCCCGCTGCTGGAGCGCGCCCCGGGCAACGGCTGACGACGCCCCGGCGGGTGTCGCCCCACGGCGGCCCCGTGACGGCCGCCGTGGACGTCCGCCGGGCGTGGACGGCACCGAACCGAGGATTGACGGAGGAATGAGCGCACCGCTGCACAAGGCCCGCCCGGCAGGTCAGGGCCGTGCCCTGCCCGACACCCAGCAGGGCATGCGCCGCCGCAACCTGTCGCGGGTGATGCACACCGTCCGGGACGAGGGGCCGCTGTCCCGGGCCGCCGTCGCCTCCCGTATCGGGCTGACCCGTGCGGCGGTGTCCACACTCGTCGACGAACTCATCCGTACGGGGCTGCTGGAGGAGCTGGGCCCGGAGCGGCCCGGTCGGGTCGGCCGGCCCGGTTCCGCCCTCGCGGTCAGCGGGCGGGGTCCGGCCGGGATCGGCGCGGAGGTGGGCGTCGACCATCTCGCGGTGTGCGCGGTCGACCTGCGCGGGGAGGTGCGGGCGCGGGCGGTGCGGCATGTGGCGAACCGGGACCGCTCCCCCGAGCCCGTGCTCGGCGAACTCACCGAACTGATCCACCGGGTGGTGGCCGAGGCGGAGGGTGAGGGGCTGTGGCCGGCCGGACTCGCGGTCGCCGTCCCCGGTCTGGTGGCCCGTGACGCCCGCACGGTCGTCCGCGCCCCGAACCTGGGCTGGCTCGACACCGACCTCGCCCCGCTGCTCCCCGCGAAGCTGCCGCTGACGGTGGCCAACGAGGCCAACTTCGGCGCGCTCGCCGAACTGTGGCTCGGCGAGGACACCCCGCGCGACTTCCTGCACGTGTCGGCGGAGATCGGCATTGGCGCGGCCGTCATGGTGGACGGGCGCGTGCTGCACGGCAACCGGGGCTTCGCGGGCGAACTGGGCCACGTCCCGGTGTGGCCCGACGGCCCGTCGTGCGCCTGCGGCGGCCGGGGCTGCCTGGAGCAGTACGCGGGCGAGGAGGCGGTGCTGCGCGCGGCCGGCCTCGAACCCGGCGAGGACCGGGTGGGCCTGCTCGCGGGCCGCGCCGAACAGGGTGACGCCGCGGTACGACGCGCCCTGCACGACGCGGGCACGGCACTGGGCATCGCCCTGACCGGCGCGGTCAACCTCCTGGACCCCGAGAACGTGGTCCTGGGCGGCGCGCTGTCCGGCCTCGCCCCCTGGCTGCTGCCCTCACTCCGCTCGGAACTGGCCCGCCGCACGGCGGGCCCGCCCTGCCCGGTCTCGGTCTCGGCCCTGGGCCCGGAGGGCCCACTCCTGGGCGCGGCCCACTCGGTGGTCCGGGGCGTCCTGGACGACCCGGCGGCGGTGGCGGAACGGGGCTGAGGCAGGCGGGGACGCCTGTGGGCAACCCTCAGGCGTCCCGTCGGGCGAATCTACGGAGCTGTCCTTGGAGGCACCGCCGCGGCGAGGGCGCCGACGGCGATCGCGAGCCACATTCCGCCGCGCACCACAAGCAGGAGCACGGCGTGACGAACGGCATCACGCCACGCAGCGCACCCGCCACCGTGGCGGTGGCCGGGCCGAACACGGCCGTACTCACCGCGAAGGCCGCGAGCGTCGCGGTGGAGTGGTTGCCGAGCAGTGCGGTGTCGACCAGGGCCCCGGCCGAGGCGGCGATCATCGTCAGATACAGCGGAAGCGCTGCCGCCGCGATCTCGGTCCAGGTCCTGCGTCCGGCCGGTTCCGGCTTCTCGCTGATCACGGATTCGATCATCACACCGCGACAGCGGGAAGGTCAGCGGAATGGACCAACTCCGCAGCGGCACACGCCGGCTCACCCCGGCCGTGAAGGCTCCGTCCTCACGGCCGCAGGCTGCCGACGATGTCCGCCGTGGCCGTGAGGCCGCTGTGGATCGTGGGGGCGATGCTCGTGCTGGCCAGGTAGAAGCCCAGCAGCAGGCAGACCAGGGCGTGGGAGATCTTCAGCCCGCCGTTGCGCAGGAAGATCACCGCCAGGACCGAGAGCAGCAGCACCACAGAGATGGAAATGGCCATCGTCAACCTCCTCCGCCACACCTGTTTCGCGGCGTTCGGCCGCAAGTGTGGCGTAGCGGAGGGTTCGTCCGGGCGGCTGACCTGTCCTCCGAACGTGTGGTGTCACACCTTCCGGTGGGCGTCGAGGAACGCTTCCAGGCCCGCGAGGTCGTCGGTGTTGAGGTGGTCGACGTCCGCCGCGACCAGTTCGCCCCACAGCGCGTCCCGCGCGGGCCCCGGCACGTCCGGGGTGGCCCAGAACCGCACCCGCTGCCCATGGGCGTGGGCCGTGCCCACCAGTGTGCGCAGTTTCCGGCGTTCCGCCTCGGGGAACGCGCCGACGCCCTGCCAGGTGAAGTTCAGCGCCCAGTTGTCGCTGATGAGCGGCACGAACGAGGCCGGCGCGGGGCCGCCGAGGTCGGCCGGCCGGCCGTCGTAGAAGGCGTGACGGACGCGCTGTGCCTCCATGGGCGCGCGGGCGGCGCGGTCGCCCGAGACGACGGCGGTGACCGGGCCGGGGTGCACCCTGCCGTGGGCGTACGTCGTGAACAGGCCCTGGTAGCGGCGCAGTCGCCGGTCGAGTTCCGCGTAGGTGGACGCCCCCTCCGTCTTGAGGTCGATCAGCAGCTGGAGCGAGCCGCGGTCGCCGCGGTACACCGTGCCGCGGTTGGCGCGGACGCGGGCGGCGAGCGGGTCCAGGTACAGCGACTCCAGGGTGCGGGCGGGGTCGAGGTCCTCGGGGTCGTGGGCGACCAGCAGTTGTCCGCCGACAAGGTAGATGTCCGCCTCGACGCTGCCGAAGCGGTGGTCGAGGGCGTCGAACAGGGGGCGGGGGTGCTCGTAGTCGTTGTGGGCGTGCGCGCGCCACAGCGGGCGCGGGCGGGGCGGGTGTTGGCCCGCGAGGGCCCGCGTCGCGGGGAGGGCGAGAGGGCTCGCGAGGGCGACGCCCAGGGCGGTGAGGGCTCCGCGACGGGTGGTGAGGGCCATGCTCTGCCTCCCTGAAGTGCCGTACGGGGTCCCCGCGAGTATGGGGTCCCGTGGCACGCAAGGAGCAGAGGCGTGCGAGGAGTTGGCCGGTTCGTCGTCGTCCGTTCACCCAGGTGCGAGCGGCCCGCCCGCCCCGGACGGGGAGGACGGGCCGCCGGTGCGACATCCCGTCAGGGCGCGCGCAGATCCACCAGTTCCGCCAGCGCCTCCCGGTGGGCGCCCGCCGTGCCGTAGGCGATCGAGTCGGCCTTGGCACGCTTGAGGCGCAGATGCACCGGGTGTTCCCAGGTCATGCCGATGCCGCCGTGCAGCTGCAGGGCCTCCTCGGCGGCGCGGACGGCGACGGGCGCCGCGTAGGCCTGCGCCACGGTGACCGACACGTCCGTGTCCTCGCCGGTCGCGAGGGCGTCGGCGGCGGCCCGTGCGGCGGCGCGGAGGTTGACGATCTCCAGCCACAGCTGGGCGAGCCGGTGCTTGAGCGCCTGGAAGCCGCCGACAGGGCGGTTGAACTGCTTGCGGTCCTTCAGATACCGCACTGTTTCGGTCAACGCCCAGTCGGCGAGGCCGAGTTGCTCGGAGGCGAGCAGTCCCGCCCCGGCGCGCAGGGCTCGGCGTACGGCGGGCTCCGCGTCGCCGACGCGGCGGCCCGGGGCGGCGTCGAGGGCGACGCGGGCGAGGGGGCGGGTGAGGTCGAGGGACGTCTGCGGGATGACGGTGACCGCGTCGGCCGTCACCGCGTACAGCCCGCCGTCGTCCGCCGGCACGAGCAGGACGTCGGCGACGGCGGCGTCCGCGATGCCCGTCAGCTCGCCGTGCAGCGTGCCGCCGTCCGCGCGGACGGTGGCGTACGCGGCGCCGGGTGCGGTGTGCAGGCCCACGGCGAGCGCGCCGATCACGCGCCCGGACGCCAGGCCCTCGAGCAGGTCCCCGCCGTCCGCGCAGGCCAGCAGCGCCTCGGTCGCGACGACGGCGCTGGTCAGGTACGGCACGGGGGCGACCGCGCGCCCCAACTCCTCCAGGACGACCGCTGCTTCGCGGTGGGTCGCGCCCTGGCCGCCCCGGTCCTCGGGGACCAGCAGCCCGGCGAGGCCCATGCCGTCGGCGAGGGTCTTCCACAGGGCCGGGTCGTGCGGGGCGTCCGACTCGGCGCGGGCGAGCACGGACGTCGTGTCGCAGTGGTCGGTGAGCAGGTCCCGGACGGCGGCGCGGAGCGCCTCTTCCTCCTCCGAGTACAGAAGATCGCTCATCGGGCGAGGTCCTTCCAGGCGACGTCCTTGTCGGTGCGCGGCTCGGCGGGCAGGCCCAGGACGCGCTCGGCGACGATGTTCAGCAGGACCTCGCTGGTCCCGCCCTCGATGCTGTTGCCCTTGGAGCGCAGATAGCGGTAGCCGGCGTCGCGGCCGGTGAAGTCGACCAGTTCGGGGCGGCGCATGGTCCAGTCGTCGTACAACAGCCCTTCCTCGCCGCGCAGTTCCACCTCCAGGCCGCTGATCTCCTGGTTGAGGCGGGCGAAGGCGAGCTTCATGCCGGCGCCCTCGGGGCCGGGCTGTCCGGCGACGAGCTGCTGGCGGAGGCGTTCGCCGGTGAGCCGGGCGACCTCCGCCTCGACCCACAGCTTCAGCAGCCGCTGGTGCAGGTCGTGGGTGCGCAGTTCGGGGCGCTCGCGCCACGTCCTCGCGACCGGGCCGATCATGCCGCCTTCGCGGGGCAGCCGCATGCCGCCGATGGCGACGCGCTCGTTGTTCAGGGTGGTCTGGGCGACCCGCCAGCCGTCGCCGACCCCGCCGAGGCGGCGGTCGTCGGGGATGCGGACGTCGGTGAGGAACACCTCGTTGAACTCGGCCTCGCCGGTGATCTGGCGCAGCGGCCGCACCTCGACACCGGGGTCGGTCATATCGCACACGAAGTACGTGATGCCCCGGTGCTTGGGCACATCCGGGTCGGTGCGGGCGATGAGAATCGCCCAGCGGGCGAGGTGGGCGCTGGACGTCCACACCTTCTGCCCGTTGACCACCCAGTCGCCGCCCTCACGCACCGCGCGCGTGCCGAGCGCGGCCAGGTCGGAGCCGGCGCCGGGCTCGCTGAACAGCTGGCACCAGACCTCCTCCCCGGTCCACAGCGGCCGCAGGAAGCGCGCCTTCTGCTCGTCGGTGCCGTACTGCAGGATCGTCGGGGCGGCCATGCCCAGACCGATACCGATGCGGCGCGGGTCGTTGTCGGGGGCGCCCGCGGCCTCCAACTCGGCGTCGACGACGACCTGGAGGGAACGCGGCAGGCCGAGCCCGCCGAGCCCTTCGGGGAAGTGCACCCAGGCGAGTCCGGCGTCGAAGCGGGCGCGCAGGAAGTCCAGGCGCTCCGTCCCGGCGGGCGGGTGCGCGGCCAGGAACTCCCTTGTGCGGCGGCGCAGTTCGTCCGCGTCGGTCATGCTGCGGCTCCGTTCTCCAGCGACGGCAGCACGGTGACGCGGCCGGTGGTGACGCCGTCGGCGACCCGCTGCACGGCGTCGGCGGCCCCGGCGAGCGGGACGCGCTCGCTCACCAGCGGCTTGATCGCGCCCCGGGCGGCCAGCTCGGTGAGCTGCTCGTGGCAGTGCTGGACCAGCTTGGGGTTCTTGGTGTTGTACAGGCCCCAGTGCAGGCCGAGGATCGCGTAGTTCTTGATCAGGGCGTGGTTGAGGCCGGGGCTGGGGATGGTGCCGCTGGCGAAGCCGACGATCACGATGCGGCCCTCGAAGGCGACGGTCTTGGCGGACTGGGTGTACGCCTCACCCCCGACCGGGTCGAAGATCACGTCGGCGCCGCGTCCGCCGGTGGTCTCCTTGACCGCGGCGACGACGTCCTGCTCGCGGCGGTCGATCACCACGTCGCAGCCCAGCTCGCGGGCCACGACGGCCTTGTCGGCGCCGCCCGCCACGCCGATGACGGTGGCGCCGGCCGCCTTGCCGAGCTGCACGGCGGCGCTGCCCACCCCGCCCGCGGCGGCGTGCACGAGCAGGGTCTCGCCGGCCTCCAGGTGAGCTCGCCGGTGCAGGGCGAACCAGGCGGTCTGGTAGCCGATGTGCAGGGCGGCGGCCTCGGCGTCGTCCAGCGCGTCCGGGGCGGGCAGCAGAGCCGCGGCGTCCGCGAGGGCGTACTCGGCGAAACCGCCGTGCGGCAGGGCCGGGTTGGCGATCACGCGGCGGCCGTCCTCGGTCTCGCCGCAGATCTCCACGCCCGGCGTGAACGGCAGCGGCGGCCGCACCTGGTACTGGCCCCGGCACATCAGGGCGTCCGGGAAGTTGATGTTGGCGGCGCGCACCCGGAGCAGCACCTGCCCCTCGCCGGGGGTCGGCCGTCCGACGTCCGCGAGGCGCATCACCTCACGCGGCTCGCCGAGTTCGTGCACTTGCCATGCCTGCATGCGGGGCCTCCACGGGACGGTGAACGTCGTCTTCGCTGACCGGGTCCCCGCATACTAAGCGGTCGCTTGCCTCAAGGGAACCGTCCAGGAACCGTCCCGTGTCCCCGGACCGCGCCTCACCCCCTCTTCGGCCGGGCCCGGACATGCATCCGCTCCCCCTGCGGCCCGAAGAGGCTGAGGAACTCCACCGGCCCCTCCCCCGTCGACCCGAACCAGTGCGGCACGCGCGTGTCGAACTCGGCCGCCTCCCCCGCCGCCAGCACCACGTCGTGGTCGCCCAGTACCAGCCGCAGCTTCCCGGAGAGCACGTACAGCCACTCGTAGCCCTCGTGCGTGCGCGGTTCCGGCTCCAGCTTCCGCTTCGGCTCGAGCACCTTGTACGCCTGGAGCCCGCCGGGCTGCCGGGTGAGCGGCCAGTGGGTGCGGCCGCCGTGCACGATCGGCCGGGAGCGCACCCGCGGATCGCCCACCGGGGGCGCGCCGACCAGCTCGTCCAGCGACACCTGGTGGGCCTGCGCGATGGGCAGCAGCAGGTCGAGGCCGGGTTTGCGCTGCCCGGACTCCAGCCGGGACAGGGTGGACACCGAGATGCCGGTCGCCTCCGCCAGCGCCGCGAGCGTCACCTCCCGCTCCTTCCGGATCCGGCGCAGCCGGGGGCCCACTTCCGCGAGAACGTCGTCCGTCACCATGCGGACATTGCAGGTTCGGCAAACTTGTTTGTCAATCCGCCGGTGCCGAAGCGACCGTCGGCGGTGGAGGTGGTCACGATGACCGAGCAGGACCTGAACGAGCGGGACGACAGCCGCTACGACGTGGTCGTGGTGGGCGGCGGTGCGGCGGGGCTGTCCGCCGCGCTGGTGCTGGGGCGTGCCCGGCACCGCACGCTGGTGGTCGACGCGGGCGAGCCGCGCAACGCCCCGTCGGCGCACATGCAGGGCTATCTGAGCCGGGACGGCATGCCGCCGGCGGAGTTCCTGGCGCTCGGCCGGGAGGAGATCGCGCGCTACGGCGTGGAGCTGGTCCGGGACCGGGTGACGGACGTGGCCCGCGCCGGGGACTTCACGGTGACGCTGGAGCGGGGCGGCAGGGTGCGCGCGCGGCGGATCATCGTGGCGACCGGGCTGAAGGACGAGATGCCGGACGTTGCCGGGGTCGCCGAGCGGTTCGGGCGGGACGTGCTGCACTGCCCGTTCTGCCACGGCTGGGAAGTGCGCGACGAGCCCTTCGGGGTGCTGGCGTCGAGCGCGGCGGGCGTGCACCAGGCGCTGATGGTGTCCCGGTGGTCGAAGGACGTCATGTTCTTCCTGCACCGGGTCGCCGAGGAGGAGCTGACCGACCTGGACCTGCGCCGGCTGGCCGCGGCGGGCGTGGACGTGGTGCCGGGCGAGGTCGCCGGACTGGTCGTCGAGGACGACCGGCTGACCGGCGTACGGATGGCCGACGGGACCGTTCACTCCCGGTCGGTGGTGTTCGCCGCGCCGCGCCCGGTGCCGCAGACCGGACTGCTGGAGCGGCTGGGCGCGGAGATGGACGAGACGCCGTTCGGCACGTACCCGGTGGTCGACGGGAACGGGCTGACCAGCGTGCCGGGCGTGTGGGCGGCGGGCAACGCGATCGGGTTCACCGAGCAGGTGGTGCACGCGGCGAGCGGCGGCTACCGCGCGGCGACGGCGATCGTCGGGGACCTGCGGATGGCGGACCTGGACGCGGCGCTGGACGGCTGACCGAACGGTCCGGCACCCGGCCCCGGAGCAACCCCGACCGGCTCGGCGGCTGACCGAACGGTCCGCCACCCGGCCGCAAGGAGCAGGGCCGGTCCGGAAAACACGGAGGTGTGGAAGGCCCGCCTTCGTAGCACGATGACTGCATGTTGCTGTCCCGGCTGGCCCAGGTGTCGCAGGAGGTGGCCGCCACCTCGGCGCGGTCGCGGAAGACCGCGCTGCTCGCGGAGCTGTTCCGGGAGGCCGAGCCGGACGACGTCCCGGTCGTCATCCCGTATCTGGCGGGCCGGCTGCCGCAGGGGCGGATCGGGGTCGGCTGGAAGGTGCTGGGCAATCCGGTGCCGCCCGCCGCCGCGCCGTCCCTGACGGTGCGCGAGGTGGACGCGCTGCTGACCCGGCTGGCGAAGGTGTCGGGGCCGGGATCGCAGGCCGAGCGGGCCCTGCTGGTCGGCGAGCTGCTGGGCGCGTCCACCGAGGCGGAGCAGCGGTTCCTGCGGGGGCTGCTGACCGGCGAGGTGCGCCAGGGCGCCCTGGACGCGGTGGCGGTGGAGGGGCTGGCCCAGGCGACCGGCGCCGCCTCGGCGGACGTACGGCGGGCGGTGATGCTCGCCGGGTCGCTGCAGCCGGTCGCCGGGGCGCTGCTGGCGCAGGGGCCTCAGGCGCTCGAGCGGTTCCGGCTGACCGTCGGGCGTCCGGTGCAGCCGATGCTGGCGCACAGCGCCTCCTCGGTCGCCGAGGCGGTGGAGAAACTGGGCGTCTGCGCGGTCGAGGAGAAGCTCGACGGCATCCGCGTCCAGGTGCACCGCGACGGCGACACCGTACGGGTGCACACCCGCACCCTCGACGACATCACGGACCGGCTGCCCGAGGTGACCGAGGCGGCGCGCGGGCTGGACGTCGGGCGGTTCATCCTCGACGGGGAGGTGATCTCCTTCGACGTCACGGGGCGTCCGCGGTCCTTCCAGGAGACGGCCGGGCGGGTCGGGTCCCGGGTGGACGTGGCGACGGCGGCCCGGGAGACGCCGGTCTCCCCCGTGTTCTTCGACGCGCTGTCGGTGGACGGCCGCGACCTGCTGGACCTGCCGTTCGCCGAGCGGCACGCCGAGCTGGCCCGGCTGGTGCCGGAGCCGATGCGGGTGCGGCGCACGGTGGTGAACGGCCCCGGCGATCTGGAGGCGGCGGAGCGGTTTCTCGCCGAGACGCTGGAGCGCGGCCACGAGGGCGTCGTGGTGAAGGGCCTTCAGGCCCCGTACAGCGCGGGGCGGCGGGGCGCGTCCTGGCTGAAGGTCAAGCCGGTGCACACGCTGGACCTGGTGGTGCTGGCCGCCGAGTGGGGACATGGCCGGCGCACCGGCAAGCTGTCCAACCTGCATCTGGGCGCCCGCACCGCCGACGGCGGATTCGCGATGCTCGGCAAGACCTTCAAGGGCATGACCGACGCGATGCTGGAGTGGCAGACGGAGCGGCTGCGGGAGATCGCCGTCGACGAGAGCGGCTACACGGTGACCGTGCGCCCCGAACTCGTCGTGGAGATCGCCTACGACGGCCTCCAGCGCTCCAGCCGCTACCCGGCCGGCGTCACCCTGCGCTTCGCCCGGGTGGTGCGCTACCGCGAGGACAAGCGCCCGGAGGAGGCGGACACGGTCGAGACGGTGCTCGCCGCCCACCCGGAGGTACGGCCGTGACGGCGTCCCGCAGCGCGGGCCTGCTGCTGTTCCGGCGCACCGGTGAGGGCGTCGAGGTGCTGCTCGGCCACATGGGCGGCCCGTTCTTCGCGCGCCGGGACGCGGGGGCGTGGACCGTGCCGAAGGGCGAGTACGACCCGGCCGAGCCCGCGTGGGACGCGGCGCGCCGCGAGTTCGAGGAGGAGCTGGGGCTGCCCCCGCCGGAGGGTGAGGCGGTGCCGCTCGGGGAGGTCCGCCAGTCGGGCGGCAAGGTGGTCACGGCGTGGGCGGTGGAGGCCGACCTGGACCCGGCGTCGGTCGTGCCCGGCACGTTCACGATGGAGTGGCCGCCGAGGTCGGGGCGGACGCAGGAGTTCCCGGAGCTGGACCGGGTCGCGTGGTTCCCCCTGGACCGGGCCCGCGAGGTGATCGTGTCGGCACAGGCCGCGTTTCTGGACCGCCTGGCGGAGCACTCGCTCTAGGGGAGCCGACCGACCGCAGCCCCTCCGGCCCTCCCGCGTTGCGCGGCCCACCGGCGCGCGGGAAGGTCGTAAGCGCAGCCCGTCCCATGGAGGCCAGTGATGCACATCGCCACGGTGAATCCGGCGAACGGCGAGACCGTCAAGACGTACCACCCCATGGACGAGGACGAGGTGGAGCGCCGGCTCCAGCTCGCGGAGGCCACCTTCCGCACGTACCGGACCACCAGCTTCGAGGAGCGGTCGCGGCTGATGCACCACGCCGCCCAGCTCCTCGACGAGGACCAGGACGCCGTCGGCAGGATGATCACCACGGAGATGGGCAAGCCGGTCGCGCAGGCCCGCGCCGAGGCCGCGAAGTGCGCCAAGGCGATGCACTGGTACGCCGACCACGCGGCCGGGCTGCTCGCCGACGAGGAGCCCGCCGCGTCCGACGTGAAGGACTCCGGCGCCTCCCGGGCCCTGGTGCGGTACCGGCCGCTGGGCCCGGTGCTCGCGGTGATGCCGTGGAACTTCCCGCTGTGGCAGGTGGTGCGGTTCGCCGCCCCCGCCCTGATGGCGGGCAACGTCGGGCTGCTCAAGCACGCGTCGAACGTGCCGCAGACCGCCCTGTACCTGGAGGACCTGTTCCATCGCGCGGGCTTCACCGAGGGCACGTTCCAGACCCTGCTGATCGGCTCCGCCGCCGTCGACGAGATCCTGCGGGACGACCGGGTCAAGGCGGCCACCCTCACGGGCAGCGAGCCGGCCGGGCGGGCGGTGGCCTCGACGTGCGGCGAGATGATCAAGAAGACGGTGCTGGAGCTGGGCGGCAGCGACCCGTTCGTGGTGATGCCCTCGGCCGACCTGGACCGGGCCGCCGAGGTCGCGGTGACGGCGCGGACGCAGAACGCGGGCCAGTCCTGCATCGCCGCGAAGCGGTTCATCGTGCACACGGACGTCTACGACGCCTTCGTCGAGCGGTTCGTCGCCGGGATGAAGGCGCTGAAGGTCGGCGACCCGATGGACGAGGGCACCGACGTCGGCCCGCTCTCCAGCGAGCAGGGCCGCCAGGACCTGGAGGAGCTCGTCGACGACGCGGTACGGGCCGGCGCCACGGTGCTGTGCGGTGGCGAACGCCCGGACGGGCCGGGCTGGTTCTACCCGCCGACCGTGCTGGCCGGGATCGACCGGGAGATGCGCATCCACCGCGAGGAGGCGTTCGGCCCGGTCGCCACCCTGTACCGGGCGGACGATCTGGACGAAGCGGTACTCATCGCCAACGACACGCCGTTCGGGCTGAGTTCGAATGTGTGGACCCGTGACGAGGCGGAGATCGACCGGTTCGTCCGGGATCTCGAGGCGGGCGGCGTGTACGTCAACGGCATGACGGCGTCCCACCCCGCGTTCCCCTTCGGCGGGGTCAAGCGGTCGGGTTACGGGCGTGAGCTGTCCGGGCACGGAATCCGGGAGTTCTGCAACATCACCACGGTTTGGCACGGCGCGTGACGCCCGCACGGCTACGATCCCGACTGTGAACCGCGAAGTGACACTGCCTCTGATCGTCGACGACCGCGGCACCCTTCAGGTGGCGGCCGCCGACGTCAGCAAGCTGCTGCGCACGGTCGGCGGCCGGTGGGTCCGGCTCGTCGAGTCCGGCGAGGGCGGGCTCGACGAGGACACGGTCGCCGCGCTGACGATCGAACTCGCGAAGCTCGCCGACCGTATCGACGTGGCGTGCATCGCCCACAGCAGCGGCACCACCCCGTAGGACGTCAGGCCGGCCGCTGGAGGGTCCGCCAGAACAGCGCTTCGTAGCTCTGCAGCAGGTGTCCGTAGGCGCGGGCGCGGCTCTCGTCCAGGCGGCCGGTGTCCAGGGCCGCCTGGACGGCGCGTTCGGCGGCGCGGTCCAGATGCCCGGCCGGTGCGGCGAAGAAGTCGAAGAAGGCGCAGGCCTCGTCGTCGAAGCCGTAGTGGGTGCGCAGGGCCCCGGCGATGGCGGCGCAGTAGCCGCCCCAGGCGGAGAAGTTGGCGGTGATCGCGAGGACGGCGTCGGCCGGGGCGGCGTTGAGGGCCAGCCAGGCGACGTAGGCCGGGTAGGCCTGGCAGCCCGGCAGCGGGGCGTAGGCGGCGGCGCGGGTCTCGTCGACTCCGCAGGCCGCGGCGAAGGCGGGCAGCTTCTGCCGGGCGAGCGCCTCGCCCTCGGCCAGGGCGGTGAAATACGCGTCGGCCTCGGGTTGGCCGGAGGACCGCACGGCCAGCTGCAGGAAGGCGCGGCGGTCCGCCGGGATCACCCGCAGCTGCTCCAGGGCCAGGACGGCCAGCACCTCCCGGTCCGCCTCGCCGGAGGCGATCAGCGGCACCAGGGGGTTGGAGCGCGGGTCGGGAGCGAGCTCCGCGGTGAAGGTCGTCAGCAGGTCCCGGGCGTTGCGTGTCATCGCGTCCTCCGAGGCGTCGGTCACCCCGAGGTTGGCCCGGCCGCCGTGCGGGGGCAACCCGGCAGACCGGACCGCCCCCGCACGGGTGGGTCAGCGGATGGACATGCCCGAGAGGGTGCGGGCGATCACCAGGCGCTGGATCTCGCTGGTGCCCTCGAAGATCGTGTAGATCGCGGCGTCGCGGTGCATCCGCTCGACCGGGTACTCGCGGGTGTAGCCGTTGCCGCCGAGGATCTGGATGGCCTGGGCGGTGACCTTCTTCGCCGTCTCGCTCGCGAAGAGCTTGGACATCGAGCCCTCGGCCGCGGTGAACGGCTTGCCGTTGATCCCCATCCAGGAGGCGCGCCACACCAGCAGGCGGGCCGCGTCGATCTGGGTGCGCATGTCGGCGAGCTGGAAGGCGACGCCCTGGTTGTCGATGATCGGGCGGCCGAACTGCTCACGCGTCTTGGCGTAGTCGAGGGCGACCTCGTAGGCGGCGCGGGCGGTGCCCACGGCCATGGCGCCGACTGCCGGGCGGGAGGCCTCGAAGGTGGCCATGGCGGCGTTCTTCACGCGCTCGCCGCCCTTCTTGGCCTTCTCACGGGCGCGGGCGAGGCGCTCGTCCAGCTTCTCCTTGCCGCCGAGCAGGCAGGAGCCGGGCACGCGCACGTTGTCCAGGATGACCTCGGCGGTGTGCGAGGCGCGGATGCCGTGCTTCTGGAACTTCTGGCCCTGGGACAGCCCGGGGGTGTTCGGCGGGATGATGAAGGACGCGTGGCCCTTGGAGCCGAGCTCGGGGTCGACGACCGCGACGACGACGTGGACGTTGGCGATGCCGCCGTTGGTCGCCCAGGTCTTGGTGCCGTTGATGACCCACTCGTCCTTGGCCTCGTCGTACACCGCGCGGGTGCGCATCGACGCCACGTCGGAGCCGGCGTCGGGCTCGGAGGAGCAGAAGGCGGCGACCTTCACGTCGTTCACGTCGCCGTACATCTGGGGGATCCAGGTGCCGATCTGCTCCTCGGTGCCGTTGGCGAGGACGCCGACGGCGGCGAGGCCGGTGCCGACGATCGACAGCGCGATGCCCGCGTCGCCCCAGAACAGCTCCTCCATGGCCATGGGGATGCCGAGACCGGTTGCGTCGAAGTACTGCTGGGCGTAGAAGTCCAGGGAGTAGATGCCGACCTTGGCCGCCTCCTGGATCACCGGCCAGGGAGTCTCCTCACGCTCGTCCCATTCGGCGGCGGCGGGGCGGATGACGTCGGCGGCGAAGCCGTGCAGCCAGTCCCGCACCTCCTTCTGTTCGTCGTTGAGCTCCATGGTGAACTCGGCCATGACCCCTCCAGCGGCGGCGCACGTGCATGTTACTTGCGGTAACCCCAGTCTGTTACCGGCAAGTAGGAAAAGTCAACTCCCCAGGCAGGCCGGTATCCCGTTCGTTGTCGGGGCCGTGATCAGTGTTAGTTTGCGCAGGCGTCACCGATTCAGCACGGGTGGGGAGAGCACATGGACACCACACAGCGGACCGAGCAGCAGCGGTCCGCCGACCGACGCCGGCGCGAGCTGCTGGAGGCCGCCGACCGAGTGGTGCTGCGCGACGGGCCCGGGGCCTCGATGAACGCCATCGCCGCGGAGGCCGGGATCACCAAGCCGATCCTCTACCGGCACTTCGGCGACAAGGGAGGACTCTACGCCGCCCTCGCCAAGCGCCACACCGACGCCCTGCTGGACTCCCTGCGGGCCGCGCTGGACGCGCCCGCGGAGCGGCGGGAGCGGGTCGAGGCCACGCTGGACACCTACCTGGCGGCGATCGAGGCCAGGCCCCAGGTCTACCGCTTCCTGATGCACCCGGCGGAGGGCTCGCCCAGCGAGCAGGGCTTCGACGTGGGCAAGCACTCGGCGCCGCTGCTGCGCCGGATGGGCGAGGAGCTGGCCCAGGTGATCGAGGACCGCCTGGACCTCGGCCCCGGCAGCCACCAGCTGGCCCGGGTCTGGGGCCACGGCATCGTCGGCATGATGCACGCCGCCGGCGACTGGTGGCTGGGCGAACGCCCCTGCTCCCGCGCGGAGTTGGTGCACAGCCTGGCCGACCTGCTGTGGGGCCGGCTGGCCGCGGCCGGCGACAAGGTGGGCGGCCCGGGCTTCTGACCCGGGCCGGACCCCGGCTCAGGCGGGGCGGTGCCAGGAGGCGCGCGCGACCTGGCGCATCAGCTTGCGGTGACGGCGGCCTTCGAGGCGGTCGGCGTAGACCGTGCCGTCCAGGTGGTCGCTCTCGTGCTGGAGGCAGCGGGCGAAGAACCCGGTGCCGTGCACGGTGACCGGCTCCCCGGTCACCGTGAAGCCCTCGACCACCGCGTGGTCGTACCGCTCCGTCCCCGCCTCCAGGCCGGGCAGCGACAGACAGCCCTCGGGTCCGCGCACCACCACCCCGTCCGTCACCACCGGCCGCGGGTTCACCACGTGCCCTAGGTGCCGTACGTCCTCGTCGTCGGGGCAGTCGAAGACGAACACCCGCAGCGGCACGCCGATCTGGTTCGCGGCCAGACCCACGCCCTGGGCCGCGTACATGGTCGCGAACAAGTCCTCCACCAGATCCGCCAGTTCCGGACCGAACTCGGTGACCTCCCCGCACGGCGTGTGCAGGACGGGGTCTCCGAGCAGGGTGAGGGGCCGAACGCGTCCGTGGACGCCGGGGAGTGAGCCGAGTCGCATGGCCGCAAGGGTACGGTCCTGGTATCACCGCCCGTCCCACGACGGAGCCGCGGTACTGGAGGGCGAATGGATCTCGATAGGCTGAGCCCACACCACGTGGCCGTCAGGCACAGACGCGGCGCGTACGCAAGGAGGATCGAGAACTGATGGCAGGCAACTCGGACCCGCTCACGCCGCGGGCCAAGCTGGCCGTGACCGCGGGCAAGGCGGTCGCGGCGGCATCCCGCGCCGCGGGGCGCGGAAGCGGTTCGGTGATCGGCGGCCGGGTGGCCCTGAAACTCGACCCCGAGCTTCTCCACCGGCTCGCCGCGCACCTGGACGTGACCCTCGTCTCGGCGACCAACGGCAAGACCACCACCACCCGGCTCATCGCCGAGGCGCTCAAGGCGGCCGGCCCGGTCGTCTCCAACGCGCTCGGCGCCAACATGCCGGCCGGCATCACCTCGGCCCTCGCGGCCGGCGAGGACGCCCGCTACGGCGTCATCGAGGTCGACGAGAAGTACCTGGTCGGCGTCGCTCAGGCCACCGAGCCCAAGTGCATCGCGCTGCTCAACCTCTCCCGCGACCAGCTCGACCGCGCCGCGGAGACCCGCATGCTCGCGGAGGCCTGGCGCGAGGGCCTGGCCGGCTCCAAGGCCGTGATCGTGGCCAACGCCGACGACCCGCTGGTGGTGTGGGCCGCGTCGTCCTCCCCCAACGTGATCTGGGTGGCCGCCGGCCAGATGTGGAAGGACGACGCCTGGTCCTGCCCGTCCTGCGGCGGTGTGATGCAGCGCCCCGGCGACGACTGGTTCTGCGGCGAGTGCGGCTTCCGCCGCCCCACCCCGAGCTGGGCGCTCTCCGGCGACCACGTGCTCGACCCGCACGGCTCCGCCTGGCCGATCCACCTCCAGCTGCCGGGCCGCGCCAACAAGGCCAACGCCGCGTCCTCCGCGGCCGTCGCCGCCGTCTTCGGGGTGCCCCCGCAGGTGGCCCTGGAGCGCATGTACCAGGTGCAGGCCGTGGCAGGACGCTACGACGTCGTCCAGTTCCAGGGCCGTGACCTGCGGCTGCTGCTCGCGAAGAACCCCGCGGGCTGGCTGGAGACGTTCTCGCTGATCGACCCGCCGCCGACCCCGGTGATCCTGTCGGTGAACGCGCGCTCCGCCGACGGCACCGACACCTCCTGGCTGTGGGACGTCGACTACACCCGGCTCACCGGTCACCCGATCTGCGTCATCGGCGACCGGAAGCTGGACCTGGCGGTGCGCCTCGAGGTCGCCAACCAGCAGTTCCAGGTGTGCGAGAACCTGGACCAGGCGGTCCAGATGTCGCCGCCGGGCCGGATCGAGGTCATCGCCAACTACACCGCGTTCCAGGACCTGCGCCGCCGCGTCGGCAACTGACCACGACACCTCAGGGGACTTGAAGTGAGCGACAACCAGCTGCGGGTCGTCTGGATCTACCCGGACCTGCTCAGCACCTACGGCGACCAGGGCAACGTCCTCGTCGTCGAGCGCCGGGCGCGGCAGCGCGGCCTGGACGTGGCGCGGCTCGACGTGCGCAGCGACCAGCCGATCCCGACCTCCGGCGACATCTACCTGATCGGCGGCGGCGAGGACCGCCCGCAGCGGCTGGCCGCCGAGCGGCTGCGCCGGGACGGCGGGCTGCACCGGGCCGTGGAGAACGGCGCGATCGTCTTCTCGGTCTGCGCCGGCTACCAGATCCTCGGCCACGAGTTCATCAACGACCTCGGCCAGCGCGAGCCCGGCCTCGGCCTGCTCGACGTGGTGTCGGTGCGCGGCGAGGGCGCGCGCTGCGTGGGCGACGTCCTCGCGGACATCAACCCGCAGCTGGGTCTGCCCCCGCTGACCGGGTTCGAGAACCACCAGGGCATCACCCATCTGGGTCCCACGGCGCGCCCGTTCGCGCAGGTGCGCTTCGGCAACGGCAACGGCACCGGGGACGGCACCGAGGGCGCGTACAACGACACCGTGTTCGGCACGTACATGCACGGTCCGGTGCTGGCGCGGAACCCGCAGATCGCGGACCTGCTGCTGAAGCTGGCGCTGGACGTCAACGCGCTGCCGCCGACCGACGACCGCTGGTACGAGGCCCTGCGCAACGAGCGCATCGCCGCCGCCCAGCAGCCGGCGTAGGGCGCCGGAACAGCACTCCCGAGGAGGCGTCGGAGGGGCCTGACACGGCCCGTCTGACGCCTCCTCCGCACAGGTGAGCGGCGTCGTCCAGCAGGCGGACGCGGGATGCGGCGCAGGCCCCCTCAGCGGCTAGGGTGGCGGAGATCGAGCCGGACAGCGCGGTCCGGTCCCGGCCCACTTCGAGAAGGTTGTTTCGGGCTATGCGCATTGGTGTCCTCACGTCCGGCGGCGACTGCCCCGGCCTGAACGCCGTCATCCGGTCCGTCGTGCACCGCGCCGTCGTCGACCACGGCGACGAGGTCATCGGCTTCCGCGACGGGTGGAAGGGCCTCCTGGAGTGCGACTACCTCAAGCTCGACCTCGACGCGGTGAGCGGCATCCTGGCCCGCGGCGGCACGATCCTCGGCTCCTCACGGGTGCGCCCGGAACATCTGCGGGACGGTGTGGAGCGGGCCCGGGGCCATGTCGAGGAGCTCGGTCTCGACGCGATCATCCCCATCGGCGGTGAGGGCACCCTCAAGGCGGCCCGGCTCCTGTCCGACAACGGTCTGCCGATAGTCGGCGTGCCGAAGACCATCGACAACGACATCGCCGTCACCGACGTCACCTTCGGGTTCGACACGGCCGTCGGCGTGGCCACCGAGGCGCTGGACCGGCTGAAGACCACCGCCGAGTCGCACCAGCGCGTGCTGATCGTGGAGGTCATGGGCCGCCACACCGGCTGGATCGCGCTGCACTCCGGCATGGCGGCCGGCGCGCACGCCGTCGTGGTGCCCGAGCGGCCCTTCGACATCGACGAGCTGACCGCGAAGGTCGGCGAGCGGTTCTCGGCCGGGAAGCGGTTCGCCATCGTCGTCGCGGCGGAGGGCGCCAAGCCGAAGGCCGGGACCATGGACTTCGACGAGGGCGGCAAGGACGTCTACGGCCACGAGCGGTTCGCGGGCATCGCCCGGCAGCTCTCCCTGGAGCTGGAGGAGCGCCTCGGCAAGGAGGCCCGGCCGGTGATCCTCGGCCACGTGCAGCGCGGCGGCACGCCCACGGCGTACGACAGGGTGCTGGCCACCCGGTTCGGCTGGCACGCGGTGGAGGCCGTGCACCGCGGCGACTTCGGGCAGATGACGGCCCTGCGCGGCACGGACATCGTGATGGTGTCGCTGGCGGAGGCCGTCGAGACGCTGAAGACGGTGCCCGAGGAGCGGTACGCCGAGGCGGAGTGCGTGCTCTGACACCGCGGGCGCCCGGCGCCTGAGACCGGCTTCACAGACCCGCCCCCGGTGACGGACGTCGCCGGGGGCGGTTCTAGTCTGGTGCGGACCGATTGCGTACAACCTGGACGAAAATGGAGCCGGCGGATGGATCACAGCGGGCACGGCATGACCATGGATCTGCCGCCGTTCACGCTGGGCCGAGGGCTCGCCTGGTCGGCGGACCCGTTCTTCCTCGTCGCCTGCCTGCTGGCGCTCGCGCTGTACGGCTGGGGCGTGGTGCGGCTGGTCCGGCGCGGTGACCAGTGGCCGGTGGGCCGGACGGTCGCGTTCGTCGCCGGTGTGCTGAGCATCGGGCTCGTGATGTGCACCGCGCTGAACGACTACGGCATGGTGATGTTCAGCGTGCACATGGTGCAGCACATGGTCATCAGCATGGTGTCGCCGATCCTGGTCCTGCTCGGCGCCCCGATCACCCTGGCCCTGCGGGCCCTGCCCCCGGCGGCCGTGCGCGGCACGAAGGGGCCGCGCGAGCTGCTGCTGATGCTGCTGCACAGCCGCTACATGCGGGTCGTGACCCACCCGCTGTTCACCATCCCGATGTTCATCGCCAGCCTGTACGCCCTGTACTTCACCCCGCTGTTCGACTTCCTGATGGGGTCGGCGGTCGGGCACGCGGCGATGATGGTGCACTTCCTGGCCGTGGGCCTGGTGTTCTTCTGGCCGATCATGGGCGTGGACCCGGGTCCGCACCGGCCGGGTCATCTGATGCGGATGCTGGAGCTGTTCGCGGGCATGCCGTTCCACGCGTTCTTCGGCATCGCGCTGATGATGGCCTCCACCCCCATGGTCACCACCTTCCAGGACCCGCCCGCGTCGCTGGGGATCGACGTCTTGTCCGACCAGAGTGCGGCCGGCGGCATCGCCTGGGCGTTCAGCGAGGTCCCGTCGGTGCTGGTGCTGATCGCGCTGCTGTTCCAGTGGTACGCCTCGGACCAGCGGCAGGCCCGCCGCAAGGACCGCGCCGCCGACCGGGACGGCGACAAGGAGCTGGAGGCGTACAACGCCTATCTGGCCTCCCTGAACGCGCGCGGCAACTAGCGCGGCCCCGGGTTCCGTCCCGCACCGCCCTGCTTTTTCGAAACCGGGGCACCATGGAGGGAACGGACCTGGAGGAGGGTGTCGCGATGCCCGGTACCACGAACGGTTCCACCTCGACGAAGACCATGGGCGTGCTCACCGTCGGCGGCCTGGTGGCCGTGACGGCGTACACGGTGGCGCTCGGCAGCAACGGCTGGCTGTGGTTCATCTGGGTCGTGCTGGGCCTGCTCACCCTCGGCATGGTCGCCACCAGCAACGGCTGACCGGCAGCCACGGAGGGCGGCTCACCGCGGGGTGAGCCGCCCCGCCAGATGGACGCCCGGCTGGTACTTCGGCAGCCGGACGGTGATCTTCATGCCCGCGCCCGGGGCCGTCTCGATGACCAGGCCGTGGTCGTCGCCGTACACCTGGCGCAGCCGGTCGTCGACGTTGGACAGGCCGATGCCGCCGGTGGGGCTGACCTCGCGGGCGAGGATGCGGCGCAGCAGGCCGGGGTCCATGCCCGCCCCGTCGTCCTCGATGACCACCAGCGCCTCGGCGCCCGCGTCCTGCGCGGTGATCTGGATGTGGCACTTGTCGGCCTTGCCCTCCAGGCCGTGCTTGACGGCGTTCTCCACCAGCGGCTGGAGACACAGGAAGGGCAGCGCGACCGGCAGCACCTCGGGGGCGATCTGGAGGGTGACGGAGAGCCGGTCGCCGAAGCGCGCCCGCACCAGCGCCAGGTAGTGGTCGATGGCGTGCAGCTCGTCCGCGAGGGTGGTGAAGTCGCCGTGCCTCCGGAACGAGTAGCGGGTGAAGTCGGCGAACTCCAGCAGCAGCTCACGGGCTCGCTCGGGGTCGGTGCGCACGAAGGACGCGATCACGGCGAGCGAGTTGAAGATGAAGTGCGGGGAGATCTGGGCGCGCAGGGCGCGGATCTCCGCCTCGATCAGCCGGGTGCGGGACTGGTCCAGGTCGGCCAGCTCCAGCTGGACGGAGACCCAGCGGGCGACCTCCCCCGCGGCCCTGACCAGGACGGCCGACTCGCGGGGCGCGCAGGCGACGAGCGCGCCGTGCACCCGGTCGTCGACGGTGAGGGGGGCGACCACCGCCCAGCGGACCGTGCAGTCGGGGGTGTCGCACGTCAGCGGGAACGCCTCGCCGCGGCCGGTGTCCAGGGGGCCGGTGAGGCGCTCCATGATCTCGGTGCGGTGATGGGCGCCGACGCCGTCCCAGACGAGCACCTGCTCGCGGTCGGTGAGGCACAGGGCGTCGGTGCCGAGCAGGGAGCGCAGTTTGCGGGCCGATTTGCGGGCGGTCTCCTCGGTGAGGCCGGCCCGCAGCGGGGGCGTGGCCAGCGAGGCGGTGTGCAGGGTCTCGAAGGTGGCGTGCTCGACGGGGGTGCCGAGACCGGCGAGGCTCGTGGGCCGTGCCGTGCGCCGCCCCAGCCAGAACCCGGCGGCCAGCAGGGGCAGCACGGCCACGAGCAGCCCGGCGAGGAAACCGCTCATGCGGACACCTCCGTACGCAGCTCTTCCGGCAGGTGGAAGCGGGCCAGGACCGCGGCCGTGCCGGGCGGCACCCGGCCGGGCGTGGCCAGGGAGACCAGCACCATGGTGAGGAAGCCGAGCGGCACCGACCAGAGGGCGGGCCAGGCGAGCAGCGCGTGCCAGGGCCCGGCGCCCGGGTAGCCGGCCATGGTGGCCGCCACGGCGAGGAACGCCGAGCCGCCGCCGACGAGCATCCCGGCGGCCGCGCCCGGCGGGGTGAGCCGCCGCCACCAGATCCCGAGGACGAGCAGCGGGCAGAACGAGGAGGCGGACACGGCGAAGGCGAGGCCCACGGCGTCGGCCACGGGCAGCCCGCCGACGATGATGCTCGCGGCCATCGGCACCACCATGGCGAGCACCGTGCCGAGCCGGAAGTGGCGCACGCCCCGGGAGGGCAGCACGTCCTGGGTGATGACGCCGGCGACGGCCATGGTGAGTCCGGAGGCGGTGGACAGGAACGCGGCGAACGCTCCCCCGGCGACCAGCGCGCCCAGCAGGTCGCCGCCGGTGCCGCCGATCATCCGCCCGGGCAGCAGCAGGACGGCGGCGTCCGCGTCCCCGGTGAGGGTGAGCTCGGGGGCGTAGAGGCGGCCGAGGGCGCCGTAGACGGGGGGCAGCAGGTAGAAGGCGCCGATCAGGCCGAGGACGGCGACGGTGGTGCGGCGGGCGGCGACGCCGTGCGGGCTGGTGTAGAAGCGCACCACCACATGAGGCAGGCCCATGGTGCCGAAGAACGTGGCGAGGATCAGCCCGTACGTGGCGTACAGCGGGCGTTCCGCGCGGCTCTCGGCGCGGGACGGCGACAGGGCGTCGTCGGCGCCGTTCCCTGTGACGGGCACCTCGGAACCCTCGGCGAAGGTGAGGCGGGTGCCGCCGTCGATGCGGTGCGTGCCGGCGGGGAGGGCGACCTCCGCGTCCTTGTGTGCCAGGCCGTCGACGGTGCCGTCCACGGTGACGGTGAGCGGGGCGGTCAGGCGCAGGTCGACGGTGTCGTCGACGCGCACCACGCGCTGTTCCCGGAACTCGGCGGGCTCGTCGAAGGCGTGGCTGGGGGCGCCGTCGCTCTGCCAGGCGATCACCAGGAACAGGGCGGGCACCAGCAGGGCGGTCAGCTTCAGCCAGTACTGGAACGCCTGGACGAAGGTGATGCTGCGCATGCCGCCGGCGGCCACGATCACCGTGACGACGACGGCGACGATCACCGCACCGAGCCAGTCGGGCGCGCCGGTGAGCACGGTGAGGGTGAGTCCGGCGCCCTGCAGCTGGGGCAGCAGGTAGAGCCAGCCGACGCCGACGACGAGGGTGCCCGCGAGCCGCCGTACCGCGTGCGAGGAGAGCCGGGCCTCGGCGAAGTCGGGCAGCGTGTAGGCGCCGGAGCGGCGCAGCGGGGCGGCGACGAACAGCAGCAGCACCAGATAGCCGGCGGTGTAGCCGACCGGGTACCAGAGCATGTCCGGGCCCTGGACGAGGACGAGGCCCGCGATGCCGAGGAAGGAGGCGGCGGAGAGGTACTCGCCGCTGATGGCGGCCGCGTTGAGGCGGGGTCCTACGGTGCGGGAGGCGACGTAGAAGTCGGAGGTGGTGCGGGATATGCGCAGGCCGAAGGCGCCGACGAGGACGGTCGCGACGGCGACGAGCGCGACGGCGGTGACGGCGTAGGCGGAGTTCACGGCGGTGCGGTTCCCGGGGTCTCAGCGGTCCTCGACGAGCCGGACGAAGTCGCGTTCGTTGCGTTCGGCGCGGCGGACGTACCAGCGGGCGAGCAGGACCAGCGGGGGGTAGAGCCCGAAGCCGAGGACCGCCCACTCCAGACGGCGGGCGTCCGGGGCGGCGGCGAAGACCAGCGGCAGCGGGCCGACGAGCAGGGCGAGGACGGCGAACACGGTGAGTCCGGTGCGCAGCTGGATGCGCATCAGGGAGCGCACATAGGTGTGGCCGAGGGTGGTCTGCTCGTCGATCTCGGTGCGCGGGCGGTAGTAGCCGGAGGTGGGGCGTGCGCGGCGGGGCGGGCCGGTGACGACCACCCGGCGCTCGGCGGGTTCCTGGGGCATGTGCGGCTCTCCCCCTCGCCTAACCGGTGGTCCGGCGCATCAGCAGGTCCCGCAGCTCGCGGGCGTGGCGCCTGCTGACCTGGAGTTCCTCGGTGCCGATCAGGACGCTGACGGAGCCGGCGTCGAGCCGCAGCTCGCCGATGTGGCGCAGGGCTACCAGATGGCGGCGGTGGATGCGGACGAAGCCGCGGGAGCGCCAGCGCTCCTCCAGGGTGGACAGCGGGATGCGCACGAGGTGGCTGCCGCGGTCGGTGTGCAGGCGGGCGTAGTCGCCCTGGGCCTCGACGTGGGTGATGTCGTCGACGGCGACGAAGCGGGTGACGCCGCCCAGTTCGACGGCTATGTGGTCGGGGTCGGGCTCGTGCACGGGGATGCGCGGGGCGGGTTCGGGCGGGGCGGTGCCGCGCTGTGCGGCGGCCCGACGCACGGCTTCGGCGAGGCGTTCCTTGCGGACGGGTTTGAGCACGTAGTCGACGGCCTTGAGATCGAAGGCCTGGACGGCGAAGTCCTCGTGGGCGGTGACGAACACGACGAGCGGCGGCCGGGCGAAGCCGGTGAGCAGCCGGGCGAGGTCGAGTCCGTCGAGGCCGGGCATCTGGATGTCGAGGAAGACGACGTCGATGGCGTCGGGGCCGTCGGGTCCCGACTCCAGGGCGCGGTTGATGCGGCGCAGGGCCTCGGTGGCGTCGCCGGCGCCTTCCGCGCTCCCGATGCGCGGGTCGGCGTTCAGCAGGTAGAGCAGCTCCTCCAGCGAGGGGCGTTCGTCGTCGACGGCGAGGGCGCGCAGCATGAACGTGGAGTGTAGGGGGGATCTCCGGGTCGGGACCACGTGCCGGACAAGGGCGTTCCACCCGGTTCCGCGCCGGTCCCCCTCCGGGGGCGCACCCGGGGTGACCGTGGGGCCGGCGTGGATACAGTGCCCGCATGAGCAGCAGGCCCGCGCCGTTCGACGAACTCGACCGGAAGATCGTCACCGCCCTGATGGCGAACGCCAGGACGTCCTTCGCGGAGATCGGCGCCTCGGTCGGGCTGTCGGCGACGGCCGTGAAGCGCCGGGTGGACCGGCTGCGTGAGACCGGGGTGATCACCGGGTTCACCGCGACCGTGCGGCCGTCCGCGCTGGGCTGGCGCACCGAGGCGTACGTGGAGGTGTACTGCGAGGGGGCGGCGCCGCCGCGCAGGCTGGCGGAGGTGGTGCGCAATCATCCGGAGATCGCGGCGGCGATGACGGTGACCGGGGGCGCGGACGCCCTGCTGCACGTGCGGGCGCGGGACGTGGAGCACTTCGAGGAGGTGCTGGAGCGGATCCGTCAGGAGCCGTTCATCCGGAAGACGATCAGCGTGATGGTGCTGTCGCACCTGCTGCCCGACAGTCCTGAGGCAGGAGTGACACAGCCCGCCCCGGACGACGCACCGGACATGCGCTGAGGCCGGAGAAGACGCAGCATTCCTGCGTGGACACGCAGGATCTCTCACTTGTCGGCCGTGCGGCCGCGTTCCTACCGTGGACTCACCCCCTAGTCGGCACCGTGTGAAGCGGAGGAACCCCTTCGTGCCCGAATCACGTGTGGCGCGCCCACGGCGTTTTCTCGTCTGCGAACCCAGATTCTTCGCCGTGCGGTACGCGATCAATCCCTGGATGCGGCCGGACCGGCCCGTCGACGTCTCACTCGCCCGGCGGCAGTGGCTGTCGCTGGTCGACGCCTACCGCCGTCACGGCCATACCGTGGAGACCGTGGAACCGCTGCCAGCTCTGCCCGACATGGTGTTCGCCGCGAACGCGGCGGTCGTCGTGGACGGGCGTGTGTTCGGCTCCCGGTTCCACGCGCCGGAGCGGCGTCCGGAGTCGGTGCCGTACGCGGCCTGGTTCAAGGCACACGGGTTCGACGTCCAGCATCCGGAGTCGGTGTGCGAGGGCGAGGGCGACCTGGTGCCGGCCGGGCGCTGGATCCTCGCCGGGACCGGGTTCCGCACCACGCCCGAGGCGCACCGGGAGGCGCAGGAGTTCTTCGGGGTGCCGGTGATCGGCCTGACCCTGGTGGACCCGTACTTCTACCACCTGGACACGGCGCTGTTCGTGCTGGACGAGGAGAACGTCGCGTACTACCCGGAGGCGTTCTCGCCGGGCAGCCGTGAGGTGCTGGAGCGGCTGTACCCGGACGCGGTCCTCGCCACCCGTGAGGACGCCATGGCGTTCGGACTGAACTCCGTCTCGGACGGCCGTCATGTGTTCATCTCGCCGGGGGCGACGGCGCTCGCCGACCGGCTCGCCGGCCGCGGTTACGTCCCCGTCCCCGTCGACCTGTCCGAGTTCCACAAGGCGGGCGGGGGCATCAAGTGCTGCACTCAGGAGATCCGCTCATGACCTCTGCTCCCCGTACGCGTTCGTCCGCCGAGCTGATCGCGGCGGAGGAGCCGGTCCTCGCGCACAACTACCATCCGCTGCCCGTGGTCGTCGCCCGCGCGGAGGGCGCCTGGGTGGAGGACGTCGAGGGCCGGCGCTACCTGGACATGCTGGCCGGCTACTCGGCGCTGAACTTCGGCCACCGGCACCCGGCGCTGATCGAGGCGGCGCACCGCCAGCTGGACCGGCTGACGCTGACCTCGCGTGCCTTCCACAACGACCGGCTCGCGCAGTTCGCGGAGCGGCTGGCCGCGCTGACCGGCCTGGACATGGTGCTGCCGATGAACACCGGCGCCGAGGCGGTGGAGAGCGGCATCAAGGTGGCCCGCAAGTGGGCCTACGACGTGAAGGGCGTCCCCGCCGACCGGGCGACGATCGTGGTCGCGGCTGACAACTTCCACGGCCGGACCACGACGATCGTCAGCTTCTCCACGGACGAGACGGCCCGCGCCGGGTTCGGCCCCTTCACCCCCGGGTTCCGGGTGGTGCCGTACAACGATCTCGCGGCGCTGGAGGAGGCCGTCGACGAGACGACGGCGGCGGTGCTGATCGAGCCGATCCAGGGCGAGGCGGGCGTGGTGATCCCGGACGACGGCTATCTGGCCGGGGTCCGGGAGCTGACCCGCCGCGCCGGGTGCCTGTTCGTCGCGGACGAGATCCAGTCGGGGCTCGGCCGCACCGGGCGCACGCTGGCCGTGGAGCACGAGTCGGTGGTGCCGGACGTGGTGCTGCTCGGCAAGGCGCTGGGCGGCGGCATCGTCCCGGTGTCGGCGGTGGTGGCCCGGCGCGAGGTGCTCCAGGTGCTGCATCCGGGTGAACACGGGTCGACGTTCGGCGGGAACCCGCTGGCGGCCGCCGTGGGCACGGCCGTGGTGGAGCTGCTGGAGACGGGCGAGTTCCAGCGGCGCGCGGCCGAGCTGGGCGTGGTGCTGCGGGAGGGCCTGGAGGCACTGGTCGGCAAGGGCGTCACCGGGTTCCGCAGCCGTGGGCTGTGGGCGGGCGTGGACGTCGACCCGGCCCTCGGCACCGGCCGGGAGGTCAGCGAGCGCCTCATGCGCGAGGGCATCCTCGTCAAGGACACGCACGGCTCGACCGTCCGGCTGGCCCCGCCGCTGACCGTCACCGCGGACGAGCTGCGGGAGGCGCTGCGCACGCTGGAGAAGGTGCTCAGCCGCCACGTCTGACCGTCTTTCCGCCGCCCCCGCCGGACCTCTCCGGCGGGGGCGGCGGCGTGTCCGGGGACGTGCCGGACGACGGGCGCGGTGCACCGGTGGCCCACCTTCGGGAAGCCCTCGGCCGGTCATTGGGGTGAAGATGGGGTCTAGCGGGGACATATCGTGACAGAACACTCTCAGCGACAGAGAGGCCGTCTGTGGGCGGACAGAAGGAGCAGGGAGGAGTCCGGCAGGGGTTCGACGTGGCCGACGCCGCGCCGCTGCTGCTGGACCCGCACGGTCTGGTGACGGGCTGGACGGTGCACGCGGAGCGGCTGCTGGGCCACGGCGCGGCGGAGGCGGTGGGCCGGAAGTTCGCCGATCTGCTGGCGAACGAGGACGCCGAGCGGATGGAGGACCTGCTCGACCGGTGCCGCGCCGGCAAGGACTGGACGGGGCTGATGACGGCTGTCCGCCGGGACGGGCACCCGGTGGAGGTGGGGGCGCGGGTCACCCCGACCACGGCGCCGCAGGGCCGCCCGGCGGTGCTGGTGCTGCTGTCGGAGCTGGAGGAGGGCACGCGGGGCTGGGACATGAGCCGCGGCGTGCTGGAGCAGATCGTCGTCGGCAACCCCATCGGCATCGCCATCGTGGACACGGAGCTGCGCTACGTGTGGTCCAACGCGGCCCTGGAGCAGTGGGGCGGCGGGGAGGGCCGGACCCGTCTCGGCCTGCGGGTCGCCGACGTCCAGCCGGGCATGGACAGCGAGGCCGTCGAGGAGCGGATGCGGCACGTGCTGGAGACGGGCGAGCAGGTGGTCGGCTACGAGTACGTCGGCCGGGTGCGGTCGGCGCCGCTGCGGGAGACCGCGCACATGCTGTCGTTCACCCGCCTCGAGGACGACCGGGGCGACCCGATGGGCCTGTACTACACGGTCGTGGACGTCACCGACCGGCACCGTGCCCGGCAGCGCCTCGCCCTCCTGGACCGGGCCGGCCAGTACATCGGCCGCACCCTGGACGTGATGACCACGGCACAGGAACTGGCCGACGTCGCCGTGCCCGGCCTCGCCGACTTCGTCACCGTGGACCTGCTGGAGACGGTACTGCGCGGCGCCGAGCCGGCCCCGCTCACCGGGTCGGAACGGGTGCCGCTGCGCCGCGCGGGCCACCGGTCCCTGTACGAGGACCTGCCACGCACGGTCGTGGACAGCGGCGCGGTCGTCTCCTACCTGACGGACTCCCCGCCCGTGTGGTGCCTGACCACGGGGCGGTCCTGGCGGCAGGAGCAACTGGACCCGCTGGCCATGGAGTGGGCCGAGGGCGCGCCGGGCGGCCGGGAGTCCACGTTCCTGGAGCTGGGCCTGCAGAGCGTGATGATCGTCCCGATCCGGGCGCGCGGCATCACCCTGGGCCTCACCACGTTCTTCCGCCGCCGCCAGAACCCCTTCGACGCGGACGACCTGAACCTGGCCGAGGACCTGGTCTCGCGCGCCGCCGTCTGCGTGGACAACGCCCGTCGCTACACCCGCGAACGCGACGCCGCGCTGGTGCTCCAGCGCAGCCTGCTGCCGCGCCGGATGCCCGAACAGGACGCCGTCGAGGTGGCCGCCTGCTACCGGCCCGCCGACGAGCTGACCGGCCTGGGCGGCGACTGGTACGACCTGATCCCGCTGGCCGCCGCCCGGGTCGCGCTGGTGGTCGGCGAGGTGCCGGGGCACGGCATCGACGCCGCCGCGGCCATGGGGCAGCTGCGCACGGCGGTCCGCACGCTGGCCGCGATCGACCTGCCGCCCGAGGAGGTGCTGGCGCACCTGGACGACCTGGCCCTCCGCTCGGGCCATGACGACGGTGGCCTGGAGGGGGACGACAGCCGCGGGGAGGGCGGGGGCAGGCAGGGCAACACGGTCGGCGCCGCCTGCGTGTACGTGGTGTACGACCCGGCGGACGGGCGGTGCACGATGGCCGCCGCGGGCCATCCCGCGCCGGCGGTGGTGGCGCCGGACGGCACGGTCGGCTTCGTGGACCTGCCGCAGGGTCCCGCGCTGGGGGTGGGCGGTCCGCCGTTCGAGGCGGTGGAGGTGACCCTGGAGGAGGGCAGCACGCTGGTGCTGCACACGGACGGGCTGCTGGCGCACGGCGACGACAGCGCGGAGCAGGCCGGGCGGGAGCGGCTGCGGCGGGCCCTGGAGGGCACGGCGCGCGAGCTGCGGCCCAGCTGCCAGACGGTGGTCGACGCGCTGGTGCCGTCCCGTCCGGAGGACGACGTGGCGCTGCTGATGGCGCGGACCAAGCGGCTCGCACCGGAACAGATAGCGGCGTGGGAGCTGCCGCCGGACCCGGCGGTGGTGGCGGACGCCCGCAGGACCACCCAGGACCAGCTGGCCCGCTGGGGTATCGACGAGGAGCTGAAGTTCACCACGGAGCTGCTGGTGAGCGAGCTGGTGACGAACGCGATCCGGCACGCCTCCGGGCGGGTGCGGCTGCGGCTGATCCGGGAGCGGACGCTGGTGTGCGAGGTGCTCGACAGCGGCGCGAGCGCCCCGCATCTGCGGCATCCGCGCGCGATGGACGAGGGCGGCCGGGGACTGCTGCTGGTGTCGCAGCTCGCGGAGCGCTGGGGCACGCGGTTCGTACCCGACGGAAAGATCATCTGGGCGGAGCAGCCGCTGAGCACTCACCTGGAGTGAGGCGGGGCCATGGCAGGCACGACGATCGACTTCGAGGCGGTGTACCGGGCGCTGCCGGGCATGGTGGCGCTGCTGACCCCCGACCTGGTGTTCGCCGACGTCAACGAGGCGTACGTGCGCGGCACCGGGCGGTCACGCGAGTCCCTGCTGGGCCGCTACGTGTTCGACGTGTTCCCGGAGTCGGTGAACGCCCCCGCCGCGAACCACTCGCACCAGCTGCGGGCCTCGCTGCTGCGGGTGCTGGCCAGCGGCCGGCGCGACTCGATGGCCCTGCAGCGCTACGACGTCGAGTCCCCCGAGCACTCGGGGAACTGGCACGAGCACTACTGGTCGCCGGTGAACAGCCCGGTCCTCGGTCCCGACGGGCGGGTGCGGCTGATCGTCCACCGGGTCGAGGAGGTCACCGAGTTCGTGCGGGCCCGGGGGCTCGGCGGCGACGCGGCGGGACAGGTGCTGGAGGCCGAGCTGTACACGCGCGCCAGGGAGCTGCAGGAGCTCAACAACCGGCTGCGCGAGGCGCACGCCCGGGAGCGTGAGGTGGCCCTGGTGCTGCAGAAGGCGATGCTGCCCGCGAACCGGCAGGTGGGTCACCGGGCCGCGGTGCGCTACCGGCCGGCGGTGGGCGCTCTGAACGTGTGCGGGGACTGGTACGACCTGGTCGACCTGGTGGGCGGCGACCGCATCGGCGTGTCGGTGGGCGACGTGGTGGGCCACGGCCTGGAGGCGGCCGGGGTGATGGGCCAGCTGCGCAGCGCGCTGAGCGCCGCGTCGCGGGTGGCGGACGGGCCTGCCCAGGCGCTGAACGTGCTGGGCCGGTACGCGAACGTGGTGGACGGCGCCGAGTCGGCGACGGTGGTGACGACGTTCATCGACTTCGACCGGAACAGCATCACCTACAGCAGCGCCGGCCATCCGCCGCCGGTTCTGCTGCACGACGACGGCCGGGTTGAGTTCCTGGACCGGGCGACGGACCCGCCGCTGGACGCCCGTCCGGATCCGCGGCCGCGGCCGGAGGCGTCGACGGTCTTCTCGCCCGGGGCCACCCTCGTGCTCTACACGGACGGGCTGATCGAGCGGCGGCGGGAGGACATCGACGTGGGGCTGCGGCGACTGGCGGAGTCCCTGCGCCGGCACCGCACGCTGGCCCCGGAGCCGCTGGCGGACACGGTGCTGCGGGAGCTGCTGCCGCCGGGCGGCGCCACGGACGACACGGCGCTGGTGGTCGTACGACTGTGACGGGAACCGCGGTCAGGCGCCGGCGCGTTCGCGGTCGAGGCGGGTGGTGCGCTCCACGTCGGCCCGGTCCTCGGGGTCGTCGCTGGGCCGGCCGGCGAACCAGGCGTCGAGGATCTCCTGGAGCACCGGGACCGAGGTGAGCCGCAGGCTCAGCGCCAGCACGTTGGCGTCGTTCCAGCGGCGGGCGCCGTCGGCGGTGTACGCGTCGGTGCACAGGGCGGCCCGTACGCCGGGCACCTTGTTGGCGGCGATCGAGGCGCCGGTGCCGGTCCAGCAGCACACCACCGCCTGGTCGGCCCTTCCCTCGGCGACGTCGCGGGCGGCGGCCTCGGAGCAGGCGGCCCACCGCGGGTCGTCGCCGGGGCTCAGGGCGCCGTGGGCGCGCACCTCGTGGCCGCGCTCGCGCAGGGTGTCGACCAGGGCGCGGGCGACGGGTTCGTCCATGTCGGAGGAGACGGAGATCCGCATACCGTCGAGCGTACTCGGCGGTGCGCGGACGGCGACCGGACGGCGTGCGGGCGGCTGTCCGGTGAGGCGGGTTCCGGTTCCCGTCGAACCCGGTGCCGGGGCCCGTCACCCGGTCCTAGACTGGCAGTTCACGACGTGCCGGATGACCTGCTGGAACGCGGCGATCCCGTCGTTTCCCAGAGTCGAGGAGCGTGCTTTTGTTCTACTACCTGCTCAAATACGTGCTGTTGGGCCCGCTGCTCAGACTGGTCTTCCGGCCCCGGATCGAGGGTCTGGAGCATGTCCCGTCCTCCGGCGCCGCGATCGTCGCGGGGAACCATCTGTCGTTCTCGGACCACTTCCTGATGCCGGCCGTGCTGAAGCGCCGCATCACCTTCCTCGCGAAGGCCGAGTACTTCACCGGTCCGGGTCTCAAGGGGCGGCTGACGGCGTTCTTCTTCCACAGCGCGGGACAGATCCCCGTCGACCGCTCCGGCAAGGAGGCGGGACAGGCGGCGATCCGTGAAGGGCTCGGGGTGCTGGGCAAGGGGGAACTGCTCGGCATCTACCCGGAGGGCACCCGCTCGCACGACGGCCGCCTCTACAAGGGCAAGGTGGGCGTGGCGGTGATGGCCCTCAAGGCGGGCGTCCCGGTCGTTCCTTGCGCGATGATCGGCACGTTCGAGGCGCAGCCGCCCGGCCGGAAGATCCCCCGCATCCACCCGGTGGTGATCCGCTTCGGCGAGCCGCTGGACTTCTCGCGCTATGAGGGCATGGAGAACGAGAAGGCGGTCCTGCGGGCGATCACGGACGAGATCATGTACGCCATCCTCTCCCTCTCCGAGCAGGAGTACGTGGACCAGTACGCGGCCGACGTGAAGGCCGCGGAGGCCGAGCGCAAGGCCGAGGAGAGGCGGCGGACGCCGCGCCTGCCGCAGCGGTGAGTCTCGCGGCACATGAGTGACGGGACATGTATGAGGGGCGGCCGGGGAGTTCCGGCCGCCCCTCACTGTCGTGCGGTTACGGCTTCGGCGTGGCGTGCGGGGCGCAGGTCACGTCGGAGCGGTCCAGCTTCCCGGTGAGCAGGTAGGTGTCGACCCGGTCGTTGACACAGGGGTTGACCAGCCCGGTGACGCCGTGGGAGCCGGCGTCCCGCTCGGTGATGAGACGGGAGCCCTTGAATCGCTTGTGCAGTTCGACGGCGCCGCCGTACGGGGTGGCCGCGTCCCGCTCGGACTGGACGATCAGCACGGGCGGCAGGCCCTTGCCGGTCTTCACGTCGACCGGGGTGCGCTGGGCCACCGGCCAGGTGGCGCAGGGCAGGTTCATCCAGGTGTTGGCCCATGTCAGGAACGGGTGGTCGCGGTGCAGCCGCGTGGTGTCGCGGTCCCACGTGCGCCAGTCGGTGGGCCACTTGGCGTCGGTGCACTCGACCGCGTTGTAGACGGCGTTGCCGTTCTCGGCGGCCGCGTTGCCGACCGTGTCGGACAGGTCCGGGGCGGCGGCGTCGACCAGCGCCTGGGTGTTCCCGGCGGCGGCCTGGCTGAACACCTCGGCGACGGGGGCCCACGCGGAGTCGTAGTACGGGGCGCTCTGGAAGAAGCCGATCAGCTCGGCGGGGCCGACGACTCCGCCGAACGGCTCCTTCGCGGCGGCGGCGCGCAGCTTCAGCCACTGCTGCTGGACGGCGGCGCGGGTGGTGCCGAGGTGGTAGGCGGCGTCGTTCTTCGCGACCCAGTCCTGCCAGTCCTGCCAGCGGGTCTCGAAGGCGACGTTCTGGTCCAGGTTGGCCTGGTACCAGATCTTCTGGCGGGACGGGTTGACCACGCTGTCCACGACCATGCGGCGCACGTGGTCCGGGAACAGGGTGGCGTAGACGGCGCCGAGGTAGGTGCCGTAGGAGACGCCCAGGTAGTTGAGCTTCTTCTCGCCGAGCGCCGCGCGGATGACGTCGAGGTCGCGGGCGGTGTTCGGGGTGGTCATGTGGGGCAGCATGGTGCCGCTGCGCTCCAGGCAGCCCTCGGCGTACTCGCGGGCGAGCTTGCGCTGGGCGAGCTTGTCGGCCTCGGTGCGGGGCACCGGGTCGGCCTTGGGCGCCTTCACGAACTCCTGCGGGTCGCCGCAGGAGATGGGCGCGGACCTCCCCACGCCGCGCGGGTCGAAGCCGACGAAGTCGTACGCCTTGGCCGTGTTGGCCCAGACGGGGTTCTTCGACGTGACCCGGGCCGGGAAGCGCAGGCCCGAACCGCCGGGGCCGCCCGGGTTGTACAGAAGCGCACCCTGCCGTTCGGCGGGCGTGCCCGTGTTCGCGATGCGGTCGACGGCGAGCTTGATCTGCTTGCCGTTCGGCCTGGCGTAGTCCAGCGGCACGGAGACCCAGCCGCACTGGATGGGCCGGGGCAGGTTCCAGTCGGCGGGGCAGTCCTGCCAGTCGATGCCGGCCTTGGCGGCCCGGGCCGCGGCGACGGCCACGCCCTGGGCCTCACGGTCCTTGCCGTGGCGGGTGTCCGCCGTCGCGCTCGCGGTGGGCGCCGCGACGGCGCCGGCTATGAGCGCGGATGCGACGAGCACGCCGGCCGAACCGGCCGCCGCCATCCGCCTCTTCGGTCTGCTGTCCCTCAAGGGGGCCTCCCCGTACAAGGTTTCGATGTGTACGGGGGAGGATCCTCGTCTCCCTGAGGTCACGGGCGACAGAGGGGATGCGCCTTCTTTGCCAATCCGATAAGCGGACGTGGGAGTGGCGTCATGCGGACGCGGAGGTCGCGGGGGTGAAGGAGGCGGGCGCCCGGTCGAGCAGCCGGCTCAGGCGCAGGGCGTCCGGCGCCACCGCGCCGACCAGGACGGCGGGTCCGGTGAGCGGGAGGACGGCGAGACCCTCGGCGGGCACGCCGGGCGCGACCGGCTTGTCCTCGAACTCCGGGTCGCAGACGACGAGTTGCCCGACGGCGCGGTGTCCGCCCAATACAGCGGGGCCGTCCCAGCCGCCTTCGGCGCCGGGGCCGCAGTCGAGTTCCTGGTCGAGCACCGGGCGCCCGTCGACGCGCACGGTCAGCCGGGAGGTGAGCCGTCCGGGGTCCTCCCCGGTCCGCCCCAGCACGAGTTCCTCACGGAGGACCAGGCGGGCGCCGGGGGCGAGGTCGACGTGGGTGTGCACGGCCAGCTCGCTGCCCGTGACGGAGATCAACGGCTCGGGCAGCCAGTGCAGTTCGCCTCCGGCGGCGACGGTGATCCGTACGTCCTGGCGTGCCTGTCCTCCGTGCTGGCCCGGCAGGGCAAGGGTGGCGGCGGCCGAGCCGACCCGCAGCCGGGCGCCCGGTCCGACGTCGGCGCGGACGGTGAAGTGGTCCCCGCCGTGCGGGCCGCTCATCGCGCCGACGAGCACGACGTGCGCGGTGGCGCCGCTCCCCCGGGTGCGCCGCAGGGCCAGCGGACCCCGGCTCTCCAGCACGGGCAGGGCGGTGCCGCCCCGGCCGTCCGCGCGGGCGCGGATCTCCGCCTGGGCCCGGACGCCCGCGGTGTTCACGCCGCCCACGCGGCGAGCCGCTGCCGCACCCAGGCCGCCACCGCGGCGACCCCCTCGTCCTCGCGCAGCGACTGGAACACCACCGGCAGGTCCGCGCGTTGCGCCTTGGCGTCGACCGCCATCCGGCCGAGGTCGGAGCCGACGTACGGAGCGAGGTCCGTCTTGTTCACGACCAGCAGGTCGGCGGTGGTCACGCCGGGGCCGCCCTTGCGCGGGATGTCGTCCCCGCCGGCCACGTCGATCACGAAGATCTGCGCGTCGACCAGCCCCTTGGAAAAGGTCGCGGTGAGGTTGTCCCCGCCGGACTCGACGAGGACGAGGTCGAGCGGGCCGACCGAGTCCTCCAGGTCCTCCACGGCTTCGAGGTTGGCGGAGATGTCGTCGCGGATCGCGGTGTGCGGGCAGGCGCCGGTCTCGACGGCGGTGATGCGCTCGGGGGGCAGCACGGCCTCCCTGAGCAGGTACTCGGCGTCCTCGCGGGTGTAGATGTCGTTGGTCACGACGGCCAGCGACACCTCGTCCCGCAGCACCCGGCAGAGCGCGGCGACGGTAGCGGTCTTCCCCGACCCGACGGGCCCCCCGAGCCCGATCCGCAGGGCACGGCGCGCCCCGTCAGGTCTCCGGGCATCACCACCGAGGGCGGGGGGACCGGGGTAGGGGTCGATGTGATCACGATGCATGAGGCACCTCCGGGCGATTGGGGTGGACATATCGGGTGGGGAGCGGGCAACCCCCCAAGGGGACGCGGGGAACTGCGACAGCCCCCACGCACCCGCACCCAGCAACGAACCGAACCCGCAGGCCCGGCGAGCTGACGAACTCCGGGACGGCCACCCCCTCAGGGGCGCGGGGGACTGCGCGGACAACCCCCACGAACCCGCACCCGACGACGAACCTCATGACGCGAACAACCGCCCCGCGCGCCCCGCATGCGCCTCGGCGTACATCTCCAGCGCAGGCGCCGACGCCGCAGGCAAAGCATCGGTACCTTCCCGCACGACCCGCCGCGCGGCCCGCACCGCCGCCTCCGCCACCCGGTCCGCCTCCGGCGCCAGCCGAGCCAGCACCGCCGTCGCGTCGAACGGGTCGAGACTCAGCAGCCGTACCGTCGCCGTCGCGGGACCACCGACACTCTCGTACAGCGCACAGTGCGCCGCATCCTCCGCGCCGAGCCCGGCCGCCCGAGCGGCCACCCCCAGCACCACCGGCTGGTGCGCCCCCTTCGGGAACTGACGCCCCAGCGCGTCCAGTTCAGCACCGGGCCAGGCGGCCCGCACCGCCCGCAGCAACTGCCGTCCCAGCCTGCGTGCGGCCGCCCGCAGCGCCGGCGACGGCGTACGGGCGTCGGCGGCCGCGTCCAGAGCCGCCGGGTCCACGCCCAGCGCGGCGGACGCGGCCAGCGCGGCCGCCACCAGCCCCACCGTGTGCAGCCGCCCCCGGCAGAACTCCTCCAGGCTCGCCGCGCCGGTGATCCGCCCGGCGTGGACCGCGGCCTCCGCCCCGCCGGAGTGGGCATGCCCTCCGGCGGGAAAGCGGCCGTCGGCCAGGACGAGCAGCGCTGCCCTGGACATCAGAAGAGGAAGTAGCGCTGGGCGAGCGGGAGTTCCTCGGCCGGGGTCGCCTCGACGAGTTCCCCGTCGATGCGCACGGCGAAGCTGTCGGGGTCGATCCGCACATCCGGCAGGGCGTCGTTCTCCCGCATGTCCGCCTTGGTCACCGCACGCGTGGAGTCGATGACCGCCCACCGCTTGCCCAGCCCGAGCCGGTCGGGCAGCCCCGCGTCGAGGGCGGCCTGGGCGACGAAGTTGACCGAGTTGGCCGCGGGCGCCCGCCCGGTCGCGCCGAACATGGGCCGGGGCAGCACCGGCTGCGGGGTCGGGATGGACGCGTTGGCGTCTCCCATCTGCGCGTACGCGATCTGCCCGCCCTTGATGACCAGTTGAGGCTTGACCCCGAAGAACTTCGGCTCCCACAGCACCAGATCGGCCAGCTTGCCGCTCTCCACCGAGCCGATCTCGCCCGCCATCCCCTGCGCCACCGCCGGGTTGATGGTGTATTTGGCGACATAGCGACGGACTCGGTGGTTGTCGGCCCGCCCGTCGCCGGGCAGCGCGCCGCGCCTCCGCTTCATCACATGGGCCGTCTGCCAGGTCCGCATGATCACCTCGCCGACGCGTCCCATCGCCTGGGAGTCGGAGGAGATCACGGAAATGGCGCCCAGGTCGTGCAGCACGTCCTCCGCGCCGATGGTGGACGGCCGGATCCGCGACTCGGCAAAGGCGAGGTCCTCCGGCACGGCGGGGTTGAGGTGGTGGCACACCATCAGCATGTCGAGGTGCTCCTCGACCGTGTTGACGGTGAACGGCCGCGTCGGGTTGGTGGAGCTGGGCAGCACGTTCGGCTGGGAGACCACGGTCATGATGTCCGGAGCGTGCCCGCCGCCCGCACCCTCGGTGTGGTACGCGTGGATGCCGCGCCCGGCGATCGCGGCGAGCGTGTCGCCCACGAAACCGGCCTCGTTGAGGGTGTCGGTGTGGATGGCGACCTGGACGCCGGTCCGGTCGGCCGCGGTCAGCGCCGCGTGGATGACGGCCGGGGTGGACCCCCAGTCCTCGTGCAGCTTCAGCCCGACGGCGCCGCCCCGGATCTGCGACAACAGGGCGTCCTGCGACACGGTGTTGCCCTTGCCGAGCAGCCCGATGTTCAGCGGGTACGCCTCCATCGCCTCCAGCATCCGCGCCAGATGCCAGGGTCCGGGTGTGACGGTGGTCGCCTTGGAGCCCTCGGCGGGTCCGGTGCCGCCGCCGACCAGGGTGGTGATGCCGGAGGCCAGCGCCTCGTCGGCGATCTGCGGGCAGATGAAGTGGACGTGCGCGTCGATCGCCCCGGCGGTCAGGATGCGTCCGTTGCCGGCGATGATCTCGGTCTCGGGTCCGATCACCAGGTCGGGGTGGACCCCGTCCATGGTGTCGGGGTTGCCGGCCTTCCCGACGCCGGTGATCCGGCCGTCGCGGATGCCGACGTCGGCCTTGACGACACCCCAGTGGTCGACGACCACCGCGCCGGTGATCACCGTGTCGGGGGCGCCCTCGGCGCGGGTGACGGTGGCCTGGCCCATGGACTCGCGGATGACCTTGCCGCCGCCGAACACCGCCTCGTCACCGGCGCGTCCGGGGCCGCCCGAGCGGTCCTCCTCGATCTCGACCAGCAGATCGGTGTCGGCGAGACGGATGCGGTCGCCGGTGGTCGGCCCGAACAGGTCGGCGTACGCCTCGCGGGAGATCTCAGGCATCGAGCGGGCCCCCCGTCTCCCCACGGAGCCCAGGCACGGTGCGCGCCCCGGCGAGCGGTACAAGCTCCACCTCGACGGGGATGCCGGGCTCGAACCGTACGGCGGTGCCGGCGGGGACGTCGAGCCGCTTGCCGCGGGCCGCCGAACGGTCGAACCGCAGGCCGGGGTTGGCCTCGGCGAAGTGGTAGTGCGAGCCGACCTGGACGGGCCGGTCGGCCGCGTTGAGAACGGTCAGCCGGGTGGTGTCGCGGCCCTCGTTGTAGACGATCGGGCCCTCGGCGAACAGGATCTCTCCGGGTGTCACGGCGCTCCTTCCCGTCAGACGATGGGGTCGTGGACGGTGACGAGCTTGGTGCCGTCCGGGAAGGTGGCCTCCACCTGCACGTCGGGGATCATCTCGGGGACCCCCTCCATGACGTCGTCCCTGGTCAGCACCTTCCGCCCGGACGCCATCAGTTCGGCGACGGTCCGGCCGTCGCGGGCGCCCTCGAGGATGTGCGAGGTGATGAGGGCGACCGCCTCCGGGTGGTTGAGCTGCAGACCGCGGTCGCGGCGCTTCGCCGCCACGTCGGCCGCCACATGGATGAGCAGCCTCTCCTGCTCGTGCGGGGTCAGTTGCACGGCATCCACCTCACCGTCCTCACTCCGGGCCGTGCGGGGCCCGGTGGCCGCGGCCACGGGAAGGATCCCCGGTGGCGTGGACCCGGAGGCTAGCCGGGCGGCGTTTCCAGGACGTTAACCGCGCGCGGCCGGACGAAGGGTCCTACTGGCCGCGACCGACGTTCATCAGGGCGCGGGTGCCGTCGGCGAGGACCTGCGGCGGAATGTCGCCGAGCAGGGCCATCTGGGTGGCGAACCCCTGCACGAGCGCGATCATCGCGCGGGCCCTCGCGTCCACGTCGGCGTCCTCGGGCAGCAGTCCGGCGTCCTTGCAGCTCTCCGCCCTGCCGCCCCACGCCGTGCGGATCGCGGCGTAGCCGTCGGTCGGTACGCCCGTCAGCGCCGGGGCGCGGGTGGACTCCGTCCACACCTGGATCATCAGCCGCGGGAACAGCCGCTCCCCCGTGTGCCCAGGGTCGCCGGGCACAGCTCCCGCATCCTCGCCAGGGCGCGCGGGACCGGCCCCGCCGGAGATCAAGAAGGCCCCGTGCCCCGGTGTTCCGCGGCGATGCCGAAGCGGCCGTGTTCCCGGGGCGTGGACGCGGCCTCGTGCAGGCCCGACACCGCGCTGATCACCGGCTCCTCCCCCGCCCCCGCGACCTCCTCCAGCCGTCGCAGGTCCTCCGCGGAGACGAGGGCGACGAGCGGCTTCCCGTGCCGGGTCACGACGACCCGCTCACCGCCGTACACCACGCGGTTGATCAGGTCGGCGAGCTCGGCCCTGGCCTGGGTCACCGGAATCTCGTAAGCCATACGGCCATCATAACGTGACGTACGTCCTGTACATTTTTTACAGACAGCGAAGACAGGAGGGGCACCATGACGACGCGCCCGCCCGACCGGACCTTTGACCCCTACGACCGGCTGCTGGAGGAGCGGATCGTCGTCCTGGGCACGCGGATCGACGAGACCGCGGTGAACGACGTGACGGCCCAGCTCATCTACCTGGAGCACCACTCCCCGGACCGCGACATCTCCCTCTACGTGACCTCCCCCGGCGGCCCCTTCCACGCCATGTCCGCCCTGCACGACGCCCTGACGTACCTCACCTGCGACGTCGAGACGGTCTGCCTGGGCCGTGCGGAGGGCACGGCCGCGCTGCTGCTGGCCGCCGGCACGCCGGGCAAGCGGTACGTCCTGCCCGGCTCCCGGCTGGTGCTCCGTCAGCCCGCCCTCCCCGAGCCGGCGGAGGGCAGCGCGAGCGACCTGGCGATCCGGGCCGACGAACTGGCCCGGATCAGGGCCCGCACGGAGGAGCTGCTGGCCCGGCACACCGGCCGTCCCGTGGACCGGGTGCGGGCGGACCTGGAGCAGGACCTGTTCCTGGACGCGGAGGCCGCCGTGGAGTACGGCCTCGCCGACCGGATCGTGCCCCACCGCAGGGCCGCCCGCACCGCGACCGGCGCGAGGTGAGCCGAGGATGCTGCCGGAACTGCCGCCGCTGCCCGCGCTGACCCGGGCGGAGGCCGAGCTGATCGACCGTTACCTCGAGGTCGTCGACCTGTTGGGCCGGGTCAACCCGGCCCAGGGCGGCGACACCTACCGCGGCCTGCGCGCCGCCCAGGCACTGGTCGGCAAGGCGGTCGCGCTGCGCGACGCGCTGACCCTGATGCACCGGCGGGGCGAGAGCGAACTGCACGCCGAGACCCTGGCGCGCGCCCTGCGGGTGCTGGACGGCGAGCGGCGCACCGCGAGGGTCACGCTGCCGCCGCAGACGGGACGTTGACCGGAGCGGGCCCGGAGCGACGGGCCCGCTCGACGGCACACTCCGCGCCGAGTTGAAACGGACCGAACGGCGTACCCCCGTCCGGCGTAGACGAACCTCCTTTTTTCAGGCCGTCGAACTTGCGCACACCGCCCCGCAGAAGGGCGGAATTGACCGTTCCACCCCTGGTCCTGGCCTCACACGCCCTCTTGACGGCGTCTCGAACAGACGGCTGTCCACCCGAACGGGTGAGTGGTGAGTAACAACACAAACCCCCCGTTCCGTTGGGAAATCGCTCACGCCATGGGTCAAGATCCCTGACTGACGACAAGACCCCGCCGCCGCGGCGGGGCGATCCGGGCGGACGCCGAGTCCTGCCGCCGCCCGGATGACCGGTCGACAGGAGTGGATCGGCAGGAGTGGAGGACCCAAGCACGACGGGTCGCCGGTACGCGCGCAGTGCGCGTCCCGAGCAGCCCTTGGGGTGAAGCCGCGTCAGCGGCCGGGCTACTTCGCCAGCCCGAATCCGACAGGTCATCCTTCACAGGCGGCTGACGAAGGGTTGCGCATGAGTGCGCTCAATCGTGTCCCGTCTCTCATGGCCCGGGCCGGCACGGCCTCGGCCCTCACCCTCGCCGCCGTGGGCGGCTCGATCGTGGTACCGGGAGCGGCCGGGGAGGCCGCGGCGGCGACCTTGGGCACCAAGGCCCTGAAGGTCGCGGCGTCCAAGAAGGGGGCGCCGTACGCGTGGGGGGCGACCGGACCGAACCGGTTCGACTGCTCGGGCCTGACGCTGTACTCGTTCAAGAAGGCGGGGAAGAAGCTCCCCCGCACGGCCGCCCAGCAGTACAACAAGACGCGCCACATCTCCAAGAGCAGCCGTAAGGCCGGGGACCTGGTGTTCTTCCACTCCGGCAGCTACGTGTACCACGTCGGGATCTACGCGGGTAAGAACAAGATCTGGCACGCCCCGAAGACCGGGGACGTGGTGCGGCTGCAGAAGATCTGGACCAACAGCGTCTGGTACGGCCGCGTGAAGTGACGCGCGGAGGCGGCGGCGCCCGCGGGAGCGCCGCCGCCGGGCCGCGACCGGCCACGCGGGCCCATCGGCCCGCGTGACCTCCCGCAGGGGCCCGGCGGGGCCGTCCTCAGGACGACGTCCTCCCCGGGCCCCTCACGCCGTCCCCCGCGCATCGGAGACCTAGGGTCTGTCCGGCGGACCACGCCGAGGACGCGGGGTCTGGCACGCCCGTCTGGGTTGCAAGACGCTGCGCCTTTCCCCCGACTTGATCCGCCGGACAGGCCCTAAGGGGCGTCAGGGCTCTTTGTGCCTGCCGCCGCGATGACCGTCTCCGCGGGCCGGTCGGTTGCGGCGCCGGGCCACGGGAGCTCGACGGCGACCGTCTTGCCGCCCTCGCGCGTGGGGCGGATCCTCAGCCGGCCGCCGCACTCCGCGGTGAGCCAGCGGATGATGACCAGGCCGCGCCCGTTGTCCTGCTGGACGGCCGCGGGAAGCCGCTTGGGGAAACGAGGGTGGCTGTCCGTCACCCCGATGTGCACGCGCTCGTCGCGGACCAGGACGACGTCCACCGTGAACGTGGGCGACTGGCCCAGGGTGTGCTGCACCGCGTTGGTCGCCAGTTCGGAGACGATCAGCCGCACGGTGTCGCAGAATTCGGCGTCCGGTGGCAGCCCCCATTCCGCCAGCGCACCGGCCACATGGGCCCGCGCGGCGGCGACCGAGGCGGGATCGCTCGGCAGAGTGACGGATGCTTCCAGATGGTCTGCCATGGCGACGTCGTCCCTTTCCCACGGGACCGCAGTCCGACACGGAGCGGCTGGTTCGAGTACGGTCCCGCACTGGTGCTTCGTCGCCAGAGTGCCATCACCACAGGGTGCCGCGCGGCGATCCACCAAGATATGCATATATCTGTCGCTCGAAGCGGTGAACTCTGCGACGGGAGACCGTATCCGGTCGGCCCGGAAGGAGTAAGGAGAAGCCCATGCAGCACGGTCCCGCGGTGCGCCGCAGGAAACTGGGCGCCGAACTGCGCGCGCTGCGCACGGCGGCCGGGCTCACGAGCGGCGACGCTGCCCGGCTGGCGGGCTGGCACCAGTCGAAGGTGAGCCGGATCGAGACGGGCACGAGCGGGACGAAACCGGCCGACGTACGGTTACTTCTCGACGTCTACGGCGTGGACGACCCGCAGTTGCGGGAGTTGCTGCTGGTGCTGTCGGGCACCGGCGACGGCGACGGGCGGCACCACTGGTGGCACGCGTACCGGGGCGTGCTGCCCCCGACGTACCGCGACTACATCAGCCTGGAGTCGCAGGCGAGCGCGATGCGCACCCTGGAGACCGCGGTGGTCCCTGGGCTGCTGCAGACGCCCGAGTACGCGCGGGCGGTGACGGAGGCAGCCCTGGAGGGCGCGTCGGAGGAGCGGCTCGACGCCCTCGTGGAGGTGCGGCTGGCCCGGCAGGACGTGCTGCGGGCCGAGCCGCCGCTGGAGCTGTGGGCGGTGCTGGACGAGGCCGTGCTGCGCCGGGAGGTGGGCGGTCCCGAGGTGATGGCGCGTCAGCTGAACCGGCTGGTCGAGGCGTCCCGGCTGCCCCAGGTGCGGCTGCAGGTCATGCCGTTCAGCGCGGGTGCGCACATCGGCGTTACAGGTCCTTTCGTCATCTTTTCATTTCCGCGCACTTCTGACCTGGATGTGGTGGTGCACGACCACTTGACGACTAGTCACTACTTGGAACGGAAAGAAGACCTCCGGGCGTACTCGGAGGCCTTCGAGGCCCTGGCGAGCCACGCCCTCTCTCCCGAGGAATCGTCGGAATTCATCGCCGGCGCAGCGGCCGGCGCGTAAGGAGGCACCATGCCTGCACCGCCTCGGACCATCCCTTCCAGCCTCGTCCTGGGCGAAGTGCGGTGGCTGCGCAGCAGCTACAGCACGGGGGCGAACAACTGTGTGGAGACGGCCCGGCCGGCCGCCGGCCGGTCGGCCGGACTGCTGGCCGTGCGCGACAGCAAGGATCCGGACGGGCCCGCGCTGCTCTTCTCGTCCGACGCCTGGACGCGCTTCGTGACGACGGTCCACTGATCCGGCGTCCCCGTCCATGAACGGGACGAGTCCCGTCGTCCCACCGACCATCCGTTCCTCGCGCGACGCACGGCCGTGCCCCGCCGACTCATGGCCGCGTTTCGCCGATCACCCGTACAGCGCGTTCGATCTCTGGCCCGGACAGGTCCGCCCGGGCGGTCAGTCTGAGCCGTGAGATGCCGTCGGGCACGGAAGGAGGACGGAAGCAGCCCACGGACAGACCGGCCGTCCGGCAGTCGGCCGCCCAACGCACGGCCTGCTCCGGGGAAGGAGCGCGCACGGAGACGACCGCGGCGTCCGGACGCACCGCTTCCAGACCCGCGGCCGTCAGCCGGGCGTGCAGCTCGCGCGCGACCTCGTGCGCGCGTGCCGCACGCCCGGGTTCGCGCCGCAGCAGGCGCAACGCCGCGAGGGCCGCGCCCGCCGCCGCGGGGGCCAGCCCGGTGTCGAAGATGAACGTCCGCGCCGCGTTGACCAGATGACCGATCACCCGCACCGGTCCCAGCACCGCGCCGCCCTGACTGCCGAGCGACTTGGACAGCGTCACCGTCACGACGACGTCGTCGGCGCCCGCGATGCCCGCCGCGTGCGGGGCGCCCCGGCCGCCGTCGCCCAGGACGCCGAGCCCGTGCGCGTCGTCGAGCACCAGCCCCGCGCCGTGCTCCCGGCACGCCTCGGCCAGCGCCGCCAGCGGGGCCGCGTCGCCGTCCACCGAGAACACCGTGTCCGACACCGCCACCGCCGGGCCCTCGTGGCCGTCCAGCGCCTTGCGCACGGCGTCCGGGTCGCGGTGCGCCACCACCTGGGTCGTGCCCCGGGCCAGCCGGCAGCCGTCGATCAGCGAGGCGTGGTTGCCCGCGTCGGAGACGACCAGCGAGCCGTGCGGGGCGAGGGCGGTGACGGCGGCGAGGTTGGCCGCGTAGCCGGAGGAGAAAACCAGGGCCGCCTCGAAGCCGCTGAAGTCGGCCAGTTCGCGCTCGAGTTCGGCGTGCAGCTCGGTGGTGCCGGTGACCAGCCGGGAGCCGGTCGCGCCGCCGCCCCAGACGCGGGCGGCCCGCGCGGCCCCCTCGGTGACCTCGGGGTGCCGGGCGAGGCCCAGGTAGTCGTTGCTCGCCAGGTCGAGGAGCGGCGTGTCGGCCGGCCGGGGGCGCAGGGTGCGGACGAGCCCGGCCCTGCGGCGCAGTTCCGCCTGCTCGTCGATCCAGCCGAACGCCATGGGTCCTCCGCTGATTTTGTAGGCAGTGCACAGACATTAGCGGCAGGGCGCCCGGGCCACGGTGTGGTGATACCCACACCGCCGGACGGCTCTGTTGTACGAACTCTCCTTGGCCCGGAGGGGCCCGGTAGGACAGGATCGGCTTCCATGGACCTGCTGAACACGCTGGTGGACAAGGGGCTTCGGCGCGAGACGCCCACACGGGACGAGGCGCTGGCCGTCCTCGCGACGACCGACGACGAGCTGCTCGACGTGGTGGCGGCGGCCGGGAAGGTGCGCAGGCACTGGTTCGGCCGCCGGGTGAAACTCAACTATCTGGTGAACCTCAAGTCCGGGCTGTGCCCGGAGGACTGCTCCTACTGCTCCCAGCGGCTCGGCTCGAAGGCCGACATCCTCAAGTACACGTGGCTGAAGCCGGACGAGGCGTCCCAGGCGGCCGCCGCGGGACTGGCCGGAGGGGCCAAGCGGGTGTGCCTGGTGGCGAGCGGCCGCGGCCCGACGGACCGGGACGTGGACCGGGTGTCCGACACCATCAAGGCCATCAAGGAGCAGAACGAGGACGTCGAGGTGTGCGCCTGTCTGGGCCTGCTCTCCGACGGCCAGGCGGAGCGGCTGCGCGAGGCCGGCGCGGACGCCTACAACCACAACCTCAACACCTCCGAGTCGACGTACGGCGAGATCACGACCACGCACACCTACGCCGACCGGGTCGACACGGTGCGCAAGGCGCACGCGGCCGGTCTGTCCGCGTGCTCCGGGCTGATCGCGGGCATGGGCGAGACCGACGAGGACCTGGTCGACGTGGTGTTCTCGCTGCGGGAGCTGGACCCGGACTCGGTGCCGGTCAACTTCCTGATCCCGTTCGAGGGGACCCCGCTCGCCAAGGAGTGGAACCTGACGCCGCAGCGCTGCCTGCGCATCCTGGCGATGGTGCGATTCGTCTGCCCCGACGTCGAGGTGCGGATCGCCGGCGGCCGTGAGGTGCATCTGCGCACGATGCAGCCGCTCGCGCTGCACCTGGCCAACTCCATCTTCCTCGGTGACTACCTCACCAGCGAGGGCCAGGCCGGCAAGGCGGACCTGGAGATGATCGCGGACGCCGGCTTCGAGGTGGAGGGCGCCGGGGAGGTCACCCTGCCCGAGCACCGGACGGGCGGCGGGGCGTGCGGTTCCCACGGTGACACCGGCTGCGGTTCCCACGAAGGGGGCGGCTGCGGCTCGCACGAGGGCGGCGGCGTCTGCGGGACGGCCCCCGCCATCGCTCCCTCCCCCGCCGCCTCCGCCGACGAGCCGCGTCCCGACCTGGTGGCCGTGCGCCGCCGGGGCGCCGGAACGGACCTCGCGCCCAATGCCTGAGCCCGACACCTCCGTCGCCGCGCTGCTGGAGCTGGACCGGCGGCATGTGTGGCATCCGTACGGGCCCATGCCGGGGCGTCAGGAACCGCTCGTCGTCGCGTCGGCGAGCGGGGTCCGGCTGACACTGGCCGACGGGTCGGGCGAGCTGGTCGACGGCATGTCGTCCTGGTGGTCGGCGATCCACGGCTACAACCACCCGGTGCTCAACGAGGCCGCCCGGGACCAGCTGGGCCGGATGAGCCATGTGATGTTCGGCGGGCTCACGCACGAGCCCGCCGTACGGCTGGCGAAGCTCCTTGTCGACATGTCGCCGGAAGGTCTGGAGCATGTGTTCCTGGCCGACTCCGGGTCGGTGTCGGTCGAGGTCGCGGTCAAGATGTGCCTGCAGTACTGGCGTTCGCTGGGCCGGCCCGAGAAGCGGCGGCTGCTGACCTGGCGGGGCGGCTACCACGGGGACACCTGGCATCCGATGTCGGTGTGCGACCCCGAGGGCGGGATGCACGACCTGTGGTCCGGGGTGCTGCCGCGCCAGGTCTTCGCGGACGCCCCGCCCGCCGAGTACGAGGAGTCGTACGCCGAGCATCTGCGGGACCTGATCGGGCGGCACGCCCATGAGCTGGCGGCGGTGATCGTGGAGCCGGTGGTGCAGGGCGCGGGCGGCATGCGGTTCCACTCCCCCGCGTATCTGCGGGTGTTGCGGGAGGCGTGCGACGCGCACGACGTGCTGCTGGTGTTCGACGAGATCGCGACCGGGTTCGGGCGCACGGGCGCGCTGTTCGCGGCGGAGCACGCGGCGGTGTCGCCGGACGTGATGTGCGTGGGCAAGGCGCTGACCGGCGGTTATCTCACGATGGCGGCGACGCTGTGCACCTCGCGGGTGGCCGAGGGCATCTCGCGCGGCGAGGTGCCGGTGCTGGCGCACGGCCCGACGTTCATGGGCAACCCGCTCGCGGCGGCCGTGGCCTGCGCCTCCGTGGAACTGCTGCTCGGGCAGGACTGGCGCACGGAGGTCAAGCGCATCGAGTCCGGGCTCCGCGAGGGGCTGGCCGAGGCGGCCGGGCTGCCCGGCGTGCGGGACGTCCGCGTGCTGGGGGCGATCGGGGTGGTCCAGCTGGACCACGACGTCGACATGGCCGCGGCGACCCGGGCGGCCGTGCGGGAGGGCGTGTGGCTGCGTCCGTTCCGCGACCTGGTGTACACGATGCCGCCGTACGTCACGGGCGACGCGGACGTCGCGCGGATCACCCGCGCGGTGTGCGCGGCGGCGAAGGAGGGATGACATGCCGGTGCTGGTCGTGACGGGCACGAACACCGAGGTCGGCAAGACGGTGGTGACGGCCGCGGTCGCCGCGTCGGCGCTGGCCGGCGGCCGTTCGGTGGCCGTGCTGAAGGCCGCGCAGACGGGTGTCGGCCCGGACGAGCCCGGGGACGCGGCGGAGGTCGCGCGGCTCGCCGGGCCGGTCACGTCGGCCGAACTGGCCCGCTACCCCGAGCCGCTGGCCCCGGCCACCGCGGCCCGCCGGGCCGGGCGCACGCCCGTGCATCCGCACGAGATCGCCGAACGGGCCGCCAAGCTGGCCACCGAGCACGACCTGGTGCTGGTGGAGGGCGCGGGCGGTCTGCTGGTGCGGTTCGACGCGGCCGGCGGGACGCTCGCGGACGCGGCGGAGCTGCTGCGCGCGCCGGTCCTCGTGGTCGCGTCCGCCGGGCTCGGCACCCTCAACGCCACGGAGCTGACGGTGCGGGAGCTGCGCGGGCGTGGTCTCCACCCGGCCGGTGTGGTGATCGGCAGCTGGCCCGCGGACCCCGGGCTCGCGGAGCGCTGCAACCTGCTGGACCTGCCGGACGTCACCGGAGTACCGCTGCTGGGCGCCGTCCCGGAGGGCGCGGGACGGCTGGAGCAGGCCGCCTTCCGGGCCGCCGCCCCGCACTGGCTGGCGCCCCGGCTGGACGGCGTATGGGACGCGGAGGCCTTCCGCACGCGCGAGGCGCCGTCCCGTACGCGGTGATTCGCCGGGCGGGCCGACGGGGAGAATCGCCGTAGGCCCGACCCGGGGAGGTCCCCATGCAGCTGCGGTCCCCGCGCTCCGCGCGGACGGTGCGGGATCCCGTGCACCACCCGGTCTTCGCCCGCTGGTACGCCCGTTGCAGCGTCGCCGCCGAGAGCCGCGCGGGGCTGGCGGACGTACGGCGCAGGCTGCTCGGCGGTCTGTCCGGGCGGGTGATCGAGATCGGCGCGGGCAACGGCCTGAACTTCGCCCACTACCCGGGCACGGTCTCGGAGGTCGTCGCCATGGAGCCGGAGCGTGCCCTGCGCGCGCTGGCCGTGGAGGCGGCGCTGCGGGCGGACGTGCCGGTGGACGTCGCGCCCGGGGTGGCGGAGGCGCTGCCGGTGAAGAGCGAGGCGTTCGACGCGGTGGTGCTGTCGCTGGTGCTGTGCAGCGTGCGGGACGTGCCGCGCGCGCTGGCGGAGGTGCGGCGGGTGCTGCGGCCGGGAGGCGAGGTGCGGTTCTTCGAGCACGGCGCGGGCGGTGGGCGCGTCATGCACGCCGCCCAGCGGGCGCTGGACCGGACGCTGTGGCCGCCGCTGGCGGGCGGCTGCCATCTGTCCCGGGACCCGGTCGCGGCGCTGCGGGAGGCGGGCTTCGAGCTGGGCCCCTACCGGCGCATGACCATCCCGGAGAACGGGCCCGCGCTGCCGCAGTCGTTCTGCTGCCTCGGCACGGCGTGGCGGCCCCTCACGGACGCGGGGTCCGGCGGCGGGTGATCAGGCGCACCAGCGGCGCAGTTCGGCCGCGATGGCGTCGACGTCCGCGTCGCCCGTCTTGACCAGGCGGGCCAGGTCGCGCACCTGCTCGGGCGAGGTGACGACCTTCAGGCCACTGGCGACCAGGTAGGCGTACGCGACGGCGGAGGCGAACAGCGCGTTGGAACGCTCCAGCGCGGGGACGTGGATCAGCAGCTGGAGCAGCGCGGCGGCGCGGCTGTGCGGGGTGTCGTAGACGGGCACGTCGAATATCTCGGCGTCGTGCCGGGCGACGGCGGCGATCAGGGCGCCCCAGTCGGTGACCTGGGGGTCGCCGGGGGTCTGCTGCTCGGCGAGCATGAGCAGCCAGGCGAGGTCGATGCGTACGTGGTCCAAGGGTCAGCGGCGGCCTTCTCGCGTGCCCTCGCGGTCCCGGCCGAACTCCTCGGCGAAAACGCTCTCGTACTGCTTCATGAAGTCGGCGGCGGCCTCGACGAAGGCGCGTCCGGCTTCGCCGGTGTCCTGCCGGACGAGTTCCTCGATGTAGCGGTTGACGCTGATGCCTCGCGCCAGGGCACGCTCCCGGGCCGCGCGGGCGGTGCCCTCGTCCACGCGCACGTTCAGCTGGGTCTTCGCCATGCCTCGAAGCTAGCGCCGGAACGCTAGCAGCGGCAAGCGGGCGGGCCCGCGACCTTACGTGTCCCTTACACCGGTGTCCGGATCCGGCACTCCCGGGGGATGTTCCGGGCGGACCGGGCAGCCTTACCCTCTGCGCGACATGCTCGACCCGGCTGTTCACCGGAGGAGGCGGCCTTGTCCACACCCGCTGAGGAGCACGCCCCGGGCCTCGCGTCCGCCGGCGGAACCGCGGCCCGCGCTCGCGGACTGACCAAGGCGTACGGCTCGGGCGAGACGGCGGTGATCGCCCTGGACTCGGTGGACGTGGACGTCGCGCGCGGCCGCTTCACCGCGGTGATGGGGCCGTCGGGGTCGGGGAAGTCCACGCTGATGCACTGCCTGGCGGGGCTCGACACCGTCTCCGCCGGTCAGGTGTGGCTGGGCAACACGGAGATCACCGGGCTGAAGGACCGTGAGCTGACGCGGCTGCGGCGGGACCGCGTGGGGTTCATGTTCCAGTCGTTCAACCTGATCCCCACGCTGAACGCGCGCGAGAACATCACCCTGCCCATGGACATCGCCGGTCAGAAACCCGACGAGGCGTGGGTGGACCAGGTCGTCGACACGTTGGGCCTGCGGGACCGGCTGAAACACCGGCCCGCGCAGCTGTCCGGCGGCCAGCAGCAGCGGGTGGCCTGCGCGCGGGCCCTGGCCTCCCGCCCCGAGCTGATCTTCGCCGACGAGCCGACAGGCAACCTCGACTCGCGCGCCGGGCTCGAGGTGCTGGGCTTCCTCCGGGAGGCGGTGGACCGGCTGGGCCAGACGGTGGTCATGGTCACCCACGACCCGGGCGCCGCCGCCCACGCGGACCTGGTCCTGTTCCTGGCGGACGGCCGCATCGTGGACGAGATGCACCGGCCCACGGCGGAGTCGGTCCTGGAGCGGATGAAGCGGTTCGACGTCGTGCGGGGCGCGACACTCTCGGACGGCGGAGCGGGGGGCGTCGTGCCCGCGCCCGGGCCACCTGCGCGGATCCCGTCGGACGGCGGGGCGGGGGGCGCCGGGCAGCCGCACGCCGCATCGCCGGACGGCGAGGCCCGAACCGCCCCCGCTCCGGACGGGGTGCTGCCGGGACAGAGGCACTCGGACGCCGGACAGACGGGCGCCGGACGACCGGACGCTTCGCCGCCGGACGACGGGCACCAGGGCACTCCGCCCGCCGCCGGCGAAAAGCCGAACGTCCCGCCGCAAGGCGACGGGGCGGGCGCCGGAGAGGCGGGCCTTGGGCAGGCGCACCCCGCGTCACCGGGCCGAGGCGCACCCGGCGGCGACTCGCCCCGCGCCGGGGCACCGGGCGCGTCCGGCGGCGACGTCGCCTCGGACTCCGGGGAGGGCTGACGGCGTGCTGAAAGCGACCCTGCGGAGTTTTCTCGCGCACAAGGGGCGGCTGCTGCTGTCCGCCCTCGCCGTGGTGCTGTCCGTCGCGTTCGTCGCGGGCAGTCTGATCTTCTCCGACACCGTCAGCCGAACCTTCGACCGGCTCTTCGCCTCCAGTTCCGCCGATGTGACGGTGCAGCCGCGGGAGGACCTGAAGGCCGCGGTGCCGACCGGGGCCGTGGCGACGGTGCCCGCGGGGCTGGCCCGGCAGCTCGGCGGTGTCGAGGGCGTGGCGTCGGCGCACCCGGACGTCGAGGTGGAGAACGTCACCGTCGTCGACGACCGCAACGAGTCGGTGGGCCCGACCACCGGCGCGCCCACCCTCGCCGTGGACTGGCACGTCACCGAGCGCAGCGTGGTGGAGCTGACCTCCGGCCGCACCCCGCGCGGGGACGGCGAGGCCGTGCTGGACGCGGACACCGCGGACGCCAAGGGCGTCGAGATCGGCGACATGCTGACCGTGCAGGCGCAGCCGGGTTCGTTCCACGTCGAGGTGGTCGGCATCGCCACGTTCACCACCACCAACCCGGGCGCGGCCCTGGTGTTCCTGGACCCGGAGGTGGCGGCCACCCGTCTGCTGGGCGCGGCGGACCGGGCGACCAGCGTCTCCGTTGAGGCGGAGCCCGGCGTGCCGGACGCGGAGCTGAAGCGGCGGATCACCGCCGAACTCCGCTCCGGCGTCTACGCGATCCGGACGGCGGACGAGCAGGCGAAGACCGCATCCGAGGAGCTGGGCGCGTTCCTCGACGTCATCAAGTACGCGATGCTGGGATTCGCCGGGATCGCCGTGCTCGTGGGCGTGTTCCTGATCGTCAACACCTTCTCCATGCTGATCGCCCAGCGCACCCGTGAGCTGGGACTGCTGCGGGCGCTCGGCGCGGACCGGCGGCAGGTGCGGCGGTCGGTGCTGACGGAGGCGGTGCTGCTGGGGCTGACCGGTTCGACGGTGGGCCTGGCGGCCGGGGTGGGGCTGGCCCTCGGGCTGATCCGGCTGATGAGCGCCTTCGGGATGAACCTCAGGACGACCGAGATGGTGGTCGCCTGGCCCACGCCCGTCGCCGCGTACGTCGTGGGCGTGGGCGTCACCTTCGTCGCCGCCTACCTCCCCGCCCGTCGCGCGGCGGCCGTGTCGCCGATGGCCGCGCTGGCCGACGCGGAGGTCGCGGGGGTGGGCCGGCCGCTGCGGGCCCGCGGGCCCGCGCGGCGGCCGGAGGCGTCGTCGGCGCGATCGGCGCGGCGGCGCTGCTGGGCTGTGCGCTGTCCGGCGAGACGGCGACGGCGGCCTCCCTGCTGGGGCTCGGGGTGGTGCTCACCCTGGTCGCCACCGTCGTCGCGGGCCCGTTGCTGGTGCGTCCGGTGATCCGGGTGCTGGGCGCGGCGTTCCCCGTGCTGTTCGGCGTGGTGGGCCGGATGAGCCGGCGCAACGCCCTGCGCAACCCGCGCCGTACCGGGGCCACGGCCGCCGCGCTGATGGTGGGGCTGGCTTTGGTGGGCGGTCTGTCGGTGGCCAGCGCGTCGATGTCCCGGTCCTTCGACGAGCAGATCGACAGGACGCTCGGCGCGGACTTCGTGATCCAGAACGCCAACTTCATGCCGTTCCCGCCGGAGGTCACCGACCGGGTGCGGGACACGGAGGGCGTCGGGCTGGTCGTACGGCAGCGGTTCGCGCCGGTCGCGGTGCGGCTGCCGGACGGCGAGCGGATCGAGACGACCGCCGCCGGGTACGACGACGGCGTGGACGACGTCGCCCGGGTGACGTACACCGAGGGCGGCACCCGGGCCGCGCTGGCCGACGGCGGGATCGCCATGGACGCGGGGTTCGCCGAGGAGCACGGCGTGCGCCGGGGCGACCGGGTGCCGCTGGAGTTCCCCGGCGGGCGCACCGCCGAGTTCACGGTGGCCGCCCTGACCGACATGGAGAGCGGCGACGGCTTCGGGATGCGCGGCGGGCTGTTCTTCGGCATCGCGGCCGTGGAGCGCTACGTGCCGAGTGGCCAGGACTCCGCGCTGTACGTCAACGCGGCGCCGGGCACGTCGCCGGACGAGCTGCGCGACCGTCTCGAGGCGACGCTCGATCCGTATCCGCAGGTGCGGGCGCGCGACCAGGCCGACTACAAGGAGCTGGTGCACGAGCAGATCGCCGTGCTGCTGTACCTGGTGTACGCCCTGCTGGGGCTGGCGATCGTGATCGCGGTGCTGGGCGTGGTCAACACCCTCGCGCTGTCGGTGGTGGAGCGCACCCGGGAGATCGGGCTGCTGCGGGCGATCGGTCTGGGGCGGCGGCAGCTGCGGCGCATGATCCGGCTGGAGTCCGTGGTGATCGCGGTGTTCGGCGCGGTGCTGGGCCTCGGGCTGGGCCTGGTGTGGGGCGTGTGCATCCAGCAGGTGCTGGCGCTGGAGGGCATGACCGCGTTCGCGATCCCGTGGGGCACCGTCGTGGCGGTGGTCGTCGGGTCGGCGGTGGTGGGCGTGGCGGCGGCGCTGCTGCCCGCGCTGCGGGCGTCGCGGATGAACGTGCTGGAGGCGATCGCCCACGAGTGAGCCGCCCCTGCCGCAGACCCGCCCTACCGCAGGCCCACGTGGCGCAGGTCCCTCTACCGCAGGCCCAGCCGGGCGCAGTCCCACGGCAGATCCGCCCGCCGGGCCCACCCCGGCGGGTGGTCCGGATCGTGGAATTCCGTGATCACGCCCCCGCGGCCGTGCTGGGATCGGCCGTATGAGTGAACTTGCGAGCGCAGTTCGGATCCGGGCTGCCGGGCCCGGCGACCTCGACGCCGTGCTGGCGTTCTGGAAGACGGCCGCCGAGGGCACGAGCATCAGCGACGACCGGGACGGCGTGGAGCGGCTGGTCGTCCGCGACCCCGAGGCGCTGATCCTCGCCGAGCGGGACGGGGAGCTGGTCGGCACGGTGATCGCGGGGTTCGACGGCTGGCGGTGCCATCTGTACCGCCTGGCCGTGCACCCGGGCCACCGCCGCCAGGGCGTCGCGACGGCGCTGCTGGCCGCCGCGGAGGAGCGGTTCACGGCGCTCGGCGGGCGCCGCGCGGACGCGATGGTGCTCCAGCGCAACGAGACCGCCCATCATGCGTGGGGCGCGGCGGGGTATGCGCCGGAGGAACGCTGGCGGCGCTGGGTGAAGCCCCTCACCGGGTGATCCACGGCCCGCCGGTCCCTGCCCCCTCCGTCCCGCGAGGGCCGCCCGGCCCTCCGTGAAAGGTCGTGTCACCGCCCGTGGGCCCGCCTCCGGTTGCCGCCGACACCGCGCGTCCGACCCCGTCCTGTCCGACGATGGGACGGAGGTGACCCGATGACCGAAGTCCTCCTCCTGCTGGCGGCGATCCTGCTGTCGCTGCTGTGCGGGGCGTTCGTGGCGGCCGAGTTCTCCCTCACCACGGTCGAGCGGGCCGAGCTGGAGCGGGCGGTGGAGCGCGGCGAGCGGGGCGCCGCCGGGGCGCTCAAGGCCGCCCGCAGCCTGACCTTCCAGCTCTCCGGGGCCCAGCTCGGCATCACCGTCACCAACCTGGTGGTCGGCATGCTCTCCGAGCCGTCGATCGCCGCGCTGATCAGAGGCCCGCTGCGGGACCTCGGCGCCTCCGAGTCGCTGGCCCGCTCGCTGGCGCTGGTGATCGGCACCGGCCTGTCCACGGTGTTCCTGATGGTCGTCGGCGAACTGGTGCCGAAGAACTGGGCGATCTCCTCACCGCTCGCGGTGGCCAAACGGGTGGGCAACGCCCAGCGCTGGTTCAGCGCCGCGTTCCGCCCGTTCATCACCCATCTGAACAACTCGGCCAACCGCATGGTGCGCCGGATCGGGCTGGAGCCCGCCGAGGAGCTGGAGTCGGCGCGCAGCCCCCAGGAGCTGGCCGCGCTGGCCCGGCACTCCGCCAAGGAGGGCGCCCTGGAGCCGGACACCGCCGAGCTGTTCGTCCGCACGCTGAACCTCGCCGACCTCACGGCGGAGAACGTGATGACGCCCCGCGTCCAGGTCATCGCCCTGGAGGAGAGCGCGACCTGCGAGGACGTGGCCAACGCGACCCGGGCGACCGGGCTGTCCCGGTTCCCCGTGTACCGCGAGACGCTGGACCGGGTCGTCGGCACCGCGCACGTGAAGGACGTGCTCGCGCTGCCCGCCGAGCGCCGTCCCGAGGTGCCCGTGTCGGAGGTGATGCGCGAACCCCTGCTGGTGCCCGAGTCGCTGACCGTCGACCGGCTGCTCGACCGGCTGTCCGGCCGCCGCACCATGGCGGTGGTCATCGACGAGTACGGCGGTACGGCGGGCGTGGCCACCCTGGAGGACATCGTGGAGGAGGTCGTCGGCGAGGTCCGCGACGAGCACGACCCGCACGAGACGCCCGACCTGGCCCGGGCCGGCACGGACGAGGACGGCCACGAGCTGTTCTCCGCCGACGGTTCCGCGCGCCTGGACCAGCTGGCCCGGGTGGGGCTGCGCGCCCCGGAGGGGCCGTACGAGACGCTGGCCGGGCTGGTGGCCGCCCAGCTGGGCCGGATACCGGAGACCGGGGACACCGTCGAGGTGGCCGGCTGGCGTCTGGAGGTCGCGGACGCCTCGGGCCGCCGCGCGGCGCGCGTGCTGCTGCGGGCGCCCCTCGACGACGAGAGGCCGGACGGCGACGGGAACGCGTCCGCCGGCACCCATGACGACCCGGGGGCCCGCCGATGACCGCCGTGCAACTGCTGATCGGCCTGGCCACCCTGGTCGCCAACGCCTTCTTCGTCGGCGCGGAGTTCGCCCTGATCTCGGTGCGCCGCAGCCAGGTCGAGCCGTACGCGGACGAGGGTGACCGGCGCGCCAAGCGGGTGCTGTGGGGCCTGGAGCACGTGTCGGCGCTGCTGGCGGCGGCGCAGCTGGGCATCACGCTGTGCACCCTGGTCCTCGGCATCGTCGCCGAGCCGGCCATCGCGCATCTGCTGGAACCGGTGTTCCACGCGGTGGGCGTCCCGGAGGGCGCCGGGCACGCCGTGTCGTTCGTGATCGCGCTGACCCTCGCCACGTATCTGCACATGCTGCTGGGCGAGATGGTGCCGAAGAACATCGCGCTCGCCGAGCCGGTGCGCAGCGCGCTGCTGCTGGGCCCGCCGCTGGTGGCGCTGTCCCGCGCGCTGCGCCCGGTGATCTTCACGGTGAACGCCTTCGCCAACACGGTGCTGCGGCTGCTGCGGGTGGAGACGCGGGACGAGGTGACCGCGTCGTTCTCGGACGCCGAGCTGGCGCAGATCGTGAAGGACTCCGGCGAGGCGGGCCTGATCGACGACCGGGCCCGCGAGCGGCTCCACGACGCGCTGGAGCTGGGCCGGCGTCCGGTGCGGGACGTGGTGCTGCCGCTGGAGCGGGTGGTCTACGCGCGCGTGGGCATCACACCGGAGGAGCTGGAGCGGCTGTCGGCGGAGTCCGGCTTCTCACGGTTCCCGGTGGTGGACGAGCAGCGGCGGATCGTCGGGTATCTGCACGTCAAGGACGCCCTGGACGCCTCGCCGCGGGACAAGCCGTTCCGGCTCCGGGACATGCGGGCGATCGCACGGGTCCGCGAGAGCACACCCCTGGACGACGTCCTCACCGCGATGCGCCGTAGCCGCACGCATCTGGCGGCCGTGCTCGGCGACGACGGGCGGATGGCGGGGCTGGTGACGATGGAGGACGTGCTGCGGGAGCTGTTCGGGCAGCGGGCCTGAGGGGCGTCGCCCGTGCCGGAGGGCAGGGGGCCTGAGCGGCTGTTTCCGCCGGCAGGGAAGGTGACCGACCGGCGGGTATGTGCCAGGGGCTACCATTTCTGTCGCCATGCAGACGAACCCCACCCCCAGCACCCCCGCCCACACCAGCCTCGTGGCCCTGGGCGACTCCTTCACCGAGGGCATGTCGGACCTGCTGCCCGACGGCACCTACCGCGGCTGGGCCGACCTGCTCGCGGCCCGGATGGCCGCGGTCACGCCCGGCTTCCGGTACGCCAACCTCGCGGTGCGCGGCAAGCTGATCCAGCAGATCGTCGACGAACAGGTCGGCCGCGCCGCGGCCATGGGCGCCGAAGTGATTACCCTGGTCGGCGGCCTGAACGACACCCTGCGCCCCAAGTGCGACATGGGGCGGGTGCGGGACCTGCTCACCGAGGCCGTGGAGCGGCTGGCCCCGCACTGCAAGCAGCTCGTGCTGATGCGCAGCCCGGGCCGCCAGGGACCGGTGCTGGAGCGCTTCCGCCCGCGCATGGAGGCGCTGTTCACGGTCGTCGACGAGCTCGCCGCCCGGCACGACGCGGTGGTGGTCGACCTGTACGGGGCGCCCGCGCTCGGCGACCCCCGGCTGTGGGACGTGGACCGGCTGCACCTGACCGGCGAGGGGCACCGCAGGGTCGCGGAGGCCGTGTGGCAGAGCCTCGGCTACCCGGCGGAGGACCCGGAGTGGCACCTGCCCCCGGAGGCGACGCTGCCGCCGCACTGGGTGGCACGCCGCGTCGAGGACGTACGGTTCGCGCGCCGGCACCTGCTGCCGTGGATCGGCCGCCGGCTCACCGGCCGCTCCTCGGGCGACGGCCTGCCGCCCAAGCGCCCCGAGCTGCTGCCGTACGAGACGGCGTAGCGGTCCGTTCGTACGTTCCTCCAGGTCACCCCGTGGCGCGGGCCTGCATGAATCGCCAGTAGACTCCCTGTACGTGACTGCTGCGCCCGCCAAGCCCCGTATCCCGAACGTCCTCGCCGGACGCTACGCCTCCGCCGAGCTCGCCACGCTCTGGTCGCCCGAGCAGAAGGTGAGGCTCGAGCGTCAGCTCTGGCTCGCCGTGCTGAAGGCCCAGAAGGACCTCGGGATCGAGGTGCCCGACACGGCGATCGCCGACTACGAGCGGGTCCTCGACACCGTGGACCTGGCCTCGATCGCCGAGCGGGAGAAGGTCACCCGCCACGACGTGAAGGCGCGGATCGAGGAGTTCAACGACCTCGCCGGGCACGAGCACGTGCACAAGGGCATGACCTCCCGCGACCTCACCGAGAACGTGGAGCAGCTGCAGATCCGGCTCTCGCTGGAGCTGATGCGCGACCGCACGGTGGCCGTGCTGGCCCGCCTCGGCAAGCTCGCCGGGGAGTACGGCGAGCTGGTCATGGCCGGCCGTTCGCACAACGTGGCCGCGCAGGCGACCACCCTCGGCAAGCGGTTCGCGACCGCCGCCGACGAGCTGCTGGTGGCGTACGGCCGCGTCGAGGAGCTGCTGGGCCGCTACCCGCTGCGCGGCATCAAGGGCCCGGTCGGCACCGCACAGGACATGCTGGACCTGCTCGGCGGGGATGCCGGGAAGCTGGCCGAGCTGGAGCACCGGATCGCCGGCCACCTGGGCTTCTCCCAGGCGTTCACGTCCGTCGGCCAGGTCTACCCCCGCTCCCTGGACTACGAGGTCGTCACCGCGCTGGTGCAGCTGGCCGCCGCGCCGTCCTCGCTGGCGAAGACGATCCGGCTGATGGCCGGGCACGAGCTGGTCACCGAGGGCTTCAAGCCGGGCCAGGTCGGCTCGTCCGCGATGCCGCACAAGATGAACACGCGCTCCTGCGAGCGGGTCAACGGCCTGATGGTGATCCTGCGCGGCTACGCCTCGATGACGGGCGAGCTGGCGGGCGACCAGTGGAACGAGGGCGACGTGTCCTGCTCGGTGGTGCGCCGGGTCGCGCTGCCGGACGCGTTCTTCGCGCTCGACGGGCTGCTGGAGACGTTCCTGACCGTGCTCGACGAGTTCGGCGCCTTCCCGGCCGTCGTGGCCCGCGAGCTGGACCGCTACCTGCCGTTCCTCGCCACCACCAAGGTGCTGATGGGCGCGGTCCGCGCGGGCGTCGGCCGTGAGGTCGCCCATGAGGCGATCAAGGAGAACGCCGTCGCCACCGCGCTCGCCATGCGGGAGCAGGGCGCCGAGCGCAACGACCTGCTGGACAAGCTCGCCGCCGACGAGCGGCTGCCGCTCGGCCGGGACGAGCTGGAGGCGCTGATGGCGGACAAGCTGTCCTTCACGGGCGCCGCGAGCGACCAGGTGGCCACCGTGGCCGCCCGGATCGAGGAGATCGTCAAGCAGCACCCGGAGGCCGCCGGCTACACCCCCGGGGCGATCCTCTGAAGCGCTCCACCCAAGCGAGGCGCTTCACCCGGGAAGAGCTGGAGGCCGCCCGCGACCGCCTTGTGCCGGACGTGGTCGCGGACGGTCTGCGGGTGCTGTTCTGCGGCATCAACCCGGGCCTGATGACGGCCGCCACGGGCCACCACTTCGCGCGTCCCGGCAACCGCTTCTGGCCCGCGCTGCACCGCTCCGGTTTCACCCCACGGCAGCTTCCGCCGTCGGAGCAGGAGGAGCTGCTGTCGTACGGGCTGGGCATCACCAACGTGGTGGCGCGGGCGACCGCGCGGGCCGACGAGCTGACCGCGGAAGAGTACCGGGAGGGCGGGCGGGAGCTCGCCGTGAAGGTGGGTCGGCTGCGTCCGCGCTGGCTGGCCGTGCTCGGCGTGACCGCGTACCGGGCGGCGTTCGACGACCGCACGGCCAAGGTGGGGCCGCAGGTGAGGACGATCGGCGAGTCCCGGGTGTGGGTGCTGCCCAATCCCAGCGGGCTGAACGCGCACTGGACGCCGGCGGCGCTCGCCGAGGAGTTCGCGCGGCTGCGGGAGGCGGCGGAACAGGGGTGACCCCTGGGCTCCGCCCGTCCTAGGGCGGCGCCGTCTCCGTGACCACGGCGAGGAGCTGCACCGAGCCGCTCGGGTCGCGGTCGGCGAGCGCGACCGCGACCCAGCGGCCCGTCCCGTGCACCTCCCACAGCCAGGCCATGCCCGCGTGGTGACTCAGCCAGGCCCACGGCTCGGGCAGGTCCTCCCGCTCCGTGCGCAGCCGCACCGTCTGCAGGTTGTACGGATCGGTGTCGCCCCAGCGGGAGGCGAGCAGTTCGTACACCGCGTCGCGGTCCTTCTCGAACTGGTCCGCCGTCACCGCCCAGCCCGCCGGGTCGAGGTCAGGGCGGTCGCCGGACTCCAGCACAGCGACATGGTGGCCCGGACCCGAGAAGCCGACGTCCGACGGGCCGTGCTCCGCCGGGAAGGGCCGGAAGCACAGCTCGTCGATGAGGGCGATGTGCCGGGCGAGGTTCATGGCTCCAGTAAACCCGCCGCCACTGACAGTTGGCGGCGGGTCAACCGGTCTCTTCTCAGGCGTCCTGACGGCGCAGCCGCCACGCACCGGCCAGCAGGGCCGCGGCCGTCCAGCACCCGGACACGGCAAGTCCCGTCCACGGGCCGAGCGTTCCGTCGGGCTCGGCGCGCAGCACCGTCTGTCCGGCGCGGTCCGGCATGAAGTCGGCGACGGCGCCGAACGCGTCGCCGGCCACGAAGGACACGATCAGGATCAACGGGATCAGCACCGACAGGGTGGCCGTCCCGCTGCGCAGCAGCATCGCGAGTCCGGCCGCGAACAGGGCCATGAGCGTGAGGTGGACGGCGCCGCCGACGACACCGCGCACCTGGTCGGCGGTGGTCAGACCGTCGGCCGCGTCGCCGAGTCCGGCCAGGCCCGCCACAAGCGCGGCCGGCATCGTCACCAGGGCCACGACGAGAACCACGGCGGCGATCGCGGCCGCCTTGGCCGCGAACCACAGGCCCCGCCGTGGTACCGCCGTCAGTGACAGCCGTGCGGCGGCGCCCTCACGGTACTCGGCGGACACGGCCAGGGCGCCGAAGGTGACGGCGGCGACCTGCCCCAGGGCGGTGCCGGACAGGGCCGTGAACAGCGGGTCGGCGCCCGGGTCCCCGGGGTCGAGGCTCGCGAGCGCGGAGAACGCGGTGGTCACCGTGAACAGCACGAACAGGGTCGCGAGCAGCGGGCGGACGGTGCGGATCTTCAGCCACTCGGAGCGGAACACGGGGGTGAACGGCACGGTCAGGCCTCCTGGGGCTGGGCGGTGAACTCGGTGTCGGCGGCGGTCAGGTCCAGGTAGGCCTGCTCCAGGGTGCCTTCGTCGGCGGTGAGTTCGAGGAGCGGCACTCCCTCGGCGGAGGCGAGGCGCCCGATGTCGTCCACGCGCGCGCCCGACACGGTCCAGTGGCCGTCGGGGTGGCGCACCGCCCGGTGGCCGTGACGGGCCAGGGCGTTCTCCAGGGCGTCCGGGTCGGAGGTGCGGACGCGTACGGCGGGCCGCACGCGCGCGTCGATGAACTCCCGCATGGGGGTGTCGGCCAGCAGCCGGCCCCGGCCGAGGACGACGAGGTGGTCGGCGAACGCGGCGGTCTCGTGCATCAGATGACTGGACACCAGCACGGTCCGCCCCTCGTCCGCGAGGCGCCGCAGCAGAACGCGGATCCACACGATGCCCTCCGGGTCGAGGCCGTTGGACGGCTCGTCGAGCATCACCACCTCCGGATCGCCGAGCAGCGCGGCGGCGATGCCCAGCCGCTGCCGCATGCCGAGCGAGTACGTCCGCACCCGTCGGCGGGCCGCCGGAGCCAGCCCGGTCTCCTCCAGCACCTCGTCCACCCGGCGGTCCGGGATGCGGTGGGTCGCCACCAGGACGCGCAGATGGTCGCGGCCGGTGCGGGAGCCGAGCGCGGCGCCCGTGTCGAGCAACGCGCCCACAATGCGCAGGGGTTCACGCAGGGACGCGTACGGCCGGCCGCCGAGGGTGGCGGAGCCGGAGGTGGGGCGGTCCAGGCCGAGGACCAGGCGCATGGTGGTGGACTTTCCCGCGCCGTTGGGGCCGAGGAAGCCGGTGACGCGGCCGGGCGGCACGGTGAAGGTGAGGTCGTCGACGGCTCGTCGGGCGCCGTACTCCTTGGTGAGGTCGCGGACGTCGATGCTGGTCATGGTGTCAGCGTGGCGGACCGGCCCAGCGCGGGGCCTCCCCCCTGCGTGGAGATCGCCTCCCCCGCACGGGGGAGGCGGGCTGTCCGGGGGCGCTGGCACCATGGCGGAGTGATCCGCCTGCTGCGCCCGCTGCGGAGCGGGACGACGTACACCCGTGTGCTGCACCTGTGGGTGCCCGCGCTGCCGTTCAGCGTGTGGATGTTCGTCGATCCGCAGACTCCGTGGGTGCCGCTCCTGGTGCTGGTCCCGTTGGGGCTGGTCGCCGCGGTGCGCAAGGGCGAGCGGGTGCAGGCCCGCCTGCTGCTGACTCCGGCCGAGGCGGATCCGGGGATTTCCGAGGAGCCGTCGGCGGGCTTCCGGGACCGCGCGCACATCGCTCTGGATCCTGGTGCGCGTCGTCCTGGCCGCGGCCGCGTGGTGCGTCACGGTGTGGCTGCCGGTGCTGGTCCACTCCCTGGTGCTGCTGGCCGCCGGCTCGGCGCCCACCGGGGTGCCGGTGCTGGAGGACGTCCCCGGCCACTGGGCCTTCGCGCTGCTGGTCCCCGTCCCCCTGGTGCTGCTGTACGCGGCGCTGGTGGGGCTCGGGTCCCTCACCACGGCGGCCGCGCGCCGGCTGCTGGGCCCCTCACCGGTCGAACGGCTCGCCGCGCTGGAGGCGAGGACCGAACTCCTGCTGGAGCGCACGCGCATCGCCCGCGAGCTGCACGACTCGATCGGCCACGCGCTGACGGTCGCCGTCGTGCAGGCGGGGGCCGCCCGCGCCGCGAACAGCCCGGAGTTCACCGCGCGGGCCTTGACGGCCATCGAGGAGACGGGACGCACGGCGCTGGAGGACCTGGAGCGGGTGCTCGGCGTGCTCCGCGAGTCGGAGCGGCCCGCGAGCGCCCGGCCCACGCTCACCGACGCCGGCCGGCTGCTGGAGTCCGCGCGGGCGTCGGGCGCGAAGGTCGACGCCGAGGTCACCGGGCCCCTGGAGACCCTGCCGGGCCCGGTCTCCCGCGAGGGCTACCGCATCCTCCAGGAGGCGCTGACCAACGTGCTGCGGCACGCGGGCGCGGTGCCCGCCCGGGTCCGCGTGGCGGCGGCGGACGGTCTGCTCACCCTCGACGTGCGCAATCGGCTGCCGGACGACCGGCCCGCTCCGGGCCGTGGCAGCGGTCTGCGCGGGATACGCGAGCGGGCGGCGCTGCTCGGCGGGCGGGCGCACACCGGTCCGGACGGCGACGGCGACTGGCAGGTGCGGGTCGAACTGCCCCTGGGCTGATCTACGCTCGTCGACGACGAGCCTCTGGTGCGCGCGGGGCTCCGGGCCGTGCTGGAGGCGCAGCCGGACATCGAGGTCGCCGGGGAGGCGGCCGACGGCGCGGCGGTGATCCCGCTGGTGCGGCAGCTGCGTCCTGACGTGGTCGCCATGGACGTACGGATGCCGCTGCTGGACGGCATCGAGGCCACGCGCGCGCTGCTGCGGACGGTGGCGGACCCGCCGAGGATCCTCGTGGTGACGACGTTCGAGAACGACGAGTACGTGTACGAGGCGCTGCGCGCCGGGGCGGACGGGTTCCTGCTGAAGCGGGCCCGTCCCGCGGAGATCGTGCACGCGGTGCGGCTGATCGCGGAGGGCGAGTCGCTGCTGTTCCCCGCCTCGGTACGGCAGCTGGCGGCGGAGTACGGCGAGGGGGGCGGGAACCACGCGGCCCGCGCCGAGCTGGAGCGCGCCCGGCTGACGGAACGGGAGGGCGAGGTACTCCGGTTGATGGCGCGTGGGCTGTCGAACGCGGAGATCGCCACGCGCCTCGTGGTGGGCACGGAGACGGTGAAGTCGCATGTGAGCGCCGTGCTGGCGAAGCTGGGCGCGCGGGACCGGACGCAGGCGGTGATCACGGCGTACGAGTCGGGGTTCGTGGCGCCGGGCTGAGCGGGCGGTGTGAGAAGGCGGCCCGGCCGGGGTGCCCGCCCGGTGGTCGCCGGGGTGCGCCGCGCCGAGTACGATCCGCCCAACACGCGCACGAGCTGGGAGGACGGACGGTGGGGCGGCTGACCGGCGGGGATCCCTCGCTGCTGCGGAGGATCAACTCCGCGGTGGTGCTGCACGCGTTGCGGGCGACGGACTGCGCGACGCTGACCGAGGTGACCCGGGTGACGGGGCTGTCCAGGCCGACCGTCGAGGGCGTCGTGGAGGGCCTGATCGAGGCAGGTCTGGTCGTGGAGGCGGCGGCCGACGAGGGCGCCGCGCGCCGTCAGGGCCGCCCGGCGCGGCGGTTCCGCTTCCGGGCGGAGGCGGGTCATCTGCTGGGCCTGGAGATCGGCGTGCACCGGGTGGCGGCGCTGCTGGCCGACCTGGACGGCCGGGTGATCGGCGCGCAGGTGCGGGGCGTGGACGAGACGGTCGACGCCGACGAGCGTCTGGACCGGCTGCGGGCGGCCGTCGCGGAGCTGCTGCGGCGGGCCGGGGTGCCGCGCGGCTCGCTGCGGGCGGTCGGCGTGGGCACGCCCGGGATCGTCTCCGCGGACGGCACGGTGCGGCTGGGCACGGCGCTGCCCGGCTGGACGGGGCTGGGTCTCGGCGAGCGGCTGAGCCGTTCCTTCAAGTGCCCGGTGCTGGTGGAGAACGACGCCAACGCGGCGGTGGTCGCGGAGCACTGGAAGGGCTCGGCGAAGGGCCGGGACGACGTGGTGTTCGTGCTGGCGGGGCTGAGCCCGGGGGCCGGTTCGCTGATCGGCGGGCGGCTGCACCGCGGGTACGGCGGCGCGGCCGGTGAGATCGGGGCGCTGCATCTGCTGGGGCGTGAGGCGACGCCGGAGACGCTGCTGTCGACCACGGACGAGCCGCTGCATCCGCTGGACGAGCAGGCGGTGGCGCAGGTGTTCGCGCAGGCGCGTCAGGGCGACCAGCGGGCGCTGGCGGCGATGGACCGGTTCATCCAGCGGCTGGTCCACGACGTGGCGGCGCTGGTGCTGGCGCTCGACCCGGAGCTGGTCGTGATCGGGGGCTGGGCGGCGGGGCTGGACGGGGTCCTCGAACCCCTGCGCCGCGAGCTGTCCCGCTACTGTCTGCGCCCGCCGGAGGTCACCCTGTCCCTGCTGGGCGAGGCGGCGGTGGCGACGGGCGCGGTGCGGCTGGCGCTCGACCATGTCGAGGAGCAGCTGTTCGCCGTGGAGGGCACGGTGACGGCACGGCGGTGACGTACGCGCGCGCCGTGGGGCGGGACCCCACGGCGCGTCGACGGTGCGTCAGGAGCTTCTGCCGTCAGGACGCCTGGCGCTCGGGGCCGTGGTGTATCTCGACACCGCCGGAGTCGCCGAAGGTCAGACGGCAGGTGTCCGCGCGGTAGGTGGCCACGGAGAGGGCGGCGGTGCGGCCGCGGGCGATGTAGCGGGTGGTGACGACGAGGACGGGGGCGCCGGGCAGGCGGTCCAGTTCCCTCGCCTCGTCCGCGCCGGCCGAGCCGAGCTCCACCGCGTTCTCCTGGCGCTCCAGCTCCATGCGCTGCAGTTCGCGCAGCACCGCGCGGGCGCGCGCCGCGCCGGACGGGGCGTCGATGCCGGACAGGTCGGGCACCGAGGCGGCCGGGATGTACAGCAGCTCGGACGCGACGGGCTGGCCGCGGGAGACGCGGGAGCGGCGCACGACGTGCACGGCCTCGTCGGCGGCGATCACCAGGGGCTCGGCGAGCGCGGCGGGCGGCACCTCGAGCCGGCAGTCCACGGCGTGCCACGCGTCGTGCGGGCCGCCGGGCCAGGCGTGCTGCTCGCTGCCGACGGAGACACCCATGCGGGGCGGGGCGACGGTGGTGCCCACGCCACGGCGGCGCTGCAGCCGGCCCTCCAGCTCGAGCTGTTCCAGGGCCTGCCGGAGCGTGGCGCGCGCGACGCCGAAGCGGGCGGCCAGGTCGCGCTCGTTGGGCAGGATCTCCCCCACGGAGAACTCCGAGTCCAGCGCTTCGGTGAGCACGGTCTTCAGATGCCAGTACTTCGGCTCCGGCACCGTTTCCAGCTGCGTGGTCCCCACCCTGTCCTCCACGATCGCCGTGTCCGGCGGCGTTTTAGCGCCCTTGTTTATTAAAGGTTGTTTCACTTCTCTGCGACCATAGGGCGGCCACCGGACTTGGTCAATACCAATCGGCGGCGCGCCGGGGCCCCCGGTGCACGGTGCGGCGGGGGCTTCTGCGGGAGGGGTGCGAGACGCCTACGGGAGCGCGGTGAGGCCGGCGAGCTTGTCGGGGTTGCGGACCACGTAGACCGTGCGGATCCGGTCGCCGTCGGCGTCGATCTGCACCACCGTGTCGGGCTTCCCGCCGGACAGCACGAGCACGGCGGGACCGCCGTTGAGCTCGACCGTGCGGACGGACACGTCCGGCAGCCCCTTGCCGGCCACCCCGACGAAGAAGCGGCCCACATGGTCGGCGCCGTCGAGCACCCGCAGCGGGGCGCGCGCCTTGCCGCCGCTGTCGCCGACGAGGCGGACGTCCGGGGCGAGCAGCTCCATCAGGCCCGCCAGGTCTCCCCCGGCGGCCGCGTCCAGGAAGCGCTCGGTGAGGTCGCGTCGGCGGGCGGGGTCGACGTCGTAACGGGGGCGCCGCTCGTCGACATGGCGGCGGGCGCGGGCGGCGAGCCGGCGTACGGCTGCCTCGCCGCGGTCGAGCATGGCGGCGATGTCGGCGTACGGGTAGCCGAACGCCTCCCGCAGCACGAACACCGCGCGCTCCAGCGGGGAGAGCGTCTCCATGACGACGAGCACCGCGAGGGACACCGAGTCGGCGAGCACGGCGCGCTCCGCGGTGTCCGGCACGGTGTCGCCGAAGTCGGTGACGTACGGCTCGGGGAGCCAGGGGCCGACGTAGGTCTCGCCGCGCGCCTTGATCCGCCGGAGCCGGTCGAGGGCGAGGCGGGTGGTGATCCGCACGAGGAAGCCGCGTGGTTCGCGGACGTCGGTCCGGTCGGCGGCGGACCAGCGCAGCCAGGCGTCCTGGACGACGTCCTCGGCATCGGCCGCACGGCCCAGCATGCGGTAGGCGATGCCCATGAGGACGGGGCGGTGTTCCTCGAAGAGGGGGGTCGCGGTGTCGGCGGTCACCCGGCCATCCCAGCGGACCGGTGGCGAGGTGTCCAGGCGGCGCCCGGGCGCGTGGAGGCAGCCGGCGCGACGGGCTACCCGTCGGTAGCAATTGCTGACAAGCTGTCTACGGCGTCCGCCGCGACGCCCCTTTCCGCTCGCCCATGCTCGTCCGAACGAGGAGCACTCGATGTCCGCGACCGTCACCTACCAGGTCCCCTCTCCGCGAGGCCCGCAGTCCGTGACCCTCTCCTACGCGCGCGTAGGACGCGGGGAGCCGCTGCTTCTGCTGCACGGCATCGGGCACCACCGGCAGGCCTGGGACCCGGTCGTGGACATCCTGGCCACCGAGCGCGAGGTGATCGCCGTGGACCTGCCCGGCTTCGGCGCCTCGCCCGCCCTGCCCGACGGGCTCGACCACGACCTGCCCACCGTGACCACCGCCCTCGCGGGCCTGTGCGAGGCCCTGGAGCTGGACCGGCCGCATGTCGCCGGCAACTCCCTGGGCGGGCTGCTCGCCCTGGAGATGGGGCGGGCCGGGCTGGTGCGCTCGGTGACGGCGCTGTCCCCCGCCGGGTTCTGGACGCAGGCCGAGCGGCGGTACGCGTTCACCGTGCTGTCCGCCATGCGGGGCATCGCGGAGCGGATGCCGGTGCGGGTGGTCGAGGCGCTGTCCCGGTCCGCGGTCGGGCGGGGTGTGCTGACCAGCACGATCTACGCCCGGCCCGGGCGGCGGGCCCCGGAGGCGGTGGTCGCCGAGACACGGGCGCTGGCCGAGGCGAGCGGTTTCGCGCGGACGCTGCGGGCGGGCGGGTCCGTGCAGTTCGCGGAGGACGTACGGGGGGTTCCGGTGACGGTGGCGTGGGGGGCGCGGGACCGGTTGCTGATTCCCCGGCAGGGGGTGCGGGCGAAGCAAATCATTCCGCGGGCGCGGCTGGTTCGGCTGCCGGGGTGTGGGCATGTGCCGATGAACGACGATCCGGCGCTGGTGGCACGGGTGTTGTTGGACGGGAGTCGTTAGGCCGGTTTTTCACCGCGGGCCGGTGGGGGTTCGTCGCGCAGTCCCCGCACCCCTGGGGGTGTGTTGTTCATCCGGAGTTCGACGAGTGGGCGTAGGTGTGGGTGTGCCCACCCACCGCACCCTCGGAGGCGTACTCATGGCACACCGTCGCTCCTTGTTGAAGGGGTCCCTCGCTCTGTCGGCGGGGCTGGCCCTGCCCGCGTTCACCCGGTCGGGGCGGCCCTCCGCCGAGTGGGGCGTCCAGGCCGGGGACGTCACCCGCGACTCCGCGCTGGTGTGGGTGCGGTCGGACCGGCCGGCGCGGATGATCCTCGAGACCTCGGCGACGGAGTCGTTCCGTAACGTCCGCCAGGTGCGCGGGCCGTTGATCGGTCCCGGCACCGACTTCACCGGCACGGCCCGGCTGCGCGGGCTGCCGTCCGGCGAACAGGTCCACTACCGGGTGCTGCTCGCCGACCCCGACGACCCACGCCGTACGAGCGCGCCCGCCGCCGGAACCTTCCGCACCGTGCCGGACCGGCGGCGGGACGGGGTGCGGTTCGTGTGGTCGGGCGACCTCGCCGGACAGGGCTGGGGCATCAACCCGGCGTTCGGCGGCTACCGCATCTTCGGCGCGATGGAGCGGCTCGACCCGGATTTCTTCCTGTTCAGCGGGGACACGATCTACGCCGACGGGCCGATCGCGGCGACCGCCGAACTGCCGGACGGCAGCCTCTGGCGGAACGTCACCACCGAGGAGAAGTCCAAGGTCGCGGAGACCCTCGCGGAGTTCCGCGGCAACTTCCGTTACAACCTGCTGGACGAGCACCTGCGCCGGTTCAACGCCCGTGTGCCGTCCATCGTGCAGTGGGACGACCACGAGGTGCGCAACAACTGGTACCCGGGGCAGCGGATCGCGGACACCGACACCCGGTACACCGAGAAGGACGTCGACGTGCTGGCGGCCCGTGCCCTGCGGGCGTTCGGCGAGTACCACCCCGTGTCGACGCTGCGGCCCGGCGCCCGGGAAGGGCGCGTCCACCGGGTGCTGCGGCGGGGGCCGCTGCTCGACGTGTTCGTGCTGGACATGCGGACGTACCGGAACGCCAACTCGCCGGGCGACCAGGCCGTCGACCCGCAGGGCATCCTGGGCAGGGAGCAACTGGACTGGCTGAAGCGGGAGCTGGCGCGGTCGCGTGCGGTGTGGAAGGTGATCGCCGCCGACATGCCGGTCGGGCTGGTCGTGCCCGACACCACCGGGGGGCGCCCGCATGTCGAGGCGGTGGCACAGGGCGACCCGGGGGCACCGCTGGGGCGTGAGCTGCAGATCGCGGAGCTGCTGCGGTTCGTGAAGCACCGGAGGATCACCGGGACGGTGTGGCTGACGACGGACGTGCACCACACCGCGGCGCAGCACTACCGGCCCGAGCGGGCCGCGTTCGGCGATTTCGAGCCGTTCTGGGAGTTCGTCTCGGGGCCGCTCAACGCGGGCGCGTTCCCGGCCACGGAGCTGGACGGGACATTCGGTCCGGAGCGGGTGTTCCTGAAGGCGCCCTCGACCGCCAACGTCTCCCCCGCCGGTGGGTACCAGTTCTTCGGCGAGGTGGACATCGACGGCGGCAGCGGTGAACTGACCGTGCGGCTGCGGGAGATGGAGGGCACGGTGCTGTTCAGGAAGACGCTGCAGCCGGGCCTCGTCGGTCAGTAACACAGCATTTCGGACAGAAGCGGGCTTTACTCGTCAGTCACAGTACGTTCGTGATCGCGAAACACGATTCCTTCACAGTGACTGTATGAGTCGAGACATGTTTGACGTGACGAACAACCGTGACGGAGGGCGCACGCCCCGCGCCGCTGGAACCCGCTCGCCCGCGCCGCGCGCTGCGGGGAGGCGCTGCACGCATGGCGCACACGCCGCCACGGCCACGCGCCGCCGGCGCACGATACCGGCGGCGCTCCGCCGTCGCCCGAGCCGGCGGCGGTCGAGAGCGTGCTGTGGCGGATGCGGACGACGGTGCGGGACGAGCCGGGCGCGCTGGCCGCCCTGTGCACCGCGCTGGCCGAACGGCGGGTCGACATCCTGAGCCTGCAGACGCACCCGCTGGGCGCGCACACCGTCGACGAGTTCCTGCTGCGCGTGCCGGCCGGCACCGACCTCACCGCGGCGGTCGAGGCCGGCGGCGGCACGGACACCTGGGCCGAGCGGGCCGACGCCCACGACCTGGTGGACGGCCCGACCCGGATGCTGGGGCTGGCCGCCCGCACCGCGACGGACGCGGCGGAACTGCCGCTGGTGCTCCGCCAGTTGCTGGGACGCTGCACGATCCGCTCCCAGCCCGCGACGGCGTTCGGCGCCGGGCCGGGGGCCGTGCCGCCGGAGGGCGTCCTGGAGGACACCGTGATCCGGCTGCGCGACCCTGAGGGCGGTGTGCTGACGGTCGAGCGGCCGTATCTGCCGTTCACGCCCACGGAGTTCGCCCGTGCCCGGGCGCTGGTGGAGCTGGACGCCCGGCTCGGCCGGCGGCTGCCGGACGGCCGTGACGTGCTGGCGCTGTCCGAGGGCGGTCATGTCTCCGTGCGCCGCGCGGACACCGCCGACCTGGACGCGGCGCGGGCGATGCACGAGCGGTGCTCCGCCGAGACGCTGCGGCGCCGGTACCACGGCCCGGTCGGCGACGCGAGCCGCTACCTGGACCACCTGCTCAGCCCGCGCTTCGGCCGTACGCTCGCCGCGCAGACCGCGTCCGGCGACATCGTCGCCCTCGGCCATCTGCTGTGGGACGGCGACGAGACCGAGGTGGCGCTGATCGTCGAGGACGCCTGGCAGCGGCGGGGCATCGGCGCGGAACTGCTGTCGCGTCTCGTGGGCATGGCGGTCGAGGCGGGCTGCGCCCATGTGTACGCGGTGACGCAGGCGTCCAACACGGGCATGGTCGCCGCGATGCGCGGCCTGGGCCTCCCCCTCGACTACCAGATCGAGGAGGGCACCCTCGTCATCACCGCCCGTCTGACCCCCGCCCCGGCCGCCCGCCCGACGGAGGCCGGCGAGAGGGCGGCCCGGTACTGACCCGACGACGGAAAACGGCCCGGCACACCGAGGTGTGCCGGGCCGTCCCCTCCGTTCATGGGCGGTGTCCGTCAGCCCTGGGCCATCGCCTCCGGCCGGGCCGGGCGCGCGGACCGCGCGCCCAGGGCCTGGTCCAGGTCGGACCACAGGTCCTCGACGTCCTCCAGGCCGACCGAGAGCCGCAGCAGCCGGTCGGAGACGCCCGCGCCCCTGCGGTCGTCGGCGTCGACGATGCGGTGGCTGATGGACGCCGGGTGCTGGATGAGGGAGTCCACGCTGCCGAGGCTCACCGCCGGGGTGATCAGGCGGACGCCGGCGATCACCGCGTGCGGGTCGCCGTGGACCTCGAAGGCGACCATCGCGCCCCCGATGCGCGGGTAGTGCACCTTGGCCACGCGCGGGTCCGCGGCTAGGCGGGCCGCGAGCTCGGCGGCGTTCGCGGACGCGGCCCGTACCCGGACCGGCAGCGTCGACAGGCCGCGCAGCAGCAGATAACCGGCCAGTGGGTGCAGCACCCCGCCGGTGGCGAACCGCACCTGCCGCAGCCGCCCGGCGAACTCCTCGTCGCAGGCGACCACACCGGCCAGCACGTCGCCGTGCCCGCCCAGATACTTGGTGGCGCTGTGCAGCACCAGCCGCGCCCCCTGCTCGACGGGACGCTGGAGCACCGGCGTGGCGAAGGTGTTGTCGACGAGCAGCGGCACGGAGCCGCAGGCGTGGGCGACGGCCCGCAGGTCGATCTCGGCGAGCGTCGGGTTGGCGGGCGACTCGACCAGCACCAGGCCGGTGTCGGGGCGCAGCGCGTCCGCGACCCCGGCCGGGTCGGTCCAGGTGACCTCGGAGCCGAGCAGCCCGGCGGTCAAGAGATGGTCGCTGCACCCGTACAGCGGGCGCACGGCCACGACGTGCCGCAGTCCCATGGAGCCGCGCACCAGCAGGACGGCGCTGAGCGCGGCCATGCCGCTGGCGAAGGCGACCGCGGACTCGGTGCCCTCCAGGCGTGCGAGGGCGGTCTCGAAACGGGCGACGGTGGGGTTGCCGAGCCGTCCGTAGACCGGCGGGCCGTCGGGCTCGGCGCCGGTGGTGGCGAAGGCGTCGATACGGGCGGCCTCGGCCCGGCTGTCGTAGGAGGGGTAGGTGGTGGACAGGTCGATCGGCGGGGCGTGCAGTCCGAGTCCGGCGAGATCGTCGCGGCCGGCGTGCACGGCCTCGGTGGCGAGTGCTCTGGTGGTGCGTCGCGTGTCCATGCCGTGGTCCATGGCGCTCAGGGTGAACACCGGCCGGTTCTGTGCGGCCGGACCCCGTGCTACGTTCGGCCGATGGCCGAATCTGTCGTACTGGATCCGGTGGACCTCCATCTGCTGCGGCTGCTGCAGAACGACGCCCGGACCACCTACCGGGACCTCGCCGCACAGGTCGGGGTCGCGCCGTCCACCTGCCTGGACCGGGTGACCCGGCTGCGCCGCTGCGGCGTGATCCTCGGGCACCGCCTCCAGCTGGACCCGGCCAAGCTCGGCCGGGGCCTGCAGGCGTTGCTGTCGGTGCAGGTGAGACCGCACCGGCGGGAGCTGGTGGGACCGTTCGTGGAGCGGATCAGGGCGCTGCCGGAGTCGCTCACCGTGTTCCACCTGACCGGCCCGGACGACTATCTGGTGCATGTCGCGGTCGCGGACATGGCGGATCTGCAGCGGCTGGTGCTGGACGAGTTCACCGCGCGGCGTGAGGTGGCGCGGGTGGAGACGCGGCTGATCTTCCAGCAGTGGGACTGCGGTCCGGTCATGCCGCCTTCGCCCTCGGCTCAATCCGCGTGACGTGCGGCGGACGTCGTACCAGGATGGTCCGCATGTCACCAACCAACAGCGCGCTTCCCCGTCAGGTCGCCGACGCCTACGTCGACGAGCTCATCGCCCTCGATCCGATCACCGGGACGTACCTCGGCGTCAAGGAGAGTTCCTCCCGGCTGCCCGATCTCTCGCCCGCCGGTCAGGAGGCGGTCGCCGATCTGCTCCGGGCGACCCTGGCGCGGCTCGACGAGGCCGAGCGCCGGCCCGGTGCCGACAGCGACGCAGAGCGGCGCTGCGCACGGCTGCTGCGGGAGCGGCTGACCGCCGAACTCGCCGTGCACGAGGCCGACGAGCACCTGCGCGCGGTCGGCAACCTGGGCACGGTCGCGCACGCGGTGCGCGAGGTGTTCACGGTGACACCGGCGGAGACGGAGGAGGACTGGCGGGCGATCGCGGAGCGGCTGCGCGCGGTCCCGGCCGCGCTCGCCGGGTACCGGGAGTCGCTGGCGCTCGGCCTGGAGCGCACGCTGTACGCCGGGCCGCGTCCCACGGCGACGTTCGTCGGGCAGCTCGGCGAGTGGGCGGACACCGGCGAGGGCCGGGGCTGGTTCGAGGATTTCGCCGCGGCGGGCCCGGACGCGCTGCGCGCGGAGCTGGACGAGGCCGCCCGCGCGGCGACCGCGGCCGTGGCGGAGCTGCGGGACTGGCTGCGGGACGTGTACGCGCCCGCGGTCGAGGGTGCCCCGAACACGGTGGGCCGGGAGCGCTACGCCCGCTGGTCGCGCTACTACAACGGCACCGACCTGGACCTGGACGAGGCGTACGCGTACGGCTGGTCCGAGTACTTCCGGCTGCTGGGCGAGATGAAGAAGGAGTCCGAGAAGATCCTGCCGGGCGCCGAGACCCCGTGGGTGGCGCTGGCCCATCTCGACGAGCACGGCCGGCACATCGAGGGCGTGGACGAGGTCCGCGACTGGCTGCAGGGTCTGATGGACCAGGCGATCGACGCCCTGGACGGCACGCACTTCGACCTGGCCGAGCGGGTGCGGAAGGTGGAGTCGCGGATCGCCCCTCCGGGCAGCGCGGCGGCGCCGTACTACACGCCGCCGTCGGAGGACTTCTCCCGGCCGGGCTGCACGTGGCTGCCCACGATGGGCATGACCCGCTTCCCGGTGTACGACCTGGTGTCCACCTGGTACCACGAGGGCGTCCCCGGCCACCATCTCCAGCTGGCGCAGTGGGTGCACGTGGCGGAGAACCTCTCCCGCTACCAGGCGAGCGTCGGCATGGTCAGTGCCAACTGCGAGGGCTGGGCGCTGTACGCGGAGCGGCTGATGGACGAGCTGGGCTTCCTGACGGACGCGGAGCAGCGGCTCGGGTACCTGGACGCGCAGATGATGCGGGCGACCCGGGTGATCGTCGACATCGGCATGCACCTGGAGCTGGAGATCCCCGCGGACTCGCCGTTCCACCCGGGTGAGCGGTGGACGCCGGAGCTGGCGCAGGAGTTCTTCGGCGCGCACAGCAGCCGCCCGGCCGACTTCGTGGAGAGCGAGCTGACCCGCTATCTGACGATCCCGGGCCAGGCCATCGGCTACAAGCTGGGCGAGCGGGCCTGGCTGCTGGGCCGGGAGAAGGCCCGCGAGCGGCACGGCGACGCCTTCGACCTGAAGGCCTGGCACATGGCCGCGCTGTCCCAGGGGTCGCTGGGTCTGGACGACCTGGTGGACGAACTCGCGGCTCTCTAGCACGAGTCCAGCCGGTTCAGCGCCGGAATCCGCCCTCGGAATCGATGACCTGACCGGTGATCCAGCCCGCCTCGTCGGTGGCCAGCCACGCGAGGAGGCGGGCCGGGTCGTCGGGCATGCCCCAGCGTCCGGCGGGGAAGCGCGCGGCGATCGCGTCGTAGACCTCGCCGCTCAGGTAGTCGGTGTCGACGGGGCCGGGGTTGACCGTGTTCACCGTGACCGCGTGGTCGGCCAGTGCCGTCGCCAGGGACCGGGTGATGGAGGCCAGGGCGCCCTTCTGGAGGGCGTAGGCGATCTCTCCGGGCATGCCGCCGGCGATGTCCTGCCCGGAGGTCATCATCAGCACGCGTCCGCCCGGGGTGCCGGGTGGGAGGGCGGCGCGGTGCCGGGCGTGGGCCTGGACGAGCAGCAGCACGGAGCGGGCGTCGACGGCCCAGTGCGCGTCGAGCATGGCGGCGTCGACGGTGTCGAGGTCGCCGTCGGAGCCGCTGAGGGCGTGGTTGGCGACGAGGATGTCCAGGCGCCCGCCGAGCGCCTCGACGACGCGGGCGTGCAGGGCGGCCGGTTCCGCCGGGTCGCTGAGGTCGCCCGGTCCGGCGAGCACGCGCGCGTCGGGGTCGCCGAGCGCCTCGCGTACGGAGGCGACGACGTCCTCGATCCGGTCGGCGCCCCACGGCATGGCGGCGTCGTGCTCCACATGGTGGTGCAGACAGACGCTCGCGCCGTACGCGGCGAGCCTGCGGGCCACGGCGTGACCGATGCCGCCGCGTCGGCTCGCCCCGGTCACGAGGGCGGTGCGGCCCCGCAGCGGCAGGGGGTCGCGGCGGAGTTCCTCGGGCGGGGGCGGGGGAAGCTTCGGCACGGTCCCCATGATGGGTCGGGCCGACCGCGGGGGCACGCGAATAACCGCCCCCCCAGGTCAGGGCAGCGGCCGGAGCTGCACCAGGACCAGCCAGGTCTCCGGCCCGGGGCTGACCTGGGCGGCGCGCACGGCGTAGCGGCCGGGGCCGAGGGCGAGGCGGGCGTGGTCGGTGCCGGCGGCGTGGGTGCCGGGCCACGTCGCGTCGAACAGGACGACCGGACCGGGCACCTTCCACTGTGTCTCCTGCTGCCACTGCGCGACGGCGAGCGCGGCGGGGACGCTCGCCAGCAGGTCGTGCTCCGTGTTGCCGGCGACCCAGCGGACGAGGAGGGAGTGCTCGGGGAGGTAGGCCGTGGCGGCCGGTTCGTCGCCCAGGACGAGAGCGGCGGCGTCACCGACGGGGAGGAGCCCGACGAGCCCGTCGACCTCACAGGCCCGGTCGTAGTCCGAGGCGAACTCCTCGCCGTCGGCCCCCGTCCAGAACGGCAGCACCGTCTCCGGCACCACGACGAGCGGCCCGCCGCCCGACTCCACCCACTCGACCTTCCCCGGCTCCGCGTATCGCTCCATGGCGGAGAAACCTATCGGCTCGACTCCCTTACCGGACGGGCGGGTTCAGCATCCGCACGCGCCGGAGTCCACGACGGTGGTCAGCGGGTCGCCGGCCCCGCGCTCGAGGCCGCGCGGTGTCTCGTACGCGTAGCCCTCGCGCACCCAGTACTCGAAGCCGCCGAGCATCTCCTTGACGGGGTGGCCGAGTTCGGCGAGGGCGAGCGCGGCGCGGGCGGCCCCGTCGCAGCCGGGTCCCCAGCAGTACGTCACGACCGGCACGGCCGGATCGAGGAGGTCAGCGGCCCGCTCCGCGATCCGCGCGGTGGGCAGGTGCAGGGCGCCGGGCACATGGCCCTGGTCCCAGGCCTCGGCCGACCGTGAGTCCAGCAGGACGAAGCCGGGGCCGTCGCCGGACGCGAGCGCGGCGGCCACGTCGGAGACGTCGGTGTACAGGGCGAGTCTCGCGCGGAAGTGCGCGGCGGCCACGGCCGGGGAGGCGGGGGCGGTCCGCAGGACGGGGTTCACGGCGGTCGTCGTCATGACAGGAAAACTACGGGCGCCGACGGCGGTCCTGAAGGGGCGAATCCCGGTGCGGGTCTTGCTCCGCCGGGGATTTCCCTGCTACTTCTCGGCGATGACCGAGTATTCCCCGGACGCCACCGACTGGCGCATCCTCGACGTCCTCCAGCGGGACGGACGCGCCAGTTACGCCGAGCTCGCCCGTGCCGTGTCGATGTCCGCGAGCGCGGTCACCGAGCGGGTGCGGCGGCTGGAGGAGGCCGGGATCGTCCAGGGCTACGCGGCGGTGGTGGACCCGGAGCGGATCGGGCTGCCGGTCCTGGCGTTCGTCCGGCTGCGCTACCCGACCGGCAACTACAAGCCGTTCCACGACCTGGTCGCCGCCACGCCGGAGATCCTGGAGGCGCACCACGTGACGGGCGACGACTGCTTCGTCCTGAAGGTGGCCGCGCGGTCGATGCGACACCTGGAGGAGGTGTCGGGGCGGATCGGCGCGCTCGGCTCGGTGACCACCAGCGTGGTGTACTCCTCGCCGCTGCCGCGCCGTCCCGTGGGGCGGTGACCCGGCCGCACCGTCAGGTCCCGCGCTGCCGCAGCCGGGAGCCGGTGCGGTCCTTCTGGACCTCCAGCTGGGCGTGTATGCGGCGGCGCAGGTCGGGGACGTGGCTGACGATGCCGACGCTGCGGTCCCGTTCGCGCAGCGAGTCGAGGACGTCGAGGACCTCGTCGAGCGTCTGGTCGTCGAGGCTGCCGAAGCCCTCGTCGATGAAGAGCGTGTCCAGCCGCACCCCGCCCGCCTCGTCGGTGACCACGTCGGCGAGGCCCAGCGCGAGGGCGAGGGACGCGAAGAACGTCTCACCGCCGGACAGGGTCGCGGTGTCGCGCTCCCGGCCGGTCCAGGCGTCCACCACGTGCAGCCCGAGGCCGCTGCGGCCACGCCCCGCGCGGTCGTCGGAGTGGACGAGGGTGTAGCGGCCGGACGACATGCGGCGCAGCCGGACGGTCGCGGCGGCGGCGACCTGCTCCAGGCGCGCGGCGAGCACGTACGACTCGAGGCGCATCCGGCGTTCGTTCTCCGCCGAGGTGCCTGCGGTGAGGGCGGCCATGCGGGCCACGCGGTCGTACTCCTCGCGCAGCGGTCCGAGGCGGCGCACGGAGGCGGCGGCGCGGGCGGAGAGCCGGTCGAGTTCCGCGCAGCGGCGGGCGGCGGCGTCCCGCGCGGAGGCGGCCTCGCGGACGGCGCGGTCGGCGTCCTCGGCCGGCGCGCTGGGCTGCGGCGAGATCGACGGCGGGCTGCTGGGCGCGCGCCCGTCTCGGCTCGGCGAGGACGGCGCGTACGGCGGCCTCCTCGTCGTGCAGGCGTCCAGCCGGCGCTGCAGGTGCGGTGGCGTCGTCGTCGAGGAGGGCGTCGGCGGCGCCCGCGGGGTGTCGAAGCCGCGCGGAAGGCGGCGTCGGCGAGGCGGGCGTCGGCGTCCTTGAGCCGCCGTGCGGCCTCCTCGGCGGTGCGGCGCGCGTCGGCGGCCTCGGTGAGCAGCGCCGCCTCGCGTTCGAGCTGACCGGCGCGCGCGGCGACGCTGGGGGCGTTCCCGCGTGCCTGCGCCAACTCCTGCTCCAGCGAGGCTCGTTCGAGGTCGAGGCGTTCGCGGTGACCGACGCGGGCGGCGGCGCGGACGCCGCGTCGCGCTGGGCGGCGGTGCGCAGTTCGTGTGTCGCGTTCGGCGGCGCGCAGCTCCTCCTGGGCGCGTGCAGCGTGGAGGCGGCTCCCGCGCGCGGGCGTACTCCCGCTCCGCCTCGTCGAGTTCACGGCGAGCTGGTCGGCCGGGTGTCCCGGCGCCGCGGCCGCGGCGGCCAGCTCCTCCCGTACGGCGCTGAGCCGCTGGGCTTCGGCGCGCGGGGTCCTCGGCGTGCTGGTAGGCGGTGAGGGCGCGTTCCTCGGTCTCGCGGTCGACGTGTCCGGCGACCCTGCGGGCGGGGCGGGGTGTTCGGTGGCGCCGCAGACCGCGCAGGGCGCCGTCGGTGAGGCCCGCGGCGAGTTCGGCGGCGATGCCGCCCAGGCGCTGCTCCTTGAGGTCGAGCCAGTGCTGCCGGGCGGCGAGGGCCTGTTCGCGGGCGGCGTCGGCCTGTTCGGCGGCGGCTCGCGTCCCGGGTGAGCCGGTCGCGGTGCGGGCGGCGCGAGCCGTGCGGGCGGTGTCGCGCCGGGCGCGAGCTCCCCGGCGCGGGTCGCGGCCTGCTGGCGGTCGCGATGCGGTCCTGGAGGGCGGTGCGGGTGGCCTCCCAGCCGGCGAGCCACGCCTCGGCGTCCTCGCGGACCTCCTCGTCGGCGCGTTCCTGACGGTCAGGCCGGCGCGCTCGTCGAGGAGTTCGGTGAGGCGGCGCTCCGCGCGGCGGGCCGACTCCAGTCCGCCCAGCTCCTCGCGGCGCGGCGGCCGCGGCGGCGAGCCCGTCCGGTCCGGCGTCCGCGAGGGACACGGGGAGGAGGGGCGCGGGAGCGCTGCTCGGCGGCGGACGCGCGGCGGTGCTCGGTGTCGGCGAGTCCCGCAGTTCCAGAGCCGGGCGACGGTCTCGGCCTTGCGGCCCGGTCCATGCGGGCCTGGTCCTCGTCGTGGGCGCCGGACCGCTCCCGCAGCCGCTCGGCCCGCTCCCGGGCCTCGGCGAACCGCCGCTGCAGCCGGTGCCGTTCACGGGCCTCGTCGAGGGCGCGGCCCGCCTCGGCGCGGACGGACTCGGCGGTGGCGAGGCGGCATTGGGCGGCGGTGAGCTGTTCGCGGGCGGTGCTGCGGGCGACGGCGGCCGCGGTGAGCACGGCGTCGGCGAGGCCGGGCTCCCCTGGCGACAGCTCGGGCAGCTCCATGGCGCCGCCCGCGGCCTGCTGCATGCGGTGCGCGTCGGCGAGCAGCTCGGCGTCGCCGTCGCGCACACGGGCCTCGGCGGCGCGGCGGCGGTCGGCGAGGCGCTTCTCCACCTCGGCGAAACGGTGGGTGTCGAAGAGGCGGCCCAGCAGCTTGCCGCGGGCCTCTGCGTCGGCGCGCAGGAAGCGCGCGAAGTCGCCCTGCGGAAGCAGCACGACCTGGCAGAACTGCTCGCGGCTCATACCGAGCAGCTGGGTGATCTCCTCGCCGATCTCCTGGTGCGAGCGGCTGAGGTCCTTCCACGCGCCGGTGGCGGCGTCGCGCTCCCGCAGCCAGGTCTGCGCCTTGTCGGTGGTGGTGCCGCTGCCGCGCTTCTTGGGGCGCTCCCACGGGGGCTGCCGGGTGATCTCCAGGCGGCGTCCGGCGACGGTGAGTTCGAGGGTGACGGAGGTGCGGGTGGCGGGCGCGGCGTGGTCGCTGCGCAGGGTGGTGCCCTGGCCGCCCTGGCGGGCGCCGGGGACGGAGCCGTAGAGGGCGTAGCAGACGGCGTCCAGGACGGAGGTCTTGCCGGCGCCGGTGGGGCCGTGCAGCAGGAAGAGGCCGGCGGCGGACAGGGCGTCGAAGTCGACGCTCTGGGTGGTGCCGAACGGGCCGAAGGCGGTGATGTCCAGACGGTGCAGCCTCACCGGGCCACCTCCCGGGCGGCCTCGTCGGCGCGGACGGCGTCGAAGGCGTCCCGCAGCACGGTGCGCTCGTGCGCGTCGGGACCGGCGCCGCGCACATGGGCGACGAAGTCCTCGGCGATCTGCTGGTCGTCACGGCCGGCGAGGCGGCGGGCGTAGGACACGTCGGGGTCGTCCGGCGGCCGGTCCGGGTCGAAGACGAGGGCGAGGGTGTGCGGGAAGCGCTCGGCGAGCCGGGCCATGGGGTCGGCGGGGCGGACCGGGTCGGTGAGGGTCGCCTCGACCCACGCCTCCTCGTGCGGGGCGAGCGCGGGGTCGGCGAGCAGTTCCTCGAGGGTGCCGCGGATGCGGGCGAGGGGGCGCGGCACGGGGCAGTCGACGCGCTCGGCGGTGACGCTCCCGTCGGCGTCCAGGTCGACCAGCCACATGGACTTGCGGTGCCCGGCCTCGGAGAAGGAGTACGGCAGGGGGGAGCCGGAGTAGCGGACGCGGTCGGTGAGGGTCTGGCAGCCGTGCAGATGGCCGAGCGCCACGTAGTCGACGCCGTCGAACACGGTGGCGGGCACGGACGCGACACCGCCGACCGCGATGTCCCGTTCGCTGTCGCTGGGTCGGCCGCCGGTGACGAAGGCGTGGGCGAGGACGACGGAGCGGGTGCCGGGCGGGCGGGCGGCGAGGTCGGCGCGCACCCGGTCCATGGCGGCGGCGAGCACCGTCTCGTGCCCGGCGCGCTCCACGCCGAACTCGTCCCGCACCAGGGCGGGCTCCAGGTAGGGCAGGCCGTAGAAGGCGACGTCCCCGTGCGCGTCGGGCAGCAGGACAGGGGTGCCGCACGCGGAGGGCTCGGTCCGCAGGTGGATGCCGGCGCGGCCCATGAGCCCCGCGCCGACGCCGAGGCGGCGGGCCGAGTCGTGGTTCCCGGAGATCATCACCGTGGGCACGCCGAGGTCGGCGAGCCGGTGCAGCGCGTCGTCGAACAGCTCGACGGCGGACAGCGGCGGCACCGCCCGGTCGTACACGTCCCCCGACACCACCACCGCGTCCACCTCGCGCTCGCGCACGGTGGTGACGAGGTGACCGATGAACTCGGCCTGGGCACCGAGCATGCCGACCCGGTGGAAGGACCGGCCGAGGTGCCAGTCGGAGGTGTGCAGGAATCTCATGGTCCCGGCAGCGTATCGGGCGCCTCCGACAGCGCGGACGGTTGCTCCCGTATCACCCGTCACGTCCCGGCCATCGGCATGTCAGCCCGTTCCGGGGCGAATCACCCGTGGTGTCCGCATCGTCCCCCTGCCTCACCGGCATGTGCCGCCGGCGCCCGACCCCCGGAAGGCGCTCCCCCCCGCGAGGCCGCCCGACACGTCGCCGGGCGCCATAACGCACCCGAAAGTTTGCACGAACACGCTACGCTCGGTCTCCGGAACACAAGGTGATTGCTCCCAAACGTGCGTTTCGAGAGTGCTCGGCCGCGCACGGCGAAGGAACCCAGGGGTCGTCCGGGCCGACCGACGACCGTCGAATCCTTGAGCGGAGTCCACTGTGATCGACCTGCGGGTGCTCGGCCCGGTACGAGTCCTGGCCGACGACCGGGACCTGGACATCGGACACGCGCGCCAGCGCAGCCTGCTGGCCATGCTGCTGGTGGACGTGAACAACGTGGTGCCCAGGGAGCGGCTCGCCGAACTCGTCTGGGACGGCAGGCCCCCGCGCCGGGCACGCAACACGCTCGCCGGGTACGCGACCCGGCTGCGCAAGGTCCTTGCCTCGTTACCCGGGCGGCCGGTCCTGTCGTCCCAGGACGGCGGATACGTGCTGCGGGTGGACCCGGCGGCCGTGGACCTGTGCCGGTTCCGCGATCTGGCGGGCCGGGCCGCCGGCGTCGGGGACGACGAGGAGCGCTGCGGGCTGCTGCGGTCCGCGCTGGCGCAGTGGTCGGGCGTCGCACTCAGCAATCTGTGGGGCACCCGCGTGGAGTCGCTGCGCACGACCCTGGACAGCGAGCGGCGCGCCGTGCTGCTGGACTACTTCGACGCGCAACTGCGGCTCGGCCGACCCCAGGAGATCCTCACGCAGTTGCAGACGCTGACCGAGGAGCGGCCTTACGACGAGGAGCTGGCGCTCCGTCTGGTGCGGGCCCACTGCGACAGCGGGAACCCGGCGGCGGCGCTGCACGCGTACGAGGCGGCCCGGGCCCGGCTGGACCGGGAGCTGTCGACCCGCCCCGGCGAGGCCCTGCGCGCGGCGGGTGAGCGGCTGCTGCACCCGGTCCGCCCGGCGGACGGCGGGACCGCGAGCCCCGTCACGGCGCGGACGCATGAGCAGCTGCGCATGCCCGAGCCCACCGGGTGCTTCGTCGGCCGGGAGCGCGAACTGCGCGAGCTGGACGCGCTGCTGACCCCGGGCCGCGCCGCGCTGACGGTCACGGCGGCGCAGAGCAGCAACCTCGCGGTGATCAGCGGCATGGCCGGGGCCGGCAAGACGACGTTGTCCCTGCGGTGGGCGCAGCGGACCCGGGACTCCTTCCCCGACGGGCAGTTCTTCGTGGCGCTGCGCGGGCACGACCGGCATCTGCCGCCCCTGGAACCCGCCGAGACGCTCGCCCGGGTCCTGCTCGCGCTGGGACTCCCCGCCGCCGACATCCCGTTCCGGCTCGACGAACGGGCCGCGCTGTACCGGACGCTGCTCGTCGGACGGCGGGTGCTGATCGTGCTGGACGACGCGGCGGACCCCGAGCAGGTGCGCCATCTGCTGCCGCCGAGCGTGGACGGCAGCGCGGTCGTGGTGACGTGCCGGAACCGGATGCCGGGCCTGACCGCCACGTACTTCGCCGGTGAGGTGCTCCTCGACGCCCTGGACGACACCTCCGCGCTCGCCCTGCTGGCCTCGCTGGTCGGCAGCGCGCGTGTGGCGAAGGAGCCGGAGGCCGCGGCCGGGATCGTGCGGGCCTCCGGGCGGCTGCCGCTGACCGTGCGGCTGAGCGGCGCCTACGCCGCGAGCCATCCCGACGAGCCGCTGGGCGAGGTGCTCGCGCGGGTCCCCACGGTGGACGGCACGGACGCGCGCGGGGCGATGGGCCGGGCGCTGGCCCTGTCGTACGGCAAACTGGCGGAGCCCGAACGGCAGTTGTTCCGGCGGCTGGGTGTCGTCCCCGGCATCGAGTTCGGGCGGGAGGCGGTGGCGGCGCTCGCCGACGGTTCGTTCGCCGTGCTGGACGACCGGCTCGGGGCGCTGGTGCGCGCCAACCTGCTGTCCGAGTACGCCCCGCGCCGCTACCGGATGCACCACATGGTCAAGGAGTACGCCATGGGGCGCGCGGCCGAGGAGGACCCCTGGGAGCTGCGCCGGGACGTGCTGCTGCGGCTCTTGGAGTGGTACCGCAGGTCGGTGGAGCGCGTCAGCCTCGCCAACGGCATACAGATGGCGGGAGCACACCGGGGCGCGGACGGATCGTCCGACGCGCGGGAGGCCGTACGGACGCCGGGGCGGCCCGGGGCGGCGCCGGAGGGTACCGGGGGCGGCCCGTACGACGCCGACCTGGGCGGCGAGGCCGGCATCGCCTGGCTCGACCAGGAGAAGGCGGGCATCTGCGCGGCCATCAAGCTCGCCGCGGAGCTCGGGCTCGGCCCGGCGAGCTGGCGGCTGGCCGACGCGATGCTCGGCTTCATCCGGCTGCATCCGGGCGGGGACGACTGGTCGGCGGCGGTGGAGGCGGCGCAGAGCGCGGCCGCCAAGTCGGGCAACCCGCGGGCGAACACGGCGATGCTGCTGAACATGGCCGACTCCCGTTACCGGAAGGGACACCACTCCGGCGAGCGGCAGCTCGCGCGGGAGGCGCTGACCGTCAGCCGGGACGCGTCGTGGCCGGCGGGCGAGGCGCTCGCCCTGGCCGTGCTCGGCCGGTCGTACTGGTCGGTGGGCGCGACAGGGCTGTCGGACCGTTATCTGGGCGCCGCGCTGCGCATCCACGAGAGTGCCGGGGACCTGGCGGGGCAGGCCAACGCGCTGGGCCGGCTGGCCCGTAACGCCTATGACGCGGGCGATCCGGTGTCCGCCCTGCGTGACTTCCGGAGCTCGCTGGTGCTGGCGGAGCGGGCCGGTTCCCGGTTCGGGCAGATACGGCTGCCCGCGTACATCGCGCTGTCGCTCCGCCTGCTGGGCCGGTACGAGGAGGCGGACCACTGGTGCGAACTGGCCATCCGGGCAAGCCGTGAGATGGATTTCCACGAGGGCATGGCCATCGCGCTGACCTGTCGGGCGTCGCTCATGAGCGACCTGGGGGAGCACACCCGCGCGGTGACCACCGCGCGGGAGGCGCATGTCGCCATGCCGCATCTGTCGGACCCGCGTATCGAGGCGGACTGTCTGACAGGGCTGGGCGGCGTCGAGGCCGCGGCCGAGCAGACGGACCTGGCCATGCGCAGTTTCGGCCAGGCGCTGCTGATCTCGGAGGAGATCCACTACTGGCAGGGGGCGGCGCGCGCGCAGGCCGAGAGCGCGGCCGCGTACGTACGGCTCGGCCTGTACGAGGAGGCGCTCGCGGCCGGCCGGCGGGCCCGGCGCGTCCTGCACCGGTGCGACATGCGGCTGGTGACGGCGCAGACGCTCGCCTCGGAGGCGGACTGCGCGCTGGCGGCCGGTGACATCGCGGCCGCCGTCGCCGGTCACCGCCGCGCGGCCGCGCTGTACCGGGCGGCGGGCCACCCGCTGGGTGAGGTACGGGCGCTGCTCTCCTGGGGCCGCGCCGCCGCCACAGCCCCGGGCCACGGCCGCCCCACCCGCCCCTGGCGCCGCGCGCTGCGACTGGCGGAGCCCCTCGGCGTGCCGGAGGCAGCCACCCTGCGAACCCTCCTCACCACGTAACCGCCCCCACCGACGGCGGACCACCCACCGGCCGGGAGGCCAGGCCTCCGCCCACCCGGGGCCGCGCCTCCCGCCCGACGAGGACACACTCGCCTCACGGAAGCCCGATACGCCACGGACACCAGCCGCCCCCGCACGGCAGACCCCCTCGGACGAGGCACGCCCCCTGTGCGCTCCGCCCGACGCAGACGCCCCGCCGCCCCACCAGCGGCATGGCCACGCAGCAGGCACCCCCGAGCCGGCCCACCGGCCCAGTCGTCCCGGCGCGGTCGCCACGCCGAAGCGGCACTCGGCCGGGGCTCTCCGCCCGACGCAGACGCCCCGCCGCCCCACCAGCGGCATGGCCACGCAGCGGCCACCCCCGAGCCGGCCCACCGGCCGGTCGTCCCGGCGCGGTCGCCACGCCGAAGCGGCGCTCGGCCACCTGTACGTGCGTCAGGCCCGACGGCGCGTCGCCGCACCGTCCGAGCCCGCCGGCACAGCGCCCGGCGCGCAGGCTCCGCGCCCTGCGCCCGCGCAGCCACCAGGCCAGGGGGTCGGCACACAGCCCGCGGCCGCGGAACGCGCGGGCCGCCGCCGCGGCCGTGTGGCACGGGCCCAGCGGTTCCGGCGCCGGGCGCCTTGCCCGTCGGGGTGGTCAGGGGATGCGGACCACCGTGCCCGCGTACGTCAGGCCCGCGCCGAAGCCGACCAGGACCGCGAGGTCTCCCCCGCGCAGGGTGCCGGACGTGCGCATGCGGTTGAGGGCCAGGGGGATCGACGCCGCGGAGGTGTTGCCCTGGTCGACGATGTCGCGGGCCACGGCGACCTCGGCGGGGAAGCCCACGCTCTCCGCGACCGCCTCGATGATGCGCAGGTTGGCCTGGTGCGGGACGAACGCCTGGACGTCGCCGGGGCCGACGCCCGAGCGGGCCAGCACGTCCTGGACGATGCCGGGCAGGTGCGTCACCGCCCAGCGGAAGACCGTCGAGCCCCGCATGCGGATGACGGGGGCCGCCCGGCCCGGCTCCTCCCGCACGGTGATGGCCTCGCGCAGTGCGGGATCGGTGCCCCAGACCGTGGTCCCGATGCCCGGCTCCGTGCCGCGGCCGACCAGGGCCGCGCCCGCCCCGTCCGCGAACAGGAAGGCGGTCGAGCGGTCCGTCGGGTCGAGGATGTCGGACATGCGTTCGACGCCGATGACCAGGCAGGTGCGGGCCTGGCCGCTCGCGACGGACGCGGCGGCCAGGGAGAGCCCGACGGTGAATCCGGCGCAGGCGGCGGACACCCGCTCGGCGGGTGCCGTCGTCCCCAGCCGGCGCGCCATCTCCGCGGCGAGCCCGTCCCCCGCCGCGCCGGTGCCCGCCGTTCCAACGTCCGACATGGTGGCGACCAGTATCCGGTCGACCTCGTCCGGCGCCGCGCCCGCGTCGGCGAGCGCCTTCCCCGCGGCCGTGGCGGCCATGTCCGCGAGTGTCTCCTCGGGGCCGGCGAAGCAACGGGTGCGGATGCCGCTGCGGCGCAGGATCCACTCGGGTGAGGAGTCCAGAGTGCGGCAGATCTCCTCGTTGGTGACGATCCGTCGGGGCCGGTAGTCCCCGATGCCGAGCAGAACCGCGTGGTGACGATCCGGCTCGGGCACATGCGCGGCGTGCGTGGTGTTCACACGGGACTCCTGTCGTCGCCGGCAACTGCGGCATGCTCCCCCGCCCGCTGCCTCACCTGCTGCCTTCCCCTGGGCTACGCGCGAAGCCCGCCCGACCCCCCGTGGAATCCCGCTTGACAACAACATACCTACGGTATGTACTCACATACCCAAGGAATGTTAGTTGGAAGGATCAACAGTGACCTCAGGCACGCTCGCGCCCGGCGCCGAGCCCTCGACCGCGGGGAAGACACTGCTGCTGACGTCGGCAGCCACGTTCATGGCCTTCCTCGACACGACGATCGTCAACGTGGCCTTCCCGGCCCTGCACGAGGACTTCCCGAAGGAGTCCGTCACCGATTTGACCTGGGTGGTGACCAGCTACGGCATCCTCTTCGCCGCCCTGCTCACCCCGGCCGGGCGCTTCGCCGACGTCCTGGGCCGGCGCAAGCTGTTCCTGTGGTCGGTCGCGTTGTTCAGCGTCGCGTCCTTGGCCTGCGCCGTCGCACCCAACGTCGAGCTGCTCATCGCCGCCCGCGCCGTCCAGGGCATCGGCGCGGCCGGCATGATCCCCGCCGCGCTGGGACTCGTCCTGTCCGAGACACCCGCCGAGAAGCGGGCCGAGGCCATCGGTATCTGGGGCGCGGCCGGATCCATGGCGGCCGCCGCCGGTCCCTCGCTCGGCGGTCTGCTCGTCAGCGAGATCGACTGGCGCGCGGTGTTCGTCCTGAACATCCCGATCGGCATCGCCGTCCTTCTCGGCGCCCTGCGCCTGCCCGAGCGCCCGGCGGAGAACTCCAAGCTGCCCGACCTGCTCGGCACGGCCACCGTCACCCTCGGCATCGCCGGCATCGTCATCGGCCTCACCAAGGGCGGCGACTGGGGCTGGGACGCCGTCACCACGTGGGCCTGGATCGGCGCCGGTGTCCTCCTCGTGGCCTTCTCGCTGCTGCGCTCCGGCAAGCACCCGGCCCCGGCCGTGGAGACCGGCCTGTGGGGCACGTCGATGTTCGCGGCGGCCAACCTCACCGCGTTCCTGCTCGGCGCCGGTCTGTTCGTCTGGTTCCTGTCCGGCCCCCTGTACCTCACCACCATCTGGGGCTACTCGGTGCTGAAGGCCGGTCTCGCCGTCACCCCCGGAGCGGTGCTCTCCGCCGTCGCCGCCATCGCGGTGGGACGCCGTCTGAAGCCGGAGCAGCAGCGGCCGGTGGTCATCGTCTCGGCCGCCGCCTTCCTCGCGCTGAGCATCTGGGCGTACACGGGCCTCGGCTCCGACCGTGAGTTCCTGGCTCTGTGGCTTCCGTACGGCGCCCTCGGCGGGGCCGTGCTCGGTGCGGCGCTCACCAGCGTGACCACCGCGGCCTCCATCTCCGTGCATCCGCTGAAGTTCGCCACCGGCACCGGAATGAGCACCACCGCACGGCAGTTCGGCGGAGCGGTCGGCGTCGCCTCGATGGCGGCGGTGTTCGCCGCCGGCGATCTGAGCACCCCGCAGCCGTACCTCGACGCGTTCCTGCTCGCGGGCATCTACATCGCCGCCTCCGCGGTGCCCGGGTTCTGGCTGTTCACCAAGAAGTCGATGGCGCAGATCGCCGAGACCCAGCGGCAGATCCAGGCCCACATGCGGGCGCAGGCGGAGGCCGCCGCCAAGGCCGCGGCCGCCGCGTCCTCGGCCGACCGGTCCTGACCCCACCCCCGAGAACGCCGGCCGCGGTCCTGTCCCCCGTGGCCGTGGCCGGCCCGGGCGGGGTCGCGGCTACCACGCAGCCGCGGCCCCGCCCCACGTCGACGGCGCGCACCCCGCCGCGGCGAAAAAAACCGATCCGCCGCGAGGGGAGGGCAACCCCAGCCCGTAACACAGGACGAGAGCCCATCGGTTCATGAGGGGAATTGATGAACACAGTCCTCGACTGGCTGGACTCCCCCGCGCCCGAGCGTGGAATCCACTACTACCGAAACGGCGACTGGCACTTCAGCGACTACGCGGGCATCGCCTCGGCGGCCCGCCGCACAGCCGCCTTCCTGCACGACAACGGCGTCACCAAGGGCGTCGTGTCGCTGCTCGTCGAGGAGCCCGAAAGCTTTGTACCGGCGTTCCTCGGCACCATGTACGCGGGGGCCACCCCGTCCCCGATCGCCTCGCCCGTCGCCTTCGGCGGACACGAGGCCTTCACCGAGCACGCGGCCGCGATCCTCGGCGCCGCCGCGCCGGCCGCCGTGCTGACCGACCACCGGCTCGCCCCGCTCGCCGCCGCGGCGAGCGCCAGGGCCGGGACCGGAGAACCCCTGGTCCTGCCCGAGCCGGACGGCCTGCCCGCCGACGACGGCCCGGCCCGCCGGACGGCGGATCTCGCCCTGCTCCAGTTCACCTCCGGTTCCAGCGGTACCCCCAAAGGGGTCCGGGTCACCGGCGACAATCTCACCACCAACGTCCGCGCCATCCACGGCTGGCTCGGCGTGACGAGCGAGGACTCCTGCTCGTCGTGGCTGCCGCTCTACCACGACATGGGCCTCATCGGGACCTTCCTGGGCTCCGTCGTGGCCCAGATCGACCTGTGGCTGATGAGCCCCGTCGACTTCATCCGCTCCCCGGCCCGCTGGCTCGACTGCCACGGAAGGCACGGGGTGACCATCACCACCGCCCCCAACTTCGGCTACGGGTACGCGACATCCCGCGTGCGCGACGAGGAGCTGGCGGGCGCCGACTTCTCGGCCTGGCGGGTCGCGATGAGCGGCGCCGAGCGCGTGGACGCGGGCGTGGTCGCCGGCTTCACCGCCCGGCTCGCCCCGTACGGCTTCGACTCCCGTGCGATCACGCCCTGTTACGGCATGGCGGAGACCACGCTCGCCGTCACCGGGGTCCGCCCCGGCCTCGGCGCGCGCATCGTCCGCCCGGCCGGGCCGGTGGACACCGGGGCGCCGGTGACCGTCTCCGGCACCGGCACCCTCGGCGCCGACCGGCCGGAGGAGCCCGCGGGCTGGATCGCCTCCTGCGGCCGGCCGGTGCCCGGGACCGCCGTGGAGATCGTGGACGACGACGGCACACCGCTGCCGGACGGCACGTTCGGGGAGATCCGGGTGAGCGGCACGTCCGTGGCCGACGGCTACCAGACGGCCGACCCGGCCGCCGATCGGGCCTTCGGCGACGACGGACTGCGCACCGGCGACGCCGGTTTCCTGCTCGACGGCGAGCTGTACGTGGTCGGCCGGATCGGCGACAGCCTCAAGGTCCGCGGCCGCAAGGTGCACGCCGAGGACCTGGAGGCGGCGCTCGTCTCCGTTCCCGGGGTGCCACCGGGCCGCTGCGCGGTGGCGCTCGGCGACCGCGACGGACGCCCGGGCGCGGTGATCGTCGTGGAGGCGCCCGGCGACGGCTGGCTGGAGGCCGTGCGAGGCGCGCTGCGCTCCGCCCTGGACACCTCGGTCGCCCTGACCGTGGTGCGGGCCCGGCGCGGAACGATTCCGCGGACCTCGAGCGGCAAGCCACGCCGTCGGCTGCTGTGGCGGCTGGCGGGCGAGGGCACGCTCGCCGGCGACGTCCTGCACCGCACACACGGGCCTGACGACCCGACCGAACCGACCGCACCGCGACTGGATGGGGCTGCCCTATGAGCGTCACGACCCCCGGGCTCGTACTCGACGTCACCGAGACGGCCCCCGAGACCGCCGCCGAGCAGCGCGGCCGACTCGCCGACTCCGCTGCTCTGTACCGCCGCTGGGAACGCCAGCAGTGGGCCGTCGCCCAGGTCGCCCCGGCCCGGGACGCGGCCACCTGGGAGTCCCTCACGCCCTTCTCGCGCGAACAGATGCTCGGCTCGCTCGGCGAGCTGGAGGTGGGCGAGGTCACGGTGACGCACACGCTGGGCGCGCTGATCGACGCGCCGCCCACGGAGGACGACCGGATCTTCCTGTGCACCCAGCTGGCCGACGAGGCCCGCCATGTGCGGTTCTTCCAGACCTATCTCGAGGACGCCTGCCGGACGGGCCTGGACGCGGTCGAGGAGGGCGCCGACTACTCCGAGGTCTTCACGCCCGTGCTCACCCGCGCCACCGACGCGGTGCGTCAGAACCCAGAGGACCGCGAGTCCTGGTACCGCGCCCTCGTCCACTACCACCTGATCACGGAGGGCGTGCTCGCCGCGACCGCCCTGCGCACCACCCGCTTCCTCGCCCGCCGGCTGAAGCTGGAGGCACTCGAAGAAGGACTCACGAACGTCACGCGCGACGAGTCCCGCCATGTCTCCTACGGCCTGCGCGCCGCGCAGGACGGGGTCGCCGGCGGGTTCGCCCAGGTGGTCGAGGACGCGCACTTCGAGTCGCTCGGCGCGGCGGCCTGGGTGCTCATCGGTCCCTCCCGGCACAACCCGGTGCCCGCGCTCCACGCGGCCCTGCTCAGCCGCGCCGCCCAGATCCGGGGCAGCGTCGAGATCGCCCGGGAGCGACTGGCCAAGCAACTGCGCCTGGTCGGTCTGCCGCACGTGGCCGAGAAGGCCGTCGCCTCCTGGGACCTCGCGGTGGAGACCGCCCTCGACGCCTACGCCGAGCGCTGGAACGCGCCGCACCCGATCCGGGCCGCCGCGGCCTGAGCACCGCCGGTCCCCGCGCCGCACCGGCGGCGCCCGGGACAAGACACAAGCCACAGAGCCAGGAAAGGGACGAAAGAGACATGGACAACGGCACGTCGCGCGCACAGGTCCGCCGGATCGTCGGAGAGATGAGCCCGCTGGGCGCCCGTGAGGCGAACTCCGGGGACCGCCTCGTCGAGGACCTCGGCTACGACTCGCTCGCCGTCATCGAGCTCTCGCTCCGTATCGAGCAGGAGTTCACGCTGGCCGACCTCGGCACCGGCCCCACGGCCGACATCACCACGGTCCAGGACATCGAGGACTTCGTCGTTCAGCAGCAGGCGGCACCGAGCGACGCCGCCTGATCCACCCACCCGCCCAGAGAGGTACGACGAGAAGATGACGACTTACGATCTGCGCAGCGAGACGGACGATCCGCTGGCGCTCTCCCACGAGGAGTCCGTGCGTCTGCTGCGCGGGGCCCCGTGGCAGCGGCTCGCCATCATGGGCGACAGCTTCGCCGCCGGTCTCGGCGACCCGAGCGAGGGCTACGCCCATGTGCCGTGGCCGCGGCGGGTCTCGGCCGCGCTCGGCGCGGACAAGCCCGGCTTCGCCTATCTGAACACGGGCGTCAAGGGCAAGCGGACCGGTGAGGTGCGCGCCGAGCAGCTCGACGAGGTTCTCGCCTTCCGGCCGGACCTGGTCAACGTGGCGGCCGGCGGCAACGACCTGTTCGACGCCGAGCCGGACCTGGACGGCGTCGAGGCCGACCTCGACGCCATGTACGGGGCGCTGCGGGCGCAGGGGGCGGACATCTTCGCGTTCACCGTGACCAACGTCTTCGAGTCGGTACCGGAACTGGCCGTCTTCAGCGACCGTACGGCGGCCCTCAACGACCGCATCCGCGCGGTGGCCCGGCGCCACGACGCCGTGCTGATCGAGATGTGGCACCACCCCGTGCGGCTGCGCCCCAACCTGATGAGCGCCGACGGCATCCACTTCGCCATGGAGGGGCACGCCGCCCTCGCCGCGGAGATCGTCAAGGCCCTCGGCGCGCGCAGCGCGCAGCGCGCGGAGACGTGATGGGCGCCGGCCCCACCGCGCGGTACGTCGTGGTCGGCGCGGGCTCGGCCGGCTGTGTGCTGGCCGAGCGGCTCAGCGCCGACGGCGACGCACAGGTGGTGCTCATCGAGGCGGGCGGCCCGGACCGGCGCGCCGAGATCGGCATCCCCGCCGCCTTCCCCTCCCTGTTCGGCACCTCCGCGGACTGGGGCTACCGCACGACCCCGCAGCCGGGGCTGGGCGGGCGGACCCTGAACTGGCCGCGCGGCCGCACGCTGGGCGGCTCGTCCTCGCTCAACGCCCAGATCTGGACCCGCGGCCATCTGGCGGACTTCGACGGCTGGGCCGAGGACGACGGGTGCGCCGGCTGGTCGGCCGGGGAGGTGCTGCCGTACTTCGCGCGGGCCGAGGACCGCTCGGGCGCGGGCGCCTACGGCTCCGGCGGGCCGATCCGCATCGAGGACCTGCGCGACCCGAGTCCGGCCACGGCCGAGTTCCTGGGCGCCTGCGCCGAGGCGGGACTGCCCGCCCTGGACGACGGGCGTCCGCTCGAACCGGAGGGCGCGGGCCCGGTGCGGGCCACCCAGCGCGGAGGGCGGCGCTGGAGCGCGGCCGACGGCTATCTGCGGCCCGCGCTGCGGCGGGAGAACCTCACCGTCGTGACGGACGCCCGCGTCGAGCGGATCCTGATCGAGGACGGCCGCGCCGTCGGGGTCGCCTACACGACCGCCGACGGGCCGGCCGAGGCACGCGCCGACGGCGAGGTCCTCCTGGCGGCGGGGGCGATCGGCTCCCCGCAACTGCTGATGCTCTCCGGCGTCGGCGACGCGGACGAACTGCGCGGGCACGGCATCACCGTGCACGCCCACTTGCCCCGGGTCGGCCGGGGCCTGGCCGACCACCTCTACGTACCGCTGGCGTTCGAGGCCCACGGCCGGGTGACCCCGGGGGTGACCGACCGGCAGGGCGAGATCACCGAGTTCCTGCGCGGCCGGCGCGGGCGGCTGACGTCCAACCTCGCGGAAGCCGTCGCGTTCCTGCGCAGCGGCCCCGGACTCCCGGCACCCGACCTGGAGTTCGTGTGGATGCTGGTGCCCTTCCTCGACCAGGCGCGGGCCGCGCGGCAGCACGGCGTCACCCTGGGCGTGGTCCTGCTGCGGCCGCGCAGCCACGGCACCGTCCGGCTCGCCTCCGCCGACCCGGCGGCGCACCCGGTGATCGACCCGCGCTACCTGTCCGACCCGGACGGCGACGACCTGCGGGTGCTGACCGAGGGGATACACCGGGCCCAGCAGGTGCTGACCAGGCCCGCGCTGGCCGCCCGGCTCGGGGCACCGCTGACGCCGGGGGCCCTCGACCCGGACCCCGGCACGGTGCACGCCCTGACGCGGACCCACGCGGAGACCCTCTACCACCCGGTCGGCACCTGCGGCATGGGCGGGGACCCGGAGGCCGTACTGGATCCGCACCTGCGGGTCCGGGGGGTGGCCGGGCTGCGCGTCGTCGACGCCTCCGCGCTGCCGTCCCTGCCGCGCGGCCACACCCACGCGCCCACCGTGATGCTCGCGGAGCGGGCGGCCGACCTGATCCTCGCCGAGGCGGCGCAGCACCGCCGCGGGGCCCTCGCCGGCCGCTGACCCGCCGCCCCCTTACGACCAGCCATATGACACGAAAGGCAGTACGACTGTGACCGTTCAGGACCCGCAGCTGTTCACGGACGCCTTCCGGGCGGCCCTCACCGACGCGGAGTTCGCGGCCCTGCTCAAGGAGCGCGACTTCTCCCTCCAGTTCGTCCTGACCGGGGATGCCGGCACGGCCTTCCTGCTGGACTCCGACGGCGTGCACGACGGCGCGCCCCGGCCGGCGAGCCTGCGGCTGGAGGTGCGGCCCGAGGCGCTGCACCTCGTCCTGCTGGGCCGGCTCGGCGTGACCCGCGCGATCGTCGACCGCGGCCTCGTCGCCAAGGGCCCGGTGTCCGGCGTGCGTCAACTCGCGGACCTGCTGCCGCCGCTGGGCCGCGCCTACGCCCAGCTGGCGCCGGCTCCGTCGGGTGCCTGACCCGGCTCCGGGCCCGGGCCCCTCACCACCTCACTTTCCCTCCCTCGTCCGTCACCACAGAAAGCCGGCTGCTGTGATCGCGACCACCACCACCGCCGTACCGAACGCCCCGACCCTCTCCGACCTGCGCGCCCTCGACGAAGCGGCGATGCCCTCGCTGTTCCGGCTCCCGCCCGAGGTGGAGGAGCTGCGCGACGAAGTCCGTGACTTCGCACAGACCGTGGTGAAGCCGCGGACCCTCGCCAACGACCTCGCCCCCGCCGACGCATTCGACTGGGAGATGGTCGAAGCCGGCCACCGGCTGGGCCTGCTGCGCCTGACCATGCCCAAGGAGCTCGGTGGCCGCGGCATGGGTGTGCTCGGCGTGGCGGTCGCCATGGAGGAGATCGCCTCGGTCTGCGCCAGCACGGCGCTGATCTTCGGCGCCTCGCTGCTCGGGCAGACCTCCGTGCTGTTCTCCGGCGACCAGCAGCTCCAGGCCCGCTTCCTGCCCCCGTTCCTCGGGGACAGGCCGGTCCTCGCCTGCAACGCCATCACCGAGGAGACAGCGGGCTGCGACCTGCTGATACCGGAGCACGCCGAGCTGGCCGAGGACGTGATGACGGCCCGCCGGGACGGCGACCACTTCGTCCTCGACGGCGTGAAGCGGTTCATCACCAACGGCAAGGTCGCCGAGTGGGCGGCGGTGTTCGCCAACATCGAGGGCAACCCCGGCGCCACCGGGCTGACCGTGTTCGTCGTGCCCCTGGACAGCGAGGGGGTCACCCGCGGCGCGGTGGCCGACAAGATGGGCTACCGGGCCTGCCTGGGCACCACCCTCACCTTCGAGGACGTCCGGGTGCCGGAGGAGAACATCGTCTTCGGGGAGGGCGGCGGGTGGAACTACCTGACCGTCCAGTCGAACCAGGCCCGTTCGATCGTCGCCGCGATCTCCACCGGAGTCGCCCGGGGCGCCTTCGAGATCGCCAAGGAGTGGGCGGGCGAGCGCGTCCAGGCAGGCAAGCCGTTGTACGAGCACCAGTTCACGGCGCGCAAGCTGGCCGAGATGTCCTCGAAGATCGAGGCCTCCCGGCTGCTGTACCTCCAGGCGGCGCACCAGGCGGACAACATGCTGCCCGCACCCGTCTACGGCCCGGCCGTGGCGAAGATGTTCGCCGACCGCGCGGCGATCGAGGTGGCCGAGGAGGCCATGTCCATCGTCGGCGCGCGCGGCTACTGCCGTGAGCACGCGGTCGAGAAGCTGGTCCGGGAGTCGTTCGGTGCCCGCATCTACGAGGGCACGCCGGAGGTGCTTGCGCTGGCCATTACCGGTGCGCTGTACGGGCGCCGGCTGTGACGCCCCGCCCGCAGACCGACCCGAAGGCCGCGCCGCGGACGGCGCCGGCCCGGACGGCCGGGGCCCGGACGACAGCGCTCCGGGAACGCGCCGCGGCCTTCTCCGCGGTGTCGTACGTCGAGGCCATGGTGGCCTCGGCCGCCCGCTGCACCCGCCTGTCGCTGGAGCCGCGGCCCGTGCCGGAGACCGATTCCGTCCCGGCCGCGGCGCCACGGCCGCACGACGCATCCACGCTGGGGAGACCGACGTGACCTCGCAGACCGTCACCGGTGTGACACTGCCGGCGGACGACGCGCGCCGCGCACGCTATGTGGCGCGCGTGCTGGACGTGCACGACCACATGAGCCTCGCGGGCCTGGCCGAGCAGGCCGACCCGCTGTACCTGGCCCGCCGCCCGGACGGCCTGACCGTGCTCGCGGTGCCGCAGTCGCAGCTGCCCGAGCGCTACCGGCTGGCGATCTACGGTTTCCGGCTCGCGCAGTACCTGCGGTCCCGGTTCGCCAGCGACCGGGTGGCCTTCGCCCGCGGTCTGTTCGCGGAGCCGGCCGGCCCGGGGCACGGCGAGGAGATCCACGTCATCGGCTTGGAGGAGCGGACCGGCGCGATCCTGCGCTACGTCTCGGTCATCGCCTCCACCGACACCGCCCCGCTGCCCGTGACCCACCCGGACCGGGCCCCCTTCCCCTGCGAGGTGGCCCACGGCATCAACCTGTTCGACCACGTGCCGCCGGCGGAGCCGGTCACGGTGCGGGAGGTGTGGGAGATCAAGCGCCTGATGCAGCGCCCCTCCCAGCGCGACGCCTCCCCGGCCCGGCGGCTGCGTCTGTCGCTGGAACTAATGCTCGGCTTCTACACGGTGCTCGCCGGTCTCTCCCCCCGGCCGCGCTTCCTGGTCGGCGACGGCGAGGAGGGCCTGGCCGTGCGGCGTCTGACACGCAGCCTCGGGGAGATCACCGTGATCGAGGGCACGCGCCCCTCGCTGCCCGAGGACGACCTGCTCTTCCCGGCGTACGTGGAGCGCGCGGTGGTCAAGCCGTTCGTGGCACGGGTCCCGCGCGGGGCGGAGATGGAGCGGCTCCTGGGCTGGCTCCGGCGCGCGCTGGACGCGCCCAACCCCCTCGTCGGCTTCCAGCAGTTGGTCGGCCGGGTCGATGGAGAGATCCGGAGGGTGAGGATATGAGCACCACCACCGCGGCCAGGACGGTTCCGGCCGGTGTCCCCGAGGACCCGGAGGCGTACTACCGGGTCCTGACCGAGCGCAACCGGGGGCTGATCCCGGGCGAGGTGCAGGAGCGGCTGCGCAACGCCACCGTGCTGGTGGCGGGGTGCGGTTCGACGGGCGGCGCGGTCGTCGAGCCGCTGGCCCGCCTGGGCACGGGCCGCTTCGTGCTCGCCGAGCCGGGCGAGTACGAGCTGAACAACCTCAACCGGCAGAGCGCCACGCACAAGGACATCGGCCGCAACAAGGCGGAGGTGGCCGCCGAGCGCATCCGGTCGGTCAATCCCTTCGCCGGGATCCGGGTCGACACCTCGGGCGTCCGCCCGGACGCGCCCGACCCGCTGCTGGACGGCGTGGACGTGGTCGTCGACGGCGTGGACGTGACCACGCTGGGCGGCTGGCGGGCCAAGTACGCGCTGCACGCGGCGGCGGCACGCCGCCGGCTGCCCGTGGTCTCCGGCTACGACCTGTCGGGCACGCAGCACGTGCGCTACTACGACTACCGGGCCGAACCCGTCCCGCTCGCGGGCGCGATCGCTCCCGGGGACATCACCGAGGACGCGCTGTGGACACTGCTGCTGAAGGTGATCCCCCGGGAGATCGTCCCGGCCGACCTGATCGCCGACGTCACCGCGCACCGCGCGGACCCGGACTACAGCGTTCCGCAACTCGTCTACGCGTCGCACCAGTTCGGTGTGCTCGCGGCCCGGTACGTGGTCGAGATCCTGGCCGGACGCCCGGTCCGCGAACAGCTCACGGTCGACGTGCACCGGCTGGTCTCGGCGGACGCCGGCCTGCCGGATGCCTTTTCGGACAGCACTCAGCGCACACAGGACAAGGAGTCGTGATGACCACCGCCACCGACCGCCCGGGCCGCCGCTCGGAGGACCCGCTCGTCCGCCAGACCAAGAAGGCCACGCAGCTCCTCGTCGCGTCGGCACGGCACTCCTACGATCCGCGGGTCGACGTGAACTGGGACGAACCGCTGGAGGAGGGCAAGTGGTTCCTGCCCGAGAAGCGGATCTCCCTGTACGGCACCGAGCTGTACGACTCCCTCTCCATGGAGCAGAAGCTGCTGCTCAGCCGTGAGGAACTGGCGTCGTCGCTGGCCGCGGGCGTATGGACCGAGCACATCCTGCTGCACCTGGTGTCGCGGTACGCCTACAAGCGCGACATCACCAGCCCGCAGGTGCAGTTCGCGCTGACCGAAGTGGCGGACGAGGTGCGCCACATGATCATGTTCGCCCAGCTGGTGGAGAAGACGGGCTCGGAGTTCTACCCCGTGAACCCGAAGACCCAGCGGGCCGGGCTGCTGCTGAAGACGTTCGCCCCGGTGCCCGCGCTGTGGGCGATGCTGCTGCTCACCGAGGAGTTCTTCGACCGCTTCCAGCGCGAACAGGCCAACGACGAGACGGTACAGCCGCTGGTGCGCACGGTGGCCCGCATCCATGTGGTGGAGGAGGCCCGGCACATCAGCTTCGCCCGTACCGAGCTGGAGCGGTTCGTGCCCACGCTCTCCAAGCGGCGTCTGCAGATGCTCCGCGACTTCCTCGCCTCGGTGGTGAAGTCCATCCGCCGGGACCGCTACAACCCGCTGATGTACGAGCGGGCCGGCCTGGACCCGAAGGTCTGTGTCGAAGCGGGCCGCAACAACCCCGTCGGGCTGGTCAACGGAGCGTACGGCGCCGAGCGGATCGCCCCGTACTACAAGTCGATCGGGCTGATCGGCGGCCGCTCGGAGAAGGTGTGGCGCTCGGCCGGATGGCTCAAGGACGCCTAGAGAAAGGGGAGTTGACCGTGGACGATGACGGGTACGAAGGTCCGGCGGTGCTGGCGGTGGAAGGCCGTGCCGAGTTCACCGTCCGGGCCCGGCTCACCGGCAGCTTCCAGCCGCTGGACGGCCGCTACCGCTGGTACGGACGACTTCAGGCCCACGAGGAGCTGACCCGGATGGTGGGGGACCGCAGCGCCGGTGTGGTGCTGCGGACGTCCGAGGGGGACGCGGCGGGCCGCATCACCGAACCCGACCTGTGGAACCGCTACCGGATCGAAGGTATGGGCGTGCCCCCGTTCCGAATTCCGTTCACCATCGAAGAAGTTTCGGAATTCGGCACCTCCGGCAACTGAAATCACGTCAGTAACAGCGTAAGAAGAAAGAACCGCACAGGATCAACGGAGGCCCCCGGCACATGTGCTTCGACGAGGACGCCATTCCACCGGTACCGCAGGTTCCGGATGCTGCGGTCGAGAGCCGCTATCTGGAATTGACCGCGGCCGACGGAAACACCTTCGCCGCATTCACCGCCGCCCCTGCGGGCGGCACGCGCACAGCGATCGTGATCCTGCCCGACGTGCGCGGCCTGTACGGGTTCTACACGGAGCTGGCCAAACGCTTCGCGGAGAACGGCGTACGGGCGCTCGTCATCGACTACTACGGCCGCACGGCGGGCGCGGCCAGAAGGGAAAGCGATTTCCCGTACACCGAGCACATGGCCGGGCTCACCCCGCGCCAGCTCTACGCCGACCTGAGCGCGGGCATCGCGCACCTGCGCTCCGAGGAGGGCGGGGCCGCGAGCGCCGTCCTCACGGTCGGCTTCTGCATCGGCGGCCGGCTCGCCGTGATGGCCGCGGCCGGCCGCTCCGACCTGGCCGGCGTGATCGGCTTCTACTGCTGGCCGGCCGACGGTCCGGACGGCTCACCCGGTCCGACCAGCAGGGCGGCCGATCTGAAGGCACCGGTGCTGGCGTTGATGGCCGGGGAGGACCCGGGCATCCCGCCGGCCCATGTGAAGGCGTTCGACGAGGCCCTGGCCGAGGCGGGGGTCGACCACGAGGTCGTCACCTACCCCGGCGCCCCGCACAGCTTCTTCGACGCCAAGCGCGACGCCTACGCCGACGCCTCGGCGGACGCCTGGGACCGGGTGCTGCGGTTCGTGGACCGGGTCGGGGCGGGCTGAGCCCCGGTCCGGGCGCAGGACGCGGGACGCAAGGGAACGGGAACACATACGTATGGAAGGAATGAAACTGCGTGTAGCCTGGAAGGCCAGCTCAATGCGGTCCGACCTCGGGAAGTGTGAACATGCCCACGACTCGTACGAGAACGCGTCCGACGCAGCGTGAGCGGTCCGACAGCACCATCGAGGAACTGCTGAGAGCCGCCCGCAAGCTGTTCGCCGAACGCGGGTACAACGCGACCTCGCTGGAGGCCGTCGTGGAGGCCGCCCACGTCACCAAGGGCGCCCTCTACCACCACTTCTCCGGCAAGCAGCACCTCTTCAGAGCGGTGTACGAGCGCGAGCAGGCGCGGCTGTCCCACATCGTGGCCGAGGCCTACCTGGACGCGGAGCCGGACTCCTGGGAGGCGGTGTTCGTGGGTGCGAAGGCCTTCCTCGTGGAGGTCCTCGCACCCGACGTCCAGCGCATCAACCTGCTCGACGCCCCGGGCGCGCTCGGCACCGAGGAGATGCGCGAGATCAACTCGGGCTGCTTGAAGATGATGGAGGAGGGGGTCCGGCGTGCCACCGAGAACGGGGACATCGCGCCGCACTCCGTGACCGCCCTCACCCATCTGCTGTACGGCGGCCTGTGCGAGACGGCGATGGCGGTCGCGCGCGCCGAGGACCAGCAGCAGGCCCTCGACGCGGGCATCACCGAACTGCGCGGCCTCTTCGACGCGCTGGCCGCCGCGCGCTGAGCACGCGTGGCCGCGGGAGGGTCGGCGTTCAGCACCCCCTGGCCGCCATCGCCTCCGCGAGGTCGGCCAGGGGCAGCCAGGGCCGCACCAGCGCCTGTTCCGCGGCCACGCTGAGCGCCCGCGGAGTGCCGCCGCACAGCTCGACGATCCGGGCGACGGCCCCGGGCTCCTGCTCGACGCGGCGCTCTCCGAGGATGCCGGAGAGCATCCGCCGGGCCTGCTGGATGCTGAGCCCGCGCAGTCCCACGGTGCGCAGCGGGCCGATGCCGCCCAGGCGGCCGGCGTCGCGCGTGGTGACCAGGAGGGCTCCGGCGGACGGGCCGGGCAGCAGCGCCTTCAGCTGATCCGCCGAGGCGAGGTCGTCGAGCACGACGAGGATCCGCAGGCCCTTCAGGATGTTCCGGGCGAAACCCGCCGCGTCCCTCTCGCCCTGTGGCACGGTCACCCCGAGGCTGCGCAGCACGAAGCGCAGCACGTCGTCCCCCGAGGGGACCCGCTCCCGCTGCGGCACCACCGCGCGGACCCGCCGGCCCGGCTCGGTACGCACCTGCGGAGCGGACGCGCTCGCCACCAGCTCGGCGCACGCCCGCCGTACGCCGCTGCCGCTGCCGTGCAGGTCCACGAAGATCTGCCCGTCCGGGAAGCGGTGCGCCACCCGGTGCGCCCACTGGACCGCCAGGGCCGTCTTGCCGATGCCCGCGGGCCCCTCGACGACCCGGATGACCGGCCTGCCGTCCGCGGCGGTGACGGACCCGTCGAACATCGCGAGTTCCTGCTCCCGCCCCACGCAGCGGATGCCCCGCGGCAGCTGGCGCGGGACCGTCGGGGCGGCGTCGACGGACGGCCCGGCGGTGTCCGGACCCGGGTCGGCACGCAGGATCCGGGCGTGCAGCGCCCTGGTCTGCTGGGCCGGGTCCACTCCCAGCCGGTCCGCGAGCCGGCGGCGCAGCGCCTCGTACGCCTCGATGGCCTCGGCGCGACGGCCGAGGCCGTGCAGCCCGGTCATGAGGTTGCGGACGACCAGTTCGTTGTCCGGGTGCTGGTCGGCCAGTGCGTACAGCTCGTCGAGGAGTTCGGCCCGGCCGCCGAGCCGCAGTTCGCCTTCGTGGCACTCCACCAGCGCCGACAGCCGCTCCCGTTCGAGCAGCCGGCGGGTCCGCTCGGCCCACTCCCCCGTGATCCCGCCGAGGGGCCTGCCGCGCCAGATGCCGAGCGCCTCCCGGAACAGCCGTACGGCGGTGCGGGTGTCCGTCCCCGTGGCCCGGGCCCTGGCCACGGTCCGGCGGAAGCGGTGCAGGTCGACCGCGTCGGCCTCGACCTCCAGCACGTACCCGCCGTGCCGCCGGCGCAGTGTGGTCCCCGGACCCCCTCCGGTGTTCTCCAGGACACCGCGCAGCCGCGAAATGTAGGAGTGCACCATGTTCCGCGCCGACTGCGGAGGTTCGGCCCCCCACGTCCGGTCGATCAGCTCGTCGGGCATGACGACTTCGTTCGCGCTCACCGCCAGCATCGCGAAGATGCAGCGCTGCTTGGCCTGCCCTAACTCGATGTGCTTTTCCGTGTCGGCCCGGTATTCCACAGGCCCCAACAACTGAACATGGACCACGCTTGCCCACTCCCCCGTGTGCGCGCTGGTTCGGATCACTGTGCCACCGATACAACCGGCTTCGTGCTCGTGAATGAAGCCCGTGGCGATGTGGCTTTTCTCTATTTTCCCTGAACGGTACCCGCAGCCGCGGCCCGGCCGCCGAATGCGTCCGTCAAGGTTTCCCGCACCGGGCCCGTCGAGTGTGAGCACTGCGACAACCACCTCGTACGCGGGAGATGATGTGACGCACGCTCTGTCCCACCCCTGCACGGAGAAGGAAAGGCTCCGGCGCCGCTGGAATCTGGTACTGGCCGAGCGCGAGCGCCTGCTGCGGCTGGCCACGAGCCGGCTGGGCCGCACCACGGACGCCGAGGACTGCGTCCAGGAGGCGATGATCCGGGCGGTGACGTTCGACGCGCTGGACGAGTCCCGGGTCGCCGCGCTGCTCACCACCATCACGCTGCGCCTGTGCGTGGACCTTCAGCGCGGCACCCAGCGCGACCGCCGGCTCGCCCACCGGGTCCAGGTGCTGCGCACCTCCCGCCCGGAGACCGGCTCGGAGGTCGAGCACCGGGTCTGCGAACGGGCCGCGGGTGCCTGGCTGCTGACCCAGATGACCGGCCTCGGCGAACGCGAGCGCGACGTGCTGCTGTCCCGGGCGCGCGGTCTGAGCACCGCCGAGACGGCGAACGCCCTGGAGATCACCTACAAGTCGGCGGAGAGCGCCTTCACCCGGGCCCGCAGCCGCATGCGCGTCCTGTACCACGAGGAGATGGACCGCTGACCCCTCCGCGAGCGGGGTCAGGCGTCCCCGTACGCCTCCCCGCCGAGCTCGAATCCGGCCGTCCCCGCGGTGGCGTCGGCGAGCCAGGCGCGGAAGGCGTCCACGTCGGCGTCGGGGAGTCCGATCTCGATGGTGACCTCCTCGCCGTAGCGCACGTCGCGCACCTCGCGGCCGGTGGAGCGCAGGTCGTTCTGGACCTTCCCGGCCCGCTGGTGGTCGACGGTCACGGTGGCCAGCCGGAAGCGGCGCCGGGTGATCGTGCCCAGCGCGTCCAGGGCCTCGCCGACCGCGCCGCCGTAGGCGCGGATGAGACCGCCCGCGCCGAGCTTCACGCCGCCGAAGTAGCGGGTGACGACGGCGACGACGTACCGCATGTCACGGCGCAGCAGCATCTGCAGCATGGGGACGCCGGCGGTGCCGCCGGGCTCCCCGTCGTCGCTGGCCTTCTGGACGGAGGCGTCCGCGCCGATGACGTAGGCCCAGCAGTTGTGGGTGGCGTCGGCGTGCTCCTTGCGGACGGCGGCGATGAAATCCTGCGCCTCCTGCTCGGTGGCCGCCGGGGCGAGGGCGCACAGGAAGCGGGAGCGGTTGATCTCGGTCTCGTGCACACCCGCGCGGGCCACGGTGCGGTACTCGTCCTGCATCCGGCCAGCCTATGCCGCCCCGGTCAGCGTCTGCCGCGGGGGACGGTGACCGAGGTGAGGAGCGCGGCGCCGGGGAGCAGGTCGTGCCAGGTGGCGCCGCGCCAGTCGAGCACGGCGACGGCGTTGGTCGGGAACTTGGCGCGGACCTGGTCGAGGAGGTCGTCGAGGCCGTCGTCGGCGAGGGCGAGGACCAGGTCCTCGAGACCCGGGTTGTGGCCGACGAGCAGCAGCGTCTCGACCTCGGCGGGCGTCTCGCGGATCACCTTCAGCAGGCCGGGGACGTCCGCGTGGTACAGACGCGGGTCGAACCGGACCGGCGGGGGCGTGCCCCATTGCGCGGCGGCCAGCTCCCAGGTGCGGCGGGCCCGGACGGCGGTGGAGCACAGGGCGAGGCCGGGCAGGCAGTCCAGGTCGGCGAGGGCCCGCCCGGCGGCCGGGGCGTCCCTGCGGCCGCGTGCGGCGAGCGGACGCTCGTGGTCGGCGACGTCCTCGGGGCGGCGGACTTGGCGTGCCGCAGCACCACCAGCCGGCGCAGGGGTCCGGCCGCCGCGCGCTCGATCATGCGGGGTTTCCGAGGTCGCGGGCGAGGTCGAGGCCGAGCATCCGGTCGGCGTAGACGTACGTCTCGAAGCGGGCGCCGTCCGCCAGGCCGGGGTCGGTCTCCACCCTGCGGAGCGCGCCGAGCACCGCGGCGGTGTCCAGGTCGTCCTCCCATGCGGCGCGCAGATCCGCGCGCACCTCGTCGGGCACGGGGCGTGACGGCCGCCGCGCCCAGTCGGCGACCGCGCTCCGCCAGCGGTCCAGGGTGTCGGCTGCCCGCTCCAGCGCGTCGGCGTCGATCACCACGGGCGCGTTCCTCGGGTGGGTGAGCAGCGCGAGATGCAGGGCGGCCTGGTCGGCCTCGTCCGGGGCGCCGGGGGCCGACCAGGTGACGGGCGCGACGGCGACCCGTACGCCGTCGGGCCCGGCGCCGTCCTCGTCGACGACGTGCAGCACCTGGGCCTCGCCCAGCCCTGCGGCGCCCTCGCCGTCCTCGAAGGGCCGGATACCGAGCGCGTCGGCCGCCGCGCGCAGCTCCGCGCGCTGCCGTTCGGCGGCGAGCAGCGCCCATACCGGGGTGCCGCCGAGTTCCAGGGCGCGTACGAGCAGGTCGGCGGCCAGCAGCACGCGCAGGCCGGTGGGGTCGAGCCCGCGCGGGTGGGCCTCGACACGGGTCAGGCCCCGGCGGGCGGGGGCGGCGTCCACGAGCTCGCCGGTTCGGGCGTCGGTGATGCGCAGCACGAGGCGAGCGTAGGCGCGCGAGCGGGCGCACGCAGGTATCTCGCACGCTTTTCGCGCCGCCGCTTGCGCGGAGTCACCCGTCATGGCAGGCACCGGGGGGCGGGCGATGCCGGGAATCACCGTGCCTCGCGCCTGGTTGACGGGGACACCAGTTCACATTCGCTTCGAAATCTCCGGGAGGCCGACGGTGTACGGCGACGACGCAACGGTCCGCAAGATCCTCACCGAGTCCGGTGACACCTGGGCCGTGGTCGGCCTGTCCTCCAACCGGCAGCGCGCCGCGTACGGGGTCGCGCAGGTGCTCCAGCGGTTCGGCAAGCGCGTGGTGCCGGTGCACCCCAAGGCGGAGACGGTGCACGGGGAGCAGGGGTACGCCTCGCTCGCGGACATCCCCTTCGACGTGGACGTGGTGGACGTGTTCGTCAACAGCGACCTGGCGGGCGCGGTCGCGGACGAGGCGGTGGCCAAGGGCGCCAAGGCCGTGTGGTTCCAGCTCGGGGTGGTCGACGAGGAGGCGTACGGGCGGACGCGAGCGGCGGGTGTGGACATGGTGATGGACCGCTGCCCCGCGATCGAGATCCCGCGCCTCGCCTGAGGGGCGTGCCCGCGGTTCCGGACGGGCGGGGTGACGCCATAATGGCGCGATGACCGAGACGCCCGCCCCTCTCAACTCCCCTCCACCGCAACGGTTTCCGGTCGTCGTGGTCGGCGCGGGGCCCGCCGGGCTCACCGTGGGGTGCGTGCTGCGGGCGGCCGGGATCGACTGTCTGGTGCTGGAGACCGGGACAAGGGAGTTCGTCGAGCGGCGGCCGCGCGCCGGGGTGATCGAGGAACCGGTGGTGCGCGGCCTGGAGCGCCGGGGTCTCGCCGGGAACCTGCTGGAGCGGGCCCGCCGGGACACCGCCTGCGAGTTCCGCTTCGACGGCGGGCGCCATGTGTTCGGCTATCACGGGCTGACCGGCCGACACCACTGGGTGTATCCCCAGCAGTTCCTGGTGACGGATCTGGTGCGGGAGTACGCGGACGTGCGCGGCGGGGCCGTGCGGTTCGGGGTGCGGGACGTGCGGGTGCACGACCCGGACGGTGACCGGCCGTCGGTGTCGTACATCTGCCCGGAGAGCGGACGGCGGGAGGTCGTCGTCTGCGAGTTCGTCGCGGGGTGCGACGGCGCGCGCGGGGTGACCAGGGCGGCCGTCGCCGGGCGGGCCCGGGTGGCGCGGCACGACTACGGCATCGGCTGGCTGACCCTGCTCGCGGAGGCGCCGCCGTCCGCCGACCGTGTGCTGTTCGGCTGCCACCCGGACGGGTTCGCCGGGCAGATGCCGCGCGGTCCCGAGGTGACCCGCTACTACCTCCAGTGCCCGGCCGGGGACGACCCGGAGAACTGGCCGGACGAGCGGGTGTGGGCGGAGCTGCACCGCCGGCTGGGCGCGGCCGGCGCGGAGCCGCTCACGGAGGGGCCGCTGATCGAGAAGCGCGTGCTGGACATGCACGACTACGTCACCGAGCCGATGGCCTTCGGCCGCCTGTACCTGGCGGGGGACGCGGCGCACCTGGTCGCGCCGATCGCCGCCAAGGGCCTCAATCTGGCGCTGCACGACGCGTTCGCGCTGGGCGACGCTTTCGTCGCGCGGCTGCTGAAGGGCGACGGGAGCGGCCTGGACGGCTACTCGGAGGGCTGTCTGCGCCGGGTGTGGGACTACCAGGAGTTCTCGCAGTGGCTCGCGGAGCTGTACCACGGGGGCGCGGCGGGCGATCCGTTCCGCGCGGGCACCGCCCTGGCCCGGCTGCGCCGTCTGTTCAGCTCGAAGGCCGCCGCGGCGGCCTTCGCGGAGCGGTACCTGGGCACGGCCGCGCGGTACTGACGCCCGCGCGGCCCGCCCCGAACGGTTCAGGCGGCGGGCTTGCCCAGCCCCTCCAGGACGACCGCGCCCGGCAGTTCCGCGAACGCCTTGCCCGGCACCAGCAGCTTCCCGCGCCGCCGCCCGCTGCCGACGAGCACGTACGGCAGGTCGACGACGGCCGCGTCGACCAGCACGGGCCAGCTCTCGGGCAGCCCGACGGGGGTGATGCCGCCGTACTCCATGCCGGTCTCCCCCGTCGCCGTGTCCATCGGCGCGAAGGACGCCTTGCGGACGCCGAGGTGGCGGCGCACCACCCCGTTCACGTCGGCGCGGGTGGTGGACAGCACGACGCACGCGGCGAGCGTGGACTCCCCGCCGCGTTTGCCCGCCACCACGACGCAGTTCGCGGACCGCTCCAGGAGGTCGCGGCCGTAGTGCTCGACGAACACGGCGGTGTCGGCCCACCGCGGGTCCGTCTCGACGTAGAGGATCTGGTCGGCGGGGACGCTGCCGCTCCAGGCGCGGACCGCGGCGGCGACGGGAGCGGTCAGCTCGTCGAGGCAGTCGGGGGCGGGGATGGCCTGGTCGAAGTTTCCGATGGGTGCGCGCATGGCGGCACGGTAACAGCGGGCGGCGCGACCGTCGGAGGGTGTCTCACTGCACGGGCGGCACCGACACCGTCATGAACATCCGCACCGGTTCGTCGCCCGCGTTGCCGTACGTGTGAGGCATGTTGGCCTCGAAGGAGGCGCTGGCGCCGGCCGGCACCCGGTGCTCCTCGCCGTCGACGGTGAGGGTCAGCTCCCCGGCGGTGACATGGACGAGTTCGACCGTGCCGGCCGGGTGCGGGTCGGAGTCGCTGCTCTCCCCCGGCATCAGCAGCCACTCCCACATCTCCAGCGGGCCGGGCGCCTCGGTGCCGGCGAGCAGCCGGTTGTAGCTGCCGCCCTCGGTCTCCCACAGGCGCACGGTCTGGTCGGCGGGGACGATCCGGACCTGCGGGCCGCGTTCATAGTCGAGCAGCGTGGGCACGCTGACGCCGAGCGCGTCGCCGATCTTGACGATCGTGCCGATGCTCGGGTTGGTGCGGGCCTGCTCGATCTGGATGAGCATGCCGCGGCTGACGCCCGCCCGGGCCGCGAGCATGTCGAGGGTGAAGCCGCGCTCGGTGCGCCAGCGCTTGACGTTGCGCGCCAGGGACCGGGTCAGCAGGTCGAGGTCCGCCACGTTCCGTCCGTTTCCACTGTCCGGGTGTCGCACCCGGTGGTGCACCGCACTGTACTGCGAGGTCGGGGCGGGTACGGCGGGGGAGTCAGGCGCCGGGTTCCATCTCGGCCAGCCTCGGGGCTCCGGTCGCGTCCGGCCTCTGGGCCCCGGCCGCGTCCAGCTCGGCCTCGTCCAGCTCGGCAAGGCGGGCCACGCTCTCCTCGTCGAGCTGTGACAGCGCCCGCAGTTGGTCGGGCGTGACGTCGTCGGGCAGCGGCACGGGCGGCGGGGTGCGCAGCGGCGGCTGCCAGCCCTCGTCGGGCGTCCAGCGGCGTACGACCCGGGCGGGCGCGCCCGCGACGACACAGTGGTCCGGCACCTCGCCCCGGACGACCGCGCCCGCGGCCACCACCACGTTCCGCCCGACGCGGGCGCCCGGCAGGATCACCGCGCCGGTGCCGATCCAGCAGCCGGGGCCGATCTCCACCGGCTCCATCCGCGGCCACTGCTTGCCGATGGGCTCGTGCGGGTCGTCGTAGGAGTGGTTGGTGGAGGTGACGTAGACGTACGGCCCGAAGTAGCAGTCGCTGCCGATGGTCACGGTGGTGTCGGCGATGACGTGGCTGCCGCGGCCGAGGACGACGCCGTCGCCGATGCGCAGGATCGGCTCGGGGCCGAGGTCGAGGCCGGGCATCAGGCCCGCGGTGAGGGTGACCTGCTCGCCGACGATGCAGTACGCGCCGACCCGGATCCAGGGCTCGCCGAAGATCGTGCCGAGCGGGAAGGCCAGTCTGGTACCTGTTCCCATCGCGCCGAAGCGGAAGCGGCCGGGGTACTCGGCGGTCACCGAGCCCGTGCGCTGCACCCAGGCCCAGCCCGCGTGGACCGCGCGCTGGGCGAGGCGGCGCGGCCAGGACGAGAACGTGTTCTTGCGCTTCGGCACCCGCTCACCGTAGTCCGCGGGCGCGACGGGTACGGGCCGACGCCCCTGTGATCTTCACCCCACCGGGTGGCGTACCGTTCCCCCGACGTTCGACTAGGAGGCGACGATGACGCACCAGGCTCTGATCACCGGCATCGGCGGCAGGGAGCCGCGGATCGACGAGGGGGCGTTCGTGGCGCCCACGGCGAGCGTGATCGGTGACGTGACGCTGCACGCGGGGGCGAGTGTCTGGTACGGGGCGGTGCTGCGGGGCGACGTGGAATCGATCGCGGTGGGCGCGAGCAGCAACGTGCAGGACAACTGCACGCTGCACGCCGACCCTGGGTTCCCGGTGAACGTGGGCGAGCGGGTGTCCATCGGGCACAACGCCGTGGTGCACGGGGCGACCGTGGAGGACGACTGCCTGATCGGCATGGGGGCGACGGTGCTGAACGGGGCGGTGATCGGGGCGGGCTCCCTGGTCGCCGCGCAGGCTCTTGTGCCGCAGGGGATGCGGGTGCCGCCGGGGTCGTTGATCGCGGGGGTCCCGGCGAAGGTGCGGAGGGAGCTGACGGCGGAGGAGCGGGAGGGGCTGACCCTCAACGGGACGATGTACGCGGAGCTGGCGAAGGCGCACCGGGATCAGCACGGGGGCTGAGACGCGGTCGTCTTTCGGCTGCGGGCGGGTGGGGGTTGCTCGCGCAGTTCCCCGCGCCCCTTGGCGGTGTTCGCCGCGCCGGTGACGTCGGAAGTGCCGGGCGGTCAGCCGACTCAGGGGCGCGGGGAACTGCGCGGCCAGCCGGTGACCGGGGTCAGTCGCCCGCCGGCGCCGGAGCCGGCGTCGCCTCCCCGGCGGACGCCGTCTTCTTGGCCTTGCGCTTCAGCACCAGCATCGACGTCACCCCGATCAGCACCGCCGCCACCAGCCCCAGCCACGAGAACCTCTTCAGCCAGGACTCCGCGACGATCCCCACGTAGTAGATGACCGCCGTCGTCCCGCCCGCCCAGACGACGCCGCCCAGCACGTTGGCGATGAGGAACTTCCAGTACGGCATCCGCAGCACACCCGCCAGCGGGCCCGCGAAGATCCGCAGCAGGGCGACGAAACGGCCGAAGAAGACCGCCCACATGCCCCACTTCTGGAAGGACCGCTCGGCCGTCGCGATGTGCGCCTCGCCGAAGTGACGGGGGAACTTCGCCCCCAGCCAGGCCAGCAGCGGGCGTCCGCCCTTGCGTCCGATCGCGTAGCCGATCGAGTCGCCGACGATCGCGCCGGCGGTGGCGCACGCGCCGAGGATCACCGGGTTGATGTCGCCGTGCTGGGAGGCCAGCAGCGCCGAGGAGACCAGGATGATCTCGCCGGGCAGCGGGATGCCCAGGCTTTCCAGCCCGATCACGATGCCCACCAGCGCGTACACGGCGACCGCGGGTACGGTCTCGAGCCATTCCTGGACGTGCAACGCCTCTTCCTCCGGTCCGCCGATGCCGTGGGTGTGCGCCCGGTACCGGGGCACGGTCGGGAAGCCTACCGGGTCGGGGGAAACCGTCCGCCGAGGGCCGTATGCCGGGCCCGCCCGGGCCGGTCGGCCCATGCGGGCGACGGCGGACGGAGGGACGCTGGAAGCAGCCGAAGACCAGCGTCTCGCGACCGGGAGGCCGCCATGTTCGCTCCCCCGTCCCCCAGCCTGCCGCGTGCCCTGCCCGCAGAGCACCGGGAGCGGCTCATGGCCGCCGCGCGCGAGGTGTCCTTCCCGCAAGGGACCCGGCTGTTCGAGGAGGGCGGCCGGGCGGACCGGTTCTGGGTGATCAGGACCGGCACCGTGGAACTGGACATGCGGGTGCCGGGCCGCCGGTCCGTCGTCATCGAGCGGCTCGGGCACAACGAACTGGTCGGCTGGTCGTGGCTGTTCCGTCCGCACGTCTGGCACCTGGGCGCCGAGGCGGCCACCCCGGTGCGGGCGTACGAGTTCGACGCCGCGTCCGTCCTCGCGATGTACGACGAGGACCCGGAACTGGGCCGCGAAGTGGCCCGCTGGGTGGGTGAGGTGGTGGCCCACCGGCTGCACTCGGCCCGGGTCCGGCTGCTCGACCTGTTCGGTCCGTACGGCGCCGGCACGGCTGTGTGAGGGAGGCCGCCCGCACCGTACGGGGCCCACCGGTCCGCCCGTGGGGCCGGCGGGCCTCTGTCTTCCGCGGGCCCGCGGACCGCGCTTGCTACCTCCCCGTCAAAGGGCAGTGACCGAATCGTGTCAGGGCGCGGCTAGGGTGGCTGCCCATGTGGCCAGGACAGCAGCCGCCCGGGGGCGAGCAGAACCCGCAGTCGAACAACCCGTACCAGCAGCCGGGGTACCAGCAGCCGAATCCGTACCAGCAACCCGGCTACCAGCAGCCGAACCCGTACCAGCAGCAGCCGCAGTGGGGCGAGCCGTCCACCGTGGGCATGCCGCAGCCGGGTGGCGGCGGCGGTGGCGGGAACCGTACGAAGCTGGTGGCGATCATCGCGGCGACGGCGGTGGTCGTGGCCGCGGGCGTGACCGGATTCCTGGTGCTCGGCGGCGACAAGGACGACGAGGCGGACGGCAAGAAGCCCGCCAAGCCGAGCGCGAGCGCGTCCGAGGACACCTCGGCCGAGCCGGCCCCGTCCACCTCGGGGGGCAACCCGCGCGGCGGTGAGGCCGAGAAGGCGACGATCCCGGGCTGGCAGGTCGTCGTGAACACCCGCTTCGGCACCAAGTTCGACGTCCCTGCCGACTGGGAGATCGAGTCGCCGGGCACCTCCGTGGGCTTCGAATGGGAGGAGAAGGACGGTGAGATGGGCCGCACCACCGTCACCGCTCCCGCCTACCTGAAGTCCAAGTGGTGCACCGACGACGAGAACAAGGACGGCCGCACCGAGGACACCGCGCTGGTCACCGCCGGCACCCGCGGTGAGAACGGCGCGAAGGACACCAAGGAGGCGGCCGAGACCCGCGTGCCGTGGTGGATCTTCGGCGGTTACACACAGCCCGACAAGAAGAGCGTGAAGTTCGACGCGCCGAAGCCGTACACCACGAAGTCCGGCATCAGCGGGCACGTGGCCACGGCGCACTCGGAGGGCACGCCGCAGAAGGGCAAGTGCGACAGCGAGGGCAAGGCGATCACGTTCGGGTTCAAGAACGGCGCGGGCGACTTCGTCACCTGGAACCTGTTCGGCGCGGCGGGCGTGAAGGACGAGATTCCCGAGGCGACCGTGCAGAAGATCCTCAGCACGGTGCGGCTGACCGAGGAACCTCCGACGGAGTCGTGACGGTCCGGGTCCGCAGGTGAGCGGGCCCGGAACTCATTTGGCAAGTCGGCCTTCTCCCGGCGATAGTCACCAGGTGCCGACCTCCGCCGAGCGCCGCCGCCCCGCCTGGGCCGGCCGCAACTACACGCTGCTGACCGCTTCCGCCGTGGTGACCAATCTGGGCAGCCACGGTGCACTGATCGCCTCCGCGTTCGCCGTGCTGGGCGCGGGCGGCGACGGCGGGGACGTGGGCCTGGTGGCCGCCGCCCGCACCCTGCCGCTCGTGCTGTTCCTGCTGATCGGCGGCGCCGTCGCCGACCGGCTGCCGCGGCACCGGGTGATGGTCGCGGCCAACGCCCTGAACTGCGTCTCGCAGGCCGCGTTCGCCGCGCTGGTCCTCGCGGGCGAGCCGCAGCTGTGGCAGATGATGCTGCTCAGCGGGCTCGGCGGCGCCGGGCAGGCGTTCTTCAACCCCGCCGCCGAGGGCATGCTGCTGTCCTCCGTCGACGGTGAGCAGGCGGGCCGCGCGTTCGCGGTGTTCCGGATGGCGATGCACGGGGCGACCCTGGGCGGCGCCGCGCTCGGCGGGGCGATGGTCGCCGCGATCGGGCCCGGCTGGGTGCTGGCGGCGGACGCGGCGGCCTTCGCCGTCGCGGCGGTGCTGCGGGCGTTCCTGGACGTGAAGCACATACCGCCGCGCGAGCCGGGTGGGGGGATGCTCGCGGATCTGCGGGACGGCTGGCGGGAGTTCACCGGCCGGCCGTGGCTGTGGGGCATCGTCGTGCAGTTCTCCATCGCCAACGCGGTCGTCGGCGCGGCCGACGCGGTCTACGGTCCGCTCGTCGCGCGCGACCACCTGGGCGGGGCGGCGCCCTGGGGTGTCGCGCTGGCCTTCTTCGGCGGCGGCACGGTTTCGGGCGCGCTGCTGATGACGCGCTGGCAGCCGCGGCGTCTGCTGCTGGTGGGCACCCTGTGCGTGTTCCCGCTGGCGCTGCCGTCCGCAGCGCTCGCGGTGCCGGTGCCGGTGGCGGTGCTGTGCGCGGTGATGTTCCTGACGGGCCTGTCGGTGGAGGTGTTCGGCGTCTCCTGGATGACCGCGCTGCACCAGGAGATACCGGAGGAGAAGCTGTCGCGGGTGTGCGCGTACGACTGGTTCGGCTCGGTCGCCCTGGTCCCGGCGGCGATGGCCCTCGCCGGCCCGGCGGAGACGGCGTTCGGCCGGCCGGAGGCGCTGTGGGGCTGCGCGGCGCTGGTGGTCGTGGTCACGGCGGCGGTGCTGACGGTCCCGGACGTCCGGAACCTGCGCCGCCGTTCGAAGCAGGTCGCCGGCGCTGTGCGGGGGGCGGAGGAGCAGGTCGGGGACGGTACGGCTGTCGGGTAGCTGCGGCCCGGTGGGGGCGGTTCGCGCAGTTCCCCGCGCCCCTCGAGGGTGCCTGCGCGACAGCCCACCCAGGGGCGCGGGGAACTGCGCGAGCAACCACGACGGACCCGCAGCCGACGACACCGCCGCCCGGCGGGGGCTCAGCGCGCAGTTCCCCGCGCCCCTGAGCGTGCGGACCCACCGTCGCCTTCCACGGGCCCCCGGCCCCAGGGACCCTTGCGGGCACGGCGCCACCATCGCCCTTCAGGGCACGGCCCCACCGTCACCCCAAAAGGGGCGCGGGGAACTGCGCGAGCAACCACCACGGACCCGCGGCCGCCCCTCAACCGACCGCGAACGCCCCCGAAGGCGGCAGCGGCGACGGCACAGCCGTCACCTCGGAAACCGGCCGCGCCTCCCCCACCCACCGCCACAGAGCCTCCCCCCGCACCACCCGCGCCGGAAACGGATCCCCCGCGACCGCCCGGGTCAACGCGGGGATGTCCAAAGCCCGGTCCGACGCCGCCACCACCACGTTCCCGAACCGCCGCCCCCGCAACACCGCCGGCTCGGCGACCAGCACGACCTCCGCGAACCGCGTCCCCACCGTCGCCACCTGCGACCGCAGAAACGCGAACGGCGCCGCGTCCGCCAGATTGGCGAGGTACACCCCGCCGCCCCGCAGCACCCGCGCGACCTCGTCGACGTACCCGACGGTGGTCAGATGCGCCGGCACCTGAGACCCCCCGAAGACGTCCCCGACGACCACATCCGCACTGCTGTCGGAGGCAGCCTCCAGCCACGCCCGCGCGTCCACCGTATGGACAGCGACACCACCCCCCGCCGGCAACGGCAACACCTCGGCGACCAGCGCCGCCAGCCCCGCATCGGCCTCCACCACGTCCTGGCGCGACCCCGGCCGGGTGACGGCCAGGTACCGGGGCAGCGTCATCGCCCCGCCCCCGAGATGCACCGCGTCCAGCGGAGCCCCCGGCTCGCCGGCGACATCCAGCACGTGCCCCAGCCGCCGCGCGTACTCGAACTCCAGATGCGTCGGCTCGTCCAGGTCGACGTACGACTGCGGGGCGCCGTCGACGGTCAGCAGCCAGGCCCGTTCCCGGTCGACGTCGGGCATCAGCTTGGCGGTGCCGTGGTCGACGGCGCGGGACACAGGGATGGGCTCGTTCACCGTCCCATTGTGCCGCCGCGCCGCCGGCCCACCGCATCAGAGGCGGAGCCTCACTCGACCTCCGTCACCGTCCCGGCCCCCACCGTCCGCCCGCCCTCGCGGACGGCGAAGCCGACCCCCGGCTCGAGCGGCACGTCGCGCCCCAGCTCGACGGTGACGGTCACCGTGTCCCCGGGCCGCGCCACCGCCGCCTCGCCGAGGTCGACGTTCCCGACGACGTCCGCGGTGCGGATGTAGAACTGCGGCCGGTAGCCGGTCGACACCGGTGTCGTCCGGCCGCCCTCGCGGGCGGACAGTACGTACAGCCGCGCCGTGAACCGCCGGCTCGGCGTCACGCTGCCCGGCGCGGCCACCACGTGTCCGCGCCGCACCGCGTCGCGCGGCACCCCGCGCAGCAGCAGCGCCACGTTGTCCCCGGCCTGCGCCTCCTCCATGGGCTTGCCGAAGGTCTCCAGGCCGGTCACCACGGTCTCGGTGTCCGCGCCGAGGACCTGTACCTTGTCGCCGACCCGAACCGTGCCCCGCTCCACCGCGCCGGTGACGACGGTGCCGCGGCCCGTGATGGTGAGCACGTTCTCCACCGGCAGCAGGAACGGCGCGTCCAGATACCGCTCCGGCACCGGCACATAGGTGTCGACCGCGTCGAGCAGCGCCTCGACGGACGCGGTCCACCGCGGGTCGCCCTCCAGCGCCTTGAGTCCGGACACCCGGACGACGGGCGCCGCGTCACCGCCGTAGCCGTGCGCGGTGAGCAGTTCGCGGACCTCCAGCTCGACCAGGTCGGTCAGCTCCTCGTCGCCCGCGTCGGCCTTGTTGAGGGCGACGACGATGTGGTCGACGCCGACCTGCCGGGCGAGCAGCACGTGCTCGGCGGTCTGCGGCATGATCCCGTCCAGCGCGGAGACGACGAGGATCGCCCCGTCGAGCTGGGCGGCGCCGGTGACCATGTTCTTCACGTAGTCGGCGTGGCCGGGCATGTCGACGTGCGCGTAGTGCCGGGTGTCGGTCTCGTACTCGACGTGCGCGATGTTGATGGTGATGCCGCGGGCGGCCTCCTCCGGGGCCCGGTCGATGCGGTCGAACGGCACGAAGGCGCCGGCGCCCCGCTCGGCGAGGACCTTGGTGATGGCGGCGGTCAGGGTGGTCTTGCCGTGGTCGACGTGGCCCATCGTGCCGATGTTGAGGTGCGGTTTGGTGCGGATGTACGCCGTCTTGGACATGGCGGTACCTGGAAGCCTCTCAGGTGATGACGCGTCAGGCCCCGGGCGCGGCGGATCGGCGCGCGGCCGGGACGGGGACCCCGGGAACCTGCCCGACCCTCCCCCTGCGGGGTCCGCCGGGCGATCCGGGGAGGGTCAGCTTCGGGCGCCGTCGACTGCGGCGACGAGAACGGTGACGGCAGCCTTCGGGGCATCCGCGACGGCGGATGCTGCGAGAGGGAAGGCGTACCGGAACATGAGGACGATCCTCGCCGACCCCGCGCCCGGCGTCGAACGATTTTCCCCGCTCAAGCGCCGAAGCCGGCGGCGGTGTTCACGCCCCGATGTTCTTCAGCGCCTCGCGTACCGACAGCGGCGCGAACCGGTCGCCCTCGCGCGCGAGGAAATCCCGTACCGCGCCGGGGTCGGTCTTGGCGTACTCGCGCAGGGCCCAGCCGATGGCCTTGCGGACGAAGAAGTCGGGGTGTCCCGACTGGCGCAGGCAGTAGTGGAAGAGCCGGTCGGTGTCGGTGCGTTCCTTGTGGCGGAGCTGGTGCAGCAGCGCGGTGCGCACGAGCCACAGGTCGTCGTCGGCGCTCCACCGGTCCATCTCGGCGGCGAGCGCGGGATCGGCGGCGACGAGCGCCCCGACGACGTGTACGGCGAGCAGGTCGACGGTGTCCCACCAGGGCACGGTGGTGACGAGGTGCCGGGTCACGGGCAGGAAGCCCGAGGAGCACCGCCGTACGTGGCGGCGCAGGTAGTCGACGGCGAAGTAGTGGTACTCGCGCTCGGGCAGCTTCCAGCAGCGCAGGGCGACCGCAGTGCAGTCGGCCTCGGTAGGGCGGGGCAGTCCCGCCTCGACGGTACGGGACAGGGCGCGGCGCACCGGGGTCTTCAGGCCCAGGAAGGGCGCGACGTCCTTCATGTACGCCCGCATGGTCCGGGCCGCGACGGGGTCGGCGGCGGACGCGTACGCGGCGACGAGCCGCTCCAGCACCGTGTCGGCCGGCGTGCTGTCCGGCACCCACGGCGGCGCCGGACCGTCCTGCGTGACGCGCATGAGACGAACACTACGGCGATCTCGCACATACGTCGGTTAGTGTCACCGGATGCTCGATGCCACCAACCGCTCTGGGGGCACCGCCACGGCCCGTCCTCGGGCCGGCTCGTCCGACCTCGCGGTCGCCGTCCCCACGGCCGCTCCCGCTCCCGCGCCCGCTCCCGGTCTCGCCGGCCGGTGCGTGAGAGTCCTGCTGTCGCCGTGGTCCCGGCTGTCCCTGCTGGTCGTGCTGCTCGCCTCGGCGGCGGCGGTCATGGTGGTGCTGGAGCCGCAGCAGCTGCTGACCGACGGCCTGCCGGCCCGGCTCGGCGGTGTCGTGGGCGTCGTCGCCTACGCGGTGGCGTACGGGGCGTGCACGGTGGCGTTCGTGCCGCGTCCGCTGCTGAACCTGGCCGCGGGGGCGCTGTTCGGCTCCCAGTTCGGTCTGGTCGCGGCACTCGGCGGGACGGTGCTGGGCGCAGGTCTGGCGTTCTGCCTGGGCCGGGTGCTCGGCCAGGAGGCGCTGCGTCCGCTGCTGCGCGGGCGCTGGCTGAAGGCCGCGGACAACCAGCTCAGCCGGCACGGTTTCCGGTCGATGCTGGCGGCGCGGCTGTTCCCCGGGATCCCGTTCGCCGCCGCCAACTACTGCGCGTCGGTCTCCCGTATGGGCCTGCTGCCCTTCCTGCTGGCGACGGCGCTCGGCTCGATCCCGAACACCGCCGCCTACGTGGTGGCGGGCGCCCGCGCCTCCACCCCGACGTCCCCGGCCTTCCTGATCGCACTGGCCTGCATCGCCCTGCCGGGTCTGGCGGGCGCGGTGGTCGCCTGGCGCAAGCGGCACCGGCTGCGCGCCGGGTAGCGACCCAGGCGGTGCCCCGGACCCACTCCGGCACGCGCTACGACAGCCCGCCTGCCGTAGCCGCCCCGCAGCCGAGGCCCGACGGACGGCCCGCCATCGCGCCCGCGGCCCACGCCGGCACGCATCGCCGCGCCCGTCACACCCGTCTCGGGGCCGAGGCCCGACGGACGGGCCGTCACATCCACCCCGGAGGTGGCGGGACGCACATCCACCCCGGAGGTGGCGGGACGGAGCGCCGGCCCACCCAGGGGCCGTGCCCGGACGAGTGCTTGCCCTGCCCACCCCGGGGCTGCGGCACGACGACGCGTCCGCCATCCCGGCCCCTGGCGGCAGCGGGCCGCAGCGTCCGTCAGCCCGCTCCGCGACGTGGCGCGACCGATCGCCGCTCCGGTCCCGGGGGCGTGGCGCGACGGGGATCAACCCGGCCGCACCGACCGCCCCGCCCCGCGACGGGGCCCCGTCACACACGCTCCAGGATCATCGCGTTCGCGAGCCCGCCGGCCTCGCACATGGTCTGCAGGGCGTAGCGGGCGCCGCGCTCCCGCATGGCGTGGACCAGGGTGGTCGTCAGACGGGTGCCGCTCGCGCCGAGCGGGTGGCCGAGGGCGATGGCCCCGCCGTGGACGTTGACCCTGTCGAGGTCGGCGCCGGTCTCCTGCTGCCAGGCGAGGACCACGCTGGAGAACGCCTCGTTGACCTCGAACAGGTCGATGTCGTCGAGGGAGAGCCCGGCCCGGCGCAGCACCTTCTCGGTCGCCGGGACGACACCCGTGAGCATCAGCAGCGGGTCGGAGCCGGTGACGGCGAAGCTGTGCAGCCGGGCGAGGGGGCGCAGGCCGAGCTTCGCGGCCGTCTCCCCCGCCATCACGAGGACGGCGGACGCGCCGTCGTTGACGGGGCTGGCGTTGCCCGCGGTGACGTTCCACTCGATCTGCGGGAAGCGCTCGGCGAACACCGGGTCGTGGTAGGCGGGCCTGAGCCCGGCCAGGACCTCGGTGCTGGTGTCCGGGCGCACGCACTCGTCGCGCGTGACGCCCTCCAGCGGCGCGACCTCCGCGTCGAACAGCCCGGCGTCCCAGGCCGCGGCGGCCTTGCGGTGCGAGGACACCGCGAAGGCGTCCATCTGCTCGCGGCCGATCGACCACTTGGCGGCGATGAGCTCGGCGCTGATGCCCTGCGGGACGAGCCCCTCCGGGTGGCGCGCGGCGATGCCGGGGCCGAACGGGTCCTTGCCCTCGGGCACGTTGGACCACATCGGCACCCGGCTCATCGACTCCACGCCGCAGGCGACGGCGATGTCGTACGCGCCGGAGATGACGCCCTGGGCGGCGAAGTGCACCGCCTGCTGGGAGGAGCCGCACTGGCGGTCGACGGTGGTGGCGGGCACGGACTCGGGGAGTCCGGCGGAGAGGGCGGCGTAGCGGGTGGTGTTCATGGCCTGCTCGCCGACCTGGTCGACGGTGCCGCCGATGACGTCGTCGATCAGCTCCGGGTCCACGCCGGAGCGTCCGACGAGGGTGCGCAGGGTATGGGCGAGCAGTTCGACGGGGTGGACGTGGGCGAGGGCGCCGTTGGGCTTGCCCTTGCCGACGGGTGTGCGTACGGCTTCCACGATTACTGCGTCACGCATGGTGCGGGCCTCCTTGGCCGGACCGGATCAGGACGTCACACGGCGTGGGCTACCGGTGAGTAGGAAATCCGGACTCACCATAACGCCGCCCGTTGGAAAATCAAACCCACTTCAGGTCATGCCCGTAAACTGGCCCCATGGCCGCCTCCAAAGACCCGCGCCCCTGCTCGATCGCCGACACGCTCGCCCTCGTCGGCGAGAAGTACTCCCTGCTCGTGCTGCGCGAGGTGTGCCTCGGCAACGGCCGCTTCGACCAGCTCGTGCGCAACATCGGCGCGCCGCGCGACATCCTGGCCACGCGGCTGCGCCGGCTGGTCGACGCCGGGATCCTCACCAAGCACCCGTACAGCGAGCGCCCGCAGCGCTTCGAGTACCGGCCCACCCAGGCGGGTCTCGAACTGGAGCCCGTGCTGTGGACCCTGAAGGAGTGGGGCGACCGGCATCTGCGGGCGGACACCGGCACGCCGATGGTGCTGGAGCACCACTGCGGCCACGAGTTCGTGCCGGTCGTCACCTGCCGGGCCTGCGGCGAGGAGGCCCGCCACCGGGAGCTGACCGCGCACCCCCAGGTGCCGGGCTGGACGGTGGGCGGTCCCGCGGCCGCCTGAGCGTCACCCGTACGGACGCGGCGGGTCACCGCACCTTCGCCGGGGCTTCACCTTCGGGCGCTACAGTTCGCCTCCGGCACGCCCGACGATCGGCCCGACGACCGACAGCACCGCAGCCGGCGGTGGGGGGTGGGCCCTTCGACCTTTCCTCGATCGGCACTTGGATCCCGCTGCCCCATGTCATGGTTCGAATCCCTGATCCTCGGCCTCGTCCAGGGTCTGACCGAGTTCCTGCCCGTCTCCTCCAGCGCGCATCTGCGGCTGACCGCGGCCTTCTCCGGCTGGGAGGACCCCGGCGCCGCGTTCACCGCGATCACGCAGATCGGCACGGAGGCCGCGGTGCTGATCTACTTCCGCAAGGACATCGGACGCATCCTGTCCGCATGGTCCCGCTCGCTGACCGACAAGGAGATGCGCCGGGACCAGGACGCGCGCATGGGCTGGCTGGTCATCGTCGGCTCGATCCCGATCGGCGTGCTCGGGGTGACGTTCAAGGACCAGATCGAGGGGCCGTTCCGCGATCTGCGGCTGACGGCGGCGATGCTCATCGGCATGGGCGTCGTCCTGGGCGTCGCCGACCGGCTCGCGGCGCGCGCGGAGAGCGGCGGCCGGCACCGGGTGGCCGCGCCCCCCAAGGAGCTGACCGACCTGACCGTGCGGGACGGCCTGATCTACGGCGTATGCCAGGCGATGGCCCTGATCCCTGGCGTCTCCCGCTCGGGGGCCACCATCAGCGGCGGTCTGTTCATGGGCTACCGGCGTGAGGCCGCGGCCCGTTACTCGTTCCTGCTCGCGATTCCCGCCGTGCTGGCGTCCGGCCTGTTCGAGCTGAAGGACGCGGCGGACGGCGGGCACGTCTCCTGGGGTCCGACGCTCTTCGCCACGGTGATCGCGTTCGCCACCGGGTACGCGGTGATCGCGTGGTTCATGAAGTTCATCTCGACCAAGAGTTTCATGCCGTTCGTCTGGTACCGGATCGCGCTCGGCATCCTGCTGATCGTGCTGGTGGGGGCAGGTGTCCTGAGCCCGCACGCGGGCGAATCCGGCGGTTGAACCACGGCCGTGCAGGTGTACAGGTAGCGCCGTCGAGCATTTCCTGGCGCCTGCCCGCAAAGCAGGGGGGACGCGGAAGGGCCCGCACGGCGTACCGTGCGGGCCCTTCCGTGCAGAGGGTGTAGCGGGTGGGCTGAGGTCCGTGTCCGGCCCAGGTGACCGGGTCCTGAGGTCGTTGGTCGCCAGGTGAGGCATCGCCTGTTTCGGATTGGGGCATTCCGCTGCGGTGGGGCACTCGCTCGCACCTGTGCCGTGAGCATGGGCGATACCCGGCCGGCACACGGATCGGCACCCCTCCGTCCGCAGGATCACCCAGCTCGCCGTGTCCCACCCCCCACCTGGAGTGCGTCCCGATGCGCGGTGATGCGAACCGCCGCCAGGAGAGGCTGGGCGCCAGCGAAGCGGACGAGCTCCTTCTGGCCGTCGCCGGCCTGGAGCGGATCGGCCGGCGCGACGTCATCACGGAGACTCTGGCCACCGACGTGATGATGCCGCCCGTCGGCGCCGTGGTCCTCGCACTCCGGTGTCGCCGGCACGACACGGCTGCGCGTGCGCGGGCCACCTGCCCGATGACGACGGCCGGCGCCTGTTCGCTGAGATCGTGCTGGGCGAGGCCGACAACCGACTGCCGCTTGTGAGCGTGCCGGCGGCGGCCACCACGGTGATCGTGGGCCTGCGCGACAAGCGGATGCGCGAGCGGGACGAAGGCGAGCAGGAGGCGCTGTTCGAGGAGGAGCGCCGGTGGGCCGGGTGCCGCCCTGGTGCGGGGTTCCGGGCGTTCGAGGAGTGGCCGCCGTGGGCAGGCTGTGCTCATGAGCGACAGTCCCCGTCGAGACACATAGGCCTGCTCGCCTCGCCACCCACCGGCCTCTGGACGACCGGCGACGCCCTGTGTGTCTGGCTCGACGCCGATCAGCCGGCCGCCGCGGCCGGGAGGCTTTCCTGCTGCGCGTGCTGAGGCTGTCGGAGGAGGTCGGCGAGGTGGCCCAGGCGGTGTTCGGCGCGACCGGCCAGAACCCCCGCAAGCGCACGAGCCACGCCTGGCAAAACGGGGAGTCCGAGCTGTGCGACGTCGTGATCACGGCGCTGGTGGCGCTGCGAACGCTGACGCCGGGGGCGCCGGGAGGTGTTTTCACGCGCCGTCTGGAGGGAGTGGCCGAGCGGCCGCTGGGCCCGTCCCGAAGGGCCACGGAGGGACGGGAGGTATGCCGTGCGCGTGTCCCGGCCCCGCGACCGGAGGCGGTCGCGGGGCCGGGAGATCGTTCCGGTCCGGTGATCAGTGTTCGGGCGGGCCGCCGGCCAGGGCGTCGGCTCCGCCCAAGTTCAGGTCTTGCTGGACCGGCTCATCGGTGATCATCACGGTGACCGTGCGTTCGGCGTAGTCCTCGGCCCCGACCGTGATCACGTGCAGGCCGGGTTCGGGTGCGGTGAGGACGTAGCCGCCGTCCGCGTGGGAGAGGACCCGGTCGGTCTGGCCGCCCTCCGCCGACAGGAGGGTGACCGCCGCTCCGCTGACGGGGCTGCCGTCCGGGGTGTGGACGATGCCGTGGACCACGGTGCCGGGTCCGCCGGACCGCTCCGGCGCCTCCTCCGGGGGCTCCACCGCGAAGTGCGGCAGCCGCTTGTCCAGCCACGCCGGGAGCCACCAGTTGGCAGGACCGGCGAGGTGCATCAGTGCGGGAACCAGCACCGTGCGCAGGATGAACGCGTCGAGCGCCACCGCGCCCGCCAGGCCCAGGCCGAACATGGCCGTGGCGCGCTGGCCGCTGAGCATGAACGCGCTGAAGACGCAGATCATGATGATGCCGGCCGCGTTGATCACCCGGCTGGTCTCGGCGAGACCCACCCGTACGGCACGGGCGTTGTCACGGTTGTGGACCCATTCCTCGTGCATCCGGCTGACCAGGAACACCTGGTAGTCCATGGACAGGCCGAACAGCAGGGACAGCATGATGACCGGCAGGAACGCCTCGATCGGTCCGGGGCGTCCGGCGGCCAGCAACTCGCCGCCCCAGCCCCACTGGAAGATCGCCACCACGACGCCGAAGGAGGCGGCCGCGGCGATCAGGTTCATCAGGGCGGCCGTCAGCGGGACCACGATGCTGCGGAAGGCGACCAGGAGCAGCAGGAAGCCGAGTGCGACGATCGCCCCGATGAACCCCAGCAGTTTGCCGGCCAGGGTGCTGGCGAAGTCCTCGGCGAGCGCCGTGCCGCCGCCGACGTACGCCCGCATGTCGTTGCCCTTCTCGGCAGCGGGCACCACGTCGTCACGGATGTGCTCGATGAGGTCGGAGGTCTTCTCGGACTGCGGGTTGGTGCTGGGGACGACCTGCACGACCACGACCTTCGCCTCGGGCGCGCCGGGCACCGGCACCACCCGGGCGACGCCGTCCGTGGTGCGCAGGTCGGCGACGAGGCCGTCCAGCGCGGCACGGTCGGCGGGTGTGGGTACCTCGGCGACGAGCTGGAGGGGGCCGTTGAAGCCGGGGCCGAAGCCGTCCGCGAGCAGGTCGTACGCCTTGCGCGTGGTCGTGGTCTCGGGGTTGTTGCCCTGGTCGGACGTCCCCAGGCGCAGCGAGAGCGCGGGAATGGCGATTACCACCATGGTCAGGAAGGCCGCCGCGGCCAGGACGCGCGGGTGCCGCTCGACGAAGACGGACCAGCGCTCCGCGGTACGGGCCTTGGCAGGTGAGCTCACGCCGTCCTGGGCGAGCTTGCGGCGCTGGTGGCGGCTGAGGACCCGCAGACCGAGCACGCCGAGCATCGCGGGCAGCAGGGTGACGGCCGCGACGACGGTGATGACCACCGTCAGGGCGGCCGAGATCGTGACGCCGTTGAGGAAGGTCATGCGGAGCGCGAACATGCCGAGCAGCGCGATGCAGACCGTGCCGCCGGCGAACATGACGGCCCGGCCCGAGGTGTTGACGGCCTGTACGGCGGCCTCCTCGGGTGTCTTGCCGGCGAGGATGCCCTTGCGGTGGCGGGTGACGATGAACAGGGCGTAGTCGATGCCGACGCCGAGACCGACCAGCATGGCCAGCCAGGTCGACACCTCGGGAACGGTGGTGACCCTGCTGAGCAGGGCGATCACGGAGGCCGCGGTGCCGACGGCGAACAGGGTCGTCACGATCGGCAGCAGCATGCCGAACAGCGAGCCGAAGGCGAGGAAGAGCACCACCGCCGCGGCGAGGACACCGACGATCTCGCTGAGGTGGGCCGGCGGTGCCTCGGCGAGCGCGACGGTGGCGCCGCCGACCTGAACGTCGAGGCCGTCGCCCGCCGGTTCCCTGGCCGCGTCGATGAGGTCCTCCATCTGGCCGACCTCGAGCTCGTTACCCTGCTTGGTGAAGGTGACCGTGGCGTAGGCGGTGCGGCCGTCCTCGCTGATCTGCGCGGCGCCTGCCGGGTCGTACGGGCTGACGACGGAGCCGACGTCCGGCTGCTTGGCGATGACGCCCAGGGCGGTGCTCATTTTCTGCCGTACGTCCGCGTCACGCACGGATCCCTCGGACACATGCCAGACGACGGTGTCCGACTCACCGGCCTGCTCGGGGAAGGCCTCCCGCATCAGGTCGATCGCCTTGGAGGAGTCCGTGCCGGGCAGGCCGAAGACGTTGGCGTACTTGTCGCCCAACGAGCTGCTGGCTCCCGTCGTGCCGAACAGCAGGACGATCCATAAAAGAATCACCGTCCACTTGTGCCGGTAACACCAGCGGGCCCACGCGGCCATCGCCATCACTCCTCGTCCTGGTCGTGCTCTTCGGCTGTCTCGGTGTCAGCCTCGGGGCGGGACGAGCAGTCGACCAGGAGCCTCCGGACTCTCCCTGGAGCCTCACAGCGAACTCTCAAGTTGCCGTCATGGGTTTCCCAGGGAAGAGCGCGGTGTCGCACGGATACTGGTGACATGGAGACCGACACCGGCAAGCCGGCCACCGTGCTGATCGTCGAGGACGAACCAGGGATCGCTGACATCCTGGGCATCACGCTCAAGTTCCACGGGCTGTCGGTGCTGTTCGCCTCCTCGGGCCGGGAGGCGCTGGAGACCGCCCGGCGGCACCGCCCCGATCTCATCCTGCTCGACGTGATGCTGCCCGACGGCAACGGCTGGCACGTCTGCCGCCGTCTGCGCGACGAGTCCAGTGAGGGGCGGGACACCGCCGTCATCTTCCTGACGGCTCGCGACGCCCCGCAGGACATCGTGAACGGGCTGGCCCTGGGCGGGGACGACTACATCACCAAGCCGTTCAACGTGGACGAGGTGCTGGCCCGGGTGCGGTCGGTGCTGCGTCGCACGCGCCGCCCTGAGAAGGCGGGCCGGGACGTACTGCGTCATCTGGACGTCGAGTTGGACGAGGCGACGTTCACCGTCCGGCGGGCGGGGCGGCCGGTGGAGCTCACGCCGACCGAATACAACCTGCTGCGCTATCTGATGCGCAACGCGGACCGCATCGTGACCAAGGAGGAGATCCTGCGGCACGTGTGGAGTTACGACTCGTCCGTGGAGTCCAGCGTCGTGGAGACGTACGTCAGTTATCTCCGCCGCAAGTTGGACCCGCACGGCGCTCCGCTGATCGTGACCCGCCGCGGGGTCGGCTACGGGCTGAGCGCGGCGGCAGGATGACCGGGCACGTGCGCACGGAGGGCCTGCCGGCCGTCGGCGTCCCCGCCGCCGGTCCCGTCGTCGGTGGCAGAACCGGCGGCGGGCGTACGGCGGCCAAGGAGATCGCAGCGGGCGGTATGTCACCGGAGGTCCGGCCCGCCGGCCGGCGTCCCCGGTCCCTGCGGGGCAGTCTCACCCTCGCCAACGTCGCCCTGCTGGCGCTCGCGCTTCTCCTGGCGATGGCCGCCTCCCTGGTCGGGGTGTGGACGCTGCTGATCGGTCAGCTCGACGACGCCCTACGCGCCGACGCAGTCAACTCCGCACGGCTGCAGGCAGGCCGGGCCGCAGTCGCGGACGGCTGTTCGGGCGGCTCCGCGTTCGGCACCGCCTTCCGGCACCGCTCCCCCTTCGCGGTCCTCGACTCGCGCGGCCGGGTTCCGGCGGGCTGCGCGCCAGGCGCGGACGCCAGGGCGCTGGCAGCGGTCGTCGCGGACCCGGTGGCCCTGGTCGCTTCGGGGGACGGGGCGTCCGTGCGGCTGGACGACAAGGTGCTGCGGGTGGCGGCGCTGCGGCTCGACGACGGGCGCATCATGCTCGTCAGCACGCCGATGGCCGGGATGATGTCGACGGTCAAGGAGCTCTTCGTCCTGGAACTCATGGCGAGCACGGGGTTGTTGACGATGCTTGCGCTGGTGTCGCAGCGGGCGGCGCGGCGGCGGCTGCGGCCGCTGGAGGACATGGTGCAGACGGCCTCGGCGATCGCCGCCGGACATCTCGGCCGTCGTATCGACGGCGTCGACGGCAGCGCGGAGGTGGCCGAGCTGCGCCATGCGCTCAACACCATGCTCGAACAGGTGGAGACCGCCTTCCGGTGCCGGGAGGAGACCTCCGAGCAGCTCAAGCAGTTCGCCGCCGACGCCTCCCACGAGTTGCGCACCCCGCTGGCCACCATCCGGGGGTACACCCAGCTGTACGGCAAGGGCATGCTGGACGCCGAGGAGCGCGACCGTGCCATGAGCCGGATTGCCTCGGAGGCGGACCGGATGAGCGGACTCGTCGAGAAGTTGCTGGCACTTGCCCGGTTGGAGCAGCAGCCCGAGCCCCGGCGTCGCCCGGTCGACCTCGCTCAGCTGAGCCGGGACGCGGCGGCCGATCTGCGCGCGGTGCAGCACGAGCGGCCGGTGACCCTGGGAGGCGTCCTGAAGGACGGGGCCGAGGCCGCACACGTCCTCGGTGACGAGGCGCAGTTGCGTCAGTTGGTGAGCAACCTGATGAGCAACGTGTCGGTGCACACACCGGCGCACGCGCCGGTCACGGTGGAGGTCTCGACGGACGGAGACGGTGTACTGCTGCGGGTCGCGGACAGCGGGCCCGGGATGCGGCCGCAGGACGCGGCCCGGATCTTCGACCGGTTCTTCCGCGCGGATCCCGACCGAGCCCGGCAGACCGGCGGCAGTGGGCTGGGCATGTCGATCGTGCGGGCCGTGGTCCAGGCCCACGGCGGGACGTTGCGGGTGGACACCGCTCTCGGGGAGGGCATGACGGTGGAGGTGTCGCTGCCGCGGGCGGCCCCGGTGCCGGAGTGACGGCCGGCACCGGGTCACCGTCACACCCGGCCGGCTTCGGCCGCACGACGGTCCGCCGCCCGCACACGGGGCCGCGGCTGTCGTGCGGTGCCGGAGCGGTCAGTCGGTCGCGGAGGAGGCCGGCATAGGGGCCGTGACCGTGTGGAAGGCGCGGTCGTAGTAGACCAGCGGCTCCCCCGGCGCCAGGCGTACGCCGTTGACCCGGCCGATCATGATGGTGTGGTCACCGGCCCGATGGCGCTCATGGAGCCGGCAGTCGAGCTGGCCCAGCGCTCCCGCCACGACCGGGAGCAGCGAGGGGCTCAACTCGTGTCCCCCGTGGGGGAACTTGTCCGCGCCGGAGGTGGCGAAACGCCGGGCGACCTCGGTGTGTTCCGAGCTCAGGATGCTCACCGCGAAGTCCTGGCAGCCGTCGAACGCGGCGAAGGAGGACGAGGTGTGGGCCAGGCAGACCAGTATTAGCGGCGGGTCGAGCGAGAGGGAGCAGAAGGAGGTCGCGGTGAAGCCGCGCGGTGTGCCGTCGGCCTCCCGCGTCGTCACCACGACCACACCGGCGGCCAGCCGGGCCATCGCCGCGCGGAACTCGGCGGGGTCCGGCCATGACGGGGGTCGTGCCGACGGGGCGGCGGGGCGGTGGGTGGTCACGGCGGTCGGGGGATTCGTCACGGCAGCAGCACCACCTGTCCTGCGAAGTTGAGCCCCGCGCCGAAGCCGACCAGCAGGGCGGAGTCGCCACTGCGCACCTCTCCCCTGCTCAGCAGGGTCTCCAGAGCCAGTGGAACGGAGGCGGCGGAGGTGTTGCCGCTGTGCTCCACATCGCGTGCGACGGCGGTGCGACCGGTGAGGCCGAGCCGCTCCACCATCAGTTCGATCATGCGAAGGTTGGCCTGGTGCGGTACGAAGGCACCGAGCTCGTCGGGTGTCACGCCTGCCAGCTCCAGGGCCCGTGCCGCCTCGGGGCACACCTCCTCCATCGCCCACCGGAAGACACGGCGGCCGTCCATCCTCATCCAGGGCCGGCCGGCCGTGTCCGGATCACGGGCGAAGTCGTCCCAGCCTGCGGTCATGTGCAGCGCCTGCTCGTACGCGCCGTCGGCCCGCCGTACGACCGGTCCGATGCCCGGGGTCGCGGAGGGGCCGACGACCACGGCGCCCGCGCCGTCGGCGAACAGGAAGGAGGTCGTACGGTCGTCCGGGGCGACGATGTCGGTCATGCGCTCGGCGCCGATCACCAGCACATGCCGTGCGCTGCCCGCGGACACGGCGTCGGACGCCATGGCCAGGGCGTGGCAGAAGCCGGCGCAGGCCGCGGACAGGTCGACGCCCGCGGCCCGGTGGGCGCCGATCTCGTGGGCCACGCGCACGGCCCGCGGCGGTGTCTGGGAGAGGTTGGACATGCTCGCCAGCAGCACCAGGTCGATGTCGGTGGCGGGGACGCCGGCGTGGGCGAGCGTCTTCCCGGCCGCCGCCTGCGCCATGAACGTCAAGGTCTCGTCGGCACCCGCGAAGCGGCGCGAGCGGATACCGCTGCGCGTCTCGATCCACTCCTCGGTGGAGTCGATCCGCTCGCACACTTCGGCGTTGGTCACCACCCGCCGCGGCCGGTATCCGCCGATTCCGAGGATCCGGCTGTGGCCGTGTGCGGGGGCGTGCAGGGCTGGGGGCATCGTCGACTCGCTTCCGCGGCCGGGCGGTCAGCCGCGGGCCGCTGTCGTGGGTGGAGCGAAGTGGCGTACTTGTTCGAGAAGTTGGGCCAGCCTCAGGACGGCCGGGTCGGGCTGCGCCCGGGCGCGTACGGCGGCGACGAAGGCGGTCAAGGTGGCCGTGACCTGGTCGTCGGGTGCCAGTCGGAGCGTCCTGGCGCCCGCTGCGGACTCGAGGCGGACGAGCGGGACGTGGTCGGAGGGCGGGGTGTAGGCCCGCTCCACGATGATGCGGCCCTCGCTGCCGTGGAGTTCGTAGCTGCTGCGGTAGGCGTGCGCCATGCCGAAGGAGAGCTGGGCGGTGATGCCCTGCGGGGTGCGCAGCACGACGGCGCCCGCTGTGTCGACCTGGTGGCCGGCTCCGCGGGAGAGCACGGCGCCGGCAACCGTGAGGGCGGGCCCGAGGAAGTGCAGGGCCGCGCGCAGGGGGTAGACGCCCACGTCCCACAGGGCGCCGCCGCCGAGGTCGGGGCGGTGCCTGATGTCCTGAGGGGGCGGCTGGGGGATGGTGAACACCGCGTGCAGTGCACGCAGTTCACCGATAACCGCCGAGTCGAGCAGTTCGCGTACGGCCCGGTGCTGTGTGTGGTGGACGAACATGACGTTCTCCACCAGGGCCAGACCGCGGTCGCGGGCGAGGTCGAGCAGGCGGCGGGTGCTCGCCAGGTCGGTGGTGAGGGGTTTCTCGGCCAGGACGTGCTTGCCCGCCCGCAGCGCCGCCTCCACCCAGGTGGCGTGCAGGGAGGCCGGTACGGGTGCGTACACGGCGTCCACGTCGTCGGCCGCGACGACGTCCTCGTACCCGGTGACGGGGCGGCCGCCGAAACGGTCCGCCGAGGCCTTCGCGCGGGCGGCGTCCCGGCTGCCGATCACCGTGACCTCGATTTCGGGGTGGGCCACCATGGCGGGCAGCATCCGGCGCAGGGCGACGTCGGCGCAGCCGAGGAGTCCGACCCGTAGCGGCCGGCCGGTGTGCGGTGCGCCGGTCACGGCCGGTCCGCCGTGGCGTTGAGGCAGGCGAGCAGGGTGCGCGCCTGGACGTTGACGTAGTGGCCGTGCCGAACCAGCGAGGTGAGCTGCCCCGGTGTCACCCAGCGGTAGCCGGCCGGGGGGTCGAGGGGTGCGTCCGTGTCGTCGGCGTCGACGAGCAGGTAGCGGCTCTCGGCGTGGAGGAACCGGCCGCCCTCTTCGGAGTGCACGGCCTCGTAGCGGATCCGGTCGGGGCCGGCGGCGAGGACCAGGTCCAGGTAGGGCGGCCGTTCACCGCCGTGGAGCTGTGCGTAGTTCTCGGGAGTGCACTGGACGGTGGGCCCGAGTTCGACGGTGTCGAGGAAACCGCCTTCCACTCGGGCGTGGGCCAGGACGTGGCGGACGCCGTCGATCTCGCGGGTCAGGAACGCGGTGACACCGCGCCCGACCGGTTCGAACAGCGGCTGGCTCCAGCGGGACACCTCGCGGTTGCCCGCCTCCACGGCGACGGCGACGACCCGGAAGTAGCGTCCGTCCTCGTGGTCGACGGAGTGGTCACCCTGGACCCAGCCGGACGTCTCCCTGAGCGGGATGCGCTCGGCGCGGATGTCGTGCCGGGCGCGCTCGGAGGTGAACCAGGACAGCAGCTCGGTGTCGGAGTGCAGGGCGTACGGCGCGCCCGCCACCGGCAGGCAGGACAGCACGGTGCGCGCGTCCATGTTGATCACGCCGGACTCGCCGAGCAGGGCATTGATCTGACCGAGGGTCAGCCAGCAGAAGTCGTCGTGCAGCGGGACCTCGCCGTCCGTCTCGACCACCATGTTGCGGTTGCTCTTGTGCAGGAACCAGGAGCCGTGCTCGGACTGGAGCGCGTCCGCGAGGATCCTGCCGGATGCGGGCCGGGTGAAGTGCTCGAGGTACTTCACGTCGGCCCCACGGTGCACCTTGGTGTAATTGCTGCGGGTGGCCTGGACCGTCGGCGAGAGCTGGAGCAGGTTGGGGTTGCCGGGTTCCATCTTCGCCTGCATGAGGAAGTGCAGGACGCCGTCGAACTCCTTGGCCAGGATGCCGAGGATGCCGACCTCGGGCTGGTTGATGATGGGCTGCTGCCAGGCCGGGAACGGGCCGTCGGCGTGGATGACGTGCAACCCGTGGACGGTGAAGAACTTCCCGCTGCGATGCCCGAGGTCACCGGTGCGTGGATCGAACGACCAACCGTCCAGGGCGGTGAACGGGATCCGCTCGACGCTGAACTTCGACGCGCGGGTCCGCTCGTCGAGCCACGCGCGGACGTCCTCGGGCCCGGGCGGGGCGCCGACGGCGGCCTGGGCCGAGCGGGCCAGGCGGGCGGCCAGTCCGCCGCCGTCCTCGCGCGGGACGGTCCGGGTGCGGGGCCTGGTCGCGGCGGTCATCCGGTGGCCTCCACGAACTCCTTGACCGAGCCGATGACGTAGTCGAGCATCTCGTCGGTCAGCCCGGGGTAGACGCCGACCCAGAAGGTCTGGTCGGTGATGATGTCGCTGTTGGTGAGGTCGCCGACCACGCGGTGCGGCTGGTCGACGTAGGCGGGATGGCGGGTGAGGTTCCCCGCGAACAGCCGGCGCGTGCCGATCCGGCGGCTCTCCAGGAAGTTGACCAGCGCGGCCCGGGTGAAGGGTGCGTCGGGGGCCACGGTGATCACGAAACCGAACCAGCTGGGGTCGCTGTTCGGGGTCGCCTCAGGCAGCAGTAGGTGGGGCACGTCCCGCAGTCCGTCTCGTAGCCGCTGCCAGTTGCGCTTGCGGGCGTCGATGAAGTCGTCCAGCTTGGCCAGCTGGGTCAGGCCGAGCGCGGCCTGGAGGTCGGTCGCCTTCAGGTTGTAGCCGACGTGCGAGAAGATGTACTTGTGGTCGTAGCCGGCCGGCAGCGTTCCCATCTGGTACTGGAAACGCTTGAGGCACTTGTCGTTCTCGCCCGGCTCGCACCAGCAGTCCCGGCCCCAGTCGCGCAGCGACTCCACGATCCGGGCCAGCGCGAGGTTCGAGGTGAGGACACAGCCGCCCTCCCCCATCGTCAGGTGGTGCGCCGGGTAGAAGCTGACGGTGGTCAGGTCGCCGAAGGTGCCGGTGAGTCTGCCGTCGTAGGTGGAGCCGACCGCGTCGCAGTTGTCCTCGATGAGGAACAGCTCGTGCTCGGCGGCGAGTTCGGCGATCCCGGCGACCTCGAAGGGGTTGCCCAGCGCGTGCGCGATGATGATCGCCCGGGTCCTGGGGCCGATCGCCTGCGCCACCCGGTCGGCGGTCGTGTTGTACGTGGCGAGATCGACGTCGACGAAGACCGGCACGAGCCCATTCTGCAGAATCGGATTGACCGTGGTGGGGAAGCCCGCGGCCACGGTGATGACCTCGTCGCCCGGCCGCAGCCGACGGTCCTCCAGCAGGTGGGAGGTGAGCGCGGAGACCGCGAGCAGGTTGGCCGACGAGCCCGAGTTCGTCAGGTGCGCCTTGCGGCGCTTGAGCCGGCGGGCGAAGGCCGACTCGAACTTGCGTGAGCTGCGTCCCGCCGCGATCCGCATCTCGAGCGCGGCTTCCACTAGGGCGACGCGGTCCTCCGCGTCCAGCACGGCACCGGACGGCCAGATCTCGGTGACGCCGGGGACGAAGCCGGCGTCCCTCTGCTGCTCCTGGTGGTACTTGCGGACCTCGTCCAGCACAAGCGCCCTGTGGTCGCTCATCTCCGGTTCCTTCCTGGCGTACTGATGGGTGGTGATACAGCCGCGAGGAGGTCCCGCAGCGATTGGTCCAACGAGCGGCGCGGTTCCCAGCCGAGCACGTTGGCGGCGCGCGCGACGTCCAGCTGGAGCCACTCCGTGTCGGAGCGGGCGTGGCCGCCGGACGGTGTCTCCTCGACGATCCGGACGGGAAGTTCGCTGAGGGCGACCAGTCGGTGCACCAGCTCCCGGGTGTGGACCGCCGTACCGCTGCCGATGTTGATCACTTCACCGACCACGTCGCCGGCGTCCGCCCGCACCGCCCGCACCACGGCGTCCGCGACGTCCCGTACGTCCACGAAGTCGCGCCAGGCGCGCAGCGCCGGAAGCCGCAGCTCGGCCGGGCCTGAGGAGAGGGGGCGGTCGCGGACCGGGCCGGCCAGCCGGGCCGCCACCGAGCCCAGCAGGCTGCCCGGATGGGTACCGGGACCGCAGACGTTGGCGATCCGCAGCACCACCGCGGGCGGCCCGCCGGCCCGGGAGGCGTCCAGTACGGCCAGCGTGCCGAGCAGTTTGGTCCGGCCGTACGGGGTGACCGGCTGGGGCTCGCTGCTCTCGTGGGTGGACGCGCCGGCGGTCCCGGCGCCGTACTCGTGCACGCTGCCGAGCTGGACCGTACGGGGCGGCCGAGGCGTCAGGGCGAGGGCGTGTGCCACCACGGCGGGCAGCTCCGCGTTGCCGGCGTGCATCTCGCGCTCGTCGGCATTCCAGGCCCGGCCGGCGGCGTTGACGACGGCGTCGGCGCCTGCCTCGGTGACCAGTGCCGCGATCCGTTCCGAACCTGCGGTGAGCAGGTCGAGGCCGCCGGGACCGCGGCCGGGGACGGCCACGACCTGTTCGCCGGCCTCCCGCAGGGCGTGGCAGACGTGCCGGCCGAGGAAGCCGCTCGCGCCGAGGACGACGACGTTCACGCGTCGCCGCCCTGCCGGTGCTTGGCGGCCTTCCACCAGTCGGGGTTGTCGCGGTACCAGGCGACGGTGTCCGCGAGCCCCTGTTCGAAGGAGATCCCCGGCTCGTAGCCCAGCTCCTGGCGGATCTTGGTGTCGGTGATGGAGTAGCGCAGGTCGTGACCCTTGCGGTCGGCGACGTGGCGGATCAGGGAGGCCTCGGCGCCGCACAGGTCGAGCAGGCGCTGGGTGATGGAGATGTTGGTCTGCTCGTTGCCGCCGCCGACGTTGTAGACCTCGCCGGAGCGGCCCCGGGTGAGGACCAGCTGGACCGCCCGGCAGTGGTCGTCGACGTGCAGCCACTCGCGGATGTTGCGGCCGTCGCCGTAGAGCGGAACGTGCCGGCCCTCGAGCAGGTTGGTGACGAAGAGCGGGATGAGCTTCTCCGGGTGCTGGTAGGGGCCGTAGTTGTTGGAACAGCGGGTGACGGACAGGTTCAGCCCGTGGGTCCGCCAGTAGGAGCGGGCGATCATCTCCGCGGCCGCCTTGGAGGCGGCGTAGGGCGTGTTGGGCAGCAGCGGCCAGTCCTCGGTCCACGAACCCTCGGCGATGGAGCCGTACACCTCGTCGGTGGAGATGTGGACCACCCGCTCCACCCCGGTGCGCAGGCAGGCCTCCAGGACGGTCTGCGCACCGACGACGTTCGTCCGTACGAAGTCGGCCGCGGCCTCCAGCGAGCGGTCGACGTGCGACTCCGCGGCGAAGTTGAGCACGGCGTCGTGCCCTGGGAGCAGATCGAGCAGCAGGGGCAGGTTGCAGATGTCGCCGCGAACGAAGTCGAGCCGCGGGTGCCGGTCCGGGAGGTTGGCGCGGTTGCCCGCGTAGGTCAGCTTGTCGAGGACGGTGACCTCGGCGTCCTCGTAGCCCGCGTATCCGCCCTCGAGGACGGTCCGGACGTAGTGCGAGCCGATGAACCCGGCTCCGCCGGTGACCAGGATTCTCATGCCGCCACCTCGACCCTCGTGTGGTCGCCGACGACGAGACGGTGCTGGCCGGCCCCGGCGGCCGGTCCGACGGAGGCGGACCGGCCGATGAGCGAGCCGTGCAGTCCGCGGACCTCGGTGACGGTGGCGCCGTCCAGGGTGATGGAGTACTCCAAGCGTGTGCTGCGCAGGACGCAGTCGCGGCCGATGCTCGTGTGCGGACCGATATGGCTGTCCTCCACGAGACTGCCGACGCCGATCACGGCCGGGCCCTCGATCCGGGAGCCGACCACACGCGCGCCCGCCTCGACCACCACGGCCCCCACGAGCTCGCTCGCGGAGTCCACTTCTCCCTCGACGCGGCGGGTGAGCCCGTCGAGGAGCTTGCGGTTGCACTCCAGTACGTCGTCCACGCGGCCGGTGTCTGCCCAGTAGCCGTGGTACTGGCTGGCCTTGACGGTCGCGCCCTGCTCCACCAGCAGCTGGATGGCGTCGGTGATCTCCAGCTCGCCGCGGGCGCTGGGTTCGATGGCGGCCACGGCGGCATGGATGGCCGGGGTGAAGAAGTAGACGCCGATCAGGGCCAGATCGCTGCGGGGCTCCTGCGGCTTCTCCACTAGCCGCACCACCGAGCCGTCGGCGGCCAGCTCGGCCACGCCGAACTGGCGGGGGTCGGGCACCGGGTGCACCACGATCTGCGCTGCCGGCCGCCCGACGGCGAACTCCTCGGCGATCGCGGTGATCCCGTCGTGGAGCATGTTGTCGCCCAGGTACATCACGAAGTCGTCGTCGCCCAGGAAGTCCCGGGCGATGGCCACCGTGTGGGCCAGGCCGCGCGGGGCGTCCTGGGGGATGTAGGTGACACGCACGCCGAGTCGGGAGCCGTCGCCGATGACGGCCGCGATCTGCGCTGCCCGGTCACCGACGATGACGCCGATCTCCTTGACGCCGAGGTCCCGGATGTTGTCCAGGACGTGTTCGAGCACGGGCTTGTTGACGATCGGAATAAGCTGTTTGGGCATCGAGTAGCTGAACGGCCGCAGGCGGGTACCCGCCCCGCCCGACAACACCAGAGCCTTCATCGAAGGTCCTCTCTGCTGGGATGGCATCCGCTTCGTCCGGCTCACCTGGCGAGCGTCGGCGAAGCGGCTGGAGTCGTCCTCGAGCCCCGCTTCACACCAGCCGTTCCAAGTCGCCGACCACCTGTGCGGGGGTGGGCATCCGTTCCGTCTCGGCACGCAGCTCCCGGGCCGCAACCGTGTGGCCAGGCTCGTCGAGCACGGTGACGAGTGCCTTGTGCAACTCCTCGGGGTCGTCCTGCCGGGCAGCCTCGGGGACGGTGACGGCCGCCCCTCGGGCGGCGAGCCGCTCGCCGGTGGCGAACATGTCGGCGAGCTGCGGCAGGACCAGCTGCGGCAGGCCGAAGGCGATCGAGGTCATGGTGGTTCCCGCGCCGCCGTGGTGGACGACCGCGTCGCAGCCGCCGAACAGCAGGTGCAGGGGGATCGGGTCGATCATCCGCACGTTGGCCGGCAGCGGTCCGACGGCCTCGTGGAACTCCGGCTCGACGGTGGCGACCGCCTCGGTGTCCGCCAGTCCCTCGAAGGCCCGCAGGATGCGGCGGACGTGCGGCACCCCGTTGAGCTGGAGCGTGCGCAGGCCCAGGGACACGGCCACCCGGCGTACCGGCCGCTCGGCCCCCCACTCCTGCCGCCGCCACTCGGGCAGCTGCCCGTTGCCGTTGAACGGCACGGCCCGGATCGGGGTGCCCGGTTCGGCGTCCGGCAGTTGCAGGGTCGGCGGGCACGGGTCCAGTACGAGCGTGGGGTCGGGCAGCGCGTCCAGCCCGAGTTCCCGGCAGGTGTCATGCAGCGCGGTGCGGGCCTGGGGCCGTACGAAGCCGGTGAGGAAGTCCACGCTCCAGCGGTGCCGGACCACGGGCACGCCCAGCAGGGCGCCGATGACCGGCGCGCTGTACTCGAGCAGGTCGCAGACGAGCAGGTGGGGCCGGAAGGCGCGGGCGAAGTCGAGGTACTGCGGCAGCATCGTGCGCTGGTGTCCGAACCAGAGGTCGAAGTAGTTGTCCATCACCTCCGGTTCGGGTTCGGTGTGTGACTCGACGAGGCGTTCGCCGTCCTTGAGGTTCTCCTTGAGCACCTCCTCGACCTGGAACCGCTCCCCCACTCTGACGGCGTTGAGCCCGGCGGAGGCGGCCATGCCCATCACGTCCGGCTGGCCGATCACGAGGACGTCGTGGCCGGCCGCCCGCAGCGCCCAGGCCAGCGGAACCATGGGGGACAGATGGCTGGAGACCGGGGTGCTGATGATCAGGACGCGCATGGACACTCCTGCGGTGTGCGGTCGGGGGTACGGTGCGTGCGGCTCAGGAGACCGGCTGCCAGGTGGCGAGCAGTCCGGCGGCGGCCGCGGCGGCCGCGGTGGGCGCGGCGGCGTCCTTCGGCGACAGCAGGGGCGGTTCGGTGAAGCCCCAGGGCAGCGCCAGGTCCGGGTCGAGCGGGTTGATGTCGATCTGGGTGCCGGGGACGTGGCTGGTCGACAGGATGTAGCAGATGGTGGCGTCGTCGGTGAGGGCGAGGAAGCCGTGGCCGACGCCCTCGGGGACGTACACGCATCGCCCCGACTCTGCGGTGAGGTGGTTGACGGCGTACGTCCCGTAGTGCGGGGAGCCGACGCGCAGGTCGACGACGATGTCACGCAGCGCGCCGCGCACGCAGGTGACGTACTTGGCCTGACCCGGCGGGACGGTCACGCTGTGGATGCCGCGCAGGGTGTTGCGGCGGGAGACCGAGAAGTTGACCTGACGGGGCTCGAAGGGACCGCCCGTCACCCGCGACAGTTCCTCGGTGCGCAGCAGTTCGAAGAAGCTGCCGCGCTCGTCGGGGATCTGCCGCGGTGTGGCGACGTACGCGCCGGGCACCGCGAGTTCGGTGAACCGCATGGGCCGATGTCACCCCCTCCGGCGGCGGTGCAGTGCGGTCAGTTCCTCCAGCGCCGGGACGACGTCGTTGGGGCTGGGCGTGGCCAACGCGTCCGCGTACAGGGCGTCGGCACCGGCCCGGAACGAGGGTTCCTGCAGCAGCCGGGTGAGCAGTTTCTGCAGTTCCTGGGCGGTGAACTCGCCGGTTTCCGTGGCCAGTCCGGCTCCGCGTTCCTCCAGGTACCGGGCGACGACCACCCCGTCGCCGCCCTCGACCGGGGTGATGAGCTGCGGCACCCGGTGGGCGGCGGCGACGCCGAACGTGCCGACACTGCCGTGGTGGACGATCGCGGAGGTGGTCGGCAGCAGCAGGTCCAGAGGGAGGTAGTCGATGGTGCGGACGTTGTCGGGGATGCGGCGCACGGAGGCCAGCTGATCCCGGTCCAGGGTGGCGACCAGTTCGAGGTCCTGCCCGTCGGCCATCTCCAGCAGCTCCGACAGGGGGAACCCCGCTTCCTCCGCGAACATCTTGCGGGTGCTGACGCCCAGGGTGAGGCAGACACGGGGGCGCTCGGCGGGACCGTACAGCCAGTCGGGCACGGGCGCCGCCCCGGTGTAGGGGACGCGACGCACCGGCAGGTAGCGGACTTCGTCGGTCAGCCGCATCCGGGCGGGCATCAGGTCGATGCTCCACTGGCCGAGCAGCGCTTCCTCGGTGACGTCCTGCCCGTGGCGCTCCAGTGTCGGCTGCGCCGCCTCGGCCAGCGGGTCGGAACCGGGCTGCCACAGCCGCCGGTTGGCGGAGGAGCGCATCCAGCCGAAGTAGTCGAGTCCCCACAGCACCCGGGCGTGCGCGGCCCCGGCGGCCCGGGCGGCGATCGGTGCGGCGAAGCTCAGCGGGTCCCACAGCACCAGGTCGGGCTGCCAGGCTCGGGCGAAGTCGACGAGGTCGTCGGTCGCCGTCCGCTCGCCGGCCGGAACCTGGGCCGGGTGGTAGAGGGAGAAGCCGGCCAGCATGTAGTAGCGGATGACGTTGCGGCGGTTGCCGGGATCGCCCGGGGCTATGTCGAGCATGTCCGCGACCCGGTCGAGGCGGGCGTCGGCGGCCGAGGCCTGCACCAGCGTGGGTACGTCCACAGGTGCTCCGACCACGACGGCCATCAGGCCGGCGGCGGTGATCGCGTCGGTCATCTCGGGGTGGCTGGCGACCCGCACCTCGTGGCCGGCGCCCAGCAGGGCCCTGGCGAGCGGGACGACGGGGTACAGGTGCGCCGCGCCCGGAAAGATCGAGAACAGGACCCGCATGGGCCCCTCCTTTCACACAGGCTTCAGTGGGTACGCTTCTTGACGTCGACGCGGCCCGTCCGGCCGGCCGACGCGTGGCCGAGCTGGTGGCAGTGGTGGACGAACCGGCCGTCGCACCGGCCCCAGGTCATCGCGATCCGCGCCGTCTCCCCCGGCGCCGGCCACGGTGTCCTTGAGCCCGGCCTCTCCGGCCCGACCGGCCTGCCGTTGCGCTCGAGCACCCCGAACCGCACCAGGTGGATGCGGACGTCGGGCGGTGGTGTCGGTGCGTCGCCGTTGGTGACGGTCCAGATCTCGTGGCTGCCCGCGGTGGGGTCGGTCCGGGGAAGTCGCCGTCGTAGGTGCGCACCGGGTCCTGAGCCCGCGGACGATCTCGACCTCCGTCTCGCGCATCCGCATGGTGCAGAGGTCTGACCGCCGGGTGACGGCCGCGGCGGGGGCGCCGTGCGCGTGATGGCCGGCCCGCGCGACGGCCGGATGCGCCTCGGCCTCACCGCCGGGCCGTCCCGCCAGGGCGCGCCCCGCCGGGACGAGGGCGACCGCGCCGCCGACGACTGGCGGCCTTCGGGAGTTTTCTGCGGTTCGGCTTCACAGCCGGGAAGCTAGGCGGCTCGGCTCAACTGCCGCTCGACAGACGCTCGGGCCGGTTCGGAGGTCCGGGAGGACCGCCGGGAGCGGTCGGTTGTGGTGTGAAATCCAGCCATGAGTGGGCTTGGGGCAGGTGATCGAAGGACGCCGTGCAGCTTCTGGCCCACCACGACCGCACAAACTTTCTATGCTTTCAGGCACAGGAAGGGGGATGCATTGATCCGTGTACTCCTCGCAGAGGACATGCACATGGTTCGAGGCGCACTGGTGGCGCTGTTAGGCCTGGAGCCCGACATACGCGTCGTGTCGCAGGTGGAGCGGGGTGACGACATACTCACCGAGGCTGCGAAGCACCGGCCGGACGTCGCCATCATCGACGTCGATCTGCCGGGCACGGACGGAATCACGGCGGCGGGAGAGCTGCGCGCGCGGCTGCCGGACTGCCGGATTCTGATCCTCACCAGCCTCGACCAGCCGGGAGCCCTGCGCCGGGCGATGGCGGCCCAGGTCGGTGGCTACTTGCTCAAGGACGCACCACCGCACGAACTCGCTGCGGCCATCAGGAAAGTGGCTACGGGCCACCTGGTCGTGGCACCGCAACTGGCGGTCTCGGCCTGGCAGAACGAACGCGAACAGCCCTTGACGCCACGTGAGCTGACGGTGCTCCGGCTCGCCGCCGAAGGATCCGAGATCACCCAGATCGCGAAGCAACTGCACCTGTCCGCCGGCACTGTCCGCAACTACCTCACGAGCATCGTCACCAAGCTCAACGCGCGTAACCGGCTGGACGCGGTACGGATAGCGCGAACGGCCGGCTGGCTCTGACCGGTACGGTGCCCGCGCCGGCCCACGCGGCCGGGCACCGTCTCAGCTGCCGCACCGGACGATGGACGGACTGTGTTCCGGAACCGGGTGGGGCACATCGCGGGTGGAATCCGGATCGGCCGTCGGGCACTCGACCATGAGACGGAACCAGCCGTCGCTGTCGAACAGCGTGGTGAGCGTGCCGCCCGCCCGCGACACCCGTTCCGACAGGTTGTCCAGCCCGCTGCCGTGACGGCGGGCTCCGGCCTTCTCCGGCCGCACGCCGTCGTTGTCCACGGCGAGTTGGACGGTGGCGCCGTAGCGCCTGAGGCGGATGGTGCACCGCTTGGCGCTGGTGTGACGGAGCAGGTTGGTCACCGCCTCGCGCAGCACGGTGGCCAGGACGGTGTTGATCTGCCGGCCCAAGGTGCCGACCGCGGCCTCCTCCACGACGCACTCGACGTCTGCCGCGGCCAGCACCTTGCGCACGGAGACGAGTTCGTCGGCGAAAAGCACCTCGCGATAGCCGCGGGCCACGGCCCGCACGTCCGCCAGTGCCTCGCGTGATATCTCCAGGACCTCGCCGAGTTCGGTGCGGGCCCGGTCGTCGTGCAGCCCGATCAGCCGGTGGACCAGCTCGCTCTTGAGCGTGATGGCGGACAGGCTGTAGCCGAGCAGGTCGTGCAGGTCACGGGCGATCCGCAGGCGTTCCTCCGTGACGGCGACCCAGGCACTCTCCGCCCGTCGGCGTTCGAGTTCCGTGATCAGGTCGACCAGGCGGGTGGTGGCGAAAACGACAAGTCCGGTGAGCGCGGTGGACAGCACCACGTAGGCGATGTCCACCGCGCCGAGTCCGGACAGCGCCGCACTGGCCCCGTTCGCCGCCACCACCAGCAGGAACAGCACTCCGGAGAGCCTGCCCCGCACGACGAGCAGGACGGAACCGGCCAGGAATCCGGCCATGCCGCCCCACAGCATGCCCAGCAGGCACATCGGGGTGAAGGTCAACAGAGCCTGCAGGCCCAGCGTCAGCCGGCCGTAGCGGTCCCGGAAGGCCCGGGTGCGCTGGGCGGAGTGCAGGACTTGGATGAGGAAGACCCCGCAGAACAGCAGGAGCGAGACGGCCATGACCGCCAGACCGCCGTGCGTGCTCACCAGGTTGAGGACGGTCATGACCCCGAAGCCGCTCAGCACCGCGGTCAACAGGCCCATGGCCAGGCGGGGCGGTAGGTCCAGCCATCTGGAAACGGGGGCCGAGAACTGCATTGTCACATCCGGCTGCCTGGACTCCTCGACCATGTCTCCCCCTCATGTCGAAGCACAATGCCTCAAGCCAGCCGCAATACTAAGTCATGCCTCCCTCGGGTAAGTTACGGACTTTTTTATTCCGGCTGGTTTTCCTGCGCAACGGCCATGATCAGACGAACAGTGGAATCGGGTTGAGGTCCTGGTAATCGGTGGGTTGCGGCGTACGTCCCAGAAGCACCGGGACGTCGAAGAGCCGGCCGGGTGCGAACCGCGCCCAGAAGTGGCGCAGTCCGGGAACGAGGACCTTCACGACGGGCATTCCGATGTCCGGACGGGTCTGGTCCAGCACGAGGAGGTCCAGTCCACGCGAGCGCACCAGTTCCTCCACCGCCGTCAGATCGTCGCGCAGGTCGCTCGTCGGGCGGTGCGGGTACGCCCCTGGGCCGACCCCTTCGGCCACCGGATCAGGGAGCAGATAGGGCTGGTTGGCCACCGTCGCCCCCTGCCACCAGCTCAGCAGCTCGGGATCGTCGACCGCGTAGCCGTTCCCGGAGCCGGTACCGAGCACGGCCGGCACAAGCTGGTTCATCTCGGTGAGTGCCCGGCGCAGGGCGATGTGCGGGTCGAAGTGGGCGCCGAAACCGAACATGATGTCCTCGGCGGGCTGGTCGATGCGGCGTGACAACGCCGCGAAGACCGGAATGCCGAGGTCGGAGGTGAGGTCCAGGGCCCAGACCTCGCGCCGCAGCCCACGGTAGGCGTCGATCAGCTCCAGCGCCCAACGGTCGCCGAAGGCAGCGATGTCGACGCCCCGCACGACCGAGCGGTTGTACCACCACAGTGCCACGGCGTCCCGCTCGACGAGTTCCATGAAACCCTGCAGGACGGCATCCTCCAGACTGCTGCCCGCAGCGCTGCCGTTGGAGTCCGCACGGACGAACCGCCTTCCGGCGACGGGCTTGACGCCCGCGTCGGAACGCGGATCGAAGTAGAGGAGACCGGTCGGCAGCAGCCGGTGGCGTTTCTCGGTGAGCGACCAGACGGGTGTCCAGTCCACCTGCGCGGTGTCGTCGAACGGTTCGGGGATCTGCTGGAAGGCGCCGTTGCGAGCGTTCCAGCGGTGCCGGTCGGCGTACTGCCGTGGGTCGAAGAGCAGGCAGCGGTCAGGAGTGATCACCTCCTCCCCCAGGGCGCGTGCGCTGTCCCGGACGCGGGGTTCGTCGCCCTGGAGGGTGCCCGAGTACCGTTCCAGGGCCTCGCAGAGTGCGCTGACCTCGGCGTCGAGCGCGGTCACTCCCTTGCCGCCGCTGATGCCGCGCAGGCCGGCCCGCAGCTCGGTGAGGCTGGAGCCGCCGAGGGCGAGATTGCGGCCCGAGGTGTAGCAGTTGAGGAAGGCCGGGCCCCGCGCGTCGCGGCGGATCCCGCTGACCACACCGGTGACGGGGCCCACGAGGTGGCGGTAGCGCTCCAGGACCTGCTGCGGGGCGAGCGCGCGGTGACCGCCCCCGGCGAACGCGGCTTTGGGCCGGGAACGCAGCTGCACCGGGGCCTTCACCTGCCGGGCGACCAGCCCGGGGTCCCCGCAGGCCGGGCACTGCGGTCGCCGTCGCACGTCATGGGCGGTCAGCTCGAGGTCGAGTGCGGCGAGCAGACGCAGCGAGGACTGTGCAGGATACCGGTGACCGGCAAGCCACTTGGCCGCCTCGAGAGCAGCCAGATGGGCAGCCGCGGCGCGGGCGGCAGGATGCGCGGTCCTGGGCCGCGGCACGGGGCCGGCGAGCCCCAGGGCACGCCGTACCGGCTGCTCCGAGACCCGGTGGGCACGCAGCCTGTGGGCCAGGCAGTGCCAGCAGGCGTTCATACCGGGCTGGAAGACGGGCCCGAGCCAGGCCGTCGCGCCGTCCGGTCTGACCAGCAGCCACGGAGCTTCGATCCGCCGCTGCCGTGCGTCCACCTCGGCGAGTTCCGGCATGAGGTAGTCGTCGGTGACCACCACCGTCAGCCCGGCTCCGGTGCGGGCACCGGACGTGCCGGACGTGGTGGGTGCGCCGTCCGTTTCCCGCACCGTGAGGCCCGCGGACTGCAGGGCCTCACGCACGGCGGTGGCATCGGCGTCTCCCACCGTTTCCACCCGCACCTTCGTGGCCGCGGGCTCGTCGGCCGGCACGCCGGCCAGGTCCCAGTAGGCGGCCAGTGCCGGGTCCCCGGTGCCCGGGGCGCGGGACCGGCGGGTGTGGAGAAGACCCGCCCGTCCCAACGCGCCGACGAGGGAGGCGACGTCGGACGCCGACATCGTCGGCGCCAACTCCCGTTGCAGTTCGCTCAGATCACGTGTGCCGTCGAGCAACGGAGCCAGCTGTTCCAGGCCTCTGGCACGCAGCGCCGTGACCTCGTACTCGGACAGCAGGTAGGTGGCATCACCGGCCACCACCTCGGCCCGCAGATGCCGTTTGAATCCCACCAGCCGACGGCCGGCGGGATTCCCGTCGAGAACCGTCACACCCGGGCGGGCGAGTCGTCGTGACCAGGAACCGGCGACCAGGTGTAGGTCAGCAGGGCGACACCGTCCTCCGGCGTCCGGTCGAGGTGCTCGATCTGAAGCTGCGCCGGCTCCGGAAGCACGGCCGCGGAAACAGCGCCGTTGAGTCCGTTGAACGTGGTGTCCATGGAATACTCTCCCCGATTCGGTGGGACGGGTTCCGCCCCGCTGCGGAGGATTCTGCTAGGCGCCGATCAGCACAGACCAGTGACTCAGTCACGTTCCACGCATGAATATCTCACAGGCGGACTTCGCCATATGACGTTTTCATGTCCCGGACCGTGAAGCAGGCACTGGGCCCGGCGATTTCCCTCATGCAATGCTCCGGCTACACCAATTCCCTTGCGGAGGAGCGTGCATGGATATCGCAGTGCTGGGACCCCTGGCCGTACGGCAGGCCGACGTGTCGATCGTTCCGAGTGCAGGAAAGCCCCGTCAAGTCCTCGCGCTCCTTGCGCTGCGGGCAGGTTCCGTCGTGCCCGTACCCACCTTGATGGACGAGGTCTGGGGGGATGCCATCCCGCGCAGCGCGAACACCACGTTGCAGACGTACATCCTCCAGGTGAGACGTCGCATATCCGAGGCGCTCGGGCCGTCGGCCGAGGTGTCCGCCAAGGATCTGCTCACCACCTGCTTCGGCGGCTACCAGCTGACCGCGCAGGCAGTGCGGTCTGACCTGGCCGAGTTCAATGCCCTGGTCACCCGCGGCGACGCGCTGCTGGCCGAGGGCAACGCCCGCGCGGCCTCCGCCACGCTCGAGCGGGCCCTGTCCCTGTGGCGCGGACCCGCCCTGGTCGACGTGCCGCTGGGCCGGGTGCTCGCCACCGAGGTGCTCGGCATGGACGAGGCCCGAATCCGGGCGAAGGAGATGCGGATCGAGGCGGACCTGCGGCTGGGACGGCACGCGGCGCTCCTCGGGGAGCTGCGGATGCTGGTCTCCGAGCATCCGTTGCACGAGAAGCTCCGCGCCCAGCTCATGCTGGCTCTCTACCGCTCCGGCCACGCGTGGCGCGCCTTGGAGGCGTATCAGCAGTTGCGCAGGACCCTGGTGGAGGAGCTGGGCGTGGACCCCTCACCGCGGTTGCAGCGCCTGCACCAGGCTGTGCTGGCCGGGGACCCCCGTCTGGAGGCTCCGTCCACCGGCGAGTCCCTGACGCTGGCGGGATGACGGGCGGGCGTGGATCCCCGGATCCACCGACGCTCCGAGCCGCACCCGTCCCGTCACCCGTCCCGCCCGGGGCCGGCAGCCCGTCCGCGGGGCGGCTCCTCCGCCCGAGGCCGACCTTCCCGGCCCGGGGCGGCGCGCCCGTGCGGGGGGATTGCTCTCCCGGGGCAACAGCCCTTTGCAGGGGGCAGCCTTCCGACCGAGGCGGCACTCCGACCGGAGGCGGCACCCCCAGCCGGGGCCGTTCAGCCCTCCCTTACGAGGGCGGTCTTCCCGCCGGGGGCACCACTGCTCCGGGGCAGTCTTCCGGACGGAGGCGGCTCCTCGACCGGAAGCAGCAGCCCTGCGGGACCAGTCAGCCCTACCCGGTCCGGCGGACAGCCCTTCCGTCCGAGGGCAGTCCCTCCGCCCGGGGTGGAGGCGAGCCGTCCGGTTGCGGAAGGCAGCCCCGGCCTACGGTCGCGGCTCGTCTTCCTGCGGCTGCAGCCTTCGGTCCGACTCAGCCCCTGCGGTGCCGGAGTCGGCACTTCCCGGGCCGTCCCGGCCGGGGGCGAGCCTGCCTGGGCAGGCGGTCGACCCGCGCCGTCCCGGGTCACCGCCCGCCCAGGGGCCGGCCTTCCCGGACGGGTTCGCCGGGCCGGCCTGGCTCAGCTCTCCCGGCGTATCTGCGTCGAGCGGACCTTGATCTCTGCGCCCTGGCCCCAGAGCCGGCTCTCGGGCCTGCTCTCCTCGTCCACGAAGGTCTGGGGCGTCGGGGATCCGACCCGGGGCGCGTAGTAGAAGTCCGGCGTCGAGTCCAGCCGTACCAGGCCCTTGCCCCGCGGGCCGGCCGCCGCGTCCAGGACGGTGAACAGGCCGAAGCCACACGTGAGTTGCTTCAGCTTGAGACGCTCCTCGGTGCCCCCGTGGTCGAGGATCATGTACGTGCGGTCGAAGGCACGGGTGCCGATGCGGTCCGTGGACAGGACCGTGCGCCCGTTCACCTTCCAGGTCACCCGCGTGCCGCCCTGGTCCAGGCGGACCTGCAGGGTGGCCCACTCGCCGGGCGTGCGGTCGGCGACCGGGATCGCGTACGAGTACGCGGCGTACGTGGCACCGTGCTCCGGGAGCCGCTCGTAGATGGCGTAGATCTTCCCGTTGACCACCGAGAAGTCGAAGATCGCCTTGGAGTCGAAGTCCGCGGTGACCATCGCGGCCGACGCCAGTCGCACGTCCGTCCTCGGATCGGCGACGGCACTGCCGAAGGGATGCCGCTCGGTGCCGAAGGTGCGGCCGCTGATCTTGCTGGTGCAGCTCAGTGAGCCGGTCTTCGGGATGTCGTAGCCGGGCATGCCGGAGGTGGCGGTGGCCCGGGGGAACGCCAGCCACTTCCCGTGGTCGCCGCTGCCGTTGCCGCCGTCGTCCTGCTGGGCCGTGGTGACCCGGAAGGCAGGCTCGCCGGTGGTGCTGTCACGGCCGGCCGGGGTGACCTTGAGGCCTTCGGACGACGTCGTCGGAACGCCGTCACCCTGCGGGAAGTCCCCGTCGCCCAGCACCTGCCAGGTGTTCGTGGTGTCGAAACCTGCGGAGAATGAGTCCGCGAGCAGAGTCTGACCGCCCTGCTCCTCGGCCTGTGCCGCCGGGGTGAGCACCAGCGCGACGAGGGTCGCCGCGACGGCCGCGACCGCGGCCCTGGTTCTGAGTCCTCGTGCCATGTCGTCTCCCGTGAAGTGACGTACCAGGTGCGGCACATCCTGGGAACGACGGCCTGAATTTCACTCGAGCGCGCATTCAACGTCCGCTCCACCGGGGTTCGAGGACACGGTCGGAGCCTGGGGCTCCATCAACCCGGACAACCGCGGAGAGGAGACCCGGCATGGATCCCCTGCTCGAGGTCAGCGAAGAGGTCGCCACCGCCCTGGCGGAGCGGCGCCCGGTGGTCGCCCTGGAGTCTTCACTGATCACCACCGATCCCTCGGCGGAGACCGCCTCGCTCATCGAGAAGGCGGTCCGTGACGCCGGTGCGGTGCCCGCGACGGTCTGCGTCGCCGGCGGGCGGCTGGTGGTCGGCATGAGTGACGCCGTCATCGAACGGTTCACCACCGCCAAGGGCATCCCCAAGATCAGCGCCCGGGACATCGGCAGCGCGCTGGCCGGCGGCGGCCTCGGCGCGACTACGGTGGCCGGCACCATCGTGATCGCCGAGCGGGCGGGCATTGAGGTGTTCACCACCGCGGGCATCGGCGGTGTGCACCGCCGGGCTCAGGAGTCCTTCGACATCTCCGCCGACCTGCTGCAGTTCACCCGCACCCGGATCACCGTGGTCTCGGGTGGCGCCAAGTCGATCCTCGACCCGAAGCTGACCGCCGAGTACCTGGAGACGGCCGGCGTGCCCGTCTACGGCTACCGCACCGACAAGCTGCCGGCGTTCGTCGTCCGCGAGGCCGACGTGCCGGTGACCCGGGTCGACGACCTGGACGTCGCGGCGCGCGCGGTGGACTTCCACTGGGAGGTCAACGGTGGCTCCACGGTCCTGCTCACCGCGCCGATCGCGGCACAGGACGCGCTGGACGGCGACGAGCTCGAGCAGGTCATCGCGCGGGCGCTGGAGGAGGCCGACCGGGCGGGGATCGTCGGCAACGCGATCAGCCCGTACCTGATGAAGGCGGTGGCGAAGTCGACCGGCGGCGGCATCGCCAAGGCAGGCCGCTCGCTGCTGCTGAGCACCGCACGGGTCGCCGGCGAGTTCGCGGTGAGCCTGAGCGCCGTACGGGCGGGCCGCTGATGGCCGGCGCGGTGCGCGCCGTCCTGTTCGACCTGGACGGCACCCTCGCCGACACCCCGGCGGCCATCACGGAGATCACCCTCAAGGTGCTGGCCCAGTACGGTCACACGCCCGATACGGCGGCCGTACGTGCCACCGTGGGCCGTCCGCTGGAGCAGAACCTCGCGCGGCTGACGGGTCTGGCGCCCGAACACCCGGACGTGCGGGCGGCGACGGCCGAGTACGGCCGCCTCTTCGGCGCGCATGTACGGTCCGCCGGGCCCGGCCTGCTCTACCCGGGCGTGCCCGCGATGCTGGAGCAACTGCGGCAGGAGGGGCTCGTGCTGACCGTGGCCACCTCGAAGGTGTACGCGGCGGCCGCGGCGATCGTGAAGCTGACCGGCATCGATCAGCACTTCGCCGCGCTCGCGGGCGACGACACCGCCGCACGCGGCAAGCCGCACCCGAGCATGGCCCTGCACCTCGCCGAAGTGCTCGGCCTCGACCCGTCCGAGTGTGTGGTGGTCGGCGACGGCGTGCCGGACGTGGAGATGGGCCTGGCCGCCGGCATGCGCGTGGTCGGCGTGTCGTACGGGGTGAGTACCGCCGCCGAGCTCGAAGAGGCAGGCGCCCGAACGGTGGTGGACACACCGGCCGAGGTCGTGCCCGCAGTCCTCGCCGGCCGTCCGTGAATTCAGACAGAACCTCAGAGAAGGGCCAGCCATGGCGCGCAAGCGCATCCTCAGCACACTCCTCCTCACCGCGGCGCTCGGCGCCACCGCTCTGCCGTCGGCGTCCGCCTCGGCCCCGGCCGGCGCGTCCGCCGGGTCCGCCCCCTCCGCCGACCGGCCCTACAAGGTGGTCTGGGACGACTTCCGGCACGGCCTGCGCACCTCGGGACCGGGCGCGCCCTGGTTCCAGATCGAGGGCGGCGGCTACCGCGCGGACGACGGCATCGTCAGCACCTCGCGGCACGGGCTGCACGTGAAGTCGAGCGGGGTCAACCCGCGGACCGGCGAGCCCGCGTTCGTGCAGACGATCCCGCAGCACACCCCGAGCGGCGCGCCCGGCTCCGGTGACCACGCCAAGTGGCTGGTATACACCAGCCACACCTCCTCGCACGGCTATCCGGGCTTCGACGCGGTCCCGGGTCTGGTGCTCTCCTGCGAGACCACGATGTCGGGCCGCACCTACGGAACGGCCGGCCACCCCTTCGGCAAGGCGGTGAAGGACCCCGAGGACGATCTGCGGCTCGCGTCGGTCATGCTCAACACCATCGACAACGAGACCTCGACGGCCTTCGACTTCGTGATCACCAACAAGCGGATCTACGCGTTCTACGGCCGTCCCACGTTCGGCCGGGCGACGCTCGGCAACTACGCGTCCTTCGCCAACACGGTGCCGCTGATGTGGCGCAAGCCCGGTGACACCCACCGACTGAAGATTTCCTACGATCGTTCGGCGGGCGTGGTGCGCTGGTTGATCGACGGTCGCGAGGTGCTGAAGGTGGACCGCATCGGCCACCGGCTGGGCCGTGACACCCTCACCCTCGACGAGGGCGGGGTGGAGGGCCGGGTCGCACCGCGCCAGCTCAACTGCGGCATGGGGCTGCTGAACCTGCTCGACGGTTCCTACCCCACCGGCAAGGGCCTGGCCCGGCTGTCGGTGCAGACGAAGTACTACGAGCCGCGGCTCGGGGAGCCCCACGAGGAGACGTTCGTCGACGAGCAGAGCACCGAGTCCAGCCGGCTCTTCGGCCAGGGCGGCGAGTTCCGGATGAAGAACCTGATCGTGTCGAGCACGAGGGCACGCCGATGACGCCGCTGTGGGAAGACGACTTCCGGGATCCGGAGCTGACCCTGCGCCGCTGGGCCCCGATGACCCTGGGCTCCTTCGTCCCGGACGACGCGGACGTCCATGTGACGCCCGAGGCGGGGTTGCGGGTAGCCGCCGGAGGCACCCATCCGCTCACCGGGGAGCCCGCGTTCACCCGGACGCTGGGACAGGAGAACGGTGATCCGAGCGCCCTTCCGGGTGCTCTGGACGCGGTCAAGTGGCTGGTGTACGCCGACCACTCGGCCTCGGGCGGGCTGCCGGGCTTCGACGCGGCCGAGGGTGAGGAGCTGCTCTTCGAGGCCTGGCTGTCGGCGCGGACGTACGGCACCGCCGGGCATCCCTTCGGGTCCGCGGTCGCCGATCCCGGGACGGACTGGCGGCTGGCCTGTGCCGCGATGAACGTCGCGGACGTGGAGACGGGCCTGGCGTTCGACTTCTTCCTCACCGACCAGGGGATACACGCCGTCCACGAGCGGCTTCCGATGCTGCGGCCGCATCTGGGCGACTACGCCTCCTTCACCGCGGTGGTCCCGGTGGCCCGGCGGGAACCGGAACAGGAACACCGGCTGGGCATCGGCTACGACCGGTCGGCCGGCAGGGTCCGCTGGCTGGTCGACGGCGTGGAGGTGCACCGTGCCGAACACGTCGGCCGTGTTCCCGGCCGGGAGCATGTGGTGCTCGACCACGGCGGCGACGACGCCGAGGTGGAACCCCGTCAGCTCAACTGCGGACTCGGGCTGTTCACGGCGCTGGACTGTTCCTTCGGGAGCGGCCCGGGGCTGGTGCGGCTGACCGGAGCGCCGGACTTCTACTTCCGTGCCGTCGACGGCCGGCGCGAGCCGCAGGTGTTCCTGGACGACAAGAGCCTCCGGGACCACCGGCTGTTCGGGCAGGGCGCCTCCCTGAGTGTGCGCCGCTGCACCGTCTCCGCCTCCCGGGTGACGTGGTGAGCGTCGTCGGGGCGTGGACACTGGTGTCCTACCTGGACGTGGACGAGTCCGGTCGGACCCGTGGCGGGCCGCTCGGGGAGGACCCGTACGGCCTGCTGATCTACAGCCCCACCGGCCATGTGTCCGTCAGCATGATGAGCTCGCGGGACGGGCCGGAGGCCGAGCGGTACATGGGCTATGCCGGCCGGTGGCGGCTCGACGGCGGCTGCGTGATCCACGACGTGCTGGTCAGCTCGCACCCGCATCTCGCGGGTACGCGGCAGGTCCGTGACGTCGTCCTCGACGACGACCGGTTGACGCTCGCCGGCGTCTCCCTGCTCGGGGGCCGTCCCCAGCGGCGCGTCCTCACCTGGCGACGCGTCTGAAACCCCTCCGCAGCGGCCGTACGGCGATGGCCCCCTCTCCGTACGGCCGCTGCACGACTTCCCGTACGACCCGAATCCCCAAGGAGAAACGTCATGCCTACGTACCGGGACGCCCCCGAAGGCTGGTGGCGGGAGTTCATCATGGCGGACCCGCCGCGGACCGCGAAGGCCGCGGTCGTCCGCAAGGACGGCAGCCCGCACGTCGTGCCCGTGGGCGTCATCCTCGACGGCGACGAGATCGTGTACACGATGCAGAAGGACAGCATCAAGGGCAAGGCGCTGCAGCGCGACGACCGGATCGCGCTGCTGTGGGACGACGAGCGGCCGCCGTTCTCCTTCGTGCTGGTCCGGGGCCGGGCGACGCTCAGCGAGGACGTAGAGGAGCTGCGGCACTGGACGGCGAGGATCGGCGGCCGTTACCACGGCAAGGAGCGCGAGCAGGAGTTCTCGGACCGCTTCACCATCCCCAACGGCGTGGTGGTGCGCGTAAAGATCGAGAAGGTCGTGGCACGAGTGGACTTGTCGGACACGGTGAACGTCGAGCAGTGAGGTCGACGCCGAAGGGCCGGCCCCACCGTGTGGTGGGGCCGGCCCTTCGGCGTCGCGCCCGGCGGACGTGCGGTCAGCCGGCGAACATGTCGTCGGCGACGGTCCTGCGTACCGTCGTGCGGCGGTCGTCGGTCTCCCTCCAGCGGTCTCCGTAGATGGCATCGGTCATCGCCGGGAAGCGCAGGAAGTCGTGCGGGAAGCCGACGGGGATGCGGCTGGCCTCCTCGAGCCGGGCCAGGTGTGCGGCGTCGAGGGTGACGTCCGCCGAGGCCAGGTTGTCGGCCAGTTGGCCCTCCTTGGTGGCGCCGACGAGCGGGATCACGGTGCCCGGCCGTGACCGCAGCCAGGCGAGCGCCACCTGGGCCGGGCTGACGCCGGTCTCCTTGGCCACGGCCACGACCTCCGCGACGATCTCGTCGCCGGGGCCCGTCCCCTCGCCCCAGGGCACGTGGTCGAGGCGGCCGGGTTCGCCCGCGAGGTACTTGCCGGTGAGCCGGCCGTCGGCGAGCGGCCCCCAGGCGAACACCGGAAGGTCGAAGGCGTGGGCCATGGGGAGCAGTTCGCGCTCCGGCGTGCGCTCGAGGAGGTTGTAGCGGATCTGCAGGCCCGCGAAGGCCGACCAGCCTCGCAGTTCGGCGAGGGTGTTGGCCTGTGCGACCTCCCAGGCCGGCCAGTCGGAGACACCGACGTAGAGGACCTTGCCGGCCCGGACCTGGTCGTCGAGGGCGCGCATGACCTCGGGCACCGGGGTGAGGGTGTCGCGGGCGTGCACCCACAGCAGGTCGAGGCGGTCGGTACCCAGTCGGCGCAGGCTCGCCTCCAGCGAGGCGACCAGGTTCTTGCGGTGGTTGCCCGCCGAATTGGGGTCACCGGCCCGGGTCTGCATCGTGTACTTGGTCGTCAGGACGAACTCGTCCCGTCGTCCGGCGAGCAGTTCGCCCAGGTTGCGCTCGGCGGAGCCGTCGCCGTACTCGTCCGCCGTGTCCAGGACGTTGCCGCCCGCCTCCGCGTACCGGTCGAGGAGTGCGGCCAGGGTCTGTGGGGGCAGGTGCCATTCGTCGCCGAACGTCAGAGTGCCGAGAGCGATCTCGGAGACGCGGACGCCCGTCTTCCCGAGCAGCGTGTACCGCATCAGTCCGCCAGACGGCGCACGGCGACGACGGGGATCCTGCGCTCGGTCTTGGCCTGGTAGTCGGCGAGCGCGGGCACCTTCGCGGCGGACTCGGCGTACAGCCGGTCGCGCTCCTCGCCCGGGACGGGCTCGGCGGTGGCCCGGTAGGTCTCGGCGCCGGTCTCGATGATCACCTCGGAGTTGGCCAGGACGTTGTAGTACCAGGCGGGGTTCCTGGGACCGCCCGCGTTGGTGGCGAAGACGAGGGTGCGGTCACCGTCGTCGACGAACATCACCGGGCAGACCCGCGGACGGCCGCTCTTCGCGCCTCTGTGGGTGAGCAGCAGGAGGGGGACGCCCTCGAACATGCCGCCGACCTTGCCGCCGTTACTGCGGAACTCCTGGATGACAGGGATGTTGTAGTCACCGGGCTCGCCGGCGACCGGGGTGATCAGCTCTGTGTCCGCCATGTTCGGTCCTTTCGGGGCTTGCTGGCTCTCGGAGGTTGTCCCACAGGCGACTTGAAGGCGGCTCAAGCGCGAGCGTGCCTTCGGCGCACCCTCATGCGGAGAGGTGCGAACCGTTGCCGGTGGAGTCGGTGGAAGGGCTGTCGGTGGTGGGGGCGGCGTCCGCGGCCGGAGCGGGCTGGGGGGACTCGGTGCCGGTTTCGGGGGTGGCAGGGGCGCGTACGGCGAAGGCCACGGCCGCGATCACTCCGGCCACCAGGAGGGCGCCGGCCCCGGAGCCGGTGCGGAAGGCGGTCACGCCGTCGTCGGAGGCCGCCCACACCAGGGCACCGAGCGCGGAGCCGAAGGCGACGCCGAGCTGGCGTACGAGGTTGGTGGTGCCAGCCGTCATGCCGAGCCGGTCGGGCGGGGTGTTGCCCATGGCGAGCACCTGGTTCTGCCCGTTGAACAGTCCGAAGCCGGCGCCGATGACGGCGAGCCGCCAGGCGATGTCCCAGGTGGCCCAGGCGCCGTCCGCCATGAGCAGCAGGACGACGCCCGCGGTCATCAGCGCCGCGCCGCCCAGCGCGACGGGCCGCGCGCCGAGCTTGTCGGCGGCCCGGCCGCCCAGCACTCCTGCCGCGGCGGTCGCGACCGCCAGGGCGACGAGGGCGAAGCCGGAGGCGCCGGGCGCGACGCCGAGCGTGTCCTGGAGGAAGAACGGCACCATGAACATGATCATGAAGACGCCGAGGTAGGCCAGGGCCAGCGCGAGGTGCGGACCGGCCACCCCAGGCGTGGTGACGAGGCGGCGGACGGCCACGGCCTCCTCCTGCCGGCCCCAGGCGAGGCAGAGCGGCATCGCGGCCAGCGCCACCAGCCCCCAGGCCGCCCCCGCGTCGACCGCGAAGGTCAGTCCGAGCAGGACGGCGACGGCCGCGCCGCCGAGGGTGATGGCCTCCACCAGCCAGCGGCGCTCGGGCCACGGCAGCCGCTCGCCGCGTGGCAGTTCACGGGCGGCAAGGGCGACGACGGCCGCGGCGGCCGGGACGCTGAGGTAGAAGATCCACGGCCAGTCCACGCTCTCCACGATCTGGCCGCCCACGACGGGACCGGCGAGTCCGCCCAGCGTGCCGAAGAGCATGACGAAGCCGAAGGCCCGGCCGCGCGCCTCGGGCGGCACCGCGACCGTCGCCAGGACCGGGGTCAGCGACATCATGATCACCGCGAAGCAGCCCTGGAGAACCCGGGCCGCGATGAGCCACTCGATGCCGGGGGCCAGCCCGCACGCCACGCTGAACAGGGCGAAACCCGTGCAGGCCAGGGTGAGGGCACGCCGCGGATCGGCCCGGTCGACCCAGCGTCCGGCGCACAGGCTCAGCCCGATCAGCGGTACCGCGTAGGCGAGGGTCACCCACTGGACCACCTCGGTGGTGGTGTCGAGGTCCGATCTGATGGTGGGGGAGGCCACGCCGACCACCGACGCGTCCAGCTGAGCGATGAACACGGCGAGGCCGGCGGCCGCCACCAGCCACCAGCGGTTCTTTCCGGGGGTATCCACGCGGCCTCCTCGGACCTGGGACGAGTGAGGGGAGGCGGCGCCTCGTCCACTGACCCGGCATCCCGGCCCCAAGAAGCGGAGCCACCTCCGTTTTCGGCAGCGTATCCGGAATATCCTCCGCTTCACAAGCCGGAACCGGAGACTTCTCCGCTATGCTCGGAACCATGACCGAGCCGCCCACCGAGCGCGCCGACGCCGCCCGCAACCGCCGCAAGATCCTGGACGCCGCCGCCCGGCTGGTGGCGGCCGAGGGCGCCGCGGGACTCTCGCTCGATCTGGTGGCCAAGGCGGCCGATGTCGGCGTCGGCACCGTCTACCGGCGGTTCGGGGACCGGGCGGGACTGGTCTTCGCCCTCCTGGAGGACCGCGAGCGCCGGTTCCGCGAGAAGCTCGACGGTCCGCCCCCGCTGGGCCCCGGGGCCCCGCCCGGACTACGCGTCCGCGCGTTCCTGCACGCCCTCGTCGACCTCGTCGAGGAACAGCGCGAACTGCTGCTGCTGGCCGAGGCCAGCTCCCCCGGCGCCCGTTACGGCAGCCCGCCCTACGCCGCCCAGCACACCCACCTGGCCGCGCTGCTCGAAGAGGCGGCTCCCGGTCTGGACGCCGCCTACCTCGCCGACGCGCTGCTCGCGCCGTTCACCCCGAGCCTGATCTCGTACCAGCTGTGCGAGCGGCGTTTCGACACCGCGCGGATCAAGGCGGGGCTGGACGACCTGGTCGGCGTCGTGCTGTCCAACACGACTGCCTGAGTCCCCACGGGCCCCCGGCCGCACGGCGGCCCCGCTGCCCGCTCCGCGGTCCTGCCCTCCCGCCCGGCACCACCGGTCCGTTGCCGCTCAAGTCTTGCGCGACCGTGTGCGGCGACCGTGGACGGACGTGTGTCAGGCCGACAAGGAGGCATCGAGGATGCTCGACAATCCGCCACTGAGCCCACAGGTCCGGGAAGACACCGCGGTCGGGGAGGCCGCCGCGCTCGCGTCGGGTGCCCAGGGCGTGACCGGTGCCGGAGTCGCCGAGCACGCCCACCGGGTCGCCGAGGTCGCCGCCCGCCACGCCCACGAGGCGGAGGACCGGCGCCGACCGCACCCGGAGGTGGTGGAGGCCCTGCTGTCCGCGGGCTTCGCCCGCCACTTCGTCCCCGCCGAACACGGCGGCCGCGTCGGCACGTTCGCCGAGCTGACCCGTGCCGTCACCACCGTCGGCGCGGCCTGCACGGCCACCGCGTGGTGCGCCTCTCTCGCCGCGAACCTGGCCCGGATGGCCGCCTACCTGCCCGCCGAGGGCCGCGCAGAGGTCTGGGCCAACGGTCCGGACGCGCTGGTCGTGGGTTCCCTGTCCCCGTTCGGCAACGCGGAGCGCGTCGACGGCGGCTACCGGCTGTCCGGCCGCTGGCCCTACATCAGCGGGGTCGACTTCTCCTCCTGGGCGCTGCTGTGCGGGACAGTCCCCGGCTCCGGCGGGCCCGTTCCCACCGTCTTCGCCGTACCCCGCTCCGCGTACTCCGTCGTGGACACCTGGGACAGCGTGGGCATGCGGGGAACCGGCAGCAACACCGTCGCCGTCGACGGTGCCCTCGTCCCAGCCTCCCGGACGTTCCTCCGTGCCGGCCTGCTGGCCGGCCGCCCCGTCGACGCCGCCGCCGCCTGCCACACCGTGCCTCTGGAGGCAGCGAACGGTCTGTCCTTCGTGACGCCGCTGCTCGGTGCGGCGCGCGGGACCCAGGAAGCCTGGTCGGCGTACGTGGCGGAGAAGGCGGCGGCGACGGCCGGGCGGAGCGGCGCACCGGGGCCGAGCCGCGAGACATACGCCGAGACGCTGGCCCGTTCCGTGGCCGAGATCGACAGCGCCCAGCTGCTGCTGGAGCGGTGCGCCGGTATCGCCGACCGTGGGGCGGACGTCGACCCGTTGGACCGCACCCAGAACCTGCGTGACTGCTCCTTCGCGGCGGAGCTGCTGGTCTCGGCCGTCGACCGGCTCTTCCGTACCTCCGGAACCGGCGGCCAGCTCACCACCCGCCCCATCCAGCGCTTCTGGCGGGACGTCAACTCGGCGTCCACGCACGTCGCCCTGCAGTTCGGGGCCGCGGCGACCGCCTATGCGGAGCGGCGGCTGTGGACGACGACCACGAGCAGCCCCGCCTCGGCGGCGTAACGTCCCTCCAGCACCGGCAGCCCCACCGGGGCCGACTCCGTGGGCCGGACCGTGAGCGTGTCACGGTCCGGCTCCGGCACGACGTGGGCCGTGTGGAACCCCAGGGGCTCTTCGACCCATGGGTACCACGCCTTGTACGCCGCCTCCTTGGCGCAGAACATAAGCGTGCCCCAGGGCAGCCCGGGTCGCGTGGGCAGGGCGGCGAGCCGCTCCCGTTCCCCCGGCGAGGTGATCCTGGGCAGCAGTGCGGGGCGCAGGGGAACGGCGCGTTCCGCGTCGATCCCGAGCGACCCGGCGTCGCGGCGGGGAGCAGCGACCGCGGCGCAGTAGTCCCGGCAGTGGGTGATGCTTCCGACGATCCCCGACGGCCACCGCGGCGCCCCGTGCGGGCCGCGCAGCAGAGGGCCGGCGCCGGCGCCGACAGCCGCGAGCGCCCTGCGGGCGCACATGCGGGCCCTGGCGAACTCCTGCCACCGCTTGGGCACCGCGTCCTCGCCGAGCTGCTCGTCCTCCTCCTCGTACAGCCAGGGCTGGGGACCGGCGCCGCCCCGCAGCTCGGCGCCCGCCGCCCAGGCGGGCAGCAGGGTGCCGAGCAACCGCGGGGCGGCCGTCCCGGGTGCGGACGCCGTCATGCGTAACAGGCGGGCAGCTTCCCGCCGTTGAACTCGACCAGCTCACCGAAGACGCCCACCACGTCCAGCGGGCTGCCCAGCGGCTCCCCAGCCAGCTCGGCGTAAGCCCGGTGCAGGTTCCCCACGAGCCGCTCCGCGTCCAGCCAGTGGCCGTACGGCCCCGGCGCGGCCTCCCAGGCCGTCTGCAGCGGCGTCAGCCCGGCCTCCCTGCCGCGCGCCGCGGCCTCCCGCACCCATCGCAGATACGCGGCGGTCTCCTCGATGACCTCGGGTCCGGCGACCGGGCCGTGTCCGCCCACGACGGTGCGCGGGGCGAGGTCACGTAGCCGGTCCAGAGTGCGCAGGCTGCCCTCGATCGACCCCATCAGCACGAAAGGTGTGCAGCCGGGCATGAGGATGTCCCCCGCGAACAGCACACGCTCCCGGGGCAGCCACACCAGTGTGTCGTTGGTGGTGTGGGCGGGGCCGGGGTAGATCAGTTCGAAGGACCGCTCCCCCAGGTGCAGCGTGAGGCCGTCCCGGTAGGTGAGGTGGGGCAGGGTGACCGTCACGTCGCCCCAGTCCACCGCCGGCCACAGGCCGGTCAGACCGAGACCGGCCGCGGCGGCCTCGTCCCGCAGCCGCTCGTGGGCGACGACCACCGCACGACCGTTGCCCACGATGGCGTTGCCGAAGGTGTGGTCCCCGTGGAAGTGGGTGTTGACGACGAGGCCGACCGGGGCCACGGAGACGGTCCCGATCGCGGTGCTCAGCGCACGGGCGCGGGACTCGGTCGCCGTGGTGTCGATCACGGCGGTCAGGTCCTTGCCGACGAGCACGCCGGCGTTGCTCACGCACCAGCCGCCCTCCGGCTGGACATAGGCGAAGACGCCGTCGGCGATCTCCTCCAGACGAACCGGTGCGGGCGCCGCCCCCAGCTCGTCGTGGGCGGCGGCGCCCGGCAGAGCGCCGGTCACCGTACGGCCGCCCGCCCGGCGGCCTCGACGTGCCGGCGGGCCTGCTCCAGGGTGCGGCGGCTGTTGCCGCCGAGCGCCTCCCGCACCCGGGTGCGGGCAAGCGCGAGGTCGGTGCCCGTACCGAGGACCTCGCCGATCGCGTCCGGGTCCAGGGCCACGCTGTGCCGCGCCGTCACCAGGGTGCCCCTGGGTGTCTCGTTCAGCAGCCATTCGCCGCTGTGTCCGAGCAGGCCCCGCGGGACGCTCGTCTGCTTGTAGACGATCTGCCGGTCGCGGAAGCAGAGCCGCACCGACTGCGTGGGGTGGACCGAGCCGTCGGGGGCCCGCGTCTCCATGTCCATCGTCTGTATCTCGGCGCCCGCGGCGGCGGCCGACTCCGGTTCGGTCTGCAGATCGAGCGCGGTGACGTGCGGCAGCCGCTCGGGCCAGAGGTCGGCGCGGTACAGGAAGTCGTACACCTTGTCCAGCGGTCCGTCGACCAGGACCTCGTCACTGAAGGAGAAGATCAGCTCGTCGGTGCTCTGGGGCCGCTCCGCCCAGTTCTTGACCGCCGCGATCTCCCGCTCACTGTTGCTGTCCAGGGCGGCCTCGATACGGTCGCCCGCCGTGGGGTCGGGACCGGCGGTGGCCCATGCGTGACCGAGGAGCAGCCGGGCGTGGGATCCGGCGGTCACCGGTTCCTCGAACTGCCAGTGGCCGCGCATCTCCGTGATCGGCGGGGACGGCTGCTGCTGGCGGAAGTCGATCCGCAGCGCGTCCGCGTCCAGCGTGCGGCGGGACACCCAGCTGCGGACGTCGCTGCCGACCACGGCCCACAGCCGGATCCGCTCCGAGGTGACGGTCGAGCCGCCGGGGGGACGGGCGGGCGGCACCGGGCGGGCGGCGGCCACCGGGGCCGCCGGTTCGACCGTCCCGGTCTCCAGTACCTGCGACCAGACGCACGGTGAGAACAGCAGCGGCCAGTGCAGCACGTCGGCGATCAGCCGGTACGCCTCACGGGGCTCGGCGGCTATGTCCGCCGTGTGCACGGCGGACCGGCGGTCGGGCTCGCTCATCGGATCTCCCATCAGTAGTTCCCCAGTCCGCCGCAGACGTTGAGGGCCTGCGCGGTGACCGCGGCCGCGGCGTCCGAGACCAGGTAGCCGACGAGCGCGGCGACCTCCTCCGGTTCGGTGTAGCGGCCGAGCGGGATCTTCGCCTCGAAGCGGCTCAGCACTTCCTGCTCGGTGACGCCCCAGATCTGCGCGTAGTGCTTGCGCACGTTGCCCGCCATCGGCGTCTCCACGTAGCCGGGGCAGACGGCGTTGACGGTAATGCCGGCCCTGGCGAGTTCCAGGCCCAGGGCCTTGCTGAAACCGACGACTCCGTGCTTCGAGGCGGAGTAAGGGGCGCCGAACACCACGCCCTGCTTGCCCCCGGTGGAGGCGATGTTGATGATCCGCCCGGTGGGCAGTTCCCGCATCCGGCCGGTGGTCAGCACCTGCTTGGTCACCAGGAAGACGCTGTTGAGGTTGGTGTTGATGACGTCGAACCACAGCTCGTCGGGGATCTCGGCGGTGACGCCGCCGCCGCTGCGGCCGGCGTTGTTCACCAGCACCTCGACGGGACCGAACCGCTCGACCGCCGCGCTCACCCAGGCGCCCACGCTCTCGGCCGAGGTGACGTCGCAGGCGGCGCCGTCCACGGTGTGGCCGCGGCCCCGCAGGTCCTTGACGGTCTCGGCGACGGCCGTCTCGTCGCGTGCGCAGATGAACACCGGATGGCCTCGCTCGGCGAGCGTCGAGGCGACGGCCAGGCCGATGCCCCGGGTGGCTCCGGTCACGACAGCGGTTCCGCGTCCGCCGTTCGCTGATGTGGTCATGGCTGCTCCTCGTACAGAGAGACCGGGACGTGGGAAGGAAGGGGATCGCTGGAGAAGGGGTGGCGCGGCGGGGGTTCACCGAAGTGAGAAGGGGGGCTCACCCAAGTGAGGAAGGGGAATCTCGGAAGTGACAAGGAACTGCCGTCGCGGCCCGTCCGACACGAGCCGGACCGCGACGACAGCCCTCGGGCGTCACGCGGCTCGGGGGATGGCCACGTTGACGCGGTCCAGGAACTCGCGCGGGGTGCCGATCGAGGCGACCTCGTCGTCGCTCAGCTCGGCACCGAAGCGCTGGGCGATCAGCGCGGCGCTCTCCATCAGGGCGAGCGAGTCGTAACCGAGATCGCTGAACGGCGTGTCCAGCGCCTGCGGACCGAGCCCGGTGGACTCGTCCTCCCCGGCGCACTCGGCGAGGATCTGCTTCAGGTCGTCGAAGGTCATCAAACTCATCTCGTGCCTCTCTCTGCTCTGCGGTGGCGATGGCTGTGGGCGGGCCGACCGAGGTGGCCGGCCGTGCGGGGGGCCTGCTGACGAGGCGGCTCCGGGCCGGCAGGCCGTCGCGTCGTCTTTCGGTGTCCTTGGCCGACCGCCGTCCCGAACCGCCGCGCCGGAGGGCGGCTGCCTGGACGACTCGGTTCGGCGGGCAGGCGTCCGTGCGGGTGTCCCACGGATCGGGGCGGCCCCCGTCGCCGGTCCATTCGCGTCACTTGTGAGTGACGGCCGCCCGGGGCGACCGCACCCGGACGCACCGAATCGCACGACTCGGCCGGCGGTCGGCGGGTCAGGCCGGGTGCGGTGCGCGGACGACGACTGCCGCGTTGAAGCCGCCGTATCCACGGGCCAGCACCAGGGCCGTACGGACGGACGTTCTGCGGGGCTCTCCGCGCACCAGGTCGAGCCGGTGCGTGGCGACCAGCCGCTCCACGTGGCCGGTCGGCGGCAGCACGCCGTCCCTGATCGAGAGCAGAGCCGCCGCCACGTCCAGGGGCGGGCCACCCCCGGCCAGTCGGCCGGTGAGGGTCTTGGGCACGGTGACCGGCACCCCGTACGGGCCGAACAGTTCCTCGATCACGGTGGCCTCGATGTCGTCGAGCGCCGGCAGTGCCGCCGCGTCGGCGAAGACCACGTCCACGTCCTCGGCGGTGACCGAGGCGTCGGCGAGGGCGAGCCGGGCGGCGCGGCCCAGACCGGGTGGCCGGCCCGACCCGGGCGGGGGGTCGAAGGTGGCCGCGTAGCCGGCGATCTCGCCGTAGATCCGCTCGGCTCCGCGCCGGGCCGCGGCCTCGGCGTCCTCCAGTACGAGGATGGCGCCGCCCTCGCCCGGCACATGACCGCAGGCCCGTGTGTCGAAGGGCAGGTAGGCCCGCTCCGGGTCGCGGGCGCGCGAGAGCCTTCCGCTGGAGAGGTGCGAGACGAGCCCCCACGGGTCGAACGCGGACTCCACACCGCCCGTCAGCGACAGCACACCGCCGCGGCGCAGGGTGCGGCGGGCGTGTCCGATCGCGTCGAGTCCGCCGGCCTGTTCCGCGACGAGGACGCCGCTGGGGCCTCGCAGCCCGTTGCGGATCGAGATCTGGCCGGTGTTGACGGCGTAGAACCAGGCGAAGGACTCGTAGACACTCACCCGTTCCGGGCCTTCGGTCCACAGCTTGCGGATCTCGCGGTGGGTGAACTCGAAGCCGCCGGTCGCGTTGGAGGTGACGACGCCGATGCCGTACTCGGGCAGGGCCGGCAGGTCGGCGCCGGAGTCGGCGAGCGCCCAGTCGGCCGCCGTGAGGGCGAGCCGGGTGACCCGGTCCGTCTGTGGCAGCAGCCGGCCCGGGAGGTGGTCGGCGGCCTCGAAGCCGGTGACGCGGCCGATGAGGGAGACGGGATAGCCGGAGGTGTCGTAGTCGGCGACGGGCCTGATCCCGTGCTCCCCGGCCAGCGTCGCCCGCCACCATTCCTCCGTGCCGAGGCCGTTGGGTGCGACGACCCCGATGCCGGTCACGACCGGGGCGGCCTTCACGGTCGCGGTGTCCTGGGTGGTCGCGGTGTTCCGGTTGTTCCGGGTGGTCGCGGCGGTCATCGGCGCACCTCCTCACGTGTCAGGACCATGGCGGACTGGAAGCCGCCGAACCCACTGCCCACGCTCAGCACGGCGTCGACCTGCTTCTCCCGGGCCTCGTTGGGCACATAGTCCAGGTCGCACTCGGGGTCGGCTTCGTGCAGGTTGGCCGTGGGCGGCACCACGCCGTACTCCATGGCCAAGGCGCATGCGGCGATCTCGATGGAGCCGATCGCGCCCAGCGAGTGCCCGATCATCGACTTGATGGAGCTGATCGGGACGTCGTAGGCATGGGAACCGAGGGTCTCCTTGAACGCGCCGGTCTCGTGGCGGTCGTTCTGCTTGGTGCCCGAGCCGTGGGCGTTGACGTAGTCGACGTCCCGCGGCGCCAGGTGCGCCTCGGTCATCGCGTGCCGGATCGCCTCGGCCATCTCGCGGCCGTCGGGCTTGAGTCCGGTCATGTGGTAGGCGTTGCAGCGGGTGGCGTAGCCGCCGATCACCCCGTAGATGTGGGCGCCGCGGGCCCTGGCGTGCTCGACCTCCTCCAGGACGAACATGGCGGCGCCCTCGGCCAGGACGAACCCGTTGCGGGTGCGGTCGAAGGGCCGGGAGGCGTGCTCCGGGTCGTCGTTGCGCGGTGTGGTCGCCTTGATCGCGTCGAAGCAGGCCACCGCGATGGGTGAGATCGGGGTGTCGGCCGCGCCGGCGATCATCACGTCGGCGTTCCCCTCGGCGATCAGGTCGCGGGCGTAGCCGACGGAGTCCAGGCCGGAGGTGCAGCCGGTGGAGACCACCGCCGCGGGGCCCTCGGCTCCGGCGGCCCAGGCCACCTCGGCGGCGAGTGAACTGGGCACGAAGGCGTCGTAGAGGTGCGGGGAGACGTAGTCGCCGTCCACCTCCCACTTGCGCCCGTTGTCGCTGAGCACGAGGTACTCGCGCTCCAGGCTGGTGGTGCCGCCGACCGCGCTGCCCACGCTCACCCCGACGCGATGCGGATCGAGCTCCGCGAAGGTCAGTCCACTGTCGGCGAGGCACTCGCGGGCGCTGACCACGGCGAACTGTGCCGCCCGGTCCATGCGCCGCACCTCGCGCGGGGTGAGCCCGTGGCGCTGCGCGTCGAAGTGCACCTCCGCCGCGACCTGGGAACGGAAGCGGGAGGGGTCGAAGAACGAGATGGTCCGGGTGGCCGTACGTCCGGAAACCATCAGCTCCCAGAAGGCCTTCTTGCCCACACCTCCCGGCGCGACAACCCCGATCCCGGTGATGGCCACACTTCGGTTCACTGGTCGAGCCCCCTCCTCGTGGACGTGCTCCGACTGGCTGCCGTGTCGCCGTCGAACTGCGAACGACTGTGTGCGCGGCTCCTCGATCAGCGCTCGAGAAACGCTGGCGCGGTCTGCGGGCGCGGCTGCTCCAGCGGAGTTCCAGCCCTGGTCGAGCCATGGGTGTGAGCCTCGGTCCGGTCGTCGAACGCACCGGAGCACCGGACATCGCGAGAGGACCTTCAGTGGACGCACGACTCACTGCCCTACTGCTGCCGGGCCAGGGAGCACAGCGGGAGCGCATGGCGGGCGCCCTGTACGGCGAGGTGCCCGAGTTCACCGCGCCGATGGACAGCTTCTTCCGGGCTCTGGGCGCGGAGGGGGCCCGGCTGCGTGACGAGTGGCTGCGTCCGGCGCCCAATCCGGCGCTGGACGACGCGCTGGTGGCCCAGCCGCTGCTGTTCGCGGTGGGCCATGCGCTGGGCCGGTGGGTGGCCGCGACGGCCGGCGGCCCGCAGGTGCTGCTCGGACACAGCGCCGGGGAGTTGGCGGCGGCCTGTCTGGCCGGTGTGTTCTCGCCGGAGGACGGCGCCCGGCTGATGGCCGGCCGGTCGGCGGCACTCACCGGCGGGGAAGCGGGCGGCATGCTCGCCGTGGCCGGGGCGCCCGAGGGGCTGCGGCCGCTGTTGCGGGACGACGTTGCCGTCGCGGCTTTCAACGGCCCACGGCAGACGGTCCTCGCGGGACCCGCGCAGCCCCTCGCAGAGACCGCCCGGCGGCTGGGCGACGCGGGGTTCACCGTACGGCCGCTGCGGTCGCGGCATGCCTTCCACTCGCCGGTGCTGGCCTCGGCGGCGGACCGCTTCGCCCGTTCCCTGAGCTCGATCGGGTTGTGCGCGCCCCGCACGGACCTGTGGTCCGGGCGCACGGCGCGGCGGGTCGGCGCGACCGAGGCCGTCGATCCCCGCTTCTGGGCCGACCAGTTGGCGCTTCCCGTGCTGTACTGGCCGGCGTTGCGGGCTCTGCTGGACGCCGAGGGCACGGCGCCGGGACTGATCCTGCTGGACGCCAGCGCGGACCACAGCCTGACCGCCCCGGCCCGCCGCCATCCAGCCGTCCGGTCCGGGGCCAGCGTCGTGGTGCCCTTGCTGGCCCGCCCGAGCGGGGACGGCGACGACCTGAGTGCGCTGGCCCGGGCCCGCGAGATCCTGTCGGAGCGGGCCCGGGAGGCTCAGGCCGCGGCGAGCTGCGCGTCCACGTAGGCGATGAGCGCGCCGGGCGTCGTCAGCTCGTCGAGCTGCTCGTCGGGCACGCGCACCGAGAACTCGTCCTGAATACGGACGACGATCTCGTACACGGTCAGCGAGTCGTAGCCGAGGTCGGCGAACTCGGAGTCCAGCACGGACTCCTCCAGCGCCGCGGCCTCCGCTCCGTCGAAGCAGGCGTCCACGACGGCTTTGAACTCGGACAGGGTGAAGCTGGCCACGGAGGGTCCTCCTGATCGTCGGGGCGGTCGGTCGGCCCTGACACGTTCGACCGCAAGCCTCGAGCCGGGCTAGAAACGAACTGGACCTGACCACGACACCCCCTGCCACCGGCGGCCCGCTCACCGCCCCGCCCCGCCACCCCGGCCGCGCCCGGCGGCCCTGCTCAACTGCGCCTCGATCGCCCCTCTAGCGCGGCTGCCGAGGCTGGGCCCCCAGCCGTCGCACCCGAGGGAGCACCGCAGATGACGCAGACAGCACACGGGCCGCAGCCGACCGCGGCGGGCAACGGTCCGACGCCGGTGCCCGCCGACGTCTACGTGGAGGTCCAGCAGTTCTACGCGGCGCAGATGCGTCTGCTCGACAGCAACGACTTCGAGGGATTCGGAGCCACCTTCACCGAGGACGGGGCCTTCCGGCCGGCCGGCGGAGGCCTCCTGGAGGGGCCCGCCGCCATCGCCAAGGCCGCCGCGGCCGCCGCAGGCCGCTTCCAGGGTGGCCAGCCCCGGCACTGGTTCGACATGCTCACGGTGGACCGGACGGAGGACGGCTCGCTGCACACCTCGTACTACGCAGTCGTCAGCGTCACCGCCGCCGACGGGCGCAACGTCCACGAACCGAGCGTCGTCGTACGGGACGTGCTCACCTGGACCGACGGCGGCCTGCGCAACGCCTCGCGCACGATCCGCCGCGACGACCACCTGGCGGCCGAGTCCGCACGGGACTGAGCCGGCCGAACCATCCCTGAGACGAGAGGAAGCCGTTGTCCCCCTCCCCCACTCCCACCCCCCAGTCCATGCGCCGCGCACTGAAGCGGGCCCGTGACGGTGTGGCGCTCGACCGGGCCGAGGCCACCGTGCTGCTCCAGGCCCGCGGCGAGGACCTGACGGACCTCTCGGCGTCGGCGGCGCGGGTGCGGGACGCGGGGCTGGCCGAGGCGGGCCGGCCGGGTGTCATCACGTACTCGCGGAAGGTGTTCCTCCCGCTGACCCGGCTCTGCCGGGACCGGTGCCATTACTGCACCTTCGCGACAGTGCCGGGCCGGCTGCGGCGAGCCGGGCACGGCATGTTCCTCCCGCCCGGCGAGGTCCTTGACATCGCCCGGCGGGGCGCGGCCCTCGGCTGCAAGGAGGCCCTGTTCACCCTGGGCGACCGTCCCGAGGAGCGCTGGCCGGAGGCACGGGAGTGGCTGGCGGCCGAAGGCTACGACAGCACCCTGGCGTACGTACGGGCCATGGCCATCCGGGTACTGGAGGAGACCGGCCTGCTGCCGCACCTCAACCCCGGGGTCATGTCGTGGACGGAGTTGCAGCAGCTGAAGCCGGTGGCGCCGTCGATGGGCATGATGCTGGAGACCACCGCGACCCGCCTGTGGTCGGAGCCCGGCGGCCCGCACCACGGCTCCCCCGACAAGGAACCGGCGGTACGGCTGCGGGTCCTGGAGGACGCCGGCCGCTCCTCGGTCCCCTTCACCTCGGGCATCCTCATCGGCATCGGGGAGACGTACGAGGAGCGCGCGGAGTCCCTCTTCGCCCTGCGGAAGGTCTCCCGCGCCCACCACGGCATCCAGGAACTGATCATCCAGAACTTCCGCGCCAAGCCGGACACGGCGATGCGCGGCATGCCGGACGCGGAGCTGGACGAGCTGGTCGCCACCGTCGCCGTCGCCCGTCTGGTCCTCGGCCCCACCGCCTGCCTCCAGGCCCCGCCGAACCTGGTCGACGCCGAGTACGGGCGGCTGATCGCCGCCGGCATCGACGACTGGGGCGGAATCTCCCCGCTCACCATCGACCACGTCAACCCCGAGCGGCCCTGGCCGCAGATCGAGGAACTGGCCGAGCAGTCCCGCGCGGCCGGCTTCGAGCTGCAAGAACGCCTGTGCGTCTACCCGGAGTTCGTGCGGCGCGGCGAGCCCTGGCTGGACCCGCGGCTGCGCCCGCACGTCGCCGCGCTCGCCGACCCGGAGACGGGCCTGGCGCGCCCCGACGCCCTCCCGAAGGGCCTGCCCTGGCAGGAGCCGGACGAGGCGTTCACCGCCACCGGCCGCACCGATCTGCACCGCACCATCGACACCGAGGGCCGCACCGGCGACCGCCGCGCCGACTTCGACGAGGTGTACGGCGACTGGGACGCGCTGCGCGAGGCCGCCGCGCCCGGCATGGTCCCGGAGCGGATCGACACCGACGTCCGCGAGGCGCTGCGCACGGCCGCCGACGACCCGACGAAACTGACGGACGCGGAGGCGCTGGCGCTGTTCCACGCGGACGGGCCCGCCCTGGACGCGCTGTGCCGCATCGCCGACGACGTGCGGAAGTCGGCGGTCGGGGACGACGTGACGTACATCGTCACCCGCAACATCAACTTCACCAACGTCTGCTACACCGGCTGCCGCTTCTGCGCCTTCGCGCAGCGCCGCACCGACGCGGACGCGTACACGCTCTCCCTGGAACAGGTCGCGGACCGTGCCGCGCAGGCGTGGGACGTGGGCGCGGTGGAGGTGTGCATGCAGGGCGGCATCCACCCCGACCTGCCCGGCACCGCCTACTTCGACATCGCGCGCGCCGTGAAGGAACGCGTCCCCGGCATGCACGTCCACGCCTTCTCCCCGATGGAGGTGGTGAACGGCGCGACCCGCACCGGCATGTCCATCCGCGAATGGCTCACGGCGGCGAAGGAAGCGGGCCTGGACACCATCCCCGGCACGGCGGCGGAGATCCTCGACGACGAGGTCCGCTGGATCCTCACCAAGGGCAAGCTGCCGGCGGCGACGTGGACCGAGGTCATCACGACGGCCCACGAACTGGGCATCCGCTCCTCGTCGACGATGATGTACGGCCACGTCGACCAGCCGCGCCACTGGCTCGGCCACCTGCGCACCCTGGCCGGCATCCAGCAGCGCACCGGCGGCTTCACCGAGTTCGTGACGCTGCCCTTCGTGCACACCAACGCCCCCGTCTACCTGGCCGGCATCGCCCGCCCCGGCCCGACGGTCCGCGACAACCGTGCCGTGACGGCGATGGCCCGCCTGCTGCTCCACCCGTGGATCCCCAACATCCAGACGAGCTGGGTCAAACTGGGCGCGGAGGGCGCGGCGGAGATGCTGCGCTCCGGCGCCAACGACCTGGGCGGGACCCTGATGGAGGAGACCATCTCCCGCATGGCGGGCTCCTCCTACGGCTCCTACAAGTCGGTCAAGGACCTCATCGCGGTCGCGGACGCGGCGGGCCGCCCGGCGAAGCCGCGCACGACCCTGTACGGCCAGGTCCCCGAGGAGCGGCGGCGCGCGGCGGAGACGTCGGACGGCCACCTGCCGGAACTGCTGCCCGTGCTCGGGGCCTGACCGTGCCCGGTACCGACGCCACCTCCTGGACCGTGGTGCTGCCGGTCAAGCCGTTCACCCTGGGCAAGAGCCGGCTCGGGTCCTGGGCCGGTGATCTCAGACCGGACTGGGCGCGCGCCTTCTTCCTGGACACGCTGAACTCGGTCGTTCGCACGCCGGGGGTGGAGCGGGTGATCGTCGTGTCGGGCGATCCGCAGGCCCGCACGCTGGCGGTCCGGGCCGGTGCCGACGCCGTGGACGACACGCCTGCGCGCGGCCTCAACGCCGCCGTCCGCCGCGGGGCCGGTCGGGCCGCAGCCCGCTCAGCAGGTCCGGTGGCCATCGTGACCGCGGACCTTCCGGCTCTGCGTCCCGGGGAACTGGCGCGGGTGCTGGCCGAAGCCGGCGCCCGGCCCCGGGCTTTCCTCGCCGACCACACGGGCCACGGCACCACCGTCCTGACGGCCCACACGCCGGGGCTGCTCCTCCCCCGCTTCGAGGGAGCCTCGCGCGCCCGGCACGCGGCGAGCGGCGCCCATGAGATCGCGAACCCGCAGGTGCCCGGCGCCCGCCTGGACGTCGACACACCCACGGAACTCGTCGCCGCCCTGCGTCTGGGCCTCGGTCCGCACTCCACGTCCCTGGCCTCCACGCTCGGCCCGGAACGGCCCATGTCGATGTACGCCGACGTGTGGTCCCTTCCGCGGGTCGCCGAGGTGGAGCAGTCCGTCGCAGAGGGCCGGGAAGCCTGGTAGCCGTACGGACATGGGTGAGCCCCCGACGCCCCCGTGGGGACGCTGTCGGTTTATGCGGGGGCTCCTACTCGGCCCCGCTGAGCTTTGGCCGGCGGGGCCGAGTGTTGCCAAGTGGCCGGTGCGGGTTCGGGCTTGAGGCATGTCGGTGAGGTGGGCGTCGATGCTGGCAGGTTGATGACGACGCCGGCGACCGGCCCTGTGAGCCTGACGCCGTGGTCACTCCGGGTGCTGACCAGCAGATGCGCGTCGACGTATCCGGCATGGACCAGGACCGGACCCAGACCTGGCGCACGGTCCGCACCTGTTCGAGTATCCGCAGTTCTTCGGGTGGCCCCGGGTGAGAGGACGGCTTCGAGCAGCCGCATCCCGTCACAGCCGATCCTCGTCCCCACCTCCTCCCGCTTCCTGACCGCTCACAGGGCCGGACCGGTCGTGCGGAAACGGTTCTGCTGGTGAACGTACGCCCGGGACGTGTCCGCGGCACGTGACCGAACCCATACGGGTCCCGTAGCCGTCCGGTAGCGCACCGTCAGTCCATGGCCCTAGGCTTGTCCGCATGTCCCCCGATTTAACGCCCCCTGGTTCCGTGCGGTCCGCCGCCGAGGTGAACGAGCAGATCCGCGCCCTGTGGCTGCGGGCGGGCGGCTCCCTGTCCGCCCAGGAGCGTGAGGAGTACGAGATGCTGGTCGTCGAGTGGGCGGCCGCGATCCGCGGACGGGTCGTCGAGGCGGCCTGACGCCCGCGCCCGTCCCACAGCCCTTCTATTTTCTCAGCGTCCGCCCGCGACCCTCAGCACCGTCCCCGTGGTGTACGAGGCCTCCGGCGACATCAGCCAGGCGACCGCCGCGGCGATCTCCTCCGCCTGTCCCGCCCGCCGGAGCGGAATGGTCCCGGCCATCTCCCGGACCCGGTCCGGCGCCCCCATCGCGGCGTGCATCTCCGTGTCGATCAACCCCGGGGCGACCGCGTTGACGCGCACACCCGCCGGGCCGAGTTCCTTCGACAGCCCCAGCGTCAGCGCGTCCACGGCCGCCTTGGTCGCCGCGTAGTGCACGTACTCGCCGGGGCTGCCCAGGGTCGCGGCGCCGGAGGAGATGTTCACGATCACGCCTTCGCCACGCGGCGTCATCAACTGGGCGGCCCGCCGCGCGCACAGCAGCGTGCCGGTGACGTTGACGTCGACGACCCGCCGCAGGGTGTCCGTGTTCACCTCGGTGAACGGCCCCAGCGGCCCGGTCACCGCCGCGTTGTTCACCAGCCCCGTCAGCGGCCCGAGTTCACGCTCCGTCACCTCGAACAGCCGCTCCACGTCGGCCTCGACGGACGTGTCCGCCCGCACGGTCACCGCCCGCGCCCCCGCGGCCCGCACGCTCTCGGCCACCTTCTCGGCGGCGTCGGCGTCACGCACGTAGTTCACCGCCACGTCGTGCCCCTCCGCCGCCAGCCTGCGGCAGGTCGCGGCACCGATGCCCCGGCTCCCCCCGGTGACCACCGTGACCAGACGCTTCATGGATACCTCCTGGCGCAGAACGCGGTACGAAGATCCCCAGACTCGCAGACGCCCCCGCCGGCCTCGCGCCCGGGTCCGCGGGCCGGGGGAGAAGTCCACGGACCGGGGAATGTCCGCGCACGCCCCTTGGCTGCGCCCCCCGCATGGTCAACACTGAGCCGATGACGCAGCGTGTGGAGCTCGCGACCGTACGGGACCGGCTGGACCTGGACGGACTCGTCACCGAGTACGCCATGGCCGTCGACGACGGTGACTGGGCGGCGTACCGGCGGCTGTTCACCCCGGACGGCCGGGCGGACTACCGCGCCGCCGGCGGCATCGAGGGGGACGCCCGGGCGGTCGCCGGATGGCTGACCGAGCGGTGCGCGGAGTACCCCGTGCGGCAGCATCTGTTCGTCAACCGCCACATACGCCTGGGCACGTGGGAGCGGGACACCGGGGACACGGCCGAGGTGCGGACCGACTACGTCAGCCCCGCCTCCCGGAGCGACGGGGACGGGGACGCGGCCGCCGTGCTGGATCTGCTGAGCGGCGGCCGGTGCGTGTTCACGGCGCTGCGCACGCCCGACGGCTGGCGGCTCAGCCGGGTCGTCGTACGGGAGAGGTGGCGGCGCCCGACCGGCGGACGGCCGGACGATGTGATCGACTGAACCCGCATCCGGCCGGGTCCGGAACGCACACTGGAGGCATCACGGGGTAGGGAGGCGCCCATGAGGAATCTCGGCCACCACCTCGCCTCCCCGTGGCGCCGCTCGGTCGTCGCCGCGGTCGTGGGCGCCCTGCCCGTCCTGGCGTTCCCCGCCCCGAACCTGTGGTGGATCGCCTATGTCGCGCTGGTCCCCTGGCTGCTGCTGGTCCGCGCCGCGCCGACCGGGCGCCGGGCCGCGTTCGACGGCTGGTGGGGCGGGTTCGGGTTCATGCTGGCCATGCACCACTGGCTGCTGCCCAGCCTGCACGTGTTCACGTTCGTCATCGCCGCGCTGCTGGGCGTGCTGTGGGCGCCGTGGGGGTGGCTGGTGCGCCGGACGCTGGGCGGCTCGCCGTCCGCGCGCCGGGTGGCGGCCGCGCTGCTGGTGGTGCCGTCGGGCTGGCTGACGATCGAGCTGATCCGCTCCTGGCAGGGGCTCGGCGGGCCGTGGGGCGTGCTGGGCGCGAGCCAGTGGCGGTGAGGCCGCGCTGCGCTGCGCGTCGGTGGGCGGGGTGTGGCTGCCGAGCTTCCTGGTGTGGCGCCGAACGTCGCGGTGGCCGTGCTGTCGCGATACGCCCGGCGCGGGTGCCGCGGTGGCGGGCTGGTGGCCGTGGCCGCCGTGGGTCGGCCGCCTGGGCGGGGGCGCCGCGCCCGGAGCAGACCGGGAGCGGACGCGGATCGCGCTCGTCCAGCCGGGTCGTGGCGGGCCCGGACAGTGCGGACCGGCGCTTCGACCGGGAGGAGCAGCTGACCCGGGAGCTGGCAGGGCAGGACGTCGACCTGGTCGTCTGGGGCGAGAGCAGCGTCGGCTTCGACCTGGGCGACCGGCCCGACCTGGCCCGGCGGCTGGCCGCGCTGTCCCGTGAGACGGACGCGGAGATCCTGGTCAACGTGGACGCGCGGCGCTCGGACAAGCCCGGCATCTACAAGAGTTCGGTGCTGATCGGCCCGGACGGCCCGACCGGCGACCGGTACGACAAGATGCGGCTGGTGCCGTTCGGGGAGTACATCCCGGCCCGTTCGCTGCTGGGCTGGGCGACGTCCGTCGGCAAGGCGGCCGGCGAGGACCGCAGGCGGGGCTCCGAGCAGGTCGTGATGGACGTGGGCGGCGGTCTGCGGATCGGGCCGATGGTGTGCTTCGAGACGGCGTTCCCCGACATGAGCCGCCATCTCGTGCAGGACGGCGCGGGCGTGCTGCTCGCGCAGTCGTCCACGTCGACGTTCCAGCAGAGCTGGGCGCCCGCGCAGCACGCCTCGCTGGCCGCGCTGCGCGCCGCCGAGACCGGCCGCCCGATGGTGCACGCGACCCTGACCGGGGTGTCCGCCGTGTACGGCGCGGGCGGCGGGCGGATCGGCCCGTGGCTCGGCACGGACGCCTCGGCCGCGCACGTCTACGACGTGCCGCTGGCCCGTGGCACCACGCTGTACGTCCGTTTCGGCGACTGGCCCCCGCCGGCGGCGCTCGTCGTCCTCGCCGTCTACGGGGCGGCGGAACTGGTGCGGTCTAGGCGAGGCGCTCGTCGACCTCTTGTACCACCCGTTCGCACAGCTCATGGGTCGCCAGTGCGTCACGGGCGCTGAGCGTCTTCCCGGCGCGCACCGCGTCCAGGAAGGCGAGCGTCACCTGCTCGATGCCGCGCTGCCGGGACACCGGCACCCAGTCGCCGCGCCGCCGCACGGTCGGCTGGCCCTTGTGGTCGATCACCTCGGCGAGGTTGACCACCTGACGCTTGGTGTCCTGCCCGGACACCTCGAGGATCTCCTCCGTCGAACCGCTGAGCCGGTTCATCACACCGAGGGCGGTGAAGCCGTCGCCGGCGAGCTGGAGCACCACGTGATGCAGCAGCCCGTCCTCGGCGCGGGCGCGGACGGTCACGTCGTCGACCTGGCCGGGCACCAGGAAGCGCAGGGTGTCCACGACGTGGATGAAGTCGTCGAGGACCATCCGGCGCGGCTCCTCGGGCAGCCCGACCCGGTTCTTCTGCATGATGATCAGCTCACGCGGGTGGTCGGCGCACTGCGCGTAGCCGGGGGCGTAGCGGCGGTTGAAGCCGACGGCGAGGCTGACGCCGCGCTCCTCGGCGAGCGCCACCAGCCGCTCGGAGTCGGCGAATTGGTACGCGAGCGGCTTGTCGACGTACGTCGGCACGCCCGCCTCGAGCAGCCGGGTCACGATCTGCGGGTGGACGTCGGTCGGCGCGTGCACGAAGGCCGCGTCGAGACCGGCGCCGATCAGCGCGTCGAGGTCGGCGTGGAGCTGGGCGGCCGGCAGGTGGAGGGCGTCGCCGACGCGGGCCAGCGTGGCCGGGGTGCGGGTCTGCAGATGGAGCTCCACGCCGGGCTGAACGGCGAGCACCGGGAGATAGGCCTTCTGCGCGATGTCGCCGAGCCCGATGCAGCCGACCTTCACGGTGTGTTCTCCTCTGGTCCTCGCCTGCCGTGGTCCGCTGCGAGCATACGGGGTGCCCCGGAGCCGCCTCCGTCCGCACCGGAGGGCCCTGGCCGGCGACTCCGTCGGACCCGCACAGGAACAGCGACGGCGCCGCCTTCGACAACGCGGCCGGCGCGGTGTCCCGTACGGCGGGTCCGACGCGGCCGGTCAACGGGTCGAGGCGGGCCGCCCGCACCGCGCGGCGCGCGACGGCCGGCCTCGTCTTCTCCTCGTGGCGGGCTCCCACCACGCGGAGATCCCTTCGATCCGGGACATCCGCAGGGACCTGCCGGAGATCATCGAGGGGATGGTGGGGACGTGACCGGCGCCCCGAAGCGCGCCAGGCAGTGCCACACCTTCTTGACCGCCTGAGGGTCGTACCGTCCCGTCGCGACCGCCTCTCCCACCAGGCGTGGGTCGAGCACCCCGGCCGCGGCGATCTCCGTGCCCAGCTCGACAATGCCCGGGCCCCGGTAGCCGGGGTGCCTGCGCAGCTCCTCGACGGTCAGCCGGAAGCCGGGGTGCCATTCCACGGGGCAGGGCAGCCGACGGGCGGCGTCCTCGACGGCCGTGCCCCGGTAGCAGGGGTCGAGCACCAGGGCCTCGACGTCCCGGTCGAGGCGGACCGGGCCGTGCACATGCGCCTCGACGCAGTCGTCCAAGGCGTCCCGCCGGTCGGCGAGGGCGAGTTCGACGAGCGCCAGGTGCGCGGCGATGCCGAAGTCCGAGGGGTCGAGACAGCTGTCCGGGTAGCAGAACGTGGTCCGCTCCAGGGTCGCCGCGGCGAGCCGGAAGTGGGAGGAGCCGAACCGCGGGGCCGCGCCGACCGGACCGCGCCGGTGGTCGAGGGCGCCGTAGACGGGCCGCTCGGACGCGGGCGCCTGGTCGTAGGCGCCGCCGAAGAGGCGGCTCTCCCACCGCCACCGGTCACCGCCGGGGTGCGCGGTCAGACCGCCGTTGCCGGTCCCGGTGACGAACTGCGAGACGTAGACACCGCTGTCGGCGAGGGAGCGCAGGATCGGTGTGCCCCGGGAGACGCGGTCGGGATGGAAGTTGAGGGTCACCCGCAGGTCCCGGTTCATGGGCGGGCCGGACGACAGCCGGGCCACATGCGCGAGGGCCCGTGCCTGCGATGTCCGGAGGTTGCCACGGCTCATGCGCCGCAGTGTCCTCGGGGCGAGGCGGCCCACGCACGCGGATTTCGGCGCCCCGCGACACGGCGGCACCGCACAAGCCCTGGTGTGAGCCCCCGTCAGCAGGAAAGGATGCCCGGATGACGACCCAGCGCAGTGAACCCCCGCAGAACGCCGACGAACGGACCATGCTCGAAGGGTGGCTCGACTACCACCGAGCGACGCTCGCCTGGAAGTGTGAGGGGCTGAGCGACGAGCAGTTGCGGGCCGCCGCCGTGGCGCCGTCGGCGTTGTCGCTGATGGGGCTGGTGCGGCACATGGCGGAGGTGGAGCGCTCGTGGTTCCGGCGGGTGTTCGCCGGGGAGGACGCGCCGCCGATCTACTACGGGGAGGACGACCCGGACGGGGAGTTCCACCCCGGCGAGGCGGACACCTGGAAGGACGCCTACGGGACCTGGCAGGCGGAGATCGAGGCCGCCCGGCGCAACGTGGCCGGTCACTCCCTCGACGAGCGCTCCCGGAACCGTCATCACTCGCACTCCCAGCCGTGCTCCCTGCGCTGGATCCACACGCACATGATCGAGGAGTACGCCCGGCACAACGGTCACGCGGACCTGATCCGGGAGGCGATCGACGGCGCCACCGGCGAGTGACGTCACCCGCCGCAGCGGCGGGGCCCTCGAAGGTGGGCGGACATCACCCGTGCGGGGGACCGCCGCGCCTGTCCGTCCACCGCCCGGCGGGCCGAGCCAGCAAAGTGGCGGGGGTGCAGCGAACGACGACCACAGCAACGCTTCTGGTGACCGTGGCGGTCGCCGCCCTCTCGGGCTGTGTGACGGTCCAGCGTCCCCTCGCACCAGGCCCGGCGACCGCGCCTCCGCCGGGGGCCGGGACCGACGCGGCGGGGCGCGACGCGTCGCCGGTCGTGCAGGCTCCGGCGCGCGAGGCCCTGCAGCGAGTTCCGGCCGACTCCCCCGAGGAGTCGCCGTCGAAGCGGGCCACCCCGAAGGCCGGGCCGCCGCAGAGGGACGTGCCCTCCGACGCGCGCAACGGGCAGGCGCCCCGCACTCAGCAGCCCCGCGGCCCCGAGCGGTCGCAGCCGACCCGGCGCACGCCGGCGCCGCAACCCCCGGCCCAGCTACCGGACGGCGGCGACTCCCTGCCCGGGGGCACCTCCGGCGGCTCGGACGTCTGCGCGCTGGGCAGGGAGTACGGCGGCTGGCCGGCGGACAGCCCGCAGGCCCGCATCTGCCGGGACACCTACGGCCGCTGAGTCGCCCTCCGCCTCACCTCTGCCGGGGCGGTCCCGGCCCTCCGGGCGGCATTCCGTCCTCCCCCAGCCGGGCCTCCAGCCGGCGGATCGCGGCCCGTACGCCCTCGCCGTAGCGGTCGTCGGCGAGGGTGCGGGCGGCGCCCCGGGCCCGGTCCAGATGGGTGCGGGCGGCGTCGGGGCGGCCGAGGCGGACGTAGTCGGCGGCCAGGTTCAGATGCAGCGACGGGTACAGGGCGCGTGCCGCCGGGGCGCCGTCCAGGGCCGGGGTGCCGCCGGCCTCCTCGGCCGCCGTGAGCGCCCGCAGGTCCCAGGCCAGTTCGTCCTCGGGGTCGTCCTGCGTGTCGGCGAGGTAGTGGGCGAGGGTGCAGCGGTGCAGCGGGTCGCCGTGCTCGCCGATCTCCGCCCACAGGCCGAGGAAGCGGTGCCGGGCCTCCTCCCGGTCCCCCGCGTGGTGCAGCATCACGACCTGGCCGATCCGGGTGAGCAGGGCGTCCGGCGCCGCCTGCTCCTGTCGCTCCGTCACCGCGTCCTCCGCACCGTCGCCCGCTGTCACCCGCCGTCGTCCCCGACGCTAACCGCAGACGGGGACGATTCCGGACAGACAGGCGGCGCGGCACCCCGGTATCACCGGCCGGGGGCGGATCAGCCCAGGTTCGGGATGGTCCAGTCGATCGGCTGGTGCCCCTGTGCCGCCACCGCCTCGTCGATCTGCGAGAACGGCCGCGAGCCGAAGAACTTCTTCGCGGACAGCGGCGAGGGATGCGCCCCCTTCACCACCACGTGCCGGCTCTCGTCGATCAGCGGCAGCTTCTTCTGCGCGTAGTTCCCCCACAGCACGAAGACCGCCGGGTCGGGACGGTTCGCCACCGCGCGGATCACCGCGTCGGTGAACAGCTCCCAGCCCCGCCCCTTGTGCGAGTTGGCCTCGCCCGCGCGGACCGTGAGCACCGCGTTGAGCAGCAGCACGCCCTGCCGGGCCCACGGCATCAGATAACCGTTGTCAGGGACGGGCGTGCCCAGGTCGGCGTGCAGCTCCTTGTAGATGTTCCGCAAGGACGGCGGGATCTTCACCCCGGGCCGGACCGAGAAGCACAGGCCGTGCCCCTGGCCCTCCCCGTGGTACGGGTCCTGGCCGAGGACCAGGACCTTCACCTCGTCGTACGGCGTGGCCTCCAGGGCCGCGAAGACCTCCTCGCGGGGCGGGTAGACGGGACCGCGCGCCCGCTCCTCCTCGACGAACTCGGTCAGCTCCTTGAAGTAGGGCTGCTGCAGCTCGTCACCCAGAACCCCGCGCCAGGACTCGGGCAGCATGGCGATGTCGGTCACGTCGATTCCCTTGCTCACATGGTCGTTTCCGGTTCTCAGAACCTACCGGCGACCACTGACAGCCGGCCTCGCGGCCGGCTGCCCGCGCGCTCTACCAGCTGGTCTTCCGGGAGAGCTGCCACATCATCATGATCGTGGAGGGGTCCAGGGCGCGCTCGGCGCCCGAGATCTCCCGGCTCGCCGCCACGTACTGCCGGCCCTGCCACAGCGGGAGCAGCCGCGCGTCGTTGACGAGGATCTGCTGGGCCTCCTCGAACTGCTTCACCACGTTGCCCCGGTCGCTCTCGCGGCGGGAGCTGGGCAGCAGGTCGTTGACGATCTTCTTGTTGTCGTACGGCGTGCCGAGCGCGTTCTGCTTGCCGACGAACGGGGCGATGAAGTTGTCCGCGTCCGGGAAGTCGGGGAACCAGCCACGGCCGAACACCGGGTACTCGCCCTTCTGGTAGCCCTCGACGTAGGTCTTCCAGGGGCGGCTCTTCAGCGTGACGTCGAACAGCCCGGACGCCTCCAGTTGCCCCTCCAGCTCCTTGAACTCCAGGGCGGTCTCCGAGCCGTAGCGGTCCGAGGTGTACCAGAGGGTGAGCGGCACCTTCTCGGTGATGCCGGCGTCGCGGAGGATCTCCTCGGCCTTGTCGGCGTCGGGATCGCCGAAGTCGTCGAAGAAGCCGGTGGTGTGTCCGGTCAGGCCCTTGGGGACCATCGAGTACAGCGGGTCGACGGTGTCCTTGTAGACCTTGTGCGCGATCGCGGCACGGTCGACGAGCTGCGCGATGGCCTGGCGCACGGCCTTCTTCCCGACCCACGGGTCCTTCGGGTTGAACACCAGGTAGTTGATGTCGGTGCCGGTGCCGTCGATGAGCTGGATCTCCTCCTCCTTGGAGGTCCTGCCCTGCAGCTCGACGATGTCGCCGGCGGCCAGACCGCGGTAGGTGACGTCGATGCGGTTGTCGCGCAGCGCCTTCACCATCTCGCCGGAGTCCTGGTAGTAGCGGATGGTGACCGCGTCGTTCTTCCGCTCGGCGTACCCCTTGTACTTGTCGTTGCGGACCAGCTGGGCCTCCTTGCCCTCCTCGTACGACTGGAGGGTGTACGGGCCCGATCCGACGACGCTCTTGTCCTCACGGAGCGAGCCCGCGGGGTAGGAGTCGGGGTCGACGATCGACATCGCGGGGGTCGCGAGCACGAACGGGAAGGTGGCGTCGGGCTTGTTGAGGTAGAAGACCACCTCGCGCTCGCTCGGCGCCTGGACCCGCTCGAGGCTGCCCAGCAGACCGGCGGGACCGCCGTTGACGTTGATCTGGCGGATGCGGTCGATCGAGTGCTTGACCGCCTTCGCGTCCAGTGTGCTGCCGTCGGAGAAGGTGAGTCCCTCGCGCAGCTCGCAGCGGAACACCTGGTTGGAGGTGTCGGAGAACTCGCAGTTCTCCGCCGCGTCCGGCTGCGGGGTCGTCGCGCCGATCGGGTAACTCAGCAGCGTCTGGTAAATGTTGCGGAACAGCTCCCAGGAACTGTCCCAGGACGCGGCAGGATCCAGCGTGCTCGGCGAGCTGGTGGTTCCCACGACGATGGGGCCCTCGTCCTCAGGGCTGTCGGACGACAGAACTCCACATCCGGCCAGCAGGGACGATATGGACGCGATGGCCGCCACCCGCCGCAGGCATCGATTCCGGTTGAACACGCGCACGCTCCTCGATCTGCCATACCAAGGGTCGGCGAACGATACCGCAGTGCCACACCGGCTGACCCTCCTGGGAACGGCCCTTGAGATCAACTGGCGGATGACTACGTTGTCATAGGCGTTTCGTGCCCAAAACGCCTCCACAGACGCCGTTTTCGTCAACGGCGTCCGTGGCGGACGGGGCGGTGGTGACCGGTGTGCACGCGTGGTGCGCGGATCCGGGCGGACGGATCGGGCGTACCGCTCCGTACGCCCGGAGATCCGGACGTACGGGTCAGCCGACGCCGGCGTTGAGGAAGATGCCGCCGTCGACGACCAGGTTCTGGCCGGTGACCCAGGCCGACTGCTCCGAGGTGAGGAACGCGGCGGCGCCGCCGATGTCGGACGGCACGCCGAGCCGGCCGAGCGGATAGGACGCGGCGGCCTCCTCCTCACGGCCCTCGTACAGGGCCTGGGCGAACTTGGTCTTCACCACGGCCGGGGAGATGGAGTTGACCCGCACCTTCGGCGCGAACTCGTGCGCCAGCTGCTGGGTGAGGTTGATCAGCGCGGCCTTGCTGACGCCGTACGCGGCGATGAAGGGCGAGGGCGCGACGCCCGCGACGGAGGCGACGTTGACGATCGTGCCGCCGTTGTCCTTCTGCCAGGCGTGCCAGGTCTTCTGGGCGAAGCCCAGCGCCGAGATCACGTTGGTCTCGAAGACCTTGCGCGCCACGTTCAGGTCGAGGTCGGCGATCGGCCCGAACACCGGGTTGGTGCCCGCGTTGTTGACCAGGTGGTCGACCCGGCCGAAGGCCTCCATGACGCGCTCGACGGCGAGCGCCTGGTGGGCCTCGTCGTGCGCCTTGCCGGCCACGTAGATCGCCCGGTCGGCGCCGAGCTGCTCCACGGCCTCCTTCAGGGCGTCCTCGTTGCGTCCGGTGATGCAGACCCGGTCGCCGCGGGCGACCAGCGCCTCCGCGACGCCGTAGCCGATGCCACGGCTGGCGCCCGTGATCAGGGCGACCTTGCCGGTGGGTTCCACTGTCGTCATGTCCGGGTCCTTTAGTCGAGCGGTCCGCCGGCCACGTACAGCACCTGGCCGGAGACGAAGCCTGCCGCGTCCGCGGTGAAGAAGGCGATGGCGTTGGCGATGTCCTCCGGCTCGCCGACGCGGGCGACGGGGATCTGGGTGGCGGCGGCGGCCTTGAAGTCCTCGAAGCCCATGCCGACACGGTCGGCGGTGGCCTTGGTCATCTCGGTGGCGATGAAGCCGGGGGCGACGGCGTTGGCGGTGACGCCGAACTTGCCGAGCTCCTTGGCCAGGGTCTTGGTGAAGCCCTGCAGACCGGCCTTGGCGGCGGAGTAGTTGACCTGGCCGCGGTTGCCGAGCGCGGAGGAGGACGACAGGTTGACGATGCGGCCGAAGCCGGCGTCCACCATGTGCTTCTGGCAGGCCTTCGACATCAGGAAGGCGCCGCGCAGGTGCACGTTCATGACGGTGTCCCAGTCGGAGACGCTCATCTTGAACAGCAGGTTGTCGCGCAGGACGCCCGCGTTGTTGACCAGGATCGTCGGCGCGCCGAGCTCCTCGGCGACGCGCGCGACGGCCGCCTCGACCTGCGCCTCGTCGGAGACGTCGCAGCCGACCGCGATCGCCGTGCCACCGGCGGCGGTGATCTTCTCGACGGTGTCCTTGCAGGCGGCCTCGTCGAGGTCCAGCACGGCGACCGCGCGGCCCTCGGCGGCCAGTCGTACGGCGGTGGCGGCGCCGATGCCGCGCGCGGCACCGGTGACGACCGCGACCCGCTGCTCAGTGGTGGACATTGCTGCTTCTCCTCGCCCTTGGGATGCGGCTCCTGCGGCCGGCTCGAATCGGTGAGCGACCGCTTAGTACCTTCAGCAGACGTGACGCTAGAAGCCCTGGCACCCGGTGTCAACGGCACACCGCGCGGGTGTGATCCATTCCCCGCGGCGGGGCGGCCCTCTCCGAGGTCCCGTTCCCTTCCCCGGTACCCGATCGGCCCAGCGCTGCGCGCCGTCGGGACGGGCGGAACCTAGCGTCGAAGCGCGAGCTCCCGCGGCCGGAAAGGAGGCGCCCGATGCGCCGTCGCACCGGTGCCATAGGCACGTTGATCGCGCTCGCCGCGATCGTGCCGATGGCCGACATCGCCCACGCCCAGGACCTGGACTGCAGCGACTTCACCTACCAGGAGGACGCGCAGACCTTCTTCGAGATGGACCGCAGTGACCCGCACCGGCTCGACGAGGACCCCGGCCCGGACGACGGCATCGCCTGCGAGGCGCTCCCGCGCCGCGGCCTGACGTCCTCCACGTTCCGCCCGGCCCCGACGTCCCGCCCGCCTACACCGGCGCCGACACCGACACCGACACCGACCCGTACGGCAACGGCCTCACCCACCCGGCCCACGGCGACGCCGACGCGGACGGTCACACCGACCCGAACGGTGACGCCGACGCGGACCGCGACGCCCACGGCCACCGCGACAGTGTCCCCGGCGCCCACCTCCGCCGCCCCCGCACCGACGCGCGGCGTCCAGGGCGGGCTGGGCGGCGCCTCGACGGACGGCCCGACGAACTGGGACCTCGGCATCGGCGCGACGTTCGTCAGCGGCGCGCTGCTGGCCACGGGGTACTTGGTCCGCCGCCGGCGCAGCTGAACGCGGGCCCCGCCGGCGACAGCGCTTCCCCCCGCGGGGCGCGAGCGCGCGGCCTCGGCTCGGGTGCGACGCGGCCGTGCCGGCGCGCGGCGACAGCCACTCACCGCCCGCGGCAGCGGCGTCCGGGGTTCAGCCGCGCCCGCCTTCGGGCGCCCGACGCGGGCGACCGCACCATGCCTTCAGGCGCGCCTGCCCAGGTCACGCCCACCCGCCCGCCGCGCAGCGGCCCTGCGCCGCTACCGGACCAGCAGGTCCAGCAGCCTACGCGGCTCCCCGCCCCCGGGTCCGCCGTCAGCCCCGTGTGGACCGGGCCCGGCTGGACGATCGTGGAGCGGGGGGCGATCAGCCAGCGGAAGCGGCGGCCGGGGTCGTCCTGGGCCGCCTGGCCCGCCGCGTCGCCGCCCGCGCAGACGCCCTCGACGGCGCGCAGGGCGGCCTGTACGCCGGGGACGTCGGCGGCGGGGTCGAGGGCGAGGAGGCGCGCCTCGTCGAGGTGGGTGCGGGCCCCGACGTAGGAGAGGGGCCGGCAGTAGACGAGCACCCCCGCGTTGATGCGTTCGCCGCGTTCGATGCGCGGCACGACGTGCAGGACCGCGTACTCGTAGACGTGCAGGTCGCTCACCGGTCCCCCTCGAGGCCCTGGATGCGGTCGTGGATGCCGGCGGCGCGGGCGAGCAGCGGGCGGGCGTAGGCGCGCCGGAGGTCGTCGGGGCCGGCGAAGCCGGGTTCTCCGGCCAGCCATACGTCGGGGACCTGGGCGGTGACCTCGGCCAGCAGGTCCTCGGTGATGCGCGGGGCGAGGTCGGCCGCCGCGGCGGCGATGTCCGGCGCGCACCCCCGCAGCGCGTGGTCGGAGGCGTCGTAAGGGCGGGCGGCGGAGGTCTCGGCGCCGGGCCAGTTGTGGTGCCAGATCATGGTCGCGCCATGGTCGATGAGCCACAGCTCGCCGCGCCGGCGCAGCATGTTGGGGTTGCGCCAGGAGCGGTCGACGTTGTTGACCAGCGCGTCGAACCAGACGATCCGCCCGGCCTCCTCGGGGCTCACCTCGAAGGCGAGCGGGTCGAAGCCGAGCGCGCCGGAGAGGAAGTCCGTCCCGAGGTTGGTGCCGCCGCTGGACTTCAGCAACTGCTGCACCTCAGGGTCGGGTTCGCCGAGCCCGAGCACCGGGTCGAGCTCCACGGTGACCAGGCGCGGCACCCGCAGCCCCAGCCGGCGGGCGAGTTCGCCGCAGACCACCTCGGCGACGAGCGTCTTGCGGCCCTGTCCGGCGCCGGTGAACTTCAGCACGTAGGTGCCGAGGTCGTCCGCCTCGATCAGTCCGGGGAGCGAGCCGCCCTCGCGCAGCGGCGCGATGAATCGGGTCGCGATGACTTCCTTGAGCATCGCCCCAGGCTACTGGCGTGTCGCCGCACGTCGGAGGCGGCCCGGTGGCGCGCGCCGTTGAGCGACAGGCAACCGACAGCTGTGGCTTACGCCCCTCCGACCGCACGCAGGCGAAGCTCTCGGCACTGCCTGAACGGCCCGGGCCCGCCGACCGTACCTGTTTCCAGATCACGCTTCATCCCCGGAAGGGACACACCGGCATGACCGTATCGTTCCAGCCCGCATCGGGACCCGCCCGCCGCACGGTGGTGGCGGCCGCGGGGGCCGCCGGCCTCGCCGTGGCGCTCACTGCGTGCGGCGGTTCCGAAGACGCCGCCTCCGCCGCCCCGGCGCCGTCCGGCGCGCGGCGACGCGACGCCGCGAACGGCGGCGGCTCGGGCGGGAGTTCCGGCGGCGACGCCGCCGGCGGCACGCCGCTCGCCTCGACCTCCGACATCCCCGAGGGCGGCGGCAAGGTGTTCGCCGACCAGAAGGTGGTGGTCGTGCAGCCGTCGGCGGGTGAGTTCAAGGCGTACTCAGCGACCTGCACCCACCAGGGCTGCGCGGTGAAGAGCGTGTCCGACGGGCTCATCAACTGCCCCTGCCACAACAGCAACTTCTCCGTCACCGACGGCAGTGTCAGCAGCGGTCCCGCGACCAAACCGCTGCCCGAGGTGCAGATCACCGTCGACGGCGACTCCATCACCCTCGCCTGAACCGCCGCACCCGTGCACGATGGGGGAACCCGTGCACGGGACACGCACAGCACGACAGCAGAAGGGGCCGTATGACCGCCACACAGCGCCGGGGTCGCAAGATCATGATGACGCCCGGGGAGCTGGACGACTTCCTCACCGAGCAGCGCACCTGCCGGGTCGCCACGGTGTCCGCCGACGGCATGCCGCACGTGAGCACGCTGTGGTTCGTGTGGGACGGCGTCTCGATGTGGCTGTACTCGGTGGTCCGCAGCAGGCGGTTCGCGGATCTGCGGCGCGACCCGCGGGTGGCGATCGTGGTCGACACGGGCGAGGAGTACGACGAGCTGCGCGGCGCCGAGCTGTCGGGGCGGGTGGAGTTCGTGGGCGAGGTCCCGCGCACCGGTGAGCTGCGGGCGGAACTGGACGTGCCGGAGACGCTGTTCGCCCGGAAGAACTTCGGGATGGACGAGATGCCGCACGACGGACGGCACGCGTGGCTGCGGCTGACCCCGGAGAAGATCGTGTCCTGGGACTTCAGGAAGCTGGCGCAGCTGTCCTGACGGCGGCCGCCTGAGAGACCCCGCCGTCGGACTCGGGGGTGCCGCCCGCCGGAGCGCCCCCGACCCGCTCCCCCGCCGCCCGCAGCGCCCGCACCGCCGCCCGGATCGACGGGCGGCGGTCGGCGTCCGCGCGCCAGACGACGAACACGTGCCGCCGTACCCGCTGCCGCAGCGGCACGGTCACCACCCCGCCGGGCAGCGGGTCGCGTCCCAGCAGCGGCGCGACGCACACCCCGAGCCCGGCCGCGACCAGGTTGAGCTGGGTGTGGCTCTCGGCGGCGCGGTGCGCGACGATCGGCTCGACGCCCTTGGAGCGCAGGGTGAACATCAGCCACTCGTGGCAGAATTCGCCCTCGCCCCAGGTGATCCACTCGTCCTCGGCCAGCTCGGCGAGGTCGATCTCGTCCCGTCCGGCGAGCGGATGGCCGGCCGGCAGGGCCACGTCGGCCGGGTCGTCCAGCAGCAGCGCCTTGACCAGCCCGTCGGGCAGCGGCATCGGCTTGTTGTACCAGTCGAGCACCACCGCGAGGTCGAGGTCGCCGCGGACGACGCCCCGGATGCCGTTCTCGGGCTCCAGCTCCCGCGACCGCACCCGCAGCGCCGGATGGCGTTCCTTCAGGTCGGCGAGCGCGGCCGGGAACAACCCGCGCGCGGCGGTCGGGAAGGCGGAGATCCGCAGCTCGCCCGCGACCTGTCCGCGCTGCGCCTCCAGGTCGGCCTGGGCCAGCTCCACCTGGGACAGGATGCGCGCGGCGTGCTCGGCGAGCAGCCGTCCCGCGTCCGTGAGCCGCACCCCGCGTCCGTGCTTGGCGAGGAGCCGCTGCCCCACCTCGCGCTCCAGCTTGGCCATCTGCTGCGAGACGGCCGAGGTCGTGATGTGCAGTCCCTCCGCCGCACCGCTGACGGAGCCGTGCCGGGCGAGGGCGTCGAGGGTGCGCAGGCGCTCCAGGTTCAACATGTAAGTGATGCTACGAGATACCGCGTGTGATTTCTCGATTGTGCTACGAGGTGAGTCTGCCTCATCGTTACCCGCATGAGCAGTGTCACCGCGACCACCACCGCGCCGGATCCCACCGGGTCCGCAGGCGTGCCCGCCTCCTCCCGTCCGCGCCTCGACTGGCGGCTCCGCTTCGCCGCCCTGTCGCTGATCTGGGGCTTCAGCTTCCTCCTCATCAAGGTCGGCACCCAGGGCTACGCCCCCTTCCAGGTCACCCTGGGACGCCTGGCGTTCGGCACGGCCGTGCTGGCGGTCGCGATGGCGGTCCGGCGGGAGGGGCTGCCACGCGGCGCCCGCACCTGGATGCATCTGGCGGTCGCCGGTTTCCTGCTCAACGCGCTGCCGTTCTCGCTCTTCGCCTTCGCCGAGCTGACCATCCCGTCCACCCTGGCCGGCATCTGCAACGCGACCTCCCCGCTGTGGGGCATGGCGCTGTCCCTGGTGGCGCTGCGCGAGGACCGGCCGACCCGGGTGCGGGTGACCGGCCTGGGCCTCGGCTTCCTGGGCGTGCTGACCGTGCTGGGGGCCTGGCAGGGCTTCCACGGGCTGGACGCACGCGGGACGACGCTCGCCCTGCTCGCCTCCCTGAGCTATCCCGTCGGCTGGATCTACGTCCGCCGCACCCTCGCCGGCAGCAGCGCGTCGCACCTGTCGCTGACGGGCGGCCAGCTGCTGCTCGCGACGGTCCAACTGGCGGTCGTGACCCCGCTGTTCACGTCGGCACCGTCGAGCCTGGCGCTCGGCCCCCTGCTCGCGATCGCCGCCCTGGGCACGCTGGGCACGGGCCTGGCGGTCCTCATCCAGTACGGCATCGTCGCCGAGGTCGGCCCGACGACCGGCCAGATGGTCACCTACTTCGTCCCGGTGATCGCGGCGGCGGCGGGCATCCTGCTGCTGGGCGAGACGCTGACGTGGTCGACACCGGTCGGGGCGGCGGTGGTGCTGGCGGGGGCGGCGCTGACGCAGGTGAAGCCGAAGCGGAGGGGGTGACGGGGGCGGGCACCCGGGGTCGCGGGGCGCGCCTCACGCGTACGTCCGCCGGTCCCCCTCCCCCGGCCGCACGGCCGCCGCGATCGCCTCCGCCAGCGGTTCGATCTCCGCGTCCGTGAGGGTGGAGACGGTGACGCGGATGCCCGGGGGTGTGTTCATCCGGAAGCGCGCTCCGGGGGCCACCGCCCAGCCGGCGTGCAGGAGGCGGGCGACCGCGCCCGTCTCGTCGGGTACCGGCACCCACAGGTTCATGCCGCTGCGCCCGTGCGCCTCGACCGCGCGCCGGCCCAGCGCCGCGGCCAGCGCGTCCCGGCGTTGGCCGTAGCGCGCCGCGACGGCCGCCGGGTCCACCGCGCCGTCGGCCCACAGCCGCGCCACCGCGCGCTGGAGGGTCAGGCTGACCCAGCCGGGCCCGAGGCGCTGCCGGCCGCGTACCCGGTCGAGGGTGAGCGGGTCGCCGGTGAGGACAGCGAGGCGCAGGTCGGGACCGTACGCCTTGGCGGCCGAGCGGGAGAAGGCCCAGCGGTGGGTGACACCCGCGAGGGGGTGCAGCGGGAGGTCGACGATGTGGTGACCGTGGTCGTCCTCGATCAGCAGCGTCTCCGGATGGTCGGCCAGCACCGCCCGCAGCGCCTCCGCGCGCGCGGCGCTCAGCGCGGCGCCGGTCGGGTTCTGGGCGCGGTCGGTGACGATCAGCGCCCGCGCCCCGCCCTCCAGCGCCCTGCGCACGTCGCCGGGGAGCGGCCCCTCGTCGTCGAGGGCCACCGGCACGGTGCGCAGACCGAGCGCCGGCACCAAGTCCAGCAGGCTCCCCCACCCCGGATCCTCGACCACCACCGCGTCTCCCGGCCGCAGATGGGCTGCGAGCACCCGCTCCACCGCGTCCAGCGCGCCAGAAGTGACAGCGAGCGGCCCGTCCGGCACCCCGTCGGCGTCCAGCCCGGCCCGCGCCAGCCGCTCCAGCTCGGCGTCCACGGGGGCGTGCCCGTACAGGACCGGTTCCTTGTCGCCCTGGGCCGCGGCCGCCGCGAACGCCCCGGCCAGCGGGGGCAGCAGCGCGGGGTCCGGGTTGCCGTCGGACAGGTCGCGCACGCCCGGCGGGACCTCGACCCGGATCATCTCGCGGGCGGTGGTGGCCGGTTTGGGCCGGACCCGGCTGCCCCGCCGGCCGGCCGTCTCGATGACCCCGCGCTCGCGCAGGGTCCGGTACGCGGCGGCCACGGTGTTCGGGTTCACACCGAGCCGCTCGGCCAACTCCCGCATGGGAGGGAGCAGTTCGCCCGGTTGCAGGGCGCCCTCCCCCACCGCCCGTTCGATGCTCGCGGAAATCTCCGCTGCGCGACGCCCACTGATCCGATAATCTCCTAGCACAAACCACAGTATGCACTAGTGCAATGGAGTTGGCCATGCAGGGGCCCCAGCCGCCGCAGCAGGATTCCGAGACCTCCTACGCGCCCACCGACCGCACCGTCCCCACCCGCGCCCCGCAGCGCGCGTCGTACGACAAGGACCTGGTGCACGCGATACTCGACGAGGGCTACGTCTGCCATCTCGGCTTCGTCCGGGACGGCGCCCCGGTCGTCCTCCCCACGCTCTACGGCCGCGTCGGCGAGGTCCTCTACGTCCACGGCTCCACCGGTTCCCGCCCGCTGCGCACGGCCGGACGGTCCGAGCAGGGGCTCCCCGTGTGCCTCACGGTCACCCATGTCGACGGCCTGGTGCTGGCCCGCTCCGCATTCCACCACTCGATCAACTACCGCTCCGTGGTGGTGCACGGCACGGCGTACGACGTGACCGACCCGGAGGAGAAGCGTCAGGCGCTCGACGCCCTCGTCGACCATGTCGTCCCGGGCCGCGCCGCCGACTCCCGCCCGGCCGACAAGAAGGAACTCGCCGCCACGGCCGTGATCCGCCTGCGGCTGGACGAGGTCTCCGCCAAGGTGCGCACGGGCGGCGTCAACGACGAGCCCGAGGACCTGTCCCTGCCCCACTGGGCGGGCGTCCTCCCGGTCCGCACGGCCTACGGCACCCCCGAACCCGCCCCGGGCCTGGCCCCCGGCACGGACGTCCCCGGCTATCTCAAGGCCCTGTGATGCTGATCCACCCCTGGGACGCGCCCCGCGACGACACCTGGCAGCGGTGGCTCGCCACCCACGACTTCGGCCAGCTCGCGGTCAACGGCCCGCCCGGCGAGCCGCCGTTCGTCCAGCCCCTGCACTTCGCCTACGACGCCGGGCGCGACGAGGCGGTCACCCACCTCGCCCGCCCCAACCCGCTCTGGCCCGCGATCGAGGCCGCCCCGGCCGTCCTGCTGAGCGTGGTCGACGACTACGCGTTCGTCCCCGGCCCCTGGCAGGCGGAGCCGGGCACCCCGCCCGAACACGGCGTCCCGACGAGCCTGTACGCCGCGGTCCAGCTCCGCTGCCACGCCCACGTGGTGGACGACCCGGCGGAGAAGGCCGCCCTGCTGAACCGCCAGGTCGGCCACTTCCAGCCGGAGGGCGGCTCCGCACGGGCCGCGGCCGGCGAGGCGCCGTACGGCAGGCTCCTGTCCGGCATCCGCGGCCTGCGCCTGGAAGTGACCGAGGTCCGGGCGAAGTTCAAGTACGCGGGCAAACGCTCCCAGGAGGTCCGCGACCGCATCGCCGACGGCCTGGCGGACCGGAGGCAGGCCCGGGACGCGGCAGCCCGGGGGCACGTCCTGAGGGTCGGCCCGACCGGCGGTTGAGCGCGCGGGCGCCCCGGTCGACGGCAGGGGCACCCCTCGCTCACCTCACGCCGGCACGGTCTCCCCCCGCGCTCTGCGGGCCGCCCGCGCGTCCCGGGCCTCCCCCGCCGCCAGGCCCGCCACCGAGCCCAGCATCAGCAGGGTGCCGATCACCGTGGCCACCGTGAGCCGCTCGCCGAGCACCGCGACAGCCAGTACCGCCGCGCTGACCGGCTCGAGCAGCATGATCACGGACACGGTCGCCGACCGTACGACGGCGGCGCCCGCGAAGTAGAGGCCGTAGGCCAGTGCGGTCGGCACGGTCGCGACGTAGGCGAGCAGGAGCAGCAGCGCAGCGGGCGTGCCCGTGTGCGGCACCAGCCCCTCCACCGCGGCGAGCGGCAGGAGCACCACGCTGGTGACGGCGAACGCCCCGACGGTCGCGCCGGAGGAGTCGGTGCCGCCGTCGCGCCCCCACCACCGGGTGAGCAGCGTCATGGCGGAGTAACCGGCGGCGGACAGCAGGGCCAGCAGGACGCCCAGCGGGTCGACCGTCGCCTCCCCGCCGCCGAGGACGAGCACCACGAGCCCGGTGAGCGCGCCCGCGACGGACGCGAGTCCGCCGCGTCCCAGCCGCTCGCCCATGGTGAGCCGGGCCCCGACGGCGATCAGCACGGGACCGGCGCCGAGGGTGACGACGGTGGCGACGGCGAGCCCGGTCGCCGACACGGCGGCGAAGTAGGCCGTCTGGAACACCGCGAGTCCCACGCCGGTGGCCGTCGCCCGGGCGAGCCGACGGCTCAGCGGCGCCGGAGCGGCGGCGGCGCGGGAGCGCCCGAGGAGCAGGCGCGCCGCGTACAGCACGGCCAGTCCGGCGGCGCAGCGCCAGAAGGACAGGGCGATCGGACCCATGTCACTGGTGCGGTACACCAGCGAGGCCGCGGCGCCCGCGGTGCCCCAGGCAGCGCCGGCGACGACGAGGTAGATGAGGCCACGCCCGACGGGCAGGCCGGAGACGTTGTTCGACACGTGTTCTCTCCGCAGAGGCGCGCACCACGCGTCGGCGTGGGCGCGGATGTTGGGAAGGGAGCCCGGCTCAGGCCCCGCGCGGGGCGGACCGGGGTCCGCGGACTTCGTCTGCGGGCGGCACCGCGACGCCCGGCACACTGCCGGGCGTATACGCCGGAGGGCCCGCCTCAGGCGGCCGGAGGCGGAAGAACACGTGCGCGCATATGCATGATCGGCACCTTAGGCGGTGGTTCCGGGGGTGGACAACTCCCGTTCGGGGCCGCCGCTCGCGACGGGTTCCCCGGGGGGTTTCGCCGGGGCGGAGGACTGGGCGATGAGGGCGCCGGCGAGGACGACCACGCCTCCGGCGATCTGCGGCGCCGACAGGTGCTCGCCGAGCAGCACCCAGGCGAGGACGGTGGCGATGACCGCCTCCAGACAGGCGACGACACCCGCCACCTGCGGCGAGAGCCGGCGCACCGACAGCACACCGGTGACGTACGCGGCGACCGTGGCGATGAGCACGATCCACCCGAGCAGCAGGAAGGCGGCGACGGGCGTGCCGTCCATCGCGGCGGTGCCGGAGAGCACGGACCAGTCCAAGGACCAGGGCCGCGCGACCACGGTGAGCACGGCGGCGCCGATCAGCAGCCCGTACGCGATGACGCCGAGCGGGTCGGGGGACTCCTCGCTGTCGCTGCCCTGGTCGGACAGGACGAAGTAGCCGACCTGGCAGCATGCGGCGCCGAGCGCGAGGGCGAGCCCGAGGGCGTCGAAGCCCAGCCCCGCCCACACCTCGACGACGCAGGCGAGCCCGCCCACGGCGAGCACCACGCCCACGGCGGCGGCGCGCGTCACCGGCCGCCGCTGCACGAACCGCACCCAGCCGAGGACCAGCGCGGGCGCCAGATACTCGACGAGCAGCGCGACGCCGACGGGGATGCGGGAGAGGGCGGCGAAGTAGCAGGCCTGCACACCGGCCACGGCGAAAAGACCGAACCCGGCGAGCAGCGCGGGACGGCGCCTGAGCAGCCCGCGGTGACGCACGGCGAGCGGCAGCATGACGAGGGCCGCGCCGGCCACCCGCAGCCAGACGACGTGCAGCGGATCCAGCCCGGCCTCGATCAACGGCTTGGCGGCGACACCGGACCCGCCGAAGGCCACGGCGGACACCAGCGCGAGGGTGAGCCCCATGCCCTTGGGGTGAGTCATGAACACCGCCACATGATGCCACCCGAAGACAGCACCGTCACCCCTGAAGACACCTGACGGGAAACCCCCCTCCAGGGGCGCGGGGAACTGCGCGAAGGGGGTCCGGGGGCGAAGCCCCCGAGGGACGGGACGGGAAGGGGCGGAGGAGGCGAGACCCCCAGACCTCACCCCCTAACCCGCCGCACTCTCCTCCAGCCGCCCCACCAACTCCCCCGGCTCCACCCCGACCCACCGCACCACCTCAACGGCCCGCGCCCGCGGATCGGACACCAGCGCGGCGAGCAAATCGGTCCCCCGGACGCGGACGCCACCACCACCCCGCCGAACAGCCCGCTCCCGCGCCCGCGCCACACACACCGCCGCCAGCGGCGAGAACCCCGTCGCCCCCTCCACGACCGGCAGTCCGTCCGAGTCCTCGACGCTCCCCTGCCACCGCAGCCCGTACCCGATGCTCCGCTGCACCAGATACCCGAACAGCCGCGCCACCGTTGCCGCCTCGCCGAACGCGGCCCGCACCTCGGGGTCGGACTCCAGCAGGGAGTGCAGCAGATGGGCGGTGTCGATGTGCCGGTCGCCGCCCCTCACCACCCTGCGCCGGGCCCCGGCCACGACCTCCGCCAGTTCCGCGCCGAGCCCGGCGTCGTCGTCCGCGCCGCGGGCGGCCTGCGCCTGTGGCCACTGGGCCTGCTGCCGGGGGATACGGGATCGCACATCCCTCACCCCATCAGCCCCGGGAGCCCGGCGCATCGGCGCCGGGACGCATCTTGGCGTCCCGCAGGAAGTGGACACCGCGTGGCGAAATCTCCTCCTTGGGAACGAGATCAGGGCACGCACGCCCGAGGGGCGCACGCCACACGGCGCACGCCCCTCAGCCTCCATGGACCTCCGACGTCGGAGTCAGTGCTCGTCCGCGAGAATCAGGTACAGCTTCTTGCGGGCCTCGTTGATGACCGCGAGGGCCTTCTCCCGCTGCTCCTTGCTCCCCGTCTTCCAGACCTGCCCGAAGGCTTCCATCAGGCCGAACCCGGCCTGCCGGATCTCGCTCAGCGCCTCCCAGTCGACCCCGCGCGAGGCCTCCTCCCAGGGCGCCTCGGGGCCGTCCTCGGCGGCCGTGCGGCCGGCCTCGGTGAGGGAGAACAGCTTCTTGCCGCCCTCGGACTCACTGACGATGAGGCCCTCGTCCTCCAGCAGCTGGAGGGTGGGGTAGACCGAGCCGGGGCTGGGCTTCCACGCCCCGCCGCTGCGCTCGGCGATCTCCTGGATCATCTCGTAGCCGTGCATCGGGCGGTCCTTCAGCAGCGCCAGGATCGACGCGCGGACGTCACCGCGCCGCGCCCTCCCCCTGGGTCCGCCGCGCCCCCGGCCTCCCCAGGGGCCGCCGTGACCGAAGCCGGGACCCCAGGGACCGCCGGGCCCTCCCGGACCACCGGGCCCGAAGGGACCGAAGGCCGCACGCAGACGCTCGAAGTCGCCCCGACCGCCGCCACGCGGGCCGCCGTGCCCATGACCGTGTCCGTGCTCATGACCGTAGCCACGCATCGCAACCACTCCATTCCATCGTTGATCTATTGCGATGCCTCAACGATATATCGGAACCGATCGTACGACAAGGCCCTTCTGTAGACCCCGTACGCCGAGCGCTCGCCGCCCCGGCCTCCCAACCGCCCCCGAAAACAGGCCGCTTCCCGCGAATTGGCCCGATCCCCCACCCTCGTCCGCCCTCTACCGTCAGGGCATGCGGATCCGAATCGTCGACGCCTTCACCGACCGCCCCTTCTCCGGCAACCCTGCCGGAGTGATGCTGCTCGACGCTTTCCCGGAGGACTCCTGGCTGCAGAACGTCGCTCTTGAGGTCAACCACGCCGAGACGGCCTTCGCCCACCCGCTGCCCGAGGGCGGCGAGGCGGACTGGGCGCTGCGCTGGTTCACGCCCGTCACCGAGGTGGCCATGTGCGGTCACGCCACGCTCGCCGCCGCGCACGTCCTGCACGCCACGGGCGCCCACAAGGGACCGGTGCGGTTCGCCACCCGCAGCGGCGTGCTGGTCGCCGACATCGCCGAGGACGGCACCGTCACCCTGGACTTCCCGACCGCGCCGCTCACGGCCGTCGAGGTGCCCGAGGGCGTCGTGGAAGCGCTCGGCGCGTCCGTCCTGGCGGCGTTCGACACCGGGCCGAACGTCGGCGACCTGCTGGTCGAACTGGCCGACGAGGACACCGTGCGCGCTCTGCGCCCTGACCACAAGGCCCTGATGACGTACTCGGAGCGCGGCGTCATCGCCACCGCCCGCGCCGAGGACCCCGCGTCCGGCTACGACTTCGTCTCGCGCTGCTTCTTCCCGAACGTCGGCATCGACGAGGACGCGGTCACCGGCAGCGCGCACACCGCACTGGCCCCGTACTGGTCGCAGCGGATCGGCCGCGCCGCCCTCACCGGGCTGCAGGCCTCACCCCGCTCCGGGCTCGTCCGCACCGAGGTGCGCGGGGACCGCACCCTGCTGGGCGGCAGGGCGGTGACGGTCGTCGAGGGCGAGCTGCTGGTCTGAGCCCGGATACGCAGAAGGGGGCGTACAGCACGGTGTACGCCCCCTTCGCCCGATCTCACGCCGTCGGCAGCCAGCCGACCTTCCCCGCGAGCAGCGCGTACCCGACGAACGCGCCGACGTCGAGCAGCGTGTGCGCGGCCACCAGCGGCCCGACGCGCCCCCAGCGGCGGTACAGGTGGACGAAGACCACGCCCATGACCATGTTGCCGACGAAGCCGCCGATGCCCTGGTAGAGGTGGTACGACCCGCGCAGCACCGCGCTGCCCGCCATCGAGGCGGTGGGCGACCAGCCGAGCTGGTCGAGCCGGCGCAGCAGATAGCCGACCACGATCACCTCTTCGAGGATCGAGTTCTGCGCGGCCGACAGGATCAGCACGGGGTACTTCCACCACACCTCGGGCAACGCCTCCGGCACCACGGTGAGGTTGAAGCCCAGGGCGCGGACGGCCAGGTAGAAGGCGATGCCGCTGCTGCCGATGACCGCGGCGATCGCGGCGCCGCGGCCGAGGTCGGACCAGGGGCGGGTGCGGTCGAAACCGAGGGCGCGCAGTCCGGAGCCCTCGCGCAGCAGCAGGTGGGCGACCAGGGCCACCGGCACCAGCGCGGTGGCGATGCCGAACAGCTGCCAGGCGAGGTCCAGCCAGGGGCGTCCCGGCGCGGCCGAGGCGTTGAGGGTGGCCGCCTGGCCCTTCAGTCCGCCCGGCCTGGTGACCGAGCCGATGAAGCTGATGAGCGCCGACACCCCGCTCGCGCCGAGGGACAGCGCGAGGACGAGCAGCGTCTCGTCGCGCAGCGTCCTCCGCGAGAGGGTCCGCTCCGGATACGCATCGGCCCCCGGGCCCGCCGCCTCCGCCTGCACACCTGCCTCCACATCACCGATCGGTCCGATCAGTATGAAGGCAGTACCTGTGCGGCGGGCCGGGGGCCCGGGGCGCCGGTCCGTCCCTCCTCCGTCCTGGTCAGGCCGTCGTCGGCACCGGTTCGGGCAGTCCGACCGGCCAGGCGTGCACGGGCTCGCCCTGCTTGGTCAGGTCGCGGTAGCGGCGGGTGGTGGCCGCCAGCGCCTCCTCCCGGCCGAGTCCCGCGTCCAGCGCCCGGTGGAAGGTCGCGGCCTGCCAGGACGCGCCGTTCACCCGGCGCCGGCAGCGCTCCTCGATCACGCCGAGGTAGCGGTCCCGGTCGGCGGGCTCGATCCCCCACGCGTCCAGTCCGGCCTCGGCGAGCGGCAGCAGCTCCTCCCGTACGAGGGTGACCGCGTCCACCTCGACCAGGCCGCCGCCGAGGCGTCCGCGCCGGGGCCAGGTGAAGCGGGCGTCGATGCCGTCCTTGCAGGCGGCGTCGAAGTTGGCGGCGGCGGCCTCGAAGGGCAGCCGGCTCCACACCGGGCGGGCGTCCTCGGCGAGCGCGCGGACCACGCCGTAGTAGAACGCCGCGTTCGCGATCACGTCGGTCACGGTGGGCCCCGCGGGCAGCACGCGGTTCTCCACGCGCAGGTGCGGCACGCCGTCGGCGATGCCGTAGACGGGGCGGTTCCAGCGGTAGACGGTGCCGTTGTGCAGGACGAGTTCGGAGAGCGAGGGGACGCCCCCGCGGTCCAGCACCTCGAGCGGGTCCTCCTCGTCGCAGATGGGCAGCAGGGCGGGGAAGTAGCGCAGGTTCTCCTCGAAGAGGTCGAGCGCCGAGGTCACCCAGCGCTCCCCGAACCAGGTGCGCGGCCGCACCCCTTGCGCCTGCAGCTCGGGCGGGCGGGTGTCGGTGGACTGCTGGAACAGCGGCGGCCGCGACTCGCGCCACAGTTCGCGCCCGAACAGGAACGGCGAGTTGGCGCCGACCGCGATCTGCGCGGCGGCGACGACCTGTGCCGCGTTCCACACGTCGGGGAAGCGTTCCGGCGTGACCTGGAGGTGCAGTTGCACCGAGGTGCAGGCGGCCTCCGGGGCGATCGACTTCGAGGTGCACCTGAGGTGCTCCACGCCTTCGATGTCCAGGGTGAAGTCCTCACCGCGCGCGGCCACGATCTGATCGTTGAGCAGGGCGTAGCGGTCGACGTCGGAGAGGTTGGACGACACGAGGTCGTCGCGGTCGAGCGTCGGCAGGATGCCGATCATCACGATGCCGGCGTCCACCTCCTGGGCCTTGCGGTCGGCGTAGGAGAGCGAGGTGCGCAGTTCCTCGTCCAGCCGGTCGAAAACCCGGCCGCCCAGTCGGTGCGGGGCGATGTTCACTTCGAGATTGAACATCGCGAGTTCCGTCTGGAAGTCCCGGCTCGCGATGCGTTCGAGGACTTGCGCATTCAACATTTTCGGCATGCCGTCGGCGCCCGCGAGATTGAGTTCGATCTCCAGCCCCATGAGGTTCTTGGGGCGGTCGAACCGCTTCTCCGTCAGGAGTCGCTCCAGGCCTGTGAGGCACCTGCGGAGCTTCTCGCGGTAGCGCTGGCGATCGGACAGGTCGAACTGACCCGCCACGACCTTTTCCCCCATCGAAGCGTCCCTCCTCGGATGGCGTACCGAAGATCGGCCGCCGGGGTCCCGGTCCACAAGCAAGGATGCCCCGCGGATGCGATCGATAACGCCCCGGATCCGTGTGGCGCCCGCTACTCTGGTCGAGGTGTCCGTTGGCACATTCACGCGGCAATACGCGGGAACGCGTATCACGGCGCGGTTGCGAACTCATGAAAAACGCCGACCGGAATGGGCCGACCGCTCGACGGTCATTGCCCGAGGTCAGTGCGGTGAGCCCTTCAGGAAATCACCATCTTTCTCGCATATCACCGACCGGAAATACCCTTGCCGGAGCCGCCGGGGAGAGCTAGACGAAACATAGTCTCAACCCGTGTCGTATAAACTCCCTTCACAAGGCAGAACCAGGTTGGCGCCCACGGTCGAGTGATCCAGCCGTGAGACGGCGTGCGGCTCTCCTCACCCCCGTCTCCCGCTCAGACCCTCCGGGCCCCTGCCTCTCTGACCTTCGCGAGCTGACAGCGCCGTCCGCACCGCCACGCCCCGCCCTCGCGCCACTGTGCCTTCGAATGAGAGGCGACCCACCATGCCGCTGCACGTACCCCCGGCTCCCGCGCCCGCACTGCGTTCCGTCCTGACCGCGCTCTCGTCGCCGACCGCCGTGCGCGACGCCCGAACTCCCTCCCTGCTCCGCGCACAAGGGCCCGCCTCGGCCGAACTCCCGCTGCCCGTGCACGTTCTCGACCGGATCACCCCCGACGGCGAGACCTCGACGACGCTCGCCGGATGGCGCTTCCTGATCCGCACCGGCGACCGCGCGGTGGCCGCCGCCGACACCGTGCTCACCGCGGACGGCTGGGCTTTCTCCCGCTTCTTCGAGGGCCCGTACATCACGTCCACCGAACTGGCCCTGCGCCAGGCGGAGACCATGACGCAGCCGTACCAGCCCCGTCTGCTGTCGGTGCCCGGCCTCTACATGCTGGCGCTCTGGCTGCACGGCGACACCGAGGCGGACGGCGCCGCCGGCGTCCCGGCCCCCACCGACCTGCTGGTGCCGCTCGCGCCCGCCCCGCCCGGCATCGCCGCCCACCGGCCGCACCGGGTCACCGATCTGCTCCCCGTGCTCACCCACCGCGTGACGCCCACCCGGCTGCTCGGCTCACCCGCCTGAGCCACCCGCTTCCGCACCCCGTCGCCCCCACCGGGGCGGCGGGGTGCGCGCGTCGGGTGACAGGGCGTACGGATGTGCGGACTAGTCACGTCCGGCCACTGCGAACCATCCGAAAGGACAGTGCAGTTGGGATGAACCGTCCGCGTGGGTGACGCGTCATGAACCTGTGAGGAGCGGTGCCGCGAAATGCCTGCGGATCCTCGTCCGTGGGGCAACACTGGATCCCGACCGACTCATCACCACGGGGGGCGGCCATGAACGACGATTCACGCCGCGCAAGTGACACGACAGCCCACACACAGGTCATCACAGAGCGAAAGAACCCACCCATGTGCCAGCACCAGCCACCGTGCCCCTCAGCCGACTCAGCCGACCGGGAATCCGCCCGTCTCGTGGCGCACCACCCGGAGCAGGGCTGGAGCCTGCTGTGCAACGGTGTCGTGCTCTTCGAGGACACCGGTGAACTCCTGCCCGACGGCAGGATCATCGCCCCGCAGCGGTCCCGGGACGTCACGCTGACGTCCGCCTGAGCACGACCGGGCGGGACGGGGCCGCCCGGCGAATCACAGGGGCCGGACCGTGAGGCGACGCCTGCGCGACCCGGCCCCGCAGCGTGTGCACGGCTCCTCACCCACCGTGGCCCGGCAGTCGGTCACGGTGACGGCCGCCGCGCGAGGCTCGCGGTGTGACCGGTACCGCCTTTCCCCACGCGCCCGCGTTCCGGAAGACTTCTGGAAGTTCGCGGGATCCCGTCTCGGAGGAGGGCACGTGGCAGCACAGGAGGCCGACGCCGGCAGCAGGGTCACGATCACCGAGATCGCCCGGCAGGCCGGGGTCTCCGTGCCGACCGTCTCCCGCGTGGTCAACGGCCGCTCCGACGTCTCCCCGCAGACCCGCGCCCGCGTCGAGGATCTGCTGCGCCGCCACGGCTACCGCCGGCGCCCCGCCTCCTCCCCCACCCGGCCCGCCCTGCTCGACCTGGTCTTCAACCAACTCGGCAGCCCCTGGGCCGTGGAGATCATCCGCGGCGTCGAGGAGGAGGCCCACACCGCCGGTGTGGGCACCGTGGTGTCGGCGATCCACGGGCGTTCCGGCGACGCCCGCGAGTGGGTCCGCGGCCTGCGTGCGCGCGCCTCGGACGGCGTCATCCTCGTCACCTCCGCCCTGTCCTCCCTCCACGAGGAGCTGAGCGTCCTGGGCGTCCCCCTGGTGGTCGTGGACCCGGACGGCTCCCCCGGTCTGGACGTCCCCACCATCGGCGCCGCCAACTGGTCCGGGGGCCTCGCCGCCACCCAGCATCTGCTGTCCCTCGGGCACCGCAGGATCGGTCTGATCGCCGGCCCGCCCCGGCTGCTCTGTTCCCGCGCCCGCCTCGACGGCTACCGCGCCGCGCTGGAGGGAGCGGGCGTCACCCCCGACGAGGCACTCGTCGTGCCCGGCGACTTCCGCCCCGAGGCCGGCTACGCGGGCTGTCACGCCCTGCTCGACCTGCCCGAGCCGCCCACCGCGGTCTTCGCCGCCAGCGACCAGACGGCGCTCGGGGCCGTCGAGGCGCTGCGCGGCCGGGGACTGCGGGTGCCGCAGGACATGAGCGTCGTCGGCTTCGACGACCTCCCGGAGGTGCGCTGGTCGGCCCCGCCGCTCACCACGGTCCGCCAGCCCCTCGCCGACATGGGCGCCCTCGCCGTCCGCACGGTGCTCCGCCTCACCCGCGGCGAACAGCCGGACTCGCCCCGCGTGGAGCTCGGCACCGATCTGGTGGTGCGGGCGAGCACGGCGCCGCCCGCGTCGTAGCCGGTACGCCTCGGGCGGGCGCGGCACCCTATCGTGACCGGCATGCAGTACTACACGATCGGCCAGGCAGCGCGGCTGCTCGGCGTCAGCCCCGACACCGCGCGCCGCTGGGCGGACGCGGGACGCCTCACCACCCGCCGCGACGACGCCGGACGCCGGGTGGTCGACGGCCGCGACCTGGCGGCGTTCTCCGTCGAGCTGGCCAGGTCGGCGACGCCCGAGGAGGACGCCCCGTACACCTCGGCCCGCAACGCGTTCCCCGGCATCGTCACGGCGATCAAGCTCGGCGACGTCGCCGCCCAGGTGGAGATCCAGGCGGGGCCGCACCGCCTGGTCTCCCTGCTGACGCGGGAGGCGGTCGAGGAACTGGGCCTGGAGGTCGGGATGGAGGCCACGGCCCGGGTGAAGTCGACAAACGTTCATATCGACCGGACCTGAGCGCGGTCTTCGTGGGAGCGCACATGCAAGGCTGAGAAGACCGAAGCCTCGCTTGTGCGAAGAGATGGCTGCACAACCCCTCGCAGATGCGTCATGATGTGAGGGCGCGGGGTGAGCGTCCCCCGCGGACGCCCGCCGCTGTCAGGAAGTGCCTTCGCATGATCCGTTCCGCCCGCCTCACCGCCGGCACGGCCGCCCTCGCGCTCCTCACCGCCCTCGGGCTCACCGCCTGTTCCTCGTCGTCCTCCTCGCCGGAGAACGGCACCGTGACCGTGTTCGCCGCCGCCTCGCTGAAGGAGAGCTTCACGGAGCTGGGCGAGCTGTTCGAGAAGGAACACCCGGGCACCGAGGTGACCTTCAACTTCAACGGCAGCGACTCGCTGGCCGCCGGCATCGCGGGCGGCGCCCCCGCCGACGTCTTCGCCGCCGCCAACACGTCCACGATGGCGCGCGTGACGGACGAGAAACTCACGGCGGGCGATCCCGTGACCTTCGCGCGCAACCGCCTGACCATCGCCACCGCCCCCGGCAACCCCCACGGCATCGGCTCGCTGAAGGACCTGACCGCCCCCGGCCTGAAGGTCGTGCTCTGCGACGTGCGGGTGCCGTGCGGTGACGCCGCCCGGAAGGCCCTCGCGGCGGCCGGGGTCGATGTCACCCCCGACTCCTACGAGCAGGACGTGAAGAGCGCCCTGACCAAGGTGCGGCTCAAGGAGGCCGACGCCGCCGTCGTGTACCGCACGGATGTGAGGGCGGCCGGTGACAAGGTGGACGGCGTGGACTTCCCGGAGGCCGCGCAGGCCGTCAACGACTACCCCATCGCCCGGCTCGAGGACGCCCCCAACGCCTCGGCCGCGGACGACTTCGTCGCGCTCGTGACATCGGCGGAGGGGCGGAAGGTGCTCGGGAAGGCCGGTTTCCTCGCGCCGTGACCAGCACCGCCCACGACACCCCGCGCAAGGCCCGTCGCCCTCGCGCCCCCGGCCGCGGCGTCCCGCTCGCCCTCCTCGCGCCCGCACTGCTCGGCCTGGCGTTCCTCCTCGTGCCGCTGCTGGCCCTCGTCGTACGGGCGCCCTGGAGCGACCTGCCCGAGCAGCTGACCAGCCCGGCCGTGTGGGACGCGCTGCGTCTGTCCCTGGTCTGCGCGACCACGGCGACCGCGCTGAGCCTGGTCGTCGGGGTGCCGCTGGCCTGGCTGCTGGCCCGCACCGACTTCCCCGGGCGGAGCCTGGTGCGCGCCCTGGTGACGCTGCCGCTGGTGCTGCCGCCGGTGGTCGGGGGTGTCGCCCTGCTGCTGGCGCTGGGCCGCAACGGCATCGTGGGACAGTGGCTGGACGAGTGGTTCGGGATCACCCTGCCGTTCACCACCGCCGGTGTCGTGCTCGCGGAGACCTTCGTGGCGCTGCCGTTCCTGGTGATCAGCGTCGAGGGCACGCTGCGGGCCGCCGACCCGCGGTTCGAGGAGGCGGCGGCCACCTTGGGCGCGTCCCGGTTCACCGCGTTCCGCCGGGTCACGCTGCCGCTGATCGCCCCGGGCGTCGCGGCGGGCGCCGTGCTGGCCTGGGCCCGCGCGCTCGGTGAGTTCGGCGCGACGATCACCTTCGCCGGGAACTTCCCTGGCCGCACCCAGACCATGCCGCTCGCGGTCTACCTCGCCCTGCAGAACGACCCGGCCGCCGCGATCGCCCTCAGCCTCGTGCTGCTCGCGGTGTCGGTGGCCGTGCTGGCGGGGCTGCGGGACCGCTGGACGAGGGCGGTCTGACCGATGACGGCACACCCCGCACCCCAGGGCCTGGACGCGCACCTCGTCGTCGAGCGCGGGTCCTTCCGCCTCGACGTGGAGCTGACGGCCGCGCCCGGTGACGTGGTCGCCCTGCTCGGCCCGAACGGGGCGGGCAAGACCACCGCCCTGCGGGCCCTCGCCGGGCTCTCACCCCTCACCGGCGGCCATCTGCGCCTCGACGGCACGGACCTCGCCCGCACCCCGCCCGAATCGCGTCCGGTGGGCGTCGTCTTCCAGGACTACCTGCTCTTCCCGCACCTGACCGCCCTCGACAACGTGGCGTTCGGCCCGCACTGCCAGGGCGCCGGCAGGAGCGAGGCGCGCAGACAGGCCGCAGTGTGGCTGGAGCGGATGGGCCTGGCCGAGCATCTGGGCGCCAAGCCCAAGCGGCTCTCGGGCGGTCAGGCCCAGCGCGTGGCGCTCGCCCGCGCCCTGGCCACCGACCCGCGCCTGCTCCTCCTGGACGAGCCTCTCGCCGCCCTCGACGCCCGCACCCGCCTCGAGGTGCGGGCGCAACTGCGCCGCCACCTGGCCGACTTCGAGGCCGTCGCCGTCCTGGTGACGCACGACCCGCTGGACGCGATGGTGCTCGCCGACCGGCTGGTCGTCGTGGAGCACGGCCGGGTCGTGCAGGAGGGCGCACCCGCCGACATCGCCCGCCACCCGCGCACCGAGTACATCGCCCAGCTCGTCGGGCTGAACCTCTACCGCGGGCGGGCGGACGGCCACACCGTACGGCTCGACGCGGGGCCGGAGGTGAGCACCACGGAGGATCTGTCCGGGCCCGCTTTCGTCGCGTTCCCGCCCGGCGCGGTCACCCTGTACCGGGACCGTCCCACCGGCTCCAGCGCGCGCAACCTGTGGTGCTGCGAGGTGGCGGGGCTGGAGAGCCACGGCGACCAGATCCGCGTGGAGCTGACCGGCGAACTGCCCCTGGCCGCCGACCTCACCGCCGTCGCCGTGGCCGAACTGGGGCTGCACCCGGGCGCACCGGTCTGGGCAGCGGTGAAGGCCACGCAGACGCACGCCTACCCGGCCTGAAGCGGCCCGTACGACGCGAAAGGGCCCCGCCCGGGCGAACCGGGCGGGGCCTCTCGCTTCCGCGTGTCTCAGTCCTCGTACGCGTCCAGCGGCGGGCAGGAGCAGACCAGGTTGCGGTCGCCGTAGGCCTGGTCGATGCGGCGCACCGGCGGCCAGTACTTGTCGGCGGCGTTCACCTCGCCCGGGAACGCGGCCTCCTCGCGGGTGTAGGCGTGCTCCCACTCCCCGCCGAGCACGGACGCCGTGTGCGGGGCGTTGCGCAGCGGGTTGTCGTCGGCGGGCCACTCGCCGGAGCCGACCTTCTCGATCTCGGCGCGGATGGCGATCATCGCCTCGCAGAACCGGTCCAGCTCGATGAGGTCCTCGGACTCGGTGGGCTCGATCATCAGCGTGCCGGCCACCGGGAAGGACATCGTCGGCGCATGGAAGCCGTAATCGATGAGGCGCTTGGCCACGTCGTCGACGGTCACGCCGGTCGCCTTGGTGAGCGGGCGCAGGTCGATGATGCACTCGTGCGCGACCAGTCCGCCAGGGCCGGTGTAGAGCACGGGGTAGTGCGGCTCGAGGCGCTTGGCGATGTAGTTGGCGCTGAGCACGGCCACCTGCGTGGCCCGCTTCAGGCCCTCGCCGCCCATGAGGCGGACGTACGCCCAGGAGATGGGCAGGATGCCCGCGGAGCCCCACGGGGCGGCCGAGATGGGACCGACGCCCGTCTCCGGACCGGCCTGCGGCTGCAGCGGGTGGTTCGGCAGGTACGGGGCGAGGTGGGCGCGGACGCCGACCGGGCCGACGCCGGGACCGCCGCCGCCGTGCGGGATGCAGAACGTCTTGTGCAGGTTCAGGTGGGAGACGTCGCCGCCGAAGTGGCCCGGCTTGGCGAGGCCGACCAGGGCGTTGAGGTTGGCGCCGTCGACGTAGACCTGGCCGCCGGCCTCGTGCACCTGGGCGCAGATGTCGGCGACGTGCTCCTCGAAGACGCCGTGCGTCGACGGGTAGGTGATCATCAGCACGGCCAGCTCGTCGCGGTGCTGCTCGATCTTGGCGCGCAGGTCGTCGACGTCGACCTCGCCGTTCTCGGCGGTCTTCACCACGACGACCTTCATGCCGGCCATCACGGCGGACGCGGCGTTGGTGCCGTGCGCGGAGGACGGGATGAGGCAGACGGTGCGCTGCTCGTCGCCGTTGGCGCGGTGGTAGCCGCGGACGGCGAGCAGACCGGCCAGCTCACCCTGGGAACCGGCGTTGGGCTGGAGGGACACCTTGTCGTAACCGGTGACCTCGGCGAGACGTTCCTCCAGCTCGCGGATGAGCGTGAGGTAGCCCCCGGCCTGCTCGGCCGGGACGAACGGGTGCAGCTGGCCGAACTCGGGCCAGGTGACCGGCTCCATCTCGGTGGTCGCGTTGAGCTTCATGGTGCAGGAGCCCAGCGGGATCATGCCGCGGTCCAGCGCGTAGTCGCGGTCGGCGAGGCGGCGCAGGTAGCGCAGCATGGCCGTCTCGGAGCGGTGCTGGTGGAAGACCGGGTGGGTGAGGAAGTCGTCGGTGCGCAGCAGCGCGTCCGGCAGGGCGTCCCCGGCGGAGGCGTCCAGGGCCTCGACGTCGGCCTCGACGCCGAAGGCGCGCCACACGGCGGCGAGCTGGTCGCGGGTGGTGGTCTCGTCGCAGGCGACGGAGACGGTGTCGGCGTCGACGAGGCGCAGGTTGACGCCGTTGTCGCGGGCGGCGGCGACGACCTCGGCGGCCCGGCCCGCGACCCGTACGGTGAGGGTGTCGAAGTACGCGCCGTGGACGACCTCGGCGCCGCCGGCGCGCAGGCCCTCGGCGAGGATCGCGGCGTAGCGGTGGGTGCGGCGGGCGATGGTCCGCAGGCCCTCGGGACCGTGGTAGACGGCGTACATGCCGGCCATGACGGCGAGCAGCACCTGGGCGGTGCAGATGTTGCTGGTGGCCTTCTCGCGGCGGATGTGCTGCTCACGGGTCTGCAGGGCCAGGCGGTAGGCCTTGTTGCCGTCGGCGTCGACGGAGACGCCGACGAGGCGGCCGGGCAGGCTGCGGGCCATCTTGTCCTGGACGGCCATGTAACCGGCGTGCGGGCCGCCGAAGCCCATGGGGACGCCGAAGCGCTGCGTGGTGCCCACCGCGATGTCCGCGCCCAGCTCGCCGGGGGACTTCAGCAGGGTGAGGGCGAGCAGGTCGGCGGCGACGGTGACGAGCGCGCCGCGCTCGTGCGCCTGGTCGATCACCGGCTTGACGTCCCGGACGGCGCCGGACGCGCCCGGGTACTGGATCAGGACGCCGTTGATCTCACGGCCGTCGAGCTCGGCGGGGATGCCGTCGCTCAGGTCGGCGACGACGACCTCGACGCCGGTCGGCTCGGCGCGGGTCTGGATGACGGCGACGGTCTGCGGCAGGGCGTCCGCGTCGACCAGGAAGAGGCCCTTCTTGTTCTTGCCCATGCGCCGGGACAGCGCCATCGCCTCGGCGGCGGCGGTGCCCTCGTCCAGCAGGGAGGCGCCGGACGTGGGCAGGCCGGTGAGGTCGGCGACCATCGTCTGGAAGTTCAGCAGCGCCTCGAGCCGGCCCTGCGAGATCTCCGGCTGGTACGGCGTGTAGGCCGTGTACCAGGCGGGGTTCTCCATGACGTTGCGCAGGATGACCGGCGGCGTGAAGGTGCCGTAGTAGCCCAGGCCGATCATGGAGCCGAGGACCTGGTTGCGGCCTGCGAGGCCGCGCAGCTCGGCGAGCACGTCGGCCTCGCTGCGGGCGCCGGGCAGGTCCAGGGCGTCGGCGTTCTTGATGACGTCGGGCACGGCGGCGGCGGTCAGCTCGTCGAGCGAGCCGTAGCCCACCTGGGCCAGCATCTTCGCCCGGGCCTCGTGGTCGGGGCCGATGTGGCGCTGCTCGAACGGGATTCCCTGTTCGAGCTCGGAGAGCGGGGTGCGGGGGGCAGTCATTGAGGAGGCCTCCTGGTCCGACGACCTTCGAGGGGCACCACGGCGCAGGTGCCCGGACGGCCTCCCCCTCTGTCATCTCAACCTGAGAGCTTCACCGGAACGCCGCTGGCGGTCCGGTTTTCACCGTCGGTGAGAGCGGAAGCCGTCGACACCCGCCCTGCTTTCCAGAGTGACCTCGTCCGTGCGGTACGTGTGCCTGAGAGATTCCGGGGAGGATTTGCTCCTTCGGCGCCTCCGGTGGTGCCTGGAGGACTCTCCCGCACGGGGTCAGCGGCCGTTGCCAGCGTACCAGCGAGGTCACGACCCCGGCCTTCGAGTGGCCGTTCCGCCGATTGTGCCTTTTTGTAGTGCTATCGGATGAGTTTGCTACGAGTGGAGGGCCCGTGCAGACCGACATCGACCCGCGTCACCTCATCGGCCGCAAGGCGTACGACCGCAACGGCACCCGTATCGGCACGATCGACGAGGTCTACCTCGACGACGCCACCGGCGTGCCGGAGTGGGCGGCGATACGCACCGGCCTGTTCAGCCGGGACGCCTTCGTCCCCCTGGAACCCAGCGAGCTGATCGACGGGACCCTGCACGTGCCGTTCGAACGGTCCCTCATCAAGGACGCGCCGGACTTCGGCGTCGGCCGCCATCTCTCCCCGGAGCAGGAGCTCCAGCTGTACCACCACTACGGCCTGGACGTCGCCTCCCCTCCCCCGCTCCCGGACAGGGACTTCGGCAAGCTGGCGGGCCAGGAGGAGCACACCTGACACCACCGGGGCGACGGTCTCTCGAGCCCTTCCGCCCCACCGGCCTGACGGCCCGCCCTGGCCAGGACACCCGACGCACGAGCCAAGGACCGGCCACGCCCCGCGCCCACGGGCGGCCGCGCGGCCGGGTCGGCCCACAAGCCCGCCCCTGACAGCCCGCCGACGGGGGGCACACCCCGCGGCGAGCCGTCAGCCCCGGACCGAGCCGGTTCCCTCCGCCACGGGCACACCGCCACGGCGCCCGCGGCATCCCGCCGGTGCGACTCACGTGGCCCACCCGCGCCGTCGAAGCGGCAACGCTCACGCTTCCAGCGGCCGAGGCCGCTGTGCCTCCGGTGGTCCCATCGGCGCCGGCAGGTCCGGTGGCGACTCCACCAGTGGCAGCGGCTCCGCTGCCTCCAGCGCCGGGTCGTCCACGCGGAACGTCTTCACGCGGCCCGGTGCCGAGCCGGGGGTCTCGAAGCGGACCGTCACGCGGCCCAGGCCGCTGCCCTGCACCCACCCGTGCCCGTACTCGGCGTGCCGGACGTCACGGCCGGCGGGCCAGCGCCGTTCCACCGGGGCCTCGGGGCGCGGCTCGGGCGCGGGCTCGGACTCCTCGCCCTCGGCGACGTCCTCCGCCGCTCCGCCCGCCGCCTGGGCGAACAGGTCCTCCTGCGTGTAGTCGGCCAGCCCGCTGACGCCGACGCCGAGCAGCCGTACGCCGCCCGTGGTGTCCACCGAGTCCAGCAGCCGCGCCGCCGCCTCGCGGACGACGGCCGGGTCGTCGGTGGGGCCGCGCAGGGTCTCGGAGCGGGTCAGCGTGGAGAAGTCGTACCGCCGTACCTTCAGCACGATGGTGCGTCCGGACAGCCCCGCACCGCGCAGCCGCCGCACGCAGCGGTCGGCGAGCCGCTGCACCTCCAGGCCGACCCGCACCCGGTCATGGATGTCCACGTCGTACGTGTCCTCGACGGACACCGACTTGGTCTCACGCTCGGCGACGACGGGCCGGTCGTCGCGGGCCAGCGCCATCGCGTACAAGGCGTGCCCGTGGGCCTTGCCCAGCAGCCGCACCAGCTCGTCCTCGCCGGCCTCGGCGATCTCGCCGACCGTGTGGATGCCGGCCCGCCGCAGATGGTCACCGGTGGCGGGGCCGACGCCCGGGAGGGTCCGCACCGGCATCGGTTCGAGCATCGCCCGCTCGGTGCCGGGCTCGATGACGACGAGCCCGTCCGGCTTCGCCTGCTCGGAGGCGATCTTCGCCAGCATCTTGGACGCGGCCAGCCCTACGGAGCCGGTCAGTCCGGTGACCGCGCGGATGTCCGCGCGCAGCTTCGTGCCGACCAGCCGCGCCGACCGCTCGTCCCACGCCGTGCCCCCGGCCTCGAGGTCGACGAACGCCTCGTCGAGGCTGAGCGGCTCCACCAGGGGCGACAGGGCACGCAGCAGCGCCATCACCTGGTCGCTGATGGAGCGGTACAGCGCGAACCGGGGCACCAGATACGCGGCGTTCGGCGCGAGCCGCCGCGCCTGCGACATCGGCATCGCGGAGTGCACACCCAGCACCCGCGCCTCGTAGGAGGCGGTGGCGACCACACCACGGGGCCCGAGTCCGCCCACGATCACGGCCTTGCCGCGCAGGCTCGGCTTGGACGCCTGCTCCACCGAGGCGTAGAAGGCATCCATGTCGAGATGCAGGATCGTGGGAGCGGATCTCACATCTCCGATGCTGCCCTACGCCACTGACAACGCCCTCGTCGGGCCGGGGCCCGCGCGCCGCGGACTCAGACCGCGCGGTTCCTGCGCCGGGCCAGCTCGTCCATCGGGTTGTGGCCGATCAGGGTCTCCCCCGTGTCGACCCGCTCGCCGTGCAGCTGCGACAGGGCGTTCTCGACGTCCCGCCACACCACGCCCACGGCGATGCCGAAGACACCCTGGCCGCCCTGGAGCAGGGCGTGGACCTCGTCGGGCGAGGTGCACTCGTAGACCGTGGCGCCGTCGCTCATCAGCGTCATGCGCTCCAGGTCGCTGAAGCCGCGCTCGCGCAGGTGCTGGACGGCGGTGCGGATGTTCTGCAGGGACACGCCCGTGTCCAGGAACCGCTTCACGATCTTCAGCACGACGACGTCGCGGAAGCTGTACAGGCGCTGCGTCCCCGACCCGTGGGCGGGACGCACGCTCGGCTCGACCAGCCCCGTACGCGCCCAGTAGTCGAGCTGGCGGTACGTGATGCCGGCCGCTGCGCAGGCCGTCGGCCCCCGGTAGCCGATCTCCTCGGACACCATGGCCATCGCCCCTCCACCGCTCGGCACAGCCGCCGGCCGCTGCGGAGCGGGATCGATCGCACCGCCACGCGCGGAATGACCCCCGCCCGGGCGGAGCGGAGAGCTCTGGGGAGGATACGGCCCGCCCGCCCCGAAAACGCGTCCGGGGGCACCCCCAGCCGTACCGTCGCCGCTGCTTCTCACACGCCGACCTCCGTCCTTGACCTGCCTCCTCGACGGTAGGCAGTCACCAAGGGTGCGTCAACGATCGCCACACTCGGCACGCCGAGTGATAATCACCCTAAGAGTGGTTTCCCGTGCCCCGTCGCGGGGAAAGGCTAGCCGAATGTCCTCGGCACGGCCCGCGGCCGACGCCGGGGCCCCGGGAAACGGCTCACTGGTTGCTGGTCCCGAAGTCCTCGGGCGAGATCTGGTCGAGGAACTCGCGGAACTTCTCCACCTCGTCCTCCTGCTCGTCAGGGATCGCGATGCCGGCGTCGTCCAGCACCGTGTCGCTTCCGTAGATCGGGGTTCCCGTACGCAGGGCGAGTGCTATGGCGTCGGAGGGACGGGCGCTCACCTCGACACCGCTGGCGAAGACCAGCTCGGCGTAGAACACGCCTTCCCGCAGGTCGGTGATGCGCACTTCCGTGAGCTCCTGTCCCACGGCCTCCAGCACGTCCTTGAACAGGTCGTGGGTCAGCGGCCGTGCGGGCGCCATGCCCTGCTGGGCGAAGGCGATGGCCGTCGCCTCCCCGGGGCCGATCCAGATGGGGAGGTAGCGGTCGCCGCCCACTTCACGCAACAGCACGATCGGTTGGTTGGAGGGCATCTCGACCCGGACACCTACGACATCGAGCTCGTTCACACAGCAACCCTAGGCCGTGCCCGGGACGTTTGGGTAGTCGGGCCGGGATCGGGTGGCCGATCCGGCCGTGCTGTGCTGTTTCCCGAAGGTCCCAGGGCCTCAGGACTGCCGCACGCCGAGCGCCGAGCGCACCAGCGCCGCGTGCAGCTTCATGGTGAGGCCGGCCAGTTCCCTGGTGCGGTCCTCGGCGTGCGCCCTGGTCTGCGGGTTGCGGTGGCGCCGCAGCGGCGCGACGACCTGCTCGACCAGCCCGGCCTCCCGCTCGGCGGCCGCCTTCATGGCGCGCAGATGGCGGGGCTCGATCCCGTACCGCCCCAGTTCCGTCAGCAGCCCGGCGACGGTGACCGCCTCCGCGTCGTACACCCCGTCCCCCACCGGGGCGAGCAGTCCGTACGACTCCCACTCGGCGAGGAGCTGCTCGTCGACCCCCGCGGCGGCGAGCAGCTGGCAGCGTCCGATGCGGGCGGCGGTGGGTGTCTCCGGGGCGCTCCCGTCGGCGGGGTCCTCGCCGTCACCCGGACGGCTCAGCACCGGCAGGGGCGGTGCCTCGCCGCGCTCCATGGCCGCCAGGTGCTCCCGGATCACCTTGAGCGGCAGGTAGTGGTCGCGCTGCATGCGCAGCACATGGCCGAGACGCTCGACGTCCTCGGCGCTGAACTTCCGGTACCCCGAGGGGGTGCGGCGCGGCTCGACGAGCCCTTCCGACTCCAGGAAGCGGATCTTGGAGATGGTGACCTCGGGGAACTCCTCGCGCAGCACGTTCAGCACCGCGCCGATGCTCAGCAGTCCGGTGTCCGTGACGGCGGCGCCGTGGCCGGCGCCGCCGCTCGGTGTCTGCACCATCGACCCTTCCTGGAGTCCCCCGGACCGCGGCCGGGGGCGGTCAGTAGTTCTGCTGGCTCGCGTAGAAGACCAGCCGGTACTTGCCGATCTGCACCTCGTCGCCGTTGGACAGGGCGACCTGGTCGATCCGCTCGCGGTTGACGTAGGTGCCGTTCAGGCTGCCGACGTCGGCGACCGTGAACGAGCCGTCCGGGCTGCGGCGGAACTCCACATGGCGCCGGGAGACCGTCACGTCGTCGAGGAAGATGTCGCTCTGCGGGTGACGGCCGGCCGTGGTCAGGTCGCCGTCCAGCAGGAAGCGGCTGCCCGAGTTCGGCCCGCGGCGCACGACCAGCAGGGCGGAGCCCACCGGCAGCGCGTCGACGGCGGCCTGCGCCTCCGGGGAGAGCGCGGGCACCTGGTGCTGGCCCGTCGCCTCGGAGTCGTAGGCCTCGATGCCGGAGATGGAGATCGTGGACGTCGTCTCGGAGGGGCGCTCCGGGGTGACGCCCGGCTTCAGGGGGGCACCGCAGTTCGAACAGAAGCGGCTGTTCTCCGCGTTGCGGTTGCCGCACCTCGAACACACCAGGGCCGACATGGACGGATCCTCCTGCCGCGGCTGCCCGCCGGGGGCGTGGGACGCGTACGGACCGGAGTGACCTCCGCCCGCACCTGGGCTCGACGGCTGTCCAGAACCTATGCCGCCCGACTGCGCAGGGTCAACGGAGGCCCCGCCCGTCTCGTCCCGGAACAGCGGACGCTGATCGTCCGCACCGGGCTGTGCGCGGTGACGAGCGGTCGCGCTGTCGCCGTCCTCTCGCCGCGCGCTCTTGCCGAACAACTTCCCAAACAACTTCACGGGCGATTCCCCTTGACCGAAACAGACCCGCCCGTGGGGCAGGACGAACCCTGACTGAACACATTGGCCGACCCGGACATCTTCACAACGTCCGCCTCCGCCAGACAGTTTCCACCACGCACCACCCATTCGGTGCGCCGACCCCCCGCAACCTCATGCCCTGGCCGTTCGGCCCCCATGCACCCCCGGTTCACTGGGAGGACGACCGAGCGTAGTCAGGCCGCTTCGGCGCTCGCAAGGCGTCCACAACGATCTTGTCCGACCGCTCCACGGTAACGGTGGCCTGTTCCTTCTCGAGCGTCTGCACCACGCCTCCGGGGATGTTGAGCGCCGGCTCCAGGTCCTGCGGTTTGCCGATGACCTTGAAACGATACGGGGACTTGATCTTGTTCCCGTCCACGGAGACCCCGCCGTCCGCGTCCGACAGATACGTGCCGGCCACCACCCGCACCCCGTTCACCTGGATCGCCTCCGCGCCGGCGGCGCGCAGCTCCTGGATGGCGTCGAGCAGCATGTCCGACTCGACCGTCCCCTTCGTGTCCTCGATGGTCATCTCGATGCCGGGCCCCTGCGCGGCCACGGTGCCCGCGAGGACGCCGAGTTGCCGTTCCTTCTCGATCGTCTGCCTGCGCGCCTCCTCGGCCTGGTCGGAGCTGTTCTCCAGCTCCTCCCGCTGCTTCTCGAGACCCTGCTTCTCGTCTTCAAGACGCTCGGTCCGGTCGTCGAGTTCATCGAGGATGCGCACAAGATCTTCCTGGCGTGCGCCGCGCAGCGCGCTGTCGGTGTCGCTGGTGGAGGCGACCTGGACGGCGAGACCGAAGCCGAGGCCGAAGAGCAGCAGGGCGACGATGAGTTGGGCGCGGGTCACGCGCGGCGGCCACAGCCCGTTGACGAGCCTCCGCCGTCCGGTCAGCACGGGCTCGCCCGGCTCGCCGGCGGCCGGCGTCCCGGACTCCTGCGGCTTCTGGGGCGTCTGGGGCTGCTGGGACGCGTGAGGCGTGTGGGCCTGAGGTGCGGAGGTCTGGCGGGGCGCCTCGCTCGCGCCGGTCCTGTCGGACGCGTCCTGCGGGGCGGCCGGGGGCACCTCGGCGGGCAGTTCCCGGCGCAGCCCGGCCCGCGGCGCCGCCTCGGGGGCGGACGCGGGCGTGTCGGGGGCGGACCGCGGCGGGGTCACCGCCGGGCGCGTCGTCTCGGGCTGTTCGCGTTCGCTCATCGGCCTCACGCCCGGAACACATGGCGGCGGATCGCCGCGGCGTTGGAGAAGATGCGGATGCCGAGGACGACGACCACACCCGTGGACAGCTGCGCCCCGACGCCCAGCTTGTCGCCGAGGAACACGATCAGCGCGGCCACGACGACATTCGACAGGAACGACACCACGAAGACCTTGTCGTCGAAGATCCCGTCGAGCATGGCCCGCAGACCGCCGAACACGGCGTCCAGCGCGGCGACCACGGCGATCGGCAAATAGGGCTCGACGACCGCCGGCACCTCGGGCCGGACCAACAGGCCGGCCACCACTCCCACAATGAGGCCCAGTACGGCGATCACGATGTGCCCTTCTCGGTTATCGGCTGTGCGGTTCGTACGGTCACGCTCGGTGCGGCGGGCAGCCGGACGTCGTCCTCCACGGACAAGGCCGTCCGGATGCCGTAGCTCTCCTGCAGGACATGCAGATACACCCCGTCGGCGCTGTTCTGGAACCGGTCCCCCAGTTCTTCGCCGTCCCCGACCGCCAGCACCGTGTACGGCGGCACCAGCGGCTTGTTGTCGACCAGTATCGCGTCTCCCGCGGCCCTGATCGCCGACAGGGCGGTCAACCGCCGCCCGTTGATCGAGACGGCTTCCGCGCCGGACTCCCACAGGCCGTTGACGACCCGCTGGAGATCACGGTCCCGGACCCGGCCGGTGTCGGAGAAACCGGACGTGGACCGCGGGTCGCCGTCACCGCCGTCGCCGCTGTTCTCGGCGTCGTTCACCACGAGCCGTACGCCCGGTCCGTGGACGGGGGTGGCGCCGGACAGGATGCCCGTGAGCGTCGACCGGTCGCCGCCGCTGTCCCGCAGCGCCTCCCGCTGCCGGGCGCTCACCTCCGCGCGCAGTTCGTCGACGCTCTTCTCGAGCCGGTCGGCGACCGCGGTCTCCTCGTCGATCCGGTCGATGAGCTCCTCGCGCTCCTTGGCGACGACCGGAGCGGCGACCTGCGCCTGGGCCGCGCCGAGGGTCACGATGCACGCGGCGAGGACGAGTCCCGCGGCGAGGCCGAGCTTCGCCCGCAGGGTCCTCGGCAGATTACCGGTCCCCTGGCGCCGCTTCCGGGCGGCCGCCTCGGCGTAGCCGTCGTCGAGACTGTGGTCCATCACGTTGGTGATCAACGACATGGACGCGTCCGGGCGCGCGGGCCGCGCGGGTGTGCTCCGAACGGGGGGTTGCTGCGGCATGCCGCACATAGTCGCACGCCGGGCCCCCGACCTCCGAACGACCCCGGCGGCGTGCCGGACGGGCCCCTTCCGGGGTCCCGGTCCGGCACGCCGCCGGTTACCGCGTCTACCGCGTGAAGGCCGTCCAGATCACCTGCCGGCGCTGTCCACGACCGCCGACCACTCGTCGAGCAGCGCCTGCGCGGAGGCGTCGTCGGGGCCCTCGGCCCACAGGTGCGTGACCGCCTCGGCCGGGTCGGGCAGCACCATGACCCAGCGCCCGTCGGCCTCCACCACGCGCACACCGTCGGTGGTGTCCACGGAGCGGTCCCCGGCCGCCTCGACGACGCGCCGCATGACCAGGCCCTTGACGGCCCACGGGGTCGCCAGGTCCCGCTTGAGGACGTGCGCCCGCGGGATACGGGCGTCGATCTGGCTCAGCGTCAGCTGGGTGCGCGCCACCAGACCGATCAGCCGGACGAACGCCGCTGTGCCGTCGTAGACGCTGCTGAACTCGGGGACGATGAAGCCGCCGTTGCCGTCGCCTCCGAAGATCGTCCCGTCCTCACCGCCGACGCGGGTGAGGTCGTCGGGCGAGGTGGTCGTCCACTCGACCTGCGTGCCGTGGTAGGCCGCCACCTGCTCGGCGATGCGGGTGGTGGTCACCGGCAGGGCGACACGTCCGCTGCGCCGCTCGGAGGCGACCAGGTCGAGCATGACGAGCAGCGCCCGGTCGTCCTCGACGATCCGCCCCTTCTCGTCGACCAGCGACAGCCGCTCGCCGACGGGGTCGAAGCGCACGCCGAAGGCGGCTCCGGAGGACGCCACGATCTCCCCGAGCCGCACCAGGCCGGCGCGCCGCATGTCGGCCGTCTCGGTGGGCCGGGACTCGTCCAGACCGGGGTTGATGGTCAGCGAGTCGACGCCGAGCTTGCCGAGCAGGCTGGGCAGCACCAGGCCGGCGCTGCCGTTGGAGGCGTCGACGACGACCTTCAGTCCGGACTCGGCGATGCCGGTGGTGTCGACGTTCCGCAGCAGCGACCCGGTGTAGGAGTCGAAGACGCTCGCCGGGAAGTGCAGGTCGCCGATCTCACCGGGGAAGGCGCGCCGGTACTCCTGCCGCGCGAACACCCGGTCCAGCTTGCGCTGGCTGCCCTGCGACAGGTCGGCGCCCTGCCCGTCGAAGAACATGATGTCGACGGAGTCGGGCACGCCCGGCGTGGTGCGGATCATGATGCCGCCGGCGCTGCCCCGCGCGGTCTGCTGCCGTGCCACGGGCAGCGGTACGTTCTCCAGGTCGCGTACGTCGATGGCGCTGGCCTGGAGCGCGGAGATGACCGCGCGCTTCAGGGCCCGGGCGCCTCGCGAGTGGTCGCGGGCCGTGGTGACGGTCGAGCCCTTCTTCAGGGTCGTCGCGTAGGCGCCGGCGAGGCGGACGGCGAGCTCGGGCGTGATCTCGACGTTCAGGATGCCGGAGACGCCACGGGCGCCGAACAGGTGCGCCTGGCCGCGGGACTCCCAGATGACCGAGGTGTTGACGAAGGCGCCGGCCTCGATGGTCTTGAAGGGGTAGACCCGGACGTTGCCCTGAACGATCGATTCTTCACCGATCAGGCACTCGTCGCCGATGACGGCGCCGTCCTCGATCCGCGCGGCGCGCATGATGTCGGTGTTCTTGCCGACAACACAGCCGCGCAGGTTGCTGTGCGGGCCGACGTACACGTTGTCGTGCACCACGGCCTTGTGCAGGAAGGCGCCGCTCTTGACGACGACGTTGGACCCGACGACCGTGTGCTCGCGGATCTCCGCGCCGGCCTCGACCTTGGCGTAGTCGCCGATGTACAGCGGCCCGCGGAGCACGGCGTCGGGGTGCACCTCGGCGCCTTCGGCGACCCAGACGCCGGGCGCCATCTCGAACCCGTCGATGTCGACGTCGACCTTGCCCTCGAGGACGTCGGCCTGGGCCTTGACGTAGCTCTCGTGGGTGCCGACGTCCTCCCAGTAGCCCTCGGCGACATAGCCGTAGATCGGCTTGCCTTCCTTCATCAGCTGCGGGAAGACGTCGCCGGACCAGTCGACGGGGACGTCGGGCTCGACGTAGTCGAAGACCTCGGGCTCCATCACGTAGATGCCGGTGTTCACCGTGTCGGAGAAGACCTGGCCCCAGGTCGGCTTCTCGAGGAAGCGCTCGACCTTGCCCTCCTCGTCGACGATGGTGATGCCGAATTCCAGCGGGTTGGGCACGCGGGTCAGGCAGACCGTGACCAGTGCGCCCTTTTCCTTGTGGAAATTGATCAGCTCGGTGAGGTCGAAATCCGTGAGGGCATCGCCGGAGATGACGAGAAAGGCATCGTCCTTCAATGCCTCCTCGGCGTTCTTGACGCTCCCGGCGGTACCGAGTGGCTTCTCCTCATTGGCATAGGTGAGCTCCATTCCGAGCTCCTCGCCGTCACCGAAGTAGTTCTTGACGAGCGAGGCAAGGAACTGGACAGTCACAACGGTTTCGTTGAGCCCGTGCCTTTTGAGCAGCCGCAGAACGTGCTCCATGATCGGCCGGTTGGCCACCGGCAGGAGCGGCTTGGGCATGCTTGAGGTCATGGGGCGAAGACGGGTGCCTTCGCCCCCGGCCATCACGACGGCCTTCATGTCGGAAGCGTCCTCCTCGAAGAGACGACGGTCTGGCCGACTTCACCCGCCAGGATTGCCACACACTTATTCAGTGGGACATCGCGCGCCACGTTGCGCGTGAAGAAGCGAGTCAATCGGCCATGGCGTCCGCACGGATCAAGCGGCGGACTTGGACCACATAGAGCACTCCTGCCCACCAATAGAGGGTTGTACCCCATCCGGCGAACGCCCAGCCGAAAATTGCAGCGAGTGACGAGATCCAGCCACTACCGTCACTGAGCAGGAGCAACGGGAAGGCATACATCAGGTTGAAGGTCGCGGCCTTCCCCAGGAAGTTCACCTGCGGCGGCGGATAGCCGTGGCGCCGCAGGACGCCCACCATGACCAGGAGGACCAGCTCCCGGGCCAGCAGGACGCAGGTCAGCCAGAGCGGCAGAATCTCCCGCCAGGTGAGTCCGACCAGAGTCGAGAGAATGTACAGCCGGTCGGCCGCGGGATCGAGCAGCCGGCCGAGGCTGCTGATCTGGTTCCACCGGCGGGCGAGCTTGCCGTCCAGGTAGTCGCTGACGCCGCTGAAGGCCAGCACCAGGAGCGCCCAGCCGTCGCTCTTCGGCCCGCCGAACTCCGGCCTCAGGATCAGCCAGAGGAACAGGGGTACGCCGACGAGCCGCGCCATGCTGAGCACGTTCGGGATGGTGAGGACACGGTCTGTCTGGACCCGTGTCTCCTGGACCTCCACCCGGGATCCTCCTGTGGGAAACGTTTCTACGATGCTCCTTGACCCTACCGCAACGCAAAAAAGCTCCGGCTCTCGGGCGGGGAGCCCAAGAGCCGGAGCTGTAAAAGGAGTTCGGCGGCGTCCTACTCTCCCACAGGGTCCCCCCTGCAGTACCATCGGCGCTGTAAGGCTTAGCTTCCGGGTTCGGAATGTAACCGGGCGTTTCCCCTACGCTATGACCACCGAAACACTATGAAACTCTCAACCGGCACCATGCCGTGACCATGGCATGGGGTTGTTCGTGGTTCAGAACAACACAGTGGACGCGAGCAACTGAGACAGCCTCGGCCTATTAGTACGGTCAACTCCACACGTTACCGTGCTTCCATATCCGGCCTATCAACCCAGTCGTCTACTGGGAGCCTTACCCTCTCTAGGAGGTGGGAGTCCTCATCTCGAAGCAGGCTTCCCGCTTAGATGCTTTCAGCGTTATCCTTCCGAACGTAGCCAACCAGCCATGCCCTTGGCAGAACAACTGGCACACCAGAGGTTCGTCCGTCCCGGTCCTCTCGTACTAGGGACAGACAGCCCTTCTCAAGACTCCTACGCGCACAGCGAGATAGGGACGAACTGTCTCACGACGTTCTAAACCCAGCTCGCGTACCGCTTTAATGGGCGAACAGCCAAACCCTTGGGACCGACTCCAGCCCCAGGATGCGACGAGCCGACATCGAGGTGCCAAACCATCCCGTCGATATGGACTCTTGGGGAAAGATCAGCCTGTTATCCCCGGGGTACCTTTTATCCGTTGAGCGACGCGCTTCCACAAGCACCGCCGGATCACTAGTCCCGACTTTCGTCCCTGCTCGACCCGTCGTCTCACAGTCAAGCTCCCTTGTGCACTTACACTCAACACCTGATTGCCAACCAGGCTGAGGGAACCTTTGGGCGCCTCCGTTACTCTTTAGGAGCAACCGCCCCAGTTAAACTACCCATCAGACACGTCCCTGATCCGATCACGGAACCAGGTTAGACATCAGCACGACCAACTGGTATTTCAACGACGACTCCACCCGAACTGGCGTCCGAGCTTCACAGTCTCCCAGCTATCCTACACAAGCCGAACCGAACACCAATATCAAACTGTAGTAAAGGTCCCGGGTCTTTCCGTCCTGCTGCGCGAAACGAGCATCTTTACTCGTAGTGCAATTTCACCGGCCTATGGTTGAGACAGTCGAGAAGTCGTTACGCCATTCGTGCAGGTCGGAACTTACCCGACAAGGAATTTCGCTACCTTAGGATGGTTATAGTTACCACCGCCGTTTACTGGCGCTTAAGTTCTCAGCTTCGCCCACCCGAAGGTGAGCTAACCGGTCCCCTTAACGTTCCAGCACCGGGCAGGCGTCAGTCCGTATACATCGCCTTACGGCTTCGCACGGACCTGTGTTTTTAGTAAAACAGTCGCTTCTCGCTGGTCTCTGCGCCACCCCAGCTCAGAGCGCAAAGCTCATCACCAGGAATGGCCCCCTTCTCCCGAAGTTACGGGGCATTTTGCCGAGTTCCTTAACCATAGTTCACCCGAACGCCTCGGTATTCTCTACCTGACCACCTGAGTCGGTTTAGGGTACGGGCCGCCATGAAACTCGCTAGAGGCTTTTCTCGACAGCATAGGATCATCCACTTCACCACAATCGGCTCGGCATCAGGTCTCAGACTATGTGTCAGGGCGGATTTGCCTACCTGACGTCCTACACCCTTACCCCGGAACAACCACCGCCCGGGATGGACTACCTTCCTGCGTCACCCCATCACTCACCTACTACCAGCTCGGGTCACCGGCTCCACCACTCCGACCTCGTCCGAAGACTCAGCCGGCGGCTTCACGGGCTTAGCATCACTGGATTCGATGTTTGACGCTTCACAGCGGGTACCGGAATATCAACCGGTTATCCATCGACTACGCCTGTCGCCTCGCCTTAGGTCCCGACTTACCCTGGCAGATCAGCTTGACCCAGGAACCCTTAGTCAATCGCGCACACGTTTCTCACGTGTGAATCGCTACTCATGCCTGCATTCTCACTCGTGAACCGTCCACAACTCGCTTCCGCGCTGCTTCACCGGCACACGACGCTCCCCTACCCCATCCACACAGGCGTTGGCCCTATTGTGTGAATGACACGACTTCGGCGGTACGCTTGAGCCCGCTACATTGTCGGCGCGGAATCACTAGACCAGTGAGCTATTACGCACTCTTTCAAGGGTGGCTGCTTCTAAGCCAACCTCCTGGTTGTCTGTGCGACTCCACACACCTTTCCCACTTAGCGTACGCTTAGGGGCCTTAGTCGAGTGCTCTGGGCTGTTTCCCTCTCGACCATGGAGCTTATCCCCCAACAGTCTCACTGCCGCGCTCTCACTTACCGGCATTCGGAGTTTGGCTAAGGTCAGTAACCCGGTAGGCCCATCGCCTATCCAGTGCTCTACCTCCGGCAAAAAACACGACGCTGCACCTAAATGCATTTCGGGGAGAACCAGCTATCACGGAGTTTGATTGGCCTTTCACCCCTAACCACAGGTCATCCCCCAGGTTTTCAACCCTGGTGGGTTCGGTCCTCCACGAAGTCTTACTCCGCTTCAACCTGCCCATGGCTAGATCACTCCGCTTCGGGTCTTGAGCGTGCTACTGAATCGCCCTGTTCGGACTCGCTTTCGCTACGGCTTCCCCACCCGGGTTAACCTCGCAACACACCGCAAACTCGCAGGCTCATTCTTCAAAAGGCACGCAGTCACGACGCAAGACAAGTCTTGCGCGACGCTCCCACGGCTTGTAGGCACACGGTTTCAGGTACTATTTCACTCCGCTCCCGCGGTACTTTTCACCATTCCCTCACGGTACTATCCGCTATCGGTCACCAGGGAATATTTAGGCTTAGCGGGTGGTCCGCCAGATTCACACGGGATTTCTCGGGCCCGTGCTACTGGGTGTCTCTCAAACGAGCCGCTGACGTTTCGACTACGGGGTCTTACCCTCTACGCCGGACCTTTCGCATGTCCTTCGCCTACATCAACGGTTTCTGACTCGTCGCTCATGCGGCAGACCATGAAAGAGAGATCCCACAACCCCGAATGCGCAACCCTGCCGGTCTCACCACGCATACGGTTTGGCCTCATCCGGTTTCGCTCGCCACTACTCCCGGAATCACGGTTGTTTTCTCTTCCTGCGGTACTGAGATGTTTCACTTCCCGCGTTCCCTCCACTTGCCTATGTGTTCAGGCAAGGGTGACAGCCCATGACGACTGCCGGGTTTCCCCATTCGGACACCCCGGATCAAAGCCTGGTTGACGACTCCCCGGGCCTATCGTGGCCTCCCACGTCCTTCATCGGTTCCTGGTGCCAAGCATCCACCGTGCGCCCTTAAAACTTGGCCACAGATGCTCGCGTCCACTGTGCAGTTCTCAAACAACGACCAACCACCCATCACCCCCGAATACGCTCGAGTGCACTGGGGCCGGCACTGAAGGCGACCATGCGACGCGTACCCTCAGACACCCAACAGCGTGCCCGACACACTCCCCCGCTTCCCTCAACGTTCCACGCTCCGAAGAGCAGTACTAGAAGCAGGAAGACGACAAGTGTGCCGAGTAGTCAACGTTCCACCATGAGCAACCAGCATCAGACGTTCGCTGATGAACTGGCCTCTGACCACCGAAGTCGGTTAAGAAGTGCTCCTTAGAAAGGAGGTGATCCAGCCGCACCTTCCGGTACGGCTACCTTGTTACGACTTCGTCCCAATCGCCAGTCCCACCTTCGACAGCTCCCTCCCCACAAGGGGGTTGGGCCACCGGCTTCGGGTGTTACCGACTTTCGTGACGTGACGGGCGGTGTGTACAAGGCCCGGGAACGTATTCACCGCAGCAATGCTGATCTGCGATTACTAGCGACTCCGACTTCATGGGGTCGAGTTGCAGACCCCAATCCGAACTGAGACCGGCTTTTTGAGATTCGCTCCACCTCGCGGTATCGCAGCTCATTGTACCGGCCATTGTAGCACGTGTGCAGCCCAAGACATAAGGGGCATGATGACTTGACGTCGTCCCCACCTTCCTCCGAGTTGACCCCGGCGGTCTCCCGTGAGTCCCCAGCACCACAAGGGCCTGCTGGCAACACGGGACAAGGGTTGCGCTCGTTGCGGGACTTAACCCAACATCTCACGACACGAGCTGACGACAGCCATGCACCACCTGTACACCGACCACAAGGGGGCGCCCATCTCTGGACGTTTCCGGTGTATGTCAAGCCTTGGTAAGGTTCTTCGCGTTGCGTCGAATTAAGCCACATGCTCCGCCGCTTGTGCGGGCCCCCGTCAATTCCTTTGAGTTTTAGCCTTGCGGCCGTACTCCCCAGGCGGGGCACTTAATGCGTTAGCTGCGGCACGGACGACGTGGAATGTCGCCCACACCTAGTGCCCACCGTTTACGGCGTGGACTACCAGGGTATCTAATCCTGTTCGCTCCCCACGCTTTCGCTCCTCAGCGTCAGTATCGGCCCAGAGATCCGCCTTCGCCACCGGTGTTCCTCCTGATATCTGCGCATTTCACCGCTACACCAGGAATTCCGATCTCCCCTACCGAACTCTAGCCTGCCCGTATCGACTGCAGACCCGGGGTTAAGCCCCGGGCTTTCACAACCGACGCGACAAGCCGCCTACGAGCTCTTTACGCCCAATAATTCCGGACAACGCTCGCGCCCTACGTATTACCGCGGCTGCTGGCACGTAGTTAGCCGGCGCTTCTTCTGCAGGTACCGTCACTTTCGCTTCTTCCCTGCTGAAAGAGGTTTACAACCCGAAGGCCGTCATCCCTCACGCGGCGTCGCTGCATCAGGCTTTCGCCCATTGTGCAATATTCCCCACTGCTGCCTCCCGTAGGAGTCTGGGCCGTGTCTCAGTCCCAGTGTGGCCGGTCGCCCTCTCAGGCCGGCTACCCGTCGTCGCCTTGGTGAGCCATTACCTCACCAACAAGCTGATAGGCCGCGGGCTCATCCTGCACCGCCGGAGCTTTCGATCACCAAGGATGCCCAAGGCGATCAGTATCCGGTATTAGACCCCGTTTCCAGGGCTTGTCCCAGAGTGCAGGGCAGATTGCCCACGTGTTACTCACCCGTTCGCCACTAATCCACCCCGAAGGGCTTTCATCGTTCGACTTGCATGTGTTAAGCACGCCGCCAGCGTTCGTCCTGAGCCAGGATCAAACTCTCCGTGAATGTTTACCCGTAATCGGGTGCACACATCACGAGAGCGGAACATCGGGAGGAATAATCCCGACGTTCACAGCGTCCTCGCTGTGTATTTTTTCAAAGGAACCTCAACCCGATCGAACCGATCAGGTCGGGGTATCAACATATCTGGCGTTGACTTTTGGCACGCTGTTGAGTTCTCAAGGAACGGACGCTTCCTTTGTACTCACCCTCTCGGGCTTTCCTCCGGGCGCTTCCCTTCGGTCTTGCGTTTCCGACTCTATCAGTGTTTTTCCGGCCCTCTGACCACCGTTCCGCAGGCATGCGGAAGGGGATCCAAAGTTAGGATCTGACGAGTTGGATTGCTGCCGGGTCCTGGATGCGTGACTGCATCCCTCAGCCCCAGGCAGGTCTAAGACTGTACACGGGGTCGCAGACCGCGTGCAAATCCATTAGGGTGGGTGGTCTAGACCTCTTGTCTGGACCATGGATCTGGATCTGTCCCCCGGAACCGGTACGTCTCATGACATACCCTGCTGAACAGCACGCCGGAGACAGCCAGTGACGGCGCTCGTACAGATCTCCATCTCCTGGGAGGACTCCCATGACCACCGTGACGTCCCCGCTTGCAGGACGGGCCATCGGACTGGCGTCCGTGCCCGATCCGGTCTTCTCCGGGGCCATGGTCGGCCCGGGCACCGCGATCGACCCCGTGCGGGAGCCTTCCGAGGCCGTCTCCCCCGTCGACGGCGTGATCGTCTCTCTGCACCCGCACGCGTTCGTCGTCGTCGACGAGAGCGGGCACGGCGTGCTCACCCACCTCGGCATCGACACCGTCCAGCTCAACGGCGAGGGCTTCGAGCTGCTCGTCAACAAGGGCGACACCGTCACGCGCGGACAGAGCATCGTGCGCTGGAACCCGGCCGCCGTCGAGGCCGCCGGCAAGTCCCCGGTGTGCCCGGTCGTGGCGCTGGAGGCCACGGCGGACGCCCTCTCCGAGCTCCGTGAAGAGGGCGACGTGAAGGCGGGCGACACGCTCTTCCTCTGGAAGTGACGTGACGTCGTCCCCTGACCGACGGCACAGGGCGACGGCACAGAGACATCGGACGCTGCGGCGCGACCCGCCGCTTTTACCGGAGACGGGTGAGATGGAGACAACGCTGCGAGGCGTCGGCGTGAGCCACGGTGTGGCGATCGGCGAGGTTCGGCACATGGGCACGGCGGTGCTGGAGCCGCCGGCCAAGCAGATCCCGGCGGAGGAGGCGGAGCGCGAGCAGCAGCGCGCCCGTCAGGCCGTGGAGGCGGTCGCGGCCGATCTGACCGCGCGCGGGAACCTCGCCGGCGGCGAGGCCCAGGCGGTGCTCGAGGCGCAGGCCCTGATGGCGCAGGACCCCGAGCTGATGGCCGACGTGGACCGGCGTATCGCCGTCGGCAGTTCCGCCGAGCGCGCGGTCTACGACGCGTTCGCCGCGTACCGCGAACTGCTGGCGAACGCGGGCGAGTACCTGGCGGGCCGCGTCGCCGACCTGGACGACGTGCGCAACCGGATCGTGGCTCGGCTGCTCGGTGTGCCGATGCCGGGTGTGCCGGACAGCGACCAGCCGTACGTGCTGGTGGCGCGGGATCTCGCGCCGGCGGACACCGCGCTGCTGGACCCCACGCTGGTGCTCGGTTTCGTGACCGAGGAGGGCGGGCCGACCAGTCACAGCGCGATCCTGGCGCGTGCCCTGGGTGTACCGGCGGTCGTGGCCCTGCCGGGGGCCGGTGAGATCGCCGAGGGCACCTTGATCGCGGTCGACGGCAGCTCGGGCGAGATCTTCGTGAACCCGACCGAGGAGCGCCGGGCCGCGCTGGAGGCCGCGGCCGCCGAGCGGAAGGCGGCTCTCGCGGCGGCGACCGGCCCGGGTGCGACGGCCGACGGGCACAAGGTGCCGCTGCTGGCGAACATCGGCGGGCCGGCGGACGTCCCGGCGGCGGTCGAGGCCGGCGCCGAGGGCGTCGGCCTGTTCCGTACCGAGTTCCTGTTCCTGGACGACAGCAAGAACGCTCCGTCCGAGGAGAAGCAGGTCGAGGCGTACCGACAGGTGCTGGAGGCGTTCCCCGAGGGGCGTGTCGTGGTGCGCGTGCTGGACGCGGGCGCGGACAAGCCGCTGGAGTTCCTCACGCCGGGCGACGAGCCGAACCCGGCGCTGGGCGTGCGGGGTCTGCGCACCCTGCTGGACCACCCGGAGGTGCTGCGCACCCAGCTGACGGCGCTGGCCAAGGCCGCGGAGGGGCTGCCGGTCCATCTTGAGGTGATGGCCCCGATGGTGGCGGACCGGGCCGACGCGAAGGCGTTCGCGGACGCGTGCCGTGAGGCGGGTCTGCGGGCGAAGTACGGCGCGATGGTGGAAATCCCGTCGGCGGCGCTGCGGGCGCGTTCGGTGTTGCAGGAGGTGGAGTTCCTGTCGCTGGGCACGAACGACCTCGCGCAGTACACGTTCGCCGCGGACCGTCAGGTGGGTGCGGTCTCCCGGCTGCAGGACCCGTGGCAGCCGGCGCTGCTCGACCTGGTGGCGCTGTCCGCGGAGGCGGCGCGGGCCGAGGGCAAGAGCTGCGGTGTGTGCGGTGAGGCCGCGTCGGACCCGCTGCTGGCGTGTGTGCTGACGGGTCTGGGTGTCACCTCGCTCTCGATGGGTGCGGCGTCCATTCCTTATGTGCGTGCGTCGCTGGCGAAGTTCACGCTGGCGCAGTGCGAGCGGGCCGCCGCCGCCGCGCGGGCCGCGGACAGTGCGGAGGAGGCGCGGAACGCGGCGCAGGCGGTGCTGTCGGGCGAGTAGTCCTCACCGGACCTCACCACGCGGTGTCCCGAGGGGCGCTCCACTTCGGTGGGGCGCCCCTCGTGCTGTCCCAGCCTGCTGCCCGGGTCAGTGGTTGTGGTCCGGGCCGGGGTCGGCGTCCGTGAGGTCGGGTGACGCGCAGTAGTCGACGTTGGACTCGGGCGGGATGATCTCGCCGGTCTCGGTGTCGGTGCAGTAGGCGTCGAAGACCTCTCCTGCGGTGAGGGGGATCAGTCCGTGGCTGCGGATGCGCCAGCCGTGGATACGGTCGGGTTCGCCGGGGGTGCTGGTGCGCATCACCAGGCCGCCGGGGCCCGCGGTGGCGAGGCCGACGGCCAGGACGGTGGTGAACTCCAGGGCCTCGGTCTCGTCGATGCGGACGCCGTCGTCGGTGTCGTCGGCGTGCAGCACGGCGACCAGGGATTCGGGTGGTCCGGAGACGCTGCAGACGAGATGGCGGTCGCCCGGTGGCGCGCTGTCGAGGATGCGGGAGACGAGGCGGGAGGCGCGGGCGAAGGCCGCGTGCCCGAGGTCCTCGCCGCAGGAGGCGCAGGGGCCGAGGCGGGCGAGGAGCATCGTGGCGTACTCCCAGGTGGCGCGGCGGACGGCCTCGTCGACGAGGGTGGTCATGAGGTCGGACAGGGGTCGGCCGTCGTAGGGGACGGCGGGTCCGGTGGCGGCGCGCTCGGCGGTGAAGCGGGTGCGGCTGAGGTGGCTGTCGGGGTCGAGGCCGTGCTGTGCGCACCAGTCGGCGTACTCCTCGGGGTCGAAGAGGGCCACCGTGGTGTGGCTGCCCTGGAGGGCGCGGGTGCGCAGCACGGCTTCGACGTGTTTCAGGTAGGTGGCGTGGTCGTCGAAGACGAAGCTGTCGTAGCGCCGCATGGCACGGAAGTCGTGTTCGTCGGTGAGCACGCCGATGGTGCCCACGATCTCGCGGCGCAGGACGCGTCGCAGGGTCCGGTGGTCGGTGTACGCCATGTCTCCCCCTCTGCACGGTCGATCAATGCTCACTCACCGTAATCGGCGGCACTGACAACGGGTGCGGAGGAGGAGACGGGGCGCGACAGGTCAGGGGCGGGTGCGGGCCAGCTCCTGGTAGTGGGCGAGCAGGTCGAGGTCGTCGATGGAGCCGGGGTTGACGGCCTTCTCCAGGGGCGTGCCCTGGAGGAGCCGCTTGACGGGGACCTCGATGCGCTTGCCGGTGAGGGTGTGCGGGATGCCGGGCACCTCGATGATCTCGTCGGGGACGTGCCGGGGCGAGAGCTGGGTGCGGATGGTCTTCCTGATGCGGTCGGTCAGGTCGTCGTCGAGGGTGGCGCCGGGCGCCAGGTGGACGAAGAGCGGCATCCAGTAGCCGCCGTCGGGCTGTTCGATGCCAACGACCAGGGACTCCTTGATCTCGGGGAGGCGTTCGACGGCCTCGTAGATGTCGGCGGAGCCCATGCGGACGCCCTGGCGGTTCAGGGTGGAGTCCGAGCGGCCGTGGATGACGACGGAGCCGCGCGAGGTGAGGGTGATCCAGTCGCCGTGGCGCCAGACGCCGGGGTAGGTGTCGAAGTAGCTGTCGTGGTAGCGGCTGCCGTCGGGGTCGTTCCAGAAGCGGATCGGCATGGACGGCATGGGGTTGGTGACGACGAGTTCGCCGACCTCGTCGGTGAGGGGCTTGCCGCTGGGGTCCCAGGACTGCAGATCGGTGCCGAGGCAGGGGGCCTGGAGTTCGCCGACGTGGACGGGGAGGGTGGGGACGGCTCCGGCGAAGCAGGAACAGACGTCGGTGCCGCCGCTGACGGAGGCGATCCACAGGTCGGCCCCGCTCTCGGCGAACTCGTCGTGCAGCCAGCGGAAGCCGTCGGGCGGCAGCGGGGAGCCGGTGGTGGCCACGCACTTCACGGCGGACAGGTCGAAGTCGCGCGAGGGGTGGACGTCTGCCTTGCGGCAGGCCATGACGTACGCGGCGGAGGTGCCGTAGAGGGTGGCGCCGGTGCGTTCGGCGATGCGCCACTGGGCGCCGGTGTCGGGGTAGCCGGGGCTGCCGTCGTAGAGGACGACGGTGGTGCCCGTGAGGAGGCCGGAGACGAGGAAGTTCCACATCATCCAGCCGGTGGAGGTGTACCAGAAGAAGCGGTCCTCGGGGCCCAGGTCGCAGTGCAGGCCGAGCTGCTTGAGGTGCTCGACGAGGATGCCGCCCTGGGACTGGACGATGGCCTTGGGCAGTCCGGTGGTGCCGGAGGAGTAGAGCACCCACAGGGGGTGGTCGAAGGGCACCTGCTCGAAGACCGGTTCGGTGTCGGCGGTGGTGAGGGCGGACCACTCCAGGGCGCCGTCGGGGGCGTCGGTGCCGAGCAGCGGGATGTGCACGACGGCGCGCAGGGTGGGCAGTTCGCGGCGGAGTTCGGCGACGATCTCGCGGCGGTCGTGTTCCTTGCCGCCGTAGCGGTAGCCGTCGACGGTGAACAGGACGACGGGTTCGACCTGCTGGAAGCGGTCGAGGACGCTGCGGGCGCCGAAGTCGGGGGCGCAGGAGGTCCAGACGCCGCCGACGGCGGCGGTGGCGAGGAGGGCGACGACGGCCTCGGGGATGTTCGGCAGGTAGCCGCTGACCCGGTCGCCGGGGCGTACGCCGAGGGCGCGCAGTTCGGCGGCGAGGGAGCCGACCTGGCGGCGCAGGTCGGCCCAGGTGACGGGCCGGGGGTCGTGGGTCTCGTCGACGTGGAGCAGGGCCGGCTCGTCCGCGCGGGAGGCGGCGGCGCGCAGGGCGTGCTCGGCGTAGTTGAGGGTCGCCCCTGGGAACCACCGGGCGCCGGGCATGGAGCGGTCGCCGAGGACGCGCTCGTACGGCGTGGTGAAGCGGACGTCGAACCACTCGGTGACCGCTTTCCAGAAGGCCTCCAGCTCCTCGACGGACCAGCAGTGCAGTGCCGGGTATCCGCCGTCGGCGGGGGCTCCGTGGTGCTCCGCCGCCCAGGCCTGGAATGTGGTCACCTGTGCCTGAGCGATGCGTTCCGGATCGGGCTGCCAGAGCGGCTGGGGGTTCACGGTCGACATGGGGCGGCTCCCGGACTGTGCGCGTCGTGTGCGTCCTCCGCGCACGGGCTGGGGTGTGCGCGTGACGCGGCTGACAGGGACGATGCCACGTGATCGACTTCCGCACCAGGGTGCCCCCCACATAGTCCCCGCCGTGAGGATGTGGTCCGATCACGGGTGAACAGGAGTTGAACGCCACGCTTGCGGGGCGCGGTCGATGGCAGGGTGAGCAACATGAACGGTCGTGACCTGGTGCGTTCGTGGTGGCCGGTCGGTGGGGCGGGAGCGGCACGGGGGTTGCGTACCGTACGAGCAGCGTGGCGCAGGCGGGGTGCGGACGCCACCGGGCCGGGGCCCGTGCGGGCGAGGGTGCCGGGGACCGTGCGGGAGGTGGAGCCCGGGCCCGGCGGCGGTGTGATCAGGTTCGCCCGCTCGGAGCTGCGGATCCTCGTCGCGGTGAACGGCGCGGTGTTCTGGGGGTGGGACGGGGCCGGCCCTGAGCCGTCGTACGCGCTGGCCGGGGCGTGTCCCGAGCCGGATCCGCGGGCCGGGCTGGAGCCGGACACGGACGGCGGCTGGCGTGTGGTGGCCGAGCGGGTGACGGTCGCGGTGTCGCGGCACGGCGCGCTGGAGGTGCTGACGCCCGGGGGTGTGATGCTGCGGCGGGATCTGCCGCCGCGGTGGTGGGAGGCGGCGGACGGGGGTCCGGCGCGGTGGATGCTGCGGTCGGAGGTTCCGGCGGACGCCCGCTTCTTCGGTCCGGACGGCGGGACGGCTGCGCCCCGGCCGCGGCAGGGCAAGGGCGTGAGCGCGGCGCCGGTGACCGTGCCCGTGCAGCTGGTGGTGGCCGACGCGGCCACGCATCTGCTGTTCGTCGACAACTCGTGGGACGGCACGGTGACCGTGCGGGAGGGCGTGGAGGGCGCCGGTTCCGGACACGACCGGGTGGGCACGAGCGAGCTGCGCATGGAGGGCGGTCCGGTGCGCGGCTGGGTGATGGTGGGCACGCCGGCACGGGTCCTGCTGACGTGGGCGTCGCTGACCGGCGCTCCGGCGCAGCCGCCCGCGTGGGCGTTCGGCCACCACCATGTGCGCGACGGCGCCGGAGGCGAGGACGAGGTGCGGCGGGTGGTCGCCGGTCACCGGGAGCGGTGGCTGCCGCTGGACGCGGTGCATCTGGGGGACGGTCACCTGGACGGCGGCCGGGCGTTCACGGTCGACGAGGACCGTTTCCCGAAGCTGCCGGTGCTGGCGGACGAGCTGCGGCGGGAGGGGGTCCGGCTGGTGTCGGCCGTGCGTACGGACGGGCGGCCCGGCGAGGCGACCCGCCCGGATCTCACCGACGCGCGCGTGCGGTACGCGGGGCAGGCGGCGAAGGGCTTCGCGGGGGTGTGGCACAGGGGCGACGCCTCCGTCCCCGGCGAGCGCGTGGACGCTCTGTGCCTGGCCCAGGCCGCCTACGAAGGGTTGCGGGACGAGGTACCCGCGGACGGGCGGCCGTTGGTGCTGTCGCCGTCCGGGTGGGCGGGGCTGCAGCGGTACGGCGGGGTGTCGCTGGGTGACGGCGTCGAAGGGTGGCCGGGGCTGCGGGCGTCACTGGCGCGGGTAACGGGGCTCGGGCTGTGCGGTGTGCCCTTCTCCGGACCGGACGTCGTGGGCGATACCAGGGATGCGTCGTCCGAACTGTACGTACGTGGGCTCCAGATGGCCGCGTACTTGCCCTTGCTGCGCACGGGCGGCGGGCCGTGGGAGTACGGCGCGGTGGTGCTGGGGCACGCGCGCGTGGCGCTGTGTGAACGGCGGCGGCTGCTGCCGTACTTCGTGACGCTGGCGTATCTCGCGCGGCGGACCGGGGCGCCGATGGTGCGGCCGTTGTGGTGGCCGGCGCCGGAGGAGCGTGAGGTGCGGGACTGCGAGGACGCGTTCCTGCTGGGGGACGCCTTGCTGGTGGCGCCGGTTCTGGAGCGGGGCGCGGTACGGCGGGAGGTGCGGCTGCCGCGCGGGCGGTGGTACGACACGGCGACGGGGCGGGCGTACGAGGGGCCGGCGAAGGTGCTGGTGGAGGCGCCGCTCGAGCGCATACCCGTGTTCGCGCGGGCGGGTGCGGTGGTGCCGGTGCGCGGGGAGGACGGCGGGACCGAGCTGGAGGTGTGGGCGCCCGCCCCGGGCCGGAGCGGGGGCGGGCTGGTGGTGCCGGACGACGGGGGCGGCGGGGAGGGGCCGGAGGTCGAGCGGTACTCGGTGGCCCGCTCGGGCCCGCGGGTCGTCGTACGGCGGGAGACGGAGGACGGCGCTCAGGAGCCGTCCCGGCCGGTACGGGTCCGCGGGCTCGACGGGACGGGCGGTCAGATGTAGCGGCCCTCGAAGAAGGCGCGCACCGCCACGGTGTGCAGGGGGAAGGCGAGTTCCTCGGGGCGGCGCAGCAGGCGCGTGCCCTCGGTCTCGTCGGTGGGAGCGGAGGGGGGCAGGTCGGCCGCCGGGCGTTCGGGGAGCAGGCCGAACAGCAGCAGGTGGCCGTCGGGGGCGCTCATGGCGTCGACGAGGCGGACGTCGCGGCTCTCGGCGTCGAGGCCGGTCTCCTCCTTGAGTTCGCGGACGACGGCCTGGCGCCAGTCCTCGCCGTGGTCGATGTAGCCGCCGGGCAGGGCGGTGCCGCCCTTGGCGGGCGGGATCGCCCGGGTGACGACGACCAGGGCGGTGCCCTGGGTGTCGTACACGGGCTGGAGGGCCACGGCGACGGGGAGCGGGTTGCGGTAGGCGACGGCGCCGCAGGCGGGGCAGGTGCGCGGCCAGCCGGAGACGCCCTCTCCGTAGGGCGCGCCGCAGGTCGAACAGTGGCTGCCCGCCGCGGAGTTGGGAACGTGATTATCGGACACGCGCGGGACTGTATCCGATGACGGAAGGGGCGTCTCCGGTAGGGCGGTCTACGGCCTGTCCGGCGGATCACGCCGAGGACGCGGGGTTGCAAGACGCTGCGCCCTTCCCCCGACTTGATCCGCCGGACAGGCCCTAGCGGTGGCCGGCGACGGACCGGCGGGACACGGGGAAGTCGAAGTAGGTGTCCGGGTAGGCCTCGGGCTTGAAGGTGTAGTGCCACCACTCCTCGGCGAGGTTCACGAAGCCGAGATCCTCCAGGGTGTTCTTCAGCAGCATCCGGTTGGCGCGCTGTTCGCCCGTGATGCGCGGGTCGAGGGTGTGGCTGAGGGTGTCGAAGCAGTCGTAACCGGTGCCCATGTCCACGGAGTTGTCGGGGAACCGCTCGTCCTGGGGTGCGAAGCAGGGGGCGAGGGATTCGCCCGGGCGGTAGGGGCGGGTGGGGTGGGCGGGGAGTTTCACCAGGGTGAGGTCGACGGTGGAGCCGCGGCTGTGGCCGGACTTCTCGGCGATGTACCCGTCGGCGAACAGGCGGGTCTTGTCGACGTTCGGGTAGAACTCGGCCTTCATGGTCTGGTCGTCGAGGTCCTCGGCCCAGCGGACGAAGTGGTCCACGGCGCGCTGCGGGCGGTAGCAGTCGTACACCTTGAGGGAGTAGCCCTGCGGCAGCAGCCTGCGCTGGGCGGTGCGGAGGGCCTCGGCGGCGGGGCGGGTGAGGATGCACAGGGGCTGGCGGTAGCCGTCGATGCGCTCGCCGGTGAAGTTGTGCGGGGTGACGTAGCGGATCTCGTGCAGGATCGTCGGGTCGACGCTGTGGAGGGCCACGAAGTCGCGGGGCGCCCTGGGTTCGGGGGTGGCCCGGGCGGGTGCGGCCGCGGCGGTCGCGGTGAGCAGGGCGGCGAGGGTGGTGACCAGGGCGCGTACCGCGCGGGGAGAACGTGTCATGTCCCCTGCATCTACCAGACGGAGGCGGTCGCGCGGAAGCAGGCGCCCCGACCCGTTCTGTCACCGACCTTGACGCTTCCTGACCGCCGGTGAACACTTCCGGTGTCAGTCGACATCGCCGTACATCTCGGCGCATTTGGCGCGCCACGGCAGGGCGTTCACCGACGCCAGGACTCCCCCACGGGCGATGCGGCCGCGACGGCACGCTCGTCACGGACGCCGGGCGGGGCGCGGATCCTCCCTGCCTTCGGCTGAAGTCGCCACGGGAAACGCACCCTGCACGTGAGGTCCGGGGCCGACCGTCCTGGGCCCCGGCCCAGGAGCCGCCATGAGCAACGGAGACATATTCGTCGGCGAGGTCATCGGCACCGCCATCCTCATACTCTTCGGCGCCGGCGTGGTCGCCGCCGTCGTCCTCAACTACTCGAAGGCGAAGGACGCCGGCTGGGTGGTCATCGCGTTCGGATGGGGCTTCGGCGTGATGGCCGGGGCGTACACCGCGGCCCCGCTGTCCGGGGGCCACCTCAACCCGGCGGTCACCCTCGGGATCGCCATCGACACGGGCGAGTGGGACAAGGTCCCGGTCTACGTGGCCGGGCAGATGGTCGGCGCGATGCTGGGCGCCCTGCTGTGCTGGCTGGTCTACTACGCGCAGTTCGAGGCCAACGCCGAGGAGGACATCTCCCAGCCGACGCTCGGCGTCTTCTCCACCACCCCGGCGATCCGCCGACCGGTCGCCAACCTCGTCACCGAGATCATCGCCACCATGGGCCTGGTGCTGCCGATCCTCGCGTTCGGGCTCACCAAGGGGCTCGGCGAGTCGGGCACCGCGATCCTCATCGTGTCGTTCCTGGTCGTCGGCATCGGCCTGTCGCTCGGCGGCCCCACCGGATACGCCATCAACCCGGCCCGTGACCTGGGCCCGCGCATCGTGCACGCGCTGCTCCCGATCCCCCGCAAGGGCACCTCCGACTGGGGGTACGCGTGGGTGCCGGTCGTGGGGCCGCTCATCGGCGGGGCGCTGTCCGGGCTCGTGTTCAACGCAGCGTTCTGATCCCGCAGCACCGACGAAGGGGACGTCATGACGGACAAGTTCGTCGCCGCGATCGACCAGGGCACCACCTCCAGCCGTTGCATCGTCTTCGACCAGCACGGCGCGATCGTCGCCGTCGACCAGCGCGAGCACCGCCAGATCTTCCCGAAGCCGGGCTGGGTGGAGCACGACGCCACGGAGATCTGGTCCAAGGTGCAGGCCGTGGTGGCCGGCGCGCTCGCCAAGGCGGGCCTGCGCGCCGGCCGGCTCAGCGCGCTGGGCATCACCAACCAGCGGGAGACGACGGTCCTGTGGGACCGCTCCACGGGCAAGCCCGTGCACAACGCCATCGTGTGGCAGGACACCAGGACCGCCGGGCTGTGCGCGCAGCTCGGCGGCTCCGACGGGCAGGACCGGTTCCGCGACCGCACGGGGCTGCCGCTGGCCAGCTACTTCTCCGGGCCCAAGGCGGCCTGGCTGCTGGACAACGTGCCCGGGCTGCGCGCCCGCGCGGAGAACGGCGAGATCGCCTTCGGCACCATCGACTCCTGGCTGATCTGGAACCTCACCGGCGGCACCGACGGCGGACGGCACGTCACCGACGTGACCAACGCCGGGCGCACGATGCTGATGAACCTGGAGACCCTCCAGTGGGATCCGTCCATCCTGGAGGCGATGAACGTCCCGGAGGCGATTCTCCCGGAGATCAGGTCCTCCGCCGAGGTCTACGGCACCGCCGTGGGCCAACTCGCCGGGGTGCCCGTCGCCTCCGCGCTGGGCGACCAGCAGGCCGCGGTCTTCGGACAGGCCTGCTACGACGTCGGCACCGCCAAGAACACCTACGGCACCGGGAGTTTCCTGCTGCTCAACACCGGTGACCGGCCGGTGCCGTCGAAGCACGGGCTGCTCACCACCATGGGCTACAAGATCGGCGACGAGGCGCCCGTGTACTGCCTGGAGGGGTCGATCGCCCTCACGGGCGCCCTGGTGCAGTGGTTCCGCGACCAGCTCGGCATCATCCGCACCGCGGACGAGATCGAGCCGCTCGCGGCGAGCGTGGAGGACAACGGCGGCGCCTACATCGTGCCCGCGTTCTCCGGCCTCTTCGCCCCGTACTGGCGCTCCGACGCGCGCGGAGTGGTCACGGGCCTGACGCGTTACGTCACCAAGGCGCACCTGGCGCGGGCGGTGCTGGAGGCGACGAGCTGGCAGACGCGTGAGGTCGTCGACGCCATGTACCAGGACTCCGGGGTGCGCATCACCACCCTGAAGGTGGACGGCGGCATGACCAGGAACGGCCTGCTGATGCAGCACCAGGCGGACGTGCTCGGGGTGCCGGTGATCAGGCCCCGGGTGTCGGAGACGACCTGTCTGGGCGCCGCCTACGCGGCCGGGCTCGCCACGGGTGTGTGGAACGGCCTGGACGAGCTGAAGTCGCACTGGCAGAGGGACGCCGAGTGGACGCCCGCCATGGAGACGTCCGTACGGGACCGTGAGTACCGCAACTGGCGCAAGGCGGTGGAGAAGAGCCTCGGCTGGGTCGAGGAGGGCGAGGACTGAGCCACGCTCCTCCGTGGTGCGGCGGCTCGCGCTCCTGTCGGCGGGAGCACGGGCCGCGTCCTCGCGGCCGGGTCAGGTGGTGACCGCGCCGCGCCGCCGCGCGGCCTGGGTCATGGCGTGCTGGACGACGCCGACCAGGACCTCCTTGACCGACTCGCGGTCGCGCGCGTCGCACAGCACCAGCGGTACGTCCTCGTCGAGGTCGAGGGCCCGCCGTACCGCGTCCTCCGGGTAACGGGCCGAGCCCTCGAAGCAGTTGACGCCGACCACGAAGGGTATGGCGCGCCGCTCGAAGTAGTCGACGGCGGCGAAGCAGTCCTCCAGGCGCCGGGTGTCGGCGAGGACCACCGCGCCCAGCGCGCCCTCGGACAACTCGTCCCACATGAACCAGAACCGCTCCTGGCCGGGCGTGCCGAACAGGTACAGCACCAGGTCCTCGCGCAGGGTGATGCGCCCGAAGTCCATGGCGACGGTGGTGGTGCTCTTCGCCTCGACGCCGCTGGTGTCGTCGACGGGCCGCCCGGCCTCCGTGAGGAGTTCCTCGGTGCGCAGCGGCCTGATCTCGCTGACCGCGCCGACGAGCGTGGTCTTGCCCACGCCGAAGCCGCCCGCCACCAGGATCTTGAGCGTGACGGGCTCGACCGGGGGCTTGCCGCGCTCAGAACGCCCGAAGATCATCGGTCTCTTCTCCTGCTCGATGGTGGTCGGGCGGCGGGCCGTATCCCCCGCCGCCGGGGGTTTCGATGACGAGGACGTCGCCGGGGCCGACGTCCGCCGAGTCGCTGCCGGCGAGCCGGCTGACGGTGCCGTCGGCGCGCTCGATCCGGTTGGCCCCCGTCGCTCCGGGGAGCCCGCCCGCCATGCCGTAGGGCGGGACCCTGCGGTGCTGGGACAGCGTGGAGACGGTCATGGGCTCCAGGAAGCGGATGCGGCGTACGGCTCCGTCGCCGCCGCGCCACCGTCCGGCGCCGCCGCTGCCCCGGCGCACGGCGAACTCGTCGAGCTGGACGGGCAGTCGCCACTCAAGGATCTCCGGGTCGGTGAGCCGGGAGTTGGTCATGTGGGTCTGGACGACGGGTGCGCCGTCGTAGCCGTCCCCGGCGCCGGAGCCGGACGCCACGGTCTCGTAGTACTGGTGACGGGCGTTGCCGAAGGTCACGTTGTTCATGGTGCCGGACCCCTCGGCCTGGACGCCGAGCGCCGCGTAGAGGGCGCCGGTGACGGCCTGTGAGGTCTCCACGTTGCCCGCGACGACGGCGGCCGGGGGTGCGGGCGCCAGCAGGGAGCCGGGCGGGACGACGATGCGCAGCGGCCGCAGACAGCCGTCGTTGAGCGGGATGTCGTCGGCGACGAGGGTGCGGAAGACGTACAGGACGGCCGCGTTGACGACGGAGAAGGGCGCGTTGAAGTTGGTGGCGAGCTGCGGTGAGGTGCCGGTGAAGTCGATGGTCGCGGAGCGTCCGGCGCGGTCCACGCTCACCCTGACGCGGATGACGGCGCCCGCGTCGGTCTCGTAGGCGTACTCGCCGTCGTCCAGGGCGTCGATGACGCGGCGCACCGCTTCCTCGGCGTTGTCCTGGACGTGCCGCATGTAGGCCTGGACGACGTCGAGCCCGTAGGTGTCGATCATGCGGCCGACCTCTTCGACGCCCTTGTGGTTGGCGGCGATCTGGGCGCGCAGGTCGGCGAGGTTGGTGGCCGGGTTGCGGGAGGGGTGGCGGGCCTCGGTGAGGAGGCGGTGGGTCTCCTCCTCGCGGAACCGGCCGTTCTCGGTGAGCAGCCAGTTGTCGAAGAGGACGCCCTCCTCGTCGATGGTGCGGCTGTTCGCGGGCATGGAGCCGGGGGCGATGCCGCCGATCTCGGCGTGGTGGCCGCGGGAGGCGACGTAGAAGAGGACCTCGGGGTCCGTGCCGTCCTGAGGGGGGCCGAAGACGGGGGTGATGACGGTGACGTCGGGCAGGTGGGTGCCGCCGTGGTACGGGTCGTTGACGGCGTAGGTGTCGCCGGGGCGCATGGAGGCGCCGCGCCGCCGGATGACCTCCTTGACGCTGGTGCCCATCGAGCCGAGGTGGACGGGGATGTGCGGGGCGTTGGCCACCAGGTTCCCGTCCGGGTCGAAGAGGGCGCAGGAGAAGTCCAGCCGTTCCTTGATGTTGACGGACTGGGCGGTGGACTCCAGGCGGGCGCCCATCTGTTCGGCGATGGACATGAAGAGGTTGTTGAAGATCTCCAGCAGGACCGGGTCGACCTCCGTGTCCGCCTCGGACCCTTGCGGGACGGCCACGCGTTCCATGACGAGGTGTCCGTCATCGGTGGTCGCGGCCTGCCAGCCGTCGTCGACGACGGTCGTGGAGCCGTCCTCGGCGATGATCACGGGGCCGGTGACGGTCTCGCCGGGAGGGAGGTCCTCGCGGCGGTGGAGGGGGACGTCGCGCCAGGCGCCGCCGGTGTGGAGGCGGACGGTGACGGGTGCGGCGGGCCGGCCCGACCAGGTGGCGAGGGCCGAGAGGTCGGGGGGTTCGGTGGTGCCGGTGGCCTCGACGGAGAGGGCCTCGACGACGACCGGGCGGTCGAGGGTGAAGGAGTAGGTGGCGCGGTGCCGGTGCTCGAAGGCGCGCCGCATGGTGTCCGGGTCGGTGAGCTCGACCGTGAGGGTGGTGTCGGTGCCGTCGTAGCGGAGCTGGGCGCGGCGGGTGACCTGGACGCGCTCCTCGGGGACGTCCTCGGCGAGGAGTTCGGCGCGGGCCGCCTCCTCCAGTTCGTCGGCGGTCGCGTGGACGCGGGGCATGGCGACGGGCTCCAGCGGCGCCTCGACGGAGCGTTCGCGCATGGCGGTGGTGTCGGCGAGGCCGATGCCGAGGGCGGACAGCACGCCCGCCATGGGCGGCACCAGGACGGTGCGGATGCCGAGGGAGTCGGCGACCATGCAGGCGTGCTGGCCGCCCGCCCCGCCGAAGGTGGTCAGGGCGTACCGCGTGATGTCGTGGCCCTTCTGCACGGAGATCCGCTTGACCGCGGCCGCGATGTTGGCGACGGCGATCTGCAGATAGCCCTCGGCGACCTGTTCGGGGGTGCGGTCGTCACCGGTGCTCTCGTGGATCTCGCGGGCGAGGGCGGTGAAGCGCGCCCGGACCGCGTCTGCGTCGAGCGGCTGGTCGCCGCGGGGGCCGAACATGGCCGGGAAGTGGGCGGGCTGGATGCGGCCCAGCATGACGTTGGCGTCGGTGACGGCGAGCGGGCCGCCGCGCCGGTAGCAGGCGGGGCCGGGGTCGGCGCCCGCGGAGTCGGGTCCCACGCGGTAGCGGGAGCCGTCGAAGTGCAGGACCGAGCCCCCGCCGGCGGCGACGGTGTGGATGTCGAGCATCGGCGCACGCAGCCGCACCCCGGCGATCTGCGTGGTGAACACCCGCTCGTACTCGCCGGCGAAGTGGGAGACGTCGGTGGAGGTGCCGCCCATGTCGAAGCCGATGACCCGGTCGAACCCGGCGAGCTGCGACATGCGGGCCATGCCGACGATCCCGCCGGCCGGCCCGGACAGGATGGCGTCCTTGCCGCGGAACTGACTGGCCTCGGTGAGCCCGCCGTTGGACTGCATGAACATCAGCCGTACGCCTTCGAGGGCGTCGGCGACCTGGCGCACGTAGCGGCGCAGCACGGGTGAGAGGTAGGCGTCGACGACAGCGGTGTCCCCGCGCGGCACCAGCTTCATCAGCGGGCTGACCTCGCTGGACAGGGAGATCTGCGGGAAGCCGACGCGGGCGGCGAGTTCCCCGACGGCCTGTTCGTGGCCGGGGTGGCGGTCGCTGTGCAGGCAGACCACGGCGACGGCCCGGATCCCGTCGTCGTACGCCTGCCGCAGCGGGCCTTCGAGGGCGTCGAGGTCGGGGGCGCGCAGCACGGTGCCGTCGGCGGCGACGCGTTCGTCCACCTCGATCACCCGCTCGTGGAGCGGTAAGGGCAGGTCGATGCGGCGCGCGAAGATGTGCGGGCGGTTCTGGTAGGCGATCCGCAGGGCGTCGCGGAAGCCCCGGGTGACGACCAGCAGCGTGCGCTCCCCGGTGCGTTCGAGGAGGGCGTTGGTGGCGACGGTGGTCCCCATGCGGACCGCGTCGACGGGGTCGCCGGACCCGCCCAGCAGCGCGCGGACGGCGATCACGGCCGCGTCGGCGCCGGGCGGACCCGAGCGGTCCGGGTCGGGGTTGTCGGAGAGCACCTTGCGGGTGAGCAGCCTGCCGTCGGGGCGGCGCGCGACGATGTCGGTGAAGGTGCCGCCTCGGTCGACCCAGAACTGCCAGCCTGTCACGTCACTACCCCGCTTCCGCGCCGGTCACAGCGCCCGGAGGCCGTTGATCACGTCGCGCAGAATACTCTCGTCCGGCAGCTCCGCCGGGGGTACCGGCCGGTTCACATGGACGAATTCCGCGTCCACGAGATCGCCCACGAGGACCCGGACCACGCCCACCGGCAGATCCAGCCCGGCGGCGAGTTCGGCGACCGTCTGGGGGGTGTCGCGGCACAGCCCGACGATGTCGACGTGCTCCGGGGACAGGGAGGGGTCCTCCTCCGCGTCGTCCGCGTGCGGCTCCGCGACGACCACGGCGATCAGGTCGAGGCGGTGCTGGGCCGCACTGGTGGTGCGGCCCCGCGTCATGGCGTACGGACGGACGACCGGTCCGGCCTCGTCGTCGAACCAGTGGCTACTACCCTGACCGTGATCGCTCATGTCGGTCCACTACCCACCCGAGGGCAGATCGGTGCGCGGCGCGGCGCCCAGGTGCACGCCGACGCGCTTCACCAGGAGGGTCATCTCGTAGGCCACCTGGCCGACGTCGGAGTCGGCGTCCGCGAGGACCGCGAGGCAGCTGCCGTCCCCGGCGGCGGTGACGAACAGGAACGCCTCGTCGAGCTCGACGACGGTCTGGCGGACCTCACCGGCCTCGAAGTGGCGGCCGACGCCCTTGGCGAGGCTGTGGAAGCCGGAGGCGACGGCGGCCAGGTGCTCGCTGTCCTCCCGGGTGAGGTCCTTGGAGGCCCCCGTGGGCAGGCCGTCGCCGGAGAGCACGATCGCCTTGCGGATGCTGGCGACGCGGTCCACCAGGTCGTCGAGGAGCCAGTTCAGCTCGCCCTTGTCGTTCGTGTGGCCGGTGGCGCTCGGTTCGGTCATCGACCGTCCCCCTTTGTCCTTCGTCGTGGTGCTGTGCCGCTGCCGGCGTCGTCGCCCGCGGCGTTCTCCTCCCGGCCGCGCTGCCAGCCGCGCTGGAGCGAGGCCATGCGGCTGCGCACTTCGTCCGCGTCCCGTTCGGCGGGGCGGGCCCGGTCGGTCTTCCGGGTCGCGGCCTCGCGTTTGAGCTGCGGGGCCAGGCTGGCCTGCCGCACGCGCCGGGGCAGTGGTGCGCTGTCGGGCTGCGGTGTGCCGGTGTCCGTGTCGTCGGTGACCGGTGAGGAGTCGTCGGGGCCGCCGCCGGTGGTCGCGGGGCGGCGGGCGGGACCCGCGGGCGCTTCGGGTGTGCGCGCGTCGGGCGCCCACGCGTCGGCGCGCTCGGGTCCCGTGGTGCGGCGGCGGCTGGGCAGGGCGCCGGGCTGCTCGGCGTCGCCGGGAGGGCAGCGGTGGGGGCTCGTCCGCGTCGGGGCGGGCGTGCGGGGCGCCGTCGTCGTCGGTCCGTGCGCCGCGGGCCCGCTGGTCCCGGACCGGGCGGCCGTGGGAGCTGACCAGCTTGGGGGTCGCCCTGCGGGTGAGCGGCACGGGTGCGCTCCCCCGCTCGCCGGTCTCGTCCGGGTCGTCGTCGGCGCTGTCGTGCCGTGGGGCGTCGCGGCCGGGCCGCTCGTCGTCGGTGAGGGAGCGGCGGGGCCGGAACAGGGCGCCGTGCTCGCCGTCCTCGTCGTCCAGGGCGGGGAAGCCGTCGAGGGCGTCCAGGTCGACGGGCCCCTCGAGTTCGACCGGCCCGTCCAGCACGGAGGCGGGCAGTCCGGGCAGGGCCACGGGCACCTGGGAGAGCGCGGCACGGCGGCTGTCCGCCGGTTCCTTCTCCGTACGGCGCGGGCGGTCGAGGCGGAACCCGATGCCGTTGGTGTCGGGCACGTCGTCGGTGAGCAGCGCGTCCGGGATGAAGACGACGGCCGTGGTGCCGCCGTACGGGGAGGGCTGCAGGGAGACGCGGACGTTCTGCCGCTGGGCGAGCCGGCTGACCACGAACAGGCCGAGCCGGTCGGTGTCGGACAGCTCGAACTCCGGTGTTTCCGCGAGCCGCAGGTTGGCGTCGAGCAGCGCGTCGGCGGCCATGCCGAGGCCCCGGTCGTGGATCTCCAGGGTGAAGCCGTTGCCGACGCGCTCGCCGACGACCTGGACGGCGGTGTGCGGCGGGGAGAACACCGTGGCGTTCTCCAGCAGTTCGGCCACCAGGTGGGTGAGGTCGGCGACGGCGGGGCCGGTGACGGCCACGCGGGGCAGGCGGCGGACCTCGATGCGCTCGTAGTCCTCGACCTCGGCGACGGAGGCCCGGACGACGTCCATGAGCTGGACGGGCTTGCGCCACTGCCGGGAGGGGGCGGCGCCGGAGAGGATGACCAGGCCCTCGGCGTGCCGGCGCATACGGGTCGTCAGGTGGTCGAGGCGGAACAGGTCGGCGAGTTCCTCGGTGTCGTCGGTGCGGCGTTCCATGGCGTCGAGCAGGGTGAGCTGCTTGTGCAGCAGCACCTGGCTGCGGCGGGCGAGGTTGACGAACACCTCGGAGACGCCGGCGCGCAGTTCGGCCTGCTTGACGGCGGCCTCGACGGCGGCGCGCTGGAGGGTGTTGAGGGCCTGGCCGACCTCGCCGATCTCGTTCTTGTCGTACTCCAGGCGCGGGACCTCGGTCTCCACGTCCACCTGCTCGCCGGCGGAGAGGCGGCGCATCACGCTGGGCAGCCGCACGCCGGACGCCTCGTGGGCCTCCAGGCGCAGCTGCCTGAGGTCGCGGATGAGTTTCCGGCCGACGCGCACGGAGAGGTACAGGGAGAACAGCAGGGCGGCGAGGCCGAGCACGCCGGCGACGACGGCCTTGGCGATGACGCCCAGGGCGACGGGCCGGACGCGTTCCTGGTAGCGGTCGGTCGCCCGGTCGTTGAGGGCGCCGAGTTCGTCGAGCACCTTGCCCGCCGCGGTGTCCCAGCTCTTGGCGGTGACGCCGCGGGGCTCGCCGTCCTCGGCGAAGACGGCGGCCTGCTCGCCGACCCGCAGCGGGGCGGTCGTGGCGTTGCCCCAGAAGGTGTCGTAGCGGTCGCGCTCGTCGGCGGGGAGCTGCGGCAGGGCGGTCTCGTAGAGCAGGGTGCGCTGGGCCATCAGGTCGGAGACGTCCCGGACCTCGGTGGGGGCCAGCTTGCCGACGATCAGGGCGGAGCCGAGCAGTGCGTCCTCGCGGGAGAGCAGTTCGCGGGCACGGGAGAGGTTCACCAGGGCTCGGTACTGCTTGTCCAGGCCGACGTCCTCGACCACGTGCAGGTCGGACAGCAGGACGTAGCAAGGGTCGACGAGGCGGTTGTAGAGGTCGAGCGCCTGACGGCGGTCGACGGTGCCGTCGTCGACGCTGCGGCGCAGGGACTCGATGCCCTCGAACGAGTCGAGTGCGGCGTCGAGTTTCTCGGAGCTGCCGTGCATGGCCTCGCGTACGTCTGCGGCGGTCGCGCTCCTGCGGACGGCGGCCACGGCCCTGTCCGTGGCGGCGCGGCTCGCCTTGAGGGCCGTGAGGCCGTCGGAGGCGCGGGGGTCGGCGAGATGGACGAGGGTCTGCCGCCGCTCCTGCTGGAGGAGGCGGACGGTGTCCTCGACGGGGTAGCCGACCTCCTCCATCACGGACGACACGTCGAACAGGTGGCTCGCCTCACGGCTCGTGATCACGGTGGTGAAGGCCCAGAGCGTGGTCAGGGACACCAGCGGCACGAGGAGCAGCGCCACGATCTTCCGGCGGATGGACTTCCCGCGAAAGCGCATGGCCTCCCCCAGCTCGGCCCCCCGGGCGACCGGGGGCACACATGTGCGTCAACAAACGGCGCGAGCCTACTACCGCCCCGGGGACAACTCGAAGACCCGTCCGGAGGGTTCGATTCCGGCACGCGGTCGGTTCGGGCGGAGTTGTCCGGCCATTACGGGAGATTGCCTCCCGGAATCCGGGACGAGTTCCCCGGCCCTTTCTCCCGGGTTTCACACACGGGTTGGCCTGAATCTTTCCCGACCGGGAATCTTCATGAGCCTCCGCACGTCCTTACCTGCGGGACATGGGGGCGGAATCGGCCACAGGAGCCGTGTCCCGCACCTGGGCGGCGTAAATCAGCGCATCCCGGGCAGCCAATGGGGAGCCGGGTCTTCGGACAGCAGCAGCGGGCTGGCGGCGGTGGGGAGTGACACGGGTGATGGGCACGGCGGAGCGGCGTGAGACGTCCGGGGACGGCACGGAGGCGCGGGAGGTGACGCGGCGACAGGCCGCGCAGGCCCCGCGTGCGACGGGCGCGGCCGGACGGCAGGCGGACGGCGGACCCGCCCGGGAGGCGCCCGAGGTGAGGGCGGCGTACCGGCCGCTGTGGGTGGAGGAGCCCGCCCAGCGGCGCAGGCTGCCCGATCCGGTGCGGACGGCCGCGGTGCGGGCGGTGCTGATCATCGCGGTGACGCTGATCCAGGCCACGGTGGCCGTGCTGTGCACGCTGGCCGGGTCCTGGCTCGCCTTCCCGATGGTCATCAGCAGCGTCGTCAGCACGATCGCGGCCACCTGGGCGGTGCTCGACGTGTGGGTGACCCGCCAGGTGTGGAACCAGCGGCACGGCGTGGTGTCCACGCCCGCCAGCACGGCCCGGGCGCTGCGCCGTGAGCGGCGCCAGGCCCGCCGGGCGGAGCGGGCCGCCGAGCGCGGGCGGGCCCGCATACGCCGGCGCGGCGGCGCCGGTCAGCTGTCGCACCCGTAGGGCGTCCCGTCGGTAGGGTGGCGTTCCGTACGACGCGCGGTGAGCGCGGTGCGCGACGGCCCGGCGGGCGGTGCGCACCGGGTGTACGGAGAGATGGGGGGCCGGCCATGACCCGTGCGGGGCGGCCCGGAGAGCGGCGGAACAACCCGAGCGGCGCCGTGCAGTCCGTGGACCGTGCGGTGAGCGTGCTGGAGATTCTCGCCCGCCGCGGCGAGGCCGGGGTCACGGAGATCGCCGACGAGCTGGGCGTGCACCGCTCCACCGCGTTCCGGCTGCTGGGCGTCCTGGAGAACCGCGGCCTGGTCGCACAGGCGGGCGACCGGGGCAAGTACCACCTGGGCGCCGGAGTGCTGCGCCTCGCGGGCGCGGCGGCCGTGCGCCTCGACGTCTCGCAGGAGGCCGTTCCCGTCTGCCGTGACCTCGCCGACGAACTGGGCGAGACGGTCAACGCCGCCGTGCCGGACGAGGACGCGGCCGTCAACATCATGCAGGCGCGCGGCACGGCCGCGGTGACGGCACAGGACTGGCTGGGCCGGCGCACGGCGCTGCACGCGACGTCCAGCGGCAAGGTGTTCCTGGCCCATATGACGCCCGCGCGCCGCGAGGAGCAACTGGCCCGCCCCCTGCGCCGGTTCACCGAACACACCGTCACGGACCCGTCCGTGCTGCGCTCCGAGCTGGAGCGGGTGCCGGAGCTGGGATACGCGGCGACCCGTGAGGAGCTGGAACTCGGCCTCGTCGCCGTCGCGGCGCCGGTCCGTTCGCACGACGGCACGGTGATCGCCGCGATCAGCGTCTCGGGTCCGGTGTTCCGGATGACCCCGGACCGCATTCCGGCGCTGGGCGCCAGGACGGCCGCGGCGGCGGAGGAGCTGTCGCGGCGGATGGGGTACGGGTTCTAGGCGCGCGCCCTAGGCGCGCGCCGGTCGGTCAAGGCGCCGCCAGGCGCGTCACCAACCTGCCCGGTCAGCACACCTAGCTCGTCGCCGCCGGCCGCTTGAACATCCGTGTCGCCGTGATCTCGCTGTGGGTCTCCTCGCCCGGGTCCGGCTGGGGCAGGCCCGGGCGGAGGTGTTCCTCCACGCTGATGTACTTCAGGCCCGCCCGCAGGTCCGCGTCGTTCCGGAGCCGGATGACCAGGGGGAACTCGGCCAGGGCCGTGGTGTCGAACAGGCCCGTGGTGTACAGCAGCTGGACGCCGAGCGCGTCGGCGACCGCCCGCTGGAGCTCCAGCAGATAGGTCGCGTTGGCCCGGCCGATGGGGTTGTCGAGGAACAGCGTGCCGGCGTGCCGGTGCTTGTCGCGGCCCCGGTCGTTGGAGCGCAGCGCGGCCATCGTGCAGTACAGGGCGATGGCCGCGGTGAGCAGCTGCCCGCCGGAGAACACGTCGCCCATCTGCCCGACCGGCACCCGCTCGGCGCGCAGCACCGCGTCCGGCTTGAGGATCTCGACCGCCACGCCCTTGGGCCTCAGGGCGGCGCCGACGCCGCGCAGCAGCAGGGACATGCCGTCGCGCCGCAGGTCGGAGTTCTTCTTGACGGCCGCGCGGGTGGCCTCGTCGATGACCTCGCCGAGCCGCTCGGTGAGCGTGGCCTGGTCGGGCTCCTCGAAGCGGATGCGCAGGAACTCCTGCCCGGACCACTCCCCCAGGCCCTCCGGCAGCCGGGACAGCCGCTGGGCGGAGCGCAGGGTGGCGAGGGCGGACTCGACCAGGCCGCGCAGCCGGTCCACGATCGAGTCGCGGTTGCGCTCCAGCTGCTCCAGCTCGTCCGTGAGGACCCGCAGCCGGGGCGCGAAGGCGTCGGCCCACTTCTTGGCGTGCTCCGGCAGCGCGGAGGCGGGCAGTTCACGGATCTGCTGGCGGGCAGGCGTGCGCACCTGCTCGTAGCGGGTGGAGTTGGCGTGCCGCACCAGCACGTCGCTCGCCTCGCGTACGGCGGCCTCGGCGGCGGACAGGTCGGCGGCGCAGCCGCGCAGCGAGCGGCGCGCCTCGGCGGCGGACCGCCGGGCGTCGTCCAGGTCTCCCGGGTACGGTTCGGGCCGCTCCTGCTCCTCCTCCGTGGCGTGCTCGCGCAGCAGGTCGCGGAGCATGGCGGCGATCTCGTCGAAGCCGCCGGCCGCGTCCTCGGCGGCCCGGTGCGCGGCGAGCAGCTCGGCGTGCGCCTCCCGGGCCTGGGCCAGCTCCTCTTCGCGGGTGGCGAGTTCGCCGGTGGCCGTGCGCAGGAGCGCCTGGGCGTGCTCGGCGTCGCGCGGGACCAGTTCCTCGGGCAGGTCGGTGTGCGCCTCGCCGTCGGCGGGGGCGAGGCGCTCGGCCTCGCCGCGGAGCCGGCCGAGCTGCTCGCTCGCGCCGGACATGCGGGTCTCCAGGAGCTGCACCAGCTCCTCGGCGCGGGCGGCGGCGGCCTGCCGGCTGGGCCCGTCGGAGCCGTCGGGCGACTGGAGCAGCTGCTCGGCGCGGGTGCGGACCTTGTTGCTGAGCCGGTCCAGCTCGGCGCGGGTGGCGCTCTCGTCGCTCTCCGCGCGGGCCTGCTCGGCGCGCAGGTCGGCGCCGACGCCGACCTTCTCGTACACCTGGGACGCGGCCCGGTAGGCCTCGCGCAGGGCGGGCAGGGACGCCTGCGGGGCGCCGTCGCCGTCCTCCGGCAGGTCGTCGGGGGCGCCGGCGATCTCGGAGCGTTCGGCGCGCAGGGTGCGGGCGGTGCGGCGGGCGTCGTCGGCGGCGCGCTGGGCGCGCGCCGGTCCTCGTCGCGGCGCGGGCGCGCTCCAGGCAGGACTGGCGCGGGCCTCCGCCTCGGCGGCGTCGTCGGCCAGTTCGCGCAGCTTGGCCTGCCAGCCGGCGCGTTCCCGCAGCCGGAAGGCAAGTCCGGCGAGGGCGTCGGCGCGCGTCGCGCCCTCTGGGGGCCTCCTGCCGTTCGTCGCGGACCCGGACCCGCCGCGGCCGCCTCCTCGGCCTCCGCCCGAGGCTGCGCGCCTCGGCCAGCTCGGCCTCGGCCTCCTCGGCGAACGCCGTGCCTGCTCGGCCGTCGCGGCCAGGTTCGGCGAGGCGTCCGGCGGGCAGCCGGTGCGCCAGGAGGGCGAGCCGTGCGGCGAGTTCGCGGTCCTTGCCGAGCCGGGCGGCGAGGGCGCGGATCTCCTCGTCCCGCTCGGTGGCGCGGCGCGCAGCGCCTGCCGCTCCTCGTCGCGGCGTGCTCGTCGTGCATGGCCGGGTTCGGCGGTACGAGGAACACGTCGCCGGAGTCGGACCGGGCGTGGGCGCGAGCAGCGCGGCGGCCGTGCCGACGGCGACGGCGGACCGGGCAGCAGCGCGGCGCCGCTCAGGCCTCGGGCGCGGACGTGGGAGTCGGGGTCGGTGATGACGCCGTCGACCAGCTCGGGGCGCGCCAGGACGCGCGCTGGTCGGCGGGCCACGGCCTGGGCGAGGTAACGCCAGCCGGGGAGGGCGGGATGCCGTGCTCACCGAGGAACTCGACGGTGGCGAGGACGTCGGGCCGGGCGGCAGCAGCCCGCCGTCGCCGAGGGCCGAGGATGCGGGCGTCGTCCGCGGCGGCGGTGCGCAGCTCGAACAGCTGGCGCTTCGGCGGAGGACACGGCGTCGTCGAGCAGTTCACGCAACTCGTCGGCGTACCGGTCGAGTTCCTCCGCGGTCAGCCCGCCCTCGCGGGGCCGTCGTCGCTCCGCCGGAGTCGTGCGCTGCCCTGGTACGGCGGTCTGCGCTTGCCGGAGGCGCGGGCAGGCCGAGCAGTTCCGCGAGGCGCTGTTCGGCGGCGAGGCTTTCGGCGGTGCGGCGCTCGCCCTCGTGGCGCGCTCGGCGGCCGTGCCGCGTCGGCGGCGGGCGGCGGTGAGTTGGCGCGGCTCTCGGCGGCGGCGCGCCGCGTGTTCGGTGCCCGGCGGGCGGTCTCGCGGCGGTGTCCCGGGCGCGACGTGGTCTTCTCGGCGTCGCTGGCCGCGAGGCGGCGCGGGCCGGGTCGGCGTCGGGGGCACTGTCGTCGAGCAGCCGGCGCGGACGGCCTCGGCGGTCTCCTGCTCGACCTCGGCGAGCCGCTGGCGCAGATGGCCGATCTCGCTGCGGGCGCGCTGAGCCTCGGTGGCGGCGGCGGTGGAGTCGCGGTAGGCGCCGTCGCCGACCTCCTGGAGGCGGCGGACCGCTCCTCTCCTCTCGTTGGCGAGGTTTCGGCGTTCTGCGCGGCGCCGTGCAGGGCGCGGACCAGGTCGACGGCGGCCTTGGCGCGGGCGGCGAGGGCCGGGCGGCGTCCGCTCGCCTCCTGGATGGCTGCGGACACCCTGGCGACGCGGTCGGCGGCGGCGGGTGCCGCAGCACCGACTCGGCGGCCTGCAGGCTTCTGGGCGGCGGCGGACTTCTCGGCGGCGGCGAGTGCCAGCGAGGCGTGCCGGTAGGCGAGTTCGGCGGCGATGGACGCGCTGTGGGTGCGGGCGGTCTCGGCCCGGGTGACGGCGTGGGCGGCGGCGGTGACGCGGTGGGCGAGGTCGGCCGCGCGCTCGCGCTCCTGGGCGCCGCGCGCGGACAGCCGGCGGGCGAGGGTGCGGGTGCGGCGTTCCGCGGAGGCGTGGATCTCGCGGGCGCGGGCGCGGGTGTCGGCGGCCTCGACGATCCGGCCGAGGAGGTCCACCGACCCTGCGGTGAAGTCGCGTTCGGCGATGAGTTCGGCGCGCCGGCCGAGCTTGTTGCCGAAGCCGCTGACCAGGTCGGCGAGTCCGTCGGTGTCGCGGGTGTCGGTGACGGCGCGCAGCAGCAGGTCGGTGAAGTCGGAGTCCTTCTTCACCGCGAAGAGGCCGGCGGCCTCGCCCTCGTCGGCGTTCATCTCCCGCTGGTAGCGGAAGAGTTCGGGGTCGAGGCCGAGGTCGCCGAGGTGCTCGGTCCAGCGCTCGTGGATCTCCTCCCAGTGCACCTCCAGGTGCGGGTAGGTCTTGCCCGCCTCGGTGAGGGCGTCACGGAAGCCCTTCATGGTGCGGCGCCGGCCGCGCGCACCGGACTGCCCCTCGGCGGGCGGGCGCACGGACGTGGCCTCGGCGACGGGGAGGTTGTCCAGGCTGAGGCCGGGTCCGGGGCGGAAGGAGTACCAGGCCTCGGCGAACTTCCGCGGGTCGCCCGAGACCTGACGGCCCCGCCATTCGCTGACCTTGCCGACGACGACGCACTCGCCGGTCTGCACGTGCTGCCATTCGAGCGCCACATGGCCGCAGTCGTCGGCGAGGAGGAACTTGCGCAGCACGCCGGAGCTGGCGCCGCCGAGGGTGTTGCGGTGGCCCGGGAGCATCACGGAGAAGATCAGCTTGAGCAGGACGGACTTGCCGCCGCCGTTCTCCAGGAAGAGCACGCCGGCGGGCGCGGGACGGCGGGGCGGGCCGACCGGCTCGTCCGCGAAGAACTCCGCCTGCGTCGGCGCCGGGTTCGGCACGGTGGCGCCGACGCCGCGCAGGTCGAGCACGGTGTCGGCGTAGCGTGCGCCGGCCGGTCCGATGGAGTAGAGGCGGACCCGGGACAGCTCGTACATGGCGGACTCTCGTGAGGCTTCGTGGGGTGGGGGTCAGGCGGAGTGGAAGGGCAGGCCGGCGTCGGCGACCAGGTCGAGGGCGTCGCCGTCCTCGGGCGGCAGCAGGGTGGGGGTGCCGTCGGTGACGGGGACGACGCCGAGTTCGAGCAGTTCGGCCATGGCCGCGCTGCCCGCCATGTCGCGGACCTGGAGCTGGTAGCGGGCGGTGGTGCGGTAGGTGCCGCCGTTGTCGTCGCCGGTGCGCTGGAGGAAGCCGGAGTCGGTGAGGAAGGAGACGGCCTTGGCGACGATGCCGGTGGTGGAGCCGGCCAGGCGGCGGGCGTCCTTGGTGGCGCCGGTGGCGCTGCGCCGGGACCAGATCCGCCAGGCGGCCTCGAGTCCGGGGGCGTCGGTGGCCGGGTCGGTGTTCTCGCCCTGTTCGGCGGCCCGCTCCTCCAGGCGGTGGCAGGCCTGGCGGACGAAGGCGTCGACGCCGTTGACCGTGACGCGCCCGATGTAGCCGTCGTCGGCGAGGTCCTCGGGGCGGGGGAAGGCCATGGCGGCGACGGCGAGGTGGGCGAGGCCGTGCAGGAAGCGGTCGCCGCCGTCGGCGGAGGCGCGGCGGGCGTAGTCGCCCATGCGGACGGCGAACACGGAGTCCTCGGCGGCGGTGACGGCCATGCCGGCGCGCGGGGACACCTCCAGCACGATCAGTCCGAGGCCGGTGGCGACGGCGTCGGCGAGCCGCGCGAACGACGGGTCCTCGCGGTAGCGGCGCAGCAGGTCGGCGTACTCCTGATCGCGGGCGGGCTGCAGCTTGGGCTGGAGGCCGAAGGCGACGAGCCGGGCCGCGTCGGCGGCGTCGGCGGGCGTGACGGCGGTGCTCGCCGGCGTCGCGGCGGGCTCCGGCTCGCTCCAGTCGGCGTGCTCGGTCACGGTCGGAGCTCCTCGGTGCGGGCGGGGTCTGCGGGGGTGTGGCGTCGGCGCGGGCGGATGCGGGGTACGGGCGTGGCGGTCATGCGGCCTCCGTGCGGTCCGCGGCCATGCCCGCGGCGTCCAGCAGGGCCGTGCCCACGATGAGGTCGGCGCCGCCGAACTCGGGGTCGTCGAGCTCGGTGCCGTCGTCCACGGCGAACAGCAGCTTCCGCTCGCCCTGGCGGTAGGCCGTGCCGACGGGCGGGCTGGCGGCGTGGACGGCCAGCAGGGCGACCAGGTAGGGCAGCTCGGGGTCCTTGCGGCGGGCCTCGGCGAGCAGTCCGGACAGGCGGCGGGGCGCGTCGGCCGGGAGGTCCAGCAGCTCGGTGGCGGCGGCGAGCTGTGCCTCGCTGAAGCGGCTGTCGTCGGGCGTGGCGATGAGGTCGGGCTCGGGCATCTCGGCGCCGAGGTGCTCGCGCTCAACGGGCGGGGTGAGCAGGATTTCGACGAGGTCCGCGACCCGGACGGACACGGGTGTGCGCAGTCCGGTGCCGTGGGCGAAGAACGCGTCGGTGACGCGGGACGCCTGCTCCACGGGGAGCGGCAGCAGCGGGGAGAGGAGCTGGCCGTAGAGGTCGGTGCCGGCGGCCGCGGCGGGCGTGGCGAAGGCCTGCCGGTCCTGCTCGGCGCGGAACAGCGGCCCGGCCTCCAGGAGCCGGGACTGCAGCTGGGTGTGGCGCCGGATGCAGTCCTTGACGATGTCCACCAGCTCGGCGGCGCGGCGCTTGTGCTCGGGGTCCTCGGACTCGTCGCGGGCCTTGCGGATGTTGGTGAGGATCGCGTTCTCGTGCCGGTAGCGGTCGGCGACGTGGTCGAGGGCCTCGGCGATCATGTCGGGCACGGCGCTGAGCCAGTCCACCGCGCGGACGTTGCGCCGGGTGGCCTCCAGGGCGCGGCGGAGGGTCTCGGAGTACTGCACCGTGCGGTAGCGGGCCTGCTCGGCGGCGAGCTGGGCGTCGGCGAGCCTGCCCCGGCTGATCAGCACCTCGAGCTTGACCTCGGCGGCGATCTGGGCGCTGGTGACGTCGGTGTCGAGGGCGCCGACCAGGACGTTGACCGCTTCGTCAGTGGTGCGCAGGTACACCGTGCCGCCGGGGCCGGGGACCTCCTCGATCAGCTTGAAGTCGTAGTCGCGGCGGACGTACGTCCCGTCCGGGCCGAAGACGCCGTACACCGCGCGGAAGCCGCGGTCGACGCTGCCGACGTTGATCAGGTTCTCCAGGACCCAGCGGGCCACGCGCTCGTGCTCGGCGGCGGGGCGGTCCGGGGCCTGGGCGGCGACGCGCGGGAGGAGCCGGGCGACGATCTGCTCGTGGTCGGCGCCGGTGTCGAAGTCCATGTTCAGCGTGACCAGGTCGATGGCGGCGAGCGCGACCTCCGCCATGCCGTACACCGAGTACTCGCCCGCGAGATTGGCCTTGCGGGTGTCCAGATCATGCAGCGGCGCGGTGCACGCGAGCGCGCGCAGCCGCCGCGCCAGCCCCTCGTCGGCGGCCGGGCCCGGCGCGGGGCGCGGCCCCGCGCTGAGCTGGGGCGGAACGCTGTCCGTCGATGCAGGCGAAGTCACGGTGCACAGACTAGGTCCTCGGTCCGACAACGGCCCAAACGAGGCAGTTGCGCCCCGGCGCCCTGACCTGCGGACCGCCCGCGGGACCCGGTTCCGTACGGTCTCAGTCCCCGTCGCCGACGCGGCGCCGGTAGACCTCGACCACCCGTTCCAGCGACACGTCGAGGTAGGCGGCGAGCAGGCGTTCGGCCGCGTTCCGGTCGCCCGCCTCAAGAGCCTGGAGAATCTCCCCGTTTCGGGCGATGTACGGCTCGTGCAGCCGCTGCGGCTCGTCCACCACGTGGAAGGCGAGCCGGAGTTCGGCGAAGACGCTGCGCATCAGCTCGGCCGTGCGCTCGCCGGAGGCCAGGGCGACCAGTTCCTGGTGGAAGTGGATGTTGGCCGTACCCACCGCTTTCCAGTCACCTTCGCGGGCCGCTCGCTGCCCCTCGCCGACCGCCTCGGCGAGCCCGCCGAGGGCATAGGGCGGCTCGCCGAGCCCCCGGACGACGGCGCACTCGACGAGCCGGCGGGTGCGGTAGATGTCCTCGACGTCCTCGACGGTCAGCACCCGTACGAACACGCCCCGGTTGAGCTCGTGGACGAGCAGCCGTTCGTGCGTGAGCAGCCGGAACGCCTCACGCAGCGTGTTGCGGGAGACCCCGAGGGCGCCGCCGATGCTGTCCTCCGAGAGCCGGGTGCCGGGCGGGAAGAACCCCTCGGCGATGCGGCTCCTGAGGATGTCCGCGACGCGCTCGGCGGTGCTGGTCCTCCCCAGCAGGGCACGGTCCCCGGCCAGTCCGCTCATCTGCTCTGCCATGCCGGAATTCAAGCGCACACGAAAGAACGACACAACATGGGTATTGAAGGATCGTTCAACAATCCCCTACCTTGCTGAGGCATTGGACACGGCTCATTCCTTCCCTGCACCCCCGTCCTCCCTCTGCGAGGTGCCCATGAGCACGACTCCTCCACCGCCGAGCGCCCTGACCGGAAGCCCACGCCCCGTCACGCCCGAATCTCCCTCCGACGACGGGGCGTTCGGCTGGCTGCGCGCGCTCGGCCCGAGCGGCCGGCGTGCCTTCGGCGGCGCTTTCGGCGGCTATGCCCTGGATTCGTACGACTACTTCACGCTGCCGCTGACGATGGTGGCGCTGTCCGCGTACTTCGGTCTGAACAGCGGTCAGACCGGGCTGCTGACCACCGTGACGCTGATCGTCTCGGCGGTCGGCGGCGCCCTCGCGGGCGTCCTCGCGGACCGCGTCGGCCGGGTCAAGGCGCTGCTGCTGACCGTCATCACCTACGCGGTGTTCACCGTGGCCTGCGGTTTCGCCCCCGACTACGAGACGCTGCTGGTCTTCCGCGCCCTCCAGGGCCTGGGCTTCGGCGGCGAGTGGGCGGTCGGCGCGATCCTGGTCGCCGAGTACGCCGGCGCCAAGCACCGGGGCCGCACGCTCGGCGCGGTGCAGAGCGCCTGGGCCGTGGGCTGGGCCCTGGCCGTGATCGTCTACACGGCGGTCTTCTCTCTGGTCGATGGCGACCTGGCCTGGCGCGTGATGTTCTGGACCGGCGCGCTGCCCGCGCTGCTCGTGGTGTGGGTGCGGCGCAGCGTGCAGGACGCGCCGGAGGCGGCCGCCGCGCGCGAGAAGAACGCGAGCAAGGGCTCGTTCGCGGCGATCTTCCGGCCGTCCCATGAGGGCTCCCCCGGACTGCTGCGCACCACTTCGTTCGCGGTGCTGCTCTCCACGGGCGTGCAGGGCGGCTACTACACCCTCGCCACCTGGGTGCCGACCTACCTCAAGAGCGAGCGCGACCTGTCGGTCGTGGGCACCGGCGGCTATCTCACGTTCCTCATCTCGGGCGCGTTCATCGGCTATCTGACGGGCGGTCACCTCACCGACCTGCTGGGCCGCCGGCGCAACATCTGGCTGTTCGCCCTGCTGTCGGCGGTGTGCATCGTCGCGTACACGAACATCCCGAGCGGCGCGAACACCCTGGTCCTGGTGCTCGGCTTCCCGCTCGGGTTCTGCATGTCGGCCATCTTCAGCGGATTCGGCTCCTATCTGAGCGAGCTGTACCCGACGGCCGTGCGCGGCACCGGACAGGGCTTCACCTACAACACCGGACGCGCGGTCGGCGCCGTCTTCCCCACCACGGTCGGCTTCCTCGCCGACAGCTGGGGCGTCGGCGGCGCGCTGGTCTTCGGCGCGATCGGCTACGGCCTGGCCGCGCTGGCGCTGCTCGGGCTGCCGGAGACACGAGGGAAGGAGCTGGAGTGACGTCCTCCGACGACGGCGCCCGCACCGCCGTGGACGACCGCCCCGTGGTCCTCGCCGACGACACCACGCGCGCGTGGAGCCCGCGGACGGCCCGCGCCCGCTTCCGGGAGGGCCTGGCGATCCCCACAGCGGGCGTGGCCGCCGGGTACGCCCAGGCCAACCTGGTCTCCGTGCCCGTCGACTGGGCGTACGACATGCTGCTGTTCTGCCAGCGCAACCCGCGCGCGTGCCCCCTCCTCGACGTCACCGACGCCGGTTCGACGTCCACCGTGCTCGCCTCCGACGCCGACCTGCGCACCGATCTGCCGCGCTACCGGGTGTGGGAGGACGGGGAGCTGGTGGACGAGCCGACGGACGTGCGGGCGTACTGGCGGGACGACCTGGTGTCGTTCCTCATCGGCTGCAGCTTCACCTTCGAGTGGGCGATCGCGGCGGCCGGGGTGCCGCTGCGCCATGTCGAGCAGGGCCGGAACGTCCCGATGTACCGGACGACGTGGCAGTGCCGTCCGGCGGGGCGGCTGAGCGGCCCGATGGTGGTGTCGATGCGCCCGGTGCCCCCGGAGCACCTCGACGCCGCCATCCGGGAGAGCGGTCTGATGCCGGCCGTGCACGGCGCCCCGGTGCACTGCGGCGACCCGTCCGCGCTGGGCATCGAGGACCTGGACCGCCCGGACTTCGGCGACCGGGTGGAGCCCGCGCCGGACGACATCCCGGTGTTCTGGGCGTGCGGGGTCACTCCGCAGGCGGCGGTCATGGCGTCCCGGCCGCCGTTCGCCCTCACCCACGCTCCGGGCCGGATGTTCGTCGGCGACGCCCGGGACGCGCAGTTCCGCGTGGTCTGACGGGCGCCCTTGTCCGCATGAGGAAACGAAGGATTCATGACCTCGATCGATCTGAACGCCGAGCTCGGCGAGGGCTTCGGCCACTGGAGGCTCACCGACGACGAGCGTCTCCTTTCGGTGGTGACCAACCACACCCGGGAGCCGGCCGCGCTGCTCTCACCGGGCACGCGCGTGCGGTTCGTCCCGGTTTTCGCGACGGGGCCAGGGACATGACGGACCGCGCGCTCTCCGTCGTCCGGGCGGGCGCCCTGACGACCGTTCAGGACCGCGGCCGGCCCGGCCACGCCCACCTGGGCGTGCCCCGCTCGGGCGCGCTGGACGGCCCCGCCGCCGCGCTCGCCAACCGGCTGGTGGGCAACGGGCCGGACGCGGCCGTCCTGGAGACCACTCTCGACGGGTGCTCCCTGCGGCCGCGGTCGGACGTCACGGTGGCGGTGACCGGGGCGCCGTGCCGGGTGACGGTGGACGGGCGTCCTGCGGCGTGGGGGGCGCCGGTGCGGGTGCGGGCGGGGGGCGTGCTGGACGTCGGGCCCGCGGTGCTGGGGGTACGGGCGTATGTCGCCGTGTCCGGCGGGGTGACCGTCGAGCCGGTGCTGGGAAGCCGGTCCACGGATCTGTTGTCCGGGCTGGGGCCCGCGCCGTTGACGGACGGGGCGGTGCTGCCGCTGGGGGCGCCTACGGGGGTGCACGCGCGCGTGGATGTGGCTCCGCAGGCGGGGCCGCCGGCGGAGCTGGTGCTGCGGGTCGCTCTTGGTCCGCGGGACGACTGGTTCACGGCGGGGGCCGTGCGGCGGTTTGTGTCGGGGGTGTTCCAGGTCTCGCCGGCGAGTAATCGGATCGGGGTGCGGACGACGGGGCCGGTGCTGGAGCGGGCTCGAGGGGAGGAGCTGCCGAGTGAGGGGATGGTGTGGGGGGCGGTGCAGGTGCCTCCGGCGGGGATGCCGGTGATCTTTCTCGCCGATCATCCGACGACCGGGGGGTATCCGGTGATCGGTGTGGTGCACGCGGCGGATCTGCCGGCGGCGGGGCAGGCTCGGCCGGGGACGCCGGTGCGGTTCGTCGGGGTGCGGGGGCGTGGGGGTTTCTGAGGTTTGTCTCGCCCCCGCCGCCCCTTCCCGTCCCGTCCCTGGGGCTGCGCCCCAGCCCCCCTTGTCGGCCCTGACGGGCCTCGTCCTCAAACGCCGGACGGGCTGAGATCGTCCTGCCGGGCGCTTCCCTCGTCACCGGGGGACGGGCTTCGGGGCCACAGCTCGGGCATTCCAGCCCCTCCGGCGTTCGAGGAGCGGGGTCCGGGGCGGAGCCCCGGGGTTATACAGCGGTGCCCTCCGGGCCGATTCTGCTGCGGACCGCTGTCTGGACCTCCGCCTCCTCCGCCGGGTCGGCGGCCAGGCGGCGGAGGCGGTCCACCACGCGCGCGTCCCCCGTCTCGGCATGGCGGGCCGCGATCTCGCGGGTGCTCTCCTCGCAGTCCCAGAGGCATTCGACGGCGAAGCCCGTGGGGAAGGACGGGTCGGTGGCGGCGAGGGCACGGGCCGCACGGCCGCGGAGGTGGGAGGAGGCGGTCTCGCGGTAGATGTGCCGCAGGACGGGTGCGGCGCAGACGATGCCGAGGCGTCCGGCGCCGTCGACGAGCGTCCACAGGGTCGTCGCGTCGGGACCTTCGCCCCGTACGGCCTCACGGAGCGCCGCGAGGACCAGGTCGCGGTCGCGGGTGGCGCCCCGGCAGGCGAGGACGCGGGCGGCGGCCTCGCCGAGCGCGTCGGGCCGACGGGCCCAGCCGCGCGCCCGGTCGACGGCGGCCACACTGCGCATGCGTTCGAAGGCGTCGACGGCGGCGTCCACGACGGCGGTCGAACCGTCGGTCGCCGCGGCCTCGATCAGGTCGAGGGCGTCGGGATCGGCGGTGTCGGCGAGGTAGCGCAAGGCCGTGCAGCGGGCTCCGTCGGAGCCGTCCCAGGCGGCCCGGACGATCTCCGCGCGGTCCTCGGGCCCCGCCACGGCGGAGAGGCAGCGGGCGGCCGGCACGTGGAGGGCGGCGCCGCGGTCCATGCCCTGCTGGGCCCAGTCGAACACGGCCTGGACGCTCCAGCCGGGGCGGGGCCCGGCCGGCCGCATCTGCCGTTGCCAGCGGTCGAAGGAGCCGGCCTCCTGGGCGGCCCGCACGCGCGTGGCGACGGCGGGGCGCGGGTCGTCGGCCCACAGCCGCCAGGGACGGGGTTCGAAGGCGTCCCGCACGGTCGCGGCCAGTTCGGCCTCGCCCTCGGCGTCGGTGGCGAACCGCGCGAGCACCGGGGCGGCGAGGGAGCGCAGGCCGGCGTCGTCGTCGCGCAGGGCGAGTTCGTCGAGGGCCCAGGCCCAGTTGCTGCCCTGGGCGGCGTACCTGCGCAACAGGTGCAGGGCGTCCTGCCTGCCGTAGGAGGCGAGGTGGCCCAGGACGGCGAGGGCGAGCCCGGTGCGTGACTCGTCGGTGTCGAGGATGTCCTCGGGGTCGAAGAGGTGCGCCTCGATCGCCTCGAGTCCGCCGTGCAGGTCGAGGTAGAGGCGGGCGTAGTACAGGGAGCGGTTCTCCACCTGCCAGTCGTGGCGCGGGTCGCGCAGCACACAGTGGTTCAGCGCCGCGAGCGCCTCGGAGCGCGGGGCGGTGAGCGCGTGCAGTGTGCCGTCGCCGCGGCCCCGCTGGAGCAGGCCGAGCAGCGTACCGCTGGGCGCTATGACCGGATCGAACATGGGAAACAGCCTCACATCAAGCGTCGACGCAACCGGGAGTGTGGATTACCTGGCCGCGTGACGACACGTCGGGGCGCCCGCCGTTTCCTGCTTGTTGTAGACCATCTCTCTCTGCCTCTCGTCGGTGGCCCATGCGGACCGCGTCACGGCCCGCGCGGTGCGGCAACACCTGCCCAGCCGTCGCGTCCGTGAATCACGTCGTCATGATGACCCGGCGGTCACATCTGCCGCGACCGTATTTCGGCGACCCGGTACCGCCTCCCCCGTTTTCCGTGTCGTCGCTGGTCGGAGCGGAGTCGCTCAGCTCTCGCCGAACAGCTCGAGCAGCTCCGTGCGGGCGAACATCCTGGCCGTGTCGACGGCCGACGGGGTGCCCGCGGCGGGGTCGGCGCCGCCCTCCAGAAGAGCCTTGACGACGTCGGTCTCGCCCTTGAAGACCGCTCCCGCGAGTGGCGTCTGGCCGCGGTCGTTGACGCGGTCGGCGTCGGCGCCGCGGGCGAGCAGGGCGCGCACCGCGTCGGCGTGGCCGTGGTAGGCGGCGAGCATCACGAGGGAGTCGCCGCGGTCGTTGGTGAGGTCGGCGGGGACGCCCGCGTCGACGTAGGCCACGAGTTCCTCGGTGCGGCCCCGCCGGGCCAGGTCGAAGATCTTGGTCGCGAGCTCCACGACCTCAGGGTCGGGGGCTTCACTCATCGCCGGACCGCCTCTCACTGCACGGGTCACACATCGGGAACAGGGCGTACGTCTGCACGTGGGGCAGCCGTACGGGTGAATCGCCAGGGTACTGGCTCGGGCGGCACATGAGCCGACACGGCCGCGGTAATGATCACCGCGGGACACCGCCCGGCATTCGGGGCGGATATCCACCCAGTTGCACCTTTTATCGTATAGACACATGCTGTGATCAGGGAAGTACTCATGGTGACTGCCCCCGTGAACCAGGAGAACTCACATGATCATCTCGATCTCATGCGTGGTGCTGCTCGGCGTCGTCGTCTTCATCTTCTTCCGCAAGGACGGACTGAAGCTGTCGCACGCACTGGTGGCGATGCTGTTCGGCTTCTATCTGGCCAGCACGGCCATCGCGCCGAGCATCAAGGCGGGCGGCGAGAGCCTCGCCGGCCTCCTGGGCGGGTTCAAGTTCTGACCCGTCCGACCACGCCCCGCCCGCCCGTACGCACCCTCTGGAGACAGTAGTGGCCCGGCGTCCCCTTCCCCGCATCCTCAGCAACGGCAGCGCCCAGCTCGCCCGGAGCCGGGAGCTGGCCAGGACGGCGGCCGACAGCGCCACGGACGTCCTCCACCCGCTGATCACCATCACGCGCGGGCTGCGCCGGCTGGCCTCGGCCGGACGGCGCAGGTGGGCCGACACACCGAAGGACCGGCGGGGCGCGCTGCTCTTCGGTGTGGCGGCGGTGCTGCTGGCCGTGGCGCTCGCGCCGTACGGCCCGCTGCTCGCCGTCGTCGCCCTGATGGCGGCGGCGGCCTGGCACGGCCGGGACCGTACGCCCGCGGCCCCCGCCGGACCCGCCCCCGGCCAGGTGCAGCGCCTGAAGTCCCTCTACGAGGCGCTGGTGCCGTACTTCTCGGCGAGCGACGACCCCGAGCCGCTGTACGCCCGCGGCGGCGACTGGGGGAAGGTCTTCTCCGAGTACGACTTCGACGGCGACGGCCGTCTCGCGCACCTGGTGATCTCCTACCCGGCCTACTTCACCGACGCCGAGCCCGAGTCCCGGGCGCGGATCGAGCATCTGCTCGGCGCCAAGTGCGGTCGCGGCCGGGAGTACCACTTCTCGTGGGACGAGGAGGCCAACCAGCTCACCGTCCGCGTCCTCGCCCCGCTGCCCACCGACATCGCCGCGCAGCCCTTCGTCACGGCCCCCGGCGAGACGGTGCTGGGCTTCACCGACCCCACGCGCGTGCAGCGGACGCTGCCGCTCACCCACGGTGCGCACGGTGAGGAACGGACCGACGTCCCGCCGGTCGTGTGGCGCACCGGCGTCCGCTCCACCGAGCCGCACCTGCTCGCCGTCGGCCAGCCGGGGAGCGGCACCTCCACGTTGCTGCGGTCCATCGCCCTCCAGGCGCTGCACCACGGGGACGTGGTGATCGTCGACGGCGGCGGGACCGGCGAGTACGCCTGCCTCACCGGGCGGGACGGTGTGCTCGCCGTCGAGTGCGCCCTGTCGGGGGCGGTGACGAGTCTTGAGTGGGCGGCCGCCGAGACGGAGCGGCGGCTGGCCGCGGCGAGCAAGGCGCACCAGGCGGGTGATCCGCCGCCCGAGGACACGAAGCGGCCGCTGTGGCTGCTGCTGGACCGGCCGAGCGTCTTCACCCACCTGGCGGCGGGGGACGACGGCACGGATCCGCAGTCCCTGCTGCTGGCGCCGCTGCGGCACGGGCGGGCGGCGAACGTCACCGTGGTGGTCGCGGAGCAGTTCGACGGGCTCGACGCGCTGAGCGCGCCGGTACGGCAGCACACGCGCGCGCGGGTCGTTCTCGGGCCCGCCACGGCGGAGCAGCTGGAGGCCGTGCTGGGGGCGCCGCCGCACACCACGCGGATCGACCAGATGCCGCCCGGGCGCGGGTACGCGCGGCTGGGCGCCGGGCCTGTGCACCGGCTCCAGGTGCCGGCGACGCCGGACCCCTACGACGACGCGACCAGCGAGGCGCACCGCCAGGCGGTCCTGGACCTCCTCCCGCCCCGCACGACGCCTGCGGACGAGGAGCCGGGTCCGGTGCCGGAGGCTGTGCGGCTGGACAAGGCGGCGACGGCGAAGGTCGCGGCGGCGGTTGTGGCGGAGACGGAGGTGTCGGAGCCGGCCTCCGAGGGGGCGGCGGTGGCGGAGTCGTCGTCCTGACGCTCGCGCAGCCGCCGCCTGCGGGCAGTCGTGCCGCTGGGGCGGCAGGGGTGAGCGCGGGCGGGCACCCTACCGACGGGCGTGACCTTCCGAGCCGTACCTGCGGCTGACAGGGTGCCTCGCATCCTCGTACGCCGGGTGCAGCCCGCCGGGGGCTGGTCGCGCAGTTCCCCGCGCCCCTTGGGGCGCGCCGTAAGCGGGCCTCGCTTTCAGGTCCGTGCCTGCCGGCCAAGGGGGTGCCTCGCAACGTCGTACGCCGGTGCAGCCCGCCGGGGGCTGAGCGCGCAGTTCCCCGCGCCCCTTGAGGGCGTCGTCCTCACGCGACGAATGTGCGGGGGGCCTCCGCCCCTGATGTGCCGCCCGTTTCCACGATCCGCGCCGCCGCCGCCAGGCGTCCCGCCGCTTCCTCCGCCACCGCGCCCCCCACCGTGAACGGCAGCCGCACATAGCCCTCGAACGCGCCGTCCACCCCGAAGCGGGGTCCGGACGGGACGCGGACCCCCACCCGCTCCCCCGCCTCCGCGAGCCGCGACCCCGACAGGCCGCCCGTGCGGACCCAGAGGGTGAGGCCGCCGCGGGGTACCTCGAACTCCCAGCCGGGCAGCTCCCGCCGCACCGCGCCCACGAGTTCGTCCCGGTTCTGCCGGGCCTGCACGCGGCGCAGTTCGACCGCCTCCTCCCAGCCGCCCGTGCCGAACAGCCAGTTCACGGCGAGCTGTTCCAGCACGGGCGTACCGAGGTCGGCGTAGGCCCGCGCAGCGACCAGGCTGCGGATCACGTCCGGCGCCGCCCGCACCCACCCGATCCGCATCCCCGCCCAGAACGCCTTGCTCGCCGAGCCGACGGTGATGACGGTGGACCCCGCCGGGTCGAACGCGCACACCGGCCGCGGCATCTCCACGTCCTCGTCGAGCCACAGCTCGCTCATCGTCTCGTCGGCGACCAGCACCGTCCCCGCCGAGCGGGCCGCGTCGACGAGCCGGCGCCGCTGGTCGTCGTCGGCGAGGGCCCCCGTGGGGTTGTGGAAGTCGGCGACCACGTACGCGATGCGCGGCGCGGCCTCCCGCAGCACCTGGCGCCAGCGGTCGAGGTCCCACCCCGTGAGGCCCTCGGCCATGGCGACGGGAACGAGACGGGCGCCGGCCTCCCGCATCAGCTGGAGAATGTTGGCGTAGGAGGGCGACTCCACGGCGATGCGCTCGCCGCGTCCGCCGAAGAGATGGCAGATGGCGTCGATGGCGCCCATCGCGCCGGTGGTGACCATGATCTGCTCGGGCATGGTGGCGATGCCCCGCTGGGTGTAGCGGTCGGCGATCATCGCGCGCAGCGCGGGCAGGCCCGCCGGATAGTCGCCGTGGGTGTGCGCGTAGGGCGGCAGTTCCTCCAGCGCGCCCTGGACGGCGCGGGTGAGCCACGGCTCGGGGGCGGGCAGGGCGGCGCAGCCCAGGTCGATCATGGAGCCGAGCGCCTCGGGCGGCAGCGGCTCCAGGCCGCGCGCCGGCACCGGATTCCCCGCGGGGACGGCGGTCCAGCTTCCGGCGCCGCGCCGTGACTCGAGGAAGCCCTCGCCGCGCAGCGCCTCGTAGGCGGCGGCGACGGTGGTGCGGCTGACGGACAGGGCGAGGGCGAGTTCCCGCTCGGCGGGCAGCCGCGCGGCGACCGGCACCCGGCCTTCGAGCACCAGCAGCCGGATGCCGTCGGCGAGGGCGCGGTAGGCGGGCGGTCGCCGGGTGCCGGGCCCCGCCGGGCGGTCCTGCTGGGAGCCGAGCAGCCGGGCCAGCTGGGCGGCACCCACTGCGGAAGTCCACTGCGCCATAGGAATCAGTCCACCTTCCCCGGATTGGCCATGGATGGCATGACCAGTCAGGCTCCAGGGTGACACGCGACGGTCCACTTCCACCAACAGGGGGCACCTCTTGGCCAGAAACGCGCTCGGCGAGCGCCATCTCGTACGGCGGCTCTTCCAGCTCTACGCGGGTCTGGCCCTGTACGGGGCGAGTTCGGCGCTGCTGGTGCGGTCCGGTCTCGGGCTGGAGCCGTGGAACGTCCTGCACCAGGGCCTGTCCGAGCGCACCGGGCTGTCCATGGGCGTGGTGCTGACCGCGCTGGGCGCGCTGATCCTGCTGCTGTGGATCCCGCTGCGGCAGCGCCCGGGGCTCGGCACGGTCTCCAACGTGCTGGTGATCGGCGTGGCGATGGACGCGACCCTGGCCGTGGTGCCGGACGCGCACAACATGGCGGTGCGGGTGGCGCTGATGGTGTCGGGGATCGTGCTGAACGGCGCGGCGACCGGGCTGTACATCGCGGCCCGGTTCGGTCCGGGGCCGCGCGACGGGCTGATGACCGGCCTGAACCGGCGCACGGGCGTGTCGGTGCGTCTGGTCCGCACGGCCATCGAGATCACCGTGGTGGTCACCGGCTTCCTGCTGGGCGGCACGGTCGGCGTCGGCACCCTGCTCTACGCGGTGGCCATCGGCCCGTTCGCCCAGCTGTTCCTGCGCGTCTTCGCCGTCCCCGTCGCGGGCGAGGGCAGCACCGTCGTTGCGGGGCGGACACCCCGGCGGGCGATACTGCGGTCGTGACCCCGCGGATACGCCACCCCTACCTCGACCATCCCGGCCCAATCGCCTTCGCCCACCGCGGCGGAGCGGCGGACGGTCTGGAGAACACCGTCCGGCAGTTCCGGAGCGCCGTCGAGGCGGGCTACCGGTACATCGAGACCGACGTCCATGCCACGCGCGACGGCCGGCTCGTCGCCTTCCACGACGACACCCTGGACCGGGTGACGGACGGTGCGGGCCGGATCGCCGACCTGCCCTGGGCGGAGGTGGCGCGGGCGCGGGTGGCCGGCCAGGAGCCGGTCCCGCTGTTCGAGGAGCTGCTGGAGGCCTTCCCCGAGGTCCGCTGGAACGTGGATGTGAAGGCCGAACCGGCGCTGCTCCCCCTGCTGGACCTGGTCGGACGCACCGCCGCCTGGGACCGGATCTGCGTCGGGTCCTTCTCGGAGGCGCGCGTGGTGCGCGCCCAGCGGCTGGCCGGGCCGCGGCTCGCCACGTCGTTCGGGACGCGGGGTGTGCTCGGCCTGCGGCTGAGGTCCTGGGGACTCCCGGCCCCGCTGCGCCGGTCGGCCGTCGCCGCCCAGGTGCCCGAGGAGCAGTCAGGCGTCCGCGTGGTCGACGAGCGGTTCGTGCGGACCGCCCACGCGCGCGGTCTCCAGGTCCACGTGTGGACCGTGAACGAACCGCAACGCATGCACCGGCTCCTCGACCTGGGAGTGGATGGCATCATGACCGATCACATCGACACACTGCGCAAGGTCATGGAGGACCGCGGCACCTGGGTCTGAGACCCCCGCAGCCCCCGTCGCCTCGGCGCGCACACGGGGAAGCGAGGGCACGGGTGGACACCGACACCGTGCGGTCACCGGCGGCGGACGACAGCGCCGGACGGCGGCGCGAGCAGCGCGGCTGGTACTTCTACGACTGGGCCTGCTCCGTGTACTCCACGAGCGTGCTCACCGTGTTCCTCGGCCCCTACCTGACCACGGTCGCCGAGGCCGCCGCCGACGCGGACGGCTTTGTGCACCCGCTGGGCGTGCCGGTGCGCGCGGGGTCGTTCTTCGCGTACGCGGTGTCCCTGTCGGTGGTCGTCGCGGTGCTGGTGATGCCGCTGGTGGGCGCCGCCGCGGACCGCACCGGGCGCAAGAAGCCGCTGCTCGCGGCGGCCGCGTACACGGGCGCCGCCGCCACCGCGGGCATGTTCTTCCTCGACGGCGACCGCTATCTGCTGGGCGGTCTGCTGCTGGTGGTGGCGAACGCGGCGCAGTCGGTCGCGATGATGCTCTACAACTCCTACCTGCCGCAGATCGCGCCGCCGGAGGAGCGCGACGCCGTCTCCTCGCGCGGCTGGGCCTTCGGCTACGCGGCGGGCGCGCTGGTGCTGGTGGCGAACCTCGTCCTCTACACGGGGCACGACAGCTTCGGTGTGTCCGAGGGCATGGCGGTGCGGATCTGCCTGGCGTCGGCCGGGCTGTGGTGGGGCGCGTTCGCGCTGATACCCCTGCGCCGGCTGCGGGACCGCCGTGCCCCCGCGCGCGAGGCGGCCCTGCCGGGGTTCCGGCAGCTGGCGGCGACCGTCCGCGACATGCGCCGGCACCCGCTGACGCTCGCCTTCCTGCTGGCGTACCTCGTCTACAACGACGGCATCCAGACGGTGATCTCCCAGGCGTCCGTGTACGGCTCGAAGGAGCTGGGGCTCGGGCAGTCGACGCTGATCGTGGCGGTGCTGCTGGTCCAGGTGCTGGCGGTGGCGGGCGCGCTGCTGCTGGGCCGGCTCGCCCAGCGGTACGGGGCGAAGCGCACGATCCTCGGCTCGCTGGTCGCCTGGACGCTGACGCTGGCCGCCGGATACTTCCTGCCGGCCGGCGCGCCCGTCTGGTTCTTCGTGCTGGCCGCCGGGATCGGCCTGGTCCTCGGCGGCAGCCAGGCCCTGTCCCGCTCCCTCTTCTCCCACCTGGTCCCGCCCGGCAAGGAGGCCGAGTACTTCTCCGCGTACGAGATCAGCGACCGGGGGCTGAGCTGGCTCGGGCCGCTGCTGTTCGGCCTGACGTACCAGCTCACCGGCAGCTACCGGGACGCGATCGTCTCCCTGGTGGGCTTCTTCGTCCTGGGATTCGTCCTGCTCGCGCGGGTACCCGTACGGCGGGCGATCACCGACGCGGGCAACCCGGTGCCCGAGCGGATTTAGCGTTCGACGTGAAAGGGCGGTAGTGTACGCGTTTGGCCTGCCAGGCGTACCGTTACTGCGCGTCAAAGATGCCGAACCGCTGTGTGACATCTGTGACCAGATGTGACAAACCGGGCGTCGGTGGGTACTGCACTGGTTGACAAAGGCTGCGGCCACGACGGCGACACATGACCCGGGACGCGACTCGGAACGGGAATCTTTACCGCCGACCGGACGTTGACCGGATGACGACGACAGCGACACCTGTCCTGTGGGCGACAAGCCCGGGAGGCACGATTCATGAGTGAGCGAGCTCTTCGCGGCACGCGCCTCGTGGTGACCAGCTACGAGACGGACCGCGGCATCGACCTGGCCCCCCGCCAGGCCGTGGAGTACGCATGCGAGAAGGGGCACCGCTTCGAGATGCCCTTCTCGGTCGAGGCGGAGATCCCGCCGGAGTGGGAGTGCAAGGTCTGCGGTGCCCAGGCACTCCTGGTGGACGGAGACGGTCCGGAGGAGAAGAAGGCCAAGCCTGCGCGTACGCACTGGGACATGCTGATGGAGCGGCGCACCCGTGAGGAACTCGAAGAGGTCCTCGAGGAGCGTCTCGCCGTTCTGCGTTCCGGTGCGATGAACATCGCGGTGCATCCGCGGGACAGCCGCAAGTCGGCCTGATCCCGGCGGGAGTTCCGCCAGGACGCACAGAGACAGGACCGAGGGCGCCGTACTCGTACGGCGCCCTCGGTCCTGTCCGTGTGCCCGGACGCGTCCGGGGACTCCCCTACTTGGTCAGCGGGGGCCGTGGCCCCTGCGAGGTGTTCCCGGGGCCGCTTCCGGGCTCGTCCCGGACGACCTCGCCCTGGACCACCTTGCCGTCCGGGTGCCGCATACGGGCCCGGGTGAAGGCGTCCCCCAGCGGGCTCTGCGCGGCGGCCTCGCGGAGCTTGCGCTCGAAGGTCCGCTCCGCGTAGCGGCTGACGGCCTTCTGGACCGGCGGCACCAGCAGGAGCAGTCCCAGTGCGTCGGAGACCAGACCGGGCAGGACGATCAGCAGACCGCCCAGCATCGTCAGCCCGTTGCCCTCGCTGTTGGGCCGGGCGCCCGGGGTCACCGGTGCGCCGCCCTGCTGCTGTTGCACGGTCTCGGTGAGGTTCCGGAAGGCGCGGCGGCCCGCCCGCTTGATCACGTACGAGCCGAGGACGACGCCGGCCAGCAGGATCAGGAGGACGACCAGACCGCTCGACGCACCGGCGACCAGGGTCAGCAGCCAGATCTCCAGCACGAGCCATGCGGCGACGCCGAGCGGCAGCAGCGTGCGCAGCCGGGAGCGCCGGGGCCGGGCGGGGTACGGACTCTGAGCACCAGTCGTCATACGTCCAGTGTGCCTGGGCCCGGCTCAGCACGGGATAAGCGGGCCCGGCGGCCCACGGGGGCCGGGTCTACGGCTTGGAGCGCCCGTCGTCCGAGGGCGTCGTCTCCTTGACCGGTACGGCCTTTCCGGCGCGGGGCCGGCTGGGCTTGCTGTCGTCGGCGCGGCCGAGGACCTTGCCGACCCTCTCCCCCACGCCCCAGGCGGTGACCCGCCACAGCGCCTCGACGAGGATGTCCTTGCTCATCTTGGAGTCGCCGAGCTCGCGCTCCACGAAGGTGATGGGCACCTCGACGACGTGGTAGCCGGCCTTCACCGCGCGCCGGGCGAGGTCGACCTGGAAGCAGTAGCCCTGGGAGGCGACCTCTCCGAGGCCGAGGCCCTCCAGCGTCTCGCGCCGGAACGCGCGGAAGCCGCCGGTGATGTCGCGCAGCGGCAGGTCGAGCGCCATGCGTGAGTAGAAACTGCCGCCGCGGGAGATGAACTCGCGGGACTTCGGCCAGTTCACCACGCGGCCGCCGGGCACCCAGCGGGAGCCGAGCACCAGATCGGCGCCCTTGAGGGCGGTGAGCAGCCGGGGCAGCTCCTCGGGCTGGTGGGAGCCGTCGGCGTCCATCTCGACCAGTACGCCGTAGCCGTGCTCCAGGCCCCAGCGGAAGCCCGCGAGGTACGCGGCGCCGAGGCCTTCCTTGCCCTTGCGGTGCAGCACGTGGACGTGGTCGTCCTCGGCGGCCAGCTCGTCGGCGAGCTTGCCGGTGCCGTCGGGGCTGTTGTCGTCGGCCACGAGGACGTGCGCCTCGGGAACGGCCGTGCGCACGCGTCCGACGATCGCCTTGATGTTCTCCGCCTCGTTGTACGTGGGGATGATCACCAGAGCCGTACCGAGCGGGCCGAATTTCCGCCCCTGGGATCCTGCCGCGAGGGTCCCGTCGCCGTCGTTCACTACTGCCCCTTCATGTCCTGTGCGCAGGACCCCACCTTAGTGTGCACGGGCTGCCGTGACGTGACAGGACGTACATATGGTGGTGTCGTTTCCCGATCATCGGGTAAGCACATCTTCTTCCACCGGGTGCGGGCGGACGGCGGATGGGGGCCCGGCGCCCTTCGGGCCGGCCCGGGACCCGCCGGCTGCGGATCACCTGGAGCCGTTGTCTACTGAGCGCCCGGGCCCCACCCGGGGTCGCACCTCCCCGGCCGGCGGACACGTCCCTCGGTCCCGCGCCGCGCTGAGCCTGGCTCCCAGCGACGGTGCACCGGTGCGGCACACCGTCCCTGACCCAGCGGCGCCGGCCCGAGTGGCCGGACGGTCTCCGGTCGGGCGTCCGGTGGTGGACCCGGCCGAACCTACCGGCCCCCTGCGGCCGCCTGTCAACAGCCGTTCCACCTGCGCAGTGTGCGGCTCATGCCTGGTCAGGGGCGAGGATGCGCAGGTCGCGCGACGAGGGCGCGGTCCATGATCGCCCACCGCGCCGCCCGTGCAGATCACTCGCCCGGCCGTACGAAGACGGTGCGGCCGCCGACCACCGTGCGCAGGCAGACGGGCAGGTCACGGCCGGGGGTGAGGTCGGGCAGGCCGGGGGTGCCGGACCTCGGGTCGGTGGACCAGCGGGCCACCCGGTCGTCGGGCGCCTGGACGACGAGTTCGCCGGTGCGCCAGACGGCGTAGTCGGCCGGGGCTCCGGGCACCAGGACGCCCGCGTCGTCCCGTCCGGTGGCCCGCCAGCCGCCGCGGGTGTGGGCGGTGAAGGCGGCGCGGACGGAGACGCGGTGCCCGGGGGTGCGATGGAAGGCGGCCGCCCGGACCGTGCCCCAGGGGTCGAGCGGGGTGACCGGGCTGTCGGAGCCGAAGGCGAGCGGCACGCCGGCCCGCAGCAGCGCGGCGAACGGGTTGAGCGTGCGGGCGCGCTCGACGCCGAGCCGCTGCGCGTACATGCCGTCCTCGCCGCCCCACAGCGCGTCGAAGGCGGGCTGGACGGAGGCGGTGAGGCCGAGCTCGGCGAACGCGGCGATCGTCTCCGCGGTGACCATCTCGGCGTGCTCGACGCGGTGCCGGGCGGCGCGTACGCGGGCGAGGCCGAGCTTCTCGGCGGCCGCGCGGACGCCGTCGACCACGGTGCTCACGGCGGCGTCGCCGATGGCGTGGAAGCCCGCCTGGAGACCCGCCTCGGTGCAGGCGGCCACATGGGCGGCGACCGCGTCCGCGTCGAGGTGGGCGGTGCCGGTGTGGGCGGCGTCGGCGTACGGCTCGTGCAGGCAGGCGGTGTGCGAGCCGAGGGCGCCGTCGGCGAAGAGGTCGCCCGCCGCGCCGAGCGCGCCCAGCTCGCGGGCCTTCGCGACGTCCTGCTCGGCCCAGTAGCCGACGACGCGGGGGCCGGGCTCCTCGCGGGCCAGGCGCAGCAGGCCGGTGAAGTCGTCCTCGGAGGAGATCTCGGGGCCGCCGCACTCGTGCACCGTGCCGATGCCGAGGGAGGCCGCGTGGGCGAGGGCGGCGCGCTGGGCGGCTTCACGCTGGGCGGGGGTGACGGCGCCCAGCGCGGCGGCGCGCACCACGTGGTGGTCGTCGCCGGTGAGAGGGCGGTCCTCGCGGGTCACGCGGGTCGCGCTGCCGGCGACGAGGTCGAGCAGCGCGGTGGAGACGACGGCGGAGTGCACGTCGATGCGGCTCAGGTAGAGCGGACGGCCTCCGGTGGCCTCGTCGAGCTCCGCGCGCGTCGGGGGCCGGCCGCCGGGCCAGCGGGCGGCGTCCCAGCCGTGCCCGAGGAGCACGCGGTCGTCGGGGCGGGCTGCGGCGAACTCCCGCACCCGGGCGAGGGCGTCCTCCAGGGACGCGGCGGTGGACAGGTCCAGGCCGGTGAGGGCGAGGCCGGTGGCGGTGGTGTGGACGTGCGCGTCGGTGAACGCCGGGGTGACCAGCGCCCCGTCGAGGTCGACCACCTCGTCGACACCGTCCGCGAAGGCGTCGGCGGCGCCCTCGGAACCCACCCAGGCGACCTGCCCTCGCTCGACGACCATCGCGGTGGCGAAGGGGTCGGCGGGGCTGTGCACCTCTCCACGGCGGAGCAGGACGGTGGGCGGCGGGGCGGTACGTTCACTCATGCCCTTAGTCTCGCGCGCCGCGCGCACGCTCCGGCACGCAGGTCCCGCTCGGGGCGCGGAGGGCGGGAGGGGTGGCTTCCCCTCCCCGCACGTCGCGGCGCACGCCGGGGCGCGGGTGCGCCCTGGATACACCCGCGAGGGAGGCCACGGCGCCGCATTGCCCACGCGCGCAGTGACGCCACCGGCGCGGAGACGTCCCGTGCCACGGGACGCAATCGCCGGAGACCGTCCGTCCGCCCCGCCACGCGGCTCCGCGCGGCAGACGCCCCGCCTGCTGCCGCCGCCGTCCCGCTCGGAACCGCCCGCGGGCGGTTCCGAGCGCCGGCTCCCGGAGGCGGCTCCGCGCTGCCCGCGGTCCCGCCCACGGCAGACGGCCACCAGGCACGACGACCGCCGCCGGCGCCGAGCCACCCGATACGGCCCGGGCCCGGCCGCACCGTGCGGAGGCTCATGGCGCATACCCGGTCCACCGGGCCCGCCGAGTCCGCCGAGTCCTCCGAGTGCGCCGCACACCACGAGCCGAGCGAGCCCGCAGGGCTCAGATGCGCGGCGGCCGTGCCTCGTACGGCGTCGACAGGACCACCGTCGTGCGGGTCGACACCCCCGCCAGGGAGCGCACGCGCGCGAGGAGTTCCTCGAGCTCGTGCGGGGTCGCCACGCGGACCTTGAGGATGTAGTTCTCGTCGCCCGCCACGCTGTGGCACGCCTCGATCTCGGGGACGCCGGCGAGGCGGTCCGCGATGTCGTCGGGGGCGCTGGGGTCGAACGGTTTGACCGAGATGAACGCGGTCATCGGCAGGCCGACCGCCTCCGGGTCGACCACCGCCGCGTAACCGCGGATGACGCCGCGCTGCTCCAGCCGTCGCACCCGCTGGTGCACGGCCGACGTGGACAGGCCCGTGGCCTTGCCCAGGTCCGTGTAGCTCATCCGCCCGTCCTTGACGAGCAGCTGCACGATCTGTCGGTCCAGCTCCTCCATGGCGCTGAACCTACAGGGCGCTTGATCGCCTCGGATACCGGAACGGCCGCGCGCGAGGCCCGTGGACGGCACCTGCGAGCGGCATGTGACGAAGACCACACACTTGGGGCCGTCTCCGTGATGTTCCCGTGATTACCCCCCAGGGGTGGAGGGAAGTGCTTGCTGTGGTCGAGGCCGCAGCGCCTGAACGGCCCAGCCCGAGGGGGAGAACCCAATGCAGAGTCTTAAGCGCCCTGGTCGTACCACGTCCAAGCGGCAGCAGCCCGTCGTCACGCCCGAGCCGGAGTACGTCGAACCCGGAACCCCGGACGACGACTTCGACGCGTACGACACCTTCGAGATGTTCCGGGTCGTGTGCCCGGACTGCTCGCAGCCCATCGCCCTCCTGGCGGACGAGGAGATCCTGCCGGAGCACGCCCTGTGCGCCTCGCCGTGGAACCCGTTCGGACTCACGGTCTGCCCCGGCACGGGCCGCCGGGCGTCCGAGGCCCGTCCCGCGGACGAGACCGTCACGCCCCAGGAGCAGGACACCGCCCTGCTGCTGACGCTCCCTCAGGGACTCGACTGGCGGACCCAGCCCTTCTCCCACGTGGGCGGACCGGGATCTCGTCCGATCCGGTTCCCGGTGATGCGGCGCGAGGCCGCCTGAGCTGGGGCCGGGGTGAGGCGGAGGAGAGCCTCCGCCTCACCCCGGCCGGCGCCGGTGTCCGCCGCACGGGGCATCTCTGAACGCACGCTCTAATCGGCGGGCCGGTGACCCGGCCGCCCGTTCGCGCGTTGGCCGGGCATGACGACCCCCACGTACTCGACGACCGGGCGTCAGCGCCAGGTGTTCGTGCCGCCGCCCGTCGAGGCGGCCGTGACCGTCCCGCCGCCGCAGTTCCCGGACCCGCCGATCTACCGCGAGATGCTGCGGACGTGGACGGACCGGGGCCGCACGGTGCCGGGACGGCACGACCCCGAGTGGGCGCGGCTCGCCGAGCCCTGGCGGGGTTTCGGCCGGTTCAGCGCGTCTCCGGCCCCGCGAGGTGGCGGGCGATGACCATGCGCTGGATCTGGTTGGTGCCCTCGACGATCTGCAGCACCTTCGCCTCGCGCATGTAGCGCTCGGCGGGGAAGTCGGCAGTGTAGCCGTAGCCGCCGAGGATCTGCACGGCGTCGGTGGTGACCCGCATCGCGGTGTCGGTGCAGTGCAGCTTGGCCATGGCGGCCTGCTTGCCGAACGGCCGTCCCGCGTCGCGCAGCCGGGCCGCCGCCAGGTACAGCGCGCGTCCCGCCTCGATCTGGGTGGCCATGTCGGCGAGCATGAAGCGCAGCCCCTGGAAGTCGGCGATCGGCCGGCCGAACTGGCGCCGCTCGGTGGCGTAGCCGACGGCCTCGTCCAGCGCCGCCTGGGCCACGCCGATAGCGCACGCGGCGATGCCGAGCCGGCCGCCGTCGAGCGCGGACAGGGCGATGGCGAACCCCTGCCCCTCCTCGCCGATACGGCGCGCGTCGGGCACCCGGACACCGTCGAAGTGGACCTGGGCGGTGGGCGAGCCCTTCATGCCCATCTTCTTCTCCGGCGCGGCAGCGCCGATCCCCTCGGCGTCCCCGGGCACCAGGAACGCGCTGACGCCGCGCGCCCCCTCGCCGCCGGTGCGGGCCATGACCGTGTAGAAGTCGGCGACGCCGCCGTGGGTGATCCACGCCTTGGTGCCGTCGATGACCCAGTCGTCCCCGTCGCGGACCGCGCGGGTGCGCAGGGAGGCGGCGTCGGAGCCGGAGGAGGGCTCGGAGAGGCAGTAGCCGCCGAGCAGTCCGCCGCCGAGCACGGCGGGCAGATGCTCCGCGCGCTGCTCCTTGGTGCCGTAGGCGGCGAGCGGATAGGTGGCGAGGGTGTGCACGCTGACGCCGAGGGCGACGGTGAGGCGGGCGCGGGCGAGCTCCTCCAGGACCTGGAGGTAGACCTCGTAGGGCTGGTCTCCGCCGCCGTACTCGGAGTCGTAGGGCAGGCCGAGCAGGCCGGACTCGGACAACAGGGTGAACAGCTCGCGCGGGAAGCGGCCGGCTTCCTCCTCCTCGGCGGCCCTGGGGGCGACCTCGCGCTGCGCGATGTCGCGGACGAGCGTGAGCAGGTCCCGGGCCTCGTCCGTGGGCAGTAGCCGGTCCACCGGCTGCGGGGCGCGGTCGGGCATGACGTCGCTCTCCTCCCTGTTGGGGCACATCGGCGTGCGCCTTGGGTGGAGGCGGCTCCGCCGGGTCGTTCCGGTGCCGGGCCGATGCTTGCACTCCCGGGTCTCGGAAGCAGCTGACCAGCGGCTGTGCGCTGTGAGTATGCCCGATCGGCGGCATCGCGTCACCAGTTAACGACCGCTTACTTCGTGACACTTCACGGAGGCCCTTTCCGCGATCACATTGGTCCGCACCATTGACCAACTGGTCTAGTCCTTCTAGGGTTTCGCTCCAACCCGAGTCACCGCGTTCATGCCAATCGACGCGGCTCTCCCCTCCCCCACGAGGAGACACCGGATGCCATCCCCCCACCGCCCCCGCACGCTGCGGGCGCTCGTGTCCGCCGCCTGTACCGCCGTGCTCGGCGCCGGACTGCTCGCCGGCACGGGCACCTCGACCGCCACCGCGGCGACCTCGGCTCAGGAGGCCGCCGCCGGTTCGAAGGTCGTCGGCTACTTCACCGAATGGGGCACGTACGACCGGAAGTACTACGTCAAGAACATCGAGACGTCCGGTTCCGCGGACCGGCTCACCCACATCAACTACGCCTTCGGCAACGTCACCGGCGGCACGTGCGCCCTCGGCGACGCCTACGCGGCCACCGACCGGGCCTACACCGCCGAGGAGTCCGTCGACGGGGCCGCCGACACCTGGGACCAGCCCCTGCGCGGCACCTTCAACCAGCTGCGCAAGCTGAAGGAGAAGCACCCCGGCCTCAAGGTCATCTGGTCCTTCGGCGGCTGGACCTGGTCCGGCGACTTCGGCGAGGCCGCGAAGAACCCGGCCGCCTTCGCGCAGTCCTGCCTCGACCTGGTCGAGGACCCGCGCTGGGCCGACGTCTTCGACGGCATCGACATCGACTGGGAGTACCCCAACGCCTGCGGCGCCACCTGCGACACCAGCGGCCGTGACGCCTACCGCGAGCTGATGGCGGCGCTGCGCTCCGCGTTCGGCCCCGACGCCCTGGTCACCGCCGCCATCCCCGCGGACGCCACCGGGGGCGGCAAGATCGACGCGGCCGACTACGCGGGCGCCGCCCAGTACGTCGACTGGTACAACCCGATGACGTACGACTTCTTCGGCGCCTGGGACACCGCCGGGCCGACCGCCCCGCACTCGCCGCTGACCTCGTACGACGGCATCCCGAAGGCCGAGTACAACAGCGCGGCGACCATCGCGAAGCTGAAGGGCCTGGGCATCCCCGCGGACAAGCTGCTGCTCGGCATCGGCTTCTACGGCCGCGGCTGGACCGGCGTCACCCAGGCGGAGCCCGGCGGCACCGCGACCGGTCCCGCGCCGGGCACGTACGAGGCGGGGATCGACGACTACAAGGTCCTCAAGGACAAGTGCCCCGCGACCGGCACGGTGGGCGGCACCGCCTACGCCAAGTGCGGCGACCAGTGGTGGAGCTACGACACCCCCGGGACCGTCGCCTCCAAGACCGAGTGGAAGAACCAGCAGGGTCTGGGCGGCACGTTCTTCTGGGAGCTCAGCGGCGACACCGCGAACGGTGAGCTGATCAAGGCCATCCGGTAGCCGCCGGCTGCCGGACCCGCGCGGGGCGGGGGTTCCACGGGGGGACTCCCGCCCCACGCGTGTTCCCCGGCGGCCTGCCCCCGCGTCAGCCGTCGCGGCGCGCGGGCTCCGGGGCCGGATAGGCGGGGTCCAGTTCCTCGACGGCGCGCATCGCCCCGCCGAGCGTCTTCACCAGCAGCGCGCACATGGTCTCGCGGGACAGCTCGGGCCGGTCGACCCAGGCCAGCACCGCGCCCTCCACGCTGCACACCCAGGCCAGCAGCCCCATCCGCGCCACCGGGGCGATGTCGGAGCGGCCGTAGGCGCCCTCGGCGATGGTGGCGACGATCGCCTCGCGCACCCCGTCCCGGATGGCGTGCACCTCGGCGTCGAAGCCGACGCCGCCGCTCACGATCGCGCGGTAGGCGGCCTGGTTCTGCTCCGCGTACCGCAGATAGCTGTCGATGGTGCGCTGCACCCGCTCCACGGGCGGCAGCGCGTCGCCGCTCGCGGCCATCGTGACCAGACCCGTCACCGAGTCCTCGATGATCGCCAGGTAGTAGCCGCGCTTGGAGTGGAAGTAGTAGTAGATCAGGCCCTTGGCGACCCGCGCCTGGCGTGCGATGTCGTCCATCGACAGCGCGTCGTAGGACCGGTCGGCGAACAAGCGGCGTCCGATGGCGATGAGTTCGGCGCGACGGGCCGACGCTCGCCGGGTGCCGCGGGCCGAGGGAGGCACGGCGGACTGCTGGCTGATGTTCAATGTCGGCCCTGGTCTCCTGCGGGGGGCGGGACGGTCCCGCAGGAGTATGGCAGGTCGGTCCGCGCCGCGGCAGGGCCGCTCACGTCCACGGGACTACAGCAGTCCCAGCTGCGTCACCAGCATCGCGACGACCACGACGAGGGTCCAGCCCAGGACGTGCTCAAGGATCTCCGGACCGTTCTCACGGGGTCCGCCGGTACGGGCACGGGTGACGGTGGCTGCGTTGGCGCTCATGACTTCTACCTGGTCTCCGTGGTGCGTGGATCCCCCCACAACCGACGTCGTCCACCTTGCCACCGGAAACGGCGGATCCGGCCGAGAGGTTGCTCACACGCGGCGGGCCCCGGTGGCGGCCGGGGCCCGCCGCGCGCAGCGGCTCAGCGCACGCCCACCGCCGCGAGCGCCTTGCGCTGGCGGGGGGTCGGGCGGGCCGGGAAGTACAGGTAGCAGACGCCGCCGGTGCCGGAGACGACCTTCCCGGAGGCGTTGTACCGCTTGGTGCGCAGCCAGATGTTCTCCCACTCGCGCCGCTTGTAGACGCGGCGCACGGCCTCGTTGTCGTGCGAGGCGGGGTCGTTGGCGATCACGTCGCCGTCGGCGGTGAAGCCGATCACCGTCATCAGGTGCCCGGAGGTGCCGTAGCCCGCGCCTGTCAGCTCCTCCTTCAGGAACGACTGGGACGTTATGGCCGGGATGCCCGCCGCGATCAGCGTCTCCAGGTCGGTCAGCGACCGCAGCCGGGTGACCACGCCCTGGAGGCCCGGGAAGGTGGCCGCGTAGGCCGCGTTGAACGGCCAGTTGCCGCACCCGGCGTACTGATGGTCGTAGGTGTGGCGGGCCGCGTGGCAGATCTGCGGGTCGGCGTAGGCGGGGTCGACCCAGGAGAGCTGCTCCGGGCTGAGCCGGCCGCCCCAGTACTCGATGATCATCTGCGAGGAGGTGGGGCTGCACCAGGCCTCGCCGCCGTTGTCGTACTCCGGGTACTGGCCCTTGTGGACCTCCTGGGAGTAGCGCGGGACGAGGAGTTCCCTGGCGAGACCGGGCGCCGAGGCGGGGACGGTGAACCGGTCGGGGATGTCGGAGCCCATCACGCCGAGGCGCCACACGGTCGGGGTGAGGCGGGTGCCGGGGCGGCGGTACAGGGTGAGGCGCAGCCGGACGGAGGCGATGCGCAGCCCGGAGGCCGCGTCGTCGACGGCGAGCGTGTCCGTCCACACGCTGCTCCTGCCGTCCTCCTGGTCGTCGACGGAGGTGCGCCGGATGTCGCCGTCGCCGGCGGCCCAGCGGCCCATCACGTACCACGGGGTGTCGGTGCCGTCGGAGTACGTGCCCTTCAGCTCCACCTGGATCCAGGTGCCCTCGGGGGTCTGCGCGTTCCAGGAGGCGATCGCCTCGGTGGAGGGGACCGCGAGCCGGTGGACGGGCGAGGTCCAGGTCGCGTACTCCCAGGCGGCCGTGCGGCCGGTGTGCGGGTCGGTGTAGTCCGTGGTGCCGGCCGGCTCGGCGATCACCACGCCGGGACGGAGCCCCGCCTGGGCGCGGGTGCCGGCGGCGGTGCCGGAGCGCCAGTCGGTGTACGTGGTCCAGGCGCGGTTGTCGACGGTGCGGGCGGCGGCCCGCCCGGGCGCCGCGGGCCGGGTGGGGCGGCCGGGACGGCCGCGGACGCCGTCGCCGCGCTTCCGGTGACGGTGGCGACGACCGCCGCGGCCAGAAGGGTTCTGCGGGACGGCAGTTCGGCTCTGCTCATGGGTGGGGGACCCCCAGGTTTTCGGAGTCGGGACGGGACCGGTGCACGGCCGCCGGACGGTGTGCGTCCGGCGGATGGAGCGGGTGTGCGCCCCACTATGAACGCAGCCGGGCGGGTCCTGCCAGCATCCGGGCCGCGTCGCGTCGACCAACATGGGAGTGGACCAATGGCGGAAGCACCGCAGGTGGGCGACGGGGCCTAGAGTGCTCCCGTCCGCCTGTCCCCCACAGCCCGGGAACCAGCCATTCACCCGCTCGCCTCCCGCATCCGCCGGCTTCCTCCCTCGTGCGGCCCGGTGCGGCTCGTCGCCGTCGACGGGCACGCCGGGTCCGGGAAGTCGACGTTCGCCGGGCTGCTGGCCGAGCGGCTCGGCGGCGCCCCGGTGCTGCACCTCGACGACATCGCCCGTCACGACGAGCTGTTCGGCTGGACCGCGCGGCTGCACGACGAGGTGATCGGCCCGCTCTCCCGCGGCGAGACCGCGCACTACGCCCCCTACGACTGGCGCGCCCGCCGCCCCGGACCGCCGCGTCCGCTGCCCGCCGCGCCGGTGGTGCTGGTCGAGGGCGTCGGCGCGGGACGCGCGGCGCTGCGGCCGTATCTGGCGCTGCTGCTGTGGATGGACGTGCCGCGGGAGGAGTCCTGGGCGCGGGGGCGGGCGCGGGACGGCGAGGAGCAGCGGGAGTTCTGGGACGGCTGGGAGCCGGCGGAGCGCGCGCACTTCGCGGACGATCCCTCGCGCCCCTTCGCGCACCTGCTGGTACGGCAGCGACAGCAGGGGTACGAGGTGGTCCCCGGGCCTGCCGGGACGGGTGAGGCACCGCGCTCCCTCACGCACGGTGACTGGTCGTAGACGATGTGGTGAACCTGTGAAGAGCGGTCCCGGACAAGTTGCCGCAGTCCCCCAACTCGGCTTGACCGAGGGCCCGTACAGGTCTTACGTTCTCAATGTGCGGCCCTACGGGTGCCGCCGGCAGACACGAAGCCCCCGGTTGTTCCCCCGTGATCGGGGGCTTCGTTCTGCCCTTTTCACGTTTTCCGGGCGCGCAGCGGCATATGACGATCACCCTCGGTGAGAATCACGCTCCGCGCCCCTCCCACGCGCCCCCCTTCCCTCTCCGTTTCACCTGCTCCGCACCCTGCGGACACCGCGCCCCCGCAGGTACGATGCCCTCGGTGCGACCGACGACGAAGCTTCGCGCACCTTGCAACTCCGGTCCGCGGCACAGCGGTTCGGCCACAGGGCGCCGGCGGCCGAGGGGCCGGCCGGCACACCGACGGGGGCACGGTTTGTGGGGGACGTGATGGACTTCGGCACGCAGGGCCCGCAGGCCCCGGCCGACCTCGCCTGGCTGCGAGGCGTGGACGCCTACACGATGGGCGCCTATCCGCAGGCGGAGGAGGAGTTCCGCACCGCCGTACGCATCGACCCGGGGATGGCGGACGGCTGGCTCGGACTGCACGCGCTGCGCGTCGACACGACGACCGCGCTGCTGCGGATGTTCCGCCACCGCGACCGCTTCGGCGAACAGCGCACCCGGCACCACCGCACCCTCAACTCCTGGTACTGGCTGGGCTGGTGGGTGCAGCCCGTCCTGGAGACCCCGCGCGACCTGCTGCTCGCCCACGCCTCCCACTGGCTGGACGGCCGGCACGTCCCCGAGCTGGACCGCGCGCTGGCCGGACTGCCCCCGGTGGACACCGACCCGCAGGTGCGTTTCCTGCACGCCTGCCGCGCCTACCTGGTCAAGGACTGGGAGCAGCTGGTCCGGCACACCGACCCGCTCGTCGACGATCCGCTGCTCGGCATCGAGGCGGGCCTGTTCGGCGGGATGGCGCGGGTGCGGCTCGAGATGTACGGGCAGGCGGAGCCGCTGCTGGCGGCGGCGCTGATGCGGTGCCGCAGCGAGCAGCCTCAGCGCAAGGAGCTGCGCTACTGGCTGGCGCGCGCCCGTGAGGGCACGGGCCGCAGCGCCGCCGCGCTCCCCCTGTACCGCGCCGTGCACCGGGTTGACCCGGCCTTCATGGACACCTCCGCCCGGCTCGCGGCGATCGCCGAGGGCGACGGCTACGACGACGACTCCGCGGACCTCGCAGCGATCACCCTGACCGGTGCAGGGCAGGACAGCGTCGACGGCCCCGACACGCTGGACCCGCTCTTCGGGACGGAGGGCCGCGACCTGCGGCTGTCCGACCCCGACCCCACCCCTCCCCCGATGCCCTCGTTCGGCGGGTCCGGAGTGCGCGAGCGCTCCGGCGGCTCCGGCCCCCTGCTGCCCCCGGGCCCCACCGACCCGGCACTCCTTGAGGAGGCGCTCGCGGAGCTGGAGCGCATGGTCGGGCTCGAACCGGTGAAGCGCCAGGTCAAGGCGCTGTCCGCGCAGTTGAACATGGCGCGGCTGCGGGCGGGGCAGGGGCTTCCGGTGCAGCCGCCGAAACGGCACTTCGTCTTCTCCGGCCCGTCCGGCACGGGCAAGACCACGGTCGCCCGGATCCTCGGCCGGGTCTTCTACGCCCTCGGGCTGCTCGGCGGCGACCACCTGGTGGAGGCGCAGCGGGCGGACCTGGTGGGCGAGTACCTCGGGCAGACGGCCGTGAAGGCCAACGAGCTGATCGACTCCGCGCTCGGCGGGGTCCTCTTCGTCGACGAGGCGTACTCCCTGTCGAACTCGGGGTACGGCAAGGGCGACGCGTACGGCGACGAGGCGTTGCAGGTGCTGCTGAAGCGGGCGGAGGACAACCGCGACCATCTGGTGGTGATCCTCGCCGGCTACCCGGAGGGCATGGACCGGCTGCTGGCGGCCAACCCCGGGCTGTCGTCGCGTTTCACCACCCGCGTGGACTTCCCGTCGTACCGGCCGCTGGAGCTGACGAGGATCGGCGAGGTGCTGGCCGCGGAGAACGGCGACGTGTGGGACGAGGAGGCCCTGGACGAGCTGCGCTCCATCGCCGGTCACGTGGTGGACCAGGGATGGATCGACGAGCTGGGCAACGGCCGGTTCCTGCGCACCCTGTACGAGAAGAGCTGCGCCTACCGCGACCTGCGGCTGTCGGTGTACCCGGGGCCGCTGTCCCGTGACGACCTCGCGACCCTGCGCCTCCCGGACCTGATGCAGGCGTACGGGGAGGTGCTGTCGGGGCGGGGCCCGTCGGACCCGTCGGGGCCCTAGGACCCCGACGGGCGTCACGGCGTACGGCCGCCCCAGGTCAGGTGGCCATCGCCTCCTCCGGCGTCCCGCTCGCCCGCTGCGGGGTGAGCGTGACCTCCCGGTGGGCGGGGTCACGCACCTCGCCGACCAGCATCTCCAGCACGTCCTCCAGGGCGACCAGGCCCAGCACCTTGCCGGACGCGTCCGCCACCTGCGCCAGATGGGTGGCCGCCCGGCGCATCACCGTGAGGGCGTCGTCCAGCGGGAGTTCGGGCCGCAGCGTCGTCATCGGGCGCCACAGGTGCTGCGGGACGGCCCGCTCGGCGTCCTCCAGGTCCAGGACGTCCTTGATGTGCAGATAGCCCATGAAGGCGCCGCCCTCGGCCGCCACCGGGAAGCGGGAGTAGCCGGTACGGGCGGTCAGCTCCACGATCTGCCCCGGGGTGACCGCCGGGGTGACCGTCACCAGGGACTCGCGGCGCAGCAGGACGTCCGTCACCGGGCGCGAGCCCAGCTCCAGGGCGTCCTCCAGCCGCTCGGCCTCCTCCGGGTCGAGCAGCCCGGCCTGGCCGGCGTCCTCCACCAGCCGATTGAGCTGCTCGCTGGTGAAGACGGCCTCCACCTCGTCCTTGGGCTCCACGCGGAACAGGCGCAGGACGCCCTGGGCGCAGGCGCCGAGGGCGACCGTGACCGGCCTGCACAGGCGGGCGAACCACACCAGGCCCGGGCTGAGCCACAGGGCCGCCTTCCCGGGCGCGGCCATCGCCAGGTTCTTCGGGACCATCTCACCGATGACGAGGTGGAAGAAGACCACGGCGGCGAGCGCGATGACGTAGCCGAGGGGGTGGATCACCCCGTGCGGCAGGTGCATCCACGCGAACACCGGCTCGAGCAGCCGGGCGACGGTCGGTTCGGCGACCGCGCCCAGGGTGAGGGAGCAGACGGTGATGCCGAACTGGGCGGCCGCCATCATCTGCGGCAGGTGCTCCAGTCCGTACAGCACCTGGCGGGCGCGGGCGGTGCCGAGGGGTTCGATCTGGCTGCGTCGGACCGACACCAGGGCGAACTCGGCGCCGACGAAGAAGCCGTTGGCGAGCACCAGCAGCGCGGCGAACAGCAGTTGCAGGACGCTCATCCGGCGGCCTCCGCGACAGGGACCCGGGCCGTGCGGACCAGGCGGACGCGTTCCGCGCGGTAGTGGCCGACGCGGCGCACGGACAGCCGCCAGCCCGGCAGTTCCGCGCGGTCCCCCACGGCCGGGATGCGGCCGAGCAGATCGGCGACCAGGCCGGCCACCGTCTCGTACGGGCCCTCGGGGACCTCGAGCCCTATGCGGCGCAGGATGTCGACCCGGGCGCCGCCGTCGACGTCCCAGGCCGGGTTGCCGTCCTCCGGCGGTGCCGGGGCGAGTTCGGGCACGTCCTGCCCGTCGTGCTCGTCGCGCACCTCGCCGACGATCTCCTCGACGATGTCCTCCAGGGTGACGACGCCGGCGGTGCCGCCGTACTCGTCGACGACGACCGCGATGGGCTGCTCGCTGCGCAGCCGGGTGAGCAGCGGGCGCACCGGCAGCGTCTCGGGGACCAGCAGCGCCGGGCGGGCGATGCGGGTGACCGGGGTGCGCAATCGTTCGTGCGCGGGGACCGCCAGGGCGTCCTTGAGGTGGACCATGCCGGCGATCTCGTCGATCCGCTCCCGGTACACGGGGAAGCGGGACAGGCCCGTGGCGCGGGTGAGGTTGACCACGTCCTCGGCGGTCGCGGACGCCTGGAGGGCGCTGACGCGGACGCGCGGGGTCATGACGTGCTGGGCGGTCAGCTCGCCCAGGGACAGGGTGCGGACGAAGAGGTCCGCCGTGTCCTGTTCCAGGGCGCCCGCGCGGGCCGAGTGACGGGCCAGGGAGACCAGTTCGCCGGGGGTGCGGGCGGAGGCGAGCTCCTCGGCGGGCTCGATGCCCATGGCGCGCACCAGACGGTTGGCCACGGCGTTCAGTCCGGCGATGACCGGGCGGAACAGACGGGCGAAGGCGTGCTGCGGGCCGGCGACGAAGCGCGCGACCTGCATCGGCCGGGACACCGCCCAGTTCTTCGGCACGAGTTCGCCGATCACCATCTGCACGGCGGACGCGAGCAGCATGCCGATCACCACGGACACGCCGGAGACCGCGCCCTCGGGTATGCCGGCGCCGGTGAGCGGGCCGTCCAGCAGCTGGGCGAGGGCCGGTTCGGCGAGCATGCCGACCACCAGGGAGGTGATGGTGATGCCGAGCTGGGTGCCGGAGAGCTGGAAGGACAGTTCGCGCAGGGACGCGACGACCCGGCGGGCGCGCCGGTCGCCGGCCGCTGCGGCCTCCTCGGCGTCGGCCCGTTCGACGGTGACCAGACCGAACTCGGCGGCCACGAAGAAGCCGTTGGCGAGGATCAGCAGAAAGGCGGCTGCGAGGAGCAGCAGAGGGGTGCTCATGGTGCCGCCGCCTCCGCATGGGCGCCCACCGGACGGTGAGCGCTATGACGGCAGGGGGCGGCGCAGGTACTACAGGACGATCCGTCCATCGCCGGAGAGGGTCACTCCTCGGATAGCTGGGGCCCCTCGGCGCACCGGGCGGGGCGGAAGGGGCGGAGGCGCTGTCGGCGCGCCTCCGCCCAACAGATTAATCAAGACAGGGGCGACTGCGGCAGGTGCGTTTTTGCCCGTGAGACAACGCCCGGCATGTCCGTGTCAGTCGCGGGGCGCCTCGGCCTCGGGTGCGGAGTGCGCCTCGGCGAGGGCCCGCAGGGCCCGGGCGTCGGCGACCGCGCGCCGGCGGGCGATGCCGGGCTGGATGCCGAGGGCAGGCAGGCTGGTGCCGTCGCTGAGGTCGAGGAAGACCCAGGGATCACCCGAGCGGAGGTTCACCTGAAGGATCTCCGCCCAGTCCAGACGGCGCCGGCTCACGATGTTGACGACGGTGACGCCTGCCTCGTCGGCGACGATCTTCGGCCGGGCCAGCAGGAACAGCACGCCGGCGAGCAGCGCGGCGGTGAACACGAAGCTGATCCGCTCCCCCGGGCCGAGCCCGTCGAGGAGCAGCCCGATCAGGCCGACCACGACGAACAGCGCGACGCCCGCGGTGAGCAGCACGGCGCGGGTGCGGCCGGGCCGGAAGGTGACGGGCAGCTCGGGGAGCTCGGGGAGCTCGGTGCCGGACATGGTGGCTCTCCCTGCCCTGTCAGAGGCGGCAGGCGTGGATCGCCGTGGTGAGAATGGCGCGGGCCCCGATGTCGTAGAGGTCGTCCATGATGCGCTGCGCCTCCTTGGAGGGGACCATCGCGCGGACGGCGACCCAGCCCTCGTTGTGCAGCGGGGAGACGGTCGGGGACTCGAGGCCGGGGGTCAGCGCGACGGCCTTCTCCAGCTGCTCGACCCGGCAGTCGTAGTCCATCATCACGTACGTGCGGGCGACCAGGACGCCCTGGAGGCGGCGCAGGAACTGCTGCACCTTGGGGTCCTTGCCGTCCGTGCCGGTACGCCGGATGACGACGGCCTCGGACTGCATGATCGGCTCGCCGACGACCTCCAGGCCCGCGTTGCGCAGGGAGGTGCCGGTCTCGACGACGTCCGCGATGACCTGGGCGACGCCGAGCTGGATGGCGGTCTCGACCGCGCCGTCGAGGTGGACGACGGAGGCGTCGATGCCGTGCTCCGCGAGGTGCGCGGCGACGATGCCCTCGTAGGAGGTGGCGACGGTCTTGCCGGTGAGATCGGCGGGGCCCGTGATCGTGCCGGGCTTGGCCGCGTACCGGAAGGTGGAGCGGGCGAAGCCGAGCGGCAGGATCTCCTCGGCCTGGGCTCCGGAGTCGATCAGCAGGTCACGGCCGGTGATGCCGATGTCGAGCTGCCCGGAGGCGACGTAGATCGCGATGTCGCGGGGGCGGAGGTAGAAGAACTCGACCTCGTTGACCGGGTCGACGATCCGCAGCTCCTTGGACTCCCTGCGCTGCTGGTAGCCGGCCTCATGCAGCATCTCCGCCGCAGGTCCTGACAGGGAACCCTTGTTGGGGACGGCGATGCGCAGCATGAGGTCGGCTTCCTTTGCGTGAAGGGGTGGGGTGGTGCGGTGGGTGCTTACAGGTGGGCGTAGACGTCGTCGAGGGAGATGCCGCGGGCGACCATCATCACCTGGACGTGGTACAGCAGCTGCGAGATCTCCTCGGCGGCCGCCTCCTTGCCCTCGTACTCGGCGGCCATCCAGACCTCGGCGGCCTCTTCGACGACCTTCTTGCCGATGGCATGGACGCCCTTGTCCACCAGCTCGGCGGTGCGGGAGGTGGCGGGGTCCCCGTGGGCGGCCTTGTGCTGGAGCTCGGTGAAGAGCTCCTCGAACGTCTTCTTGGACATGGTGGTCCTTACCCTACGCGGTGACGGGGACTGCTCACCGCCAGGGTTCGGACACCGAGCGCAGGCAGGCGGCGGTGGCGACGGCCGCGGTGACCGCCTCGTGCCCCTTGTCCTCGCGGGAGCCGGGCAGTCCGGCGCGGTCGAGGGCCTGCTGTTCGTCGTCGCACGTGAGGAGGCCGAAGCCGACGGGGACGCCGGTGTCGACGGACACCTGGGTGAGCCCCTGGGTGACGCCCTGGCACACGTAGTCGAAGTGGGGCGTGCCGCCGCGGATGACGACGCCGAGGGCGACGATCGCGTCGTAGCCCCGGCCGGCCAGGACCTTGGCGACGACGGGCAGTTCCCAGCTGCCGGGGACCCTCAGCAGCGTCGGCTCGTCGATGCCGAGGTCGTGCAGGGCGCGCAGGGCGCCGTCCACCAGTCCGTCCATCACCTTCTCGTGCCACTGTGCCGCGATGACGGCGACCCGCAGATCACCCACATTGCGTACCGTCAGCTCCGGTGCACCCTTGCCGCTCACGTCTCTCCTCGTGGTTCTTGTTACTGGTTGCCGCAGGCGGGCACGGTCGGCGTGTCCAGCCAGGGCAGGTCGTGGCCCATCCGGTCCCGCTTGGTGCGCAGGTAGCGGAGGTTGTGCTCGCTCGCGGTGACGGGCATCGGCTCGCGCCGGACGACGTCGATGCCGTGGCGGGTGAGCGCGTCGGACTTGTCGGGGTTGTTGGTCAGCAGCCGGACGCTGCGGACGCCGAGGTCGGCGAGGATCTGCGCGCCGGCCGCGTAGTCCCGGGCGTCGGCGGGCAGGCCGAGCTCCAGGTTGGCGTCGAGGGTGTCACGGCCGCGCTCCTGCAGTTCGTAGGCGCGCAGCTTGGACATCAGGCCGATGCCGCGCCCCTCGTGGCCGCGCAGATAGACGACGACGCCCCTCCCCTCGGCCTGGATCCGGTCCAGGGAGGCGTCCAGCTGGGGGCCGCAGTCGCAGCGCTGGGAGCCGAAGACGTCGCCGGTGAGGCACTCGGAGTGCATCCGGACGAGGACGTCCGCGCCGTCGCCGATCTCGCCGTGGACCAGGGCGACGTGCTCGACGCCGTCGACGGTGGAGCGGAAGCCGTACGCGGTGAAGGTGCCGTGGGCGGTGGGCAGCCGGACCTCGGCCTCTCGGCGGACGGTGGGCTCGCTGCCCCGCCGGTAGGCGATCAGGTCCTCGATGGAGATGATCGACAGGCCGTGCTTGCGGGCGAACGGGACCAGTTCGGGCAGCCGCAGCATGCGGCCGTCCTCGCCGGCGATCTCCACGATGGCGCCGGCCGGGCGAAGTCCGGCGAGGCGGGCCAGGTCGACGGCGGCCTCGGTGTGGCCGTCGCGCTCGAGCACGCCGCCGGGGCGGGCGCGCAGCGGGAAGATGTGGCCGGGGCGGACGAGGTCGTCGGGCGTGGCCGTGGCAGAGGCCAGCAGCTGGAGGGTGGTGGCCCGGTCGGAGGCGGAGATGCCGGTGGTGACGCCGTGCGCGGCGGAGCCGTCGACGGTGACGGTGAACGCGGTCCGCATGGACTCGGTGTTCTGCTCCACCATCTGCGGGATGCGCAGCCGGTCGAGCTCCTCGCCGGTCATGGGCGCGCAGATCATGCCGCGGCACTCGGTCATCATGAAGGCGACGATCTCCTCGGTCACCTTCTCGGCGGCGACGATCAGGTCGCCCTCGTTCTCCCGGTTCTCGTCGTCGACGACCACCACGGGGCGGCCGGCGGCGATGTCGGCGATCGCCCGCTCGACGGGGTCGAGCCGGAGGTCGAGGTCCTCGGCGTCGCAGAGGATCGGCGGGATCGAGGGGGTGGCGCGCAGCGCCTCGTTCGGGGCGGTGGCGGGTGACGGGCGGGCGGTCATGCCGGCGCTCCTTCCAGTGCGGGCCGCGCGTCGCGGGAGCGCAGCCACCAGTCGCGCATGCCCCACAGGACGAGTGCGCCGTAGATGACGTAGACGAAGCCGGAGAAGGCGAAGCCGTTGGCGAAGTTCAGCGGGACGCCGACGAGGTCGACGAGCAGCCAGGCGAACCAGAACTCGACCATGCCGCGGGCCTGGGCGTACATCGCGACGACGGTGCCGACGAAGATGTAGGCGTCCGGCCAGGGGTCCCAGGACAGGGACGGGTAGGCGGTGAAGAGGCCGCCGACGGCGAGGGTGCCGAGGGCGGCTCCGGCGAGCAGCACGCCGCGCTCGCGCCAGGTGGCGAACCGTACGGCGACGGAGCCGTCCTGGGCCTGCCGCCGGCCGCGGTTCCACTGGAGGAAGCCCCAGACGGCGACGAGCATGACGACGACCTGCTTGCCGGCGCTGCCGGAGAGGTGGGCGGTGGCGAAGGCCGTGAAGAGGATGAGCCCGGAGACGAACTGGGCGGGCCAGGTCCACAGGGAGCGGCGCCAGCCGAGGGCGAGGCCGATGAGACCGATCACGTTGCCGATCATGTCGGCCCACTTGATGTGCTGGCCGAACAGCGTGAAGGCCTCGGAGTTGAGCCAGTTCACCGGGTGGCCCCCTCACCGGCGACGCGGTCGCCGAGCATGCGCTCGACGTACTTGGCGATGACGTCCACCTCGAGGTTGACCGGGTCCCCGGGCTTCTTGATGCCGAGGGTGGTCAGGGCGAGGGTGGTGGGGATGAGGCTGACGGTGAAGTGGTCGCGTCCGGCGTCGACGACGGTGAGGCTGATGCCGTCGACGGTGATGGAGCCCTTCTCCACGACGTAGCGGCTGAGGTCCGCCGGGAGGGAGATCGTGACGATCTCCCAGTGCTCGGAGGGGGTGCGGTCGAGGATCTCGCCGGTGCCGTCGACGTGGCCCTGCACGATGTGGCCGCCGAGGCGGTCGCCGACGGCGGTGGGCCGCTCGAGGTTGACGCGGGAGCCGACGGCGAGGGCGCCGAGGCTGGAGCGCTTGAGGGTCTCCGCCATGACGTCGGCGGTGAACTCGTCGCCTTCGTGGTCGACGACGGTGAGGCATACGCCGTTGACGGCGATGGAGTCGCCGTGTTTCGCGCCCTGGGTGACCACGGGGCCGCGCAGGCGGAAGCGACAGGCGTCGTCGAGGGTCTCGACGGCGGTGACCTCGCCCAGCTCTTCGACGATTCCGGTGAACACTTCCCGGGTCCTCCTGCCTCTTCGGGCACGGACTCCGGGGCTGTCGATGACGACAGATCACGAGCGAGGACACCAGGGGCGACGCCGGACAGGGCTCGCCCTGAGGGCGAACCGGTACGGCGGCGCGCATGGATGCCCGCCCGCCGCGCACTGCCTCCCATCCGGACTTTAACCGTCGGTCCAGGAATTTCACCTGGTCAACCGGCCGCTGGAAGCGACCGGGTCGCGGACTGTAACCGCCGGTTCGGACTTTCACCGACCCCGGAGTGCGCTGCTACTGGTACAGCCCCAGTCTGCCACGGCCCCGACTCGGCCACGCGGGTGAGGTGTGTGGAGTGAGTCACAGCGGGCGACGTCGAGGCAACCGAGGGTCGCGCGAAGCACAACTGCCGCGGGCGTGCGCCCCCTTGGCGCCCCTCCCGCCTCCGACGAGTGGTCCATACCTATTGACCGGTGTGGTCTAGTCCTCTTAGGGTCCGAGCCACCTCCGCGGAGCGCCGGCCGGACCAGGGATCCGCCGCGCTCCCTTCACGACCGGCCCGGCGGCGGTGACGACGGCCCTTGCCCGCCGCCGGGCCTCACCATGTGCGCGGATGCGCCCGGCGCCCGCCCCGGCGAAGCTGGACCCCGTACGGCGCCACGCGCACGACACCCAGGGCGCCCGTGTCCGGAGGGACCTGAGCAGCATGACCACGATCCTGGTGACCGGCGGGACCGGAACCCTCGGCCGGCATGTCGTCACGCGGCTGCGGGCGGGCGGCCACGACGTACGGGTGCTCACCCGTCACACCCCGCCCTACGACGTCGACCTGCGCGAGGGCGACGACGGGCTGGACCGCGCCCTGGACGGCACGGGCACCATCGTGCACTGCGCCACCTCGGCGCGCGGCGGCGACGAGCAGGCCGCGCGGAACCTGATCGCGGCGGCGCGGCGGGCCGGGGTGGAGCATCTGGTCTACATCTCGATCGTCGGCGTGGACCGGGTGCCCTTCCCCTACTACCGCACCAAGCTGGCGGTGGAGCGGCAGTTCGAGGACTCCGGGACCGGCTGGACGGTGCTGCGGGCCACGCAGTTCCACGACCTGCTGTTCCGGCTGTTCCAGGGCCTGTCGAAGTCGCCGGTGATGCCGCTGCCCGCCCAGGTGAAGGACCAGCCGGTCGACGTCAGGGAGGTCGCGCACCGCCTGGCGGAACTGGCCCAGGGCGCCCCCGCCGGCCGCGCGGACGACATGGGCGGCCCCGAGATCCGCACGCTCCACTCGCTGGCGCGCGGCTACCTGGACGCGGCGGGCCGCCGCCGCGCGGTGGTGAAGGTCCCGCTCCGCGGCTCGGCGTACGAGGCGTTCCGCGCGGGTGGCCATCTGGCCCCGGAACGGGCCGTCGGGAAGCGGACGTTCGAGGAGTACCTGGCGGAACGGTTCGCGGTGACGGGGGGTGGGCGGTAGGCGCCTGAGGGCGCCGGGCCGGGCCCGGCCCTGCTCGCCGCCCGGCGGCCGCCCGCAGACACCGGCCGCGGCGGCCCGGCCCGCCACGAATCCCCTGCTCGCAACCAGGTGGCCACCCGCAGACGCCGGGCAAGGCTGCCCGCCCCGCCTGAACCCCCCGCTCGCCAACAGACGACCATCCGGAGGCCCCGGGCAGCCCCCGCCCTTACGGAACGCCGTGCTCGTCCCCAGGCGGCGCCCCGGAGACGTTGGGCAACGCGGTCCAGGCCGCCACGACCCCTGCGCGCAGCCAGGCGGGAGGCGCGAGACGGGGCGGCTCGCCGGACCCCCGCTCGCCAATGGAAGGCCACCCGGAGACACGGGCCAGGGCGGCCGGTCCCGTCACGAAACATGCTCGCAGCCGGGTGCCCTCCCCCGAGACGCCGGGCCGCGCGGTCCGGCCTGACGGGGAACGCCCAGCTCGCCGCTGGGCGCCACCTGGAAACACCGGACAGACAGAGCGGCCCAGCCCGCTGGGCACACCCGCTCGCCAGGCGGCCACCCGGCGACGCCGACCAGGGCGGTCCGGCCCGTCGGGACCCCCGTCAGTGCTCCGGCACCCCGAACAGCTCGTCCTGGGCGTGATCGCGGGCCGTCAGCAGCGCCCCGCGCAGGACCGCTCCTCCGCCCAGGGTGCTGGGGCGCACCTCGACCGGGAGCGGGGACATCGCCGTCAGGCGGTCGTGGACGCGGGACGCCAGCGTCTCGCCGCCCGCCTGGCCGATCTCCCCGCCCAGGACCACGCAGCCGGGGTCCAGCAGCGCGACCACGGAGGCGACTCCGACCGCGACCCGGTCGGCCAGGGTGTCGAGGAAGCGCATGTGCGCCGCGGTCCCCGGGGCCGACACCGCCGTGCGTACCGCACCTGCCGCCTCCGGGTCGGACCCGCGCTCCGGCACGATGCCGCACTCCGTCGCGAGCTGCGCGACCGCCGCCGCACCCGCCAGGGAGTGGAAACCGCCCGCGCAGTCGGTGGCCGAGGGCAGGCCCCGGGTGCCCGGGACGGGGAGGAAGCCGATCTCGCCGGTGCCGCCGGAGGCGCCCCGTCGCAGCGTGCCGTCGAGGATCACTGCGGCGCCCGTGCCGTGGCCCAGCCACAGCAGCACGAAGGTGTCCCGGTCACGGGCGGCCCCGTCGCGCTGCTCGGCGAGGGCGGCGAGGTTGGTCTCGTTCTCCACGCTGACCCGGGCCTCGGGCAGCCGTTCCTGGAGGGCGGCGACCAGGCGCCGGTGCCACTCGGGCAGGCCGGTGGAGTCGCGGAGTTCGCCGGTCGCGGGGTCGATGAGGCCGGGCGCGCCGATGCCCACCGTGTGCAGCCGGTCGGCGCCGGCCTCCTTGGCGGTCCGCTCGACCAGGGCGACGGCCTGTTCGACGGCAGGGCCCGTGCCGGTGTCGTCGGCGACGGTCAGGGACGCCTCGGCCAGCACGCCGCCGACGAGGTCGGACACGGCCAGGGCGACGCCCTCGGTGCGCACGTCGAGGGCGGCGAGGTGCGCACGGCCTGCGACGATGCCGTAGAGCTTGGCGTTGGGGCCCCTCCGCCGGCCGCCGGCCTCGCCGGCGACCTCGATGAGACCGGCGGCGGTGAGGCGTTCGACGAGGTCGGCGACGGTGGGCCGGGACAGTCCGGTGAGTTCCTTCAGCTGCCCGGCGGTGAGCGGGCCCTCCTGCTGGAGCAGGCGCAGGGCGAGCCGGTCGTTGATGGCTCGGGCGGTGCTCGGGGATGCGGCCATGCGGGGATCCTTCCAGATCTGCGGTCCCGGCCGGCCGGGGCCGTCTCCCGGGATACCCCGTTTCTTTCAGGCAGGGTTCCTGATAGTTTACGGCGGCGCGTACGACAGTGGGGGAACGCGCACACGACAGCGGTGGATCAGGGAGGGGCGGGTCGATGAGTGCAGTGGTTCACACGCCACGCGAGGTGAAGCGGGCGCGGTACGCCGTGGCCGCGGTGTTCGCCGTGCACGGCGCGGTCACCGGTTCGTTCGCGACCCGGGTCCCCTGGATCCAGGACCACGCGGGGGTCAGCGCGGGCCAGCTGGGCCTGGCGCTGGCCTTCCCCGCGCTGGGCGCGTCCCTGGCGATGCCGCTCGCGGGCGGCATCTCGCACCGCTTCGGCGCCCGCAACGCGCTGCGCGGACTGCTCGCCCTGTGGACGCTCGCGCTGATCCTGCCGTCCCTCGCGCCGAACCTGCTGACCCTCTGTCTGGCGCTGTTCGTCTACGGCGCCTCCGCGGGCATGTCGGACGTGGCGATGAACGCCTTGGGCGTCGAGGTGGAGAACCGGCTCGACCGGTCGATCATGTCGGGCCTGCACGGCATGTGGAGCGTCGGCGCGGTCGTCGGCTCGGCGGCCGGCACGCTCGCCGCACACCTCGGCTCGGACGCCCGGCTGCACCACGCCCTGGCGGCCGCCGTGCTGACGGTCGTGGGCTTCGCGGCCTGCGCCTGGGTGCTCGACCTCCAGCCGGCCGAGGACGAGGAGCCGCCGCCCCGGTTCGCCCTGCCGCCCCGCTCGGCTCTGCTCATCGGCGCGATCGGCTTCTGCGCGGTGTTCGCCGAGGGCGCGAGCCTGGACTGGTCGGCGGTCTATCTGCGCGACCAGTTGGAGACGTCCGCCGGTCTCGCGGCCGCCTGCACCACCGGTTTCACGCTCACCATGGCGGTCGCCCGGATCGCGGGCGACCGGGTGGTGGACCGCTACGGGGCGGTGCGCACGGTCCGCGCGAGCGGCGTGCTCGCCCTCCTCGGAGGCCTGCTGATCGTGTTCGCCGGCCATCCGGCCGTGGCGATGACCGGCTTCGCGCTGATGGGCCTCGGCATCGCGGTGGTCGTCCCGCTCTGCTTCGCCGCCGCGGGCCGCAGCGGCTCCAACCCGAGCCTGGCCATCGCGGGCGTGGCGACCATCACCTACACCTCGGGGCTGGTCGCACCGAGCGCGATCGGGATGCTGGCCCAGGCGACCAGCCTGATGGTGTCGTTCGTGCTGGTCACGCTGCTGACGTGCGGCATCGCGGGCTTCGCCGGGGTGCTGCGCGCGGGCGACCGGCTGAAGGTCACGCGTCCGGACGCAGCAGTTCCCGAGCCGCGCCCCTGAACGCCTCGCTCCACGGCGCCGGGCGCAGGGTCGTGGCGTCCAGCCGCACCAGCACCCGGCTGCCCCGGGCGTAGGTCACGGCGCCGTCCGGCGAACAGAACCGGAAGCCGTAGGTGAGCCCGGTCGTGCCGAGCCGGTCCAGCCAGAGGTGGACGGCGTAGGGGCCGGGCCGGGTGACCGGGGCCTCGTAGGTGAGGCGCAGTTCCTTGACCGCGTTGCAGGCGTCGCCCGCGGCCACCCAGTCGCCGTCGAAGGTGACGCCGTGGGCCTGCCACAGCTCGGCCCAGGCACGCTCGACGAGCAGCGGATAGCGGGCGTTGTGCAGCAGCCCCAGCGCGTCGAGGTCGTCGAAGTGGACGGTCACGGGGATCAGCCGGCCGTAGGAAAGGGCGGGCGCGGGCGGGGCTTCGGCGGTCACGGGCGGTGCTCCTGGGGCGTACGGGATCGGTGCCGTGTGCATCGATCGACGGCGTGTCCTCATCCTAAGCGGACGCTCAGCAGCGCCCGGGTGCCCGCCCACCTGTGCGAACCACTCCTCTGCGGGCCGCACAATGGTGCGGACACGCTGGCCGCACGACGAAAGCGACAACCCATGGATCTCGGCGTCCGCTGGAAACTGCACGGAGACGGACGCACTCCGGCACCCGGGGCGGTGGTCCGTCCCGACGAGCGCCTCTCCTGGCCGCGCACGGCGGGCCTGGGCGCCCAGCACGTGGTCGCCATGTTCGGCGCGTCCTTCGTGGCGCCCGTCCTCATGGGTCTGGACCCCAACCTCGCGATCATGATGTCGGGCGTCGCCACCATGGTCTTCCTGCTGGCCACCCGCGGCCGGGTGCCCAGCTACCTGGGCTGCTCGCTCTCCTTCGTCGGCGTCGCCGCGGTGATCCGGGCGGACGGCGGCTCCAGCGCCACGGTGACGGGCGCGGTGTTCGTGGTGGGCGGCGCGCTGTTCCTGGTGGGCCTCGCGGTGCGGAAGTTCGGCGCGCGGATCATCCACGCGGCGATGCCGCCCGTGGTGACCGGCGCGGTGGTCATGCTCATCGGCTTCAACCTGGCGCCGGTGACCGCGTCGACGTACTGGCCGCAGGACCAGTGGACCGCGCTGTTCGTGATGCTGTTCACCGGACTGGCCGTGGTCTGCCTGCGTGGCTTCTGGTCCCGCATCGCGATCTTCCTCGGTCTGATCTTCGGGTACGTGCTGTCCTGGGCGCAGGACCGCGTCTTCGGGCAGATCCACTCGGCCGACGCGAGCGGCAAAGTCACCGACCACTGGCGTCTGGACCTGTCCGGCGTGGGCCGGGCGGACTGGATCGGCCTGCCGGACTTCCACGGGCCGTCCTTCGAGTGGTCGGCGATCCTGGTCGCCCTGCCGGTCGTCATCGCCCTGATCGCCGAGAACGCGGGCCATGTGAAGGCGGTCGGCGAGATGACCGGCGACAACCTGGACGACAAGCTCGGCACGGCCATCTCCGCCGACGGCGTCGGCTCCATGCTGTCCACCGCGGTCGGCGGCCCGCCCAACACCACCTACTCCGAGAACATCGGCGTGATGGCCGCGACCCGCGTCTACTCCACCGCCGCGTACTGGGCCGCCGCCGGCTTCGCCCTGCTGTTCGGCCTGTGCCCCAAGTTCGGCGCGGTCGTGGCGGCCGTCCCCGGCGGTGTGCTGGGCGGCATCACCGTCATCCTGTACGGCATGATCGGCCTGCTCGGCGCGCAGATCTGGCTGAACGCCAAGGTGGACCTGCGCAATCCGCTGAACCTGGTGCCGGCTGCGGCGGGCATCATCATCGGCGTCGGCAACGTCTCCATGGAGTTCACGGACACCTTCTCGCTCAGCGGCATCGCCCTCGGCACGGTCGTCGTCATCACCGGCTACCACGCGCTGCGCGCCTTCGCCCCCGCCCACCTGAAGACGCAGCAGCCGCTGCTCGACGAGGGCATGTCCTCCTACGACACGGGCGGCTCCGACGAGGATCAGCGCGCCAAGTCGTAGGCGTACGACGGGCTGAAGGTCCCCGGCGCGCCCTTGCAGCCGTCGGACTCGCCGGGGAGCTTCACCCACAGGTAGGCGTCGATCCGGGCCTCGCCGGTGCTGAGCGTCGGGGCCCGGCCCAGGGTGCGGCCGGCGGGGTCGCACCATTCGCCGTCGGCGGGGGCGCCGTTGCCGTTGCGGCTGGTGTCGATCACCGCGCCGAGACCCGTGCCGCCGAGGGCGTCGAGCACGGCACGGTCGTAGGCGATCTCGTCGGCGGTGGCGTGGAAGTTGGACACGTTGCTGAAGATCCCGTCCGACGAGGCGGGCGAGGCGGCTCCCGCCTGGCGCAGCAGATCCGCCTGCTCGGCGGGCGAGTGCCAGCCGGAGTGCCCGGCGTCGTAGTAGACGCGGGCGCGGGGGTTGGCCTGCTTGAACACGCGCCCGGCGCGGGCCAGCGAGGCGAACCGCTCGGCGCGCCGCCCGGCGGACAGACAGTCGGCCTGCGCGACCGAGTCGGGTTCCAGGATCACCACGACCTCCCCGCTGCCCAGCCCGGCGGCGAACCGGTCGATCCAGCCGTCGTAGGCGTCCAGGTCCGGCGCGCCGCCCTCGGAGTACCCGCCGCAGTCCCGCCCGGGAATCGCGTACGGCACGACGACGGGCACCCGCCCCTGCGCGGCCCCGCCGGACGTCACCGCCCTCACCCGCGCGGTGACGGTGTCCGGCGACCAGTCGGCGAACCACACGGCCGCCGGCTGATCGGCGATGCGCGACTCGATGACCGGCCGGCGCGGGTCGTCGGGATGCGCCCGCACCCAGTCGAGCACGCGGGAGGCGGGGTGGCGGTAGAGCCCTGAGGAAGCCGTGGTCTTCTTCACCCTCGGCGGCGCGGAAGCCGACGCACTCGGCCGCTTCGGCCTGACGGACGGCGACGCGGACGTGCTGACCGAGGGGGAAGCCGAAGGCACAACGGGCAGCGGCACGAGACTGGGCGACGCGGACGGCACGGGCCGCGCCTCGGGCACGTCCGGCCCTTCCGCCGTCGCCGAGATCACTCCGGACACGGTGCCGGCCGCGACCACGACCGAGGCCGCCGCGACCATCGTCGCCCTCCGTGCGGCACGCCGGCGTTCCGCACGGCGCGCCGAGAGTCTCCGGGCACGCGAGCCTGCCACCTTGTGCTTCCCCCTCCCCCACGGCGGGCGCGTTCCCCCGTTCCGGGGAAGCGCCGGGCCCGCCGCCACTGGAGTCAGACTAAAGGTGTCACCCTGCGCTCATGGCGCAATGCGAACAAGTCCTCACCCCGGTCGACGGGGTCGTCGCCCGTCTGCGCGCCCTCGACGCGGCTTTGCCCGCGCGGGACGGGGTCGCGGTCTTCAACCGTGTCTACCTCGCGGTGACACAGGCGGTGGACCGGAGCGTCGACGCCGGTCTGTTCCCCGACGCCCGTGCGGTGATCACCCTGGACGTCCGCTTCGCGGAGTACTACCTCGCGGCCGTCGACGCGGCGGCGGGCGGTCTGCGCACCCCCGCCTGCTGGCGTCCGCTCTTCCAGCTCCGGCGCCATCCCGGGGTACGTCCCGTGCAGTTCGCGCTGGCGGGCATCAACGCGCACATCGGGCACGACCTCGCGCTGGCCGTCGTGGACACCTGCCGTACGCTCGGCTGCGAACCCGCCGAGCTGGAGGACGAGTTCGAGGCGGTGGGCGAACTCCTCCTGTCGCTGGAGGAGCGCATCCGCGACGAACTGGTGCCCGGACCCGATGTCCTGCGCATCGCCGACCCGCTCACCCACCTGCTCGGCGCGTGGAGCCTGGACCGTGCCCGGGACGCGGCGTGGACTGCGGCGCGCGCCCTGTGGGCGCTGCGCCGACTGCCCGACGTGGCAGCGGAGTTCACCGAACGGCTGGACACCGCGGTGGGGTTCGCGGGCCGCATGCTGCTCACTCCGCTGCCCGACTGACCTCAGTCCTCCGGGAGTTCGACGGGCGCGATCTCGTCGTACAGGTCGCCGGGACCCGGGTTGGTCGGGTCGGTGGCGCCGCCGAACTGGTGCATCACGCCCCACACCGCGTTGAGCGCGGTCTGCACGGCGCCCTCGGCCCAGCCGGCCGTCCAGGAGATGTCGTCGCCGGCGAGGAAGATGCCCCGCTTGTCCTCGGGCAGCCGGTCCTGCATGAAGTGGGTGAACAGTCGCCTCTGGTAGCGGTAGTGGCCCGGCAGGTTGGCCTTGAACGCGCCCATGAAGTAGGGCTCGTTCTCCCAGGAGACGGTCACCGGGTTGCCGATGATGTGCTTCCGGATGTCGACCTTCGGGTAGATCTCGCCGAGCGACTTCAGCATGACCTCCATCCGCTCGTTGGCGGACAGCGGGAGCCACTTCAGACTGTCGTCGCACCAGGTGTACGACAGGCAGATGACGGCCGGCTTGTCGGGCCCGTCGTCCAGCAGATACGTGCCCCGCGTCATGCGGTCGGTGAGCGTCATCGACATGACGTCCCGCCCTGTCTCCTCGTCCTTGTCCAGCCAGAACGGCCGGTCGACGGGGACGAAGAGCTTGGAGGACTCCATGTAGTGGGTGCGCTCGATGGCGGTCCAGTGGTCGATCGGGAAGAGCGAGTCGTCGCAGTCGATCTTCGACAGCAGCATCCAGGACTGGGCGGTGAAGACGGCCGCCTTGTAGGTCCGGATGTCCCCGTTCGCATCCGTCACGGTGATGCGGTTCCCGGCCGTCCGCCCGAGCCGCGTGACGGCGGGCCGCGGCTCGCCGTCGACATGCAGGGACTTCAGCGAGGTCCCGTACGGCCAGTGGACGATCTTCTCGGGCTCACGCTCCCACAACCGCAGCGGCAACTGCTGCGAGCCACCGACGATCCCCCGATGATGGTCGTCGGCCTCGGTGTAGACGACCCGCAGAATCTCGAGGATCGAATTCGGGAAATCGGTGTCCCACCCCCCGGTCCCGAACCCGACCTGCCCGAAGATCTCCCGGTGCCGGAAGGACTTGAAGGCCTCGGACTCGCACAGGAACCCGTAGAAGGTCTGGTTGTCGAGCTTCTCCACGAGCCGCGACCAGATCTCCCGGATCCGCGGCACGTCCCGCTCGCGCAGGGCGCGGTTCATGTCGGAGAAGTCGGCGCCCTCCTCCAGGCACCGGTTCCACGCAGCAGCCACATCCCGGTAGACCTGCGGCAGATCGTCCATGGTCTCGGCGTAGTGCGACTCGCCCTTGAGGTCGACGACGGTCGACGGGGTCGCCTCGGCCAGCGGGTTGGGGAAGGGCCGGGTCTCCAGCCCCACGAGGTCGATGTAGTGCTGCAGCGCCGTGGAGGACGGCGGGAACCGCATGGCGCCCATCTCGGCCGTCAGCGACGGGTCGCAGCCCTCGAACCCGACGGTCCGCAGCCGCCCGCCGATCCGGTCGGCCTCGTACACGACCGGCTTGAGCCCCATCTTCATCAGCTCGTAGGCGGCGACGATCCCGGACAGCCCACCGCCGATCACGGCGACCTCGGTGCCGTGCTCGGTGGCGGGCACCTGCCCGATCCCGGCGGGGTGGGCCAGGAAGTCGTCGTACGCGTACGGGAAGTCAGGGCCGAACATGGTGATCGGCGGCTGCTGCTCGTCGGCGTGCTCGACGGCGTTGGGCACCGTGGACGTCATGGGGCAGGGACTCCTTGCAGTGGTGGAACGAGGGGAAGATCAGACGAGGGACCCGTACAGGGGCGGCCGGCGATCCCGCAGATACGGGTTGGCCTCGCGGGACGCGGCGAGAAGCACGGGGTCGACGTCGGCGAGGAGCAGTTCCTCACTGCGTCCGCCCCGGACGCGGGCGACCCCGTCGGGCCCGGCCAGCGTGGACAGCCCCACGAACTCGAACTCGCCCTCCGGCCCGACACGGTTGACGTACGCGATGTACATCTGGCTCTCGAAGGCGCGCACGGGCACGACGGACTCGGCGACGAACTGGTACGGGTGCAGCTGGGCCGTGGGCACGAGCAGCAGGTCGGTGCCGGCGAGGGCGTGGGCGCGGACGTTCTCCGGGAACTCGACGTCGTAGCAGATCATCAGGCCGACGGTGAGGCCGTTCAGCTCGGCCTGTACGACCGTGTTCTCACCCGGGGTGAAGTGGTCGTGCTCGAAGCAGCCGTACAGATGCGTCTTGCGGTAGTTCGCGAGACGAGCCCCGCTGGGGCCGACGAGCTGGACGGAGTTGTACACCGCGTCGCCGATGCGCTCGGGGTAACCGTAGGCGACGGCAAGCCCGTGCCGGTCCGCGATCTCGGCGACCGCGTCCGCGGAGCCGCCGTCCTCCGTCTCGGCGAGACGGCCCAGGTCGTCGCCGATGGCGTAGCCGGTGAGGAAGAGCTCCGAGGTGACCAGGAGGTCCGCGCCCGCTGCGGCCGCGTGGGCGGCCGCGTCGTCGAGAACCTTGAGGTTCTGGTCGACGTGGCCGGGGTGGCCGGAGCTTTGGAGCAGGGCGGTGCGCATGGGTGATCCTCACCGGGGAGGCGGGGGGGTTGGGGGTCAACCCTGAAGGTACGGGCGGGTACCTGTACGGGACAAGGAGAAGCCGTTGCGCACCGGGGCGATGGTTGTTGCGTCTCGGACGCGGTTTTCGGTGATTCGTTGCGTGGAAGTGTTTGCGCACCTGGCACTGAGGGGGGCCGCCGCGCCCACCCTCCCCCACTCTCGGCTTCGCTCGAGCGGGAGGTACCCCCATCGCCCTGGGGGCACCTCCCAGGCCCTTGAGGCACTGGGGGAGGCACGAATGCCCGCAGTTGGCCGGGAGGGTGCCACGCCACCGGTGCCGGTGTAGCCGCTCGCGGCGGGGAGGGGACGGGGTGGGGGTGGGCGCCCGCAGCGGCTGGCGCGTCCGCGCCCTTCACGTACAAACACGCACTCTCGCGCCAGACCGAGGACGACCACCCCCACCGCGGCCCCGCACCACCACCCCACCGTGGGCGCTACAGCAACCCCCACCGGACGGAACCATGCGCCGCAGGCGTCAGACCTCAGCCCCCACCGGACAGAACCCTGCCCCGCAGGCGTCAGACGTCAGCCCCCACCGGACAGAACCCTGCGCCGCAGGCGTCAGACGTCAGCCCCCACCGGACAGAACCCTGCCCCGCAGGCGTCAGACGTCAGCCCCCACCGGACAGAACCCTGCGCCGCAGACGCCGGACCTCAGCCACCCCCAACCCCGCCGCCAGCACCACATACGGCACCGCAGCCACCGCGAACGCCGCCCCGTGCCCGTGCCCCGACGCGATCACCGCGTACCCCGCGTACACCGTCAGCGTCACCACCTCCGTCCCCAGCCCCGCCACCGACGTCAGCGTCGCCCGCCCCGCCGACTCAATCCGGTGCTGCAGCCGCGCCTCCGCCAGCACCGTCGCCGCCTGGAACGCACCGAAGGCCACCGCGACCAGCAGCACCACCCCCGCCACGCTCCCGGCCACAGCCCCCACCGCCAGAGCAACACCACCCCCGCCCAGCAGCAGAGCCAGCCCACCCGAGCCGAGCCGCTCCCCCTCCCCCGCCAGAAGGCTCCCCGCCGTGGCCCCGCCCCAGATCACCAGCAGCACCCCCGGCACGGCCGCATCACCGACCCCCGCCTCCCGCACCAGCAGCGGCGTGTACTCGTCCAGCGCCCCCCACACCGCGGCGACAACGGACACCAGCAGCACCGCACCCCGCACCGACCGGTCCCGCCGGGCCTCACCCAGACCGGCCCGCAACACGGCACCCCAGCCCTGACGCCCCCCACTCCCTCCCACCCGATGCTCGGGAAACCTCAGCGCGGTGACGGACGTCAACAAGCACACCAGCACACTCGCCGCCCCCACAGCCGCATGCCCGCCCCACGCCAGCACCGGCCCGGCCGCCCCCATCGCCGCCATCACGGCGACCAGCCCCGCCGCCCGCGCCCGCCCCAGCACACGCGCGTACCGGTCCGCGGCCCCGCCCCGCTCCAGCTCGTCGTAGACGAGAGCCTCCAGCGCACCGGAGCACAACGCCCCGCCGGTCCCCCACAGCACGAACCCCACCGCGAAGGCGCCGTACGACGGCACGAGCACCCACACAGCGAACCCGGCGCCCGTCAGCAACGGACCAAGAACGAGCAGCAGCCGACGCGACACCGCATCGGCCCACACCCCGGACGGCACCTCGAGCACCACAGCCGTGACGGACCACAGGGCGAACAAGGACGAGATCTGCCACACGGACAGCCCGGCGTCGCTGAACAGCAGCGCGTACACCGGGTACAGCAGAACGAGTTCTTCGAGGAACGAGTAGCCGTAGAGCGTGGTCGTCAGCCGACGCACGCGCACGTCGACGGCACGCGTGGGCGTGAGAGTCATGAGGCCTTCCCGTAAGGGCGGTTCGGACACCGGACGCTAAGGTCGAACGGCGCCCGAGGCGGCCCTCGGGAAGCACTGCGCGTGGATCCGCTCGTGGATCCGCTCGTGGATCCGCTCGTGGATCCGCTCGTGGATCAATGTCGCCAGGTCATACCCCCGAGGGTAGCCCTCCACCCCTCGGCGGCACCACGACGTTCCCCTTCCGCTTGAGCCGCTGCCACGGCAGCCGGTACCCGCTCAGCGCGGTCAGACAGGCCTGCACCAGCACCAGGTACATCACCTGCCGGTACACGACCTGCTGCACCGGCAGCGCCCACAGCGGCCGCAGCGACTCCCCGTCCAGCCGGAAGGCGTACGCGGCGCACACCCCCTGCACCGCGAGCACCCCGCACCACGCCAGCAGCGTAAGCGCCGCGTTCCCGAACACCAGCCCGTACACGGTCAGCAGGTCGATGAGCGGGGCGAGCAGCGGCGTGAGGATCTGGAACACCGCCAGCAACGGCAGCCCCACCCGCCCGAACCGCCCGGCGTGTCCCCGCTCGACGAGGGCGTGCCGGTGCTTCCACGCGGCCTGCATCGTGCCGTAGCTCCACCGGTACCGCTGCCGCCACAGCTGTCGCAGGGACCCCGGCGCCTCGGTCCAGGCGACGGCGTGCTCTGCGTAGCGCACCTCCCAGCCGGCCCGGTGCAGCGCCATCGTCAGGTCGGTGTCCTCGGCCAGGGTGTCGCCGCTCAGCATGCCCGCCTGCCTCAAGGCGGTGACACGGAAGGCCCCGACGGCCCCGGGCACGGTCGGCATGCAGCGCAGCAGGTCGTACATGCGCCGGTCGAGGTTGAAGCCCATGACGTACTCGATGTGCTGCCAGCGGCCGAGCATGCCGTGCCGGTTGCCGACCTTGGCGTTGCCGGCGGTGGCGCCGACGGACGGGTCGGCGAACGGCTCGACGAGACGCCGTACCGTCGAGGGCTCGAAGACGGTGTCGGCGTCCAGCATCACGACGATCTCGTGCGAGGCGCGCAGCACACCGGTGTTCAGCGCGGCGGCCTTGCCCCGGTTGGGTGTGCGCACCACGGTCACCCCGGGCAGTCCCAGCGCCTCGGCCGCGTCGGCGGTCCCGTCGTCGGAGCCGTCGTCGACGACGACGATCTCCACGGGGTGGTCGCTCGCGACCAGCGACCGCAGCGTCTTCCCGATGCACACGACCTCGTTGTACGCGGGCACGACGACACTCACCGGCCCGACGACAGCCGGCCGTGGCCCCGCCCGGTCACGCCGGCGCGCGAGCCGCGCATGCCGATGCGCCAGCCCCAGCATGACCACGCACCGCGCCAGCACCAGGCTCCCCACGACCAGCAGCAGCGCGCCCAGCACGGACACCGTCGTTCCCGACACGGTCACGGCGGTGACGAACACCCACCCCCGCACCTGCTCCGGGGTGTCGACACCGCCCGTGAGGCGTTCGGCGCCCACCACCTCGGCGACCGTGGAGAAGCGGTAGCCGTCGGCCTTGAGCCGCGGCACCAGCGTCTCCAGCGCCCGCACGGTCTGCGAGCGGTCGCCGCCGGAGTCGTGGAGCAGCACGACCGTCCCCCGGCCGGGCGCCTCGGGAACGGCCGCGTCGGCGATGGCCCGGGCGCCGGGCCGGCTCCAGTCACGGGTGTCCTGGTCGACGAAGGCCAGGACGTACCCCTTCTCGCCGAGGTACCGGGCGACGGACCAGGAGGGGCCGTCCAGCGCGCCGGTGGTCGAGGAGTACGGCATCCGCACGAGCGAGCTGTGGACGCCGGCGGCCCCGGCGAGGGCGAGCTGGGTGAAGGCAAGCTCCCGGTCGACCGCGTCCTCGGACTGCGCGGCCAGGTCGGGGTGGGAGAAGGTGTGCACGCCGATCTCGTGTCCCGAGCGGATGAGGTCCCGTACGAGATCGGGGTGGCGGGCGGTCTGCCGTCCGGTGACGAAGAAGGTGCCGGGCACGTCGTACCGGTCGAGGACCTCCTGGATCCGGGGCGTCCAGGTGGGGTCGGGTCCGTCGTCGAAGGTCAGCACGACGGTCCGGGCCGGCGCCCGGTAGGTGCGGGGCGGGTCGTGGCCCGCGTCGACGACCGGTCCTCCTTCCGCCACCTCCCTCGGCACCCCCACCCCGCTCCGCCCGGCCCGCTCCCCGCGGCCCTCCTGGTCCCCGGCGAAGCCACGGGAGGTGTAGCCCTCCACGGCGAGGACGGAGACGACGAAGGCCAGCAGGACCAGCGGCACCACGACGCGGAACCAGCGCCGCCGCGGCACGGGCGTCGCGGGGGCGGACGGCGGGCCGACCTGCCGGTCCGGTCGCCGCCGCATCAGGGGGTCCCGGCGGCCGGCGGGTCGTCGGGCGGGGTGCTGCCGGGGTCGTCGGACGGCGCCTCGGGGGTGGGTTGCGGGGTCCCGGGCGGCTCGGACGGGCTGTCCGTGCCGGGTGCGGACGGTTCGTCGGTGCCGGGCGGCGGGGCCTCGGAGTCACCGCCCTCGTCAGGCGCGGACGGCTCGCCGCCACCCGGCTCACCCGGCTCCTCGGGCGCACCGGGCTCCTCGGGCGCGCCCGGCTCCTCGGCGTCACCGGGCTCCTCGGACGGCTCCTGCCCGTCCGTGACCTCCACCCGGCCCGGTTCCGGCGGCTCCACCGGCACGCCGGCGACGCTGGCGGGATCGGCGCCGGGCGGCAGCAGCAGCGCGCCCGCGGGGTTGTCCCCGGCCCCGGCGATCAGCGGGACGACCGGCATGCCCGGCCCCACCCCGGCCCCGGCGTCCTCGGGCGACTGCGAGTCCCCCTCCGCGTCCTGCCGCAGCGGAGCGGTCGGGGAGGAATCTCCGGGCAGCGGCGGCAGCAGCGCCTCCGGGGCGAACGGGGTCGCTCCCATCAGGCTCAGCGCGAGCACGGTCAGATATCCGGCCGCCAGGCCCGCGGCCCCGTACCCCGTGCGCCGCAGCAGCCGGGCCCTCCGGCCGGAGGCGTCGACGAAAACCGGATCCGGCCCCTCGGGCTCACCGGTCGCCGCACCGGAATCGGAGGGATGCCGCATATGGCCCAGATTACGCCGATTCAGTGACCCTCACGCGGGGACGACCCGCCACACGCGGCAGACGGCTCACGCCCTACGTCGGCGACCCCGACGAGAACCTCCGCAGCAGCGGGGACAGCACCAGCACGGACTTGGTCCGCTCCACGAACGGCTCCCCGGCGATCCGCTCCAGCACCCTTTCGAAGTGCCGCATGTCGGAGGCGAAGACCTGGGCGACCGCGTCCGCGTCCCCGGTCACGGTGGACGCGGACACGACCTCCTGGTACCGCTCGAGACCCCGCTGGATGGTCTCCGGGGAGGTGTTGCTGCGGCAGTAGATCTCGACGAACCCCTCCGTCTCCCAGCCGAGGGCGGCGGGGTCCACCCGCACGGTGAAACCGGTGATGGCCCCGGTGGCGCGCAGCCGGTCCACGCGCCGTTTGACGGCGGGCGCGGAGAGGCCGACGAGCTGGCCGATGTCCGCGTAGGAGCGGCGGGCGTCCTCGGCGAGGGCGTGCACGATGCGTTCGTCGAGATCGTTCAGCACTGCGGGTCGTTCACTTCGCTTCCGACGGGGCGGGGGCGGCGAGCCGGGAACGGCGGTAGCCGTAGAGGAAGTAGAACACGAGCCCGACGGCCATCCAGACACCGAAGACGACCCAGGTGACGGCCGACAGGCTGCCCATCATCCACAGGCAGAAGCCGAGGCCGAGCGCGGGCAGCAGCGGGGACAGCGGGACCCGGAAGGAGCGCGGCATGTCGGGACGCCCGCGGCGCAGCACCACCACGGCGATGTTGACCAGGGCGAAGGCGAAGAGGGTGCCGATGCTGGTGGCGTCGGCGAGCTGGCCGAGCGGGACGGCGGCGGCGAGGACACCGCAGAACAGGGAGACGATCAGGGTGTTGGCGCGGGGCGTGCCGGTGCGCGGGCTGACCTTGGCGAACACCTTGGGCACCAGTCCGTCGCGGGACATGGCGAACAGGATGCGGGTCTGGCCGTAGAGCACGGTGAGGACGACGCTCGCGATGGCGATGACGGCGCAGAACGCCAGCAGGGTGCCCCAGAAGCTCTGCCCGGTGACCTCGCGCATGATCTGGGCGAGGGTGGCCTCGGAGTCGCTGAACTGGCGCCACGGCTTGGCGCCCACGGCGACGGCGGCGACCAGGACGTACAGCGCGGTGATGATCGCGAGGGACAGCAGGATCGCGCGGGGCAGGTCGCGCTGGGCGTTCTTGGCCTCCTCGCCGGCGGTGGAGGCGGCGTCGAAGCCGATGTACGAGAAGAACAGGGTGGCTCCCGCCGCGCTGACGCCGGCCATGCCGAGCGGCATGAAGTTCTCGTAGTTGCCGGAGCGGAAGCCCTGGACGCCGATGGCGCAGAACAGCACCAGGGCGCCGATCTTGACGAGGACCATCACGGTGTTGGCGCGGGCGGACTCGCGGGCGCCGCCGAGCAGGAACGCCATGGCCAGCAGGACGACGATGAGCGCCGGCGCATTGAAGATGCCGCCGTCGCCGGGCGGGGCGGACAGCGCGGCGGGCAGGGTGACGCCGATGGTGCCGTCGAGGAGTTCGTTGAGGTACTCGCCCCAGCCGACGGCGACGGCCGCGACCGAGACGCCGTACTCCAGCATCAGACACCAGCCGCAAACCCAGGCGATCAGTTCGCCCATCGTTGCGTACGCATACGAGTAGGAGGAGCCGGAGACGGGGATGGTGCCGGCCAGCTCGGCGTAGGAGAGGGCGGAGAAGAGCGCCGTCAGACCGGCGATGACGAAGGACAGCGTGACCGCCGGTCCGGCCTTGGGGACGGCCTCGCCGAGGACGACGAAGATGCCGGTGCCGAGGGTGGCGCCGATGCTGATCATGGTCAGCTGCCACAGCCCGAGGGAGCGGCGCAGCGTGCCGCCCTCGCCGTGGCCACCCTCGGCGACCAGGCGTTCCACCGGTTTGCGGCGCATCAGGCGCATGCCCTGGCCCTCGGAGTGCGGGGCGGAGGGACCGCCGTTGTGCGGGGGTGCGCCATGGTCGAGCACGCGGTGACTCCTTGATCGCTGCCGGGCTTCCGCGGCCGGGGACCGACGGCGCCCCGCGACAGCCGGGACCCGTCGAGCGGGGTCCCCGCCACACACGTACAGCGCGTAACCCTACGAGGTTTGTCGTTGCTGCTGAAATGCAGCAACCTTGCGTACCACCGCAAGATCATTGCGTTCCTCGAGGCGAGGCGGGTGTTCGTTGCGCCGGCCGTGTGGGCCGTTCCACACCCGCCCCACCGGTCGGATCAGCTCCAGCTGGCGTGGAGCGGCTTGCCCTCGGCGTAGCCGGCCGCGCTCTGGACGCCGACGACGGCCTTCTCGGCGAACTCCTCCAGGGAGGCGGCGCCGGCGTAGGTGCAGGAGGAGCGGACGCCCGCGATGATCGAGTCGATCAGGTCCTCGACGCCGGGGCGCTCCGGGTCGAGGAACATGCGGGAGGTGGAGATGCCCTCCTCGAACAGCGCCTTGCGGGCGCGGTCGTAGGCGGACTCCTCGGAGGTGCGGTTGCGCACGGCGCGGGCGGAGGCCATGCCGAAGGACTCCTTGTAGGGGCGGCCGTTCGCGTCGTGCTGGAGGTCGCCCGGGGACTCGTAGGTGCCGGCGAACCAGGAGCCGATCATCACGTTGGACGCGCCGGCCGCGAGGGCCATGGCCACGTCGCGCGGGTGACGGACGCCGCCGTCGGCCCACACGTGCTTGCCGTGCTTCCTCGCCTCGGCGGCGCACTCCAGCACGGCGGAGAACTGCGGCCGGCCGACGCCGGTCATCATGCGGGTGGTGCACATGGCTCCGGGGCCCACGCCGACCTTGACGATGTCCGCGCCGGCCTCGATCAGGTCGCGGACGCCCTCGGCGGAGACGATGTTGCCGGCGACGACCGGCACCTGCGGGTCGAGCCCGCGCACCAGCCGGACGGCGTTGATCATCGACTCCTGGTGGCCGTGCGCGGTGTCGATGACGAGGGTGTCGACACCGGCTTCGAGGAGCTGCTTGGCCTTGCCGGCCACGTCGCCGTTGATGCCGACGGCGGCGGCGATGCGCAGCCGCCCCTGGGCGTCCGTGGCGGGCGTGTACAGGGTGGCGCGCAGGGCGCCCTTGCGGGTGAGGATGCCGGCCAGGCGGCCCTCGGCGTCCACGGCGGGCGCGTAGCGGCGGTTGGCGCCGTCGAGGGTGTTGAAGGCCTCGCGCGGGTCCATGCCGGCGTCGAGGAGGAGCAGGTCCTTGGACATGACCTCGTCGAGCTGGGTGAAGCGGTCCACGCCGGTGAGGTCGGCGTCGGTGACCACGCCGACCGGGCGACGCTCCTCGTCGACGACCACGCCCGCGTTGTGCGCCCGCTTCGGCAGCAGGGACAGCGCGTCGGCGACGGTCTGGTGGGGGGCCAGCACGATCGGGGTGTCCAGCACCAGATGGCGGGACTTCACCCAGGAGACGACCTCGGCGACGACCTCGATCGGGATGTCCTGCGGTATGACGACCAGTCCGCCGCGCCGGGCGACCGTCTCGGCCATGCGGCGGCCGGCGATCGCGGTCATGTTGGCGACGACCAGCGGGATCGTGGTGCCCGTGCCGTCGGGCGAGGTGAGGTCCACACCCTGCCGCGAGCCGACCGCGGAGCGGCTCGGCACCATGAAGACGTCGTCGTACGTCAGGTCGTACGGGGGCTGGATGTCGTTGAGGAAACGCACGTGCTGCACATCCCAGTCGATCAGAGGTGGCCCCCGGACAGGTCAGCCAGGGGGAAGAGCACGTACTTCATTCTCCCACGGCGACCGGAATGTCAGTCCCGGTCGGATCGTCCAGCCCGGTCGGGAAGGTGCTCGGCGGATCCTCCAACGGCGAGCGCCACGGTGAGCGCGGGGTCGCGTTCCGCGGCCTCGGCGAACACCTCCTGGGCGGTCGCCCACTCCTCGGGGCGGGCGTCGGCGAACGCCCGCCAGCCGCGGACGACGAGCAGCAGTCCGCGTCCGTCGGCGCCCTCGGGCCAGACGGTGCGGTCGGACAGGGAGTCGGCGAGGGCGTCCCAGTTGCGGCCGAACCAGTCGGGCAGGCCGAGCGCGCGGGCGCAGCGGTCCATCAGGCCCGCCTTGTCGGTCACCCCGTCGAGGTCGAGGGGGACGACGAGCCGGCCGGTGAGGTCGTGGGTCATCTCAGTACCGCCGTGAACGATGCGTAGTGGTCGTCGGTGTAGTACGTCTCGCCGTTCCGGCCGGTGACGATGCGCCGGGCGCCCCGGTCGTCGGATCCGGGCGTGGGCACCGTGTACTCGCGGTAGTGGCCGCGTTCGTGCCGGGGCAGGAGCCCTTCGAAGTTGCCGAACACGGAGCCGTCCCGCTCGTAGGGGAACGGGCCGCCCTCGTCGATGAGTTGGAGGGTGCGGCGGGCCTCTGCGGGCAGCTCGGACGCCTCGGCGACGGGCATCCCCTCGGCCCAGGCGGGGATGCCGGTGCGGTCGTCCCCGGTGTCACCGCCGGACGAGCAGCCGGACGCCAGCAGGGCGAGGAGCAGGCAGGCCAGGAGACGCGGGAGGAGGGCCCGGAGCGGCGTCATGCGGCCGATGCTGCCAGTCTCCTCCCGGTCCCACACCCCGTCAGGGGCCGTCCGGGTCCGCGCGGTTGAGGGCGGAGCGCGGGGTGGGTCCGGCGGTCATCAGGTAGTCGGCGGCCGAGGTGTCGGTCACCAGGCTGGTGACGAGGCCGGAGCGGAGCACCGCGTCGATGGCCGGGCCCTTGCGCTGGCCGCCGGCGATGGCGACGACCTCGGGCACCTTGCGCAGCTGGTCGGTCTTGACGGTGATGCAGCGCTCACCCAGGTCGCGGCCGACCCGGCGTCCTTCGGCGTCGAAGAGGTGCGCGGACATCTCGGCGGCCACGCCGAGGGAGGCGTAGTGGGCGCGCTCCTCGTCGCTGAGCATGTCGTGCACCGTGGAGATGCCCGGCTCCCAGGAGCCGATGGACACGCAGGCGACGGTGACCTTGTCGAAGTACTCGAAGGCCCGCGCGATACCGGTCTGATGGCGCAGCGCTTCCGCGGTGGCGGCGTCCGGGAGGAGCATCGGCGCGTAGATGGGGTGGGCGTCGCCGCCCGACACCTGCGCGGCGCGGCGCACGGCCTCGACCGAGCCACGCTCCGCCGTGCCCGCGTCGTAGACGCCGGTGAGCTGGACGACCGTGCAGGGCGGGAGCCGGTCCAGGGCCGCCGCCATGTGGATGGTGGAACGCCCCCAGGCGAGGCCGAGGACGTCGCCCTCGTTGACCAGCTCGCCGAGCAGGTCGGCGGCCACCTCTCCCAGGTTCTCGGGGTCGGGCGTCTCCTCGGCCTCGGCCGGGGACTCGACCACGACGGCGTGCCGCAGGCCGTAGCGGGCGCGGAGCGCGTCCGAGCGCTCGGCGTCCAGCTCGGCGGGCACGCGGATCTCGATGCGTACCAGATCCCGCTCGAGGGCGGTCTCCAGGACCCGGGCCACCTTGAAGCGGCTGACGCCGAACTCCTCGGCGATCTGGATCTTGGATTTGCCCTCGAGGTAGAAGCGGCGGGCCATGGCCGCCGCCTGCACCAGCTCAGCGGGTCCCATCCGCATGGCTGACCGGCCCGCCGACATACCCGACACGGCGATCTCCTCACTGCTGTTCACACTCTGGACTCGCCGTTCATCCTTGCAGATCCGGCGCTGTCGATCAGCCCTGCTGGCCGCCGTTCACATATATGACGCTCAGTGGTCGTGCAACCACGACGCCCTGGACGTCGCCTCCTCCGCCTGCTTGCGCAGGGCACGGACCGCCTCGGCCGGGTCCGACGCCCCGTACACGGCGGATCCCGCGACGAAGACGTCCGCGCCGGCGTCGGCGCACTGCTCGATGGTCGAGGCCGACACACCGCCGTCGACCTGCAGCCACAGCTCCAGACCGTGCTTGCCGATCAGCTCACGGGTGCGGCGGATCTTCGGCAGCATGATGTCGAGGAACGCCTGCCCGCCGAAGCCCGGCTCAACCGTCATGATCAGCAGCATGTCCAGCTCGGGCAGCAGATCCTCGTACGGCTCGATCGGCGTCGCCGGCCGCAGCGCCATGGAGGCGCGGGCGCCCTTGGCGCGGATCTCCCGGGCGAGCCGGACGGGCGCGGTGGCCGCCTCGACGTGGAAGGTGACGGAGCCGGCCCCCGCCTCCACGTACTGCGGCGCCCAGCGGTCGGGGTCCTCGATCATCAGATGACAGTCCAGCGGCGTGTCCGTGGCCCGGGCGAGCGACTCCACGACCGGCACGCCGAGCGTCAGGTTCGGCACGAAGTGGTTGTCCATCACGTCGACATGGAGCCAGTCGGCTCCCTCCACGGCCTTCGCCTCCTCGGCGAGCCGGGCGAAGTCGGCGGACAGAATGCTGGGACTGATCTGCGGGGCCATGCCCCAAGCGTATGCGCTGCGCCGCCCGGCGGTACGGACGGTCCGGGGACTGGGCAACGGGGCGCGGCGGCACGAAGATCCGCGCCGCCTCACGCCGTTGACGGGGCCTGCCCCGAAGACGCGGGGCCGGGGTCAGGCAGTGCGGCGCAACAGCGCCAGATACATCGCGTCCGTGCCGTGGAGGTGGGGCCAGAGCTGGATGTCGGGGCCGTCGCCGAGGCCGGGGACGTCGGGGAGGAGGGGCCGGGCGTCGATCAGTTCGGCGTCCGGGAACTGCTTGAGGAGGTCCGCCACCACCGCCCGGGTCTCCGCGAGGTGCGGCGAGCAGGTCGCGTAGCCGACGACGCCGCCGACCCGTACGGACTCCAGGGCGGTGCGCAGCAGCCCGCGCTGGAGCGGCGCGAAGCCGTCCAGGTCCTCGGGGCGGCGCCGCCACCGCGCCTCGGGACGGCGGCGCAGGGCGCCGAGACCGGTGCACGGTACGTCGACCAGCACGCGGTCGAAGCTGCCGGGCCGCCACGGCGGGCGCGTGCCGTCGGCGGCGACCACCTGGTACGGGCCGGGGTTCCCGGCGAGCGCCTTGGCGACGAGGCCCGCCCGGTGCGGCTGCTTCTCGGAGGCCAGCAGCACGGCCCCGCGCTCCGCGGCGAGCGCGCCGAGCAGCGCGGCCTTGCCGCCGGGACCCGCGCACGCGTCCAGCCACCGCCGGTCCGGCCCCTCCACGGGCGCCGCCGCGAGCGCGAGCGCCACCAGCTGGCTGCCCTCGTCCTGGACCCCGGCCCGCCCTTCGGCGACCGCCTGGACCGCGCCGGGCTCCCCTCCCTCGGTGAGCCGCACCGCGTACGGCGACCAGCGGCCGGGGACGGCCGCCTCCTCGGTGAGCAGTTCGTCGGTGGTGGCCCTCCCGGGACGGGCGACCAGCGTCACCTCGGGCCGCTCGTTGTCGGCGCGCAGCAGCTCCTCCACGCCGGCGCGCCCGCCGCCGAGGGAGTCCCACAGCGCGGAGACCACCCAGCGCGGGTGGGAGTGCACGACGGCCAGATGGTCCTCGGGGTCCTCGTCGTACGGCGGCGCGACCCGCTCCAGCCAGCCGTCCAGGTCGTCCTGGGCGATCTTCCGCAGCACGGCGTTGACGAACTTGGCCCGCCCGTCGCCCAGCACCACCCGGGCCAGCTCGACGGTGGCGGACACGGCGGCGTGCGTCGGGATCCGCGTGCCGAGAAGCTGGTGCGCGCCGAGGCTCAGCACGTCCAGCACCGGCGGGTCGACCTCGCGCAGCGGCCGGTCGACACAGGCCGCGATGATCGCGTCGTACGTGCCCTGGCGGCGCAGGGTGCCGTACACCAGCTCGGTGGCCAGCGCCGCGTCCCGCGCGTCGAACTTCTCGGGTCCCTCGCTCTCCCGCGCCTTGCGCAGCAGCGGGGGCAGGACGAGGTTGGCGTACGCGTCACGCTCGTCCACGGCCCGCAGCGCCTCGAAGGCGAGGATGCGGACGGGGTCCTTCTTGGGCCGGCGGTAGGGCTTGGCGGGCCTGCGGGGCCGACGGGGCTGGTCGCTCACGAAAAAGGTGCTCCGGATGTGGGTGGAAGTGCGCGCTCCAGCCTACGGCGTACGCCGGGAAGGAGCCGGGGGCCGTCAGTCGCCGAGGGTCTCCCCGGCCGCGATCCGCACCCCGCGCGCCCAGTCCGCGCCGCGCATCGGCTTCTTGCCCTGCGGCTGCACCCACAGCAGCTCCACCGCGTACGAACCGGTCCCGACGTACACGTTGTTCTTCCCCGCGGACAGCTGCCCGGGCGCCAGGTCCGTCCGCTCGGGTACGGGCCTGGCCTGGACGATCTTCAGCCGCTCACCGCGGAAGGTGGTCCAGGCGCCGGGCGCGGGCGTGCAGCCGCGCACCACCCGGTCGACGCGCAGCGCCGGGGCCCGCCAGTCGACGCGCGCGTCCTCGACGGTGACCTTGGGGGCGAGGCTGACGCCCTCCGAGGGCTGCGGCACGGCCTTGAGCGTGCCGTCCTCGATGCCGTCCATGGTCGCGGCGAGCAGCCCCGCGCCGGCGAAGGCGAGCCGGGTGAGCAGGTCGCCGCTGGTGTCGGTGGGGCGGATCTCCTCGGTGACGGTGCCGTAGACGGGCCCGGAGTCCAGCCCCTCCTCGATGAGGAAGGTGGTGGCGCCGGTGATCTCGTCGCCCGCCATGATCGCGTGCTGCACGGGGGCCGCGCCGCGCCAGGCCGGGAGCAGCGAGAAGTGCAGGTTGACCCAGCCGTGGGCGGGGATGTCGAGGGCCGCCTTGGGCAGCAGCGCGCCGTAGGCGACGACGGGGCAGCAGTCGGGGGCGATCTCCCTCAGCCGCTCCAGGAAGTCGGGGTCCTTCGGCCTGTTCGGCTTCAGCACCTCGATGCCGGCCTCCTCCGCCCGCTCGGCGACCGGCGAGGCGACCATCCGGCGGCCGCGTCCGGCGGGCGCGTCGGGCCGTGTGACGACGGCGGCGACCTCGTGCCGCCCGGAGGCGAGAAGAGCGTCCAGTGCGGGAACGGCGACCTCGGGGGTACCGGCGAAGACGAGCTTCATGGGGTGCGCAGGGCCTCTCGGGCGGGAACGGTTCGGGCGACGCACCAGTCTATGGGGCGGGCCCCGGGCGTGGACGCAGGGAGAGGGCGTCGCGTCCGGGGCCGGCCGTCGCACGGTGCAGGAACGTTCCGAGCTGGGAACGGTCCCGTGCGCGCCGGTTCCGGCGGGGGGCGTACGAATATGCCGCCGCGCCCCAGCCCGTGACTCGGGGACCGAAACGGCGTTGGTCAGGAAAGAGCTGACCACGGGCCCCGACGGGGTCCATTCCTTTCAACGCCGGTTCGAGAGGCTTGTTCATGGCCGACCACGCAACCCACGACGCCCAGGCTCGGGCCAGCCTGCACTTGCTGGTGCGGGACATCGAGCGGGTCCGCCGGCAGGTGGACGCACTGCGCACGCTCACCGCCCAGCTCGGCAACGTCTACCGCCCGCGCCGCTCCGGTCCCTCCACGGGCTTCGTCGTCTACGGACGAGCCCCCGCCCCGACCGTCCGTCTCGCCCAGGAACTGCGGGACAGCGTCGAGACCCTGGTCACGGCCGCGGTGGACTTCGACCGCTCCCTGGGCTTCTCGTGGGACGCGGTGGGCTCCGCCCTCGGGGTCACCAAGCAGGCCGTGCACCGCCGGTACGGCGCGCGGCGCGCCGCCGCGCAGGCGGCGGCCACCGCCGAGGGCGAGCGGGCGCCGGATTCGTCGTCCTCGCGGACGGTCAACGTCGGCTCCGGCGTCACCACGGTGCCGACCGTGCCGGCGGCCCGCGCGATGCCGACCCAGCCGACGGCGGGCAGCCCGTCCCTCCGGGACGACCCCCGCCCCACGGCCTTCCCCACCCCCCGCAACGGCTGACCCCCCACCCACGCCCTCCCACCGCCGTCCTGGGAGGGCGTGCAGGCTTCTTCCGGGGCAGTCGCAGCGCCGGGTGCGTGTGGTTCGTGGCTGGTCGCGCGGTTCCCCGCGCCCCTGAGGGCGCTGCCCCGCCGCCCCTGAGGGCGCTGCCCCGCCGCCATTGCGGGCGGTCGTGCCGCAGGGCGGCACGGGTGGGCGCAACGACACCCCCGCCGGGCGCGCCCGTACAGCACCCCTGACCGGCCACACGCGCGTTACCCGATGTCCGCAGGATCGATCCGCACCCACACCGGTGTGCTCCCGCCCCGAGCCATCCGCGCCGCCTGCGCAGCCTTCAGCGCGGCCGCGAGGGGAGCCCCGTGCCCCGGAGGCACTCGGATCAACGCGCGGTCCCACTGCTCGCCGGGCGGTGGCGCCCCCGGCCTACGCGGCCGCCCCGCCGGAGTCACCGGCATCGGAACAGGCCCCAGCACCTCCGCGCTGGGCGGCAACTCCACGGCACGCAAGAACTCGGCCACGGCCTCCCCCGGCCCCGCCACCGCCGCCATCCGCGACACGGGCGGAAACCCGAGCTCCCCCCGTTCGGCCAGCTCCCGCACCGCGAACCCCGCCGGATCCCACCGCACCAGCGCCTGCACCGGCCGCAGCGTCGGCTCGGCGACCACGACCACCGTCCCGCCCGCCGTCTGCGGCCGCACCAGCGCCGCCGCGCCCATCCATCGCCGCAGCGCGTCCTCCCCGGCCCGCAGGTCGGGCCGGCTCAGCATGGCCCAGCCGTCCAGCAGCAGCGCCGCCGCGTACCCGCCCTCGGCGACCGGTTCCGCCCCTGGCGTGCTCACCACCACCGCGGGCGCCCCCGGCACCGTGTCCAGCACGTGCTCCCGCCCAGACGTCCGCACCGGCACCGCCGGGAACGCCCGCCCCAGTTCCTCGGCGGTCCGCCGCGCCCCCACCACCTGCGCCCGCAGCCGGAACCCCCCGCACTCGGGACAGTGCCAGCCGCTCTCCGTACGCCCGCACCACCCGCAGCGCAGGTCGTCGGAGCCGTGCGCCTCCAGCGGGCCGGAGCAGTGGCGGCACCGCGCCGGCGCCCGGCAGGTGGCGCACGCCATCCGCGGGACGTAACCGCGCCGCGGGACCTGGACCAGCACCGGCCCGTGCCGCAGCCCCTCCCGGACCGCCTGCCAGGCGAGCGTGGGCAGCCGGGCGGCGCGGGCGGCCTCGTCCCGCGCGAGATCCTGGTCGCCGACCGTCCGCACCAGCGGCGCGACCGCCCGGACCCGCTCCCGCGCGGCCTGCAACGGCCGCGCCCAGCCGGTGTCCACGAGCTGGGCCGCCTCCACCGTGCAGCTCCAGCCGCCGAGCAGGAAGCCGCAGCGGTCCTGGGCGGCCCGCAGCAGCAGCACCTCCCGGGCGTGCGGCTGCGGCGCGTGCTGCTCGCTGAGGTTGTCGTCGCCGTCGTCCCAGACCGCGACCAGCCCGAGGTCCCGCACCGGCGCGAACATCGCCGCCCGCGTCCCGATCACCGCCCGCACCGACCCGCGCCGTACGGCGAGCCACTGGGCGTACCGCTTCTGTGGACCGGCGTCGGCCGTGAGCACCGCGTGCCGGCCCTCCCCCAGCAGCTCGGTGAGCGCGGCGTCGAGCCGGGCCACGGCCCGCCCGTCCGGCAGGACGACCAGCGCACCGCGCCCCGAGGACAGGGTCGCCGCGACGGCGCGGGCGATCTCCTCGCACCACAGCGGCCCGGGCAGGGCGCTCCACACGGCGCGCGGGCTGCCGCCCGAGGCCAGGGACTCCAGGAAGGCCGGGCCCTGCTCGTACCGCTCCCAGGACCCGGCCGCCGGAGCCGGAGGCGGGGGCAGCGGGTCCGGCGAGGGGCGCTGCTCGGCACGGGCGTTGCGCGGCGGCACCGCGAGCTGGAGGACGTCGGCGAGGCTGCCCGCGTACCGGTCGGCGACCGCGCGGGCGAGACCCAGCAGCTCCTCGTCCAGCACCCGCTCGGGCGAGACGACCTGGGCGAGCGCGGCCAGCGGGCCGGAGTAGTCGGACTCGGCGCGGCGCTCGATCAGGAACCCGTCGATGAGGCCGCCGCCCTCGCGCCGCCCGTCCCGCACGCGGTGCCGGCCGGCGCCGAAACGGACCCGCACCCGGACGCCCGGCTGGGCGTCGGCGTCCAGCTCCTCGGGGACGGCGTAGTCGAAGTAGCGGTCGAGGTGGAGGACGCCCTTGTCGACGAGGACGCGGGCGACGGGGAGGTCCTTGGCGAGGGCGGCTCCGCGCCAGGTGCGGGGCTTCGCGCGGGGGGCCTTGGCCTGTCGCACGGTCTCCCGGATGAGCGCGAGCTGCTCGGGGGGCGCGCCTTGCGCGTCCCCGTCGGTGTATCCGTCCTCGCTGCTCACCCCTGCATTGTTCCAAACCCGACTGACAACACGGCCGCCCGCAGCGGCGGGACACTTTCAGCAGCCGCGGCGGCAACACCCCTCAGGGGCGCGGGGAACTGCGCGACCAGCCACGGAACACCCGCACCCGCCGCTGAAGAGATGCCCGCACCTGCGGCGCGGCCTTGTCAGCGGGCCGCTGCGGAAGCGCCCTTCAGGGGCGCGGGGAACTGCGCGACCAGCCACAAAGCACCCGCACCCGGCGCTGAACGGCCGCCCCCCGTCCGCGAAACGCACCGAGGCCCGGCACGCTCCCGCAAGGGAGCCGTACCGGGCCTCGGCCGAAAACAGCCCGTGGGCTACAGCCCCGCAGCCTTCCGCAGCGCGTCGACGCGGTCCGTCCGCTCCCACGTGAAGTCCGGCAGCTCACGCCCGAAGTGACCGTAGGCGGCGGTCTGCGCGTAGATCGGGCGCAGCAGGTCCAGGTCGCGGATGATCGCGGCGGGGCGGAGATCGAAGACCTCGTCGATCGCCCGCTCGATCCTCTCCACGTCGACCTTGGCCGTGCCGAAGGTCTCCACGAACAGGCCCACCGGCTCCGCCTTGCCGATCGCGTACGCGACCTGCACCTCGCAGCGGGCTGCCAGGCCGGCCGCGACCACGTTCTTCGCGACCCAGCGCATCGCGTACGCGGCCGAGCGGTCCACCTTGGACGGGTCCTTGCCGGAGAAGGCGCCGCCGCCGTGACGGGCCATGCCGCCATAGGTGTCGATGATGATCTTCCGGCCGGTGAGACCGGCGTCGCCCATCGGGCCGCCGATCTCGAAGCGCCCGGTCGGGTTCACCAGCAGCCGGTAGTTCTCGGTGTCGAGCTTGATGCCGTCCTCGAGCAGCGCCTTCAGCTCCGGCTCCACGACGAACTCGCGGATGTCGGGGGCGAGCAGCGACTCCAGGTCGATGTCGGAGGCGTGCTGCGAGGAGACGACGACGGTGTCCAGGCGGACGGCCTTGTCGCCGTCGTACTCGATGGTGACCTGGGTCTTGCCGTCCGGGCGCAGGTAGGGGATGGTCCCGTTCTTGCGGACGTCGGACAGGCGCTTCGACAGGCGGTGCGCCAGGAAGACCGGCAGCGGCATCAGCGTCGGCGTCTCGTCCGTCGCGTACCCGAACATCAGGCCCTGGTCGCCCGCGCCCTGGCGGTCCAGCTCGTCGTCGTCGCCCTCGACCCGGGTCTCGTACGCCGTGTCGACGCCCTGGGCGATGTCCGGGGACTGCGCGCCGATCGACACGGAGACGCCGCAGGAGGCGCCGTCGAAGCCCTTCTTCGAGGAGTCGTAACCGATCTCCAGGATCTTGCTGCGCACCAGCGTCGCGATGTCCGCGTACGTCTTGGTGGTGACCTCGCCGGCCACATGCACGAGGCCGGTGGTGATCAGGGTCTCGACGGCGACCCGGGAGGTCGGGTCCTCGCGGAGCAGCGCGTCGAGAATGGTGTCGCTGATCTGGTCAGCGATCTTGTCGGGGTGACCCTCGGTCACGGACTCCGAGGTGAACAGACGACGGGACACAATGCTCCCTGGGGTTGCAGCGGCTGCTGGCTGATCATGGGCGAACGGCGGGGGCTGCACCCGACGCCGTCGGTGGAACAGTTTATCGGTCGTACGTCGCCACGGGTCCCCCCGTCTCGCCTCGCGAGAGCGCTGTGACCTGCGGCACGGGCATTCTCTCCGGGCGGGGCGCGGTTCGCCAGAGGCGCCACACCCCGGATGGAGTCGTTCCGGGGAGTCGGGTCATGGATGAGCCATTCATGCGAGACGCTCCGCGACGAGGTCCCACACCGTGTCGGCGAGGGCCTCTTTCGGCCCGTGCGGGACGGGCGTCTCACTGCCGTCGGCGCCCAGCACCACGGCCTCGTTGGTCTCGGAACCGAAGGTTTTCGCCTCGCCCACCTCGTTCACCACGAGGAGGTCGCACCCCTTGCGCTTCAGCTTGGCGCGGCCGTTGGCGAGGACGTCGTCGGTCTCCGCGGCGAAGCCGACGATCACCTGTCCGGACCTCACCCGGTCGCCGGACACCTCGGCGAGAATGTCCGGATTCCGTACCAGGGTGATGGGCGCCGGCTCCTGGTCGTCCTTCTTCTTGATCTTCCCGGCCGCGTAGACGGCGGGGCGGAAGTCGGCGACGGCGGCCGCCATGACGACCGCGTCCGCGTCGCGTGCGGCCTGGAGAACGGCCTCGCGCAGCTCCACGGCCGTGCCGACGCGGACGACGTCGACGCCGGCCGGGTCGGGCAGCGCGGTGTTGGCGGCGACGAGGGTGACGCGGGCGCCGCGGGCGGCGGCGGTGCGGGCGAGGGCGTAGCCCTGCTTGCCGGAGGAGCGGTTGCCGAGGAAGCGGACCGGGTCGAGGGGCTCGCGGGTGCCTCCCGCGCTGACGACGACGTGCCGTCCGGCGAGGTCGGGGGCGGTGACGCCGCGGGCCAGGACGCGGCGGCAGACCTCGAAGATCTCGGCGGGGTCGGGCAGCCGGCCCTTGCCGGTGTCGACGCCGGTGAGGCGGCCCACGGCGGGCTCGATCACGACGGCGCCGCGGGCGCGCAGCGTGGTCACGTTCTCCTGGGTGGCCGGGTGTTCCCACATCTCCGTGTGCATGGCGGGGGCGAAGACCACCGGGCAGCGTGCGGTGAGGAGGGTGTTGGTGAGGAGGTCGTCGGCGAGGCCGTGGGCGGCCTTGGCGAGCATGTCGGCCGTGGCGGGCGCGACGACGACCAGGTCGGCGTGCTGTCCGATGCGGACGTGCGGCACCTCGTGGACGTCGTCCCAGACCTCGGTGGAGACCGGGTTGCCGGAGAGGGCGGACCAGGTGGCGGCGCCGACGAAGTGCAGCGCGGAGGCGGTGGGGACGACGCGGACGTCGTGTCCCGACTCGGTGAGCCGCCTCAGCAGCTCACAGGCCTTGTAAGCGGCGATGCCGCCGCTGACCCCGAGAACGACCTTGGGCTTGTCCACCGTCTCTCCCCGCACTCCGGAATCCTGCTTCCCTCACCCATGAGAACACCACAGGCCCGGCAGACGTCTGCCGGGCCTGTGGAAAAGTCAGCTGCGAGCTGATGGTACGACGTACTGACCGATCACTGGTTGGGGCCGTCGACGGCCTCGGAGGTCAGCAGTCCCGCGTTGATCTCGCGCAGCGCGATCGACAGCGGCTTCTCGTGGACGTGGGTGTCGACGAGAGGACCGACGTACTCGAGCAGGCCTTCGCCGAGCTGCGAGTAGTACGCGTTGATCTGGCGGGCCCGCTTGGCCGCGTAGATCACGAGGCTGTACTTCGAGTCCGTGGCCTCGAGGAGCTCGTCGATCGGCGGGTTGATGATGCCCTCGGGCGCGGAGATGGAAGAGGACACGCTCTACCTTCCGATGGATGGGAAAGATTCAGTCGTTCCGACCTGTGGACGGTCGTCCACGATCACACGACGTTCATCAAGGCTAGCAGCTCGCGAGCTACCTCCTCGACGGAGGTGTTGACCAGCGTCGTGTCGAACTCCGGTTCGGCCGCGAGCTCGGTCCGGGCGGCCTCCAGCCGGCGCTCGATGACCTCGGGCGACTCGGTGCCCCGGCCCGTGAGCCTGCGGACCAGTTCCTCCCAGGAGGGAGGGGCCAGGAACACCAGCAGGGCGTCGGGCATGGACTCGCGGACCTGCCGCGCGCCCTGGAGGTCGATCTCCAGGAGCACGGGCACACCCGCCTCCAGGTGCTCCAGCACCGCCTTGCGGGGTGTGCCGTAGCGGTTCCCCGCGAACTCGGCCCACTCGAGCAGCTCGCCGTTGGCGATCAGCTTGTCCATCTCCTCGTCGGTGACGAAGAAGTAGTGGACGCCGTGCTGCTCACCGGGGCGCGGCTTGCGGGTCGTCGCCGACACCGAGAGCCAGACCTCGGGGTGCTCCTTGCGCATATGCGCGACGACCGTGCTCTTGCCGACCCCGGAGGGGCCGGAGAGCACGGTCAGTCGCGGACGTTCGTCCGGGGGTACGGGGGTCGCCCCCCGGGGTGTTGCTGCCATGCGGCGATTATTCCAGCAATCGCGGGGTGCCCGGGACGCCGGTCCCGGGACGCCCGTGACTCAGGAGCCGGTGCTGCCGAACTCGCGCTCAAGAGAGGCGATCTGGTTCGAACCGAGACCCCGCACGCGGCGGCTCTCGGAGATCCCCAGACGCTCCATGATCTGCTTGGCGCGGACCTTGCCCACGCCCGGCAGGGACTCGAGCAGGGCGGAGACCTTCATCTTGCCGATGACGTCGTTCTCCTGACCCTGCTTGATGACCTCGTGCAGGGAGGCGCCGGAGTGCTTGAGTCGATTCTTGACCTCGGCCCGCTCCCGGCGAGCCGCGGCGGCCTTTTCGAGCGCGGCTGCGCGCTGTTCAGGGGTAAGGGGCGGAAGAGCCACGCCTACGTCACCTCGGATGTCGAACTGTCGGATACGGACCGGTGAGGAACCTAGTCGCCCCACACCTGGGGAGTCACGAGCAACACGTGCCGCCCGTTCTCCCCCACTGCCTGAAAGGCGTGGGAGGTACCCCCACCCGTCGGAGACTAGCGGCCCACGCGCTCTGAGTCAGCGAGAACAGCGGAAAAGTCCTGGTCAGCCTCCGCCAGGCCCGACATTCCGGACATAATTCCTCTGATTTGAGGGTGTATCCAGAGTCCGACGACCACGGAGTCCGCTGCTCAGGCCTCTCAGGCGGACGTCAGCGCGGCACGGATCTCGTCCGCGAACCGCTCCGAGGCGTCACGCAGAGCGACCGTGTCGGGACCGTGGCGCAACAGCCCCCGGCTGACGTTCGGCACCACGTTGCGCACCGCGCTCCCGAACACCGACGGGAGGTCCGCCGGCGTCGCCCCCTGCGCCCCGATGCCCGGCGCCAGGATCGGCCCGCCCATGTCGAGGTCGTACGAGGAGAGGTCACCGAGGGTGGCGCCGACCACCGCGCCGAAGGAGCCCAGCGGCTCCTCCCCCGCGTTCTCCAGCGCGAGGTGACCGAGGACCGTCGCGCCGACCGTGCGTCCGTCGGCGCGCACCGCGTGCTGCACCTCGCCGCCCTCCGGGTTGGAGGTGAGCGCCAGCACGAAGAGCCCGGCGCCGGACTCCCGCGCCAGGGCGACGGCGGGGCTGAGCGAGCCGTAGCCGAGGTACGGGGAGACGGTGAGCGCGTCGGAGAAGAGCGGCGCGTCCTTGTGCAGGAACGCCTCCGCGTAGGCGGCCATGGTCGAGCCGATGTCGCCGCGCTTGGCGTCCATGACCACCAGCGCGCCGGCCTCCCGGGCCTCCCGCACGGTGGTCTCCAGCACGGCGACGCCGCGCGAGCCGAACCGCTCGAAGAAGGCGCTCTGCGGCTTGAGCACGGCGACCCGGTCGGCCACGGCCTCGACCACGGTGCGGCTGAAGCGCTCAAGACCGTCGACGTTGTCGCCCAGGCCCCACTCGGACAGCAGGGAGGCGTGCGGGTCGATGCCCACGCACAGCGGGCCCCGCTCGTCCATCGCGCGGCGCAGCCGTGCGCCGAAGGGTTCGAGTCCGGTCATGCGGAGGTCCTCACGTCGGCGCCCACCGCGTCGGCGAGCGTGGTGTAGGGGCTGGTGCGCAGCCGCGCGGCGAGCCCCTTGTGGATGGAGCGGGCCCAGAAGGGGCCCTGGTAGATGAAGGCGCTGTATCCCTGGACCAGCGTGGCGCCGGCCAGGATGCGCTGCCAGGCGTCCTCGGCGTTCTCGATGCCGCCGACCCCGACCAGGGTGATCCGGTCGCCCACGCGCGCGTAGAGGCGGCGCAGCACCTCCAGGGAGCGGGCCTTGAGGGGCGCGCCGGACAGTCCGCCGGTCTCCTGGACCAGGGCCGGGCCGGAGGTCAGGCCGAGGCCCTCGCGGGCGATGGTGGTGTTGGTGGCGATGATGCCGTCGAGGCCGAGTTCCACGGCGAGGTCGGCGACGGCGTCGATGTCCTCGTCGGCCAGGTCGGGGGCGATCTTCACCAGGAGCGGCACCCGGCGGGCCGGGACCGCGCGGTCGGCGGCCTCGCGCACGGCGGTGAGCAGCGGGCGGAGCTGGTCCACGGCCTGGAGGCTGCGCAGGCCCGGGGTGTTCGGGCTGGAGACGTTGACGACGAGGTAGTCGGCGTGGGGCGCGAGCCGCTCGGCGGACTTCACGTAGTCGGCGGCGGCCTCGGACTCCGGAACGACCTTGGTCTTGCCGATGTTGACGCCCACGACCGTCCGGAACACCGGTCTGCGCGAGGCCAGGCGGGCGGCGACGGCGAGAGAGCCGTCGTTGTTGAAGCCCATGCGGTTGATCAGCGCGCGGTCGGGGACCAGGCGGAACAGCCGCTTCTTGGGGTTGCCGGGCTGCGCTTCGCCGGTGACGGTGCCGATCTCGACGTGGTCGAAGCCGAGCATCGCGAGGCCGTCGATGCCGACGGCGTTCTTGTCGAAGCCGGCGGCCAGTCCGAAGGGGCTGTGCAGGCGCAGTCCGAGCGCCTCGGTGCGCAGTTCCTCGTACCGCGGGGCGAGCACGGCGGCGACGAAGGTGCGCAGCACGGGGACGCGGGCGACGCGGCGGATCCAGCGGAAGGCCATGTGGTGGGCCTCCTCCGGGTCCATCCGGGAGAAGAGCAGGGTGAAGAGAATCCTGTACATGGTGTCCTCATGGAGAGGGGGACACCGTTTCCGGTGTCCCCCTTCGGGCTACTGGTCCTCGCGGGCCGCGGTCAGATGTTCCGCGTGTTCCTGGAGCGAGCGGACTCCCACGTCGCCCCGGTTGAGCGCGTCGATGCCCTGGACGGCGGCGGCGAGCGCCTGGACCGTGGTGAGGCAGGGCACCGAGCGGGCCACGGCCGCGGTGCGGATCTCGTAACCGTCGAGCCGGCCGCCCGTGCCGTACGGGGTGTTGACGATGAGGTCGACCTCGCCGTCGTGGATGAGCTGGACGATGGTCTTCTCGCCGTTGGGTCCGGTGCCCTCGAACTGCTTGCGCACGACGGTGGCCTTGATGCCGTTGCGCTTGAGGACCTCGGCGGTGCCGGAGGTGGCGAGCAGCTCGAAGCCGTGCGCCACCAGCTCGCGCGCCGGGAAGATCATCGAGCGCTTGTCCCGGTTGGCGACCGAGATGAAGGCGCGGCCCTTGGTGGGCAGCGGACCGTAGGCGCCGGCTTGCGACTTGGCGTAGGCGGTGCCGAAGACGCTGTCGATGCCCATGACCTCGCCGGTGGAGCGCATCTCCGGGCCGAGGACCGTGTCGACGCCGCGGCCGTGGATGTCCCGGAAGCGGGACCACGGCATGACGGCCTCCTTGACGGAGATCGGCGCGTCCAGCGGCAGTTCGCCGCCGTCGCCCTTCGCCGGGAGCAGGCCCTCGGCGCGCAGCTCGGCGACGGTGGCGCCGAGCGAGATGCGCGCGGCGGCCTTGGCGAGCGGCACCGCGGTCGCCTTCGAGGTGAAGGGAACGGTGCGGGAGGCCCGCGGGTTGGCCTCGAGGACGTAGAGGATGTCCCCGGCCAGCGCGAACTGGATGTTGATCAGACCGCGCACGCCGACACCGCGCGCGATGGCCTCGGTGGAGGCGCGCAGCCGCTTGATGTCGTGGCCGCCGAGGGTGATCGGGGGCAGGGCGCAGGCCGAGTCGCCGGAGTGGATGCCGGCCTCCTCGATGTGCTCCATGACGCCGCCGAGGTAGAGCTCGGTGCCGTCGTAGAGGGCGTCGACGTCGATCTCGATGGCGTCGTCGAGGAAGCGGTCGACGAGGACCGGCCGGGAGGGGCTGATCTCGGTCGACTCGGCGATGTACGCCTCGAGCCGGTTCTCGTCGTAGACGATCTCCATGCCGCGGCCGCCGAGCACGTAGGACGGGCGGACGAGGACCGGGTAGCCGATCTCGTCGGCGATGGCCTTGGCCTCGGCGAAGGTGGTGGCGGTGCCGTGCTTGGGGGCCGGCAGGCCCGCCTCGGCGAGGACGCGGCCGAAGGCGCCGCGGTCCTCGGCGGCGTGGATGGCCTCCGGGGAGGTGCCGACGATCGGCACGCCGTTGTCCTTGAGCGCCTGGGACAGGCCCAGCGGGGTCTGGCCGCCGAGCTGGACGATCACACCGGCGACCGGTCCGGCCTGCTGCTCGGCGTGGACGATCTCCAGCACGTCCTCGAGCGTGAGCGGCTCGAAGTAGAGCCGGTCGGAGGTGTCGTAGTCCGTGGAGACGGTCTCCGGGTTGCAGTTGACCATCACCGTCTCGTAACCGGCGTCGCTCAGGGCGAAGGAGGCGTGGACGCAGGAGTAGTCGAACTCGATGCCCTGGCCGATGCGGTTCGGGCCGGAGCCCAGGATGATCACCGCGGGCTTCTCCCGGGGCGCGACCTCGGTCTCCTCGTCGTAGGAGGAGTAGAAGTACGGCGTCTGCGCGGCAAACTCGGCGGCGCAGGTGTCGACCGTCTTGTAGACCGGGCGGATGCCGAGCGCGTGGCGGACCTCGCGGACGACGTCCTCGCGCAGGCCGCGGATCTCGCCGATCTGATGGTCGGAGAAGCCGTGCCGCTTGGCCTCGGCGAGCAGGTCCGGGGTCAGCTCGGGGGCGGCGGCCAGCTCGTCGGCGGTCTCCTTGATGAGGAAGAGCTGGTCGACGAACCACGGGTCGATCTTCGTGGCGTCGAAGACCTCCTCGGGGGTGGCGCCCGCGCGGATGGCCTGCATGACGGCGTTGATGCGGCCGTCGGTGGGCCGGACGGCCTCGCGCAGCAGCTCGGCCTTGTCGCCGGGCTCGCCGGTGAAGGTGAACTGGCTGCCCTTCTTCTCCAGGGAGCGCAGCGCCTTCTGGAAGGCCTCGGTGAAGTTGCGGCCGATGGCCATGGCCTCGCCGACCGACTTCATGGTGGTGGTGAGGGTGGAGTCGGCGCTCGGGAACTTCTCGAAGGCGAACCGCGGGGCCTTCACGACCACGTAGTCGAGGGTCGGCTCGAAGGAGGCCGGGGTCTCCTGCGTGATGTCGTTCGGGATCTCGTCGAGGGTGTAGCCGACGGCGAGCTTGGCGGCGATCTTGGCGATGGGGAAACCGGTCGCCTTGGAGGCGAGCGCGGAGGAGCGCGAGACGCGGGGGTTCATCTCGATGACGATGACCCGGCCGTCCTCGGGGTTCACCGCGAACTGGATGTTGCAGCCGCCGGTGTCGACACCGACCTCGCGGATGATCGCGATGCCGACGTCGCGCAGCACCTGGTACTCGCGGTCGGTCAGCGTCATCGCCGGGGCGACGGTGATCGAGTCGCCGGTGTGGACGCCCATGGGGTCGAAGTTCTCGATGGAGCAGACGACCACGACGTTGTCGTTCTTGTCGCGCATCAGCTCCAGCTCGTACTCCTTCCAGCCGAGGATGGACTCCTCGAGGAGCACCTCGGTGGTCGGCGAGAGGGTGAGGCCCTGGCCGGCGATGCGGCGCAGTTCCTCCTCGTTGTGCGCGAAGCCGGAGCCGGCGCCGCCCATGGTGAAGGACGGGCGGACGACGACGGGGTAGCCGCCGAGCTCCTCGACGCCCTTGAGGACGTCGTCCATGGAGTGGCAGATGTAGGAGCGGGCGGACTCGCCGTGGCCGATCTTGCGGCGGACCTCCTCCACGACCTCCTTGAACAGGTCGCGGTCCTCGCCCTTGTGGATCGCCTCGACGTTGGCGCCGATCAGCTCGACGCCGTACTTGTCGAGGACGCCGTTCTGGTGCAGGGAGATCGCCGCGTTGAGGGCCGTCTGGCCGCCCAGGGTGGGCAGCAGGGCGTCCGGCTGCTCCTTGGCGATGATCTTCTCGACGAACTCGGGCGTGATCGGCTCGACGTAGGTCGCGTCGGCGATCTCCGGGTCGGTCATGATCGTCGCCGGGTTGGAGTTGACCAGGATGACGCGCAGGCCCTCGGCCTTGAGCACGCGGCAGGCCTGGGTGCCGGAGTAGTCGAACTCCGCGGCCTGGCCGATGACGATCGGGCCGGAGCCGATGACCAGGACGGACTGGATATCGGTGCGCTTAGGCACGCTGGCCCTCCATGAGCTTCACGAAGCGGTCGAACAGGTAGGCGGCGTCGTGCGGGCCCGCTGCCGCTTCGGGGTGGTACTGGACGCTGAAGGCCGGCTTGTCGAGCAGCTGGAGGCCCTCCACCACGTTGTCGTTCAGGCAGACGTGGGACACCTCGGCGCGGCCGAACGGGGTGTCGGAGACCTGGTCGAGCGGCGCGTCGACGGCGAAGCCGTGGTTGTGCGCGGTGACCTCGACCTTGCCGGTCGTACGGTCCTGCACCGGCTGGTTGATGCCGCGGTGGCCGTACTTCAGCTTGTAGGTGCCGAAGCCGAGGGCGCGGCCGAGGATCTGGTTGCCGAAGCAGATGCCGAACAGCGGGGTGCCCCGCTCCAGCACGCCCCGCATCACGGCGACGGCGTGGTCGGCGGTGGCGGGGTCGCCGGGGCCGTTGGAGAAGAACACGCCGTCCGGGTTCACCGCGTACACGTCGTCGACGCTCGCGGTGGCGGGCAGCACGTGCACCTCGATACCGCGCTCGGCCATCCGGTACGGGGTCATGCCCTTGATGCCGAGGTCGACGGCGGCGACGGTGAACTTCTTCTCGCCCTGCGCGGGGACGACGTACGCCTCCTTGGTGGCCACCTCGGCGGAGAGGTCGGCGCCCGTCATCTCGGGGGCCTGGCGGACCTCGGCGAGCATGGTGCCCTCGTCGGGCAGGGCGTTGCCGGAGAAGATGCCGACGCGCATGGCGCCCCGCTCGCGCAGGTGCCGGGTGAGGGCGCGGGTGTCGACGCCGCTGATGCCGACGACGCCCTGGGCGGCCAGTTCCTCGTCGAGGGTGCGGCGGGAGCGCCAGTTGGACGGCACGCGCGCGGGGTCGCGCACGACGTAGCCGGAGACCCAGATCCTCTTGGACTCGGCGTCCTCGTCGTTGACGCCGGTGTTGCCGACGTGCGGGGCGGTCATCACCACGACCTGGCGGTGGTACGACGGGTCGGTGAGGGTTTCCTGGTAGCCGGTCATGCCGGTGGAGAACACCGCTTCGCCGAAGGTCTCCCCCACCGCCCCGTAGGCACGGCCCCGGAAGATCCGGCCGTCCTCCAGGACGAGTACGGCGGGAACCTTGGCGGTTCCCCTGGTGGAGGTTGTCATCGTGCGCCTTCCGTCTTGTTGATCATGTTGGTGAGGGCGTCGACCCACTCGGTGTGCTCCGCCGCGTGGTCGGAGCGGAACCCGGAGTCGATGAGCCGGTCGCCGTGCTGCCAGGTGATCACCAGCAGGCCGCCCTCGGTGAGGACCTTGCCGGCGATGCCCTTGTCGAGCCGGGCCTCGCGCAGTGCGTCAGCCGGGACGAAGAAGTTCTCCGCGCCGGGGCGCACGACGTCCAGTCCGGCGTCGCTGAGCGTCAGCTCGGCACGGCTGCGGGTGCCCAGGCCGTGCGCCACGATGCGGTCCAGCCACTGACCCGCGGTGGTCGAGCCGTGGTAGCGGCCGCTCATGGTCAGTGTCGCCGGGCCGGGGTCGTCCGGCGCGCTGTGCAGCTCGGGCAGGTCGCTCTGGAGCGTGCCGCGCCACTTCCAGCCTTCGCGCATCAGCCAGTAGACGAGCGCGACGAAGAGGGCGAGCCCGACGACCCAGCCGATCCGGGCGGCCCAGTCGGTCACTTCCGCCGATTCCTTCTCGGCGGCCAGCAGGATGAGAGATGTCACGTGAGCTTCCCGTCGACGAGCGTGGCCTTGCCCCGGAGCCAGGTGTGGGTGACACGGCCCGGCAGCTCGCGGCCCTCGTAGGGCGTGTTGCGGCTGCGCGAGGCGAAGCCCGCGGGGTCCACCGGTCCACGGTATGCCGTGTCGACGAGGGTGAGGTTGGCGGGCTCACCTGCCGAGACGGGCCGGCCGTGGCCCTCGGCGCGGCCGATGCGCGCGGGGGCGAGGGACATGCGCTCGGCGACGCCGGCCCAGTCCAGCAGGCCCGTGTCGACCATCGTCTCCTGGACCACCGACAGCGCGGTCTCCAGGCCGACCATGCCCATGGCCGCGGCGGCCCACTCGCAGTCCTTGTCCTCGTGCGGGTGCGGGGCGTGGTCGGTGGCGACGATGTCGATGGTGCCGTCGGCGAGCGCCTCGCGCAGGGCCAGCACGTCGCGCTCGGTGCGCAGCGGCGGGTTGACCTTGTAGACCGGGTTGTAGGAGCGCACCAGCTCGTCGGTGAGGAGCAGGTGGTGCGGGGTGACCTCGGCGGTGACGCGGATGCCGCGGGACTTGGCCCAGCGGACGATCTCCACGGAGCCGGCGGTCGACAGGTGGCAGATGTGGACGCGGGAGCCGACGTGGTCGGCGAGCAGCACGTCACGGGCGATGAGCGACTCCTCGGCGACGGCCGGCCAGCCGCCGAGGCCCAGCTCGGCGGAGACGACGCCCTCGTTCATCTGGGCGCCCTCGGTGAGGCGGGGCTCCTGGGCGTGCTGGGCGACGACGCCGTCGAAGGCCTTCACGTACTCCAGGGCGCGGCGCATGATCACGGCGTCGTGGACGCACTTGCCGTCGTCGGAGAAGACGGTGACGCCGGCCGCGGACTCGTGCATGGCGCCCAGCTCGGCGAGTTTCCTGCCCTCCAGGCCGACGGTGACGGCGCCGATCGGCTGCACGTCGCAGTAGCCGTGCTCCCTGCCGAGCCGCCAGACCTGCTCGACGACGCCGGCGGTGTCGGCGACCGGGAAGGTGTTGGCCATGGCGAACACATTGGTGTAGCCGCCGCTCGCCGCCGCGCGGGTGCCGGTGAGGACGGTCTCGGAGTCCTCGCGGCCGGGCTCGCGCAGATGGGTGTGCAGGTCGACCAGGCCCGGCAGCAGCACCTTGCCGCCGGCCTCGACCACCTCGGCGCCCTCGGCGGAGAGGCCGGTGCCGACCTGAGTGATCGTTTCGCCGTCGATCAGGACGTCCTGGGGCTCGCCGCCGAGCACCTTCGCACCACGGATCAGGGTCTTGCTCATCGTTGTCAGCTCTCCTCGGCGGTACGGGCGGGGGCGGCGGGCGTGCTCGGGGTCTGGAACTCGGCTCCGCCGAGCAGCAGGTACAGGACGGCCATCCGGATGGAGACGCCGTTGGCGACCTGCTCGACGACGGTGCACCGGTCGGAGTCGGCGACCTCGGCGGTGATCTCCATGCCGCGGACCATCGGGCCGGGGTGCATGACGATGGCGTGCTCCGGCATCCGCGCCATGCGGTCGCCGTCGAGGCCGTAGCGGCGGGAGTACTCGCGCTCGGTGGGGAAGAACGCGGCGTTCATCCGCTCGCGCTGGACGCGCAGCATCATCACGGCGTCGGACTTGGGCAGCGTGGAGTCCAGGTCGTAGGAGACCTCGCAGGGCCAGGTCTCGACGCCGACCGGGAGCAGGGTGGGCGGGGCGACGAGGGTGACCTCGGCGCCGAGGGTGTGCAGCAGGTCGACGTTGGAGCGGGCGACCCGGCTGTGCAGGACGTCGCCGACGAGGGTGATGCGGCGGCCGTTCAGGTCCTGGCCGAGCCCGGCGTCCCGGCCGACGAGCCGGCGGCGCATGGTGAGGGCGTCGAGCAGCGCCTGGGTGGGGTGCTGGTGGGTGCCGTCGCCGGCGTTGATGACGTGCGCGTCGATCCAGCCGGAGGTGGCGAGCCGATAGGGGGCGCCGGAGGCGCCGTGCCGGATGACGACCGCGTCGACGCCCATGGCCTCCAGGGTCTGGGCGGTGTCCTTGAGGGACTCGCCCTTGGAGACGCTGGAGCCCTTGGCGGAGAAGTTGATGACGTCCGCGGACAGCCGCTTCTCGGCGGCCTCGAAGGAGATCCGGGTGCGGGTGGAGTCCTCGAAGAAGAGGTTGACGACGGTACGTCCGCGCAGGGTGGGAAGTTTCTTGATCGGCCGGTCGGCCACCCGGGCCATCTCCTCGGCGGTGTCGAGGATGAGGACGGCGTCGTCGCGGGTGAGGTCGGCGGCCGAGATGAGATGACGCTGCATCTGTCAGGCTCCGTAAAGGCAGTTCAAAGAGGCGAAATCGGGCAGACGGGTACGCGCGTGGGCGTGCCGCGCCGGCGCACACCTGTCCGGCGCGCGCTTCGCGGTGCTACTGGGGGGTCTGCTTGGCTCCGAGCAGCACGGTGTCGCGGCCGTCCTCCTCGGCGAGCAGGACCTTGACCGTCTCCCGCAGCGACGTGGGGAGGTTCTTGCCGACGTAGTCGGCGCGGATGGGCAGTTCGCGGTGGCCGCGGTCGACGAGCACGGCCAGCTGGACCGCGCGGGGGCGGCCGATGTCGTTCAGCGCGTCGAGGGCGGCGCGGATGGTGCGGCCGGAGAAGAGCACGTCGTCGACGAGGACGACCAGCTTGCCGTCGATGCCGTCACCGGGGATCTCGGTGCGGGCCAGGGCGCGCGGCGGCTGCAGGCGCAGGTCGTCGCGGTACATGGTGATGTCGAGCGAGCCGACCGGGACCTTGCGCTCGGTGATCTGCTCGAGCTTGTCGGCGAGCCGCCGGGCGAGGAAGACGCCTCGCGTCGGAATGCCGAGGAGCACCACGTCGTCGGCGCCCTTGGCGCGTTCGACGATCTCGTGGGCGATGCGGGTCATGACCCGGGCGATGTCGGGGGCCTCGAGAACGGGCCGTGCGTCCGCCTGCGACGCGGGCGGCGGTTGCGGATCGTGCGTGTCCATACGAAACGGACCTCCTTCTCCGCCTCACGGGACGGACCTTAAAGGACGTCGGATTGCGCCCCCAGGCTAGCAGGTCGTTTTCCGGCCGCAGCGACACCCCCGATCACCCGTATGGAGCAACCGATCTTCGCTACCACGGAAGAGTCGGTGTGGACCATTCGGCTTGACGCACGAGAGTAACGCTGCGTAACCTCACAGTGAGTTACCAGCCGCGCGGCATGGAATCCAGCCATCCGCGTCGACACAGTGCCGGGGAGCTATATGTCCAGCGAATACGCCAAACAGCTCGGGGCCAAGCTCCGGGCGATCCGCACCCAGCAGGGCCTTTCCCTCCACGGTGTCGAGGAGAAGTCCCAGGGCCGCTGGAAGGCGGTCGTGGTCGGTTCGTACGAGCGCGGCGACCGCGCCGTGACCGTACAGCGCCTTGCGGAGCTGGCGGACTTCTACGGCGTCCCGGTGCAGGAGCTGCTGCCGGGCACGACCCCGGGCGGCGCCGCCGAGCCGCCGCCGAAGCTGGTCCTGGACCTGGAGCGGCTGGCCACGGTGCCGGCCGAGAAGGCGGGCCCTCTGCAGCGCTACGCGGCGACGATCCAGTCGCAGCGCGGTGACTACAACGGCAAGGTGCTGTCGATCCGCCAGGACGACCTGCGCACCCTCGCCGTGATCTACGACCAGTCGCCCTCGGTCCTCACCGAGCAGCTCATCAGCTGGGGCGTGCTGGACGCGGACGCACGGCGTGCGGTGGCGTCCCACGAGGACGCGTAGGCGCTCCGCGGGGGCGCAGAAACGTGCCGCCGGGGTGCCGGAACCTTTGGGTTCCGGCACCCCGGCGGTTTTTTCGTCTGCCGGCTGCGGCCGGATGTCGGCCGCGGGCCGTTCGGGGCTGAGCGCGCAGTTCCCCGTGCCCCTGACGGGGCGCTCTACTGCTCGTCGCGGCGAAGGGAGGGCTTGAGTTCCTTCAGGCGGCCCAGCAGGCCGTTGACGAACGAGGGGGACTCGTCCGTGGAGAACTCCTTCGCCAGCTGCACCATCTCGTCCAGCACGACCGCGTCCGGGGTCTCGTCGACCCAGATCAGCTCGTACGCGCCGAGCCGCAGGATGCTGCGGTCCACCACGGGCATCCGGTCGAGCGTCCAGCCGACCGAGTACTGGGCGATCAGCTCGTCGATGCGCTTCGCGTGCTCCGCGTAGCCCTCGACGAGCTGCATCGTGTACTCGCTCACCGGCGGCTGCCGGGGGTCGGTCCGGGAGTGCCGGATCCAGTCGGCGAGGACCGTCAGGACCTCGGTGCCGCGCTGGTCGCCCTCGAAGATGATCTGGAAGGCGCGCTTGCGGGCCGTGTTGCGGGCAGCCACGGTTAGCTGTTCACCCGGCCGAGGTAGTCGCTCGTACGGGTGTCGACCTTGATCTTCTCACCGGTGGTGATGAAGAGCGGGACCTGGATCTGGTGGCCGGTCTCCAGCGTGGCGGGCTTGGTGCCGCCGGTGGAGCGGTCGCCCTGGACGCCCGGCTCGGTCTCCTGGATCGTCAGCTCGACGGCGGCCGGCAGCTCGACGAAGAGCACCTCGCCCTCGTGCTGCGCGACGGTGGCGGTGAAGCCCTCGACGAGGAAGTTGGCGGCGTCGCCGACGGCCTTGCGGTCGACCATGAGCTGGTCGTAGGTCTCCATGTCCATGAAGACGAAGTAGTCGCCGTCCATGTAGGAGAACTGCATGTCGCGCTTGTCGACGGTGGCCGTTTCGACCTTGACGCCGGCGTTGAAGGTCTTGTCGACGACCTTGCCGGAGAGCACGTTCTTGAGCTTGGTGCGCACGAAGGCCGGGCCCTTGCCGGGCTTGACGTGCTGGAACTCGACGACGGACCAGAGCTGGCCGCCTTCGAGCTTGAGCACCATGCCGTTCTTGAGGTCGTTCGTGGAAGCCACGGTTGCGGAATCTCCTGGACTGGACTGACGTGGACGACGGCCGGGGCGAGGGCAGGCGCACTGCGCGAGGTCAGAGCGCGAGCAGCTCCTTGGTCGTGATGGTGAGTAGCTCGGGTCCGCCGTCCGCCTCGGGGCGCACGACGAGCGTGTCATCGATCCGGACGCCGCCCCGGCCGGGGAGGTGGACCCCCGGCTCGACGGTGACCGGCACGCAAGCGTCCAGTTTACCCATGGCCGCGGGGGTCAATTGAGGGTCCTCGTCGATTTCCAGTCCGACGCCGTGACCTGTGACGACGGGAAGCGCCTCCGCGTACCCGGCGGAGTCCAGCACCTGGCGGGCCGCACGGTCCACGTCACGGCATGCGGCGCCGGGCGCCAGGAACTCGCGTCCCGCGCGCTGGGCGGAGAACACCAGGTCGTACAGCTCGATCTGCCAGTCGGCCGGGGCCGTGCCGATGACGAAGGTACGGCCGATCTCGCAGCGGTAGCCGCGGTAGGTGGCGCCGAGGCAGACGGAGAGGAAGTCGCCCTCCTCCACCCGCCGGTCGGTGGGGCGGTGACCGGGGCGTCCGGCGTGGGGTCCGGTGGCGACGGAGGTGGGGAAGGCAGGGCCGTCGGCGCCGTGGTCGACGAGGCGGCGCTCCAGCTCCAGGGCGAGGTGGCGTTCGGTGCGGCCGACCAGGATGGACTCCAGGAGTTCGCCCAGGGCCTGGTCGGCGATCTCCGCGCCGATGCGGAGACAGGAGATCTCCTCCTCGTCCTTGACCACACGCAGCTGTTCGACCGCGCCGCCGACGCCGGTGAGGCGCAGCCGTGGGGCGAGGTCGCGGATCGCGCGGTGCCGGGTGACGGTGAGGTGGTGCTCCTCGACGGCGAGCGCGTCGACGCCCTGGGCGACCGCGAGGTTCGCGGCCTCCACGGCGGGGTCGCCGCCGATGCCGGTCATGACGTGCAGACGCAGCGCCTCGTCGGGACGGTTGTGCGGGACGCGGTCGTCCGGGGGCTCCGCGCACACCAGTACGTCCTCGGTCCTGCCGAGCAGCAGCACGGCGTTCTCGGGGGCGGCGCCGGACAGGTAGCGGACGTTGGCGGGCCGGGACACCAGCGCGGCGGTGCTGCCGCTCGCGTTGCAGCGTTCCCGGAGGCGCGTCCGGCGGACCGCGTAGACCTCAGACATGGTTCGAGCGTAGGAGCGGCGGCGGGATGTCGCCGGTCGAGCGGGGCCGACCGGGGGCAGCGCGGCCGCCCCGCGCCGGGGTCCGCGACCCCCAGGGCCTGTCCGGCGGATCAAGTCGGGGGAAAGGCGCAGCGTCTTGCAACCCAGGTGAGCGGGGTCTGGTGCGTCCAGCTGCAAGGCGGAGGAGGGAGTCGACGCGGAGCGTCGGCGAGTGACGACAACGCCGCAGATGGGCGTGCCAGACCCCGCGTCCTCGGCGTGATCCGCCGGACAGGCCCTAAGAGACGCGTGTCACCACTTCGGGGGGCTGGCGATCGCCCGGGTGAGGACGTCGTCGAGGACGCGGGCCGTCTCCGGCACGTCCAGCTGGGAGTTGTCGATGATCGGCAGCCCCGAGCCGTACCAGCCGGCCATGCGGCCGTGGATGCGGGCCACCTCCTCGTCGCCGAGGCGGCGGTTGCCGGTGCGCTCCGCGTTGCGCTCCAGGACGACGTCCAGGCCGGGCAGGAGGACGACGGGCAGCAGGCCGGGTCCGACGTGCCGCTTCCAGCCGCCGAGGCCGACGACCGGGCGGTCGGGGAAGACCGCGTCGTCGAGGATGCAGGAGATGCCGTTGGCCAGGAAGTTGCGGGCGGCGAAGCCGCAGGTGCGGCGGGCCAGGCGGTACTGCGCCTCGGAGTTGTCGTTCCAGCCGGTCTGCGGGTCGGCGAAGCCGGAGCGGACCCATTCGCGGACGTCGTCGAGGCTGATGTGCGCCGTGGGCACACGGCGGTGGTCCGCCCAGTACTTGGCGACGCTCGTCTTGCCGGCGCCCGCGGGGCCGATGAGCAGCACGGCGAGGGTCGTCGCGGTCGGGTCGGGGGTCGCCGGGGCCTGCGGCACGCTCGGTATGCCGACCGGGCCGCCGGGCGGCAGCGTGACATGGCCGGTGGCGTCCGGCGGCGGGGACATGGAGGCGTGCTGGGGGCCCGCCGGGGGCGGGGGCGCCGGGTAGCCGGGAGGCTGGGTGTGCGCCGGGGCCGCGGGGCCCTGCTGCTGATGCTGACCTGGGTGGTGCGCGGCCGGTGACCAGCCGGCGGCCGGTCCGTGCCCCGGCTGGTGGGGCGGCGGCAGCGGAGAACCCACTGCGTGCTGCATCCGGTGCCACTCCGTCTCGTACAGGCAATGGGTCACTGACAGCGGGGGGCCGTCCCCGCGTTACCGAACGGTACCGCCCCCTGCCGCCGTTGTGTGAACGGCCGGGGGCGGTGATGAGTGCCCGTCAGGCGGCTACTGCCCCACCTCGCCGTAGGCGGCGAGCAGGACGGCCGGGTCGGGGCCCTCCAGCACGGTGGGCTTGGCGAGCCCGTCGAGGACGACGAAGCGCAGCAGGTTGCCGCGGGACTTCTTGTCGACCTTCATGTTCTCGACCAGCTTGGGCCACTGGTCGTGGCGGTAGTGCAGCGGCAGCCCGAGGGACTGGAGGACCGTGCGGTGGCGGTCGGCGGTGGCGTCGTCCAGGCGGCCGGCGAGGCGGCCGAGTTCGGCGGCGAAGTGCATGCCGACGGCGACGGCGGCGCCGTGGCGCCACTTGTACCGCTCGTTCTTCTCGATGGCGTGGCCGAGGGTGTGGCCGTAGTTGAGGATCTCGCGGAGGCCGGACTCCTTGAGGTCGCTGGAGACCACGTCGGCCTTCACCCTGATCGAGCGTTCGATCAGCTCGGCGGTGTGCGGTCCGGCCGGGGTGCGGGCGGCCTCGGGGTCGGACTCGATCAGGTCGAGGATCACCGGGTCGGCGATGAAGCCGGCCTTGACGACCTCGGCGAGCCCGGAGACGTAGTCGTGGACCGGGAGGGAGTCGAGGGCGGCGAGGTCGCAGAGGACACCGGCGGGCGGGTGGAAGGCGCCGACGAGGTTCTTGCCCTCGGCGGTGTTGATGCCCGTCTTGCCGCCCACGGCCGCGTCGACCATGCCCAGCACGGTGGTCGGCACGGCGATCCAGCGCACGCCCCGCAGCCAGGTCGCGGCGACGAAGCCGGCCAGGTCGGTGGTGGCGCCGCCGCCGACGCCGACGACGACGTCGGTGCGGGTGAAGCCGGACTGGCCGAGCGCCTTCCAGCAGTAGGCGGCGACCTCGGCGGTCTTGGCCTCCTCGGCGTTCGGCACCTGGATGGCGACGGCCTCGTAGCCCTGCCCGGCGAGGTCGGCGCGGAGCGCCTCACCGGTCTCGGCGAGCGCCTCGGGGTGAATGACGGCCACCCGCTGGACGCCGTCGCCGATCAGGCCGGGGAGTTCGTCGAGCAGCTGCCGGCCGACCAGGACGTCGTACGGCTCGGTGCCCGCCGTTCCCGCGACGTGGATGCGGGTCACTGCCTCGTTGCTCATGCTTCCTTCAGCTCCAGTGCGTCAAGGACCGCCTCGGCGACCTCTTCGGGCGTACGGCCGTCGGTCGGCACGACGGCCGTCGCGGTCTCCTCGTACAGAGGGCGGCGGGCCTCCATCAGCTCGCGCCACTGCCTGCGCGGGTTGACCGCGAGGAGCGGGCGGGCGGCGCCGAGGCCGGTGCGGCGGACCGCCTCCTCGACGTCCATCGACAGGTAGACGACCCGCTCCCCGGCGAGCAGCGCGCGGGTGTCCGCGTCGAGGATCGCGCCGCCGCCCAGGGAGAGGACGCCGTCGTGCGAGGCGAGCGCCTGCCGCACGGCCGCCTTCTCCAGGGCGCGGAAGGCGGGCTCGCCGTCCTCGACGAAGATGTCGGAGATCTCGCGGCCCTCGGCGGCGACGATGTCGTCGTCGGTGTCCCGGTAGCCGACGCCGAGACGCTCGGCGAGGAGCTGCCCGACGGTGGACTTGCCGACGCCCATCGGGCCGGTCAGGACGAGCCGCGGGCTCACCGGATCGCCAGGTTGTCGAGGTACGAGGTGACGTTGCGGCGGGTCTCGGTGACGCTGTCGCCGCCGAACTTCTCCGCGACCGCGTCCGCCAGCACCAGGGCGACCATGGCCTCGGCGACGATGCCGGCCGCCGGGACGGCGGAGACGTCGGAGCGCTGGTGGTGGGCCTGCGCGGCCTCGCCGGTGGTGACGTCCACGGTCTTCAGTGCGCGCGGCACGGTGGCGATGGGCTTCATCGCGGCGCGGACGCGCAGCAGCTCGCCGGTGGACAGGCCGCCCTCGGTGCCGCCGGCCCGGCCGGAGACCCGCTTGATGCCGTCGGGGGTGTTGACGATCTCGTCGTGCGCCTTGGAGCCGGGCACGCGGGCCAGCTCGAAGCCGTCGCCGATCTCGACGCCCTTGATGGCCTGGATCCCCATGAGGGCTCCGGCCAGGCGGGCGTCCAGCTTGCGGTCCCAGTGCACGTGCGAGCCGAGGCCCACGGGGACGCCGTAGGCCAGCACCTCGACGACGCCGCCGAGGGTGTCGCCGTCCTTGTGCGCCTGGTCGACCTCGGCGACCATCGCCTTCGACGTGTCCGCGTCCAGGCAGCGCAGCGGGTCGGCGTCCAGCTTCTCCACGTCGGCCGGCGTCGGGTACACGCCCTGCGGCGCCTTCACCGAGCACAGCTCGACGACGTGGGAGACGATCTCGATGCCGGCCGTCTCCTTGAGGTACGAGCGGGCCACCGCGCCCAGCGCCACACGGGCGGCGGTCTCGCGGGCGGAGGCGCGCTCCAGGATCGGACGGGCCTCGTCGAAGCCGTACTTCTGCATGCCGGCGAGGTCGGCGTGGCCGGGGCGCGGGCGGGTCAGCGGCGCGTTGCGCGCGAGGCCGGCCAGCACCTCCGGGTCGACCGGGTCGGCCGCCATGACCTGCTCCCACTTCGGCCACTCGGTGTTGCCCACCATGATCGCGACCGGCGAGCCCAGGGTCAGTCCGTGCCGGACGCCGCCCAGGAACGTGACCTCGTCCCGCTCGAACTTCATCCGGGCACCGCGACCGTAGCCGAGCCGCCGCCTCGCCAGGTGGTCCGCCACCATGTCCGTGGTGATCGGCACGCCGGCGGGAAGGCCCTCCAGCGTCGCGACGAGTGCGGGACCGTGGGACTCCCCCGCGGTCAGCCAGCGCAACCTGCTCAACGGTGCTCCTCCGTGTTCGCGCCCCGGTACTGCCCTGCGCACGCTCGTGTTCGCGTGCGCGCGCGGCGGGACGGGGTGCGCGGGTCCCGGTCCGCCGTCCTCCGATCCTCCCACGTCGGGCGCCGTGTCCGGCCGCCGGTCCACCTGACGGACGACTCGGATCACCAGGCGGCCGCGGTGATCAGCCCCGCCCGCCGTCCTCACGCCGCGGGGCGTAGGCGCCGAGGAAGTCGGCTCCGCTGGGCTCGCGGCCGCCCGGGTGGGCGGTCCCGCCTGCTTGGTTCCGCGGGGCGTACGGGCCGAGGAAATCGGCCCCGCTCCCCTGCGCGTGGACGGGCGCGCCCGCACGCAGGGCGCGGCGGGCGGCGATCCGGCGCTTGAGTTTCAGCACCCAGCTCGTCAGGACGGCGAGCACCACCAGCGCCAGCACGGTGATCTGCACCCAGTCGGGCAGAAAGCCCAGCAGCGACTCGAAAATCTGCGTCTTCCAGGACGCCAGCGGCACGCCTGCGGACATGAAAAAGGGTCCCCTCCCCCGGAGTTCCGCCCCCTGCGGAACGCTGAGGGATCCTACCGGGCGGCCAGGGCCTTTTCGCCCGCGCGGCGCATGGCCTCCAGCGGGGCCGGGGAGCGGCCGGTCATCTGCTCCACCTGGAGCACCGCCTGGTGCACCAGCAGGTCGAGCCCGCTGACCACCGCACCGCCGTACGCGGACCAGCGGGCCGCGAGGACCGTCGGCCACGGGTCGTACAGCACGTCGAACAGGGCCGCCGGGCGCTCGGGCACGGCGTGGGCGAGGGCGTCGGTGACGCCGGCGGGGGTGGTGCTGACGACCAGCGGGGCGTGCAGAGCCTCCGCGGCGTCGTCCCACGAGGCGATCCGCACGGTGACGTCGAGGCGTTCCGCCCACTCCCGCATCTCGTCGGCGCGGGCCTTGCTGCGTACGTGGACGACGATCTCCCCGGTGCAGACGCGGGACAGCGCGGCGAGCGCGGAGGAGGCGGTGGCGCCGGCACCGAGGATCGCGGCGGTGTCGACCTTGTCGATGCCGTGCTCGTGCAGGGCGGCGACCATGCCGGGGATGTCGGTGTTGTCGCCGGTGCGGCGGCCGTCCTCGGTGAAGACGACCGTGTTGACCGCGTCGACGGAGGCCGCGGTCTCGCTGATCCCGTCGAGCAGCGGGATGACGGCCCGCTTCAGCGGCATGGTCAGCGACAGCCCCGCCCACTCCGGACCGAGAGTCTCGAAGAACCCGGGCAGCGCCTTCTCGTCGACCTCGAACCGGTCGTACGTCCAGCCCTCCAGGCCCAGCTCGGCGTAGGCGGCGCGGTGCAGGACGGGCGAGAGGGAGTGGGCGATCGGGGAGCCGAGCACGGCGGCACGGCGGGCGCCCGGCATCAGTTCCCCCTCGACGCGTTGAACTTGTCGACGAGCCTCTGGTGCTCGGCGATGGTCTTGGCGAACTCGGTCTTGTCCATGCCGTCCGTGGCCACGAAGTACATCCAGCCGTCCCTGGTCGGTTTCAGCGCGGCCTGCAGCGCCTCTTCGCCCGGGTTGCCGATCGGACCGGGCGGCAGACCCTTGTTCGTGTACGTGTTGTACGGGTCGGGGTTGCTGTTGATCTCCGACTCGGAGATGTCGATCTCGCTCTGGCCCAGGAGGTAGTTGAACGTGGAGTCGAACTGGAGCTTCTGGTTCGTCTCCGTGTTCGTCGGCTTCAGCCGGTTGTAGACGACCTCCGACATCTTGCGGAAGTCGTCGTGCGTCTTGCCCTCCGCCTGCACCAGGCTGGCCACCGTCACCAGTTCCCACGGCCCCTCCAGGCCGAGGCTCTTCGACTTGGTCTCGAAGCCCAGGGACTCGTACTTCTCGGTGGCACGAGCCACCATCTGCTTGAGCACGTCCTCCGGCTTCTGCCCCTTCGCGACGGCGTAGCTGGAGGGGAAGAGGAACCCTTCGAGCGGGTCCTTCACGTCCGGGTGGTTCATGGCCCAGTCGGGCAGTCCGAAGGTCTTCCACTTGGTCTCGGCGACCTTGGCCGTGGTGCCCTTCTTGACCTCGAGGCGTGCGTCGATCATCTCGTAGACGGCGGCGTTGCGCTTGCCCTCGGCGATGATCAGGTTGTTGCGGCTCTTCGGGCTGAGCATCAGTTCGACCGCGCTCGCCGCCGACATCTCCTTCTGGAGCGTGTAGACGCCGTCCTGGATGCTCTTGCCGTCCGGGTTGGCCGCCTGGGCCGCGACGAACGCGTCGACGCTCTTGACGACGCCCATCTTCTTGAGCACCTGGCCGATGGCGTAGCCGCCGGAGCCCTTGGGGATGGTGACGGTGACCTGCTCGCCGTTACCGGAGCCCGCGAAGTCCGGGGCGCTGCCGAAACGATCCTGGTAGAACTGGTAACCGAAGTAGCTCACCCCGGCCAGTCCGCCGCCGAAGACGGCGACGACCACGAGGCAGGCCAGTCCGCTGCGCCGCTTCTTCTCCTTGCCGCCGCCCCTGCGGTCCCCGCCGCCCCGGCGCTCGCCGCGTCCGCGCCGGTCGGGCTCGTCGTCGCGGCCGTCCTCGTCGTCACCGGCGAAGAACGCGTGTTCGCCCTGATCGGGTCCCGGGTCCCAGTCGGTCTGCGGTTCGGGCCCGCGCTCCGGCTCGGGCCGCCGCCGGCCCGGGGGCTCGGGCGGCGGGTAGGCCTCGGGGGTGCCGTAGTAGTCGGACTGCTGGCCGCCGTAGGGCGCGGGCTGCTGTGCGTACGGGTCCTGCGGGCCGCCGGCGTACGGGTCCTGGGGATAGGAGCCCGTCGGCCAGCCGTTCTGGTCGTACTGCTGCTGCGGGTGCTGCTGAGGCGCCTGGTGCTGATGCGGGTGCTGCTGGTGCTGCGGCTGCTGAGGCGCGTACTGCTGACCGTACTGGTCGTACTGGTCGTACTGCGGGTACGACTGGTCGCCGTACCCCTGCTGATCACCCGTGCCCCAGTCGCCGTACTGCTGCTGCGGCTGCTGCGGGTACTGCTGCTGGCCGCCGTAGGACTGCTGGGCCTGCTGGGCGGCCTGCTGTCCTCCCCATCCGCCGTCCCCGTACAACGGGTCGTCCGGATGCCACGGTTCGGAGCCTTGGCCCCGGCCATACTCAGTCATCGATCCCCTAGAGCCGCGAGGCGGCGGCAGCCCGGCCACCTGAAGACCAAGGCGTGCGTTCCGCCTCTCTCTGTGCGGCGGCTGTTCGAACACCGCCCGCATCGCGCGGAACGTTACCGTATCGCGATCAGATGACCACTTCGACGCCCTCGCCGGGTGGTCTGCCTGACACCCGTTCGGATTCGAGTGCCTGCTGGAGGATGATCACAGCGGCGGCCTGGTCGATGACGGAGCGCCCCTTCTTGGACTTCACGCCCGAGGCGCGCAGTCCCTGACTGGCCGTCACCGTGGTCATGCGCTCGTCCACGAGCCGCACCGGGACCGGCGCGATCACGCGTGCCATCTCCTGCGCGAAGCCGCGGACTTTGGCGGCGGCGGGGCCCTCGCCCCCCTTGAGGGAGCGAGGGAGACCGACGACGACCTCGATGGGTTCGTACTCCTCGACGAGCTGCCTCAGCCTGCGGTGCGCGGCCGGGACGTCCCGGCCGGGGACGGTCTCGACCGGGGTGGCGAGGATGCCGTCGGGGTCGCAGGAGGCGACCCCGATCCGGGCGTCCCCGACGTCGACCGCCAGGCGGCGGCCGCGGCGCATGGCCGGGCCGTCCGCCTGCTCGTGCGCGGGACCGTTCACTTGGCGGTGTCCGCCACGAGACGCTCCACCGCGTCGATGGCCTCGCCGACGGCGGCCGGGTTCTGGCCGCCGCCCTGGGCGACGTCCGGCTTGCCGCCACCGCCGCCGCCGAGGGTCCTGGCGGCGGTGCGCACCAGCTCGCCGGCCTTGAGTCCGCGCTCGCGGGCGGCCTCGTTGGTGGCGATGACGGTGAGCGGCTTGCCGTTGACCGTGCTGAACAGGGCGACGACGGCGGGCCGTCCGCCCTGGATGCGGCCGCGCACGTCGAGCACCAGCTTGCGCAGGTCGTCGGCGGTGGTGCCGTCCGGGACCTGGCCGGTGACCACGGCGACGCCCCTGATGTCCTTGGCGGACTCGGCGAGGCCGGCGGCGGCCTGGAGCACCTTCTCGGCGCGGAACTTCTCGATCTCCTTCTCGGCGTCCTTGAGCCGGCCGAGCATGGCGGAGACCTTCTCGGGCAGCTCCTCGGCGCGGCCCTTGAGCAGCTCGGTGAGCTGGTTGACGACCGTGTGCTCCCGGGCGAGGAAGTTGTAGGCGTCCACGCCGACGAGGGCCTCGATGCGGCGCACGCCGGAGCCGATGGAGGACTCGCCGAGCAGCTTCACCAGGCCCAGCTGGGCGGTGTTGTGCACGTGGGTGCCGCCGCACAGCTCCTTGGAGAAGTCGCCGATGGTGACCACGCGCACGCGGTCGCCGTACTTCTCGCCGAACTCGGCGATGGCGCCCTGCTTCTTGGCCTCGTCGATGCCCATGATGTCGGCGCGCACGTCGAGGTCGCGGGCGAGCACCTCGTTGATCTTCTGCTCGACGTCCGTCATGACCGTCTGCGGGACGGCGGACGGGGAGCCGAAGTCGAAGCGGAACCGGCCGGGCTGGTTCTCGGAACCGGCCTGGGCGGCCGTCGGGCCGAGGGCGTCCCGCAGGGCCTGGTGGGTGAGGTGGGTCGCCGAGTGGGCGCGGGCGATGGCCTTGCGCCGGCGGTCGTCGATGGCGGCGTGGGCGCGGGAGTCCACGGTGACCTCGCCGACCTGGACGACGCCCTTGTGCACATAGACGCCCGGTACGGGCTTCTGGCAGTCGCGGACCTCGATCACGGCGCCGGACTCGGTGCGGATGCGGCCGGTGTCGCCGATCTGGCCGCCGCCCTCGGCGTAGAAGGGGGTGCGGTCCAGGACGATCTCGACCTCGTCGCCCTCGGTGGCGGCGGGCGAGGGCACGCCGTTGACGAGGATGCCGACGATGGTGGACTCGCCCTCGGTGTCCGTGTAGCCGATGAAGTCGGTGGCGCCGGCCCGGTCGGCGATCTCGCGGTAGGCGCCGAGGTCGGCGTGGCCGGTCTTCTTGGCCTGGGCGTCGGCCTTGGCGCGCTCCCGCTGCTCCTTCATCAGGCGGCGGAAGCCCTCCTCGTCCACGGAGAGGCCCTGCTCGGCGGCCATCTCCAGGGTGAGGTCGATCGGGAAGCCCCAGGTGTCGTGGAGCAGGAAGGCCTTGTCGCCGGGCAGCACGGTGGAGCCGGAGGCCTTGGTCTCGGACACGGCGGTGTCGAGGATGTTGGTGCCGGCCTTCAGCGTCTTGAGGAAGGCGTTCTCCTCGGCGAGGGCGACCTTCTCGATGCGCTCGCGGTCGGTGATCAGCTCCGGGTACTGCTGGCCCATCATGCCGATGACGACGTCGATGAGGTCCTTGACGACCGGGCCGGTGGCGCCGAGGAGGCGCATGTTGCGGATGGCGCGGCGCATGATGCGGCGCAGCACGTAGCCGCGGCCCTCGTTGCCGGGGGTGACGCCGTCGCCGATGAGCATGGTGGCGGTGCGCATGTGGTCGGTGACCACGCGCAGGGAGACGTCGGAGCTCTGGGCGTCGCCGTAGCGGACGCCGGTCAGCTCGGTGGCCTTCTCGATGACGGCCATGGAGGTGTCGATCTCGTACATGTTCTGCACGCCCTGCAGAATCATGGCGAGCCGCTCGAGGCCGAGGCCGGTGTCGATGTTCTTGCTGGGCAGGTCGCCGAGGATCTCGAAGTCGTCCTTGCCGGTGCCCTCGCCCCGCACGTACTGCATGAAGACGAGGTTCCAGATCTCCACGTACCGCTCGTCGTTGACGGCGGGGCCGCCCTCGGCGCCGAACTCGGGGCCGCGGTCGTAGTTGATCTCGGAGCAGGGGCCGCAGGGGCCGGGGACGCCCATGGACCAGAAGTTGTCCTTCTTGCCCAGGCGCTGGATGCGCTCCTTGGGCACGCCCACGACCTCGTGCCAGATCTGCTCGGCCTCGTCGTCGTCCTTGTAGACGGTGATCCAGAGCTTCTCCGGCTCGAGGCCGTAACCGCCCTTGTCCTGGGGTGTGGTGAGAAGCTCCCAGGCGAGCTTGATGGCGCCCTCCTTGAAGTAGTCACCGAAGGAGAAGTTGCCGCACATCTGGAAGAACGTGCCGTGGCGGGTGGTCTTGCCGACCTCTTCGATGTCGGGGGTGCGCACGCACTTCTGCACGCTGGTGGCGCGGGAGAAGGGCGGCTTGACCTCGCCGAGGAAGTAGGGCTTGAAGGGCACCATGCCGGCCGGGACGAGGAGCAGAGTCGGGTCGTCCGCGATGAGCGACGCCGACGGGACGACGGTGTGCCCGCGCTCCTCGAAGAAGCTCAGCCAGCGGCGGCGGATCTCGGCCGACTCCATCAGTGGTCCTCATTCCGGTTGTACGGGTACGTCGGGTACGTCGACTTCTTCGGGCCCTCGACGTACGGGGGGCTGTTGCGGTTCTCGATCACGGCGTAGCCGCGGGGCGCGGGCAGTTCGCGGTCGACGGGGGCGCCCAGCCCGAGCGCGTCGCCGAGTTCGGCCTCGCGCCGGTCCATGTGGTCGCGGACCTCGAGGGCGAAGTCCACCGCCCGGTCCTTGAGCCGGCCGCCGGCCTCGATCGCCTTGTTGGCCGCGGCGACGGCGAGGTGCTCGGGGGTGAGCTGCTTGAGCTTGCGGTTGACCTTGGTGGTGGCCCACACGCCGGCGGCGACGCCGGTGGTGAACCAGAACGTACGGCGGAACATCGTCGGGTCAGTCCCTCTTTCCCCGGGTCCGCTTGTCGCGCCGCGCGCCCGGGACGGTGCGGCCCACGATCACGTCGCGCCGGGTCCTGGCGGCCGGCGCGTCCTCCTTGCGGCCGCCGAGGGCCCGGCGCACGCCGTAGCCGAAGGCGGCGACCTTGACCAGGGGCCCGCCGAAGGTGGAGGCCACGGTGGTGGACAGCGCGGAGGCGTTGGAGGTGACCTCCTGGACGTCGGAGGCGATCGCGTCGACCCGTTCGATCTGGGTCTGCGCGGACCGGACCGCCGTGGAGGCGTCCGCCAGCAGCGGGACGGCCTGGTCGGTCACGTCCGCCACCAGCTTGGTGGTCGCCCGGAGCGTCTGGGCCAGCCTCGCCAGTGCGACGGCGAGGAAGGAGACCAGGATCGCCCAGAAGACGGCCACCAGGATTCCGGCCACCTCGCCACCGGACACTGTGTGCACCCGCTCCCTTGAAACGCGCCTGAACATCGAGAAAGTCGTGTGACCGAGCCTATCGCGCCGGTGACGGGTCTCCGTACCGGATTACCGTCCGCCACGGCGCGGGTCCCGGCGGACGGCGGCGGAAGGGGCCCGGGCGAGGACGAGCCCGCCGCCTCCCCGCCCCGGAGGGCGGAGGGACGACGGGCTCGGGATACCGCGCGCCTGCTGGATCAGCGGGCGTAGTACTCGACGACGAGCTGCTCGTCGCAGATCACCGGGATCTCCTTGCGGTTCGGCTCGCGGTCCAGGCGGAACGCCAGGGCCTTGAGGTTCACCTGGAGGTAGCGCGGGATCTCACCGTCGGGGGCGAAGCCACCCTCACGAGCGATCGTGAAGAGCGTCTTCTCCTTGCTGCGCTCGCGGACCTCCACGACGTCGTCCGGGCGGACACGGAAGGAGGGCTTGTCGACCTTCTTGCCGTTCACCTGGATGTGGCCGTGGGTGACCATCTGGCGGGCCTGGTAGATCGTGCGGGCGATGCCCGAACGCAGGACCAGCGCGTCGAGACGGCGCTCGAGCTCGATGACCAGGGCCTCGCCGGTCTTCATCGAGGTCTTGGAGGCGCGCTCGTAGGCACGGACGAGCTGGCGCTCGGAGAGGTCGTACTGCGCGCGCAGACGCTGCTTCTCCAGCAGACGGACCTTGTAGTCCGAGTTCTGCTTGCGGCCACGGCCGTGCTCACCCGGGGGGTACGGGCGGGCCTCGAAGTACTTGACGGCCTTCGGGGTCAGCGCGATACCGAGGGCACGCGACTTCTTGACCTTGGGGCGGGACTGGTTCGCCACTTCTTTTCCTTTTCCTTTTCGGCTGCCTCAGGGTTACGGGAGGTCGCATCCGCAGCCCGGGAATCCCGGCAGGTCCGCGTGGGACGAGCCAGGCAGCCGCTCCCTGGTCTGGGCACATACGTGCAGCACACGAACGGCCCACCGACCGGTCCCTGGACGTACGGGGTGGTGGTGGGCTGCCCGCGACACCTACGACGGTGCGCGACGCTCCTGGATCGAAAGATCCGGCTGGTCGTCCCGCCTGAGGCGCCGACCGGAGCCGGACACGGGACACAGCACTTCGCGTGATTCTACAGGGTGCTCAGGACCGCCTGCGACCGAGGTGCTTCCTGGTCCACTCCACGGCGTCCGCGTACCGCGCCTCGGCGCCGTGCCGCGTCGGCTCGTAGTACTCGCGGTCCTTCAGGGCGTCCGGGGCGTACTGCTGCTCGGCGATGCCCTCGGGCAGGTCGTGCGGGTAGGTGTAGCCCTTGCCGTGGCCGAGCTTGCCGGCGCCCTTGTAGTGGCTGTCGCGCAGATGCGAGGGCACCGGTCCGGCCAGTCCCTTGCGGACGTCCTCCAGGGCGGCGCCGATCGCGGTGGTGGCCGCGTTGGACTTGGGGGCGAGCGCCAGGGCGATGGTGGCGTGGCTGAGGGTGAGGGCGGCCTCGGGGAAGCCGATCATGGCGACGGCCTGGGCGGCGGCGACCGCGATCTGCAGGGCGTTCGGGTCGGCGAGGCCGATGTCCTCGCTGGCGGAGATCATCAGGCGTCGGGCGATGAAGCGGGGGTCCTCGCCGGCCTCGATCATGCGGGCCAGGTAGTGCAGCGCGGCGTCCACGTCGGAGCCGCGGATGGACTTGATCAGGGCGCTGGCCACGTCGTAGTGCTGGTCGCCGTCGCGGTCGTACTTCACGGCGGCCCGGTCGACCGTCTCCTCCAGGGTCGCCAGGCTCACCTCGGACTCGCCCTTGTCGAGCGCGGCGCCGGCGGCGGCCTCCAGCGCGGTGAGCGCGCGGCGGGCGTCCCCGCCGGCGATGCGCAGCAGGTGCTCGGCGGTGTCGTCGGGGAGGGTGACGGCGCCCTTGAGGCCCCGCTCGTCGGTGAGGGCGCGCTTCAGCAGGCCCCGGACGTCGTCGTCGGTGAGCGGCTCGAGGGTGAGCAGCAGGGAGCGGGAGAGCAGCGGGGAGATGACCGAGAAGTAGGGGTTCTCGGTGGTCGCGGCGATGAGCGTGACCCAGCGGTTCTCCACGGCGGGGAGCAGGGAGTCCTGCTGCGCCTTGCTGAAGCGGTGGATCTCGTCGAGGAAGAGGACGGTCTCCTGGCCGTACCCGCCGGAGGCGCGGCGGGCGCCGTCGATGACCGCGCGGACCTCCTTGACGCCCGCGGTGATCGCGGACAGCTCCACGAAGCGCTTGTTGGTGGCCTTGGAGACCACGTAGGCGAGGGTCGTCTTGCCCGTGCCGGGCGGGCCCCAGAGGATCACCGAGGAGGGTCCCGCGGGGCCCGAGGAGCCCTCGCCGACCAGTCTGCGCAGGGGGGAGCCCGGCTTCAGCAGGTGCTGCTGGCCCACCACCTCGTCGAGGGTGCGCGGGCGCATCCGGACCGCCAGCGGGCTTCCGGCGGGGTCCTTCTCCTGGCGTTCTTCTGCTGCGGCGGTGAACAGGTCGGGCTCCACGCTGAAACCCTAAAGCACCGCGCCGACAGCCCGGGCTGGCGGTCAGCTGGTCCAGAAGTCCCACCAGCGGGTCAGGATCAGCATGCCGATGATCCCGATGTGCAGCACGGGCAGGACCCAGGTGAACTCGCCGAAGAAGCTCTTGAGCCAGGAGGGCGCGGGCAGGAAGCCCTTGCGGACGTTGAAGGAGGTCACGTACCAGAACATGACGATCGTGGCGACCCAGGCGAGGCAGCACCACAGGCACAGGGCGTTGATCCGGTACAGGGACTGGACCATCAGCCAGGCGCAGAAGCCGACGCCGAAGAGGGTGCCCGCGTTGAAGGTGAGCCAGTACCAGCGGGGGAAGCGGGCCCGGGCGAGCAGGCTCATGCCGACGCAGACCACGATGCCGTAGGTGACCAGGCCGAGCATCGGGTTGGGGAAGCCGAAGACGGAGGCCTGGTCGCTCTCCATGACGCTGCCGCAGGAGACGACGGGGTTGAGGCTGCAGCCGGGGACGAACGTCTCGCCCTTGACCTTGGCCTCGAGCAGCTTGAACTTGTCGAGCGTGATCACCCAGGCGGCGAGCACGCCGGCCGCGCCGGTGATCACCAGGAGCAGCGCGAGGGCACGGCTCGCGCCCTCGGTGCGCGGTGCGTCCGCTGCTCGCTGCTGCGAGGCGGAGGGTTCTGGCTCCATGTCGACGTCCCTGACTGTCGTCCTGCTCATACGCCGATTCCGTCACTGGTGAGTCTGGACCTGCTTCGGGCAGGGGTCATTGTGCCGTACGGCCCCGTGAACGCGCCGTTGGACCCGCATAAGAACGCACGGGCGTTCGACCCCGGGTGCGGGGTTTCGGCCGGTCCTCACGGGCGCTTCGCACGCGCGTCCGGCCCGGGGCTCCCGGCGGGGTGACCTGGAGATCCGTGCCGTTGACGCACGCGGGCGCCGGGCCCCTCGCAAGGGGACCCGGCGCCCGGGACGGGACGACGTCTCAGCCGAGGCGGGACTCGAGCTCCGCCACGATCTCGTTCATGCCGACCGCGGTCTGCTCGCCGGACTCCATGTCCTTGAGCTGGACCACGTCCTGCTCGATGTCGCGCTCGCCGAGCACCAGCGCGTAGCGCGCGCCCGAGCGGTTGGCCGCCTTCATCGCGGCCTTGAGACCCTTGCCGCCGAAGGCGAAGTCCGCGGCCACGCCGTTCTTGCGCAGCTCGGTGACCTTCGCGAACAGCACCCGGCGGGCCTCGTCGCCGAGCGGCACGGCGAACACGCTGGTGGTGGCGGGCAGTTCGAGCTCGACGCCCTCCGCCTCCAGGGCCAGCACCGTGCGGTCGACGCCGAGCGCCCACCCGACGGACGGCAGCGCGGGGCCGCCGATCATCTCGGACAGGCCGTCGTAGCGGCCGCCGCCGCCCACCGCGGACTGGGAGCCGAGGCCGTCGTGGACGAACTCGAAGGTGGTGCGGGTGTAGTAGTCCAGGCCGCGCACCAGCTTGGGGTCGTCCTCGAAGACCACGCCCGCCGCCGTGACCAGCTCGCGCACCTCCTCGTGGTACGCCTTGCAGGCGTCGCACAGGTAGTCGCGCAGCAGCGGGGCGCCGCCGAGCTGCTTCTGCACCGACTCGCGCTTGTCGTCCAGGACGCGCAGCGGGTTGATCTCCGCGCGGCGCAGGGTGTCCTCGTCCAGGTCCAGGCCGCGCAGGAAGGTCTGCAGGGCCTCCCGGTAGACGGGACGGCACTCCTTGTCGCCCAGGCTGTTGAGCAGGATGCGGAAGTTCCGCAGGCCCAGGGAGCGGTACGCCTGGTCGGCCAGGATGATCAGCTCGGCGTCCAGCGCCGGGTCCTCCGCGCCGATCGCCTCGGCGCCGACCTGCGAGAAGTGCCGGTAACGGCCCTTCTGCGGGCGCTCGTAGCGGTAGTACGAGCCCGAGTACCAGAGCTTGACCGGGAGGTTGCCCGCCTTGTGCAGGTTGGCCTCCAGCGCGGCGCGCAGCACGGAGGCGGTGCCCTCGGGGCGCAGGGCGAGCCGGTCGCCGCCCTTGGTCTCGAAGGCGTACATCTCCTTGGTCACGATGTCGGTGGACTCGCCGACACCGCGCGCGAAGAGCTCGACGTTCTCGAAGCCGGGCGTCTCGATGTAGCCGTAGCCGGAGCCGCGCAGCGGGGCGGCGATCGCCTCACGGACCGCCAGGAACTTGGCGGAGTCCGGCGGCAGCAGGTCGTAGGTGCCCTTGGGGGCCTTGAAGGTGCTCACGGAAGGTCTCGTCACATTCCTCGTCGGGGAGCCTCGGTCCGGGCTCCCGGGCCGGCGGCCACCTGCCGCAGATAGGGGTTGGCGGCGCGCTCCTGGCCGATGGTGGTCTGGGGGCCGTGGCCGGACAGCACCACGGTCGAGTCGTCGAGCGGCAGGCACACGCGGGCCAGCGAGTCGAGCATCTCGGCCATGTCACCGCCGGGCAGGTCGGTGCGTCCGATGGAGCCGGCGAACAGCAGGTCGCCCGAGAACATGACCGGCGGGATGTCGGCCGACTCGGGCAGGCTGAAGGTCACCGACCCCTTGGTATGGCCCGGGGCGTGCGCGACGGAGAACTCCAGACCCGCCAGCTTCAGCGCGGCGCCGTCGGTGAGCTCCTTGACGTCGTCCGGCTCCCCCACCGTCAGCTCCCCCATGAGCGGCATGCCGATGGCGCGGCCTATACCCTTCTCCGGGTCGCTCATCATGTACCGGTCCTCGGGGTGGATCCAGGCGGGCACGTCGTGCGCGCCGCAGACCGGGACCACCGAGGCGACGTGGTCGATGTGGCCGTGGGTGAGGACGACGGCGACGGGCTTCAGCCGGTGCTTGCGGACCGCCTCCGCCACACCGTCGGCGGCCTGGTGGCCCGGGTCGATGATCACGCACTCCTCGCCGGCGGCGGGGGCGACGAGATAACAGTTCGTCCCCCATGCCCCGGCGGGGAACCCGGCAATGAGCACGATCGTCCTTCGTTTGTGTCGGTACGGGAGGCTTGCGACGGGCTGCGCCCGTGGTCAGAGCCTACCGGCGCTGCCGATTCCTCAGCGAACCCATATACGGTACGGGGCACACGCAGGCGGTCGGCTCACCGCACGCACGCACGCGTACCGGCCGGCACACGAGACGCATGAGGAGAGAACCCGGTGGTCAGCCAGGAGCAGCGGCGGCGTCAGCTCGCCCGGGAGAAGTTCTTGCGGCAGCAGCAGCGGCGGACCGAGGCGCGGCGCAAGGCGCGCGTCCGCAACGCGGTCATCGCGTCGGTGCTCGGTGTGACCCTGATCGGCAGCCTCGCGCTGTACACGACCGGGGTGCTCAAGCAGGACGACGACAAGACCAACGCGGCCGCGGAGGTCACGCCGGAGGCCGAGGCGCCCTCGAAGGCCCCGGACCCGTGCGAGAAGCCGGCCCCGGGCGAGGTCGGGAAGCAGACGTGGAAGAAGGAGCCGGCGATGTCGATCGACAAGTCGGCGAAGTACACGATGAAGCTCGAGACAACCTGCGGGACGATAGACGTCGCACTGAAGACGTCGGCGGCCCCGCACACGGTCAACTCGTTCAACTTCCTCGCGGGCAAGGGCTATTTCGACCACACCAAGTGCCACCGGCTCACCACCGACGGCATCTACGTCCTGCAGTGCGGCGACCCGACGGGCACGGGCAGCGGCGGTCCCGGCTACACGATCCCGGACGAGAACCTGAAGGACGCCGGCCTCAAGAACAACACCTACCCGGCGGGCACGGTCGCGATGGCCAACACCGGGCAGAAGGACAGTGGCGGCAGCCAGTTCTTCCTGGTCTACGAGGACAGCCAGCTTCCGCCCAACTACACACCGTTCGGCACCGTCTCGGACGCGGGCCTGAAGGTTCTGAAGAAGATCGCCGACGCCGGGGAGAGCACCGGGGCCGGCGACGGGGCGCCCAACGCGACGGTCGTGATCGACAAGGCGACCGTCACCGCATCCTGAGCCCCAACTGCGTAATTTCGGTCGCGCGGGATGCGGACAGGCATCCCGTCGGTCGCCTATGTTGGCCGTGACGAAACTGTGGACGATGCCCGGGGGAGCACACAGGCCCCTCGACGGCATCATGTGGAGGAGGCGCTGTGAGCAGCGACCCGTGGGGCCGCGTCGACGAGACGGGGACCGTGTACGTGCGTACGGCCGACGGCGAGAAGGTCGTCGGTTCCTGGCAGGCCGGCTCCCCTGACGAGGCGCTGGCCTACTTCGAGCGCAAGTACGAGGGCCTGGTTGTCGAGATCGGCCTCCTCGAGAAGCGGGTGAGGACCACCGACCTGTCGTCCAAGGACGCCATGGCCGCGATCGACCACCTGCGCGAGCAGGTCGACGCCCATCACGCGGTCGGCGACCTGGACGCCCTCAGGGTCCGGCTGGACAAGCTCGTGGAGCTGGTCGACAAGCGCCGCGAGGAGCGCAAGGCGCAGCGGGCCCGGCAGTCCGAGGAGGCGCGACAGGCCAAGGAGGCGCTGGTCGCCGAGGCCGAGGAGCTGGCGCAGTCCGACCAGTGGCGGGCGGCCGGCGAGCGGCTGCGGGCGCTGGTGGACACCTGGAAGGGGCTGCCGCGGCTGGACCGCAAGTCCGACGACGAGCTGTGGCACCGGTTCTCGCACGCGCGGTCGGCGTTCTCCAAGCGGCGCAAGCAGCACTTCGCGCAGCTGGACGCGCAGCGCGAGGACGCCCGCCGGGTCAAGGAGCAGCTGGTCGCCGAGGCCGAGGCGCTGTCGGGTTCGACGGACTGGGGCCCGACCGCGGCCCGGTACCGCGACCTGATGGCGCAGTGGAAGGCCGCGGGCCGTGCCCAGCGCGAGCACGAGGAAGAACTGTGGAACCGCTTCCGCGGCGCCCAGGACGTCTTCTTCGCGGCCCGTTCCTCGGTGTTCGCGGAGCGTGACGCGGAGCAGGCGGAGAACCTCAAGCTCAAGGAGGAACTGGCCGGCGAGGCGGAGAAGCTGCTGCCGGTCACGGATCTGAAGGCCGCCAGGGCCGCGTTCCGGGCGATCAACGAGCGCTGGGAGGCCATCGGCCATGTGCCGAGGGACGCCCGCCCGAAGGTCGAGGGCCGGATGCACGCCGTGGAGCGGGCGATCCAGGAGGCCGAGGAGGCCGAGTGGCGCCGGACGAACCCGGAGGCCCGTGCCCGGGCCGAGGGTCTGACCGGTCAGCTGCAGGCCGCCGTGGACAAGCTGAAGGACCAGATCGAGCAGGCCCGCGCGCAGGGCAACACCGCGAAGGCGGAGAAGCTGGAGCGCGAGCTGGAGGGCCGCCAGGCCCTGCTGGACCAGGCCCTGAAGGGTCTGCAGGAGTTCGGCGGCTGAGCCGAGGCGACAAGCACGACGAAGGGGCCGCCGTACCTGAGGTACGGCCGCCCCTTCCGTGTGTCTTGCCCGCGTCATAGGGCCTGTCCGGCGGATCAAGTCGGGGGAAGGGCGCAGCGTCTTGCAACCCAGCCGCGTCCTCGGCGTGATCCGCCGGACAGCACACCTAGCCGCGGTTGCGGGCCGAGGTGACGCGGTAGACGTCGTAGACGCCCTCCACGCCGCGTACGGCCTTCAGGACGTGGCCCAGATGCTTCGGGTCGCCCATCTCGAAGGTGAAGCGGGAGGTGGCGACCCGGTCGCGGGAGGTCTGGACGGCCGCGGACAGGATGTTGACGTGCTGGTCGGACAGCACGCGTGTGACGTCCGACAGCAGCCGGGAGCGGTCGAGGGCCTCGACCTGGATGGCGACGAGGAACACCGAGGACTGGGTGGGCGCCCACTCGACCTCAAGGATCCGCTCCGGCTCACGGGACAGCGAGTCGACGTTCACACAGTCGCTGCGGTGGACGGAGACGCCGCTGCCCCGGGTGACGAAGCCGATGATCGGGTCGCCCGGCACCGGGGTGCAGCAGCGGGCCAGCTTGACCCACACGTCCTCGACGCCCTTGACGACGACGCCAGGGTCGGCGCTGGAGCGGCGCTTGCGGCGGCTGCGGGTGGGCGGGACCGACTCGTCGATCTCCTCGGTGGCCGCCTCCTCGCCCCCGAGGGCCTGCACCAGCTTCTGCACGATGTTCTGCGCGGAGACGTGCCCCTCGCCGATCGCCGCGTACAGCGCGGAGATGTCCGAGTAGCGCATCTCGTGCGCGAGCGTGACCAGCGAGTCGCCGGTGAGGATGCGCTGGATGGGCAGGTTCTGCTTGCGCATGGCGCGGACGATGGAGTCCTTGCCCTGCTCGATCGCCTCGTCGCGGCGCTCCTTGGAGAACCAGGCGCGGATCTTGTTGCGGGCGCGGGGCGACTTCACGAAGCCGAGCCAGTCGCGGGAGGGGCCCGCGCCGGCCGCCTTGGAGGTGAAGACCTCCACCAGGTCGCCGTTGTCGAGGGTCGACTCCAGCGGCACCAGACGGCCGTTGACCCGGGCGCCTATGGTGCGGTGACCGACCTCGGTGTGCACGGCGTACGCGAAGTCCACGGGAGTGGCGCCCGCGGGCAGCGCTATGACGTCGCCCTTGGGGGTGAAGACGAAGACCTCGTTGCGCGAGAGGTCGAAGCGCAGCGACTCCAGGAACTCGCCCGGGTCCTCGGTCTCCTTCTGCCAGTCGAGGAGCTGCCGCAGCCACGCCATGTCGTTGAGGTGGTCGTCCTTGCTCTTGCCGGACGACTTGGGCGCGTCGGTGCGGATCTTGGAGGCGCCGGCGACGGCCTCCTGCTTGTACTTCCAGTGCGCGGCGATGCCGTACTCGGCGCGGCGGTGCATGTCGAACGTGCGGATCTGCAGCTCGACGGGCTTGCCGCCGGGGCCGATGACCGTCGTGTGCAGCGACTGGTACATGTTGAACTTGGGCATCGCGATGTAGTCCTTGAACCGGCCGGGGACCGGGTTCCATCGCGCGTGCACCGTGCCGAGGGCCGCGTAGCAGTCGCGGACGGTGTCCACGAGGACGCGGATGCCCACCAGGTCGTAGATCTCCGCGAAGTCACGGCCGCGGACGATCATCTTCTGGTAGACGCTGTAGTAGTGCTTCGGGCGGCCGGTGACGGTCGCCTTGATACGGGCGGCCCGCAGATCCTGCTGGACCTCGTCGGTGACGATGGCGAGGTACTCGTCGCGCTTGGGGGCGCGCTCGGCCACCAGACGGACGATCTCGTCGTACATCTTGGGGTAGAGGATCGCGAAGGCGAGGTCCTCCAGCTCCCACTTGATGGTGTTCATGCCCAGGCGGTGGGCGAGCGGCGCGTAGATCTCCAGGGTCTCGCGCGCCTTCTTCTCCTGCTTCTCGCGCTTGAGGTAGCGCATGGTGCGCATGTTGTGCAGGCGGTCGGCGAGCTTGATGACCAGGACGCGGGGGTCCTTGGCCATGGCGACGACCATCTTGCGCACGGTCTCGGCCTGGGCGGCCTCGCCGAACTTGACCTTGTCCAGCTTGGTGACGCCGTCGACGAGCAGCGCGACCACGTCGCCGAAGTCGCGGCGCAGGTCCTCCAGGCCGTACTCGGTGTCCTCGACCGTGTCGTGCAGCAGCCCCGCCATCAGCGTGGCCGGGTCCATGCCGAGCTCGGCGAGGATGGTGGTCACCGCGAGCGGGTGCGTGATGTACGGGTCGCCGCTCTTGCGCTTCTGGCCGCGGTGCCAGCGCTCGGCGACCTGGTAGGCCCGCTCGATCTGGCGCAGCGTGGCGTTCTCGATCTTCGGGTCGTTGCTGCGGACGATCCGCAGCAGCGGCTCCAGCACCGGGTTGTACGGGTTGGCCCGCTGGACGCCGAGCCGGGCCAGGCGGGCGCGGACGCGGTTGGAGGAGCCGGAGCGGGGCTGGCCGGTGTTGGGGCGGGACGCGGAGCGCTCGGGAGGGGACGGCTTGGGAGCCGGCTGCTCGGGCTTGTCCACGGGAGCCCCCTGGGCACGCTGGACCGGCCCGCGGGTGTCGTTCTTCGCCTGGGGCGTGTCCGGCGCGGGCTTGGCCGCCGGCGCCGAGGCGGGCTCGGGCTTGGCGGCGGTCAGGTGCTGGGCCTCGTCTGGCAAGAGGGCTCCTCGTGCGCGATCCGGGTCCCCGGTCAGGCTCCGGAGACCCCATGGTAGCGAGCCCGGGCTCGCCGAACGTCTCCGGAGCGGTGTGAGGACCGTCAACAGGAGAAACGCACGAGGCGGACGCCGGATTCCTCCGGGTCCGCCTGCGTGCTGTTTCCGGGGCCGTCTCCGGCGCCCCAGGGGTTTCTCAGACCGTGAGCAGCGCCTCCAGCGGGGCGCCCGCCAGGGCGGGCTCGAGCCGGGCCCGGCCGTCGAGGAAGCCGAGCTCCATCAGCACCGCGAGGCCCGCGACCTCGGCGCCCGCCCTGCGGATGAGCTGCACGGACGCCTCGGCGGTGCCGCCGGTGGCCAGGACGTCGTCGACGACCAGGACGCGGTCCTCGGCGCCGAGGTCCTCCGCGTGGACCTCGATCTCCGCCGAGCCGTACTCCAGGTCGTACGACTGCCTGAGGGTGGCCCCGGGGAGCTTGCCCGCCTTGCGGACGGGGATGAAGCCGAGGCCGGCGCGGACGGCGACCGGGGCGCCCAGGATGAACCCGCGGGCCTCCAGGCCGACGATCTTGGTGGCGTCGGCCCGGCGGGCGACGTCCGCGAGAGCATCGGTGAGCGCGTCGAACGCCTTGGGGTCGGCCAGGAGCGGGGTGATGTCCTTGAACATCACGCCCGGCTCCGGGTAGTCCGCCACGTCCCGGATGCGGCTCAGCAGCAGGGCGGACAGGTCGGCGTGGTCGCTCATCGGCGCTTCCCCGAGGGTCGGCCGCGGCCACGGGCACGGGACGCGGGCTGGTTGCGGGGCCCGACGACCGCCGCCGCGACGTCGGGCTCGTCCTGGTCGTCGTCGGGCACGAGGGCGTCCTGGCCCTCGTCCGGGTCGCCGCCCTGGGCGCGCTTGGCCAGCACGCGCTTCTTCAGGCTCTTCATGGCCGGCTCGCGCTCCTTGAGGTCGGCGACGAGCGGGGTGGCGATGAAGATCGAGGAGTAGGCGCCGGCGGCGAGGCCGACGAACAGCGACAGGGAGATGTCGTTCAGCATGCCGGCGCCCAGGACGCCGCCGCCGATGAACAGCAGGCCCGCCACCGGGAGCAACGCGACCACCGTGGTGTTGATCGACCGCACCAGGGTGCTGTTGATCGACCGGTTGGCGATCTCGCTGTAGGTCCAGCGGGTCTGCTTGGTGATGTCCCTGGTCTGTTCCTTGAGGCTGTCGAAGACGACCACCGTGTCGTACAGGGAGTAACCGAGGATGGTGAGCAGACCGATCACCGTGCCGGGGGTGACCTCGAAGCCGACGAGGGCGTAGATCCCGACCGTGATGGTGATGTCGTGGATCAGCGCGACGAACGCGGCGAGCGCCATCCGCCACTCGAAGGCGATCGCCAGGTAGATCACCACCAGGATCAGGAAGATCCCCAGGCCCTGCCAGGCCTTGTTGGCGATCTGCTCACCCCAGCTGGGGCCGACCAGTTCGGCGTTGATCTTCTCCGCGTCGACCTTGAGGTCCTCGGCGAGCCGGTCCTTGATGGTGTCCGAGGTCTTGGTGTCGATGCCCGCGACCTGGATCCGCATGCTGCCGTCGCCGAGCTTCTGGACGATGGCGTCGTGGCCGGAGGCGTCCTCCGCGTAGCCCTCGGCGGTGGACACCGAGACGCTCATGTTCTTCGGGGTGGTGAAGACCGCGCCGCCCTGGAACTCGATGCCCATGTGCAGGCCGCGCACCGCCAGGCCGACGATGGCCGTGATGGTGATGAGGATCGAGATGCCGTACCAGATCTTGCGGTTCTTGACGAAGTCGTAGCCGATCTCGCCGTGGTGCAGTCGGGCGCCGAGGGTGCCGAGCTTCGACATCTCTCACGCCTCCTTCGTCTGGGCAGGGGCGGAGGGACGACGGGTGCGGCGCAGCGGCGGTTTCGCGCCCAGCGCCTTCGGGTCGAGACCGGACCACTTGTGGCCGCTCGCGAAGAACTTGCGGCGGGCCATCAGCGTCAGCAGCGGCTTGGTGAAGAGGAACACCACCACGACGTCGAGGACGGTGGTCAGACCCAGGGTGAACGCGAAGCCCTGCACCTTGCCGACGGTGACCACGAAGAGCACTGCGGCGGCGAGGAAGGACACGAAGTCGGAGACCAGGATGGTGCGCCGGGCGCGCGGCCAGGCCCGCTCCACGGAGGGGCGCAGCGAGCGGCCCTCGCGGATCTCGTCCCGGACCCGTTCGAAGTAGACGATGAACGAGTCCGCCGTGATGCCGATGGCGACGATGGCGCCGCAGACGGCCGGCAGGTTCAGCGCGAAGCCGATGGTCGGGCCGAGCAGCGCCATGATCACGTAGGTGAGGGCCGCGGAGACCATCAGCGACGCGACGGCGATGAACGACAGACCGCGGTAGTAGAAGAGCAGGTACAGGATCACCAGCGCGAGGCCGATGGCGCCGGCGATCAGACCGGCCTGGAGCTGCTCGCCGCCGAGGGCGGCGGTGACGGTGGTGACGCTGTCCTCGCGGAAGGTCAGCGGCAGCGCGCCGTAGGACAGCATGTTGGCCAGCTCCTGCGCCGACTGCTGGTTGAAGTTGCCGGAGATCTCGGCGTTGCCGCCGGTCAGGGCCTGCCGGACGTACGGGTCGGAGACGACCTCGCCGTCCAGGACGATCGCGAACTGGTTCTGCGGGGACTGCTTCTGCGCGAGCTGGCCGGTGATGTCGGCGAACTTCTTGGAGCCCTCGCCCGTGAACTTCATGGTCACGGTCCAGCCGGCGCCGGACTGCGTGTTCAGGACGGCGTCGGCCTCGTCGACGTCGGTGCCGTCGACGGCGGCCGGGCCGAGGATGTACTTCTGCCACTGGCCCTGGGAGTTCTGGCCGCAGGCGACGGTGGACTCGGTGGCCTTGGCGCCGTCACCGGCCGTGGCGCGGACGCTCTCCTTGGTGCAGTCGAGCTTGGCGTACTCGGCCTGGAGCTTGGCGTCGGGGTCGTCGGACGCGCCGCCCGTCGCGGACGGGGAGGGGCTGGCCTTGTCCGTGGCGGCCGGGCTCTCGTCGGCCTTCAGGGCGTCGGTGACCGCGCGGCCCTGGGTGGTGGCGCTCGCCGAGGGGTCGGCGGACGCGGAGGAGCCGTCGGTGGCCTTCTCGCTCGCGCCGTCCGTCGCCTTGTCCCCCTTGTCGCCGGCTTTGTCGTCGGCCTTGTCGCCGGAGGGGGCGGCGGAGGGCTCGCCGGTCGCGCTGGGCTGCGGGGCGGCGCCGCCCTCGGCCAGCTCGGTGGCGATCACGGGACGGAAGTAGAGCTTGGCGGTGGTGCCGACCTGTTCCCGGGCCTGCTTGGAATTCGTGCCCTTGGGAATGTTGACGATGATGTTGCGGTCGCCCTGCGTCTGGACCTCGGCCTCGGAGACGCCCAGACCGTTGACACGCCGCTCCATGATGGAGACCGCGGTGTCCATGTTGGTCTTGTTGATCGCGGACTCCTGGCCCGCCTCGGGGACCGCTGCCAGCGTGATGCTCGTTCCGCCGGCCAGGTCGATGCCGAGACGCGGAGTGGTGTGCCCGGAGGCGAACATCCCTCCGGTGAGCGCCACGATGGCGATCAGGATCAGAGCCAGCGAGCGCCACGGCTTGCTTGTGGCGCTCGCGTTCCGTCCCTTTTTGAGTGCTGCCACCTTCTCGTACTCCCTCTCGGGCCGCCTCGTCCCCGGTCGGGAGGCCGGCGGCCATGACATGGTGTCGGGATGATCCCGTGCGAGCCGGGCATGATCCGGGGCGCGCGGGCTCCACCCGCGCGCCCCGGAACGCGGCTACTTCGCGTCGGAGTCGCCCTCGGACTTCTTCGCGTGCGCGTCCGCCGTGGCGTCGGCCGGCTCGTCCTCCGCGTCCTTCTTGCCGAGGTCGACAGGCGTGTCGTCGGAGTCGGCGGCAGCGTCGGAGGCGTCGTCGGTCTCGGTGAGGGAGGAGGCGTCGTCGGGGACGACGTCGGCGTCGGACTTCAGGTCGTGCTCGATGCCGTGCACGATGCGGTTGTACTCCTCGTCGGTCAGGACGGCACCGATCGAGTTCTTGGCGAACAGCAGCTCCACACCCGGCCCGGCGTCGAGGAGGACGGTGTCCTCGTTGACCTCCTTGACCGTGGCGTACATGCCCCCGATCGTGCGGACGCCGGAACCGGGCTGCATCTGGTTCCGCATCTCGATGGCCTGCTGCTGCTTCTTCTTGGCCGACCGGGTCATCAGGAACATGGCCCCGATGAGCACAATGAACGGGAGGAGGGTCAGGAGACTCACGGGTCGGAACTTCCTTCACACGACCGCGTTGGTGAACGGCCTGATGGTTGGGGGTATGTGGTGCCGCCGGCAAGGGCGGCATCGGCGGAGTCTAAGCGAGTCCGCACCAACGGAACAACGCTCAGCATGGCACCGGGGTTCCTGCCCGGACCAGCGTGCTCGCCGTCACGCCCCGAACAGGTCCCCTTGTCCGTTTCCGGCGGCCTGCCGGCGCGGCGGCGTGAGGCCGAGATGCGACCAGGCCGCGGGCGTCGCCACCCGTCCCCTCGGGGTACGGGCGAGCAGACCCTCCCGGACCAGGAAGGGCTCGGCCACCTCCTCCACGGTCTCACGCTCCTCCCCCACCGCGACGGCGAGCGTGGACAGGCCGACCGGGCCGCCGCCGAACAGTTTCAGCAGCGCCTCCAGCACCGCGCGGTCCAGCCGGTCCAGGCCCCGGGCGTCCACCTCGTACACCGCGAGGGCCGCGGCGGCGACGTCCTGGGTGATCCGGCCGTCCGCCTTGACCTGCGCGTAGTCCCGGACGCGGCGCAGCAGGCGGTTGGCGATGCGGGGCGTGCCGCGGGAGCGTCCGGCGATCTCGGCGGCGCCCTCGGCGTCGATCTCCACGTCGAGCAGGCTCGCCGAGCGGTGGACGACCCGCTCCAGCTCGCCCGGCTCGTAGAACTCCATGTGCGCGGTGAAGCCGAAGCGGTCGCGCAGCGGGGGCGGCAGCAGGCCGGCCCGGGTGGTGGCGCCGACCAGGGTGAAGGGCGGCAGCTCCAGGGGGATGGCGGTGGCGCCGGGTCCCTTGCCGACGATCACGTCGACGCGGAAGTCCTCCATCGCCATGTAGAGCATCTCCTCGGCGGGCCGGGACATGCGGTGGATCTCGTCGAGGAAGAGGACCTCGCCCTCCTGGAGGGAGGAGAGGATCGCGGCGAGGTCGCCGGCGTGCTGGATGGCGGGGCCCGAGGTGATGCGGATGGGGGCGCCCATCTCCGCGGCGATGATCATGGAGAGGGTGGTCTTGCCGAGGCCGGGGGCGCCGGAGAGCAGCACGTGGTCGGCGGTGGCGCCGCGGGCGCGGGCGGCGCGCAGCACCAGGTCGAGCTGCTCGCGGACCTTCTCCTGGCCGATGAACTCACCCAGGTCCTTGGGGCGCAGCGCGGCCTCGACGGCCTGGTCCTCGCGGTCGGCGACCGATTCCACCAGCCGCTCGGAGGCGGCGGTGTCGTTCGTGTCGTCCCAGTTCATGTGCGTGTGCCTCAGCTCTCCGTACGGACTCGGGCGCGGTCGTGGGCCGGCGGGCGGCGGTCTATCGGGCGCGGTTCAGCGTCTGCAGGGCCGCCTTGAGCAGCTGCCCCACCGGTACGGCGCCCTCGGCGGCCTCCGCCTGGGGGGTCACCGCGGCCACCGCCTCGTCGGCCTCGCGGGTCGCGTACCCCAGGCCGATGAGGGCGGCGTGCAGCTGGTCGCGCCAGCCGGAGGTGACGGGCGCGCCGACGGCGGGGGCGCCGGTGGGCTCGCCGAGCCGGTCCTTCAGCTCGAGGAGCAGCTTCTGGGCGCCCTTCTTGCCGATGCCGGGGACGGCCATGAGCGCCTTCTCGTCGCCGGTGGCCACGGCACGGCGCAGGGCGTCGGGGCTGTGCACGGCGAGCATGGCCTGGGCGAGCCGGGGGCCGACGCCGCTGGCGGTCTGGAGCAGCTCGAAGACCTGGCGGCCGTCCTCGTCGGCGAAGCCGTACAGCGTGAGGGAGTCCTCGCGGACGACGAGGGAGGTGGCGAGCTTCGCGGGCTGTCCGACGCGGAGCGTGGACAGCGTGTCCGGCGTGCACCGGACGGCCATGCCGACGCCGCCGACCTCGACCACCGCGGTGTCGGGGGTGAGGGCGGCGACCGTGCCGCTGACGAAGGCGATCATGCCGTACGGCCTTTCGATGCGTGACGGGCCGCGGGGGCCCGGGGTGTGGTCGGCGGGGTCCGCGCCGCGTGGGCGGCGACGGCCTGCTGGAGGCGGTTGTGGGCGGGGGCGCGCCAGATGTGGCAGATGGCGAGCGCGAGGGCGTCGGCGGCGTCGGCCGGCTTGGGCGGCGCGTCGAGCCGCAGCAGGCGGGTCACCATGGCCCCGACCTGGGCCTTGTCGGCGCGGCCCGAGCCGGTGACGGCGGCCTTGACCTCGCTGGGCGTGTGCAGCGCGACGGGGATGCCGCGCCGGGAGGCGCAGAGGATGGCGACGGCGCTGGCCTGGGCGGTGCCCATCACCGTGCGCACGTTGTGCTGGCTGAAGACGCGCTCCACGGCGACGAACTCCGGGCGGTGCTCGTCGAGCCACTGCTCCAGACCCTGCTCGACGGCGACCAGGCGGTGCCCGAGGTCGGCGTCGGCGGGTGTGCGGACGACGCCCACGCCGAGCATGGTCAACGGGCGTCCCGCGACCCCTTCGACGACGCCGACACCGCACCGGGTCAGCCCCGGGTCCACCCCCAGTACGCGCACGCGTCGCCCCCTTGCTCGATCACCTGTTTGTGCAGGCTATCGGGTGCCACCGACAAAGCGGCGGGCCGACGGGGTGTGTCCCGTCGGCCCGCCGCCGTGCTACGCGTCAGGCGTCGACCTTCTCCATGATCTCGTCGCTCACGTCGAAGTTGGCGAAGACGTTCTGCACGTCGTCGCTGTCCTCCAGCGCGTCGATGAGCTTGAAGATCTTCTTCGCGCCCTCCTCGTCCAGCTGGACCTGCATGGTCGGGACGAAGTTGGCGTCGGCCGACTCGTAGTCGATGCCGGCGTCCTGGAGCGCGGTGCGGACCGCGACCAGGTCGGTCGGCTCGCTGATCACCTCGAAGCTCTCACCGAGGTCGTTGACCTCCTCCGCGCCCGCGTCGAGCACGGCGGCGAGGACGTCGTCCTCGGTCAGGTCGCCCTTGGGGACGATCACCACGCCCTTGCGGTTGAACAGGTACGACACCGAGCCCGGGTCGGCCATGGAGCCGCCGTTGCGGGTCATCGCGACCCGGACGTCGGAGGCGGCGCGGTTGCGGTTGTCCGTGAGGCACTCGATGAGGACCGCGACGCCGTTGGGGCCGTAGCCCTCGTACATGATCGTCTCGTAGTCGGCGCCGCCGGCCTCGAGGCCCGCGCCGCGCTTGACCGCGGAGTCGATGTTCTTGTTCGGCACCGACTGCTTCTTCGCCTTCTGGATGGCGTCGTACAGCGTCGGGTTGCCGTCGGGGTCCGCTCCGCCCATCCGGGCCGCGACCTCGATGTTCTTGATGAGCTTCGCGAAGAGCTTGCCGCGCTTGGCGTCGATCACGGCCTTCTTGTGCTTCGTCGTGGCCCATTTAGAGTGGCCGGACATCTGCCTGTCTCCTTCGCGTAACCCATCTCTGCAACGAACGCAGGAATCCTACAAGGACTCGCCCCGCCGGTCCGCCCGCACCATGTCGGCGAAGAAGCGGTGCACCCGGTGGTCCCCGGTGAGTTCCGGGTGGAAGGACGTCGCCAGCGCGTTGCCCTGGCGGACCGCGACGATGTGTCCGCCGTGCTCGGCGAGCACCTCGGCGGACGCGCCGACGGACTCCACCCAGGGGGCGCGGATGAAGACACCCTCCACGGGTTCCCCGGAAATCCCCTTGACCTCGACGGCGGCCTCGAAGGACTCGTTCTGCCGTCCGAAGGCGTTGCGGCGCACGATCATGTCGATGCCGCCGACGGTCTCCTGCCCGGAGCGCGGGTCGAGGATCTTGTCGGCGAGCATGATCATGCCGGCGCAGGTGCCGTAGACGGGCATGCCGGCGCGCACGCGGGCGCGCAGGGGCTCCATGAGGCCGAAGAGCACGGCCAGCTTGGAGATCGTGGTGGACTCCCCGCCCGGGATCACCAGGCCGTCGGCCTCGGCGAGCTCCTCCGGGCGGCGGACGGGCCTGGCCACGGCGTCCGCCGCGGCCAGGGCCACCAGATGCTCCCGTACGTCACCCTGGAGTGCGAGCACTCCGATCACGGGAGCGGTCATCACCAGCCCCGGTTGGCGTAGCGCTCGGTCTCGGGCAGGGTGTCGCAGTTGATCCCGACCATGGCCTCGCCCAGGTTGCGGGACGCGTCCGCGATGATCTTCGGGTCGTCGTAGAAGGTGGTCGCCTTCACGATGGCCGCGGCGCGCTTGGCGGGGTCGCCGGACTTGAAGATGCCGGAGCCGACGAAGACGCCCTCGGCGCCCAGCTGGCGCATCAGCGCGGCGTCGGCGGGGGTGGCCACACCGCCGGCGGAGAACAGCACGACGGGCAGCTTGCCCAGCTCGGCGACCTCCTTGACCAGCTCGTACGGGGCGCGCAGCTCCTTGGCGGCGGCGTACAGCTCGTTGTTGTCGTAGCCACGCAGGCGGGCGATCTCGTTCTTGATCTGGCGCAGGTGGCGGACGGCCTCGACGACGTTGCCGGTGCCGGCCTCGCCCTTGGAGCGGATCATCGCGGCGCCCTCGGCGATGCGGCGCAGGGCCTCGCCCAGGTTGGTGGCGCCGCAGACGAACGGGGTGGTGAACGCCCACTTGTCCGAGTGGTTGACCTCGTCGGCCGGGGTGAGGACCTCGGACTCGTCGATGTAGTCGACGCCGAGCGACTGGAGCACCTGGGCCTCGACGAAGTGGCCGATGCGGGACTTCGCCATCACCGGGATGGACACGGCGTCGATGATGCCCTCGATCATGTCCGGGTCGGACATGCGGGCCACACCGCCGTCCTTGCGGATGTCGGCCGGGACGCGCTCCAGGGCCATGACGGCGACGGCGCCCGCGTCCTCGGCGATCTTCGCCTGCTCCGGCGTGACGACGTCCATGATCACGCCGCCCTTGAGCTGCTCGGCCATGCCGCGCTTCACGCGCGCGGTGCCGGTCTCGGGACCCTGGTTTTCGGAGAGCGTGCTGGACACGAATGACCTCGCTGGGATGAGGGGGATTCTGCAGCACCGAGGAAACGTGACCGGAGCAGGCCACAGCAAGGGCCAATGATGAGCCGGTGGCTCGTTTTCGGTCGGGGCGGGGGTGCCGGGTGGCCGGAAACCGCTGTCGGGCCTCAGGCGGCCCGCTCGATCAGCGCGGCCGGGGGCTCGTCGTCCATCTCGAACGCCATCGGGAACGGGGCGTGTCCGGCGAGCCGGAACCAGCGGACCTTGCGGTGCAGGCGGAGCGCGCGGGCGGCGCGTACGGCGTCGTTGTGGAAGCGGCGGGCCATGGGGACCCTGCGGACGGCCTCGGCGAGTTCCAGGGCGGCCTCCTCCCCCCCGGGGGCCTCCTTGACCGCGTCCACCTGCTGGGGGTCGGCGAGGACCGCCCGCAGCGCCTGGCTGAGCTCGCTCTCGGCAACCTCGCGCTGTTCCTCGACGGCCTGCCTCGCGGCGTGCGCGGCCTCGTACAGCACGATCGAGGCGGCGGGGTCGAGCACCCCGGAGGTGGCCAACTCCTGCGCCACGGAGGCGCGGCGCAGCAGTTGCGCGTCGAGCGCGGCCCGGGCGGCGTCGATCCGGGCGTGCAGGCGGTCCAGCCGGCCCGCCGTCCAACTGAGGTAAAGCCCTACGGCGATGAGGACGACGAGGATCCAGATGAGGGTTGGGGTCACGGGCGGCAAGGCTAGTACCGGCTGCGCCGGGTTCTGTCCTGGGGGCGTACGCCCACCGCCGCCTGCGGGCAGTCGTGCCGCTTGGGGCGGCACGGGTGGGCGCAGGCGGCACCCTCCCGGCGAGGCTCGGCTGCAGCGCCGTACCTGCGGCTGACGGGGTTGCCTCGCGGCGTCGTACGCCGGGTGCGGTCCGTCGAGGGCTCGTCGCGCAGTTCCCCGCGCCCCTTTGGAGGTGCAGCCGCCGCCGTCTGCGCCAGCCCCCCGCCGCCTGCGGGCGAGTCGTGCCTCCCCCAGTGCCTTGAGGGCCTGGGAGGTGCCCCCAGGGCGACGGGGGTCCCCCGCTCGGGCGAAGCCGAGGTGGGCCCAGGCGGCACCCCTCAGCGGGCCTCGGCTGCAGCGCCGTACCTGCGGCTGACGGGGTGCCTCGCAGCGTCGTACGCCGGGTGCGGGCCGTCGGGGGCTCGTCGCGCAGTTCCCCGCGCCCCTCCGCACGTTCACCCCGCCGATGTCGGCGAGGGCTCAGTCCCGGGCCAGGCCCAGGCGGGCCCTCAACCCCGTCGCCCTGTCGTCCGTCGCCACCGCCGCCGCGCCCGCCGTGACCGTCTCGTAGACGGACAGGATGTCCGCCCCCACCGTGGACCAGTCGAAGCGCCGCACATGCGCACTCCCCCGCGCGCGGAGCTCCTCCCGGCGCTCCGGGTCGCCCAGCAGCCGCACCGCCGCGTCCGCGAGCGCCTCCGCGTCCTCGTTGGCGAACAGCTCCCCCGCCGCGCCCTGGTCCAGGACCTGTGCGAAGGCGTCCAGGTCGGACGCCAGCACCGGCGCCCCCGCCGACATCGCCTCGACGAGGATGATGCCGAAGCTCTCCCCGCCCGTGTTCGGCGCCACGTACAGGTCCACGCTGCGCAGCAGCCGCGCCTTGTCCTCGTCGCTGATCATGCCGAGGAACTCGACCCGGGAGCGGAGTTCCCTCGGCAGGTCCTCCACGGCCTCCTTCTCGTCGCCCCGGCCCGCGACCAGCAGCCGCGTCTGCGGCCGGGCCGCGAGGATCTTCGGCAGGGCCCGCATCAGCACCGGCAGTCCCTTGCGGGGCTCGTCGATGCGGCCGATGAAGCCGATGGTGTCGCCCTGCCACTCGGGCCTGGGCTCGGCCTTGGCGAAGAAGTCGACGTCGACGCCGTTGGGGATGACGACGGCGTCCCCGCCCAGGTGCTCCACCAGCGTGCGCCGGGCGTACTCGCTCACCGCGATCCGCGCGCTGATCTTCTCCAGCGCGGCCTGGAGGATGGCGTACGCGGCGATCATCGCCTTGGAGCGCGGGTTGGAGGTGTGGAAGGTCGCCACCAGCGGCCCCTGCGCCGCCCAGCAGGTCAGCAGGCCCAGGGACGGAGACGACGGCTCGTGGATGTGCACCACGTCGAAGGAGCCGTCGTGCAGCCAGCGCCGTACCCGCGCGGCGGACAGGAACCCGAAGTTCAGCCGGGCCACCGAGCCGTTGTACGGCACCGGCACCGCGCGGCCCGCGGACACGACGTACGGGGGCAGCGGGGTGTCGTCGTCCGCCGGGGCGAGGACGGACACCTCGTGCCCCTGGCGGATGAAGTACTCGGCCAGGTCGCGGATGTGGAACTGGACGCCGCCCGGCACGTCCCAGGAGTACGGGCAGACGATGCCGATCCTCACGCCGTGCCCTCCCGGTCCCGCCCGGGGGCGCGCGCGGGGTCGAGGTCCTCGGTCCACAACCGCTGCAGCATGTGCCAGTCCTCCGGATGCTCGGCGATTCCCGTGGCGAAGGCGTCGGCCAGCGCCTGTGTCATCACAGACGTCTTCTCGGCGCGCGTACCTGACGCGGGAACCTCGACCGGGGGATGCACCCGGCCCTGCATCACGGGCGACTCGTCGTACCAGAGGGTCACGGGCAGCAGCCGCGCGCCGGTCTGCTGGGCCAGCAGGGCCGGCCCCGCGGGCATGCGGGCGGCGTGGCCGAAGAAGTCGACCTCGACGCCCGAGGCGGACAGGTCCCGGTCGGCGACCAGGCAGACCAGGCCGCCGTCACGCAGCCGCCGGGCGAGCGTGCCGAAGGCGGAGCCGCCGCTGTGCGGGAGGACCTCCATGCCGAGGCCCTCGCGGTAGGCGACGAACCGGTCGTACAGCGTCTCCGGCTTCAGGCGCTCGGCGACGGTGGTGAACGGTATGCCGAGCTTGGTGGTGACCCAGGCGCCGGCGAGGTCCCAGTTGGCGAGGTGCGGCAGCGCCAGGACGACGCCCTTGCCGGCCGCCATGCCCTCGTTGAGATGGTGCAGGTCCTTCGCCGTGAAGGACTCGGCGATCCGCTCCGGTCTCCAGGCGGGCAGCCGGAAGGACTCCATCCAGTACCGCAGGTACGACCGCATCCCCGCGCGGGACAGCTCGGCGAGCCGCTCGGGGGTCGCGTCGGGCACCACGCGCGCGTAGTTGCTCTCCAGCCGCTGCACGCCCTTGCCGCGCTGCTTCCAGGCGGCGTCGGCGATGGTCCGGCCCAGGCGCACGGCGACCGGCTCGGGCAGCTTCTTCACGGTGCCCCAGCCCGCGCCGTACAGGGCGTCGGTGAGCCGCTCCCCGGCGCTCACTGGGCGGCCTCGCTCCCCTGCGCCTGCTGCTCCGCGGCCTCCGCCTCGGCGGACTCGCGGCGCACGGTGACCACGCGCTGGATCAGCGTGACGAGGCTGCCGACGGCGACCGCCCACAGGGCGATCGGCAGCAGGTACTGGATGCCGGGCACGCCGAACTTGTGCATGCCCGCGAGCCCGGCCGCGACCAGCGAGATCACCAGCCGCTCGGCCCGCTCCACCAGCCCGTTGACGGCGACCGGCAGCCCGATCGACTCGCCGCGCGCCTTGGTGTACGACACCACCTGGCCGCTGGCGAGGCAGAAGATCGACACCGCGCACAGCACGTTGTCGTTTCCGGAGCCCGCGTACCAGAGGGCGAAGCCGCCGAAGACCGCGCCGTCCGCGACCCGGTCCAGGGTGGAGTCCAGGAAGGCGCCCCAGCGGCTGGAACGGCCCAGCTGCCGGGCCATGTTGCCGTCGACCAGGTCGGAGAACACGAACAGCGTGATGACGACCGTGCCCCAGAAGAACTCGCCGCGCGGATAGAACACCAGCGCGCCGGCCACCACGCCCGCGGTGCCGATGAGCGTGACCGTGTCCGGGCTGACCCCCCGCCGGATGAGAAACGCGGCGAACGGTGTGAGGACACGCGTGAAAAATGCACGCGCGTACTTGTTCAGCATGGCCTTCCCGACGGTCGGTGTGGCCGTGTGGCCCCTGCTGGCCACCGGCGGGCCCATCGTAGTCACCGCGCGCGGGCGTGGCTGCGGGGCACCCGGACCGCCGCGCGCGGGCCGCCGCGGCGTCCCGCCGGGACCGGGGCCGCGGCGGGGATCACGTCCTTCGTATGGACGCGCCGTGACGGGAGTGGAAAGCTCGAAGAACCGCGGGCGCCGCCGGAGCCGCACCGCAGGCGATGCCCCCGGACGGGGTCCGGGGAAGGCTTCCACGGGTCCGCGCCCACAGTGACCTCACCGTGCACGGGAGGCAGGATCATGGGCGACAAGGCGCACACACACCCCGGGGCCGCCGGCAGGGCACAGGCGGCCGACCGCCCCACGTCCGTACGGAACGTGGTGCTGGTCGGCCACTCCGGATCGGGCAAGACGACTCTGGTGGAGGCCCTCGCGCTGACCGCGGGGGCGGTGAACCGGGCGGGCCGCGTGGAGGACGGCGGCACCGTCTCCGACTACGACGAGATCGAGCACCGGCAGCAGCGTTCGGTGCAGCTCTCCCTGGTGCCGGCGGAGTGGAACGGCATCAAGGTCAACCTTCTGGACACCCCCGGCTACGCCGACTTCGTCGGGGAGCTCAGGGCCGGTCTGCGAGCGGCGGACGCGGCCCTTTTCGTCGTCTCGGCCGCGGACGGCGTGGACGGCTCGACCCGCATGGTGTGGGACGAGTGCGCGGCGGTCGGCATGCCCCGCGCCATCGTGATCACGCACCTGGAGGCGGCCCGCGCCGACTTCGAGGAGATGACCCGGGTCTGCGCGGAGACCTTCGGCGGGGACGACCCGGACGCGGTGCTGCCGCTGTACCTGCCGCTGCGCGGCCCCGAGGGACCGGACGGGCACCGGCCGGTGACCGGGCTGATCGGGCTGCTGACGCGCAAGCTGTTCGACTACTCGAGCGGCGAGCGCGTGGCGAACGAGCCCGTCGGGGACCAGGTGCCGCTGATCGAGGAGGCGCGCGGCCGGCTGATCGAGGGGATCATCTCCGAGAGCGAGGACGAGACCCTCATGGACCGCTACCTCGGCGGTGAGGACGTCGACGTCAAGACGCTGATCGACGACGCGGAACGCGCGGTGGCGCGGGGCGTCTTCTTCCCCGTCCTGGCCGCGGCGCCCGCCGCCCCCGGCGCCCGCCAGGGGCTCGGCACCGTGGAACTGCTCGATCTGATCACCGGCGGCTTCCCGACCCCGCTGGAGCACGGCACCCCGCAGGTGACCACGCCGGACGGCAGGCCGCGCGAGCTGAAGCCGTGCGACCCGGACGCCCCACTGGTCGCGGAGGTCGTGAAGACGTCGTCCGACCCCTACCTGGGCCGGCTGTCGCTGGTGCGGGTCTTCTCCGGGACGCTGCGCGCCGACCAGACCGTGCACGTCTCCGGACACGGCCTGAGCGACCGGGGCCACGAGGACCACGACGTCGACGAGCGGGTCGGCGCGCTGTCCACGCCGTTCGGCAAGGTGCAGCGGCCGGTGTCGCACGTCATCGCGGGCGACCTGGCCTGCGTGGCGAAGCTGTCCCGCGCGGAGACCGGCGACACCCTGTCCTCGAAGGACGACCCGCTGGTCATGGAGCCGTGGGACATGCCCGATCCGCTGCTGCCGCTGGCCATCGAGGCGCACAGCAAGGCGGACGAGGACAAGCTGTCCCAGGGGCTGTCCCGGCTGGTGGCCGAGGACCCGACGATGCGGCTCGAGCAGAACCAGGACACCCATCAGGTGGTGCTGTGGTGTCTCGGCGAGGCGCACGCGGACGTGGCGCTGGAGCGGCTGCGCAGCCGGTACGGCGTGCAGGTCGACGTGGTGCCGCACCGGGTGTCGCTGCGGGAGACGTTCGGCTCCGACGCGTCCGGGCGCGGACGGCACGTCAAACAGTCCGGCGGGCACGGGCAGTTCGCGATCTGCGAGATCGAGGTGGAGCCGCTGCCGAACGGCTCCGGCATCGAGTTCGTGGACAAGGTCGTCGGCGGCGCCGTACCGCGGCAGTTCGTCCCGTCGGTGGAGAAGGGGATAAGGGCCCAGGCGCAGAGGGGAGTTGCGGCCGGGCATCCGCTCGTCGACGTGCGGGTGACACTGCTCGACGGCAAGGCGCACTCGGTGGACTCCTCGGACGCCGCGTTCCAGACGGCGGGCGCGCTGGCGCTGCGGGAGGCCGCCGCGGACGCGAAGATCCATCTGCTGGAGCCGGTGGCGGAGGTGTCCGTGCTGGTCGGCGACGACTACGTGGGCACCGTGATGAGCGACCTGTCCGGGCGCCGCGGCCGGGTGCTGGGCACCGAGCAGTCGCCCGGCGGGCGCACGCTGATCCGGGCGGAGGTGCCGGAGATCGAGATCGGCCGGTACGCCGTCGACCTGCGGTCGCTGTCGCACGGCACCGCACGCTTCAGCCGCCGCTACGTCCGCCACGAACCGATGCCGCCGCAGGTCGCGGAACGGGTCAAGGGGGAGGCGCGCGCCGCCTCCTGACGCGCCGGGCGCCCGCTCACCGCCCGGCGGGCGCCCGTGTGCGCGGCCGCGCTTCCGCTTCACCCCGTCACGTCTCCCCCGTACCGGAGAACGGCTTGGAACGACCCCCGGCGGACGGCGGTGGCTGCCTATACGCTGAAGACCTGATCAACAGGTGTGCGCAGCACGGAAGTCGGGAAGGCCGCAAGACGACAGTCGCGGCGATCGGGGGCGGGAATGACCGTTGAGAGCGGTTACGCGGAGTTCTTCGGTCCGCAGGTGCCGCGCACGGGCGACGAGGGCCAGACGCCCACGTTCGCGCTGGCCTCGGCGGCCTACCGGGACAACGAGGCCGAGGAGATACTCAAGGCCAACAGCGAGTGGCACAAGTCGGAGGTCGGCAAGCCGCGGATGAAGCTGTTCCGGCCCAATCTCGGCGAGGCGTTCTCCCGGGCGATCATCGACCGGATGCTGGGCTCCGGCCGCGCCCCGCTCATCCAGTCCTTCGGCACCCAGCCCCAGGTCGTGGTGGAGCACGCGCTGGCGGCCCACCGCATCCGCCGCGAGCGCGACAACTGGCTGACCGCCGTGATGGTGCTGTGCGGGCTGCTGTTCCTGCCCGGCCTGCTCCTGTGGCTGCTGGTCTTCCAGATCCGTACGACGATGGCCAAGCGCGAGGACAAGCGGGCCGGCGCGCTCGCCACCGCCCTGCTGGTCGGCGTGGGCGCGCTCGCCGTGCTGTTCCTGCTGCGCATGCCGTTCACCGGGTTCTGGGCCTGGTACGCGCGCGCGGCGGTCGTGGCCCCGGTGCTCGGCTGGTTCTGGGCCAAGCAGATCTGCGAGCGCACCGCCCGAGACCTGCGGGAGCGCTGGGACAGCCTGCTGTCGGGCAGCAGCATCGGCGCCAAGGTGCCCGAGGCGGTGCCCAGCAGCCCCGGCGAGACGGCGGCCGAGCAGCTGCGCCAGTCGCTGGCCCGGCTCAGCGCCGAGCAGCAGTCCAACTCCGTCTTCTACGCCGGCCCCAAGGGCATCCTCGGAATGGGCACCCGCTGGGGCAGCTGGCAGCTCGCCGAGGACCTGGTGCCCGCCGACCCCGGCCGGGAGATCCACCCGTTCCGCAGCTGGGACGTCATCAAGGCCATCCACGACCGGCTGCGCATGCTGGAGCGCGGCCCGCTGAACACGGGCGGCTTCCCCAAGCCGTCGATTCGCCACTGGATCGTCACCCCCATCGGGGAGAACGCCACGGCGGTCACCCGGCCCGAGGGCACGGACGTCGAGGCGTACCAGGTGAAGCAGCACGCCGTGCAGGAGATCTGCAACAAGCAGCAGTTCGGCGCGGGCGACCGGCACTACCTGGGCGTGCAGTGGACCCTGTGGGACGGCCAGCTGGTGATCACGATGCTGATCACGGTGACCGTGCTGCACGAGACGCTGCGCATCGAGGTCACCGGACACGCCCTGGGCCCGGTGCACTCGCTGTTCACCACCAAGCCGGCGGCGAAGGAGAAGGAGGTCCAGAAGTCGGTCAAGTTCTGGGAGACCCGGAAAATCAAGCTCCCGCTGGTCGACTCGGACGAGGTGGTACGCCTGGCCGCCCGCGCGCCCCTGACCAAGTACCCGCCGCTGCTGTACTGGCTGGGCGGCAAGCTGACCCTGCCGGAGCCGTTCGGGCTGCGGCACGCCTGGGCGGACAAGCCCTGGCGGCACCGGTTCATGGCGGACGACGCGCTGCGGGCGGCGACGCCGGTGCTGCGCGTGGTGCACTCGGCGGCGATCAAGGTGCTGGACGAGAACGGCGTGGACACCACGAAGTTCGGCTCCCGCTCGTCGTCCCTGTCCACGGCGGTCCAGGAGGCGACGCCGAGCAAGGCCGACCTGTACGACGCGTAGCCGGAAGGCGGGCGGGGTGCGCCGCTGCGGACCCCGCCTCTCCCCCGCGTCCAGGGCGTCAGGCCGCCGGCCAGGCCTCCGCGAGCATCTTGCGGGTATCGGCCAGCAGCTGCGGCAGCACCTTGGTGTGGCCGATGACCGGCATGAAGTTGGTGTCGCCGCCCCAGCGCGGGACGACGTGCTGGTGGAGGTGGGCGGCGATGCCCGCGCCCGCGACCGTGCCCTGGTTCATGCCGATGTTGAAGCCGTGCGCGCCCGACGCCGTGCGCAGCGCCGTCATCGCCTGCTTGGTGAGCGCGGCGAGCTCCGCCGTCTCCTCGACGGTGAGCTCCGTGTAGTCGGCCACGTGCCGGTAGGGCACGGTCATCAGATGGCCGCCGGTGTACGGATACAGGTTGAGCACCGCGTACACCAGCTCGCCGCGGCGCAGGATCAGCCCGTCCTCGTCGGACGCGGCCGGGAGGGAACAGAAGGGGCAGCCGTCGCCGGCACCGGGGCCGCTCGGCTTGTTCTCGCCCTGGATGTAGGCCATCCGGTGGGGCGTCCACAGACGCTGGAACGCGTCCTGCGTGCCCACTCCCAACTGCTGCTCCGGCTCACTCGTCATGCGTGCAGCATATGGCGTGACCGCGGGGAGGCGGCAAAAAGGCCCCCGGGTCGTACCCAGGGGCCTCGAAGCCCCGCTGCGGCGGGGAGCACGGCACCTTGTGCTTGTGGGCCTTCCGCATCGGGCCATCCCCGCTGACGCGGGGAGTGGATCACACGTGCACGCGGCGCTCTACGACGTCAAAGAGCTTCGCCAGCGCTTCGTCACGCGGGATGCCGTTCTCCTGCGAGCCATCGCGGTACCGGAACGACACCGTGCCCGCGTTCATGTCGTCGTCACCCACGATGATCATGAACGGGACCTTCTGCCGCTGCGCCGTCCTGATCTTCTTCTGCATACGGTCCGAGGAGGAGTCGACCTCCACGCGCAGGCCCTTCTGCTTGGCCTCCGCGGCGAACTTCTCCAGATACTCGACGTGGGCGTCACCCACGGGGATGCCCACCGCCTGCACCGGCGCCAGCCACGCCGGGAACGCGCCCGCGTAGTGCTCCAGGAGCACCGCGAAGAACCGCTCGATGGAGCCGAACAGCGCGCGGTGGATCATGACCGGGCGCTGCTTGGATCCGTCCGGACCCGTGTACTCCAGGTCGAAGCGCTCCGGCAGGTTGAAGTCGAGCTGGATGGTCGACATCTGCCAGGTGCGGCCGATGGCGTCCTTCGTCTGCACGGAGATCTTCGGGCCGTAGAAGGCGGCGCCGCCCGGGTCCGGGACCAGCGGCAGGCCCTGCTTCTCGGCGACCTGGCGCAGCGTCTCGGTCGCCTCCTCCCAGGCCTCGTCCGAGCCGACGAACTTCTCCGGGTCCTTGGTCGACAGCTCCAGGTAGAAGTCGGTGAGGCCGTAGTCGCGCAGCAGGTTCAGGACGAAGGTGAGGGTCTTGTCCAGCTCCTCGGACATCTGCTCGCGCGTGCAGTAGATGTGCGCGTCGTCCTGGGTGAAGCCGCGGGCGCGGGTCAGGCCGTGCACCACACCCGACTTCTCGTACCGGTACACGGTCCCGAACTCGAACAGGCGCAGCGGCAGTTCGCGGTACGAGCGGCCGCGCGCGTCGAAGATCAGGTTGTGCATCGGGCAGTTCATGGGCTTGAGGTAGTAGTCCACGCCGTCGTCGAGCTGCATGGGCGGGTACATGCCGTCGGCGTACCAGTCCAGGTGGCCCGAGGTCTCGAAGAGCTTCCCCTTCGTCGCGTGCGGGGTGTAGACGAACTCGTAGCCCTCCTCCTCGTGCCGGCGGCGCGAGTAGTCCTCCATGACCCGGCGGATGATGCCGCCCTTGGGGTGGAAGACGGCGAGGCCGGAGCCGATCTGCTCCGGGATGGAGAACAGGTCGAGCTCGCTGCCGAGCTTGCGGTGGTCGCGCTTCTCGGCCTCGGCGAGGAACTCCAGGTGCGCCTTGAGCTCCTCCTTGGAGGGCCAGGCGGTGCCGTAGATGCGCTGGAGCATCGGGTTCTTCTCGCTGCCGCGCCAGTAGGCGGCCGCGTTGCGCATCAGCTTGAACGCCGGGATGTTCCGGGTGGTGGGCAGGTGGGGACCGCGGCAGAGGTCCTTCCAGGCCACCTCGCCGGTCTTGGGGTCGATGTTGTCGTAGATCGTCAGCTCACCGGCGCCGACCTCGACGTCCGCGCCGTCGTCGTGCGAGGCGGAGCCCTTGAGGCCGATCAGCTCCAGCTTGTACGGCTCGTCGGCGAGTTCCTCGCGGGCGGCCTCGTCGGTCACCACGCGGCGGGAGAAGCGCTGGCCGCGCTTCTGGATCTCCTGCATCTTCTTCTCGATGGCCTTGAGATCCTCGGGCGTGAAGGGCTTCTCCACGTCGAAGTCGTAGTAGAAGCCGTCCCGCACCGGCGGGCCGATGCCCAGCTTGGCCTCGGGGAACAGCTCCTGCACGGCCTGGGCCATCACATGCGCGGTGGAGTGGCGCAGGATGTTGAGGCCGTCCTCGGAGGAGATCTCGACGCCCTCGACGGTCTCGCCGTCCTGGACCTCGTACGAGAGGTCCTTGAGTTCGCCGTTCACCCGGGCGGCAATGATCGAGCGCTCGCCGGCGAAGAGCTCGGCGGCCGTAGTGCCCGTCGTCACCACGCGTTCTTCCCGCTCGGAATCGCGTTGGATGATCACACGGACGTCTGACACCGGTCTCTCCTGACTGAAGGCTGTGGTCGCGGCGCCATACCGGAGCGCACGCATGGGTGCGATCGTACCGACCCGGGACCGGTGCAGGCGAAATCAGCTGTCGCAGGACGGCCCGAAGGCCTCCCCGAAGTCGTCCGCGCTCTCCTGGAGCACCTTGAGCAGCCGGTCGCGTTCGGCCTCGTCGGCCTGGACCGGCGCGACCTGCCGGACCTCGGTGAGTCGCCGGAACCCGCTGCGTCCGGCCAGCCGGCCGCGCATCCGCACCGGGAGCCCCATGAGGTGGGCGTGCCCGGCGATCCGGTAGTCCTCCTCGCCGAGCGTCACCCGGAGGTGCCCGACCTCGGCGCCCGCCAGCACCCGCAGCCGCACCAGGCCCTCGCCCCGGGGCTGCGACCGGTACATCCGCACGACGGCCCCGGTGACGGAGGGTTCCGCGCGCTGGTAGCGGCGGCCGGCCTCCAGCAGGACGGGCAGGTCGCCGGGCGTGAACGCGACGGGCCCGGCGGCCGCGCACCCCTCGGGCACCCCGGCCGCCGGCGCCCAGTCCACGCCGACGCGGGCGCCCTCGGCGCCCCGGACCAGAGCGACGAGGGCCTCGGTGAGCTCGTGGCTGACGCCCGCGCCGACGGCGGTGGCGAAGGCGTCCATGGAGCCGGTGGCCCGCCGGTGGTCGACGGCCTCGCGGGCGGCGTGCAGGGCGTGGAACAGGCACACGGCGAGCGGGCGGCCGGTGGCGACGGGCACGAAGGCGGTGAGGCCGCGGCCGTCCGGGGCGGGGCCCACCAGCACGCCGTCCAGGGCGGCGGCGGCCGGCGGTGGCGGGCGCCGTGGTAGCCGCGCGGGCGCGGTGGCGAGCGCGGCGGCGAGCAGGGTGCGGCGGGCGGCGGTCCTGAGCTGTTCCTCCGCCGTCCAGGCGACGGCGTCGCCGGGACCTGTCGGGAGGTCGCGGGACCAGCGGATCTCGTCGCTGGGCACGGCGAGGGCGAGCAGGATCTCGCGGGCGGAGGGCGTGCCGCTGCGGGACAGCGCGTCCAGGGCCTCGGCGAGCAGGTCCTCACTGTCGGGGAAGGTCCGGCCGGCCGGGACGAGGAGGCTGGTGCCGGTGCCCGGGCCTGGCGGGGTCCAGCGGCCGTAGCGTCCGGGGGCGCCGCCGCGCCGCTCCCAGCCGTGCCGGCGGAGCAGGGCGGTGAGCACGGCGGGGTCGGCGCCGGAGGCCTCGGGCGGCGGGGCGTCGGGGAAGGCGTCGGCGGGGTGCGGGCGTACGGGCCGGGCGGGTTCGCCGGTGGGGCGGTGGGTCATGGTCTGCCTCCCCTGCCGACCCGCGTCATGATCTCGCACAGCGCCCGGTCGTCGAAGATGCGTGAGGTGGGGATCCGTACGGTGGTGCGGCGGCGGCCGGTGACGGGGTGTCCGGCGAGGTTGACCCAGTAGCAGCAGTGGCGCAGGTCGAGCCGGTCGTGTCCGGCGCGCAGCCAGTCGTCCTGGGAGCGCGGCAGGATCATCACGACGAGGATCTTGTGCACGGTGACCGGGGTGCGGGCGAGCTTTTCCAGGTGGGCGTTGTCCAGGGTGAAGGAGAAGGAGCGTCCCCGGGGGTGGGGGGCGATCTGCGAGGTGGCCTTGAGCTGCACCTTGATGGTGACCTCGTCGTCGACGAGGTGGCCGGGGGCGCTGTGGCTGACGTGCCAGTCGATGCCGTTGTCCGGGAAGGGCTGGGACAGCGAGCAGCCGGCCGCGGCGGCGACGGCGTGGAGGTAGCCGACCTGCAGGGTCTCCATGCAGGCGGTGGTGGCGAGGGTGCCGCGAGCGGCAGGTGTGCGCTCCGGCAGCAGCCCGCCCCGTTCGGGCTGCGCGATGGCCATGACCAACAGCCTTCCAGAACAGTCGAATCCCATGCGCGGGTCGCTGAACTGCAAAGACCCGTACTCCTGTTGTCTCCTCCCCGCGTAGTGCGCAAACAGGGCGGGTATCACCGCTGCGAGCAGTGGACGGCACGTCAACTGCTGGTGGTGAGCGAGGGGTTGGTGGGTATGACGTGCTGGTACGAAGGGCCGCTGGCCGCCTTCGATACGGAGACCACGGGTGTGGACGTCGAGACCGACCGGATCGTGTCGGCCGCCCTCGTCGTCCAGGACGCGCCGGGCGCCCGGCCTCGGGTGACGCGCTGGCTGGTGAATCCGGGCGTGCCGGTGCCGGCCGCGGCGACGGAGGTGCACGGGCTGACGGAGGAGCATCTGCAGCGCAACGGCCGCTGGCCGGCGCCGGTGATGTACGAGGTGGCGCAGGCGCTGGCGGAGCAGGCGGCGGTGGGCCGGCCGGTGGTGGTGATGAACGCGCCGTTCGATCTGACGCTGCTGGACCGGGAGTTGCGCCGGCACCGGGCGTCGTCGCTGAACCGCTGGTTCGAGCGGACGCCGCTGCTGGTGCTGGACCCGCGGGTGCTGGACAAGCATCTGGACCGCTACCGCAAGGGCCGCCGCACGCTGGCCGACCTGTGCGCGCACTACGAGGTGGAGCTGGAGGAGGCGCACGACGCGGCGGCGGACGCGGCGGCCGCGCTGGAGGTCACCCGGGCGGTGGGCCGCCGGTTCGCGTCCCGGCTGGAGCGGCTGTCCCCCGGTGAGCTGCACACCTTGCAGGCGGTGTGGCACGCGGCACAGGCGCGGGGCCTCCAGGCGTGGTTCGCGCGCACGGGCACGGAGGAGATCGTCGACCCGGCCTGGCCGCTGCGCCCGGACCTGCCGGCGGCGGCGTGACCTTGTGTCTCCGGCCCACGAAAACACCGTGGGCGGGGGTGTGGGTGGCGGAGCCCCCACACCGCGCGGCGAAGCCGCGCACAACCGAAGAGAGCGACGTGTGTCCGTCTTTGACGGACACACGTCGCTCTCGCGAGCGTGGGCGATACTGGGTTCGAACCAGTGACCTCTTCGGTGTGAACGAAGCGCTCTCCCACTGAGCTAATCGCCCGGGAACGCACTGAACAATACAGGTCCCAGGAGGCTTCGTTCAAACCGCTTGAAGGTGCGCCTCCAGTCCGCGCCGCCCGGCCCGCAGCATCAGCGCGTGGTTGGCCCGGAAGAGCGGTCGTCCGGGGACGGCGAGCACCCGCAGCAGCCGCGCCCGGACGTCGGCCTCCTGCTCGTAGTGGGCGGCGCAGCCGTGCGCGCCGAGGTCGGTGACGGTCCACCGCGCCCAGCCGTCGATGTCGCCGGACAGCCCTGCCTCCAGCACGCCGTTCTCCCGGTCCCGCCGCCCCTCCCGCAGGGTGAAGGTGAGGTCGTACGGGAGGACGGAGCGGATCGTGACGATGCCGGTGGTGTCGTCGAGGCGGGCGACCTCCCGCACCTGCGGCCACCACCGGGGGTAGTCCTCGATCCGCTCCAGCGCGCCGTACACCGTCGCGGCGGGCGCGGACAGCGTCCACACGGTGCGGAAGCGGTAATGATTCCGGTCCATGTACGGAGTGTGCCCGCCCGCGCCCTCCTCGTGCGTCACGGCATGCGGTCCCCCAGCAGGGCGAGGTTCTCGATGGCGGCGAGTCCGTAGAGGGCGGTGTCGTTGGTGGAGACCCAGGGTGCCTCGCTGCCGGCGACCAGGGCGGTGGTGCCGCTCACCTTCTCGGTCCTCCAGGGCGCGGACTCCTTGTAGCCGTCGGAGTCGTAGAACTTCGCCCAGGCCCGCTTGGCCAGCGCCTCGTCGCCGGTGCGTACGGCGGCGTAGGCGTCGAGGCGGGAGTGGCCCTGGAAGAGGATCAGGCTGCCGAAGTCGGTGCCGTAGCGGGCGGCCTGTTCGGCCTTGGTGGCGTTGAAGTAGCGGCAGTAGTCGTAGTACGCCTCCTCGAACTCTGGCATGTCGACGAGGTCGATCAGTTCGGCGCACAGTTCGTTGAGGCCGAAGACGGCGGACAGGTGGGAGACCTCCACCTTCGGGGTGTCGGCGACGGCGAACCGGCCGGTTTCGAGGTCGTACAGGCCGCTGCCCTGGACGAAGCCGTTGGGCTGGGCGGCGATGGTCTCCATGGTGGAGAGCACGCGCGCCCGGGCCTTCTGCCACTGGGGGCCCTTGCGTTCCCACTCGGTGAGCCAGGCGGAGACCAGGCCGCTCCAGTCGGTGCCGAAGCCGATGGACAGGGCGCCCGGGTCGGGGGTGTACGGCTCGGTGCGGATCTTGCGGAGCGGGTCGAGGGCGAGGAAGGTCTCGTCGGAGTCGACGTTGGCGTGCATGAGGTCGCCGGTGCGTTCGTCGGCGGTGAGGAAGTAGTAGAAGCGCCGGTAGGTGGTGTTGGCGATGCGCTGCTGCTTGGCGCTGTCGGCGTAGTGCTGGACGCCGTGGCGGGTGCCGAGTCCGGCCCATTCGCCGAGGTGGTAGACATCGACCTCGCCGGTGTGGCGGGTCATGGCCTCGGCGAAGCGGAAGATGTCGGCACGCCCGGAGCGCAGGTAGGCGTACCAGAGCCACAGGTCCGGCGAGAGTTCGCTGTTGTCCCAGGCGTAGCCGCCGACGTCGTAGCGCCACTGGTGCCGGACGGTGTCGTAGGTGTGCATGATGTCGCCGTAGTCCCAGAAGCCGTACCAGCGGCGCTGCTCCACCTGGTCCTTGTAGTAGGTGAAGAGGAAGTCGAGGTGGTCCTCGATCTTCTGCTTGGCGGGGGTGGAGCGGTCGGGCTCGGCGAACAGGCCCTTGCCGAAGACGCCGGCGGTGACGAGCTGCCGGGGCGGCGCGGCGAGCTGCGGCAGCACGCGTACGGCGCGGGCGCGGGCGGCGAGCTGATCGGCGTCCGGGGTGGCGGCCTCGGCCCAGAACAGCAGCTCGGAGGTGCGGGCGATGCCGTAGGGGGTGCCGAAGCCGGGCTCGTAGTCCTCGTAGGTGATGTTGAGGCCTTCGAGCTGTTCGGGGAAGGTGTCCTGGCCCATGCCGTCGTGGTAGAAGCGCAGGTCCATGGGCTGGGCCTCGGGCGACCAGAGCCAGAGGGTGACCTCGGCCGTGTCGGTGTGCGCGTCGCGGATGTCGAGCTGGGCGGGGTGCTTCTCCCAGAAGTCGCGCAGTCCGAAGGAGAGGCCGCCGCTGACGCCGCCGACGTAGCCGTAGCCGGAGGCGCGCCGCCCGCCTCCGGCGCCGATCCAGCCGTGGCCCCTCTTCGTGCGCTTGCGGACGGTGAAGCCGTCGGCGGAGAGCTGGGAGAGGGTGTGGTCGCCCCATTCGGGGATGTACTGGAGGCGGCTGGTGACGCGCTGGTCCCAGGTGGTCGGGTCGGGCAGCTTGCGTCCCTCGAACTGGGCCTGCTGCACGGCGGTTCCGGGGTCGCGGCGCAGCCCGGTGATGCCCTTGACCGCCTCGCGGAGCATCCCCTCGCCCTCGCCGCCGAGCCGGACGTGCCGGTCGTACGTCGCGTCGCGCAGCGGGACGGAGAAGCGGACGCCGATGCCGCGCACGAAGTCGCCCTTGGCGCGGCCGGGTTCCTGCTTCCCGTCGTAGGTGATGGTGTGCACCATGCGGAAGGACTCGGCGCCCGCGTAGAAGTAGAGGCGCACGGAGAAGGGCAGCAGGGTGTCACGGCCCTTGCGGTGGGTGCCGTCGACGCGGACGACCGCGCGGACGGGGCCGTCCTGCTCGACGGTGACGCCGGAGACCGTGCCGTCGAAGCGCTCGGTGCGGACGGTGGTGCGGTCGCCGTCCTCGATCTCGGGCTGGCGCACCACGACGAGGCGTCCGTCGCGGGCGATCTCGGTGGAGCCGCGGGTGACCGAGCGGACCAGGGTGTCGCCGCCGGTGCCGATCCGGGCGGTGATGACGCCGGTGGAGACGGTGACGGTGGCGCCGCGCCGGGTGACGGTGACCTTCTTGCCGGGCGCGGCGGGCGTGCCGGTCTTCAGGGTGAGCCGGCCGGTGCCGGAACTGACGGCGTGCGCGGTCCATTTGAGGGAGCCGTCGGGCCAGTACGCGAGCGGCCAGGTCTGCACGGGGACGTCGTTGCCGTCGGCGTCGGTGACGGCGAAGGTGCGCTCCTCGGGGTGGGCGCCACGGGGCCAGGGGACGCCGACGGTGGAGCCGGGGGCGGCTCCCAGGCCGCCCTCCTCCAGCCAGTCCAGGGTCACCGGGTCGGCGCCGCCGGGCGCGGCTGCGGGCGCCGCGGCGGCTTCCCTCGCGCCGAGGGTCCAGCCGGCCTGGGTGGCGGCGCCGGCGACGGCGGCCGCCTTGATGAGGGTTCTGCGGGGGATGGGAGACATGGCCCGTCCTTTCCATGGCTGCGGAGTTGCACAGTGATGTCAGGGGCATGACAGCCAGAGGTGCGGCGCCGAAGCGCCCACCCCGGTGGCGGCACCGCCCGTCAGCGGTGCCGGTGACGCTCCGCCACGGCGACGGCGGCCGCCGCGACGGCCCCCAGCACGGGGACCGCGAGGGGGGTGCTGAACCAGGCGGAGCAGACCACGACGGCCAGTCCGCCGATGAGCAGGAAGGATCCGGCGGGGTCGCGGACGGTGTGCCGCCCGGCCCGCGCCATCAGCGGCCGCCAGGAATCACCGGGCCGCCACAGCGCCGCCGCCCGCAGCAGCGCGGCGGCGGCCCCGATCAGCGCGAGCACCCCGACGGCCCCGACCAGCGGACCGCCCGGCAGCCCGGCCCGTACGGCCCGCAGGTCGGTCCAGACAACGGCCACGGCCGCCCACCCGGCGACGCCGACGAGCCAGCCGCCGCGCACCGCCGCCTTGAAGTCGGCCGTGAACTCCCGCCATCCGCCCTGCTCGTGGGCCAGATGGCGGCGCAGGTGCCGGGCCCCCGCCGCCAGCGCGGCGGGGTAGGTCACGAGCGGCAGCGCGGCCAGCGCGATCCAGACGCCGGTGAGCAGGCACTCGGCGAAGAGCGCGAACCTCCCCCAGGCCCTCGACCCGGTACGTGCCAGGGACATCGTCAGCTCACTCAGCCCTTCAGTCCGGAGGTCGCCATGCCGTCGATGAGGTAGCGCTGGAAGGCGAGGAAGAAGGCCAGCACGGGCAGCAGCGCGACCAGCGACATGGCGATCATGCCGCCGTAGTTGGCGAGTCCCTCCTGGTCGACGAACATCTTCAGCCCGAGGGAGACCGTGTACTTGCTCGGCTCGTTGAGGTAGATCAGCGGGCCCATGAAGTCGTTCCAGGCGTTGATGAAGGTGAAGATGGCGCTGGTGATCAGCGCCGGCCGGCACAGCGGCAGCACGATCGACCAGTAGATGCGCAGATGCCCGCACCCGTCGAGCCGCGCCGCCTCGTCCAGCTCCCGCGGCAGGTTCCGCATGAACTGCACCATCAGGAAGACGAAGAACGCCTCCGTGGCCAGGTACTTCCCCAGCAGCAGCGGGGTGTACGTGTTGATCATGTCGAGGTTGCGGAACAGCACGTACTGCGGGATCAGCAGCACGTGGTACGGCAGCAGCAGCGTGCCGATCATCAGCGTGAAGAGCAGATTGCGGCCCGCGAACCGGATCTTGGCGAAGGCGTACGCGGTGAGCGAGCAGGAGACCAGGATGCCGATCACCGAACCGACGGCGAGGAACAGCGAGTTGAGGAAGAAGGTGAAGATGGAGATGTCGGCGATGCCGTCGGCGAGGCTGGTGTAGTTGGACACGACCGGGTCGGCCGGGAACAGGTCCAGGCTGCCGACGATGTCCTCGCTCCGCTTGAACGACCCGCCGACGACCCACACCACCGGGTAGAGGATCACCGCGAGGAGCGCCAGCGCCCCGACGTGCCAGGCGAGCGAGCCGGGCAGCCGGCGCCGCAGGGCGCCCTTCGCCGACGGGGTACGGGTGATGTCGGTGGCCTGTGCGGTCATCGGCCGCCCTCCTCGTAGTGCACCCAGCGCTTCTGGGACCAGAACAGCACCGCTGTGACCAGGGCGACCGCGACCAGCAGCATCCAGGCCATGGCGGAGGCGAGGCCCATGCGGCTGTTCTCGAAGCCCTGGACGTACAGGTAGCAGGTGTAGACCATGGAGCCGTCCGCCGGACCGCAGGCGTTGCCGCCCGCGCCGCCGCCGACGATGTAGGCGGAGCTGAAGATCTGGAACGAGTGGATCGTCTCCAGCAGGACGTTGAAGAACAGCACCGGCGAGATCATCGGCAGGGTGATGTTCCAGAACTGCCGCAGCCTGCCGGCCCCGTCGACGTCGGCGGCCTCGTACAGCTCCCGCGGCACCTGCTTCAGCCCGGCCAGGAAGATGACCATCGGTGCGCCGAACTGCCAGACGGTCAGGGCGACCAGGCTGTAGATGATGAGGTCCGGGTCGCCGGTCCAGCCGCCGGCGTCGATGCCGAACACCTTCTGCGTCCGGTCGACGACGGCGTCGTCGGAGAAGATCGCCTTCCAGACGATGGCGACGGAGACGCTGGCCCCGATCAGCGACGGCGCGTAGAAGGCGGCCCGGTAGAAGGCCTGCCCGCGCCGCTTCTGCGCGAGCAGCAGGGCGACGCCCAGCGCCACGAGCAGCTTGACCGGCGTGCCGACGACGACGTACCAGAGGGTGACCCGCACCGAGTGGCGCCAGCGCGGGTCGCCGAACATCTCGGAGAAGTTGTCCAGGCCGATCCAGCGCGGGGCGTCGAACAGGTTGTAGTCGGTGAACGCGAAGTACAGCGAGGCGGCCATCGGGCCCGCCGTCAGCAGCAGGAACCCGGCGATCCACGGGGACATGAAGAGGTAGCCGGCCAGGTTCTCCCTGCGGCCCCGCCGCTTCAGGTCGGCGGGGCGCGGGGATGTGTCCGGACCGTGCCGCGGCTCGGGGTCCTTCGCCCGGACCTCCGTCGCGGGGGCGTGTGTCACGGCGGTTCCCATCAGCTGCTGAGGGCGGTCTTCGACTCGTTGAAGAACTGCTCGACGGCGTCGGACACCGACCGCTTGCCCAGTCCCAGCTCCTCGCCGATGCGCAGGAACGCGGCCTCGCAGATGTCGGCGCCGTTCGGGTGCGGGGTGATGGGCTCCAGCACGCCCGCTTTCACGAGGGACTCCTCGTAGGCGGCGATCGCCTTGTTCACCGGGTCGGTGGGCCGGTACGCCTCGTACTGCGCGGTGGTGGCGGGCACGCCGCGGTCGTAGCCCATGATCGTGGCGACCTCGGGGTCGTGCACCATGAAGTCGATGAACGTGGCGACCTCCACCGGATGCTGGGTGCGCCGGGAGGCGCTCAGCATCAGCGAGCCGAGGTACTGGCCGGTCCGCTTGCCGTCGGTGGTGGGGATGGGCGCGAGGCCGTACTCGCTCTTGCCCTCGGAGGTGTAGCGGACGGTGAAGTTGTCCCAGGTGAACTCGGAGCCCGCGAGTTCGGCGGAGAGCGCCGACTTGGGCTTGATCTGCGCGACCTTCTTGGGGTCGGCGAAGAGCCCGGAGCGCACGCCCTTCTCGGCCTTCGTCCACCACTGGGTCAGATCCGCCTCGGTGAAGCCGAGACCGTCCTCGGTGAAGAAGGCCTTGCCGTTCTGGCGCAGGTACAGGTCGTAGAGGTACATGACGCCGTACATGCCGCTGTCGCCCGCGCGGCCGGTGCGGTCGCGCACCCGGGCCATCGCCTCGTCGAAGTCGTCCCAGGTCCAGCCCATTTCGGGGGTGATGCCGGCGCGGGCGTAGACGGGCTTGTCGATGACGAGGGCCATGGAGTTGGAGCCCACGGGGACGCCGAGGAGTTTGCCGTCGATCTCTCCGAACGTGTCGAGGCCCGCCCGGAATCCCTCCATGCGCAGGTTGCCGGCCTTCACCTGCTCCTTGAGGTCCAGGAGCACATTCTTCGCATCGTATTTGCGGAGGAATCCGATGGCATTCTGGAAGACGTCCGGCGGATTCCCGCCGGAGGCCTGCGTGTTGAACTTCTTCCAGAAATCCGGGTACGGCTGGAAGTCGGTCTTGACCTTGATCTTCGGGAACTTCTTCTCGAAGAGATCGATGGTCTTGTTGATGCGCTGCGCCCGGTCCTCGGCGCCCCACCACGCATAACGGATCGTCACCGTTCCGTCCCCGGAACCGCTTCCGCCACCGCAGGCGGTGGCCGTCGCACCGAGCCCCGTGACGGCGAGCGAGGCCCCCGCCGCTTTGAGGACCGTCCGCCTCTCCACACCCTTGCCCTGCTGCATACGAGCCTCCCCGCGACGGTCCCGACCGCCCCATGAATCGTTTCAAGTAAGCGCTTGCTGGCACAAGGTACGGAGGGCCCAGGGGCGCGTCAATGATTCGGACAGGAATTGGTGGCGGGTGCTCGCGGGGCGGGGCGGCGGGGGCAGCCGGGGACCGTCCGGGGCGGGCGGGAAAGCGGCAGGTCCCCGGCCTTGTGGCCGACCGGCCGAACGGGGTGGCCGCGGCCGCGGCGGGGCGGGAGGCAGGTCACGGTTGGGTGAAGCGTGGGCCAAGCGGAACGGGGCGGCGAGCGGCGCCGGCGGGCCGCCCCGGGAACGACGAAGCGGCCCGGCTCACTCTTGGTGAGCCGGGCCGCTTGATCCCGGTGGGCGATACTGGGTTCGAACCAGTGACCTCTTCGGTGTGAACGAAGCGCTCTCCCACTGAGCTAATCGCCCGGGCGCAGGAAGAACATTACCCCATGTCAGGGGGTGGCTGTGACCAGCCCTGACGGTGGGCGGCCGTGACCGCCGGGGACGTGACCGCCTCGCGGGGCCGTCGCTGCCGGGGGCCGGCCGACCGGCTCCCGGACCGTGTCACTGGTCCTTGATCTTCCAGGGCATCTGCAGGCCGAACTTCCACAGGTAGAAGCCGGCCAGCGCGCCCACGACCACCAGGCCGACCGACGTCAGGATGATGTTGCGGCGGCGCACCCGCGGGTCCAGCGCCTTCTGGGCCGCCTCGGTGACCTTGCGCTTGGTCCAGCGCAGCACCAGCTGGGCCCAGACGAACTCGGTCGCCCAGATCGCCATGCCACCGAAGATCACGACCCATCCGGGGCCCGGGAGCGGCAGCATGATCACGCCGGCGGCCACCACTGCCAGACCGACGACGAATACCCCGACCTGCCAGCTCAGATGCAGCGCACGCCGCTGCTTCACGAACTCGGGCGCCCTCGACCCGAGTCCCCGCTCGTCCCGACGTTCGCTCTCGTCCACCGTCACCCCGTGGGCCGCGGTCACGGCCTCGCCGGACTCGTTACTCCCCGTGTTCATACAGCCCAACACTACCGGAGCGAATGACATCACCGGAATGGACGCAGGGCGCGAACGATCTCTCGGCCGGAAGAGTTACGTAATCCCACGCAAAACCCCCAGAGGGGTTTACAACGGCACCGTAGGTGGCATGTCGATTTCGCCGACGTGCGAATCCCCGAGCGCACACTGAGCGAAAGGCCCTGGCGCTTATGAACACCACGGTCAGCTGCGAGCTGCACCTGCGCCTCGTTGTGTCGAGCGAGTCCTCCCTGCCTGTCCCCGCAGGCCTGCGGTACGACACGGCCGACCCCTACGCCGTGCACGCCACCTTCCACACCGGAGCCGAGGAAACCGTCGAGTGGGTGTTCGCCCGCGACCTCCTCGCCGAGGGACTTCACCGCCCCACGGGCACCGGCGACGTCCGCGTCTGGCCGTCGCGCAGTCATGGTCAGGGCGTCGTGTGCATCGCCCTGAGCTCTCCGGAGGGGGAAGCCCTGCTCGAGGCCCCGGCACGGGCTCTGGAGTCCTTCCTGAAGCGCACAGACGCCGCTGTGCCTCCCGGCACGGAACATCGGCACTTCGATCTCGATCAGGAGCTCTCGCACATTCTGGCGGAGAGCTAGCGCGCCGCGCTCCGCCGTGAAGCTGTTCGGCGCCGTCGACTCGGGGTGACGGCGCCGGCCCGACAGTCGGATCCATGGGCGTCGGCCCGCGGGGTTTTTGCCGTGGGCCGGCGCCCGTGTGTTTGTGCGGGGGTCGGCGTGGGTGGGGGCGCGTAGGGGGTGAGGGCTGGGATTTCGCTGGCGGGTGCGGGCCGTCCGGGGCTGGTCGCGCAGTTCCCCGCACCCCTGGGGGGTGTCGCTCCTGACGGGGTGGGAACCCTCAGGGGTCGCTCCGCGTTGGAATCGAAGCCGTGTGCGGGCGGGGGAGGTGCTCGGTGGGGTCGAGCCACTACCATCGGCCAGCATCGGCGGGCGCCCGCCCGACCCCCAGGCCAGGGAGCGAATCGTGCTGATCACCCATGACACCCGGTGCGCGCTGGACACCGTGGTGGATCTGGTGAACACCGCACCGGAGGACGACGCGACTCCGGACGGACTGGCGGACGTCGCCGCCCTCGAGGCGTTCGTGCGGGACCACAAGGTCAGCGAGGTCGGGGTGCTCACCGAGTTCGACCTGGCCGCGGTGCGCAAGATCCGCGGCCGGTTCGCCGCGGTGTTCGCCGCCCCCGACGCCCGCAGCGCCGCCACGACGATCAACGAGCTGATCGCGGCCGCCGGCACCACGCCCCGGCTCACCGACCACGACGGCTACGACTGGCACGTGCACTACTTCGCCCCCGGCGCCTCCGTGGCCGACCACCTGGCCGCCGACTGCGGGATGGCGCTGGCGTTCTTCGTGGTCGCCGGTGAGCAGGAGCGTCTGCGCCGCTGCGAGGCGCCGGACTGCCGGTACGCCTTCGTCGACCTGTCCCGCAACCGCTCGCGCCGCTACTGCGACAGCCGCACCTGCGGCAACCGGCTGCATGTCGCCGCCTACCGGGCGCGCCGCAAGGAGGCGGCGGGCTGACCCCGCCGGGCCGCCACGGAGCGTGACGGGAGACACCGTGCCGACGCGGTCCCGACGGGTGACGCCGGGAACCGCGGGTACGGCTCACAGCCACAGCAGGTCGTGCAAGGCGGCCGTGAGCAGCAGACACCCGATCACCGCAAGGAAGATCATCAGCGGTGGCTGGGATAGGGCGAAGAGGCATCCGCGCGGCTCGTCCTGCTGCGGCGCGGCATCGCTCTGTGTCGTGTCCAGCATCTCGCCGCGATGATGACGCATCGGACGGGCCGGACGCGATCAACACCCAGGGAAAACATCCGCGCACACGGAAAGCGCGGTCCAACGGTCAGGGCGTGATCACTTCGGTCAGATTCCGTGCTTCTTGAGGATGGCCTCGATGTCGCTGAAGTCGTCGTCACCCTGCGCGGCCGGCTTCTGCCGGGGCGCGGGGCTCTGCGCGCGGGTGGACTGTCCCAGGGCAGGCGCGGAGGCGCCGGGCGACGTGGCGGCGGGGGCGGCCGCCTCCCGTGCCGCCTTGCGTTCCTTGCGGGTGCCGCCCCGCCGGCGCTCCACCGCGCGGGTCGTGGCGAACATCAGCCAGGACAGGCCCAGCACGCCGAAGCCCGCCCAGGCGATCGGGCTGAAAGCGGTGTCCGCGAGCCACTCGACGATCCCGGTCATCACCAGACCGAGCGGCACCAGCGCGTACGCCGCGATGCGGGCCGCCGTGAGGTAGCGCTTGCGGTAGGCCGTGACCACCGCGATGCCCAGGCCTGCCGCGGCGACGGCGGAGCAGACGGTCTCGGCAATCATCCGGTCCTCCAGGGCAGCGTGCGTGCGGTCACGACGGGCTTGGCCTCCGTCCCTTCCATCCTGCACCCGCCGTGCGCCGAGCGGCCATGGTCCGGGCGGACATCAGGGACATCTCCGGGTCCCGGCTCCTTCCCAGGTGCCGGCCGGCGCACCCCTACGGGATCCCGGGGCCGGATTGGGTGGTGGCGGGGCGCTGCTGGAAGACTGTCGGCCATGAACGACTCCTCCCCCGCCCGCTCCTCCGCCCCCGTTCTCGACGTGTGGTGCGAGCTGCAGTGTTCCGACTGCCGGACCGCCCTGGACGACCTCCGCGCCCTGCGGGCCCGGTACGGCGACCGGCTGGACATCCGGCTGCGGCACTTCCCGCTGGAGAAGCACAAGCACGCCTTCGCCGCGGCCCAGGCCGCCGAGGAGGCCTGGGAGCAGGGCCGTGGCTGGGAGTACGCGGAGGCCGTGCTCGGCCGGGTCGAGGAACTGGAGCGCCGGGGCGAGGCCGTCCTGGTCGAGGTCGCCCGGGAACTGGGCCTCGACGCCGACGAGGTCGACACCGCGCTGATCGACGGCCGGCACATCCTGGTGGTCGACGCGGACCAGGCCGAGGGCAAGGCGATCGGGGTGACCGGGACGCCGACGTACGTCATCGGCGGGGAGCGGCTCGACGGCGGCAAGAGCCAGGAGGGGCTGCGTGAGCGGATCGAGGAGATCGCGGACCGGCTGCTGGCCGGGCAGGACGCCTGACCCCGTGCGTCCCCTCCGCCCGGGCGGCTACAGCAGCGGCTTGTACAGCGAGCAGCGGGTCGTGGTGTAGCCGAGCGAGTCGTAGAGCCGTTCCGCCGGGGTGTTGTCCGCGAAGACGTTCAGGCCGATGGTCCGGTTGCCCGCCGCGGTCGCCTGGGCCTCGGCGAGCAGCATGAGGCTGCGCCCGTGGCCCCGGCCGCGGTGGGCGGGCCGGGTCTCGACGTCGAAGACGTACGCGCGCTCCCCGCGCACCGCGAGCCACAGCGTGCCGACGACCACGCCCTCGTGTTCGAGGACGCTGAGGAGCATGTCCTCCGTGGCGAGGCCGTCGGGCAGCAGCGCCGCCTGGTCGGCGGCGGCCTTGGCCAGCGCCTCCGTCTCCGGCACCCCGCGCCGCGCCCACTCCCGCGCGTAGTCCGCGGAGCTCTCGGCCTGCCAGGCGACGTACTCCCCCTCGGTCATGGGCCTGGCGAGGGCGCCGTCCGGCAGGGCGGGCGGGGTGACGCCGAGGGGTTTCTCCATGTTCCGGTTGCGGACGACGTAACCGAGGGCCGTGGCGAGGGCGAGGGCGGTGCCCGGTTCGGCGGGGACGGTGACCTCGATGCGGCGGCAGCCCCAGCCGCGGGCCACTTCCTCCGCCGCGAGGGCGGCCACCGTGCCCCGGCCGCGCCGGCGGTCGGGTTCGTCTACGCGCAGGCTGACGATCCTCGCCACGGCGTCGCCGAAGACGGGGTCCGTGGCGAGGTGCACCTCCCCCACGGGGCGGCTGTTCACGCAGACGTGGAAGCGACGCGAACGCGTCCCGTCGGGGTTCCGCTGGAGCGGCTCGGCCGGCCGCAGGGTGGTGGTCATCACGGGTGTTCTACCCCGCGCGGCCCCCCGTTTCAGCCGGTTTTCCGGTCCCTCACGGGTCGATGTCCGCCGCGGACCGCTCGTCGAAGATCCGCATGGCCTTGGCCGTCACCGGGCCGGGCGCGCCGGACAGTTCGCGGTCGTCGACGCGGTGCACGGCCTGCACGTCGCGCAGGGTGGAGGTGAGGAAGATCTCGTCGGCCTCGCGCAGGACGTCCAGCGGCAGGTCGGTCTCCTTGGCCCCGGTCCACTCGGCGACCAGCTGGCGGGTGATGCCCGCGAGGCAGCCGGAGTGGAGCGGCGGGGTGTGGATCTCGCCGTCGAGGACGACGAAGACGTTCGACCCGGTGCCCTCGCAGAGCTGTCCGACGGTGTTGCCGAACAGGGCCTCGGTGGCGCCGTGTTCGTGCGCGCGGGCGAGGGCGACGACGTTCTCGGCGTACGAGGTGGTCTTCAGGCCGGTGAGCGCGCCGCGCTCGTTGCGGGTCCAGGGCACGGTGACGACGGCCGTGGTGTCCGGGCGGCGGGTGGTCTCGCCGAGGGCGACGACGAGGGTCGGGCCCTTGTCACCGCGGTCGGAGCCGAGCGGGCCGTGTCCGCCGGTGTAGGTGAGGCGCAGCCGGCCGAGCGGCACGGGGTTGGCCTCGAGGACGGCGGCACAGGCGCGGCGGACCTCGTCGAGGTCGGGGTCGGGCAGTCCGAGGCCCCGGGCCGAGTGGGTCAGCCGGCCGAGATGCCGGGTGAGGGCGAACGGCCGGCCGCCCACGGCCTTCACCGTCTCGAAGATGCCGTCGCCCACGGTCAGTCCGTGGTCGAAGACGGAGACGCGGGCGGACTCGGAGTCCCGCAGCGCGCCGTCGAGCCAGATCTTCACGTCTGGATCCTTTCGCTCACCTGGTACGTCCCCGACGCTACCGCGAGCAGCCGGGAAGCCTTCAGTTCGGTCTCCCGCCACTCCCCCTCGGGGTCGGAACCCCAGGTGATCCCGGCGCCGGTGCCGAAACGCAGCACGGCCGGACCGTCCGCCTCCCGGTCGATCCAGAAGGTGCGGATGCCGACCGCGAGCACGCCGGTGCCGCGGTCGGCGTCGACCCAGCCGACGCCGCCGCAGTAGGGGCCGCGCGGGGCGGTCTCCAGGGCGTCGATGATCCGCAGCGCGCTGGACTTGGGGGCCCCGGTGACGGAGCCGGGCGGGAAGGCGGCGCGCAGCAGCCCGGGCCAGCCCTCGCCGTCGCGCAGCTCGCCGCGGACCGTGGAGACGAGGTGGACCAGGCCGGGGTGCTTCTCGACGGCGCACAGGTCGGGCACGGTGACGGTGCCGGTGGCGCAGACCTGGCCGATGTCGTTGCGGACCAGGTCGACGATCATGACGTTCTCGGCGTAGTCCTTCTCCAGCAGGTCCGCCTCGGTCCGGCCGGTGCCCTTGATCGGCCCGGACTCGACGGCCCTTCCGTCCCGGCGGAGGAACAGCTCGGGCGAGGCGGTGGCGATCTCCACGCCGTGCCGCGGAAGCCGAATCGTTCCTGCGTACGGCGCCGGGTTGCCGCGGGCCAGCAGGGCGGTGAGGGCGTCCACGTCGGCGTCCGGGGGTACCGGCGCGGACAGGACGCGGCAGAGGTTCGCCTGGTAGACCTCGCCCGCCGCGATGTGGTCGCGGATGCGGCGCACGCCCGCCGTGTACGCGGCGCGGTCGAGGGACGACGTCCAGTCGCCGGCCGCCGGCCCGTGCCAGGCGCCCGGGGCGGGCGGCGGCACCGGCTCGGTGCGGACGTCCCGGAAGCGGGCGCAGGTCAGGCGCCCCTCGAAGTCGGCGGCGACGGCCCAGAAGCCCGAGGAGTCCAGGGCGGCGGGGTCGTCGGTGACGTCGGCGAGGCCGGTGGCGACGCGGTCACCGAAGCGCGCGAGAGGTGGCAGGTCGTGCACGCCACGAGTCTATGGCGGGGGCGCGCGGGTGACGTGGCCACGCCCGTGAGCAGCCGCAGCGCAGCACGCTGCGCAAACGGGTTTTTGTACTGGCCCCGGAATCCGCTAGAGTTCAGTTCGTCGCCGGGACGCGGAAGCGGACCGAAACGACAGGCGGACGTAGCTCAGTTGGTAGAGCGCAACCTTGCCAAGGTTGAGGTCGCGAGTTCGAGCCTCGTCGTCCGCTCGAAGGAAGAGGGGGCTTCCCGGTCCCCTACACTCCTGGTGGAGTGGCCGAGAGGCGAGGCAACGGCCTGCAAAGCCGTCTACACGGGTTCAAATCCCGTCTCCACCTCCAAGGACGATTAGCTCAGCGGGAGAGCGCTTCCCTGACACGGAAGAGGTCACTGGTTCAATCCCAGTATCGTCCACTGGATCTTCGGATCCTGGATCTGTGAAGATCCGAACCCCGCGCGATTAGCTCAGCGGGAGAGCGCTTCCCTGACACGGAAGAGGTCACTGGTTCAATCCCAGTATCGCGCACGCAGTGCCCATGATCCGCTCCGCGGAGTGGTCGTGGTCCCGAGGACGATTAGCTCAGCGGGAGAGCGCTTCCCTGACACGGAAGAGGTCACTGGTTCAATCCCAGTATCGTCCACACGGCTCGAAGCCCCCGGTCCTGCGACCGGGGGCTTCGTCGTGTGCCCGTCAGCTGGAGAAGAGCATGTGGCCGAAGCTCTTGTGACGGCGGTGGCCACCGTAGTGACCGCCGTGCGGCGCTCCCCACGCCGGTGCCTGCGGGGCCACGGCCGACGGGTACGCCTGGGGCGCGGCCGGCGGGGGCGGGGCGGGCTGCGCCCACTGGGACTCGAGCCGGGTCAGCGCCTCCAGCTCGCCGTAGTCGAGGAAGATCCCCCGGCACCCGCTGCACTGCTCGATCTGGACACCGTTGCGGTTGTACGTGTGCATGGGGGCACGGCACTTCGGACACTGCATGGTCGGGTCAACTCCTCGCCGGTCGTACCTGCTTCGCGTATCAGCTGGACAGACTCTGTCCGGCTGTGGGCCGGTTGCACCCTACGTCGGGGAAATTCGTCTCAGTCCGCCGGGGCGGCGGCCGGTACGGACCGCATACGGGCGCAGGCGTCGACCAGCCACTCCTCCACCTCGTCCAGCGGCCGGCCCGCCGCGGCCGCCTTGGTCACGGCGCGAGCGGCGGTCTGCGCGGTGAGCGCCCGGGCCGGGACGTCCAGTGCGGGCCAGGGGTCGCCGTCAGGCGGTACGGCGGGGCCGCCGGCGGCGCGGTAGGCGGTGAGGAAGCGGTGCCAGGCGTCGGGGTCGAGCATTCCGACGGCGTACCAGGCTGCGGGGCGGGCCAGGTCCCAGACCGGCGGGCCCGCGCCGAGGTCGTCCACGTCGATCAGCAGCCAGGGGCTTCCCGGAGCGGGGCCGCGTATCAGCTGGCCGAGGTGGAAGTCGCCGTGGCAGAGGCATAGGGGTCCCGGCGCGGGCGCCTCGCCACGGGCCCACGGCGGGAGGTCCGCCCAGGCGTCGAGTACGAGGGAGGCGGCCGGGTGGCTCGGGACGAGGTCGCGGAGGAGCGCCACGGCGCGGGCGGCCTTCTCGGGTCCGCGCATGGAAGGGAGGGGATCGGGGAGCGGGGTGCGGTGCATTCGGCCGAGGAGGGCGCCCGCCTCCTCCCAGGGGGCGGCGTCCGGATCGTCCGGGTCCACGGGCGTGCCGTACGGCCAGTACGTGACCGGGCGGCCGTACACCCCGGCCGGGGCCGGGGCGAGCAGAGGCAGCAGGATGCCGGGGAGGCGGGCGGCGACGGCGGTGCGCACGGCGAGCGCGGCGGTGTCCGTGTCCGGGGCGTGCGCCTTGGCCACGATGGCGCCGTGCCGCACGACGGTGGTGTCCTCGCGGTGGGCAAGGGTGGCCGCGGCGCAGGAGCAGGCGGGGTCACGGGCGTGGGCCGCCTCCGCGGCACGGGCGGTCAGGGCGGGGAGGAGATCCTCGGTCACGGGGTGAGGCTACGCCGGGCGGGCGGGTGGCCTGGCGGGCGCGGGTGAAGACGCCGGCGAAAGCCGGACGCTTCCGTGAACGCCGGTGAAAGGACGGGCGTCCCCGCGGGCGCGGTGAAGGCCCGGCGTCCCCGCGGGCGCCGGTGGAAGACGGGCGTCCCCGCGGCGTCGGCCGAAGGTGTCGGGGAAAAGCAATGCCGGCGCAGCTCCCCAGCTGCGCCGGCATCTTGCCGTCCGCCGCACCCCCGTCCCCACGGGGTTTCATGGGTGGATGTCCCCGCCCGGACCGCTCTTCCGGGCCTGGGGTCGCCGAATTCAGCGCCCCAGCATCTCGCCCACGGACGACGCCTGTGTGGTCACCAGCTCCCACCCGTCGAAGACGAGGAGGAGCAGGACCGCCAGGGGCAGGGCCATGAGCGTCGCCACCAGCGGGTGCCGGCGGCCCTCGCCGCGATCCCGCGTGCGGAGCAGCGTCCGCGGTGCCGTGTACGCCATGGCCCCTTCTCCTGACCGTTTCTGTTGTCCTTGGCAGCGGCGGGCGTCCGACCTCGGGGGACGAGTGCTGCACCCGCCGCTTGACATCGAATCTAGGGGTTTCCGGCTTACGGCACGTCATGCCCTCGTACCGATCGGTGGGCCTCCCCGAGGATGAGCGGGGCGCCGCGCCGTACTCCCCTGGGTGGAGACGGAGTCCTACGCCTCGGGGACATCCCCGAGGGGACGGCCGCCGCGGCCCGCTCCCTCCGAGGTGTCCTGGCGCGGAACGGGCTGCTCGACCAGGGCGAGCACCCGGTTCGCCATGAAACGCGCGGTCCGCACCACAGCCCCGGTTCGGGTGACTTCGCTCACTTCGACCACCCCTCGTCGCACCGCCGTCTCGACCCTGCGGCCCGCCCGCGAGGCCACCACCTCGTACGTACGCGTCGTGTCCCCCGCGTCCACGACGATCTCGACCCGGTCACCCTTCACGCGATCAATCCCCCTTCGGCGTCGGGTGGTTGGGACCGGCCGGGTCCGCCCTCGCGCGAACCGGACCTGCTCGTGCCCTCCCTGACCACTCTTCAAGTCTCCCACCGGCCACTGACAATCCGTCGGACGGAGAGGGCGCGGCCTCTGCGCACGGACGGCTGTGGAAACGTAAGCTGTGGCACGTCACAGGACCGGGCAGCGGGGATGAACATGGCGATGATGCGCCTGAGGCGCGAGGACCCGCGCGTCGTCGGCTCTTTCAGGCTTCACCGACGGCTCGGCGCGGGCGGGATGGGCGTGGTCTATCTGGGCTCCGACAAGAAGGGGCAGCGGGTCGCGCTGAAGGTCATCCGCCCCGATCTCGCGGAGGACCAGGAGTTCCGCTCGCGGTTCGCCCGTGAGGTGTCGGCGGCCCGGCGCATCCGCGGCGGCTGCACCGCCCGGCTGGTCGCCGCCGACCTGGAGGCGGACCGCCCCTGGTTCGCCACCCAGTACGTGCCCGGCCCGTCGCTGCACGACAAGGTCGCTGACGAGGGTCCGCTCAGCGCCGCCGAGGTGGCCGCCGTGGGCGCCGCGCTCTCGGAGGGGCTGGTCGCGGTGCACGAGGCGGGGGTGGTGCACCGGGACCTCAAGCCGTCCAACATCCTGCTGTCCCCGAAGGGGCCGCGGATCATCGACTTCGGCATCGCCTGGGCCACCGGCGCGTCGACGCTCACGCACGTGGGCACGGCCGTCGGGTCGCCCGGCTTCCTCGCGCCCGAGCAGGTGCGCGGTGCGGCCGTCACGCCGGCCACGGACGTGTTCTCGCTGGGCGCCACGCTCGCGTACGCGTCGATGGGCGACTCGCCCTTCGGGCACGGCAGTTCCGAGGTGATGCTGTACCGCGTGGTGCACGAGGAGGCCCAGCTGCAGGGCGTCCCCGACGCGCTGGCCCCGCTGGTGCGGGCCTGTCTGGCGAAGGATCCCGAGGAGCGGCCGAGCACGCTGCAACTGTCGCTGCGGCTGAAGGAGATCGCCGCGCGGGAGGCGCAGGGGCTCGCCGACGTGCGGCCGCCCGCACCGCGTACGCCCGAGTCCGAGCGGGCCGGTGGCCGGCTCGCCGACACCTACCCCGACCGGGGCGCGCGCCGGCAAGGTGGCCGGGCCACTCCCCCGCGCGGCAGCTCCGCCTCCCGGAGCAGCGGCCCCTCGTCCTCGCGGGGCGGCCGCAGCGTGCCCCCGTCGCGGGGCACGGCTCCGGCGGAACGGGCGCCGCGCCAGGGCACACCGGCCCGTCCCCGCCCGCGCAACGCCACCCCGTCCCGCGGAGGAACCCGCCCCGGCACGGGAACGGGCGCCCGCCGCCCGGCGTCCCGCACCGGCTCGGGGCTGCGCCCGGCGAACCCCCGGCTGCTGAGGCAGCGGCTGTTCGTGTTCGTGGTGGTGACGCTGGTGGTGGCGTTCGGGATCGCCCTGGTGCAGGGGTGCCAGGGGCCGTCCTGACGGACGCGCCGCATCTTTCTGGCGGCCCCCGCCTTCGTGTCGCGAGCGCCGCCCTGGCCACACTCGGCGCGCCCTACTCCTGCGGGCGCCCCGCCGTCACCGCGTAGAAGGCGACCGCCGCCGCCGCGCCCACGTTGAGGGAGTCGACACCGTGGGACATCGGGATGCGGACCCAGGTGTCGGCGGCCGCGAGGGCGCGCGGTGAGAGGCCGGTGCCTTCGGCGCCCAGCATCAGGGCCACCCGGTCCATGCGGTGCGGGGCCGTCTCGTCGAGAGCGCGGGCGCGTTCGTCCGGGGTGAGGGCGAGGACGGTGAAGTCCAGTTCCTGGACCGTCGTCAGATCCTTGGGCCACGTCTCCAGGCGGGCGTACGGGACGGAGAAGACGGCGCCCATGGAGACCTTGACGCTGCGGCGGTACAGCGGGTCGGCGCAGTCCGGGGAGAGCAGCACCGCGTCCATGCCGAGGGCGGCGGCCGAGCGGAAGATCGCGCCGATGTTGGTGTGGTCGTTGACCGACTCCATGACGACGACACGGCGGGCCGTGCGGAGCACGTCGGCGGGGTCCGGCAGCGGCCGGCGCTGCATGGAGGCGAGCGCGCCGCGGTGCACGTGGTAGCCGGTGACCTGTTCGGCGAGCGCGGGCTCCACGACGTACACGGGGGCGTGGGAGCGGTCGATGACGTCCTTCATGACGTCGACCCACTTCTGCGACAGCAGCATGGACCGCATGCCGTAACCCGCGTCGCCGGCCCGCCGGATGACCTTCTCGCCCTCGGCGATGAACAGGCCCTCGGCGGGTTCGCGGCGGCGGCGCAGTTCGACGTCGGTGAGGTTGGTGTAGTCGTGCAGGCGCGGGTCGGCGGGGTCGTCGACGGTGATGATCTCGCCCATGTCAGGCGGCCGTCCCGTCCGGTCCTACGGCCACGACGTCGCCGATGACGATGACCGCCGGGGGCTTCACGTCCTGGGCGACGGCCGTCTCGCCGACCGTGGCGAGGGTGGCGTCGACGCGGCGCTGGGCGGCGGTGGTGCCCTCCTGGACGAGGGCGACCGGGGTGTCCGGGGACTTGCCGTGCGCGACCAGGGTCTCGGCGATGCGGCCGATCTTGTCGACGCCCATGAGGATCACCAGGGTGCCGGTGAGCTTGGCCAGGGAGGGCCAGTCGACGAGGGAGCGCTCGTCGTCGGGGGCGACATGGCCGCTGACCACGGTGAACTCGTGGGCGACACCCCGGTGGGTGACGGGGATGCCGGCCGCGCCCGGCACGGAGATGGAGCTGGAGATGCCGGGGACGACGGTGCAGGGGATGCCGGCCTCGGTGAGGGCGTGCAGTTCCTCCATGCCGCGCCCGAAGACGTACGGGTCTCCGCCCTTGAGGCGGACCACGGCCTTGCCCTGCTTGGCGTGCTCGATCAGCGCGTTGTTGATGGCCTCCTGGGCCATGAACCGCCCGTAGGGGATCTTCGCCGCGTCGATCACCTCGACGTGCGGCGGGAGTTCGGCGAGGAGGTCGCGCGGGCCGAGGCGGTCGGCGATGACGACGTCGGCCTCGGCGAGCAGACGGCGGCCGCGCACGGTGATCAGGTCGGGGTCGCCGGGGCCGCCGCCGACGAGGGCGACGCCCGCCGTGCGCGTGCGGTGGTGCGGGGCGACGAGGGTGCCGTCGCGCAGGCCTTCGACCACGGCGTCGCGGATGGCCGCGGTGTGCCGGGGGTCGCGTCCGCGGGCGTCGGTGGTGAGCACGGCGACGGTGACGCCCTCGCTGTGTCCGGTCGCCGGGGTCCAGGCGGTGGCCTGGTCGGCGTCGTCGGAGCGGACGCACCACACGCGGTGGGCCTCGGCCTCGGCGGACGCTGCGGTGTTGGCGTCCGGGTCGCTGGTGGCGATCAGCGCGTACCAGGCGTCGGCGAGGTCGCCGTCGGCGTAGGGGCGGCGGTGCCAGGTGATCTCACCGGCGTCCGCCATGGCCTCCACCGAGGGGGTGGCCTCGGGCGACACGAGGTGGATGTCGGCGCCCGCCTTGATCAGGGCGGGGAGACGCCGCTGGGCGACCTGGCCGCCGCCGAGGACGACGACCCGGCGTCCGGTGAGGCGGAGGCCTACGGGGTAGGGCGGGTGTTCGGCCATCAGCTGGGGCTCCTCGGACGAGCGATGGGTCAGCGGGCACGCTGCGGCGTCGGAGCGGGCCTGACGTGGCATTTTATGCCCGCGGGCGGCGAGGGTGGGGTGGGTCCGGAGAGTGGGACGGGTCTCACCGAGGACCGGCACGCCGGGCGCGGCCACCACGGGCGGCGTCCCCGCCCGCCCGTGGTGAGACGGGTGGACGGGGACGCCGGTCCTGCTACTTCTCGGTCACGCCCGCGGAGTCGAACGTGGCGACCTCGTGCATGGCGCGGGCCGTGCTCTGCACCAGCGGGAGCGCGAGCAGCGCGCCCGTGCCCTCGCCGAGCCGCAGGTCGAGGTCGACCAGCGGGCGCAGGCCCAGCTTGTTGAGCGCGGCCACATGCCCGGGCTCGGCGCTGCGGTGGCCGGCGATGCAGGCCGCGAGGACCTCCGGCGCGATGGCGCGGGCGACCAGCGCGGCGGCGCCTGCGCTGACGCCGTCCAGGATGACCGGCGTACGCAGCGACGCGCCGCCGAGCAGCAGGCCGACGACGGCCGCGTGCTCGAACCCGCCGACCGCGGCCAAGACTCCGAGCGGGTCGGACGGGTCCGGCTGGTGCAGGTCCAGGGCGCGGCGCACGACCTCGGTCTTGCGGGCGAGCGTCTCGTCGTTGATGCCGGTGCCGCGGCCGGTGACCTCGGCCGGGTCGGCGCCGGTGAACACGGAGATGAGGGCCGCGGACGCCGTGGTGTTCGCGATGCCCATCTCACCGGTGAGCAGGGCCTTGTTGCCGGCCGCGACCAGGTCGCGGGCCGTCTCGATGCCCACCTCGATGGCCTGCTTGGCCTCCTCGCGGGTCATCGCGGGTCCGGCGGTCATGTCGGACGTACCGGCGCGGATCTTGCGCGGCAGCAGTCCGGGCGTGGCCGGCAGGTCGGAGGAGACGCCCACGTCGACGACGCAGACCTCAGCGCCGACCTGAGCGGCGAAGGCGTTGCACACCGCTCCCCCGCCGAGGAAGTTCGCCACCATCTGGGCGGTGACCTCCTGCGGCCAGGGGGTGACGCCCTGGGCGTGCACCCCGTGGTCGCCGGCGAAGATCGCGACGGCCGCGGGCTCCGGGATCGGCGGCGGGCACTGCCGGGACAGCCCCGACAGCTGGGCGGAGATGATCTCCAGCATGCCGAGCGCTCCGGCCGGCTTGGTCATGCGCTTCTGGCGCTCCCACGCCTCGCCGAGCGCCTTGGCGTCCAGCGGGCGGATCTGCGCGACGGTCTCGGCAAGCAGGTCGTGGGGGTCCTCTCCGGGCAGGGCGCGGCGGCCGTACGTCTCCTCGTGCACCACCCAGGACAGGGGGCGCCTCTTGGACCAGCCGGCCTGCATCAGCTCGGGCTCGTCCGGGAACTCGTCGACGTAGCCGACGCACAGGTAGGCGACGACCTCCAGGTGCTCGGGCAGGTCCAGGGCGCGGACCATCTCCCGCTCGTCGAAGAAGCTGACCCAGCCGACGCCGAGGCCCTCCGCGCGGGCGGCGAGCCAGAGGTTCTCCACCGCGAGCGCGGAGGAGTACGGCGCCATCTGCGGCTGGGTGTGCCGGCCGAGGGTGTGGCGTCCGCCGCGCGTGGGGTCGGCGGTGACCACGATGTTCACCGGGGTGTCGAGGATGGCCTCGATCTTCAGTTCCTTGAACTGCTTGGCCCGGCCCTTGGGGAGGGTCTTGGCGTAGGCCTCGCGCTGGCGCATCGCCAGTTCGTGCATCCGGCGCCGGGTCTCCTCGGAGCGGATGACGACGAAGTCCCAGGGCTGCGAGTGTCCGACGGAGGGCGCGGTGTGGGCGGCCTCCAGGACGCGCAGCAGCACCTCGTGCGGGATGGGGTCGCTGCGGAAGCCGTTGCGGATGTCGCGGCGCTCGCGCATCACCTTGAGCACGGCCTCGCGCTCGGCGTCCGCGTAGCCGGGGGCGGCCGGGCCGGCCTGCGGCGCGGGCTCGGGCTCGACGCCGGCGCCCTGGGTGTCCAGGTCGTCGGGGTCCTGGGCGAGTTCGGCGTCGGCGTCGGGGGCCTCCGGTACGGCGGTCTCCGCGACGGGGGCCTCGGCGGGGGCGGGCCCGGGGGCCCTGCGGCGGGGTCGGGGCGAGGGTGGGGCGGTGGGCACCGTGCCGCCCACGGGACGAACTGACCCAGCGGCTGGTCCGCCTCGGGCTCGAGCGCAGGGTGCCGGGAGCGGGTCGCGTGCGCGGGCGTCTGCTGGGGGCCTGCACGGCTCCGGGGCGGCCGGGGCTCGACCGACACGGGGTCGGGGTGGGCTCGGCGGCCTCCGCAGCGACCGCGCCTGGGGAGCGGCCGTTCGGCGGGTGCGGGGCCTCCTCGGCGACCGGCTCCGCCGCGGCGCCACGGCTTCCGGCGCGGCGCCTGCTCACCGGCCGGACCTGGTCCGGGGCCTTCGCGGCAACGTTCTGCGGGTCCTCGGCTGCCGGTACGCGGTGTCGGGGCGTCGCGGCGGGTCTGCGGTACCTGTGCCTCCTGGGGCTCTACGGCGTCCTGGACGGGGGCGGGCTCGGACGCCTGTGCGTCCTGCGGCTGCACGGCGTCCGGCACGGGGCAGGCTCGGGCGCCTCGGCGCCTCGGGCGCCTGCGCCTCGATGGCCTCCCTGCACAGGCGCAGGCTCCTCCGCCGCCGGAGCGGCCTCGGGCGCGCCCGCCTCCACGACGGGGCCTCCTGCGGCACCTCGGCGGCGGCCTCAGGCGTACTGACCGTCTCGTCAGCGGCCACCTGCGGCACGTCACCGTCGACGACAGCGGCCTGAGCGGCGTCGCCCTCCGGTGCCTGCGCCTGCTCGGGCACGACCACCGCCGCGTCGGCGTCCTGCGCCTCCTGAGCCCGGCTCGTCAGCGACAGGCTCCTGGGCGGCGGGCTGCCCGCGCCACGGCTTCCCGCGCGCCTCAGCACCCTGGACCTCCGCCACGGGCACGCCACCGTTTCCCGCCGCACCGGCGTCCGGAACGGCAACGCCCTCGGGCGCCGTGACCGGGCCGCGTGCACCGGCACCTCCGCACCCTGGGCCTCCGGCGCGGCACGCCGCGTCCCCGGGCACACCCTGCTCCGGCACGACCGGTGTGCCCTGCTCGCCGTACGCCGCCACGGGCGTCTGCTCACCCTCGGCGGTGACCGCCGTGCCGACCGCCTGGGTGGCGACCCGGGCGACGGCCGCCCGGGCCGCGTCCGGACGCCTGTGGCCTGGGCGACCCAGGGTGCGGCCTGCCCGGCCTGGGGCCGCAGCCTCACGGGCGCGCGGGACGTCGAGGTACTCGGGGCCGAGGGTCGGCGGGCCCGGCTGACGGGCCGGGAGGTCGGCGGGGGTCGGCGAGGGAGCGGAGCGGGGGCCGGTGAGGGCGCGGGCGCCGGCGTCTGCTGCTGCGGCTCGGGCGGGCGGACGCCGCCGAGGTCGACGGAGCCGCTGTCGCGGCCGTCCGTCTCGTGCGGGCCCGGCTGGTGGACGGTCTCCACGACCGGCGCGGGCGCGGGCGGCGCGATCTCGTTGCCCCAGGCGCCCTGGGCGCCCGGCAGCAGCAGGTCTTCGTCCTCGGCGGGACTGTCGGAGAGGTAGGTGTACGCGTCCGGCGCGGCGACGCCCGGCTGCTCCACCCTGCCTGCGTTCTCCGGCAGTCCCTCGCCCGGGACCTGGCCGGTGTCGGTCATGCGTACCCCTCGCCCATCGGTTAGTGCTCCTACGACCAGCTCACCCGGAACGGCGCACCGACCGCCCCACACTGAAGAACGAGCGTGCGTCCCCAGCGGCACGAACGGCCCGCCCGAAAAAGGCGACAAAGCCATTCACTGGCATTGTCGCGGGCGCACCGCCGTCGCGTCAGCTTGATCGGCGACGGTTCCGCTGTGGACTGCGCCACGTTGCGCGTCCTCCGGTTCCTGCCGTACCACGACCCACCCCAAAACGGGCGCGCTTTTTGGACATTGACCGACGAAGTGCCGGGTGCCCAGTGCGGTACAACGATCGGCCAGCCTACCGCGCGCAGTACGACAAACCGATCACGGGGAGGGCTGGAGGGCTCAGCGGCCGCGGGCGGGCAGCACCCCGCTGAGCAGGAACGCGACACTCCGTTCCTTCTCCGTCCAGGCCCGGGTGTCGAGTTCGACGGACTGGAGCAGGGAGCACTCGACGCGGTAGCCGTGTTCCGTCAGGTTCCGGCCGATCAGTTCGGCGGCGTCGCGGGTGGCGGCGTGCGTGACGATGCGCTGCGGACGGCGGTCGGCCACGGCGGAGACGACGGCCGCTCCCCCGCCTCCGACCCGGACCACGTCGGGTTCGGGGAGGTTCTCCAGGATCTGCGGCGCCGTGCCGTGGACGATCTGCATCTGAACGCCGTGGCGGCGCGCGGCGGCGTCGGTGCGGGCGCAGGCGTGGCGGTCGCGGTCGACGGCGATGACGGCGGCACCGGCCCGCGCCGCGTCGGTGGCGAACGCGCCGGAGCCGCAGCCGATGTCCCAGACGAGGTCGCCCAGGGCCGGGCCCAGGCGGGCGAGTTGGCCGGTGCGCACGGGTTCCCGCTCGCCCTCGCCGAGGTCGCCGCCGTACTCGCCGGCGGGCAGGGTCCAGCCGCGGGGCCCCGCGGAGGGGTTGCGTCCGGCGATCCAGCCGGCGGAGTCGCCGGAGGCCACGGGGCCCCCGATGACGATGACCACGTTGGGGTCGCGCCAGGTGTGGTCGGCGGCCTTGTCGGAGGTGACGACGGTGACCTGTTCACGCTCCGTGCCGAGTTCCTCGCAGATGACGAAGGAGCGGTGGACGCCCTCCATCAGCAGGCCGAGTTCGGCGGGTCCGGCGCCGGGTGAGGTGAGAACCGCCACTTTGGTGTGGGCCCGGCATACGTTCACCGCGCGGCGCAGGGTACGCGGGTGGGCGACGACCACCTCCGCGTCGTCCCAGGGCATCCCGGCCCGGGCGAAGGCGGCGGCGACCGAGGAGACCGCCGGCACGACCTCGACCTCCAGGCCGAACTCGGGTGCGCGCAGGGTGCGCACGACCCCGAAGAAGCCCGGGTCGCCGTCGGCGAGCACGACCGCCGTGCCGCGGTGGGCGGCGATGCGGCGGGCGGCGAGGGAGACGGAGCCCAGGCGGATGCGCTCGGCGGAGGCGGGCACCTCGGGGAGCGCCAGGTGGTGTGCGGCGCCGGCGACCAGCGTGGCGGCGCCGAGCGCGGCGCGTGCCGCGTCGGTCAGCGGCGAGCCGTCCCAGCCGATCACCGTGACCCGGTCGGCCATCGTCGTCAGTCTCCTGAGGTTTGCGCAGGTCGTCGTCGGCTGTTCCGCCCGGAGGCGGTCTGCTGAGATTACCTGGTGCGGTCACGGGCCGCCGCGCCGGTGCAGGCCGCCGTACGCCCCTCGGACGTCAGTTCCAGTCGGTGTAGCCGGGGAAGCCGCCGCTGTCGGCCAGTTGTCCGTCCGCGCCCTCGATGTCCTCGGGCAGCAGGCTCCACACGATGTAGTCGGTGCGGACCTCGCTCCAGCCGCCGTCCTCGCCGCGGACCCTGGCTATGCAGGCGTTGCGCAGCACGCCCTCGCTGATGCAGCCGATCTTCTGGGCGACCTGCTGGGCGGCGGTGTTGTCGGCGGCGGTGCGCAATTCGATGCGCTGGAGCTTCTGGTCGCCGAACAGCCACTGGGCCGTGGCGAGGGCGGCCTCGGAGGCGTACCCCTCGCCGCGGGCCCAGGGGGCGACGATGTACGACAGCTCGGTGGAGCGGACGTGCCAGTTGGTGCGGGTGAGCCGGATGAGGCCGACCAGGCGCTGGGTGAGGAACTCGGCGACGGCGAGGTCCAGGCCGTGTCCGGCGGCGCGTTCGGCGGGGGCGTACTCGGTGATCCAGGTGCGGGCGGTGTCCTCGGTGAACGGCTGCGGGACGCCGGTCCAGGCACCCACCTGCTCGTCGCTCATCATCGCGGCGAGGGCGGGGACGTCGTCCGTGTCGAGGGGACGCAGCACCAACCGCTCCGTGCTGAGGGAGATGTCGGGGAAGGTGCTCGTCATGCGCCGCTCCGTAACTGAGAGACCGTCGGGTGCTGCTGAACTGCCCAGCATGCAGCATGAAAGCACCGGAACGCACCACGGGGTCCACCCCTTGCGCGGAGTGGACCCCGTGGCCGGTGCGGGGCCGGATCAGAAGGAGGCGAGCACCGAGCCGGCGTACGTGTCCTCGATGAACTTCTTCACCTCGGGCGAGGTGAGGAGCTTCGCGAGCTTCTTGACGCGCGGGTCGTTCTCCTGGCCCTCCTTGACGGCGAGGAGGTTGCTGTTCGGGTTGTCCTTGGCCTTCTCGAGGACCAGGGCGTCCTCGGCGGGCTTCAGGTCGGCCTCGATGGCGTAGTTGCCGTTGACCACGGCGGCGTCCACGTCGTCCAGGGAGCGCGGGGTCTGGGCGGCCTCGAGCTCCTTGAACTTGAGGTTCTTGGGGTTCTCGGTGATGTCCGCGGGGGTCGCCGAGGTGCCGACGCCGTCCTTGAGGGTGAGCAGGCCGTTGGCGGCGAGCAGCTGCAGGGCGCGGCCCTCGTTGACGGTGTCGTTCGGGATCGCGATCGTGGCACCGCTCTTCAGGGCGTCGGCCTTCTTCACCTTGTGCGAGTAGAGGCCGAGCGGCTCCAGGTGCACGTCGACGACCGACACGATGTGGGTGCCGTTCTTCTTGTTGAAGTCGTCGAGGTACGGCTGGGTCTGGAAGTAGTTGGCGCCGACCGAGCCGTCCTCCGTCGCGGTGTTCGGGGTGACGTAGTCGGTGAACTCCTTGACCTCGAGGTCGAGGCCGGCCTTCTCGGCGAGGTTGTCCTTCACGAAGTTCAGGATCTCGGCGTGGGGCACGGGGCTCGCGGCGACGACCAGCGGTCCGGAGGTGTCGGCGGCGGCGTCCTTGTCCGAGCCGCAGGCGGAGAGCCCGAAGGTGAGAGCTCCGGCGGCGAGGACGGCGGTGGTGATCTTGGCGGTGTTACGCACGAAAAGTGCCTTTCCTTGGGTGGTGCGACCCCGTCTTGGTGCACGGGGAGTCGGAGGGAGGGTGGTGCGGGCGGCCCTGCCGGGTCAGGCGACCTTGCCGACCTCGGCGGGGGCGGGCTCCTCGCCCTTCAGCAGCCGCAGCTTCGGACCGGGTCCGGAGCGGGCGCCGCGGCGGTGCAGGGAGCGGGCCGCGAAGTCGCCGGCGAACTGGATCAGCGAGATGACCACGGCGAGGATCGCCACGGTGATCCACATCAGGCCGGTCTCGAAGCGCTGGTAGCCGTAGCGGACGGCGAGGTCGCCGAGTCCGCCGCCGCCGACCGTGCCGGCCATGGCGGAGTAGCCGATGAGCGCGATGACCGTGGTGGTGGTCGAGGCGATCAGCGAGGGCAGCGCCTCGGGGACGAGGACCTTGCGGACGATGGTCCAGGTGTTGCCGCCCATCGCCTGCACGGCCTCCACGAGCCCGTCGTCCACCTCGCGCACGGCGGTCTCGACGAGCCGCGCGAAGAAGGGGATGCCGCCGATGGCCAGCGGCACGATCGCGGCCTCGCTGCCGATGGTGGTGCCGGTCACCCAGCGGGTGAAGTTCATCAGGGCGACCATGAGGATGATGAACGGCAGCGAGCGGCCGATGTTCACGATCTGCCCGATGACCTTGTTCACCACGGTGTTCTGCAGCAGTCCGCCCTTGTCGGTGAGGACCAGCAGGATGCCGAGGGGAAGGCCGCCGACGACGGCGATCAGGGTGGACCAGCCGACCATGACCAGCGTCTCGGTACAGGCCTGTTCCAGCAGCGGCTGCATCTCGGACCAGGTCACTTGGCACCCTCCTTCACCAGCGCGGGCTCGTCGTGGTCGACGACGTCGATCTGGAGGCCCTGCTCGCGCAGGAAGCCGATGGGCACGACGTTGTCCTCGTAGCGGCCGGGCAGTTCGATGCGCATCCGGCCGACCTGGAGCCCGCCGACGGTGTCGATGGCGGCACCGAGGATCGATATGTCGATGTTGTAGGTGCGCGACAGCTGGGAGATGACCGGCTGGGTCGCGCTCTCGCCCTGGAAGGTCACGTCGACGACGGTGCGGTCGTCGCCGCTCGCCTCGCCGCCGACGGGGAACAGCGCGGCGGCGAGTTCCGAGCCGGGGGTGGCCAGCAGGTCGGTGACCGTGCCGGACTCGACGATGCGGCCGTTCTCCATGAGGGCGGCCGAGTCGCAGATCGACTTCACGACGTCCATCTCGTGCGTGATGAGCAGGACGGTGAGGCCGAGCTGGCGGTTGAGGTCGCGCAGCAGCTGGAGGATCGAGCGGGTGGTCTCGGGGTCCAGGGCGCTGGTGGCCTCGTCGGAGAGCAGCACCTTGGGGTCGCCGGCGAGGGCGCGGGCGATGCCGACGCGCTGCTTCTGGCCGCCGGAGAGCTGTGCCGGGTAGGCCTTGGCCTTGTCGGCGAGGCCGACCAGGTCGAGCAGTTCCAGCGCCTTGCGGGAGCGTTCCTTGCCGGACTTGCCGAGGATCTCCAGCGGGAGTTCGACGTTGTCCTGCACGGTGCGCGAGGACAGCAGGTTGAAGTGCTGGAAGACCATGCCGATGCGGCTGCGCGCCTGGCGGAGCTCCCGGCCGGCGCGGGGGCCGCGGCCGGCGAGCGCGGTGAGGTCCTGCCCGGCCACGGTCACGGTGCCCGAGGTGGGACGCTCCAGCAGGTTGACGCAGCGGATGAGGGAGGACTTGCCGGCGCCGGACTGGCCGATGACGCCGTAGACCTCGCCCTCGCGGACGTGCAGGTCGACGCCGTCCAGGGCGGTGACCTCGCGGCCGCGCGAGCGGTAGACCTTGGTGAGGCCCGAGGTGGTGATCACGTGGGTTTTCCGTACTGTCGAGTGCGCGGCGCGTCGTGGGCGCCGGGCACGTGGCATGCAGGGAATGGCGGCAGGGCGGCACGGATCTCGCGGACATGCGGAAGACCGGGGAGAAACGTGCGCGGGGCGTGGCTCGGTCGCGCGTGCGGGGCACGCGGGCGGACGCGAGCCGGCTCTCGCTTCGGGGCGCGAGGCTCAGGCGGTGCGGGGGCCCTCTAGAAGGCGCGCATTCGGAGGGGACACATACAACGAGCACCGGGCGTCATGGTCGCCTCGGTCGCAGGGGTGCGGTCGCTCGTCGTGGTCATGTTCGCCAGTAAAGCAGACGTTCACTTCTGAACGGACCCGGCCGTCCGCATAGTGGACAGTCGTGGACACCCCCGCCCGCGTGTCAGGACCGTACGGCGATCTCGATCCCGGCATCCGTGACCAGTGCGGACAGGGCCGACAGGTCCTTCACGACCAGGTCGGCGGTCAGCTCCTCGGCGCGGTGGGTTGTGGCCAAGGCCACGGTCGTCATGCCGGCGGCGCGGCCTGCCTGGAGCCCGGCGGGGGCGTCCTCGAAGACGACGCAGTCGGCGGGGTCGACGCCGAGCAGGCGCGCGGCGAGCAGATAGGGCTCGGGGTCGGGCTTGCCGCGGGTGATGTCGTCGGCGGCGACCAGGGTCTTGGGCAGGATGCCGGCGGCGCCCAGGCGGGCCTCGGCGAGCCGCCGGGTGGCGGAGGTGACCACGGCCCAGCGCTCGGCGGGCAGTCCGGAGAGGAAGTCCTTCGTGCCGGGCAGCAGGCTGACGCCGCCGTCGGCGACGTCCTCCACCTCCAGGTCCTCGATGCGCGCCACGGCCTGCGGCACGACGTGGGCGGGCAGCAGGTCGGCGGCTATCTCGGCGGCCGGACGGCCGTGCAGCTCGATGCGCGCGAAGTCCTCGGCCGTCAGCCCGTACTCCACGGCCCACCGCGTCCAGCAGCGGTTGACGGAGTCCAGGGAGGACACGAGGGTCCCGTCGTTGTCGAAGAGCAGAGCACGCGCATGGATGGTCATGCCATCGACCCTACGGGGCGCGGGACGGTGACCGGGAACGGCGGCCGCGGGGCCGACGTCGGCGCGGCTTTTCCGGCGTAATAGGCTCCCTGCCATGCTGGATGTCCTGACCGTGGTGACCGCTGTCGCCGCGCTGCTGCTCGCCGCCTGGTGCGGCTGGGCCGCCTACCGTGACCAGCCGACGAAGGACTGGCATTTCATCGGCATGGCCGTGGTGACGCTGCTGGCGCTGGTGCAGCTGGTGGTCGGGATCGTGCAGCTGGCCCGGGGCGAGAAGCCGGAGCAGGGCACGACGATCTTCGTGGCGTATCTGCTGGGCTCGTTCGCCTGTGTCCCGGCGGCCGGGTTCCTGTCGCTGGGCGAGCGCACCCGCTGGGGTTCGGTGACCGTCGCGGCGAGCGGCGTGGTGCTGGCCGTGCTCGAGGTGCGGCTGTTCGACATCTGGGGAGGCTGAGGTGGCCGCGACGCAGGAGAGGCCGAACCGGACGCGGCTGGCGAGCGGGCCCGGGCTGCTGCTGGTCTGGCTGTACGGCGTGATGGTGGTGGGCGCGGTGTCGCGCTCGGCGTACCAGATCGCCACCGAGTTCGACCGGGCGCCGCTCGCCTACACGCTGTCCGCGCTGGCCGGCGTGGTCTACGGCTTCATCACCTACACACTGGTGCGCGGCGGGGAGAAGGCCCGCAGGGCGGCGCTGGTGTGCTGCGCCGCCGAACTGGCGGGCGTGCTGACCGTCGGCACCTGGACGCTGGTGGAGCCGTCCGCCTTCCCCGACGCCACCGTGTGGTCCGACTACGGGATGGGCTACCTCTTCATCCCGGTGCTGCTGCCGCTGACCGCCGTGTACTGGCTGCGCCGGTCGCGCGTCCAGGAGCCGGCCGCCTGACGGGCGGCCGGCTCCTGTCGCATCGTCACGTCAGGCGGTCGTCGCGTACGTCTCCGCGTTCTTCTCCAGCACGATCATCGGTACGCCGTCGGCGCCGCGGGACGTGCCCACCCGCTGGTAGCCGACCTTGCTGTAGAGGCGGAGGTTGCTCTCGCTGCGGTGTCCGGCGTGCAGCCGGAACGTGCGCGCGCCGCGCTCGCCGGCGAGGGCGGACTCGGCGGCCTTCAGGAGCCGGGCGCCGATGCCGTGGCCCTGGAGGCGGGGGTGGACGCAGAGCTTGCCGATCGCGGCGGCGCCGTCCTCGGTGATCCTGCCGTGCACCGACCCGACGATCTCGTCGCCGAGGCGCGCGACGAACACGCAGTCCCGGGCGACCTCCTCGCGGACCGAGTCGAGGGTCTGGACCAGGGGATCGATGCGGTAGTTGCCGTAGAGGGCCGCCTCACTCTGGAAGCACAGGTACTGCAACCTGAAGATCTGCTCCGCGTCCTGCTCGGCCGCCGCAGAGATGGTCACGCTCATGCCCATGTGCGCACGCCTCCCGCTCACCTGATCACCTGTCGTCCCCCACTCCTATCCCCGTCCTCAGCCCGCCGCAACCTCCGCCGCGAGTAAACGACGCAGACATCCCAGGCATCTGGAGCGTTCCGGACCGAGACTGCCCTGTGAGATACCCAACTCCCCTGCGATTTCCCGGTATGTCGGGTCGCGCGGGGACAGCAGCGCGGCGAGCAGACCGGGGCAGCGGCCGGGGAGCCTGCGCACCGCCTCGCGCAGGGCGCGGCGATGGGCGGCGACGAGCGCGAGGCGCTCGGGATCGTGCCGGCCGGCGTCGGCGGGTTCGCAGGTCAGCGCCGTTTCCCGGCGGACGGTGCGGCGGATGCGGCGGGACTCGGCGCGGATCGCGCGGCGCAGCCAGAGCGGCGGGTCTGCGGGCGGTCCCCCGCGGCTGAGCCGCTCGAGGAGGCGGAGCCAGACCGCCTGTTCCAGGTCGCCCGGTTCGGCGCCGCTGCCGGAGGTCTCGGCGGCGGCCTCGGCGGCGAGGAGAGGGCCGAGCCGGGCGATCAGCTCGTCGGCGGGAAGCGCGTGGGTGCTCACATGCGCAACGACCCGTGCGCCCCGGGCGGGGTTGCCCGGGGCGCATGTACCTCACCCCTTCCGGGGCGGTGCGGGTCAGCGGTTGACGAAGTCCTCGCGGGCCAGCAGTCCGGTGTCCGGCTGGTCGGTGAAGACGCCGTCGATGCCGGTGGCGAAGTAGGCGCGGTAGGCGCCGAAGACGTCGCCGTAGGCGTCGGGGTCGGAGCCCTTGCGGAACTCCGCGGGCAGGAACGGGTTCTCGTTGCGCATGGTGTAGGGGTGCAGGATCAGGCCCGCGCGGTGGGCGTCCCGGACCAGCGTGGTGGGCTCGGTGAGCCGGCCCTCGGAGTCCCGCGGAATGATCAGGTTCAGGGTGGGGCCGATGCCCTGGGCGTAGGAGGCCATCTCCTTCAGACCCCTGGGCGTGATCAGGTCGTCGACGGTGCGCGGGTCGCCGGCCTCGGTGAAGTCCCAGGGGCGGGTGCCGGCCGCGTCGAGCAGGACGACGAGCGGGTTGCCGACCAGCCGGCTCATGCGCTCGACGGCCGTCGGCTCGAACGACTGCAGGATGACGGGCGAGTTCCGGCGGTCCTTGCCGTGCCGGCGCAGCACCTTCGCCACCCGCTCCTCCAGGCCGAGGCCGAGCTTGCGGAAGTAGGTGGGGTGCTTGAGCTCGGGGTAGATCCACACCTGCTTGCCGCGCCTGCGGGTCTGCTCGTCCTGCCAGCGCAGCACCTCCTCGAAGGTGGGGATCTCCCAGCGGCCGTTGTAGAGCGTGTTGTGCGGGCGGTTGGCCGGGATGCGCTCCACGGCGCGCAGCCGCTTGAGCTCCGCGAGCGTGAAGTCCTCGGTGAACCAGCCGGTGACCTGGACGCCGTCCAGCGTCTTGGTGGTACGTCGGCCGGCGAACTCGGGGTGCTCGGCGACGTCGGTGGTGCCGCCGATCTCCGGCTCGTGACGGCAGACGAGGTGGCCGTCCTTGGTCGGGACGAGGTCGCCGGCCTCGACGATGTCGGCGCCCATGTCGAGGGCGAGCTGGTACGAGCCGAAGGTGTGCTCGGGCCGGTGGCCGCTGGCGCCGCGGTGACCGATGACCGTCGGCACGGGCAGGCTGTCGAGACCCCGGCCGCGTCCGCTCCCCCGTCCGGCGCCCTGGGCCGCGCGGGCCGTGCCGGCGAGCCCGAGGACGGTGCCGCCCGCGCCGAGGACCGCCGCCCCGAGCACGGACCGCCGGCCGGTCCCGCTCGCCTGTTCGTTCGACTCCGATGTCGCCATGAACGCCTCCTGTGTCGGCTGGTGCGGTGCGGGCCGATCGTAGGTGCGCCCGGTTGACGCACGGGAGACCTCGGACCGAACACACGGGTGGTGTCGCATGACGTACATCCCTCCTGCGGATGACGTACGTCTGTCGTATTCCGGCGGGGATGTGACGGCGCGTCCGGTTCGTGTCCGCGGGCTCGGGTACCCGGGCGGTGCGCGGGTCCGGGCGAGCTGCGTCACAGCGTGACGGCCGTGTTGCGCGCCGCCCGCGGACACGGTCGCGCAGGTGAACCCGGGTCAAGAGTCCGTAAGACCTCGGTTAACTGCCACGAGCCCGATGTGCGCGACTCCCCGGACCGCGAGTAATGTCCTCACCTGCACAGACTCATACGGCATTCGTCGACGTCCGCTTCCCACCGGAGGGCCCGTTGTCCCGCTTCGCGCTCATCAAGGCAGTGCTCGGTCCGATCATGCGCCTGATGTTCCGCCCACAGGTGGAGGGCGCGGAGCACATCCCGGGCGACGGTCCGGTGATCCTGGCCGGCAACCATCTGACCTTCATCGACTCGATGATCCTGCCGCTGGTGTGCGACCGGCAGGTCTTCTTCATCGGCAAGGACGAGTACGTCACCGGCAAGGGCCTCAAGGGGCGGCTGATGGCGTGGTTCTTCACCGGCGTCGGCATGATCCCCGTGGACCGCGACGGCGGGCGGGGCGGCGTGGCCGCGCTGATGACCGGCCGCCGGGTGCTGGAGGAGGGCAATGTGTTCGGGATCTACCCGGAGGGCACCCGCTCCCCCGACGGCCGCCTCTACCGCGGCCGCACCGGCATCGCCCGGCTGACGCTGATGACCGGCGCGCCGGTGGTGCCGTTCGCGATGATCGGCACGGACAAGCTGCAGCCGGGCGGTGCGGGGCTGCCCCGGCCCGGGCGGGTCACCGTCCGGTTCGGTGAGGCGATGGAGTTCTCCCGCTACGAGGGGATGGACCGCGACCGGTACGTGCTGCGGGCGGTCACCGACTCGGTGATGGCGGAGGTCATGCGGCTGTCGGGGCAGGAGTACGTGGACATGTACGCCAGTAAGGCGAAGGAGGCGGCCTAGTGACCTGAGTCAGGCCGACGCTTCTTTTCCGGCGGGCGCCGGCGGAGGTTTCTCCGCCGGCGCCCGCCGCCGCTTCGGGACACCAGCGGGTGCGTGGGGGCAGGCGCGCCGTTCCCCGCGCCCCTTCCGGCGCGCGCCCGTGGCCGTTGACACCTGCGGGTGCTCGGGGGTTTCTCGCGCCGTTCCCCGCGCCCCTAAGGGGTGTTGTCCAGGCGTTCGTTCTTCAGCATGAACCAGGCTGCTGCTGAGGCTGCGAGGAGTACTGCTGCTCCCGTGCCTGCTGCCAGGGTGAGGCCGTCGACGAAGGCCTCGCGGGCCGTATCCAGCATGGTCCCGGCTGTGGCCGGGGGCATGTGGGTCGCCGCCTCCACCGCGCTGCCCAGGGATTCGTGGGCGGCCGCCGGGGTGCCGTCGGGGGCGGGGAAGTCGCGGTAGACGCCCGTGACGATCGAGCCCAGGATCGCGATGCCCAGGGCCGCGCCCAGTTCGTAGGCCGTCTCCGAGACCGCCGATGCCGCGCCCGCCTGTTCCTTCGGGACGCCGGAGAGGATCACGTCCGCCGTCACCGTGAACGAGAAGCCCGCGCCCGCGCCGACCACCAGGAGGGCCGTCCCCAGCAGGGGGTAGCCGGTGGACTGGCCGATGAGGGTGAGAGCGGCCAGGGCCAGGCCGATGGCCGCCAGGCCTCCGGCGACAACCGAGCGCACCGAGAAGCGCCGGGCGGTCCGGCCCGCGACCAGGCCGGCCGCCACCGCGCCGACCGCGGCGGGGAGTTCCGCGAGGCCTGCCTCGAACGGGCGCCGTCCCTGGACCAGTTGCAGGTACTGGGAGAGGAAGAAGACCAGGCCGGACAGGCCGAGGATGGTCAGGAGGTCGGCGAGCACGGCCCCGCTGAAGCCCCGGCTGCGGAACAGCCGCATGTCGAGCAGGGGCTTCGGGAGCGCCAGTTGACGGCGGACGAACAGGTACAGGGCCGTCGCGCCCAGCAGACCCGCCGCGAGGGCGGCCGCGCCGGCGCCGTGGCTCGCGGTCTCCTTCACCGCGTAGACCACACCGATCATCCCGGCGAGGGACAGGGCCACGCTGGTCAGGTCCCACGGGCCCGGTTCGGGGGTGCGGGACTCCGGCAGGAGCTTGATGCCGACGAGCACGAGCACCGCCATGACCGGCAGGTTGATGAGGAACACCGAGCCCCACCAGAAGTGTTCGAGGAGCAGTCCGCCGAGGATCGGGCCGATCGCCGTGCCCGCGGAGGCGGTCGCGCCCCAGATGCCGATGGCGAGGCTGCGCTCGCGCGGATCGTGGAAGAGGTTGCGGATCAGGGCGAGGGTGGCCGGCATCAGCGTGGCCCCGGCGACGCCGAGCAGGGCGCGCGCCGCGATCATCACCTCGGGCGTGTGCGCGTAGGCGTTGAGCACGGAGATCAGGCCGAACGCGGCGGCGCCGTACAGCAGGATCCGTTTACGCCCGATGCGGTCGCCGAGGCTGCCCATGGACACGAGCAGGCCGGCGAGCACGAAGGAGTAGACGTCGCCGATCCACAGCAGCTGGGAGCCGGTGGGGGCGAGGTCCTCGCTGATGTACGGGGTGGCGAGGCCGAGGACGGTCGCGTCGACGGCCACCAGCAGGACGGCGAGCACGAGGACCGACAGGGCGAGCCAGCGGCCGGGGCGGGGCGCCGTGTCCTCCGCCGAGGCCGCCGTCCGCAGGGCGCTGGTCATGATTCCTTCCCTGCCGCCGGTTCGTCCGGGCGTCGTACGCCGCCGAGCAGCAGCTCGACGATCATGTGGGTGAAGTCCCTGGGGGCGACCCTGCCTTCGGCGACCGCCCAGGCGGCGGAGGCGAGCAGGCCGTAGAGGGCCTCGGTGAGCCAGGCCGGGGTGAGGTCGATGCGGAACTCGCCGCTCGACTGGCCGCGCCGGAACAGCGCGGCGATGCGCTCGTCGATCCTCGTCCACCCCTCGTTCTGCTCCTCGCCCTCGAAGAGCTGGTTCTCGGAGTAGAGGAAGGCGAGCAGGCCCGCGTGCGGTTCGATCTCGGCGACCAGGCGCCGTACGGCGTCGGTGGCGGCGCCCTCGTCGGTGCGGGCGGCGGCGAGGGCGGCCTCGCACTCGGCGATGCCCAGCGCCTCCAGCGCGCGCACCAGCGCGTCCCGGCCGGCGAACTGCCGGTGCAGGGTGGCGCGGCTGATCCCGGCGGCCCTGGCGACCTCGTCCATGGTCGCGGTGGATTTGCGGGTCAGCAGGGCCGCGGCGGTGCGCAGCACATGGTCTCGGTCGACAGCCATGAGACGACGGTACCCCATGTGAGACGTTTATGTCTCAATAGGGGTCCAGGCGTCTCATGGCGCGGATGCGCTTCTGCCGGGATCAGTGCCAGGGCAGTGTGCCCCGGTGCTCCCAGTACGCCTCGGGCGTTTCCGCCAGCGGGGCCAGGCGCGCGAGCTGGTCGTCGGTGAGGTCGACGGCCGCCGCGTGCAGGTTGGAGGTCAGCTGGACGACCGTCGCCGCGCCGGAGAGGACGACGCCTGCCCAGGGCTGGCGCAGGATGGCGGCGAGGGCGACCGCGTCGCAGCCCAGTCCCGTTTCCTCGGCAACCGCGCGCAGCGGCTCGGGGGCGTGCGGTGCGGCCAGACGGCCGTTGGCCATGCCCTCCTTCACGATCACCGTGAGTCCGGCGTCGTGGGCCTCGGCGAGCGCGGGGCCCGCGGAGGTCTCCAGGACGTTGTAGGTGGACTGCACAGTGCGGAACAGGGGTTCGCTGTCGACGGTGACCTCCAGGGCCGCGCGGATGGCGTCCGCCTGGCGGGGGCCGCTGGTGGAGAAGCCGACGGTCACGCCCCGCGCCGCCTCCTCGGCGAGGCGGGCGTGCAGGTCCTTGTCGGTGAGGGCGGGGCTGTCCGGGGTGACCGAGTGGATCTGGTAGAGGTCCAGGCGGTCGCCGAGGATCGCCTCGGTCTCGGCGCGCTGGCGTTCGTACGCGGCGAGGGAGTGGTCCTTGACCTCGTGACGCTCCGCGTCGGTGGTCCAGCCGGCGGTGTAGGTGTAGCCCCACTTGCTGCCGACGACCACGTCGGTGACGTCGGGGCGGCTCTTCAGCCAGTCCGCGAGGAACTCCTCGCTGCGGCCGTAGGAGCGGGCCGCGTCGATGTAGCGGACGCCTTGGGCGTAGGCGGCGTCGAGGAGTTCGTGGGTGCGGGTGCGGAGGTTTTCGACCGTGCGGTCGTCTTCTTCGCCGAGGGCTTCGGTCCGGTCGAGGGTGATGTAGGCGGGGCGGCCTACCGCGGCGAGTCCTAGGCCCAGGTGGGCGGTGGGGGTGGTGGCGGTGGCCAGGCGGGAGAAGGGCATGGCGACTCCGTCGGTTGGCTGCGGGATGGCTGTGCCAACGTAACCCGTGGGGTGGGTGCGGGGTCGCCTATGGGCTCGGGACTTGCCGAGGTACGGCGGGTGCGGCGGGGTGGGGGCTTGTCGCGCAGTTCCCCGCGCCCCTGGAGGGGGTGGGCCCTCCGGAGGCGGGATGCGTGGGGGTTTCTCGCGCAGTTCCCCGCGCCCCTTTGGGTGTCCTGCTCTACTGCTTCTTCGCAGTCGACCACTCGTGCTGGAGGGCTACGTTCTCCTTCAGCTCCGCGAGCTGGACGGCTACCGCGCTCGGGGCCGTGCCTCCCCTGCCGTTGCGGGAGGCCAGGGCGCCGGGGACGTTGAGGACCGTGCGGACCTCGGGGGTGAGGTGGGCCGAGATCTTCGCGAACTGTTCGTCCGTGAGGTCGTTCAGTTCCTTGCCCTCCGACTCGGCGACCTTGACGCACTCGCCGGCCACCTCGTGGGCGACCCGGAACGGGACGCCCTGACGGACCAGCCACTCGGCGATGTCCGTGGCGAGGGAGAAGCCGGCCGGGGCCAGTTCCTCCATGCGCTCCCGGTGGACCGTGAGGGTGGCCATCATGCCCGTGAAGGCCGGCAGCAGGATCTCCAGCTGGTCGATGGAGTCGAAGACCGGCTCCTTGTCCTCCTGGAGGTCGCGGTTGTACGCGAGCGGGAGGGCCTTGAGGGTGGCCATCAGGCCGGTGAGGTTGCCGATGAGGCGGCCCGACTTGCCGCGCGCCAGCTCGGCGATGTCCGGGTTCTTCTTCTGCGGCATGATCGACGAGCCCGTGGAGAAGGCGTCGTGGAGGGTGACGAAGGAGAACTCCTTCGTGTTCCAGATGATGATCTCCTCGGCGATCCGGGAGACGTTCACGCCGATCATCGCGGTGATGAAGGCGAACTCGGCGACGAAGTCACGGGAGGCCGTGCCGTCGATGGAGTTGCCGGCGCTGCCGTGCTCGAAGCCGAGGTCCTTGGCGACCGCCTCCGGGTCCAGGCCGAGGGAGGAGCCCGCGAGGGCGCCGGAGCCGTACGGGGAGACGGCGGTCCGCTCGTCCCACTGGCGCAGCCGCTCGGCGTCCCGGGACAGGGACTGCACGTGGGCGAGCACATGGTGGGCGAAGAGCACGGGCTGGGCGTGCTGGAGGTGGGTACGGCCGGGCATCGCGACGTCCGGGTGGGCCTCGGCGAGCCCGATGAGCGCGTCCTGGAGGTCGGCGATGAGACCGCCGATGGTCCGGGCGTGGTCGCGCAGGTACATCCGGAAGAGCGTGGCGACCTGGTCGTTCCGGGACCGTCCGGCGCGCAGCTTGCCGCCGAGGTCGGGGCCGAGCCGCTCCAGCAGGCCGCGCTCCAGGGCGGTGTGGACGTCCTCGTCGGCGATGGTGCCGGTGAAGGCGCCGGAGGCGACGTCGGCCTCCAGCTGGTCGAGCCCTTCGAGCATGCGGGTCAGCTCGTCGTCGGTGAGCAGGCCCGCCTGGTGCAGCACGCGCGCGTGGGCACGGGAGCCGGCGATGTCGTAGGGGGCGAGCCGCCAGTCGAAGTGGACGGACGCCGACAGCTTCTCCAGGGCCTCGGCGGGACCGTCGGCGAAACGGCCGCCCCAGAGCCGGACGTCACCGCTGTTGCTGCTCACTGCGTGCTCCTCGAGGGTTCCGGATGTGCCGCCGCCTCCCCACGGGTGTGTGAGGAGGCGGCTGTCAGGCTAGTGCGTGTGAGGGGTCGTCAGGCGTTACGGCTCAGGCGAGGTCGCGCTTGGCCGCGATCTTCGACGACAGGCTGTAGATGTCGATGAAGCCCTTGGCAGCGGCCTGGTCGAAGGTGTCACCCGTGTCGTAGGTGGCCAGGTTGAAGTCGTACAGGGACGACTCCGAGCGCCGGCCGGTGACGACGGCGCGGCCGCCGTGCAGGGTCATCCGGATGTCGCCGTTGACGTGCTGGTTGGCTTCGGCGATGAAGCCGTCGAGGGCGCGCTTCAGCGGGGAGAACCACTGGCCGTCGTAGACCAGCTCGCCCCAGCGCTGCTCGACCTGCCGCTTGTAGCGGGCCAGCTCGCGCTCGACCGTGACGTTCTCCAGCTCCTGGTGGGCGGTGATCAGGGCGATCGCGCCGGGGGCCTCGTAGACCTCGCGGGACTTGATGCCCACGAGACGGTCCTCGACCATGTCGATCCGGCCCACGCCCTGGGCGCCGGCGCGCTCGTTGAGCTGCTGGATCGCCTGGAGGACGGTGACGGGCTTGCCGTCGATGGCGACCGGGACGCCCTCCTTGAAGGTGATGATCACCTCGTCGGGCTCCCGGGGCACGGCCGGGTTCTGGGTGTACTCGTACACGTCCTCGATGGGCGCGTTCCAGATGTCCTCGAGGAAGCCGGTCTCGACGGCGCGGCCGAAGACGTTCTGGTCGATGGAGTACGGGGACTTCTTGGTGGTGGCGATCGGCAGGCCCTTGGCCTCGCAGAAGGCGATGGCCTTGTCACGGGTCATCGCGTAGTCGCGGACCGGGGCGATGCACTTCAGGTCGGGGGCGAGGGCGACGATGCCGGCCTCGAAGCGGACCTGGTCGTTGCCCTTGCCGGTGCAGCCGTGGGCGACGGTGGTGGCGCCGTGCTTCTGCGCGGCGGCGACGAGGTGCTTGACGATCGTCGGCCGGGACAGCGCGGAGACCAGCGGGTAGCGGTCCATGTAGAGGGCGTTGGCCTTGATCGCCGGGAGGCAGTACTCCTCGGCGAACTCGTCCTTGGCGTCCGCGACCTCGGCCTCGACGGCACCGCAGGCGAGCGCGCGCTTACGGATGACGTCCAGGTCCTCGCCGCCCTGGCCGACGTCGACCGCAACGGCGATGACCTCGGCGCCCGTCTCCTCGGCGATCCAGCCGATGGCGACGGAGGTGTCCAGACCGCCTGAGTAGGCGAGTACGACGCGCTCGGTCACGGGTTTCTCCTCACAGTGCATTCGCTGACATGCATGAGTATGCAGGAGTCCGCATGATTCGTCAATTCCCCTGGTCGCGGACGTCCGCCGGGACCGCACCGGGGCGATGTCGCACGGAAGTTGAACGCGGGAAACCGCTTGCGCGTAATGCTTACCGGACGCAGGCGCCGCGTCGCTCCACCCGAGACACCCCCGACCCGAGTGAGGCATTCGCATGTCCAGGGCTCTTCCGAAGTACAACAAGCGCCGCGTCGGCCTGATCGGCGGCGCCGCCGCGGTGGCACTGACCGGCGCCGTGATCGCGGGCACCGCGCTCGCGGGCGAGTCGTCCGACGTCGGCGGCGCGGACGCCCGGACCCTGGCCGCACCGGGCACGATCTCCTGCCCGGACGTCGCCTCGCAGCTACCGGCCGTCCCCGCCTCGGCGCAGGCCGAGGTCGACCGGAACCTGGACCAGCTCGACCAGCAGGTCGCCGAGGCCAACAAGCGGCTGGTCGACACCGTCGGCCAGGGCGGCCCCAACTTCGTCCGGAACGCCATCCTCGGCCCCCTGGAGGACAAGCGGATCGCCACCGTCAACCGCATCGCCACCGCCATCGGCCGCACCGCCGACCGTCCGGCCGGCCTCGACGCGCTCGCAACCTGCTCGCTCGACGCGCAGGGCGATCCGGCCGCTCCGGGGCAGGAGCAGAGCGGAGGCGACGCGGACGCGGGCGGCGGGGACGCGGGCGCCGGTCAGGGCGGGGACGCCTCCGGCGTCGGCACGATCTCCTGCCCGGACGTCGCCTCGCAGCTCCCGGCCGTCCCCGCCTCGGCGCAGGCCGAGGTCACCCGGAACCTGGACCAGCTCGACCAGCTCGACCAGCAGGTCGCCGAGGCGAACAAGCGGCTGGTCGACACCGTCGGCCAGGGCGGCCCCAACTTCGTCCGGAACGCCATCCTCGGCCCGCTCCAGGACAAGCGCGCCGCCGCCATCGAGCGCATCGCCATCTCCGTCGGCCGTACCGCCGGGCGCCCGGCCGGTCTCGACTCCCTCGCCGCCTGCACGCTCACCCAGTGACGTGACAGGCGCCGTGGCCGCCCCGTTCAAGCGCCGGCCGGGGCGGCCACGGTCAATTCCTTCCGACGCCGGGCCGTCAAATGCTTAGACAGGCGAAAGATCTGCCCGGATAATCGGTGGACATGGGAAAAACGTATGAGCGTATCGACGGGCGGCTCCGTACCTTCATCGAGGAGCAGCCGGTCTTCTTCACCGCCACCGCTCCCCTGTCCGCCGACGGCACGGTCAATCTCTCCCCCAAGGGGCTCAAGGGTTCCTTCGCGGTGCTGGACGACCTCACCGTGGCCTACCTGGACTTCGCCGGATCCAACGCCGAGACCGTCGCCCACCTCCGGGAGAACGGCCGGATCACCCTGATGTGGTGCGCCTTCCAGGGCCCGCCGAACATCGTGCGCGTGCACGGGCGCGGGGAGCCCGTGTTCCGCGACGACCCGCGGTTCAAGGAGCTGCTCGCCCACTTCCCCGACATCGACCCGTGGACCCACGGACTGCGCGCGGTCGTGGTCGTCCGCGCCGAGCTGATCCGGGACACCTGCGGCTACGCCGTGCCCTACATGGCGTACGAGGGGGAGCGGGACCTGCACGAGAGGCGGTTCGCCCGGGAGGACGACGCGTCCCTCGACGCGTACTTCACCAAGAAGGAGCACGTCGCGACGAGCCTGGACGGACTTCCCGGGCTGCCGTTGCCGCTGCCCCCGTCCAGCATGTGAGCCATGCGCCCACGTCGTGTCTCCGTCGCCGTCCTCGTGTCCCTGTCCCTGCTCTCGCTCGGCACCGCGCAGCGCCCCGCGTCGCCGCTGCCGGAGCGGATGGCGGACACCGGCGGCGGCAGCCAGCTGATCACGGCGGTGGCGGCGCGGACCGGGTCCACCACCGGCACGGTCACCTGGTGGGACCGTAAGGGCGGGCGCTGGGTGGCGGCCGGGTCCGCGAAGGCCCGCTTCGGCGCGAATGGGCTCACCGAGGGCACCACCCGCAAGCAGGGCACGAACACCACCCCGACGGGGCTGTACGGACTCCCCTACGCCTTCGGCATCGAGGCGGCCCCCTCCGGCACCCGGTACGCCTACCGGCCCGTGCGGCAGAACTCCTGGTGGTGCCAGGACAACAACTCCCGCCTCTACAACCGCTGGACCGAGCCCCGGGCCGCCGACTGCCGGGCGAGCCAGGCCGAACACCTGATCACCTACCGCACGCAGTACGCGCACGCCCTGGTCGTGGACTTCAACTACCGCCGTCCGGTGCGCGGCCGGGGCGCCGGCATCTTCCTGCACGTCAACGGCCGCGGCACGACAGCCGGTTGCGTGTCCGTGCCGAAGAGCGCGATGCGGAAGATCCTGCGCTGGGCGAACCCCGCGCGAGCCCCGCACCTCGCGATCGGCACCACCGGCGGGCGCACCGCGATCACCCGCTACTGAAACGGGCGGCGAATCCACGGTTTCCGCTGAACACTCCCGCGTGGCGGCACGTATGTGAGGGCCAAGGGCCCAGTCCCACGGAGGAACCGTGACCACCACGCTCGCCGGCGGCCGTGCCGCCCGCCGCCAGACGATGCGCCGCATCCGTCCGCGCCGCTCCCCCGCCGTCCCGCTGCTGCTCGCCGTGGGTGCGGGCGCGGGGGCCGTGCTGTGGCTCTGGTGGACGAGCACGCCGTCCATCGCGGACACCACCGGGAAGATCATCGCCGCGGGCCGGATCACCGGTCTGCTCGCCGGCTATCTGATGGCCCTGGTCGTGCTGCAGATGGCCCGGGTGCCCGCGCTGGAGCGGCGGGTCGGCTCGGACCGGGTCGCCCGCTGGCACGCGATGAGCGGTCGCTACACCGTCAGCCTGGTCGTCGCCCACGTCTTCCTGATCATGTGGGGCTACGCCCGTCAGGCGGGGAAGACCCTCTCCGACATCGTGTCGCAGACGATCACCTCCATCGACACGCTGCCCGACATGGGCAAGGCCGCCATCGGCACCGGCCTGCTCTTCGTGATCGCCTTCCTGTCGGTCGGCCCGGTCCGGCGCCGGATGCCGTACGACGGCTGGTACCACGTGCACCTGCTGACGTACGCGGCGGTGTTCCTGACGTTCTGGCACCAGATCACCACCGGCAACGAGTTCGCCGTCACCCCGTCCGCGAAGACCTTCTGGTACGGGCTGTACGGCGCCGTGACCATGCTGGTGCTGTGGTACCGGATCTTCACCCCGATCCGGCTGAACCTGCGGCACCGGATGCGGGTCCAGGCCGTCATCGAGGAGACGCCCGGCGTGGTGTCGGTGCTGATCAGCGGGCACCGGCTGCACCGGATGGGCGCCGAGGCCGGGCAGTTCTTCCGCTGGCGCTTCCTGGCCCCCGGGATGCGGTTCAGCTCCCACCCGTACTCGCTGTCCGCGGCGCCCCGCCCGGACATGCTGCGGATCACCGTCAAGGCGATCGGCGACCACAGCTCCCGGCTGCGCGAGCTGGAGCCCGGCACCCGGGTGTGGGCGGAGGGCCCCTACGGGGCGCTGACCGCGCAGCGCCGCAGCCGCGGCAAGGTGCTGCTGGTCGCGGGCGGGGTGGGCATCACCCCGATGCGCGCCCTGTTCGAGACGCTGCCCGGCGCCTCCGGCGACATCACCCTGCTGTACCGGGCGAACAGCACCCAGGACCTGGCTCTGTGGGGCGAGCTGGCGAAGATCGCCGACGAGCGCGGCGCCCGGCTGATGTACGCGGTGAACAGCCCCGACGGGGAACGCCCGGACATCTCGGCGGAGAGCCTGCGCCGCAAGATCCCCGACGTCGACCGCCACGACGTCTTCATGTGCGGGCCGCCCGGGTTCGCCCAGCAGGTGTACGCGGCCCTGCGGGACGCCGGGGTGCCCGCGCGCCGGATCCACCACGAGTCGTTCGAGATGTGAGCGGCGGGCCGTCGGCCCCGATCGCCCGTTACCCATCAGGAGCTTGAGAAGCGATGAGGAAGAGTCACCCCGTCCGGCGCACCGTGCTGGCGACCGCCGCCACCGTCTCCGGGATCGTGCTGCTGCTGTCGCTGAAACCCGCGTCCGACCCGGGGTCGGCCGAGGCGGCGGGCGGCGCCCCGCCCGCGGCGGAGTCCGTGCAGGGCGGCGCCCGCCCCATCGGCGACGGCACGGTCACCGGCGACGCGGCGCAGACCCAGTACGGGGCGGTGCAGGTGCGGCTGACCGTCAGCGGCGGAAAGATCACCAAGGCCGAGGCGGTCCAGGCCCCCAAGGGCGGCCAGAGCGACCAGATCACCTCCAACGCCGTGCCCAGGCTCAACCAGGCGGTCGTGCGGGCGCAGAGCGCGGACATCGACGCGGTGTCCGGCGCGACGTACACCAGCAACGGCTACAAGGAGTCCCTCCAGTCGGCCATCGACAAGGCGCGCGCCTCCGCGCCGGCCGACACGGGCAACGGCGGCGGCGCCGCGGCCCAGGCGAAGACGGTCACCGGTGACGTCGCGCAGACCCAGTACGGCCCGGTCCAGGTACGGATCACCGTCACCGGCGGAAAGATCACCAAGGCCGAGGCGGTCCAGGCCCCCAAGGGCGGCCAGAGCGACCAGGTCACGTCCAACGCCGTGCCGAAGCTGAACCAGGCGGCCGTGCAGGCCGGCACCGCGGACATCGACGCCGTGTCGGGCGCGACCTACACCAGCGAGGGCTACAAGGAGTCCCTCCAGTCCGCCCTGGACAAGGCCGGTGGCTGAGACGGTGGCGGAACCCGTGGAGGCGCCCGCCGCGGAGCGTCGTGTGGTGGAGACGATGGGCACCGTCTTCTCCCTCGACGTCCGCGGCGGGGAGCCCGGCGCGGTGCGCGCGGCGCTGGAGGAGGCCGCCGCCGGACTGCGCCGGGTCGACGAGGTGTTCAGCACCTACCGCGAGGACACCCAGATCTCCCGTCTGGTGCGCGGCGAGCTGGACGTCGGGCAGTGCGACCCCGAGGTCGCCGAGGTGCTGGAACTGGCGGCGGAGGCGGAGCGGGTCAGCGACGGCTGGTTCAGCACGCGCTACCGGGGGCAGCTCGACCCGACGGGCATCGTGAAGGGCTGGGCCACCGAGCGCGCGGCCCGCAGGCTCCTCGCGGCCGGGGCGTCCGGGGTGAGCGTCAACGGCGGCGGCGACGTCCAGCTGCTCGGCTCACCGGGCACGGGCCGCCCCTGGCGGGTCGGCGTGTCGGACCCGCTGCGCCCGGGCGGCCTCGCCGCGGTGGTCTCGGCGGCCGGGGCGCGGGAGCTGGCGGTGGCCACGTCCGGCACCGCGGAGCGCGGCGATCACATCGTCGACCCGCGTACGGGCCGCTCCGCGGTGACCGACCTGGTCGCGGTGACGGTGATCGCCCCCCGCCTGACCTGGGCGGACTGCTGGGCCACGGCGGCCTTCGCGATGGGCTCCCGGGAGGGCCTGCGCTGGCTGGACGCCCTCCCCGACACGGAGGCCCTCCTGATCACAGCGGGCGACGAGGTCCGCTGCACAGCACACCTCGCCCGGTGGCTGGGCTGACGAGCACCCCGAAAGGGGCGCGGGGAACTGCGCGACCAGCCACGACGTGGCCGCGCCCGGCATGCAACAGGTACTGGCACCCCGGTGGCCGCACGGCGATGCGGTGCAGGCCCGCTGCAAGGTGCCGCCTGCGCCCACCCGTGCCGCCCCGAGCGGCACGACTGCCCGCAGTCGGCAGGCGCCTCAGGAGGCGTGGCCAGCCCCTCAGCCCCCGTTCTGAGCCAGCCGAAGCAGGTGATCAGCGAGCGCCTGCCCGCCCGTAGGCTCCCGGCTGATCAACAACAACGTGTCGTCCCCGGCAATGGTGCCGAGAATGTCATGCAGCTCGGCCTGATCGATGGCGGAAGCCAGGAACTGCGCCGCCCCCGGAGGCGTCCGGAGCACCACAAGATTCGCGGACGCCTCCGCGGAGATCAACAGCTCCTGCGAGAGCCGCCGCATCCGCTCCTCCTTGGCGGACTCCCCCAACGGCGCACGCGGCGTGCGAAACCCGCCCTCGCTCGGCACCGCGTAGATCAGATCCCCGTCGTTGTTGCGGATCTTCACCGCGTTCAGCTCGTCGAGGTCGCGGGAGAGCGTCGCCTGGGTGACGCTCAGCCCGTCGTCGGCGAGCAGCTTCGCGAGCTGGCTCTGCGACCGCACCGGCTCCCGGTTGAGGATGTCCACGATCCGGCGGTGCCGCGCGGTACGGGTCTGCGGCACGGCAGGCCCGGCCTGGCCCGCCGTACGCCCCTGGTCCTGCTCCTGGCTCATCGTCGTCTCATTCTCCGGATCGTCCTTCCCCACCCGCGCGTCCGGCGGCGTCCAGGATGCCGGGCAGCGCCCCGAGGAACGCGGCCACCGCGTCGTCCCCGAGGTTCAGCGGCGGCATGAGCCGTACGACGTCGGGGGCGGCGGCGTTCACGAGGAACCCGGCGTCCTGAGCCGCCTGCTGCGCCTGGGGCGCGAGCGGCTCGGTGAGCACGATACCCAGGAGCAGGCCCGCTCCCCGGACGTGGTCGATCAGGGCGTGCCCGAGACCCTCGACGCCCTCGCGCAGCTTCTCGCCCTGCCGCTTGGCGTTCTCCAGCAGTCCGTCGCCGGCGATGGTGTCGAGCACCGCGAGTCCGGCGGCGCAGGCGACCGGGTTGCCGCCGAAGGTGGTGCCGTGGTGGCCGGGCTCGAACAGCTGGGCCGCGCGGCCGAAGGCGACGGTGGCGCCGAGGGGCAGTCCGCCGCCGAGCTGCTTGGCGAGGGTGACGACGTCCGGCAGGACGCCCTCGTGGGCCTGGTAGGCGAACCAGTCCCCGGTCCGGCCGACGCCGGTCTGCACCTCGTCCAGCACGAGCAGCGCGCCCTTGGCGGCCGTGATGGCGCGGGCCGCCTTGAGGTAGCCCGTCGGCGGGACGACCACGCCGAGTTCGCCCTGGATGGGTTCGAGGACGACGAGGGCCGTGTCCTCGGTGACGGCCGCGTCCAGCGCCTGGGCGTCGCCGAACGGCACGTGGGTGACGTCCCCGGGCAGCGGCAGGAACGGCTCCCGCTTGCCGGCCTGCCCGGTGAGGGCGAGGGCGCCCATGGTGCGGCCGTGGAAGGCGCCCTCGGTCGCGACGACGTGGGTGCGCCCGGTGAGCCGGCCGATCTTGAAGGCGGCCTCGTTGGCCTCGGCGCCGGAGTTGCAGAAGAAGACCCTGCCGTCCCGGCCGAAGAGCTGGAGCAGCCGCTCGGCGAGGGCGACGGTCGGCTCGGCGAGGAAGAGGTTGGAGATGTGGCCGAGGGAGGAGATCTGCCGGGTGACGGCCTCGACGATCGCCGGGTGGCCGTGGCCGAGGGCGTTGGTGGCGATGCCGCCGACGAAGTCGAGGTACTCCTTGCCGTCGGCGTCCCAGAGCCGCTCCCCCTCGCCCCGCACGAGGGGGAGGCGGGGCGTGCCGTAGTTGTTCATCAGCGCGCCCTGCCACCGGGCGGTCAGTTCCGCGTTGCTCACGACTCCCCCTGTTCGTCGGGCACGACCATGGTGCCGATGCCCTCGTCCGTGAAGATCTCCAGCAGGATCGAGTGCTGGACCCGGCCGTCGATGACGCGGGCGGTGTTCACGCCGCCCCGCACGGCGTGCAGACAGCCCTCCATCTTGGGCACCATGCCCGAGGACAGCTCCGGCAGGAGCTTCTCGAGCTGCGACGCGGTGAGACGGCTGATCACCTCGTCGCTGTTCGGCCAGTCCTCGTAGAGGCCCTCGACGTCCGTGAGGACCATGAGGGTTTCGGCGCCCAGAGCAGCAGCGAGTGCCGCAGCCGCCGTATCAGCATTGACGTTGTAGACATGGTGGTCGTCCTGGGAGCGGGCGATCGACGAGACGACCGGGATGCGGCCGTCGGCGAGCAGGGCCTCGATGGCGCCCGTGTCGATCTCGGTGATCTCGCCGACCCGCCCGATGTCGACCAGTTCCCCGTCGATCTCGGGCTGGTGCTTGACGGCGGTGAGGGTGTGCGCGTCCTCGCCGGTGAGGCCGACGGCGAGCGGGCCGTGCCGGTTGAGCAGGCCGACCAGCTCACGCTGGACCTGCCCGGCGAGCACCATCCGTACGACGTCCATGGCGTCCTCGGTGGTGACGCGCAGGCCGGCCTTGAACTCGCTGACGATGCCGTGGGTCTCGAGGGCGCGGCTGATCTGCGGGCCGCCGCCGTGCACGACGACGGGCTTCAGTCCGGCGTGCCGCAGGAAGACGACGTCCTGGGCGAAGGCGGCCTTCAGGTCCTCGTCGACCATGGCGTTGCCGCCGAACTTGATGACGACGGTCTTTCCGTGGTGCCGGGTGAGCCAGGGCAGGGCCTCGATGAGGATCTGCGCCTTGGGCAGCGCGGTGTGCTTACGGGTGACGGTCATGAGGAATAGGCGCTGTTCTCGTGGACGTAGTCGGCGGTGAGGTCGTTGGTCCAGATGGTGGCGGTGGCGTCGCCGGCGGACAGGTCGGCGACGATGTGCACCTCGCGGTAGCGCATGTCGACCTTGTCGCGGTCCTCGCCGACGCCGCCGTTCTTGCACACCCAGACGCCGTTGATGGCGACGTTGAGCCGGTCGGGCTCGAAGGCGGCCTTGGTGGTGCCGATGGCGGAGAGGACGCGGCCCCAGTTGGGGTCCTCGCCGTGGACGGCGCACTTGAGGAGGTTGTTGCGGGCGATGGAGCGGCCCACCTCGACGGCGTCGTCCTCGGTCGCGGCGTTGATCACCTCGACCTTGATGTCCTTGCTTGCGCCCTCGGCGTCCCGGATGAGTTGCTGGCCGAGGTCGTCGCACACCTGCCGTACGGCCTCGGCGAAGTCGGCGTACCCGGGGGTGACGCCACAGGCGCCGGAGGCGAGCAGCAGCACGGTGTCGTTGGTGGACATGCAGCCGTCGGAGTCGACGCGGTCGAAGGTGACCTTGGTGGCGGCGCGGAGCGCCTGGTCCAGGGTCGCGCTGTCGAGGTCGGCGTCGGTGGTGAGGACGACGAGCATGGTGGCGAGGCCGGGGGCGAGCATGCCCGCGCCCTTGGCCATGCCGCCGACGGTCCAGCCGTCCTTGGTGACGACGGACGTCTTGTGGACGGTGTCGGTGGTCTTGATGGCGATGGCGGCCTTCTCGCCGCCGTGCTCGGAGAGCTGGCCGGCGGCGGTCTCGACGCCGGGGAGCAGCTTGTCCATGGGGAGCAGGACGCCGATGAGGCCGGTGGAGCAGACGGCGACCTCGCCGGCGCCGACGCCGAGCACCTCGGCGGCCTTCTCGGCGGTGGCGTGGGTGTCCTGGAAGCCCTTGGGGCCGGTGCAGGCGTTGGCGCCGCCGGAGTTGAGGACGACGGCGGCGAGCTGCCCGCTCTTGAGAACCTGCTCGGACCAGAGCACGGGGGCGGCCTTCACGCGGTTGGAGGTGAAGACGCCGGCGGCGGCGCGTCGGGGGCCGTTGTTGACCACGAGGGCCAGGTCGGGGTTGCCGTTCTCCTTGATCCCGGCGGCGATGCCCGCCGCCGTGAATCCCTTTGCTGCCGTCACACTCACTGTGTCTCCTCGTTCGCCCCGCCGCGGTAGCGGCTGATGTCCTGGCCGCCCGTGCAGCGCGGAGGTGCGGGCATCGTGCTCGTCTGCGGCCCGGCGGCTGCACGTGCGTCGCTCACGGCGCGACTCCGGTCGTCGAAAGCCCACAGGTCTCGTCGAGACCCAGGGCGATGTTCATGCTCTGGACGGCACCGCCCGCGGTGCCCTTGGTGAGGTTGTCGATGGCACTGATCACGACGATCCGCCCGGCCGCCGTGTCGTGGGCGACCTGCACCTGGACGGCGTTGGAGCCGTACACGGAGGCGGTGGCGGGCCACTGTCCCTCGGGGAGGAGGCTGACGAACGGCTCGTCGGCGTACGCCTTCTCGTAGGCGGCGCGCACGGACTCGGCGGTGACGCCGGGCTTCGCCTTCGCGGAGCAGGTGGCGAGGATGCCGCGGGGCATCGGCGCCAGGGTGGGCGTGAAGGAGACGGTGACGCGCTCGCCGGCCGCCGCGCTGAGGTTCTGGATCATCTCGGGGGTGTGCCGGTGCCCGCCGCCCACGCCGTACGGCGACATGGAGCCCATGACCTCGCTGCCCAGCAGGTGCGGCTTGGGCGACTTGCCCGCGCCGGAGGTGCCGGACGCGGCGACGACCACGGCCTCGGCCTCGGCGAGCCCGGCGGCGTAGGCCGGGTACAGCGCGAGGGAGACGGCGGTGGGGTAGCAACCGGGCACCGCGACACGCTTGGACCCCTCCAGCGCGGCGCGGCCACCCGGCAGTTCGGGCAGGCCGTAGGGCCAGGTGCCGGCGTGCGGGGAGCCGTAGAACGCCTCCCAGTCGGCGGCGTCCTTCAGGCGGAAGTCGGCGCCCATGTCGATCACGAGCACCTCGTCGCCGAGCTGCTCGGCGACGGCGGCGGACTGGCCGTGCGGCAGCGCGAGGAAGACGACGTCGTGCCCGGCGAGCGCCTCCGGGGTGGTGGGCTCCAGCACCCGGTCGGCCAGCGGCAGCAGGTGCGGCTGGAGCGCGCCCAGGCGCTGTCCGGCGTTGGTGTTCCCGGTCAGGGCGCCGATCTCGACCTCGGGGTGGGTCAGAAGCAGACGCAGCAGCTCACCGCCCGCGTACCCGCTCGCTCCGGCCACCGCCGCACGTACCGCCATGGAAAACCCTCCTCCTGGATGGCATGACTATACGTTTCCCTGCACGTTTATGCAACGTGCTGCGCGGTGGGCGGCCCGGGCCGCGTCCGGCCGGCCCCGCACCCGTCGCCGTGGGCCCCTCAGCCGGGTTCGCCGAGCATGACCTTCCACACCCGGGTCGCGACCTGGAGGTTGAGGCGGTCCTCCACGTCCGTGAGGTCACGGCCGCTGATCTCGCGGATGCGCTGGAGCCGGTAGCGCAGTGTGCTGCGGTGGATCGTGAGGGACTGCGCGGTCTCGGCGTAGTTGCCTCCGCAGTCGAAGTACCGGGACAGGGTCTCCACGAGCGCCGCGCGGTGCAGGCCGTCGTAGTCGACGAGCCGCCCCAGCCATTCCCGGACGAACCCCTCCAGCTCCTGGTAGTCGCCTCCGGGGCCCAGGATGCGGTAGAGGCCCAGGTCGTCGAAGAACGTCGTGCCGTACCGGCTGCGGGAGCGCCGGCGCACCTCCAGGGCGCGCAGTGCCTCCTGGTAGCCGCCGGGGATGCCGGCGAGGGTGTCGCAGCGGGCGCTCACCCCGATCGTCCCGTCGTGCGTCCCGGTCTCCCGGACGAGCGCCTCGTACAGGGCGCGGTCGTGGGGCCTGCCCTCGGCGACCAGAACCACGTGGCCGGAACGCCGGGTCACCAGTGACCGCATGCCCACGGCCGAGGCCGCCCGGCCCACGGTCCGCGCGAAGGCGTCGTCGGGGGCCTGGCTGCTCCACCGCACGACGACCACGTACTGATCGCGGCGCAGGTCGTGTCCCAGCGCCTCGGACCGGGCGTAGGCGCTCGTCTCGTCCGTCCCGGCCAGCAGGTCGTCGACCAGTTCGCGGCGCAGCCGCAGCTCCACCTCCGCGAGATGCCGCAGGTGCGACAGTTCCATGGCGAGCGACGTGGCGGCGTGCTCCAGGGCGAACTCGGCGTAGTGGTCGGCCTCGTCCCCGGGATCGACCAGGGCCAGCACGCCGAGGACCTCGCCGCGGGGGCGTATCACGCGGATGAGCCGGTCCTTGACCCGGACGGGTCCGCCCCGCCGGGCGGCCTGCTGCAGCACCTCCTCGTGGCGTGCGGGGTCGGGGTCCGGGTAGGGGTCGGGCCGGCCGGGGCCGGTCCAGGACCTCAGCCGGCCGAAGCGGTCCTCCAGCAGGACCGGAAACCCGGTGAGCTCGTGCAGCACGCCGGTGATGGCCTCCTGGCCGCCGCCGGAGGCCGCGACGTCGGCGAGCGCCTGGTGCACGGCCCGCTGGTGTCCCGCCTCGACCACGAGTGAGATCATCCGCTGCTGGAGGGTCGCCCGTTCCCGTCGCAGCCGGTGCAGCTCCAGCGCGTCCTCCTGCCGGCGGCGGTGCGCGACGGCGGCCGAGAGCGCCGCGGCGGTGAGGCGTACCAGCATGGCGAGCAGGACGTCGTGGGCATCGGTGGGCCGGGAGCGGCACGTCACCACCAGGTAGCCGTGCACGCCGCCGGGTCCGCGCAGGGCCAGGGCCCGGCCCGGTGACCGGCCGGGAACGTCCACGGGGCCGTCCCGCCCCGCCAGCTCCCGCACCGCCCGGTCGACGGCCGGCGGGTGGTCCGTCCCGGCTCGCGGGACGGGGGCCAGCCGGCCGTTCACCCTGAGGTATCCGGCCTCGGCCGTGTACGGGCCGACGGCAGACACGTGCTCCATCGCCAGGCGCAGGATCTCGTCCTCGTTCCGGGCGTCGGTCAGGGCGTGGGAGACCGTCAGCAGTTCGCGGGGGAGTTCGGCCGGGCCCGGGCGGTGCGTGCCGGCCTCATGCCACGGGGCGGTCGGGTGCCGCACGGAACGGCTCCGCGGAAGGCTGCCGTCCCGGGCGGGACGGCCTCGGCCCATGTTCCGGGTGACCCGGCGATCAACCATGGGATCACTCCCTTCGCGTGCTGTCACAGGGGTGAACAGATGCCGCGTACCCCCCACCGCTTTCCGCTCACCTGAGGCTTTCACCGGTTTTGTCCTCGTGCTCATGGGGCGACCGGTTCCGCCGTTCTTCGACCTGCCGGGCGCAGGCACGGGACTGCCCGGTTCGCGAGCCTGGGGCGTGCTGGTGCCGGAGCGCACGACGCAGGAAGGACCGGGCGATGACCGAACAGCCCCGCGGGCCCGTTGCCGCGTACGGGACGTACCAGGAGGCCGGACGCGCCGTCGGCCGCCTCCCGGAGCAGAGGGGGTGAGAGCGGCATGAGCACTGTGCGAGCCACCGACGTCACGTGCCCGCGCTGCGGGCGCACCAACCGGGTGCCCGTGGCCGCCGCGGGCCGGCCCAGGTGCGGCAACTGCGAGGGGCCTCTGCCGTGGATCGCCGACGCGGGCGACGACGACTTCGCCGAGGTCGTCGAGCGGGCGACCGTCCCTGTCGTCGTGGACCTGTGGGCCACCTGGTGCGGTCCCTGCCGCATGGTGAGCCCGGCGCTGGAGAAGGTCGCCGCCGATCTCGCGGGACGGATCAAGCTGGTCAAGGTGGACGTCGACAGGAATCCGCGTCTGGCGCGGCGCTTCGAGGTACAGGCGGTACCGACGCTGCTGGTCCTGGACAAGGGGCGGACCGTCGCCCGGCAGACGGGGGCCGCGCCTGCCCCCGTCCTGCGGCGGTGGGTGGAGCAGTCGATCGCCGGCCGTGCGCCGGCGGGGAAAGGGTGATCGGCCATGCCCGTACGGACCGACCCCCACCTCGCCCTCGCACGCCCCGTGACCCCGCGCGCCGCGGGATGCGAGGAATGTCTGGCCACGCGTTCGTCCTGGGTCCATCTCAGGGTCTGCCTGACCTGCGGTCACGTCGGCTGCTGCGACTCGTCGCCGAACCGGCACGCCCGTCGTCACGCGGCCGCCCAAGGGCATCCGATCGCGGCGTCGCTCGAGCCCGGTGAGGACTGGCGGTGGTGTTTCGTCCACGAGGCCTTCGTGTGATGCCCGGCGACGAGACGCGGCCGGACACCACGCCTGTGCCGGACGAGGGCGTCCCCCTCGAGACGCCCGACATCCATGGCGCCTATCCCCGGCTGTCGGAGGAGCAGACGGCCCGCCTGGCGGAGCAGGGCAGGCGCCGCGCCGTCGGCCCCGGTGACGTGCTGATCCGCGAGGGTGAGCGGTGCGAGACGTTCTACGTCATCCTCAGCGGCGCGGTGGCCGTCGTCGAGGGGTACGGCACGCCCGACGAGCATCTGCTCCGGGTGCACGGCCCCGGCCGCTTCATCGGCGAGCTCGGCCTGTCGGGCGGACAGGTGGCCTTCTACACCGCCGTGGTCCGGGATCCCGGCGAGATCCTCGTCCTGTCCGTGGACCAGCTGCGTGACCTGGTGACCCGGGACTCCCTCTTCGGTGACCTGGTGCTGCGCGCCTGTCTGGGCCGCCGTGCCCTGCTCGTCGGACAGGGTGCGGGCTTCCGCATCATCGGCTCACGCTATTCGCCCGACACACGGCGGCTGCGTGAGTTCGCCGCCCGCAACCGGCTGCCGTACCGCTGGATCGATCTGGAGACGGACCAGGAGGCCGAGGCGCTGCTGCGCCGCTTCGCCGTCGGTCCGGAGCAGACGCCGCTGGTGATCTGGCGGGACACGACCCTGCTGCGCAACCCGAGCAACGCCGAACTGGCCCGGCTGATCGGCCTGCCGCCCCTGCCGTCGGGCAACGGCCGCGGCGATCTCCTCGTCGTCGGCTCCGGTCCGGCCGGTCTCGCCGCCGCGGTGAACGCCGCCTCGGAGGGCCTCCGCACGACCGTGGTCGAGTCCCTGGCGACGGGCGGGCAGGCCGGGACGTCGACCCGCATCGAGAACTGCTTCGGCTTCCCCTCCGGCATCTCCGGCGCCGAACTCACCGAGCGCGCCGTGCTCCAGGCGGAGAAGTTCGGCGCCCGGATCAGCGTCCCGGCGGAGGCGGCCCGGCTCGAAGCACGCGAGGACCACGTCGCCGTCGGGTTCGCCGACGGCAGCGAGATCACGGCCCGTGCCGTCGTCCTGGCCACCGGCGCCCGCTACCGCCGCCTCGACGTGCCCGGCATCGAGCCGCTGGAGGGCTCGAGCGTGCACTACTCGGCCACGGTCCACGAGGCCCAGCAGTGCCGTTCCGACCCGGTCGCGGTGGTCGGCGGCGGCAACTCCGCGGGCCAGGCGGTGCTCTTCCTCGCGGGATTCGCGCCGGAGGTGTATCTGCTGGTCCGCGGGCCGAGCCTCGAGGCCCGCATGTCCCGGTACCTGATCGACCAGATCGAGCGCCATCCGCGGGTGCGCGTGCTGCTGCACACGCGGCTGACCGAGGCGTTCGGCGACAAGGCGCTGGAGCGGATCACCGTCGTCGATCTCCGCACGGGCCGGCAGCGCGACCTCGCGGTGCGGGCCCTGTTCGTCTTCACCGGGGCCGACCCCCACACCGAGTGGCTGTCCGGCGCGCTCGCGCTCGACGCACGCGGCTACGTGCTCACCGGGGCCGAGGCGCAGGCCTGCTCCGTGCCCGGACTGTGGCAGAGCCAGGGCCGCGACTGCCTGACCCTGGAGACCAGCCTTCCCTGCGTCTTCGCCGCGGGCGACGTCCGCAGCGGCTCGGTGAAACGCGTGGCCTCCGCGGTGGGCGAAGGCGCGATGAGCATCCACTTCGTGCACCGCTGCCTCGACCGCACGGCCACCCCCGGCGGCGCCGGCAGCTTCCCGCTCGTCCGATCGAAGGAGTCCGCTTGGCTCGCATGACACCCAGGCCGCGAGGAGATCACCGAAAGAGGAGGCAAGGGGAATGACCACGCCCGTACGGCGTCACCCCGGTGGCGCGACGCAGGACAGGACCGTCGGCTGGGCCCGCAATCCGCTCACGGAGTTCGACCAGCTGATCAACGAGATGACCGGGCTGCTCGAGTCCACCGTGGGAAGCGCGGCGCCCGCAGCGGCGTGGACGCCCATGGCGGACGTCACGGAGTCCGACGACGCCTTCCACGTCGAGATCGAACTCCCCGGCGTCAAGGCCAAGGACGTCGACGTGGAGGCCAACAGCCAGGAGCTGGTGGTCACCGGAGAGATCAAGGAGAGGGAACGCAAGGGCGTCCTGCGCCGGAGCACCCGCCGCACCGGAGCCTTCGAGTACCGGCTGCGGCTGCCCGGAGAGGTCGACATGGACAAGATCACCGCGCAGATGTCGGACGGCGTGCTCAGCATCACCGTCCCCAAGGCCGACGTCGCCAGGCCCCGGCACATCGAGATCAGCGACACGAGTGAGAGCTCGGGGAACAGCTCCTGAGACGCCACCGCGGTTCCGGACGGCGTCCGGAACCGCGGCCGGGCGGACGAGGCTCGAACTTCCGGCGGTGACTCATGAACAGGCGTCCCCTGCCACACCTTCCTACCGCGACCGGGGCACGGTACGCGGTCCGCCGTCGCCCCTGTCACCGCGCCGACGCCAGGCGCGCAACAGGCGGAGGGGAAGGAGACCCAGCGGCGCGCGCCGGCCCAGGTCGGCCTGGTCCTCGCGGTCGAACGCCCGCGCGTAACGCTCCGCGTCCCGCGCCGTCGGATATCGCTTGCTTCCCTCAGTCCCGCACCCGCGCGCGCAGTGCCAGCGCATCGTCTCGCCCTCGTGGAAGAAGCGAAAACGGTGTCCCAGCAGGTGGCAGCGCAGCATGGACGACCACATTATCCGTATAGGTGCCTTTCGTCCTGTTCCGCTCCCCCAGGCATCAGCCCGTCAACCTGATCGAGGAGGCATGCGCATGACCAGCACCTCCGAACTCGGCGTGGTGACCACCAAGGTTCCCGCCCGGCTGGACCGGCTGCCGTGGTCCCGCTTCCACTGGAGGATCGTCATCGGCCTCGGCACCGTCTGGATCCTGGACGGACTCGAGGTGACGATCGTCGGGGCGGTCGCCGCCCGTATGACCGAAGCGGGCAGCGGCATCCACGTGACCAGTGCCGACATCGGCACCGCCGCCGCCATCTACGTGGCGGGAGCCTGCATCGGCGCCCTGCTGTTCGGCAGGCTCACCGACCGTTTCGGGCGCAAGAAACTGTTCATGGTCACGCTCGGCATCTACATCCTCGCCACCGTCGCGACCGCGTTCGCCCGTGACCCCTGGTACCTGTACCTCGCCCGTTTCGTCACCGGCATGGGCATCGGCGGGGAGTACGCCGCGATCAACTCGGCCATCGACGAGCTGATCCCCGCCCGCAACCGCGGGCAGGTGGACCTCGCCATCAACGGCAGTTACTGGGTCGGTTCGGCGATCGGCAGCCTGGTCGCCGTGCTGCTCCTCAACGAGAGCCTGCTGGCGGCCGACCTCGGCTGGCGGCTGGCCTTCGGCCTGGGCGGCGTCCTGGGCCTGGCCATCATGCTGGTACGCCGCCATGTGCCCGAGAGTCCACGCTGGCTGTTCATCCACGGGCACGAGGACGAGGCCGAACGCATCGTCGACCGGATCGAGGCCGAGGTGCGTCAGGAGACCGGCCGGGAGCTGCCGGAGCCGGGCGAGGCGGTCACCGTGCGGCAGCGCAAGGTCATCCCGTTCCGGGAGATCGCCGGCGTGGCCCTGCGGCGGTACCCGCGTCGCGCCCTTCTCGGCCTGGCGCTCTTCGTCGGACAGGCGTTCCTGTACAACGCGATCGTCTTCGACCTCGGCACGCTGCTGAGCGGATTCTTCGACATCGGGTCCGGCACGATCCCGTACTTCCTCGCCCTGTTCGCGATCGCGAACTTCCTCGGGCCACTCCTTCTCGGACGGCTGTTCGACACCGTGGGCAGGAAGCCGATGATCACCGCCACCTATATCGGGTCGGCCACCGTGGCCACCGTCCTCGCGGTCCTGCTGATGACCGGGTCCCTGACCACGCTGTGGTTCTTCCTGCTGGTGTCGCTGACCTTCTTCGTGGCCTCCGCGGGAGCGAGCTCGGCCTATCTGACGGTGAGCGAGGTCTTCCCCATGGAGACCCGCGCCCTGTCCATCTCGCTGTTCTTCGCCATCGGCACGGCCGTGGGCGGGATCACCGGGCCGCTGCTGTTCGGCCACTTGATCCACACGGGCAACGCCGACCTGGTGGCCATCGGCTTCCTCGTCGGAGCTGCGGCCATGGCGCTGGGCGGTCTCGCCGAGGTCTTCTTCGGCGTGCGCGCCGAACAGCAGTCCCTGGAGAACATCGCCCGGCCACTCACCGCCGAGGAGGCGGAGGCGGACTGGCGCGGCGAGCCCGCGCCGCAGACCGAACGGGACCGCCGCCGGCCGGCCGAGGTGCAGCAGGCGGCGCACGAGCGGGACCTGCGGATCGCCGACCGCACCGCCCGCCGCCGGGAGCGGCAGCGCGCCGGACTCCGCCGCTACCGCCCGGGCACCGGGCAGGGCAACAGGATGTACTCGCCGGGGATGGCCGGCACCGCGGGCGCGGCGAGCCGTACGTCCGCCATGGCCGAGCAGCGCCTCGACGACGAGATCGAGCAGATCACCCACGCCCTCCAGGAATCCGGCCCGACGAGCCGCGATGAGCTCAAGAAGGCCGTGGGCGGCCATTCCTGGGGCCCCCGGCGCTTCCGGCGCGCCCTGCGCGAGTCCAAGCGTGAGTCCAGGGTGAAGGACGTCGGCCACGACACCTACGCGCCGGCGGACGGACACGGCGGGTCCGGCAGCGCACCGGGCGCCCCACGCCGGCGGTGACCGGAACAGAAGGAGGCAGCGATGAAGTACGACGAATTCCTCGCCCGGGTACGTGAGCGCGGCGAGTACAAGGACAACGACGAGGCCGCGCACGTCACCAACGCCGTGCTGGAAGTGCTGGCCCAGCGGATCAGCCCCGGAGAGGTCAGGGATCTGGCGTCACAGCTCCCCGGCCCGCTGGGACAGGTGCTGGTGAACGCCGCGCCGCAGCAGGCGCGGAGCTTCGGGATCGAGGAGTTCCTGCGCCGGGTCGCCGAGCGCACCGGGGCCCGGCCGCGTACGGCGGAATGGGACGCCGGCGCGGTCCTGTCCACCCTGGGGGGCGCCGTGACCGGCGGAGAACTGAACCAGATCATCAGCCAGCTCCCCTCGAGCTACGCGGCCCTGTTCGGCAAGGCCGACCTGGCGGGCTGAGCCCGCAGCACCCGGAACGAAAGGCCCACACAAATGGTCGACACAGGCTTTTCCTCGTTCGACACGATGGTGGACAAGGCCAACCGGCTCCTCAAGGACATCGAGGAGGCCTTCGGATGGCCCAAGGACCGGCGCAAGCAGTCCTACGCAGCGCTGCGGGCCGTGCTGCACCCGCTCAGGGACCGGCTCCCGGTGGACACGGCCGTGCAGTTCGGCGCCCAGTTGCCGACCCTCGTCAGGGGTGTCTACTACGACGGCTGGAAACCGGCCGAATCGCCCGTGCGGATGAGCAACGACGAGTTCATGGCACGGGTCAGGAGCGAATTCCCCTACGCGGTCGAGGGCGGCTCCGAGAAACTGGTGCGCACCGTCCTGAAAACCCTGGCGCTGCATGTGAGCGCCGGCGAATGGGAGCACCTCAAGTCCCGCGTGCCGAACGCGTTCGCCGCGCTCCTGCCGTGACCCTGCCGTTTGCGTCCCCTGGTCACGGATCGGGTTGGTCCGGATCAGGGGGCTGCCACTCGAACATCAGGATGGTGGCGTCGTCGCTGAGCTTGTTGTGCCGGTGGTCGAGGATGGAGTGGATGAGCAGGCGCAGCACTTCCGGGGCGTTCTGCCCCGCCGCGGTGGACCGGATGATGTAGTCGGTGAAGCGCTCCAGGCCGAACTGCTCGCCCTCCTCGTTGCGTGACTCGACGACGCCGTCCGAGTAGAGAAGGATGCGGTCACCCGGTTCCAGGCGGACCTCGTGCACCTGACGGGCGGTCTCGGCGAGACGCGCGGGCAGGCCCAGAGGAGGCTCGGGCGGCCGCTCGAGCGCCTTGTGGAGCAGCCGGTGGCGGCGGATGAGCAGCGGGGCAGGATGGCCGCAGTTGCACCACCTGAGCACACCGGTGGGCATGTGCAGTTGCGTGAAGACACCCGTGCAGAACTGCTCCGGGAGCCACTTCGCCAGCGCGTCGTCCACGGTGCCCACGAGTTCGTCGAGGCCCGCCCCGCTGCGCCGGGCGTTGCGGCAGCCCGCCATGGCGACGGAGGTGGCGAGTCCGGACGCCAGATCGTGCCCCATGCCGTCGAGGATCGTGGTGTGCAGGATGTCCTCGGTGAACACATGGTCGAAGGCGTCGCCGCCCAGTTCGTACGCCGGCTCCAGGGCCGCCGTGGACACCACCCGCCCGGTTCCGATCGACCGGGGAGGGAGGAAGGCGCGCACCATCTCCGTGGGGAGATGCATGGGCCTGGTCCGCATCCGCTGCGCGATGGTGTCGCTGTAGGTGCGCTTGGACGTGATGATCAACGCGAGGAGCGACGCCGCCGTCCGGCAGCGCCGCAAGGTGACCCCGTCCAGCGAGTCCATGGTCAGTTCCAGAACGCCCAGCCGCTCCGCTCCGTTGGCGAGGGGCAGCCATACGTTCAGCTGGCCGGACGGAGTCTCCTCCACGCGGAGGGAGTCGGTGCGGTAGGTCCAGCCCGCCAGCGACGTCTCAAGGTCCAGGTCCGGCTCGCCCTCGACGAACGGCACCAGCAGTCTCTGCTGGATGTCGACCAGGTAGATCGCGGCCGTTCCCAGGCCCATGGCCTCGGCGTACCGGTTCAGGATGACGGGCAGTTCCGCGGGGGACGCCAGCTGGGCCGCCCTGACGAGTTCCTCCAGCAGGAGTTCCCCCGAGCCGACGGACGCGTTTCTCTCCATACGTTCGAGGATCCCTGCCACCGCTCACAGAAGCAGGTCGAAGACGGCTCGGGCTTCGTCCCAGTGCTGGGTCTGGGGGTTCTTCAGGTCGGGGTGGAGGATCTTGAAGCTCTTGGCGAGGGCGAGGCTGAGTCCGCCGATGATCTCCGGATAGGCCGCCTCGGTCTCCTCGTCGGGCGTGCGGTCGAGAGCGGGGTGGGTGGCCAGCTGTTCGAGGATCGGCTCGAGCTCCACTTCCTCGTCGATCTCCCGGAAGCGGTGGATGCTCTCCTGCAGGCCCTTCGTGATCGGAAGGTCCCAGGTCCGGACGATGTCCCGCCCGTTTGCCTTGGCCGTGGCCTGGGCGACGGTCAGCAGGTCGTAGAGCTTGGTGTCGACGAAGTCGCTGTAGCGCTTGAGATCGTTCTTGTCGACGTCCAGCCCCGCGGCCGCACGGAAGAACCTCTCGAACCTGGCGATGGACATCACGGTCATGACGGCACCTCCGGCTGCGGGGGCCGGGCGACTCCCGGCCCCCAGTCCTCCCGCCAGCGTGGCCGACGGGGCATCCGAGCGCTTGCGCATGCCAGGCCGAACCGGCCCGTGCCGCCTTGCCCTGCCAGGCCCATAAGGCCGACGGGCCTCCTCCGGGGCCGGCCGTCCTGGCCGGCCCCGAGGGTCACGCGTTCCCTGTCGTCACCTCCGGGCGGTCCTCAGGAACGTCACCGCGGCGGGAAGGTGTACTCGAATGTCGGCGCCACTCCCCGGAACGTCGAGGTCACCGGGTGGCCCGGGTGTCCGTCCCGGTGTTCGTGTCGTCCGGGGCGGCGGCCGGCGTGGTGGGTGCGGTGCCGGGCGGTGCGTGACATGGATGCTCCGCGGCTCTTGGGGGAGATGAGCGGTCGTTCGCGATGTCGGACACTGTGCAGCAGTTCGAACGGCAAGATAGGGAGGGGCAGGAGCACGTCAATGGGGCGTGCGGCGCAGCGGAACACGAGCGAGCATGGGAGAACGGGACGCCATGGGCGAGTTCTGGCCGGTACCCGACGTACTGGCGTATCTGGGCGGCACATGGCGGGCCGAGCGCGTGGTGCGGGACCTGGCGGGCGGGGACGAGGGGCGGTTCACCGGGACCGTGCTGTTCGAACCGCTCGAGGACGACGAGGGCCTGCTGCAGCGGGAGTCCGGCGACTTCACCTGGCGGGGCGTCACCCGGCCCGCCGAGCGCACGCTCCGGTTCCTGCGCGGCCCCGACGGCACGGCGGACGTGCGGTTCGCGGACGGCCGCTTCTTCCACGGCCTGGACCTCAGGTCCGGCCGGCACATCGCCGACCATCCGTGCTCGGCGGACCTCTACCGCGGCGATTTCACCGTGCGGGACGCGGACCACTGGCGGGTGGTGTGGCGGGTGCGCGGCCCGGCGAAGGACCTGGAGCTCGTCACGGAGTACGCACGCACTCCCGTCGCGTGAGGTCAGGCGCGCAGGGGCTGAGCCGAGACGCTCTCCAGCCGCAGGCTCCAGCGGCCCGGCCGCCCGGCGACGCTGATCGTCGACAGGGAGCGGACGTCGATGTTCCAGTAGGTGCCGGGCGGCGCCTTCAGCGCGTAGACGAGCGCCGCGCGGATCACCGACGGCTCGGCCACCGCGACCACCCGGCAGCCGTCCTCGGCGGGCCGGGTGTCGAGCCAGTTGCCGACGCGTCCGATGAAGTCCAGCAGGGACTCCCCGCCGTGGGGTGTGGACCTCGGGTCGGCGAGCCAGGCGTCCACCGCCTCCGGCTCCCGGGCCATCGCCTCACCCAGGGTCAGTCCGCGCCAGCGCCCCATGTCGCAGTCGCGCAGGGCGAGCTGGACGAGCGGCGCGTACCCGAGGCCCTCCCCGGTGGCGCGGCTGCGGGGCGCCGGGGAGCAGTAGCGCAGGTCGGCCGCGGCAAGCGGCAGCAGTTCGTGGGCGACGCGTTGCACCTCGCTCCATCCGGCCTGGTCCAGCGGCCGGGAGTCCTCGAAGCGCTCGGACAGCACCGTGGAGCTCCCCGCCGCTGCGACGAACGTGACCCGAAGTGCCATGCGGCGATGGTCAGCCGCCGGGGCCGGGTGGTCAAGGGGTGCCGACCGGCCATGACGCTTGGTGGCGCGGGCCTCACCCTCCGCCGAGGGCATACGGCACAACCCCGCCCTATGCCCCCACGGTGGCGGGCGTCACGCCTGCTCGAAGATCAGCGCCATCCACTGGTCCGGCCGCTCCAGTGGCCGGAACCCGATGGGCGCGTACACCTCGTGCGCGTCGTGCGTGGCGAGCAGGACGCGCCGCACGCCGTACGCGCGCACGTCGTCCCGTACGGCGGTGACGAGCGCGGTGCCGATTCCCTTGCCGCGGACGGCGGGGTCCACGTACACGTCGCACAGCCAGGCGAAGGTGGCCTGGTCGGTGATGACGCGGGCGTACGCCACCTGCGCACCGGTGACCGTGTCGTACACGCCGAAGTTGCGGGAGCCGCCGATCGCCTTGTCCTGCGTCTCGCGAGGGCGGCCGAGGGCCCAGTACGCGTCGGTGGACAGCCAGCGGTGCACCGTGTCGGCGTCGATGCGGGCGGGGTCGGCGGAGATTTCGTAGCCCTCGGGCAGGCGGGGATCAGCAGTCATGCGCCGATGCTGGCAGCCGGTGGCGGCGGGCGTCGAGCCGTTATCCCACCACCTGGGACCAGGCCGTACGCAGCCGGCGCACGCCCTCCGTGATCTCGCCGGTGCCGGCCACGGCGGCGAAGCTCAGGCGCAGGTGTCCGGCGGGCGGTTCGGCGCTGAAGTAGGGGCGTCCGGGGGTGACGGCGACGCCCGCACGCAGGGCGGCGGCGGTCAGGGCGGACTCGGACGCGCCCTCGGGGAGGCGGAGCCACAGGTGGTAGCCGCCGGAGGGGATGTGCGGCAGGGACAGGCCGGGGAGTTGGAGGCGCAGAGCGGCGGTCATGGCGTCGCGGCGGGTGCGCAGGGCCGTGGAGACGGCGCGCAGGTGGCGGGGCCAGGCGGACGAGCCGACCAGTTCCAGGGTGGCCTCCTGGAGCGGGCGCGGCACGAAGAAGGTGTCGACGATCTGGATGGCCCGCAGCCGCTCCAGCACCGGGCCGTGCGCGGCGAGGGCGCTCACCCGGAAGCTGGGCGAGGTGGCCTTGGTGAGCGAGCTGACGTGCACCACCACGCCGTCGGGGTCGTCGGCGGCGAGCGGGCGCGGCAGCGGGCCCGCGTCCTCGTGCACCAGCCGCCGTACGAAGTCGTCCTCGACGACGAACGCGCCGGCCTGCCGGGCGATGCGCAGCACCTCGGCGCGCCGTTCGGGGGCGAGGACGGCGCCGGTGGGGTTCTGGAAGAGGGGCTGGCAGACGAAGACGCGGGCGCCGGTCGCGCGGAACGCGTCGGCGAGCAGGGAGGGGCGTACGCCGTCGGCGTCGACGGGGACGGGCACCGGGCGGAGTCCGGCGGCGCGGGCGATGGCGAGCATGCCGGGGTAGGTGGGCGACTCGACGAGGACGGGGGCGCCGGGCGGGGCGAGGGCGCGCAGGGCGGTGGTGAGGGCGGACTGTCCCCCCGCGGTGACCAGTACGCCGGCCGCCGTCACGGGTCCGCCGATGGCGCGCGCGAACCATTCGCGCAGCTCGGGCAGCCCCTCCATGGGCGGCCTCCCCCACGCGCCCGGTCTGCGTCCGGCGCGGGCCAGCGCGGCGGCCATGGCGCGCTCCGGCTGGAGGGAGGGGTGCAGATAGCCGCCGTTGAACTCGATCACCCCGGGGGCGGGGGCGGCGAGGGAGACGAGGACGCCGGACGCGTCGACCGAGCGCGGGACGAGGTCGGCGGCGCCGTCGGCGCTGAGGGCGACCTCCTGCCAGGAGGTGTCCCCGGTGGGGGCGGCCGGTGTGCGGGGCACGGCACGGAAGGCGCCGGCGCCGGGGCGGGTGACGACCAGTCCCTCGGCGGCGAGCCGCGCCAGCGCGCGGGAGACGGTCACGGGGCTGACCCGGAACCGCTCGACGAGGGCGCGGCTGGACGGGAGCTTCTCACCGGGAGAGTAGCGGTCCAGCTCCTGCCGCAGTCGTTCCGCCAGTTCACCCACACTGCTACTCTCGTGCATGAGAGCACAGAGTAGCGCTACTGCCCGGGCGCCGATAGCGGTTCCCGCTCCGCCGCGCGGCCGGGGCTTCGGCACCCTCCAGGCCGCCCTCGGGGTGGTCGCCTTCTCCCTGACCTTCCCCGCCACGGCCTGGGGCCTGGAGGGCTTCGGCCCCTGGTCGCTGGTGGCGGCGCGCAGCGCGCTCGCGGCGGTGATCGCCGGGGGCTGTCTGCTGGCCCTGCGCGTCCCGCTCCCCGCCCGGCACCACTGGGCGGGGCTGGCGGTGGTCGCGGCGGGGGTGGTGCTGGGCTTCCCGATGCTGACCACGCTTGCGCTGCAGACGTCCACGACGGCGCACGCGGCCGTGGTGGTCGGCCTGCTCCCGCTCACCACGGCCCTGTTCTCGTCCCTGCGGACGGGCTCACGCCCCTCGCGCACCTTCTGGGCCGCGGCCCTCGTCGGCGCGGCGGCGGTGGTGGCGTTCACCGTGCAGCAGAGCGGGGGCGCGCTGACGACGGCGGACCTGTATCTCTTCGGCGCCCTGCTGGTCTGCGCGGCCGGTTACACCGAGGGCGGCCGGCTGGCCGGGGCGATGCCGGGCTGGCAGGTCATCGGCTGGGCGCTGGTGCTGTGCCTGCCGCTCACGGTGCCGGTGGCCGCGGTGGCCCTGACCACGGAGCCGGTCGAGCTTACCGCGCACAGCGTGACCGGCCTGCTGTGGGTGGCGGCGGGCTCCCAGTTCCTCGGCCTGATCGTCTGGTACCGGGGCATGGCCGCCGTCGGCATCCCGAAGGCCAGCCAACTCCAGCTGGCCCAGCCGCTGCTGACCCTGTTCTGGTCGGTGTTCCTCCTGGGCGAACACCTCCCCCTGGCAGCCCCGCTGACGGCGGTGGCGGTGCTGGTGTGCATCGCGGTGACGCAGCGGGCGCGGGGGTAGGCTGCCGTGGCGGCCGACTGAACAGGACGCCGCGGTCCGGCGCGGAGCCAGGCCGCACGCACGGCCGACCGAACAGAACGCCGTCGGCGGGCACGGAGGCGGGGCCGAGCGCAGCCGACGGAGCAGGACGCCACGGTCCGGCACGGAGCCAGGCCGCACGCACGGCCGACCGAACAGAACGCCGTCGGCGGGCACGGAGGCGGGGCCGAGCGCAGTCGACTGAGCAGGACGCCGCGGGCGGAGGCGTAGCCATGCGTACCCGGGGGCGGCCGGCCTGGCGCGGGCGGGGCGGGCACAGCAGGCGCCGCCGACGGAGCTCGCCTTCGGGATGCCGCAGGACGCCGCGGGCACAAGCGTGGCCATGCGTACCCCGGGGGCGGCCGGCCTGGCGCGGGCGGGGCGGGCACAGCAGGCGCCGCCGACGGAGCTCGCCTTCGGGATGCCGCAGGACGCCGCGGGCACAAGCGTGGCCATGCGTACCCCGGGGGCGGCCGGCCTGGCGCGGGCGGGGCGGGCACAGCAGGCGCCGCCGACGGAGCAGGAGGCCTGGGGCTGAAGCGTGGCCGTGCGTACCCCCGGGCAGGTGGCCCGGCCCTCGGCGGTGCGGGCACACGCAGGCGGCTCGAAAGCCCGTCGGGCCGGGTGACGTCTCGCCCGGGGATCGCGCGGACGCGCTGCACGCGGGCCGTGACGGCCGAGCGCGGTCGTGTCCGCCGGCGCGCATCCGGCCGTCCTGCGGCGCCGGACTCCCGGCGGCACCGACGGCACCGACGGCGAGGCCTGCCTGACCGCCGGGACGGCTCCTCAGGCTGGGCGCGCCGGCCTCAGGGGCGCCGGAGTGCGTATGCCCCAGCGGGCGCGCACCCACCCACGTGCGTCTCCCGCCTCTGGTCCGTAACCCCGTCGCACACGCCCCCGCCGGCCGGGAACTGCCGGGACTTGGCACCTCCGGCCGGCCACGCCCCCGCCGGGGGGAATCCCCTCCGGCCGCGTGCCCCAGCAACGCGGCCGACCCGCTGCCGCGTTCCGCCCCCCGCCGTAGACTCGAAGGAGCATGGACCGCTGCTCCCTTCAGGTGAGGAGGCGACGATGCGCGCAACCGTGGGTGACCAGCTTGTCCAGCACGGCAGGGTGGTCGGCCAGTACGACAAGGTCGGCGAGATCGTCGAAGTGCTCGGCCGGAACGGCGACCCGCCGTACCGGGTCCGGTTCGAGGACGGGCACGAGGGCATCTGCTCCCCCGGCCCCGACACCGAGATCCGGCACCGGGAGGTCGTGACCCGGCACTGATCAGGACGGGGGCCCGGCGGGCCGGCCGTAGTGGTCGGCCACCACCCGTGCCATCGCCCCGGCCGGATCCGCCGTCACCTCGCGCGCCGCGAAGAACACGTGCCCCCGCACCTCGGGGTACCGCTTCGCCAGCGTGAGGTGACGGGACAGTTCGGCGGGGTCCTGCCAGGCAGCGGGCTGCGCCGGGTCCCCCGCCTTGTACAACGCCTCCCCCGCGTACAGCCGCGTGCCCGAGCCGCGTACGACGTCGGCCCACCAAGGAACCAGCTTCGCGTAGTCCGCGGCGGCGAAGCCGATGTTCCAGTACAGCTGCGGACAGATGTAGTCGATCCAGTTCTCCCGCGCCCACTTCCGCGTGTCCGCGTGCAGGTCGTCGTACGACTGCACGCCCGCGCGGGTGGCGGAGCCGCGCGGGTCGACGTCGGCGTTGCGCCACACCCCGAAGGGGCTGATGCCGAAGCGGGTGCCGGGGCGGATCGTCCGGATCGCCTCGGCCGTCTCGTGGACCAGCCGGTCGACGTTGTCCCGCCGCCAGGCCGCGCGGTCGGGGAAGTCGGCGCCGTACCGGTCGTACGTGGCGTCGTCGTCGAAGGTCTGCCCGGCCACCGGGTACGGGTAGAAGTAGTCGTCGAAGTGGACCCCGTCGACCGGGTAGCGCCGCACCGCGTCCAGCATGGCCTCCCGCACGAACGCCCGGACCTCGGGAAGCCCCGGGTCGTAGTACAGCTTCCCGCCGTACGGGATCACCCAGCCGGGGTTGCGGCGGGCCGGGTGGGAGGCGGCGAGCCGCGTGGGGTCGGCGTGCAGGGCGACCCGGTACGGGTTGAACCAGGCGTGCAGGTGCAGCCCGCGGGCGTGCGCCTCGGCGACCGCCGTGCCGAGGGGGTCCCAGCCGGGGTCGGCGCCCTGCGTGCCGGTGAGGTACTGCGACCACGGCTCGTGCGGCGACGGCCACAGCGCGTCGGCCGTGGGCCGCACCTGGAGCATCACGGTGTTGAGGCGGGCGCGGACGGCTGCGTCGAGGTGGGCGAGCAGTTCGGCGCGCTGCCGGCCGGCGCTCAGGCCGGGCCGGGACGGCCAGTCCCGGTTGGTGACGGTGGCCACCCACATGCCCCGCATCTCGCCGGTCGCCGCTCCTCCCCGTCCGGGCCCGCCCGCCGTGCCCGTGCCGGGTTCCGGCCGTGGCGCGGCGGACCCCTGCGTCATGGCCGTCAGCGCGGCCAGCGCCGCCGCCGCGAAGCCCCTGCGTGACACCCGCACCCTCGCCCCTGCCTCTCCCCTGACGCCCCTCTGCGGCGACATCCGTCCCGATCGTCCCGGAACCGCCTGGTCAGGGCGGGTCACCCGGCCAGGATGCCCCACCCCCGCGATCGATCATCGATACTTCGGAGTAACGTGCACGAACGGAGCAGGCGCCGGGACCCGGCACCCTGCCACAGCCGTAAGCAGTAGCGAAAGGGACGATGTGACCGACATCGAACGCGTCGGAGTGGTGGGCTGCGGTCAGATGGGCGCGGGTATCGCCGAGGTGTGCGCCCGTTCCGGGCTGGACGTGAAGGTCGCCGAGACCACCGGCGAAGCCCTGGAGATCGGCCGCACCCGGCTGTTCAACTCCCTGTCGAAGGCGGCGGAGCGCGGCAAGATCAGCGACGAGGAGCTGGAGGCCACCCAGGCCCGGCTGACCTTCACCACGGACCTCGGCGAGTTCGCCGACCGTGACCTGGTGATCGAGGCCGTCGTCGAGAACGAGCAGGTGAAGACGGAGATCTTCCAGGTCCTCGACCAGGTCGTGACCCGCCCCGACGCGATCCTGGCGTCGAACACCTCCTCCATCCCGCTGGTGAAGCTGGCCGTCGCCACGTCCCGCCCGGACCACGTCATCGGCATCCACTTCTTCAACCCGGCCCCGGTGCAGAAGCTGGTCGAGCTGATCCCGGCGCTCACCACCTCCGAGGGCACCCTGAGCCGCGCGCAGGTCTTCACCGAGAAGGTGCTGGGCAAGCACGCGATCCGCGCCCAGGACCGCTCCGGCTTCGTCGTCAACGCGCTGCTGATCCCGTACCTGCTGTCCGCCATCCGGATGTTCGAGTCGGGCATCGCCAGCCGCGAGGACATCGACAACGGCATGGAGATGGGCTGCGCCCACCCGATGGGCCCGCTCAAGCTCTCCGACCTGATCGGCCTGGACACGGTCGCCTCGGTCGCGTACTCGATGTACGAGGAGTACAAGGAGCCCCTGTACGCCGCGCCGCCGCTGCTCCAGCGCATGGTCGACGCGGGCCGGCTCGGCCGGAAGACGGGGTCGGGCTTCTACAGCTACGACTGACGGTCCGGACGTCGGCTCATCCGCGGGTCCCTGGCCGGTCGTCCGGCCCGGGGCCCGTCGTGTTCGTGCCGAACGCCCGCCGGCAGTGCGTGAGCAGGGCGCGCAGCGCCGGGGTGCGGGCGGGGCGCCAGACCAGGGCGAGCAGGGCCGGGACGTGCGCGTCGGCGATGACGTGGGCGGTGAGGCGGTCGCGGTAGGCGGCCGCCATCGACTCGCTGAGGACGGCGACGCCCAGGCCGCGGGCGGCGAGGCCGGTGACGCCGCCGGGGTCGCCGCGCTCTACGAGGAGGAAGCGGTGCTGGCCTGTCCGCCCGGCGAGCTGACGGTCGGGCGGGAGGCGATCCGCGCGCTGTGGGAGAAAGTGCTGGCGAACTCCCCCCGGTTCGATCCGGAGCCGCCCCTGCCGACGCTGGTCAGCGGGGACATCGCGCTGACCTCGACGCCGCCGAGGGACGGGGCGGGCGCACGGGCCCAGGTGGTCCGGCGGCAGCCCGACGGGAGCTGGCTGCGGGTGCTGGACCAGCCGGAGTTCGTACGGCCCGCTTCCTAGAGGCGCAGGTGGTGCAGGAGGAGTAAGGCGGCTGCCATGTTCGCCGCCGGGACCTCGCCCCGGGTGATCAGGTCCGGGACGACCTTGAGCGGGACCCACTCGCGGCGGTCCGACTCGAAGGCGTCCACCGGGTCGCCGACGTACTCGCCCTCGTGGGACCAGTAGATGTGGTGGCGGGCGTCGGTGAGGCCGTTGGACGGCTCGACGCTCATCAGATGGTGCAGGGGGCCCGGGCGCCAGCCGGTCTCCTCCTCCAGTTCCCGGGCCGCCGCGGCGGCGACGTCCTCGCCGTCCTCCACCACGCCCGCGGCGAGTTCCCAGCCCCAGCTGTCGGTGATGAAGCGGTGCCGCCACAGCAGCAGGACCTCGTTGGCGTCGTTGACGACCGTGGCCACCGCGACGGGCCTCAGCCGTATGAGGAAGTGGTCGAGGTGTCGGCCGTCCGGGAGTTCGACATCCGCGAGATTGACGCTGAACCAGCGGTTTGAGTACACAGGCTGTTCGTTTTGTTTCGTCCACTGCATGGTTCTGCCGCCTTCCGATGGGTAAGGGGCAATATCGCAGCAGCGGCGGTCGTACAGCAGGCGCACGGAGGGCCGCCCGTGACGCATGGGGCGGCGCGGTGAGGCGCGCGCCGGGCGCGGCGAGGTCATGGCCGCCCCTCGTACGCCGGAGGCGGCCCTCCGCCGTCTACAGCGGCACCCGCAGCGCCCCGTCGATGAGTTGGGCCGCCTCGGCGGTGCCCGCGCACCCGCTGCGGATCAGATGCTCGCGCACCTCACGCAGCCGGTCGCGCAGCCGCTGCGACTCCATGCCGCGCGCCTGCTCGGCCATCTGCACGGCGACGGCCACCGCCCGGTCGGCGTTGCCCTGGCGCAGTTCGACGGTGCACAGCATGGCCAGCCGGTGCACCCGGCCCCGGTCGTGCGCCGGGGTGTCCACGGCCGCCGCCGCGTGCTCCCCCGCCGCCGCCAGCTCGCCGAGGCTCAACAGCGCCTCCGCCACTTGTACGTTGACCAGTCCCGGCTGGACATAGCCGGTCTCGTCCGGCTCATGGCCGCGGTGGATGCGCTCGGCGGACTCCTCGGCCCGCCGGATGCAGGTCAACGCGCCTGCGGCGTCTCCGAGGTGGGCGTACGCCTTCGCCTGCATCGCGTACAGGTCCGAGGCGAGCGCGGGGGTGATCCGGTGCCCCGCGGCGCGCAGCGCGGCCTCGGCGAAGGCGACGGCCTGTCTGAACTCCCGCATGCAGAGGGACTGGTTGACGAGCAGAGCGATGACGTACGCGCCGAGGCCCCGGTCGCCGCTGGCCTTGGCGAGCCGCAGCGCCTGGTGGAAGTAGCGCTGGGCGAGGCCGTGGGCGTCGGAGTCGTAGGCGCAGATGCCGGCGATCGCCACCAGCCCGCCCGTGGCGCGGTGGAGCTGGCGGCCGGTCTCGTCGGTGTAGCTGCCGCGCAGCAGCGGGGCCGCCTCGGCGTTGAGGAAGCCGACGATGCGGGCACGGGTCGCCATGCCGCCGGCCTTGCGGTACATCTGCTCGTAGTGGGCGCGGGCGGCGCGCAGCATCTCCAGGTCGCCGGGGGTGACCCGGTGCGGTCCGCCGCGGGAGACGTCCACGTCCTCCGGCGGGTTCTCCCACTCCCATACGGGGATCACGGCCGGGGTGCCGGTGACGGCGGGGGCGCCGAGGAGGTGCGGGCGGCCCTGCTGGTCGGAGCGCCACAGGGCGGTGGCCCGCTCGACGAACCCGGAGAGCGAACCGGCGTGCGGGACGGCCGGTTCGCCGGGGACGCCCAGGCCGATGTCGTCGAGGGTGACGGGGCGGCGGAGGCGGGCGGCGAGCACCTCGCAGATCAGGTCGGGCACCTGGCCCCGGGGGCGCTGCCCTTTCAGCCACCGGGCCACGGCGGTGTGTTCGTAGCGCAGCGTCAGCCCGCGCGCCCGGCCCGCCTGGTTGACGTGTGCGGCCAGCCCCGCGTGGGAGATGCCGGCCTCGTCGAGGATCGCGTCCAGCAGAGTGTTGGGCTGCATGTCGGGCCCCCCGGTGGCTCGGTGCGGACAGGGTAGTGGCTGCGCGTTCACACGGGGTGTGAACGGAGTGCCCGCATCCGCAGTGTGCACGCGCTGTCGCGGAAAGTGCCCGGCCGGTTGACTGAATTGCCTCGAAAGAGGCCGGCCGGGCCGCCGGCTCCCCCTCGTACAGCGGCGGCCCGTATGTTCGCCGTCCGCCCGGCCGCCTGCCCGACACTCCGTGGCGGGGCGGACGGCCGCCGGCCTCTCACGGTGCGGGCGTTCTCCGTCACCGGTCGGCGGTGGCCGAGCGCGGGACGCTGCTGGTCGGCCGTGAGGGCGGGGAGCAGCGCTCGTTCCTGAGGATCAGCAGGGCCACGTCGTCCTTCGGCGGGCCGACGCTGTGGTCGAGCAGGGCGGTGAGGACCGTCCGCAGGACGGCCTGGGGCGTCTGCGGGCGGTCGCGGGCCGCCTCGGTGAGGACGTCGGGGAGCGGGAAGAAGCGGCCGTCGGCGTCGCGGGCCTCCTCTGCGCCGTCGGTGTGCAGGACGAGGATGTCGCCGGGGAGCAGCCGGCCGCACGCGGTGGCGGGCAGCTCGCCCGGGAGCGGGAACAGGCCGAGCGGCGGGAGGGGATCGGCGCGGGCCAGCGGCTCGGCGCCCGCGCCGGTCAGCCGGTACGGCCAGGGGTGGCCGCAGTTGAGGGCGTGCACCTTGCCGTCCGGGAGGATCTCGAGCAGCAGGACGGTGACGAACTCCTCGGCGGCGGGTGCGGCGTCCTGGACGGGGTGGTCGTCGTGCCCCCGCTCACTCAGATGCCGGTCCATGGCGCGCTCCAGGCGGCGCAGCACCCCGTCGAGGGTCTTCTCGTCGTGGGCGGCCTCGCGGAAGCTGCCGAGGACGGTGGCGCCGGTACGGACGGCGCCGAGGCCATGGCCGCGGACGTCGCCGATGACGGCCCGTACGCCGTGCTCGGTGGCCGTCACCTCGTACAGGTCGCCGCCGATGCGGGCGCCCAGGTCGGCGGAGAGGTGGACGGCGGCGACGGCCAGACCCTCGACGCGCGGCGGCGGGGGCCGTAGCAGCACGCTCTGGGCGGCCTCGGCGATCCGGCGGGCGTGCCGGACCTCGCTGAGCATGCGGCGCCGGATGTGCAGGACGATGCCGGTGCCGACCGCGCACAGCACGGCGCTGCTGACCAGACGCGCGCCGATGGCGTCGTCCCGGGCCAGCGGGCAGGTCATCCGGTAGGCCACCGCGACGGCGCCCCACGCCGTGGGCACCGCGAGGGAGCGCAGTCGTGACAGGAACCGGGGCGGGACGCCGCGGGGAGCCCCAGGGATGAAGCGGATCATGCCGATGGCCCCCCAAATAGGCCCGGACAGCGCAGACCGGCCTCAAGAGGCCGGTCCGATTCTGTCGACCGCGACCCCCGTTCCGGCCGCATCACCCGACTCAGTCACCCGAATGAGTGAGTAACCGGCGGGACGCCGTAGTTCCGCTCACTGACCAGCCCTGACATGCCCGCACCCACCCCCGCATATGCCCGAACCGGAACCCACCCTCCGCCCCTCAGGGGCTCCTCTGTCCCACCTCGCGGCCCCATCGGGGCCGCGAGGTGGCGCGTGCGGGCGCCGGCCCTGTCGCTGCTCCGGCGGAAACGGCGACGGGCCGGCACTCCCCCGACACCGCAGGAGCCGTGCCCCTCGGCGCATGCCGCGCCGCGCGCGTCGGGCAATGCGGCGCCGGCCGCGCTGACCTGGAGGTGACCTCCGGGGACCCCGCCCGCGCCTTCACCGTCCGCCGCGCGCGTCGGGCGGCGTCCACGGCCGCGCTGACCCGGAGGTAACCTCCGGGGACCCCGCCCCCGCCTTCACCGTCGCGGTGCGAAGCTCGCAGCGGCCGCTCCCCGGCCCCACGAGGCGCCGCCCACCGCCGCCTGCGGGCAGTCGTGCCTCCCCCAGTGCCTCAAGGGCCTGGGAGGTGCCCGCAGGGCGATGGGGGTACCTCCCGCTCGAGCGAAGCCGCGAGTGGGGGAGGGCGGGCGCAGGCGGCACCCCCTCAGCCGGTCGCCCGAAGGACGCACGCCCGCGAGCGTCCGGCCCTCGTCGCCCGCCGCCTCGTGGGCCGGGGCCCGACGGCACCGCAGCTCACCGCACCGCGAAGCCGGGCGCCCCCGAGGCCCCGACCTCCTGAACGACCCTCCCCCGCCTGCGCCCGCGGGCTGGACGAAGCGCCTCGGCGGCAGCCCTCGGCGCCGCGCCCACCACATCGTGCACGCGTCTGACGCACCCTGGCCCCTACCACGAGCCCCGTCCCCCGACGCACCACGGGCCGGTCCCAAGGCGTCCTGCCTCGGTACCGGCCCGTGTAGGGAACAGCGTGCGGTGTCAGCCGCGGAGTACCGCGCCTGTGCGGTCCGCCGCCAGGGCGACCGCCGCTTCCCGCGCCGCCGACGCCTCGTCGACCGTCAGGGTGCGGTCGTCCGCGCGGAAGCGCAGGGCGTAGGCCAGGGACTTGCGGCCCTCGCCCAGCTGCTCGGCGTTCTCGTAGACGTCGAACAGGCGGATGGACTCCAGGAGTTCGCCCGCGCCCTCGCGGAGCGCCGCCTCCACGTCCGCGGCGGGCACGTAGGCGTCGACGACGAGCGCGACGTCCTGCGTGGCGACCGGGAAGGTGGAGATGGACGGCGCCTGCGGGACCGTGTTGCCCACCTGCTGCAGAACGTCCAGGTCCAGCTCCATCGCGCAGGCGCGCGCGGGCAGGCCCAACGTCTTCAGGACGCGCGGGTGCAGCTCACCGGCGTGGCCGACGACGCGCTCGGCGCCGTCGACGGTGACGGTCAGCTCGGCGCAGCGACCGGGGTGCCAGGGCCCGTACTGCCCCTTGCGGACGCCCAGTTCGGCGCCGGCCTCGCGGGCGACGGTCCGGGCGGCCTCGACCGCGTCGGCCCAGTCGGCCGGGCGGCCCTTGCCCCACCAGCCCGCCTGCTCGCGGGCGCCGGCCAGGACCACGGCGACGTGCCGCGGCTGGTCCGGCAGCGCGGCGTTCAGCGCGGCGATCTCGTCGGGGCTCGGGCGCCGGTCGACGGGGAGGTTCGCGGCGACCTTGGCGGCGTCGCGCGGCTGGAAGACCAGGCCGGTCTCGAACAGCGCCAGGTCGTGCGAGCCGCGGCCGTCGTTGCGGCGCAGGGCTGCGAGCAGCCCGGGCAGCAGGGAGGTCCGCAGCGCGGGCTCCTCGTCGCTGAGCGGGTTCACCAGCTTGACGACGCGGCGCGCCGGGTCGTCGGCCTCCAGACCGAGCTGGTCGAAGACCTGCTCACTGACGAACGGGTAGTTCGGCGCCTCCACGTACCCGGCGCCGGCGAGCGCCCGGCCGACGCGGCGGTGCAGCCGCTGGCGGCCGGTCAGGCCCCGCCCGGCGGGCGGCCTGGGCAGGGTGGAGGGCAGGTTCTCGTAGCCCTCCAGCCGGATGACCTCCTCGGCGAGGTCGTTCGGGTCGGTGAGGTCGGGCCGCCAGGACGGGGCGGTGACGATCAGCTCGTCCTGCCCGCCCGTCGCCCGACCACCACCCCCCACGGACGCGCTGCGCGCGGCAGCATTTCCGTAGACGTCGCAGCCGACCTCCTGAAGGCGGCGTACGACGGTCTCCCGGCCGTAAGTCACACCGGCGACCTTGTCCGGGTGGTCGACGGCCATGGTGATGGTGTGCGGCGCGCTCGGGGTGATCACCTCGGTGACGCCGGCCTCGGCGGTTCCTCCGGCGAGCAGCACCAGCAGGTCGACGGTGCGCTGCGCGGCGGCGGACGCGGCCTGCGGGTCCACACCGCGCTCGAAGCGGCGGGACGCCTCCGAGGACAGCTTGTGGCGGCGGGCCGTGCGGGCCACCGACACCTGGTCGAAGTGGGCCGCCTCGATGATCACGTCGGTCGTCGCCCCGGCGCCCTCCTCGGAGGGGTCGTGGTCGGCGATCTCGGTGTCGGCGCCGCCCATGACGCCGGCCAGGCCGATCGGACCGCGGTCGTCGGTGATGACGAGGTCCTCGGCGTGCAGCTTCCGCTCGACGCCGTCGAGGGTGACGATCTTCTCGCCCTCCTGCGCGCGGCGCACGCCGATGGCGCCCTGGACCTGGTTGCGGTCGTAGGCGTGCAGCGGCTGGCCGAGCTCCATCATCACGTAGTTGGTGACGTCGACGGCGAGGGAGATCGGGCGCATGCCGACCTTCTGCAGCCGGCGCTGGAGCCAGATCGGGGAGCGCGCCTCGGGGCTGAGGCCGGTCACCGTGCGGGCGGTGAAGCGGTCGCAGCCCATGGGGTCGGAGACCTTCACCGGGTAGCCGAACTCGTTCGGTCCGGGCACGTCGATCAGCGCCGGGTCGCGCAGCGGCAGACCGTAGGCGATGGCGGTCTCGCGGGCGACGCCGCGGATGGACAGGCAGTCGCCGCGGTTGGCGGTGACGGCGATGTCCAGGACCTCGTCGACCAGTTCGAGCAGCTCGATGGCGTCCTTGCCGACCTCGGTCTCCGGCGGCAGCACGATGATGCCGTGGCTGCCGTCGTCGCCCATGCCCAGCTCGTCGCTGGAGCAGATCATGCCGTGCGAGACCTTGCCGTAGGTCTTGCGGGCGCTGATCGAGAAGCCCCCGGGCAGGGTGGCGCCGGGCAGGACCACGACGACCTTGTCGCCGACGGAGAAGTTGCGGGCGCCGCAGACGATCTCCTGGGGCTCGCCGGTGCCGTTGGCCTGGCCGACGTCGACCGTGCAGAAGCGGATCGGCTTCTTGAAGCCCTCCAGCTCCTCGATGGTCAGCACCTGGCCGACGACCAGGGGGCCCTTGAGGTCGGCGCCGAGGTGCTCGACGGTCTCGACCTCGAGGCCGGCCGAAATCAGCTTGGCCTGCACGTCGCGGCCGGTCTCGGTGGCCGGCAGGTCGACGTACTCCCGCAGCCAAGAAAGCGGGACCCGCATCAGATCTCCATCCCGAACGGCCGGGTGAACCGGACGTCACCCTCGACCATGTCTCGCATGTCCTCGACGTTGTGGCGGAACATCAGCATCCGCTCGATGCCGAACCCGAAGGCGAAGCCGCTGTACTTCTCCGGGTCGACGCCGCAGGCGGTGAGCACCCGCGGATTGACCATGCCGCAGCCGCCGAGCTCGATCCAGCCCTCGCTGGAGCAGGTGCGGCAGGGCCGGTCGGGGTTGCCGACGGACGCGCCCTTGCACACGTAGCAGAGCATGTCCATCTCGGCGCTGGGCTCGGTGAACGGGAAGAAGTTCGGCCGCAGCCGGGTCTTCATCTCCTCGCCGAACAGCGACTGGACCATGTGGTCCAGGGTGCCCTTGAGGTCCGCCATGGTCAGGCCCTCGTCGACGGCGAGCAGCTCGACCTGGTGGAAGACGGGGGTGTGCGTGGCGTCCAGCTCGTCGGTGCGGTACACGCGGCCGGGGCAGATCACGTAGACCGGCAGCTCACGGTCGAGCAGGGAGCGGATCTGCACGGGCGAGGTGTGCGTGCGCAGCACGACGCCGGACTCGGTGCCGCCCTCGGGGCCCTGCACGAAGAACGTGTCGGCCTCGCCGCGCGCCGGGTGGTCCGGGCCGATGTTGAGCGCGTCGAAGTTGAACCACTCGGCCTCGACCTCGGGGCCCTCGGCGACCTCGTAGCCCATGGCCACGAAGATGTCCTCGATGCGCTCGGAGAGCGTGGTGAGGGGGTGGCGGGCACCGGCGGGGACGCGGTCGTAGGGCAGCGTGACGTCCACGGACTCCTCGACGAGGACGCGGGCGTCGCGCTCGGCCTCCAGCTCCGCCTGGCGGGCGGCGAGCGCCTTGTTCACGGCGCCGCGCGCCTGGCCGACGCGCTTGCCGGCCTCGGCCTTGGCGTGCGGGGGCAGCGCGCCGATCTCGCGGTTGGCCAGGGCCAGCGGGGACGCGCCGCCGGTGTGGGCGACCTTCGCCTCCTGGAGCGCGTCGAGGGAGTCCGCGGCGGCGAAGGCGGCGAGCGCCTCGTCCCGCATGCGCTCGATCTCTTCCGGTTTCAACGCCTCGACCTCGACAGGGTCGTACGACTTATTCGGTGCCGACATCTCTTCCCGTGCTTCCGTTGGCTGGCTGATGGTCCCCGTCATCGACTCGTGGACGAACGGTCCGGCGCGCGTCTGCTCGGCGTCGCGGCTTCCGTCCTCGGGACGCAAAGGTGCCAAAGGCCGAGTCTAACGGGGTGGGGACAGGCGAAAGCGCCCGTGGGGGCCGCAGGCGTCTCAGGTGAGATACGCGGGGGCCGCCACGGGCAACGTAAATCGGAACTCCGCGCCGCCGCCGGGGGCGCGTCCGACCGTGATGGTGCCGCCGTGGGCCTCGACGATGCCCTTGACGATGTACAGCCCGAGGCCCGTGCCGCCGCGCTTGCTGCCCCGCCAGAAGCGGGTGAAGACGCGGTTCATGGACTCCTCCGGGATGCCGGGCCCCTCGTCGCTCACGGTGACGGACGTGGCCGCTGGTTCGGTGTGCTCGCGCTCGCGCGGGGACGCCGAGGGTGTGATGTCGATGGTGACGGTTCCCTCGCCGTGGCGCACGGCATTTTCCAGCAGGTTGCTCAGCACCTGGTCGATCTTGTCGGGGTCGGCCCACAGCGCGGGCAGCGGGTGCTGCACCCGCAGCAGGAACCGGTCGGCTGGCTGGCCCGCGGCGACGTGCGCCTGGATGTGCCGGCCGACGGCGGCCCCGATGTCGACGGGCTGGCGGCGCACCTCGAGGCGCCCGGAGTCGATGCGGGATATGTCGAGCAGTTCGGCGATGAGCCGGGTGACGCGGTCGGCGTCGGCGTCGACGGTCTCCAGCATCAGCCGCTTCTGGTCGTCGGTGAAGCGTTCCCACTTGGCGAGCAGGGTGGCGGTGAAGCCCTTGACCGAGGTGAGCGGGGAGCGCAGTTCGTGCGCGACGGTCGCGATCAGCTCGGCGTGGCTGCGCTCGGTGCGGCGCCGCGCCTCGGTGTCGCGGAGGGTGACGACGACACGGCGGACGGGCCCGGTGGGGCGGGTGCGGACGTAGCGGGCGGAGACGAGGACCTCACGGCCGCCGGGCAGCAGGAGGTTGCGCTCGGGCTGGCCGACCCGGATGGCGAGGCCGCCGTAGGGGTCGGTGAGCTGCCACCAGCGGCGCCCCTCCAGGTCCTCTAACGGCAGCGCGGTCTCCAGGGACCGGCCGAGGGCCTGCGCGGCGGGGACGGCGGTGATGCGTACGGCGGCGGCGTTGAAGCAGACGACCCGTCCGTGCTCGTCGGCGACGACGAGTCCGTCGGGGAGCTGGTCGGGGTCGATGCCGAGGTCGGCGAGGTCACCGGGCCGGGGCGCGGGCGGGCGCGCCGTGCGCTCTGCTCCCGGTGCGCTGCTCGTGCCGACGCTCATCCCCGTACCCCACCTCTCGGAACGTCCTCGGGGCGCCCCGGTCCCGGGCCCCGGCCGAGAGCTTGGGGAGGTCCCCGAGCTGGTCAGCCTACTAGTTCTCGGTGACGGAGCGGGACCCTCCGGCGGCGCGCTGTGCACGTGCCGACGCGTAGAGACATACGGCGGCGGCGGTGGCGAGGTTCAGACTCTCCGCCTTTCCGTGGATGGGGACGCGGACGACGGCGTCGGCGAGGGCGCGGGTCTCCTCGGGCAGGCCCCAGGCCTCGTTGCCGAAGATCCAGGCGGTGGGGCCGCCCATGGTGCCCTTGTCGAGCTCCTCGTCGAGGTCGCGGTCGCCTGCCCCGTCGGCGGCGAGCAGCCGTACGCCGGCGTCGCGCAGCCCGGTGACGGCGCGTTCGACGGGTACGCCCACGGCGACGGGCAGATGGAAGTGCGAGCCGACGGAGGCGCGGACGGCCTTGGGGTTGTACAGGTCGACGGAGGCGTCGGTGAGGACGACGGCGTCGGCCCCGGCGGCGTCGGCGCAGCGCAGCACCGTGCCGGCGTTCCCGGGGTCGCGGACGTGGGCGAGGACGGCGACGAGGCGGGGACGGGCGGCGAGGATCTCCTCGAACGGCGTGTCCAGGAACCGGCAGACGCCGACGAGGCCCTGCGGGGTGACGGTGGTGGAGATGTCGGCGACGACCTCGTCGGAGGCGAGGTGCACGCGGGCGCCGGCGTCCCGGGCGGCCCCGACGATGTCGGCGTAGCGCTCGGCGGCCTCGGGGGTGGTGAACAGCTCGACGAGGGTGGCGGCGTCCCCGGTGCGGTGCGCGGCGGCCTCACGGACGGCCTGCGGTCCCTCGGCGAGGAACAGGCGCTCCTTCCCCCGGAAGTTCCGCTTGGCGAGCCGCCGCGCGGCACTCACCCGGGCGGACCGAGGAGAAATCAGCTCAGGACCGACGGACACCATTCAAGTCACCTTCAGCAAAGTCGGCCAGGGGCGCGGGGAACTGCGCGACCAGCCACGGCGAACCCGCGGCCGACGACCCGGCCGAGGGCAACGACAGCAACGGGACCCGCAGGCCGAAGCCTGCGGGTCCCGGAGAGAAGAACGTCGGCCAGGGCCGACGACCTCACGCAGCCTTGGGCGCGTTCACGTCCGCCGGCAGCGCCTTCTGCGCGACCTCGACGAGCGCGGCGAAGGCGGTGGCGTCGTTGACAGCCAGCTCGGCCAGGATCTTGCGGTCCACCTCGACGTTGGCGGCCTTCAGACCCTGGATGAAGCGGTTGTACGTGATGCCGTTGGCGCGGGCAGCGGCGTTGATGCGCTGGATCCACAGCTGACGGAAGTCGCCCTTGCGCTTCTTGCGGTCGTTGTAGTTGTAGACCAGCGAGTGGGTGACCTGCTCCTTGGCCTTGCGGTACAGGCGCGAGCGCTGACCGCGGTAGCCGGAGGCCTGCTCGAGGATCGCCCGGCGCTTCTTGTGGGCGTTGACTGCCCGCTTGACGCGTGCCACTTGTTAACTCCTTGTAGCGGGGCCGTGGTGGTCCTCACACGGCCCGGTATCGAATGGGTCCCGGTCTGACGAACGTGCGGCGCTCACGCGCCGGGGCGTCACTTGCCGAGAAGCTTCTTGATCTTCGCGGCGTCGCCCGGGGCCATCTCGGCGTTGCCGGTGAGGCGACGCGTCACACGGGACGACTTGTGCTCGAGCAGGTGGCGCTTGCCGGCGCGCTCGCGGAGCACCTTGCCGGAGCCGGTGATCTTGAAGCGCTTGCTGGCACCGCTGTGCGACTTGTTCTTCGGCATAGCGCCGTTCTCTCCTCGTCGGTGGCGCTCCTGTGCCCGGTCGTGAAACCGGGCACTGTGGAGCGTCGTACTTGTGTCGGGTTGCTTCCTGGGACTCACGCCCCGGGGAGTCACGCCTCGGCCGGCTCCTCGGCCGCCTGGGCGCCGTCCGCGTCCGCGGCGTTCTGCGACTTGCCGGGGTTGGCCTTCGCTTCCGCCTTGCGGGCTTCCTGCGCCTGGCGAGCCTCGGCCATCGCCTCGGTCTTCTTCTTGTGCGGACCGAGGACCATGATCATGTTGCGGCCGTCCTGCTTCGGGTTCGACTCCACGAACCCGAGGTCGGCCACGTCCTCCGCGAGCCGCTGCAGGAGCCGGTAACCGAGCTCCGGCCGGGACTGCTCGCGACCACGGAACATGATCGTGATCTTGACCTTGTCGCCCTGCTTGAGGAACCGGACGACGTGACCCTTCTTGGTGTCGTAGTCGTGCGGGTCGATCTTCGGCCGGAGCTTCATCTCCTTGATGACCGTGTGCGCCTGGTTCTTGCGCGCCTCACGGGCCTTCATGGCCGACTCGTACTTGAACTTCCCGTAGTCCATGAGCTTGCACACGGGCGGACGGGCGTTCGCCGCGACCTCCACGAGGTCGAGGTCGTACTCCTGCGCAAGCTCCAGGGCCTTGGCAAGCGGGACAATCCCGACCTGCTCGCCGCTGGGACCGACAAGTCGCACCTCGGGAACGCGAATCCGGTCGTTGATGCGGGGCTCGGCGCTGATGGATCCTCCTCGGTAGCACCACGCGACGGTCTGGCGGACAGCCGCGTAACGTCTGTGTTCGTTAGACCTAACCGCGCCGAGACACGAAAAATGCCCCGGACGATCACAGGCGGGGCTCCTCGAACTACCGGAGCACCGCCACGGAGACCGCGGGGCGCGCTTTCGGGCCGATCGCCGACTCGGGGACGGGATCTGCCTGACCGGTGACCCGCCGCCCTGAGGGCGGCCAGGTGGGAGTTCGAAAGCCTCCACTTGTGGGCCGGGCTCGCGTGCCGTGAGACATACGGGTCCGACCGGTCGTTACACAAGGTTAGCAGCTCCCGGAGACGGGCACCAACCGGCCGTCCGCCCGGCTCCTGGCGTCGGGAGCGCTCCGGGCTGCGCCTATCGTGTGGGGCATGAGTGAGACCTCCCCCTCGGACACCCCCGAGACCCCCGGCAACCCCGACTTCGACGCCATGGCCCGCGACATCGCGGAGGTCCCGGCGGTCGAGGTGATCGTGACGGTCGCCGTCAACCTGATGAGCGCCGCCGCCGTGAAGCTCGGTCTGACCGAGGAGGGCGACCAGCACAAGGACCTGGACGAGGCCCGCAAGCTGGTGCACGCGCTGGCCGGTCTGCTGGACGCCTCGGCGACCGAGATCAGCTCGTTCCACGCGGCGCCGCTGCGGGACGGCCTGAAGTCGCTGCAGCTCGCCTTCCGCGAGGCCTCCCTGGTCCCGGACGAGCCGGGCAAGGGGCCGGGCGAGAAGTACACGGGCGCGGTCTACGGCTGACGGCTCGTCCTCGTCACCGACGTACGTACAGGGGCTCGCCGGGTGGCGTCGCCTCGGCCGGCAGGACTGCCAGGTCGAGGCCGCGCACCAGGCGGGCCCTCAGCGTCTCGTCGGCGGCGATCCGCTGCGCCACGGCGCGGGCGGCCTCGGCGACCGGCGCGGACGGGTCGAAGATCAGGGCGAGGGTGCCGTCGGCCTGCCCGGGCCCGAGGTGGGCGCGGACCACGGAGGGCTCGGCGGCGACGGCGTTCCGTACGGCCTCGACGACGGCGGGGTCCTTCAGCGGGTCGGTGCTGGTGCGGCCCTCGGCGAGGGCCAGCAGCGTGGGCCCGGTCAGTTCGAACGGCACCGGGCCCGCCAGGTCGAGGACGACCGTGTCCGCCTTCTCGTGCGCGGCGGCCTGGAGCGCCTGGTGCAGCGGTACGGCGACGGGGCGGGCCGCCGGGTCCCAGCGGGTGAGGGCGTCGGTGGAGGTGAAGGCGGGCAGCGCCTTGCGGCCTCCGGCCTTCAGGGTCGGTACGGCCATGTCGCTGGTCTTCTCGCGGCGCAGCCCGCCCACCCGTCGCCCGCCGCCACCCTTCCAGGGAGCTTCGCGCCCCTCTTCTTCGCCCTCCTCCACCTCGCCCAGCACGGCCACCACGGGGACGAGCAGCCGGGCGTCCTTGAGGGCCTCCAGGACCGGGCCGACGGCGTTGCCGTCCTCCGCCCAGGCGGCGAGCGCGGCGCTCAGCCGGGGGTCGGCGGAGCCGTCGTCGTCACGGAAGGGGGAGTCGGGAATGTTCTTGTTCGCCACGGTCACCGACCTTAGCGGCCGTGACCGGGACGCCCGGACGCGGGCGGGAGGGAGCGTGAGGTGACGGACGGGCCGAGGGTGTCGGCGGCGGCATTGGATCTGGCGAGCGGGGAGACGTACGCCTCGGGCGAGGGGGTCTTCGTCACGGCGAGCGTGGTGAAGGTGGACATCCTGACCGCGCTGCTGCTGACCGCGCGGGACGCGGGCCGCGGACTCACCGCCGCCGAGCGGGCGTACGCGGAGGCGATGATCGTACGCAGCGACAACGACGCGGCGACGGCGCTGTGGCGGGTGGTGGGGCGTGCGGCGGGCCTGGACGCGGCGAACGCCCGCCTGGGTTTGACCCGTACCGCGGCCGACGCGCGCTGGGGGCTGACCCGCACGACGGCCGCGGACCGGGTGAGGCTGCTGCGGCGGGTCTTCGCGCCGGGGGACGCGTGGGCGCACGTACGGGAGTTGATGGAGCGGGTCGTGCCGGAACAGGCGTGGGGCGTGCCGTCCCTGGCCGACCGGGGCACGCGGTGGGCCGTGAAGAACGGCTGGCTGCCACGGGACGCGACGGGCCTGTGGGTGGTGAACAGCACGGGGTGCGTGACGGTGGGCGGGCGCGTGTACGCGGTGGCGGTGCTGTCGGACGGCCACGCGTCGATGACGGAGGGGGTGGCCCGGGTGGAGCACGCGGCGAGGGAGGCGGTGCGGCGCGCTTTCAAGGGCCGCGGCGGAAGCACCCCTTAGGGGCGCGGGGAACTGCGCGACCGGCCACCGACGTCCCCGCACCCGGCGTTGGCGGGATGCCGCTGCGCCCACCCGTGCCGCCCCAAGCGGTGCACTGTCAGCGGGCCGTAGCGGAAGCACCCCTCAGGGGCGCGGGGAACTGCGCGACCAGCCATAAACCACCCGCACCCGCCAACGCGGCGCCAACACCCCTCACGGCACGGCGACCTGAACCAATGGGCGCCAGGCGCAATCAGAACGCGTCGGTCTCGCGGCGGCCCCGCCACAGAACGACCGCCGCGACCAGAAGAACACCGCCGGCCCCGCCGGCCAGCGGCGCCGCCCAGTCCGCGGTGTCGTCGCCGGGTGCGTCGGCGGCCGGCCCCGGGCCGAAGTACTCGTCGCCGTACGCCGCCGCCCTCAGCCCCTCCGGCTTCAGACGGCCCGCGGCCTCGATCGCTGCGGCCGGGTCGATGAAGCCGTAGCCGCGGGAGTCGTCGCGTCCGGAGGCGGGCGCGTTGCGGGCGGTGTCCTCCAGGAGCCGCTTGATCTGGGCCGGGGTCAGGTCCCGGTGGGCGGCCTTCAGCAGGGCGACGGCGCCGGAGACGAACGCGGCGGCGGCGCTGGTGCCCCAGCCCTCGTAGTACCTGTGGTCGGGGTCGGCGATGATCACGTCGACGCCGGGCGCGCTGACCGTGGCGTACCAGCGGCGGGTGGAGAACGGGGCGCGGGTGCCGTAGCGGTCGACGGCGGTGGCGGCGATGACGCCCGGGTAGGCCGCCGGGTAGGAGATCCGGTCGCCCTTCTCGCCGCCGTTGCCGGCGGAGGCGACGACGACCACGCCCTTGCGCAGCGCGTACTGGATCGCCTCGTCCTCGCCCTCCTCCGGGTGCGCGGAGGCGGAGTCGTCGCCGAGGGAGAGGTTGATGACGTCGGCGCCGTGGTCGGCGGCCCAGCGGATGCCTTCGGCGAGGGCGCTGCCGCGGGTGCTGCGGGCCTTGGCGCGGGCCGGGTCCTTGTCCTCGAGGATGACGCGGACGGGGAGGATCTTCGCCTCGGGGGCGACGCCCAGGACGCCGTCGCCGTTGCCCGGGCCGTGTCCGTGACCGGCGATGATGCCGGCCATGGCGGTGCCGTGGCGGGCCCAGGCCTCGTCGCCCTCGCGTGCGCCGAAGCCGACGAGGTCCTTGCCCTCCAGGACGTTGCCGTCGAGGTCGGGGTGGTCGGCCTCGACGCCGGTGTCCAGGACGGCGACGGTGATGCCCGCGCCGCGCGTGGTGGGCCAGACCTGGTCGGCGTGCAGGGCGTCCAGGGCCCACTGCCGGTCGCGGATGGTGTCGGCGTGCGCGGTGGTCGCGGGGACCAGGACGAGGGCCGCGGCGAGCAGGCCGCCGAGGGCGGCGGCTGGGCGCTTCCTCATGAGGGACGCTCCGTGGGGGTGCCGGCCCGCTGGCGCAGGGCGCGTTCGAAGCGGTCGGCGAGACCGCGGGCCTCGTGGCCCAGGCCCGCCTGGGCGGGGGCGGAGGTGGCGCCCGGCTGCATGGCGTCCTCGGCGGGCTGCGGCTCGTCGACGGGACGGCCGTCGGCCCAGCCGGAGACGGCGTAGACCACGACGGGGGCGTCGGTGAGCACGGAGATCGCCCAGGAGGCCCGCTGCTCGGAGCCGAAGCCCTCGGCCGCGGTGCCCTTGGCCCCGTACGGCATCGGCATCAGGTCGCTGCGGCGGTCCAAGCGCTCCCGGTCGAAGCGGCGGGCGAGGGCCTCCATGCCGGGCGCGTCCGCCTCGGTGAACAGCAGGCCGACGGTGGTGACATGGCTCTGCGTGGCGTCGGTGTAGGTGGCGCGCAGCAGGCGCTCGCAGCCGACGGGGGCGAGGGCGCGGCTGAGCAGGGCGTCGAAGGCGCCCTTGCAGCCGCTGTCGGGGGCGACGGCGATCCGCGTCCAGACGCGGTCGGCCTCCCCGGGGCCGGCGCCCCGGCCCTGCACGGTGGGCGGGAACAGCTGGTCGACGGGCACCTCGTGCCACAGGTCGCCGGCGACCGCGAAAGCGTGGCGGGTGCCGGGGCCCTCGGGGCCGTCGGCGAGCCAGGCGCCGGTGACGGCCCCGCCGATCAGTCCGGTGCCGAGGACGAGACAGACGGCCGCGGCGACGACCTGGCCGCGGGTGCGGCGGGCGAACGGGCGGGGCCGGCTGTCGGGTTCCCCGAACGTCACGGCGGGCCGCCCCGCACCGGGCACGCCGCCCGGGGACATGGGCGCGCTCCAGGACAACGCGGGGTCCGGCTCGGCGGGGACGGGGCGGAGCCGGGTGGTCGTCTCGGAGCGGGTCTCGGCAGGGGCCTCCGTACGGGGCCGGTGCGCGGGGCTCGGCGGCACGGAGGGGCGGGCGGTGCGCTGGGCGCGGACATGCCGCGACCGCTGTCGGACGTCACGACACGCCCCCGCCGACGGTGGGCGCGCGTCGGGGAAGCGGGCGGAGGCCTCGCGGCGGGCGCGGTGCGGTCGGGGTGCCGTCGCCGTCCGGGGGACGGGGGGTGCGGCGGGGCGAGGGGTGTGACCTTGCGGTCGGGCGCGTCGCCGGGGGCGGTGGGTGGGTCGGCGGAGGCCGCACCGGTGCGACGCGCGTCGGACGGGGCGGCGTGGTCGGGTGGCGGCGGTGCCCGCACCGCGCGTCCCCGACGCGGCAGACGTCGCCGGGCGGGACGTCGGATCGGCGGGAACCCCGCCACGGGAATCGCCGTCGCGCCGAGCGTCGGGCGCAGGACGCTGGGCGCCCACCGTGCCGTTGCCGCTCGGGCGGTACGCCCCCTCCTCCGCACCCGCACCGCGCGTCCCCGACGCGGCAGACGTCGCCGGGCGGGGCGTCGGATCGGCGGGAGCCGCACCACGCTGGGCGGCGACTGTGCCGGACGGCCGTTCCGTGCGGGGCGCGCCCGTGTCGTCGGACGCACGGGGCGCCGTCGTACCCGCGTCCCGCGTGCCGGACGGCTCCCGTTCGTCGGACGCCGGGCGCCGGGCCGCCACCCGGTCCGTGTCCTCGGGGGCGGGCTGTTCCAGCGGGGTGCGGGGGTCGAACGGTCCCGGGTTGCCTGCGGTGCGGGGGGCGTGGGGCGGGCGCGGGGGGAGGGAGGCGCGGCGCGCTTCCGTGCTCATGCACCCCCCGTTTCCTCGTGCCCGGGCCGGTCCCTGTCGTCCGCGGCCGGTGTGTCGCTGCCAGATGGCCCGGCGCGGACGCGTCCCGGGCACAGATACCCGCACGACCGGCGCGTCACCCGCCCGGGCGTCCGGGCCGGCCCCGTACCGCCGTGCGTGCGCGTCACTCTACGGCGTGCGGCGCGCCGAACGGGAACCAGTCCACAGGCCCGCGGCATCTGCCCGGAACGTCCCCCTACCCTGCGGTAATCCGGTCTGGCAGGCTGCGTTCATGACTGCGCGCGCCACCGACCGGGCCCGTTACGACCGGGCCACCGCCCAGCTCGACGCCCCCGTCGCGATCGTGGATCTGGACGCCTTCGACGCCAACGCGGACGATCTGGTCCGCCGTGCCGGGGGCAAGCCGATCCGGGTCGCCAGCAAGTCCGTGCGCTGCCGGGCGCTGCTCGAACGCGTCCTGGCCCGCGAGGGTTTCACGGGGATCATGTCGTTCACGCTCGCCGAGTCGCTGTGGCTGGCGCGCTCCGGTTTCGACGACGTCCTTCTCGCCTACCCGTCCGCCGACCGCGCCGGGTACGCCGAACTCGCCGCCGATCCCAAGCTCGCCGCCGCCGTCACCGTGATGGTGGACGATCCGGCGCAGCTGGATCTGATCGACTCGGCGCGGGCCGGCGGCACCGAAGTGGTGCGGGTGTGCCTGGAGTTGGACACCGCGCTGAAGCTGCTCGGCGGCCGGGTGCGGATCGGCGCCCGCCGCTCCCCGCTGCACTCCCCCGCCCAGGTCGCCGAGGTGGCCCGCGCGGTGGCCCGCCGGCCGGGGTTCAGGGTCGTCGGGATCATGGCGTACGAGGGGCATGTGGCCGGGGTGGGCGACGCGGTGGCCGGTCGGCCGCTGCGGTCCCGCGCGGTGCGGCTGATGCAGGCGGCCGCGCGCCGTGAACTCGCCGAGCGGCGGGGCGCGGTGGTGCGGGCGGTCCGGGAGGTCGTGCCGGACCTGGAGTTCGTCAACGGCGGCGGCACGGGCAGTGTGCAGCACACGGCGGCCGAGGACGCGGTGACCGAGATCGCGGCCGGTTCGGGGCTGTACGTGCCGCGGCTGTTCGACAACTACACGTCGTTCAGGGGGCGTCCGGCCGCTCTGTTCGCCCTGCCGGTGGTGCGGCGGCCCGGGGTCGGCGTGGTGACGGTGCTGGGCGGCGGCTACCCGGCGTCCGGGGCGCCCGGCGCGGACCGGCTGCCGGTGCCGTATCTGCCGGAGGGGCTGCGCTACGACCCGCAGGAGGGCGCGGGCGAGGTGCAGACGCCGCTGCTGGGGCCGGTCGCGGACGATCTGCTGATCGGCGACAAGGTGTGGTTCCGGCACGCCAAAGCGGGCGAGCTGTGCGAGCGGTTCGACACGCTGCACCTGGTGGAGGGGGACGCGGTCACGGCGACCGTGCCGACGTACCGGGGTGAGGGGCAGACCTTCCTGTAACCCCCACGTCTGCTCAGCCGGTCGGGCCGATGCTGCTGCCCACTCCGCCGCCGGACGCCTGGTCGGCGGTCGAGCGGATGCCCTTGGTGATGCGGTCCATGTCGGCCACGGGCGGTCCGTCCGGGCCCGCCTCGAAGAGGAACCGGACGAGGACCGGGGACTCGGTGCCGACGCTGGACGGGAACACGAGGGACTGGACGTAGCCGCCGGAGCCCTTGGCGGTGGTCACCCGCCAGCGCACCAGGTATCCGGCGCGGCCCGCCACCGCGACCGGGCCCGCCTCGACGACCTGGTGGGACGTCATGCCGCCGTAGGGGCGCTTGCCGAGGGTGTCCTCGTCGAAGGCCTCCTCGGCGGCCTCGGAGACGTCCGCCTCGGCGAGGGCGCGGGGCGAGGTCTCGTCGGTGGCGGTGACCGTACGGGAGACGACCATGCCGCCGCGGCAGAGGGAGCCCTCGCCGGGGCAGTCGTGGGTGCCGACGGTGGTCATGACGGCGTCCTTCTCGATGACGTGCTGCGGGCGGACCCAGCCGTCGAGGAGCGGGAAGGTGACGCCGTTCAGCTCGTCCACGACCGCGCCCTCGTCCTCCGGGGCGGGCTCGGAGGACGAGGGCGACGGCGACGGCTGCGTGGACCGTGTCATGGGCGCGGGGGCGGTCGGGCTGGGCCCGGTGCGGACCTCCGGATCCCCCTCGTCACGGGTGAGCGCCACCGCCCCGGCGACGACGGCGGCGACCAGCACGGCCCCGGCGGCGGTCAGGGCGACGGCCTTGGCCCCGCCGGAACCACCGGCACCGCCCGAGCCGCCGGATCCGCTTCTGCCGCCGGTACCGCCTCCACCGGGCACGGCGGCCGGAGGACCGAAGCCCCCCGGCGCGCTGCCCGGGGAACTCGGCGCGCCCGGCGGGCCGAAGCCACCCGCCCCCGGCGTCCGCCGGTGCTCGCTCCAGCCCGTGCCGTCCCACCAGCGCTCCAGATGCGGGGCGTGCGGGTCGGGGTACCAGCCGGGCGGGGGCGTCATGCTCATCCGGGCACTGTAACGACGGGCGTCACCGCCGCGTGCCGCCCGCTACAGGGGTGTGACGTACGCCCCCGAGATGCCGCCGTCGACGAGGAAGTCGGTGGCGTTGACGAAGGACGAGTCGTCGCTGGCCAGGAAGGCGACGGCGGCGGCGATCTCCTCGGCCTCGGCGAACCGGCCGAGCGGGATGTGCACCAGCCGGCGCGCGGCCCGCTCCGGGTCCTTGGCGAACAGCTCCTGCAACAGCGGGGTGTTCACCGGCCCGGGGCACAGCGCGTTGACCCGGATGCCCTCGCGGGCGAACTGCACGCCCAGCTCACGGGACATGGCGAGGACTCCGCCCTTGGAGGCGGTGTACGAGATCTGCGAGGTCGCCGCGCCCATCCGGGCCACGAAGGACGCGGTGTTGATGATGGAGCCCCTGCCCTGCTCGCGCATATAGGGGATGGCGGCCTTGCAGCACAGGTAGACGGAGGTGAGGTTGACCTCCTGGACCCGCTTCCACGCCTGAAGGCCCGTCTCCAGGATGGAGTCGTCGTCGGGCGGCGAGATGCCCGCGTTGTTGAACGCGACGTCCACGCTGCCGTACGTCTCGTACGCGGTGCGGAACAGCGCCTCGACCTGCTCGGCGTCGGTGACGTCCGTCTTGACGAAGATGCCGCCGGTCTCCTCGGCGGCGGCCTTGCCGCGGGCCTCGTCGACGTCCGCGCAGACCACGTTCGCCCCCTCGGAGGCGAGGCGGCGCGCGGAGGCGAGCCCGATGCCGCTGCCGGCTCCGGTGACGACGGCGGTGCGGCCGGTCAGGCGGCGGCAGATGATGTCCTCGCTCATGTGCGGTCAGGCCTCCGTGCTGATGAAGACGTTCTTGGTTTCGGTGAAGGCGGTCAGGGCGTCCGGGCCCAGCTCGCGGCCCACGCCGGACTGCTTGAACCCGCCGAAGGGGGTCCAGTAGCGCACGCTCGCGTGGGAGTTGACGGACAGGTTCCCGGCGCGCACGGCGCGGGAGACGCGCAGGGCGCGGCCGACGTCCCGCGTCCACAGCGAGCCGGCGAGTCCGTAGTCGGTGGCGTTGGCGAGGCGGACGGCGTGGGCCTCGTCGTCGAAGGGGAGGACGACGGCGACGGGTCCGAAGACCTCCTCGACGGCGACCCGGTCGCCGGGCCGGACGCCGGTGAGGACGGTGGGCGGGAACCAGTAGCCCGGCCCCTCGGGGGCCTTGCCGCGGATGCCGTCGAGGGTGTCGGGGACATAGGAGCGGACGCGGTCGAGCTGGGTGCGGGAGATCAGCGGGCCCATGTCGACGTCCGCGTCGCCGCCGGGGTCGCCGACGCGGACGGCCTCGATCGCGGGGGCGAGCAGTTCCAGGAAGCGGTCGTACGCGGTCCGTTCGACGAGGATGCGGGTGCGGGCGCAGCAGTCCTGTCCTGCGTTGTCGAGGAAGGACATGGGGGCGGCGGCCGCGGCGGCCTCCAGGTCGGCGTCGGCGAAGACGATGTTGGGGCTCTTGCCGCCGAGTTCGAGGGTGACGCGCTTGAGGTGGGCGGCGCCCTTGGCCCACACCTGCTTGCCGACGGCCGTCGACCCGGTGAACACGATCTTGGCGACGCCGGGATGTTCGACGAGGGCGTTCCCGGCGACCGCGCCGTGTCCGGGCAGCACCTGGAACAGGCCCTCGGGGAGCCCCGCCTCCAGGGCGAGTTCGGCGAGGCGCAGCGCGGTGAGGGGGGTGGTCTCGGCGGGTTTGAGGAGGACGGCGTTTCCGGCGGCGAGGGCGGGTGCGGTGCCCCAGGCCGCGATGGGCATGGGGAAGTTCCAGGGCGCGATGACGCCGACGACGCCGAGGGGTTCGAGGAAGGTGACGTCGACGCCGCCCGGGACCGGGATCTGGCGGCCGGTGAGGCGTTCCACTCCCCCGGCCGCGTAGTCGAGCAGGTCGCGGACGTTGCCCGCCTCCCAGCGGGCGTTGCCCGGGGTGTGGCCGGCCTCGCGGACCTCCAGCCGGGCGAGTTCCTCGACGTGGTCGTCGACGGCGGCGGCGAACCGGCGCAGCAGACGGGCGCGTTCGCCGGGCGCGAGGGCGGCCCAGACGGTCTGCGCGCGGGCCGCGCGGGCGACGGCGGCGGCCACGTCGGCGGGGCTCGCGGCCGGGACGGTGGCGATGACCTCCTCGGTGGCGGGGTTGCGCACCTGGAGCTCGGCGGACTGGTCGGACACTCGGGGCCTCACATACGTTCGAAGGAGCGGCGCAGCTCCCAGTCGGTGACCGCGGCGTCGAAGGCGTCGATCTCGACGCGCGCCATGTTGCGGTAGTGGGCGACGACCTCCTCGCCGAAGGCCGCCTTGGAGATCTCGCTGCGCTCCCACAGCTCGGCGGCCTCGCGCAGGGTCGTCGGGACGTGCTCGAAGCCGGCGGTGTACGCGTTGCCCGCGCAGGCCTCGGGCAGTTCGAGACGCTGCTCGATGCCGTGCAGGCCGGCGGCGACCATGCCGGCCACGGCCAGGTACGGGTTGACGTCGCCGCCGGGCAGCCGGTTCTCGAAGCGCAGGGAGCGGCCGTGGCCGACGACGCGCAGCGCGCAGGTGCGGTTGTCGTGGCCCCAGGCGACGGCGGTCGGGGCGAAGGAGCCCGGCTGGAAGCGCTTGTAGCTGTTGATGTGGGGGGCGTAGAGCAGGGAGAACTCGCGGAGCGCGGCGAGCTGTCCGGCGAGGAAGTGCCGCATCACCTCGGACATGCTGTCCGGGTCCTCCGGGGACTCCGGCATGGCGCTCTCCCCGCCGAGGCCGGCGAGGGAGAGATGGATGTGGCAGGAGTTGCCCTCGCGTTCGTTGTACTTGGCCATGAAGGTGATCGAGACGCCCTCCTGGGCGGCGATCTCCTTGGCGCCGGTCTTGTAGATCACGTGCTGGTCGCAGGTGACCAGGGCCTCGTCGTAGCGGAAGGCGATCTCGTGCTGGCCGGGGTTGCACTCGCCCTTGGCGGACTCGACGGTGAGGCCGGCGCCGGCCATCTCGTTGCGGATGCGGCGCAGCAGGGGCTCGATGCGGCCGGTGCCGAGCACCGAGTAGTCGATGTTGTACTGGTTGGCCGGGGTGAGGCCGCGGTAGCCGGCGTCCCAGGCCTGCTCGTAGGTGTCCTTGAAGACGATGAACTCCAGCTCCGTGCCGACCTGGGCGGTGTAGCCGAGGGCGGCGAGCCGGTCGAGCTGCCGGCGCAGTATCTGGCGGGGCGCGGCGGCCACCGGGGAGCCGTCGGCCCAGGCGAGGTCGGCGGTGACCATCGCGGTGCCCTCGTTCCACGGGACGCGGCGCAGGGTGTCCAGGTCGGGGTACATGGCGAAGTCGCCGTAGCCGGTCTCCCAGGAGGACATGGCGTAGCCGTCGACGGTGTTCATGTCGGCGTCGACGGCGAGCAGGTAGTTGCAGCCCTCGGTGCCGTGGTGGAGGACCTCGTCGAGGAAGAAGCGGGCCGCGAACCGCTTGCCCTGGAGGCGGCCTTGCATGTCGGGGAAGGCCAGGACGACAGTGTCGATCTCGCCGCCCGCGACGAGGGTGTGCAGCTCCTCGACGGAAAGCGGGGGTGTGCGGTCTGCCACGGGAGGGCCTCCTCGGGCTTCTTCGGTCAGCCGGGAGCCATAAGGTATTGCCGGGAACCATTGCTTGGGAAGGGGGCACGACCAGATGCCCAAGGATGCGGTCGGCGCGGTCGGGGACCGGCTGGCGCCGGTGCTGCGGCAGGTCCGTGCGGGCAACGGCTTCGAGGAGGCGCTGGAGCAGATCCTCCAGGTGGTGCGTCTTGGCCTGGTCGCCGGCGGGGAGCGGCTGCCGGCCGAGCGGGAGCTGGCGGAGCGGCTGGGGATCAGCCGGGTGACGCTGCGCGAGGTGCTGAAGGTGCTCCAGGACCAGGGCCTGGTGGAGTCGCGGCGCGGCCGGTACGGCGGGACGTTCGTGCTGCCCCGCCCGACGGACGCAGGCGAGGAGGAGCTGCGGCGGCGGATCGCCGAGGTGGACATCGAGGACGTGCTGCGCTTCCGGGAGGTGCTGGAGACCGGCGCGGCCGGGCTGTGCGCGGCGCACGGGCTGACTCAGGAGCAGGCGGGGCGGCTGCGGGAGGCGCTGGCGGGCACGCAGGAGGCGCCGCTGGGCGACTACCGGCGGGCGGACACGCTCTTCCACCTCACCCTTGCGGAGCTGTCCGGCTCGCCGACGCTGACCGCGCAGTACGCGGCCGTCCGGGCGACGGTGAACGACCTGCTGGACTGCATCCCGCTGCTGGTTCGCAACCTGGAGCACTCGCAGCGGCAGCACGCGGCGCTGGTGGAGGCGGTCCTGGAGGGCGACGCGGACGGGGCGCGTGAGGTGATGAGGGAGCACTGTGCGGGTACGGCGGCGCTGCTGCGGGGGTTCCTGGCCTGACGGTGTGGCGCGCGGCGGGTCCGGGCAGGGTTTACCGCGGCTTAACGCACGGGGGTTGCGCTCACGTCCGCCACGCCACGAAGGTATGGGCCCACAAAGGTCTGGATCCGTTCCATTACCACCTTCCGCGCCACACCGCCTCCTGGGGAGCCGTGCCGTGAGCCTTCCATCCGCATCCCGTGAACCCGCCGGTGAGCCCGACGACTACCTGGAGCGCCGGAAACTGCGCCGGGGCAGCGCCGGCTGGCTGCTGCTGACCGGCCTCGGCGTCGCCTACGTGGTGTCCGGCGACTACTCCGGCTGGAACTTCGGGCTGGCCGAGGGCGGCTTCGGCGGCCTGGCGGTCGCCATGGTCCTGATGGGCGCCATGTACACCTGCATGGTGTTCGCGCTGGCCGAGCTGTCGTCGATCCTGCCCACGGCGGGCGGCGGCTACGGCTTCGCCCGCCGGGCGCTCGGCCCGTGGGGCGGCTTCCTCACCGGCACGGCGATCCTCATCGAGTACGTCCTCGCGCCGGCCGCGATCTCCATCTTCATCGGCGACTACGTCGAGTCGCTCGGCCTGTTCGGTCTGGAGTCCGGCTGGCCGGTGTACCTGGCCTGCTTCGTCATCTTCATCGGCATCCACCTGTGGGGCGTGGGTGAGGCCCTCCGCTTCAGTTTCGTCGTCACCGGCATCGCGGTGGCCGCGCTGGTGGTGTTCGTGCTGGCGGCGCTGCCCGAGTTCGACGCCTCGTCGCTGGACGACATCCCGGTGGACTCCTCGGCGGTGGGGGCGAGTTCGTGGCTGCCGATGGGACTGCTCGGGATCTGGGCGGCGTTCCCGTTCGGCATGTGGTTCTTCCTGGGCGTGGAGGGCGTGCCGCTGGCCGCGGAGGAGACCCGGGAGCCGGCCCGTACGCTGCCGCGCGCGATCCGCTGGTCGATGGGCATCCTGGTGGTGCTGGCCCTGATGACCTTCTTCACCGCGGCCGGTGCGCGCGGCTCGTCCGCGATCCAGGACGCGGGCAACCCGCTCGTCGAGGCGCTCCAGCCGGACGGCGAGGCGACGGCGTGGAGCAGGATCGTGAACTACGCGGGACTCGCGGGGCTCGTCGCCTCGTTCTTCTCCCTGATCTACGCCGGGTCGCGGCAGCTGTTCGCCCTGTCCCGGGCGGGCTACCTGCCCCGCTTCCTGTCCCTGACGAGCAGCCGGCGCGCCCCGTACCTCGGTCTGGTGGTGCCGGGCGCGATCGGGTTCGCGCTGGCCGCGAGCACGGGCAACGGGGCGCGGATGCTGAACATCGCCGTGTTCGGTGCGACGATCTCCTACGCGCTGATGTCGCTGTCGCACATCGTGCTGCGGCGCCGCGAGCCGGAGCTGCCGCGGCCGTACCGGACGCCGGGCGGGGTGCTGACCTCGTCGGTGGCGCTGGTGCTGGCCTGCGCGGCGCTGGTGGCGACGTTCCTGGTGGACGTGACGGCGGCGTTCATCGCGCTGGCGGTGTACATCGTGGCGCTGGCCTACTTCGGGCTGTACAGCCGGAAGCACCTGGTGGCGAAGGCGCCGGAGGAGGAGTTCGCGGCGCTGGCGGCGGCCGAGGCGGAGCTGGCGCGGGACTGAGGAAGAGGAGGTGCCCGGGTGTCGGGCAGGCCACTGATCGGCATCAGTACGTACGCGGAGTCGGGCGTGCGGTGGGGCGTGTGGCAGCTGGACGCCGCGCTGCTGCCGGCCGGCTATCCGCGGCTGGTGCAGCGCGCGGGCGGACTCGCGGCGATGCTCCCGCCGGACGCGCCGGAGCACGCGGCGGCGGCCGTGGCCCGGCTGGACGGCCTGGTGATCGCGGGCGGGCCGGACGTGGAGCCCGTCCACTACGGCGCCGAGCCCGACCCCCGCACCGGGCCCCCGGCCCGGGCCCGGGACGCCTGGGAGCTGGCGCTGATCCGCGCCGCCCTGGAGCGGGGCATGCCCCTGCTCGGCATCTGCCGGGGCATGCAGCTGCTGAACGTCGCCCTCGGCGGCACCCTGGTCCAGCACATCGACGGCCACGCGGAGGTCCCGGGCGTCTTCGGCCACCACCCGGTCAAGCCGGTCCCGGGCACGCGGTACGCGGAGGCGGTCCTCGAGGAGACGTCGGTCCCGGCCTACCACCACCAGGCGGTCGACCGCCTGGGCACCGGTCTGATCCCGTCCGCCCACGCGGAGGACGGCACGGTGGAGGCGGTCGAACGACCGGACGGTCCTTGGGTGGTGGGGGTGCAGTGGCATCCGGAGATGGGGGAGGACGAGCGGGTGGTGCGGGCGCTGATCAGGGCGGCGGGGGGCTGACCCGGACGGGCTCCGGCGGCAGCGCGGGGTGGCCGACGCAGCGCCCTGGGACACGGACGCCTGCCAGGGGCCGGACCGGGCTCGCGTCGGGGCCGGGCATCCAAGGCACCAGCCGCATGCCGTACGGAGCCATGGCCCATGGCAGACGGGAGCCCGCACCGCCCCCGGCCACCCCTGCGCGCCGGGCCTCTCGGGCCGTGCGCCTGCCCGTCGCCGGGAGCGGACGTCCGGACCCTGCGCGGCGACCTCGAGAGTGCCGCAGACATGCGCTCACCGTGAGGGCACCGAGGCGCAAAGGCCCGCGCGCCAAGCCGCCGTCGAGCCCGGACACCGGCTCACGGGCTTGTGCCGGACGCCGAAGAACGGGTGGGGCCCGCAGGGCCGTGCCGTCCCGCCGGGACGACACTGCCGTCAGCCGTCCTCCGGCCCTGGGGATGTGGCAGGCGACCCTGAGGACCGCGGCCGTCCTCGGCGGGCGCGAACCCGAACGTCAGCTGCGCGTCAGCGTCAGCAGGTCCCGGGCCGGGCCCGTCGGGCGGTGGCCCGTGGGCCAGACCGCCCGGAGGTCGCGGGCCAGGGCGACCGACTGGACCGGGATGCGGACCAGGCGGCGCATCCCCAGCTCCTCCCCCACCGCCAGTTCGCTCAGCACCGCGGGTCCCGCGCCGCCGACCGCCGCCGCCTTGACCGCCGTCGTCGAGGACAGCTCGATCAACGGGCGGGCCAGGCCGCCGAGCGCCGCGTCCAGCACCTGACGGGTGCCCGAGCCCTCCTCGCGCAGGACCAGCGGCGTGGCCGCCAGTTCCTCCGCCGCGAGGGGGCGCCTGCGGCGGGCCCAGGGGTGCGTGGGGGCCGTGACGACGACCAGGCGGTCGTGGGCGATCACCGCGGAGTCCAGTCCGGCCGGCACCGTCAGCCCCTCCACGAAGCCGAGGTCCGCCTCCCCCGCCAGCAGCCGTTCCGCGACCGCCGCTGAGTTGCCGGCGAGCAGGGACACCGCCGTGTCGGGCCGCTGCGCGCGCAGCGCGACGAGCCAGCCGGGCAGCAGGTACTCGGCGATCGTCATGCTCGCCGCGACCCGCAGGCGTGAGTCCCTGCGGTCCCGCAGCGCCTGCGCGCCCGCGTCGAACACCTCGGCCGCCTCGACGATCCGCCGGGCCCAGTCGGTGACCAGGGCGCCCGCGTCGGTGAGCCGCGACCCGCGGGGCGAGCGGTCGACGAGGGCGACGCCGAGCTGCCGTTCCATCGACCGGACCCGGCTGCTCGCGGCGGGCTGGGTGATGCCCAGCTCGCGCGCGGCCCGGCCCAGACTCCCCACCCGCGCCACGGCGAGCAGCAGCTCGAGCGCACCGAGGTCGGGCACCCGGTGCGCGAGCGAACCGCCGTTGCCGGGCCGTTCGCCGCCGTGGTCTTCCGTCCTGCTCATAAGCCCAGCTTATGCAACGTGCGGCAGCCTCCCGCCGCACGAGCACACGCCGTCAGACGCGCACCGCCCGCAACTCCCGCCCCAGCACCCCCGGCGCCTCCGCCAACGACGGTCCGTACCAGGTGAGATGGCGTCCGCCGACGAGGGCGCACGGCACCTCGGGGAACGCCTCCGGGCCGTCGTCCGCCGTGAAGCGGTACGGCTCGTCGGGGAGGACGACCAGATCCGGCCGTGCCGCGCGCAGTTCGCCGAGCGGGACGCGCGGATACCGCTCGGAGTGGTCCGCGTACAGCGTGCGTACGCCGAGGCGGGCCAGCAGGTCGCCCGCGAAGGTGGCGCGGCCGAGCACCATCCACGGGCGGCGCCAGACCGGCACGACCGCCGTGCGCGGCTCCTCGAACGCCGGCGGCGTCTCCCACGCCGCCTCCGCCGCGTCCAGCCACCCGGGCCGGCTCCGCACCCCGCACGCCGTCAGGACGCGGTCCAGTTCGGCGAAGGCCTGCGGCAGGGTCCGTACGTGTGTGACGAGCACGTCGAGACCGGCCGCGCGCAGGGCGTCCAGGTCGGGCGCGCGGTTCTCCTCCTCGTTGGCGATCACCAGGTCGGGGGCGAGTGCCACGATGCGGTCCACCGCCGGGTTCTTGGTGCCGCCGATCCGGGCAACGTCGAGCCCGGCGGGGTGCGTGCACCAGTCGGTCGCCGCGATCAGCGCGCCGGGCGCCGACACCGCCACCGCCTCGGTGAGCGAGGGGACGAGGGACACCACGCGCGGGGTGCTCATCGGCGCGGCTTGGTGTCCCGCAGCGCCTCGATGTGCTCGGCGACGGCGACGACCAGCAGCCGGGTCTCCGGCACCGTGGCCCGCCAGCGGTGCCGTACGCCGCCGGTGAGGTACAGGGTGTCGCCGCGTCCGAGGCGGTAGGCGCGCCCCTCGGCCTCTATCTCCACGGCGCCTTCCGCGACGTACATCAACTGGTCGTTGCGGAACTGCAGTTCGCGACCGGCGTCGTGGTCCCCGGTGAACTCCTGGGCGTGCATCTGGTGGTGGCCCCGGACCAGGGACCGCACCCGCGGCTCCGCCCACTCCTCCATGCCTTCGGCGCGCACGACGTCCACGCTGCACGCCGGGTCGGCGGCGGCGAGCAGTTCGACCGCGGTGGTGCGCAGCGCGTCGGCCAGCTTCTCCAGGGAGCTCTGGCTGGGACGCGCGCGCTCGTTCTCGATCTGGCTGAGGAACGGGACCGACAGACCGCTGCGCTCGGCCACGACGGCGAGGGTGAGGTCCAGCGCGCGGCGTCGCCGCCGCACGGCCGCGCCCACCCGCAGGGGCTGTTCTTTGTGGTCGCCCATCGCTCCGGCTCCCTCCTTCGCCGCTCGTCGTACCCGACCGCCGGGGTTCCGGCGCTCTTTCCTTGCTGAGTTGTCTGCACCCTACGCATGTTCGGCAAACCGTTTCAGGCGCCTGTCACGTCGCCGTCACGCACGGCCGGTGCGGACCTCACAGTTCACGCCAGCCGCCCGCCGGGTCCCTCGGCGCCTCCTGGGTGCGATAAGGGGTGTTCCCGCCATTGTTCACCGTCTTCGCCGGAAGGTCACGAGGAGGAACGGAGAGGTTCGGGCAGGGTTTCACGCTCTGCGGTTGTCCGGATTCCTACGGTGGCGGGGGGCGGCTCGGGACGGCGCGAGGGGCGGGTCCGGGCGCCTGCGAGGGACGCTCCGGGACCCGCCCCTCGCAGGACGTGACCGGTACGGCGACGGCTACCGCGGTGTCATCCGCTCCACCATGTCCGGGTGCTCCTCGAGCCAGGCGGCGACGGCCTCCTCCTCGTGACCCTGGCCGCGGTTCTTGATCTCCGCCTCCAGGGAGCCGAGCTCGTCCTCACTCATGTGAAAGCCCTTGATCCACTTCGTGAGTTCCGGGTACTGCTCGGGGAACTTCTTGCTGGCGATCGTGCGGATCGTGTTCCCCTCGCCGAAGGCCTTCCTGGGGTCCTTCAGCTTGGTCAGCTCGTACTCGCTGTAGGCCCAGTGCGGCGACCACAGGGTGACCGCGACGGGCTTCTTCTGCGCCAGGGCGCGCTTGAGCTCGGCCAGCATCGCGGGCGTGGAGCCGTCGACGACCTTGTACTCGTCCTCGAGGCCGTAGCCCGGCAGCACCTCGTTCTTCAGGAGCTGCATCTCGCCGGTGCCGGGCTCGATCCCGATGATCTTCCCGTCGAAGAGGTCGGCCTTCCCCTTGAGGTCGGCGAGCGACTTCACGTCCTTGACGTACGACGGGACGGCGATCTCCAGCGAGGTCGGCTCGTACCAGGTGCCGAGGTCGGTGAGTCTGTCCTTGCTCTTGTCCCAGTAGTTCTTCTGCGCGTACGGCAGCCACGCGTCGAAGTTGAGGTCGAGGTCGCCGGAGGCGAGTCCGGTGTAGACCGGGCCGACGTCCATCTGCTTCAGGTTCAGCTTGTAGCCGCGCCGCTCCAGGACGTTCTTCCACAGGTAGGTGACGGCGATGTCCTCGTCCCAGGGGAACCAGGCGACGTCCAGCGGCCGCTTCGCCTCGGCCGGCGTGCCGCCGCCCTTGGACTCCGCGGGGGCCAGCTTGTCGACGACGTCCGGGTTGGCCTTCAGCCAGGTGCGCACGGCGTCCTGCTGCCTGCCCTTGCCGGCCTTGTTGATCTCGGCCTCCAGGCTGGTGAGTTGCTCCTCGGTCATCGAGAAGTTCTTCAGCCAGTCGCCGACGGTCGGGTTGTCGCCGGCGAAGCCCTTGCGGGACAGCGTGTGCACGCCGTCGCCCTCGCCCCAGGCGCCCTTGGGGTCCTCGAGCTTCTTCAGGTCGAGGTCGTTGTACGCCCAGTGCGGGGACCAGAGCGTGACGACGATCGGTTCCTTCTTGCTCATGGCGCGCTTCAGCTCGGCCAGCATGGCCGGGGTGGAGCTGTCGACGACCTGGTACTCGCCGTCGAGGCCGTACTCCTTGAGGACCTTGCTCTTCAGCAGGGCCATCTCGCCGGCGCTGGACTCGATGCCGGTGATCTTCCCCTTGAACTGCCCGGCCTTGCCCTTGAGGTCCGCGAGCGAGTTCACGTCCTTCATGTAGGCGGGGACGGTCAGCTCCAGGGACGTCTCGTCGTACCAGGAACCCAGGTCGTCGAGGCGGGAGCCGTACTTCTTCCAGTACTGCTCGTGCGTGGTCGGCAGCCAGGAGTTGGTGACGACGTCGATGTCGCCCTGCGCGAGGGAGGTGTAGAGCGGCCCGGCGTCGAACTGCTTGGCCTCCACCTCGTATCCGCGCTGCTCGAGGATCTCCTTCCAGAGGAAGGTGGAGGCGATGCCCTCGTCCCACGGGACGTAGCCGAGGGAGACCTTCTGGCCCTTGCCGACCTTGCCGTCGCCGGCGGTGTCGGAGGAGCCGCCGGAGCCGCCGAACACGCCCATGCCGCCGGCCACCAGGGCCAGCACGACGACGCCGATCACGGCGACCTGCGGACGCGGCCGGTACGACCAGATCTTCATGCGGCCCGCGGCGCGGGCACGGGCGGCGGCCCGCCGGCCCAGCGGGGACACCTGGGTGCCCAGGGCGCTGGTCATGCGGTCCAGGTAGATCGCCAGGATGACGATGGCGACACCGGCCTCGGAGCCGAGGCCGACGTTGAGCTGGCCGATGGCCTCGTTGACGTCGCCGCCGAGACCGCCGGTGCCGACCATGCCGGCGATCGCGGCCATGGACAGGCCCAGCATGATCACCTGGTTGACGCCCGCCATCACCGTGGGCAGCGCCAGCGGGAGCTGGACGCGCAGCAGGGTGTTGCGGGGCGTGGTGCCGAACGCCTCGGCCGCCTCGACGAGTTCCTTGTCGACCTGCCGGATGCCCAGCTCGGTCATGCGGACGCCGGGGGCGAGCGCGAAGATGAGGGTGGCGACGATGCCCGCGGAGGCGCCCGTGCCGAAGAACAGGATCGCCGGGATGAGGTAGATCATCGCAGGCAGCGTCTGCATGAAGTCCAGCACCGGCCGCACCAGTGAGCTGACGCGGTCGGAGCGGGCCGCCCAGATGCCGACCGGCACCGCGACGACCAGTGCTATCAGCGTGGCGACCAGCACCAGCGACAGCGTGATCATCGCGTTCTCCCACAGCTCCATCGACACGATGAACGCGAAGCCGAGGAAGGTGAGGACACCGGCGAGCGCGCCGCGCAGCCAGAAGGCGATCACCGCGAAGATCGCGACGAGCAGCAGCGGCTCGGGCGCCTGGAGGACGGCGTTGATGCCGTCGTAGGTGCCGGTGAAGACGGTCTTGAAGAAGTCGAACAGCCAGCTGACGTGGGCGAGAAGCCAGTCGACGGTGGTGTTGACCCAGTCGCCGAGCGGAATCCTAGGCATGGGCCATCACCTTGCCGCCCTGGTCCTTGGGGCTGCAGACGCCGGGGGCCGCCTCCTCGTCGCCGAGGAAACCGACCAGACGCTGCCGGGGCACGACGCCGACGAGGTCGCCGTCGTCGACCACGGCCACCGGGTGCGGCACGCGCGCGCTGATGGCGCACAGGTCCGTGAAGGACGTGCCGGGCGTGGCGGTCTCGCAGGCGCAGTCGGCCTCGTCGCCCTGCACCTCGGTGTCCATGACCGCCTGCGCGGTGAGCACACGGGAGCGGTCGACGTCCTGGGTGAAGGAGGCCACGTAGTCGTTGGCCGGCCGGATCAGGATGTCCTGCGCGGTGCCGATCTGCACGATGCGGCCGTCCCGCATGACGGCGATGCGGTCACCGAGGCGCATGGCCTCGTTGAGGTCGTGGGTGATGAAGACGATCGTCTTCTTCAGCTTCTTCTGCAGCTCGATCAGCTGGTCCTGCATGTCGCGGCGGATCAGCGGGTCGAGGGCGCTGAAGGACTCGTCCATCAGCAGCAGGTCGGCGTCGGTGGCGAGCGCGCGGGCCAGGCCCACGCGCTGCTGCATGCCGCCGGACAGCTCGTCGGGCCACGAGTCCTCCCAGCCGGCCAGGCCGCACAGGGCGAGCGCCTCGTCGGCGCGGCGTTCGCGCTCGGCGCGGGGCACGCCCTGCACTTCAAGACCGTAGGCAGCGTTGTCACGGACGCTGCGGTGCGGGAAGAGCGCGAAGTGCTGGAAGACCATGCTGATCTTCCGGGACCTGACGTCCCGCAGCTCGCGGTCGGACAGGCCGGTGAGGTCCTGCCCGTCGAAGCGGACGTGTCCGGCGGTCGGTTCCAGCAGACCGTTCAGCATCCGCAGCAGGGTCGACTTGCCGGAGCCCGAGAGGCCCATGACGACGAAGATCTCGCCCGGCTCCACGGAGAAGGACGCGTCGATGACGGCGGCGGTGACGCCGTCGGCCCGCAGCTCCTCACGGTCCGCCGTAGTGGTGCGCAGTCGTTCGACTGCCTGGTCCGGTCGTCTGCCGAACACCTTGAACAGGTGCTCGGCCTCAAGCCTTGATGACACACGTACCTCTCGTCTCGGCGACAGATGCCGGAACGATGCGGCGGACCGAACGGCCCGCGACAGGTTGAAACAGAAACCGGCATCGTTCCGCCGCCGCGCCTCCCCGGATTCGAACGGCGCAAACGTTTCGTGTGCTGCCTCACAGATGTGGCGCAGGACGCAACACGTCGCGCGACGGGCCACGGGGGCGCGCCGAGGGGCCGGTGCTGTCGGTGGGGTGCGGCATGATGCGGGACGTGACCGGACTGATGCTTCTCGACACCGCCTCCCTCTACTTCCGCGCCTACTTCGGCGTCCCGGAGTCCGTCAAGGCGCCGGACGGCACGCCGGTGAACGCCGTGCGCGGGCTGCTGGACTTCATCGACCGCCTGGTCAAGGACCACCGGCCGGAGCGCCTGGTGGCCTGCATGGACGCCGACTGGCGCCCGCAGTGGCGGGTGAAGCTGATCCCCTCCTACAAGGCGCACCGCGTCGCCGAGGAGCAGGAGACGGGACCGGACGTCGAGGAGGTGCCGGACACGCTGTCGCCGCAGGTGCCGGTGATCGAGGAGGTGCTCGACGCGCTGGGCATCGCCCGGGTGGGCGTGGCCGGGTACGAGGCGGACGACGTGATCGGCACGTTCACCGCGCGGGCGGAGGGCCCGGTCGACATCGTCACCGGCGACCGCGACCTGTACCAGCTGGTGGACGACAGGCGCGGGGTGCGCGTGCTGTACCCGGTGAAGGGCGTCGGCACGCTGCAGCTCACCGACGAGGCGGCGCTGCGCGCGAAGTATGGGGTGGACGGCAAGGGGTACGCGGATCTGGCGCTGCTGCGCGGCGACCCGAGCGACGGCCTGCCGGGCGTGCCCGGCATCGGGGAGAAGACGGCGGCCAAGCTGCTGGCCGAGTTCACGGACCTGGCCGGGATCCTCGCGGCCGTGGACGACCCGCGGTCGAAGCTCACGCCGGCGCAGCGCAGGCGTCTGGACGAGGCGCGGCCGTATCTCGCGGTGGCGCCGAAGGTCGTCCGGGTCGCGGACGACGTGCCGGTCCCGGACGTCGACACGGCCCTGCCGCGCGCCCCGCGCGACCCGGCCGCCGTGGAGTCCCTGGCCACGCGCTGGGGCCTCGGAGGCTCGGTCACGCGTCTGTTGGGGACTCTCGCGGAGCGGTAGGTGCTAACTTAGGCATACCTAACTGCGAGTGGGAGGCCCTCATGGCAGAGCGACCGGCACGCGCGCCGCGCACCCCGCACACCGGCGTGGTCGTCCGCACCGAGCGGCTGACCCCGCACATGCAGCGCGTGGTGCTGGGCGGCGAGGGCCTCGCACGCGTCTCGGCGGACACCTGCACCGACCACTACGTGAAGCTCCTCTTCCCGGCGCCGGGCGCGGTCTACCCGGAGCCGTTCGACCTGGAGCGGATCCGCGCCGAGTTCCCGCGCGAGCAGTGGCCGGTGACCCGGACGTACACGATCCGCCACTGGGACCCCGAACACCGTGAGCTGACCCTCGACTTCGTGATCCACGGCGACGAGGGCCTGGCCGGCCCCTGGGCGATCAACGCCCGCCCCGGCGACGTCGTACGCTTCCTCGGCCCCGGCGGCGCCTACGCCCCTGATCCGTCCGCCGACTGGCACCTCCTGGCCGGCGACGAGAGCGCGCTGCCCGCGATCGCCCGCGCCCTGGAGTCGCTCCCGCGGGGCGCCCATGCGGTCGCGTTCGTGGAGATCTCGGGCCCGGAGGAGGAGCAGAAGATCGACTCCGACGTGGAGATCCGCTGGCTGCACCGGGGCGACCGGAGGGTCGGCGAGGCCCTGGTGGAGGCGGTCCACGCCCTCGGCTGGCCGGAGGGCCGCGTCCACGCCTTCGTCCACGGCGAGGCCCACTTCGTGAAGGAACTCCGCCGCCTCCTCCGCGTGGACCGCGCGATCCCCCGCGAGGACCTCTCCATCTCCGGCTACTGGCGCCTGGGCCACAACGAGGACGGCTGGCAGGCCTCGAAGAAGGAGTGGAACGCGAGCATCGAGGCGGAGCAGGAAGGTACGTCCACTTCGTAGGCACCCCCTGGGGGCCAACCTCCTAGGGGCGCGGGGAACTGTGCGCTCAAACCCCCACCGGCCGGCACAAACGGACGCACAGCACGCACCACCCCCCCTCAGGGGCCCGGGGAACTGCGCGACCCACCCCCACCGGCCCGCACCCGACAGCCACCCCCCACACCCCCGTACCCTTGCCCCCCGTGAGACGCCGACGCACCCCCACCCCACCCCCGCCCCTCCCACAACGGGACGGCGTGGACCCGGTCCGGGTCCGTCTCCCCGCAGGCGCCCCAGGCGCAACCCTCCGTGACCACCTGGTCCAACGCCTGGCGGCGCCCCCCGCCAAGATCGACGCCCTCTTCACCGCAGGCGACATCGTCGGCGCCGACGGCCGGCCCGTCCCCCCGGACACCCCCTGCACCCCCGGCCTCACGGTGTGGTTCCACCGCGAGATGCCCCCCGAATCCCCCGTCCCGTTCCCCCTGCACGTCGTGCACCAGGACGACCACGTCGTCGTCGCGGACAAACCCCACTTCCTCGCCACCACCCCCCGCGGCAGCCACGTCCGCCAGACGGCCCTCGCCCGCCTCCGCCACGACCTCGGCCTGCCGCGGCTGACGGCCGCACACCGCCTGGACCGCCTCACCGCGGGACTCGTGCTGTTCACCGTGCGCCCCGAGGAACGCGGCGCGTACCAGACCCTGTTCCGCGACCGCAGGGTGCAGAAGGAGTACGAAGCCGTGGCCCCCTTCAACCCCACCCTCGCCCTCCCCCGCACGATCCGCAGCAGGATCGTCAAGGAGCGCGGAGAGCTGACCGCACGCGAGGTCGACGGCGAACCGAACGCGGAGACCCGGGTGGAGCTGCTCACGCACCGCGAGGACGGCCTGGCCCGGTACCGGCTGGTCCCCGACACGGGCCAGACCCACCAGCTCCGGGTGCACATGAGTGCCCTGGGGGTGCCGATCCTGGGCGACCCCTTTTACCCCGAGGTGACCGCTCCGGTCCCGCCCGGCGACTTCCGCCGCCCCCTCCAACTGCTGGCACGGGAACTTGCGTTCACGGACCCGGTCACGGGCACGGAACGCCGGTTCACCAGCAGCCGGACGCTGGAGGCCTGGACTTCGTACAACACCTGGGCGGCGTACCGGTGACGCGGCGGAATCAGTAGCCGCGCCACCACCGCAGGAACCGCTGCCAGGCGCCCTTCGGCGGCTCGGGCTGCGCGGGCGGGGGCGGCACGGGCACCGCGGCCGGAACCGGCCCGGCGTCCGGCACCCCGCCGACACCCGCGTCCGCACCACCCACAGACGCGCCCACCGCAGCGGGCGTCGGCGCAGGCGTCTGCCGAGGCACTCCCCCGATCTGCCAGTCGTACGCGGCAGGCGGCTTCGTGTCGACCTCATGGCTCGGCGCCTGCGTGATCTCCTGCTGCGGCCGCGGCGTGAAGTGCACCGGCAGCGACACCAGATGGCGGGAGGCGATCGATTCGGTGAAGGTCAGCTCCTCCTCGTCGCAGCTCAGCTCCACGTCCGGCAGCCGCATCAGCAGGGCGTCGACCCCGACCTCGGCGATGACACGGCCGATGTCCTGGCCGGGGCACTCATGGGTGCCGCCGCCGAACGCGAGGTGCGAGCGGTTGCCCTGCATGTCGGCGGTCGGGTCGGGGCGTACGCGAGGGTCGACGTTGGCCGGCGCGGGCGCGAACAGCAGCCCGTCGCCCTTGCGGATGCGCTGCCCGCCCAGCTCGGTGTCCTGCTTGGCGTAGTAGGCGAAGACGGTGCTGAACGGGGGTTCGTCCCACAGGAGTTGCTCCACCGCCTGGGGCACGGTCATCTGGCCGCCGTTGAGCTGGGACCGGAAGCGCGGGTCGATCAGCACCTGGCGCAGCACGTTGGCGAGCAGGTTCGCCGTGGCCTCGTAGGCGGCGATCAGCACCACCCGCAGGTGCTGGCTGACCTCCTCGTCGGACAGTCCGGCCGGGTGGCTGACGAGGTGGCCGGTGAAGTCGTCCTGCGGTTCCTTGCGGCGGCGGACGGTGAGGCGGTTCAGCGCCTCCATCACGTAGGCGTTGCTCGCGATGGCGGTCTCGGTGCCGCGGATCATGTCGCGGGCGGCCTGCACCATGCGGTCGTCGTACTCGTCGGGCATGCCGAGGACGTGACACATCACGGCCATCGGCAGGTGCTCGGCGTACTGGCTGACCAGCTCGGCCTCGCCGACCTCGCAGAACCGGTTGACGACCCGCTGCACGCTGCGGTTGACGTACCGGCGCAGGGAGCGGAAGTCGGTGGCCGCGACGGCGGTGTCGATGGCGCCGCGCCAGCGGTGGTGGTTCTCGCCCTCGGTGTGGGCGCACATCGGCTGCCAGGCGATGTGGGGCATGAGCGGATGGTCGGGCTTGACCAGGCCGTCGCGGAGCGGGGACCAGATGCGGCTGTCCTTGGTGAACTGCGCGGGGCTGCGCACCAGTTGCTGGCTCTCGGCGTGGCCGAGCACAATCCACAGCGGCAGGTCGTCGTGAACGAGCACGGGTGCCACGGGGCCGTGCTTCTCGCGCAGCTGCTCGTAGAGGCTCTTGAGGTCGTCCGACTCGTGGAGCCGGGCGAGTCCTCCGGGGCCCAGGCCGTGTGCGGGGCATCCGGGGGGCGGTCCGGGCCGGGTGCTGTCACCGGCCGGGCGGTCCGGCGTCTGGGAGTGGGATTCAGGCGTCACTGTGGTCGCTCCGAAAAGGGGGAAAGCCTAAAAAGGTTCCGGGGAAGGGGAAGAAGGTCCCGCGCGTCAGGCGAGGGAGCCCGTCATCGCGAGCGAGTGCAGGAAGCGCATCAGGGTCATCAGCACGTCGCGGCTGGAGGCGCGGCGCCGCACGTCGCACTCCACGATGGGGATCATCTCGGACAGGTCGAGCGCGGCCCGTAGATCAGCGACGGGGTAACGGGGGGCGTCCGGGAAGGAGTTGACGGCGACGACGAACGGCACGCCGCGTTCCTCCAGCCGCCCCATGACGTCGAAGCTGACCTCGAGGCGGCGGGTGTCGACCAGCACGACCGCGCCGAGCGCGCCCTCGAACAGGCCGTTCCACAGGAACCAGAAGCGTTCCTGGCCCGGCGTGCCGAACAGGTAGAGCACCAGCTCGTCGGTGATCCTGATGCGGCCGAAGTCCATGGCGACGGTGGTGGCCGTCTTGGACGCGGAGCCGTAGTTGTCGTCGACCCCGATGCCGGCCTGCGTCATGGTCTCCTCGGTGGTCAGCGGTTTGATCTCGCTGACCGAGCCGACCATCGTGGTCTTGCCGACCCCGAACCCGCCGACGATCACGATCTTCACCGCGGACTGCGCCGTGTGGGGCAGCTGGTCCTCGGCGCGTGGGCCCGGGATGGTGTCAGAGCCGTTGAAGTCCATGCATCACCGCTTCGAGAAGGGAACGGTCCGGGAGCGCCTTGCGCACGATCGGGGAGCGCGCCTGGACCAGTTCCGCCGTCAGCAGTTCGGTGATCAGCACGGTCACCACGCTGAACGGCAGACTGAGATAGGCCGACAGCTCGGCCACGGACAGGGGGGCGACGCAGAGCCGGAGCAGCGCCGCCTGCTCGGGGGTGGCGGAGGGCGGGGGGTCGGGGGAACGCGCCACGATCAGCGTGACCAGGTCGATGTCGGCGCGCTCGCCGTCCGGTCCCGCGACGACGTACAGCCGTTCGGGGTTGCCGCCCTCGCCCTCCTTCCGGGCCGGGGCGGCCGGCTGTGCGGGGGTGCCCTGCGCGGGAGTGCGCCTCTGGCGTCGGGGAGGAGTCATACGGTCTGCCCGTTCCGTCGGGGCGGACTGGTCAGATGGGCGCCGATGCGGACGACGAGGTCGCGCATCATGCCGCCCATGCGGCCGGGTTCGCAGGTCATGTCGGAGAGCACCGCGAGGTAGGCGTTGGCGCCGGCCGCCATCAGGTAGAAGTAGCCCTCGTCGATCTCGATGAGCACCATCTTCATCTCGCCGTCGCCGTGCGGGAGTTCCTGTGCGACGGCGGCGGCGAGGCTCTGCACTCCGGCGCAGGCGGCGGCGACCCGGTCGGCGGCGTCGGGCTCACCGCCGTAGCGGGCGATGCGCAGGCCGTCGGCGGAGAGCACCACGATCATCTCGACGCCGGGTACGCCGTCGGCGAGCTCCTTGAGCATCCAGTCGAAGTTGGCTCGTTGCTGGATCACTTGAGGTCCCCCTCGTCCTCGGCCTCGGTGCGGGCCGGTTCGTTGATGAGATGCAGGTAGGCGGTCGGGTTCCGGGTGAAGTCGGTGGGGTGGACGTCCGGGTCGAGGTCCTTCTTCAGGCCCTCCCAGAAGGCGTCGACCCACAGCCCGGGTTCGCGGTTGTTCTGCTTCTTCTCGGGCTCGGCCACGGCCCAGATGTCGTGGTACTCCTCGCCGCGCTCCTTGGCCTCGCGCTCGGCGCGCTCGGCGGCGGCCTGCTCGGCGTAGCGCTGGGCGAGCGGGGTCTTGACGCGGCTGCGGCGCTGCGGGAGGCCGCCCGCGGTCCATTCGGTCACCTCGGGGACGTCGTCCTCCACGGCGGCCGTCTCGGGGATGCGGGGGCTGGTGGGGCGGCGCTTCTTGGGGGCGCGCTGCGGGCCGGGGAGGGCGTCGACGGGGCGGGGCACGGAGGTGGCGCCGATGCCGTGGGCGAGGCCGACGCCGGGCTGGTCGGTGATCATCTCGCTGGGGACGACCAGGACGGCGCGGACGCCGCCGTAGGCGGAGGCGCGCAGCGACACCTGCATGTTGAACTGGGTGCACAGGCGGCCGACGACGGCGAGGCCGAGGCGCGGGTTGCCGCCGATCTCCTGGAGGTCGACGCCGCGCTGGGCGCGGTCGAGGATGCCCTCGATACGGGCGCGGGCCTGCTCGTCGAGGCTGACGCCGGCGTCCTCGATCTCGATGGCGACGCCGGTCTGCACCTCGGTCGCGGTGACGCTGACCTTGCTGGTGGGCGGCGAGTAGCGGGTGGCGTTGTCGAGGAGTTCGGCGGCGGCGTGGATGACCGGCTCGACGTAGATGCCCTTGATGTTGATCTTGGCGATCGACTTCAGGTCGATGCGGCGGTACTCGAGGATGCGGGACATGGCGCCGCGCAGCACGCTGTAGAGCGCGACCGGCTTGGGCCACTGGCGTCCGTGGCGGCCGCCGCCGAGGACGGAGATGGAGTCGGCGAGGCGGCCGATCAGCGCGGTGCCGTGGTCGATGCGCAGGAGGTCGTCGAAGACCTCGGGGTTGCGGCCGTGGTCCTCCTCCATCTCCCGCAGTTCCTTGGCCTGCTGGTGGACGATCGCCTGGACGCGGCGGGCGATGGAGACGAAGGAGCGCTGCGAGGAGTCACGCAGGTTCTCCTCGTCGTCGATGATCTTGAGGACCTTGCGCAGCAGTACTTGCTGGTATGTGGGCAGGTCCCGCCAGGAGGGCTTGAGCCTGGGAAGGTCGCGCATCACCTCGTCCGGCTCGTTGCCGGCGTGCAGGTGGTTCAGGCAGGCGGGGAAGACCTTCTGGATGAAGTACTCGGTCTCCGTGTCGTGGGCGGCGATCCGCGCCTCCAGATACGCACGGTGACGCTCGTGCTCGGCGCGCGCCTCCCGCAGGACGCGGCCGCGGCGCACCGCCTCGGCCGCGGCGGCGGCCACCAGCAGGGTCGCCACGGCACCGCATACGCCGACGGCGATCCGGGCGGGCTCCGTCACCAGGGCGACGGCGGCTCCGGTCGCCGCGGCCATCACTATGGCCGGCAGCAACAGCACGCGTGCGTAAGGAAGTTGGACACTCGCCATGTGAGCCCTCTGAAGCGTATCGACTGACGGTCGGGAACGTGCACATAAGGGAACAAGCGCACGAATTCAGCTGAACTCGGTGCGCTGCGGGCGAGCCTAGTCCGACGGGATCATCGCCATGTCATATTCAGCAAGTGCCGGAAACGGCCCGTGAGGCAGGAGTACGCTCGGGGCCATTTGCACGGTCCGGCATGATTCGAACACGCCACGTAACGGCGTGCAGACGTACGACGGCCACTCACCGTCACGGGTGAACCGGGCCCGCGGAGGGCCCGGCCACGGCCTCGCGGAGGCCTCAGCATCCCTTCCCGCGCACGCGGCCGGTGATGCGGCCGCACGAGGGCGCGCACAGTGCGGAAGCCCGGCGCGCGGGGGGCGCACCGGGCTACCGGAGTCGATGTCGAGCGGGGTCAGCCCACGGAGGAGTAGGCCACCACCCCGCGCAGCAGATCCTCCACGGCCCTGCGGGCGTTCTTCGCGACCGTCGAGCCCTCGGCGACCGGGGCCGCCGCGGCGATCTGCCCCAGCACGTCGATGACCTGCTTGCACCAGCGCACGAAGTCGCCGGCCGGCATCTCCGCCTCGCGCAGCACCTCGTCGAGGCCCTTGCCGGAGGCCCACATGTAGGCGGCCCAGGCGAAGCCGAGGTCGGGCTCGCGCTGGCCCACGCCCTCGGTCTGGCTGATCCGGAAGTCCTCCTCCAGCGCGTCCAGCCGGCCCCAGATGCGGACCATCTCGCCGAGCGCCGCCTTCGCCTTGCCCGAGGGCAGCTTCGGCGCCGTCGCGTCGTCGGCGACCCGCGACTCGTACACCAGCGCCGAGACGCACGCGGCGAGTTCGGCGGGGCCGAGGCCCTCCCAGACCCGCTCGCGCAGGCATTCGCTGGCCAGCAGGTCGAGTTCGCCGTACAGCCGGGCCAGCCGCCTGCCGTGCTCGGTGACCTCGTCGCCGCGCAGGTAGTCCATCTCCGTCAGCAGCGCGACGATCCGGTCGAAGGTGCGGGCGATGGTGTTCGTCCGGCCCTCGATGCGCCGCTCCAGCTGCGAGGTGTCCCGCAGCAGCCGGTGGTAGCGCTCCGCCCAGCGCGCGTGGTCCTCGCGGTCCTGGCAGCCGTGGCACGGGTGCGCCCGCAGCGCCTTGCGCAGCCGCGCGATCTCCCGGTCGTCGGCGGCCGGGGCGCGGTTCTTGCGGTGCCGGTCCGGCACGATGTGGCCGGCCTTGGTGCGCAGCGCGGAGGCGAGGTCCCGGCGGGACTGCGGGGAGCGCGGGTTGAAGGACTTCGGGATCCGCATCCGCTCCAGCGCCTCCACGGGCACCGGGAAGTCGACCGACGCCAGCCGCTTCACCTGCCGCTCGGCGGTCAGCACCAGCGGGCGCGGACCGTCGTGGTACTCCACGCCCCGGTGGCCGTTGGTGCGGCCCGCGGGCAGCCCCGGGTCGAGCACCAGCGCCAGCCCGGCGTACTTGCCGGTGGGCACATGGATGACGTCGCCCGGCTTGAGCTTCTCCAGCGCGACGGCGGCCTCGGCGCGCCGCTGCGCCTGGCCCTGGCGGGCCAGCTCGTTCTCCCGGTCCTTCAGCTCCCGGCGCAGCCGCGCGTACTCCTCGAAGTCGCCGAGGTGGCAGGTCATGGACGCCTTGTAGCCTTCCAGGCCCTCCTCGTTGCGCTGCACCTGACGCGAGATGCCGACGACCGACTTGTCCGCCTGGAACTGCGCGAACGACGTCTCCAGCAGCTCCCGCGAGCGGTGCCGCCCGAACTGCTCGACCAGGTTGACCGCCATGTTGTACGACGGCTTGAAGCTGGAGCGCAGCGGATACGTGCGTGTGCCGGCCAGGCCCGCGAGGTGGTCGGGGTTCATCCCGCGCTGCCACAGCACCACGGCGTGGCCCTCGACATCGATGCCGCGGCGGCCCGCACGGCCGGTCAGCTGGGTGTACTCGCCGGGGGTGATGTCGGCGTGCTGCTCGCCGTTCCACTTGACGAGCTTCTCCAGCACCACCGAGCGCGCCGGCATGTTGATGCCGAGCGCCAGGGTCTCGGTCGCGAACACGGCCTTCACCAGACCGCGCACGAACAGCTCCTCGACGACCTCCTTGAAGGTCGGCAGCATGCCCGCGTGGTGCGCGGCTATGCCCCGTTCGAGGCCCTCCAGCCACTCGTAGTAGCCGAGGACGTGCAGGTCCTCCGGCGGGATGGAGGCGGTGCGCTCCTCGACCAGGTCGCGGACCTGGGCCCGTGCCTCCTCGTCGTTGAGCCGCAGGCCCGCGTACAGGCACTGCTGCACCGCGGCCTCGCAGGCGGCGCGGCTGAAGATGAACGTGATGGCGGGGAGCAGGCCCTCGGCGTCGAGCCGTTCGATGACCTCGGGCCGGCCCGGCGTCCACACGCGCGAACGCTGTCTGCGCTCCCGCTCGCGGTCCGCCTCCCGCATGCCGTTGCGGCCCCGGCGGCGGTCGCCCCAGGACGGGCGGCTCGCCTCCAGGCGGGCCATGCGCGTCAGGTCGGGGTTGACGGCCCTCTTGTGGCCCTCCCCCTCCTCGAACAGGTCGTACATCCGGCGTCCGGCCAGCACGTGCTGGAACAGCGGCACGGGCCGGTGCTCGGAGACGATCACCTCGGTGTCGCCCCGGACGGTGTCCAGCCAGTCGCCGAACTCCTCGGCGTTGGACACGGTCGCCGACAGGGAGACCAGCGTCACCGACTCCGGGAGGTGGATGATCACTTCCTCCCAGACGGCGCCCCGGAAGCGGTCGGAGAGGTAGTGCACCTCGTCCATCACCACGTAACCGAGGCCGAGAAGGGTCTGCGATCCGGCGTACAGCATGTTCCGCAGCACCTCGGTGGTCATCACGACCACGGGCGCGTCGGAGTTGACGCTGTTGTCACCGGTGAGCAGGCCCACCTTGTCGGTGCCGTAGCGGCGGCACAGGTCGGCGTACTTCTGGTTCGACAGCGCCTTGATGGGTGTCGTGTAGAAGCACTTCTTGCCCTCCTGGAGGGCGAGGTGGACGGCGAACTCGCCGACGATCGTCTTGCCGGATCCGGTGGGGGCGGCGACCAGCACGCCCTTCCCGGCCTCCAGTGCCCGGCAGGCCTCCACCTGGAAGGGGTCGAGGCCGAAGTCGTACATCTCGCGGAAGGAGGCGAGCGAGGTGGCCTGCTCGGCAGCGCGCCTGCGTGCTGCCGCGTACCGCTCGGCCGGTGAGAGGTCCTCTGTCATCGTGCTTTCGAGCGTACCGGGCCGCACCGACAACGTGACGATCATTATCGGGATCGGCCACGTGAGGGGGCGGAACGCCTGATCAGGGGCCGACGACCCGGACCGCCCCCGGCACGCAGTGCGCGGTCAGCGGCAGCGGCCCGACGTACTCGCCGTCCGCGTAGCCGGTGACGTCCTCGGCGACCAGCTCCACGCTCGCCGCGCGCATGACGGTCACCACGGGGTGGTCGACGTGCGTCCCCTTGTAGACCCGCGGGAAGACCCGCAGCAGCGTGGCGCGGCTGCACTCGCCGACCACCGTGATGTCGAACAGCCCGTCGGTGAGGTCGGCGCCCGGGCATATCCGCATGCCCCCTCCGTACGAGGGCCCGTTCCCCACGGCCACGAGCGTCGCCTCGACCTCGCGGACCTCCCCGCCGTCCAGGGTGATCCGGTACCGCAGCGGCCGGAAGGCGGCCAGCTCGGCGATCATCGCCACGTCGTACTTGAAGCGGCCGAGGGGGGCGCGCATCCGGTTGCCCCGGTCGTTGACCCGGGAGTCGAAGCCGGAGGCGAGCACGGCGCCGAACCAGCGGTCGCCGATCCGGCCGAGATCGACGTCACGGGAGCGCCCGCTCTTCAGGGCGTCGGCGATCATCCGGCCGGAGGTGGCGGGTTCGCCCAGCGGCATGCCGAGCGCGCGGGCGAAGTCGTTGCCGGTGCCCGCGGCCACCAGGCCGAAGGGAGTGCCGGTGCCGACGACGGCCTGCAGGGCGAGGTTGGCCATGCCGTCGCCGCCGACGGCGACCAGGGCCCCGGTGCCCTCCTCGACGGCCGTACGCGCCCGGGACAGCGCGTCCTCGGGGCCGTCGCCCGTCACGGTGTCGACGTGGAAGCCGGCGTCGCGCAGCGCGGCGGCGGCCGTCCGCGCCGCGCGGGCGCCCCGGCCGCCGCCCGCGGTGGGGTTCACGAAGAGGGTGATCTCGCTGGTCACGGGGATGACCCTACGAGGTGCCGGCCCGTCCTCAGGTCACGTCGTCATAACCGTTGACGCGGTCCCGGGAGCTCTGTTCGGGCAGCGCGGTGACCGGTTCGGCCGGTTCGACGGCTTCCGGGGTGTGATCGAGCTCGGAGGCCTCGTCGTCGGAGAGCCCCTCCGCCTCCGTGCGGGCGCGCCGTCTGTCGTTCAGCAGGGAGATGCCCACGGCGAAGAAGAACAGGACGATGATCGGCACGGACAGCGCCAGCATGCCCACCGGGTCGGTGGTGGGCGTGGCGACCGCGCCGAAGACGAAGACGCCCATGACGACACCGCGCCACCAGCCGAGCATCCGGCGGCCGGAGACGATGCCGACCATGTTCAGCATGACCAGCAGGAGCGGCAGCTCGAAGGCCAGGCCGAAGATCAGCACCATGCGGATGGTGAAGTCGAGGACCTCGTCCAGCGACAGGATGTTCGCCGATCCCCCGGGCGTGAGACTGAGCAGCACCTTGATGCTGACCGGGAGGATGACGTACGAGAGGAGGGCGCCGCCGGCGAACAGCGGGACCGCGGCCGCGGTGAAGACGTAGGTGTACTTCTTCTCGTGCCGGTGCAGACCGGGGGCGACGAAGGCCCACAGCTGGTAGAGCCAGACCGGGCTGGAGACGACCAGGCCCGCCATGAGGCTCACCTTGATCGTCGTGGTGAACGGCGACGTCAGGGTGTTGAACGACACGATGGCGCAGTTGCCGCCGTCGCTGTTCGTCAGGGAGTCGCACTTGGGCACCGGCTCGGCCAGGAACTGCATGAGCTGTTCGCTGTAGAACGCGGCGACGACCGACACCACGACGATCGCGAGCACGGCCTTGGCCAGGCGGTTCCGCAGCTCACGCAGGTGTTCCACGAGAGGCATGCGCCCCTCGGGATCTCTCTGCTGTTTGCGGGCAGACTTGAGCAACCCACGTTCCCATCTCGTGCGGCGGGCCGGATGTCACCGGCCCTGCGTCAGCGCTTGGTCGTGTCCGTCGGCTCGGTGACCGGGCGGGAGCTGGTCACGTCGCCGGGGGCGGCCTGGATGGTGCGCTGCGCCGGGGGCTGCTCGCCGGTCGCCGGCGGGTCGGCCGGAGCGGAGGACGTGTTGTCCTCCTTCATCGCCTTCGCCTCGCTCTTCAGGATGCGGGCGGACTTGCCGAGCGACCGCGCCATGTCGGGAAGCTTCTTCGCACCGAACAGCAGGATGATGACGACGAGGATCAGAATGATCTCGGTAGGTCCGAGCCGTCCCATAAGTCTTTACCTTCTCACCGAGGCGGGTGGGTGGGTGGCTGTCCGACCGGTCGGACATGCGTCCGAAGGACGGTGCAGACAGCGATCGTAACGCCCAGAGGTAAACGTGCGGCAATCCCTGTGCGTACTCCCGTCCGCGGCCCGTGCCTCGTTCTCCGGGCCGCGATCAGCAGCGTACCTGCCGTGCCCCGGCCCGTGACAGGGCGGCGGCGACGGCCCGTCCGGAGGGCCGGGACACGTCGCGGGGGTTACAGGGCCTCGGCCGAGCGTGCCGTGCTGGTGGCCGCGCGCTCCAGGTCCTCCGCCGCGCGGCCGATACGGCGGGCCGAGTCGGCGACCTGCCTGCCGAGGCGCTCCGCCTCGACGAACACCCGGACGGCGAGCACTGCGAGCACCAGCAGCCCCAGGAAACCCAGGGCCACGGCGAACATCGGCCAGAACATGGGTCGAGCCTAGACGGTCGAGTGCAGCCGGAGCGTACGCACCCCGCCGCCGGTGAGCAGCTCGACGATCCGCTCCCCCGCCGGCTTGCGGACGGCGGCGCCGCACTCGGGGCAGGTGAAGGAGTAGAACGTGGTGCGGCTGCTGGCGCCGATGGCCAGCCGCAGCGCGCTCGCGGAGAGTTCGAAGCGCTCCCGGCAGTCCGGGCAGCCCGCCCGGAACATCACCGGGGCCACGTTCCTCATCCCGGCGAACGCGGACGCCGCCGTCATGCCCCGTGCCCCTGTGGTCGCCGACTCGCTCAAAGCCCTCGCTCCTGACTGTCGTCCTGCACGGTCATCCCGCCGCCCCGGCCCCGTCGTACGCCTCCAGCGCCTCACGCGCCGCCCGGCGGGCGCTCTCGGCCAGCTCCTGCGGCTCCACGATGCGTCCGTCGCGGCCGAGCCGCAGCGCCAGCCGCTTCAGCGACGCGGGATCGGGGGTGCGCAGGGTGATACGGAGCCCGCCGTCGGGGAGCTCGTCGGCGCTGTCGTGCGGGTAGTACTCGGCGACCCAGCGCCCGCCGGGACCGACCTCGACGACCACCTCGGGGTCCTCGGCGGAGGGCTGCACCAGCCCCTCGGACAGGTCGCGCAGCTCCACCTCGGGCGGCGCGGACGGCTCGTCGAGGATCCTGATCTCGGCGACCCGGTCCAGCCGGAAGGTGCGGCGCGCCTCGGAGCGGCGGCACCACGCCTCGACGTAGGTGTGCCCGACGCTGACCAGGCGGATGGGGTCGATCTCCCGTTCGGTGACCTCGTCGCGGGCGGGCGAGTAGTAGCGGATCCACAGCCGGCGGCGCTCGGCGATGGCCCGGTCGACGTCCGCGAAGACGCCGCCCTCGGACTCGAAGGTCACCGAGAGCCGGGAGCTGGCGCCTGCCGCCTCGCCGGCCGCGGTCTCCACCTTGGCGGTGGCGCGCAGCAGCGCCTGGCGGTCGCTCTCACGCAGCCCGGGCAGCGTGGCCACGGCGCGGGCGGCGACGAGCAGCGCGGTCGCCTCGTCGGCGGCCAGGCGCAGCGGCTCGGCCGCGTCGGCGCCCAGGGCGGCCGGGTTGTGCCACCAGATGCGCTCGCCGTCGGTGTCGATGTCCAGCAGGTCGCCGCCGCGGAAGCTGGTGCCGCACATGGGCAGCACGTCGAGGTCGGAGACGAGTTCGTCCTCGGTGATGCCGAAGGCGCGCGCGACGTCCTCGATGCGGGCGCCCGGGCGCTCGCGCAGATATGTCACCAGGGACAGCATCCGCCGGGTCTGGTCGATGGCGTTCACGGGCCTGACCGGTTTGCCTGCCACGTTGTCGTCCGCTCCCCCTCAGCCCTTGGCCACGGCACGCAGCCGGTCCACCACGTCGGCCCGCAGTTCCTCGGGCTCCAGCACCACCACGTCCGGTCCGAACTCCACCAGCCAGGCGTCGAGTCCGTGTCCGTACGGAATCTCCAACTCGTCCCAGCCGTTCCCGAGTTCCCGGACCGAGGTGGCCTTGGCCCGCAGCGGGAAGCCGGCGTCGGAGCGCAGCCGGATGCGCGCGGAGCGGTCGGCGGTCTCCCCGGCCCAGCTCGCCACGGTCTCCCGCACGGTGACGACGTCGGGCACCGGCACGGTGAACCGGCCGGCGCGCGAGCGCACCTTGCCGGTGATCCGGGAGAGCCGGAAGACCCGCTCGGCGCCGCGGTCGCGGTCCCAGCCGGCCAGGTACCAGTGGCCGCGCCAGCACTCGAGGGCCCACGGCTCGACGTGCCGCTGCTCGGGCTGGGCGGCGTTGGCCTTGCGGTAGTCGAAGACGACCGGGCGGCGGTCGCGGCAGGCGAGCATCAGCGGCTCGAACGCGGCCTCGTGCACCGGGATGCGCGGCTCCAGCGCGCTGTGCGCGCCGTACGGGTCGACATCCTCGGGGAGTCCGGCGGCGCGCAGCTTCTGGAGGGCGCCGGAGGCCGCACCGGCCAGCCGGGCCTGCTGCCACACCTTGGCGGCGAGCCCGAGGGCGGCGGCCTCCTCGGCGTCCAGGGTGATGGGAGGCAGCCGGTTGCTGTCGCGGCGGGCGAGGTAGCCCGTGTCGCCCTCGAGGTTCTCGACGGTCTCGATGACCAGTCCGAGTTCGCGCAGGTCGTCCTTGTCGCGCTCGAACATGCGGTTGAAGGAGTCGTCGGAGCCCGCCTCGAGGTACGCCTCGATGGACTCACGCAGCTCGCGCTTGGTGAGCGGCCGCCGCGTCCCGAGCAGACACAGCGCCAGATTCATCAGCCGCTCGGCCTTGGCAATCGCCATCGACGCGCTTCGCCTCCCTATGGTGCTTACGACCGATGACCGTACCGCCCCGGGGTGGCGTGGTAAAAGCCGAGGGCCCGTGCCCGGACAGGCACGGACCCTCGGCGATCGACTCCGGTCGGATCAGACGCCGAGCAGGTCGACCACGAAGATCAGGGTCTCACCGGGCTGGATGGCCGGGGTGGGGCTCTGGTTGCCGTAGGCGAGGTGGGCCGGGATGGTCAGCTGGCGGCGGCCGCCGACCTTCATGCCCTGCACGCCCTGGTCCCAGCCCTTGATGACCCGGCCCGCGCCCAGCGGGAAGCGGAAGGGGGTGCCACGGTTCCAGCTGGCGTCGAACTCCTCGCCGGTGCTGAAGGCGACGCCCACGTAGTGGACGGTCACGGTGTGACCCGCCTTCGCCACCTCGCCGTCGCCCTCCCAGATGTCCTTGATCTCGAGGTCCGCCGGGGGCTCGCCGCCCGGGAAGTCGATCTCGGGCTTGTCGATGCTCACGTCTTCATGCTCCTGCTTTGTCTGCGGAAAGGCGAACACGCACAGTCTTTCATCCCGGCGGGGTCACAGCTTCGCGAGGATGTCCACGGAGAAGACCAGCGTGGAGTCCTTCTGGATGCCGCTGCCCTGCGGCGGGTTGTCGCCGTAGCCCAGCTCCGGCGGGATGACGACGAGGACGCGGCTGCCGACCTTCTTGCCGGTGAGTCCCTGCGCCCAGCCCTTGACGACCTGCTGGAGCGAGAAGGACGTCAGCTGCCCGCGGCCGTACGTGGAGTCGAACTCCTTGCCGCCGTCCCACAGCACGCCCTTGTACTGCACCAGGACGCTGTCCTCGGCGCCGACCTTCTCGCCGTCGCCCTCGATGACGTAGTTCGCCACGAGCTTCTTCGGGGCCTGGGTGTCGGGCACGTCGATGGAGGGGGCCTTGCCGTCGGTGTTGGTGCCGACCTTCGGCAGGTCGATGTCGTCCTGGGCGACGTCGGTGCCCTTGGCGGAGCTCTTGGCGTTGAACGTGTCCTGCACGTCGACCACGAACACCAGCGTGTCGGTGCCCTTGATGCCCGCCTGGGCGTTGCCCTGCTCGCCGTAGCCCCAGGTGGGCGGGATCGCCATCTGGACGCGGCTGCCGGTCTTCTTCCCCACGAGCCCGTAGCGCCAGCCGTCGATGATGGTGCCCTGGGCGAGCTGGATGGCCAGGGGCTCCTTGCGGTCGTAGGAGTTGTCGAACACCTTGGCGGTGCTCCAGACCTGGCCCAGGTAGTGGGCGACGATGAAGTCGTTCTCCGCGATCGTGCGCCCGCCGCCCGCGATGACCGTCTTGACCGCGAGGTCCTTGGAGGGGTCGCCGCTGCCCTTCGCGACGGTCGGCTTCTCGCCGAACTTGGTCCCGGCCGTGATCGCCGGCAGCGGGCCCTCGACGATCTTCGGCGACGGCGCCGCCGACTCCTTGGACTCGGAGGGCGCGGCCGTCTCGCTGGCCTTGCCGGAATCGGACTTGTCGTCGCCGCACGCGGCGAGGGTGGCCAGTCCAGCGGGGACGGCAATGAGAAGTGAGCGTCGGCGCACGGTGGGGGCCTCGTAATCATCGATCTTGTGGGTGGCGTCCGCGCAACTCTACGGCGTGAGAAGGGCGCCGCACGGTGTAACGTACGGCGCCCGTGTGACGTTCCGGGTGTTTCGTCAACTCCCGGGAGACAAGTCGGCTCCCGGGGGTGACGCGTCCTCTCACATGCCGGCGATCAGCTTCTCCACCCGCTCGTCCACCGAGCGGAACGGGTCCTTGCACAACACGGTGCGCTGGGCCTGGTCGTTGAGCTTGAGGTGCACCCAGTCGACGGTGAAGTCCCGCCGCTGCTCCTGGGCGCGCCGGATGAAGTCGCCGCGCAGCCGGGCCCGAGTGGTCTGCGGCGGCACGGACTTGCCCTCGAAGATCTTCAGGTCGTTGCAGATCCGGGCGGCTTGTCCCTTCTTCTCGAGCAGGTAGTACAGGCCACGACGGCGGTGGATGTCGTGGTAGGCGAGGTCTATCTGCGCGACCCGCGGGTGCGACATGGTCATGTTGTGCTTGGCGCGGTAGCGCTCGAGCAGCTTGTACTTCATGACCCAGTCGATCTCGGTGCCGATGCGGTCGAGGTCCTCGGACTCGATCGCGTCCAGCGTGCGGCCCCACAGCTCCAGCACCTGGTCGACGGTGCCGGTGCGGATGCCGCGGCGCTCGCAGAAGTCCAGCGCCTTCTCGTAGTACTCGCGCTGCACCTCCAGCGCGGACGCCTCCCGGCCGCTGGCCAGGCGCACCTTGCGGCGGCCCGTGATGTCGTGGCTGACCTCGCGGATCGCCCGGATCGGGTTCTCCAGGGTGAGGTCGCGCATGACGGTGCCCGCCTCGATCATGCGGAGCACCAGGTCGGTGGCGCCGACCTTGAGCAGCATGGTCGTCTCGGACATGTTCGAGTCGCCGACGATGACGTGCAGCCGGCGGTAGCGCTCGGCGTCGGCGTGCGGCTCGTCGCGGGTGTTGATGATCGGCCGGGAGCGGGTCGTCGCCGAGGAGACGCCCTCCCAGATGTGCTCGGCGCGCTGGCTGACGCAGTAGACGGCGCCGCGCGGCGTCTGCAGCACCTTGCCGGCCCCGCAGAGCAGCTGCCTCGTCACCAGGAACGGGATGAGGATGTCCGCGAGCCGGGAGAACTCCCCGTGGCGTGCGACGAGATAGTTCTCGTGGCACCCGTAGGAGTTGCCCGCCGAGTCGGTGTTGTTCTTGAAGAGGTAGACGTCGCCCGCGATTCCCTCCTCGTGCAGGCGTCGTTCGGCGTCCACCAGGAGTCCTTCGAGAATGCGCTCGCCGGCCTTGTCGTGGGTGACCAGTTCGGTCACGTTGTCACATTCCGGCGTTGCGTATTCCGGATGTGACCCCACGTCGAGATAGAGGCGGGCGCCGTTCCGCAGAAAGACATTGCTGCTTCGGCCCCATGACACGACACGGCGGAAGAGGTACCGCGCCACCTCGTCAGGCGACAGGCGGCGCTGTCCCCTGAACGTGCACGTGACGCCGTACTCGTTCTCCAGCCCGAAAATGCGGCGGTCCATGAGGGAACATTACGCCCGATCCTTCGAGCTGAAACGGGGTTCGACGGCACGGTTCGGATCATTTTCCGAACCGGCCGCGACAACCGCCGTCCTGGCCGGAACCGCCAATACCCGTCCGGTGGCGGTCAAAACCAGCAGCGACACGCCGCCCGCCGCACCCGGTACGGCGAATCCCCAGAGCGCCCCGCCGGCCTCGACCACGGGCCCGGTCACACCGGTGCCGAGCGACGCGCCGACGGTGAAGGTGGTCACCAGCCAGGAGAACGCCTCGGTGACCGTCCCGCGCGGCGCGTGCCGGTCCACCAGCACGAAGGCGCAGGCGATCGCCGGGGCCAGGAACACGCCGGCGAGCACCATGAGCAGCGTCATCGCCACGGGGCCCGGCATCAGTGTCAGCGGCAGGTAGAACACGGCCAGCAGCGCCACGATCGCCTGGAGCCGCCGCGCGGGCTGGCCGGCCCACTGCCGCGCCCCGTACACGATGCCGCCGACCAGCGCGCCCAGCCCGATCCCGGCCATCATCCAGCCGTAGACGACGTCACCGCCGTTGTCGTCGGCGTACGTCACGGCGGCGACCGTGATGGAGCCCAGCGCCATGCCGATGGCCAGGAAGGCGCCGAGCAGCGCTATGAGCCCCGGCGAGCGCAGTGCGCCCAGCCAGTGCGCCTCACGCGGGGCGGAGCGCCAGGCCCGCGAGGGCGGCGAGACGACCACGGACAGGGCGCCCAGCACCCCGATGACGTTCAGCACGAGCAGCGCGGCCTGGGCCGACCACACGGAGACGCACACCGTCACGAGCAGCGGCCCGACGGCGAACATCACCTCCTGGGCCACGGCGTCGAGCGCGTACGCGCGGTGGACGTGCTCCTCCTTGGGCAGCACCGAGGACCACAGCGCGCGCAGCCCGCCCTCCAGAGGCGGCGTGAAAAGCCCGGCAAGAGCAACAGCGGCGTACGCGACGACCAGTGACCCGGTGCCCACGAAGGCGAACACGGCCATCGCCAGCGCCGACAGCAGCGCCGCGGGCAACTGCACCCGGGGCTGCCCCTTCAGGTCGACGAGCCGCCCCAGCACCGGCTGCCCCACGGCGTTCGACACGCCGTACACCGCGGCGAGCACACCGGCGAGGCTGTACGACCCGCCTTCCGCCCGCACGAACAGCACGATGGCGATCGGCGCGGTCGCGTTCGGCAGCCGCCCGACCAGCGTGCCCACGAGCAGCCGGGTGGCGTGCCGCGCCCGGAGGATGTCCAGGTATCCCGTCGCCATCCCGACCCTCTCGCCGACGTTTTACGTATAACTAAGTCCTCCATACGTACCATGACCGCGGTTCACCAGTCCAGACGAAGGAGCGCCGGTGCCCAGAGCCAGGACCCGCCCCACGAGCCGGGACGTCGCACGGGAAGCAGGCGTCTCCCAGGCCGCGGTGTCCCTGGTGCTGGGCGACAAGTGGCGCGGCCGGGTCTCCGCGACCACGGCGGAACGCGTCCGCGAGGCCGCGCGCGCCTTGGGCTACCGCCCCAACCTCGCGGCCCGCAATCTGCGGCTGGGCCGCACCCGTACGGTCCTGCTGGTCGTGCCGGCCCTGACCACGGAGTTCTTCGCGGGCGTCTACACGGGCGCGGCGCGGGTGGCGTCCCGGCACGGCTTCGGCGTGGTCCTGTACCCCTCCCCCGAGGGCATCGGCCCGGCCCGTGACCCCTTCGCGTCGGCGCAGGCCGCCCTGGACGGCGTCATCGCGTCCTCGATGGCGGCGGAGGCGCTCACCGCCATCCGGGGCGACCAGCTTCCCCTCGTGATGCTGGACAGCGATCCTGCCGCCCCCGGCACCACGGTGAACCTGGACATCGCGGACGGGGTCCGCCAAGTGGCCGAGCACCTTCTCGGGCTGGGCCACCGCCACTTCCTGCACCTCGGTGCGGACGTGCCGAGCTGGACCTTCGAGGTCCGCGCACGGGAGCTGGAGGCGCGGCTCCGCCGCGTGCCGGGCACGTCCCTGCGCACGGCGCGCTCGCCGATCTCCATCAAGGGGGCGGAGGCGGCGGCGGAGACCGCGCTCGCCTCGGGTAACGGGGCGACGGCGGTCGTCTGCGACGACGACCAGCTGGCGGCGGGCGTCTACAAGGCGGCACGCCGCCTGGGCCTGCGTGTCCCCTCCGACCTCTCGGTCACGGGGATGGACGACCTGGCCCTGGCCACGGCGATCGACCCCGAGCTGACGACTGTCCGCCTGGACGCGGAACTGTTCGGCGAACGGGGCATGGAGGCGCTGCTCGCCGTCCTGAACGGGGAACCCCCTTCCGGCACGAACATCCCGGTCCACCTGGAGGTACGGGGTTCCACGACCCGGGTCCCGTAACCACGGGGTGCTGGTATCGGCGCACCCGGCGCCAACCAGGCTGCACGACGGTCGCAGCCGTCGGCCACAACTGGCACCCGCGTTGGTGTGCCCGGGGGGTGTCGGCGCACCTCGGCGCCAACGAGGTGCCGCCGCGCCCACCCGTGCCGCCCCAGCGGCACGACTGCCCGCAGTTGGCCGGGGGCCCGCCCCCGGTGTCGGTGTAGCCGCTCGCGGCGGGGAGGGGACGGGGTGGGGGTGGGCGCCCGCAGCGGCTGGCGCGTCCGCGCCGTTCACGTACAAGCTCGCACTCTCGCGCCAGACCGAGGACGACCGCCCCCACCGCGGCCCCGCACCACCCACCGCCCGTAGGCGCTACACCCGCCCCCACCGGACAGGTGGATGCGCCGCAGGCGTCAGACCGCAACCCCCACCGGACAGGAACCCGCCCCGCAGGCGCCACACCGCAACCCCTACCGGACGGGAACCCGCGCCGCAGGCGCCACACCGCAACCCCCACCCGGACGGGAACCCGCCCCGCAGGCGTCAGACCGCACCCCCACCGGACAGGAACCCGCCCCGCAGGCGTCACACCGCAACCCCCACCGGACAGGAACCCGCCCCGCAGGGCGTCAGACCTCAGCGGCCCCCGGACAGGAACCCGCACCGCAGGCATCAGACCGCAACCCCCACCGGACAGGAACCCGCCCCGCAGGGCGTCAGACCTCAGCAGCCCCCGGACAGCGATCTACTCCACGTCCCCACCCGACAGCGTCTCCTCCGAGGACCCGCCAGCCGCCTCCAGGAGGCGAACCAGCCGCCGCCCCTCGATCCGCTTGAACTTCCGCTTCTGCGGCCGCGTCCGGTCCAGCACCGCCACTTCCAGCCGCTCTGCGGGAATCTCCCGCTCGCTCCCGTTCGTGTCCCGCGACAACGCCTGGACCGCCAGCTTCAACGCCTCCGCCAGCGTCATCCCGTCCCGGTGCCGCTGGTCGAGGTACCCGCTGATCTGCTCCGCGTTGCCCCCCACCGCCACCGAGCCGTGCTCGTCCACGATCGACCCGTCGTGCGGCAGCCGGTAGATCTGGTCGTGCTCCGGGGTCTCCCCGACCTCGGCCACCACCAGCTCCACCTCGTACGGCTTCTCCCCCACGCTGGAGAAGATCGTGCCGAGCGTCTGCGCGTACACGTTCGCCAGACCGCGCGCGGTGACGTCACCGCGGTCGTAGGTGTATCCCCGCAGATCGGCGTACCGGACGCCCCCGATCCGCAGGTTCTCGTACTCGTTGTACTTACCGGCCGCGGCGAACCCGATCCGGTCGTAGATCTCGCTGAACTTGTGCAGCGCACGGGACGGGTTCTCACCGACGAACACGATCCCGTCGGCGTACTGCAGCACGACCAGGCTGCGTCCTCGGGCGATTCCCTTGCGGGCGTACTCCGCCCGGTCCGCCATCGCCTGCTGAGGTGAGACATAGAACGGCGTAGACACCGGTTACCCGTCCCTTTCTGTCGAAGTCACTGGACCACCTGAACGAACCTCTTGACCTGCCCGCTCCTGCCCTACAGCAACGAGGCCCGCGGCCCGTCCGGCTGCTCCAGCCGGCGCTCCAGCACGGACCGCGCGATGCCGGACGACTCGTCCTCGGAGAGCCGGCGGTAACCGTCCTCGGTGATCACGGTGACGATCGGATAGATCCGGCGCGCGACATCGGGACCACCGGTCGCCGAGTCGTCGTCTGCCGCGTCGTACAGCGCCTGCACCACCAGCGTGGTGGCCTCGGCCTCACTCAGATCCTCACGGAACAGCTTCTTCATCGCACCGCGCGCGAAGATCGACCCGGACCCGGTCGCGGCGAACCCGTGCTCCTCGGAGCGTCCGCCGGTGACGTCGTAGGAGAAGATGCGGCCCTTCTCCCGGTCCACGTCGTACCCGGCGAACAGGGGCACCACGGCCAGGCCCTGCATGGCCATGCCCAGGTTCGAGCGGATCATCGTCGAGAGCCGGTTGGCCTTGCCCTCCAGCGACAGCTGCGCGCCCTCGACCTTCTCGAAGTGCTCGAGCTCGAGCTGGAACAGCTTGACCATCTCCACGGCCAGACCCGCGGTGCCGGCGATGCCGACCGCCGAGTACTCGTCGGCCGGGAACACCTTCTCGATGTCCCGCTGCGCGATCACGTTCCCCATCGTGGCCCGCCGGTCACCGGCGAGGACCACACCGCCGGGGAAGGTGACGGCCACGATGGTCGTGCCGTGCGGGGCCTCGATCACGCCCTGCACGGGCGGCAACGTCCTCCTGCCCGGCAGCAGCTCCGGCTGGTGCTCGGAGAGGAAGTCCATGAAGGAGGAGGAGCCCGGCGTCAGGAAGGCAGCCGGCAGACGCCCGGTGCCAGAAGTATTGGCTTCCACGAAGTTCCTTCCAGGTAGGCAGCTGCCCGACGAACAGCGTCGGGATCATCTCCCAACTTGCCGATGGCCGAATTGCAGTTGAAGCACATTACGCCACGGACCCTACCCGCCCCACAGCAATGATCCACATTTCCGACAACAGCTTCCGGAAGAGCCGGCCGCACTCCCTCCGCAACCTGCCGGCACGCCCGCGACACGCCTCAGAGGCGAGCGAACGCCGCCCGCGACCGGCCACAGGACCGACCACGGACAGCGTCCACCTCACACCACCGCTTCCGCGGTGACTGCCGAACCGGCGAAGCCGGTGAGGCTACTCGCCGCCCTTCTGCACGAAGGACCGCACGAAGTCCTCGGCATTGGCCTCGAGCACGTCGTCGATCTCGTCCAGGACGTCGTCCACGTCGTCGCTGAGCTTCTCGTGACGCTCCTTGAGGTCCTCCGAAGACTGCGCCTCTGCCGCCTGCTCCTCGACCTCCTCGGTGGACCGCGTGGCCTTCTGCTGTCCGCCGCCGGTGTCCTTGGTCGCCATCACCCTCACCCCGCTCGGTTCGCCCGACACAGTTGCTCGGTCAAGATCAGACCCTACTCGCCGGGTCCGACAATGCCCCCGCAGTTGCTCCAACGTACGGGGACCACCTCGATGATTCCCGGACGAGCGGATTTCCACCCCGTCCGGCCGGTCCGTCCCGGGTATCCGCAGGTACCCGGAAGGGCGCGGATCACCCGCTCACCCGCCGGAAAGCACCCTGACCAGGTCTTCCGCCGTCCGGCAGCGGTCCAGGAGCGCCTTGACGTGATTACGCGTTCCGCGAAGCGGTTCCAGGGTTGGGACCCGCTGGAGCGAGTCCCGGCCCGGCAGATCGAAGATCACCGAGTCCCAGGAGGCCGCCGCGACGTCGTCCGCGTACTGCTCCAGGCACCGCCCGCGGAAGTAGGCGCGGGTGTCCTCCGGAGGCTGCGTACGGGCACGCTCGACCTCGGACTCGTCGAGCAGCCGCTTCATCCGTCCGCGGGCCACCAGACGGTTGTAGAGGCCCTTCTCGGGGCGCACGTCGGCGTACTGCAGGTCGACCAGGTGCAGCCGGGCGGCGTCCCAGTCGAGGCCGTCGCGGCGCCGGTAGCCCTCCATGAGCTCCCGCTTGGCGACCCAGTCGAGCTCGCCGGCGAGGCTCATCGGGTCGTTCTCCAGCCGCGTGAGCGTGTCCTCCCAGCGGGCGAGGACGTCCTTGGTCTGCTCGTCGGCGTCGGCCCCGAAGCGCTCCTCGACGTATTTGCGGCCGAGCTCGTAGTACTCCATCTGGAGCTGCACGGCGGTCAGCGTGCGGCCGCTGCGGAGCGTGACGAGGTGCTTCAGGGACGGGTCGTGCGACACCTGGTGCAGGGTCCGTACCGGCTGGTCGACGGCCAGGTCCACGGCGATGAACCCGTCCTCGATCATGGACAGCACCAGCGCCGTCGTGCCGAGCTTGAGATAGGTCGAGATCTCGGACAGGTTCGCGTCGCCGATGATCACATGCAGCCGCCGGTACTTCTCGGCGTCCGCGTGCGGCTCGTCGCGCGTGTTGATGATGGGGCGCTTCAGCGTGGTCTCGAGGCCGACCTCGACCTCGAAGTAGTCCGCACGCTGGCTGATCTGGAAGCCGTGCTCGTGGCCGTCCTGGCCGATGCCGACGCGGCCGGCGCCGGTGAAGACCTGCCGGGAGACGAAGAACGGCGTCAGATGGCGCACGATGTCCGAGAAGGGGGTCTCCCGCTTCATCAGGTAGTTCTCGTGCGTGCCGTAGGACGCGCCCTTGTTGTCGGTGTTGTTCTTGTACAGGTGGATCGGCTGGGCGCCGGGAAGCGCCGCGGCCCGCTCCGCCGCCTCGGCCATGATCCGCTCGCCGGCCTTGTCCCACAGCACGGCGTCCCGCGGGTTGGTGACCTCGGGGGCGCTGTACTCCGGATGGGCGTGGTCGACGTAGAGCCGCGCGCCGTTGGTCAGGATGACGTTGGCCAGGCCGATGTCCTCGTCGGTGAGCTGGCTGGCGTCGGCGGCCTCGCGGGTGAGGTCGAAGCCTCGCGCGTCCCGCAGCGGGTTCTCCTCCTCGAAGTCCCAGCGGGCCCGGCGGGCCCGGTGCATCGCCGCCGCGTAGGCGTTCACGATCTGGGACGAGGTGAGCATGGCATTGGCGTTGGGGTGGCCGGGGACGGAGATTCCGTACTCCGTCTCGATGCCCATTACTCGCCGTACGGTCATGCGGCCCTCCTTGCCCGGCGGCGTCCCCGGTCGGGGGCGCCGCAGTACCGCTGGCGCTCCGGTGCGTGTGCGGTGCCCGTCCCCGCACTGCGCGACTCGGCGGTACGGAAGAGCCTAGAACGCCTTTGCCCTGGTGGGGAGATCATTTGCGTCATTGCTGTGCTCCAGCCGTGGCACCGAAAAGCAGTCGGCTGCGGGTACCCGTGGTGGGCACCCGCAGCCGCCCTCGCTTTTACAGGTACTGACCGGTGTTCGCCACCGTGTCGATGGAGCGTCCGGTGTCCGCGCCCTGCTTTCCGGTGATAAGGGTGCGGATGTAAACAATCCGCTCGCCCTTCTTTCCGGAGATCCGGGCCCAGTCGTCCGGGTTGGTGGTGTTGGGCAGGTCCTCGTTCTCCTTGAACTCGTCCACGCAGGCCTGGAGGAGGTGGGAGACCCGGAGGCCCTTCTGGCTCTTCTCCAGGAAGTCCTTGATCGCCATCTTCTTGGCCCGGCCCACGATGTTCTCGATCATGGCGCCGGAATTGAAGTCCTTGAAGTACAGGACTTCCTTGTCACCGTTGGCGTAGGTGACTTCCAGGAAGCGGTTCTCCTCGGATTCCGCGTACATCTGTTCCACGGCGGTCTGGATCATGCTCTGGACCGTCATGGCCTTGTCGCCGCCGTGCTCGGCGAGGTCGTCGGCGTGCAGCGGGAGGCGCTCGGTGAGGTACTTGCCGAAGATGTCCTTGGCCGCCTCGGCGTCCGGACGCTCGATCTTGATCTTCACGTCCAGCCGGCCGGGACGCAGGATGGCCGGGTCGATCATGTCCTCGCGGTTGGAGGCGCCGATCACGACCACGTTCTGCAGGCCCTCGACACCGTCGATCTCGGCGAGCAGCTGCGGGACGATGGTGTTCTCCACGTCCGAGCTGACACCGGAGCCACGGGTCCGGAAGAGTGACTCCATCTCGTCGAAGAAGACGATGACGGGGGTGCCCTCGCTGGCCTTCTCCCGGGCCCGCTGGAAGACCAGGCGGATCTGCCGCTCGGTCTCACCGACGTACTTGTTCAGCAGCTCGGGGCCCTTGATGTTGAGGAAGAAGCTCTTGCCGGCGGCGACACCGGTGACCTCGGCGACCTTCTTGGCCAGCGAGTTCGCCACGGCCTTGGCGATGAGCGTCTTGCCGCATCCAGGGGGCCCGTAGAGCAGGACGCCCTTGGGCGGCCGCAGCTCGTGCTCCTTGAACAGGTCCGGGTAGAGGTACGGCAGCTCGACCGCGTCGCGGATGGCCTCGATCTGGTTGCCGAGGCCGCCGATCTGCTCGTAGCCGATGTCGGGGACTTCCTCGAGGACGAGCTCCTCGACCTCGCTCTTGGGCACGACCTCGTAGACGTACCCGGAGCGGGGCTCCAGGAGCAGGGCGTCGCCGGCGCGGATGGTGACGTCCAGCAGCGGCTCGGCGAGCCGCACCACCTTTTCCTCGTCGGTGTGGCCCAGGACCAGGGCCCGCTCGCCGTCCTCCAGGATCTCCTTGAGGGTGACGATCTCGCCCACGCGCTCGAACTCCATGGCCTCGACCACGTTGAGCGCTTCGTTGAGCATCACTTCCTGGCCGCGCCGGAGGTCCTCCAGCTCGACGTTCGGGCTGACGTTCACCCGCAGCTTGCGGCCGCCGGTGAAGATGTCGGCCGTGCCGTCCTCGTTCGCCGCGAGGAAGACGCCGAAGCCGGCCGGGGGCTGGGCGAGCCGGTCGACCTCCTCCTTGAGGGCCACGATCTGGTCGCGGGCCTCGCGGAGGGTGCTCGCCAGCCGTTCGTTCTGGGCGGACACGCCGGCCAGATTGGTCTGCAGCTCGACGATCCGCTCTTCGAGAATTCTCGTGTGCCGCGGAGAGTCGGCGAGCTTGCGTCGCAGGACGGCGATCTCCTGCTCAAGGTAGGCGATCTGCCCGGCCGGGTCGTCGGACCCGCGTCCCGGGCGGATGCCGCGGTTCATGTCGTCGTCGTGGGCTGCCACGGTCCTCACCTCCTCCAAGGGGAGCTGGACGCTTCCAGACCCTACCTGGGCGGGTGTCGATTGAAACCCCTAGATCACAAAGACGGTCGGGGTGTGTCCGATCTTCACCCTTGCGCTCTCCCTCACGCCAGGGGAATACCCAACGAGAATGATCGGAACCCAGTCGGCGTTAGGGTCGACGTGTTCAACACCCGCCAGAGCTGGCCTGATTCCCGCACAGCTCGGCGAACCCGACGGCAGGAGAGACGATCGTGCAGCAGGAGGCCGCAACCGGCGCCGAGGCCCTGGAGGTCTGGATCGACCAGGATCTGTGTACCGGCGACGGCATCTGCGCCCAGTACGCGCCCGAGGTGTTCGAGCTGGACATCGACGGGCTGGCGTACGTGAAGAACGAGCAGGACGAGCTGCTCCAGGACAAGGGCGCGGCAACGCCCGTCCCGCTGACGCTCCTCACGGACGTCGTCGACTCCGCGACGGAGTGCCCCGGCGAGTGCATCCATGTACGGCGCGTTTCGGACAGCGTCGAGGTGTACGGGCCCGACGCGGGGTGACCGCCGCCGCACGGCCGGTCACATCCTCGCTTGTCTGATTTCTCACGCCCGGGAGCGTGTGACCGGCGCGCGCCCGCGTGCGGGTCACACGCTCCGTGCGTCGGAGGGCGCGGAGCGGACGAACGCGCCGTTCTCCCAGCGCCACTTCACGGTCTCGCGCACGTCGGGGCAGCAACGGGGCACGTCGCCCGACGAGTAGCCGAGCAGCGTGGCGACGACGTCCCCGCCGCGTACGGCGAAGTCCTCGACGTTGCTGCGGTCCTTGGGGTCGACGAGCGTGGCCACCAGGCGCGGCTTCGCGTCGGCGGCCTGGGTGATCACGTAGACGCCGTCGGGCGGGGTGCCCATCGGGGCGTCGCAGTGGACCGCGGCGACGGTCTCGGGGCGGCCGTCGCCGTCGAGGTCGCCGGACGCGCGCTTCTTCACCACCAGCTTCACGGAACCGCAGTCGAGCGGGAACTCCACGTCGGCCGGGTCCGGCGGCAGCGCCTGCGCCGGCGCACTCCTGGTGTGCGGGGCGCCCGGCGCGGCGGCGGTCGCGTGGCCGGGCTGCAGGACGGAGGAGAGCGCCACGACACCGGCGACGGCCGTGGCGGTGGCGACCCAGTGGATGGGCCGGGCGTGCGTGTGGGCGAGCTCCGGTACGGCGGAAGACTGCACGAGGAGTGTCTCCTGTGAGGGCTGTGCCGGTGGGGGGGTGGCCAGCATCGTGCCACACGTCACAGGACGGAGGGAACGGCGGGGTCCGCAGTCGTCGCGCGGGGGTGCCGTGGAAGGCCGGTGCGGGCCCGGGCGTCAATGCGTCGACGCCGTGGTGCAGTTCCCGCGGGGATGGGGGAACTGCACCACGGCGCCGGAGCGTTGGGGAGGTGCGGACCGTGTCAGCGGCCGGTGCCTCCGTCGGCGTTGGGGCCGGAGTAGTCCTCGCCGTAGGCGCCCTTGGCCGGGCGGCGCCGGCGCATGGGCGGCTCGACGCCGTCGGCGAGCCGGCGGGCGGTGAGCAGGAAGCCGGTGTGGCCGATCATCCGGTGGTCGGGGCGGACGGCCAGGCCCTCGATGTGCCAGTTGCGGATCATCGTCTCCCAGGCGGTCGGCTCGTTGAAGCAGCCGATCTCCCGGATGGACTCGACGGTCCGGGCGAGCTGGGTGGTGGTCGCCACGTAGCAGCAGAGGATGCCGCCGGGGACGAGCGCCTTGGAGACGGCCTCCAGGCACTCCCAGGGGGCGAGCATGTCGAGGATGACGCGGTCGACGTCCGTGTCGGACAGGTTGTCCTGGAGGTCGCCGACGGTGAGCTGCCAGGCCGGGTGCGGGCCGCCGAAGTAGCGCTCGACGTTCTGCCGGGCGATGTCGGCGAAGTCCTCGCGGCGCTCGTAGGAGTGCAGCATGCCCTGGTCGCCGATGGCGCGCAGCAGGAAGCTGCTGAGCGAGCCGGAGCCCACGCCCGCCTCGACGACGCGCGCGCCGGGGAAGATGTCGGCGAAGGCGAGGATCTGCCCCGCGTCCTTCGGGTAGACGACGGCTGCCCCTCGGGGCATGGACAGGACGTAGTCGGGGAGCAGGGGGCGCAGCGCGAGATAGGCGACGTTCCCGGTGGTGCGGACAACGCTGCCCTCGGGAGCGCCGATCAGTTCGTCGTGGGGGAAGGAACCCTTGTGGGTGTGGAAGTTCTTCCCGGCCTCGAGCGTGAACGTGTAGTGGCGGCCCTTGGGGTCGGTCAGCTGTACCTGGTCCCCGACCTTGAAGGGCCCGCGCCTGCGGGCGGCACCGGTCGGTTCGGACATGTGACCAGCCTACCGGTCCCGGGAGGGCCCGCCGACCACGGCCGGCGGCGGGGGCGGCGGGTCAGGAGGGGCGCGCCATGGCCTTCACGAAGGCCCGCTCCACGTCGGCGGCGGACAGCACACCGTAGATCTCGCCGGTCTCCTCGACCACCAGGTACTCGGTGGCGGGCGTCGCACGCAGCGCGTCCAGCAGCTCCTCCCCGGCCAGTTCCGCGGAGACGCGCATGCCCTCGGTGATGTCCTGGGCGAGGGTGCCGACCGGCACCCAGGGGCGCCGGTGCTCAGGGACGCCGACGATCGCGGCCTCGCGGACCAGGGAGACGGGCACGCCGTCGGCGTCGACGACGACCAGCGCGCGGGCGCCGGCCGCGTTGGCCCGGCGCAGCGCCTCGGAGAGCGGGGTGTCGCTCTCCACGGGGACCGCGCGGCGGGTGAGGGTGCGGGCGCGCAGCTCGGGCAGGTGTTCGCGCAGGCGGGCCATGCGCAGGCTGTTCCCGGCACCGGTCCAGATGATCGCGGCGAGGATGGCGGCGAGCAGGGCGTCCAGGACGGTGTCCATGCCGACGTTGTCCACGGCCTCGGAGCCGAGCGCCCCGGACTGGGTGAGCAGCGGCAGCCCGATCAGCACGCAGACGGCGAGGGCGCGGCCCACCCAGGCGGCGGCGACGGTGCCGGTCATGGGCCGGCCGGTGATCGCCCAGACGACCGCGCGGAGCATCCGGCCGCCGTCCAGCGGCAGGCCGGGGAGCAGGTTGAAGGCGGCCACGATGAGGTTGGACACCATCAGTCCGGCGAGCAGCACGCCGGGCACGCTGGCGGGGTCGACGGCGAGCAGGCCGAGGTAGAACAGCCCGGCGAGCACCAGGGAGAGCAGGGGGCCGACGAACGCCAGCACGAACTCTCTGCCGGGTGTCTCCGCCTCCTTCTCGATCTCGGAGACGCCGCCGAAGAACTGGAGCTGGATGCGGCGCACCGGGAGCTTGAAGCGGAGGGCGGCGAGGGTGTGGGCGAGCTCGTGCACCAGCACGGAGGCGTAGAAGGCGACCGCGAAGAAGAGGGAGACCAGGTAGCTGACCGCGCCGAGCTCGGGCAGGACGCGGTCGATCTGGCCGCCGAACACCCAGGTGATGAGGATGGCGACGAGGAACCAGCTGGGCGCGACGTACACGGGGACGCCGAAGGGGCGGCCCATCAGCAGCCCGCCGCGCTTGCGCTCCTCGGGGCGCTGGGGGGGCTGTCCCTTGCCGCTGCCGGAGTGGGCGAACGGGTGGTCGGGGTGCTCGGGGTGCCCGGCGGGGGTGTGGGAGGGGCGGGCGGGGGGTTCCGTGTGCGCCGGGGTGCGGTGGTGGTCCTGGCCGGGCGCGGGGGTCTGGCCGTCGGGGGTGGCACCGTGGTCCGGGCCGGCGCCGGTGTCCTGGGGCGCCCCGCTCTCGGGGCCCTCGGGCCGGGCGTCCTGCGCGTCGGCGGGCGTCGGGGCGGAGGGGGTCGTGGGAGCGTCGCCGGTGCCGCCGGGGGTCTGGGCCTCGGGCCCGGTGTGCTCGGCCGACTCGTCGTTGCCGGGCTGCGGCTGTCCGCGCCCGCCGCTTACGTCCACCGGTGTCCCCTCGTTCGCTGCGTCTCCCGCGCCTGCCGGACGGGAGGGTCCTGGGTCGATGGTATGCGGCGTCCGCCGCCCCTTCCGCCCCGCACCCCTGTCTCTACCCCCTCGTTCCCCTTCCTCCCCACGCTCCCCCTTTCGCACTCCCCGCCCTGGTGCCCCGGGGGTTGTCCACAGGGTCATCGCGATGTCGGCGGCGGGCCGTAAGGTCTGTGGTCATGGAGACGAGCACCGAGGGCGCGACGCGGCCCGACATCGGCCCGGACGGGCCCGGCGAAGCAGTGGACACGGTCGTGGTGGCCGCTCCCCCCGCCTCGCTGTCGCCGTCGCGTGCGAGCGACTTCATGCAGTGCCCGCTGCTGTACCGGTTCCGGGTGATCGACCGGCTGCCGGAGAAGCCGAGCGAGGCGGCGACCCGCGGCACGCTGGTGCACGCGGTTCTCGAGCGGCTGTTCGACGCCCCGGCCGGCGACCGCACCGTGCCGCGTGCGAAGTCGCTGATCCCCGGCCAGTGGGACCGGCTGCGCGAGAGCAGACCGGAGGTCGAGGAGCTGTTCGCGGACGACCCGGAGGGCGAGCGCCTCGCGCGCTGGCTCACGGAGGCGGAGGCACTGGTCGAGCGGTGGTTCACGCTGGAGGACCCGAGCCGGCTGGAGCCCGCCGAGCGGGAACTGTTCGTGGAGGCGGAACTGGACTCGGGGCTGCGGCTGCGCGGCATCATCGACCGGGTGGACGTGGCGCCCACGGGCGAGGTCCGGATCGTCGACTACAAGACGGGCAAGGCGCCCCGCCCGGAGTACGCGGAGGGCGCGCTGTTCCAGATGAAGTTCTACGCCCTGGTGGTGTGGCGCCTGAAGAACGTGATCCCGCGCCGGCTCCAGCTGGTGTACCTGGGCAGCGGGGACATGCTGACCTACGACCCGGTGCTCGCGGATCTGGAGCGGGTGGAGCGCAAGCTGCTCGCGCTGTGGGAGGCGATCCGGAAGGCGACCGAGACGGGCGACTGGCGGCCGCGTCCGACGAAGCTGTGCGGCTGGTGCGACCACCAGGCGCACTGCCCGGAGTTCGGCGGCACTCCCCCGCCCTACCCCCTGCCCCTGAGGGCGCCTGAGTCCGGCGGGGCCGAGCAGGGCAGAATGGGGCCGGACTAGCGAAGGAGACTTACGTGGCCATCCGCGTCCTACTGGTCGACGACCAGCCGCTGCTGCGCACCGGATTCCGGATGATCCTGGAGGCCGAACAGGACCTCGCGGTCGTCGGCGAGGCCGGGGACGGGCTCCAGGCCCTGGACCAGGTGCGGGCGCTGCAGCCCGACGTGGTGCTCATGGACATCCGCATGCCGCGGATGGACGGGGTGGAGGCCACCCGTCAGATCACCGGCCCGGAGCGGGACGGCCCGGCGAAGGTGCTGGTGCTGACGACGTTCGACCTCGACGAGTACGTGGTGGAGGCGCTGAAGGCGGGGGCCAGCGGCTTCCTGCTGAAGGACGCCCCGGCGGGCGAGCTGGTGCAGGCGATCCGGGTGGTGGCCGCCGGTGAGGCGATGCTCGCGCCGAGCATCACGCGCCGGCTGCTGGACAAGTACGCCACGCATCTGCCGTCCGGCGAGGAGCCGGTGCCGGACACGCTGCACACGCTGACCGACCGCGAGGTCGAGGTGCTGAAGCTGGTGGCGCGCGGGCTGTCCAACGCGGAGATCGCCGCCGATCTGTTCGTCAGCGAGACCACGGTGAAGACGCACGTCGGCCATGTGCTGACCAAGCTGGGCCTGCGCGACCGCGTGCAGGCCGCGGTGTACGCATACGAGAGCGGGCTGGTGCGCCCCGGCGCCCAGTAGCGCGCGCGTCTTCTCCGCACCACATGAGCGTGGGGGCGCCCTCCCGGCCGGGAGGGCGCCCCCACGCTCATGTGGTGCGGCGGGTCAGCTGCTCTTGCTCAGCTCCCAGAAGCGGAACACGGTGGACGCGTCGAGGCAGTACTCCAGCCCGTAGACGCCGTCCTGGACGACCGCGTACTGCTTGCCCTGCCAGATGGGCAGCACCGGGACGTCCTCGGCGACCTTGTCCTGGATCGCGCCGAACTCCTTGTCGGTGGCGCCGCGGTCGCTCTCGGCGGCCGTGCGCGGCAGGAGCGTCTTGGTGATCTCGCCCGCCTTGTAGTTGTTGGAGAGGACGTTGCCCTCGCCGAAGAACGGCGCGGTGAAGTTGTCGGCGTCCGGGTAGTCCGGCACCCAGCCCTTCACGTAGACGCCGTACTTGCCGGCGGCGACGTCCTTCTCGTACTGGGCGAACTCGACGGACTTCACGTCGGCGTCGAACAGGCCGCTGGCGTTGAGCTGCTCGGCGATCGCCTCGAGCTCCTGGTCGGTGGCCGGGCCGTAGCGTGCCGGGGTGGACCAGAGGGTCAGCTCCACCTTCCCGGTGATGCCCTCCTCCTCCAGCGCGGCCTTGGCCTTGGCCTTGGAGGGGCGGGCTCCGTAGGTGTCGAAGAAGGCCGTGTTGTGGCCGGCCACACCGGCCGGGATGATCGAGTACAGCGGGGTGGCGGTGCCCTCGTACACCTCGTGCATCAGGGCGTCGCGGTCGATCAGGTAGGCCATGGCCTTGCGGACGCCGAGCCGTCCGGCGACCGGGTCGTCCATGTTGAAGACCAGGTGCTGCACCTCGGCGCTGCTGCCCTCGACGACCTCTATGCTGCCGTCGCCGGTGTCGGCCTTCTCGATGTCGCTGATGGCCTGGGCGGTGAGACCGCGGTAGGCGATGTCCACGTCGCCCTTCTCCAGGGCCTTCTTCAGACCGTCCTGGTCGCCGTGGAAGAACTGCAGCGTCACACCGGAGTTCTGCGGTTCGGCCGAGCCGCTGTAGTGCTCGTTGACGGAGAAGACGGCCTTGCCGTCGTCGAAGGAGTCCAGCTTGTACGGGCCGGAGCCGACCGCCTCGCCGTCCTCGCGCAGACCGTTCGCGTCGTACTCGCGGTGGTTGACGATGGCGCCGGCACCGGAGGCGATCTTGCTGGGGAAGGTGGCGTCGGCCGTGTTCAGGCGGAAGACGACCGTCTTCTCGTCCGGCGTCTCCACCTTCTCCAGGGTCGGGAACATGACCGCGGGACCGTCGGGGTCGTCGATCTTCAGCATGCGGTCGAAGGAGAACTTCACGTCCTCCGAGGTGAGCGGGTCACCGTTGCTGAACTTCAGTCCGTCCCGCAGCGTGCAGGTGTAGACGCGGGTGGCGCTGTCGCTGAACCCACAGCTCTCCGCGGCGTCCGGCTGCGGCTCGGTGCCTCCCTTGGGGAAGCCGAGCAGCGACTGGAAGACGTTGTTGAACAGCAGCCAGGATCCGGGGTCGTACCCGGAGGCGGGGTCGGTGGCCAGGACGTCGTCGGACATGCCGACGACGATCGTGGAGCCGTTCGACGCCGCGTCCCCGTCCTCGGAGCCGCAGCCGGTCAGCAGGCCGGAGGCCAGCACGGCCACGAGGGGCAGTGCCGGCCACTGGGTGCGCAGGTTCACGAGCGATGCCTTGTCGTTTCCGTGGGTCCGGACCGAGCCACCGGATCCCGGCGTACAGATTCGTCAGCCGCTGACGCCGCGTCCGAGCTCCCACAGCTGGAGCGTGGAGGAGGAGTTGAGCGCGTAGGCGGTGCCGGTGATGTCGTCACGGGCGGCGAGGTACTGCTTGCCCTGCCACAGCGGCAGCACGGGGACGTCGTCGGCGACGATGTCCTGGATCTCCGTGAAGCTCTTCGAGGCATTGAGGCGGTCGGCCTGGCGGCGCGACTGCGGGATCAGGTCCTTGCGGACTGCCTTGTTGACGTAGGGCGAGTTGAGGAAGTTGTCCTCGGCCAGGAAGGGCGAGAGGAAGTTGTCGGCGTCCGGGAAGTCCGGGAACCAGCCCATCCCGTAGACGTCGTACTTGCCGTCCTGGCCCGCCTTGCGGAACTTGTCCCAGGAGGTGCCCTCGATGTCCGTCCGGAACAGGCCGCTGTCGTTGAGCTGCTTGCTGAGCTGCTCGAACTCCGTCTTGGTGGCCGGACCGTAGTGGTCGGTCGTGTAGTGCAGCGTGAGCTTCACCGGGGTGTCGACGCCAGCGTCCTCGAGCAGCTCGCGGGCCTTGACCACGTTCGCGTCGCCGTACTTGTTGAAGAAGGCGTTGGAGTGGCCGGTGACGCCGGCGGGCACCAGCGAGAACAGCGGCTCGGCCTGGCTGCCGTAGACCTTGGCGACGAGCTCGTCGCGGTTGATCAGCTGGGCCATCGCCTGGCGGACGGCCTTGTCCTTCACCGGCTCGGCCTTGGTGTTGAAGGCCAGGTAGCGGATCTCCAGACCCGGGCTCTCCACCAGCTCGATGTCGCCGTCGGTGGCGTTGGCCAGCTTCTGGATCTGCTCGGGCGACATGCTGCGGGTCATGACGTCGATGTCGCCGGACTCGAGGGCCTCGCCCATCAGGTCGGCGTTGTCGTAGGCGACGAGCTCGACCTTGTCGTTGTTGACCTGCAGCGCGCCCTTGTACGACGGGTTCTTGGTGAAGGTGGCGCGCACCAGGGCGCCGCCCTTGACCTCGCTCTCCATCGTGTACGGGCCGGAGCCGTCGACCTCGAAGCCCTCGCGCAGCTTGTCCTGGGCGTAGTCGTCCTTGTTGACGATGCCCGCGACCGGGGTGGACAGCTTGTACGGGAAGGTCGCGTCGGCCGCCTTGAGGTGGAAGATCACCTCGCGGTCGCCCTGGGTCTCGACCGTGTCGACGGTGGACAGCAGGGCGAAGACACCGCTGTCGCCCTTGAGGGAGAGGGCTCGGTCGATGGAGTACTTCACGTCCGCCGCGGTGATGGGGTCGCCGTCGGCGAACTGGAGGCCGTCGCGCAGGGTGCAGCTGTAGCGCTCGTTGCCGGCGTCGGTGAAGCCGCAGGACTCGGCCGCGTCGGGCACGGGTTCGCCGTCGCCGCGGGGCTGGACCATGAGGGTCTGGACGGTCTGCCGCAGGATGTTCCAGGTGCCGACGTCGTAGGCCCAGGCGGGGTCGAGGGGGGCGAGGCCCTCCTCCTCGGATGCGGTGAACCGGTCCGTGGTGCCCACGACGATCGCATCGCCGTCGCCGCTGCCGCTCTCGGTGTCACCACAGGCGGCGAGCACCGGCGCGAGCAGGCCCATCGCGGCCGCCAGCACCAAAGTCTTGCGGTTCATGCTCGAGTTTCTCCAGGACGTCGTCGACTCCGTGCCGTCCGCGCGTGCAGGGGTCGGCACGGCGACGGGCAGGGAGGGGGGTGGTTCTCGCGACGACATTAGTCCGCGTCCGCAGGAGGGTTGCCGGCCCCCGGAGTTGGGGCCTCATCACGCAGTGGCACCAGGTGTGAACGGACCGACAGGGATGACCGGGGAAGGATTGGTGCAGCTTCCCACCAATCAGGACACATGGGCGCGCCGGGCATCTCCCCAATCGGGCGGGATGCGCGCCCGGACATCGTTGTCGCGCCCTGTGAATGTGGTGAATATCACCTGTGAAAGGGTCTCGGTGGCCTTAGGCATTCGGCCACCGGCGGCCGGAAACGCATGCGGCCGGCTCGGACGGTACGGCCCCTGAACGGAGCGCCGCGCATGCCGGTTCCGGCGGAGCTGCACACCGCGTGACCGGTCAGCGCAGGTCCGTCATCAGACCGCGCAGGAACGGCAGGTCCACGACGTCCAGCGACGGGACGACCGTGCGCCGGGCGGCCGGGGTGATCGGGCCCACGGAGGGCACGGCGACGACCTGGCAGCCGGCGGCCTCGGCGGCGGTGACACCGGTGACCGTGTCCTCGACCACCGCGCAGCGCACCGGGTCGGCGCCGAGTCCGGAGGCCGCCGCGAGGTAGGGGTCGGGGTGCGGCTTGGTGCGCGGCACCTCGTCACCGGCGACGGACAGGGCGAAGTACTCGGCGCCCAGGACGGGCAGGACCCGGTCGATGATGCGCCGGTGGGAGGCGGAGACGAGCGCCGTCGGGATCTCGTGCTCGGCCAGCTCGGCGAGCAGCCGCGTGGCGCCCGGCATCAGCGGCAGGTTGTGGTCGATGCGGCTCTCGAAGGCGTCGTTGAGCAGGACCGTGAGCTCGTCGAGGCCGATGTCGGCCCCGGTCGCCTCGATCAGGAATCCCGCGCTGCGGGTCATGGGGCCGCCGACCACCACATGGCGCCAGGCCTCGTCGAGGGTGTGGCCGAGGGAGCCGAAGACCTCCGTCTCGACGTCCCACCAGAAGCCCTCGGTGTCCACCAGGGTGCCGTCCATGTCGAGGAGTACCGCCTGGAGGGCCGAGCCTTCGGCCGTAAGGGTTCCGAGCGCGGGGAGCGTACTGGTCATCCACCTACCTCCTGTAGGGACGATCAGGCCGGTTCCCACGTGGGGAACCGGCCTGCAGTGGACCGACCAGTGTACGTCGTGCGCGCCGGAAGTGCCTGGTGCGGCCGCCGGGGCGGCGGCCGCACGGGCCCGGCGGGCGTCGCCGGACCGGGTCAGCGGGCGTTGAAGTACTTCGCCTCCGGGTGGTGGATCACGATGGCGTCGGTGGACTGCTCGGGGTGCAGCTGGAACTCCTCGGAGAGCTGCACGCCGATACGCTCCGGCTCCAGCAGGTCCGCGATCTTGGCGCGGTCCTCCAGGTCGGGGCAGGCGCCGTAGCCGAGGGAGAAGCGGGCGCCCCGGTACTTCAGGGCGAACATGTCCTCCATGGCGTCCGGGTCCTCACCCGCGAAGCCCAGCTCGGAGCGGACACGGGCGTGCCAGTACTCCGCGAGGGCCTCGGCGAGCTGGACGGACAGGCCGTGCAGCTCGAGGTACTCGCGGTAGGCGTTGGCCTCGAACAGCCGGGCGGTCTCCTCGCCGATGCGGGAGCCGACGGTGACGACCTGCAGGCCGACGACGTCCTTCTCGCCGGACTCCTCCGGGCGGAAGAAGTCGGCCAGGCACAGCCGGCGGCCGCGGCGCTGGCGGGGGAAGGTGAAGCGCGTGCGCTCGTTGCCCTCCTCGTCCAGGATGATCAGGTCGTCGTCCTTGGAGACGCACGGGAAGTAGCCGTAGACCACGGCCGCCTCCAGCAGGTTCTCCGTCTGGAGCCGGTCCAGCAGACCGCGCAGCCGCGGCCGGCCCTCGGTCTCCACCAGCTCCTCGTAGGTGGGGCCGTCACCGGTGCGGGCCTGCTTCAGACCCCACTGGCCCTTGAACAGCGCGCCCTCGTCGAGCCACGAGGCGTACTCCTTGAGCTGGATGCCCTTGACGACGCGGGTGCCCCAGAACGGCGGGGTCGGGACCGGGTTGTCGGTGGCCACGTCGGAGCGGACGCTGCCCTCCTCGGGGCGCTCCTCGATCTCCACGGTCGCCGCGCGCACCCGGCGCTGTTTCAGCTCGGGGAGCTTGGCGCCCGGGACGCCGCGTTTGATGCCGATGAGGGCGTCCATCAGGCGCAGGCCTTCGAAGGCGTCGCGGGCGTAGCGGACCTCGCCCTGGTAGATCTCGTGGAGGTCCTGCTCGACGTAGGCGCGGGTGAGGGCTGCGCCGCCGAGGATGACGGGGTAGTCGGCGGCCAGGCCGCGCTGGTTGAGCTCCTCCAGGTTCTCCTTCATGATCACCGTGGATTTCACCAGCAGACCCGACATGCCGATCACGTCGGCCTTGTGCTCGTCCGCGGCCTCCAGGATCGCCGACACCGGCTGCTTGATCCCGAGGTTGACGACGTTGTAGCCGTTGTTCGACAGGATGATGTCGACCAGGTTCTTGCCGATGTCGTGCACGTCCCCGCGCACCGTGGCCAGCACGATCGTGCCCTTGCCGGCCTCGTCGGTCTTCTCCATGTGCGGCTCCAGATGAGCCACCGCCGTCTTCATCACCTCGGCCGACTGCAGCACGAACGGCAGCTGCATCTGCCCCGACCCGAACAGCTCGCCCACGACCTTCATGCCGTCCAGCAGGGTGTCGTTGACGATGTCCAGCGCCTTGCGCGTCTCAAGCGCCTCGTCCAGATCGGCTTCGAGACCGTTGCGCTCGCCGTCGATGATGCGCCGCTTGAGCCGCTCGTCCAGCGGCAGCGCGGCCAGTTCCTCGGCCTTGCCCGCCTTCAGCGACTTGGCGGTGGCGCCCTCGAACAGCTGCATGAGCTTCTGCAGCGGGTCGTAACCCTCCGAACGCCGGTCGTAGATCAGATCGAGGGCGGTTCGGACCTCTTCCTCGCTGAAGCGGGCGATGGGGAGGATCTTCGAGGCGTGCACGATCGCCGAGTCCAGGCCCGCCTTCACACACTCGTCCAGGAACACGCTGTTGAGCAGGATGCGGGCGGCCGGGTTCAGGCCGAAGGAGATGTTCGACAGGCCCAGCGTGGTCTGCACGTCCGGATGACGGCGCTTGAGCTCACGGATGCCCTCGATCGTGGCGATGCCGTCCTTGCGGGACTCCTCCTGACCGGTGCAGATCGTGAACGTCAGACAGTCCACGAGGATGTCCTCCTCACGGATGCCCCAGTTCCCGGTCAGATCCGCGATCAGCCGCTCGGCGATCTCGACCTTCTTCTGCGCCGTGCGCGCCTGGCCCTCCTCGTCGATGGTCAGCGCGATCAGCGCCGCCCCGTGCTCCCGCGCCAGCTCCGTCACCCGCGCGAAACGGGACTCAGGACCGTCACCGTCCTCGTAGTTCACCGAGTTGATCACCGCGCGGCCGCCCAGCTTCTCCAGCCCGGCCCGAATCACGTCCACCTCGGTGGAATCCAGCACGACCGGCAGCGTCGAGGCGGTCGCGAACCGGCCGGCCAGCTCCCGCATGTCCGCCACACCGTCCCGGCCCACATAGTCGACGCACAGGTCGAGCATGTGCGCGCCCTCACGGATCTGCTCGCGCGCCATCTCCACACAGTCGTCCCAGCGGCCCTCCAGCATCGCCTCACGGAACTTCTTCGACCCGTTGGCGTTCGTCCGCTCACCGATCGCCAGATACGAGGTGTCCTGCCGGAACGGCACCGACTGGTACAACGACGCCGCACCCGGCTCCGGACGCGGATCGCGCTCCACCGGCTCCAGCTCCCGCACCCGCTCCACCAGCTGCCGCAGATGCTCCGGCGTGGTGCCGCAGCAGCCGCCCACCAACGACAGCCCGTACTCCCGCACGAACGTCTCCTGCGCGTCCGCCAGCTCGGGCGCGGTCAGCGGGTAGTGGGCGCCGTCCTTGGTCAGCTCGGGCAGACCGGCGTTCGGCATGCACGACAGGCGGACGCGGGAGTGACGCGCCAGGTAGCGCAGGTGCTCGCTCATCTCGGCGGGGCCGGTCGCACAGTTCAGGCCGACCATGTCGATGCCCAGCGGCTCCAGCGCGGTCAGCGCCGCGCCGATCTCCGAACCGAGCAGCATCGTGCCGGTGGTCTCCACCGTCACGGACACGATCAGCGGCACCTCGAGGCCGATCGCCTCCATGGCGCGGCGGGCGGCGATGACGGACGCCTTGGTCTGCAGCAGGTCCTGCGTGGTCTCCACGAGCAGCGCGTCGGCGCCGCCGGCGAGGAGGCCCTCCGCGTTCTGCTGGTAGGCGTCGCGGATGGCGCCGAACGTGGTGTGGCCGAGGGTGGGCAGCTTGGTGCCCGGACCCATGGAGCCCAGCACCCAGCGCGGGCGGCCGTCGCGGCCGGTGAACTCGTCCGCCGTCTCGCGAGCGATGCGGGCGCCCGCCTCGGACAGTTCCAGCACGCGCTCGGCGATGTCGTATTCGCCCAATGCGGTGAGGTTGGCTCCGAACGTGTTGGTCTCGACGCAGTCGACGCCCGCGTCGAAGTACTCGGAGTGGACCGAACGGACGATGTCGGGGCGGGTCAGGTTCAGGATCTCGTTGCATCCCTCGAGGTTCTGGAAGTCCTCGAGAGTGGGGTCCTGGGCCTGCAGCATCGTGCCCATGGCTCCGTCGGCGACCACCACACGGGTGGCCAGGGCCTCTCGGAGCGCGGACACACGGGTCCGGCTGTCGGCGGAAGGGGTCAGCGGCAACGAGGCCATGAAAGGGGCTCCCTCAGGTGCGACGGCTGTCGGCTTTGCGGCTGCCCGGAAAAGTCATCTGTTCGAGCTTCCCCGGCAGGGCGCACGCCGTCAGGGTATCCGGGACAGTCCCCTGACGTCGGGGGCGTCCACGGGCCGGACGAATATGGCCGACGGGCGACGGTCGGGGTGGGAGAGACGCGACCGATCATGACCGACCATTAGCGAAGGGTCGGCATCGACCGGTAGTGTTCGGCATTGCCGAACAGCGGCAGCGACGTCGCGAGTCGGCGCTCGAAGGGGACGGAGGCAGTACGGCGATGGCACGGAACATCCAGTCGCTCGAACGGGCGGCAGCGATGCTGCGCCTGCTCGCGGGCGGCGAGCGACGGCTCGGCCTCTCGGACATCGCCTCCTCGCTGGGCCTCGCCAAGGGCACCGCCCACGGCATCCTGCGCACCCTCCAGCAGGAGGGGTTCGTCGAGCAGGACGAGGCCTCGGGCCGCTACCAGCTGGGCGCGGAGCTGCTGCGCCTGGGCACCACCTACCTGGACGTGCACGAGCTGAGGGCCCGCGCCCTGGTGTGGACGGACGACCTGGCCCGCTCCAGCGGGGAGAGCGTCTACCTGGGGGTGCTGCACCAGCAGGGCGTGCTGATCGTGCACCACGTCTTCCGGCCCGACGACAGCCGCCAGGTGCTGGAGATCGGCGCCATGCAGCCGCTGCACTCCACGGCCCTGGGCAAGGTGCTGTCGGCGTACGACCCGGTCGCGCACAGCGAGGCCCTGGAGGCCGACCGCAAGGCGTTCACCGACCGCACGGTGTGCGACGTCGAGTCCTTCGAGGAGATCCTCGACCTCACGCGCGCGCGGGGCTACGCGGCGGACGTGGAGGAGACCTGGGAGGGCGTGGCCTCGCTCGCCGCGCCCATCCACGACCGGCGGCGCATGCCGGTCGGGGCGGTCGGCATCACGGGCGCCGTGGAGCGGCTGCGCAAGGACGGCGAGCTGCGGCCCGAGCTGATCGCGGCGGTGCGGGACTGCGCCCGCGCGGTGTCGCGGGACCTGGGCGCCGGACGCTTCTGAGCGGACCGCCGCGCGCCGGCGGTCACCCCACGACGGAAACACACAGCACCCGGACGCCCCGACGGCGGACCGGGGCTCACGCACGCCCGCGGACGCATATGCCCGCCGACGGGTCCGACCCGGTCGGCCCAGCGATCAGTAACGATCGCACTTTCGACAACCGAGACTCTTGACGCATCTTCGGTGCCGGGCAAGACTCCCGTCCATCGGTCGGCATTGTCGAACACCTACCGGCAATACGCGCTAGAGTGGGACAACGCCAAGGGCCGGCAACGCTCTCACCCCCTGAGGGCGCCAATCCCCGGAGGGACCCGGGGGTCGGCATCCCTGGACGAAGGACAAAGGAGTCGCGGGTGTCCAGCTCCGACATCTTCATCGGCGAGACCATCGGTACCGCCATACTCATCCTGCTCGGCGGCGGTGTGTGCGCCGCCGTGACGCTCAAGGCCTCCAAGGCCCGTAACGCCGGCTGGCTCGCCATCGCCTTCGGCTGGGGCTTCGCCGTCATGACGGCGGTCTACATATCGGGGCCGCTCTCCGGCGCGCACCTGAACCCGGCCGTGACCCTCGCGCTCGCCATCAAGGACGGCGGGTGGGCGAACGTTCCGACCTACTTCGCGGCGCAGATCCTCGGCGCGATGATCGGCGCCACCCTGGTGTGGCTCGCGTACTACGGCCAGTTCCAGGCGCACCTCACCGACAAGGAGATCGTCGGCGGCCCGGGCGCCCAGACGACCTCCGCCAAGGCGGTCGAGGCGCAGGAGAAGGGCGCCGGCCCGGTGCTCGGCATCTTCTCCACGGGTCCGGAGATCCGGAACACGGTGCAGAACCTCGCCACGGAGATCATCGGCACCTTCGTGCTGCTGCTCGCCGTGCTCACGCAGGGCCTCAACGACGCGGGCAACGGCCTCGGCGTGCTCGGCGGTCTGATCACCGCGCTCGTGGTGGTCTCGATCGGTCTGTCGCTGGGCGGCCCCACGGGGTACGCCATCAACCCCGCCCGTGACCTCGGCCCCCGTATCGTCCACGCCCTGCTGCCGCTGCCCAACAAGGGCGGCTCCGACTGGTCGTACGCCTGGGTCCCGGTGGCCGGTCCGCTGATCGGCGGCGCCATCGCGGCCGGTGTCTACAACGTCGCCTTCGCATAGATGACCTCGCAGGCTTCCCCCGCGTTCGTTGTAGTAGCGCCGAACCCACTGCCCCGTAACCAAGGAACTTCCAGGAGCACACCGTGACCGACGCCCACACCGCCGGCCCGTTCATCGCCGCGATCGACCAGGGCACCACGTCCTCCCGCTGCATCGTCTTCGACCGCGACGGGCGCATCGTCTCCGTCGACCAGAAGGAGCACGAGCAGATCTTCCCCAAGCCCGGCTGGGTGGAGCACGACGCCACCGAGATCTGGACGAACGTCCAGGAGGTGGTCGCCGGCGCCGTCGCCAAGGCCGGCATCACCCGGGACGACATCAAGGCCATCGGCATCACCAACCAGCGCGAGACCACCGTGCTGTGGGACAAGAACACCGGCGAGCCGGTCCACAACGCGATCGTCTGGCAGGACACCCGCACCGACGCCCTCTGCCGTGAGCTGGGCCGCAACGTCGGCCAGGACCGTTTCCGCCGCGAGACCGGCCTGCCCCTGGCCTCCTATTTCGCCGGTCCCAAGGCGCGCTGGCTGCTCGACAACGTCGAGGGCCTGAAGGAGCGTGCGGAGGCGGGCGACATCCTTTTCGGCACCATGGACACATGGGTCATCTGGAACCTCACGGGCGGAACGGACGGCGGCCGGCACGTCACCGACGTCACCAACGCCTCCCGCACGATGCTGATGAACCTGCACACCATGCAGTGGGACGCGAAGATCGCCGAGTCGATCGGCGTCCCGACGCCGATGCTGCCGGAGATCCGTTCCTCCGCCGAGGTCTACGGCGAGATCAAGGGCGGCAAGCTGGGCGACCTGCTCGGCGGCATCCCGGTCGCCTCCGCGCTGGGCGACCAGCAGGCGGCGCTGTTCGGCCAGACCTGCTTCGCCGAGGGCGAGACCAAGTCGACCTACGGCACCGGCACCTTCATGGTGATGAACACCGGCGACAAGATCATCAACTCCTACAGCGGCCTGCTGACCACGGTCGGCTACCAGATCGGCGACCAGAAGCCGGTCTACGCCCTGGAGGGCTCGATCGCCGTCACCGGTTCGCTGGTGCAGTGGATGCGCGACCAGATGGGCCTGATCTCCACCGCCGCCGAGATCGAGACCCTGGCGCTGTCCGTCGAGGACAACGGCGGCGCCTACTTCGTGCCGGCCTTCTCCGGCCTGTTCGCCCCGTACTGGCGCTCCGACGCCCGCGGTGTGATCGCCGGCCTCACCCGGTACGTCACCAAGGCGCACCTCGCGCGCGCCGTCCTGGAGGCCACCGCCTGGCAGACGCGGGAGATCGCCGACGCCATGACGAAGGACTCCGGCGTGGAGCTCGCCGCCCTCAAGGTCGACGGCGGCATGACCTCCAACAACCTGCTGATGCAGACCCTCGCCGACTTCGTGGACGCTCCCGTGGTGCGCCCGATGGTCGCCGAGACCACCTGCCTCGGCGCCGCCTACGCCGCCGGCCTGGCCGTCGGCTTCTGGAACAGCACCGACGACCTGCGCGCCAACTGGCGCAGGGCCGCCGAGTGGACCCCCCGCATGGACGCGGACACCCGCGACCGTGAGTACAAGAGCTGGCTCAAGGCCGTCGAGCGGACCATGGGCTGGCTCGAGGACGAGGAGTAGAACCGCCATGACCACCGAAGCCACCCTGCAGTCCGTACCTGCCCTGGGGACGCACCCGGCGTCCGGCCCGAACCCGAGCCGTGCCGAGACCCGGGAGCAGCTCTCCAAGGCGTCGTACGACCTCCTCGTCATCGGCGGCGGCATCCTGGGCATCTCCACCGCCTGGCACGCCGCGCAGTCCGGTCTCAGGGTGGCTCTGGTGGACGCCGGCGACTTCGCCGGAGCCACCTCTTCCGCCTCCTCCAAGCTGCTCCACGGCGGTCTGCGCTACCTGCAGACCGGCGCGGTGAAGCTGGTGGCGGAGAACCACTTCGAGCGCCGTGCGGTCTCCCGTCAGGTGGCCCCCCACCTGGCGAACCCGCTCACGTTCTACCTCCCCGTGTACAAGGGCGGGCCGCACGGTGCGGCGAAGCTCGGGGCCGGTGTGTTCGCCTACTCGGCGCTGTCGGCCTTCGGTGACGGCGTGGGCCACCTGCTGTCGCCGGCGAAGGCCGCGCAGGACGTGCCGGAGCTGCGCACCGAGAACCTCAAGGCCGTCGCCGTGTACGGCGACGACCAGATGAACGACGCGCGCATGGCGCTGATGACGGTCCGCGCGGCCGCCGAGTCGGGCGCGGTCGTCCTCAACCACGCCGAGGTGACGGGTCTGCGCTTCACCAAGGGCCGGGTCACCGGCGCCGAGCTGCGGGACCGGATCTCCGGCGAGGAGTTCGGCGTCAACGCGCGGCTGGTGCTCAACGCCACCGGCCCGTGGGTGGACCACCTGCGCCGCATGGAGGACCCGGACGCGGCCCCGTCGATCCGGCTGTCCAAGGGCGCGCACCTGGTCCTGAAGCGGACCTCCCCGTGGAAGGCCGCGCTGGCCACGCCGATCGACAAGTACCGGATCACCTTCGCCCTCCCCTGGGAGGACATGCTGCTGCTCGGCACCACCGACGAGGAGTACGAGGGCGACCCGGCGGACGTCGCGGTGAACGAGAAGGACATCGCGCAGATACTCGACGAGGCCGCGTTCTCCATCCGCGACCAGCAGCTCAGCCGTGATCTGATCACGTACTCCTTCGCCGGTCTGCGGGTGCTGCCGGGCGGTCCGGGCGACACGGCGAAGGCCAAGCGGGAGACGGTGGTCACCGAGGGCAGGGGCGGGATGCTGTCCGTCGCGGGCGGCAAGTGGACCACGTTCCGTCACATCGGCCGTACGGTGATGCGCAAGCTGCAGGAGCTGCCCGGCCACCCGCTGGGCGAGGACTTCGAGCCGGTGGGCGCGCTGCCGAAGAAGCTGCCGCTGCCCGGTGTGGCCAACCCGCGCGCCGTCGCCCACCGCCTCCTGGTGGACGGCCCGGCGCCCGGCCCGCGCATGGCGGCGGACACCGCCCGTCACCTCGCCACCCACTACGGGTCGCTGGCCTTCGACATCGCCCGCCTGGCGAACGAGGACCCGGCGCTGGCCCGGCGTGTCCACCCGGACGCCCCGGAGATCTGGGCACAGGTCGTGTGGGCCCGGGACCACGAGTGGGCCGAGACGGCGGACGACGTGCTGCGTCGCCGCACCACCCTGACCATCCGCGGCCTGGCCACGGACGAGGTCCGGGCGGACGTGCAGGAGCTGCTCGACAAGAAGTGAGCGTGCCCGCGCCGGCTCCCCCGCACGGGAGTCGGCGCGCGGTGAGGGGCGGCCCGCGCCGACGGGGCCGCCCCTCACCGCGTTCCGCGGTCCGGCGCGCGGGGTGTTTCCCGCCGCCGTGCGGGGCAGTGTTGGGGCACTCCCCTTGTGCGGGGAGTTGCGGGAGCCCCCGTGGACACGCCGTAAGGTTGGTGCGTACACGAGGGCACGTCGGAAGGAGGCGCTGGGTGATCGAGCTCGAGGGGGTTCCCGAGCTGATCGACCCGGTCATGGTGGCCGCGTTCGAGGGCTGGAACGACGCCGGTGACGCCGCCTCCACCGCGGTCGCGCATCTGGACCGGGAGTGGAAGGGCGAGGTGTTCGCGGCGCTCGACGCCGAGGACTACTACGACTTCCAGGTCAACCGCCCCACGGTGTTCCTGGAGAACGGCGTGCGGAAGATCACCTGGCCGACGACGCGGCTGTCGGTGGTGCGGGTCGGCGGCGAGAAACCGCGCGACCTGGTACTGGTGCGCGGCATCGAACCGTCCATGCGCTGGCGCTCGTTCTGCAACGAGATCCTCGGCTTCGCGCACGAACTGGGCGTGGAGCTGGTGGTGGTGCTGGGCGCGCTGCTCGGCGACACCCCGCACACCCGTCCGGTCCCGATCAGCGGGACCACGTCCGACCCGGACCTGGCCCGCCGCATGGACCTCGAGGAGACCAAGTACGAGGGGCCCACGGGCATCGTCGGCATTCTCCAGGAGGCGTGCACGCACGCGGGCGTCCCCGCGGTGTCGCTGTGGGCGGCCGTCCCGCACTACGTGTCGCAGCCGCCCAACCCGAAGGCCACCCTGGCCCTGCTGAACCGCCTCGAGGACCTGATCGACGTGCGGATCCCGCTGGGCGAGCTGCCCGAGGACGCGCGCGCCTGGCAGGTGGGCGTGGACCAGCTGGCCGCGGAGGACAGCGAGGTCGCCGAGTACGTGCAGACGCTGGAGGAGGCGCGGGACACCGCGGAGCTGCCGGAGGCGTCCGGCGAGGCGATCGCCCGGGAGTTCGAGCGGTATCTGCGGCGGCGGGACGGGGCGTCGGGCCCACCCGGGGGGCCCGGGCACGCTACCGCCGAGGGCACCGACGGCGGGCCGTCGTTCCGTCGGGACGGGCCCGGTGGGCGGTCTCGGCCGTCCAAGCCGCCTCGGCGGGACACGGATCAGGACGGCGACGAGTCGTCCGAGGAGTGACGTGATGTGAAGAGGGGCCCCGTTCTGGGAACGGGGCCCCTCTTCACTGTTGTTCGGGGGGTGCGGCGCCGTTGTGGCGGGTCGCGCAGTGCCCTCGCCCTTCAGGGCGTTTCCCTAGAGGGCGACTCCCAGGAGGGCGTCCACGGCTCGGGAGACTATGCCCGGGGCGCCGGGGTCGGTGCCGCCCTGCTGTTCCTGGAGGACCGTCCAGCGGTCCACGGCGGCGAGCGCGGCCGGGGCGTTGAGGTCGTCCGCGAGGGCGTCGCGGATCTCCTCGACGAGCGCCTCGGCGGGCGGGCCGTCGGGGCGGGAGACCGCGGCGCGCCAGTGCTCGAGGCGGGTCACGGCGTCCTGGAGGACCTGGTCGGTCCACTCCCAGTCGGAGCGGTAGTGGTGGGCGAGGAGCGCCAGGCGGATGGCCGCGGGGTCGACGCCGTCGCGCCGCAGCTGGGAGACGAAGACCAGGTTGCCCTTGGACTTGGACATCTTCTCGCCGTCCAGGGCGACCATGCCGGCGTGCACGTAGGCCTTGGCCATCGGGTACTCGCCGGTGAGCACCTGGGCGTGGGAAGCGCCCATCTCGTGGTGGGGGAAGACCAGGTCGGAGCCGCCGCCCTGGATGTCGAAGGTCATGCCCAGGTGGTCGAGGGCGATGGCGACGCACTCGATGTGCCAGCCGGGCCGGCCGCGGCCGAGCGAGCCGCCGTCCCAGCTCGGCTCGCCCTCGCGGGCGGCCATCCAGAGCATCGGGTCGACGGGGTTCTTCTTGCCCGGGCGGTCCGGGTCGCCGCCGCGTTCGGCGGACAGCATCCGCATGGTGGCCGCGTCCAGGTGGGAGACCTGGCCGAAGTGCCGGTCGGACTCGACGGAGAAGTAGATGTCGCCGTCGATCTCGTAGGTGGCGCCGAGCTCACGGAGCCGCTCGACGATCGGGACGATGCCGGGTATGGCCTCGACCGCGCCTATGTAGTGCCGGGGCGGCAGCATCCGCAGGGCCGTCATGTCCTCGCGGAACAGGGCGGTCTCCTGCTCGGCGAGCGTGGTCCAGTCGACGCCGTCGCGCTCGGCCCGCTCCAGCAGCGGGTCGTCGACGTCGGTGACGTTCTGGACGTAGTGAACCTGCCGCTTGTTGTCGAGCCACACGCGCTGCACCAGGTCGAACGCGTTGTAGGTCGCCGCGTGTCCGATGTGGGTGGCGTCGTAGGGCGTGATGCCGCAGACGTAGAGACGGGCGACGGGGCCGGGGTCGAGGGTGACCGGACCGTCGGTCGCGGTGTCGTGGATCCTCAGGTCGCGGCCCTGACCGGGCAGGGCGGGGACTTCGGAAGCGGGCCAGGCATGCATGTCATGAGCCTAACCGGACCGCAGTTCCGGATACGAACCGGAACGGGCCGTATGGCCGGGAAGGCGTTCTTGCGCGTCGCCGCGCCGTGTGCCTCACCGGCCTCCGTCACGTCAGACGGGCGGCCAGGGAATGGCGGGCCAGTCGCCGCCCGGTTCCGGATGGGTGCCGGTGGCGAGCAGGGAGTCCACGCGGGCGCGGGTGGCGTCGATCTCCGCGGGGGTGATCAGCGGGGTCAGGGCCGCGGTGAGGGGCCCGTCGGGCGTGAGGGCGTCCCTGAGGCCCTTGAGGACGTCCAGGGCCTCCTCGGGCAGCGGCTCCCCCGCCCAGCCCCACAGCAGCGTGCGCAGCTTGTTCTCGGCGTTGAAGGTGACCCCGTGGTCGATGCCGTAGAGGCGGCCGTCGGCCGTGGGCAGCAGGTGGCCGCCCTTGCGGTCGGCGTTGTTGATGACCGCGTCCAGCACGGAGAGGCGGCGCAGCCGGTCGTCGTCGGCGTGCACCAGCAGCGCGGTGCGGCCCTCGCCGACCTCGGCGAAGCCGATCGCCTTCCAGCCCGGCTCCGGCTCCTCGCCGTCCACCAGGGCGAGCAGCTCGGCGCCCGGCTCGGTCGCGATCCACAGCTGGACCATGCCCTCGCCGTACGGGCCGTCGCGCAGCACGGTCGGCGGCACCAGGTCCCAGCCGGTCGCCCGGGACACCTCGTACGCGGCGGCCTCGCGGCCGGCCAGGGTGCCGTCGGGGAAGTCCCACAGGGGCCGCTCCCCCGCGACGGGCTTGTAGACGCAGGCGGCCTCGCGGTCCTCGTGGGTGACGGTGCAGTACAGGGCGGCGTTCGACGCCTCACGGATGCTTCCGCGCACGGTCAGCTCGCCGCGGGCGAGCAGTTCGGCCGCGGCCGGGTCGGTGGCGGTCACGCTCCGCGGCGGTATCCGTTCTGGCGCGGACATACGTGTCCTTCCGGGTCGAGCGGGAGGCTGCACAGCGGGCACGGCGGCCGTCCCGCGTTGACGACGTCCAGGGCGCGCTTGGCGAAGGCCCGCGCCTGCGCCCCGGTGAGCCGGACGCGCAGCATCGGGGGGCCGTTCTCCTCGTCCTGCAGGAGCCGCTCCTCCGCCTCGGCGAGGTCCTCGTCGGAGTCGGCGTCCAGCTCGACGAGGGCCTGCGCCTCCACGACCATGCGCTGCTCCTCGCCGTCCCAGGCGAGCGCCATGGTGCCGACGCGGAACTCCTCCTCCACGGGGGTGTCCAGGGGCGCGGTGTCGGTGATCTCGGCCGGCGCCATCGCGGGCACCGCCGCGCTGCCGCCGCTGCGGCGCACCACCTCGTCGAGCAGTTCGTCCATCCGTTCGGCGAGCGCCGCGACCTGGGTCTTCTCCAGGGCCACGCTGGTCACCCGGGAGCCGGCGGAGGCCTGGAGGAAGAACGTACGGCGCCCTGGCAGTCCGACCGTGCCGGCCACGAAACGTTCCGGTTGGTCGTAGAGGAACACCTGACGGGACACGTCCTGTCTCCATGGGAAGTCGGGGATCGGGCGATGGGTGGATCGCACGCGACTCTGCGGTCGCTTCACCCTACTGCGGGGAACGATCACGGTGCGCCCGCGTCGCCCCCCACCGTGGCGTCGCCGGCGGGCGGCTCCTCGCGCGGCGCCAGGGACGCGAAGTCGCCGGTGTCGCCGAGCCTGAGGAGAAAGGGGCGCAGCCGGGTGTACCGGATCGCGGTGACGGAGCAGGGTTCGACGGAGATCCGCTGGAAGAGGTCGAGATGAAGTCCGAGGGCGTCCGCCACGAGGGACTTGATGATGTCGCCGTGCGAGCACATCAGGTACACGGCGTCGGGTCCGTGGTCGCGCTCCACGCGCGCGTTCCACTCGCGCACCGCCTCGGCGGCGCGCGTCTGCATGGCGCGCATGGACTCCCCGCCGGGGAAGGCCGCGGCGGACGGGTGCGCCTGCACGACCTCCATGAGCGGCTCGTCCTTGAGTTCGGAGAGCTTGCGTCCGGTCCAGTCGCCGTAGTGGCACTCGCCGATGCGGTCGTCGGTGTGGTGGACGAGGCCGGGGCGTGCCTGGAGCAGCGGGCCGACGGTCTCCCGGCAGCGGTCGAGCGGGCTGGTGACGACCTCGGCCAGCGGCAGCGGGGCGAGCCGTGCGGGCAGGGCGGCGGCCTGTGCGGTCCCGCGGTCGTCGAGGTGGACGCCGGGCGTCCAGCCGGCGAGCAGTCCCTCGGTGTTGGCGGTGGATCGTCCGTGCCGGACCAGGAGCAACGTGGGCATGCCGCCCAGGGTAGGCGCAGGGACCCGCGCGGGGGCCGGGGCGTGTGGACGACGGCGGGACGGGAACGCGACGGCAGACCGGCTGTCGTAACGGGAGGGCACGCTTCGTGATCGTCGACTGTGGCGTCTACCAGGAGGGACACAGGTCGGAGGGGTCCCAGGACTTCTCCGGCGCGCTGGAGCGGGCACGGTCGGCGGGAGGTTTCGTCTGGATCGGGCTGCACGAGCCGACGGCCGAGGAGTTCGACCTGGTCGCGCGGGAGTTCGGGCTGCATCCGCTGGCCGTGGAGGACGCCCTCAAGGCGCATCAGCGGCCCAAGCTGGAGGTGTACGACGACTCGCTCTTCGTGGTGCTCAAGCCGGTGGTGTACGAGCCGGACAGCGACAAGGTGTCGTCCGGCGAGATCATGATCTTCCTCGGCGACGCGTTCGCGGTGAGCGTACGGCACGGCCGTGGCGCCCCGCTGGAGGCGGTGCGGGACCGGCTGGAGCAAGAGCCGCGGCTGCAGAAGGAGGGGCCGACGGCGGTGCTGTACGCGGTCGCCGACGCCGTGGTCGACCACTACCTGGACGTGGCGACCGAGCTGCAGACCGACCTGGAGGAGCTGGAGACGGAGGTCTTCACCCCCGACGCGGGCGGCTCCGGGCAGACGGCGTCCCGGATCTACGACTTCAAGCGGCAGATCCTGGAGTTCCGCCGGGCCACGGTGCCCCTGTCGGCGCCCATGACCCGGCTCGCGGGAACCGGCGCGTCGGGGACGCGGGTGCCGTTCGTGGAGGAGGGCGCGCGGCCGTACTTCCGTGACGTCCACGACCACCTCACCCGCGTCAACGAGTCGGTGGAGGGCCTGGACCGGCTGGTGTCGGACGTGCTGTCGGCGCATCTGGCGCAGGTCGGCGTCCAGCAGAACGACGACATGCGGAAGATCTCCGCGTGGGCGGCCATGGCCGTGGTCCCCACGATGATCGCGGGGATCTACGGCATGAACTTCGAGCACATGCCCGAGTTGCACTGGACGTGGTCGTACCCGGTGGTGATCGCGCTGATGGCCGCGCTGGAGGTGGTGCTGTTCCGCACCTTCAAGCGCCGGGGGTGGCTGTGACGGTCGCCGGGGCGGTCAGGCCGCTTCCGGTTCCGGGGTCGCGGGTCCGCCCAGCGCGTCGCGCCGCTCGGGCATCCGCAGCGAGACCATACGGCGCCAGCCGCCCAGGCGTTCGTACAGGTACACGGCGTGGATGCCGGCCGCGAGGAGCGCCGCCTTGGGCTTCGGCCAGCCCAGGACGCGGCCCATGTTTCCCATCACGGCGAGGCTGACGTCGCGGTAGACGCGGATCTCGGCGAGTGCGCACGCGCGCAGGGTGCGCTGGATGGCACGGCCGTGTCCGGCGTAGGCGAAGCGGAGCAGTTCCTCGTGACAGTAGGCGAGGTGGCTGTCCTCGTCGTTGGAGATCATCCTCACCGCGCGGCCGATGTCGGGGGGGTCGGCGAAGTGCTTGCGCAGCAGCTCCATCTGCTCGGAGGCGCGCTGCTCGGTGACCCGGCTGTGGGCGAGGTAGGTGACGATGTCCTGGACGGTGAGCGGCTCGTCGCGCTTGAGCTTGTCGTGGGCCAGGCCGATGCCGTTCCGCTCCAGGAGCATCGTGTAGTCGGTCTCCGGGGGCACGGGGACGGGCTCCAGACCGCGCTTCTTCAGCAGGGCGTTGAAGATCCGGCCGTGCTTGTCCTCGTCGGCGCCGTGCCGGGTGATCTTGGGAGCGAGGTCGCGCTGCGACTCGGGCACGAGTGCCGCGATGCGGGCGTTCTCCCAGCCGCCCTGGGACTCCCCGCTGGCCGCGATCGAGCAGAACAGCGCGAAGGACTCGTCGTTGTCGAGGATCTCCTGGAACAGGCTCTTCGCCGACAGCATGGGGCCCACCTCTCCGCGGCGTCCGCGTTGCGCGGTCCGCATGTCCACAGTTGTCGCAAAGAAAGAGTCAAATGCGGCTGCGGGGGTGCGGCAACAGGTGCGGCGGACAACTCCGCCGATCGGCGTACGCGCGGGGACGAGGGGCGTGCGCGCGAGGGCCGCGGGGCGCGGGAGGCAGGCGTAACCCTTGTGGGGTCCGGGCGTTGTTGTGGGTGACGGCCGTGGCGGGGTCGACCCCCGAGCCCCCACCACGGCCGCAGGACTCGGCCGCCGCCGCGGGGGACGCGGCGGCGGCCGGACGGTCAGGCCAGGCCCGCGCGCTCCAGGGCCTCGACGCCGGCGCGCAGCGAGGCCAGCCGCTCGTCGAGGGTGAAGCCGGCCGGGGCGAGGGTGAGGGTGGTGACCCCGGCGGCCGCGTAGGCCTTCATGCGGTCGGCGATGCGGTCGACCGAGCCGAGCAGGGTGGTGCGGTCGATCAGGTCGTGCGGGATCGCGGCGGCCGCGCCCTGCTTGTCGCCGGACAGGTACTTGTCCTGGATCTCGGCGGCCTCCCGCTCGTAACCCATCCGCTGGGCGAGCTGGTTGTAGAAGTTCTGCTTGCGGCTGCCCATGCCGCCGACGTACAGCGCCGTGTAGGGGCGGAAGGTGTCGGCGAGGGTGGCCACGTCCTTGTCGTCGCCCAGGGCGAGCGGCACGGTCGGGCAGATGTCGAAGCCCTCGAGGGTCTTGCCGGCCTTCTCACGGCCCGCGCGGATGTGCTTGACCGCGGTGTCCTCGAGGTGGTCGGCGGACGGGAAGATCAGCAGGGCGCCGTCGGCGATCTCACCGGTCTGCTCGAGGTTCTTCGGGCCGATCGCGGCGATGTACAGCGGGATGTGCTCGCGCTGCGGGTGCACGGTGAGCTTGAGGGGCTTGCCCGGACCGCCGGGGAGGGGCAGGGTCCAGTGCTCGCCCTCGAAGGAGAGGCGCTCGCGGGTCATCGCCTTGCGGATGATCTCGACGTACTCGCGGGTGCGGGCCAGCGGCTTGTCGAACTTGACGCCGTACCAGCCCTCGGAGACCTGGGGGCCGGACACGCCGAGGCCGAGGCGGAAGCGGCCCTCGGACAGCGAGTCGAGGGTGGCCGCGGTCATCGCGGTCATGGCCGGCTGGCGGGCCGGGATCTGGAAGATGGCCGAGCCGACGTCGATGCGCTCGGTGCGGGCGGCGACGAAGGCGAGCACGGTGGCGGCGTCGGAGCCGTAGGCCTCGGCGGCCCAGCAGACCGCGTAGCCGAGGCGGTCCGCCTCCTGGGCCACGGCGAGATTGTCCGCGTCCATTCCGGCGCCCCAGTAGCCGAGGTTGATCCCTAGCTGCATGGCCGACTCCCCTTACCGATCAGTAACGTGACTTGCGCAGACCCTATACCTCCCCCGCCCGCGGGCAAGGGGCACGGGAGGCGCGGCGGTGCGGGTCCGGCCACATGCGCGAGCGGTCGCGGGACGCCCGGAAAACGGTTGTCCACAGGCCCCCACACGCACAGCTCCGGCCAGTAATCTCGGCGTTCATGGAGCAGAGGCATCTCGGCCGTACCGGCCTGCGTGTGTCCCGGATCGGGCTCGGGACCCTCACCTGGGGCCGTGACACCGACGAGCACGACGCGGCAGAGCTCTTGAAGACGTTCTGGGAGGCGGGCGGGACGCTCGTCGACACGGCGGACGTGTACGGCGACGGGGAGGCCGAGTACCTGCTCGGGCGGCTTATGGACGGTCTGGTGCCGCGCCGGGACCTGGTGATCTCCACGAAGGCGGGCAGCGTGCCCGACCCGGACCGCCGGTTCGACTGCTCACGCGGGCATCTGCTGTCCGCACTGGACGCCTCGCTGGCCCGCCTCGGCACGGACCACGTCGACGTGTGGCACGTCCACGCCTACGATCCGGCCACCCCGCTGGAGGAGACGCTCCAGGCGCTGGACATCGCCGTCGCCAGCGGCCGCGTGCGGTACGCGGGCGTGTCCAACTTCTGCGGCTGGCAGCTCGCCAAGGCCGCGACCTGGCAGCTCGCCGCGCCCGGCGCGCGCACGCGGCTGGCGAGCACCCAGATGGAGTACTCGCTGCTGCAGCGCGGGGTGGAGCGGGAGGTGCTGCCCGCCGCGGTCGACCTCGGCATCGGCATGCTGCCGTCCTCCCCGCTCGGGCGGGGCGTGCTCACCGGCAAGTACCGCGGGGACGCCACCCCGGCCGACTCGCGCGGCGCCTCGGAGCATCTCGCGCCGTTCGTCGCGCCGTACCTGGACGACACGGCGAGCCGGATCGTGGACGCGGTGACGACCGCGGCGGACGGGCTCGCGGTGACCGCGCTGCAGGTGGCGCTCGCGTGGGTCCGCGACCGGCCCGGGGTGACCGCGCCCATCGTGGGCGCGCGCACGGCGCAGCAGCTCACGGCGGCGTTGTCAGTGGAGGCGCTTAGTCTTCCTGACGAGATCTGCCGGGCGCTCGACGACGTGTCGGCTCCGGTGCACCGCTATCCCGATCACGACTGGAGCACGCTGTGAGCACGCCGGAGACCCCTGAGGAGCCGAGGAGCGCGGACGACGGCACGCCCGCCGAGGGCGCGCAGGTGTCCGAGGCCGAGGCGGAGCTGGCCGCGCAGCGCCTGGAGCGGGAGCGGATCGAGCGGCGCAAGGCGGAGCGGCAGGGCCCGATCGAGGCCGGCACCAAGCTGAGCGGCACGGCGGCCGAACTGCTCGCCGCCGTACGGGCCGTGGAGAGCGGCGAGAAGCCGCCGGCCACCGTGTTCGAGGAGGCCGTCCAGAGCCGCGCCCGAGCCGGTGCGGCGGCCCGGTGCCCCGAGGCACCGGCCGCGCCCCGCGAGGCACCGGGGCGAGTGGCAGAGTGCTGACGCGGGCGGGCGCCCCGCCGCGCTCGCCGCGCCGGCCGCGGGCCCTGGGCGAGGTGCCGCGGAGCTGCTGCGGGAGGACCCCTGGCAGTTGCTGCGGGTGCCGGGCGTGCGGCCCGAGCAGGCGGACGGGTTCGCCCGCGCGCTGCTCGGCGGAGAGGCAGGGCCCGGCGACGGGCGGCGGGGCCGCGCGCTGACCGTGTGGCTGCTGGAGCAGGCCGCGCCCGCCGGGCACACGGTGCTGGAGATGGCCGCGCTCACCGAGGCGCTGGGCCGCCAGGGGGTGCCCGCCCCGGAGGACGCGGTGCGCGACGCCATCGCCGAGGGAGACGTCCTGGTCTTCCAGGACGCGATCGGCGAGCCGGTCGGGGAGGACGAGGAGCAGCCCGTCCGGGTGCTGGTCGGTCTGGAGCGCTGCGCCCTCGCCGAGGAGAGTCTCGCCGACGGCCTGGCCCGGCTGATCAACTCGGCGCCCAAGCAGGACGGGGCGGCCGAGGAGTGGGAGCGGGCGGCCGCCGCGGCGGAGGGCTCCGCGGCCGACCTGATCCGCGCGGTCTCGGGGCACGGGCTGGTGCTGCACACCGGCGGGGAGGCAGCGCTGGCCGAGCCGGCGGCGCTGCTGGACGCGGCGCACGGCATGGGCCTGCGCGCCTGGGCCGCCACGCACAGCCCGGTCGGGCGGGAGCGGTTCGCGTCCCGCGTCGACGGCCCGGGCGTCGCCACGGTCGCGGGGCTGCTGTCCGGCGCGGAGGGACCCGGGCGGGACCCCGAGGGCGCGCTGGCCGTGGACCTGCTGGTGGTGCTGGACGCGCCGCAGCTCGACGTGGAGACCGGCGCGCTGCTCACGGAGTCCATGCCGGACGGGGCGCGGCTGGTGCTGTCCGGCGACCCGGCGGTGCTGTGGTCGGTCGGTCCGGGGCGGGTGTTCGCGGACCTGCTGGCCGCGCGGGCCTGCCCGCAGGTCGCCTCCCGGCGCCCGGACCCGGGGCCGTTGGGGGAGCTGGTCTCGGGCATCGGCGTCGGCGAGCTGCTCCAGGTGGAGGCCCCCGGGAAGGAGGTCGTCATCGTGCCCGTGCGGGACGCGGGCGAGGCGGTGCACCGGACGGTGCAGCTGGTCGCGGACTCCGTGCCGCGCGCCATCGGGGTGCCGGCCGAGGACACCCAGGTGATCACCCCGGGCCACGGGGGCGCGGTCGGCACACGCGTGCTGAACGCGGCGCTGAAGGAACGGCTCAACCCGGGCCCGGGCCGCTTCGCCGGCTTCGACCCCGGCGACCGGGTGGCGTACTCCCCCGTTCCCGGGCGCACCCTGCCGGGACGCGTGACCGGGGCGGACGCCGAGGGCCTCCGCCTGGACTGCGCGGGCGAGGAGGTCGTCGTGCCGCGCGACCGCGTCGAGCAGACGGTCCGCCACGGGTGGGCGCTGACCGCGCACCAGGCGGTGGGCGCCCGCTGGCCGGCGGCGGTCGTGGTCCTCCCCGGCGACGCGGTCCCCGCCCTGAACCGCCCCTGGATCTACACGGCCTTCAGCCGCGCCGACCGCCACCTGTCGGTGGTCCACGGGGTGGACCAGGCCCTGCAGCGGGCGGTCGCGGAAGTCACGGCGAAGCCGCGCACGACGCGGTTGCCTGTGCTGCTGGCACCGCAGTTGCCAGGGGCGGCGGAGTAGGTCTCGAGGCGCGCCTGGCTCCGTCCGGGCGCCCCTGCACACGAACGGCGGCGGCACCCCTCAGGGTGCCGCCGCCGACGGTGCCAGCTCAGCGGTCCGCGTCCAGCGGTTCCAGGTCTTCCTCCGCGTCGGGGGACAACGCCGTTTCCAGGTCGTCGTCCTCTTCGTCGTCCTCGTCGTCGTCGAAGACCGCGCTGACGTCGAAGCGGCACACCACCGCCTCGGGGTCCACCTGCTCGAAGGGGGCCTCGAGCCACTCGCCGGGGTCCGGGATCTCGTCCGATGCCGTGACCCAGAGCGTGGAGTCGCCCTCCTCCAGGCCGAACTCCTTGTGCCGGGAGGCGATCTCGTCCGGTTCGTACTCCCCGAACAGCAGGCCCAGCGCGCCGTGGACGGTGCCGGAAGCCTCGGAACTCTCGTCGTCCGCCTCCTCGATCCGCTGGGCGTGCGCCAGCAGCCGCTGCGGCTCGACGACGGCGTAGTCGCGGCGGATCAGCACGCTGAGGGCGTTCGGTTCCTCGGGGCCGCCGTACGGGGGCAGGGCCTCCTCGGCGCTGGGGATCTCGAAGGGCGTGACCTCGTCATAGCGGTCGTAGAGCAGTTCGTCGTACGTCTCCGCGGCCGCGGCCAGCTGGTTGAAGGCCTCGTAGACGGCCGGGTCGTCGTCACCCGACCGGCTCTCGACCGCGGCCAGGTGGCGGTCGAGCGCGGTCTTCACCGCCTCGGCGGCGGCGCGTACCTCGGCAGCGGTGGGCTGCGCAGCATCAGACATAGTGCAGACGCTATCCGTACCGGGGCCCGGCCCGCACAATAGATGCGATGCCGGAATACGAATTTGTCGACGTGTACGTGCCGCGCGGGGTCTCCCGCAAGGAGACGGCGCGTCTGCTGACGGACCATGCCGAGTACGGTCACTGGGAGTTGTACCGCCTGACGCTGATGCGTGACGGCAGCCGCAGGGTGCGGCTGCGGCGGCGGATCATCCGCCAGGTGCGCGCCACCTGGTGAGCTGAGCGCGCCCGACCGGAGTCATCAGGCGGAGTGGACCCCGCGTCGGTCGCGGGGTCCACTCCGTGTGTCCAAGGTCACGCCGCGGTGCGTGCCCTGCGGTACAGGATGCCGCCGGCGAGCAGCGCGCCCGCGCCGGCCGGCAGCACGAGGCCGAGCGGCAGTTCGCTGCCGGTCTCGGCGAGCTGCGCGTCGCCCTGCGGGCCCGGCTGGTTGCCGGTGGACGGGCTGTCCGGAGTGCCGGGCGTACCGGGCGTACCGGGCTCACCCGGGTTCCCCGGCTCACCGGGGTTGCCGGGGTTGCCCGGGTTACCGGGCTCACCGGGCTCCCCCGGATTGCCGGGCTCACCCGGGTTACCGGGCTCACCGGGCTCACCGGGCTCACCCGGGTTACCGGGTTCACCGGGCTCCCCCGGATTGCCGGGCTCCCCCGGATTGCCGGGCTCCCCCGGGTTGCCCGGCTCGCCGGGCTCACCGGGCTCGCCCGGGTGCCCCCCGCCGTGCCCCGTGTTCGCGCAGTCGTTGTGGGCCGCCCCGTTGCCCACGCCGATGACGTCGACGCTGTTGCCGCAGACGTTCACCGGCACGTGCACCGGCGCCTCCACCACGTTGCCGGAGGCCACGCCGGGCGAGCCGGTCGCCTTGCCGTCGGCGTGCGAGCCGCCGTGGTGGCCGGAGCCGCCCTTGTTGACGCAGACGTTGCCGACCGCCGGGTTGAGGACCCCGACGACGTTGACCGTGTTGCCGCAGACGTTCACCGGCACGTGCACCGGCGCCTGCACCACGTTGCCGGAGAGCACGCCCGGCGACCGCGGCTCCGCCCGCCGCGCCGGTGTCGGCGTGGGCGGCGGCCCCGCCCGCGGCGGCGAGCACACCGGTGGCGGCGGCCATGGTCATCAAGCCCTTGCGGGTGACCTGTCGCATTACTGAATTCCCTGTCCTCGGACCTGCTGCCGGGAGACGGAGCGTGCCGCGTCCCGGAATTCTCGACGGATGAGGAACCGGTCGGCCCCGGAGCGCATGGCGCGCGCTCCGGGGCCGACGGGCTCGAACCCTCAGCGGGCGTTGCCCAGAGGGCGAGACACGAACGTCAGGCGTTGACGCAGGTGTTGCCGAAGGCGGGGTTCAGCAGACCGATCACGGAGATCGTGTTGCCGCAGACGTTCACGGGAACGTGAACCGGCACCTGCACGACGTTGCCGGACAGGACGCCCGGGCTGTGCACGGCGGCACCCTGGGCACCCGAGTCGGCGGCGGCCATGCCCGCGCCCGCGAGAACCAGACCACCGGTGGCGGCCGCGACAGCGACGACCTTCTTCAGCATGTGTTCCTCCTAGTTGGCAATGTGATCCAAAGTCGCGGATCACATCACAGGTAACGAGGAGGAAGTAATGAGGCTACGAGCTTATGGTCGCATTCACTCTTCCCGGTCAAGTCCGTACACCTGACCGATTCTTGAGGATCTCCAGAGGCCCTGCCTCAGGTTCCTCAAGAGGCGTCCAGGAACCGGTCGAGCACACGGACGCCGAACTTGAGGCCGTCCACCGGAACCCGCTCGTCGACGCCGTGGAACATGCCCGCGAAATCCAGCTCCGGCGGCAGCTTCAGCGGCGCGAAGCCGAAGCAGCGGATGCCGAGGTCGTCGAAGGACTTGGCGTCGGTGCCGCCGGAGAGCATGTAGGGCACGGCGCGCGCGATCGGGTCCTCGGCGCTCAGCGCGGTCTGCATGGCGTCGACGAGCCGGCCGTCGAAGTCGGTCTCCAGCGCCTTGTCGGAGTGCACGTCCTCGCGCCGCACACGCGGGCCGAGGATGCGGTCGAGGTCGGCGAGGAACTCCTCCTCGTAGCCGGGCAGGAAGCGGCCGTCGACGTGCGCGGTGGCCTGGCCGGGGATGACGTTGACCTTGTAGCCGGCGCCGAGCTGGGTGGGCGCGGCCGAGTTGCGCAGGGTGGTGCCGATCATGCGGGCGATACCGCCGAGCTTGGCGAGGGTCTCGTCCATGTTCTCCGGGTCGAGCTCGGTGCCGAGCGCGTCGGAGAGCTCGTCCAGGAAGGCGCGGACGGTCTTGGTGACCCTGACCGGCCACTTGTGGCGGCCGAGGCGGGCGACGGCCTCACACAGCTCGGTGATGGCGTTGTCGTCGTTGGTCATCGAGCCGTGGCCCGCGGTGCCGTCGACGGTGAGCCGCATCCAGTGCATGCCCTTCTCGGCGGTCTCCACGAGGTAGAGGCGCAGCTTCTCGTTCACCGTGAAGGAGAAGCCGCCGACCTCGCCGATCGCCTCGCTGACGCCCTCGAACAGCTCGGGGTGCTTGTGCACGAGGTGCTTCGCGCCGTACGTGCCGCCGGCCTCCTCGTCGGCGAGGAAGGCGAGCACGATGTCGCGCGGGGGCTTGCGGCCGCTGCGCATGCGCTCGCGGACGACCGCGAGGGTCATCGCGTCCATGTCCTTCATGTCGACGGCCCCTCGCCCCCACACGCATCCGTCGGCGATCTCGCCGGAGAAGGGGTGGTGGGTCCAGTCGTCCGCGTTGGCGGGCACGACGTCGGTGTGGCCGTGGATGAGCAGGGCGGGCCGCGACGGGTCCTCGCCCTCGATCCGGGCGACCGTGGAGGCGCGTCCCGGGTGGGACTCGAAGATCCGCGGTTCCAGGCCGACCTCGGCGAGCTTCTCGGCGACGTACTCGGCGGCCTTGCGCTCGCCGGGGCCCGAGTGGTCGCCGTAGTTGCTGGTGTCGATCCGGATCAGCTCGCGGCAGAGGTCCACGACCTCGTCCTCACCGGTGACGCCCTTGGCCGTGTCCGTCTCGCTCACGTGCTTCCTCCCGCTGCTGGTGTTCCCGCTGGGTTCCCCCTCATCCTCCCTCCCCGGCGCTCCGGCCCCAAGACCCGCCCCGGCCCGTCACACGCCGTTCACGCGACGGCGCGCCGGGGGTGATCGGCCACCCCGGAACACCTGGTAATGTTTATGTCGTCGCCGCGGGGGGAAACCCGCGCGACAGACACCTTGTCCGGGTGGCGGAATGGCAGACGCGCTAGCTTGAGGTGCTAGTGCCCTTTATCGGGCGTGGGGGTTCAAGTCCCCCCTCGGACACATGGAACTGAGGGCCGCGACCGCGAGGTCGCGGCCCTCGGGCGTTGTACGGAAGGTGCTGCCCCATGACGTCTCGTACGCCCTGCCCCTGCGGTCTCCCCGAGCCCTACGAGGAGTGCTGCGGCCGCTTCCACGCCGGCGCGGCCTCCGCACCCACCGCCGAGCGGCTGATGCGGTCGCGGTACGCGGCGTTCGTCCGGCGGGACGGGGCGTACCTGCTGCGGACCTGGCACCCGCGCACCCGCCCGGCCCGCCTCGACCTCGACCCGGCGATGCGGTGGACCGGCCTGGAGATCCTCGCCGCGGAGGACGGCTCAGCCTTCCACTCCACCGGCACCGTGACCTTCCGCGCCTCGTACCAGGGCGGCTCCCTGCATGAGCGCAGCCGCTTCGAACGGGCCGACGGGGCCTGGGTGTACGTCGACGGGGACTTCCTGAGCTGATCGCCCGGGCGCAGGGGCCGGCTCAGGCGGGCAGCCGGGTGTCGACGACGAAGGCGATCTCCAGGAGCTGTCCGGGCAGGGTCAGTTCGGTGACGCCGAGGACCGTGCTCGCGGGGCGGTGGCCGTCGAAGTACGCCAGGTTGGCCTCGGCGGTGGCGGCGGCGTGGCGGCCGAGATCCGCCACGTAGAGGGTCTGCGAGACGATCTGGCGGCGGGTGGCCCCGTAGTGGGCGAGGACCCAGTCCATGTTGGCGTGGGTGAGCTCCAGTTGGGCGGCGAAGTCGCCGGGATGCGGGAAGCCGCCCGTCTCGTCGAAGGCGAGCTGGCCCGAGACGTGGATCAGGTCGCCGGAGCGGACCGCCTGCGCGTATCCGAAGTCGGTCTCGGCCGGGATTCCGAAGGAGAAGACGTCACTGGTGGAGGCCATGGGTCGGTTCATCCTTTTCCTGCCGCTCTCTTGTGGTTACCCGGGAACTGTAGGAGAGTGAGCGCCGGCCTGGAAGAACGCACTTTTTCGTAACTGGGGAACCTCATGGTGACCAAGCGTGTGCCGGCGGGACTGCCGGAGGACGCCGATCTGCGGCGCGCGGACTCCCTGGCGCGGGAGATCTTCTCGGACGTCGCCAACAAGTGGGCGCTGCTGATCATCGAGGCGCTCGGCGAGGGCACCCTGCGGTTCAGCGAGCTGCGGGACGAGGTGGAGGGCGTGAGCCACAAGATGCTCACGCAGAATCTGCGCATGCTGGAGCGCAACGGCCTGGTCGAGCGGACGGTGCACCCCACCGTGCCGCCGCGGGTCGAGTACACGCTGACGGAGCCGGGCCGGGAGCTGCGCACCGCTGTGGACGCGATCTGCGGCTGGACGCACGAGCATCTGGACCACGTCGAGCAGGCGCGGGAGCGGTTCGGGGAGCGGTGACCGCGGCCGGGGGCGGATCAGGGCGCCAGGATGTCGAGTTCCTGGAGGGCGCCCTCGGTGATCTCTCGGGTGAGTTTCTCCGCGCGGGCCGCGTCGCGGGCTCGGACGGCCTCGGCGAGCTGGACGTGGAGGGTGACGGCGGCCGGGTCGGGGTCCTCGAACATCACGTCGTGGTGCGTGCGTCCGGCCAGTACCTCCGCGACCACGTCGCCGAGGCGGGCGAACATCTCGTTGCCGGAGGCGGTCAGGATGACGCGGTGGAACGCCACGTCGTGGAAGAGGTAGCCCTCCAGCTTGTGGCCGCGTGAGTTCGCGACCATCCCCAGGGCGCACTCGGTGAGTTCGGCGCACTGCTCGGCCGTCGCGTTGCGCGCGGCGAGGCTCGCCGCGACCGGTTCGATCGCGGAGCGCAGCACGGTGAGGGAGCGCAGCTGACGGGGGCGGTCGGCGCCGGCCAGGCGCCAGCGGATGACCTGCGGGTCGTAGACGTTCCACTCGTGGGACGGGAGGACCGTGACGCCGACGCGGCGACGGGACTCCACCAGGTGCATGGACTCCAGGACGCGGACCACCTCGCGCATCACGGAGCGCGACACGTCGAAACGCTGGGCGAGCTCGTCGGTGCGCAGCACACTGCCGGGCGGGTACTCGCCTGCGGTGATCTCGGGGCCGAGGGTGTCCAGTACGCGGCCGTGCAGCCCCCGGCCCGTGGTGCTCATGCACTCAGAGTACGGGGCGGATCACACGAATAAAAAGTCAGACTTATTCGTCACAGCCTCTTGAAGTTGTCCTACTTATAAGTTTCAGTTGCGGTCGGCATCATCGGCAAGGTGTCGACGAGGACAGCAGACAGTGAGGCAGCGATGAACACCCCCCACGTCGTCGTGGTCATGGGCGTCGCCGGAACGGGCAAGACCACCATCGGTCCTCTGCTCGCGGCCCGCCTCGGCGTTCCGTACGCCGAGGGCGACGACTTCCACCCGCAGAGCAACATCGCCAAGATGTCGGCGGGCACCCCGCTCACCGACGACGACCGGTGGCCCTGGCTCGACGCCATCGGCGACTGGGCGCACGGGCGTGCGGGTCTGGGCGGAGTGGTCAGCTGCTCGGCGCTGAAGCGGTCGTACCGCGACCGGCTGCGGGCCGCCGCACCCGGCGTGATCTTCGTCCACCTCACCGGTGACCGCGCCCTCATCGAGGACCGGATGTCGCACCGGCAGGGGCACTTCATGCCCACGGCACTGCTCGACTCCCAGTTCGCCACGCTCCAGCCGCTGGGGCCGGACGAGGCCGGGGTCGCCGTGAACGTGACGGGCAGCCCCGAGGAGATCACCGAACGGGCGGCCGCCGCCCTGACGTCGCTCTCCGAGCCGGCCCCGTAGGACCCCACCCCCCACCGGCCCCTTTTCCCCAGGGGCCGGCACTCTCCCCCGACCCCGTACACCCTAGGGATCCACCGTGACCAGACTCAGCGTCGAGATGCTGGCAGCGGACGTACCCGAGCCGATCACCTCGGCCGGCCACGCTCAGCTGGGCATCGCCGTCCTGGCGGGCATAGCCGTCATCGTCCTGCTCATCACCAAGTTCAAGCTGCACGCCTTCCTGTCGTTGACCATCGGGTCACTGGCGCTCGGCGCCTTCGCCGGAGCGCCGCTGGACAAGGTCATCACCAGCTTCAGCACCGGGCTCGGCTCCACCGTCGCCGGTGTGGGCGTGCTGATCGCCCTGGGCGCGATCCTCGGCAAGATGCTCGCCGACTCGGGCGGCGCCGACCAGATCGTCGACACCATCCTCGCCAAGGCCGGCGGCCGTTCCCTGCCGTGGGCCATGGTGCTGATCGCCTCGGTCATCGGCCTGCCGCTGTTCTTCGAGGTCGGCGTGGTGCTGCTGATCCCCGTGGTGCTGATGGTCGCCAAGCGCGGCAACTACTCGCTCATGCGCATCGGCATCCCGGCCCTCGCCGGTCTGTCCGTGATGCACGGCCTGGTGCCGCCGCACCCCGGCCCGCTGGTCGCCATCGACGCGGTCGGCGCCAACCTGGGCGTGACGCTGGCGCTCGGCGTGCTCATCGCCGTCCCGACCGTCGTGATCGCCGGTCCGGTGTTCTCCAAGTACGCAGCCCGCTGGGTGGACGTCCCGGCGCCCGAGCGGATGATCCCGCAGCGTCCCTCCGAGGACCTCGAGCGGCGCCCCGGCTTCGGCGCGACGCTGGCCACGATCCTGCTGCCGGTCGTGCTGATGCTCGCCAAGGCGCTCGTCGACATCGTGATCGACGACCCCGAGCACAACGTGCAGCGCGTCTTCGACGTGATCGGCTCCCCGCTGATCGCGCTGCTCGCCGCCGTGCTGGTCGGCATCTTCACCCTCGGCATGCCCGCCGGCTTCAGCAAGGAGCGGATCTCCTCCCTGGTGGAGAAGGGTCTCGCCCCGATCGCGGGCATCCTGCTGATCGTCGGCGCGGGCGGCGGCTTCAAGCAGACGCTGATCGACACCGGCGTGGGCCAGATGATCCTGGACATCTCCGAGGACTGGTCGATCCCGGCGCTGCTGCTGGCCTGGCTGATCGCGGTGGCGATCCGGCTGGCGACGGGCTCGGCGACCGTGGCGACCGTCTCGGCGGCCGGTCTGGTCGCGCCGCTCGCGGCCGACATGTCGACCACGCACGCCGCACTGCTGGTGCTGGCCATCGGCGCCGGTTCGCTGTTCTTCAGCCATGTGAACGACGCCGGCTTCTGGCTGGTGAAGGAGTACTTCGGTCTCAACGTCGGACAGACGATCAAGACCTGGTCGATCATGGAGACGATCATCTCGGTGGTCGCGGGGGCGCTGGTGCTCCTGCTGTCGCTGATCATCTAGCCGGATCCCGGCTCACGGCGGCCCGTCCGCCCCTCGTCGAGGGGTGGGCGGGCCGCCGTCGTATTGAGGGCGCGTGTGTTCGGGGCGCGCGTGTCCAAAGCCGTGTGCCCTCAGGGCCGCCACAGGGAGTGTTCCCGCTCGGCCCACTCCCGGCGGACCGAGCCCGTGCGCAGGCCGCGGCGGGCCTCGGGGTCGGCGAGGGCCATGCCGATGTGCCCGGCGAGGACGATGCCGGCGGTCAGCGCCAGCCAGTCGTGGACGAAGGTCGCGGCGGTGCGCCAGACCAGCGGGGTGAGGTGGGTGAACCACATCAGCAGCCCGGTGCCGAGCATCGCCAGCGTGGCCCCGGCGATCCAGGCCGCGTACAGCTTCTGCCCCGCGTTGAACTTCCCCGCCGGGCGGGACGCGGGGCGGCGGTCGCGGCGCAGGGCGGCCCGCAGCCAGACGCGGTCGTGCGGGCCGAAGCGGTTGAGCCGGCCCAGGTCGGCGCGGAACGCGCGGGAGACGAGGGCGGCCGGCACGGGGACGGGCAGGAGCAGCCCCGCCCACTGGTGGAGGGTGACGACCAGGGCACGACGGCCCACCAGCTGGGCGAGCTGGGGGACGTAGAGGCAGGCGGCGGTGGCCACGCAGACGCCCATGAGCAGGGCGACGGCGCGGTGCGCCCACCGCTGGGCGGGCGTGAAGCGCCGTACGGTCGTGGCGACGGGCGGGGCGTCAGCTCGTGGGGGCATCGTCGCGTCCGTTCGAGCGGCCGACCCAGGCGTCGACGTCGTAGCCGCGCAGTTCCCAGTAGCCCGGTTCTACGTCCTCGGTGACGGTGACGCCGGAGAGCCACTTGGCCGACTTGTAGAAGTACATGGGCGCCACGTAGAGGCGTGCCGGGCCGCCGTGGCCGTGGCCGATGTCCTCGTCCCGCATGCGCAGGGCGACCAGGACGTCCGCGCGGCGGGCCTGGTCGAGGGTGAGGCTCTCGGAGTAGGTCCCGTCGAAGCAGGTGAAGCGCACCGCGCGGGCGGTGGGGCGCACCCCGGCCGCGTCCAGCAGCCGGGACAGCCGCACGCCCTCGAACGGCGTCCCGGGCACCCGCCAGCCGGTCACGCACTGCACGTCCCGCACCAGGCGGGTCTGCGGCAGCGCCTTCAGGTCGGCGAGGGTGTAGGAGGCGGGGCGGTCGACGAGGCCGTCGACGGTGAGCCGGTAGGTGCGGGCGTCCTTGCGCGGGACGGACCCGGCGACCGAGTAGTGGCGGAAGCCGCCGCCGTTCGGGAGGAGTCCGGTCAGGCCGGTGGGGTCGCGGTCGGCGGCGCCGGCGAGGAAGGACTCCAGGCCGCGCTGGAGGGAGGGCGCGGCGGCCAGGCCGAGCGCGCCGAGGCCGAGGGTGCCGAGCAGGACGCGGCGGCCGACGGGCGTGCCGCGCGCGTCCGGGTCGTCGGCGCCCGGGACGTCCCGGTTGTGCGAGGGGTGTTCGGGTTTCACCCCCTCATTCGAGCACCCGCGGCCCCGGGGAGACCAGGGAACGCGGGTGCTCGTCAGACTTCGGTAAGCAGCGGGGCCGGCGCTACGGGGTGCGCTCGGCCTCCTTCTCCAGCTGGAACGCCTCGTTGCCCAGGCCGATGCGGGCGTGCTTCTCGGGGGCGCGGGCGCGCAGGACGGCGCCCTGGACGAGTCCGATCACGAGGGCGAGGCCGATGACGCCGGGCAGGATCCAGCGCAGCGCGGAGTCCGGGCCGGCGCCGACCAGCACGTCGAAGTCCTTGACCGTGTAGCCCGCGATCACCACGAGGGCGATCCCGGCCACCGCCGAGGTGACCAGCCGCCAGGCCTGGGCGCTCGCGGCGCCGCGCCGTACGAAGAAGACCACGACGGACAGCGAGGCGATGGCCATCAGGACGATGACGCCGAGCGCGCCGATGTTGCCGCCCCAGGTGAACAGGTGCAGCACGGGCGCGGTGGGGTCGCCGGCCGGCTTGTCGTCGGTGAGCGCGAAGGTCAGCACCAGGACGACGGCGATACCGGTCTGCAGCAGGGAGCCGGTGCCGGGGGCGCCGCTGGAGCCCGTGGTGCGGCCGAAGGCGGCGGGCAGCAGGCCTTCGCGGCCCATGGCGAAGGCGTAGCGGGCGACGACGTTGTGGAAGCTGAGCATGGCGGCGAACATGCCGGTCACGAACAGCACGTGCAGCACGTCCGTGAACGTGGCGCCGAGCCGGTCCTCGGTGAGGAAGAACAGCAGGCCCGCGCTCTGCTCCTGGGAGGTGGGGACGATCGCCGCGGGGCCGGTGGCGACGGTGAGCGCCCAGCTGCTGATCGCGAAGAAGACGGCGACGCCGGTGACGGCGAGGAACATCACGCGCGGGACCAGGACGTGCGGCTTGCTGGTCTCCTCCGCGTAGACCGGCGCCTGCTCGAAGCCGAGGAAGGCCGCGATGCAGAAGCACAGGGCGGTGCCGACGCCGGCGCCGGTGAGGGTGTCCGGGTTGAAGGCGTGCAGCGACAGGCCCTCCTTGCCGGGGTCGGCGACGGCGGCGATGTCGAAGACGACGACCAGCAGCACCTCGATGACCAGCAGGACGCCGAGCACCTTGGCGTTGACGTCGATCTTCAGCCAGCCGAGCGCGCCCACGGCGAGCGCGGCGACGAGCGCCGGTATCCACCAGGCGACCTCGAGGTCCGCGTAGGTGGCGAAGAGGCCGGAGACCTCGAAGCCGAAGATGCCGTAGATGCCGACCTGGAGGGAGTTGTAGGCGACGAGGGCGACCAGGGCCGCGCCCGCGCCGGCGGTGCCGCCGAGTCCGCGGGAGATGTACGCGTAGAAGGCGCCCGCGTTGTGGACGTGCCGGCTCATCTCGGCGTAGCCGAGGCTGAACAGCACCAGCACGGCGCCCAGGACCACGAAGAGCAGCGGCTGGCCGACGATGCCCATCACCGCGAATGTGGTGGGCATGACACCCGCGACGACCATGAGCGGGGCGGTCGCGGCGAGCACGGAGAGCAGCAGGCCCCCCGTGCCGAGGCGGTCGGCCCGCAGGGCCCTCTCCTGGCCCTTGAAGGTGCTGATCCCCTCGGCCGGGGCTCTGTTGGTGCTCGAACTGTCCGTCGTCATCTCGAGACCGTCCTTGGGTCGGTGGTGGGTGCGGGGGGCGTTCGGGGTGGGGGTCAGGCCGTGCCCAGGGCGGCGGCGCGTGCGGTACGGAAGGCGGTGAGGCCGTCCCGGTCGGGATAGGACCAGGGGGCGGGGGTGGCGTGGTCGCCGATGCGGTGGAAGAGGGCGGCGGCCTCGGCGCCCCGTCCCTCGCAGACCTTGGCGTGCGCGAGGAAGTTGAGGTCGACCAGCCGGCGCGGGTGGTCCTCGTGCTCCCACTCCAGCCACCAGTCGAAGGCGGCCTTCATCACCTGCCGGGCGCGGCGGCCGACCCAGTGGCCGGAGGCGGCCGGGTCCGCGGGCTCGTGTCCGGCGGCGGCGAGGGAGCGGTAGCGCTCGGCGTGCGCGATGACGGGCAGGATGGCCAGCGGCGAGTCGGCGGGGGCCTGTTCGGCGGCCCAGTTGGCGAAGTCGTACACCTCGTGCAGCGGGTCCGGGCCCGCCTCCACGCGGCGCTCGGCGAGCCAGCCGACGACCAGGTGGTGGGCGTGGTGGTGGTCCGCGTAGCGGGTGCGGATCTGCTCGAAGATGCGGATCACGTCGCCCTCCGCGCCCAGGGAGCACTCCAGCATCAGCAGCCCGAGCCAGGGCGTCGGGTCGTGCGGCATCAACTCGGCGGCCTTGCGGCAGGCCTCGCGGACCCGGGCCGGCTTCTCCTTGCCGCGCAGGGCGCGCCGTACCTGGGCCATCGCCAGCAGCACGGTCGCGTCACCGGAGTCGGGCTCGGCGAGCAGCCACTCGCGGGCCCACGCGGCGCAGTACGACTCCTTCGCGAGCACCGCGATCCGGTGTCCGCGGCGGTCGAAGTCGTCCCCCGTCCTGACCAGCAGCGAGCGGGTGCTCTGCCACCGCCCCTGTGCCAGTGCGGCCCGCGCGGCGACGAGTTCGGCGTCGTCGAGGGCCTCGTCGTAGGCCTGTGCCGCTCGTTTGCGGGCACGGCCGAGGGGAGGCGGGGGTGGGGACACCGCGGAACTTCCTCACGCGCTTCTCTTGTCATCCGGCTCGGGGCGAGTGGTCGGTGGCAGTGGTCGGCTGCCGATCGCCACGAGCTGATCACGGACAGCAAACCGTCAGCCAACGGATCACGTCAAGGGCACCGGGCCTGTTACACGCGTCAACCACGGTCACGAACGGGCAACTTGTGTTGCCCGTGAACGACCTCGCGGGCCTCGACGGTGCAGGTGGGCGGCGCCCGGCGCGGGACGGACGCTGCTTTGATGGCGGTATGAGCGAGAGCGGAACGAGTGGGACCGGAATGAGCGGGACCGGCGGGAGCGAGGCCGGCGGGAGCGACGCCGGCAGGAACGCGGACGAGATCCTCGACATCGTCGACGAGCACGACCGGGTGATCGGACAGGCCCCGCGCGGCGAGGCGTACGCACGGGGGCTGCGCCACCGCTGCGTCTTCGTCCTGGCACGGGACGCCGAGGACCGGATCTTCGTCCACCGCCGCACCCCGACGAAGCTGGTCTTCCCGTCGCTGTACGACATGTTCGTCGGCGGGGTGGTCGGCGCGGGCGAGTCGTACGACGAGGCGGCGCTGCGGGAGGCCGAGGAGGAACTCGGCGTGAGCGGCCTGCCCGTGCCCTCGCACCTGTTCACCTTTCTGTACGACGACGGCGACACCCGGACCTGGTGGTCGGCGGTGTACGAGGTGCGCTGCGAACTGCCGGTGCGGCCGCAGGCCGAGGAGGTGGCCTGGCACGCGTTCCTGCCCGAGGAGGAGGTGCGGCGGCGGCTCGGCGAGTGGGAGTGGGTGCCGGACGGGCTCGCGGCGTACGAGCGGTTGCGGGCGTATCAGGCGGGGCGGGCCGACCGGACCTGACGGGTAGGGTCGCCCCCGTGATCGACTTTGTACGGAACGTCCGGTTGTGGTTCGCGCCCGCCGAGGTGCGGAACGACGGGGAGACGCCCGACTACCGCTTCTCCCTTGCCAACGAGCGGACGTTCCTCGCCTGGCTGCGGACCGCGCTCGCGCTGATCGGCGGCGGGTTCGCGGTGGACCAGTTCCTGCCCGACCTGCGGTGGGGGTGGCGGGTCGGCCTGGCCCTCGCCCTGCTGGCGTCGGGGGCGCTGTGCGCGCTGCGGGCGGTCAACCACTGGGTGCGGTGCGAGCGGGCGATGCGGCGCGGGGAGGATCTGCCGGTGTCTCGCTTCCCCGCGCTGCTGGGGGTGGTGGTGGCGGGGGTGGCCGTGGTGATGGTCGTGGTGGTGCTGGTGGGGTGGGAGGGGTGACGTCGCCTTCGGCGGCCGGGGGGCGGGATCCCGGGCTGCAGCCCGAGCGGACCCGGCTGGCGTGGCGGCGGACGACGTTGGCGGGGACGGTGGTGGCTGTGCTGGCGGGCAAGGCGGGGGTCGCGGGCGGGGCCTCGGCGGGGGTGCTCGTTGCGGAAGTTGTGTGTGGTGTGGGGTGGGCGGGGGTGCTGCTGGTCGCCCATCGGCGGATTCGGGGGTTGGCGGGAGGTTCCCGGGAGCGGGGGCCTGAGCGGCTGGCGGCTCGGTGGGCGGTGGGGGTTGTGGTGTGCGTGCTGCTGACGGTGGGGGGTGGGGTGGGGGTGGTGCTGCGGTGAGGGGCTTTCGCCCCCGCCGCCCTTACTCTTCCCGACCCGGGGCTCCGACCCGGACCCTGCTCCTCAAACGCCGGAGGGGCTGATTCCAGCCCGTCCGGTGTGTGAGGACGAGGCCCGCCAGGGCCGATGCGGGGGTCTGGGGGCGCAGCCCTCAGGGACGGGAAGGGAAGGGGCGGCGGGGGCGAGAGAACCTGGCCTCAGGCGCCCTACGAGCCGACCGTCACCACGATCTTGCCGCGTACGTGCCCCTCCTCGCTGCGCCGATGCGCGTCCGCCGTCCGTTCCAGCGGGAACGTCTCCTCGACGTGGATCGTCAGCACCCCCTGGTCCGCCAGTTCCGACAGCTTTCGCAGGTCCGACGGGTCAGGCCGGACGAACCAGTACGCCCCGCCGTACCCGGTCACCCCCGGATCCACGATCGACGCCAGCCTCCCCTCCGGCACCACCAGATTCGCCGACGCCTTCAGCGCGTCCCCGCCCACCGTGTCGAAGACCGCGTCCACCCCCTCGGGGGCGAGCCCCCGGACGCGTTCGGCCAGACCCTCCCCGTAGCTCACCGGCTCCGCTCCCAGCGACCGCACGAAGTCATGGTTGCGTTCGCTCGCCGTGCCGATGACCCGGGCGCCGACATGCGCGGCCAGCTGGACCGCGATGGACCCCACCCCGCCGGCCGCCGCGTGCACCAGCACCGTCTCGCCCCGCCGGACACCCAGGACCCGGTGCAGCACCTGGTACGCCGTGAGTCCCGCGAGCGGAATGCCCGCCGCCTCCTCGAAGGAGAGACGGCCCGGCTTGGGCGCGAGGGTGCGGACCGGGGCGGCCACCAGCTCCGCGCAGGTGCCGGCGGAGAGGACGTCCTCGCGGACGTACCCGATCACCTCGTCGCCCTCGGAGAACTCGGGCACGGCGGGTCCTGGGCGGACGACGACGCCCGCGAGGTCCCAGCCGGGGATCACCGGGAAGACGGCCGGGAGGATCGCGTCGAGATGGCCCTGGCGCGCCTTCCAGTCGACCGGGTTGACGGACACCGCACGGACCTTCACGAGCACGTCGTCGGGGCCCAGCTTGGGGTCGTCGGTCTCGCCGTACTCGAGGACCTCGGGGCCGCCGTACCGTGCGTAGCTGATCGCCTTCATGCGTCGACCCTCCGGGGTCGGCCCACCGCGTGCAAGCCGAATGGCCCGATGTACGCCATTCGCGTCACCCGAGGAACCAACCCGGCGGCCGACGGGGGCCGACCGGGGCCGACCGTCAAGGATGGTTCTCCCCCTATCGTGGACCCGATCACGTTTCGCTCCCGGTCTGGACGGCATACCGACCGGTCGGCATCATGGGCGGGTACTGACCGCCTGCCCACAGGAGCGACGATGAGCCCCGATCACCCGCCCGGACTGGATCTCGACCGGCTGCGCGAGCTGCTCGAACGCGAGCGGCCCGGGCTGCTCGGCGGCCCGCTCTCCGGCCGGCTGATCGAGGGCGGCAGGTCGAACCTCACCTACACGGTCACCGACGGCGCGTCGACGTGGGTGGTGCGCCGCCCGCCGCTCGGCCATGTCCTCGCCACCGCGCACGACATGAAGCGCGAGCACCGGGTGATCAGCGCCCTGCACCCGACCAGCGTGCCGGTGCCGCGTCCGGTGCTGCTGTGGGAGGACGAGGAGGTGCTGGGCGCGCCGTTCTACGTCATGGAGTACGTCGAGGGCACCCCGTACCGCACCGCCGGGCAGCTCGCCCCGCTGGGTCCCGAGCGCACCCGGAAGGCCGTGCTGAACCTGGTCGACACGCTGGTCGACCTGCACGCCGTCGACCCCGCCGAGGTCGGGCTCGAGGACTTCGGGCGGCCCGAGGGCTTCCTGGACCGGCAGCTGCGGCGCTGGGGCAAGCAGCTCGATGCCTCCCGCAACCGGGAACTGGCCGGCATCGACGAGCTGCACGCCGCGCTCGGCCGTGAGCTGCCCGTCTCCCCCGCGCCGACCGTCGTGCACGGCGACTACCGCCTCGACAACGCGCTGATCAGCGACGACGAGTCGGTCCGCGCCGTCCTGGACTGGGAGATGTCCACGCTGGGCGACCCGCTGACGGACCTCGGTCTGCTGGTGATGTACAGCAGACCGCTGGGGATGCCGGACTCCCCCGTGTCGACCACCGCCGAGGCCCCGGGCCATCCGACGCCGGCCGAGCTGATCGAGCGGTACGCCGCGCGGTCGGGGCGGGACGTGGCGGCGGTCTCCTGGTACACGGCGTTCGCGTGGTTCAAGCTCGCCGTGATCCTGGAGGGCATCCACTACCGGTACACGCTGGGCCAGACGGTCGGGGCCGGGTTCGACCGCATCGGCGATCTGGTCCCGGTCTTCATCGAGCACGGTCTGACCACCCTTCAGGAAGGCTGACGAGACATGGACTTCGCGTTCGACGCGCGCACCGAGGAGCTGCGCGCCCGGCTCCTCGCCTTCATGGACGAGCACGTGTACCCGGCCGAGGAGGTCGCGCACGAGCAGCGGCAGCGGCTGTCGTCGCCGTGGGAGAACCCGCCGGTGGTGGAGGAGCTGAAGGAGGAGGCGCGCCGGCAGGGCCTGTGGAACCTGTTCCTGCCCGACGCCGAGTACGGCGCCGGGCTCACCAACCTGCAGTACGCGCCGCTCGCCGAGATCACCGGCCGGTCCCCGCAGCTCGCGCCGACCGCCACCAACTGCGCCGCGCCCGACACCGGGAACATGGAGGTGCTGGCGCAGTTCGGCGACGAGCGGCAGAAGAAGCAGTGGCTGGAGCCGCTGCTCGCGGGCGAGATCCGTTCGGCGTTCGCGATGACCGAGCCGGACGTGGCCTCCTCGGACGCCACCAACATCACCACGCACATCCGGCGGGAGGGCGACGAGTACGTCATCACCGGCCGCAAGTGGTACATCTCCGGGGCCATGCACCCGGACTGCACGATCTTCATCGTGATGGGCAAGACCGACCCGGACGGGCCGGACATCCGCCGCCAGCAGTCCATGGTCCTGGTCCCGCGCGACACCCCGGGCGTCACGGTCAAGCGGGCCATGCAGGTCTTCGGCTACGAGGACCACTACCACGGCGGCCACGCCGAGGTGGTCTTCGACGAGGCACGGGTGCCGGTGTCGAACCTCATCGGTGAGGAGGGCGGCGGGTTCGCCATCGCCCAGGCACGGCTCGGTCCGGGCCGGATCCACCACTGCATGCGGCTGATCGGTATGGCCGAGCGGGCGATCGAGCTGATGTGCCGGCGTGCGGTGTCGCGGGAGGCGTTCGGCAAGACGCTCGCGCAGCAGGGCGTGGTGCAGAACTGGATCGCGGACGCGCGGGTCGCGGTGGAGCAGCTGCGGCTGCTGGTGCTGAAGACGGCCTGGATGATGGACACCGTCGGCAACCGGGGCGCGCACACCGAGATCCAGGCCATCAAGATCGCCACCCCGCGCACGGTCGTCGGCATCCTCGACCGGGCGATCCAGCTGCACGGCGCGGGAGGCGTGAGCCAGGACTTCCCGCTGGCAGAGCTCTATGCGGGCGCGCGCACGCTGATGCTCGCGGACGGCCCGGACGAGGTGCACCAGCGGTCGCTGGCCCGCCGGGAGATCAAGAAGTACCTGTAGGGCCTGGAACCGGCTCGTCGGGTGCCGTGGGGCGCCCGGCGGGCCGGTGACGCGTCTACGGGCGCAGGGCGCGCAGCAGGAGGTCGGCGAGGTGGTCGGCGACCTGCTGGGGACTGAGCGGGCCGTCGGGGCGGTACCAGGTGGACAGGTGGTGCACCGAGCCGAAGTGGTAGTCGACGACCAGGTCGGCCGGGGTCGCCGTGGAGAAGACGCCCTCGCGCTGGCCCTCCTCGATCAGCGCGCGGAACCGCTCGTGGTAGCGGCGGCGCTCGGCGCGGACCTGCTTGTTCTTCTCCGGGCTGAGGTGGTGCATGGAGCGGAAGAAGATCGACGCGTCGTCGAGGTTCTCGATGGTGGTGACGACGACGTCGGCGGCCGCGCCCCGCAGCCGCTTCTCGATGGGCTCGTCGGCGTCGGCGAACTGGTCCAGGCGCTCCTGCTGGAGGCGCAGGACGCGCGCGTAGACCTCGTGCAGCAGGTCGTCCTTGGAGCCGAAGTAGTGGTACAGCGCCCCCTTGGTGACGCCGGCCGCCTCGACGATCTCCTGCACCGAGGTGCGGTCGTAACCCTGCTCGGCGAAGAGCCGGGTGGCGGCGGCCAGCAGCCGCTGCGGTACGGGGGTCCCGTCACCGTCCGTCGTTCTGGGCACTGCCGCCACCCGCCTTTCCGTGTTGCTGTCGGTCGTCGTGCGTCCAGGGAACGCCGTCCCCGCCGGGAGATCTTCCCACTTCACGGCACCGCCGCTCGGGGCACCGCCTCCCCGCACAGTTTCTCCCCCGGTACGAGGGGAGGTGCGGGCGGGTCCGCGCCGGAACGCGCCCCGTGGGGGCGGGCGGGTTGCGCCGCGGGTGCCGGCGGGTGTCAGCGGGTGGACTCCCACTGCCGCTGGACGCGGTTCATGCCGCCGAGCCAGCGTTCGGGGTCGGTCGCGCGGGCGCGGTAGTACTCGGCGACCTCGGGGTGCGGCAGGATCAGGAAGCGGTCCTGCTCGATGCCGTCGAACAGGGCGTCGGCCACGTCGTCCGGCTCGATCGCGGTGGGCTTGAGCACCAGGTCGCCGGCGCTGCCGCTGGCGTCGAGCATGTCGGTGCGCACGCCCTGCGGGCAGATGGCGTGCACCCTCACGCCGCGGTGCCGGTACGTGAGCGACAGCCACTCGGCGAAGGCGTAGGCGCCGTGCTTGGTGACGCTGTAGGGGGCGGTGCCGATCATGGTGAGCAGTCCGGCGGCGGAGACGGTGGAGACGAAGCGGCCGCTGCCGCGCTCCAGCCATTCGGGGAGCAGCGCGTGCGCCGCGCGGACGTGCGCCATCACGTTGACGTCCCAGGACAGCGCCCAGTCCTCCTCGCGCAGCGGCTCGCCGGGCTCACCCCCGTCGCGGCCGACGCCGGCGTTGGCGCACCAGACGTCGACCGTCCCGCCGAGGGCGTCGCGGGCCTCGTCGACGATCGAGGAGGCGTCTCCCGCCACCGCGTGGCCGCCGATCTCCTCGGCGACGGCCTTGGCGCGGGCGGCATCCAGGTCGTTGACCACGACCCGCGCCCCCTGCGCGGCGAAACGGCGGGCGAGCGCCGCTCCGATGCCGCCCCCCGCTCCCGTGACGACCACCTTCGCACCCTGCACGGCTTGCACCATCGGTCTCCTCCGACGTGGCTCACGAACGTCCGACCGCGCCAGACTAACCGGTCGGTATGCCGGGAGGAAGGGGCGTTCCGCGCTGCGTCGGTCCGGCTCGTTCCCCGGGGCGGTCAGGCGCGCTAGCGTGCGTGGTCATGACATGTACCGCGATCACGGAGGTCACCGCATGAGGCTGTCCCGACGGAGCCTGCTCGCCACCACCACGGCCGCGGTCGCGGCCTCCGCCGCCCCGGCCGCCGCTGCGGGGCCGGGGTCCGGGCAGGGCGGCGGACGCACGCTGCGCACCGGGTTCGAACGGCTCGCGGCGGACGGCTACGCACTGCTCGACGGCCGCCGGGTGGGCGTGGTCACCAACCCGACCGGCATCACCAGGGACGTGCGGCACATCGTCGACGTCATGCACGCCGACGACAGAGTGGACCTGACCGCGGTGTTCGGCCCCGAGCACGGTTTCAGAGGCACCGCGCAGGCGGGCGGCTCGGAGGGCCGCTACGACGACCCGGCGACGGGCCTGCCCGTCTACGACACGTACCTGAAGAGCGGTCAGGCCCTCGCCGACGTCTTCACGGCGTCCGGCGTGGACACGGTCGTCTTCGACATCCAGGACGCCGGCGCCCGCTTCTACACGTACATCTGGACGCTGTACGACTGTATGGAGGCGGCCCAGCTCGCGGGCCTGTCGTTCGTGGTCCTGGACCGCCCGAACCCGGTGTCGGGGCGGGCGGCGCTGGGTCCGGTGCTGCACAAGGAGTTCGCGACATTCGTCGGGCGGCAGCCGATCTCTCAGGCGCACGGGATGACGGTGGCGGAGCTGGCGCTGCTGTTCAACGCGGAGTTCCTCCAGACGCCCGTCGCGCTGGAGACGGTGAAGATGTCGGGCTGGAAGCGGTCGGACTTCTACGACGCGTCCGGGCTGCCGTGGGTGCCGCCGAGCCCGAACATGCCGACGCCGGAGACGGCGCTGGTGTACTCGGGGACATGCCTGTTCGAGGGCACGAACCTGTCGGAGGGGCGCGGCACGACCCGGCCGTTCGAACTGCTGGGCGCGGAGGGCATCGACGGGCGCTGGGCGGCCGCGGCGAACGAGCTGGAGCTGCCGGGTGTGCGGTTCCGTGAGGCGTACTTCGCGCCGACGTTCTCCAAATTCCAGGGCAAGACCGTCGGGGGCGTGCAGCTGCATGTGCACGACCGGGAGCGGTTCGATCCGGTGCGGACCGGGATCGGCCTGCTGGTCACGGCGAAGCGGTCGTGGGACGGCTTCGCCTGGCGCGCGGACAACTGGATCGACAAGCTCACCGGCTCCACCCAGGTGCGCACGATGATCGACGCGGGCGCGGACACCGACGAGGTGGTGGCGGGCTGGCAGAGCGAGCTGGCGGCGTTCCGCCGGAGGCGGCGGGAGCACCTGCTGTATCGGTGAACCACGACCGGTTGAGCACGAAAACGGCGGCGGATCGCGGGACGGCGATCCGCCGCCGTCGTGTTCACGCCCCCTTTCCCGCCCCACCCGCCCCCGTGACCTGCGTGTTCACCGCCCTGCGCCGTGCGATGCGGGGTTTATCGGCCGACGGACCGGTGATCGGTGTGCATATCGGCGGAGCGTTCAGGAACCCGTGGAAGCCGCGGGGAGTTCTCAGAGCGTCGGGAAAGGGCCGCTCCTCCGCCGGGAGGGACAGGAGGCCCGTTACCGCCGGTATCCCCGCGACGACGACAACTGAGATGCGGGCCACGGGAGTTGGCCCGGCGTTCCCGCGGCCGGCTGAGGGGGCCATCGGAAAAAGGATGGAGCCGAATCGCGTGCCGACACGTCTATTCGACGACGTCCGTTCGACGACGCCGAAGTGACCGGATTACAGGTGCAGGTGTGACGGAGGTGCAGGACGATGGCCGGTTTCCGGAGTCTGGCGAGACAGGTCCGAGATCCCCGGTGCGATCTGGCGCTGCGGCGCTACTCGCTGCGCAAGTGCCTGGAGCGGTTCGCTCCGTACGGGCACCGCGCGACCTGGGACCACTTGTGCTCGCGGGCCGGGTTCGATCCCGAGGACCGCTCCGTCGACCCGGCGCGGCTCGTGGCCGCACTGGACGAGCTGGAGGAGGCCCGGGCGGTCTGGCTGGCGTACGAGGTGGAGTTCGCCGAGCGCCGCAGGAAGGAGAAGCACGACGGTCTGCGCAGGCCGGGCAGTGTGGACGACTGGCACCGGATGACCTGGGGAGGTTTCGGGGTCGCCTGGTGCGACGACCCCAAGGTGCACCCGAGGGAGCCCCTGGCGGAGGTGCTGCGGCGGCTGATCGCCGCGCTGGAGCGTGAGCCGGGTGCGTGCTGCCCCGTGTGCGGGGGCGAGCGGCTCGTCTGGCGCCACGACCTGGATCACGAGCCCTCGTCGGGCCCGGTGTGCACGGAGTGCGGCATCCTGGTCCCGCGTCCCGTGCTGACCCCGGCGGCCCTCGCGGAGTCCCGCCGCGCGAGGCTGCTGGTCTCCGCCTGACCCGGCGGACGACGAGGACGACAGCAACGACGAGAACGGCAAGCACGACAAGCACGGAAACGGCGACGACAGCGACGACCGACAGCCGACGGCGCTGACGAGCGACCGCGGCAACGGGGGCCAAGGGGGTGCGCGCCAGGGACGCCGCACCCCCGGCGCCCCGGGACGGTAGCGGGCGACCGTCCAGGCGATCGCGTGGTCCCTGCACGGCTTCCGGAGTGTCCTGATCGGAGGGAAGCGGTGCGAGGATCGTAGAGCGGAGATGTCGAGTCAAGGACACATTGTGTGCGGCGAGCTGTTGTCGGACCTGGGCCCCCTCCAGCAGCGTGTGGCTGCCGTCCTGGCCCTGTGGCCGTGGCGTGCGCCCGTGCTCGCGTTCGAACTCGATGCGGAGTGGGGCGTCGAGCGGGCTGCGCTGGAGTCGCTGTTCGAACTGGCAGCCACACCCCCTGGTGACCAGTCGGATCGTGCACTCCGGCGGGCGATCGCCGATCTGTGCACGGCCCCGCTTTTCACGTCCGAAGTCGAACCGGACACGATTCAGCTCTTTCAGCTGGAGACCATCAGCGGCCTGCTGACCTTCGGAGAATTGCTGGACACGCCCAGTGCGGATGTGGCGGAGAGGGTGATCGAGGGATCGGCCGGCCTGGCGGCCTACCTCGACGACCTCGTCGAGGGCTCGCTCCATTCGCACCCAGCGGAGAAGACCCATCGTGAGTACCTCGCGAACCTGGCGGGCACGGTGGCCGAGGGGTACTTCGCGTCACGCAACTCGGCCGTCGAATCTGCCGGCCACCGCCTCGTCCGGGCTTCTCCCGATACCGCTGGGCTGCTCGACTCATCCGCGGGTCGCGAGTTGCTCGCGCGCTGCGAGGATCTCGGCGAGGAGTTCGTGACGACGATGCGGTGGCTCCGCGTCACTGGTCACTAGCGTCGCGTCGTGAGCCGGACGCCGTGTGCGGCAGCCGTGGCGTACGCGCCGGACGGGCGTGGGGCGGCGCGCACGACAGCGAGCGCATGCCTGACCCGACCGGCGGCCGGTGGAGTGGCCGGCAGAGCGGGCGGGAGCCCGCCCCCCTTCATTCGCCGGGCTTCTTCTTGCCGCTCTCCGCCATGAGCCGGGAGCCGGTGAGGCGTTCGCCGAAGACGTCGTCGGGGTTGGAGAGCACGCAGCCCTCCAGGGAGAGACAGCCGCAGCCGATGCAGTCGGTGAGGTGGTCGCGCAGCCGGTTCAGCTGCCGGATGCGCTCGTCGAGTTCGGAGCGCCACGCCTCGGAGAGCCGCGCCCAGTCGTCTCGGGTGGGTGTGCGCTCCTCGGGCAGCTCGGCGAGGGCCTCGCGGATCGTGGCGAGGGGGATGCCGACGCGCTGGGCGGCGCGGATGAAGGCGACCCGGCGCAGGGTGTCGCGGGTGTAGCGGCGCTGGTTGCCGGAGGTGCGCCGGCTGCGGATCAGTCCCTTGGCCTCGTAGAAGTGCAGGGCCGACACGGCGGCGCCGCTGCGGGCGGAGAGCTGGCCGACCGTGAGCTCGTGGATCTTCTCTGGAATCCGGTGCACTCCTCGAAGCCTACCGACCGCGTCCGGCGGCCTGTCCGTTGACAGAGGGCTCACCGCCGACCATGCTAAGCAGTTGCTTAGGCATGAGCAGGCGCATACGCCTGCGACTACGTGACGCGAGAGGCCGGGACATGGCAGAGCCGAGGATCTTCACGTCCGTCGACGACCTGAAGGCGGCGGTGGGCGAGCAGCTGGGGTACACCGACTGGCTGGAGATCGACCAGAAGCGGATCGACCTGTTCGCCGAGGCCACCGGTGACCACCAGTGGATCCACGTGGACCCGGAGAAGGCCGCGGCGGGCCCGTTCGGCACGACCATCGCGCACGGCTATCTGACACTGTCGCTGCTGCCGCTGTTCGGCCCGCAGCTGCTGTCCGTCGAGGGCGTGAAGATGGGCGTCAACTACGGCACGAACAAGGTCCGCTTCCCCGCTCCTGTGCCGGTCGGCTCGCGGCTGCGCGCCACGGCGAGGATCAGCGCCGTGGACGAGGTGCCGGGCGGCGTGCAGGTGGCGACCGCCTTCACCGTGGAGCGCGAGGGCGGGGACAAGCCGGTGTGCGTGGCGGAGTCGGTGGCCCGGTACTACCTCTAGGCGGACCGGTCCGGCTGGACGTCGCCGGCGTTCTTGGCCCCCACCATGCGGAGCACGAGGTCGGCGTAGAGCGCGCCGACCTCCTCCGGGGTGCGGGGGCCGTCGACGTTGAACCAGCGGGCCACGTCGATGCACAGGGACAGCACGGCGAGGGTGGTGCCCGGCACGTCCGGGACGTCGAACTCGCCGGAGCGGACGCCGTCCTCGATGATGCCGCGCACCTCGGCGTCGACCTGGCGGCGCAGGCCGACGATCTCCGCGCGGGCGTCGGGGCCGAGGGAGTCGAGTTCGTACTGCACGACGCGGGCGGTGGTGCGGCCGCGGGCGTGCCAGCGGACGAAGGAGCTGACCGCGTCGGCGAGGCGCTCGGTCGCGGTGCCCTCGCCGCGGGACGCGGTGCGCAGGATGTCCAGCGCCTTCTCGTGTCCGATGCGGCTGATGCGGTGGAGCAGCTCTTCCTTGGTCTTGTAGTGGATGTAGAGCGCGGCCGGGCTCATGCCGGCACGGCCCGCGATGTCGCGGGTCGTCGTGGCGTGGTAGCCGCGCTCCGCGAAGGCCTCCACGGCGGCGAGCAGCAGCCGCCGGGCCGCGTCGGGCGTGACCTCACCCCACGGCTGCGTGTCACCGCCGGCCGTCTCCTCCGCCGTACTCATCACTCACCCCATTCGCTGGCAGGATGGCCATCCTACCGGGAAGGGTGAGCGGGCGCTTAGCGCGGGCTGAGGGCGTTTTCGGGGCGCGTGATTTGTGACGCGGCCCGGGGGCGGGGACGGGGGTGTTCTCGCACCCCGGTGCGTACGAGGTGCCCGGCGTTGGTGCGGGCCGGGGGGTGTGGGCAAACCTCGGCGCCAACGAGGTGCCGCTGCCCACCCGTGCCGCCCCTGTCGACACGACTGCCCGCAGCCAGGGCGGCGGCGCCTGGTCGGCGGGCCGTGGCGGAACCACCCTTAACGGGTGGGCGCGGGGAACTGCGCGATCAGCCACCGGTCACCCGCACCCGGCACCGCACAGGCGCCCCCTCACAGCTTCTGCAGGGGATCGTAATCCGCCAGCATCTTCTCCAGGCGCGCCTGGTCCACCCTGTTGATGATCTGGCCCGCCTCCTGGCGGTCACGGATGACCTTGGCCAAGGTGAACGCCGACGTCACCAGATAGAGAACCGCGATGCTCAGAAAGCCGCGGACCCACGCATCGGTCTCCAGGTTGTAGATGCCGACGGCGGTGGCCCCGAGGGCCAGGGCGAAGGACGCGACGGCCTGACCGTAGAAGGCCGCCGTACTCTGCTGCTTGACCGGTGTCTCGCTCATGCCGACAAGAATCGGCGGATGTGGCCGCGACCACATCCGCCCGCGTACTCAGGCGGTACTCAGTTCAAGGCGCGACGAACAGCGCAGGAAAGCGAGGTGCGAGCCACGGCTTGCGCCCCCACGCGAACACGGCCCCGCGCGCAATGGCCTGCCACGGCCCCATCCGTCCCAGCGCCATCAGAAGAAACGCGACCGGCTCGGTCACGATCGTGCAGTCCGCCCCCTCCGGCACATCGGGCAGCACCTCGACCGCACCGTCGGTGAACGTGACGCCGAAGGCCGACCCGCCCCGGACGCGCAGGGCGTAACGGGCCGTCAGCGTGGAGGCGGCGGCGACCCTCGGCATCGCCACCCGCAGGAACGGCAGGCACAGCTCCACCCGCCCCGCGTCGATCATGTGCGGGCGGCCCAGTCCGCGGGCGAGGTCGTAGCCGTGGCCCAGCATGTGGGTCAGCAGGTACGAGGCGAACGTGGCGCCGTCCATGGGGCCGAGCGGGGTCACGAACGTCCGCCCCTCGTCCTGCCTCCCCAGCGCGTCCACGAACCTGTCGGCCTGCTCCACGATCATCGCGGCCAGCGGTCCCGCCGCGCGTTCGGGGAACTCGGCGAGGCTCCGCGCGTTGGCCTCGGCGAGACTCTGCGGCGTGCCGTCCCCGTAACCGCGTTCCTCGCCGGACGCGAGGTCGGCCATCAGGCCGTTGGCCAGGGCCAGGTGGGCGGCCGTCTCGCCGACGGTCCACTCCAGCCCCGGCACGGGACGGGCCGTGTCCGTCGCGCCGGCCAGGAGCACGGCTATGTCACCGGCCGTCCCCCGTATCGCCTGACCGATCGCCACTCGCGTCTCCTCGCGTCCGTCTGATCACCCACTCGTTCCGCGGCACGAAAGCAGACCCACCGGTCAGGAGCAAGGGGTGTGCCGGGGGCGAACACCCGGCCGGGGAGGACGAGCCGCTCTCAGAACGCCGAAACCCCCGTCAACGCCCGCCCGATGACCAGCTTCTGTATCTGGCTGGTGCCTTCGTACAACGTCATCACGCGCGCGTCGCGCAGCAGCTTGCCCGCCGGGTACTCGTCGATGTAGCCGTACCCGCCGTACACCTGCAGCGCGTTGTTCGCGGCCCGTACCGCCGCCTCCGACGCGAACAGCTTCGCCTTGGACGACTCCACGGCGAACGGCTTCCCCCGGTCGATCAGATCGGCGACCCGCCAGGTGAGCAGCCGGGCCGCGTCCACGTCGACGGCGATGTCGCTGATCAGCTCCTGGACCAGCTGGTGTCCCGCGATCGGCTTGCCGAACTGCTCCCGCTCCCCCGCGTAGGCGACGGCCGCGTCCAGCGCGGCCTGGGCGATGCCGACGCAGCCCGCCGCGACCGACATCCGCCCCTTGGCCAGGGCGGACATGGCGACCGAGAAGCCTTTGCCCTCCTCGCCCAGCATCGCGGACGCGGGCACCCGTACTCCGTCCAGCACCAGTTCGGCCGTGGCCTGGCCGCGCAGACCGAGCTTGCCGTGGACCGCGCGGCGCGTCAGACCGGGGGTGTCCGTGGGCACGAGGAACGCGGAGACCCCCTTGTGCCCGGGCGCGTCCGTGGAGCGCGCGAACAGCAGCACCACGTCCGCCCACGTCCCGTTGGTGATGAACATCTTCGAGCCGTCGATGACGTACTCGTCGCCGTCCCGCACCGCCCGCGTGGCGAGGTTGCCCGCGTCGGAGCCGGTGCCGGGCTCGGTCAGGCCGAAGCAGCCGACGTACGCGCCGGAGGTCAGCCCCGGCAGCCAGGTCCGCTTCTGCTCCTCGCTCCCCCACGCGGCGATCGTCTTGGCGACCAGCCCGAGGGAGACGGAGACGATGCCGCGCACGGAGGAGTCGCCCCGCCCCAGCTCCTCGGTGACCAGGCAGTACGCGAGATGGTCGCCGCCGGAGCCGCCGTACTCCTCGTCGATCGTCAGCCCGAGGAAGCCGACCTCGCCGAGCTTCTTCACGATGCCCCGGTCGACCTCCTCGGCGCGGTCCCAGGCGGCGGCGTACGGCGTGACCTCGCGCCGCACGAAGTCCCGGGCGAGCCGACGGACCGCCTCCTGCTCGTCACTCAGCTCCAGGTCCATCCCGAGTCACCCCATGTGAATGTGAGACGCGCGTGATCGTGCGGTCGAGTAATCGTGTACGGGTAAATTAGCACTGCTAGTTTCCGACCGCAGCCCTACTATGTGCGCCATGGCCCGACCGCGCAAGCCCTTGCTCAGCACCGACCGGATCGTGGAGACGGCGCGTGCGCTGGTGGACGCGGAGGGGCTGGCGGCGGTCTCCACGCGCCGCCTCGCCGCCGAGCTGGGGGTGAGCGGACCGTCGCTCTACAACCACTTCCGCACCAAGGACGAGATCCTGGAGGCGGTGGCGGACTCGGTGAGCGCGCAGGTCGACCTGTCGATGTTCGAGGACGGCCGGGACTGGCGGACGGCGCTGCACGACTGGGCGGTGTCGTACCGCAACGCGCTGCGTGACCACCCCAACATCGTCCCGGTGCTGGCCCGCGGCCCCGGCCGGCGCCCCGCGGCGCTGCGGCTGGCCGACGCGGCCTACGGGGCGATGGTCGAGGCGGGCTGGCCGCCCGCTCAGGCCACGTCCATCGGCGCGCTGATGCGGTACTTCATCATGGGCTCGGCGCTCGGCTCGTTCGCCGGCGGCTTCGTGGACGACGCGAGCGCCTACGACCCCGCGGACTATCCGCACCTCGGCCAGGCGCATCTCCTCGCCGAACAGCAGGAGAAGATCGACGAACGCGCCTTCGAGACCGGTCTGACGGCCCTGCTGGACGGGCTCGCCTTGCAGTACGAGCAGGTACGGCAGCACGCCTGACGGCGCCTGGTGCCGCACTTGAGGCAAGGCGGACGCGCCACCCGCCGTGCCATGCGGGGCCGTACGCAGCGCCGTACGGCCCGGTGGGGGCTGCTCGCGCGGTTCCCCGCGCCCCTGGGGGCGATCCCGGCACCGCGCCCCGCACCTGAACCGACCCGGACACTTCGGTGAGCGCCGAACCGTTCCTGCCGCATGCTGGAGGGCATGACCTTCAAGGACCCCAGGGCCGGCGCGCTGGCGCGGCTGGCCTCGCTGGCCGCGGACGAGACGCGGGCCGCGTGTCTGCTCGCCCTGCTGGACGGGCGGGCCTGGACGGCGGGTGAGCTGGCGCGGCACTGCGGGGTCGCCGCGTCCACGCTGAGCGAGCACCTGGGCAAGCTGGTCGGCGGCGGGCTGCTCGCCGAGGAGCGGCAGGGGCGGCACCGGTACGTGCGCATCGCGGACGCCCGGGTCGCCCAGCTCGTGGAGGACCTCACGGCGCACATCGCCCCGGACGCCGCCGAACGGCCGCGCGGGCTGCGGCAGTCGGGCGCGGACTCCGCGATGGCGCGCGGCCGCACCTGCTACGACCATCTCGCCGGGCGGCTCGGGATCGCCGTCACCGACGCCCTCACCGCGCACGGGTTCCTGCGCCAGGACACCGGGTTCGCGCTCACCGACGCGGGGCTGGACTGGTTCGGCGCGCTCGGCGTGGACCTCGACCGGCGGGGCCGGCGTCCGCTCGCCCGCGCCTGCCTGGACTGGACGGAACGCCGCCCGCACCTGGCCGGAGCGGCGGGCGCGGCCCTGTGCCGGCACCTCCTCGACCAGGGCTGGTGCGTACGGATCGGCTCGAGCCGCGCCGTGAAGGTGACCGGCGCCGGGGAACGGGCGCTCGCCGAGCTCCTGGGCGTCGACACGGCGTCGCTGCGGTGAGGCTGTGGCTGCGGTGAGGCTTCGGGACATCCGTCCGACGGTCGGTCCAGGGCGTGCGCCTTGCATGTGCGCAGGATCTCGTCGGACAGCTCCGGCTCGACATGCCGTACCGCCCGCGCCAGCACCATCGCGCCGACCGTCCGGCTGAGCAGCAGCACCGTCCGCTCCCGCGCCTCCTCCGCGGCGGCGGACGGCGGCCGTGCCGCGCCGTGGGGGTTGCTCGCGCAGTTCCCCGCGCCCCTGAGGCGCGTATCCGCACGCGACCACGACACGCACCCCACGGGCGGCGAACGACGGCCCGTGCCGCGCCGTCGGGGTTGCTCGCGCAGTTCCCCGCGCCCCTGAGGCGCGTATCCGCACGCGACCACGACACGCACTGTCGGTCTCGCGAACGACGGGGGTTGCTCGCGCAGGTCCCCGCGCCCCTGGGGCGGCTTGTCCGTACGCGACCGGGACAGCGGCCGTCGGTGCCGCCCTCGCGCCCCTGGGGGTCAGAAGGTCACCAGGGCTCGGGCTCCCTTGCCGGCGGTCATCGTGTCGAAGGCCGCCGGGATGCCGTCCAGGGTGATGCGGTCCGTGACCAGGGCGCCCAGGTCGAAGGCGCCGGAGCGGATGTGGGCGGCGAGGACCGGGAGGTCGCGGGCGGGGTCGGAGTTGCCGTAGACGCAGCCGGCGAGGGTGCGGCCCCAGTGGAAGATCTCCAGGGCGTTGAAGGTGACCTGCTCGTGCTTGCCGCCGATGCCGACGACCGTGGTGCGTCCGCCGCGCCGGGTGGACTCCCAGGCGGTGCGGATGGTGCTCGCACGGCCGACGCACTCCACCGCCACGTCCACGCCCTGCTTCCCGGTGAGGCCGCGGATCTCGCGGGCGGTGGTGTCGGAGGCGACGACGTACTCCGTGGCGCCGGCCGCGCGGGCCAGTTCCTCCTTCTCCGGGGAGACGTCCACGGCGACGATCGTGGAGGCGCCCGCGATGCGGGCCGACTGGAGCGCGGCGAGGCCGACCCCTCCGACGCCGAAGACGGCGACGGTCTCGCCCTCGCGGACGCGGGCGGAGTGGTGGACCGCGCCGTAGCCGGTGAGGACGGCGCAGCCCAGCAGGGCGGCGTCGGCGAGGGGGACGCCGTCCGGGGCGGGCAGCACGCAGGCGCCGGGCACCACGGTCTCCTCGGCGAACGCGGCCACGTTCAGACCCGGGTGCAGGGCGGTGCCGTCGTCGGCGCGGTGGGCGTGCACGCGGGCGGCGCCGTCCAGGGCGTGCGCGCACAGCCACACCTCGCCGCGCCCGCAGGCGGGGCAGGATCCGCAGGAGGGCGCCCAGTTGAGGACGACGCCGTCGCCCGGCGCGACATGGGTGACGTCCTCGCCGACGGCGACGACGGTGCCGGCGCCCTCGTGGCCGAGGATCGCCGGGACGGGCACGCGCATGGTGCCGTCGGACAGGGACAGGTCGGAGTGGCACACCCCGGCGGCGGCGAGGCGGACGCGCACCTCGCCGGGTCCGGGGTCGGGCAGATCGACGCCGGTGATCTCCAGCGGGGCGCCGACGGCGGGCAGAACGGCGGCTCGTACGGCCATGAGGGTTTCGACTCCCCTAGAACTGGAGGGACTTGGTCTGGAGGTACTCGGTCAGGCCGTGGACGCCGAGTTCACGGCCCACGCCCGACTGCTTGTAACCGCCGAACGGGGCCAGCGGGTTGAACCGGCCGCCGTTGATGTCGACCTGGCCGGTGTCCATACGGCGGGCGAAGGCGACGGCTTCGGCCTCGTCACCGGCCCAGACGGCGCCGGCGAGGCCGTAGACGGTGCCGTTGGCGATGCGGAGGGCGTCCTCATCGTCCTCGTAGGGCAGGACGCACAGCACGGGGCCGAAGATCTCCTCCTGCGCTACGGTCATCTCCGGGGTGACGTCGGCGAGGACGGTCGGGCTGACGTACCAGCCCTGGGGGCGTGGCGCCTCGGGGCCGCCCGCGACGAGGCGGGCGCCCTCGGCGACGCCCTTCTCGATGTAGCCGCGCACGCGGTCCCGCTGGCGGGCGCTGACCAGGGGGCCGATGCGGTCGCCGTACTTGGCGGCGGCGGCCGCGGCCAGTTCGACGGCCTCGTCGTATTGGTCGCGGTGCACCAGCATGCGGGTCCAGGCGCTGCAGGTCTGGCCGGAGTTGGACATCACGTTGGCGACGCCGACGTTGACGGCGCGGGCCAGGTCGGCGCTGGGCAGAATGACGTTGGCGGACTTGCCGCCGAGTTCCAGGGCGACCCGCTTCACCATGCCGGCGGCGATCGCGCCGATCCGGCGGCCGACGGCGGTGGAGCCGGTGAAGGACAGCAGGTCGACGTCGGGGTGTTCGGCGAGCGCCTGTCCGGCCACCGGGCCGAGGCCGGTGACCAGGTTGAACACGCCCGCCGGTACGCCCGCCTCGTGCACGCACTCGGCGAAGATCCGGGCGACCAGCGGGGTGTTCTCGGCGGGCTTCACCACGATCGTGCAGCCGGCGGCGAGGGCGGGGGCGGCCTTGGCGACGATCTGGTGCAGCGGATAGTTCCACGGGGTGATCGCGCCGACCACGCCGACCGGTTCGTGGAACACGGTCGAGTTGCCGGTCTTCTCCTCGAACTCGTACGTCGACGCCAGCTCGGCGTACGAGCCGGCGACCGCGACGGGCACGCCGGCGTGAACCGTCTGGGAGAGCCTCTCGGGCGCGCCGAGTTCGGCGGTGACCGTCGCGGCGATCTCGTCCCGGCGGGCGTGCAACTGGTCGCGCAGCGCGGCGAGGCGGGCCGCGCGCTCGGCGGGCGGGGTGGCCGCCCAGGCGGGGAGGGCGGCGCGGGCGGCGCGCACGGCGGCGTCGACGTCCTCCACGGTGCCCGCGGGGACGGTGGCGATCACCTGCTCGTCCGCCGGGCCGACGACCTCGATCACGTCCCGCCCGGCGGCGGGGCGCCAGGCGCCGTCGATGTACATGCCGTCGTAAGCCTTCATCGCGGTTCCTCCGGAGCGGGGGCGTCCTGTCCGGCTCCTAAACTAGCGATGTTAGTTTTTCCGCGCCAGGGGTTCGGCCGCGTGCCGCCGCTCACTCCTCCAGGTCGGGCAGCCGTTCCGGGCTGGGGCAGATCCGCCGGCCGTGCTGGTCGAAGACGAAGAGGTGGGCGAGGTCGACCAGGAGCGGCACCTGCATGCCGTGCCGGAGGCGGATGTCGGGCGTGGTGCGGACGATGAGGTCACCGGGGAGCCGGGGTTCGGCGGAGGCGGAGGCGGACGACACGGCGGTGAGGTCCGGCCGGCCGGGGCCGTCCAGCGTGGCCACGGCGCCCGCGCGCTCGGGGGCCGTACGCTCGGCGCCCGCGCGGAGCGCCGGCGCGTTCCCGGAGGCGTTCCAGCACCGTGCCGCCCTCGCGGCGGCGGCGCCGGACGCCCGGGCGGGCGGGGGCCGGGCGGGGGGCCTCCAGCTCGGGGACGACAGCGGGGCGGGAGCCGGTGTTGAAGTGCACCAGCACCTCGTGACCCTGGAACTCCAGGTGTTCCACCAGACCGGTGAGGGGCATCTCGCCGGGGCGCGCGGCGGACGGCTTGGCGATCCGCACGGCCTCGGAGCGCAGGCCCACGATGACCTCGCGGCCCTGCTGCACCCGGAGCAACTGGTGGTCCAGGGACAGCGGTTCGGGCAGCCGCAGGAACTGCTTGCCGAGGCTGATGGTCATCGCGCCGTCCAGCGGGGCGCGGACCAGGCCGCGCAGCAGGTTGATGCGCGGGGTGCCGATGAACGCGGCGACGAAGACGTTCTCGGGGAGGGAGTACACCGCGCGGGGCGTGCCGACCTGTTGGAGGACGCCGCCGCGCAGCACGGCGACCCGGTCGCCGAGCGACATGGCCTCCGACTGGTCGTGGGTGACGTAGACGGTGGTGACGCCCAGCTTCCGGGTGAGCTGGGAGATCTCTGCGCGCACATGGTTGCGGAGCTTGGCGTCGAGGTTGGACAGCGGCTCGTCCATCAGAAAGGCGGAGGGGTGGCGGGCGATGGCCCGGCCCATCGCGACGCGCTGGCGTTCACCGCCGGAGAGCTGGGCGGGGAACCGGTCGAGAAGGTCCTCGATGCCCAGCATCCGGGCGGTGGCGTCCACCTTGGGCGACGGGTCGTCACCGGGGGCCTCGATGCGGAGCGGGAAGCCGATGTTGTCCCGGCTGGTCATGCTCGGATACAGGGCGAAGTTCTGGAACACCATCGCCATGTCCCGCTCGGACGGCGGGAGTTCGTTGGCGTACTCGCCGTCGAGGAACAGGCTGCCCTCGTCGATCTCCTCCAGCCCGGCGATCATCCGCAGCACGGTGGACTTGCCGCAGCCCGACGGGCCGAGCAGGACGAGGAACTCGCCGGGGGTGATGGCCAGCGACAGCCGGTCGACCACGCGAGCACCTCGCGTGTAGGACTTGCTCACGTCGTGCAGGGTGATGGCGCGTGTCATGAAAGTGCCCCCGGGGGCTCATCAGGGCGCTGCGGCTCCGCGGTCGGACGCCTCGTGCGGGTCGTACGGGGCGTGTGAGTCACGGAAGCTAACGGAAAGTAGGCGGCCGGGGAAGACAACGGACGCGATCGGGGGCGTTCCGTCCGCCTGGTGAGAAACCGGAAGGAAGTATTCGGCGCGGGGGCTCGTGCGGGGGCCCTCCAGGGCCCGCGGCCCGGTCCTCAGTCCGACCCGCCGTCGTCGGAGTCCGAGCCGCTTCGCGTGCCCGAGCGGCCGGGGCGGAGAAGGGTGCTCGCCAGGTGGCCGGCGGCAACGGTCGCCTTCGCCACCGCGTGGGTCCAGCGGGGGCCGCCGCGTGCGGCCCAGAGGACGCAGGCGTAGCCGGCGAGGACGAGAAGCAGGACGGCGATCAGGACGGTCAGGATCATGCGGGCCCCCTCGGACGTGCGGACCGTTACGGGCCCGGCTGAGACGGGGGTCATCCTGCCAGGCTCACCGCGGCTTACGGGCCTCGCACCGGGGCTTCCCGTACGGGGCGGGCGCGTCCTCCGCGACCCCCTCCGGCGCCGGCCCCGCCGGTGTCCGTACCGCCACCCCCGCCGACGCCAGCAGCAACGCGCCCAGCGCCACGAACGGGGCCGCCACGCCCGCCACTCCGGCGATCAGGCCCGCCGTCGCGGGGGCCGCGACCTGGCCCAGACGGTTGCCGGTCAGGCGGAGGGCCAGGGCGGTGGAGCGGGCGGCGGCGGGGGCGGCCTGGACGACCGTCGTCATGGAGAGCGGCTGGCCCACGCCCAGGCAGAAGCCGAGGGCGGCGAGGACGAGTGCCAGGACCGGCACCGGCAGCGGCAGCGCGACCGCCGCGCACAGCAGTGCTCCCAGCAGGCACGTCACCGTGAGCAGGGCCCTGCGGCCGAGGAGTCGCAGCAAGGGCGTGAGGACCAGCCGGCAGGCGATCGTCGCCGCCGCGCGCAGGCTGAGCAGCAGGCCGACGACGGCCGGGTCGATCCCCCGGTGCTCGCCGACCACCGGCAGGTACGCGGTGAGGATGTCGGTCGTCGACAGCACCGCCACGCTGATCAGCATCCCCGCCGGCACGCCCCGCGCCCGCAGGATGCCCCGTACCGGCACCCGGTCGCCGCGCGCCGTACGGGGCTTCACGGCCCCCGGTTTCTCGATACGCCACAGCGAGGTGAGCGCGACCGCCCCGCCCGCGCCCGCCGCGAGCAGCGCGACCGCACTGGTGCGGGCCATGTCCGCGCCGATCAGCGCGCCCGCCGCGATCGGTCCGGCGAGCTGCCCCAGCGAGGCGCCGATGGTGAAGTGCCCGAAGTTGCGGTCCTGTTCGTGGGGCGCGGACTGGCGGGCGACGAGCGACTGCGCGCCGATCACGAAGCACAGGTGCCCGAGGCCCATCACCCCGCTCCACAGCGCCATGGTCCACAGCGACCCGGCCACGCCGCTGAGCGCGCAGCCCGCCGAGATCAGCACCACGCCCGTCGGCAGCAGCGGGGCGCAGCGGCCGTGGTCGGTGCGCCGGCCGAGCGGCACGGCGGCGAACAGCGGCAGCAGCGCGTAGACGCCGGCGATGACGCCGACCGCCCGCTCGTCGGCGCCGAGGGCCAGCGCCCGGTAGGAGACGGCGGGCCGGGCCATCGACACCGCTGCCTGCGCGAAGCCGAAGGCGATGACGAGCCGGAGCAGCCAGCCGCGGTTCCCGCCGGGCGTCATGACGTTGTTCCTTTCGCAGTCGCAGGGGTCGCGCGGTCAGATCGTGCCGAACAGCATTCCGGCCGCGAGGATCAACAGGCAGGTCAGCGCCGCCCACTTGACCACGAACCGCGTGTGGTCGCCGAATTCGACCCGGGCCATGCCGACGAGGACGTACACCGCCGGAACCAGCGGGCTCGACATGTGCAGCGGCTGGCCCACGAGGGAGGCGCGGGCCATCTCCAGCGGGGTGACTCCGTGCGCCGCCCCGGCCTCGGCGAGCACGGGGAGGACGCCGAAGTAGAAGCCGTCGTTGGACATGAAGTAGGTGAGCGGCAGGCTCAGCACACCGGTGACGAGCGCCATGTGCGGGCCGAGGCCCTCCGGGACGGTGTCGACCAGCCAACCCGCCATGCTGTCGACCATGCCGGTGCCCTGGAGAACGCCGGTGAAGACGGCGGCGGCGAAGACCATGCCGGAGACGTTCAGGACGTTGTCGGCGTGGGCCGCGATACGGGCCTTCTGGTCGGGCAGGCGGGGGTAGTTCACGGAGAGGGCCAGCGCGGCGCCGAGCAGGAACAGCACCGGGATGGGCAGCAGTTCCAGGATCATCGCCGTGATCAGCGTGCCGGTGAGCAGCGCGTTGAACCAGTACAGGCGTGGCCGCAGGGTGGGCCGGTTCGGGTCGAGGCCCTTGAGGAGGTCCCCGTCGTCGTCACGGTCGTTTTCGTCACCGTCGTTTTCGTCACCGTCCACGGCGTCCGTGCCCCCGGCGCCCCCGACGGGCCGCTTCTCGGGACGCCCGCCGCCGGCACCCGCACCCGCACCGACCAGCACCGCTTCCTTCGTCTCCACCGACTCTTCGTCCGCGAGCCGCAGCGCCCCCAGCCGCCTCCGCTCCCGCAGCCCCAGCACATACGCGAGCCCGAGCACACCCAGCAGGCCGACCAGCAGCGCGGGGATCATCGGGACGAAGATGTCCGCGGCGTCGAGCTTCAGCGCGGTGGCCGCGCGGGCCGTGGGGCCGCCCCAGGGGACGGTGTTCATGACGCCGTTGGCCATGGCGGCGACGCCGGTCATCACGACCAGGCTCATGCCCAGCCGCTTGTACAGCGGGTACATCGCCGAGACGGTGATCATGAAGGTGGTGGAGCCGTCGCCGTCCAGCGACACGATCGCGGCGAGCACGGCGGTGCCCACGACGACCCGCATCGGGTCGGCCTTGCAGAAGCGGAGGATTCCGCGCACGACCGGGTCGAAGAGCCCGACGTCGATCATGACGCCGAAGTAGACGATCGCGAACATCAGCATCGCCGCCGTGGGGGCGAGGCTGGACACTCCGTCGATGACGTAGTCGCCGAGGTGGGCGCCCTTGCCGACGGCCACACAGAACAGCGCGGGAATCAGCACGAGCGCCGCGATCGGCGACATCTTCTTCGTCATGATCAGGACCAGGAAGGTCGCGATCATGGCGAAGCCGAGGATGGTCAGCATGAATGGGACACCTAACGTTCGCCCTTGAACATCCGGCGCGGGGCCGGCGGTGTGACGACGTTAGGTACGTCCGGACGGCGTCAACAAGACGTCAGACCGTGAGCAATAAGCGCAAAACCCCAGGTCAGACGTTTGCTCAGGTCAGCGCCGTGACCGATTCCAGCTCCTCGGCGTGCTCCGGGGCCACCTCGACGGGCACGCCGTTGAGCACCGCGTTGCCGGACAGCGGGTCGAGCAGACTGCCGTCGAGGAGCTGGTTGACGTTGACGCCGGGGTTGGCGGAGGCGTGCCGGGTGCGGGTGCCGGGCCGGTCGTGGCCCCAGCCGTGCGGCAGGCTCACCACCCCGCGGCGCACGGCGTCGGTGACCTCGGCGGGGACGGTCACCTCTCCCCCGGCGCCCTTGATCCGCACAGGCTGCCCGTCCCGTACGCCGAGGCGTTCGGCGTCGTCGGGGTGGAGGTGCAGGGTGCAGCGGTTGGAGCCGCCGGTGAGGGCGGGGACGTTGTGCAGCCAGCTGTTGTTGGAGCGCAGATGGCGGCGGCCGACGAGGACGAGTCCGTCGGGGCGTTCGCGCAGGGCGGCCCGCAGCCGGGGCAGGTCGGCGGCGATCGGGGCGGGCAGCAGCTCCACCTTGCCGCTGCGGGTCTTCAGCGGCTGGGGCAGGCGGGGGAGCAGCGGGCCGAGGTCGATGCCGTGCGGGTGGGCGAGGAGCTTCTCCAGGGTGAGCCCGTCGGGGTCGGCGCCGAAGCCGTCGCCGTAGGGGCCGAGGCGGAGCATCATGTCGAGGCGCTTCTCGGGGCCGTTGTCGCCGGTGAGCAGGCCGGCGAGTTCCTTCGGGTCGCGGCCGTGCACCGGGGAGTGCGGTTCGGTGACGGCCTTGCCGAGGGTCTGCCGGACGACCAGGTCGTCCACGGCGGACGGGTCGGCGCCGTGCATGCCGGTGGCGGCGAGGACGAGCCGGGCGAGGATCTCGGTCTCGGCGATGCGGCCGGGTTCGAGGGGCACGGCGGGGCGGGTGTAGCGGACCTGGTTGCGCACGGCGAGGGTGTTGAAGGCGAAGTCGTGGTGCGGGCTCTGCGACGGCGGGGGCGGCGGCAGGACGACGTGCGCGTGCCGGGAGGTCTCGTTGAGGTACGGGTCGACGCTCACCATGAAGTCGAGGGAGGCGAGCGCCTTGTCCAGCCGGTCGCCGTCGGGCGCGGAGAGCACCGGGTTGGCGCCCACCGCGACGACGGCGCGGACCGGGGCGCCTTCCTCGGTGGGGGTGTCGATCTCCTCGGCGAGGGCGGACAGCGGCAGTTCGCCCTTCGCCTCGGGGTGGCGGCCGACGCGCGAGTGCCAGCGGCCCAGGGCGAAGCCGCGGCCGGGTCCGGCGGGGCGCGGTGTCTTGTCGGTGGCGGCCTGCGGGAAGAGCGCGCCGCCCGGCCGGTCGAGGTTGCCGGTGAGGGCGTTGAGGACGTCGACGAGCCAGCTGGCGAGGGTGCCGTGCGGGACGGTGCAGCTGCCGATACGGGCGTAGACGGCGGCGGTGGGCGCGGCGGCGAGTTCGCGGGCCAGGGTGCGGATGACGTCGGCGTCGACGTCGCAGGCGTCCGCGACGGCCTCGGGGGTGAAGCCGGCGAGGGCGTCGGAGAGTTCGGCGACGCCCTCGATGTGCGGGGCGGCGGCGCCGAGGTCGACGAGGTCCTCGTCGAGGAGGGTGCGGGCGATCGCGGCGAGCAGCAGCGCGTCGGTGCCGGGGCGGACGGCGAGGTGCCGGTCGGCGAGGCGGGCGGTGCGGGTGCGGCGCGGGTCGACGACGGTGAGGGTGCCGCCGCGTGCCTTGAGCGCCTTGAGCCGGCCGGGGAAGTCGGGCGCGGTGCACAGACTGCCGTTGGACTCGAGCGGGTTGGCGCCGATGAGCAGCAGATGGTCGGTGCGGTCCAGGTCGGGCACGGGGATGAGGTTGGCGTCGCCGTAGAGGAGCCCGCTGGAGACGTGCTTGGGCATCTGGTCGACGGTGGACGCGGTGAAGAGGCTGTGGGTGCCGAGCCCGCCGACGAGCAGGGGCGGGTAGAGGGCGCCGGCCATGGTGTGGACGTTGGGGTTGCCGAGGACGACGCCGACCGCGTGCGGGCCGTGCCGTTCGACGACGCCGCGCAGTCCGGCGGCGACGGCGTCGAAGGCCTCCTCCCAGGTGGCCTCGCGCAGTTCCCCGTCGACGCGGACGAGCGGGGTGCGCAGCCGGTCGGGGTCGGAGTCCACCTCCGGGAAGGCGGCGCCCTTGGGGCAGACGAAGCCCTTGCTGAACACGTCGTCGCGGTCGCCGCGGGCGCCGGTGACCTTGCCGTCGTCGACGGTGAGGACCAGGCCGCAGGTGGCCTCGCACAGGGGGCAGATACGCAGGGCGGTGCGGGACACGGGTCCTCCCGGTACGGCGGCGGTGACGCACGGACGGGCCGAGCATACCGACCGGTAGGCATGGAGGGGAGGGCGTGCGGGAAACCGGGCGGGAACCGGGGGGGTTCAGTCCAGGACGCGGGCCAGATACGCCCTCAGCAGCGCGCGCAGTTCGGCGATGACCTTCTCGTCGCCCTCGGGCGCCACCCGGAACGCCAGGTCGACCAGGGCGTCGGCGGTCTCCACGGCGACCAGGAAGGTGCGGCGCAGGTCGTCGTCGGCCGGGCGGCCGAGGTAACCGGAGAGCATCGCCGTGAGCCGGTCGGCGACCCGGTGGTTGGGCTCGGCGCGGCGCGCGCCGACGGGGATCTGGTTGCCGAAGTCGACGAGGGAGAAGCCGGGGGCGGTGCGCTTCATGTCCAGGTACGTGTCGAGCACGACGTCCATGGCGTGCCGCCAGCCGCGGTCGCCGGCGGCGGTCAGCCGGTCGGTGACGCGGTCGGTGAAGCGCTCCAGGTTGCGCTCGGCGAGCGCGTCGGCCATCTGGCGTTTGTTGGAGAAGAAGCGGTAGACGGAGCCGATGGGCACCCCGGCGCGCTCGGCGACGGCGCGGGTGGACAGGTCGTCGTAGCCGACCTCGTCGAGGAGGCCGGCGCAGGCGTCGAGGATCCTGGCCAGCCGTTCGGCGCTGCGCCGCTGCACCGGCGCCCGGCGGAGCGATGGCGTGTGGGACACGGCCCTCATCATGCCTGCCCGGGCCCGCCGGGTGAACCGGGCCCCTCGGCGAGCGGCGCCACGCTCGGCTCGGCGGTCGGCTCCTGCCCGGAGACGGTGATGTCGGCGGTGCTCTCCACGGGCTCGCCGTCGACGGCCCACACGGACCCGTCGTCGGCGTACAGCCGCGCGGTGACCTGGTGGGTGCCGCGCGGGAAGGCGCCGGGGGCGAGGTGGTACTCGGGGGTGCGCAGCACAGTGACGCGGCGGCCGTTCACCTCCAGGTGCGCCAGGCCCCGGCCGGCCTCGGCGCGGCGGCCGGTGCCGTCGGGCGAGAAGCGGAAGTTGCGCACCCGCAGCCGTACGTCCCAGCCGCCGTCGGCGTCGGGGGCGACCTCCACGGTGACCTGGGGCGCGCCCTCCTCGCCGACCTCCCGGTAGGGGCTGCCGTCCTCGGCGCGCTCGTCGAGGAGCCGGCCCACGGGTGAGGACGACACCTCGTCCGCGCCCTGGCCGCCCGCGGAGTCGCAGCCCGTGGATCCGGCCAGCACGACGACACAGACCGCGAGTGCAGGGATGACCGTCGTCCGCCTCCTCGTCATGCCGAGGAGCGTAGAACAGGGGTCCGAACGCGCGAATCCCCCTGGAGTCTGGTTCCTGGTCCTCCGTGAAGGGGAGGGGAGGTCCGGCCCCGGAAGGAGACCGCGCGGCACCCTTGCGCCCCGGTAACCGCAATCCTACGGTGTCCCATAGGAATCGGCTCGGTGCAAGGGAGCAGCGGACATGAGCGACGGGGCCACCGCCCGCGGGAGCGCGACGGAGCGCGAGGAGGCGCGCAAGATCGCCGAGGGGCTGGAGCACCTCTCCGGCTTCGGCAACGAGCACAGCTCGGAGGCGGTCCCGGGGGCTCTGCCCGTGGGCCGCAACTCCCCGCAGCGCGCGCCGCTCGGGCTGTACGCGGAGCAGCTGAGCGGGTCGGCCTTCACCGAGCCGCGCGCCCACAACCGCCGCTCGTGGCTGTACCGGATCCGCCCGTCGGCCGCACACCCGGCGTTCACCCGCACCGGCAACGGCGCGCTGCGCTCGGCGCCCTTCACCCAGACCGTGCCGGACCCCAACCGGCTGCGCTGGAATCCGCTGCCGGAGCCGGCCGAGGACACCGACTTCCTGGCCGGCCTGTGGACCCTGGGCGGCAACGGCGACGTGACCCAGCGCAGCGGCATGGCGGTGCACCTGTACCACGCCAACGCCTCGATGCGGCGGCTGTTCAGCAGCGCCGACGGTGAACTGCTGATCGTGCCTGAGCGCGGCGGACTGCTGCTGCGCACGGAGTTCGGCCTGCTGCATGTGGAGCCGGGACACATCGCGCTGATCCCGCGTGGGGTGCGGTTCCGTGTGGAGCTGCTGGACGAGACGGCCCGCGGTTATGTGTGCGAGAACTATGGTGCGCCGTTCCGGCTGCCCGACCTCGGTCCGATCGGGGCCAACGGGCTCGCGAACGCCCGGGACTTCCGCGCCCCGGTCGCCGCGTACGAGGACGTCGAGGGTCCGGTGGAGGTGGTGAACAAGTTCTGCGGCAACCTGTGGTCGGCCACCTACGACCACTCCCCGCTGGATGTCGTCGCCTGGCACGGCAACCATGTGCCGTACGCCTACGACCTGCGCCGCTTCAATGTGATGGGCACCATCTCGTACGACCACCCGGACCCGTCGATCTTCACCGTGCTGACCTCCCCGAGCGACACCCCGGGTCTCGCGGGCGTGGACTTCGTGGTGTTCGCGCCGCGCTGGCTGGTCGGCGAGGACACGTTCCGGCCGCCGTACTTCCACCGGAACGTGATGAGCGAGTACATGGGCCTGATCGAGGGCGCGTACGACGCGAAGACGGCCGGGGAGGGGGGCTTCGTGCCGGGCGGCGGCTCGCTGCACAACATGATGTCGGCGCACGGCCCGGACCGGGAGACGTTCGACCGGGCGAGCGCGGCGGAGCTGAGGCCGCAGAAGATCGACGACGGGCTTGCCTTCATGTTCGAGACCCGCTGGCCGGTGTCCCTCACCCCCCAGGCGGCACGCGCGGAGCACCTGCAACAGGGCTACGACGACGTGTGGCAGGGCCTCGAGCGTCACTTCCGGCCATTGCACTGACCGTTCTCCGACCGGTACGGATAGCGCGTGACCTCCTTCGCTCCGGACTCGATCGTCCTCAACCGCAAGCTGCCGCTCTGGTATCAGGTGTCGCAGTCGCTGCGCGCCTCGATCCTCGGCCGCTCGCCCCACGACCCGCTGCGCCTGCCCACCGAGGAGCAGTTGGCCGGGCACTACGGGGTGAGCGTGCTGACCATGCGGCAGGCGCTGAAGGAGCTGGAGGACGAGGGGCTGATCACCCGGCACCGACGGCGGGGCACGTTCATCGAGCCGGACGCCAGGCGGGGCGCGCCGGTGCGGCTGCTGGGCTCGGTCGACGCGATCGTGGCCCAGCAGTCCGGCATGGCGACGGAGCTGCTGGAGCACGGCCCGGCGCCGGTGCCGTCCGAACTCGCCGAGTATTTCCCAGATCTGGCGGAGACGTCCGCCTACCACCGGCTGCGCAGCGACGAGAAGACGGGCGAGCCGACCAACCATGCCCGCAACTACGTCCGTCCGGAGCTGGCCGGCCTGATCGATCCGCAGGATCTGGTGCGATGGCCGATGACGAAAGTGCTGCGGGATGTGGTGGGCGCGGACATCAGCCGCATCACGGACACCGTGGAGGCGCGGCTCGCGGACCCGGAGACGGCGCGGCTGCTCCGGGTCCCGCTGCTCAGCCCGATCCTGCACTACACGGGCGTCACCTACGACTCCGCGGGAAAGGCGCTGGACGTGGCCGTCATCCACTACCGCGGGGACCGTTTCTCCTTCACGGTGACCCTGGACGCCACCTGATCCGCGCCCGCCGTCAGGTCGTACGATGCCCAGCGTGACGCACGACGACGCTCCGCTGCTGGCGGACCTCATGCCGTGGTCCGTCGCACCGCCGCGGCTCGGCCGGGGGTGGCCGGCGGCCCCCGACGCGGCGTCCCTGAAGGCCCGTTGGGATGTCCTGGTGAAGGCCGAGGGCCGGGACCGCGAGGCCCTCTTCCAGCCCACCCGGTCCCGTACGCCGCACACGGCGGTCGGGCAGCTCCCCGGGCAGGACGGCGGCACGGAGCGGCTGGCCCGCGCCTCGGGGCCGTGCCCGGAGCCGGTGCGGGTGCTGCGCGGGCCGTTCGACGAGCAGTGGCTGATCCCCGACCGGCGGCTGATCGACGCGCCCCGGCCCGAGTTGTGGCGGGTGGCGGACGAGCACCAGATCTTCGCCGTGGAGACGTCCGGCGAAGTGCCGCCGCTGCTGGCGACCTCCCTCTTCCCGGTCCTGCGCACGGGCCGGATCCGCCCCCTGTACCGCCGGCCGGGCGCCGCCGAGCCCAATGTGGCCCCGGGTCTGACGGACCACCTCGCCGCCCTGCTGGGGGTGGAGGTCTCCCCCGTCGACGTCCTCGCCTGGGCGACGGCCGTGGCGCGTCCCGCGCCGGACGGGCCCGCCGTGCCGCTCACCGGCGACCCCGATGCCTGGCAGCGGGGTGTGGCGCTGGGCCGCCGCATGCTGTGGCTGATGCGCCGGGACGGGGAACGCCCCAAACTCCCCGGCGGCCGCCGCCCGTACGTCCGCGCCCCGCTGCCGTCCCGCCCGGCCGCGATGGCCTACGACCGCGACGAGGAGGCACTGCTGCTGGGGGAAGGCCGTATCTCCCCGGTGCCGGCTGAGGCATGGGAGTTCGAGTCGGGCGGGGTGCGGGTGCTGGAGGCGTGGTTCGCGTCCCGGACGGACCCGGCCGAGCCGGGCACCCTGGAGGCGATCCGCCCCGGCGCCTGGCCGCAGACCTGGACGTCGGAGCTGCTGGAACTGGTCACGGTCCTCACCCTCCTCGCCGAAACGCGGTCGCTCCGCGAGGAACTGGTGACCGATGTCCCGTCACCGGTCACCCCGGCCGGCCTGCGCGCGGCGGGCGTCCTGCCGGTCCCGCTCTGGGCCCGGCGTCCTGCCTCGGTCCTGGACGCCCACGAGGAGGGACCGGAGGGGCAGTTGGCCCTGCTCTGAGTGGAGGGGCTCCGTCCGGCGCGGGGTGCGACGCGCGGGGGCGCCCCCGTCCGGCGCGGGGTGCGCGACGCGCGGGGGCGCCCCTGTCCGGCACGGCGTGCGACGCGGCACGGGCGACTCGGCGCCGCGTTCGGGGCCGCCCAACCCGAACCACCAGGCCAGGGCGCCGGCCCCGTGCGGAAGCGGGCCCGCACCCGCGAGTCACGCCGCCCCAAGACGGCGGGCTCGGGGCGTTCGCCCAACCCGAACCACCAGGCCAGGGCGCCGCCCCCGTGCGGAAGCCGGCCCGCACCCGCGAGTCACGCCGCCCCAAGGCCGCGGGGCCACGGGGCCGGCCACCGGGGCGCCCGGCTCACAGGGCTCACGTCTCCGGGTCGAAGCCGTCCAGCGGCGGCGGGCGGGGTGATGACGGGGATGTTCCAGTCGGCGCAGGACGTGCACCGCGGGGTGACGGACCGGTTCCGCACGTTGCCGATGAGCCGGGCGGCCGTGCCGGCGGGGCAGGCGGTCGCGGACGTGCTGGTGACGGCGGCCGGGGCGGTGCCGTTCCTGCTGGTCGGGCTCGCTGTGGGCTGGCGGGTGGAGGGCGGCGCGCTCGCGGCGGCGGGCGGCTTCGGCCTGCTGCTGCTGTTCCGGTTCGCGTGCGTGTGGGCCGGGATCTGGCTGGGGCTGCTGACGCGGAACGAGGAGGCGGCCGGGCAGTTGGGCGGGGCGACCTTCCTGCTGCCGCTGCTGTCGAGCGCGTACATCCCGACGGCGGGGCTTCCGGACGGGGTGCGCACGGCGGCGGAGTGGAATCCGGTCAGCGCGGTGGCGACGGCGCTGCGGGACCTGTTCGGCAACGCGCCGGTGCCGGAGGGCGCGGCCTGGCCGATGGCGCATCCGGTGGCGGGGTCCCTGGCCTGGTGCGCGGTTTTGCTGGCGGTGTTCGTGCCGCTGGCGGTGCGGCAGTACGCGAAGCGTGAGCGGTAGGCGAATCGAGACTCGGCAGGGGCGAGCGGGGTGGAGGTGCCCCTGCCGGGGCGCCGGGTGGGATCGGGGTCGGCGCGGTGAGGGCCGGTGCGCGGGCCGACGGGGTAGGGCCGTGTGCCGTGGGGACGACGGGCGGGCGGGCGCCGCGCCGGGACGGGTGGGACCGTCCGGCGCGGACGCTACCGGCTGCCGAACAGGGAGCGGCGCAGTCGGCGCAGTGGGGCGAAGAGCGAGACGCGGCTCGCGCGGGCCCGTGCGCCCCTGGTGCCGTGGTGCGCGCTGTCACGCGCGGTCAGCTCGCGCATGAGCGACGTGGCCTCGACCGTCTCGCGCTGCGGGACGGCCGGTCCCGCGAGGACCGAGAGGTGGCGGTCGAGGCGCGAACTGCTCGCGCTGCTGCCGCAGGTGATCGCAGGGACCCTGGCCCTGCTGCGCACTGTTATCTGTTCCATGTCACTCCCCACCCGTACGACTCCACCCGGCCCGGGCAGGGTAACCCTATCGCCCCGTACGGGCACCCGTGTATCGACGTCACAGGATTCACCTTCCCCGTAAGGGTGTTGACGAACACGCGACGATTACTCTCCGAATCCGACCGTTTTCAGGGCGAGTTGGACGATGGGCTGGCCGGTGGGTTGTGGAGAGCCGCCGTCCGGTTCGACGGTCACGGCGAGTGACGTCGACGCGGGACCGAGACCGGACGCCACCAAGGGCGTGTCGCCCTCGAAGAGCCCGAGGGAGCGGGGCCGGCCCTCCTGGTCCATGAGCCAGAGCTGACGCACCCGGCCCTCCGGAGGGTCGTCGTATCCGCTCAGAGTGACGACCGCCCCGCGGGCCGAAACGGAGGCGATCACTCCGATCGTGCGGCCGCGGGCGTCCCGGCCGCTGCTCGCACGGGCGTCCGGCGCGGCCAGAACGTGGGCGATCTCACGTGCCCGGTCGCGCTCGGCGGCGAGTTCGTCCTGCGTGCGGTTCGCCTGGACGGCGAACAGCGAGGCGACGACGAGCGCCGCGGCGGCGGTGGCCGTCGCGAACGGCACGAGCAGCGCCGCCCGGCGGCGCTCCCGCACGCGCGGCGGGGGCGCGGTTCCCCAGACGTGGGGCGGCAGTTGGGAGTCACGGGCGCGCGCGCCCCGCTGCGGGGCGGGTTCCTGGGCGGTGGTGCGCACGGCGGCCAGGACCCGGTCGCGCAGGGCGGGTGGGGCGGGCGCGGCGGTGGACCAGGCAAGACGGACGGCGTCCTCGGCGAGATCGCGTACCTCGGCGGCGCACCGGTCGCAGGACTTCAGGTGCCTCTCGAAGCGGACCCGCTCGGCGGGCTCCAGCGCGTCGAGGGCGTAGGGGGCGGCCAGCGAGTGCGGGTCGTCGCGGGAGAACAGCCGGCGGAACACGCTCATGCCGCGCCTCCCAGGCAGTCGCGCAGGCGGGTGAGCCCGTCCCGCATACGGGTCTTGACGGTGCCCAGCGGCAGTCTGAGCCGCTCGGCCACCTCACGGTAGGTGTAACCGTCGTAGTAGGCGAGGGTGACCGACTGGCGCTGGAGCGCGGTGAGGCGGTCCAGGCAGCGGCGCACCCATTCGCGTTCGAGGCCGGCCTCGACCTCCTCGGCGACCTGGTCGAAGGCGGGTCCGTGGCCGCGCCGCGCCTCCCGCTGCTCGCGCTCGCCTGCCGCGCGGGCGCTGCGCACCCGGTCGACGGCCCTGCGGTGGGCGAGGGTGAGCACCCAGGACAGGGCGCTGCCCCGGCCGGGGTCGAACCGGGCGGCGGAGCGCCACAGTTCGAGCAGCACCTCCTGGGCGACCTCCTCGGACTGGGCCGGGTCGCGCACCACGCGCCGCACCAGTCCGTAGACCGGCCCCGAGACCAGTCCGTACAGGTCCTCGAAGGCCTTCTGGTCGCCTCCGGCCACGCGGATCAGCAGCTGGTCCGCCTCCAACGCTCGTCCCCCTCTCCCGGCCCTGCCGGGCCGTCCGGTCGCACAAGGCATGCGCAGCGAGCGCGCCTCCGGACGGGAAGTACGGATCACCGGGCCGAAAACGCGGGTCGGCGCGGAGAAAAGCTGGGCGGGGACCAGCCGTTGAGGACCGGCCGGAACCCGGCCCCGGCGGGGCGGGGTGCGGGGGCGCGGGAGAATTCTTCCGCGCTTCGACCAATCCGGTGGGCGGAACGCTCCGAATCCCCGTGCGTCAAGGCAAGTCGGCACTGAGGACGGACGGCATGACTACTGACTCCAGGACCGGTTCGGGGCGCAGGAGCCTCGCGACCCTGATCTGCGGTGCGCTGGCCGCCGGGGGGCTCGCGGCCGCCGGGGCGTCCGCGCTGGAACCCGAGGCGGCCTCGGCCTCCTCCCACCGGGAGGCCCCGCTGATCTCGGGCACCCCGCAGTTCGACAACACGGACCTGTACGCGTTCGTCAGCCCCGACAAGCCGGACACGACGACGATCATCGCGAACTGGATCCCGTTCGAGGAGCCCGCCGGCGGGCCGAACTTCTTCACGTTCGCCGAGGACGCGCAGTACGACATCCACATCGACAACAACGGCGATGCGCAGGGCGAACTGCTGTTCCGCTACACCTTCAAGACGCACGTCAAGAACGAGAAGACGTTCCTCTACAACACCGGTCCGGTCACCAGCCTCGACGACCCGGACCTCAACGTCACGCAGACGTACGACATCGAGATGCTGAAGCTGAAGGACCAGCACGAGGTGTCCCGCACGAAGATCGCGGACGACGTGCCGGTGGCGCCGTCGAACGTCGGCAAGGCGTCCATGCCGCACTACGGCACGCTCCGCAAGCAGGCGGTGCACGAACTGGCGGGCGGCGTCACGACCTTCGCCGGGCAGGCCGACGACCCGTTCTTCCTGGACCTGCGCGTCTTCGACCTGCTGTACGGCGGGAACCTCTCGGAGGTCGGCAACGACACGCTCAAGGGCTACAACGTCAACTCCGTGGCGCTGCAATTGCCGACGCATCTCATCACGGAGTCCGCTGAGCAGCCGGTCGTCGGCATCTGGTCCACGACCCGGCGCAAGAACGCCGAGGGACACTTCGTACAGGTGTCGCGGCTGGGCATGCCACTGGTGAACGAGGTCGTCAACCCGGTCGGCGACAAGGATGCCTTCAACGCGTCCGCGCCGTGGGACGACGCGCAGTTCCTGAAGAACGTCACCGAGCCGGAACTGCCGAAGCTGATCGAGGCGATCTACAAGATCCCGGCGCCGAAGGAGCCGCGGAACGACCTGGTCGACGTGTTCCTCAAGGGCGTCGAGGGCCTCAACCAGCCGCCGCACGTGCGCCCCTCGGAGATGCTGCGCCTCAACACCTCGATCGCGCCGGCCGCGAAGCCGAAGCGTCTCGGCGTCCTGGACGGCGACACCGCCAGCTTCCCCAACGGACGCCGGCTGACGGACGACGTGGTGGACGCCGCGCTCCAGGTGGTCGAGGGTGAGCTGGTCGGAGCCAAGAACGACCTGGGCGACGCGGTCGACAAGAACGACAAGAAGTTCGGCGCGTCCTTCCCGTACCTGGCGAACCCGACGGAGGGCTCGCGCGGCCCGCTCGCCAAGGGCGTCGACAGCGGCAACGACGTGCGCAGCCAGCTCGGTGACGCGCTGCGGCCCGCCGGGGCGGACGGCGCCGGCGACACCACCCTGATCGCCGCGTCCGCGGGCGCGGGAGCGGGCGGACTGCTGCTGATCGGCGTGGCGCTCATGTGGTGGCGCCGCATGCGCCGTCGCGCCTACTGACCCACCCGGCGGCCGGCGCCCCCGGCCGCCCCACCGACCGGCGCGGCCCTCCCTTCCCGTCCCCCACGGCAGGGCCGCGCCCCCACCGACGAAGGAGCCCCATGTCCCCGCGCACGAACGACAGCACCCGCGGGAGCGGGCCGGAGGCGACGACGCCCGCCGAGGCGGCGGGTACGGAGGTGACACGGCCTGCCGACGCGCCGTCGGGTGCGGAGGCGATACCGCCCGCCGACGCACCGCCGGGCACGAAGACGGCACAACCCGCCGACGCACCGTCGGGTGCGGACGCGATACCGCCCGCCGACGCGCCACCGGGCACGAAGACGGCACAACCCGTCGCTGCGCCGCCGCGTGCGGAGGCGACACCACCCGCCGACGCGCCACCGGGCACGAAGACGGCACAACCCGCCGACGCACCGTCGGGTGCGGACGCGATACCGCCCGCCGACGCACCACCGGGCACGAAGACGGCACAACCCGCCGACGCGCCGCCGCGTGCGGAGGCGACACCACCCGCCGACGCACCACCGGGCACAAAGACGGCACAACCCGCCGACGCACCGCCGGGCACAGAAGCGACGCGGCCCGCCGACGCGCTGTCAGGCACGGAGACGACACGGACCGCCGAAGCACCGGCCTCCGCGAAGGCGCCGGCGGCCTTGACGGTGCCTTCGGCCGCTGAGGCACCGTCGGCCGCAGAGGCACCGACGGACGTAGAGCCACCGACGGCCGCAGGGCCACCGTCAGCCGCAGAGGTGCCGAGGGCCACGGAGGCGACGGCGGCCGCGGCGGCCCCGCGGACGGCGTCCCCCGCCGAACGCGTCGACGCCCTCCGTCGGTTCGCCGCCGCCGTCCGCCGTGGCCGGGGGCTGCATGTCGCGTCGTGCGCCGTGCTGCTGGCCGTGGCGATGACCGCCGGGGCCGTCGCCGTGGGCGGTGACGGGCAGGACGCGGCACGGGCCCTGCCCGGAGTGTCCCGGGCGGTGAACGCGGACGTACTGGTCCGGGGGGACCTGGATACGGCGATCCGGTCGTTGCAGGAACACGTGCGCCGGCAGCCACGGGACTCCGGGGCCTGGGCCACCCTCGGGCTCGCGCAGGTCGAGCGGGCGCGGACCGACGGGGACCCCTCCCGCTACGACCAGGCCGAACGCGCCCTCGCCCGGTCCCTCGCCCTGCGTCCCGGCAACGACCAGGCGCTCGCCGGACAGGCCGCCCTCGCCGCCGCGCGCCACCACTTCGCCGCCGCGCTGGACCACGCCGACCGCGCCCTGGAGCGGAACCCGTACAGCGAACGCGCCCTCTGCTCCCGGATCGACGCCCTGGTCGAGCTCGGCCGGTACGCGGAAGCCGCGGAGGCGGCCACCCTCGCCGACCGCAGGCGTCCGGGCGTCCCGGTGTTCACGCGGTACGCCTACGTCCACGAGCTGCGCGGCGACGTGCGCACCGCCCGCCGGGTGCTGCACCAGGCCCTCGCCAGTGCGGCCGGCCCGGCCGACGTGGCGTACGTGGCGACCGCGCTCGGCAACCTCGAACGCGGCCGGGGCCGTTACGGCACCGCCCTGCGCCACTACGCCCGCGCGCTCGCCGCGGACGACACCTACCTCCCCGCCCTGGAGGGCCGGGCCCGCGCCCAGGCGGCGGACGGCGACCGCGCGGGCGCGATCGTGACGCTGGAGCAGGTCGTCGCCCGCTCCCCGCTGCCCGGCCCGCTGGTCGCCCTCGGCGAGCTGTACGAGGACCGGGACGCCCCCGGCGACCGTGCGAAGGCCCGCGAGCAGTACGCCCTCGTCGACGCCTGGACCGCGCTGGCCCGGGCCGGCGGCGTGGACGTGGACCTCGACACCGCGCTCGCCGCGGCCGACCACGGGGACACCGCCGAGGCGCTCCGCGCGGCCCGCGCCGAGTGGGGCCGGCGGCGGACCGTGCACACGGCGGACGCACTCGCCTGGGCCCTGCACCGGGCGGGCCGTTCCGCGGAGGCCCTGCCGTACGCCCGACGGGCCACGGCCACCGGCTACCGCGACGCCACGTTCCTCTACCACCGGGGCCTGATCGAGAAGGCCGCCGGGCGCGACCGCGCCGCCCGCGCCTCCCTCACCGCCGCCCTGCAGCTGAACCCGGGCTTCTCCCCGCTCGGCGCCCGCGCGGCACGGGCCGCCCTGAAGGACGTGGAGGCGGCACGTTGAACCCCCTCCGTCCCGCCGCGCTCCTCGTCACCGCGACCGCACTCGCTGTGGTCCCGGTCGCGGAGGCGAGCGCGCACCCGCTCGGCAACTTCACCGTCAACCGGTACGACGGCCTGGTGGCGGCGCCCGGCGAGCTGCGCGTGCACCACGTCGAGGACCTCGCCGAGATCCCCGCCACCCAGGCCGCACCGGACCTCGCCGGCCTGGGCCGCGCCGCCTGGGCCCGGCAGCGGTGCGCGACGGCCGCCCGGGAGAGCGCGGTCCGGGCCGACCGGCGTCCGGCGCCGCTCACCGTGCGCGCGGCCCGCGTCCAGGTGCGTCCGGGGCAGGCGGGACTGGACACGCTGCGCGTGGAGTGCCGGCTGACCGCGCCCCTCCCCCAGGGCCGCACGGTCGCCGTGGACTTCCGCGCGGCGGGCGACGAGTCCGGTCCCGGCTGGCGGGAGATCACCGCGCAGGGGGACCGTACGACGCTCGCCGAATCGGACGTGCCGGAGGCGTCCCTCTCCGCCCGGCTGACCCGCTACCCGGAGGCCGAGCTCGCGTCCCCGCCCGACGCCCGGACCGCGTCCCTGCGTGTCCGCCCCGGCGGCCCCGCGCTGGCGGCGGGCGGGACGGACGAGGCGGACGCGCCCGCCTCCGCGCTCCTGCCCCCGGGCGCCGACCGCTGGACGCGGGCCCTGGACGACCTGGTCGCCCGGCACGACCTGACCGTCGGGTTCGCCGCGCTCGCCCTGCTGCTCGCGGTGTTCCTCGGCGCGATGCACGCGCTCGCGCCGGGCCACGGCAAGACCCTGATGGCCGCGACCGCGGCGGCGCGCGGCGGCCGGGCGCGGATGCGGGACGTGCTGCCGATGGCCGCCTCCGTCACGGTCACCCACACCCTCGGCGTGCTCGCCCTGGGCCTGCTGGTCACGGCCGGCTCCGCCGCCGCGCCCTCCGTCGTCGCCTGGCTGGGCATCGCCAGCGGCGTCCTGGTCACCCTGGCCGGCGCCCAGCTCGTACGCCGGGCGCTGCGGCAGCGCGGCCGCCCCACGCATCCGCACCCCCACGAGCACGAGCACACCCCCGACCACGGCCACGAGCGCCCGCACGACCATCCCCACCCGCACGACCACGACCACCCGCACCCCCACGACCTCACCCACACCCACACCCACGGCGGCCGTACCCACACCCACACCGCCGCGCCCACGCTGCGCGGCACGGTCCTGCTGGGGTTCGCGGGCGGTCTGGTGCCCAGTCCGTCCGCCGTGGTGGTGCTGGTCGGGGCCGCCGCCCTGGGGCACGCCTGGTTCGGGCTGCTGCTGGTCGTCGCGTACGGCGTGGGCCTGGCGCTCACCCTCACCGCCGCCGGGTACGCGGTGGTGAGGGCGGGCGGGGGCGTGTCGCGGCTGCTCGCCCGGCGCCCGCGCTGGACGAGCGCGCCGTGGGCGGCGCTGGTGCGCCGGAGCGCGCCTCTCGGGTCGGCGTGCGTGGTGCTGGTCCTGGGGGCCGGATTGGTGTTCAGGGGGGCCGCATCCGCACTCGGCTGAGCTACTTTCATGAGGAAAGGGCGAATTCGCCCCGACGCGATGGGGGGCGCCGTGTCCGAAGAACCGGGCGGTGAGCGGGTGATCGCGGGACGCTACCGGCTGCTGTCGCCGCTGGGCGAGGGCGGCATGGGCACCGTGTGGCGGGCCCGGGACGAGGTGCTGCACCGCGAGGTCGCGGTGAAGGAGGTCCGCGCCCCGGCGGGGCTGCCGGCGTCCGACGTGGAGCGGATGTACGCACGCCTGGAGCGGGAGGCGTGGGCGGCGGCCCGTATCGCCGACCGCAATGTGGTGACGGTGTACGACGTGGCCACGGAGGACGGGCGGCCGTGGATCGTGATGGAGCTGGTGCGCGGTCTGTCGCTGGCGGAGGTGCTGGACGCGGAGGGCCCGATGGCCCCGCAGCGGGCCGCGCGGATCGGCGCCGAGGTGCTGGGCGCGCTGCGCTCCGCCCACGCGGCCGGGGTGCTGCACCGGGACGTGAAGCCCGCCAACGTGCTGATCGCGAACGACGGCCGGGTGGTGCTCACCGACTTCGGGATCGCCACGGTGGAGGGCAGTTCGGCGCTGACGATGACCGGGGAGGTCGTCGGCTCGCCCGAGTTCCTGGCGCCGGAGCGGGCGTTGGGCCGGACCCCCGGTCCGGAGTCGGACCTGTGGTCGCTGGGCGTGCTGCTGTACGCGGCGGTCGAGGGCCACTCCCCGTTCCGGCAGGACACGCCGCTGTCCACGCTGCGGGCGATCGTGGACGAGGAGCTGCCGCCGCCGCGCCGGGCGGGCCCGCTCGCGCCGGTGATCGAGGGGCTGCTGCGCAAGGACCCGGCCGAACGGCTGTCCGCGGACCGCGTGTCGGAGGACCTGCGCGTGGTCGCCGCCGGGGGCGCACCGGGCGCGGACCCGGCGCCTACGGCCTCCGCGTACGCGCCCACGGTGGCCGCGGTCCCCGTGCCGCCGCCGACCGGCCCGTACCAGCCGCCCGTGACCGCCCGTCAGCCGCCCGGCGGAGCGCCCACCGCCCCCACGGCGACGACCCCGCCCCCGCGCGGCCGGAGCGGCGCCGCGCTGCTGATCGCGGGGCTGGTGCTGCTGGCGCTCGCGCTGGCCGGGCTGACGTACGCGCTGCTGAACCGGGACGGCGGTGAGCCGGAGGCGGGGAACGGCGGGGCGAGCTCCCCGGCCACGACGGGCGACAAGGGCGCCGGAGGGGCGGCGGAGACGGAGGACGCCCCGTCAGGTTCCCCCTCGGCGACGGACGGCGCGACCGAGGACGAGGGCGACGACGGCGGGCACGAGGAGCAGCCACCCGCGCTCACCGTGACGGTCACGGTGACCGGCACGCACACGGAGTACTCCGGCGCCTGCCCGCCCGCGCACGACGAGGCGCCCTCGTTCACGGCGACGTTCACGGTGAACCGGCTGCCGGCCGAGGTGCGCTACCGCTGGGCGGCCGAGGACGGCTCGGCGGCGGACCGGAGCTGGCGCACCCTGTCGTTCCCCGCGGACGGCGGCCGGACCAGGCAGGACACGGTGGCGGTGACGACGTACTCGGAGAGCGGGGAGCTGCACGGCCGGATCGGTGTGGAGGTGCGGGAGCCGGTGCGCGCGACGTCGGAGACCGTGCCGTTCTCCGTGGTGTGCGAGACGGAGACCCCGTCGGGCGGGGCCTCCGCTTCCGCTTCCGGTGCGGACCGGGACGGCTACTGAACCACGGGGGTCAGGCCGCCGAGTTGAACACCGGGAGGTAGCCGCCCGACTGCCCGGCGGCCTTCGGGTGGTACGAGTTGCCGATGTTCAGCCAGTCCACGCTGTGCAGCCAGGCGTCGCCGGAGCAGAGCTCGTGGCCGGTGAACGTGGTGCGGACGTCGCCGAACGTGTAGCCGTACGCGCGGGCGCGTGCGGCGGTGACGTTGTTCAGGAGGTCGGCGGCGTCGTTGATGGCCTTCCGCTTGGTCTCGGAGAGGCCGATGCAGGTGGTGCCGAGCCGGTAGAAGCGGGGGTAGCCGAGCACCACGACACGGGCGTTGGGCGCCCGGTCCCGGATCGCCGTGTAGACGCCGTCGAGCCTGCCGGGCAGCGTCGAGTCGACGAAGGCCCGGGCGGTGGCGATGCGGGAGAGGCAGGAGCTGTCGGACTGGAGCACACAGGTCGTCATGACGTCGGAGAACCCGGCGTCGTTGCCGCCGATGCTGATGGAGACGAGGGCGGTGCTCGCGGAGAGCGGGCCGAGCTGCCCGGAGAGAACATCACCCGTACGGGCGCCCGAGCAGGCCGTGAAGGAGAAGGACGAGGGTGAGTTCGCGGCCGCCCAGAGGTACGGGTAGGCCTTCGTGCTGCGCTTGCAGTCGCCGCTGGAGGAGATGTAGCTGCCGGCGCCGACACCCGAGGAGTAGGAGTCGCCCAGGGCCACGTACGGGCCGGGAGCCGCCTGTGAGGACGCGTGCGCCGCGGTCGCCCCGGTGAGGGCGGCGGTGACGGCGAGGACCAGGGTGGTGAGGAAGAGGACAAGTCGGGAACGTCTCATGGAACCTCCCTTTAGCAGGATCTCTGCCTCAACCGTCGTACCAACTACGCATGTTGAGCGGAAGTGTTCATGTCAAAACTATTACCGTTGAGTACCGGACAAAATCCTGGACGGTACGACTTTCCGACACTTCACGCGGAGAACCGGACAGGGGAGCGACGCGACGCGCGCGGGCGCACCCGGCAAATCGGGTGCACGGGGGGCTCGCGTGACCGATCATGGGCGGCATGTCCGCGCACCCGCACGACGCCCTGCCGATCCGGCTCAACGTCGACGACAACGACTCCCCGTCCGACGTCGTCGACGCGCTGTTCCTCGGCCGCTTCGCGACGGGCGAGCAGCCCTACTCGCACGCCGTCAACATCGAGCGCGTCCGCTCCGGTGCGACGCTCCTGCCCGCGGACGCGCGGGTGCTGCGGCTCGCCAAGGACGACGACCGCAGCGCCACCCTGGCCGAGGGGGACGGCTGGACGCTGCTGATCTCCCGCTGGAGCCGGGGCGCCGACGTCACGGTGACCGCGACCAGCGCCGACCTGGCGAAGCGGATCCTGGAGGAGGCCACCGACGGCGCGGCCGACGAGCCCGAACCGCAGCCGGAGAACGTCACCATGGGGTTCTGGTACGTCTCCCCGCGGCGCGGCCCGCACCGCACCACCCGGCAGATCACGGCCGGCACCTGGGAGGAGATCCGCCCCAACTACACCGCCCCGGTCGCGGACGCGATGGACCGTCTGATGAAGACCACCCCCGAGGACATCTCGGGGCGGCTGCTCCTGCTGCACGGCCCGCCGGGCACCGGCAAGACCTCCGCGCTGCGCACGCTCGCCCGGTCCTGGCGCGACTGGTGCCAGGTCGACTGCGTCCTCGACCCCGAGCGGCTCTTCTCCGACGTCGGCTATCTGATGGACATCGCGATCGGCGAGGAGGACGCGTCCGGCAAGAACCGCTGGCGGCTGCTGCTCCTGGAGGACTGCGACGAACTGATCCGCGGCGAGGCCAAGCACACGGCCGGCCAGGCGCTGTCGCGGCTGCTGAACCTCACCGACGGCCTGCTCGGCCAGGGGCGCAACGTCCTGGTGGGCGTCACCACCAACGAGGACCTGGAGCGGCTGCACCCCGCCGTGGTGCGTCCGGGCCGCTGCCTGGCGCGGATCGAGGTGGGGCCGCTGACCCGCACGGAGGCGGTGAACTGGCTGGGCCGCGAGGAGGGCGTCGGACGCGAGGGCGCCACCCTGGCCGAGCTGTACGCCCTGCGCCGGGGCACCTCCCCGACCTCTCTGCCGGAGCCGCGCGGCGACGCGGACGCGGGCCTGTACCTGTAGAGGCCGGGAGAGCCGCATGCCGCTGCTGGTCGGGACCTCGGGATGGCAGTACAAGGACTGGCGCGGCGTGCTGTACCCGCCCGGCCTTCCGGTACGGCTGTGGCTGGAGGAGTACGCGGCCGCCTTCCCCACCGTCGAGGTGAACAACGCGTTCTACCGGCTCCCCTCCCGGGAGACCTTCGCGTCCTGGCGGGAGCGCACCCCGCCGGGGTTCGTCGCCGCGGTCAAGGCGAGCCGGTACCTGACGCACGTCAAGCGGCTGCGGGATCCCGAGGAGCCGGTGGAGCGCCTGATGAGCCGCGCCACCGCCCTCGGCGACCGCCTGGGCCCGGTCCTCCTCCAGCTCCCGCCGACCCTCCAGGCCGACCCCGCCCTCCTGGACGCCTGCCTGCGCTGCTTCCCGGAGTCCACCCGGGTGGCCGTCGAACCCCGCCACCCGTCCTGGTGGACCCCGGACGTCCGCGCGGTCCTGGAGTCACGCGGCGCGGCCCTCTGCTGGGCGGACATCCTCTCCCGCCCGGTCACCCCCCTGTGGCGCACCACGGACTGGGGCTACGTCCGCTTCCACCAGGGCAGAGCCCGCCCCTGGCCCAACTACGGCCGCCAGTCCCTCCACACCTGGCTGCACCGCATCACCACGACCTGGCCCCAAGAGGCGGACGTCTACGCCTACTTCAACAACGACCCGAACGCGGCAGCGGTCCACAACGCCAGAACACTGACCCACATGTGGAACCTGGAAAGGGGGCGCACCCAACGCCCTCAGGGGCGCGGGGAACTGCGCGACCAGCCAAAACGAACCCGCAGTGGACACTGAACGTCACTCAAAAACCGCCCGTAGGGCGTCCCGCACCGCGTCCAACGCAACCTCTTCCCCCACCCCCAGCCGCCGAGCCCGCTCCGCGAAAGCCGCCGCCGCCGCGGCAACCTCCTTCTCCGCCGCCGACCCGGCGGCAGCGACCACCGTTCCGTTGCGCCCCCGCGTCTCGATCACCCCGTCCGCCTCCAGCGCCCGGTACGCCTTGGCGACCGTGTTCGCCGCGAGGCCCAGCGTCTCGGCCAGCCCCCGCACGGTCGGCAGCCGGTACCCCACCGGCAGTTCCCCCGACCGCGCCTGCTCGGCGATCTGCGCCCGCACCTGCTCGTACGGCGGTGTCGTTCCGTCCTCGATGTGGATCCGTACAGTCACGCGGCGATTCTCGCGCACCCCCGGCCCTCGGGCCGCATTCCCGCCTCCGGAAAAATGGGAGGCACCCCGCCGCACCACCTCGTAGCGTGCCCTCACATGACAGTGACCGTCCGCGACCTGCGCCCCGACGCCCCCGCCGACCTGGAGGGTTTCGCCCGCGTACGCCACGCGGCCCTGCCGTTCATCCTGGTCACCCCCGAGTCCCTGGCCCACGACCTCACCGAGATGCATCCCGACGCGCACTACCGCCCGTTCGTGGCGGTGGACGACGACGGGGAGGTGATCGGCACGGCCCAGGTGCACCTGGCGCACGACAGCGCCGTGCCCGGTCAGGGCAACGTCAACATCTACGTGCACCCCCGGCACACACGCCGGGGCGCGGGGACGCTGCTGCTGCGCGCCGCCGAGGAGCATCTGACCGCGCACGGGGCGACCCGGCTGCTGGCCTGGGTGCTGGACGAGCCCGGCAACCGCGCCTTCGCCGAGCGGCACGGCTTCCGGGCGAGCCGCTCCGCGCACTTCCTCCGTCTGGACCTGGCGCACCGCGAACTGCCCCCGCTGCAGGGCCCGCCGCCCGGGGTGGAGCTGCGTCCGGGGTCCGCGTACGCTGACGACCCGCGCCCGCTGTTCGAGCTGGACGCGGAGACCACGGCGGACGAACCGAGCGACGTGGACTTCGAGTTCACCGACTACGAGGCGTGGCTCAGGGAGACCTGGCAGCACCCGCTGTTCGACGCGGAGCTGACCACGGTGGCCGTGGCCGACGGCCGGCCGGCGGCGTTCACGGCGGCCCGCACGGACGGCGCCACGCGCTACGCGACGGGCATGACCGGCACGGCCCGCGCCTTCCGCGGCCGGGGCCTGGCGAAGCTCGCGAAGAACGACTCGCTGCACCGGGCCCGCGCGGCCGGGTACACGGAGGCCTTCACGGGCAACGACACCGGGAACGAGCCGATGATCGCGATCAACAAGTGGTTCGGCTACGAGCTGTGCGGGACGGAGGTACGGTATGTCCGCGAACTCGGCTGACGGACCGGCGACGGTCGAGGTGGTCCTGGTCAAGGCGGGCCGCACGAAGATCAGTTACCCGGCGGAGCTGCTCGCCGACGACGGCACCCGGGTGAGCGTGCGCGCCCCCTGGGCGGGCGAGGGCGTACGGGACTTCGGCTTCGTGCGGTTCGAGCCCGGGGACGTCTTCACGGAGCACTACTGGCGGGACCGCTGGTACTCCGTGAAGGAGGTGCGCGCCTCCGGGGGCGCGCTCAAGGGCCACTACTGCGACATCACCCGTCCGGCCGAGCTGTCCGGGGGCCGCCTGGTCGTGGAGGACCTCGACCTGGACCTGTGGGTCTCCGCCGACGGCACGGACGTACGACGGCTGGACGAGGACGAGTTCGCGGCGAGCGGGCTGTCAGGCCGGGACCCCGAGGCGGCGGCGGCCGCGGTGGCCGCCCTCGACGAGCTGGACGCCCTGGCCCGCGGGGCGGGCCTGGGCACCCTGCTCGACTGAGAGGCGCCCTTCGGCGACCTGGGTTCACTCCCGCAAGGCCACCACCGCGTACCGCTCGTCGTCGACCTCCCGTCCCCACAGCTCCGGGTCGCCGGACAGCCGCTCCACGCGCACCTGGGCGGTGAGCGGGGCGAGGAGGGCGGTGAGCAGGTCCGCGGATATGCCGACCGGGCTCTCCGTGCCCCACACGCCCTCGACCAGCACCAGCCGTCCGCCCGGCCGCAGCAGGTCGCGCCAGCGGCGCAGCACCCGGTCCGGCTCGGGCAGCGTCCACAGCACGTGCCGGACGAGGACGGCGTCGTACCGCTCGCCGTCGACCGGCGGGTGGGCCGCGTCGCCGGTGAGGAACACCGCGTGCCGCCCGGCGAGCTTCTGCCGGGCCAGCTCCACCATGGCCAGGGACCGGTCCACGCCGGTGACCCGGTGGCCCTGCTCGGCGGCGAGGAGGGAGAGGCTGCCGGTGCCGCAGCCGAGGTCGAGGACGTCGCCGGGCCGGCCGGGCAGCCAGTCCTTCAGCCGCGCGGCCCAGGCGGCGCGCACGCCGGGGTCACGCAGGCCGTGGTCCGGCTCCTCGTCGAAGGTGGCCGCCCGCGCGTCCCAGTAGGCGCCGCTCGCGTCCGTCCCGTCACCGTGCTGTGTGGTCATGGGCTCAGGGTGACACCTGCCACTGACAATCGATTCGTGACCGGGGCCACAGACACGAGGGGACGGATGAGGAACTCTCCCCCGGAAGGTTCACCGCCGTGGGAACGGGTGACCCGGTGGGCCTTCGAGGAGGCAGCCATGCGCCGCGTCACCGTGCAGAAGCCCTCGAGGAGGACGGACGCCCGACGGGTCCGTGAGGAGGCCGAGGAGCGCCCCGCGGAGCGCCCCGAGGTCCGCGAGGACATCGCCCGCACCTGGTGGCCCGACGGCTGAACGCCCCGCGCGGGGCTCAGCCCAGCCGCTTGCGGTAGTGGATCCGGTCGTACGGGCCGGTCACCCGGCGCTCGACGGTCTCGTAGCCGAGCCTGGGGTAGATCTTCTGGTTCTCCCACATCATGGCGTTCGTGAACAGCCGGATCTCGGGCAGTCCGAGCTCCCGCGCCCGGTCCTCCGCGAACTCCAGCAGCAGCCGTCCCAGCCCGGCGCCCTGCGCGTCGGGGTGGACGGCGACGGTGTCCAGATACAGGTGGTCCGCGCGCGGCTCCAGCACGACGAGGCCGGCCACGCGCGCGGTCCCGGCCCCACCGTCGTCGTGCAGTTCCGCCACGAACACCCGGCCCTCGGCCACGTTCGCCGCGTGGTCCGCCTCCATGGGCACCGGGACCACGCCGATGCGGGCGACGTAGGGCCGGAAGGCCGCGTCGACCACCGCCCTCACGTCCGGTACGTCGGCGTCGACGGCCGCCCTGATCCGCGCGTTCGTCATGCGCGCACGCTCCCTACCTGATCCCAGTCCGAACGCTCCCTTAAAGCGACCATAAGGATCTCCCCGCACCGCCCTCACCGGGCGATTTCCGGCTTTCCCGGGGCTAGGTTCTGAGCCACCCCCACGGGATCCCCCCGGGGTCTCCCCCATGAGATCCGTTGTTCGTCGAGGAGTTGCTGCCCCATGTCCGCACGCCGCAAGGCCGCTGTCGCCGCCATAGCTCTCGGCCCGCTCGCCGTCACCGGACTGTCCGCCGCCCCGGCGGCCGCCCACGGTTCGATGGGCGACCCGGTCAGCCGGGTCTTCCAGTGCTTCGGCGAGGGGCCGGAGAGCCCGAAATCGGAGGCGTGCAAGGCGGCCGTCGCGGCCGGCGGCACCCAGGCGCTGTACGACTGGAACGGCGTCCGCATCGGTGACGCGGGCGGCCGCCACCAGGAGCTGATCCCGGACGGCAAGCTGTGCAGCGCCGGCAACGAGGCGTTCAAGGGTCTCGACCTGGCGCGCGCCGACTGGCCGGCGACGAGCGTGTCCGGCGGCGAGCACACCTTCAAGTACCGGGTGACGGCCCCGCACAAGGGCACCTTCACGGTGTACATCACCAAGCCCGGCTACGACCCGTCCCAGCCGCTGGCCTGGGACGACCTGGACCTGGCCAACCCGGTGGCGACCGCCACCGACCCGGCCGCGGCCGACGGCTTCTACACCTTCTCCGGCACGCTCCCGGAGCGCTCCGGCCAGCAGCTGCTGTACGCGATCTGGCAGCGGTCGGACAGCCCGGAGGCCTTCTACTCCTGCTCGGACGTCACCTTCGGCGGCGCGCAGGCGGGCGGCGGGACGAAGGACGACGGCGGCGAGACGGACAAGGGCGAGGACGCCACCACCGACGAGAGCCCGAAGGAGGCGCCCGCCCCGGCGCCGTCCGCCTCCGCCCCGTCCCAGGAGCAGATCGAGGCCGGCGCCGGGAAGTCGACGGTCGAGAACCACGGGCACGGTGACGACGACCCCGCGACCACGGCCGACCCGGTCGCGGCGGACACGGGCAACCAGGTGAAGGCGGCCGGCGGCACGCAGGACCTGGCGGAGACCGGCGGCGACGACAGCACGCCGTACCTGATGGTCGGCGGCGCCGCGGCGCTGGCCCTCGGCTCGGCCGCGTTGTTCGCCTCCGCGCGGCGGCGCACGGCGACCGGACGCCACGGGCGCTGAACCGGCGGCGGGTCCCTGTCCGGCGGCTCAGGCCGGACAGGGACCCGCTGCTTCTCACTTTCCGATGACACGTGTCAGCTGAACACCGAGGCGCAGGTGGTGCGTTGCGCGTGGTCCGGGTCGAGGGCGTTCGCCACCTCGTGGAAGGCGATCCGGTCGAGCAGAGCGATGGCCAGGTGCTCGGACAGGTCGACCGCGCAGAGGTCCTGGAGGACGACGTTGCGGACGTTCGGCCCGGTCAGGAAGGCGCTGCGGTACGGGGTGACGACCTCGTCGTACTTGGTGGCGATGACGGTGTAGCGGACGCCGGGGACGGTGTCGCCGCCCGCGTTGAGCTTGGTGAGGAAGGCGGAGCCGGCGATCTGGTCGGCGAGGGCGGGGGTGGCCGCGCTCAGCAGGTCCTCGGCGCCGGGGAAGTACGGCAGCAGCGCGGTGAGACCGCCGAGTGTGGTGCCGTGGTTGCTGGGGGCGATGCCGATCAGGGCGTTCACCTCGGCGGCGCCGCCGAGGAACTTGAGGTAGTAGCGGGGCATCATGCCGCCCTGGGAGTGGCCGACGATGTCGACCTTCGCGGCGCCGGTCGCGGCGCGCACCCGGTCGACGTAGGCGTCGAGCTGTTCGGCGGACTTGTCGACGGGACCGAGGCCGTGGAAGAGCGGGACGCCGGGGAGCTGGCCGTAGTCCAGGGAGAAGACGCAGTAGCCGCGGCTCTTCAAGTAGGGCGCGAGGCCCAGCCAGTTGTCGACGGAGTTGCCGAAGGTGCCGTGGACCAGGACGACGGGTCGGGGGTGGGCGGCGGAGGGCTTGCAGGCGAAGTCGTTCCAGCCGGAGCTGGGTGCGGCGGCGGCCTGCGCGCCCGAGGCGGCGGGGACGGTGACGGCGACCGCGGCCAGCAGGAACGCGGCCAGCGGTCTGATCACCCGCTTCCAGGGCAGCATCGTGTGATCTCCTTGCGGCTCAAGGGGAAGGGTGGGGTCCTACGCCCTGTGATCCGGATCACGGGATGCTGTTCACTCATCAAGTTACGGGCGAGTAGGGAAAGCCGGGAAGTTACGGGTCGGTAAAAAATTCCGACGATGACCCGCGACCACTCGCCGGGACCTGATAAGGGCTCGCCAAGCGGGACGAATCGCCCCGTTGGGCGCGATGCGCAGCAATTGCGCTCCCAGCGCCCGCACTTCGGACTCCCCGAGCGTCTCGCTCCAGACATGCACGGCCTCCGCCGCCCCCTCGGCCGCCCGGTACAGGCCCGCCCCGCCTCGGTGAGCACGACCAGCCGCGCCCGCGCGTCCGCGGGGTGCGGGCGGCGCTCGGCGTACCCCTTGCGCACCAGCTCGTCGACGGTCACCCCGAGATGGGCCGCGAGGTGGTGACGGTCGCGCCGTCCGGGGCGAGCCGGGTGAAGGCGAAGCCGTGCGCGGGCCGCAGCCCCTCGAACCCCCGGGCGACGACGCCCTCATGGATACGCCGGGTCAGCTCGCCCGCGACGGCGAGCACGGCGGCGGACAGGGCCATGGCCTCGGAGTTCTCCACGAGCTGCTGATCACGCTCGACGGCACCCCGCACCGCGTCGGCGCGGGCGACGCCGTCGGCGTGCACCCCGGCTCTACGCTCGCCGTCGAGAACCCGGGCGACGGGACGGCCGTCACCTGGGTCACCACCTCCCCCGGCCTGGAGGCGACCCTCGACGACGGCACGCGCATCGCGCCGCCGTGGACCCGGTGACCGAAGGGGACCTACGCCGCCAGCGACCCCGGCATCAGCGCACGCGGGCCGAACTTGGCCCGTACGCGGTCCGCGACCTCCTCGATGCGGCGCACCTTCTCGTCCACGGGGTCGAAGGTGAGCTGGTGGGCGGCCTGTTCGGCGGGGTCGAGGCCCTCCGCGCGGAGGGCGACCGCGCGTACCCGGGCGCGCTGCAGACCGAGCGCCTCGTACAGCCCGTACGCCGTCCTGGTGAGCGCGGGCGAGTGCGCGGTCGGTTCGGGGAGGGTGCGGGTGCGGGTGGTGGCGGACCGGTCGGCGTAGCGGACGGTGAGGGTGAGGCCGCGGCAGACCTTGTCCAGGGCGCGCAGCCGGGCGCCCAGTTCCTCGGCGGCCGAGAGCAGGGCGCGCCGGTGCCGGCCGGGGTCCAGTTCGTCGCGGGTGAAGGGGCGTTCGGCGGCCAGGGAGCGGGACACCGCGTTGGGGACGACCCGGCCGCGGTCGACGCCGTTGGCCTTCTCGTGCAGCTCGCGTCCGGCGCGGGCGCCCACCAGCCGCTGGAGCGTGGACAGCGGGGCGGCGGCGACCCGGCCGAGGGTGTCCAGGCCGTACTCGCACAGGGTGCGGGCGGTCCTGGCGCCCACGCCGGGCAGCGCGACGACGGGCTGCCCGGCGAGGAACTCCCGTACCTCGTCCGCGTCCACCGCGCGGGTCCGCCCCGGCCGGGCCTCCCGCAGCGCCATCCGGGCCGTCATCGGTCCGGGCCCCGCGCCGATCACGCAGTCGACGCCGTGCAGGGCGAGGGCGCGCACCCGGATCACCGAGGCCAGTTCCAGCGCGGTGCGCCCGAAGTACCGTTCGGCGCCGCGCAGATCGGCCAGCGCGCCGTCCGGCGGCAGGGCCTGCACGACGGGGGTGAACTCCTCCAGCAGGCCGAGCAGCCCCGGCAGGGCCGCCTCGTACATCGGCGGCAGCTGGAAACGTACGCAGAGAATGGTCATCCCGCACTCCCCGGACTCTGGTGCCACAACTTCCTTCCCACCGCGGGCCCTTCGCCCGCGGGGCGCAGATCGGCCCAGGGGTGCATCTCGTACCCCGTGGGCATGCGGATCGTCCGCTCCTCCATCGGATCGCGGGCGGCCGAGCCGGCCGGCGCGGGCAGCCCGTCCGAACCGGCCAGCCGCCTGCGGGCCGGCGCGTCGCCGTCGTCGGCGGCCCCGGAGCCGTTGCCCGCCGGGGCGGCGAGCCGCGCGGCGACCCCCTCCAGGCCCTCCTCCTGGCGGACCTCCAGCAGGTCGGCGAGGTTCCAGGCGGCGGAGCCGACCACGCTGAAGCTGCGCGGGCCGCGCCGCTGCACCACCCCGCGCACCAGCAGCAGCCAGGAGTGGAAGACGGTGTGGGCGCAGGTGTCGTGCGAGTCGTCGAAGAAGGCGAGGTCGACCAGGCCCGTGCCGTCGTCCAGGGTGGAGAAGATGACCCGCCTGCCGGAGCGGATGGGCGGGGTCTGGGTGGCCGCCTTGGCGCCCGCGACCAGCACCGTCTCCCCGTGCCGCACCTCGCGCAGCCGCCGCGCGGAGACCACGCCCAGCTCCTTGAGGAAGTCGCCGTGGTCGTCCATCAGATGGCGGGAGGCGTCCATGGAGAGCACGCCCAGCTCGGCGCTGAGCTTCTCCGGCTCGGTGAGATCGGGCAGCCCGGCCGGGGCGGTCCGCCGGCCCCCGGACAGCGGGAGCTGGTCTCCGCGCCCGCCGCGGGCGCCGCGGTGCAGTTCGGTCAGGTGCAGTTGCAGGTCGCGGCGGTTGGCGCCGAACGCGTCGAGCGCGCCGACCTGGGCGAGGCGCCCGGCGAGCGGACGGCTGGGCCGGGCCCGCTCCCAGAAGTCGAGCAGCGAGGAGTACGGCTGGCCCTCGGCGATCCGCTCCGCCTCGGCCTCGCTGATGCCGTGCACGTCGGACAGCGCCAGGCGCAGGCCCCACACCTTCGGCCCCGGCTCCCCTGATTCAGACATCAGTTCGATCCTGTGTGCGACCCCCGACTTGTTGACGTCCAACGGCAGTACCGGCACCCCCCGTCGTCGCGCGTCCGCCAGCAGCAGCCGCTTCGGATACATCCCGGGGTCGTGGGTGAGCAGCCCGGCGTAGAAGGCGGCCGGATGGTGCGCCTTCAGCCACGCCGACTGGTACGTCGGCACGGCGAAGGCGACCGCGTGCGCCTTGCAGAAGCCGTAGGAGCCGAAGGCCTCGACGATCTCCCAGGTCCGCTGAATCGTTTCCGCGTCGTAGCCCCGGTCCGCCGCGTGCTGGGCGAACCACACCTTGATCCGCCCCTGCGACTCCGGGTCGGACAGCCCGCGCCGCACCCGGTCCGCCTCGCCGCGCCCGCAGCCGGTCATCACCGAGACGATGTCGATGACCTGCTCGTGGAAGACCACGACGCCGTACGTCCCCTTCAGCGCCTCCTCCAGGTCCGGGTGCGGGTAGCGCACCGGCGCCCGCCCGTGCCGGGCCTCGATGAACGGCCGCACCATGTCGGCGGCGACCGGTCCCGGCCGGAACAGCGAGATGTCCACGACCAGGTCGTGGAAGGTCGACGGCTGAAGCCGCCCCACCAGGTCCCGCTGGCCCGGGGACTCGATCTGGAAGCAGCCGAGCGTCTCGGTCGACCGGATCAGCGCGTACGTCGCCGGATCGCCCTCCGGCACCGCGTCCAGGTCGATCCGCTCCCCCGTCGCCCGCTCCACCTCGCCGACCGCGTGCGCCATCGCCGACTGCATCCGCACACCCAGCACGTCCAGCTTGAGCAGCCCCAGGTCCTCCACGTCGTCCTTGTCGAACTGCGCCATCGGGAAGCCCTCCCCGCTGGTCGGCATGACCGGTGTGCGGGAGAGCAGGGAGGCGTCGGACAGCAGCACCCCGCAGGGATGCATGGCGACACCGCGCGGCAGCGCGTCGAGTGCCTCGACCAGCTCCCAGAGCCTGCCGTACTTCTCCTTCTCCCCCGCCAGCTGCCGCAGTTCGGGCAGCTCCTCGAGCGCCGCGCGGGCGTCGCGGGCGCGGATGTGCGGGAAGGACTTGGCGACCCGGTCGATCTCGGCCGGGTCCATGGACAGCGCCGCGCCCACGTCCCGGATGGCGTGGCGCACCCGGTAGGTCTCCGGCATGGCGACCGTGGCGACCCGCTCGGCGCCGAACCGGCCGATGATCGCGCGGTAGACCTCGAGCCGGCGGGCGGACTCCACGTCGATGTCGATGTCCGGCAGCACCACCCGCTCCTTGGACAGGAAGCGCTCCATCAGCAGCCCGTGCTCGACCGGGTCGGCGTGCGCGATGCCCAGCAGATGGTTGACCAGGGAGCCCGCGCCGGAGCCCCGCGCGGCGACCCGGATGCCCATGTCCCGCACGTCGTCGACCACCTGGGCGACAGTGAGGAAGTAGGAGGCGAAGCCGTGGTGGGCGATGATGTCCAGCTCGTGGTGCATCCGCTCCCAGTACTCCCGGCGGCGGTCGTAGCCGCGCAGCACCATGCCCGCCGCCGCACGGGAGGCCAGCGCCCGCTGGGCGGTGCGGCGGCCCGCGCCGACGAGGTGCGGCTCGGGGAAGTGGACGCTGCCCATGCCGAGGTCGTCCTCGGGGTCGACCAGGCACTCGGCGGCCGTGGCCTGCGTCTGGTCGAGCAGCCGCAGGGCGGTGTCGCGGCGGAATCCGGCGGCCTCCACGATCCGCTCGGCCGTCTCCAGCATGGCGCCCCGGTCCTTCAGCCAGGCCTCGCCGGAGTCCAGCCCTTTGGCCGGGTCGACCGGGACCAGCCGGCGGGCCGCGTCCAGGACGTCGGCGACCGGGCCGAGGCCGGGGTCGGCGTATCGGACGGCGTTGCTGAGCACGGGCCGCACCCGCTGCTCGGCGGCGAAGCCCAGGGTGCGGGCGGCCAGCCGCAGCGAGCCGGGGCCGGTGCCGGTGCGCCCGTGCCAGACGGCCTCCAGACGCAGCGCGTCGCCGTACACCTCGCGCCAGGGGGCGAGCAGCCGGGCGGCGCGGTCGGGGCGTCCCGCGGCGAGGGCGCGGCCGACGTCGGAGTCGGGGCCGAGCAGGACGGTCAGTCCGCCGGCGTGGTTGTCCTCCCAGGCGAGCCGGGGCAGGCCGTCGGCGGTGTGGGCGGCGGAGACCAGCCGGCACAGGTCGGCCCAGCCGCGGGCGCCGTCCCGGGCGAGGAAGGTCACACGCGGTGTCGACTCGTCGATGAAGGCGCCTCCGCGCACCGGGGTGCGGCGCCGGTCCCGCCGTACGGAGCTGTCGCCGGGGGCGGAGGCGGCGGCCGGGGGCGTCACCGCGAGCTCCGCGCCGAACAGCGGGCGGACGCCGGCCTTGGCGCAGGCCTTGGCGAAGCGGACGGACCCGGCGAGGGTGTCGCGGTCGGTGAGGGCGAGGGCGTCCATGCCCCGCTCGGAGGCGCGCTCGGCCAGCCGTTCCGGGTGGGAGGCGCCGTAGCGCAGGGAGAACCCGGAGACGGTGTGCAGATGCGTGAAACCCGGCACACGCACCTCCCGCACTCGTGAGTCCCGACCGTCTATCGAACAACTGTTCCCAGTCACCTCACCCCCACCATAGACCAATTTTCGAATGAGTGTGCGACATCCGTTCGGCCCTCCCCCACCTGCGCAAACACCCGCTCCCCCGGACCGTGGGGACATGACACAGAGCACCGTCCCCGGGGCCCGCCCGCACTCGTTCCCCGGCGAGGTGCGCGACGCCGTGACCCCGCGGGCCACCCTGCTGGTGCTCGGCGTGATCGCGCTGATGCTGCTGTTCATCACCTCGTACGTGGGCGCCCTGCACCACCCCGCCCTGCGCGACGCGTCCGTCGGGGTCGTCGCGCCCCCGTCCGTGGCGAAGGAGACGGTGGCCCGGCTGAAGGAGCTGCCGGGCTCTCCGCTGGACCCGCGGACGGTGCCGGACGAGGCGGCCGCCCGCCGGCAGATCGAGGACCGGGACGTCGACGGGGCCCTGGTGGTCGACCCCGAGGGGACCACCGACACCCTGCTGGTCGCCACCGGCGGCGGCACCTCGCTGGCCACCGCCCTGGAACGGCTCTTCACCGAGGTGGAGCGGGACCAGGGGCGCACCCTGCGGGTCGAGGACGTCGCCCCGGCCTCCGCCCAGGACGCCAACGGGCTGTCGTCGTTCTACGTGGTGGTCGGCTGGTGCGTGGGCGGCTATCTGTGCGCGTCGATCCTGGCGATCAGCGCGGGCGCGCGGGCGTCCACCCCGCGCCGGGCGGTGATCCGGCTCGGCGCCATGGCCGTGGTCGCGGTGCTCGGCGGGCTCGGCGGCGCACTGATCGTCGGCCCCGCCCTGGACGCGCTGCCGGGCGGGTTCGCGGGGCTGTGGGGGCTGGGCGCGCTGATCATCTTCGCGGTGGGCGCCGCCACGCTCGCGCTGCAGGCCGTCCTCGGGGTCCTCGGGATCGGCGTGGCGATCCTGCTCGTGGTGATCCTGGGCAACCCGAGCGCGGGCGGGGCGCTGCCGGCGCCGCTGCTGCCGCCGTTCTGGGCGGCGATCGGACCCGCGCTGCCGCCGGGCGCGGGCACCTGGGCGGCCCGCTCGATCGTGTACTTCCGGGGCAACGCCGTGACCGGCCCGCTGCTGGTGCTGTCCGCCTGGGCCGTGGCGGGGGCCGCCGTCACCGTGCTGATGTCGGCGCTGCGCCGGCGCCCGGAACCGGAGCGTGCCGCATAGCGCCCGCCGCACGCGGACGTCCCGCCCCTCCGCACGGAAGGGACGGGACGCCGTGGAGCCCGAGCGGACTCAGCCGATCTGCGTACCGGTGGCCGACAGGGCCTCGGTGACGGGCTGGAAGAAGGTCGTGCCGCCCGAGGTGCAGTCGCCGCTGCCGCCGGAGGTCAGGCCGACCGCCTTGTCGCCCGAGAAGAGCGAGCCGCCGCTGTCGCCGGGCTCGGCGCACACGTCGGTCTGGATCAGACCGTTGACGATGTCGCCGTTGCCGTAGTTCACGGTGGCGTCCAGACCGGTGACCGTGCCGGAGTGGACCTGGGTGGTGGAGCCGCTGCGGGTCACCTGCATGCCCACGGTCGCCTCGGCGGCGCCGGAGATCGACTGCGAGGAGCCGTTGTAGAGGTTCACCTGGCTCGGGTGCGCCACGTCCGCCGTGTACTTGACCAGGCCGTAGTCGTCGCCCGGGAAGCTGGACGCGGCGTTCGTGCCGATGACGTTGCCCGAGGAGTCCGACCAGGTCGAGATGGACTCGGTGCAGTGGCCCGCGGTGAGGAAGTGCGGCTCGCCGCCCTTGGTCACGTTGAAGCCCAGCGAGCAGCGCCCGCCGCCGCCGGTGATGGCGTCACCGCCGGCGATGAAGGGCTTGAACTCGCTCTGGGTGCGCTTGAGCTCCACCGTGGTGCCGAGCCCCTCGGCGACCTCGGTCAGCTTGGCCCACTCGGCCTTGGAGACCGTGCGGTCCGCCGTGACGACGACCTTGTTGGAGACCGGGTCGGTCACCCAGGACGTGCCCGGGATGGTGGCGTCCTGCTGGAGCGTGGTGCGCGCGCTCTTCAGCTCGGCGAGCGAGTTCGCCACGACTCTGGCCTTCGCGCCGGCCGACTCGACGGCCTCGGCCGCGGTCTCGTCGAGCACGTTCACCACGAGGCTCTTGCTCTTCGCGTCGTAGTACGTTCCCGCCGCGTCGGCGCCCAGGTCCTGGAGCAGCGTCGAGGCGAGATTTCCGGCCGCCTGGACCGAGAGGGTGCGGGGCGCGGCGTCGGCCGGAACCTCGCTGGCGTTCGCAGTCTGGAAGGTGACCGCGCCCGCGGCCAGTGCGGCGATGCCCGCACCCGCCATGACGGCACGGCGCCTGGATATGCGTCGGTGCTTCAACTCACGTCCTCCTGTGGGGGGACGGCCCGGAGGGGTTGTGGGGACTCCGCCGGACCGGAAGGCGTACGGCCACGGGGGTGGAGCACAGCAAAAGCCACGCCCGCGCCGGTTGAACGCCGCCTACTCTTCCGAACGTCACTGGGAGCACACAAGGTCGACTTCAGGACGCGCGTACGACAAGCGCCGTGCGCCCCCTATGTCCTGACAGTTCATGGAGACGCGGGACGGTTCATACTGCAAACGTCACACGGGGGTTACCGGGGGCACGTACCGCCCATTCGGTCGGTGGCTGAAAATCGCCCCTCCACGGCGAGATTCGTCCGGTCCGGAACAGGGACGAGCCCCCGCACGCGGGTCGCGTGCGGGGGCTCGTGGAGGCTGTCGGCTCCTCAGGAGCCGTACAGAACCGGCCGCGCCGGCGGGGCGTCCTAGTAGACGCTGACCCCGTAGGCGCTCAGGGCCTCGGTCACCGGCTGGAAGAAGGTCGTGCCGCCGGAGGTGCAGTCACCGCTGCCGCCGGAGGTCAGACCGTACGCGGTGCCGTTGCTGCCGTAGAGCGAGCCGCCGGAGTCGCCGGGCTCGGCGCAGACCGTGGTCTGGATGAGACCGTAGACGATGTCTCCGCCGCCGTAGTTGACGGTCGCGTTGAGGGCGGTCACCCGGCCGCTGTGCGTGCCCGTGGTGGAGCCGTCACGGATGACGGTGGTGCCCACGCTCGGGGTGGCCGCGCGGGTGATGTCCACGCCGTTCGCGGTGCCGGGCCGGCTGACGGAGCCGGTGTACCGGACGATGCCGTAGTCGTTGCCCGGGAAGCTGGATCCGGCCGTCGTGCCGATGGCCGTCGTGCGGGCGGAGTTGGAGTACCAGGTGCCCGCGCCGTCGGTGCAGTGACCGGCGGTCAGGAAGTACTCGGTGCCGCTGCTGCTGCGGACGTTGAAGCCGAGGGAGCAGCGCCAGCTGCTCGCGTAGATGGCGTCACCGCCCTGGATGAGCTTGGTGAACTTGCCCGGGGTGCGCTTGACGGTGATCGCCTCGGCGTTCTCCCCGGCCTGCTGCTTGATCTTGTTGATCTCGGCCTGGGAGACGGTGCTGTCGACGGTCACGACGACCCGGTTGGTCTTGCTGTCGACGGCCCAGGCGGTGCCGGGGACGTCGGCCTTCAGCACCGAGTTGCTCGCGCTCTTGAGCGCGGAGGCGCTGAAGGCTGTGGGGGTGTCGGCCGCGTTCGCGCTGGGGATCGCGATCGCGGCGGCGGCCACGAGGCCGGTGGTGACGGCGATCAGCCGAGTCCGTCTCGAGATGCCGCTCTGGGGGGTGGTGCGCTTGATCCTCACGTTTCGTTCCTCCACAAAGGAAGTTGGGGGCCCTCGTGGGGTTGTGGGCCCGGTGAGGCGCAGTCAGCGGACGGCGGACCGGATTCCGGACCCGTCGTGCCCCTGACAAGCGCTGCGGCGAGTATTCGGCCGACCGACCGTTCGGCGCAAGGGTGCCTTTTGGCCTGGGGATTAGGGACGACTAGTCGACTTACTCCCCTCCCGACCCGGCGTTACCGGTCGTCACACCGGGGTGCCGACCGGTCGAACGGTGATCGGGATGGCTGAATCCCGACCCCTGAGGATCTACGGATGGAACCGCGGGCGCGCTTTTCACGTCCGAGGCCGCCTCAGCAGTCGCAGCCGCAGTCGCACCCGCTGCAACAGCAGTCCTCCCCGCAACAGTTGCAGCAGTCGCAGCACTCGCAGCAGTCGCAGTCGCAGTTGCTGAGGCAGCCGTCCTTGCGCTCACGCGTCCACGGGTCCTCGTAGGTCCCGCAGCAGAGCTGACAGGTACAGGCGAGTCCCAGCCATACGGCGCATCCCGCCAGCAGCCCGCGTCGGTCCCGGCGCGGCGGCTCGGGCGGTGTGGGACCGCCCGGCGCACCGGGAGCACCCGGAGGGGCGTACGGATGCGAACCGTGGGCACAGGAGGGCGTACCGAAGGCGCGCCGTACGGAGTTGGGGAGCTCATGCACGAGAAGCCGGTGGGCGAGACCGCCGTCCGTGAACTCGGCCTCGCGCAGCGCCAGCCGGATGCCGTGCACCGCGTCGTCGGCGAGCCGGCGGGCCTCCTCGAGCGAGGTGCCCGTGGCGGTGAGCGGGTTCCAGGCGCCGGAGGCGGCGTCCGCCTCCCGGTCCTCCACCGCGTCCAGCAGATGCGCGAGCCGCCCGAAGAGGCGCCCGGCCTCGGCGAGCGGTGCGGCGTTGTGCGGCCGTCCGGCGAGCACGGCGGTGTGCGCGAAGGCCGCCGCGGTCGCCGTCTCGGTCGGCTCGGTGACCGTCAGGATCGGGGTGCCGGGTCCGGCCAGCGACTCGATGCCGGTCTGCCGGTCCACCGCGTCGACCAGGACCGCCGTGTCGAAGCCGACGTCGGAGCCGGTCCGGGCGCCCGCCCGGTCCCAGCTCGCCGCCACCCGGCGCGCGGCGAGCGCCACCGGACGGCGGGCCAGCAGCCCGTCCCCGTCGGCGACATGGTCCCGCACCTTCGCGGAGGCGAGGACGAGCGAGACGGCCGCGGCCAGCCGCGCGCCCTCACCCTGAGCGACGGACGCGGTGCGCATCCCGCGCAGCGGGCAGGGTCCCGCGGTCCGGCGCCCCGAGCCGCTGCCCGGGTCCGCCTGAGCCTCCGTCAGGACGGAGATGAGCAGCCCGTCGTAGTTGGTGACGATGCGTGCGAGCTGCCCGTGGTCACCGCGCAGGGCCAGGCAGAGCCCGCAGAGATGGGCCGTCCACTGGGCGGTGAGCTTCTCACCCAGCCGGTGACGGCACGGCCTGACGATTCCGAACACGGCATCCCCCCGTGCATGTGTACGACGTCCGGCTGCGGCATCGTACCGGCCGCGGCGTTCACCCGGATGCGCCCCTCATCACCCGTACGCCGCGTAGAATCATATTTCACTCACAGTCAGCAGCCGTTTGTGTCACGCCCCTTGGGAAACCAGGACTCTCGACGGATTCGCTGTGCACCAGTACCGTCACAAACCCCCCGCGCGGCGTCTATCCACTTGGCGCAGCCTCCGCATCATGGACGACCATAGGGATGCGGAACGCACGAAAGACCGCTGTGAGAGGAGGCGTCCATGGGATCGGTACGCAAGGCGAGTGCCTGGCTTGGCCTCGTCGACGACAACGAAGACGAGCGTTACTACGACGACGACTACTCCGACGGGACCGAGCCCGGCGAGGCCTGGGTCACCGACCCGCGGGTCAAGGTGGCCGCGGACGCCGCCGAGGAGCGGGGCCGCCGGATCGGCACGGTCACCCCGGACAGCTTCCGGGACGCCCGCGCCATCGGTGAGCTGTTCCGCGAGGGCGTGCCGGTCATCATGAACCTCACGGCCATGGACGCGGCCGACGCCAAGCGCGTCGTCGACTTCGCGGCCGGACTGATCTTCGGCCTGCGCGGCTCCATCGAGCGGGTGTCCAACCGCGTGTTCCTGCTCAGCCCCGCCGACACCGAGGTGGTCAGCGGCGAGCCGGCCGCGCACCGCGCCGACGGTTTCTTCAACCAGAGCTGAGGCGGGGCCGCCGAGCCGGCCCCGCCCCCGCGGTCCGGCCTACCGGAACGCGTCGATTCCGGTGAGCGCCTTGCCCAGCACCAGCTGGTGCATCTCCACGGTGCCCTCGTAGGTGAGCACCGACTCCAGGTTCGTCGCGTGCCGCATCACCGGGTACTCCAGCGAGATCCCGTTCGCCCCGAGGATCGTCCGGGCCGTGCGGCAGATCTCGATCGCCTCGCGCACGTTGTTGAGTTTGCCGAAGCTGACCTGCTCGGGACGCAGGCGGCCGGCGTCCATCCGCCGCCCCAGATGGTGGGCGAGCAGAATCCCCTTGTGCAGTTCCACCGCCATGTCGGCGAGTTTCGCCTGGGTGAGCTGGAAGCCGCCGATGGGCCGCCCGAACTGCTCCCGTGACTTCGCGTAGTCGACCGCCGCCTCGAAACAGCTCCGCGCGGCGCCCATCGCGCCCCACACGATCCCGTACCGCGCGTGCGACAGACAGCTCAGCGGGCCCTTCAGCCCGGTCACCTCCGGCAGCACCGCGTCGGCGGGCAGCCGCACGTCGTCCATGACCAGCTCACTGGTGACCGAGGCGCGCAGGGACCACTTGTGCTTGATCTCCGGCGCCGAGAAGCCGGGCGCGTCGGTGGGCACGGCGAAGCCGCGGATGCCGTCGTCGGTCTGCGCCCAGACGACCGCGACCCCGGCGACGGACCCGTTGGTGATCCACATCTTGCGGCCGTTGAGCACCCAGTCGGAACCGTCGCGCTTGGCGTAGGTACGCATCGAGCCGGGGTCGGAGCCGTGGTCGGGCTCGGTCAGGCCGAAGCAGCCGATGACCTCGCCGGCTGCCATCCGGGGCAGCCACTCCTGCTTCTGCTCCTCGCTGCCGAAACGGTGGATCGCGTACATGGCGAGGGAGCCCTGCACGGACACCAGGGAGCGGATGCCGGAGTCGGCCGCCTCCAGCTCCAGGCAGGCCAGCCCGTACTGCACCGCGCTCGCGCCCGCGCAGCCGTACCCGTCGAGGGACATGCCGAGCGCCCCGATCCCGCCGAGCTCCCGGGCCAGCTCCCGGATGCCGGGCAGCTCGCCCTTCTCGTACCAGTCCGCCACGTACGGCAGCACACGGTCCGCCGCCCAGCCGCGCACCGTGTCCCGGATCGCCAGGTCCTCCGGCTCCAGCAGGTCGTCGAGGCCGAGGGGGTCGGCGGGGTCGAACGCGGGCGGCTTCGCGGACGCGGCCATGGGTGCACCCTCCGGGGGCTGGTCATCCGATATCTCGACTAGCACTGCTAGTCAGGCTCGGCCCGACGTTACGACGAGCTCCCCCCGCCGTCCACCCCGGCACGGTTCCCGCTGCGCGGGCGGGCGCGCGGGGCGTGCGGCGGCGAACGCCGTTCCCGGGGCGCTCCGGGACGGGCGTGCCGGCCTCCGCCGCCCGGACTGCCTCGCACGGCGCACCGTCCCGGGCTCCCGGCTGACTCAGGTGCCGCACCGTCGTCGGCCTCCCGGCCCGTCCGCCGGCCCGCCGGCGCGGAAAGCCCTCGGGACTGCCGAGCACAGGGTGAGCGGGAAGGCCGCCGAGCCGCGCCGAGGGCCGCTCGGGCCCCCCTCGAGACCTCGTCGGCCTGGGGGATCAGACCTTCACGCCCGAGCCACGCGACCCCCGCTGCGCGGGCATCCGCGTGGGGGTGCCGCCGAGGCCCGGGCCGGGAGACGCCTCGGCGGTGGTCCCGGAAGCGGGGGCGGAGGGGTCCTTTCCCGGAGATGTCGCGGACTCGGGCCCGGAGGGGGCTGCGGAGCCGGCCTGGGCCGCAGACGCACCGGACGCGGGTCCGGAGAAGGTCTCCTCCGGGTCGCAGTGCATCAGGCGCGGCAGGCGCAGGGCCATCGCCGCGCCGGCGAGGAGCAGGCCCGCGCTGACCAGGAGCGTCACATGCAGACCGTGGACGAAGGAGTGGCGGGCGGCCAGCCGCAGCGCCTCACCCGCGGGACCGCCCAGGCGGGCCGCGACCTCGTACGCCTCGCCCAGCGAGTGCGCCGCCGCGGCGGACGCCGAGGCCGGCACCCCGGGGACCTCGGAGAGGCCGGGCGCGTAGGCCGCGTTCATCACGCTGCCGAGCAGCGCGATGCCGATGCCGGCGCCGAGCTGGTAGGACGTCTCGCCGATGGCCGCCGCCCCGCCGGCCTGGTCCTGCGGGGCCTCGCTGAGCATCGACTCGTACGCGCCGAACAGGGTGGTCTCCAGGCCGAAGCCGAGCAGCACGAAACCGCCGAGCAGCAGTGGCGCGTTGTCCTCGCCGCCCATGGCGGTCAGCAGCACCACCGCCCCGGCCGTGAGGCAGAAGCCGAGGGAGACCATGCGGCGCGGTCCGAACCGGCGCAGCATCCGGGCGCCCGCCAGGCCCGCGGCCATCGCCGCGAAGGTGAGCGGCACCAGCCGCAGCCCGGTCTCCAGCGGGGACAGTCCCAGCACGAGCTGGAGGTACTGCGCGGCGATCAGCTCGAGGCCCACCAGGGCGAGCATGGCCAGCACGATGCAGCCGACCGAGGTGCTGAACGCGGGCCGGGAGAACATCCGCAGGTCGAGCAGCGGGTGCTCGCGCCGCCGCTGCCGGCGGACGAACAGCACCAGCAGGACGATGCCCGCGGCCAGCGGCACCAGCGTGGCCGCGCCCAGTTCGCCCGCGCCGAGCCGCTTCACGCCGAGGACCACCGCGAACAGCCCGGCGGCGGCCGTGAGCGCGCCGGCCACGTCCCAGGGGCCCTTCCCGTCGCCCTTCGACTCGGGCAGCAGGATCCGCCCGACGGGCAGGCTGACCAGCATCAGCGGGATGTTGACCAGGAAGACCGAGCCCCACCAGAAGTGCTCCAGCAGGAAGCCGCCGAGCAGCGGTCCGACCGCGGCGCCCACGGCGGCGACGGCGCTCCAGACGCCGATGGCGAGCGCCCGCTCGCGGCGGTCGGGGAAGACCTGGCGCAGGATCGACAGCGTGGCCGGCATGATCATCGCGCCGCCGACGCCGAGCAGCGCCCGCGCCACGATCAGCAGGTGCGCGTCGTGCGCGAAGGCCGCCATGGCCGAGGCCACGCCGAACAGGGTGTAGCCGAGGAGGAGGACGCGTCTGCGGCCGATCCGGTCGCCCAGGGTGCCGAACAGGATCAGCAGCGAGGCGCAGACCAGCGGATAGGCGTCGACGATCCAGAGCAGTTCCACCGCGCCGGGCTTGAGGTCCTCGGTGACGGCGGGGACGGCCACGTGCAGCACGGTGGCGTCGACGGCGACCAGCAGCAGGCTGACGCAGAGGACGACGAGCACCACCCACCGGTTGGCACCGGCCCCGGCCGCCCGACGGCGCAGCGCGGCGGCCGTGGTCGTCCCGGACATGTACGTACCTCCCAGAAGTTCCCTCGCGGGTGCCGCGGGCTCACGGGGTGGGGGACTCCCCCGTGCCTCGGCCGGAGAGGAGCGGTCGTCCCCGGCCCGCGCGGCGAACGGCGAGTGACACGTCAGAGTACGCGAGGGAACGCTGAGGTCGAGTGGCGGGCCTCTCAACCCCGGGGCCGATCGGTGTGGCGTGCACCACGTCCTCCATGGGGGCCGAAGGCCGTCGCGGGCGGGCCGGTTCCGGGCCGGGTCGATAATCGGCGCGTGAACGATCTCGAGACGCGTGCCGCCGCGGCCCGCCCCGGAGCTCTTCGCCGGGCCGCCCCGGCGCTCCTCGGGTACGCCGCCGTGCGTGCCCTGGGCCTGGTCGTCCTGGCCCTGTGGAGCGAGGCGCGCGGCAAGAGCGCGTACACCTTGCTGACCGCCCGCTGGGACTCCCTCTGGTACACGAGGGTCGCGGAGCTGGGGTACGGCTACGAGGTGCGGCTGCCGGGCGGCGACGTGCACTCCAACCTGGCGTTCTTCCCGCTGCTGCCGTGGCTCGAGCGGCTGGCGGCGGCGGTGTCCCCGCTGTCGTACGCCGACGGGGGGTTCGTGGTGAGCCTGCTCGCCTCGCTCGCCGCGGCCTGGGGGATCTTCGCGGTGGCCGACCGTCTGTACGGGCGGCGGGCCGGGGTCTGCGCGGTGCTGCTGTGGGCGGTGCTGCCCGTCGGGATCGTGCAGTCGATGGCGTACAGCGAGTCGCTGTTCACGGCGCTGGCGGCCTGGGCGCTGTACGCCGTGCTCACGGAGCGCTGGGTGACGGCGGGCCTGCTGGCGGGACTGGCGGGGCTGACCCGGCCGGTGGGGCTCGCGGTGGTCGCGGCGGTGTGGGCGGCCGGGGCGGCCGCCTTCCTGCGGGAGCGCTCCGGCTCCTCCTTCGTGGGGGACGGCAGTACGGCGTCGGCGGGCGGCGCGCGCGGTGACGGCCACGCCGGTCCCCTGCCCGGCGCCCCGCGTACGGGCGCGCCCGACGGCGCTCCGTCATCGCCGCACGCCCCCGGAGTGCGCCTGCGCCGGGCGGCCGGAATGCTGCTCGCGCCCCTGGGGGCGGCCGGGTACGTCCTGTGGGTCGGCGAGCGGACCGGGGGCGGTCCGCTGGGCTATCTGAACGTGCAGGCCGGCTGGCGCAACGGCTTCGACGGCGGCTATGCCTTCGCCCTGTTCGTCGCCGGACGGTTCACGTCCTTCCCGTCGGCCCTCGCCGGGGCCGCGCTGGTGGCGGGCGTGGCCCTGGTGGTGTGGCTCTACGTCCTGTGCGTACGCCGGCGGCAGCCGCTCCCGCTGCTGGTCTACGCCGGCACGGTCACCGCGCTCGCCCTGTGCGCGTCGAGCTACTTCGGGTCGAAGCCGCGGCTGCTGATGCCGGCCTTCCCGCTGCTCCTGCCGCTCGCCGTGGCCCTGGCCCGGGCGCGGACGCGCCTGCTCGCGGCGGGTCTGGGGACGGCCGCGGCGGCCTCCGCGGCGTACGGGGCCTTCTGGCTGAACGGGTCGGGGCCGCCCTGACCGGGCCGCCCGGCCGGCCGGTGAGCGGCACGGGAATTCCGCGCGAGCCCTGGGTGAACCAATTCGGACGGCCGATAAACCGGGCGTACGACATGCCCAAAACAATTGCGCTCCGGGGTTCGGATTCGTCGCAAATAAAGGGCCCGTCTGAGAGGAATGCCACATCACATCGTCATCACAAAGCCGCTGAATCGTCGGGTCGGCACACTCACTCGCTGTAACGTCGATTGGGTGCGTACCGAACGGAGTCACACCCGTCTGGACCGGGTGTTCGCGAGGCTGGACCGTGAGCCGGAGCGTCCGGCGCACGTCGGCATGCCGCGAATGAGCCGGCACCGGATCGTGCTCCTCGGCGCGACCCTGGCCTTCTACGGGGCCATCGTGTGGGCCGTGGTGGCCACCTCCTGGCTGGTCCGTCTGGACTGGCAGGTCATGTTCTTCCGCCCCTACCAGCAGTGGCCGGAGCTGCACGCCTTCGTCGACTACTACGTGGTCCTGGGCCAGCGCGGCCCCACCGCCGTGATGGTCGCCGCCTGGCTGGGCTGGCGCTCCTGGCGGCAGCACACGCTGCGCCCGCTGCTCGCCCTCGGCGTCTCCCTGCTGCTGCTCAACATCACGGTGGGCGCCGCCAAGTACGGCATGGGGCGGCTCGGGCCGCACTACGCGACCGAGATCGGCTCGAACGAGATGTGGCTCGGCGGGGATATATTTCCGAGCGGTCACACCGCGAACGCCGTGGTGACCTGGGGAATCCTGGCCTATCTGGCCTCCACCCCGCGGGCCCGCCGCTGGCTTTCCGCACTGTCGGCCGTGACGTCCCTGGGCGTCGGGCTGTCCACCGTCTACATCGGCACCCACTGGCTGAGCGACGTCCTGCTGGGCTGGGCCGCGGGCCTGCTGATCCTGCTCGCGCTGCCGTGGTTCGAGCCGCTGATCGCGCGGGCCGAGGCGCGGATCCTGGCCGTACGGGACCGGCTGCGCGACCGCCGCAGGACCAAGGCGCGGGTGCCCGCCCCCGCCGGCCGCCCGGTCGTGGTCCGTCCGCTCTCCGAGCACGCCGCCGCCGCGGTGCACGAGCCGGTTCCCGCCGGACGCGCGGCCCGCTCGCCCGCCTACCTCGCACCCGGCCCGCACACCAGCCGCGCGGAGCGCTCCCCGGTGACGCCCGCGGGCAGCAGACGCCCGCAGCACACCGACCGCCACCCCCGCGTGTCTCAGCCCTTCCAGGCCCGCGCCACCCGGCCGTCCCTCACCTCGAAGTTCAGCCGGCCCACGCGGTACTCCATGGTGACGATCGTCCCCGGCGCCAGGGCCCGTACCGAGGACCAGCCGCGCTCGCGCGCGAGGTGCTCGGCCCGGTCGGCGGCGAGGCCGACATAGGCGTCCGGATGGTCGCTGGGTTCCGTGGGGGGTGTCGGAATGGGTGCCATGCGGCCACGCTATGCCCTGGCCCGGAAACGGGGAAGTCCGCGCCGGAAGACGCGTCCCGGGACCGACGCGGTCACACTTGTGTCACAGGATCACGACGGGGGCGTACGGGCGGCCGTCACCCGAAAGAGCGGTTCCGTACTCCGTTCGCCGTCATTCGACTGGAATTCCCGGGTGCCTTGCCGTCGCGCCGACAAACCCCGAAAGAATTGTGCCCCGTGAGGTATTCGGGAACGCCACCGCGGCACATTCCCGGGCGGGCGCGATCAGCCCGTGAAAGGGATGTGCACAAGAAATGCGCATTTTCGCCACAAGGCCCGCCGTGCCACGGCCGACGGACGGGCGAGGGCCCCTCCGCCGCCGGAGGGACCCTGGTGCCCGGACGAAGGGGGGCACCTCAGATGTCGAGCCGCTGCCCGGGCACGATCAGGTCGGGATCGTCGCCGATGACGTCCCTGTTGGCCGCGTAGAGCCGCCGCCAGTCTGTCCGGTGCCGGGCGGCGATCCCGCTCAGGGTGTCGCCGGGACGGACGGTGCAGTCGCCGCGGGAGGCGCTCCTGCCGGGGCGGGCGGAGGTGCGCCCGGGGGACGTCTGCGCCGTGGCCGGCTTCCGCTCTGCCGTCTTCCCGGGCGCGGGGTCCGCGGCGGGGGCGGGTCCCGACGCCCCGGCACGGGCGCCGCACACGGGCCAGGCGTTCCAGCCCTGGGCGTGCTGGACCTTGGCGGCGATCTCGATCTGCCGGCCCTTGCTCGCGCGGTCAGCCGTCGGGGCGTAGGCGGTGCCGCCGAAGGCGCGCCAGGTGGAGGCGGAGAACTGGAGCCCGCCGTAGTAGCCGTTGCCGGTGTTGATGTGCCAGTCGCCGCCGCTCTCGCACTGGGCGATGCGGTCCCACACCCCGCCGTCCGCGGCCGCGGCGCCGCCTGCGGCGGCGAGCAGTCCGAGCGGTGCGAGCAGGGCCGCGCCGGCCAGGACGGCCGCCGGACGGGCCCTGCGGGCGTGACGACGAGCGTTGTCGGCACATGCGGACATGGAGGTCCTTCCCCGAGGACCCGGGCTTCCCCCGGCGGTGCGCCGCCCGGCGCGTCGTGGGACACGCGGGCCGCGGCCGCCCCGTCCGACGGCGAGGTCGTACGAAGGGTGGTGCGTCGGTGGTGCGGTCGGCGGACGTGCCCGGGCAGTGCTCGTTGCACACGGCGGAGGAATGTAAGGAGCCGCCGGTGCGGAGATCAACCAACGGCCCGTCGTGCCTGGCCAGTGGGGACTTACCCGGGGTATCGGCGAATTTCGGCCACCCATTTCATTGCGCGATTTCCGGATTTGTCGACCACGGCACGGAGTGAGCTGTGAGGGACCTCACCCCGTCAAGCCCCTTGTACGTGCGGCAAGTTGACGTTGAGTGCCGGATTCCGCACCTGCCGTGACCCTGTGCGCTGGATGGTTCGATTCCGTTCGCCGTAAGGCGTGACTCCCGCCACAGATCGCCCGTTGTCTTCTTCATGAGCCGGGGATCCACCCGGACCACGGGCCGGGAGCCACCCGGCCTCGCCACGCACCGCATCCCGAGGGAGCCACCCGTGCCGCGCATGCTCGACGTCAGCGACGAGGTACGCGCCGAGATCGGCGACGAAGAAGCAGCCCGCCTGCTCGCCGGAGAGTCCGCCCCGGGCAGTTACGACTGCACCTCCTGTCGCACCCCGGGCGACTCGGAGCAGGAGCGCACCAGCACCGTCCTGTTCATCGGGGACGAGACCGCCGTACTGGCCTTCGCCCACGCCACCTGCCTGCCCTCGCAGGTCGTCCAGGTCACCGAGGAACAGCTCCAGGGCGCCGTGCGGTCGATCGGCGCCGTGGGCGGGGAGGCGCAGCAGCAGGTTCCGCAGGCGCAGCACACCCAGCAGGCGCCCCAGCAGCATCACCTCCAGCAGCCGCACCGGCCGACGCAGGCCCAGCAGCCTCCGAACCTGGTGCCCGAGCAGGCCGTGCTGGGGGTGACCAGCGGGCTGGTGCTGATCCAGAACGAACTGCACCCGGCGCTGGTGGTCGAGCCGACCGCCCCCATCGCCCGGCCCGGCACGCTGGGCTCCGGCGACGACTTCCTGCCACTGCTGATCGAGCAGGGCTTCATGCCGATGACCGAGATGTCCGCCGTGCCGCCGGTGCTGCACGGGTGGTCGGTGCTGCTCGCGGCGGGGCAGCTGCACGCCGTGCTCCAGCCGAACCCGAGCGGCGGCCGTCCGGTGGCCTGGTGGCAGGCGCATCAGCCGTTGCAGGTCACCGACGGGTGGCGGGCGGCGGCGAACAAGCACCAGCAGGTGCTCATGTTCGCCGCGCCGGTGGGGTCCATCGGGCGTCAGCCCCGGGAGGATCTGATGCGGGACGCGCTGGACAAGGCCGCGGCCAACGGGAAGCTGGTGGCTGCGGCGTTGCCGCTCGCGGGGATCTGAGGCCGGGGGCGCGTCCGGTGGTGCGTCGGCCGGCCGTGCGTGGGGGTTGAGCGCACGGTTCCCCGCGCCCCTGAAGGGGCGCTCGGGTCCCGGCGCGCTCCCAAGGATCCGGGGTGCGGCCTGCGAAAACTTGCGGTGGGCCGCATCCCTTGTGGCACGGGGTCGTTTGGAGATACGTGCACGCATATGACGCTCCCCGCCGCCAGTCCCTCGCCTCCGTCCCCGCACCCGTGCGCCCGGCGCAGGACTACCGGAGCGGCCACTCGGCCACGCCGATCTACGACGCTCTCTACGCCGAGTACGTCAAGTCCTTCCGTACGCTGCCGGGCGACCGCAGCGGCGAGGAGGACTGGGGCTTCACCGCCTTCGGGAACATCCCGCACAGTACGGGCGCGTACCGTGACCACAGTCCCGGATCGTTCGGCGCCTCCCTCCTGCGGCCCGCCGTCGAACCGCCCCAGTGGCAGCGCGTGGCCACGGTCCACCGCGGGACGAACGAGATGCACCATGTGCCGGCCGGGCTGCCCCCGGCCCCCCGCAGCGGCGTCTGACGGACATGGCGAAGGGGCGGTCCCGTGATCGGGACCGCCCCTTCGCCATGGACGGCTACTTCTTGCGTCCGCGCTTCTCTCGCACCCGCACCGAGATGTGGATCGGCGTGCCCTCGAAGCCGAACTCCTCACGCAGCCGGCGCTCGATGAAGCGGCGGTAGCCCGCCTCGATGAAGCCGGAGGCGAACAGCACGAACCGCGGCGGCCTGGTGCCGGCCTGGGTGCCGAACAGGATGCGCGGCTGCTTGCCGCCCCGCACCGGGTGCGGGTGGGCGGCGACCAGCTCGCCGAGGAAGGCGTTCAGGCGGCCCGTCGGGACCCGGGTCTCCCAGCCGGCGAGAGCCGTCTCGATCGCCGGGACCAGCTTCTCCATGTGCCGGCCGGTGCGCGCCGAGACGTTGACCCGGGGCGCCCAGGCGACCTGGCCGAGCTCCGTCTCGATCTCGCGCTCCAGGTAGTAGCGGCGCTCCTCGTCGAGGGTGTCCCACTTGTTGAAGGCGAGGACGAGCGCGCGGCCCGCCTCGACGGCCATGGTGACGATGCGCTGGTCCTGCACGGAGATGGACTCGGCGGCGTCGATGAGGACGACGGCCACCTCCGCCTTCTCGACGGCCGCGGCGGTGCGCAGCGAGGCGTAGTAGTCGGCGCCCTGCTGGAGGTGGACCCGCTTGCGGATGCCCGCCGTGTCGACGAACTTCCAGGTCTTGCCGCCCAGTTCGATCATCTCGTCGACCGGGTCGCGGGTGGTGCCGGCGAGTTCGTTGACGACGACCCGCTCCTCCCCCGCGACCTTGTTCAGCAGCGAGGACTTGCCGACGTTGGGCCTGCCGATGAGGGCGACGCGGCGGGGGCCGCCGACGGCCGTGCCGAAGGTCTGCGCGGGCGCCTCGGGCAGCACCTCGAGGACCTGGTCCAGCATGTCGCCGGTGCCGCGGCCGTGCAGCGCGGAGACCGGGTACGGCTCACCCAGGCCCAAGGACCACAGGTAGGCCGCGTCGGCCTCGCCGCTCGGGCCGTCCACCTTGTTGGCGCACAGCACGACCGGCTTGCCCGCCTTGCGCAGCAGGCGCACGACGGCCTCGTCGGTGTCGGTGGCGCCGACCTTGGCGTCCACCACGAAGACGACCGCGTCGGCGGCGTCGATGGCGTACTCGGCCTGGGCGGCGACGGAGGCGTCGATGCCGAGGACGTCCTGCTCCCAGCCGCCGGTGTCGACGACCTTGAAGCGGCGGCCCGCCCACTCGGCCTCGTAGGTGACCCGGTCGCGGGTGACGCCCGGCTTGTCCTCGACGACCGCCTCGCGGCGGCCGATGATCCGGTTCACCAGGGTCGACTTGCCGACATTGGGGCGGCCGACGACGGCGAGCACCGGGAGCGGGCCGTGGCCCGCCGCCTCGATGGCGCCCTCGACGTCCTCGAGGTCGAAGCCCTCCTCCGCGGCGAGCTCCATGAACTCCGCGAACTCGGCATCGCCCAGCGCCCCGTGATCGTGCTCGTGCGCAGCGTCGTGCGCGTCCGAGCCGCCGGGCTCGATGTGGTCGTTCATGAAGTCCGTACCTCGTCGTTCATCGTGGTGATCGGTGGAGCCCCGCGGGGCGGAGATCCACTACTCAAAGTGTCGCTCGGCGGCCGGTGAGACGCCTGGCGTTTTCCAGGTGAGCGGTGAGCTGCTTCTGGATGCGTGCCGTGGCCTCGTCGAGCGCCTTGCGCGTACGTCTCCCGCTGCCGTCGCCCGCGTCGAACGGGTCGCCGAAGACGACGTCGACGCGGGAGCGCAGCGGGGGCAGTGCCTTTATCAACCGGCCGGGCCGGTCGGAACTTCCCAGGACGGCCACCGGGACGATCGGCGCCCCGCTGCGGACCGCGAAGTACGCGAGCCCGGCGCGGATCGAGGCGAAGTCGCCCTCGCCGCGGGTGCCCTCGGGGAAGATGCCGAGGACGCCGCCCTGCTCCAGCACGCCCAGCGCCCGCGCGATGGCCGTGCGGTCGGTGGAGTGCCGGTCGACCTTGACCTGGCCGATGCCGGTCAGGAACGGGTCGAGGGGGCCGACGAACGCCTCCTTCTTGATCAGGAAGTGCGTCGGCCGGGGCGCCACGCCCATGACCATCGGGCCGTCTATGTTGTGCGAGTGGTTCACCGCGAGGATCGCCGGGCCGGCCGCGGGGACCCGCCAGGAGCCCAGCACCCGCGGCTTCCACAGCCCGTACATCAGGCCGACGCCGATGCGCCGCCCGACCTCGGCGCCCCGCTCGGTGGGAACGTCGGTCACTTCCCCGCCCGCTTCTCCTCGACGAGGGTGACGACGCACTCGACGACCTGCTGCAGGGTCAGGTCGGTGGTGTCCACCTCGACCGCGTCGTCGGCCTTGGCCAGGGGGGAGGTCTTGCGGCTGGAGTCGGCCGCGTCCCGCTTGACCAGGGCCTCGCGGGTGGTGTGCAGGTCGGCGCCCTTGAGCTCGCCGCTGCGGCGGGCGGCGCGCGCCTCCGGGGAGGCCGTGAGGAAGATCTTCAGGTCGGCGTCGGGGAGCACCGTGGTGCCGATGTCGCGGCCCTCGACGACGATGCCGGTGACGGCGGACGCGGCGATGGTCCGCTGCAGCTCCGTGATCCGGGCACGCACCTCGGGGACCGCGCTGACGGCGCTGACCTTGGAGGTGACGTCCTGCTCGCGGATCGGTCCGGCCACGTCCACGCCGTCGACGGTGATCGTCGGGTTCGCCGGGTCGGTGCCGGAGAGGATCTCGGGCTTGGCGGCCGCGGCGGCGACCGCGGACGGGTCCGCTATGTCGATGCCGTTGTTCACCATCCACCAGGTGATCGCCCGGTACTGGGCGCCGGTGTCCAGGTAGCTCAGGCCTAGCTGCGCCGCCACGGCCTTCGACGTGCTCGACTTGCCCGTGCCGGAGGGACCGTCGATGGCGACGATCACGGGCTTGGCGGCGCCGTTTTCCACGGAGGAACACCTTCCTGGTGCGGTGGGGTGGGGTGTGCGGGGCGTGGACACGCCCCGCACCAGATTACTGGCTCCCGGGAACCCCTCCGACATGCGGACGCCCTCCCCCGCCCGCGGGGACGGGCGGGGAGACGGGGGTCACTGCCGGATCGCCCAGCCCCGCTCCCGCAGCGCGGCCGTGAGGACGGGGGCGGCCTTGGGCTCGACCATGAGCTGGATGAGGCCGGCCTGCTGTCCGGTGGCGTGCTCGATGCGGACGTCCTCGATGTTGACCCCGGCGCGCTCGGCGTCGGCGAAGATGCGGGCGAGCTGGCCCGGCTGGTCGTCGATGAGCACGGCGACGGTCTCGTAGACGCGCGGGGCGGAGCCGTGCTTGCCGGGGACGCGGACCTGGCCGGCGTTGCCGCGGCGCAGCATGTCCTCGATGCCGGTGGCGCCCTCGCGGCGCTTGTGCTCGTCGGAGGACTCCAGGGCGCGCAGGGCGCGGACGGTCTCCTCCAGGTCGGCGGCGACGTCGGTGAGCAGGTCGGCGACCGGTCCGGGGTTGGCTGAGAGGATGTCGATCCACATCCGCGGGTCGGAGGCGGCGATCCGGGTCACGTCGCGGATGCCCTGCCCGCACAGCCGTACGGCGGCCTCGTCGGCGTTCTCCAGGCGGGCGGCGACCATGCTGGACACCAGGTGCGGCATGTGGGAGACGAGGGCCACGGCGCGGTCGTGGGCGTCGGCGTCCATGACGACCGGCACGGCACGGCAGTGCGACACCAGTTCCAGGGCGAGGTTGAGGACCTCGGTGTCGGTGTCGCGGGTGGGGGTGAGCACCCAGGGGCGGCCCTCGAAGAGGTCGCCGGTGGCGGCGAGCGGGCCGGACTTCTCCCGCCCGGACATGGGGTGGGTGCCGAGGTAGGGGGTGAGGTCGAGTCCGCGTGCCTGGAGCTCGCGGCGGGGGCCGCCCTTGACGCTGGCGACGTCGATGTAGCCGCGGGCGACGCCGCGCCGCATGGCGTCGGCCAGTACGTCGGCGACGTGCGCGGGCGGGGCGGCGACGACGGCGAGGTCCACGGGGCCTTCGGGCGCCTGGTCGGTGCCGGCGCCGAGGGCGGCGGCGGTGCGGGCCTGCTCGGGGTCGTGGTCGGCGAGGTGGACGGTGACGCCCCGCTGGGACAGGGCGAGGGCGGCGGACGTGCCGATCAGTCCGGTGCCGATGACGAGGGCGGTTCTCACTGGGCGATGTCCTTGCGGAGGGCGGCCGCGGCGCCGAGGTAGACGTGGGCGATGTCGGAGCGGGGCCGGTCCGACTCGATGTGCGCGAGGAGGCGGACGACGCGGGGCATGGCGCCCTCGATGTCGAGTTCCTGCGCGCAGATGAGGGGCACGTCGGCGATGCCCAGCTTGCGGGCGGCGGCGGCCGGGAAGTCGGAGTGCAGGTCGGGCGTCGCGGTGAACCAGATGCTGATCAGGTCGTCGGTGTGCAGTCCGTTGCGTTCCAGCACCTCGGTGAGCAGGGCTCCCACCCGCTCCTCCATGTGTCCGGCCTCGTCCCGTTCCAGCTGGACGGCCCCCCGGACCGCGCGTACCGCCACGACGATGCTCCTCGCTCACGTGCGTAAAGGCTGTTCGGTCGTCCAGCGTAGCCAGGAGCGGGCCGGGGCGGCGCGGGGCGCCCGCCCGGTGAGACGGGCGATATGCGTGATGGGTGACGTTGTGCCGGTTTTTACTTCTCCTGGGCGGTATTCGGTGTCAGGATGCGACGACGGCGATCCAGGGAGTGACGACATGACGACACGGGCGACGAGGCGGACCGTTCTGCTGGTCCCGGGAGCGGCGGCGCTGAGCGCGGGCTGCGGATCCGACGGTTACGGCGGGGGCGACACCTCCGCGGACACCTCGGCGGCGGAGGCGAGCCCCGGGCAGGAGCTCCTCCCGGCCGCAGACGTCCCGGTGGGCGGGGGGAAGATCCTCCCGGACGACAAGATCGTGGTCACCCAGCCCGAACAGGGGCGCTTCAAGGCGTTCTCCGCGATCTGCACGCACCAGCAATGCCTGGTCTCCGAGGTCGCGGACGGCACGATCAACTGTCCCTGCCACGGCAGCCGCTTCCGCGTCGCCGACGGTTCGGTGGCCCACGGCCCGGCGACCCGGCCGCTGCCCGAGGAGCGGATCACGGTGGACGGAAATACCATCCGCCGGGCGTGATCCGCCGCGTACGCTCCCGGGCATGCGCCCCGAGAGCCTGGTGACGGACCACACGATCTACGCCTGTGTCATGGGCTCGCGTGCCTTCGGTCTGGCCACGGAGGCCAGCGACACCGACCGCAGGGGCGTGTTCCTGGCGCCCACTCCCTTGTTCTGGCGCTTCGAGAAGCCGCCCACGCACGTCGAGGGGCCGGCCGATGAGCAGTTCAGCTGGGAACTGGAGCGCTTCTGCGAGCTGGCCCTGCGCGGCAATCCCAACATCCTGGAGTGCCTGCACTCCCCGCTCGTCGAGTACGCCGACGCCACCGGCCGCGAGCTGCTGGCGCTGCGCGACGCGTTCCTCTTCCGCGGGGTCCACGAGACGTTCGTCCGGTACGCCCACGGCCAGCGCCGCAAGCTGGACGCCGACGTCCGCACCCACGGCGCCCCGCGCTGGAAGCACGCCATGCACCTGCTCCGCCTGCTGATGACCGCCCGAGACCTGCTGCGCACGGGCGTCCTCACGGTGGACGTGGGCGACCGCCGCGAGGAGCTGCTGGAGGTGAAGCGCGGCAAGGTGCCGTGGCCCGAGGCGGAGGCCCGTATGAACCGCCTGGTCCGGGAGGCCGGGGAGGCGGCGGCCCACAGTCCGCTCCCCCAGGAGCCGGACCGGCGGCGGGTGGAGGACTTCCTCACCCGCACCCGCACCCGCCGCGCCTCGGCCCTCAGGGCCGCGTGACCGATCAGGGGCGGGCGTCCCAGAGCGTGCCCAGGGTCACCAGTTCGTCGCGGTACTCGATGCGGGACGCCCACTCGGCGGGCCAGGCGTCCGCGCCGAGGTAGGCGCCCGCGAAGGCCCCGGCGAGGCAGGCGATGGAGTCGGAGTCGCCGGAGGTGCAGGCGGCGCGGCGCAGGGCCGTCACCGGCTCGTCGACGAAGAGCAGGAAGCAGAGCAGGCCGGTCGCCAGGGCCTCCTCGGCGACCCAGCCCTCGCCGGTGGCCCTGCACGGGTCGGTCTCCGGCGAGACGGTCCGCACGGCCTCCTGGAGACGCCCCAGGATCTCCAGGCACTCGTCCCAGCCGCGCGCGATGAAGTGCTCCGGGGAGGCGTCCCCGGCGCGGGTCCACAGGTCGCCGAGCCAGGACTCGTGGTAGCGGGTGCGGTTCTCATAGGCATAGGAGCGCAAGAGGCCGATCAGGCCGGCCGGTTCGGCGCCCTCGGCGAGCAGCCGTACGGCGTGGGCGGTGAGGTCGGAGGCGGCGAGCGCGGTGGGGTGGCCGTGGGTGAGGGCGGACTGCAACTGGGCGGCGCCTGCACGCTGTGCGTCGGTGAGCCCGGGGGCCAGGCCGACGGGGGCGACGCGCATGTTGGCGCCGCAGCCCTTGGAGTGGATCTGGCTGGCGTCCTGCCAGGGGCGTTCGTCACCGGACAGCAGGTGGCAGGCGCGCAGGCAGGTGTTGCCGGGGGCGCGGTTGTTCTCCGGGGAGCGCCACCACTCCACGAACTCCTCGCGCACCGGCCGTTCGAGGCGCTTCGGGCCGAGCGTCCCCCGGTCCATGGCGGTGCGCAGGCCCCTCCCGAGGGCGAGGGTCATCTGCGTGTCGTCGGTGACGATCGCCGGCTCCGGCAGCTCCAGGGAGCGCCAGTCGCCGTACGTGGCGAGGATCGAGGGGACGTCCTTGAACTCGGTGGGGAAGCCCAGCGCGTCCCCCAGGGCGAGTCCGGTGAGCGCTCCGGTAGCGGCGCGTTTGGTGACGGTGGTCGTGGTCATGCGGGACGTCCTTCCGTGGTGGGCCGGAGCAGCGGCGGGTGGAGGGCGGCGGCGGGGCCCGCGCGGTAGAGCGCGGCGGGTTTGCCCCGGCCGCCGGTGAGGCGCGCGGCGCCGGGGACCGCTTCGACGAAGCCGGGGGTGGCGAGGACCTTGCGCCGGAAGTTGGGGCGGTCCAGGGCCGTGCCCCAGACGGTCTCGTAGACCTGCTGGAGCTCGCCCAGGGTGAACTCCGGCGGGCAGAAGGCGGTGGCGAGGCCCGTGTACTCGAGCTTGGCGCCGATCCGGTCCCGCGCGTCGGCGAGGATCCGGTCGTGGTCGAAGGCTAGGTCCCGGGCCGCCTCGCAGGGGGTCCAGCGGGCCTGGGCCGCGTCGCCGCCGCCGTGCGCCTCGGGGGCGTCGGGCAGCAGCGCGGCGAAGGCGACGGACACCACGCGCATGCGGGGGTCGCGGCCGGGTTCGCTGTAGGTGCGCAGCTGCTCCAGGTGCAGCCCGGTGACGTCGGTCAGACCGGTCTCCTCGCCCAGTTCGCGCCGGGCGGCGCGCTCCGCGGACTCGTCGGGCCGCAGGAAGCCTCCGGGAAGCGCCCAGCGGCCGGCGTACGGCTCCTGGCCGCGTTCGACGAGCAGGACGTGCAGCGCGGCCTCGCGGATCGTGAACACGGCGAGGTCGACGGTCACGGCGAAGGGCTCGAAGGCGTGCTTGTCGTAGCCGTCCACGACGACCGCCACCCCCTTTAATAGTCGGTGTGACTATTAAAGGGGGTGGTGGTGCGCAAGCACAAGGGTGCGGGGACCGGCCTAGAGGTCGACCTCCTTCATCAGCATGCCGACCTCGGTGTTCGACAGCCGCCGCAGCCAGCCCGACTTCTGGTCGCCCAGGGTGATCGGACCGAAGGCCGTGCGCACCAGCTTGTCGACCGGGAACCCGGCCTCCGCGAGCATGCGGCGCACGATGTGCTTGCGGCCCTCGTGCAGGGTCACCTCGACGAGGTAGTTCTTGCCGGTCTGCTCCACCACGCGGAAGTGGTCGGCGCGGGCGTACCCGTCCTCGAGCTGGATGCCGTCCTTGAGCCGCTTGCCCAGGTCGCGCGGGATGGGCCCGACGATGTGCGCGAGGTAGGTCTTCTTCACCCCGTACTTGGGGTGGGTCAGCCGGTGCGCCAGCTCGCCGTGGTTGGTGAGCAGGATGACGCCCTCGGTCTCGGTGTCGAGCCGGCCGACGTGGAAGAGCCGGGTCTCGCGGTTGGTGACGTAGTCACCGAGGCACTGGCGGCCCTCCGGGTCCTCCATGGTGGAGACGACGCCGGCGGGCTTGTTCAGCGAGAAGAACTGGTACGACTGCGTCGCCACGGTCAGGCCGTCGACCTTGACCTCGTCCTTCTCCGGGTCGACCCGCTTGCCCTGCTCCAGCACGATCTCGCCGTTGACCTCGACCCTCGCCTGGTCGATCAGTTCCTCGCAGGCGCGCCGCGAGCCGTAGCCGGCCCGGGCGAGCACCTTCTGCAGCCGCTCGCCCTCCTGCTCGGCGCCGGGGAAGGTCTTGGGCAGCTTGACGTCCTTCCTGCCCGCGTACCGCTCCCGGTTGCGCTCCTCGGCCCTCGCCTCGTACTCGCGGGACGTCGCCGGGACCGACCGGCCCCGCTGCAGGGGCTTCTTCGGCCCGCCCTTGGCGCCGCCGCGCGCCCCGGGGCCGCGACCCGACTTGGGTCCCTCCTGGGAGGCGCCGGGGCCCACGTCGTAGCGCCGCTCCTCCGGGCGCGGCTTCTTCGGACGGCCGCCCTGCCGGTCGTCACGGTTGTTGCCGGCGCCGCGGTGGTTACCGCGGCCACCGCCGCTCCCGCCGCGGCCGCCGCTGTTGCCACCACGGCTCCCGCCGTTGTTTCCGCTGCTGTTCCTGCCGCTGCTGCTTCGCATCAAAATTCCGTCTTGTCGTCTGCGTCCTCGGAATCCGGGGCGTCCGGATCGAACGACGGGACTCCTTCCAGTGTCTCGGCCTCGATCGCCTCCGCCTCCGGGAGGAAGGGCGCGAGCTCCGGGAGCTCGTCCAGACCGCGCAGGCCCATCCGCTCCAGGAAGTAGTTCGTCGTCGTGTACAGGATCGCACCTGTTTCGGGTTCCGTGCCCGCCTCCTCGATCAGACCCCGCTGGAGGAGGGTGCGCATCACGCCGTCGCAGTTGACCCCGCGCACCGCGGAGACCCTGCTGCGGCTGACAGGCTGGCGGTACGCGACGACCGCGAGGGTCTCCAGCGCGGCCTGGGTGAGGCGGGCCTGCTGGCCGTCCAGGACGAAGCCCTCGACGGCGGCGGCGTACTCGGGGCGGGTGTAGAAACGCCAGCCGCCGGCGACCCTGCGCAGCTCGAAGCCGCGGCCCTGCACGGTGTACTCGTCGGCCAGCTCCCGCAGGGCGTCGGCGACCTGCCGCTTCGGGCGCTCCAGGATCTTCGCCAGGTGCTCCTCGGTCGCGGGCTCGTCCACGACCATCAGCACGGCCTCGAGAGCCGGCTTCAGGTCGAGCTCCGCGACCCCGCCGGCCCCGGCCGGGGCGCCGCTCGTGTCCTCGCTCACGGTGTCCTCTCCTCCTGGGGCTGCTCGGGCGGCCGGTCGAACTCGTCGGTGACGGCGGGTACGGCGTCCCCGTCGCCGCCCGTCCAGCGCACGGTCAGCTCGCCAAGCGCGGTCTCCTGGTCGAGGGCGACGGCCTTCTCGCGGTACAGCTCCAGCAGGGCGAGGAAGCGGGCGACGACGGTCAGGATGTCGTCGGTGTCCTCGACGAGCGCCCGGAAGCCGGCCTCGCCCAGCTCCTTGAGCCGCGCGACGACGATCCCGGCCTGCTCCTGCACGCTGACCAGCGGCGCGTGGATGTGGTCGACGTACACCTGCGGCCTGGGCTTGGGCTGCATCGCCTTGACGGCCAGCTTGGCGAACCCCTCGGGCCCAATGCTGATGACCACGTCCGGCAGCAGCTCGGCGTGGTGCGGCTCCAGCCCGACGGTACGGGGGAACCGGCGCGCCTCGTCGTCCAGCCGCCGGCTGAAGATGTCGGCGATCTGCTTGTACGCGCGGTACTGCAGCAGCCGCGCGAACAGCAGGTCGCGCGCCTCCAGCAGGGCGAGGTCGCCCTCGTCCTCAACCTCGGCGGCGGGCAGCAGCCGGGCCGCCTTGAGGTCGAGCAAGGTGGCGGCGACGACAAGGAACTCGGTCGTCTCGTCCAGGTCCCAGTCCGGCCCCAGGGCCCGGATGTACGCCATGAACTCGTCGGTCACCTTGGACAGGGCGACCTCGGTGACGTCCAGCTTGTGCTTGGCGATCAGCTGCAGCAGCAGATCGAAGGGCCCCTCGAAGTTCGCCAGCCGGACCGTGAACCGCCCGTCCCCGGGGTCGCCCTCGCCGTCGGACGCCTCGCCCCCGGAGCCGCCGCCCTCCCGCGCACCGCCGGACGCGCCAGTGCGCGCGGCCCGCACGGCGGCGTCGGTCGCCTGGAAGGCACCGCGGGCGGCGCGACCGCGTCCGACGCGCCCGACGCGGCCGGCGACGCGCCGGGCGCGACGGGAGGCGTACCGGCATCCGCGGCCGGTGTCCGCGTGCTCGCCGGCGGCGGCGCCGAAGCGGTGGGTGCCGCGTCGGCGGGCCGGTGTCCCGCCTGCTCGCCGGCGGCACGGCCGCCGAAGCGTGGGTGCCGCGTCCGTGCTCGGCGGCTCAGCCCCGGCGCCGGCCGGCGGCCCGCTGATCAGCAGGCGCGCCGAGCGGCTCGTGAGTGACGCACCAGGGGCGCGTCTCCGCGTCGGCGGGCGCGGCTGGCGGCCGCCGGCTCGGGCCGGGCTCCGCTCTCCGGAGGCGGGACGTCCGCGGCGGGCGCCTCCGGTGTGACAGCGGCGCGGCCTCGGCCGAGGCGTCCTGCGCAGCACCCTCCCGGCGAGGGGAATCGCCGCGGACGCGGCCCAGGGGGCGGCGGCGTGGCCGGGGCGGCTGCGTCGTTCGAGGTCATGGCCCCCGCAGGCTACCGCTACCGTCCCCGCAGGCCGTCGTACGAGGATGCTGGCGTCCCCGCGGCTCTCCAGGTCCGCGAGGACCACGGCGACCGCCTCGCGGACGATGCGCCCGCGGTCGAACGGCGAGGCCGTGCTCGCCGCGCAGGACCAGGCGCGCGTGCTCGAGGTCCATCAGCTCCTCGGCGAGACGTACACGGTGATCTTCTCGTCGTGCCGTTCGCGGCCGCTGGCCGCCGTGGCGGCGTCCCCGCTTGCGCGGGGCCCGCGGCGGCCGGCCGTCCGCGGACGCCGGCGCACGCCGTGCGCCGCCCCGACTGCGGACTCCCCGGCCTCGCGGGCTCCACGTCCGCCGCGGCGTGCTCCGCGCCCTCGCCGTCCCGCCCTGCACGGGCACCGACTGCGGCGCGTCCTCGTGGGCGGCCGCGGCCGCGTCCCCCTCCCCCGCGGGGGCGGGGACCCGGGCGTCGCCGGCGGCGCGCCTGGGGGTGGACGCCTGCAGCGCCATCCCCCCTGTCGTACGGAAGAGTTCGTCGGCCCCCGGCAGACTCACTCGGCGTGACACCGGGCGAGCACCTCCCTGGCGAGCTGACGGTAGGCGGCGGCGCCGACGGAGTTGGACGCGTACGTGGTGATCGGCTCACCGGCGACCGTGGTCTCCGGGAAGCGGACCGTGCGTCCGATGACGGTGTGGTAGACGTGGTCGTCGAACGCCTCGACCACCCGCGCGAGCACCTCACGGCTGTGCACCGTGCGCGAGTCGTACATGGTGGCGAGGATCCCGTCGAGCTCCAGCTCCGGGTTGAGCCGCTCCTGGACCTTCTCGATCGTCTCGGTCAGCAGGGCGACACCGCGCAGCGCGAAGAACTCGCACTCCAGCGGCACGATCACCTTGTGCGCGGCGGTCAGCGCGTTGACGGTGAGCAGGCCGAGCGAGGGCTGACAGTCGATCACGATGTAGTCGTAGTCGTCCATCAGCGGCTTCAGCGCCCGCTGCAGCGTCGACTCGCGCGCGACCTCGCTCACCAGCTGCACCTCGGCCGCCGACAGGTCGATGTTGCTGGGCAGCAGGTCCATGTTGGGGACCGCAGTCTTCAGCAGCACCTCGTCGGCCGCCATGCCCCGCTCCATGAGCAGGTTGTAGACGGTGAGGTCGAGCTCCATCGGGTTGACGCCGAGTCCGACCGACAGCGCGCCCTGCGGGTCGAAGTCCACGAGCAGCACCCGGCGTCCGTACTCCGCGAGCGCGGCGCCCAGGTTGATGGTCGACGTGGTCTTGCCGACGCCGCCCTTCTGGTTGCACATCGCGATGATCTTCGCGGGGCCGTGGTCGGTCAGCGGGCCCGGGATCGGGAAGTACGGCAGCGGGCGTCCGGTCGGGCCGATGCGCTCACGGCGCTGGCGTGCCGCGTCGGGCGCGAGCGTGGCCGCGTACTCCGGATCGGGCTCGTACTCGGCGTCGGGGTCGTAGAAGTGCCCCTCGGGCAGTTCGTCGTAGTCGGCGAAATGGTTGTGGGGCGCGCCACTTCCGTCGCCGGCCATGGCGTTCACGTGATGGCCATCCATGCTCTGGTGTGCTGGGTGAGTCACTCCTGGAGTTGCGTGACTCTGGTGGGCTGCGAAGGTGCGCACAGCGACGGAGCCGACAGCAGCGAATCCCGCGGACCCCTGGCCCGGCGCAGGCATTCCTGGTTGACCACCCCCGGGAGTAAATGTCGACTCATTCACAAGTCGTCTTACCTCCTTGGTGACCAGGAAACTTCTAGACAGGTCAGCGTGGCACCATGCCGACGGTTGGCGACTCTATGGCGTGTCGGCCGTCCGCAGCAACACAATCCGCCGGACCCGGCACGATGTGTCGGTAATGAAACACGCCTCTGTCAAGGGCGTACAGCCGTCGCACGGCAGGATTCACAGGTGTACGAATCGGTAGAACGGTTACGTTCGAGGCGAGTTGTCCCTGAATCAGGACGTGACCATACACACATCTGGCCGAACCTTGGCATCCAAGGTCCGGCCAGGTGCGAGAGGTTGACGCCCCGAGTTGACGTATCGCCTTGACGAGTCCGTGACTTGGTCGACTTGGCGTCGTGCGCGGGTCAGCCGAGCAGCGAGGCGAGCTCCACGTGCTCGAGACCGTGCGCCTCGGCGACCTCCTTGTAAACGACCTTGCCGTCATGGGTGTTGAGACCCTTGGCGAGCGCCGGGTCGCGGCGCAGCGCCTCCACCCAGCCGCGGTTGGCGAGTTCGACGATGTACGGCAGCGTCGCGTTGGTCAGCGCGTAGGTCGAGGTGTTGGGCACCGCGCCGGGCATGTTGGCGACGCAGTAGAAGACCGACTCGTGGACCTTGAAGGTCGGCTCGGCGTGCGTGGTGGGACGGGAGTCCTCGAAGCAGCCGCCCTGGTCGATCGCGATGTCGACAAGGACACTTCCGGCCTTCATCCGGGAGACCAGCTCGTTGGTGACCAGCTTCGGCGCCTTGGCGCCCGGCACCAGCACGGCGCCGATCACGAGGTCGGCCTCCAGGCAGGCCTTCTCCAGCTCGAAGGCGTTGGAGACGACGGTCTGGATGCGTGTGCCGAAGACCTTGTCGGCCTCCTTGAGCTTGTTGATGTCCTTGTCGAGCAGGGTCACGTGGAAGCCCATGCCGATGGCGATCTGCGCGGCGTTCCAGCCGGAGACGCCGGCGCCGATGACGACCGCGCGGCCGGCGAGCACGCCGGGGACGCCGCCGGGCAGCACGCCGCGGCCGCCGTGGGCGCGCATCAGGTGGTAGGCGCCGACCTGGGTGGAGAGCCGGCCCGCGACCTCGGACATCGGGGCGAGCAGCGGCAGTGCGCGGCCGGGCAGCTCGACGGTCTCGTAGGCGATGGCGGTGGTGCCGGACTCCAGCAGGGCGTCCGTGCACTCCTTGGACGCGGCCAGGTGCAGGTAGGTGAAGAGCGTCTGGTCCTTGCGCAGGCGGTGGTACTCCTCCGCGACCGGCTCCTTGACCTTGAGCAGCAGGTCGGCGGCGGCCCAGACCTCGTCGGCGGTGTCCAGGATCTGGCCGCCCGCGGCGATGTACTCGCCGTCCGGGATCGAGGAGCCGACACCGGCGCCGCGCTCGATGACGACCTGGTGGCCGTGGCGCACGAGCTCGTGCACGCCGGCGGGGGTGATGGCCACCCGGAACTCGTTGTTCTTGACCTCGCGGGGGATGCCGACCTTCACGTCGATCACGGTCCTTGGCTCAGAGGGTATGGGGATACAACTACACATACCCGGGCACGCACGGGCACACCGGGAGAGACCGCAGGAGATGGTGCGGCAGAGCCAGTCTAATGAAGGCGTTCCCGCTGTCTAGCCTTTCATTGCATCAATCTTCCGCAGAAGCGCTACGGATTTCGCAGGCGTTAGCTCCATGTTCCGGCTCGGAGTCGCCCTCAGGGGCCTCCTCGGCCAGCATGTGCTCGGCCGTGGACCGGTGCAGCGCGGCGGACGCGGGGTCCCCGAGACGCTCGTACGAGTCCGCCAGCCGCAGGTGCAGCGCGGCCTGCAGCCGGGTGTCCTCCGCGCGCCGCGCCCACTCCACGGCCTCCCGGCAGGTACGCAGCGACTCCTCCAGCCGCCCCGCGTACTCCTGCACCCGGCCCAGTTCGCTCAACGCCCGCGCCTGCGCGGCCACGTCCCCGTCCCTGCGGTGCCCGGCGACGGCCGCGCGCCAGTTGCGCATCGCCTCGCCGTAGCGGCCCGCGTAGGTGTGGGCGGCGCCGATGCGGCCGTAGAGCCGGGCGGCCTCGGGGCGCTCGTCGCGGGCGAGGCGCTCGGCGAGGGCGCGGCCGAACCAGTCCGCCGCCCGGTCGTAGTCGCCCAGCTCCAGGTGCGCGCCTCCTACGGATTCCATCGCGCGCCCGGTGGCATAGGGGTCGTTCGCCTCGCGTCCGGCGTCCAGGGCGGCCCGGTAGCGCGCCAGCGCCTTGCTGGTGCGGCCGGTGCGGGCGTCGAGGTCGCCGAGGTTGAGCAGGGCGGCGGCCCGCTCGCGGGGCAGCGCGCGGCGCTCGGCGACGTCCAGGACGAGGTTGTGGATGTCGTAGAGGTCGCTCGCGGCGGCGCGGGTGCCGAAGTGGGCGACCAGGGCCCGCACCAGCTGGGACATCAGCCGCCGCGCCAGGGTGTCCAGCTCCCCGTCGGCGACCGCGAGCCGGGCGGCGGCCAGCAGGGCGGGACGGCGCAGACGCAGCCAGTCGGCGGCGGCGCGGGGCGTGGGGAACCGCAGGGGACGCGGCAGGGCGAGGGCCTTCCGGCGGGCCTCGGGGCTGTCGGTCTCGGTGATGGCGCGGCAGGACTGGAGCAGCCGTACGGTGCGCTCCAGCATGCGGGCGCGGGCGAGCTGGAGCTCGGCGGGCCGCTCGTGGTCCTCGGCGAGCCTGCGCAGCTCACGGTGCAGGCAGCCGGGCACCCGGTACTGCGGCAGGGAGGAGCCGACCGAGTGCAGCAGACCGTGGGCGGCGAAGTCGTCGAGGGTGGTGTGCGCGGCCTCCACCGAGCAGCCGGTGAGCGCGGCGGCGGTGTGCGGGTCGGCCAGTCCGGCCGGGGCGAGGGCGAGCAGGCGCAGGGTGCGGGCGGCGGTCTGCGGCAGCGCGTCGTGCACCAGCCGCAGCAGCCGGGCGGTGACCGGTTCGGCGCCGGGGTCGGTGTGCAGCTGTTTGGCGAGGTCGGCGACGGCGGCCTTGGGGCGTGCGGCGAGCCAGCCGCCGGCCAGCACGAGCGCGGCGGGCTGGCCCTGGCACTGCTCGGCGAGGCGTTCGGCGGCCCGGGGGTCGACGGTGATGCGCACCGAGCCGGTGAACCGGGACAGCAGCTCCACCCCGGACTTGGTGTCGAGGCCGCCGAGGGTGCAGGGACGGACGTCGGCGATGCCGGTGAGCGGTCCTGAGGAGACGGCGACGGCCAGGCAGTCGGGGTTGTCCGGGAGCAGCGCGTCGACCTGCTCGGCGTCGGCGGCGTCGTCGAGCAGGAGCACCGCGCGGCGCTCGGCGAGGGCGGTGCGCAGCGCCTCGCCGAGCTGGTCCTCGGGGGCGCCGGCAGGGGCGGGCTCGCCGAGCGCGTCGAGAAGGTCGCGGGCGGCGCGCCCGACGGGCACGGGGGTCCCGTCGGGCTCGCTGAGCCGGGTGCGCAGGACGCCGTCGGGGTAGTCGGCGGCGACCTGGCGGACGAGTTCCTCGGCGAGCGCCGAACGGCCGGATCCGGGGCGTCCGGCGATGAGCAGGACGCGGGCGCGGGGGGCCTTGCGGCCGGAGAGGGTGTCGAGTCCGGCGCGCTCGATGTCGGCGCGCAGTTCCTTCAACTCCCTGGTACGGCCCAGGAATCGACCTTCCGGCCGGGCGTCCCGAGGGAGCCGCACACCGTTCGGGTCCACCGCCTGATCCGTCACGGGCCACACTCCCGTCCCACCGCACGCGCAAGCCCGCCGGGTCTCCGTACGGGCGTTTTCCAGAGCCTAGTTCACGCTCTGCGACGTTCCGTGAGGAGCGCGGCGCGGTGGGCGAGACTCCCTCGATCGGATCAACAGATCGTAGGATTCACGCCCTCGACGGCGGGGTCGTACGCCGTACGGCTCAGGCCTCGAACGGCCGGGCCGGCCACGGCGCCTCCGCCGGGCGGAGCGCGTCCAGGCCGTCGCCGGAGCGGGCGGCGACCAGCGAGAGCACGCCCACCACCAGGCAGTTGTTGTGCAGGTCACCGGCGAGCACCCCGCGCACCAGCTCGTCGACGGGAACCCGGGCCAGCTCCATGTCGGCCTCCTCGTCCTCCACCGCGAACCGGTCGCCCTCGGCCTCGGACAGCCCGCGCGCCAGGAAGATCCGCACGGCCTCGTCGCAGCCGCCGGGGGTGGTGTAGACGTCGGCCAGCACCCGCCAGTCCTCCGCCTTGACGTGGGCCTCCTCGTACAGCTCGCGCTGGGCGGCGTGCAGCGGGTTCTCACCGGGCACGTCGAGCAGGCCGGCCGGGATCTCCCACAGCTTCTGGCGCACGGGGTGCCGGTACTGGCGCAGCACCACGGCCCGGTCCGCGTCGTCGAGGGCGAGGACGGCCACGGAGCCCGGGTGGACCTGGTAGTCGCGGTTGACCACGGCGCCCCCCGGCATGACGACCTCGTCGGTGCGCACGGAGGTCTTCTTGCCGACGAAGGGGGTCTGCGTCCCGCGGATCTCCCACTCCTCCGGGGTGTCCTTGATCGTCATGCCTGTCCTTCCGAACCGATCCGGTGGTACCCGTCCTGCCTGCGAAAAGGCGGCCGGGGCGCGAACCGTTGAAGGTTCGCACCCCGGCAACCGTACAACTGGGCGTGCTACTGCGAGATCTTCCGCTCGACCGCGGCCTTCACCAGCCCGGCGAAGAGCGGGTGCGGACGGGTCGGACGCGACCGGAGCTCCGGGTGCGCCTGCGTGGCGACCAGGTAGGGGTGCACGTCACGCGGGTACTCGACGTACTCGACGAGCTTGCCGTCGGGGGAGGTGCCGGAGAACACCAGGCCCGCCTTCTTCTCCAGCTCCGCGCGGTAGGCGTTGTTCACCTCGTAGCGGTGCCGGTGGCGCTCCTCGACGTACTCCTTGCCGTCGTAGACCTCGCGGACGATGGAGCCCTCGGCCAGCTTGGCCGGGTACATGCCGAGCCGCATGGTGCCGCCCATGTCGCCCTCGCCGGCGACGATGTCGAGCTGCTCCGCCATGGTGGAGATCACCGGGTGGGCGGTGGCCGGGTCGAACTCGGTGGAGTTGGCGTCGGAGATGTCGGCCAGGTTCCGCGCGGCCTCGATCACGATGCACTGCAGACCCAGGCACAGACCGAGCAGCGGGATGCCGTTCTCACGGGCGTACTTGATCGCGCCGACCTTGCCGAGCACACCGCGGTCGCCGAAGCCGCCGGGGATGCAGATGCCGTCGACGTCGCCGAGCTGCGCCTGGGCGCCGGCCGGGGTCTTGCAGTCGTCGGACGTCACCCACTTGATCTTGACGCGGGCCTTGTTGGCGAAGCCGCCGGCGCGCAGCGCCTCGGTCACCGAGAGGTAGGCGTCCGGCAGGTCGATGTACTTGCCGACCAGGGCCAGGGTGATCTCGTGGTCGGGGTTGTGCACCCGGTCCAGCAGGTCGTCCCAGGTGGTCCAGTCGACGTCGCGGAACGGCAGGTCCAGCTTGCGGACCACGTAGGCGTCCAGGCCCTCGCCGTGCACGGTCTTCGGGATGTCGTAGATCGAGCGGGCGTCGGGGCAGGCGACGACGGCGGCCTCGTCGACGTCGCACATCAGCGAGATCTTCCGCTTGATGGCGGTGGGGACCTCGCGGTCGCAGCGCAGCACGATCGCGTCGGGCTGGATGCCGATGTTGCGCAGCGCCGCCACCGAGTGCTGGGTCGGCTTGGTCTTCAGCTCACCGGAGGGGCCGATGTAGGGAAGAAGGGAGATATGGACCACGAACACGTTGTCGCGGCCGACCTCGTGCCGCACCTGGCGGACGGTCTCCAGGAACGGCAGCGACTCGATGTCGCCGACCGTGCCGCCGACCTCCGTGATGACGACGTCGACCTCGTCGGTCGCCATGCGGCGGATGCGGTGCTTGATCTCGTTGGTGATGTGCGGGATGACCTGGACGGTGTCGCCCAGGTACTCGCCGCGCCGCTCCTTGGCGATCACGGTGGAGTAGACCTGGCCCGTGGTGACGTTCGCGGAGCCGTCGAGGTCGCGGTCGAGGAACCGCTCGTAGTGGCCGATGTCCAGGTCGGTCTCGGCGCCGTCGTTGGTGACGAACACCTCACCGTGCTGGAAGGGGTTCATCGTGCCCGGGTCGACGTTCAGGTACGGGTCGAGCTTCTGCATCACGACGCGCAGACCGCGGGCCTTGAGCAGCATGCCGAGGCTGGAGGCGGTCAGACCCTTGCCGAGAGAGGAGGCGACACCCCCGGTGACGAAGATGTGCTTGGTCGTCGAAGATTTGGGCGGCATGGCCAAGAGGGGGCTCCCGTGGTCGCGGTCTGTGGGTGCGGTTCCGGGGTTTCTCGCCCACCGGTCCACGGGCTACCAGCGTATCAGCGCCTCGGGGGAACGGCTCACGGCCACGCTCCGCGCACGGGAGGCAACGGAGCATGTAGCACACACGAGACCCTCACCCGGGGCTCACTCGTTCGGCGGAGCCGCGTTGCCGCGAGCGGCACACAGATCATCTACGTGCGTCGTATCCTGCTCGGACACTCGCTGCCGAGCCCGGCCGGCCGAACGGCACCACCCCGCCCGTAAGTTCCGGAACAACGTGAGCTCGTCAGTTCGTTGAGCGAAGATTGGCGCTTTGCATGCACGGCGGAGCGGCTGCTTTGCTTCACAGCTCAACGACGCATTGCAATACCCCCCTTGACCGCACTAGCGACAGCCCCCTCGTGGGGTGACGTGGCCGTTCGACTGGAGATGCACGTGGCCGGGCGCATCGAAGACTACGCACTCATCGGAGACATGCAGACCGCGGCGCTGGTCTGCCGGGACGGCACGGTCGACTGGCTGTGCCTGCCGCGCTTCGACTCGCACGCCATCTTCGCCGGGCTGCTGGGAACCGAGGAACACGGCTTCTGGCGGCTGGGCCCCGCGCACGCCGACGACGCGGAGCCGCCCGCGGCGACGCGGCGGCACTACCGGGGCGACTCCCTGATCCTGGAATCCGAGTGGGACACCCCTCGCGGCACGGTCCGCGTGACGGACTTCATGCCGCCGCGCGAGGGCGCGCCCCAGCTGATCCGCATCGTGGAGGGCGTGTCGGGCCGGGTCCCCATGCGCTCGACGCTGCGCATGCGTTTCTCCTACGGCCGGGTGGTGCCGTGGGTGCACCGGCACGAGGGCCGTACGATCGCCGTGGCGGGACCGGACTCGGTGTGGTTCGACACCACCGCCGACACCTACGGCGAGGAACTGACCACGTACTCGGACTTCACCGTGGCGCCCGGCGAGCGGGTGGCGTTCACGATCTCCTGGGAGCCCTCGCACAAGCAGCCCCCGGCGCTGCCCGAGCCGGAGCAGTCCCTGGAGGCCACCGAGGACTTCTGGCGCGAGTGGGTGGAGCACTGTACGTACCACGGGCCCTACCGTGAGGCCGTGATCCGCTCCCTGATCACGCTGAAGGCCCTCACCTACGCCCCGACCGGCGGCATCGTCGCCGCGCCGACCACCTCGCTGCCCGAGGACATCGGCGGCGTCCGCAACTGGGACTACCGCTACACCTGGCTGCGTGACGCGGCGATCACCCTGTCCTCGCTGCTGCGCACCGGCTACCGCGAGGAGGCCCGCGCCTGGCGCGAGTGGCTGCTGCGCGCGGTCGCCGGCGACCCGGAGAACCTGCAGATCATGTACGGCATCGCCGGCGAGCGCGAGCTCGGCGAGGCGGAGCTGGACTGGCTGCCCGGCTACGAGGCCTCCGCCCCGGTCCGGGTCGGCAACGGCGCGGCCCACCAGCTCCAGCTCGACGTGTACGGCGAGGTCACCGAGGCCCTGCACCTGGCCCACATGACGGGCCTCGCGCGCAACGACTACGCCTCGCTGCTCCAGCTGAAGCTGATCCGCTACCTGGAGAAGCACTGGCAGGAGCCGGACGAGGGCATCTGGGAGGTGCGCGGCCCGCGCCGCCACTTCGTGCACTCCAAGGTGATGGCCTGGGTGGCCGTCGACCGCACGATCAAGCTGATCGAGTCCGGCGACGCCGACGGCCCGCTGGAGGAGTGGAAGCAGCTCCGCGACGACATCCACCGGGACGTGTGCGAGAAGGGCTACGACAAGGAGCGCAACACCTTCACCCAGTCCTACGGCTCCAAGGAGCTGGACGCGTCCCTGCTGCTGATCCCGCAGGTGGGCTTCCTGCCGCCGGACGACAAGCGGGTGATCGGCACGGTCGAGGCGATCCAGCGGGAGCTGTCCACCTCCGACGGGTTCATCCTGCGCTACCCGACCGAGGGCATGGACGAGGGCGTCGACGGCCTGCCCGGCGACGAGGGCGCGTTTCTCGCCTGCTCGTTCTGGATGGCCGACGACCTGGCCATGATCGGCCGCGTGGACGAGGCGCGGAAGCTGTTCGAGAAGCTGCTGGCGCTGCGCAACGACCTCGGTCTGCTGGCGGAGGAGTGGGACCCGCGCCTCCAGCGCCAGGTCGGCAACTTCCCCCAGGCGTTCAGCCACGTCCCCCTCATCGACACGGCCCTGCGCCTGACGGCGTCGGGGGCCTACGGGGGCTGACGCGAGCATCGCGCCCCGTCTTCCCGGCCGGCCCGGGAGGCGGGGCGCGGGTGTGTCCGTGCAGGCCGGACGTGTGACGGGGACACGTCCCCGGGTACCGTCCGCTGCATGAGCACCGCCGTCACTCCCCCGCCCACCGGCATCACCGTGCAGCGCGCCCTGGAGCTGCCCGGGCTGCGCAGCGGCCTTCCCGAGGTCGTCGCCTGCGCGGAGCGGCTGGGGCGCACGGTGCGCTGGGTGCACGCGGGCGAGGTGCCCAACATCGCCTCTCTGCTCAAGGGCGGTGAGCTGCTGCTGACCACCGGCTACGGGCTGGGCACGCGCCCGGCCGACCAGCGGGCGTTCGTGCGCACCCTGGCCGAGCGGGGCATCGCGGCGCTGGTGGTCGAGCTGGGACCGCGCTTCAGCCGGCTGCCCGCCGCCCTGGTGGACGCGGCCCGCGCGGCCGGGCTGCCGCTGGTGCAGCTCCACCGTGAGGTGCCGTTCGTCACGGTCACCGAGGAGATCCACACAGAGATCGTCAACGGGCACTACGCGCTGCTCCAGCGCGCGGAGGAGGTGCACCGGCGCTGCACCGAGGCGCTGCTCGGCGGCGGTGGCGTGCCGCAGGTGCTGGAGATCCTCGCCGGGTTCACCGGCAACCCCGTGTTCCTGGAGACCACCGACGGCCAGCTGCTGTACGCGGCCGGGGAGGGACCGGAGGGCGCGGACCCGCTGCAGGTGTGGGAGGGGCTGCGCGACCGGCAGCGCGACGACCCGCCGGGCGGCACGGTCCTGGTGGACGTGCCCGGAGGAGGCCCCGGCAGCGGCGGGGTGCGGGCGCGGCTGGTGCTGCTGCCGGTGCGCAGCGCGCCGGAGCCGGTGCACCGGATGGCGGCCGAGCGGGCGGCGGGCATCCTCGCCCTGGTGCTGATGCAGGCCCGTCAGGAGGAGGAGCTGGCGGCGCGCGGCCGGGGCGACTTCCTCACCGACCTCGCCGAGGGCCGGATCAGCGCCGAGGACGCGCCCGCGCAGGCCCGGGTGCTGGGCTTCAAGCCGGGCGGGGGGCCGCTGCTGCCGGTGGTCATGCGGCTCGGCGACACGCTGTCCCCGCAGGGCGGCGGGTGGGCGGTGCTGGCCCGCGCCGTGGGCGAGGAGCTGTCCTCCCTCGGCGTGCCGGTGCTGCTGGGTGTGCGGCCGGTCGAGGGGCGGGTGCCGCTGCTGCTGGCGCTGCGCGCGGAGTCGGACCGGCCGTCCGTCGCGGACCGGGTGGCGGCCGCGCTGCGCGCCGGGGTGGAGCGGGCGGGCATGCTGCGTCCGGGCGGACGGCCGCCCGTGGTGGTGGTCGGGCCGGCCGGCGACTGGGCGGCGGTGCCGACGGGGCTGCGGCACGCGGTGGAGACCGCGACGGCGGCGCAGGGACTGCCCGAGCGGCCCTGGTACGACGCCCGGCGGCTGGACATCGACCTGCTGCTGTGGCGGCTGCGCGACCATCCGGACCTGGCGGACTTCGTGCGGCGGGCGATCGGCCCGGTGCTGGACCACGACCGCCGTTCGCGGCCCGCGCTGCTGCCGACCCTGGAGACGTATCTGGCGCACGCCGGACGCAAGGCGGAGACCGCGCGGGAGCTGCACCTCAACCGGCAGACGCTGTACAACCGGCTCGCCCGCATCGAGGAGTTGCTGGGCGTCGACCTCGACGACCCGCAGACGGTGCTGACGCTGAGTCTGGCGCTGCGGGCGCGGCGGCACGTGCCGTGACGGCGCCCGCGGACCGGGAGGTCAGACCAGCGGCCGGGGCCGGGTCAGTTCGTCGTAGACGCTGAGCACCTGGGCGACCGTCTGGTCCTCGGTCGGCCAGGTCGCGGCCTGCCGCACACCCCGCCGCACCAGCGTCTCCCGGTGCCCGGGGTCCTCCAGGAGCCGGGTCACGGCGTCGGCGAGCGCCCGCGCGTTGCCGTGCGGCACGAGTTCCGCCGCGTCGCCGACGAGTTCGGGGACGGAGCCCACCCGGGTCGCCACGAGCGGCACGCGCGCGTGCAGCGCCTCCTGCGCGAACGTCGACCGCGCTTCCTCCCTGCGGCTGGGCAGCACGGCCACGTCGGCCGCGGCGAGCAGGTCGGAGGCGTCCTCACGGCGGCCGAGCAGCCGCACCGGCAGGTCCTGGGCGTCGACGGCGCGCCGCAGTTCGCCGTGGAGCGGACCCTCCCCCGCGATCACCACGAGCGGCACCGGGTCGAGGCGCTGCCAGGCGTGCGCGGCGTCCACCAGGACGTCGAGGCCGCGGTGCCGCTCGAGCGACCCGACGGCGACGATCAACGGCCGGTCCACGGCGCCGAGTTCGGCCCGCACCTTCGGCGTGCGCCGCTCGGCCTCCTCGGCCGCCGGCGCGCTGCGGGGCCCGGGCAGGGAGACCGCGGCGAGCCGGGCGTCACGCGCCCCGCTGCGGCGGGCCCGGTCCACCAGGAGGGAAGTCGTGCCGAGGACCACGGTGGCCGAGCGTACGACCCGCCGCTCCAGCACGCGCAGGAAGTGGGCGCGGGGGCCTTCGGCGTGCGCGCGGTCGTGCCAGGTGACGACGAACGGGGTGCTGCGTCCGCTGAGCGCCATGGACGTGCGGAACGAGGCGTGCAGACCGTGCGCGTGCACCAGGTCGGCGCCCGAGCAGGCGGCGCGCAGGGCGGCCACCGACCCCGGGTCGCTGCTGCGCGGCACGGGTACGTGCTCCGCGCCGACGCCGGTGAAGCCGTAGGCGCGGTCCGCCTCTTCGGGGGCGCACACCGTGACCCGCACGCCCCGTGCCACGAGCCCGGCGGCCAGCGAGCGTACGTGCGCGCCGCCGGCGGCGTTGCCGCCGCCCAGCACCTGCACGGTGCGCAGCGACGACTGGCCGTGCGGTGCGTGGCTGCTCACGGGGGTCACGTGGCCGGGCTCCTGGTTCGGGTCGGACGGTCACGACGAACGTACCGAAGGATCCCGCGGAGGGGTGGCCCGCGCGGCGTCCTCCGCGTACACCGTCAAGCATGCCAGCACGCACGGCGGTTCCGGGAAACGCGCGGGCGTACGCCTGGGTCCACACCGGAGGGCACATCACCCGTACGGATGACGGAAGGTGCCCGTCCGGCAGGGTCAGGCGTCCGCCCGTGCGGCCGCCAGCAGTTCCTCCGCGTGGGCCCGCGCCGTCTCGGAGTCCTCCTGGCCCGCCAGCATCCGCGACAACTCCCGTACGCGGTCCTCGCCTTCGAGCACCTTCACGCCGGACCGGGTGACCGAACCGTCGTCGGTCTTCTCCACCAGCAGCTGCCGGTCGGCGAACGCGGCCACCTGCGGAAGGTGCGTGACGACGACGACCTGCGCCTTCTTCGCCAGCCGGGCCAGACGCCGTCCGATCTCCACGGCCGCCTTGCCGCCGACGCCGGCGTCCACCTCGTCGAAGAGGTACGTCGGCACCGGGTCGGTCCCGGCGAAGACGACCTCCACGGCCAGCATCACGCGCGACAGCTCACCGCCGGAGGCGCCCTTGGCGATCGGCCGGGGCGGCGCCCCGGGGTGCGGGGCGAGCAACAGCTCGACCTCGTCCACACCCGAGGGTCCGTACGCCACCGTGCGCCCGTTCACCTCGACGCCGTCGGGGTCCTCGGTCTGCCGGATGTCGAACGACACACGCGCGTGCGGCATGGCGAGGGAGGCCAGCTCCTCCGTCACGGCCGCCGCGAACCGCTCCGCCGCCTCCGCCCGAGCCTCCGACAACTCCTGCGCGAGCGCGCCCAGTTCGGCGCGGAGGGCATCACGCTCGGCGGTCAGCTCGCCGATCCGCTCGTCGTCGCCCTCCAGTTCGGTGAGGCGCGCGGCGCTGCGCTCCGCCCAGGCCAGCACCTCGGTGACGTCCTCGCCGTACTTGCGGGTCAGCGCGTTCAGCGCGGCCCGGCGCTCCTCGACCGCCGCGAGCCGCAGCGGGTCCGCGTCCAGGTCGTCGGCGTAACCGGCCAGCTCACCCGCGACATCGCTCAGCAGGATGCCGACCTCGCCGATTCGGTCGGTCAGCGCCGCCAGCGCCGGGTCGTGGGCCCGTACGGCCTCCAGGGCCCGCTGGGCGCCCGCGACGAGCGTCCCGGCGTCCACGCCCTCCGGGTCCTCCGGGTTGCCCGCCAGCGCGGCGTGCGCGACGGCGGCGGCTGACGCGAGCGCCTCGGCGTGCCCGAGCCGCTCGGCCTCCTCGGCCAGTTCCGTGTCCTCACCGGCGCGCGGCTCGACGGCGGCGATCTCCTCAAGACCGAAGCGGAGCATGTCGGCCTCCTGGGCCCGCTCCCGCGCACGGGTGGTGATCTCCTCCAGCTCCGCGGCGACCGCCCGCAGCCGCTTGTAGGCCTCCGCGTACTTGCCGAGCGGCACGGCGACCGCGTACCCGGCGTACCGGTCGAGCGCCTGGCGCTGCCGGGACAGCTTCATCAGGCCCTGCTGGTCGCTCTGCCCGTGCACGGCCACCAGGTCGTCGGCGAGCTCCGCGAGCAGCCCCACGGGCACGCTGCGCCCGCCCAGGTGCGCCCGGGACCGCCCCTCGGCCGAGACGGTACGGCTGACCAGCAGCGTCCCCTCGTCGAGCTCGGCCCCGGCCTCCTCGGCTCGCACGACGGCCGGCGAGCCCTCGGGCACGGCGATCCGCCCCTCGACCACGGCGTTGCGCGCGCCGATCCGCACCAGGGCCGCATCCGCCCGTCCGCCCAGCAGCAGGCCCAGGCTGGTGACCACCATGGTCTTGCCCGCACCCGTCTCACCGGTGACGGCGGTGAAGCCGGGCGACAGCTCCACCACAGCGTCGTCGATGACACCGAGCGACCGTATCCGCATCTCCTCTAGCACGGACACGACCATACGAGGTCGACACGGCGAAGTGCGACTGCCCCACCCTTGTCACCCACGCGAGTGGACACCCCGAAGGAGCACGGAGCTGTACCGATGTGCGGCTCCGCCGCGTGGGCGCGACAAGCCACGATCCACCCTCAGCCGCCCACGCTCGGGCGACCACCTCACCGGGACCGCTAGTGCGGCGCCCCTCGCCATCCCGACACGGGCAACGCGAACTTCGCAACGAGCCGGTCGGTGAACGAAGCGTGATGCAGTCGAGCCAACCGCACCGGCACCGCCCCCCTTCGCACCTCCACCCGGGCCCCCGCCGGCAGCTCGACGGTCCGCCGCCCGTCGCACCACAGCACACCCGGCGGCACGTGCGGCAGCACCTCCACCGCCAGAACGGAGTTCGGAGACGTCACCAACGGCTTCGCGAACAACGCGTGCGCGCTGATCGGCACCATCAGCAGCGCCTCCACCTCCGGCCACACCACGGGCCCGCCCGCGGAGAACGCGTACGCGGTGGACCCGGTCGGCGTCGCGCACACGATGCCGTCGCAGCCGAACCCGGTCACCGGACGGCCGTCGATCTCCAGGACGACCTCCAGCATCCGCTCGGCGGACACCTTCTGCACGGCCGCCTCGTTCAGCGCCCAGTCGGTGTGCACGATGTCGCCGTTGCGGTGCACCACCACATCGACGGTCATCCGCTCCTCGACCTCGTACGACCGGCTCACCACGCGGTCGACGACCTTCTCCAGGTCGTCCCGCTCGGCCTCGGCGAGGAACCCCACGCTGCCGAGGTTGACGCCGAGCATCGGCACCCCGGAGGCGCGGGCGAACTCGGCGCCGCGCAGCAGCGTGCCGTCACCGCCGAGGACGATCAGCAGCTCGCAGTCGTCCAGGCACTGCGGGGTGGCCTCCTTGACCGTCTCCACGTCGTCCGGGAGCGGCAGGTCGCGGGCCTCCTCCTCCAGCACCCGCACCCCGAGTCCCGAGCGCAGCAGGCCCTTGACCACGAGTTCGGCGCTGCGGATGGCCGCGGCCCGTCCCGTGTGGGCCAGCAGGAAAACAGTACGAGCACGGTTCTGTGTCAACGCGGCCCCTCCGCCACAGCACGGTCAACGTCGGCCGGGTCCAGTTCCGGTGCCCCGGCCCGCAGCCACAGGAAGTATTCGACGTTCCCGGAGGGCCCCGGCAGCGGGCTCGCCGTCACGCCCTTCGCCCCGAGCCCCAGCTCCCAGGCCTTGGCGGCCACCCCCCGGACGGCCTCGGCGCGCAGCTGCGGGCTGCGTACGACACCGCCGCTGCCCAGCCGCTCCTTGCCCACCTCGAACTGCGGTTTGACCATCATCACCAGATCGGCGTCCGGCGTCACGCACCGCTTCAGAGCGGGCAGCACCAGTCCGAGCGGGATGAAGGACAGATCCCCCACGACAAGATCCACAGGCTCCCCATCGATGACCTCGAGCGTCAACTCCCGTACGTTCGTACGGTCTTTGACGGTCACGCGTTCATCCTGCCGGAGAGACCACGCGAGTTGTCCGTATCCGACGTCCACCGCGACCACGTGGGCGGCGCCCGCCCGCAGCAGCACGTCGGTGAAACCGCCGGTGGAGGCGCCCGCGTCGAGCGCGCGGCGGCCCTTCACGACCAGCCCCTGCGGCACGAAGGCGTCCAGCGCCCCGGCCAGTTTGTGACCCCCGCGCGAGACGTAGTCGGGGTCGCCGGCGTCCTCGGCGACCACGATCGGGGCCGCGGTCTCCACCTGGGTGGCGGGCTTGGTCGCCACCGTCCTGCCCACGCTGACCCGCCCGGCGGCGATCAGCTGGCTGGCGTGCTCGCGCGAGCGCGCCAGCTTGCGGCGGACCAGCTCCGCGTCGAGACGGCGGCGTGCGACTCCTGCCACGTTCGGTTCAGCTCCTGTGTACGTGTGCCGACTGGGACGGGTGCCCCGGTGTGCCCCGGTGCGGGGCGGCGGGTGAGGGACCCGGGCGGGCGTCGAGCGCGGTGAGCGCGTCGCGCAGCCCCCGGTGTACATCCTCGTACACCTCGAGGTGGCCGTCGGTGGTGAGGTGGTCGGCGTCGGCCAGCCGCTCCACATGGGCGTCGACCTCGGCGTTCCCGGTCGGGGTGCGCGGCACGCCCAGCGGTGCGGGTCCGGCGGGCCCGTCGTCGTACGGCGGCTGCGGCGCGGCCCGCCCCGGCGGCCCGTCCTGCGGGGCCCCGGGGTCCGGCTCCGTGTCCGCCGCCTGCGGCACTGCGTCGTTCATGCCCCGACGCTACCGCGAACGGCTGGGGTACCGTCGTGCGCGATGGCCACGATCGAGGAGTGCCGTGCGGCACTCGACAAGCTTTCGGACAGCATGGGCGACGCCGAGGGCGACGTCCGCGCCGCGGCGTCGATGGAGCGGTCGGTCAGCTGCCACGTCACGGACCTGGACGTGACCTTCGCGGGCCGCCTCACCGGCGGCCGGATCGAGGTGCGGGAGACCTTTCCGGGGCCGCCGCGCGAGAAGGCGCAGATACGGCTCGCCATGACGGGTGACGACCTGGTGGCCCTGGTCGACGGGGGTCTGCACTTCGCGCGGGCGTGGGCCTCGGGGCGGGTGCGGCTGGAGGCGGGCCTGCGCGATCTGTTCCAGCTGCGGAAGCTGCTGTAGCGCCTCAGACCTTCGCGGTCTCCGCCCTGGTCCGGGACGCCCGTGCCGCCGGCACCACCAGCGGGGTGCCCGTCTCGGGGTCGTCGATGATCTGGCAGCGCAGCCCGAACACCTCCTCCACCAGCTCGGCGGTGACGATGTCCTTGGGCGCGCCCTGGGCGACGACCCGGCCCTCGCGCAGGGCGACGAGGTGGGTGGCGTAGCGGGCGGCGTGGTTGAGGTCGTGGAGGACGGCGACGAGGGTGCGGCCCTGCTCCTCGTGCAGGTCGGCGCAGAGGTCGAGCACGTCGATCTGGTGCTGGATGTCCAGGTAGGTGGTCGGCTCGTCGAGCAGCAGCAGCGGCGTCTCCTGGGCCAGCGCCATGGCGATCCACACGCGCTGCCGCTGCCCTCCGGACAGCTCGTCGACGTAGCGCTCGGCGAGGTCGGCGACGCCGGTGCGGGCCATCGACTCCCGCACGACCCGCTCGTCCTCGGGGGACCACTGGCGCAGCAGGCTCTGGTGCGGGTAGCGGCCGCGCGCGACGAGGTCGCCGACGGTGATGCCGTCGGGCGCGATGGACGACTGGGGCAGCAGGCCGAGGGTGCGGGCGACCTTCTTGGCGGGCAGGGAGTGGATGGCCTGCCCGTCGAGCAGCACGCGGCCCGCGCTCGGCTTGAGCATGCGGGACAGGGCGCGCAGCAGGGTGGACTTGCCGCAGGCGTTGGGGCCGACGACGACGGTGAAGGAGTGGTCCGGGATCTCCACCGACAGCTGTTCGGCGATGACCCGCTGGTCGTAGGCCAGGGTGACGTTCTCGGCGGAGAGACGGTTCACGGTGCTCCTTCGGGTGTTCGTGTTCTCGGCGCCGCTCATATCCGGCCGGCCCTGCGCTCGGTGACCAGCAGCCACAGCAGGTAGACGCCGCCGACGACACCGGTGACCACGCCCACCGGCAGCTGCTCGGCGCCGAACGCCCGCTGGGAGAGGACGTCGGCGAGGACCAGCAGGGCGGCCCCCATCCACATCGAGGCGACCAGGTTCGGTCCGGGCGACCGGGTGAGGCGCCGGGCGAGCTGCGGCGCGGTGAGCGCGACGAAGCTGACGGGTCCGGCGGCGGCGGTCGCGGACGCGGTGAGCAGGACGGCGGACAGCATCAGCACCAGCCGCAGCCGCTCGACGCGCACGCCGAGGGCGCCCGAGACGTCGTCGCCCATCTCCGTCATGCGCAGGGCGCGGGAGTTGGCGAGGACGACGGGGACGAGGACGGCGCACAGCGCGAGCAGCGGCCACACCTGGTCCCAGTCGCGCCCGTCGAGGGACCCGGTCATCCAGACGACCGCGCGGGCGGCGTCGACGATGTCGGACTTCGTGAGCAGATAGCCGTTGACGGCGGTGACGACGGCGGAGACGCCGATGCCGACCAGCACCAGCCGGTAACCGTGCACGCCCCGCTTCCAGGCGAGGACGTAGATGGCGGTGCCGGTGAGCAGGCCGCCGGCGAGCGCGCCGAGGGCGACCTGGTTGGCGGTGCCGGAGAACAGCACGATGACGGTGAGCGCGCCGGCGGTGGCGCCCTGGCCGAGGCCCAGGATGTCGGGGCTGCCGAGCGGGTTGCGGGAGATCGTCTGGAAGAGGGCGCCGCCGATCCCGAGGGAGGCGCCGACCAGCAGGCCGACCAGCACCCGCGGCAGCCGCAGCTCGGTGACGATGAACTCCTGCCCCTCGTTGCCCTGTCCGACGAGGGTGGTCAGCACGTCGGAGGCGGACATCGGGAAGTCGCCGGTGCCGATGAGCAGCACGCTCGCCCCGAGGGCCAGCAGCATCAGCAGCAGGACGACGGTGAGGGCGCGCACGTCCAGCCGGACCGAGAGGCCGCCCGGGATGCGCACCGCACGGGTGGTCTTCACAGCTGGGCCGTCCTCCGCCGTCGTACGAGAAGAATGAACACCGGGCCGCCGATGATCGCGGTGACGATGCCCACCTGGAGTTCGGCGGGCCGTGCCACGACGCGGCCGAGCACGTCCGCGCCGAGCAGCAGCACCGGCGACAGGACCGCCGCGTACGGCAGGATCCAGCGCTGGTCGGGTCCGGTGAAGGAGCGCACCACGTGCGGCACCATCAGGCCGACGAAGACGATCGGACCGCACGCTGCGGTGGCGGCGCCGCTCAGCATCGTCGCGACGAGCATCGACAGCGCGCGGGTGCGGTTGAGGTCGGCGCCGAGCGACTTGGCGGTGTCGTCACCCATGGCCATGGCGTTCAGCGGCCGCGCGAGCAGCAGCGCGAGCACGCTGCCGACGACCAGGAACGGCACGACCTGCATGACGGCCTCGTCGCTGCCGGAGCCGAGCGAGCCGACCGTCCAGAAGCGCATCCGGCCGAGGGCGGCGTCGTCGAGGATCATCACGGCCTGGAGGTAGCCGTAGAGCGCGGCGCTGATGGCCGTGCCGGCGAGCACCAGCCGTACGGGGGTGGCGCCCCGGCGTCCGCCGAGGAACCACACGATCGCGCCGACGGCGGCCGCCCCGAAGAACGCGAACCACACATACCCGGACAAGGAGGTGACGCCGAAGAAGGTGATGGCGGTGACGACCGCGGCGGAGGCGCCCGCGTTCAGGCCGAGGAGTCCCGGGTCCGCCAGCGGGTTTCGGGTGAGCGCCTGCAGCACGGCCCCGGCCAGGCCGAGGGCGGCGCCGGCGAGCAGACCCAGCAGGGTGCGGGAGAGCCGGTCGGACACCACGGTGTCGGCGTAGGTGCCCGACGCGTCGAACAGCCCGTGCCACACCTGCCCCAGGGACAGCTCCTTCGCGCCGACCGCGATGCTCGCCAGCGCGACGAGCACCAGGACCGCGAGGGACACGAGCAGACCGGCCGCGCGTATCGCCCGGCGGCCGGGGAGCGCGGAGCCGGTCTCCGCGCGATGTTCGGGGGGACTCTCGACCAACACCCGGTTAGGTTAGCCTATCCTCCAAATCGATCACGATCCGGTTCCCGGCGGACCGTCAGAGTCCCAGCCTGGCCAGCGCCTTCTCCGCGTCCAGCCCGCACGCCTCCTCACCGGCCGCCGTCCAGGCCGCCGCGCACAGAGCCCGCAGCCCGTCCAGCGGCGCGCCGTCGCCGTCGAGTTCCAGCCGCCCGGCGCCGGCCCTCGCGGTCCACCCGCCGCACCGGAAGGCGCCACCCTCCTCGACGACCTCGGGCTGCCCGGTGAGCAGCCCCCGCAGGTCGGCGTCCACGTACGTCGGCCGGTGGTGCGGCGGCGCCGAGAGCAGCTGGGCGCCGTCGGTCACCCCGGTGAGCACCAGCAGCGAGTCCACCCCGCCGTTGAACGCGCCCTCGATGTCCGTGTCCAGCCGGTCCCCCACCACCAGCGGCCGCTCGGCACCCGTGCGCAGGATCGTCTCGCGGTGCATCGGCGGCAGCGGCTTGCCCGCCACCTGCGGTTCGGCGCCGGTGGCGATCCGCACGACCTCCACCGCCGCGCCGTTGCCGGGCGCGATGCCCCGGCCGCTGGGGATCGTCAGGTCGGTGTTGGACGCGAACCACGGCACCCCGCGCGCCACCGCGTAGGACGCCTCGGCGAAACGGCCCCACGGCAGCTCCGGACCGCCGTACCCCTGCACGACCGCCGCCGGATCGTCGTCCGCCGACTCCACCGGTACGAGACCGCGCTCGCGCAGCGCCACCCGCAGGCCCTCGCCGCCCACGACGAGCACCCGGGAGCCCTGCGGCACCTGATCGGCGATGAGCCGCGCCACCGCCTGCGCGGAGGTGATGACGTCACCGGCCTGGGCCGGTATGCCCAGCTCGGTCAGGTGCGCGGCGACGGCGTCGGGCGTGCGCAGCGCGTTGTTGGTGACGTAGGCGAGACGCATCCCGCCGTCGCGCGCCGCGGCGAGGGAGGGCACCGCGTGGTCGATGGCCTCACCGCCCGCGTACACCACTCCGTCGAGGTCGAGCAGCGCCGTGTCGTACGCCTCGCTCAGGGCCTGCCCACTGCCCTCGGGCCTCGTCCTGACGCTCCGGCTCATTCCGCATCGCTCCTCGTTCGACGGCTTTCCCCCGATCATCCCCCATGGGACCGACACCCGTACGATGCCGGGATGAACTCTGCAGGTCACTCGACGGCAACGGCGCCCCGAGGGCTGGAACTCACCCCGTTCCGAGGCCTCCGGTACGACCCGGACCGGGTCGGCAGCCTGGCCGCCGTGACATCCCCGCCCTACGACGTCGTGGTCCGCCCCGACGGCCTGCACCATCTCCAGTCCGCCGACCCGTACAACATCGTCCGCCTGATCCTGCCCGAGGCGGGCACGCCCGCGGAGCGCAACGCCCAGGCCGCCGAGACGCTCCGCCGCTGGCGCGCCGAGGGCGTCCTCACCCCCGACCCGGAACCCGGCCTGTACGTCTACGAGCAGCGCGACGGCGACGGCCTGGTGCAGCGGGGCGTGATCGGCACGGTGCGCGTCTCCGAACCGGAGGAGCGGCTGGTGCTGCCGCACGAGGACGTCATGCCGCACGTCGTCGCGGACCGCGCGGACCTCATGCGCGCCACCAGCGCCAACCTGGAGCCGCTGCTCCTCACCTACCGGGGCGACGGCACGACGGCGGGCACGGCCGGTCTGATCGAGCGCACGGCCGCACAGCCGCCGCTCCTGTCGACCACCACGGAGGACGGCGTCCACCACCGCCTCTGGTCGCTCACCGACCCGGCCGACCTGGCGGTGATCCGCGGCGAACTCTCCGCCCACCAGGCCCTGATCGCCGACGGCCACCACCGCTGGGCGACCTACCTCCGGCTGCGCGCGGAGCACCCCTCCCCCAGCCCCTGGGACCACGGCCTGGTCCTGCTCGTCGACACGGCCCGCTATCCGCTGCGGGTCCGCGCCATCCACCGCCTGCTGCACGGCCTGCCGGTCGCCAAGGCACTGAAGGCGCTGGACGGCTCCTTCCGCGTCCGCCGTCTGGACATGCCGCTGACTCAGGCGATGGACGCGCTGGCCGAGGCGGCGGAGCAGGGCAACGCGTTCCTCCTCACCGGGGACGACCGCGCCTTCCACCTCGTCGACCGGCCCGACCCCGCGCTCCTCGACCGCACGGTGCCGGCGGACCGCCCGGAGGCCTGGCGCACCCTGGACGCGACAGTGCTGCACGCCACGCTCCTCGACCACGTCTGGCGCGTCCCCGACGACTCCGCCCACATCGCGTACATCCACGACACGGCGGCCACGGTGGACAAGGCCCACCGCGACGGCGGTACGGCGGTGCTGATGCACCCGGTGCACGAGGACGTGGTGCGCGACCTCGCCCGGCAGGGAGTGACGATGCCCCGCAAGTCGACGTCGTTCGGCCCGAAGCCGGCGTCGGGACTGGTGCTGCGCGCGCTGGACATCTGAGACGGTCCGGACACATGAAAGGGGCGGGCCCCGGCTGATGGCCGGGGCCCGCCCCTTTCATGTCATGTGCGTGGTGCGGCGAGGACGTCAGTCCTTGTCGTCGTCCTGCGCGCCCTGCTCGTCGCGGTCGGCGCCGTCCTGGTCCTCGTCCTCGACGAGGGCGTCCATGAACTCCACGCCGTCCAGCTCGGCGAGCCGGTCGGAGGCGTCGGTGCTGCCGTCGCGGTCGGCCTCGACGGCCTTGGCGAACCACTCGCGCGCCTCGCCCTCACGGCCGGCGGCGAGCAGCGCGTCGGCGTACGCGTACCGCAGACGAGCGGTCCACGGCTGCACGGAGTTCGACGCCAGCTCGGAGCTCTGCAGGGTGACGATGGCCGCGTCCAGCTGGCCCATGTCACGCCGGGCGCCGGCCGCGACGAGCCGCATCTCGACCTGACCGGCCTTGTCCAGCTTCTGCACCTCGGGGGCGCCTGCCATGTCCAGCGCCTTCTCCGGCCGGCCGAGCCCGCGCTCGCAGTCCGCCATCAGCGGCCACAGCTCCACGGTCCCGGTCATCCGCCGCGCGGCACGGAACTCGGCGAGGGCCTCCGCGTACTTCTGCGTCGCGTACGCGGCGAACCCGGCGGCCTCCCGCACGGCGGCGACGCGCGAGGCGAGCCGCAGGGCGATACGCGAGTAGGCGTAGGCGCGCTCGGGATCCTCGTCGATGAGCCGGGCGACCATCACCAGGTTCTTGGCGACGTCCTCGGCGAGCGTCTTGGGCAGGCTCTGCAGCTCCTGCTTGACGTCCTTGTCGATCTCCTCCCCGGTGACGTCCTCGGGGATCGGCAGCCGCTTGACGGGCTCGCGGTCACGGTCCCGCTCGTCACGGAACCGGCCGCCGCCCTGGCGGTCGTCGCGCCCGCGGTAGCCGCCGGGGCG
>NZ_CP058273.1:1448938-1451438 GCF_024760485.1 Streptomyces thermocarboxydus
TCACGGCGCGGCCCGCGGCCCCGGTCACGGTCGTCGCGGCCACGGAAGCCGCCACGGTCGCCCCGGTCACGGTCGTCACGCCGGAAGCCGCCACCGCGGGAGTCGCGGTCGCCGCCACGGGTGTCGGTACGGCTGTCGCCACCGCGCCGGAAGCCGCCGCGGTCGCGGTCGCGGTCACCGCGCTCGGGACGGTCGTCGCGGCCACGGAAGCCGCCGCGGTCGCCACGGTTGTCGTCACGGCGGAAGCCACCGCGGTCGCCGCGGTTGTCGTCACGACGGAAGCCACCACGGTCGCCACGGTCGTCGGAACGGCCGCGGTAACCGCCACGGTCCCGGTCATCGCGCCGGTCGTCGCGCCGGTCATCCCTGCGGTCGTCGCGGCGCCCGTACCCACGGTCGTCGTCGCGACGGAAGCCGCCACGGTCGCCACGGTTGTCGTCACGGCGGAAGCCGCCACGGTCACCGCGGTTGTCGTCACGACGGAAGCCACCACGGTCGCCACGGTCGTCGGAACGACCGCGGTAACCGCCACGGTCCCGGTCGTCACGACGGTCATCGCGCCGGTCATCCCTGCGGTCGTCACGGCCGCGGTACCCGCCGCGGTCGCCCCCGCGGTTGTCGCGGTTGTCGTCGCGCCCACGGAAGCCGCCGCGCTCGGGCCGGCCGCCACTGCGGTCACTGTCCCGGTCGTTGGAGCGATCCCGGTCGCGGTCGTCGCGACGGAAGGGGGGACGGTCGCCGTCCCTGCGGAAGCTGCCACGGTCGCGGTCGTTGCCTCGACGGGGGCCGCCGCGCTGGCCGCCACGGTCCCCGCGGTCCCAGCGGTCACCACTGTCCCGTCGGCGCTGGTCGCGCTCCGGTCGGTCGTCGGGAGAGTTGGTGGACATCGGTGACTCCTGTCTCGGGTACTGCAAGCATAAATACAAAAAGGACCCCTGGCCCCAGCTGAACGCTGGCGACCAGGGGTCCTTCCAAAGATTGTTCGGCGGCGTCCTACTCTCCCACAGGGTCCCCCCTGCAGTACCATCGGCGCTGTAAGGCTTAGCTTCCGGGTTCGGAATGTAACCGGGCGTTTCCCCTACGCTATGACCACCGAAACCCTAATGGTTTCGAGCGAACAAGCACACTCTTCTGTTATGCGTTCTGCTCAAAGCCGACAACGGTCGTTGTCTCAGAACTAACACAGTGGACGCGAGCAACTGAGGACAAGCCCTCGGCCTATTAGTACCGGTCAACTCCGCACGTTACCGTGGCTTCCATATCCGGCCTATCAACCCAGTCGTCTACTGGGACCTTACCCTCTCTAGGAAGGTGGAGTCCTTCATCTCGAAGCAGGCTTCCCGCTTAGTGCTTTCAGCGGTTATCCCTCCCGAACGTAGCCAACCAGCCATGCCCTGGCAGAACAACTGGCACACACGAGGTTCGTCCGTCCCGGTCCTCTCGTACTAGGACAGCCCTTTCTCAAAGACTCCTACGCGGCACAGCGGAATAGGGACCGAACTGTTCTCAACGACGTTCTAAACCAGCTCGCGTACCGCTTTAATGGGGCGAACAGCCCAAACCCTTGGGACCGACTTCCAGCCCCCAGGATGCGACGAAGCCGACATCGAGGTGCCAAACCATCCCGTCGATATGGACTCTTGGGGAAGATCAGCCTGTTATCCCGGGTACCTTTTATCCGTTGAGCGACGGCGCTTCCCACAAGCCACCGCCGGATTCACTAGTCCCGACTTTCTCCCTGCTCGACCCGTCGGTCTCACAGTCAAGCTCCCTTGTGCACTTACACTCAACACCTGATTGCCAAACCAGGTGAGGGAACCTTTGGGCGCCTCCTTACTCTTTAGGAGGCAACCGCCCCAGTTAAACTACCCATCAGACACTGTCCCTGATCCGGATCATCACGCGACCCAGGTTAGACATCCAGCACGACCAGACTGGTATTCAACGACGACTCCACCCGAACTGGCGTCCGAGCTTCACAGTTCTCCCAAGCTATCTACACAAGCCGAACCGAACACCAATATCCAACTTAGTAAAGGTCCGGGGTTTTCCGTCCTGCTGCCGCGAAACGAGCATCTTTACTCGTAGTGCAATTTCACCGGCTTATGGTTGAGACAGTCGAGAAGTCGTACGCCATTCGTGCAGTCGAACTTACCCGACAAGGAATTTCGCTACCTTAGATGGTTATAGTTCCACCGCCGTTACGGCGCTTAAGTTCTCAGCTTCGCGCCACCGAAGGTGAGCTAACCGGTCCCCTTAACGTTCCAGCACCGGCAGCGTCAGTCCGTATACATCGCCTTACGGCTTCGCACGACCTGTTTTTTAGTAAAACAGTCGCTTCTCGCTGGTCTCTGCGGCCACCCCCGCTCACCGAGTCAAACGCGATCACCAGAATGGCCCCCTTTTCTCCGAAGTTACGGGGCATTTTGCCGAGTTCCTTAACATAGTTCACCGAACGCCTCGGTATTCTCTACCTGACCACCTGAGTCGGTTTAGGGTA
>NZ_CP058273.1:1456438-2442644 GCF_024760485.1 Streptomyces thermocarboxydus
GCTGCTGGCGAGTCTGGGGGCCGGCGGGGCCTCGGTCGAGACGGTGCTGCACGAGGTCAACGTCGTTCCTGGGGGTGTCGTCCAGGGTGAGGTGCGGATCCAGGGCGGGTCCGTGAACCAGCAGATCGAGGGGCTGTCGGTCGGTCTTCAGGCCAAGGTGGAGGTCGAGAGCGGCGACCAGGAGTACAAGCAGAACATCGAGTTCACCAAGCAGCAGCTGGGCGGCGCCTTCGAGCTGCAGGCGGGCGCGGTGCACGCGGTGCAGTTCGGGCTCGAGATCCCGTGGGAGACGCCGGTCACGATGATCGACGGGCAGCCGCTGCTCGGGATGGACATCGGTGTGACCACCGAGCTGGCGATCGCGCGGGCCGTGGACTCCGGTGACCTGGACCCGATCAACGTGCACCCGCTGCCGGCGCAGAAGGCGATCCTGGACGCGTTCATCCAGCTCGGCTTCCGCTTCAAGAACGCCGACATGGAGCGCGGCCACATCCGGGGCACGCGGCAGAAGCTGCCGTTCTACCAGGAGATCGAGTTCTACCCGCCGTCGCAGTACCGCGGGCTGAACCAGGTGGAGCTGAGCTTCGTCGCAGACGCGCAGGCGATGGACGTCGTGCTGGAGATGGACAAGAAGCCGGGACTGTTCAGCGAGGGCAGCGACACGTTCCGTTCCTTCCAGGTGGGTCTGAACGACTACCAGGGGACCGACTGGGCGGCGTACCTGAACCAGTGGCTGTCGGAGGTCGGCTCGAAGCGGAACTGGTTCTAGGCTCGTCGGGACTGAACGTCATCGATCAGGAGGTACCGAGGTGACCGAGCTCAAGCGGCGGCCGCTCCCCCATGATTTCCATCCGCCCGTGCCGTCGTTCACGGTGACGAGCGACGATGTGAAGGAGGGGGCGACGCTCAAGGACGCTCAGGTCCACGCGGCGGGCAACACGTCGCCGCATCTGCGCTGGGAGGGTTTCCCGCCGGAGACCAAGAGCTTCGCCGTGACCTGCTTCGACCCGGACGCCCCGACGGGCAGCGGGTTCTGGCACTGGGTGCTGTTCGACATCCCGGCCTCGGTGACCGAGCTTCCGGCGGGCGCGGGCAACCCCCCGTTCGAGGGGCTGCCCGAGGGCGCCGTCCACGCGCGGAACGACTACGGCACCAAGGAGTTCGGCGGTGCCGCGCCGCCGCCCGGGGACGGTCCGCACCGGTACGTGTTCACGGTGTACGCGGTGGACCAGGAGAAGCTGGGCCCGGACGAGAACGCCTCTCCTGCCGCGGTCGGTTTCAACCTGCGGTTCCACACGCTCGCCCGTGCGCAGCTGATCGGTGAGTACGAGGTGCCCGCGGAGTCCTGAGCCCCCGCGCCACACCGGAGGTTCCCGGAACGTTTGCCCGCCCCTGGTCTTGGAATTGATCAGGGGCGGGCATTTTTTCCGCCGGGGTCCCCGGGAGGCGTCTTCCGTGGGAGCAGCGGATATTGCGTTGTCCATCCCGGCGCGCCCGGCCAGAGTTGTTCCAGCCCGCCGAGGGGCGGGCCGGTGCGCACGGGAGGTGGGCTGGTATGCGGGACACGCTGGTGCTGAACGCGAGCTTCGAGCCGTTGTCGACGGTGACGCTGAACCGAGCCGTCGTTCTGGTGCTGCAGGACAAGGCCGTCGTCGAGCAGGCCCATCCCGAACTGCGGATGCGGGGAGCCGCGGTCGACATACCCGCGCCCCGGGTGATCAGGCTCTGCCAGTACGTGCGGGTGCCGTTCCGAAGACGTGCGCCGTGGTCGAGGCGGGGTGTGCTGGTGAGGGACCGGCACCGGTGCGCGTACTGCGGCCGCAGGGCGACGACCGTCGACCACGTGGTGCCGCGGTCGCTGGGCGGTCAGGACACCTGGCTGAACACGGTGGCGTCGTGCGCCGAGGACAATCACCGCAAGGCGAATCGGACGCCTGAGCAGGCGGGGATGCCGTTGCTGCGTGAGCCGTACGAGCCTACGCCGGCGGACGCGATGCTCTTGGCGCTGGGCGCGGAGGAGTTCGATGCGTTGCCGGAGTGGCTGGCGTTGGACGCGGCATGACGGTTTCGCCGTAGCAGGTGAGCTGACAGCCCGGGTGCGGGTTCGTCGTGGTGGATCGCGCAGTTCCCCGCGCCCCTGAGGTGAGTTCCCCGCGCCCCCTGAGGGGGTGCGGGGAACTCGTTTTTGGGGCTCTTAGTCGATCGAGGGCTTCTCGCGGCGTTCCTGGGCGGGGACGTTGGCTGTGCCGTTGCCTCCGCCGGAGGTGCCGCCGCCCAGGTTGGAGCCGAAGTTGCCTACGGCGCCGGAGAGGCCCTTGAGGGCGTCGCCGATCTCGCTGGGGACGATCCAGAGTTTGTTGGCGTCGCCCTCGGCGATCTTCGGGAGCATCTGGAGGTACTGGTAGGAGAGCAGCTTCTGGTCCGGGTCGCCGGCGTGGATGGCCTCGAAGACCGTGCGCACGGCCTGGGCCTCGCCCTCGGCGCGCAGCGCGGCGGCCTTGGCCTCACCCTCGGCGCGCAGGATCTGGGACTGCTTCTCGCCCTCGGCGCGCAGGATCTCGGACTGCCGGACACCCTCGGCCTGGAGGATCGCGGCGCGCTTGTCGCGGTCGGCGCGCATCTGCTTCTCCATCGAGTCCTGGATGGAGGTGGGCGGCTCGATGGCCTTGAGCTCGACGCGGTTGACGCGGATGCCCCACTTGCCGGTTGCCTCGTCGAGGACGCCGCGCAGGGCCGCGTTGATCTCCTCGCGGGAGGTGAGGGTCCGCTCGAGGTCCATGCCGCCGATGATGTTGCGCAGGGTGGTGACGGTGAGCTGCTCGATGGCCTGGATGTAGCTGGCGACCTCGTAGGTGGCGGCCCGGGCGTCGGTCACCTGGTAGTAGATGACGGTGTCGATGTTGACGACCAGGTTGTCCTGGGTGATCACCGGCTGCGGCGGGAAGGGGACGACCTGCTCGCGGAGGTCGATGCGGTTGCGGATGGTGTCGATGAACGGGACGACGATGTTGAGGCCCGCGTTGAGCGTCCGTGTGTAGCGGCCGAAGCGCTCGACGATGGCGGCGCTGGCCTGTGGGATGACTTGGATCGTCTTGATCAGGGCGATGAAGACCAACACCACCAGGATGATCAGGACGATGATGACCGGTTCCATCGTCGGTTCCCCGAACCCTTCTTAGCCTCGGCGCCTACGGCAGGTCGTGTGTGCCTGTGCACGGTCGTGCGGTTGTAGATCTTGCTGGTCGAGTCTGTCAGACCGCGGGACCAACCGGGGGCGTGTTCGCACCAGTTGTGTCGCACGGGAGGTGCGGGATCACATGATGATCGCGGTGGCCCCCTCGATGTCCACGACGTCGACCTCCTGGCCGACCTCGTAGGAGCGGCCGGTGTCGAGGGCGCGGGCGGACCAGACCTCGCCCGCCAGTTTGATGCGGCCGCCGCTGCCGTCGACGCGTTCGAGGACGACGGCCTGTTTGCCCTTCAGAGCGTCGACGCCGGTGGCCAGTTCGGGCCGCTGGGAGCGGTGTCTGCGGGCAACGGGACGGACCGCGGCGATCAGCGCGGTCGAGACGACGGCGAAGACCGCGACCTGGGCGACGGCTCCCCCGCCGAAGATGCCGGAGACCACTGCCGCGGCGACGGCGCCCACCGCGAGCATGCCGAGTTCGGGCATCGCGGTGATCACCAGGGCGATGCCGAGTGCCGCCGCGCCGATCAGCCACCACAGCCATGCGTCGATGTCCACAAGGTCATGGTAGAACCGCGCACCCGGTCACCGACAGGGCGCCGGTCGGTCGAACGTGCCTTGTCGTGCCGGGTGTTGTGCGCACGTCGTGCGCGGGGTGGCGCTGTGTCAGCTCATCGGGAGGCCCTGGGCGGTCCAGCGGTCGCCGACCTGCTCGACGACGAGCGGGAGGCCGAAGCACAGGGACAGGTTGCGGCTGGTGAGTTCGAGCTCGAGCGGTCCTGCGGCGAGGACCTTGCCCTGGCGGATCATCAGGACGTGGGTGAAGCCGGGGGCGATCTCCTCCACATGGTGGGTGACCATGATCATGGAGGGGGCGATCGGGTCGCGGGCGAGCCGGCCGAGGCGGCGCACCAGGTCCTCGCGGCCGCCGAGGTCGAGGCCGGCGGCGGGCTCGTCGAGGAGGAGCAGCTCGGGGTCGGTCATCAGGGCGCGGGCGATGAGGGTGCGCTTGCGCTCGCCCTCGGAGAGGGTGCCGAACTTGCGGTCCAGGTACTCCGACATGCCGAGGCGGTCGAGGAAGGCGCGGGCGCGCTGTTCGTCGATGTCCTCGTACTCCTCCTGCCAGCCGGCGGTCATGCCGTAGGCGGCGGTGAGCACGGTCTGGAGGACGGTCTGCTTCTTGGGCAGCTTGTCGGCGAGGGCGATGCCGGCGACGCCGATGCGGGGGCGCAGCTCGAAGACGTCGGTGCCGGGGCGGCCGAGGGTCTCGCCGAGGATGGTGGCGGTGCCCTTGCTCGGGTAGAGGTAGCTGGACGCGATGTTCAGCAGGGTGGTCTTGCCGGCGCCGTTGGGGCCGAGGATGACCCAGCGCTCGCCCTCCTTGACCGACCAGGAGACCTGCTCCACCAGAGCCCGGCCCTCGCGGACCACGGATACGTCCTGAAGTTCCAGAACATCGCTCATGAGCGCCTTGTCTCCCCTTGCAGTGTGGCCGGTCTCGGCTGTCGCGTACGCCTGGTGGGTCGGTCCGCCGCACCCGTGGGCGGGAGCCCATCATGAAATCTACGCCACCGGCCGACCCGGACATTCCATCGGTCCTCTTTCCGGGCGCTGTCTAGGGTGTACGCATGCTTTCGGAACCACGCTCTGGCCGTCTCGCCGCTTGGGGCAATGCCCTTCTTGCCGGACTTGTCTCCCCGGACGAGGCGGCGCTCGCCGTCGTCGGGGAGGACGCGGTGCACCGGGTGGAGGGGGTGCCCGGGGAGTCCGCGCCGGTGGGGCTGACGCTGGCCCTGGGGCGGCTGCGGGGGCTCGGGGCGTCGGGGCTGCGGGTGGCGCTGCCGGCGCCGGGGCATCCGCTGGGGCTGAGCGGCCCGCCGGAGTTCAACGCGCGGGCGCTGGAGGCCGAGGAGGCCGTGGTCTGCGAGGGGGCGGCGCTGGGGCTGGTGCCGGAGGTGTCGGAGGCCGGGCCCGAGGGCGATGTGCATGTGGAGGTCCTCTGGCGGGTTCTGCCGGTGCGGGAGGCGCCCCCGGCGGACGTGCCGTCGCTGGGTGAGGCGGAGCGGGAGCTGGCGGAGGCGCTGCGGGAGGCGACGGAGGCGCTGACGCGGCTGGACGTGGCCGGGTCGGGTCCGGTCGCGGAGGCGGCGATCGACGCGTACCGGGCGCGGGCCACGGCGTCGCGTGGGCGGGACGTGCTGGCGCCGGGGTATCCGCCGCGTGCGGTGCGGGTGCTGGAGCTGGCGCAGCGGGTGGGCGCGCTCGTGACGCTGGCGACGGAGCACGGGCACGGCGGTGCGGTGAGCGCGTCGGAGATGTCGGCGCGGGCGCTGGCGCTGCGGCCGGTGGAGCGGACGGCGCGGCGGGCGCAGGTGGCCGCGTACAACGCGTTCGTGGAGGAGCGCGGGGCGCGCTGATCTGGGCAGCGCGCCCCGGCCCCGGACAGGGACGAGCCCCGGCGCCGGGTGGGGGCGGGCGGCCGGGGCTTGTCGTCTGGTGGCGTCGGCCGTCAGTGGTTGACGGCGACGTTGCCGAAGGCCGGGTTCAGCACGCCGATGACGTTGATGCTGTTGCCCGACACGTTGACCGGGACGTCGACCGGGACCTGGACGAGGTTGCCGGAGACGACGCCCGGGGAGCCCACGGCCTTACCGTGCGCGTGGCTGCCCTCGGTGGCGGAGGCCATGCCCGCACCGGCGGCGAGCAGACCGCCGGCCACCATCGTCACGGCCGCTGCCTTCTTCAGGTTCTTCACTTTCCGAGCCCTCCTTGCGACGACCGCGGCGATCGCCGCGGTCCGCACTGGGCAACGCGTGGCACGGGCCGGGGACACGGGCCCCCGGCGGCCATTCCCCCTACGGTATGAATCTCGCACCGGAGGGGAACCTTCCGGTGACATCGGGGACGGCGGTCAGCCGCTGAGCCCGTGCCGTACGGCCCACAGGGCGGCCTGGGTCCGGTCCGCCAGGTCGAGCTTCATCAGGATGTTCGACACATGCGTCTTCACCGTCTTCTCGGAGAGCACGAGGGCGCGGGCGATCTCCCGGTTGGCGCGGCCGTCCGCGATCAGCCCCAGCACCTCGCGCTCCCGCTCGGTGAGCGACCCCGCGCGCCCCGCCCCGGAAACGCCCTCCTCCTGGGACAGCAGCGCGCCCGCCACCTCGGGCTGGAGCAGCACGTGCCCGGCGTGCACGGAGCGGATGGCGCCGGCCAGCGCGTCGGGGTCGATGTCCTTGTAGACGTAGCCCGCCGCGCCCGCGCGGAGTGCGGGGATCACCGTGCGCTGCTCGGTGAAGCTGGTGACGACCAGCACGCGGGCGCGGTGGTCCAGCTCGCGCAGCCTGCGCAGCGCCTCCACGCCGTCCATGCCGGGCATCTTGACGTCCATGAGGATGACGTCGGGCTGGAGCTCGCCGGCCAGGGCGACTCCCTCCGCGCCGTCCGCGGCCTCGCCGACGACCTCGATGTCGTCCTGCACCTCCAGGAAGGTGCGCAGACCGCGCCGGACCACCTGGTGGTCGTCGACCAGCAGCACCTTGATCGTGTCAGCCACCGGGGACCTCCATCTCGATGGTGGTGCCCTTGCCGGGCGCCGATTCCACGGTCAGCCTGCCGCCGACCCCGCTCGCCCGGTCCCGCATGGAGACCAGGCCCAGATGGCGGCCCGCGCGGCGCACGGCGTGCGGGTCGAAGCCGCCGCCGTCGTCGCCGACCCGCAGGACGGCGCCGTTGCCGCGCCGCTCCAGGGTCACGTCGACGTGGGCGCCGCCGGAGTGGCGCAGGGCGTTGTGCAGCGCCTCCTGGGCGACCCGCAGCACGGCCTCCTCCTGGGCGGCGGGCAGGGCGCGCACGCCGTGGCCGGTGAAGGTGACGCGCGCGCTGTGGGCGCGGTCGAGGACCTGCACCTGGGTGCGCAGGGTGGCCACGAGCCCGTCCTCGTCGAGGGCTGCGGGGCGCAGTTCGACGACCGCGGCGCGCAGTTCGTCGGCGGCCTCGGCGGCCAGCTCGGCCACCTGCTGCAGCTCGCCCTTGGCGCGCGCCGGGTCGCGGTCCACGAGACGGGCGGCGGCCTGGGCGGTGAGGCGCAGGGAGAACAGCTTCTGGCTGACGGCGTCGTGCAGCTCGTGGGCCAGGCGGGAGCGCTCCTCGGCGATGGTCAGCTCGCGGCTGCGCTCGTAGAGGCGGGCGTTGGTGAGGGCGATGGCGGCGTGCTGGGCGAGGATGCCGAGCAGTTCCTCGTCGTCCTCGGTGAAGCCGCAGGCGCCGTCCGGCTTCGGGCAGTTCTTGTTCGCGAGGAACAGGGCGCCGAGCACCTCGTCGCCGTCGCGGATCGGCAGGCCCAGGAAGTCGACGAGGTCCGGGTGGGCGCTGGGCCAGCCCTCGAAGCGGGGGTCGCGGCGCACGTCGGCGAGGCGCTGCGGGGCGGCGTCGTCGAGCATCGCGGCGAGGATGCCGTGCCGGCGCGGCAGGGGGCCGATGGCCTTCCACTGGGCGTCGCTGACGCCGTCCACCACGAACTGGGCGAAGCCGCCGTGGTCGTCGGGCACGCCGAGGGCGGCGTACTGGGCGTCGAGGAGTTCGCGGGCCGAGGCGACGATCGTCTTGAGGACGTCGCGCACCTCGAGATGCCTGCTCATGGCCAGCAACGCGGAACTCACCGCGGCGAGGCCGGACCGGGGGCCGTGGCTCATGACCTCACGGTACCGGCGGGGCGCGGACCGGCGGATCGGACCGCCGCACGCTCCTCTCCCCCGGCGCTGGTCCTAGGTCCGCGGTCCCGGTCCGGCCGTCGCGGCCTGGTCCGCCGGGCGGGGGCGTCCCGGCGTAGGGCTAAGGGACCCGGGCGGCTGCGTCCCGCGCCCGAGGCGGCCGTGCGTCCCGGCTTCCTACGTTGATCACACGCCGAGAGGGCGGGACGACACCACGGACGAGGGGACGGCTGTCATGCCGGTTGCGATCATCACGGGAGCCTCGAAGGGGCTCGGACGGGCGCTGGCCGTGGGGCTGGCGGAACGGGGCTGGGACCTGGTGCTGGACGCGCGGGGCGAGGACCGCCTGGCGGAGACGGTGGTACTGGCCTCGGCGCACGGCACGCGGGTGACGGCGGTGCCGGGCGATGTGACGGACGCCGCGCACCGGGCGGAGCTGGTGGCGGCGGCCTGGCGGCTGGGCGGGGTGGACCTGCTGGTGCACAACGCGAGCGCGCTGGGCGCCGAGCCGCTGGTGCGGCTGGCGGAGCTGCCGCTGGAGGGCCTGCGGCGGGCGCTGGAGGTGAACCTGGTGGCGGCGCTGGGCCTGGTGCAGGAGGCGCTGCCGCTGCTGCGGGCCGCCGGGGAGGGCGCGGTGCTGGTGGTGAGCTCGGACGCCGCCGCGGAGGCGTATCCGGCGTGGGGCGGGTACGGCGCGTCGAAGGCGGGTCTCGACCAGCTGGCGGCGGTGCTGGCGGAGGAGGAGCCGGGGCTGCGGGTGTGGTCGGTGGATCCGGGGGACATGGCGACGGACCTGTACGCGGCGGCCGTGCCGGACGACGACGGTCCGCGGCCGGAGCCGGAGGCGGTGGTGCCGGGGTTCGTGCGGCTGCTGGAGGAGCGGCCGGCCAGTGGCCGCTACGGCGCCCCGGCGCTGCTGGAGGGACGGCGGTGACGGTCGCGTTCCGGGTGCCGGAGGAGCTGTCCGCGCGGGTGCCGGCGGAGCTGCGGGCGCCCGGCCGGGACCGGGACGCGGTGCGGCTGCTGGTGTCGCGGGGCGCCGAGGTGTCCCACCACGCGTTCGCGGAGCTGCCGCTGCTGCTGCGTGCGGGCGACCTGTTGGTGGTGAACACCTCGCCCACGCTGGCGGCGGCCGTCGACGGACGGGTCGGCGACGCGCGCGTGGTGGTGCACTTCTCCACCCGGGGCGACGACGGGCGCTGGGCGGTCGAGCTGCGCGATCCGGACGGGCGCGGCACCACGCGCGTACGCGCGGGCACACGTGCGGGTACAAAGGTGCGGCTGGCGGGGGGTGCGCGGCTGCGGGTGGAGGAGCCGCTGAGCGCGGGGGCGCCGCGCCTGTGGTGGGCGCGGGTGTCGCGGGATGTGCCGGGGCTGCTGCGGGAGCACGGGCGGCCGATCCGGTACGCGTACACGGAGCGGGACCAGCCGCTGCCTGCGTACCAGACGGTGTTCGCGCTGCCGTCGCGGGACGGCTCGGGGAGCGCGGAGATGCCGAGCGCGGGGCGTCCGTTCACCGCGCGGACGGTGACGGAGCTGGTGAGCCGCGGGGTGCAGGTCGCGCCGGTGCGGCTGGACACAGGGGTGGCGTCGACGGAGGCGCACGAGCCGCCGTACCCGGAGCGGTTCGCGGTGCCGGAGGCGTCGGCGCGGCTGATCGGGGCGGTGCGGGCGGGCGGCGGGCGGGTGGTCGCGGTGGGCACGACGGCGGTGCGGGCGCTGGAGTCGGCGGCCGGTCCGGACGGGGTGGTGCGGGCCCGGGCGGGGTGGACGGACCTGGTGGTGACCCCGGAGCGGGGGGTGCGGGTGGTGGACGGGCTGCTGACCGGGCTGCACGAGCCGGAGGCGTCGCACCTGCTGATGCTGGAGGCGGTCGCGGGGCGGGAGGCGGTCGCGCGGGGCTACGAGGAGGCGCTGCGCGGGCGGTACCTGTGGCACGAGTTCGGGGACGTGCACCTGCTGCTGCCGTCCTGACCGAGGGCGGCTGACCTCCCTGCCGAAGGGGCGCGGAACTCCTCACACAGCGCGTTGCGCCAGCAACACGCGGTGAGGAGGGAGGGGGTCCGGTGTGAGGCCGCACATAGGGCGCACATCACGTACGAAGCGGATTAGGAGACTCATATCGTCCTTATATGCGGGACGAACAGTCCCATCTGCCCGGTTTGCTACCCTCTGATCCACTACCCGGCTTCGTAGGTCACATCTTTGCCCAGCGATTTTGCGGCCGCTAACAATGGCTGCGTCGCTCAGCGCCGTGGGATTCCTGCCCGCGGCGTTCGTGTGCCGAAGAAGCACCAGTCCCACCGGACATCGAGCGACCTCCGCGCTACACGAAGAGGTCCGTTCCGCATGCCCAAGCACATCCTCACCCGTGGTCATGGTCGAGCCCTGACCCGTCACCACAAGATCGCCGCCGCGGGCGTCGCCGCTCTCGGCGCCGCCGCCATCGGCTTCTCGGCGGTCCCGAGCAACGCCTCGACGACGACCACGGCCGAGGCCCCCGCCCAGACGGCGAAGGTGGCCTACAGCACCCAGCAGATCCAGGGCGTCAAGGCCGACGTCAACAGCCAGCTCGCCGGCGCCAGCGTCAAGGTCGAGGAGATCGCGGCCAAGAAGCAGGCCGCCGCCGAGGCCGCCGCGAAGAAGAAGGCGGCCGCCGAGGCCAAGGCCGCGAAGGCCCGCGAGGCCGCGGAGTCCGCGAGCCGGTCCGCCGAGCGCGCCGAGGTGAAGAAGGCCGCTCCGAAGAAGTACGGGGACAACCTCGACGGCTGGATCCGCGAGGCCATGTCCATCATGAAGAAGCACGGCATCCCGGGCTCCTACGAGGGCATCAAGCGCAACGTCCTGCGTGAGTCCTCCGGCAACCCGAAGGCGATCAACCTCTGGGACATCAACGCCCAGAAGGGCATCCCCTCCAAGGGCCTGCTCCAGGTGATCCCGCCGACCTTCGAGGCGTACCACGTCAAGGGCACCCCGAAGGACATCTACGACCCGGTCGCCAACATCGTCGCCGCCTGCAACTACGCGGCCGACAAGTACGGCACCATGGACAACGTCGACAGCGCGTACTGAGAGGTCGGCGCGGACCTCTCCCACCGCACACAGACGCCGAAGGGCGGCACCCTCCTGACGGGGTGCCGCCCTTCGGGGTCGTACGGCGGGACTACTTGCGCATGACCTCCGGCTCGTGGCGGCGCAGGAAGCGCGCCACGAAGAAGCCGCAGACCACGCCGAGCGCGATCAGCGCGCCCATGTCCGTCGCGAACGCGGCGGCCGTGTGCTCCCACAGCGGGTCGTCGCTGTCGCCCTTGGCCGGCGGGCTGATGTTGTTGAAGTCCAGCGTCGTGCCCGCGGCGGCGACCGCCCAGCGCGACGGCATCAGGTACGACAGCTCGTTCACGCCGACCGAGTTGGCCAGCGGGAACAGGCAGCCCGTGAAGACGACCTGGACGATCGCGAACATCACCAGCAGCGGCATCGTCTTCTCGGCGGTCTTCACCAGGGCCGAGATGATCAGGCCGAACATCATCGCGGTGAAGCCCAGCGCCATGATCGGGATGCACAGCTCCAGCAGGATCTGGCTGCCGAGGACGAGGCCCTCGTCGGGCACCGTGCGGCTGGAGAAGCCGATGACGCCGATCATCAGGCCCTGGATCATGGTGATCAGGCCCAGCACGAAGACCTTCGACATCAGGTACGCCGAGCGGGACAGGCCGGTGGCGCGCTCCCGCTCGTAGATCACGCGTTCCTTGATCAGCTCACGCACGGAGTTGGCGGCGCCGGCGAAGCACGCGCCCACCGCGAGGATCAGCAGCACCGTGAGCGCCGTGCCGTTGGCGACGGGCCTGCCCGTCCTCGGGTTGATCTCCGTGTTGACCAGCAGGTCCTTGCCCTGGTCGATGAGCAGGCTGACCGAGCCGAGGACCAGCGGCAGGATGATCGACAGGGCGAGGAAGCCCTTGTCGGAGGCGATCACCGACACATAGCGGCGCACCAGGGTGGAGAACTGCGACGCCCAGCCCTGCGGCTTCGGCGGCTTCATCGCCTGCATCGCCGGGACCTGTACGGACTGCGGGGCGACCGCGTCGATGTCCGCGGCGTACATCTGGTAGTGCTGCGAGCCCTTCCAGCGGCCCGCCCAGTCGTAGTCGCGGTAGTTCTCGAAGGCGGAGAAGACGTCGGCCCAGGTGTCGTAACCGAAGAAGTTCAGCGCCTCCTCGGGCGGGCCGAAGTAGGCGACGGAGCCGCCCGGCGCCATCACCAGCAGCTTGTCGCAGATCGCCAGCTCGGCCACCGAGTGGGTCACCACGAGCACCGTGCGGCCGTCGTCGGCGAGGCCGCGCAGCAGCTGCATGACGTCACGGTCCATGCCCGGGTCGAGGCCGGAGGTCGGCTCGTCCAGGAAGATCAGCGACGGCTTGGTGAGCAGCTCGAGCGCCACCGACACGCGCTTGCGCTGGCCGCCGGACAGGGACGTGACCTTCTTGTCCTTGTGGATGTCCAGCTTCAGCTCGCGCAGCACCTCGTCGATACGGGCCTCGCGCTCGGCCGCCGTGGTGTCGGCGGGGAAGCGCAGCTTGGCCGCGTACTTCAGGGCGCGCTTGACGGTCAGCTCCTTGTGCAGGATGTCGTCCTGCGGGACCAGACCGATGCGCTGGCGCAGCTCGGCGAACTGCTTGTACAGATTGCGGTTGTCGTACAGCACCTCGCCCTGGTTGGCGGGGCGGTACCCGGTGAGCGCCTTGAGCAGCGTCGACTTGCCGGAGCCGGAGGGGCCGATGACCGCGATCAGGGACTTCTCCGGGACGCCGAAGGAGACGTCCTTCAGGATCTGCTTGCCGCCGTCGACCGTGACGGTCAGGTGGCGGGCGGAGAAGGACACCTCACCGGTGTCGACGAACTCCTCGAGCCGGTCGCCGACGATCCGGAAGGTCGAGTGACCGACGCCCACGATGTCGGTGGGGCCGAGCAGTTGCGAGCCGCCCTTGGCGATCGGCTGGCCGTTGACGTAGGTGCCGTTGTGCGAGCCGAGATCGCGGATCTCCATGCGCCCGTCGGGCGTCGAGTGGAACTCCGCGTGGTTGCGGGACACCTGGAGGTCGGAGACGACCAGGTCGTTCTCCAGGGCACGGCCGATCCGCATCACGCGGCCGAGCGAGAACTGGTGGAACGTCGTGGGACTGCGGTCGCCGTAGACCGGCGGCGCCCCCGCGCCACCACCGAGGCCCTGCTGCTGCGGGATGTGCGGCGCGTTCTGCTGCGGCTGCTGCTGCCAGCCCTGCTGGGCGGGCGGCTGCTGGGCCGGCCGCTGCTGCGCGGGGGGCTGCTGCCAGCCGGCGCCCGCGCCCTGGGCGGCGTACGGCTGCTGCGGCTGAGCCTGCGGCACGGCGGCGGCGACGCCGGACAGCGTCACGCGCGGCCCGTCGTTCGCGTTGCCCAGGTTCAGCACCGTGTCGGCGGTGAACTCCAGGTGGTGGATGCGCTGCCCCTGCACGAAGGTGCCGTTGGTGCTGCCGTGGTCCTCGATCACCCAACTGCGGCCGTTGAAGCTGATCGTGGCATGACGCCAGGACACCCTGGCGTCGTCGAGGACGACGTCGCCCTGCGGGTCACGTCCCAGGGTGTAGGACCTGGACGGATCGAGCGTCCAGGTGCGTCCGTTTGATTCCAGTACGAGTTCCGGCACTCCATGCCCCACTGAGTTGTCCCCCGAATTTCCCCCGTCGCAGGGAGTCTAGGGATGTCGAACATCGGGGGGAACTATTTCAGGCTCGGCCCTCCGACCGAAAGTCGGCCCTGTCACGACCCCGCGACAAGGCGTCGACGGCCCTGTCCGGGCGGGGGTTGAAATCGCCCCGGAGAGTGGTAAACCACGCGAGGGGGACAAGTGCGGCCTGCCGGGCCGCTCCGCGGATCGGGGGGTCTGCCCATGAGTACTGCCACAGGCTCCGCCGGGCCGGGCCGCCGCACCGGTCTGCCGTGGGCGGACGTGGTGATGTCCGCGGTCGCCGCGGTGAGCTGGGCGCTGATCGGGATGGCGGGGACGGCCGCGCTGGGTCTGCGTCTCCTGGACGCGGACACGGCGGGGGCGTTGGGGCCGATGGCGGCCGCGGTGGTGGCGCTGGCGGTGGGCGGTTCGGTCACGCCGACGGGGGACGTGTCGGCGTTCGGGCTGTCCGGGGCCGAGGCGGACACGGCGGTCGACGTGATGCCGCTCGGCGTCGGTCTGGTGGGGGCGCTGCTGCTGTCCCTCATCTTCCTGAGGTCCTTACGAACGGCCGGAGTTGTGGTGTCCGGCCGTGAACTGGCCGCGCGGGCGGGGGCGGTGGTCGCGCTGGCCGTGGCGACGGCGGGCGGACTGGCGTGGGCGGGGCACGACGTGATCACCGTCGACGTGGCCGCGCTCGGCGTGGACGGTCTTCCCGGCTCCGACGGCGGCGGGCTGGACGTCCCCGGGCTCGGCGACATCGGGGAGCTGCTGCCGGACCGGGTGGGGGACCTGGTCGACCCGCAGGTGACGGTGGGGTTCACCGTCGACACGGCGCCGACGCTGCTGGCCGGTCTCGGCTGGTCGGCGGGCGTGCTGCTGGTCGCGCTGCTGGCGTCCCGGCGTACTCCGCTGCCGCGCGGGTGGGAGGCGCTGCACCGGGTGGTGCGGCCGGCGGTCTCGTCGGTCGTCGCGGTGCTGCTGGTCGCGGCGGCGGCGGGGATCGCGGCCGCGGCGTGTGCGGCGATCGGCGACGACCACCCCCGGCGGATCGCCGGGGCGGCTCTGCTCGGGGCGCCGAACGGGGTGTGGCTGGGGTGGCCGGTCGGGCTGTTCGTCCCCTACGGCGCCCAGGGGACCGGGGCGCTGCTCGGGGCGCTGCCCCACCCCCTCGACGATCTGCTGCGGATGGGGACGGAGGAGCAGGTCACCCTGGGCGCACTGGCCGAGCTGGACGGGCGGGTGTGGCTGCTGGGGGTCGGCGCGGCGACGGCGATGCTGCTGGCGGGCGTGCTGACGGCGGTGCGGACGCCGGTGGCGGGGAGCGCGCCGGGGGCGGGTGGTTTCGCGGGGCGGTGCGCGCTGCGGCTGGGCGCCGCCACGGCGGTGACGCTGCCGGTGCTGGTGTGGCTCACGGAGGTGTCCGTGGGCGCCTCGCTGTCGGTGCTGGGGTACGACGCGTTCAACGCGGGGCTGGATCTGCGCGGGCGGCTGGGCCCGGCGGTGCTGCTCGGGGCGGTGTGGGGCGCGGGGGCGGGCGCGGTGGGGGCGCTACTGGCGTGGGCGTGCGGGGTGGCGGGGACGCGGGTGGCGGTACTGGCACGGGATGCCGGGGGCTCGCCGGCGTCGGCGCCCTCGGGTCCCTACCGGCCGGGGACGCCGTACCGGCCGCCCGATCCGGACACCAATCCGTATCTACGGCTGCCGGGGGCGCGGCGGGAGCGGGGCGCCCCGGAGGACGCGGTGCCGGGGCGGGGCACGACCGACGCGGTGCCGGGATGGGGTGGGTCCGGGGACGCGGGTGTACGAGGACGGAGTGCGCCCGGGGACGCAGGCGCACGGGGACGGAGTGCGCCAGGGAGTGCGGGCGGCGGTGCGGACGACGTGGCCGCGGCCCCCACGGTCGCCAGTCCCACCCCGCCCCCACGCCCGCCCCGACCGGACCGCCGCCGTCTGTGGCCGGACCGGGTGCCGCCCCCTCCCCCGCCACCGCCGCCGGCGCCGCGGCCCCCGGGACCGGGCGAACGTGATGAAGGAGGCGGGGACGGCAGGGGGCCGCGGGGACGGTAGGGGCGGGCCCGGAGAGGGTGTCCGGAGGGCGGACCGGGCGGGCGTGAGGCACTGGGTGCCGGATACGGTGGGGAGCACCATGAGCGCATCGCAGACCTCCGACGTTCCCACCCTCCTGGTCAAGATCTTCGGGAAGGACCGGCCGGGCATCACGGCCGGCCTCTTCGACACCCTCGCCGCCTACTCCGTCGACGTGGTCGACATCGAGCAGGTCGTCACCCGGGGCCGCATCGTGCTGTGCGCGCTCGTGACCCAGCCCCCGGCGGGGATGGAGGGTGACCTGCGGGCGACCGTCCACAGCTGGGCCGAGTCGATCAAGATGCAGGCGGAGATCATCTCGGGCAAGGGCGACAACCGCCCCCGCGGTCTCGGCAGGTCCCTGGTGACCGTGCTGGGCCACCCCCTCACCTCGGAGGCGACGGCCGCGGTCGCCGCGCGGATCACCAAGGCCGGCGGCAACATCGACCGTATCTTCCGGCTCGCCAAGTACCCGGTGACCGCCGTGGAGTTCGCGGTGTCCGGTGTCGAGACGGAGGCGCTGCGCACCGCGCTGGTGACGGACGCGGCCCGGTTCCGGGTCGACATCGCGGTGGTCGCGGCGGGCCTGTACCGCAGGGCGCAGCGCCTGGTGGTGATGGACGTGGACTCCACGCTCATCCAGGACGAGGTGATCGAGCTCTTCGCGGCGCACGCCGGCTGTGAGGACCAGGTCGCCGAGGTGACGGCGGCGGCGATGCGCGGGGAGCTGGACTTCGAGCAGTCGCTGCACGCGCGCGTGGCGCTGCTGGAGGGGCTCGACGCCTCCGTGATCGACAAGGTGCGCAGCGAGGTGCGGCTGACGCCGGGCGCCCGCACCCTGATCCGTACGCTCAAGCGGCTGGGCTACCAGGTGGGCGTGGTGTCGGGCGGCTTCACGCAGGTCACCGACGATCTGAAGGAGCGTCTCGGTCTGGACTTCGCCCAGGCGAACACGCTGGAGATCGTCGACGGCAAGCTCACCGGCCGGGTGACCGGCGAGATCGTGGACCGGGCGGGCAAGGCGCGGCTGCTGCGGCGGTTCGCGGCCGAGGCGGGGGTGCCGCTGTCGCAGACGGTGGCGATCGGTGACGGCGCGAACGACCTGGACATGCTGAACGCGGCCGGTCTCGGTGTCGCCTTCAACGCCAAGCCGGTGGTGCGCGAGGCGGCCCACACGGCGGTGAACGTCCCCTTCCTGGACACGGTCCTCTATCTGCTCGGCATCACACGCGAAGAGGTCGAGGCCGCGGACACGCTCGCGGTCGACTGAGCGGCGCGCACCGGCCGTGACGACGGACCGGCCGTGATGACGGCAGGGGCCCGGCGCCGACGAGGTCGGTGCCGGGCCCCTGTCGTGCCGGGCGGGTCAGCCGGGGGTCACTCCGTGGGCGCCCAGTAGTCGACCAGCGTGGCCGTGCCGGGCTCCAGGGACTTCCAGGGGCCGGTGAAGGTCAGGACCGCGAAGGCGGCGGCCGGGAAGCCGCGCCGCGTCATCCGCTCGCGCGCGTCGCCCTCGGATGCGCCGGCCAGGATGTCGGCCAGCCCCTGCACGCCCGGGTTGTGTCCGATCAGCAGGACGTTCTGCGCGTCGTCGGAGGTCTCGTTGAGCAGGGCGATCAGCTCACCGGGCGAGGCCTCGTAGATCCGCTCCTCGTAGACGGTCTTCGGCCGCTTCGGGAACTCGTGGACCGCCAGCTTCCAGGTCTCGCGGGTGCGGACCGCCGTGGAGCACAGGGCCAGGTCGAAGGCGACGCCGGAGTCGGCCAGCTTGCGGCCGGCGGCCGCTGCGTCCAGGCGGCCTCGCTCGGCGAGGGGCCGCTCGTGGTCGGACACCGGAGGCCAGTCGGCTTTCGCATGCCGGAAAAGGACAATCCTGCGGGGTTCTGCGACGCTCATGGCACCCAGCTTCGCACGAAACAGGCCACGGGGCGCAGGGAGTTGACCGGCGCCTCGGCGCGTTCAGCGGGCCATGAGCTGCTGCGCCCGCTCGACGAGGAGGGTGAGCGCGGGCTCACCGGCGGCCGCGTGCGCGTCGGAGGGGTTCAGTACGAGGGCGAGCAGGGCCACGAAGGCGAGGGCGGGGAGGGCCAGGGCCCACCACGGCAGCCGGGTGGCGGCACCGGCCCGGGGGGCCGGAACGGGCCGGGAGTGCGTGCGCGCCGACATGGGTGCCTCCGCTCTTCGAGTGTCCGGTGGCCGCCTGCCGCGGCCACATCTCGAAGGTACGGATCGGCGGGGCTCCAACCCATCCGGTGATCCACCCACTTGACCCTGAGCCTGGCCCCCTAGGGGACGGGGGTGCCAGCACCACCCTCAGGGCGCGGAACCGGTCACCGCGCCCGGGGATCGGGCGTCTGCCGGGCCGGGCTCAGGGCGCGAGCACCGTCGCGATGACGCCGATGACGATGAAGATCGCGAAGAAGGCGCCGAAGACGAGCAGCATCTTCTTCTGGCCGTTCTGCGGGTTCGGCTCGAGGACTGGCATGGGGAAAGTGTCGCACCCTCCCCGCCCGGCACCGGTCAGGGGGTGCCCCGGCCGGCGCTTCGGCGCGCCGCCTCGTCCTCCACCGTACGGTCCCGTCCGGCCATCACCCCGAAGACCATCTGCGGGACCATCAGAGCCGCCATGAGCGCGATCGGCAGGCCCCAGCCCCCGCTGTGCTGGTACAGCACGCCCACCAGCAGCGGCCCGGGGATGGAGATCAGATAGCCGGTGCTCTGCGCGAAGGCCGACAGCTGGGCCACCCCGGGGCCCGTCCGCGCCCGCATGCCGACCATGGTGAGCGCGAGCGGGAAGGCGCAGTTGGCGATGCCCAGCAGCACCGCCCAGGCCCATGCGCCCGCGGCCGGTGCGAACCAGAGGCCCGCGTACCCGAGCAGGCCGCTGACGCCCAGCCCGACCACGATGGGACCCTGCCGGGGCAGCCGGGCGGCGATCCGCGGGATGACGAACGCCAGGGGGACCCCCATCACCATGGTGACGGCGACCAGCATGCCCGCCCGGCCCGCGGAGACGCCCGCGTCCCGGAAGATCTGCGCCATCCAGCCCATGGTGATGTAGGCGCCGGTGGCCTGGAGTCCGAAGAACACGGCCAGCGCCCACGCCGTACGGCTGCGGGTGATGCGCAGCGCCGGCGTCTGCCCGGCGGGCCGCTCCTCGGGACGCCCGTCCGCCTGCGACGGCTTCGGCGCCCCGGAGGCTCCCGAGGCGTCTCGCCGGCCCCGTACGAAGGGGAGCCAGGGCAGGGCGGCGGCCGCCGCGAGGGCCGCCCAGACGGCGAGGCCCGCCTGCCAGTCGCCGCCGAGCGCGTCGGTCACCGGGACGGTCACGGCCGCCGCCGAGGCGGTGCCGAGGGCGAGGGCCATCGAGTACAGGCCGGTCATGGGTCCGACCCGGTCGGGGAACCAGCGCTTGACGATGACCGGCATCAGCACGTTGCTCACGGCTATGCCGCCGAGCGCCAGGCCGCTGGCGAGCAGGAAGGCGGCCGTGCTGCCGACGTAGGGCCTCACGAGCAGGCCGGTGGCGATGGCGGCCATGCCGGCGCACACCACGGCGGCGGGGCCGAAGCGGCGGGCCAGGCGGGGCGCGGTGACGCCGAAGACGGCGAAACACAGCGCGGGCAGGGAGGTGAGCAGCCCGGCGACGCTGCCGCTCATCCCCAGCCCGGCGCGCACCTCTTCGAGCAGGGCGCCGAAGCTGGTGATGGCGGGGCGCAGGTTCAGGGCGGCCAGCACGATGCCGGCGACGAGCAGCCGTTTCCGCCACGCGCGCAGGGGGGCGTCCGGGTGCTCCGGGAGCGCGGTCGTGGCGGGCGTACGGGCGGTGGCGGACGCCGTCGTCCGGGTTCCGTCACCAGTCATACGAGTCATGACACCCATCATAGAATCATGGGATGATTGGTTGTCCATGTCGCGGACGTCGTACGCGGCCCACGCCGTGCGAAGGTGAAGCATGCCTCTGAGCCATCCGCGCCGCTCCGCGCTGTCCGAGCAGGTCATCGCCGCCCTGCGGGCCCAGATCACGTCGGGCGAGTGGCCGGTCGGCTCACGCATCCCCACCGAGCCCGAGCTGGTGGAACAGCTGGGGGTCGCCCGCAACACCGTCCGTGAGGCGGTGCGCGCGCTGGCGCACAACGGTCTGCTGGACATCCGCCAGGGCTCGGGCACCTATGTCGTCGCCACCAGCGAGCTGGCCGGCGTGATGCACCGCCGTTTCGCCGACGCCGACCCCCGGCACATCGCCGAGCTGCGCTCATCCCTGGAGTCCTCGGCTGCGCGGCTGGCGGCGCAGCGGCGTACCGAGAAGGACCTCAAGCAGCTCGACACGCTGCTGCGGCGCCGTGAGGAGGCGTGGGAGTCGGGCGACGCGGAGGCGTTCGTGACGGCGGACGCGACCTTCCACATGGCCGTCGTGGCGGCCTCGCGCAACGACGTGATGACCGCGCTGTACGCGGATCTGGGCGAGGTGCTGCGGGACTGGCTGCGCGACGACGTGGGCGGGGACATGTCGCCCGAGACGCACATGGACCACAGCCGGCTGGTGGACGCGATCCGCGCGGGCGACGAGGCGACGGCGGCCGAGGAGGCCGCCTCCTATCCGATGGCGTGCAAGCCGGGGCGGTTCACCTCCCGCGCGCGCGGCTGAGCGCGCCCTTCCGGACATATGTGAGGGCCCGCGCCCCCCTCAGGGGACGCGGGCCCTCAGGCTGTACTGGCTGTCAGGCGCCGACGGCGTGCAGACCGCCGTCCACGTGGACGATCTCGCCCGTGGTCTTCGGGAACCAGTCGCTCAGCAGGGCGACGACGCCGCGGCCGGCCGGCTCCGGGTCCTTCAGGTCCCACTCCAGCGGGGCGCGGTTGTCCCACACGGACGCCAGCTCGGCGAAGCCGGGGATGGACTTGGCGGCCATCGAGCCGAGCGGACCGGCCGAGATCAGGTTGCAGCGGATGTTCTGCTTGCCCAGGTCGCGCGCCATGTAGCGGCTGGTCGCCTCCAGGGCGGCCTTCGCCGGGCCCATCCAGTCGTACTGCGGCCAGGCGTACTGCGCGTCGAAGGTGAGGCCGACGACGGAGCCGCCGTTCTGCATCAGCGGCAGACAGGCCATGGTGAGCGACTTCAGGGAGAACGCCGAGACGTGCATGGCCGTGGCGACCGACTCGAACGGCGTGTTGAGGAAGTTGCCGCCGAGGGCGTCCTGCGGCGCGAAGCCGATGGAGTGCACGACGCCGTCCAGGCCGCCGAGCTCCTCGCCGACGACGTCGGCCAGGCGGCCCAGGTGCTCGTCGTTGGTGACGTCGAGCTCGATGACCTTGGTGGGCTTGGGCAGCTTCTTCGCGATGCGCTCGGTCAGGGTCGGCCGCGGGAACGCGGTCAGGATGACCTCGGCGCCCTGCTCCTGGGCCAGCTTCGCGGTGTGGAAGGCGATGGACGCCTCCGTCAGCACACCGGTGATCAGGACGCGCTTGCCCTCGAGAATTCCGCTCATGTGTGTCAGTGACCCATTCCCAGTCCGCCGTCAACGGGAATGACGGCTCCAGTGATGTACGAGGCGTCGTCCGAGGCGAGGAAGCGCACCGCGGCGGCGATCTCCTCGGTCTTCGCGTACCGGGCGAGCGGCACCTGGGCGAGGATCTTCGCCTGCTGCTCCTCGGTGAGCTCCCGGGTCATGTCGGTGTCGACGAAACCGGGCGCGACGACGTTGAAGGTGATGTTGCGCGAGCCCAGCTCACGGGCGAGGGACCGGGCGAAGCCCACCAGGCCGGCCTTGGAGGCGGCGTAGTTGGCCTGCCCCGCGGAGCCCAGCAGTCCGACGACCGAGGAGATCAGCACGACGCGGCCCTTGCGGGCGCGCAGCATGCCGCGGTTGGCGCGCTTGACGACGCGGAAGGTGCCGGTGAGGTTGGTCTCGAGGACGGACGTGAAGTCCTCCTCGGTCATGCGCATCAGGAGCTGGTCCCGGGTGATCCCGGCGTTGGCCACGAGCACCTCGACGGGGCCGTGCGCCTCCTCGATCTCCTTGTAGGCCTGCTCCACCTGCTCGGCGTCGGTGATGTCGCACCGGACGGCGAGGAAGCCGGCCGGGGGCTCACCCGAGCGGTACGTGATGGCGACCTTGTCGCCGGCGTCGGCGAACGCGCGGGCGATGGCGAGGCCGATGCCCCGGTTGCCTCCGGTGACGAGAACCGAGCGGCTCAACGGATCACCCCTTCGATAGCGGTCTGTTCCATCCGCCCGGACACCGTGACGACAGGCGGCTGCACCGAAAACCTATCGGTCCCGGTACGCCCCGGGACATCGGGGCACCGACAGTGGCTCTCGTGGCCTCCTGTCGGGTTCCTACAGTTCGTGGCCCCGGTCAGTCCGCCATACCGGGTGCGTGAGCCGACAGCCCTTCGGCACGAGCGGTCTCGAGCATCCTGCGGTCATAGGTCACCAGGACGGTCAGGTCGTCCCGGAGGGAGAGCGCACTGGCCACGTGAACCGCATCCAAGGTCCTCAGGCGCCCGACCAGCAGAGCCGCCGCATCTCGCACCTCTCGCGTGAGGAGAATTTCGGTGATCCGGGCGTCCAGGTCCTCCAGGGCCTTGGGGAAGTGCCCCATGAGGTCCAGAGTCCGTACGGTCTCCACGAAACCGAGCGTGCTGGTGGCCAGCGGTTCCGTGGCCCGCTCCTGCAGGAAAACGTCCAGCGCGCCCCAGTGACTACGTCGGGTCATCCAGGTGACCAGTGCGGACGTGTCCATATAGATCAACGGTCGTCCTCTTCACGCTCGGCCAGCAGGAGCGCAACCGGATCGACGTCTTCTGGCACCTCGTAGTGCGGCATGCTGTGGCGCTCGGCGGCGGTGACCGGCTTCAGCTTGATCTTCCCCTGCGCCACCAGGTGCGCGTACCGCTCCATCGGGCTGCCGGCCGGTGACAGTATCGCGATGACGTTGCCGTGCCGGGTGACCTCGATCGCCTCGCCCTTCTCGACCCGGGCGAACACCGCGCTGGGGTTGTACGAGAACTCGCGGACGGAAATGGTGCTCATACCGCGCCCCCCTCAGAGCAGGCAGGTTGTGCGTACATATCCAAGAGTGTACCTACATTCAGCCCGCCGTGCTCGCCTTCAGAGGGTGCCGCTGTCACGCGCGATGTCGACCGACTCGGCCAGGGCGTCGATGTCCGCGGCCAGGTCCCGCCAGGGGCGGGAGAGGTCGACGACGTGTCGCCAGATCCTCAGCCGCTCTTCCCCCACCGGTACCTCCACGACCCCGGGCCTGCCGGAGGCGTAGACGAGGTGTCCCTCGGTGAGACCGAGGCGTACGCAGTAGGCGGTCATCTGGTAGAGGTCGTCCCGCTGGGGCTTGGTCTTGAACTTGGCGTCGAGGATCACGGCCTGGCGGAGCGCCCCGTCCCGTGGCGACGGCAGGTAGTGGACCAGGTCCGGCTTGAGCACGTGCCTGCCGGCGGTGTCGAGGGAGAAGTTCCGGTCCTGCGGCTCGGGTCTGCCGCCGACGCGGTGGCGCAGCGCCTCCCCGACGGCTCGGGCGAGATAGGCCTCGAAGAGCCGCCACATGGTGACCAGCATCCCGTCCACGGCGATCTCCCGGCCGTCGCCGAGTTCGTACGAGGCACCGCGCAGGACGAGTTCCGCCAGGGCGAGGGCGTGCGCGTAGCGGGCGTTGCGTCGGTCGGGCGTCCAGCGGGGGGCGGGGGCGCCCGAGGGCAGCACGCGCACTCCGTCCAGGCGGGCAGTGAGGCGTTGAAGGGCGGCGCGTGGCGCGGGATCGATGCCGGGCACGCGGAGGAGGCGGCGGGCGGCGGCAAGGAGAAGGCGGTTCTCCGGTATGTCGGGGGTGTGGTCGTCGTAGACGACCTCCAGGGGCACGGGTACGCCCGGTCTGCGGCGGAGCTGGTCGGCGTGGCGGATGCGGCCCCGGACGACAGGCAGCGTGTCGTGCGTCTCCCGGTAGTCGTGAAGGACTCCGTGTTCCAGAGCACGGTCCGCGGCGGAGACGAAGGCGTGCGCGAGGGCGGGGAGGAGGTCGGGACGGGGGTCGGCGGCGACGGGGCGCGGGTCGAACGCGACGCGGTCGGGGGCGTACGAGATCAGGTGCAGGAGCCGGTCGACGGGCACCTTGGGGCTGATGGTCAGCTGGACCGTGCCGTCGCCGGCTCCGAGGCGGACGGAGCCCACCCGGTCCTTGGCCTTCAGTCGCCAGCGGGTGGCCGTCTCCGGATGCATCTGGAGGAGCCGGTCCTGCTCGGCGAGCGTGGCGACCTGCGCCGGGGTCAGGGTCCATACGGTCCAGCCGGCGCCCTCCGCGAGACCGACGCGCAGGGCGGCGTCGCGGCAGTGACGAGGCTGAGTACGGCGGGCGGTCACTGGTTCGCGGAGTCGTCCGCGCTGTCGGCGGAACCCGCGTTCGCGGGCGGCGGGATGTTCAGTCGTGCGCGCAGGGCGGGGAGGCCGTAGACCGCCTCCACGTCGGTTCCGTCGCCCCAGTGGTGCTCGGTGAGGAGCGGGATGATCTGGGTCTTCCACAGTCGTTCGAGGGCGCCGTCTCCCGTGTGGGCGAGATCCTGCATGAAGTACGAGGGGCCGACGCGGAACGAGCGGTCCCCGGGGCTGCCGTCGGCGAGGAGGCGGTTGATCTCGTCGAGGAGGCGGACGTGGGAGTCGTCGTACGCGTCCGGGTCCCCGCCCTGTTCCTCCGTCCGCTTGCGCAGCCAGGAGTCCAGCAGTCCGGCGACCGGCGGGGTGTCGGGGTGCAGTTCCATGAAGGAGAAGCGGCGGCGCATGGCCGCGTCCATGTACGCCACCGACCGGTCGACGGTGTTCATGGTGCCGAGGATGTACAGGTAGGGCGGGAGACGGAAACCCGGCCGTCGTCGGAGCCGTAGAGCAGGTGGACGCGCTCGTTGCGGTACTCCAGGAAGAAGTACAGCTCACCGAAGATCTTCGCCAGGTGGCCGCGGTTTATCTCGTCGACGACCAGGACGAACACCTCGGCAGGGCGCCGTTCCGCCTCGTCGGCGAGCTTGCGCAGCGGGCCCCGGACCAGGTCGTAGGCAAGCCCGCTGCCCGCGTCGCCGTCCGGGCCGCCGCCCGGACGCGGGCGGATGCCCTCGAAGAAGTCCTCGTAGGAATAGGCGGGGTGGAACTGGACGAGGCGTACGTTCGTGGCGCTGGAGGCGCCGGCCAGATGGCGGGCGAGGGCGAGCGCCGTGTACGTCTTCCCGGTGCCGGGCGGCCCGTGGAAGATCAGCTGCGGGGTGGCGCGGAGGAGTTCGACGCAGTCCTGGAGCCAGGTGGTGTCGGGCATGAGAAGCGCCTCGGCCAGTTCGGAGGTGGCGTCGGGCAGGACGGCCGGGCCGGTGGGCAGCGAGGCGGTGCGCGGCATGTCGCCGATCAGGGCGAGGACGGTCTCGGCGTACTCGGTGGGCTCCAGGGCCTGGGAGTCCGCGTCCTGGACGACACTGGAGAGGCCGGAGGGCAGGTCCTTGAGGAAGTCCAGGGGCTTGTTCAGGTTGCGCCAGTCCACGGGGCGCTCCAGCCGCTCCGCGCCGTGGACCGCCGGGCCGTCGACCACGCCGACGTACGTCTCGAAGCCGTCGGTGGACAGCACGATGTCGCCCTTGCGCATGCGGTTGAGGAAGGCGTCGAGTTCCCGGGCGACGGCCTCCCTGCGCGCGGGGCCGGTGGCGGGGAGTGCCGTTTCGATGGCCCGGCGGACACCGTCCAGGTTGTGGGCCGCCGCGGTCGGGGGCGGGAAACCGGTGTCGAGGGTGACCTTCGAGTCGTCGCGCCAGGGTCCCCGGACGAAGGGCACGCCGGTGGCGGCGTCCACGCCCCGGACGATCCAGAGCTGGCGGGGGGGGGCGCCTCGTCCGCCGCAGTCGCAGTCTCTTCCAGCGACTGCTTGGCGGCCGCCAGCGCCTCCTCCACGGGCATCTCGTGCTCGGCGAGGACGGGCAGGCAGGAGCGGGACTGCCCGTGCTGCCCCACGAGCGCGACCAGTGGCGTTCCTGCTCGACGAGGAAGGAGTCCTCGACGCCGGCCGCAGCAGCCTGGACACCGTTCGTGCCTTACCCGACCGGCGGTCCGGTAGCGCCGGCCCGCCTCCAGGGAGAAATCGACCGGGTCGGGAAAGTGGTCAAGGGCGTCAGCACCGACCCCCGTCAGCTGCCAGCGGCGTTGAGCGTACGGGGTGACGGCCAAGCTCAGTCCAGGCCGACCGGGGTGAAGCGTGCGCCGGCCGCAGGCGGGGAGTCGGGCATTGCCTGCGCCCAGTCGTCCCTCAGCCCCGGGCTCCGGGCGAAAACCCGTTCCCACAGCTCCCCGAAGGCCATGCCGTCCTGGGGCGCGTCCTCGCGCAGGACGGTGGCGGCTGTGTGCAGGGCCTGGGCGACGACGGTCGTGACGCTGGGCACGGCGTCCAATCTTCGCAGGGATCGGGGTGACCGGGCTGTCGTCGGGGCCGTTCGTCTGGAATCGGGTGCCGCAGCACCTCGTGGACGATCGGCACGATGTAGGTCAGGCTCTTGCCCGAGCCGGTCCCCGTGGTCAACACGTACGAGCGTCCGCGGTCGGCCATGAGGATGGCCTCGCGCTGGTGCCGGTGGAGGGAGAGGGTGCGGCTGCCCGGGTCGTCCGGGTGCTTCTTGTGCCGGAAGTACTCCTGGCACATCGGGTGCAGCAGACCCTCGTCACACAGCGAGGCGACCGTTCCACCGCTGCGGAAGGTGGGGTTCAGCGCGAGTTCGGGGTCGGGCCAGCGGGTCTTGCGTTCTCGCTCGTCGGCAAGGTGACGCTCGATGTCCGGGTCTCGTACGGCTACGAGGGAACTGGTGAACGCCTCGTACTCCGCGATGAGGTCATGGTGGACACCGAAAACGTCCATGGGTCGGTCGGCCCCCTTGATCACTTGCCTCTACCTGATCGCGTGCCGCGTCCTCGACACAGATCCCCACCAGAAGCGGACCACGCAACTGATCCACCTTACTTCCCCGCCCCCCTCCTCTCGTCGGCTATTCGCTGTCCTCGTCTCCCTTCGTGGGGGGACCTCGTGGGGCACTGCGTGGTTCACTGCCTCCGATGGTCACCACAGACAAGCCCCCGAAGGGACGTCCACCCGTGCCCCATGAAGTCGATCAGTCGTTCCTCGCCCTGCCGCTACGCGCTCTCGCCGACGCCGCGCTCGCCCGGGCGCGGGCGCTCGGGGCGGAGCACGCGGACTTCCGTCTGGAGCGGGTGCGCAGCGCCTCCTGGCGGCTGAGGGACGCCAAGCCCGCCGGTTCGTCGGACACCACCGACCTCGGGTACGCGGTGCGGGTGGTGCACGGCGGCACCTGGGGCTTCGCGTCCGGCGTGGACCTCACCCTCGACGCCGCCGCGAAGGTCGCCTCCCAGGCGGTGGCCATGGCGAAGCTGTCCGCGCAGGTGATCAAGGCGGCCGGGAGCGAGGTGGGGGCACCTCCCACGCCTTTCGGGCAGTGGGGGAGCGTGGAGCTGGCCGACGAGCCGGTGCACGCCGACAAGACCTGGGTGTCGTCCTACGAGATCGACCCGTTCACCGTGCCCGACGAGGAGAAGGCCGGGCTGCTGGCCGAGTGGAGCCGGCGCCTGCTCGCGGCGAACGGCGTGGACCATGTGGACGCCTCGCTGCTCACCGTGCACGAGAACAAGTTCTACGCGGACACCGCCGGGACCGTGACCACGCAGCAGCGCGTGCGGCTGCACCCGGTGCTGACGGCGGTGTCCGTCGACGAGTCCAGCGGCGAGTTCGACTCCATGCGCACCCTCGCGCCGCCGGCCGGACGCGGCTGGGAGTACCTGACGGGCACCGGCTGGGACTGGGACGACGAGCTGGCCCGGATCCCCGAGCTGCTCGCCGAGAAGATGCGCGCGCCGAGCGTGGAGCCGGGGCTGTACGACCTGGTGGTGGACCCGTCCAACCTGTGGCTCACCATCCACGAGTCCATCGGGCACGCCACCGAGCTGGACCGCGCCCTCGGCTACGAGGCCGCCTACGCGGGCACCTCGTTCGCCACCTTCGACCAGCTCGGCAAGCTGAGGTACGGCTCCGAGCTGATGAACGTCACCGGCGACCGCACCGCCGAGCACGGCCTGGCGACCGTCGGCTACGACGACGAGGGCGTCGAGGCGCAGTCCTGGGACCTGGTGAAGGACGGCACGCTGGTCGGCTACCAGCTGGACCGGCGGATCGCGAAGCTGACCGGGTTCGAGCGGTCCAACGGGTGCGCGTTCGCCGACTCCCCCGGCCATGTGCCGGTGCAGCGCATGGCCAACGTGTCGCTGCGTCCCGACCCGGCCGGGATGTCGACGGAGGACCTGATCGGGTCGGTCGACCGCGGCATCTACGTGGTCGGCGACCGGTCGTGGTCCATCGACATGCAGCGCTACAACTTCCAGTTCACCGGGCAGCGCTTCTACCGCATCGAGAACGGCCGGCTGGCCGGCCAGCTGAAGGACGTCGCCTACCAGGCCACGACCACCGACTTCTGGGGCTCCATGGCCGCCGTCGGCGGTCCGCAGACGTACGTCCTGGGCGGCGCCTTCAACTGCGGCAAGGCCCAGCCGGGCCAGGTCGCGGCGGTCTCGCACGGCTGCCCGTCCGCCCTGTTCAAGGGAGTCAACATCCTCAACACCACGCAGGAGGCCGGGCGATGAGCGCGCGCACCACCAAGCCGCACGAGATCGTCGAGCGTGCCCTCGAGCTGTCCCGGTCCGACGGCTGTGTCGTGATCGCCGACGAGCACTCCTCCGCCAACCTCCGCTGGGCGGGCAACGCGCTCACCACGAACGGGGTGACCCGCGGGCGCACCCTCACCGTGATCGCCACGGTGGACGGGGCCCAGGGGACGGCCTCCGGGGTGGTGTCGCGGTCCGCGGTGACCGTGGACGAACTGGAGCCGCTGGTGCGGGCCGCCGAGGCCGCCGCCCGCGGCGCCGGTCCGGCCGAGGACGCGCAGCCGCTCGTGACGGGCGTGGACCCGTCTCCCGAGTTCACCGAGGCGCCCGCGGAGACGACCTCCGCGGTGTTCGCCGACTTCGCCCCGGCGCTGGGCGAGGCGTTCGCGCGGGCACGGGCCGGCGGGCGTGAGCTGTACGGCTTCGCCAACCACGAGATGGTCTCCACCTACCTGGGCACGTCGACGGGGCTGCGGCTGCGGCACGACCAGCCGAACGGCACCCTGGAGATCAACGCCAAGTCCCCGGACCGCACCCGGTCGGCGTGGGCGGGCCGCTCCACCCGCGACTTCAAGGACGTCGACCCGGCCGCGCTGGACGCCGAGCTGGCCGTACGGCTCGGCTGGGCGGAGCGGCGGCTGGAGCTGCCGGCGGGGCGCTACGAGACGCTGCTGCCGCCGACGGCGGTGGCGGACCTGCTGATCTACCAGTTCTGGTCGGCGTCCGGGCGGGACGCGGCGGAGGGCCGCACGGTGTTCTCCAAGCCGGGCGGCGGCACCCGCGTCGGCGAGCGGCTGACCGAGCTGCCGCTGACGCTGCGCAGCGACCCGCACGAGCCGGGTCTGGAGTCGGCGCCGTTCGTGATCGCGCACTCCTCCGGCGGCGACCAGTCGGTGTTCGACAACGGGCTGCCGCTGTCGGCGACGGACTGGGTGCGCGAGGGCGAGCTGCACCGGCTGACCACCAGCCGGCACAGCGCGGGCCTGACCGGCCTGCCGACCGCGCCGGCCGTCGACAACCTGATCCTGGACGGCGGCGAGGACCGCTCCCTGGAGGAGATGGTCGCCGCCACCGAGCGGGGGTTGCTGCTGACGTGCCTGTGGTACATCCGCGAGGTGGACCCGGCGACGCTGCTGCTCACGGGGCTGACCAGGGACGGCGTGTACCTGGTGGAGAACGGCGAGGTCACCGGTGAGGTGAACAACTTCCGGTTCAACGAGTCGCCGGTGGGCCTGCTGGGCCGGGCGGCCGAGGCGGGCCGTACGGAGAAGACGCTCCCCCGGGAGTGGAGCGACTGGTTCACCCGGGCCGCGATGCCCGCGCTGCGCATCCCCGATTTCAATATGAGCTCGGTCAGCCGGGGCGTATAACCTCGTAGACGTTCGCAGCAGGCCGTCACCCGTACGGCCGCAGATCACCGAGGAGACACGAGAACCGTGACGGACATCGTCGACGAGCTGAAGTGGCGCGGGCTGTTCGCCCAGTCCACTGACGAGGACGCTTTGCGCAAGGCGCTCGCGGACGGTCCCGTCACGTTCTATTGCGGCTTCGACCCGACCGCGCCGTCGCTGCACGTGGGGCACCTGGTGCAGGTGCTCACCGTGCGCCGGCTCCAGCAGGCCGGCCACCGGCCGCTGGCGCTGGTGGGCGGCGCGACCGGGCAGATCGGCGACCCGCGGCCGACGGCCGAGCGCACGCTGAACTCGCCGGAGACCGTCGCGGGCTGGGTGGAGCGGCTGCGCAGCCAGATCGAGCCGTTCCTGTCCTTCGAGGGCGAGAACGCGGCCGTGATGGTCAACAACCTCGACTGGACGGCGAACCTGTCCGCGATCGAGTTCCTGCGGGACATCGGCAAGCACTTCCGCGTCAACAAGATGCTGACGAAGGACTCCGTCGCCCGGCGTCTGGAGTCCTCCGAGGGCATCAGCTACACGGAGTTCAGCTACCAGCTGCTCCAGGCGATGGACTTCCTCCAGCTGTACCGCCGCTACGGCTGCACGCTGCAGCAGGGCGGCAGCGACCAGTGGGGCAATCTCACGGCCGGGCTCGACCTGATCCACCGCCTTGAGCCGGACGCCACGGTCCACGCCTTCGCGACGCCGCTGATGACCAAGGCGGACGGCACCAAGTTCGGCAAGACCGAGGGCGGCGCCGTCTGGCTGGACCCGGAGATGACCACGCCGTACGCGTTCTACCAGTTCTGGCTGAACGTGGACGACCGGGACATCTCGGGCTACATGCGGATCCTGTCCTTCAAGTCCCGTGAGGAGCTGGAGGAGCTGGAGCGGCAGACGGCAGAGCGTCCGCAGGCGCGTGCCGCGCAGCGCGCGCTGGCGGAGGAGCTGACGACGCTGGTGCACGGCGCCGACCAGACCGCCGCCGTGATCGCCGCGTCGAAGGCGCTGTTCGGCCAGGGTGAGCTGGGCGAGCTGGACGAGCGCACGCTGGCCGCCGCGCTCTCCGAGGTGCCGCACGTGAAGGTGGCCGAGCTGGGCCCGGTGGTGGATCTCTTCGCCGAGGTCGGCCTGGTGCCCAGCAAGTCCGCCGCGCGGCGCACGGTGAAGGAGGGCGGCGCCTACGTGAACAACGTCAAGGTGGCCGCCGAGGACGCCGTCCCCGCGAAGGAGGACCTGCTGCACGGGCGCTGGCTGGTGCTGCGCCGCGGCAAGAAGAACCTGGCGGCCGTGGAGGTCGCGGCCGGCTGATCCCGCGGTGTGCGTGAGGGGCGGGTCCCGTGCGGACCCGCCCCTCACGCGTGTCCGGCGGGCCTGTCAGACCCGCTGACGTTCGTGCTTCCTGCGCTGCATGGAGTTGTAGATCATCTCCGCGAACAGCACGACGACGATGGCCGCGCCGAGCTGGAAGATGTGCCGCCCCCAGTCGATGCCCCGGGTCTCCTCGATGCCGAAGCCGCGCGCGATGGCGTTGCCGACGACGGCGCCGATCATGCCGCAGATGGTGGCGAGCCACAGCGGGAGGTGCTGCTTGCCGGGGATCACCGCCTTGGCGAGCAGGCCGAGCACGAATCCCACGATGATCGCCCACAACCAGCCCATGGCTGCCTCCTCGTACGACTTGACGCGAGCATTACGGCAAGTGTCGGCCCAGTCGCGGTACGCCGCATGTCGGACATGCCGTACGCGGGACGGCGCAGCCGGCCTGCGCGGGGCGGGGCGACCCGCTCTCGTGAGCGGCAGGTGCGCGGCGTACCGTTGGCCTTGTCCGGAAGGGTCCGATGCGGGCGGATGGTGGAATGTGATGCGGAAGCAGCGTGGCGGCGGCGCTCAGGTGTTCCGGATCACGGGCGCCCGGGCGGGCCTCCAGGAGGACGTGCGAGGGCGGCAGCGCCGGTACGTGATCTCGATGACCGTTCGCACGATCTCGGTCATCCTGGCGGCCACCCTGTGGAACGTGGAGCGGCACGTCGCGATCGTGGCGCTGGTGCTCGGGGCGGTCCTGCCCTACATCGCCGTGGTGATCGCCAACGCGGGGCGGGAGAACACGCCGTCCCTGCCGTCGACCTTCGTGACGGCCCCGATGAAGCCGATGATCGCACCGCCCCGGACGAACGACGGTCCGACGGAACCCGATGCGGAAGAAGTGCCGTCGCAGACGGCGCCGGGCGCACGATCCGAGGATCCGGGACGCTCCTGAGCAGCGAGGTGTGAGCACGGAACGCCGGGAGCGGAAGTGACTTCCCGGTCAAGCTCAAAGAAACCTCAGATCAATCATGTTCTTTCGGTGCCGGGGGCGGGGTGACCCATGACATACTTCGTACGCGCTCCGCATCCCCCGTCGGAGCGACAGACCGACGCCGGGCAGCTCCCCCCGTGGCTGCTCGGCGTCGCCTTTTCCCGGGGCGGTTCCTCCCCCCGGGACACGGGTTAGGGTCGGACGGTGATCAACCCTGACCCCGAGACGCCCATCTGCTCCGCGAAGGGCTGCCGCGCGCCCGCCGAGTGGGTGCTGGCCTGGAACAACCCGAAGATCCACACGCCGGAGCGGCGCAAGACGTGGCTGGCCTGCGAGGAGCACCGGGAACACCTGGCGCAGTTCCTCGGGGTGCGCGGCTTCCTGAAGGACGTGGTCCGCTTCGAGGAGTGGGAGGCCCCGGAGGGGGCCTGAAGCCCACGGGCGGACACCTTCTCCGCCGCGGCTGGAGCGGCCGGGCGCTCAGCCGCCGATGGCGGACATCGGGCGGTCCGGCTGGACGAAGGTCGGGTCGTCGAGGCCGGCGCCCGCCTTCTTGCCCCACATGGCGAGCTTCCAGATGCGGGCGATCTCCTCGTCGTCCGCGCCGGAGCGCAGGGCCGCCCGCAGGTCGGTCTCCTCGGTGGCGAACAGACAGGTGCGGACCTGTCCGTCGGCGGTGAGGCGGGTGCGGTCGCAGGCGGAGCAGAACGGCCGGGTGACGGAGGCGATGACGCCCACCCGGTGCGGGCCGCCGTCGACCAGCCAGCGCTCGGCGGGGGCGGAGCCGCGCTTCTCCTGCCCCTCGGGGGTCAGCTCGAAGCGGGTGCGCAGGGAGGCGAGGATGTCCCCCGCGGTGATCATGCCGTCGCGCTTCCAGCCGTGCTGGGCGTCCAGCGGCATCTGCTCGATGAAGCGCAGTTCGTAGTCGTGCTCCACGGCCCAGGCGAGCAGGTCGGGGGCCTCGTCGTCGTTGAGCCCCGTCATGAGGACCGAGTTGACCTTCACGGGCGTCAGACCGGCCTCACGGGCCGCGTGCAGGCCGTCCAGGACGTCCTGGTGGCGGTCGCGGCGGGTGAGGGTCTTGAAGACGTCGGGGCGCAGCGTGTCGAGCGAGACGTTGACCCGGTCCAGGCCGGCCGCCTTCAGCGCTGCCGCCGTGCGGCGCAGCCCGATGCCGTTGGTGGTGAGGGACATCTGCGGGCGGGGCTCGAGGGCGGCGACGCGCTCCACGATGCCGACCAGGCCGGGGCGGAGCAGGGGCTCGCCGCCGGTGAAGCGCACCTCCTCGATGCCCAGGGAGGTGACCGCGACGTCGATGAGCCGGACGATCTCGTCGTCGGTGAGCAGATCCGGCTTGGCGAGCCACTGCAGCCCCTCCTCGGGCATGCAGTACGTGCAGCGCAGGTTGCACCGGTCGGTCAGCGAGACCCGCAGGTCGGTCGCCACCCTGCCGTAGGTGTCGATGAGCACGTGGGCCCCTCCCTGTACGCCGATCACTGATGTCCGGTACCTGCGAGCGTACGTGACGCCGCCGACAACACCCAGCGACGGGAAGTGACGAGATGCCGACGGCCGCGTCGTAGGGACCTACGAGGGTCCCCGCGACGCGGCCGTCGAAGGCAGGTGACTCAGTGGGCGCCGGTGCCGGTCAGCGACCGGACCTCCAGCTCCGCGTACTTCTTGGCGTCGGGCTCCTCCTTGGACAGGACGGTGCCCAGCCAGCCCATCAGGAAGCCGAACGGGATGGAGATGATGCCCGGGTTCTTCAGCGGGAACCAGGCGAAGTCGACGTCCGGGAACATCGCCTTCGGGTCGCCGGAGACGACCGGCGAGAACAGCACCAGGCCGACGGCGACGATCAGACCGCCGTAGATCGACCACAGCGCGCCCTGGGTGGTGAACCGCTTCCAGAACAGGCTGTAGAGGATGGTCGGCAGGTTGGCGGAGGCGGCGACCGCGAAGGCCAGGGCGACCAGGCCGGCGACGTTCAGGTCGCGGGCGAGGGCGCCGAGCGCGATGGAGACGATCCCGATGAGGACGGTCGCCCAGCGGGCCGCCTTCATCTCCTCCTTCTCGGTGGCCTTCCCCTTGCGGATGACGTTGGCGTAGATGTCGTGCGCGAAGGACGACGACGAGGCCAGGGTGAGTCCCGCGACCACGGCGAGGATGGTGGCGAACGCGACCGCCGAGATGGTGGCGAGCAGGATCGCGCCCCAGGCCGAGTCGACGCCGCCGATGTGCAGGGCGAGCAGCGGCGCCGCCGTGTTGCCCGACGGGTTGGACGCGATGATCTCGTCCTGCGAGATGAGTGCCGCCGCGCCGAAGCCCAGCGCGATGGTCATCAGGTAGAAGCCGCCGATGATGCCGATGGCCCAGTTCACGGACTTACGGGCGGCCTTGGCGTTCGGCACCGTGTAGAAGCGGATCAGGATGTGCGGCAGGCCGGCGGTGCCGAGCACCAGGGCGATGCCCAGGGAGAGGAAGTCCAGCTTGGTGAGGTTGTCGGCGCCGTACTGGAGGCCGGGCTCCAGGAAGGCGTCGCCCTTGCCGCTGTTCTCGGCGGCCTTGCCCAGCAGGTCGGAGATGTTGAAGTTGAACTTCAGCAGCACCAGGAAGGTGATGAGGATCGTGCCGCCGATGAGCAGCACGGCCTTGACCATCTGCACCCAGGTGGTGCCCTTCATGCCGCCGATGGAGACGTACACGATCATCAGGACGCCGACCAGGGCGACGATGAGGACCTTCCCGGCGTCGGAGGTGATGCCGAGCAGCAGGGAGACGAGCACGCCCGCGCCCGCCATCTGGGCCAGCAGGTAGAAGATCGACACGACGATCGTGGAGGTGCCGGCCGCGGTGCGGACCGGGCGCTGGCGCATGCGGTAGGCGAGGACGTCGCCCATCGTGTAGCGGCCGGAGTTGCGCAGCGGCTCGGCGACGAGCAGCAGGGCGACGAGCCAGGCGACCAGGAAGCCGATGGAGTAGAGGAAGCCGTCGTAGCCGAAGAGGGCGATCGCGCCGGCGATGCCGAGGAAGGACGCGGCGGACATGTAGTCGCCGGAGACGGCGAGTCCGTTCTGGAAGGCGCTGAACTGCCGTCCGCCCGCGTAGAAGTCGGCGGCGTCCTTGGTCTGCCGGCCGGCCCACACGGTGATGCCGAGGGTGGCGAGGACGAACAGCGCGAACAGCGTGATGATCAGCGGCCGGTGCTCGCTGGCCTCGTTCGCGGCGAGGGTGACGTGGGTGATCGCGGGGCTCATGCGCCGCCCTCCATACGGGTCTTGATGGCCTCGGCCTTGGGGTCGAGCTTGGCGGCGGCGTGCTTGGAGTACCACCAGGCGATGAGGAAGGTGCTGACGAACTGCAGCACGCCGAAGACGAAGGCCACGTTGATGTGGCCGGCGACCTTGGTGCCCATGAAGCCGCCCGCGTAGTTGGACAGCAGCACGTACAGCAGGTACCAGACGATGAAGCCGATGGTCAGCGGAAAGGCGAACGAACGGTGCGAGCGGCGTAGTTCACCGAACTCAGCGCTCTCCTGAACCTCGGTGAACTCCTCCGGTGTGGGGAGTGCGGCTTTCTCTGTCGAGGGGGGCGGTGCTTCGGCGGCCACGGAGTCTCCTCGCGTTGCGGGTCGGTTGTTGCGTCGACGAAGGCGAGTGTCCTCGCGCTTCCTGCCCAAGGGCACGGCGCCACGCGAGGACCGGTTCAACTCGGTTCGGTTCTTTTCCGTGGACGTTTTCCGAAGACGTTGCACCCAAATCATTGCTGGCCAGCGGACGGGCGGGATAGCTTCGCCCTGCACCACCCGTCATGTACCTGCCCGGGCAGCCACCCCTGTCTCGGGCCGGTTTCGTTTCCGGATGATGTGGAGACCCCATGGCTCATCTGCGTTCCAGACGCCGCCTCGCCCTCGCCGTTCCCGTCGTGCTGTCGCTGACCGCCTCGCTCGGCTTCCTGCCCGCGGCGGCGTCGGCCGCCCCGGCCACGGCCACGGCGGAGCAGGCGGCCGACGCGCCCGTCCTGTCGTACGTCGTCAACACCAAGGCGGACCACCGCACGGTCGCCAAGGTGAAGAAGGCGGTCGCCGCGGCGGACGGCGAGGTCGTCATCGCGTACGAGAAGATCGGCGTCATCGTCGTCCGGTCCGCGAACGCCGACTTCGCGAAGACCCTCCGTGCGGTCCCCGGCGTGCAGTCGGCCGGCGCCACCCGCACCGCACCGCTGGCCCCGGCCGGGACGACGGACGCCGGCTCCGCCGAGTACCTGACGGCCGCCGACGCCGCGAAGCTGGAGGCCGCCTCGGCGAAGACGCCGGACAGCGAGCCGCTCGAGGCCGACCAGTGGGACCTGCGCGCCATCGGCGCCGACAAGGCCGCCAAGATCAACCCGGGCAGCAGGAACGTCACGGTCGCCGTCATCGACACCGGCGTCGACGACACCCACCCGGACCTCGCCCCGAACTTCTCGGCGTCGCAGTCCGCCAACTGCTTCGGCGGCGCCCCGGACACCACCCCGGGCGCCTGGCGGCCGTACACCGCGGACGACTACCACGGCACGCACGTGGCCGGTGAGATCGCCGCCGCGCGCAACGGCGTCGGCGTCGCCGGTGTCGCGCCCGGCGTGAAGGTCTCGGCGATCAACGTCACCGACCCCGCCAACGGGCTGTTCTACGCGGAGGCCGTCGTCTGCGCGTTCGTGTTCGCCGCCGATCACGGCGTCGAGATCACGAACAACAGCTACTACGTCGACCCGTGGATGTACAACTGCATGGACGACCCCGACCAGCGGGCCATCGTCGACGCGGTCAACCGCGCCCAGCTGTACGCCCAGCGCAAGGGCACCCTGCACTTCGCCTCGGCCGGCAACTCCAACCACGACCTGGCCTCGGACGCGATCGACGACGCGTCCAGCCCCAACGACACCACCCCGGTGCCGCGCACCATCGACCCGGGCGAGTGCTTCGACGTGCCCACGCAGCTCCCGGGCGTCGTCACGATCAGCGCGACCGGCTCCGAGAACCTCAAGTCGTACTACTCCTCGTACGGCAAGGGCGTCATCGACGTGGCCGCGCCGGGCGGCGACAGCCGGTACCAACTGCCGGACACCCCGTCGAAGAACGGCCGCATCCTCTCGACCATGCCGGACGGCCAGTACGCCTGGCTGCAGGGCACCTCGATGGCCTCCCCGCACGCGGCCGGCGTCGCGGCGCTGCTGAAGTCCAAGCACCCGTGGCTGCCCCCGGCGGCCCTGCAGGCGCTGCTCAAGGCGCAGGCGAACAACCCGGGCTGCCCCGCGTCGTACGACCAGGACGGTGACGGCACGCAGGACGCGGCATGCGAGGGCGGCCGCCAGGTCAACGGCTTCTATGGTCACGGCATCGTGGACGCCCTGCGCGCCGTCAAGTGAGCCGGGCACCCGCACGCCCGCCGTACCGACCGCACGTCAACGTGAACGAACTGGAGACTTCATGACAGCGTCTCACCCGCGCCATCGCCGGGCGCTGGCCGTCCCGGCCGGCATGGCCCTGGCGACCGCGCTCGCGTTCCTGCCGAACACGGCCGCCACGGCCGCCCCCGCCCACCAGGGGGCCGCCGCCTCGGACGCGGCCTCGCTGAGCTACGTGGTCAACGTGCAGGGCGGGCACGGCGCGCCGGCGCACGTGAAGAAGGCGATCGCCAAGGCCGGCGGGACGATCGTGACGTCGTACGACAAGATCGGCGTGATCGTCGTCCACGCGTCGGACGCCGACTTCGCGAAGACGATCCGCAAGACGCCGGGCGTGCAGTCCGCCGGCGCCACCCGCAACGCGCCGCTGCCGTCGGCGGCCACCACGGACCTGGGCTCCCCGAAGGTGCTCAGCGCCGCCGAGGTCGCCGAGGCGACGCAGGAGGCCGCCGAGGGCCAGGACCCGCTGCAGAACCTCCAGTGGGACCTGCCCGCCATCAAGGCGGACAAGGCGCACGAGAAGTCGCTGGGCTCCTCCGAGGTGACCGTCGCCGTCATCGACACGGGCGTCGACGACACCCACCCCGACATCGCGCCCAACTTCGACCGGGCCGCGTCGGTGAACTGCGTGGCGGGCAAGCCCGACACCAGCGAGGGCGCCTGGCGTCCGGGCGCGGCCGAGAGCCCGCACGGCACGCACGTCGCCGGTGAGATCGCCGCCGCGAAGAACGGCATCGGCATGACCGGTGTCGCCCCCGGGGTGAAGGTCTCCGGCATCAAGGTGTCCAACCCGGACGGCTACTTCTACACCGAGGCCGTGGTGTGCGGCTTCATGTGGGCGGCCGAGCACGGGGTCGACGTCACCAACAACAGCTATTACACCGACCCCTGGTACTTCAACTGCACCGACGACCCGGACCAGAAGGCGCTCGTCGAGGCCGTCTCCCGGGCCACGCGGTACGCGGAGCGCAAGGGCGCGGTCAACGTCGCGGCGGCGGGCAACGAGAACTACGACCTCTCCTCCGACGAGATCACCGACCCGTCCTCGCCGAACGACGGCACCCCGTCGGACCGGGTGATCGACCCGTCGGAGTGCCTGGACATCCCCACGCAGATCCCGGGCGTGGTGACGGTCGCGTCGACCGGCGCGAAGGGCTGGAAGTCGTCGTTCTCCAACTACGGCCTCGGGATCATCGACATCGCCGCGCCCGGCGGTGACTCGACGGCCCTGCAGACCCCCGCGCCGCCCGCCACCAGCGGTCTGATCCTGGGCACGCTGCCCGGCGGCCGCTGGGGCTACATGGCCGGTACGTCGATGGCGTCCCCGCACGTCGCGGGCGTCGCCGCGCTGATCAAGTCGCGGCACCCGTACGCGCCGCCGGCGCTGGTGAAGGCCCTGCTGTACGCGCACGCCGACGCCACCGCCTGCACCAAGCCGTACGACATCGACAACGACGGCAAGGCCGACGCGGTGTGCGAGGGCCCGAAGAACCGCAACGGCTTCTACGGCTGGGGCATGGCGGACGCGCTGGACGCGGTGACGCGGTAGTCATCGCTCCGTAGGGCGTTTCAGGGAGGGGCCGGGCGGATGCGCCCGGCCCCTCTCGTCCGCCCGGCCGCGGGGTGCTGCACAGTAGGGCCATGACTCGTCTCGCGTCCTTCTGGTCCGGTCTCGGCGGCGATCCCGCCCTGGTGTCGCGGGTGACCGCCGTCGAACGGCCCGGGGTGCTGCCCTCGCGGCTGCCCGTGCGGGAGTTCGCGAGGGCGTGCGTCGGCGTGTGCGCGCTGGCGGCCGCCGAGCTCGCGGCCCGGCGCACCGGCGGCGGTGAGGTTCCGGCGGTGCGGGTGGACGACGGGGCGGTGGCCACGGCGTTCGTGAGTGAGCGTCATCTGCGGGTCGACGGGCGGGCCGCCGAGAGTTTCGCCCCGCTGTCGCGGTTCTGGCGCACGGCGGACGGGTGGGTGCGCACCCACGCCAACTATCCGCACCACCGGGCGCGGCTGCTCTCCGCGCTGGGCGCGCCGAAGGACCCGGACGCGGTGGCCGAGGTGCTCGCCGGGAGGCCGGCGCGGGAGGTGGAGGAGACGGTCACCGCGGCGGGCGGTCTGGCCGTCGCCCTGCGGACGCCCGAGGAGTGGGCGGCGCACGGGCAGTCGGCGGCGGTGGCACGGCTGCCGCTGGTGGAGCGGGTACGGCTGGACACGGCGCCCGCGCGGGAGTTTCCGGCGGTGGGCGGGGATCCGCTGCTGCCGGCGGCGGGGCTGCGGGTGCTGGACCTCACCCGGGTCATCGCCGGGCCGATCGCCACCCGCACGCTCGCCCTGCTGGGCGCGGACGTGCTGCGCCTTGACCCGCCCGGGATGCCCGAACTGCCCGACCAGCACACCGACACGGGCTTCGGGAAGCGGTCGGCGCTGCTGGATCTGGCCTCCGGGCGGGAGGTGTTCGAGGAGCTGCTGGCGTCCGCGGACGTGGTCGTCACCGGGTACCGGCCGGGCGCCCTGGACCGCTTCGGGCTGAGCGCGGAGGCGCTGGCCGAGCGGCGGCCGGGGGTGGTCGTGGCACAGCTGTCCGCGTGGGGCGCGACCGGGCCGTGGGCGGGACGGCGTGGCTTCGACAGCCTGGTCCAGGTGGCGACGGGCATCGCGCACATCGAGGGCGGGAAGGACCGCCCGGGCGCGCTGCCCGCGCAGGCGCTGGACCACGGCACGGGATACCTGCTCGCCGCAGGGGTGCTGCGGGCCGTGGCGGACCAGGCGGACGAGGGCGGCAGCCGGTCGGTGCGGGTGGCGCTGGCGCGGACGGCGCGGGAACTTGTGGCGAGCGGTTCGGGTGACGCCGTACACGGGGGCGAGGTGCCTGCCGCACCGTGGCTCGCGGAACGGGACAGCCCGCTCGGGCGGTTGCGGTACGCCCTGCCCCCGGTGGAGTTCGTGGGCGGGCCGCGTGACTGGGCGCGGGGGCCGGGGGTGTGGGGGGCGGACGCGGCGCGGTGGCTGTGAGCGGGCCGTAGCGGGGGAACAAAGTCCGCATATCTCCCGCCACTTGCCCCGCTCTGTGTGATCTTGTGAAGATCCTGGGGTGACTCCGACGACATCCATGTCCCGGTCCCGGGCGGCCAAGGCGTCCGGTGGGCGGTGGCGGGCCGTGGCCGTGCTCGTCCTGGTGGTGCTCGGTGCGCTGATACCCCTGCTCGGGCCGTCGCCCGCGCTGCACGGCACCGGGGAGGCGGACGCGCCCGGGACCGGGGGCATCGCCCTGCTGCGTGCCGTGCTGTTCGCCGCGCTCGCCGCGCCCCTGGGCGAGCTGTTCGCCGTGCGGCTGGCGCGCACGCTTCCCGGCGCGCCGCCCGTCCTGCCGCGGAGTTGGTCGACCGTCGCCAACTCCGTGGGTCTCGTGGCCGCTCTGGGGCTGGCGTCCGTGGTGGCGACCGGCAACCTCGTACCCAGCAGTCCCGCCGACATCGACGTGGGCGGGCTCTACGAGACGCGGGACGGCAAGCTCGCCCTGCTGGAGGTCAACGGCTTCCTCGCGGCGGCCCTGTGCTCCGCGTCCCGTCGTCCCGTCACCCAGATCCTGCCGCTGGCGGCGGTCGTCGTCGCCGAGGCGCTGCGCGCGCACCCGACGACCGAGTACAGCCCGCTCGTCGGTTCCGGGCTGACGCTGGTGCATCTGACGTGCGCGTCGCTGTGGGCGGGCGGCCTGCCGCACGTCCTGCGCACGCTGCGGCTGTGGGGGCGCGTGGAGGCAAGCACGGCGCTGCTGGGGCGTTACGCGCGCGTGGCGCTCGTCCTGCTCACCGCCATCACCGCGACAGGGGTGTGCAGTTCACTGCGCAGGATGCCGCCCGGGACGGTCCTGGAGCAGCTGACGGACACCGCGTACGGGCGTGTCCTGCTCGCCAAGGTGGTCCTGATGGCGGGCGTGTCCGCGCTGGCCCTGTGGGCGCGGGTGCGGCTGGCGCGGGCGGCCGATCCGCTGACCGCGCGTTCACCCGCGCGGGCGGAGGTGTGCGTACTCGCCCTGGTGGTCGCGGTGTCGGGACTGCTGACCGCGCTGCCGGTGCCGATCCGCTGGTGACCGCCCCGCACGCCGTCGTACGCGCCGTCACGCGCGCGTCGTGAACGGACGCGCCGCACGGGGGACCTGACGGACAGGCCTGTCAGTAGCGGGCCGTATCCTCATGAACCATGCTCGAAGACCTCACCGCCGCAGCCGCCTCCCCCACCGCGTGGCCGGCCGCGTATCCGCAGGGATACGCGGTCGTCGACGTGGAGACGACGGGGCTGGCCCGGGACGACCGCATCATCTCCGCGGCCGTCTACCGGCTGGACGCGCGCGGCGAGGTCGAGGACCACTGGTACACCGTGGTCAACCCGGAGCGCGACCCGGGCCCGGTGTGGATACACGGGCTGACGAGCGACGTGCTCGAGGGCGCGCCCCTCTTCCAGGAGGTCGCGGCGGAGCTCGCGGCGCGCCTGGAGGGCCGCGTCCTGGTGGCGCACAACGCGGTGTTCGACTGGCAGATGATCGCCCGGGAGTACGCCCGCGCGCGCAGCGAGGCCCCGGTGAGACAACGGCTGTGCACCATCGCCCTGTCGAAGGAGCTGAGGCTGCCGCTTCCCAACCACAAGCTGGAGTCGCTCGCGGCGCACTTCGGCGTGGTGCAGCGCCGGGCGCACCACGCGCTGGACGACGCGCGCGTGTTGGCGGAGGCGTTCCGGCCGAGTCTGCGGGCCGCCGCGGCGGGCGGCGTGCGGCTGCCGCTGCACGAGTGCCGGCCCCTCACCGAGTGGTCGGACCGGCCGCGCGTCGGGCAGCAGGCCTCCTACGGCGGGCGGGCGCCCTCCAGTTGGCGCCCCTCCCGCAAAAGACCCGCATGCCCCTATCCCAACCCAGGCCGGTATGAACCGGGCAAGCGTCTCAAGCAGGGCATGCGGGTGGCGTTCTCCGGGGACACGTCCACCGAGCGCGACCTCCTGGAGGACCGGGCGACCGAGGCAGGGCTGCACGTGGCGACGAGCCTGTCCCGGCTCACCAGCCTCCTGGTGACCAACGACCCGGACTCGGGCACGTCGAAGACGGTCAAGGCCCGCCAGTTCGGCACGCCGGTGGTCGACGAGGCCGCCTTCGGCCAGCTCCTCGCGGACGTCGAGCCCGCCTCGGAGACCTGACCGCCCCCGGGCGCGGGAAGGCGCGCGGGGACGCCCCGGCTCGGAGCGCCGCGCGCCCGGGTTGTACCTTCATGGGGTGTACCGCTTCCTGCTGTCCCGGCAATGGGTGACCCTCACGCTGGTCGCCCTGCTTCTCGTCCCCACGATGATCGCGCTGGGCATCTGGCAGATGAACCGCTACGAGGAGCGCTCCGCGCGTAACCAGCTGGTGACCGACGCGCTGACCGCCGACCCCGTGCCGGTGGAGCGGCTGGCCGCCCCCGGCCACGCGGTGACCCGCGCCGAGAGATACCGCACGGTGACCGCCACGGGCCGGTTCGACACGGACGCCGAGGTCGTGGTGCGCCGCCGCGTCAACGCCGACGAGGAGATCGGCTTCCACGTCCTGACGCCGTTCGTGCTGGACGACGGCAAGGTGCTGCTGGTCAACCGCGGCTGGATCCCCGCCGACGGCCCCAGCCAGACCGCGTTCCCCAGGGTGCCCGCGCCGCCGCGCGGCGAGACCACGATCACCGGCCGGCTGATGCCGGACGAGACGACCGAGGCCAGCGGCATCAAGGACCTCGAGGGCCTGCCCGACCGGCAGATCATGCTGATCAACAGCGAGCGGGAGGCGGAGCGGCTGGACGCCGACGTGCTCGGCGGTTACGTGGCGCAGACCGCCCCCGAGCCGAAGAACGGCCTCCCCCAGCAGCTCGGCGACCCCGGCAAGGAGAACGCGGCGCTGAACTACGCGTACGCGATCCAGTGGTGGCTGTTCGCCGCCGCCGTCCCGGTCGGCTGGTTCGTGCTGGCCCGCCGTGAGGCGCGCGAGCGGGCCGCGAAGGCGGGCCAGGACACGGACTCCGGGACGCCGGACACGGCCCCCGCCGCGTCCGCGGCCGTCTGACCGCACTCCCCCTTCTCCCGGTTCGCCGGGTTCTGTGCGAGAGTGGCGCACCGTCGGGCGGGTTGCCGATGCGTTCCGGCCATGGAACCGACGGGTTTCCGTCATCCGGACGGGCCGTCCGCGCAACTCTTCCCCGAGGGCACAGCACACCAAGGACGGTGACCCATGGCCGGCGCAGCCATGACCACGACGTTCCTCGCCGTGATCGGCGGGGCGTCGCTGCTAGCCGTCACCGCGCGCCGGCTGCGCCCCAGCGACCGGCTGCCCTCGCTGGAGGGCTGGGCGCTGGCCGACCGCAGCCTGGGCGCCGGCTGGACCTGGCTGCTGCTCGGCGGGACGGTCTACACCGCGTACACCTTCACCGCCGTGCCGGGCCTCGTGTACGGCAACGGCGCGTCCGCCTTCTTCGCGGTGCCGTACACGGTGATCGTCTGCCCGCTGGCGTTCGTGCTGCTCAGCCGGCTCTGGGAGGTGGCCCGGCGGCACGGCTACGTCACGGCCGCCGACTTCGTGCGCGGCCGCTACGGCTCGGCCCCGCTGGCCCTGGTCGTCGCGCTGACCGGCATCCTCGCGACGATGCCGTACCTGGCGCTCCAGCTGCTCGGCATCCGCGCGGTGCTCACCGCGGGCGGGCTGTACCCGCCGGGCGCGGCCGGGGACCTGTCGATGGTGGCGGTGTTCGCGGGGCTGGCGGTGGCCACCTACCGGCACGGGCTGCGCGCCCCCACGGTGATCGCCGCGCTGAAGGCGGTGGCGGTGTTCGTGTCGCTCACCGCGGTCTGCTGGCTGGTCCTGGACCGGTTCGGCGGGCCGGGCGCGGTGTTCGACGGGGCCGCCCGCGCCCTCGGCGGCACCGATACGGCCCACTCGGCCCTGGTGCTGACGCCCGGGCAGCAGCCCGCGTACGCGACGCTCGCGCTCGGGTCCGCGCTGGCGCTGCTGATGTACCCGCACGTGCTGACCGCCGGGTTCGCCGCCGACGGGACGCGCACCCTGCGCAAGGTGTCGGCGGGGCTGCCCGCCTGGACGGCGCTGCTCGCGCTGTTCGGCTTCCTCGGCATCGCGGCCCTCGCCGCCGGGGTGCGGGCGCCCGCGGGCGGCGCCGAGGCGGCGGTGCCGATGCTGGTCGACCGGCTGATGCCGGGCCCGCTCGCCGGGCTGGTGTTCGGCTCGATCGTGGTCGGCGCGCTGGTCCCGGCGGCGGTGATGTCCATCGCCGCGGCCACCAGCTTCGTCCGCAGCGTCTACGTCGAGTACGTCCACCCGACGGCCACGCCGAAACGGCAGGTGCGGGTCGCCAAGGCGGTGTCGCTGACCGCGAAGCTCGGCGCGGTGGCGTTCGTGTTCGGGCTGCGCGACCAGGACGCGATCAACCTCCAGCTGCTCGGCGGGGTGTGGATCCTCCAGGTCTTCCCGGCGGTCGCCGTCGGGCTGTACACGCGGTGGCTGCACCCGCGGGCGCTGCTGGCCGGCTGGGCCGTGGGCATGGCCACCGGGACCTGTCTGGTGGTGCGGGAGGGCTTCTCCTCGATCGTGCCGCTCGTCGCCGGATCGCCCGAGATCTACGCCGGGGTCGCCGCGCTGGTGCTGAACCTGGCCGTCGCGGTGGCCGCCACGCCCGTACTCGCCCGGCTCGGCGTCCCGCGCGGACCCGACGCCACCGACCTGCCGTCCCGCCCGCGCGCCGGGCGACGTCCCCCGACGGGAGCGAACAACGCGTGATACGCAGACACCGTCCCCAGGTCACCCTGCCCCCGGCCCCGGCCGTCCCTCCGCCGCCCGGGCCGCCGGACCCGCCCGCACCGCTCGCCGCCCCGGTCGCCGACCCCGCCGACCTGGAGCGTGAGGCCGGTGTGGCCCGCCTCTTCGAGCTGCACTACTCCTCGATGCTGCGGCTCGCCGTGCTCCTCGGCGCGGACGATCCGGAGAACGTGGTCGCCGAGGCGTACTACCAAATCTACCGCCGGTGGCGGCGGCTGAAGGACGTCGCCGCGGCCGAGGCCTGTCTGCGCTTCACGGTCTGCAACCTGACCCGGATGCGGATACGTCACCTCCAGGTGGCCCGACGGCACGAGGAGCAGCCGGCCCCTCCGCCCGAGGCGACCGTGGCGTCCGCCGAGAACACCGCGCTGCTGCGGGACGACCAGCGGGTGCTGATCGACGCGCTGCAGCAGCTTCCGGCCCGGCAGCGGGAGGCGCTGGTGCTGCGCCACTGGCTCGGGCTGAAGGAGGCCGAGATCGCCGCCGCGATGGGCATCTCCCGCGGCTCCGTCAAGACGCACACCTCCCGCGGCATCGCCGCGCTGACCCAGGCCATGGAGGCCCGGCGATGAAGCATCAGGATGCGACTCCGTCGCGTGGCTCCGGCCAGGACGGCGCAGGCCGCGAGCGGTCCGGGCCGCCCGGGTCGCCGGACGCGGAACGCACCGAACGGGAACTGGCCGACGCCCTGCACGCCCTGGCCGGCGGGGTGCTGCCCGACCCGGACGCCTACCGGACCGCGCGCGGCGAGTGGCTGCGCCGGGAGCGCCGCCGGCGGCTGGTGCTCACCGTGCTGGTCGCCGTCGTGTTCGCGCTGGCCACGGTGATCGGGCTGTGGGTGCTGAACCAGGCGCCCGCCGAACCCGGTGTGATCTTCTCCGGCGAGGGCGTCGCCGCAGCCGACGGACCGTCACTCCCCCGGCCGCCGGGCTGATTGCGCCCCCTGGGCACAGGGAACCCGCACCCCGTGCTGCGAATCGAGGACTACGCGCTCATCGGCGACGAGCAGACGGCTGCCCTGGTGGGCACCGACGGCTCGATCGACTGGCTCTGCCTGCCCCGCTTCGACTCGGCGGCCTGCTTCGCCCGGCTGCTCGGCGACGAGGACAACGGGTACTGGCGCATCGCCCCGCCGGGCCAGGAGCGGTGCGCGCGCCGCGCCTACCGCGAGGACTCGCTGGTGCTGGACACCGTGTGGGAGATCCCGGACGGCGCCGTGCAGGTCACCGACCTGATGCCGCAACGGCACACGGCGCCCGACCTGGTGCGGATCGTGCAGGGACTCAGCGGTGAGGTGACCGTGCGCAGCACGCTGCGGCTGCGGTTCGACTACGGCTCCATCGTGCCGTGGGTGCGCAAGGCCGACGGGCACCGGGTCGCGGTGGCCGGGCCCGACTCGGTGTGGCTGCGCAGCGAGCCGGAGGTGCACACCTGGGGCGAGGACTTCGGCACCCACTCGGAGTTCACGGTGAAGGAGGGCGAGCGGGTCGCCTTCGTGCTCACCTGGCACCCCTCGCACGAGCCGCGGCCCGCGCTGATCGACCCGTACGCCTCGCTGCGGCGCAGTCTGAAGGACTGGCAGGCGTGGGCGTCCCGCTGCCGCTACCGGGGGCCGCACCGGGACATGGTGATGCGGTCCCTGATCACGCTGAAGGCGCTCACCTACCGCCCCACCGGCGGGATCGTCGCCGCCCCCACCACCTCCCTGCCGGAGGAGCCGGGCGGCGTACGGAACTGGGACTACCGGTTCTGCTGGCTCCGCGACTCCACGCTCACCCTCAGCGCGCTGCTCGCCGCCGGGTACATGGAGGAGGCCGAGGCCTGGCGCAACTGGCTGCTCCGCGCGGTCGCCGGCGACCCGGCGGACCTGCAGATCATGTACGGGCTCGCGGGCGAGCGGAGGCTGCCGGAGTTCGAGATCCCGTGGCTGTCCGGCTTCGGCGGCGCCACCCCGGTGCGGATCGGCAACGACGCCGTGAAGCAGCTCCAGCTCGATGTGTACGGGGAGGTCGTGGACTCCCTCGCGCTGGCCCGGCGGGCGGGGCTGTCGGCGCAGCCGGACGTGTGGGCGCTGCAGTCGGTGCTGCTGGACTTCCTGCGCACGGCGTGGCGGCAGCCGGACGAGGGCCTGTGGGAAGTGCGCGGCGGGCGGCGCCACTTCGTGCACTCCAAGGTGATGGTGTGGGTGGCCGCCGACCGTCTGGTGCGCGCGCTGGAGGAGTTCCCGGACCTCGACGGCGACTGGGACGGCTGGCGCGAGCTGCGTGACGAGGTGCACCGGGAGGTGTGCGAGAAGGGCTACGACCCCGAGCGCAACACGTTCACGCAGTCCTACGGCTCACGCGAGCTGGACGCGGCGCTGCTGCTGATCCCCCGGGTCGGCTTCCTGCCGCCGGACGACCCCCGGGTGCTCGGCACCATCGACGCGATCCGGACGGAGCTGGGCCAGGACGGTCTCGTACGCCGCTACACCTCGGACGCCGCCGAGCTGGACGGGCTGCCCGGGCAGGAGGGCGCGTTCCTGGCGTGCGCGTTCTGGCTCGTGGACGCCCTGCACATGACGGGCCGAACCGAGGAGGCCCGCGAGCTGTTCGAACGGCTGCTGGGCCTGGTGAACGACGTGGGGCTCCTCGCCGAGGAGTACGACACGGTGAACGGCCGGCTGCTCGGCAACTTCCCGCAGGCGTTCAGCCACATCGGCCTGGTGAACAGCGCCCTCGCCCTGTTCGGCGACGAGGAGGCAGGATAGGGCCATGGATCTTGGACTGAAGGACCGGGTGTACGTCGTCACCGGGGCCACCCGCGGGCTGGGCCACGCCTCCGCGCGGGCGCTCGTCGCCGAGGGCGCGAAGGTGGTCGTCACGGGGCGGAAGGAGGACGCGGTCGCGGAGGCCGTGTCCGCGCTGGGGCCGGACACGGCGGCCGGGGTGGCCGTGGACAACGCCGACCCCGGGGCCGCCGAGCGGCTGATCGCCACCGCGCGCGAGCGGTTCGGCCGCTTCGACGGCGTCCTCGTCAGCGTGGGCGGGCCCCCGCCGGGGTTCGTCGCCGACACCACCGACGAGCAGTGGCAGGCGGCGTTCGAGTCGGTGTTCCTCGGCGCGGTGCGGCTGGCCCGCGCGGCCGCGGCGGAATTGGGCGAGGGGGGTGTCATCGGCTTCGTGCTGTCCGGCTCGGTGCACGAGCCGATCCCCGGCCTGACCATCTCCAACGGACTGCGCCCGGGGCTGGCCGGCTTCGCCAAGTCCCTCGCCGACGAACTGGGCCCGCGCGGCATCCGCGTCGTGGGCCTGCTGCCCGGCCGCATCGACACCGACCGGGTGCGCGAGCTGGACTCCCTGTCCGCCGACCCGGAGGCCACCCGCCAGGCGGCCGAGTCCCGCATCCCCCTGCGCCGCTACGGCACCCCGGAGGAGTTCGGCCGCACGGCGGCGTTCCTCCTCTCCCCCGCGGCGTCGTACGTCACGGGCGTGATGCTGCCGGTGGACGGGGGCTCGCGGCACGGGTTCTGAACCCGGTCGACGTGACGTCAGGTGACGCGTTCCGGGCGGTGTTTCACCGCCCGGAGGCGCACCTCCGACGGGAGCTCCGGAAGGCCCGCGGAGGTGCGGGCGTGGGTCAGCGGGCCCGCGGTGAAGGTGTCCAGGGCCGTGCCCGGGTCCACGTGCGGTTCCAGGAGGAGGACCACACGGGTCCGGGGGGTCCCGCGGCGGCCGGTGAGGAGGACGCGGGCCTCGGCGACGCCGTCCTGACGATTCGCCTCCTCGGCGAGCGCGTGCTCCAGGGCGCGGCCCCGCAGCGTCGCGATCTCGCCGTCGCCGGTGTCGACCACGATCTCCGCCATGCGCCGGCGCCGGAGCACGGACACCAGCCACCACAGGCAGAGCAGCACCACCACGGCGAGCGCGGCGATCACCACCGGCCACCACCAGCCCTCGTCCCGCCACCGGGTCCGCTCGGAGTCGTCGAGCAGCACGTCGTTCCGTCCGTCGTGCAGCCACCAGGAGGGCGCGGGCGCGCCCAGGCCGATCGCCAGCACCGAGCCGCCCAGCGCGAACAGCACCAGCCCGGCGAGGGCCAGCAGCACACGGTTGACGGTCGTGTTCACGGTCACCGCCCCTTCCGGCCGGGCCGCCGCACACGCAGCGTCAGCGGGGACGGCCGCGCCAGGCCCAGCCCCCGGATCGCCCCCTCCAGCACGGCGGTCAGGTCCTTCCGTACGTCGTCCAGGTCGCGGAAGTGCGACACCGCCCGCACGTCCGTCCTCCTCCGCTTCACGGCCACCCGCACCGACTGCACACCGGCCACCTCCAGCGCCCGGTCCCGCAGCACCATGGCGGCCGCGTCCCGGTGGAGGCCGGCGCGCACGTCGGGGTGGGTGCGGTGCATCGTCAGCACGGACCGCTGTCCCGGGGTGAGGGCCAGCACCAGCAGCCACAGGCCGAGCGCGGCGGCGACGGCGGCACCGGTCAGCACCCACACGTCGTCCAACTGCCGTTCGGCGAGCTGCCGGGCCAGCTCGTGCCGCCAGCTCATCCCGGGCCGGTGGGCACGTACCGCCGCGATGTCGTAGAGGAACCAGCCCGCGATCACCAGGACCGCCAGCGCCAGCAGGCCGGCCGGGACGCGGCGGGCGGACCAGAAGCGCCGGGGTCCGCCGCTCGCCCCGCCCAGGGTCGCGCCGCTCTCCGCGGGGGGCGCCGTCGGACCGGCCGTGGTGTCCGGCGTCCCGCTCATGGCAGCCTCCCACCCACCGTGCCGGGGTGCGCGGCGAGATGCAGCCGCTCCACCTGGACGACGACCTCCGGGACGGACATCCCCGTGAGGTCGCGCACCCGGTCGACGATCCGCCGCCGCACCCGCGCGCAGCGGCCGCCGATGTCGCCGGGGTGATCGAGTTCCACGTGCACCCGCACGCGGGCGTTGCCGTGCCGGACGACGACGCTCGCGTGCGGCGGCTCCGCGTCCCGCGGCAGCGTGCCGAGGGCCTCACGCGCCGCCTGGGACGCGATCTTCGCGACCACCCGGTCGGCGATCGTGGTCTCCCCGCGCTCCGCCGGAGGGACGACGGTCCGCGGTTCTCCGCCGAGCTCCACGGCCCCGGCGCCCACCCCCGTCACCGCCGCCGTTCGTCACGGGGACGGAAGAAGTCGCCGAGGTCCAGGTCGCCCTCGAGCAGCCGGCCGACCACGAAACCCACCGCGCCCAGGGCCGCCACCAGCAGGAAAGCCCCGAATCCGCCGAAGTATCCGGCAAAGCCCAACGCCATGCCGGCGATCATGCCGACGACGGCCATCCTCATGCCTCGCTCCTCCGCTCAGCGTGTCTCACTGCAGCCGGGTCTCGGGTTCGTCCTCCTCCTCGTCGGGCAGTTTCACGTCGCTCACCGCGATGTTGACCTCGACGACCTCGAGGCCCGTCATCCGCTCGACCGCCGCGATGACGTTCTCCCGCACGTCCTTGGCGACGTCGGCGATGGACACGCCGTAGTCGACGACGATCTCCAGGTCCAGCGCGGTCTGCACCTCGCCGACCTCGGCCTTCACCCCGCGCGTCGCCGACTTCGACCCGCCGGGCACCCGCTCGCGCATGGCGCCGAAGGTGCGGGAGATGCCGCTGCCCATGGCGTGCACGCCGAGAACGTCCCTGGCGGCCAGGTGGGCGATCTTCTCCACCACGCCGTCGGCGATGGTCGTACGGCCCCGGCCCGCGGGGTCGCCGCCGCCGCGCCGCGTGGTCTGCCCTCGGCGCGCGCCGGATTCGCCGAGCGTCTTGTCGCTGTCAGGAGCCCGTACCGAGCCCCCTTCGGTCATGTCGGTCATCGCCATACATCCCTTCGGTCGTCCTCCTTCAACCACTGTATGCGCGGTTGCCCCGATTCGCTCCGGTGATACGGCAGGCTGGAGGAATGACGGCGGACCGGTGGACGCGGATGGTGCGGCAACAGGTGGGGCTGGGCAGATTCCTGCCGCTGGGCGGGCCGTACGACGGCGCGTGGATCGCGGAACGGGCGGCGGGCGGGGCGCTGCGCGAGGCGGCGGAACGGGAGATGCCGGAGGTACGCCTGGACGGGGTCCGTCTCGGCCTCGCCGACCCGGACAGGGCCGCCGACCCGGCGGTCCCGCCCCCGCCGAGCGCCCTCCCTCCGGGCCCGCTGCGGCTCTCGGCGGAGTTCGCGGCCACGGCGGCATGGCCTCTGCCGGAGACGGCGTCGCGGCTGCGTACGGCGTTGGCGGTGGCCGCGACGGAACGGCTGGGGCTGGACGTGGCGGAGGTGGACCTCCGGGTCACGGAGTTGCTGGACGTCGAGCCGAGTACGGCTCGGTCCGGGGCGGCGGGGACGCCTGGGGGTGCGGACGGGTCCGGGGCGGCGGGCACGCCCGGGGGTGCCACCGGGGCCGGCGCCGCGGACACTCCCGAGGGCGCGGGCGCGCCTGACGCGGCGCGGGTGGCCGGCCCTTCCGGCGGGGCGGGCGCGCGGGACACCGCACACGCTTTCGGCAGTGATGCCGCAGCGGGAGCTGCGGATGACCGTGGCGCCGGGTCGCAAGGCGAGCGGGTCGCCGATGCGGTGTTGGGGGTGCCCGGGGTGAGCCGGCTGACCGGGGTGTGGGGGCGGGCGGTGCGGCTCGGTGAGCAGGGGACGGGTGCCGGGGACGCTCTTCCCCGGCGCCACGCGCGCGTGGACCTCGCCGTCGCGGCGGGCTTCCGCCCGCTGGAGGTCGCCCGTGCCGTGCGGGCCGCCGTGGCGGAGGCGTTGCCGGACCGGCCGACGGTGGCCGTCCTGGTCACCGACCTGGACTGAACGGGCGCCGTCGGCCGGTCACGGCCACCCGCCTACTCGCCGAGCCCGGCCAGGTCCCGCAGGCGACGCGCCTGGGCCGCCCGCTCGGCGCCCCGCTGCTCGTCGTAGGTGCGCCCCTGCGCACCCCGCAGCAGCGCCTTCGTCTCGATCACGGCGTCACGCGGAGCGGCCAGCAGCGCCGCCGCGAGGTCCTGCACCGCGCCGTCGAGCTCGGCGCCGGGCACGGCGAGGTTGGCCAGGCCGATGTTCACCGACTCCTCGGCCGTGACGAAACGGCCCGTCGCGCAGATCTCCAGCGCGCGGGCGTAGCCGACGAGGCCGACGAGGGGGTGCGTGCCCGTCAGGTCGGGCACCAGGCCGAGGCTGGTCTCGCGCATGGCGAACTGCACGTCGTCCGCGACGACGCGCAGGTCACAGGCGAGGGCCAGCTGGAACCCGGCCCCGATGGCGTGCCCCTGCACGGCGGCGATGGACACGATGTCGTTGCGCCGCCACCAGGTGAACGCGTCCTGGTAGCCGGCGATGGCGGCGTCCAGTGCGGCGTCGTCACTGCGCGCGAGGTCGATGAAAGACGGCTCACCCGGGATTCCCTCGGGCGAGAGCATCTGCCGGTCGAGCCCGGCGGAGAACGACTTGCCCTCCCCGCGCAGCACCACGACCCGGACGGACCCGGGCAGCAGCTGACCGGCCTCGGTCAGCGCCCGCCACAGAGCGGGGCTCTGCGCGTTGCGCTTGGCCGGGTTGGTCAGCGTCACCGTGGCGATCGCGTCGTCGACGGTGAGCCGTACGCCGTCCTTGTCGAGAACCGGACCGAGGTCCTGGGGGGACGAAGCCATGGGGCGCCTCCGATGGGTGCGGTCGTCTAAGTGACTGCACAGTAACCACCCGGCCGGTCGGACGGCCGACCGGGTGGCCACCATCGGGTCTGCGGGCCCCGGGATCAGGCCGACGGGGACTTCTTGCCCCGTGTGGCCCCGCCACGCCCTCGGAGCGTGACGCCCGACTCGCTCAGCATGCGGTGCACGAACCCGTAACTGCGGCCGGTCTCCTCGGCCAACGCACGGATGCTCGCACCGGCGTCGTACTTCTTCTTCAGGTCTGCCGCGAGCTTGTCGCGCGCGGCGCCGGTCACCCGGCTGCCCTTCTTCAGAGTCTCGGCCACCCGTGCCTCCTCATGGGAAGTGCGCTCTGGTCTCCTCATGATCACCCCTCCCGGGCCCGATGGCCACCCATTCGGCAAGGTCGATAAGACAACCTTGTGACGACGGGAGCGTGTCCCCACATCCGGAATGAAGAATTCCAAGCGGCTCCGGCGCGACCGCCGAACGGGTTTCTCCGGGAATTCGCAGGTCAGAAAGACGCAACGGCCGAACCCTCGTTCCGAGAGGGTCCGGCCGAGAAATCCGTGTAGGACACACCTCGGGATGAGGAGATCTCACACGATTGATGGATCACCGATGGGCCGAATGATCCATACGCAGTGGATCACGCATTCGATCAAACACCGCTGACCCCGCCGCAGGCGTTTCCGGATCAGCCGCAGGCGTTTCCGGATCAGCCGCAGGCGTTTCCGGATCAGGCGCAGGGGTTTCCGGATCAGGCGAGCGCGACCAGATCCGCGTAGTCGGAGCCCCACAGGTCCTCGACGCCGTCCGGCAGCAGAATGATCCGCTCCGGCTGGAGCGCCTCGACGGCGCCCTCGTCGTGGGTGACGAGGACCACCGCGCCCTTGTAGGTGCGCAGCGCGCCGAGGATCTCCTCGCGGCTGGCCGGGTCGAGGTTGTTGGTGGGCTCGTCGAGCAGCAGGACGTTCGCCGAGGAGACGACGAGGGTCGCGAGCGCGAGACGCGTCTTCTCGCCGCCGGAGAGGACCCCGGCCGGCTTGTCGACGTCGTCGCCGGAGAACAGGAACGAGCCGAGCACCTTCCGGACCTCCACAAGGTCCAGGTCGGGCGCGGCCGAGCGCATGTTCTCCAGAACCGTGCGGTCCGGGTCGAGGGTCTCGTGCTCCTGCGCGTAGTAGCCGAGCTTGAGGCCGTGGCCGGGGACGACGGCGCCCGTGTCGGGCTGCTCGACGCCCGCGAGGAGCCGCAGCAGGGTGGTCTTGCCGGCGCCGTTCAGCCCCAGGATGACCACCCGGGAGCCCTTGTCGATCGCCAGGTCGACGTCGGTGAAGATCTCCAGCGAGCCGTACGACTTCGACAGGCCCTCCGCCATCAGCGGGGTCTTGCCGCAGGGCGCGGGCTCGGGGAAGCGCAGCTTGGCGACCTTGTCGGACTGGCGCGCCTCCTCCAGACCGGCGAGCAGCTTCTCGGCGCGGCGGGCCATGTTCTGCGCGGCGACCGTCTTCGTCGCCTTGGCGCGCATCTTGTCGGCCTGGGCGTTGAGCGCGGCGGCCTTCTTCTCGGCGTTCTGCCGCTCGCGGCGGCGGCGCTTCTCGTCGGCCTCGCGCTGCTGCTGGTAGAGCTTCCAGCCCATGTTGTAGACGTCGATCGTGGCCCGGTTGGCGTCCAGGTAGAACACCTTGTTGACGACCGTCTCGACCAGGTCGACGTCGTGGGAGATCACGATGAAGCCGCCGCGGTAGGTCTTCAGGTAGTCCCGCAGCCAGACGATGGAGTCGGCGTCGAGGTGGTTCGTCGGCTCGTCGAGGAGCAGGGTGTCCGCGTCGGAGAACAGGATGCGGGCGAGCTCTACGCGGCGGCGCTGACCGCCGGAGAGGGTGTGCAGCGGCTGGCCGAGCACCCGGTCGGGGAGGTTGAGCGCGGCGGCGATCGTGGCGGCCTCGGCCTCGGCGGCGTACCCGCCCTTGGTGAGGAACTCGGTCTCCTGGCGCTCGTACTGCTTGAGCGCCTTCTCGCGGGTGGCGCCCTGGCCGCCCGCGATGCGCTGCTCGTTCTCGCGCATCTTGCGGATCAGTACGTCGAGGCCGCGGGCGGAGAGGATGCGGTCGCGGGCGAGGACGTCGAGGTCGCCGGTGCGGGGGTCCTGGGGCAGGTAGCCGACCTCGCCGGAGCGGGTGACCGTGCCGGCGGCGGGCATGCCCTGGCCGGCGAGGACCTTGGTGAGGGTGGTCTTCCCCGCGCCGTTGCGGCCGACCAGGCCGATGCGGTCGCCCTTGGCGACGCGGAAGGTGGCGCTTTCGATGAGGATGCGGGCACCGGCGCGCAGCTCGATGCCGGAGGCGGAGATCACGGACAGACTCCAGGGCAGGTGTGGTTGGCGGTGGGCGGCTGAGGGCGTTCCCGCCGTCTAATGCGCGAGGAGAATGGCCATGCGGGCCATTCTAACGGGGCGGGGCAAGCGGTTTTCCGCGCGCGGAGGGCGCCCTGTTGTCGTCGGTTCGTTGTCGGTGGCGGGTGTCACACTGAGCCGTGACGAGACATATCGGTGCGCTTTGGACACGAGGAAGTGATCGCCATGGCGGGTGCGAGCGTCGTCCCGACGCTGCTGTACGCGGACGCGAAGGCGGCGATCCGTCAGCTGACGGAGGGGCTGGGCTTCACGGAGGTGTCGGTCTACGAGCGGGAGGACGGCACGGTGGAGCACGCGGAGCTGGCCCAGGGGAACGGGGTGGTGATGCTGGGGTCCAAGGGGCGTGGGGGTGTCTTCGACAGGGCGATGGCGGGTGCCGGCCCTGCGGGGGTGTACGTCGTGGTGGACGACGTGGACGCGCATCATCGGCGGGCGGTGGAGCAGGGGGTGGAGGTGCTGATGCCTCCGGCGGACCAGGCGTACGGGTCGCGTGACTATCTGGTGCGGGACTTGGAGGGCAACGTGTGGAGCTTCGGCACGTATGCGCCGGGGGCGGGGGGCTGATTTTCACGGTGCCCCGTGCCCCGGTGCACACCGGCGGCGGGAGCACCGTCCCGGTGTGGCCCGGCCGTGCGGGGCGTGCCTGCACCTGCCGCGGCGCGGGGGTGCCGCTGCGCCCACCCGTGCCGCCCTGCGGCACGACTGCCCGCGACGGCGGCGGGTCAGCGGACCCTCCCGCTCGAGCGAAGCCGGGAGTGGGGGAGGGTGGGCGCAACGGCACCCCCCGCGGCGCGGCACCGTAACCGTGGTGCGGCACCGCGTGGGCCCCCGCACAGCACGCGCCGCGGCTAGCCGCCCTTGTGCACCTGGAACGCCGCCCTTCGGACCGCCTTCGCGAAGGCCGGGTCCGGGTGGGCTGCTGCCAGGGCGACCAGGACCTGGACCGTGCGGGGGTGGCCCACCGCGCGGATCTCGGCCAGCAGCGCCGGCACCGTCGGCTGCACAGCCGTCTCCAGGTGACGCAGCAGCAGCGGCGCCTCACCGTGGTCCGCGACCGCCGCAGCCGTGTCGACCCACAGCCACGTCGCCTCCTCCCGCGTCAGCACCTCGTGCGCGTCCTCGGGGTCCACCCCGTCGTGCTCGGCGAGCCACAGCAGGGCGTACGGCCGCAGCGCGGGCTCGTCGAGGGCGGCGCGCACCTCCGGCTCGGCGGGGGCGCCGACCACCCGCAGCGCCTCGAAGGCGAGCCCCCTCAGCAGCGCGTCCTCCCCGCGCGCGGCGGCGATCAGCTCGGTGACGGCGCTGCCGACGGGCCGGGCGGCGAGCCAGGCGCGGTACTCGGCGCGGGCCGCGGCCGGACGGAGCCGCGCGCACCCGCGCAGCATGTCCTCCGCGCCCTGCTCGATGTTGCCCGCCGGGCTCTGCGCGGCGACGCAGATCTGCTCGAGCTTGACCCACACCGCCCAGCTGCCGAGCAGATCGGAAGAGCACAGCCCGTCGCCGTAGGTGAGCGCGCCGACGGAGGCGAGGGCGCGCAGCGCCCAGTCGAGGAGCGGCTGCAGCGGAGCGTCCGCGGAAAGGCGCGGGCGCGGCTCCGGGGCGACGCGGCGTCGGCGGCCGGGGCGCGGCCCGTAGTCCACCTCGCAGCGCTCCGTGCGCAGTTCGGTGACCCGCTGCTCAGCAGGTCGAGCAGCTGGGGCACGGGCACCGCCCGGCGGACAGCTGGAGGAAGGACAGCCTGCGGCATGGCCGGTCACGACCTCGGCGACGGCGGCGGGCTCGTGGTCCTCGGTCGGGGCAGGCGAGCGACCATGCGTCGCAGAGGGCGACCCAGGCGCGCAGCACGGCGCTGTCGTCGCGGTCCCAGGCGCGCAGCGCAGCCGGGGCGGGCGCTGTCGCCGTGCACCTCGATGAGCCGCCAGGCCGGCGGTGTCCCAGTCGGCACGGACCTGATCCACGGTCAGCCGAGGCGCCTCGGCGGCCCGGCGGGCGGTCGCGCCGGACAGGGTGCTTTGCCGTCGGCGGTGGCGCTGTCGCCGCCGGGCCGAGGGCACGGTCGGCCAGCGGAATGGCACGCTCCGTCCTGGCCGCGGCCAGGACGGAGCGTGCCATTCCGGCCAGCTCGGCCGGTGCGGGCGTGCCCTCCGGAGGGCGTGGCGCGGGGCGGCGCACACGCCGCTGCTCGATCGCTGCGGGGGCGGCGGCCAGGGGTCGCGGGCGGACGAGTCGAAGCCTGGAGTCGCGCGGGATACGGGACGTCACGGGTGCAGTCTTCCGGTTGACGGTCCGAAAACCCAAACGGAATGCCACGGGACGCCTCGACGGCCGTCGCCGTACCGGCCCGGACGGTGCCGGAGGGACCTGATCAAGCCAATGGTCCGGCCCTAAACGGAATCCTCCGCACCGGCCGCCGCGGCGCCCCTCGGAAGGGCCCGCCGGGGTGGCCGAAGCGCGCCGCGCCGGCTCACATCAGCGGGACGAGGAACCTCCGCAGCGACTCCTCGTACGTGGCCGGGTCGGCGTTCCACATCGCGGCGTGCGGGGCGCCCCTGACGGTCTGCAGGGTGACCGTGTTGGGGTGGGCGGCGGCGAGGTGACGGGAGAACCGCCAGGGCGCCACCGTGTCGTCGGGGCCGTGGAAGATCTGCGTGGGGACCGCGATGCCGTCCATGCGCACCGCGCCGGGCCGGTGGTCACCGTACAGGCCGGTACGGCCCTGGGCGGCGCGGACGGCGAGCGGCAGGAGCACGCCGGGGGTGCGGCGGGCGCCGGCGAGGGCGCGCAGGGTGGACTCCCAGTCGAGCACCGGGGAGTCCAGGAGCAGCCCGGCGACGCGTTCACGCAGTTCCGAGCGGGCGGCGGCGCGCAGCGCCATGGTCGCGCCGGTGGAGAAGCCGTAGAGCACCACCTTGCGGGCGCCGGAGTCGACCGCGTGCCTCAGGACGGCGTCGAGGTCGCGCCACTCGGTCTCGCCGAGGTGGTTGAGCCCGTCCGGGGAGCGGGGCGCCTCCGGGTCGCCCCGGTAGGCGGGGACGAGCACGGGGAACTGGTTGCGGTGCAGGGCGCCGAGGACGTTGAGGACGTGCTCGCGGGTGGTGCCGAGGCCGTGCACGGCGATCACCCAGGTGTCCCGGGCGCCGGGCACGAACCAGACGGGCAGCGGCCCGAGTTCGCCCGGCACGTCGAGGACGGTGTGGTCGACGCCGAGCGCGGTGGCCGGGTCGCCGACGTGGACGTTCGGGGTGAAGCGGGCGCGGTCGCCGGGTTCGGGCGTCCCGTAGGTGACGCGTTCGAGCCGGCGTACGACGGTGTCGGCGGAGTGGGCCGTACCGGCCAGGACGGGTCCCACGACCGCGTGGAAGCGCTCGCCGAGGAGGCCGTAGCGGCCGGGACGCAGGGCGGCGAGGTCACGGGTGAGGGTGACCTGGCCCGCGGCGGTGGCGTGGACGGTGAGTCCGGGCTCGGTGGGCAGGGGCTGGCCCGAGGGAATCCTCAGGGCGGCGTCGCTGGCGAACCGGCCGGCGGCCACCGCGGCGGCGCCGGCCCCTATCACGGCGGTAACGGCTGCTGCCGTCGCAGTCACAGTGCGCACGCCTCCCAGTGTCGGCTCCGGACGCGGACCCGGCCAGTGGGCGCGGGGCCCGGGCCCGCCCGGGTGCGGCCGGCCTCCGTCCACGTGAGCGGCCGGCCGGGTGCGTCACCCGGTCCCCGGCGGGGTTCCCGGCGGGGCGGACCTGACACCCGTGGGCCGGACGGCCCTCGCCCGCCGGAGAGCCGGCCGCTCACCTGCCGCCGGCCGGTACGGCAGGCCACCCGTCGGACGCGACCCGGACGTCCGAAGCGACACGCGAAACTCGCACGCACGCAGGCGCCCTGGGGCGTCCGCCGGTCGGTTCGGCTCGCGAAGGGGTCCCGCGCCTACCGGACCCGCCCGGGTGAGCCGACGGCTCGGCACTCCCCGGGCCGGCGGGCAACCGTCCGGACACCCCCAGGCGCTCAGGGCCGTTCCCCTGCGAGCCGGCCGCCAGGCATCCCCTCAACCCCGCTGTCCGTACCCCCGCAACCGCTCCCCCGCCTCCGCCAGCTGTTCGGGGCTGAGCAGGGTCGGGGTCAGGCCCGGGACCGAGGAGGCCGTGAGCCAGACGCGGCACATCCATTCCAGCTGGGCCGTGCGGTCGTACGCCTGGGCGAGTCCGGCGCCGTACGTGAGGGTGCCGTGGTTGCGCATCAGGCAGCCGGTGCGGCCGTCGAGGGCGCGCAGGGTGTTCTCGGCCAGTTCCGGGGTGCCGTAGGTGGCGTAGCGGGCCACGCGGACGGGGCCGCCGAGGGCGGCGGTCATGTAGTGGATCGCCGGGAGCTCGTCGACGAGCGTGGAGACGGCGGTGGCGTGCACGGCGTGCGTGTGGACGACGGCGCGGGCTTTCGTCGTGCGGTGGACGGCCAGGTGGAGGGGCAGTTCGCTGGTCGGGACCAGCGTGCCGAGCACCTGCCGGCCCGTGAGGTCCACCCCCGTCACGTCGGCCGGGGTGAGCCGGTCGTACGGGACGCCCGAAGGGGTCACGAGGACGGTGTTCCCGACCCGTACGGAGACGTTGCCCGAAGTTCCGACGACGAGGCCGTCGGCGACGGTCCGGCGGGCCGTCGCGACCAGCTCCGCCCAGGCCTCCGTCACCCCTTCGCCGAGCCCTTCGAAGCCCTCACCGCGCGTGCCCGGGACGCCACGCCCAGCGCCCTCCGCTTCCTGTCCGCTCCCGTGCTGTTCGGCCATGTGGAGATCCTGCCAGGAGCCCTGGCCTCCTGGGCCGGACGGCGGAGCGCGCACCCCCTCTTACGGTCACCCTGATGCCCGTTCCAGTTCATCTTCCGTTCACCCTGGTTGCCTACGTTCGACCAGCCAATGACCTCGAACGATTGCCTGGGTAAATGGAAAGCTTCTCGCTGATCCTCGCGATTGTGGTGGTAACCGCACTCGCGTTCGATTTCACGAACGGTTTCCACGACACCGCGAACGCGATGGCAACGACCATTTCGACCGGTGCGCTCAAGCCCAAGGTCGCGGTGGCCATGTCCGCCGCGCTGAACCTTGTCGGCGCATTTCTTTCGGTGGAGGTCGCCAACACGATCTCCAAGGGCCTCGTCGACGAGGCCGGCATCCGTCCCGAGGTCATCTTCGCCGCGTTGGTCGGCGCGATCCTCTGGAACCTCCTCACCTGGCTGGTCGGTCTTCCGTCCAGCTCGTCGCACGCCCTCATGGGCGGTCTGATCGGCGCCACGGTCGCCTCCGCCGGCTTCGGCGCGGTCCACGGCGACGTGCTGGTCACCAAGGTCCTGCTCCCCGCGATCGCCGCCCCGCTGGTGGCGGGCATCGCCGCGATGCTGGCGACCCGGCTCACGTACCGCATGGGCCGCGGCGCCGACACCAAGGCCTCCGAGAAGGGCTACCGCGCCGGGCAGATCGCCTCGGCCGGCCTGGTCTCCCTGGCCCACGGCACCAACGACGCCCAGAAGACGATGGGCATCATCACCCTCGCCCTGGTCGCCGGCGGCGCCGTCGCCCCCGACTCCGACCCGCCGGTGTGGGTCATCCTCTCCGCGGGTCTCGCCATCGCCCTCGGCACCTACCTGGGCGGCTGGCGCATCATCCGCACCATGGGCAAGGGCCTGACCGACCTCCAGCCGCAGCAGGGCTTCGCCGCCCAGACCAGCGCCGCGACGGTCATCCTGGCCTCCTCGCACCTGGGCTTCTCCCTCTCCACGACGCACTCCGTGTCCGGTTCCGTCATGGGCGCGGGACTCGGCCGCAAGGGCGGTGTGGTCCGCTGGTCCACGGCCACCCGGATGTTCGTCGCCTGGGGCCTGACCCTGCCGGCCGCCGCGCTGGTCGCGGCGATCGCCGAGTGGGTGTGCGGCTTCGGCAGCTGGGGCACCGCCGTCGTGGCCGTCTTCCTGGTCGCCTCCAGCGCGGCCATCTGGAAGATCTCCCGGCGCGAGGTCGTCGACCACACCAACGTCAACGACCACGACACCCCGGAGACCGTCTCCGAGGAGCCCGCCGGTGTCGTCACCCAGGCGATCGCCGCCGTGACCCCGCCCCCGGCAGGCCCCTCCGAGGACCTCTCGGCCACCATCCCGGCACCGGCCCCGGCCACCGCCGACCCGCAGGCCCCGTCGGCCGCCTCGACCGTCTGACCGCGTCCGGCACGAAGGAAGTAGCAGCATGAAGATCGACTGGGCGGCCCTCGGCTCCGTGTTCGGCGTCAGCCTCGTGGTCACCGTGGCCCTGGTGGCCCTGTTCACCCTGGGCATCTCGGGTCTGTCCCGCCGCGAGCGGGCGTCCGCCGAGGGCCGGTCCGCGGCCCTCGCGGTCACCGGCGCCTACGCCTGCTTCGCCGCCTGCGCGGCGGCGGTCGGCTACGGCATCTACCTGATCATGGCCTGAACCACCGGGCCGCACGCGTGAGCGGGCGGGACGGGAGCGGCGGCTCCCGTCCCGCCCGTCGCCGTGTCTCCGCCCGTGCCGGACGTGCGCGCGTCCACGGGCCGCCGGCCGCGTTCACCCACGTGAGCCCCTCTGTGGGCCTCGGCACACTTCAGCCCCGCAGGTCAAAGGCAAGTTGACGGCCCTTCCGGGGGCATGGTGGACTGCCTCCGCCAATACGGCGGCAGAAGAGGAAGCCGGTGCGAATCCGGCGCGGTCCCGCCACTGTCACCGGGGTGCGAACCCCGGGAGCCAGGAACTCTCGCCGCCGGTCTCGTCGAACCAGGGCGCGGACACCCTGAGTGAGGACATATCGCCATGCGCGGCAGCCTGCCGAGGTCGACCAGCGACACCCCACCCCCCTTCGGGGCCGTGATCTCCGGATCCGTCACCGGCTGAACCCATGGGTGCCGATCGCGTGTTCGCGTACGGCGCCGCCGCCGGCCTCCTCGGCGACCTGCTGCTCGGCGATCCCCGCCGCGGTCATCCGGTCGCCGCCTTCGGGCGGGCCGCGGCTGCCGTGGAGCGGGGGCTGTGGCGGGACGACCGTGGCCGCGGGGCCGTGCACACCGCCGTGTGCGTCGGCGGCGCCGTCACGCTCGCCGGCCTGGCCGTCGGCGCCGTACGCCGTTCCCCCGCCGCCTCCGTCGCCCTGACCGGCGTCGCCACCTGGGCCGTCGTCGGCGGCACCTCGCTGGCCCGGGAGGCCCGTGCCGTCGGGCAGGCGCTCCAGGCCGGGGACGTCGAGGCCGCCCGCGCGCGGCTGCCGCACCTGTGCGGCCGTGACCCGCAGGCGCTGGACGCCGACGGGATCGCCCGCGCCGTGGTGGAGTCCGTCGCCGAGAACACCTCCGACGCCGTGGTGGGCGCCCTGGTGTGGGGCGCCGTCGCCGGGGTGCCGGGTCTGGTGGGGTTCCGGGCCGTCAACACCCTGGACGCGATGGTGGGTCACAGGTCGCCCCGGTACCTCCGCTACGGCTGGGCGTCCGCCCGGCTCGACGACGTCGCCGGCTGGCCGGGCGCGCGCCTGACGGCCGTCCTCGCCGCGCTCACCGGTCCCGACCCGCGTGGGGCGGTACGGGCCTGGCGCGCGGACGCGGCGAAGCACCCCAGCCCCAACGCCGGTCCCGTGGAGGCGTCCTTCGCGGGCGCGCTCGGCGTCCGGCTCGGCGGAACCCTCTCCTACGGCGGGCGGGTCGAGCACCGGCCCGTCCTCAACGGCGGCGGACGCCCCGTCGCCGTCACCGACATCGACCGGGCGGTGCGCCTGTCGCGGCGCGTCGGCTGGCTGGCGCTCGCGGCCGGGGTGGCCGCGCGGCGCGTGCTGAAGGGACGTGACCGGTGAGCGGTGGCGGACTGCTGGTCGCCGGGACCACCTCGGACGCCGGCAAGAGCGTGGTCACCGCCGGGATCTGCCGGTGGCTGGTGCGCCAGGGGGTGAAGGTCGCGCCGTTCAAGGCGCAGAACATGTCGCTGAACTCGTTCGTCACCCGCGAGGGCGCCGAGATCGGCCGCGCCCAGGCGATGCAGGCGCAGGCGTGCCGGGTGGAGCCGACGGCGCTGATGAACCCGGTGCTGCTGAAGCCGGGCGGCGACCGGTCCAGCCAGGTGGTGCTGATGGGCCGCCCGGTCGGCGAGATGAGCGCCCGCGGCTACCACGGCGGCCGCCAGGAGAAGCTCCTCGGCACGGTCCTGGACTGCCTGGAGCGACTGCGCGCCGAGTACGACGCGGTGATCTGCGAGGGCGCGGGAAGCCCCGCCGAGATCAACCTGCGCCGCACCGACATCGTGAACATGGGGACCGCGCGGGGCGCCCGGCTGCCCGTGCTGGTGGTCGGGGACATCGACCGGGGCGGCGTGTTCGCCTCCTTCTTCGGCACGGTCGCCCTGCTCTCCCCCGAGGACCAGAAGCTGGTCGCCGGGTTCCTGGTGAACAAGTTCCGCGGGGACGTCTCCCTGCTGGAGCCGGGCCTGGAGATGCTGCACGGCCTCACCGGGCGGCGCACCTACGGCGTGCTGCCGTTCCGGCACGGGCTCGGCATCGACGAGGAGGACGGGCTGCGCGTCTCCCTGCGCGGCGCCGTGCGGGAGTCCGAGGTGGCCGCGCCGGCCGGCGAGGAGGTGCTGCGGGTCGCGGTGTGCGCGGTGCCGCTGATGTCCAACTTCACCGACGTGGACGCGCTGGCCGCCGAACCGGGCGTCGTGGTGCGGTTCGTGGACCGGCCCGACGAACTCGCCGACGCCGACCTGGTGGTGGTGCCCGGCACCCGCGGCACCGTGAAGGCGCTGCGCTGGCTTCACGAGCGGGGTCTCGCGGACGCGCTGGTGCGGCGGGCCGCCGAGGGCCGGCCGATTCTGGGCATCTGCGGCGGCTTCCAGCTGCTCGGCGAGCACATCGAGGACGACGTGGAGAGCCGCGCGGGCCATGTGGACGGGCTGGGCGTGCTGCCCGTCCGGGTGCGGTTCGCCCGCGAGAAGACCCTGGCCCGCCCGGTCGGCGAGGCCCTCGGGGAGCGCGTCGAGGGCTACGAGATCCACCACGGGGTCGCCGAAGTCCTCGGCGGTGAGAGCTTCCTGGACGGCTGCCGGGTCGGCGGCGCCTGGGGCACGCACTGGCACGGGGCACTGGAGTCGGACGGGTTCCGGCGGGCGTTCCTGCGCGCGGTCGCCGAGCGCGCGGGACGCCGTTTCGTGCCGGCCCCCGGCACCTCCTTCGCCGCGCTGCGCGAGGAGCAGCTCGACCGGCTCGGCGACCTGATCGAACAGCACGCGGACACGGACGCGCTGTGGCGGCTCATCGAGTCCGGCGCGCCACGAGGACTGCCCTTCATTCCACCGGGAGCGCCCGCATGAGCACTGTGTTGTTGTTGTCGACCGCCGACACGGACCTGCTGGCGGCCCGGGCCTCCGGCGCCGGCTACCGCATCGGCAACCCCACCCGCGTCGACGTCGCGGAGGAACTGCCCGCGCTGCTGGACGGCGCCGGCCTGGCCGTGGTGCGGCTGCTGGGCGGCAAGCGCGCCTGGGAGGAGGGGCTGGCCGCGCTGAAGGCGTCCGGCGTCCCCACGGTGCTGCTCGGCGGGGAGAGCGTGCCGGACGCGGAGCTGATGGCCGAGTCGAGCGTCCCGGCGGGCGTGGTGGCCGAGGCGCTGCGCTATCTCGTGGAGGGCGGCCCGGAGAACCTCGCCGAGCTGGCGCGCTTCCTGTCGGACACCGTGCTGCTGACCGGGGAGGGCTTCGAACAGCCGCGCAGGATGCCGGAGTTCGGCGTGCACGGCTCACGGGCCGTGCAGCCGGGACGCCCGACCGTCGGCGTCCTCTTCTACCGCGCCCACGAACTCAGCGGCAACACCGCGTTCGTGGACACCCTGTGCGACGCGATCGAGGCACGCGGCGCCAACGCGCTTCCGGTGTACTGCGGTTCCCTGCGCGGCGCCGACCCGGAGCTGTACGCGCTGCTGGGCCGGGCGGACGCACTGGTCGCCACCGTGCTCGCGGCCGGCGGCAGCCACGCCTCGCAGGCGTCGGCGGGCGGCGAGGAGGAGGCCTGGGACGTCGGCGCGCTCGCCGAGCTGAACGTGCCCGTGCTGCAAGGCCTGTGCCTCACGACCTCGCGGGCGGCCTGGGAGGAGTCCGACGCGGCCCTCTCCCCCATGGACGCGGCCATGCAGGTCGCCATCCCCGAGTTCGACGGCCGGCTGATCACCGTGCCGTTCTCCTTCAAGGAGCAGGGCGCGGACGACGTTCCGGTGTACGTCGCGGACCCCGAGCGCGCCGGGCGGGTCGCCGGGATCGCCGTACGGCACGCGGCGCTGCGGCACAAGCCGAACGCCGAGAAGAAGCTGGCGCTGGTCTTCACCGCGTACCCGACGAAGCACTCGCGCGTCGGCAACGCGGTCGGCCTGGACACGCCCGCGTCGGCGGTGCGCGTGCTGGACGCGCTCAGGGACGCCGGGTACGCCGTCGAGGGGCATCCGTCCGAGGGTGACGAGCTGATCCACCGGCTGATCGAGGCGGGCGGGCACGACGTCGAGTGGCTGACGGAGGACCAGTTGGCCGCCGCGCCCGCACGGGTGCCGCTGGCCGACTACCGGGCGTGGTTCGAGAAACTCGACCCCGAGCTGCGTAACGCGATGACCGAGGCGTGGGGCGAGCCGCCGGGCTCCCTGTACGTCGACGGGGACGACATCGTGCTGGCGTCCCTGCGGTTCGGGAACGTCGTCGTGATGATCCAGCCGCCGCGCGGCTTCGGCGAGAACCCCATCGCGATCTACCACGACCCCGACATGCCGCCCTCGCACCACTACCTGGCCGCCTACCGCTGGCTGGAGGCCGCACCGTCGGAGGGGGGCTTCGGCGCCGACGCGGTCGTCCACATGGGCAAGCACGGCACGATGGAGTGGCTGCCCGGCAAGGGCCTCGGGCTGAGCGCGGCCTGCGCCCCGGACGCGGTGCTGGGCGACCTGCCGCTGGTGTACCCCTTCATCGTGAACGACCCCGGCGAGGGCACCCAGGCCAAGCGGCGCGGCCACGCCACGGTCGTCGACCACCTGGTGCCGCCGATGGCCCGCGCCGACACCTACGGCGACCTCGCCAAGCTGGAGCAGCTGCTCGACGAGTACGCGCTGGTCAGCGACCTGGACCCGGCGAAGGCGCCGGCCGTGCGGGCGCAGATCTGGACGCTGGTGAAGGCCGCCGAGCTGCACCACGACCTGCATGTCGACGACCAGCCGGACGACGACGCGTTCGACGAGTTCGTCATGCACATCGACGGCTACCTGTGCGAGATCAAGGACGTGCAGATCCGCGACGGCCTGCACATCCTCGGCGGCGGGCCGGTCGGCGAGCCGCGCGTGAACCTGGTGCTGGCGGTGCTGCGCGCCTCACAGGTGTGGGGCGGGCGGGCGAACGCCCTGCCGGGCCTGCGGGCCTGCCTCGCCGCGCACTTCGGGCTGGTGGAGAAGGAGCTGCTGGCCGAGCCGGGCGCCCCGGTGAAGGCGCCGGTGGAGCTGACGGACCTGGCCGACGGCCCGTCCCGTACGGCCGCCGACGCGATCGACCTCCTGGAGCAGCTGTGCCGGCGGCTCGCGGAGGGCATGGAGCAGCGAGGCTGGGCGGCGGACGCGGTACCGGGCCTGGTGCGGGAGGTGCTGGGCACCGAACTCCCGGACGCGGTGGCCGTGTTGCGGTTCGCGTGCGAGGAGGTCGTACCCCGGCTGGAACGGACCACGGACGAGATCGGGCACATCCTGCGCGCGCTGGACGGCGGATACGTCCCGGCGGGCCCGTCGGGATCGCCGACCCGCGGACTGGTCAACGTCCTTCCGACCGGCCGCAACTTCTACTCGGTCGACCCCAAGGCGATTCCCTCACGCCTCAGTTGGGAGGTCGGGCAGTCGCTGGCGGACTCGCTGGTGCAGCGGTATCTGCAGGACACGGGCGCGTATCCGACGTCCGTCGGCCTGACGGTGTGGGGCACGTCCGCGATGCGCACCCAGGGCGACGACATCGCCGAGATCCTGGCGCTGCTGGGATGCCGTCCGGTGTGGGACGACGCGTCGCGGCGCGTGACCGGCTTCGAGGTGGTGCCGCTGGAGGAGCTGGGCCGGCCCCGCATCGACGTCACGGTCCGCATCTCCGGCTTCTTCCGGGACGCGTTCCCGCACGTGGTGGGGCTGATCGACGACGCGGTACGGGCGGTGGCCGAGCTGGACGAGCCCGCGTCGCAGAACTTCGTCAAGGCGCACGCCGACGAGGACACCGCCGAGCACGGCGACCGACGGCGGGCCACCGCGCGCATCTTCGGCTCCAAGCCAGGGGCGTACGGGGCGGGACTGCTGCCGCTGATCGACGCCCGCAACTGGCGCTCCGACGCGGACCTCGCCGAGGTGTACGCGGTCTGGGGCGGCTACGCCTACGGCCGCGGGCTCGACGGGCGCGCGGCGCGCGGCGACATGGAGACGGCGTTCCGGCGGATCGCGGTGGCGGCGAAGAACGTGGACACCCGTGAGCACGATCTTGTCGACGCCGACGACTACTTCCAGTACCACGGCGGCATGGTCGCCATGGTCCGGCACCTGACGGGGGCGAGTCCTCAGGCGTACGTCGGTGACTCGGCGACCCCGGACCAGGTGAGGACGCGCACGCTGGGCGAGGAGACGCACCGGGTGTTCCGGGCGCGGGTGGTGAATCCGCGCTGGATGGCGGCGATGCGCCGGCACGGCTACAAGGGCGCCTTCGAGATGGCGGCCACCGTGGACTACCTGTTCGGGTACGACGCCACGGCCGGGGTCGTGGACGACTGGATGTACGAGAAGCTCAGCGCGGAGTACGTGTTCTCGCCGGAGAACCGGGACTTCATGAAGAAGTCCAACCCCTGGGCGCTGCGCGGCATCACGGAACGGCTCCTGGAGGCGGCGGACCGGGGGCTGTGGGCGGAGCCGGACGACGGCACGCTGGAGCGGCTGCGCGCCACCTACCTGGAACTCGAGGGCGACCTCGAAGGCGACTCGGAGGGCGACGACCAGTGACCACCCCCTTTCCTTTCACGGCCGTCGTGGGCCAGGACGACCTGCGGCTCGCGCTGCTGCTGAACGCGGTGTCGCCGTCCGTCGGCGGTGTGCTCGTGCGCGGCGAGAAGGGCACCGCGAAGTCCACCGCCGTGCGTGCGCTGACTTCGCTGCTGCCGGAGGTCGCGGTGGTGCCGGGGTGCCGGTTCTCCTGCGACCCCGCCGCGCCCGACCCTGGGTGCCCGGACGGACCCCACGAGGGCGGGGGCGTCGGTGCGTCCCGTCCCGCTCGGATGGTCGAACTGCCCGTCGGCGCCTCCGAGGACCGGCTGGTGGGCGCGCTCGACATCGAGCGGGCGCTGGCGGAGGGCGTGAAGGCCTTCGAGCCGGGGCTGCTCGCCGCCGCGCACCGGGGCATCCTGTACGTCGACGAGGTCAACCTCCTTCACGACCATTTGGTCGACCTGTTGTTGGACGCGGCGGCGATGGGCGCCTCGTACGTCGAGCGTGAGGGTGTCTCCGTACGGCACGCGGCGCAATTCCTGCTGGTCGGGACCATGAACCCTGAAGAGGGCGAACTGCGGCCCCAGTTGCTGGACCGGTTCGGGCTGACCGTCGAGGTGGCCGCCTCCCGCGAGCCCGACCAGCGGGTGGAGGTCGTCCGACGGCGTCTGGCGTACGACGACGATCCGGCCGCCTTCGCCGCCTCTTGGGGCGACGAGGAGACCGCCGTACGGCAACGGATCGTCGCCGCACGCACGTTGTTGCCGCGGGTGCGCCTCGGTGACTCTGCGCTGCGGCAGATCGCCACGGTGTGCAGTGCATTCGAGGTCGACGGGATGCGGGCCGACATCGTGATGGCGCGTACGGCGACCGCTCTGGCGGCCTGGGCGGGGCGGACGGACGTCCTCGCGGAGGACGTCCGTCAGGCCGCGCTGCTCGCGCTGCCGCATCGTAGGCGGCGCAACCCCTTCGACGCGCCGGGGCTGGACGAGGACAAGCTCGATCAGACGCTGGAGGAGTTCTCCGACTCCTCCGGGGACGACGACCCCGGCCCGGACGGGGACGGCGGCGGCCCCGGTGGGGGCGGTGGGCGGCCGGAGCCGGACGAGGGTCCCGCGGGTGACGGCGCCGACGCCGGCGCCCGGCCCGAGGAGGGTGAGGGTGAGCCCGCGCCCGGTGGGGCCGGGGAGCAGTCCCCCGTGCGGGCGGCGGAGCCCTTCCGTACCAAGGTGCTGAGCGTCCCCGGCATCGGTGAGGGGGCCGCCGGGCGGCGGTCGCGGGCGCGGACCGAGCATGGGCGGACGACGGGCGCGCGCCGGCCCCAGGGCGCGCTGACCAAGCTGCACCTGGCGGCGACCGTCCAGGCGGCGGCTCCGCATCAGCGGGCACGGGGGCGCTCGGGGCGGGGGCTCGTCGTGCGCCGGGACGATCTGCGGCAGGCGACCAGGGAGGGCCGCGAGGGCAACCTCGTGCTGTTCGTGGTGGACGCCTCCGGGTCGATGGCCGCGCGGCAGCGGATGGGCGCCGTGAAGGGCGCCGTGCTGTCGCTGCTGCTGGACGCCTATCAGCGGCGGGACAAGGTGGGTCTGGTGACCTTCCGGGGGTCGGCGGCGGATGTCGCGTTGCCGCCCACCTCGTCGGTGGACGCGGCGGCGGCCCGGCTGGAGTCGCTGCCGACCGGCGGGCGCACCCCGCTGGCGGCGGGGCTGCTCAGGGCGCACGACGTGCTGCGGGTGGAGCGGCTGCGGGATCCCGCGCGGCGGGCGCTGGTCGTGGTGGTGACGGACGGGCGGGCGACCGGTGGACCTGAGCCGGTCGCGCTGGCGGCTCGTGCGGCGCGGCTGTTCGCGGCGGAGGGTGTCGCCTCCGTGGTCGTGGACTGCGAGTCGGGGCCGGTACGGCTCGGTCTTGCCGGGCAGCTCGCCGGTGAGCTGGGCGGGACCGCCGTGACGTTGGACGAACTGCGGGCCGACTCGATCGCCGGTCTGGTGAAGGACGTGCAGAGGAGGGCCGCGTAGTGCCCAAGGGACAGCCGAGTGTCGTGCCGGACGACGGTCTGACGACGCGGCAGCGGAGGAACCGGCCGCTGGTCGTGGTGCACACGGGCGTCGGCAAGGGCAAGTCGACCGCCGCCTTCGGGCTCGCGTTGCGCGCCTGGAACCAGGGGTGGCCGGTCGGGGTGTTCCAGTTCGTCAAGTCGGCGAAGTGGAAGGTCGGCGAGGAGCGGGCGCTGCGGGTGCTCGGGGACTCCGGTGAGGGCGGGTCCGTCGCCTGGCACAAGATGGGCGAGGGCTGGTCCTGGGTGCAGCGCGAACTGCAGGGGGACAACCTCAGCAACGAGGAGAAGGCCCGCGAGGGCTGGGAGCAGGTCAAGCGGGATCTGGCGGCCGAGACGTACAAGCTGTACGTGCTGGACGAGTTCGCCTATCCGATGCACTGGGGGTGGGTCGACACCGCCGAGGTGGTGTCCGTGCTGCGGGAGCGGCCGGGGACGCAGCATGTGGTGATCACGGGGCGTAACGCCCCGGCGGAACTGGTCGACTTCGCGGATCTCGTGACCGACATGTCCAAGGTGAAGCATCCGATGGACGTCGGGCAGAAGGGGCAGAGGGGGATCGAGTGGTGACGGGGGCGGGCTCCGTCGGCTCCGTTCCCCGGTTGGTCATTGCCGCGCCCTCCTCGGGGAGTGGGAAGACCACCGTCGCCACGGGGTTGATGGCCGCCCTGTCCGTGCGCGGGATGGCCGTGTCGCCGCACAAGGTGGGGCCCGACTACATCGACCCCGGGTATCACGGGCTCGCCACGGGGCGGGTGGGGCGGAACCTCGACGCGTACCTGTGCGGGGCCGAGCTGGTGGCTCCGTTGTTCGCGCACGGGGCGCGGGGGTGTGACATCGCCGTCGTCGAGGGCGTGATGGGGCTGTTCGACGGGGCCGCCGGGGAGGGGGAGCTGGCGTCCACCGCGCAGGTCGCGAAGGTGCTGCGGGCGCCGGTGGTGCTGGTGGTCGACGCGTCGGCGCAGGCCCGGTCGGCGGCGGCGTTGGTGCACGGGTTTGTGAGCTTTGATCCTGAGGTTCGGGTCGGAGGGGTGATCCTGAACAAGGTGGGGTCGGAGCGGCATGAGGTGGTGCTGCGGGAGGCGTTGGAGGCCGTCGGGGTTCCTGTGCTGGGGGTGTTGCGGCGGGGGGCTCGGGTGGAGACTCCGGCTCGGCATCTGGGGCTCGTGCCTGTGGCTGAGCGGGCGGCTGACGCCGTTGCCGCCGTTGACGCGATGGGGGCGATGGTCGCCGAGGGGTGTGATCTGGCCGGGCTTGTCGCCCTCGCTTCCAGTGCGGGGCCTCTCGTCGGTGCGGCTTGGGATGCGGATGAGGCGCTTGTTTCTTCGCCCCCGCCGCCCCTTCCCTTCCCGTCCCCGGGGGCTGCGCCCCAAGGCCCCCCTGTCGGCCGCCCTGGCGGGCCTCGTCCTCAAACGCCGGACGGGCTGACCATGCCGGTCGTCGCCCTCGCCGGTGGAGCCGCGTTCTCCTTTTCCTATGCCGAGCATGCCGAGTTGTTGACGGCCGCCGGAGCGGAGGTCGTCACTTTCGACCCCCTCCGCGACGAGGAGTTGCCCGAGGGGACCTCCGGGGTCGTCATCGGTGGGGGGTTTCCCGAGGTGTACGCCTCCGAGTTGTCCGCCAACGAAGGCATGCGGAAGCAGATCGCCGAACTGGCGGCCAGTGGCGCGCCCGTTGCCGCCGAGTGTGCCGGACTGCTGTATCTGTGCCGGGAGTTGGACGGAATGCCGATGTGCGGCGTGCTGGACGCGTCCGCTCGGATGTCGGAGCGGTTGACGCTCGGGTACCGGGATGCCGTCGCCGTGAGCGACAGCGTCCTGGCGGCGGCCGGGACGCGGATGCGGGGGCACGAGTTTCACCGGACCGTCGTCGAGCCGGGGGCCGGCGACTCTCCCGCGTGGGGGGTGCGTGTGCCTGAGCGGCGGGTCGAGGGGTTCGTCGTCGGCGGCGTGCACGCCAGTTATCTGCACACCCACTGGGCGTCGGCGCCCGGTGTCGCCCGTCGGTTCGTGGAGAGGTGCCGGACGTCATGAGCAGCAGGCTGATCGGGGTGGGCGTCGGGCCCGGGGACGCGGAGCTGGTGACCGTCAAGGGGGTCAACGCGCTGCGGGCCGCCGATGTCGTCGTCGTGCCGGTGATGGACACGGGTGAGCGGGGGCGGGCCGAGGCGACCGTGCTGCACTACGTGCCCGCCGAGAAGGTCGTCCGGGTGGTGTTCGCGCTGAACGAGCGGACGGACCGGGCGCGGCGGGAGGCCGCCTGGGACTCCGCCGGTGCGCGGGTCGCCGGGATGCTGCGGGAGCGCCGCTCCGTGGCGTTCGCGACCATCGGGGATCCCAACGTGTACTCGACGTTCACCTATCTCGCGCAGACCGTCGGTGAGCTGGTGCCGGGGGTGGTGGTCGAGACCGTGCCCGGGATCACGGCCATGCAGGATCTCGCCGCGCGGTCCGGGGCCGTGCTGACCGAGGGGACCGAGCCGTTGACGCTGGTGCCGGTCACCGCCGGAAGTGCCGTGCTCAAGGAGGCCCTGGCCGGGCCCGGCACCGTCGTGGCGTACAAGTTCGGCCGGCGGGCCGGTGAGGTCGCCGAGGTGCTGCGGGAGACGGGGCGGCTCGACGACGCGGTGTGGGGGTCCGCGCTGGGGCTGCCGGAGGAGTCCGTGCGGTCCGCGGCGGAGATGGACGGGACGCCGTTGCCGTATCTGTCGACGCTCATCGCGCCGCCCCGGCGTTCGGGCGGGCGGGGCGGCAAGCTGTGAGCGGGACCTGCGGGCGGTCAGTGGGCGGCGCCCACCACCAGCCAGATGAACAGCACCCCGGCGACCGTGCACACCAGGGTCGAGCGAGCCGGGTGGGCGTGGTGCGCCTCGGGCAGGATCTCGGCCGCCGCGAGGTACAGCAGCGCGCCGCCGAACAGGCCGAGGTAGCCGCCGAGCAGCGGCTCCGGGATCGTGAAGAACAGGGTGGACGCGGCGCCCGCGACCGGCGCCACCGCGTCCGCCCACAGCATGGTGAGGGCGCGGCGGCGGGCGTTGCCGTAGGCGTGGGCGAGTGTGTACGTGTTGAAGCCGTCCGCGAAGTCGTGGGCGATCACGGCGACCGCGACCGCGGCGCCCATGCCGCCGCCCACTTGGAAGGCGGCGCCGATCGCCACGCCGTCCATCGCGCTGTGCCCGACCATCGCCGCCGCCGCGGTGAGGCCCACCTCGGGCGTGCGGCCGTGGTTCTCGGCCGCCCCGTGCGCGGCCTGACGGTGCGCGAGGAGCCGTTCCACCAGGTGGGCCAGCAGGAAGCCGGTGACGAAGAGGAGCAGTGCCACCGGCACGCCGTACAGCTCGGCGCCGGCGGCCTCCAGAGACTCCGGGAGGAGTTCCAGGCCGACCACGCCGAGCATCAGTCCGCCGGCCAGGCCCAGCACCAGGTGGCGGCGGTCGGTCACACGGTGCGCCGACCAGCCGCCGGCCAGCGTCATCAGGAACGCGCCCAGCGCGACGAGGACCGCCATGTGCTCTTCGTATCCGATCGGCGGGCGTCCGCGCACGCGTGACAGCCGATCGACCCTCTTCGACTTCCGACCGTCTTCAGGGAAGGACCCTTCTCCATGTCCGACGCCCCCACCGGCAAGGTGACCTTCGTCGGGGCCGGTCCCGGCGCCGCCGATCTGCTGACGTTCCGCGCCGCGCGGGCCATCGCCGAGGCGGACGTGGTGATCTGGGCCGCCAGCCTGGTCCAGGCGGAGGTCCTGGAGCACGCGCGGCAGGACGCGGAGATCCTCGACTCGGCGACCATGTCGCTGGAGGACGTGGTGGCCGTCTACGCGCGGGCCCGTGACGAGGGGCTGAAGGTGGCGCGGATCCACTCGGGTGACCCCGCGCTGTGGGGCGGCACCCAGGAGCAGTTCGACCGGTGCGTGGAGCTGGGCATCGCCACGGAGATCGTGCCGGGGGTGTCGTCCTTCTCGGCGGTGGCGGCGCTCGCGGGGCGGGAGCTGACGATCCCGGAGGTGGCGCAGTCGGTGATCCTCACCCGGCTGGGCGGCGGGAAGACGCCGATGCCGCCCGGTGAGGAGGTGCGGGAGTTCGCGCGGCACGGCACCACGATGGCGGTGTTCCTGTCGGCGGCCCGGAGCGGGCAGCTGGTGCGGGAGCTGCTGGAGGGCGGCTATCCGACGTCCACGCCGGTCGTGGTGGCGTACCAGGCGACCTGGCCGGAGGAGCTGGTGGTGCGGTGCACGATCGGCACGCTGGAGGAGACCGTCAAGGAGCACAAGCTGTGGAAGCACACGCTGTTCCTGGTCGGTCCCGCCCTCGACGCGCACGGCACCCGCTCGCACCTGTACCACCCGGGCCACTTCCACGGCTTCCGCAAGGCCGACCCGCGGGCGCGCAGGGAGCTGCGGGAGCGGGGGGCGAGCACATGATCACCGTGGTGGGCACGGGGACGGGCGCGCCGGTCGACCTGCCGGAGAAGGCGGCGCTCGTCGTCGGCGGGCGGCGGCATCTGGACGCCGTGGACCTGCCGGAGGGGGCCGAGCGGGTGGTACTGGGGCCGCTGGCGCCCGCGCTGGACACGATCGCCGCGTACATGGCCGAGGAGCGGCCGGTGGTGGTGCTGGCCTCCGGTGATCCCGGGTTCTTCGGGATCGTCCGGGCGCTGGCCGAGCGGTTCGGTCCGGAGCGGCTGGACGTGCGGCCGGGGGTGTCGTCCGTCGCCGCCGCGTTCGCGCGGGCCGGGCTGCCGTGGGACGACGCGGTGGTCGTCAGCGCGCACGGGCGGGAGCCGCGGACGGCGGTGAACGTGTGCCGGGCGTATCCGAAGGTCGCCGTGCTGACGGGGCCCGGCTCCGGGCCTGCCGAGCTGGGGGCGGCGCTGCGCGGGGAGCGGCGGGTGCTGGTCGTCGCGTCGGCGCTGGGCGCGGCCGGGGAGTCGGTGGAGCGGGTGACGCCCGAGGAGGCGGCCGGCCGGGACTGGGGTTCGGCGGTGAGCGTGGTGCTGTGCCTGGACGAGGAGCGGGCGCTGGGGCCGGTGCGTACGGTCGCGGGGCCCGGGGAGCGTCCGGCCGGATGGGCGCTGCCGGAGGCGGAGTTCGCGCACCGGGACTCGATGATCACCAAGTTCGAGGTGCGGGCGCTGGCCCTGGCCCGGCTGGGTCCGCGCCCCGGCGACCTGGTGTGGGACGTCGGCGCGGGGTCGGGCTCGGTGGCCGTGGAGTGCGCGCGGCTCGGCGCGGCCGTCGTGGCCGTGGAGCGGGACGCGGACGGTGTGGAGCGGGTGCGCGCCAACGCCGCCGCGCACGGGGTCGGCGTGACGGTCGTGCACGGTGAGGCGCCGGGCGTGCTGGACGGGCTGGACGACGATCCGGACGCCGTGTTCGTCGGGGGCGGTGGCCGGGAGCTGCCGGCGGTCGTCGGCGCGTGCGCGCGCCGGGCGCGGCGGACGGTCGTCGTCGCGATGGCCGCGCTGGACCGGGTGCCGGCCGCGCGGGCGGCGCTGACCGACGCCGGTCTGGTCTGTGACGGCGTGCTGCTGCAGTCGTCGCGGCTGGCGCCGCTGCCGGGGGACGTGACCCGGCTGGCGGCCACCAATCCGGTTTTCCTGCTGTGGGGCGTCCGGCCCCCGGCGCACAGTGAAGGAGTCTGCGAGTGATCGGCCTCATCTCCGCCACGGCGGCGGGAGCGGCGGCGCGGGACCGGCTGGCCGCCGCGTGGCCGGACCGCACGCGTGTGTACGGCGGTCCGGTGGCGGACGCGGTACGGGCCGCGTTCGCCGAGTGCGACCGGCTGGTGTGTTTCCTCGCCACCGGGGCCGTGGTGCGGCTGGTGGCGCCGCTGCTGCACGGCAAGGCGGACGACCCGGGCGTGGTGTGCGTGGACGAGGCCGGGCGGTTCGCGGTGTCGCTGCTCGGCGGTCACGGGGGCGGCGCGAACGAACTCGCCCGCGAGGTGGGCGAGGTGCTGGGCGCGGAGCCGGTGGTGACGACCGCGACGGACGCGGTGGGGCTGCCGGGGCTCGACACGCTGGGCCTCCCCGTGGAGGGCGATGTGGCGGCCGTGTCGCGGGCGCTGCTGGACGGTGAGGCGGTGGCGCTGCGCGCCGAGGTGACCTGGCCGCTGCCGCCGCTTCCCGTCGCCGACGAGGGCGCGTACACGGTCCGGGTGACGGACCGGCTGGTCGAACCGGCCGACGGGGAGGCGGTGTTGCGGCCGCCGACGCTCGTCGTCGGGGTCGGCGCGTCGAAGGGCGCCCCCGTCGAGGAGGTGCTCGGGCTCGTCGAGGACGCGCTGCGGGAGGCGGGACTGTCGGCGGCGTCCGTGGCCGAACTGGCCACCGTGGACGCCAAGGCCGGGGAGCCGGGGCTCGTGGAGGCCGCACGGCGGCTCGGCGTGCCGCTGGTGACGCACCCGGCGGAGGAGCTCGCGCGCGTCACGGTCCCGAACCCGTCGGACGCGCCGCTCGCCGCCGTCGGCACCCCGTCCGTCGCGGAGGCCGCCGCGCTCGTCGGCGGCGGTGAACTCCTCGTGCCGAAGCGGAAGTCGGCGGGCTCGGTGGACTCCCCCGCCATGGCGACCTGCGCGGTCGCACGGCGTCCGGGGCGGGGGCGGCTCGCGGTGGTCGGGCTCGGGCCCGGCGCGCGGGACCTGCTCACTCCCCGCGCGCGGGACGAACTGCGGCGCGCGTCCGTGCTGGTGGGGCTCGACCAGTACGTCGACCAGATCCGCGACCTGCTGCGGCCCGGCACGCGCGTGCTGGAGTCGGGGCTCGGCGCGGAGGAGGAGCGGGCGCGTACGGCCGTCGAGGAGGCCCGGCGCGGGCAGGCGGTCGCGCTGATCGGCAGCGGCGACGCGGGCGTGTACGCGATGGCGTCCCCGGCGCTCGCGGAGGCGTCCGACGACATCGACGTCGTAGGCGTGCCGGGGGTGACGGCGGCGCTCGCGGCGGGCGCGCTGCTCGGGGCGCCGCTGGGCCACGACCATGTGTCCATCAGCCTGTCCGACCTGCACACGCCGTGGGAGGTCATCGAGCGGCGGGTGCGGGCGGCGGCCGAGGCGGACCTGGTGGTGACGTTCTACAACCCGCGCAGCCGGGGCCGTGACTGGCAGCTGCCGAAGGCGCTCGCCGTGCTCGCCGGGCACCGGACGCCCGCCACACCGGTCGGGGTCGTGCGGAACGCGTCCCGCGTGGACGAGTCGGTGCGGCTGACCACGCTGGCCGCGCTGGACCCGGCGACGGTCGACATGATGACGGTCGTGACCGTGGGCAACACGGCGACCCGGGAGATCGCGGGGCGCATGGTCACCCCGCGCGGCTACCGCTGGCAGGAGGAGACCCGGTGAACCGCGTGATCCACCCCATCGAGCAGGAGTCGTTCCGGCGGCTGCGCGCCCGCCTCGACACCTCCGGGTTCCCGCCGCTGACGCGGGCGGTCGTGGAGCGGGTCGTGCACTCCTCCGCCGACCTGGAGTACGCCGCCGACCTCGTCATGGACGAGGCCCAACTGGAGCGTGCGCACGCCGCGTTGCACAGGGGCGCGCCCGTCGTCGCGGACGTGGAGATGGTCGCGGCCGGGATCACCCGCCGCGAGACCGTGTGCCGGCTGCGTGAGGCGCGGTCCGGGCCCGGGCTGACCCGCTCCGCGCACGCCGTGCGGCTCGCGTACGAGGAGGTCGGGCCCGGCGCCCTGTGGGTGATCGGGTGCGCGCCGACCGCGCTGGAGGAGCTGCTGACCCTGGACGTCTCGCCCGCGCTGGTGATCGGCCTGCCCGTCGGGTTCGTCGGCGCCGCCGAGTCCAAGGCGGCGCTGCGGGAGAGCGGACTGCCCGCCGTGAGCAACGTGTCCGAGAAGGGCGGGTCGGCGGTCGCCGCCGCCGCGCTCAACGCCCTGCTGTACCACCCCGTTTCGACCGAGGAGACCCTGTGACCACCCCGCCCGCCCTGCTCATCGCCGGCCACGGCACCCGGGACGACGCCGGAGCGGAGGCGTTCCGCGCCTTCGTGCGGGAACTGGGCCGCCGCCGGCCCGGCCTGCCCGTCGCGGGCGGCTTCATCGAGCTGTCCCCGCCGCCGCTGGGCGAGGCCGTCGCGGAGCTGGTGGAGCGGGGGGTGCGGCGGTTCGCGGCCGTGCCGCTGATGCTGGTGTCCGCCGGGCACGCCAAGGGCGACATCCCGGCCGCACTGGCCCGCGAGAAGGAACGCCACCCCGGCGTCTCGTACACGTACGGCCGCCCCCTGGGCCCGCATCCGGCGCTGCTGCGGGTGCTGGAGCGGCGGCTCGCCGAGGCGGTGGACCCGTCCTGGGACCCCGCCGAGGTGACGGTGCTGCTGGTGGGGCGCGGGTCGACGGACCCAGACGCCAACGCGGAGGTGTTCAAGGCGGCCCGGCTGCTGTGGGAGGGGCGCGGGTACGCGGGCGTGGAGACGGCGTTCGTGTCGCTGGCGCAGCCGGACGTGCCGGGCGGTCTCGACCGGTGCGCACGGCTGGGGGCGCGGCGGATCGTCGTGCTGCCGTACTTCCTGTTCACCGGCATCCTGCCGGACCGGGTGCGGACGCAGGCCCAGGAGTGGGCGGCGGCCCACCCGGACGCCGAGGTGCGGTCGGCGGACGTCATCGGCCCGGAGCCGGAGCTGCTGGATCTGGTCCTGGAGCGGTACGAGGAGGCCGTGAAGGGTGATCTGCGGATGAACTGCGACTCGTGTGTGTACCGGATCGCTCTGCCGGGGTTCGAGGACAAGGTGGGGCTGCCGCAGCAGCCGCACTTCCACCCGGACGACGACGGGCACCATCATCACGGTGACGGTCACGCGCACTCCCACGGGCACAGTCATGCCCACTGAGCCGCTGCACGACCTGCGCCATCACGGCGACGCCGAGGTCCGCGACGACGGCGGCGCGCTGGTCGACCTCGCGGTCAACGTCCGTGCGGACACGCCCCCGGCGTGGCTGCGGGAGCGTATCGCCTCGTCGCTGGCGGGGCTCGCCGCCTACCCGGACGGGCGGGCCGCGCGGGCGGCGGTGGCGGCGCGGCACGGGCTGCCCGTGGAGCGGGTGCTGCTGACGGCGGGCGCGGCGGAGGCGTTCGTGCTGCTGGCGCGGGCGCTGAAGGTGTCACGGCCGGTGGTGGTGCATCCGCAGTTCACGGAGCCGGAAGCGGCGCTGCGGGACGCGGGGCACACGGTGGACCGGGTGCTGCTGCGGGCGTCCGACGGCTTCCGCCTCGACCCGGCGGCGGTCCCTGAGGACGCGGACCTGGTGGTGATCGGCAACCCGACCAACCCGACGTCGGTGCTGCACCCGGCGGCCTCGGTCGCCCAACTCGCCCGCCCCGGGCGGACGCTGGTGGTGGACGAGGCCTTCATGGACGCGGTCCCGGGCGAACGGGAGGCGCTGGCGGGGCGGACGGACGTCCCGGGGCTGGTCGTGCTGCGCAGCCTGACGAAGACGTGGGGGCTGGCGGGCCTGCGGATCGGGTACGTGCTGGCGGCCCCGGAGTCCGTCGCGCTGCTGGAGCGGGCGCAGCCGCTGTGGCCGGTGTCGACGCCGGCGCTGGCGGCGGCGGAGGCGTGCGTGTCGCCTGCGGCGCTGGCGGAGGCGGAGGAGGCGGCGCGGGAGATCGCGGCGAGCCGCGCGTTTCTGCTCGCGGGGTTGCGGGACTTCGCGCCTTCCGGCGTACGGGTGGTGGAACCGGCGGAGGCTCCCTTCGTCCTGGTGCGCGTCCCGGACGCGGCGGGGGTCCGCCGACGGCTGCGCACGCTTGGCTACGCGGCCCGCCGCGGGGATACGTTCCCCGGGCTCGACGCGGATTGGCTGCGCCTGGCGGTACGGGACCGGGAGACGACGGAGGGGTTCTTGCGGGCGCTGGGGCGGGTGCTGGACGCCTGACGTCGGTTATGACGGGCGTCCGCCGCACTGCCAGTTGTGCACCTCGATGTCGGCGTACCGGTCCGGGGTGAGGACGGCACGGGCCGTGGTCGGGCCCGGTGCTCGGACCGCACAGTTCCCCGCGCCCCATCAAGGCGCCTCCGGCACCGCCGCCTGGACACGTCCCCGCAGCTGCGGGCAGTCGTGCCGCAGGGGCGGCACGGATGGGCGCAGCGGCACCTCTGCGACGCCGGGCGCAGGTCGTCCGTGGCCGGTCGCACAGTTCCCCGCACCCCTTCAAGGCGCCTCCGGCACCGCCGCCTGGACACGTCCCCACAGCTGCGGGCAATCGTGCCGCAGGGGCGGCACCGCTGGGCGCAGCGGCACCTCTGCGACGCCGGGCGCAGTCGTCCGTGGCGGTCGCACAGTTCCCCGCGCCCTTCAAGGCGCCTCCGCACCGCCGCCTGGATACGTCCCCACAGCTGCGGGCAATCGTGCCGCAGGGCGGCACGGGTGGGCGCAGCGGCACCTCTGCGACGCCGGGCGCAGTCGTCCGTGGCCGGTCGCGCAGTTCCTCGCGCCCCTTCAAAGCGCCTCCGGCACCGCCGTTGAAAGGGCGCCGTCGCCCGGGGGTGCGGGGGCGTCCCCCCGCGCCCCCGACCCCCTCGGGTCAGTTCCGTCGCCCCCGCCGCGACAGCAACACCGCTCCCCCGCCTGCCGCAAGCAGCGCCACCGCCCCCGCCGCCACGTACGGCGTGGCCGAGTCGCCGCCCGTCTCGGCGAGGTTGGTCTCCGCAGGCGCGGCATGGTCGGCACGGGCGCCCTGAGGTTCGACGGCGGGTTCCGCCTTCTCGGGGGCCTCGGGGGCGGCGGCCTCCGGAGCCTCCTCGACAGCGTCCGCCGCCGGCGTCTCACACTTCGACTCCGCCAGCGTCAGCCGCCCCTCCACCTCCGCCACATTCAGCTTCGCCGGATTGACCGACACCTCCAGCTTCAGAGCCGTGGCCGCCGCCGTCGACGTCGTCGTCCCGGTCGTCGACAGGTCGAGGCGGACCGACCCCACCCCCGGCACCTCGACGTGCGTCGGGCCGCCCGCGCTCAGCGAGACCCGCTTGCCGAGGACGGTGACCGCGGCGGGCAGGGTGACCGAGGCGTGCGGGGTCCGGCCCGCCTCGCAGACCGCCTTGGAGCTGACCGCCTCCAGTTCGACGAGCGACAGCAGCGGCAGGCCGGGCACGTGCAGGCGGGCGTCGGCGAGGGTGGTGGACGCCTCCGCCCTGTTCCCCTCGACCGTCGCGACCGCGTCGGCCACCTCGGCGCGCAGCACGCTGAACGGCTTGCCGTGGTTCACGCCGTCGAGCGTGGCGGTGAGCGCCGTCTTCCGCGCGCTCTCCGGCGCCTCGACCTCGTTGAGGGAGACGGTGAGCGGGACCTGCACCGACTTGTTGAGCAGGGACACGTCGAGGTCGGTGCGCAGCACGGAGGCGCTCGCGTGGCCGTGGCCCTCGGTGGCGTACGCCGGCGCCGCACCGGCGAGGGCGACGGGTCCCGCAGTGAGCGCGCAGGCGACGGCAGCTGCGGACCAACGGCGGGCAGACGTACGGAAGTTGATGGTGTACAAGGTGGTGGGACCCCCATGAGATGTTGCTGGGACCCGGAAAGAATGTCCGCGCCCGTGCCGCCCCGTCAGCGATCCGGCGACTCTTCACCCCTTCGGGGAAGATCGGAGAGCATTTTCGATTTCCGGGGTACGGCTGTTCCCCGCCGTCACCCTCCAGGGGCCCCGCCGGCGGGCGCGTCCTACGCGACGACGCGCCCGTCGAGCACCACCCGGCGCGGAGCGGTGAGCACCCGCAGGTCCGCGCGCGGGTCGGCGTCGTAGACCACCAGGTCGGCCGGGGCGCCCTCCTCCAGGCCGGGGCGGCCGAGCCAGGCCCTGGCCTTCCAGGTGCCGGCGGCGAGTGCCTCGACGGGCGGGAGTCCGGCCTTGGCCAGTTCCGCCACCTCCTCGGCGGCGAGCCCGTGCGGGAGGGTGCCGCCGGCGTCGGTGCCGACGAAGACGGGGATGCCGGCGTCGTAGGCGGAGCGCACGGTGTCGTAGCGGCGCTCGTGGAGCCGGCGCATATGGGCGGACCAGCGCGGGAACTTGCTCTCGCCGCCGTCCGCGAGCGCGGGGAAGGTGGCGATGTTGACCAGGGTCGGGACGATCGCGACGCCCCGTTCGGCGAACAGCGGGATGGTGTCGTCGGTCAGGCCCGTCGCGTGCTCGACGCAGTCGATGCCCGCCTCGACGAGGTCGCGCAGGGAGTCCTCGGCGAAGCAGTGTGCGGTGACGCGGGCGCCCAGCCGGTGCGCCTCGGCGATGGCCGCCTCCACGGCGCCGCGCGGCCAGCAGGCCGACAGGTCGCCCAGGTCGCGGTCGATCCAGTCGCCGACCAGCTTCACCCAGCCGTCGCCGCGCCGGGCCTCCTGGGCGACGTACGCGGCGAGGTCGTCGGGCTCGACCTCCCAGGCGTAGTTGCGGATGTACCGGCGGGTGCGGGCGATGTGCCGTCCGGCCCTGATGATCTTCGGGAGGTCCTCGCGGTCGTCGATCCACCGGGTGTCGGAGGGCGATCCGGCGTCGCGCAGCAGCAGCGCGCCGGCGTCCCGGTCGGTGAGAGCCTGCTTCTCCGCGACGTCCTCGGGGACGGCGCCGTGCCGGTCGAGACCCACGTGGCAGTGGGCGTCGACCAGGCCGGGCAGCACCCAGCCGTCGACGGTCCGGACGTCACGGGCGCCGGCGGGACGGTCGTAGGAGACGCGCCCGCCGACCACCCACAGCTCGTCGCGGACCTCGTCCGGCCCGACGAGGATCCGCCCCTTCACGTGCAGCACCGACTGATCGCTCATGCCCCGCACGATAGTTCGTCGCCCGCGGCCCCGTGCGGGCGCTCCCGCCGCCACCGGCCCTCCTGTCACGGACGGTCGTTCTTCCTGGAGCCGGCCCGCTCACTCGACGATCCGATGTCCGAGACCCGGGTCCTCGTCGGCCTGCTCGACGTGCGCCTGTACGACGTGCGCGATCCCGGCGACCTGCGGGCGGCGGCCGGCCGGGCGGAACGCGCGGTCGAGGTGGCCCGTGCCATCCGCTCCCTGTATCCCCTGGCAGGCGTGCCGGAGGAAGGCCGCCGGGCTGCGGGAGGCGGCGGGTGGGTCCGGCGCCGCGCGGGAGCCGGCCGGTGAGGCGGCCGCCGTACGGGCCCGCGTGGGCCGAGACCGCGGAGCGCACCGTACCTCATGGCTGTGACACACCTGTGTACCGCCTGTGTGCCGGCCGTATCACGGCGGGTGACATAGTGCCTGTCGGTGACGTGACGCACCGGCAGGCACGCGTGCCTCCCTGGCGTATCGCCGTCACCGACGGCAAGTGAGCGTCCGGGCAGGCGTCCCGGGCGGTCTTTCAGTGACACAACAGGGGGAACACCCAGTGGGACACAAGGGACGCGCCGTTCTCGCGGCCGCCGCGGTCATCACCGTCGGACTCGGACTGTCGGCGTGCAACGACGACGGCGACGCGGACGCGGCGGCGAAGGAGTCGCCGTCGGCCTCGGCGCCCGCCGAGACGCCCGCGTCGGAGGAGCCGGCCGAGGAGAGCCCTGCGGCCGGCGGTGACGTCACCGCCCCGGGCACGAAGCTCAAGGTCGGCGACCGGGCCGTCCTGCCGTTCGAGTACACGAGCGAGAAGAAGGGCACCATCGCGGTCACCGTCACGGCGATCGAGAAGGGCGCCGAGGCCGACATGGTCGGCGCCTTCGGTGCGAAGGCCAAGGGCATGACGCCGTACTACATCAAGATGAAGGTGGAGAACGTCGGCGGTACCGACCTGTCCTACGCCTCGCTGAAGCTGGACGGCGATCTGGAGGGCGGCGCCGGCACGGGTGTCATCCTGATCGGCGACCTTCCGGGCAAGTGCGACCGGGAGAACGCGCCGGCCGACTTCACGGCCAAAGGCGCGTCGTTCGAGACCTGCTCGCTGAGCGCGACGAAGACCGCGCCGGTCGTCGCGGCGTCGTTCGACGAGGGCGACGCCTACGAGGACGAGCCGGTCGTCTGGGCCGCCGGCTGACGTCCGCCGCCCACCGGGGCCGCCCTCCCGGAGTCGCCCTGCGGGGCGGGTTCCGGGAGGGCGGCTTCGTCCGTGCCGTGCTCCGCCGGTCTAGCTAGCCGGACTTCCTCACCTGGTCCGACGTCTCCTCCTCGACCTCCGCCATGGCCGGGTCGAGGAGCCGGGACAGGAAGTGCCGGGTGCGCTCGTGCTGGGGCGCGCCGATGACACGCTCGGGGGTGCCGTCCTCGACGATCACGCCGCCGTCCATGAAGACGACCCGGTCGGCGACCTCGCGGGCGAAGGTCATCTCGTGGGTGACGACCATCATCGTCATGCCCTCGTCGGCGAGCATCCGCATCACGGCGAGGACGTCGCCGACCAGTTCGGGGTCGAGCGCCGAGGTGGGCTCGTCGAACAGCATCACCTCGGGGCCCATGGCGAGCGCGCGGGCGATGGCGACGCGCTGCTGCTGGCCGCCGGAGAGGGAGGACGGGTAGGCGTCGGCCTTCTCGGCGAGGCCGACCCGCTCCAGGTTCTGCGCGGCGACCTTCGCGGCCTCCCTCTTGCCGCGCCGCAGCACGCGGCGCTGGGGCAGTGTGAGGTTCTCGGTGACGGTCAGGTGCGGGAACAGGTTGAACTGCTGGAACACCATGCCGATACGGCGGCGTGCGGCGTCGATGTCCACGTCCGGGTCGGTCAGTTCGACGCCGCCGACGAAGACCTGGCCCTCGGTGGGCTCCTCCAGGAGGTTCACGCAGCGCAGGAGGGTGGACTTGCCGGAGCCGGACGGGCCGATGACGCAGACGACGTCGCCCTGGCCGATCTCCAGGTCGATGCCGCGCAGCACATGGTTGTCACCGAACGACTTGTGGAGTCCGCTGACGCGGATCTCGGGGCGGCTCACTTGACGGCCTCCTGGGCCTTGGCCTCCATGCGGCGCACGACGAAGCCGAGCGGGATGGTGATCAGCAGGTAGCACAGGCCGGCCACCAGGATCGGCGTGGAGTTGGCGGTCTGGCTGGCCAGGTCGCGGCCGTACTTGGACAGCTCGCGCTCCTCCAGGGTGACGCCGAGGAACAGCACCAGCGAGGAGTCCTTGAACAGCAGGACCAGTTCGTTGGTGAGCGGCGGCAGGATGATCCGGAAGGCCTGCGGGATGATGATCGACACCATGGCGCGGCCGGGTGAGAAGCCCAGCGAGCGGGCCGCCTCCATCTGCCCCTTGGGGACGGCCTGGATGCCGGCCCGGATGGTCTCCGCCATGTAGGCGGCGGCCACCAGGCCGAGCGCGAGGGCGACCTTGCCGTACGTGCCGCCGATGATCTCCGTGCCGGGGAAGGCGAGCGGGACGGCGACGCCGATGAAGATGAAGATCAGCAGGGCGGGCAGGCCGCGGAAGATCTCGATGTAGATGCCGGCCAGCCAGCGGTAGGGGCCGACGGACGACAGCCGCATCAGGGCGATGACCATGCCGAGCGCCAGGCCGACGCCGAAGCCGGTCACCGTGTAGAGGACGGTGTTCTTCAGCGCCAGCGTGATGACGTCCGGGAACATCCGCCGGGCGATGTCGACCTGCGCGAACTGGTTCTGCAGCCGTCCCCAGTCGGCCGTGACGCCGAAGGCGATCACGGCCGCGACGAACACGGCGTACTGGATGCCGCGCGAGATGCTCCGCTTCTGGCGCCGGGTCAGGCCCTTCCGCCGGGGGACGGGCGTCTTCTCCGTGTCGGCCATGGGGTCAGGAGGCGGCCGGCGAGGCGGCGGACTCGTCGTACGGGCCGATCCACTGCTCGTACAGTTTCTTGTACGTGCCGTCCGCCTTGGCGTCCGCGAGCGCCTTGTTCACGGCCTCGCGCAGGGCGGTGTTGCCCTTCTTCACGGTGAAGCCGTACTCCTCGCCGGTGTCGATCTGCTCGGCGACGGTGAAGGCGTCGGCGTTGGCCTTGTCCTTCAGCCAGCCCTGGACGACGGGGTAGTCGATGACGACGGCCTTGACCTGGCCGGTGCGCAGGCCGTTGAGGACGGCGTCGGAGGACTCGAAGGAGACCGGGTCGTACCCCTGGCCCTTGACGTAGTCCTCGCCGGTGGTCTGCGCCTGGGCGCCCAGCTTGACGTTCTTCGCCTTCACGTCGGCGAGGGAGCCGACCCCGCTGTCCTTGGCGACGAGGACGGCCTGGGTGGCGTTGAAGTACGGGTCGGAGAAGTCGACGTTCTTCTTCCGCTCCTCGGTGATGGTCATACCGGCCGCGGCCAGGTCGCACTCGCCGGAGTTGAGGAAGGCGCCGGTCTTGAAGTTCTCGAACGGCGTGTCGAGGATCTGCTGCTTCACGCCGAGGTCGTCGGCGACCAGGTCGATCAGGGCGACGTCGAAGCCCTGCACCTTGCCGTCGATCTCCGACTGGAACGGCGGGTACGGCAGGTGGGTGCAGGTGGTCAGCCGGCCCGCCTTGACGAGCTCGACCCCGCCGGCGGTCTTGGAGCCGCCGCCCGAGTCGCCGGTGGACGTGCAGGCGGCGAGGAGCACCATCCCGGCCGTCGCGGTGGTGGCAACCAGGACCCGGGTCCTGCGGCCGGGAAGCGTGTTCACGAGGGCCTCCTGTGAGCGAAACGAGAAGTTCCGATTATAAGGAAACGTTTGGGCACCTCACATCAATCGGAGGAGGACTACGCCGTTCGGCCTCCGATCTTCCGCTCACGCCCCGTGATTCGGCCCCCGGCGTGCCGACGGCCCGGACCGCGAGGGACGGTACGGGCCGTCGGACGGAGGGGTGCACGGGGGCCGTGCGGCCCGGCGCCGCCCGGTCGACCAGACCGGCGAGGTCGTTGAGGATCGAGTGGTCCAGCGTGGAGCTGCCCGGCTTGGTGTAGTTGAACACCGCCTTGTAGTCGCCGGACGTGACGTCCGCGGCCTGGGCGGTGGTGGGGGCCAGCAGGCTCAGGCCCAGCAGGGCGGGTACGGCGAGTGAGCCGGCGACCCGTATTCGTCTTCGCACGTGAGCGCTTCCTCGATGTGGGGTGTCTTGCAGGAGCGTCACGGTAGTGATCCGGCGGGCAAGATCAAAGCGGTCCTTCGGACAACCTGACGGGCGGCCGCCGGGGAAGGGTTAGGCTCGCAGGCGCGTACCGCGATCCTGAGCGAAAGAGCACCACCGTGACGAACCTCCTCCTGGACCTGCCCCCGCTGAGCGCCGCGCGCTTCGCCTCGATCGAGGACCGGGTGGCACGGCTGCTGGGCACCGGGCAGGACGTGCTGATCACCCAGGGCGAGGCGCTGCTGCCGCTGGAGGGCGCGATCCGCGCCGCGGCCGGGCCCGGGACGACCGCGCTGAACGTCATCACCGGCCCCTACGGGCAGACCTTCGGCGACTGGCTGCGGGACTGCGGCGCCACGGTCATCGATCTGACGGTGCCGTTCCACACGGCGGTGACCGCCCAGCAGGTGCGGGACGCGTTCGCCGAGCACCCGGAGATCGACTTCGTGTCGCTGGTGCACGCCGAGGCCGCCACCGGCAACACCAACCCGGTCGCCGCGATCGGCGAGGTGGTGCGGGAGCACGGCGCGTTGTTCTACCTGGACGCGGTCGCCTCGGTGGGCGCGGAGCCGGTGCTGCCGGACGCCTGGGGCGTCGACCTGTGCGTCATCGGGGCGCAGAAGGCGATGGGCGGGCCGGCCGGGGTGTCGGCGGTGTCGGTGAGCGAGCGGGCCTGGGCCCGTATGGCGGCCAACCCGAACGCGCCGCGCCGGTCCTACCTCTCCCTCCTCGACTGGAAGGAGCGGTGGATCGACGGCGGCCGCAAGACGCTGCTGCACGCGCCGGCGCAGCTGGAGATGCTCGCGCTGGAGGCGTGCGTGGAGCGGATCGAGGCGGAGGGCCTGGAGACGGTGATGGCCCGGCACGCGTCGGCTGCCGCCGCGACGCGGGCGGGGGTCGTGGCGCTGGGCGGGGGGATCGCACCGTACGTGCGTGACGCGGGGGATGCGGCGCCGGTCGCCACGACGGTGCGGGTGCCTTCCGGGACGACGGCGTCGGAGCTGGTGGCTCGCGCCCTGGCCGCGGACCCTGAGCTGCCGCTCGCGGCGGGTGGGGGTGTGCTGGCACGGGAGATGATCCGGGTGAACCACTACGGGCCGGACGCGACGCGGGGGACAGTACGGGCGTGCTTCGCGGCTCTGGCAACGGCCCTGAGGGACGCGGGGCTGTCCGTCGACCTGCCCGCGGCGCTGGAGGCGGCGGAGCGGGCGTGGGGCTGAGCGGGACTTACTGAGCCGCCGGCGCTGGCACGGCCCGGGTGTGCCGCGCACCCCGGCGCTGACGGGTCACCACCTGCGCCCACCCTCCCCGTCGCTCTGGGGGGTACCTCCCAGGCCCTTGAGGCACTGGGAGAGGCACGACTGCCCGCAGACAACGAGGGCGGTGCGCCCCCAGGGGCGCGGGGAACTGCGCGACCAGCCCCCACGAGCCGCAGACGGGACACCGCAGACCCCGGCAAACGAACTGCCGCCCCTCCAGGACCGCGGGGAACTGCGCGACCAGCCCCCACGAGCCGCAGACGGGACACCGCAGACCCCGGCAAACGAACTGCCGCCCCTCCAGGGGCGCGAGGAACTGCGCGACCAGCCCCCACGAGCCGCAGACGGGACACCGCAGGCCCCCGCAGACGAGCTGCCGCCAGGCCGCTTCCGGCGCGGCCGGACACGACGCGTGGGGCCCGGACACGACCGGTGCCGGAGGGATCGCCGGCAGGCAGGACGTGCCTGCGGTGCACGAGGACGAACCCGGGTTCACCCTCGACCCGGAGAACGGGATGGACAAGACGCTCGCCGTGTGGCGGAGGAAGATCGCCCGGGGGCGGAAGGCATGCGCCGGGCTCCCCGACGGGATGACGGGAGCGTAAATTCCGATTGTTTATCGGAATCCCCCGCACAGATACTCCCGCGACATTCCCCGGCTTATTTCCCTATTACTTGCGTGAACAGCTTCCCGTTCTCTTCTGCCCGCTCTTCCGGACCCTAAACACCCCGATCCAAGAAGCGGCTACCGGACGTTTCCGGGCGCGGTCACGAGAGTTACACAGATGTGACAGGTTCCACACCGCACCCGATTCGCCCCACTTTCCACCGTACGAAAAGGGGCATTTCAGAGACCCCTCGCGCGGACACGCCTGCACGCGCGATAACACATGACACGCTCGCACGTAACCCCGCGAGACGATGCAATTTTGAATTTACCTCGGTAAGTTCAATTCGCATGACTGCCGCACAAGCAGACCTGCAAATCGACCGCCCGACCGTGGCGGACGGAGCCGTGCTGTGGCGGATAGCCAGGGACTCGAAGGTCCTCGACCTGAACTCGTCGTACAGCTATCTGCTGTGGTGCCGTGACTTCGCCGCCACCTCGGCCGTCGCTCGCGACGAGCGCGGAGAGGCGGTCGGCTTCATCACCGGCTATCTCCGCCCGGACAGCCCGCGCACCCTGCTGGTCTGGCAGGTCGCCGTCGACGAGGCGCACCGCGGCCGCGGTCTGGCCGCCGCCATGCTCGACGCGCTGGCCGCCCGGACCGCAGCGGAGCACGGCGTGGACACCCTGGAGACCACCGTGTCCCCCGGCAACACCGCCTCCGAGCGCCTGTTCACCGCGTTCGCGGAGCGCCACGGCGCCCTGCTGGAGCGCGAGGTGCTCTTCGGCACCCCGGACTTCCCCGACGGACCGCACGACCCCGAGGTTCTTCACCGCATCGGGCCGTTCGCCCTCTGACGGGCCGGCCCGGCCCCCCGATCTTCCGATTCCTCCGACTTCCCACGCCACCGAGGAGCGATTCGTCGTGACCATCACCCAGCCCGACCTCAGCGTCTTCGAGACCCTCGAGTCCGAGGTGCGCAGCTACTGCCGCGGCTGGCCCACCGTCTTCGACCGTGCGCACGGCAGCCGCATGTACGACGAGGACGGCCACGAGTACCTCGACTTCTTCGCCGGAGCCGGTTCACTCAACTACGGCCACAACAACCCCGTCCTGAAACGCGCCCTGATCGACTACCTGGAGCGGGACGGCGTCACGCACGGTCTCGACATGTCGACGACGGCCAAGCGCGCGTTCCTGGAGTCCTTCCAGAACTACATCCTGCGGCCGCGTGACCTGCCGTACAAGGTCATGTTCCCGGGCCCGACGGGCACCAACGCCGTGGAGTCCGCGCTGAAGCTGGCGCGGAAGGTGAAGGGCCGCGAGTCTGTCGTGTCGTTCACCAACGCCTTCCACGGCATGTCGCTGGGCTCGCTCGCCGTGACCGGCAACGCCTTCAAGCGGGCCGGCGCCGGTGTCCCGCTGGTGCACGGCACGCCGATGCCGTTCGACAACTACTTCGACGGCCAGGTCCCGGACTTCCTGTGGTTCGAGCGCATCCTGGAGGACCAGGGCTCGGGCCTCAACAAGCCGGCCGCCGTGATCGTCGAGACCGTGCAGGGCGAGGGCGGCATCAACGTGGCCCGGCCCGAGTGGCTGCGCGCCCTGTCCGAGCTGTGCGAGCGGCAGGACATGCTGCTCATCGTCGACGACATCCAGATGGGCTGCGGCCGCACCGGCGCGTTCTTCTCCTTCGAGGAGGCGGGCATCACGCCGGACATCGTCACCGTCTCCAAGTCGATCAGCGGCTACGGCCTGCCCATGGCGCTGACCATGTTCAAGCCGGAGCTGGACGTCTGGGAGCCGGGCGAGCACAACGGCACGTTCCGCGGCAACAACCCCGCGTTCGTGACGGCCACCGCCACCCTGGAGGCGTACTGGGCGGACGGCTCCGCGATGGAGAAGCAGACCCGCAAGCGCGGCGAGCAGGTGGAGCAGGCGATGACCGCCATCACCGAGGAGAGCCCCGCCGACGTCAAGGAGTTCCGCGGCCGCGGTCTCGTGTGGGGCCTGGAGTTCCACGACAAGGAGCGCGCCGGCCGTGTCGCCAAACGCGCCTTCGAGCTCGGTCTGCTGATCGAGACGTCCGGCCCGGAGAGCGAGGTCGTCAAGCTGCTCCCCGCCCTGACCATCACCCCGGACGAGCTGGACGAGGGCCTCAGGGTCCTGGCCCGCGCCGTCCGTGAAACCGCCTGAAGAACACCCCAGCCGAGGAGGCATCGCAACACCGTGATCGTCCGTTCGTTCAAGGAGCTCGAAGGCACCGACCGGCACGTCAAGAGCGCGTCCGGCACGTGGGAGAGCAAGCGCATCGTCCTCGCCAAGGAGAAGGTCGGCTTCTCCGTGCACGAGACGATCCTGTACGCGGGTACGGAAACGAACATGTGGTACGCGAACCACATCGAGGCGGTCGTCTGCACCAAGGGCGACGCCGAGCTGACCGACCGCGAGACCGGGAAGACGTACCACATCACCCCCGGCACGATGTACCTCCTCAACGGCCATGAGCGGCACACGCTCAAGGTCAAGGAGGACTTCCACTGCATCTGTGTCTTCAACCCGCCCGTGACCGGACGGGAGGACCACGACGAGAACGGCGTCTACCCGCTGCTCACCGAGGAGGTGTGATCCACCGTGACCACGACCACACGCGTCACCGATCTGTACCCGACCCGCGGTGCCACCGAGGTGGTCACCCCGCGCCAGGACCCGGTCGTCTGGGGTTCCCCGGACACGCCCGGCCCCGTCTCGGCCGGTGACCTCCAGGCGCTGGACCGCGACGGCTTCCTGGCCGTCGACCAGCTGATCGGCCCGGACGAGGTCGAGGTCTACAAGCGCGAACTGGACCGGCTGGTGAGCGACCCGGCGATCCGCGCGGACGAGCGCTCGATCGTCGAGCCGAAGTCGCAGGAGATCCGCTCGGTCTTCGAGGTGCACAAGATCAGCGAGGTGTTCGCCCGGCTGGTGCGCGACGAGCGGGTCGTCGGGCGCGCCCGGCAGATCCTCGGCTCGGACGTGTACGTCCACCAGTCGCGGATCAACGTCAAGCCCGGCTTCGGCGCGAGCGGCTTCTACTGGCACTCGGACTTCGAGACCTGGCACGCCGAGGACGGCCTGCCGAACATGCGCACCATCTCGGTCTCGATCGCGCTCACCGAGAACTACGACACCAACGGCGGTCTGATGATCATGCCGGGGTCGCACAAGACGTTCCTCGGCTGCGCGGGCGCCACCCCGAAGGACAACTACAAGAAGTCCCTGCAGATGCAGGACGCGGGGACGCCGTCCGACGAGGCGCTGACCACGATGGCGTCGGAGTACGGCATCAAGCTGTTCACCGGCAAGCCGGGCTCGGCGACCTGGTTCGACTGCAACTGCATGCACGGCTCCGGCGACAACATCACGCCGTATCCGCGCAGCAACGTGTTCATCGTCTTCAACAGCGTCGAGAACGCGGCGGTCGAGCCCTTCGCGGCCCCGATCCGCCGCCCCGAGTTCATCGGCGCGCGGGACTTCACCCCCGTGAAGTAGTGACACGTACGGCGGTGACGTGTGCGCACCGCCCCATCGACTGCGGGCCGGGCCTCCTCGTGTGGGACAAGGAGGCACCGGCCCGCTGCCGTGCGCTCAGCCGGACAGCGCGTCCAGCAGCCGGTCCACGTCGGCGGCCGTGTTGTAGAGGTGGAACGACGCCCGCAGGTTGCCGGCCCGGTTCGACACCTCGATGCCGGCCCGTGACAGCTCCGGCTGCAGCCGTCCCAGCCCCGGCACGGACACGATGGGCGAGCCGGGCGCCGGCACGGGCTCGTGGCCCAGCGAGGCGGCCCCGGTGCGGAACCGGTCGGCGAGGGCGAGGTCGTGGGCGCGGACGGCGTCCACGCCGAGCTCCTCCAGAAGCGTGAGGGACGCCCGCAGGCCCGCGTAGCTGAACAGCGCGGGGGTGGTGTCGAACCGCCGTGCGCTGCGGGCGAGTTCGGTGACGGGGCCGTAGCAGCTGCCCCACGGGTCCTCCCCCGCGGTCCAGCCGGCCTGCACCGGGACCAGGTCGCCGAAGTCCTCGGGGACGGTGAGGAAGGCGGCGCCGTGCGCGCCCAGCAGCCACTTGAAGGTGATGGCGACGGTGTAGTCGTACGCGCCTGCCCGCACCGGCAGCCAGCCGGCCGCCTGGGAGAAGTCGGCGTAGGTGCGCGCCCCGTGGGAGCGGGCCGCCTCGCGCAGCGCGGGCAGGTCGGCGATCCGGCCGTCGGCGGACTGCGCGGCGCTGACCGCGACCAGCGCGGTGCCCGGCCGCACGGCGTCGGCCAGCGCCTCCAGCGGCGCGGACCGCACCTTGAGGTCGCCGCGCGCGTGGAACGGGTTCAGTACGGAGGTGAAGTCGTCGTCGGCGGTGAGGACTTCGGCGCCCGGCGGCAGAGACGCGGCGACCAGCGAGGAGAACAGGGCGACGGTCGCCCCGGCCGCGACCCGTTCGGCGGGCACGCCGGCCAGCCGGGCGTAGGCGGCACGGCACACCTCGACGTCGGCGAACAGCGGGTCGAGCGGGCGCCCTTCCGCGCGCAGCCGGACAGCCGCGTCGAGCGCGGCGACGGCCCTGGCGGGCAGCAGGGCGCTGCTCGCGGTGTTCAGGTAGGTGTTCTTCGGGGTGAACTCGGCACGGACGAGGCTCTCGAAGGTCTCCATGGGACCACTCTGCGACCCCGCCGTGCCCCCGTCCATCGCACATGTCTGCGCGGTACCGCTAAGGAACGCTTATACGTTCCCGCCGACCTGCGGGTTCGTCCCTACGCGTTCCGCGCCCGCGTGTCGTCCCGGTCCGGCACCGCGCACCCGTCCGGGCCGCATGCCTCGGCGTCCGTGCCCCCGTCGACGAGGGTGAGCGGGGACCGCTCGCCCCAGGCCTGGGTGAGCGCCTTGGTGAAGACGTCCACGGGCTGGGCGCCGGAGACGCCGTACTTCCGGTCGAGCACGAAGAACGGCACGCCCCGTGCGCCGAGCTCGGCGGCCTCCCGCTCGTCCTGGCGGACCTCGGCGGCGTACGCCTCCGGGTCGGCGAGCACCGCGCGGGCCGCGTCGGGGTCGAGGCCGGCGGCTTCGGCGAGTCCGACGAGCCGCTCGTCGTCGCCGAACAGGGAGCGCTCCTCGGCGAAGTTGGCCCGGTAGAGCAGGTCGAGCAGCTTCTCCTGGCGGCCGTGCTCGCGGGCGAAGTGGAGCAGGCGGTGCATGTCGAAGGTGCCGCCGTGGTCGCGGCCGCGGGTGCGGTAGGGCAGGCCCTCGGCGGCGGCCTGGGCGCCCAGGTTGTCCTCGCCGGCCTCGGCCTGCGCCTGGCTCATGCCGTACTTCTTGGTGAGCATGGTGAGCACCGGCTCGACGTCGTCCTTGGCGCGGCCCGGGTCGAGCTCGAAGGAGCGGTGGACCACCTCGACCCCGTCGCGGTGCGGGAAGGAGGCCAGCGCCTTCTCGAAGCGGGCTTTTCCGACATAGCACCAGGGGCAGGCGATGTCGCTCCAGATCTCGACGCGCATGGGCGGGCTCTCTCCAGGGTCGGCTCGGCTGCGGAGACGTCCTCCGCAACCGGATGAACGTTCAAGCAACCGTCGGCATTCCCGGTGGGCCCGGACCTCGCTCAGCTGCCGTCGCGCAGGTCCGGCGGCCAGTGCAGCCGGTACTCGATGTGGTCGAAGGTCACCACGCACCCCTCCCCCATCGGCGACTGGGTCGCGAACCCGACCAGGGCCGCCCCCGTCTCCTTCTCGTCGCCGAGGGTGAACAGCCGGACGAAGGTCCACTGCTTGCCGTCGCGGGAGGCGTGGAAGGCGAAGGCGCGCCCGGTGCGGCTCACCCGCAGCCAGACCGTCTTGCCCTCCACGGTGAAGGAGTTGGCGTCGTCGGAGTGGCCCCGGGTGACGACCGTGCAGACGGTGGGCACGTCCGGGGAGTACTCCAGGCACAGCTTGGCCCACGCGCGCTCGCCGACGTGGACGTAGAGCACCCCGGCGTCGAAGGAGCCGGCGAAGCCGACCGTGACCCGGGCGATCAGCTGGAAGTCGCCGTCGGGCGCGCCGAGCAGCCGGGGCGCGTCGGCGGCGGACTCCAGGGACTCGCCGGTGGGCGGCACGAAGCGGTCCTGCCGCGGTCCCGCCCATCCGGTGAGCACGCCGTCCTCGTAGGACCAGGAGCCGTCGGGGCCGTAGGTCCGCAGCGGGAAGGGGAGTTCGGGTATGTCCAGGTCCATGGCGGGATTGTCCCAGGAGCGGCCCCGGTGCGCGTAGCGGGTCCCGGTCAGCGGCCCTGGAAGGTGTCCAGGGCGACCGCCTGGGCGACGGCGAGCCGCAGGTCGAGGGCGGGGTCGGTCACCTCGACGCGGTAGCGGTCGCGCAGGCCGAGCTTCTTGTCGACGCTCATCACGGGCTTGCCGTCCGTCTCGAAGTCGAAGTGGTACGGCCAGGCGAACGGCACCAGGTCCAGCGGCAGCCAGTCCCAGGCCCGGCGCAGCACGGCCACGAACCGGTTGCGCTCGCGGCCCACGGCGTCGGGCGCGCCCGGCTGCTCCAGCACCCAGGTGGAGCGGACCAGGGAGGTGAAGAACCGCTCGTGGAAGGAGCCGATCGGCTTGCCCTCCGCGTCCAGCACGTCGAAGCCCTCGCCGGGGTCCAGCAGGGTGCGCTCCTTGACGGTGAACGCGACCTGGCTCCGGGACTCGTCCGTCCAGAAGGTCAGTTCCTCCTTGAGGGAGAACCGCTTCAGCACGGCGTGGGCGAGGACACGGCCCTCCGAGCCGTCCGGCGCGGTCTCGGTGACGAGGTAGCGGTCGGTCCTCAGGGTGGCCTTCTGCGTGACGGTGAAGCGTCGGCCCGACCAGGCTCCCGTTGCGTCCACTGCTGTGCTCCCGGTGTCGGTGGAGATGTCCCGCCGGCGGGGTCCTCACCGGCGTCGCCATCGTCGCCGGACGGGCCGGGCGGGCGCAGTCTCCCAAAGTCGCGTGCTTCAACGACCAAAGACGATACGGACGTTGACGGGCGCCGTTCACTTTCGTCGTTCGGGGCCGCTACGGAGGGAGGATGCCGGCGCCCCGGTGCGGGCCCCTAGGGTCGGGCGCGTGGACACAGCGCCGATCTCTCGCCCCGCCCCTCCCCTGCTGTCCCGGCTGGCCGCCGCCTCCCCCTGGTCCCGCGGCCGGATCGCCGGGGAGGCCGTGCTGCTCCTGGTGCTCGCGGGCATCGCGGGCACGATGTACGGCGCGGAGAGCGGTTCCGCCGCGAGCGGCGGCGCGGTGGCCCTGCTCGTCGCCCTGCTCTCGCTGGTCAGACGGTCGCTGCCGGCCACCGTGCTCCTCGCTTCCTCCGTCCTGGCCGGCTCGGTCCTCGGCTGCGGCCCGCTGCTGATCTACGCGAGCTGGTCGGCGGGCAGCCGCATCAGGCGTCCCTGGCGCGCGGTGGGCGCATACGCCGCCGGGCTGGTGCTGTACGTCGTCCCCGCCCTGCTCGCCGACGGGGGCGAGGGAATACCGGGGCTGTCGCTGCTGATGACGGCGGTGCTGGGCGGAGGCCCCTATCTGGCGCTGGCGGTTGTTCCGGGGCTCGCGTCCCGGTACCGCGCGCAGCGCCGCGACCTGCTGGAGGCGCTGCGCCGGCACAACGCCCAACTGGTGCGCGAGCAGGCGATGGTGGCGCGGCAGGCGCGGCTGCTGGAGCGGCAGCGGATCGCCCAGGACATGCACGACAGCCTCGGCCACCAGCTCGCCCTGATCGCGGTGCACGCGGGGGCGCTGGAGGTGGACCCTGGTCTCGGCGACCGGCAGCGGGAGGGGGTGGGCATCCTGCGGGAGGCCGCCAGGTCCGCGATGCGGGAGCTGCGCGAGGCGGTCGGCATCCTCCGGGACGACACCGAGGAGCCGCCCGCGCCGGCTCCGGGCCCCGAACCGGAGGCGGCCGGGGCGCCGCACGAGCGGGGCGCGGCCGGGGTGGACGCGCTGGTCGCGTCGTCGCGGAGCGCGGGCGCGCCCGTGGAGCTGCGCCGCTCGGGCGAGCGGCGGCCGCTCGCCGCGGCCGCGGACCACGCGGTGTACCGCATAGTCCAGGAAGGCCTGACCAACGCGCACAAGCACGCGCCGGGCGCCCCGATCACCGTGGAGCTGCGCTACGAGCCGGACAGCCTGGTGGTGGAGGTGGCCAACGCCCCGGTGCCGGAAGGGGCGCCTTCCGGACCGCCCGCGATCAGCGGGGGCCAGGGTCTCGCGGGGCTGGAGGAACGGGCCCGGCTGGTCGGCGGCATGGTGCACAGCGGCCCCTCCCCCGACGGCGGCTTCCGGCTCGCCGGTGTGCTGCCGTACGGCGACGGCGCCTCGCCGGTGGGCCGGGAGGACGCGACGTCCGTCGCCGCGGAACGCGACGTTCGGGGGCAGATCCCAGCGGGCGCGGCGGGCGACGGTGGAGCGGACATGAACCGCTCCGACCCGAAGGAGTACGCCGCCATCATGAGCAGCAAGAAGAACGTCGCCCTGGGGTGCGCCCTCGTCTCCGTCGTCCTCGTCGCCGGTGTCGGCGCCCTGCTGGTGTGGGGGGTGAACAAGGCGATCGACGAGGTGGAGAAGGGGATCATACCGGCGTACGTGTACGAGGACGCGCGTATCGGCGACGCCGAGGCGGAGCTGCGCAAGCAGTTCCCCGAGGGCGACTCGCTGCTCACCGACGGCGTGGAGAAGCAGGGTCCGCCGCTGCCCCAGGACGCGGTGTGCGAGCACTACGTGGACGACGAGGCGGACATCGTGTACCGGTTCTGCTTCCGCGACGGGAAGCTGGTCGCCAAGGAGTCCTACCCGCACGAGATCTGACGGGCCGCCGTCTCCGGGCCGGCGGCGGGATCGGGCATGATGGCATGGCTCCGCCATCCGCCCGTCCCACCGCACCGCGCAGGAGGCCGCGTGATCCGGGTCCTGGTCGCCGACGACGAGCCGCTCATCCGGGCCGGCATCAGGATGATCCTCACCTCGGCCGACGACATCGACGTCGTCGCGGAGGCGCGGGACGGCCGGGAGGCGGTGGAAACCGCCCGCTCGACCGCCGTCGACGTGGCGCTGCTGGACATCCAGATGCCGGAGCTGGACGGGCTGACGGCGCTGGCCGAGATCGGCCGGGTGGCGCCCCAGGTGCGGGTGCTGATCCTGACGACGTTCGGGGAGCGGGAGAACGTGCTGCGGGCGCTGGGCCACGGCGGCGCCGGGTTCCTGCTGAAGGACTCCGCGCCGCAGGAACTGATCCACGCGGTCCGCGCGGCGGCGGCCGGGAACGCGTATCTCTCGCCGGCCGCCACCCGGCACGTGGTGGACACCCTGGCCTCGCCCGCCGCGACCGCGCGCGGGGAGGAGGCACGCCGCCGGCTGTCCGCGCTCACCGAGCGGGAGCTGCAGGTGCTGGCGCTCCTCGGGGAGGGGCTGTCCAACGCGGACGCCGGGGCGCGGCTGCACATGAGCGAGGCCACGGTGAAGACGTACGTCAGCCGGATATTGACCAAGCTGGACTGCGACAACCGGGTGCAGGCCGCGCTCCTGGCCCGGGACGCGGGCCTGGAGCCGGCCGGCGGGTGAACGCCGGCCGGCCGGACGGGGTCAGCGCTCCAGACGGCCGTTGAAGCGGCGGGGCAGCCCGAGCGGGTTGTCGTCCTTCAGCTCCGGCGGCAGCAGCGCCTCGGGGGCGCCCTGGTAGACCACGGGCCGCAGCCAGCGCTCGACCGCCGTGCCGCCCACGGAGGTGGACGTGGAGGTGGTCGCCGGGTAGGGGCCGCCGTGGTGCTGGGCGGGGGCGACGGCGACGCCGGTCGGCCAGCCGTTCACCAGGACGCGGCCCGCGAGCGGCGTGAGCTCCCGCACCAGTTCGGCACCGCGGCCCTGTCCGGCCGCCTCCTCGGAGGAGAGGTGCACGGTCGCGGTGAGGTTGCCGGGGAGCCGGGACAGCACCGCCCGTGCCTCCGCCTCGTCCGTGTAGCGGGCGATCACGGTGACCGGTCCGAAGCACTCCTCCAGCAGCAGGTCGTGCGCGCCCTCGTGGGTCAGCCGCTCCGCGGGGACGGTGAGGAAGCCGGCGCTGACGGTGTGCTCGCCGCCCGCGCCCGCGGTCACCGGGGACTCCACGTCGGGGAGCTGGGCGCGCTCGGTGACCCCGGCGAGGAAGTTGTCGCGCATACGGTGGTCGAGCAGGACACCGGGGTCGGTGTCGCTGACCGCGTCCGTGAGGGACTTCAGCAGGGCGTCGCCGGCCGCGGAGGCCGGGGCGAGGACCAGTCCGGGCTTCACGCAGAACTGGCCGACGCCCAGCGTCATCGAGCCGGCCAGCCCGGCGCCGATCGCCTCGCCGCGCTCGGCGGCGGCGGCCTCGGTGACCAGGACCGGGTTGAGCGAGCCGAGTTCGCCGTGGAAGGGGATCGGCACGGGACGGGCGGCGGCCTCGTCGAAGAGGGCGCGTCCGCCGCGGACCGAGCCGGTGAAGCCGGCCGCCGCGACCAGCGGGTGCCGGATCAGCTCGATGCCGGCGTCGAAGCCGTGCACCAGGCCGAGCACGCCGTCGGGCACGTCGTGCCGTGCGGCGGCACGGCGGATCACCTTGGCGACCAGCTCCGACAGGGCGGGGTGGTCGGGGTGGGCCTTGACGACGACGGGGCAGCCGGCGGCCAGGGCGCTCGCGGTGTCGCCGCCGGCCACGGAGAACGCGAACGGGAAGTTGGACGCCGAGTAGACGGCGACGACGCCCAGCGGGACCTTGTAGCGGCGCAGGTCCGGGATCGGCGGGGTGGCCGTGTCGTCGGGGTGGTCGATGACGACACCGAGGAAGTCGCCCTCCTCGACGATGCCGGCGAAGGCGCGCAGCTGGTAGCAGGTGCGGGCGAGTTCGCCGGTGAGGCGGACCGGGCCGAGCGCGGTCTCGGCGTCGGCGGCCTCGACGAGCCGGTCGCGGGCGGCCTCCAGTTCGTCGGCGGCGGAGCGCAGGAAGGCGGCGCGGACGGTGCGGTCGGTCAGCGCCTCGCGCGCGGCGTGGGCGTCCCGGACGGCGGCGTCCACCTCCTGGGCTGTGGCCTCCACCGCAACCTGTTCACGCTGCTTCCCGGTTCGGGGGTCGACACTCCAGACTGGTGCTGCTGCCACCGCGGGTCCCTCCACTTGAATGCCGCATGCAATGCCGCAGTATGTACGCCACCCACGGCAGTTGTTCGATATACTGAACACTGTCTCTGTGGGTGAATGCGCTTCGGAGACTATTTCCCGGCGAACGAAGGGGTCAAGGGCGATGTCGGCTGGCGAGACGGGCGGCGGGGCGCAGGTCAAGTCCGCGGTACGGACCGTTGAACTGCTCGAATACTTCGCCGGACGCCCCGGGATGCACTCCCTGGCGGCGGTCCAGGAGGCCGTCGGCTACCCCAAGTCCAGCCTGTACATGCTGCTGCGCACGCTGGTCGACCTCGGCTGGGTGGAGACGGACGCGACGGGCACCCGGTACGGCATCGGCGTGCGGGCGCTGCTGGTCGGCACCTCGTACATCGACGGCGACGAGGTCGTCGCGGCGGCCCGGCCCACGCTGGACCGGCTCTCCGACGACACCACCGAGACGATCCACCTGGCGCGCCTCGACGGCACGAACGTCGTGTACCTCGCCACCCGCCAGTCCCAGCACTACCTGCGCCCCTTCACCCGCGTCGGACGCCGGCTGCCCGCGCACTCCACCTCGCTGGGCAAGGCGCTGCTGAGCACCTACACGGACGAGCAGGTCCGCAAGATGCTCCCCGAGACGCTGCCCGCGCTCACCGAGAACACGATCACCGACCGGGAGAAGCTCATCGAGGAGCTGCACCAGGTGCGGGAGCAGGGCTTCGCCGTGGACCGCGAGGAGAACACCCTGGGGCTGCGCTGCTTCGGCGTGGCCATCCCCTACCGCACGCCCGCCCGGGACGCCATCAGCTGCTCGGTCCCGGTGGCCCGGCTCACCCCCGCCCACGAACAGATGGTGAAGGACGCCCTGTTCGACGCCCGCGACCGGCTGACCCTGGCCACCCGGAGGCTCTGACCCGTGGACATCGCCCTGCGCCCGGTGCACGACAGCGACCTGCCCGTCTTCTTCCGGCAGACGAACGACCCGGAGTCGGTGCGGATGGCCGCCTTCACCCCGGAGGACCCGGCCGACCGTGACCGCTTCGAGGCGAAGTGGACCTACATCCGCAGCTCGCCGGAGATCGTGGCGCGCACGGTGCTCGTGGACGGGGACGTGGTGGGCTCCGTGTCCGTCTTCGGGGAGGCGGGAGAGCGCGAGGTGACGTACTGGATCGACCGCGCCTACTGGGGCAGGGGCATCGCGACGGCCGCGCTCCGCGCCCTGCTCACCGAGGTCACCGACCGCCCGCTCTACGCGCGCCTGGCCGCCGACAACACGGGCTCGCTGCGGGTCCTGCGCAAGTGCGGCTTCGAGGTCACGGGCAAGGCCAGGGGCTACGCACCGGGCCGCGGCGAGGAGACGGACGAACTGGTCCTGACGCTGGAGACCTGAGCCGTTCTCCTCCAGGGCGCGTGTAAACAGCTCACCCGGGGCGCGGAGAACTGCGCGAGCGGCCCCCACCGGTCATGGGTGAGCAACCTCACGCCCCGGTGGGCGCGCGTATGAACCCCGGATGAGAATCGGACCGGGCGGGAACGCCGCACCCTCCCCCACTCGTCTGTCCTGACGCGATGAACAGGACCATCAGACGTGCCTCCGTCTTCACGCTGCTCCTCGTCCTCGCCCTCCTCGTGCGGGCGACCTGGGTGCAGTTCTACGAGGGCCGGGCACTGGCCGACGACAGCGACAACCGGCGCAACGCGATCGAGACGTACGCGGAGCCGCTGGGGAACATCGTCGTGGCCGGTGAGCACATCACCGGCTCGGCGCGGACGAAGGGAAGCGACCTCGCCTACAAGCGCACCTACACGGACGGTCCGCTGTACGCGGCGGTGACCGGCTACGCCTCGCAGGCCTACGCGCCGACCCAGCTCGAGGGCATCTACGCGGACGTCCTCAACGGCACGGACCCCCGTCTGAAGACGGTGACGGACACGGTCACCGGCAAACGGGCCGCGCCGGGGAACGTGGTGACGACCGTCGACCCGGCCGTGCAGAAGGCGGCGTACAAGGCGCTCGGCGACAAGAAGGGCGCCGCGGTCGCCATCGACCCGGAGACGGGGCGGATCCTCGCCGCCGTGTCGACCCCGTCGTACGACCCGACGTCGCTGACCGACGCCGGCACCGCCGGCGAGGCGTGGACACGGCTGAACGAGGACCCGGACAAGCCGCTGACCAACCGGGCGCTGCGCCAGCCGCTGCCGCCCGGCTCGACGTTCAAGCTGGTGGTCGCGGCCGCCGCGCTGGAGGACGGGCTGTACGGCTCGGTGGACGAGCGGACCGACAGCCCCGACCCCTACCCGCTGCCGGGCACGTCGAAGGACCTGGGCAACGAGAACCCGTCCGCGCCCTGCGAGAACGCCTCGATCCGGGTGGCGCTGCAGTACTCCTGCAACAACGTCTTCGGCAAGATGGCCGTCGACCTGGGGCAGGACAAGGTCCGCGAGACGGCGGAGAAGTTCGGCTTCAACGACGAGGAGCAGGACGTCCCGGTGCGCGCCTACCCCAGCGTGTACCCCTCGGACATGGACCGGGCGCAGACCGCGCTGAGCGGCATCGGCCAGTTCGACGTGACGGCGACGCCGCTGCAGATCGCGATGGTGTCGGCGGCGATCGCGAACGACGGCGAGCTGGTGTCGCCGCACATGGTGTCCCAGGTGACCGACAGCGGCGGCGACGTGCTGGAGGACCACGACGAGGACGCCTCGACGCGGCGGATCGTCAGCTCCTCGACCGCCGAGCAGCTGCGGTCGGCGATGCGGACGGTGGTGGAGGAGGGCACGGGCACCAACGCGCAGCTGTCCGGCGCCACGGTGGGCGGCAAGACCGGCACGGCCCAGCACGGCGAGAACAACAGCAAGACGCCGTACGCCTGGTTCACCTCGTACGCCGAGTCCGGCTCGAACGGCAAGAAGGTGGCCGTGGCGGTGCTGGTGGAGCAGTCGGACGCGCAGCGCTCGGAGGTCAGCGGCAACGGACTGGCCGCCCCGATCGCGCGGGAGACCATGAGGGCCGCGCTCCAGGACTGAACCTCGCGGGTCACACACGTGCGGGCCGCCCCGGTGCTCGAGGGGCGGCCCGCGCGTGCTGTGCGGCGGGGTCAGACGCCGAGGAGCTGCTCGATCGGGTCGATCGCGAAGTACACCAGGAACAGCGCCGAGGCGCCCCACAGCAGCCAGTGGACCTCCTTGGCGCGGCCCAGCACCGTCTTGATCAGGACGTAGGCGAGGAAGCCGGCGCCGATGCCGTTGGTGATGGAGTAGGTGAACGGCATCACGGCGATGGTGAGGAACGCCGGGATGGCGATCTCGTAGCGGTCCCACTCGATGTGCTTGACCTGCGTCATCATCAGGAAGCCGACGGCGACCAGGGCGGGCGCGGCGGCCTGGAGCGGGACGATGGTGAGCAGCGGGGTGAAGAACAGCGCCAGCGCGAACAGGCCGCCGGTGACCAGGTTGGCGAAGCCGGTGCGGGCGCCCTCGCCGACGCCGGCCGCCGACTCGATGTAGGAGGTCGCCGAGGAGGCGGAGGCGGCGCCGCCCGCGACGGCCGCGGCGCCGTCGATCAGCAGCACCTTGCCGAGTCCTGGCACCTTGCCGTCGTCGTCCAGCAGGCCGGCCTCGGCGCTGACGCCGACGACGGTGCCCATGGTGTCGAAGAAGTCGGACAGGATCAGGGTGAACACCAGCAGCACGACGGTGACGACGCCGACCTGGCCGAACGCGCCGAACAGGCTGAACTGGCCGAGGAGACCGAAGTCGGGGGTGTCGACGATCTTGTCGGGCCACTCCGGGGTGGTGAGGCCCCACGTCTCGACGTCGGCGAGCGCGTTGATCACCAGCGCGACGACGGTCATGGTGACGATGCTGATGAGGATCGCGCCGCGCACCTTGCGGGCGAGCAGGCCGATGGTGAGGAGCACACCGACGCAGAACACCAGCATCGGCCAGCCGGCGAGGGTGCCGGTGCTGCCGAGCTGGACCGGCACGGTGGTGTTCGCGGCGTCCGGGATGCGGGTGACGAACCCGGCGTCGACGAAGCCGATCAGCGCGATGAACAGACCGATGCCGACGCTGATGGCCTGCTTCAGCTGCTGCGGGATGGCGTGCATGACGGCCTCGCGCAGCCCGGTCACCACCAGGGCGCAGATGAGCAGGCCCTCCAGCACGATCAGGCCCATCGCGTCGTCCCAGCTCATCAGCGGGGCGAGCTGGAAGGCGACGACCGCGTTGAGGCCCAGTCCGGCGGCCAGGGCGAGGGGCAGGTTGCCGCCCACGCCCATGATGACCGTCATCACGGCGGCCACCAGGGCGGTGGCGGTGGTGAGCTGCACCGGGTCGAGCTGCTCACCGAACTTGTCCTTCGCGCTGCCCAGGATGAGCGGGTTGAGCACGAGGATGTAGGCCATCGTGAAGAAGGTGGCGAAGCCGCCGCGTATCTCACGGGCGTACGTCGAGCCCCGTTCGGTGATCCGGAAGAACCGGTCCACGCCCGTCGCCGCGGGCGGCGCACCGTCCTGCCGTTCGGCCGTCTTCTGTGCCTCGGACATGCAACTGCTCCTCGATGAGCGGAAGATGATGATCTGGTGAACGCTGGCTGGATTGTGCCCGTGCCGTACGTCGTTCCGGTGTGCTTCGTGTGACGGATTGGCATACCGGCGGGCCGGACGCCGTCCGGCCGCTCGCACGGGGGTTCAGGCGTGGAGCACGGAGTCCAGCCAGGCGTACGTCTCGTCCTGCATCGGGGAGTCGAAGGTGTGCCCGCGCCCGGGCCACACGGTCAGCCGGAGCCGGTCCGCGGCATCCCAGGCCCGCCACACGGCGCGCAGTCCGTCCTGCGCGACGCGTACGCCGTCGGCGGGGAAGTGGGGGTCGTGCTCGCCGTGGAGGAACAGCATCGGCTTGGGCGCGGCGATGCTCGCGACGTCGGGAAGGTCGAGGTGGCGGGCGAGTCCGGGGTGCAGCATGTGGAACGCCGACTGGCCGCGCAGGGTGTTGTTGCCCGGCACCAGGATCTGCTTCAGCCCGGTCATCCAGCACGCGCTCGCGGCGGCGGTGACGTGGTCGCTCAGCGCGGCGGTCTGCCAGGCGCGGTAGCCGCCCATGGACCAGCCGGCGGCGGCGACCCTGCGCGCGTCGACCCGGTCGAGGCCGGCGAGGAAGGCGGCGGCGCGCTGGTCCTCGCGGGCGTGCAGTCCGGCGAGGGAGGAGCCCAGTTGGTAGAGGGCGGCCGCGAGCGCCTGCTGCTCTTCGTATACGAGCGGGCCGCGTTCGCCCCAGCCGAGGGCGTCGAGACACAGCACGACATGGCCGCGGCGGGCGAGTTCGTCGCCGGGGAAGCGTCCGTCGAAGTGGCGTCCGGCCCACTCCTCGGCGGAGGCGAGCCGGGTGTCGTCGTACCAGGGGCGGACGCACTTCTCCTTGCCGATGTCGAAGCGGGAGCCGTGGTCGTGCAGCAGCAGGACGGCCGGGAAGGGGCCGGCGCCGTGCGGGGTGAGCAGGACGCCGCGGGCCCGGGTGCGGCGGGTGAGCGTGACGGTCACCAACTCCCGGGAGTAGCCGTCCCCTTCGGGTCCGGGGGTGTGCTCGGGGTCGAAGGGCAGGCCGGGTTCGGCGGGGACGAGGAGCGCGTCCTCCACCGCGGCCCGGGCCGTCCGGCGCCAGCGCGCGGGGTCGCGGACGGGTGAGGTCCCCCAGGCGAGCGGGAACGTCAGGTCGTCCTTGAGCGCGTCGAGCAGGCCGGGCGGTCCGGGCAGGGAAGTCATCCCTGGGGCCGCCAGTCGCCGAGCCACGCCTGGCGGGTGTGCGTGGCGGCCTGGGCGGGGGTGAGCTGGGGCCGGTTGGCGGGGACGGTGATCACCGCGCCGGGGCCGGTGTTGCGGTACTCGGCGAACCGCTGGTCCTGCCAGGGGTATCCGCTGGACATGGTGGTGTAGGGCGCGACGGCGTCGATGCCGGCGCCGAGGCGGGTGTCGCGGACGGTGAGCATGGGCCGGGCCGTCGGGTCGGAGCTGGGCACCCAGGGGCGGGCCAGCTTGTAGTAGCCGTCGGGCGCCTCGCTGCTGATGCGGCTGCCGGTCACCAGGAAGCCGCGTGGGTTCGCGACGGCGGTGGAGGGCGCGAAGACGAACCCGAACGGGGCGGACGTCAGGTCGGTGCGGACCAGGGTGCGGAAGTCGCAGTCCTCGAACACCGCGGTGGCCCGGCCGAAGACGAAGTCGACGTCGCCCTCGGCGTAGCAGCGCGCGAAGTACTGGCGGGCCACGGTGTCCAGGGACGCCGAGTCGGCGTAGAGGGTGTCCTGGTGGCCGAGGAACCGGCAGTCGAAGAAGGCGCTGCGGTCGCCCATGACCTTGACGGCGACGGCCTGGGTGCCGCTGACGCCGGGGTGGCCGGCGCGCAGCCAGTCGTTGGCGAAGGTGATCCGGCGGGCGGTGAAGCCGTCGGGGCGCAGGGTGGTGGTGGCCGACCCGGAGGTGCCGTAGGCGCCGGAGCCGTCGGGCTTGGGGGTGCCGGCCGCGTTGTCGTACACGACGACCACGTCACGAGGGTCTTCGGAGGCGCCGAGCCAGGTCATGTCCGTGCGGTCGGCGGGGACGGAGACGGTCTCACGGTAGACGCCGGGGGCGACGACGAGGGTGCGTCCGGTGCCGGTGGCGGCGTCGACGGCGGCCTGGAGGCTCGTGAAGTCGCCGGCGCCGCGCGGGTGGACGTACAGGGTGGCGGAGGTGAGCCGCGCCGAGGGTGAGCCGTAGCGGCCGAAGGGGCGGCGCGGGCGGCGGTGCGCGTGGGCGGGTGCGGCGGCGAGGGCGAGGGCGGAGCCGGCCGCGGCGCCGGCCAGCAGGACGTTCCTCCGGGACAGGTGCGAGGGCATGCGGGTGCTCCTTCGGGGGACGTGGAGGGAGCCGGTGCGGTCCGCTGTGGGGGCGGACCGCACCGGCGGCCTCGGACGGTGTGCGGGTCAGCGGAGGCGGCCGGCGCCCGCGCCGAGCCGGACCAGGGCGGGCACGGCCCAGGCGGGGTGCACGGTCCTGCGCAGGGTGGGCGTCCAGCCGGCGCCGGAGCGCAGGGTCTCCTCGGGGATCTCCGCGTTGTGCACGGCGATCAGGTCGACCGGCCGGCCGTTGACCAGGTTGTGCCGGGCGGTGAGCGGCGAGTCGTTCCAGCGCTTGATGGCCTTCGCCGGGCTGATGCCCTCGGGCAGGGTGAACGCGTTGTGCTCGGCGACCAGCTGGGACTCCTTGCCGACGCCGAAGCTGTAGCCGTATCCGGGGCCGGCCACGAAGTGGTTGTTGTAGACGTCGACCTGCCCGAACCGGACGCGCGGGGTGCGCTCGGTGAGGTCCGTGAACAGGTTGTGGTGGAAGGTCGCCTTCAGCTTGCCGCGGTCGCCCACGGCGGTGGACTCGCTGTCGCTGTTGCCGATGAGGATCGTCTTGTCGTGCTCGGTGAAGACGTTCCAGGAGGCGGTGACGTAGTTCGCGCCCTTGACGATGTCCAGCTCGCCGTCGTGCTGCTGGTAGAGCATGCCGAAGTACGTGGGGGCCGCGCTGTCGGGGTGCGCGCCGTCGGTGAACGTGTTGTGGTCCAGCCACACATGGGTCGCGCCGTGCACGACGACGGTGTCGTACTCGCTGTTCCAGTTGCCGCGGTCGCCGTCGGTGGGGTCCCACTGCGGGAAGCAGTCGACCGGGCTCTCCAGCGTGAGGTTGCGGACCACGACGTTGTCCACCTCCTTGATCTGGAGGCTCGCGCCCTTGATCGCGGCGTCGCGTCCCACGCCGATGATCGTGGTGTTGGAGGGGACGTTCACCTTGATCACCGCGGCCTGGTGGGCGGCGGAGGCGCGGCGCAGGCCTTCTGGGCTGTCGTCGGGCTCGTCGGTGAGGTCCCGCTCCAGGCCCCAGGTCCCGGGGGCGTACGTCTCCAGGTAGGCGTCCAGGTCGTAGCCGGGGACGGCGAGCGCGTCGCAGCCGTCGACGACGGCGTCGATGGCGCCCTCCACCTTGATGATCTTCGGTGCGTCCCCGCCCTCCGCGAGGGCGGCGGTGAAACCGGCCCAGTCGGTCACGGTACGGACGTGCGCGGCGTCGGCGGCGGCGCCTCCGGTGGTGCCCGTGCCGTGGGACGCCCAGCCGTCGCCGGCGGGGAGGGTCTGGCGGGCGGGGTCGCGGTGCGTCGGCGTGTGGGCCTGCGCGGCGGTGCCGGTCAGGGTCAGCACGAGGGCGGTGCAGCCGGCCAGCACACCGGCTTTTTTAGCATGCCCATGCCATACCTGTACGTTCATGATGCGGCTCTCCTGTTCGTGGTCCGGGGGGTGTTACGCGGCGGCCTCCGGCCAGGTGATCCACGACGTCGGGATCTCCTCGTCCAGCCGCCGCACGTCGTGCGGCGCGAGCACCCGGGTGCGCAGCAGCTCCCGGGCGACCAGCCGTGCCACGGCGATCGCGCCCGTCGGGGAGAAATGCGTGTTGTCCTGCTTGGTGTCGGTCCAGTTGAAGTACGCCTGCGTCGCCTCGGGCCCCAGCTCCTGCCAGAGCGCCAGGGACAGCGCCTGCACGTCGAGCAGCGCGATCCGCTCCTGCCGGGCGAGCGCGCGCATCGCCTCCGGGTACTCCCCGTGGCTGGGCACGGCCCGCCCGTCCGCGTCGAACCGCCGCCGCTCCACCGGGGTGGCCAGCACCGGCCGCGCGCCCCGAGCCCGAGCGCCGTCCAGATACAGGCGCAGATACCGCTGATAGGTGGTCCAGGGCTCGGTGTACCGGCTCGGGTCGTCCGGCTTCTCGTCGTTGTGCGCGAACTGCACGATCAGCAGATCGCCCGGACGGACACCGGCGAGCAGGGCGTCCAGCCGCCCCTCGTCGACGAAACTCTTGGAACTCCGCCCGTTCACCGCATGGTTGGCGACGGCGAGCCCGCGCCCGAGCAGAAACGGCAGGGCCGTCCCCCACCCGGTCTCGGGGGCGGCGGGGGCGTACTTCTGGGCGGCGGTGGAATCGCCGGCGATCCACACGGTCCGCGCCCGCCGCGTCCCGGCATGAGCCGTACCACCCAGACTCACAACAGCTCCGACCCCACCGACAACAACGTGCCTACGCGAAAGAGACACAGCCTGCGCCTTTCGAAAAAGGGGAGATGAAGCGCCCGTCCAGGGGCGCGGGGAACCGCGCGCCCGGCCAGGGACGACCCGCAGCCGCGAAACCACGGGCCGCCCCAGCCGAAAACCGCGTCACCCCATCTGCTCGTCCCACTCGGCCTGAGCCTCGTTCAACTGCTCGGCCAGCCCGTCCAGGAAGGCCTTGGCCGTCATGTCCCCCAACAGCACCTTCTGGAAGTTGGGCTCGTTGTCCGCCTTGGAAATCGTGTTCCAGTCAGGCAGGTAGTACGGCAACTGCACAATGGTCGTGGACCCGTCACTCAGCGCCTGCGCCGCCAGCTTCGTAGGCTCCGCCTTCGCGATCCACGCGTCCTTCGCGGCGTCCTGGTGCGCCGGCACCTGCCCCGCCGACTCGTTGAACTTCGAGTTCGACTGCGCCGACACGGCGAACTCGATGAACTTCCAGGCGGCGTCCTTGTTCTTGGAGCTCTTGAACAGGCCGATGCCGTCGACCGGGTTGGAGACCTGCACCCGCTTGCCGTCGGGGCCGACCGGCTGCGGGATGCCCCGGAACTTCTCCACGCCCAGCGCCTTCACATGGTCCTGGTAGGAGCCCAGGTTATGGTTCAGCATCCCGATCTCGCCGGAGTCCCACTGGGCGACCATCTTGGTGAAGTCGTTGTTGAGGTCGGCGGCGGGGGTGACCTTCTTGAACAGGGCCGCGTACTTCTCCAGCGCCTTGACGTTCTTCGGGTCGTTGACCGTGGTCTTCTTGCCGGTGGAGTCCCAGAACGAGGTGATGCCGGACTGCCCGTACATGGCGTCGAGGGCCTGGGCGATGGAGCCGGCGCCGCCGCGGATGGTGTAGCCGAAGCGGTTGCTGCCCTTGTCGGTGAGCTTCTCCGCGGCCTCGAAGAAGCGGTCCCAGGTGGTCGGCTCCTGAAGGCCCGCCTTCTTGAACATGTCGGTGCGGTAGTACAGGACGCCGTTGTTGGCGGAGGTCGGCACGGAGTACAGCTGGTCGTCCCCGCCGCCGGCCGCCCGCAGCGACTCGATCATGTCCTTGTTGAGCTTGCCGTTGAGGGAGGAGCCCTCCAGCCGCTCGTCCAGCGGCTCCAGCGCGCCCTGGGCGGCGAAGCCCGCGAGCATCGAGGCGCTGATGCCGCCCACGTCCGGCAGGCCGCCGCCCTGGATCGCGGTGTCGACCTTGGACTGGTACTCGGTGGACGCGATGCCGACGTACTGGACGTCGATGTCCGGGTTGGCGTCCTCGAAGTCGGCGATGATCTCCTTCCAGATGTCGGTGCGGACACCGCCGTTGTTGTCCCAGAAGACGATCTTCCCCTTGCCGCTGCCCTCGGCGCCGTCGCCGGAGCCGCTGCCGTCGTCCCCGCAGGCGGTGGCGGTCAGCGCGAGCACCGCTCCCAGGGCGACGGCCGCCGCCGTCCTGCCGCGGCGCCCTCTGCCCGTGTTTCTTCCAAGAATGCTGATCTTCATCGGTCGGCTCTCTTCTCCTGGATACGGATCCTGAACTGCGTGAACGTGGCGGTACCGGCGTGTCCCTGACCGGTGGGCGCCAGGGCGACCAGGCCGAGCAGAGCACCGACCCAGCGCCAGGGAGTCGCGGCGAAGACCTGACCGGAGGGGCGGAACCCGCCCTCCCCGGCGCCGTCTCCGGCGTCTTCTGTGTCGTACGGGCCGTACGGGTCATGCGTGTCGTACGAGAAGCGGCAGCGCGCGCCCGCGCCGATGTCGACCCGCAGCCGGGCCCGGCCGCCGGGTGCGGGGCGCGGGGGCGCGGCGTCCCGTTCCCTCTCGGCGGCCGTCTCGGCGAACCGGTGCACCAGCCGCACCGTGCCGTCCGGACCGCGCTCGAGCCCGATCCAGCTGTAGGCGTCCCCGAGGACCGCGAGTCCGGCACGCGCCCCGGGTTCGCCGTCGTCGAGCCGCAGGTCCACCTCGACCGTGCACGGGGTGCCGGGCAGCCGCTGGGTGAGGACGTTGGGCAAGGCGCGCAGGTCGTGCGCGTCGGGGGTGCGGACGCAGGTGAGGCGCAGCCCGTCGGCGGAGTGGTGGGTGGCCCAGCCGTCCCGGGGGTTGGCGGTCCACTGCCACTGGCGGCCGGGGCGTCCGCCGGGGAAGTCGTCGTCGGTGGCGGGCGCGGCGGGCTGCTGCGGCGGCAGGTCCGGACGGCGGTGCTCGGTGACGGGCGCGCCGTCGTCCCCGATCACCGGCCGGCCTCCCCCGCCGCCCCACCGCATCGGCTGGAGGTGGACGACCCTGCCGTAGGCGCCGCGCTGCTGGAAGTGCAGGAACCAGTCCTCGCCGGACGGGGTGCGCACCCAGCCGCCCTGGTGCGGGCCGTTGACGTCGGTGTCCTTCTGCTCCAGGACCACCTCCTCCTCGTAGGGGCCGAAGAAGGCGCGGGAGCGGAAGGCTCCCTGCCATCCCGTCTCCACTCCCCCGGCGGGGGCGAGGATCCAGAACCAGCCGTCGTGCTGGTAGAGCTTGGGCCCCTCGAGGGTGAACCAGCCGGGGATGCGGTCGCCGTCGACGATCACCTTGCCCTCGTCGAGGAGTTCCGTGCCGTGCGGGTGCATCCGGTGGCCGGTGAGGCGGTTGTTGACGCCGGAGCGGGACTTGGCCCAGGCGTGCACGAGGTACGCCTCGCCGGTCTCGTCGTCCCACAGCGGGCAGGGGTCGATGAGTCCCCTGCCGGCCTTGACCAGGTGGGGGCGGGTCCAGGGGCCCCGGATCTCGGGCGCGTTGACCTGGAAGATGCCCCGGTCGGGGTCGCCCCAGAAGATCCAGAAGCGGCCGTCGTGATGGCGCAGGGACGGCGCCCACACCCCGCGGTCGTGCCGGGGCACCGCGAACTCGCTCTCGGGTTCCAGCCGTTGCAGTGCGTGGCCGACGAGGGTCCAGTTGACCAGGTCGCGGGAGTGCAGCAGGGGCAGTCCGGGGACGCGGCCGAAGCTGGACGCGGTGAGGTAGAAGTCGTCGCCGACGCGGATCACGTCGGGGTCGGACCAGTCGGCGTCGAGGACCGGGTTGCGGTAGACGGGCTCGTCGGGGCGGACGCTCATGCGGTCACCGCCTTGGCCACCAGGGCGGCGGCCTCCTGGCGGTCCAGGCGGCCGTCGGCGACGACGGTGACGATCCGGCGCTCGACCGTCTCCCCGGGCGGGACGGGCAGCCGCGCGTCGTGCGCGAGGGAGGAGCCGACGCCCGGGTACTCCTCGGTGCGTACGAACCAGGGGTCGCGGCGGGTCCTGTCCGTGGCGGCGGCGAAGACGAGGGTCCAGGCGGAGCCGGCGAGGGCGACCCAGTCGGCGGTCCGCCCGTGGACCGCGTCCGTGCCGTCGGTCTCCGCGGTGAACACGTCGGGCTCCGTGTCCTCCTTGCGGGCCCGCCAGAAGAAGCCCCCGTAGGCGGCGCCGGGGCGGCCGTTGGTGGCGGGGCTGCCGACAGACAGCGGGCGTCCGGAGACGTTGGTGAGCGCGAAGGCCAGGTCGAGCGCCCAGGCGCCGTCGGTGAGGGCGGTCGCGGTGACCGTGCGCCGCTCGCGGAGGAGTTCGCCGGGCGCGGCCATCCAGCGGAGCTCCTCGGTGAAGCCGTCGGGCTCGCGCCGGTGGTAGGCGGTGTGCCGCTGGGCGCCGTGATTGTCCAGTTCGGTGGGGCCGCGGCCCTGGACGTAGGTGCGTCCGCCCCAGAAGTTGAACCCCTCGACGTCGGGAACGGCGACACCGACGCCGAGGTGGTGTGCGTGGTCGGCGGGGCTCAGTTCGGTGACCGCCGTGCCGGCCAGGGTGGTGACGGGGTGCAGACAGGGCCGTGGGGAGAGCCGGGCCGGCAGTTCCGGCCGGGTCAGGTACCGGCCGACGGGCCGTCCGGCGACGCGCAGCACCACGGAGTCGTTGCCGGTCATCGGGTGCTCACCTCTTTCGGCAGATGGTGGTGGGCGGGCCGGGCCCAGGGGGCGCCCAGCTCGGAGTAGAGGGACAGGCGGTCCGCGGCGGCCTCGACCAGCGCGTCGACGCCGGGCACCACCCGGCGGTCCTCGCCGGGGACGCGGCGCCAGGCGTCGTCGGGCAGCGGGGCCGGGTCGGGGGCGGTGCGGATGGCCTCGACGACCTGCATGAAGGCGCCGGTGTCGTCGGGCGTGACCAGCAGCGGGGCGCCGTCGCGGAGGTGGGCGACGAGGTTCTCCAGCAGGTCGGTGCGGCCGAAGCGCAGTTCCTCGGGACCGTGGTCCGCGCGCTGCAGGAGGACGCGGTCCTGCTTGTACCAGAAGGTGATCCGGCCGCTGGTGCCGTGCACCACCAGGTACGGCTCGTCGGCCCGTTCCGCGCACAGGGTGGCGGCGACGGTGACCGAGCCGCCCCGGACGGTGGTGACGCGGACGCAGGAGGTGTCGTCGGACTCGATGTCGTTGGCGCGCAGCAGCTCGGTCTCGATGCCGGCGACGTCCTCGGCGCGGGTGCTGCCGTCGAGCGCGAGGGCGGTGGCGACGGCGTGCGCGAGGGGGTTGGTGAGCGCCCCGTCCACCACGTCGACGCCGTCCAGCCTCCGGCGGCCCGCCCAGGGCGCGCGGCGGAAGTACGCCTCGGGGCGCACCCAGGCGCCGGCCCCGCCGATGCCGGTCACCCGGCCGACGGCGCCCTCGGCGATCAGGTCGCGGATCGCGGGCACCGCGTGCGAGCCGAGCGACTGGAACCCGATCTGGCAGGCCACCCCGGCCGCGGCGACCCCGTCGGCCATCCGCCGGAACTCCGCGTACGAGGGCGCCGGGGGCTTTTCCAGCAGCAGGTGCACGCCCCGCCCGGCGGCGGCGAGCGCGAGGTCGGTGTGGGTGGGGATGGGGGTGCAGATCACTGCGGCGCGGGCGCCGGTGGAGTCGAGGAGCGCCCCGAAGTCGGCGGACTGCTCGGGGAGTTCACCGCCGAACTCGTCCTCGGTGAGCGGGGTGAGCTCACAGACCCCGACGAGCCGGACCAGGCCCTGAGCCTGGAGGCGGCGGATGTTCTCCACATGCCAGCGGCCGTGGCCGCGGGCGCCGGCGAGGACGACCGGGAGCGGGACGCCGGGAGCGGCGGGCGAGGCGGTCATCCCTTCACCGCCCCCGCGCTGAAGCCGGTGATCAGCCACTTCTGGATGAAGGCGAACACGATGACGACGGGGACGGCCGCGATGATGCCGCCCGCGGCGAGCGCGCCGAGGTCGACGCTGTCCGCGCTCATCAGGGTGTTGAGGCCGACCGGAACGGTCTGCTTCTCCTGGTTGTTGAGGAACATCAGGGCGAACAGGAAGTGGTTCCAGGAGTGCACGAAGGCGAAGGAGCCGACGGCGATCAGGCCGGGCCGCAGCAGCGGCAGGACGACCACCCTGAACGCCCGGAACCGGTTGCAGCCGTCGACCCAGGCGGCCTCCTCCAGCGAGTAGGGCACGTTCTTGATGAAGTTGCTCAGCAGGATCATCGACAGCGGCAGCTGGAACACCGTCTCGGCGATGATGACGCTGCACAGCGAGTTGATCATCCGCAGCTCGGCGAAGATCTCGAACAGCGGGACCAGCAGCAGCGCGCCGGGCACGAACTGCGAGCAGAGCAGCGCCAGCATGAACCCGCGCTTGACCCGGAAGTCGAACCGGGCGAGCGCGTAGCCGCCGGCCAGGGCGACCAGGGTGGTCATGAACAGGGTGGCGACGCCGACGAGCACGCTGTTCTGGAAGAAGGTGCCGAAGCCGCGGTCCGTCCACACCTTCTCGAAGTGGGCGGTGGTCATCGGCCAGGGCACGAGCGAGGTGGAGCCGGCCGGGCGCAGCGCGAACAGCAGGATCCAGTAGAAGGGGATGAGCGTGAAGACGAGGTAGACGCCGAGCGGCAGGTAGATCTGCCAGCGGGGCGCCTCGTCCCAGGCCCTGCGCCGCTTGGCGGGCCGGGGCGGCTCGGGGACGGCCGGGGCGGGGGCGGGGGCGGCCTTGGTGGCCTCCTTGGTGATCACTTCTCGCCTCCGAACTTGCTCAGCCGCAGGTAGACCATCGAGCAGAAGAGCAGGATCACGAACGCCACCGTGGTCAGGGCCGACGCGTAGCCGAAGTCATGGGCGTCGACGGAGGTGTTGGCGATGTACAGCGGCAGCGTGGTGGTCGTGCCGGCGGGTCCGCCGCCGGTCAGCGTGTAGAGCAGGTCGACGTTGTTGAACTCCCACACGGCGCGCAGCAGCGTGGAGAGGATGATGGCGTCCTTCAGGTGCGGCAGCGTGATGTGCCAGAACTGCTTGAAGCGGCTGGCGCCGTCCACCTCGGCGGCCTCGTACAGGTCCTTGGAGACGGACTGGAGGTCGGCGAGGATGAGGATCGCGAAGAAGGGCACCCCGCGCCACAGGTCGGCGACGATCGCGGCGGGGAACACCGTGGAGGTGTCCGACAGCCAGCTCACGCCGTACTCGCCGACGCCCATGTCCGCGAGGTAACGGGTGATGCCCGTCTGGGAGTTGTACAGCAGCACCCAGATCGCGGAGGTGAGCACGCCGGAGACGGCCCACGGGGAGAAGACCAGCGCGCGGCCCAGCGCCCGGCCCACGAAGGTCTGGTTGACGATGAGGGCGAGGGCGAGCCCGAACAGCAGCTGCAGTCCGACCTCGACGAAGACCCACTTGGCGCTGAAGACGAGGGTGTCCCGGAAGAGGGGGTCGTCGGTGAAGATGCGGGTGAAGTTGCCGAATCCCGCGAAGCCGTTCCGCCAGGGCTTGGTGGGGTTGTAGTCCTGCAGGCTGTAGTAGAAGACGCTGAGCACCGGGTAGGCGATGAACCCCAGCATGAGCAGGGCGGCCGGCGCGATCAGCAGGTAGGGCAGTCGGCGGGGTGTGGCGGAGGCACGGCGCCGCCTCGGTGGCGCGGGCGGTTTCGCCACGGCTGCGGCTTGGGCCATGACTGTTCTCCGTTTCTCGGTACGTCGTGCTGTGCGGGGCGCCTGCGCGGGGGCCGGCGGTGCGGGGCGATGCTGGGTCGGGGCGGTGCTCGATCCTTGCGGCGCTTGACAGGAAGCGCTTTCTGCACGGGTGTGCGGGGGCCGGTTCCGCCCGGGCGGGCGGGTCAGCCCGCGTACGGGTCCTGGACGGCGCCCGGCCGGGCGAGGAACTCGAAGTCGCAGCCGGTGTCGGCCTGGGTGATCTGGTCGTTGTAGAGCGCGCCGTAACCGCGTTCGTAGCGTGCGGGCGGCGGCGTCCACTCCGCGCGGCGGCGGCCCAGCTCCTCGTCGTCGACGTCGAGGGTGAGGCTGCGGTTCTCGACGTCGAGGGTGATGAGGTCGCCGGTGCGCACCAGCGCGAGCGGCCCGCCGACGTACGACTCGGGGGCGACGTGCAGCACGCAGGCGCCGTAACTCGTGCCGCTCATGCGGGCGTCGGAGATCCGGACCATGTCCCGCACGCCCTGCTTGAGCAGGTGGTCGGGCAGCGGCAGCATGCCGTACTCGGGCATGCCGGGGCCGCCCTTGGGGCCGGCGTTGCGCAGCACCAGCACGCTGTCCGCGGTGATGTTCAGCGCCGGGTCGTTGATGGTCCGCTGCATCTCCTTGTAGTCGTCGAAGACGACGGCCGGACCGGTGTGCTTCAGCAGGTGCGGCTCGGCGGCGATGTGCTTGATGACGGCGCCGTCCGGGCAGAGGTTGCCGCGCAGCACGGCCACTCCGCCCTCGGCCGCGACCGGGTTGCCGCGGGGCCGGATGACGTCGTCGTCGTGCACCTGCGCCCCGGCGAGCTGGTCGCGCAGGGTGTCGTGGCAGACGGTGGGACGGTCCAGGTGCAACAGGTCAGGGATCCGGGAGAGGAACCCGGGCAGCCCGCCCGCGAAGTGGAAGTCCTCCATCAGGTAGGTCTGTCCGCCCGGACGTACGTTGGCGAGCACGGGGACAGTGCGGGCGATGCGGTCGAAGTCGTCGAGGGTGAGCCTCACGCCCGCGCGTCCGGCCATGGCGATGAGGTGGATGACCGCGTTGGTGGAGCCGCCGAGCCCCAGGACGGTCGTGACCGCGTCCTCGAAGGCGTCGGCGGTGAGGATGTCGCCGATCCTGCGGTCCTTGTGGATGAGGTCGACGATCGTCATGCCGGCCTTCGCGGCCATCCGGTCGTGTCCGGAGTCCACGGCCGGGATGCTGGACGCGCCGGGCACGGTGACGCCGAGCGCCTCGGCGGCGGCGGTCAGGGTGGACGCGGTGCCCATGGTCATGCAGTGGCCGGGCGAGCGGGCCAGGCCGCTCTCCAGTTCCTGCATCTCGCAGTCGCCGATGACGCCGGCCCGCTTGTCGTCCCAGTACTTCCACATGTCGGTGCCGGAGCCGAGGGTCTCGCCGCGCCAGTGACCGGGCAGCATCGGCCCCGCGGGCACGAACACGGCGGGCAGTCCGGCGCTGGCGGCGCCCATCAGCAGGGCGGGCGTGGACTTGTCGCAGCCGCCCATCAGCACGGCCCCGTCGACCGGGTAGGAGCGCAGCAGCTCCTCGGTCTCCAGGGCGAGGAGGTTGCGGTAGAGCATGGGGGTCGGCTTCTGGAAGGTCTCGCTGAGGGTGGAGACCGGGAACTCCAGCGGGAAGCCGCCCGCCTGCCACACGCCCCGCTTCACGGCCTGCGCGCGGTCCCGCAGATGGACGTGGCAGGGGTTGATGTCGGACCAGGTGTTGAGGATCGCCACGACCGGCTTGCCCAGGTGTTCCTCGGGCAGGTAGCCGAGCTGGCGGGTGCGGGCGCGGTGGCTGAAGGAGCGCAGTCCGTCCGTGCCGTACCACTGGTGGCTGCGGAGCTCCTCGGGGGACCTGCGGGGGCTCATATCGACCACCCCGCGGCGATGGCGGCGACCTCGGCGCGCTCGCTCTCGGGCAGCGGCCTGCTGGGCGGGCGTACCTCGCGGCGGCACAGTCCGAGGGAGGCGAGGGCCTCCTTGACGACGGTGACGTTGTTGGCGGAGCCGTTGGCGGCGCGCAGTTCCTCGAAGCGGCGGATCTGCTCCCACACCTTCATGGCGGTCGGGTAGTCGCCGGAGCGCAGCGCCTCCAGCATCGTCAGCGACACGGAGGGGGCGACGTTGACCAGCCCCGAGGTGAAGCCGGTCGCCCCGGCCGAGAAGTAGGAGGGGGCGTACGGCTCGGCGAGGCCCGCCACCCACACGAAGCGTTCCAGTCCCGCGTCCCGCGCGAAGGCGGCGAACCGGGCGGCGTCCGGCACCGCGTACTTCACGCCGACCACGTTGGGGCAGGCGTCGGCGAGTTCGGCGAGCCGGGCGCCGGTGAGCTGCGCGTTGCGGATGTAGGGGACGACGCCCAGCTCGGGCACCGACTCGGCGATGGCCCGGTGGTAGTCGACCCAGCCGCTCTGCGAGACGTACGGGTGGACGGGCTGGTGCACCATCACCATCTGCGCGCCCAGGTCGCGGGCGTGCCGCGCGGAGGCGACCGCGGTGGGTACGTCGTGGCCGACGCCGACGAGGATCGCGGCGCGGTCGCCGGCCTCCTCGAGGGTCAGCTCGGTGACGAGGCGCCGCTCGGCGGGGGTGAGGGCGTAGAACTCGCCGGTGTTGCCATTGGGGGTGAGCGTGGTGATGCCGCCGTCGAGGAGGCGGCGCAGCAACGCCCGGTAGGTGTCCGGGTCGACGGAGCCGTCCTCGGCGAACGGGGTGACGGGGATCGCCACCACGCCGGCCAGCGCCGCCCGCTGTGCCTCGAACGATCCGGCGGTACGGGTGTCGCGCGCCTGGATGGGAGACGTCGTCGTCATGCCTGACCGTCCTTCCGGGTGTCCTCCGCCGCCGGGTACTCCGCCTCGAACTCCGCCTCGGGGAAGGCGCGTCGCACGAAGGACGCGATGTGCGCGTGCAGGGCGCGGGCGGCGCCGTCCGCGTCCCCCGCGAGGGCCAGGTCGAGGATCTTGCGGTGCTCGTCGGCCTCCCGCTCCCAGGAGGGGTCGGCGGCCCAGGCGACCGCGGAGACCAGGGCGGCCTGGTCGCGGACCTCGTCCAGCATCCGGCCGAGCAGCGGGTTGCCGCAGGGCAGGTAGAGGGCGCGGTGGAACTCCCGGTTGGCGAGGGAGCGTTCGGCGGTGTCGGTGGCGCCGTCGGCGCGGGTGAGCGCGTCACGGGCGTCGTCCAGGGAGGCGCCGCGGCGCACGGCGCGCTTCAGCGCCTCCGGTTCGAGCAGCAGCCGCACGTCGTAGACCTCGCGCGCCATGTCCGCGTCGACCATGCGCACCGTGACGCCCTTGTACTGGCTCATCACCACCAGCCCGGTGCCGGCCAGGGTCTTGAGCGCCTCCCGCACCGGGGTCTTGGACACCCCGAACTGCGCGGCGAGGTCGGTCTCGACCAGGGCCTGGCCGGGCGTCAGCCGGCCGGTGAGGATGCGGCGTTTGATCTCCTCCAGCACGTACTGCGTGCGGGAGGGGATCGGCGTGGGCACAGAGGTCATGCGCGCCTCTCGGATCTCGCGTCGGATCGCGTATCGGATCTCGCGTATCGCGTCTCATATATGACGTACGAAGTACGACGCGGATGACCGTAGGAGTGGCCGGATGTTTCGTCAATGCTTCTGACAAAGGAAGTGGGGCTGCGTCTCACCGCGCGGTGGGTCGCGGCCCCCTCGCGCTTGCTCAGGCGAGCCGGGTCCAGCGCGGGTCGCGGCCGCTGAGGCCGAGCGCCCGGTCCAGCAGCGGGGTGTCCGCCGGGACGGGGACGACGGGTCCGAAGATGCCCTCGCCCCGGTCGCCCTCCTCGGCGGCGGCCCGGAGGAAGGCGTGGGCGCTCTCCAGCGCGGCGGGGTCGGGCGTGTACGGCTGTCCGGTCGCGCGGGCCAGGTCCCAGCCGTGGATCACCAGTTCGTCAAGGGCTACGGCGGCGGTGACCTCGCCCGGCATGTCGATGCCCCCGGCGCGTGTCATGCCGGTCCAGGCCGCCGGGTCCCGCCAGGCCTCGGCGAGTTCGTCGAGCGCCTTGGACAGCTCGGCGCGCCAGGCGGGCCCGACGTCCGGCAGGGCGTCCTGCGGGGCGGTGTCCGTGGTGGCCCCGAGGTCCTTGCGGCCCGCGTCGCGGAAGGCGACGGACAGTCCGAGCAGGTGGCCCAGGAGGTGGCGCACCGCGTACCGCGGGCAGGGGGTGGCGTCCGCCAGCTGCGCGTCGGTCACCCTTTCGGCCAGGCGGGCGACGATCCGGGTCTGCGGTCCGAGGTCGAGCGGAGTGTCGGTCATGGCTGCTCCCAAGGGGCGATGGCGTACGGAGGGGTGACCGGTCACGGCCCCGGAACTCATCGGCGGGCGGGTCCGGCGTCCACGCGCGTCCGCCTTCCCAGGGCATTCGCCCGATGCCGTCCCCGCCGCCTTAGGACCACGATGACCAGGCATGACGACGAGATGGACCGCGGTCCGCGTGCTGCGGGACCGCACGGCGGGACGGTGTCTGACGGCGGTGGTGGTGTCCGGGTTCGGGACCTCCGCGCTGTGGCTGGCGTCGGGGGTGTGGGTCAAGGACCTCACCGGCTCGGACGGGCTGGCGGCCCTGTGCATGCTGGCGATGTGGCTGCCGACCCTGGCGGGCCCGGTGCTCGGCACGCTCGCCGACCGCCACCGGCGCCGGCCGCTGCTGGTCACGCTGAGCCTGTGCATGGCGGCTCTGCTGCTCACGCTGTGCGCGGTCGACGCGCCGAGCGAGCTGTGGCTGCTCTACGCGGTGCTGTTCGTGTACGGCGCGGCCGGCACCGTGCACGACGCGGCGGAGTCGGCGCTGGTCGCGGGCGCCGTGGACCGCTCCCTGCTGGGGGACTTCAACGGGCTGCGGATGACGGCCGACGAGGGCATGAAACTGCTCGCCCCGCTGGCGGGTGCGGGACTCTACACGGCGTACGGCGGGCCGGGTGTCGCCGTCCTGGACGCGGCGAGCTTCCTGGCGGCGGCGCTGGTGTACGTGTCGCTGCGGGTACGGGAGGAGCGGCCGGAGCCGGCTCGCGAGGGCGGCCGGAGCGCGACCGCCGAGGGCGTCCGGCACCTGTGGGGCGACCCGGCGCTGCGTCCGCTGGTCCTCGCGGGCGGGGTCACCATGCTGTGCGCGGGCGTGAGCGGGGCGCTGACGTACGCGGTGGTCGAGGACCTGGGCCACTCCCCCGCGTACGCCGGTGTGCTGTACGCCGTGCAGGGCGCGGGGTCGGTGACGGTGGGGCTGCTCTCGGGCCCGGGCCTGCGGCGGCTGGGCGCACGACGGTTCGCCGGGTACGGCATCGGCCTGCTGGCGGTGGCGGTGGCGCTGCGCGCGGTGCCGTACGACCCGGTGGCGTGGGCGTGTGCCGCGGCGATCGGCGTGGGGCTGCCCGCCGCGCTGATCGCCGTGCTCACGGAGGTGCAGCGGCGCACGCCCGGCCCGCTGCTGGGCCGGGTCACCGCCACCGCCAACGCCCTGGTGTTCACCCCGAACGTGATCGGCCTCGCGGCCGGCGCGGGACTGGTCGAACTCATCGGCCACCGCATGCAGTTGACCGGCCTCGGGGCGGCGCTGGGGGTGACGGCGGCGGTGCTCCTCGGTCAGAGGCCGGCCAGCGCCGGCCGTACGGAGGCGAGGTCGGCGTCCGACGCCAGTCCCGCGTGATACAGCCGCAGTTCGGTCGCGCCCAGGCGGCGCGCCTCCGCCGCGTCGGCCGCGAGGGTGCCGGGGCTGCCGCCCATGCCGGAGACGACGGTGAAGTTGGCGGCGAGCACGGCGCCCTCCCGGCTTTCACGGGCGAACGGGGTGATCAGGCCGGGGTCGCCGGTGCAGGGGACGACCACGCCGTCGGCGACGGAGAGGATGTGCGCCGGGTCGACACCGGCGTTGGCGCCGCAGTGGTAGGACACCGGGTCGGCGTGCAGCAGCACCTGGAAGCCGTCCGGTGCGGTCCGGCGCACGGCGGCGACGGCCTCCTCCTGGAGGGTGCGGGCCGTGCGGTCGCGCCACGCGCGTGTGGCGTGCGCGCGGCTGTCGCCGAGCAGCTTCTCGACGCCCGTCCAGCCGCCCCCGGACTGCGCCTCGCCCCGCCACACCGGGTCCAGCGCGTCCCGTACGGCGGCGGCGAGGTCGTCCGCGTCCAGCCCCTCCGTCCCGTAGCCGTCCCGGCAGGCAGGGCAGAAGCACAGGGACATCAGGTACTGCCCGGCGTCCCCGAGCGCGACCCCGGCGGTCTTGTCGTGGGCGTGCAGATGGGCCAGCCCGTACCAGCCGAGCGACTCCAGTTCGGTGCCGTGCGCCCCGGGACGCACGGCCGCCTCGGCGGCGAGGTCCGTCAGGTAGGCGCGGGTGTCCGGCTGGGCGATGCACGGCGCCCACGGGTACCGGTCGCCGTAGGCGTTGACCACGGAGGTGTCCGGATGCTCCGCGCCCAGGCGGGAGTTGTGGGCGAGCACCACCCACGTGTGCACCTCCAGGCCCGCGTCCGTGAGCGCGGCGGCGGCCTCGCCGAAGGCGTCCCCCGGCGCCCAGCCGCCCGCCGGGCGGGGACGCAGGGCGCGTCCCGACCAGCGGGATTCCCCGGGCGGGTACAGCACGGCCGCGTACTCGGCGGTGACCACGCGGTGTCGGGGATGGCGCGGGGTGAGTGCGCGGGTGGAGTGGTAGGCCGCGGCGAGGGTCACCTGAGCGGTGCCCAGTTCCGCGATGCGCGCGGGCGCCCCGGGGTCCCCGTTGACGTCCCAGGGGTAGACGAACGCCGATGCCTTCACATGCCCTCCTCGAGCAGCGCCTGTCCCCGCTCGATCAGCTGAGCGAGCTGCTTGAGATGATCCCCGGCCGGCTCGTGCAGCGGGGGGCGGACCTCCCCCACGTCCAGCCCGCGCAGCCGCACCCCCGCCTTGACCAGCGAGACGGCGTACCCCTGGCCCTTGTCGCGCAGTTCGACGAACGGCCGGTAGAAGCCGTCGACGAGACGGTGCACGGTGGCCTCGTCGCCGGTGCGCAGGGCGGTGTGGCAGGCGAGGGCGATCTCCGGCACGAAGCAGAACACCGCCGACGAGTACAGGGTGACGCCGAGGCCGCGGTAGGCGGGCTGGGTCAGCTCGGCGGTGGGCAGCCCGTTGAAGTACAGGAAGTCCTCGACGCCGGCCGCGCGCACGGCGCTGACCGTGCGCTGCATCAGGTCGAGGTCGCCGTAGCCGTCCTTGAGGCCCACGATCCCCTCGGTGCGGGCGAGTTCGACGACGGTGGCGGGGTTGAGGACGGCGTTGTCCCGCTGATAGACGATCACGGGCAGGGCCGTCGCGGCGGCCAGCTCGCGGTAGTGCCGCAGCAGCCCCTCCTGCCCGGCCTTCACCAGGTACGGAGGCATGGCGAGCAGTCCGTCGGCGCCGGCGTCCTCGGCGAGGCGGGCGTAGCGGACGGCGAGGGCGGTGCCGTAGCCGGCGCCCGCGACCACCGGGACGCGCCCCTCGGCGGCCTCCACCGCCGCGCGCACACAGGTCCCGAACTCCTCGGGCGTCAGCGCGTGGAACTCCCCCGTGCCGCAGCAGGCGAAGACGGCGGCGGCCCCGGCCTCGACGCCGCGCCGCACATGGAGCCGGTATGTGTCCGGGTCGACGGCGCTGTCGGGTCCGTAGGCGGTGACCGGGAAGAACAGCGGCCCGCTGGGGATACTGAGTCGCGCGGCGAGAGGGGCTGACGTCACAAGCTCTCCCTGGTCATGGTGGTCCATATTCTTGATTGCCGTCCATATTTCTGAACGGGACCACGCTAAGGCGGGGCGGGGAGGCGGGTCAAGCGGATCGCTGCGCGTGGCTGACGCGGGTGGGATGGTGCGGGGATACTTGACGTGTCACGTCCAGGCTCCTTAGCGTGTCCACGCACGTGAACGCCGTGCGTCCACCTGCATGTTCGCTCCGTACCGTTCGGCCGGCGCCGCAAGGAGAACCGCAGATGCCCGCTCCCCGCACCGTCCTGCTCACCGGCGCCGCCGGCGGCCTCGGCACGCTGATGCGGGAGCTGCTGCCGCAGTACGGGTACGAACTGCGGCTGTTCGACATGCGGCCGGTGGGGGGTGCGCCCGACGCGGTCGTCGGGGACCTGGGCGACCGGAACGCCGTACGGGAGGCGGTGCGAGGGGTCGACGCGGTGGTGCACCTCGCGGGCATCTCGCTGGAGGCGTCCTTCGACAAGATCCTCAAGGCGAACATCGAGGGGACGTACAACCTCTACGAGGCCGCGCGGGAGGAGGGCGTGCGGCGGATCGTGTTCGCGTCCTCCAACCACGCCGTCGGCTACACCCCGCGCCCGCAGGGCGACGACCCCCTGATCCCGATCGACACGCCGCGCCGGCCGGACACCTTCTACGGGCTGTCCAAGTGCTTCGGCGAGGATCTGGCGCAGCTGTACTGGGACAAGCACGGGGTGGAGACGGTCTCCGTGCGGATCGGGTCCTGCTTCCCGGAGCCGACGAGCGTGCGGATGCTGTCGGTGTGGATGAGCCCGGCGGACGGGGCGCGGCTGTTCCACGCGGCACTGACGGCGGAGGGGGTGGGGCACACGGTGGTGTACGGCTCCTCCGCGAACACGCGGTTGTGGTGGGACCTTGGGTCGGCGCGGGCGCTGGGGTACGAGCCTGAGGACGACTCGGAGATCTTCGCGGAGAGACTGCTCGCCGAGCAGGGCGAGTTGGACCCTGCGGACCCGGCCCACGCCTGTCTGGGAGGCAACTTCGTCACGAACCCCCCGGTCTGGCCGCACTGACGGCACCCGTCTGCCGGGACCGGTCGCCGTCCGGGTGCGGCCCGTCATGGGCCGTTCGCGCAGTTCCCCGCGCCCCTGAAGGGCCGCTGGCCTGCGGGCAGTCGTGCCGCTTGGGGCGGCACGGGTGGGCGCAGGCGGCACCTCCGCAGCGCGCCCCGCTTGGACCCGCACCCTGCGCCGCACGGCAACCCATCTGCCAACACCCGCCGCCCGCCGCGGGCCACTCGCGCAGGTCCCCCCCGCCCCCGAGGGCGCGAAACGCGCCCCCGCCCGGGCGACCGGGCGAGAAACGGGCGCCCCCGGCTCCAAGAGCGGGCACCCGCCCTGCCCGCTCTCACCCCGCACCCAGGTCCGAGCCGGACACACGCCCGCCCACTCGGGCACAACCGGGCACCAACGAACCCGCAACAGACCTGGTCAGCACGCCGCCTCCGCTGTACAAAGTCCTGCAGAGGCCCGAACGGGCAACCGAGCACGACCAAGCACCACAGCGGCAGCGCAGAAAGCAGGGGTCCGGCCATGGCCAACAGAACGGCCGAGGAGCGCCAACGCGAGATCGTGCGGGTGGCCCGAGCCACCGGCTCGGTCGACGTGACCGCGCTCGCCGCCGAGCTGGGCGTGGCCAAGGAGACCGTCCGCCGTGACCTCCGCGCCCTGGAGGACCACGGCCTGGTCCGCCGTACCCACGGCGGCGCCTACCCCGTGGAGAGCGCCGGCTTCGAGACGACGCTCGCCTTCCGCGCCACCAGCCACGTCCCCGAGAAGCGCAGGGTCGCGGCCGCCGCGGCGGAGCTGCTCGGGGACGCCGAGACGGTCTTCGTCGACGAGGGCTTCACCCCGCAGCTCATCGCCGAGGCCCTGCCCGCCGACCGGCCGCTCACCGTGGTCACCGCCTCCCTGCCGGTCGCGGGCGCGCTCGCGCAGAACGGCAACGTGTCCGTCCTGCTGCTCGGCGGCCGTGTCCGCTCCGGGACGCTCGCCACCGTGGACCACTGGACGACGAAGATGCTCTCCGGCTTCGTCATCGACCTGGCGTTCATCGGCGCCAACGGGATCTCCCGCGAACACGGCCTGACCACGCCCGACCCTGCGGTCAGCGAGGTCAAGGCGCAGGCGGTGCGGGCCGCCCGCCGTGTGGTGTTCGCGGGCGTCCACACCAAGTTCGGAGCGGTCAGCTTCTGCCGGTTCGCCGAGGTCGGCGCGCTGGAGGCGATCGTGACGAGCACCCTCCTCCCGGCCTCGGAGGCCCACCGCTACACCCACCTCGGGCCGCAGGTCATCCGCGTCTGACACGGCGCGGCGCACAGAACACGGCGCCGCGCACAGAACCGCACCAACCGCACACCGTTTTCCGTCCCCCTCGGGGCCGAGCCATGCCAGGTGACGCCCGATGTCTCCCTATACGTCCAGGAGCGATCCATGCGAACCCAGAGCCGACGGAGGCCACGCGGCGTACTCGCCACGGCCGCCGCAGGGACGCTGATCGCCCCGCTGCTCTCCGGCTGCTGGGTCGGAGCGGGCGGGGCCGGGTCAGGCGGCGACGCCATCAACGTCCTGATGGTGAACAACTCGCAGATGGTCGAGTTGCAGAAGCTGACCGCCGCCCACTTCACCAAGGAGACCGGCATCAAGGTGAACTTCACCGTGCTGCCGGAGAACGACGTCCGCGACAAGATCAGCCAGGACTTCGCCAACCAGGCCGGCCAGTACGACGTGGCCACCTTGTCGAACTACGAGATACCCATCTACGCCAAGAACGGCTGGCTGAAGGAGATGGACCCGTACGTCGCCGAGGACACGGCGTACGACCAGCGGGACATCCTCAAACCGATGCGGCAGTCCCTCACCGGGGAGGACGGCAAGCTGTACGGGCAGCCGTTCTACGGCGAGTCGTCGTTCCTGATGTACCGGAAGGACATCTTCGCGGAGAAGGGCCTGACGATGCCCGCCCGGCCCACCTGGCAGCAGGTCGCCGACCTGGCCGCGAAGGCCGACGGGGCCCGCCCCGGCATGAAGGGCATCTGCCTGCGCGGCCTGCCCGGCTGGGGCGAGGTCATGGCGCCTCTCACCACGGTGGTCAACACCTTCGGCGGCACCTGGTTCGACAAGGACTGGAAGGCCCGGCTCGACTCCCCCGAGTGGAAGCAGGCCGTCAACTTCTACGTGGACCTGGTGCGGGAGCACGGCGAGTCCGGCGCGCCCCAGGCCGGCTTCGCCGAGTGCCTGAACAACCTCACCCAGGGCAAGGTCGCCATGTGGTACGACGCCACGTCCGCGGCCGGCTCCCTGGAGGCCGACGGCTCCCCCGTCGCCGGGAAGATCGGCTATGCCCCGGCGCCGGTCGAGAAGACGGAGTCGTCGGGCTGGCTCTACACCTGGGCGTGGGGCATCCAGAACGCCTCCCGCAACCCGGACAACGCCTGGAAGTTCGTCTCCTGGGCGTCCGGCAAGGAGTACGAGCAGCTGGCCGGCGAGAAGGTCGGCTGGTCCAACATCCCCGCCGGCAAGCGCGCCTCCACCTACGCCAACCCCGACTACCGGGCGGAGGCCGCCGCCTTCCAGGAGATGACCAAGCGGGCCATCGAGCAGGCCCGCCCCGACGACCCCGGCGTCCAGCCCCGCCCGGCGCCCGGCATCCAGTTCGTCGGCATCCCTGAGTTCACCGATCTCGGCACCAAGGTCTCCCAGGAGATCAGCGCGGCCATCGCCGGACGCCAGTCCGTCGAGGAGGCCCTGAGGAAGTCCCAGCAGCTCGCAGAAGAGATCGCCGAGGAGTACGAGGGACGATGACCGCCACGACCACGGCCCCCGCGGCCGCACCACAGACGTCCGCCGCACCGCACCGGCCCTCCGCCCGGCTGCGCGCCTGGGCCACCCGCGCCCCGCTGCTGCCCGCCCTGGTCTTCATGATCGTGGTCACCCAGCTGCCGTTCGTGGCGACCCTGGTGATCTCCTTCTTCGACTGGAACTCCCTCTACCCCGACGCCCGTCACTTCGCCGGGTTCGCCAACTACCAGGAGGTGCTGACCGATCCGGCGCTGCGCAAGTCCGTCTGGACGACGGTCCTGCTCACCGTGGGCGTGGTCCTCGCGAGCCTGGTGACCGGGCTGCTGCTCGCACTGCTCCTCGACCGGAAGTTCCGCGGGCGGGCCGTGGTGCGCACCCTGCTCATCGCGCCGTTCCTGGTGGTGCCGGTCGCCGCCGCGCTGCTGTGGAAGCACGTCCTGTACAACCCGGAGTACGGCCTGCTCAACGGCCTGCTGCACTACGTCGGCGGCCCCCAGCCCGACTGGATCTCCGGCACCCCGCTGCTCGCCGTGCAGGCGTCGCTGGTGTGGCAGTGGACGCCGTTCATGATGCTCATCCTGCTGGCCGGGCTGCAGAGCCGGGACGCGCAGCAGCTGGAGGCGGCCCGCGTCGACGGCGCGAGCGACTGGCAGATCTTCGTGCACATCACGCTGCCGCATCTGCGCCGCTACCTCGAACTGGGCGCGCTGCTCGGCTCGATCTACATCGTGCAGAACTTCGACGCGGTGTTCACCCTCACGTCCGGTGGTCTCGGCACCGCCAACCTGCCCTACACCGTCTACCAGACCTTCTACCAGGCGCACGAGAACGGCCTCGCCTCGGCGGCCGGCGTCCTTGTCGTCATCGGCTCCATCGTCATCGCGACCTTCGCCCTGCGCGTGGTCTCGTCCCTGTTCCGCGAGGAGGTGTCCCGCGCATGAGCAGCATCGCCGTACGCACCCGCGGCCGGTTCCGCGGCGGAGCGGGTCTCGGCCTGGTCGCCTGGCTGGCCGGCATCGTGTTCTTCCTGCCCATCGCCTGGATGGCGCTGACGTCCTTCCACTCCGAGACGGACGCGGCCACCAACCCGCCCTCGTGGGGCGCCGCCCTCACCCTGGACGGCTACCGCGAGTTCTTCGGCGCGGGCGGCGGCGCCAGCCCCTGGCCCGCCCTGATCAACTCGGCGGTCGCGTCCGTGACCTCGACGCTGCTGGTCCTGGTGCTGGCCCTGCCCGCCGCGTACGCCCTGTCCATCCGTCCGGTGAAGAAGTGGACGGACGTCCTGTTCTTCTTCCTCTCCACCAAGATGCTGCCCGTGGTGGCCGGCCTGCTGCCGATCTATCTGTTCGCGAAGAACGCCGGGATGCTCGACAACATCTGGCTGCTCGTCATCCTCTACACCTCGATGAATCTGCCGATCGCGGTGTGGATGATGCAGTCGTTCCTCTCCGAGATCCCGGTCGCGGTCGTCGAGGCCGCGCAGATCGACGGCGCCCGGCTGCCGACGGTGCTGACCCGGGTGGTCGCCCCGATCGCCCTCCCGGGCATCGCGGCGACGGCGCTGATCTGCTTCATCTTCAGCTGGAACGAGCTGCTGTTCGCCCGGGTCCTGACGGGCGTGGTCGCCGAGACCGCCCCCGTCTTCCTGACCGGCTTCATCACCAGCCAGGGCCTGTTCCTGGCGAAGGTGTGCGCCGCGTCGCTCGTCATCTCCCTGCCGGTGCTCGCCGCGGGGTTCGCCGCCCAGGACAAACTCGTCCAGGGCCTGTCGTTGGGAGCCGTGAAATGAAGGCCGCCGTCATCGAGTCCGTGGGCAGGGCCGTCGTCACCGAGGTCCCGGACCCGACGCCGGGCCCGAGGGACGTCGTCGTCGAGGTCGCCGCGTGCGGGCTGTGCGGGACCGATCTGCACATCCTCCAGGGCGAGTTCGCGCCCAAGCTGCCGATCGTGCCGGGCCACGAGTTCGCCGGCGAGGTGGTCGGCGTCGGCTCCCAGGTCACCGAGGTGGCGCTCGGCGACCAGGTCGCCGTCGACCCGTCCCTGTACTGCTACGAGTGCCGCTACTGCCGTACCGGTCACAACAACCTGTGCGAGCGGTGGGCGGCGATCGGCGTCACCACGGCGGGCGGCGCCGCGCAGTACGCGGTGGCGCCGGTGGCGAACTGCGTGAAGCTCCCCGAGCACGTCCGCACCCAGGACGCGGCCCTCGTCGAGCCGCTGTCCTGCGCGGTGCGCGGCTACGACGTGCTCCAGTCGCGGCTCGGCGCGCACGTGCTGATCTACGGCTCCGGGACCATGGGCCTGATGATGCTGGAGCTGGCCAAGCGGACCGGCGCGGCGAGCGTCGACATGGTCGACCTGAACCCGGCCCGTCTGGAGACGGCCCGAAAGCTGGGGGTCTCCGCGTCCGCGGCCACCCCGGACGAGCTGGACCGTCCGCAGGGCTGGGACCTGGTCATCGACGCGACCGGCAACGCGGCGGCCATCCAGGACGGGCTCGGCCGGGTCGCCAAGGCGGGCACGTTCCTCCAGTTCGGCGTCGCCGACTACGCGACCCGCGTGGAGATCGACCCGTACCGGATCTACAACCAGGAGATCACCATCACCGGCTCGATGGCCGTGCTGCACAGCTACGAGCGCGCGGCGGAGCTGTTCGCGAACGGCGTCCTCGACCCGGACGTCTTCATCAGCGACCGCCTGCCCCTGGACCAGTACCCGCAGGCGCTGGACCAGTTCGCCAAGGGCGTGGGCCGCAAGATCGTGGTGGTGCCGTAGTCCTGCCGGTCCGGTGTGAAGGGGGCGCCGGCGCCGAGGGGAAATCCCCTGGGCGTCCGCGCCCCCTCCCCGTACCATCGCCGGCATGGCCCGACCGAACGGCTTCGCGTACGAGGCGCACCCCGACGGCGCCGTCCACATCACCCACCACGGCCGCCGCGCCACCGTCCTTCGGGGCGACCGGGCCGCCCGTTTCCTCGACGAGGTCACCGGCGCCGACCCCCAGCTCGTCATGGCCCGCTGGACCGGCGACTACAAGCGCGGCAACGAACGCACGGCCCGCGCCCACCCCCGCAACCGGGGCTGACCGTCCCGGCCTGTCCGGCGTCCGAGGACGAGGCCCGTGCGGGGCCGGAGCGGGGATCCGAGGACGACAGCCCCCGGGCTGCGACGGCTGAGGGCGGCGGGGGCGAGAAGACGTACCGTTCGGCCCTGGGTAAGGGAACGGTAAAACGCCCTCGCTCGTTCACCCGGCATGACAGCTATGACCCCCGGCTCGAACATCCCTCTTCCCACCGCCCGCGTGGCGGTGGACGTCGCCGCGCCCGTGCGGCTCGACGTATCGGGCCTGCTGCTCACCGCCGATGGCAAGGTGCGCTCCGACGACGACTTCATCTTCTACAACCAGCCCACGGGCCCGGGCGTGACCTACCGCTCGGGCGGGGGCACGGCGCCCGACGCCATCACGGTCGACACCGCGGCCGTGCCGCCCGGCATCGAGAAGATCGTCGTGACCGCGAGCCCCGACGCGGCGGGCCAGACCTTCCAGGGCATCGAGCCCACCGCGACCGTCCGCGACGCGGACACCGGCGCCGTCCTGGCGACCTTCACTCCCCCGCGGCTCGGCTCGGAGACGGCCCTGGTGGTCGTCGAGATCTACCTGCGCAACGGCGCCTGGAAGGTCCGCGCGGTCGGCCAGGGCTACGCGAACGGCCTGGCCGGCATCGCCACGGACTTCGGCGTGTCCGTCGAGGAGCCGGCCGCCCCGGCGCAGCCGGTGACCCCGCCGGCCCCGCAGGCCGCGCCGCCCGCTCCCCCGGCCGGGGCCCCGCAGGCGCCGCCCGCCCCGGCGGCTCCCCCGGCCCCGCCCGCCGCCGCGCCCGGCACCGGCAAGATCAACCTGGACAAGGGGCGGGTCAGCCTCCAGAAGAACCAGACGGTCTCCCTGATGAAGGGCGGCCGCCCGCTGCTGTCCCAGGTGAAGATGGGCCTCGGCTGGGAGCCCGCCTACCGGGGCAAGGACATCGACCTGGACGCGTCGGTCATCGCCTTCGGCCCGCAGCGCAACCACATCGACAGCTGCTACTTCGGCAAGCTGCAGATCCTCGGCGGCGCGATCCAGCACTCCGGCGACAACCTCACCGGCGAGGGCGCGGGCGACGACGAGGTCATCACCGTCGACCTGGGCCGTCTCCCCATGGAGGTCTCGGGCCTGGTCTTCACGGTGAACTCGTTCTCCGGCCAGAAGTTCACGGAGGTCGCCAAGGCGTACTGCCGTCTGCTGGACGGGGCCACCGGCGAGGAACTGGTCCGCTTCGACCTCACGAGCGCCGAGCCGCAGACGGGCGTGATGATGGCGAAGCTGATCCGGCAGTTCTCCGGCGAGTGGGAGATGACCGCGATGGGCGAGTTCGTGAAGGGCCGCACGGTCCGCGGCATGGTCAAGCCGGCGGGCCAGGCGCTCTGATCCCGAGCCCGTATCCCGGCAACGTCCCACATCCGGGGGCCCGGCCGCGACTGGGGCCCCGGTGTTCGGGCGTGTCCGCTTCCGATGTGCCCTCGCGCGAACCTCGTAGGACCTCGCTTCGCGTCGCAGCAGTAGCTGCGCACGACGAGCTGCCGCAGAGCCTCGCACCCCGGCCCGGGTCGGTGGCCCGGGCCGGCCCGGTTGAGGTGCTCCGGCAGCTGGCAGGCGTCGGCGGCGGGGATCCAGGTCCCGAGGCCGGGTGGGATCACGCCGTGCGGCGTCGTCACCCGAGCCGTTGGGCGTGCTCGGGCCAGGCGTGGCCGAGCACGTCCTCGGTCATCAACGCGGCCTGGACCTGCAGGAGTGTCTCCGGTTGTGAGAGCGGCGACCCGAGCAATTCCTCGATCCGCTTGAGCCGCAGGCCGACGGTGTTCGGGTGCACATACAGCGCGGCTGCCGTGCGGGCGGTGTTCAGGTCCTGCTCCAGGTAGGTCCGCAGCGTCTCGATCAGAGCGGCGTCCCGGCGGGAGTCGTACGCGCGCAAGGGTGCCAGGACGCGATCGGCGTACCGGATGAGCTCGCGGGGATCGTCGAGCTGGAGCAGCAGGCCGTACACGCCCAGCTCGGACAGGGTGACCGTCCGGTCCCGCCCTCCGCGCAGCTGCGCGAGTTCCAGGGCGCCACGGGCCACCCGGAAAGCCGCGGCATAGTCGCTCAGTTCGGAGCAGACGGCCCCGACCGCGACGGATACGGTGGAGTCGTTGAGCGTCCGGCCGACCGCCCGGCGAATCATGTGGCCGGCAGTCACCGGGTCGGCCTGCTGGTTCTTCGATGTGTCGTCGGGCCACAACACCACCACGAACTCACCCCAATTGGTGACGAGCGGGCGGGGCCTGACACCGTCGGTCGCGCTGTGCACGATGCCGAGCAGCCGCCGCACGTCGGCCGGACGCGTACCAGTCGCGAGATCCGCCCCCGCCGTGCCTGCCGTGGTGGTGTCCGCCTTGATCACCAGCACCGCGTGGGGCCGGGAGAGGTCGTGGCCCAGCGTCCGGGCGCGCGAACCGAGTGTCCCGGACGCGACGCCGGAGAGCAGATCACTCAGCAGGTCCCCCCTCAGCCTCCACTCCACCTCCAGCGCGGTCCGGCGGCGGAGTAGTTCGAGGGCGGCCACAGTGGCTCCGTGTTCCACCGCGCGGTGGCCGAGCGGCCCGAGGTCGACGAGCCGGCCCGGCAGCCAGATCCGCGCCACGAGCTCTCCGCCGAGCAGCACCGGCGCCACGATCCGTGGGCCGCCTTCCGGGTCGGGCAGCTCCGTGAGCCGTTCGGAGCCGGTCTCGTCTGTCTGCTCGACGTGCGGGACCTCCAGCCGGCTCCCGTCCTTCTCAGCGCTCCCGAGCGGGTGCCCTGCCGGGTCGGTGATGAGCACGGGGCGGGCGAGGAGTCCGGACAGGGCGGCGGCGACGCCTTGCACTCCGGCCGCGCGCAACGCAACGGACGTCAGATCCCGGTGGATCTGGTCGGCCTCCTGCAGCAGCCGGTGCTGTGTGGTCAGGGACTCGTTCAGCTCCTCGAGATCGGCGATGGTGTCGCGTTCGCGGTCCCGGAGCCGGGCGGTCTCGATGGCTATCCCCGCCTGGTCGGCCAGCGTGATCAGAAGGTCCAGCTCGTCGGCGTCGAAGGTGTGGAGCTGGGTCCGATAGCAGTTCAACGCACCGGCCGGTGTTCCGGCGACCCTGAGCGGTACGGACACCATGGACCGGTAGCCCTGCTCGCGCGCCACCTCCCCCCAGGGCCGGAACATCGGTTCCACCGTGATGTCATCGATCGCCTGGGGCTCGCCGCTGTTGAACGCCCGGCTGGACGGCCCCTCTCCCAGCGGCCCGGGCCCGAGCCGGATCGGGTGGTCGGTGTTGACGCGAGCGACGTACTCGGGGGTGAGGCCGTACGACCCCTCGATCACCAACGCGTCCCGGCTGTCGTTGGCCAGCAGCACGGCGCACAGCTCGTACCCCATGAGGGTGCAGGCCTTCTCGGCCACCAGATCCAGGAGGACCGGCAGTGGCACCGGCGCATTCACGGCGGTCGCGATCTCGGCAACGCCCGCAAGCCATCGCCGCACATCGCTCGTGCCGTCATCGGTAGGGTTACGTTTCGCCTCGCACACGGCCCTCACTGTGCAGACACACAGCGAATCCGGCAAGGGGGGTGCCGGCACACATTGAGACGTGGGAGGCGCCCCGGAACAGTGGAGACACAGACTGATACCGGATTGCCAAGGAGTGCCGTGCCTCCACGTGTCGTCGTGATCGGTGGCTCTCTCGGTGGGCTCAATGCAGCACTCCACCTGTACCGGACGGGTGCGGACGTCGAGGTGTTCGAGCGCAACGGACACGAACCGCGCGACGACGGCGCCGGTGTGCTGCTGCCCCCGTCGACCGAAAGGCTGCTCGCCGAGTGCGGTGCTTTCCCCGTCGGCGTGGCGCGGACGGTGCGCCACTTCGACGCCCAGGGAGCGCTGCTTCGTGAAGAGCCACGCGCCCACCGCTTCGCGTCCTGGGCCGCGCTGCACCGGGCGCTGCTGACGGCATTGGGCCGGGACAGGGTGCGGCGAAACCACGCGGTGGTCGGTCTCGAGCAGGACGGCCGATCCGCCGCGGCCCTCTTCCGCGGCGGGCGGATCGAGCGCGCCGACCTGGTGGTCTGCGCCGACGGCACCGGCTCGACGAGCCGGCGGCTGCTGCTTCCGCGATCCTTCCCGCGCTATGCCGGCTATGTGGCCTGGCGTGGCCGCGTCCACGAGAGCTCCTTGCCGCCGTCCGCGGCCCGGGCCCTCGCCGGGGCGGTGAGCTTTCTCCGGCTGCCGGACAGCCATGTGAGGGTGAGTCCCGCACCGGGGCACCTGCTCGACTTCGTCTGGTACCGCGATCTCCCGGACGGCCGTGCGCTCACCGCGACGCTCACCGACCGCACCGGTACCCAGCGCTCACTGACGGTGTCGGCGGGCATGGTGCCCGACGCCTCCGTGCGACGGATGCGGGAAGCGGCGGCGGAGATGATGCCGCCGTTCTTCGCCGAGCTGGTGTCACGGGCACCGGAGCCGTACGTCGAGCAAGTCGTCGACGTCACGGTGCCCCGGATGGTCGTCGGGCGGATCTGCCTGATCGGCGACGCGGCCTTCACGTCCCGTCCTCCCGCGACGGCGGGCGCGGCGAAGGCGGTCGAGGACGGCTGGTCCCTCGCCGCGGCAATCGGCCGTACGGGCACCGCTGTGCCGGACGCTCTCGCGGAGTGGGAACCAGCCCGGCTGGAGCGGGGGCGTCGGCTGGTCGCCGGAGCATGCGCCCTCGGCCGCTCCGCGGGACTGTGGGAGTCCACAGCGAAATGGCCTTTCATCGTGTAGCCGCACATGTTCCGCCCGAGCCTCGAAGGCCAGTCTGTTCTAGGCCAGTACATGACCTGGAGGCAGATGATGAACGAATACGGTCGGCTGCGAGTGGCGGTGGTCGGCGGGTCCATGGGCGGCCTGACCGCCGCTCTGGTCCTGCGCGAACTCGGTTGCCAGGTGGATGTGTACGAGCGGTCGCCCGAGTTGCTCGACGGGCGCGGGGCGGGCGTGGTCCTGCAGCCCGACACCGTGCGCTGGTTCGAGGAGCACGGTGGAATCGCCGCGGTGGAAAAGGTCAGCACCGGATCGTCGACGCTGCGTTACCTCGGACCGGGCAACGAGATCATTCATGACGAGCCCAGCGCATGGCGGTTCACCTCGTGGACGGCTACCTACCGGGCTCTCCTCGACGATTTCGGGACCGAGCGGTACCACCTGGGTGAGCATGTGGCAGGGCTCGACCAGGACGCCGACCAGGTAACGCTGAGATTCGTCAGCGGGCGGCGGGTCCACGCCGACCTGGTGGTGTTCGCGGACGGCATCTCTTCGACCGGTCGACGGCGGCTGCTGCCGGAGGTCCGGGCGCAGTACTCCGGCTATGTCGGATGGCGCGGCACCGTGCTGGAGAGCGCGGTCAGCGAGGAGACGTTCGAGCTTTTGCACGACTCGCTCGCCTACTCGGTCGGACCGAGCACGCACATCTGCATGTACCCGATCCCCGGCCCGGCCGGAGAGCTTGAGATCGGCAAGCGGCATCTGAACTACGTCTGGTACCGCAATGTCGCCGAGGGGCCCGAGCTGGACGAGCTGCTCACCGACAAGCGGGGCTTCCCCTGCGCGGTGTCGGTACACCCCGGGATGGTCCAGGACCGTTACGTCGAGGAACTGCGCGCCGCGGCACGAGAGCTGCTGGCGCCGGCCGCTGCCGAGATCGTGGAGCGCACCGAGGAGCCGTTCATCCAGCCCGTGCTCGACATCGAGGTGCCCAGGATGGCCTTCGGCCGGGTCGCTCTCACGGGTGACGCCGCCTTCGCCGCGCGGCCCCACGCAGCCGCCGGTACCGCGAAGGCCGCCGCCGACGCCTGGGCTCTGGCCGCCGCGCTGCGCGAGACCGGCGGCGACGTGGTCTCCGCCCTGGCGGAGTGGGAGCCCGGCCGGCTGGAGCTCGGCCGCAGCCTGCTGAGCCGGGTCCGTGCCATGGGCACCCGCTACCAGGTCGACGGCACCGCCGATCCTCGCGACCGTTCGCTGCGATTCGGGCTGTACGGCCCGGACCGGTGAAGCCGACGGCCGTCAGACAGCAGACATCCGTACGACAGGAAAGGATCCACGCCATGCCTGAGGTTCCCGAGGTACAGGTGGTCCGGCACGAGGAGCTCGACGACGACACCCCGCAGACGCCGGGTCTGCAGCGCTTCGAGGCGGTGTCCGCGAAACGCCTCGGCTCCAGGGAGCTGTGGATGGGCCTGTCCGTGCTCCCGGCGGGCGCGAAGACGGGCGTCCACCATCACGGCGAGTCGGAGACGGCTCTGTACGTGCTCAGCGGCGTCGGCCGCTGGTGGGTGGGCGACCGGCTGGACCAGGCCCGCGAGGCGCATGCGGGGGACTTCGTGTTCATCCCGCCGGGCGCCGTGCACTGGGAGGAGAACGGCAGCGACACCGAGCCGGTACGGATGATCGTCGCGCGCAGTACGCAGGACGCCATCGTCGTCAATCTCGATCATCACCCGTACGCTCCCGCACACCGCTCGGACCCCACCCAGGACCGGGCGTCCCATGGTTGAGAACACATGATCCGCCCCACACCCTGTGGGGCACCACAGTCACCTGCCGGATGGCCCGTCGTAATCTCGGGGTAACCGCACCCCCGCCGACCTCGGCCCCGGGCCCCCGGTCACCCGCCCTTCCGCAGGAGCCGCACCGAAGGACAGGCAATGAAGCCGCCCGCATTCACGTACTGCGATCCCGATTCCGTCGATGAAGCCGTCGCGCTCAAGAACGAGTACGGCATCGACTCCCTCGTCCTCGCCGGAGGACAGAGTCTCCTCCCCATGTTGAACATCCGGCTTGCCAGGCCGGAGGCACTGATCGACATCAACAGAATCAGTGACCTGCAGAAGATCGAGCGCTGGTCCGACGTCCTGGAGATCGGCGCAGGGGTCCGGCAGTACCAGCTCGAGGACCACCCTCTCGTCCAGGAACTGGTGCCGCTGCTGCCCCAGGCCGTCAAATTCATCGGCCACATCGAGAACCGCCACCGCGGCACCGTCGGTGGGAGCATCGCGCACGCCGACTCCGCCGCCGAACTGCCGTGCACGGCGGTGGCCCTCGACGCGACGCTGGTCGTGCGCGGCCCGTCGGGCTCGCGCACCATCGCCGCCCGGGACTTCTTCCAGGGCTGGATGACCACCGCCCTGGAGCCCGAGGAGGTCCTCGTGGCGGTCCGCTACCCGGTCATGCCGTGGACCGCCGGCCACGGGTTCGTCGAGGTCGCCAGGCGGGAGGGCGACTTCGCGCTCGCCGGTGCCGCCGCGGTGGTGAACCTCGGCGAGGACGGCCGCATCGCCTCCCTCGCCGTCAGTGCCGCCAGCATCTCGGACACCCCCGTCCGCGCCACCGCGGTCGAGCAGGCGCTGGCCGGCGAGCTGCCGACCAAGGAGAACATCGCCAGGGCCGCCAAGGAGATCGTGCCCTCGGTGACCTCGGGAGACGACATGCACGCCACACGCGCGTACCGACAGCACCTGGCCACCGTGGTGGTGCAGCGAGCGATCACCGCGGCCGTGGCCCGCGCCCACGAGAGGAGCAACGCCCAGTGACGACCTCCACCGGCAGCAAGTACGGCACCGGCCAGCGGACCGTGACCGTGCGCGTCAACGGCCGGGATGTGACGCGCGAGGTGTCGACGCGCACCACACTCGCCGACTTCCTGCGCGACGAGCTCGACCTTGTCAGCGTCCATCTCGGCTGCGAACACGGCGTGTGCGGATGTTGCACCATCCTCCTCGACGGCCACTCGGTGCGCTCCTGCCTGATGCTCGCCGTCCAGGCGGACGGGCACGCGGTCGAGACCGTCGAGAGCCTTTCCGGCAACCCGGCGGAGCTGCACCCCATCCAGGAGTCCTTCGCCGAGGAACAGGGGCTGCAGTGCGGCTTCTGCACGCCCGCGATGGTGCTGCGCACGAAGGAGATCATCGAGACCGGTCGTGAGCTGACCGACGCCGAGGTGCGCCACGAGATCTCCGGAATCCTGTGCCGCTGCACCGGCTACCAGAACATCGTCAACGCGGTCCAGTCCGCCAGTGCCAAGCTCCGCTGCGGTGCGGCCGGGGCCGGCTGCGGCACGGCGGCGACCGACGACAGCACGGGAGGTCGTCACTGATGGCCACGGAGCACGCGAACACCGTGGAGAAGTCCCGCTACAAGTACCTCGGTGCGGACCGCAAGAGGGTCGAGGACCCGCGGCTGCTGGTCGGCCGTGGCGGGTACATCGCCGACCTCAAACTGCCGGGGATGCTGCACGCCGCGATCCTGCGCAGCCCCGTGCCGCACGCGCGGATCCGGTCCGTCGACGCCACCGAGGCGCTGAAGCTGCCGGGAGTCGTCGCCGTGGTCACGGGCGAGGACTGCAAGGCGAAGATGAACCCCTGCATGAACTTCGGCCCGGCATCGATCGCCCAGTACCCGCTCGCGGTGGACAAGGTCCGCTACGTCGGCGAGGCCGTCGCAGCGGTCGTCGCGGAGAGCAGGTACATCGCCGAGGACGCCGTGGAACTGCTCGAGGTCGACTTCGAGGATCTCCCGCCGGTCACCGACCCGATGGCGGCCATGGAGCCCGGGTCCGCCCTGCTGCACGAGGAGCACGGCAGCAACATCGGCTACGAGCGGACCTTCGAGTTCGGCGATGTGAACGCCGCGTTCTCCCAGGCCGACTTCGTGGTGGAGGACACCCTCCACTGGGGCCGCTCGGCAGGCATGCCGATGGAGACCTCGGGCGCGGTGGCCCACCCGGGGCTCAACGGCGTGCTGGAGATCTACTGCAACTCGCTCAACTTCAGCTACTTCTCCTTCCTGATCGCCTCGGCGCTGAAGCTGCCGTCCAACAAGCTGACGATGAAGCCGGTTCCGGCCGGCGGCAGCTTCGGCAGCAAGTTCACCGCGCACAAGGTGCCCACCCTCACCGGCTTCCTGGCCCTGCAGGTGGGGCGCCCGGTCTCGTACATCGAGGACCGGATCGACCACCTGATGAACTCCGATCACCACGCCTCCGACCGCTACTACGACGCCCGCATGGGCTTCCGCGACGACGGCACGATCGTCGGACTCGACATCGACTGCGTCGACGACTACGGCGCCTACATGCAGTTCGGCGTCGGCACCCACGGCAACGCCTTCTCCCAGATCGTCGGCCCGTACCGGTTCCGGGACGTGAAGTACCACGTGCGTGCCGTGCTCACGAACAAGTGCCAGCAGGGCGCCTACCGCGGCTTCGGCTCCGAGGTGCACAACTGGGTGCTGGAACGGCTGGTCGACAAGGCGGCGCGCCGGCTCGGGCTCGCGCCGGAGGAGATCCGCCGCCGCAACTTCATCCAGCCCGACCAGTTCCCGTACAAGATCCCCGGCGGCAACGTCTACGACAGCGGCAACTACCCGGCGGTGCTGGACAAGGCGCTGTCGATGATCGACCTGGACAAGTGGCGCGACGAGCAGAAGCAGCTGCGGGAGGAGGAGGGCCGCTACATCGGCATCGGCCTGGCCACCACCCAGGAGCGAAGCGTCTTCAGCGCCACCGAGTTCTGGGCGCTGATGGACAATCCGGCGTTCCCTCTCACCTCGAGCCCCGAGAGCGCGACGGTGACGATCGACCCCACCGGCGAGTTCCAGCTGCTGCTGCACTGCCAGTCGATGTGGGGCAACAGCCCTGAGACGGTGGGCGCCACCGTGCTGGCGGAGGAGTTCGGCATCGCGCCGGAGAGCGTCAACATCCGGTACGCCGACTCCGCTCACGCGCTGCCGGGCACCGGCCCGGGCGGCAGCCGCTACACCGTCATGCTGGCCGGTGCCGTACGAGGCGCGGCGCGCAAGCTGCAGAAGAAGCTCATCGACATCGCCGCGCACACCCTCGAAGTGGCCACGGAGGACCTCGAGCTCGTCGATGCACGCGTCCAGGTCAAGGGCGCACCCGAGCGGGGTCTGACGCTGGCCGAACTGGCGGGGACCGCGTACTTCTTCGCGCTCAACCTGCCCGAGGGCATGACGAGCGGGCTGGAGGAGTCGTACACCTACGACCACCCGTACACGACGCTGCCGTCACCGGACCGCTCGGACCTGGGCGTCTTCTATCCGATCATGGGCCATGCCTGCCACATCGCGGTCCTGGAGGTCGACCCCGACACCGGGATCCTGTCCTTCCTCGACTACGTGGCGGTGCACGACGCCGGGACGATCGTGAACCCCAAGAGTCTGGGCGGCCACGTCACCGGCGGCGCCGCGCAGGGGCTCGGGTCCACGTTGTACGAGGAGCTGGCCTACGACGAGGACGGGCAGTTCAAGTCCTCGACGTTCATGGACTACCTCATTCCCACGGCCAACGAGGTTCCGGCGTTCCGCATGGCGCACGTCGAGACGCCCTCGCCCTTCACCGAATACGGCATCAAGGGCGGCGGCGAGGGCGGCCGCATGGTGACCCCGTCGGTCGTCTCCGCAGCCATTGACGACGCGCTGCGGGACTTCGGGATGCGCGTCCGGGAGCTTCCGGTCAAGCCCTCGGAGATCGTGGCGACGGTGCAGGCGGGGCGCGCTGCGGCAGGGTCCGCCTGATGTCCGCCACCGCCGCGGAGCTCCTCGCGGTCCTCGGTGAGCTTCGGCCCGAGGACCGCGAGGGTCGGCCTCGCCCGCTCGCCCTTGCCACGCTTGTCGCCGTGCGCGGCTCGTCCTACCGCCGGCCCGGAGCCCGGCTGCTGGTACGCGAGGACTGCAGCACGGCCGGCAACCTCACCGGCGGCTGCCTCGACGCCGAGATCGTCGAGGCAGCCCGTGACGTCGAACGGACCGGGGCCGCCCGAATCGTGACGTTCGACCTCACGGCCGAGGAGGAAGCCGTCCTCGGCTGGGGCATGGGATGCAACGGCGTGCTCGACATCCTCGTCGAACCGGCCGAGTCCGCGCGGGCCGCGGGACACGTGCTCGCCGAAGCGGTGTCGGCCCGCCGCAGGGCCACGCTGCTGACGCTGGTCTCGGGCACGGCCGTCGGCCGGCGCTGGTGGCAGGTGGACTCCGAGGAGCCGACCGGCGGGGCCGACGCCGGGCCCCCGCCGAGCGCGGTCCGGTCCGCGCTCGCCGCAGGCAGAAGCGGCCTGGTGACGCTGCCCTCCGCAGCGGGTGAGGTGCGGGCGTTCGTCGAGGTCCTGCAGCCGCCGCCGCGGCTCGTGGTGTGCGGTGCGGGCGTCGACGCAGTGCCGGTGACCCGCCCCGCCGCGGAGCTCGGCTGGGATGTGGTCGTGGTCGACGACCGGCGGCTCGTGCTGGACCCCGACCGCTTCCCGCCCGGGACCACCCTGATCGTCAGCGCTGCGGGCACGGCCCGTGAGCTGCCGGTGGACGACAACACCTATGTCGTCGTGATGAGCCACAACTTCCTGCGGGACCGCGACTACCTGGGCGCGGCGCTCCGCACGAACGCCCGGTACATCGGGGTCCTCGGCCCCCGGCTGCGGCTCCAGCGGCTTCTCGACGACCTCGCCCGCGACGGAGTGCTGCCGACCGAACGTGACGGGCTGCGTCTCCATGGCCCGGCCGGGCTGGACCTCGGCGCGCAGGGGCCGGACGAGATCGCCCTCTCGATCGTCGCCGAAGTCCTGGCCACCAGTCGCGGACGCTCCGGCCAGGAGCCCATCAGCCGCCCGTACGCGCTGGATCTCACAGCAGAGCCCGCTGCCTGAGAGAGACCGTTACCCGAACGCAATCGATAGGAACACACCGTGCAACTCCAGAACTCATTCGTGGTGTCCTCCCCGGTCGACAAGGCCTGGGACTTCTTCCTCGACGTCGAGAACATCGTTCCCTGCATGCCGGGGGCGGAGCTCGTCGAGACCGTCGACGACAAGAACTGGCGCGGTCGGCTGAAGATCAAGTTCGGTCCGGTGGCGATGGCGTTCGAGGGCACCGTCGAGATGGTCGAGCGCGACGACGCCGAGCGGCGGATGATGTTGCGCGGCGCGGGCAAGGACCAGCGCGGCCGCGGCAACGCGTCGGCCGACATCCACGTGGTGGTCGAGCCCGGCCCGCAGCCGGACACCACGTCGGTGTCGGTGTTCACGGACCTCAAGGTGAGCGGTCAGATAGCCCAGTTCGGACGCGGCATGATGCAGGACGTCTCCGAGCAGATGACGAAGAAGTTCGCCCACTCGCTGCAGGCCCGCCTGCAGCAGTCGGAGCCGGTCCTGGTCGCGGAACCGGGGCAGGAGCCGAGCAGGGAGTGGGGCGCGTCGGCCCCCGTGGAGGGAGCTCCCGCCCCGGCGCAGGCGCCGGCCCGGCCCGCCCCCCGGGAAGCCGAGGCGGTCGCCGGGTTCCGGCTGCTGATGGGCCTCCTCGTACGCGCCCTTCTGCGGCAGTTCGGAAAGCTGCGCGGATCCGAAGGAGCACGGCGTGGCAACTGATGTCCAGCCGACGACGTCCGGGGGCCGCAACAGCATCTCCTCGGTCACCGAGGTCAAGGAGCGGCTCGGGCAGTTCCGTTACCTCGCCGACGAGGGACTCGCCACGGCCGCGTACCTGGCCCTCGGCCTGGAGCGCCCGCTTCTGCTCGAGGGCGAGAACGGCGTCGGAAAGACCGAGATCGCCAAGGCACTGTCCGGGCTGCTGGGCCGCGAGCTGATCCGCCTGCAGTGCTACGAGGGCATCGACACCAGCCAGGCCCTCTACGACTGGCACTACGGACGTCAGCTGCTCGCCGTGCGGGGCGCCGGGGACGGCGGGGCGGAAAACGTCTTCACCCGGGACTATCTGCTCACGCGCCCGCTCCTGGACGCCTTGGAGAAGGGCGACCGCGCCGTGCTGCTGATCGATGAAATCGACCGTGCGGACGATGAGTTCGAAGCATTTCTCCTGGAGCTGCTGTCGGACTTCGCGGTCACGATCCCCGAGGTGGGCCGGATCGAGGCGTCCTCGCGCCCGTTGGTCGTCCTCACCTCCAACCGCACCAGGGATCTGCACAACGCTCTGCGTCGGCGCTGCCTCTACTACTGGGTGGAGCATCCGGACACCGAACGCGAATTCCAGATCCTCAGGCTGCGCGCACCGGAGGTCCCGGAGCCGCTCGCCAGGGAGGTCGCCGCTGCCGTACGGCGGGTCCGCGGGCTCGGCCTCGGCAATCCGCCAGGGGTGGGAGAGAGCATCGACTGGGCCAACGCCCTGCACATGCTGGGTGTTTCCACGCTCTCGCCGGAGACGGCCGCGGCCACCCTGAGCGCCCTGGTCAAGGACGTGGACGACCAGCGGGTGGTGCGGGACCGGATCGCCGACGTCCTGCCGACGGCGCCATGATCTCGCCCTCAGCGTCTCCGGCCGAGGTGACCGGCCGCGCATGCGTGGAATTCGTCGCACTGCTCAGGGACCGGGGCCTGCAGTCCGGACCCGAGCAGACCGTGGCGTTCTACACGGCGCTGCACCTGATGGGCGCGGACTCCGCAGGACCACCCGGCATACGGCAGATGTACTGGGCCGGTCGCGCGGTGCTGGTCAGCCACCGGCACCACTACCCGGTGTACGACCGCGCGTTCGCCGACTTCTTCGGAGGCTCGCCCACCGATGCGCAGGAGGGGCCGCCCACGCCCAAAGCCGTGCCGACGAGCATCCACGAGCGGGAGGACGCCGCGCCCGGCACGCCGACCCCCCGGGCCGCCGACACCGACGACGAGCAGGCCGACGATGCCCGGCTGGTCCCCAGCGAGGTGCAGCTGCTGAAGGAGAAGTCCTTCGGCGCGATGACTCCGGAGGAACGGCGCCGGGTCGCCGCGCTGATCCGCCGGCTGCGCCCGGACCTCCCCCGGCGACGCAGCAGGCGGCAGCAGCCGGCGACTGTGGGCCGGTATCTCCACGTCCGGGGTCTGCTGCGCGGATCGCTGCGGACGGATGGCGAGCCGATGCGGCTGCCCCGCCGCCGGCAGCGCTTCCGGGAGCGTCCGCTGACCCTGGTGATTGACGTGTCCGGGTCCATGGCGCCGTACGCCAAGGCGCTGCTGCGCTTCGGCCATGCGCTGATGCACGCGGGACATCGGGTGGAGGTGTTCACCTGCGGGGTGCATCTGACCCGTGTCACCGACGCTCTGCGCAAGGTGTCGGTGGACGCCGCTTTGCGCCACATCGGCGGTGTCGTCGACGACTGGGACGGCGGCACCCTGCTCGGCACCTCGATGCGTGAACTCGTCGAACGCTACGGAGGACACTGCTCGGTGCGTGGCGCGCTGATCGTGGTGTGTTCCGACGGCCTGGACCGGGACGATCCAGCGACGCTGGGCGAGGCGATGCGCAACCTGTCGCGCCGGGCTCACCGCGTCGTGTGGCTCAACCCCCTGAAGGGCGATCCGCGGTACCGGCCGCTCGCCCGGGGTATGGCCGCCGCGCTGCCTCATATCGACATCTTCCTGCCCGGTCACAACCTTGCAAGCCTCGAGAACATGTGCCGGGCGATCACCACGCGGCACATGCCACGACGGAAAGCCGTGTCCCATGCCCCAGCCCACGCCGCAACCGATTGACCTCGGCCTGCCCCGTACCAGGCGAGCCCCCGACCTCGCGGGCCGCCCGGACACCCCGCTGCTGGTCGACCGCTTCGGCCGCTCGGCCACGGACCTGCGCGTCTCGCTCACCGACCGCTGCAACCTGCGCTGCACCTACTGCATGCCGGAGGAAGGCCTGGACTGGATGCCCGGGCCCGACCTGCTGGACGACGACGAGGTCATCGCCCTCATCACGGTCGCGGTGCACCGGCTCGGCGTCACCGAGGTCCGGTTCACCGGTGGCGAGCCGCTGCTGCGACGGGGGCTGGAGAAGATCGTCGCGGCCACCGCCGCCTTGTCGCCGCGGCCCCGGATCTCGCTCACCTCCAACGGCGTCGGGCTGGCCCGGCGTATCGACGCGCTGGCAACCGCCGGTCTGGACCGGGTCAACATCTCGCTCGACACCGTGCGCGCCGACCGGTACCGCATGATCACCCGGCGGGACCGATTCGACGACGTCCTGGCCGGACTGGCCGCCGCCAAGGCCCACGGCCTGGGGCCGGTGAAGATCAACGCAGTGCTGCTGCGGGGCGTGAACGACGACGAGGCGGTGCCTCTGCTGCGCTTCTGCCTCGAACACGGTTACCAGCTGCGCTTCATCGAGCAGATGCCGCTCGACGCCCAACACAGTTGGGACAGAGCACAGATGGTCACCGCCGCGGAGATTCTGGATTCACTCGGTGCCGCCTTCACCCTGGCCCCCACTGCCGACCCGCGGGGGTCGGCGCCCGCCGAGCGCTGGCTGGTGAACGGCGGCCCGGCGACGGTGGGTGTGATCGCGTCGACGACCAGACCGTTCTGCGACACGTGCGACCGTACCCGGCTGACCGCCGACGGCCAGGTGCGCAACTGTCTGTTCAGCCGGACCGAGACCGATCTCCGCGGCCCGCTTCGAGCCGGAGCGGACGAGGAGACCCTGGCCGGCCTGTGGCGGGGCTCGGCGTGGGCCAAGGCGGCCGGCCATGGGATCAACGATGCGGGGTTCACACAGCCGGGGCGCTCGATGAGCGCCATCGGTGGATGAGGGGGACACGGGTGCACTCCATCGCCGAACACGCCGGACGGCGCGCGTACAGCGCCGGCTTCTGGTTCGTGGCATGTGGCTTTGCGACCGTGATGTCGTTCGGCACGGTGCCGACGCCGCTGTACGTGCTCTACCAGGCCCGTGACCACCTCTCGGCGACGACGGTGACCTTGGTGTTCGCCGCGTACGCGGTGGGCGTACTGCTCAGCCTGTTTCTGCTGGGCCACTTCTCCGACGTGCTCGGCCGGCGGCGGGTGCTGCTGCCCGCGGTGTACGTCGCCGTCGTCGCCGACTTGTGTTTCCTCTTCTGGTCGTCACTGCCCGGACTGATCGTCGCGCGGGTGCTCACGGGCGTCTCGGTCGGACTGATCGCCACGACGGCCACGGCTTACCTGGCTGAGCTTCACCGTGCTGCCCGTCCCGGGGGAAGCATGCGGCGGGCGGAGGTGGTCGCGACCGCGGCGAATCTGGGCGGTCTCGGCCTGGGCCCGGTCGTCGCCGGTGCGCTCGCGGATCTCGCGCCCCGTCCGCTGCAACTGCCCTACTGGATCTATCTGGTCCTGCTGCTGGTGATGGCCGGGCTGATGAGCCTGGCTCCTGAGACCATCGACGTTCCCGAGCCTCGCCCGCCGTACCGCGTGCGGCGCATCGACGTGCCCGCCGCACAGCGCCGCCGGTTCCTCGCCGAAGCCGCCTCGGCGTTCGTCAGCTTCGCCCTGTTCGGGCTGTTCGCCGCGCTGGGGCCGTCGTTCGTCCTCGACACCCTGCGCGAGCCGTCGCACACCGTCGGCGGGCTCGCCGCCACGACCGCGCTGGGATCTGCCGCTGTCGCGCAGGCCCTGGTACGTGAGCGGGAGACGACCGCACGCCGCACGGTCGGGCCGGCCTTCGCCGCCCTGCTGGTCGGGCTGGGCATCGTGGTCGTCGCGGTATGGTCCGGCGCCCTGACCATGTTCCTGGCCGGCGCGGTCGTCGGTGGCGCCGGCGCGGGACTCGCCTTCGCCGCGGCGGTCAAGGCCGTGGCGGACAGCGCCTCCTCGCAGAACCGGGCAGACGCGTTGTCCGGACTGTTCCTGGCCGCTTACCTCGGAATCACTCTGCCCGTCGTCGGCCTCGGTGCAGCGACCCAGCTCGTCTCCCAGCCGCTCGCTCTCACCGCCTTCGCCGTGGTGATGGCGGCGGCGACGGTGGCTGCCGGGCTTGTTGCAGTCAGCGCACGGGTTGTGTCCGACGCGCATTCAGGTGACGTGACGTCAGGCCCGGATCGTTACTGCCGGCTGACCGACCGACCCCTGAGCGTGGACGAGGTGCTGACCGCGGTCACGGGGCCGGGCCAAGGCGGCACCGTGGTCTTCATCGGCACCGTGCGGGACCACAACAACGGCAAGTCGGTGACGCGTCTGGAGTACGAGGCGTACCCGAGTCTGGCGCTGAAGGTGCTGACCGACATCATCCGCCGCTGCGAGGCCACCGCACCCGGAGTCCGCGTCGCCGTCGCGCACCGAACCGGCCGGCTCGAGATCGGGGAACCCGCCGTGGTCCTCGCCGCGGCGGCACCCCACCGAGCCGAAGCGTTCGAGGCCGCCCGCGCGTGTATCGAGCTGCTCAAGGAAGAAGTCCCGATCTGGAAGAAGGAGTTCTCCCCCGACGGCGCCGAGTGGATCGGAACCGGACCGTGAAGCCTGATCGTCGCGCGGCACCGTAGGAGGGCGGCCCTCGCCCGGGCGGTTGATCGGATCACCGGCGCTTCGTCAGTTCCCTCGCTGCGACCGCGCCTTGAACGCAGCCTTCCGCGCTTCCTTCGCGACCTTCTTGTCCGAGTGGAGGCGGCCCATGGCCTCCAGGACGTCCGCCGTCGCCGGGTGGTCCACCCGCCATACCGTGTCGAAGAAGCCGCTGTGCTGCCGGGCCAGGCCCTCGACGAGGGCGTGCAGTTCTTCCGACTCGCCCTCGGCGGCGAGCTGCGCGGCCACCGTGTCGATGGTGAGCCAGAAGATCATCGCCTCGGACGGCGGCGGCACGTCCGCGGCTCCCTGCTCGGCGAGCCACACCCGCGCCAGACCGCCGAGTTCGGCGTCGTCCAGCACCTCCCGCAGCGCGGGCTCCGCGGCGCCGCCCACCAGCGACAGCGCCTGCTGGCAGCGCAGCCGCCGCAGCGGCGCGCCCTCGTCGGAGCCGCGCGCGGCGGCCAGCAGCTCCCGGGCGGCCTCCAGCGGCCGGCGCCGGCTCCAGCCAGTGTTCGGTCTCGGCGTGGGCGGCGGCCGGCGGGTAGGCGGCGGTGCCGTCGAGCAGCGCGTCGGCGCCCTTGTCCGCGAGGTCGCCGACCGCGGGCGCCTCGAAGCCGGCCTCCAGCAGCCGGGCGCGCAGCCCGTACAGCCCCAGCGGGGTGAGCCGTACCAGCCCGTAGCGGGCGACGTCCGTGTCGTCGACGGGCGCGGCGGGCTCCTCGTCGGCGTCGGCCATCAGCGCCTCGTCGACCGGCTGGTACTCCACCAGCCCGACCGGCTCCAGCATCCGGAACTGGTCGTCCAGCCGCATCATCGCGTCGGACACCTGCTCCAGGACGTCGTTGCTGGGCTCCGCCATGCCGTCGGGCACGATGACGGAGGCGGCCAGCGCGGGCAGCGGCACCGGCGCGTCGCCGGCCTTGTCCTCGCCGACGGTCAGCAGGTAGAGGTTGCCGAGGACCCCGTCGAGGAACTCCGCCTCGGCCTCCGGGTTCCAGTCGAGCGCGTCGAGGTCCAGCTCCCCCGACCCCTCGCCCCCGGCGATGGCGTCGACGAGACCGCCCAGGTCGGGCACGCTCGCGTCACCCAGCACGGTCTCCAGGGCGCCGAGCCACACGCTCAGCACGTCCTGCGGGGAGCCTCCGGTGAGCAGCGACAGCTCGTCGCCCGCGCGTACGGTGCCCTGCTCCTCGTCGACCACCTCGACGAGCCCGGTGTCCACGGCGACCCGCCAGGCCTCGCTGGCGTCGGCCGCGGCGTCCTCCCCGCTCAGACCCAACTCCGCGGCGGCGTCCGGGAGCTGCTCGTCGACCAGTCCGCCGCCGGCGTCCACCCGGGTCGCGGGGCCGGCCCAGCGGGCCAGCCGGGCGGCCCGGGACAGCACCGGAGTGGACAGGGCGTCGCGCGCCAGCTCCGCTTCGGGGCGCAACCGCGCCGGCGGCAGGGTGGAGCTGTCTGACATCGGCTGTTTCTCCTAGGGCCTGTGCGTCTCGCCCGCTCAGCCTAGACGGATTTCCACCCATGCCGCCCGCTTCCTCTCCGCGTCGTGCGGCGCACATGGCCGAAACCTTGACAAGTGGCTTGGGAAGGCTGGACATTGACGCGCGTAGACAGGGTGTGTCCCGTACCGCACCCGCCACCCTCGTTCCGGTCCCCGGAGGGAATCCGTTGCCGAGCAGACCGACCGCGCGCCTCGCCGCGCTCACCGTCGCCGCCGTGTGTTCCGCGGCGTCCACCGTCGTCCTCACGACGCCCGCGCACGCCGAGTCCGTGCGCATCCACGACATCCAGGGCGACACGCGTGTGTCGCCCTTCGCCGGGAAGCAGGTCACCGACGTGACCGGCATCGTCACCGGCATCCGTACCTACGGTTCGTCCCGCGGCTTCTGGATCCAGGACCCCGCCCCCGACGCCGACCCGGCCACCAGTGAGGGCGTGTTCGTCTTCACCAGCTCCACCCCGCAGGGTGTCGCGGTGGGCGACGAGGTCTCCGTCTCCGGAACGGTCTCGGAGTACGTCCCCGGCGGGACCTCCTCCGGCAACCAGTCGGTCACCGAGATCACCAAGCCCACCGTCACGGTCGTCTCCCGCGGCAACCCGGTCCCGGCCCCGGCGGTCCTCGACGCGCGCTCGGTCCCGGCCGCGTACGCGCCGCAGGGCGACCCGGCGGCCGCTGGTTCGGTCAACGCCCTCACGCTGCGGCCGGGCACGTACGCCCTCGACCTGTACGAGTCGCTGGAGGGCATGAACGTCCGGGTCGCCGACGCCCGCGTGGTCGGCGCGACCGACCCGTACACGGAGCTGTGGGTCACCGTGAAGCCGCACGAGAACCGGAACAAGCGCGGCGGCACGGTGTACGGCTCGTACGACTCCCAGAACACCGGCCGGATCCAGATCCAGTCGCTGGGCAAGGCGGCCGACTTCCCCGACGCGAACGTCGGCGACGTCCTCGCGGGCGCCACCACGGGCCCGCTGGACTACAACCAGTACGGCGGCTACACCCTGGTCGCGAGCGAGCTCGGCACGCTGGAGGCGGGCGGCACGCAGCGCGGGACGACCCGCGCGCAGCACCGCTCCGAGCTGGCGATAGCCACGTACAACGTGGAGAACCTCGACCCGTCGGACGACACGTTCGCCGCGCACGCCGAGGCGATCGTGCACAGCCTGTCCTCGCCCGACATCGTGTCGCTGGAGGAGATCCAGGACAACAACGGCGCCACGGACGACGGCACAGTCGCCGCCGACGTCACGCTCGCGAAGCTCATCGACGCCATCGAGGCGGCCGGCGGCCCGCGCTACGACTGGCGTGCCGTCGACCCGGCCGACAAGAAGGACGGCGGTGAGCCGGGCGGCAACATCCGCCAGGCGTTCCTGTTCAACCCGGCCCGGGTGTCCTTCACCGACCGGCCCGGCGGCGACGCCATCACGGCGACCGACGTGGTCAAGGTACGCGGCAAGGCCGCCCTGGCCTTGTCGCCCGGCCGGATCGCCCCGGACTCGGCGGCGTTCGAGAACAGCCGCAAGCCGCTGGCCGGCGAGTTCGTCTTCCGCGGCCGCACGGTCATCGTGATCGCCAACCACTTCTCGTCCAAGGGCGGCGACCAGGGGCTGACCTCGCAGTACCAGCCGCCGGTGCGCAGCTCGGAGACGCAGCGCCACCTCCAGGCGCAGGAGGTCCACGACTTCACCGCGAAAATCCTCAAGGCGCAGAAGAACGCGGCGGTGGTGGCGCTCGGCGACATCAACGACTTCGAGTTCTCCCGCACCACCCGCATCATGGAGGGCGACGGCGTGCTCTGGTCGGCGGTCAAGTCGCTGCCCGCGTCGGAGCGTTACTCGTACGTGTACCAGGGCAACAGCCAGGCGCTGGACCAGATCCTGATCAGCCCGTCGATCCGCCGCCAGTGCTCGTTCAGCTACGACAGCGTGCACATCAACGCGGAGTTCCACGACCAGATCAGCGACCACGACCCGCAGGTGCTGCGCTTCAAGCCGTGACCCCTGTGTGATCGCACGTGGCAGAAGGGGACGGGAGCGTTTGTCCGCTCCCGTCCCCAGCCGTTGCGCGGTGCGCCCGCTCAGTGGTGGCGGCGCTGCACCAACACCACCGCGCCCACGGCCACCATCACCAGCGCACCCGCGGCGGCCATCAGCTGCGTACGGTGCTGCTTGCCGACGTCGCCGGCGTGCGCTGCGGTGCTGCGCATCTGCACGCCCATCGCGCCGGCCCGGTCCTTGAATTCGTCGGCGCGCGCCCTGGCCCGTGCCTTGACGTCCATCTTCCCGGCCAGTTCCTCGACGGTGTCGCCGAGTTCGTGCCGGGTGCGTTCGATCTCGCGGCGCAGTTCGTCGGGGCCCTTGGCCCCGCGCGCCTGCTCACTGCCGGCGTCCACGTGGGCTCCCGACGAGGACGCCGAGCCCCTCACGTCGTGCGTCATCGGTGTGCCCTTCCCTTGATCTCCTCGACGTCGGCCTTCACGCTGCCCAGCGTCCGCTCCGGCTTGGGCGGCGTGGCCCGGCGCAGCTGCCCGCGTCCGGCGAGCGCGAGCACGCCGGCGATCAGGAACAGCACGCCCGTGATGATGAGCGCCGCCGCCCACAGCGGCAGCACCAGGTCGAGTGCGGCGATTCCCGTGGCGGCCAGCGCGAGCAGCCCCGCGTAACCGAACGCTCCCGCCGCTCCCAGCATCCCTCCGCCGACTCCGGCCCGGCGCCCCTTCTCCGCCAGTTCCTCCTTGGCGAGCGCCACTTCCTGCCGTGCGAGTCGCGAGATCTGTTCGGTGGCCTGGCCGACGAGCTCGCCGACGCTGTGCTCGTCGCGGACGGGCCGTTGTTGGATGGTTCCGGCCACGGTGCGCCTCCTCTCGGTGGGGTCACCCGAGTACCCCCGCGCACTCCGCACTATCCCTCAAGCAAAGCTTACGGATATCGGTCAGAACCTGTAAGTGGACCTTCACTGTGCGGGGGCCGACACTACTCCCATGACGACCGTTCCTCCCTCCCTCGGCCGCACGCTGTGCGCGATGATCACCCCCTTCACCTCTTCCGGCGCGCTGGACCTGGACGGCGCGCAGCGCCTCGCCGACCATCTGGTCACCCAGGGCTGCGACGGCCTGGTCCTGTCGGGCACGACCGGGGAGTCGCCGACGACGACGGACGCGGAGAAGCGGTCACTGATCGCGGCCGTACGGGAGGCCGTCGGGACCCGCGCCACGCTGGTCGCCGGCGTCGGCACCCCCGACACCGCGCACACCGCCGCCCTGGCGCGCGAGGCCGAGGAGGCGGGCGCCGACGCCCTGCTGGTGGTCGCCCCGTACTACAGCCGCCCGCCGCAGGACGCTATCGAGGCGTACTTCCGCGAGACCGCCGACGCGACGGGCCTCCCCGTGGTCCTGTACGACATCCCGGCCCGCACCGGGGTCCGCGTGGAGCCGGACACGGTGCTCCGCCTGGCGGAACATCCGCGCATCGTGGCGGTGAAGGACTGCAGCAACGACTTCCTGGCGGTGCAGAAGGTGATGGCCCGTACGGACCTGGCGTACTACGCGGGATGCGACGAGCACAATCTGGCGCTGTACGCGGTGGGCGGCGCGGGGTGCGTCAGCACGGTGGCCAACGTGGCCCCGTCCGCGGTGTGTTCCGTCCTGGACGCCTTCGACAAGGCCGACACGGCGGAGGCGACGCGCCTCCAGCAGCGGCTGACACCGCTGATCGAGGCGATGATGGCGGGCGGCCTGCCCGGCACGGTCACGGCCAAGGCCCTGCTCCCCGCCCTGGGCCTCCCCTCGGGCCCGGTCCGCCCGCCCCTACGCCCGGCGGACCCACGCACGACGGCCGCCCTGCGGGAGACCTACGACCTGCTGACGGAGGTCAGTTCCACACCTGCCCGTCGCTGAACGGCGGAACGTGCCCCTGCCCGGGGTCGGCGTTCACCAGCCACGCCCGGGGGCTGTCGGTCTCGTGCTCCCACACGAAGACGTCGTCCCGCTCGGGCCGGACGACCAGGGCGAACTGGTCACCCCCGCCGTTGTCCCCGAGGAACAGCAGAGGATCAAAGGGCATGTACAGCCCGGCGAACGCCTCCCCGGACCAGAACGACAGGTTCTCCTCGACGATGCGCTCGAGCGGCCACACGACGTCGGTCCCGTACGTGTCGACGACGACGCCGCCGCCGTTCTTCCGCAGCACATCGGCCAAAGGCCCCGGCAGCCGCCGCCCGAGCCGCCGCTCCGCGCCCCTCAGCGCGGCTTCGTCCACTCCGGGTCAGTCCCGCCCGGGCCAGACCGGCCCCTCGTCGGTCCAGACGACGCCCTTGTTGCGGCACAGACAGAAGGGGTGCCCGATCGGGTCGGTGAAGATCCGCCACCCGTACCCCTCGGGCCCGACGAAGTCCTTGCGCAGCGTGGCCCCGAGCCCGATCACACGGGCCTGCTCGGCGTCGATGTCGTCGACTTCGAAGTCGAGGTGAAACTGCTTGGGATGCTCGGTGTCGGGCCACTGAGGAGCCCGGTAGTCGTCGACGCGGAAGAAGGCCAACTCGATCTCTCCGAACCGAATCCCGGCCCAGTCCGCGGTGCTGTCCGCCTTGACGGGCCGTCCCGTGACCTCGGAGTAGAAGCCGGCCAACTCCATGGTGTCCGGACAGTCGATGATGAAGTCGGTGAGTCGCAGCATGCCGCGATGGTGTCACAGGGCCTCTGCGCCGTCGCCGTGGGAGCCGGGCACGAAGGTCACGCCGAGTTCGTACCGGGCGATGCCGAACGGCTGGAAATCGGCATCGGCGAGGACGCGGTGGAGGAACTCGGAGGCGGACATGTCGTCGTAGCGGTACCAGGGTCCGGGATCGTGGGACCGTGCGAGGACGGGACAGTGGCCAGGCCGCTCGGCGTCAAGCAACCAGCAGTACTGGTCGGCCCATTCGGTGCAGCCCCACGTGACGACGCCCTTGCCACCCGGCGCGTATTCCTCGTACGGCCCGACCGTGGTGCCCCGGTCGACGCACAGTCCGGCCCGCCACTGCGTGATCAAGTCGAACGAGACGTTGGGTACCGCCGGCTGAACCGCTCGACGAGAGCGGGCAGATCAACCGCGCCGGAAACCGCCAGACACACCTGCCCCGCCCCGTGCCCGCCCCACCCACACACCAACTCCGGCCCACCGGGCCGAACCAGGGAGGCAGCGCCGTCGAGCAGTTCCCGTTCGTCCATGACCGGGAAGTGAAACACACGCCAAGGACAACGCCCCGCGGGGCTCCCCGTACAGAGGGAAGTACAGCAACCACAGCGATCACAACCGATCGTCGCCGACAACGACTGCCGTGCCCGCAGTTCGCATCGAGGGGTATACCGCGACACCCCCGCCCGGGCCGTCCACGGGCCGTGCGGGGGTGCTCAACGACGACTGACGTTGATCATCGACGACAGCTAAGTCGCAGGTCAGGCATTGATCCATAGGGCGGCCGCAGGTCACGGCCGCCGGTGATCAGTTGTGGCTGTGCAGCACCTCGTTCAGCCCGCCCCACACCGCGTTGTTCGGGCGGGCCTCCACGCGGCCCGTTTCCGAGTTGCGGCGGAAGAGGATGTTGGAGGCGCCGGAGAGCTCGCGGGCCTTGACGACCTGGCCGTCCGGAAGAGTGACCCGGGTGCCGGCGGTGACGTAGAGGCCGGCCTCGACCACGCACTCGTCGCCCAGGGCGATGCCCACGCCCGCCTCCGCGCCGACCAGGCACCGCTCGCCGATGGAGATGCGGACGTTGCCGCCGCCCGACAGGGTGCCCATCGTGGACGCGCCGCCGCCGATGTCGGAGCCGTCGCCGACGACGACGCCCGCCGAGATGCGGCCCTCGACCATCGACGTGCCGAGCGTGCCGGCGTTGAAGTTGACGAAGCCCTCGTGCATCACGGTGGTGCCCTCGGCGAGGTGCGCGCCGAGGCGGACGCGGTCGGCGTCGGCGATGCGCACGCCCTTGGGGGCCACGTAGTCCGTCATGCGCGGGAACTTGTCCACGGAGGTCACCTGGAGGTGCAGGCCCTCCGCACGGGCGTTGAGCCGCACCTTCTCCAGCTCGTCCACGGCGACCGGACCCAGCGAGGTCCAGGCGACGTTGGCGAGGTGGGCGAAGATGCCGTCCAGGTTCTGACCGTGCGGCTTCACCAGGCGGTGGGAGAGCAGGTGGAGGCGCAGGTACACGTCGTGCGCGTCGACCGGCTTGGCGTCCAGGGAGGAGATGACCGTGCGGACCGCGACGACCTCGACGCCCCGGCGCTGGTCCGGGCCGACCGCGGCGGTGGCGCCGCCGCCCAGCAGCTCGGCCGCCTGCTCGGCGGAGAGCCGCTCCGTGCCGGACGGACCCGGCTCGGCGGCGAGCTCGGGGGCCGGGAACCAGGTGTCGAGGACGGTGCCGTCGGCGGCGATCGTGGCGAGGCCGGCGGCCACTGCGCCGGTGGTGCTCTGAGCAGTCGTGTCGGTCATGAGGGCAACCTAACCGGCAGGTGGCACCGGACGCGAACCGGTGCCGCCCGTATCTCAGGTGCCGGTCCGCAAGCGGCCTCCGGTGCCGTCCGGTACCCGCCTCAGGTGCCGGCCCCGGCCCCGCCGTCGCCCGGCAGCAGCCGCCCCAGCACCTCCCGCGCGTACGCCTCGTCGTACGGCGTCCCCGTCAGCAGGACCTGGAGGCAGATGCCGTCCATCAGGGCGACCAGGGCCCGCGCCGTCACCGGGTCCGTACGGCGGGACAGCGGCGCGGCGACCTCCTCGCACCACTCGGCGGCGACCGGGCGCAGGGCCGGGCGCCGCAGCGCGGCCAGGTACAGCTCGTACTCCAGCTCCACGCCCGTCCGCTCGCCGCCCAGCCACTCCCCCATCAGCGCCGCCAGCTCGGCCGCCAGGTCGGTGCGCGGGTCCTCCAGGCCGCCGCGTGAGGCGATCACCTTGGCGAAGCCCTCGTTGGCCTGGCGCAGGGCGGCCACCATCAGCTCGTCGAGGGTCTTGAAGTGGTACGTGGTGGAGCCGAGCGGCACGTCCGCCTCCCGGGCGACGCTGCGGTGGGTGAGCCCCGCGATGCCGCTGCGGCCGACCACCCGGATCGCCGCGTCGATGATCCGCTGCCGCCGCTCCGGGTCGTACCGGCGTGCCGCCATCAGTGCGCACCGCCCAGGTTCAGCACGACCACGCCGACGATGATCAGCCCGATGCCGACGGCCTTGGCGGCGCTCATGCCCTCGCCGAGGAACACGATCCCGATGGTCGCGATGGCGGCCGTGCCCACGCCGGCCCAGATGGCGTAGGCGGTGCCGACGGCCACGGTGCGCAGGGTCTGCGCGAGGAGCGCGAAGGAGACGACGTAGCCCAGCAGGGTCAGCAGGGAGGGCCAGAGCCTGCTGAAGCCGTCGCTGTACTTCATGGCGGTGGTGGCGCACACCTCGGCCGCGATGGCCCCGGCCAGCAGGAGGTATCCCATGTGTACGAGCGTACACAACGGCGCCCGGCGAGAAGCACGAAAACCGGCCGGGAGCACGTAAACGGCGACGCCCCCCGAAGGGAACGTCGCCGTCACGCCGTGTGCGGCGGAGCTCAGACGTTGAACCCCAGCGCCCGCAGCTGCTCACGGCCGTCGTCCGTGATCTTGTCCGGGCCCCACGGCGGCATCCAGACCCAGTTGATCCGCAGCTCGTTGACCAGGCCGTCCGTGGCGGACTTCGCCTGGTCCTCGATGACGTCGGTCAGCGGGCAGGCCGCCGAGGTCAGGGTCATGTCGACGGTCGCCACGTTGGAGTCGTCGATGTGGATGCCGTAGATGAGGCCGAGGTTGACGACGTCGATGCCCAGCTCCGGGTCGACGACGTCCATCAGGGCCTCGCGGAGCTCCTCCTCCGAGGCCGGCTTCATCTCCACGGTCTCGCTCATGCCGTAGTCCTTTCGGCGTCGGCGCCCAGCGCCTGGGCCGTCGCGTCCTTCCACGCCATCCAGCTCAGGAGGGCGCACTTGACCCGCGCGGGGTACTTGGAGACGCCGGCGAACGCGATCGCGTCCTCCAGCACCTCCTCCATCGCGTCGTCGGGCTCGATCTTCCCCTTGGACTGCATCAGCTCCAGGAACGTGCCCTGGATCTTCTGCGCCTCGGCGAGATCCTTGCCGACCAGCAGGTCGTTCAGCACGGACGCGGACGCCTGGCTGATGGAACAGCCCTGTCCCTCGTAGCTGACGTCGCTGATGGTCGTGCCGTCGTACTTCACGCGCAGCGTGATCTCGTCGCCGCACGTCGGGTTGACGTGGTGCACCTCGGCGTCGCCATCCCGAAGACCCCGGCCGTGCGGGTTCTTGTAGTGGTCCAGGATGACGTCCTGGTACATGGAGTCCAGCTTCACGCCTCAGCCCCTCATCCGAAGAAGTTCCGTACGTGCTCCAGACCGTCGACCAGTGCGTCGATGTCCGCCGGCGTGGAGTACAGATAGAACGACGCACGGGTGGTCGCAGGAATTCCGTACCGCAGGCAGACGGGGCGGGCGCAGTGGTGTCCGACCCGGACCGCGATGCCCTGCTCGTCGAGGACCTGGCCCACGTCGTGCGGGTGGATGTCCCCGAGGGTGAAGGAGATCGCGGCGCCGCGGTCCTCCGCGGTGGCCGGACCGATGATGCGCAGGTCCGGCACCTCGAGGAGCCGCTTGACGGCGTACTCGGTGATGGCGTGCTCGTGGGCGAGGATCTTGTCCATGCCGATGCCCGACAGGTAGTCGATCGCCGCGCCGAGACCGACCGCCTGGGCGATCGGCGGGGTGCCCGCCTCGAACTTGTGCGGGGCGGGCGCGTACGTCGACGAGCTCATCGACACGGTCTCGATCATCTCGCCGCCGCCGAGGAACGGAGGCAGGTCCTCGAGCAGCTCCTGGCGGCCCCACAGGACGCCGATGCCGGTCGGGCCGCACATCTTGTGGCCGGTGAAGGCCACGAAGTCGGCCTGGAGGGCCTGCACGTCCAGCGGCATGTGCGGCGCGGCCTGGGAGGCGTCGATGCACACGAGGGCGCCGACCTCCTGGGCGCGGCGCACTATGGCCTCGACCGGGTTGACCGTGCCCAGGATGTTGGAGACCAGCACGAAGGAGACGATCTTCGTCTTCTCGGTGATGATCTCGTCGATGTTGGACAGGTCGAGCCGGCCGTCGTCGGTGAGGCCGAACCACTTCAGCTTCGCGCCCGTGCGCTGCGCGAGCAGCTGCCACGGCACGATGTTGGAGTGGTGCTCCATCTCCGTGATGACGATCTCGGTCTCGTGGTCCACCCGGTAGGGCTCGTCGGCCCAGCCGAGCATGTTGGCCACGAGGTTGAGCGACTCGGAGGCGTTCTTGGTGAAGATCACCTCGTCGCGCGAGGGAGCGTTGACGAACTCCGCGACCTTGTCGCGCGCACCCTCGTACAGCGCCGTGGCCTCCTCGGCGAGCACATGCACACCGCGGTGGACGTTGGCGTTGTAGCGCTCGTAGTACTCGCCGAGGGCGTCCAGCACCTGCCGCGGCTTCTGGCTGGTCGCCGCGTTGTCCAGGTACACGAGCTTGCGCCCGTCGTGGACCTGACGGTCCAGGATGGGGAAGTCCTTGCGGATCGCCTCGGTGTCGAGGAGGCCCGGCAGCTGTGTCACTCGGATGCGCCACCCTTCGTGTAAGCCTCGTAGCCCTCGGCCTCCAGCTTGTCGGCGAGCTCGGGGCCGCCGGACTCGGCGATCCGTCCGGCCGCGAAGACGTGGACGTGGTCGGGCTTGATGTAGCGCAGGATGCGCGTGTAGTGCGTGATCAGCAGGGTGCCGACCTGGCCGGACTCGCGGACGCGGTTGACGCCCTCGGAGACGACGCGCAGGGCGTCGACGTCCAGGCCGGAGTCGGTCTCGTCGAGGATGGCGATCTTCGGCTTGAGCAGCTCCAGCTGAAGGATCTCGTGGCGCTTCTTCTCACCGCCGGAGAAGCCCTCGTTCACGTTCCGCTCGGCGAAGGCGGGGTCCATGTTGAGGCGCTCCATGGCCTCCTTGACCTCCTTCACCCAGGTACGCAGCTTGGGGGCCTCGCCGCGGACGGCGGTGGCGGAGGTGCGCAGGAAGTTGGAGACGGAGACGCCGGGGACCTCGACCGGGTACTGCATGGCGAGGAACAGGCCGGCGCGGGCGCGCTCGTCGACGGACATCTCCAGGACGTCCTCGCCGTCGAGGGTGACGGTGCCCTGCGTGATCGTGTACTTGGGGTGACCCGCGAGCGAGTAGGCGAGGGTCGACTTGCCCGAGCCGTTGGGGCCCATGATGGCGTGCGTCTCGCCCTGCTTCACGGTGAGGTCGACGCCCTTGAGGATCTCCTTCGTGGCGTTGTCGGCCTCGACGGTGACGTGCAGGTCTCGGATTTCAAGCGTTGCCATGGGTGCCTCAGGACTCCTGGGTGAGGGAGACGAGCACGTCGTCCCCTTCGATCTTTACGGGGTATACGGGGACGGGGCGCGTCGCCGGAAGGGCGTCGGGCTTGCCGGAACGGAGGTCGAAACGCGAGCCGTGCAGCCAGCACTCGATGTGGCAGTCGTCCACCTCGCCCTCCGAGAGGGACACGTTCGCGTGCGAGCAGATGTCGTTGATCGCGAACACCTCGCCCTCGGTGCGCACGATGGAGACCGGCGTGCCGTCGAGCTCCACCCGCTTGGGGGTGTCCTCCTCCAGCTCGCCCAGTCCACAGACGCGTACGAAGGTCATGCGACCGCGGCCTCCAGCTCCTCCTCGATCTTGGCGATCAGGCGCTCCTCGATGTCGGGGACGCCGATCTGCTGGACGAGCTCGGCGAAGAAGCCGCGGACCACCAGACGGCGGGCGTCCTTCTCGGGGATGCCGCGGGCCATCAGGTAGAAGAGCTGCTCGTCGTCGAAGCGGCCGGTCGCGGAGGCGTGGCCGGCGCCGACGATCTCGCCGGTCTCGATCTCCAGGTTCGGCACGGAGTCGACCCGCGCGCCGTCGGTGAGGACGAGGTTGCGGTTCATCTCGTAGGTGTCGGTGCCCTCGGCCTTGGCCTCGATGAGCACGTCGCCGATCCACACGGCGTGCGCGTCGTCGCCCTGCAGCGCGCCCTTGTAGACGACGTTGGACTTGCAGTGCGGGACGTTGTGGTCGACCAGGAGGCGGTGCTCCTGGTGCTGGCCGGCGTCCGTGAAGTACAGGCCGAACAGCTCGGCCTCGCCGCCGGTGCCCGCGTAGGTGACGCGCGGGTGCAGGCGGACGACGTCGCCGCCGAAGGTCACGACGACCGACTTGAAGGAGGCGTCGCGGCCGACGAGGGCGTTGTGCTGGGCGACGTGCACGGCCTTGTCGTCCCAGTCCTGGACGGACACCACGGTGAGCTTGGCGCCGTCGCCGAGGACGTACTCGACGTTGGCGGCGAGCACCGCGTCGCCGGTGTGGTCGATGACCACGAGGGCCTCGGCGAAGGCGCCGAGCTCGATCACCTGGTGGCCGTAGGCGATGCCGCCCTCGCCGTGCACCGCGATGCGGATCGGCTCGGTGAGGACGGTCTCCTTCGGCACGGTCACGACCGACGCCTGGGTGAAGGCCGAGTACGCCTGCGCGGCGACGCGGTCCACCGGGGCTCCGGTGCGGCCGAGCCGGGCGTCGTCACGGCCGACGGTCTCGACGGTGACGCCCTCGGGCGCCTCGACGGCGACCTTGACGCCCGCGTCGGTGGCGGCGGCGGTGCCGTCGTGCAGCCCGCGCAGCCGCTCCAGCGGGGTGAACCGCCACTCCTCCTCACGGCCGTGGGGGACGGGGAAGTCCGCCACGTCGAAGGACGCGGGCGCGCTCATGCGCGTGGCGACGGTCGACTCGGCGGCGACCGCAATCGAACCGGCGGTCGTGGAACCGACCGGTGGGGGTCCCCCCGCCGAAGCGTAGCCGGAGGTGGGGGAGTTCTGAGCCTCAGCCATGGCTGTCGTAGTGCTCGCTTTCCGTTGCGTAAGGGGCCTGACGGGAGACGGGGGCGGCGGTCAGCCGACCGCGCCTTCCATCTGGAGCTCGATCAGCCGGTTGAGCTCGAGCGCGTACTCCATCGGCAGTTCCTTGGCGATCGGCTCGACGAAGCCGCGCACGATCATCGCCATCGCCTCGTCCTCGGAGAGGCCGCGGCTCATCAGGTAGAAGAGCTGGTCCTCGGAGACCTTGGAGACGGTCGCCTCGTGGCCCATGGACACGTCGTCCTCGCGGACGTCCACGTAGGGGTAGGTGTCCGAGCGGGAGATGGTGTCCACCAGCAGCGCGTCGCACAGCACGTTGGACTTGGAGCCCGGGGCGCCCTCGCCGATCTCGATGAGACCGCGGTAGGAGGTCCGGCCGCCGCCGCGCGCCACCGACTTGGAGACGATGTTCGACGACGTGTTCGGGGCCATGTGGACCATCTTGGCGCCGGCGTCCTGGTGCTGGCCCTCGCCCGCGAAGGCGATGGACAGGGTCTCGCCCTTGGCGTGCTCGCCCATCAGGTAGACGGCCGGGTACTTCATCGTCACCTTGGAGCCGATGTTGCCGTCGACCCACTCCATGGTGGCGCCCTCGTAGGCCACGGCGCGCTTGGTCACCAGGTTGTAGACGTTGTTCGACCAGTTCTGGATGGTCGTGTAGCGGCAGCGGGCGTTCTTCTTGACGATGATCTCGACGACCGCGGAGTGCAGCGAGTCCGACTTGTAGATCGGCGCGGTGCAGCCCTCGACGTAGTGCACGTAGGCGCCCTCGTCGACGATGATCAGGGTCCGCTCGAACTGGCCCATGTTCTCGGTGTTGATCCGGAAGTAGGCCTGGAGCGGGATCTCGACATGCACGCCCGGGGGCACGTAGATGAAGGAACCGCCGGACCACACGGCCGTGTTCAGCGCGGCGAACTTGTTGTCACCGGCGGGGATGACCGTGCCGAAGTACTCCTTGAAGAGCTCCGGGTGCTCCTTCAGGGCGGTGTCGGTGTCGAGGAAGATGACGCCCTGCTCCTCCAGGTCCTCGCGGATCTGGTGGTAGACGACCTCCGACTCGTACTGGGCGGCGACACCGGCGACGAGGCGCTTCTTCTCGGCCTCGGGGATGCCCAGCTTGTCGTAGGTGTTCTTGATGTCCTCGGGGAGGTCCTCCCAGGACTCCGCCTGCTTCTCCGTCGACCGCACGAAGTACTTGATGTTGTCGAAGTCGATGCCGGAGAGGTCGGAGCCCCAGTTCGGCATGGGCTTCTTCTCGAACAGGCGCAGGCCCTTGAGGCGGAGCTTCGTCATCCACTCCGGCTCGTCCTTCTTCGAGGAGATGTCCCGGACGACGTCCTCGTTCAGGCCGCGGCGCGCCGACGCACCGGCCTCGTCACGGTCGGCCCAGCCGTATTCGTAGGTGCCCAGACCCTCCAGCTCGGGGTGGGCAGTCTCCGTGGGGAGAGTCATGCGGGGTTCCTCCCGGACGTGCTTGCAGATGCGGTGTGGGAAATCTTGGGGATGAACGTCGTGCAGACGCCGTCGCCGTGCGCGATCGTCGCCAGCCGCTGTACGTGAGTACCGAGGAGCTCGGCGAAAAATTCCGTCTCGGCCTCGCAGAGCTGCGGGAACTGTTCGGCGGCGTGGGCGACCGGGCAGTGGTGCTGGCAGAGCTGCTCGCCGACCGGTGCGCTGCGCGCGGTCGCAGCGTACCCGTCCGCGCTGAGCGCCTTGGCCAGGGCTTCGGTGCGCTGCTCGGGCGGTACGGACTCGACGGCCTTGCGGTAGGAGCCCGCCTGGGCGGCGATACGGGCGCGGGCGAACGCGGCGATGGCGTCGTCGCCGCCCTCCCGCTCGCCGATCCAGCGCAGCGCGTCCACCGCGAGCTTGTCGTAGGACTGGTCGAAGGCGTCCCGGCCGCAGTCGGTCAGGGCGAACACCTTGGCCGGACGTCCGCGCGAGCGCGTGCCGTAGACCCGCCGCTCGCGGGCCTCCACGACGTTGTCCGCGGCCAGGGCGTCGAGGTGGCGGCGCACGGCCGCCTGGGTGAGCTTCAGCCGCCCGGCCAGTTCGGCGACGGTCGACGGGCCGTGGTCCAGGATGGAGCGGGCGACGCGGTTGCGGGTGGACCGCTCACCGGTTGCCAGCTCCTCGTGGGACGCCTCGCCAACGTTTTTCACAACGCCATTGTTGCGTAATTCCTCGGAGCCGGGCAAGCCGCGTCCGGACGGCCCACAGTGCCTTGCATCACTTAGGTAAACCTAATCCGACCTGCGGAAACGATCTCTGATCGATCAGACAGGGGCCGACCGCACACACCGTGCCGACATCGCCCGCACCCCCTCCGACCGGCGCATTTCCCGTCCGGAAGCACATTCCGGACGGCCCACGCAAGACCGCCTTTCCCGTCCGGACGGCTTCCCGCACCCCCGGGTCCGGGGCCCCCGGAACCTCCCTAGACTCATGACCCATGCGAAGTGAGCCCGTGGTCCAGGTGCAGGCCCTGGTGAAGCGGTACGGCACGAAGACCGCGGTGGACGGCCTCGACCTGGCGGCCCGGCAGGGCGTGACCGCCGTGCTCGGCCCCAACGGAGCGGGCAAGACGAGCACGGTCGAGATCTGCGAGGGGTACCGGCGGCCGGACTCCGGCACGGTGCGCGTCCTGGGTCTCGACCCGGTCCGTGAGTCGGCGGCGCTGCGGCCCCGCATCGGCGTGATGCTCCAGTCCGGCGGCGTGTACGCGGGGGCGCGGGCGGACGAGATGCTGCGCCATGTGGCGAAGCTGCACGCGCGCCCGCTGGACGTGGACGCGCTGATGGAACGCCTGGGCCTCGGCTCCTGCGGCCGTACGTCCTACCGGCGGCTGTCCGGCGGGCAGCAGCAGCGGCTCGCGCTGGCGATGGCCGTGGTGGGCCGCCCCGAGCTCGTGTTCCTGGACGAGCCGACCGCCGGACTCGACCCGCAGGCCCGCCACGCCACCTGGGACCTGGTCCGGGACCTCCGCAACGACGGTGTCTCCGTCGTCCTCACCACGCACCACATGGACGAGGCCGAGCAGCTCGCCGACGACGTGGCGATCATCGACGCCGGCCGGGTCGTCGCCCAGGGCTCCCCCGAGGAGCTGTGCCGGGGCGGCGCCGAGAACACCCTGCGCTTCTCCGGGCGGCCCGGTCTGGACGTGGCGTCCCTGCTGAAGGCGCTGCCGTCCGACGCGTCGGCCGCCGAGGTGACGCCGGGCTCGTACCGGGTCACCGGCAAGGTAGACCCGCAGCTGCTCGCCACGGTGACGTCCTGGTGCGCGCAGCACGGTGTCCTGCCGGACCGGATCTCGGTGGAACGGCACACCTTGGAAGACGTCTTTCTTGAGCTGACCGGCAAGGAGCTGCGTTCGTGACGGCCACCGGGACCTACTCACCGCAGCCGGGCGCGGCGCCCCTCGTGCGCATGATCGCCGCCCAGGCGGTGCTCGAGACGAAGATGCTGCTGCGCAACGGCGAGCAGCTGCTGCTCACCGTGATCATCCCCAGCCTGCTCCTGGTGCTGTTCAGCACCGTGGACGTGGTGGACACCGGCGACGGCGCGGCGGTGGACTTCCTCGCGCCCGGCATCCTGGCGCTCGCGGTGATGTCGACCGCGTTCACCGGGCAGGCCATCGCGACCGGCTTCGAGCGGCGCTACGGCGTGCTGAAGCGGCTCGCCGCCTCTCCGCTGCCGCGCTGGGGGCTGATGACCGCCAAGACGCTGTCGGTGCTGGTCACCGAGGTGCTCCAGGTGGTCCTGCTGACGGTGATCGCGCTGATGCTCGGCTGGGACCCGCAGGGCGGCGCGCTCGCGGTGGTCGCCCTGCTGGCGCTGGGCACGGCCGCCTTCTCGGGGCTCGGACTGCTGATGGCCGGCACGCTCAAGGCGGAGGCGACGCTCGCCGCCGCCAACCTGGTCTTCCTGCTGCTGCTCGTCGGCGGCGGCGTGGTCGTACCGCTGGACAAGTTCCCCGAGGCCGCGCAGGACGTGCTCGGGCTGCTGCCGATCGCCGCGCTGTCGGAGGGCCTGCGGGACGTCCTCCAGCACGGCGCCGGGATGCCCTGGGCCGACCTGGGGATCCTCACCGCCTGGGCGGTCGCGGGGCTCGCCGCGGCCGGTGCGTTCTTCCGCTGGGAGTAGTGCGCGATGACCGGGACCGACCCTCGTGAAACCGTGCACAAGCGGACGCCTACGATGGGACGCGTGCCAAACGTGACCCGCGCCGACGCCCCCTCGCCGCTGCGCAACCCGCTCGCCTTCGTCGCCGCCCGCTGGACCCCGGCCCCCGGGACCGTCCGGCGCGCGGCCCTCGCCGCGCTCGTGATGTCGGTGGTCATCGTGGTCACCGGCGGCGCCGTCCGGCTGACCGGTTCCGGCCTGGGCTGCCCGACCTGGCCCAAGTGCACCGAGGACTCGCTCCACAACACGGCCGAGATGGGCATCCACGGCTACATCGAGTTCGGCAACCGCCTGCTGACGTACGTGCTGTGCGCGGCCGTCGGCTGGGCGATCGTCGCCGCGCGCTCCCAGAAGCCGTACCGGCGCAGCCTCACCCGGCTGGGCTGGGCGCAGTTCTGGGTGGTCATGGGCAACGCGGTGCTCGGCGGCATCGTGGTGCTGGTCGGTCTGAACCCGTACACGGTCGCGGCGCACTTCCTGCTGTCCTCGGCGCTGATCGCGGTCGCCACGGTGATGTGGCAGCGCACCCGCGAGGGCGACGCCGGGCCACGGCCGCTGGTCGGCAAGGCCGTGCAGCAGCTGGTGTGGTTCCTGGTGGCCGCGTCCGCGCTGCTGATCGCGGCCGGCACGGTGGTCACCGGCGCGGGCCCGCACGCGGGCGACTCCAGCGAGGTCCCGCGGATGCCGCTGGACTGGGAGACGGTCACCAAGCTGCACGCCGTCCTGGCGTGGATCGTGGTGACGCTGACCTTCGCCCTGTGGTTCGTGCTGAAGGCCGTCGACGCCCCCAAGGGCCCGCTGTCGCGCACCCGTGAGCTGTTCCTGGTCCTGCTGGCGCAGGGCGCGATCGGCTACGTGCAGTACTTCACCGACCTGCCCGAGATCCTGGTGGGCGCGCACATGTTCGGCTCGTGCGCGGTGTGGATCTGTGTGCTGCGCGTCCTGCTGTCGCTGCGCGAGCGCCCGGAGTCGGGCCCGCAGCCGTCGGCCGTCCCGGCTCAGGAGCCGGCCACCAGCGCGTCGATCGCCGGCCCCAGGTAACCCCGCACCAGCGCGGCACGCCGGCGCACGTCGGCCATGACCGCCCCGCCGTACCGGCGCGCGCGGATGTCCTCGACGACCTCCTCGGGCGCGCCGAGGCCGGGCAGCACGTCCAGCGCCTCCCGCTTGCTGATCAGCCGGCCCTCCCGGAGGGTGACGGTGGCCCGCGCGTGGGTCAGCATCCCCAGGTCGACCCATACGTCCCGCGTCCACAGGTCCGCCCGGTCCACGTGCGGCCGCCAGTAGTCGCGCTGGTCGCGCAGCACGAACGCGGCGAGCTCGCCGTCGGCACCGCAGGCAGCAGGTCCGCGGGCGGCGCACCGTGCAGCACCCGGCCCGACGTGTGCAGTTCGGTGCGGGTGACCGGGGTGACGGGCCGCCGCAGCAGCCGCTCGTGCGCCCAGGTGAGGTGCCTGCGCTCCGCGTCGGCTGCCGTCTTCGGAGCCAGGTACGTGCAGTGGAGCCCGCCCGCGAGCGGTGCGGCGCGCAGCCGGTTGTGCAGGACCGCCACCCGCCACACGGTGCCGGCGCCCGGCGGATGCGGCAGGACGGCGATCAGGTCGAGGTCGCTGCGGCCCTCCACGTAGTCCCCGGCGGCCAGGGAGCCGTGTGCCCACACCGCGAGCGGGGACAGGGGCGCGAGCCCGGCGAGGAAGCGGCCGAGCAGGGCGTCGGTCTGCTGCATCCGCCCAGTCTCCCCCGGCCAGCTCCCCCGCACGGCGTCTTCCGGTCAGCTCAGCCCGTACACCCGGGCCGCGTTGCCGGAGGCGATCATCGTGGCGACGCGCTGGGCGTCGTCCAGGGACCAGGCGCCCTCGGAGACCCAGCCGCCGAGGACCCGGGCGAGGGCCTCCCGGAAGAGGTGGGCGCCGACGACGTGCAGCTCGGGCAGGCCGCGGGCGCCGCTGGAGAAGAGGATCTTGCCGAAGGGGGCCAGTTCCAGCACCTCCGCGAGGACGGTCGCCGCGCGGGCGCCGGTGCGGACCAGGGCGGCGCCGCAGTCGGCGTAGACGTGCGGGAAGACGCCCGCGAGGTGGGCGGCGTGGCGGTGGTACGGGTAGCCGTGCAGCAGGACGAGGTCGGTGCCGAGTCCTGCGGTGGCCCGGACGAAGTCGGTGAGCAGGACCGGGTCGGTGCGGTCGACGCGCGCGCCCGGGGCGCCGAGGCCGGCGTGCAGCTGGAGCGGCAGTCCCGAGGCGACGGCGATCCACAGCAGATGGCGCAGCAGCACCGGGTCGGTGAGCCGGTCCCCAGCGACGCGCGCGGCCAGCCAGCGTCCGGCCGCGCCGCGCACCTCCCCCGCCTCGGGCGGCTCGGGGGCGAGTGCGAGGCCGTGGCGCAGTCCGGCCACGGAGGTGAAGGCGACGGCGTGCGCGGCGGCGCCGTGCACCGACTCGGCGAGGTTGGCGAGGAAGGACTCGACGGTGCCGGAGGTGTCGGCGACCTGTTCGGCGAGCTGCTCCAGGCGGACGATCTCGTGCGCCTCGGCCTGGCCGGCGCGGGCCAGCTCGTCGGGGTCGGTGAGGTCGTCGGGCAGGCCGGTGTCGACGAGGTAGGCGGTGATGCCGCTGCCGCGCAGCAGCCGGCGGCCCGCCTCGACCGTGCCGAGCTCACGGCGGCGGGCGAGGTAGCGGGCGGGAGGGCAGTGCGGTTCGAGGCCCAGCAGGGGCGGGCACCAGCGGCGCACCGCGAACCCGGTCTGGGTGTCGAAGAGGGTGGTGCCGGGCGCCGGCGGTCCCTCGGTGCGGGCCAGCTGGGCCTCGAACGTGCCGAGGCCCAGCTCCGTGCGCAGTACGCCGTGGCAGTACTGGTCCACGAGGGACGGCGGGTCGATCATCTCCGGACTCTCCCCGTGTGGACGCTGTCTACAGGTCCTAACGGGTGAACCGGGGAAGAGGTGTTGCCCGTGGGGCGGTCAGTCGTTGGAGGGGCCGCCGACCTGGATGCCGGCCATGCGGCTCCACTCGTACGGGCCGGTCCTCACCTTGGCGGCGAAGTCGCCGTCGAACTGCTCGTGCACGGTGATGCCCGCCTTCTCGACGGCCAGCCGGGCGATCTCCATGGAGGGCGCGTGCACGTCCCCCCAGGCGCCGTCCTCGCCGACGAGGACGATGCGGGCGCCGCGCTCTCCGAGGTACTCCACATGTCCCTCGGCGCCGCCGTGCTCCTTGGCGTAGCCGCCGATCCGCTTGGCGAGCCGGGCCGCCTTCTGCCCGTCCTTCGGGTCCACCTGCTGCGTGTCTGCCATGAGCAGGATGCTACCGACGGGTAGATCGAACGGCGACGGGCGGGGTCCGTGGCCTTGGCCACGTGCCCCGCCCGTCGGCGTGCAGGCGTGCGTCTCAGCGCAGGAAGGGGTCCACCGCGATGGCGACGAAGAGCAGGGAGACATAGGTGATGGACCAGTGGAAGAGGCGCATCTCCTTGAGCTTGGCGCCCGTCACCTCGGCCTTGGCGCGGTTCAGCAGCGCGTGCGCCTCCCACAGCCACCAGCCGCCGGCCGCCAGGGCGACCGCGGTGTAGAACCAGCCGGTGTAGCCCATCGGGGTGAGGAGCAGCGACACGCCGACCATCACCCAGCTGTAGAGGACGATCTGCTTGGCGACCGCCTTGTTGCCGGCGACGACCGGCAGCATCGGCACGCCCACGCGCGCGTAGTCCTCCTTCACCTTCATGGACAGCGGCCAGTAGTGCGGCGGCGTCCAGAAGAAGATGACGAGGAAGAGGACGACCGGGGCCCAGGACATCGAGTTGGTGACGGCGGACCAGCCGATCAGCACCGGCATGCAGCCGGCGATGCCGCCCCACACGATGTTCTGCGCCGTGCGGCGCTTGAGGATCATCGTGTAGACGACGACGTAGAAGAGGAGCGCGCCGAGGGACAGCCAGGCGGACAGCCAGTTGACGGTCAGGCCGAACAGCAGCGTCGAGACGACCGCCAGGGTGATGCCGAAGACCAGGGCCTCACGCGGGCTGACCATGCCGGTCACCAGCGGGCGCTGCGAGGTGCGGTCCATCAGCGCGTCGATGTCGCGGTCGATGTACATGTTGAGCGCGTTGGCGCCGCCGGCCGACAGATAGCCGCCGAGGCAGGTCAGCAGCACGAGCGTCAGGTCGGGCACGCCCTGCTGCGCCAGGAACATCACCGGGACGGTGGTGATGAGCAGCAGTTCGATGATCCGCGGCTTGGTGAGAGCCACGAATGCCGTCACACGGGCCCGGAACGGCCGATGCGCAGGGCTCTGACTCGTCCCCAAAACCCCCGCCGGGCGGGATTCAACGGCCGTCACGCACACCCCTACAGAGACATCCCAGCGAGCCTTTCCCTGTGAAGTGCCGGTAAAGGCTCGCGCGTACCACGCCACTCTAGACGTTGCCCAGACCCCGGCATTCGCGGGGGTCCGGTCGTGTTGGCGGACCCCTCTCCGAGGTGCGTCCCGAAGCTCGATTGAGCACGCGGATGAGCGGCTCCGTATTCATCTGCCGAATGCGGAAACTTCCCAGTCAGGAGGCGCGTCCCGGGGAGTGCCCGCACTCTGGAATGACCCGGAAAAAGGCACGTCCTACGGGGGTAGGCTCGACCACGCCGGTGGGCAATCGCCGGCATCCGACATGTGGAGAGGAGCCCTGACTCAGGGTGAGCACCAAGCCGACCACCACAGACCTCGAGTGGACCGAACTGGACCAGCGGGCCGTCGACACCGCCCGCGTCCTGGCCGCCGATGCCGTACAGAAGGTCGGCAACGGCCATCCGGGTACGGCGATGAGCCTGGCGCCTGCCGCCTACACCCTCTTCCAGAAGGTGATGCGGCACGACCCGGCGGACGCCGACTGGGTCGGGCGAGACCGCTTCGTGCTGTCCGCCGGCCATTCGTCCCTGACCCTCTACACCCAGCTCTACCTGGCCGGCTTCGGCCTGGAGCTGGACGACCTGAAGTCCTTCCGCACCTGGGGCTCGAAGACTCCGGGCCACCCGGAGTACGGGCACACCACGGGCGTGGAGACCACGACCGGCCCGCTCGGCCAGGGTGTCGCCAACGCGGTGGGCATGGCGATGGCCGCCCGCTACGAGCGCGGGCTGTTCGACCCGGAGGCCCCCGCCGGGGAGTCCCCGTTCGACCACTACATCTACTGCATCGCCGGTGACGGCTGCCTCCAGGAGGGCATCTCCGCCGAGGCCTCCTCGCTGGCCGGGCACCAGAAGCTCGGCAACCTGGTCCTGCTGTGGGACGACAACCACATCTCGATCGAGGGCGACACCGAGACGGCCGTCTCCGAGGACACGGTCAAGCGGTACGAGGCGTACGGCTGGCACGTGCAGCGTGTGGCGCCGAAGCCCGACGGGGACCTGGACCCGAACGCGATCTACGACGCGATCCAGGAGGCGAAGAAGGTCACCGACCGGCCGTCCTTCATCGCGATGCGCTCGATCATCGCCTGGCCCGCGCCGAACGCGCAGAACACCGAGGCCGCGCACGGCTCGGCGCTCGGCGACGACGAGGTCGCGGCCACCAAGCGGGTCCTCGGCTTCGACCCGGAGAAGACCTTCGAGGTCGCCGACGAGGTCATCGCGCACACCCGCAAGGCGCTGGAGCGCGGCCAGGCCGCGCGCGCCGTGTGGGAGAAGTCCTTCCAGCAGTGGCGGGACAACAACCCGGAGCGCGCCGCCCAGTACGACCGCATCGCCGCGGGCGAGCTGCCCAAGGGCTGGCAGGACGCGCTGCCGGTGTTCGAGCCGGGCAAGGGCGTCGCCACCCGCGCCGCCTCCGGCAAGGTGCTGCAGGCGCTCGGCGCGGTGATCCCGGAGCTGTGGGGCGGCTCGGCCGACCTCGCCGGCTCCAACAACACCACGATCGACAAGACGTCGTCGTTCCTCCCGGCGGACAACCCGCTGCCGGAGGCGAACCCGTACGGCCGCACGATCCACTTCGGCATCCGCGAGCACTCCATGGCCGCGGAGATGAACGGCATCGCGCTGCACGGAAACACCCGCATCTACGGCGGCACCTTCTTGGTGTTCTCCGACTACATGCGCAACGCCGTGCGTCTGTCGGCGCTGATGCACCTGCCGGTGACGTACGTGTGGACGCACGACTCCATCGGTCTCGGCGAGGACGGCCCGACCCACCAGCCGGTCGAGCACCTCGCGTCGCTGCGCGCCATTCCGGGCCTGAACGTGGTCCGCCCGGCCGACGCGAACGAGACCGCGATCGCCTGGCGCGAGATCCTCAAGCGCTGGACCAAGGAGTTCGGCAAGGGCGCCCCGCACGGTCTGGCGCTCACCCGCCAGGGCGTGCCGACGTACGAGCCGAACGAGGACGCGGCCCGCGGCGGGTACGTGCTGTTCGAGGCCGAGGGCGGCGAGCCCGAGGTCGTCCTGATCGCCACCGGCTCCGAGGTGCACGTCGCCGTCGAGGCGCGCGAGCGGCTCCAGGCCGACGGTGTGCCGACGCGCGTGGTGTCCATGCCGTCCGTGGAGTGGTTCGAGGAGCAGGACCAGGGGTACCGGGACAGCGTCCTGCCGCCGTCCGTGAAGGCGCGTGTGGCCGTCGAGGCGGGGATCGGCCTCACCTGGCACAAGTACGTGGGCGACGCCGGCCGCATCGTCTCGCTGGAGCACTTCGGCGCCTCGGCCGACGGCAAGGTGCTGTTCGAGAAGTACGGCTTCACCGCCGACAACGTGGCCGCCGTCGCGCGGGAATCGATCGCCGCCGCCCGGCGCTGACGCTCACACACGACACGTAGGAGATGGAATTTCCATGACAGACGCACTGAAGCGCCTTTCCGACGAGGGCGTCGCGATCTGGCTGGACGACCTGTCGCGCAAGCGGATCACGTCCGGCAACCTGTCGGAGCTGATCGACCAGCAGCACGTCGTGGGCGTCACCACCAACCCGACGATCTTCCAGAAGGCGATCTCCGAGGGCGACGGCTACGACACGCAGCTGGCCGACCTCGCGGCCCGGAAGGTCACCGTCGAGGAGGCCATCCGGATGATCACGACGGCGGACGTCCGTGACGCCGCCGACATCCTGCGTCCGGTCTTCGACGCCACCGACGGCCGTGACGGCCGGGTGTCCATCGAGGTGGACCCGCGGCTGGCGCACGACACCCGCGCGACGGTCGCCGAGGCCAAGCAGCTCGCCTGGCTGGTGGACCGGCCGAACACCCTGATCAAGATCCCGGCGACCGAGGCGGGCATCCCGGCCATCGCCGAGGTCATCGGCCTGGGCATCAGCGTCAACGTCACGCTGATCTTCTCCCTGGAGCGCTACCGCAAGGTGATGGACGCGTTCCTGACCGGCCTGGAGAAGGCCAAGGAGCGCGGCCTGGACCTGTCGAAGATCCACTCCGTGGCGTCCTTCTTCGTGTCCCGCGTGGACACCGAGATCGACAAGCGGATCGACGCGCTCGGCACCGACGAGGCCAAGGCGCTGCGCGGCAAGGCCGCCATCGCCAACGCGCGCCTGGCGTACCAGGCGTACGAGGAGGTCTTCTCCACGGACCGCTGGGCCGCGCTGGAGCGCGAGGGCGCCAACAAGCAGCGTCCGCTGTGGGCGTCGACCGGTGTGAAGGACAAGGCGTACAAGGCGACGATGTACGTCGACGAGCTGGTGGCGCCGAACACGGTGAACACCATGCCGGAGGCGACGCTGTTCGCCACCGAGGAGCAGGGCGACATCCGGGGCAACACCATCGCGGGCACGTACGAGCAGGCGCGCGCCGACCTCGACGCGGTCGAGCGGCTCGGCATCTCGTACGACGAGGTGGTGCGGCTTCTGGAGGACGAGGGCGTCGACAAGTTCGAGGCGTCCTGGAACGACCTGCTGAAGTCGACCGAGGCGGAGCTTCAGCGCCTCGCCCCTTCGGAGGGCTGAGATCTTGTCGAGCAGCAATCCGCTGCGTGACCCCGCCGACCGACGGCTCCCGCGTATCGCGGGGCCGTCGGGCCTGGTCATCTTCGGCGTCACGGGTGACCTGTCGCGCAAGAAGCTGATGCCGGCCGTGTACGACCTCGCCAACCGGGGGCTGCTGCCGCCGGGCTTCTCGCTGGTGGGCTTCGCCCGCCGGGAGTGGGCGAACGAGGACTTCGCGCAGGAGGTCCACGACGCGGTCAAGGAGCACGCGCGGACCCCCTTCCGTGAGGAGGTCTGGCAGCAGCTCATCCAGGGCATGCGCTTCGTGCAGGGTACCTTCGACGACGACGAGTCCTTCGAGCGGCTGCGCGGCACGATCGAGGAGCTGGACAAGGCACAGGGCACGGGCGGCAACTTCGCCTTCTACCTGTCGGTGCCGCCGCGGTCCTTCCCGGTGGTCATCCAGCAGCTGAAGAAGCACGGTCTCGCGGACCAGACGGGCGGCTCCTGGCGGCGCGCGGTCATCGAGAAGCCGTTCGGGCACGACCTGAAGTCGGCCGAGGAACTGAACGCCATCGTGCACGAGGTGTTCGCTCCGGACCAGGTCTTCCGGATCGACCACTACCTGGGCAAGGAGACCGTCCAGAACATCCTGGCGCTGCGCTTCGCCAACACGATGTTCGAACCGATCTGGAACCGGTCCTTCGTGGACCATGTGCAGATCACCATGGCCGAGGACATCGGCATCGGCGGCCGGGCCGGCTACTACGACGGCATCGGCGCCGCCCGCGACGTCATCCAGAACCACCTGCTGCAGTTGCTCGCGCTGACCGCGATGGAGGAGCCCGCCTCCTTCGACGCGGACGCGCTCGCCGCGGAGAAGACCAAGGTGCTCGGCGCCGTGCGGCTGCCGAAGGACCTGGGCAGGGACACCGTCCGCGCGCAGTACGCGGCCGGCTGGCAGGGCGGCGCGAAGGTCATCGGCTATCTGGAGGAGGAGGGCATCGACCCGTCCTCCAAGACCGACACCTACGCGGCGATCAAGGTGGGCATCGACAACCGCCGCTGGGCGGGCGTCCCCTTCTATCTGCGTACCGGCAAGCGCCTCGGCCGCCGGGTCACCGAGATCGCGGTGGTCTTCCAGCGGGCGCCGCACTCCCCCTTCGACACCACGGCCACCGAGGAGCTCGGCCAGAACGCCATCGTGATCCGCGTCCAGCCGGACGAGGGCGTCACGGTGCGGTTCGGCTCGAAGGTGCCGGGCACGTCGATGGAGATCCGGGACGTGTCGATGGACTTCGCGTACGGCGAGTCGTTCACCGAGTCCAGCCCGGAGGCGTACGAGCGGCTGATCCTCGACGTCCTGCTCGGCGACTCCAACCTCTTCCCGCGCACGGAGGAGGTCGAGCTGTCCTGGAAGATCCTCGACCCGATCGAGGAGTACTGGGACGCGCACGGCAGGCCGGCCCGGTACCAGGCCGGCACCTGGGGACCCGTCGAGGCGGACGAAATGCTCGAGCGAGACGGACGGAGCTGGCGCCGGCCATGAAGACAGACCTCACGGACACCACGGCCAGCAAGATCAACAAGGCGCTGGTGAAGGCGCGGCGGGCCATAGGCACGCCGGCCGTCGGCATGGTGCTGACCCTGGTCATCGTGACGGACGAGGAGAACGCCTACGACGCCTTGAAGGCGGCCGGCGACGCCTCGCGCGAGCACCCCTCGCGCACCCTGGTCGTCATCAGGCGCGTCTCCCGCTCCCCGCGCGACCGGACGCAGTCGCGGCTGGACGCCGAGGTGCGGGTCGGCGCGGACGCGGGCACCGGCGAGACGGTGGTCCTGCGGCTGTACGGCGAGGTCGTCGACCACGCCCAGTCGGTGGTGCTGCCGCTGCTGCTCCCCGACGCCCCGGTCGTGGTGTGGTGGCCGGTGAACGCGCCGCTGGACCCGGCGAACGACCCGCTGGGCGCGCTGGCCCAGCGCCGGGTGACCGACACCTACGCGTGCGAGCAGCCGGTGAAGGAGCTGGCCGCCCGCGCCGACGCCTACACCCCGGGCGACACGGACCTGTCGTGGACCCGCATCACGCCGTGGCGTTCGATGCTGGCCGCCGCGCTGGACCAGGTCGCCTGCCAGGTGCAGGGCGTCGAGGTGGAGGGCGAGGAGTTCAACCCGAGCTGCGAGCTGCTGGCGATGTGGCTCGCGGACCGGCTGGACGTGCCCGTGCGGCGCACCCGTTCCGCGGGCCCGGGTCTCACGGCGGTCCGGATGGACACCGACTGCGGCCCGATCGTGCTGGACCGCGCCGACGGTTCGCTGGCGACGCTGGCCATCCAGGGCCAGCCGAAGCGGGCGGTGGCGCTGAAGCGCCGGGACACCGCGGAGCTGATCGCGGAGGAGCTGCGCCGGCTCGACCCCGACGACACCTACGCGTCGGCCCTGCGCTACGGCGTGGAGCGGCTGAAGCAGGGGGACGGCGGTGACGCGCCGGCCAAAGGAGAACGGGACGCCGGGGCACGCGAGGCCGTCCCCGCTCCCGTCGAGTCGGCTGCGAAAGGTCCCGCGGCCGAAGCGACGGAGGAGGCACCGGTGAAGGAGGCGGCGGCGAAGTGACGACGGCACCCCAGCTGGTCGTGCACCGGGACAAGGAGCTGATGGCGCAGGCCGCGGCGGCCCGGCTGATCACCAGGATCGTGGACGCGCAGTCCTCGCGGGGCGAGGCGTCGGTCGTGCTGACCGGCGGCCGCAACGGCAACGGCCTGCTGGCCGCGCTGGCCGCCGCCCCGGCCCGGGACGCGATCGACTGGTCGCGCCTGGACCTGTGGTGGGGCGACGAGCGGTTCCTGCCCGAGGGCGACCCGGACCGCAATGTCACCCAGGCCCGCGAGGCGCTGCTGGACGCGGTGCCGCTGGACCCGAAGCGCGTGCACGCCATGCCCGCGTCGGACGGCCCGCACGGCTCGGACGTGGAGGCGGCGGCCGCCGCCTACGCGGCGGAGCTGGCCGCGGCGGCGGGCCCGGAGGACCACGGCCCGGTGCCGTCCTTCGACGTCCTGATGCTGGGCGTGGGCCCGGACACCCATGTGGCGTCCCTGTTCCCCGAACTGCCCGCGGTCCGCGAGACGGAACGCACGGTGGTGGGCGTCCACGGCGCCCCCAAGCCCCCGCCCACCCGCATCACCCTCACCCTCCCCGCGATCCGCGCGGCCCGAGAGGTGTGGCTGCTCGCGGCGGGCGAGGACAAGGCGGAGGCGGCGGCGATCGCGCTCTCGGGCGCGGGCGAGATCCAGGCCCCGGCAGCGGGAGCGTACGGCCGCAGCCGCACGCTGTGGCTCCTGGACGCGGCCGCGGCGTCGCAGCTCCCGAGGTCGCTGTACCCGCCGGCGACGCCGTGATCCTTCAAGTCCGCACGGCGCAGTCCAGCCCGTCCGGCGTTTGAGGACGAGGCCCGAAGGGCCGAAGGGGGCAAGGGGCGCAGCCCCAGGGACGGGAAGGGAAGGGGCGGAGGGGGCGACCAACCCTCCCCGCCCCACCCCCTACTTCACGGACCCCGCCATGACCCCCTGCACAAAGTGCCGCTGGAACGCGAAGAACACCACCACCGGCACCACCAGCGACAGAAACGCCCCCGGCGCCAGCACATCCACGTTGCTGCCGAACTGCCGGATCTGCGACTGCAGCTCCACCGTGAGCGGCTGCGACGAACTGTCCGCGAACAGCAGCGCCACCAGCATGTCGTTCCACACCCACAGGAACTGGAAGATGGCGAGGCTGGCGATCGCCGGCCGCCCCACCGGCAGCACGAGCCGGGTGAAGATCCGCCACTCGCTGCCGCCGTCCATCCGCGCGGCCTCCAGCATCTCCTTCGGCATCTCCGCGAAGTAGTTCCGCAGCAGGAACACCGCGAACGGCAGCCCGTAGGCGACGTGGAACAGCACGACACCGGGGATGGTCCCGAACAGGCCGAGCTGTCCGAAGAGTTTGGCGACCGGCAGCAGACCGATCTGCACGGGCACCACCAGCAGCGCCACCACGACCAGGAACACCGTGTCCCGTCCGGGGAACTCCAGCCAGGCGAAGGCGTATCCGGCGAGCGCGGCGACGACCACGACGAGCACGGTGGTCGGCACCGAGATGAGCACGGTGTTCCAGAACGCCTGCGTGATGCCGGAGTTCTCCAGCAGCGCCGAGTAGTTGTCGAAGGACAGCTGCCCGGGGCTGCTGAACACGGTCCACCAGCCGCCCTTCGCGGTGTCCTCGGCGGACCGCAGCGAGGACAGGAACAGGCCGGCCAGCGGGGTCATCCAGACCAGCCCGATGACGACCAGGAAGGCCTGCACCACCGCGTTGCCCAGGCCGCGACGGATCACGTTCATCGCTGACTCCTCTTGAAGCGGCGGACGTTGAACACCATGGCCGGGATGACCAGGAGCAGCAGCAGGACGCCGAGCGCGCTGCCCAGCCCCTGGTTGTTGCCGCCGCCGAAGGACACCAGCCACATCTGGGTGGCGAGGACGGTCGCGTCCTCCTGCACGGGTCCGGGCGCGATGATGTAGACGAGGTCGAAGACCTTCATCACGTTGATCACCAGCGTCACGAACACCACGGTCAGGACGGGCGCGAGCAGCGGGACGGTGATCCTGCGGAAGATCTGCCACTCGTTGGCGCCGTCCATCCGGGCCGCCTCGAGCGCGTCCCGGGGCAGCGTGGACAGGCCCGCCCCGATCAGCACCATCGCGAACCCGGTCCAGATCCACAGGTACGCCCCGATGATCGCCGGGGTGACCAGCGCCGGACCGAGCCAGGAGACGCCCTCGTAGGGCGGAGCGAAGTTGTCCGAGGGCAGCTTCAGGGCGTACGCGCCGTCGTCGAGGCCGGTGAAGCGGAAGGAGCCGTCGGACGCGGTGGTGGCGCTCGCTACCGTCTTCCCGTCGCGCACCGCCTCGACGGTCACGCCGGGCAGTCCGCTCTCCTCGAGGTCGACCACGCCCTGCTTCCCTCCCCCGCCGGGCGTGAAGTCCAGGTACACCACGCCGCGTACCTCGTCCGGGGCGGCCGTGTCCGACGCCGCCTTCGACGCGGGTCCGGCCTCGCCGGGCAGGTCCTTGGGGGCGACGCCGACCAGGCCGAGCGCCTGCGTGTCGCCGGGTGAGACGTCCGCTGCGGTGACGTAGGAGCCGTCCGGTTCCCTGGTGAGGCCCTGACCGTCGCGGGCGCGGGCGGTCGGGTAGGAGGAGCTGCCGGCGAAGGCGTCGTGGACGGAGACGACGGCCGCGTTGAGGACGCCCTTGTCGGGGTCCTCGTCGTAGGCGAGCCGGAAGATGATGCCGGCGGCGAGGAAGGAGACCGCCATCGGCATGAACAGCAGCAGTTTGAAGGCGGTGGCCCAGCGGACCTTCTCCACCAGCACGGCGAGGATCAGGCCGAGCCCGGTGAGCAGGGTCGGGGCGACGACGACCCAGACGGCCGTGTTGCGGATGGCCGTGAGGGTCGCCGGGTCGCGGAACATCTCGGCGTAGTTCTCGCCGCCGACGAACTCGGTGCCGGAGGCGTCGAAGAAGCTGCGGCCGACGGAGAACAGCACCGGGTAGACGACGAGCGCGCCGAGCAGCAGCAGCGCGGGGAGCGCGAACAGCAGGGCGACGATCCGGCCGCGCCGGCGCAGGCGCCGCCCGCGCGCGCCGTCGGGGCGCGCGGGGGCGGGCGGGGTCGCCTCTTTCACGACTGTGGCGGTCATGGCCGTCAGTTCCCGTAGGCCTTGGCGGCGGCCTTCTCGAGCTCGGCAGCGGTCTTCGCCGGGTCGGACGGGTCACGCAGGAAGTCCTGGAGGATCTTCCACTCGCCCGCGCCCTTGGTGCCGCCGAACGCCGCGGGGGCCTGGTCGGACATGTCGAAGCGGACCGAGTCGCCGGCCTTCACCAGGGACTCGGCGGTGGCGCGGGTGACGTCGTCGCCGTAGGAGGACAGGTCGAGCTTCTTGTTCGGGGAGAGGAAGCCGCCCGCCTCGGCCCAGACGGCCGCGGCCTCGGGGCTCGCCAGGTACTCGACGAGCGCCATGCCGGCCTCGCTGTTCTTGCCGTCCTTGAGGACGACGGCCGCGTCGCCGCCGCTGACCACGGGCGCCTCACCGCCGCCGACCGGCGGGAACGGGAAGAACTCGGCGTCGGTGCCGATGGTCCGGCCGAACTGGTCCTTGGCGACGCCGGCCACGAAGTCGCCCTCGTAGACCATGGCGGCCTCGGCCTCGGGTCCGAAGACCTTCTCCACCGAGCCGGGGAAGTCGGTGTTCAGGGCGCCCTTCTGGCCGCCCGCGATGAGCTGCTTGTCCTTGAACAGCTTGCCGAGGGTGGTGAGCGCGTCGACCACGGTCGGGTCGGTCCACTTGATCTCGTGCGCGGCGAGGGCGTCGTACTTCTCGGGTCCGGCCTGGGAGAGGTAGACGTTCTCGAACCAGTCGGTGAGGGTCCAGCCGTCCTGGCCGGCGACGGAGAAGGCGGCGAGTCCGGAGTCGGATATGGTCCGGCCGTTCTTCAGCATCTCGTCGTACGTCCGGGGCTCGGCGACGCCGGCCTGCTCGAGCGCCTCGGGGCTGTACCAGACGGTCGACTTGTGGGCGGCCTTGAAGTAGAGGCCGTACAGGGTGCCGTCGACGCTGCCGTAGTTCTGCCACACCTCGGCGAAGTTGGCGCCGACCGCGGACTGCACCTTCTTGTCCAGCGGCTTCAGCCAGCCCTGTCCGGCGAACTGCTTGAGCACGCCGACCTGCGGGACCATCACGACGTCGGGGGCGTTGCCGCCCTCGATCTTGCTGCCGACGACGGTGGAGACGTTGTCGCCGGTGGAGACGAACTGCGTCTTGGCGCCGGTCTTCTCGGTGAAGGCGTCGAGCACCTTCTGGAAGTTCTTCTGCTCGCTGCCGGACCAGACGCCGGCCACGGTGACGGTCTGTCCGTCGAGTGACTTGTCGCCGCCGCCGGCCGCGACGGGCTCGCCGCCTCCGCAGGCGGTCGCGCCGAGCGCGAGGACGAGGGCGGTGCATCCGGCGAGCAGGGTGGTACGTCGTCGCATCATCATCGATGTCCCTTCGGGGAAACGGGTGTTGACCGGGGCGTGCTTCTCGGCCGGGTGGTGGCCGGGGCGGTGCTTCTCAGGAGCCGTCGATCCACCAGGCGGCGGTGGAGCCGGGGAGCTCCCCGGGCCGGCAGGGGCCGCTGGAGAGCAGCGGGGTGCCGGGGACCGGGGCGGGTACGGGGGCGGTGCCGAAGTTGACCGCGCAGACGAGGTCGTCGCGGGCGAAGGCGAGGACGCCGGGCTGGGTGTCCAGCCAGCGCAGCGTGCCCTCGCCCAACTGATGCAGGGCGGACCGCAGTTGCAGACCGTCGCGGTACAGGTGCCAGGAGGAGCGGGTGTCGGCGAGGGCGCGGTGGGTGGCGTACTCGGCGAAGTAGTCGGGCTGCGGCAGCCAGGGCTTGGCGCCCTCGGCGCCGGAGGTGAAGCCGAACGGCGAGGCCTGTCCCGACCAGGGCAGCGGCACCCGGCAGCCGTCGCGGATACGGGCGCGGCTGCCGGTACGGCGGAAGATCGGGTCGGTGAGCACGTCGTCGGGCAGGTCCACGACCTCCGGAAGACCCAGCTCCTCGCCCTGGTAGATGTACGCGGCGCCGGGCAGCGCCAGCATCAGCAGCGCGGCGGCGCGGGCGCGGGCGGCGCCGAGTCCGCTGCCCTCGGGGGCGGGTTCGCCGTAGCGGGTGACGGTGCGCACCTGGTCGTGGTTGTTGAGCACCCAGGTGACCGTGGAGCCGGTGCCGGCGATGTCCTGCATGGCCTCGGAGATGACCTTGCGGAAGGCGTCGGCGTCCCAGGGCGCGCCGAGCAGGTCGAAGAAGAACGCCTGGTGGAGCTCGTCCGGGCGGACGTACTTGGCGTGCTCGCGGGCGGAGGGCACGGAGACCTCGCCGACCAGGAGGCGTTCGCGGCCGTCGCGGGCGGTGTACTCCTCGCACACCGCGCGCCAGTGCCGCCACACGTCGTGCACCTCGGGCTGGTTCCAGGCAAGCGGGTTGACCGAGTCGCGGGTGCGGGCGTCGGCCTCGGGGTCCGGGGAGTCGGGCAGTTCGGGGTGCTTGAACAGTCCCGCGGCGACGTCGATGCGGAAGCCGTCGACGCCCCGGTCCAGCCAGAACCGCAGGACCTGGTCGAACTCGTCGGCGACCTCGGGGTTGCGCCAGTTCCAGTCGGGCTGCTCGGGCGTGAACATGTGCAGGTACCACTGGCCGGGCCGGCCGTCCGCCTCGGTGACGCGGGTCCAGGCGGGGCCGCCGAACATGGCGTGCCAGTTGTTGGGCGGCTCACTGCCGTCGGGGCCGCGGCCGTCGGCGAAGTGGAAGCGGGCCCGCTCGGGGCTGCCGGGCGCGGCGGCCAGGGCCGCGCGGAACCACGGGTGGGCGCTGGAGCAGTGGTTGGGCACGACGTCGAGCAGCACCCGGATGCCCAGGCGGTGGGCGGAGGCCACCAGCCGGTCGAACTCGTCGAGGTCGCCGTAGACCGGGTCGACGTCGCGGTAGTCGGCCACGTCGTAGCCGTGGTCGTGCTGGGGCGACGGGTAGAACGGGCTGAGCCATATCCCGTCCACGCCGAGCTTCCTCAGGTACGGGAGTCCCGCCCTGACGCCGGCGAGATCGCCGATGCCGTCCCCGGTGCTGTCCAGAAAGCTGCGGACGTACACCTGGTAGATCACCGCGTCACGCCACCAATGGTGCCTGTTCACCCCGATTGACCTGTCTGTGAGGAGCGCTGCTTGTTATGCATGCATGTTAGGTAGCGGTGAACAGCGGGTGTCAATGAACGTGCGCAAGCTACCGGGAGGTTACGGGGTGCAGGCCAGGGCGAATAGGGGCGATTCCGGCGCGAACGAGACGTGCGCGTTATCTAACGTGTAACTAAGGAGAGGGTCAGCGGGAGGAGACGGCGGCCAGCTCGGCCGCCAGTCGGCGCACCGCGGCCTCCGGCGTCTGCCGCCCGCTCATCGCGTCGTGCACCACCGCCTGCACCACCAGGCTCACCTGGTCGTAGCGCGGGCTCTTGGGCCGCGGCGCGGCTGCCAGCACGCTCTCGCGCAGGGTCGGCAGATAGGGGAAGCGGCGCACCAGCTCCGGGTCGTCGTACAGACCTGCCCGTACGGGCGGCAGCGCGCCGCGCGTGAGGACCTGGCGCTGCACCCGCTCGCCGGTGAGGTACGCGAGCAGCCGGGCGGCGGAGTCGGGGTGCTCGGCGTGACTGCTGACGGCCAGGTTGGACCCGCCGAGCACGCTGGTCCCGGGACCGTCCGGTCCCGGCAGGGGCACGGCGCCGACCTTCCCGGCGACCTTCGAGCCCGGGGCGGAGGCGGCGACGTACGCGTAGGGCCAGTTGCGCAGGAAGAGCAGCCTGCCCTCCTGGAAGGCCCGCTTGGACTCCTCCTCCTTGTACGCCAGCGCCTCCTTCGGGATCCAGCCCTCGCGGACCCCTCTGGCCAGGAAGCCGATGCCCTTGCGGGCCGCCCGGGAGTCCACGGTGACGCGTTCGCCCTCGTCGCCGAGGATGGTGCCGCCCGCCGAGTAGACAGCCTCGGCCGCGTTCACGGTCAGCCCCTCGTAGGGCAGGAACTGGCCCGCGTAACCGTCGAGTCCGTGCGCGGGGGCGAGGGTCTTCGCGGCCCGTTCCAGTTCGGCCCAGGTGCGCGGCGGCGGGACGCCGGCCTCGTCGAGGACGTCCTTGCGGTACAGCAGCAGCCCGGCGTTGGTCACGTACGGCACGGCGTACAGCCGGTCGTCGTAGGTGGCCGTGTCGACGACCCGGGGCAGGAAGGTGTCCAGCGGGAACCGGTCGCGGGGCAACGGGCGGATCCAGCCCGCGGCGGCGAACTCGGAGGTCCAGCTGACGTCGATGTTCAGCACGTCGAAGCGGCCGCCCTCACCGGCCCGCAGGTCGGTGATCATCTGCGCGCGCGTCTCGTCGGCGGAGTCGGGCAGTTCGACGAGGGTGACCTCCTCGCCGGGGTGGGTGCGGTTCCAGCCGTCGAGGACGGAGCCGAGGTAGCCGGTGAGGTCCCCGGCGGTGGCGAGCGTGAGGGGTCCGCGCCCGTCCCCGGGACCCTCGTCGGCGCTCGCGCCGGAGGCGACATAACCGGTCATGACGACGATCAGGACGAGAAGGCCCCTACCCGCGGCATGGATCCACCGCATAGGTTCCTCCCTGTACACCGGCACCCGGGCACCCTTGCCGGGGTCAGAGGCCATGTATACCCGTTAGGTATGGGCGATACTAGGTCCTGCGGCACATTACCCAGGAGCGCGAGGAGGAGAGCACGAGTGCGGCTGCCCCTCCTGGCGCTGCTCGCCCGCGGCCCGGCGCACGGTTACGAGCTCAAGCAGGACCTTGAGCAACTGCTGGGCGCCGCGTACCCTCAGCCGAACGTCGGCCAGATCTACGTCACCCTCGGCCGCCTCGAGAAGACGGGGCTGATCGAGGGCGAGGCCATCGAGCAGTCGAGCCGGCCGAACAAGAAGGTCTACCACCTCACCGAGGCCGGGCACGAGGCGCTGCGCGCCTGGTTCGAGGAGACGGCGGACGAGCCGCGGGTGCGGGACGAGTTCTTCATGAAGCTGGCCCTGGCTCCGCAGACCGGTCTCGCCGACCAGATCTCACTGATCAACCGCCAGCGCCGCCAGTATCTGAACACCATGCGGCAGCTGTCGAAGCTGGCCGCCGCCGAGGACCGGGACAACCGCATCTCCCATCTGCTGATCGAGGGCGCGATGCTGCACCTGCAGGCCGATCTCGACTGGCTGGAGCGGTGTCAGGAAGAGCTGGAGGAGCTTCAGTGAGCGAGAGCGACGCTCCCCTGCTGCGCGCCGAAGGCCTGGTCAAGACCCACCACGGCGAGGGCGCCCCGGCACGCGCCGTGCGCGGCGTGGACCTGCGGGTGACCCGCGGCGAGTTCGTGGCGGTCACCGGCCCCTCCGGCGCGGGCAAGTCGACGCTGCTGCATCTGCTCGGCGGGCTCCAGCGGCCGGACGAGGGCTCCGTCTGGCTGGACGGCGAGCGCGCCGACGGCTGGAGCGAGGCGCGCTGGGCGGTGGAGCGGCGGCGGCGCATCGGGATCGTGTTCCAGTTCTTCAACCTGGTCTCCGACCTGTCGGTCGCGGACAACGTGGAGCTGCCCGCGCTGCTCGCCGGGGTCCCGCCGAAGAAGGCCCGCGCCGGGCGCCGGGAGCTGCTGGCCGAGCTGGGCCTGGAGGGCAAGGAGCGGAGCATGCCGGGCGAGCTGTCCGGCGGTGAGCAGCAGCGGGTCGCCCTGGCCCGCGCCCTGGTCAACCACCCTCCGCTGCTGCTGGCCGACGAGCCCGCGGGCAGCCTGGACAGCAGGGGCACGCGTGAGGTGATGCGGCTGCTGTCCCGCTTCCACCAGCGTGGGCAGACGATCCTGCTGGTCACGCACGACGCCCGGCTGGCGAGCGCCGCGGACCGGGTGATCTCGTTCTTCGACGGCCGGATAGCCGACGACGCCACCCTGGACGCGGGCCCGCCCCCGCGCCGGGCCGGCGCCTCCGGCGTGCTGGAGCTCAGGGACTGACATGCGCGTCCACGACCGACCCGCGAGGCACTGACATGCGCGTCACCCACCGACCCGCCGCGAGCACGCGTCCATGCGGTACGCGCCGCCCCGCCGCGCGCACGCCCATAGGCCTCACCCACCGCCCCGCCGCGGGCACGCGCACGCACGTCGTCCACCGACCCGCCGCGAGCACGCGCATACGCGTCGCCGGCCGACCCGCGAAGGGCTGAGGCCGGTGCGAGCGACTCTGCGCTGGGCGCACTCCGATCTGCGCACGCACCGCGGCGAGGCGCTGTTCCTGGTGCTCGCCACCGCGGGCATCGTGGTGTCCCTCCTGCTGGCCGCGGCCCTCTTCGGCTACGCCACCAACCCCTGGCAGCGCGTCTTCACCCAGGCGCACGGCGCCCACGTCACCCTGCACACCACCGCCTCCGCCGACGCCGGCAGGCTGACCGGCCTGGAGGGCGTGCGGTCGGTCTCCGGCCCCTACCCCACCTCCGCGCTCACCCTCGCCTCGCAGGGCGGCCGGGCCTCCGTCGAGGTGCGCGGCACACGGGACCGTCCCGAGGTGGGCCGCCCGCTCGTCACCTCCGGGCACTGGCTGGACCCGGCGACGCCCGACGGCGTGGTGCTGGAGAGCAACCTGGCCCGCGCCCTGCTCACCGCCCCCGGCGACACCCTCACCGTGCCCGGCACCGCACGGCAGTTCACCGTGGTCGGCGTCGCGGACAGCGCCGAGCCGCGGTTCCGGCCGGGCGAGCGGGCGGGGCTGGTGTGGGCGCTGCCGTCGGCGGTGCCGGAACCGGACGGGCAGGTCGTCGGGGTGCGGCTGGCCGACCCGGGCGACACCGGGTACGCCGTGCAGCGGGCGGTGACCGAACTGGGCGCCGGGGCGATCGGCGAGGTGGCGACCTGGCAGCAGGCCCGTGCCGAGGCGCAGGGCGACAACCGGCTGCTGGGGCAGGTGCTGGGCCTGTTCGGGCTGGGCGCGCTGGTCGCCGCCGGGTTCGCCGTGCACGGCGCGATCACCACCCGGATCCGGGGGCATCTGCGGGACATCTCCGTCCTCAAGGCGATCGGCTTCACGCCCGGCCAGGTGGTGCGCGTCTTCCTGATCCAGCACCTCGGCCACGCCCTGCTCGGGGCGGTGGCCGCCGCCGCGCTCACCGAGGCGCTGGGCGGCGCGGTGCCGGGACGGCTCGGGGACGCGGTGGACGTGTGGCAGGGGCTGCCCGGGCACACGGCCGCGCTGGTCGTGGTGCCGGTGGGCGCGGTGCTGTTCATCGGCGCGACGACCGGGCTGGCCGCCTGGCGGGCGGGCCGGGTGCCCCGGTGCCGGTGCCGCGTCGGCGGCGGCTCGGCGGGCGGCTGAGCGGCGGCGCGCCGGCGCTGGGCGGCGGGTGCCTCCGGCGCTGGTGCTGGGCTGGCACAAGGCGTTCACCCGGCGGTCGCGGGTCGCTGGGCGCGGTGGCCAGGCTGGCGCTGCCGCTGCTGCTGATCGGTGGTGGCGCTGAGCGCGTGGACGACGATCGACCCGCTTCCACGGCGCGCCCGAGCGGATCGGGCTGCCGGCGGCGCTCAGCGTGCGCGCGACGCCTCGCTGGACGACGGGGAGGCGCGGGAGCTGCTGGAGAGCGATCCGCAGGTCGCGGCCGCCCACCCGGGCTGGAGGTGGCCGCGCTGGTCCCGGCCAGACCGCGACGATCGCCTGCGCGGCTACGGCACGCACGAGGACCCGTACCCGTTCGCGCTGGCCGAGGGCAGGCCGGCGCACGGTCCTGACGAGGCGGTGGCGGGCAGGGCTGCTCGACCTGCGCACGTCCGGGTGGGCGACTGGGTCGGATGACCGTCGGCGACCGCCCGCAATCCTGCACATCGTGGCCGCAGCATCGAGCCGGAGAACGCGGACGGGTCATCTCCACCTCCCTCGACACGCTCCGCGCCAACGACCCGGAGATGCGCCGCCTCTACCAGGTGCGTCTCGGCCCGGCGCGACCCGGCGGAGGTGGCGGCGCGGCTCGCGGCGGAGAGCCGCGGCCATCTGGACGTGCACACCGTGGCGAACCCGGCGGACGGGCTGTCGCCGCTGCGGGCGGTGGTCCTGGGCTGGTGGCGTGCTGGCCTGATCGGTCTGGTGGAGCTGCTGACGGCGATCGGCGGCACGTCCGCGAGGGCGAGAGGGACCTGCTGGCGCTGAAGGCGGTCGGCCTGTCGCCCCGGCAGATCACCGCGGTCACGGTCACCGCCACCGCCGGCACGGCCCTGGCGGCGGTGCTGCTCGCCACCGCGCTGGGGCTGCCGCTGGCGCACTGGCTGATCGACGCCCAGGCAGGTCGAGCGGCATCGGCGCGGGCATCGCCGGCTGCCCTTCCCCGCGCTGCTGGTGCTGCTCGGCGCGGCCGCCCTGGCCGCCGTCCCGGCCGCCCGCGCGGCCCGCCGCCGCCTCGCGGACACCCTGAGCGCGGTGGCCTGAGCGGCGGGGTCGCAGGCCTTACGGTGCTGGGGCTCTCACGGACGGTACGGAGGCTGCGGGCCGGGCGGGGTGTACGGGTTCCCGCCGGGGCCGGGCGCGTAGGGGTTGCCGCCGCCCTGCCCGGGGACGAACCCGCTCCCGGGGTGCGGCTGCGGCGGGACGTAGGGGGCGCCGGGCGGAGGTCCGTACGGGTTGCCCGGGGGCGGGGCGAACGGGTTCCCCTGCGGCGGGACGTGCGGGTGCCCGGACGGCGGGCCCGGGGGCATCGGCGGGACGCGACCCGGGGCCGGCGCGTGACCGGCCGGGTGCGCCCCGAGCCTGATGCCGTAGCGCCGCCTGAGCCGGCCGGTCTCGAGCAGGGCGATCCCCGTGACCGTCACCGGGGCGCCGAGGATGAAGACGACGCCGAGGGTGAGCCCGAGTCCGTGCAGATCGCCGGTGACCAGGTCGGGGATCGCCACCAGCCAGGTGGTGACCGTGGCGAGCAGGGCGGGCAGACAGCGGTGCACGGCACCGGTGCCGAAGAAGTTGCCGGTCACCCGGAAGGCTCCCCGGGCGACGAAGCCGAGCATCCACATCATCGTGATGCCCACCCCGATGATGACGAGGGGGTTGTGCGTGGCGTTGACGGTCTGCACGAACAGCACCAGCGCGACGACGGAGCCGATGAACAGCAGGAGCAGCGCGAGGGAGTTGAGGAGCGGTGTCCTCAACTGCCGCAGCGGTCCGGTGCGCCGCCAGACGAGAAGCATCACGCCGACCGTGACGGGCGTGAGGACCAGCAGCGCCGCCGAGGCGGTGAGGGCGTTCTCCAGGAGCTCCGTGAAGTCGAAACCGCCCTCGAACACGGTGTACACACCGATGGAGGCCACCCCTCCGGCGATGACCCGGATCCGCTTGAGCCGGTCGATGGACGGGTCCAAGGACGGCGGGATCCACGCCGGGTGGAACACAGCGTCCGCCACCTTGTGCGGCCTCAGGATGTCGCGTGCCGTGAGTGTGCCGCCGGTCCACCGGCCGGGTGTTCGTGCCACTTCGTGTTCCCCCGAGTGCTCGCCGTGATCTTCGACCCGGGGATTGTACGGGAGCGGGCGGCGGCTCGCCGTCCGCTCCCGTGACGGGGGTCAGCTGCGGCCGCGCAGCTCCCGGTAGGCGGCGACCAGGGCCTTCGTCGAGGGGTCGAGGCCGGGGACGTCGGCGCCCTCGGTGAGGGCGGGCTCGACGCGCTTGGCGAGCACCTTGCCGAGTTCGACGCCCCACTGGTCGAAGGAGTCGATGTTCCAGATCGCGCCCTGCACGAAGACCTTGTGTTCGTAGAGGGCGACCAGCTGGCCGAGCACGGACGGGGTGAGCGCCCGGGCGACGATCGTGGTGGTGGGGTGGTTGCCCTGGAAGGTCTTGTGCGGGACCAGTTCCTCGGGCACGCCCTCGGCGCGCACCTCGTCCGGGGTCTTGCCGAACGCCAGCGCCTGCGTCTGGGCGAAGAAGTTGGCCATCAGCAGGTCGTGCTGGGCGGCGAGCCCGTCGCTCAGTTCCTCCACGGGCTGGGCGAATCCGATGAAGTCGGCGGGGATGAGCTTGGTGCCCTGGTGGATCAACTGGTAGTACGCGTGCTGGCCGTTGGTGCCCGGCGTGCCCCACACCACGGGGCCGGTCTGCCAGTCGACCTCACGTCCGTCCCGGCCGACGTACTTGCCGTTGGACTCCATGTCGAGCTGCTGGAGATAGGCGGTGAACTTCGACAGGTAGTGCGAGTACGGCAGCACCGCGTGCGACTGCGCGTCGTGGAAGTTGTTGTACCAGACCCCCAACAGGCCCATGAGCAGCGGCGCGTTGGCCTCCGGCGGGGCCGTGCGGAAGTGGTCGTCGACGATCCGGAACCCGTCCAGCATCTCCCGGAACCGGTCCGGACCGATCGCGATCATCAGCGACAGCCCGATCGCCGAGTCGTAGGAGTACCGCCCGCCGACCCAGTCCCAGAACTCGAACATGTTCGCCGTGTCGATCCCGAACGCCGACACCTTCTCCGCGTTCGTCGACAGCGCCACGAAGTGCCGCGCCACCGCCTTCTCGTCCCCGCCGAGCCCGTCCAGCAGCCAGCCGCGGGCGGACGTGGCGTTGGTGACCGTCTCGATCGTGGTGAACGTCTTCGACGCCACGATGAACAGCGTCTCCGCCTGATCCAGGTCCCGGACCGCCTCGTGCAGGTCCGCGCCGTCCACGTTGGACACGAACCGGAACGTCAAGTCCCGTGCGGTGTAGGCGCGCAGCGCCTCGTACGCCATCGCCGGGCCGAGATCCGAGCCGCCGATGCCGATGTTGACGACGTTGCGGATCCGCCGGCCCGTGTGACCGGTCCACTCCCCGGAGCGGACGCGGTCGGCGAAGTCGGCCATCCGGTCCAGGACCGCGTGCACGGCCGGGACGACGTTCTCCCCGTCGACCTCGACCACCGCGTCCCTGGGCGCCCGCAGCGCGGTGTGCAGCACCGCGCGGTCCTCGGTGGTGTTGATCCGCTCCCCGCGGAACATCGCGTCCCGCAGCCCGAACACGTCCGTGGCCACCGCCAGTTCCCGCAGCAGCCGCAGCGTCTCGTCGGTGACCAGATGCTTGGAGTAGTCGACGTACAGGTCACCGACCCGGAGGGTGTAGCCGGTGCCGCGGTCCGGGGCGGCCTCGAACAGCTCGCGCAGCCGCACCTCGCCGAGCTCCTCACGGTGCTTGGCCAGTGCGGTCCACTCGGGCGTCTGGTTGAGCCTGCTACGGCCGTCTGCGTTCATCTCGGACTTCAGCCTTCTTCCTTGGATGTCCCCGCTGTGCCGACTGGTATCAACCTAATTGATCAGTCGTGAGGAGAACGGAAGAGTCCGGAGAGCGAACCGGCCGTGCGGCAGACGAATGCGCCCGGTGTGCCGGTGCTTAGATCTCGCCCCGCAGCTTGGCGAGCGCCTCGGCGAGGATCGCCTCGCCGTCCGCGTCGCTGCGCCGCTCGCGCACATAGGCGAGGTGCGTCTTGTAGGGCTCGGTGCGGGGCGGGTCCGGCGGGTTGTCGCGGTCCTGCCCGGCCGGGAAGCCGCAGCGTGGGCAGTCCCAGGTGTCGGGCACCTGCGCGTCGCTGGCGAAGCTCGGCTGTGTCTCGTGCCCGTTGGAGCACCAGAAGGAGATGCGCAGCCGCGGCGCGGACTCGCCGCGCTCGGCCTCGCCCATCGGCCCCGCCCCGACCCGGCTTCCCCGGATCGCGTTGCCACTTGCCACGGTCGTAACTCCCTGCGTAATGGTGCCGCGAAGCGAGTCGGCGTACCGCTTCGCTGCGAGCGCCTCAGTCTACGTAAGGCCCAACGCGCGTCCAGTGATAGGAGTTACCTGTCTCCGCATCCAGACGCAAGCCCCATGATAGGCCGCGCTCAGCTGCGCGTACCGAACATGGGGCGTTACGTGGGGAATGCGGGCGGATCGCGCCGCGTGGGTCAGTTGTTCATCTTCATCGTGATGCCGAGCACCACGATGCACGCGAACCAGAGCAGACCGATCACGACCGTGATCCGGTCGAGGTTGCGCTCGGCGACCGAGGAGCCGCCGACGGACGACTGCATGCCACCACCGAACATGTCGGAGAGGCCGCCGCCCTTCCCCTTGTGCATCAGCACCAGCAGCATCAGCAGCAGGCTGAAGACGATCAGGGCGATGGAGAACCCCAGAACCACGGCTGGACCAACTTCCTCGGAAACGGATGGACGACACGGGGTCCAGCACCGGACTGGACCCCGCAAGAGTACGACGGATCGGCCCTGCGGCCTACTCCCGATCCCGGGGTGCGCCCGCGGGCGGGCGCACCCCGGCCGCTCACTGGTCGCGGAAGCGGATGATCTTCACGAACTCGTCGGCGTCCAGCGAGGCGCCGCCGACCAGGGCGCCGTCGATGTCGGCCTGCGCCATGATCTCGGCGACGTTGCCGGACTTCACGGAGCCGCCGTACTGGATGCGGACCTTGTCGGCCAGCTCCTGGGAGTACAGCTCGGCGAGCTTGCCGCGGATCGCCGCGCAGACCTCCTGCGCGTCCTCGGCGCCGCAGACCTTGCCGGTGCCGATGGCCCACACGGGCTCGTAGGCGATCACGACGGACTCGGCCTGCTCGGCCGGGACGTCCTTCAGACCGGCCTCGACCTGGGCGAGGGTGTGGGAGACGTGGTTGCCCGCCTCGCGGACCTCCAGCTCCTCGCCGACGCACAGGATGGGGGTGAGGCCGTGCTTGAAGGCGGCCTTGGCCTTGGCGTTGACGATCTCGTCGGTCTCGTGGTGGTACTGCCGGCGCTCGGAGTGGCCGACCGCGACGTAGGTGCACTTCAGCTTGGCCAGCATGGGGCCGGAGATCTCGCCGGTGTAGGCGCCGCCGTCATGGGCCGAGACGTCCTGGGCGCCGTACTTGATCTTCAGCTTGTCGCCGTCGACCAGGGTCTGCACGGAGCGCAGGTCGGTGAACGGCGGCAGGACGGCGACCTCGACGGCCTCGTAGTCCTTGTCGGCCAGGGCGAAGGCGAGCTTCTGGACGTGGGCGATGGCCTCGAGGTGGTTGAGGTTCATCTTCCAGTTGCCCGCCATCAGCGGCGTACGGGTGGTCATTGAGGGTCAGTCCTCCAGTGCTGCGAGGCCGGGGAGCGTCTTGCCCTCGAGGTATTCGAGGGAGGCGCCGCCGCCGGTCGAGATGTGGCCGAATGCCTGCTCGTCGAAGCCCAGGGTACGGACCGCGGCGGCGGAGTCCCCGCCGCCGACCACGGTGAAGCCCGGGGAGTCGAGGAGGGCCTGGGCGACCGCCTTGGTGCCCTCGGCGTAGTCGGGGTGCTCGAAGACGCCCATGGGGCCGTTCCAGAAGACGGTGGCGGCGTCGGCGAGCTTGGAAGCGTAGAGCTTGCGGGTCTCCGGGCCGATGTCCAGGCCCATCTTCCCGGCCGGGATGGCGTCCGCGGCGACGTTCTCGGGGTTGCCCGGCGTCTTGGCCTTCATGTCGGGGAACTCGTCGGCGACCAGGGTGTCGACCGGCAGCACCAGCTCGACGCCGCTCTTCTCGGCGCGCTCCAGGTACTCCTGGACGACCGGGATCTGGTCCTCCTGGACCAGGGACGAGCCGATCTCGTACCCCTTGGCCTTGAGGAAGGTGTACGCCATGCCGCCGCCGATGAGGATGCGGTCGGCCTTGCCGAGCAGCTGGTCGATGACGGCCAGCTTGTCGGAGACCTTGGCGCCGCCGAGGGCGACCACGTAGGGCCGCTTGACGTCGTCGGTGAGCTTCCTCAGCACGCCGACCTCGGTGGCGATGAGGTACCCGGCGTAGTGCGGCAGGCGGGCCGGGAGGTCGAAGACCGAGGCGTGCTTGCGGTGCACCGCGCCGAAGCCGTCGCCGACGTAGATGTCGGCGAGGGCGGCGAGCTGGTCGGCGAAGGCGCCGCGCTCGGCGTCGTCCTTGCTGGTCTCGCCCGCGTTGAAGCGCAGGTTCTCGACGACGGCGACCTGGCCGTCGGCGAGTGCCGCGACGGTCGAGGAGGCGGACTCGCCGACCGTGTCGGTGGCGAACGCGACGTCGGCGCCGAGGAGTTCACCGAGGCGCGTGGCGGCGGGGGCGAGGGAGAAAGCGGGGTCCGGGGCGCCCTTGGGGCGGCCCAGGTGCGAGGCGACGACCACGCGGGCGCCCGCGTCGGCGAGCGCCTTGACGGTGGGCAGCACGGCGCGGATGCGGCCGTCGTCGGTGATGGCCGTGCCGTCCAGCGGCACGTTGAGGTCGGCGCGGACGAAGACCCGCTTGCCCGCGACGCCTTCGGAGAGGAGTTCGTCGATCGTCTTCATAGGGGGCTCCCTGTCAGAGCAACGTGTTCAGCGACCTGTTCGCTCGTGATCGCTCGTGATCGAAAGAGGGCGACCGTTCCGATACGTGCGTCAGGGCCCGGACGGCGCGTCGCCGCACCGTCCGAGCCCTGCACTCATATCAGGCCGTCCGCTCCGTGATCAGAGCTGGTTGCCGATGAAGACCGTCAGGTCGACCAGGCGGTTGCTGTAGCCCCACTCGTTGTCGTACCAGCCGATGACCTTCACGTTCTTGCCCTCCTGGACCATGGTCAGGGAGGAGTCGAAGGTGCAGGACGCCGGGGCGTTGACGATGTCGGAGGAGACGATCGCGTCCTCCGTGTACTCCAGGTAGCCCTTCAGCTCGCCCTCGGCGGCCTTCTGGAAGGCGGCGTTGACCTCTTCCTTGGTGACCTCGCGGGAGAGCTCGACCACCAGGTCCGTGACGGAGCCGGTGGGGACCGGGACGCGCATGGCCATGCCGTCCAGCTTGCCCTTGAGCTGCGGCAGCACCAGGGCGGTGGCCTTCGCGGCGCCCGTGGTGGTCGGGATGATGTTCTCGGCGGCGGCACGGGCGCGGCGCAGGTCCTTGTGCGGGAAGTCAAGGATGCGCTGGTCGTTCGTGTACGCGTGGACCGTCGTCATCAGGCCCTTGACGATGCCGAAGTTCTCGTCGAGGACCTTCGCCATCGGCGCCACACAGTTGGTGGTGCAGGAGGCGTTGGAGATGACGTGGTGGTTCGCCGCGTCGTACTGATCGTGGTTCACGCCCATGACGAGAGTGATGTCCTCGCCCTTCGCCGGGGCGGAGATGATGACCTTCTTGGCGCCGCCGGCGATGTGCTTCTCGGCGTCTTCCTTCTTGGTGAAGATGCCGGTCGACTCGATGACGATGTCGGCACCCAGCTCGCCCCACGGAATGTCGGCGGGGTTGCGCTCGGAGAGGACCTTGATCGTCTTGTCACCGACAGTGATGGTGTCCTCGGTGTGCGAGACCTCCTGCTTCAGACGGCCCAGGATGGTGTCGTATTTCAGCAGGTGCGCGGTGGTCGCCGTGTCGCCCAGGTCGTTGACGGCCACGATCTCGATGTCGGCGCCCTGCTCCAGGAGCGCGCGGAAGTAGTTCCGACCGATGCGGCCAAACCCGTTGATGCCTACGCGGATCGTCACGAACCGATCTCCTCGTTGGTACGCCGGCTCTGACGCCGGCGAGCTGTATTTGGGATGTCCCCGACCACTGTCGACCCTACCTCTCCGGGGCCCCGGCCGTGACATCGAGTTGTCCCATACCCGGCAGTGCGGTCCGTACCCGCCAGTAGGGTACGGACCGCCCCTGGGCGACGGTGTTCGGTCACCCCTTTTCGCCGCGCGTGTCCGCTTTTGCCGGCGCCGGTGTCACCCCCGGACGGCGGCCAGCGCCTTCCTCAGCAGGGCGGCCCGGTCCGCCGCCGAGGTGAGGTGCTCCAGGCCGAAGCCCAGCAGCACGGTGTCCTCGGTGGTGACCGCCGCGAACGTCCGGAACAGCTCCCCGGTGCGGGTCCAGTCCTTCAGCACGGCCGGGCTGCCCGGTGGCGGCCCGGAGGCCCGCCAGGCGCCCAGGGACTCCTCGAAGCCCTCGGTCTCGGTGACCGTTCCGCCCACGACCAGGGAGGCCTCGTCGGCGAGGACGCCCCGGCCGCCGCTGCCCGGGTCGGTCACGTAGGCGACCGACACCTCGGCCGTCCGGCCCGCGTAGGCGCTCAGGTCGAACTCCACCTGCTGCCAGCCGCCGGAGGACCCGGTGAGGGCATTCCACGCGCCGGTGGTGCCGGCGGCGGTGCAGCCGTCCTCGCCGAGCGTCAGATAGTGCTCCAGCCAGGGGTGCCCGGCGATGTAGAACCCGGCCGCGCACTCGGCGGGCACGGTGGCGCGGGTGGCGCCGCCCGCCTCGGGCAGGGTCGTCCAGTCGTCGCCGCCGGCCGTGCGCGCCTCGACGATCACGTTGTCGTACCCCGGCTCGGTGTCCCACAGCAGCCGGGTGCGCAGCGTGGGCCGCTCGGCGGCGGTGACACCGGTGAGGTCGACGGTGCGGGTGAGCCGCTTGTAGCCGTCGTCGGTGTGCACGGCGGCCGCCATGGAGGAGCCCGCGTAGGGCCCGTACGGGTTGACCGTGCCGGTGAACGATCCGGCGCCGGCGCTCCTGAACTGCGGGTACGTCGCCGGCGGCAGTTCGTCGGAGGTGAGGGCGAAGCTGCCGGGCCCGTCGAGCGGGTTCCCGGGCGCGTCGCCGAGCGGTCCGCCGGTGCCCGCGAGGCGTCCGGCGCCTGTGAACGCGGTGGCGCCGGGGGTGGCGGTGCGGGAGTAGGCGCCCAGGTAGTACTGGCTGAAGTCGTCGGACAGGACGCCGTCGCCGAGGTCGACGCTGCCGCCGGCCCGCTCGCCCGCCTCGATCAGCCGGCCGCCCTCGTTGAGGTAGGCCCGCAGCTGGAGCTGGGTGGCGACGCCCGGGACGGCCGCCCCGGTGTGGTGGACGACGGTGCGGAAGTGGCTCAGCACGCCGAGCGCGTCCGGCGCGCCCTTCTCCGCGACGTCCCAGACGGCTGCGCTCCGGCCGTCCGCCCGCAGCGCGTCGAGGTACGCCTTCGTGCCTGTCGCCTTCGCGCCCTCCTCGGACACGACGAGCACGTCCGCGCGGGGCCGCTCGGCCACGGTGTAGGTGAAGGGCTTGCTCGACACCTTCTTGCCGCCGCGTGCCTTGCCGGTGAACCACACCTGGACCCGGTCGCCGGGCCGGGCGTGCCGGACCTCGGCGCGGTACTCGTCGAAGTAGAGGTCGTCCTCGCCGCCGTAGCGCTCGCCGCCCCGCCAGGTCCTGAGGTCCGCGCTGTGCGTGCGGCCGCCGTTCACGCGGTACCGCAGCTCCTTGTCACGGACCGACTTGCGGACGACGACGGAGACCTCCTGGTCCGCACCGCGCGCGTAGGACGTCGTGAACGCGGCCGGGGTGAAGTCCGCGGCCTCCAGGCCGACCGAGGAGGACGGCCGGTCGGGGTGCGCGGCGGTCTCGGCGACGGAGAGCGCGAACGGAACGTTCTTTTCGAACTCCTGCTGGATCAGGGCCTCGTCGTCCGGGAAGGTGAAGATCGAACGGCAGTCGCGGGGCTCCCAGGCGTCGTCGGGGTCGTACGCGGAGGCCGTCTGGCAGGTCGACATCTCCGGGGTGAACATCGCCATGCCGTTGACGTTTGCCGCATGCCCGTCGGCCTCGCCGTTGGTGGTGTACAGCTCGGAGGAGAGCTGCGGGTGGTAGCCGGGGACGGCCGAGTTGTCCGGCGTGCCCGCGAGCGCCTTGTACAGCACGTCGTCGGGGGTCGGCGTGGCCACCTGCCAGCCGACCCCGTAGAGGAGCAGCTCGGCGGCGGAGTGGTAGTTGATGCCGTAGGTGAAGCCGATGCGCTTCTGGAAGGCGTCGATCGCCTTGGTCTCGGGCTCGGAGCCCGGGGAGGCGCCCCGGTAGGTCTGGCTGGAGGGGCTGGGCGAGGAGCCCTCGTCGTCGTAGCCCCACTTGTAGGGGAAGTTCCGGTTGAGGTCGACGCCGTCGCCGGAGCCGATCTGCCCGTCGCCGTTGACGTCCCGCAGGTTCTTGCGCCACAGGCGGTTGGCGTCGTCGGCGAACGTGTAGTCGTAGCCGTCGGGGTTGGCGGAGAGGACGAACCAGAGCTCGGTGGTGTCGACGATCCTCTTGATCCGCTTGTCGGTGCGGTAGCGGTCCACGTAGTGGTGCATCAGCCGGCGCGTCATCTCCGGCGTGATCCACTCACGGGCGTGCTGGTTGGCCATGTAGAGGACGGCCGGCTTGGAGCCGTCCTTCCTGGTGCGGGCCTGCTTGGTGAGCTTCAGGGCCAGGATGTCCTTGCCCTGGATCGTCTTTCCGATGGAGACGACCTTGGTGAGGGAGGGGTTCTCCTGCGCGGTGCGCAGCATCTCCTCCTTGAGGCCGCCCTTGCCGCTGTACGGCCGGAACACGCCCTCCGCGGCGTCCGCCACGCGCTTCTCCGCCCGGGCGGGAAGCGTGTGCTCGGTGAGGTCGACGCCCTGCTTCTCCAGCTTTCGGGCCTGTCCCTCGGTGAGGTACACCTCGACGGCGGCCGTGCCCCGTTCGGGCACCCGTTCGCCGAGTTCGTGACCGTCCTGCCCCGCCGCGAGCAGCAGGGGTACCTGCTGCCGTGTGACGTCGGCGCGGTAGACCTTGACCTCGCCGGGATCACCGGACGAGGGCGGTGCGGGTTGTGCCTGGGCGACAGGTGCGAAGCCGGCTCCGCCGAGCAGGAGCGTGCCGACAGCGAGGATCGATCTCGCTCTTCGTCTCATGAGCCCCCCTGAAAGAGGTCCGCCACGGCAGCGAACAGATGCCAGGCTCATGACACAACATGATCGAGTCAAGGGTGCCGCCCCGACACACGGAACCGGCGCCGGTCACCCAACTGGGCGGCGGCGCCGGTTCTCTGATCAGACGTCAGAAGCCGGTCACGCGTCGGGGTCAGACGCCGATCTTGTCGTCCAGTTCCTCGCTGAGGTTGGCCTCCGTGCCCGGGATGCCGAGGTCCTGGGCGCGCTTGTCGGCCATGGCCAGCAGTCGGCGGATGCGCCCGGCCACCGCGTCCTTGGTGAGCGGCGGGTCGGCGAGCGCGCCCAGCTCCTCCAGGGAGGCCTGCTTGTGCTCCATGCGCAGCCGGCCGGCCGCGGCGAGGTGCTCGGGGACGTCGTCGCCGAGGATCTCCAGCGCGCGCTGCACCCGGGCGCCGGCCGCGACGGCGGCGCGGGCGGAGCGGCGCAGGTTGGCGTCGTCGAAGTTGGCCAGCCGGTTCGCCGTGGCGCGCACCTCGCGGCGCATCCGGCGCTCCTCCCAGGCCAGCACGGACTCGTGCGCGCCGAGCCGGGTGAGCAGCGCGCCGATCGCGTCGCCGTCCCGGACGACCACGCGGTCCACGCCGCGCACCTCGCGCGCCTTGGCGGCGATGTGCAGCCGGCGGGCGGCGCCGACCAGGGCGAGCGCGGCCTCGGGACCGGGGCAGGTCACCTCCAGGGAGGAGGAGCGGCCGGGCTCGGTGAGGGAGCCGTGCGCGAGGAAGGCGCCCCGCCAGGCGGCCTCGGCGTCGCAGGTGGCCCCCGAGACCACCTGCGGGGGCAGGCCGCGGATCGGGCGGCCCCGGCCGTCGACCAGGCCGGTCTGCCGGGCGAGCTGGTCACCGCCCGCGACGACGCGCACCACGTAGCGCGAGCCGCGACGCAGTCCGCCCGGCGCCATCACGATCAGCTCGGAGCTGTGGCCGAAGATCTCCAGGATGTCCCGCTTGAGCCGCCGGGCGGCCATGGCGGTGTCCAGCTCCGCCTCGATCACGATGCGCCCGCTGACCAGGTGGAGGCCGCCGGCGAACCGCAGAATGGCGGAGACCTCCGCCTTCCTGCAGCAGGTACGGGTGACGGGGAGCCGGCTGATCTCGTCCTTCACCGCTGCCGTCATCGCCATGGGCCGATCCTTCCATGCATCCGAAAAATACGGTCGTACGCGGCGGCCAACAGCTCCGGGTCGTGCCGGGGGCTTCCGTCGGGCCGGGCCACGGGGGCCAGCTCGACCGCGGCGCCGAGCCGCTTGGCGGCATCGGTCAGCAAGTCGCGGTCGGGCACGGCGGCCTCGTCGGCCAGCACCACGTCCAGGGCGAGTTTAGGGGCGTGTCGCCCCAAAACCTCCAAATGACGCTGCGGGGAGAAGCCCTCGGTTTCTCCGGGCTGCGGGGCGAGGTTCAGCGAGAGTACCCGCCGGGCCTTCGTCTCGACGAGGGCGTCCAGCAGTTCCGGGACCAGCAGGTGCGGGATCACCGAGGAGAACCAGGAGCCGGGTCCCAGCACCACCCAGTCGGCGTCCAGCACCGCCGCGACCGCCTCGGGCACGGCCGGCGGGTCGTTCGGCACGAGGTGCACGGACTGCACCTCGCCGGGGGTGAGCGCGACGGTGGCCTGGCCGCGCACGGTGTCCGTGTCGTCGGGACGCTCCGGGTCGTGGCCCTTGACCAGCGCCTGGAGCTCCAGCGGCACCGCCGACATGGGCAGTACCCGGCCGTGCGCGCCGAGCAGCCGCCCTACCAGGTCCAGCGCCTTGACGTGGTCGCCGAGCTGCTCCCACAGGGCGACGATCAGCAGGTTGCCGACCGCGTGCTCGTGCAGGTCGCCCTTGGACTGGAAGCGGTGCTGGATGACGCGCGCCCAGGTCTGGCCCCACTCGTCGTCCCCGCACAGCGCCGCCAGCGCTTTGCGCAGGTCACCCGGGGGCAGCACACCCAGTTCGTCACGCAGCCGGCCGCTGGAGCCGCCGTCGTCGGCGACGGTGACCACGGCCGTGAGGTCGCCGGTGATCCGGCGCAGGGCGGCGAGCGACGCGGACAGGCCCATGCCGCCGCCGAGGGCGACGACCTTGGGCTGGGCGCCCCGGCGGCGCGGGCGCGCGCCGCGCGTCTCGGCCGGCCGGCCGGCGCGGCCCTCGGGGACCGCCCTGCGCAGCCGGCTCAGCCGCGGAGTACGTCGTGTCATTCCCGTCCCATGTCCCGGTGGACGACCACCGTCTCCACGCCCTCCGCGGCGAGCCGGGCGGCGAGCTTCTCCGACATGGCGACCGAGCGGTGCTTGCCGCCCGTACAGCCGACCGCGATGGTCACGTAGCGCTTGCCTTCACGGCGGTAGCCCGCGGCGACCAGGCGCAGCAGCTCGGCGTACCGGTCGAGGAACTCCTTGGCGCCGGGCTGGTTGAAGACGTACGACGCCACCTCCTCGTTGAGGCCGGTGAAGGGGCGCAGCTCCGGGATCCAGTGCGGGTTGGGCAGGAACCGCATGTCCACGACCAGGTCGGCGTCGACCGGGAGGCCGTACTTGAAGCCGAAGGACATTACGGTGGCCCGCAGCTCGGGCTCCTCCTCGCCGGCGAACTGCGCGTGCATCTTCGCGCGCAGCTCGTGCACGTTGAGCCCGGAGGTGTCGATCACCAGGTCGGCGTCGCCGCGCAGCTCGCGCAGCAGCTCCCGCTCGGCGGCGATGCCGTCGACGATCCGGCCGTCGCCCTGGAGCGGGTGCGGACGGCGCACCGACTCGAAGCGGCGCACGAGGGCGTCGTCGGAGGACTCCAGGAAGACCGTGCGACGGGTGACCCCGCGCGCGTCGAGGTCGGCGAGGGACTCGCGCAGGTTGTCGAAGAAGCGCCGGCCGCGGACGTCGACGACGACCGCGATCCGCGCCACGTTCCCCTGGGAGCGCGCGCCGAGCTCCACCATGGTGGGGATCAGCGCGGGCGGCAGGTTGTCGACGACGAACCAGCCGAGGTCCTCCAGGCACTTCGCGGCCGTCGACCTGCCCGCCCCGGACATCCCGGAGATGATCACCAGCTCGGGGATGCCCGCCTCGGGCACCCCGCCGTTGTCCTTGCCCGTCTTCACCTGTGCTCCGTTGTCCTGCCGGACGCCGGCGCGGGCCGTGGCCCCGCCCGCCTGCTGTGCCGCCCGGTCGCCGGGCCCTGTCTCGTGCTCGGTCATCGCTCCTGCCCCCGTCGTTCGTCCGGGGCGCCCGTGGACACGGGCTCCCCCGGAGAACCCGTCTGCTGCCCGGGTTCTTCCGTGTCATCCATGATCTCGCCCGTCGCCGTGTTCACGGCGGGACCGCCGGGTGCGGCCTGGGCGAGAGCCGCGACGATCGTCTCGGCCGTCTTGCGGCCTATGCCGGGAACGTCACAGATCTGCTCGATTGTCGCCGACCGCAGCCTCTTCAACGAACCGAAGTGCTTGATCAGCGCCCGCTTCCGGGTCTCGCCGAGGCCGGGGACGTCGTCCAGGGGGCTGGAGCGGAAGCGCTTGGCGCGCTTGGCACGCTGATAGGTGATCGCGAAGCGGTGGGCCTCGTCCCGGATGCGCTGCAGCAGGTACAGGCCCTCACTCGTACGGGGCAGCACCACCGGGTCGTCCTCGCCGGGCAGCCAGACCTCCTCCAGCCGCTTGGCGAGGCCGCACACCGCGATGTCGTCGATGCCCAGCTCGTCCAGCGCCCGCTGGGCCGCCGCGACCTGCGGCGCGCCGCCGTCCACCACGACGAGCTGCGGCGGGTACGCGAACCGCTTGGGACGCCCGTCCTCCTCGGTGAGGGTGCTCGCCGGCGGCTCGGCGAGACCCGCGGCGGCCGTTTCGGGGTCGGCGGTCGCACCGGGCTCGTCGCCGTCGGTCCACTCCCCCGTGCGCTCCTTCTCCGCGAGGTAGCGGCGGAAGCGGCGGGTGATCACCTCGTGCATGGACCGCACGTCGTCCTGACCGGCGAAGCCCTTGATCTGGAAGCGGCGGTACTCGCTCTTGCGGGCCAGCCCGTCCTCGAAGACGACCATGGACGCCACCACGTCGTCACCCTGGAGGTGCGAGATGTCGTAGCACTCGATCCGCAGCGGGGCGCTGTCCAGGCCCAGGGCGTCGCTGATCTCCTCCAGCGCGCGCGAGCGCGTGGTGAGGTCGGAGGCGCGCTTGGTCTTGTGCAGCACGAGCGCCTGCTGCGCGTTCCGCTGCACCGTCTCCATCAGCGCCTTCTTGTCCCCGCGCTGCGGGATGCGCAGCGAGACGTTCGAACCGCGCCGGCCGGTCAGCCACTCCTGCACCGGCTCCACCGGGTCCGGCAGGGCGGGGACCAGCACCTCACGCGGGACGGCGTCGCCGGTCTCCTCGCCGTAGAGCTGCTGCAGGGCGTGCTCGACCAGGGCGCCGGTGGTGATCTCCTCGACCTTGTCCGTGACCCAGCCGCGCTGGCCGCGCACGCGCCCGCCGCGCACGTGGAAGATCTGGACGGCCGCCTCCAGCTCGTCCTCGGCGACCGCGATCAGGTCGGCGTCGGTGGCGTCCGCCAGCACCACCGCGTTCTTCTCCATGGCCTTCTTCAGCGCGCCGATGTCGTCGCGCAGGCGGGCGGCCCGCTCGTACTCCATCGCCTCGGCCGCCTCCGCCATCTGCTTCTCCAGACGGCGCAGATAGGTGCCGGTGCGGCCGGCCATGAAGTCGCAGAACTCCTCGGCCAGCTCCCGGTGGTCCTCGGCGGAGATCCGCCCCACGCAGGGCGCCGAGCACTTGCCGATGTACCCGAGCAGACAGGGGCGGCCGGTCCGGGCGGCGTTCTTGAACACGCCCGCCGAGCACGTGCGCACCGGGAAGACGCGCAGCATCAGGTCCACGGTGTCGCGGATCGCCCACGCGTGCGCGTACGGGCCGAAGTAGCGCACGCCCTTCTTCTTGTGACCGCGCATCACCTGCACGCGCGGGTACTCCTCGTTCATCGTCACCGCGAGGTACGGGTAGCTCTTGTCGTCGCGGTACTTGACGTTGAACCGGGGGTCGAACTCCTTGATCCAGGAGTACTCCAGCTGCAGCGCCTCGACCTCGGTCGAGACCACGGTCCACTCCACGGACGCGGCGGTGGTCACCATCGACCGGGTGCGCGGGTGCAGTCCGGCCAGGTCCTGGAAGTAATTCGCCAGGCGCTGGCGCAGGCTCTTCGCCTTCCCGACGTAGATCACCCGGCCGTGCTCGTCACGGAACCGGTAGACCCCCGGCGAGTCGGGGATCTCACCCGGTCTGGGGCGGTAGCTGGAGGGGTCGGCCATGTAACACACCCTACTGGCGGACACCGACATGACGGCGGGGGTGTGGACGGCGGGGGCGGGGTCGGCGGTGGCTCCGGAGACCTGTGGGAGGGGATGGCCGCGGAGAGTGCGGGAGAGGCCGCTCAGGGGGTCCGGCATGCGGTCGCGTGGAGTCCACGATGCGGTTCCGCCGGGCCGATGCGAGCCGGATGGGTTACGGCGGCCGGTTAGCGGGAATGTGGGGGGTCCGTGCCTCGGGCGATCACCGGGGCCGGCGGACGGGCCGCAGCGGCGGTCCGCCCGGCGGTCCGCACCGGCGCTCCTGCCGGTGGTCCGAGGCGGTCGTGACGGCGGTCACCCAGGTGGCCGCGAGTCGGGAGGTCGTATGCGCCAGATGCGGATCGAGAAAACACGACGGCCGGCCCGGTACCGGCGGTACACGGACGAGACTGCCGCCTTCCCCGAGTCCCTCGACCCGCGCGACCCCGACATCGTGCGCGCCAAGCGCCTCGCCGCCACGGATGCGCGGCTTCGCGGCGGGGGCCGTACCGAGAGGGCCTGATCCCGGACGAAGACGTACACACCCGCGTACACACCTCAGGGGGCCGTACCGGCCGCACGGCCGGTACGGCCCCCTCGCCGTGCCGCTCTTGCCGCCAGACGGTTGTCGGGACTTGGTCAACACGCTTCAATGCGGGGGAACTCGGGGCGCTGAACGACGGCGTACGCATGTGAAGACCGCGCCGTGCCGACGGGGGCGGGCCCCCGGGGATGCTCCGTGCGAACGGTCTGACCAGCCGTTGTGACATTCACAGAAAGGCCCCTGCATGCCGCACGCCACACAGCACGCGGACGTCGTGACCGCAGAACTGGACTCGGCCCTGCGCGGCGGCCCGTTCCACGTCGCCCTGCGCGCCGCGATCGCCGCGCGGGGACTGCCGTTGCAGCGGGTGCAGCACCACCTGTCGCGCCACGGCGTGAAGGTGGGCGTCACCAGCCTGAGCTACTGGCAGCAGGGCGCCCGCCGCCCGCAGCGCCCGGAGTCGCTGCGCGCCGTGCGGGCGCTGGAGGAGATACTGCAGCTGCCGGAGGAGTCGCTGATCCGTCTGCTCGCCGAGACGGACGACCGGGCCGGCGACCGCCGCTCCGCCGGCCGCGCCTACCGCTCCCTCGTCGAGGCCTCGGGCGTCCTGGACAAGCTCCTCGCCGAGTTCGGCGCCCCGCGCGACGGCGGGCTGCACACCCTCGGCCACCACGAGCGCGTCCGCATCGGCAACCGCCGCGAGCTGGCGGAACGCGAGTCGCACCACATCGTGCGCGCCCACCGCGACGGCATCGACCGCTATGTCGCCGTCCACCACGGCGACCCGGGCGCCGACCCCGAGCGCATGCGCGTCCGCGCCCTGGAGAACTGCCGCATCGGCCGCGTACGCCGGCACCACGACACCGGCGTCCTCGCCGCCGAGCTGCTTTTCGACATCCGGCTGCGCGCCGGCGACACCTTCCTCTTCCGGTACACCGTGGAGGACGGCACGGCCGGCGTCTGCCGCGAGTACGTACGGGGCGCCGACTCCCCCGGCGGCCAGTACGCACTCCAGGTCTGCTTCGACTCCTCCGCGCTCCCGGTGCGCTGCCACCGCTTCACCCAGCACTCGGCCGCCGCCCCGCGCGGGGGACGCCAGGAGCTGCGCCTCAGCGCGCTGCACCGCTCGGTGCACCTGGTGGAACCGCGCCTGCGGGCGGGGTACGTGGGGATCGCCTGGGACTGGGGGTGATCCGGGGCCCCCACGTGTGTGGTCAGTCCTGAGGCCTGGCGACCAGGGTGCCGTTCTTCACCTCGACGGCCAGCGGCTTCAGGGGCGCCACGGCCGGCTCCCGCAGCACCTTGCCGGTGCCGGCGTCGAACTCGCTGCCGTGACACGGACACACCAGCCTGGTCCCGTCCAGCTTGTTGATGGGGCACCCCGCGTGCGTGCACACCGTGCTGTACGCGGTGAAGGAGCCATCCTCGCCCCGGCTGACGACCACGTTGTGATCCCGGTACAGCTTCGCGCCGCCCGCGGGCACCTCGTTCTCCGGGCCCAGCTCGACGGGCTCGGACAGCGGCGCGGCCCTGTCGTCACCGCCCGCGCGGCAGGCCGTGAGGCCCAATCCCGCGACGGGCGTGAGGGCCGCGCCTCGCAGGACGGTACGGCGGGTCGCGGCGGGTCGGGCGGACATGCGGGCTCCCACGGGTGGTGCGCGGTGGACGGGTGTTCACCGGGACGATATCGGGGGTGGTGGGGACGGGGTGCGGGTGGGTGGGGTGGGGCCGGGGTGCGGGTGAGTGGGGTGGGGCCGGGGCTGTGGGGGGTGGGCGCAAACGCTTGCGTAAGCGTTCGCGTAAGCGCTCGTGTAAGCGTTCGCCCAGGTCCTGGCGTAAACGTTCGCGTAACCGCTTACGCAATCGCTGACGTAAGCACTGACGTAAACGCTGTCGTAAACGCTTACGCAAGCGTTTACGACCCCCACTCCCATGCGATACGGTCCCCACCCGAGCACCGCTCAGGCCCCCGCACGAAGGAGAACGGACAACGATGGCCACCATGGCGGATGTGGCGCGCAGCGCCGGAGTCTCCATCGCGACCGTCTCGCACGTGCTGAACGGCACCCGCCCCGTCCTCCCCCACACCCGCCAGGCCGTCCTGGATGCCGTGGAGGAGCTCGGCTACACCCCCAACACCCTGGCCCGCTCGCTGGTCACGGCCCGCACCCGGTCGATCGGGCTCGCGGTGTCGGCGATCAGCAACCCGTACTTCACAGAGATCCTCCAGGGCGTGGAGGCGGCCGCCCTGGAGTGCGGCTACAGCCTGCTCATCGCCGATCCGCACGACGACCCGGCGCACGAGCGGAAGGTCGTCCAGCTGCTCCACGAGCGCCGGGTGGAGGGCATGATCGTGGCGCCCTCCCCCGAGCCCGGCGAGCTGCTGGCCTACCTGAAGCGGCACGAGGTACCGGCCGTGTTCCTGGACCGCCTGGTGGGCTCGCCCGCAGACGACGACCGGCCCCTCTTCGACCAGGTCTGCGCCGAGAGCACCGAGCCGACCGCCGGCCTGGTCACCCATCTCGCCGGTCTGGGCCACCGCCGCATCGGCCTGGTGGCCGGTCTGCCCGGGCTCAGCACGACCACGGAGCGGATCACGGGTTACCGGCACGGGCTGGCGGCGGCGGGACTGCCGTACGACGAGCGGATCCTGGTGCACGGCGACTCGAAGGCCGCGGGGGCCGAGCGCGCCACGGCCGAACTGCTGCGGCTCGGGTCGCGCCCCACCGCGCTGGTCACCGCCAACAACGCCATGACCATCGGCGCCCTGCGCGCTCTGCGGGCCCACGGTCTGTCCGTGCCGGGGGACATCGCCCTGTGCTGCTTCGACGACTTCGCCTGGGCGGACCTGTTCTCGCCCCGTCTCACCGCCGTGTCCCAGCCGAGCCGGGACATCGGCGCGCGGGCCGTGCAGATGCTGCTGGACCGTATCGCCGACCCCGGCCGGCCGACCCGTACCGAACGCCTCCCGTGCACCTTCGTGCACCGCACCTCCTGCGGCTGCCCGGAAGAAAGGAACCCCTCGTGATCGTCGTTGCCGGTGAGGCACTGATCGACCTGGTACCGCAGGGGGCGGGTGCGCTCGCCGCGCTGACGCCCGCGCTGGGCGGCGGTCCCTTCAACACGGCAGTGGCGCTGGGCCGCCTCGGCTCCCCCACCGCGTTCTGCTCGCGGGTGTCGCGGGACGCCTTCGGGGAGGCGCTGCTGGACCGGCTGCGGGACACGGGCGTGGACGTGGCGTCGGTGCAGCGCGGTGACGAGCCGACGACGCTCGCCGTCGCCACGGTCGGCGCGGACGGTTCGGCGGCCTACTCGTTCTACGTGGAGGGCACGGCGGACCGGCTGTTCGGCATGCCGGAGGCGTTGCCCGCCGGCACCCGGGCGGTGTCGTTCGGGACCTGCTCCCTCGTGCTGGAGCCTGGTGCGAGCGCGTACGAGGCGCTGATGCGTGAGGCGTCGGCGCGGGGTGTGTTCACGGCGCTCGACCCGAACATCCGGGCGGGGCTGATCGCGGACGCCGACGCCTACCGGGCCCGGTTCAGGAGCTGGCTGCCGTCGGTGTCGCTGCTGAAGCTGTCCGCGGAGGACGCCGAGTGGCTCGGCGGGTCCCCGCGGGAGTGGCTGGCGGCGGGTCCCGCGGCGGTGGTGGTGACCCGGGGCGGGGACGGGCTGACGGCGTACACCCGTGACGGCGCCGAGTACGCGGTGCCGGGCGAGCGGGTCGACGTGGTGGACACCATCGGCGCGGGCGACACGGTGAACGCGGCGCTGCTGCACGGGCTGTCCGAGCGGGACGCGCTGAGCGGCGAGGGCGTGGCCGCGCTCGGCGCCGAGGGCTGGGAGAGCCTGCTGAGGTTCGCGGCGCGCGCGGCGGCGGTCACTTGTTCCCGCGCCGGTGCGGAGCCTCCGTACGCCCATGAGCTGGAGGAGTGGAAGACCGTCTGACGCACGTGTGCCGTGCCATGGAGGACAAGCCTCGGTGGCACGGCACAGGTGCGGGCGGGCCGGTCAGGCCTTGGTGCCGCGTGTCGTCTTCTTCGCGGCGGTCTTCCCGGCCGTCTTCTTGGCGGTGCTGCCGACCGTCTTGGTCGTGGTCTTCTTCGCCGTCGACCGGGCGGCGACCGTCTTCTTCGCCGTCTTGCGCGGGGCGCGGACCTGCTGGGCGTCGCTGACCCGCTCCGCGCCCAGGATCTCCCGCAGGAACTTGCCGGTGTGGCTGGCCGGTACGCCGGCGACCTGCTCGGGCGTGCCTTCCGCGACGACGAGGCCACCGCCGGCGCCGCCCTCGGGGCCCATGTCGACGACCCAGTCGGCCGTCTTGATGACATCGAGGTTGTGCTCGATGACGATCACGGTGTTGCCCTTGTCGACCAGACCGGACAGGACGGTCAGCAGCTTGCTGATGTCCTCGAAGTGCAGGCCGGTCGTCGGCTCGTCGAGGACGTAGACCGTGCGGCCGGTGGAGCGCTTCTGCAGTTCGCTGGCGAGCTTGACGCGCTGCGCCTCGCCGCCGGACAGGGTGGTCGCGGACTGGCCGAGCCGGACGTAGCCGAGGCCGACGTCGTTGAGCGTCCGCAGGTGGCGGGAGATCGCCGGGACCGCCTCGAAGAAGTGCATGGCCTCTTCGATCGGCATGTTCAGCACGTCGGCGATGGACTTGCCCTTGTAGTGGACCTCCAGCGTCTCCCGGTTGTAGCGGGCGCCGTGGCAGACCTCGCAGGGGACGTAGACGTCCGGCAGGAAGTTCATCTCGATCTTGATCGTGCCGTCGCCCGAGCAGTTCTCGCAGCGGCCGCCCTTGACGTTGAAGGAGAAGCGGCCCGGCATGTAGCCGCGGACCTTCGCCTCCGTCGTCTCCGCGAACAGCTTGCGGATGTGGTCGAACACGCCCGTGTACGTCGCCGGGTTGGACCGCGGGGTGCGGCCGATGGGCGACTGGTCGACGTGCACGACCTTGTCGACGAGGTCGTCGCCGTCGACGCGCGTGTGCCGGCCCGGGACGCCGCGCGCGCCGTTGAGCTCGCGGGCGAGGTGCGTGTACAGGATGTCGTTGACCAGCGTGGACTTGCCGGAGCCTGACACACCGGTGACCGCGGTGAACACACCCAGCGGGAAGGACACGTCGATGTCCCGCAGGTTGTTCTCCCGGGCGCCGCGCACCGTGATGCGGCGCGACGGGTCGTGGGGGCGCCGGATGTCGGGGAGCGGGATCGCCTTCTTGCCCGACAGGTACTGGCCGGTCTGCGACTCGGTGTTGGCGAGCAGTTCCTTGAGGGAGCCGCTGTGCACGACCTTGCCGCCGTGCTCGCCGGCGCCGGGGCCGATGTCGACGATCCAGTCGGCGACCTTGATGGTGTCCTCGTCGTGCTCCACGACGATGAGCGTGTTGCCCATGTCGCGCAGCCGGACGAGGGTCTCGATCAGCCGGTGGTTGTCGCGCTGGTGCAGGCCGATGGACGGCTCGTCGAGCACGTAGAGCACGCCGACGAGGCCGCTGCCGATCTGGGTGGCCAGGCGGATGCGCTGGGCCTCGCCGCCGGAGAGGGTGCCGGCCGCGCGGTTCAGCGAGAGGTAGTCCAGGCCGACGTCGACCAGGAAGCGCAGCCGCTCGTTGACCTCCTTGAGGACGCGCTCGGCGATCTTCTTGTCGCGGGCGGTCAGCTTCAGCTCGCCCAGGAAGTCCGCGCAGTCGCTGATGGACATCGCGGAGACCTCGGCGATGGACTTGCCCATGACCGTGACGGCGAGGACGACCGGCTTGAGGCGCGTGCCCTCGCAGGAGGGGCAGGGCACCTCGCGCATGTAGCCCTCGAAGCGCTCACGGCTGGCGTCGCTCTCGGCCTCGCTGTGCCGCCGCTTGACGAACGGCACCGCGCCCTCGAAGGCCGTGGTGTAGCGCCGCTCGCGGCCGTAGCGGTTGCGGTAGCGGACCTCGACCTGGGTCTTGTGGCCGTACAGCAGGGCCTTCTTGGCGCGCTGCGGCAGCCCCGCCCACGGGATGTCCGTACGGAAGCCCAGCGCGTCCGCGAGGGCGCCGATCAAGCGGTCGAAGTAGTCCTTGGTGTGGCCGTGGGACCACGGGTGGATGGCGCCCTCGTCGAGGCTCTTGTCCGGGTCGGGGACGATCAGCTCGGGGTCGACCTCCATGCGCGTGCCGATGCCGGTGCACTCGGGGCAGGCGCCGAAGGGCGAGTTGAAGGAGAACGAGCGGGGCTCCAGCTCCTCGAACGACAGGTCGTCGTACGGGCAGTAGAGATGCTCGGAGTACATGCGCTCGCGCTCGGGGTCGTCCTCGGGGAGGTCGACGAAGTCGAGCACGACCATGCCGCCGGACAGCCCGAGGGCGGTCTCCACGGAGTCGGTGAGACGGCGCTTGGCGGAGTCCTTCACCGTGAGCCGGTCGACGACCACCTCGATGGTGTGCTTCTCCTGCTTCTTCAGCGTCGGCGGGTTCGACAGCTGGACGGTCTCGCCGTCCACCCGCGCGCGGGAGTAGCCCTTGGTCTGGAGGTCGGAGAAGAGGTCGACGAACTCGCCCTTGCGCTCGCGCACCAGGGGGGAGAGCACCTGGAAGCGGCTGCCCTCGGGCAGTTCCAGGACCTTGTCGACGATGGCCTGCGGCGACTGGCGGGAGATCGGCCGGCCGCACTCGGGACAGTGGGGCTTGCCGATGCGCGCGAAGAGCAGGCGCAGGTAGTCGTAGACCTCGGTGATGGTGCCGACCGTGGAGCGCGGGTTGCGCGAGGTGGACTTCTGGTCGATGGAGACCGCCGGGGACAGTCCCTCGATGAAGTCGACGTCCGGCTTGTCCATCTGGCCGAGGAACTGCCGGGCGTAGGAGGAGAGCGACTCGACGTAGCGCCGCTGCCCCTCGGCGAAGATGGTGTCGAAGGCCAGCGAGGACTTGCCCGACCCCGACAGGCCCGTGAACACGATGAGCGAGTCGCGCGGGAGGTCGAGCGAGACGTTCTTGAGGTTGTGCTCGCGCGCTCCACGGACGATGAGACGGTCGGCCACGCCGGTCCGCACCTTTCTTGAGGGTAGTGACAGGGGCGGGGCCCCCGTCTTTCTCAGACTAGGGGGAGCCACTGACAACGCCGGTTCGGATTCACGGATAGTCAACAAACCCCGGCTCTCCAGCATGCCCGACGCCGCACCCGACCTTATAGCACGTGCATTCGATTTTGCTGTCCGGTTCACCTCCTTCACCCGAAGGTGTGACGCGGTTAGGGTCGGCGGCATGATTGATCACGCTGATGACCTGGCGTCTGTACAGGCCGCTACCGAGCGGCTGCTCCACGCGGTCGGCACCCTGGACAACGCGGCTGTGACCCAGTCGTCACGCCTGCCCGGCTGGACCCTCGGTCATGTGCTGACCCACCTGGCCCGCAACGCGGACGCCCTGGTGAACGTCCTCGAGGGCCGTCCCATGTACGCCTCCGCCGAGGCGCGGGACGCCGACATCGAGGCGGGCGCCGCGCGCCCCCTGGACGAGCAGCTGGCGGATGTACGGGAGAGCGCGGAGCGCTTCCGTGCGGCGGGCGCGGCCACGGCGGACTGGTCCCGCACCGTCGCCCTGCGCAACGGCGTCACCGACCGCGCCGAGCGGGTGCCGTTCCGGCGCTGGATCGAGGTGGAGCTGCACCACGTCGACCTGGGGACCGGCTACGAGCTGGAGGACCTGCCGGCCGACTTCACCGAACGCGAGATCGCGTTCCTCGCGGCCCGGTTCGGCGGCCACCCGGACGTGCCCGCCACCACCCTGTCGGACACCGACGGCCGCACCTGGACGACCGGCGGCGGGGCGGACGGCGGCCCGGTCACGGTCGAGGGGACGCCCGCCGATCTGCTCGGCTGGCTCGCCGGACGCCGGGACGGCGGCGCTTTGTCGGTGAAGGGCGGGGACCTCCCGAAGCTCCCGCCTCTGTGAGCGCTGTCCGGCGCCGGTTCCGGCGCTAGGCTGACGCCCATGACGTACAGCGGGCGGGTGACGGTCGGCGGACCGGCCGACGTGCACGAACTCAAGGACCTGATGATCACCAAGGTCGCGGTCGGCCCCATGGAGAACAACGCGTATCTGCTGCGCTGCCGGGCCACCGACGAGCAGCTGCTGATCGACGCGGCCAACGACGCCGAGACGCTGCTGGGCACGATCGGTGACGACGGCATCGCGTCCGTCGTCACCACCCACCGGCACGCCGACCACTGGCAGGCGCTCGCGGAGGTCGTGGCCGCCACCGGCGCCCGCACCTACGCGGGCCGGTACGACGCCGAGGGCATCCCGGTGCCGACCGACGTGCTCGTGGACGACGGCGACGTGATCCGCGTCGGCCAGGTCGAGCTCACCGCCCGCCACCTCGTCGGTCACACCCCCGGCTCGATCGCCCTCGTCTACGACGACCCTCACGGGCATCCCCATGTGTTCACCGGGGACTGTCTCTTCCCGGGCGGTGTGGGCAACACCCACAAGGACCCGAAGGCGTTCGCCAGCCTGCTGCACGACGTCGAGACCAAGATCTTCGACGTTCTCCCGGACGAGACCTGGGTCTACCCGGGCCACGGCAACGACACCACGCTCGGCGCCGAACGCCCCCACCTTCCGGAGTGGCGCGCCCGCGGCTGGTGAGCGGGCGCTCCACGGACGTCAGGCCTCGGCCGCGCCCGGTCCCGCCAGCGCCGCGATCCGCTCCACCGCGAACACGTACCCCTGGACGCCGCACCCGGCGATGACGCCGTCGGCGCGCAGGGAGACGTAGGAGTGGTGCCGGAAGCTCTCCCGCCGGTGGATGTTGGAGATGTGGACCTCCATCACGGGCATGCCGTCGCAGGCGTTGAGGGCGTCCAGGATGGCGACGGAGGTGTGCGAGTAGGCGCCCGGGTTGATGACGATGCCGCAGTGGTTCAGCCGCGCCTCGTGGATCCAGTCGACCAGTTCGCCCTCGTGGTTGGACTGGCGGAGGTCCACCGTGCCGTTGTGCGCCGCGGCCGCGCGGGCGCACATCGCCTCGACGTCGGCGAGCGTGTCGCGCCCGTAGATCTCCGGCTGCCGCTGCCCGAGCAGGTTCAGGTTGGGGCCGTTGAGGATCATGATCGGGGCGTCGGCCAGGTTGCGGGGCACGTTTCCTCCGGTCCGTCGGGGATGCGGTCCCTCGCCGGAACCGCTGGTCGCACCCGGTCTATCACGCTGTGGCGGCGGTCCGTACGGCACCTCCGCCGCGCCCGCTCAGGTCGGGAGGCGCCCGGGGGCCGCCCGGACGTGCGGGCGGCCCCCGGGGGTCCCTGGGTCAGGGGTTGATCGCCAGTTCCAGATAGGCGGCGAGCAGCACCAGGTGCACGCCGCCCTGGAGCGGCGTGGCCCGGCCCGGGACCACCGTCAGGGCGCTGACCACCACGGTCAGGGCGAGCAGCACCATGTGGGTGTTGCCGAGGCCGAGGACGAGCGCGCCGGGCAGCCAGAGCGACGCCAGCGCGACGGCGGGGATGGTCAGGCCGATGCTGGCCATCGCCGAGCCGAGGGCGAGGTTCATGCTGGTCTGCACATGGTTGCGGCGCGCGGCGCGTACGGCGGCGATGGTCTCCGGCAGCAGCACCAGCAGGGCGATGATCACACCGACCACGCCGTGGCCCAGACCGGCCGCCTCCACCCCCGACTCGATCGTCGGCGAGACGCCTTTGGCGAGGCCGACGACCCCGATCAGGGCGAGGAGCAGCAGTCCGGCGCTGATCAGCGCGGTGCGCGTGGACGGCGCCTCGGCGTGCTCCGCCTCCGGTTTCGACGGCTCGCCCTGCTTGGCGACGGGCAGGAAGTAGTCGCGGTGCCGCACGGTCTGGGTCGCGACGAACAAGCCGTAGAGGCTCAGCGAGGCGACCGCCGCGAAGGTGAGCTGGACGGTGGAGAACTCCGGACCCGGCTTGCTGGTGGTGAACGTCGGCAGCACGAGGCTGAGGGTCGCCAGTGTGGTCACGGTGGCGAGGGCGGCCCCGGTGCCCTCCGAGTTGAAGACCGCCGTCTTGTGGCGCAGCGAGCCGACGAGCAGGCTGATGCCGACGATGCCGTTGCAGGTGATCATCACGGCGGCGAACACGGTGTCGCGGGCGAGCGTCGCGCTCTTGTCCCCGCCGTCGAGCATCAGGGTCACGATCAGCGCGACCTCGATGACCGTGACGGCGACCGCCAGCACCAGGGAGCCGAACGGCTCACCGACCCGGTGGGCGACCACCTCGGCATGATGCACGGCCGCCAGCACCGCTCCGGCCAGGACCAGGGTCACCAGGACGACGATGCCTCCGGGCAGGTCCCTCCCCCAGGTCAGGGCGAGCAGCACGACCGCGAGCACGGGAACGGCGACCGTCCATCGGGACGCCATGGACTTGATCCGGTCCGTCATGCGGCGATCGTCCCCGGCATGAGGGGGTGCCGCACCTCAAGGACTGTCGACCACCGGGTGACCGTCGAGGGCGTCGGAACTGCTGTCACCGCCGTGCGGCGACCCCTTCCGCTCCGCGATCTTGATCGTCTCGGGGTCGTCATGGTCACGCATGCCCTCCTCGTACTGGTCGGTTGCGGTGGGCGCCGTCCGGGGGCGGCGCGCTGGACGTGCGGCTCCGGGAGCGGGGCCGGCGATGTACCGCCCCCGCTCCTGGTGCCCGTGTTGCTGATGTCGACGCGGGTCAGACGTCGATGTCGCTCTTCGCGGGGGTCTCGGCCGGCCCGGCGACCGCCTCGGCCTGCGCCTGCTTACGGGACGCGCGGAGGCTGGTGATCGTGGTGACGACCAGCACCGAGCAGATCACGCCCAGGGAGACCGGGATGCCGATCTCGGGGACGTGCACCCCGGACTCGTGCAGGGCGTGCAGCACCAGCTTCACGCCGATGAAGCCCAGGATGATCGACAGGCCGTAGGACAGGTGGACCAGCTTCCTCAGCAGTCCGCCGATGAGGAAGTACAGCTGCCGCAGACCCATCAGGGCGAACGCGTTCGCCGTGAACACGATGTACGGGTCCTGGGTCAGGCCGAAGATCGCGGGGATCGAGTCCAGCGCGAACAGGACGTCGGTGGTGCCGATCGCGAGCATCACGACGAGCATCGGGGTCATGACCCGCTTGCCGTTCTGCCGGATCCACAGCTTGGTGCCGTGGTAGCGGTCGGCCACGCCGAAGCGGCGCTCGGCCGCCTTGAGCAGCTTGTTCTCTTCGAACTCCTCGTCCTCCCGGTCGGCCCGGGCCTCCTGGATGAGCTTCCAGGCGGTCCAGATCAGGAACGCGCCGAAGAGGTAGAACACCCAGGAGAAGCTGGCGATGACGGCCGCGCCCGCGGCGATGAATATCGCCCGCAGCACCAGGGCGATGAGCACTCCGACGAGGAGCACCCGCTGCTGGTACTTCGAGGGCACCGCGAACTTCGCCATGATCAGGACGAAGACGAAGAGGTTGTCGACGCTCAGCGACTTCTCGGTGATGTAGCCGGCGAAGAACTCGCCCGACGGCCGGCCGCCTCCGAAGATCAGCAGGCCGAGTCCGAAGAGCGCGGCGAGGACGATCCAGACGACCGTCCAGATGCCCGCCTCCTTGACGGACACGTCGTGCGGTTTGCGGCCGATGAAGAAATCGGCGGCGATCAGGGCACACAGGCCCACGATCGTCAGGACCCACAGGGTCAGGGAAACATCCACTGCGCCTCCGGCAGATACGTCACACGGCAAATGTCAGCGTCGTCGCTGCCGGAGGTCTCTTCCACCCGGACCTGGGGCGCGTGATGCGCTCCGACGGCCCTCGGGCCGACGCCCCGGGATCTGGCCAGATCCGTATTGACGGGGTCGCCGCACAGACAGGGAGTACTCCCCTCCGTGCGGCCAAGACTACCCAATCACCAAGGATTGGTAAAGAGATCAGTAAAGAAACTTACAAAGCACCAGGTGAGAGGGCTTTACGAGTCCTTGATCAAAGTGCTCGGGCAGTCACCTGTTCCACGCCCGGCGGGCTTCGGCGACCTTGGTGAGGACCTGGCGGAGCACGTCGCTGCCGTCCGGCACCACCGGCGGCTCGTACGTCCAGGCGTGCCCCACCCACGGGTCGGCGAGGTGGTCGTCGGGCACCGGGGTCAGACGCAGCAGCGCACGCCACAGCGGGTCGAGCAGAGGGCCGTACCCCGAGGACTCCTCGCGGTCCGCGACCATCATCAGGTGGACGCCGACCGACGGTCCCTCGTCGACGAGGTAGCGCAGCTGGTTCACGGCCCGGTCGTCGAAGCCGTGCGGGAAGTCGTTGACGATCAGCAGCTGCTGCGAGGTGTCGAAGCCGGGCGGCAGCGCGTCCGGCGCCCCGCCGCGCAGCGCCATCTGCACCAGGTCGACCCGCTGGGTGAGCCGGGCCAGCACCTCCGTCACCCCCGCCGCGCCCTGCGCGGGCGGTCCCACGAGGACGCCGGTCTGGGCGAGCGGTGCCAGGGCCTGCGCGCCGGACCCGGCCGGGTCGACGACATGCACGGTGAACTCGCCGGCCGGGTAGACGGCGAGCAGCCGCGCGGCGTGCGCCACCGCGGTGTCCATGGCCAGGCGCCGCATGTCGTGGGAGTCGGTGAACGACCCGTCCAGGGAGTCGGTGCGTCCGCTGTCGATCCACAGCCCGCGCTCCAGCGGCAGCCTGAGCAGCATGGGGATGCGGACCGCCTCGGCCTCGGGCAGCCGGAGGTCGCCCAGGCGCAGCGCCATGGGTATCTCCATCGGCACCCGGTAGGCGTGCCAGCAGGGGTTGTCCCAGCGGGCGAACGCCGGGGGCAGGGCGGGCTCGACGACCTCGGACTCGGCGACGAGCTGTGCGACGTCCCGGTCGAGGGACGCCCGTGCCTGATCGACGAGTTGCGAGTACCGCGCGCGGGCCGCCTCACGGGCGGCGTCGCCCTGTCCGCCGAGGCGGCTGCGCGGGTCGGACAGGGCCTGTTCCAGCTCCTTGTCCATCCGCGACTCGGCGAAGTCCACGGCACTGCGGTACGCGGCGGCGGTGCGCGCCAGGTCCTCGAACATGCCCCAGACCTGGTTGTACAGCCGCTCCTCCATGGACCAGCCGGTCGCGTCGCCCGCCACGGGCTGCGCCGGCTGTCCGGGCTGGGCCGGGGGCGCCGTCGGCGGGGGCGGCGGCGGGGCGGAGGTCTGCCGTCCGGGGTGGCGGTAGTTGACGGGCCCGCCGGAGGCCGTGTGAGGGTCCGGGGCGCCGCCGTAGGCGGGCTGCGGCCCTCCCTGTCCCTGGCCGCCGGCCGGCTGCCCGCCGTAGCCGGCGGCACGGGGCCGGGGGCGCCCTGGGGAGCGGCGCCCTGATCGGGGCCGACTGCGGGGGCCGCGGCCTGGCGGGAGCGGTCGCCCTCGGACGTGCGGGGCGGGGGTGCCTGGACGGAGCGGGCGAGGCCACGGGCGACGGCCTCGTCGATGCCGGACGCGAGCTGCGCGGCCTCTATCAGCCCCTGGTCGGCGAAGAGTTCGGCCATTCCGCCCGCGTAGCCCTGGCCGACGGCGCGCACCTTCCAGGCGCCCTGCCGCCGGTACAGCTCCAACGCGACGACGGCGGTCTCCAGGTCCAGGCCGGTGATGGTGTAGCTGGCGACCTCGGTGCCGTCGAGGCCGGTGACGGCGACGAAGGGAGCGGCCACGGAGCCGAAGCGGACGGGTCCCGCGCCGCCGTTCGGGGCGGGCAGGGCGAGCAGCACACTGACGCGGTGGACGGCGTCGGTCATGGCGTCCAGGTCCACCGCGAGACGGTGGTCGGCGGCCGCCTGGCGCGACACCTCCAGGCCGGGCTGCACGGGGGCGCCGGGGTGGGCCACCCACTCCGTGCCGTGGATCCGTCCGTTGTCGTCGCTCAGTGCGGCGGCGGCCGCGACCGGCGTGCCGGCAGAGATCCGGATCTCCAGACGGGACTGGGACAGCGGGTGGTTCTGCCCCCGCACCAGCTCGGCCGTCATCGCGTGGTCCCCCTGTGTCGCGTCGATGTCTTCGGGTGCGACGAACCGGCCCCCGCGCGGGGGCCGGTTCGTCCGCGGCTGCCTAGAGGACCGGCAGGATGGCCGGCATCAGGTCCTGGAACGTGCGGCCGTTGGCCGGGTTGCCGAGGGCCGTCATCGTCCAGCCGGAGCCGGAGCGGTGCACCTTGGCCATGATCTGGGCGGTGTAGGGGCCGCCGCCGGCCAGCGTGTAACGGGCGAGCTCCTGGCCGTTGGTCTCGTCGACCAGGCGGCAGAAGGCGTTCTGCACCTCCTGGAACGTCTGGCCCGTGAAGGAGTTCACGGTGAAGACGATCTGGTCGATGTGGACCGGGACGCGCGAGAGGTCGACGAGGATGGCCTCGTCGTCGCCGCCCTGGCCGACACCGCCGACGAGGTTGTCGCCGGTGTGGCGCACGGAGCCGTCGTCGCTCACCAGGTGGCGGAAGAAGACGACGTCGACCGGCTGCTTGTCGGCGAAGAGGACCGCCGAGGCGTCCAGGTCGATCTCCCGCGTGCGGGTGCCGAACAGGCCACGCCGGGGGGCCGCCTGCCATCCGAGACCCATGCGCACCGCGGTCAGGCTGCCGCCGTCGTTCTTCTGCAGACTGATGGCCTGACCCTTGGTCATGTTGACGGTCACGCGCTGATTCCCCTCTCGGACGTCCCCTGTTGCCGCGAAGACCGCGGTTGACCAGAACCCTACGCAGGTGCACTGACAGCGACGTACCCCGGTCCGCACTTTGTGTCGGTCTTGCAACACATTCCGTGTGCGGAGGTCAGGACAGGCCCGCCTCCTGCATCTGCCTCAGTTCCTTCTTCATCTCGGACACCTCGTCGCGCAGCCGTGCCGCGATCTCGAACTGCAGGTCGGCGGCGGCGGCGCGCATACGCGCGGTCATCTCCTCGATCTGCTCGGCGAGTTCGGCCGCGGGGCGGTCGGTGGGCACGGTCTCGGCGGCCTTGCCCTTGGCGCCCTTGGCGTTCTTCGCGGCCTTGGCCGCCTTGCCGCCGAGGGCGGGCACGGGCGTCTTGGTGCCGCCACCGTCCTTCTTGGCCTGGCGGTAGCCCGAGCCGAGCAGCTGCTCGGTGTCGATGTCCTCACGGGCGATCTGCGCGACGATGTCGTTGATCTTCTTGCGCAGCGGCTGCGGGTCGATGCCCTTGGCCTGGTTGTACGCGATCTGCTTCTCGCGGCGGCGGTTGGTCTCCTCGATGGCCTTCTCCATCGCCGGCGTGATCTTGTCCGCGTACATGTGGACCTGGCCGGAGACGTTGCGCGCCGCGCGGCCGATGGTCTGGATCAGGGAGGTGCCCGACCGCAGGAAGCCCTCCTTGTCCGCGTCGAGGATCGCCACCAGGGACACCTCGGGCAGGTCGAGGCCCTCACGCAGCAGGTTGATGCCGACCAGGACGTCGTACTCGCCGCTGCGCAGCTCCCGCAGCAGCTCCACCCGGCGCAGGGTGTCGACGTCGCTGTGCAGATAGCGCACCTGGATGCCGAGTTCGAGGAAGTAGTCCGTGAGGTCCTCGGCCATCTTCTTGGTGAGCGTGGTGACCAGGACGCGCTCGTCCTTCTCCACACGTGTGCGGATCTCGTGCACCAGGTCGTCGATCTGGCCCTCGGTGGGCTTGACGACGACCTCGGGGTCGACGAGTCCGGTCGGGCGGATGATCTGCTCGACGAAGCCGTCCGAGCGGGAGAGCTCGTACTGTCCCGGGGTGGCCGACAGATATACCGTCTGGCCGACGCGCTCCTGGAACTCCTCCCACTTCAGCGGGCGGTTGTCCAGGGCGGACGGCAGCCGGAAGCCGTGGTCGACGAGGGTGCGCTTGCGGGAGGCGTCGCCCTCGTACATGGCGCCGATCTGCGGCACCGTGACGTGCGACTCGTCGATGACGAGGAGGAAGTCGTCCGGGAAGTAGTCCAGGAGCGTGTTGGGCGGCGAGCCCGGCGTGCGGCCGTCGAAGTGCATCGAGTAGTTCTCCACGCCGGAGCAGGTGCCGATCTGGCGGAGCATCTCGATGTCGTACGTGGTCCGCATGCGCAGCCGCTGGGCCTCCAGGAGCTTGCCCTGCTTCTCCAGCTCGGAGAGGCGCTCGCCGAGCTCCTTCTCGATGTCGTTGACCGCGCGCTCCAGCCGCTCGGGCCCTGCGACGTAGTGGGAGGCGGGAAAGACGTAGAGCTGCTGGTCGTCGCTGATGATCTCGCCGGTGAGCGGGTGCAGCGTGGACAGCGCCTCGATCTCGTCGCCGAACATCTCGATGCGGACGGCGAGCTCCTCGTAGACCGGGAAGATCTCGATGGTGTCTCCGCGCACGCGGAAGGTGCCTCGGGTGAAGGCCATGTCGTTGCGCGTGTACTGGATGTCGACGAAGCGGCGCAGCAGCTCGTCGCGGTCGATCTCGTCGCCGACGCGCAGGGGGACCATGCGGTCCACGTACTCCTGCGGGGTGCCCAGGCCGTAGATGCAGGAGACGGAGGCGACCACGACGACGTCGCGGCGGGTGAGCAGCGAGTTGGTCGCGGAGTGGCGCAGCCGCTCGACCTCCTCGTTGATCGAGGAGTCCTTCTCGATGTAGGTGTCCGACTGCGGGACGTACGCCTCGGGCTGGTAGTAGTCGTAGTACGAGACGAAGTACTCGACCGCGTTGTTCGGCAGGAGCTCGCGGAACTCGTTGGCCAGCTGCGCGGCCAGGGTCTTGTTCGGCGCCATGACCAGGGTGGGGCGCTGGAGCTTCTCGATCATCCACGCGGTGGTGGCTGACTTGCCGGTGCCGGTGGCGCCGAGCAGCACGACGTCCCGCTCGCCGGCCTCGATGCGCCGGGCGAGCTCGGCGATGGCCGCGGGCTGGTCGCCGCTGGGCTGGTAGGGGCTGACGACCTCGAAGGGCGCCACCGTGCGTTCGATCTGGGAAACGGGCCGCATGTCATCCACGGTACGACCCCCCACTGACAACGGGTCCGGTCAGCGGCGCTGGGGGGTGCGGGAGCAGTGCTCCACGGGGCCGCGGGCGCGCAGCCGGGGGCGGACCGGGGGGTGGTCCGCCGGGGAGTGGGCCGGGATGCCTGGCAGGCGCTCGGCGGTGAGCGCCGGGGACCGGCCCATGACGACCAGCGGGTCGAAGACCACCACGATGCCGGCGAGGACGAGGACGGCGAGCGGGCCGGCCATCATGGGGCCGAGAAGCGCGGCCGCGGACTCCCCCGTGGCGGGTTCGGCGGTGCCGTGCACATGGACCTCTACGGCGGCCATCCCGATGTAGTGCATGCCGGTGACCGCGAGGCCCATGACGAGGCTCGCGCCCACGCTCCACAGGAACCCTTTGGCCTGTCCGGCGGCCCACAGGGCGGCACTGGCGGCGGCCATGGCGACGACGACCGAGGCGGCGACGGCGACGGTGTTGTACTCGATCCGTCCGTCCAGACTCATTCCGGCCATGCCGAGGTAGTGCATGGAGGCCATGCCGAGACCGGTGACGGTGCCCCCGGTGAACAGGGCCGTCCCGGTGGCCCCCCGGTAGCCGACGATGAAGACGCCTATGCCCACCATGACGACGGCGACGGCGAGACTGGCGAGGGTCATCACGCGGTCGTAGTGGATCGGCGTGCCCTCGACGGTGAAGCCCATCATCGCGATGAAGTGCATCGTCCAGACGCCGGCGCCTATGGAGGCCGCCCCGAGGGCGAGCCAGCCGGGCCGCCAGGAGCGCGGTCCCAGGCCGGCCCGGGTGGTGCAGCGCAGCCCGAGCGCACCTCCGAGACAGGCCATGAGATAGGCCATGAGAGGTGTTACCAGCCCGTAACTGAATCCGTCGACCGTGCCCTGCATGCGCGGCTGCCCTTCCGCCCTGTACGTCCCGCGTTGCCCCGTTGTACGCCCCCTCCCAGGACCGCTGCGGCGGCCAGGGTTTCGCAGAGAGTATGACCCCCACCGGAATGGTCGAACGACTATCCGACAAAGAAACACGTCCTTGCCGCAGGTGTGTGGCACCGGTGTGCGGCGTCAAGGGGCCGGCGTTCAATCTGTGGCCATCCCGCACCCGTCTCGCGTTGACCCTCTGCTGTCACAGTGGTTCTGACCGTGACCGTTCGACGCGAGGAGTACACATGCACGTACGCGCTGTTGCCGCCTCGACCACCGCGCTTGCGGGAGCCGCCGTCCTCCTGCTGCCGCTGTCCCCGGCCCGGGCCGCCGAGGGCGCCGCGCCCGCACCCGTGGTCGTCGCGCACCGGGGCGCCTCCGGTTACGCACCGGAGAACACGCTCGCGGCCGTCGACAAGGCGGCCGCCCTGGGCGCCGAGTGGGTGGAGAACGACGTCCAGCGCACCAAGGACGGCGAGCTCGTCGTCCTCCACGACGACAGCCTGCAGCGCACCACCGACGTGGAGGAGGTCTTCCCGGACCGTGCGCCGTGGAAGGTGAAGGACTTCACCGCCGCCGAGATAGCCCGCCTGGACGCGGGCAGCTGGTTCGACGCGTCGTACGCGGGCGCGCGCGTGCCGACGCTGGAGCAGTTCGTGCACCGCATCGACCAGCACCGGCAGAAGCTGCTGCTGGAGATCAAGAACCCGGAGCTGTACCCCGGCATAGAACGGGACATCCTCAAGGTGCTCGCCGACGAGGGCTGGCTCGACCCGGCGCACCTGCGGCAGCGGCTGACCGTGCAGAGCTTCGGCGCGGACAGCGTGCGCACGGTCCACCAGCTGGCCCCCGCGGTGAAGACCGGCCTCCTCGGCACGCCCCCGGTCGGCGATCTGCCGGCGTACGCGGCTTTCACCGACCAGATCAACCCCTCGCAGGCGTCGCTCACCGCCGACTACGTGACCGCGGTGCACGCTCTCAAGGGGGCGCACGGCAAGCGGCTGGAGACGTTCACCTGGACGGTGAACGACGCGGCCGCCGCCCGGCGGGTGGCCGGGTACGGGGTGGACGGGATCATCACCAACAACCCCGACGTGGTGCGTGACGCGGTGGGCGGCTGACCCCTCGGCCGTGGCTGTCCTGCCTCTTGCCCCGTTCCGGCGGGCGTTGTCGGTGGCGGGTCGTACGGTGGGGCGCATGGACGGCGATGGGCGGTACGGGCAGCGGGTCGTGTGGGCGGTCGTGGACACCGCCATCGGCCCGCTGCTGCTGGCCGCGACCCGGGAGGGCCTGGTCAACGTGGTGTTCCACGCCACCGACGAGGTGCGCGACAAGGCGCTGGAGCGGCTGGCGTCCCGGCTGGGCCGCGAGCCCGTCGAGGAGCCCGGTTCTCCTCTGCTGGCCGAGGCGATACGCCAGTTCGACGCCTACTTCGCGGGCGAGCGGCACTCCTTCGAGCTGCCGCTGGACTGGTCGCTGATCTCGGGCTTCAACCGCGAGGTGCTGCGCGAACTGGCCACCACCGTGCCGTTCGGCACGGTGGTGGGCTACGGCGATCTGGCGGGCCGTGTCGGTCAGCCGGGCGCCGCGCAGGCCGTGGGCATGGCCATGGGCGCCAACCCGCTGCCGGTGGTCGTGCCCTGTCACCGGGTCGTGGAGAGCGGGGGCGGCATCGGCGGGTTCGGGGGCGGGCTGGAGACGAAGCGGCGGCTGCTCGCCCTGGAGGGTGTGCTGCCGGAGCCGCTGTTCTGACAGCCCTGGCGGTTTGTGAAGCCGCCGGTCAGTCGTAGTGGCGCGCCTCGAAGACGTTGCCGTCGGGGTCGCGGAAGTAGAAGCTGCGCTTGGCCAGGCCGCGTGCGCCGAAGGAGTCGTGGGCGATGTCCGACACCGGGACCGACTGCTGCTGAAGCCGGTCGAGGAGGGCGTCGAAGGCCTCCGCGGACAGCGACAGGCAGACGTGGTTGACGGGGTGGCCGGAGCTGTCTGCGGCCCCGGGGAGCATCGTCATTCGGTCCGCCTTGGAGCGCGGCATGAGGTCGAGGATCGTCTCCGCGCTGACGCGCACCGAGGGGAAGGGCGCCTCGCCGACCGAGAAGTCGGCGAGCCTGACCGGCTCCAGGCCGACGGCCTTCTCGTAGAAGTGCGCGGCGGCGATCGGGTCGCTCACCCAGAGGACGATGTGGTCGAGCCGGGTCGCGTGATCTGTCATGGCCCCAGCCTCCGTGAGCCGCGTGACGCGCCGCAAGGGTTTGGCCCGGTGTGCCGCCCGCCAGAGATGGAGGGAGAGGCGGCAGACGGGAGGCAACGCGTGGTGCTCATGGTGTCGGAAGAGGTACGGAACGCGATCGCGACGGGCCGGCCGGTGGTGGCCCTGGAGTCCACGATCATCGCCCACGGCCTGCCCCGGCCGCGCAATCTCCAGGTGGCGCGCGAACTGGAGGCCGCGGTGCGGCGGGAGGGCGCGGTCCCGGCGACGATCGCCGTGCTGGACGGCACACCGCGGGTCGGTCTGGACAAGGAGCAGCTGGAACGGGTCGCGAACGAGGACGGCATCCGCAAGCTGGGCCACCGTGACCTGCCGCTCGCGGTGGCCACGGGGGCGAGCGGGGCGACGACGGTGTCCGCGACCGCGCTGCTCGCGGCGCTCGCGGGCATCCGGGTCTTCGCCACCGGCGGGCTCGGCGGGGTGCACCGCGAATGGACGGTCACCCAGGACGAGTCGGCCGATCTGGGGCTGCTGGCGCGCACCCGGATCACCGTGGTGTGCGCGGGCGTGAAGTCGATCTTGGACGTCCCGGCGACCCTGCAGCGGCTGGAGACGCTGGGCGTGGCGGTCGCCGGGTACGGCACGGACCGTTTCCCGGGCTTCTACCTGTCGGACTCCGGGCATCTGGTGGACTGGCGGCTGGACACCCCGGACGAGGTGGCCGGGGTGATGCGGGCGCAGGACGCACTCGGCGGCCCGGAGTCGGCGCTGATCATCGCCAACCCGGTGCCGGAGGACGAGCAGCTGGATCCCGGGGTGCACGCGCGGGTGCTCGACGAGGCGCTGCGGGCGTGCGAGGCGGCCGGGGTCACCGGTCAGGGCGTCACGCCGTTCCTGCTGGACCACCTGGTGAGGCACACCGACGGCGCCTCCCTCGATGCCAATCTGGCGGCGGTGCGGGGCAACGTGGCGCTCGCGGCCCGGGTGGCGGCGGCCTGGGCCGCCGGGGCGTGACCGGGCCGGGCGGGGCGCTGCTGGTCGTCGGTGACGTGATCACGGACGTGGTCGCGCGCCATGCCGGTCCACTCGCCCCGGGCACGGACACGGCGGCCGTGATCCGCACGGTGCCGGGCGGGGCGGGCGCCAACGTCGCCTGCTGGGCGGCGCACCGGGGCGGGTGCGAGGTGCGGCTGCTGGGGCGGGTGGGCGCGGACGCGGCGGTCCGGCACGAGCGGGAGCTGTCCGCCTGCGGGGTGCGTCCGCGGCTGGTCGTGGACGCCGACGTGCCCACGGGGACGGTCGTGTGCCTGGTCGACGAGGGTGCGGCGGCCGAGCGGACCTTCCTCACCGACAGCGGGGCGTCGCTGCGGCTCGGCCCCGAGGACTGGTCGGACGCCCTGCTGGACGGGGTGGGGCGGCTGCACCTGTCGGGCTATCTCCTGTTCGGTGGGAGCAGCCGGGCCCTGTCGGCGGTGGCGCTGAAGGCCGCGGAGGCGCGCGGGGTGCCGGTGAGTGTGGACCCGGCGTCGGCCGGGTTCCTGGCCGAGCTGGGTCCGGACCGCTTCCTGGCACTGGTGGAGGGGGTGGACGTGCTGCTGCCGAGCCGCGACGAGGCATGTCTGCTGACAGGGTGTCCGGATGCGGCGGAGGCCGCGGCGTCGCTGAGCCGACGGGTGCCGCTGGTCGTGGTGAAGCTCGGCGCGGAAGGTGCGCTGCTGGCGCGATCCGGCGAGGTGTGCGCCCGTGTTCCTGCCCTGCCGGTGACGCCTCGGGACACGACCGGCGCGGGCGACGCCTTCACCGGGGCGTTCCTCGCGGCGCTGCTGACCGGTGCGGATGACCTGCGGGCGGCGGAGGAAGGGTGCCGGGCGGGGGCCGCGGCGGTGGAGCGGGTGGGGGCGCGGCCGCCGGGGCGGGGCTGACGGGCGGGGCGGCCGCAGGCCCGGGCTGTAAGGCGCCAACTTGCACAGTACGGTGCCTCCTTGTGCAGGCGGGCACCCCTTTTCCACAGGCCGGAACCAAACGGAACTCACCGTTCCCACAGGCCCGCACGCGGTCGGCCGGTCGCTGGCAGACTGGCGCGGCAAGCCGACGAGGAAGCGCCGACGAGGAAGCGCGGCACGGGGGATCCACGCAAGGGGGAGCCGAATGTCCAGGGCAGTGAATCTGAGGAAGGTCACCGGTCTCGGCCGGGTGGGCAGGCTGCGTGGTCTGGCGCGCAGGCGCCCCCGGGTGGATCTGAGCCACCCCGCCCGGTCCCCGCTGGGCTCCTCGGTGGTCAACTGCGTGATGTACGAGGACGGTCGGCGCCTCTCCGTGCCCGGGGACGCGGCCGAGGCCGTCAAGCGGGTCCGTGAGAGCGGGGAGGGGTTCGTGTGGCTGGGGCTGCACGAGCCGACGAGCCGGGAGTTCGCCGGCATCGCCGAACTGTTCGACCTGCATCCGCTCGCGGTGGAGGACGCCGTCGAGGCGCACCAGCGGCCGAAGCTGGAGCGGTACGGGGACACGCTGTTCGCGGTGTTCAAGACCGTCTGCTACGTCGAGCACGAGGAACTGACCGCTACCAGCGAGGTGGTGGACACCGGCGAGATCATGGTGTTCGTCGGCGAGGACTTCGCGGTGACCGTGCGGCACGGCCGGCACGGGTCGCTCGGCCCGCTGCGCGAGGGGCTGGAGGCCGATCGCGCGCGGCTGGCGCAGGGCCCGTCCACGGTGCTGCACGCCGTCGCGGACCAGGTCGTCGACGACTATCTGCGCGTGGTCGACTCCGTCCAGGGGGACATGGACCAGGTGGAGACGGAGGTGTTCGCGGAGCACGGCGCCCGCGTCGACCCGGGCCGCATCTACCAGCTCAAGCGGGAACTGCTGGAGCTGAAGCGGGCGGTGGTGCCGCTCGGCCGGCCACTGGAGGAGCTCGCCACTCGGCCGAACCGGGTGGTCGCCCCCGACATACAGGCGTACTTCCGCGACGTCGCCGACCATCTGCAGCGGGCGGCCGAGCAGATAGCGGCGTTCGACGAGCTGCTCAACTCGATCCTCCAGGCCCACCTGGCGCGGGTCACGGTCGCCCAGAACGAGGACATGCGCAAGATCACCGCATGGGCGGCGATCGTCGCGGTGCCGACCATGGTGTGCGGGGTGTACGGCATGAACTTCGACCACATGCCGGAGCTGCACTGGCGGTACGGCTACGGCATGGTCGTCGGGGTGATATCCGTGGCGTGTCTGGTGCTGTACCGGGCGTTCCGGCGCAGCGGCTGGCTGTGACGCCCGCCCGTCCCGCCGGTCGCGGGCGGCGGAGTCAGCCGGAGGCGGACCGGGCGTAGACGCTCTCGGCGAAGGCGGCGATCTGTTCGTCGGTCAGATGCTGGGCCAGGTCGGCCTCGCTGATCATGCCGACGAGTCGCTTGTCGTCGATGACGGGCAGCCGGCGGATCTGGTGGGTGCGCATCTCGGTGAGGACGTCGTCGACGTCGGCGTCGGACTCGATCCAGCGCGGTGTGCCCTGGGCCATGTCGCCCGCGGTGACCTTGGCGGGGTCGTGGCCCATGGCGACGCAGCCCACGACGATGTCCCGGTCGGTGAGGATGCCGCAGAGCCGTTCGTTCTCGTCGCTGATGGGCAGCGCGCCGACGTTCAGTTCGCGCATCAGCTGTGCCGCGCGGTCGAGGGTTTCGTGCGCGGGGATCCACTGGGCGCCGCGGTGCATGATGTCTCCGGCGGTGGTCATGTGGTACCTCCCGGTGCCGGACGGCCGGCGCGGCGCGGGGCGCGCCGCGAGTCCCGACGCCCTTCATTGTCGTCGTGCCGTCCGCGGACGGCACCCGCAGCGGGCGGTGCCGCGGCACGCCCCCGGCGCAGTCCCGGCCCTGCCCCGACCAGGCTCTTCGCCGTGTCCTCAGCCGCGCCAGGCCGGGTGGCGGGGGTCGTCGGCCCGTACGAGGACGTCGGCGGTGCCGGCCGGGTCGGTCTCCCGCTCGTAGCGCTCGAAGGCGGGCAGGGTCCAGTGCTCGGATTCGGGGGTGCGGCGGCGCAGCGCGCCGGGTGAGAGGAGGACGTGGACGGTCAGATCGAAGGGGAACCAGTGGTGCAGGAGGAGCGGGCCGTGCAGCAACAGCACGCCGCCGGGCGGCAGTTCGGCATACGGGCTGCGGGTGGCGCGGTCGGTGACCGGGTCCCAGAGGTCGGGCAGGACCCGACCGCTGCCGCCGGGGCCGAGCGGGTCGAACACCTCGCGCCACAGGGCGCCGGTGTCGTACCAGCCGCTGTAGTAGGACTCCAGGTCCCGGTGGCCGTACTCGAGCCGGACCGAGGCGGGGCGCAGGAAGCCCTCCGCGCCGACGACCAGGCTGGGGCGGCCGCGGACGCGCAGCGCCTCGGCGACCCGTTCGGCGAGGTCTCCCGGGCGGGCAGCCGGGGCGCCGTCGAGGGCGACGCGGGGCCAGGGGGCGCCGTCGGCCGTGCCGAGGTCCAGCAGACGTTCGGCGAGCAGATCGACGAGCCGGTCCCAGGTGATCGCTTCGAGTCGCACACGGCCATGATGCGGCACGTTCCGGGCGGCACCGGAAGCGCCGGGAAGGACAGGGCGCCGCGGGCGGGCGTCGGGCGGTGGACGCTCGCGTATGCGTGCGCGCCGTCCGGCCATGGCCCGGCGCGGCGGGGACGCGTCCACTGGTGGTGCGGGCGGCCAGGGAAGGGCCCGGCCGTAAGGACGAGGGTGAGAAGGACGACGGGGGTGAGGACATGGGCGACGGGGCGTACGCCGTGCTGACGGCGCTGGGTGTGCTGGGGACCGGGCTGGTGGCCGGGGTGTTCTGCGCGTTCTCGACGTTCGTGATGCGGGGGCTGGCGGCGCTGCCGCCGGCGCGGGGCACGGCCGCGATGCAGGCGGTCAACGTGGCGGCGCTGCGGCCGCCGTTCATGGCGGTGTTCCTCGGCACGACGGTGCTGAGCGCGGTGCTCACGACGGTGACGCTCGTGACGTGGCCGGACGAGGGGGCGGTCGCGTCGGTGGTGGGCGGCGCGCTGTTCCTGTGCGGGTCGTTCGGGCCGACCGTGGCGGCGAACATACCCCGCAACGAGCGGCCGGCCCGGCTCGACGCGGGCGGTGCGGAGGCGGCCGCTTACTGGCCGGAGTACGTGCGGGGGTGGACGCGGTGGAACCACGTCCGCGCCGTCGCCTCGGCCGGGTCCTCGCTGGCGTACCTCCTGGTCCTCACCGGCTGAGGCGCCGGACGCCGCGCCCGGGGGCCGGTCACCGCGCAGCGCCGCGAGCCCGCGCCGCCGGCGCCGTACGGCCGGCGTCCGGCCCGCTGCGGGCCTGGGTGAGCGGACGTATCGTGTGCGCAGGAGTGCCGCCCGACGACGCACGGCCTGTCCCCCGCGCACGCAAGGAAGACGGCCATGGCAGATCCCAAGGGTTTCCTCACCACGCCCCGCCAGGAGTGGCCGCGCAGGCCCGTGGAGGAGCGGGTCCGCGACTGGGACGAGGTGTACGTCCCCGGGGGACTGCTGCCGATCATCAGCAAGCAGGCCGACCGGTGCATGGACTGTGGTGTGCCGTTCTGCCACGAGGCCTGTCCGCTGGGCAACCTCATCCCGGAGTGGAACGACCTGGTCTCCCGGGAGGACTGGCGGGCGGCGGCGGAGCGGCTGCACGCCACGAACAACTTCCCCGAGTTCACGGGGAGGCTGTGCCCGGCGCCGTGCGAGGCGGGCTGCGTGCTGGCCATCAACCAGCCGGCGGTGACCATCAAGAACGTCGAGTGCGCCATCGCCGACAAGGCGTGGGAGGAGGGGTTCGCCCAGCCGGCCCCGCCGGACCGGCTGTCCGGGCGGACGGTCGCGGTCATCGGCTCGGGCCCCACCGGACTGGCCGCCGCGCAGCAGCTCACCCGGGCCGGGCACACGGTCGCGGTGTACGAGCGGGACGACCGGATCGGCGGGCTCATGCGGTACGGGATCCCCGCGTTCAAGATGGAGAAGCACCATCTGGAACGGCGCGTGGAGCAGATGCGGGCCGAGGGGACGAGGTTCCGCGCGTCGACCGCGGTCGGGCAGGACGTGGACGCGGCGGAGCTGCGGAGCCGTTACGACGTGGTGGTGATCGCCACGGGGGCGACGGCGTGGCGTGAGCTGCCGGTGCCGGGGCGTGGACTCGCCGGCATCCACCAGGCGATGGAGTACCTGCCGCTGGCCAACCGGGTGTGCGAGGGCGACCTGGAGAGGTCGCCGCTGTCGGCGGAGGGGCGGCACGTGGTCATCGTCGGGGGCGGTGACACGGGCGCCGACTGTCTGGGGACGGCGGTGCGGGAGCGGGCCGCGTCGGTCACCCAGCTGGACATCTACCGGCAGCCGGGCGCCGAGCGCGACGAGGAGAACGAGCCCTGGCCGACGTACCCGAAGCTGTACCGGCTGTCGGCGGCGCACGAGGAGGCGGGCGCGCTGCGGACGGCGCCGCAGGCGCACGCCGACGCGAGGCTGTTCGCCGCGTCGACGCTGCGTTTCGAGGGGGACGAGCACGGGCGGGTGCGGGGCCTGCACCTGGTCGAGGTGGACGCGGGGCGCAGGCCCGTGCCGGGGACGGAGCGGACGCTGCCCGCCGACATGGTGCTGCTGGCGCTCGGCTTCTCGGGGCCTGACCAGGGCGACGGGGTCATCGCGCAGCTCGGCCTCGGGCTGGAGCCGCGCGGCACGATCGCCCGCGGGCCGGACTTCACGACGAACGTGCCGGGCGTCTTCGCGGCCGGTGACGCAGCCCGGGGGCAGTCGCTGATCGTGTGGGCCATCGCGGAGGGGCGTGCGGTGGCGGCGGCCGTCGACCAGTACCTGACGGGCGGCACGAGCCATCTGCCGGCGCCGATCGGCCCGTACGACCGGCCCATGACCGCCTGAGACACCCCCGGCCCGCACGCCCGCCGGCCGCCTCATGGCCTGGACGTCCCCCAGCACGCCGACACCCCCGGACTCCCGGCCGAAGCCGGGCGCCCGAGGGCGTCGGTGAGGCACGGAACGGACCTACGGCTTGCGCCCCACCGCCCCGTAGCCGGGGATGACCCCGTCGTCCTGGCCGGGGACCGGGTCGCCCAGTTCGGGGTGCCAGAGGTGCGGCACCTGGACACCCGGTTCCACGAGGTCGAGGCCGTCGAAGAAGCGGGTGAACTCCTCGCGGCTGCGCAGCGCCAGGGTGACGCCCGCGCCCTTGAGCTTCGCCGTGGCCTCCTCCGACTCCTCGGGGGTGAAGTCGGCCGTGGCGTGGCTGATCACCAGGTGACTGCCCGAGGGCAGGGCGTCCACCAGCCGCGCCACCAGCTCGTGCGCGCCGTCCTCGTCGGGGACGAAGTGCAGCAGCGCGATGAGCGACAGGCCGATCGGCTCGTCGAAGTCGAGGACCTTGCGCGCGCCCTCCAGGATGGTGTCCGGGTCCCGGACGTCGGCCTGGAGGTAGTCGGTGACGCCCTCGTCCGTGCCACGCAGCAGGGCCGCCGCGTGGGCCAGCACGATGGGGTCGTTGTCGCAGTAGACGACACGGGCGTCCGGCGTGGTCCGCTGGGCGATCTGGTGCAGGTTCGGCTCGGTGGGGATGCCGGTGCCGACATCGAGGAACTGGCGCACGCCCTGGCCGGCGAGCCAGCGCGTGGCGCGCTGCATGAACGCGCGGTTGACGCGCGCCATGACCGGCACCCTCGGCTCCAGGGCGAGCATCTGCCGGCCCATGGCCTCGTCGACCGGGTAGTTGTCCTTGCCTCCGAGGTACCAGTCGTACATCCGCGCCGGATGCGGTCTGGTGGTGTCGATCTCCACGGGGTTCTGCCCGGTCATGACGGACTCCATAACTGTCTGCAAGCGTTAGTGGTCAATTCAGTGCCAAGTTCGGTGCAAGTCCCGGTGCCAGGTCCGGCGCCGAGTCGGTGCCAAGGGAAAAGCAAAGGCAGTGCGGCAATCGGAGGTCAGGACAGCAGGAAATCCGCCTCTCCGGCCTTGGCGCCCTCGATGAAGGCCGTCATCTCCGCGGAGGTGTAGATGAGCGCCGGACCGTCCGGGTCGGTGGACTGGCGCACGGCGATCCGGCCGTCGTCCAGCTTCATCGCCTCCAGGCAGTTGCCGCCGTTGCCGCCGCTCCAGGGCTTGTGCCAGCCCTCGCTGCCCAGGTCCCGCGCGGGCATGCCGTTGTAGATCCTCCTGGCGTGCGCCCGGGCACGCGGCTGGGTCTTCGGGGGCTTGATGAGTTCCATTCACAGCTCCTTGCGGAGACCCCGGAGGATCTCCTTCGTGCGATGTGCCGTGGCGGCCTGCGCCGCCATGCGGTCCATGACCTCGAGGTGGGTCGCCACCTCGGTGCGCGCGTCCAGGTAGACGGCGCCGGTCAGGTACTCGCTGTAGACCATGTCCGGCAGTTCGGGCATGGCAAATCGGAACAGCACGAACGGCCCGTACGTGCCGGGGTGGGGCCCGCTGTCGAACATGGCGATCTGCAGCGTCACGTTGGGCTGCGCCGCCGCCTCGAGCAGCTTGTCGATCTGCGCGCGCATCACCTCCGGACCGCCGACCCGGCGGCGCAGCACCGTCTCGTCCATGACGACCCACAGCCGGGGCGCGTCCTCGCGGGTGAGCAGCTTCTGCCGCCGCATGCGCAGGTCGACGTGGCGCTCGATGTCCTCGGGGCTGGTCTGCCCTATGGCGCCGGAGCGCAGCACGCCACGCGCGTAGTCCTCCGTCTGGAGCAGTCCGGGGACGAAGTGGGGTTCGTAGCTGCGGATGAGGGAGGCCGCGCCCTCCAGGCTGACGTACATGGAGAACCAGCCGGGCAGGATGTCGTGGAAGCGCTGCCACCAGCCGGGCCGGTTGGCGTCCTCCGCGAGCTGGACGAAGGCCTCGGCCTCCTCGTCGGAGACGCCGTAGGCCTTCAGCAGCAGCTGGAGGTAGGGGATCTTGAGCCCCACCTCGGCCATCTCCATGCGGCGCACGGTGGCGGGGGCGACACGCAGGATCCGGGCGGCCTCCTCCCGCTTGAGACCCGCGCGCTCGCGCAGGTCCAGCAGGCGGCGGCCGAGGACGACCTGCCCGACCGTCGGCGCGGACCGGGGTTCGCTCACGCTCCACCTCCCTCGAACAAATCCTGACAGCCCGGCGGCGCCGTCCGGAGGTCCGGCACAGGGATCGGGTGATCCGCCGGGACGGAAACCAGTGATCCGAAGTGAGGCGAACGCATATTCGAATCAATGTCCGGCGATCCCAACTGACGCCGCGCGAGGTGCTGTTGCGAGCAGTGTGCCACGCCCGTCCGGACAGTCACACAGCACTCTGCAATTTTCAGAGTGACACTTGCCAAGTGTTCACGGCGGGGCGATAGTGGCAAGCGTGATTCCGTCCGCGCCCTTAGGAACAGACGCCGCCACGGCTTCCGTCGGCCTCGGCGCCACCCCGGCCACCGCTCCTTCGACGGCCGCGGCCGAGCGCCGGTTCCGCTTCGAACTGGCCGCTCAGCCTGGTTCCCCCGCGCAGGCGAGACGGCTGACACGGGCCCGGCTGACCGGCTGGTCGGTGTGCGAGGACACCTGCGACACGGCGGCCCTGGTCGTCTCCGAACTGGTCACCAACGCCATCGTGCACACCGCGAGCAGTCACGTCGTCTGCGAGTTGCACGACGGCGACGACCTGCTGCGCATCGCCGTGCGGGACGAGGGCTGCGCGCCGGGCCGGCCGCGGGCGAACACCCGGCAGCAGCCGGAGGAGGAGCACGGCAGGGGACTGCTTCTCGTCGACGCCCTGTGCCACGCGTGGGGCGCCCTCGAACACGGCCCCGGCCTGCTGGTCTGGGCGGAGCTCCCCCGCAGCGCCGGCTTCCCGGGCGCCCCGGGCGAACCCCGGGACGACCTCGGCTGGGGCGCCCGCCCCAAGCCCGGTCCGGCCGGCGGCTCCGAGGACGGCGAGAACGACACCGGCGACGGAGACGCGGCCCACCCCGCCCGGCAGCGCCTGGGCATTCCCGCCGACCGGGACGGAGGACGGGCGTGACGGGCCCCGCCGGCACCCGCGTGCTGAGCCTGGACTCCCTGGTCCGGATCCAGCGCGGACGGCTCACGCCGGGCGCGCCGCGACGTCTCCCCGTGCCCGACGGCATGACTGCCCCGATGGGCTGCGACGCGGTGGCCGTGCCGGCCCGCTTCGGCCCGCAGGTCCTGCCCCGGCTGCCCCGCGTGGGATGCGTGTACGCCGATGACGCGCACTGGTGGTGGCTGGTCCCGTCCGACTCGGACTACGCCCTGGAGTGGCCCGCCCCCGCGCACTACGCCGCCGGCGCGGTCCTCCCCGACTCCCCCGCCGACACGGGCGCCGCGGACCTCCCGGGTCTGATCCACCGCCCCGACGGCACGCTCCCCTACACGCCGCCGATACCGCTCTACCTGGCCCTGTGCCGGCTCACCGGGACGACCCCCGTCTGGTCACGCCCCGTCACCGCCTGACGGCCGCGCACCGCGCCGCCCGGCCGGGGTCAGGCCACCGCCTCGCCGCCGGCGCCCTCGCCGCGGACGATCACCAGGAACATGTCGGTGGCGAGGTCCATGACGACCTCGGCGGGCAGGCCCTCCAGGCGCCGCGCGTGCGCGAACTCCTCCGCGGGCCAGGAGCCACGCGGTCCACCTGCGGGAAAGCGTTCGAGCACGGTTCGCCCGTTCACCCTGCCACCTCCATGTAGCGCTGTACTCGTAGAGTTAAACGCCAACCATGGGGCGAACGCCTCGTCCGGTGACGGTACTGAGACGTAGTTGACACCCGTTCACTGCCAAGTGTGAGCGCGCTCTCAGCTTTTCGGAGTAATCCGTCACCGTCCGTGTCAGTCGTCGTACTCGTCGTGGTACCGGAGATGCTCCTGGGCCACGGGCGCCCCTACGGCGTGCGCGCGTCCCCGGGGTTCCTCCCAGGGCTCCTGCCTGCCGAGCGCGGTGAGGTCCAGCAGGCTGGTGGTGGAGCCCAGCCCCTCCAGGCCCCGGCCGTACGCCGAGTAGGTGTGGAAGACGCGGTCGCCCTCGCGCAGGAAGCAGCTCACGCCGGGGCGCTGCACCGTCCGGCCGTCCTCCTCCGTGAGCGCCCCGAAGTCCGCGTCGAAGTCGCCGGGGCCGGAGGAGTACCAGGGCACCGTCCAGCCCATCCGGGCCTTGAACGGCAGGATGCGGGTGAACGGCGCGCGGGAGACGGCGGCGAACGTGGTGCGCCGCGCGTGCAGGTGCGCCAGGTGTCCGATCTGGTCGAGGAAGGCGGAGCAGCAGCGGCACCCGGTCTCCCGTCCCGGGTCGAACACGAAGTGGTGCACGACGAGCTGCTGCCGTCCCTGGAAGAGGTCGGGCAGGGTGGCCTTGCCGTCGCCGCCCTCGAAGACGTACTCGCGGTCGACCGGGACCATGGGCAGCCGGCGCCGTTCGGCGCGGAGGGCGTCGAGCGCGCGGGTGACGGCCTTCTCCTTCTCGAGCAGCTCCTCGCGCTCCGCGCGCCACTCGGCGCGCGTGACGATCTCCGGAAGCGACATGGTTCCTCCTGTGCGACGGTCCCGTTGCGAGGGGTGACCGGAGTGCCGCTCGGAACTCATCGGCCGGGTGCGAAGTTTCTTCCGCCGCCGCGGCACGGGCCGCTCAGGTGTCGTACTCCTGGATGCGCCGGCCGTGGGAGCGGTCGACGAGGGCGGGCAGGCGCTCGTTCAGCTCGCGTACGGCCTCGGGGACGTCGAGGGTGAGCAGGCGCCGGTCGCGCATGAGGATCCGGCCGTCCACGACGGTCGTGCGGACGTCGGCGGCGCGGGCGCTGTGCACCAGGGTCGCGGCGAGGTCGTGCACGGGCTGGGTGTGCGGTCCGGTGAGGTCGACCAGGACGAGGTCGGCGCGGTGGCCGGGCGCGACGCGGCCGACGCTGCCCTCCAGGCCGACCGTGCGGGCGCTCTGCAGCGTGGCGTGGTGCAGGGCCTGACGTGAGGTCAGCCAGCGCGGGTCGTCCTCCGTGGACTTCTGGATGAGCGAGGTGAGCGCCATCGACTCCCACACGTCGGGGGAGTTGTTGGACGCGGCGCCGTCCGTGGCGAGCCCGACCGGGACTCCGATGTCGCGCAGCGCCCGTACCGGTGTGGTGGTGGGCCAGGCGAACTTCAGGTAGCCGCGGGGCGCGGTCGCCACCGCCGTACGCCCCCGCGCGTGCTCCAGGAGGGGCAGGTCGCTCTCGACGATGCCGGTGCCGTGGGCGATGAGGACGTCGGTGTCCAGGATGCCGGTGCGGTGCAGCACCTCCACCGGGGTGACGCCGTGCCGGGCGAGGGACGCCTCGGTCTGGTCGTGGTTCTCGGCGGCGTGCAGATGGACGGGCAGGCCGTGCGTGTGGGCCAGCTCGGCGGTGGCGGCGAGGTCGGCGTCGTTCACGGTGTAGGGGGCGTGCGGGGCGAGCGCGGTGGTGATGCGCCCGTCGGCCGCGCCCCGGTGGCGCAGCGCGAACTCCAGGGACTTCTCGCGCCCCTGAGGGCCCTGGGAGGAGAAGTACGCCTCCCCCAGCAGGGCGCGCATCCCGGACGCGGCGACGACCTCGGCGACCGCGTCCATGGCGAAGTAGTGGTCGGCGAAGCAGGTGACGCCGGCCCGGATCATCTCCGCGCAGGCGAGCTGCGCGCCGAGGGTGACGTCCCGCTCGGTGAGGTTGGACTCCACCGGCCAGACGACGTCGTTGAACCACTCCTCGGTCGGCAGGTCCTCGGCGAGTCCGCGCAGGGCGGCCATCGGGGCGTGGGTGTGACAGTTGATCAGGCCGGGCATGGCGACCTGCCCACGGGCGTCGATCCACTCGTCGGCCGCGCGCCCTGCGACCGCCCCGGCGTCGGTCACCTCCTCGACGATCCCGCCGCGGACGACGACCGCCGCGTTCTCCCGGAAGACGGCCTCTTCTTGATCGTCGTGCGTGAGGACGGTGCATCCGGTGATGATGAGGCCGGCGGGACTCTCCACGGCAGAAGGCGTCATCACGTCAACGTACGACGGGACTCCGACCCCGGGGGAGCCGAACCGCGACATCCCGTCGCGGCTCTGTCGCACGGCGGGCCGGGCGCGCACCCTGGCCTCACCAACGAGCCCGCCCACGGCTGAAAGGGGCCCGCCTTGCTCCTCGGCACCTGGAACCTGGAGAACCTGTACCGGCCCGGCGGCCCCTACGGGCCCGACGACGAAGCCGCGTACGCGTCGAAGCTGGCCGCGCTCGCCGCGGTGATCACGGAACTGGATCCGGGGCTGCTCGGCGTGCAGGAGGTGGGCGACCCCGGCGCGCTGGAGGATCTGGCGGGGATGCTGGACGACGACTGGCACGTCGCGCTGTCCTCGCACGCCGACAGCCGGGGCATCCGGGTGGGCTTCCTGAGCCGTACGGAGCTGACGGTGGTCGCCGACACGGCGGCGTTCCCGCCGCGGATGCTGCCGGTGCAGGCGGACGACACCGGCCTGACCGTCTCTCAGGCCGGGCGCGGCTTCCTCGCGGTGGAGGTCGCGGGCGAGCGGGGGCCGCTGCGGGTGGCGGTGTGCCATCTGAAGTCGAAGCTGCTGTCCTACCCGGACGGCCGCTTCCAGCCGCGCGACGAGGGCGAACGGGCCCGGTACGGCGCCTACGCCCTGTACCGCCGGGCGGCCGAGGCGGCGGCGCTGCGCGCGCTGGCGGACCGGCTGCTGGAGGGCGACGGGCGGGAACGGGACGTGGCGGTGCTGGGTGATCTGAACGACGAGGTGCAGGCGGCGACCACGCAGATGCTGCTGGGGCCGCCCGGTTCGGAGATCGGCACGCCGGGGTACGAGCGGCCGGACCGGGGGGACGCGGTCCGGCTGTGGGACGTGGCGCCGCTGATTCCGGCGTCGGAACGGTATTCGCGGGTGAACTCGGGGCGGCGGGAGCTGATCGACCATGTGCTGCTGAGTCACCGGCTGGTGCGGAGGGTTTCGGCGGCGGGGACGGGGTTGCCGGACGACGGGCCGCCGCGGCTGCCGTCCGTGGGGGCCGATCCCGGGGAGCGGCGGGGGGTGGCGGGGTCGGATCATGCGCCGGTGTGGGTGCGGGTGGTTTGAACGCGGGGCGTTCTTCTTTCGGGGCGGGCCCGTGGGGGGTGGTGGGCGCCGGGGCGGCGGGTGCGTGTGCGGGTGCGTGGGGGTTGCGCGCACAGTTCCCCGCGCCCCTTGCGGGGCCGGTGGCTGACGCCGGGCAGCCGGTGCGGGTTCGTGAGGGCTGAGCGCGCAGTTCACCGCGCCCCCTTCGGGGCGCGCTCAGCTGACGGTGCTGGCTGTGGGGCGGCGGTGTTGCGGGACCGGGATGTGCAGCTTTGCGGCCAGGGTGGTGAGGCGGTGGAGGTGGGTGGGGGCGAGGGCGCCTGTGTCGTCGAGGTGGACGGCGCCGGCGGTGGTGGTGTCGACGAGGCGTTCCAGGGTCTTGGCGATCTCGTCGGCGCCGTCCGCGTGCCGGGCGAGGGGCGGGAGTTCGGCGGAGGCGAGGGCGATGGCGGCGCGGGCCTCGGCGAGGGTGCGGTAGGCCTCGCGGCGCAGTGCCCAGCGGGCCTCACGGTCCTCGGACTCCCCCAGCACATGGGCGAGGTACTCGCCGGCCGCGCCGCTCGCCTCTGCGAGCCGGGCGCGGATGGCGTCGCCGCGCCGGCCGAGGGTGGGCAGGTGTCCGACGACCAGCACGATGGTGCAGGCCAGCAGGGTCTCGCCGATGCGGGCGAGGGATGCCTGAGGTTCGCCGCCGGCCATCACCAGGGCCAGTACGAGCACGGTGACGACGGTGGTCTGCGCGGCGAAGTGCCGGGTGGCGAGCGGGATCAGCGCCCCGCAGAGCGCGACGAGGACGACGAGTCCCCCGGGGCGGGGCAGCACCGCGGCGAGTCCGGCGAACAGCAGTGCGCCGAGGACGGTTCCGGCGGCGCGGGACAGCACGCGGGAGGCCAGCGGCCCGAGGTCGGGCTTGACGAGGAAGACGGCGGTGGCGGGCAGCCAGTACCAGTGCTCGTGCCTGCCGTACCAGTGGGAGTGGTAGAGGGCCTGGGCGACGGCCGCGCTCGCGCCGAAGCAGAGGGCGACGCGCATCCCGTACTCACGGCCGCGGGGGCCGAGGACGGTCCGCAGGACGGCGGCCCGGGAGCGCCTGCGGCCGTGCAGCCGCCTGCTGTCGGCCCGGTCGAAGGCCTCGGCCGCGTACAGCAGGGCGTCGTCCAGGGCGCGCAGGCCGGGTGCGGAACGGGTGGGGGCGGGCAGCGGACCGGTGGGGGCGCCGTTGCGCACGGCGGCGGCGAGGCGGCGGGGCGCCTCGGACAGCGGGTCGCCCGCCCAGCCAGCGCGTGCGGCCTCGGCCAGCGGGAGGCCGCGGCGTACTGGGCGTGCAGCCGGCGTTCGGCGGCGGAGGAGGTGGGCGGCGCAGCCGGGTCCGGCGAGGGTCCTGCGCCTGGTCGAGGCCGCGGTGGAGCGCGGCCCGCCGTGCGGTGGCGCCGTCCGAGCCGGCGTCGAGCAGCGCGGCGATCGCGTCGTACACCCCGGCGACGGCGGCGCGCTCCCCGTCGAAGCGCAGCTCGAAGCGGCGGTCGCCGGCGAGGGTGTGGGAGGTGGGCAGCGCGAGCCGCAGCAGGAGCAGCCAGGCGGCGCCCGCGAGGAAGGCGACCGCCCGCAGCCAGCCCGGCTCGGGCAGCGGCATGCCCGCCCCGACGGCGGCGCCGACCAGCAGCTGCGTCCCGGCGGAGGACCCCACGGGCCCCAGCGCGCTGATCCCTCCGGCGGCCAGGCCCAGCACGGTCAGCAGCAGGGTGAGCAGCACGGCCGGGGCGTGGTCGCCGGCGAGAGTGCCGGTCAGCAGTCCGGCCACCCCCGCGAGGGCGGGCGTCCCGATCCGGGCCACGGAGGCGCGCCGGCTGCCGGGCCGGTCGTTGATCCCGGCGAACATGGCGCCGATCGCGGCGACGACCCCGAGCGTGGGCCGCCCGGCGAGCACCGCGACGAGCAGCAGCGGCCCGCCGCCCAGCGCACCGCGCACCATCGCGCTCCACGGGACCGGTCCCCGCTGGGACCGCAGGGCATGGGCGAGCCACGGGGGTACGGCGGGGGCGGTGCGGGTCACAGGGCTCCTGTCGTCCGGTCGGTTCGCCTGCTCCTTCGGGCAACGCTGACCGGGGCGGAACTCATACCCCCCACGGTAGGCGGACTTCGCTGACGGAAGGGAACGGGCGTGTTTCGCCGGCGTGACAGCCGGGCGGACGCGCCCGTCCGTCCTCCGCGGACGACACGGTCACCCCTCCCCTCAACCCCCGAAAACCCCGAAAACCCCGAGAACGGCGCAGTATTGACCGCCTTCTCCCCCACCGCTCATCGAATTGCGCCGTTGGTGGGAAAGACCGCTCTCCGCGCGCCCGGGGTGGGTGGTGGACCTACGCTGCCGACATGGGGAGGCACAGTCCGCGCCATTTCCGTTCGAGGAGAGCTGATGGCTGATCGCGTTACAGCTCCGCGCCGACGCGGCTATCGCGAAGGCATAGGCGGCGAAATGCTCGCCGAATTCCTGGGGACGTTCGTCCTCATTCTGCTGGGTGTCGGATCCGTCGCCGTCGCCGTCGTGGGTCTGCCCGGGTCCGGACGCCAGTTCGTGGACTTCGGTCCGGCGAACTGGCTCATCATCTCCTGGGGATGGGGCCTCGCCGTCGTCTTCGGCGTCTACGTCGCCGGCGGCATCAGCGGCGCCCATCTCAACCCGGCGGTGACCCTGGCGTTCACCGTGCGCAGGGACTTCCCCGTGAAGAAGGTGCCCGCGTACTGGCTGGCCCAGGTGCTCGGCGCGTTCGTCGCCGCCGCGCTCGTCTACGCCTGCTACCACTGGGCGATCGACGCCGCCGACGCGAAGGCGGGGCTGGCCCGTGACGAGTCACTGGCCACCTATTCCATCTTCGCGACGTTCCCCGCGGAATACTTCGGGGATTCCTGGTGGGGTCCGCTGCTCGACCAGATCGTGGGCACCGGAATTCTGCTTCTTCTGGTCTGCGCGCTCATCGACCTGAAGAATGTCGCGCCCCTTTCGAATCTCCACCCGTTCTTCATCGGCCTGGTGGTCGTCGCCATCGGTCTGACCTTCGGAACGAATGCCGGATACGCGATCAACCCCGCGCGAGATTTCGGTCCGCGGCTGTTCACGTACTTCGAGGGCTGGGGTGACATCGCCCTCCCGGGCACGTTCGGGTGGTTCAGCGGCTACTGGTGGATCCCCATCGTCGGCCCCCTGATCGGCGGCGTCGCAGGCGTGCTGGTCTACGACCTGATCATCAAGCCGGTGGTCACCGCCAGGACGGCGGCGATGGAGGCCCAGGAGGAAGGCCCGGCCACCGAGGAGGCGTAAGGCCGCCCCCGGGACCCGTCGTCACTCAGGAAAGGTTTCAGCGATGCCCGAATTCGTCGGCGCTGTGGACCAGGGGACCACCAGCACCCGATTCATGATCTTCGATCATGCCGGTAACGAGGTGGCGAAGCACCAGCTGGAGCACCAGCAGATTCTGCCCCGTTCCGGCTGGGTCGAGCACGATCCGGTGGAGATCTGGGAGCGCACCAACACGGTGATCCAGAACGCCCTCCGCGACGGCGGCCTGACGGCCTCCGACCTGCGGGCCATCGGCATCACCAACCAGCGCGAGACGACCGTCGTCTGGGATCCGCGCAACGGCCGCCCGTACTACAACGCCATCGTCTGGCAGGACACGCGCACCGACAGCATCGCCGCGGCCCTCGAACGCGAGGGCCACGGCGACACGATCCGCCACAAGGCGGGCCTGCCGCCGGCCACGTACTTCTCCGGCGGCAAGATCAAGTGGCTGCTGGACAACGTGGACGGGCTGCGCGAGGCGGCCGAGGCGGGCAACGCCCTGTTCGGCAACACGGACGCCTGGGTGCTGTGGAACCTCACCGGCGGCCCGAACGGCGGCATCCACGCCACGGACGTGACCAACGCCAGCCGCACCATGCTGATGAACCTGGAGACCCTCGACTGGGACGACGAGCTGCTCGGCATCTTCGGCATCCCGCGCTCGATGCTCCCGGCCATCCACCCCTCCTCGGACCCGGAGGCGTTCGGCCAGGCGCGCACGTCCCGGCCGCTGGGCGCCGCGGTGCCGATCACCGGCGTCCTCGGCGACCAGCACGCGGCCACCGTGGGCCAGGTCTGCTTCTCCCCCGGCGAGGCCAAGAACACGTACGGCACCGGCAACTTCCTGGTGCTGAACACCGGCACCGAGCTGGTGCGTTCGCAGAACGGCCTGCTGACGACGGTGGCGTACCAGTTCGCCGGGAGCCCGGCGGTGTACGCGCTGGAGGGTTCCATCGCCGTGACCGGCGCGGCCGTGCAGTGGCTGCGCGACCAGCTGAAGATCATCGGGAGCGCCCCGGACAGCGAGCAGCTGGCCCGGTCGGTGGAGGACAACGGCGGCATCTACTTCGTGCCGGCCTTCTCCGGTCTCTTCGCCCCGTACTGGCGTTCCGACGCCCGCGGCGCCATCGTCGGCCTGTCCCGGTACAACACCGGCGGCCACATCGCGCGGGCCACGCTGGAGGCGATCTGCTACCAGAGCCGTGACGTGGTCGAGGCGATGGAGCAGGACTCCGGGGTGCACCTGGACGTGCTGAAGGTGGACGGCGGCGTCACCGCGAACGACCTGTGCATGCAGATCCAGGCCGATGTGCTCGGGGTTCCGGTCAGCCGGCCCGTGGTCGCGGAGACCACTGCGCTGGGCGCCGCGTACGCCGCGGGTCTCGCCACGGGCTTCTGGAGCGACGAGGCCGAGCTCCGCACACACTGGCAGGAGTCCAAGCGCTGGGAGCCGTCCTGGGACGAGGACCGGCGCCGCCAGGGGTACACGGACTGGAAGCGGGCCGTCGAGCGCACCCTGGACTGGGTGAAGGTCGACTGAGCCCGGACGGGGTCGCCGTCAGCGGTCGGCCATGTCCTCACGCAGACCGTCGGAGAACTCCCACCAGGACAGCGGGAGCCAGTCGCCGTTGACGAACGCGTCGACGGTAGCGCCGCGGCCGCGGACGGTCACGGTCGTGCCCGGGGGGTATGTGGTGCCGGACAGCCCGGGCACGGCCACCAGCAGGGTCCCCAGCCTTTGAGCTGCCATTTTCCGCCCTTCCCCTCTCATCGGGTGTCGCGTCGGGTGGCGTCCTGACCGCCGGTTGCGGCACCCCCGGGAGCGGGGGCGGACGCCGCAGGATATTCGTCGGATATTACCGGCTTGCTCCGGCCGCAAGACCGGAGAAACATGAGATATCGGTCACGCGGGCCATCGGGAGGGGCGTCGCTGCGCACCACGCAGAACACCAACCGAACGGAGAACGCAACCATGAAGGCCGTCGTGTACAAGGGACCGTTCGAGGTCGCCGTCGAGGACGTCGAGAACCCGACGATCCAGCATCCGAACGACGTGATCGTACGGGTCACCTCGACCGCGATCTGCGGATCCGACCTGCACATGTACGAGGGCCGCACGGCCGCCGAGCCGGGCATCACCTTCGGCCACGAGAACATGGGCATCATCGCCGAGGTGGGGCCGGGCGTCACCTCGCTCAAGGAGGGCGACCGCGTGGTCATGCCCTTCAACGTCGCCTGCGGCTTCTGCACCAACTGCGTCGAGGGCTTCACCGGGTACTGTCTCACCGTCAACCCCGGCTTCCCGGGCGGCGCCTACGGCTACGTGGCCATGGGCCCCTGGAAGGGCGGACAGGCGGAGTACCTGCGCGTCCCCTACGCCGACTTCAACTGCCTGAAGCTGCCGGCGGGCACCGAGCACGAGAAGGACTTCGTGCTCCTCGCGGACATCTTCCCCACCGGGTACCACGGCTGCGAACTCGCCCAGGTGCGCCCGGGCGACAGCGTCACCGTGTACGGCGCCGGACCGGTCGGTCTGATGGCCGCCTACTCGGCGCTGCTGCGCGGCGCGCGGAAGGTGTTCGTGGTCGACCGCGTCGCCGAGCGGCTGCAGAAGGCCCAGGAGATCGGCGCCATGCCGATCAACTTCGCGGAGGGCGACCCGGTCGAGCAGATCCACGACCAGACCGAGGGCATGGGCACCGACAAGGGCATCGACGCCGTCGGCTACCAGGCCTCGGCGGGCGGCGGCACCGACCGCGAGGAGCCGGCGACCGTGCTGAACTCCCTGATCCGCACGGTCCGGGCCACCGGCATGCTCGGCATCCCCGGGCTGTACGTGCCGTCCGACCCGGGCGCCCCGGACGAGGCGGCCAAGCAGGGCATGCTGATGGTCGCGGTCGGCAAGCTCTTCGAGAAGGGCCTGAAGCTCGGCACCGGCCAGTGCAACGTCAAGCGCTACAACCGGCAGCTCCGCGACATGATCATCGAGGGGCGGGCCAAGCCCAGCTTCGTGGTCTCGCACGAACTGCCGCTGGACCAGGCGCCGTCGGCGTACGACAAGTTCGACAAGCGGATCGAGGGATACACCAAGGTGGTGCTGCACCCGTAGGACCGCCGTAGGAGCACTCAGGGGCGGCGGCGGGCGTACCGGTCCGTCGCCGCCACCAGGGCGTCGTCCCCGACGGCGCCCGCGTCGTGTCCGGCGTCGTCGACCACCACCAGCTCGCTGCCCGGCCAGGCGTGGTGCAGCTGCCAGACGATGCCGAGGAGGTTGCCGAGGTCGAGGCTGCCCTGGACCAGGGTGCCGGGGACGTCCTTGAGGAGGTGGGCGTCGCGCAGGACGACGCCCTCCTCGCCCCCGTCGCCGGGGAAGTCGCCGAAGAAGTGGTCGTTGCCCCAGTAGTGGGTGACGGTGCGGGCGAAGCGGTAGCGGAACTCCGGGTCGCGGAACCGTTCGACGGAACCGGGCGGGGCGGGGATGATCGCCGTCTCCCAGTCCGTCCACTCCCGCGCGGCCCGCGCCCTCACCTCGGGGTCGGGTGATTCCAGCAGGCGGTTGTACGCGGCGGCCAGGTTGCCGTCGCGCTCGTCCTCGGGGAGCCCGGCGAGGAACCGTTCGTGCGCCTCGGGGAAGATCCGGCCGAGGCCCCGCGTCAGCAGGCCGACCTCCGCGGGCGAGCCGGTGGCCACGCCGGTCAGCACCAGCTCCGACACCACGCCGGGGTGCGTCTGCGCGTACCGCAGGCCAAGGGCCGAGCCGAAGGACACCCCCCACACCAGCCAGCGCTCGATGCCCAGATGGGCGCGGAGCCGCTCCAGGTCCGCCATGAGGTGCGGCGCCGTGTTGACGCTCATGTCGGTGGCGGGGTCGGCGGCCGAGGGCCGTGACCGGCCGGCGCCGCGCTGGTGGAACAGGACGATGCGGTAGGCGGCGGGGTCGAAGTAGCGCCGCAGTCCGGCGCCGGCGCCGGAGCCGGGTCCGCCGTGCAGCACCACCGCGGGCTTGCCGCGCGGGTTTCCGCTGGTCTCCCAGTAGAGGTGGTTGCCGTCCCCGACGTCGAGCATGCCGTGGTCGTACGGTTCGATCTCCGGATACCTGCCCATCCGCGCACCGTAGCGCCGACGGGCGGGCCCGCTCACCTCTATTTCGTGGGGTGTTCCGTGGGGTGCAGTCCGGCCGCCGTCGCCGCCGTGCGCAGGACGTCCCGGAGCATCTCGGAGGTGAGCTTGCCGGTGAAGGTGTTGCGCTGGCTGACGTGGAAGCAGCCGTAGAGGCCGAGCGGCGGGCCGTCGGCGGCGTCCAGCTCGACCTGGGCGCCGTGCCCGAAGACGGGCCGCGGGCGGGGCACGGTCCAGCCGGCCTCGGCGAACGCGGGCAGCGCCGCCTGCCAGCCGAAGGCGCCGAGGACGACCGCCGCCCGGACCGTCGGCCGCAGCAGCCGCAGCTCCTGCACCAGCCAGGGCCGGCAGGCGTCCCGTTCGGCCGGGGTGGGCTTGTTGGCGGGCGGGGCGCAGTGCACGGGCGCGGTGACGCGCACCCCGTACAGCTCGAGCCCGTCGTCGGCGTGCGTGGCGGTCGGCTGGGAGGCCAGCCCCACGTCGTACAGCGCCCGGTACAGGACGTCGCCGGAGCGGTCACCGGTGAACATCCGGCCGGTGCGGTTCCCGCCGTGCGCGGCGGGCGCGAGACCGATGATCAGCAGGCGGGCGTCGGGCGGCCCGAACCCGGGCACCGGCCTCCCCCAGTACGTCCAGTCCGCGAACGCGGCCCGCTTGGTGCGGGCGACCTCCTCGCGCCAGGCGACCAGGCGCGGGCAGGCACGGCAGCCGGCGATGCGCCGGTCGAGCCGGGCGAGGCCTTGGGGATCCATGGCACCCACGGTAGGCGTCCCGTCCGACACCCGGGCGCGGATCGCGCCCGCCGGTATCCGCGTCCGGTCGGCGGGCCGGGCGGGCTAAGGTCGGGAGCATGGTTGCGGAGGGTGCGCAGAACGACAGGACGGCCGGGGCGGACGAGGGCGCCAAGGGCGCTGAGAGCGTGGCGGCCGCTCCCGCGGAGGCCACGCCCGAGACGGTGGACCCGAAGGTCGCCGCGGCGGTGGCCGCCGCCGAGGCGGCGGGCCCGCAGAACGGCGAGACCGTGCGGATCGACAGCTGGATCTGGTCGGTACGGCTGGTCAAGACGCGGTCCATGGGGGCCGCCGCCTGCCGGGGCGGGCACGTCCGCGTCAACGGCGAGCGGGTGAAGCCGTCGCACTCCGTGCGGGTCGGCGACGAGGTACGCATGCGCGTGGAGACGCGGGAGCGGGTCGTCGTCGTGAAGCGGCTGATCCGCAAGCGGGTGGGGGCGCCCGTCGCCGTCCAGTGCTACGTCGACAACTCGCCGCCGCCCCCGCCGCGTGAGGCCGTGGCCCCGGCCGGCATCCGCGACCGCGGCGCCGGCCGCCCGACCAAGCGGGACCGCCGCGAGCTGGAGCGCCTGCGCGGACTGGGCGGTCTCGGCGGCCCCGGCCCGCTCGGCGGTTACGCGGGCCCGCCTCCCCTCGTCGACCCGGGCGCGACACCGGGCGGACGCAAGGGCGCGGGCGGTGCGGGCGGACGTGGAACCGGCGGTGGCGGGCGCCGGAGCCGGAACAAGGGGGCGGGGGGCGCGCCCCGGCCGTGAGTATCTGGGGCGGGAGGCACCTCCCGGCCGTGAACACCCGCGGCAGGGGGCACCCCTCGGCCGCGAGACCTGCGGGCGGCAGGCACGCCCCGGCCGTGAACACCCGCGGCAGGGGCACCTCCCGGCCGTGAACACCCGCGGCAGGGGCACCTCCCGGCCGTGAACACCCGCGGCAGGGGGCACCCCTCGGCCGCGAGACCTGCGGGCGGCAGGCACGCCCCGGCCGCGAGCACCCGCGGCAGGGGCACCTCCCGGCCGTGAACACCCGCGGCAAGGGGCACCCCTCGGCCGCGAGACCTGCGCGCGGCAGGCACGCCCCGGCCGCGAGCACCCGTGGTAGGGGCACCTCCCGGCCGGAGAGCCGGAGGCGTGAACATCGGCGTCCCGGGGACCGCGACCAGAGTCACGGCATGCGTACCGTCCTCACCCAGATCCCGTCCTCCGTCAGGTACCGGTCCACCCTCAGTCCCTCCTCCGCGAGTGCCGCCTCGAACTGCTCCGGGGTCAGCGGGCGTGACCGGAAGGTCTGGGTCCAGGTCGCGTCCGGGAAGACGTACTCCGCGTGCACCGAGTCGACGCCGTCTCCCACCGGCTCCACGGAGACGATCCGCACCGTGAAGCCCGACGGGTCGACCCGCTCGCGCGGCACGTTCGTGTGGTAGTCCGCGCCCTCCCGCTGGATCAGCACGCACCCGCCCTCCGCGAGGTGCCGCACACAGGTGCGCAGCATGCCCCGGCGCACCTCGGCGTCCCCCGCGTGCACCAGGAACGAGGCCAGCAGCACCACGTCGAACGTCTCGCCGAGATCCAGCCGCTCGATCGGACCGCATAGGGTCCGCGCCCCGCGCACCCGCTCCAGCATCTCGGCGGACTCGTCGACCGCCGTCACCTCGAAGCCGCGCTCCAGCAGCGCGTGGGTCATCCGCCCCACCCCACAGCCCAGCTCCAGGATCCGCGCCCCCGCCGGCACCGCCGCCGCGATCACGTCCGGCTCGTCCCCCACCGGAAGCCGCGCGTACAGCTCCACCGCGCAGCCGTCCGGGGTGATCGCCCCGGGTCCCGTCCCCTCGTACCCTGCCCGCATCGTCTGCTCCATGCCCGTCGAACGGGTCGCGGCCGCACGTCCGTTCCCCTCCCCGCCGATGCCACCCGAACGAGTGACAGGGGGCCGGGGCGGGCACCCGGAACGCGAGAAGACCCGGCCCCAGGGTGAGGATCGCGATGCGTACGGGCAGTGAACCGGTGACCGCGCGGAGTCCCCTGCGCATGCGGTTCTGGCTGAGCGTGTGGGGTGTGGTCTGGACGGTGGCCGGAACGGTGGCGTTCGCGCTCGCCGGGCATCCGGGCTGGGCGCTGGCCTGCGGGATGCTGTTCCTGGTCGTCGTGGCGGACCTGGTGTTCGTGGTGCGGCACATCCGCCAGGGCCCGCACTACCAGCCGGGCCGCGACATCCCGCCGTACGAGCCTCCGCGCGAACCGCCGGGCAGGCATTGAGGACGTCCGCGCCCGCGGGCTCAGCCGTCGAAGCGCGCGGCCTTCAGGTACTCCGGGTTCGGGTCCAGCGCGGCCGCGAGGCGGAAGTGGCGCTTGGCGGGGTGGGTGCGGCCCTGCCGCTCGTAGGTGCGGGCGAGGGCGTAGTGTGCGAAGGCGTTGTCCGGCTCCCGCTCCAGGACGAGCGAGAACTCCAGCTCGGCGGGGCGCAGCTGGGCCGCCGCGAAGAAGGCGCGCGCCCGGAGCAGCCGAGCGGCCGTGTTCTCGGGATGGACGTCGATCACGCCGTCGAGCAGCTTCACCGCGCCCCGCGGGTCACGGGAGGCGAGCAGGTGCTCGGCGGCGCGGAAGTCGATGACGTGTGTCTCCGGCGTACGTCCGGACGGACCACTGGTCTGGGGCACGGCGGAATCCTTCCCTCACTCCGAGGCGTCAACGCCTCGCCCGGCGCCCCCTATTCCGGCCGGCGCTCCCGCGCGCGGCGGACCAGATCGGCCCACACCTCCTTGACGCGGCGTTCCAGCTCGTCGAGGGGCACGTCGTTGTCGATGACGATGTCGGCGATCGCGCGGCGCTGCTCGCGGGTGGCCTGGGCGGCCATGCGGGCGCGTGCGTCCTCCTCGCTCATGCCGCGCAGCCGTACCAGCCGGTCGAGCTGGGTCTCGGGGCTGGCGTCGACGACGATCACGACGTCGTAGAGGGGGGCGAGGCCGTTCTCGGTGAGGAGCGGGACGTCGTGGACGACGACGGCGTCCTCGGGCGCGGCCTCCTCCAGCTCGCGCGACCGGGCGCCCACCAGGGGGTGCACGATCGAGTTGAGCGTGGCGAGCTTCTCCGGGTCGTTGAAGACGAGGGCGCCGAGCCGGGGCCGGTCCAGGCTGCCGTCCTCGGCGAGGATGTCCTCGCCGAAGGCCTCCACGACGGCGGCGAGCCCGGGCGTGCCCGGTTCCACGACCTCGCGTGCGATGCGGTCGGCGTCGATCAGCACGGCTCCGCACTCCACGAGCAGCCGCGACACCTCGCTCTTGCCGGCTCCGATACCGCCGGTCAGGCCCACTGTCAGCATGGGCAGCAGCCTAAGCGTCCTGGGTGACCGGCGGCCCGGCGGGCGTCAGTTGTCGCCCTCCCGCTCGGCGAGGAACTTCTCGAACTCGCGGCCGATCTCGTCCGCCGACGGGATGTCCACCGGCTCGGCCAGCATGTTGCCCCGGGTCGCGGCGCCCGCCGCGGCGTCGTATTGGTGCTCGAGACCCTGGACGAGGGCGGTGAGCTCGTCGTCGCCCTCGCGGATCTGGCGGTCGATCTCGGTCTGGGTGCGCTGCGCGTCGGTGCGCAGGGAGTGCGCCACGCTCGGCAGGACGAGCCCGGTGGCGGCCGTGACGGCCTCCAGCGCGGTCAGCGCCGCGTCCGGGTACGGCGAGCGGGCGATGTAGTGCGGCACGTGCGCCGCGACGCCCAGGACGTCGTGGCCGGCCTGCATCAGCCGGTACTCGACCAGGGCCTCGGCGCTGCCCGGGACCTGTGCCTCGTCGAAGACGCTGGTGCTGACCGGGACGAGGTCGGTGCGGTTGCCGTGCGGGGTGAGGCCGACCGGGCGGGTGTGCGGGACGCCCATGGGGATGCCGTGGAAGTTCACCGCCAGGCGCACCTGGAGGCGCTCCACGATCTGCTTCACGGCGGCGGCGAAGCGCTCCCACTCCACGTCCGGCTCGGGGCCCGAGAGCAGCAGGAAGGGCGCTCCGGTGGCGTCCTGCACGAGCCGCACGGTGATGTCCGGCACCTCGTAGTCGGTCCACCGGTCGCGGGTGAAGGTGAGCAGGGGCCGGCGGGCGCGGTAGTCGACGAGCCGGTCGTGGTCGAACCGGGCGACGACCTGGTGGGGCAGCGAGTCGAGCAGCCGGTCGACGATCTGGTCGCCGGTCTCGCCCGCGTCGATGTATCCGTCGAAGTGGTAGAGCATGACAAGTCCGGCCGACTCCTGGGCCAGCGCCGTGTCGACGACGTTCAGACCCTTCGGCTCCCAGGCGTACAAATCCTGCGGATCAAGCACAGTGACCGCTCCTCCTCGTGTTTCACCCACCACAACGTGGTACGGAGCACAGGCATTCCCACCGATGACGACACCCCCGGGGCAACCGCCCCGAGGGGCGCGGGAACTGCGCGACAAGCCCCCGGCGCCCGCGGGCCGACTACGCACCCGCCCAGGCGCCCAGGGGCACGCCTGAGGGGCCGCACCTCGCAAGGTGCGACCCCTCAGATCAACTACTGACCCTCAGTGGAGAGCGTTCAGCTCTGGCCACCCGCCAGCTTCTCGCGAAGCGCGGCCAGCGCCTCGTCCGAAGCCAGGGCGCCGGACTGGTCGCCACCCTCGGAGGAGTACGAACCGCCGCCGGACGCGGCCGGAGCGGCGGCCTCGCCACCCTCGGCAGCGGCCTGGGCGTCCGCCTCGCGGGACTTGATGACCTGCGCCTGGTGCTGCTCGAAGCGAGCCTGCGCCTCGGCGTACTGGCGCTCCCACTCCTCGCGCTGCTTCTCGTAGCCCTCGAGCCAGTCGTTGGTCTCGGGGTCGAAGCCCTCGGGGTAGATGTAGTTGCCCTGGTCGTCGTAGGACGCGGCCATGCCGTACAGGGTCGGGTCGAACTCGACCGCCGACGGGTCGGCGCCGAAGGCCTCGTTGGCCTGCTTCAGCGAGAGGCTGATGCGACGGCGCTCGAGGTCGATGTCGATGACCTTGACGAAGATCTCGTCGTTGACCTGGACGACCTGCTCCGGGATCTCCACGTGGCGCTCGGCCAGCTCGGAGATGTGGACCAGACCCTCGATGCCCTCGTCCACGCGGACGAACGCACCGAACGGAACCAGCTTCGTGACCTTGCCGGGCACGACCTGGCCGATCTGGTGGGTGCGGGCGAACTGCTGCCACGGGTCTTCCTGGGTCGCCTTCAGCGACAGGGAGACGCGCTCGCGGTCCATGTCGACGTCGAGGACCTCGACCGTGACCTCCTGGCCGACCTCGACGACCTCGGAGGGGTGGTCGATGTGCTTCCAGGAGAGCTCGGAGACGTGGACGAGACCGTCCACGCCGCCCAGGTCCACGAAGGCGCCGAAGTTGACGATCGAGGAGACGACGCCGGAACGGACCTGACCCTTCTGGAGGGTCGTGAGGAACGTCTGGCGCACCTCGGACTGGGTCTGCTCCAGCCAGGCACGGCGGGACAGGACCACGTTGTTGCGGTTCTTGTCCAGCTCGATGATCTTCGCCTCGAGCTCCTTGCCCACGTAGGGCTGGAGGTCGCGGACGCGGCGCATCTCGACCAGGGAGGCCGGAAGGAAGCCGCGGAGGCCGATGTCGAGGATGAGACCACCCTTGACGACCTCGATGACGGTACCGGTGACGATGCCGTCCTCTTCCTTGATCTTCTCGATGGTGCCCCAGGCACGCTCGTACTGGGCGCGCTTCTTCGAGAGGATCAGGCGGCCTTCCTTGTCCTCCTTCTGGAGGACCAGGGCCTCGATCTCGTCGCCGACGGCGACGACCTCGTTCGGGTCGACGTCGTGCTTGATCGAGAGCTCTCGGCTCGGGATGACACCTTCGGTCTTGTAACCGATGTCGAGCAGGACCTCGTCCCGGTCGACCTTCACGATGACGCCGTCGACGATGTCGCCGTCGTTGAAGTACTTGATCGTCTCGTCGATCGCGGCGAGGAAAGCTTCCTCGTTACCGATGTCGTTGACCGCTACCTGCGGGGTGGTGGCGGTGGTCTCGGTGCTGCTCGTCATGTGGGAAAGGGCTCCGGTACGGACATTGAAGTCGTAGGTACTGCTACGCCGGAGCCCGTTTCGCTCTGCAGAAGCCGGACAGCCAAGGAAGCGCCACAAAAATCCGGTGGCGCCTCGACAACCGAGGGGACATACAACAGATGCGAGCGCAGCCTGCTACGTCTGAGGTGCGCAGGCCCGCAGCGCAACTTGTAGCATACGGGGGCTGCCGGGCAGGGTCAATGCGCGAAGCCGCCCACCCGGGGCGGATCGCCGCATAACCGGCACAACTGCCGTCTCCCGAGGCCATGCAGGGGTGAAGAAGACCCCCTCGGCGACACACCGGGGACCCGGCTGGACGGAAGAGTACGACGAGGGAGCCGATCATCCAAGAGTCCGAAGTCCCCGAAGCCCCCGAACCCGAGGCCACCCGGCGGGAGGCCGGCGTCACGGAGAGCTCCCGGGCCAACCGGGGCTGGTGGGACCGCAACGCCGACGAGTACCAGAACGAGCACGGGACGTTCCTCGGCGACGACCGGTTCGTGTGGGGCCCGGAAGGCCTGGACGAGGTGGAGGCGGAGCTGCTCGGCCCGCCGGAGGAGCTGAAGGGCCGCGACGTCCTGGAGCTGGGCGCCGGCGCGGCACAGTGCTCGCGCTGGCTGGCCTCGCAGGGCGCGCGTCCCGTGGCGCTGGACATCTCGCACCGCCAGCTCCAGCACGCGCTGCGCATCGGCGGGTCGTTCCCCCTCGTGTGCGCGGACGCGGGCGCGCTTCCTTTCGCCGACGCCTCCTTCGATCTGGCCTGCTCGGCATACGGGGCGCTGCCCTTCGTCGCCGATCCGCGGCTGGTGCTGCGCGAGGTGCGCCGGGTGCTGCGTCCGGGCGGGCGGCTGGTGTTCTCCGTGACGCACCCGATCCGCTGGGCGTTCCCGGACGAGCCGGGCCCGGAGGGGCTGAGCGTGTCCGGGTCGTACTTCGACCGCACGCCGTACGTGGAACAGGACGAGACCGGTCACGCGGTGTACGTCGAGCACCACAGGACGCTCGGGGACCGGGTCCGTGACGTGGTCGCCTCCGGGTTCCGGCTGGTGGACCTGGTGGAGCCGGAGTGGCCTTCGTGGAACACGGCCGAGTGGGGCGGCTGGTCGCCGCTGCGCGGCAGCCTGATCCCGGGCACGGCGATCTTCGTGTGCGAACGGGACTGAGCGCGTGATCCGTCACGAGGCGCTGGAGTCCCTCCCGGTGCGCGCGGCGCTGCCCTCGCTCGCGGGGGCGCTGGAGGAGCACGGCACGTCGGTGCTGGTGGCGCCGCCCGGCACCGGCAAGACGACGCTGGTGCCCCTGGCGCTGGCCGGGCTGTGGGGCGCGGGCCCCGCGCGGCGGGTGCTGGTCGCCGAGCCCCGGCGGATCGCGGCCCGGGCGGCGGCGCGCCGGATGGCGTGGCTGCTGGGCGAGCGGGTGGGCGCCTCGGTCGGCTTCACCGTGCGCGGGGAGCGGGTCGTGGGGCGGGACACGCGCGTGGAGGTCGTCACGACCGGTGTGCTGCTGCAGCGGCTCCAGCGCGACCAGGAGCTGGCCGGGGTGGACGCGGTGGTGCTCGACGAGTGCCACGAGCGGCATCTGGACGCGGACACGGCGGCGGCGTTCCTGTGGGACGTGCGCGAGACGCTGCGGCCCGACCTGCGGCTGGTGGCCGCGTCGGCGACGACGGACGCGGAGGGCTGGGCGCGGCTGCTGGGCGGTGCGCCCGTGGCCGAGGCGCGGGGCGCCGCGCACGGCATGCGGGTGACCCGGCGCTGCTCACGCACGTCGCGGCGGTGGTACGGCGGCCCTGGCCGAGCGGGACGGCGACGTGCTGGTGTTCCTGCCGGGGTCGGGGAGATCTCCCGGGTGGCCGGGATGCTGGGCGGCCTGCCGGCGTGGACGTCCTCCAGGTGCACGGGCGTGCGCCGGCCGCCGTGCAGGACGCGGTGCTGTCGCCCGGGGAGCGCGGCGGGTGGTGCTGGCGACCTCGGTCGCGGAGTCCTCGCTGACGGTGCCGGGCGTCCGGGTCGTGGTGGACTCGGGCCTCGCCCGCGAGCCGCGCGTCGACCACGCACGGGGCTTGAGCGCGCTCGCGACGGTACGGGCCTCACGCGCCGCGGGACGGCAGCGGCGCCGTGCGGGACGTGAGGCGCCGGCGCGGTGTACCGCTGCGGGCGGAGGCGGAGACGCGCGGCTGCCGTCGTACCCTCCCCCCGAGATCAAGGTGGCCGACCTGACGGCGTTCGCGCTCCAGGCGGCCTGCTGGGGCGACCGGACGCCTCCGCCTGGCACTGCTCGATCCCCCGGCCGGCGGCGCGATGGCGGCGGCCCGGGAGTCTCACGGCGATCGACGCGGTACGCCGGACGGCCGCCCCACGCGGCGGGCCCCGCCTGACCCGCCTCGGCCTCCACCCGCGCCTGGGCGCGCCCTCCTGGACGCGTCCCCGCGCGTGGCGCCGCCCTCGCCGCGGAGGTGGTCGCCTCCTTCCGAGGAACCACCCCGCGACTACGGCGACGACCTGCCCACCGCACTGCGCAGGCCCGCCGGGGCGGCGACGGGTACGCGGCGCGCTGGCGCACGGAGGTACGGAGACTGCGGGCGCGTTGTCCCAGGCGGAGGGGCCGAGGGGCGGGCGGGGTCGCGAGGGGCCCTCGGGTGCGGGCGGCCCGGGTGCCTCGGTGCCGTCGGACGGTGGAGTGCTGCCGACGGCCGGCGGGCGGCCGCTCGGGCGGGCGTGAAGCCGCACGCGGGCCGGAGCGGAGGAGCGCACCAGCGGTGGACGCCAGGCGCCCGGCTCGGGCGAACCCTCGATGCCGTCGGCGGCGGCACGGTACGACGCGGCAGCGGGAGCCGGGCGGGCGGCCTGAGCACACCCGGCGCACGCGGGCCGAAGCGGAGGAGCGCACCAGCGGTGGACGCGAGACGCCCGGCTCGAGCGGACCCTCGATGCCGTCCGGCGGCGGCACGGTACGACGGCCGGCAGCGGAGCGGGCGGCGGCCTGAGGCCACACCGGCGCACGCGGGGCGAAGCGGAGGAGCGCACCAGCGGTGGACGCCAGCGCCCGGCTCGGGCGGACCCTCGATGCCGTCGGACGGCGGCACGCTGCCGGGCGCCCGCGGGGGAGCGTCGGGCGGGCGCGAGGCCGCACCCGGCGCGCGCGGGGCCGGGGCCGAGGAGCGGGCCGTCGGGCTTGTCGTGGCGCTGGCGTTTCCCGAGCGGGTGGCCCGGGTGGACGGGGGCTCGTATCTGATGGTGGGCGGGACGCGGGCCGAGGTGGGGGCCGGGTCCGCCTTGCGTGGGGCCGAGTGGGTCGCCGTCGCTGTCGCCGACCGGCCCGTGGGGCGTGGGCACGCGCGCGTGCTGCTCGGGGCCGCCGTGGACGAGGACGTGGCGCGCCACGCCGCGGGGACGCTGCTCGAGCGGCGTGAGGAGGTGCACTGGGCGGACGGTGACGTCGTGGCGCGCCGGGTCGAGCGGCTCGGGGCGGTCGAGCTGGCCGCGCGGCCGCTCACGGACGCCGACCCCGTACTGGTGCGCGCCGCGCTGCTGGACGGGCTGCGCCGGGAGGGGTTCGGGCTGCTGCAGTGGCCGGCCGGGGCGGAGGTTCTGCGGCAGCGGCTGGCGTTCCTGCACGAGCGGCTGGGTGAGCCGTGGCCGGATGTGTCCGACGAGGCGCTCCACGCGCGCGTGGACGAATGGCTGGAGCCCGAGCTCAGCCGGGCGCGGCGCCGGGCCGACCTGGCGCGGATCGACGCCGGGCAGGCGCTCGCGCGGCTGCTGCCGTGGGCGTCCGGCGAGGCGGCGCGGCTCGACGAGCTGGCGCCCGAGCGGATCACCGTGCCCAGCGGGTCGGCCGTCCGCGTCGACTGGTCCGACCCGGAGCAACCGGTGCTCGCCGTGAAGCTGCAGGAGATGTTCGGGCTGCAGGAGTCGCCCACGGTGGCCGGGGTGCCGCTGCTGGTGCATCTGCTGTCCCCGGCCGGACGCCCCGCCGCCGTCACCGCCGACCTCGCCTCCTTCTGGCGCGAGGGCTACCAGCAGGTGCGGGCGGAGCTGCGCGGCCGGTACCCGAAGCACCCGTGGCCGGAGGACCCGGCCGCCGCGCGGCCCACCCGCCACACCAACGCGCGCTTGCGCGGTTAGGGAGTCCCCCTAGGCCGCCGGGGTCTCCGACGGCTCCGTGGACGGCTCGGTGGACGGGTCCGTCGAAGGCTCCGGGTCCGGGTCGGGGCTCGGCGCGGCGGCCGGCTCCACGGTCAGCTTCACGTCGAGGGTGGCGCCCCCGGCCGTGGTGAGGCGGAGCAGGAACGTGCCGGCGGTGTCGTCCGCGTACAGCTTCGGCAGGGTCAGCTGTCCGTCCGCGTCGGTCTTCAGACCGGTCAGGGTGCGGACGGCCTTGCCGTCGGCGTCCTTGAAGAAGGGGCCCTTGTCGTTCTCGGCGGGGTCGTCGGCGGACGTCACGAGCTTCGCGGTGACGGCGACCTTCCCGGCGGCCTCACCGCCGTACGTGGCCTTGACCTCGACCGGCTCGGCGAACTCGCCGCCCGCGACGCAGGTCAGCTCCTTGTCGCCGACGCGGGCGAGCGCGTCGGCCACGCGCTGGGTGACCGTCACCTTGTAGGGGACGCCCTTGACCGAGCGGCCGACGACGGCCGCCTGGACGGCGAACCCACCGGTCCTCTCCCCCGCCTGCAGCGCGGGCGCGACCGCGACGCCGGACGCGTCGGTGGTCACGGTCGCCACGCTCTCGCCGCCGGCGAAGGCGGTGTCCGTGTCGCCGACGATCGTGAAGCGGATCCGCACCTTGGCGACCGCCTTGCCCGCCTCCGTCTCCGCGCGTGTGGAGATGCGCTCGGCGAAGGTGTGGCCCGCCATGGCGGTGAGGGTGCCGGTGCCGGCGTCCTCCAGGTGGTGCACGGTGTCGGTGGGCGTCGGCGGGGTGGACGGCGAGGGCGTGCTGGGCGGCGTGCTCGGGCTGCCGCTGCCGGGCGTGGTCGGGCTGGGCGACGGCCGGGAGCCGGAGGGCCTGCCGGGCCGGGAGCCGGGCCGTGCCGACGGGGTGGTGCCGGGCGCGGACGGGGTGACACCGGGACGCACCGTCTCGTCGCTGCGGTCCTCGGGCAGGGCGCCGGTGCCGTCGGGGACCTCGTGGGTGCCCTTGCGGTAGAACTCCAGCCACGACAGGACGGTGTTCAGGTAGTCCGTCGAGTTGTTGTAGCTGAGGATCGCCTTGCGCAGATCGCCCTGCTCGGAGAGGTCCCAGTCGAAGCGGCACAGGTAGTGGCCGGCGGCGAGGGCGGCGTCGTAGACGTTGTTGGGGTCCCTGCGGCCGTCGCCGTTGCCGTCGCGGCCCGCCCACTCCCACGTGGAGGGGATGAACTGCATCGGCCCGACGGCCTGGTCGTACATCCGGTTGCCGTCGTAGGCGCCGTTGTCGGTGTCCCGGATGAGGGCGAAGCCGTTGCCGTCGAGCTGGGGGCCGAGGATGGGCGTGACGGTGGTGCCGTCGGCGGTGACCCGGCCGCCGCGCGCCTGACCCGACTCCACCTTGCCGATGGCGGCGAGGAGTTGCCAGGGCAGGTTGCAGCCGGGCTTCTTGGTGCGCAGCGTGGCCTCGGCCTGCTTGTAGGCGTCGAGAACGGTCGCGGGTATGCCGGCCTCGGCGGCGCTCTGGTCGCCGGTGGCGCCGGAACCCGCGGAGGGCGAGGGGTTGGGGCTGTTGAGGGGCGGCAGGTCCGTGTAGTACGGCGAGTTGCCGGTCGCGCTGTCGTCGGCGGCCGTGTCGGGCGCGGAGGTGGCGTCGCCTGTGCTCTGTCCGCCCTGGCCGTCGACCGTGACGCCGGGGGCCTGGGACGCGGACAGGGCCGCCACGGCCACCGCGGCCACGGCGGTGGTTGCCGCTCCCTTGCGCAGCCTCCTGCCGATGTGCGCCGCCATAGAGTGAACCCCTCCCCGTGGGCGCTGTGGGCGCCCTTCACCGTGTACTGCGTTCGCCCTGTTGTGACGATCTGCCCGCCCCGCCGGTTGCCCTGGGATGCGGGACCGGTCGACGACCCTCGCGACCCTACGACAACTTCCCTTGCGCGGACACCCGTTGCTGCCCGGTATTCACCGGTTGGCCATCTTCTCGACGAGCCGTTCCACGCGGTGACCGGGTGTGGAGCCCTCGGCTGCCGAATACTGGGTCCGGTTCGATCCCTGCCGCGAGGAGTCCCGTTGCCCTTCACACTCAGCCACGCGGCGGCGGTGCTGCCGGCCGTCCGCACCGACGGCACGGGGCGTGGCCCGCTGGTCCCGGCGGTGCTGGTCGCGGGCAGCTTCGCGCCGGACATGACCTATTACGCGGCCAGTGTCGTGTCCGGAGCGATGGAGTTCGGCGACGTGACGCACGCGGGGTGGGGCGTGTTCACCGTGGACGTGCTCATCGCCTGGGCGCTGGTGGGGCTGTGGCTGCTGGTGCGGGAGCCGTTGGTGGCGCTGCTGCCGCGGAAGCGTCAGGGGCGGGTGGCGGCGCTGACGCGCTGCGGTGCGCCCCGGGCGCGGGTGGAGGCGTCGCTGGTGGCGCGCTGGTACCTGTCCGCCGTCCTTGGCGGCCTGACGCACGTGGTGTGGGACGCGTTCACCCATCACGACCGGTGGGGGACGCGTCTGGTCCCGGTGCTGGGCGAGGAGATCGGCGGTTCGCCGGTGTTCTGGTACGCGCAGTACGGGAGTTCGCTGCTGGCCGCGGTGGTGCTCGTGATGTTCGCGGCGCGGGCGCTGCGTCGTACGGTCCCCGGGGGCCCGGTGCCCCCGGGGGTTCCGGTGCTGTCGGCGCCCGACCGCTGGGGGGCCGCGGCACTGCTCGGCGGGTGCGCCGCGGTGGCGGCGGCGGCGCGGGCCGTCCGGTGGTGGGACCACTGGGGTCACATCGCGAAGCCCTGGGAGCTGATCCCGACCGTCTGTTTCGGCGCGGGCGCGGGACTGGTGGCCGCGCTGCCGGTGTACGCCGTCGCCGTCAGGGCGTGGCGTCGGGTCCCGGCCACGGAGGGCCCTGCGGACGCCGGTACGCGGGAGCCGGACCGTACGGCCGCACGCTGAGGGTCTCGCTCGCCGCGACGAACACGGTGACCGTGCGGACCGGGCGGGGCCGGGGCAGCAGGGTGAGGACGAGGGTGAGGTAGGCGCGGGCCAGTTCGGCCCACAGCTGCCACGGGGGCGTGCCGGCCCCGGCGGCGGGGGCGCGGCCGGTTCTCCACGGGCTGTCGGTGACGCGCCGGCCGAGCCGGACGGCGGTGTCGCGGACCGCGGCCGTGAGGCCGCCGGGGATGCGGGCGGTACTTGCGGCGGCCGCGTAGACCGGGACCGGCGGAAACGCCTGGGTGGTGGGTCCGTCGGCGTCGGCCTGCGGGGGTGCCGCTCTGCGGTGAAGCATGCGTATACCCATGCCTGGCATGCTCGCCGCCCGCCCCGCCGCGGGCCCCCCTGCGGGGGCCACGCGAGTGAAGCGAAGCAGGCCCGGCGAACGCCGGGACGCCGTCCCGGACGGGCTCTGACCTGGGGTTACGCGCTCAGGGGGACACCCCGAGGGGCGCGGCGGCCGGGGGCGCCGACGGCCGCCTCGGCGGGGGAGCCGCACGCCCGTCGGCAACCGCCGGAAGGGTGCCGGTCGCACGGAGGCGACCCTGGGAGGCCGGTGGACGGGACGGCGACGAGGCGGACGGTTGCCCGGACGCGGCGGCTGAGGCGTCTCCCCTCAGCGGTCCCTGCTGAGGGGGCAACTGGACGGAGGCGGCAGAGGCCGGGCGGTCCCGGGCGGCGACCCCGGGACCACGCGGGCGGGGGACCGTCAGACGCGCGGGCGCCCACCCGTGGCTGCGGACGCCGGGCGCGGCTGTGCGATCGCGCCCGGCGTCCGCGTACCGCGTCAGTGCGCCGCCGACTCCCAGTCCGGGCCCACGCCCACCGAGACGCCGAGGGGGACCCGCAACTCGACGGCGGAGGCCATTTCGCGCCGGACCAACTCCTCCACCTGCTCCCGCTCCCCAGGAGCCAGCTCCAGGACGATTTCGTCGTGGACCTGGAGCAGCATCCGGGAGCGCAGGTCCGCCTCGCGCAGGGCGCGGTCGACGTTCAGCATGGCGATCTTGACGATGTCCGCCGCCGTGCCCTGGATCGGCGCGTTCAGCGCCATCCGCTCCGCCGCCTCGCGCCGCTGGCGGTTGTCGCTGTTGAGGTCGGGCAGGTAGCGGCGGCGGCCGAAGAGAGTCGCCGTGTACCCCGTCGCCCGCGCCTCGTCCACGACACGGCGCAGATAGTCCCGTACGCCGCCGAAGCGCTCGAAGTACGCGTCCATCAGCTGGCGCGCCTCCGCCGCCTCGATGTTCAGCTGCTGGGAGAGGCCGAAGGCGGACAGTCCGTAAGCCAGGCCGTAGGACATGGCCTTGATCTTGCGGCGCATCTCCGCGTCCACCGCGGACTGCTCGACGGAGAACACCTGGGCCGCCGCCGTGGTGTGCAGGTCCTCGCCGGAGGTGAACGCCTCGATGAGGCCGGCGTCCTCGGAGAGATGCGCCATCACGCGCAGCTCGATCTGGCTGTAGTCGGCGGTGAGCAGCGACTCGAAGCCCTCGCCGACCACGAAACCGCGGCGGATGGCGCGGCCCTCGTCCGTGCGGACCGGGATGTTCTGCAGGTTGGGGTCCGTGGAGGACAGCCGGCCCGTCGCGGCGACGGTCTGGTTGAACGTGGTGTGGATACGGCCGTCCGCGGCGATCGTCTTGATCAGGCCCTCGACGGTGACGCGCAGCTTCGCCTGCTCGCGGTGGCGCAGCATGATGACCGGCAGCTCGTTGTCCGTCTGTCCGGCCAGCCAGGCCAGGGCGTCGGCGTCCGTGGTGTAACCGGTCTTGGTCTTCTTCGTCCTGGGCAGGGCCAGCTCGCCGAAGAGGACTTCCTGGAGCTGCTTGGGCGAGCCCAGGTTGAACTCGTGCCCGGCCGCCGCGTGGGCCTCCTTCACCGCCTGCTGCACCGCGCCGGCGAACATCTGCTCCATGGCCTCCAGATGCGCCCGGTCGGCCGCGATGCCGTGCCGCTCCATGCGGGCGAGCAGGGCGGAGGTGGGCAGCTCCATGTCGCGCAGCAGGTCGGAGGCGCCGACGTCCGCGAGGCGGCCCTCGAAGGCCTCGCCCAGGTCGAGGACGGCACGCGCCTGCACCATGAGCGCGTGCGCCTGGGCGCTGTCGTCCGCGCCGAAGGCGAGCTGCCCGTCGGGGGCGGCGGCGGGCGCCAGCTCCCGGTGCAGGTACTCCAGGGACAGGGCGTCCAGGTCGAAGGAGCGGCGGCCCGGCTTGACCAGGTACGCGGCGAGAGCCGTGTCCATGGTGACGCCCTCGACCGTCCAGCCGTGCTCGGGGAAGACGCGCATCGCGCGCTTGGCGTTGTGGAAGACCTTGGGGCGGGCCGGGTCGGCGAGCCAGGCGCGGAACGCCTGCTCGTCGGCCTCGTCGAGCTCGGCCGGGTCGAACCAGGCGGCCGGTCCCTCCGCCGTGGCGAGCGCGATCTCGGCGACGGAGCCGGTGCCGAGCGCCCAGGTGTCGACGGCGGCGACGCCGACCGGGCCCGTGGCGTGCTCGGCGAGCCAGCCGGCCAGCTCGCCGGTGCCGAGCACCGTGCCGTCGATCTCCACGCCGTCGGCGACGACCGGAGTGGTCTCCGCCTCCTCGGCGCCCGGGTCGACGGCGAACAGCCGCTCCCGCAGCGACGGGTTCCTGATCTCCAGGGTGTCGAGGATCATCGCCACGGCCTTGCGGTCGTAGGCGGTGCGCTCCAGGTCGAGCACGCCCTTCGACAGCTCGACCCGGCGCTCCAGCTCGGTGAGCCGGCGGTTGAGCTTGACGGACTCCAGGTGGTCCCGGAGGTTCTGCCCGGCCTTGCCCTTGACCTCGTCGACCCGCTCGACCAGCTCGGCGAAGGAGCCGAACTGGTTGATCCACTTCGCGGCGGTCTTCTCGCCGACGCCGGGGATACCGGGCAGGTTGTCCGACGGGTCGCCGCGCAGGGCGGCGAAGTCCGGGTACTGCGCGGGCGTGAGGCCGTACTTCTCGAAGACCTTCTCCGGGGTGAAGCGGGTCAGCTCGGAGACGCCCTTGGTCGGGTAGAGCACCGTGGTGCGGTCGGAGACCAGCTGGAAGGAGTCGCGGTCGCCGGTGACGATCAGGACGTCGAAGCCCTCGGCCTCGGCCTGGGTGGCGAGCGTGGCGATGACGTCGTCCGCCTCGTACCCCTCCACCGCGAAGCGGGGCACGCTCATCGCGTCGAGCAGCTCGCCGATCAGCTCGACCTGGCCCTTGAACTCGTCGGGGGTCTTGGAGCGGTTCGCCTTGTACTCGGTGAACTCCTCCGAGCGCCATGTCTTGCGGGACACGTCGAAGGCGACCGCGAAGTGCGTGGGCGCCTCGTCACGGAGGGTGTTGGCGAGCATCGACGCGAAGCCGTAGATCGCGTTCGTCGGCTGGCCCGTCGCGGTGGTGAAGTTCTCCGCGGGCAGCGCGAAGAACGCGCGGTACGCCAGTGAGTGCCCGTCCATGAGCATGAGGCGCGGGCGGCTGGTGCCGGGGGTCTGGTCGGTCTTCTTCGATGCTGTGTCTGCCACGTGTCCGATCCTGCCACGCCTCACTGACACCGGTGTCCGCCCCCGGTGCCGCCCGCGTTTCCGCCCACGGGGCGGGAGGCACCGGTGCCGGTGCGGGCCGGAGGGTATTGGCGCACCTGGCGCCGGCAGGGGGCCGCCGCGCCCACCCTCCCCCACTCTCGGCTTCGCTCGAGCGGGAGGCACGAATGCCCGCAGTGGGCGGCAGCTTGCGGCCGTCGGCTGGCCGCGCGCCCGCGGTTGGCGGTGGGTTGCGGCCGCCCGCGCAACCGGGTGTCCGTCCAGCCGCCCGCGGCGGGGAGGGGACGGGGTGGGGGTGGGCGCCCGCAGCGGCTGGCGCGTCCGCGCCGTTCACGTACAAGCACGCACTCTCGCGCCAGACCGAGGACGACCGCCCCAACCGGCCCCCGCACCACCACCCACCCCTGGGCGCTACACCCGCCCCACCGGACAGGTGGATGCGCCGCAGGCGTCACACCGCAACCCCCACCGAACCGCAACCAACCCCGCGCCGCAGCCACGCGACCGCCCCCCAACCACCGGGCGTCACAGGCCCCCGGCCTCAACCCCACCGGACGCCACAGGCCCGGCCCCGACCCCCGACCCCCGACCCCCGACCGAACGCCACAGGCCCGCCCCCGACCCCCCCACCGGACAGCCCCGCACCGCAAGCATCCGACCGCACCGTAGGCCGCGCCCCACCCTCGTGCGAGGATCGAGAGATCCACCTCACATGTGTGCGTGAACAGGAGTGCGCGATGGCAACGAAGCCGCCCCAGGGTGATCCAGTACAGGACGCGCCGAAGGTGGCCGAGCGTAAACGGGCCGCCGCCGGACTGCCCGCGATCGGTCACACCCTGCGTATGGCCCACCAGCAGATGGGTGTGAAGCGCACGGCGCTCACGCTGCTCAGCGTCAACCAGAAGGACGGCTTCGACTGCCCGGGCTGTGCCTGGCCGGACCCGGAGCACCGGCACACCGCGGAGTTCTGCGAGAACGGGGCGAAGGCGGTGGCCGAGGAGGCCACACTCCGCCGCGTCACCCCGGAGTTCTTCGCCGCGCACCCCGTCTCCGACCTGGCCCGCCGCAGCGGCTACTGGCTCGGGCAGCAGGGCCGGCTGACCCACCCCATGTACCTCCCGGAGGGCGCCGACCACTACGAGCCGGTGAGCTGGGAGCGCGCCTTCGACATCGTCGCCGAGGAACTGACCGCGCTGTCGTCCCCCGACGAGGCCGTCTTCTACACCTCGGGCCGCACCAGCAACGAGGCCGCGTTCCTCTACCAGCTCTTCGCCCGCAAGCTCGGCACGAACAACCTGCCCGACTGCTCCAACATGTGCCACGAGTCGTCCGGCTCGGCCCTGTCGGAGACGATCGGCGTCGGCAAGGGCAGCGTGCTGCTGGAGGACCTCCACAAGGCGGACCTCATCGTGGTCGCCGGTCAGAACCCCGGCACGAACCACCCCCGCATGCTGTCGGCCCTGGAGAAGGCCAAGGGCAACGGCGCGCGCGTGGTGAGCGTCAACCCGCTCCCGGAGGCGGGCCTGGAGCGCTTCAAGAACCCGCAGACGCCCAAGGGTCTCACCACCGGCACCGCCCTGACCGACCTGTTCCTGCAGATCCGTATCGGCGGCGACCAGGCCCTGTTCCGGCTCCTCAACAAGCTGATCCTGGACACCCCGGGCGCGGTCGACGAGGAGTTCGTCCGCGAACACACCCACGGCTACGAGGAGTTCGCCGAGGCCGCCCGTGCCGCCGGCTGGGAGGAGACCCTCGCCGCGACCGGCCTGGCGCGCGAGGACGTCGAACGCTTCCTCCGCATGGTGCTGGACTCCGACCGGATCGTCGTCTGCTGGGCCATGGGCCTCACCCAGCACAAGCACTCGGTGCCGATGATCCGCGAGATCGTGAACTTCCTTCTCCTGCGCGGCAACATCGGCCGTCCGGGCGCGGGCGTGTGCCCGGTGCGCGGTCACTCCAACGTGCAGGGCGACCGCACGATGGGCATCTTCGAACGGCCCGAGCCGGCGTTCCTCGACGCGCTGCAGAAGGAGTTCGGCTTCGCCCCTCCCCGCGAGCACGGCTACGACGTCGTCCGGGCGATCCGCGCGCTGCGCGACGGTGAGGCGAAGGTGTTCTTCGCGATGGGCGGCAACTTCGTCTCCGCGTCCCCCGACACCGAGGTCACCGAGGCGGCGATGCGCCGGGCACGGCTCACCGTGCACGTGTCGACGAAGCTGAACCGCTCGCACGCGGTCACGGGGGCGCGCGCCCTGATCCTGCCGACGCTGGGCCGCACGGAGCGCGATCTCCAGGCGAGCGGAGAGCAGTTCGTGACGGTGGAGGACTCCATGGGCATGGTGCACGCCTCACGCGGGCGCCTGGAGCCCGCGAGCCCGCATCTGCTCTCCGAGCCGGCCATCGTGTGCCGGCTGGCCCGCCGCGTCCTCGGCGCGGAGGACGACGTGCCGTGGGAGGAGTTCGAGAAGGACTACGCGACGGTCCGCGACCGCATCGCGCGCGTGGTGCCCGGCTTCGAGGACTTCAACGCGCGCGTGGCGCACCCCGGCGGCTTCGCCCTCCCCCACGCCCCACGCGACGAGCGCCGCTTCCCCACGGCCACCGGCAAGGCCAACTTCACGGCGGCGCCGGTCGAGTACCCGGAGCTGCCCGAGGGCCGGCTGCTGCTGCAGACGCTGCGCTCGCACGACCAGTACAACACCACGATCTACGGCCTGGACGACCGCTACCGGGGCATCAGGAACGGGCGCCGCGTGGTGCTCGTCAACCCGGACGACGCCCAGGAGCTGAAGCTCGCGGACGGCTCGTACGTCGACCTGGTGAGCGAGTGGAAGGACGGGGTGGAGCGCAGGGCGCCCGGCTTCCGCGTCGTGCACTACCCGACGGCACGGGGCTGCGCCGCCGCGTACTACCCGGAGACCAACGTGCTGGTGCCCCTGGACGCCACCGCGGACGTCTCCAACACCCCGGCCAGCAAGTCGGTCGTGGTGCGTCTGGAACAATCGGCGACCGACTGAGCGTTCGCTCAGGGCACAGACGTACCGACGTACCGACGCACGATTGGAGCCGGGCCCATGGGAGAGCCGCAGCAGGTGAAGTTCCCGCAGGAGGTCATCGACGAGTACGCAGCGCTCGGTGTGGACCTGCAGGCGCTGTTCTCGGCGGGCCATCTCGGCACGCGGATGGGCGTGCAGATCACCGAGGCCTCGGCGGAGCGCGTCGTCGGGACGATGCCGGTGGAGGGCAACACCCAGCCCTACGGCCTGCTGCACGGCGGCGCGTCCGCGGTGCTGGCGGAGACGCTGGGCTCGGTCGGCTCGATGCTGCACGGCGGGGTGAACAAGATCGCGGTCGGTGTGGACCTCAACTGCACGCACCACCGCGGGGTCCGTTCCGGACTGGTCACCGGCGTGGCCGCCCCGGTGCACCGGGGCCGGTCCACGGCGACGTACGAGATCGTGATCACGGACGAGGCGGACAAGCGGGTGTGCACCGCCCGGCTGACCTGCCTGCTGCGGGACGTCCGCCCCGGCGACGCGGAGAAGGCGGCCGGCTGACGCCGGCGACGGGTGAGGGCCCCCAGGAGCCCCTCACCCCGAGCCTCCTCCGCACCGCGCCCGTCGCCGCCATTGCCCGCGGCCGACGGGCGCTCTAGCGTTCGGTGCCATGGGACGGGGCGGCACCTCTCGCAGCGCCGGGGCGTTCTGCGCGGCCGTCCTGGCCGTGCTCACGGCGGCCCTGACCATGACCGGGTGCGCGGCGGACGACCCCCACGCTTCACGCACCCCGCCCCCCCTTCGCGTCCAACATCCCCTCCCCCGAGCCCACTTCCGACGTCGGCCTGTGCGTCAGCATCGTCCGCCACTGGTCGCACGAGGTGCTCGAAGGCCGCGGGTACGGCGACTACCAGTCGATGGGGATGTCCGGCGGCCAGTACGACATCCTGCGCGAGGTCGTGGACGCGGCGCGCGCCGCCCGCGCCCAAGGGGCGACGGAGGTCGACACATTGATGGAACGTCAGGCACGCGAGGGCTGCACCGCCTGGTACCGCTCCGGCGGCCCCGGAGAAGGGCCGTGGCGATGAGCGGGATCGGCCCGGTCGAACCGGACGGCGACACGCGCCCGTTGGACCCGCCTCCCGTCCCCCCGCGCCCCCGCGGCGGACCCCGGGCCCGCATGTCGAGACGCCGACGGAGAACGACGGCCGCCGCCTTCCTCGCCGTCGCCGTACTCGCGACCGGGACGCTGCTGCACCTCACCCGCCCTAGTCCCAGCCCCACCCCCAGCCCCAGCCCCGAACCTTCACCCGAGGCACGGTTCCCGAGCCAGACGACGTCCTTCCGCTACCTGTACATGCAGGTCAGCGAGACGAAGACAACGTCACCGGAATTTGAGTTCACCATACAAGCGCTTACGGAATCCGATGCTCCGGTGACCGTTCTGAGCATTTCCCAGCCCTACGCCGGCCTACGCCTGACCTCCAGACCCGAAACTCCTTTACGGGTGAAAGGTGACGGTTCCCGCAAGATCGCCGTGACCGTCCACGTGACGGAATGCGGAAAAGTGCCACGGAACGCCGGACTCCCTTTCCTGGACGTAACACTGCGTAACACGCACGCAAAGGAAGCGCACAGTTACATCCTCGGCGCCCGCTACGCAAGGGACCTGTCCACGGCCCTGGAGGTGGCCTGTGGCAACGATTTCCAGTAATCAGCAAAACGCCTGATGCACCTGAACCACCCCTCCCAAGTCCTGCGGTTTCTCACCATGCGGACAGGGCAAAACGGCGGGAATTCTGCTCTTCCCCCCACTCAGTACCGCTCTGCAATACGTCGTGTCATAACAAGAGCGTCACAGCCTTGGCCAGAGTCTCCTCCGCATATCCCACACACGCTTAGAGTCACGGCCAGTCACCGCGGAGCCTGAAACTCACTCGGCCCAGCGCTCGACTCGGCCGTTTCCACGGGGAAGCGGCTGTCAGGGGAAAGGACTGGATCGTGCGTCAACGTTCGCTCATCGCCATCACCGCCGCCCTGGCGGCGGGTGCACTCACCCTCACCGCCTGCGGCTCCCGCGACGACAACGGCGGCGGCTCGGACTCGGGCAACGGTGACACCACCGTCGTCATCGGCGTCGACGCGCCGCTCACCGGCGACCTCTCCGCGCTCGGCCTGGGCATCAAGAACTCCGTGGACCTCGCCACGAAGATCGCCAACAAGGAGAAGTACGTCGAGGGCGTCACCTTCAAGATCGAGGCGCTCGACGACCAGGGCCAGGCCTCCGTGGGCCAGCAGAACGCCACGAAGCTCGTCGCCAACAAGGACGTGCTGGGCGTCGTCGGCCCGCTGAACTCCTCCGTCGGCGAGTCGATGCAGAAGGTCTTCGACACGGCCAAGCTGGTCGAGGTCTCCCCGGCGAACACCAACCCCGCCCTGACCCAGGGCGTGAACTGGGCCAAGGAGAAGGCCCGCCCGTACAAGTCGTACTTCCGCACCGCGACCACGGACGCCATCCAGGGCCCGTTCGCCGCGCAGTACGTCTTCAACGACGCCAAGAAGAAGAAGGTCTTCGTCATCGACGACAAGAAGACCTACGGCGCCGGTCTGGCCGCCACCTTCACCGCGGAGTTCAAGAAGCTCGGCGGCCAGGTCGTCGGCACCGAGCACATCAACCCGGAGAGCAAGGACTTCAGCGCCGTCGCCACCAAGGTGAAGAACTCCGGCGCCGACGTCGTCTACTACGGCGGTGAGTACCCGCAGGCCGGTCCGCTGAGCAAGCAGATCAAGGAAGCGGGCGCGAAGATCCCGCTGGTCGGCGGTGACGGCATCTACAGCGCCGACTTCATCAAGCTGTCCGGCGCGGCCGGCACCGGCGACCTCGCCACCTCCGTCGGCGCGCCCGTAGAGTCGCTGCCGTCCGCCAAGGAGTTCGTCGCGAACTACAAGGCCGAGGGCTACAAGGAGGCCTACGAGGCCTACGGCGGCTACTCCTACGACTCCGCCTGGGCGATCATCGAGGCCGTCAAGAAGGTCGTCGAGGGCAACGACGGCAAGCTGCCGGACGACGCCCGCGCCAAGGTCGTCGACGCCATGCAGGACGTCTCCTTCGACGGTGTGACCGGCAAGGTCTCCTTCGACGAGTTCGGTGACGCCACCAACAAGCAGCTCACCGTCTACACCGTCAAGGGCGGCGACTGGGCCACCGTGAAGTCGGGCACCTTCACCGGCTGATCTCCGCCGCACCACTCACACGAGCCGCGCGGGGCGCTGTTCCACTGGCGCCCCGCGCGGACTCGGTTCCGGCCCATCCGTCGAACATTCCGAAAGTCTCGGAGGACATGCGGTGAACGAACTGCCGCAGCAGCTGGTCAACGGCCTGCTACTGGGATCCATGTACGGCCTGGTCGCCATCGGCTACACAATGGTCTACGGCATTGTCCAGCTCATCAACTTCGCCCACGGCGAGATCTTCATGGTCGGCGCCTTCGGCGCCATCACCGTGCATCTGTACGTCTTGCCGGACGGCACCTCCATGTGGATCGCGCTGCCGCTCATGCTGATCGGCGCCATGATCACCTCGGTGCTGGTCGCCATCGGAGCGGAACGGTTCGCCTACCGCCCGCTGCGCGGCGCGCCCCGGCTGGCCCCCCTGATCACCGCCATCGGACTCTCCCTCGCGCTCCAGCAGGCCGTCTGGGCCTTCTACCCCGAGGCCAAGTCCAAGCTGGCCTTCCCGCAGATCGAGGGCGGCCCCTTCTCCATCGGCGGCGCCACCGTCCAGACCGGCGACATCTTCCTGATCGTCGCCGCCCCCATCAGCATGGCGTTCCTCGCCTACTTCGTGATGCGGACCCGCACCGGCCGCGGCATGCAGGCCACCGCGCAGGACCCGGACACCGCGAAGCTGATGGGCGTCAACACCGACCGCATCATCGTGATCGCGTTCGCCCTCGGCGCCGTCTTCGCCGCCGTCGGCGGTGTCGCCAGCGGTCTGAAGTACGGCCAGATCGACTTCAAGATGGGCTTCATCCTCGGCCTCAAGGCCTTCACCGCGGCAGTGCTCGGTGGCATCGGCAACATCTACGGGGCCATGATCGGCGGTGTGGTCCTCGGCGTCGTCGAGACCCTGGCCACCGCCTACATCGCGGACATCCCCGGCCTGGACCAGTTCGGCAGCCAGTCCTGGGCCGAGGTCTGGGCCTTCATCCTCCTCATCCTCGTGCTCCTGTTCCGGCCGCAGGGCCTGCTCGGCGAGCGCGTCGCGGACAGGGCGTGACACCGATGACCACACAGACCGCAGCAGACAAGACCGTTGCCGCACCCGCCCCGGGCACCCCCTCCGGGCTCATCGGCATCCCCGCGAACCTCGCGCGGGCCCTCGCCACCGGCGGCAGCGTCCTCGCCGTCGTGTCCACCTTCCTCGCCTGGACCTGGACGGCCGACTTCCCCGGCGACCTCACGTTCTACGGCTACCCCGGCGGCCTCCAGGTGCTCGTCCTGGTCGGCGGCGCCCTCGCCACCCTGTTCTGCCTCGCCTCCTACGGCGTCAGGGGACTGGGCTGGCTCACTCCGGCCGGCGCCGACGCGGCCGTGAAGTACGCGGTGCTCGGCACCTTCGCCACCGCCTGGTACACCGTCGTCTCGATCAGCGTCGAGCTCGGCGGGGTCGTCAACCTGGAGCCCGGCGGCTTCCTCGTCGCCGCCGCCACGCTGATCGCCCTCATAGGCACCCTGGCCCTCCCCTTCGAGCGGCCCGAGCCCGACCCGATCGACCCCGAGGCGAGCGGCTGGGAACAGTTCCGGCACGACGCCGCGCACGCCGTGGCGGTGCTGCGGGCGGCCTTCACCTCCGGGTCCCCGCGCCCCGTGCGCACCCTGCCGTCCTACGTCGAGATCCTGGTCATCGTGGCCGTCCTGGCGGTCGCCCTGATCGTCTTCACCTACGGCATCGGCACCGAGTACGACGAGCTGTTCGTCGGCTTCCTGATCACCGCCGGCTTCGGCTTCGGCGCGCTGAACCGCTCCGGCCTCGTCGCCCACGCCTCCCAGATCAGCGCCCGCCACCAGAACATCACCGTGTGCGGCGCGTTCGTCGCGGCGGCGCTGTTCCCCTTCACCCAGACCGACGACCAGTACGCGACCCTCGGCGTCTACATCCTGATCTTCGCCACCGTCGCCCTGGGCCTGAACATCGTCGTCGGCCTCGCCGGCCTGCTCGACCTCGGCTACGTCGCCTTCCTCGGCGTCGGCGCCTACGCGGCCGCGCTGGTCTCCGGCTCGCCCAGCTCGCCGTTCGGCGTGCACTTCCCCTTCTGGGCCGCCGTCCTGGTCGGCGCGCTCGCCTCGCTGGTCTTCGGTGTGCTGATCGGCGCGCCGACCCTGCGGCTGCGCGGCGACTACCTGGCCATCGTGACCCTCGGCTTCGGTGAGATCTTCCGTATCGCCGTGAACAACACCGACGGCACCTCCGGCCCGGACATCACCAACGGCTCCAACGGCATCGCGTCCATCCCGGACCTGAACATCCTGGGCTTCGACCTGGGCGTCGCGCACGACATCGGCGGGTTCACCATCGGCCGGTTCGCGAACTACTTCTTCCTGATGCTGCTGATCACGGCCGTCGTCGTCCTCGTCTTCCGGCGCAGCGGCGACTCCCGCATCGGCCGGGCCTGGGTCGCCATCCGCGAGGACGAGACCGCCGCGCTCGCAATGGGCATCAACGGCTTCCGGGTGAAGCTCATCGCGTTCGCCGTGGGCGCCACCCTCGCCGGTCTGGCCGGTACGGTGCAGGCGCACGTCACCTACACGGTGACCCCCGAGCAGTACCTGTTCGCCGGCACCACCCCGCCCAACTCCGCCTTCCTGCTGGCCGCGGTCGTGCTCGGCGGCATGGGCACCATCGCCGGACCCCTCATCGGTGCGGCGCTGCTCTTCCTGATCCCCAACAAGCTCCAGTTCCTGGGCGACTACCAGCTCCTCGCGTTCGGTCTCGCGCTCGTGCTGCTGATGCGCTTCCGTCCCGAGGGCCTCATTCCCAACCGGCGCCGCCAGCTGGAGTTCCACGAAGAGGCCGACGCGCCCACAGTCCTGAGCAAGACGGGGGCCTGACCACCATGACCACCGACACCACCACCAAGGACACCGCGGCGGGCGCGCCCGCCCCCGGCTCCGTCGTCCTCGACGCGCGCGGCGTCACCATGCGGTTCGGCGGCCTCACCGCCGTCCGGGACGTCGACCTCACCGTGCGCAGCGGCGAGATCGTCGGTCTCATCGGCCCCAACGGCGCCGGCAAGACCACGTTCTTCAACTGCCTCACCGGGCTGTACATCCCGACCGAGGGCGAGGTCCGCTACAAGGACAAGGTCCTGCCGCCCAAGTCCTTCAAGGTGACCGCGGCCGGCATCGCCCGTACGTTCCAGAACATCCGTCTGTTCGCCAACATGACGGTCCTGGAGAACGTCCTGGTGGGCCGTCACACCCGCACCAAGGAGGGCTTCTGGTCGGCCGTCCTGCGCGGGCCCGGCTTCCACAAGGCCGAGGCCGCCTCGCGCGCCCGCGCCATGGAACTGCTGGAGTTCGTCGGCCTCGCCGAGAAGGCCGACCAGCTCGCGCGCAACCTCCCCTACGGCGAGCAGCGCAAGCTGGAGATCGCCCGCGCGCTCGCCAGCGAGCCGGGGCTGCTGCTCCTCGACGAGCCCACCGCGGGCATGAACCCCCAGGAGACCCGGGCGGCGGAGGAACTCATCTTCGCCATCCGCGACAAGGGCACCGCGGTCCTCGTCATCGAGCACGACATGCGGTTCATCTTCAACCTCTGCGACCGGGTCGCCGTGCTCGTCCAGGGCCAGAAGCTGATCGAGGGCGACCCGGCCACCGTCCAGGGCGACGAGCGGGTCATCGCCGCGTACATCGGCGAGCCGCTGGCGGACGACCCCGGGGCCGCGGAGGTCGCCGAGGTCGAGGCCGCCGAGGCCGCTGCCGAGGCGGCGGGCCGGCCGCAGTCGCCCGCCAAGAGGCCGGCGCCCCGGCGCCCGCCGCCGAGGAGAGCGCCGAGGAGCCGGCCGACGCGGCCCCGCAGCCGGAGACCGACGCGGAGGCCGGGACGGAGGCGGAGGCCGACGCCCCCGCGGACGCCGAGGCCACGGACGCCGAGACAGAAGCACAGGCGGAGGCGGGGGCCGAGGCCACCACGGACGCCGCGCCCGGCAAGGAGAACGACCGATGACCGCACTCCTCGAGGTCGAAGACCTGAAAGTCGCCTACGGCAAGATCCAGGCCGTGAAGGGCATCTCGTTCAGCGTCGACGCCGGCGAAGTGGTCACCCTGATCGGCACCAACGGCGCCGGCAAGACCACCACCCTGCGCACGCTGTCCGGGCTGCTGAAGCCGGTCGGCGGGCAGATCAAGTTCAACGGCAGATCGCTGAAAAAGCTCCCCGCCCACAAGATCGTCTCGCTGGGGCTCGCCCACTCCCCCGAGGGGCGGCACATCTTCCCGCGCATGACGATCGAGGACAACCTGCGCCTCGGCGCCTTCCTGCGCAGCGACAAGCAGGGCATCGAGCAGGACATCCGGCGCGCCTACGACCTCTTCCCCATCCTCGGGGAACGCCGCAAGCAGGCCGCAGGAACGCTGTCCGGCGGTGAGCAGCAGATGCTCGCCATGGGCAGGGCCCTGATGTCCCGTCCACAGCTGCTCATGCTCGACGAGCCCTCCATGGGTCTGTCGCCGATCATGATGCAGAAGATCATGGCGACCATCTCCGAGCTGAAGTCCCAGGGCACCACGATCCTGCTCGTCGAGCAGAACGCCCAGGCGGCCCTGTCGCTGGCCGACCACGGCCATGTGATGGAGGTCGGCAACATCGTCCTCTCCGGCACCGGCCGCGACCTGCTCCACGACGAGTCGGTCCGCAAGGCCTACCTCGGCGAGGACTGAGGCGGACAGGCGGCCGGAAGCGAAAGGCCCGCACCCCGGGCAAAGGGGTGCGGGCCTTCGTCGTCCTTACGGCCGCGGCGCCGGGCCGTCAGCCGCCCTTCGCGGCCTTCTTCTCCTCGGCGTCGTCGATGACCGCCTGCGCGACCTGCTGCATCGACATGCGCCGGTCCATGGAGGTCTTCTGGATCCAGCGGAACGCGGCCGGCTCGCTCAGTCCGTACTGCGTCTGCAGCACCGACTTGGCGCGGTCCACCAGCTTGCGCGTCTCCAGGCGCTGGCTGAGGTCGGCGACCTCGCGCTCCAGCTCCTTCAGCTCGGTGAACCGGGAGACCGCCATCTCGATCGCGGGCACCACGTCGCTCTTGCTGAACGGCTTGACCAGGTACGCCATCGCGCCCGCGTCCCGCGCCCGCTCGACCAGGTCGCGCTGCGAGAAGGCGGTCAGCATCAGCACGGGGGCGATGGACTCCTCGGCGATCTTCTCGGCCGCGGAGATGCCGTCCAGCTTGGGCATCTTCACATCGAGGATCACCAGGTCGGGACGGTGCTCGCGGGCCAGCTCGACGGCCTGCTCACCGTCGCCGGCCTCGCCGACGACCGTGTACCCCTCCTCCTCGAGCATCTCTTTGAGATCGAGCCGGATCAGTGCCTCGTCCTCGGCGATGACCACGCGGGTCGTCATCGGCGGCACGTGCGACTTGTCGTCGTCGGGCACGTCTGCGGGCTGGGGCGACTCGGGGGCGCTCAACGTGGGCTCCTTGGTGCGGGGCAGGCCGGTACTGCTGCTTGTGCAGCCTACCTAGAGGCGGTGACCGAGGGGGACCCGGTATGATTCCGTGAGCCGGTCCTGCCGGGTTGGTGGAATGGCATACACGGATGTCTCAAACACATCTGCCCGAGAGGGCTTGCGGGTTCGAGTCCCGCACCCGGCACTCCCAGAGCGGAGGATCACGTTCGCGTGGTCCTCCGCCTTTTGCTGCGTGTCGTCACGGTTGCTCACGCACTGTGGCCGCATGGAACAGCACAGCCCTTCGATCCGCGCACACGCTGTCGCACTCATGCGACAGGGCGTCCCCAACCATGTGGTGGCGGAGCAGCTGAACATCCCGCGAGGCACCGTCGGCTGGTGGCGTTGCGAGGACCGCAAACTACGCGGCGAGGTGTACCGGCAGCCAACGGATTGCCCGAAGTGCACAGGCCGCGGTTTCGACGAAGTGGCGTACTCGTATCTGCTGGGTCTCTACCTCGGCGATGGCCACATCGTCTCGAAGCCGAAACAGCGCCACCTGTCGATTTTCTGCGACGCCAGGCAGACGGGCTTGATCGCGGCCGCCGAAGACGCGATGCGCAAGGTGATGCCCTCCCCCAGCGTCGGACGGCACCGAAAGCCCGGCTGCGTCGAAGTGAAGTCGTACACCAAGCACTGGACGTGCATGTTTCCCCAGCACGGCCCCGGCAAGAAGCACGACCGCCTCATCGTCCTCGAACCGTGGCAGCAGGCCATCGTCGACGAGCATCCCTGGGAGTTCATCCGCGGGCTCATCCATTCGGACGGCTGCCGGATCACCAACTGGACGACCCGCACGGTCGCCGGCGAGCCAAAGCGCTACGAGTACCCCCGGTACTTCTTCAGCAACAAGTCGGACGACATCAGGAAGCTCTTCACGGACACCCTGGACAAAGTCGGCGTCGGGTGGACCACGCTGGCTCGTGGCAGCGATCCCTTCAACATCTCCGTCGCCCGCAAGGCGTCCGTCGCCCTGATGGATCTCCACGTGGGCCCCAAGTACTGACCGGGGCCCGGTTCCGTCACCTCGGGCTGTCGTCCTCGCCGATGTGGTGGACGCGGACCATGTTGGTGGAGCCGGAGACCCCGGGCGGGGAGCCGGCGGTGATCACGACCGTGTCGCCCTTCGCGCAGCGCGCGTACCGCAGCAGCAGCTCGTCGACCTGGTCGACCATCGCGTCGGTGGACCCGACGTGCGGCCCGAGGAAGGTCTCCACGCCCCAGGACAGGCTGAGCTGGGAGCGGGTGGCCGGGTCCGGGGTGAAGGCGAGCAGCGGGATCGGCGAGCGGTAGCGGGACAGGCGGCGGGCGGTGTCGCCCGACTGGGTGAAGGCGACCAGGAAGCGGGCGCCGAGGAAGTCGCCCATCTCCGCGGCCGCGCGGGCCACGGCGCCGCCCTGGGTGCGCGGCTTGTTGTGCTCGGCCAGCGACGGCAGACCGCGGGCGAGGATGTCCTCCTCGGCGGCCTCGACGATGCGGGCCATGGTGCGCACGGTCTCCACGGCGTGCTTGCCGACGCTGGTCTCGCCGGAGAGCATCACCGCGTCGGTGCCGTCGATGACGGCGTTGGCGACGTCGGACGCCTCGGCGCGGGTGGGCCGGGCGTTGTCGATCATCGAGTCGAGCATCTGGGTGGCGACGATGACCGGCTTGGCGTTGCGCCGGGCCAGTTTCACGGCGCGCTTCTGGACGACGGGCACCTGCTCCAGCGGCATCTCGACGCCCAGGTCGCCGCGGGCCACCATGATGCCGTCGAAGGCGGCGACGATCTCGTCGAGGGCCTCGACGGCCTGCGGCTTCTCGATCTTGGCGATGACGGGGAGCCGGCGGCCCTCCTCGTCCATGATCCGGTGGACGTCCCTGATGTCGCGTCCGCTGCGCACGAAGGAGAGGGCGACGACGTCGAAGCCGGTGCGCAGCGCCCAGCGCAGGTCGTCCTCGTCCTTCTTGGAGAGGGCGGGCACGGAGACGGCGACTCCGGGGAGGTTGAGGCCCTTGTGGTCGGAGATCACCCCGCCCTCGACGACGGTGGTGTGCACGCGGGGGCCGTCGACGGCGGTGACCTCGAGGGTGACCCGGCCGTCGTCGACGAGGATCCGCTCGCCCGGGGTGACGTCCTCGGCGAGGCCGGCGTGGGTGGTGCCGCATGTGTGGCGGTCGCCCTCGACGCCGTCCTCGACGCTGATGGTGAAGGAGTCCCCGCGTTCGAGGAGTACAGGTCCTTCGGCGAAGCGGCCCAGGCGGATCTTCGGACCCTGAAGGTCGGCGAGGAGTCCCACGCTGCGGCCGGTCTCGTCGGCGGCCTTGCGCACCCTTCGGTACCGCTCCTCGTGCTCGGCGTGCCCGCCGTGGCTGAGGTTGAAGCGGGCCACGTCCATTCCGGCGTCGACCAGGGCCTTGATCCGGTCGTACGCGTCCGTCGCGGGACCCAGGGTGCAGACGATTTTCGCTCGGCGCATGGTCCGACCCTAGGGCTTACCGGCGGGTAGTGATTTGGCGGCGCGTGACGACTCAACGGCGCGTGGGTGAAGGGGTATTGACAAGCGTTGAATTCTGCGCGGCGCCGCTCCCCCGGGCGCGCCGCGGCGGTCACCGGATCGAAACCTGGAAGGGCTGTTCCGGATCGACGTGTTCAGGTCAGAATCGTCGGGCGAATCTACGCGCGTTGTGCGCCGTCGTCGTACAAGGAGATCCTGATATGCCGTTGGACCGCCGGAAGTTCTTGAAGAAGTCAGCCGTCACCGGGGCGGGGGTGGCGCTGGCGGGTACGGTGGCCACCCCGGCGGCCGAGGCCGCTCCTGAGGCGGGACGGGGGAAGAAGCCGGTGAAGCGGTACGCACTGACCGTGATGGGCACCACGGACCTGCACGGTCACGTCTTCAACTGGGACTACTACAAGGACGCCGAGTACCAGGACCCGGCCGGCAACGCGCAGGGGCTGGCCCGCGTGTCCACGCTGGTGAACCGGATCCGCAAGGAGCGCGGCCGGGAGAACACCCTGTTGCTGGACGCGGGCGACACCATCCAGGGCACCCCGCTGACGTACTACTACGCCAAGGTGGACCCGATCACCGCCGAGGGCGGCCCGGTGCACCCGATGGCGCAGGCGATGAACGCCATCGGGTACGACGCGGTGGCGCTCGGCAACCACGAGTTCAACTACGGCATCGAGACCCTGCGGAAGTTCGAGGAGCAGTGCGACTTCCCGCTGCTCGGCGCCAACGCGGTCGACGCGAAGACCCTCAAGCCCGCCTTCCCGCCCTACTTCGTCAAGACGTTCCACGTGAAGGGCGCGCCGCCGGTGAAGGTGGCGGTGCTGGGCCTGACCAACCCGGGCATCGCGATCTGGGACAAGGCCTACGTGCAGGGCAAGCTCACCTTCCCGGGCCTGGAGGAGCAGGCGGCGAAGTGGGTGCCGAAGCTGCGTTCGATGGGCGCGGACGTCGTGATCGTCTCGGCCCACTCGGGCACCTCCGGCACCTCCTCCTACGGCGACCAGCTGCCGCACGTGGAGAACGCGGCGGCGAACGTGGCGCGGCAGGTGCCGGGCATCGACGCCATCCTGGTCGGCCACGCGCACGCGGAGATCGCGGAGCTGCGGGTGACCAACGAGAAGACCGGCAAGGAGGTCGTGCTGTCGGAGCCGCTGTGCTACGCCGAGCGGCTGACCCTCTTCGACGTCGAGCTGACCTTCGAGCGGGGCCGCTGGCAGGTGGAGTCCGTGAGGGCGTCGCTGCGGGACGCGGCGACGGTGGAGGACGACCCGCGGATCACCCGGCTGCTGGGCGACGAGCACGCGCAGGTCGTGGCGTACGTCAACCAGGTGGTGGGGACGGCGACCGAGACGCTGACGACGGTGGAGGCGCGCTACAAGGACGCGCCGATCATCGACCTGATCAGCAAGGTGCAGGAGGACGTGGTCCGGGACGCGCTGGCGGGCACGGAGTACGCCTCGCTGCCGGTGCTGTCGCAGGCCTCGCCGTTCTCCCGGACCAGCGAGATCCCGGCGGGCGACGTGACCATCCGGGACCTGTCGAGCCTCTACGTGTACGACAACACGCTGGTGGCGAAGCTGCTGACGGGTGCTCAGGTGCGGGCGTACCTGGAGTACTCGGCGGAGTACTTCGTGCAGACCGCGGCCGGCGCGCCGGTGGACGTCGACAAGCTGACGAACGCGAACGGCCGCCCGGACTACAACTACGACTACGTGTCGGGCGTGCGGTACGACATCGACATCGCCCAGCCGGCCGGGTCGCGCATCAAGAACCTGACGTTCGACGGCGCCCCGGTGGACGACGCACAGCAGTTCGTGTTCGCGGTGAACAACTACCGCGCCAACGGCGGCGGGGCGTTCCCGCACGTGGCGTCGGCGCCTGAGCTGTGGGCGGAGTCGACGGAGATCCGCACCCGGATCGCCGAGTGGGCGACCGCCAAGGGCGTGCTGGACCCGAAGGACTTCGCGTCGGAGGACTGGCGCCTCACCCGGGACGGCACGCCGGTGTTCTGACCGTCCCTCGCAACGGTGCCCGCGGGGGCGCCGCCGGTCCGTCCGGCGGCGCCCCCGCGCCGTTGTGTCCCGTTGTCCCGCTGCCCCGCCCGGTCTCAGGCCTCCTGGACGCGCAGGGCGCGGGCCAGGTCGTCGAGCCGGTCGGTGAACTGGCGGCGCAGCGCCGGCACGGGGTCGGCCTTGCGCAGCGTCTTCTCGCCGAGCTTCAGGGTCTCGGGCTCCACGGCGTGGGCGGGGAACGCCCAGCGTCCCGCGGCGGTGGCGATGGCGGGGCCGCGGCGCGCGGCGACGGCCACGGCGTCCTTGAAGTAGCGCGCCACGTACGGGCGGACCAGCTCGGCCTGCTCGGGCTGCCAGAAGCCGCGGGCGGTGGCGGTGAACAGGTAGTTGGACAGGTCGTCGGAGCCGAACATGGCGTCCCAGGCGCGGGCCTTGGCGTCCGGGTCGGGCAGGGCGGCCCGGCAGCGGGCGGCGCCCTCCTGGCCGGTGGCGCTGGGGTCGCGGCGCAGCTCCTCGGCGATGTCGGTCTCGTCGACGGCGCCGAGGACGGCGAGCCGGCCGAGGATCCGCCAGCGCAGCTCCGGGTCCAGTTCGGGGCCGCCGGGGACGGTGCCCTCGGTGAGCCAGGCGGCGATGGTCTCGGGGCGGGAGGCCGCGTCGATGCAGTGGCGCACCGCGACCAGGCGCAGGCCCGGGTGGTCGCCGTCCTCGGTGCGGCGGATGAGGTCGCGGCACAGGTCGGTGAGGGTGGCGAGCGCGGCGGGCCGCCGGTCCGGGGCGAGGTAGTGGTCGGCGACCTCCCCGGAGGCGAAGGCGAGGACGCCCTGGACGAGGGCGACGTCGGTCTCCTCGGGCAGATGGGTGGCGGCGGTGGCCAGGTAGGCGGAGGGGGCCAGGTCGCCGTCGCGGACCATGTCGCGCAGGGTGTTCCAGACGACGGCCCGGGTGAGCGCGTCGGGGATGCCCGGCAGTCCGCGCAGGGCGGTCTCCAGGGAGGTCTCGTCGAGGCGGATCTTGGCGTAGGTCAGGTCCAGGTCGTTGGGGACGACCAGGGCGGGGCGGGTGCCGGGGCGCGGCTCGGGGGCGGCGGTCTGCGGCACGTCGGTCTCGTAGCGCTCGCGCAGGGTGAGGGTGCGTCCGTCGCTGAGGTCGCGGTCGTAGACCCCGACGGTCACCCGGTGCGGGCGGCCGCCCTCGCGGTCCAGGGTGAGGGTCCACCGGCCGGGCACCGCGTCGACGGAGGCGGTGAGCGTGTCGACTCCGCTGGTGCGCAGCCAGGCGTCGGCCCAGGCGTGCACGTCCCGCTCGGTGGCGGAGGCGAGGGAGTCGATGAACTCGGCGAGGCCCGCGTTGCCGAAGCGGTACCGCTCGAAGTGGGTGTTGATGCCGGCGAGGAAGTCCTTCTCGCCGAGCCAGGCGACGAGCTGGCGCAGGGCGGAGGCGCCCTTGGCGTAGGAGATGCCGTCGAAGTTGAGCAGCGCGGAGGCGGTGTCCTCGACGTGTTCCGGGGCGACGGGGTGGGTGGAGGGCCGCTGGTCGGCGTCGTAGCCCCAGGTCTTGCGGGAGACGCCGAAGTCGGTCCAGGTGCCCTCGCCGCGCCAGCGGGGCGGCTGCCCGCCGGGGCTGGCGGGGGTGACCTCGTTGAGGGTCTGGTAGCCCATGTACTCGGCGAAGGACTCGTTCAGCCAGATGTCGTCCCACCAGCGCAGGGTGACGAGGTCGCCGAACCACATGTGGGCCATCTCGTGGGCGATCACCATGGCGCGCCGCTGCCGCTCGGTGTCGGTGACGGCGGAGCGGTAGACGAACTCGTCGCGGAAGGTGACAAGGCCGGGGTTCTCCATGGCGCCCGCGTTGAACTCGGGCACGAAGGCCTGGTCGTAGGAGTCGAAGGGGTACGGCTCCTCGAACTTCTCGTGGTAGCGGTCGAAGCAGGCGCGGGTGATCTCGAGCAGCTCCTCGGCGTCCGCCTCCAGGTGGGGCGCGAGGGAGCGGCGGCAGTGCAGGCCGAACGGCAGGCCGCGGTGCTCGGTGCGCACGGAGTGCCAGGGTCCGGCGGCGACGGCGACCAGGTAGGTGGAGACGGGCGGGGTGGGCGCGGCCTTCCACACGCCGCCGCCGGTGTGCTCGGTGACGCCGTTGGCGAGGACCGTCCAGTGCTCGGGGGCGGTGACGGTGAGTTCGAAGACGGCCTTGAGGTCGGGCTGGTCGAAGGCGGCGAAGACGCGCCGCACGTCGTCCAGGAAGAGCTGGGTGTAGACGTAGGTCTCGCCGTCGCCGGGGTCGGTGAAGCGGTGCATGCCCTCGCCGGTGCGGGAGTAGCGCATGCGCGCGTCGACCAGCAGCTCGTGCTCGCCGGCGGTGAGGTTCCTCAGCGGGAACCGGCCGCCGTCGAGGAGGGCGGGGTCGAGGGTCCGGCCGTCGAGCGTGACGGAGCGCAGCTCGGCGGGGTCGATCTCGACGAAGGTGTCCGCGTCCGCGCGGGCGCCGAACCTGATGAGGGTGCGGGAGTCGAACGTCTCGTCCCCGGTGGTCAGATCGAGGGCGATCGTGCAGCGGTGGACGTCGATGAGCTGTGCTCGGTTCTGCGCTTCGTCGCGCGTCAGTACGGACATGGACGCCATGCTGCCTGATGGCGTCGGCGCGGCACAGAGGAGGATGGGGTACGCGGCCTATGTCCGGTCCCCGCCGAGCTCCGCGGTGTGCGCCCCCGGGGGCTGCGTGGGGAGCACGTGCGCGTGCGGCGGGGGCGGCGCGGGGCGTGCGGCGGGGGCGCCGGCGGCGTCGAGCCGGGCGCGCAGGGAGCGCAGCTCGGCCTCCAGGGCGAGCCGGCGCTGGTGGGTGTCGTAGAGGTGGCGCACCTTGGTGCGCAGCGCCCAGGGGTCGACGGGGGTGGTGACGAGGTCGGCCACGCCGAGGCGGTAGGCGGCGGCGCCGAGCCGGTGGTCGCGGGCGAAGCCGGTGAGCAGGACGACGGGTATGTGCCGGGTCTGCTCCAGGCGGCGCATCCAGCGCACGACGTCGAGGCCGCCGGTGCCGGGCATGTGGGCGTCGAGCAGGAGCACGCCGACGTTGCCGCGCAGCAGCTGCTTGAGCGCCTCGTCGCCGCTGGTGGCCCGGCCCAGCGGCTGTCCGAGCGGGGCCAGGGCGCTCTCCAGGGCGTACAGCGTGTCCTCGTGGTCGTCGACGAGGAGGATGCGGGCGGTGGGCGGCATGGGGCACGTCCTTCCCTGCCAGGGCCGGACGCGGGTCCGGTTGCTGACGGACGGTGTGCGTGAGCCGACAAGGCGTGCACAGCGAGCATGCACCGCGTGGGCCGCCCTGTCACTCCCCGCCGCGCACCGGACCCTTCACCGGCCCGTTCAGGACGTGCCGTTGGCCGCGTCGTCCGCGATGCTCTCGTGGTGGCGGATCACCTCGGCGATGATGAACGTCAGGAACTTCTCCGCGAAGGCCGGGTCGAGCTTGGCGTCCTCGGCGAGGGCGCGCAGCCGGGCGATCTGGCGGGCCTCGCGCCCCGGGTCGGCGGGCGGCAGCCGGTGCTCCGCCTTGAGCCGGCCGACCTGCTGGGTGCACTTGAAGCGCTCGGCGAGCATGTGGACGACGGCCGCGTCGATGTTGTCGATGCTGTCGCGCAGTCGGGTCAGTTCCTCGAGGACCGCGGGGTCGGCGTCGGGGGTGGCGGCGTTGCTGGTGGTCATGGCGGCCCAGCCTACGGCGGGGCGGACCCGCGGCGGCGGCTCGGCTCGTACAGTGGACGGTGTCCAGGCGCGGCGGGGGTGCGACGTGGCGAACGGCGGACCGGTGGAGCACGGTTACCCGCATCTGCGGACGGTGCGGGAGTCGGTCACGGCGCTGTACCGGCGCCTTTCCTACGACACGGTGCGCACGTTCTCGGCGAGCGTGGCGCCGGCCGACGTGGCGTTCGCTGACGCGGACGACCTGCATCTGGGGGCGCAGCGGGTGGCGCGCGAGATGGTGGCGCACTACCGGCTGCCGGACGCGCGGCTGATCGTCGGGTTCCGTGAGATGACGCATGCGGCGAACGTCGAACTGACCGCGGGGCCCGAGTACTTCGTCGAGCTGAACGACCGGTTCCGGGACCACCGCCGGGACATCGGGGCGGCGCTGGCGCACGAGGTGGCGCACGTGTACCTGCACCGGCTGGGGCTGTCGTTCCCGTCGACGCGGGAGAACGAGATCCTCACGGACACCGCGGCGACCTATCTCGGGGCGGGGTGGCTGCTGCTGGACGCGTTCCGGGAGGACAGGGCGTCGACGCAGAAGCTCGGGTACCTCACGCCGGAGGAGTTCGGGTACGTGCTGGCGAAGCGGGCGCTGCTGTTCGGCGAGGACCCGTCGGTGTGGTTCACCAGTCCGCAGGCGTACACGGCGTACCGGGAGGGGCTGGCGCTGGCGCGGCGGGACGCGGAGCAGCCGCCGCTGCGCGCGGCGGGCTGGACCGGGCGGCTCCGGTACGCGCGGGACCGCAGGCACGCACAGGGGCACGCTGGGGCGCCGGAGGCGGGGCGGGAGACGGCGTACCGGTTCTCGGCGGACGGGCACGGCCCGCTGCGGGTGTCGTTCCCCTGTCCCACCTGCCATCAGCGGATCCGGGTGCCGGTGGCGGGGAGGGTACGGGCGCGGTGCGGTCTGTGCCGGTCCGTGCTGGAATGCGACACGTAGGACCTCCGGCGGTTCGACCCGGTGCCGGCCCTCGGGCGCCCGGCACCCGTGCCCCACACTCAACGACCGCCACAAGAGCGGCATTTCACCCCGCCATTCGCTCACTTCTCAGGTGTTCGCTATTTTGTTCGCCGCTGTCGTAGTGTGCGCCGCCGTCCCCCGCCGGCCGTTTTCGTCCCGACTCGCCGAGGAGCCGGCCTGTGGAACCCGAGTCCGCCGTCACCACCTGCTACCGCCATCCGCGGGTGGAGTGCCATGTGCGCTGCGTCCGCTGCGAGCGGTACATCTGCCCCGACTGCATGCGCGAGGCCGCGGTCGGCCACCAGTGCCCCGACTGCGTCCGTGAGGGCGCCCGGTCGGTGCGGCAGGCGCGCACCCTGGTGGGCGGCCGGGTCTCCGTCGTCCCCGTGGTCACGTACGCGCTGATCGCGCTCAACGCGCTGGCGTACCTGGCGGAGGTGGTCCGGCCGGAGGTCGTGGACCGGTTCGCGATGGTGGGCGCGGGGCTGCTCGGCCCGGACGGCGGCCACTACGTGTGGACGCAGCCGTACCCGGCGGACTTCACGCCCGAGGGGGTCGTGGGCGGCGAGTGGTACCGGCTGCTGACCGGCGCGTTCCTGCATCTGCCGCCGACGGAGGGGACGTTCGGTCTCCTCCACGTGGTGATGAACATGGCGATGCTGTGGAACCTGGGCCGGGCGGTCGAGCCGATGCTCGGCCGGGTCCACTACCTCGCCCTGTATCTGCTGTCGGCGCTGGGCGGTTCGGTGCTGGTGCTGCTGCTCGCGCCCTCGGACCCCACGGTCGGCGCCTCCGGCGCGCTGTTCGGGATCGGGGCCGCCTACTACGTCGTGGCCCGGCGGGTCGGCGCCGACATGCGCGGGGTGAACCGCTTCATGACCGGGCTGCTGCTGTGGCTGGTGGTCTCCGCGGTGTTCACCTCGTGGCAGGGCCACCTGGGCGGGCTGCTGACCGGCGGTCTGGTGGCGCTCGCGTTCGCCTGGGCGCCGCGCGACGGACGCCGGGTGCTGGTGCAGGCCGGCGCGTGCGCGCTGCTGCTGGTGCTGCTCGCCGTCCTGGCGGCGGTCAAGGTGTCGGACCTGACAGGTGGAGGGATCCCCCAGTGAAACGTGCCGGTGTGCTCTTCCTCGCGGGCCTTCCCGTGGTCGCCACGGCGGTGTACTTCGTCCTGCCGTCGACAGCCGCCGACGCCCCCGCCGTCCCGACCTCCGTCGGCGCGCAGTCCTCCCGCGACGACGCCAAGGAGCGGGCCGAGCAGGACCACGAGCAGCAGCGGGACGAGGACGACGAGACCGTCGCCTCCCTGCCGCCCGGCCTCGCCGCCCCCGCCAAGAGGGAACTGGCGCACCGGCTGGTGGCGAGCGCCGAGCACTCCACCACCGACTGGCGCTCCACCTACGGGATCATCGAGGACCGCGACGACGACTGCGGCTACACCGCGGGCATCATCGGCTTCTGCACCGGCACCCACGACCTGCTCACCCTGGTCGAGCACTACACGGAGAAGAATCCCGGCAACGGCCTCGCGCGCTATCTGCCCGCCCTGCGGAAGGTCGACGGCACCGACTCGCACGAGGGACTCGACCCGGGCTTCACCGAGGCGTGGAAGGCGGAGGCGGAGGTGCCGGAGTTCCGCGCCGCGCAGGAGGAGGAGCGCGACAGCGTCTACTTCGACCCGGCGGTCCGCCTCGCCAAGCTGGACGGCCTGGGCACCCTGGGCCAGTTCGTGTACTACGACGCGATGGTCTTCCACGGCACCGGCACCGACGAGAACGGCTTCTACGCCCTGCGCGAGCGCGTCCTGGAGCAGGCGAAGACGCCCGCCGCGGGCGGCGCGGAGACGGACTACCTGGACGCCTTCCTCGACGCCCGCCGTGAGGCCATGCTCACCCGCTACCCGGACCGCGACACCTCCCGCGTCGACACCGCGCAGCGCCGGTTCCTCCAGGCCGGGAACCTGGACCTGGACACCCCGCTCACCTGGGAGATGTACGGGGACTCCTACACCCTGTCCTGAACATGTCGCGGCGCCTGCCCAGTCGGTCCGGTCGGGGACTGGCGGGCAGGCGCCGCGGTGTTCCGCACGCCTTTGTGCGGGACGTTCTCCGGGGTGTCAGACCGCGAGGGCGCGGTCCGTCGGGCGGATCGGGGCGGGCAGGGCGCTCGCCCCGGTCAGGTACCGGTCGCAGCCGCGGGCGGCCGAGCGGCCCTCGGCGATCGCCCACACGATGAGCGACTGGCCGCGGCCGGCGTCACCGGCGACGAACACGCCGGGCACGTTGGTCTGGAAGTCGGCGTCGCGGGCGATGTTGCCGCGCGCGTCCAGCTCCAGGCCGAACTGCTCGACCAGGCCGTTCTCCCGGTCGGTGCCGGTGAAGCCCATGGCGAGGGTGACGAGCTGAGCGGGGATCTTGCGCTCGGTGCCCGGCTTCTGCGTCAGCTTGCCGTCGACGAACTCCACCTCGGTCATGTGCAGCCACTGGACGTTGCCGTCCTCGTCGCCCTCGAAGTGGGTGGTGGAGACGGAGTAGATCCGCTCGCCGCCCTCCTCGTGCGCGCTGGTGACCTTGTAGAGCATGGGGAACGTCGGCCACGGCTGGGCGACCGGGTCCCGCTCCTCGTTGGGGCGGGGCATGATCTCCAGCTGCGTCACCGAGGCGGCGCCCTGGCGGTGGGCGGTGCCCACGCAGTCGGCGCCGGTGTCGCCGCCGCCGATCACGACGACGTGCTTGCCCTCGGCGGTGATGGGCGGGGAGACATAGTCGCCCTCCTGCACCTTGTTCGCCAGCGGCAGGTACTCCATGGCCTGGTAGATGCCCTTGAGCTCGCGGCCGGGCACCGGCAGGTCGCGCGGGGTGGTGGCGCCGACGGCGAGGACCACGGCGTCGTACCGCTTGCGCAGCGCGGTGGCGGGCATGTCACGGCCGATCTCGATGCCGGTGCGGAACTTGGTGCCCTCCGCGCGCATCTGCTCGATCCGGCGGTTGATGTGCCGCTTCTCCATCTTGAACTCGGGGATGCCGTACCGGAGGAGGCCTCCGATGCGGTCCGCGCGCTCGTAGACGGCGACGGTGTGGCCGGCCCGGGTCAGCTGCTGGGCCGCGGCCAGGCCCGCGGGGCCGGAGCCGACCACCGCGACGGTCTTGCCGGACAGGCGCTCGGGGATCTGCGGCGCGACGTCACCGGTCTCCCACGCCTTGTCGATGATCGAGACCTCGACGTTCTTGATGGTGACCGGCGGCTGGTTGATACCGAGCACGCACGCCGACTCGCACGGGGCGGGGCACAGCCGCCCGGTGAACTCGGGGAAGTTGTTCGTGGCGTGCAGCCGGTCGCTCGCCGCGCCCCAGTCCTCGCGGTAGGCGTAGTCGTTCCACTCCGGGATGAGGTTCCCGAGCGGACAGCCGTTGTGACAGAACGGGATGCCGCAGTCCATGCAGCGGCTGGCCTGCTTGCTGATGATCGGCAGCAGGGAGCCGGGGACGTAGACCTCGTTCCAGTCCTTCTTGCGCTCCTCGACCGGACGGGACGTGGCGACCTCGCGGCCGTGGTTCAGAAAGCCCTTCGGGTCAGCCATTGATCGCCGCCTCCATCATCTTCTCGGTGATCTCGGTCTCGGACAGACCGGCTCGCTCGGCGGCGTCCTTGGCGGCGAGCACTGCCTTGTACGTGCTGGGGATGATCTTGCTGAAGCGCTGCACACTGGTGTCCCAGTCGGCGAGCAGCTTCTCGGCGACGGTGGAGCCCGTCTCCTCCTGGTGCCGGCGGACCACGTCGTGCAGCCACTGCTTGTCGGCGTCGTCCAGCGCCTCCACGGCCGTGACGTTGCCGGCGTTGACGTTGTCCCGGTCCAGGTCGATGACGTACGCGATGCCGCCGGACATGCCGGCCGCGAAGTTGCGCCCGGTCTCGCCCAGGACGACCGCGTGACCGCCGGTCATGTACTCGCAGCCGTGGTCGCCCACGCCCTCGGAGACGACCAGCGCGCCGGAGTTGCGGACGCAGAACCGCTCGCCGACCTTGCCGCGCAGGAACATCTCGCCGGCGGTGGCGCCGTAGGCGAGGGTGTTGCCGGCGATGACGCTGTACTCGGCGAGGTGGTCGGCGCCGCGGTCCGGGCGGACGACGATACGGCCGCCGGACAGGCCCTTGCCGACGTAGTCGTTCGCGTCGCCCTCCAGGCGCAGCGTCACACCACGCGGGATGAAAGCGCCGAACGACTGGCCGGCGGAGCCGGTGAAGGTGATGTCGATGGTGTCGTCGGGCAGACCCGCGCCGCCGAACTTCTTCGTCACCTCGTGGCCGAGCATGGTGCCGACCGTGCGGTTGATGTTGCGGATGGCGACCTGGGCGCGCACCGGCTGGGCGTCCTCGGCCCCGGAGGCGGACAGCGCGTCGGCGGCGAGCTTGATCAGCTCGTTGTCGAGCGCCTTCTCCAGGCCGTGGTCCTGGCCGACCACCTGGTGGCGGGCGGCGCCCTCGGGCAGCTCGGGCACGTGGAACAGCGGCTCGAGCTCCAGGCCCTGCGCCTTCCAGTGGTTGACCGCGCGGGTCACGTCCAGCACCTCGGCGTGGCCGACGGCCTCGTCGATGGAGCGGAAGCCCAGCTCGGCGAGGAGCTCGCGGACCTCCTGGGCGATGAACCGGAAGAAGTTGACGACGTACTCGGCCTTGCCGGAGAACCGGTCGCGCAGCACCGGGTTCTGGGTGGCGATGCCGACCGGGCAGGTGTCCAGGTGGCAGACGCGCATCATGACGCAGCCGGAGACGACGAGCGGCGCGGTGGCGAAGCCGAACTCCTCGGCTCCGAGCAGCGCGGCGATCACCACGTCACGGCCGGTCTTCAGCTGGCCGTCGGTCTGCACGACGATGCGGTCGCGCAGGCCGTTGAGCAGCAGCGTCTGCTGGGTCTCGGCGAGGCCGAGCTCCCAGGGACCACCGGCGTGCTTCAGCGACGTCAGCGGGGAGGCGCCGGTGCCGCCGTCGTGGCCGGAGATCAGCACCACGTCCGCGTGCGCCTTGGAGACACCCGCGGCGACGGTGCCGACGCCGACCTCGGAGACCAGCTTGACGTGAATGCGCGCCTGGGGGTTGGCGTTCTTCAGGTCGTGGATCAGCTGGGCGAGGTCCTCGATGGAGTAGATGTCGTGGTGCGGCGGCGGGGAGATGAGCCCCACGCCCGGCGTCGAGTGACGCGTCTTCGCGACCCACGGGTAGACCTTGTGGCCGGGCAGCTGGCCGCCCTCGCCGGGCTTGGCGCCCTGGGCCATCTTGATCTGGATGTCGTCGGAGTTGACCAGGTACTCGGAGGTCACGCCGAAGCGGCCGGAGGCGACCTGCTTGATGGACGACCGGCGGGCCGGGTCGTACAGGCGCTCCGGGTCCTCGCCGCCCTCACCGGTGTTGGACTTGCCGCCCAGCTGGTTCATGGCGATGGCGAGGGTCTCGTGCGCCTCCTGCGAGATGGAGCCGTACGACATGGCGCCGGTGGAGAACCGCTTGACGATCTCGGAGACCGGCTCGACCTCCTCGACCGGGATGGGCTGCCGGTCCGACTTGAAGCCGAACAGACCGCGCAGCGTCATCAGCCGCTCGGACTGCTCGTTCACCCGCTCCGTGTACTTCTTGAAGATGTCGTAGCGGCCCGAGCGCGTGGAGTGCTGCAGGCGGAAGACCGTCTCCGGGTCGAACAGGTGCGGCTCGCCCTCGCGGCGCCACTGGTACTCGCCGCCGATGTCCAGCGCGCGGTGCGCCGGGGCGATGCCGGAGGCGGGGTACGCCTTGGCGTGGCGGGCTGCGACTTCCTTGGCGATGACGTCGATGCCGACGCCGCCGATCTTGCTGGTGGTGCCGTTGAAGTACTTCTCGACGAAGGACTCCTCGAGACCGACGGCCTCGAAGACCTGGGCGCCGCGGTAGGAGGCGACGGTGGAGATGCCCATCTTGGACATGACCTTGAGCACGCCCTTGCCGAGGGCGTAGATCAGGTTCCGGATGGCCTGCTCGGCCTCGATGCCGGGCAGGAAGGTTCCGGCGCGGACCAGGTCCTCGACGGACTCCATGGCCAGGTACGGGTTGACCGCGGCGGCGCCGTAGCCGATGAGCAGGGCGACGTGGTGGACCTCGCGGACGTCGCCGGCCTCGACCAGCAGGCCCACCTGGGTGCGCTGCTTGGTGCGGATGAGGTGGTGGTGGACGGCCGCGGTGAGCAGCAGCGACGGGATCGGCGCGTGCTCGGCGTCGGAGTGCCGGTCGGACAGGACGATCAGCCGGGCGCCGTTCTCGATGGCGGCGTCGGCCTCGGCGCAGATGTCCTCGATGCGGGCGGCGAGGGCCTCGCCGCCGCCGGCCACGCGGTACAGGCCGGAGAGGGTCGCGGCCTTGAAACCGGGCATGTCGCCGTCGGCGTTGATGTGGATGAGCTTGGCCAGCTCATCGTTGTCGATCACCGGGAAGGGCAGCGTGACGCTGCGACACGCGGCGGCCGTCGGCTCCAGCAGGTTGCCCTGCGGGCCGAGCGAGGAGCGCAGCGAGGTGACCAGTTCCTCGCGGATCGCGTCCAGCGGCGGGTTGGTGACCTGCGCGAACAACTGGGTGAAGTAGTCGAACAGCAGCCGCGGGCGCTCGCTGAGCGCGGCGATCGGCGAGTCGGTGCCCATCGAGCCGATGGGCTCGGCGCCGGTCTTGGCCATCGGGGCGAGGAGGACGCGCAGCTCCTCCTCGGTGTAGCCGAAGGTCTGCTGGCGGCGGGTGACCGAGGCGTGCGTGTGCACGATGTGCTCGCGCTCGGGCAGGTCGGACAGCTCGATCTCGCCGGCCTCGAGCCACTCCTCGTAGGGGTGCTCGGCGGCGAGCTGCGACTTGATCTCGTCGTCCTCGATGATGCGGTGCTCGGCGGTGTCCACGAGGAACATGCGGCCGGGCTGCAGACGGCCCTTGCGGACCACCTTCGCCGGGTCGATGTCGAGGACGCCGACCTCGGAGCCGAGGACGACAAGGCCGTCGTCGGTGACCCAGTAGCGGCCGGGGCGCAGGCCGTTGCGGTCGAGCACGGCGCCGACCTGGGTGCCGTCGGTGAAGGTGACGCAGGCCGGGCCGTCCCAGGGCTCCATCATCGTGGCGTGGTACTGGTAGAAGGCGCGGCGGGCCGGGTCCATGGAGTCGTGGTTCTCCCACGCCTCCGGGATCATCATCAGCACCGAGTGGGGCAGGCTGCGGCCGCCGAGGTGCAGCAGCTCCAGCACCTCGTCGAAGGACGCGGAGTCCGAGGCGTCGGGCGTGCAGACCGGGAAGATCCGCTCGAGGTCCTTCTCCGTGCCGAACAGGTCGGACATCAGCTGCGACTCGCGGGCGCGCATCCAGTTGCGGTTGCCCTTGACGGTGTTGATCTCACCGTTGTGCGCGACGAAGCGGTACGGGTGCGCGAGCGGCCACGACGGGAAGGTGTTCGTGGAGAACCGGGAGTGGACCAGCGCAATGGCGGAGCCGAAGCGGCGGTCGGAGAGGTCCGGGAAGAAGGGCTCGAGCTGGCCGGTGGTCAGCATGCCCTTGTAGACGATGGTCCGCGCGGACAGCGACGGGAAGTAGACGCCCACCTCGCGCTCGGCGCGCTTGCGCACCACGAACGCCTTGCGGTCCAGTTCGATGCCCGTGCTGACCCCGTCGGTGACGAAGAGCTGGCGGAAGACCGGCATGGTCGAGCGGGCGGTGGCGCCGAGCAGCTGGGGCGCGACCGGCACCTCGCGCCAGCCGAGGACGGTGAGCTCCTCGGCGGCGGCGATCTCCTCGATGCGGGCGACGGCCTCGTCGGCGCCCTCCTCGGGGAGGAAGGCGATGCCGACCGCGTAACCGCCGGCCGCGGGCAGGTCGAATCCGGCCACCTCGCGGAAGAAGGCGTCCGGGATCTGGGAGAGGATGCCCGCGCCGTCGCCGGAGTCGGGCTCGGAGCCGGTGGCGCCGCGGTGCTCGAGGTTCCGCAGGACGGTGAGGGCCTGCTCGACCAGGGTGTGGGACGCCTCGCCGGTGAGGGTGGCGACGAAGCCGACGCCGCAGGCGTCGTGCTCGTTGCGGGGGTCGTACATACCCTGCGCAGCAGGGCGAGCATCCATGAACGACCAGCTCGTGCGGTCGTTCGAGGAATGCTGGGACGGCTGGCGCGGCGTACGCATCGGCTCTCCCGTCGTCGTCAATTGGCATTGGTGCAAGTGCCGAGGGACGACGTTGGCCCTCTGCGTGGCTAAATTTCGTGCAGGTTACATGATGGAACGCCTCTCGGGTACCGGGATAATCCGTTCCAGCATGCGGACATCGTCCGGGTCGCGGCGGGGTTCCGCGCCCGTCGACGGAAGCTGTGGGGAGCCGGTGCGGACAGATCGGTGTCCGCCGGCCCGATGGCGGGAAGAGGCCTCTTCGCCTCTTCCGCTGGGCACGCCGTCGGCCTCATTGCCTGCAGCGCGTACGGCTCATGCCCACTGGTCACACATGCGAAACCAGCAAGTAATGATTGTTTATGCGAAGCACCGCATAGACGCAAGAGCTCATCCTACGGCGGTACCGAAAAACGATCCCAGGGCGTACGTCACACCGGCCGCCGCGCCACCCAGGGCGAGCTGCCGCAGGCCGCTGAACCACCAGGAGCGCGCCGTGACCTTCGCCACCACGGCCCCGCACAGGAAGAGCCCGAGCAGCGCCACCAGCACCGCCGGCCACAGGGTGCTCGCGCCGAGCAGGTACGGCAGGACCGGCAGCAGCGCGCCCAGCGCGAAGGACCCGAAGCTGGAGACGGCGGCGACGGTGGGCGAGGGCAGGTCGCCGGGGTCGATGCCCAGTTCCTCGCGGGCGTGTATCTCCAGGGCCTGCTCGGGGTCGCGGGAGAGCTGCCGGGCGACCTCACGGGCCAGGCCGGGCTCGACGCCGCGCGACTCGTAGAGCGCGGCCAGCTCGGCCTCCTCGTCCTTGGGGTGCTTGCGCAACTCCCCGCGCTCGACGTCCAGCTCGGCCTCGACCAGCTCGCGCTGGGAGGCGACGGAGGTGTACTCGCCGGCCGCCATGGAGAAGGCGCCGGCGGCCAGTCCGGCGAGGCCGCTGAGGACGATCGTCTGCTGGCCGACGGCCCCGCCGGCGACGCCGGTCATGAGGGCGAGGTTGGAGACCAGCCCGTCCATGGCGCCGAACACCGCGGGGCGCAGCCAGCCGCCGTTGACGTCGCGGTGGGTGTGGTTGTCGCGGTGCGCCTCGTGGAGCGTCGCCTCGGTCTCGATGATGGCCATGCCTGGGTCCCCCTGGACTCTGCCGGGCGCCCTCGCTTCCGGACACCCGTGCGGACGTAATTTGGACTCATTCCAATTTTCGACGCTGCCCAGTCTACGCCTCGGCGGAACCCCTCGCCAGCAAGGAAAGGCTGCGCTAACCAGCGCTTTTGCCGTCCGCCCCGGTCCGCTCGGACGCCCCGCGCATCTCGTCCGGGTGACGCTCCGGTACGCGAGGCTGCGGCGGACCCGGCGCCGGGGACAGTTCCGCAAAGGGCCGGCGCCCCACGGGGCGCGCCTGAGAGGAGAGCCGCGTATGGCATCGACCGCCCGCATCCCCTCGGCGCCCGCGCCCGGGGACGCCCTCGGGCTCCGCGAACGGGCCCGCGGCGCGCTGCTCGGCCTGGCCGTCGGCGACGCGCTGGGCGCCCCCGCCGAGAACATGAAGCCCTCCGAGATCCGCGCGAAGTGGGGCCGCATCACCGGCTATGTGAGCGACCCGCCGGCCGGCACGGACGACACCGAGTACGCGATCTTCTCGGGGCTGCTGGCCGCCCGGCACGGCTCCGCGCTCACCCCCGCGCATGTCGAGGCGGCCTGGCACGAGTGGATCGCCGACCGCGCCGAGGGCCCCTTCCGCGGCGCCGGCTTCAGCGAGCGGGGCACGCTGGAGAACCTCCGCCGGGGCCTGGCCGCGCCCATCTCCGCCCAGCACCGGCACGCCTGGAGCGACGGCCTCGCGATGCGGGCGGCGCCGTACGGCGTGTACGCGGCCGGGCTGCCCGACGAGGCGGCCCGGCTCGCGGCGATCGACGGCTCGGTCAGCCACGACGGGGAGGGCATCTACGGCGGGCGGGCGGTCGCGGCGGGCGTCGCGGCGGCCATGGCCGGGGCGCCCGTGGTCACGGTCGTCGCCTCGGCGCTGGCGGTGGTGCCGGAGGACTCCTGGACGGCCCGCTCGCTGCGCCGCGCGGTGACCGCCGCCCACCGCGGCGAACGCGCGGTCCGCGCCGCGGTCGTGATCGGCGGCTACCCCTGGACCGACCTCGCCCCGGAGGCGGTGGCCCTGGCCTTCGGCGCCTACGCGGCGGCCGACGGCGACTTCGAGCAGGCGGTGCTGACCGCCGTGAACATGGGCCGCGACGCCGACACCACGGCGGCCGTGGCCGGAGCGCTGGCCGGGGCGACCCAGGGCGTCACCGCCGTCCCCGGGCACTGGGCCGCGGCCATCACCCCGGCCCGCGGCAGCTGTCTGCCCGCCATGGCCGGCCACCACGTCCTCGACATCGCGGACCTGCTGACCCCGGAGACCCCCACATGACCTCCACCACCCCTGCCCCGACCACCGACGACACCCTCGCCCCCGCACCCACGCGGGGCGACGACGCCCTCGCGCCGCCCGCACCCGCTCCCCGTCCGCCCCGCGCGGCCGTCGAGGGGCTGCTCCTCGGCCTCGCCGCCGGGGACGCCGCGGGATGGCCCGCCGCCCGGCACCGCGCCGCCCGCATGCCCGAGTGGACCCGGCGCCTCACCCGCGAGCTGGACACCTTCGCCGAGCAGAACGCCACCACCACGCTCCCCGTCCCCATCGCCCTGAACCAGCCCCCCGAGCCGCTCCGCCTCGGCCCCTCCGACGACGCCGAGTGGGCCGCGTTCGCCGCCGAGGCGGTGCTGCGCGCGGGCGACGACACCGTCCTCGGCGACCTCAGCCGGGAGCGCCGCACCCGCGCCGCCATCGACCTCACCTGGAACGCGGTCGCCGCCGAGGTCGCCGCCGCCACCGAGAGGGCCCCCGAGACCGAGTCCGCCGTGCTGCCCCTGCGCGCCCGCATCTCCGTGCGCGCCGGACTCGGCAACCTCGCCACCGGGCTGCGCCCGCCCGCCTCCGGCCACGACAACCCGCACTACTTCGACGACGCGGCCTGCGTCCGGGCCTGCGTGCTGGCCGTGGCGCACCCGGGCGACCCCCGGGCCGCCGCCGATCTCGCCGAGTTCGACGCCCGTTACACCCAGGACGGCGACGGCGTGCACGGCGCCCGCGCGATGGCCGCCGCCGTGTCCCTCGCGCTGGCCGGCGCCGGTCCGGACGCCTGCGCGGCCGCCGCCTGCGCCGAGTTGCCCGAGGACACCGAGATCGGCCGCAACGCCCGGCATGCCCTGGCGCTCGCGGCGGACGCCGGCAGCGCCTTCGCCCTGGTGCCGTCGCTGGAGCACCAGATCGTCGACCACGTCTACAGCTACGGCGTCGCCGCCGCCGAGACCGTCCCCGTCGCCCTCGCCCTGACCACCGCCGCCGGCGGCCGGATCGCGGAGGCGGTTCCGGCGGCGGCCTGTCTGTCCCGGGTCGCGGACTCCGCCCCGGCGCTGGCCGGCGCCCTCACCGGGGCGCTGGGCGGGAGCGCCGCGATCCCCGCGTCCTGGCGGGAGAGCTGCCGCACCCTGTCCGGCTGCGTGCTCCCCCGGCTCACCGGGACGGACCTGGTCGAACTCGCCGCGCTGCTGGAAGCCGCCCAACCGACCGCACCCGGAGGATGATCCCGGCATGAATTACGAAGCCACCGAAGATGCCGAAAACACCGCAGACACCCCTTCCCTGGACGAGCGGATCACCGGGGCGCTGGTCGGGGCGGCCGTCGGGGACGCCCTCGGCGGCCCGGTCGAGGGGTACTCCCCCGAGCAGATCGCCGAGCGCCACGGCGGCCGCGTCCACGGTGTCGTCGGCCCGTGGCACGGCGCCGACTGGCGCACCGCCCGGCCGATCGCGCCGTACCACAAGGGCGACGGGCACGTCACCGACGACACCCTGATGACCCACGCCCTGGTCCGGGTGTACGCGACGGTCCGCGACCACCTGGACGCGTACGCGGTCGCCGACCACCTGGTCCCGGACCTGATGACCAACCCGCGCTGGATCCCGGAGCTGGAGGCGGAGACGATCCCGCTGCACCGGATCTTCCTCGCCGAGAAGTGGCTGGTGGCGCGGCTGCACTACGGGCACGTCGACCCGCGCGAGGCGGGCGTGGGCAACATCGTCAACTGCGGCGCCGCGATGTACATGGCCCCGGTCGGCCTGGTCAACGCCGCCCACCCGGCCGCCGCGTACGCCGAGGCCCTGGACGTGGCGGGCGCCCACCAGTCGTCGTACGGCAGGGAGGCGGCCGGGGTGTTCGCGGCGGCCGTGGCGGCGGCCTGCGCGCCGGACGCGACCCCCGACTCGGTCGTCGCCGCGTGTCTGCCGCTGGCGAAGGACGGCACACGGGAGGCGGTCGAGAGGGTCTGCGAGGAGGCGTCGAAGCACACCGACGTCGAGTCCGCGCTGCGTCCGCTGCGCGAGGCGGTCGCCCCGTACGACACCGTCGGGCCCGACTACCGCTCCCCCTCGCTGGGCGCCCGGCGTCCGTCCCGGCTGCACGCGATCGAGGAACTCCCGGTCGCCCTGGGCATGGTGGTGGCGGCCCGCGGCGACTTCCGGCACGCCGTGCTGGGCGCGGTGAACTACGGCCGCGACTGCGACTCCATCGCCACGATGGCCGGGGCGGTGACCGGCGCGCTCGGCTCACCGGTGCCCGAGGAATGGGCCAAGACCGTGGCGGAGGCCAGCCGCCTCGACCTGTGGGAGCCGGCCGCCACGCTCACCGCGGTGGCCCGGGAGGTCTTCGCCCGGGACGTGGAACGCCGCCGCGCCCACGAGCGGGCGTTCGCACGGCTCGGAGGCAACGGATGCTCCGACTGACCTGGGTCCAGCCCGAGGACCTCGTCGGCCACGAACTGCGCCAGGCCGCGCTGGACGGCCGGGAGGCGTCCGCGGTCGCCGCCCGCTGGCACGCGGCGGGCGGTCCCCCTGCCCCGCTCACCGCCGGCGCCTCCCCGCGCCCGGTGTCCCGCTATCTGCGGCTGCTGGCCTGCGACCTGCTGGACGAGCTGGCCGAGCTGCCCGGCACGCTCGCCGACGACGAGCCATCCGACCTCCCCGCCATCCAGGCACTGTGCCCCGAGTGGCCCCTCTCCCCCGGCGCCCCGGCCGCCTGGGACGGACCCGTGTTCGAGGCGCGGCTGGAGGCGGCCTGGCTCGGGCGGGCGGCCGGCTGTCTGCTGGGCAAGCCGGTGGAGAAGCTGCCCCTCCACGCCATCCGCGCCCTGGCCCGCGCCGCCGGCAACTGGCCGCTGAGCGGCTTCTTCACCGCCCGGGGCGTCCCCGACGAGCTGCTGGCCGAGCACCCCTGGAACCGGCGCTCCGCCGCCACCTCCCTCGCCGAGAACATCGACGGCATGCCCGAGGACGACGACCTCAACTACCCGCTGCTCGCCCTGCTGGTGCTGCGCCGCCACGGCCGCCGCTTCACCACCGCCGACGTGGCCCGGGTCTGGCTCGACGAGCTGCCCGCGGGCCGCACCTTCACCGCCGAGCGCATCGCCTGCCGCAACCTGCTCTGCGGGCTCGAACCGCCGCTGACCGCCCGCCACCGCAACCCGTTCCGCGAGTGGATCGGCGCCCTGATCCGCGCCGACGTCCACGGCTGGACCAACCCGGGCGACCCTGGCGGCGCGGCGGAGCAGGCGTACCGGGACGCCGCCCTCACCCACACCGCGAACGGCGTGTACGCGGCCATGTTCACCGCCGCCGTCATCGCCGCGGCGGCGGGCGGCGAGCGGGACGTGCACGCCTGTCTGCGCACCGGCCTCACCGTCGTCCCGCCCCGCTCCCGGCTCGCCCGGGCCGTGCGGGACGCCGTGGGGCTGGCCCGCGAGCACCGTGACTTCGACACCGTCGTCGACCTGCTGCACGAGCGGCACGGCGCCACCCACCACTGGGTGCACGCCGTCCCCAACACCGCCCTGCTGGCCGCCGCCCTCACCCACGCCGACGGGGACTTCACCGCCTCGATCTGCCGCGCGGTGTCCGGCGGCTGGGACACCGACTCGGTCGGCGCCACCACCGGGAGCGTCGCCGGGCTGCTCGCCGGCTCGCCCCGCGCGCTCCCCGAGCGCTGGACGGCCCCGCTGAAGAACCGCCTGGCCACCTCCGTCGGCGACTTCGACGGCACCGGCTTCGACACCCTGGCCCGTCTCACCCATCTGGAGGCGTCCCGCCCATGACTCCCCCCGACCCGGTCTCCGCCGCCCCTGCCGCGCCGCCCGCCGCTCCCCCGCTGGCCGGCCTGCGCGTGCTGGACCTCGCCACCCTCTTCGCCGGTCCCCTCGCGGCCACCCTGCTCGGCGACTTCGGCGCCGACGTCGTCAAGGTCGAACACCCCAGGAAGCCCGACCCCTCACGCGGCCACGGCCCGTCCAAGGACGGCGTCGGCCTGTGGTGGAAGGTGCTCGGCCGCAACAAGCGCACCGTCACCCTGGACCTGTCCACGCCGGGCGGCCGGGACATCCTGCTGCGCCTGGTGCGCACGGCCGACGTGGTCGTGGAGAACTTCCGCCCCGGCACCCTGGAGAAGTGGGACCTGGGCTGGCCCGAGCTGTCCGCGGCCAACCCCCGGCTGGTGCTGGCGCGGGTCACCGGCTTCGGCCAGTTCGGCCCGTACGCGCACCGGCCGGGCTTCGGCACCCTCGCCGAGGCGATGAGCGGCTTCGCCGCGCTCACCGGCGAACCGGACGCGGCGCCGACCCTGCCCCCGTTCGGCCTCGCCGACTCGATCGCGGGCCTGACCACCGCGTACGCGATCATGACGGCGCTCGCGGCCCGCGACCGCACGGGCGAGGGGCAGGTGGTCGACACGGCGCTGATCGAGCCGATCCTCGCCGCCCTCGGCCCCCACCCCACCTGGTACGACCAGCTCGGCCACGTCCAGCCGCGCACCGGCAACCGGTCGCAGAACAACGCCCCGCGCGGCACCTACCTCACCGCCGACGGCACCTGGGTCGCCGTCTCCACCTCGGCCCAGTCGATCGCCGAGCGGGTGATGGTCCTGGTGGGCCGCCCGGACCTGATCGACGCGCCCTGGTTCGCGACCGGCGAGGGCCGGGCCCGGCACGCGGACGTGCTGGACGAGGCGGTCGGCGGCTGGATCGCCCGGCACAGCCGCGCCGACGTGGTGGCCGCGTTCGAGAAGGCGGAGGCGGCCGTCGCCCCGGTGCAGGACGTGCGGGACGTCATGGCGGACCCGCAGTACGAGGCGCTGGACACCATCACCACCGTGGACGACCCGGAGCTGGGCCCGCTGCGCATGCAGAACGTGCTGTTCCGGCTCTCCGCCACTCCGGGCTCGGTCCGCTGGGCGGGCCGCCCGCACGGCGCGGACACCGAGGAGGTGCTGACCGAGCTGGGCCTCACCCCGGCCGACCTGGCGGAGCTGCGGGCGGAGGGCGCCGTATGAAGAGCGTCCCGCTGACCTGGCTGTACGCCCCGGGCGACCGCCCCGACGTGGTGGCGAAAGCCCTGACGGCCGGGGCGGACGTGGTGGTGGTCGACCTGGAGGACGCGGTCGCGCCGGACCGCAAGGCGTACGCCCGCGCGGCCACCGCCGAGCTGCTGCGCGACCCGCAGCCGGTGCCGGTGCACGTCCGCGTCAACGCCCTCGCCGGGCCCTGGGGACCGGCCGACGTGGCGGCGCTGGCCCCCGCTCCGGGCCTGTCGGGGCTGCGCCTGCCGAAGGTGTCCTCCCCGTCCGACGTGGTGCGGGTCGCCCGCCGGGCCGTCTCCGCGCGCGGCGGCTCCCCGCCCCTGTACGCGCTGCTCGAGACCGCGCTGGGCGTCGAGCACGCCCATGCCGTGGCCACCGCGCACCCGGCGCTGCGCGGGATCGCGCTCGGCGAGGCGGACCTGCGGGCCGACCTGGGGGTGCGTGAGGACGCCGGGCTCGACTGGTGCCGGGCGCGGGTGGTGGTGGCGGCGCGCGCTGCGGGGCTGGCGCCCCCGGCCCAGTCGGTGCACCCGGACATCCGCGACCTGGAGGGCCTGGAGGCGTCCTGCGTGCGCGGGCGCGGGCTGGGTTTCCTGGGCAGGGCGGCGATCCATCCGCGCCAGCTCCCGGTCATCGAGCGGGCGTATCTGCCCACGGAGCGGGAGATCGAGCAGGCGGAGACGGTCCTCAAGGCGGCGGCCGCCACGCAGGGCGCGCAGGCGCTGCCGGACGGCACGTTCGTGGACGCGGCGGTGGTGACGGCGGCGCACCGGACGCTGGCGCTGGCGCACAAGCGGTGACCCGGACGCGCGGAGGGCGCCCGGGGATGTTCCCGGGCGCCCTCGGCGTGTGTACGGCGGGCGGTCAGGCCTTCTTGGCCGACCCGGCCCCGTCCTTGGACTCCTCCGGCGCCTCGGCGGCCTCGGACTCCGCGGACGCCTCGGGCCCCTCGGACGTGTCCGGCTTCCCGGGCTTGTCGGGCTTCCCGGCGTCGGTGTCCGTGTCCGTGGCGTCGTCCGTCGCCGCGTCCTCGGCGGAGGCGTCCTTCTCGGTCGCGTCGCCGTCGGTCGTCTTCCCGTCGGCCGCCGGGCCCTCGCCGTCTCCCGCGCCCGGCTCGACCACGGCCTCCCGGCCCGGACGCTTCCGCGCGGACAGCACGATGTAGAACACCGCCAGCAGCAAGACCAGGACCGCCGTCCAGTTGTTCAGCCGCAGGCCGAGGATGTGGTGGGCCTCGTCGACCCGCATGTACTCGATCCAGAAGCGGCCCGCGCAGTACCCGGCGACGTACAGCGCGAAGGCGCGGCCGTGTCCGAGGCTGAAGCGCCGGTCCGCCCAGATCACCAGCAGCGCCACACCGATGCACCACAGCGACTCGTACAGGAAGGTCGGGTGGTAGGTGCCCGGCATCCGGCCGTCGGCGGAGGAGGTGATCTCCACCGCCCACGGCAGGTCGGTGGCCCGTCCGTAGAGCTCCTGGTTGAACCAGTTGCCCCAGCGGCCGATGGCCTGGGCGATCGCGATGCCGGGGGCGATGGCGTCGGCGTACGCGGGCAGCGGGATGCCGCGGCGGCGGCAGCCGATCCACGCGCCGAGCGCGCCCAGGGCGATGGCGCCCCAGATGCCGAGGCCGCCCTCCCAGATCTTGAAGGCGTCCACCGGATCACGGCCCTCGCTGAAGTACAGCTGGTAGTCCGTGATCACGTGGTAGAGCCGGCCGCCGACCAGGCCGAACGGCACGGCCCAGACAGCGATGTCCGCCACCGTGCCGGCCCGCCCGCCCCGGGCGATCCAGCGCTTGTTGCCGAGCCAGACGGCAACGAAGACGCCGATGATGATGCAGAACGCGTAGCCGCGCAGCGGGACGGGGCCGAGGTACAGCACCCCGCTCGACGGGCTGGGAATGTAGGCAAGTTCCATGGCAGGACCGACGCTACCGTGCCGGGCCGCCCGCACGGCAGGCAGCCCGGCTACGGCTCCATAACAGGCCCGGGGACGAAGTCCCTCAGGACTTGTCGGCCTTCTCCACCATCTCCTTGAACTTCTCGGGGGTCATGGAGCGGTCCTGGTAGATGTTCTGCCCCTCGAACAGCACCGTCGGGGTGCCGCTGAAGCCGCCCTTCTGGAAGGCCTCGTTGGACTTGACCACCCAGCTGTCGTGCGTGCCGTCCTCCACACACGTGCGGAACTCGGGGGTGTCGAGGCCGTCGACCTTGCTCGCCAGGTCGAACAGCTTGTTGTCACTGGAGAAGGCGTCGTCGCTCTCCATCGGCTGGTTCTCGAAGAGCACGTCGTGGTACGCGGTGAACTTCCCCGCGTCCTGGGCGCACGCGGCGGCGTTGGCCGCGTTCAGCGAGCCGCTGCCGCCGAGGCCGCCGTCGATCAGCGTGACCAGGTGGTACTCGACCTTCAGCTTCCCGGCCCCGGTCAGCTCGTTCAGCGTCGGGCGGTACATCTGCTCGAAGGACTTGCAGGCGGGGCAGCGGAAGTCCTCCCACACCGTGAGGGTGGCCTTGGCGTCCTCCTTGCCGACCGGGATGGCCAGGCCGTCCTTGCCCTGGGCCCCCGAGGGCGCCACCAGCGGGCCGGACGCCTTGCTCTCGTCGTCCCCGCCGGAGTTGGCGGCGACGACGCCGATCACCGCCGCGAGCCCCAGGACGCAGAGCACGCTCGCGCCCACGATCAGGGTGCGGCGCCGCTTCTCCGCCGTCTTCTGCTTCTCGCGCTCTGCCGCCAGCCGCTCCCGGGCGGTGCGCTTTCCCTCACGGTTCTTGTCGCTCACACCCCGCAGAACGAACCGGGGAGGCGCCCAGCGCCTCCCCGGTCCCAGGTCCACCCGTACGAGGGACCCCGGCGGCCCGCCGCGGACGGCGGGCCGGTCCCGTCACACCTGCCCGCGCACGCCCCTGGCCAGCTCACCGGCGAGGTCACGGACCGCCTCGACGCCCGCGGCGTCGTCGGGCGCGTCCAGCATCCGCTTCACGAAGGCCGAGCCGACGATCACCCCGTCGGCGAACCGGGCGACCTCCGCGGCCTGCGCCGGGTTGGACACCCCGAGTCCGACGCAGACGGGGATGTCGGTGGTGGCGCGGGTGCGCCGCACCAGGTCCTCGGCCTGCGAGCTGACCGACTCACGGGTGCCGGTGACGCCCATGAGGGAGGCGGCGTAGACGAAGCCGCTGCCGGCCGCGGTGATCTCGGCGAGCCGCTCGTCCTTGCTGCTGGGCGCGACCACGAAGACCGTGGCGAGACCGTGCTTCTCGGCGTGCTCGCGCCACAGCGCGGACTCCTGGACCGGCAGGTCGGGCAGGATGCACCCGGCGCCCCCGGCCTCCGCCAGCTCGGCGGTGAACCGCTCCACGCCGTAGCGGTCGATGGGGTTCCAGTAGGTCATGACGAGGATCGGCGCGCCCGTGGCCGCGTGGGCCTCGCGCACCGTGCGCATCACGTCGGCGATGCGCACGCCGCCGCGCAGGGCGATGTCGTCGGCGGTCTGGATGACCGGGCCGTCCAGGACGGGGTCGCTGTGCGGCAGCCCCACCTCGACGACGTCCGCGCCGCCCTCGATCGCCGCCTTGACCGCCTCGATGCCGCCGTCCACGGTCGGGAACCCGGCCGGGAGGTAGGCGATGAGGGCGGAGCGGCCCTCCTCCTTCGCCGCGGCGAGGGTGTCGCTCAGCAGCCGCACGTTCCCGCTCACTTGGCGTCCCCCTCGATCTCGGCGGTGCCGGAGGCGTTCTCCTCGACCTCGGCGTCCGTGTCGTACAGCCCGAAGTAGCGGGCCGCGGTGTCCATGTCCTTGTCGCCGCGCCCGGACAGGTTGACGACGATCAGCCCGTCCCTGCCCAGCTCCTTGCCGACCTCCAGGGCGCCGGCGAGGGCGTGCGCGGACTCGATGGCCGGGATGATGCCCTCGGTGCGCGACAGCAGGCGCAGGGCCTGCATGGCGGCGTCGTCGGTGACCGCGCGGTACTCGCCGCGGCCGCTGTCCTTGAGGTACGCGTGCTCGGGGCCGATGCCGGGATAGTCCAGGCCGGCGGAGATCGAGTACGGCTCGGTGATCTGGCCCTCGTCGTCCTGGAGGACGTAGGAGCGGGAGCCGTGCAGGATGCCGGGCTCGCCGGCGGTGAGGGTGGCGGCGTGCTCGCCGGTCTCGATGCCGTGTCCGGCCGGCTCGCAGCCGATCAGGCGGACGCTCTCGTCGGGGATGAAGGCGTGGAACAGGCCGATGGCGTTGGAGCCGCCGCCGACGCAGGCGACCGCGGCGTCGGGCAGGCGTCCGGCGCTCTCCAGGAGCTGGCGGCGGGCCTCGACGCCGATGACGCGGTGGAAGTCGCGGACCATCGCCGGGAAGGGGTGCGGGCCCGCGACGGTGCCGAACAGGTAGTGGGTGCGGTCGACGTTGGCGACCCAGTCGCGGAACGCCTCGTTGATGGCGTCCTTGAGGGTGCGGCTGCCGGACTTCACGGCCACGACCTCGGCGCCGAGCATGCGCATGCGGGCCACGTTGAGGGCCTGGCGCCGGGTGTCGATCTCGCCCATGTAGATCGTGCACTCCAGGCCGAACAGGGCGCAGGCGGTGGCGGTGGCCACGCCGTGCTGTCCCGCGCCGGTCTCGGCGATGACGCGGGTCTTGCCCATGCGCTTGGTCAGCAGGGCCTGGCCCAGCACGTTGTTGATCTTGTGCGAACCGGTGTGGTTGAGGTCCTCGCGCTTGAGGAAGATCCGGGCGCCGCCGGCGTGCTCCGCGAAGCGAGGGACCTCCGTGAGGGCACTGGGGCGGCCGGTGTAGTGGGCCAGGAGGTCGTCGAGCTCGCGGGCGAACTCGGGGTCGTGCTTGGCCTTGTCGTACTCGACGGCGACCTCGTCCACGGCGGCGACGAGGGCCTCCGGGATGAACTTGCCGCCGAAGGCGCCGAAGTAGCCTGCCGTGGAGGGGGTTCGGCCCTCCGGGTCGGGGATGAAGAAGGTGCTGGGCATGTGGGAGTACCTCACGGTGAGTGTGTGGACGACACGAGCGCCGTGGGGGCGGGGTTTTCGGGCGTGTGCGGGCCCGTTGCGGCGTGTCGCGCCCACGCGGCTGAGCCGCAGATCGGCGGAGCCCCGCGCCCTGGAAGGGCGGGGGTCGTCAGGCCGCTTCGGGGCCGTCGTGGGCGGTCGCGCAGTTCCCCGCGCCCCTGTCGGGGCGCTGCCATCGTCTGCCGTTCACCTGGCCCGGTTCGTCGCCGATGACGTAGCGGACCCTGCGGCCGTGGACCCGGCGGGCCGGGGCTCGGCAGCCGCGGGGCCTGCAGCCTCGGGCGAGTCGGGAGAGCGTCATCGGGGGTCAGCCTAGCGAGGTCTCAGCGGCCGTGCCGGAGGGCCGGGTGCTCGCCTGCGGCGACCAGGTCGGCGACCGCCGTCTTGGGGTCCTTGCCGGTCACCAGGGACTCGCCGACCAGGACGGCGTCCGCGCCCGCGTTGGCGTAGGCGATCAGGTCGTGCGGGCCGCGCACGCCGGACTCGGCGACCCTCACGAGGTGCGCCGGGATCTCGGGGGCGACCCGCTCGAAGGTGCCGCGGTCGACCTCGAGGGTCTTCAGGTTGCGCGCGTTGACGCCGATGACCTTGGCGCCGGCGTCCACCGCCCGCTCGACCTCGTCCTCGTCGTGCACCTCGACCAGCGGGGTGAGGCCGATGGACTCGGCGCGCTCGATGAGCGACTCCAGGGCGGACTGCTCCAGGGCGGCCACGATCAGCAGCGCCAGGTCGGCGCCGTACGCGCGGGCCTCCCAGAGCTGGTACGAGGTGACGATGAAGTCCTTGCGCAGCACCGGGATGTCGACCTTGGCGCGGACGGCCTCCAGGTCGGCCAGCGAACCGCCGAAGCGGCGCTGCTCGGTGAGGACGGAGATGACGGCGGCGCCGCCCGCCTCGTAGTCGGCGGCGAGGCCTGCCGGGTCGGCGATCGCGGCGAGCGCGCCCTTGGACGGGCTGGAGCGCTTGACCTCGCAGATCACCTTGACGCCGTCACCGCGCAGGGCGGCCACGCCGTCCTTGGCGGCGGGGGCCTTGGCCGCGCGCTCCTTGAGCTCGTCGAGGCTGACGCGCGCCTGCCGCTCCGCGAGGTCGGCACGGACTCCGTCGATGATCTCGTCGAGCACACTCACGCGAGCGGCCCCCTTCCTGACGGTCGGGCTTGGCTGGTCCCTGCGATGGTATCCGGAGCAGGGCGAATGCCCCGCATCCGGCTGTCGCGGCGTCCAGTACCTGGACGATCAGCGGTGTTCACGGATGCAGCCAGCCGCCGAACGGCGTGTTCCGCAGCACCGTGAACACCAGCAGCAGTCCGCCCGCCGTCCACAGCACCGCGGGCGGCGGGTCGACGCGCATCGGCCGGCCGCGCGCCGCGCGGATCACCCAGACGGTCCACAGCACGGCGAAGACGGCGTAGCCGAGGACGGCGGGGGCGTTGGCCTGGAGGGCGGTGGCGAGGTCGCCGTGGGCGACGGCGTGGGCGCTGCGCAGCCCGCCGCAGCCCGGGCAGTACAGGCCGGTGAGGCCGAACAGCGGGCAGACCGGGTAGTGCCCGGGTTCGTTGGGGTCGACGGCGGTGACGTAGGCGAAGGCCGCCGCGACGGCGGCGAGCAGGCCGGCGGGGACGGCCAGCCGGGCCGCCCGGCCGGGGACCGCGTGGGGGCTCGGGGCGTTCACGCCAGGCATTGTCCCCCGTACACGCCGCGGGGGCGGCCCCGGCTCACGCCGGACACCGCCCCCGTACGGAGTGGTCCGCGGGGCTCAGCCCTGGGCGCGGGCCGGCTCGCGGTCGCCGGTGGTCTCGTGCACCGGGTGGTCGCGCTTCGGCTGGCCGAGGCCCATCGAGCGCATGACGGCGCCGACCACGCCGCCGAGGAGAACGACGCCCATGCTGGCCCAGAAGCCCACGGGCCGGTCCATCACCATGAACGCGCCCGCGGCGCAGAAACCGATGAAGGCGATGATGACACCGGTCCAGGCGGCCGGGGTGTGACCGTGGCTGCTGCCCGCCATTGCTTGCTCCTCGTTGCCGTGTGCGTGGGTGAGCGGGACGCTCGTCCCCATTGTCCCGCACACGCCGGGCCGCCGTGCGCCGGGGTCGGCCGTGGGCGGGTTGCGCGGTTCAGGCGCCGGTGGGGTCCTCACCTCGGTCGAGGGCCTTCCAGAGCTCCTCGGGGCGGTCCGGGTCGGCGGGAGCGGCCGAGCGGCGCGGGCGCGGGGCGCCGGCCCGCTCGTAACGGCCGGACATCGCGGGCCACAGACGTCCGTAGCGCAGCGCGAGCAGTCCGGCGGCCAGCAGCAGCAGTCCGCCGACGGCGGCGACGTACGGCCAGGCGGTGTGGGAGAGGGCGCCGACGGTCGCGGAGGCGTCCCCGGAGGCTTGCGCGGCCTTCTCGTCGAGCGCGGTGGAGTCGGACGCGCCGAGCAACGCGGCGGCGACCGTGCCGGCCCCGGAGAGGGCCAGTACGGCGGAGACGGCGAGCCGTCCGGCGCGGCGCACGGCGAAGACGGCGACCAGGGCGGCGAGCCCGACGACGGCCAGGGCGGCGGGCACGCCGGTGACGTCACTGCCCTTGGCGGTCAGCGGGAACGCGCCGCCGGCCACCGTCGCGGTGCCCTCCGACCACTCCTGCCGGGTGGCGAGCAGGGCCACGGCCGCGCCGAGGGCGCCGCTCAGCAGGGCGGCGGCGAGGCTCGTACGGCCGGTCCGGGAGGGGCCGGCGGGCTCGGAACGGGGGCTGGGTACGGCAGTCACGCCCTCCACTATGGCCCGGACCCCGGCCCGCGCGGCATCCGGGGGGCTGTGTCAGCCGTCACCCAGCCGGTTCGCGGTGTGCACGGCGCGCAGCACCGCGGCCGCCTTGTTGCGGCACTCGGTGTCCTCGGCGACCGGGTCGGAGTCGGCCACGATCCCCGCCCCGGCCTGCACGTACGCGGTGCCGTCGCGCAGCAGGGCGGTGCGGATGGCGATGGCCGTGTCGGAGTCCCCGGCGAAGTCGAGGTAGCCGACGCAGCCGCCGTACAGGCCGCGCCGGGACGGCTCGAGCTCGTCGATGATCTGCATCGCGCGGGGCTTGGGCGCGCCGGAGAGGGTGCCGGCCGGGAAGCAGGCGGTGAGCACGTCGAAGGCCGTGCGGTCGGCGGCGACCCGTCCGGTGACGGTGGAGACGATGTGCATCACGTGCGAGTAGCGCTCGATCGACATGAAGTCGACGACCTCGACGGAGCCCGGCTCGCAGACCCGGCCGAGGTCGTTGCGGCCGAGGTCGACGAGCATCAGGTGCTCGGCGCGCTCCTTGGGGTCGGCGAGGAGCTCGTCGGCGAGCGCCTGGTCCTCCTGCGGGGTGGCGCCGCGGTGCCGGGTGCCGGCGATGGGGTGCACCATCGCCTGCCCGTCCTCGACCTTCACCAGCGCCTCGGGGGACGAGCCGGCCACGTCGAAGCCGTCGAACCGGAACAGGTACATGTACGGCGACGGGTTGGTGGCGCGCAGCACCCGGTAGACGTCCAGGGCGCTCGCCGTGCAGGGCGTCTCGAACCGCTGCGAGGGCACGACCTGGAAGGCCTCGCCGGCGCGGATGCGCTCCTTGACGTCCTCCACGGCCGCCCGGAAGTCGGGGCCGCCCCACAGCGCGGTGTACTCGGGCAGCTCGGACGGGGGCAGCACGGCCGGGGGCTGGGCGACCGGGCGGGCGAGGTCCGCCTCCATCGCGTCGAGGCGGGCGACGGCGTCCGCGTAGGCCTCGTCGACGCCGGTCTCCAGGTCGTTGTGGTTGATCGCGTTGGCGATCAGCCAGACGGAGCCCTCCCAGTGGTCCATGACGGCGAGGTCGCTGGTGAGCAGCATGGTCAGCTCGGGCAGCTTCAGGTCGTCCCGCTCGCCGGGGCCGATCTTCTCCAGGCGACGCACGACGTCGTAGCCCAGGTAGCCGACCATGCCGCCGGTGAAGGGCGGCAGGCCGAGGTCCTGGGCGAGGTCGCGCGGGGTGTGCAGGGTCTGCAGGGTGGCGCGCAGCGCGGCGAGCGGGTCGCCGTCGAGGGGCACGCCGACCGGCGGGGTGCCCTCCCAGTGGGCCTGTCCGCCGCGCTCGGTGAGGGTGGCGGCGGAGCGGACGCCGACGAAGGAGTAGCGGGACCACGAGCGCCCGTTCTCCGCCGACTCCAGCAGGAAGGTGCCGGGGCGCTCTGCGGCGAGCTTGCGGTAGAGCGCGACCGGGGTGTCGCCGTCGGCGAGGAGCTTGCGGGTGACCGGGACGACCCGGCGGTCGGTGGCGAGCTTGCGGAACGTCTCGAGGTCCATGGCGGCAGACCCTACTGACCGTCGGCGGGCACGCCGGTACCGGCGTCCTTCAGCAGCACGTCGGCGTCGAAGCAGGTGCGGTCGCCGGTGTGGCAGGCGGCGCCCACCTGGTCGACCTTCACCAGCACGGTGTCGGCGTCGCAGTCCAGCGCGACCGACTTCACCCACTGGAAGTGGCCCGAGGTGTCGCCCTTGACCCAGTACTCCTGGCGGCTGCGCGACCAGTAGGTGCAGCGGCCGGTGGTGAGGGTGCGGTGCAGCGCCTCGTCGTCCATCCAGCCCAGCATCAGCACCTCGCCGGTGTCGTACTGCTGGGCGATCGCGGGGAGGAGTCCGTCGGGGGTGCGCTTGAGGCGCGCGGCGAGCTCCGGGTCGAGGCTGCTGGGCCGGGGGGTGCTGGTCATGGAAACCATTGTGCCGCGCGGGGCACGTCCCCCCGCGCCGTCGTCCACTGTCCGGACGTGACGGCCCGCCGTAGGCTGGCCGTCATGTCGACCCATGCCAAGCGTGAACGACTCCTCCTGGCCGACCTGCTGGAGACCGCGGGCCCTGAGGCGCCCACCCTCTGCGAGGGCTGGAAGACCCGGGACCTGGCCGCGCACGTGGTGGTGCGCGAGCGCCGTCCGGACGCGGCGGGCGGCATCCTGGTGAAGCAGCTGGCGCCGCGCCTGGAGCGGGTCACGGCGGAGTTCCTGGCGAAGCCGTACGACGAGCTGATCCGGCTGATCCGCACGGGCCCGCCGCGGTTCTCCCCCTTCTCGCTCAAGCAGGTCGACGAGATGTCGAACGTGATCGAGTTCTACGTCCACGCCGAGGACGTCCGCCGGGCGCAGCCCGACTGGTCGCCGCGCGAGCTGGACCCGGTGTTCCAGGACGCCCTGTGGTCGCGCCTGGAGCGTTCCGCGCGGCTGATGGGCCGCGGGGTGCCGACCGGTCTGGTGCTGCGCCGTCCGGACGGGCAGACGACGGTGGCGCGCCGCGGGACGCCGGTGGTGACGGTGACCGGGGAGCCGTCCGAACTGGTGCTGTTCGCGTACGGCCGGACGGGCGCGGCGAAGGTGGAGATGGACGGCGACGAGAACGCGATCGCCCAGCTGCGCGCCACCAAGCAGCTCGGCATCTGACCGGCTCCGGAAAGGCACGGCTCGTGATCAAGGTCGCCATGACGAGTGTGTACGTGGAGGACGTGGCCAAGGCGCACGCCTTCTACACCGGGGTGCTCGGCTTCGAGACCCGCACCCATGTGGACCCGGGCGGCGGCAAGCCGTTCGTCACGGTGGGGGCGCGTGAGGGCGCCCAGCCGGACCTGGAGCTGCTGCTGGAGCCGGGCGACGGGCCGATCGCGGAGCCCTACCGGCGCGCGGTGCGGGAGGCGGGGCTGCCGGTGATCGTGTTCTCCGTGGACGACCTGCGGGCGGAGTTCGAGCGGCTGCGCGGGGAGGGCGTCCACTTCGTCCGGGAGCCGGAGAAGCAGGGCCCGGTGCTGACCGCGCTGCTGGACGACACGGTCGGCAATCTGGTCCAGCTCACGCAGCCGCTCGGCTGAGGCTCACCGCACCGGGTGGCCGGCGTCCCTGAGGGTCTGCTTGACCTCGCCGATGCGCAGGTCGCCGAAGTGGAACACCGAGGCGGCGAGCACCGCGTCCGCGCCGGCGGCGACCGCGGGCGGGAAGTCGGCGAGCTTGCCGGCGCCGCCGGAGGCGATCACCGGGACCGTGACGTGCTTGCGCACGGCGGCGATCATCTCCAGGTCGTAGCCGTCCTTGGTGCCGTCGGCGTCCATGGAGTTCAGCAGGATCTCGCCGGCGCCCAGCTCGGCGGCGCGGTGCGCCCACTCGACGGCGTCGATGCCGGTGCCGCGGCGGCCGCCGTGGGTGGTGACCTCGAAGGTCCCCGCCTCGGTGCGGCGGGCGTCGACGGAGAGGACGAGCACCTGGCGGCCGAACCGCTCGGCGATCTCCCGGATGAGGTCGGGCCGGGCGATGGCGGCGGTGTTCACGCCGACCTTGTCGGCGCCGGCCCGCAGCAGCTTGTCGACGTCCTCGGCGGTGCGCACGCCGCCGCCCACGGTGAGCGGGATGAACACCTGCTCGGCGGTGCGGCGGACCACGTCGTAGGTGGTCTCGCGGTTGCCGGAGGACGCGGTGATGTCCAGGAACGTCAGCTCGTCGGCGCCCTCGGCGTCGTACACCTTCGCCATCTCGACGGGGTCGCCCGCGTCGCGCAGGTTCTGGAAGTTGACGCCCTTGACGACCCGGCCGCCGTCCACGTCCAGGCAGGGGATGACTCGGACCGCCAGGGTCATGAATCCACGGCTCCTCTGAATGCTTCGAGTTCCACTGAGACCAGTACGCGCGGGTCGACGAAGCCCTCGACCACCAGCAGCGTGGTGACCGGACGGACCGCGTCGAACAGCTCCTTGTGCGCGCGGCAGGCCTCGTCGACGTCCCGCGCGTGGGCGAGATGGATGCGGGTGCGGATCACGGACCCGGCGTCGAGCCCGAACTCCGCGACCGCCTCCAGCGCGCAGGTGAAGGCCACCTTGGCCTGTTCGTACGGGTCGCCCTCCCCGTACAGCACGTCGCCCCGGAACGCGGTGGTGCCCGCGACCAGGACGAGGTCGCCGGCCGCGACGGCGCGCGCCGAGCCGAGGGTCTCCTCCCAGGGATTCCCGCTCTGCACGCGCCGCACGGCTTCCGACGTCATCGGGACACAGCCTCCAGGGCCTCTTCCAGGGTGAAGGCCTTGGCGTACAGGGCCTTGCCGACGATGGCGCCCTCGACGCCCAGCGGCACCAGGCCGGCGATCGCCCGCAGGTCGTCCAGGGAGGACACCCCGCCGGACGCGACGACCGGGCGGTCGGTGACGGCGCAGACGTTCTTCAGCAGCTCCAGGTTGGGGCCCTGGAGGGTGCCGTCCTTGGCGATGTCGGTGACGACGTAGCGGGCGCAGCCCTCCTTGTCGAGACGGTCCAGCGTCTCGTAGAGGTCGCCGCCGTCGCGGGTCCAGCCGCGGCCGCGCAGGGTGGTGCCGCGCACGTCGAGGCCGACGGCGATCTTGTCGCCGTGCTCGGCGATGACCTTGGCGACCCACTCGGGGGTCTCCAGGGCGGCGGTGCCGAGGTTGACGCGGGTGCAGCCGGTGGCCAGGGCGGCGGCGAGGGTGTCGTCGTCGCGGATGCCGCCGGACAGCTCCACCTTGATGTCCATCGCCTTGGCGACCTCCGCGATCAGCTCGCGGTTGTCGCCGGTGCCGAACGCGGCGTCCAGGTCGACCAGGTGCAGCCACTCGGCGCCGGAGCGCTGCCAGGCGAGCGCGGCCTCCAGCGGCGAGCCGTAGGAGGTCTCGGTGCCGGACTCGCCGTGCACGAGGCGGACGGCCTGGCCGTCGCGGACGTCGACGGCGGGGAGGAGTTCGAGCGTGGCCATGTCTCTACAGGGTTCCGATCCAGTTGGTGAGGAGCTGGGCGCCGGCGTCGCCGGACTTCTCGGGGTGGAACTGGGTGGCCCACAGGGAGCCGTTCTCCACGGCGGCCACGAAGGGCTTGCCGTGGGTGGTCCAGGTGACGAGCGGGGGCTCCATGGACGCGTTCGTGACCTCGAACGACCAGTCGTGGACGGCGTAGGAGTGCACGAAGTAGAAGCGCGCGTCCTGGTCCAGGCCGGCGAACAGCTTCGAGCCCTCAGGGGCGTCCACGGTGTTCCAGCCCATGTGGGGGACGACGTCGGCCTGGAGCGGCTCGACGGAGCCGGGCCACTCGTCGAGGCCCTCGGCCTCCACACCGTGCTCGATGCCGCGGGCGAAGAGGATCTGCATGCCGACGCAGATGCCCATGACGGGGCGGCCGCCGGACAGGCGGCGGTCGACGATCCAGTCGCCGCGGGCCTCCTTGAGGCCCTTCATGCAGGCGGCGAAGGCGCCGACGCCGGGGACCAGCAGCCCGTCGGCGTTCATCGCCTTGTCGAAGTCGCGGGTGATCTCGACGTCGGCCCCGGCGCGCGCGAGGGCGCGCTCGGCGGAACGGACGTTGCCGAAGCCGTAGTCGAAGATCACGACCTTCTTGGCGGTGCTCAAGGTGTCACACCTCCATTTGCAGCAGGCCCGTGACGATGCACAGGGCGGCGCCGACGGACATCAGCGTGATCAGGCTCTTGGGCATCTTCTGCTTGACGAAGGAGATGATCCCGCCGACGAAGAACAGACCGACGACGATCAGGACGGTGGACAGTCCGTTCATGGTCTACAGGGCGCCCTTCGTGGAGGGCAGGATGCCGGCGGCGCGCGGGTCGCGCTCGGACGCGTAGCGCAGGGCCCGGGCGAGGGCCTTGAACTGGCACTCCACGATGTGGTGGGCGTTGCGCCCGTAGGGCACGTGCACATGGAGGGCGATCTGCGCCTGGGCGACGAAGGACTCCAGGATGTGCCGGGTCATCGTCACGTCGTACTCGCCGATCATCGGCGCCATGTTCTCGGGCTCGGTGTGCACGAGGTAGGGGCGGCCGGAGAGGTCGACGGTGACCTGGGCGAGGGACTCGTCCAGCGGGACCGTGCAGTTGCCGAAGCGGTAGATGCCCACCTTGTCGCCGAGGGCCTGCTTGAAGGCGGCGCCGAGCGCGAGGGCGGTGTCCTCGATGGTGTGGTGGGAGTCGATGTGCAGGTCGCCCTCGGTCTTCACGGTGAGGTCGAACAGACCGTGCCGGCCGAGCTGGTCGAGCATGTGGTCGTAGAAGCCGACCCCGGTGGAGATCTCGGTCTTCCCGGTGCCGTCGAGGTCGATCTCGACGAGCACGGAGGTTTCCTTGGTGGTGCGTTCCACGCGTCCTACGCGGGTCATGCGCTGTGCTCCTTCTTGATCTCACGTACCGCGTCGAGGAACGCGTCGTTCTCGGCCGGGGTGCCCGCGGTGACCCGCAGCCATCCCGGTACGCCGTTGTCCCGGACCAGGACGCCCCGGTCGAGGATCTGCCGCCATACGGCGTGGGAGTCCTGGAAGCGGCCGAACTGGACGAAGTTGGCGTCGGAGTCGGTCACCTCGTAGCCCAGGGAGCGCAGTTCGGCGACGAGCCGGTCCCGCTCCGCCTTCAGCTGCTCGACGTAGCCGAGCAGGGTGTCGGTGTGCTCGAGGGCGGCCAGCGCGGTCGCCTGGGTGACCGCCGACAGGTGGTACGGCAGCCGCACCAGCTGGACGGCGTCGACGACGGCGGGGTGCGCGGCGAGGTAGCCGAGGCGCAGTCCGGCGGCACCGAACGCCTTGGACATGGTGCGGGAGATCACCAGGTGGGGGCGGCCGTCGAGCAGCGGCAGCAGCGAGTCCCCGTGGCTGAACTCCACGTACGCCTCGTCGACGACCACGATCGACGGCCTCGCGGCCTGCGCGGCGTCGTACAGGGCGCGCACGGCGTCGGCGGGGACCGCGTTGCCCGTGGGGTTGTTGGGGGTGGTGACGAAGACGACGTCGGGCCGGTGCTCCGCGATCGCCTTCTCGGCGGCGGGCAGGTGGAGGGAGAAGTCCTCGTTGCGCGGGCCGGAGATCCAGCCGGTGCCGGTGCCGCGCGCGATCAGCGCGTGCATCGAGTACGACGGCTCGAAGCCGAGCGCGGTGCGGCCGGGGCCGCCGAAGGTCTGCAGCAGTTGCTGGATGACCTCGTTGGAGCCGTTGGCCGCCCAGACGTTCTCCAGGGCGACCGGGTGGCCGGTGGTCTTCGTCAGGTATTCGGCCAGCCTGGTGCGCAGCTCGACCGCGTCCCGGTCGGGGTAGCGGTTGAGGTTCCGGGCGGCCTCGCGGACCCGCTCGGCGATCCGCTCGACGAGCGGCTCGGGCAGCGGGTAGGGGTTCTCGTTGGTGTTGAGCCGTACGGGAACGTCCAGCTGGGGCGCGCCGTAGGGGGACTTGCCGCGCAGCTCGTCCCGTACGGGGAGGTCGTCGATGCTCACGTCGCTCACTTGTTCTCGGGCACCTTCCAGCCGAACCTGGCCTTGATCGCCGCGCCGTGCGCGGGCAGGTCCTCCGCCTCCGCCAGCGTGACCACGTGGTGGGCGACCTCGGCGAGGGCGTCCTCCGTGTAGTCGACGATGTGGATGCCGCGCAGGAACGACTGCACGGACAGGCCCGAGGAGTGGCAGGCGCAGCCGCCGGTGGGCAGCACGTGGTTGGATCCGGCCGCGTAGTCGCCGAGGGAGACCGGGGACCAGGGGCCGATGAAGATCGCGCCCGCGTTGCGCACGCGCTCGGCGACCGCGGCGGCGTCGGCGGTCTGGATCTCCAGGTGCTCGGCGCCGTAGGCGTCGACGACCCGCAGTCCCTCCTCGACGCCGTCGACCAGCACGATCGCGGACTGCTTGCCGCTCAGGGCGGGCGCGATCCGCTCCTCGACGTGCTTGCTGGCCTTGACCTGGGGCTCCAGCTCCTTGGCCACCGCGTCCGCGAGGTCGGTGGAGTCGGTGACCAGGACGGCGGCGGCCAGCGGGTCGTGCTCGGCCTGGCTGATCAGGTCGGAGGCGACGTGCACCGGGTCGGCCGTGGAGTCCGCGAGGATCGCGATCTCCGTCGGTCCTGCCTCGGCGTCGATGCCGATCCTGCCGGTGAAGTACCGCTTGGCGGCGGCGACCCAGATGTTGCCGGGCCCGGTCACCATGTTCGCGGGCGGGCAGGACTCGGTGCCGTACGCGAACATCGCGACGGCGGTGGCGCCCCCGGCCGCGTACACCTCGTCGACGCCGAGCAGCGCGCAGGCGGCGAGGATCGTCGGGTGCGGCAGGCCGCCGAACTCGGCCTGGGCCGGGGAGGCCAGCGCGACCGACGGGACGCCGGCCTCCTGCGCGGGCACCGCGTTCATGATCACGGAGGACGGGTAGACGGACCGGCCGCCGGGCGCGTACAGCCCGACGCGGTCGACCGGCACCCACTTCTCGGTGACCGTGCCGCCGGGCACGACCTGGGTGGTGTGGGTGGTGCGGCGCTGTGCGCGGTGGACGAGGCGGGCCCGGCGGATCGACTCCTCCAGGGCGGCGCGCACGGCCGGGTCGAGCTCCTCCAGCGCGCGCTCCAGCGCGGCGGCGGGCACCCGGACCTGGTCCAGCTTCACGCCGTCGAAGCGCTCGGCGAAGTCGATCAGCGCCGCGTCGCCGCGATGATGCACGTCCTCGCAGATGGGCCGCACCTTCTCCAGGGCGGCCGCGACGTCGAAGTCGGCACGGGGCAGCAGGTCACGCAGGGCGGGGCCCTCGGGGAGGGCGTCGCCGCGCAGGTCGATTCGCGAGATCACGTGCCCAATTCTCTCAGACCCGCCCCGGAGGACGACGGCCCGTTCCAATGGCTGATACATCACGCTTGTCGTGACGGTCCGCACTCAATACCAAGATCTTCTTCACTTTGCGTGTTCAGCAGGTCACCGGACCGGGCATGAACGGCTGTACGACGCGATGAACCGGTGAGTGATGAGGAGGAGGGGAGTTCCGTGGCCGAGGGGGCGGGACCGCGCGACGGCGAGCCGCCGGAGGACCTGACCGCCGCGGAGGCGGGCATGTGGCAGGCCTTCCGCAACGGCAGCGTGTACGACCTGAGCAGCGGTGACACGGTGGTCGACGACCCGCACGGAGGCCATCCCTGGGGACCCGAGCGCACGGTGCGGGCCCGGGTGGTGTGCTGGCTGCTGCTGGACGGCCCGCCCGCGCTGGCCGGCCGCGTCTCCTCGCTGAAGCTGGCCGGGGTGCGGATCAGCGGCACACTGGACCTCGCCGGGGGCACGGTCGTGCCGTACGTGGAGATGCGCGACTGCCGTTTCGAGCGGGACGTGCTGCTGCCGGAGGCGCGGTTCACCACGATGCGGCTGGTGGACTGCTCCATACCCCGGCTGGAGGCCGCCCGGCTGCACACCGAGGGCGATCTGCATCTGCCGCGCTGCCGTTTCCTGGGCGGCATACGGCTCACCGACGCCCGCATCGGCACGGACCTGCTGCTCAACCAGGCGGTCGTGCACCGCGACCGCAGCGGCCGCTCCATCGCCGGGGACGGGATGAGCGTCGGCCAGGACCTCCAGGCGGAGATGCTGGAGTCGTACGGCGAGCTGAGCCTGCGCGGCGCGACCATCGGCGTCTCGCTGAGCCTGCGCGGCGCCCGGCTGGTCAACCCGCGCGCCCGGCTCGCGCTGAACGCGCCGCAGCTGACCGTGGAGCGCTCGCTGTATCTGACCCCGGCCGGGGTGGGGGCGCACGCCCGCAGCGGCATGACGCCCGCGCGGGGCACGCGTATCCAGCGCTTCGAGTGCGAGGGCGGGATCCGGCTGGACGACGGACGGTTCGGGGACGCCGTCGACTTCGAGGGGGCCGAGTTCACCTTCACCGACGAGCAGGAGCTGTCGCTGCGCCGGGTGCAGACGCCGGAGCTGCGGTTCCTCGGGCGGCGGCCGGAGCGGGGGCGGGTGGTGCTGTCAGGGGCGCGGGTGGTGAACCTGATGGACCGCGCGGACAGCTGGCCGGGCCCGGGACGGCTGCACATGGGCGGCTTCGCCTACGAGAACCTGGTGCCGCGCGGCCCGTTCCCGCTGGCGCTGCGGCTGCGCTGGGTGGACGCGGCGAGCGCGGAGTACACCCCGGAGCCGTACGAGCGGCTGGCGGCCGTGCTGCGGGAGAGCGGGGCGGACGAGGACGCCCGCGAGGTGCTGCTCGCCAAGCAGCGCCGGCGCCGCGAGAGCCTGCCGCTCGCCGCGAAGCTGTGGGGGTACGCGCAGGACTGGACGGTCGCCTACGGGTACCGCCCGGGCCGGGCGGCGGTCTGGATGGCCGTGCTGTGGGCGGCCGGCTCGGTGGCCTTCGCCCGCGCGGACCATCCGCCCCTGAAGGCGGGCGAGCACCCGGACTGGAACCCGGCGCTCTTCGCCCTGGACCTGCTGCTCCCGGTGATCGACCTGGGCCAGGCGGGCTTCTGGCAACTGCGCGGCGGCTGGCAGTGGCTGTCGGCGGCGTTCATCCTCCTGGGCTGGATCCTGGCGACAACGGTGGCGGCGGGAGCGACGCGCACGCTGCGACGCACGTGAGTGCGGGCGCCCTCCGGGGCGGCGAGTGCCTCTGCCCGCCCTGAGGTGCCCCCCTCAGGGGCGCGGGGAACTGCGCGAGGCGAGGTAACCACCGGGACCGGTGAACGCACGGGACACGAGTCATCCTCAAGGGGCGCGGGGAACTGCGCGACGTCCGCCCGGACACGGTGCACGTGTGACAGAGGTGGCGCACAACAACCCGCGCGCCCCCAGGAGCCCCCGTTTTTACCCTCCCTTGACCACTCCCCGTACAACTTTCCATGAGTTCCGCGCGGACTATGGCGCCCGCGTGACCTGCGGTCTTTCAATGGTCGACACCATGGCTCCACTGCACGCGTTCACCCGCACGTCCCGCCCCCAGGGGACCCGAGGAAAGCGGACGGGCACCCCAGCGCCCTCCGCCGACACCGCGCTGCCCGCCGACGACCAGGTCCTCCTCGACGTGCCGGACGACTCCCTCGGCCACGCCCTGCTCGGAGCCGCCGCGGGCGACCCCGCCCCCGCGGCCGAACTGCTCGCCGCCACCCGTCGCCGGGCCGCCTGGGAGCACCGCGACCGCTACGTCCGCCGCCTCGCCGCGTTCGCGCGGTCGCGCCCCGAGTGGCTGGACGCCTGGCGGTCCCGCGCCCCGCGCGACCCGGACGCGCTGCTGGTGGACGCCCAGCGCGCGGTGGACCGGGCCTGGGACTCCCCCGCCCGCGCCGAGCTGCTGCGCGAGGTCAGCCCGCTGATCACCGCCGCCGCCCGCGCCGACCACCGCGACCCGGTGCCCTGGCGGCTGGCCCTGGACCACGCGCGCGGCGCTCGGGCCGGCCACACGTACGTCGAGGAACTGTGGGCGGCGGCGGTGCGCCGCGCCCCGCACCACCCCGGCTGCCACGTGGCGGCGCTACGCTACCTGGCGTCCTCCTGGCACGGCTCGCACCGCGAGTGTTTCGACTTCGCCGAGACGGCGGCGCAGGACGCGCCCGAGAGCTCGCTGACCCAGGCGCTGCCGCTGCGGGCGGCGTTCGGCTACCTCACCGACGGCTGCGGCCCGGCGGTCGAGCGGGCACGGCTGGACGCGGCCGCCGACCGGGCGGCCGTCCTGTCCGCGCGGCTGCCGTCGGCCCAGCCGTGGCCGGCCGAGCTGCGCAATCTCCTCGCGTATGTCCTGGTGCGGCTCGGGCGGAGCCGGGACGCGCTGGAGCAGTTCCGGCTGACCGGCCCGTACGCCACCTCGTTCCCCTGGGACCGGGACGCCGACGACCCGCTCGGGCGGTTCCTGGAGGTCCGTCAGGAGGTGCTGCGGGCGGTCGTGTCGGGCGCCGGAACGAGCGGAACGGACGCCTCCGGCATGGTGTCCGGGCGTCCGGGGAGCGAACGTCGCGGACGCCCGGAGCCCGGCGGCCATTAGGCTCTTGCGTCGTGACCACCGTCCGGCTTCCGCTCTTCCCCCTGAACACGGTGCTGTTCCCGGGGCTCGTGCTCCCGCTCAACGTCTTCGAGGAGCGTTATCGCGCCATGATGCGCGAGCTTCTCAAGACCCCGGAGGACGAGCCGCGGCAGTTCGCCGTGGTGGCGATCCGGGACGGCCTCGAGGTGGCGCCGAGCGCCCCCGGGCTGCCCGACGCCACGGCCGTGCCCGAGCGGGGCCCGGCGGCCGGCTTCGGCGCGGACCCGCTGCGCGCCTTCCACAAGGTGGGGTGCGTCGCGGACGCGGCGACGATCCGGGAGCGGCCCGACGGCACCTTCGAAGTGCTGGCGACCGGCACGACCCGGGTGCGGCTGCTGTCGGTGGACGCCTCGGGTCCCTTCCTCACGGCCGAGCTGGAACCGCTGGAGGAGGAACCGGGCGAGGAGGCGGGGCCGCTGGCGGAGGGTGTGCTGCGGGCGTTCCGGCAGTACCAGAAGCGGCTGGCGGGGGCGCGGGAGCGGTCGCTGACCTCGGACGCGGAGCTGCCGGACGAGCCCAGCGTGGTGTCGTACCTGGTCGCCGCCGCGATGATGCTGGACACGCCGACGCGGCAGCGGCTGCTCCAGGCGCCCGACACCGCGTCCCGGCTGCGCGACGAGCTGAAACTGCTGCGCACGGAGACGGCGATCATCCGTAGTCTTCCGTCGTTGCCCGCGTCGGAGCTGACGCGGACGCCGACGAGTCTCAACTGACGCGTACTGACGCGCACTCACGCTTGCGGAGCGGCGACCGGCATGGCCAAGAAGTCCAAGAAGCAGCAGTCCAACGGCACGCCCGCCACGGTGGCGCTCACCGCGGCCGGGGTGCCGTTCGCGGTGCACTCCTACGACCACGACCCCTCCCACCCGAGCTACGGCGAGGAGGCGGCCGAGGCGATGGGCGTCTCCCCCGACCGGGTCTTCAAGACGCTGGTGGTGGACGTCGACGGCGCCCTGACCGTGGCGGTGGTTCCGGTCGCGGGCCAGCTCGACCTGAAGGCGCTGGCCTCGGCGGCCGGCGGCAAGCGGGCGTCGATGGCGGACCCGGCGCTGGCGGAGCGCACCACGGGGTACGTGCGGGGCGGCATCTCGCCGCTGGGCCAGCGCAAGAAGCTGCCGACGGTGCTGGACGAATCGGCCACCCGCCACGAGACGATCTGCGTCTCGGCGGGCCGCCGCGGCCTTGAGGTCGAACTCGCCCCCGCCGACCTGGCGAACCTCACCTCGGCGGTCCTGGCCCCGATCGGCCGGGTGTAGCTCCGGGCCCGCCGGCGCGGAACCCGCGGACCACGCGCCCCGCCGGCCGCGGCGCAGCCTTCCCCGCGCCAGGCCCGCACAACGCCCTCCGCCCCACGGCATCCGCCACGCCCCGGCCCACGGTTCGCGCGGTCCGGGGCGGAGGCCGCCAGTCGGCCCGCGCACGGTACCCGCCCGCCCTGACGGCAGCACCGGCATCCCTTCCGGGGCCCCACGTCCGGTCGGCGAGGCCGTGCTCGCCGACCGTGGACGAGGCGTCCGACTCGGGCGAGGCACTGCTGTCCGTGCCGGAGCAGGCGGCCGGGCGAACAGCGTGCCGGCGGCCAGGGCGGCGGCCAGGACGCAGCCGAGGGCCGGGGACGCCTCCGCGCCCCGGACGGCCTGTTCCGTACCTCGACGGCCCTCGCGCCCTCGGCTATGTACGGAAGGTATGTCGAAGCGGACGCGCAAGCGCAGATGGCGGATCAGGAAGCGGCGGGCCAACCACGGACGGCGCCCGGCCTAGGCACTTTCACCGGGGCGGCTGCTGCTCGCCGGGCGGCAGCCACTCCTCCGGGTCGCGGGGTCCGAACAGCGCCGTCAGGCCCAGGTGGAACACCAGCGCGGAGAACGGCCACGCCAGCAGCGCGCCCTTCGCGTTCAGCTTCAGCGGGGCGTCGAACGTGACGCCCTTCCCCACGCTCTTCGCCTGCGCGATCACGTCCTGGGAGGGGCCGAGCCACACCCCGAGCCGCCAGGCCAGCACGGAGCCGAGCAGTCCGCCGACCGCCAGCGCCACCACCAGGGGGACGCCGCCGCGCCGGCGGAACAGGAAGACCGCCAGGGCGCTCAGCGCGCCGCAGCCCAGCGCGACGAGCGTGAACGTGCCGTCCACGCCGATGCTCTGCTCGCCCTCCGAGTCCTTGAGGTAGACCACCCAGGAGTCGCCCGAGGCGTCGCCCACCAGCGGTACGCGCGGCGCGAGCCACCACCACAGCACCCCGAGCAGCACCCCGCCGAGGGCCACCGCCACGGCCACCACGGCCGCCTCACGGATCTCCTTCGCCATGCCCGGGCCGTCCTCGTCGTGCCACCAGCCGTGCCGCGGGTACGCGGCGTGGCCGGGCTTCCCGTCGTAGCGGTGCGCGCCCGCGGGGGCGCCGGAGGGCGGCTGCCACGGCTCGTGCGCGGAGGGGTCGTGCGGTGGCGGGGGTGTCAGAGGTGCGCTCACCCTGCCATCGTGCCAGGCGTCCCTGTGGGCCGCGTCACCGGACGGCGGCCCTGCGGTACGCCCGGGTCGCCACGGCCAGCGAGATCACCCCGACCATGCCGCACACGGCGAGGTCGCCGAGGACGTGGGCCCAGTCGGGGTGCGGGGCGAAGGTCCGCGCGAAGGCCTCGACGCCGTACGTCGAGGGCAGCAGGTCACGGGCGAGGCGGACCGCCTGCGGCATCCGCTCCGGCGGCAGCACGCCGAGCAGCAGCGCCGCCGACATGCCGAGCTGGCCGAGCAGGGTGGCCAGTTCGGGGCGGGGCGCGAGCAGTCCGAGGGCGGCGCCGAGCCCGGCGAGCGCGGCGCCCGCGAGGGGGATCACCGCGACGAGGATCCACAGGTGCGCGAGCGGCAGCCCGAACAGGGCGCAGCCCACGACGGCGGTGACGACGGTGCCGGGGACGGTGAACGACGCGTAGGCGCCGGCGGCGCCCAGCACCACGGCCGCGGGCGGCACGGGCAGGGTGGCGTAGTGGTCGAGTCCGCCGCTGGCGCGGAGCTGGCCGAAGTACTGGGCGAGCAGGTTGAGCGCGACGAAGGCGACGACCAGCACCGACGATCCGGCCACCACGGCGCGCGCCTCGCCGCCGCCGTCGACGACCCCGCGCATCAGGATCATGATCCCGACGGACTGGAAGGTCGCCACGAACAGCAGCGGGATCCGCGCCACCCGGGCCCGGGACAGCTGCGCCCGGTACACGGCCGCCAGGGACGGCCACAGCCGTGCGCGGGGACCGAGCGCGGCGGGCCGCGCCGGGGCGGCCTCCTCCGCGGTCAGGACGCCGGCCGGCAGGGCGCCGGCGGGTACGACACTCACGTCGTGCTGCTCCCCTTCGCTCGGAGATCCGTCCGGAGCCGCTCCGGAGGTCGCCCCGTTCCGTACGGATGCCACGGCCCGTGTGCTCACGCCTTCACCAGTCCCTGCCGCACGGCGCCGCCCAGCGCCAGGTACACGTCCTCCAGGCTGGGTGTGGCCAGCGTGAAGTCGTCGAGGGCCGCGAAGGCGGCGCCGCCGGTGACAGTGGCGACGACGGTGCGGGCCTCCTCGGGCGCGAGCCGCAGGGTCCAGCGGCGGCCGGACTCGGCGGCCCGGTCGCGCAGCGCGGCCACCTCGGGCACGTGCAGCGGCGCGGCCTCGCGCCACACCAGCTCGACCCGGACCTCCCCGGCGACCTGTTCCTTCAGGCCGTTCGGGGTGTCGCAGGCGATGACGCGGCCGCGGTCGAGCACGGCGACCCGGTCGAGCACGGTCTCGGCCTCGATGACGTTGTGGGTGACCAGCAGCACCGTGGTGCCGTGCTCGGCGCGCCGCCGGTCGACGGCGGACCACACGGCGCGCCGGGCGACGGGGTCCATGCCGGTGGTGGGCTCGTCGAGCACCAGCAGCGGCCGCTGCCCCACCAGCGCGGCGGCGAAGCAGGCCAGCCGGCGCTGGCCGCCGGAGAGCTTGCGCAGCGGGCGGGAGGCGAGGGCGGCGAGGCCCAGCTCGTCGAGCACGTCGTCCCGTTCGGCGCGGGCCTGCCGGGCGTCGAGCCCGCGCAGCCGGCCGGTGGTCTCGGCGGCGAGGGACACGGTCAGGTCGTCGAGCGCGCTGGACTCCTGCCCGAGGTAGGCGAGGATGCGGGAGGCCCGCTCGGGGTGGCGGACGATGTCGTGGCCGAGGATCTCGACGCTGCCGCTGTCGGGCCGCATCAGGCCGGTCATCTGCCGTACGAGGGTGGACTTGCCGGCGCCGTTCGGCCCGAGCAGGCCGAAGATCTCACCACGCCGGACGTCGAGCGCCACGTCGTCGGTGGCCCGCACCTCGGGCGTCGCCGGCACCCCGCGCCGTCCGCGCACCGCCGGATAGGTCTTGGTCAGCCCGCGCACCGCACACACGACGTCGCCACCGTGCCGATGTGCCTGTGCCGCGCGCGTACTCACAAGGGACGAGCCTACGGGGTCGCCCCCGTCCCCCCGCTCCCGGGTCACCCTTCCGCCCGGCCCCGTCCGGGGGGACGCACCGGACACCGGGGGAGGGATCGGCCCCTCCGACGGCGTGCGGACCGCCGGAATTGGACTGTACTGTAAAGTCCAGAGCCACGGCGAGGAAGGGAGCCCGCATGACCGCCCGTACGGAGGACGCCCCGGCCCCGGCCCCGGGCGCCGAGCGCCGCAGGTCGGCCTCGGACCTGAAGATCCTGCGCGCGGCGAAGGAGCTGTTCCTCGCCGACCGGTACGCCGGGGTCTCCCTGGAGCGGGTGGCCGAGCGCGCCGGCGTCTCCCGGCAGACCGTCTACAACCGCTTCGGGTCGAAGGAGGCGGTGTTCCGGGAGATGGTGCGCGACCACTGGGCGGCGTTCGCGGCCTTCGCCGACCAGGACCGGCGGCCGGCCGGGGACGGCGAGGACGCGGGCGCCGAGGAGGTGCTGCGGGCCTTCGCCCGGTCGCTGCGACGCTTCGCCGACGAGACGGACCAGATCCTCTTCGCACGGCTGGTGGTCGCGGAGTCCGCCCGGCTGCCGTGGATCGCGGACGAGTTCCACCGGCTGGGCAAGGGGCCGGTGGTGGCGGCGTTCACCGAACGTCTCGACGCCCTGGTCCGCGCCGGCCGGCTGCACTGCCCGGACACGCGCCTCGCCGCACGGCAGTTCATGGGCCTGGTCCAGGAGTTCCTCGTCTGGCCGCGCGTCATGGCCTTCACCGAGGAGACCGCCGAGGGGCCCGGCCCGGACGTGGTGATCGACGAGGCCGTACGCACGTTCCTGGCCCGGTACGCGGCCCCGGGCGAGGTCGGCCCGGCCTGATGCACGTCCCGTTTCCTGGAGGTCCAGCCATGTCCGCACCCGCACCCGCACCCGGCATAGTGCTCGGCGACGTCGAGATCATCCGTGTGATCGAGTGGTCGGGCCCCGTCCGCACCGCGCGCTTCATCGTCCCGGACAGCGACGAGGAGACCTGGCGGCGCAACGAGGACTGGCTGGCGCCCGACTTCTGGACGCCGGCCGACGACGCGTACCGCTGCCACGTGCAGACGTTCGTGCTGCGCAGCGAGGGGCGGACGATCCTGGTGGACACGGGGATCGGCAACGGGCGGGACCGCCCGCAGGTGCCGCAGTTCGCGCATCTCCGCACGGACTTCCTCGACCGTCTGCGGGCGGCCGGCGTCGAGCCCGAGGACGTCGACGTCGTCGTCAACACCCACATCCACTACGACCACGTCGGGTGGAACACGCGGTGGCTCGACGGGCAGTGGGTGCCGACGTTCCCCCACGCGACGTATCTGGTGCCGCGTGCCGATCACCGGTACTTCGACCCGGCGGGTCCGGGTCCCGGGGGCGGCCGGGCGCCGCGGGACGACCACGAGCGTGTGCGGTGGGAGGGGAGCCGGCTGGTGTTCGAGGACAGCATCGCGCCGGTCGAGCGAGCGGGGCAACTGGTGCTGTGGGAGGACCGGCACCGTATCGACGGCAATCTGCTGCTGGAGGCGGCGCCTGGGCACACGCCGGGGTCGTCCGCGCTGACGCTGCGGTCGGGCGCGGACCGAGCGGTGTTCGTGGGGGACATGCTGCACAGTCCTGTGCAGGTGCTGGAGCCCGAGTGGAACAGCTGCTTCTGCGACGACGTGCGGCTGGCCGCGAAGACGCGGCGGGCTTTTCTTGCCCGCGCCGCGGACCTGGGTGAACTGGTCGTCCCCGCCCACTGGCCCGGCCACAGCGCGGCGGAGATCCGCCCGAGGGGGGATGGCTTCGCCATCAAGGAGTGGGCGGCGTTTCCCCGCGCGTGAGGTGTCCCTGCGGGTGCCTGGTGGCTCTCTGCGCAGTTCCCCGCGCCCCTTCAGTCGCATCTGCGGGTACGTCGTGGCTGGTCGCGCAGTTCCCCGCGCCCCTTTGGGGCGCGATCAACCGCGGTGCTTTCAGGGCCGCGGTCACCTAAGCACCCTCAGGGGCGCGGGGAAGTGCGCGAGCAGCCCGCCACGGCCCCGGCCGTACTCACCGGCCCTCAGCCCCGCCGCCAAAGGGCCGCGGGGAACTGCGCGAGACGGGTGGTGCACCGCCCCCGCCCTCGAAGCCGCCGCGGCTCTACTCCCCCGCGGACGCGCGTTCCGTTCCCGTCCGTGTGTCCAGCTCCCGCCAGAACCCCGCCCGAATGGCGTACCGATCCCGCTCGTCGATCTGGTCGTCCTTGTGCGCGAGCAGCCCGAACCGCGCCGCGTACCGCAACAGCTCCCCGTCGATCCGGTGCGGGATCCGCGGATACATCGCGGACAGCTTCCGCACATGCCCCTGGTCGCCCAGCCGCTCCACCCACCGCCGCGCGAACACCTGCCCCACCTCGAAGGGGTCGCCGCCCACGGTGGTGATGTCCTCCTCGCGGTCCGCCCACCGCTGCTCCGCCGTGGTCAGCTGCGCCAGCGTCGGCATGGACGCGGCCTCCGGAGGCTCGGCGACGGGCCGGTCCACCCAGCCCTTGTCGGAGGACCACCGCAGGGTCGCGGAGGCGGGCTGCTGCGGCTGGTGCAGGCCGGGGTGGCGCAGCGCGGCCAGGTCCTTCGGGGTGGGCACGCCCTTGGCCGCGGGCGCGCGCTCCACGGTGCCGTTGTGCGCGGCGTGCGCGGCTGCCGCATGGCGCGGCTCGGCGGGGGCGCGCTCGGCGGCGGGGGCGAGGGCGGAGTCGGGCAGCGGCGCGGAGAGGATCGCGGCGATCTCGGGCCGGGTCGCGGGCGGCGGCGCGCACACCCCGCCGATCTCCTTGGCGCGCACGGCCTGGGTGATCCACGCCCGGTCCAGGACCCGGCGTTCGTCGGCCTCGGCGACCAGGTCCTCGGACTGGTTGTAGTCGCCGTCGGCGGCCTGCACCGCCCACAGGTGCACGGCGACCCCGTGCTCCTTGGCGGCCATCATGCCCGGCAGCAGGTCGCCGTCGCCGGTGACGAGGACGATGTCGGAGCAGGCGCGGTTGCGGGCGAGCTCGGTCAGCTCGGCGTGCATCGCCGCGTCCACGCCCTTCTGCGCCCAGCGCCCGTCGCTGCGGGTCAGCGCGCCGAGCCGGACGGTGACCCGGGGCATCACGCGCAGCCGGCGGTGCTCGGGCTGCGGGACGCGGTCGGGGGCGCCGTCGAACCAGTAGATGCGCAGCAGCGGCCGGCGCGTGTCGTTCTCGGCGCGGTCACGCAGTCCCTGGATCAGGGCGGCGTGGTCCACGGTGATCCGGGACCGTGAGGGCTCCCCGGCGAGGAGACTCGCGGCGGCCCCCAGCAGATACCCGGCGTCCACCAGGACGATGCAGCGGTCCACGCGATCCACCCTCTTTCCGGGAGGTTTGGCTTCGGGCTTCCTTCGAGTCTGCCCGACCCCGCCTGTCTTAACGGCCCGAACTCGATCTTCGGCGTGGCGTTTCCACACTTCCTCCCCCGACAGCCCCACTACAGACGGTAATTGTCCGACATGCGGGTGTTATCGGCTTATGTGAATCTGAATTCGGCCCTGGCCCCTAGTCCCCACAGGAGGCAACACCATGGCCAAGAACAAGAACCGTGACCGTAAGCAGCCCCAGGCCGAGCGCGCCCCGCGCGCCGCGCAGACGTCCACCCTGGAGACCCCGGACGAGCAGCGCACCACGCACGTGGTGCCCGGCGAGGTCGGCCCCGGCAAGGGCCGGCAGAAGCGCTTCGGCCACAACTGACACACGTGTGAAGGGCCGTTGCGGCCCGGCAGCACAGGAAGAGGGGCGCACCCGTCGCGGGTGCGCCCCTCCGGCGCGTCGGAGGCCGGCGCCTAACCGGCCAGGCAGGACGGGCCGAGCAGCACCTTCAGGTCGCCGAACAGGGCCGGGTCGGGCTTGACCCGGTGCCGGTCGAGCCGCAGCACCGTCGTCTTCGTCGGGCCCTGGAGCTTGATGCGGACCTCGCTGTCGCCCTTGTGGTGGGTGAGGATCTCGCCGAGCCGGCTCACCATCGGCGGGGTCACGCGGGTGGCCGGGATGGTCAGCACCACGGGCGCGTTGGTGCCCGCGTTGGACAGGTCGGGGACCATCAGCTCCATGGCGACCAGCCGGGGCACGTCCTCCCGCTTGTCGAGCCGGCCCTTGACGAACACCACGGCGTCCTCGACCAGTTGCGTCGAGACGAGCTGGTAGGTCGCCGGGAAGAACATGCACTCGATGGAGCCCGCGAGGTCCTCCACGGTGGCGATCGCCCAGGCGTTGCCCTGCTTGGTCATCTTGCGCTGGAGGCCGGAGATGATGCCGCCGATGGTGACCACCGCGCCGTCGCCGAAGTCGCCGCCGGTGAGCTGGGAGATGCCCGCGTCGGCCTTGTCGGACAGCACGTGCTCCAGGCCGAACAGCGGGTGGTCGGAGACGTACAGGCCGAGCATCTCGCGCTCCTGCGCGAGCAGGTAGGTCTTGTCCCACTCCTCGTCGGTGAACTGCACGTCCAGGCCGAAGCCCGGTTCGTCGCTCTGCTCCTCGCCCATGCCGCCGAAGAGGTCGAACTGTCCCTCGGCCTCCTTGCGCTTGACCGCGACCACGTTGTCGATCATCGGCTCGTACTGCGCGGTGAGGCCCTTGCGGGTGTGGCCCAGGGTGTCGAAGGCGCCGGCCTTGATCAGCGACTCGGTGGTGCGCTTGTTGCAGACGACCGCGTCGACCTTGTCGAGGTAGTCCGGGAAGGACGTGTACTTCCCCTTGGCCTTGCGGCACTTGATGATCGACTCCACCACGTTGGTGCCGACGTTGCGCACCGCGGAGAGGCCGAAGAGGATCACGTCGTCGCCCTGGGCGGCGAAGTTGGACTCGGACTCGTTCACGTTCGGCGGGAGCACCCGGATGCCCATGCGGCGGCACTCGTTGAGGTAGACCGCGGACTTGTCCTTGTCGTCCTTCACCGAGGTGAGCAGCGCCGCCATGTACTCGGCGGGGTGGTTCGCCTTGAGGTAGGCGGTCCAGTACGAGACCAGTCCGTACGCGGCGGAGTGCGCCTTGTTGAAGGCGTAGCCGGCGAACGGCACCAGCACGTCCCACAGCGCCTGGATGGCCTCGTCGCTGTAGCCGTTCTTGCGGGCGCCGGCCTGGAAGATGACGAAGTTCTTCTCCAGCTCCTCCGGCTTCTTCTTGCCCATCACACGGCGGAGGATGTCGGCCTCGCCGAGCGAGTAGCCGGCGATGATCTGGGCGGCCTTCTGCACCTGCTCCTGATAGACGATCAGGCCGTAGGTGACGTCCAGGACCTCGCGGAGCGGCTCCTCCAGCTCGGGGTGGATCGGGGTGATCTCCTGCTGGCCGTTCTTGCGCAGGGCGTAGTTCGTATGCGAGTTCATGCCCATCGGGCCCGGCCGGTACAGGGCCGAGACGGCGGAGATGTCCTCGAAGTTGTCCGGCTTCATCAGCCGGAGCAGGGAGCGCATGGGGCCGCCGTCGAACTGGAACACGCCGAGGGTGTCGCCGCGCTGGAGCAGGTCGAAGGTCGTGGGATCGTCCAGGGGCAGCGACAGCAGGTCGATGTCGATGCCCTTGTTGGCCTTCACCATCTTGACGGCGTCGTCCATGATGGTGAGGTTGCGCAGGCCCAGGAAGTCCATCTTCAGCAGGCCGAGCGACTCGCAGCTCGGGTAGTCCCACTGCGTGATGGTCACGCCGTCGGTGTGCCGGACCCAGACCGGGACGTGGTCGGTGATGGTCTCGCTGGACATGATCACGCCGGCCGCGTGCACGCCCATCTGCCGGACCAGGCCCTCGACGCCCTTGGCGGTGTCGATGACCTTCTTCACGTCGGGCTCGTTCTCGTACATCCCGCGGACCTCTCCGGCCTCCGAGTAGCGGGGGTGCGAGGGGTCGGTGATGCCGGACAGCGGGATGCCCTTGCCGAGGACGTCGGCGGGCATGGCCTTGGTGATGCGGTCGCCCATCGCGTACGGGTAGCCGAGGACGCGCGCGGAGTCCTTGATGGCGTTCTTCGCCTTGATGGTGCCGTACGTGCCGATCATGGCGACCTTGTCGGCGCCGTACTTCTCCGTGACGTACCGGATGACCTCGACGCGCCTGCGCTCGTCGAAGTCGATGTCGACGTCGGGCATGGAGATGCGCTCGGGGTTGAGGAACCGCTCGAAGATCAGGCCGTGCGGGATCGGGTCGAGGTCGGTGATGCCGAGGGCGTAGGCGACGATCGAGCCGGCCGCGGAGCCACGGCCGGGGCCGACCGCGATGCCCTGCTTCTTGGCCCACATGATGAAGTCGGCGACGACGAGGAAGTAGCCCGGGAAGCCCATCGAGATGATGGTGTCCATCTCGTACTCGACCTGCTTCATGCGGTCGTCCGGGATGCCGTCGGGGAAGCGGCGGTTCATGCCGCGCATGACTTCCTCGCGGAACCAGCTGACCTCGGTGTACCCCTCGGGGATGTCGAACTTGGGCATCAGGTCGCGCTTGACGAACATGCCCGTGGTGTCGACCATCTCGGCGATCAGCCGCGTGTTGGCGCAGCCCTGCTGCCAGGCGTCCGAGGAGTCGATGGCGTACATCTCGTCCGTGGACTTCAGGTAGTAGCCGGTGCCGTCGAACTTGAAGCGGTCCGGGTCGGAGAGGTTCTTGCCGGTCTGGATGCACAGCAGCGCGTCGTGCGCCGCGGCCTCGTGCGCGTACGTGTAGTGCGAGTCGTTGGTGACCAGGGGCGGGATGCCGAGCTTCCTGCCGATCTCCAGCAGGCCGTCGCGGACCCGGTGCTCGATGTCGATGCCGTGGTCCATCAGCTCCAGGAAGTACCGGTCCTTGCCGAAGATGTCCTGGTAGTCGGCGGCGGCCTTGAGGGCCTCGTCGAAGTGGCCGAGGCGGAGCCGGGTCTGGACCTCGCCGGAGGGGCAGCCGGTGGAGGCGACGATGCCCTCCGACCACTTGGCGATGGTCTCCTTGTCCATGCGGGGCCACTTCTGCAGCCAGCCCTCGGCGTAGGCGTCGGAGGAGAGCCGGAAGAGGTTGTGCAGTCCGGTGCTGTTCACCGCCCACATCGTCTTGTGGGTGTAGCCGCCGGAGCCGGAGACGTCGTCCCGCTTCTGGTGCGGCTGGCCCCACTGGATCTTGCGCTTGTTGCGCCGGGACTCGGGGGCGACGTACGCCTCGATGCCGATGATCGGGGTGACGCCGGCCTTCTGGGCGGTGTGGAAGAAGTCGTACGCCCCGTGCAGGTTGCCGTGGTCGGACATGGCGATGTGCGTCATGCCCATCTCGTTGCAGGCGTTGAACATGTCCTTCAGCCGCGCGGCACCGTCCAGCAGCGAGTACTGGGTGTGGACGTGCAGGTGCGTGAACGGCGGCTTCGACACGGTGCGGCCTCCAGGGAGATCTCATCGGCAGCGGGTGGACGGGTCCCGGGGGACAGCTCGGAAGTCTATGCCCCGGCACTGACACCCGGAGCCCTTCCCCGCGTACCTTCGGGGCGGGGCGCCGGGCACTCCCGCGCGCCTTCGCACGTTAGGCAGGCGACGGCACGGCCGTCCCCCGATCCCGCACCAGGAGGCACCCAGCGATGCCGGTCCCGCAGCTCAGCGACGAGCACCGCGGCGAGGAGATCCTCGCCGTCCTCGACACCGCCTTCGGCGAGCTCCTGGCCGCCGACCCGGCCGCGTTCCGGGTGAAGTTCCGGAAGATGGCGGCGTCGGCGTTCGCCTTCTACCGCGGGACCGCGAGCCTCTTCTACCACGACCTGTCCGCCGAGCACTCCGGGCGCGGCGGCGCCGCGTACAGCGGGCCGTACCTGGACGAGCGCACCTCACGCGTGTGGATCCACGGCGATCTGCACGCGGAGAACTTCGGCACGTACATGGATTCCAACGGCCGCCTGGTGTTCAACGTCAACGACTTCGACGAGGCGTACGTCGGCCCGTTCCTGTGGGACCTGAAGCGGTTCGCGGCGTCGATGGCGCTCATCGGCTACGCGAAGGCGCTCAGCGACGCGCAGATCACCGACCTGGTGTCGGTGTACGCGGCGGCCTACCGGGAGCGGATCCACGCCCTGGCGACGGGCGCGAAGGACGACGAGGTGCCGCCGTTCACGCTGGACACCGCGCAGGGGCCGCTGCTGGACGTGCTGCGGGACGCCCGGTCGCTGACCCGGTTCTCGCTGCTGGACTCGATGACGGAGATCCGCGACTTCGAGCGCCGCTTCACGGCCGGCGGCGGCGCGATCGAGCTGGACGCCGCCACGCGCTACAAGGTGCTGGCCGCGTTCGACGGCTATCTGGAGACGCTGCCGGACTCCTCGCTGGCCCGCCCGGACTCCTACCGCGTGAAGGACGTGGTGGGCCGCCGGGGCATCGGCATCGGCTCGGCCGGGCTGCCGTCGTACAACATCCTGCTGGAGGGGCACAGCGACGCCCTGGAGAACGACGTCGTGATCTACGTCAAGCAGGCGCAGACGCCCGCCGTCTCCCGGCACATCGCGGACCCGGCGGTGCGCGAGTACTTCCTGCACGAGGGGCACCGCACGGTGATCTCCCAGCGCGCCCTGCAGGCGCACGCCGACCCGTGGCTGGGCTGGACCGAGCTGGACGGCGCCGGGCAGCTGGTCGCCGAGGTCTCGCCGTACGCGGTGGACCTGGACTGGAGCGACCTGGACGACCCGGAGGAGATGGCGCTGGTGGTCGCCGACCTGGGCCGGGCGACGGCGGCGATGCACGCGGCGGCGGACGACACCTCCGGAGAGTCGCTGGTGCCGTTCTCCACGGAGCGGGCCATCGACGCGGCGATCGCGGCCGACGAGAACGCGCTGGTGCCGCTCCTGGTGGACTTCGCCCACGACTACGGGGCGCGGGCCCGCCGGGACCACCAGATCTTCCTCGACCTGTTCCGCAACGGCCGGATTCCGGGGCTGTAACCTTCCGCACATTCACAGGCCCCCTTTAGGGATCCCTTAACGGAGCACGTGCCACACTCGTAGCCGCCATGGACATATCCGGACCCCAGCTCAGAGCCGTTCGCGCGGCGCTGTTCACGGCTGTCGTCGTGACGCTCAGCACCGCGTCGCACGTGCTGCTGTCCGGGGCCCCGCTGCCGCTGAACACGGTGGCCGTGATCGGCGCCGCCGTCTTCGGCCTGGCCTACGCGCTCGCGGGGCGGGAGCGTTCCTTCGGGCGGATCGCCGCCCTGCTGATCCCGCTGGAGCTGGCCGCCGACACGGTCTTCACCACGGGCCAGCACGTCTGCTACGGCCGTATGGGCGGCCCGGTCGCCGGTCCGTTGCGCTCCGTCGGGTTCGACGTGCTGTGCGGCGACGGCACCGGTGTGGGCGCGCCGCTGGCCCGGGTCACCGGGCACGCCGCCCAGGGCGGCGACCGGGTGGCGGCGGTGCTGGCCGAGGCCGGCCCGGCGACCGCCTGGCTGCTGCTGGCGCGCACATCGGGTGGGCCTCTCGCCGCCGCCTGGCTGCGCGCGGGCGCTGGCCCAGCTGCTGGGCGCGGTGGCGGCGACGGCGTCGACGGCGGTGCGTCCGCTGCTGCTGGCCGTCGCGGTGGTCACCGTGCGCCGGGCCCCGAAGGCGGGCCGGCCGCTCCGCACGCCGCACCGCGCGACCGTGGCGCGCACCCTGCTTCTCGCGCACTCCCTGGGACGGCGCGGGCCGCCGTGCTCCCTCGCCGCCTGAGGCGATCACGCCCCGGGCGGCCGGCCGAGCATCTGCAGTCCCCCCGTACGTACCTCCGCACACGACCCCGTGTGCGTCCCCTGTGGAGACATCACCATGAGCAAGCGGAACAGCCAGTCGGCGAAGACGGCGGCGCGCGAGCGTCTGCGTCAGGAGCGCGAGCGCCAGGCGAAGAAGGCGAAGGTCAGGCGGCAGCTGATCGTCGCCGCGTCGGTGGTCGGCGTGCTCGCCGCGGCCGGCGGCATCGGCTACGCGGTGGTCCAGGCGAACAAGCCGGACCACTGGGAGGCCGCGAAGAGCGCGAAGCTGGTCAAGCCGGCGAACACCAGCGGCAAGGACGGCACGACCGTCGTCATCGGCAAGGCCGACGCGAAGAAGACCCTGGAGCTGTACGAGGACCCGCGCTGCCCGATCTGCTCCTCGTTCGAGCAGGCCGTGGGCGGGACGATCGAGAAGGACGTCGCGGACGGCAAGTACAAGGTGCAGTTCATAGGCGCCTCGTTCCTGGACCGCAACCTCACCGGCGAGGGCTCGAAGAACGCGCTGAGCGCCCTGGGCGCCGCGCTGAACGTCAGCCCGGAGGCGTTCCTGGAGTACAAGTCGGCGCTCTACTCGGCGGAGTTCCACCCCGAGGAGACGGACGACAAGTTCAAGGACGACGCCTACCTGATCAAGGTCGCCGACACGGTGGACGCCCTGAAGAACAACAAGGAGTTCCAGGCGGCCGTGAAGGACGGCACCTACGACCGCTGGGCGCTGGAGATGTCGGACAAGTTCGACAGCAGCGACGTCCAGGGCACGCCGACCGTGAAGATGGACGGCGAGAAGCTGACCGGCTCCGACGGCAAGAACGCGCCCATGACGGCGGCCGAGTTCACCGCGGCGGTCGACAAGGCGCTGAAGGGCTGACGCACCCGACGACGCCCCGCCGACGGGTGGTTGAAGAGCGGGCGAACTTTCCCGGGTTCGCCCGCTCCGGCGTCTACACGCGGCATGTACGCGTCAGTAACCTGATCGGCTGTGACCAGTCGACACGGAAGAACCGAGAGCGCCGTCTCCGCCACCGCGGACACCGCCTCCCTCACCCCGTGAGTCGTGGGAGGCAAGGCACACAGGGGATAGGCGGACCGCCGCGCTGCCCGCCCGCGCCGCCCAGCCGGCCCCCGCCTTCCTGCACGGCGTCGCCTCCGGCGACCCGCTGCCGGACGGCGTGCTGCTGTGGACCCGAGTGACGCCCACCCCCGACGCCCTCCCCGGCTCCGGCGCCGGGCCCGACACCGAGGTGCGCTGGACCGTCGCCCGCGACCGGGCGTTCACCGACGTCGTCGCCCAGGGCACGGTCCTCGCCACCGCCGCCTCCGACCACACCGTCAAGGCGGACGTCCGCGGCCTCAGGCCCGCCACCGACTACTGGTACCGCTTCTCCGCCGGCGACGCCGACTCCCCCGCGGCCCGCACCCGCACGGCGCCCGCCGCCGACGCCTCCGTGGCGGGGCTGCGCCTCGGGGTGGTCTCCTGCGCCAACTGGGAGGCCGGGCACTTCGCGGCGTACCGCCATCTCGCGGCCCGCGGCGACCTGGACGCCTGGCTGCACCTGGGCGACTACATCTACGAGTACGCGTCCGGCGACTACGGCACCCGGGGCAGGGTCGTCCGCCCGCACTCCCCCGCCCACGAGATCGTCACCCTCGCCGACTACCGCGTCCGGCACGCCCGTCACAAGACCGACCCGGATCTCCAGTCGCTGCACGCCGCCGCCCCGGTCGTCGCCATGTGGGACGACCACGAGTTCGCCAACGACACCTGGTCCTCAGGCGCGGAGAACCACACCGAGGGCGCGGAGGGCGCCTGGGCCGACCGGCAGGCCGCCGCCAAGCAGGCGTACTTCGAGTGGATGCCGGTCCGCCCGGCGGTCGAGGGCACCACCTACCGCCGGCTGCGCTTCGGCAAGCTGGCCGACCTGTCGCTGCTCGACCTGCGCTCCTTCCGCTCGCAGCAGGTCTCGCCCGGCGACGGCGACGTGGACGACCCCGGCCGCACCCTCACCGGCCGCGCCCAGCTCGACTGGCTGAAGGCGGGCCTCTCGGCGTCCGACACCACCTGGCGCCTGGTCGGCACCTCGGTGATGATCTCGCCGTTCGCGCTGGGCTCCCTGCCCGCGACCCTCCTGAAGCCGCTCGCGAAGCTGCTGGGCCTGCCGCAGGAGGGGCTCGCCCTCAACACCGACCAGTGGGACGGCTACACCGCGGACCGCCGCGAACTGCTCGCCCATCTGCGCGGCAACGCCATCCGCAACACGGTGTTCCTCACCGGGGACATCCACATGGCGTGGGCGAACGACGTGCCGGTGAACGCCGGCACCTACCCGCTGTCGGCGTCCGCCGCCACGGAGTTCGTGGTCACGTCGGTCACCTCCGACAACCTCGACGACATCCTCAAGGTCGGCGAGGGCACGGTCTCCGCGGTCGCCGCCCCGCTGATCCGGGCCGCCAACCGGCACGTGCACTGGGTGGACACCGACCGGCACGGCTTCGGGGTGCTGGACCTCACGGCCGAGCGCGCGCAGATGGACTACTACGTGCTGTCCGACCGCACCAGGCCGGACGCCGCCGCGGCCTGGTCCCGCTCCTACCGCACGCGCAGCGGCACGCAGAAGATCGAGCGGGCCGACGCCCCCGTCTGATCGTCCGACCGGCCGGGACGCGGATCAGCCCGCGTCCTCCTCCAGCGAGTCGAGGAAGCCGAGCGCCGTCCGCCAGGTGGCCTCGGCGGCCTCCTCGTCGTGGTCGGGCAGGTCGGGGTCGGTGTAGAGGTGTCCGGCGCCCGCGTACCGGTAGACCTCCACGTCGGCCCCGGCCCGGCCCATGCCCAGGTACCAGGCGGTGAGCCAGTCGTCGGTCTCGAACGGGTCCGGCTCCGCGACGTGCAGCTGCACCGGCAGCCCGTCGGCCTCGGCGTTCTCCGCGATGTCGGAGGTGCCGTGCAGGAGCAGCAGCCCCTTGGCCTTCTCGTCGCCGAGGGCCAGCGTCTGCGCCACCGAGGCGCCGAAGGAGAACCCCGCGTACACCAGGCCGCGCTCCGAGTACGGCGCCGCCGCCAGGACTGCCCGCTTCAGCAGCTCGTCCTTGCCCACCTCGTCCTTGAACTCCATGCCCTCCTCGACGGTGTCGAACGTGCGGCCCTCGAAGAGGTCCGGCGTCCACACCTCGTGTCCGGCCGCGCGCAGCCGGTCCGCGGCCCGGTGCACCGCGGGGCGCAGTCCGTAGGTCGAGTGAAAGAGCATGATGTTCATGGAGCCCATGGTGCCAGCCGGGTGTGACGGACCTCGCCGGCGGCACTACCCGGAACCGGACGGAAGTCACATGTTCATGCCGGAGCGGGCCGGTTAGGTTCGGGAGCATGGATGACGTGCTGCGCCCGCTGATCGTGGTCGGCGGCTCGGTGGTGCTGACGCTGCTGCTGGGCTGGGCCACCGACCGTCTGCTGCGGAAGGCCGACGAACGCCACCACGAGACACCGCTGTGGGGCCTGCTGCGCCGGGCCCGGGTCCCGTACCAGCTGCTGCTCTGCGCGGTCCTGCTCAGAGCCTCCTACGACGAGACACGGCTGCTTACCTCCCACGACGTCGCCGTCGGCCGGATCCTCACCCTGGTGCTGATCGGGTCGGCCGCCTGGCTGACCATCCGCATCGCCGCCGCCGTCGTGGAGACCTCCTACACCCGGTACGCCACCAACCACCGCGAGCGCGACCCGGCCCGGGTGCGCCGGGTGCGCACCCAGGTGACGCTGATCCGCCGTGTGGTGTCGGCGGCGGTGGGCGTGGTCGCGGTGGCCGCGATGCTGCTGACGTTCCCCGCGATGCGCGCGGCCGGCGCCTCGCTGCTGGCCTCGGCGGGCATCCTCGGCATCGTCGCCGGTGTCGCCGCCCAGTCGACGCTGGGCAACATGTTCGCCGGACTGCAGATCGCGTTCGGCGACATGGTGCGCATCGGCGACACCGTGGTGGTGGACGGCGAGTGGGGCACCGTCGAGGAGATCACCCTCACCTTCCTGACCGTGCGCACCTGGGACGAGCGCCGGATCACCATGCCGGTGTCGTACTTCACCTCCAAGCCGTTCGAGAACTGGTCGCGCGGCACCCCGCAGATGACCGGCACCGTGTTCTGGCACGTGGACCACAGCGCGCCCCTGGACGCCATGCGCGAGAAGCTGCGCGACATCCTGCGGGAGTGCCCGGCGTGGGACGGCCGCGCCTGCAACCTGACCGTCACGGACAGCACCCCGAGCACCCTGGAGGTGCGGGCGCTGGTGACGGCCAAGGACGCCGACGACATCTGGACGGTCCGGGTCACGGTGCGCGAGCGGATGATGCGCTTCCTGGCCGACGAGCACCCCTACGCGCTGCCCCGGGTCAACACCGCCGACGCGGTGCCGCCGCCGCGGGACGTCCCGGACAGCACGCCCGCCGACGCCCTGCCGGCGGCGCGCCGGATTCACACCCACCCGTCCCGGCAGCCGCGCTGAGCGGACCTCAGCAGCCGCGCTCGGCACCGCCGTTCACCTGGACGATCTGCGAGGTGATGTGGCCGGCGCCGTGCGAGGCGAGCCAGTGCAGGGTCGCGGCGACGTCACCGGGCCGGCCGGCGCGCTTGTCCGACGTCTCCGCGATCAGCCGGGCCCGCCGCTCCTCGTCCAGGCCGTCGCCGCCGAAGAACGCCGTGTCCTCGATGTAGCCGGGCGCGACCACGTTCACGGTGATCCCGTGCGGCCCCAGTTCGCGTGCCAGGGCGTGGGCGTACGGGTGCAGTCCTGCCTTGGCCGCCGCGTACGACACCCGGCCCGAGCCGCGCTTGGCGGCGATGGAGCTGAGGAACAGCACCCGGCCGCCGGGCACGGCGAGCCGTTCCCGCAGCGCCTCGGTGAGCAGCACGGCGGTCAGCACGTTGAGCCGGAAGTTGACCGTCCAGTCGCGGGCGACGGCGTCGAGCGGGTCGTCGCCGCCCACCGGCGGCTCCAGCAGGCCGTTGCCGCCCGCGCAGTGGACGAGCACGTCCACGGCCCCGAACTCGCGCCCCACGAACCCGGACACGCCCCGCACGGCCTCGGGGTCGGCCAGATCGGCGGCGTAGGTCAGCGCGCCCGGCACCTCGGCCCGCTCCAGGACGTCGCCGCGCCGCCCGATGAGCAGGACGCGGTCGCCGTCGGCGGCGAACGTCTGCGCGGTGGCGAGCCCGATCCCGGTGCCGCCGCCGCTGATCACAACATTGCGTGTCATGCCCCGACCCTACGGAGCGGGCGACGGCGGACGGCGGCAACGCGGCGGCGCTCAGCGCAGACTGCGCACGTCCAGATGACGCAGCACCCGGTCCACCACCTCGGGGTCGGCGCCCGGCTCGCTGCGCGCGGTGAGCACCTCGTGCCGGGCGGCGCTCAGCATCTCCTGCTCGATGCGCCGGATCCGCTTCAGCCGTTTGCTGCGCTGGCGGACCGCCTCGCGGCGTTCGTCGTCCGCGATGTCCGGGCTGATCCGCACGCCCATGTCGAAGGCCCGGCGCATCATCTGCTCGGACAGGTCCTCCGGCAGTTCCTCGACGTCCTCGATCTCCCGCAGTCTGCGTTTGGCGGCCCTCGCGGCCCGCACGGCGAGCCGGCGCTCCAGCTCCTTCTCCCGTCCGGTGTCGCCGCGCACCCCGAGCTTCCCCACCAGCCACGGCAGGGTGAGCCCCTGCACGAGCAGCGTGCCCAGGACCACGCCGAACGCCATGAAGACGATCTCGCCGCGGGCGGGGAAGTCCGCGCCCGACTCGGTCTCCAGCGGGATGGCGAGGGCCAGCGCCACGGACGCCACCCCGCGCATCCCGGACCACCACATCACCACGGTCTCGCGCCAGCTCACCGGGATCTCCTCGCCGACGTCCCGCTCGCTGTGCAGCCGTTTGGTCAGCCAGGTCGCCGGCAGCAGCCACGCCAGCCGCACGAACACGACCACCCCGACGACCGCCGCCGACCAGCTCAGCAGCTCGCCCCAGTGGCCGGCCGCCGTGTCGACGGCGTTGTGCAGTTCCAGGCCGACCAGGCCGAACGCCACCCCGGTGACCAGGGTGTCCACGATGTCCCAGAAGGTGTGCCCGGCCAGCCGCGCCATCACGTCGTCGGCGTCGGTGGCGTACTCCACCAGGTACAGCGCGGTGACCAGCACCCCGAGGACGCCCGAGCCGTGCAGCTCCTCGGCGAGGACGTATGCGGCGAACGGCACCAGCAGGGTCAGCGCGACCTGGAGGGTGGGGTCGCCGAGCAGGTCCATCGTCTTGTTGGTGGCCCAGCCGAGCGCCAGTCCCACGGCGACCGCCACCACCGCCGACAGCACGAGGTCGAGCCCGGCCGCCCAGGGTGAGAAGGTGCCGCTCACGGCGGCGGCCACGGCCACGTGGTACAGCACGATGGCCGTGACGTCGTTGAAGAGGCCCTCGCCCTCCAGGATCGACACCAGCCGGCGGGGCAGCCCCAGCTTGCCGGCGACGGCGGTCGCCGCGACCGGGTCGGGCGGGGCGACCAGCGCGCCGAGGGCGACGGCGGCGGCCAGCGGCAGTCCCGGCACGATCGCGTGGGCGACGACGGCGACGCAGAAGGTGGTGACGAACACCAGCGCCACGGCCAGCAGCAGGATCGGCCGGACGTTGGCCGCGAACTGCCGCCAGGAGGTGCGGCGCACGGCCGCGTAGAGCAGGGGCGGCAGCAGCAGCGGCAGGATCAGGTCCGGCGGGACGTCGACGTTCGGCACGAAGTCCAGCAGTGCCAGGACGATCCCGAAGACCGTCATCAGCACCGGCGCCGGCAGCCTCAGCCGCTCCCCCACGGGGACGCTCACGAGCGCCCCGAGCAACAGGGCGAACAGCAGGGCCAGCTGATCCACGGTCACCGCTCCCGGTGGTCGGACGGGTCGGGCGCTCTCCAGCCTGCCATGCGCGCCGCTCCCGGCGCGGGCACGGATGCCCCGGCTACAGTGCGCGCCGCATGGCCCGGTGCGGCATGCCCGCGTCGGGGAACTCCGGCCCGTAGGCCTCGTAGCCGAGCCGCTCGTAGAAGCCGAGGGCGTGGGTCTGGGCGTGCAGGTCGACGCCGGTGAGCCCGCGCTCCCGGGCGGCGTCCTCGACGGCCCGTACGAGCGCGGCGCCGACGCCGAGGCCGCGGGCCCGCCTCAGCACCGCGAGGCGGCCGAGGGAGCCGACGGCCGGGTCGCCGCCGTTCTTCGCCGCGGCGGCGGCGCCGTGCAGCAGCCGGGCCGTGCCGAGGGGGGTGCCGTCGGCGTCGAGGGCGAGCAGGTGCACGGCGTCCGCGTCGTGGGCGTCGTACTCGATGTCCTCGGGGACGCCCTGCTCGGCGACGAAGACCTCCTTGCGGACCGCGAAGCAGGCCTCGCGGTCGGCGGGGTCCTCCGCGGCCCGGACCGTGACGGCCGGGCTCATGCCCAGGTCTCCTCGCGGACCTGGTCGAGCGCCTGCTGGAGGTCGTCCGGGTAGTCGCAGGAGAACTCGACCCACTGCCCGTCGCCGGGGTGCTCGAAGCCGAGGCGGACGGCGTGCAGCCACTGCCGGGTGAGCTTCAGCCGCTTGGCGAGCGTGGGGTCGGCGCCGTAGGTGAGGTCGCCGACGCAGGGGTGGCGGTGGGCGGCCATGTGCACGCGGATCTGGTGCGTGCGGCCGGTCTCCAGCTTCACGTCGAGCAGGGAGGCCGCGCGGAACGCCTCGATCAGGTCGTAGTGCGTGACGGACGGCTTGCCCTCGGCGGTGACCGCCCACTTGTAGTCGTGGTGCGGGTGGCGGCCGATGGGGGCGTCGATGGTGCCGCTGGTCGGGTCCGGGTGGCCCTGGACGAGCGTGTGGTAGCGCTTGTCGACCGTGCGCTCCTTGAACTGGCGCTTCAGCGACGTGTACGCGTACTCGGACTTGGCGACGACCATCAGGCCGGAGGTGCCGACGTCGAGGCGGTGCACGATGCCCTGGCGCTCGGCGGCGCCGGAGGTCGAGATGCGGTAGCCGGCGGCGGCGAGGCCGCCGATCACGGTCGGTCCGGTCCAGCCCGGGGAGGGGTGGGCGGCGACGCCGACGGGCTTGACGATCACGACCACGTCGTCGTCGTCGTGCACGATCTCCATGCCCTCGACCGGCTCGGCGAGGACCTGCACCGGGGCGGGCGCCTGCGGCATCTCCACCTCGAGCCAGGCGCCCCCGCTGACCCGCTCGGACTTTCCGACCACCGACCCGTCGACCGTGACCTTCCCCGCGGCGGCGAGCTCGGCCGCCTTGGTACGGGAGAAGCCGAACATGCGGGAGATGGCGGCGTCGACGCGCTCGCCCTCCAGGCCGTCGGGCACGGGCAGGGTACGGATCTCGGGAATCGTGCTCACCCGTCGAGTATGCCGGACGGGTGAGTCGGTCCCGCACCGGAGTGACGGGACCCTCAGTCCTCGCGGGGCCGCGCGGTCAGTCCTTGTGGACCGTGCCGTCCGGGTCGAGACCCCGGAAGGACAGCAGCACGATCAGGATGCCGCCGCACACGATGGCCGAGTCGGCCAGGTTGAACACGGCGAAGTGCTTGGGCGCGATGAAGTCGACGACCGCGCCCTCGAAGACGCCCGGCGAACGGAAGATCCGGTCGGTGAGGTTGCCGAGGGCGCCGCCGAGGAGCAGGCCGAGGGCGATCGCCCAGGGCAGGCTGTAGAGCTTGCGGGCGAGGCGGAAGATCACCACGATGACCGCGGCCGCGATGACCGTGAAGATCACCGTGAAAGCCTCACCGAAGCCGAAGGCCGCGCCCGCGTTGCGGATCGCCTCGAAGCGCAGCCAGTCGCCGACGATCTCGATCGGCTCGTGGTGCTCCAGCTTGGCGACCACGATCATCTTGCTGACGAGGTCGAGGAGGTAGGCGAAGGCGGCGACGGCGAACAGCACGGCGATCCGCCGCCTGCCGCGGGGCCGCTCCGCCTCCTCCGTCGTACCGTCGGCGCCGGCCGGCTCCGAACCGTCCCGGTCCCGCAGGTTCCGGTCCTCGGTGTCCCGGTCCTGCCCGTCCCGGTCCGTGTCCGGGGTGTCCGGCGTACCGATGATGCGCTCCGCCTCTGCCACGTGAGTCCCTCAGCCTAGGTCCTTGACTGAGGACGAGGGTACGGCACGGTCTGCGGGGCCGCTCCTCAGTACCGGCGCTCCTGCTTCTGCTTGCACTCGACGCACAGGGTGGCCCTCGGGAAGGCCTGCATCCGGGCCTTGCCGATGGGATTGCCGCAGTTCTCGCACAGGCCGTAGGTGCCCGCGTCGAGCCGCTGGAGCGCCCGCTCGAACTGGTCGAGCATCTCGCGCGCGTTCGCCGCGAGGGCCAGTTCGTGCTCGCGGGTGATGTTCTTGGTGCCGGTGTCGGCGTCGTCGTCGCCCGCGCCGTCGCCGGAGTCCCGCATCAGGCCCGCCAGCGACCGCTCGGAGGAGCTGATCTCCTCGCGCAGCCGCAGCACCTCCGACATCAGCTCGGCCCGCGCCTCCTCCACCTCTTCGTCGGTCCACGGCTCCTCACCGGGACGCACCGCGAGCTCGCCCGGCTCCACCGCGCCGTGCCGCGCCTTGGGCACCGCGGTCGCCGCCGCCGTGGCCGGACCAGGGGTCTTCTTCGCACCCACCGTCGTCACTCCCGTCTGCGCCGCGGCCTCGGCCGCGTCCGCGTCGTCGGCCGCGCTGTGCCCGGCCCTGTCCTGAGCGGACCCGCTGGTCCTGGCCGCACCGTTCCCCTCGGGGGCGCCCCGGCGGCGGCCCGCACCCCTGCCCGCGGCGGCCTTCTTCCCGGCGGTCCCCCGTGCCGGCTTCTTGCCGGCGAGCTTCTTCGCGGTGGCCTTGCGGCCTCCGGCCTTCGCGGTGGCACCCTTCGACGCCGTCGCCCCGGACGCGGCCTCGGCCGCACCGGCCTCCGTCTCGGCGGCCTCGGCCGCCGCACCCTTCTTCGCCACCATGGCCGCGGCCCCTTCACATATTGTGATCTTGCGCGCGAATCGTGCTGGGACGATAAATCGACTCAAGGCCCGCGGCAACGGGGCGCACCGCCCGGTCACCTCGTCCCGCGCACGCCGCGCGGCGACCTGCATGCGTTGTGCCCAGCTACCCGCCGGGTATGCCGCCCGCACGCACGTCCCGGCGTTCCGGACGGGCGTACCGCTCCATTCGGGGCATTCCCGGGCGTACCGCCGCGGGAAAAGCGGTCGGCCGCCCGCGCCGCCGCGCCGTACACTGGGCGGAGCGAAAAGCGTGGATGGGGACGAGTAGCGGCGTAGGCAGCCCAGAGCGACCCGGGGACGGTGTGAGCCCGGGGGCGAGCGCGACGTGAAGATCACCCCGGAGCCGCCGGAAGAAAGCCGCAGCGAGCGCAGCGGCGAGTAGAACCGGCATCGCGACCCGAATGAGGGGGCTCACCGGAGCGCAGGGCGCACCGGGGGGCCAAGGAGGGTGGTACCGCGGGAGCGCGCCGCACACGGCGTCCACAGCAAGTGGCTCTCGTCCCTCCGGTCGGAAGGCAGCAAGTCCGCCGGAGGAAGCCCGCTGATGACAACGCCGACGTACCGCCCGGTACCCGCCCAGGTCGACCTGCCCGCGCTCGAGCACACGGTGCTCAAGTTCTGGGACGAGCAGAAGATCTTCGCCAAGAGCCTGGACCAGTCCGAGGGCCGCCCCGAGTGGGTGTTCTACGAGGGCCCGCCCACCGCCAACGGCATGCCCGGCGCCCACCACATCGAGGCCCGCGTCTTCAAGGACGTCTTCCCCCGCTTCCGCACCATGCGCGGCTACCACGTGGCCCGCAAGGCCGGCTGGGACTGCCACGGCCTCCCCGTGGAGCTGGCGGTGGAGAAGGAGCTGGGCTTCTCCGGCAAGCAGGACATCGAGGCGTACGGCATCGCCGAGTTCAACGCCAAGTGCCGCGAGTCGGTGACCCGGCACACGGACGCCTTCGCCGAGCTGACGACCCGCATGGGCTACTGGGTCGACCTCGACGACGCCTACCGCACCATGGACCCGGAGTACGTCGAGTCCGTCTGGTGGTCGCTGAAGGAGATCTTCAACAAGGGCCTGCTGGTCCAGGACCACCGCGTCGCCCCCTGGTGCCCCCGCTGCGGCACCGGCCTGTCCGACCACGAGCTGGCCCAGGGCTACGAGACGGTCGTCGACCCGTCGGTCTACGTCCGCTTCCCGCTGACCTCCGGCCCGCTGGCCGGCGAGGCCGCCCTGCTGGTGTGGACGACCACCCCGTGGACCCTGGTGTCCAACACGGCGGTCGCCGCCCACCCCGAGGTCACCTACGTCGTCGCGACGAACGGCGAGGAGAAGCTGGTCGTCGCCGAGCCGCTGGTCGAGAAGGCGCTCGGCGAGGGCTGGGAGACCACCGGGCAGACCTTCACCGGCGCCGAGATGGAGCGCTGGACCTACCGGCGCCCCTTCGAGCTGGTGGAGTTCCCGAGCGTCAGCGAGGGAACCAATGAGCACAGCCCCGCGGAAGCCCACTACGTGGTCAACGCCGAGTACGTCACCACCGAGGACGGCACGGGCCTGGTCCACCAGTCCCCCGCCTTCGGTGAGGACGACCTCAAGGTCTGCCGCTCCTACGGCCTGCCCGTGGTCAACCCGGTCCGCCCCGACGGCACCTTCGAGGAGGACCTGCCGCTGGTCGGCGGGGTCTTCTTCAAGAAGGCCGACGAACAGCTCACCGAGGACCTTCAGCAGCGCGGCCTGCTCTTCCGGCACCTGCCGTACGAGCACAGCTACCCGCACTGCTGGCGCTGCCACACCGCGCTGCTCTACTACGCGCAGCCGTCCTGGTACATCCGCACGACGGCCATCAAGGACCGGCTGCTCGAGGAGAACGAGAAGACCAACTGGTTCCCGGACTCGGTCAAGCACGGCCGGTACGGGGACTGGCTGAACAACAACATCGACTGGGCGCTGTCCCGCAACCGCTACTGGGGCACCCCGCTGCCGATCTGGCGCTGCGAGGAGAACCACCTCACCTGCGTCGGCTCGCTCACCGAGCTGACCGAGCTGACCGGCACCGACCAGTCGGGGCTCGACCCGCACCGCCCGTACATCGACGAGGTCACCTTCGGCTGCCCGCAGGACGGCTGCGGCGCCACGGCGACCCGCGTGCCCGAGGTCATCGACGCCTGGTACGACTCGGGCTCGATGCCGTTCGCGCAGTGGGGCTACCCGTACAAGAACAAGGAACTCTTCGAGTCCCGGTACCCCGCGCAGTTCATCTCCGAGGCCATCGACCAGACCCGCGGCTGGTTCTACACGCTGATGGCGGTCGGCACGCTGGTCTTCGACAAGTCGTCGTACGAGAACGTGGTCTGCCTCGGTCACATCCTCGCCGAGGACGGCCGCAAGATGTCCAAGCACCTGGGCAACATCCTGCAGCCGATCCCGCTCATGGACCAGCACGGCGCGGACGCGGTGCGCTGGTTCATGGCGGCCGGCGGCTCCCCCTGGGCGGCCCGCCGGGTGGGCCACGGCACCATCCAGGAGGTCGTCCGCAAGACGCTCCTCACGTACTGGAACACGGTCGCCTTCCAGGCCCTGTACGCCCGTACGTCGAGCTGGGCGCCGAGCGAGGCCGACCCGGCCCCGGCCGACCGCCCGGTGCTGGACCGCTGGCTGCTGTCCGAACTGCACGCCCTCACCGACCAGGTGACCCAGGCGCTGGAGAACTACGACACCCAGCGGGCCGGCAAGCTGCTGTCCGCGTTCGTCGACGACCTCTCCAACTGGTACGTCCGCCGCTCCCGCCGCCGCTTCTGGCAGGGCGACAAGGCCGCGCTGCGCACCCTGCACGAGGTCGTGGAGACGGTGACCAAGCTCATGGCCCCGCTGACCCCGTTCATCACCGAGCGGGTGTGGCAGGACCTGATCGTCCCGGTCACGCCGGGCGCGCCGGAGTCGGTGCATCTGGCGTCGTGGCCGGAGGCGGACCTGTCCGCCGTCGACCCGGAGCTGTCCCGCCAGATGGCGCTGGTGCGCCGCCTGGTGGAGCTGGGCCGCGCCACGCGCGCCGAGTCGGGCGTCAAGACGCGTCAGCCGCTGCGGCGGGCGCTGATCGCGGCGGCCGGCTTCGACGCCCTCGGCCCGGAGCTGCACGCGCAGATCACGGAGGAGCTGAACGTCGAGTCGCTGGCGCTGCTGTCCGAGGTGGGCGGCTCGCTGGTGGACACCACGGCGAAGGCCAACTTCCGCGCGCTGGGCAAGCGGTTCGGCAAGCGGGTCCAGGACGTGGCCAAGGCGGTCGCCAACGCGGACGCCGCGGCGCTGTCCCAGGCCCTGCGCGAGGGCACGGCCTCGGTGGAGGTCGACGGCGAGACGATCACCCTCTCCCCGGACGAGGTGATCATCACGGAAACGCCGCGTGAGGGCTGGTCGGTGGCGTCCGACGCGGGCGCCACGGTCGCCCTGGACCTGGAGATCACCGAGGACCTGCGCCGCGCCGGTCTGGCCCGTGACGCGATCCGGCTGATCCAGGAGGCCCGCAAGAACAGCGGCCTGGACGTGGCCGACCGGATCGCCCTGCGCTGGACGTCGGACGACGCCGCCACGACGGCCGCGCTGACCGAGCACGCGGAGCTGATCTCCGACGAGGTGCTCGCCACGGACTTCGCCCAGGGCGAGGCGGACGACACCTACGGCGCCCCGTTCACGGACGAGGGCCTGTCCCTGACGTTCCGTCTGCGCAAGGCGTAGCCGGCGTCACACGCCGAAGGCCCGGTCCCCCGGAGGGCGTTCTCCGGGGGACCGGGCCTTCGGCGTTGCGTGCGTCGGACATGTCCGCCGCATCCGAACAAACGGAGCGAACCATCGGGAACCGGTGGGAACACGCGTAGCACAAGGGCGGGGCCCCGGGTTGGTGTACCCGGGGCCCCGCCCTGAACGCTGCCGACTGCTACGCCGTACTCATGACCGCGAGGGCCGTCAGTTGTCGTCCTCGTCGATCAGGAAGCCACGCATCGGCGAGGGCGCCTGACCCATCGGCGACGGGCCCTGCGGACGGACCGGAGCCATGGGCTGGGTCATCGCCGGCTGCATCTGCTGCTGACCGCCGTACGACGGGCCGGACTGGCCGGGGCCGCCGCCCATCGTCTGGTTGCCGCCGTAGGACGGGGCACCCGCGCCGGCCGGAGCCATCGAGGGCGCCGGGGACGGCGGCAGGGACGGAGCGGCGCTCGCGGGCTGACGCGGCGGGGCGAGCGAGTCGTCCGCCTGCGTCTCCAGCTGGCGCAGCTGCGACTCCAGGTAGGACTTCAGCCGCGTGCGGTACTCGCGCTCGAAGCCGCGCAGGTCCTCGACCTTGCGCTCCAGCGTGGCGCGGGCGGACTCCAGGGAGCCCATCGCGACGCGGTGCTTCTCCTGCGCGTCCCGCTCCAGGGCGTCGGCCTTGGCACGGGCGTCACGCTCGAGGCCCTCGGCACGCGAACGCGCCTCGCCCACGATCTTGTTGGCCTCGGAACGGGCCTCCGCGATCGCCTGGTCGGCGGTCTGCTGGGCCAGCGACAGGACGCGCGCGGCGCTGTCGCCACCGGGACCCCCCTGACCGGGGAGACCGGGACCGCCCATGGGACCGCCCATCGGGCCGCCAGGGCCCATCTGCCCCTGCATCGGGCCGCCCTGGCCCATCGGCCCGGGACCCTGGCCCATGGGGCCGGGACCCTGCGGGCCGCCCTGTCCGCCGGGGCCGGCGGGCAGCTGGGGAGCACCGCTCGGCAGCTGGGGCGGGCCACCCATGGGGCCGCCCATCTGCTGCTGCGGCGGGCCCGATATGCCGGCGGGCACCGGAGCGCCGGGACCTCGCATGCCCTGCTGAGGCATGCCGGGAGGCGGACCCTGCTGTTGCTGCTGGTCCTGCTGCTCCGGAGGCTTGCGCATGTTCTGCTGGTTCTGCGCCGCGGCACGCGTGGCGGCGGCCAGCTTGGCGCGCAGGTCCTCGTTCTCGCGCAGCAGGCGCGTCAGTTCGGCTTCGACCTCGTCGAGGAAGGCATCGACCTCGTCCTCGTCATAGCCTTCTCGGAGGCGGACGGTCGTGAACTGCTTGTTCCGCACGTCCTCGGGGGTCAACGGCATCTCTTCACCTCAACGTAGTCATCGGCAGTCGGCAAGACCGTATCGTCCAGCCTCATCACACAAACCTCTGTGCGACGGAGATGAGGATCCAGACGATGATCATCAGGACGAAGAAGGACAGGTCGAGCGCCACGCCCCCGAGACGCAGCGGCGGGATGAACCGCCGCAGAAGCTTCAGCGGTGGATCGGTGACAGTGTAGGTGGCCTCCAGAACGACCACCATCGCCTTGCCGGGTTGCCATGAGCGGGCGAACTGGAACACGTAATCCATGACCAAACGGAAGATCAGCACGATGAGGAACACCATCAGCGCGATGTAGATCACCTGCGCGAACACGCTCATGGCCTGCTTTTCCCTCTCCCCTGTACCGCTCTTGTCCGGTCCTGCGTCTCAGCTCTGGTTGAAGAACCCGCCCTCTGCGATGCGGGCCTTGTCCTCCGCCGTGACATCGACGTTAGCAGGCGACAACAGGAACACCTTCTGCGTCACCCGCTCGATACTGCCGTGAAGACCAAACACCAAACCCGCTGCAAAGTCGACAAGTCGCTTCGCGTCTGTGTCATCCATCTCAGTCAGATTCATGATCACCGGGGTGCCCTCACGGAAGTGTTCCCCGATGGTACGGGCCTCGTTGTAGGTCCGGGGATGAAGCGTGGTGATCCGGTAAGGCTCTCGTTCCGACACGACCTTGGGCATGATCACCGGTGCGTTCTTCTCCAGGCTGGCGCGTTCTTGTGTGATGGATGCCACGGGCGCGATCCGCGCCGGGCGTGGCGATTCCGCGGGCAGCGAAGCGGAACGGGAGACCGGTTCGCGGGGCGCGGGCGGGTGGACGACTCGTACCTCTTCGTCCCTTTGTGGCTGATGTGTTCCGTGGGGCTGGTGCGACGGCTCGCGCCGCCGGTGGTCCCGCTCCGGCTCCGGGTCGAGTTCCGGTTCGAAATCGTCGTCTGGGTCGAATCCGCGGCCGTCGTACCCATCGTCCTCCACGAGGCCGAGGTAGACCGCCATCTTGCGCATCGCGCCGGCCATGCTCCGAGTCCTCCGCTCTGTGGTGGATCCGCTGACGACCGCCAAGTGCCCGCGATCCACTGGGTCCTTGCTCCGCTGTTGGGCGGAAATGACCATATTTTCTGCTGTGGTCCGACTTCTTGGCGACGTTACCCGAGCCTGGGGCGGACTCCGAGTACCGCACTGCCGACGCGCACATGTGTCGCTCCGGCGGCCACGGCCTGTTCGAGGTCCGCACTCATCCCTGCCGACACCATGTTCGCAGCCGGATGAGTCCGGCGCAGGTCGGTCGACAAATCCATCAACCGCTCGAAGGCCGCCTGTTGGCGGCCTGCGTACTCCCCGGTGAGCGGCGCGACGGTCATCAGGCCGTCGAGCCGCAGCCCTTGGGCGCCGGCCACCAGGTCGGCCAGCTCCGCGACACCGGAGGGCGCCACGCCGCCGCGCTCGCCCCGGCCGTCGACGCCGGCGTCGAACGCCACCTGGATGAGGCAGCCGATCTCGCGCCCGGCACGGACGGCCTCCTTGGAGAGCGCCGACACAAGACGGGCACGGTCGACAGACTGCACGACATCGGCATAACCGACCACTGAACGCACTTTGTTGGTCTGAAGTTGACCGACAAAATGCCACACAAGGGGCAGATCCGCACAGGCCGCCGCCTTCGGGGCGGCGTCCTGGTCGCGGTTCTCGGCGACGTGCCGCACGCCCAGTCCGGAGAGGATGCGCACGTCGCTCGCGGGCCAGGTCTTGGTGACCACGATGAGCGTCACCTCGTCGCGGTCGCGACCGGCCGCGTCGCAGGCGGCGGCGATCCGCTCCTCCACTCTCGCCAGATTCGCGGCGAGTTCGTCCTTACGGTCCGTCATGTCCTCGGGTCCAGCCACACATAACTCGCGAGCCGCCCGGTGGTGCGGTCGCGACGGTACGAGAAGTGATCGTCCGACTCCCGTGTGCACACGGGCGAACGCCCGGCGCCCAAGACGCCCAGCCGCTCGAGTTGCGCGTGCACACCCGCGACGACGTCGACCGCGGGGGTGCCCCAGCTGGTCTCCGCGTACGCGGCCGGCTCGACCGCGGCCACGTCGGAGCGCATCTGCTCCGGCACTTCGTAGCACCGGCCGCACACCGCGGGTCCGGTGCGCGCGACGATCCGGGCGGGGTCGGCGCCGAGTTCCGTCATGGCCCGTACGGCGGCCGGGACGACCCCGGCGACCAGTCCGGGCCGGCCCGCGTGCGCCGCGGCGGCGACACCCGCGACGGGGTCGGCCAGCAGCACGGGCACGCAGTCGGCGGTGAGCACGGCGAGGGCGAGTCCGCGCCGCGCGGTGACGACCGCGTCCACCTCGGGCACCGGACGGTCGCCCCACGGCTCGTCGACGACGACCGCGTCGGCCCCGTGCACCTGGTTCATCCAGACCACGCGGGCCGGGTCCACGCCGAGCGCCTTGGCGGCCAGTTCGCGGTTGGTCCGCACGTTCCCGGGGTCGTCGCCGACCGCGCCCCCGAGGTTGAGCTCCTCATACGGAGCGGCGCTCACCCCGCCCCACCGGTCGGTGAAGCCGAAGTGCGCGCCGCTCACGCTCTCGCGCTGTCCTATCACTTCAGGAAGTCCGGGACGTCCAGTTCCTCGGCCGCGCTGTCGTAGCTCCGGGACGGCGGGACGGGGGGCTGGACGGCGGGGATGTCGGCCACGGGCTCGGGGGCCGGGGCCGGCTCCGCCTCCTCCTTCGGCGTGACGCTGCCGAGCGACCCGAAGGACGGGCGGCTCTCCGGGCGTCCCGCCGGGGCGGGCTCCTCGCGCTTGACCGAGGAGGAGCCGAGGACGTTGTCCCGCTTGGCGGGCGGCTGGCCGCCGTCGAAGCCGGCGGCGATGACGGTGACCCGCACCTCGTCGCCGAGGGCGTCGTCGATCACGGCGCCGAAGATGATGTTGGCCTCGGGGTGGGCGGCCTCGCTGACCAGCTGGGCGGCCTCGTTGATCTCGAACAGGCCGAGGTCGGAACCGCCGGAGATGGAGAGCAGCACACCGCGGGCGCCGTCGATGGACGCCTCGAGCAGCGGCGAGGAGATGGCCATCTCTGCCGCGGCCACCGCGCGGTCGTCGCCGCGGGCCGAGCCGATGCCCATGAGGGCCGACCCGGCCTCGGACATGACCGACTTGACGTCGGCGAAGTCGAGGTTGATGAGGCCGGGGGTGGTGATGAGGTCGGTGATGCCCTGCACACCGGAGAGCAGGACCTGGTCGGCCGACTTGAAGGCGTCGAGAACCGACACCTGGCGGTCCGAGATGGACAGCAGCCGGTCGTTGGGGATCACGATGAGGGTGTCGACCTCTTCGCGAAGCTCCGCGATGCCGTCCTCGGCCTGGTTCGCGCGGCGCCGTCCCTCGAAGGTGAACGGGCGCGTGACCACGCCGATGGTGAGGGCACCGAGGGAGCGGGCGATGTTGGCCACGACGGGCGCGCCGCCGGTGCCGGTGCCGCCGCCTTCACCGGCCGTCACGAAGACCATGTCGGCCCCCTTGAGGACCTCCTCGATCTCCTCGCGGTGGTCCTCGGCGGCCTTGCGGCCGACGGCCGGGTTCGCTCCGGCGCCGAGTCCGCGGGTGAGTTCACGGCCGACGTCGAGCTTGACGTCGGCGTCGCTCATCAACAGCGCCTGCGCGTCGGTGTTGATGGCGATGAACTCGACGCCCTTGAGACCGACCTCGATCATCCGGTTGATGGCATTGACACCACCGCCGCCGACACCGATGACTTTGATGACTGCGAGGTAGTTCTGCGGTGCTGCCACGTCGAAGGCCTCTCGCCTCGAGTTACGTGTCGCCGGGGCGCCGGAGCAACTGCTGCCCCCGCGATCCGACGACTGATGCCGAATGGGACGGTCCGTATCGCCGACCCGAACCCTAACGTTGAAGTTTAGGGTTACCAGTGTGTCTGTTCCCTGGAGTCTTCTGAACAGGACACTAAGTCGACACGTGGCGCACGTTCAACGAACACGCCGAACCTCCCGTTTTTCTTTTCACCCTATGTGATCAGCCGTGTCGCTGCCCAACCAGGGTGCTGGCCTGCGCAGATGTGCGTCAACTCCCTGATGACGCCGGGGCGCTGGGAACGCTGACGTCGAAGTGCCGTGCGTCCGGCTCCGCTTTCATCAGCGCGACGAGGGCCCGGGCCTTCTGCGCCCCCTTCTCGCTGCTTCCCCAGTCGACCGTACGGCCGTCCGTGAGTTCCAGCGAGATGGCGTCGTAGGAACGGACCTTGACGCTGCGCGTTTCCGGCGCGAGGGACTTGGGGACGGCGCCGGCCACGCGTACCGCCTCACGCACCAGACGGTCCTCGCCGAATCGCCGGAGACTCGCCGCGGCGGAACCGGAACGGGAGAGGTCCATTTCCAGCGCGGGCACGCCCTTGGGCGCTTTCTCGACGGTGGCGAACCGCACGCCGTCGTCGTCGACTTCGACGAACTCGTCGCCCTTGTGGACCAGGAGGACGGGGGTGCGTTCGGTGACCCGGAGCTTGATCTCGTCGGGCCAGGAACGGACCACGTCGACGGTGTCGATGCGGGGCAGCTTCTCGGCGGCCCGCCTCTCGATGGCCCCGGTGTCGACCGAGACGAGCTGTTCGCCGAGCGGCACGTCGGCCGCCTCGCGGACCTGGTCCTGCGTCAGGACGTCGGTCCCGGACACCGAGACGCGTTCCACGCGGACCAGATCGGAGCCGTACAGCAGCCAGAAGGCGCCGCTGCCGAGGAACAGGAGGACGACCGCCGATGCGATGATCAGACGAAGACGCCGTCGCCGTACGGCTCGTACGGGCGGCGGGCCGGACGACTCCCGCTTGCGTTCACCGCGCTCGGCGGTCGTCGATCCGGCCACGCTCTCTGCCTTCCGTCACATGCCTCTACCTGTGGGCACGGGCGGCGACCGCCTCGTACACCATGCCGACGAGCAGCTCGTCGGCGTCCCGGCGGCCGAACTCGCTTGCGGCGCGGGACATCTCGTACAGCCGGTGCGGGTCGGCGAGCACGGGGAGGACGTTCTGCTGCACCCACTCCGGGGTGAGCTCCGCGTCGTCGACCAGCAGTCCGCCGCCCGCCTTCACCACCGGCTGGGCGTTGAGCCGCTGTTCGCCGTTGCCGATGGGCAGTGGGACGTAGGCGGCCGGGAGCCCGACGGCGGAGAGCTCGGCGACGGTCATCGCGCCCGCGCGGCAGAGCATCATGTCAGCCGCCGCGTACGCGAGGTCCATCCGGTCCAGGTAACTTACCGGGATGTACGGGGGCATGCCCGGCATCTGCTGCACGTGCGGCAGTTCGTTCTTCGGGCCGACCGCGTGCAGGATCTGGATGCCGGCCTGCTGGAGCCACGGGGCGACCTGCTGGACGACCTCGTTGAGCCGGCGGGCGCCCTGCGAGCCGCCGGACACCAGCAGCGTCGGCAGGTTGGGGTCGAGCCCGAACGCGGCGCGCGCCTGCGGGCGCATGGCGGCCCGGTCCAGGGTGGCGATGGTGTGCCGCAGCGGGATGCCGATGTAGCGCGAGTTGCGCAGCTTGCTGTCCGGGGTGGCGACGGCGACCTGGGCCGCGTACCGCGAGCCGATCTTGTTGGCCAGGCCGGGGCGGGCGTTGGCCTCGTGGATGACGATCGGCACGCCGAGCCGCTTGGCCGCGAGGTAGCCGGGCAGGGCGACGTAGCCGCCGAAGCCGACCACGACGTCGGCGCGGGTGCGCTCCAGGATCTGCTCGGTCGCCTTGATGGTGCCGCGCAGCCGGCCCGGGACGGTGATCAGCTCGGGGGTCGGCTTGCGTGGCAGCGGGACGGCGGGGATCAGCGCCAGTTCGTACCCGCGCTCGGGTACGAGACGGGTCTCCAGGCCGCGCTCCGTGCCCAGGGCCGTGATGCCCACGGACGGATCCTGCCTGCGCAGCGCGTCCGCGAGGGCGAGCGCGGGCTCGATGTGGCCCGCGGTTCCTCCGCCGGCGAGTACGACATGCACCGAAATTCACCGCTCTCCGGACGGACGCGCCCCCGGGGCACGCCGTCGCATCGTGTTCCATCTCCGGGGCCGCCGAGGACCCCCGATCCGCTTTCTACCAAAGCGGGGTTGCCGCATCGCAAGCGCCATCCGCGCAGCGGGGTCCTCACGCGCGAAGGCGATGAGCAGCCCGATGGCGAACATGGTCGGCAGCAGGGCGGACCCGCCGTAGGAGAACAGCGGGAGCGGGACTCCGGCGATCGGCAGCAGACCGAGCACCGCACCGATGTTGATCACGGCCTGCGCCGTGATCCAGGTGGTCACGCCTCCCGCGGCATACCTGACGAAGGAGTCCTCCGTGCGTCCGGCCACGCGGATACCCGCATAGCCTAGAGCGGCGAACAGGGCGAGCACCGACAGCGTCCCCGCCAGGCCCAGTTCCTCACCGGTGACGGCGAAGATGAAGTCCGTGTGCGCTTCGGGCAGTTCGCCCCATTTCTCCAGACTCGCGCCGAGCCCGGAGCCGAAGATCCCGCCGGAGGCCAGGGCGTAGATGCCGTGCACGGCCTGCCAGCAGTCGACGGGGCCGGTCTGCGGCTCGGTGGCGCCGAGGCAGGCGAGCCGGGCCATGCGGTTCTCGCTGGTGCGGATGAGGATCGCGCCGAGCAGCGCGGCGACCCCCAGCACCCCGGCGAACAGCCGGGTCGGGGCGCCCGCCAGCCACAGCAGGCCGAAGAGGATCGCGGTGAGGATGATGGCGGTGCCCATGTCCCCGCCGAGCATGATCAGCCCGAGCAGCATGAACGCGGCCGGCACCAGCGGCACCAGCATGTGCTTCCACTGGGCCAGCAGCCGCTTGTCCTGTTTGCGGGCTAGCAGGTCGGCGCCCCACAGCACCAGCGCCAGCTTGCCGAACTCGCTGGGCTGGAGCTGGAAACTGCCGCCGAGCGAGAGCCAGTTCTGGTTGCCGTTGACCGCGACTCCTATCCCCGGCACCTGCACCAGGGCCATCAGGAACACGGCCACCGCGAGGATGGGGTAGGCGAGCGCCCGGTGCAGCTTCACCGGCATCCGGGACGCCACCAGCAGCAGCACGGCCCCGATCACGGCGGCCAGCAGCTGCTTGCGGAAGAAGTACGAACCCGGCAGCGACATCTGCAGCGCCGTGATCTGGGAGGCCGAGTAGACCATCACCAGACCCAGCACGGTGATCAGCAGACTGCCGCCGAGGATGACGTAGTACGCGGTCAGCGGCCGGTCCCAGGCCCTGCGCGCCCGGGTCACCAGCGTGGTCAGGGGGTTCTCACGCGGGGGGCGGGGCACGACGGGGCGCCGGGCGGCCCGCTGGACGGGCGGCCGGCCCGTACGGCTACTGGACATCACGACCTCCGCGGTACGCCGGCCAACAGGTTACGGACGGTCCCACGCGTCCCTCCCAAGGTCGCCCGGCGCCGGGGCGGCCGGGGTCAGGCGCCGAGCTCGCGCACCGCCTGGGCGAACGCGTCACCGCGCTTGTTGTAGTTGGCGAACATGTCCATCGAGGCGCAGGCCGGGGCGAGCAGCACCGTGTCACCGGGGCGTGCCAGCCGCCGCGCCTCCTGGACGGCCTGGAGCATCGCCCCAGTGTCGGTCCGCCCGAGGTCCACCACGGGGACTTCCGGGGCGTGTCGCGCCAGGGCTTCGCGGATCAGGGCGCGGTCCCGGCCGATCAGCACGGCGCCGCGCAGCCGCCCGGCGGCCCCCGCGACGAGTTCGTCGAAGGTGGCGCCCTTGGCGAGCCCGCCGGCGATCCAGACGACGGAGTCGTACGCGGCCAACGAGGCCTGCGCGGCATGCGTGTTGGTGGCCTTGGAGTCGTCCACGTAGGCCACGCCGTCCACGTCCGCCACGTGCGCGATGCGGTGGGCGTCCGGGGTGAAGTTCCGCAGCCCCTCCCGCACGGCGGCCGCGGGCACCCCGTAGGCGCGCGCGAGGGCCGCCGCGGCAAGGGCGTTGGCGATGTTGTGCGGGGCGGCCGGCTTCACGTCGGCGACCTCGGCGAGCTCCTGGGCGTTCTTCTGCCGGTTCTCCACAAAGGCGCGGTCGACCAGGAGGCCCTCGACGACGCCGAGTTGGGAGGGACCGGGGGTGCCGAGGGTGAAGCCGACCGCGCGGCAGCCCTCCTCGACGTCGGCCTCGCGGACGAGGTCCTCGGTGGCCTTGTCGGCCACGTTGTAGACGCAGGCGACGCGGTTGCCCTCGTAGATGCGGCCCTTGTCCTTGGCGTACGCCTCCATGGAGCCGTGCCAGTCGAGGTGGTCGGGCGCCAGGTTGAGGACGGCGGCGGAGTGGGCGCGCAGCGAGGGCGCCCAGTGGAGCTGGTAACTGGACAGCTCCACGGCGAGCACGTCGTACTCCTCGTCGCCGAGGACCGCGTCGAGCAGGGAGACGCCGATGTTGCCGACGGCGGCGGTGCGCAGGCCGGCCGCCTCCAGAATGGAGGCGAGCATCTGCACGGTGGTGGTCTTGCCGTTGGTGCCGGTGACCGCGAGCCAGTCGGCCGCGCCCGGCTTCCTGAGCCGCCAGGCGAGTTCGACGTCGCCCCACACCGGCACCCCGGCCGCGTCCGCCGCCGCGAAGAGCGGGTGGTCCGGCCTCCAGCCGGGGGCGGTGACGATCAGCTCGGTGCCTTCGGGAAGGCCCGCGGCGGAGCCGCTGTCAGGTGCCGTGCCGTCCCCGAGGCGGACGGTGACGCCGAGCGCCTCCAGTTCCGCGGCCTGCTCGCGGGCCCGGGCGTCGTCGCCGTCGTTGATGACGGTGACCTTCGCGCCGAGTCCGTGGAGCACCTTGGCCGCCGGGACGCCGGAGACGCCCAGTCCCGCGACGGTGACGTGCTTGCCCTGCCAGTCGGTCACTTGTCCGCTGCCCATCCCGCGTAGAAGAGGCCGAGTCCGACGATCACACAGATGCCCTGGATGATCCAGAAGCGGACCACCACAAGGACTTCGGACCAGCCTTTGAGTTCGAAGTGATGCTGGAGCGGCGCCATCCGGAAGACCCGCTTTCCGGTGAGCCGGAACGAGCCGACCTGGATGACCACCGACATCGTGATGAGGACGAACAGGCCGCCGAGGATGGCGAGCAGCAGCTCGGTGCGGGAGCAGATCGCGAGACCCGCGAGCACGCCGCCGAGCGCCAGCGAACCGGTGTCGCCCATGAAGATCTTGGCCGGGGAGGTGTTCCACCACAGGAAGCCCAGGCAGGAACCCATGAGCGCGGACGCCACGACGGCGAGGTCCAGCGGGTCGCGCACCTCGTAGCAGGCGCCCGGGTTGGTCAGCGTCTCGCCGTTGGCGCAGGACTCCTGGAACTGCCAGACGCCGATGAAGGTGTAGGCGCCGAAGACGAGCACGGAGGCGCCGGTCGCGAGGCCGTCCAGACCGTCGGTGAGGTTCACGCCGTTCGACATCGCGAGGATCATGAACAGCGCCCAGATCACGAACAGCACCGGGCCGATGGTCCAGCCGAAGTCCGTGATGAACGACAGCTTCGTGGAGGCGGGGGTCTGCCCGCGGGAGTCCGCGAACTGCAGGGACAGCACCGCGAAGGCGACGCCGACGATCAGCTGGCCGGCCATCTTCGCCTTGGCCCGCAGGCCCAGCGAACGCCGCTTGACGATCTTGATGTAGTCGTCGAGGAAGCCGACGAGGCCCATGCCGACCATCAGGCCCAGCACCAGCACGCCGGAGTACCGCGGCGACTCGCCGCTGATCACCTTGGAGAGGAAGTAGGCGGCGACCGTCGACAGGATGAAGGCGATGCCGCCCATCGTCGGCGTACCGCGCTTGCTGGCGTGCTCGCGCGGGCCGTCGTCGCGGATGTACTGCCCGTATCCCTTGCGGGCGAGCAGCTTGATCAGCAGCGGCGTGCCGATCAGCGTCAGGAAGAGGCCAATGACTCCTGCGAACAGGACCTGATTCATCATCGGGCGGCGACCTCACCCTCGGCACCGGTCTCGAGCAGCGCCTGCGCCACGCTCTCGAGCCCGACCGAACGGGACGCCTTCACGAGTACGACATCCCCCGGGCGCAATTCGCTGCGCAACAGGTCGACCGCCGCCTGTGCGTCGGACACGTGCACCGACTCCTCACCCCACGAACCCTCGTTATATGCGCCCAGTTGCAGCCAGGCGGCTTCCCTGCCCCCGACCGCGACGAGCTTGCTGACGTTGAGCCGGACGGCGAGCCGTCCGACCGCGTCGTGCTCGGCGAGCGCCTCGTCCCCGAGCTCGGCCATCTTGCCGAGCACCGCCCACGTACGGCGCCCCTTGCCCATGGCCGCCAGCGCACGCAGCGCGGCCTTCATGGACTCGGGGTTCGCGTTGTAGGCGTCGTTGACGACCGTCACGCCGTCCGGTCGCTCGGTGACCTCCATGCGCCAGCGGGAGAGGGAGCCCGCCTCGGAGAGCGCGCGGGCGATCTCGTCTGCGGACATGCCCAACTCGTGGGCGACGGCGGCCGCGGCGAGCGCGTTCGACACGTGATGCTCACCGTACAGGCGCATGGTCACATCGCTTGCACCGGAGGGTGTGTGAAGCCTGAAGGAAGGCTGTCCGCTGTCCGTGAGTCGCACGTTCTCGGCGGAGACGTCCGCTTCGCCGGACTCTCCGAAAAAGATCACCTTCGCCTTCGTACGGGAGGCCATGGCGCGGACGTAGGGGTCGTCCGCGTTGAGGATCGCGACGCCCCCCTCCTCGGCCGGCGGCAGCGACTCGACGAGCTCGCCCTTGGCCTCGGCGATCTGCTCGCGGCCGCCGAACTCGCCGATGTGCGCGGAGCCGACGTTCAGCACCATGCCGATCCTCGGCGGGGTCAGTCCGGTGAGGTAGCGGATGTGGCCGATGCCCCGCGCCCCCATCTCCAGCACGAGGAACCGCGTCTCCTCGGTGGCGGTGAGCGCGGTCAGCGGCAGCCCGATCTCGTTGTTGTGGGAGCCGGGCGTGAAGACGGTGGGGGCCTTGCCGCTCAGCACCTGGGCGACGAGGTCCTTGGTGCTGGTCTTGCCGGCCGACCCGGTGAGGGCGACAAGGGTGGCGCCGAGCCGGGCGACGACGTGCCGGGCGAGGGCCCCGAGGGCGGCCTGGACGTCCTCCACGACGATCGCGGGCACCCCGACCGGCCGGGAGGCGAGCACGGCCACCGCGCCCGCCTCGACGACCTGGGCCGCGAAGTCGTGGCCGTCCACGCGCTCGCCGACGAAGGCGACGAAGAGGCTGCCCGGACCCGCCTCCCGCGAGTCCCGGACCACCTCGCCGGTGACCAGGACGGAGGGGTCCGGTATGTCGTGCGTCTGCCCGCCGACGACTTCTGCGATCTCGGCGAGGGAGAGGGCGATCACAAGTTCATCCCTGGGTCTTCTTGATGGCTTCGCGAAGCACCTGGCGGTCGTCGAACGGACGCACCACCCCGGCGATGTCCTGTCCCAGCTCGTGGCCCTTGCCGGCGACCAGCACCGTGTCGCCGGGCTCGGCCCGGGCGACGGCGGCGGCGATCGCGGCGGCACGGTCCTCGAAGACCTGGACCTCGCCGCGCTGGTGGGCGGGCACCGAGGCCGCGCCCTGGAGCATCGCGGCGAGGATCGCCAGCGGGTCTTCGGAGCGGGGGTTGTCGGAGGTCAGTACGGCGGTGTCGGCGAGCCGCGCGGCGGCCGCGCCCATCGGCTCCCGCTTGGTGACGTCACGGTCGCCGCCGCAGCCGAGCACGACGTGCACCCGGCCCTCGGTGACCTTGCGCAGGGCGCGCAGCACCGACTCCACGGCGTCCGTCTTGTGGGCGTAGTCCACGACCGCCAGGTACGGCTGGCCCTCGTCGACGCGCTCCAGGCGGCCGGGCACGCCCGGCACGGCGGCGACGCCGTCGGCGGCGGCCTGCGGGTCGAGTCCGGCGGCGGCCAGCGCGACGATCGCGGCCAGGGAGTTGGCCACGTTGAACGGGCCGGGCAGCGGGGCGCGGGCGGTGATCCGCTCGTCCTTGGGCCCGACCACGGTGAACGTCGAGTCCAGCGGGCCGACGTGGACGTCCTCGGCGCGCCAGTCGGCGTCCGGGTGCCCCTCGGCGGAGTAGGTGACGACCGGGACGCCGGCCTCCTTGACCAGGCGGCGGCCGTACTCGTCGTCCACGTTGACCACGCCGAGCCGGCTGCGGGCGGGCGTGAACAGCTGCGCCTTGGCCTGGAAGTAGTCCTCCATCCCGGAGTGGAACTCCATGTGCTCCGGGCTGAGGTTGGTGAAGACGGCGATGTCGAAGACGCAGCCGTCGACCCGGCCGAGGACCAGGGCGTGACTGGAGACCTCCATGGCCACGGCCTCGGTGCCGCGCTCGCGCATGACCGCGAACAGCGCCTGGAGGTCGGTGGCCTCGGGTGTGGTGCGCTCGGACTTGATGCGCTCGTCGCCGATGCGCATCTCGACCGTGCCGATCAGTCCCGTGGAGCGGACGGTCCGCAGACCGCCCTCGACGAGGTAGGCGGTGGTGGTCTTGCCGGAGGTGCCGGTGATGCCGATCTGCAGCAGATCGCGACCGGGGTGGCCGTAGATGGTGGCCGCCAGTTCGCCCATCTTCGCCCGCGGGTCGTCCACCACCAGGGCGGGCAGCCCGGTCGCGGCGACGCGTTCGGCGCCGGCCGGGTCGGTGAGCACCGCGGCTGCCCCGAGGCCGGCGGCCTGGGTGACGAAGTCCGCGCCGTGGACGCGGGCGCCCGGGAGCGCGGCGTACAGGTCGCCGGGCCGGACGGCGCGGGAGTCGTGGGTGATGCCCGTGACCTCGGCGGCCTGCGCGGGTGCGGGGACACCCAGCTGACCGGCGAGTTCCGCGAGGGATGTGGCGGAGACCTGGTCCGGACGGGGCGGTCCCGGATATGTCACGGGTTGGCCCTTCTGGGTGGTTTGGGACTGATCAGCGTGTGGCACGGCGGTGAGCGTACCGGGCGTACCGCTCGGCGGGCCAAGCGAGGGGCCGCGGGGGCTCTGGTTCCCGGGGTCGGGGGTGATCGTTGTCACGAGGTGGTTCCTGGTGGCTCGGTGCTCGGTACGGGGTCAGGGCTTGAAGGTGACCGGCAGGGCGGCCGGGGCGGCTCCGGTGGGCGGGACCTGGAGGGTCTTCAGGGAGAACTCCATGACCTGCTTGAAGACGGGGCCGCAGATCTGGCCGCCGAAGTAGCTGCCCCGGGTGGCGTTCTGGATGACGCAGTAGACGGTGACCCGGGGCTTGTCGGCGGGTGCGAACCCGGCGAAGGACGAGGTGTAGCCGTGGTACTTGCCGGTGGCCGGATCCACGCGGTTCGCCGTACCGGTCTTGCCCGCCACCCGGTACCCCGGAATGCGCGCCTTGGTGCCGGTGCCCTCCTCGTCGTCGACGACCGACTCCAGCATCTGCGCGAGGGTCTTCGCCGTCTTCTGGCTCACCACCCGCTTCTTCTCGGGCTCGGGGGCCGGCGTGAAGCGCCCGTCGGGCCCCTTGGAGCCGCGGACGAGGGTGGGCTCGACGCGGACGCCGCCGTTGGCGATGGTCGAGTAGACGGAGGCGGCCTGCATCGCGTTGATGGACACGCCCTGGCCGAAAGGAATCGTGTACTGCTGCGAGGTGGACCACTGGTCCGGCGGGGCCAGGATGCCCTTGGTCTCGCCCGGGGAGCCCAGCCCTGTGTGGCTGCCGAGGCCGAACTTGCGCAGGTAGTCGTAAAGCACCTTGTTGGCCTGGGCCTGGGTCCTGCCAAGCTGGCCGGTGGCGAGGATGGTGCCGATGTTGCTGGACTTGGCGAGGACGCCGTTGAGCGTCAGGTACCAGGTCGGGTGGTCGATGTCGTCCTTGAACAGCCGGTCGCCGCGGTGCAGCCGGTTGGGCACCACGACATGGGTGCCGGGGGTGGCGGCGTTCTCCTCCAGCACGGCCGCCATGGACAGCACCTTGGCCGTGGAGCCCGGCTCGAAGGCGTCCTGGAGGGCCGCGTTGCCGAGGGTCCTGGGGTCGGCGGCGGACAGGTCGTTGGGGTCGAACCCGGGGGCGTTGGCCATGGCCAGGACCTCGCCGGTGCGGGTGTCCTGCACGATGACGTAGCCGCGGTCGGCCGCGGACTCCTCCACCTGCTGGGTGATGGCGTTCTGCGCCGCCCACTGGATGTCGCGGTCGATGGTGAGCTCGATGTCGTCGCCGGGCACGGCCGGGGTCTCCGTGGAGCCCGCGGTGGGCACCAGACGCCCGCCGGACTGGGCGTAGCGGATCTTGCCCTCCTCGCCGGCCAGCCGGTCCTCCAGCTGGAGCTCGACGCCGCCGCTGCCCTTGCCCTCGGCGTTGACCCAGCCCAGTATCCCGGCGGCGAGCTCGTTGTTCGGGTACACGCGCTTGCTGGTGGGCACGGAGAAGACGCCGGCCAGCACGTTGACCGTCGACCTGTCGGTCTCGGACTTGGTGGCCAGGGCGGCCTTGAGGTCCTTGATCTGCTTCCAGACCTGCGGCGTCTGCCGCCCGGCCAGCTTCACGTAGCGCAGCGACGGGTTGTCCGGCCGCAGCTTGCGGACCAGGTCCTCCTGGTCGGCGCCGAGGATCGGGGCCAGCAGCGCCGCGGCCTGCTCGGGCCCGTCGTCGATCTTCAGCTCGTCCGGGGCGAACATCGTGGGGTCGGCGGTGATGTCGTAGGCGTCCTCGCTGGTGGCGAGGGCCACGCCGTTGCGGTCGGTGATCTCGCCGCGCTCGGCGGCCAGCACCTGGCCCACGTAGCGGTTGCGCTCGGCCTTGCCCGCGTAGGTGCTCGCGTCGACGGCCTGGACCTGCACCAGGCGGACGACGAAGGCGAGCATGACGAGGGTCAGGCCGACGCCGACCATGCGCAGCCGGGGGCGCGGGCTGCCCAGCCGGATGGTCTTCGGGGTCCCGGGGCGCGGTCCGCCGGGCCCGCGGACCGGGCGGGCGCCGGGGCCGGTGCGGCCGCGGGCGGCCGAGGACGGCCGGGCGGGTCCGGCACCCTGCGGCGGGGCGGTTGCCTGTCGGACACTTCCGTCACCTGCCGGGGGTCGGGCGTGCGGGAACGGGGCGCGGACTGCGGCGACGGCGGGGCCGTCGCCGTGGCCAGCGCCTCGGGCGCGAGGACCAGGGGCGCGCGGACGGCGGAGGCCGGGCTGGGCACGCCCTTGACCTTGCCGTCGGGGTCGAGGAAGGCGGGGTCGCCGCCGGGCACCATGCCGAGCTCGCGGGCGCGGCGCTGGAGGGCGTCGGGGGCGGAGTAGCCGTCGATGTCGCGCTGCAGGGCCTGCTCCTCGTCCGTGAGTTCCTTGGTCTCCCGCTGGAGGTCGTCGAGGCGGAAGGCGCCCTCGCTGAGCGCGGAGTTCAGCACCAGCAGGCCGATGAGACCGCCGCCGAGGAGCAGGACCACGAGCAGCACGAAGGGGGTGCGGGCCGCCTGAGCGCGGCCGGTGGGCAGCAGGTGCGCGAGCCGGGCCGCCCTCCCCCGCAGCTCGGGCCGCCCCTTCAGTTCGGGTTTCCTGGTCACTCACGCTCCCCTGGGTCCGCTCGTCCCGCCCGTCCGCCCGGCCGGCGCCCGTCGCGGGGCCGGCCCGTGCCTCACCGGAGCCGCCTCACCCGACGTCCTCCCGGATACGCTCCGCGCCGCGCAGCCGCGCGGGGGCCGCGCGGCGGTTCTCGGCGATCTCCTCCTCGGTGGGAAGTTCGGCACCGCGCGTGAGCAGCTTGAGCCGCGGCTGGTACTGCTCGGGGACGACCGGCAGGCCGGGCGGGGCGGTGGTGGCGGCGCCCGCCGCGAACACCTGCTTGACCAGCCGGTCCTCCAGCGAGTGGTACGACAGCACGGCGATGCGGCCGCCGACGTCCAGCGACTTCACGGCCGCGGGGACGGCGCGCTCCAGCACCGACAGCTCGCCGTTGACCTCGATCCGCAGGGCCTGGAAGGTGCGCTTGGCCGGGTTGCCGCCGGTGCGCTTGGCGGCCTGCGGCAGGGCGTCGCGGATCAGTTCGACCAGGCGGGCGCTGGTGGTGAAGGGCTCCTTCTCGCGCTCGCGGACGACGGCGGACACGATCCGCTTGGCCTGCTTCTCCTCGCCGTAGGCGCGCAGGATGCGGACCAGCTCGCCGGGCGGGTAGGTGTTGAGGACCTCGGCGGCGCTGACGCCGGTCGTCTGGTCCATCCGCATGTCGAGGGGGGCGTCCTGGGCGTAGGCGAAGCCGCGGCCGGCCTCGTCGAGCTGCATCGAGGACACCCCGAGGTCGAACAGGACGCCCTGGACGCGCGGGATGCCGAGGCGGCCGAGGACGTCGGGGAGCTCGTCGTAGACGGCGTGCACCAGGGTGGCCCGGTCGCCGTAGGGGGCGAGCCGCTCGCCGGACAGGCGCAGCGCCTCCTTGTCGCGGTCCAGGGCGACGAGCCGGGCCTCGGGGAAGCGGGCGAGCAGCGCCTCGCTGTGGCCGCCGAGGCCGAGCGTGCAGTCGACGACCACGGCGCCGGGCCGCTCCAGGGCGGGCGCCAGCAGGTCCAGGCACCGCTGGAGCATCACCGGGACGTGTCGACTCTCGCTCAAGGGGCCCTCTCAGATCCGGCGTGACGCTCACGCACCGCCGGTTCCCCGCCCTCCCCGGTGAGGGGGCGGCCGGCGCCGGAGGCGTCGGCCGGGCGGCGGCGGGAGAAGGCCGAGCCGTACGTACGCGCCGCGCACGCGGGAGATCCCCTGGTCGGCGCCGGGGGATCCGGGGAAGTCACTGCAGCGGGCAGTCTCACCTCCCGCTTCGCGTCACTTTAGTCCACGGTCCGGCCCGGTCAATCAACCGGACTGCGCGTCGCGGCCCGCGCGGGTCAAGAGGCGGATCGGGCACATCACCCGTAGGCAGGGGGTCACACCACTCCTGTGGGTTACCTCACACCAAGCGCCGCTGACGTTCTTTGTCCCCTCTCACAACGGGCTCGACGCCCCGGTGACCAGTACCGTCAGGAGTATGACGACTTCTGCATCCGCGCCCGCAGGTTCCGGAAACGCCGTCCCGGGCACCGTGACCGACCGTCTGATCGAAGCCAACGAGCGCTACGCCGCCGCGTTCACCGACCCGGGCATGGACGCGCGTCCGGTGCTCCACGTCGCCGTGGTCGCCTGCATGGACGCCCGCCTCGACCTGCACGACGCGCTCGGCCTGTCGCTGGGCGACTGTCACACCATCCGCAACGCCGGCGGCGTGGTCACGGACGACGTGATCCGCTCCCTCACCATCAGCCAGCGGGCGCTGGGCACCCGCAGCGTCGTCCTCATCCACCACACCAACTGCGGTCTCGAGTCCCTCACCGAGGAATTCCGGCACGAGCTCGAGATGGAGGTGGGACAGCGTCCGGCGTGGGCCGTCGAGGCATTCCGGGACGTGGACCAGGACGTCCGCCAGTCGATGCAGCGGGTGCGGACCTCGCCGTTCCTGCTGCACACCGACGACGTGCGCGGATTCGTCTTCGACGTGAAGACGGGTCTGCTGCGCGAGGTCGACCCCGCCTGACCCGGCCGCCCGCTGGGGCCGGCCCCACCCCGGAGAGCCGTCGAACGTCGTAAGAGCTGACATATCGCTGTCAGTTGTCCACAGTCGAGTGACACGAATCGGTAACGGCAGCAAGAATGCGGAAGTGGTGTCCCGCGGAACTTTCCCCGCGTGGCGCCCGTGATTCGGGGTGGGCCGGTCCGCTGGGCACGGGATCGGCCGGCACATTTGGGGAACCCCCCGCTCATCGCCGAGCGCGGGAAAGGCCGAGGAGGGCCGGGTGACGACCTATGACGATCGTGCAAGCCATGGGGGCGCCCCCGACCGGGCATACGGGGCGGTCGGGGAGGACCTGACCGCCGTCGTGGAGCGCGTGCGCGGTTCGGTGGAAGGCGTGATCGAGGGGAAGCCCGAGGTCGTACGGCTCTCGCTGACCGTGCTGCTCGCCGAGGGACATCTGCTCATCGAGGACGTCCCGGGCGTCGGCAAGACGATGCTGGCGAAGGCCCTGGCACGGTCGATCGACTGCTCGGTGCGCCGTATCCAGTTCACACCGGACCTGCTGCCCTCGGACATCACCGGTGTGTCCATCTGGGACCAGCAGCGCCGTGACTTCGAGTTCAAGCCGGGCGCGATCTTCGCGCAGATCGTCATCGGCGACGAGATCAACCGCGCCTCGCCTAAGACGCAGTCCGCGCTGCTGGAGTCGATGGAGGAGCGCCAGGTCACCATCGACGGCAAGACCTACGAACTGCCCAGCCCGTTCATGGTGGTGGCGACACAGAACCCGGTCGAGATGGAGGGCACCTACCCGCTGCCGGAGGCCCAGCGCGACCGCTTCATGGCCCGTGTCTCGGTCGGCTACCCGAGCGCGGAGGCCGAGCTGCAGATGCTCGACGTGCACGGCGGGGTCTCCCCGCTGGAGGACCTCCAGCCGGTGGCGCACGCGCACGAAATCGTGAAGCTCGTCGAGGCGGTCCGCGGCGTGTACGTGGCCGAGCCGATCCGGCGGTACGCGGTCGACCTGGTCGCCGCCACCCGTACGCACCCCGACCTGAGACTCGGCGCGTCGCCGCGTGCGACGCTGCATCTGCTGCGGGCCACGAAGGCGGCGGCGGCCCTGGCGGGCCGTGACTACGCCCTGCCGGACGACGTGCAGGCGCTCGCCGTCGCCGTGCTCGCCCACCGTCTGCTGCCCACCGCGCAGGCCCAGCTCAACCGCCGCACCGCCGAGCAGGTGGTGCAGGAGATCCTGCAGCGCACCACGGTGCCCGCGGCGGCCGGCCGGCCCGCCGGGTTCGGCCTGGGCCGCGGAGGCTACGGCCAGCAGCCGCCCCGGAGGCTGTGATGAGCACCGCCGGCGCGGTCCACGCCGACGACGACCGGGGCGACCGGAGCGGGCTGAGGACCGCCCTGGCGGGGCTCACCACCCGGGGGCGCTCCTTCCTGGCGGCCGGCATCGCGGCCGCGATCTGCGCGTACGTGCTCGGGCAGAGCGACCTGCTGCGGGTCGGCCTGCTGCTGGCGGTGCTGCCGCTGGTGTGCGCGGCCGTCCTCTACCGCACCCGCTACCGGGTCGCGGGCAGCCGCCGCCTCTCCCCCGGCCGGGTGCCGGCGGGGTCCGAGGCGCGCGTGCACCTGCGCATGGACAACGTCTCCCGGATGCCCACGGGCCTGCTGATGCTCCAGGACCGGGTGCCCTACGTGCTCGGCCCGCGCCCGCGGTTCGTGCTGGACCGGATGGAGGCGGGCGGGCGCCGTGAGGTGTCCTACCGGGTCCGCTCCGACCTGCGCGGCCGCTACCCGCTGGGCCCGCTCCAGCTGCGGCTGTCCGACCCGTTCGGGATGTGCGAGCTGAACCGCTCGTTCTCCTCGTACGACACGCTGACGGTGACGCCCCGGGTGGAGGCGCTGCCGCCGGTGCGGCTGAGCGGGGAGTCCAAGGGGTACGGCGACGGGCTGCAGCGCTCGCTGGCGCTGGCCGGCGAGGACGACGTGATCCCCCGCGGCTACCGCTACGGCGACGACCTGCGCCGCGTCCACTGGCGCTCCACCGCCCGCTACGGCGAGCTGATGGTGCGCCGCGAGGAGCAGCCGCAGCGCGCCCGCTGCACGGTGCTGCTGGACACCCGTGCCATCGCCTACGAGGGCGCCGGACCGGACTCGGCGTTCGAGTGGGCGGTGTCGGGCGCGGCCTCGGTGCTGGTGCACATGCTGGAGCGGGGCTTCTCGGTGCGGCTGCTGACGGACACCGGCGACTCGATGCCCGGGGAGGGCGCCGAGGGCTTCTCCGGGGTGCACCAGGAGTCGGCGGACGCGGCCGGGCTGATGATGGACATGCTGGCCGTGGTGGACCACTCCGACGAGGAGGGCCTGTCCCGCGCCTACGACGTGATGCGGTCCGGCAGCGAGGGGCTGCTGGTGGCGTTCCTCGGCGACCTGGACGACGAGCAGGCCGCGGTGCTGGCCCGGATGCGGCAGCGCAGCGGGGGCGCCGTCGCGTTCCTGCTGGACAGCGACGACTGGCTGGGGGAGCCGTCCGACGTGCCCGGACCCGGGGAACGGCCGGCCGAGGAGCATCTGCGGATGCTGCGCGAGTCGGGATGGACGGCCGTGGCGGTGGAGCGGGGCGCCTCGCTGGAGCGGTTGTGGCGGCAGGCGGACCGTGAGCGCTCGGGCCTGGTGGCGGCCGGCGGTGGGGAGGGATCGTGATCAGCTCACTGGCCAGGCTCACGGTGCGCGCGTGGGCGGCCACCCTGCTCGCGGCCTGCGCCTTGCTGCCGCTGGTGGAGTCGACCATGTGGATCCTTCAGGCGGCGCTGCTGCTGGGCGTGCAGGCGGGCGTGGGCGCGGCGGCGCGGCGGGTGCCGCTGGCGCGGCCGCTGACGGTGGCGGCGCAGGTCGTCGTCACGCTGATGCTGCTCACGCTGATGTTCGCGCGGGAGCAGGCCGTCGCCGGGCTGATACCCGGCCCGGACGCGCTGCGCTTCTTCGGGCAGCTCCTCGAGCAGGGCGGCCAGGACGTCAACCGGTACGCGATACCGGCGCCGCTGAGCGACGGCATCCGGCTGATGCTGGTCGGCGGGGTGCTGGTCATCGGGCTGCTGGTGGACACGCTCGCGGTGACGTTCCGCAGCGCGGCCCCGGCCGGGCTGCCGCTGCTCGCCCTGTACTCGGTGGCCGCGGGCCTGACGGACAACGGCATCGAGTGGCTGTGGTTCCTGCTGGCCGCGGCCGGCTATCTGCTGCTGCTGCTCTCCGAGGGCCGGGACCGGCTGTCGCAGTGGGGCCGGGTGTTCGCCGGGCCGCCCCGCGGCCGGAGCCGGGAGACGCCCGGCGGGCCGGCGCCCGCCCGGTTCGGTCACCGGATCGGGGCGGTGGCGCTGGGCATCGCCCTGGTGGTGCCGCTGGCGCTGCCCGCGATGGACGGCGGCCTGCTCGGCCCGGACGGCCGGGGCGTGGGCGCGGGCGTCGGCGGGGGCGGCACGATCTCCGCGGTGAACCCGCTGGTGTCGCTGCGCGACTCGCTGAACAACGACGACGACCGCGCGGTGTTCTCGGTGCGCACCGAGATGGAGAACACCTCGGACCTGTATCTGCGCATCGTGTCCCTGGACGACTTCGACGGCACCACGTGGAAGCCGTCGAAGCGGGCGATCACCCAGGTGCCCGAGGGCTTCCCGGCCCCGCCGGGACTGGGCCCGGACGTGGAGTTCACCGAGGTCGGCACGTCGGTCTCGGTCGCGAACTGGTACGGCCAGACGTGGCTGCCGATGCCGTATCCGCCGAGCCGGGTGAGCGTGCGGGGCGACTGGCGGTACGAGCCGGTCGGCATGACGCTGGTCGGCGACCACGGGCAGAACACGCGCGGGCTGACGTACGAGGTGCGCAGCCTGGACGTGCGGCCCACGGCGGAGCAGCTGGCCAAGGCCCCGGAGCCGCCGGCCGATCTGCTGCGTGAGTACACCGAACTGCCCGACTCGCTGCCCTCCGTGGTGGCCGAGACCGCCCGTGACGTGACGGACGGCGCGAAGAGCGACTACGACCGCGCGGTGATGCTGCAGGACTACTTCACGCTGGGCGGGAACTTCCAGTACGACACCCAGGTCGAGGTCGGCAGCGGCGCGCAGGCGATCGCCCGCTTCCTGAAGGAAAAGCGGGGCTTCTGCGTCCACTACTCGTTCGCGATGGCGTCCATGGCGCGGTCGCTGGGCATTCCGGCGCGGATCGCGGTGGGCTTCGCGCCCGGGACCCCGCAGGCCGACGGTACGGTGTCGGTCGCGATGCGGGATGCGCACGCCTGGCCCGAGCTGTACTTCGAGGGTGTGGGCTGGACGCGGTTCGAGCCGACACCGACGCGGGGCTCGACGCCGGACTACACCGTGCCGGACGTCCAGGACAACGGTCCTGCGGATCCGGCCCGGCCGTCGCAGGCCGCGCCGGCCGACCCGTCGGCGCAGCCGTCGCAGAGCACCGACTGCCGGGCGGACGGCAGCGACCCGGGCTCCTGCGAGAGCGAGTCGCCCGAGGCGGCCCTGGCGGCGGGCGGCGACGGCCCGAAGTGGCACGTGGTGCTGCTGTGGGCGCTGGCCGGGCTGCTGGTGCTGGCTCTGCCGCTGTCGCCGATGCTGTGGCGGACGCGGATGCGGGCGGTCCGGCTGGACGGCCGCGGTCGCGGCCGCGCGGAGGAGGACGTCGCTCCGCGGGTGCTGGCCGCCTGGGAGGAGCTGACGGACACCGCCTGGGACCACGGGATCCTCCCCGACGAGTCGCTGACCCCGCGGGGGGCGGCCGACCGCATCGTGCGGACGGGCGAGCTGGAGGGGGAGGCCGCGGCGTCGGCGCGGAGGCTGGCGGGGGCGGTGGAGCAGGTGCTGTACGCGCCTCGGCCTCGGCCGGTCGTGGGGCTGGCGGAGGACGTGCGGCTGGCCGCCGGGGGGTTGCGGGACTCGGCGTCCCGGGCGAGGCGTCTGCGGGCGCTGCTTGTGCCTCGGTCGGCCGTGCGGGTGGTGTGGACGGCGTCCGACCGCTGGGCGTCCCTCCGGGACCGCGTGATCGCCCTCCGCCCGGACTGGCACCTGCCTACGCGCCAGCGCGGCTGAGGTCGGACGGCGGCGAGCAGACGGCCACCGGCCGCTCGCGCAGTTCCCCGCGCCCCTGAAGGGCCGCGGGGAACTGCGCGAGAAACCACAACGCACCCGCAGGTGCAAACAGGGAACGCGAGGCACCCACCCCAGGGCCGCGGGGAACTGCGCGAACAACCACAACGCACCCGCAGGGCCAACTCACGGGTACGAACCCACCCCAGGGGCGCGGGGAACTGCGCGAAGTACTCGCCACGCACCCGCAGGAACCCGCAGGGACGACTCAGGGGTGCCCACCCGTACCGGTGAACACCCCTGAACCGAAATCTTCGTGGGCCTCAGTGACCGCCCTGCTCGTCACGCCTCCGCTGCCACCGCTCCTCGATGCGGTCCATCATCGAGCGCCGAGCTCTCCCCTGCCGGCCCGCCCGCGGAGCCGCCCCCGCGGCCCCAGCGGCCTGCTCACCCGGCTTCGGCGCCTTGCGCCACCCGGTCACCGCCAGTACCGCGCACCCCAGCATCACGAGGAAGCCCACGACGCTGAGCCACACCTGCTGGGCGACCATACCGGCCATGAGGAGCGCAATACCTACGAGGAAGCCCGCGACCGCCTGGTAGACCCGTCGCCGGGTGTACGTACGCAGCCCGCTTCCCTCGAGCGCCGTCGCGAACTTGGGATCTTCGGCGTACAGCGCTCGCTCCATTTGCTCGAGCATGCGCTGCTCGTGCTCCGAGAGCGGCACGGAGTCCTCCTCATCGTGCAGTCGCCGGGGCGACCCGGGGGGTCCCTTCAGGATAGGCAGGGAATCGCCCCCGTGAAACCCGCCCCTCTGCGCCAATTGCCGACCGGTGTCCGCCATCACGCACCGGTCCGCTGAGGCTGTCATTCCCCGGCGGCCGACCCGTCATGCCGGGCGGTCTCCCTCGATCATACGGCTCCGAGCCGCCATTCGGGGGGCCTGTGGCACAGTCCATGCGCCCCGGGGCCGCCGGACGCGCCCCTGATCAGCGACGTGTCACGGACGGCCGCTCACGCCTCGTCGGCCTCGCCCGCCTCGGCGAGCACGTGAAGCTGCGTGGCCACGGAGTGGAACGCGGCGAGCTCGGCCGCGGCGGCCTCCAGCTTCAGCAGCGCCTCCTGCGCCCCGGGCTCGGTGTCGACCAGGACGCCGGGGACGAGGTCGGAGAAGATGCGGACGCCGTGCACCGCGCCGACCTCAAGGCCGGCGCCCCGCACCAGCTCCGTGAGCTGCTCGGCGGTGAAGCGGCGCGGCACGGGGTCGCCCTCGCCCCATCGGCCGTTCGGGTCGCCGAGGGCCTGACGGGCCTCCGTGAAGTGGCCGGCGAGGGCGCGGGAGAGGACCGCCCCGCCCAGGCCGGCGGCGAGCAGGCTGAGGACGCCGCCGGGGCGCAGGGCGGCCACCGTGTTGCGCACGCCCTCGGCCGGATCGTCGACGTACTCCAGGACGCCGTGGCACAGCACGACGTCGTAGCCGCCGCGCTCGGCGACGTCGAAGAGGCCGCTGGCGTCGCCCTGCACGCCCCGCACCCGCTCGGCGACGCCTTCCTCGGCGGCGCGGCGCTCGAGGGCGAACAGGGCGTTGGGGCTGGGGTCGACGACGGTCACCCGGTGCCCGAGCCGGGCCAGGGGCACGGCGAAGTTGCCGCTGCCGCCGCCGGTGTCGAGGACGTCCAGGGCCTGCCGTCCGGTGGCCTTGACCCTGCGTTCCAGGGCGTCCTGGAGGACGTCCCAGACAACGGCGGTACGGAGAGCGGCGCGGGGGCGCATCGGGTCCGACACGGTGGTGACTCCTCGGCGGGGCACCGCCTGGGGTGGGGCGGGGCGATCGGTTTCAGGCGCTGTCCACCCTATGGCCTGATCGGCGGCCCGCCGTCACCCGGTGGCCCGGCGTCTCAGCCCGCGTCGGGCAGGTCGCCGCGCGGGGCCGTGTCAGGACCTCCGTCCTGGTCGGGGCGGGGAGGGGGCAGCACCGGCTGGAGCACCAGCATCCGCTCGACCAGGCGGAGGAACATCGCCACGTCCCGGATCAGGTCGTCGGCGTCCCGCACGGTCGCCGCGCCCTGGATGCCCGCCTCGGCGCGGGCACGGCGCCGGGCACCGGAGGCGAACAGGGCGCTCCACTCGGTGAGTTCGGGCGCGATTTCCGGGAGCACCTCCCACGCGCTTCGTATCTTCGCCCGGGCCCTGGGCGAGGTCTCGGGCCTGCCCCGGGCGGCGAGGACGGCGGCGGCGGTGCGCAGGGCGGCCAGGTGGGCCGTCGCGTAGCGCTCGTTGGGGGTGTCGAGGACGGCGGCCTCGTCGAGTCCGGCACGGGCCTGGGCGAGCAGGTCGAGGGCGGCGGGCGGGGCCGCGGCGCGGCGCAGCACCGGGTGGATGTCGCTCGCCGGGCCGTTGTTCAGTGAGGGGGCAGGGCCGGCTGCGCGGCGCCGGCGGGCGGCGGCTGCGGACGAGTGGGCCATGACGAACCTCCTGTCGTCTTCGTGACGGCACGCCATGAGGCGAGTGCCGTATGCGCACATCGTGCGGTATGGCACTGACAATCCGTTCTGACCTGCGACGTTGCTTCGTTCTCCCGTTCGAGCTAACTTTTGCACTGACCAGTCAGTTCAAAAAACTGTTCCCGCACGCTCCAGGGGGATTCGTGGACGATCCGAGCGGACTCGACGTCGTGGCCGACGGCCTCGGCCTGAAGGGGCCGCGGGGGTGGGCCTTCCGCGACGTGTCGGTCGACGCGGGGCCCGGCGCGCTGATCGCGCTGACCGGGCCGTCCGGCAGCGGCCGCACCTGTCTGCTGCTCGCGCTCACCGGCCGGATGAAGCCGACGGAGGGTCGGGCCGTCGTCGGCGGTCTCGAACTGCCCCGGCGCATGGCCGCCGTACGCCGCCGCAGCGGCCTGGCGCACGTCGCCGGGGTGACCGACCTCGAACCGGCGCTCACCGTGGCCGAGCATCTGCGTGAACAGGAGCTGCTGCGGCGGCGGTTCGGGGACGCGCTGCCCCGGCCCCGGCAGCTGCTGCGTCCGCGCGCCGAGCGGCGGCGGGAGCGGCGCCGGCACATCGACGAGGCGCTGGCCGCCGCCGGGCTCGACCTGGCCGCCCTGCCCAAGGGCGAGCGGACCGCGGTGCGGGACCTGGAGCGGGTGGAGGCGCTGCGGCTGTCGCTGGCGCTGGCCCTGCTCGGGCGTCCCCGGCTGCTGGGGATCGACGACACCGACCTGAAGCTGTCGGCCGCCGAGCGGGACGAGGTGTGGGAGCTGCTGCGGTCCGTCGCCGGCACGGGGGTCACGGTGCTGGCCGTGTGCAGCGAGCCGCCGTCCGACGCGGTGGTCGTCCGCACGGACGCGGCCCGGCCCGGCGACGGCGCGGGGACGGGCGGACCCGCCGCCCCTGCCTGCGGGAAGCCCGACGGAACAGCACAGGCCGATCCCACCGACGCCGAAGGACCCGCGGACGAGGCCGGCCCCTCGGACGGCGCACAGCCCGTCGGCGAGGGCGGCGGCGGTGAGGGGCAGGCCCGCAGCCGAGCCCGCGGACGGCGGGTCCGACGGCCCACCCGGGCCCACCGCCGAAGCCCGCGACCCGGCCGACCGGGCCGACGAGCCCCGGCCCACCGCCGAGCCCGCCGGCCGTCTCGCCCACTCCCACCCCGAGAAGGAGACCCCCGCCGATGCGATCGCCGCGACTGGCCGCTCTTGAGCTGCGGCGTTTCGGCCGCGGCACCCTCCCCCGCGCCGCGCTCGTCGCCCTGCTGGTGCTGCCCCTGCTGTACGGCGCCCTGTATCTCTGGTCGTTCTGGGACCCGTACGGCCGGCTCGACCGGATCCCCGTGGCCCTCGTCAACGAGGACCGGGGCGCGACCGCGAACGGCAAGCGGATCACGGCCGGCGACGACATCGCCGAGGGCCTGCACGACAGCTCCGCCTTCGACTGGCGGGAGGTGAGCGAGGAGGAGGCGCAGCGCGGGGTCGAGGACGGCACGTACTACCTGTCGCTCACCGTGCCGGCGGACTTCAGCCGCCGTGTCGCCTCCAGTGCGGGCGACTCCCCCGAGACGGGCGCCCTCCAGGTGCGCACCAACGACGCGAACAACTACATCGTCGGGCAGATCTCCCGGACGGTCTTCGGCGAGGTGCGGCGGGCCGCGTCCACCAAGACCTCCCGGTCCTTCCTGGACCAGATCTTCGTCTCCTTCTCCGGCCTGCACGGCGAGACGGTGAAGGCGGCGCAGGGCGCCGACAAGCTGAACGGGGGCATCGGCAAGGCGGAGAAGGGCTCCAAGGACCTCGCCGCCGGTCTGAAGGACGCCCGCGCGGGCAGCGGCAAGCTGTCCAAGGGCCTGAAGGACCTGCACAAGGGCGCGGGCTCCCTGGAGGACGGCTCCGGGAAGGTCGCGGACGGCACGCAGAAGCTCGCCGACAAGGTGAACGCGCTCAACGCGGAGGCGGGCCCGTTCCTGAAGAGGAACGAGAAGGCCATCGGGGAGACGGCGCGCTTCGTCGCGGACACGGCGGGGCGGCTGCGGGACGACCTGGACGCGCTGGCGGAGAAGGCGCCCGCCGCCGCGAAGGACGCCCGTGAGGCGTCCGGCACCCTGGACACGCTGTACCGCGAGCGCTGCGAGGACGCCGTCCTGCCCGACCCGGCCTGCCCGGAGCTGAAGAAGGCCAAGGAGGCGGCGGCGACCGCCTCGTCCGTCGCGGACGACGTCAGCGGTCTGGTCACCGGGCACCGCGCGGAGCTGAAGAAGCTCGACGGGCACCTCGCCACCCTGGAGAAGCAGGCGCGTGCCCTCGCCGACCGGGCCCCGCACCTCTCCGAGGACCTCGAGGACGCCGTCAGCAAGATCAACAAGCTGAACAGCGGCGCCGGGAAGGTCGCGGCGGGCGCGAAGAAGCTCAACAAGGGTCTCGCCACCGCCGAGACGGGCGCCCGGGACCTGGACAAGGGCGTCAGCAGGCTGAAGACGGGCGCGGACGACCTGAGCGGCGGCCTCTTCAAGCTGGTCGACGGCTCCGAGCAGCTGGCCGGCGGTCTGCACGAGGGCGCCGAGCAGATCCCCGACTACGACAAGGCCGAGCGCGACGAGCGCACCGAGGTGATGGCCGACCCGGTCCGTCTGATCTCCCAGGACCTGCACAAGGCGCCCAACTACGGCACCGGTTTCGCCCCGTACTTCATTCCGCTGTCGCTGTGGGTGGGCGCGATGGTGGCGTACATGCTGATCGCGCCGATGAACCGGAGGGCGCTCGCGGCAGGGGCCTCCGCGTGGCGGATCGCGCTTGCGGGCTGGCTGCCGGTGGTGGCGATCGGGGTGCTGCAGACGGTGGCGCTGATGTCGGTGCTGCACTGGGGGCTGGGGCTGCAGATGGCGCGGGCGGCCGGGACGGTGGGCTTCCTGTTCCTGGTGACGGCGTGCTTCGCGGCGCTCGTGCAGTGGCTCAACGCCCGCTTCGGAGCGGCCGGCCGGATCCTGGTGCTGGCGCTGCTGATGCTCCAGCTCACCTCGGCGGGCGGCACGTACCCCGTGCAGACCAGTCCGGACTTCTTCAACGCGCTGCACCCCTTCCTGCCGATGACCCATGTCGTGGAGGCGCTGCGGCGGCTGATCTCGGGCGGCGGGCTCGGTCCCGTGTGGACGGCCTGCGCGGTGCTGGCGGCCTTCACGGCCGGCGCGCTCGCGCTGACCGCGCTGTCGGCCCGCCGCCGGCAGGTGTGGACGCTCGACCGGCTGCACCCGGAGCTGAGCCTGTGAACCGGCCGGCCGGAGCTCCTGTGAGAATCAGGGCCATGGAACGCAGCAGCACCACGCCGGGCGGCAGCGCCCGCCGCGAGGCCACCCGGCAGAAGCTCTACGAGGCGGCCGTCACGCTCATCGCCGAGCAGGGGTTCTCCGCCACCACCGTGGACGAGATCGCCGAGCGGGCGGGCGTCGCGAAGGGCACCGTCTACTACAACTTCGCGAGCAAGTCGGTCCTCTTCGAGGAGCTGCTGCGGCACGGGGTCGGTCTGCTGACCGACTCGCTGCGGGAGGCGGCCGAGCGGACGGAACGGGAGGGCGGGAGCAAGGTCGACGCCCTGGACGCCATGATCCGGGCGGGGCTGGTCTTCATCGACCGCTACCCGGCCTTCACACAGCTGTACGTGGCGGAGCTGTGGCGTACCAACCGGGCCTGGCAGTCCACGCTGATGGTGGTGCGGCAGCAGGCCGTGGCGGTGGTCGAGGGGGTGCTGCGCGAGGGCGTGGCGGCCGGGGAGTTCAGCGAGGAGATCGACGTGCCGCTGACGGCGGCGGCGCTGGTCGGCATGGTGCTGGTGGCGGCGCTGGACTGGAAGTCGTTCCAGCCGGAGCGGTCCCTGGACGACGTGCACGCGGCGCTGTCGCGGCTGCTGCAGGGCCGGGTCAGCGGCCGCGGCTGACCCGCACGGGCGCCGGACACGCGAAGGCGCCGGTCCGTCGGTGGCCGCGTCCCCCGCGGCCACCGGCCGGGCCGGCGCCTCCCTGTTCCCCCGTTGCTCCCCCGTGATCCCCCGTACGTCCCCCCGTGGAACCCCCGTTGCGGTCGTTCCCCCGGGTTCCCCCGTGCCTCGCTCCCGCCGACGACGCCGGCGGAAGGAGCGGATCGCGGGCCGGTCCCCGTTCCGGCGCCCCGTGTCGCCGGTGCCGTGGGCCCGGGCCCCCTCTCCGTGGTCTCCACTCTTCCGTTCCCGCTGGTCCGGGCCCATCCGCCGCCGTACTCATCTCACCGGCTAGGTACGGGTACTCACTCCTGGGCTCCCGGGCCCACCACGGCGCGCGCCCGCACGGTCACGCTGCGGGGGCGCGGATACTCGGGGACGGGCCCTGACCGGCGGCGGATAAAGTCCCTGGCATGGCACGGATTGCGGTGATCGGCGCCGGCGTGGGCGCGCTGGCGGCCGCCGCCCGGCTGGCCGTCGCGGGCCACCGGGTGGCGGTGTACGAGCGGACGGAGACGTACGGCGGTGCGCTGCGCCGCCGGGAGCGGGACGGGTTCGTCTTCGACACGGGCCCCGGGCTGCTGCCGCTGCCGGCCGTGTACCGGGACCTGTTCGTGAAGACGGGCCGGGAGCCGCTGGAGGAGTGCGTCGAGCTGGTGCAGGCCGACCCGTCGTCGCACCACGTCTTCGCGGACGGCACCCGGGTGTCCCTGCCGAACGCCTCCCGCGCGGGCGTGGTCGCGGCGGTGGAGGAGGCGCTGGGCGCGGACGCGGCTCGGCGCTGGGGCGACTTCCTGGTGCGGGCCCGCGAGGCCTGGGACCGGGCGCGCCGCCCGCTCCTCGAGGAGCCGCTGTGGCCCAACTGGGAGGTGCTGGCCGGGCGCGAGCCCTATCCGGCGGTCCCGCACCGGCGGCTGCTGCGCCTGCGCACGGCGGCCACGCTCGCGGAGGTCGGCGAGTGGGAGCTGCGCGACCCGCGGCTGCGGGCCCTGTTGGAGAGCCACGCTCTGGCGTTCGGCCTGGACCCGCGGACGACGCCGGCGAGCGCGGCGGTGCTGCCGTACATGGAGCACGCCTTCGGCACCTGGTACGTGCGCGGCGGGCTGCGGGAGCTGGCGCGGGCGATGTACGAGCGGTGCCTGGCCCGCCGGGTGGAGTTCCACTTCGGCGCGGAGGTCACCGCGGTACGCGAGAAGGACGGCCGGGCGGCGGGCGTCGAACTCGCCGACGGCACGGCGGTGGAGGCGGACCTGGTGGTCGCGGGGGTCGGCCCCGGGGTGCTGGAGCGGATGTGCGGCACGCGGCTTCGCGGGGAGGGCGAGGTGCCGGCCCGGCGGGAGGGGGCGAGCCGGACGACGGTCCTGCTGGCGCTGCGCGGCGCCCGCCCGGAGGGCGCCCCGCACCGCACGGTGGTGCACACCCGGGACCGTGACGCGGAGCTGGACGCGCTCGCCGGCGGCCGACTGCCGGGCGAGCCGACGGTGACGGTGCTGCGTCCTGACGACCCGGCGCTGGTCCCGGACGCCGGGCACGAGGCGGTGACCGTGACGGCGATGACGCCCGCGGGGGCGGACGGCGCCGAGGAGTTCGCGGAGCGGATGGTGACGGCCGCCGAGCGGGCCGTGCCGGATCTGCGGGACCGGCTGCTGTGGCACGAGGTGCGCACACCTCAGGACGTCGAGCGGGAGACGGGCGCGGAGGGCGGCGCGGTGCCGGCGCCGGCGCTCGCGGCGGCCGACGGCCGGTTCCTGCACGCGTCCAACACCACGCGTCTGCCGGGGCTGTTCACCGTCGGCGGCTGGTCGCACCCCGGCGGCGGGCTGCCGCACGCCGGGATGTCGGGGGCGCTGGTCGCCGGACTGATCGTGGAGGGGCCCAACTTCCGCGGCTCGCAGTGAACGCGGGCCGGGGCGCGGGCGGTTGAGGGGTCCCCTCGGCCGCCCGCCCGCTCAGTAGCGGTACTGCTCGTCGTACCCGTTGCCCTGCGTGCCCTGTTGCTGGCCGCCGTCCTGGTACGGGTACTGCTGCTCCGGCGGGAGCTCGCCGCCGTACGGGTCGTCGGCGCCGCGCTGCTGCGGCACCCACAGGCCGCCGGCCGGGGTCTCGCCGCCGTAGCCGCCCGTCGCGTACGGGTCCTGGGCAGCGTAGCCCTGCTGGGCGTACTGCTGGTCCGTGTAGCCCGTGTCATAGGCGCCGCCGCCGTAGGTGGCGTTGCCGATGTACGGGTCGGAGTACGCGGCGTACTGCTGGCCCGTGTCGTAGCCCTGCTGCTGCCCGTAACCGGAGTAGTCGTAGGCGTAATTGGGGTCGGCGGTCTGCGCGGTCGCGGCGTACTGGTCCTGGCCGGCGTACTGGTCCTGGCCCGCGTACTGGTCCTGGCCCGCGTAGCCCTGGTCGCCGTAGACGCCGTAGGAGCCGGTGTCGTCGGGCAGCGGCTGCGGTTCGTAGACGGCGGAGGACTCCGCGGGCGTCTGACGGTCGGCGGCGGGGGTGAAGACGTCGTCGCGGTCGTAGTCGTCGTCGGCGCCGTAACCGGGCGTCACCGGGCCGGTGTCGAACGCGTCGGCGCGGTCGCCGGACGCCTCGAGGTCGGTGACCTCCAGCGTCGGCTCGTCGCGGCGCCCCTTCACGGCGGACAGCATCGGCGCGTTGACCGCCCAGCCGGCCTGGAAGCCGCGGCGGAACGACAGCGTGACGTAGGTCTGCCCGACGGCGAAGGCGGCGGCGCCCAGCCCGATCACCACCACGGACGGGATCAGCACGCCGAACACGACGCCGAGGAACCCGACGAAGGCGAGCAGCCGCCAGCGCAGGCGCGCCTTGTACTGCAGCAGCACCTCACCCAGCAACCACAGCGCGACGATGCCGAACGCGATGTAGAGGACCGTCCAGCCCATGTACGCCCCTCTCCCAGTGGTCGCTACGCAGTGTGTCGTATGCGCGTGCGACCGGTCTAGGCCTGCGGCGGGTGGTGCAGGCCCAGGTTCTCGTAGATTTCCAGCGTCGCCGTGGAGTTGTTGAGCGTGATGAAGTGCAGACCGGGCACTCCCTCGGCCAGCAGCCGCGCGCAGAACTCCGTGGCGAAGTCGATACCGATGGAGCGTACCGCCGCCGGATCGTCCTTCGCTGCGAGGATCCGCTCTTTCAGGGCGTCGGGGAACACCGCATTACTGAGCTTTGGCAACCGTTCCAGCATCTTCACGCTGGTCACGGGCATGACCTCGGGAATCACGGGCGTCTCGCAGCCCGCCGCGTCGACTCGGTCACGCAGCCGCAGGTACGACTCCGGCTGGAAGAACATCTGGGTGATCGCGTAGTCCGCGCCGGCCCGGCACTTGTCCACGAAGTGGGCCACGTCGGTGTCCCAGTCCGCGGACCTCGGGTGCATCTCGGGGAAGGCGGCGACGCCCACGCAGAAGTCGCCCGACTCCTTGATGAGCCGCACCAGTTCGGCCGCGTAGGTGAGGCCCTGGGGGTGCGGGACCCAGTCGCCCATCGGGTCGCCGGGCGGGTCGCCGCGCACGGCGAGCATGTTGCGGATCCCGGCGTCGGCGTACTGGCCGATGATGTTGCGCAGTTCGGCGACGGAGTGCTCCACCGCCGTAAGGTGCGCGACCGGGGTGAGGGTGGTGTCGGCGGCGATCTGCTCGGTCGCCTTCACCGTGCCGGCCCGGGTGGAGCCGCCCGCGCCGTAGGTCACGGAGACGAAGCTGGGGGCGACGGCCTCGATCCTGCGGAGCGCGTTCCAGAGGTTGCGCTCGCCCTTCTCCGTCTTGGGGGCCCAGAACTCGAACGAGTACGTCCGCTTCCCCGTCGCAAGCATGTCGCGCACGGTGCGTGCGCGGTCCGTTCTGGTGGATGCGGTTCCGAGGGCCATACGGGCAGCGTAGCCACGGGTGGGCGGGGTCCCAACCAGAAGCGGGATATTTGTCTGATTTGCCGACTTGCTGTCCACAGTGTGGACAGAGTTGAGACGCGTCGGCGGTTTTCGGGGCGGTGCTGGTCAGCCCGCGTCCGCGGCCTCGCGTACGCGCCTGGCCAGCTCGGCGGCCGCGGCGCCCGGGTCGTCCGCCTCGGTGAGGGCGCGGACCACGACCACTCTGCGGGCGCCGGCGTCCAGCACCTGGTCGAGGTTGGCCAGGTCGATGCCGCCGATCGCGAACCAGGGGCGGTCGGTGGAGAGCTTGGCGGTGTACCGGACGAGGTCCAGGCCGGGGGCGGGACGGCCGGGCTTGGTGGGGGTGGGCCAGCAGGGGCCGGTGCAGAAGTAGTCCACGCCGGGCTGGACGGCGGCCGCGGCGGCCTCGTCCTCGGCGTGGGTGGAACGGCCGATGAGTATGCCGTCGCCGAGGATCGCCCGGGCGGCGGGCACGGGGAGGTCGCCCTGGCCGAGGTGGAGGACGTCGGCGCGGGCCGCGTGGGCGACATCGGCGCGGTCGTTGACCGCGAGCAGTCTGCCGTGACGGGCGCAGGCGTCGGCGAAGACCTCGAGGTGCTCGAGCTCTTCGGCGGCCTCCATGCCCTTGTCGCGGAGCTGGACGATGTCCACGCCGTGGGCGAGGACGGCGTCCAGGAAGTCGGGGAGGTCGCCTTGGCGCTTGCGGGCGTCGGTGCAGAGGTAGACGCGGGCGTCGGTGAGGTGGGTGCGTGGAGCGTGGGTCATGGGTTCCCCCCGGGGTTGGGTCGCGCTGCGGGCGGGCTCGTCGGCGGAACCCTATGTCGTGCCTGGCGGCACGTGGGATCCGGGAGCGGCGGCTCGCGCCGCTCCCGGTCGGGGGTCCCTAGGGGTGCGTGGGGCTGAGCGCGCAGTTCCCCCGCGCCCCTTGGGGCGTTCGTTCCCTGCGGGTGCGTGGGGGCTGAGCGCGCAGTTCCCCGCGCCCCTCAGGGGGTCACCGGAACGTCGGTCGGACCGTACGGGCCCGGCGTCGCGCGATTCTGCCCCTGCGGGTACGTGGGGGTCGGGCGCGCAGTTCCCCGCGCCCCTCGGGGCGTCACGGGGAACGTGCGTCAGACGGCCAGGGCCTGGGCCCTGCGCTTCACCTCCGTGCCGCGGTTCTCCGCGAGGGCCTGCGCGGGGGTGCCCGGCAGGCTGGGGTCGGGGGTGAAAAGCCACTCCAGCATCTCTTCGACCGTGAAGCCGTCGTCCCGCAGGAGCGTCAGGGTCCCGGTCAGGCCCTTGACGATCTTGTCCCCGTCGATGAAGGCGGCGGGGACGTGCAGCGCGCGGTTCTCACCCCGGCGTACGGCGATGAGCTGGCCCTCCTTGACCAGCTGCCGGACGCGCGTCACCTCGACGCCGAACTTCTCGGCGATGTCGGGGAGGGTGAGCCAGGCGGGGACGAGAGCATCGATCTTTGCGTCAATCTCGGTCACGGGACAAGCCTGCCACCTGCCACCGACAGTCGGAAGCCAGCCCCGTCCCGGCGCGCGGGCGCGTCGGTCAGAGCGTCGCCGACTTCAGCGGCCGCGCCGGGTCCGCGACCCGCTCCGAGTCCAGCGCCGCGCCCGACTCGATCAGCCGCCGCCCCTGCGCCAGGTCCCGGGGCCGCCCCACCGCGAGCAGCGCGACCAGCCGGTCCTCGCGCAGCCAGCACACGCTCCACGCCGGGCCGGCCGGGTCCCCGCGCCACACCGTGCGGTCGGCGTGCGCGTGGTGCCCGGCGTACTGCACGAACCGCCCGAACTGCTCGGACCAGAAGTACGGCACCGGGTCGTACACCTCACGCTCCTCGGGCCCGCCGACGATGTTCGCGGCGACCGTGCGGGGCCCCTGGAGGGCGTTGTCCCAGTGGTGGACGAGGAGGCGCTCGCCGTAGCGGGCGGAGGGGAAAGACGCGCAGTCGCCGACGGCGTACACGTCGGGCAGGGAGGCCGCCAGATACTCGTCGGCGAGGACCTCGCCGTGCGGGCCGAGGGCGATCCCGGACCCGGCCAGCCAGGCGGTGGCGGGGCGGGCGCCGATGCCGACGACGACCGCGCCGGCGGGCAGCCGGGTGCCGTCGTCGAGGAGCACGGCGCCGGGCTCGACGCGCTCCACGCGCGCGTGGGTGCGCAGCGTGACGCCGGCCTCCGCGTACCAGGCGGTCATCGGCGCGGTCACCTCCGCGGGCAGCACGTCCGCCAGCGGCCGTTCCTCGGCCTCGACGACGGTGACCGCGCAGCCCGCCTCCCGGGCGGCCGTGGCGAACTCCGCGCCGATCCAGCCCGCGCCCACCACCACGATGTCGTGCCGCTCGGCGAGCACCGGCCGCAGGCGTACGGCGTCGTCCAGGGTGCGCAGCAGATGCACGCCGGGCACGCCCTCGGCGCCGGGCAGCCGCAGCGGTTCCGCGCCGGTGGCGATCACCAGCACGTCGTACGGGACGGGCCCGGCCTCGGTGTCCAGCTCGTGGTCGCCGGCGCGCAGTCCCGTCACCTCGCAGCCGAGCCGCAGCTCGATCCCGAGCTCCTCGAAGTCCACGTCGAAGGCCGAGCTCTCGGCGGTGCCCAGCAGCACCGCCTTCGACAACGGCGGCCGGTCGTACGGCTGGTGGGGCTCCGCGCCGATCAGTGTCACCGCGCCGGTGAAGCCCCGCTCCCGCAGCGCCGCGGCGGTCTGCACGCCCGCCATGCCCGCGCCCGCCACCACGACCCGGCGCGGCGCGGCCCGTCCCGGTTCCTGCGTCTGCTCGCTCACCCGCTCACCATAGACACCCGTGCCCGCCGCGCCGGACCGCTGCCGCGCGGGGTCCCTTACGGGTGCGGCGCGGCGCGGGCTAGGGTGGCCCGCGTACACGCACTCGCGGGAGCCCGGACGCACCGGGCTGAGAGGGAGGCTGGCGGCCTCCGACCGTACGAACCTGATCCGGGTCATGCCGGCGAAGGGAGGGGCTGGACGCCCATGTCGCGCACGCGTACCTCAGACGTCCTCGTCGTCGGGGGCGGGATCATCGGTCTGGTGACGGCCTGGCGGGCCGCGCAGGCCGGTCTCGCCACGACGGTCGTGGACCCGCAGCCGGGCGGCGGCGCCGCCCGGGTGGCGGCCGGGATGCTGGCCGCCGTCACCGAACTGCACCACGGCGAGCAGACGCTCCTCGGCCTCAACCTGGCCTCCGCCCGCCGCTATCCCGACTTCGCGGCCGAGCTGTCCGACCGCACCGGCCAGGACCTCGGCTACCGCCGCTGCGGCACCCTCGCCGTGGCGCTCGACGCCGACGACCGCGCCCATCTGCGCGAGCTGCACGCCCTGCACGAGCGCTCCGGGCTCGACTCGCAGTGGCTGACCGGGCGGGAGTGCCGGCGCCTGGAGCCGATGCTCGCGCCGGGGGTGCGCGGCGGGCTGCGGGTGGACGGCGACCACCAGATCGACCCGCGCCGGCTGGCGTCCGCGCTGCTGACCGCCTGCGAGCGGGCCGGTGTCACGCTGCACCGCGCCTGGGCCGAGCGGCTCACCGTCCGCCGTGACCGCGCCGCCGGCGTGGTCACGGCGGACGGCGACGAGCTGGGCGCGGGCCAGGTGGTGCTGGCCGGCGGCAGCTGGAGCGGGCGGCTGGCGGGCGTGCCCGCGGAGGTGCTGCCTCCGGTGCGTCCGGTGAAGGGGCAGGTGCTGCGACTGACCATGCCGGACCGTCCCGGGCCGTTCCTGAGCCGCACGGTGCGCGCGGTGGTGCGCGGCAGCCACGTCTACCTGGTGCCGCGTGAGAGCGGCGAGCTGGTGATCGGCGCGACCAGCGAGGAGATGGGCTGGGACACCACGGTCACCGCGGGCGGCGTCTACGAGCTGCTGCGCGACGCCCACGAGCTGGTGCCGGGACTCACCGAGCTGCCGCTCACCGAGACGCTCGCGGGACTGCGCCCCGGCTCCCCCGACAACGCGCCGCTGCTCGGCCCGACCGGCCTCGACGGGCTGCTCCTCGCCACCGGGCACCACCGCAACGGCGTGCTGCTGACGCCGGTCACCGGCGACGTCATGGCGCGGGTGCTGACCACCGGCGAGCTGCCCGACGAGGCCCTCCCGTTCACCCCCCGGCGCTTCGGCGCCCCCGTCCTCGCGGAGCAGTCCGTATGAACGCCCCGGTCACCACGGTCACCGTCACCGTCAACGGCGAGCCCCGGGAGTTCCCGCCCGGCACGGCCCTCGACCTCGTCGTCAGGTCGCTCACCGCGGCGCCCTCCGGGGTGGCCGCCGCCCTCAACGAAACCGTCGTCCCACGCGCGCAGTGGCCCGCCACCCCCCTGTCCGAAGGGGACCGGGTGGAGGTCCTCACCGCCGTCCAAGGAGGCTGACCATGGCCGACGATCCCCTCGTCCTCGGCGACCGGACCTTCACGTCCCGGCTGATCATGGGCACCGGCGGGGCGCCGAGCCTCGACGTGCTGGAACGGGCCCTGGTGGCGTCCGGCACGGAGCTGACGACCGTCGCGATGCGGCGGGTGGACCCCTCGGTGCAGGGGTCGGTGCTGTCGGTGCTGCGGAAGCTGGGCGTGGAGGTGCTGCCGAACACCGCCGGCTGCTTCACCGCCGGGGAGGCCGTGCTCACCGCGCGGCTGGCCCGGGAGGCACTGGGCACGGACCTGGTGAAACTGGAGGTCGTGGCGGACGAGCGCACCCTGCTGCCGGACCCGGTGGAGCTGCTGGACGCGGCGGAGACCCTGGTCGACGACGGGTTCACGGTGCTGCCGTACACCAACGACGACCCGGTGCTGGCGCGGAAGCTGGAGGATGTGGGCTGCGCCGCCGTGATGCCGCTGGGCTCGCCGATCGGCTCCGGCCTCGGCATCCGCAACCCGCACAACTTCGAGCTGATCGTGGAGCGCGCGGGCGTGCCGGTGATCCTGGACGCGGGCGCCGGCACGGCGTCGGACGCGGCCCTGGCGATGGAGCTGGGCTGCGCGGGCGTGATGCTGGCGTCCGCCGTGACCCGGGCCCAGGAGCCGGTGCTGATGGCGACCGCGATGCGCGCAGCGGTGGAGGCGGGGCGGCTCGCGCGGCGGGCGGGGCGCATCCCCCGGCGCCACTTCGCGCAGGCGTCCTCGCCGGTCGAGGGCCGGGCGGAGCTGGACCCGGAACGGCCCGCGTTCTGACGGCGGACGGCAGCGTTCCGGCCCGCGTGCCCACCGTGCTTCGGACGCGGTCGGGTAACACAGGTCACAGCTCCGCTCCAACGGCGGTTGAACGGGCCGGGGCTGTCACCACGGACTCGTAGACTCGCTGCGTGGACACGACCCTTCAGGACCCGCTGGTCGGGCAGACGCTCGACGGCCGCTACCGCGTCGAGGCGCGGATCGCCGTCGGCGGGATGGCCACGGTCTACCGGGCCCTGGACACCCGCCTCGACCGCATCCTCGCGCTCAAGGTGATGCACCCCTCGCTGGCCTCCGACGCCAGTTTCGTGGAGCGCTTCATCCGCGAGGCCAAGTCCGTCGCCCGGCTGGCCCATCCCAACGTCGTCCAGGTCTTCGACCAGGGCACCGACGGGGGGTACGTCTACCTGGCGATGGAGTACATCCCGGGCTGCACCCTGCGGGACGTGCTGCGGGAGCGCGGGGCGCTGCAGGCGCGGGCCGCGCTGGACATCCTGGAGCCGGTGCTGGCCGCGCTGGGCGCCGCCCACCGCGCGGGGTTCGTGCACCGCGACATGAAGCCGGAGAACGTGCTGATCGGGGACGACGGCCGGGTCAAGGTCGCCGACTTCGGGCTGGTCCGCTCGGTGGACACGGTCACCAACAGCACGGGCACGGTGCTGGGCACCGTGTCGTACCTGGCCCCGGAGCAGATAGAGCACGGCACCGCCGACCCCCGCGTCGACGTGTACGCCTGCGGCATCCTGCTCTACGAGATGCTGACCGGCGAGAAGCCGCACGACGGTGACTCCCCCGCGATCGTCCTCTACAAGCACCTGCACGACGACGTGCCGCCGCCCTCCTCGGTGGTGCCCGGCCTGGCGCCCGCGCTGGACTCGCTGGTCGCGGCGGCGACCGCGCGCGACGCGGGGGCCCGCCCGGCCGACGCGGTGGCGCTGTTCGCCCTGACCCGCGAGGGGCGCGGCCGGCTCACCGACGAGCAGCTCGACGCGCTGCCCCCGCAGGCGCTGTCCGCGGAGCACGACAACGCCGACGACCGCACCAGCGTCATCCCGCGCTCGCTCACCGTGCCGCGTCCCCTCCCCGTGAACGAGGACGACGACGCGGACCAGGTGCACCGCACCAGCCGCTTCCGGTCCCCTCCCCCGCTGCCGCCCCGGCGGCGCACGGCCGTGCGCCGCGGCCCCGCCGCGATCGTCGTGGCGGTACTGCTGGTGCTCGGCCTGGGCGCGGGCATCTGGTACATCAACTCCGGCCAGTTCACCAAGGTCCCGCCGGTGCTGTCGAAGACGGAGCAGCAGGCCCGGGACCGCCTCGCCGAGGCGGGGCTCGAGGTCGGCGAGGTCAAGGAGGAGTACAGCGACACCGTCGAGCGGGGCAAGGTGATCGGCACCGACCCGGCGGCCGGCGCCCGCGTCCGCGGCAGCGCCTCGGTGTCCCTGACCGTGTCCAAGGGCCCGCAGACGGTCCGCGTGCCCGACCTGGACGGCTACCGGCTGGACAAGGCGCGCTCGCTGCTGGAGGACGAGGGCCTGAAGCCGGGCATGGTGACCCGCGAGTTCAGCGACACCGTGCCCAGGGACGCGGTGATCTCCACCGAGCCGGGCAAGGGCACCAAGGTCCGCGCGGGCACGGCGGTGAAGCTGACCGTGAGCAAGGGCAGCCCGGTGGACGTGCCCGACGTCACCGGCGACGACCCGGAGGACGCGCGCGCCGAGCTGGAGGAGGCCGGGCTCAAGGTGGAGATCGCCGAGGAGCGGGTCCACTCCGAGCACGACGCCGGCAAGGTGGCCCGGCAGACCCCGGGCGCCGGCGGTGAGGTCGCGGAGGGCGACACCGTCACCCTCACCCTGTCCAAGGGCCCGGAGATGGTCGAGGTGCCGGACGTCGTCGGCGACAGCGTGGACGAGGCCCGCGAGAAGCTGGAGGGCGCCGGGTTCGGCGTGAAGGAGGACCGCGGGCTGCTGGGCCTGTTCGGCGACACCGTCAAGGACCAGTCGGTGGACGGCGGCGAGACGGCGCCCAAGGGCTCCACGATCACCCTCAAGATCAGGTGACGGAGGGGGGCCGTCCGGGGGACACACGCGTCCGTGACACCCTTGACGGGTGAAGAGTCACCCGTCCGGCCCCGTCCGCAACCCGATCGGCAGCCACGTCCCCGTGGCCGGCGGTCTGCACTCCGTCGGCCTGTCCTACGCCCGTGACCTGGGCGCGGAGACCGTGCAGGTCTTCGTCGCCAACCCGCGCGGCTGGGCCACCCCGGTGGGCAACCCCCTCCAGGACGAGGCCTTCCGCGCGGCCTGCGCCGAGGCCTCCGTCCCGGCGTACGTGCACGCCCCGTACCTGATCAACTTCGGCTCACACACCGAGGCGACCGTGGAGCGGTCCGTGGAGTCCCTGCGGCACTCGCTGCGCCGCGGCCGGGAGATCGGCGCGCTGGGCGTGGTGGTGCACACCGGCAGCGCGACCGGCGGCCGTGACCGCGCGGTGGCGCTGAAGCAGGTACGGGAGCACATGCTGCCGCTGCTGGACGAGCTGACCCGGGACGACGACCCGTACCTGCTGCTGGAGCCGACCGCCGGCCAGGGCGCCTCGCTGTGCTCCCTGGTCGAGGACCTGGGCCCGTACGTCGAGCAGCTGGACGCCCATCCGAAGCTCGGCGTCTGCCTGGACACCTGCCATGTCTTCGCCGCCGGGCACGACCTGGCGGGACCCGGCGGCGCGCACCGCGCCCTGGACGAGCTGGCCGCGACCGTCGGCACGGGACGGCTGAAGCTGATCCACGCCAACGACTCCAAGGACGTCGTCGGCGCCCACAAGGACCGGCACGCCAACATCGGCGCGGGACACATCGGCGAGGACCCGTTCCGGGACCTGATGACGCACCCGGAGACCGCGGGCGTACCCCTGATCATCGAGACGCCCGGCGGCAAGGAGGGACACGCGGCGGACGTGGAACGGCTGAAGAAGCTCCGCGACGGCTGACGGCCCCGCGTCCTACAGCTCGGGGCCCTCCCCGGGCTCCTCCTGGTAGGAGTAGCGCTGCTCCTTCCAGGGGTCGCCGACGTTGTGGTAGCCGCGCTCCTCCCAGAAGCCCCGGCGGTCGGCGGTCATGTACTCCACGCCGCGGACCCATTTCGGGCCCTTCCACGCGTACAGGTGCGGCACGATCAGGCGCAGCGGGAAGCCGTGCTCGGCGGTGAGCAGCTCACCGTCCTTGTGGGTGGCGAACAGTGTGCGCTCGGACGTGAAGTCCTCGAGCCGCAGGTTGGAGCTGAAGCCGTACTCCGCCCACACCATCACATGGGTGACGTCCTGGGCGGGCGGGGCGATCTCCACCACTGTGCGCGCCGGGATCCCGCCCCACTCCGCGCCGACCATGCTGAACTTGGTCACGCAGTGCAGATCGGCCTCGACCGTCGTGTACGGCAGCGCCGTGAACTCCTCGTGGGTCCAGCCGTGCTTCTCGCCGTCGGCGGTGGCGCCGAAGACCCGGAACTCCCAGCGCTCCGGGCGGAACTTGGGGACCGGCCCGTAGTGGGTGACCGGCCAGCCCTTCTGAAGCCGCTGTCCCGGCGGGAGCTGGAGATCCGCCGCTCCTCGTGTCGCGCGCTCCTCCGATTCGCGTTCCGCCGGCTGACCCATGTCTCCATCCTGACAGACCGGTGGCCATGCTCCTGAACCGGGCCCCGCACAATCGGCCATTCAGGGCCAGAACGGACCAAGCGTGGGATTACTTACTAAGTCAAGACTTACTGGAAGATCTTCCGCGCCGATGCAATCATGCGCCCCGACCCGCACATTCCCCCCACGCGGAAGGAGCCCGTGCCATGCAGGGCGATCCCGAGGTCATCGAGTTCCTCAACGAGCAGCTGACCGCCGAGCTCACGGCGATCAACCAGTACTTCCTGCACTCCAAGCTCCAGGACCACAAGGGCTGGTACAAGCTCGCCAAGTACACCCGCGACGAGTCCTTCGACGAGATGCGTCACGCGGAGCTGCTCACCGACCGGATCCTGCTGCTGGACGGCCTGCCGAACTACCAGCGGCTGTTCCACGTCCGCGTAGGGCAGACCGTCACCGAGATGTTCCAGGCCGACCGCGAGATCGAACTCGAGGCGATCGACCGGCTCCGCCGCGGCGTCGAGGTCATGCGCAACAAGAACGACATCACCTCGGCCAACATCTTCGAGGCCATCCTGGCCGACGAGGAGCACCACATCGACTACCTGGACACCCAGCTGGAGCTGATCGACAAACTGGGCGAGGCGCTCTACCTGTCGACGGTGATCGAGCAGACCCAGCCGGACCCCTCGGGCCCCGGGACGCACGGGTTCAAGACGCCCTGACGGCGCCGGGGAACCCGCGAGGCGCGCCTAGGCGGCTTCCGGGACCTCCGTCGCGACCTCGGCCACGAGCGGCTGCCCGCCCTGGTCGATGACCTGCCGCCGGGGACAGGCGCCGCGGCCGAGCAGCGCCTGGATGCGCCGGACGCAGCCGCCGCAGTCCGTGCCGGCCTTGCAGGCGGAGGCGATCTGCCGGGGCGTGCAGGCACCGGCTTCCGCGTGGCTCTTCACCTGTTCCTCGGTCACGCCGAAGCAGCTGCAGACGAACACGCGGGTCACCTCCCGACGAAGATCTGGGTCGTGCCGTACCGACCCTCCGTCGGTGAGGCAAACCTAACCTTACCTGCGCCCTTCGCGGGCACGAAAGGGGGGTGGGGCGCCGTCCCGTGTGAGACACGCCCCACCCCCGACTTCGATCAGCCGGTCACTGGTCGCGGTACATCTCCGCAACCAGGAACGCCAGGTCGAGCGACTGGCTGCGGTTCAGCCGCGGGTCGCACGCCGTCTCGTAACGCTGGTGCAGGTCGTCGACGAAGATCTCGTCGCCGCCGCCCACGCACTCGGTGACGTCGTCGCCCGTGAGCTCCACATGGATGCCGCCCGGGTGGGTGCCCAGCTCCTTGTGGACCTCGAAGAAGCCCTTCACCTCGTCGAGCACGTCGTCGAAGCGGCGGGTCTTGTGCCCGGAGGCGGCCTCGAAGGTGTTGCCGTGCATCGGGTCCGTCACCCACGCCACGGTCGCGCCGGACGCGGTCACCTTCTCCACCAGCTCCGGGAGCTTGTCGCGGATCTTGTCCGCGCCCATCCGGACGATGAACGTCAGCCGGCCGGGCTCCCGCTCCGGGTCGAGGCGGTCGATGTACTGCAGCGCCTCCTCGGCCGTCGTGGTCGGGCCGAGCTTGATGCCGATCGGGTTGCGGATCCGCGAGGCGAACTCGATGTGCGCGTGGTCCAGCTGCCGGGTGCGCTCACCGATCCACACCATGTGCGCGGAGACGTCGTAGAGCTGACCCGTGCGGGAGTCCACGCGGGTGAGCGCCGACTCGTAGTCGAGCAGCAGCGCCTCGTGCGACGAGAAGAACTCGACGGTCTTGAACTCCTCCGGCTCCGCGCCGCAGGCCCGCATGAAGTTCAGCGCCTGGTCGATCTCCCGCGCTAGCTGCTCGTAGCGCTGGCCGGACGGCGACGACTTCACGAAGTCCTGGTTCCAGGCGTGCACCTGGCGCAGGTCGGCGTAACCGCCGGTGGTGAAGGCGCGCACCAGGTTGAGCGTGGAGGCGGACGCGTTGTACATCCGCTTCAGCCGCTCCGGGTCCGGGATCCGGGCCTCCTCGGTGAACTCGAAGCCGTTGACCGAGTCGCCCCGGTACGTCGGCAGCGTCACACCGTCACGGGTCTCGGTCGGCTTGGAGCGCGGCTTGGAGTACTGCCCGGCGATCCGCCCGACCTTCACGACCGGCACGGAGGCGGCGTAGGTGAGGACGGCGCCCATCTGGAGCAGCGTCTTGAGCTTCGCCCGGATGTGCTCGGCGGACACCGCGTCGAACGACTCGGCGCAGTCGCCGCCCTGAAGGAGGAACGCCTCGCCTCGGGCGACCGCCGCCATACGGGCTCGCAGCTGGTCGCACTCGCCGGCGAAGACCAGCGGCGGATACGACTCGAGGTCCGCGATCACATCGCGCAGAGCCTCGGCATCGGGGTACTCGGGCTGCTGCGCCGCGGGCAGGTTTCGCCATGTCGCCTGTGCGGCGACGCTCAGAGAATCAGCGTTCACGGTCACGAGCTCCACAGTACGCGGTCACTTCGGGTGCCTTTGGCCTCGCTCATCCAGTGAGACGGCTCCGTCCGGCCTCGCGGACCGGACCGGATCCGCCGTCCCCGCCGGGGGGTGGAGGGAGCGACCTGGGCAACGACGCCGAGGCTCACGCGTCACGGTTGTCATCGTGTAGCGTGCTTTCCATGTTCGCGCACTCGACCCGTACCTGGTGGTGGACCGCTCATCCGGCGGCCCACTGACTGCGCGTACGCAACCGACTTCGCGAAGGCCGCCCGAGGGGCGGCCTTCGGTGGTTTCCGGGGCCGTTCCTCACCGCTCACGACAGCGACGAAACGAGGAACGCCCCATGGACCTGGCACGGCTCCCGCACGACGACCGCCCCTTCGCCCTGCTGCGCCGCCGCACCCCCGGCCACGACCACGACACGGTGGAGCTGCTGATCGGCCCGGTCGCCTCCCGTGACCGTCTGGCCGACCTGCCCGACGAGGGTCTGGCCCTGGTGCCCTTCCGGCAGATCCGCGAGCGCGGCTTCGACGTCCGCGACGACGGCACCCCGCTGCTGGTGCTGACGCCCGAGGAGCGTCACGAGATCCCGCTCGACGAGGCGCTGGCGGCGCTCCCCGCGCACGACGTGCGGGTCGAGGGCGGCGGCTTCGACGTCGGCGACGAGGAGTACGCGCGGATCGTCGGCCGGGTGCTCGACGAGGAGATCGGACGCGGCGAGGGCGCCAACTTCGTGATCCGCAGAACGTACGAGGGTGAGATCCCCGGGTTCGGACGGGCCGACGCCCTCGCGCTGTTCCGGCGGCTGCTGGAGGGCGAGCGGGGCGCGTACTGGACGTTCGTCGTCCACACCGGGGAGCGCACTCTCGTGGGTGCGAGCCCGGAGGTGCATGTGCGCGCGTCCGGCGGGACCGTCGTGATGAACCCGATCAGCGGGACGTACCGCTACCCCGCCGAGGGCCCCACCCCCGAGCACCTGCTCCGCTTCCTCGCCGACGGCAAGGAGATCGAGGAGCTGTCGATGGTCGTCGACGAGGAGCTCAAGATGATGTGCACCGTCGGCGACCGGGGCGGCGTGGTGATCGGCCCCCGGCTGAAGGAGATGGCGCACCTCGCGCACACCGAGTACGAATTGCGCGGCCGGTCCTCGCTGGACGTGCGCGAGGTGCTGCGGGAGACGATGTTCGCGGCGACCGTCACCGGCTCGCCGGTGCAGAACGCATGCCGGGTGATCGAGCGGCACGAGGCCGGCGGACGCGGCTACTACGCGGGCGCGCTGGCCCTGATCGGCCGGGACGAGGGCGGCGCCCAGACGCTGGACTCCCCCATCCTGATCCGCACCGCCGACATCGACGCGGCCGGGCGGCTGCGGGTGCCGGTCGGCGCCACGCTGGTACGCGGCTCGGACCCGGCCGGCGAGGTCGCCGAGACCCACGCCAAGGCGGCCGGGGTGCTGGCCGCGCTGGGCGTGCGCGCCCGGGGCGGCCGCGTGCGGAGGCGGTGCGGCCGAGGCTGGCGGAGGACCCGCGGGTGCGGGCCGCGCTGGACGGGCGCCGGGCCTCGCTCGCGCCGTTCTGGCTGCGGATGCAGGAGCGGTCGGACGCGCTCACCGGGCACGCCCTGGTGGTGGACGCGGAGGACACCTTCACCGCGATGCTCGCCCATGTGCTGCGGGCGGCCGGCCTGGAGGTCACCGTGCGCCGTTACGACGAGCCCGGACTGCGGCAGGCGGCGCTCGCGCACGAGGGCCCGCTGGTGCTGGGCCCCGGGCCCGGCGACCCCTCGGACACGGCCGACCCCAAGATGCGGTTCCTGCGCGGGCTGACCGCCGAGGTGATCGCCGGCAACCGGCACGGCGTGCTCGGCGTCTGCCTCGGCCATGAGCTGATCGCGGCCGAGCTGGGCCTGGACATCGTCCGCAAGGAGGTGCCGTACCAGGGGGCGCAGACGGAGATCGACCTGTTCGGGCGGCCGGAGACGGTCGGCTTCTACAACAGCTTCGTGGCGACGTGCGACGAGGAGGCCGCGCGGGAACTGGCCGCCCACGGCGTCGAGGTGAGCCGCGCGGCGAACGGCGAGGTGCACGCGGTGCGGGGTCCCGGTTTCGCGGGCGTGCAGTTCCACCCCGAGTCGGTGCTGAGCCTGAACGGCGCGGCCGTGGTGCGGGAGCTGATGGGTCAGCTGCGCGGCACCAGCACGTTCCCGGAGCGGCGGCCGGCGAGGTAGTCGAGGACGTTCTCCAGGGTCGTCGCGACGATCTGGCCGACCGCGTCCACGGTGTAGTACGCCTGGTGGGACGTGACCAGGACGTTGGGGAAGGTGACGAGGCGGGCCAGGGTGTCGTCGTCGACGGCCTCCAGGGACTTGTCGAGGAAGAACAGGCCCGCCTCCGCCTCGTACACGTCCAGGCCGACGCCGGTGAAGCGGCCGGCGCGCAGCTCGTCGACGAGGGCGGCGGTGTCGACCAGGCCTCCCCGGCTGGAGTTGACGAGGATCGCGTCGTCCCGCATGGACTTCAGCGCGGTCGCGTCGATGAGGTGCCGGGTCTCCGGCAGCAGCGGCACGTGCAGGCTGACCAGGTCGGACTCGGCGAGCAGCCGCTCCTTCGGTACGTACGTCATGCCCAGCTCCCGGCAGGCCGGGTTCTCGTGGACGTCCCAGCCGAGCAGCCGCATGCCGAAGCCGTGGGCGATGCGGGCGAACGCCTCGCCGATCTTCCCGGTGCCGAGCACGCCGGCGGTGCGGCCGTGCAGGTCGCGGCCCATCAGCCCGTTCAGGCGGAAGTCGAAGTCGCGGGTGCGGGTGGAGGCGCGGACGATACGGCGGTTGACCGCCATGGCGAGGGTCCAGGCGAACTCGGCGACGGAGTACGGGGAGTAGGAGGAGACGCGGGCGACGGTGATGCCGAGGCGTTCGGCGACGTCGAGGTCGACGTTGTTGAAGCCGGTGGAGCGCTGGGCGACCATCCGGGTGCCGCCGGCGGCGAGGTTCGCCAGGACGTCGGGGCCGAGATCGCAGTTGACGCTGGTGGAGATGATCTCGTGGCCGGCGGCGATGGGGGCGGTGTCGTTGGTGAGGAAGACGTCGAGGGGGTGGACGGGGTGGTGGCCGGCGAAGGCGCGGGTGATGAGGGGCTTTTCGTCTGCTTGGACGCCGAAGGCGAGGATCTCCACGGGGCCCCTCCGGGGGTTTGGGATGGTTTGCTTCCCTGCTCCGTGAGGATACGGGGCCGTGGGTGAGGGTGCCTTGGGCCGATCGGGTCCGTGCGCGGTGTCGGTGCGGGGCGGGGGTGTTGCGCAGCCCGGCGCTCGCGGGGTGCCGCCGCGCCCACCCTCCCCCATTCGCCCCAGCGGCACGACTGCCCGCGGCCGGGGCGGCGGAAGCGCCCCTCAGGGGCGCGGGGAACTGCGCGACCAGCCCCCGACGGGCCGCACCCGGCGGACGACAACGCGAGGCACCCCGTCAGCCGCAGGTACGACGCTGAAGCCAAGGCTCTCCGAGAGGGGCCGCCTGCGCCCACCCTCCCCCACTCTCGGCTTCGCTCGAGCGGGAGGTACCCCCATCGCCCCAAGCGGCACGACTGCCCGCAGTCGGCGGCACCCCGCGGCCAGGCGTCAGCCGAAGAAGACCCCCACCTCCTCGTAGAGGGACGGCGGCACCGTCTTCAGCTGGGCCGTCGCGTCCGCTATCGGGACGCGGACGATGTTCGTGCCCTGGAGGGCGACCATCTTGCCGAAGTCCCCGTCGCGGACGCAGTCGATCGCGTGGAGGCCGAAGCGGGTGGCGAGCCACCGGTCGTACGCGCTGGGGGTGCCGCCGCGCTGGACGTGGCCGAGGACCGTGGTCCTGGCCTCCTTCCCCGTCCGTTTCTCGATCTGCTTGGCGAGCCATTCGCCGACCCCGGACAGCCGGACGTGTCCGAAGGCGTCCAGGGACTGGTCCTTGAGCACCATGTCGCCGTCACGCGGCACGGCCCCCTCCGCGACGACCACGATCGGCGCGTACGAGGCGCGGAACCGTGAGGTCACCCACGCGCACACCTGGTCGACGTCGAAGGGGTGCTCGGGGATGAGGATGACGTTGGCGCCGCCGGCGAGGCCCGAGTGGAGGGCGATCCAGCCGGAGTGGCGGCCCATCACCTCGACGACCAGGACGCGCATGTGGGACTCGGCGGTGGTGTGCAGCCGGTCGATGGCCTCGGTGGCGATGCCGACGGCGGTGTCGAAGCCGAAGGTGTAGTCGGTGGCGGACAGGTCGTTGTCGATGGTCTTCGGCACGCCCACGCAGGGGACGCCGTACTCGTCGGCGAGGCGGGTGGCGACGCCGAGGGTGTCCTCGCCGCCGATGGTGACGAGGGCGTCCACGCCGAGCGCGGCGAGGTTGTCCTTGATCCTGCGGATGCCGTCCTGCTCGTTGAGGGGGTTGGTCCGTGAGGAGCCGAGGACGGTGCCGCCGCGGGGCAGGATGCCGCGGACGGCGGGGATGTCGAGGGGGACGGTGACGCCGTCGAGGGGACCGCGCCAGCCGTCCCGGAACCCGGTGAACTCGTAGCCGTACTCCTGTACGCCCTTGCGGACGACGGCCCGGATGACGGCGTTGAGCCCGGGGCAGTCGCCGCCTCCGGTCAGTACTCCGACCCGCATGGAAGTGTCCCTTCGCCATGGCCGACGGAATGCCGTTCGTTCCCACCTGGCACGGTAAGGGTGACCGGGGTCACATCGACATGGCCGGGACGGTAAATACCGGAAAGAGCAGACGTGTTGGAGCGCGCCTACTCGTCGTCCAAGCCGCGTTCGATGGCGTAGCGGACGAGTTCCACGCGGTTGTGCAGCTGGAGTTTGCCGAGGGTGTTCTGGACGTGGTTCTGCACGGTCCGGTGGGAGATGACGAGGCGTTCGGCGATCTGCTTGTAGCTCAGGCCCTTGGCGACCAGGCGCAGCACCTCGGTCTCGCGGTCGGTGAGGCGGGGCGCCTTCTGCTCGTCGCCGCCGGCGGCGGGCGCGGCCGGTTCGGAGGCGAGGCGGCGGTACTCGCCGAGGACCAGTCCGGCGAGGCCCGGGGTGAACACCGGGTCGCCGTCGGCGGTGCGGCGGACGGCGTCGCGCAGTTCCTCGGTGGAGGCGGACTTCAGCAGGTAGCCGGTGGCGCCGGACTTCACGGCCTCGAGGACGTCGGCGTGCTCGCCGCTGGCGGAGAGCACCAGCACGCGGACGGAGGGGTGGGCGGCGACGACCTCCTTGCACACCTGCACACCGGGCTTGCCGGGCAGGTTGAGGTCGAGGACGAGGACGTCGGGTGCGGCGGCCTTGGCGCGGCGTACCGCCTGGTCGCCGTCGCCGGCCGTGGCGACGACCTCGAAGCCGGACTCGGAGAGGTCGCGGGCGACGGCGTCCCGCCACATCGGGTGGTCGTCGACCACCATCACCCTGATCGGTGCCGTCCCGGTCATCGCTGTTCCGCCTTCCCCCGTGGGTCGTTCGTCTGCTGCTGGTGCTTCGGCACCCGGAGTTCGACCTCCGTGCCCTGGCCGGGCACCGAGATCACGTCGGCGCTGCCGCCGAGGTCGCGCAGCCGGCCCCGGATGGACTGGGCGACACCGAGCCGCCCCTCCCCCTCGGCCTGGGCGAGGCGTCCCTCCGGGATGCCGGGGCCGTCGTCGCGGACGGTGACGATCACCTCGTCCGGTTCGTCCTCGACCAGGATCCAGGCGCGGGCCTGCTCCCCGGCGTGTCGGCGGACGTTGTCGAGGGCGGCGCCGACGGCGGCGGCCACCTCGCGCGCGGCCTCGGGGGCGAGCGTCACGGGCGCGCCGGGTTCGGCGAGGCTGACCCGGGACCCGGCGTGCGGGGCGAGCAGGGATCGCAGGTCCACCGGCCCGTCATGGTCCGGCTCGGCCTCCTCCACGCTGCGTACGACGGCGCCCTGGGCGGCGTCCTCGGAGGCGCGGGAGACGGGGACGAGTCCGCCGGAGACGAGGGTGCGCAGCGCCACCTCCTGCTCACCGGCCATCCGGCCCAGCTCGGCCGCCTCGCCGCCGATGACGGCGCCGCGCCGCTGCACCATCGCCAGGACCTGGAGGACGCTGTCGTGGATGTCCCGGGCGAGGCGCTCCCGTTCCCGGGTGGCGGCCTCGATCTCCAGGGCGCGGGCGAGGGTGCGCTCGGAGGCGCGGGCGACCTCGACGACGTAGCCGATGGCGATGGAGGCGACCCAGACGAGGACGACGTTGTGCACGGTGTCGCGGGCGGGGGTGCCGCGCTCGACCAGGTTGGCGACGGCGACGAGGGTGGAGGCGAGGGCCGCCCAGCGCCAGCCGCCCTTGATGGCGAAGGCGAGCACGGAGCCGGCGGTCCATATGGACGGCAGGGTGGGCCCGCCGTCGTGGACGCGCTGGGCGGCGTCGGCGAGCGGGGTGATGAGGATGCCGGTGAGCGCGACGGTGAGGTCGGCGGCGAGGAACGGCTTGGTGCAGGCGGCGGCGCTCGCGACCTTGGGGAGGGTGGCGAGGGTCCACACGCCGAGCACGGCGAAGTAGGCGACGGCGAGCCAGGGGCGGGCGAAGCCGTCGTGGGCGGCGGCGAACAGGCCGATGGCGTAGATCATGGTCAGGACGCGGTAGCCGGTGAGCGCGCGCCACAGCGGCTGCTCGACCGACATGCGCATGACTCTGTCGCGCTGGGCCATGTTCCCCCCACTCCCCCTGGTGCGTGCCCGGGCCCCGCTACCGCTCGGACGGCCCCCCGGCCTGTTCCCGGTCCGTCTGTTCCAGGGACGCCCTGAGCTTCTCCGCCTGTTCCTTGTCGGCCCGGGCGACGGCGGCCCTGGCGGCCTTCTCCGCTTCCCTCTCGGCCTTCTCGGCTTCCTTCTCGGCCTTGGCCGCCTCGGCGAGCTGCCGCTTCATGGCGGTGGCGTACATGTCGACGTACTCCTGGCCGGACAGCTTCATGATCTCGTACATGACCTCGTCCGTCACCGCGCGGAGCACGAAGCGGTCGTGCTCCATGCCCTGGTAGCGGGTGAAGTCGAGGGGCCTCCCGATCCGGATGCCCGGGCGCATCAGCTTGGGCATGACCTGGCCCGGGGGCTGGATCTTCTCCGTGTCGATCATGGCGACCGGGATGACGGGCGCCCCGGTGGCGAGCGCCACGCGCGCCAGGCCGCCCGGCTTGCCGCGGTAGAGGCGGCCGTCGGGCGAGCGGGTGCCCTCGGGGTAGATCCCGAACAGCTCACCGCGCTCCAGCACCTCTATGCCGCTCTTGATCGCCGCCTCGCCGGCGCCGCGCGCCCCGGAACGGTCCACGGGGAGCTGGCCGACGCCCTTGAAGAAGGCCGCCGTCATCCTGCCCTTGACGCCCGGGGTGGTGAAGTACTCCGCCTTCGCGATGAACGTGACCTTGCGGTCGAGCACCGCGGGGAGGAAGAAGGAGTCCGAGAACGACAGGTGATTGCTGGCCAGAATGGCGGGGCCCTCGGCGGGGATGTTCTCCAGGCCCTCCACCCAGGGCCTGAAGGCGAGCTTCAGCGGCCCTCCGATGGCGACCTTCATCGTGCCGTACAACAACCGAGTGCCTCCTGTGCGTGTTGTTCAGACCATATCCCGGAGCGCCGCCGAAGGCCCCGACGGCCCTGGTCGGTGTCAGTGCGGTCGCGTACGGTGAAGGTCCTGCAATCCCTGTGCCGGTCCCGCGCCGGCCGAGACGACGTGCCGGACCGTCCACGAATGGCGGAAAAGTCCCAGGAAGTCCCAGGAAACAGGAGGCCGAAGGTGCCGCTGCTGCCCGGAGCCGAGCCGTTCCGCCACGAGGGCGGGGAGACCGCCGTCCTCCTCTGCCACGGCTTCACCGGTTCGCCGCAGTCCATGCGCCCGTGGGCGGAGCATCTCGCCGGGCGCGGGCTGACGGTGTCGCTGCCGCTGCTGCCCGGGCACGGTACCCGCTGGGAGGACCTGGGGGTGACCGGCTGGCAGGACTGGTACGCGGAGGTGGACCGCGAGCTGCGGCTGCTGCGGGACCGCTCCGCGCGGGTGTTCGTGGCCGGGCTGTCGATGGGCGGCGCGCTGGCGCTGCGGCTGGCGGCGCGGCACGGGGACGCGGTGAGCGGGGTGATGGTGGTCAACCCGGCGAACAGGGTGCACGGGGTGGCGGCGCACGCGCTGCCGGTGCTGCGTCATCTCGTCCCGGCGACGAAGGGCATCGCGAGCGACATCGCCAAGCCGGTGGTCCGGGAGCTGGGGTACGACCGGGTGCCGCTGCACGCGGCGCACTCCCTGCGGAACTTCTTCCGGCTGGTCGACCGTGAGCTGCCGCAGGTCACGCAGCCGCTGCTGCTGATGCGCAGCCCGCAGGACCATGTGGTGCCGCCGGCGGACTCGGCGCGGATCCTGTCCCGGGTGTCGTCGGCGGACGTCACGGAGGTCCTGCTGGAACAGAGCTACCACGTGGCGACGTTGGACCACGACGCGGAGCTGATCTTCCGGGAGAGCACCGCGTTCATCGGCCGGCTCGCACCCGGCGCCGTCAGGGAGCCCGGTCTCGGCAAGGAAGGGACGACCGCAGGTGGCTGAGCACGACTCGGACCGTGAGGGCCGCGAGCCGGAGGAGAGGGGCGTCCCCTTCGACGAGGCCGCCGCGTGGGAGGCGATCGTCGCCGGGTACGGCGAGGAGCCGCCGGACCCGCCGGGCGCCAAGCCGTTCAAGTCGGTGGAGGACCTGGCGTTGCTGGAGTCCGAGACCAACGACCCGGGCGACGACGACGGGGTGGACGGCGCGGGGACCAAGGCGCCGCCGCGAAAGGCGGAGGAGGAGCCGCCGGCCAGGCCGCTGGGCGGCTCGGTGGCGTTCGCGCCGGGGGTCGGCCCGCGGGACTACAGCGTGGCGGAGCCGGCGGAGGAGGACCTCGACGAGAGCGACGAGGGGCACTTCGTGCCGCCGGAGCCGCCGCCGCTGCCGGAGGCGGACGTGACCTCCAAGTTCGCCTGGCTGGGGGTGCTGGGCGCCCCGGTGCTGCTTCTGCTGGCGATACTGCTGGGCTGGGAGATGACGTGGTGGCTGACCACCGCGTGCATCGGAGGCTTCCTGGGCGGTGCGGTCACCCTGGTGATGCGGATGCGCACGGACGACGAGGACGACGGGGACCCGGGCCGGGGCGCGGTGGTCTGACCGCGCTCACACAGCCGCCGGGACCTTGAGGACGACGGGGACCCGGGCCGGGGCGCGGTGGTCTGACCGCGCTCACACGGCCGCCGGGACCTTGAGGGCGGCGAGGACGGGCAGGTGGTCGGTGGCCGCCCGCAGATCCGCCTCGGTGACGCCGGGCTGGTCGTACGGCACGCCGCAGCCCAGTACCTCGACGCCCTTGGTGACGAACAGGGCGTCGATGCGTTTGGGCGGTTCGGTGTGCGTCCAGGTGTGCTCGCCGCCCCAGGGCGCGGCGGTGCGGCAGTCGGTCAGGGTGCCGGCCAGCCGCCGGAAGGTGCGCCCGGCGGGCTCGTCGTTGAGGTCGCCGCCCGCGACGGCGTGGTCCACGCCCATCCCGGCCAGCCGGTCGAGGAGCATCCCGCCCTGCTCGTACCGCTCGTCCTTGTCCAGCGACAGATGGCAGCTGAGCACGCCGAGCCGGGCGCGGCCGAACCGTACGACGGCGGTGGCGAAGCCGCGCCGGTGCCGGCCGGGGGTGAGCGGCAGCAGTACGTCCTCGGTGCGTTCGACACTCGCGCGCAGGGAGCACAGCAGGGCGGGTCCGGCGGCGGTGGCGCCGCCGGAGAGGAGCACCAGTCCGGAGTCGGAGGCGAGCCGGGCGAGTTTCTTGCGCCAGCGGAAGAACCGCGGCGCCTCCTGGAGCAGCACCAGGTCGGGCGCGCAGGCGCCGATCACCCGGGCGAGGGCGGCGGTGTCGTCCTTCATCGAGCGGATGTTGTAGCTGAGCACCCGGACGACGGCCGAGCCGTCGGCGTCGGTGCGGGACCCTGGCAGCAGTTCCGTCGTCGCCATGCCGATCAAGATACGCCGCGGGGACGCCCGGGGAACGGCGACGCCCGCCGTTCCCCTCGGGGGTCGGGCGGGCGCCGGCCGGGTGCCGATGGGCCGTCACATGACGGGGTCGGGCTCGCGGGCGAGGTCGGCGGCGCCGACCAGGCCGGCCTTGTTGCCGAGCTGGGCGCCGAGGACGTCGGCGACGGGGCGCCAGTTCCCCCCGACCAGCCAGCGGCGGTACGACTTGCGGATCGGGCCGAGGACCAGTTCGCCCTCGTCGGAGAGGCCGCCGCCGACGATGAACGCGGACGGGTCGAACAGGGAGGCCAGGTCGGCGAGGCCCGCGCCGACCCAGCGGGCCAGCTCGCGGTAGGAGTCGACGGCCACCCGGTCGCCCTGGCGGGCGGCCATGGAGACGTGCTTGCCCTCGATGCCCTCGGGGGTGCCGTCGCCCAGGGAGAGCAGCGTCTGGGCCTGCTCGGGAGTGGCGTTGGCGCGCTGCTTGGCGTAGCGGACGAGGGCGCGGCCGGAGGCATACTGCTCCCAGCAGCCCTGCGAGCCGCAGCCGCACAGCAGTCCGTCGGGCACCATGCGGATGTGGCCGAACTCGGCGGCCACGCCGAAGTGGCCGCGGCGCAGCTTGTTGCCGATGATCACACCGCCGCCGAGGCCGGTGCCGAGCGTGATGCAGATGACGTTGCGGTGGCCCTTGCCCGCGCCGAACTTGTACTCGCCCCAGGCCGCCGCGTTGGCGTCGTTCTCCACGACGACCGGGAGGCCCACGCGGGCCTCGACCTTCTCCTTGAGCGGCTCGTTGCGCCAGTGGATGTTGGGGGCGAAGTAGACCTCGGAACGCTGGCGGTTGACGTAACCGGCCGCGCCGATGCCCACGCCGACGATGTCGTGTCCGACGCGCGCTCCGTCCACCGCGGAGGCGATGGCGTCCACGATCTCCTCGGGCGTGCCCGGGGTCGGCACCTTGTGGGTCGAGAGGATGGTGCCTTCCTCGTCGACCACGCCGGCCGCGATCTTCGTGCCGCCGATGTCGACGCCGATGGTGAGTCCCATGAATCCCTCAGTTTCGGTCGAGCCCCGCTACGCCAACGGTACCCGAGGCGACGGGCGCGCCGTCCCTGTGTCCGCAGGCCGGGCGGCCGGGAGCTCCGAGGGGTTCCGGGGGCGCTCAGTCCAGGTCGATGCGCTCGCCGGTGCCGGGGTCGTCTCCGGGGTCGCGGCGCTCCGAGGGGTCGCGCGGCGGGGTGTCGCGCGCCGTCCAGCGGCGCTCCTGGTCCTGCACGGCGGAGCGGTAGGCGGCGAGGAGTTCGCTGCCGGCGGCGGCGAGGTGGTCGAAGACGTCCGGGTTGCGTTCGATGACGGGTTCGACGGCGGCCTTCGCCTGCTGCACGACCTGGCGGACGACCTGCTGGGCGGCGGGTCCCGCCACCGCGCCGAGCAGCGGCGTCTGGAGGCCGGAGAGTTTGTCGGCGACCGCGTCGACGAGTTTCCTGAACTCCTCGGCGGCGGAGCCGGGGGGTGTGCCGTGGCGTGCGCGGCGGCGGGCCCGCTCGGCCTCGAGGTCCTCGGCGGCGGCGGTGGCCCAGGCGTCGGCGTGGACCTCGGAGGGCGCTTCGGCGGGCGCCTCGGCGCGGTCGTCCCGGGCGTCGCCGGCCGGGACGTCGTCCGTCCGGGCGTCGTCGGCCCGCTTGCCGAAGGTCTCGTCCCCGGCCTCGTGCCCGGTGTCGTCGGGCGGGGGGAGCTGTTCGCTCATGACGGACTCCTTGACTGCGGGTGGCCTTCTCGACGGTACCCGAACGGCCGTCGCGGCTTCACCGGCTGCGCGGCCAGAGCTCCGGATCGGGCCGGAAGCGGACGCGCAGTTCGCCCTCGCGCAGGGCGGCGCCGTCGACGGTGCAGCGGCGCAGCGCGGAGGGCAGCGGGACGACGCGGCGGAACGGCCCGGCGGTGACGGTCAGTTCGTCGCCGCGCCGGACGAGGTCGAGGGTGTCGCGGCGGGCGCCGGGCAGGGGGAGGTGCCAGACCAGGACGCCGTCCTCGGCGATCCGGTCGGCGACCGGCCAGCGGACCGGACCGGCGGGCGCGGGGGCGGCGGGCGCCGCGAGGGCGGCCAGGTCGTCGGCGCCGCGGGGGTCGCGGCCGAGGTGGGCGACGGGGTGCACGGTGTGCTCCTCGCGCCATGCGTCGAGCGTCTTGCGCTGCTGGGCGACGGGTCCGGCGAGCCAGCCGGCCGCCTCGCCCTCCGGCAGGACGCGGTTGGCGACGACCGCGTCCAGGCGCAGCCCGCGCAGGGCGACGCCGAGGGCGGCGGTGCGCAGGGCCTCGGCGCCTGCGGGTCCCGGTTCGGCGACGAGGCGTACGGCGGTGCCGCGGTCGGCGAGGAGGGCCTCGACGGCGGCGAGCTGGAGGTCGAGGCGGGCTGCCGTCTCGTAGATCCAGTCCGCGGGCATCGGGACGCCCGCGAGCCGTCCGAGCACCGGGCGCAGGGCGCGGGCGGCCTGCCGTTCGGGCGGCAGCAGCCGGCGCAGGACGCGGCGGAGTTCCTCGGGCAGGGCGAGGAGGGCGAGCGCGCGGGGGGTGGCGGGCAGGTCGACGACGAGGAGGTCGCAGGCGTCCTCGGAGGCGGCGGCGTCCCGCAGGGCGCGCAGCACGGCGAGTTCCTCTGCGCCGGGGAGGGATCCGGTCTCCTCGGGCTCCAGGCGGGAGGCGCCGAGCAGGTCGAGCGCACCGCCCGCGCGCTCCTGCAGCGCGGCGAGGTCGGCCCGGAACCCCGCGTCGGGGTCGAGTCGCCGCACGGTGAGCAGCCCGGGCACGTCCGCGTCCCCGAGCACCGGTCCCAGGGTGTCCCCCGCATCGGTCCCCAGCAGCAGCGTGCGGGCGCCCTCGCGGGCGGCGGCGAACGCGGTGGCGGCCGCGACGGTGGTGCGGCCGCTGCCGCCGGGGCCGGTGATCAGGAGGGTGCGCATGAGGCCGAACGCTACCGGGACCTACCGTGGCGGGGCTCCGCCCCGGACCCCGCTCCTCGGACGCCGGAGGGCTGATTCCACACCCCGCCGCTGGTGTCCTACTTCGCGCCGGACTCCACGCGCTTCTTCAGGCCCGCCAGGGCGCGGTCGATGATGACCTTCTCCGCCTTGCGCTTGATCATGCCGAGCATCGGGATCTTGACGTCGACGGTGAGGCGGTAGGTGACCTCGGTGGTGTCCGCGCCGGCGGGGGTGAGGACGTAGGAGCCGTCGAGGGAGCGGAGCATCTGGGACTTCACCAGGGTCCAGGAGACCTCGTGCGGGCCGCTCCAGGTGTACGCCAGGGTCTGGTCGTCCTTGATCGCGCCGGCGTCCATGACCAGACGGACCTGCTCCGCGCGGCCCTCCGCGTCGGTCTTGAGGACCTCCGCCTCCTTCACCTCTCCCGTCCACTCGGGATAGCGGGCGAAGTCGGAGATCACTCCCATCACGTCGGCCGGTGCCGCCTCGATGGTGATGCTCGAGCTGGTGTGTTCCGCCATCGCCGTGGCTCCTCCAGATGCGGGCCGGTAGGTCGTCCTCGCCGTGCGCGGGCCGGACGGCCCACGCGCGTGCAGCGGAAGGCTACCGCGCACCGCCCGTACCGAGATCACCCGACCTGGGCGCAGGCGTCCGGAGAGCGTCTCAGAACTCCAGCGCCCAGGGCCGGCCGGTGGACGCGAAGTGCCCCACGTTGACGCATTCGGTGGAGCCGATCCGCATCCGCCGTACCAGCGGCTGGTGGACGTGTCCGAACAGCGAGTAGCGGGGCCGGGTCCGCCGGATCGCCTCCAGCAGCGCCGTGCTGCCCCGCTCGAAGCGGCGGGCGACGGTGTCGTAGACCAGCTCCGGGACCTCCGGCGGGATGTGCGTGCACAGCACGTCGACCTCGCCGACGGCCTCGATCTTCGCCGCGTACTCCTCGTCGTCGATCTCGTACGGCGTGCGCATCGGGGTGCGCAGGCCGCCGCCGACGAAGCCGAAGGTCCAGCCGCCGATCTCCACCCGCTGCCCGTCGAGCACGGTGGTGCCGGGCCCGGCGTACTCCCGCCACAGGGGCGGCACGTCGACGTTGCCGTAGGTGGCGTACGTCGGAGTGGGGAAGGCGGAGAACAGCTCCGCGTACTGTTTCCGCACCGCCGTCTCGATGGCCGTCGCGCGGTCGACGCCGATGCCGGCCCACAGCCCGCGCTGGAAGTCGCGCGCCTCCTCGAAGCGGCGGGCGGTGCGCAGCTCCACGATGCGGTGGGCGTTCTCCGTGCCGAACAGGTCGGGGAAGATGCCGCGCGAGTGGTCGGCGTAGTCGAGGAACAGCACCAGGTCACCGAGGCAGACCAGGGCGTCGGCGCCGTCCCTGGCACGCGCGAGGTCCGCCGCGTTGCCGTGAACGTCGCTGACCACGTGGACGCGGGTGCGCGGGCCGCCGCCGGGTGAGGATGCCATGGCGATCAAGCCTAATCGTGTGCGGCATACGTGAACAATGGCGGCCCTACCTGCGGTTACTGGCTCGCCGGTTCAGCTGTGGACTACTGTGCGCAATGAAACACCAACCTGTGTGACGCAGCGAACATCTGGCAGGGACCCCCTGTCGTGACAGCCATACCGGCGGGTAACGTCCGGGCAGTCCAGTCGTGCTCGGGATTTCAACCAGTGAATTCGCGAGCACCCGCCCGAGCCTTGGACCGCACCGTCGCATCGCACAACGTCGTGGCGCCGGCGCCCTAAGAGGAGCAGCAGTCTTGCGCGAGTTCAGCCTTCCGGCCCTTTACGAGGTCCCCGCGGACGGCAATCTGACCGACATCGTCCGTAGAAACGCCGCGCAGCATCCTGACGTCGCCGTCATGGCCCGCAAGGTCGGCGGGACGTGGCAGGACGTGACGGCCGCCACCTTCCTCGCGGAGGTGCGGGCCGCGGCCAAGGGCCTGATCGCGGCGGGTGTGCAGCCCGGCGACCGGGTCGGCCTGATGTCCCGTACCCGCTACGAGTGGACGCTGCTCGACTTCGCGATCTGGAGCGCCGGCGCGATCACCGTGCCGGTGTACGAGACCAGTTCGGCGGAGCAGGTGGCGTGGATCCTCGGCGACTCGGGCGCCACCGCCTGCCTGGTGGAGCTCGACGCCCACACGGCGACCGTGGAGTCCGTGCGCGACCGGCTGCCCGCGCTGAAGAACATGTGGCAGATCGAGGGCGGCGGCCTGGAGGAGCTGGGCCGTCTCGGTGCGGACGTCGCCGACGACACGGTCGAGGAGCGCTCCTCGGTCGCCAAGGCCGACGACCCGGCCACCATCGTCTACACCTCCGGCACCACCGGCCGCCCCAAGGGCTGCGTGCTCACCCACCGCAGCTTCTTCGCGGAGTGCGGCAACATCGTGGAGCGGCTGCGTCCGCTGTTCCGCACCGGCGAGTGCTCGGTGCTGCTGTTCCTGCCGCTCGCCCATGTCTTCGGCCGGCTGGTGCAGATCGCGCCGATGATGGCGCCGATCAAGCTGGGCTGCGTCCCCGACATCAAGAACCTCACCGACGAACTGGCCGCGTTCCGGCCGACGTTGATCCTCGGTGTGCCGCGCGTCTTCGAGAAGGTCTACAACTCGGCGCGCGCCAAGGCGCAGGCGGACGGCAAGGGCAAGATCTTCGACAAGGCCGCGGACGCCGCGATCGCCTGGAGCCAGGCGCTGGACTCCCCGTCGGGCCCGTCGTTCGGCCTCAAGGTCAAGCACAAGGTCTTCGACAAGCTGGTCTACAGCAAGCTGCGCGCGGTGCTGGGCGGACGCGGCGAGTACGCCATCTCCGGCGGCGCCCCGCTCGGTGAGCGCCTCGGCCACTTCTTCCGCGGCATCGGCTTCAGCGTGCTGGAGGGCTACGGCCTGACCGAGTCCTGCGCGGCCACCGCCTTCAACCCGTGGGACCGCCAGAAGATCGGCACGGTCGGCCAGCCGCTGCCGGGCTCGGTGGTGCGTATAGCGGACGACGGCGAGGTGCTGCTGCACGGCGAGCACCTGTTCAAGGAGTACTGGAACAACCCGGGCGCGACCGCCGAGGCGCTGGCCGACGGCTGGTTCCACACCGGGGACATCGGCACCCTGGACGAGGACGGCTATCTGCGGATCACCGGCCGGAAGAAGGAGATCCTGGTGACGGCCGGCGGCAAGAACGTCGCCCCGGCGGTCATCGAGGACCGCATCCGGGCGCACGCGCTGGTCGCGGAGTGCATGGTGGTCGGCGACGGACGGCCGTTCGTGGGCGCGCTCATCACCCTCGACGAGGAGTTCCTGGACCGCTGGTGCGCGGAGCACGGCAAGCCGGAGGGGTCGACGGCGGTGTCGCTGTGCGACGACCCGGATCTGCTGGCGGCGATCCAGGAGGCGGTGGACGACGGCAACGCGGCGGTGTCCAAGGCGGAGTCGGTGCGGAAGTTCCGGGTGCTGCCGGCGCAGTTCACGGAGGAGTCGGGGCATTTGACGCCTTCGCTGAAGCTGAAGCGGAATGTCGTGGCGAAGGATTACGCGCACGAGATCGAGGCGATCTACGCGAAGTAGCGCCAACTGGGGTGCCTGTGCTCGCCATTGGCGGGTGCGGGTGCGTGGGGGTTGGTCGCGCAGTTCCCCGCGCCCCTGTAACGCGAGAGCCGCCCTTCGAGGGCGGCTCTCGCGTTACAGGAGTGTTTTCAGCTTGTCGGCGAGGAGGTCCCAGCGCCACTTCTCCTCGACCCACTCCCGGCCGCGGCGGCCCATGCGGTCGCGGAGTTCGGGGTCTGCGAGGAGGGTCGTGATGCGGTCGGCCGTCTCGGTGGGGGACGTGCCGGGGACCACCCAGCCTGTTTCGCCGTCGAGGACCGCGTCGGGGGCGCCTCCGGAGTCGCCGGCGACGACCGGGAGGCCTGTCGCGGAGGCTTCCAGGTAGACGATGCCGAGGCCCTCCACGTCCAGGCCGCCGCGGCGGGTCCGGCAGGGCATCGCGAAGACGTCGCCCGCGCCGTAGTGGGCGGGCAGCTCGGACCAGGGGACGGAGCCCGTGAAGCGGACGGAGGCGGCGACGCCGGTGTCGGCGGCGAGGCGGCGCAGGTCCTTCTCGTAGGGGCCGCCGCCGACGATCAGCAAGGCGGCGTCCGGCTCGGCGGCGAGGATCGCGGGCATCGCCCGGATCAGCGTGTCCTGGCCCTTGCGCGGCACGAGACGCGAGACGCACACGACCACCGGGCGGTCCGTCAGCCCGAGCCGGGCGCGCACCTCGTCGCCGCCGGAGCCGGGGTGGAAGGTCTTCTCGTCGACCCCGGGCGGCAGCTGCACCATGCGCGCGGCGGCCTCCGGGGTGAGGGCGCGGGCGATCCGGGAGCGGGTGTACTCGCCCAGGTAGGTGATCGTGTCCGTGGACTCCCCGATGCGGCGCAGCAGCTGCCGTGCGGCGGGCAGCTGGGCCCAGCCGGCCTCGTGGCCGTGGGTGGCGGCCACGATCCGCTCGGCGCCCGCCCGGCGCAGCGCCGGGGCCATCAGGCCGAGCGGCGCCGCCGCCCCGAACCACACCGACGTGCAGCCGTGCTCGCGCAGCAGCCCCACGGCCCGCCGGGTGGCGGCCGGGGTGGGCAGCAGCATCGTCGTACGGTCACGGACGACGGTGAAGGGCTGCTCGGCGTCGAAGGCCGCGGTGGCCTCGACGCCCTCCCGGGTGCGCTTCCAGGTGGAGGCGTAGACGACCACGCGCTCCGGGTCCAGGCGCAGCGCCATGTTGTGCAGGAAGGCCTGGATGCCGCCGGGACGGGGCGGGAAGTCGTTGGTGACGATCAGGGTCTTGTGCATCGCCGCCGACCCTACCGAACGGTTGTCGCGCGTCCGCCACGGCGCTGCTCGGTGGCATGTGCACCGGCTTCCGGGACATCATGGCCCCTCATCGACCGCACACCGGACGGGCAGGAATCACGTGGAACCGACGGCCGCACGGGGGTCTCTGGCCGGACTGCTGGGGATCTGGGGCGTGACGCGCGCGGCACTGCTGCTGTGTGTGCTGAAGGTGGTGGTCTTCCCGGGCCCGGACGTCACCAGCGACGTGTCGGTGATCTACCGGGGCTGGTACGACGTCCTGGTCACCGGAACGTTTCCGCAGGAGGACGTGACCTGGCAGTACCCGCCCGCCGCGGCCCTGGCGGTCCTCTCCCCCGCCGTGCTGCCCTTCCTGGAGTACGCCACGGCCTTCTTCGTACTGGCGCTGGCGGCCGACGCGGCGACGCTGGCGCTGCTGCTGCGCGGGGCGCGCGGCGGGGGCCGCTCCCGGCGCGGGGCGTGGCTGTGGGTGGCGGGCGTGCCGCTGCTCGGTCCGACGGTGTACGCCCGCTACGACGTGATGGTGACGGCGGTCGCGGTGGCCGCGCTGCTGGCGGCCGGCCGGCATCCACGGGTGGCGGGCGCGCTGATGGCGTTCGGGGCGCTGCTGAAGGTGTGGCCGGCGCTGCTGCTGCTCGCGGTGCGCAGGCGGGCCGTGTGGGTGTCGGCGGCGGTGACGGGCGTGGTGGTGGCCGGGCTGTTCGCGGTGTCGATGCCGGGCGCGTTCGCGTTCCTGGGTTTCCAGCGGGACCGGGGCACGGAGGTGGAGTCGCTGGGGTCGCTGGTGTTCCATGTGGCCCGGCACCACGGCTGGGACGGCGAGGTGCTGCTGAACTACGGCTCGGTGGAGTTCCTCGGTCCGTACGTGAGCTGGGTGTCGACGGGGGCGTTGTTCCTGACCGGGGCCGCGCTGGCATGGCTGGTGCTGTGGCGGCTGCTGGCGACCCGGTTCGCCCCGCACACGGCGGCGGACGCGGCGTTCACGGCGGTCCTGCTGTTCACGGTCACCAGCAGGGTGATCAGTCCGCAGTACATGGTGTGGCTGGTGGGGACGGCGGCGGTGTGCCTGTGCTTCCGGGAGAGCCGCATGGGGCGTCCGGCGGTCCTGGTGCTGGTGGCGTGCCCGGTGACGATGCTGGAGTTCCCCCTGTGGTTCGCCCACGTGGTGGCGAGCGACGCCCTGGGCGTCACGTTGCTGGCGCTCCGCAACGGCCTCCTGGTGGTGGCGTCGCTCATGGCAGCCCGCACCTTGTGGCGAGCGACGGTGCCGGCCCGGAGGGAAATCCCCTCAGCGCCGGACCCGTCCCGGGCGGAACGAACGCGAGTGCCTTCGTAACGCCCTGAAGGGGCGCGGGGAACTGCGCGACAGCCACGGAGGCCCCGCACCCGGCGTTGAACGGGCGCCGCTGCGCCCACCCTCCGCCACTCACGGCTTCGCTCGAGCGCGAGGTACCCCCACCGCCCTGGGGGCACCTCCCAGACCCTTAAGGCACTGGGAGAGGCACGACTGCCCGCAGCGACGGCGGCAGCCGGCCCGCAGCAGCGGGGGTGCGCTGTCAGCGGCCGCGGCTTCAGGGGCGCGGGGAACTGCGCGACCAGCCACCGACGGGCCGCAGCTGGCACCCACCAATGACGAAGCCACGCGTCCGTCGCCGCGGGCGACCGGGCTGAGCGCCGTGACGAAAATGCCGCGCCGCGGGGGTGCCGCTTCGCCCACCCGTGCCGCCCCAAGGGGCACGACTGCCCGCAGCGGCGGAGACGCCCTTCAGGGGCGCGGGGAACTGCGCGACCAACCCCCACCGCCCCCACCCGCCGACGACACCCCGCCTCACTCCGCCAGCGCGCCCCGCACGAAGTCCCGCCACCGGAGTGTGAACTCCTCCGGCGTCACCCCCAGCACACGCCCCATCGCATCCTCGACAGCCCCTTCCCGCCCCTCATGCGCCCCCACCGCGCGATAGAACTCCCCCAGCTTCTCCTCGCCCCACCGCTCCGCGATCATCCTGCACGCCAGCCAGCTCCCCTCGTACGCCCGCGCCAGCCCCTCCGCGTCCCCGGTGAAGCCGAAGTCACCGTCCTCGGGCAGCGCGTCCGGCACCTCCCCCCGCCCCACGGCGTGGGCCAGTTCCGGCGCGGCCTCGGCGGCGGTGCGGCCGGAGCCGCGGTAGCCGACCCAGTCGGCGTACCCCTCGGAGAGCCACAGCGGTGTCGCCGCCGAGGTGTGGGCGCGGGTGGCGACATGGGCGGTCTCGTGGGTGAGGACGACCTGCCGCCCCGAGTCGCCCAGCAGCCCGAAGGCATCCGGGTTCACGATCACCCGGTCCGCGGGCGCCCGCGGCCCGCCTCCCGTCGCCCCGGTGGTGACGGCCGCGATGCCCCGGTAGGAGGACGGGGGCGAGCCCAGGAGGCCCGCCATGTCCTCCAGGGTCTCCGGGACGAGGACGACGACGCCGCGGTCCCACGCGGAGCGCCAGGCGTCGGAGACGGCGGGCACGGCGCGGTCGGCGAGGGCGGCGTAGTCGCGCAGGGTCTCCTCGGACTGCCCGACGCCCAGCACCAGACTGTGCTCGCCGCGCACGGCCTGCGCGCGGCCCTGGTCCCAGAGCTGCTGGCCGGACTTCTCGGCGGGGCGGTCGGACTCCACCGACCAGTGCCCGTCGCGGTCCCGGCTGAGGCTCAGGGTGCGGGCGGTGACGACCGGGGAGCGGTCGTGGCCGTCGACCCGGTAGCTGAGGTCGGCGGCGGCGGTGGCGTGGTCGCCGGTGCGGTCCAGGGCGGTGAGGCGGTAGGACCAGTCGGCGAGGGGCACCGCGCGCAGGTTGTCGAAGCCGTCGCGGGTGCCGGTGCGGGCGAAGGCGGCGGCGTCCCGGTCGAGGACGGCCTCGGCGCGCCGGTCGAGGAGGGACTGCACCTCCGCGCGGGCGGCGTCCACGGCGGGGCCGCCGCCGCATCCCACGAGGGCGGCGAGCAGCAGGCACAACGCCGCCACCGCCGCCTGCGAAACCCGCGTTCGACCGGCCACCGTTCCGAGGGTACGGGCGCGGGACCGCGGGAGTCAGACCCTGGTGACCGAGGAGACCGGCATCATGCCGACCGGGTCGTAGCGCACGGGCGCGCCGGGGTACGGGGCGTGGATCACCTGGCCGTTGCCCATGTACATCGCCACGTGGGAGGCGTCGGCTCGGTAGAGGACCAGGTCGCCGGGGCGGGCCTCGGACAGCGGGACCTGCCGGCCGGCGTACCGCTGGGCCTGCGAGGTGCGCGGCAGCGCGACCCCGGCCTGCGCGTAGGCCCACTGCGTGAGACCGGAGCAGTCGAAGCCGTGGGGGCCGTTGGCGCCCCACACGTAGGGCCTGCCGAGGGCGGAGCGGGCGGCGGCGACGGCGGCGGCCGCGCGGCCGGAGGCGGGGGCCTCTCCGGGGCCGAGGAGGTCGGTGCGGCCTGAGCGGGAGGCGCGGTCCCAGGCGGCGCGTTCGGCGGCCGGGAGGGAGTTGAGCAGCCGGCGGGCCTCGGCGAGCTTGTGCTCCACGGTGCGTTTGTGGGTGGCGGCGGCCTTGCGGCTGCGTTCGAGGGCGCCGAGCCTCTTGGAGGCCTCGGCCCGGTCCTGGGACAGCGAGCGCAGGGTGCCGCGGAGCTTCCTCAGTTCGGCGGTCTGGTGGACGCCGATGCGGTCGAGGACGGACGCCTTGCGGAGGTAGTCCTCCGGGTCCTCGGAGAGCAGCAGGGAGAGGGCGGGATCGAGGCCGCCGGAGCGGTACTGGGAACCGGCGAGCGAACCCAGCGCCTCCCGCATGGAGTTGACGCGCTGCTGTTTGCGGGCGATGCCGTCCTGGGCGTCGGCGATCTCCCGGCGCAGGGCACCGGCGCGCTCGTCGGCCGCGTTGTAGGCCTCGGTGGCCTTCTCCGCCTCGCGGTAGAGACGGTCGACCTCGGCCCGGGTGTCCTCCTGGGGTGCGGCCGTGGCCGGTACCGCGCCGAGGGCGGTGGCGGCCGCGGAGAGCAGGCCCAGGGCGAGGGCGGTGCTCCGCTCGGACCCTGAGGACGGTGCGGTACGGCGATGGGACCCCACGGGAAGTCGCGCTCCTTCCGCTGGCGGACAGGGAAACGCGGCAGACAGTAGCCGTCGGGGCGGCCCGCGGAGCCACGGCCAGGGCGGCACACACGGTGACGCCCCGCCGTTGACCTGGGTCGCGGCGGGGCGTGGGGGTGGTGCGGGGCCTCCGGGAATCCCCCGAACGGGGGCACCCGGGGGCGATGTCCGGCAGGGCGGACCCCGGTGGGTCAGACGCGGACGCCGAACATGAAGGGGCCGCCGATGGTGTTCATCGACTCGTAGCGCACGACGGTGCCGGTGCGGGGGGCGTGGATGATCTGGCCGTTGCCCGCGTAGAGGCCCACGTGGTGCAGGTCGTTGAAGAAGAACACCAGGTCGCCGACCTTGAGCTGGTCCACCGAGTAGATCTTGGTGCCGGCGCCGGTCTGGGCCTCGGAGGTACGCGGGATGCCGACGCCGGCCTGCGCGTACGCCCAGGAGGTCAGGCCCGAGCAGTCGAAGGAGGACGGGCCGGTGGCGCCGTAGACGTACGGGGTGCCGAGCTTGCTCTGCGCGGCGGCGAAGGCGGCGGCGGCGCGGCCGGAGCCGGCCGGGACGTTGCCCGAGAGGGCGTCACGCATGCTGTCGCGGGTGGCGCGGTTCTGCTCCTCGGCGAGCTTCGCCTTCTCCTCGGCGGTGAGGGTGTTGAGCAGCTTCTGCGCGGAGGCCAGCTTGGCCTGGACCTCCTTCTTCTTCTTGCCGAGCTCGGCCCGGGTCGAGGAGAGGTCCTTGAGCTTCTCGGCGGCCTCGGCGCGCTGCTGGGCCAGTTCGCGCTGCTTCTCCTGGATCTTCTTCAGCGAGTCGACCTGCTGGGCGCTCAACTGGTCCAGGGTGGACGCCTTGTCGAGGTAGTCGTCCGGGTCGGCAGAGAGGAAGAGCTGGACGGAGGGGTCGATGCCGCCGCTGCGGTACTGGGCGCTGGCCATCGAACCGAGGCCGTCGCGCAGGTCGTTGAGCTCCTGCTGCCCCTTGGCGACGTTGTCCTGGATGGTGGAGATCTCCTTCTGGAGCTTCTCCTGCTTCTCCTTGGCCCCGTTGTACTTCTCGGTGGCCTGCTCCGCCTGCTCGTAGAGCTTGTCGACCTTGGCCTTGACCTCGTCCTTGCTCGGCTTCTCGCTGGGGGCCGCGTTGGCGGCCTGCGAGCTCATGACGACGGCAGCAGCGGCAGCGGTGGTGAGCACGGTCACGCGTGCGCGGCTCGGCTGCTTGGGACGACGGTGGGACGCCACGGAGACGAGCTCCTTCTCGGGAGAGTGATCGCGCGAGCGAGGGTTCGAAGGCAGACCCTAGTGATTCTCTTGTGATCAGTTCAAATCCCCGGGCACAAAATCTCCGCTACAGCGCGTTTATTACGTGACAACTCACCTGCAGTGACGCCGTCCTGACGCTACGTTGCGTGAGGGTTCCGTCAATTCAGGCATTGAGCCTGTACGTTACACGAGGGACGGAAGTGCTCAGATACTAAGAAAGCCTTTTGAGGAGCACGGCGGACGCGACGGGGCGCGCGCCGGCGCGTGCGACCCCGTCGGCGACCTCACGGTCGGTGGAGGCGACGATGACGGGCCGCCCCGGCGGCTCGGCGCGCACGAGCTGGCGGATCAGCTCGTCGGCGGTGACGCCCGGCTTGGAGAACAGCACCCGCACCCCGCGCGGCGGCGCCAGCAGCACCGGCGCGGCCAGTTCGGCCCCGTCGAAGACGCAGGTGACCTCGGCGCCGGTCTGGGCGGCGAGCTGCGCGAGCTGGCCGAGCAGCCGCAGCCGCTGCTTCTCCAGCGGCATCTGCGGATAGCCGGTCTTGGTGACGTTGTAGCCGTCGACCACCAGATGCGCCTGCGGCAGGGCGAGGAGCTGGTCGAGGACGGCCGGGTCGTCCTCGGACAGCGCGCGGGCGGCGATGTCCTTGGGGGTCATCCGGCCCGGCTCGACGGCGTCCACGGTCTCCGCGGGCCGCACGGAGACGGGAGGCAGCGCCAGTTCGCGCCGCAGCCCCTGGGCGGCGTCGAGGACGGTGTCGAGCAGCAGCCGCACACGCATGTCCTCGACGCTGCGGCCTTCACGGGCGGCACGGCGGGCGGCCTCCAGGGCGGCCTCGGTCTCCCCGAGCCGGGCCTTGAGGCGCCGGGACTCGCTCTCGGCGGCGGACACCTGGGCCTGGCTCTCGGCGCGCACCGCGTCCATCTCGCCGCGCAGCTTGCGCAGGGCGGCCTCGCCGCGCTTGACGTCGGCGAGGGCGGACCGCAGCTTGCGGTGCAGGGAGTCGGTCTCCTTCTTCGCCGCGTCCAGCTCGGCGCGCAGCCGCTCGGTCTCGGAGCGGGTGTGCTCGCGGGCGCGGTCCAGTTCGGCGCGCAGCCGCTCCAGCTCGGCGCGGGTCTCCTCGTCGGCGCGCTCGGCGTCGGCGCGCTGCGCCTCCTCGCCGGCGGCGGTGACCAGCTTGACCCAGCCCGGCGGGCGGAGCACGTAGGCCGCGGCCGCCACATCGAGCGGGTCCGCGGCCGGGGGCGGGGAGCCGGAGTCCAGGGCGCCGGTCAGTTCCGGCTCGGCCTCTCTGAGCTTCTCCCCGATCCGCTGCCGGAACAGCGGATCGGTCTCCAGCGCCGCGGCCATCGCGTTCCCGGCGAACTTGGCGCGGCGGGTCGGGGTGAACCGGGCGTACTGCCGCAGCTGCGCGGGAAGCTCGGCGACGGTGAGCCCGCCGAAGCCGTCCGCGACGATCTGGACGACCCTGCGGCGCACCCCGTCGGGCAGCGGACGGTCGAGCACCTCGGCGGCGCCGTCCTGCGGCCCCCCGCCCGTGGTCTCCACCATCCGTCACACCCCAATGCCTGTGTGCGGCCCCGTCCGCGGGGTCGCCGTCAGCGGGGCCCGCCCCTTGTCAGGAGCCGGCGCCCGGCCTGTCCACGAGTTCCACCTGGTCCACGGCGTTGCACCAGCGGCACCGCACCGACTCGATCGTCTCATCGAGCACCTCGCGCTCCTCGACCTTGGGCTCTCCGGCCAGATCGAGGTGCACGTACTCGACGACCTTCGACGAGCGGGTGACGTCGAAGCGGGTGAGGTTGCCGCAGAGGGTGCAGCGCCACCGCGTCGAGTCCGTCGGCAGGGGAACCGTCATCGTGGCTGTTCGCCTTTCTCCAGTGTCCTTGACGCACCGGGCGGCCGGTGCGTGTGGCTCGTAACCCTACGGCCTGCCGGGCCCGCGCCGCCCGCCCGTCCACGGCGGCGAGGCGATTCGCGCGGGTGCGTCCGGTTACGTCATGCTCTGTACCCATGATCCGCAACTGGACCGCGTCGGCGGCCGGGGCGCTGAGGACCACGCCCGCCCCGGTCACCCGCACCCTGATCGTGCTGTGCTGCCTGGTCTTCCTGATCGGGCCGGCCTCGGAGCTGCACCCGGGGCACGGTTCCGGGGACGAGCTGCTCGCCGCGCAGCGTGACTACTTCCGCCGCTGGGGCGTGATCCCCGCAGACCTGTTCGACGGGTCCCCCGCGGCCGCCCTCACGCCCGCCACGGCGCTCTTCGTGCACGGAAGCTGGGTGCATCTGCTGGGCAACATGCTGTTCCTCCACGTCTTCGGGCCGATGACCGAGGCACGGCTGGGCCGGGTGCGGTTCACCCTCTGCTACGCCGGCTGCGGCTACCTCGCCCTGCTGGGGTACGCGGCCGCCAACACCGGCTCCGAGCGGTCCCTGGTCGGTGCCTCGGGGGCGATCTCGGCGCTGCTCGGAGCCTTCCTGTTCCTGTTCCCCCGCGGGCGGGTCACCAGTCTCCTGCCGTTCGCCTTCTTCCTGCCGGTACGGCTGCCGGCGTGGGCGGTGCTGCCGTTCTGGGCGGCGCTGCAGTGGGCGGCGGCCGGGCGCTCCGCGGAGGGCGGGCCGGGGGTGGCGTACCTGGCGCACCTGGTCGGGTTCGCGCTGGGCTTCGGCTGCGCATGGGTGTGGCGCGGCGGGGCGACTACAGTGAAGTCCGCCCCTGCTCCGGCCCCCGAGGGAGAGAACCAGCCGTGATCACCGCGATCGTCCTCATCAAGACCAGCGTGGACCGGATCCCCGAGATCGCGGAACAGATCGCCGCGCTGGACAGCGTCAGCGAGGTCTTCTCCGTCACCGGCACGTACGACCTGATCGCGATGGTGCGGGTGCGGGAGCACGAGGATCTCGCCGAGGTGATCCCCGGCAGGATCAGCAAGATCCCTGGTGTCGAGGGCACGGACACGCATGTGGCGTTCCGGACCTACTCGCAGCACGATCTCGAGGCGGCCTTCGCCATCGGGCTGGACAACTGACCGTCCCGGGGCTCCGCCCCGGACCCCGCTCCTCGAATGCCGGAGGGGCTGATTCAGCCCGTCCGGCGTTCGAGGACGTGGCCCTCGGACGAGGTCACGCCCGCCCGGACGGGTCCGGCACGCACCGCCCGTCCACCGTCCGGTACGTCCACCGCGCTCCGTCCCGCACCAGCTCCCGCACCGCCCGCACGAACCGTGCGACATGCTCTTCCGGCGTCCCGGCGCCGAGACTCACACGGATCGCGTTCAGCGCCCCCGCCTCCGGCGCCCCGCACTCCCCCGCGCCGCCCGTGTCGCCGCCCAGCAGCCTCCGCACCAGCGGGTGCGCGCAGAACAGCCCGTCCCGGACGCCGATGCCGTACTCGGCGGACAGCGCCGCCGCGAAGTGGGAGCTGTTCCAGCCGTCGACCACGAAGGACAGCACCCCGACCCGGGGCGCGTCATCGCCGAACAGGGACAGGAAGCGCACTTCCGGCACGTCCGCCAGCCCCTCCCGCACCGCGCGCACCAGCACGTCCTCCCGCTCGGCCAGCGCGTCGAACCCCGCCTCGGTGAGCGCCTTGCAGGCGGAGGCGATGGCGTAGGCGCCGATGACGTTGGGCGAGCCGGCCTCGTGGCGGGCGGCGGTCTCGTGCCACTGGACGTCCACTCCCCCGTCCTCGCGCCGGGCGACCGTACGGCTGGCGCCGCCGCCGGCGAGGTACGGCTCGGCCGCGCGGAGCCAGTCGGCGCGGCCGGCCAGGACGCCGGAGCCGAAGGGCGCGTACAGCTTGTGCCCGGAGAAGGCGACCCAGTCGACGCCGAGGTCCCGCACGGACACCGCGCGGTGCGGGGCGAGCTGGGCCGCGTCGAGGACGATGCGGGCGCCGTGCGCGTGCGCGGCGGCGGCGAGTTCGCGGACCGGCCACAGCTCGCCGGTGACGTTGGAGGCGCCGGTGACGCAGACCAGGGCCGGGCCGTGGGGGTCGCGGTCGGCGAGGGCGCGCTCCAGGGTCTCCACGGCCTGCGCGGGGCTGTCGGGGGCGTCGAGGAACGTCACCCGGCCCGCTCGCCGCCACGGCAGCAGCGCCGCGTGGTGCTCGGTCTCGAACACGAAGACCTCGCAGCCGTCGGGGAGGGCGGCGGCGAGCAGGTTGAGGGAGTCGGTGGTGGAGCGGGTGAACACCAACTGGTCGTCGGCGCGGCAGTCGAGGAACTCGGCGACGGTCCGGCGGGCGTTCTCGAACAGGTCGGTGGAGAGCTGGGAGAGGTAGCCGGCGCCGCGGTGGACGCTGCCGTAGTAGGGCGCGTAGGCGGCCACGTCGTCCCAGACGCGCTGGAGGGCGGGGGCGCTGGCGGCGTAGTCGAGGGCGGCGTAGGTGACCTCGCCGCCGGTGACGAGAGGGACGGCGACGTCCCGGCCGAGGACGGGCAGCGGGGCGCAGACGGACGGCTCGGCGGCGACGGTGGAGGTTTCGGCGACGGTGGCGGCAGCAGCAGGCATGACGGAACTCCCGTAGGCAGGGGGATTCCTCGCGCGAGCGGGCGGCCCGACAACGGCGCGCGCTCCAGCGCGGAGGTGAAAGTGAAAAGGGGATGCGGAAGCGGGGCTCGGAGCCCTAACTCATTCGCTTGCTCACAGAGAACTCCTCGACGACCAGGACCCCTGGTGTGCGAGGGGTCCGCGCTTGCCGTGAGCCCTGCTGCTCACGGCCTGGTCTTCACCCGGGGCACCCCGCCACGGACGGAGGGTTGCCGGACAGCCGGCCGGGGCCTGATGGCTGTCACTCATGACCTGAGAGGGAACGTACGTGAGGTGACGGCCGTCCCGCAACCCGTATCCGGATGGCGGGACGGCCGTACCGCGTCTACGCGTTGGTGGCGGCGACCCAGCGGTCGAGGACGCGCCTGGCGGCGCCGGAGTCGATGGACTCGGCGGCCTTCTCCATACCGGCGCGGATCTGCTCGGTGAGCGTGCCGCTGCCGGGCTCCAGGGCCACCAGCGCCGCCGCGGAGTTCAGCAGCACCGCGTCCCGTACGGGGCCGCGTTCGCCGTCGAGGAGGCGGCGGGCGACCTCGGCGTTGTAGGAGGCGTCGGCGCCGCGCAGCGCCTCCACCGGGACCAGCTCGACGCCGACGTCACGCGGGTCGAAGGTCTCCTCGGTGACCTTGCCGTCGCGGACCACCCACACCCGGGAGGTGCCGGTGGTGGTCAGCTCGTCCAGGCCGTCGTCGCCGCGGAACACCAGGGAGGAGTGGCCGCGTCCGGCGAACACCCCGGCCATGATGGGCGCCATCCGGGCGTCGGCGACGCCGACCGCCTGCGCCTTCACCTTCGCCGGGTTGGCGAGCGGGCCGAGGAAGTTGAACACGGTGCGGACGCCGAGCTGGCCGCGGGCGGCGGCCACATGGCGCAGCGCCGGGTGGAACTTCACCGCGAAGCAGAAGGTGATGCCGGCCTCCTCGGCGACCTCGGCGACCCGGCGCGGGGTGAGTTCGAGGTTGACGCCCAGCTTCTCCAGCACGTCGGAGGCGCCGGATGCGGAGGACGCGGCGCGGTTGCCGTGCTTGACGACCTTCGCGCCGGTGCCGGCGACGACGATCGAGGACATGGTGGAGATGTTGACCGTCTTGGCGCCGTCGCCGCCGGTGCCGACGATGTCGACGGTGGCGCCGGGCACCTCGATGACGTTGGCGTGGTCGTAGAGCGCCCGTACGCAGCCGGTGATCTCGTCGACGGTCTCGCCCTTGGCCCGCAGGGACACCGCGAACCCGGCGATCTGCGCGTCGGTCGCCTCGCCGCGCATGATCAGGTCCATCGCCCAGGCGGCCTCGTCGGCGGTCAGGTCGCGGCCGTCGAGCAGGGTGTTCAGCAGGGCGGGCCAGGAGCGGCCCGCCGCGGTGTCGCCTCCAGCGGGGGTCACAGCGCTCATGGTCGCTCCTGACGGTCGTAACGGGTCGTCGGGGACCGGAAAGGTCCCGCACCCACCCTATCCAGCCCGGGACACGGCGAAGGGCCCCCGTCCGCAGAACGGACGGGGGCCCTTCGCTGTCGTGTGGCGACGTGTGGAGCCTCGGGGATCAGTGGTGGCCGTGGCCGCTCGTGATCTCCTTGTACTCCTCGACGGTCGGCTTCGGGATCTGCGACTCCTCGCCGTAGAACCCCTTGCTGAGCTTCGCGCGCAGCTTCTCGGTGGCCTTCACCTTGCGCCGGACGCCGTTCTCGTCGACCTCCGGGCCGAGCTCGAGCGGCTTGGGCTGCTCGTGCGCGGTGAGGGTGTACAGCTGCTCCTGGCTGAGCGGCTCGTGGACCTCGATGAACTCACCGTGCGGCAGGCGCTTGATGATGCCCGACTCGCGGCCGTGCAGCACCTTCTCCTTGTCCCGGCGCTGCAGGCCGAGGCAGATCCGCTTGGTGACGACGAACGCCACCACCGGGGCGACGAAGAACGCGACCCGGACGAACCAGGTGATGGCGTTGATCGACAGGTGGAAGTGCGTGGCCCAGATGTCGTTGCCGCCGCCGACGAGGAGCACGAAGTACAGCGTGATCCAGGCGACGCCGAACGCGGTGCGCGTCGGGGCGTTGCGCGGGCGGTCCAGGATGTGGTGCTCGCGCTTGTCGCCGGTGACCCAGGACTCGATGAACGGGTACACCGCGATGGCGACCAGGACCAGCGGGAAGATCATCAGCGGGATGAACACGCCCAGGACGAGCGTGTGACCCAGGAAGTTGATCTCCCAGCCCGGCATGACACGGATCAGGCCCTCGGAGAAGCCCATGTACCAGTCCGGCTGGGCGCCGGTGGACACCATGTCCGGGCGGTACGGGCCGAGCGCCCAGATCGGGTTGATCGTGGCGATCGCCGAGACGGCCGCGAGCACACCGAAGACCAGGAAGAAGAAGCCTCCGGCCTTGGCCATGTACACCGGCAGCAGCGGCATGCCGACCACGTTCTTGTTGGTCTTGCCGGGGCCCGCGAACTGCGTGTGCTTGTGGTAGAAGACCAGGATCAGGTGCGCCACCACGAGGCCGAGCATGATGCCCGGCAGCAGCAGGACGTGGATCGAGAAGAACCGGGCCACGAAGTCGTCGCCGGGGAACTCGCCGCCGAAGAGGAAGAACGAGATGTACGTGCCGACGATCGGCACGGACAGGATCGCGCCCTCCATGAAGCGGATACCGGTGCCGGAGAGCAGGTCGTCCGGGAGCGAGTAGCCGGTGAAACCGGTGAACATGCCGAGGACGAACAGCAGGAAGCCGAACAGCCAGTTGATCTCACGCGGCTTGCGGAACGCGCCGGTGAAGAACACGCGCATCATGTGCACGAACATGCCGGCCAGGAAGACCAGGGCCGCCCAGTGGTGGATCTGCCGGATGAGCAGACCGCCGCGGACGTCGAAGCTGATGTCCAGCGTCGACTTGTAGGCCTCACTCATCAGCTGGCCCTGCAGCGGGATGTAGCTGCCGTGGTACTCCACCTCGTTCATCGACGGGTGGAAGAACAGGGTCAGGTACACACCCGTGAGGATGATGATGAGGAAGCTGTAGAGGCAGACCTCGCCCAGCATGAACGACCAGTGGTCGGGGAAGATCTTGCGCATGTTGGCCTTGGCCAGGGAGTAGATCCCCAGCCGGCCGTCGGCCCAGTCGGCGACCCGCTCGCCGGCCGGCGCCTTCCCGCGTGCGCGGGATTCGGTGCTCGTCGTAGTACTCATCCGCGCTCCCAGAAAGCAGGGCCGACGGGCTCGTCGAAGTCGCCGAGCGCCTCGAGGTAACCCTCGTCGTTCACGCCGATGCGCAGCTGCGGCAGCGGGTGACCGGCGGGACCGAAGATCACCTTGGCACCGTCGGAGAGGTCGAAGGTGGACTGGTGGCAGGGGCACAGGGCGTGGTGCGTCTGCTGCTCGTACAGGGAGATCGGGCAACCGACGTGGGTGCAGATCTTCGAGTAGGCCAGGATGCCCTCGTGCGACCACTCCAGCGAACGCTTGTCCTTGATGTCGTCCGGCTGGATGCGGACCAGCATCAGGGCGGCCTTGGCGATCTCCGTCTGGAACTCGTGGTCGTGCTCCTCCAGGCCCTCGGGCTTGGCGAAGGTCAGCGAACCCACGACCAGGTCCGACGGACGCAGCGGCTCGTTGGTGTTCATGTTGACGAGCAGCTTGCCCTTGGACCACAGGGTGTGGCGCAGCTTCGTGCCGGGCAGCGGGCCGAGGTCACGCAGCAGGACCACGCCGGAGAGCGGGAACAGGGCCAGCGCGCCGAACATGGTGTTGCGGATCAGCTTCCGGCGGCCGAGCGCCGACTCCTTGGCGCCCTGGCGGAAGTCGTCCATGACCTTCGCGCGGGTCTCGGGAGCGGCCTCGATCGGGTGACGCTCGTCGGCCAGCTCATGGTCCGACATCAGCGTGCGGGCCCAGTGGACCGCGCCGGCGCCGATGCAGAACAGGGCGAGGCCGAGCGTCATGCCCAGCGCGAAGTTCAGCGCGCTGATGTGACCGATCGGCCAGATGAAGACCGACTTGTCGACCGGGATGGTCACGTACGAGGCGATGAAGCCGACGGTGGCCAGCATCGACACCGTGAACAGCAGGGCGACCACACGCTCGGACCGCTTGGCGGCCCGCTCGTCGATGTCCTGCACCCGCGGCTCGTGGGGCGGGAGGCCCGGGTCTGCGAACGGGTTCTGCTCGTCCGCGAGCTTCACCGCGCCCTGGCTGGTGTCCTGCGCTGCGGGCAGGTTCTCTTCGGGAATGTCTTGGCTACTCATGACTTCTTGGCCTTTGCGGTCCGAGCGGCGACCCAGACGGCGACCGCGATCAGCGCGCCGAGTCCGAAGACCCAGGCGAACAGACCCTCGGAAACGGGGCCGAGGCCGCCCAGCGACAGGCCGCCGGGGCTCTCGGTCTCATCGCCGTTGACCGCGTTCAGGTACGCGATGACGTCCTTCTTGTTCTGCTCCGACAGCGTGGTGTCGGGGAAGGAGGGCATGTTCTGCGGGCCGGTGAGCATGGCCTCGTAGATGTGCTTGGGCGCGACGCCCTCCAGGCTCGGGGCGTACTTGCCGTGCGTGAGCGCACCGCCCTTGCCGGTGAAGTTGTGGCACTGCGCGCAGTTGTTGCGGAACAGCTCGCCGCCCTTGGCCGCGTCGGCGCCCTCGGGGCCGTACTGCTCCTCGGTCGGGACGGCCGGGCCGGCGCCCAGGGAGGCGATGTACGCCGCCAGCTGGTCGATCTCGGCCTGGGAGTAGATGTTCTTCTTCCGCGGGACCTGCGCGCCCTGCGAGGTGGCGGCCGGCATACGGCCGGTGCTCACCTGGAAGTCGACCGCCGCGGCGCCCACGCCCACCAGGCTCGGGCCGTCGGACGTGCCCTGACCGCCGGTGCCGTGGCAGCTCGCGCAGCCGACGGTGTAAAGCTTCTTGCCCTCCTCGATGGTGAGGGACTGGGCGGTTTCGTCGGCCTGCGCCTTGTCCGCGGGTGCGAACACGGCGTACAGCCCCCCGGTGCATGCCAGCGCGAGGAGTAGGACGACGAGCGCCGCCAGCGGATGGCGTCGTCGTGCGGAGAGCTTTTTCACGGATTACCCCGGTGTCAGGATCTTCTGCGTCGATGCTTCTGTTGGGTGCGCTGCGGTCAGCGCGCGCGGATGAGGGCCCGCCTACTTGATCATGTAGATCGTGGCGAAGAGGCCGATCCAGACGACATCGACGAAGTGCCAGTAGTAGGACACGACGATGGCCGCGGTCGCCTGCTCGTGGGTGAACCTCCGGGCCGCGTAGGTCCGGCCCAGGACCAGCAGGAAGGCGATCAGGCCGCCCGTCACGTGCAGGCCGTGGAAGCCGGTGGTCAGGTAGAAGGCCGAGCCGTACGGGTCGGAGGAGAGGGACAGTCCCTCGTGCTTGACCAGCTCGGTGTACTCGAAGACCTGGCCGCCGATGAACACCGCGCCCATGATGAAGGTGACGATGAACCAGCCCCGGAGCTTCTTCACGTCACCGCGCTCGGCGGCGAAGACGCCGAGCTGGCAGGTGAGCGAGGAGAGCACCAGGATCGTGGTGTTCGTCGCCGAGAACGGGAAGTTCAGCAGGTCGGCCTTCTCCGACCAGAAGTCGGGTCCGGTCACCGATCGCAGGGTGAAGTACATCGCGAAGAGGGCCGCGAAGAACATCAGCTCGGAACTCAGCCAGATGATGGTTCCGACGCTGGTGAGGTTCGGTCGGTTGACCGACGGGTGCGCGTGCCCGGTGTCTACTGTCGTTGCTGTCGCCACGCCGACATTATGTCGGTCGCTTATCCCGCCCTCACTCCCGGGGGTGCCGTTCGGTGTGTTCGCCCCTCCTGGACTGCCCGTATGGCCCATGGGAGCCCCTTTCGAAGCCGTGTCCGAACCGGTGTTGACGGGCGGTCCGAGGGGGTAGCATCCGCGCCATCGGTACCCGAAGTTCCCGACAGAGCCGTGCCCTCTCTCTCTTACGCGTGGAGGAACAATGCAGGCGACCGCCACGGTGCTGGTCTACAGCGACGACGCCAACACCCGGGAGCAGGTGCGGCTCGCCACCGGGCGGCGGCCGGCACCGGACGTGCCCCTCGTGGAGTTCGTCGAGTGCGCGACGCCGGCGGCCGTGCTCACGGAGCTGGACCGGGGCGGCATCGACGTGTGCGTGCTGGACGGCGAGGCCGTGCCCATGGGCGGCATGGGGCTGTGCCGGCAGATCAAGGACGAGGTCTTCAACGCCCCGCCGGTGCTGCTGCTGATGGGGCGCCCGCAGGACGCCTGGCTGGCGACCTGGAGCCGCGCGGAGGCCGCGGTGACGCTCCCGGTGGAGCCGGTGGAGTTCGCGGACGCCCTGGCTTCGCTGCTGCGCCGGAAGGCGCTGGCGGGCGCCTGAGGCCTCCGCGCGGGCCCGCGCGGCCGACGGGGCCGCCGGTCCGCCCGTGGGCGGTCGCGGCGGCCCTGCGTGTTTCATACGGCCGCGGGCCGCAGCCGTGCCGCCTGCTGTGCGGTGTCGGGGGTCTTCCCGCTGCCCGTGAGGGCGCTGCCCTCACGCCACTTGTCCCAGGTCACGTTCCAGTCGCCGAAGCCGTTGCCGAACGGCTCCATGGTGTCGCCCTCCGAGTTCACGACCTCCACCAGGTCGCCCGGGCGGAAGGTGTCGAAGAACCACTCGGCGTTGGCGGTGCTCATCCCGACGCAGCCGTGGCTGACATTGGCGTAGCCCTGCGAGCCGACCGACCAGGGGGCGGCGTGCACGTACTCGCCGCTCCAGGTGACCCGGGTGGCGAAGTGCACATCCAGGTCGTAGGACTCGGAGGAGCCCTCGGCGATGCCGACGGTGGTGCTGCGCATGCGTACGAAGCGTTCCTTGGCGAGCACCACCTTGACGCCGTTGCGGGTCTCGAAGCCGGGCTTGCCGGTGGTGACGGGGATCTGCTTGATCTCCTCGCCGTTCTTGTAGACCGTCAGCTGGTGGGCGGCGGCGTCCGTGACGGCTATCACGCGGTCGCCGGTGCGGATGGTGAGCGGTTTGGCCGCGTCGCCGCGCAGCCGGTCGCCGACCTTGATGCCCTCCAGGTTGCTGCGCACCCGGACGGTGGCGTTGGCCGGCCAGTACTCCTTGGGCCTGAAGTGCAGCTTCTTGTCGTCGACCCAGTACCAGGCGCCGCTGACGGACGGCGTGGAGTCGACCTTCAGGCCGCGTTCCACGACAGCCCGCTGCGCGGGGTCCTTGACCGGTTCGCTCAGCTCCGCGACGAGCGGCTGTCCGACGCCGTACGTGCCCGCCTCGGGGCCGAAGGTGACGCCCAGTCGCTTGGCGGCGCCGGGTTTGCCGGTGGTGAAGGTGAGGACCTTGCGGCCGGGTCTGCCGTCCTCGTCCTCGGTGCTCACCCGGACCGTGTACTCGGCGGAGGCGGCCAGCGCGGTGGTGCTGTGCCAGCGGCTGCCGTCGGCGGCCAGTTCACCCGCCAGGTGCCGTCCGGAGGCGTCCACGACGACGACGTCGGTGATGCGCCCGTCGGAGTCCTCTGCGGTGATCTCGAGGGGCTTGTCGGGGTCGGCGGGCTTGCCCTCGTCGAGGGAACCGCTGAAGGAGATCTGGTCCGCCGCGTCGTACGGCTCGGCGGACAGCGGGCTGCCGTCTGAGGAGCAGCCGGTGACGCCCGCGCCGAGGGCCGCCACCAGCAGCGCGCAGCCGGCGAGGCGGGCCCGCGGGGCGCCCGGGCCGGTGCGGGGGGACTCTGTGTCTCTCATGGCCTCACGTTAGGGAGCCGGGCGGCCCCCGGCTCACCGGGCGGCCCGAACGGGTGAGGCGGATGCGGCAGAAGCGGGAGCCCGGACCCTCCTGACGGAGTGTCCGGGCTCCCGGGTGCCTCGCGGCGTGCTACTGGGTGCGGTTCTCACCGCGGTAGTACTCGAAGACCCATCCCCACAGGCCGATCAGCAGGAGCGGCGCGGAGAAGTACATCAGCCACCAGCCGATCGCCACGCCGAGGAAGGCGAAGGCGCCGCCCGCGGCCAGGGCCAGGGGCTGCCAGCTGTGCGGGCTGAAGAACCCGACCTCGCCGGCGTCGTCGGCGACGTCCGCCTCCTTGTTGTCCTGGGCGCCCACGTCGACCCGCCGGGCGGTGAAGCCCAGGTAGAAGCCGATCATGATGCTCAGGCCGAAGGACAGGACGAGGGCAGTGGTGCCGACCGGCTCCTTCGACCACACGCCGTAGACCACGGCCATGGCCAGGAAGAAGAGGCTCAGCCACATGAACATCTTGCCCTGGATCTTCACTTGCCGGCCTCCTTGCCGCCGGAGAGGGCCTTCTCGCCGTGACCGGCGTTCTCGAGCTCGTCGAGCGCGGCGATCTCCGGGTGGTGCAGGTCGAACGCCGGGGATTCACTGCGGATCCGCGGCAGGGTGAGGAAGTTGTGCCGGGGCGGCGGGCAGGAGGTCGCCCACTCCAGGGAGCGGCCGTAGCCCCACGGGTCGTCGACCTCGACCTTCTTGCCGTACTTGGCGGTCTTCCACACGTTGTAGAAGAACGGCAGCAGCGACATGCCGAGGAGGAACGAGGCGATCGTCGAGACCGTGTTCAGGGCGGTGAAGCCGTCCGCGGCCAGGTAGTCCGCGTACCGGCGCGGCATGCCCTCGACGCCCAGCCAGTGCTGGACCAGGAAGGTGCCGTGGAAGCCGATGAACAGCGTCCAGAAGGTGATCTTGCCGAGCCGCTCGTCGAGCATCTTGCCGGTGAACTTCGGCCACCAGAAGTGGAAGCCGGCGAACATCGCGAACACCACGGTGCCGAACACCACGTAGTGGAAGTGCGCCACCACGAAGTACGAGTCGGACACGTGGAAGTCCAGCGGCGGCGAGGCCAGGATGACGCCGGTCAGACCGCCGAAGGTGAACGTGATGAGGAAGCCCAGCGTCCACAGCATCGGCGTCTCGAAGGACAGGCTGCCCTTCCACATGGTGCCGATCCAGTTGAAGAACTTCACACCGGTCGGGACCGCGATCAGGAAGGTCATGAAGGAGAAGAACGGCAGCAGCACACCGCCCGTGACGTACATGTGGTGCGCCCACACCGTCACCGACAGACCCGCGATCGCGATGGTCGCGCCGATGAGGCCCATGTAGCCGAACATCGGCTTGCGGGAGAACACCGGGATGATCTCGGAGACGATGCCGAAGAACGGCAGCGCGATGATGTACACCTCGGGGTGACCGAAGAACCAGAAGAGGTGCTGCCACAGCAGCGCTCCGCCGTTCGTCGAGTCGAAGATGTGCGCCCCGAACTTGCGGTCGGCCTCCAGGGCGAACAGCGCGGCGGCCAGCACCGGGAAGGCGAGCAGCACCAGCACACCGGTGAGCAGCACGTTCCAGGTGAAGATCGGCATGCGGAACATCGTCATGCCGGGGGCGCGCATGCAGATGATGGTGGTGATGAAGTTGACCGCGCCGAGGATGGTGCCGAAGCCGGAGAGGGCGAGGCCCATGATCCACATGTCGGAGCCGATGCCCGGCGAGCGGACCGCGTCCGACAGCGGCGAGTAGGCGAACCAGCCGAAGCTGGCGGCGCCGTCCGGCGTCAGGAAACCGCCGACCGCGATGAGCGAGCCGAACGAGTAGAGCCAGTAGGCGAACATGTTCAGCCGCGGGAACGCCACGTCGGGCGCGCCGATCTGCAGCGGCATGATCCAGTTCGCGAAGCCGGCGAACAGCGGCGTCGCGAACATCAGCAGCATGATCGTGCCGTGCATCGTGAACGCCTGGTTGAACTGCTCGTTCGACACGATCTGCAGGCCCGGGCGGGCCAGCTCGGCGCGCATCACCAGGGCCATCACGCCGCCGATGACGAAGAAGACGAACGACGTCACGAGGTACATCGTGCCGATCGTCTTGTGGTCCGTGGTCGTCAGCCACTTGACCACGACGCTGCCACGGTTCTGGCGCCTGACCGGCAGTTCGTCCTCGTAGTGGGACCCAGCTGCCGCGGCACCCTTGGGTTCGTTGAGGATGCTCACAGGATGTTCGACTCCCGGTTCTTCTCGGGGCCGGACTGCTCGATGCCCGCGGGCACGTAGCCCTTCTGCCCCTTCTTCGCGAGGTCCTTCAGGTGCTGCTCGTACCGCTCGGGGGAGACGACCTTCACGTTGAACAGCATCCGGGAGTGGTCGACGCCGCAGAGTTCGGCGCACTTGCCGAGGAAGGTGCCCTCACGGTTGGGGGTCACCTCGAAGGCGTTGGTGTGGCCCGGGATGACGTCCTGCTTCATCAGGAACGGCACCACCCAGAAGGAGTGGATGACGTCACGCGAGGTCAGCACGAAGCGGACCCGCTTGCCCTCGGGCAGCCACAGGGTGGGGCCCGGGTTGTTGGTCTGCGGGTTCCGGGTTCCGGGGATGCCGCAGTCGTAGACACCGCCGGCGTCGGCCGGGAAGGCCTCCTTGTAGCGGTCCGGAATCGCGTCGAGTTCCTTGGACGTCTTGGCGTCGCCCGTGGAACCCTCGACGTTCTCGACGTAGTTGAAGCACCAGCTCCACTGGAAGCCGACCACGTTCACCGTGACGTCGGGCTTCTTCTCGAGCTTCAGCAGCTCGGATTCGTCGCGCGCGGTGAAGTAGAAGAACACCGAGACGATGATGAGGGGGACCACCGTGTACAACGCCTCGATGGGCATGTTGTACCGGGTCTGCGGAGGTACCTCGACCTTGGTGCGGCTGCGCCGGTGGAAGAAAGCACTCCACAGGATCAGGCCCCACACCAGCACGCCGACGGCGAGCGCGGCCGCCCAGGACCCCTGCCACAGGGAGAGGATCCGGGGAGCCTCTTCCGTCGTGGGGGTGGGCATGCCAAGGCGGGGGAAGTCCTCCCATGTGCAACCGGTGGCGGTCGCCAGGACCAGGCCCGCGGTCAGTGCCTGCAGCAGCTTCCGCCGCATCGGGCGCCGCGGCTTGGGGGTACCGCCCACGCCTTCCAGGCCGTGGGGGAGGTCGGAGCCGTTGGGACTCACGTAGCGCCTTCCCGAGAGTCTCGCCCGCGCTGTTCGGCTGCGGCCTGGCCTTCTCGCTGGTCGGTCGCCGCCCTGCGTCGGGCAGGGGTTTGGATGTTTATGCGGACCAAACCCTAGCCGACGCTCTCCGAGGGGTCGCGGGGAGGGGTGCCGTACGCGCCGCGGGTTACATCGAGCGCCCCATCTGCCCGGGGGTACGGGGGTCGTGGCGGCTGCGGCGTCGTCGTGGTCGGTCGCGCGGTTCCCCGCGCCCCTGAGGGGGTTAGCGTTGGCGTGTGTCCTACTTCGACGCCGCTTCCGCCGCTCCTCTTCATCCCGTTGCCCGTCAGGCGCTGATGGCGTCCCTGGACGAAGGGTGGGCGGATCCGGCGCGGTTGTACAAGGAGGGGCGGCGGGCGCGGCTGTTGCTGGACGCCGCCCGGGAGGCGGCCGCGGAGGGGGTGGGGTGCCGGCCCGACGAGCTGGTGTTCACCCCGTCCGGGACGGCGGCGGTGCACTCCGGGATCGCGGGGGCGCTGGCCGGGCGGCGGCGCACCGGGCGTCACCTGATCGTGTCAGCGGTCGAACACTCTTCTGTACTCCATGCGGCGGACGTTCACCGGGACGGCGGCGGCACGGTCACCGAGGTCCCGGTGGACCGCACGGGTGCCGTACGCCCGTCCGAGTTCACCGGGGCGCTGCGGCCGGACACCGCGCTGGCCTGTCTGCAGTCCGCCAACCATGAGGTGGGCACCCTCCAGCCGGTGGCCGAGGCGGCCGAGGCGTGCCGGGCCGCCGGGGTGCCGCTGCTGGTGGACGCGGCGCAGTCGCTGGGCTGGGGGCCGGTGGAGGGGGCCTGGTCGCTGCTGGCGGCGAGCGCCCACAAGTGGGGCGGGCCGCCGGGGGTCGGTCTGCTGGCGGTGCGCAAGGGGGTGCGGTTCGCGCCCCAGGGTCCGCGGGACGAGCGGGAGTCGGGACGGGTGCCCGGGTTCGAGAACCTTCCGGCGATCGTGGCCGCGGCGGCGTCGCTGCGGGCGGTGCGGGCGGAGGCCGCCCAGGAGGCGGCCCGGCTGCGGGAACTGACGGAGCGGATCCGGGCGCGGGTGCCGGAGCTCGTTCCGGACGTGGAGGTGGTCGGGGACCCGGAGCGGCGGCTGCCGGGCGTGGTCACCTTCTCGTGTCTCTATGTCGACGGGGAGACCGTGCTGCACGAGCTGGACCGGGCGGGCTTCTCGGTGTCGTCCGGCTCGTCCTGCACCAGCTCCACCCTGACGCCCAGCCATGTGCTGAAGGCGATGGGGGTGCTCAGCGAGGGCAACGTCCGGGTGTCTCTGCCGCCGGGCACGAAGGAGGAGGACGTGGAGCGCTTCCTCGACGTGCTGCCGGGCGTGGTCGCCGGGGTGCGGGAGAAGCTGGGCGCGCCGGTGTCCCGTACGGAGGCCGTCACCGAGGAGCGGGAGGAGGCCCTGGTGGTGGACGCGCTGGGGCGGCGCTGCCCGATCCCGGTGATCGAACTGGCCAAGGTGATCGGCGACGTGCCGGTGGGCGGCCTGGTGCGGGTCCTCGCCGACGACGAGGCGGCCCGGCTGGACATCCCCGCGTGGTGCGAGATGCGCGGCCAGGAGTACGTCGGCGAGCAGCCGGCGGACCGGGGCGCGGCCTATGTGGTCCGCCGGCTGTCATGAGGTGTGACCGGGGTCAGCGCAGGTGCTCGCGCACCTCGGTGGCGGCGTCGTCGCCGTAGGCCTTGGTGAAGCGCTCCATGAAGTGGGCGCGGCGCAGCCGGTACTCCTGGGTGCCGACCGTCTCGATGACGAGGGTCGCCAGCATGCAGCCGACCTGCGCGGCGCGCTCCAGCGAGACGCCCCACGCGAGGCCGGACAGGAAGCCGGCGCGGAAGGCGTCGCCGACGCCGGTCGGGTCGGCCTTGCGCTCCTCGTCGGGGCAGGCGACCTCGACGGCCGGTTCGCCGGCCCGCTCGATGCGCACGCCACGGGCGCCGAGGGTGGTGACGCGGTGGCCGACCTTGGAGAGGATCTCCTCGTCGGTCCAGCCGGTCTTCGTCTGGATGAGGCCCTTCTCGTACTCGTTGGAGAAGAGGTACGTGGCCCCCTCCAGCAGTATCCGGATCTCCTCCCCGTTCATACGGGCGATCTGCTGGGAGAAGTCGGCGGCGAACGGGATGCCCCGCGACCGGCACTCCTCGGTGTGCCGGAGCATCGCCTCCGGGTCGTCGGCGCCGATGGACACCAGGTCGAGGCCGCCCACACGGTCGGCGACGGTCTTCAGCTCGATCAGACGGGCCTCGCTCATCGCGCCCGTGTAGAAGGAGCCGATCTGGTTGTGGTCGGAGTCCGTGGTGCACACGAAGCGGGCGGTGTGCAGGGTGTCCGAGATACGGACGGAGTCGGTGTCGACGCCGTGCCGCTCCAGCCAGGCGCGGTACTCGTCGAAGTCGAACCCGGCCGCGCCGACCAGGATCGGGCGGGTGCCGAGCTGGCCCATGCCGAAGGCGATGTTCGCGGCCACCCCGCCGCGACGCACGTCGAGGTTGTCGACCAGGAAGGACAGCGAGACCGTGTGCAGCTGGTCCGCGACGAGCTGGTCGGCGAAGCGGCCGGGGAAGGTCATGAGGTGGTCGGTGGCGATGGAGCCGGTGACTGCGATGCGCACGGCGTGGATTCTCCTGAGGGAGGGGGGTTTGACACTTCACGCTACCGGGTGGGGACGGCCCGTAGAAGCAGCCGAAACTACCCGATAGTAGCTCTTTCTTCGCGGCCGTCGGCGTGCATACGGTGCGGACATGACGAACATCAAGGTCCACGGCTCCGCTCCGGTCGACCTCGAGGGCGACCTGACCTCGCTGCGCGGCGACTGCGCCCGGATGGTCCCCCACTGGGCGGCGCCCGAGCGGACGGCGTCCCGGCCCGTGTCACCCTCCCTGATCCACGGGGTGGACGTGCCGCCCTCCTCGGCGCGGATGCTCGACGCGATGTCCGACTACGGCGACTGAGCGAACGAGGGGAACCGCGCGCTCCCCCACTGCGTCCCATCGCTGTCCCCCGTAGAGGGGATGCGGGATACGAACCCTCAGCAGCCCCGGTGCGACCGGGCAGGGTCCGCATGGGACAGCTGTGCAGGCGAAGGAGCGATGCGGTGAACACCGAGCGACCCGACCACGACGACGAGCCGCGCCCCGTCTCGGGCGACGCGCCCGACACGGAGGGCGCGCGGCCGCGCACCACCTCCTCCTCGGAGGCGGCCGCATCGGACTCCGGCGCCGCGGGGACGCGGGGCGCGGACGAAGAGGCTTCTCAGCCGGAGGGCGACGAGGACGGGGGCGCGGACGCCACGTCCACGGACACCGGTGCGGGTGAACCGGAGGCGGCCGACCGGCCCAAGGACACCACCGGGGGCTCCGAGACCTCCGAAGCGTCCGGAGCCTCCGAAGCCTCCAAAGCCTCCGAGAAGACGGAGCCGGCCGCCGACGACGCCTCCGACGGCGCCCCGGCCGACGACCACGCCTACGCCGGCCCCGAGCCCGTCGTAGGCGCCGGCCACGACGGGGACCCCGGGTCCGAGAGGCCCGCGCGGCGGCGGACGCCGGCGTTGGTCGCCTCCGTCGCCGCCGCCGTGCTGCTGGTCGGCGGTGGTGGGGCGTACCTCGCCGCCGGGGCGGCCGGGGACTCCGGGGGCGGCTCGGCACCGGGGGCGAACGGCGACGCCACTCCCCCGCCGCTCGCCCTGGACGGCTACTCCGAGAGCGGCCCGAACGGCATCGCGCCGGGCGAGCCCAACCCGTACGGCGCGACCTACCGCGCCGAGGGCGCCCTCCCCGCCGGCCCGGACGCCGCGCCCGTGTTCCACGCGCGGGGCCAGGTCACCGAGGACCAGGTCGTCGCCCTGGCCGAGGCGCTGGGCGTCGAGGGCAAGCCGGTCGCCGAGGGCGGCTCCTGGCGCATCGGCGGCCAGGACGGCTCCGGCCCGGCCCTGCGCGTCGACAAGCAGGCCCCCGGCGCCTGGACCTTCAGCCGGAACATCCCCCGCAGCGACAACTGCAAGGGCGCCACCTGCAAGGCCCCGACCGGCGCCAAGACGGCCGCGGTGAGCGAGGCCGCCGCGAAGAAGGCCGCCGCGCCGGTGCTGAAGGCGTTGGGCCAGGACGACGCCAAGCTGGACGCGAGCCAGGTGCTGGACGGCAGCCGCGTGGTGAACGCCGACCCGGAGGTCGGCGGGCTGCCGACGTACGGCTGGACGACCGGGGTGGTCGTCGGGGCGAGCGGCGAGGTCGTCGGCGGCAGCGGGCGGCTCGCGGAGCCGGTGAAGGGCGACGAGTACCCGGTGGTGAGCGCCCGTGAGGCGCTGGACGCGATGAACGGGGCGCCCGGCGCCGGCGACCGGGTGGACATCGGCGGCTGCGCCGGTCCCGTACCGCTGGACGAGGGGCAGCAGCAGGAGGAGCCCTGCGCCCCTGCTACCAAGCAGCAGCCGGCCGGCGACACGGTGTCGGTGGACAAGGCGGTGTTCGGGCTGGCCGCGCACTCGGTGGACGGGCGTCCGGCGCTGGTGCCGTCGTGGCTGTTCGAGGTGCGCCCGGCGGGCTCGGACAACCCGTTCACGGTGACGCATCCGGCGGTGGAGCCCACGTTCCTCGCCGCGCCGGCCGGGTCCGGAGAACCGTCGCGCCCCGGTGACGAGCCGACGTCGGCACCGGCCACCCGTGAGGTCGAGGTGGAGGGCTACCGTGCCGAGGGCGACGAGCTGACCGTGACGTTCACGGGCGGCGTCTGCGCCGACTACAAGGCGACGGCGAGCGAGAGCGGGGGCGAGGTCACCGTGCGGGTGACCGAGACGCCCTGGCCGGACAAGGTGTGCATCCTGATCGCCAAGCAGTACGAGCAGACGCTGAAACTGGACGCCCCGCTCGGCGACCGCCACGTGGTGACGGCGGACGGCGAGCCGGTACCGCTGCACAAGGACGGCGCCCGCCTGCCGGCACCGTCCGGCGCCCGCTGAGGCCTGTCCGGCGGATCGCGTCGTGGGAGAGGCGCGGCGCCTCGCGACCTAGGTGAGCGGGTTTTGATGCCTCCGGCTGCGAGGCGGAGGAGGAAGTCGACGCGGCGAGAACCCCTTTCGCTCGAGCGAAGCCGAGCGGGGGGGCGGCCAGCGACGACAACGCCGCTGGGGGTACCCCCATGCCCGTTCAGGGCAGCGGGGAGGGTGTGCCAGACCCCGCGTCCCCGGCATGATTCCGCCGGACAGGCCCTGGGCGGCATCGCGTACGACGAAGGCGGCGGTCCCGTGGTCACGGGGCCGCCGCCTTCGTCATGTGGTCCGCCGGACGGACCGGTGAGGCTCAGCTGAAGGAGTCGCCGCAGGCGCAGGAACCCGTGGCGTTCGGGTTGTCGATCGTGAAGCCCTGCTTCTCGATGGTGTCGACGAAGTCGATGGTGGCGCCGCCCAGGTACGGGGCGCTCATGCGGTCGGTGACGACCTTCACACCGCCGAAGTCCTTCACCACGTCGCCGTCGAGCGAGCGCTCGTCGAAGAAGAGCTGGTACCGCAGGCCGGAGCAGCCGCCGGGCTGGACGGCCACGCGCAGCGCGAGGTCGTCACGGCCTTCCTGGTCGAGCAGGGCCTTGACCTTGGACGCGGCGGCGTCGGTCAGGACGATGCCGTCGGTCACGGTGGTGGTCTCGTCCGATACGGACATCTACATCTCTCCCGGGTTGTACGGAGACTGCTTGCCGACGGTTGCAACCGACGGGGCCGCGGATTCATTCCGGGCCGGGTGCGTCTTTTCCTCGGCTCCCTCCTCATGCTCGCACACGCCGTGCGGAGCGGAAACCGTCGCTTGCCGGGGCTCGCCGGAGCTCGCCGGGAATGAACGGGCGGCCGCCGGGATTCACGTCACATGGACGCTATGGCCATCGTCAAAGTGACGTGAACCGGTTATGATAGATAACGTCATTTCGACGAGAAGTCGCCAGAACAGAAAGGGTGCGTGCCGTGACCACCGCCCAGACCCAGGAGCTCGACGTCCAGCCGACTCCCCTCGCCCTGCTGCTCCTCGGCCGTGAGGCCGACCCGAGGAGCGAGCGCGGAGTGGAGTGCCCCGGCGACCTCCCCTCGCCGTCCGACCCGGACCTGGTGGAGCGCGCCCGCGCGGCCAAGGAGAAGCTCGGGGACAAGGTCTTCGTGCTCGGCCATCACTACCAGCGGGACGAGGTCATCCAGTTCGCCGATGTCACGGGCGACTCCTTCAAGCTGGCGCGGGACGCGGCCGCGCGCCCCCAGGCCGAGTACATCGTGTTCTGCGGTGTGCACTTCATGGCCGAGTCCGCGGACATCCTCACCGGCGACGACCAGAAGGTCGTCCTCCCCGACCTCGCGGCCGGTTGCTCCATGGCGGACATGGCCACCGCCGAGCAGGTCGCCGAGTGCTGGGACGTGCTGACCGAGGCCGGGGTCGCCGAGCAGGTCGTCCCCGTCTCGTACATGAACTCCTCCGCCGACATCAAGGCCTTCACCGGCAAGCACGGCGGCACGATCTGCACCTCGTCGAACGCCAAGCGGGCCCTGGACTGGGCGTTCGAGCAGGGCGAGAAGGTCCTCTTCCTCCCCGACCAGCACCTGGGCCGCAACACGGCGGTGCGGGACATGGGCATGTCCCTCGAGGACTGCGTCGTCTACAACCCGCACAAGCCGAACGGCGGTCTGACCGCCGAGGAGCTGCGCGCCGCGAAGATGATCCTGTGGCGCGGCCACTGCTCGGTGCACGGCCGCTTCAGCCTGGACTCGGTGAACGAGGTCCGCGAGCGCATCCCGGGCGTCAACGTGCTGGTGCACCCCGAGTGCCGTCACGAGGTCGTCGCCGCGGCGGACCACGTCGGCTCGACCGAGTACATCATCAAGACGCTGGAGGCGGCCCCGGCCGGTTCCAAGTGGGCCATCGGCACCGAGCTGAACCTGGTCCGCCGCCTGGCGAACCGTTTCGCGTCCGAGGACAAGGAGATCGTGTTCCTCGACCGCACGGTCTGCTTCTGCTCGACGATGAACCGCATCGACCTCCCCCACCTGGTGTGGGCCCTGGAGTCCCTCGCCGAGGGCACCCTGGTCAACCGCATCGAGGTCGACAAGGAGACGGAAGCCTTCGCGAAGCTGGCCCTGGAGCGCATGCTGGCGCTGCCGTAGCGGCGGCGAGGACCTCGCGTACACGCGGGCCGGGACGGATGACCGTCCCGGCCCGCGTGTCGTGGATTCGGGGCCTCATCACCCGATCGGCTGCTCTGCCGGTCCCCCACAGCCACCCGGCGGGCTGCTGGCACGGCTCGTCGTGACCGTACTGCCGGCGCAGCGCTGCCAGGGCGCGGACGGGGGCGTGTGCCCGTACCGAGGGCTCGCCGCGTACGGGACGGACGACGCCGGGTGGTTCTTCGGCCGGGAGCGGGCCACGGCCGCGCTGGTCCAGGTGGTGACCGCGCGGCTCGGGGCGGGGCCCGCGGACGGCTCGCCGGTCGCCGCGTTCGACGACCGGGGAACGTCGGCGTACGGCGGACCCGCGCCGGGCCCGTCGCCGAGCGGTCCGCGCACACGCGCGCGGTGCAGTCGCCGGCGTTCCGCCCCGGCGAACGCGGCCTTCTGGTCACCGGGTCCGACGACCGCACGGCCCGGCTGTGGCGGCTGCCGGAGCACGGCTCCCGCCACCGGCCCGTACAGGTCCGTGAGTTCGCCGGTCACGTCGACAGCGTGCACACCGTCGCCTTCATCGACCGGGACACCCTGGTCACCGGGCGCCTCCGGCAGATACAGCCACTACAACGGCTACAAGGTCGACATCGCCCTCCGCTCCTGCGTGAACGAGTACATCGCCGACCGCTTCCGCTACCTGGGCAGGCGGAGCGACGGCGCCCGCCGGTACCGGTTCCCTGGCGGCAACCCCTACGCCCGCGAGGGCGACCACTGGGACATCACCTACTACCACGCGTCTGAGGCCGGACGCGAAAGGGCGCCCCCGTGGAGTCCACGGGGGCGCCCCTGTGCCGGCGGACGGCGCGTCAGACCTGCGCCGGAGTCTCCGTGTCGGAGGCCGGCTGCGGCTGGGAGACCGCCTCCCGCTTCGCCGCGCGCTTCAGGGCGCGGCGCTCCTTGCGGAGTTCCAGAAGGGCGTAGAGCGTCGGGACCAGGAGCAGGGTGAGCAGGGTCGACGTGATCAGGCCGCCGATCACCACCACCGCGAGCGGCTGGGCGATGAAGCCGCCCTCGCCGGTGACGCCGAGCGCCATCGGGAGGAGGGCGAAGATCGTCGCCAGGGCCGTCATCAGGATGGGCCGCAGACGGTGGCGGCCGCCCTCGAGGACGGCGTCGATGACGCCGTAGCCCTGTGCGCGGTACTGGTTGATCAGGTCGATCAGCACGATCGCGTTGGTGACCACGATGCCGATCAGCATCAGCATGCCGATCATCGCCGGGACGCCCATCGGGGTGCCGGTGACCAGCAGCAGGCCGATCGCGCCGGTTGCCGCGAACGGCACCGACACCAGCAGGATCAGCGGCTGGGCCAGCGAGCGGAACGTGCCGACGAGCAGCATGAACACGATCGCGATGGCGGCCAGCATGGCCAGGCCCAGGTTGACGAAGGCCTCGTCCTGGTCCGCGGTCACGCCGCCGATCTCGGCCGTCGCGCCCGCGGGCAGCGTCAGCTCGTCGATCTTCGACTGGAGCGCCCTGCCCACGGCGCCCGTGTTGTCGCCGACCGGGCGGGCGGTGACGGTGGCCGCGCGCCGGCCGTCGATGCGGGTCATGGAGACCGGGCCGTCCACCTGCCGGACGGTGGCGATGTCATCCAGCTTCACCGGGCCGAGGCGCAGGTTGCGCAGTTCCTCGACGGTCGTGGCGGGGCGGGCCGAGCGGATCACGACGTCCCGTTCGGCGTCGCCGAGCACGGCCTTCGCGGCCGGGGTGCCCTTCACCGACTGGGTGACGGCCATCCCGAGGGTCTGGGCGTCGAAGCCGGCCGCGGCGGCCTTGTCGTTGGGCGTGACCGAGATGCGGGGCACGCTCTGCGCCAGGTCGCTGGTGACGTCGGTGACGTCGTCCAGGGAGGCCACCGCCTCGCGGACCTGCTCGGCCGCCTTGTTCAGCACCTGCGCGTCGGCCGCCTTGACGACCACGCTGAGGTCCTGGCTGCCGAAGCCGTCGCCGGCCGTCACCTTGGTGGTGCCGATGCCGTCGAGCTGGGCGAGACCCTTCTCGATGCGGTCCAGGACGTCGTCGGAGGACGCGGAGTCCTCCAGCATCACCTGGTGGCTGGCCTGGTTGGTGTCGGTGCCGCCGCCGAAGGCCGCCATGAAGCCGGACGAGCCGACGGTCACCTGGTGGTCCTTGACGCCCTCGGTGTCCGAGAGCAGCTTCTCGACCTTCTTCGCCTGCGCGTCGGTGGCGGCCAGGCTGGTGCCGGGCCTCAGCTTCTGCGTGACGGTGAGGACCTGCTGCTCGCCCGGGTCGAAGAAGTTGGTCTTCAGCAGCGGGGCCATGGCGAGGGTGACGACCAGCACGGCCACGGCGATGGCGACGCTGGTCAGCCGTCGCCGGGTGGCGAAGCGCAGCACGGGCACGTAGGCACGCTGGAGGCGGCTCTCGGCCTCCTTCTCCTCGGCCTGCCTGCGGGCCTCCTCGGCGTCCTGCGGGGTGCCCTTCGGGGGCCGCAGGAACCAGTACGACAGCACCGGCACGACCGTCAGCGACACCAGCAGGGACGCCAGCAGCGCGGCGGTGACGGTGAGGCTGAAGGAGCCGAACAGCTCGCCCACCATGCCGCCGACCAGGCCGATCGGCAGGAACACGGCGACGGTGGTGAGGGTGGAGGAGGTGACCGCGCCGGCCACCTCACGCACCGCGTTCATGATCGCGGAGTGGCGTTCCTCGCCGTAGCCGAGGTGCCGCTTGATGTTCTCCAGGACCACGATGGAGTCGTCGACGACCCGGCCGACGGCGATGGTCAGGCCGCCGAGGGTCAGCATGTTGAGCGACAGGTCGCGGGTCCACAGCACGATCAGCGCGAGCACCACCGACAGCGGGATGGACACCGCGGTGACGAGGGTGGAGCGGACCGACGCGAGGAAGACGAGGATCACCAGCACGGCGAAGAGCAGGCCGAGCGCGCCCTCGGTGGTGAGGCCGTCGATGGCCTTGGAGACCGCGGGGCCCTGGTCGCTGACCACGGTGAGGGTGGCGCCGTCGCCGAGGTCCTCGCGCAGGCCGGGCAGCTTCTTCTCGACGGCCTCGGAGATGGCGACGGCGCTGCCGTCGTGGTCCATGGTGGCCATCACGGCGAGGCTGGGCCGGCCGTTGGTGCGGGTGAGGGAGTCGGAGCGCGCCTCCTCCTGCCGGACGGCGGCCACGTCGCCGAGGCGGACGGGCTTGCCCTGACCGGGGGCGGCGGTGACCATCAGGTCCTGGATCTGCCGGACCGAGGTGAAGCCGCCGCCGACCTGGACGGTGCGGTTGGCGCCGTTCTCGTCGAAGGAGCCGGCCGGGACGGTGGCGCCGCCGGCCTGGAGGGCCTGGGCGAGGGAGGCGCCGGTCAGGCCGGCCCTGGCGAGCTTCACCTCGTCGGGGACGACGGTGACCTGGAGGTCCCGCACACCGTCCACCAGGACCTGGCCGACACCGTCGATGCTCTTCAGCGCGGGCACCACCGTGCGGTCCAGCTGGTCGGCGAGCGCCTGCTGGTCCTGGTCGGAGGTGACGGCGAGGACCACGGCCGGGAGGTCGTCCGTGGATCCCGCGACGACCTGCGGGTCCACCCCGGACGGCAGCCGGGCGCCGGCCCGGTTGACGGCCTGCTGCACGTCGGCGACGAGCTGCTGGGTGTTGTTGCCGTAGTCGAAGGACGCCATGATCACGGCGTTGCCCTCGCTCGCCTTCGAGGTGACGCCGGAGATGCCGTCGACGGCCTCCAGGCTGTCCTCGATGGGTTCGACGACCTGCTTCTCCACCACGTCCGGGGAAGCGCCCTGGTAGGGCGCGATCACGGAGACCATGGGCAGTTCGATGGTGGGCAGCAGCTGCTGCTTGAGCTGGGGTATCGCGATCGCCCCGAACACGAGCGCGATGATCGACATCAGTCCGATCAGCGCCCGTTGCGCGAGGCTGAATCTGGACAGCCAGGACATGGGTCAGGATCTCTTTTCCGTCGAGCGGCGAAAGTCCGGCAGACGGGCGCGCGCACAGTAGGCGGCCCGCTCTACACCCTGGGCCATGACCTCGTGCCGGTCCGTGGTCCCGAGGTCCGATTCTTCACGCGGCCCGTACTCCCGCCGCAGTACTCCCGGCTACGCCTGGTCCGTCCTCGGACGGACCAGCCCCGACTCGTAGGCGATGACCACGAGCTGGGCCCGGTCGCGGGCGCCCAGTTTCGCCATGGCCCGGTTGACGTGGGTCTTCACGGTGAGGGGGCTGACCTCGAGGCGTTCGGCGATCTCGTCGTTGGAGTGGCCGCCGGCGACCTGGACCAGCACTTCCCGCTCCCGCACGGTGAGCGAGTCGAGCCGCTCGGCGCGCTCGGGGTCGAGGTCGGGTCCGGGCGGGCCGTCCTGGGCGAGGAAGCGGGCGATCAGGCCCTTGGTGGCCTGCGGGGACAGCAGCGCCTCTCCCCCGGCGGCGATGCGGACGGCGTTGAGCATCTCCTCCGGCTCTGAGCCCTTGCCGAGGAAGCCGGAGGCGCCGGCCCGCAGCGACTGCACCACGTAGTCGTCGACCTCGAAGGTCGTCAGTATGACCACCCGCACCCCGTCGAGGGCGGGGTCGGCGCTGATCTCGCGGGTGGCGGCGAGCCCGTCGGTGCCGGGCATGCGGATGTCCATGAGGACCACGTCGGGCCGGTGTGCGCGGGCCAGCCGGACGGCCTCGGCGCCGTCGGACGCCTCGCCGACGACCTCCATGTCCGGCTCGGAGTCGACGAGCACACGGAAGGCGCTGCGCAGCAGTGCCTGGTCGTCGGCGAGCAGGACGCGGATCGTCATGCGGGCTCCAGCGGGGCGTGGGTCACGGGCGGCCGCCGGGAGCGGCGGAGGTGCGGGGCTCGACGGGCAGGATCGCATGCACGCGGAAACCGCCGCCGAAGCGGGGGCCTGTGGTGAGGGTGCCGCGCAGGGCGGTGACGCGTTCGCGCATCCCGAGCAGTCCGTGCCCGCCGCCGGGGGCGGGGTCGTGTCCGTCGTCGCTGCCGTCGTCGAGCACGGTGACCTCGATGTGCGGTCCGACGCGTACGACGCTGACCTCGGCGCGCGCGCCGGCCCCGGCGTGTTTCTGCACGTTGGTCAGCGCCTCCTGGACGATCCGGTACGCGGCCAGGCCGACGGCGGCGGGCAGTTCGGTGCCCTGGTCGGCGCGGGCGACCTCGACGCGGAGTCCGGCGTTGCGGAAGGTGGCGGCGAGTTCGTCGAGGCGGTCGAGGCCCGGGGCGGGTTCGGTGGGCGCCTCGGGGTCGCCGGACTGGCGCAGCAGGCCGACGGTGGCGCGCAGTTCGCCGAGGGCGTGGCGGCTGGCCTCGCGGACGTGGGCGAGGGCCTCCTTGGCCTGGTCGGGGCGCTTGTCCATGACGTGGGCGGCGACGCCGGCCTGGACGTTGACCAGGGCGATGTGGTGGGCGACCACGTCGTGCAGGTCGCGGGCGATGCGCAGGCGCTCCTCGGCGACGCGGCGGCGGGCCTCCTCCTCGCGGGTGCGTTCCGCGCGTTCGGCGCGCTCGCGGATGGCCTGGACGAAGGCGCGGCGGCTGCGGACGGCGTCGCCGGCGGTGGCGCCGATGCCGGTCCAGGCGAGGATCGCCAGGTTCTCCTGGGCGTACCAGGGCAGAGGTCCTGCGGCCATGGCGGTGCCGGTGAGGACGGTCATGGTGAGCAGGCCGAGCCGCCAGGTGGTGGGGCGGTCGGTGGAGGCGGCGACGGTGTAGAGGGCGATCACCGCGCACATGGCGACGGGGGCGCGCGGGTCGCCGGTGACGGATTCGACGACGGAGAGGCCGCCCGTGACGCCGAGCACCGTGCGCGGGGCGCGGCGGCGGAAGACGAGCGCGGCGGCGCCGAGCGCCATCAGGACCAGGCTGAGCGGGTCGGGTGTGCGCAGGCCCCAGCTGACCCCCTTGGGGTCGTGCGGTTCGACGAAGGACCCGGCGACCATGCACAGCAGGACGCCGACGGCCAGCACCGTGTCCACGGCGGCCGGGTGGGCCCGCGCCCGGCAGCGGGCGCGTGTCAGGGTGCTCACGGCTGGTTGCGGTGACCGGGGCGGACGCCCGTGCGGCGCGGCCCCGGCTCCCCCCTCTCTGCGGACTGCCTTGTCGCGGACGGCCGGGACTGCCTTGTCGCGGACGGCCGGACCCGGTGGTTCCGGGGACGTGTCAGGTCCCCGGGATGAGGCCGTCGTCGGTGAGGAGGTCGCGGACCTCCTCGAGGGTGGCGTCGGGGGACGGGAGGATGAGGTCGGACGGCTCCAGGGAGTCGTCCGGCAGCGGCTCGCCCAGCTCGTGCACCTTGGCCAGCAGGGCCTGGAGCGTGGCGCGGAAACCGGGACCGTCGCCGTTCTCCATCTCGGCGAGCAGTTCCTCGTCGAGCTTGTTCAGCTCGGGCAGCCGGCTCTCCTCCAGTGTCAGCTGCCCCTCCCCCATGATCCGTACGATCATGTCGCCCTCCTCGGCGTGGGCTACTGCTTGTCGAAGCGCGGGGTGTCCTGCGGCTGCTGCTGGGTCTGCGGCTGCGCCTGACCCTGGCCGCCCTCGAGGGCCTGCCGGTCGCCGGAGGTGCCGCCGGCCAGCTCGGCCTTCATGCGCTGCAGTTCGAGCTCCACGTCCGTGCCGCCGGAGAGGCGGTCCAGCTCGGCCTGGATGTCGTCCTTGTGCATGCCGGACTGGTCGTCGAGGGCGCCGGAGGCGAGCAGCTCGTCGATCGCGCCGGCCCGCGCCTGGAGCTGGGCGGTCTTGTCCTCGGCGCGCTGGATGGCCAGGCCGACGTCGCCCATCTCCTCGGAGATGCCGGAGAACGCCTCGCCGATCCGGGTCTGCGCCTGGGCGGCGGTGTAGGTGGCCTTGATGGTCTCCTTCTTGGTGCGGAAGGCGTCCACCTTGGCCTGGAGGCGCTGTGCGGCCAGCGTCAGCTTCTCCTCCTCGCCCTGGAGCGTGGCGTGCTGGGTCTCCAGGTCGGTCACCTGCTGCTGGAGCGCGGCGCGGCGGGAGAGGGCCTCGCGGGCCAGGTCCTCCCGGCCCAGCGCGAGCGCCTTGCGGCCCTGGTCCTCCAGCTTCGACGACTGGGACTGGAGCTGGTTGAGCTGGAGCTCCAGGCGCTTGCGGCTGGTCGCCACGTCGGCGACGCCCCGGCGGACCTTCTGGAGCAGCTCCAGCTGCTTCTGGTACGAGTAATCGAGGGTCTCGCGCGGGTCCTCGGCCCGGTCAAGGGCCTTGTTCGCCTTCGCGCGGAAGATCATCCCCATACGCTTCATGACACCGCTCATGGGCTTCGCGCGCCCCCTTCTGACGGACTCCAGCTCCAGTGACTGCCTCAGAACCCACAGTACGGGCCCTGCATCCATTACCGCACTGTTCGGGGACGGATGCGCTCATCCCCAAGGACGACTGAGTACCCTCCTGATCCGGCGTAGGGAGTAGGTGCTTCCCGGGGTGGCGGCCGGCGGCCGTCCCGAAAGGCCCCCGCTACGTCCCCATCTGTCCTAGGAGAGACGTCCGGTGTTGCCGGATCGTTCCCCGCGGGGCTGTGGTCCAACCCCGGCCACCCCGTACCCTTGGGTTTTGTGTTCCGTAGCCGTGCCAAGGAAGAGAAGGCACCGGGCGCCGACAAGGCGACGGTGACCGGCTCCACTCAGACCCGTCACCCCGAGGCCCCCAAGGGCCGCCCCACACCCAAGCGCAGCGTGGCCCAGTCGCAGCGCCGCAGCGTGGCCAACACGACGATGTCGCGCAAGGAGGCCGCCAAGCGTCAGCGCGAGGAGCGCCGTGCCGCACTGGAGCGTCAGCGTCAGGCGCTGGCCAGCGGCGACGAGCGGTACCTGCCCGCGCGCGACAAGGGTCCGGTGCGCCGCTTCGCCCGTGACTTCGTGGACTCGCGTTTCCACATCGCGGAGTGGTTCCTGCCGATGGCCGTGGTCATCCTCGTGCTGAGCATGGTGCGGGTGGCGCAGCTGCAGAACATCGCGCTGCTGCTGTGGCTGGTCGTCATCGTGATGATCGTGCTCGACTCGGTCGTGACGGGCCTCCGCCTGAAGAAGGCGCTCGCCGAGCGCTTCCCCGACGAGAACCGCCGCGGCGCGGTGGCGTACGCGCTGATGCGCACGCTCCAGATGCGCCGGCTGCGGCTGCCCAAGCCTCAGGTGAAGCGCGGGGAGCGGCCCTGAGCACCACTCCGTTCGCGCACGGTACGACGGCGCCGGGTCCGCTGGGCGGGCCCGGCCGTCTGCGTGACGTCGTCCGTGAGGAGCTGGTGGCCCGCCAGCTGGAGGAGCAGATAGTCGCGCGCTTCCCGGTGGGGAAGCGGCTGCGGGTGCTCGACGTGGGCATGGGCCGGGGCGCGCAGGCGCTGCGGCTGGCCCGGGCCGGCCATCAGGTGACGGGCGTCGAGCAGGACGCGGCGTCGATCGCCGCGGTCCGGGAGGCGTTCGCCGGGGAGCCGGAGGGCATCCGGGAGCGGACGCGGATCATCGAGGGGCAGGCCGGGGACACCGGTGTGCATTTCCTGCCGGGCAGTTTCGACGTCGTGCTCTGTCATGGCGTGCTCATGGACGACGTGGAGGAGCCGGACGCGCTGCTCGCGGGTGTGGCCCGGATGCTGGCGCCCGGCGGGATGCTGTCGCTGCTGGTGCGCAACGGCGACGCGGCGGCGATGCGCGCGGGGCTGTCCGGCGACTGGGCGGGGGCGCTGGCGGCGTTCTGCCCGCCGACGGCGTCGTACGGGCTGAAGCGGCTGACGTCGACGCTCGCGGGGATCGGGGCGCCGCTGCACACCTGGTACGGCGTGCGGGTCTTCACGGACACGGCGGCGGACGACTCGGTGCCGCCGGACGACCTGGACGCGGTGCTGGCGGTCGAGGACCGGGCCGGGCGCACGGACCCGTACCGGGGGGTCGCGGCGCTGCTGCACCTGTGCGGGGTCCGGGGCTGACGGGCTCAGCCCCGGGGAACCGCGGTTCCGGCCGACTCGGCTCAGGCTTCTTCGCCGGCGCTCTCGGCCTCCGCGGCCGTGGTCTCGTCCGCGTGCAGGCTCATCGGGCCGTAGATCTCGGTGTCGTCCTCCAGCAGCCGCACCTGGTCGGCGCCGCCGTCCTGAAGGGCCTTCCAGTTCTCCCCGATCCAGGACTCCGCGTCCCCCTGCGTGGTGAACTCCTCCGGCGCCACCGCGGGCTCGACCTGCGTCCCGTCGGCCTTCTCGAACCGCCACGTCCATGCCGCCATGTACGCCTCCCAAGCGTGTGAGCTCACTGCACAGCAGAAGCCGGATCTTGGTCCGGCTCCTGACCAAGAGCGTAGTCGGACGGGCATCGGCTGTGGGGAAAGGCGAGAATCGGGGCGTGGAACTGACTCTGCTCGGCACCGGCGCCCCGGCGGGACTGCCCCGCCCCGACTGTCCCTGCGCGGCGTGCGCGTGCGCGCTCGGACCGGACGCGCGGGCGGCGACCTCGCTGCTGGTGGACGGCGCGCTGCTGCTCGACCTGACCCCCGGCGCGGCCTTCGCCGCGGCCCGTGCGGGGCGTTCGCTGGGCGGGGTGCGCCAGGTGCTGCTGTCGCACCCGCACGACGGCCCGGCGGTGGAGGTGCCGGCCGGGCTGCCGCAGCCGGGGCGGGTGCCGGACGGACGTGAGCTGGCGCTGCTGACGGGGCATCGGGTGCGGGCGGTGGCATTGGACGCGCCCGGCACCGGGTACGCGGTGACCGGCCCCGACGGGCAGCGGCTGCTGTATCTGCCGCCGGGCGGCGCCCCCGCGGGCCTGGAGGCGCCGGCCGAGCCGTACGCGATGGTCGTGCTGGACGTGGTGGGCCGCCCGGACGCGCTGGCGCGGCTGCGGGCGACGGGCGCGGTGGTGCCGACGACGGACGTGATCGCGGTGCACCTGGACCACGACGTGCCGCCGGGCCCCGAGGTACGGCGCCGGCTCGCGGCGGCGGGGGCGCGCGCCGTGCCGGACGGGACGACGCTGGAGGTCGGCGCGTACGAGGACGTGCCCGACGTGCCGCGCCGCACCCTGGTGCTGGGCGGGGCGCGGTCCGGCAAGTCGGTGGAGGCGGAACGGCGCCTGGAGTCCTTCCCCGAGGTGCTGTACGTGGCGACCGGCGGCTCGCGCAACGGGGACACGGAGTGGGCGGCGCGGGTGTCCGCGCACCAGGAGCGGCGGCCGGGGTCCTGGCGGACCGTGGAGACCTGCGACCTGGTGCCGCTGCTCAAGGACGACGGCCCGCCGCTACTCGTGGACTGCCTGTCGCTGTGGCTGACGGACGCGATGGACGCGGTGGGCGCCTGGGACGACGCGGAGTGGGCGGACGGCGGCGAACGCGCCCTCCGCGACCGCGTACGGGCCCTCACGGACGCGGTCCGCGAGACCCGCCGCACGGTGGTCGCGGTCTCCAACGAGGTCGGCTCGGGCATCGTCCCCGCCACCGCGTCCGGCCGCCGCTACCGCGACGAACTGGGCCGCCTGAACACGGCGTTCGCGACGGAGTGCGAGCAAGTGCTGCTGGTGGTGGCGGGGCAGGCGCTGGTGCTGCGGGGCTGACGCCACGACACCGGGGCTACGACTTCGGTTTGCGGGCGATCACGCGGTAGCTGTTGGCGAGCGGGGTGTGGCGGGCCAGGGGGGACAGGGCCAGGTCGGCCAGGCCCGCGGCGATCACCAGCGGGGTGCCGGCGCCCAGCACCGCGGTGCGCAGGCGTTGGTCGGCCGGGGAGGGCGGGATCGCCCGCCAGGGGGTGTCCGGGGCGGGGAGGGAGTGGGAGAGGGCGAGGGCCATGAGGCCGGCCAGGTCGTGGGGGACGTGGGCGGCGCGGTGGCCGGCGACGACGATCTCGCAGCCGCGCGCCTGGAGTTCCTCGCGGAGGTTGCGGCGGGGCAGCAGGTGCAGCCGGCGCGGCTGGTCGTAGGGCAGCCACCAGCGGCCGAACAGGGCGGCGTACACGCAGCGCGGGTCGAGGGTCTCGACGAGCAGGTGCCCGCCGGGGCGCAGGGCGTCGAGGGCGGCGTGGAGTTCGGCGCGCGGGTCGGTGGTGCGTTCCAGATGGTGCAGCAGGCTGACCACGTCGTAGCGGCCGGCCACCCGGGCCAGCACTCCCGGGTCGGTGAGCGGCCCCACGTGGGCCTCCTCGACCCGCCCGAGCTCACGGGCCCGCTCCACGCGCGTGGTGAGGTCGGTGCCGTCGAACGCGGTGTACGGGAAGAACTCCCGTGCGGTGTCCGGGAATCGGGCGAGGCCCGTGCCGACGTCCAGCCAGCTCTCCGGTTCGCCGTACGGCAGCATCGCGCGGGCCGTGGCGCGGCGGCGCCGGCGTACGGAGTGCAGGGCGAGGACCCGTTCGGTGGCGGGGTCGCGGGGGGCGCCGCGCACCGCGCGCCGGTAGAAGGCCAGGCCCTCGGGGGTGAGCCGGGGGTTCTGGAAGGTGTGGCCGCAGTCGCGGCACTCGTCGACGGTGAAGAGACCGGGCCGGTGCCGGCGCAGGTCCCCCGTTCTCAGCCGGGTGCGCAGCCGCGCCGACCCGCACCAGGGGCAGTCGGGGCGGCGCGGCTCGTGCACGCGGGCGGAGCCGTGCGGGGCGGGGAACGCGGTGTCGGGGGCGGTGGCGGACATGGGCGGCTCCCGGCGTGAGGTCGTACGGCACGCGGGTGGCGCGACGTGCGGGGACGGTCGGGGACGGACGGAGGGATCTCCGTGCATTCCCGAGCAAAACGTTACGTACGGGAGGGCCTCACGGGGTGGATCACGGCCGGGGTGGCGTGGTGGGGGTGAGGGCGCGAACGCGGGGACGACCGGCGCTCCGGGGTGTTCGGCGAGGGCCGGTACTGTTCGGCGAATGAGCTCGCTTAATCTCGACGACTTCACCGATCTGATCGAGCGTCCGGACGGCGGGGTGCGCCGTGACGCGGAGGAGCACCGGGCCCGTCTGGTGGTGCCGCCCGGGTCGCTGGGCCGCCTGGACGACCTGGGTGAGTGGCTGGCCGCGGCGCAGTCCTCGGTGCCGGTGCGGCCGGTGGAGCGGCCGCGGGTGGTGCTGTTCGCGGGCGACCACGGGATCGCGGAGCGGGAGGTCTCCGCGCGTCCGGCGGGCACCGCCGTGGAGCTGGTGCGGGACGTGCTGGAGGGCGGCCGTCCCGTGTCGGTGCTGGCGCGCCGGCTGGACGTGCCGGTGCGGGTGGTCGACATGGCGCTGGACTGCGACCCGGCGTCACTGCCCGAGGACGTCGTGCGCCACCGGGTGCGGCGCGGCAGCGGGGCGGTCGACATCGAGGACGCGCTGACCCTGGAGGAGGCGGAGGCGGCGTTCCGCGCGGGGATGGCCGTGGCCGACGAGGAGGCCGACTCCGGTACGGACCTGGTGGTGCTGGGCGACGTCAGCGTCGGCGGTACGACAGCGGCGGGTGTGCTGGTCGCCGCGCTGTGCGGGACGGACGCGTCGGTGGTGACCGGGCGCGGCGGCCTGCCGATCGACGACCTGGCGTGGATGCGCAAGTGCGCGGCGATCCGGGACGCGTTGCGGCGGGCGCGGCCGGTGCTGGGGGATCAGCTGCGGCTGCTGGCGACGGTGGGCGGGGCGGATCTCACCGCCATGACCGGTTTCCTTCTGCAGAGCGCGGTGCGGAAGGTGCCGGTGCTGCTGGACGGGGTGGTGACGGCGGCGTGCGCGCTGGTGGCCCAGCGGGTGGCGTTCCGGGCGCCGGACTGGTGGCTGGCGTCGCACGCGAGTGGGGAGCCGGGGCAGGCGAAGGCGTTGGATCGGATGGCGTTGGAGCCGGTGCTGCCGCAGGGGGTTGCGGTGGGGGAGGGTGCGGGGGCGTTGCTGGCGTTGCCGTTGGTGCAGGCGGCGGCGGCACTGGCTTCGGAGTTGCCGGTGCGGCCGGAGGCCGCGAAGGACGCGTAAGCCCCTTCGGGACGCGGGAGAGTAACGCCCCTGGGGCGCGGGAAGGTGGTGCGCCCTTCCGGGTCGCGGGGGAGGAACGCCCTGCAGGGGCGCGGGGAACCGCGCGAACGGGACTGGACCCAGGGCGCCTTCGAAGCCTAGGGAGGACCCTCACGCCTCGGGGGCTTCGCCCCCGAACCCCCTTCGAGCAGTTCCCCGCGCCCCTGGGGGCGATGACCCCTCCCCGCGTCCCCAGCGGCGGGTGAGCCTCACTCCCGTCCGCGCAGTTCCCCGCGCCCCCGGGGGCGATGACCCCTCCCCGCGTCCCCAGGGGCAGGTGGGCCTCGCTCCCGTTCGCGCAGTTCCCCGCGCCCCCGGGGGCGATGACCCCTCCCCGCGTCCCCAGGGGCAGGTGGGCCTCGCTCCCGTTCGCGCAGTTCCCCGCGCCCCCGGGCGATGACCCCTCCCGCGCCCCAGGGGCAGGTGGGCCTCGCTCCCGTTCGCGCAGTTCCCCGCGCCCCTTTCAGGGGCGGTCCGGCTTGCCGCCGAGCCAGTCCTGGACCGCCCGCGCCGGGCGCGACCAGCGGCGGTCGTGGTGGTAGGCACGGAGCAGCGCCTTCGCGCGGGCCCGGTGGCGCCGGCGGTAGAAGCGGCGGGCCCACGGCGAGCCCGGGCGGGCCAGCCGCAGGGACGCGACGAGCGCCACCACCGGCACGATCACCCCGAACCCCGCCATCCGCACCTTCCCCTTGCTCAGCGCGATCAGCGCGAACCCGAAGTTGAGCGCGATCCCCGTCAGCACCCCCGCGCGGTTCTGGAGTTCGTCCTCGGAGAGGTCGTTGACGCCGAACGGCGCGAACCCGGCCAGCAGCAGCACCACCAGCGCCGCCGTGACGACCACCATCTCCACGCTCTTGCGTCCGGCCTCGGACCAGTACACGTCGTCCAGGTGCAGGATCAGCGCGAACTCGTCCAGCACGAGCCCCGCCCCGATGCCGAACAGCACCGCGCTCAGGTACGGGCCGAAGCCGCGCCCCCCGCTCGCCACCGCGCCGAAACCGCCGACGACGGTGAGGATGACCCCGGGCACCACATGGTGGATGTGGACCGAGCCGGCGGTGACGTTGCCGAAGGGGCCCTTGCCGGCCCGGATCAGGCGGGTGACGATCCGCGTGATCACGAAGGTGAGGACGAACGCGGCCAGGGCGAGGAGCAGCGGGAGCTTGCCCGGCTCGATGATGTTCCGCTCCAGCCACTGTCCCATATGCGTACTTTATTCACGGCCGCACCCGGCGCCCTGGTGACCGCCGGGTAATCTGCGCCGGTGCCCGAGCCCTCCCCCGCGTCCCCCGCGTCCCCCGTCTCCGCCGCCGACGGCCTCCGCTTCGCCTTCGGCACCCTCACCGTGCTCCCGGCCGGGCTGACCCGCTGGGACCGTCCGGCCGCGCGGGCGGGCATGCTCTGCGCGCCCGTCGTCGGCCTCACCGTGGGGGTGCTCGCCGCCGCGACCGGGCTGGTGCTCCTGACGCTCGGGGCGGGACCGCTGCTCGCCGCCGTGGCCTCCGTCGCCGTGCCGGCCGCGCTGACCCGGGGGCTGCACCTGGACGGACTGGCCGACACCGCGGACGGACTGGGCAGCGGCAAGCCCGCCGAGGACGCGCTGCGGATCATGAAGCAGTCGGACGTCGGACCGTTCGGGGTGCTCACCCTGGTGTTCGTGCTGCTGGCGCAGGCGGCCGCGCTGGCGCAGGCGTACGGCGGTTCCTGGGCGCGGGGCGCGCTTGCCGCCGTGGTGTCGGCGGTCGCGGCGCGGGCCGCCCTCACCCTGGCCGCTCGCACCGGTGTGCCGGCGGCCCGGCCGGAGGGACTGGGCGCTGCGGTCGCGGGTGCGGTGCCGGTGCGGGGGCGCGGCGCCGTCGTGCTCCTGGCCGCCGGACTGCTCGCGGGCGCGGGCGCGGCGCTGGGGGCGTACGACGCGGTGCGCGCCGGACTCGCGGTGGTGGTGGCGGCCGGGGCGGCCGAACTGCTGCTGCGGCGCTGCGTACGGCGGTTCGGCGGGGTGACCGGCGACGTGTTCGGCGGGGTCGCGGAGACGGCGGCGACGACCGCCCTCGTCGTCATGTCACTGGGCTGAAACGATCGTCGCATCTCCCTGTGGACGCACCGCCCTCGCCACTAGCCTGTGGGGTCGAATCGGCAGACAAACGGGGGACGTTCCAATGTCGGCATTTCGTCGTGCCACGGCCTGGTTGATCGACTTCGCTCTGGTGGCGGCGCTGGCCTCGCTGCTGGCGGTGCTCACCTTCCACCGGATATCCGCGCTGGTGACCGACGTGCCCGAACTGGCCGCGCGCGGCGGCTTCGACCTGCTCACCTCGCGCGGGGACGTGCTGGACGCGTCCGCCGGTCTCGGCACGTCGCTGTGGGACAGGTCGGTGGGGTACGTGCAGCAGGCGTTCGGGCTGCTGGTCGTCGCCGCCTTCCTCTACCAGTGGGCGTGCCTCGCCCTCGCCGGGCGGACCGTCGGCAAGGGCCTGACCGGGCTGAAGGTCACCCCGCGCACACCGCGCAGGGCGGCGCTGCGCGCGGCGGTGACCACGGCCACCGACGTCGCCGTGTACGCGGTGGCGTGCGTGCTGCTGGTCGAGGGCGAGATCGTGCTGTCGGTGCTGGTGTGGCTGGTCGCGGTGGCGCTGTTCCTGCTGAACGCGCTGCCGGTGCTGGGCGGCCGGCGCCGCTCCCTCGCCGACCGGGTCGCCGGGACCTCGGTGGCGTCCGTGGAGCTCAGCAGCTTCGCCGCCACACGTCGAGTGAGTACCTCTTGAGCAGCGAACTCAGCTTCAGGCGGCGGGAGTCGGCGCAGAAGCGGGAGACGGGCAGCTCGTACTCGACGTGGAAGACGGCCTTGCCCGCCTCGACGAACGGGGTGAGTTCCTCGCACTCCCCGTACTGGGCGCACTGTTCGTTGACCGCGAAGTCGAAGTCGCCGACCAGTTCCGGGATCTGGTCCAGGTCGTTCTTCAGGCCGACGGCCATGCCGCGCTCGTGCGCGAGCCGGGCGATCAGCCGGTTGTAGCGGAGCTGGTCGGCGGCGGTCAGCGGGAAGCCGGTGCGGTTGCGGTAGCCGTCCATGTTGTCCGGCTCCACCGCGTCGAAGCCCTTGTCCCGGCACATGTCGAGGCGTTCGGCCATCAGCGGCTCCAGGACGTCGGTGCGGCGGATGTCCAGCCAGCGCTCGCCCTCCCAGCCGTTGCCCCGGCCGATGACGGACCTCGGGAAGTCGTCCGCGTCGGGGCGGAAGTCCTCCCAGGCCCCGGTGGACAGGTAGCAGACGACCTTGCGGCCGTCACGGTGCAGCGCGTCGACGGTCTCCTTCGAGTGGTGGAAGCCGTCGATGTCGTACACGGGGACGTCGACGGAGGTGTCCAGGCGGCCGGTGAGCTGCCACTGCCAGTCAAGACCCGGCCGGGGCCGCCACCACTCCCCCGACGGCTGCGCCTCCGCACCGCCGGAACGTCCGGAACACCCCGTCAGCACCAGGGCCAGCAGGGCCATCACCACACACGTTCTTCTCACCGGACGCTCCCCCACCTCACGGCCGCCGCACCCCGCGGCACGCCAACACCTCCATGATCGCGCGGGTGTCCCCGGCGCGTCACGGGGCACCCGCCGCGCCAGGGCATGCGTGCACCGCCCATGAGTGCGGGCGCACACGCGCGTAGGCTCGGGGCCGGAGTGTTCGCCGCACCGGGGGAGGCCCCGACGGGATCGCACCCGGACGTCACGATTAGGGTCGGCTGCCGGGCCCGGTCGACCCACACCCTTCGGCCACTGAAACTTCACATCGGAAGCGAGAATTCACCACCGTGACTGCTCTGACTCTCAGCACCGCCGCGGTCGCCGGCCTGCGCGCCGACGCGATCGTGATCGGTGTCGCCAAGGGCTCCGCGTCCAAGCCCGGAGGACCCGTCGTCGCACCGGGCGCCGAGGCCGTGGACCAGGCGTACGACGGCAACCTGGCCGGTGTCCTGGAGACCCTCGGCGCGTCCGGTGCCGAGGGCGAGGTGACCAAGCTCCCCGCGCCGGCCGGCTTCAAGGCCCCGCTCGTCGTGGCGGTGGGCCTCGGCGCCCAGCCCCAGGAGGACTCCGGTTACGACGCCGAGGCGCTGCGCAAGGCGGCCGGCGCCGCCGCCCGCGCCCTCGCCGGCACGAAGAAGGCCGCGTTCGCGCTGCCCCTGGCGGACGCCGCCGACGCCGGCGCGGTCGCCGAGGGCGTGCTGCTCGGCGCGTACTCCTTCGACGCCTACAAGGACCAGGGCGACGCGAAGAACGGCAAGAACGGCAAGGCCCCGCTCGCCGAGGCCGCGCTGCTCGGCGGCAAGCCCCGCGACAAGGCGTACAAGGCGGCCGTCGAGCGCGCCGTCGCCGTGTCCGAGGAGCTCAACCGGGCCCGCGACCTGATCAACACCCCGCCGAACGACCTCAACCCCGAGGCGTTCGCGGCGGTCGCGCAGGCGGCGGCGAAGGAGCACGGCATCAAGGTGCAGGTGCTCGACGAGAAGGCCCTCGTCAAGGGCGGCTACGGCGGCATCCTCGGCGTCGGCGCCGGCTCCGCGTCCGGTCCGCGCCTGGTGAAGCTGTCGTACACCTCGTCCAAGGCGAAGAAGCACCTCGCGCTGGTCGGCAAGGGCATCACCTACGACTCGGGCGGCATCTCGCTGAAGCCGGCCGGTCACAACGAGACGATGAAGTGCGACATGAGCGGCGCCGCCGCCGTGTTCGCCGCGGTCGTCGCCGCCGCGCGTCTCGGCCTGGAGGTCAACGTCACCGGCTGGCTGGCGCTGGCCGAGAACATGCCCTCCGGCTCGGCGACCCGCCCGGGCGACGTGCTGCGCATGTACAGCGGCAAGACCGTCGAGGTGCTCAACACCGACGCCGAGGGCCGTCTGGTCCTGGCGGACGCGCTGTGGGCGGCCTCGGAGGAGAAGCCGGACGCCATCGTCGACGTCGCGACCCTCACCGGCGCGATGATGCTGGCGCTGGGCAGCCGCACCTTCGGCATCATGGCCAACGACGACGGCTTCCGCGCCGCCGTGCACGAGGCCGCCGAGGAGGCGGGCGAGCCGGCCTGGCCGATGCCGCTGCCGGACCACCTGCGCAAGGGCATGGAGTCCTCGACCGCCGACATCGCCAACATGGGCGAGCGGATGGGCGGCGGCCTGGTCGCGGGACTGTTCCTGCGCGAGTTCGTCGGCGAGGGCATCACCTGGGCACACCTCGACATCGCGGGCCCCGCCTTCAACGAGGGCGGCCCCTTCGGCTACACCCCCAAGGGCGGCACCGGTTCCGCGGTGCGCACCCTGGTCCGGCTCGCGGAGCGGGCCGCCGCGGGCGAGCTGGGCTGACACGTCCTCGGGTGACGGGCCTCGTACGCGGGTGCGACGGGGCCCCGTCACCGGGGAGTGGGACGTCTCACACCACGGCCCGGCGTCTCGTACGGCCCCGACAAGTGCGAGGATAGGGCTCGGCAGGACAGGGCCCCACTCAAGGGCCGAGAACATAGAGCGGCCGGACACCAGCCGCCGACCGGTCACTGGAGACCGGCGTGGCGCACATGCATGGAGGACGTGACGTGGCGAACGACGCCAGCACCGTTTTCGACCTAGTGATCCTCGGCGGTGGCAGCGGTGGGTACGCCGCGGCCCTGCGCGGGGCACAGCTGGGCCTGGACGTCGCCCTGATCGAGAAGGGCAAGGTCGGCGGTACCTGCCTGCACAACGGATGCATCCCCACCAAGGCCCTGCTGCACGCGGGTGAGATCGCCGACCAGGCCCGCGAGAGCGAGCAGTTCGGTGTGAAGGCCACCTTCGAGGGCATCGACATCGCGGCCGTCCACAAGTACAAGGACGACGTGATCGCCGGCCTGTACAAGGGTCTTCAGGGGCTGATCGCCTCCCGCAAGATCACCTACATCGAGGGTGAGGGCCGGCTGTCCTCCCCCACCTCCGTCGACGTGAACGGCCAGCGTGTCCAGGGCCGCCACGTCCTGCTGGCGACCGGCTCCGTGCCGAAGTCGCTGCCGGGCCTGGAGATCGACGGCGACCGGATCATCTCCTCCGACCACGCCCTGGTCCTGGACCGCGTGCCCAAGTCCGCGATCGTCCTGGGCGGCGGCGTCATCGGGGTCGAGTTCGCGTCCGCGTGGAAGTCGTTCGGCACCGACGTCACGGTCATCGAGGGCATGAAGCACCTCGTCCCGGTCGAGGACGAGAACAGCTCCAAGCTGCTCGAGCGCGCGTTCCGCAAGCGCGGCATCAAGTTCAACCTGGGCACGTTCTTCGAGAAGGCCGAGTACACCCAGGACGGCGTCAAGGTCACCCTGGCGGACGGCAAGACGTTCGAGGCCGAGGTCCTGCTCGTCGCCGTCGGCCGCGGCCCGGTCTCGCAGGGCCTGGGCTACGAGGAGGCCGGGGTCGCCATGGACCGCGGCTACGTCCTGGTCGACGAGTACATGCGCACCAACGTGCCCACCATCTCCGCCGTCGGCGACCTCGTCCCGACGCTCCAGCTCGCGCACGTCGGCTTCGCCGAGGGCATCCTGGTGGCGGAGCGCCTGGCCGGTCTCAAGACCGTCCCGATCGACTACGACGGCGTGCCGCGGGTGACGTACTGCCACCCCGAGGTCGCCTCCGTCGGCATCACCGAGGCCAAGGCCAAGGAGATCTACGGCGCGGACAAGGTCGTCGCTCTGAAGTACAACCTCGCGGGCAACGGCAAGAGCAAGATCCTGAAGACCGCGGGCGAGATCAAGCTCGTCCAGGTCAAGGACGGTGCGGTGGTCGGCGTCCACATGGTCGGCGACCGTATGGGCGAGCAGGTCGGCGAGGCGCAGCTGATCTACAACTGGGAGGCCCTGCCGGCCGAGGTGGCCCAGCTGGTCCACGCCCACCCGACGCAGAACGAGGCGCTCGGCGAGGCCCACCTGGCCCTGGCCGGCAAGCCCCTCCACTCCCACGACTGAGCCATCGGTCACCGGGCGCGACGACACAGACTTCCGCACTTTTAAAGGAGCAACCGAAACCATGGCGGTTTCCGTAACCCTTCCGGCGCTCGGCGAGAGCGTCACCGAGGGCACTGTCACCCGCTGGCTGAAGGCCGAGGGCGAGCGCGTCGAGGCCGACGAGCCGCTGCTCGAGGTGTCGACCGACAAGGTCGACACCGAGATCCCGGCCCCCGCCTCCGGCGTGCTGTCCTCCATCAAGGTCGCCGAGGACGAGACGGTCGAGGTCGGCGCCGAGCTGGCCCTGATCGACGACGGCAGCGGCGCCCCCGCGGCCACCGAGGCCCCGGCCGCCGAGCAGGCGGCCCCGCCGGCCCCCCGGAGCCGCAGGCCAGCCGTCCACCGAGCAGGCCGCCGGCCCCCGCCCCCACCGCCGAGGCGCGGCGCGGCGGCGGTTCCGCGCAGGGCACCGACGTGGTCCTGCCGGCGCTCGGCGAGTCCGTCACGAGGGCACCGTCACCCGTGGCTGAAGTCGGTGGCCACACCGTCGAGGCCGACGAGCCGCTGCTCGGAGGTGTCCACCGACAAGGTCGACACCGAGATCCCCGCCCCGCGTCCGGCACCCTGCTGGAGATCGGGTCGGCGAGGACGAGACCGCCGAGGTCGGCGCGAAGCTCGCCGTCATCGGGAGGCCGGCGCCGCTCCGGCCGCCGCCCCGCCCAGGAAGCCCGCGGCCCGGCGCAGCCGAGCCGCCCCGGCCCGGAGCCCGCCCGGCCCGGGCCCGCCCCGGCCCCGGCCGCTCGGCTCCGGCTCCGCAGCAGGCCGCCCCGGCGCCCGCTCCCGCCCCGGCTCCGGCCGCTCCGGCTCCGCAGGCTCCCGCGGCTCCGGCCCCGGCCGCCGCGCAGGCCACGGACGACGGCGCCTACGTGACCCCGCTGGTGCGCAAGCTCGCCGCCGAGAACGGCGTCGACCTGTCCACCGTCAAGGGCACCGGCGTCGGCGGCCGTATCCGCAAGCAGGACGTCATCGCCGCCGCCGAGGCCGCGAAGGCCGCCGCCGCTGCCCCGGCCCCGGCCGCCGCTCCGACGGCCGCCAAGAAGGCCCCGGTGCTCGAGGCGTCCCCGCTGCGCGGCCAGACCGTGAAGATGCCGCGGATCCGCAAGGTCATCGGCGACAACATGGTCAAGGCCCTGCACGAGCAGGCCCAGCTGTCCTCGGTCGTCGAGGTCGACGTCACCCGTCTGATGAAGCTGCGCGCCCGCGCGAAGGACGCGTTCGCGGCCCGTGAGGGCGTCAAGCTCTCCCCGATGCCGTTCTTCGTCAAGGCCGCCGCCCAGGCGCTGAAGGCCCACCCGGTCATCAACGCCAAGATCAACGAGGCCGAGGGGACCATCACCTACTTCGACACCGAGAACATCGGTATCGCGGTGGACTCCGAGAAGGGCCTGATGACCCCGGTCATCAAGAACGCCGGCGGTCTGAACCTCGCCGGTATCGCCAAGGCCACGGCGGAGCTGGCGGGCAAGGTCCGCGGCAACAAGATCACCCCGGACGAGCTGTCCGGCGCGACCTTCACCATCTCCAACACGGGTTCGCGCGGTGCGCTCTTCGACACGATCATCGTGCCGCCGGGCCAGGTCGCGATCCTCGGCATCGGCGCCACGGTCAAGCGCCCGGCCGTCGTGGAGACCGAGGACGGTCCCGTCATCGGCATCCGCGACATGACGTACCTGACCCTCTCCTACGACCACCGTCTGGTGGACGGCGCCGACGCCGCCCGTTACCTGACGGCGGTCAAGGCGATCCTGGAGGCGGGCGAGTTCGAGGTCGAGCTCGGTCTGTGAACCGCACGGTGACCCCGGGCCGCTGATCCGGTCCCTCGGTGCCCCCGTCCGGAAGCCGTCACGGCTTCCGGACGGGGGCACCGTCACATGGGGCGTGTAAGTCTCGTCTCACCTGGGCGAAAGCGCCCCCGCGCGCCCCACCCCGGCGGTCTCCCGGCCGTATTGTCTATTCGTCAAAGCCCCCCGGGGGCCCGCGGGCCCCGCTAAGGAGCCCGTCATGACCGCGCCCGTCGTCCACTCGCTGCGCGAGCAGATCCGCGAGCACATCCTGGAAGGGATCATCAGCGGGCGCTGGAAGCCGGGCGAGCGGATCGTGGAGCGGCGCATCGCGACCGAGCTGGAGGTCAGCCAGACGCCCGTGCGGGAGGCGCTGCGCGAGCTGGAGTCGCTGCGGCTGATCGAGTCGGCGCCGAACAAGGGCGTGCGGGTGCGGAACCTGACGGCGGCCGACCTGGAGGAGAGCTACCCGGTCCGGGCCGGTCTGGAGGCGATCGCGGCGGAGCTGGCGGCGGCGCGGCTGGCGGAGGACTGCTCGGCGCTGGAGCCGCATGTCGCGGCGCTGTACGAGGCGGACCGCGTCGCGGACGGGACGGCGCAGGTGCGGCACACGGTGGGGTTCCACCGGGAGCTGGTGCGGGCGGCGGGGAATTCCGTGCTGCTGCACACGTGGGAGGGGCTGGGGATCGAGGTGTTCACGGCGCTGTCGATACGGTGGCTGGGGACCGTGCAGCAGTCCTACGCGGAGGAGCACGAGGAACTGGTCGCGGCCTTCCGCCGCCGGGATCCGCGGATCGCGGAGCTGGTGAAGTCGCATGTGCTGGGGTGTGCGCCGCGGGCCTAGGGAGTCTCGCCCCCGCCGCCCCTTCCCGTCCCCACCCTGGGGGCTCCGCCCCCAGACCCCCTTTTCGCGCAGTTCCCCGCGCCCCTGAAGGGCGCGGGGAACTGCGCGACCAGCCCCACCGGACCGCGGGTGCACGTCCGCGCGGCACCGCCCTCACCTGCGCAAACGCCCCCAAAACCCGTCACCGCGTGCCACCACCGAAGGCACCCCGTGCCGACTTTCTCCGGATCAAGCGATTTTGCCCCTCAACCCTTTGATCGATCATCGATCACGGAGTTATTGTCACCTGCGGACTTCCACCGAAGTCCGCAGCCCTGTCCTGCCAAAGACAAAGGGCACCCCCGAACCCTTCTGAGGGCACCCCCTTCGACTGAGGAAGGCGGCGACATGACCGACCCCAACGCCATCCAGCCGAGCGAGCTGGACCAGCTCCCGGACCGCGACCCGGAGGAGACCGCCGAGTGGCAGGCCTCCCTGGACGCCGTGACCGCGGCGGCCGGGCCGCACCGTGCCGCGTACCTGATGCGGCGCACGCTGGAGCGTGCCGAGGGCGCCGGCGTCGCGCTGCCCAAGCTGCTCGAGACCGACTACGTCAACACCATCCCCACCGCGGCCGAGCCCGCCGTGGACGGCGACGAGGCGCTGGAGCAGCGCATCACCGCCTGGAACCGGTGGAACGCGGCGGCGATGGTGACCCGCGGCAGCAAGTACGGCGTGGGCGGCCACATCGCCACCTTCGCCTCGGCCGCGTGGCTCTACGAGACCGGCTTCAACCACTTCTTCCGCGGCAAGGAGGGGGACGGCTCCGGCGACCAGCTCTACATCCAGGGCCACGCCTCCCCCGGCATCTACGCCCGCGCGTTCCTCGACGGCCGGATCGGCGAGGAGCAGCTGGACAACTTCCGCCGTGAGGCGGGCGGCAACGGCCTGCCGTCCTACCCGCACCCGCGGCGCCTGCCCTGGCTGTGGGAGTTCCCCACCGTGTCGATGGGCCTCGGCCCGATCTCCGCGATCTACCAGGCGCGCTTCAACCGCTATCTGACCAGCCGCGGCATCAAGGACGTCTCCGACTCCCACGTGTGGGCGTTCCTCGGCGACGGCGAGATGGACGAGCCCGAGTCGACGACCGCGCTCACCCTCGCCGCCCGCGAGCAGCTGGACAACCTGACCTTCGTCGTCAACTGCAACCTGCAGCGCCTCGACGGCCCGGTCCGCGCCAACTTCAAGATCGTGCAGGAGCTGGAGGCCCAGTTCCGCGGCGCCGGCTGGAACGTCATCAAGACCCTGTGGGGCACCGCCTGGGACGAGCTGTTCCAGCTGGACACCACGGGCGCCCTGGTCCGCCGGCTGCGCGAGGTGCCGGACGCGCAGGTGCAGACGTACCAGACGCGTGACGCCGCCTACATCCGCGAGGACTTCTTCGGCAAGGACCCGGCGCTCGCCGAGATGGCGAAGCTGCTGAGCGACGACAAGATCCTCGAGTGCTTCCACCTCTCGCGCGGCGGCCACGAGTCCCGCAAGGTCTACGCCGCGTACAAGGCCGCGCTCTCCCACAAGGGCGCGCCGACCGTGATCCTGGCGCAGACCGTCAAGGGCCACACCCTCGGTGAGGGCTTCGCGTCGAAGAACGCCAACCACCAGATGAAGAAGCTGACGGTGGACGAGTTCAAGGCGATGCGCGACCGCCTGGAGCTGCCGATCGCGGACTCGCAGTTCGTCGACGGCGTGGTGCCCTACGCGCACCCGGGCGCCGACTCCCCCGAGGTCCGCTACCTCCAGGAGCGCCGCGCCGCCCTCGGCGGTCCCGCCCCGGCCCGCCGCGTGCACCCGGTCGCGCCGCTGCCGCAGCCGGCCGAGAAGGCCTTCACCGCCTTCGACAAGGGCTCAGGCTCGCAGAACGTGGCCACCACGATGGCGTTCGTCCGCCTGGTCAAGGACCTGGTCCGCGACAAGGAGACGGGCAGGCGCTGGGTGCCGATCGTCCCCGACGAGGCGCGCACCTTCGGCATGGAGAGCCTCTTCCCGTCCCTCGGCATCTACTCGCCGATGGGCCAGACGTACGAGCCGGTCGACCGCGACCAGCTGATGTACTACAAGGAAGCCAAGAACGGCCAGATCTTCAACGAGGGGATCACCGAGGCCGGCGCCATGGCCGAGTTCATCGCCGCGTCGACGTCGTACTCGACGCACGGCGAGACGATGATCCCGTTCTACATCTACTACTCGATGTTCGGCTGGCAGCGCACCGGCGACCAGATGTGGCAGCTCGGCGACCAGCTGGGCCGCGGCTTCCTGGTCGGCGCCACCGCGGGCCGCACCACGCTGACCGGTGAGGGCCTCCAGCACGCCGACGGCCACTCCCCCGTCATCGCGGCGACCAACCCGGCCGCCCTGACGTACGACCCGGCGTTCGCGTACGAGGTCGCGGTCATCGTCAAGGAGGGTCTGCGCCGGATGTTCGGCGAGGCCAAGCCGGACGAGGACCAGAACGTCTTCTACTACCTGACGGTCTACAACGAGCCGCTGCCGCAGCCCGCGAAGCCGCAGGCGGCCGGTGTCGACGAGGGCATCGTCAAGGGCCTGTACCGCTTCAACACGGCGGAGTCCGCGGGTCTGTCCCCCGCCGCCAACGCCCCGCGCATCCAGCTGCTGGGCTCCGGCACGGCGATCCACTGGGCTCTGAAGGCGCAGCGGCTGCTCGCCGAGGAGTGGGGCGTGTCCGCCGACGTGTGGTCCGCCACCTCGTGGACCGAGCTGCGGCGCGACGCGATGGAGGCCGACGAGGCCCTGCTGCGCGGCGAGGAGCGGACGCCGTACGTCCGGCAGGCGCTCCAGGGCGCCGAGGGCCCGGTGCTGGCGGTCTCGGACTACATGCGCCAGGTCCCGGACCAGATCGCGCAGTGGGTCGAGCAGGACTACACCTCGCTGGGCGCCGACGGCTTCGGTCTGTCGGACACCCGTGAGGCGGCCCGCCGCCACTTCGGCGTGGACGCCGAGTCCATCGTCGTCGCCGCCCTGGCCCAGCTCGCCCGCCGCGGCGAGGTGAAGGCCACCGCGGTGAAGGAAGCCCGGGAGAAGTACGGGCTGTAGGACGGAAGTTCGTGAGGAGGCCCCCGTCGTCACGCGTGAGCGCGTGGCGGCGGGGGCCTCTCGCGTGACGGGCATGATGGGCGCATGCGTGCTGCCCGGTTGATCAAGATGGTGCTGCTGCTGCAGTCCCGGCCCTCCATGACCGCCGCCGAGCTGGCCCGGGAGCTGGAGGTGTCGGAGCGTACGGTCACCCGTGACGCGCAGGCGCTGTCCGAGGCGGGCGTGCCGGTGTACGCGGACCGGGGGCGCATCGGCGGCTACCGGCTGGTCGGCGGGTACCGGACACGGCTGACGGGGCTGGCCCGAGGCGAGGCGGAGGCGCTGTTCCTGTCGGGGGTGCCGGGCGCGCTGCGCGAGATGGGTCTGGAGGACGCGGCCTCGGCGGCCCGGCTGAAGGTGTCGGCGGCGCTGCTGCCGTCGCTGCGGGACGCCTCGCGGACGGCGGCGCAGCGGTTCCACCTGGACGCGCCGAACTGGTTCCGGGAGCCCGAGACGCCGGCGCTGCTGCCGGCCGTGGCGGACGCGGTGTGGGACGACCGGCGGATCACCGCCCGCTACCGGCGCGGGTCCGGGGAGCGGCGGCACGAGGTGGAGCGGGAGCTGGAGCCGTACGGGCTCGTGCTGAAGGCGGGCGTCTGGTACCTGTGCGCGCGGGTCGCGGGGCGGGACTCCTTCCGGGTGTACCGGATCGACCGGTTCACGGCGGTGGAGCGGGGCGAGGAGCGGTTCGAGCGGACGGAGGACTTCGATCTGCCGGCGTTCTGGGAGGAGCGGGCGGAGCAGTTCGCGCGGTCGATCCTGCGGGCGGAGGTGGTGGTGCGGCTGTCTGCGGAGGGGGTGCGGCGACTGCCGTACGCGGTGGACTCCGGCGTGGCGCGGGAGGTGCTGGAAGGGGTGGCTGCGCCCGGGGACGGGGAGTGGGTGACGGTGACGCTGCCCGTCGAGTCCGAGGAGGTGGCGCGGACGCAGTTGGCTTCTCTGGGGGCGGAGGCGGAGGTTGTGGAGCCGGACTCGTTGCGGGAGTTCTTCGCCTCCGAGGCGGAGAGGGTGGTGCGGTTGTACCGGGGGTGAGAGCAGGGTTTTTCGCCCCCTCCGCCCCTTCCCTTCCCGGCCCTGGGGGCTTCGCCCCCAGACCCCCTTTTGCGCAGTTCCCCGCGCCCCTGAGGGGGCGCGGGTTGATGCTTGTCGTGTGATGGACGAGACGGAGTTCTGGGCGTTGGTGGACGGGGCTCGGGAGGATGCCGAGGGGGATCCCGAGGAGCAGGCCGATCTGCTCGTGGAGCGGCTGGTGCGGCTGGACCCCGAGGCCGTGCTGGACTTCGCCCGTCACTTCGAGGCGCGCTACCAGCGTGCGTACCGCTGGGACCTGTGGGGCGCCGCGTGGGTGCTGCTGGACGGGTGCAGCGACGACGCCTTCGACTTCTTCCGGTGCTGGCTCATCGGCCAGGGCCGTGAGGTGTTCGAGGGCGCGCTGCACGACCCGGACGCGCTCGCCGACCTGCTCGACGACTTCGACGAGGAGATCGACGGCGACGGGGAGGACCTGGGCTATGCGGCCGACGAGGCGTACGAGCAGCTCACCGGTCTGGTGATGCCCGACCTCGGCCTCCCTCCGGCCCCCGCGGAGCCGGAGGGCACGCCGATCGACTTCGAGAACGAGGCACTGCTCGCCGCGCGCTACCCACGGCTGTGGGAGAGGTTCCGCGGGGACTGAGCCGCGGGGCGCGGGCGCCGGGCGCCGGTCACAGGCGCCGGTGCGGGCTCTGCGCGTGGCGCAGGGGGGCCGCGTTGGCCTGCATGAGGGCGGAGGCCGTGGAGGCGGCGGGGCCGAGGACGACGGCCGCCGCGGCGACCAGGGCGGTCCAGGGGCGGCGCAGGGCGTCCGCCCAGGTGGTACTTCGGTCAGGGGTGTCGCTCATGGGCTCAGCTCTTCGTTCCGTGCGCGTCGTCTTCCACGGTGACGCGCTGTGTGTCGGTGCCGGTGTCCCGGCCGGGGCCGGTTCCGGCGTCGCGGCCCTGGAGGCGGGCCGCGAGGTCCCTGATCTCCGGGAGCCGCGCGTGCAGGGCGGCGCCCGGGCAGTCGGTCATGTAGCCGTCGCTGTGGCCCGCGACGGCGGGCAGGACGGCGATGGTGCCGGCGGCGTAGCGGCTGCCGCCGTTGCTGGAGACCAGCCGCACGTCGGAGCGCGGGTCGGTGCCGGAGGGACCGAGCTTCCAGGCGGTCACGGCGGCGATCGAGTGCAGCATCGCGTCGGGCACCTCGACGCCCTCGGTGAAGGTGCCGAGGGCGGCGATACCCGCGGTGCGGTGGTTGAAGCCCTGGGTGTGGGCGCCGGTGACGGGCCGGTCGGCGCCGCCGGCGCGGCCCTCGTAGACGGTGCCGCAGCGGTCGACGACGAAGTTGTAGCCGAGGTCGTCCCAGTCGCGGCCCTGGGTCTGCCCCTCGTACAGCGCCCGGAGGATGCCGGGGGCGTCGGCGCAGTCGTACCCGTTGGGCGAGTCGGTGTGGTGGATGAACACGGCGACGACCTGGTCGTCGTAGCGCGGCGGGGGCTGGTCGCGGGCCGCGTCGCCGATCCATGCCGCGCGCGGCACGATGTCCGGCCGGGGGGCGTGGAAGGCGGGCGCGGGGCGGGCGGCGGCCTGGGCGTCGGAGGCCTCGGCGGCCCGTTCGACGCCGTAGGCGCACAGCACCAGCGCGACGACGGCGGCGGCGCCCGGCACGAAGCCGAGGGGCACGGTGACCGTCCTCGGCAGCCGCGTGGAGCCGCGCCGGCCGGGTATCCGGGCCGGGCGGGGCTTCCGCGCGCCGCGCGGTCTCCTGGGGACACGCATGGTCCCACTGTGGGACGGGCCGCGGCGGCGCGCGACGTCTGCTCCGCCAGTCGGTGGACGGCCGGCGGAACCATCGTGCCGGTGCGTGACGTTTTCCCCAGTGCACGCGCGCCCTCGTGGGCGGTTGTCCCGTGTCCGGCGGGCGCGTGGCTGATCACGTGGCCCCCGGGCCCCGTACTGAGGGTCGTGGTCCCGAGAGAAAGGCGGCGTGCGTGGATCTGCTCGACATCCTGCTGATGCTGGTCGTCCTGGCCTATGCGGCGTCCGGTTACCGGCGCGGACTGGTCGCCGGCTGTGTGTCCCTGGCCGGGTTCGTGGGCGGCGCGGTCGTCGGCGTGTGGATCCTGCCGTGGGTGATGGACCTGGTGACGCCGGGGACCACGCGGGCGACGGTGACGGCGGTGTTCACGGTGCTGCTGCCGGCCGTGGTGGGGCACGAGCTGGCGGGGCGGCTGGGGCTGCGGCTGCGCCGGGAGCTGGACCGTGGCCCGCTGCGGGTGGCGGACGGGGTCGGCGGGGCCGCGGCGAACGCGGTGGCGGTGCTGATCGTGGCGTGGGTGGCGGCGAGCGTGCTGGGCGCGTCCTCGTCGCCGCTGGTGACGTCGGCGATCCGGGACTCGCGGCTGCTGGGCGCGGTGCAGGACGCCATGCCGGACACCACGCCGGCCTGGTTCTCGCGGGCGACGTCGGCGCTGACCGAGGCTGGTTTCCCGCAGGTGTTCAACCCGTTCGAGAACGAGTCGACCGCGGAGGTGGCCGCGCCGACCGGGGACAGCGTGACGCCGGCCGCCACGCGCGCGGCGCAGCGCAGCACGGTGAAGGTCGAGGGCGTGGCCGGCACGCAGGGGCGTGAGGGCAGCGGGTTCGTGTACGCGCGGGAGCACGTGATGACCAACGCGCACGTGGTGGCGGGCATCGACGAGCCGACCGTGCGGGTGGGCGGCGTCGGGCGGACGTACGAGGCACGGGTGGTGCTGTTCGACGCGCAGACCGACGTGGCCGTGCTGTACGTGCCGGACCTGGTGGCGCCGGTGCTGGCCTTCGACGACGACGCGGAACGGGGCGCGGCGGCGGTGGTGGCGGGCTATCCGCAGGACGGCGACCTGAACCTGCAGGCGGCGACGGTCGCGGGGCGGGTGCAGGCGCGCGGGCAGAACATCTACAACGACGCGCCGGTCACCCGGGAGATCTACTCGATCCGCTCCACGGTCCGCCCGGGCAACTCGGGCGGACCGCTGCTGACCACCGACGGGCGGGTGTTCGGCGTGGTGTTCGCGCGCTCCACGTCGGACGCGGAGACGGGGTACGTGCTGACGGCGGACGAGGTGGCCGACGAGGCCGCGCGGGCGGCGACGGCCACCGCGCCGGTGGACACGGGGCAGCCGGTGCTCTCGTAGGGCGGACCGAGGGTGCTCTCGTAGGGCGGTCCGAGAGTGCTCTCGTAGGGCGGTCCGAGGGTGCTCTCGTGGGGCGGGCCGAGGGTGCTCTCGTAGGGCGGGCCCGCGTCAGACGAGGTTCTGTCCCATCAGGACGTCGTCGACGTAGCGCCCGCCGACGTGGAACTCGCCGGGCAGCACGCCCTCCACCACGAAACCCTCGGACTCGTAGAGCGTGCGGGCGGCGGTGTTGGGGCCGAGGACGCGCAGGGTGATGCGGCGGGCTCCACGGCGGCGGGCCTCCTCGACGGCGGCCCGCACCAGGGCGCGGCCGGTGCCCTTGCCGCGGGCCTCCTCGGCGACGGCGAGGCCGCGGATCTGCCGGACGTGCGCGTTGGTCGGCATCGGGGTGGGGTGGCCGAGGCGGACGTAGCCCACGACCCGTCCGTCGTGCTCGGCGACGAGGTGGGCGTCCGGGCCGCACGTCGGGTGGAAGAAGGGCTCGTCGGGTGCGGGCGGCTCGGGCCGGACCTCGTGCAGCGGCGACCAGGTGTCGCGGTCCAGGCGGGCCAGTGCGGGCTCGTCGTCGGTGCGGGCGGGACGTATGAGGGGCTGCGGCATGCGCGTCACTCTAGGACTCCGCCTGCCGTGCTCACCGTGATTTCTTCCACGGCCGGGGCAGGATGGACGCCATGGAACATGCGCGGATCGCGGTGGCCGGGGCGTCCGGACTGATCGGCTCCGCCCTGGTGCGGTCGCTCACGGCGGACGGGCACACGGTGCTGCGGCTGGTGCGCCGGGAGCCCCGGTCGGCGGACGAGATCCGCTGGGACCCCGACCGCGGGACGGTGGACGCGGCGGGGCTCGCCGGGTGCGACGCGGTGGTGAACCTGGCGGGCGCCGGGGTGGGCGACCGGCGCTGGACGGACGCGTACAAGGAGCTGATCCGCACCAGCCGGGTGCGGGGCACGACCGCGCTCGCCGAGGCGGTCGCCGCTCTGCCCGAGGACGACCGGCCGAGGGTGTTCCTCAACGGCAGCGCGATCGGCTACTACGGCGAGACCGGCGACCGCGCGGTGGACGAGAGCGCGCCTCCGGGCGAGGGGTTCCTGCCGGGGGTCTGCGTGAAGTGGGAGGCCGCGGCGGCTCCGGCCCGGGAGGCGGGCGTGCGGACGGTGTTCGCGCGGACGGGGCTCGTGGTGGCGCCCGGGGGCGGGGCGTGGGGGCGGCTGTTCCCGCTGTTCCGGGCCGGTCTGGGCGGGCGGCTCGGGAACGGGCGGCAGTACTGGTCGTACATCGCGCTGCACGACGAGGTGGCGGCGCTGCGGCATCTCCTGGACACCGAGGGGCTGTCGGGACCGTTCAACCTGACGGCGCCCGAACCGCTGACGAACCGTGAGATCACCGCGGCGATGGCACACGTGCTGCGTCGTCCCGCCGTGTTCGCGGTGCCGGCGCCGGTGCTGCGGGCGGTGCTCGGGGAGATGGCGGGGGACGTGCTGGGCAGCGCGCGGGTGCTGCCGACGCGGCTGCTGGAGTCGGGCTTCCGGTTCGCCTTCCCCCGGATCGAGGGGGCGATCAGGGCGGCGCTGCAGGGGGCGGCGAACCACGAGTCGGGCGACCTCCTCTGATCCCTCTGCGACCGCGTCGTGCCCGCCGGGGGCGCGTATGCGACCGTCGTGCGCCCGTGCACTGTGCGTGCGCGCCTGACCCGGCACCGGAGTGCGGACCTAACCTCGAGCCGAACTCGGGTATCCCTGGGGCCTGTTGAGGGCATGACGTCTCCAGCGCCCGCGCAACCTCGAGGAGGGGCACGTGCCAGAGCCCACGTACCAGGCGGACGTCGTCGTCGTGGGAGCCGGGGTGGCCGGACTCTCCGCGGCACGTCGGCTGACCAGCGCAGGAGTCTCCACCGTGGTCCTGGAGGCCGCCCATGAGGTGGGGGGCCGCACGGCGACCGAGAAGGTCGACGGCTTCCGCCTCGACAGAGTCGGCCGGCTGCTGTCCACGGCCAGCGCCGAACTGCACGTCACCCCAGGGCTGGAGGACCTGGTGCTGCGGCCCTTCGCGCCCGGCGTCCTGCTGCACAGCGACGGACGGCATCATCGCGCCGGCGTGCAGCCGGGCACCCGGCGCGCACGTGGCGCACGGAGCGCGAGGGGCGCACTTCACGCGGTGCGCGCCCTGGCGGGCGCTCCCCTGCCGGGGCCGCGCAGGCCGGCGCGGTGCCCGGACGGCAGGTGTCCGTGCCCCGTCACCGGGCCGGCGCTCCGCTGGGCACGGCGCTGGACCAGGCGCGGCTGGGCGCCGCGCTGAACCGGCTGGCGGGCACGTCGGTGGAGCGGCTGCTGGCCCGGCCGGAGACGACCGCCGCCGAGGCGCTGCACGGCCGGGGGCTGCCCGCCCGCACGGTCGACGGCTTCCTGCGCCCGCTGCTCGCCGCCCTGTTGTGCGACCCGGAGCTCACCACGTCCAGCAGGCCGGCGGACCTCGCGCTGCGGGACTTCGCGAGCGGGCGGCTGTGTCTGCCGGAGGGCGGGGCGGAGGCGCTGCCGCAGCTGCTGGCGCGGTCGCTGCCGCCGGGCACGGTGCACACCGGTGTGCGGGTCACCTCGGTCTCGACGACCTCGGTGACCACCGCGGAGCACGGGGAGTTCCGGTGCGTGGCCGTGCTGGTCGCGACCGGCGCGCGGGACGCGGCCCAGCTGCTGCCGGGGCTGCGGGTGCCGGACTTCCACCCGGTGACGGTGGTGCACCACACCACCGACGAACCTCCGGGCACGGACGCCTCGCTGCTGCTGGACGCGGACCGGGGCGGGCCTGTGGCGCACACGGCGGTCGTCAGCGCGGTCGACCCGTCCCGCGCCCCGGCCGGCCGCACCCTGGTGACCTCCACGGTGCTCGGCCCGGCCACGGCGGACACCGACACGGCCGTGCGGACGCACCTTGCGAGGCTGTACGGGGTGCCGACGACGCGCTGGGAGACGCTGGCGGTACGGCACACCCCGGACGCGGTCCCGGCGATGCGCCCGCCGCACGATCTGCACCGTCCGGTGCGGCTCCTGGCCGGCCTGTACGTCTGCGGCGACCACCGCGACAGCGGGGCGGTGGCAGGCGCCCTCCGCTCCGCGGACCGCGCGGCGACGGCGCTGCTGACCGACCTGGGTGTGGCCCGCCCGATGCACACGGCGGACCCGCTCCCCGCGGCTCGAGCAGCCTGACCTCCCTCAGACCGGCACCCGCCGACGGTGAACACACCCTCGGCGGGTGCCTTCCAACGCCCCCGCCGGGTGCGGGCCGTCCGTGGCTTCTCGCGCGGTTCCCCGCGCCCCTTTCGGGGCGCCGCCGGCTGCGGGCAGTCGTGCCTCCCCCAGCGCCTCAAGGGCCTGGGAGGTACCCCCAGGGCGGCACCGGCGGGCGCAGGCGGCACCCCGCCAACGCCGGCTGCGGGACGTCCGTGGCTGGTCGCGGTTCCCCGCGGCCCCTGAGGGGCGCTACCGGCGCAACACCCCCCTCACGCGAACGTAGTCGCCACCTTGTCCCGGTACGTTCGCACAGGCCCCGCGTCCCGGTACGGCTCCAACCGCCGCTCGAAGTCCCGTACGTACTCCACCGCCCGCACCGACCGCATCTCCGCCGCCTGCGCGGCAGCCTCCGCCGCCAGCTGGCACGCCTGGTCCAGCTCCCCCAGCCCCAGCCGCGCCGTCGCGAGAACGACCCGGCAGAACAGCCGGCTCCGCGCATACCCCGGCGCCCGCAACTGCAGCGACCGCTCCGCGTGCTGAGCCGCCGCCCGGAACTGCTGGAGATCCCGGTGGCAGTGCCCGAACTCGTCGGCCAGCTGCGCCTCGTCGAAGAACCGTGCCCAGTGCGGCACCTCGTCCCCCGGCCGCGCCGCGTCCAGCGCTCGCTCCGCCCGCACCAGCGCGGCCGTGCAGGCCCGCACCTCCCCCAGCACTCCGTGCCCGCGCGCCTCGGCGGCGTGCAGCAGCGCCTGGACGGCGGGCGGCGCGGAGCTGCCCACGCCCTGCTGGGCGACCCGGGCGAGCTGCACGGCCTCCCGCCCGTGGCCGAGGTAGACGGCCTGGCGGCTCATCGTCACCAGCACGTACGCCCCGTACGCCCGGTCCCCCGCCGCCTGCGCCAGCCGCAGCGCCTGCACGAAGTACCGCTGGGCGAGCCCGTGCGCGGCGATGTCGTACGAGGTCCAGCCGGCCAGCCGGGTCAGGTCGGCCGCGGCGGCGAAGAGCCGGCGGCCCGTCTGCTCGCCGTAGGTGCCGCGCAGCATCGGCTCCAGCTCGTGCTCCAGGTAGCGCACGAGGGCCTGGCGGGCGTGCCCGCCGCCGTACGCGTCGTCGAGGGTGCGGAACAGCTCGCCGACGGAGCGCAGCGCGGCGATGTCACCGCCGGTGACGCGGTGGCCGGGCGCGCGGTCGGCCGCCCCGCGCCGGCGGGCGGCGAGCTCGGCGGGCGTCACGGGCCGCACCGGGGGCCGGCCCTGCGCGGGCACCCGCACCGGCTCGGCGCGGGCGACCTTCTCGTCGGGCCGGCCGATCAGCCAGTCCCGGCTGGGCACCACGAGCCCCGCCGAGGTGAACGCGATCTTCCGCAGCTCGGCGTGGCTGCCGGAGTCCTTGCGCCACAGCCCGCCGACGATGTCGACGGCCTCCTCGGGGGTGGCCGCGAACTCCAGGCCGGCGTAGACCGGCGCGCAGGCGTCCAGGCCGAGGTCCTGGGCGGTGAGCCGGCGGCCGAGGCGCCGGGTGAAGACCTCGGCGATCAGCGCCGGGGTCGTCCCGCGCGGCTGCTGTCCGCGCAGCCAGCGGGTGACGGAGGTCTTGTCGTATCTCAGGTCGAGCCCGTGTTCGAGACCGAGCTGGTCCACGCGACGGGCGAGTCCCGCGTTGGAGAACCCCGCTTCTGCGATGAGCGCGGCGAGCTGTCGGTTGGGGGTGCGCTGCGCGGGTCGTTCCGTCATCTGCGGTGCGGTCTCCTGCCTTCCGGCTGCTGTCTGTCCGGATTGCCTGTGAGCAGCCCTTATGGCCTCGTGGTCGGCGCGAATGTAGCGGAGAGTGAGCGCCCGATCGCAGAGATTAACGGGCATTCATCCGATCGTGTGAGGATTGGTCCGAAGCTGACGACTGAGGGCGGGCAGCCCTGGTGACTGCCGACAGCGGGCGGTCCGTCGAACGGTCGTACAGTGGCGTGGGCGTGTTTCGCGCCTGACGACCTTCGAGGGAGGCGTTTGCCGTGGGTGAGTTGCGGTTCGTCCGGATGGGCTTCGGCGACGAGGCGGTCGACTACCAGGTGGCCTGGGACGAGCAGCGCCGCGTGCACGCAGCGCGGTTCGCCGACGAGGTGCCCGACACCGTGATCCTGCTGGAGCACCCGCCCGTCTACACCGCCGGGCGGCGCACCGAGGAGAGCGAGCGGCCCCTCGACGGCACGCCCGTCATCGACGTGGACCGCGGCGGCAAGATCACCTGGCACGGACCGGGCCAGCTGGTCGGCTACCCGATCCAGAAGCTGCCCCGCCCGGTTGACGTGGTGGCCCACGTACGGCGCCTGGAGGAGGCCCTGATCCGCACCTGCGCGGAGTTCGGCCTGGAGACCACCCGGGTCGAGGGCCGCAGCGGGGTCTGGGTCCTCGGCGACCCGGTCGAGCAGCGCCCCTCCCTCGGCGGCCTCTCCCTGGACTTCGACCCCCGGCTGCACGACGAGGAGTTCGACCCCCGGCTCAACGGCCCGGAGTACGCGCCCTCCAACGCCGGCCAGCGCCGCGAGGACCGCAAGATCGCCGCGATCGGCATCCGGGTCGCCAAGGGCGTCACCATGCACGGCTTCGCGCTGAACGTGAACCCCGACAACAAGTGGTTCGACAAGATCATCCCGTGCGGCATCCGGGACGCGGGCGTCGCCTCCCTGGCGAACGAGCTGGGCCGCGACGTCACGATCGAGGAGGTGCTGCCCGTCGTGGAGCGCCACCTGAAGGACGTCCTGGAGAACGCCGACCTGAAGCCCCGCGTGGTCGAGAAGACCCCGGCGGCCGTCACCACGTCCGGCGTCTGAGGGCCGTCCGGGCTTTCACATCCACGGGCGTACGCTTGACGACGCCGAAGAATCAATCGCTAGGAGCCGGTCGTGTCCGCAGTCGCACCCGACGGACGCAAGATGCTGCGCCTGGAGGTCCGCAACAGCCAGACCCCCATCGAGCGCAAGCCCGAGTGGATCAAGACCCGGGCGAAAATGGGCCCCGAGTACTCGAAGATGCAGAACCTGGTCAAGAGCGAGGGTCTGCACACCGTCTGCCAGGAAGCCGGCTGCCCCAACATCTACGAGTGCTGGGAGGACCGCGAGGCGACCTTCCTCATCGGCGGCGACCAGTGCACCCGGCGCTGCGACTTCTGCCAGATCGACACCGGCAAGCCCGAGGCCCTGGACCGGGACGAGCCGCGCCGCGTCGGCGAGTCGGTCGTCACGATGGACCTGAACTACGCCACGATCACCGGCGTCGCCCGCGACGACCTGGAGGACGGCGGCGCCTGGCTCTACGCGGAGACCGTGCGCCAGATCCACGCGCAGACGGCCGACCGCGCCGAGGGGCGCACCAAGGTCGAGCTGCTGGCCCCCGACTTCAACGCCGTCCCCGAGCAGCTCGCGGAGGTCTTCTCCTCCCGCCCCGAGGTGTTCGCGCACAACGTGGAGACGGTCCCCCGCATCTTCAAGCGGATCCGCCCCGGCTTCCGCTACGAGCGCTCGCTGAAGGTCATCACCGAGGCCCGCGACTTCGGCCTGGTCACCAAGTCCAACCTGATCCTCGGCATGGGCGAGACCCGCGAGGAGGTCAGCGAGGCGCTGAAGCAGTTGCACGACGCGGGCTGCGAGCTGGTCACCATCACCCAGTACCTGCGCCCCTCCGTGCGTCACCACCCCGTGGAGCGCTGGGTGAAGCCGCAGGAGTTCGTGGAGCTGAAGGAGGAGGCCGAGCAGATCGGCTTCTCCGGGGTGATGTCCGGACCGCTGGTCCGCTCCTCGTACCGCGCCGGACGGCTCTACCAGATGGCGATCGAGAAGCGCGGCGCGTTCGTCGCCTCCCAGGCGGTCTGAGCGCAGACCACCGCGCACGGCGCGGGGCCTGCCCCGCTTCCCCGCCGCCATGCTGTGAATTCACGCACAAGGCCCTACCTGCGGGTAGTGGCCGAGAGAACGCGGTCCCGGCCGTCCTCCCAGTTGAGGGCACAGGCCGGGGCCGCGTCGGCGTCCCGGGCCCGACGCGAAGGCTTCATGCCTGTTTGACCGGTCGGTCACGCCCTGGTAACACCAGGCAGTGACCCTGGTATCACCGCACGCCACCATTGCCCGCCCGGCATCGAGGGAGACCGTCACCATGCAGGCCGCGCCCGTCCGCGCCACCGCCATCCCGTCCCTCACCACCGCTCTGCGCGCCGTCGAGTCCCTGCTGATGAGCAGTGGCCAGCGCACCGCACGCCGCAACGCCTGGACGTCCGTGCTGGAGGACCGCCGCCGCGCCAAGGACCGGGTCGAGGCCCAGCGCGTCCTCGACCAGAGCCTCGTCACCCGCCCCTGAGGCAGTGCCGGCCCCGGCCGCTGCGGACCGACCCCGGCACTGCCGTCGAACGCGGTCCGGGGGACACGTAGACTTCATGCCATGGCGAGGAAGGAAACCGCAGCGGACGCTGCGAACCCCGGGCGACTGAAGCAGATCGCCCTGACCTACAAGATGACCCGCAAGGCCGACAAGAAGATCGGTCTTGTACTCGCGGCTGTCGGAATCGTCACCTTCGGTGTCTTCCTCGCGATCGGTTTCTTGATCGGGCACCCCATCTATCTCGGCCTTCTGGGCTTCCTGCTCGCCTTCCTCGCGACGGCGATCGTGTTCGGCCGCCGTGCCGAACGGGCTGCCTTCGGACAGATGGAGGGGCAGCCGGGCGCGGCCGCGGCCGTGCTCGACAACATCGGCCGGGGCTGGACGACGACCCCGGCGGTCGCGATGAACCGCAACCAGGACGTGGTGCACCGCGCGGTCGGCAAGGCCGGCATCGTGCTGGTCGCCGAGGGCAACCCGAACCGGGTGAAGAGCCTGCTGGCCGCGGAGAAGAAGCGGATGAACCGCATCGTCGCGGACGTGCCCGTGCACGACCTGATCGTGGGCACCGGCGAGGGCCAGGTGGAGCTGAAGAAGCTCCGCACCACCATGCTGAAGCTGCCGCGGGTCCTCACCGGCCCGCAGGTCACCGCGACCAACGACCGGCTGCGCGCGCTGGGCGACCTGATGAGCAACATGCCGCTGCCCAAGGGGCCGATGCCGAAGGGCATGAAGCTGCCGAAGGGCGGCGGTCAGCGGGGCCGCTGAGCCTCGCGGGACACGACGCATGAGGAAGGGCGCCGGGAATCTGGGATTCCCGGCGCCCTTCCTCATGACGTGTGCGCGTCCGTCTCAGACGCGGACCTCGACCGTGCGGGCCAGCCGGTCGTGCAGGCCGCGGCCGTCGCGGTCCCAGACGAGCGCGGGGATCGCGAGGCACAGCAGCACCGAGCGGAGCAGACCGCGCAGCGGCTGCACCGTGCCGGTGTCGAGCGCGACCACGCGCAGCCCGAAGAGCCGCTTGCCGGGCGTGAAGCCGAGGGTGCCGACGGTGAGCACGCTCAGCACCAGGAACACCAGCAGCGCCCAGTTGCCGGTGCGGGCGTCGTAGCCGTCGGTGAACAGACCGTATGCGATCAGGAGGCACAGGCCCCAGTCCACGGCGAGGGCGCCGATCCTGCGGCCGGGGCGTGCGATCGAGCCCGGTCCCTGTTCCGGCAGTCCCAGCTGCTCACCCCGGTAACCGAAGTCGGCACCGGCCTCCTCCATGGCCGCGCGCGGGCCGGACAGCCATGATCCGATTGCTTGCCTGTTGTCCACCCGTCCACGGTACTGCGGCCGGATATGACCGGGAGACGGCGGGGTGTGCCGGAGCTACCGTGGAAGACGCGCTGGTTAACTTGTGCGAAACAAACGGGTCACGCCCGAGAAATGACCCGTCCCTAGGGTCGAGTGCAGCGTGTGCCCCCCGCACTGGCCGCACGAACGATCTACCACCCCGGCGGGACGGTCGGGAGTAGGAGGAGCTGGATGTTCCAGAACGCCGACGAGGCCAAGAAGTACATCGCGGACGAGGACGTCAAGTTCATCGACGTCCGCTTCTGCGACCTGCCGGGAGTGATGCAGCACTTCACGATCCCGGCGTCGGCCTTCGACCCGGCCGAGGAGCTGGCCTTCGACGGCTCCTCGATCCGCGGCTTCCAGGCCATCCACGAGTCCGACATGGCGCTGCTGCCCGACCTGTCCACCGCGCGGGTCGACCCGTTCCGCCGTGACAAGACGGTCAACATCAACTTCTTCATCCACGACCCGATCACGGGCGAGCAGTACTCCCGTGACCCGCGCAACGTGGCGAAGAAGGCCGAGGCGTACCTGGCCTCCACGGGCATCGCCGACACCGCGTTCTTCGGCCCCGAGGCCGAGTTCTACGTGTTCGACAGCGTGCGCTTCAAGACCTCGGAGAACGAGTCCTTCTACCACATCGACTCCGAGGCGGGCGCCTGGAACACCGGTGCGCTGGAGGACAACCGCGGTTACAAGGTCCGCTACAAGGGCGGTTATTTCCCGGTCCCGCCGGTCGACCACTTCGCCGACCTGCGCGCCGAGATCTCCCTGGAGCTCGAGCGGGCCGGCCTGCAGGTCGAGCGCCAGCACCACGAGGTGGGCACCGCCGGCCAGGCCGAGATCAACTACAAGTTCAACACGCTGCTCGCGGCCGCCGACGACCTGCAGCTCTTCAAGTACATCGTGAAGAACGTCGCCTGGCGCAACGGCAAGACGGCGACCTTCATGCCGAAGCCGATCTTCGGTGACAACGGCTCCGGCATGCACGTCCACCAGTCGCTGTGGGCCGGCGGCGAGCCGCTCTTCTACGACGAGCAGGGCTACGCCGGCCTGTCGGACACGGCCCGCTACTACATCGGCGGCATCCTCAAGCACGCGCCGTCGCTGCTGGCCTTCACCAACCCGACGGTGAACTCGTACCACCGTCTGGTGCCGGGCTTCGAGGCGCCGATCAACCTGGTGTACTCGCAGCGCAACCGCTCCGCGGCCATGCGTATCCCGATCACCGGCTCGAACCCGAAGGCCAAGCGCGTCGAGTTCCGCGCGCCCGACTCCTCCGGCAACCCGTACCTGGCCTTCTCGGCGCTGCTGCTGGCCGGCCTGGACGGCATCAAGAACAAGATCGAGCCGGCCGAGCCGATCGACAAGGACCTCTACGAGCTGGCTCCCGAGGAGCACGCGAACGTGGCCCAGGTCCCGACCTCCCTCGGCGCGGTGCTGGACCGCCTCGAGGCCGACCACGAGTTCCTCCTCCAGGGCGACGTCTTCACGCCGGACCTGATCGAGACGTGGATCGACTACAAGCGCCAGAACGAGATCGCCCCGCTCCAGCTGCGTCCGCACCCGCACGAGTTCGAGCTGTACTTCGACGTGTGACAGCGCCCCAGTCCGGAGCGGGCAACCGCTCCGGACTGGGCCGTCTGTGGGCCGTCGGCCTGCCCTCCACCGAGTCGGGGGCAGGCCGACGGCCCACTTGTGCTGCGGGATGCTCAGATGCTCCTTGCAAGCGTCCCACCTGCTGGTGGGCTACGGCTGGGACCGTCACATCTCAAGTTCGTGCCGGTCCACGCACACCAGGTTCTGGCCGCGGAGTTCCCACTTGATGCACGCACTGGCCCGGATGACCTGGGGCCCGGTCTCCCGGTCGTGGAACTCGGTGATGATCCGTCCGTCCTCGATCCTCGACACGGCGTGCCGCTGGGCATAGTCGATGCCCAGTTGCTTCTCAAGGGCGAGGCTCGCCAGGGCGTACTTCTCGGCGGCCTCGGGATGTTTCCTGAACACCTCGGTGATGTCGCGGAAGAACGCGGTGTCCGTCGAAGTGCCGTACTCGGTGGCAGTCACGGCCATCTCCTACATGGCTGTCGGTGACATCCCCTGTCTCCAGGCTGCTACCGGCCACACCTGTACGCCAGTCGGGGAGGCGAACCACTGCCGACGCCGCCGCCTCGGACGTGTGGTCGTCGGGACGATCCCCACAGCGGGCAAGACAATGATGGCCGTACACCGCCCCCGTCCCTGGTTCGTCCAGGGGCGGAGGCGGGTGTGTTGGCCGGAACGCTTCCTTCCGAGTGCGGGGGGAGGGATCCTGGGAGTGACACGGTTGTTCGAGAGAAGGTCACGGGGATGTCCGAGCGGGACGACGAGGGGCGCGAGTTCGATCTGAAGTGGGCGGAGGGGGCGGCGCACAAGGAGCCCTCGGCCCGTGCGCGGATGCTCGCCGCCCGCTGGAAGGAGAACCCTCCCGGACCGGTGCCGTTCCGTGCCGAGCCCGAGCACCGGGGGTCGGCGGGTCATCACCGCCCGTGGGTGTCGACGGTCCTGGTGCTCGGCTGTGTCGTCGCGGTAATCCTTCTGCTCGGGTACGCCGACTTCGGCCCCTACTGACCCGGGTCAGTCGCCCCGGGCGACGGCGACCGTCGGCGGGGTGCGGGAGGCGCGCAGGGCGGGGACCGTGCCCGCCGCCGCGGTTACCAGGACGAGGGCGGCGACGACCGCCGCGAGCTGCCCCGCCGGCACCGTGAACGGGGCACTCACCTCGGCGGCCCGCACCGTCAGGTACGAGTACGGCAGCCCCAGTGCCAGACCGAGGATCCCGCCGAGCACGCCGTAGAGGGCGCACTCCAGGGTGACCATGCGGTGCACGGCCGCCCCGCCGAGGCCCAGGGCGCGCAGCAGTCCGAACTCGCGCCGGCGCTCGACCACGGTGAGGCTCGCCGTCGTGGCGACGCCCGCGACCGCGACCAGGACGGTCAGGCAGAGGAGCAGCACCACGGTGGTGGCCATGGTGCGCAGGTCGTCGTCCGCCCCGGTGCGGGTGGCCGCGTCCTCGGCGACGACCCGGCCGTCCCCGCGTTCCGGTCCGGTGAGGATCTGGGTGACGGCCCGGTGGGCGCGGGCGCGGCCCTCGGCGCCGTCCGTCGCGGCGTCGGCGGTGATCAGGGTGGGCGCGGGGCCCGCCCCCAGGCGTGTGAGGTCGGCCGGGGTCACGAAGAAGTTCACGCCGTGGGGTCCGGCGCCGGGCAGCGTGGCCGCCACGGTGAGCCGTACGGGACGGTCCCCGGACGTCAGCGTCACGCGGTCGCCCGCCTCCACGCCCAGGCGGTGCGCGTGCTCGGCGTCCACGACGACCCGCGCGGGGCCGAGTTCGCCGAGGGCGCCGGTGCGGGCGGTCAGGCCGGTCCCGGAGCGGACGGTGGTGAGGTCCAGGTCGGACACCGTCGCGCTGCGGCCGTCCTCGGTCACCTCCGCCGTACGGAACGCGGTCACGTCGGCCAGTTCGGGGCGGGCGGCCAGGTCGGCGGCGATCGTACGGTCCAGCGTGCCGCCCTCCCCCGCGTACAGGCGGAAGTCCGCGGGCGCCTCCAGCGTCCGCTTGTACCGCTCGTACGAGTCCAGGCTCGCGAGGCAGGTCAGGGTCGAGCCGACCAGGCAGACACCGAGCGCCACCACGACCGAGACGGAAGCGGCCCGGCCCGGCGCTCCCCCGACACCCGCGACGGCCAGCCGCCCGGCCGCGCCCGTACGGCGCAGCGGCACCGCGAGGGCGGACAGCACCGGCCGCACCAGCAGGGGGCCGAGGGCGATCAGGGCGAGGAAGGCGAGTCCGCCGGAGACCACCACGAGGGTCAGCACCGCGAACCGGTCGTACGCCGTGTCACCCGGCTCGGGCAGTCCCGCGTACTGCTGCCGGGCGAGGAGCACGGCGCCCGCCGCGCACAGCACGCCCAGCACGGTCCGCCCGGTGCCGCTGACCGTGCTCTTCTCCGACGTGGCGGTGCGCAGGGCCTGCAGCGGGGAGACGCGGGAGGCGGTGAGGGACGGGGCGAGGACCGCCAGGACGGCGAGGAGTCCGGTGCCGAGCACGGTGAGGGCGGCCTGCGGCAGCGGGAACCCGGCGGGGGCGGACAGGCCGTGCCCGAGCCGTCCGGCGACGGGCGGGACGAGCCGGGCGCAACTCCAGGCCGCCAGTACACCGGCCGCGCCGGCCAGCAGACCGACCACCGCGCCCTCGGCGACGAGGGCCGCCGCGAGCCGCCTGGACGTGGCGCCGACGGCGCGCAGCAGCGCCAACTGCCGTACGCGGCGGGCGAAGACGATGCGGAAGGTGGAGGTGGCGACGAGCACGGCCGCGCCGACCGCGACGGCGAGGAAGACGCCGGCCAGTTCCAGGGTGTCGCTCGCGTCGGCGACGGCCGCGCGGGCCTCCTCGTCGCGCACCTCGTCCCCGGACCGTACGACCGCGCCGGGCACCGCCCGCCGGATCCGCTCCGCCGCCCCGGTGGCCGCGGCGGGGGTCTCCGTGCGGACGTCGACGCGGGAGTAGCCGGGCAGTCCGAGCAGCCGCAGCAGGCCGGGACCGGGCGCGTACCCGGTGGGTTCCCCGGTGCCGGTGGCGGCGGGGCGGACGACGCCGGTGATCTCGACCGGGACGCGCCGGGTGCTCTCGCCGTCCGGCGTGGGGAGCAGCAGGGTGAGCGACGAGCCGGGGCCGAGTCCGTACGCCTCGGCGGCGCGGGTGTCGACAGCCAGCTGGCGCGGGCCGGAGGGGTACGCGCCCTCGACCGTCCGTACCCGGGCGAGAGGGCCGGTGCCGGGGTCCGCGGCGAGGGCGAGGTAGCGGTCGGCGGCGCTCCCGCCGACCGGGGCGCCGCCGTCGACCCGGCCGACGGCCTCGGCGACCCCGGGCGCCGACCGGATCGCGTCCGGACCGGCCCCGCCGATGTCCGCCGCGTCCTTCCCCGTGACGACCAGCGTCACCGCGTCGGGGGTGCCGCGGAACCGGTCGACGACGGTCGCGGCGACGATCTGCTGGGCCATGACGGCCCCGAACACCACGAACGCGGCGATCAGCAGCGACACCCCGGTGGCCGCGAACCGGCCCGGCCTACGCAGGAGTTCGGCCACCTGGGAGCCCAGGACGGTCGCACGCCAGGGGCCCCTCATCGCCGCCTCCGGAGGGTGTCGTCGGGGGTGGTGTGCTCGTCGCCCACCACGCGTCCGTCGGCGAGGGTCAGCACGCGGTCCGCGTACCGGGTGGCGGCCGGGTCGTGGGTGACCGTCACGACGGTCTGGCCGAGTTCGTCGACGGCCCGGCGCAGCATGGTGAGCACCTCGGCGCCCGCCTTGGAGTCGAGGTTGCCGGTGGGTTCGTCGGCGAACACCACGGCGGGGCGGGCGACCAGCGCGCGGGCGACGGCGACCCGCTGCTGCTGACCGCCGGACAGTTCGGCGGGACGGTGGGACAGCCGGTGGGCGATGCCGAGGACCTCGCACAGATGGTCCACCCGCTCGCGGTCGGGGCGGCGGCCGGACATGGTGACGGGCAGCACGATGTTCTCGTAGGCGGTCAGCTGCGGCAGCAGGTTGAACGACTGGAAGACGAACCCGATGCGCTTGCGGCGCACCCGGGTCAGCTGCCGGTCGGTCAGCCCGGTGAGCTCCGTGCCGTCGAGGACGACGCTGCCGGAGGTGACGGTGTCGAGTCCGGCGACGCAGTGCATCAGGGTCGACTTGCCGGACCCGGAGGGCCCGACGACGGCGGTGAACCGGGCGCGGCGGACGGCGACGGACACCCCGTCGAGGGCGCGGACCTCGTCGGTGCCCTGGCGGTAGGTCTTCACCAGGGCGGTGGTGGTGACGACGTCGTCGGGTGCGGAGCCGCGCGCGGCGGTGTGGGCGGTCATGGCGGCGTGTTCCCCCGTGCCGGTCAGGAGCCGAGCGGGGGCAGGGCGAGGGTGACGCCGGAGTCCACGCAGTGGCCCTGCGCGTCCTCCTGGAGGTTCTTCACGTCCTTCGCGGACGGCGCCCCGCCGGGGTTCTTCGCGGTCTCCAGCGCCCAGCCCTCGTAGCGGGAGATCTTCGCCCCGAGGTAGCCGTCCTCCATCGTGGCGCGGCGCTCGTCGCCGGTCTCCTTCCACCACTGCTCCGCCTCCGGCGCCGGCCCGGCGGCGATCCGCGCGCCCTCGGTGACGATGCGCTGCGCCAGCCGGCAGTCCTCGGCGGACGCCTGGCTGAGCTCCTGGCGGTCCTGCCACCAGTACGCGCCCCCGGCGGCCAGGGCGGCGACGGCCGCTCCGGCGACGGCGCCGAGGATCAGCCGGTTGCGTGTGCGGTTCGGCTTCGTCGTGGGCGTGCTCGTGATGGTGGCCATAGGGTCCCTCCCAGGTCTTCTCGGCCGCGTTCTGCGGCACTGAGAAGTCTGGGATTCCGGGGCCTTCGGCGGATCGGCCACGGATCCGAGATCGAGGGGGCTCATCCGGTACGCCGGGCGGGGCGGGCTCTGCGCCTGAGGGGGCAGAGGCCCGAGGGCGGGTCTGCCCCGTCAGGGGGAGGAGGGGCGCACCAGCCCTGACTCGTAGGCGAAGACGACGGCCTGGGCGCGGTCCCGCAGATGCAGCTTGGCCATGAGGTTGCCCAGGTGCGTCTTCACCGTGGCCTCCGCGACGTAGAGTTCGGCGGCGATCTCGGCGTTGGACAGGCCGCGGGCGACCAGGCCGAGCACGTCCCGTTCGCGGCCGGTGAGCAGATCGAGGCGCTCCGACTGGCCGTTGGCCGGGGCGAGCCGGTCCGAGACGCGGTCGAGGAGCAGCCGGGTGATGCGCGGGGCGACCACGGACTCGCCGGCGGCCAGGACGCGGATGGCGTGGACGACCTGGTCGGCGGGGGCGTTCTTCAGCAGGAAGCCGCCGGCCCCGGCGCGCAGGGCGGCGAAGGCGTCCTCGTCGTCGTCGAAGGTGGTGAGGACCAGCACGCCGGGCGGGTTCTCGCGGCGCATCAGCCGCTCGGTGGCCTGGATGCCGTCCATGACCGGCATGCGGACGTCCATGATGACGACGTCCGCGTCCACCGTGTCGAGCAGGTCGAGGGCCTGCTGTCCGTTCTCCGCCTCGCCGACGACCTCGATGTCGTCCTGTCCGGCCAGCACCATGGAGAAGCCCGCCCGGATGAGCGGCTGGTCGTCCACCACGGCCACCCGGATCGGCCTGTCGTTCCCCGTCATCGCTCCGTCCCCACCGGACCCTTCACCGCGTTCTTCGTCCGTACGGGCATCGACGCCCGTACGTGCCAGCCGCTGTCGAGCCGGGGGCCGGCCTCGAAGGCGCCCCCGACGAGTTCCACCCGCTCGCGCATGCCCACCAGGCCGTTGCCCCCGGACTCCCCGACGGGGGCGCGGCCCGCGAGGGCGCCGGCGCCGTCGTCGGTCACGTCGATCAGCAGGGTGCCGTCCTCCTCGCGGACGCGGATGCCGACGCGCGCCCCGGAACCGGCGTGCCGGAGGGTGTTGGTGAGGCACTCCTGGACGATACGGAACGCCGTCATCTCCTCCGCCGGCGACAGCCGTCCCTCGCCCACGTCGACGGAGAGGTCCACGGTGAGCCCGGCGGTCCGCGCGCGGTCCGCGACGACGTCGATCTCGTCGAGGGTGACCAGCCGCCGCTCCTCCCCCGCGCCCGGGGTCTCGGGCCGGCCCTCGCGCAGCACGCGCACGATGCGGTGCATGTCGTCGATGGCGTCCCGTCCGGTCGCGGCGATGGTCTTCAGCGCGGACTCCGCCAGGTCGGGCGACGTGCGCAGCACGGCCCCGGCGCCGTCGGCCTGGAGGATCATCACGGCCAGGCTGTGCGCCACCACGTCGTGCAACTCGCGTGCGATCTCGGCGCGTTCGCGGGCTGCGGCGAGCCGGGCGCGCTGCTCCTGCTCCCGCTCGGCGTGCCGGGCGCGGGCGGCCTGGCTCTCGGCGTAGAGGCGGCGGGTGTGCAGGCCGAAGGCGGTGAGCCAGACCGTCAGCGCCAGACCCCAGAAGATCAGCAGGGACTGGCCGTCGCCGAATCCGTCGAGCCCGAGGAACGGCACGCCGAGCGAGGCCACCGCGGTCGCCAGCAGCACCGCGCCGCCCGCCGCGTACGGCATCCGTGGGGTCCGGGAGTGGTGGACGACCGACATCATGGCGAACAGCACGGCCATGTCGTACGCGGCCGGCGCGTACGCCGGCGGAGGGCTGAGGTTCGGGTCGTGCAGCAGGAACTGCACCAGGGCCAGCGCCATGACGACCGCCATCACCGTGCCGGGACGCGTCCTGCGGGCCAGCAGCGCCAGGGCCATCAGGGCGCCCAGCAGCAGGTCGTAGTCGCCGGCGTAGCCGTACGCCGCGAACAGGACCGCCAGGGCGAGCGCGACGTCGACCGCGCGGCCGAGGACGCGTGCGTACCGGCCGGACGGGGTGATCCACGGAACCGGGACCGTGCTCTCCTCGGTCAACCGTCCTGCCTCTCTGCTCCACCGGGCACGGCGGGCAAGTGCCGTGCGGGCGGCACGACTTCACCGTGGCGCCACTCCGCCGCCCATACTGCCTCAGCCCGCGCCCGGGCCGGACACGACGGTGCCGGGCGCCCCCGCCTCAAGGGGTGCCCGGCACCGGGATGTGCACTCAGCGGCTGTAACGCATCAGCGCCCGCACCATGTGGCACGTGGTGTCCGACGGCGGGTGCACGCCGATCAGCTCGGCGGCGCCGCGGATCGTGTCGTTGCGCGCCTGGCCCGGGTGGTACACGCCCGAGTCGAGCAGGGCGATGGCGAGGCGCATCGCCTTCAGGCGGCGGTTGTGGGTGATGTACCACTCGCGCGGGCGGCCCGGCGGCAGCGGACTCTTCTCCACCGGGGCGCAGGGCAGTTCGAGCAGGACGGGTCGCTTCGCGGTGGACTGGACGGGCAGGGGCTTCGGCTTGAGTGCGGCAGCGGGCACGGGCATCCTCCTGTCGCGGTCGGGGCCGTCGTCCGGGGTCCACGGCGACCTCGGCGATTCCCTCGAACACTGCTTCCATTCTACGGGCCGCCACTGACAATCGGCAGACCTGCTTCGGCCATCAAATGCGCAGGTGAGCTTGGGTTCTGAGGGGGAGGTACGGGTGGTGCGGGAGGGACACGCGGACGGCCCCGCAATTCGAACAAGCAGGGGTGCGGCGTACCGTGTGCCCCATGGAGATCTGGATCAACCCCGCCTGTTCCAAGTGCCGCAGGGCGATCAGCGTGCTGGACGCCGAAGGGGCGGACTACACCGTCCGCCGCTACCTGGAGGACGTGCCGACCGAGGACGAGATCCGCCAGGTGCTGGAGCGGCTCGGTCTGGAGCCGTGGGACATCACCCGGACGCAGGAGGCGGCGGCCAAGGAGCTGGGGCTCAAGGAGTGGCCGCGGGACGCCGGGGCGCGGGACCGCTGGATCGCGGCGCTGGCCGCGCACCCGAAGCTGATCCAGCGGCCCATCATCACGGCGGACGACGGCTCGGCGGTGGTGGCCCGTACGGAGGACGCGGTACGGGACGCACTGTCCCGCTGACGCCCTCCGTTTCGCCGGCACCCGCTGTCCCGCCGAGACCCCTGCTCAACACCCCTGTGACGCAGGCCACTTGCGCGACTTGGCCGGCCGTTGAGCGAGGGCGTTCGGTATCTCGTACATAGCGGCGTACGCTCCCCCGATCCATTGGAGGCGCGCATGTCGCGCAGGAGAAGTCTCGGCCCGAAGAAGAAGCTCGCTCTGCTGCTGAGCGCGGCCACGGTCGCGGGCGGCGGCGCCTTCGTCATGGCGACCACGTCCAACGCCAGCCCGCCGGCCGCCACCACCAAGTCGGCGGCGAACTCGACGGTCTGCCAGGGGCTGGCCACCGCGCTCGGCAACAACGAGCGGTTCATCGCGGGCCAGCGGGCCAACCCGGACGCCCAGTCCGAGGCGCGGATCGCCAACCGCGAGGCCGTCATCGCGCAGATCAAGGTGCAGCAGGAGGCGTCCGGGTGCACGGTGGGGGAGTCGGCTCAGGGCTCCCAGCCGGCGCAGCCGGAACAGCCCGCCCCGTCGCAGCCCGCCGCGGGCGGCCAGGAAGGACAAGCCGGGCAGGACGAGCAGGCGGGCCAGGGCGGGCAGGCGGGCGGCGGCGCCGCGGCCGGTGAGCAGGTGTGCAACGGCTCGACCGTCACCCTGTCCGGCGAGGCCGGCGCCCCGGCCGCGTCCAGCAACCAGTTCCCGGCCGGCACCAAGCTGAAGGTCACCAACCTGGACAACAACAAGTCCACGACGGTGGAGGTCACCTCGGTGTCCGGCAGCTGTGTGCTGCTGAACAACGCCGCCTTCGAGCAGGTCCGCGAGCCGGGCAAGTTCCTGATCCGCCGGGCCGTGATCGAGAAGGTGGGGTGACGTCCGGACGCGCGTGAGGTGCCGGGGGCCCGCCGCTCAGGAAGGGAGCGGCGGGCCTTCACACGCCTTCACACGCCGTCACACCTTCACGTCCCATCGCATACACCCGGCCCCCCTCCCCCGCGCCCTCACGGAGTGGCGCCGGGCACACGGGCGTCCGGTAACACGGGGTTCACACCTGGGCAATGGACGGGAAATCGCCTGTTGACAAGCTGCGGGGCATCGACGGCGGCGCCCCAGTGCCGCAGCGCCGCAGGCATCCGCACCAAGCGCCCAGACCCACCCCGAAGGATGTGGACCGTGAGCTTCAAGGCCGAGTACATCTGGATCGACGGCACCGAGCCGACCGCCAAGCTGCGTTCCAAGACGAAGATCCTGGGCGACGACGCGAAGGGCGCCGAGCTGCCGATCTGGGGCTTCGACGGGTCCTCCACCAACCAGGCCAAGGGTCACGCCTCCGACTGCGTGCTCAAGCCGGTCTTCGTCTGTCCGGACCCGATCCGCGGCGGTGACGACGTCCTGGTGCTGTGCGAGGTCCTGAACACGGACATGACGCCGCACGAGTCCAACACCCGCGCCGCCCTGGCCGAGGTCGCCGAGAAGTTCGCCGCGCAGGAGCCGGTCTTCGGCATCGAGCAGGAGTACACCTTCTTCAAGGACGCCTACCCGCTGGGCTTCCCCAAGGGCGGCTTCCCGGCCCCGCAGGGCGGCTACTACTGCGGCGTCGGCTCCGACGAGATCTTCGGCCGTGACGTCGTCGAGGCGCACCTGGAGAACTGCCTGAAGGCGGGCCTGGGCATCTCCGGCATCAACGCCGAGGTCATGCCCGGCCAGTGGGAGTTCCAGGTCGGCCCGCTGTCCCCGCTGGAGGTCTCCGACCAGCTGTGGGTGGCCCGCTGGCTGCTCTACCGCACCGCCGAGGACTTCGGCGTCGCCGCCACCCTCGACCCCAAGCCGGTCAAGGGCGACTGGAACGGCGCCGGCGCGCACACCAACTTCTCCACCAAGGCGATGCGCGAGTCCTACGACGCGATCATCACCGCGTGCGAGTCCCTCGGTGAGGGCTCCAAGCCGCTGGACCACGTCAAGAACTACGGCGCCGGCATCGACGACCGCCTCACCGGCCTGCACGAGACCGCCCCGTGGAACGAGTACTCCTACGGCGTCTCCGACCGCGGCGCCTCGGTCCGCATCCCGTGGCAGGTCGAGAAGGACGGCAAGGGCTACATCGAGGACCGCCGCCCCAACGCCAACGTCGACCCGTACGTGGTGACCCGTCTGCTGGTCGACACCTGCTGCACCGCGCTGGAGAAGGCCGGCCAGGTCTGATCCGCACCGCACGACTCCCGAGGGGCGCCCGCCGGACGGTGGGCGCCCCTCGCGCCGTCTGCTTCAATGGACCCATGGCCGGCTTCCGCACCCACCACGCGACGGGTCGACGTGACCTGGAGCCGTTCTGGCCTTCCCGTCAGCACCACGACTTCGACCGGGAGTGTTGTCGCGCGACGAACGCGCCGGCCCTGTAACGCCCGGAGAATCTCCCGGCCTTCGGCCGCCGCGCACCGTGTACGTCCCTCGACGAACCCTTCGCGCGAAAGAGCTGACGTCCCATGGCGACCACCCCTTCCCTCTCCTTTCCCGTTCCCTCCGCCGGTGCCCAGCTGCGTGCCGTCGACCGGGACGACGTGGCGGCCGTCGCACAACTCCTCCCGCCCGGCGCGACCTTGCTGCCCGCCCCGCCGGACGCCGTGCCCGTGCTGCCCGGCCGCCCGCCGATGGTGGGCTACCTGGTGCTGGTCCCCGCCGACCGGCAGCCGCCCTTCCCGCAGGCCGCGCCCGCGCCGGCCGGCGCGGCCGAGGATGCCGGCACGCTGATCCGCGTCGACCCGGTGCGTCGCACCGCCGAGGCCGACAGCCGCCAGCTGGACCTGACGTACCTGGAGTTCGAGCTGCTCGCGCATCTCGTGGCGCACCCGGACCGGGTCCACACCCGGGACCGTCTGGTGTCCACGGTGTGGGGCTACGGCCACGTCGGCGACGGCCGCACCGTCGACGTCCACATCGCCCGGCTGCGCCGCAAGCTCGGCCCGGAGTTCCGCGACGCCATCCGCACCGTGCGCCGCGTCGGCTACAAGTACGTGCCGCCCGTGCGGCGCTGAACGCGGCCCGGTCTGCCGACAGCAGAGCGCCCTTCCCCCGTGCCGCCCGGCGCGGCAGAGTCCCCGTATGAGACTTCTGGTGCTGGGTGGTACGGAGTTCGCGGGCCGGGCGGTCGTCGAGGCGGCCCTCGCGCGGGGCTGGGAGGTGACCGTCTTCCACCGGGGACGGCACGCGGCGCCGGACGGCGTGCGCCGGCTGCTGGGCGACCGCACCGCGGTGGACGGGCTCGCGGCGCTCGACGACGACCCGGGCGCCTGGGACGTCGTCGTCGACACCTGGTCGTCCGCCCCGCGCGCGGTGCGGGACACGGCGCGGCTGCTGCGGGACCGCGCCGGGCGGTACGTGTACGTGTCGACCCGCTCGGTGTACGCGTGGGCGCCGCCCGCCGGGTACGGCGAGGACGCGCCCGTGGTGGAGGGCGCCTCCCCCGACGCGGGGCCGACGGACTACGCGCGAGACAAGCGGGGCGGGGAGCTGGCCGTGGAGGAGGCGTTCGGCGCGGACCGTTCGCTGCTGGTGCGGTCCGGGCTGCTGCTCGGGCCGTACGAGAACGTGGGCCGGCTGCCCTGGTGGCTGAACCGCACGGCGCGCGGCGGCCCGGTGCTCGCCCCCGGCCCGCGGGACCTGCCCCTGCAGTACGTCGACGTCCGCGACCAGGCGGAGTGGATCCTCGACGCGGCCGAGCAGGGTCTCGGCGGGCCGTACAACCTCACCTCGCCGTCGGGCCACGCCACCATGGGCGAGCTCCTCGAGGCCTGCGTGCGGGTGACCGGGGGTCCGGCCGAGCTGCGGTGGACGGCGCCCGAGGTGATCCTCGACACCGGGGTGGAGCCGTGGACCGAACTCCCGGTGTGGGTGCCGCCGCACACCGACCTGCACGACACCCTGCACACGGCGGACGTCTCCCGGGCGGTCGCCACCGGGCTGCGCTGCCGTCCGGTCGCGGAGACCGTCGCCGACACCTGGGCGTGGCTGCGGGAGATCGGCGGCACGGCCCCGCAGCGCCCGGACCGCACGTCCAAGGGGCTGGACCCGGAGACCGAGGCGAAGGTGCTGGCCGCGGCCCAGGGGGTGTAGGTGGCCCCACCCCCGGGCCGGGGGCCGGGCCCAGTGTGCGGGCGGCCGGTGACGGCGAGACTGGGCCCATGACGACCGGGACGGACGGACACGGCGGGGCGGGCGCGGCGCGGGGCTTCCCGCTCGCGGCGGTACGAGGCCTCGCGCTGGCGCTGGTGTCGCTGCCGGGCGCGGTGGTGTGCTTCGTGACGGCCGTGGTGTCGATCGGCCTGATCCCCGTCGGCGTCGGCGTCGTCACCACCCCGTACGTGCTGAGGGGCGTGCGGGCGTTCGCGGATCTGCGGAGGGTGCTGGCGGCCGAGTGGGCCGGGGTACGCATCCCGCGCGCGTACAGGCCGCTGCCGAAGGACGCGAACCCGTGGGGGCGGACGTTCGGGATGCTGGGCGATCCGGCGACCTGGCGGGACCTGCTGTGGCTGCTCGTCGACATGACGGCCGGGTTCGTCACCGCGGTGCTGACGGCCGCCCTGCTCGCCTACCCGCTGGAGGGGCTCGCGGTGGCGGCCGGGCTGTGGCGGGTGCTGCCGGACCCGTGGTGGTACGGCTTCGTGCCGGTGTCCGGGCAGCTGACCGCGCTGGCCGCCGGAGCACTCGCCCTCGCGCTGCTCGTGGCCGGCCACTTCACCGCCGTACGGGTGCTGCGCGCGCACTTCCTGCTCGCCCGGGCCGTGCTGGCGCCGGGCGGGAGCGAGCTGGCCGAACGGGTGCGGGTGCTGACCGAGACCCGGCGGGACGCGGTGGACGCGTCCGCCGCCGAACTGCGCCGCATCGAACGGGACCTGCACGACGGGGCGCAGGCGCGTCTGGTCGCCGTCGGCATGGACCTGGGGACGGTCGAGGCGCTCATCGAGCGGGACCCGGAGCGGGCGCGGGAGCTGCTGGCGCGGGCCCGGCGGTCCTCCGCGGAGGCGCTGACCGAGCTGCGGGAGCTGGTGCGGGGCATCCATCCGCCGGTGCTGGCCGAGCGGGGGCTCGGGGACGCGGTGCGGGCGCTGGCGCTGCGGCTGCCGGTGGCCACGGAGGTGAACGTGTCGCTGCCCGGGCGGGCCGACGCGCCCGTGGAGTCGGCCGCGTACTTCGCCGTGAGCGAGGTGCTCGCCAACGCGGTGAAACACTCCGGCGCGGACCGGATCTGGGTGGACGCGCACCACGCGGAGGGCCGGCTGCGGGTCACCGTCACGGACAACGGGCGGGGCGGCGCGGTGGTCGGGGCCGGTTCGGGTCTGGCCGGTGTGGAGCGCAGGCTCGGTACATTCGACGGGGTCCTGGCCGTCAGCAGTCCCACGGGCGGCCCCACCCTGGTCACCGTGGAGATCCCGTGCGCGTTGTCCTAGCCGAAGACCTCTTCCTGCTGCGCGACGGACTCGTCCGGCTGCTCGAGGCGCACGGCTTCGAGATCGCGGCGGCGGTGGCGTCCGGGCCGGAGCTGAGCCGGGCGCTGGCCGAGGAGGAGCCGGACGTGGCGGTGGTCGACGTGCGGCTGCCGCCGACGCAGACCGACGAAGGGCTGCAGTGCGCGCTGGAGGCCCGGCGCCGGCGGCCCGGGCTGCCGGTGCTGGTCCTGTCCCAGCACGTGGAGCAGCTGTACGCGCGGGAGCTGCTGGCGGACGGGGCCGGCGGGGTGGGCTATCTGCTGAAGGACCGGGTGTTCGACGCGGAGCAGTTCACGGACGCGGTGCGGCGGGTGGCGGCGGGCGGCACGGCGATGGACCCGCAGGTGATCCAGCAGCTGCTGGCGCGGCGGTCGGCCGAGGACCGGCCGCTGGAGCGGCTCACGCCCCGGGAGCGGGAGGTGCTGGAGCTGATGGCGCAGGGGCGGACGAACGCGGCCATCGCGAGCCGGCTGGTGGTGACGGAACGGGCCGTCGCCAAGCACACCGCGAACATCTTCGCGAAACTGGGCCTGGAGGTGTCGGACGACGACAACCGCCGCGTGCTGGCGGTTCTCGCGTATCTCGACCACGGCCGGTGAAACCGGACGCCGGGATGCACGCCGGGTGGGGGATCGACAACTCCCGGTATCTGCAAGTCTGTTGAAACCTGCGGAACGGCACTGCCTTCGTACCGATTCCTGTGACGGGTGAACACCCGTGGGGCGGAGCGCGTACTCATGGGCGCCGCTTCCCCTCACGGGCGCCTCGATGCCCCGCAAGGGATGCCCCGCAAGGAAGTCAGAGGAGTTCCATGGGACGCAACACGAGAAAACGCCGTACACCGCTGGCCACCAAGGTGATAGCCGGGGCGGCGGCCCTGGCGATCGGTGGGGGCGGTCTGGTCTGGGCCAACTTCTACGCCTCGGCGCACGAGAAGAACGGCGGGCACAACACCACCAGGTCGGGGCAGGTCCGGGTCGCCACGATCAACTGTCCTGACGTCGGCCAGAAGCTGAACAGGGTGCCCCGCAAGGCCCGCTGGGGCGTCGCGCGGGAACTGGCGAACCTCGACCGCCAGATCACCGAGGCGTACGCGCGCCTCGCCGAGACGCGCCAGGCGCAGGAGGGCGACGCGAACTACGTCGACAACGCCATCCTCGGCCCGCTGAAGGACAAGCGCGCGGCCACCCTGGACCGCATCAACGTCAGCATCAAGCGGGCCGGCGGCCAGGGGCGTGACTTCGGCCGGTTCGCCCGCTGCCAGGGCGTGCCCGCGGAGCAGCCGCCCGGCAACGGTGACGGCGGTCAGGGCGACGGCCAGGACGGCGGCGGTCAGGACGGCGGCGGCCAGAACGACGGCGGCGGTCAGGACGGCGGCCAGGGCAACGGGCAGCCGCCCGCCGACAACGGCAACGGCGCCGCGGGCCCGTTCGCCGAGGACTTCGTCGACATCAACGACGTCCAGCCGAACAGCCGCGACCTGCAGAACGGCCTCGCCGCGAACGGAGACACCGGCTCCACCGGATCGTTCACCACCAAGTGCGGTGTGAACGAGAACAACCTGTTCAACAGCGACAACATCATCGTCGCCCCCGGTGTCGACAACGGCGCCCACCACACGCACGACTACGTGGGCAACCAGAGCAACACGGCCTTCGCCAGCGACGACGACCTGAACAACGCCGACACGACCTGCCAGAACCAGGGCGACAAGTCCACCTACTACTGGCCCGTGCTCCGGCTCCAGGACGGCACGCAGGAGTTCGACGCCAACGACCTGGGCGGCGGCGCCGAGGGCAACGTCGGCAAGATCCTCAAGGCGCAGCAGGCGGAGATCAAGTTCGTCGGCAACCGGACGAGCGAGGTCGTCGCGATGCCGAAGTTCCTGCGCATCATCACCGGTGACGCCAAGGCGTTCACCAACGGCCTGGCCAACGCCAACACGTCGTTCAGCTGCACCGGGTTCGAGGACCGCCAGGTCACGGACAAGTACGTGATCTGCCCCGAGGGCAGCCAGGTGGTGCGCACGTCCAACTTCCAGAGCTGCTGGGACGGACAGAACATCGACAGCGCCAACCACCGCGACCACGTGGCCTTCGTCCAGCAGGACGGCAGCTGCCCGGAGGGCTTCCAGGCCATCCCGCAGCTCCAGGTCCGCCTGGTCTACGACGTTCCCGCGCCGACCGTCGAGAACGGTCAGGTGAAGAACCCGTACGCCGTGGACGGTTTCCCGGAGCAGCTGCACAAGCCGATCACGGACCACAACGACTTCATCAACGTCATGGACGAGGACCTGATGAACCAGGTGGTGCAGTGCGTCAACAGCGGCCAGGACTGCGAGTGACGGCGGTCGACGCCGGTTGAGAACGGTCCACGCCCACGGGAAGGGGCCGGAGGCGGGAACCCCCGCCTCCGGCCCCTTCCGTGTGCGGTGCGGCCGGAGGTCAGCCGGAGTGGCCGTGACCGCCGCCGTCGTGGGAGGCCCCGCCGTGCTGGGTGCCCTCCTCCAGGTCCCCGCCGAGGGTGCCGCGCAGTTCCTGGACCGTCTCGGCCCCGCCTACGGCCACCCACTTGCGGCCCACCAGGTAGTGGCCGCCGTAGTCCTTGGCCGTGTCGAGCCACTCGGCCTGGCCCCGGTCGGTGGAGAAGGTGGCGAGGACGAACTTCTCGCCGCCTTTCTTGCACAGCGCCTGCCGGATGGTGTCGGCGTCGGTCTGCATGTCGGGGTCGCACTTCACCTCGGCCGCCAGCTTCTCCAGGCTGCCGGTGGCGGTGGGCGGCACCTCGTGCCCCCCGTGCCCCTCGTGGCCGCCGGACCCGCAGCCCGCGAGCGCCAGGGCCGCCACCGCGCAGGTCAGCGCGAGCTTCGGTCGGGTCACCCTCATGTGTTCCTCCGGTTCTGACGGCGACATCGTGGGGCGGCGACATGCCGCGCGGAGCCCCGGCGCGGGGCCCTCGCCCTTCGATACGGCTGCGGCGCGCCCGGCGCTCAATCGCCGCACAGCGTCCGCGCTCCCGGTGGCCGGAAGGGCGCGGGTGCCAGGTGACCAACGGCGGATTCGCTCGTTCTGCTGGACGTGCAGTCACAGGATGCCGCCGCCCAGTCCCCCGCGCCCTCCTCCACGGCCGGTCCGGCCGTGGACGTCGAACAGGCCGAGGCCGCGCTCGTCGAGCACTATCCGCGGCTCGTGCGGCTCGCCTATGTGGTGCTGCCGTCCCGTATGAGCCGCACCCGGCGGGTGCTCACCGCGCACGCGCTGGTCCAGCGGGCACTGCCCCGGGGCCGGGCCGACGCGCCGCTGATCCCCGCGCAGAGCGCCGGCCGGGACGGCGACCCCGGGTACGCGCTGGTGCGGCTGCACGTGGTGCGGTCGGCGCTGGAGGCGGGTCTGCCGCTGCGCCGCCGGGGCCTGCCGAAGCGGGCCCAGCTGCCGCCGCTGCTGCCGCAGGTGTGGGGCCTGCAGGTGTTCCCACGGCCGGGCGGCGCCGAGGAACTGGCGCTGGACCAGCGGCTGTCGGCGCTGTCCGGTCCCGCGCGTGCCGCGCACGCGCTGCGCGGTCTTGAGCTGCTGCCGGACGCCGACGTGCGCCGGGTGCTGGACGACGCGGGCGTCGCCGACCCGGACGCCGCGCTGGCGGAGGCCGACTCCGTCCCGGATCCGTACCGGCTGCTGGAGTCGCCCGAGTTCGACCCCTGTGCGCTGCAGGCCCGGCCGACGGACCTGCTGCGCCGCCGCCGGCATCTGAAGGCCACGCTGGTCGGGGCGGCGGCGCTGGCGGTGTGCGGGGCGCTGCTGTCGCTGCCCGGGGACGGCTGGGGCGCCGACGGCCCGGCCGCTCCCCCGTACGCGCGCAATGCGGCCGCGCAGGCCGCGCTGGACCCGGCGAAGCTGACGCGGGCGCCGGCGTCGGCGTGGCAGACGTCGGCTCGTACGGACTTCTCGGTGTGGCCGGCGCGGGGGACGCTCACCGGCGACCGGGCGCTGCTGCGCCGCGCGCTCGCCGTGTGGGCGCGGCCGGGTGAGGGCGTCACGGCGTCGGCGACCCCGGGCACCCCCTCGGGCGGGCCCGCCGGACCGCCCCAGCTGCTGTACGCGGGCACGGTGGACGCCGCACGCGTGGTGATCCTGTACGACGGCTGGCGTCTCGCCCGGTACGCCGAGCCGGAGCAGGGGGAACGGGGCGCGGTCCTGGACCTGGCGCGGGTCGACGGCGCCGGGCGGGCCGGTGCGAGCGCGGTGGTGCTGAGCCGCTCGGACGGCAACGTCCGCTTCTTGCTGGCCCCGTGGGTGCGCGAGGCGGGCGAGCGGGATCTGCGCGATCCGGACGAGGGTGCGAAGGAGCTGCCCCTGCAGGACGGGGTGACCGGGCCGTTCCTCTCCGGGCAGGGGCGGGAGCCGTGCACGGCGTGGAACGCGCTGGAGCTGACCGACGGCACGGACACCCGGCTCTTCACCGACCTGGGCGAGCTGGTCCCGGCGCGGCTGACCACCGGCCGTCCGGGCGAGGTGAAGGACGTGTCCGGTGCGAAGGCACGGCACCTCTGGGAGCCGTACGCCTGCTCGCTCGCGGTGATGCGGTCGGCGGGCGTGCGCAGCGTGAACGCCTGGGCGTACGCGGAGCAGCCGCTGCCCGGCACCGACGAAGAGGCCGAGTGGCTGTGCACGCGCGGGGAGACCTGGCGGGGCACCGGGGCGCGGGTGCTGGCGCAGTTCCGTTCGCCGGGCGCGCGGTACGGGGCGGTGGCGGCGCGCGCGGAGAACGTGCCCGCCTGCGGGAAACGGCAACCGGACGTGCTGGCGGGCGTGTTGTGGAAGTCCGCCGACGGCACCTGGCACCTGCTCGCGGCCGGCAGCGACGGGGTGACGTCCGTGGAGGCGACCGGCGACGTCGAGGGCAAGGCGAAGGACCGGATGCTGTCGGTACGCGCGGAAAAGGGTGCGCGGGCCGACCTCAAGGGCACACTTGAGGACGGGGGGTCGGTCGGCGGGCTGCGGTGATCCGGGGGAACACCGGTGCCGGCTCCGGCCCGTGGGAGGCCGGAATCGATCGGTAAGGTGTTCGTATGAGTACCGGGGTACGCCGGAGGATGGGAGTCGAGGAGCGCCGGCAGCAGTTGATCGGCGTGGCTCTCGAACTGTTCAGCAAGCATTCCCCGGACGAGGTCTCGATCGACGAGATAGCGTCCCGCGCGGGCATCTCGCGCCCGCTCGTCTACCACTACTTCCCCGGCAAACTGAGCCTGTACGAGGCCGCGTTGAGGCGGGCGGCGGAGGACCTGTCGTCCCGGTTCGCCGAGCCGCACGAGGGCCCGCTGGGGTCGCGGCTGCGGCGGGTGATGGCGCGCTTCTTCGACTTCGTGGAGGAACACGGCCCCGGCTTCTCCGCCCTGATGCGCGGCGGCCCCGCCGTGGGCTCCTCCACCACCAACGCGCTGGTGGACTCGGTGCGTCAGGCCGCGTACGAGCAGATGCTGGCGCACATGGGCGTGGTGGGCCCGGCGCCCGTCCGGCTCGAACTGGTGGTGCGCTCGTGGATCTCGCTGGTGGAGTCGACGGCGCTGATCTGGCTGGACGGGCGGCGGGTGCCGCGCGAGGAGCTGGAGACCAAGCTGGTCCAGGACTTCGCGGCCCTGGCCGCGGTCGCCGCGGCACGCGACGAGGAACTCGCCACGCTGCTGCGCGGCCTGCTGAAACAGGAACCGGGCGACGGCCCGTTCACCGACCTCGCCGCGCGGATGATCTCGCTGGCGCAGGAGTGAGCGCGGTGACCACGTGGGGCCTGGTCGTGGAGACGACCGTGGGCACCGGGGAGCGCAAGCACACGGAGGCCACGGTGGTGGCGCACGTGGAGGGGAGCCGGGAGGAGGCGCTCGCGGAGCTGGAGCGGCGGGCGCGGGCGTACGTGCCCGCCCACCCCTTCAACCACGACCGGCGCCGCCTGCTCAGGGACAACGACGGCTTCCTGCTCGTCGTCGACGGGGCGTGGCGCTCGTTCCTCACCCGGTTCACGGTGGCGGAGCTGCTGGAGGACTCGGCCGCGCCGTGCGAGCCGGAGCCCGTCGTCGAGGAGTCGGCGCCCGCCCCGGAGCCGGCCGAGGAGGGGCCGCCCCCGCCACCTCGCCCGACCCCGGAGCAGCTGGCTCAGCGGGACGAGGACGGCGTGCCGGTGGTGCCGGCGTGGCTGGGCCGCCCCGACCTGTCCTGAGGGGCTACTCCCCCTCGAACTTCCGGTAGGACGGGTCGAGGTCGCGGATCTCGGCCGAGGCGTGCAGCAGCTGGCCGTCGGCCGGCTTCACGTACTGCCGCAGCAGGTCGAGGACCGTCTCCGTGAGGCGTGACTTGGTTTCGTCGGTGCGGCCGGGCAGCAGGGCGATGTGGACGTGGACCAGGGCGTGGCCCTCGGTGTCGGGGCCGACCACCGGGTCCTCGGTGCGCCGGAAGCGGGTCTTGCAGGCGGGCGGTTTCGCCGCCGCGATCTCCACCACGGCGGAGTGCAGGTCCCGCGCGAAGGCGGGCCGGTCGAAACCGTCCGCGAGGTTGTCCGAGTAGTCGACGGTGATCTGCGGCATGGGCCCTCCTGGTCCAGGTCAGGAGGGCCCACACTAGCCGCGGCCACGGTCGGCCGGTCATCCGGTCAGCCGGCGGTGAACACCGCCACCGTGCGGGCCGGCACGGTGAACGTGCCGGTCGCCTTCGCGTAGGACGAGGTCTTCACGACCGGGTCCCCGCCCGCCGCCTGCACCGGGTGCAGCCGGTGGTCCGTCCCGGCGAGCGCGGAGACGCGCTGCTGCTGCCGCTCGGGCGTGGCGTTGAAGACCACGACCAGGTCGCCCAGCTTCATGGTGATGACGCCGGGCGTCTCGTCCTTCCCGGACAGCGGGAACGACAGCCGGGACTGCACCTGCTCGGCCGTGCCGAGGGAGAACGCCTTCTCCGTCGTACGGATCTTCAGCAGGTCCCGGTAGGCGGCCGAGGCGCCCTCGATCTGCGGGCAGCCCACCGTGACGGAGCCGAGCAGCGGCTTGGCGTACGGCCACTTGTCCTTGTTGTCGGCGGCCGGCGGCAGACCCCGGCCCATGCCGTTGCCGTCCGCGCAGTTCCAGTGGATGGCGTTGAACCAGTCGCCGCTGTCGAAGGAGTTGCGGTCCAGGGACTTGGAGCGCAGCAGGTCGGTGCCCGCCTGGGAGAGCGCCGGGCCCTGGGAGAGGGCGGCGGTCGCCATGGCGAGGACCTGCATGCGCGCGCGGTCCGCGGCCGGGGTGTCCTTCGGCAGCTTGAAGGCGAGCGCGTCGAACAGCGACTCGTTGTCGTGCGCGTCCGCGTAGGCGAGGGCGTCGCCGGGGGCGGCCGCGTATCCGGCCGGGGCGCCGTTGTAGTCGACCTGGGAGCCCTTGACCTGCTTGCCGCTGGTGTCGGTGAACGTGTAGTCGGCGAGGTTGCCGCTCAGGCCCACCTTGATGAGGTCCTGGTAGTGCAGCAGCCGTGCCTTCTGCTCGGCCGGGGTGCCGTTGGCGGCCGAGGAGTTGGGGTCGGTGTAGAGGCCGGAGGCGAAGCCCTGCACGCCGGGGTCCTCGTCGAAGGGGCCGCCGCCGCGCACGGCGTCACGGGCCCGGTCGGAGAAGGTGGCGATGCCGGTGCCGGCCATGTTCTTCTGCGTGGCCTGCACGAAGCGGGCGTCGTCGGCGATCTCGCCGAAGTTCCAGCCCTCGCCGTACAGGATGATCTTCTTGCCGTCGACGCCGTCCTTCTTCGGCGTGAGGGCGTCGAGGGCCTTGCGGACGGCGAGGATGTTCTCCTTCGGGTGGTGGCCCATGAGGTCGAAGCGGAACCCGTCGACCTTGTACTCCTTGGCCCAGGTGACGACCGAGTCGACGACCAGCTTGCCCATCATGGCGTTCTCGGGCGCCGTGTTGGAGCAGCAGGTGCTGTTGGCGACGGAGCCGTCGGCGAGCAGCCGCTGGTAGTAGCCGGGGACGATCCGGTCGAGGACGGAGGTCTTCGCCTGGCCGTGGGCGGCGGTGTGGTTGTAGACCACGTCCATCACCACGCGCAGGCCGTCCTCGTTGAGCGCCTTGACCATCTTCCGGAACTCGACCGTGCGGGCCGTGCCGTCCGGGTCGGTGGCGTAGGAGCCCTCGGGGACCGTGTAGTGGTACGGGTCGTAGCCCCAGTTGTAGGCGTCCTTGGCCGCCACCTTGGCGACGCACTCCTGCTGCTTGTCGGAGCCGGCCGGGTAGGAGGCGAGGTCGCAGTCGACGGTCGCCTGCTCGGACTTCTTCTCCGGGATGGTGGCGATGTCGAACGCGGGCAGCAGGTGCACGTACGAGGTGCCGGCCTGCGCCAGCTTCCGCAGGTGCCTGCTGCCGTCGCTGTCCTTGTCGGTGAACGCCAGGTAGGTGCCCGGGTGCTCGGCCGTGCGGTCCTCGACGGAGAAGTCGCGGATGTGCAGCTCCTGGATCTGCGCGTCCTTCAGCGGCACCGCCTTGGGCTTGGTGTAGCTGTCCCAGCCGCGCGGCCGGAGGGACCGGTCGGCCAGGTCGACGACGAGGCTGCGCTCGGAGTCGGTGGTCAGGGCGGTCGCGTACGGGTCGGTGACCTTGTTGGTGACGACCTCGCCGGCGGCGGGCGCCCACACGGTCACCGCGTACCGGTACTCCTTGCCCTTCCAGGAGGCGGGGCCGGTGACGGACCAGACGCCGGTGGCGTCGTCGCGGCGCATGGCGACCGTACGGCCGCCGATCTCCAGGGCGGCCTTCCGGGCGGTCGGCGCCCACACGGACAGGGTGGGCCGGTTGTTGTGGAACACCGGGCCGAGCCGCGCCTTCGTGGCGCCGGAGGCGTACAGGTCGTCGAGGACGCCGGCGATCTGCACGCCGGTGGCGGCGAGCACCGCGCCGTTGGCCGCGCGCTGGGTGGCGACGACCTGGCCGCGCAGGGCCTCACGCACCTGGTCACGGTCACGCGGGTCGACGGTCCAGGCGGTGCCCTTGGCGAGGTGGGGGAACTGCGCCTTCTGCGCGTCGGTGAGCGCCGACTTCGTCAGGCGGATCCAGCGGGCGTCGCCGGTGTCCAGCTTCCCGTCCTTCACCGCGACCGAGCCGGTGCGGGAGGCGAGGAGCTGGGTGGAGGCGGCCGCGGCGGAGCCGTCCCAGACGAGGGTGGAGCGGTCGATCCAGACCGCCTTGGAGGTGGTCAGGTCGAGGGCGGCCGCGGACCCGGCGGGCTGCGGCAGCAGGTACTTCTCCTGCCCGCTCACCAGCCACACCTCGTGACCGTTGGCCTTGAGGTCAAGCGACTGGTCGGTCGGGAGGTCCTTCTCGTCGCCCTTGTGGAGGATGTAGCTGAGGCTGGTCGCACCCTCGGCGAGCGGCACCTCGAACACAGCGCCATACGCGTCAGTCTTCACCGGCTCCAGCGGCTTCGACCAGTCGGTGGGGTTCGCGGCGCCGGTCCAGGTGTGCAGGCCCCAGCCGTCGTACTTCCCTCCCCCAGAGCCGAAAGCCTGGGAGGTACCCCCAGCGCGGTGGTAGTGCAGGACGGCCTTGGTGGTGTCCTGCGCCGGGTACTCGGGCCGCTCGGTGGTGACGGTCTCGTCGCCCTGCTTGATCCAGATCTCGCCGGTGCGGGTGACGTCGATGGTGCGGTCGGTCGCGACGTCCTTGTTGCCGTCCTTGTCGACGACGAGGAAGCCGACGTCGGAGGCGCCCGGCTTCAGCTTGACCCAGGCGAAGGCGCCGTAGGCGTCACGGCCGGTGAAGGCGTGGCCCGTCGGCCACTCGGTGGCCTCGCCGTCCGCCAGGTCGCCCCAGGCGTACAGGCTCCAGTCCGCGTAGTCGCCGTCGGGGCGCTGGTAGTGGACGATCGCGTAGTCACGGGAGGCGGCGGCGGGCTCCTCCTCGGCGGGCGGGGTGCCGGTCGTGGAGGCGGCCAGGGCGCTCGCGGTGCGGCCGGCCGAGTCGATCACGACGGCCTTGTAGCGCAGGGCGGTGCCGGCGGGCACGTCCTCGCCGATGGTGTGGGTGACCTTGTAGGGGGCGTGGTCGGCGGAGCCGAGCGTCCGCCAGGTGCCGTTGCCGGTCTGGGCGGCGAAGACGACCCGGTTGAGCCGGCCGCCCTGGACGTCGGCGGTGACCTCGACGGTGCCGGTGGCGCCCGCCTCGGGGGCCCTCAGGGTGAGCGTGGGCTTCGCCTCGGGCTCGGCGAGCGGGGCGGCGGCCTTCAGGACGATCGCGGAGCGGGCCGGGACGGAGACGGTGATCTTCTTGTCGGCGTCGCTGCGCACGGTCGCGTCGGTGCCGTGGATGCCCTTGAAGGTCATCCCCGCGGAGCCGGTCGCGAAGGTGGCCCGCTTGGTCTCCGGGGCGTTGTTGAAGGCGACGACGTACTCGGTGGTGTCCTTGCCGGTCGCGGTGCGCGAGAAGGCGTAGACGCCGGGGCCGTCGTCGGCGTACCGCTCCTGCTGGACGCCGTCGGTCAGCGCCGGGTGGGCCTTGCGGAGCTCGGCGAGGGCGCTGATCTGCCGGTAGAGCGGGGAGCGGGTGTCGTAGGTGTCCTCGGCGTGGGTGCGGTCGGTGCCGATCAGGTCGTCGTCGAGGTAGTCGGCGGTTCGGGACGCGAAGAGGGTCTGGCGGGAATCCTTGTCGCCGCCGGCGCCGGTGAAGCCCTGCTCGTCGCCGTAGTAGACGACCGGGTTGCCGCGGCTGAGGAACATCAGCTCGTTGGCGAGCATGTCCCGCCGCAGCAGCTCCGCGTCGGACGCCTCGGGGTTGTCCTGCTTCAGGAACGTCCCGATGCGGCCCATGTCGTGGTTGCCGAGGAAGGTGACCTGCTCGTACGCGTTGGCCTTGTCGGTCGTGTACTTGAAGTCGTCGCCGAAGACCGAGGCGAGCTTTTTCGCGCTGCCGCTCTGGGAGGCGTAGGCGCGGGCCGCCTCCTGGAAGGGGAAGTCGAGGGTGGCGTCGAGCCGGCCCTGCGTGACGTAGGGCGCGGTGACGTTCGTGTCGGAGGAGAACACCTCGCCGAACATGAAGAAGTCGTCCCGGCCGTGCTTCGCCGCGTAGGCGTCGAGCGCGGTGGCCCACTGGGTCCAGAACTCCATGTTGACGTGCTTCACGGTGTCGATCCGGAAGCCGTCGATGTCGAAGTCCCGCACCCACCGCTGGTAGATCTTCTCCATGCCGTCGACGACCTCGGGACGCTCGGTCCACAGGTCGTCGAGGCCGGAGAAGTCGCCGTACTCGGCCGACTCGCCGGCGAAGGTGGAGTCGCCGCGGTTGTGGTACATCGACGTGTCGTTGAGCCAGGACGGCACCTTGAGGCGCTTCTTCGCCGCGGGCACCACGGGGGTGCGCGGGAAGGTTCCGGCGTCCACGCGCGGGAACGCCTTCTTCCCGTCGGCGTAGTCGGAGTCGTCGAAGGGCACGCCGTCCTGCGTCAGGTACGGGAAGGCGCCCTTGGAGAGGTAGTCGTAGGACTTCTCCTCGTAGTCGACGACGTCGGCGGTGTGGTTGGTGATGACGTCGAAGAAGACCTTCATGCCCTTGGCGTGGGCCTTGTCGACGAGGGTCTCGAGGTCCTGGTTGGTGCCGAAGTGCGGGTCGACCTGGGTGAAGTCGGTGATCCAGTACCCGTGGTAGCCGGCCGAGGCGTCCTTGCCGGTGCCCTGCACGGGCTGGTTCTTGAAGATCGGCGCCAGCCAGATCGCGGTGGTGCCGAGCCCCTTGATGTAGTCGAGCTTCTGGGTGAGGCCCTTGAGGTCGCCGCCCTGGTAGAAGCCCTTGTCGGTGGGGTCGTACCCGTGGGTGAGGCGCGAACCGGTCAGTCCGCCGCGGTCGTTCTTGGCGTCCCCGTTGGCGAAACGGTCCGGCAGGACGAAGTAGAACTGCTCCCGCGTCAGGTCGTGGCGCGCCGGGGAGGAGGCGAGCTTCGCGTCCGAGGGGGGCGCGGGCGGGGTGGCGGCTCGGGCGGCGACCGGCTGCACGAGTGCCGCGGCGAGCGCGGCCACCGTGACGGCGGCGACGCGGCGGCCCCGCGCGGTGCGGCGCCCCGGGGGCGCGGGCCATCTGGGTATCAAGGCGTGAACTCCTTGTGCTTACGGCTCATTGGGTCCGACCCCACGCCCCGGCGGACTGTTTCGGCCACATCACCGGAGCGTCGGCGTGACCGTACCGTCGTTGAAAGCCTTACAGCAATAGTCGTGAAAGCGTCGGCAAGAACTTCCAGCGGGAGTTTTCCGGCAGGGGCGGACGAGTCAGGCGGGCAAGGAGGGGAAAAGCGGCGCGCCGCCGGCCTCCTGTCGCGGAGACCGGCGGCGCGGGGTGCACGCGGGGCGGACCGCCCGTCAGGCGGCCGCGGTGGCGCAGATGTAGTCGTACGGACGGCCGATCGCGATCGTCAGCTTCAGCGGGTCCGTGGTGCCCGAGGGGCACTCGGCCTCCGTCTTGGTCAGGCCGAGGAGCTTGTAGTCGGCGGACCCGGCCTGGGCGCAGGCGATCTCCTGGGCGCTCGAGTCGATGCAGTCGCCCTTCACCAGCTGGCCGCCGCCGGCGCCCGCGTCACCGGGGTGGTCGGCGGACAGGTTGCGTCCGCAGACGGTGCTGTTCGGGATGCCGCCGTCGGAGGAGCCGAAGGTGAGGGACACCTGGATGATGATGTCGGTGCCGGCCGGGCACTGGATGGAGTCCGGCAGGATGGCCGCGTCCATGATCTCCAGTGCCTTGAAGGTGGCGCCGGGGTCGTCGCAGTCGAACGCCTGGTAACTGTCGCCGGATCCCTCGGGGTCCGGGCCGCCGCAGTCGCCGGTCTTCCACTCGCCGGACTTCTCGTCCGGCGCCGTGGAGGACGACGAGGACGACGGCAGCGGCGAGGAGGCGGACGAGGAGTCGTCGTCCCTGGAGACGTTGTAGCCGACGATCGCGCCGATCAGGATCAGCGGGACCAGCAGCGCCTTCAGGCGCGCCGCACCGCGCCCGGGCGGGCGTCCGGCGGTGTTGTTGTTGTAAGCCATGCGGATGGCTCCCCCTGCGGCGCGGAAGACGGACGCGTGGAAGGGATCGCGCCGCCTCTCCTCACCCGGCAGGGGCCGGTGCGGACCCCGTGATCACGCTAACGTCCGGCGGCCGCGGAACCGGCCGCCGGACGTCACAGTTGTGCTTCAGCAGGAGCTCTTGCCCGCGTACACGGCGAGGGCGGTGTTGCTGCCGAGGGTCGCGGTGAGCTGACCCGAACTGTTCACCGTCACTGCCTTGTTGCTCTGCACGTCGCAGTACGTGCCCGCCGGGAGGGAGGTCTGGTAGGTGCGGGTCAGGGAGCCGGACTCGTGGTTGACGGCCACGAAGCCCTTGCTGCCCCGGCCGAAGGCGATGGCGTCGCCGCCGTTGTCCCACCAGTTGGTGACGGCCTGGCCGCGGGTGGCGTTGCGGAAGCCGACCATCGACTTGATCTCCGGCCAGTTGTGCTGGCACTTCCAGCCGCTCTGCCAGCAGGCGTCCACGCGGCCGCCGTTGGGCGGTCCGGCGTCGTTGTTGGAGAACTCGTAGCCGGAGTTGATGTCCGGGGCGCCGTAGGGCCAGGCCAGCATGAAGACGTTGGCCAGGGTGTAGGTGGCGTTGTCCTTGTAGCTGAGCGTGGAGCCGTTGCGCTCGGTGTCGTGGTTGTCGACGAAGACGCCGGCGGAGCCGCTGTTCAGATAGCCCCAGCCCTCGCCGTAGTTCTTCAGGTAGGCGAGGTTCTCGTTGTTGAAGACCCGCTTGAGGTCGTAGGCGTAGCGGAACTCCTGGACGTCGCCGGTGCCGGTGTACTCGGTGGGCTGGACGGCCTCGCCGGCGCCGTAGATGACCTCCTGCTTCCAGTACGCGGAGGGGTTGTTCAGGCGGGACTTGATGTTGGCGAGGTCGGCGGCGGCGATGTGCTTGGCCGCGTCGATGCGGAAGCCGTCCACGCCGAGGGAGAGCAGGTCGTTCATGTACCCGGCGATGGCCCCGCGGACGTAGTCCTCACCGGTGTCGAGGTCGGCCAGGCCGACCAGTTCGCAGTTCTGGACGTTCCAGCGGTCGCCGTAGTTGGTGATCTCCGACGTGCAGTTGTCGAAATCGTAGGAGGAGTACAGGCCCGGGTAGTTGTACTTCGTGTACGACGAGCCGCCGGTGCCCGTGCCGCTGCCGGCGGACATGTGGTTGATCACGGTGTCGACGACGACCTTCACGCCGGCCGCGTGACACGTGTCCACCATGTTCTTGAAGGCGGAGCGGTCGCCGAGCCGTCCGGCGATCTTGTAACTGACGGGCTGGTACGAGGTCCACCACTGCGAGCCCTGTATGTGCTCGGCGGGCGGGGAGACCTGCACGTAGCCGTAGCCCGCGGGGCCGAGGGTGGTGGTGCACTCGCGGGCGACCGAGGCGAAGTTCCACTCGAAGAGGACGGCCGTGACGTCCTTCGAGCCGGGCGGGGAGGCCTCTGCCACTGTCGGGGTCATGACAGCCGAGGCGGCCACGAGGGCGGCCATCCCGGCGAGGGTTCTGCGTGCCATGTGAGGTCCTTCTTCATCGAAGGGTGTGGGGAGTACCGGCACAGGTTGGTTGAATCCTCTTGCAGAAAGGTTCAGCAACCTTGCGGCAACGCAGATGTTAGAGGCCCGCAACCCGAAAGGGCAGCGGGCCGTACCAACTTGAAGGAAAAAAGTTGCGAGGCGTACGACCGTCAGGCCGTCGTCCACCACACGGTGGTGTCGGCCGCGACCACGGCCTCGCCGCCCGTCTCCTCCACCTCGCCGCTGGTGATCAGCACCCGGCCGTAGGCGGGTACCGTCACCGGGGCGCCCGTGGTGTTGGCGACGCACACGAAGTCGCCGCGGCGGAAGGCCAGCACGCCCTCGGGCGCGGTCAGCCACTCGACCGCGTCGCCCGCGCCCAGGTCCGCCTGCTCACGGCGCACGGCGAGCGCCGAGCGGTACAGCTCCAGCGTGGAGCCGGGCACGCCGGTCTGCGCCTCGACGCTCAGCTCGCCCCAGCCCTCGGGCTGCGGCAGCCAGCTGCCGCCGTCGCCGAAGCCGTAGCTGGAGCCCTCACGGGTCCACGGGATCGGCACGCGGCAGCCGTCGCGGAAGCCGTCCTGGCCCGCGCCGCGGAAGTACGCCGGGTCCTGGCGCACCTCGTCCGGCAGGTCCACGACGTCCGGAAGGCCCAGCTCCTCGCCCTGGTAGACGTAGGCCGAGCCGGGCAGCGCCAGCATCAGCAGGGTCGCCGCGCGGGCCCGGCGCAGGCCCAGCTCACGGTCGCCGGCCTCGCGGATCTGGGTGCCGAGGCCCGCGGGGTTGGCGAAGCGGGTGGCGTGCCGGGTGACGTCGTGGTTGGACAGCACCCAGGTGGCCGGGGCGCCCACCGGGCGCATCGAGTCCAGGGTGCGGTCGACGACCTCGCGCAGCTCGGCCGCGTCCCAGTGCGACGCCAGGTACTGGAAGTTGAACGCCTGGTGCAGCTCGTCCGGGCGGACGTAGTTGGCGGTCCGCTCGACGGTGGGGGTCCATGCCTCCGCCACGAAAATACGCTCGCCGGAGTACTCGTCGAGGATCAGACGCCACTGCCGGTAGATGTCGTGCACGCCGTCCTGGTCGAAGAACGGGGTGACATCGTTGCCCAGCAGCCGCATCTCGTCGTGCGAGCCCAGGTCCGGCAGGCCCTCGGCCTTCACCATGCCGTGGGCCACGTCGATGCGGAAGCCGTCCACGCCCATGTCCAGCCAGAACCGCAGGATGGAGCGGAACTCGTCGCCGACCGCCGGGTGCTCCCAGTTGAAGTCGGGCTGCTCGGGCGCGAAGAGGTGCAGGTACCACTCGCCGGGGGTGCCGTCGGGCTCGGTGACCCGGGTCCACGCCGGGCCGCCGAAGATCGACTCCCAGTCGTTGGGCGGCAGTTCGCCGTTCTCGCCCTTGCCGGGCCGGAAGTGGTAGCGCTCGCGCAGCGGCGAGCCGGGGCCCTCGGCGAGGGCGCGCTTGAACCACTCGTGCTGGTCGGACGAGTGGTTGGGCACCAGGTCGACGATGATCCGCAGACCCAGCGCGTGCGCGTCACGGATCAGCGCGTCCGCGTCGAGCAGGGTGCCGAACATCGGGTCGACGGCGCGGTAGTCGGCGACGTCGTACCCGGCGTCGGCCTGCGGGGAGGCGTAGAAGGGGCTCAGCCACACGGCGTCCACCCCGAGGTCACGCAGGTACGGCAGCCGGGAGCGGATGCCTTCCAGGTCGCCCATGCCGTCGCCGTTGCTGTCGGCGAAACTGCGCGGGTACACCTGGTAGATCACCGCGTCCCGCCACCAGTCACGGCGCCGCGCGACGGTGGCGACGGCCGAGTCGGTCGTGGGGGTCGGGGCCGGGGCGGCGGAGTGCTGCTGACTCATGACGTCCTTGATACGGGGTTCGGGCAGGGAAGCTAAGTGGAGGCGGCCGCGATGACAGCGGGGTCGGATGGCCAACGCGGCCGCCTCGGACCCAGGGGAAGGGCAACGCCCTTCAGGGGCGCGGGACTGTGCTGATGTGCGGCTCCGCCGCGTGGGCGCGACCAGCCGCGACGAACCCGCAGCCGGCCGACGGCAGTCACCCCGAACGGCGTTATCCCTTGGTGCCACCGGCCGTAAGGCCGGCAACGAGGTTCTTCTGCACGAGATAGAAGAACGCGGACACAGGTATCGCGATCAGCACAGCCGTCGCGGCCATCAGATTCCGCTGAGCGTCGTGCTCACTCACGAAACTCTGCAGACCGACCGCCAGCGTGTACTTCTTGTCGTCCAGCATGAACGTCGTGGCGAACGCGACCTCGCCGAACGCGGTGATGAAGCTGTAGAACGCGGCGACCGCGAGTCCCGGCTTGGCGAGCGGCAGGATCAGCCGTGCGAACGTGCCGATCGGGGTCAGTCCGTCGACGCGTCCCGCCTCGTCGATCTCGAACGGGATGGTGTCGAAATAGCCCTTCATCAGCCAGGCGCAGTACGGCACCGCCGTGGTGCAGTACACGAGGATCAGGCCGAGGTAGCTGTCGATGAGCTGGAGGTCCGACAGGATCTGGTACATCGGGACCATCAGCACGGCCACCGGGAACATCTGGGTGACCAGCAGCACCCACATGAACTTCTTGTAGCCCGGGAAGCGCATGCGGGAGACCGCGTAGCCGGTGGTGGCCGCCACCAGGACGCCGATGACCGTGGTGCCGAGCGACACGATCAGCGAGCTCTTCAGCCAGTCGAAGAAGTTCGTGTTCTGCAGCACGAACGAGTAGTTGTCCAGTGTCATTTTGCCCCAGATCCCGCCGGGACGCAGATAGTCGTCCTTGTCGGGGCCGAGGGACAGGAACACCAGCCAGGCGACCGGGAACAGCGCGATCAGGCTGGCCACGATGAGGATGCCGTGAGAGGTGAGGCGGCCCAGGGGGCTGACCTCACCGCGCCGGCGGCCCTTGCGGGGCGCGGCGGTCCGCTCGCCGGCGGGCCGGCCGGCCTCGGCGGCGGTGGGGAGGGTCGAGGTGCTCATGAAGACTCCCGCCTCAGATCGCGAGCTGCTGGTCGTTGCGGTTCAGCCAGCGGCGGTAGAAGGACGTGAAGACGATCAGGACGGCCAGCAGCAGCATGCCGTAGGCCGCGGACTCGGCGAACTCGCGCGGCTGCTGTCCGAAGCCGAGCTGGTAGGCCCAGGTCACGAGGATCTGCGCGTCCGGCGCGGTGTTGCCGAACAGCAGGAAGATGATCGCGAACTGGTTGAACGTCCAGATGATGCCGAGCAGGACCACGGTGGAGCTGACCGAGCGCAGGCCGGGCAGAGTGACATGGCGGAACCGCTGCCAGGCGCTGGCGCCGTCCATCTCGGCGGCCTCGTAGAGGCTGCTGTCGATGGACTGCAGTCCGCCGAGCAGCGACACCATCATGAACGGCACACCGCACCAGGTGTTGACCATGATGGCGGCGAACCGCTGCCAGAAGGAGTCCTCCAGCCAGGCCGGGGAGGGCAGGCCGAGGAAGTCGAGGGCGGAGTTGATGATGCCGGCGTCGGCGAGCATGAAGCGCCAGCCGAAGACGGTGACGAAGGTCGGCACGGCCCACGGCAGGATGAGGATCAGCCGGTAGAAGGTGCGGCCGCGCAGCTTCTGGTTGAGCAGCAGCGCGAGGCCCAGGCCGATGCCGTAGTGCAGGGCGACGCAGGCGGCCGTCCACACGATCGTCCAGATGAAGTGCGACCAGAACCGGTCGTAGGAGGTCTCGCCCCACAGGATCTCGGCGTAGTTGTCGATGCCGACGAACTTGTAGGTGGCCTCGATCTCGTTGACGCCGATGGTGCGCGCCGAGTTCAGGCTGTCCGCGTCGGTGAGCGTGAGGTAGAAGCCGTAGACCAGGGGGTACAGCACGATGACGCCGAGCACCAGGACGACCGGCGCGATCATGGCGTAGGCGTACCAGTGCTTCTGGTAGGAGCGCTTCAGGCGCTGCCCCGGCCCGGGGCGGGGCGCGCGGTCACCGCGGCGCTTGCCGGTCGCGCGGTCGATGGCGACTGTCATGGTTCGGCACCTTCTGGATGATCAAGGAGTACGGCACACAGGCCGGCGGCCGCCGGACCCTCCCCTCCGGGAAGCGGGTCCGGCGGCCACGCGGGCATTACTTGGAGAAGTCCGGCACCAGCTTGGTGAACGCGGCCTCCGCGTCGCTCAGGCCCTTGTCCAGGGACTCCTTGCCGCCGGCGATCTGCGGCAGCTCGTCGTCCATCGGGCCCCACAGGGAGCTGTACTCGGGCAGCGCCGGGCGCGGCTGGGCGGCCGAGAGGACCGTCTGGTAGCCGGCGATGCCCGGGTCGGCCTTGACCTGCGCGGTGTAGGCGTCGTCACGCGTCGGGAGCGTGGAGTTCTTCAGCGCGATGGTCTCCTGCGCCTTCGCCGAGGTCATGAACTTCACGAACTTCAGCGCGGCCTCCTGCTTCTCCTTGCTGGAGCCGGCGTAGACGGAGAGGTTGTGACCGCCGGTGGGGGCGCCCGCCTTGCCCGCGGAGCCGGCCGGGACGGTGGCGATGCCGAGGTTGTTCTTGTCCTTGAACGCGGAGCCCTTGTAGAAGTTGGTGATCTCCCACGGGCCCTGGATGATCGAGGCGACCTTGCCGTTGACGAACGCGTCCTGGATGTGGGCGTAGGCGTCGGCGGTCACGTCGGCCTTGTGCAGGCCCTTGCCCTGGAAGAGGCTCAGCCAGGTGCCGTAGCCCTTCTTGGCCTCGGCGGACTTGATCGTGATCTTCTTGGCCTCGGCGTCGACCATGTCGGTGCCCTCGCCGTAGAGGAACGGCTGGGCGTAGTAGCCGGCCGTGGAGCCCCAGTAGCCGTCGACGCCGGTCTTCGCCTTGATCGTGGCGGCGGCCTTCTTCAGGTCGTCCCAGGTCTTGGGGGCCTCGACGCCGGCCTTCGCGAAGAGCGCCTTGTTGTAGACGAACGCGAGGGTGTCCGTGGTGAAGGGGACGCCGTAGGTCTTGCCCTCGTACTTCGCCTGCTCGAGCAGGTTGGGCTTGAACTTGTCCTGCTCGGCGAGGGCCTCGGTGCCGTCGAGGGGCAGGAAGAAGCCCTTCTTGGCGAACGCGGGGGTCCAGCCGACCTCGGAGCGCAGCACGTCGGGGGCGCCCTTGGAGCCGGCGGCGGTGTCGAACTTGTTCTGCGCCTGGTCGAACGGGACGTTGACGAAGTTGACCTTGATGTTCTTGTTGGCGGCCTCGAACTCCTTGACCAGGGCCTGGTAGGTCGGCGCCTCGTTGGTCGCGTTGGAGGTGTCCCACCAGGTGATGGTGACCGGGCCGCCGGCCTTGCCTTCGCTGTCGCTGTCGCCGCCGCAGGCCGTCGCCGCGAGGGCGAGGGACGCCACCAGCGCGGTGGCCGCTATGCCACGCCGCATGAGGTTCTCCTTGAGGGTTAAGCCCGTGAGGCGGGAACGGCCCCGTCTGCCGTCCCGCGAGGTGCCGACTGCGCCGTTGCGGCGGCCGGGCGACGTGAACGTAACAGCGCCGGAACGTTTCCGAAAGACCTTGCAGAAAAGTTTTGCAAGAGCCCGCGAGAGTTATGCCGCCGTGACCCGTTCTCGACCGTCGCGCAACCCTGGTTTCCGCCCGTACGCCGGGGGTTCGGACTGTTGTGCAAGACTCTGCAAGCACTTGCCATCCGTTGCCGCCGGGGGAATCATCCCTTGCGGAGCGGACGCCGACCACGACTTGAGGGATCGCGATGAGCCAGCAGCCCACCACGGGCCGTCCCACGGCGCGCACCAGGCGTCCGGTCGGTGTGCAAGGCGACAACCGGCAGATACAGTCCGGTCCTGTGACCACACGGCTTGCTGATATCGCTGCTCAGGCGGGGGTGAGCGAGGCGACCGTCAGCCGGGTCCTGAACGGGAAGCCGGGCGTCGCCGCCACCACCCGCCAGTCCGTCCTCGCCGCCCTGGACGTGCTGGGTTACGAGCGCCCGGTGCGGCTGAGGCAGCGCAGCGAGGGTCTCGTCGGGCTCATCACGCCCGAGCTGGAGAACCCGATCTTCCCGGCGCTTGCCCAGGTGATCGGGCAGGCGCTGACGCGGCAGGGCTACACCCCCGTGCTCGCCACCCAGACCCCCGGCGGCTCCACCGAGGACGAGCTGACCGAGATGCTCGTGGACCGCGGCGTCGCCGGCATCATCTACGTCTCCGGACTGCACGCCGACACCACCGCCGACATGCAGCGCTACGAGCGGCTGCGGGCGCAGGGCGTGCCGTTCGTGCTCGTGGACGGTTTCTCGCCGAAGGTGCAGGCGCCGTTCATCTCCCCCGACGACCGGGCCGCGATGGCGCTGGCCGTCACCCACCTCGCGTCCCTCGGGCACAACCGGATCGGCCTGGCGCTCGGTCCCAAGCGGTTCGTGCCGGTGCAGCGCAAGATAGAGGGCTTCGTCCGGGCTGTGCAGGAGCAGTTGGGGCTGAGCGCGGAGACGGTGGAGACGGAGCTGATCCAGCACTCGCTGTACACGCTGGAGGGCGGCCAGGCCGCGGCCAGCGCGCTGATGGACCGGGGCTGCACGGCCGTGGTGTGCGCGAGCGACATGATGGCGCTGGGTGCGATCCGCGCGGCCCGGCAGCGGGGTCTCGAGGTGCCGGACGACATCTCGGTGGTCGGCTTCGACGACTCGCCGCTGATCGCCTTCACCGACCCGCCGCTGACCACGGTCCGCAAGCCCGTCCCGGCGATGGGCCAGGCCGCGGTGCGCACGCTGCTGGAGGAGATCGGCGGAACGCCCGCCCCGCACAGCGAGTTCGTGTTCATGCCCGAGTTGGTGGTACGCGGTTCGACGGCGTCGGCGCCCGGGGACCGCAATCGTCCGTGAGACGGAGAGCGCGCGCCGTTGCGCCCTGCCCGGGGAGGAGACGCAGGGCCTGTTCCCGGGGCAGAACATGCGGGTGGGACCCGCCCGGGGGATGATCTGACCGAGAGGTCTTTTCTGGCAGACTCTGTGCCCATGGGTGACTCGACCGTGACCACGCTGGAAGGCCGCGAGCCGGCCTCGGCGAGCCCCGTCGAGGAGGCGGCGGCCATGGGTCGCCTGCGCCGTCTTCGCGCCCCCCGCCGGCCCCGGCTGTGGTTCGAGATCCTGCTGATCGCGGTGAGTTACGCGACGTACTCGCTCGTGCGCAACGCGGTGCCCGAACAGCGGGCGGAGGCGCTGCGCAACGCCGACCTGATCTGGCGCTTCGAGGGCCAACTCGGCGCGGCCTTCGAGGAGTCCGTGAACCACGCGGTGAACTCGGTGACTTGGCTCGTCGTCGGGATGAACTACTACTACGCCACCCTGCACTTCGTGGTCACGCTGGGTGTGCTGGTGTGGCTGTACCGCAGACACCCCGGCCGGTACGCGGCGACCCGCCTGGTCCTGTTCGTCACCACGGGTTTCGCCCTGGCCGGCTTCTACCTCTTCCCGCTCGCCCCGCCGCGGCTGATGAACGGCCAGGACTTCGTCGACACGGTCGTGGTCCACCAGACGTGGGGCTCGATGGCGTCCGGCGACCTGAAGACCGTCTCCAACCAGTACGCGGCGATGCCGTCCATGCACATCGGCTGGTCGCTGTGGTGCGGCCTCACGCTCTTCGCGCTGTCCAGGGTGCCGTGGGCGCGGGTGCTGGGGCTGCTGTACCCGGTGGCCACGCTGGTGGTCATCGTCGCCACCGCCAACCACTTCTGGCTGGACGCGGTCGGCGGCGTCCTGTGCCTCGCCGTCGGCTACGGCGTCGCCCACGCCTGGTACGGCCGCCGCCCCTCCGCCCTCCCCCGGGAGGTCCCGGTCACGCCCCCGGGACGACGGAAGCGGGCCGCCCCGGAAGGCGTGCCCCTGCAGAAGCAGGTCTGACACCGAAGTGTCCGTGCGGCGGCTACTGCCCGCCGTAGAACAGCTCCTCCACCACGCCCCGCGCCCTGCGGGCCGTGCGGCGGTAGTCGTCGAGCATCTCGCCGGCGTGACCGGGGCCGTAGCCCAGGTAGCGGCCGACGGCGGCCAGTTCGCGCGGCACCGTGGGGAAGGTGTCCCCCGCCCGGCCGCGGACCAGCATCACCGCGTTGCGGACGCGGGTGGCCAGCACCCACGCCTCGTCGAGGATCTCCGCGTCCTCCTCCGGCACCAGCCCCGCCTCACGCGCGGCGGCCAGCGCCTCACGGGTGCGGGTCGTCCGCAGCCCCGGCACCTCCGCGGCGTGCCGCAGCTGCAGAAGCTGCACGGTCCACTCCACGTCGGACAGCCCGCCCGGGCCCAGCTTGGCGTGCAGCTTGGGGTCGGCGCCGCGCGGCAGCCGCTCGGACTCCATGCGGGCCTTGAGCCGGCGGATCTCCCGGACCGCGTCCTCGTCCAGCCCTCCGGACGGGTACCGCAGCGGGTCTATCAGCTCCACGAAGCGGCGGCCCAGCTCCTCGTCCCCGGCCACGGGCTCGGCGCGCAGCAGGGCGTGCCGCTCCCACACCAGCGCCCAGCGCCGGTAGTACGCCTCGTACGAGCCGAGGGTGCGCACCAGCGGGCCCGACTTGCCCTCCGGACGCAGGTCGGCGTCGATCAGCAGCGGCGGGTCGGCGCTGGGCACCTGGAGCAGCCTGCGCATCTCGGCGACCACCTTGTTCGCGGCCTCGGACGCCTCCCGCTCGCTCACGCCCTCGCGCGGCTCGTGCACGAACAGGACGTCCGCGTCGGAGCCGTAGCCCAGCTCGTGCCCGCCGAAGCGGCCCATGCCGATGACGGCGAACCGGGTGGGGAGGGTGTCCCCCCAGCCCTCGCGGACCACCGCGCGGAGCGTGCCGGCGAGGGTGGCGGCGGTCAGGTCGGACACCGCGCCCCCGACCAGGTCCACCAGGGCGCCCTGGTCGGCCTCGGCGGGCTGCGACTCGGTGCCGTAGGAGCCGACGATGTCGGCGGCGGCCGTGCGGAACAGCTCGCGGCGGCGCACCCCTCGGGCGGCGGTGACACCCTGGACGGCGTTGTCGGCGCGGCGGACGGCGGCGAGGATCTCCTGCTCCAGGGACGCGCGGGAGCGCGGGGTGAGGCCGCCGCCGTCCCCGTCGCCGAGCAGGGCGACCGCCTCGGGGGCGCGCATCAGCAGGTCGGGGGCGAGCCGCCCGGCGGACAGGACGCGGGCGAGGTTCTCCGCGGCGGCGCCCTCGTCGCGCAGCAGCCGCAGGTACCAGGGCGTCTTGCCGAGGGCGTCGGACACCTTGCGGAAGTTCAGCAGACCGGCGTCCGGGTCGGCGGAGTCCGCGAACCAGCCGAGCAGCACCGGCAGCAGGGTGCGCTGGATGGCGGCCTTGCGGGTGACGCCGGAGGCGAGGGCCTCCAGGTGGCGCAGCGCGGCGGCGGGGTCGGCGTAGCCGAGGGCGACCAGGCGTTCGCGGGCGGCCTCCGCGCTGAGCCGGGCCTCGCCGGGGGCGAGCGCGGCGACGGCGTCGAGCAGCGGCCGGTAGAACAGCTTCTCGTGCAGCCGCCGCACCACGCTGGTATGACGCCGCCACTCGCGGGTCAGTTCGGCGACCGGGTCGGTGCGCAGGCCCAGCGAGCGGCCGAGGCGCCGCAGGTCGGCCTCGTGCTCGGGGACCAGATGGGTGCGGCGCAGCCGGTGCAGCTGGATGCGGTGCTCCAGGGTGCGCAGGAAGCGGTACGCCTCGTCGAGCTGGGCGGCGTCAGCACGGCCGACGTACCCGCCGGCGGCGAGCGCCTTGAGCGCGTCGAGGGTCGTGCCGCTGCGCAGGGAGGCGTCGGCGCGGCCGTGCACCAGCTGGAGCAGCTGCACGGCGAACTCGACGTCCCTGAGGCCGCCGGGGCCGAGCTTGAGCTGGCGGTCGACCTCGGCGGCGGGGATGTTCGCCACGACCCGGCGGCGCATCTCCTGCACGTCGGCGACGAAGTTCTCCCGCTCGGCCGCCTTCCACACCAGCGGCCGCAGCGCACCTGTGTACTCCTCGCCGAGCGCTAGGTCCCCGGCGACCGGGCGGGCCTTGAGCAGCGCCTGGAACTCCCAGGTCTTGGCCCACCGCTGGTAGTAGGCGAGGTGGGAGGCGAGGGTGCGGACCAGCGGGCCGTTGCGGCCCTCGGGGCGGAGGTTGGCGTCCACGGGCCAGATGGAGCCCTCGACGGTGGTCTCCGAGCAGATCCGCATCATGTGCGAGGCGAGCCGGGTCGCGGCGCGCAGCGCCTGGCCCTCGTCGGCGTCGCCGGCCGCCTCGCCGACGAAGATGACGTCGACGTCGGAGACGTAGTTCAGCTCGTGGCCGCCGCACTTGCCCATCGCGATCACCGCGAGCCGGCACAGGGCGGCGTCCTCGGGCGCGTCCGCCTCGGCGAGGGCGAGGGCCCTGCGCAGGGTGGCGGTGGCGAGGTCGGCGAGCTCGGCGGCGGTCTCGGAGACGTCGACGGTGCCGCAGACGTCGCGGGCGGCGATGGACAGCAGGCAGCGGCGGTAGGAGACGCGCAGGGCGACCGGGTCGGCGGCGTCGGCGAGGCCGCGTTCGAACTCCTCCACGCCGGGGTGCAGGTCGCGCGGCTCGTAGGTGACGAGGGCCTGCCAGTCGTGGGGGTGGCGGGCCAGGTGCTCGGCGAGCGCCTCGGACGCCCCGAGCACCCCGAGGAGGCGGTCGCGCAGCGGCTTGGCCGCTATCACCGTGTCCAGCAGTTCCTGCCGGTCGGTGGCGCCGTCCTGCGCCTCCAGCATCCGCACCAGGCCGTGCAGGGCGAGGTCCGGGTCGGCGGTGCCGCCGAGGGCGTCGAGGAGGACGGGGTCGTTGCGGACGGTCGCCAGCTCGGGGCTGTCGAGGAGGCGTTCGGCGGCGGACGGATCGGTGAAGCCGTGCCGCAGCAGCCGCGTGAAGGTACTGCTCCTGCGCCCCGGCGCCGACGTCATCCCCGGCCTCCCTCGTGCCTCGGTTCAGGGTCGTACGGCCCTGAGCCTAGCCGGAGGACGCGATCACGGCCCCGGGGCGGCCCGCGGTGAATTCCCGGGCCGGGCGGGGTCTGATGAGGAGACCGCGATTCCCGCGGCCGCGTCCCTCCGACCGTCGAGGAGTTCCCATGTCCGACGTTCCCGACACTCCCGCCGCGCCCGAAGGCCGTGTCGACCCCCGCTACAGCGACCCTCAGGCCGGTGCGCCGCCCTGGCGGGAGGTGGAGCGGCTGATCGCGGAGGCGGAGCTGTTCTGGATCTCCACGGTCCGCCCCGACGGCCGCCCGCACGTCACCCCGCTCCCGGCGGTCTGGTCGTCCGGCGCCCTGCACTTCTGCACCGGGCCGGAGGAACGCAAGGCCCGCAACCTCGCCGAGAACCCGCACGTCGTGCTGACCACCGGCGTCAACTCCTGGGCGGAGGGCTACGACGTGACCGTGGAGGGCCGCGCGGAACGCGTCACGGACGACGCGCGTCTGCGCGGTCTGGCCGCGCTGTGGGAGGAGAAGTACGGCGACTTCTGGCGCTTCGAGGTACGGGAGGGCCATTTCCACCACGGGCCGGGCCGGGCCGTGGTGTTCTCGGTGGCGCCGCACACCGTTTTCGGTTTCGGTAAGGGAGAGCCGTTCAGCCAGACCCGGTGGCGGTTCGCCTGACGCGGTACCCGACGAACCCGACGAAGGAGCCGGAGGCTCTCATGGACATGACCCTCGAAGTGATCCCCCTGCCGGTCAGCGACATCGACCGGGCGCGGGACTTCTACCGGGACAAGGTCGGCTTCCACGTCGACATCGACCAGGAGGTCATGCCGGGCATGCGCATCGTCCAGCTGACCCCGCCCGGCTCCGGCTGCTCGATCGCCCTCGGTGAGAGCATCTGGGAGATGACCCCGGGCCCCACCCCGGCCCCCGGCGCCTACCAGGGCCTCCAGCTCTGCGTCGCCGACATCGGCAAGGCCCACGCGGAGTTCGTCGCCCGCGGCCTGGACATCTCCGAGCCGGTCCGCTATGCCGACTCCGACGGCGCCACGTTCATGCACTTCACCGACCCGGACGGCAACGGGTGGGCGGTCCAGGAGTACCGGCGGCGGGCGACGGAGCCGCTGCACAAGGTCCTGGCGGAGCAGGCCGAGTCCTAGACGCGGCGCGTCGGAAGGTCAGAGGTCGTCGGGCAGGACCAGTACCGGCGTTTCGCCCGCCAGCACATGGCATGTGTGCTGGGCGTCCCCTGTTCACCTGCGTCTTCGCAGGTCAACGCCGATCCATGGGTCCGCGCGAATCCGCTGACGTCCGGCTCTGGCGGGTCCGGTTGCGGTCAGTGTTGCCGTCAGACGGCATCTACTGCCGGGAGAGTCCAGCCGGATCGATTGCGATCGGATACGGGGCGTCCAGGTGGGTGGTCGCGCCCGCGAGTGCCGTGGTCCGCTCTACGTAGCGACCGCCCTGCAGTTCATGGATGACGAGCATGGGGGCGGGGTCGAACTCCAGGCGCCAGAAGTGCGGGACGGCGGCCTCGGCGTACAGCATGGGCTTGACCTTGCGGTCCATGGTGCTGTTGCCGGGGGAGACGAGTTCGACGACAAGCTGGACCGCGTCGATGTCGACGGTGACAGGGTCGTCGGCGGTCGCGCCGGCGTCGGCCACGACCAGGTCGGGCACGACGAGCCCGGACGGCAGGACGACGTTGACGCCTTCCAGGATCTCCACCGGCGCGCCGACGGCTCGGGCAGCCGCGTCCAGGGCGACGTGGAGGCGGAACGAGGCCCGCTGGTGGCGGACGCCGGGGGCGGGGGACATGACGAGGGACTCCCCCAGCAGTTCGTAGCGGGTGGTGCGGTCTTCGGGCAGGGCCAGGACGTCGGCGACGGTCCACGGCCCGGTGTGGTCCATGGCAACGCTCATTCCCTTTCACCTCCTCGTCCGACCGGCAGTCTCGGTGTGACCTGGACACGCGGTACACGGCCAGCATACGGGCGCTCCCACCTGCTGACATGAGGTTTCGCCGCCGTGAGCGAGACCTCGAACGAGTGTGCCGCTCAGGCGCCCACCCCAGGGGCGTCGGCATGGCTCGTCCATGTCTGGTCCGGTCCCGCCGAGTGCTGGTGGTGAGCAGGACGCCCCGGCACTGCCGTGGTTCCGGAGCAGCTACAGCAGCAGCGGGGACGGAAACGACTGCGTGGAGGTCGCGATAGCCCCCGGTTCCGTCCACGTCCGTGACTCCAAGGCACCCGACGGCCCCCGCCTCACCGTCAGGTCCGCCGCGTGGCGCCGCTTCGTGTCGCACAGCTCGCACAGCGCCCGGAGGCCAGGACCGCAGGGCCGACGCCACCCACTCCTCGCCGACAGGTGAGAGGGACACCGCTCGCCCCCTCGCCCCGAAAATTCACTCACCCCAGATTCAACCGTGGAAACTCTTGAGGATTGCCGTATGCGAGAACACGCTGCAGCCCTGCCCGGAACCCCCCTCGAGTTCGAGGCCTTCCGTCACCTTGGACCGCTCGCCGTCAGCGTCCCAGGCGGAGAGCGGATCGCGTCACTCGTTGGCATGCAGCGAGCGCCGTTCTCGCCCCTGGCCCTCGCCGGCCCGCCTACCGTCGGGCACGTCGCGATACGACGCGTACGGCAAAGGGGTGCGGATGTCGGTGGACGGTGAGGCGGTGCGCCTCGCGGACGAGGTTCAGGCGGACGAACCTGGCTGGGAGGTCGACCCGGACGACGAATGGGGGGTGGCCGTCGTCGCCACGGTGGGGCGGCAGTTGAAGCTGCGCCGGGAGGCCGCGGGGATGCGCGCCCCCGATTTCGCGGCGGCGGTGAAGTACGGGGAGGACCTCGTCTACAAGGTCGAGAGCGGGAAGCGGATTCCCCGGCCCGAGTACCTGGAGAAGGCGGACGAGGTCCTGGGGGCGGGCGGGCTGATCGCCGCGATGAAGGAGGACGTGGCGAAGGTCCGGTATCCCAAGAAGGTGCGGGATCTGGCCAAGCTCGAAGGCCAAGCCGTGGAGCTTCTTTCGTACGGCAGCCACAACCTGCACGGGCTCCTGCAGACCGAGGAGTACGCCCGGGCGCTGCTGAGTACCCGGCGGCCGGCCCTGTCGGAGGACGAGCTGGAGAGGGCGGTCGCCGCTCGGGTGGCCCGAAGCAGCATCTTCGCGCGGCGCCCCGCGCCGGAGTTGAGCTTCGTACAGGAAGAGGTGACCCTCAGACGCCCCGTCGGAGGCAGGGAGGTCTTGCGCACGCAGCTCGAACACCTCCTGGAGCTGGCCCGGTTGCGGCACGTCGAGATCCAGGTGATGCCGACATCCCATGGGGATCACCCCGGAACCGGAGGGCGAATCCAAGTACTCAAGTTCCACGACGGCACAGCGGTGGGCCGGGCGGACGACGAGTTCGGGAGCCGCCCTGTCACTGATCCTCGTCACCTGCGCATCCTTGAGCTGCGCTATGGCATCATCCGAGCCGAAGCGCTGAGCGCGCGGGAGTCACTGGCCTTCATCGAACAAGTTCTGGGGGATACATGAACCGCACGGGCTCAGGCGGAGTCGACGATCTGACGTGGTTCAAGAGCAGCTACAGCGACAGCAGCAACCCCAACGACTGCGTGGAGGTCGCCATAGCCCCCGATGCCGTCCACGTCCGTGACTCCAAAGCACCCGACGGCCCACGCCTCACCGTCACGTCCGCCGCGTGGCGCCGCTTCGTGTCGCACAGCTCGCACAGCGCCCGCTGAGGCCGGGGGCCGCCGCGAGGACGGCCCCCGCATTGTTCAGCTCGCGTACGTCTCGAACTCCGCGATGCGCGGGGTGCCCGAGGCGTTGGTGATCTCGAGGGTGATCTTCTTCAGGGAGGCCGGGGAGAAGCCGACCGTGCCCGCTCCGCTGCCGGAGGCCAGGACCGCACCCGTGTCGTGGTTCAGGAGGCGGTAGGCGCCGATGGTGCCGGAGCCGGAGGCCAGGCGGATGTTGACCTTGGACACGGTGGTGGCGGAGCCCCACTTCACCGAGACCGAGCCGGTCGTGCCGGACGGCGACCAGTAGGTGCTCGTGTTGCCGTCCACGACGTTGCCGTAGCTGGTGCCGGACGCCTTGGAGGAGCCGTCCGCGCCCGCGCCGAGGCTCAGGTTGGTGCCGGCGGGCGGGTCGGTGGGACCGGGGTCGGTCGGCTCACCCGGGTCCGTCGGCCCGGGGTCGGTCGGGTCCGGGCTCTGCGGGGTGCAGCTGCCGTCCGACACCTTCAGGCCCTTGCCCGCGCCCGCCGTCTGCGCCACCACGCTCGGCACGCAGTTCGCCCCGTCCAGGGTGAAGCCGTACGGGATGCTCACGGACGTGTTCGACGTGGGGTTCGGGCCCGCCGGGTTGTGGTCGTCGTCGCGCGAGCCCCAGGTGACGTTGTCGAAGATGTTGCCGCTGACCTGCCAGTAGCCGGCCTCGCTGGTGTAGAAGGTGCCGAGGACGTCCTTGGAGTCCTCGAAGTAGTTGTTGTCCACCTTCGCGCGGGCGCCGGCGCGGGAGTTGATGCCGGACTCGTTCAGCTGCCTGTAGTGGTTGTTGTACATGTGCGCGATGCCGCCGCGCAGCAGGGGCGTACGGGAGTCGATGTTCTCGTACAGGTTGTGATGGAACGTCACGTACCCGTTGGAGCGGTCGCTCTCGCTGGAGCCGATGAGGCCGCCGCGCCCGGAGTTGCGCAGGATGCTGTACGACAGCGTCACGTACTGGGTGTTGTCCTTCATGTCGAACAGGCCGTCGTAGCCCTCGGACTCACCGCCGGACGCCTCCAGCGTGACATGGTCCACCCAGACGTTCCTGACATCGCTTTCCATGCCGATGGCGTCGCCGCCGTTCGACGTGGGCGAGCCGGACTTCTTGACGTTCTTGACCGTCACGTTCTGGATGACGATGTTGCTCGCCTCGCGGATGTGGATGCCCAGCTGGTCGAAGACCGCGCCGTTGCCGACGCCGACGATGGTGACGTTGCTGATCTGCTTGAGCTCGATCACCCCGGCCGCGGTGTTGCAGCTGCTGCCGGACACCTTGGCGGTGTTGCCGTGGTTGATCGTGCCCTCGACCTGGATGGTGATCGGGGTCGAGCTGCTGGCCCGGCTGCAAAGAGCCTGGTGGATCGCGGTGCCGGTGGTGGCGCGGACCGTCTGCCCGCCCGCCCCGCCGGTGGTCCCGCCGTTCTGGGTCGCGTAGCCGGTGACGCCTCCGGCGGCGGCGGACGCGGAGGTCGTGGACAGCGCCACGCCGGTGGCGGCCGTCAGGGCCCCGGCGGCCAGTAACGCGGAGAGCCGTACGGCGATTGCTCGTCTCATGGTCGTTTCGCCTTTCGTCGTTCACTGTCATGAAACCTGTCAGGGGCATGTCAGGGTGGCCGATGAGGGTGGGCGGGGGTGAGCCTGACCCATCGACCGAGAAAGCGCTTTCTGTCCGTGTGGACGCGACCGTAAGGGAGCGGCCGCGGACTGGCAAGGTTCCGCGCGCGAGCGGAGCGGGGGCTTCCGAATGACCTCCCGGCGGACTGCCCCAGTAGGACGGAATCCGACCTACATCACTCCTAGCGTGTCTCTCGTCGCGCCGGACGCGTACGGCACGCAGCGCACGAGATCACCGAACTGACCGACGAAGGCGGAGACCATGACCGTGAACCAGCTGACCACCGACCAGTCCGCCGAGGCCCCCGCCGTTACGGACGAGCGCGCCGACCTGCTGGTGGTGCTCGCCCGGCACCGGGAGTTCCTGCGGCTCACCACCCGCGACCTGACCGACGAGCAGGCGGGCCTGCGGACGACGGTGAGCGAGCTGTGCCTGGGCGGCCTGATCAAGCACGTCGCCGCGGCCGAGCGGAGCTGGGTGGACTTCATCCTGGAGGGACCGTCGTCCAGGCCCGACTTCCACGACATGACGCCGGAGGACTGGGCGCGCCGGGCCGACGAGTTCAAGATGCTGCCCGGCGAGACGCTGGCCGGCGTCCTGGACGCGTACGCGGAGGTGGCCCGCCGCACGGAGGAGGTCGTCGCGGGCCTCCCCGACCTGAACACGTCGTGGCCGCTGCCGAAGGCACCGTGGTTCGAGGGCCAGCCGGAGTGGAGCGTGCGCCGGGTGCTGCTGCACATCCTCGCGGAGACGGCGCAGCACGCGGGTCACGCGGACATCATCCGTGAGGCGCTGGACGGGGCGAAGACGATGGGGTGACGACCCGGGTCGCCGGACACGGCGGACGGGGCCGGCGGTCGTCGACCGCCGGCCCCGTCCGCCGTGTCAGTGGAATTCAGGCTCAGCGCCTACAGCACCGGCAGGTTCTTCCTCAGCTCGAACGCCGTGACCTCCGAGCGGTACTCCTCCCACTCCTGCTTCTTGTTCCGCAGGAAGAAGTCGAAGACGTGCTCGCCGAGGGTCTCGGCGGCCAGGTCGCTGCGTTCCATCAGGGCGAGCGCCTCGCCCAGGTTCTGCGGGAGGGGCTCGATGCCCAGCGCGCGGCGTTCCGCGTCGGAGAGGGCCCAGACGTCGTCCTCGGCGCCCGGCGGGAGCTCGTAGCCCTCCTCGATGCCCTTGAGGCCGGCCGCGAGGAGCAGGGCGTAGGCCAGGTACGGGTTGGCGCCGGAGTCGAGGGAGCGGACCTCCACGCGCGCCGAGCCGGTCTTGCCGGGCTTGTACATGGGCACGCGGACCAGGGCCGAGCGGTTGTTGTGGCCCCAGCAGATGTACGAGGGGGCCTCGCCGCCCGCGCCGGCCGGGCGCTCGGTGCCGCCCCAGATGCGCTTGTAGGAGTTGACCCACTGGTTGGTGACCGCGGAGATCTCCGCAGCGTGCCGCAGCAGGCCCGCGATGAAGGAGCGGCCCACCTTGGAGAGCTGGTACTCCGCGCCGGACTCGTAGAAGGCGTTGCGGTCGCCCTCGAAGAGGGAGAGGTGGGTGTGCATGCCCGAGCCGGGATACTCGGAGAACGGCTTCGGCATGAACGTCGCCTGCACGCCCTGCTCCAGCGCCACCTGCTTCATGACCAGGCGGAACGTCATGATGTTGTCCGCCGTGGACAGCGCGTCCGCGTAGCGCAGGTCGATCTCCTGCTGGCCGGGGGCGCCCTCGTGGTGGGAGAACTCCACCGAGATGCCCATCGACTCCAGCATCGTAATCGCCTGGCGGCGGAAGTCCATGCCGACGTTCTGCGGGGTGTGGTCGAAGTAGCCGGAGTTGTCCGCCGGGGTCGGGCGGCTGCCGTCGACCGGCTTGTCCTTCAGCAGGAAGAACTCGATCTCCGGGTGGGTGTAGAAGGTGAAGCCCAGGTCAGAGGTGCGGGCGAGGGCGCGCTTGAGGACGTAGCGCGGGTCCGCGAAGGACGGGGAGCCGTCCGGCATGAGGATGTCGCAGAACATCCGGGCCGTGCCGGGCGCCTCGGCGCGCCAGGGCAGGATCTGGAAGGTCGACGGGTCCGGCTTGGCGATCATGTCGGACTCGTGCACGCGGGCGAAGCCCTCGATGGCGGAGCCGTCGAAGCCGATGCCCTCGTCGAAGGCCTGCTCGAGCTCGGCCGGGGCGACGGCCACGGACTTGAGGAAGCCCAGGACGTCGGTGAACCACAGGCGTACGAACCGGATGTCGCGCTCCTCCAACGTCCGGAGCACGAACTCCTGCTGCTTGTCCATCTTCCGCTTCCCCATTCCTGCCGGTCAGGCCGCCCGTTCCTCCCGGTCACCAGGAGGCGGTCCGGCACTCGTGCATCCCACCACACCAGCGTTTCATACGCGTTGCCGGGCCCGGTCGGGCGACCGGCCGCGGCCTGAACCGCCGGGGCCGTCGGAGGCACGGCTCCTCCGCTCATCTTGCCCGGTCACAGCCGTCGCCACGACAGCGGGAGGAGCGGTACGGGACCCCCGCTTAAATTGGAGTTTTGGATGCAAGTTTTAATGAGGGCGCAGGCATCCGAGCCACGAGGAGACCCGATGCTGTCCGAGCAGTCCGCCGCCACCGTCCGCGCCACCCTGCCCGCCGTGGGCGCCGCCCTCGGCGAGATCACCGAGCGCTTCTACGCCGGGATGTTCGCCGCCCGTCCCGAGCTGCTGCGCGACCTGTTCAACCGCGGCAACCAGGCCGCCGGCACCCAGCGCCAGGCCCTCGCGGGGTCCATCGCGGCGTTCGCCGCCCACCTGCTGGACCACCCCGACGACCGGCCCGACGCGATGCTGTCGCGCATCGCCCACAAGCACGCCTCCCTGGGCGTGACCCCCGACCAGTACGCGATCGTCCACGAGCACCTGTTCGCCGCGATCGCCGAGGTGCTGGGCGACGCGGCCACGCCCGAGGTCGCCGCCGCCTGGGACGAGGTCTACTGGCTGATGGCGAACGCCCTGACCGCCGTCGAGAAGCGGCTGTACGAGGAGCGCGGCGGGGCCGCCTGGCGGCCCTGGGAGGTCGTCGAGCGGATCGCCGAGACCGCCGACGTGGTGACCTTCCGGCTGCGTCCGGCCGACGGCGGCCCGGTGCGCGACTTCCGCCCGGGCCAGTACGTGTCCGTGCGGGTGCCGCTCGCGGACGGCGCCCGTCAGATACGGCAGTACAGCCTCTCCGGCGCGCCCGGCGCCGGCCTGCGGCAGTTCAGCGTGAAGCGGGTGCACGACGGCACGGCGCCCGACGGCGAGGTGTCCTCCCACCTCCACGCGCGCGTCCGCGTCGGCGACGTCCTGGAGCTGTCGGAGGCGTACGGGGACCTGGTGCTGGACGCCGACGACGACACCCCGCTGCTGCTGGCGTCCGCCGGGATCGGCGTGACCCCGCTCGTCGCGATGCTCGCGCACCTCGCCGGCTCGGGGCACCGCGCCCCGGTCACCGTCGTGCACGGCGACCGCTCCCCCGCCGACCACGCCCTGCGCACGGACCACGAGGCCTACGCGGCGAAGCTGCCCGACGCCACCGTGCGGTTCTGGTACGAGCAGGACGCCCCCGCGGGCGCGGGCACCGGGTACGTCGACCTCACGGACGTGCCGGTCGCGCCCGGCACGCGCGCGTACCTGTGCGGTCCGCTGCCGTTCATGCGCACGGTCCGCCGGCAGCTGATCGCCAAGGGCGTGGCCCCGGCGGACGTGCACTACGAGGTGTTCGGGCCCGACCTGTGGCTCGCGCGGTGAGGGTGGGAACCGCTAGCGGACGCCGGGGATGCCCAGCAGCAGCGGTCCTGTCGGGTCCGCGGTGAGGTCCGTGACCGTCAGCGGGTCCAGCGAGGCGTAGAAGGCCTCCTGGGCCCGCCGCAGCGCGCCGCGCAGCCGGCAGTCGGAGCGCAGGGGGCAGGGCGCGGTACTCGCGGCGCCGTCGCAGTCGACGACGTCCCCCTCCCCCTCGAAGGCGCGGACCAGGCCGCCGACGGAGGCCGCGCGGCCCTTCTCGGTGAGGGACAGTCCGCCGCCCCGGCCGCGCCTGGCGGTGAGCAGTCCCATGTGCTGGAGCTCGGCGACGACCTTCGCGGCGTGGGTGTACGGCACGTCCATGGCCGCCGCGACGTCCCGCGTCGTGGGACTGGTGTCGCCGGCCACGGCGAGGCGCATGAGGACCCGCAGGGCGAGGTCGGTGGAGCGCAGCAGCCGCATACCGGCAGCGTAGTAATCGGAATCCTGGGCTCAAAATTTACGGCCGGACCTTCACCGGATCCGCCCGGGGCCGTCCGTCGCCGCCGCCCCCTACGACTCTCCCGTCTCCCCCATTACGATCAGCTGACCCGATCACCCCTCCGGCCCCACCTCCTCCGACCCGAAGGACACCTACATGGGCTCCGCCAACAAGAGCAGCGCGTCACGCACGGCGCGCATAGAGGAGATGCGGCGCGCCGAGCAGGCCCGCGAGCGCCGCAACCGGATCCTCGTCGTCGCCGCCTCCGTGCTGGTCGTCGCCGGCCTGGTCGCCGGCGGGGTGGTGCTGGTCAGGGCGCAGTCGGACGACGGCACAAGCAGCAGCGCGGCGGACGACGCGAAGAGCGCAGGGAAGTTCGTCACCGGCGCGGACGGCGTGCGCACCTGGAAGGGCGAGCTGGGCCGCGAACACGTCACCAGGTCCGTCGACTACCCGGTGACGCCTCCCGTGGGCGGCGACCACAACCCCGTGTGGATGAACTGCGACGGGGACGTCTACGAGGACGAGGTGAATGCGACCAACGCGGTCCACTCGCTCGAGCACGGCGCGGTGTGGGTGACGTACAACGGCGACGCGCCGAAGGCCGACGTGGAGGCGCTGGCGGCGAAGGTGAAGAAGACGCCGTACACGCTGATGAGCCCGGTCGACGGGCAGAAGGACCCGATGGTGCTGACCGCGTGGGGCCACCAGCGCACGGTGAAGGGGGCCGCCGACCCGGCCGTGGACGCGTTCCTGGAGAAGTTCGTGCAGGGGCAGCAGACGCCCGAGCCGGGCGCGGCCTGCACGGGCGGGCTGGCGAAGTGAGGCGGCCCGCCCTGGCCGCCGGCGCGGTGGCGGCGGTGCTCGTCGTCGGCGCGGCGGCCGGGTGGGCGGTCACCTCGGCGGCCGACGGGGAGGAGCCCGTGCTGCCCGTCCCGGCGGCGGACTCCGCGGACGCCGGGTTCGCCCGGGACATGGCGGTGCACCACCAGCAGGCCGTGGAGATGTCGTACGTCGTGCGCGACCGCACCGACGACGAGGAGGTGCGGCGGCTCGCCTACGACATCGCGCAGACGCAGGCCAACCAGCGGGGCATGCTGCTGGGCTGGCTCGACCTGTGGGAGCTGCCGAAGGTGTCCGCCGACCCGCCCATGACCTGGATGGGAATGCGCGCCATGACCGCCGGCGAGGACGGCGCGCTGATGCCGGGCATGGCGACGGACGCGGAGATGGAGCGGCTGGGCCGGCTGAACGGCAGGCAGGCCGAGGTGTTCTACCTCCAGCTGATGACGGCCCATCACCGGGGCGGTGTGCACATGGCCGAGGGCTGTGTGCGCGCCTGCGAGGTGGAGGCGGGCAAGCGGCTGGCGCAGGGGATGGTCGAGGGCCAGGAGTCGGAGATCCGGCTGATGGCGGGGATGCTGAGGGCGCGGGGAGCGGCCGCGCGGCCGTGACGGCGCGGCAGGCCCGCAGTGCCGCAACCCCACATCGCGTCGCTCTGACGATTACACTGGCCGGGTGCCTCAACTACGACTCGCCCTGAACCAGATCGACTCGACCGTCGGCGATCTCGCCGGCAACGCGGAAACGATTGTCCGCCGGACCCGTGAGTCCGCCGGGCAGGGGGCGCATCTCGTGGCGTTCCCGGAGATGGCGCTGACCGGGTATCCCGTCGAGGACCTCGCCCTGCGGTCGTCCTTCGTGGAGGCCTCCCGGGCGTCCCTGCGCGCGCTGGCCGCGCGCCTCGCCGACGAGGGCCTCGGCGACCTGCCGGTGGTCGTCGGCTACCTGGACCGCAGCGCCGCCGCCCAGCCGAAGTACGGCCAGCCCGCGGGCGCCCCGCGCAACGCGGCCGCCGTGCTGCACCGGGGCGAGGTGGCGCTGAGCTTCGCCAAGCACCACCTGCCGAACTACGGCGTCTTCGACGAGTTCCGCTACTTCGTGCCCGGCGACACCCTGCCCGTGGTGCGGGTGCACGGCGTGGACGTCGCCCTCGCCATCTGCGAGGACCTGTGGCAGGACGGCGGCCGGGTGCCGGCGGCGCGTTCGGCGCGGGCCGGGCTGCTGCTGTCGGTGAACGCCTCGCCGTACGAGCGGGACAAGGACGACACGCGGCTGGAGCTGGTGCGCAAGCGGGCGCAGGAGGCCGGCTGCACCACCGCGTACCTGGCGATGATGGGCGGCCAGGACGACCTGGTCTTCGACGGCGACTCGATCGTCGTCGGCGCGGACGGCGAGGTGATCGCGCGCGCCCCGCAGTTCTCCGAGACGTGTCTGCTGGTCGACCTGGACCTGCCGGCCGCGGCGGCCGACGCGCCCGACGGCGTGGTGGACGACGGACTGCGCATCGAGCGGGTCGTGCTGTCGGAGGACCCGCTCCCCGCGTACGAGCCGGAGCACACCGGCGGGTACGCGGAGCGTCTCGACGACGACGCGGAGGTGTACTCGGCGCTGGTCGTGGGCCTGCGGGCGTATGTGCAGAAGAACGGCTTCCGTTCGGTGCTGATCGGGCTGTCCGGCGGTATCGACTCGGCGCTGGTCGCCGCGATCGCCTGCGACGCGGTCGGCCCGGAGAACGTGTACGGCGTCTCCATGCCGTCGAAGTACTCCTCCGACCACTCGAAGGGTGACGCGGCGGAGCTGGCGCGGCGCACCGGGCTGAACTTCCGCACGGTCTCGATCGAGCCGATGTTCGACGCGTACATGGGGTCGCTGGAGCTGACCGGCCTGGCGGAGGAGAACCTCCAGTCGCGGCTGCGCGGCACGATGCTGATGGCCCTCTCCAACCAGGAGGGTCACATCGTCCTCGCCCCGGGCAACAAGTCCGAGCTGGCGGTGGGCTACTCGACGCTGTACGGCGACTCGGTCGGCGCGTACGGGCCCATCAAGGACGTGTACAAGACGCTGGTGTTCCGGCTGGCGCGGTGGCGCAACCGCGCGGCCGAGGAGCGGGGCGAGACGCCGCCGATCCCGGAGAACTCCATCTCCAAGCCGCCGAGCGCGGAGCTGCGCCCCGGCCAGGTGGACACGGACTCGCTGCCGGACTACCCGGTGCTGGACGCGATCCTGGCGCTGTACGTGGACCAGGACAAGGGCGCGGACGACATCGTCGAGGCCGGCCACGACCGCGAGCTGGTCGAGAAGACGCTGCGGATGGTGGACCGGGCGGAGTACAAGCGGCGCCAGTACCCGCCGGGCACCAAGATCTCCCCGAAGGGCTTCGGCAAGGACCGCCGGCTGCCCATCACCAACGGCTGGCGCGAGGGTCTGCCGCCCGAGGTGTGAGGTCCGGGTACGACGACGGCGGGCGGGGTGCGGTGTTCCGCGCCCCGCCCGCCGTCGTGCGTCCGGGCCGTTGCAGCTATTCCGCGGTGTCGGCGACCCGTACCCGTGCCGCTATCGGCAGGTGGTCGCTCGCCGTCTGCGGGAGCGTCCAGGAGCTCTCCGGCTCGGCGCCCCTGACGAGGATCTGGTCGATGCGCGCCATCGGGAACGACGCCGGCCAGCTGAAGCCGAAGCCGCTGCCCACCGCGCCCTGCGTGGAGCGCATCTGGGAGGTGACCGCCTTCAGGGAGCGGTCGTTCATCGTGCCGTTGAGGTCGCCGAGCAGCACCACGTTGTCCAGCGGCTCCTCCGCGATGGCCTCGCCCAGCGCGTCGGCGCTCTTGTCGCGCTGACGGGCCGTGAACCCGGCCTCCAGCTTCACCCGCACCGACGGCAGGTGCGCGACGTACACCGCGACCCGGCCGGCCGGCGCGTCCACGGTGGCGCGCATCGCCCGCTGCCAGCCCAGCCGGATGTCCACCGACCTGACGTCGCTGAGCGGGTACTTGGACCACAGGCCGACCGTGCCGACCACCGCGTGGTAGTCGTACGTGTCGGACAGCGCGGCCCGGTAGGCGGGCACCTCGGAGGCCTTCAGCTCCTCCAGCGCCAGCACGTCCGCTCCCGCGGCGGCCACCTCACGGGCGGTGCCGGACGGGTCCGGGTTCTCGGCGTTGACGTTGTGCGTGGCCACCGTCAGATCGCCGCCGGAGACGTTCTTGTCGCTGAGCAGACCGCCGAACAGGTTGAGCCACACGACCACCGGGAGCACCGTCGCGATCAGCGCGGTCGCCGAGCGGCGGACGAGCGCCAGCACCAGCAGCACCGGTACGAACAGGCCCAGCCACGGCAGGAACGTCTCCAGCAGGCTGCCCAGGTTGCCGACGGCGTTGGGGACGTGCGCGTGGGCCAGCATCACCAGCGCCAGCAGGAGCGCGCAGACGGCAACCGCCCAGCCCCTGCGCCAGATTCCGCGGTCCCCGCGCAGGGCGCCCAGCCGCCGGAGCAGGCGCCGCAACCGGGAGGCCGGGGTCCGGGGGCCCTGGCGCCCGTCGTCCGTCTCCGTCATGTACGCCTGCTGCGCCATACCGCCGCCTCACAACCTGCCGTGCACACCGTCGCCCCCCGTCGTCCGTAAGACCCTAGGGGATGTCCGGTTCCTTTCCCGCCGCCGCCCGGGCGGCCGTACGGAAGCGAGGACGTGCGGGGCCGCGCGGGCAGTTCCTGATGTGCGTGACGGGGGTGGCGTCTGTGACGAAACCCGCACATCGCGGCCACGTCATGCGGGGCGCAGCCCCTGGAGCAGGGTGTCGACGACACGCTCGGCGAGGTCGGCGGGCAGCTCCGCGTCGGGCCGCAGCACGGTGCGGACCAGGACCGGGCCCACCACCATGTCGTTGAGGAGTTCCAGGTCGACGTCGGCGCGCAGTTCGCCGTTGTCACGGCCCCGGCGCAGCACCTCCAGGCCGACGCGGCGGCGCGGCTGGATGACGGTGTCGTGGTAGGCGGCCCACAGGTGAGGGCTGGACTTCATCTGGGCGCGGACGTTGTGCAGGATCGCGGAGGTGCGGCCGGCCAGTCCGCGCAGCCGCAGCGACTCCAGCAGGACCACCAGGTCGTCGCGCATGGAGGTGCCGGGCAGGTCGGGGTCGGGGGGCTCCGCGGCGCGCATGACGTCGACGAAGAGCTGCTCCTTGCCGGTCCAGCGCCGGTAGATGGCGGCCTTGCCGACGCCTGCGGTGCGGGCGATGCGCTCGATGGAGAGTTCCGCGAGCGGGACGCCGTCCTCCAGGAGCTTCATCACCCCCTCGATGATGGCGCGTTCGACCGCCTCGCTGCGGGGGCGTCCCCGTGCGGGGCCGTCCTGTCGGGGGCCGCTGCCGGCCAGGCTCACGTCGTCGGTCCTTTCGGTGGTCCGGGGACGACGATTCTCCCCGGTGGGCGCGGGGGCGCCGCCCGGGTTCAGCCGTCGGCGGACTCCGCGGCGGACACCAGCTTCCCGTCCGCCTCCGCGCCGCCGGGGCCCGGGGTGCGCCCGGGCAGGAACACGGCGACGACGACCGCGCCCAGCACGGCCACCCCGGCGCCCCACAGCGCCGTGACGTGCATGGCGTGCAGGAAGGCGTCGTCGGCCGCGGCGGCCAGGGCGTCGGCGCGCGGGCCGAGCCGCTCCGCGACGGCCAGGGTGGCCTCGATGGACTCGCCGGCCGCGTGCCGGGCGCCGGGCGGCAGCACGGCCAGCTCGTCGCGGACCGAGCCGCGGTAGGCGGTGGAGAGCACCGAGCCGAGGACGGCGATGCCGAGGGCGCCGCCGACCTGCCTGAAGGTGTTGCTGAGCGCGGACGCGGAGCCGGCCTTCTCGCGGGGCAGCGCCTGCATGATGACCACGCTGACCGGGGTCATCACGTGCGCCATGCCCGCGCCCATCAGGAAGAAGATCACTTCCAGGATCCAGATGGGGGTGTCCTTGTCCAGCGCGGCGAACGCGGCCAGCATCCCGGCGAGGACCAGCAGTCCCGCGGTGGTGGTGGCCTTGTTGCCGAAGCGGTCCACCAGCAGCCGGGCGCGCGGGGCGAACACCATCTGGGCGGCGGCGAGCGGAATCATCAGCAGACCGGTCTCCAGCGGCGAGTAGCCGCGCACGCTCTGGGTGTAGAAGACCGCGAAGAAGGTCACGCCCATCAGGGCGAAGAAGACCAGGGCGATGGCGGCGATCGCCGCGGAGAACACCTTGTTGCGGAAGTAGTCCATGTCGATGGACGGGTGGTCGCTGCGCTTCTCGGCGATCACGAACACGGTGAGGACGGCGAGACCGGCGCCGATGGCGCCCAGCACCACGGGGTCGCCGAAGTCGGCGAGCTGGCCGCCCTTGATGATGCCGTAGACCAGCAGCACCAGGCCCGCCACGGACAGCACCACGCCCAGCGGGTCGATCCGGCCGGGGTCCGGGTCCCGGGAGTCCGGCACCAGCCACAGCATCAGGCCGATGCCGAGGACCACGATGGGCACGTTGACCAGGAAGACCGAGCCCCACCAGAAGTGCTCCAGGAGCAGTCCGCCGGTGATCGGGCCGATGGCGATGGCGAGGCCCACGCCGCCCGCCCAGATGCCGATGGCCTTGGGCTGCTCGTCCCGCTCGAAGACGTTCATCAGCACGGCCAGGGTGGCCGGCATGACGAACGCGGCGCCCAGGCCCATCACCGCGCGAAAGCCGATCAGCTCGGCCGGGGTGCCGGAGAACGCGGCGAGCGCCGAGCCGATGCCGAACACCGCCATGCCGCCGAGCAGCACCTTCTTGCGGCCCAGCCGGTCACCGAGGAGCCCGGCGGAGAACAGCAGGCCCGCGAAGACGAGGGTGTAGGCGTTGATCGCCCACTCCAGCTCGCTCTGTGTGGCGCCGAGGCCGGTGGGCGCGGGCGTGGAGATCGTCTTGATGGCGACGTTCAGGATCGAGTTGTCCAGGACGACGATCAGCAGGCTCAGCATCAGCACGCCGAGGATCGCCCAGCGGCGGCGGTGGACGGCCTCCGGGACCCGGCGGGCGGGGGCGGCGGGAGAAGTCATGCGGACCAGCCTAAGGACTTCCGATACGGAACCGTCTCGTATCGGAAAGGCTTTGCCGTAAACATGCCCCGACATTGCACCGCGCTGGGCCATCCGGAGCAGCGCGGCACGGCGGGGCGGAGCTCACAGGGGTGCCTCTGGCCCTCGTCCGGCGGAGGTGCCACCATGGACGTGGTCCGGGGACGCCGTCAGGGCGCCTCGAGATGACGTGTTGGGAGACGGATCCATGACGCAGCTTTCGGCTGCCCAGACCGGGACGCCCGGTTCCTCCTCCGGCGGCAAGACGCTGTACGGGGGCAAGGGCTCGCGCCGCATCACTGTCCGGGACATCGCCCTCGCCAAGGAGCGCGGCGAGAAGTGGCCCATGCTCACCGCGTACGACGCGATGACCGCGTCCGTGTTCGACGAGGCCGGCATCCCGGTGATGCTGGTCGGCGACTCCGCGGGCAACTGCCACCTCGGGTACGACACCACCGTGCCCGTCACCCTCGACGAGATGACCATGCTGGCCGCCGCCGTCGTCCGGGGCACCTCGCGCGCCCTGATCGTCGGGGACCTGCCGTTCGGCTCCTACCAGGAGGGTCCGGTGCAGGCGCTGCGCTCGGCGACCCGGCTGGTGAAGGAGGCCGGGGTCGGCGCCGTGAAGCTGGAGGGCGGGGAGCGCTCGCACCGGCAGATCGAGCTGCTGGTGGAGTCCGGCATCCCCGTGATGGCCCACATCGGGCTGACCCCGCAGTCGGTGAACGCCATGGGCTACCGGGTGCAGGGACGCGGTGAGGAGGCCGCCCAGCAGCTGCTGCGGGACGCGAAGGCCGTGCAGGACGCGGGCGCGTTCGCGGTGGTCCTGGAGCTGGTGCCGGCCGAGCTGGCCGCCGAGGTGACCCGCACGCTGCACATCCCGACGGTCGGGATCGGCGCGGGCCCCGAGACCGACGCCCAGGTGCTGGTGTGGACCGACATGCTCGGGCTGACCGGCGGCCGGGTGCCGAAGTTCGTCAAGCAGTACGCGGACCTGCGGGGCGTGATGGCCGGGGCGGCGAAGGCGTTCGCCGAGGACGTGGTCGCCGGGTCCTTCCCGGCCGAGGAGCACTCCGTGCACTGACCCGCGCCCGGGTGGGGCGAGCCACCGCGCACGCCCCTGTGAGCCACTGTCGCACCACCACGACGGCCCGCCGATCTTCCCCCGTCGGCGGGCCGTCGCCCTTTTCGCCGGCACCTCTCCGACACCCCGCCGACACGGTGCGCGGACGCCTGTCGGCGGGTGTCGGCGGTCTGTCGGGGCTTTGTCGGCGGGCGCTGCGATCGTCGGGGACATGACGCGATACGACGAACGAACGGGGGGCGCGGGAAGCGCCGTGACCGTCCGGGGGCTGGTCAAGCACTACGGGGAGACCAAGGCCCTCGACGGGGTCGATCTGGACGTGGCCGAGGGCACCGTGATGGGGGTGCTCGGGCCGAACGGGGCCGGCAAGACCACGCTGGTCCGCATTCTGTCCACACTGCTCGCCCCGACCTCGGGGCACGCCACCGTCGCCGGGTACGACGTGGTCCGCCGGCCCCGGCAGCTGCGCCGGGTGATCGGGCTGACCGGGCAGTACGCCTCGGTGGACGAGAAGCTCCCGGGCTGGGAGAACCTCTACATGATCGGGCGGCTGCTGGACCTGCCGCGCAAGGAGGCGCGGCGCCGCGCCGACGAGCTGCTGGAGCGGTTCTCGCTCACGGACGCGGCCAAGCGGCCCGCGAGCACCTACTCCGGCGGTATGCGGCGCCGGCTCGACCTGGCGGCCTCCATGATCGGCCGGCCCGAGGTCCTCTTCCTCGACGAGCCGACCACCGGGCTCGACCCGCGCACCCGCAACGAGGTGTGGGACGAGGTCACGAGGATGGTCGGCGAGGGCGTGACCGTCCTGCTGACCACCCAGTACATGGAGGAGGCCGAGCGGCTCGCCTCCGAGCTGACCGTGGTGGACCGCGGCAAGGTCATCGCGACCGGCGGCATCGAGCAGCTGAAGGCGAAGGTCGGCGGGCGGACGCTCCGGGTGCGCCCGGCCGACCCGGGGCAGCTGCGGCCGCTGGCCGCCGCACTCGACGGCCTCGGCGTCACCGGGCTGGCGACCACCACCGTCGACGCCGAGGGCGGCGCGGTGCTCGTGCCGGTCCTGAGCGACGAGCAGCTGACCGCCGTGGTCGGCGCGGTCACCGCGCGCGGGATCACCCTCAACGCCCTCACCACCGAACTGCCCAGCCTGGACGAGGTGTTCCTGTCCCTCACCGGCCACCGTGCCGGTGTTCCGGAGGACGCCCCGTCCGCCGGCACCCGTGACGACCGTGAGGAGGTCGCCGTATGAGCGCCGCCACCACCACCGCGGACGACGCCCGTATCCCGCTGCGCGGCCACCTGCGCCACACCGGGGCCCTGGTCCGCCGCAACCTGCTGTGGATCAAGCAGGACCCTGAGTCGATGTTCGACGCGCTGCTGATGCCCGTCGTCTTCACCCTGCTGTTCGTGTACGTCTTCGGCGGCTCGATCGGGCAGGCGCTGGGCGGCGGCCAGGACGGCTACGTCCAGTACGTCATCCCCGGCATGATCGCGATGATGAGCATGACGCTCTCGCAGGGCGTCGGCACCGGCTTCAGCCAGGACTTCAACTCCGGTGTCATGGACCGCTTCCGGTCCCTGCCGATCGGGCGCGGCTCGGTGCTCTTCGCGAAGATCGGCGTGGAGCTGGTGCGGATGCTGTTCGCCACCACCGTGCTGATGGTCGTCGCCGTGCTGGTCGGCTTCGAGATCCACCACTGGGCCGGGCTGTTCGCGGCCGTCGGCCTGTCCGCGGTGTTCGCCTCGTCGATCATGTGGGTGTTCCTCACCCTGGGCGTGGTGCTGAAGAACGCCCAGTCGGTGCAGGCGATGGGCTTCCTGGTGCTGTTCCCGCTGCAGTTCGGCTCGTCGATCTTCGCACCGACGAACTCGATGCCGGGCTGGCTGCAGGCCTTCACCGACTACAACCCGCTCTCCACGCTCGCCGACGCGGCGCGCGGGCTGATGCTGGGCGGCCCGGTCGCCCACGACCTGTGGGTGACGCTGGCCTGGTCGGTGGGGATCACCGCGCTGGCCGCTCCGTACGCCATCCACAAGTTCCGCACCAAGAGCTGACGTTCACCTCTCGCGCAGCATCAGGGCGGTGGCCTCCTCGACGCCGAGGCCGCCGCCCTCGGCGTACGCGGCCTCGAAGGCCGCCTCGTCCAGCACCCGGCGGATCCGCTCCTCGGCACGGGCGCGGGTCGTGCGTTCCATGAGGTTCGCGCGGTGTCCCTCGGGCAGCCAGGAGTCGGCGGCGCCCAGGCAGCGGGCCGCGTCCCGGGCGTGCCGGCCGCCGTCCAGTCCGGCGAGGGCCGCGGCGGCCAGGACGACGTACGAGGCGCGCAGGTGCGGGGCCATGGCGAGGACAAGCGAGTCGCCCGCCTGCCGGATCGCCTCCCGGACGGTGTCGAGTCCCCGCGCGTCGTCGCCGTCGGCCACCTCGATCCAGGCCTCGGCGCCGAGGATGAACACGTCGAAGACCACGTAGTGGGCGAGGCGGAACTCCTCGCGCAGCGCCCGCAGATGCTCACGGGCCTCCGAGGTACGCCCGCTCACGCACAGCCAGCCGATGAGGAACAGCCGGGCGGCGGGCAGCGCCTCGACCTGCCGGCCGCGGGTGGAGTCGATGACCTCGCGCAGCAGCCGCTCGCCCTGCTCGGTGTCGCCCGCCTCGATCAGCGCGTCGCCGAGCCGGGCGGTGAGCACGGCCGTGTGGGAGCGGGCGCCGAGGCGTTCGGCGTGCTCGATGGCCGCCCGGTAGTCGGCGGCGGCCTCCCGGTAGGCGCCCGCGCGTTCCTGGGCCTCGCCGCGCGCGGAGAGCGCCTCGGCGATGCCCCAGGTGTCGCCGAGGCGCCGGTGGATCTCCAGGGCCTCGTCGGCGTCGCGGCGGGCGTCGCCGGCCCAGTCGCTCCGGTTGGCGAGGAAGTTGGCGCGCAGCTGGAGGTTGCAGGCCAGCTCCCACTCGAAGCCGGGGTTCTCCCGGCAGGTGCGGATCGCCGCGTCCACCACGTCGCGCAGCCGCTCCATGTCTCCGGTGAGCATCACGGCGAACGTCCACAGCAGCCCCGGCGGACGGCAGACCTGCGGCAGTCCCGGCTCGTACGTCGCGGACACCAGGCGCAGCCGGTGCTGGGCCCGCGGGGTCTGCCAGTCGTCCAGCTCGGTGTCCATCTGGGCGAGATGGGCCAGGTGCGCCCCGCGGCGGGCCTCGGCGAGGACCTCACCCGTCATCGGGGGCGGTCGGTCGGTGCAGCGCTGCCACAGCGGTGCGGCCGGACGCACGGGTTCGGTGAACGGGTCGGGGGCGAGCGCCATGACCTCCCTGCACCAGGTGCGGGCCTCGATACGCAGGTCGCGCATCTGCCAGTACCAGACCAGGGACAGGACGATGCAGAGCGCCTCCTGCTCGTCGCGCCGGGCGACGGCGTGCCGCAGGGCGGTGCGCACGTTCTCGTACTCGCGCTCCAGCCGGGCGACGGCCTCCACCTGGCGCGGGCCGCGCAGCAACGGCTCGGTGGTGCGGGCGAGTTCACGGTAGTACGTCAGATGGGCGCGTTCGGCGTCGTCGCGTGCGCCGGTCTCGTCGAGGCGTTCGCCCGCGTACTCGGCGACGGTCTCCAGCAGCCGGTAGCGCATGCCGCCGTCGCCCGACGGGGCGGCCACCACCAGGGACTTGTCGACGAGGGAGCCCAGCGCGTCCAGGGCGGCGGGGCCGCACACGGCCTCGGCGGCGGTGAGGTCGCAGCCGCCGGCGAAGACGGACAGGCGGCCCAGCACGTCGCGTTCGCCGGCGTCGAGCAGTTCCCAGGACCAGTCGACGACGGCCCGCAGGGTCTGCTGGCGGGGCAGGACGGTGCGGCTGCCGGAGGTGAGAAGGCGGAAGCGGTCGTCGAGCCGGTCGGCGATCTGGCGCGGGGTGAGCATCCGCAGCCGGGCGGCGGCGAGTTCGATGGCGAGGGGCAGGCCGTCGAGGCGGCGGCAGATCTCGGCGCACGCCTCCGGGTCGTCGTCGGTGCGGAAGCCGGGGCGGGCGGCGGCCCCGCGCTCGGCGAGCAGGCGCAGCGCGACCGGTTCGGGCAGCGGCTCCACGGGGCGCAGCGACTCGCCGCGCACGCCCAGGGGTTCACGGCTGGTGGCGAGGACGGTGAGGCCGGGACAGCGTTCGAGAAGGGTCTCCACCAGGCGGGCGGCGGCCTCGACGACGTGCTCGCAGTTGTCGAGGATCAGCAGCATCCGGCGGGGCCCGCAGTGCTCGGCGAGCCGGTCCACGGGGGCGCTGTGCCGGTCGGTCACGGCCCGCATGCCCTCCGCGCCGGCGCCGTACAGCACGGTCTGGCGGGCGCCGACGGCGGTGAGGACCGCCGCCGGCACGGCGTCGGGGTCGTCCACGGGCGCGAGTTCGGCGAGCCACACGCCGTCCGGGTGCGCGGCCCGTACGGTCTCGGCGGCCTCCTGCGACAGCCGGGTCTTGCCCGCCCCGCCCGGGCCGAGGAGCGTCACCAGGCGGGCGGCTGACAGGTCGGCGCGGATCGCCTCGATGTCCGCCTCGCGGCCGACGAAGGAGGTCAGGCGGGCACGGAGGTTGCCGGGGGCGGCGGCGCGCGCGGGCGGTTCAGGCTTCTGCGGCGTCTCGGCGTGGAGCAACTCGGCGTGCAGGGCGCGCAGTTCCGCGCCGGGGTCGGAGCCGAGGCGGTCGGCGAGCAGCCGGCGCACCTCCTCGTAGGCGGCGAGCGCCTCGGCGGTGCGGCCGGTGTCGCGCAGGGCGCGCAGCCGCAGCGCCTGGAGCGGCTCGTCCAGGGGGTGGCTGTCGCAGAGGGCGGTCAGCTCGGGGAGGGACTGCTCGGCCTCCCCGAGGGCCAGGGCGGCGGTGTGGCGGGCGCGCAGCACGTCCAGGTGGCGGGTCTCCACGCGGGCCGCCTCGGCGGTGCGGTCGGGCAGCCCGGGCAGCGCGGTGCCGCCGCGCCACAGGGCGAGGGCGTCGTCGAGCACGGCGGCGCCTTGGCGGGGTCGCCGTCGGCCACGGCGCGCAGGCCTCGCCGCCAGCCGCTCGAAGCGGTGCAGGTCGACGTCGTCGGGGGCGGCGGTGAGGCGGTAGCGCCGTCGGCGGAGGCGACCGCGTCCGCGCCCAGCGCCCGGCGCAGCCGTCCCACCAGGGCCTGCACCGCGCCGGTGGCGTCGGCGGGCGGGTCGCCGTCCCAGACCTCGTCGACCAGCAGGCCGACCGGCACGGTGCGGCCGGCCCGCAGGGCGAGCACGGTCAGCAGGGCGCGCAGCCGTGCGCCGCCCACGGGGACGACGGCGCCGTCGGGGCGGACTGCCTGGGTGGTGCCGAGGATGCGGTAGCGCACGGGGTCCATTCTCTCCGGTGCCGGCCGCGGGGGGACGCGCGGGCCGGGGACAGGGGCGCCCTCACCTTGCACGGAACCGGGCGGCCGTGCGAAGCGTTTTCCGGGCGTGGCGGGTCCCGGGTACGGTCGGGCAGGCCCGCGCGCCCTTCTTCTCTCCGCAGGGAGTCCCATGAGCACCGCCGTCACCCGTCCCGGCGACCGGAGGGTCAGTCCCGTCTTCCTGGGCATCCTGGCCGTCTCGGCCGTCACCGGCTGGGCCACCTGGACGGGGTTCGCCGCCGTGCCGGGGCTCGCGGTGTTCCTGTTCGTGACGTCCGCGTGGGTCGTCTCCCTGTGCCTGCACGAATACGCGCACGCGCGGACCGCCCTGCACGGCGGGGACATCTCGGTCGGCGCGAAGGGGTATCTCACGCTGAACCCGATGAAGTACACGCACGCGCTGCTGAGCATCGTGCTGCCCGTGGTCTTCGTGATCATGGGCGGGATCGGGCTGCCGGGCGGGGCGGTGTTCATCGAGCGCGGGCGGATCCGGGGGCGGTGGCGGCACAGCCTGATCTCCGCGGCGGGGCCGCTGACGAACGTGCTGTTCGCGGTGGTGTGCACGGCGCCGTTCTGGCTGGGCGCCCTGGACGGCGTGCCGCCGGCGTTCCGGTACGCGCTGGCGTTCCTCGCGCTGCTGCAGGTGACGGCGGCGATCCTGAACTTCCTGCCGGTGCCGGGGCTGGACGGCTACGGGGTGATCGAGCCGTGGCTCTCGCACGGGGTGCGGCGCCAGGTCGAGCCGTTCGCCCCGTTCGGGCTGCTGTTCGTGTTCGCGCTGCTGTGGGTGCCGTCCGTCAACGGCGTCTTCTTCGACATGGTCAACGGGTTGCTGCGCGCCTTGTGCATCGAGGAGCTGGACACGGACTGCGGCTTCAATCTGTTCCGCTTCTGGCAGGGCGCGGACGGTTTCTGCGGGGTCTGAGGGGCGGCACCCCTCTGACTCCCTGTGGGGCGGCCCCCCTCCCTGCGGGTGATCGCGCCGGGGGCAGCCCCACCGCCCCCGCTACGGGCAGCCGCACCCGGGGCAGACCCCACCCCGCCCCGCCCCCGCCGCTGCGGGCAGTCGTGCCGCTGGGGCGGCACGGGTGGGCGCAGCGGCACCCACCACCCGGGGCAAGGTGACCGACCGTGCGCGAGTGCAGCCGGCGGTGCCGTACAGGTGCCCCGGGCCCGACTCCCTGCCGGGTGGGGACGCCAGGCCCGCCCGCGAGGCAAGGCGTCCCGCCGGGACGCGGAGGGGTGTCGGCCCGCCGGGTCAGTTGGCCGCCGGGGTGTCCTCCCGGGACGCCCGGTCCCGGCGGAGGTAGTACCACGTCATGTTCGACGACAGGCCCGCCAGGAGGATCCACACGACGCCGATCAGCACGCTGCCCTGCACGAAGGACACGACGGCCGCCGCGACGGCGAGGAGGCACACGGCGAGGGCGTAGACGGCGAGGCGGGGCATGGTGGGAGGCTCCTGTCGGGGGACACTGCTTCCGCTCCAGTGTCCCCCATCGCCTCATACGTCCGTGACGCGGAGCCCCGCGTGCGCCTTGTAGCGGCGGTTGACGGAGATCAGGTTGGCGACCAGCGACTCCACCTGATGGGCGTTGCGCAGCCGCCCGGCGAAGATGCCCCGCATGCCGGGGATGCGCCCGGCCAGCGCCTGCACGATCTCCACGTCGGCGCGGACCTCGCCCAGCACCATGACGTCGGTGTCGATCTCGTCGATCTCCGGGTCCTGCAGCAGCACCGCCGACAGGTGGTGGAAGGCCGCCGTGACCCGTGAGTCCGGCAACAGCGCGGCGGCCTGCTGCGCGGCGCTGCCCTCCTCCGGCTTCAGCGCGTACGCGCCCTGCTTGTCGAAGCCGAGCGGGTTGACGCAGTCGACGACGAGCTTGCCGGCCAGCTCCTCGCGGAGGGATTCGAGGGTCTTGCCGTGCCCGTCCCAGGGGACGGCGACGATGACGACGTCGCTGCGCCGCGCGGTCTCGGCGTTGTCGGCGCCCTCGATGCCGTGCCCGAGCTCCTCGGCCGCGGCCTGGGCCCGCTCGGCCGCGCGGGAGCCGATGATCACCTTCTGGCCGGCCTTGGCGAGCCGGTAGGCGAGGCCCTTGCCCTGCGGTCCGGTGCCGCCGAGCACGCCGACGACGAGGCCGGAGACGTCGGGCAGGTCCCAGGGGTCCTTGGCGGGGGCCTTCTTCGGGGGCTGCTGTGCGCTGTCGGTAGAGGTCATGGCCCGACTCTACGGCCGTGGACACCCCCGCACCGGCCGGGCGTGAGGCCCGTCACGCGACGCCCCGCCGGTGTCGCGCCCGTGTCCCCGGGTCGGGCGAACCCTTCCCGAACACCGGGACGCGGACGTGCCGTTGGGGGCAGGATGCGGCGGCATGGATGCCGTACGGGTGGCGCTGCTGAGGGAAGTGCTCGCGGGGACGGAGTGGCTGGGGGCGACCCGGCACTTCGCGGGGACGCTGCGCGGGTCGGTGGTGTCGCACGGCGGCGGGCTGCTGCTGGTGGGCACGCCGGAGTACGAGCCGTGGCACCTGGCGGCGCACCTGGTGGACGAGGCGGCGTGGTCGGGCACCCCGGAGCTGGCGCCGACGCTGGTGCGGCACGACGCGCGTGCCACGGACCCGGCACACCTGGCGGTGGGCCTGGGGAGGCTGGAGGCGGCGCGGCGGGGCGAGACGCTGCTGGTGGTGGCGCCCGGCGAGCCGCCCGCGGCGCTGCTGGAGCGGGTGTCGGACGCCCGCCGCGCCGGGGCGACGCTGCTGTCGCTGGGTCCGGAGGCGGGCGAGCTGCCGGCGCTGGCGCACGAGGTGCTGCCCGTCCCGGACGGCTCCGAGCTGGACCTGGACACCGTGCAGCACCTGGTGAGCGCGGCGGCCGGGGAGAACGCGCTGCCCGCCCGCCGGGGCCGCCGCCGCTTCCGGGACCGGCTGTCCCGGCTGGCCGACCTGCTCACCGCCCCGCCGCCGACCCGCTGGTGAGGCGGGCGCTCAGTCCTCGTCGCCGCCCTTCGGCGCGTCGTGCCACGCGGGGTCGTTCTCCCACTGGAGGTTGCGCTCGCGGGCCTTCTCCATCGCGTGTTCCGCCTCGGCGCGGGTCGCGTACGGGCCGAAGCGGTCCTTGGCCGGGCACTCGGGCCCTTCCTCGACCTTCTTGTGCTCCAGGCAGTAGTACCACTCGCCGGGTTTGCCGGCCGTGCGCTTCTTGAACAGGGGCATGACGGCTCCTCTCGCCACGGAAGATGGTCCCCCATCGCCGCTGAATTAGACTCACGGCATGTCTGGCCAGTCACTCCTCGTACCGGGGAAGCTCTCCCCCACCCGCTCCGTGCCCGGGAACATCCGCCGTCCCGAGTACGTCGGCAAGCCCGCGCCCACCCCGTACACCGGGCCGGAGGTGCAGACGCCCGAGACGATCGAGGCGATGCGGCGCGCCGGCCGGATCGCGGCCCGCGCGATGGAGGAGGCCGCGAAGCTCATCGCGCCCGGCGTGACGACGGACGAGCTGGACAAGGTGGCGCACGAATACATGTGCGACCACGGCGCCTACCCGTCGACGCTCGGCTACCGCGGTTTCCCCAAGTCGCTGTGCACGTCGGTCAACGAGGTCATCTGCCACGGCATCCCGGACTCGACGGTGCTGCGCGACGGCGACATCGTCAACCTGGACGTGACCGCGTACATCGGCGGGGTGCACGGCGACAACAACGCCACGTACCTGGTCGGTGACGTGGACGAGGAGAGCCGCCTGCTGGTGGAGCGCACCCGCGAGGCGCTGAACCGGGCGATCAAGGCGGTGAAGCCGGGCCGCCAGATCAACATCATCGGCCGGGTGATCGAGTCGTACGCCAAGCGGTTCGGCTACGGGGTGGTGCGCGACTTCACCGGTCACGGCATCAACTCGTCGTTCCACTCGGGCCTGATCATCCCGCACTACGACAGCCCGCACGCGACGACCGTGATGCAGCCGGGGATGACCTTCACCATCGAGCCGATGCTGACGCTGGGCACCCACGAGTACGACATGTGGGACGACGGCTGGACGGTCGTGACGAAGGACCGCAAGCGCACGGCGCAGTTCGAGCACACGCTGGTGGTCACGGACACCGGGGCGGACATCCTGACCCTGCCGTGACGCCCGGCGCGTCCGCACCGACACCTTCGAGGGCCCGCCTCCTCCGGGAGCGCGGGCCCTCCGCTTTTCTCGTTCCTCACGCCGTTTGCCCAGGCTGTTTGCCTGGCACACGGACGGGGGAAGTTCCCGACACATCGTCGGCAAGGCATTGACTTAGGCAAGCCTAACCATAAAAGATCGGCAGATGGACTCCTTCTCGACCCTGATCCGCACCGCCTCCCACGAGCAGCACATGGAGGCGGAGACCTCGACCTTCATGACCGATCTGCTGGGCGGACGGCTGGGCGTGGACGCCTACGCGCGCTACACCGAGCAGTTGTGGTTCATGTACGAGGCGCTGGAGTCCGGCGCGCAGGGCCTGGCGTCGGACCGGGTGGCGGGCCCGTTCGTCCGCCCGGAGCTGTTCCGGCTCGCCGCCCTGGAGCGGGACCTGGAGCATCTGCGCGGCCCGGACTGGCGCGCGACCCTGACCGCCCTGCCCGCGACACGCGTCTACGCCGACCGGGTGGCCACGGTGGCCCGCGAGTGGCCGGCGGGGTACATCGCGCACCACTACACCCGTTACCTGGGCGATCTCTCGGGCGGTCAGATCATCCGCGACAAGGCGGAGCGCACCTGGGGATTCGCGAGGAAGGGCGACGGAGTCCGCTTCTACGTCTTCGAGGGGATCTCCAACCCGGCCGCGTTCAAGCGGGAGTACCGGGCGCTGCTGGACGCGGTGGCGGTGGACGACCTGGAGAAGCAGCGGATCGTGGCCGAGTGCAAGCGGGCGTTCTCGCTGAACTCGGACGTGTTCCGCGCGCTGGGCGAGGAGTTCCCGCTGTCGGCGTGAGCCGGCCTTCCGCACGCACGGGCGGCACCCGGACGGTGCCGCCCGTTCGCCGTGCCGGTCAGCGCTCCAGGCAGACCCGGCCGCCGACCTCGGTCCAGCCCTCCGGCTGGGGTGCGGTGAGGATCTGCGAGCCGGTGCCCTGGGTGATGTTCAGGGCGCGGCCCAGCCGGTCGGTGAGCAGCAGGGCCGCGGCGCCCGTGGCCTCGTCCTCGTCGATGCCCCCGGCGCAGGCGCCGGCTCCACCGGAGCGGCTGTCGCCGCGCCCATCCGTGCGGCCGGGAAAGGCGCGGGCGCGGATCCGCCCGGCGGGCTCGTCCAGCCAGGCCCAGGCGTAGATCCACTCGCCCTTCGGAGGCACGGGCAGCTCGTCCACCTCGGCGGCGGTGGCGTACTGCCGCAGAGTGCGCGGCGGCACCCACTCCGCGCGCGCCTCGATCCAGCAGAACTCCCCGTCCTGCCGGGCGCCCACGACCCCTGCGGGCGTGACGAGTTCGGGCACGTCGAGCAGCCAGGCGGCGCCGACGCAGGGGTGGCCCGCGAAGGGCAGACGGGTGGTGGGGGTGTAGATGTCGATCACCCCGCGCTCGGGGTCGTCGACGAACACGGTCTCGCTGAAGCCGAGTTCGGCGGCGAACTCCTGGCGCTCGTCCGGTCCCGGCAGGACCGAGCCGTCCCGGACGACGCCCAGCTCGTTGCCGTATCCGCCGCGTGGGCCGCAGAAGACACGCAGCACGTCGTAAGCAGTCACGGGGGCATTCAAGCACCGTTCGCGGCCACCGGAAGCCCGCGGTCCGGTCGCCCGTCCGTCTCGGGGTCGTATCCCGGGGAAGTCCCCTACAGAACACGCGAGTTGATAAGGGGAGCGCCAGGGGCGGGCCTCGTCACCGCGTACGATCCGGCCGCCTCGCTCGATCACCAGGATGGTTCCCGTCCGCAGCACCCACCGCCGCGATCGGAGCCCTTCCATGACCTCAGGCACCACCGCCCGTGCCCGCGCCACGGCCGTGTCCGCCCTGCTGGCCTCCTCCCTGCTGCTCGTCCCCCTCGCCGGGACGGCCGCCGCCCAGCCCGCGCGGGTCTCCCCCGCCGTCTTTGCGCCTCGGGCCGACGGCTTCGACGCGACCGCGCTGGAGCGGGCGCTCGCCGAAGTCCCCGACGGGGACGTCTCCGCGGCGCTGATCCGGGTCGGCGGGAAGGGCAGCTGGACGGGGAACGCCGGCATCCGGGACGTGCGCACGGGCGCGCCCGCACTGCAGAACGCCCGCTTCCGGGCCGGGTCCACGACCAAGGTGGTGACCGCGGCGGTCGTGCTCCAGCTCGTCGCGGAGAAGCGCGTCGACCTGGACGCGCCCGTCAGCCGCTATCTCCCGGACCTGCTCCCGCCGTCCTTCACCGAGCCCCCGACCGTCCGCCACCTGCTCACCTACACCAGCGGGCTACGGCCCGGCGCGAGCCTCGGCTCGACGACCGAGGAGATGTACGCGCACCGCTTCGAGACGCTCACCCCCGAGGAGGTGGTGGCCGCGTCCGTCGCGCAGGGCCCGGCGCACACCCCGGGCGAGCGGCAGGTGTACGGGAACATCCACTACACGGTGCTCGGCATGCTGATCGAGGCGGTGACCGGCGACAGCTACGAACACCAGGCCGCCGTACGGGTCTTCCGCCCCCTCGGCATGCGGCACACCGGCTTCCCCGGCGGCCCCGACCCCCGTATCCACGGCCCGCACAACCGCGCGTACGCCGACATCGACGGCCGGACCACCGACGTCACCGAGTGGAACATGTCCGACCGCTGGGCCGCGGGGGACATGATCTCCACCACCGCCGACCTGGAGCGCCTGGTGTTCGGCCTGTTCGGCGGGAAGGTCGTGCCCCGACCGCTGCTGGACCGCATGCTCACCGTGCCGGACGTCGACGGCGCCACCTACGGGATGGCGCTCCAGCGGTTCGTGATCGACGGCCGGGAGGTCTGGGGCAAGACCGGCTCCCGGCCCGGCTACCACACGGTGCTGGGCGCCACCCGGGACCTGTCCCGCACGGTCGTCTACTCGGTGAACGCCAAGAGCGCCCGCGACGACGCCTTCCCGCTGGTGCAGCGTTTCGCCCTGCCGGCCTTCGCGAGCCGGCCGTAACCCCGCACACCGGGCCGAGTACGCGGAGAGGGCGCCCCCCGGGGGTGAGGGGCGCCCTTCCGTCGCGTGGCGACGCGTCAGGTGGGGGACGGTGTGCGTCCCCGAGGCTCACTCGGCCATCGGGCGCCTCCGGCGCAGGGCGAGGACGACGCCCGCTCCTGCGGCCACGGCCGCGCCGGCCGCCGCGCCGAGGGCGCCGACCGGGACGTCGGAGCCGGTGCTGGCGAGGCTGCCGGCCAGGTCGCCGCCGACGGTCGAGCCGACACCGCCGGTGGTGGAGCCGGAGGCGTCCGAGCCGCCGTCCGTGTCGGTGCCGCTGCCGCCGGCGCCGTTGTCGCCGCCGTCCGAGCCGCCCGTGCCGACGGGGAGTTCCGCACCTTCGGTGAGGGCCACGGCCAGACTCACCGGGTCGAGTTCGGCGCCGGCGGCGTAGAACCCGCCGAAGGCCTCCGCGCCGGCCTCGGTGAGGGTGGCGGTCACGCCGTCGAGCGTGATGACGTCGTCCTGCGCGGTGAGCGCGGCCGACGGGGCGGACAGATCGGCGAGGACCACGTCCTGGGTGGTCGTGCCGAGGTCGTCGACGTCGGCGGACAGGGTGCCCCTGCCTTGGGTGAGGTTCACCCGCAGGTCGCTGAAGGTGAGGTCGAGGCTGTAGGCGCCGTCGTGCTCGTGGCCCTTGAAGGTGACCGCGCCCTTGAAGGCGGCCTTCAGCGTGCCGGCCTCGGTGTCGTAGGCGCCGGTGGCGTCGGAGAAGGTGAACGCGCCGTTGCCGGAGGCCTGGGTGGCACCGTCCGAGGCGGTGATCGTGCCCTTGGCGACGGGACCGGTGACGTAGCTGCGGAAGGACTGCTTCACGCCCCAGTCGAGGATGCCGCCGGCTATCTCGCCCTGGGTGGCGGGCGCGGTGGACTGCGAGGCGGTGGCGCTCGGGGCGGTCGTCGGGGCCAGCGTGGTGGGCGAGGTGCTCGGGGTGACCGTAACGGTGGGCTCGGGCTCGGCGGTCGGGGTCGCGGGCGGGGTGGTGGCGGGCCCGGTGGTGGACGGCTCGGGCTCCGGTTCCGGGTCGGTCTTCTTCACCACGGTCAGCGGGTCGCCCGCCGCGCCCGCGTACTTGTCGCTGCCGAAGACCTCTCCGGCCTCCTCGGTGAGGGTCGTGGCCATGTCCGTCATCGCGCGGGTGACCGTGACGGTGGCGAGCGGGACGTCGTCCTCGGTGGTGCCGTTCCGCCGGACGTCGGCGGTGATCTCGCCCTTGCCGCTGTCGAACTTCAGGTCGGACAGCGTGAGTTCGAACCGGTGTGCCGTCGACTTGATGTTCAGCTCGCCCTGGAAGCCGAGCGACATCACGTGCGTCGTGGAGTCGTAGGCGCCCGTGCCGCCGGTGAAGGTGAACGCGCCGTTGTTCTCGGCCTGGCTCGCGCCCGCGGCGGGCGTGAAGGCGCCCTGCGCGTAGGTGGCGACGTAGGTACGGTACGACTCCTTGATGCCCCAGGTGAGTTCGTAGCCGGAGAGGGGGACCTCGGCGGCGGAGGCGGAGGGGGCGGCGGCGGCGCCGAGCGCGGCGGCCGTGGCGACCGCGGCGGCGAGGGCGAGGGAGCGGCGTCGTCTTGCGGACATGGGGGGGTGTCTCCTCGGAGGTGGAAGGGATCAGTGGTTCTGCGGGGTGTCCGCGGCGTCCTGGCCTGCGCGGCGCCTGCGGACGAGGAGTGCGGCGGCGCCGGCGAGCACCAGCAGGGATCCGGCCGCGAGGGAGAGAGGAAGTGCGGGGGACGCGCCGTCGTCGTCCGCCCCGGTGGCCTGCGCGACCGGCTCCGGCGAGGCGGCCGAGGGGGACGGGGACGCCGTCGGGGTGGCGGTGGGTTCGCTGCCCAGGTCGGGCAGGGCGGGGAGTCCGGCGGTGCCGGTGAGGGCGACGGCCAGGGTGACCGGGTCCATCGCGGTGCCCGCCGGGTACATCCCGCCGAAGGCCTCGGCGCCCCGGGCGGTGAGTTTCGCGGGGGCCTCGGTGACGGTGACGAGGCCGTTCCTCGCCTTGAGGTGCTTCGCGGTGAAGGTGACCAGCGGGACCTTGCGGCCGGTGTGGTCCGGTGACGCGACGTCGGCGTAGAGGGTGCCCTTGCCGTCGTCGACGGTGACGCGGACGCCGGTGAGCCGCAGGTCGAGGCCGTGGTCGCCGGTGAAGCGGACGGCTCCGCGGAAGGCGGCGGTGAGGTCGCCGTCCTCGAACGTGCCCTGCCCGCCCGGGAAGCGGAAGAGGGCGCCGCCGTCGAGGGCGCCGGAGGTCAGGGTCCAGCCGCCGCGGGCGATGTCGCCGGTGACGTACTCGCGGAAGGTGCGGCGCACACCCCAGTCGACGGCTCCGTCGACGAGCGAAGTGCTCTTCGCGGTCTTCTCCGCCTTCTCCGTCTTCGTGGGCTGCGGGCTCTTCGTGACGGGGCTCGTGGTCGCCGTGCTCCGCGCCTGCTGGACGTCGGCGGAGAGGCTGACCGGGTCCAGGGCGGTGCCGGCCGTGTAGTAGCCGGCGAAGGAGGCGGCGCCCTGGGCGGTGAGGGTGGCGGGCAGGTTGTTCAGGACCACGGAGGTGCCGCCGCCGCGCATGTCGATGCCGCCGAGGGAGAGGGAGGCGAAGGGCACCTGACGGGACGTCGTGACCGCCCCGGTGTCCTTCGCCTTGCTGGTGACGTCCACGTAGAGGGTGCCGGAGCCGCCGGATATCGACACGGTGGGATGGGCGAGGGTCATGTCGAGCTGGTAGGCGCCGCTGTCGGTGCGGTGCCCCACGAAGTGCACCCCGCCAAAGAAGGCGGCGCGGAAGGCGCCCGTGTCGCTGTCGTACGTCCCGGTCGCCGAATGGAAGCGGAAGCCGCTGCCGCCGACCGTGGCCGCACCGCCGGTGAGGGCGTAACTCCCGTTCGCGACGGGGCCGGTGATGTAGCGCTGGAATGACGTCTTGACGCCCCAGTCGAGCCTGCCGCCCTGGACCGTACGGCCCTCGGCGTGCGCCGTCGTGGCCGGGACGAACGCACCCAGGACGGCCGCGCAGAGCACGGCGGCCAAGGCGCGAAGACGCGTGGGCATGGGAAGTCCTCCGGGGGCGGGGCCGTAGCGAACGAAGGTAAGGCTAACCTAAGCTGCACCTCGGTCAACATCCACCCACAGCCGGAAGGAACGGACGGAACCGTGCGACGCTTGCGCACAAACCTGGCGGGAGCACTGCTGTCCGTGCTCGCCCTCGCCCTCACCACGACCGCGTGCTCGGGCTCCTCCGACGCGGCCTCCTCCACCCCCGCGGCCGCCTCCGCCGCGACGGCCGACCGCGTCGAGCCCCTCGACGACACCCCGGAGCCGAAGCTCCCGGTGAGCGTCCGTTCCGCCGACGGCCGGGAGGTGACGGTCCAGCGGGCGGAGCGGGTCGTCCCGCTGTCCGGCAGCCTCAGCGAGATCGTGTTCACCCTCGGCCTCGGGGAACGGGTCGTCGCCCGCGACGTGACCGCCACCTTCGAGCAGGCGGCCGGCCTTCCGGTCGTCACCCGGGGCCACGACGTCTCCGCCGAGAGCGTGCTGTCCCTGCGCCCCGACCTGGTGATCGCCGAGTCCGGCACCGGCCCCGCCGAGGCCGTGGACCAGATCCGTGCGGCCGGTGTGCCCGTCCTCGTCGTCGAGGCCGCCACCGGGCTCGACGACGTCGGCCCGCGCATCCAGGCCGTCGCCGAGGCACTCGGCGTGCGGTCGGCGGGCGAGGAGCTGACCCGGCGTACGGAGGAACGCGTCGCCGCCGTCGCGGAGTCGGCGCCGGCGGAGGAGGACAAGCCGCGGGTCGCCTTCCTGTACCTGCGCGGCTCCGCCTCCGTGTACCTCATCGGCGGCAAGGGCTCCGGCGCCACCTCGCTGATCGAGGCGGCCGGGGCGGTGGACGCGGGCGCCGAGTCGGGCCTGGAGAAGGACTTCACCGCCATCACCAGCGAGGCGCTGGCCGAGGCGGCGCCGGACGCGCTGCTCGTGATGTCGAAAGGGCTGGAGTCGGTCGGCGGTGTCGACGGGCTGGTGAAGATCCCCGGCATCGCGCAGACCCCGGCCGGGATGGACCGGCGGATCGTCTCCGTCGAGGACGGTGTGCTGCTCAACTACGGCCCGCGCACCGCCCAGGTGCTCGCGTCCGTCGTGGAGCAGCTGTACGGCGAGGGCGGTGCGCGGTGAGCGTGCTGACCAAGACGCCTTCCCATACGTCCCCACAGCGGGAGACCGCCCCGCCCGCCCGGCGGCGCGGTGTTCCGTGGCTGCTGACGGCCGGGCTGGTCGCCGCGCTCGTCGTGCTGGTGCCCGTGGCCGCCCACACCGGCGCCTATCCCGTGCCCGTCGGGGACGTGATCGCCTCCGTGCAGCACCGGTTGGGCCTCGGCGGCACGGAACTGGACCGGGTCGCCGAATCCGTGCTGTGGAACGTGCGTTTCCCGCGGATCGTGCTCGCCCTGCTGGTCGGGGCGTCGCTGGGGTGCGCGGGCGCGCTGATGCAGGGCGTGTTCGGCAACCCGCTCGCCGAGCCCGGCGTCATCGGTGTCTCCTCCGGCGCGGCGGTCGGCGCGGTGGGGGCCATCGCGCTGGGGCTGAACTTCGCGGGCAACTGGACGGTCTCGCTGCTCGCGTTCGCCGCCGGACTCGTCACCGTGCTGCTCGTGTACGCGATGTCCCGCTCGGGCGGGCGCACCGAGGTGGTGACGCTGATCCTCACCGGTATCGCGGTGAACGCCTTCGCGGGCGCGCTCATCGGGCTGTTCCTGTTCTTCGCGGACGCCGCCGCCGTCAACCAGATCACCTTCTGGCAGCTCGGCTCGCTGTCCCAGGCGACCTGGCCGAAGGTGCTGGCGGTGCTGCCGTGCGCGGTGCTGGGGCTGGGCGTCGCGCCGCTGTACGCGCCTCGGCTGGATCTGCTGGCGCTGGGCGAGCGGCCCGCCCGTCACCTGGGGGTGGACGTGGAGCGGCTGCGGATCGTGCTGGTGCTGGTGATCGCGCTGCTGACCGCGGCGGCGGTGAGCGTGTCCGGCATCATCGGCTTCGTCGGTCTGGTCGTCCCGCACCTGCTGCGGATGGCCGCCGGGCCGGGGCACCGGTTCCTGCTGCCGGGCAGTGCGTTGCTGGGTGCGCTGGTGCTGCTGGCGGCGGACCTGGCGGCCCGTACGGTCGCCTCGCCGGCGGAGCTGCCGTTGGGGGTGCTGACTGCGCTGCTGGGCAGCCCCTTCTTCTTCTGGCTGCTTCGGAGGACGAGGCGTCGGCATGGGGGGTGGGCGTAGAGGTCGTGTGTCGTCCGCGGCGCCGGGCGCGCAGTTCCCCGCACCCCTGGGGCGTGCGTCTGCCTCGCCGGTCGCCCAACGTCCCCCCGGCCCGTGTCCTGTGCCGAGTTCGTCCGCGGCGCCGTGGGGTCCCCGCGCCCCTGCGGGTGTCCGTTCCCTCTCCTCCTGTTCCGGAAGGCCCGTCCATGCGACTGCTTCGCCCCCGTCCCGCTCCCCCACCTCCCGCCTCCCCCGGCGACACCCTCGCCGCGGCCGAGGGTCTTCACGTCCGGCTCGGTGCGCGGGACGTTCTCCAGGGCGTGGACGTCGCCGTCCGGGCGGGTGAAGTGCTCGCGCTGGTCGGGCCCAACGGGGCCGGGAAGTCCACCCTGCTCGGCGCCCTGGCCGCCGACATCGCGCCCGCGGCCGGTGTCGTACGGATCCACGGGCGTCCCGCGTCGGACTGGTCCGCCCCCGAACTTGCTCTGCGTCGTGCGGTGTTGCCGCAGTCGTCCGCGCTGAGCTTTCCCTTCTCGGTGGAGGAGGTCGTACGGATGGGACGGGCGCCCTGGGCCGCGCTCGGCCCGGAGGACGACGAGGCCGCCGTCGCCGAGGCGATGCGGCGGACCGAGGTGACCGCGTTCGCGGCGCGCCCGTACTCCGCGCTGAGCGGCGGCGAACGCGCCCGGGTGGCGCTGGCCCGGGTGCTCGCCCAGCGCGCGCCGCTGCTGATGCTCGACGAGCCGACGGCCGCGCTCGACCTGCGCCACCAGGAGCTGGTGCTGGGGCTGTGCCGGGAGCGGGCACGGGCCGGCGACGCGGTGGTGGTGGTCCTCCACGACCTCGGCCTCGCCGCGGCCTACGCCCACCGGGTGGCGGTCCTGCGCGCCGGCCGGGTCGCGGCGGACGGCCCCCCGGAGGAGATCTTCACGGAGTCCCTCCTGTCGGAGGTCTACGACCTGCCCGTGGAAGTGCGTCCGCATCCGGGGGCGGGTGCGATTCTCGTCACTCCCCGCCGGAGTCTTTGACTCTCCTGTGGACTGCCCATGACCGTGCCTTGACCGGATCAAGACACTGCCTTTGAGTCACGGCGAGTACCTTAGGTAAGCCTCACTTTACTTGAGAGTAATCGTTCCGTCACTCACAGGAGCACTCATGCGCCCCGCCAGACTCTCCGCCGTCGCCGCCGTCGTCGCGGCGGCCGCCCTCACCGCCGTGACGGGATGCACCGAGAAGGGCGACGACGGCGAAGGGGTCGTCCAGGTCACCGCGACCGACGACACGTGCGAGGTCTCCGCGAAGGAGTTCCCGGCCGGGCACGTCGAGCTCGCGATCGAGAACAAGGGCTCCAAGGTCACCGAGGTCTACCTCCTCTTCCCCGACGACCGGGTCGTCACCGAGCGGGAGAACATAGGCCCCGGCACCACGCAGCGCGTCACCGCCGAGGTGAAGCCCGGCGACTACCGGATCGCCTGCAAGCCCGGCATGAAGGGCGCCGGCATCCGCCAGGACGTGAAGGCCACCGGCAAGGGCGCCGCCGAGCGCGACCCGCGCCTGGACAAGGCCGTCGCCGCCTACCGCACGTACGTGCAGGCGCAGGCCGACGAGACCCTGCCGCTCGCCGAGACCTTCGCCAAGGCCGTCAAGGCCGGCGACCTGGAGGCCGCGAAGAAGGCGTACGCGCCCTCCCGCGTCGGCTGGGAGCGCACCGAGCCGGTCGCCGAGTCCTTCGGCGACATCGACCCGAAGGTCGACGTCCGCGAGGACGGCCTGGAGGACGGCCAGAAGTGGACCGGCTGGCACCGGCTGGAGAAGTCCCTCTGGCACGACAAGAAGATCACCGACGAGGACAAGAAGCTCGCCGACCAGCTCGTCACCGACCTGAAGGACTGGCAGAACCGGGTCGGCACGGCGGACATCACCCCGACCTCCATGGCCAACGGCGCCAAGGAGCTCCTCGACGAGGTCGCCACCGGCAAGGTCACCGGCGAGGAGGAGCGCTACTCGCACACCGACCTGGTCGACTTCAAGGCCAACGTCGAGGGCGCCGAGAAGTCCTATGCGCTGCTGAAGCCGGTGGCCCAGGAGAACGACGCGGCCCTGGTCACCGAACTGGACAAGGAGTTCGCGGCCCTGGACGCGCTCCTCGACAAGTACCGCGCGGACAAGGACTCCTACGTGTTCACCTCCTACGACACGGTGGGCGCCGCCGGCCGCAAGGAGCTGTCGGACGCGGTCAACGCGCTCGCCGAGCCGCTCTCCAAGCTCGCCGCCGCCGTCGTGACCAAGTAGGGGCACCTCATGACCTCCGCATCCCCCTCCCGCCGCGCCCTGCTCGGCTGGGGCGGCGCCGGGCTCGCTCTCGGCGCCGCCGCGGCCGGCGGTGCCGTCGCCGTGGCCCGCACCGGCGAGGACACCCCCGCCGCGGGCGGCGCCGTACCCTTCCACGGCGTCCACCAGGCGGGCATCGCGACCCCCGTGCAGGACCGGCTGCACTTCGCCTCGTTCGACGTGCGGACCGAGGACCGGGCCGAGTTCGTGCGGATGCTGAAGGACTGGACGGCCGCCGCCCGCCGGATGACCGCCGGGAAGGCGGTCGGCGAGGGCGGGTTCGGCGGGCTGCCCGAGGCGCCGCCGGACGACACCGGCGAGGCGCTGGGCCTGAAGCCCTCGCGGCTGACGCTGACGATCGGCTTCGGCCCGTCCCTGTTCGAGAAGTTCGGCCTGGCCGACGCCCGCCCGGAGGCCCTGGTCGACCTGCCGAAGTTCGCGGGCGACAACCTCGACCGCGATCGCAGCGGCGGCGACCTGTGCGTCCAGGCGTGCGCGGACGACCCTCAGGTCGCGGTGCACGCCATCCGCAACCTGGCCCGCATCGGCTTCGGCAAGGTCGTCATCCGCTGGTCGCAGCTCGGCTTCGGCAAGACCTCCTCCACCACCCCGGAGGAACAGACTCCGCGCAACCTCTTGGGGTTCAAGGACGGCACCCGCAACATCGCGGGCACCGAGACGGACCGGCTGGAGAAGTTCGTCTGGGTCGGCGAGAAGGACGGCCCCGACTGGATGGCCGGCGGTTCCTACCTGGTGGCCCGCCGCATCCGCATGCACATCGAGACCTGGGACCGCACCTCGCTGCAGGAGCAGGAGGACGTCTTCGGCCGCGACAAGGGCGAGGGCGCCCCGGTCGGCAAGGCCAAGGAGCGCGACGAGCCGTTCCTGAAGGCGATGAAGCCCGACGCGCACGTCCGGCTCGCGCACCCCGACTCCAACGGCGGCGCGACGATCCTGCGCCGCGGCTACTCCTTCACCGACGGCACCGACGGCCTGGGCCGCCTGGACGCGGGCCTGTTCTTCCTCGCGTACCAGCGGGACGTGCGCCGGGGCTTCATCCCCATCCAGCGCAACCTCGCCACGGACGCGCTCAACGAGTACATCCAGCACGTGGGTTCGGCGGTCTTCGCCATCCCGCCCGGCGTCCGCGACGAGGACGACTGGTGGGGCCGGACGCTGTTCGAGGGAAAGGCGTAGAACCGTGTTCGCGAACTATCTGATCGGCCTGCGCGAGGGCCTGGAGGCCAGCCTCGTCGTCTGCATCCTCGTCGCCTACCTGGTGAAGACCGGCCGCAGGGACGCGCTGAAGCCGGTGTGGACCGGCATCGCCATCGCGGTGGCGCTCGCCCTGGGCTTCGGCTGCGCCCTCGAATTCGGCTCCCAGGAGCTGACGTTCGAGGCACAGGAGGCGCTCGGCGGCACCCTGTCGATCCTGGCGGTCGGCCTGGTGACGTGGATGGTGTTCTGGATGCGCCGCACCGCCCGGCATCTCAAGGCCGAGCTGCACGGCAAGCTGGACGCCGCCCTGGAGATCGGCACCGCCGCGCTGGTCGCCACGGCGTTCCTGGCGGTCGGCCGGGAGGGCCTGGAGACCGCGCTGTTCGTGTGGACGTCGGTGCGCGCGGCCGGGGAGGGCTCCTCGGACCCGGTGACCGGGGCGCTGCTCGGCCTGGCCACCGCGGTGCTGATGGGCTGGCTGTTCTACCGGGGCGCGCTGCGGATCAACCTGGCGAGGTTCTTCACCTGGACCGGCGGGATGCTGGTCGTGGTCGCGGCGGGCGTGCTGGCGTACGGCTTCCACGATCTGCAGGAGGCCGACTGGCTGCCGGGGCTGACGGACAGGGCCTTCGACGTCAGCGGGACGATCCCGCCGGACAGCTGGTACGGCACGCTGCTGAAGGGCGTGTTCAACTTCCAGCCCGATCCGACCCTTCTCCAGGTCACGGTGTGGCTGCTGTACCTGGTCCCGACGCTCGCGCTGTTCCTCGCCCCGGTAGGGTTCGCCTCCGGGAAGGGGAAGGTGAAGCAACCGGATGAGCAGGGATCTCGGTCTTCGTAGGCTCCACGGACTCCGCGTGACCCGCGGGCCTCGCCGTACCGCGCTGGTCGCGGCCTCCGTGACCGCGCTGTCGCTGACGGCCAGCGGCTGCGTGGTGGTGCACGGCGAGCGCGAGGTGCTCCCGGCGGCCACCCGCGCCGAAGCCGCCGAGGCGCTGAAGGAGTTCACGGCCGCGTACAACGCCGCCGACAAGGCGTACGACTCCTCCCTGGACGCCGACCGCACCACCGGCGCGCTCGCCGACATCGACGGGGCGCGGCTCAAGGCGGGCAAGGTCAACCACCCGGACGGCAACCCGAGCCACGCGCCGCTGGAGCTGACGGACGCGAAGTTCACCATCCCCGCCAAGGCGGGCTGGCCGCGCTGGTTCCTCGCCGAAACGGCCGCCAACAAGGGCGGTGACGTCCGCTGGCTGCTGGTGTTCACCCGCGACGCGCTGGACGACCCGTGGGAGGTGGCGTACCTGACGCTGGTCTCCCCGGACGACGTACCGGAGTTCAAGAAGGACAAGGACGGCTGGGCGGAGGCCGTGCCCGCGAACTCCGCCGATGTCGCGGTCGCGCCGGGCGAGTTGAGCCAGAAGTACACCGCGTACCTGAAGGACGGCGGGGACGGTTTCGCGGAGGGCCCGCACACCAGCGGGTGGCGGGACACCCGGAAGCAGAAGTCGGTGCGGCCGGGGCTGGCGACGCAGTACATCGACGAGCCGCTGGTGAACGGCGACTACGCGCCGCTGGCGCTGCGCACGGCGGACGGCGGGGCGCTGGTGTTCTTCACGACGCGGCACTTCGAGAAGCAGACGGCGGCGGCCGGTGCGTCGGTGCCGACGCCGAACGAGGACGTGCTGGCGCTGACCAGCGGGGAGATAGGTCAGTCGCTGACGATGCAGTTCGTGTCGAACGAGGTGGCGCTGGACCCGGCGGACGGTCCGGTGGACGTGCTGGGGCGGATCCAGGGGCTGACGTCCGCGAAGGGCGAGTAGGAGCCGCGGTCCGCGTCGGTCAGTGGCGGAGGGGCCAGGCGGCGCCGGTGGGGTCGGGGCGGCCGTCCGCGTACCGGGCGCAGGCGTCCGTGAGGTACTCCAGCAGGCTCAGCGGGTCGGGCAGCGCGTGCTCGGGGCCGCGTACCCAGCGGACCGACGGGTCGTCGTCGCCGGGGAGGCGGGCCGGGGGGACGAGGACGTAGGAGCCCCGGCAGTGCCAGCGCAGGCCCGGGTGCTCGTCCATGGTCTCCGGATGGCAGTCCAGCTCGCAGGGCCACCACTCGTCCTCGTCCTCGGGGGTGCCCCGGGTGAGGGTGAAGAACAGCATGCGGCCGTCGTCGCTCTCGGCGACCGGGCCGACCTCGACCCCGTCGCTCCGCAGGCGCTCCAGGGCCTCGCGGCCCGCGTCGAGGGGGACGTCGAGGACGTCGTGCACCATGCCGGTGGCGGTGATGAAGTTGGCCTGCGGCTGGTGGCGGGCCCAGCGCTCGATCTGCGCGCGGTCGGTGGTCGACTGGGTCTGCCAGGCGAAGGAGACCGGGTGCCGGGCGGGGGTGGGACAGCCGACGCGGTCGCAGGAACAGCGGTAGCCGGCGGGGTGCGCGGCGGGCGCGAGCGGCAGTCCCGCTTCGGCGGCGGCGAGCAGCAGGGCCTCACGGCCGTCGTCACCGGCGGCCTGCTTCGGGCGGCGTCCGCGCAGCCACTGGGAGAGTTTGCCCTGCCGGCCGCTCCGGCCGCCGAAGTCCGCGCTCATCTATCCCCTCGCCTCGCCATCGTGCGCTCCAGCATGCCCTATGGTCCCACGATCGTGCGCATCGGGGGCCCGGAGCACGTAATCACCGCAGGTGGGACGAGGGTGACGGCACCGGGCGCAAGCTGACCGGTGGGGCGAAGAGGACATCCTCCGGGCGGCTGCGGACCGGGTGTCGGTGCACGGTTCGCCCTGGTGGGCCCGCCTACCGTGGCGCCATGGTCACGTGGATCGCGTCGTCGGCGCCGGCCGCCCTGGTGTCCGTGGTGTCCCTGGCCGCGCTGACGCTCACCGGGCACGGCGGCTCGCACCCGCTGGAGTGGGGCGACGGGCCGCTGACGGTGGACTCGCTGCCCCGGGTGACGTACGTGGCGCACCGCGGCGGGGCGCGCGAGGTGCCGGAGAACAGCATGTCGGGGCTGATGGCGGCGTACCGGCGCGGTACGGCGCAGGTGCTGGACTTCGACACCCGGGTGCTGCGGGACGGCACTCCGGTGGTCTTCCACGACGCGACCCTGAACCGTACGACCTTCCTGGGCGGGCTCGTGCGGAAGCTGGACGCGGAGGAGTGGAAGGGGGTGCGGCTGCGTCCGCGGGACCGGCTGCCGGGGAGCTGGCGGTCGGAGCGGCCGCCGACGGTCGGGGAGGTGCTGGACCGGCTGGGCGGGCGGATCCTGCTGATGCTGGAGCTGAAGGACCCGGCCGGTCTGGAGCGGGTGGCGGGGATGATCCGGGCGCGGGGGCTGGCCCGGTCGGTGTTCGTCAACACCAACGACCCCTGGGTGGCGGAGCGGGTGCACCGGCTGGGGCTGCTGACCCAGCTGTGGCGCTCGGACGAGCAGATGCGGACCGACCGGCCTGAGCGGTGGCGTTCCTTCGTCGACCTGCTGGACGTCGACATCCGCGCGCGGGACGCGGATGTGAAGCGGGCGGTGCGGTCGGGGATCCCGCGGGTGTGGGCGCACACCGTCGTCACCCCGGCCCAGCGCGACCGCGCCCTGGCGCTCGGCTGCGACGGCGTCCTCACCGACGCGCCGGGGCGGCTGGCGCGGTACCGGACGCGGGTGCCGGGGCCGGTCAGCTCGGTGACGGGGCGGTGAGGGCGGGTCTCAGCGGGGGGCGAGGCCGTGCAGGGCGTAGTCGACGAGGGTGTCGGTGTACTCGTAGGTGATCGGGCCGGTGTGCTGCAGCCAGCGCTGGGCGAGCGGGGAGACGAAGAGTTCCAGGGCGATGCGCGGGTCGATGCCGGGGCGGACCTCGCCGGCCTCCTGCGCGGCGCGCAGCCGGTCGACGTAGAGCTGGAGCTGCGGCTCGAGGAGCTGGGCGACGAAGCGGCGGCCGAGCTCCTCGTTGACGAGGCCCTCGGCGGCCAGGGCGCGGGAGGGCGCCTCGAAGGCGGGGTCGCTCAGCTCGTCGACCGTGGCGCGCAGGACGTACTTGAGGTCGGCGGCGAGGTCCCCGGTGTCCGGGATGCTGTACGGCACCTGTCCGGCGGCCTCGGCGGCCTGGTTGCTCAGGTCCAGGAACGCCTCGAGCAGCACGTCCGCCTTCGACGGCCACCAGCGGTAGATCGTCTGCTTGCCTACGCCGGCGCGGGAGGCGATCCCCTCGATGGTCGTCTTCGGATACCCCACCTCGGCGACGAGGGCGAGGGCGGCGTCGTAGATGGCGCGACGGGACCGCGCGCTGCGGCGCGAGGTGTCGGGGGCGGACGACTGGTTCTGGGCCATGGCCCGAATGTACCAGGCTGACAAGACGGTGCGTCTCGCCGGACGCGGGCTGATGCTCAGGCGGTCAGTCCTGCGCGGACGGCGGCGGCCAGGGGTCGCCCCAGTCCGTGTCGCGGGCGGCGCGGTAGAGGGCGCCGTGGCGCTTGGTGACCGTGGTGCGGTCCAGGGCGGGGTCCTTCTCGCAGAGGTCGAGGAGGACCTGGCCCTTGCGGATCTGGGGCTTGCGGACGACGCGGGCGGGTGCCGGGGCGACCGGCAGCCGGGTCGCGGCGACGTAGCTGAACTTCTCGTCCTCGTAGGGGAGGGTGCCGCCCTTGATCTGGCGGTGCAGCGAGGAGCGGCTGACCCGCGCGGAGAAGTGGCACCAGTCGGTGCCGGGCACGATCGGGCAGGCCGCGCTGTGCGGGCAGGGCGCGGCCACGTGGAAGCCGGCGGCGATCAGCCGGTCACGGGCCTCGATCATGCGGGCGTAGCCGTCGGGGGTTCCGGGCTCCACGATCACCACGGCCTGCGCGGCCCCGGCGGCCGCGTCGACGAGGGCGGCGCGGTCGGGGGCGGTGAGCTCGTTGAGCACGTACGAGACGGTGACGAGGCCGGCCGGCTCCAGGGTGAGCGCGGACCCGATCCGGGCGCGCTCCCAGCGGGCGCCGCGCAGAGCGGGGTGACCGGCGGCCAGCTCCCGGCCGAGGTCGAGCGCGGGCGCGGCCCAGTCCAGCACGGTCACCGGACGCTCCCCGTCCCAGGTCGCGCTCACGGCCCACGCCGCCGCGCCGGTCCCGCCGCCCACGTCGAGATGACTCCCGGGCGCCCACCCGGGCACGGCCTCGGCGAAGGCCCGCAGCGCGGAGTGCACCGCCTCGAAGGTGGCGGGCATCCGGTACGCGGCATACGCGGCCACGTCGGCGCGGTCGCGCAGGATGGGGGTGTCGGTGGGGGTGGCGCCCCGGTAGTGCGCGATCAGCCGCTCGACAGCCGAGGCGGCCTGCCGCGAGGGCACCCCGTCCAGCAGCCCGTCGAGGGCGGCACGCAGGGAGTCGGCGGCGGGGAGGGGGGCGGGGGCGTTCACCCGGAGATTCTACGAGGACCGGCGAGGGCGGAACGCCCGGCTCCGCCCCGGCGCCCCGCCCCCACGCGGGCGCCGGGCGTCCTCATTCCGCCGTGGTCCGTTCCAGGGCGAGGAGCAGGTGTCCCAGGTCGTGCGGCATCACGGCGATCTCGACGGCGCCCACGGAGGAGTCGCACACGACGATCGTGCACCGGTGGTTCACCCTCAGCCCGTCGCGCCACGAGGGCCCACGCGTGCCGGCCTCCCGCAACGCGGTCGGCGCGGGCGGCTTCGCGCCGGCCCGCGTGCGCGGCTTCCAGGCGACCGTGGACGGTCCCACCGCCATCCGCCCCCGCAGCCACCGCCCCTCCCGGGCGGGGTACCGCAGCATGCACGGCACCTTGATCGTCTCGCCCCGTGCGGCCCGCTCGTCGCGGCGCCCTACCGTCCGGCGCAGCAGCCATGCCGTCAGCGCGCCGGCCGCGACGGCGCACACGCTTGTGATCACCGCGGCATTCAAGCAGTCCGCGGCGGTGGCGCCCAGCCGTTGGCCCGAGCGGGCTGTCTCAATGGCGAGCGTTTCATCTCCCCCGCACCGCCCGCGCCACCCGCGTGGCCGCCTCCGCGCGTGGAGTGCTGTCCGGTGGGGTGGGGCGGTGGGGGTGGACCGTGTTGGCGAGGAGGACGGTGAAGGTGTCCGTGGCTCTGTCGAGGACCACGGACGTGCCGGTGAAGCCGGTATGGCCTGCCGCGCCATGGCCCGCCAAGGCGCCCATGAAGTAGGGCTGGTCGACGGCGAAGCCCAGGCCCGGGGGGCGGAGCATCAGGTCGACGTGGTCCGGGCCGAGGACGCGGGCCGGGCCGTAGGAGCCGCCCGCCAGCAGGGTGCGGCAGAAGACCGCCAGGTCGCCCGCCGTGGAGAAGAGGCCGGCGTGGCCGGCGATCCCGCCCAGCGCCCAGGCGTTCTCGTCGTGCACCTCGCCCCGCAGCATGCCCCGGTCCGCCTTGGCCCACGGCCGCCGCTGGTCCTCGGTGGCCGCCGCCGTCGGGCACGGCCCGAACCCGGTCGCGTCCATGCCGAGCGGCCGGGTGATGCCGTCGCGCACCAGGACGTCGAGGCGGCGGCCGGTGAGCCGTTCCAGGACGTGCTGGAGCAGCAGCATGTTGAGGTCGGAGTAGCGGTACGTGCCGGGCGCGGCGACCGGGCGTTCCGCACGCAGCATCGCCAGGCGTTCCGCGTCGTCGGCGCAGTCGTACAGGGGCAGTTCGGGGCGCAGCCCGGAGGTGTGGGTGAGCAGGTGGCGCACGGTGATGCCGTGCCGTACAACCGCCGTGAAGTCCGGCAGGTACGTGCCGACGCGCGCGTCCAGGCCCAGCGTGCCCCGCTCGATCTGCTGCACGGCGGCCACCGCCGTGAACAGCTTGGTGACGGAGGCCAGGTCGAACGGGGTGTCCACGGTCATCGGCACCCGCTGCTCCGGCGGCAGTTCGACGGGCGCGTCCTCCTGCTCGTCCCAGCCCGCGTACCGCACCGCCCAGCCCGCCGCCTCCTCGACGGCGATCACCGGACCGCGCCCGACGACCACCACCGCGCCCGCCGCCCAGGGCCGTGGCCCCTCGGTGCGGGCGCGGACCTCCTCGGCCAGGCGCCGCAGTTCACCGGCGTCCAGCCCGGCGCGTTCCGGCGTGCCCCGGCGCAGTCGCGGGGTGCTCAGACGCCCCCGCCCTTCGTGCTCGTCCCGCTCTTCCACGGGCGGCACATTCCCAGGAAGCAGGCCGTCGCCACCAGGGCGGAGGCCAGCTGGACGACGGCCATCGGGACGGCGGTGTCCTCGCCGGCGATGCCGACCAGCGGGGTGACGACGGCGGCCACGAGGAAGGACGTGGTGCCGAGCAGGGCGGACGCGGAGCCCGCGGAGTGCTTGGTGCGCAGCAGGGCGAGCGTCTGGGTGTTGGGCAGGGTGATGCCCATCGCGGACATCAGCACGAACAGCGCGACGGCCACCGGCAGCAGCCCCGTCTCGCCGAACACGCCCACCGACAGCAGCAGCAGCGTCGCCGCCGCGACGAGCACGACGGCCAGTCCCGCGCCGAGCACGCGGTCCAGCCGGACCCGTCCGACCAGGATCTTGCCGTTGACCTGCCCCGCCACCATCAGCCCGACGGAGTTGAGCCCGAACAGGAGGCTGAACGTCTGCGGGGAGGCGCCGTAGATCTCCTGGATGACGAACGGGGACGCCGACACATAGGCGAAGAGGGAGGCGAAGGCGAAGCCGCCGGCGAGGGTGTAGCCGGTGAAGGCCCGGTCGGCGAGCAGCCGGCGCATCGAGCCGAGGGTCTCGCCCACTCCCCCGTCGTGCCGGTCGGCCGGCGCCAGCGTCTCCGGCAGCTTCACCCACACCACGGCGGCCAGCAGCACCCCGATGACGGCCAGGACGACGAACACGCCCCGCCAGTCCGTCACCCGCAGGATCTGCCCGCCGACGACCGGTGCGAGGATCGGCGCGAGCCCGGAGATCAGCATGAGGGTGGAGAAGAAGCGGGCCATGGCCACGCCGTCGTACAGGTCGCGGGCGACCGCGCGGGCGATGACGATGGCGGCCGCGCCCGCGAGGCCCTGGGCCAGCCGGAAGGCGACGAGGAGCTCCACGGTGGGGGCGACCGCGCACAGCACGGTGGCGACGACGTACACCGCGAGGCCGGCCAGGAGCGGCCGGCGGCGGCCCCAGCGGTCGCTCATCGGGCCGACGAGCAGCTGCCCGAACGCCATGCCGGCCAGGCAGGCGGTGAGGGTGAGCTGGACGGTCGCGGCGGGCGCGTGCAGGGACCGGGTGACCTCGGGGAGCGCCGGGAGGTACATGTCCATCGCCAGCGGCGGCGTCGCGGTCAGCCCGCCGAGGAGCAGCGTGACCAGCAGACTCGTCCGCCGGCCGGGGACCGCGGCTCGAGGGGTCGCGCCTCGGACGTCCGGGCCCCGCCCCCCTTGTGCCGTACGGTCCGGTGTCGTCCGCGGCTGCCCGCCGCGTCCCGTGTCCGGGGTCCCCTCCGGTGCCCCCGTGCCGGCCGGTCCGGCCGGCGGCTTCGATATGGACGCCCCACCCTCGGGCATGTGCCCCTCCCTTTTCATGCCATCGGCTCCCTATGCTCTCAGCTCGTACGGAGTGCTCGGCGTCGACGGCGATGTCATGGGAGCGCTTCCATCGACCCTCGCCGACCATACGGCGAACGAACGATCAGGGTGGGACGGATGACAGAGCAGAAGGTGCGCTGGGGGATCCTGGCGACCGGCGGCATGGCCGCGACGTTCACGGCGGACCTGGTGGACATGCCCGACGCCGAGGTCGTCGCCGTGGCGTCCCGCTCGGTGGAGTCGGCCAAGACCTTCGCCGACCGGTTCGGCATACCGCGCGCCTACGGCGACTGGGAGGCGCTCGCGGCGGACGACGGCCTCGACGTCGTGTACGTCGCGACCCCGCACTCGGCGCACCGCGCGGCCGCCGGGATGATGCTGGAGGCCGGGCAGCACGTGCTGTGCGAGAAGCCGTTCACGCTGAACGTGCGCGAGGCGGCCGAACTGGTCACGCTGGCGCGGGACGGCGGGCGCTTCCTGATGGAGGCCATGTGGATGTACTGCCACCCCATGGTGCGCCGCCTCAAGGCGCTGGTCGCCGACGGCGCGATCGGCGAAGTACGGCACGTCCAGGCGGACTTCGGGCTCTCGGGCCCGTTCCCGGCCACGCACCGGCTGCGCGACCCCGCGCTCGGCGGCGGCGCGCTGCTGGACCTCGGGGTGTACCCGGTGTCGTTCGCGCACCTGCTGCTCGGCGAGCCGTCGGACGTCGTGGCGCGCGCGACGCTGTCCGAGGAGGGCGTGGACCTGCAGACGGGGGCGCTGCTCTCCTGGGAGAACGGCGCCCTCGCCTCGGTGCACTGCTCCATCGTGGGCGGCACGGCCACCTCCGCTTCGGTCACCGGGTCGGAGGGCCGGATCGACATCCCGGACGGCTTCTTCTTCCCGGAGCGGTTCGTGCTGCACCGGGACGGGCGGGACGCCGAGGAGTTCGCCGCCGACCCGGCCCATGGCCCGCGGGCGAGCCTCAGGCACGAGGCGGCGGAGGTGATGCGGGCGCTGCGGGCCGGGGAGACGGAGTCGCCGGTGGTCCCGCTGGACGGCACCCTCGCCGTGATGCGGACGCTCGACGCGATCCGGGACCGCGTCGGCGTCCGCTACCCGGGTGAGGAGGCGGGCGGCCCGGCGGTCACGCCGGCTTGAGCCCCGGGTCCCCCGCCTCGGTGACGAAGGAGGCGGCGGTGGTGAGCGGCGCGCCCTGCGTGGTGACGTGGGAGACCGTCTTGAAGTCGGCGCGCGCCCGCTCCCGGCCGAGGGTGACGGTGGTGTAGCCGCGCAGGCCGCTGTAGAACCGCAGGTGCGGGTTGGCGGAGGTGAGGTTGTCGTAGTTGGCCGGCTTCTCCGAGCCGTTGCCGCCGCTGGTGACGGACGTGGTGACAATCTCGGTGCCGACGGTTTTCGAGCCGGGGTCGGCGAAGTCCCGCTTGATGTCGAAGCCGTGGTGGACGTGCACGTCGCCGGTGAGGACCATCAGGTTCTCGACGCCGGCGGCCCGCGCGCCGGCCAGGACGCGCTCGCGGGAGGCCGGGTAGCCGTCCCAGGAGTCCATGGAGACCTTGGCGGGCGGGGTGGGGGTGTCGAGCCGCTGGGAGAAGGTGACCTGCTGCGGCACGACGTTCCACACGGCGTCGGAGCGGCGCCAGCCGTCGAGCAGCCAGCGCTCCTGGGCGGCGCCGGTGAGGGTGCGCGAGGGGTCCTCGGAGTCCGGTCCCGGGTACTGCCAGCCGTCGCCGTAGGCCTGGTCGGAGCGGTACTGGCGGGTGTCGAGCACGTCGAACTGGGCGAGCCGGCCCCAGTGCAGCCGGCGGTACAGCTTCAGGTCGGGGCCCTCGGGGAGCTGGGGCCGGCGCAGCGGCATGTTCTCCCAGTAGGCGCGGTAGGCGGCGGCCCGGCGCAGCAGGAACTCCTCCGGCGGGACGCTGTTCTCGGGGGTGTCGTCGGCGTAGTTGTTCTCGGTCTCGTGGTCGTCCCAGGTGACGACGAAGGGGTGCGCGGCGTGCGCGGCCCTGAGGTCGGGGTCGGACTTGTAGAGGGCGTACCGCAGCCGGTAGTCCTCCAGCGTGACGGTCTCGTGGTTGAACAGCCCCGACGGCAGGGTGCCCGCGGGGTAGGCGCGGGCGCCGGCGGCGTCGTTGACGGCGTACTCGTAGAGGTAGTCGCCGAGGTGGAGGACGACGTCGAGGTCCTCGTCGGCGAGGTGCCGGTACGCGGTGTAGTAGCCCTGGTCGTAGCGCTGGCAGGAGACGACGCCGAAGGTGAGGTCGGCGGCACGGCTGCGGGCGGCGGGGGCGGTGCGGGTGCGGCCGGCGGGGCTGACGAAGCGGCCGGCGCGGAAGCGGTAGTGGTGGACGCGGCCGGGGGCGAGCCCGCCCACCTCGACGTGCACGGTGTGGTGGAACTCCGGGTGGGCGGCGGCCTTCCCGCGTCTGACGACGCTGCGGAAGCGGGCGTCGAGGGCGACCTCCCACTCGACGGTGACGCGGCGGGCGGGCAGCCCGCCGTCGGCCTGGTACGGGACGGGCGCGAGCCGGGTCCACAGCAGCACCGAGTCGGGGTGCGGGTCGCCGGAGGCGACGCCGAGGGTGAAGGGGTCGGCGGGGAGCCGGGCGGTGTCCAGTTCGGCGGCGGCCGCGGTGCCGGCGCCGGGCAGGCCGACGGCGAAGGCGAGCGCGGCGGCGGCGCCGGTGGCGGTCAGGAAGCGGCGGCGGCCGATGTGGCGGGCGGCGGCGCGGAGTTCGGGGTGGTGGGACGGGCGGGGGTGGCGTGTTGTGAGGTCCTGCGTCATGGGTCCTCCCCTGGCGAGCCTGTGGGTCCGGGAGGAATTGCAGTGGCCGGGGACGACATCGCGTTGACGCGTACACGGCATCCGGGTGACGGTCGTATGAGGTCCGCATGGCGAGCCCTCCCGTACGCTGCGGGCCCATGAACGCCAAGGAAACGGACGGACGGGACGGGCGGGCCGGGGTCGCGGTGGTCACCGGGGCGGGCTCCGGCATCGGACGCGCGGTGACCCGTGAACTGCTGCGCGGGGGCTGGTCGGTGGTGCTGGCGGGCCGCAGCGCCCAGACGCTGGAGGAGACGGCGGAGGCGGCCGGCGGGGAGACCTTGATCGCGCCGACGGACGTGTCACAACCGGCGGACGTGGAGGCGCTGTTCGCGGCGGCCGTCGGGCGCTTCGGGCGGGTGGACCTGCTGTTCAACAACGCGGGTACGTCGGGCCCGGGCGGGGTGCCGGTGGAGGAACTGCCGTACGAGGTGTGGCGGCACGTGGTGGACACCAACCTCAACGGGGCGTTCCTGTGCGCGCAGGCGGCGTACCGGCAGATGAAGGGGCAGACCCCGCAGGGCGGCCGGATCATCAACAACGGCTCGGTGTCGGCGCACGTGCCGCGCCCGCGGTCGGTCGCCTACACGGCCACGAAGCACGCGCTGACCGGCCTGACCAAGTCGCTGGCGCTGGACGGGCGTCCGTACCGGATCGCGGTGGGCCAGATCGACATCGGCAACGCGGCGACGGAGATGACGGAGCGCATGCAGAAGGGGGTGCTGCAGGCGAACGGGGAGATCGCGCCGGAGCCGGTGATGGACGTCGCGGACGTGGCGCGCACGGTGCGGCACATGGCGGAGCTGCCGCTGGAGGCGAACGTGCAGTTCGCGACGGTGCTGGCGACGGGGATGCCGTACGTGGGGCGGGGCTGAGGCGATCCGCGCCGCGGGGCCGGGTGATCCACACAACCGGAATTAACACATCCGCACCATTGCGGCCGGTGGAGAATCTATGCTCAACTTCTCTGCACCAAAGCTTCACAGTTGAGGCAGCGGCCTTCCGTCGAGCCACATCCAGGGGGGAGGCGGCAGCCGTTCCACACCGCCGGCTGGGGGTGGGCCCGCGCGGGACCGCGGGTGCACACCGGCGGGTGGAACGGCTGCCGCACGTCTTACGCGGCCCCTGCCGCTTGCCGCTGCCGTTGGAGGATGTACTCGACCCCACCGTCCGGCGCTCGCTCAAGCCCCCTCAGCGCAACGGCGGTTTGCGCCGCGGCGACCGGCCGCCACGGCCCGTCGGCTGCGCGCAGAGCGTGAACTGACCCTCTCGGAGGTCGTCGCCCCGCCCCACACGTCAGTCAGCTTGTCCGCGTGCAGAAACCTCGCAAGCTGCCGCACCCGCTCCGGGTCCCAGGGCGTCGAGTCCTTGTCCAGGTCGAGAACATGCCAATCACTCGGCCGCTGAACCCGCCATCCCGCGACCCCCGTCACGCGCACATCGCCAACACCCCTACGCACACGCGAACTTACCGGGAACCCTCGTTCGACAGTTAGGTGCTCCTCGGACGTGGCGGAGCCCGGGAGTCGTATCCAGCTCCCGGGCCCCTGGGGATGCCACCCAATTGCGCACGCCGGCGGCTCAGGAGGACGGATCAGTCGTCAGGCCGTCGTGTTCTTCCTTTGAACTACCGCGCCGTGAAGAGAGGCGCAGGCGAGAGTCGAACTCGCATCCGACGGCGTTCGTCCGTCCCCGTTCGGTCCGGCGATCGGCGGCGATGCTGAGACTGGAGCGAGAGTCTGAGATTGACCGCGGCCGTCTCTGCGACGGACCGCTCTTCAGGCTGAACTTCAGTGTCAGCTTGCGCTCCTGGCACGGACCGGTCCTCACCCGTCCCGCGCCCGTGGCGCACCCCCGCGCTCGCACGCGGGGGCGATCGTGGTGGCCACCTGTGGCCGCGCCGCGCGTCAGCCGAACAGGTAGCCGAACACCGCGTCGCCGACCCGCTGGTCGGTGACCTCGGTGCCGTTGGCCTCCTCTCGGGCGAACTTCACGGCCTGCTGGAGCTTCTCCACCCGCTCCAGCAGCTCGTTCACCCGCCGCGCCGGAAGGGCGCCGGAGAACTTCACGGTGGTCCAGTAACCGATCGGCACGTCCTCGTAGTACACCTCAACCTGCGCCGGGTGCTTCTCCGTGGCCTCCGCCTTGACGTGGTTGCGCGGCACCTTCTTGGTGCGGATCGTGCGCACCGGGTCCGTCTTCCACCAGTCCGTGGACGGGTCGAGGGACCAGGACTCCGCGGCGTCGAGCGTCGGCAGCTTCTTGACGAAGCCGTGCAGTTCGGCGAGCTGCTTCTCGAGGAAGAGCAGGTAGCTGACGGGGACGTCGGCGACCAGCGTCCGCCCGTCGACCGTGACGTCCGCGCGGGCCAGGCAGTTGGCCCAGTCCTTCGTCGCGGTGACGTCGAACAGCCGCGTCAGCGAGGCGGACACCTCGCGCAGCACGTCCTCGGCCTGCGCCTGCACCCGTGTGGACTCGGGCGGCAGCTGCTCGCCCTCCTCGTCCTTCGGCTGGTACGTGCGCGAGATGCCGGCCAGCAGCGCCGGCTTCTGCACCTTGGCGTGCGCGGCGTTGATGTCCTGGAGCGACTTGCTCTTGACACCCTTCTCGACCGCGATGATCTGGTTCAGCTTGGTCACGGGCTCCCCCTTCGAACAGCGGGAACCTACCGCGGGACCCGGGGGCACGTCGCCGCATTTTCCTCGTACGACTCCCGGGCGGGTGACGTCGGACCTGAGGCCGCGGCGGACCCGGGGGCGGGCTCGGCGGGCGCGAACGTCGTCGTCAGGTACCTAGTTCGCGGGACGGCACGTCAGGGAACCTGACGGTGGACGTCCCGGCGATTGTCGAGAACCAGGACCCACACGATCAGCCGACCGTCCTCCACGGTGTACACGACGCGGTAGTCACCGACCCTGAGCCGCCACCGGGCGCTGTGGCCCTGTATGGCCCTGATGTCGAAGGCCGCTGTGTCGCCGGCGTCCATCGCCTTCTGCAACTCGGTGAGCCGATACAGGATCCGCAGGGCGTCCGGGCGCGGGATCTTGAGCATGTCCCGCTGCGCATGCGGCGTGAAGCGCGTGACGTATCCCATGCGGTCAGTCCCGGTCGGTGCGGAGCATGGCGGCCATCTCCTCGAGCGAGACCGCCCCCTCCATGCCTTCGGACTCGGCTGCGTCGGCCAGCCGGTTGAGCCAGGATTCCTCGGCGTCCTCGGCGAGCCGGCGCAGCCGCTGGTACTCCTCGATGTCGATCACGACGGCCTCCTGCTTTCCGCGCCGGGTGATGATCGTCGGGGTCTCCTCCCGCCGGGCACGGTCGATGACGTCGGCGAGGTGGCCTCGGACCTCGGCCATGGATTCGATCACCGGTTCACTCATGCCACGAATGCAGCAGATGTACATCTGATTGGGTCGCGGTCTCGTACTCCGCCCAGACCGTCTTGCCCGGGCCGTCCGGCCGTGGGTGCCAGTCCCAGCGGGCGGCGAGCGCGGCGACCAGGAGGAGGCCCCGGCCGATTTCGTCGACGGCGGGGACCTCCGGCCGGGATACGCATGGCCGCGGCGGGACCTGCTCCCCCCGGGAGTCGGTGACCTCGACGCGAACGGCGACGGAACGGGGCCCGATGGGCAGGAGCGCGAGACGGAGGTGGAAGTCCCGGCCCGGGACGTTGCCGTGCAGCACGGCGTTCGCCGTCAGCTCGGCGACGATCAGCACGATCGCGTCGTGGTCGTCGGTGCCGTACGGAAGGCCCCAGGCGTCCAGGCGGACGGCGGTGAGGTGGCGGGCGAGACGGGCTCCGCGCGGGGTGGAGGTGAAGCGCATCGCGAAGGTGCGGGACACCGGAATGAGGCCCGGTGATGCGGTGCCCAAGTGAGCGGCGGGGGTGGCGAGTCGGCCGGGGCCGGTGGGACCGGCGGGGTTGTTCGTCATGCCGTCCACGGTCACGCCGGTCGCCCAGCGTGACCAGGGGTGACGCACTGACGCGGGCCGCTGTACGCGACGTGTCGGTGAGCGTACGAGGCGTGCGGCGTGACGGCGTCCCCGGCGGGCGCGTTGAGCCCGAGGAGGCGGTGGTCGATGTCGAAGCGTACGGGCGCGGACGCCCTGGCGGGCGGCGAGGACGGCGGAACGGTCGTGAGTGTCGGGGACGGATGGGAGATCGACGACGGCGAGGGCGGCGCGCGTCGGCCCGAGGACGGGGCGGGGAAGGGCGTGGTTGCCGCGTTCGGGCAGACCCTGAAGACGCTGCAGCTGCGGGGAGGGCTGGACCGGGCGGAGTTCGGGAGCCGGATCGGGTACTCGGCGGCCACGGTCGCGTCGTTCGAACAGGGGCGGAGGATTCCGTCACCCCGGACCATCGAACGGGCGGACGAGGTGCTGGGTGCGGACGGGCTGCTGTGCGTGTGGAAGGAGGAGGTGGAGCGGGCTCAGTACCCGGTGTTCTTCCAGGGGATGGCGACGCTGGAGAAGGAGGCCGTTGAACTCGTCTCCTACAGCATGCCCGTCCTCAACGGACTGCTCCAGACCGAGGAGTACATGAGAGGACTGCTCGGTATGAGGCGTCCTCCTCTGGACGAAGAGACCACAGAACAGCGCGTGGCGGCACGATTGGCCCGACAGGACATCTTCGACCGCCGGCCGGCACCCTTCCTCAGCTTCGTGCTCGACGAGTCGCTTCTACGACGCCCCTACGGAGGTATGGCCGCGTTGCGGGGACAACTGGAGCACCTGCTGCTGATCGGACAGAAGCGCAACGTCGAGATCCAGGTCATGCCGCTCGACCGCGAGGACAACGCGGGCGTGAACGGTCCGTTCACGGTCGTCACGCGCAAGGACGGCAAGAAGTTCGTGTATGCCGAGGCGCGAGGCATCGGATCCTTGGAGACCGACCCGGAACAAGGGGTTCTGGCCGCGGCGCTCTATGGGATCATCCGATCACAGGCTCTCAGTCCGCGAGAGTCAACGGAGTTCATCGAAAGGTTGCTGGGATCGCCATGAAGAGCGCTGAGTCCTCGACCGTCGCCTCCGGCCTCGCCTGGTTCAAGAGCAGCTACAGCGGTACCGAGGGCGGCGAATGCGTAGAGGTCGCGAACGGTACAGCAGGTGTGCACATCCGCGACTCCAAGGCCGCCTCCGGGCCCGTCCTCACGGTCTCGCGTGACGCGTGGGCGGGGTTCGTCGGGCTGGCCTCCTCGGAGCGGTGCGTCTGACACTCGTACGGTAAGGAGAGCCCTGCCGGTCCTTTTCGGACGGCAGGGCTCTCGTGTGCGGGGGCGCCGTGGCGGGAGGCCGCCGCGAGGGCGCCGCAGGGGCGATTTTCGGCCTGTTCATCGTTCAAGCGAATCTGGTCATCAGGCGGTCTGTCGCGGCTGACAGATGATCAATAACCTTGTGCAGTACATGAATCACGATCGCAGGGAGCCCCATGTCCACCGCCCAGCAGGTGCCCGACATCCTCTCGCCCGAGTTCGCCGCCGACCCCTATCCTGCCTACCGCGTGATGCGGGAGACCGCGCCCCTCATCTGGCACGAGGCGACCAAGAGTTACATCGTCTCGCGCTACGAGGACGTCGAGCGCGTCTTCAAGGACAAGGCCGGCGAGTTCACCACCGACAACTACGCCTGGCAGCTCGAGCCGGTGCACGGCAGGACGATCCTCCAGCTCAGCGGGCGCGAGCACGCCGTCCGCCGCGCCCTGGTCGCGCCGGCCTTCCGCGGCAGCGACCTGGAGCAGAAGTTCCTGCCGGTCATCGAGCGCAACTCCCGTGAACTGATCGACGCCTTCCGCCACAAGGGCTCGGCCGACCTGGTCGACGACTACGCGACCCGTTTCCCGGTCAACGTCATCGCCGACATGCTGGGCCTCGACAAGGCCGACCACCCCCGCTTCCACCGCTGGTACACCGCCGTCATCGCCTTCCTCGGCAACCTGGCCGGCGACCCCGAGGTGACGGCGGCCGGCGAGCGGACCCGCGCGGAGTTCGCCGAGTACATGCTGCCGATCATCCGCGAGCGCCGCGAGAACCCGGGCGACGACCTGCTGTCCGTGCTGTGCAGCGCCGAGGTCGACGGCGTGCGGATGAGCGACGAGGACATCAAGGCGTTCTGCAGCCTGCTGCTGGCCGCCGGCGGCGAGACCACCGACAAGGCCATCGCCGGCATCTTCGCAAACCTGCTCGCGCACCCCGACCAGCTCGAAGCCGTCCGCGCCGACCGCTCGCTGATACCGCGCGCCTTCGCCGAGACCCTGCGCTACACCCCGCCGGTCCACATGATCATGCGGCAGTCCTCGACGGAGGTCACCCTCAGCAGCGGCACCATCCCCGCCGGCGCGACCGTCACCTGCCTGATCGGCGCCGCCAACCGCGACGAGCGCCGTTACGCGAACCCCGACCAGTTCGACATCTTCCGCGAGGACCTGGCCACCACCAAGGCCTTCTCCGCCGCCGCCGACCACCTGGCCTTCGCGCTCGGCCGGCACTTCTGCGTCGGCGCGCTGCTGGCCAAGGCCGAGGTGGAGACCGGCATCAGCCAGCTCCTCGACGCCATGCCGGACGTCCGCCTCGCCGACGGGTTCCAGCCGGCCGAGCAGGGTGTGTTCACCCGCGGCGTGCAGAGCCTCCCGGTCCGGTTCACGCCGGTCCAGGGCTGATCCCGGTCAGCGGTACGCGACCCCTGTCACACGCGCCGCCCCCGCCCGGCCGGGTTCCGCACCGGCCGGTCCACCGCGGGGGCAGCGCCCGTCGCCGTACCGACCGCGGCCTGCCGCGAACCGCCTCTGCCAACTGCCGACTGCCGCCCGGTGAGGGCTACTGCACCACCGGCGTGAACTGCACCGGCAGTTCCATCAGGCCCCGCATCCAGATCGACGGACGCCAGACCAGCTCCTCCGGCTCCACGGACAGCACCAGGTCCGGCAGCCGCTCCAGCAGCGTCTCCACCGCCGTACGGGCCATCACGTCCGCGAGCAGCGGGGCCGGGTACGGGCAGCGGTGCTCGCCGTTGCTGAAGGACAGGTGCGCCGCGTTCTCCGCGCCGACGTGCCCCTCGGGCCAGATCTGCGGGTCGGTGTTGGCCGCGGCCAGGCCCAGGACCAGGCAGTCGCCCGCCCTTATCTGCCGGCCGCCGAGCTGCACGTCCCGTACCGCCCAGCGCCCGATGAAGTTCTGCGTCGGCGTGTCCAGCCACAGCACCTCGTTGAGCGCCTCGCCGACGCTGAGCCGGCCGCCCGAGACGTTCACGGCGAAGCGTTCGTCGGTGAGCAGCAGACGCAGCGCGTTGCAGACCCAGTTGGACGTCGGCTGCTCGCCCGCCGAGATCACGGAGATGAGGTCCTGGACGATCTCCTCGTCCGAGAGCCCCGCCGGGTGCATCACCATGCGCGAGGTGACGTCCGGGCCGGGCACCATGCGCTTCTCCTTGACCAGCTGACGCAGCCGCTCGCCCACCCGGTTGTACCCGGCGACCGGGTCCTCGCCCTCCGCCGCGTCCAGGGAGATGCGCAGGTCGTCGACGAGCTGGCGGGTGTCCTCACCGGTCGCCGGCATCCCGCACATCTGCACGACGGCGCGCATCAGCAGGGGGTGCACGTAGTCGGACATCAGCTCGACCTGGCCGCTGCCGGCGAACCCGCGGATGAGGTCGTCGGCGATCAGGCCGCACTCGTTGGCCAGCTCGAACTGGTCGACGCCCTCCAGCGCGTCGGTGATCACACCGGCCCGCCGCCGGTGCTCCTCGCCCTCGGCGAACAGCACCGACGGCTGGTAGCCCACGTACGGCAGCAGCGGCCAGTCCGGCGGGATGTTCTCCCACTGGTTCCAGCGCCGGGAGTCCCGCGCGAACAGCTCGTCGTGGTTGGTGACATAGGTGAGCTCGGTGTAGCCGAGCACCAGCCAGGCCGGGATGCCGCCGTCGAGCAGCACCGGCGCCACGGGGCCGTGCTCGCGGCGCATCGTGCGGTACAGCTCGGACGGCGTCTGCTGGAAGTCCAGCCCGGTGAGGCCCACCGCCCCGGCGTGCGCGGGGCACCCCGGGGGCGGTGGGTTTCCGGCCTGCTGCGCGAAGGGATCGGCCTGATCGGTCACAGTGTCGCCTCCTTGGCGGTGGCCAGGTCGTGGAGGTGGTTCACGAGGGTGATCAGCACGTCCTTGCCGGAGGCCCGGACCCGGGCGTCGCAGTCGACCATCGGCACGTGCTCGGGAAGGGCGAGCGCCTGGCGTATCTCGTCCAGGGAGTGCCGGACGCCGTCGTCGTCGAACCGGTTGACGGCGACGACGAACGGCGTCCGGTGGTGCTCCAGCCGGTCGATGGCGTACCAGGAGTCGTCCATCCGGCGCGTGTCGACGAGGACGACGGCGCCGAGGGTGCCGGAGAACAGCCGGTCCCACAGGAACCAGAACCGCTCCTGCCCGGGCGCGCCGAACAGGTACAGCACCATGCGGTCGTTGAGGCTGATCCGCCCGAAGTCGAAGGCGACCGTGGTGGTGGTCTTCGCCGACACCCCCTCGGTCTCGTCGACGCCCACGCCGGCCTGCGTCATCACCTCCTCGGTGTTCAGCGGCCGGATCTCGCTCACCGAGCGGACCAGGGTCGTCTTGCCCACGCCGAACCCGCCCACGACGACGATCTTCAGCCCCGTCTCCGCGGTGTCGCGGAGCGGTGTGCGGTGGGTGGGCAGCTCAGAGGTTGCGGAGTCCATGGAGCACCTCTTGGAGTAGGGCGGAATCGGGCAGGGAGGCGACGGACGCCGCCGCGCGCGGGTGGCGCGCGGTGATGCGCCCGGTGTCCAGCAGGTCACCGAGCAGGATGCGTACGACCGTGACCGGCAGCCCGAGTTCCGCGGCGATCTCGACCACGGCGACGGGGTGTTCGCACAGCTCGAGGATCCGGGCGTGCTCCGACTGCATCCCCGGCGTCGGCGCGCTCTCGCTGACGATCAGGGTGACCAGGTCGAAGGACTCGTCGGCGCGGCTGCGCCCGCCGGTGACGGTGTAGAGCCGGTCCGGGTCACCCGTGTCGACGGGTTTGCGGGGGGTCACGAGGTGCCGCTCCCCGCGGCCTCGGTTCGCGGTTCGGCGCGCAGGTGGTCGCCGATCTGCTCGACCAGCTCCATCATCTGGTGCCCGACCACGCCGGGGTCGGCGTCCTCCCCGGCGACGACGGCGAGGTGCGCGCCCTGGCCGGCCTCCACGATGAACAGCAGACCGCCGTGGAACTCGGTCATCGACTGCCGTACGCCGCCGGTGCCGTCGCCGAACTCCATGGAGGCGCCCTGGGCGAGGGCCTGGATGCCGGAGCAGATGGCCGAGAGCTGGTCGGCGAGGTCGAGGGTCAGGTGCTCGCTCCAGCAGAGCTTGAGGCCGTCCCGGGACAGGACCAGGGCGTGGCGTGCGCCGGGAGTCCGCTCCAGAAGACCCTGCAGGAGCCAGTTGAGGCTGTTGTCGGTGGTCGTGGTCTGCATGGTGGGTGTTGGGACGGTGGTGTCCGGCCTGGCCGGTCACCGGCCCGTTCCTCCTATCTCACGTGCTCGAGCGGGAAGGGGCGCCGTCGCCCCGGGCGCCGTACGGGGCCGGGCCTCGGCGCCGTACGGGAGGGGTGGGACTAGGGAGCCGCGGGGGGCAGGGAGTCGGCGCCGGTTCCCGCGGAGGTGCCGTCGCCCGGCGCGTCGGCGGCGCCGGTGGCGGCGTTGTCCGAGGCGCCGGTGGTGCCGTTGCCGGACTGGCGGGCGCCTCGGTGGAAGGCGCCGAACCGTGAGCCGGCGTCGCGCGCCCCGCGCCGGCCGGACCCGGTGTCTCCGGAGCGGGCGGCGGCGGACTGGCGCTGTTCGCGCTCGCGTTCCGCCTCGGCCATGGTGCGGCCGGGAGCGCGGACCGGGAGGCCGTTCGGGGTGGTGCTGTCCGGCTTACGGTGCCGTGACTGGCCGGGCACCGTGGGCAGGGCGGACAGCCGCTCGGTGATGGAGCCCGTGCGCTCCGTCCACGGGGCCGGGGACTCCGGGGTGTCGGACGGCCAGGCCGCCGCGGGGCGGGCGTCGGCAGCGTTGTCACGGTCGCCGCGGGAGCCGTTCGCGCCGGGGAGGGGCAGGGCGTCGACGTCGTGGGAGCCCCGGACGGGCAGCGCGTCGGCGTCGCTCCGGGTGCGGGCGGAGGAGCCGCCGGAGGGCAGGGCGTCCGCGTCCCGGGCGGGGAGCGCGGGCGCGCGGGACGCCGACGGGGACTCCATGGGCACGCCCCGGGCCGCGGCGCCGCGCCCGGCCAGGGACTCGCCCCGCCCGGACGTCTCGTGCGGGGCGGGCTCGCGGTGCTGGGCGAGCAGGTGGAGGGGCAGCAGGACGACCACGCCGGTGCCGCCGCGGGAGGACGGACGGTAGTTGACGCCGATGTCGTACTTCGAGGCGAGCCGGCCGACGACGGCCAGGCCGAGGCGGGTGCCCTGGAGGGAGGCGAGGTCGGTGACGCGGCCGGTGACGGCCTCCTCGGCGCGCCGCATGGCCGCGTCGGCCATCTTCAGGCCGCTGTCCTCGATGGTGACGACGATGCCGGCGCTGCGGTCCTCGACGTAGACGTGCACCTCGTCGATGGGCGGGGAGAAGTTCGCCGCGTTGTCCATCAGTTCGGCGAGGAGGTGCATGACGCCTTCGGCGGCGAACCCGGCCACCGCGGTACGGGTGGAGCAGTGCAGGCGCACCCGCTGGTAGGCGGCGATACGGCCGGCGGCGCCGCGGAGGATGCTCTCCATCTTGATCGGCTTGTTCCAGGCGCGGCTGGATCGGCCGCCCATGAGCAGCGCCAGCCGGTCGGTCATCAGGCCGAGCTGGGAGGTGCTGTGGTCGAGCTTGAGCAGGTCGCCGAAGACCTCCTCGCCGTGCCGCTCCTGCATCTCGCGCAGGTCGGCGAGCATCTGGACGGCCTTGGCCTGGACGCGGCTCAGCGCCTTGGCGGAGGCGGCCTGGGCGGCGGCGGCGCGCCGCTCGCTGCGGGCGAGTTCACGGATGAACGATTCGGCCGAACCGCGCAGGGCGGGGTGGTGCGGCAGCTCGGTCTCGGCGAGCACGGTGTCGGCGGAGCGGCCCTCGCGGAGCCGGCTGATCGCGGCCGGCATCGTCTCCCGTACGAACCGGTCGTGTTCGGTCGCGGCCTGCTCGAGTTCGTCCCGGATCGCGCGGTACTCGTCCTCGAGGGTCATCACGCGCCGCACGTCCTCCTCGACGGTGACGGCGAAGGCGTGGGTGACGCGGGAGAGCTGCGGGTCGGAGGGCGGGGGCACGGCGGCCAGCACGTCGGCGGCGCTCGTGCCCTCGCGGAGCCGTTCGGCCACGGCGGGCAGGGTGGCGCCGGCGAGGTGGGAGATCTCGGCGGAGCGGCGGGCGGATTCGGCGCGCAGGCGGCTTGTCTCGGACTCGCGCTCGGCGGCGGTGGAGCGGGCCTTGCGGACGAGGCGGTGGTCGACGAGGACGGTGACGGCCACGCACGCCCATCCGGCCAGTACCACGGCCAGGGTCCACGAGGTGGCGCCGGACGGCGCCAGGGCGAGCGCCGCGCCACCGGCGGCGGCGGTCACCACCAGCACGGCCGCCCGTGCGGCGAACGAGGTGCGCGGCGCCCCCGCCGGTGGGTGCTGGCTGGGAGAAGCAGGCACTGGCATGGAGCGGTCCCTCGGTCGGTGAGAGCAGGGGAAGGGGGCGGCCGTACGACGACGGCCGCGGGCCGGGGACGGGATCTGCCGACAGAAGGCGATCTTCCGACCACGTACGGCTCATGCTAATCACCCCGCTGCGCGCGGAAGCCCCGCTTACTGAACAGCTCGTCAGTGAAATGAGTTCGTCGTGAACCCATCGCTCGCACGTTCCGCTGTGGTAGTCGCGACGAGCCCGGACGAGCCGGGCCGGAGTGCGACAACGCGCCCTCCGTTCCATCTGACGGGCCGTCACATCTGCTTCACAGCACCCCTGTCGGCGCCCCCCTCACTCACGCGAGGGGTAGATTTTCGGCCAACTGCGTTTATGCCAGAGGCGCTTCACACCTCACTACGGTAACGAGGAGGACATGAAGGTGAAGGATTCCCGCCACTCGTGAAGAACCGGTGACGACGGGTCGCGCCGGTTCGCGTGAGCGGGGGCACACGGGGCGTCGGCGCAGGAGAAGGAGGTCTCTCCCGGTGGGCGTCGGGAGTGCTCCCGGAGCTCCCGGGGAGGAGGGGGGCGGCAGACGAGTCGGGCTGTACGCCGGGTTCTGTTCCGGCGGGTCCTCGCGGTCCCGCCGGCGACGGCCATCCATCTAGGGCCGGTGTTGCCACCGGCCTCGTGCGGTCTACCCGCGGACTCGGGCGGGCAGCCCTCGAACGTCCGCGCAGAGCGCTTTTCACGGCGCTCCTCTTGACCTTGCTCCGGGTGGGGTTTACCTAGCCGCCTGAGTCACCCCAGGCGCTGGTGGTCTCTTACACCACCGTTTCACCCTTACCCGGCGCCGAAGCGCCGGGCGGTCTGTTTTCTGTGGCACTGTCCCGCGGGTCACCCCGGGTGGCCGTTAGCCACCACCCTGCCCTGTGGAGCCCGGACGTTCCTCGGGGAGCCCCTCAAGGGGACTCCACGCGGCCGTCCGCCCGGCTCGTCTGCCGTACCGACCATGGTACCCGCCGGCCGGCCGGTTTCCGTTCCCGCGCGTTGGCCAGCACCGATCCGGTGAGGATCAGGAGGAAGGCGGCCACCACCGTCGCGGTCAGGGCCTCGTCCAGGAAGAACGCGCCGGCCGCCACCGCGATCGCCGGATTGACGTACGTGATCACCGAAGCCCGGATCGGGCCCGCCTCCTTGATCAGCTCCAGGAAGGCGGCGAACGCCACCGCCGTGCAGACGACACCGAGGGCGGCCAGCGCGGCCAGGGTCTCCGGGGTGGGGAGGGCCGCGGGACGCGAGGCGATCGCGGCGGGGGCGTAGACCAGGGCGGCCAGGGCCAGGCACGGCGTGATCAGGTGCAGCGTGGGGACGTCCTTGAGGTGGCGGTCGGCGATCAGCGGGGCCGTCGCGTAGCCGACGACCGTGACCAGGACCTCCGCGAGGGAGAGGGCGTCGCCGCCGGTCAGATGGGGCAGCGTGAGGACGGCCACACCGCCGAGACCGAGGGCGAGGCCCGCGATCCTGCGGGGGCCGAGGGACTCCGCCCGCCCGAAGGCGCGGGACAGCAGGACGCCGACGATCGGGACGCCCGCGATCAGCAGGCCGGCGGTGGAGCTGGAGAGGTGGCGTTCGGCGTCGGTCAGCGTGTACCAGGGGCCGACGATCTCGATGACCGCGAACGCCAGCATCGGTTTCCAGTGCGCCCGCAGGTTCCGGGCGAGGCCCGCCTGGCGCAGGGCGAAGGGGAGCAGGAGCAGCGCGCCGACGGCGCAGCGGGCGAAGACCACGCCCGACGGGGACACCTCGTCCACCGCCACTTTGATCATCAGGTAGGGGATGCCCCAGACCACTCCCATCAGGGAGAACAGGAACCAGCCGCGTGCAGTCATACGAGGAGTGTCCGCCCGCTCAGCGCCCCGCGTCTTGAACGCTGTTGCGGTACGCCGCCGGGGTCACGCCGAGCACGCGGCGGAACCACCGGGTGAGGTGCGCCTGGTCGGCGAAGCCGACGAGGGCGGCCGCCTCGGCCGGCCGCACCCCGGAGTCCAGCAGGGCGCGCGCCCGGGCCACCCGGTACTGGGCGAGCCACGCGTACGGCGGGACGCCCATCGTCGTACGGAACGCGCGCAGCAGCTGGTACCGGGAGAGGCCGAGGTCGGCGGCGAGGTCTGCCAGGGACGGCGGGGCGAGGAGCTCGTCGGCGAGCCGGTCGCGGACGGTGAGCGCGACGGAGCGGGCGCCGGGGAGGGCGCCGTCGTCGGCGCGGGACGTGGAGTGGCGGCGGGCCAGCGCGGCGAGCAGCCAGGGCAGGCGCGACTCGGCCTCCAGCGGGTCGGGGTGGGCGCTGAGGTCGGTGTGCGTACGGCACAGGGCGGCGGCCAGCTCCGGGTCGTGCAGGACGGGGTCGGGGAAGTACGGCAGCGCGGCGCCGAGGGTGCCGTCGCCGAGCAGGGCGGGGGCGGCGTAGAGGGCGCGGTAGGCGTACCCCTCGGAGGCGGCGGGGCCGCCGGTGTGCATCTCGCCGGGCTCGAGGACGACGATCGAGCCGGGCCCCGACACGATGCGTCCGCCGCGGTACGCGATCACCTCGAGGCCGCCGACGGTGACCCCGACCGTGTACTCGTCGTGCGCGTGCGGCGCGTACTCGTGCCGGGCGAACCGCGCGGTGAGCAGATCCAGCGCCGGCCCGCACCGCCCCAGCCGCGCCCTGGTCCACCTGGCCTGTTCCCGCCCGTCCCCCATGCCGCCACACCCCCGCCTTTCAGGGGATCAGAGGAAGTCGGCGGTGTCCAGGTCGAAGGCGAAGGGTTCGGGGAGAGTGAGGGGCTTGCCCAGGGGGCGGGTGCGGTGCTCCCGGTACTCGTCGCCCTCCGGGTCGCCGAACAGCGTGATCGAGGAGGTCTCGCGGTCGACGAGGAGGTACAGGGGGATGCCGCCCCGCGCGTAGCACCGGCGCTTGGTCTCGCGGTCCGCCTGCGGCGTGGTGGAGGTCACCTCCACCACCATCGCCACGCCGTCGCAGGGCATCCACGAGTCGGCGCCACGGTAGAGACGCAACTCGGTGGGCGCGAAAGTGCCGTCCGGGATGACGTGGTTCTTCGGGCAGGCGCCGCTGCTCTTCAGCTTCAGTCCCTTGTTGCCGCTGAACTGCATGTCGGTACGGGACTGTCTGATCACCTGCGTGACGATCAGCCCGATGTAGTCCTCGTGGTCCCCGTCCGGCGGCGGCGTCACGACGATCTCACCCTCGATCAACTCCGCCCGGAAGCCCTCCGGGGTGTCCAGGGCGAGGAACCCCTCCAGCAGGACGTCCGCCTGCGAGATCGGTTCGTGGGCCATTGCCGTCACGTCGCGCCCCTCCTTCGGTCGCTCGCCGGACTGGACCATCGGGTGATCACCTGACCGTGGAATCGGGAACCGTTCCCTCGATCGTGGCACACGATCACGGCCCCCGTCGGGCGCCACAGCGTTCCCTTGACCCTGCCGCGACGTCAACGTTTCTACTGAGGGCATGCGGATCGGAGAGCTGGCCGCGGTGGTCGGGGTGACCACGCGGGCCGTGCGGCACTATCACCATCTCGGGCTGTTGCCGGAGCCGGAGCGGCTCGGGAACGGGTACCGGGACTACACCCTGCGGCACGCCGTCGTGCTGGCGCGGATCCGGCGGCTGACCGAGCTGGGGCTCGGGCTCGCCGAGGTGCGGGACGTACTCGCGGACGACGCGGGCAAGGATCTCGCCGAGGTGCTGGCGGAACTGGACGAGGACCTGGCCCGGCAGGAGGAGGCGATCCGGGAGCGGCGGGCGCGGCTGCGGACGCTGCTGGAGTCGGAGGGCGGGACGGCCGCCGAGGGGCCGGTCTCGCCGGAGCTGGCCGCGCTGTTCCGGGACACCGCCCACCTGACCGACTCCCCCATGGCCGCGAAGGACCGCGAGATCCTCGCCTTGTTCGAGACCTCCGCGCCGCCGGAGGAGCGGAAGCGGCTGATGGGGTTGATGAGCGGGGTCGTCGACGCGCCGGGCGGGGCGGAGCGGGCCATGGCCGTGTACCGGCTGCTCGACGAACTCGAAGGCGCCGGTACCGACGATCCGCGGGTCGACGAGGCCGCCCGTGCGCTCGCGGAGTGCGTACCGGCCGAGTTGCTGCCCGAGGACGCCGTCCTCGACGAGAGCAACAGCTTCCTGGCCGCCCTGTACGCGGACTTCGCCCCCGCCCAGGCGGAGGCCTTCCGGCGGGCGCTGCGGATCGTCGCGGAGGGGCGGGCATGAGCCGGCGGACGGAGGGAGAGGGCGCGGTGGGGGCGGCGGTGCGCGTGGGGTGGGCGCTGGTGCGGCACGAGGCGCGGCTGATGGCGAGCCTCGCGCTGTGGCTGGCGCGGCGGACGCACGGGACGGGCGGAGGCAGGGCGTTCGGGTACGCGCGCGGGGAGGCGGCCATGATGTTCGGCTTCGCGTTCGTGTGCGTCGTGGAGACGGTCGCGATGTCCGCGCTGCTGGCCGGCTGGCCGACGGTGCACGCGGTCGTGCTGTTCCTGGACGTCTACACCGTCGTCCTCGTCGTCGCCCTGTACGCCGCCTCCGTCGTACGCCCGCACGTCGTCACCCCCGACGGGCTGCGGGTGCGGCGGGCCGTCCACGTGGATCTGCGGATACCGCGGGAGCGGATCGCGTCCGTCCGGCGTGAGCTGCGGATGACGCACACCGAGGCGGACGGCGAGCTGAACCTCGCCGTCGGTTCGCGGACGACCGTGACGGTGGAGCTCGCCGAGCCGGTCGGGCACCGGTCGTTCTTCGGACGCGAACGGCACGTGCGCGTGGTCCGGTTCCACGCCGACGACGCCGACGGGCTGGTACGGGCGCTCACCTCCGCCCCTCAGGGGCCCGCGGGTCACGCCGTACCCTGACAGGCGAGCTCGAACGAAGGAGTACCTGTGCTTGTCCTGCTGCCGCCGTCCGAAGGCAAGGCCGCTTCCGGCCGCGGTGCCCCGCTGCGGACGGAGTCCCTGTCGCTGCCGGGACTGAACGCCGCGCGGGAGGAGGTCCTCACCGAGCTGGTCGACCTCTGCGGCGGTGACGAGGACAAGGCGCGAGACGTGCTCGGGCTGAGCGAGGGCCTGCGGGGCGAGATCGCGAAGAACCGTGAGCTGCGCACCGCCGGGGCCCGTCCGGCCGGGGAGATCTACACCGGCGTGCTGTACGACGCCCTCGACCTGGCCTCGCTCGACGCGGCGGCGAAGCGGCGGGCGGCGAAATCGCTGCTGGTGTTCTCCGGGCTGTGGGGCGCGGTCCGGGTGACCGACCCTATTCCCTCGTACCGCTGCTCGATGGGGGTCAAGCTGCCCGGTCTGGGCGCGCTGGGCGCGTACTGGCGGGCGCCGATGGCGGACGTGCTGCCGGAGGCGGCGGGGTCGGGGCTGGTCCTCGACCTGCGCTCGGCGGCGTACGCGACGGCGTGGAAGCCGAAGGGCGAGGTGGCCGGGCGGACGGCGACGGTCCGTGTGCTGCACGCGCCGACCCGGAAGGTGGTCAGCCACTTCAACAAGGCGACCAAGGGCCGGATCGTACGGAGCCTGCTGACGGCCGGCGCCGCGCCGAAGGACCCGGCGGAGCTGGTGGAGGCGCTGCGGGACCTCGGGTACGTGGTGGAGGCGGCGGCGCCGGCCCGCGCGGGGGCGGCCTGGGCGCTGGACGTACTCGTGGACGAGGTGCACTGACCTCGCGTTGCACTGTCTGCAACGACCTTTGCGCAGGATGCGCGTCGACGGCAGGATGAGCGCCATGAACGCTCCTCTGCCGTCGTCCGGCGTGCCCGCTGCCCCCTTCTCGGTGCTCGAACTCGCTCCCGTGGTGCCCGTGGTCGTGGTCGAGGACGCCGCCGACGCCGTGCCGCTGGCGCGGGCGCTGGTGGCGGGCGGGCTGCCCGCGATCGAGGTGACGCTGCGGACCCCGGCCGCAGCGGACGCGATCCGGGCGATCGCCGCGGAGGTGCCGGGCGCCGTGGTCGGCGCGGGGACGGTCCTGACGCCGGAGCAGGTGACCAACGCGGTGGCGGCCGGGGCGCGGTTCCTGGTCAGTCCGGGGTGCACGGACGCGCTGCTGACGGCGGCGCGGGCGGCCGGGGTGCCGTTCCTGCCGGGGGTGTCCACGGCGTCGGAGGTGATGGCGCTGCTGGAGCGCGGGGTGCGGGAGATGAAGTTCTTCCCGGCGCGGGCGGCCGGCGGCACGGCGTATCTGAAGTCCCTGGCGGGACCGCTTCCGCAGGCCCGCTTCTGCCCCACCGGGGGGATCGGCCCGGAGACCGCCCCGGAGTATCTGGCACTGCCCAACGTGGGCTGTGTCGGCGGGAGTTGGATGCTGCCGGAGGACGCGGTGGCCGCCCGCGACTGGGACCGCGTGGAGCGCCTGGCGCGGGAGGCGGCGGCGCTGTAGTCCCGTCCGGGGCCTTGCGTCGGATCACCCCGGCATCGCGGGCCCGGCGCGTACTCGCCCACTGCCCTGCACGGTGTGGGCGGCGCAGGAGCGGCGTACCGTCGCTGTCGCTGTCGCTGTGCCCGCGAGGAACCCGCTCGGGTCGGCCGGAGACGGACCGCGTCACGTCCCGCAGCCGGCGGGTCGCGGACGACAGGCGGCCCTACCGCAGGTGCGACGTGTCGTTGAACAGCCGCACGCTCGCGTTGCCGTCGGCGTAGTACGCCACGGCGGACAGCGAGGCGGCGGAGAGTTCCATGCGGAACAGCGCCTCGGGCGGGGCGCCCAGGGCGAGCCGGATCAGGGTCTTGACCGGGGTCACGTGCGTGACCAGCAGGACCGTGCGGCCCCGGTACTCCGCGACCAGCTTGTCGCGGGCCTCCGCGACCCGGGCCGCGGTCGCCGCGAAGCTCTCGCCGCCCCCGGTGGGTTCGGCGTCCGGCGACGCCAGCCAGGCGTCCAGGTCCTCGGGGTACCGCTCGCGCACCTCGCCGAAGGTGAGGCCTTCCCAGGCGCCGAAGTCGGTCTCCCGCAGCCCGTCCTCGACGGCCACGTCGAGCCCGAGCCGGGCGGCGACGATGCGCGCGGTCTCGCGGGTGCGGGCGAGGGGTGAGGCGACGACCGCCTGCACGGTGCCGCGCCGGGCGAGCGCGGCGGCCACCTTCTCGGCCTGCTCGCGCCCGATGTCGGAGAGGGAGGGATCGCTGCCCCCGCTGCCGGAGAACCGCTTCTGCGGGGTGAGCGGCGTCTCGCCGTGCCGCAGCAGCACGAAGGTGGCCGGCGCGCCCATGTCGGCGGGCCCCCACCCGGAGGAAGGGGTGGCCATGGCCTGTGCGGCCCGCCGGTCGGCGTCGGCAGACGCTTCCTCACCGGCTCCGGTGCCGTCGTCCCGCGTGGGGGCACCCCTGGTCGCGGCTTCGTCCTCCGCCACGGCGCCCCCGGCGGACGCCGGCGCCTCCCGCACCCGCGCCGTCCCGGCCGCCGCGTCCCCGGGCGGACCCTCAGGCACCGGTACGACCGGGGCAGCCGGCGGGGTGTCCAGGTCGGCAAGGCTGTCCGCAGGCGACCAGGCCTCCCCCCGGGCGCCCGCGTCCATCGCCTCGTTCGCCAAGCGGTCGGCGTGGGCGTTGCGTTCGCGCGGGATCCACTCGTAGGTGACCCGGTCCGGCGGGAAGACCGTCGCGGCTTCCGCCGCCAGCGGCTTCATCGCCGGGTGCTTGATCTTCCAGCGGCCCGACATCTGCTCGATGACGAGCTTGGAGTCCATGCGGACGTGGACCCGGGCGTCCGGGTCCAGTTCGCGGGCGGCGCGCAGGCCGGCCAGCAGGCCCCGGTACTCGGCGACGTTGTTGGTGGTGACGCCGATGTACTCGGCGGCCTCCGCCAGGGTCTCCCCCGTCGCCGCGTCGCTCACCACGGCCCCGTACCCGGCGGGTCCGGGATTGCCCCGTGACCCGCCGTCCGCCTCGACGACGAACTCCCGCATCGGACTCGATCCCCTGCCGTAGGTCCTACAGTCCCGACTCCGCCGTACGGACCAGGATGCGGCGGCAGTTCTCGCAGCGCACCACGGTGTCCGGGGCGGCGGCGCGGACCTCGTTCAGCTCGGTGATGGCGAGCTCCTGACGGCAGCCCTGGCAGGTGCGGGCGTACAGCTTGGCCGCGCCGATGCCGCCCTGCTGCTCGCGCAGCTTGTCGTACAGGCTGAGCAGCGCGGCCGGCACGGAGGCGGCGACGACCTCGCGCTCCTTCGTCACCGACGCGGTCTCGCCGTCGATCTGCTCCAGCGCCGCGTCCCGGCGGGCGGTCGCGTCGTCGATCCGGCCCTGGACGGAAGCGACGCGCTCGGTCAGTTCGGCGACCCGCTCCTGGGCGGACTCGCGGCGCTCCATGACCTCGAGGACGACGTCCTCCAGGTCGCCCTGGCGCTTGGCGAGGGAGGCGAGCTCGCGCTGGAGGTTCTCCAGGTCCTTGGGCGAGGAGACGGCGCCGGAGTCGAGGCGCTTCTGGTCGCGGGCGGCGCGCTGGCGCACCTGGTCGACGTCCTGCTCGGCCTTGGTCTGCTCGCGCGCGCAGTCGCTCTCCTCGGTCTGCGCGGCGACGAGCAGGTCGCGCAGCTGGGCGAGATCCCGGTTCAGGGACTCGATCTCGGCGTGCTCCGGGAGCGACTTCCGCTTGTGCGCGAGCTGCTGGAGGCGGACGTCGAGGTCCTGGACGTCGAGAAGTCGGATCTGGTCGGCGGGCTCGGCGTTCAGTTGGGGGCTCCAGATGATTCGGTGGTGGCTCGGGACGACGCCGCGTGGGCGGTCCAGGGGTCGGTGACCGTGCGCGAGACATGGACCCTGAGGTCCCAGCCATGACGGTCGGAGATCTCGTCGAGCTGGGCGGCGGCCAGCTCGCACCAGGGCCACTCGGTGGCCCAGTGCGCCGCGTCGAGCAGCGCGAGAGGACTGTGGGCGCGGGCTTCCGACGCCGGGTGGTGGCGCAGGTCCGCGGTGAGGAAGGCGTCCACGCCGGCCGCCCGGACGTGGTCGAAGAGGCTGTCGCCGGAGCCGCCGCTGACGGCGACCGTCCGCACCGGCGCCTCGGGGTCGCCGGCGACACGGATGCCCTGCGCGGTGGCCGGAAGCCGCTCGGCGGCGCGGGCCGCGAACTCACGCACGGTGAGCGGCGCGTCCAACTCGCACACGCGGCCCAGTCCCCGCCGCCCCTCGGGGTCGGAGGGGTCCGGTACCAGCGGCCGTACGACCCTGAGGCCGAGCGCGCCGGCGAGGGCGTCGGAGACTCCCGGGTCGGCGGTGTCGGCGTTGGTGTGGGCGACGTGCAGGGCGATGTCGTTCTTGATGAGTGTGTGCACCACGCGGCCCTTGAAGGTGGAGGCCGCGACGGTGGTCGTGCCGCGCAGGTAGAGCGGGTGGTGCGTGACCAGCAGACCGGCGCCGAGCTTCACGGCCTCGTCGACGATCTCCTGGACCGGGTCGACGGCGAACAGGACGCGCGTGACCTCCTGGTCCGGGTCGCCCACGACGGTGCCGACCGCGTCCCAGGACTCGGCCCGCTCGGCGGGCCACAGGTTGTCCAGCGCGGCGATGACTTCTGACAGACGGGGCACGCCGCCAAGGCTACCTGCCCCTTTCGCACGGCAGTACCGGATACGGGTACCGCCGCGACGCCCGCCGGGGAGAGCGCCGCACCCGCGGAGCACAGTCCCCGCCCTTCCTCAGCAGAATCGTTCCTGGAGCACCCTTACGTGTGAAGCGTGCCCCTCCGCTCCGCCGCCTCCGTCCGCGAAAACTACCGTTCGTCACCGGAGGTGACCGAAAGATGACGGTCTGCGCCATCGAACCTGCGGCGGCACACGAGAACGGAGCGGGACGGGCGGGCTGCACCATCACCGCGGACGGCTGCTACGCCGCCCGCCTGGCCCTCGCCGGCGACTCCCCGTTCCCGGAGCGCTGGACCCTGGACGGCCCCGAGCCGTACGCGGTGCCGCTCCCCGGCAACCAGCCCGAGGAGCCCGGCACCGAGGTGCAGCCCCTCGCCGACGGCCGGGTCCTCATCCACCGGCTGGTGGACGGGCGGCACGCCTTCTCCCTGCTGTACCCGACCGGCCCGGGCACCGGCGAGCTGCCGCTCGGCACGGTCGACCGCCCCGGCGACGGAACCCGGCTGCGGCTGCTGCCCCCGGCCCCGGACGGCCGCCGCGCGTACGCCCTCGCCGCGGGCCGGCACGGCGCGACGGTGTGGCTGGTGGCGGGCGGCGCGTCCGGGCCCGAGCGGGTCGCGGAGATCCCCGGCGGCTGCTCGGGCGGGGCGTGGCTGGACCGCGAGGGGCGGATGCTCGCCCTGGACCGGGAGTCGGGCGGACGCACCAAGTCGGTGGTGGTGGACCTCGGACGCGGCGGCGAGGTGTCGCCACTGCTGCAGATCGCCCCCGGCAGCGACGACCGGGTGCTGCTCGCCGACCCGGACAGCGGCCTGCTGCTGATCCGCTCGGACGCGCCCTCCCCGGGGGAGCCGCGGCTGGGCTGGGGCGTGCTGGGCAGCACGCTGCCCGTGCGGTTCCCCGAGTGCCTGCGGCTGCCGGACCGCACGGTGACGCCGTTCGCGGTGCAGCCGGGGCAGATGCTGACCCCGGAGGGGTGCGCGGTGGCGCTGCACGTGGAAGGGGCGGACGGCGCCGGCTGGATCGGGCTGTGGCGTCCCGCCGAGCGGCGCGTCCACCACGTCCCGGCCCCGGCGGGCTGGCTGACCGGCACGGGACTGTGGACGGCGGACGGGGTGCTGCGGCTTCCGTACTCCACCGGCGCGGTGCCGTGCGGGGTGGCGGCGCTGACGATGCCGGACGAGGAACGGCGGCAGGAGGACGGCTCCCGGGACGCCGCCGCGGCGGCCGCGGAACCGCCGTCCCCGCACGACGAGCCCGGCAAGCAATACGACAGTCAACTACCCACCAGTAAAACGGAGATGACGGTTCATCATCTGAACTCCCTGGCAGACGTGCCGCGTCCCGTGCCGCTTCAGCAAGCGCCCCTCGGACGGCTTGTAACGAACTAGTGGCGGTTGGCGTGGCCGCCTGGATCCGGGGTGCGGTGGGCCGGTTAGACTCGCCCGGCTGTAGGAAAGATCATGTTTACGGGGTGAATTCCTTCCGATGAGCGACGTCATCACGCACGAGCCGCGGCCCGTCGAGCACGAGCAGGCCGCCGCGGGTCACGGCAGGCACCGGGGACCGGTCTCCACGCAGGAGACGGAGACGTCCCCGCGCGGCCGGCACCGCAAGCCGGCCCAGGAGAACGACCGCGGGGAGTAGACCGCCGCCGGCCCCGGCCGGCCGGTCCCGCCCTCCGCGGGTGGACGGAACGCACGGCCCCGACCGTCGTACGACGGTCGGGGCCGTCGCCGTCTCCCCCCCCCGTCCTCAGCCGGCGGTGAACTCCCCCGTCGGTCCTCCCCCGTCGGTGAACTCCCCGGTCGGTCCTCACCCGTCGGTGAACTCCACCGTCGCGCCCGCCAGTACGGGCGCGTCCCCGCGTTCCACCGCGCCCACGGCCACCCGCACGGCGCCGTCCCCGCGCCACATCCGGATCCGCAGCGTCTCCCCCGGGTACGTCACTCCGGCGAACCGCGCGGTCCAGGAGCGGACGCGGGTGACGTCGCCGTCGAGGAGCGTGTCGACGACCGCCTTGAGGGTCATGCCGTAGGTGCACAGTCCGTGCAGCAGGGGGCGGTCGAAACCGGCGCGGCGCGCGAACTCCGGGTCGGCGTGAAGGGGGTTGAGGTCGCCGGTGAGGCGGTAGAGCAGCGCCTGGTCCTCCCGTACGGGACGCTCGACCGTGAGGTCGGGGGCGCCCCGCTCCTCCGGCGCGCCCGCCGAGGGCCCGCGCTCGCCGCCCCAGCCTCCCTCGCCGCGTACGTACACCTGCGCCTCGGCCGTCCACAGCGGGCCGTCCGCGTCGACGGCGTCGCTGCGCAGGACCAGCACCGCCGCCTTGCCCTTGTCGTGCACGGCGGTGATGCGGTCGGTGCGGGTGGCGGCGGCCCGCACGGGCAGGGGGCGGTGCACGCGGAGCGACTGGCCGCCGTGCAGCACGCGCGCGAGGTCCACGTCGACGCCGGGCATGGACAGGGCCGCGATCACCCCGGGCGGCCCGCCGCCCGCGACGGTGGCGAAGCTCGGCAGGACGTGGAGGCGGGACTCGAGGGTGTAGCGCAGTTCGCGGGGGTCCGTGGCGGGGACGCCGGCGCCGATGCCGAGGTGGTAGAGCTGGACGTCCTCGGGGGTCCAGGAGATCTCGGTGGTGCGGGGCGCGGCGGCGAGCGCGCGGGCGGTGTCGACGGGCATGTCGCTCCTGATCGCGGGGGTGGTCCGGACCCTGTATAGCCCGGCGCGCGGCGTCGGGTCAGCTGCCGGACCCGGGACATCCGTACCGGTGCGGAGCGTACGGACGGCTCTGTCGGCGGGTGCCGGGCCGGGCCTACCGTCGACAGGGACGCACCCGGCCGGGTGCGGCACACCGGACGGACGACGGCAGCCGGGCCTGTGACGGTCGCCGGCCGTACCGACGACACGGGGGCATCGACATGACGACCACCTGCGAGACGTCCACGGAGACCCGCCGCGGGCGCGGACCGGGCCTCGGCCATCCGCGGCTGCTGCCCTGGCTGCTGCTCGCGATGGGCGCGTTCTCCAACCTCTTCCAGGGGACCACGCCGAACCCGTGGGTCGGGGGCGCGGGACTGCTGGCGTTCAACTCCGTGTACGTCTTCCTGGCGTTCACCACGCACCCGTGCGGCGGCCGGGACGCGGTGACCCGGCGGGTGGCGCTCGGTCTGCTGGCCGCGGTGACCTGCGCGCTCGCCGTCGCCTACGGCGGGGACTGGCTGCTGTACTTCCCGCTGCTGGGGCTGGCGACGGGCGTGGTGCTGCGCGGGCGGCCGCTGCTGGCCGTGGGCGCCGTGGTGACGGCGGTCGGGGGCGGGGTGGCCTGGTACCACGACGGCTGGGCCGGCCTCGACATCCTCTACGCGACCGCCGTCTCCGCGCTGGTGACGGCGACGATCGTGCGACTGGCGGACACCGTGCGGGAGTTGCGGGAGGCGCGGCGGGAGCTGGCGCGGCGGGCGGTGGAGGAGGAGCGGCTGCGTTTCTCGCGCGACCTGCACGATCTGCTGGGGCACACCATGTCGGTGATCGTGGTCAAGTCGGAGGCGGCCAGGCGGCTGGTGCCGCTCGACACCGAGGCCGCGCTGGCGCAGGTCACGGACATCGAGGCGGTCGGCCGGCAGGCGCTCACGGAGATCCGGGAGGCCGTGACGGGCTACCGGGAGGGCAGCCTGGACACCGAACTGGACCGCGCCCGCTCGGCCCTCGCCGCGGCCGGCGTCGTCCCCGTGGTGCGCCGCTCGGGCCCGGCCCCGGGGCCGCGTACGGAGGTGCTGCTGGGCTGGGTGGTCCGTGAGGCGGTCACCAACGTCGTACGGCACAGCGGGGCGCGGCGCTGCGAGATCGTGATCGAGGCGGACGGGGAGCGGGCCCGGCTGACCGTCACGGACGACGGTGACGGCACCCGGGCGGACGGGGGCGCGGACGGCACGGGCCTGCGCGGGCTGGCCGAGCGGCTCGCGGCGGCGGACGGGACGCTGGGGACGGGCCGGGGTGACGGCGGGGGGTTCGAGGTCGTGGCGGAGCTGCCGGTGCGGGAGCCGGCGGCGGCAGCGGTCTGAGCGGGCGTGCGGGTCGTCACCGCGCGGGTGCGTACGCTGCCGACGTGAACGAGAAACCGGTCCGTGTGCTGCTCGCGGAGGACCAGGGGATGATGCGCGGCGCACTCGCGCTGCTGCTCGGGATGGAACCCGACATCGAGGTCGTGGCGCAGGTCGGCACCGGGGACGCGATCGTGGACGCGGTCCTCACGCACCGTCCGGACGTGGCCCTCCTCGACATCGAACTGCCGGGCCTGAGCGGTCTGGACGCGGCGGCGGAGCTGCGCGAGCGGGCGCCGGGGTGCCGGGTGCTGATCCTGACGACGTTCGGCCGGCCCGGCTATCTGCGGCGGGCGATGGACGCGGGAGCGGCGGGCTTCCTCGTCAAGGACGGCCCGGTGGAGGAACTGGCCACGGCGGTGCGCCGGGTGCTCGCCGGGGAGACGGTGGTCGACCCGGGCCTGGCCGCGGCGGCGCTCAGCGCGGGCCCGAGCCCGCTGACGGCCCGCGAACGGGACGTGCTGCGGGAGTCGGCGGGCGGCGCGACGGTCGCCGACATCGCCGCCCGCTCCACCTCTCCGAGTCGACGGTCCGCAATCACCTGTCGTCGCGATCGGCAAGACGTCCACCGCAACCGCACGGAGGCCCTGCACGAGGCGCGGCAGCGGGGATGGCTGTGACGCGGGGGCGGCGCCGCCTGGCGGCGCCCACCCGGCGCACGGCCCGGTCTGCCGCGCGACGCCCACGGGGCGATGGCGGCGCGCGGCCGGCCCGCCGGTCGGTCCCGCCGTGCGGCCGAGCAACCGCCCTCGCTGCCCCCGTCACCACGCCGCCGACAGCCGTGCGAGCCGGCCCGGGGCAGAGCCCGCCGAACCGGTGCGGCGCGGCGCGCGCCGCCGGGGTGGCGGCAAGGCGCCGGACGGCCCGCCCACCGGCCCGGCGTCACAACCCGCCCGGCTTCGGCACGACGCCCGCGAGGGCGCGTCGGCCGAGCGCGGCGCGCACGGCACGGTGGCGTGGGAACGCCGGCGTGGTCACAAGCGGCGCGACGCCGAGGGCTGGGCACGGCTCCGCCGCGTCGGCGGCCGCGCACCGCCCCCGGTCCGAACCGCGGGTTCACCCCGTCTGCACCGCCCGTCCCGAACCGCGGTTTCACCCCCGTCTGCACCGCCCGTCCCGAACCGCGGGTTCACCCCGTCTGCCCCGCCCTGCCGTGTCCGCGGCAGCCACGCCCACATGAGCAGCGCTCCCGCCGCCAGGACGACGGCCCCGTGGTGAAGACCAGGGCGTAGCCCTCGGTCAGCGCCTGGGTTGTCCACCCCGTTCGTGCGGGCGCCGCGATCGTGGCCATGACGGCCAGGCCGAGGGAGCGCCCATCGTGCGGGAGTGTTGACCAGGCCGGCGACCAGGCCGGCCTCCTCGGGGCCGCGCCCGACGTGGCGAGGGAGGCCAGCGGGTGCCGGCGGAGGCCCGCGCCGAGCATCATCAGGACGCCCGGGATCATGATCGCGGTGAGGTAGCCGCCGTCCGCGGTCATCGTGGACTGCCAGGCGAAGCCGCCGTCGCGACGAGCGTGCCGAGCACGGCCACCGCGCGCGGTTCCGTCGCCGCATCAGCCGGGGGCGACCTTGGAGCCGACGATCACGGCGACCGAGCTGGGCACCAGGGCGAGTCCGGCGTGCAGCGGGGGTAGCCGAGGACGTTCTGCGCGTACAGGGTCATGAAGAACCACATGCAGAACATCGCGGAGCCGCTGAGGAACATGGCGACGTTGGCGGAGGCCACCGACGGATCCTCAGCAGGCCGAGCGGCATCAGGGCCTTGGCGCGGGCCTCGGCGAGCAGGAACAGGCGACGAGGGCGAGCCCGCGCACAGCGGCACCACGGTGGACGCGCCGTCCAGCGGCGCCTCCGTCTGGGAGACCCCGTACGCCAGGGTCGCGAGGCCCGCCGTGACGAGGAGCGCGCGGGCAGGTCGAGCGGCGGCCCGTCCCCGGCGCGGCTCTCGGTGATCCAGCGGGCGCCGCGGCCAGCACGACCGCGCCGACCGGCACGTTGATCAGCAGCACCCAGCGCCAGGACAGCGCCTCGACGAGCAGCCCGCCGACCCGCCCGCCGCGCCGCCGCCCGCGCCGACGGCGGTCCAGGTGGCGATGGCGCGGGCGCGCGCCGCGCCCTCGGGGACCGCCGAGGTGACGAGGGTGAGCGTGGAGGGCGCGAGGACGGCCGCCCCGAGCCCCTGCACGGCCCGCGCGACCAGCAGGTGCCAGCCCTCCTGGGCGAGCCCGCCGGCCAGCGAGGCCAGGGTGAACAGCCCGAGCCCGACGAGGAACATGCGCTTGCGCCCGTAGAGGTCGCCGGCCCGGCCGCCGAGCAGCATGAAGCCCGCGAACGCGATGGAGTACGCGTTGACCACCCACTGCAGGCCCTGCTCGTCCAGCCCGAGGCCGCCGCGTACGGACGGCAGCGCCACGTTGACCACGGAGATGTCGAGGACGACGAGAAACTGGCCGGCGCAGGCGAGCGCCACCACCAGCCAGACGGGCGGTGCGGTGCGGACGGGGGCGCGGGTGGTGTCGGGGGCTTCGAGCATGAAGGTCATGCTCTCAACCGCCGTGCGCGGGCCGCATCGGCATTTCGTCCGATCTTCGTCTCCTCCCTCGGACCGGCCCCCGGACGAGGGGCACCCGCTTCGCGGCCGGACGGCCGGTCTGCGGAGGCCCAAGGAAAGGTCAAGAAATCGTTAGAGGTCCAAAACAACGGAATAGTTGCCTCGGCGCACGGGGTTCAGGGTCCACGTACCTTGCCGTTCGGCCCCCTGGAGGACCCTTCATGACACAGACGACGCCCGTCCGTCCCTCCGGCAGAGCGGGCGCGGCGGTGGTCCCCGTCCTCGCCTTCGCGGGCATCGTCGTCGCGGTGATGCAGACCCTGCTGGTCCCGGTGATCAAGGACCTGCCGCAACTGCTGGACACCGCGCCCGCCGACGCCACCTGGGTCCTGACCTCGACCCTGCTGTCGGGCGCCGTGGCCACCCCGATCATGGGACGGCTCGGCGACCTCTTCGGCAAGCGGCGGATGCTGGTCGTCAGCCTCGCCGTGATGGTGGTGGGCGCGCTGGTCAGCGCGGCCACCAGCGATCTGCTGGTGATGATCGCCGGCCGTACGCTCCAGGGCTTCGCGATGGGCGCGATACCGCTGGGCATCGGCCTGATGCGGGACATGCTGCCGCGCGAGCGCCTGGGCTCCGCGATGGCGCTGATGAGTTCGTCCATCGGCGTCGGCGGCGGTCTGGCGCTGCCCGCCGCCGCGCTGGTCGCCCAGCACACCGACTGGCACGCCCTCTACCTGGGCGCGGCCGGACTCGGCCTGATCGCCATCGCCCTCACCCTGGCCGTCGTGCCCGAGTCGCCGCTGCGCGCCAAGGGCTCCTTCGACCTGCCCGGCGCGCTGGGGCTGACCGCCGGGCTGCTGCTGTTCCTGCTGCCCGTCTCCAAGGGCAGCGACTGGGGCTGGACGTCCGGCACCACGCTGGGCCTGTTCGGCGCGGCGGCCGTGGTGCTGCTGCTGTGGGGTCTGATGGAGCTGCGGGTGAGCGCCCCGCTGGTGGACCTGCGCACCACGGCCCGCCGTGAGGTGCTGCTCACCAACCTCGCCTCGATCATGGTCGGCGTCTCCTTCTTCGTCGTCTCCCTGGTCCTCCCCCAGCTGCTCCAGCTGCCCACCGCGTCGGACGGGCTCGGGCAGTCGATGGTCGTCGCGGGTCTGTGCGTGGCCCCGCTGGGCCTGACGATGATGTTCACGGCGCCGGTGTACGCGCGGCTGTCCTCCCGGTACGGCCCGAAGACCACGCTGATCATCGGCCTGCTGGTGATCGCGGCCGGGTACGGCGGCGGGCTCGGGCTGATGAGCGCCGCCTGGCAGACCGTGGTCACCTCGGTGGTGCTCGGCGCGGGCATCGGACTCGCGTACTCCTCGCTGCCCGCGCTGATCGTCGGCGCGGTCCCGGCCTCGGAGACCGGCGCGGCGAACGGCCTCAACACGCTGATGCGCTCCATCGGCACGTCGGTGTCCAGCGCCGTGATCGGCATGGTGCTGGCGAACACCGCGAACGTGGTGGGCGGGGCCGCGGTGCCGACGCTGCACGGGTTCCGCGTGTCGTTCGGGATCGCCACGGCGGCGGTGGTCGTCGGCCTGGTGCTGGCCCTGTTCCTGCCCGGCCGGCGTCCGTCGGTCCGTCCGCAGCTGCGGGCGAGCAGCGAGGAGGAGGCGAACCTGGAGCGTGCGCGGGAGGCGCTGCGCGGCTTCCGGGGCCGGGTGCTGGACGCGTCCGGCGCGCCGGTGGCCCGCGCCCGGGTCACCCTCATCGACCGGCACGGCCGCCGCGCGGGCGCCACGGTCTCCGCGGCCGACGGCACCTACGCCGTCGCGGTCCCGGCCCACGGCCCGTACGTCCTGGCCGCCCGCGCCCCGGGCCACGGCCCCCTCGCCGCCCCGGCGACCCACTCGGGCGGCACGTACAGCGTCGACGTGGATCTGTCCCTGCCGTCGGAGACGGTCACGGCGTGACGGACCGGGGGTGCCGCCCGTGACGCACCACGGGCGGCACCCTCCTGCAGCTCCCGGCACCCCCCTGCGCCGCCCCCGCCGCGACTACGGCAGCATGGCCCCCGTGGAGACATCTGTGACCTGCGGAGAGGCGGCCCCCATGGTGAAGGCGCCGGAGCCCGCGATGCTGGACGCGTTCGAGGCGGCGAAGGGGTTCATGCCGCTCGACGAAGGGCTCGCCCTGTACGCCGCCGCCGTCGAGGCCGGACGGCTGGGGCTGCCGCTGCTGGAGATCGGGACGTACTGCGGCCGCTCCACGATCCTGCTCGCGGACGCGGCCCGCGCGGCCGGGGTGACCGCGCTCACCGTGGACCACCACCGGGGCAGCGAGGAGCAGCAGCCGGGCTGGGAGTACCACGACCCGGAGACGGTCGACCCGGAGCTGGGGGTGATGGACACCCTGCCCACCTTCCGGCGGACCCTGCACCGGGCCGGTCTGGAGGAGCACGTGGTGGCGCTGGTGGGCCGGTCCCCGCAGATCGCCGCCCTGTGGGCGCGCCCGCTGGGCCTGGTGTTCGTCGACGGCGGCCACACCGACGAGCACGCGGGCGCCGACTACGAGGGCTGGGCCCCGCACGTCGCCGAGGGCGGGCTGCTCGTCATCCACGACGTCTTCCCCGACCCGGTGGACGAGTTCACCGGACAGGCCCCGTACCGGGTGCACCAGCGCGCACTGGCGTCCGGGGAGTTCACGGAGGTCTCCGCCACGGGGTCGCTGCGCGTCCTGCGCCGTACGGGTGCGGCCGCCGCGCACCGTTAGGGTGGCTGCGTGGTGTACACAGGTCCCGACTTCGATCCGCCCCCGCAGCGGCGCTCCCGCCGTGGTCCGCTGACCGTGGCGCTCGCCGCGCTCGTCTGCGGCGGGCTGCTCGGCTGGGGCGTGTACGCGGCCACGGGCTCCACGGACGACAAGGGCGCGGAGGCCGGGGGTTCCCCGTCGGCCGCGCCCCGCACGCCGTCGCCCGCCGCCTCCTCCCCCACCGGCGGGAGCGCCTCCCCGTCCGCGGGGGACGAGGAGTCGTCCCCCGCCCCGCGGACGCCCTCCGCGTCCGCGCCCGCCGCGGCCGGCCCGCTCAAGGGCAAGGTCGTCGTCATCGACCCGGGGCACAACCCGACGAACGTCAAGCACACGGCGGAGATCAACCGTCAGGTGGACGTCGGCACGCACCGCAAGGAGTGCGACACCACCGGCACCTCCACCAACGACGGTTACGCGGAGGCCGAGTTCACCCTGGACGTCGCCCACCGGATGCGCGCGATCCTGCGGAAGCAGGGCGCGACGGTGAAGCTGACGCAGGACCGCGACCGCCCGTTCGGGCCGTGCGTGGACGAGCGGGCCCGGATCGGCAACGCGGCGAAGGCCGACGCGGTCGTCTCGATCCACGCCGACGGCTCCGGCGCCGGCAACCGCGGCTTCCATGTGATCCTGCCCGGTCCGGTGAACGCCGGAGAGGCGGACACCCGCGCCGTCGTGGAGCCTTCGCGCGAGCTCGGGGAGCGCATCGCGGGCAACTTCGTGCGTGTGACCGGCACCGCGCCGTCCAACTACATCGGCGACGGCACCGGACTCGTCACGCGGAAGGACCTGGGCGGTCTCAATCTGTCAACGGTTCCGAAGGTGTTCATCGAGTGCGGGAACATGCGCGATAGCAAGGACGCGGCGCTGCTGACCAGCGGCGCCTGGCGGCAGAAAGCGGCGCAAGGGATTTCCGAGGGAATCGTGAGCTTCCTGCGCGGGTAGGGATCAGCCCACTGATCCGGGCGGACAGCCCGATCCGGCGGACGATAGTGTCGTCCGTACGATCAGGGGCCACCCCCGCGCTTCGCACCGGACCCTACGGGGGCCATCCGGTGACAGCGACGCCTCTTCCGACGACGAGACGACCTACGAAGGACCTGAAGTGAATATCCGCTCCCTCACTCGAGGCGACGGCGTGGTGATCGGAGCAGCCGTACTGCTGTTCATCGCGTCGTTCCTCGATCTGTACTCGGTCGAAGGCGCCCCGGACAGCGTGGACTTCCCCAGCCTGTGGGCGAGCGGTCCGGTGCTCCTGAGCGTGGTGCTGGCGGGCCTCATCGCCGCGGCCCTGATCGTCGTCGCCCGGGGTCTGCCGCAGGCGCCGAAGGTCGCGGGTCTGGACCTGGCTCCGTTCGGTGTGGCCCTCGCGGTGTTCGCCGCCTGGAGCGCGCTGGGCAACGTCTTCGACCCGGCCGGCGGCATCGACAACTTCGAGGGCGGCGGCGACGGCCCCGACGCGGGCCTCGGCCTGATCCTCGCGCTCGTCGCCACGCTGGTCATGGCGGCCGCCGCCGTGGCCACGCCGCTGGTGCCGGCGCTCAAGGGCGCGCTGCTCCCGGCCGCCCGTCCCGCCGCCCCGCAGCAGCCGTACGGCGCGCAGCCGCCCGGCGGTTACGGCTACCCGGGCGCCCAGCCGGCGTCCTTCGGCGGCGGCCAGCCGGGCCAGCCGTACGGCGGTCAGCCGCAGCAGGGCCAGCCGGCCGCGCCGCCCGCCGCGGACTTCTCGCCGTTCTGGTTCGCCGTGCCGGTGCCGCGTCCGCTGTTCCCCGAGGACGGCTCGCCCACCCCGATCGCCGAACTCGCCCCGGGCACCTGGTACCTGGCGGTGGAGCAGCGCGGCCAGGCGCTGGTCGCGCAGACGCAGGACGGCCGTCGCGGCGTCCTTCAGGACACGTCGGGCATCCAGCGCGGCTGAGCCCCCGCCCCGTCGTCGACGGCCTCTCGCCCTGCCGGGCGGGGGGCCGTTCGCGTGCGGCCGGCGAACGGGGCCGGTTTCAAGCGGGCGTTCGGGGCCAGACGGAGTTCATGTCCCCTCGATATCGCTCTGGTTCCACCTCCGCGGGGACGGTCATCGCGGTGATCGCGGACGTCATGGCCGTCATCCTCGGACTGTGGATTCTGATGTACCTGCTGGACGCCAACCGCGCCAACGACCTGGTGCGGTTCGTCCATGACGCGGCCGACTGGCTGGCAGCCTGGTCGCGTGACCTGTTCACGTTCGACGAGGAGTGGGCGCGGGTCGTCTTCGGCTACGGACTCGCCGCCGTGGTCTACCTGTTCGTCGGCCACGCGATCGCCGGCCGGCTGCGCCGCCACTGACGCGTACGAGCCCTGCGGTTCAGGCGTCCGGGCAGCAGTCCGGGTCCATGCCCTTCGGCAGCTGTTCCCCGCCGAAGACCGCGCAGGTCGGCTCGTGTCCGCCGAGGGCGGCGACGGCCAGCAGCAGCGAACCGGCCGTCCAGGTGGTCAGCTCGCGCGGCCATATGGCGTCGTCCTCGAAGACGTAACCCGTCCAGTACAGGCCGCTCTCCGGATCGCGCAGGTGCTGGATCGACTGGAGCACCTCCAGCGCGCGGTCGGACTCGCCCGTCGCCCAGAGCGCCAGGGCGAGTTCTGCCGACTCGCCGCCCGTCACCCACGGGTTGGGCACCACGCAGCGCACCCCGAGGCCGGGCACGACGAACCGCTCCCAGCCCTCGTCGATGCGCTCCCGCGCCTCGGCGCCGGTCAGCGCGCCGCCGAGCACCGGGTAGTACCAGTCCATCGAGTAGCGGTCCTTGTCCAGGAACCGCTCCGGGTGGCGCCGGATGGCGTGCCGCAGCGCGCCGACGGCCAGCTCCCAGTCGGGCTGGGGCTCCTCGCGCTGCTCGGCGATCGCCAGGGCGCAGCGCAGGGCGTGGTGCACGGAGGAGGAGCCGGTGAGCAGCGCGTCCGAGGCGGGTGTGCCGTCGTCGTCGCGCCGCCAGCCGATCTGCCCGCCGGGCTGCTGGAGCCGCAGCACGAACTCCACGGCCGCGGACACGGTGGGCCACATGCGGTCCAGGAAGGTGTCGTCGCCGGTGGCGAGGTAGTGGTGCCACACGCCGACCGCGATGTAGGCGACGAAGTTGGTCTCCCGGCCCCGGTCGGTGACGTCGTCCGGGTCGCCGTCGGCGTAGGCCGCGTACCAGGAGCCGTCGTCCAGCTGGTGCCGGGCCAGCCACAGGTAGGCCCGTTCGGCCGCTTCGTGCTCGTCCGCCGTGTCCAGCGCCATCGCGGCCTCGACGTGGTCCCACGGGTCGAGGTGGTGACCGCGGAACCACGGGATCGCGCCGTCCTCCCGCTGCACCGCGAGGATGCCGGCGACGGTCTGCGCCGCCTCCTCGGGCGTCAGCACGCCCGTGAGGACGAGGTGTTCGGAGCTGGGCGTGCGGGGGTCGCCGGCCGACCGGGAGGTCGTCACGTGGCGTCCGCCTCGGCGCGCGGCAGGTGCGGCTTGGTCGCGTAGGCGACGAAGCTCTTGCCGATCACCGGGTTGAGCGCCCGCTCGGCGACCCGGGTGGCCAGCGGCTTCTTCATGATGTCCCAGACGAGCAGCTTGTGGTATGCGCGCACCGGCAGCGCCTTGTCGTTGTCGACGCCGAACGCGCACTTCAGCCACCAGTACGGCGAGTGCAGGGCGTGGGCGTGGTGGGTGCCGTAGGGGCGCAGGCCGGCCTCGCGGATCTTGGCGAGGAGTTCGTCCGCCTTGTAGATGCGGATGTGGCCGCCCTCGACCTCGTGGTAGGCGTCGGACAGGGTCCAGCAGACCTTCTCCGGGCCGTAGCGCGGGACGGTGATCGCGATGCGGCCGCCCGGCTTGAGCACGCGCACCATCTCGGCGAGCACGCCCTTGTCGTCGGGGATGTGCTCCATCACCTCGGAGATGATGACGACGTCGAAGGACTCGTCGGGGAAGGGCAGGGCGAGGGCGTCGCCCTCCATGGCGGTGGCGGTGGCCCCCGCGGGCGCCTCACCGGCCTCCTTCATCGCCGCGAACCACTTGGCGACCTCGCGGATCTCCTCGCCGTTCTGGTCCAGCGCGACGACCCGCGCGCCGCGCCGGTAGCACTCGAAGGCGTGCCGTCCGGCGCCGCAGCCGAGGTCCAGGACGCGGTCGCCCGGGGCGAGCGGGAACCGGGAGAAGTCGACGGTCAGCACGTGGCCCTGCTTTCACGGTCGGAGGTGTCGGCCGCGGTCACGGGTACGCCGCCCGTGTCCGCGAGAGCGTCGGGGACGAGGTCGAGGTCCACGGGCGCGGGGGCCTGCGGGACGGGGGCCTTCGGGGCGGGGGCCTTCGGGGCGGGGGCCTTCGCTCGCACGGGGGCGCCCCGGCGGGCGCGGGCGGTCTCGATGGCCTCGCGGTAGCGGGCCACGGTGCCCTCGGCGGCGCGCGCCCAGGTGAAGTTGGCCAGCACACGGTCGCGTCCGGCGGCGCCGAGACGGGCGCGCAGTTCGACGTCGCCGAGGAGGCGGGTGAGCGCGGCGGCCAGGGCGCCGGCGTCGCCGGGCGGCACGGCCAGGCAGGTCTCCCCGTCGCGTCCGGCGACCTCGGGGATGGCGCCGCCGGTGGTGGCGACGAGCGGGGTGCCGGTGGCCATGGCCTCGGCGGCCGGGAGGGAGAAGCCCTCGTAGAGCGACGGCACGCAGGCGACCTGCGCGGAGCGCACCAGGTCGACGAGCTCCGCGTCGGAGATGCCCTTGACGAACTCGACGGCGCCTTCGAGGCCGTAGCGCTCGATCGCCTGGGCGACGGGGCCCTCGGCGGGGCGCTTGCCGACCACGACGAGGTGGGCGTCGGGCTGTTCGGCGCGCACCTTGGCGAGCGCCTCGGCGAGGAAGACGAGGCCCTTCAGCGGCACGTCGGCGCTGGAGGTGGTGACGATCCGGCCGGGGACGACCGCGACGGACGGGTCCGGGGAGAACAGGTCGGTGTCGGCGCCGATATGGACGACGTGGATGCGGTCGGGCCGTACGGCGAGGTCCTCGACGATCTCCGCGCGGGAGGAGCCGGAGACGGTGAGCACGGACGGCAGCCGGCGCGCGACGCGCTTCTGCATGCGGGTGAACGCGTACCAACGGCGCACCGACGCGCGGCGCTTCCAGTCCTCGGCGGCGTCCAGTTCGAGGCGGCGGTCCACCGTGATGGGGTGGTGGATGGTCGTCACCAGGGGGGCGCCGAGGTCGCCGAGCAGGCCGTAGCCGAGGGTCTGGTTGTCGTGGACGACGTCGAAGTCGCCGCGGCGGGCGCGCAGATGGCGGCGGGCGCGCAGCGAGAACGTCAGCGGCTCGGGGAAGCCGCCGGTCCACATGGTGCCGACCTCGAGGGCGTCGATCCAGTCGCGGTACTCGTCGCGTTTCGGGGTGCGGAAGGGGTCCGGCTGCCGGTAGAGGTCGAGGCTGGGCAGCTCGGTCAGGCTCAGCCCGTCGTACCCCTCGTCGAGCACCGGGTAGGGCTGGGCGCCGATGACCTCGACGCGGTGCCCCAGCCGGGCCAGTTCGCGGGAGAGGTGGCGCACGTAGACGCCCTGGCCGCCGCAGAACGGGTTTCCCTTGTACGTGAGGAGCGCGATGCGGAGCGGTCGCGAGCCGTCGGATGCGGGGCCTGCCGAGGGCCCGGCCTGACTGGCCTCAGCGGTCACTCTGGGACCCCCTTCTCCCTGCACTGTCCCGCGACAGTACGACGGGACACCGATCTAGAACAAGTTTCAGAGTTGATCGTTCGGAGGAACTGAATCTACCGGCAGGTAAGAACGTCGGCAGCGGTGGATCAGGTGATTCACGCCACGGCCGGCGCCGTGCCATGCTGTCCGATCATCGATCCTCACCGACTGTCACGGACGGGACCCATGCCCGCGGATGCCCACAGGACCAAGGCGGCGCCGGACGCCGGGCGCGCCGGGCCGGCCTCCCCGCTCACTCAGCGGCAGGAGGCGCGGCGGCGGCGCATCCTCGAGGCGTGCGCGCGGCTGGCCTCGCGGGGCGGTTTCGACGCGGTGCAGATGCGTGAGGTCGCGGAGTCCTCGCAGGTGGCGCTGGGCACGCTGTACCGGTACTTCCCGTCGAAGATCCATCTGCTGGTCGCGACGATGCAGGACCAGCTGGAGCATCTGCACGCGACGCTGCGGAAGAAGCCGCCGGCCGGCGAGACGGCGGCGGAGCGGGTCGCCGGGACGCTGATGCGGGCGTTCCGCGCGCTGCAGCGTGACCCGCTGCTGGCGGACGCGATGGTGCGGGCGCTGACGTTCGCGGACCGCAGCGTGAGCGCGGAGGTGGAGCAGGTCTTCCGGCGGACGACGGCGATCATCCTGGACGCGACGGACCTGGCCGACCCGACGCCCGAGCAGCTGTCGGCGGTGCGGGTGATCGGGCACACCTGGCACTCGACGCTGATCACCTGGCTGTCGGGGCGGGCCTCCATCGAGCAGGTGGGCGTGGACATCGAAACGGTGTGCCGGCTGATCGACCTGACGGCTCCGCCGCGTCCCGAGCACCCCTGACGACATTTTCGAAAGCGCTTCGTCCACGGTCGCCCAACCCTCCCACCGGCCACTCTTCGGTCAAGCCGGCATGGGGGGTGCGCAGATCGGCGCCTGCACGGCTTCCTGATCCCCCTTCCCCTCCCCCCGGCCCGCGCCCGTCCCCGGGTGCGGGCCGACCCACGGGCGCCGTGACCCCCGTCACCTCACGCCTGTGTGCCTCTCCTCGCGCACACGGCCGCCCCGGACGCCCGTTCTACGGGCGGGTAGAGTGGCCGCGTCGTATCACAGCCGTACGGGGGGAAGCCGGTGCGAATCCGGCGCTGACCCGCAACCGTGAGCCGTCGTGGAGACGGTGAGCCGGAATGCCCCGCGCGGATCGTGACCGGCTCACGTGCCCGGCATCCGCCGGCGCACGGGCACCGTCGAGGTATACGGAGCCGAGCCGCCGGGGTGTCCCGCGCTGCCCGGCCCTCTTCAGGGAGAGGCACCCGCCCGTCATGAACGTCCGCCGCAGCGCAGCGGTGCTCGCCGCCGTCGCCGTCCTCGGCGCCGCCGCACCGGCCGCAGCCGACTCGTCCCCGTCGCCTTCCCCGCAGCCGCTGCCGTCCGCGCTGTACGGGGACACCGACCCGCAGTACGACGGGGTGTGGCGCCAGTCGCTCGCCCTGCTCGCCCAGCACGCCGCCGGCGCCGAGCCGCCGAAGGCCGCCGTCGGCTGGCTGACCGGCCAGCAGTGCGCCGACGGCTCCTTCGCGCCGTTCCGCGCCGACCCGTCCGCCGCGTGCGACGCGAAGACGATGGTCGACACCAACCAGACCGCCGCCGCCGTGCAGGCGCTCGCCGCGCTCGGCGGCCACGACGCCGTCACGGACAAGGCCGTCGGCTGGCTGAAGTCCGTGCAGAACGAGGACGGCGGCTGGGGCTACACCGCGGGCTCCCCCAGCGACACCAACTCCACCTCCGTCGTCGTCGGCGCGCTCGCCGCCGCGGGCGAGAAGCCGGGCGAGGTGAAGAAGGGCGGCAAGTCCCCCTACGACGCGCTGCTCGGCCTCGAACTGCCCTGCACCGGCAAGGGCGCGGGCGCGTTCGCGTACCAGCCGGAGAAGGACGGCTCGCTGACCGCCAACGCCGACGCGACGGCGGCGGGCGTGCTCGCAGCGCTCGGCAAGGGCCTGCTGGCCGAACCCGGCAAGGGCGACGGATCCGCCGCCAAGTGCGTGAAGGCGGCCACCCCGGAGCAGGCCGCCGCGAACGGCGCCGCCCACCTGGCCGGCGAACTCGCCGCCCAGGGCTACCTCCTCGCCGCGACGCCGGGCGCCGAGGACCAGCCCGACGTAGGCAACACCGCCGACGCGGTGGTCGCGCTCGCCGCGCGGGGCGACACGGCGCAGGCGGAGAAGTCGTACGCCTGGCTGGAGAAGAACGCCGCCGGCTGGGCCGCGCAGAGCGGGCCCGCCGCCTACGCCCAGCTGATCCTCGCCGCCCACGCGACCGGCGCGGACCCGCGCGACTTCGGCGGCACGGACCTGGTGAAGCAGCTCCAGGCCGCCGGCCCCGCCGCCCCGGAGAAGACCGCGAAGGCCACGGAGAAGGCCGAGGACGAGAAGGACTCGGACTCCCCGTTCGGCGTGTGGTGGTTCGTCGGCGTCTGCCTGGTCGCCGGCATCGGCATCGGCTTCCTGATCAGCAACCGCACCAAGAGGCAGCAGCCGTGATCCGCCGCTTCACCGTGCTGTTCCTGGCCGCGCTCCTGCCCCTCCTGGCGGGCGCCGGCCAGGCCCAGGCCGCCGGGTACCGCTACTGGTCCTTCTGGGACCGGGACGGCTCGGCGTGGACGTACGCCACCGTGGGCCCGTCGCTGGCGCGCCCCGCCGACGGCGACGTGCAGGGCTTCCGCTTCTCGGTCAGCGAGGACTCCGGCGACGCGGCCAAGCCGCGCGGCACCGCGGACTTCGACACGATATGCGCGAAGACCCCCGCGAAGGACGGCACCAAGCGGGTCGCGCTGGTCATCGACTTCGGCACGCCCGCCGACGCCCCGTCCGGGGAGCAGCCGCCGGCCGACCGCACGGCCTGCGCGCAGGTGGCCGGGGACGCCACGACGGCGGAGGCGCTGGCCTCGGTCGCGAAGCCGCTGCGCTACGACAGCAACGCCCTGCTGTGCGCGATCGCCGGCTACCCCACGAAGGGCTGCGGCGAGCAGATCTCCGTGGAGGGGAAGGACTCCGCCTCCACCGGGGCCGCCGACGAGGCGTCCGCGCAGGACGACGGCGGCTTGGGGCCGTCGGTGGGGCTGATCGCGGGCGCGGCGGCGGTGTTCGTGCTGGGCGCGGCGGCCGTGTGGCAGGTCCGTCGCCGTGCGTGAGGCACACGGCTCCGGGCGTCCGGGCCTCGCCCGGCCGCGCCCGGAGCGGGGGACGCCGCCCGCCGGCGTCCCCGCCCCGCGCTCCCGCCGCGCCCAGCTGCACCCCGGCGCGTGGTGGCTGTGGGCGCTCGCCCTGGGCACCGCGGCCACCCGCACCACCAACCCGCTGCTGCTCGCCCTGCTGATCACCGTCTCCGGATATGTCGTGGCCGTCCGCCGCCCGCACACTCCGTGGGCCCGCTCCTACGGCGCCTTCGTGAAGCTCGCCGCCGCCGTGCTGCTGCTGCGGCTGGCGTTCGCGGTCGTCCTCGGCTCGCCGATCCCCGGCACCCACACCCTGTTCACGCTGCCCGAGGTGCCGCTGCCCGACTGGGCGCAGGGCATCCGCCTGGGCGGCCGGGTCACCGCGGAGGGCCTCACCTTCGCCCTGTACGACGCTTTGCGGCTGGCCGCGCTGCTGATCTGCGTGGGCGCCGCGAACGCCCTGGCCAGCCCGTCCCGGCTGCTGAAGTCGCTGCCCGGCGCCCTGTACGAGCTGGGCGTGGCCGTGGTGGTGGCGCTGACCTTCGCGCCGAACCTGATCGCCGACGTACGGCGGCTGCGTGCCGCGCGCCGGCTGCGGGGGCGTCCCGACAAGGGCGTGCGCGGTCTGGTGCAGGTGGGGCTTCCGGTCCTGGAGGGCGCCCTGGAGCGCTCGGTGTCCCTGGCCGCCGCGATGGACGCGCGCGGCTACGGCCGTACCGCCGAGGTGCCGGACGCCGTGCGGCGCACCACCGCCGCCCTCACGCTCGGCGGTCTGCTGGGCGTGTGCGCGGGGACGTACGGGCTGCTCACCGCGGCGGGCGGCGGTTACGGGCTGCCCGTGCTGCTGGCCGGTCTGGCGTCGGCGCTGGCGGGCCTGTGGCTCGGCGGGCGGCGCACCCTGCGCACCCGTTACCGCCCCGACCCGTGGGACGTGCGCGCCTGGCTGGTCTCCGCGTCCGGCGCGGCCGTGGCGGCCCTCCTGGTCCTGGCCGGCTCGCTGGACCCCGGGGCGCTGAACCCCGGTGTGGTCCCGCTGGAGCCGCCCGCCCTGCCCCTGTGGCCTGCGGCGGCCGTGCTGCTCGGTCTGCTGCCCGCCTTCGTCACCCCCGCCCCCGAGGCGGCCCGCGACCCCCGCAAGGAGCCGACGACGTGATCCGCTTCGAGAACGTGTCGGTGACCTACGACGGCGCGGCGCGGCCCGCCGTGCGGGACGTCGACCTGGAGGTCCCCGAGGGCGAACTGGTGCTGCTGGTGGGCCCGTCCGGCGTCGGCAAGTCGACGGTGCTGGGCGCGGTCAGCGGCCTGGTGCCGCATTTCACCGGCGGCACGCTGCACGGGCGCGTGACGGTCGCGGGCCGCGACACCCGCACCCACAAGCCGCGTGAACTCGCCGACGTGGTGGGCACGGTGGGCCAGGACCCGCTCTCCCACTTCGTGACGGACACGGTGGAGGACGAACTCGCCTACGGCATGGAGTCGCTGGGCCTGCCGCCGGACGTGATGCGCCGCCGGGTCGAGGAGACCCTGGACCTGCTGGGCCTGGCCGATCTGCGGGACCGGCACATCTCCACGCTGTCCGGCGGCCAGCAGCAGCGGGTGGCCATCGGCTCGGTCCTCACCCCGCACCCGAAGGTGCTGGTCCTGGACGAGCCGACGTCCGCCCTGGACCCCGCGGCCGCCGAGGAGGTCCTCGCCGTGCTGCAGCGCCTGGTGCACGACCTGGGCACCACGGTCCTGATGGCCGAGCACCGCCTGGAACGGGTCGTGCAGTACGCCGACCAGGTCGTGCTGCTGCCGGGCCCCGGCGAGCGGCCCCGGATGGGCGCCCCGGCGGAGGTCATGGCGGAGTCCCCGGTCTGCCCGCCGGTGGTCGAGCTGGGCCGCCTGGCCGGCTGGTCCCCGCTGCCGCTGACGGTCCGCGACGCCCGCCGCAGGGCGGCCCCGCTGCGGGAACGCCTGGAGGGGAGGCAGCCCGGGCAGGACACCGCGGCCCCCCGCACGGCTCCCCCGGCGAAGCGTCTCTTCGGACGCGCGAGGAAGCAGGACGACGGCACTCCCGAGCCGGTGGCCGAGGTGCGGTCCCTCGCCGTGCGCCGTGACCGGGTGCGGGCGCTGACCCGGGTGGACCTCACGGTGTCGCCCGGCGAGACGGTCGCGCTCATGGGCCGCAACGGCGCCGGCAAGTCCACGCTGCTCGGCGCGCTGGTCGGGCTGGTCGCCCCGTCGTCCGGGTCGGTCCGCACCGGCGGCGCGGTCCCGCACCGCAGCCGCCCCCGGGATCTGGTCCGCAAGGCCGGCCTGGTCCCGCAGGAGCCCCGCGACCTGCTGTACGCGGACACGGTCGCGGCGGAGTGCGCCGCCGCCGACAAGGACGCCGAGGCGGAGCCCGGCACGTGCCGCGCGCTGCTCGGTGAACTGCTGCCGTCGATCGCGGACGACGCCCACCCCCGCGACCTGTCCGAGGGCCAGCGGCTCACACTCGCCCTCGCGGTGGTCCTCACCGCGCGGCCTCCCCTGCTGCTGCTCGACGAGCCGACCCGCGGTCTGGACTACGCGGCGAAGGGCCGGCTGACGGCGATCCTGCGCCGGCTGGCCGCCGAGGGCCACGCCATCGTCATGGCCACGCACGACGTGGAACTGGCGGCGGAACTGGCGCACCGGGTGGTGCTGCTCGCCGAGGGCGAGGTGATCGCGGACGGTCCCTCGGCGGAGGTGGTCGTGGCGTCCCCGGCGTTCGCCCCGCAGGTGGCGAAGATCCTGGCGCCGCAGCCCTGGCTCACGGTCGCCCAGGTGAAGGAGGCGCTGGAGTCATGAGCGCCCCGGCCACCCCCGCACGGCCCGTGGACCGCCAGGCCCGCGCCCTGCGCCTCGGTCCCCGCACCTGGCTGGCGCTGGCCCTGGTGAGCGCGGTGGGCGTGGCCGGCTTCGGCTGGCCGTTCCTCGCCCCGCCCGAGTCGGCGGTGAACGCCCACCAGGGCGACGCGCCGTGGCTGTTCGCCGGGCTGCTCGTGCTGCTGGTGGCCGTGGTGGCGGCGGCCCTGTCGGAGTCCGACCTGGGCGCGAAGGCGGTGGCGATGCTCGGCGTCCTCGCGGCGGCGGGCGCGGCCCTGCGCCCCGTCGGCGCGGGCACGGCGGGGCTCGAGCCCATGTTCTTCCTGATGGTGCTCAGCGGCCGGGTCCTCGGCCCGGGCTTCGGCTTCGCCCTGGGCTCGGTCACGATGTTCGCCTCCGCCCTGCTCACCGGCGGGGTGGGGCCCTGGCTGCCGTTCCAGATGCTGGCGATGGGCTGGTTCACCATGGGTGCCGGCTTCCTGCCCGGCCCGGACCGGCTGCGGGGCCGCCCGGAGGTGTGGATGCTCGCCGTCTACGGCTTCCTGGCCGCCTTCGCCTACGGCACGGTGATGAACCTGGCGGGCTGGACCTTCATGAGCTCGCTCGCCTCGGACATCGCCTTCGACGGCGACGACCCGGTGACCGTCAACCTGGCCCGCTTCGTCGCGTACTGCCTGGCCACCTCGCTCGGCTGGGACCTGGGGCGGGCCGTGATCACGGTGGTGCTGACGCTGACGGCCGGCGCGACGGTGCTGCGGGCGCTGCGCCGTGCCACACGCAGGGCCGCCTTCGAGGCGCCGGTCACATTCGACGACGCCCCTCGGTAGGGGCGCGTGCGCGCCCTGTAGGTGCGCTGGTGAAGCACCCCACATGACCGGCGTCACATACGAAGAAGGGCCGTAGACGAGCCGTGCGACCACTTACGGGCATCGCACCTCAAAACGGACACCACGGACAACAGGGAACGAACACCTCCGACCATCGGTAGTAAAAGGGACCTTTGCGGGCGATCCGGGGATTTGCTTCTGTGGAGCAGTCGCCAGGCGCCGACGCACCCCACGGGTCGCGGCGCCGACATATGCCCCCGCCGGACGGCGGGGCCGCGACTCCCCTGCTTCCGACCGAAAGGCCGCCTGTGTCCGCCGCTTCCCTCCTCCGCTCCGTCGCCACTCCGAAGAAGGCCGTTGTCGGCGCCGCCCTGACCGCCGCCACGTGCGGCACGCTGATCGCCGCCGCCCCCGCGCAGGCCGCGACCACGGCAGCCCCCACCTCCGCCGCCTCGGCCCAGGCGACCGCGAAGAAGATGATCGGCAACTCGGCCGAGTTCCAGTGCTTCTCGAAGATCGTGTCGCACGAGAGCGGCTGGAACCCGCAGGCCACCAACGCCTCCAGCGGCGCCTACGGCCTGGTCCAGGCGCTCCCGGCCTCGAAGATGGCCTCGGCCGGCTCGGACTGGAAGACCAACCCGGCCACCCAGATCAAGTGGGGCTTGGACTACATGAAGGACCGCTACGGCAGCGCCTGTGACGCCTGGTCCTTCTGGCAGGCCAACAACTGGTACTGACGAGCGAGCGTCACCCCTGATACCGAAGGCGGCGGCCCCCTGATCCCCGGGGCCGCCGCCTTCGCCTGTCTCAGCCCAGGACCAACGGCAGCCGCGCGGCGAGACCGCCCAGCGCGGCGGCCTCGCCGGCGGTGGGCGTACGGCGGCCCGTGCCGGTCAACAGCGCGTCCGTGTCGGACAGTTCCGCCGGGAACGGGGTGCCCGCGATCCGCTCCAGCGCGGTGCGTGCCACCGCCAGCGTCTGCGCCGGGGGCCGCGGGGCGGACGGCAGACGGGCGACGAGGTCCAGGTGGTGCAGCGTCCACTCCAGCACGTACGCACTGAGGTAGTCGCCGGCGGTCAGCACCTTGTCCTTGGTGCTCACCAGCGCGGCGGGGTCGGCCAGTCCGGCCGCCCGCCCGGCCGCGGAGCCCACGTCGTCCAGATGGAACTTCAGCAGCGCGGGATCTCCGTACGCGGCGGCCAGACGCGGGATCAGCGCGTCCAGCGGGTCGTCGCCGGTGGGCGGCTCCACCAGGTCCCAGTACGTCGTCGCGTCCGCCGTCGGCCCGGTGCCGGCCGGGGTGACGAGCGTGATGAGCACGTCCTGCGCGTCGATGACGAGATGGCAGACGAGGTCCCGCACCAGCCAGCCCCGGCAGCCGGACGGCTGGTCGAAGTCCTCGTCGGCGACCCCCGCGACGGCAGCGAGCAGGGCGCTCCAGCTGCGGGAGAAGTCACCGGTCACCGTGTCGTCGTGCGCCATGCTCCGGAGGGTAGGCGCTTCAGACCTCCCCCACCGCCTGCAGCCACGCCTTGAAGTCCACGATCAGCTCGGGCGGGTTGGCGGCCTCGGTGGCGTGCGCCTCCCAGCCGGGGCGGGCCATGTCGAAGACGACGACCGGCAGCGGGCGGCCCAGGACACGCTCGATCACCCCGTCGGCGTGCAGATGGCGGGCCAGGTCGATCACGGCGTCGCAGAGAGGAAGGTCTCCGGTCGGTCGGTCATCGCAGGAGCATCCCATCCGTCAACGACAGTGGACGGCAACCCCCCTTGAGGAGTGAACGCGGGGACCGAGTATGACGTCCTCATGATCGTGCCCTCTGCCGACCTCGCTCTGCTCCGGCGGCCGGACCCGGCCATGGAGCGGAGCCAGCCCTTCCGTTCCTTCTGCCGGCGTTGTCGTACACCGCTCCTGGCCACCCTGGCCGTGCTGCCGCTGTACGCGCTGTGGTGGGCGGTGCTGGCGACCGGCGGCGGTGATCTCGCCGCCCAGGACGCGTGGGCGGGGTTCGCGGGGCAGCACGGCTCTTCGGCGTACAACCTGTTCTGGTACGGCGGCATGCACACCGCCAACTACAGCCTCATATCACCGTACTTGATGGCGGCCGTCGGGGTGCGGGCGCTCACCGTGGCCTCGGGGCTGGCCGCCACCTGGATCGCGGCGGTGCTGGTGGAGCGGGTGGAGCCGCGGCGGCCGCTCGCGCCCGCGCTGCTCGCCGCGCTCGGCCTGTGGGGCAACGTGGCCTCGGGGCGCACCACGTTCGCCCTCGGGGTCGCCTTCGGACTCGCCGCGTGCCTGTACCTCACCGGCCACGCGGGCCGGCGGAAACGTCTTCTCCTCACCGGCGCCTACGCCGCGCTCGCCACCATGGCGTCCCCGGTCGCGGGGCTGTTCCTCGCCGTCGTCGGGGCGGGCCTCGTCCTGGTGCGGCGGCCGGGACCCGCCGTCGCCCTGTTGCTGCCGCCCGCGCTGGTGGTGGGCGCGACCAGCCTGCTCTTCCCGTTCCAGGGCGAGCAGTTGATGCCCGCGGGCCGCATAGGGATACCCGCCTCCCTCGGCCTCGCGGTCGCGGTGCTGTCGCCTCCGTCCTGGCGGGCGGCACGGTGGAGCGGCGCGGTCTACGCGGCCGGGACCGTGCTGGTGTATCTGATCCCCTCCCCCGTCGGCACGAACCTGGAGCGGTTCGCCGAGTACGCCGCGCCGGTCGCGCTGATGGTGGCCCTGCTCGCGCAGCCGCGGCTGCGGCCGGTGCGCCGCGCCCTGCTGGTGGCGGCGCTGGTGTTCTCCTCCGGGTGGACCGTCAAGAAGACCGTCGACGACCTGAAGGTGTCCACGGACGTCCCCGCCTGGGCGGCGCAGACCGACGGCGTCGTGCGGGCGTTGGAGTCGCTGGGCGCCGACCGGACGCGGGTCGAGGCGGTGCCCGCGCGCAACCACCGGGAGGCGGTGGCGCTCGCCCCGCACGTGCATCTCGCGCGGGGCTGGAACCGGCAGCTCGACATGGAGCGGGCCCGGCTGTTCTACGACGGCTCGTTCTCCGCCGCCGCCTACCGGGCGTGGCTGGACCGGTGGGCGGTCGGGTTCGTGGTGCTGCACGACGGCAGGCCCGACGGGTACGCCGAGGAGGAGGCGCGGCTGGTGCGGGAGCGGCGGCCCGACTGGCTGGTGCCGGTCTGGCGCGACGCGCACTGGGAGGTGTTCCGGGTCGAGGGTGCGGTGCCGCTGGTGTCCGCGCCGGGGTCGGTGGTGCGGACCTCCGGCGCGGAACTGGTGCTGCGGGTGGCGCGGCCGGGCGCGGTGACCGTGCGGATCGCGTACTCGCCGTGGCTGCGGGTGGACGGCGGCGGATGCCTGTCCCGGGCGGGCGAGTTCACCCGGCTCACCGTGTCCGCGGCGGGCGAGTACCGGATCAGCTCGGAGTACGGTCCCTCTCCGGCACCGGCGGCCCGCTGCTGACCTCCTTCGTCGCGGTCTCCTCGGCCACCGCCGTGACCGTGCGGGCCCGGGGCCCCTGGAACAGGTAGGTCAGGCCGAAGCCGCCGACGACGACGACCGCGCCGCCGGCCGCGTCCAGGATCCAGTGGTTGCCGGTCGCGACGATCGCGGCGGCGGTGAACAGCGGGTGCAGCAGGCCGAGGGCCTTCATCCACACCTTGGGCGCGATGACCGCGATCACCAGGCCGCACCACAGCGACCAGCCGAAGTGCAGCGAGGGCATCGCCGCGTACTGGTTGGTGAGCGCGGTGAGCGTGCCGTAGTCGGGCTTGGAGAAGTCCTGCACGCCGTGGACCGTGTCGATGATGCCGAGGCCCGGCATCAGGCGCGGCGGGGCCAGCGGGTAGAGCCAGAAGCCGGCCAGGGCGAGCAGGGTGGCGAAGCCGAGGGCGGAGCGCGCCCAGCGGTAGTGGACGGGGCGGCGCCAGTAGAGCAGGCCGAGCACCGTCAGCGGCACCACGAAGTGGAACGACGTGTAGTAGAAGTCGAAGAACTGCCGAAGCCAGCCGATCTTCACCACGGCGTGGTTGACCGCGTGCTCGATGTCCAGGTGGAGCACGCGCTCCAGGTCGAGGATCTGCTGTCCGTGCTCCTCGGCGCGGGCGCGGCCCGCCTCGTTGCTGCCGCCGGTCGCGGCGAGGCGCACCCTGGCGTACCCGGCGTAGGTGACGCGGATGAGCAGCAGCTCCAGCAGCAGGTTCGGCCGGATCAGCACCCTCCGCAGGAACGGCAGCAGCGGCACGAATCCGAACCGGGCCGGCACGGGCGGGGCGTACTGCGTGGGCACCGGGTCGCGGAAGTACGGGGACGTGCGGCTGAGGAACGGCACGGCGGTGGCGGCGGCCAGCGCGGCGAGCAGCACCACGTTGTCCCGCAGCGGGTGCAGGAACGCCATGTTCGGCAGCATCATCTTGGCCGGCAGCGTCATCACCAGGACGACGGCGACGGGCCACACGAGCCGGTCGCGGGCGCGCGTGCCGACCCGGCCGACGACGGTGAGCAGCACCCACAGCAGCTGGTGCTGCCACGCCGTCGGGGACACCGCTATGGCGGCGCACCCGGTGACGCCGACGGCGAGGAGCAGCTGGCCGTCGCGGGCGTAGTGGACGGCGCGCCGCAGACCGAGCGTGACGACGACGGCGCCGAGCAGCAGGAACAGGCCGATCTCCAGCGGGCCCTCGAGGCCGAGGCGGAGCAGCGCGCCGTGCAGGGACTGGTTGGCGAGGGCGTCGGCGGGGCCGCCGAGCCCGGCCCCCGACAGGTGGTGTCCCCAGTAGGCGGCGGAGTCCTGCGGCATGGCGGCCCAGGCGAGCGCGGTGGCCGAGGCGAAGGTGACGGCGGTCACGGTGGCGGCCTGGCGGCGGCCGGTGAGCCACAGCAGCGGCGCGAAGAGCAGCAGGGTCGGCTGGAGGGCCGCCGCGACGCCGACGAGGACGCCGCCGGCCCGCTGGCCGTGGGCGACGAAGCAGCCGAGCAGGACGAGCAGCACCGGGATGATGCTGGTCTGGCCGAGCCACAGGGTGTTGCGCACCGGCAGGGACACCATGAACAGGCTGACCGCGACCGGCGCGGCGAGCAGCGCGGTGCGCCGCCCGACCGGCTGCGGGAGCGCGCGGGCGGCGATCAGCGCGAGCGCCACCACCAGCAGCAGGGTGCCGAAGGTCCAGCCCCAGCCGAGGGTCTCCTCGGCCGATCTGGTCAGGGGCTTGAGGACCAGCCCGCCGAACGGTGTGCCGGTGAACTCGGTGGAGTCGTAGAGGGAGCCGCTGACGTGCAGCACGCCCTCGGGGCCTACCCAGGTCTCCAGGTCGGTCAGGCGTTCACCGCTCGGGGTGGTGAGGACGAGGGCGACCTGGCGCACCGCGAGGACGGCGGCGAGCAGCCACAGTCCCAGGCGCGCCGCCCGCATCCGTGCCCCGGCGCCGCCCACGGCCGTCGCGCCGAACGCCTCGGCCGTCCGCCCACTGTGTTCCGCATTCGCCACGCCTCGTCGGCCTCCCGCCCCGTTGTCGCCCCGCGCGTCCCGTGCGGGGGTCGTGCCGTGCGCGGCCCGCAGGGCGCGCACCCCTCGACAAGGACGCCGGACACCGCCGCTTCACCTGACGGCCCTCTCTCTTTTGTCCGGATGACGATAGTCCGCGCGGGATGCGGTTGCCTCGGGGCGACGCGAGAAGCATCACAACCGGCCACCCCCGGCGGAGATCGTCCGGACCGCGGAGTGCCTGCTTACGGCGCATTTCCGTGCAGTATGCCTCTACTCTCGTACCGTACGTAACGGGGGAAACGCCGCCTATCGTCGCTGGCTTGGCCCGCCCGACAGTGCCGCCGCGCGGACCCGTCCCTGTTCCCGACGAAAGGCAGGCGAGCGAAGTCTTGTCGACTGCTCAGGTCGCCCATCACTCCGTCGCCCCCGGTCCCGCAGGCTCCCCCAGGACCGGTGCGGCACAGGCATCCGATCCCTCCCTCGGCCCCCCGACGGTCACCGACCCGGCGCTGGTCAAGCGCGCCGTGAAGGCGGCCGCGCTCGGCAACGCCATGGAATGGTTCGACTTCGGCGTCTACAGCTACATCGCCGTCACCCTGGGCAAGGTCTTCTTCCCCTCGGGCAACGCCACCGCGCAGCTGCTGTCCACGTTCGGCGCGTTCGCCGCGGCCTTCCTGGTCCGCCCGCTCGGCGGCATGGTCTTCGGTCCGCTCGGCGACCGCGTGGGCCGGCAGAAGGTCCTCGCCGTCACGATGATCATGATGGCGGCGGGCACCTTCGCCATCGGGCTGATCCCCTCCTACGCCGCGATCGGCGTGGCCGCCCCGATCCTGCTGCTGGCGGCCCGCCTGGTGCAGGGCTTCTCCACCGGCGGCGAGTACGCCGGCGCCTCCACCTTCATCGCCGAGTACGCCCCCGACAAGCGGCGCGGCTTCCTCGGCAGCTGGCTGGAGTTCGGCACGCTCGCCGGGTACATCGGCGGCGCGGGTCTGGTGACCCTGATGACGGCGCTGCTGTCCACGGACGACCTGCTCTCCTGGGGCTGGCGCGTCCCGTTCCTGATCGCGGGCCCGATGGGCATCATCGGCCTCTATCTGCGGATGCGGCTGGAGGAGACCCCCGCCTTCGCCGCCGAGGTCGCCAAGGCCGAGACCGAGCGGCCCAAGGTGCCGCTGCGCGAGATGGTCGCCGGCCAGTGGCGCGCGCTGCTGCTGTGCGTCGGCCTGGTGCTGGTCTTCAACGTCACCGACTACATGCTGCTGTCGTACATGCCGAGCTACCTCACCAGCGAGCTGGGCTACGACGCCACGCACGGCCTGGTCGTCGTCCTCGGCGTGATGGTGCTGATGATGATCGTGCAGCCGTTCGCCGGGGCGCTGACCGACAAGGTGGGCCGCCGCCCGGTGATGGCGGCCGGCTGCGCGGGCTTCCTCGCGCTGTCCGTGCCCGCGCTGCTGCTGATCCGCGACGGCGGGCTGCTCGCGGTCGCCGCCGGCATGGGCGCGCTCGGCCTGCTGCTGGTCTGCTTCACCGCCGCGATGCCGTCCGCGCTGCCCGCGCTGTTCCCCACCCGGGTCCGCTACGGCTCGCTGTCGATCGGCTTCAACGTCTCGGTGTCCCTGTTCGGCGGCACCACCCCGCTGGTGGTCACCGCGCTGATCGGCGCGACCGGCGACGTGATGATGCCCGCCTACTACATGATGGCGGCCGCCGTGATCGGCGGGTTCGCGGTGTGGCGCATGGCCGAGTCGGCCGGCCGCCCGCTGCCCGGCTCGCCGGCGTCGCTGGAGCCCGGGACACACCTGGAAAAGGTCCAGAAGGTCTGACAGCCCAGGGCCGCGCCCCGTATCTTCGACAGCCGATCCGGCCGGGCAGGTCCGGCCGGCCCGACGGAAGGCACCCTGCATGAGCGAGGCGCGGCTCTGGAACGCGGTGGACGACTACTTCACCGATCAGCTGCTCGGCGGGGACCCGGACGACGCCCTGGAGGCGGCGCTGCGCGAGAGCGACGCCGCCGGCCTCCCGCCCATCGCCGTCTCTCCCCTCCAGGGCAAGCTGCTCCAGCTCCTCGCCCGGCTCCAGGGCGCGCGGCGCGTCCTGGAGATCGGCACGCTCGGCGGCTACAGCACCATCTGGCTGGGCCGCGCGCTGCCCGCCGACGGGCGCCTGGTCACCCTGGAGTACGACCCCCGGCACGCCGAGGTCGCCGTCCGCAACATCGCCCGCGCCGGTCTCGCCGAGCAGGTAGAGGTGCGGGTCGGCCCGGCGCTGGAGTCGCTGCCGAAGCTCGCGGACGAGCAGCCGCCGCCGTTCGACCTGGTGTTCATCGACGCCGACAAGGCGAACAACCCGCACTACGTCGAGTGGGCGCTGCGCCTCACGGCCGCGGGCAGCCTGATCGTCCTCGACAACGTGGTGCGCGGCGGCCGCGTCGCCGACCCGGACAACAGCGACGCGGACGTGCTGGGCACCCGCGCCGCCCTGGAGATGTTCGGCACCCACCCGCGGCTCGACGCCACGGCGGTCCAGACGGTCGGCGTCAAGGACCACGACGGGTTCGCGCTGGCACGCGTGGTGTCCTGAGCGGACGCGCCGCAGAGCCCGGCGGGCTCAGATCTCGTGGTAGAAGCCCACGTTGACGCTGCGCGGGGCGGTGCGGTCCAGGATCACGACCTCACCGCTGCCGCCCCGGGGCAGCGGCACGGTCCCGCCGTACGCGACGGGCTGGACGTGGTCCCCGACGGTCAGCCGCACCTCCGACGACGGCTCGGGCAGCGAGCCGCGCAGCCAGGTCAGCTGCCAGCTGCCGTCCTGCGCGCACTGGAACTCCAGGTGCACCCGCGACACGAACAGCCAGTCGTCCGGCGTCGCCAGGCGGCACAGGGACGTGTCCCGCCCCACCCGCAGCACGGTGCCCGGCTCGCTGGGCGCGTCGGCCATCAGCATCCCGGCCGTGGCGCCCGATTCCGCCGCCGACACCGCGGCCATGGTGAGTTCGAGCACGAGCGCTCCTCCTGAGAGGTCCTGGGGGCCGGGACGGCCGGATCGGCCGCCCGCCGCCAGATGATAAAACGCCCGGCCGTACCGCGTCCGGCACAATGGGGTCATGACCGAGCGGAAGCCACCGGGAGTCTCCTTCGAGAGCTGGGTCGACAAACAGATCCGCGACGCCCGGGCGCGCGGGGAGTTCGAACGGCTCGAAGGCGCCGGCCGTCCGCTGCCGCCCGAGATCGAGAGCACCTACGACGAACTGTGGTGGGTCAAGCGGAAGATGGCCCGCGAGGGCATGTCGGTGCTGCCGCCGACGCTGGCCCTGCGCAAGGAGGCCGAGGACGCGCTGGAGGCGGCCCTCGCGGCCCCCTCGGAGCGGATCGTGCGGAAGATCCTCGCGGACATCAACGCGAAGATCAGCGACATGATGTTCAAGCCGCCGCCCGGCCCCCCGCTGGGCAAGAAGCCGTACGACGTCGAGGACGTCGTACGCCGGTGGCGGGAGCGCCGGGCGGCGTCGGAAGGGCAGGGCGGCTCAGACGTGTAGCAGGCGCTCCGCCAGCTCGCGGTAGTCCCGCAGCGCGAGCCGCAGTTGCTCGGTGTCGGCGGCCGTGGCGGCATCGCCCTTCTCCGGGTCGCCGGACGCGGGCGTCTTCCAGTGCTGCGTGAGGGTGCGGCGGCGCTCGGTGAGGGCGTCGGTGAGCCGCTCGGTGATCTCGTGCAGCACGAGGTCGGCCTCCTCGACGGCGTCCCGCGGCCGGTCCACGAACCCGGCGACGGCCTGCCGCAGCTGCGCGGAGAGACGGTCACAGGTGTCGTCGGCGAGGAGCCGGGAGTCGGGGCCGTGGTGGCCTGCGTGGTCGCCGGTGCCGGCGCGGGTGCCCTCCGGACGGGGCGCGCGCGTTCCGGTGCCGTCCGGGCCCGGGGTGTGGGTGCCGGTGCCGTCCGGGCCCGGGGTGTGGGTGCCGGTACCGTCCGGGCCCGGGGTGTGGGTGCCGGTGCCGTCCGGGCCCGGCGTGTGCGTGCCCGTGCCGTCCGGGCCGGGTACGGAGGGGCGGTCGGTCGTGCCGGGGGTGCCGGACGTGACGGCGGTGGTGCGGTCGGTGGTCTGCGGGTGGGCCGCGACCAGGGGGCTCTCGGTGCCGGCGGTACCGGTCCCGGAGCCGCGCGCCGCGTCCGTCTCGCCGAAGCCGGCCGTGGAGTCCGCGCCCCCGCGGGTCGGGGACGGTTCCGTCCTGCGGCCCGCCTCCGTCTTGTGGTCGAGCGTGGCCGCCTCGTGGCCGGGGTCCGCGGAGGCGGGGCCGGGCGCCGGGGCGTCCTGGCCGTTGGGGATCCAGGTGTCCTGGGTGGTGCGACGGGGTGCCTCGGGCATGACGATCAGCTCTCCTTCGCCTGACGGCGGTGCAGCAGCGACGGGGTGCGGTGACCGTCGCGACGGGCGGCGGGGGCGGCCGTGCGTTCGTCGGCGGCACGGTGTCCGCCGTCGTGGCGCGACGGCCGGACCAGTTCCTCGAACAGCGCCCGCGCCTCGACCATCGCCTCGCGCATGTCCTCCGTGCCGGCGGCACCGTCGTGCGCGCCGTCCGGGTGGGCCCGCGCGACGCGGTGGACGCGGCGGTAGCCCTCGACATGGTGGGCGTGGTGCACGGACAGCGCCGCGACCTGCTCCTCGTACTGCTCGCCGGCGGGGAAGCCCCGCGTGCCGGCGAGTTCGGCGATCAGGCGGTCCGCCTCGGCGACCGCCTCACGCGGCGCGTCGACGAACCGCTCCTGGGCGGCCGTCCAGCGCGCCTCGTAGCGCTCGCGCTCGGCCGGCTCCAGCGGGCGTACCCGCAGGGAGCCGTGGCGCTCCACGCGCTCGGACAGCTCCCGCTCGGCGGCCTTGGTGTCCCCGTCGTGCCGGGTGACGGCACGCTCGTACTCGGGACCGAAGCGCCGCTTGAGGCTCGCGCCGTGTCGCGGGCCGCGTGCGCGCAGGGTCAGGACGGCCGCGACGGCGACAACGACCGCGACAATCACGATCAACGCAATGATCAGGCCAGTGGACATGAATGCCTTCCGGGGGTTCTCGTCCCAACCGGCACTCCTCGCGAGCCGGTTCGCACCAACGGGTTGCCCGTTGCACCGCGCACAAACTGCACGGCACAGACGCCCGGCCGGACGCGCGCGCCGTCCTGCGCCCAATTCGCTTGCGTCCAGGGCCGGTCGGGGGCGCAGAATGCGGCCATGACCTGGACCGTCGCCCCGGAACCCCCCGACTCGCCCGTCGCCCTCGCGCTCTGGCGGGCGTACTACACGGAGGTCAGCGACCGCTGGTACCTGCTGCACGAGGGGCGCCGGACCGACCCTGACGAGCTGGAGCGGGAGATCGCCGCGCGGCCGGGCGCCGACCGCGCCCCGCCGCGCGGGCTGCTGCTGGTCGCGCGGTACGGGGGCGCGCCGGCGGGCAGCGCCGGGATCCGCCTGTCACCGGACGGCACGGCCGCCGAGCTGACGCGGGTGTTCCTGTACGAGGCGATGCGCGGCCGGGGCGGGGCGGCGCTGCTGGTGCGGGCCGCGGAGGAGGCGGCGCGGGAGCGCGGCGCGCGGCGGATGATCCTGGACACCCGCACCGACCTGGTCGAGGCGCGCGCCCTGTACGCCCGCCTCGGGTACGCCGAGACAGCGCCGCACAACGACGACCCGTACGCGGAGCACTGGTTCGCCAAGCCGCTCGCCCCCGCCTGAGGCCGGGTCGTGCCCGTGCGTCGGCTCGCTGCGGCGGCCGCCGGTCTCAGCGCGCCGGGGCGGCCGCGTGGGCGCCCTGGGGGCGTTCGTCGCGGGAGCCGCACAGCTCGTCGTTGAGTTCGTGCACGAGCTGCACCAGGTCGGTCGGGCGGTCCGGCCCCCACCAGTCGCCCAGCAGCTCGGCCAGGGACTCCTCGCGCGCCCGTGCCAGCCGTTCGGCGACCTCGCGGCCCTCGTCGGTGAGCACCATGTCGACGCCCCGGCGCACGGCGAGGTGCCGGCTCTCGACCTGCCGGGTGGCCTCCAGGACGACGTCCAGCGGGACGGGGTTGCGCTCGGCGAGCCGGGCGGGTTCCACCGAGCCGTGGCGGCGGATCCGCAGCAGCAGCCAGCTGGACGCGGGCAGCAGGTCGTAGCCCGCGCGGTCGGTGATCTTCCGGTAGATCTCCCGGCGCCCCTCGCGGGTGCCGAGCACCGACAGGGCGCGGCACACCTCGTCGTGCGAGGAGCGCTCCACCGGGTTGGGGGCGAGCGTCTCGGAGGCGTCGGGCGCGGTGACGGAGGCGCGCAGCGGGTCCTCCCTGAGGAACCAGGCCAGCACGAAGCCCAGCAGCGCCACCGGCACGGCGTACAGGAAGACGTCGGTGATGGCGGTCGAGTAGGCGTCGAGCGCGGCGGGACGCAGGGGAGGCGGCAGGGCGCCGATGCCGCGCGGGTCGGCCTCCAGCGTCCCGGGCGAGACACCGGGCGGCAGGTCCACGCCGCGGAAGGCGGCGCTGAGCTGGTCGCCGAGCCGGCCGGCGAAGATCGCGCCGAACACGGCGACGCCGAACGAGGCGCCGATGGAGCGGAAGAAGGTCGCCCCGGAGGTGGCGACGCCGAGGTCCTCGTAGGGGACGGCGTTCTGCACGATCAGCACCAGGACCTGCATGACCAGGCCGAGCCCCAGCCCGAAGACGAAGAAGAAGGCGCTCATCACCGCGTCGGAGCTCTGCCTGTCGAGCTGGTGCAGCAGCAGCAGTCCGACGGCGGTGACGGCGGTGCCCGCGATCGGGAACACCTTCCAGCGGCCGGTGCGGCTGACGATCTGCCCGGAGCCGGTGGACGCCAGCAGCATGCCGGCCACCATCGGCAGCATGTGCACGCCGGACAGGGTCGGGCTGATCCCGTGCACCACCTGCAGGAAGGTCGGCAGATAGGTCAGCGCGCCGAACATCGCGAAGCCGACGATGAAGCTGATCACGGCGGACAGGGTAAAGGTCCGCACGCGGAACAGCTTCAGCGGCAGCACCGGTTCGGCGGCCCGGCGCTCCACCGCGACGAACGCGACGATCAGCACGGCGCCCAGCACCGCGAGGCCGATGATCTGCCACGAGGCCCAGGGCCAGGTGTTGCCGCCGAGGGAGGCGACCAGCACCAGGCAGGTGGCGACGGAGGCGATGAGCAGGGTGCCCAGGTAGTCGATGACGTGCTTGGTCGACCGGCGGGGGATGTGCAGCACGGTGGCGATGACGAGGAGAGCGACGATCCCCACGGGCACGTTGACGTAGAACACCCAGCGCCAGCTGAGGTGTTGGGTGAAGAGCCCGCCGAGCAGCGGCCCGAGCACGCTCGTCGCGCCGAACACCGCCCCGAACAGGCCTTGGTAGCGGCCGCGTTCACGGGGCGGCACCAGGTCGCCGACGATCGCCATCGACAGCACGATCAGTCCGCCGCCGCCGAGTCCCTGGAGGGCGCGGAAGCCGATCAGCTGGGGCATGTCCTGAGCGGCCCCGCACAGGGCGGAGCCGACGAGGAAGATGACGATGGCGGTCTGGAAGAGGCGTTTGCGCCCGTACTGGTCGCCGAGCTTGCCCCACAGCGGGGTCGCGGCCGTGGACGCCAGCAGATACGCGGTGACCACCCAGGACAGGTGCTCCAGGCCGCCCAGGTCGCTGACGATGGTCGGCAGGGCGGTGGAGACGATGGTCTGGTCGAGCGCGGCCAGCAGCAGGCCGAGCAGCAGCGCGCCGATCGACAGCCACACGCCGCCCGACACCTGGTCCGCGCCGGAACCGCCGGCGGCCGCCGTACCGTCCGGGGGCGCGGGCCGCGTACGTCCCGTTTCCGGCGCCGAACGGTGCGCGTCCCCGGCCATGCGGACCTCCAGAGGTTCTCGTATCACCCTCCATCGTGATCGGTGTGCCCCGTTATGGCCTGTCGAGTCCGGGCGGAACTTCGCGTTCCGGGGGCGCGCGGACGGGACTGTGAAGAAGATCTGCATAATCTCTGGAGTTCGCGAGGGGAGGGACGACACGTGGACCAGCCGAACGGGCACCCGTGCCCGGAATGCGGTGCGCCCAGGCACGCCGACCACACACCGACGTGCGCCTGCGCCCGCCGCGCCGCCGACGCCCTCCGCGACACCCGCACCGCCGAGGCGGCGGCCGCGGAGGACTTCGATCCCCTGCGGATACGTCCGTACGTCGACCTGCCCGGCAGCAGCCCGGACGCCACTACTCCGGACGGGTCGCCCCGGGCAACGAAGGGGACACCCTCGGCGTCCGGGACGCCTCGGGCGACGGCACAGGGGGGCGCGGCGGCGGACGCGGCCGCGGGCCCGGGGCCGCACCCCGCCGCAGGCCCTGGGGCGCACCCCGAAGCCGCGCACCCCTCCGCGCACGGCGGACCCACCGACTCCGGCGCGGGGACGCCTCGGGCGACAGCTCAAGGCGGTGCGCCGACGGACGCGGCCGCGGCCCCCGGGGCACACCCCGAAGCCGCGCACCCCTCCGCGCACGGCGGACCCACCACCTCCAACGCGACGCCCGCCCACACGACGCGACCGACGCAAGGCCCGGCGGCCCACAAGGGGACGCCCGCGCCCGAGGATTGGCGGACGACGGCGGCTCAGGTCGGGAACGAGGGGCCGGGGGCATCCGACGCCACGATGACCTTGAAGGCCCTCGGCCCGGACGCCGCGACGCCGGGCACGGCGGCACGCGACTCGGCGGCAGCCGCGGGCGCCGGGGCGGCAGCCCACGCGCGGCCGCGCACACCCGCACCCCTGGCGGCACCGGGAACCGCGCCTCCGCGCCCGGCGGACAGCAAGCCCGGCGGCAACCGCAGGTGCCGCGCACCGAGGCGGCACCCCGCGCAGGCGCACACCCGCACCCTGGCGGCACCGGAACCGCGCCTCCGCGCCCGGCGAGCAGCGGACCCCGGCGGACGCCGTCGGCTCGACGGCGGCCCGGGCGGAGCCACCGCCAGGCCGCAGGCCGAGCCGGAACCGCCGCGCCCGACGCCACCATGACCCTGCGCGCCGTCCGCCCCGACGGCGCGGCGGACCCGCATCCGACGACGACCGGACGTCCGTCCTCCCCACCCCCCTCGCCCCCGGCACCGCACAGCCCAACGCCGACGATCTCGGCCTCTTCGACGACGCCACGCGCCCCCTCCGCGCGGTGTCCGCAGGGGCGCCCGCCCCGCGCCCCGGGACCGACGCACACCGGGACCGCGGCAACCGGCGCAGGCGCGGCGCGCTCATCGCCGCGTCCGGTGCCGTCGTGGCCGTACTGGGCGCGGCGGGCTGGGCGAGCGGGCTGTTCTCGTACGAGACGCCGTCGCGGGACACGGCCGCGCCGGACGACGTCAGGGCGAGCGTGCCGGACGCGTCGTCCCGGGCGCCCTCGGCGGAGCCGTCCTCCGAGGCCCCGTCAGTCTCCGCCGGCGCGTCCGCGTCGGAGTCACCGACCGCGAGCGGGTCCGGGTCGCCGTCACCCTCGGCGTCGGCCTCCGCGCCGAGTGCGTCCGCGACCGCGTCCACGGCCGTCGAGCCCTCGGCGACCCCGTCGCCCGACGGGGCGGCGTCGTCCGCACCCGCCGTGGCGCCGGAACCGTCCGAGCCGGCCGACACGGCGCCCGTGCTGCGGCGCGGCGACCGGGGCCCGGAGGTCGTCGAACTCCAGCAGCGCCTGCGCCAGGTGTGGCTGTACCAGGGCGACGCGGACGGCCGGTACAGCCACCGGGTGGAGGAGGCCGTGCGCCGCTACCAGTGGCAGTGGGGCATCAACGAGGAACTGGGCGTCTACGGCCCCCGGACCCGCGCCCGCCTGGAGTCGGAGACCCGCACGCCCTGACGGACGAGGGCGCCCGGACGTGCCTGGGCGCCCGAAGCGCCGTCAGGCGGAGACGTGCAGCAGGATCGTCCCGTCGGGCGCCCGCTCCACCCGTACCTGCGTGAGGTCGCGGACGACGACGTCCGGCTGGTGGAAGCCCGCGCGCGGGCCGATGCCGACCACCCGCATCCCGGCGGCGCGCCCCGCGGTGATCCCCGCGCCGGAGTCCTCGAAGACGACGCAGTCGGCCGGGTCGACGCCCAGTTCCGCCGCGCCCTTCAAAAAGCCCTCCGGGTCGGGCTTGCTCGCGCCGACCGACTCCGCGGTGATCCGCACCGCGGGCTGTTCGAGCCCGGCGGCGGCCATCCGCGCCGTGGACAGGGCGACGTCCGCCGAGGTGACGAGCGCGTGCGGCAGCCCCTCGAGTGAGGCGAGGAACTCCCGGGCGCCCGGTATCGCGACGACGCCCTCGGTGTCCGCGGTCTCCTCCGCGAGCAGCCGGGCGTTCTCGGCGTAGTTCTGCTCCATGGGCCGGTCCGGCAGCAGCAGGGCCATGGAGGCGTAGCCCTGCCGGCCGTGCACCACCTTCATGACCTCGTCGCCGTCCAGCCCGTGGCGTTCGGCCCAGCGGCGCCAGATGCGCTCGACCGAGGCGTCGGAGTTGACGAGGGTGCCGTCCATGTCGAGCAGGAGGGCGCGGGCGGGGAGTACGGCGGTGGTGGTGGCCGTCATCGGCTGCTCCAAGGCGGGGGTGCGGGACCGTGGAGGCGGATCCCGGGCGGGACAGAGCGGCCCCGCCCGCCGGTCAGGGGAGACGGGCGGGAGCCACTTTGTTCAACCACGGTACAAAACGAACCCGGCATCCCGCCACCGCCTCCACGGGGTGTTCACCGGCGGGACCGGCGCACGTCACCCGGCGACCGCCTCCCACAGGCTCCACACGCCCAGGCCCAGCATGAGCAGCGCGGCGATCCGCGTGATCAGCTTCAGCGGCACCCGCTTCATCAGCGCCTTGCCGCCGACGATGCCGAGACCGGCCACCGCCCACAGCGCCAGCACCGCGCCCAGGCCGACGGAGAGCGGGTCGTCGTAGCGGGCGGCGAGGTTGGCCGTCATGATCTGCGTCAGGTCGCCGAACTCGGCGACCAGGATGAGCATGAACCCGGCCCCGGCGACCTTCCAGAAGGACTGGTCCTCCGGCTTGCGGATCTCCTCCTCGTCCTCGTCCTTCTTGAGCAGCAGCATCGCCGCGCCCGCGAGGAAGAGGACGCCCGTGAGGGCGTGCACGAGCTGCTGCGGCAGCAGGGTCAGCACACTGCCCGCCGCCACGGCCAGCGCGACGTGCACCGCGAAGGCGGCGGCGACGCCGGCGAAGACGTACGAGGCGCGGTAGCGGGTGCCGAGGACGAGACCGGCGAGCGCGGTCTTGTCGGGCAGTTCGGCCAGGAAGACGACGCCGAAGACGACGGCCGTCACGGTCAGGCTGATCAACGGTTCCTCAATCGGTCGGGCTGCCCCGCCGAGAGTGATGGGCTTTCGCGCAAGACGCCTCGGCACGGCAGCACACTCGGCGCCCGCACCGTGCGGCGCGGGCGTGCACTGCTTGCCGAAGGTCTCGCCGGCAGGACCCCTCACGGGTCTGCCTCCGGGCGCCGGCTCAGGCGGGCTGAGCAGTATGTCGACGGTCCGGCACAGGGCTACTCCCCTTCTGCGCCGTCCATCGTACGGGAGGTCCCGCCGAACCCCGGAAACGGCCGGCGAGCCTGACCGCCCGCACCGTCGTGCGCGGAAACTTCACACCTGAACCATAGACGTGTCATGGGCGCGTCATTAACTTCTTACCGGACCCTCGCCTCCCGGCAACACGGCGTCGCGAGCATTCCCCTGCACGCACGCCAACGCCCGCACCCCACAAGGGAGTTCGCATGTCGAAGTTCTACGCGCGTCGACGGCTCAGCATAGCCGCGGCACTCACCGGACTCATAGCCTCCGCCGGGCTGTTCAACGCCCCGGCCGCCTCCGCCGCCCTCCCCACCCCGGTGAGCGCCGCCACAGCGCGCAGCTACCTCGCCAGCCTCCCGGTGCGCACCGAGAGCCGCACCGGCTACAGCCGCGACAAGTTCCCGCACTGGATCACCATCAGCGGCAGCTGCAACACCCGCGAGACGATCCTCAAGCGCGACGGCACCAACGTCGTCACCGACTCCGCCTGCGCCGCCACCAGCGGCAGCTGGTACTCCCCGTACGACGGCGCCACCTGGTCCGCCGCCTCCGACGTGGACATCGACCACATGGTGCCGCTCGCCGAGGCCTGGGACTCCGGCGCGAGCTCCTGGACCACCGCCCAGCGCCAGGCCTTCGCCAACGACCTGACCCGGCCGCAGCTCCTCGCCGTCACCGACAACGTCAACCAGTCCAAGGGCGACCAGGACCCCGCCACCTGGATGCCGTCCCGCACGGCCTACCGCTGCACCTACGTCCGCGCCTGGGTGCAGGTGAAGTACTACTACGACCTGGCGGTCGACTCGGCCGAGAAGTCCGCGCTGCAGGGGTACCTCAACAACTGCTGACGCGGCACGGCCCGAACCGCCGGGTGCGCCGATCTCCCCGGCGGCCTCCGTCGCTGCGTACCGTACGGGGCGACGGAGGAAGGGGTCACCATGGCCGGACTGCGGCTCGGACCGCTGCTGAGGTACGTCGACGGGTCGTCCGCGACCGTCTGGGCGGAGACGGACGGCCCGGGCACCGTGGAGGTGCGCTGCCCGGACGGCGCCGGGGGCGCCTCCGGCACCTTCCAGGTGTGCGGCCACCACTACGCGCTGGTCCGGGTCACCGGCCTCACCCCGGGCACGGCCACCCCGTACGAGGTCCATGTGGACGGCGAACGCGTATGGCCGCTCGCCCGGGAGCCGTTCCCGTCGTTCCCGCCCTCGGTGATCCGCACCCCGGCCGGGGACGACCGGGCGCGCATCTCCTTCGGCTCCTGCCGCTGGGCCTCCCCGCCCGCCGGCGAGCCCGACCCGGTGGGCCCGGACGCCCTGGACGCCCTCGCCAAGCGCATCGCCGCCGCCCCCGAGGGCGAGCGCCCCGACGTCCTGCTGCTCCTCGGCGACCAGGTGTACGCGGACGAGACCTCCGATCCCACGAAGGAGTGGCTGGCCGCCCGCCGCGACCTGAGCGAGCCGCCGGGCAGCCAGGTGGCGGACTACGAGGAGTACACCCACCTCTATTACGAGTCCTGGCTCGACCCGCAGGTCCGCTGGCTGCTGTCCACCGTTCCCACCTGCATGATCTTCGACGACCACGACGTCATCGACGACTGGAACACCTCCGCCTCCTGGGTCGAGGACATGCGCGCCACCTCCTGGTGGCACGAGCGGGTGGTCAGCGGGCTGATGTCGTACTGGGTGTACCAGCACCTGGGCAACCTCTCCCCCGCCGACGTCGAGGCCGACCCCCTCTACGCGGCCGTACGCGAGACCCCCGACGGCACCGGCGCGCTGCGGGACTTCGCCGCCCGGGCCGAGTCCGACGCGACGGCCGTGCGCTGGAGCTACCGGCGCGACTTCGGCCGGGTGCGGCTGGTCATGGTGGACAGCCGCGCGGCCCGGGTGCTGGAGGAGGGGCGGCGCTCGATGCTCGACCGGGACGAGGCCGACTGGCTGCGCGCCCAGGTGTCCGAGGACCGCGGCTCCTACGACCATCTGCTCGTCGGCACGTCCCTGCCCTGGCTGCTCCCCCATCTCATTCACGACGTCGAGGAGTGGGACTCCGTGCTGTGCCGGGGCGACAAGGGCCCTCGCTGGGCGCGGCTCGGCGAGAAGCTGCGGCGCGCGGCGGACCTGGAGCACTGGTCGGCGTTCCCGGACTCGTTCGCCGAGCTGGCGGAGCTGCTCGCCGACGCGGGCAGCGGCCCGGACGCGCCCGCCACGGTGTGCGTGCTGTCCGGGGACGTCCATCACGCCTACGTCGCCGAGCCGAGCTGGCCGGGACGGGCACAACCCGAGGCTCGGGTGGTGCAGTTGACCTGCTCCCCGGTGCACAACTCCATCCCGGCGTCGATGCGGGCGGGCTTCCGGTTCGGCTGGAGCGCGGCCGCCCGCTCGCTGGGCCGGGTGTTCCGGCGTCACGGCGGTCTCGGCCGGCCGCCGGTCAGCTGGCGGAGGACGGGCGGGCCGTGGTTCGGCAACCAGCTCATGACGCTGGCCACCCGCGGCCGTTCGGCGGTGCTGCGGCTGGAGCACGCCCAGGAGGAGCGGGGCGGGGTACGGCTGCGGCGGGTGATGGAGCGGCAGCTGAGCCGCTGAGGCTCGCGGGCGCCTGTGAGTCCGCTGTGCGGCAGGGGGCGGTTCCGGTCATCCGGGTGATCAAGAGGCCGTTCCGGGGTGCGCGATGACGTGCGGCTCGAGCACTCAGGCGCCCTCGGTACGGGGCCAAAAGGGACCCGAGCCATGGCCAAATGTTGAACTTGCAAGCAAGTTTTAGGCAGACCTAACGTGGTTCTCCGACTCGGTTCCGCCCCCCTGGACCGGCCTCATCCGGGGGCCGGCCCGACCGAAGGAGACCCCCCCATGAACGGACGCCTCACCAGCGCCCAGCCCTATGCCCTGGGCCTGTTCCGCATGGTCGTCGGCCTGCTCTTCGCCTGTCACGGCGCCGTGTCCCTGCTCGGCCTCCTCGGCGGCACGGACGGCAACGGCTCCACCGTCGAGACCGGCGCCTGGCCGGGCTGGTACGCCGCGGTCATCGAACTCGTCGGCGGCTCGCTCGTCCTGCTCGGCCTCGGCACCCGCGCCGCCGCGTTCATATCCTCCGGCGCGATGGCGTACGCGTACTTCAAGGTGCACCAGCCCGAGGCCCTGTGGCCCATCGAGAACCACGGCGAGAACGCGGCCATGTACTGCTGGGCCATGTTCCTGCTGGTCTTCACCGGCTCCGGGGCCTTCGGACTCGACCGCCTGCTCGCCCGTCGCGCCTCCACGCGGGACGGACGGCACGCGGAACGCACGCCCGTGACCGCCTGACCGCACAGCCCCACCGCACACACCCCGCACCACCGCCGACGCCTCCCCACGGCACCTGCCTCCCCGACGGCACCGAGTCGCACCGGGCGCCCCCCGCTTGCATGCGGGGGGCGCCTTCGTCCTCGGCGGCGCACGAACCCCCCGTGACCCTTCTGTCACTTACCGGGCGTACGCTCTATGGCTGTCATCGGCCTCTCCTGCCACTTCTGCCGCCTCCACCGCGACAGCGCGGCAGGCACGGGCCCACGGGGGCGTACGGGGAGTGCGAGTGGAGAGTGTCGGGTCGCTGGTCGGCAGCCCGTGGATCTACGCGGTGGTGGCCCTGTCGGTCCTGCTCGACGTGTTCCTCCCGGTGCTGCCCAGCGGGGTGCTGGTGATCACCGCGGCCACCGCGGCCGCCGCGAGCACCGCCGCCTACGTGCCCGACATCCTGGTGCTGACGCTCTGCGCCGCGACCGCCTCCGTCCTCGGCGACCTGGTCGCCTACCGTCTCGCCTGGCGTGGCGGCGCCCGTCTGGACCGGGCCCTCGCCCGCTCCCGCCGGCTGCGGGCCGCGCAGGAACGTCTCGGCGCGGCGCTGGCCCGGGGCGGCGGCGGCCTCGGCGGCCTCGTCGTCCTCGCCCGGTTCGCGCCGGCGGGCCGCTCGGTGGTCTCCCTCGGCGCCGGGGCCGCCCGCCACCGCGCCCGCGACTTCCTCCCCTGGTCCGCCCTGGCGGGCTTCACCTGGGCCGGCTACAGCGTGGCCCTCGGCTACTTCGGCGGCCAGTGGCTCGGCGCGACGTGGCTGGCGGCGGCGGTCTCGGTGGGAGCGCTGCTCGCGGCGGGCGCGGGGGCGGGGTACCTGATGCGCAAGCCGGAGGCTTCCGAGGCGCGGTAGGGGCCGCGAGAGGGCGTGCCGAGGACTGAGGGCGTCGTTCAGCTCGCCCGCTGTCGCGCCGGGGCGCCCCGGACCTCCAGGTTCTCCAGGAGGTCCGCCGTGGCCGCGGCGATCGCGTCGACCGCGTGGTCGAACACCTCGCGGTTGTGGGCGGCAGGCGCCCGGAAGCCGGACACCTTCCGTACGTACTGAAGGGCGGCGGCCCGGATGTCGTCCTCCGTGGCCTCCTCGGGGAGCGCGGGCGGTCGCAGGGTCTTGATACTCCGGCACATGACCCCAGTCTCGCGCCTCGGGCCACCTGGGGCCACGAACGAGTGAATACCGCCCCGGAGACCCTGGAACACCTCGCCACCCAAATTCGAACAGGCGTATCATTGGGCCGTGGCTGCGACCTATGACTTTCCGAGTGACCTCCTTGCCGGTCAGGAGGAACTGCATCAGGTCCGGGCCGAGCTGTCGGCCCTGCTGAAGCGGCTCCCCTGGTCGGTCGAACCCCTCGACGGGTTCAGCGACGACAACGGCTGGCGCAAGGTCGAGCGCCCCGCCTCGCCCGGCTGGACCGAGGACGAGCAGGCCGAGGTGGAAAAGCTCCGGCGCCGCGAGCACGAGCTCGCGGTGTTCGTCAGCACCCACCGCTACTGGTCCGAACTCACCGGCTCCGACCGCGTGCACGCGCGCTCCGCGCTGAAGCACGCCCACGAGACCGCGGACGAGGAGCAGTCGCCGTAGCACCCGACGGCACAGGGCCCCCGGAGCATGCTCCGGGGGCCCTGTCGTGTGTGGGCGCGGACGGTTTCGAACCGCCGACATCCTGCTTGTAAGGCAGGCGCTCTACCCCTGAGCTACGCACCCGTGACCCGCGCTCGCGCCCGGGTCGAGTGGACAGACTACATGGCCGGGGTCACGGTCCCGCAAACCCCCGTACGCCCCGGCACGGGGGATATCCCCACCTCTGATCCGCCGGTCGGCCGGATCCCCTCCGGACCCCCTCCTCCGTACGGTCGAAGACGTCCGACGCCGCCGCACCGAGCGGCCGTCCGCCCGTCAGCCGTACGTCCAGGGGGAGCCCGTCATGACCGTCACCGCCCGCACCACCGGACCCGCCCGCACCTCCCGTCCCGTACGGGCGCGCGCCCTCGCCCTCGCCGGTGCCGCCGTGGTGCTCGGCGCGGCGCTGAGCGCGTGCGGGGCCTCGGCGGCCGACGACGACGAGCCCGAGCACCGCGCCTTCGACCTGCCCGGCGCGAGCCTCACCGTAGACTCCGACGACTCCGCCCTGGAGATCGTCGCCTCCGACGAGCAGCCGGAGGGCGAGATCGCGGTCACCCGCTGGTTCCAGGGCAGCGTCGCCATCGGCTCGGACCCGAAGGTCACCTGGTCCATGGACGGCGACCGGCTGGTGCTGCGCGAACACTGCTCGGGAATCGTCGCCGACTGCTCCGCCAAGCATCGCATCGTGGTGCCGCGCGGCATCGCCGTCACCGTGGAGAACGTCGACGGCAGCGTCCGGGCCGAGGGCTTCCGTGACGCGCTGACCGTCCGCACCAAGGACGGCTCGGTGCGCATCACGGACACCAGCGGCCCGCTGGAACTGCGCAGCGGCGACGGCTCGGTGCGCGCCGAGGTCTCCTCCCGCACCGTGCGCGCCCACAGCGGCGACGGCTCCGTGCACCTCGTGCTCACCGCCGTGCCGGACCTGGTGGAGTCCCGCAGCGGCGACGGTTCGACCACCATCGACCTGCCCCGCGGCGCCTACCGGGTGGACACCTCCACCGGCGACGGATCCGAGGACGTGACCGTCCCGCGCGACGACTCCAGCTCCCATGTGGTGACCGCCCGCACCGGCGACGGCAAACTCACCGTCCGCACGGCGAACTGACGGGCCCGTGTGTTCGTCCTGTACCGGTGGGAGAATGACATCGGGCCGGGCGAACGACAGTACGGGAGAGGGATGTGACGGCGACACCAGCACAGCCGTACTCGCCGTCGGAGCCGCGGGTGCCTCGCCCGCGCCGCACCCTGTCCCCCGTACCGGCGGGACGGCGCGCCCGCCGTGCTCCCGGGCCGCTGTGTGACGCGCTCGCCCTGGCGGCCCTGCCGCTGGTCGCGGCGCTGGTGCTGCCGGCCGCGTTCGCCGGGGGCGGCACCCGGCGCTGGTTCGGCGGGCGCGCGGAGAACCAGCGCGCCGAGGCGCAGGCCGCCAAGGACGCCGCGGCCGCCGCCTTCTACGAACTCGACACCGCCCAGCGCGACCTGCGGATCTCCATCGAGACGATCACCGCCGTCGACGACTCCCCCGCGGCCCGCCGCGCCGTGAACGACTTCGCGGAGCTGGGCCGCCGCATCGACGAGGCCAGCCACCGCTACATCAGCGCCGTCGACGCCCACGACCTCGACCGCGACGACCTGGACGCCTCGACGGCCTCCCGGGCCCGCGCCGACCTGACCGCCGCCAAGGACGAACTGGGGCGGGTCAAGCAGGACCTGGACCGGTTCGCCGACGGCCTCGGCCCGCTGCTCGACAAGGCCGAGACCCAGCTGGCCCGGCTCGCGCCCGCCGTCGAACGCGCCCGGCAGGCGCTGCTCGCCGCCTCCCAGGCCCTCGACTCCGCCCGCGGCTCCGGGCTGAAGGCCGACGACCTCGCCGCCCGGCTGGCCGCCCTCTCCCCCGAGCTGACCAAGCTGAACCAGGGCGCCGGGCAGCACGGCGTGCCCGCCACCCTGGACCGGGCCTCCCGCGTCACCCGCGAGGCCGAGGCGATCCGCGTGGAGGCCGAGCGGCTGCCGGAGCGGGCCGCCGAGATCGACCACCGGCTGGTCTCCCTGCGCACCCGGGCCCAGGCCCTCACCACCCGCTCCGAGCAGGTCGAACCCATCCTGAGCGAACTGCGCCGGCGCTTCACGGCCGCCTGCTGGCAGGACCTCCAGGGCGTGCCCGAACTCGCCGAGCGCAACGTCCGGCAGGCGGAGGACCGCCTCGCCGAGGCCCGGGCGGCCCGCGACGAACAGCGCTGGGCCGACGCCACCTCCCTGCTCTCCACCGCGCGCGCCCTGCTGAACACCACCGACGAGGCCGTCTCCGCCGCCGGCGACCGCCTGCGCCGGCTGAACGCCGTGCAGAAGGACCCGGAGCAGGAGATCGAACGCACCCGGTTCGCCATCCGGGACGCCCAGCGGCTCGCCATGTCCGGCCGCAACACCCCCGACCCGCGCCACGCCCGCCCCCTCGACGACTCCGTGGCCCGGCTGGAACGCGCGATCGCCGGCCTGCAGGGCCGCCACCCCGACTACTGGCACTTCCTCACCGAGACGGAGGCGGTCCGGGAGACCGTGAGCCGCGTGGTGACGCAGATCCGCGAGGAGCGCGGCGCCGGCGCCAACTGACCCGGCCCCTCCCGCCGGTCCGGTTAACCTGTGCCCATGCCTCGCTACGAATACCGCTGCCGCACCTGCGGCGACACGTTCGAACTGAGCCGTCCGATGGCGGAGTCCTCCGCCCCCGCGGCCTGCCCGGCGGGTCACGACGACACGGTCAAGCTCCTCTCCACGGTCGCGGTCGGCGGCACCGCCTCCGCGACGGCCCCGGCGCCCCGCGCGGGCGGCGGCGGAGGCGGCGGTTGCTGCGGCGGGGGCTGCTGCGGCTGACACGGCGCGGCGCCGCCCGGCTCGGCGGGTCGGCGAGCTTGTCGGAGATCGCACTGTCGTCCCCCTGCCGTCTCGGCCGGCACCAGCACTTCCGCGCACCGCACCACACCGCACCGCACCGCGCGCCACGCCATGAGCCCCATGATCAGGCGACTGGCCAGGCCGGTCGGGGGCACACGCTGCGAGGAGCCGCACGGCCCCTGAGGAGAACCGCAGGGGATCGCACGAAGAGCCGCACCCTGTCGTGCGGCCTTCCTCAGCGGCGCTTCAGCTCCTTTTTCCTAGCGTGGACGACATGACAGCCATCGCAGCGCAGACGATCCTGGCGGCCACGGGGGCGGACGCCGGACCTCAGTGGGTCAGCGACCTCATGGACGCCCTCGGCGCGCCCGGGGCCGGTCTCGCCATCGCGCTGGAGAACCTCTTCCCGCCCATACCGAGCGAGGTGATCCTGCCGCTGGCGGGCTTCGCCGCGAGCAACGGGCGGATGGGGCTGATCGCCGTGCTGCTGTGGGCCACCGCCGGATCGGTGATCGGCGCGCTCGCCCTGTACGGGGTGGGGGCGCTGCTGGGCCGGGAGCGGACGCTGGGCCTGGCGAGGCGCATTCCGCTGGTGAAGGTCGCGGACGTGGAGAAGACGGAGGCGTGGTTCCTGCGGCACGGGTCGAAGGCGGTGTTCTTCGGGCGGATGATTCCGCTGTTCCGCAGCCTCGTGTCCGTACCGGCCGGGGTCGAGCGGATGCCGCTTCCGCTGTTCCTGGGGCTGACCACGCTGGGCAGCGCGATATGGAACACGGCGTTCGTGCTCGCGGGCTACGCGCTCGGGGACAACTGGACGCAGGTGACGTCCATCGTGTCGGCCTACTCGAAGGCGGTGCTCGCGGCTGCCGCCCTGGCCCTTGCGGCCTTCGTCGTCATACGCCTGTTCCGGTCGGGCGGCGGCAGACGTCGGGCCGGAAAGGGGGCGGCGGACAGCGGCTCTCATGACGCAGGCGCACGTGCCGGTGCCGACGCCCATGCCGGCGAGGCCGGGACGGCCGGTGCCCCGTCCGGCCAGGGCGGCCCGGCGCGGCACTCGGCCACCGAGACCCTGAGCCCGCGCCGCCCCGACTGATCCCGCTGCCGGTCCCCGGCGGGGACCGGCCTCAGCGGATCGCCGGTCAGCGGGAGCGGACCGTGCGCAGGAACTCGCGGAGGACGCGTTCGCCCGCCAGGACGCCCCGCTCGGGCAGGGCACGGACCCCGGGGGCCGTCCAGGAGGCTTCGGCGAGTTCCCCGTGGCCCGGGCGCCAGCCCAGGTCGGCGGCGAGGAGCAGGTCCGCGTCGAGCAGGGAGTCGCCGGCGGCGAGGGTCAGGTCGGCGCCGGAGCGCCGGGCCACCTCCCGCATGGCCGCGCTCTTGGTGAGCGGCTTGGGGACGGCGTAGATCTTGCGGCCCTGGAGGGACACCGTCCAGCCGCGGTTCTCCGCCCACTCCCCCAGTTCCTTCACCCACTCCTCGCGCAGCAGCTCGCGCTCCACGACGAGGTAGGCGAAGAGGTCCTCGGCGGTGCGGTGCTTGCGCACCCACACCGGGTCGGCGGTGCGCAGCAGGTGGTCCTGGATCTCGGAGAGCGGGGCGCACTCGTCGGCCAGCCGGGCCTGGACCCGCGCGTGCCAGTCCCGGTCGGAGACTCCGTCGACGAGCAGATGGCCGCCGTTGGCGCAGATCGCGTAGGTCGGAGGAGGACCGGGGAGGTTGATGCGCTGGTACTGCTTGCGGGTCCGGGTGGTGGTGGGGACGAAGAGGGCCTCGTCGCCCAGCTCGGTGAGGAGCTGGGCCGCGGTCTCCGTCAGGTAGGACAGGGGCCGGCTCTCGTGGACCTCCACGCACAGCAGCCTGGGCGCCCGCGCGTCGGGCATGGTCAGGGCGAGCGCGGCGGCCGAGTAGATGAGGGTGCGGTCGAGGTCGCTGGCGACGATGACGGGCATCAGCGGGTCACCGCCGTGCCGTCGGCGCCGGTGGCGCCCCGGGTGTAGCGGGGGTGGATCAGACCGACGCAGGTGTAGGGCAGGTCGGCGACCTCCTCCACGGGGACGCCCCGCTGCTCGGCGAGGAGCCGGACGTGGTCGAGGTCGCTGCCGGCCCCGGCGCGGGCCAGCACCTTCCAGGGCACGCGGCGCAGCAGCACGCGGGTGGTCTCGCCGACGCCGGGCTTGACGAGGTTGACGTCGTGGATGCCGTACTCCTCGCTGATGCGCTCCACGGCGGCCCAGCCCTCCCAGGTGGGCGTACGGTCGGCGGCGAGGAGGTCCTTGGCCTCGGCGCAGGCGGCCTCGGTGACCTCCTCGAAGCGGGCGGAGACGGCGTCCAGGAAGGCCACGGACAGGTCGGCGTCCGCGAGTTCGCGGTAGTACTTGGCGCCGTGGTAGTCGTCGGGGCCGACCAGGTCGGCGCGGAGCACGGTGCGTGAAATGAGGCCGGAGACCGTGGAGTTGAGGCAGGCGGAGGGGATCAGATAGTCCTCGCGGGTGCCGTAGGTGCGGACGCAGGAGCCGGGGTCGGCGAGGACGGCGATCTCCGGGTCGAAGCCGGAGACTCCGTGGGTCTTCTCGAACTCCTCGACAGCCTGGGCGAGTTCGCGGGTGATGGCGCCCTTGCCGGTCCAGCCGTCGACGAACACCACGTCGCGCGGGTCGTGGTGGGCGGCCAGCCGGCGCAGGGCGTTGGCGTCGATGCCGCGGCCGCGGACGATGGAGACGGCGTAGTGCGGCAGGTCGAGGCCGTGGCGGTGCTGCGCCCAGCGGCGCATCAGGATGCCGACGGGGGTGCCCGCGCGGGCCAGCGACACCAGCACCGGGCGGGGCGACCGTTCGGCGAGGACGGTCTCGGTGACCACGCCGACGGCGTGCGCCAGCCGGGCGGCCGAGGCGTCCAGGGCGTTGTGGAAGAGCTGCTGGTACTGCTCGCTGGGCTGGTACTCCACGGGCAGCGACTCGGCGTAGTGGGCGCCGCCGCTCTGGATGGCTTCCTCGCGCTCCTCGGTGGGCGCCTCCAGCGTCACGTCCGAGAGGTCCTGGAGCAGCCAGCCGACCTCCTCGGGCGCGTACGAGGAGAAGGCGGGGCCGCGAAGGGGCTCGGGCAGCATGGTGGCGGGCCTTTCGGGGGCGTCCTGGGCGGCGCCGGCGGGTACGGCCGGCACGTACGACGGTACGACCGCCAGGAGGACGTGCGGGGTGTGTTCGGCGAGCCGGGCGAGCAGGCCGTCGGGGGCGTGCAGCGCGGGGGTGTCGGCGACGGAGTCGACGACGGCGACCACGGCGTCGAAGCCGGCGCCGGCGACGTTGTAGGCGTAGCGCTCGCCGGGGCCGTCGGCGGGGTCGTCGTGGGCCGGGAAGGCGAGGCGGGTGCGGATGGCGTAGCCGGGGTCGTCGACCGCGAGGACGGGTGAGCGGGTGGTGGTGCTGTAGCGCACCTCGGCGTCGGTGGTGCGTTCCAGTTCCGCGGCCAGCCGCAGGGGGGCGTACATGAGTTCCTCGAAGCCGAGGACCAGGACGCGGTGCGCGGTGTCGGGAAGGGCGGTGGCTATTCGGTCCGCCATGGCGGGGAGGGCGTTCTCGAGTGCGGTGCGGTGGGCCGGGGTGAAGCCGTGTCGGCCTCCGTCGGGGAGGTTCGCCGGCCAGCGCAGGTTCACCCGGGTGATGCGGTCCGAGGGCGCCGCAGCCGCCCCCTCACCACCGGTGGCACCCTCGAACTCCGCCACCAGCGCCTGCCCCTTCTCCAGGACGCCGTCGGGCAACCGCACCGTCCCCGACGCGACCGTCACCAGGTCGATCCGCGCCCCGATCTCCCAGGCGAACTCCTCGAGCCGCCCGGCGTCGGCCGCCGACCGCATGTCGACCAGGGCGACGACGACGTACCGCTCCCGCGGATACCGCGCATGAAGATCGCGCACGGTGTTCAGCACCGTGTTCCCCGTCGAGAACTCGTCGTCGACCAGCACCAGCGGCCCGTCCCCGGCCAGCAGGGACGGGTCCTCCGGCAGCAGCAGGTGGGAGGTGGCGTGCGAGTGGGACTCCTCGAAACCGCCGGCGGTGGCGACACCGGCGACCGGCCGGCGGGTGGAGTGCAGGTAGGGCGCGGCGCCCAGGCCGTCGGCGACGGAGTGGCCGAGGCCGGTCGCGGTCTCGGCGTACCCGAGCACGACGGCCCGGGCGGCCTCCGCGTCGCCCAGCAGTTCCCGGACGCGGCGGCCGAGTCCGACGCCGTGCCCGTACACCACGGACGGCGCCTGGGGCACGTGCTTGCCGAGGACGTTCGACACGAGCAGGTGGGCGCGCTTGGGGTTGCGCCGCAGCGCCAGCCCCAGCATCCCGCGCAGCCGTTCGCCGCCGGCCAGCTCGACGCCGAGCCGCTCGGCGACCCAGGTGCCGGACCAGGTGTTCACTCTTCTCTCCCTCTCGCTCACTCGGCCAGGCCGGCCGCGAGCAGTTCGACGAAGCCGACGTCCTCGTTGGCGACGCCGAAGACCTCGGCGCGCAGCAGGGTCCGCTCCGCCCAGGCGCGGTGCGGCTTCACCTCGTTCATCTTGTTCGTGTACGCGGACCGCAGTACACCCCCGCCGTCGCGTTCCGGCCGCAGGATGTCCTGGGCGTCGCTGAACTCCTCGTGGGTGACCACGGACAGCGCGTGGACGGGCAGGACGTGGGAGGGGTGGATGCAGGTCTTGCCGAGGAGGCCGTTGGCGCGGTCCAGGGAGATCTCGCGGAGCAGGCCGTCCATGGCGTGCTCGATGAGCTTCTGGCGCAGCGCGGTGGCCTCCACCTCCAGGAAGGGGCTCTGCCGCAGCTGCGGCTTGAACATGCGCTCCTGGACGCGGAAGTACTCCCAGACGGGCCCGGTCACGGTGAACCCGGTGCCGTCGGCGCGGCCGAGCATGTTCACCACGTCGGAGATGACGGAGGCGACGACCTGGATGTCGTACGCGGTCATGTCGGGGCCGCGGCGCAGCCCGTAGGAGGAGCAGAAGTCGGTGACGCCCAGGCGCAGGGCGAGCACGCGGTCGCGGTACTTGTCGACGGCGCGGAAGATGCCCTCGAGGGTCTCGACACGGCTCTCGCGGTAGAGCAGCTCGGGCGACTCCAGCACCGGCATGGCGAAAAGCCGGTGGCCGGAGGCGGACTCGGCGGCGGTGAGCGCCTCGAGGAACGGCAGGCCCCGCTCGGCGGTGAACTTGGGCAGCACGAATCCGGACAGCACCGCGGCGGCGGGGCCGAGGCGGCGGACCAGGTCGCCGATCTGCTCCGGCACGCGGACCCGGACGAACAGCAGCGGCAGGTCCGCCCCGGGCCGTCCGGCGAGTTCGGTGAGCTGGCGGACCAGGTTCTCCTCGCCGGCGACGACCTCGGCGTCGCTGATGGAGTCCTCGAGGCACAGCACCATGGAGACCACGCCGCGGGCGCCCTGCTTGAGGACGTCGTCGGCGAGCCGGGGCCGTGTGGCGGGGCTGTAGAGCGTGGCGCCGAGCGCCGCGGACAGCACCCGGGCCGGGGAGCCGGCGGTGAACTCGCAGGGCTCCCGGTAGAAAAGACGTTCCCGCACCTCAGGGGCGATGTGCCCGAAATGACGCATTGAACTCCCCCGTGGCAACAGTGGACTCTGTGACGGCCGGAAGGTGGCCGGTAATAGTACGTAGAAGTCCGTGTCGGCGGTTCCCGCCGGGCATGAACTTCAGGTAACCCCGCGATGACGGAGCCAACCCCCCGCATTGTCGTGACCAGGACCGAGAAGGCAGGATGACGGCATGACGCACGCGATGCTGAAGGGGTCGAACGTTCCTCTCGAGGCCACCACGGTACGCGCCGTGCTGCGCTGGTCGCCCGGGCAGGGGGTGCCGGACGTGGACGCCTCCGCGCTGCTCCTCGGTCTCGACGGCCGTGTGCGCTCCGACGAGGACTTCGTCTTCTACAACCAGCCCCGGCACCCGTCCGGGAAGGTGTGGCGGCTCGGCAAGAAACGCGTCGCCGAGGGCCTGACCGACACGATCCAGACGGATCTCGCCGGTGTCGAGACCGGTGTCGGCCGGATTCTGCTCGTCGCGTCGGCGGACGGGGTGACCTTCGACCGCGTACAGGCGCTGCGCATCCTGCTGTACGACGCGCAGAACCCGGACGGGGAGGCGCTGGCGTACTTCGACGTGAAGCCGGAGACGGGCCAGGAGACCGCGCTGATCTGCGGCGAGCTGTACCGGCGCGGGGAGGGCTGGAAGTTCCGGGCGCTCGGCGAGGGCTACTCGAACGGTCTGAAGGGCCTGGCGACCGACTTCGGCATCTCGGTGGACGAGTCGGAGGCCTCCGAGAAGCCGGACGCGTCCGCCTCCGCCCCGGGGACGCCCGAGCCGCCCGCGCAGACGCCCCCGCAGCAGCCCGACCCCGCCTCGCCCGACGCGGTGACGCAGGCGCACGCCCCGGCGGCGCCCCCGGCGCCGGAGGTGTCCGTCCCGCTGCCGCCCGAGCAGCCGCCCTCGGCGTGCCCGCGCAGCCGGCGTACGGCTACCCGCCGCAGCAGCCCGCGGCGGCCGCGCAGCCCGCCTACGGCTACCCGCACCCGACGAGCGCGCCCGCGTACGGCTACCCGGCGCCCGCGCCCGCCACGGCGGCGGCCCAGGCGCCGCAGGACCGGTACGGCTTCCCGCCGCCGGCCACGGGTGCGCCCGACCCGGACTTCCGGCTGCCGCCGCAGGGGCCGCAGTTCATCGGGCGCTAGGACTCGGGGGACGCCCGGACGTCCGCGAGGGACGGGCCCGCCAAGGATCGGCGGTCACGAACCGCCCGTCTCAGTCCAGGTCGGGCAGGCGGCCCGACTCCAGGGCCTGGATGGCCCGGGACGCGTTGAACGGCAGGATCGTCACCGCCACGTGCGGCAGTCGCTCCAAGGCCCTCGCCATCTTCTCGCCGGTGCCGCGGTGGAGGAGCTTGCCGAGGGCGTGACTGTACATACGGCGGGGCACGAGCACGGTCAGGAAGGTCTCCGCGTCCTCGGTGGCCCGGACGGCCAGTTCCTGCATGGCGTGGCGCAGCCTCCGGTCGGGGCACGCCACGAGTTCCAGGGCGACGGAGGTCGCGGACGTCGACGCCCAGCGTGCGGACAGCCGCTGCGCGTGGGTCTCGTCGATGACGAAGTGCACCGCCCGGACGGTGTCGAGCCGCAGCTCGTGGGCGTACCGAAGCGCCTTCAGCGTGGCCAGGTCCAAGGTCTCGACCAGGACGAACACCAGGTGACGGCGGGTGCGCGGCCGGTCCGCGCCCGCGGGAAGCCGTTCCAGCGCGGCCGTCTCCCGTCGGTACTCGCGGTTGATTCCGATCAGTGCCCAGACCCCGAGCGGGAAGACGACGACGACCAGCCAGGCGCCCTCGGTGAACTTGGTGACGGCGAAGATCAGCACGACGGTGGCGGAGACGACCGCCGCGAGCGCGGAGACCGTGCTCTTCAGCCGGCGTCGTGGCTCCCGCCTGCGCAGATGGTGGACCGTGAGGCCGGCTCCGGTCATGGTGAAGGCGGTGAACACGCCGATCGCGTAGAGGGCGACCAGCCTGTCCACATTGGCCTCCGCGACGAGGAGGAGGGCCAGTGAGAGGGCGGCGAGCGTGATGATCCCGTTGGAGAAGGCCAGCCGGTGCCCGCGCCGTGTGAGCACCCGCGGCAGGAAACGGTCCTGCGCGACGAAGCTGGCCAGGAACGGGAACCCGGTGAAGGACGTGTTGGCGCCGGTGTAGAGGATCAGCGCCGTCGTCAGCTGGACGAAGACCAGCCCGGCCGTTCCGAGCGTTCCGTTCCCGAAGGCGAAGTGCGCCTCCTGCGCGATGACGGTCGGGGTCCCGTCGCTGTAAGGAACGGCGTGGGTCACGTGGGCGAGCACGGAGACGCCCCCGACCAGCATGGCGAGCACACAGCTCATGGCGACCAGGGTCCTCCGGGCGTTGCGCCCCTGTGGTTCCCGGAACACCGAGACGCCGTTCGAGATCGCTTCGAGCCCGGTGAGGGACGAGCCGCCGTTGGCGAAGGAGCGCAGCACGATGAAGAGCGACGCGCCCTGGAGCAGGCCGTCGCCCGGAGACCCCACCGGCACCACCCCGGGAGCGTTCAGGTCGGCGTGCGGCAGGTCGCCCGCCACTGCGCGTACCGCCGCGACGAGGAAGACCAGGCCCATGGCGGTGATGAACAGATAGGCGGGCAGTGCGAACATCCGGCCGGCCTCACGGACGCCGCGCACATTGCCGTACGCCAGCAGGACGATCACCGCCGCGGAGACGGGCACCTGCAGATGGTCCAGGCCCGTCCAGCCGCCGCCGGCCAGGTGGGCGAGCGAGATCAGAGCGTTGGTGCCGGCCGACACCTGGACGGCGACGGTGACGATGTAGTCCACCAGCAGGGCGACGGCGGCCACCTGGGCCACGTCCGGCCCCAGATTGTCCCGGGCCACCACGTAGGAGCCGCCGGCCCGGGTGTAGATCGTGACGACGTCGCTGTAGCAGAGCGTCAGGAGCAGCAGGACGAGCAGGATCGCGCCGGTCACGGGGAGGACCAGGGTGAAGGCGGCCGCTCCGACCACGGGCACCAGGACCCGGAGCATCTCCTCGGAGCCGTAGGCCGACGAACTGATGCAGTCGGAGGCGAGCACTCCGAGTGCCGTCCGGTTGCCGAGTTTCTCCTCACGGACGCGTTCGGTGGTGAGCGGCCTGCCGAGCAGCCGCGTCTTGGCGTCGTACATCAGCCGGTCGAACGTCATGCGCCCATCGAAGCGGGCACCGGCCGCGGAACCGGGCAGACACCACGGCCGGTCACCCCCGGACGGTCACCTGTACGCTCCGGCGCCCGAGCGGCTCAGCGGTCGGCCTTCGTCTTGAAGCCCCGGCCCCACTGCAGCCCCCAGCCGTACAGCCGGTCCAGCTCGGCCTGGAAGCCGTAGACGAACCGCACCTCGCGGCGCACGAGGATCTCGTTCTTCACGTTCTCGATCAGCACCACCGCGCAGGAGCGGGCCTGGGGCTGGCGTTCGTCGAGGGAGATCTCGATGCGCGGGCCGTTGCTCGGGTAGAGCGTGACGACGGCCTTGGTGCGGTCGAAGGCGGGCGTCTGGTCGTAGATGTAGGCGAAGACCAGCAGGCGTCTGATGTTCTCCCGCTGGTCGAGGTTGACGTAGATCGTCTCGCCGGAGGCGGAGCCGAACCGGTCGTCGCCGCTGAGCTTCACGTACGGCGGGCCGTTGACGTCGCCGAGGTAGCCGCCGAGGGGCTGCACGACGCCCTTGGTGCCGTCCTGCAGCTCGTACAGGCAGCCCAGGTCGAGGTCGACGTTGACCATGGACTGGCTGTGTCCGACGACCTCCGGCGGCCTGAGCGCCTTGAACGGGTGGCGCAGCAGGGACTCCCGCTGCGGGCCGCCCAGGTCGGAGGTGCGCATCTGCCAGCTCAGGTTGATCCGCAGATGGCCCGTGGCCGCGCCCTGCTTGGTCAGCGACACCTGGGCGTGCCGCCTGGTCAGCTCGATGGCGTTGGTGGCCGCGTTGCCGGAGTCGAAGTCGTTGTTCCGGCCGCGCCACAGTCCGTCCAGTAAACCCATTCCCGCCCCAAGTCCACTCGTCGAACCCCCGCCGGTGGCCGCGGGGCGCCCGGTGCGCCGCACGGCCGACGGGGCGGCCTGCGAGGACTGCTCCTCGTGGCCGCCCCGTCGAGAGCGTTCCTCACCCGGAGGGCTGTCACACCCCGGACGAGACCTCGGTCTTCTCGCCCGCCTGTGCCTCGGCCTCCGCGATGCGCTTGTTGCGGCGCACGGAGGACCAGAAGGAGGCGCCGATCAGGACGACGCCGACGAGACCGGTGATGATCTCGTTGATCTGGTACTGGATGGTGACGAGCAGGATCAGCGCCAGGGCGCCGATCGCGTAGTGCGCGCCGTGCTCCAGGTAGACGTAGTCGTCCAGGGTGCCCTGACGGACCAGGTAGACCGTGAGCGACCGGACGTACATGGCGCCGATGCCCAGGCCGAGCGCCATGAGGACGATGTCGTTGGTGATGGCGAAGGCGCCGATGACGCCGTCGAAGGAGAAGGACGCGTCCAGGACCTCGAGGTAGAGGAACATGAAGAACGCGGCCTTGCCGGCCAGGGCGACGGCCGACCTGGGCTTGCCCTCGCGGGCGGCCTTCTCCTCCTCCTCGTGTTCCTGCTCCTCCTCCTCTTCGAGCTTGTCCTCGAAGTAGCCGGAGAGCCCGCCCACGATCATGTAGGTGATCAGACCCGCGATACCGGCCAGCAGGACGGTCTCCGCCTTGTCCACGTGCGTCCCGCCGTGCTGGTGGGCGTGGGTGGCGAAGGTCATGGCGGAGATCAGCAGGACGATCAGCGCGATGCAGACCGACAGCATGTCGACCTTGCCGAGCTTGGCCAGCGGCCGCTCGAGCCAGGCCAGCCACTTGATGTCCCGGTCCTCGAAGATGAAGTCCAGGAAGATCATGAGCAGGAACATGCCGCCGAAGGCCGCGATGGCCGGGTGGGCGTCGGTGACGAGCTCCTGGTAACGGTCCTTGTCGCTGAGCGCGAGGTCGACCGCCTCGATCGGACCGAGCTGTGCGCTGATCGCGACGATGACGACGGGGAAGACCAGCCGCATGCCGAAGACGGCGATCAGGATGCCGACGGTGAGGAAGATCTTCTGCCAGAAGGCATTCATCTTCTTCAGGATTCCGGCGTTGACCACCGCGTTGTCGAAGGACAGCGAGATCTCGAGGATCGAGAGGATCGCCACGATTCCGAAGGCGGTCCACCCCCCGAAGAGGATCGCTGCGACCAGGCCGAGCGCGGTGACCGCGAACGACCAGCCGAAGGTTTTCAGAACCACTGGCTACCCCATGTGTGTGTACGGGTCTCCCCCGCCGCGTGGCGGCTTTACGAAACGTTGACCCCGAAGTCTAGAGCGATGCCCCGCAGACCCGACGCGTACCCCTGCCCTACTGCACGGAACTTCCACTCGCCCTGGTAGCGGTAGAGCTCGCCGAAGATCATCGCCGTCTCCGTGGAGGCGTCCTCGCTGAGGTCGTAGCGGGCGAGCTCCTGGCCGTCGGCCTGGTTCACCACGCGGATGAAGGCGTTGCTGACCTGGCCGAAGGTCTGGCCGCGCTCGTCCGCCATGTGGATGGATACCGGGAAGACGATCTTGTCGCACTGCGGCGGCACCTTGGAGAGGTCCACCAGCAGGGACTCGTCGTCGCCGTCGCCCTCACCGGTGAGGTTGTCGCCGGTGTGCTCCACGGAGCCGTCGGGGCTCTTGAGCTGGTTGTAGAAGACGAACCACTCGTCCCCCATGACCCGGCCGCCGCTGCACAGCAGCGCACTGGCGTCGAGGTCGAAGTCGGCGCCCGTGGTGGAGCGCGCGTCCCAGCCGAGCCCGACCATCACCTGTGTGAGGTTGGGTGCGGCCTTGGACAGGGAGACGTTTCCCCCTTTGGCGAGCGTGACGCCCATGATGCTGGTCCCCCTCCGGGTGGTGTTTCCAGATGGTCCTGCACTCCCCCGCGAGGGGGCGTCCCCGGGCGCCGCACGCGGCAGGCGCGCGGCGCCCGGGCGGTGGCCGTACGGGACGGCCGCCCGGGTCCGTACCCGGGACGAGCCCGGCTCAGACGTTCACGCCGAAGTCCTGCGCGATGCCGCGCAGGCCCGAGGCGTAGCCCTGGCCGATGGCGCGGAACTTCCACTCCGCGCCGTGGCGGTACAGCTCGCCGAAGACCATGGCGGTCTCGGTCGAGGCGTCCTCCGACAGGTCGTAACGGGCGATCTCGGCGCCGCCGGCCTGGTTGACGACGCGGATGAACGCGTTGCGCACCTGGCCGAAGGACTGCTGGCGGTTCTCGGCGTCGTAGATGGAGACCGGGAAGACGATCTTCTCCACGTCGGCCGGGACGGCGGCCAGGTTGACCTTGATCTGCTCGTCGTCGCCCTCGCCCTCACCGGTGAGGTTGTCGCCGGTGTGCTCGACGGAGCCGTCGGGGCTCTTGAGGTTGTTGAAGAAGACGAAGTGCTGGTCGCTGGCGACCTTGCCCGAGCTGTTCAGCAGGAGGGCGCTGGCGTCCAGGTCGAAGTCGGTGCCGGTCGTGGTGCGCACGTCCCACCCCAGTCCGACGATGACCGCGGTCAGTCCCGGCGCCTCCTTGCTCAGCGATACGTTGCCGCCCTTGCTGAGGCTGACTCCCACGAGTCCTCCCTTGGTGTCCCGGGGGCGGGATGCCCCGTTGTGCATGGATGTCGGATCAACGAGTCGATCCTAGTGACGGGTTCCCCGGACCCGCAGGCCCTGGGGACGGACGCTCACAGAGTGTCGAGCGCCGCGAGGTACTCGCCGGGGTCACGGGCGTCCGCCAGTGCGCTGCTCACGGTGGCGCGCACGACGCCCTGCCGGTCGATGACGAAGGTGCCCCGCACGGCGCAGCCCTTGTCCTCGTCGAAGACGCCGTAGGCGCGCGAGACGTCGCCGTGCGGCCAGAAGTCGCTGAGCAGCGGGAAGGGAAGATCCTCCTGCTCGCCGAAGACGCGCAGGGTGTGGATGGAGTCGTTGGAGACGGCGAGCACCTCGGCGTCGCGCTCGGAGAACTGCTCCAGCCGGTCGCGGATCTCGCCCAGCTCGCCGGTGCAGACACCGGTGAAGGCGAACGGGTAGAAGAGCAGCACGACGTTCTTCCGCCCGCGGAAGTCGGACAGGCGCACCGGGGCGCCGTGGTTGTCCTTGAGTTCGAAGTCGGGGGCCTGCGCTCCGACCGGGATCGTCATCGTCGTCCTCGTCCCTCCGGGGTGGTGCCGTACGGCCACCCTACGCAGGCAGGACGAGGGTCCCGCGAACGGGCCGACGCGTGCGGCGCACGCCGCCGCCGGCCCGTCCGGGGGTGTGTCACCGCTTCGACTTGGCGGCCTTCGGGGTCGCCAGCCGGCTGCCGCTCCAGTCCTTGCCCACGCTGACGCTCTTGGACGCCGTCAGGCCGGCCGTGGTGGCGGCCTCCGAGATCTCGCTCGGCTCGACGTAACCGTCCCGGCCGGTCTTCGGCGTGAGCAGCAGGATCGCGCCGCCCTCTTCGATGTACGTGGTGGCATCCACCAGCGCATCCGTCAGGTCGCCGTCGTCGTCACGGAACCACAGCACAACGGCGTCGGCCACGTCGTCGTAGTCCTCGTCGACAAGGTCGCTCTCGATGACGCCCTCGATGGCCTCGCGGAGCTCCTGGTCGACGTCGTCGTCGTAGCCGATCTCCTGGACCACCTGCCCGGGCTGGAACCCCAGCCTGGCGGCAGGGTTCGTCCGCTCCTCCGCGTGGTCCGCGGTCGCGCTCACGGGTTGCCTCCTGATCATGTCTTGGGAAATATCTCAGCCACGCGCGTGCGCGAAGCATTGGCCGTAGTCCACACGGGCGGGACGGATCGCGCAAGTACCCGGCCGTGCGGACCGCCGAAACGGTGACGATCCTGGCCGGGTCACCGCAACTCCAGGCACCCCGTCTCCGTCAGCAGTGATGGACACCACACCTTTGTGCCCCGTTTGGGCGTTTGGGAACCGCTTGTGGGTACGAGACTCGCATGTACTCGCCCCTTGCGTCACCGTACCGGCCGCGCCGAGGGATTACCTCTCGGTAGAGATGACGTCCGCGGTCGCGGGGTGGAGCATGGGAGCGGCGCACACCGGGCCGTGGCGCGCGAGACGACGGCCCGTCCACGGCCCTCCGACAGGTAAGGAACAGCGTGGCTTCCGCATCCGATCGCAGCCCGATCATCATTGGCGGCCTTCCGAGTCAGGTTCCTGACTTCGACCCCGAGGAAACCCAGGAGTGGCTCGACTCCCTCGACGCCGCGGTCGACGAGCGCGGCCGGGAGCGGGCCCGTTATCTGATGCTGCGGCTGATCGAGCGGGCCCGCGCCCGGCGCGTGGCCGTGCCCGAGATGCGCAGCACGGACTACGTCAACACGATCCCCACCCGGGCGGAGCCGTTCTTCCCGGGCAACGAGGAGATCGAGCGCAAGATCCTGAACGCGACCCGCTGGAACGCCGCCGTGATGGTCTCGCGCGCCCAGCGCCCGGGCATCGGGGTGGGCGGCCACATCGCGACGTTCGCGTCCTCCGCCTCGCTGTACGACGTGGGCTTCAACCACTTCTTCCGCGGCAAGGACGAGGGCGACGGCGGCGACCAGGTCTTCTTCCAGGGGCACGCCTCCCCGGGCATCTACGCCCGCGCGTACCTGCTGGACCGGCTGAGCGAGCAGCACCTGGACGGGTTCCGCCAGGAGAAGTCGAAGGCGCCGTACGCGCTGTCGTCGTACCCGCATCCGCGGTCCATGCCGGACTTCTGGGAGTTCCCGACGGTGTCGATGGGCCTCGGCCCGATCGGCGCGATCTACCAGGCGCGGATGAACCGCTACATGCACGCGCGGGGCATCGCGGACACCTCGAAGTCGCACGTGTGGGCGTTCCTGGGCGACGGCGAGATGGACGAGCCGGAGTCGCTGGGCCAGCTGAGCATCGCGGCGCGCGAGGGCCTGGACAACCTGACCTTCGTCGTCAACTGCAACCTGCAGCGGCTGGACGGCCCGGTGCGCGGCAACGGCAAGATCATCCAGGAGCTGGAGTCGATCTTCCGGGGCGCCGACTGGAACGTGATCAAGCTGATCTGGGACCGCAGCTGGGACCCGCTGCTGGCCCAGGACCGCGACGGCGTGCTGGTGAACAAGATGAACACCACGCCGGACGGCCAGTTCCAGACGTACGCCACGGAGTCCGGGGCGTACATCCGCAAGCACTTCTTCGGCGACGACCACCGGCTGCGCGCGATGGTCGAGAACATGACCGACGACCAGATCCTGCACCTGGGGCGCGGCGGTCACGACCACCGCAAGATCTTCGCGGCGTACAAGGCGGCGGTGGAGCACAAGGGCCAGCCGACGGTCATCCTGGCGAAGACGGTCAAGGGCTGGACGCTGGGCCCGAACTTCGAGGGCCGCAACGCCACGCACCAGATGAAGAAGCTGACGGTCGACGACCTGAAGCACTTCCGGGACCGGCTGCACCTGCCGATCCCGGACAAGGACCTGGAGTCGGGTCTGCCGCCCTACTACCACCCGGGGCCGGACTCGGAGGAGATGCAGTACATGCACGACCGCCGCCGGTCCCTCGGCGGGTACGTGCCGACCCGGGTGGTGCGCGGCAAGCCGCTGGCGCTGCCCGAGGACAAGACGTACGCGAGTGTGAAGAAGGGCTCGGGCCAGCAGTCCATCGCGACGACCATGGCCTTCGTACGGCTCCTCAAAGACCTCATGCGGGACAAGGAGATCGGCCGCCGGTTCGTGCTGATCGCGCCGGACGAGTACCGCACGTTCGGCATGGACTCGTTCTTCCCGAGCGCGAAGATCTACAACCCGCTCGGCCAGCAGTACGAGGCGGTGGACCGGGATCTGCTGCTCGCCTACAAGGAGTCGCCGCAGGGCCAGATGCTGCACGACGGCATCTCCGAGGCGGGCTGCACGGCCTCGCTGATCGCGGCGGGCTCGGCGTACGCCACGCACGGCGAGCCGCTCATCCCGGTGTACGTCTTCTACTCGATGTTCGGTTTCCAGCGCACGGGCGACCAGTTCTGGCAGATGGCCGACCAGCTGGCGCGCGGTTTCGTGCTCGGCGCGACCGCCGGCCGCACCACGCTGACCGGTGAGGGTCTCCAGCACGCCGACGGACACTCGCAGCTGCTCGCCTCGACCAACCCGGCGTGCGTCGCGTACGACCCGGCGTTCGGCTTCGAGATCGCGCACATCGTGAAGGACGGGCTGCGCCGGATGTACGGCTCGTCGGAGGAACACCCGCACGGCGAGGACGTCTTCTACTACCTGACCGTCTACAACGAGCCCATCCAGCACCCGGCCGAGCCGGAGAACGTGGACGTCGAGGGCATCCTCAAGGGCCTGTACCGCTTCAGCGAGGGCACCTCGGGCTCCCTCCCGGCGCAGATCCTGGCGTCCGGGGTGGCGCTGCCGTGGGCGATCGAGGCGCAGAAGATCCTCGCCGAGGAGTGGAACGTCAAGGCGGACGTCTGGTCGGCGACCTCCTGGAACGAGCTGCGGCGCGAGGCGGTGGCGTGCGAGGAGCACAACCTGCTGCACCCGGAGGAGGAGCAGCGGACCCCGTACGTGACGCGCAAGCTGGCGTCGGCACAGGGGCCGGTGGTGGCGGTGTCCGACTGGATGCGGTCGGTGCCGGACCAGATCGCGCGCTGGGTGCCGGGGACGTACCAGTCGCTGGGCGCGGACGGGTTCGGTTTCGCGGACACCCGCGGGGCGGCGCGGCGCTTCTTCCACATCGACGCGCAGTCGGTGGTGCTGGCGGTGCTGACGGAGCTGGCGCGTGAGGGGCACCTGGACCGCTCGGTGCTGAAGCAGGCCATCGACCGCTACCAGCTGCTGGACGTGTCGGCGGCGGACCCGGGCGCGGCGGGCGGCGACGCGTAGCGCCTCCGGCGGGGCGCGGGGGATGCCACCTGGGGTGGTGGGGCGGCCGCGGGTGCGTTCGGGCCGTTCGCGCAGTTCCCCGCGCCCCTGGGGGCTGTTCCACCGCCGCCCCCTGAGGCGCGGGGAACATCGTCGCCTGCCCCGTGGGGCGGAGCCGCGACAGTGAGGGGGGGCCTCCGGCTGACCAGCCGGAGGCCCCCCTCGATGCCGCTGTCGACCGGGTCAGAACATGCCGGTCCCCATGGCGCCCGCACCGGCCAGCCAGATGACGGCCAGGAGCGTGTCGATGGCGCCGAGGACCAGGGCGATCAGGGCCGGCACCGAGCGGGACCCCGCCCAGCTGCGGCCCATGGCCAGCCAGCCGCACACCATCGCCACCGGGCCGAGCACGATGCCCAGGACGAAGAAACCGGCGACGGCGCAGATGGCTCCGACGATCCCCAGCGTCGCGCGATCCGGCCCGGACCGTGACCACGTCCGGCCACGTGTGCGGGGGTGCCTGCGCGTTCCTTGACCGAAGCTCGCCATCATCAACTCCCTGAAGGGTTGGTTGACATGGCGGGTACCCCCGCTTGCGTCCTGAATTCCCCCGGCGTGTACGGGGGATGACCGTCGCCGGCGCGCCGCACCCCTCCGGCGGCGCGCCGGCGACGGCCCTCACGGGGCGTCAGATGTGGCCGACGCCCGCTCCCGCCTCCGCGTTCTCGCCGCGCTTGGTGAGCAGCGCGACCAGGACCGCGACGGCGGCGACCCCGGCGGCGACCAGCGACGCCAGGCTCATGCCGGAGATGAAGGTGTCGTGGGCGACGTCGGTGATCTTCGCGGCGATCGCCTCGGGGGTGCCCTTCGGCACCGGCGGCACACCGACCTGGACCGCCTCGGAGGCCTGGCCGGCCTGCTCCGGGGTCAGCGGCGGAAGGCCCGCCTTCTCCCAGTTGCCCGGCAGGTCGCCGTCCACCTTGGAGGCCATCACGGCGCCGAGCACGGCCGTGCCGAGGCTGCCGCCGACCTGCATCGCGGACTGCTGGAGGCCGCCGGCCACACCGGACAGCTCCAGCGGCGCGTTGCCCACGATGACCTCGGTGGCGCCGACCATGACGGGGGCGAGACCGAGGCCGAGCAGCGCGAACCAGATGGACATGGTGAGGCTGCCGGTGCTCTTCTCCAGCGTGGAGATGCCGTACATGGCGAGCGCGGTGCAGGCCATGCCGCCCGCGAGCGGGATGCGCGGGCCGACCTTGGTGATCATCACGCCCGCGAGCGGGGAGCCGACGATCATCATGCCGGTGAGGGGCAGCAGGTGCAGACCGGCGTCGACCGGGCTGAGGCCGTGCACGTTCTGCAGGTAGAAGGTGACGAAGAACAGGCCGCCCATGAAGGCGATGGCCATCAGGACCATCAGCACCACACCCGCGGACAGCGGGACGGAGCGGAAGAGGGCCAGCGGGATCAGAGGCTCCCTCACCTTCGTCTCCCAGAAGGCGAAGACGGCGAAGCCGACCACCGAGGCGGCGATGAACGCCCAGGTCCTGCCGTCGCCCCAGCCCCACTCGGGCGCCTTGATCAGCGCCCACACCAGGCAGAACATCGCGCCGGACAACAGGGCGATGCCGGGGATGTCGAAGGAGCGCGGCGCGTTCTCCGCGCGGTGGTCGAGCAGGATCCACACGCCGAGCGCGACGGCGAGGACGCCGACCGGCACGTTGATGAAGAACACCGACTGCCAGCTGACGTGCTCGACGAGGACGCCGCCGAGGATCGGGCCGCCGGCGGTGGAGGCGCCGATGACCATGCCCCAGATGCCGATGGCCATGTTGAGCTTCTCGGCGGGGAACGTGGCCCGCAGCAGGCCGAGCGCGGCCGGCATCAGCAGCGCGCCGAACAGGCCCTGGAGCACACGGAAGACGATGACCAGGGTGATGCTGTCGGACAGGCCGATGGCCCCGGACGCGGCGGCGAAGCCGACCACGCCGATGAGGAAGGTCTGCCGGTGGCCGAAGCGGTCACCGAGCTTGCCCGCGGTGATCAGGGAGACCGCGAGGGCGAGGAAGTACGCGTTGGTGATCCACTGGACGTCGGCGAGCGTGGCGCCCAGGTCGCTGGCGATGGCCGGGTTGGCGATGGCCACGATGGTGCCGTCCAGGGCCACCATCATGACGCCCACGGCGACGGTGAACAGCGTGAACCAGGGGTGTCCGCGCAGCCCCTTGCCGGGCGTCGCCTCCGACGGGCCGGCCGAAGGGCCGTCCCCCTGCCCCGCCTTGTCGAGGGTGGTCTGACTAGTCATACGTTCGAGGCTAGTGTCAGTTACTGACACTTGACAATTCATTTCACCAGTCAGTAACTGACAGGACATGCGCCCCTCGCCCGGTCCGGGCGAACGGTTCAAGGAGGAGCCATGGACACGGTCGGGACCGTCGCGGGCTCCCCGCCACGGCCGGGGCTGCGCGAGCGCAAGAAGCAGCGCACCCGGGACGCACTGGTCCGGGCCGCCCTGGAGCTCATCGCCACGCGCGGCTACGACGGCACGACGGTCGACGACATCGCCGCGGCCGTGGACGTCTCCCAGCGCACCTTCTTCCGCTACTTCGCCAGCAAGGAGGAGGTGGCGCTGTTCGTGCCGCGCCTGGCGGAGCAGCGGATCGCCGAGGCCGTACGGGCCCGCCCGCGCGACGAGGCGCCGCTGGAGGCGCTGCGCCGGGCCGTGCTGGACAGCTGGGACGCCATCGACGAGGCCGTGGGACAGCTCGTCCCGCTGGAACTGCACCTGCGCGTCTACCGGGTCATCGAGTCCACCCCGGCGCTGCTCGCCGCGCATCTGCGCCGGGCGGCGGAGCTGGAGGAGGAGCTGGCGGGCATCGTCGCCGAGCGCGAGGGGCTGGACGTCGACACCGACCCACGGCCGCGCATCCTGGTGGCCGCGTTCGGCGGGGTGATCCGGGTGGCCGAGCGCCGGTGGACCGAGGGGGGCGACCTGAGCACGGAGGCGCTCCGCGAGCTGATGCGGACGTGCCTGGACCATGTCGGACCGGCCCTCGCCACGAACTGGCGTACGACTGCGTCCCTGAATCGGCACAACGAAACGTGATCCCGGTCACTGGATTCCCGCGAGACACTCTCGTTCTCCTAGTGTGTCCTCCCAGTGACTTCCTTCGACACCTCCCCCCAGCTGAACGTGTGGCGGGCGCTGCTGGCGCTCGCCGTGGTCTTCGTGATGCTGGCGACCACCGGCTGGACGGCACTGCGTCACCAGCGCCACCCCGCTCCCCTGCAGGCGTCGCTCTCCGCGTGGGAGGACGGACGGGTGGCCGGGAAGCCGCTGCCCGACCCGCAGTCGGCGCCGACGCGCCTCGCCCGGTTCTTCGCCTCCCTCTCCGACGCGCAGCGGCTCCGGCTCGCCGAGCGCTACCCGCTGGCCGTCGGCAACATGAACGGCGCGCCGGTCGAACTGCGCTACCGGGCCAACCGCATCGCACTGGCCGAGGCCCGCGAGACCGAGCTGGGCCGGGTGCACGACACCCGGCTCACGCCCGAGGGGCAGGAGCAGGCCGCCCGCAGGATGGACCGCATCGATGCGCTCATGCGTCCGGGCCGGCACATCCTCGCCTTCAACCCGGCGGGCGCCGGGCGGGTCGCCGAGGTCTTCGGTGACCTGCGCCACGCCGAGCGGGTGTCGGTGGTCGTCCCCGGCGTCGACACCGACCTGCTGACCTTCCAGCGTTCCGAGCGCCGGCACTCCGCTCCCGTGGGCATGGCCAAGTCGCTGTACAAGGCCGAGCGGCAGGCCGGTCCCTCGACCCGCACGGCCGTCATCGCCTGGGCCGACTACACCGCGCCCAGCGGTCTCGGCATGGACGCGGCCACGGCGATGCGCGCGGAGGACGGCGCGGACCGGCTCAACGCGATGGTGCGGGGACTGCCCGGGCTCACTCCGGTCTCGCTGTTCTGCCACAGCTACGGCTCGGTGGTCTGCGGAGTGGCGGCGCGGGACCTGCCGGAGCGGGTGTCCGACATCGCCGTGGCCGGCAGCCCGGGGATGCGGGTGGAGCACGCGTCCCAGCTGCGCACCACCGCGCGGGTGTGGGCGATGCGGGACGCCGACGACTGGATCCAGGACGTGCCCCACCTGGAGCTCGGCGGACTGGGCCACGGGGCCGACCCGGTGGCGGACGGGTTCGGCGCACGCGTGCTGTCGGCCCGGGACGCCAGGGGGCACGCCGGGTACTTCGTGCCCGGCACGGACAGCCTGCGGAACTTCGCGACGATCGGGGTTGGCGCATACACGGCGGTGTCGTGTGCGCACCGGAACGACGCCTGCCTGGCGGGTTTGTCCGGTACGACCCCTACCGGACGCGCGTAGAAGCGGAGATACTGCGGTATGCGTGGGGAGGGGACGGAGAAGCTCGTGCCGCATACGATGAGCCGCATGGGTGACGTACTGGCCGGATTTCATGCCGCCTGGGAGTTCGAGTCCGACTCCGTGCTCATCCGTTACGTACGAGGGATTCGGACACCCAAGCTGTTCCAGGCGCTCGGGGAACGGCGCGTGCCTCTGGAGGCGATCGAGGGCGTGACCCTCTCGCCCGGCAAGCGCGGGACCGTCGTACTGCGTCTGGAGCCCCGGCCGGGAGCCGACCCGCTGATGGAGGCGGCCGCCGGGCAGTTGAAGGAGAGCAGCGACCCCTACCGGCTGGTGCTGCCCGCCGAGCGGGAGACGCTCGCCGAGTACTACGCCGACGAACTGCGCGCCCAGCTCACCGAGTCGGGCCCCGCCGAACGCCACCTGGTGGCCGCGCCCGAGGCGCCGCTGCAGTTCAAGGCGTACGACGGCAAGGCGACGTTCGACGGCACGTCGGTGGCGTTCCGCTGGTTCTGGACCGGGGCGTCCTCGGCGAAGTGGAAGGCCGGCGACCAGCGTTTCCCCGTCTCCGAGCTGAGCGGGGTGGAGTGGCGTTCGCCCGAGGTGTTCGAGGGTCATCTGCGGCTGCTGCGCCGGGACACGGCGGTGCCGGCCCCGGCGCAGGCCGACCAGGACCCCGCCGCGGTGGTGTTCGGGCTCGGGTACGGGCCCGTGCACGAGTCGCTGCCGTTCGCGGCGGCGGTGCTGGCCGCGGTGCGGAGCTGCTCGGCGGTGCCGGCCATATCCTCGCCCGCCGCGGGCGCGGGGGGTGTGTCGTCCGCTCGGCGCGATCCCGCGGACATCGCCGAGCGGATCCGGCATCTCGGGGAGTTGCATCAGGCGGGGCTGGTGACGGACGAGGAGTTTTCCTCCAAGAAGGCGGAGTTGCTCGCGGAGCTGTGAGTCGTCCGCCGGGTGCGGGTGCGTGGGGCTTGGCGCGCGGTTCCCCGCGCCCCTTCGGGGGCGCCCCTCGTGAGGCGCCTTCTACTCCCTGCCCGCTGAGGTGAACGACATGTCCGCGTAGCGGGTGCCTGTGACCTTTTCCGCGATCGGGTTCAGGGCTGCCAGGTCCGCTTCCGTCAGGGTGATGCTCGTGGCCGCCGTGTTCTCGTCGACGCGGGACGGGCTGCGGGTGCCGGGGATGGGGACGACCGGGAGGCCGTGGACGTTCGCCTGCTGATGGACCCAGGCCAGGGCGATCTGCGCGGGGGTCGCTCCGTGGGACTCGGCGACCGCGCGGACCGGCTCCAGGAGGGCCGCGTTGGCCGCCGCGTTCTCGCCCGTGAAACGGGGCATCGTGCGGCGGAAGTCGTCCTGCGTGAGGTCCTTCGTGGCGTCCTGGAAGGCGCCGGTGAGGAAGCCGCGGCCGAGCGGCGAGTACGGGACGAGGGTGACGCCCAGTTCGCGCGCGGCCGGCACCACGGCGGCCTCGATGTCCCGGCTGAACAGCGACCACTCCGACTGCACGGCGGCGATCGGGTGCACGGCGTGCGCGGCGCGCAGCTCACCGGCCGTCACCTCGCTCAGGCCCAACTGCTTCACCTTGCCCTCGCGGACCAGCTCGGCCATGACGCCGACGGTCTCCTCGATCGGCACGTTCACGTCGCGCCGGTGCATGTAGTAGAGGTCGATGACGTCGACGTCCAGGCGGCGCAGGCTCGCCTCGACGGCCTGGCGGATGTACGGCGGGTCGTTGCGGATGATGCGGCGGTTCGGGTCGTCCGGCGGGATCGACAGGGCGAACTTGGTGGCGATCAGCACCTCGTCGCGGTGCGCCGCGAGGAACGGGGCGAGGAAGCGCTCGTTGTCGCCCGCGCCGTACGCGTCGGCGGTGTCGTAGAGGGTGACGCCCCGCTCCAGGGCGCGTTCCAGGGTCGCCCGGGAGGCGTCCGCGTCGGCGGGGCCGTAGGCGAAGCTCATGCCCATGCAGCCGAGGCCCTGCACTCCCACCTCGGGACCGCCGGCACCCAGCGTCGTCGTGGGGATCGTGTGCTCGGTCATCATGCCCTTTCCGAGGCCAGGGCGCGCCCGGCGTCCGCGTAGAAGCTGATCTTGCGGTCCAGGACGGCGAGGGTGCCCTGGAGTTCGGCGATCCGGGACAGCACGTCCTCGCGGGTCGCCTTGAGCAGGTCGAACCGCTCGGCGTACGTGTGGTCGCCGGCCCGGACCAGTTCGGCGTAGCGCACCATGTCGGCGACCGGCATGCCGGTCAGGCGGAGCTTGCCGACCAGGGCGAGCCAGTCGAGGTCGCGGTTGGTGTAGCGGCGCTGCCCGGTGTGGGAGCGGTCGATGTGCGGCATGAGGCCGATCCGCTCGTACCAGCGCAGGGTGTGCGCGGTCAGCCCGGTGAGGGCGGCCACCTCGCTGATCGTGTACTTGTCCTTGCCGTCCGGCCGCCGGTCGCCTTGCGGGGGTCCGGCGCAGGTGTCGGTCCTGGTGTCCGTGGTCTCCGTCACCGTCATGCGTCCACGCTAGATCCTTGGAGTGCGCTCCAGGCAAGCGGCGCCGGTGAGAAACGGGCGGACGTGTCGGGACGCTCCGACTACCGTGCGGGCATGAGCCTTGTACGCCGGGCGACGCCCGAGGACGCGCAGGAAGTGCTGCGTCTGCGCCAGGTGATGATCGACTCGATGGCCCGCTCCGACCCGTCCACCGCGTGGCACGCGGCGTCCCTGCCGGTGCTGCGCGAGCGGCTCGCCAAGGACGACTCCTTCGCCGCGTTCGTCGTGGACCACCCGGAGCGGCCCGGCGCCCTCGCGGCGCTGGTGGCCGGGACGCTGGACTACCGGATCGGCGGGGCGCGGAACCCGCGCGGGACCGACGGCCACGTCTTCAGCGTCGCCACCGACCCGGACGCCCGCCGCCGTGGCTACGCGCGCGCCTGCGTGGAGGCGCTGCTGGAGTGGTTCCGCGAGCGGGGCGCCGGGCGGGTGCGGCTGACCGCGAGCGCGGAGGCGGAGCCGCTGTACCGGTCGCTGGGGTTCACGCCCAAGCCGGACCCTTTGCTGGAGCTCATGCTGTGAGCGCTTAGGCTCGTCGGCATGTCGCTGAAGAGCCTCGCGTCGATCGAGAACTGGCCGGTTCCCACCGCTGCGGCGGGGGTGGTACGGGCCGACGGCGCCGTCCTGGGCACGCACGGACCGTCCGGGCACCGCTTCCCGCTGGCCTCGGTCACCAAGCCGCTGGCCGCGTACGCGGTGCTCGTGGCGTACGAGGAGGGCGCGGTCGAGCTGGACGAGCCGGCGGGCCCCGAGGGCTCGACGGTGCGGCATCTGCTCGCGCACACCTCGGGTCTGGCGTTCGACGAGCGCCGGGTGACCTCCGCGCCCGGCGAGCGGCGGCTGTACTCCAACGCCGGGTTCGAGCAGCTCGGCGACCATGTGGAGAAGGCGACGGAGATCCCGTTCGCCGAGTATCTGCGGCAGGCGGTGCTCGAGCCGCTGGGGATGACGTCCACCTCGCTGGAGGGCTCCCCCGCCAAGGACGGCGTGTCCACGGTGGAGGACCTGCTGCGGTTCGCCGCCGAGGTGCAGGCGCCGCGGCTGCTGGACCCGCGGACGGTGGCCGCCGCGATGACCGTGCAGTACCCGGGCACGAAGGGCGTGCTGCCGGGCTACGGCCACCAGAACCCCAACGACTGGGGGCTCGGCTTCGAGATCCGGGACGCCAAGGCGCCGCACTGGACGGGCGCCTCGTCCTCGCCGCGCACCTTCGGGCACTTCGGCCAGTCGGGCACGTTCCTGTGGATCGACCCGGACGCGGGCGCGGCCTGCGTGGCGCTCACCGACCGGGCGTTCGGACCCTGGGCCGTCGAGGCGTGGCCGCCGTTCACCGACGCGGTGCTGGCGGAACTGCGCGGCTGATCGCCGCCGTTCGCCGCCGGCGGTCCCGCCCCGCCCCTCCCGTCTCGGTATACGGAACGCCTCACCGTCGCCCGTCCCACGCCGTGACTGTGATGGTGATCATGTTTACGCAGCGTATGTGTGCCAGTTGATGACCTTGTGTCACCACGGCTTTGTGGCACCGACGTTAACGAGCGGCTGAACCCCTTGTGCAATCCGCGTAGACAGATCAATCTTTCGCCTGGCGACAGGACATGCGGAGCGCGGCCACAGCGTCCGTGTTTGGCATGTTCCTGACATTCGTGTGTCCCGGTGATCCGGTACGGACGTACGCCGTGCGGCGCCTCACCCCCAAGAGGCGTCACCCCCACACTCCCCACCTGTCGAGGAGAAACCTCAGATGGCAGTGAAGCGAAACGCCAAGCACAGATCGATCGTCGGCGTCGGCGCGGTCGCCGCGGCGGCTCTCACGGGCGGTCTGTTCACCGCCCCCGCCGCGTACTCCGCGGAATCCCCCAAGGGGACGATCGCCTACGCGGACGCGCCGAACGCGGTCGAGGGCAGCTACATCGTCACCCTGAAGTCCGGCACCAAGGCCACCACCGCCCAGGGCAAGGGCGTGGCCAAGAAGCACGGCGCGGACGTCGAGCACATCTTCCGCGAGGCCGTCAACGGCTACACCGTGGAGGCCACCGAGGCGGAGGCCGCCGAGCTGGCCGCCGACCCCTCGGTCGCGCTCGTCGAGCAGAACCGCACCTTCACCATCCAGGCCACGCAGACCAACCCGCCGTCCTGGGGCCTGGACCGCATCGACCAGACCGCGCTGCCGCTGAGCGGGTCGTACACCTACGACGACACCGCCGGCCAGGGCGTCACCGCGTACATCATCGACACCGGTGTGCGCATCTCCCACAGCGACTTCGGCGGCCGCGCCCGCAACGGCTACGACGCGGTCGACGGCGACAACGTCGCCCAGGACGGCAACGGCCACGGCACCCACGTCGCCGGCACCGTCGCGGGCACCTCGTACGGCGTCGCCAAGAAGGCGAGCATCGTCGGCGTGCGCGTGCTGGACAACAACGGCTCCGGCACCACCGCCGGCGTGATCGAGGGCGTCGACTGGGTCGCCGCCAACGCGGTCCTCCCGGCCGTCGCCAACATGTCGCTCGGCGGCGGCGCCAGCACCACGCTGGACAACGCGGTGCGCAACGCCATCGCGGCCGGCGTCACCTTCGCCGTGGCCGCGGGCAACGAGTCGACGACCGCGACCGGTTCGCCGGCCCGGGTGGCCGAGGCGATCACCGTCGGCGCGACCACGTCGACCGACGCCCGCGCCAGCTACTCGAACTACGGCTCGAACCTGGACATCTTCGCGCCGGGCTCGTCCATCACGTCGGCCTGGAACACCAGCGACAGCGCCACCAACACCATCTCCGGCACCTCGATGGCCACCCCGCACGTCGCCGGCGCCGCCGCGCTGTACCTCGCGGACCACCCGTCGGCCACCCCGTCGCAGGTCGCCTCCGCGCTGATAGCCAACTCGGTCTCCGGCGCCGTCACCAGCCCCGGCACCGGCTCCCCGAACCGTCTGCTCCACGTCGGCGGCAACGGCGGCACCACCCCGCCCGCCGGCAAGACGTTCACCAGCTCGACGCGGTACACGATCAGCGACTACACGACGGTCGAGTCCCCCATCACCGTCACCGGCGTCTCGGGCAACGCCCCGTCGGCCCTCCAGGTCCCGGTGAACATCGTCCACACCTACATCGGTGACCTGACGGTCTCCCTGGTGGCCCCCGACGGCTCGGTCTACACCCTGAAGTCCTCCGGCACCGGCGGCTCCACGGACAACATCAACACCACGTACACCGTGAACGCCTCCTCGGAGACGGCCAACGGCACGTGGAAGCTCCGCGTCACCGACAGCTACGGCGGCGACACGGGCTACATCAGCAGCTGGGGCCTGACCTTCTGAGGCGCCCCTGAGCTCCGCCGAACCTCCTCCGCCCCGGCACGGATCCACCGCGCCGGGGCGGAGCGCCGCACCGACCCGGCGGGCCGCCTCCAGGACGCGGCCCGCCACAAGCTCAACGACCCGGACCTGCGCCCGAGGGAAGCGGCGTGGCTGCGCCGGGTCGTCGACGGTCAGGGCTGGTTCCGGCCGAGATGCCGGCGGAAGAAGCTCACGGTGCTGTCCAGTTCGAAGGCCGGGAGCTCGCCGTGTCTGCCGGGGTTGGCGTGGAGGGTCTTCTCCGGTGAGGCCAGGGCGTCGTACAGGGCCAGGCTCTGTTCCCTGGGCACCCGTTCGTCGTCCCACTGGACCAGGAACCGCACCGGGACGGTGATCCGGGCGGCGGCCTCCGCCGTGGCCTGCGCGCCGCCCAGGCCCAACACCGCCGCGCCCACACGGGGTTCGGCGGCGACGAACGGAACGCCGAGACCACAGCCCAGCGAGACGCCCCAGTAGCCCACCGGACCGGCGCCCACGTGGCCGAGCTCCTGCACCGCGTCCAGCACCGCCCGCCACTCCGGCACGGTCCGGCGGGCCACCAGTGCCTGGAACCCGGCGATCAGCGGCGCCAGTTCCTCGCCCGCCTCCACGCGGGCCTGGTTCTCGGCGGCGAGGCGGTCGTACTCCTCGACCTTCGGCCGGTCGCCGTGGGCGGGGACGTCCACGCACACGGCGGCGTGGCCGCACTCGGTCACCAGGCGGTGGGCGAGCGTCGAGACCTCGGGGTCCTTCTTGTGCCGGCCGCCGCCGTGGCCCAGGAGGACGAGGGGACGGGGCGTGGTGCCGGCGTCGGCCGGTGTCCACAGGACGCCGGGGATCTCGCCGAGGGTGAAGAGCTGTTCGCGGACGCCGTCGGACGACGTGTCGGAGAGGAAACGCATGGGGATGCGGCCTTTCGCAGAGCCTCTGCGGGCGCTCCCTAGGCCATGCGAGGGAGGGAGGCCCGACCTGTCGAAGCGTTGATCGGTCTCACCTCCTCGGATCGCAGTGCTGCACGGCGGCTGGAACGTACCACGGTGCGCGGCTCAGAACCCCGACATCTCCCACATGAGGACCTCCGCCTCCTCCTCCGCCACCGCCTCCGCGTCCTTCTCGTCCGTGAGGCGGGCCGCGTCGCCGGGCTTCAGTCGCTCGCCGTCGAGGCGGATCGTGCCGCGGGTGACATGGACGTAGACGTAGGGCGCCGCGGGGACCGCCGTGCGTCCGCCGGGGGACAGGCGGCGGACGTGGAGCATCGCGCCGGCCTCCGGGAGGGCGTAGGGGGTGGAGTCGGCTATGCCGCGGACGACCTCGTAGCGGGGTTCGCCGCCCGGCTTGAGGGGGGCCAGCCACATCTGGAGGAAGGTCAGCGGGACGCGGGCCGCGTTGCGCTCGACGTGGCGGACGCCCGACGCCGCGCTGAGGCGCTGGACGTCGCCGGGGCGGATCACCGTCTCGTTGCCCTTCGAGTCGCGGTGGGTCAGCTCACCGGAGATCACCCACGTGACGATCTCGGTGTGGCTGTGCGGGTGCTCGTCGAAGCCTGCGCCCGGGCCCAGACGCTCCTCGTTGCAGGCGATCACCGCGCCGAAGCGCAGGTTGTCCGGGTCGTAGTGGGGGCCGAAGGACAGGGCGTGCCACGACTCGATGCCCGCCGCCGGGTCTCCGCCCCTGTAGCGCTCGCTCGCTCGCCTGACGTCCATCACGCCCTCCACGGTAGGCCCTCAGGGAGGGGGCGGGGACGGCGCACGGCGGGGGCACCGGAGCCCGGACACGGGGCACAGGACCGGGGACGGGCGCGACCCGGGGCACGGCCCGCCGCCCGGATAAGGCAGTCTTGTCCCGTGCCCGAACCCGAAACCAGTACCCCCGGACCCGCCGCACGCCCCGCCCATCCGCACTCCGCGACGCTGAAGCGGCTGGAGCAGTCGTCCGGCTCGCTCGCCGCCCAGGCCATCGCGCGGATGGACGAGACGCTGCCCTGGTACCGGGCCATGCCGCCGGAGAACCGTTCCTGGATCGGCCTGGTCGCCCAGGCGGGCATCGCCGCCTTCACCGAGTGGTTCCGGCACCCCGACACCCCGCAGGCGATCTCCACCGACGTCTTCGGCACCGCGCCGCGCGAGCTGACCCGGGCCATCACGCTGCGGCAGACCGTGGAGATGGTGCGGACCACGATCGAGGTGATGGAGACCGCCATCGACGAGGTGGCGGCCCCCGGCGACGAGAGCGTGCTGCGCGAGGCGCTCCTCGTCTACGCGCGGGAGATCGCCTTCGCCACCGCCCAGGTGTACGCCCAGGCCGCCGAGGCACGCGGCGCCTGGGACGCGCGCCTGGAGTCGCTGGTGGTGAACGCCGTGCTCAGCGGCGAGGCCGACGAGGGCGCCGTCTCACGGGCCGCCGCGCTCGGCTGGAACTCCCCCGAGCATGTGTGCGTGGTGCTGGGCACCGCCCCCGACGGGGACTCCGAGCTGACCGTGGAGGCGATCCGGCGGGCCGCCCGGCACGCCAAGCTCCAGGTGCTCACCGGCGTCCTCGGCGACCGTCTCGTCGTCATCGCGGGCGGCAGCGACAACCCGCTGGCCGTCGCGAAGTCCCTGATCGGCCCGTACGCGGCCGGCCCCGTCGTCGCCGGACCCGTGGTGCCGGACCTGCTGGCCGCGACCCGGTCCGCGCAGGCCGCCGCCGCGGGACTCAAGGCGTGTTCCGCCTGGCAGGACGCCCCGCGCCCGGTGCTGGCGGACGATCTGCTGCCGGAGCGCGCGATCGCCGGCGACCCCTCGGCGCGCGAGCAGTTGGTGGAGGAGATCTACAGACCGCTCGAGGAGGCCGGCGCGGCGCTGCTCGAGACGCTCAGCGTGTATCTCGAGCAGGCGAGCAGCCTCGAAGGCGCGGCGCGGATGTTGTTCGTTCACCCCAACACCGTTCGTTACCGGCTTCGACGTGTGACAGACGTCACCGGCTGGTCACCCTCCGATGTACGCTCTGCGTTCACCCTGCGGATCGCGCTGATCCTGGGGCGTCTGGCCGATGGTGATCTCCAGACCTAGTCTTTTGTCGGGGGTCGACAAAACCCCCTCCGGTTCTTCGTCCTTGTCCCCACGGGCGGCCGCGCCCGTACGCAAGAGAGAGTGTGAGAGTGCTCGTACTCGTCGCTCCCGGCCAGGGCTCCCAGACGCCCGGCTTCCTGACCGAATGGCTCGAACTCCCCGGTGCCGCCGACCGCGTCGCCGCGTGGTCGGACGCCATCGGACTCGACCTCGCCCACTACGGCACCAAGGCCGACGCGGAGGAGATCCGCGACACGGCCGTCGCGCAGCCGCTGCTGGTCGCGGCCGGGCTGCTGTCCGCCTCGGCACTGGGTGACATCAACCCCGGCGCGGTCGCCGGCCACAGCGTCGGCGAGATCACCGCCGCCGCCCTCTCCGGCGTCCTCGACGACGCCGCCGCCCTCTCCCTGGTCCGCAAGCGGGGTCTGGCCATGGCCGACGCCGCCGCGATCACCGAGACCGGCATGGCGGCGCTGCTCGGCGGCGACCCGGAGGTGACCGTCCCGCACCTGGAGAAGCTGGGCCTCACCCCGGCGAACATCAACGGCGGCGGCCAGATCGTCGCCGCCGGCACCATGGAGCAGCTCGCCGCGCTGGAGGCCGACAAGCCCGAGGGCGTCCGCCGGGTCGTCCCGCTCAAGGTCGCCGGCGCCTTCCACACCCACCACATGGGCCCCGCGGTCGACACGCTGGCGGAGGCCGCCAAGGCCCTCGCCCCGGCCGACCCGAAGGTCGCCTACGTGTCCAACAAGGACGGCAAGGCGGTCGCGTCCGGCGCCGAGGTGCTGGAGCGCCTGGTGGGCCAGGTCGCCAACCCGGTCCGCTGGGACCTGTGCATGGAGACCTTCAAGGAGCTCGGCGTCACGGCCCTCCTGGAGCTGTGCCCCGGTGGCACCCTGACCGGCCTGGCCAAGCGTGCCCTCCCCGGCGTCAAGACGCTGGCCCTGAAGACCCCCGCCGACCTCGACGCGGCCCGCGAGCTCGTCGCCGAGCACACCGCCTGACGCCCTTAAGGAGCCGACCCGCATGGCGAAGATCAAGCCCAGCAAGGGCGCCCCGTACGCGCGCATCCTCGGCGTGGGCGGCTACCGTCCCACCCGGGTCGTGCCGAACGAGGTGATCCTCGAGACGATCGACTCGTCCGACGAGTGGATCCGCTCGCGCTCCGGGATCGAGACCCGGCACTGGGCCTCCCCGGAGGAGACCGTCGCCGCGATGTCGGTCGAGGCGTCCGGCAAGGCGATCGCTGACGCCGGCATCGACGCCTCGCAGATCGGCGCCGTCGTCGTGTCGACCGTGTCGCACTTCGCGCAGACCCCGGCCATCGCGACCGAGATCGCCGACAAGCTCGGCACGGCCAAGGCCGCCGCCTTCGACATCTCCGCCGGCTGCGCGGGCTTCGGCTACGGCCTGACCCTCGCCAAGGGCATGATCGTCGAGGGATCCGCCGAGTACGTCCTGGTCATCGGCGTGGAGCGGCTGAGCGACCTCACCGACCTGGAGGACCGCGCGACGGCCTTCCTGTTCGGCGACGGCGCGGGCGCCGTGGTCGTCGGCCCCTCGCAGGAGCCGGCCATCGGCCCGACCGTGTGGGGCTCCGAGGGCGACAAGGCCGAAACGATCAAGCAGACCTACTCGTGGGACCGTTTCGGCGGCGACCTCGCGGAACTTCCCCGCGACGGCAAGGGCGACCTGAAGCTCCCCGCGATCACCCAGGAAGGCCAGGCGGTGTTCCGCTGGGCCGTGTTCGAGATGGCGAAGGTCGCCCAGCAGGCGCTGGACGCGGCCGGGATCAGCGCGGACGACCTGGACGTCTTCATCCCGCACCAGGCCAACGTGCGGATCATCGACTCGATGGTGAAGACCCTCAAACTGCCGGAGCACGTCACGGTCGCCCGTGACATCCGCACCACCGGCAACACCTCGGCCGCCTCGATCCCGCTCGCGATGGAGCGGCTCCTGGCGACCGGCGAGGCGAAGAGCGGCGACACCGCGCTCGTCATCGGCTTCGGGGCGGGTCTCGTGTACGCCGCGACTGTCGTTACCCTCCCCTAGGCACTCCGTGCCGGATCATGCATTCGGTACAGGAGGAAACACCGCCACACCCTCTGGAATCACAACGAAGGAGCGCCACCATGGCCGCCACTCAGGAAGAGATCGTCGCCGGTCTCGCGGAGATCGTGAACGAGATCGCCGGCATCCCGGTTGAGGACGTCCAGCTGGACAAGTCCTTCACCGACGACCTGGACGTCGACTCGCTGTCCATGGTCGAGGTCGTCGTCGCCGCCGAAGAGCGCTTCGACGTCAAGATCCCGGACGACGACGTCAAGAACCTCAAGACCGTCGGCGACGCGACCGACTACATCCTCAAGCACCAGGCCTGAGCACGCGCGGGGCGTGAGCCCCGCCAGGGCCGGGAGCATCCCGGCCCCGCCACCCGGCGGTGGCGCCGTACGCATCCTCGTCAATCGTTGGAGAAAGAATTCCGATGAGCTCGACCAATCGCACCGTGGTCGTCACCGGTATCGGCGCAACCACACCGCTGGGTGGCGACGCGGCCTCTACTTGGGAGGGCCTCGTCGCCGGACGTTCCGGCGTGAAGCCCCTGGAGCAGGAGTGGGCCGCCGACCAGGCGGTCCGTATCGCGGCCTCGGCGGCCGTGGAGCCCACCGAGGTCATCCCCCGGCCGCAGGCCCGCCGCCTGGACCGCTCGGCGCAGTTCGCGCTGATCGCGGCCAAGGAGGCGTGGGCCGACGCCGGGTTCGAGGCCAAGGCCGGCGAGGACCCGAACGTCGACCCCGACCGTCTTGGCGCCGTCATCGCCTCCGGCATCGGCGGCGTGACGACCCTGCTGGACCAGTACGACGTGCTGAAGGAGAAGGGCGTCCGCCGCGTCTCCCCGCACACCGTCCCCATGCTGATGCCGAACGGCCCGTCCGCGAACGTCGGACTGGCCGTGGGCGCCCGCGCGGGCGTGCACACCCCGGTGTCCGCGTGCGCCTCGGGCGCGGAGGCCATCGGCTACGCCATCGAGATGATCCGCACCGGGCGCGCCGACGTGGTCGTCGCAGGCGGTACGGAGGCGGCGATCCACCCGCTGCCGATCGCCGCGTTCGGCAACATGATGGCGATGTCCAAGAACAACGACGACCCGCAGGGCGCCTCGCGCCCCTACGACGTCGCCCGGGACGGCTTCGTCATGGGCGAGGGCGCGGGCGTGATCGTCCTGGAGTCCGCCGAGCACGCCGCCGCGCGCGGCGCCCGCGTCTACGCGGAGGCGGTCGGCCAGGGCATCTCGGCCGACTCGCACGACATCGTGCAGCCGGAGCCGGAGGGGCGGGGCATCTCGCACGCCCTGCAGAACCTGATGGACCGCACGGACCTGGACCCGGCGGAGATCGTGCACGTCAACGCGCACGCGACGTCGACGCCCGCCGGTGACATCGCCGAACTCAAGGCGCTGCGGAAGGTGTTCGGGGACGACGCGGACCACATGGCGGTGTCCGCGACGAAGTCGATGACCGGTCATCTGCTGGGCGGCGCGGGCGGCGTGGAGTCGGTCGCCACCGTGCTGGCGCTGTACCACCGGGTGGCTCCGCCGACGATCAACGTGGAGAACCTGGACCCCGAGGCCGAGGCGAACGCGGACGTCGTCCGTGGTGAGGCGCGGAAGCTGCCCGTGGACGGGCGGATCGCCGCGTTGAACGACTCGTTCGGGTTCGGGGGGCACAACGTGGTGCTGGCGTTCCGGACTGTCTGATCCGCCCTCGGGCGGTTCTTGGAAGGGGTTCACCTCTGGGAGGTGGGCCCCTTTCCCGTCGTGGGGGCTTGTCGCGCAGTTCCCCGCGCCCCTGAGAGGTGCGTGCCCGGCTGCGGGTTCGTGGGAGTTGAGCGCGCTGTTCCCCGCCCCCCTTTGGGCGCGTCCCTGCGAGGCGTCCCTAGACGACCTGGTGGAGCCAGCGGACCGGGGCGCCCTCTCCGGCGTAGCGGAAGGGTTCCAGCTCGTCGTCCCAGGGCTTGCCGAGGAGCTTGGCGATCTCCGACTCCAGGTCGGTGTCCTCCGTGCGGGAGCGGACCAGCGCGGCGCGCAGGCGGTCCTCCGGGATGAGGATGTCGCCGTGGATGCCGGTGACGGCGTGGAAGATGCCGAGGTCGGGGGTGCAGCTGTAGCGCTCGCCCTCGGCGGTGGGGCACGGCTCGGAGGTGACCTCGAAGCGCAGCATCTGCCAGCCGCGCAGCGCGGAGGCGAGCTTGGAGGCGGTGCCGGCCTGGCCCTGCCAGGAGAACTCGGAGCGCCAGGTGCCGGGGGCGGCCGGCTGGCGGATCCAGTCCAGGCTGACACGCGTGCCGAGCACCCCGGCGACGGCCCACTCGACGTGCGGGCACAGCGCGCGCGGCGCGGAGTGCACGTACAGAACTCCACGAGTCGTCACCGGAACCTCCGGGCTGAGCGGGTCGTCTTCGATCGGGCGGTGCGGTCACGGCCCGGCGGGCCGCGTTGAGGGCGAGGCTACCGTGCGACGGGGCAAGGAGTGTGACGTACCGTCCGTCCCGGTGACGGGAAAGTCGTGCCTTTCACCCGGCAGGACGTCTGTGCGGGCGCCGGAGTTCATTCCGGACGGGCCCCTCGGAGAAGCGGGAACTCCCGTGCGTTGTTATGGGTTGGGGGACGGCACGGACGGGACGGGACGCTCGGGGAGGCGGCGGATGGCACAGGCGACGCGGAGGCGGGGACGCCGTGCGCGGGCCGTGCTCGCCGCGGTGGCGGCCCTCGCGTTCGGCGTGGCGGGCTGCGACGCGGGCGGCGGGGAGAAGCCCGGTGCGGCCGTCTCGACGTCGCCTTCTCCCAGGCCGACGCCGCTGTGGGACACCCGCCCGGACTCGGTGGCCGCGGTGGGCGACTCCATCACCCGGGGGTTCGACGCGTGCGCGGTGCTGACGGACTGTCCGGAGGTGTCGTGGGCGACGGGTGACAGCGAGCAGGTCGGCAGTCTGGCGGTACGGCTGCTGGGGCGGGCCGGGGCGGCCGGGCGGAGCTGGAACTACGCGGCGACCGGCGCCCGGATGGAGGACCTGCCGGGGCAGATGGCGCGCGCGGTGAAGCGGAAGCCGGAGCTGGTGGCGGTGATGGTGGGGGCGAACGACGCCTGCCGGGAGAGCGTGGCCGCGATGACGCCGGTGGAGGAGTTCCGCGCCGACTTCGAGGCGGCGATGCGCACTCTGCGCGAGACGCTGCCGAAGACACAGGTGTACGTGGCGAGCGTGCCGGACCTGAAGCGGCTGTGGTCGCAGGGGCGGACCAGCGCGCTGGGCAAGCAGATCTGGAAGCTGGGGATCTGCCCGTCGATGCTGGGCGACGCGGACGCGACGGACACGGCGGCGACCGAGCGGCGGGCGGCGGTCCAGCAGCGGGTGGAGGACTACAACGAGGTACTGGGCGAGGTGTGCGCGAAGGACCGCCGCTGCCGCACCGACGGCGGCGAGGTGTACGCGTACCGGTTCGGCACCGCGCAGCTGAGCCGCTGGGACTGGTTCCACCCGAGCGTGGAGGGGCAGGCCGAGCTGGCCGAGATCGCGTACCGGGCGGTCACGGCGCCGGGGCCGTGACCTATTGTTTCGCACATGAACGAACTCATCGGCACACTTTCCGACGGCACGCCGGTGCACCGCTGGACCCTGGAGCGGGCGGGCGTACGGGTACGGATCCTGTCGTACGGCGGGATCGTGCAGGACGTCGAGGTGCCGGACCGGGACGGGCGGGCCGGGAACGTGGTGCTGGGGTTCGACGGCCTGGACGGCTATCTCGCGCACCCGGAGCCCTTCCTGGGCGCCCTGATCGGCCGGTACGCCAACCGGATCGGGGGCGCCCGCTTCACCCTGGACGGTGTGGAACACGTCCTCACGGCGAGCGAGGGGCCGCATTCGCTGCACGGCGGTGAGCGGGGCTTCGACAAGCGCGTCTGGGACGTCACCGAGGTGGCGGACGGCCTGCGGCTGTCGCTGGTCGCCGAGGACGGCGAGGAGGGCTTCCCGGGCCGGCTGGAGGTCACGGTGACCTACACGCTGGACGAGCGGGGCGCGCTGCACATCGCGTACGAGGCGGTGACGGACGCCGCGACGCATGTGAACCTGACGAACCACACGTACTGGAACCTGGCCGGTTCGGGCCCCGCGGGCGGGCACGAGCTGCGGGTGGCCGCGTCCCGGTGGACGACGTCCGATGCGGATCTGATCCCGGACGGCGGGCTCGCGGACGTCTCCGGCACCCGCTACGACTTCCGTGAGGCGCGCAAGGCGGGCGGCGGCTACGACGACAACTTCGTGCTGGACAAGGGGGTGACGGCGACGCCCGAGGAGGTGGCGGAGCTGTACGACCCCGCGTCGGGCCGGGTGCTGACGGTGGCCACCACGGAGCCGGGCATCCAGGTGTACACGGCGGACCACATCGGGGAGCCGTTCGAGCCGGGCGCGGGCATCGCGCTGGAGACGCAGCACTTCCCGGACTCGCCGAACCGTCCGGAGTTCCCGAGCACGGTGCTGCGGCCGGGCGAGGTGTTCCGGTCGGAGACGGTGTACGGCTTCTCGGTGCGGTAGCGGGTTCTCGGCGGCAGCGGGCGGGACCGGGGCCCCGGACTCCACGGCCCCGGACACACATGAGCCCCGGTCCGGGGTCAGGGTCCCGGGCCGGGGCTGTACATGGGGTACCCCGCCGGACCCCGACGTTAACCGCTCACCTGCCCGGGCGGCCGGGGATCCGGGTCACGGGAGGAATCCCGTACGAACCCTTCACATTCGGCCACGGGGTGGTCCCGCGCCGGTCGGACGGTGTCCTTCGCACCGTGGTGTGATCCACCCCGGTCACGCGATACTGCGGGCTTCCGGCATCCATCCGTACCCCACGACGACGGAAGGCCCCTCTGTGATCTCACCCCGTGTGCGCATCGGTGTGCTCGGTCTGGCCCTGCTGACCGCCCTGTCCTCCCCCGCCACCGCCACCGCCGCGGAACCGGCGGCCCCCGGTTCCGCGGCCCCGCCCACCGTCGAGGAGCTGCGCCTCGACAAGGCCGCGCCGCAGGAGATACTCCGGCGCTCCGGCTTCGACACGGCCGCGCCCGCCTTCGCCCGCGCCCTGGACCGCGCCCGCTCCTACGCGGAGGCGAAGCGGGTCGTGGAGCGGGAGGGTTCCGCGCTGTGGCGCAGAGCCGTGGACCGTGTGCAGGGCCGGGGCCCGGCGGGCGGCGACCTGAGCCGGGACGACGACCGGCCGCTGTACTGGGCGCGGCTCGGCATGACGCGTGAACTGCGCGGCTGGGAGCCCCGGTTCGGGCTCGACACGGAACGGCGGGCGCGGCTGATCGACGCGCTGGAGCAGACCTCGCGCGGGCAGACCACGATCCGGTATCCGCACGGCAAGGGCCTGAAGCGGGTGCTGGTGACCGGCTTCGACCCGTTCACGCTGGACCGGGACATCCGCATCTCCAACCCGTCGGGCGCGGTCGCGCTGGCCCTGGACGGCACGGTGATCGAGACGGCGAGCGGCCCGGCGCGGGTCGAGACGGCCGTGTTCCCGGTGCGCTGGCGGGACTTCACCGACGGCGCGGTGGAGCGGGCGCTGCGGCCGCACCTGCCCGAGGTCGACCTGTTCACCACGGTGAGCCAGGGCCGGGTGGGCCGTATCGACGTCGAGCGCACCAACGGCGCGTGGCGGGGCGGCTTCGGGGACAACGAGAACACCGGACGGCCGGAGATCGCCCCGGTGTCCGACCCGGCCTCGCAGCCGCAGTGGACGTCGACGACGCTGCCGTACGCGGCGGTCACGGCGGCGGACACCGGGCGGTTCCCGGTGTACGACAACACGAGCGTGACGGAGATCCCGGCGGGCGGCACGGAGCCCGTCGTACGGCCGGAGGGGCCGACGCCGGGCTCGACGGCGCGTGCCGGGGGCGGCGGCGACTACCTGTCCAACGAGATCGCCTACCGGGCGACGCTGCTGCGGGACCGGCTGGGGCTGCACGACACGCTGCCGGGCGGGCATGTGCACACGCCGGTGCTGGAGTTCGGGGCGGGCAACACGACGGAGGTGACCGACCCGCAGTTCGTGCGGAATCGGCTGGACATCGTCGCGCAGATGCGGGCGATCGTGGGTGTGGCGGTGGGGGCGGGCGACTGACGTCGGCCGGCTTTTTCGGGGGCTTCGCCCCCGGACCCCCTTCGCGCAGTTTCCCGCGCCCCTAAAGGGCGTTTGCGTCCTGCTGGTCCTTGGCGGCGCCGTCCTGCGTCTCCTCGCCCATCAGGTCGCGGGCCATGAGGGTGGCGCCCGCCACCGCGCCGGGCATCAGGAAGACCGCGACGAACGGCACGAGGAACGCCAGCGCGAGGGGGGTGCCGAAGCCCCAGACGAGGGTCTTGCGGGAGCGGAGCAGCGTCAGCCGCTCCCGCACCTCGACGCCGCGCCGCTGGAGGGCGACGGCGGTCAGCTCCTCGGTGAGGAAGAAGCCGGTGACGAAGAAGCCGATCACCGGCACCACGGTCTGTCCGGCGACCGGGATGAACCCGAGCGCGAACAGCAGCACCGCCCACACGGTGGCCCGCGCGAGGATGCGCAGGCTGTCGCGGGCGGAGATCCACAGCTCCCGCCACAGCGGCAGGTCCGACTCGGGCGCGGTGCCGTCGGGCGAGACGTCCCGGTCGACCCTCTCGGAGAGGCTCTCGTAGAAGGGCTGCCCGACGAGCAGGGTCGTCGCGGTGAAGGTGAGCACGCACAGCAGCAGCGCGAGCGCGAACAGCACGGCGGTGAGAAAGCCGCGGAAGAGGCCCGCCCAGGGGTCGGCCCAGTCGTCGGCGAACGGCGTCGCCCAGCCGATCAGGTCGGAGCCCCACAGGGCGAGGGCGACCAGGGCGGCCGCGTACAGCACCAGGGTGATCAGGCCGGGCAGCAGTCCGAAGCCGTACTGTCTGCCGTGCCGGCCGACCCACCGCTGGCCCTTCAGCAAGTACCGGAAACCCACCCCGAGATCGCGCATGGGAGGACTGTAGCGGGACTCCCGGCGGGGGCACGGGCGAGGGCCGCACCCCACGTCCAAGGGTGCGGCCCTCGGGTACGCAACGACACGGACGGGCGGGCGTCACGGCTCGAGCGGCCCCGTGTCCGCCGGGTCCGTGACAGCCGCCGCGTCGGTGCGTCGGCCGTCGTCAGAGCTTGACGATCATCTTTCCGGTGTTGTCGCCGCGCAGGACGCCGAGGAAGGCGTCCAGGTTGTTCTCGATGCCCTCGACGACGGTCTCGCGGTACTTCAGCTCGCCGGAGCGGATCCAGGCGCCGACCTCCTCCACGAACTGCGGCTGCAGGTCGTAGTGGTCGCCGACGAGGAAGCCCTCGATGCGGCCGCGGGTCTGGATGAGGCGGGCGAGGTTCTTCGGGCCGGGCGCGGGCTCGGTGTTGTTGTAGACGGAGATCGCGCCGCAGATGGCGATGCGGCCGTGCAGGTTGAGGGAGCCGATGGCCGCCTCCAGGTGGTCGCCGCCCACGTTGTCGAAGTACACGTCGACGCCGTCGGGGGCGGCGGCGCGCAGCTGCTCGCCGACGGGGCCGTTCTTGTAGTTGAACGCGGCGTCGAAGCCGTACTCCTCGGTGAGGAGCTTGACCTTCTCGTCGGAGCCGGCGGAGCCGATCACCCGGGAGGCGCCCTTGAGCCTGGCGATCTGGCCGACCTGGCTGCCGACGGCGCCGGCCGCGCCGGACACGAAGACGGAGTCGCCCTCCTTGAAGGCGGCGGTGCGCAGCAGGCCCGCGTAGGCGGTGAGGCCGGGCATGCCGAGGACGCCCAGGTACGCCGACAGGGGCGCGGCCTGCGGGTCCACCTTGACAGCGGTCTTCGCGTCCACGACGGCGTACTCACGCCAGCCGTGGAAGTGCAGCACGTGGTCGCCGACGGAGATCCCCTCGGCGTTGGACGCGACGACCTCGCCGACGGCGCCGCCCTGCATGGCCTTGCCCAGCTCGTACGGGGCGACGTAGGACTTGGCGGCGCTCATGCGGCCGCGCATGTACGGGTCGACGGAGAGGTACTCGTTGCGCACCAGCACCTGACCCTCGCCCGGGGTGCGGACCTCCGCCTCGACCAGCGCGAAGTTCTCCGGCTCGGGCCAGCCGACGGGGCGGCTCACCAGGTGCCACTCGCGGGCGGTGGCGGGGGGCGTGGGGGTGTCGGTCATGTGGAGCACCTTTCCTCAAATACTTCAGCACCTGAAACAACCATGCGGCTGAATATTTCAGGATGTCAAGCACACGGGTACCCTGGTGGGCATGGCCACACCCCGTTCCGCGCCCAGCCGACCCGACGATCTCACCCTGGAGGTCGTCGAGCTGATCGGCGCGGTCGTGGCGCGCTACCACGAGGAGTACGAGGAGGCCGCCGCCGAGCACGCGCTGACCGGCGCGCAGGCGCGGCTGCTGAGCCTGCTCAGCCTGGAGCCGCTGCCGATGCGGAGGCTGGCGCAGCGGCTGAAGTGCGAGCCGTCGAACGTCACGGGCATCGTGGACCGGCTGGAGGCCCGCGGCCTGGTGGAGCGCCGCCCGGACCCGGCGGACCGGCGCGTGAAGCTGGCGGCGGCGACGGACCAGGGGCGACGGGTGGCGCGCGGCCTCCAGGAGTCCCTGCGGTTCGCCCGCGAGCCGCTGGCAGGACTGTCCGACCCGGAGCGGGTCGCTCTGCGGGACGCGTTGCGGAGGATGCTGGGGGTGGAGGGCGGCTAGGTCCCGTCCCGTGCTCCTCTGCGGCGCTGTCGGTGCCGCGTACCAGCGATCCCGGTCACGGCCGTCGCGGGGACGGCTGACCGGATTTCAGGAGCTGCTGACGCCATGGGGCGCCTGCGGGTGGGTCGTGGTTAGTCGCGCAGTTCCCCGCGCCCCTGTCGGGCGCTGCCGTTCGTTGTCCGGTGCGGGTGGGTGGGGGTTGCTCGCGCAGTTCCCCGCGCCCCTTAAGGGGCGCTGCCGTTCCTTGTCCGGTGCGGGTGCGTGGGGGTTGCTCGCGCAGTTCCCCGCGCCCCTTAAGGGGCGCTGACCGTTCCTTGTCCGGTGCGGGTGCGTGGGGGTTGCTCGCGCCGTTCCTCGCGCCCCTGGCGGGGCGCGTTCGCCGCGGCGTCCTCAGGGGCGCGGGGAACTGCGCGAGCGGCCACCGGCGGCCCGCAGGCGCCGAGACCTGACCTGCCGCCCCGTACCGGGCGCGCCGCTTCCGGCGAGCGGGCGTGGCCCAGAACTCACGTGCACCACCACAAGAACCGCTTGCACGTCTTCGTCGGTTCCGGCTCCGGCTCCGGGTCCTCCGTCGTCGGGTCCGGGTCCGGGGCGTCCGTCTCCGGGGGGTTCTCCGGAGGCTGTTCCTGGGTCGGGTCGCCGGCCGTGGGGGCGTCGGCGGGGGCCGACGACGACGTCGCCGACGCCGACTCCTCGTCCGCCTTCTCCGACTCCTCGTCCTCCGGGGAGGACGCGGAGGCCGAGACGGAGCCCGACGCGCCGGGGCGGGGAGACTCCCCCGGCTTCCCCGGCCCGCCCGGGTTCGACGCGCTTCCGCTCGCCGACTCGCCGGGCTCGACCGCGTCCGAGCCCCCGTCGACCGACTCGTCGCCCGCGACGGCGGGACGCGTATCGGAGCCGGGCGCGTCCAGGCCCAGTTCCGCGAGGCTCAGTCCGCCGGTCGCGAGGACGAAACCGGCGACGATCAGCAGGGTGCGGTTGCGCCGGCGACGGTGGGCGGCCGCCTTGCGGTCCCGGCGGCTCTGTCCGGCGCCGGCGTCCTCGTCACTCTCCGCGCGCCTGCCCCGGCGCCGGTCCGCGCGCCGGCCGCGGGGCGGGGCGTCCGCCGGCTCCTCGTCGGGGTCGGGGTCCTCGTCGGCCCCCCGGTGGGCACCGGTGTCGTACCCGTCACCCCCGTCCGCCCCCACGGGCGCGCTCCCCTCGGGCGCGGCGGCCTGCTGGGCGCGCAGCGTCTCGACGGGCGTGCCGCAACCAGGGCAGGCCAGGGCGCCGTTGAGGTGCCGTCGGCACGGGTGGCAAAAGTCCATGACGCGGGAAGGTTAGGTTCCGGTCCGGTGCGGTTCCTAGACCTTCCTGTGAAGGTTTGGTGCGAACCCTCACGCAATGGTTTCGAAACCGGAGAAACCCTTATGTGCGCGACCCATTGACACCCCCGCCGCGCCCTCCTTACTGTCTCGCCAGCATTTCGAACGTGTGACGAAATATCGAACGTGTCGAACCGCCGCATCCGATGCCAGTCCACCACCGCAGCGAGGGGTCAACTGCCGTGCGCATCACCGGAATCAGCACACACGTGGTCGGGACGCCGTGGCGCAACCTGACGTACGTCCAGGTGCACACCGACGAGGGGATCACCGGGGTCGGGGAGACCAGGATGCTCGGCCACACCGACGCCCTCCTGGGCTACCTGAAGGAGGCCGAGGCCAACCACATTCTCGGCTCCGACCCGTTCGCCGTCGAGGACCTGGTCCGCAGGATGAAGTACGGCGACTACGGCCGCGCGGGCGAGATCGTGATGTCCGGCATCGCGGTCGTGGAGATGGCCTGCTGGGACATCAAGGGCAAGGCCCTCGGGGTTCCGGTGTGGCAGCTGCTCGGCGGCAAGGTCACCGACAAGGTGAAGGCGTACGCCAACGGCTGGTACACCACCGAGCGCACCCCGGAGGCGTACCACAAGGCGGCGCAGGCGGTGATGGAGCGCGGATACCGGGCGCTGAAGATCGACCCGTTCGGCACGGGTCACTTCGAACTCGACCACAAGGAGACCCTGTACGCCGTCTCCCTGATCGAGGCGGTGCGGGACGCGATCGGTCCCGAGGCGGAGCTGATGCTGGAGATGCACGGCCGCTTCTCCCCCGCGACCGCCGTCCGTCTCGCGCACGAGCTGGCGCCGTTCCGGCCGGCGTGGCTGGAGGAGCCGGTGCCGCCGGAGAATCTGAAGGCGCTGGAGAAGGTCGCCGCGAAGGTGGACGTTCCGGTGGCGACCGGTGAGCGCATCCACGACCGCATCGAGTTCCGCGAGCTGTTCGAGAGCCAGGCGGCCGACATCATCCAGCCCGACGTCGGCCACATCGGCGGCATCTGGGAGACCCGCAAGCTCGCGGCGACCGCCGAGACCCACTACACGCTGGTCGCCCCGCACAACGTCGGCGGCCCGGTGCTCACCGCCGCGTCCCTCCAGGTCGGCTTCACCACCCCGAACTTCAAGGTCCTGGAGCACTTCAACGACTTCGCGGACGCGGAGATCAAGAAGGTGGTCAAGGGCGCGCCCGTGGTGGACCCGGAGGACGGCTGCTTCCACCTCTCCCACGCGCCCGGTCTCGGCGTCGAGCTGGACGTGGACGCGGCCGCCGAATTCCCGCAGCAGCAGGCCCGGTTCGACCTGTGGGCCGAGGGCTGGGAGCAGCGCAAGCCGAAGGGGACGGGACAGTGAGCAGCGCCGTCGTCGTCGAGGCGCCCGGCGTCCACCGTCTGGATCCGCACGAGCCTCACGAGCCCGGCCCCGGGGAGGCGCTGGTGCGCGTCCACGCGGCCGGCATCTGCGGCAGCGACCGCGAGGTCTACCAGGGCAACAGGCCCGAGGGATACGTCCGTTACCCGCTCATCCCGGGCCACGAGTGGTCCGGCACCGTCGCCGCCGTGGGGGACGGGGCGCCCGCGGGCCTGGTCGGGCGCAAGGTGGTCGGCGAGGGCTTCCGCAACTGCCAGGTGTGCGACCGCTGTCACGCGGGCGAGACCACGCTGTGCACGGCGGGCTACGAGGAGACCGGCTTCACCCGGCCCGGCGCGATGGCGCCCACGCTGACCCTGCCCGCCCGGCTGCTGCACCCCCTGCCGGACGACGCCGACCTCACCGCCGCCGCCCTGCTGGAGCCGGCCGCGTGCATCGCCGCCGCCGCGCTGAAGGCGCGCGCGGTGCCCGGCGAGCGGGTCGCGGTGGTCGGGACCGGCACGCTGGGGATGTTCGCGGTGCAGTTCCTGAAGGCCGCCTCGCCCGCCGAGCTGCTGGTGGTGGGCACCCGGGACGACCGGGAGGCGCTGTCGCGGCGGTTCGGGGCCACGGACTTCCGTACCAAGGACCGGCCGCTCCCGGACGACGTGGACGTGGTGATCGAGACGGCGGGGTCCGCCGACGCGGCCCGTACCGCGGCCGGACTGCTCCGGCGCGGCGGCCGCCTGGTGCTCACCGGCATCCCGGCGCCGGGCGCGGACGGGCTGGACCCGACCGACCTGGTGGTGCGGCAGCTGGAGGTGCACACCGTGTTCGGCGCACCGCCGGACGCCTGGGCGCACACGGTGCGGATGTTCGGCGCCGGGCTGCTCGACCCGCTGCCGCTGGTCACCCATGAACTGCCGCTCGCCGCGTTCCCGGACGCCATCGAGCTGGTGGGGTCCGGCGACCCCAAGGTGGGCAAGGTCCTGCTGCGTCCCTGACCCGCCGCGTCCCCGAGTCCGCGCCGGTACGAGGACGAGCCGACGGCCCTCGTACCGGCGCGCCCCACCTGAACAGCGCACCCCCTGAACGGCCACCCCCGCTGAACGGCACCCCCGCTCCGACAACCCGTACCGCCCCGGACCCGGCCGGCCCCTGCCGCGGACCGCGAACCTCGTCCGATATATCGAACACCGAAGGACACCCCGTGACCGACGCTTCCGCCACGGCGCCCCGCAGGCCCGGTGAGCAGGCGCTCACCGCGCTCGGACTGGGCGCGCCCGCCCTCGACCCCGCCGACGCCTCGCCGCACTCCTTCCCCGGCGGCGGCCGCTGGCGCACCGAGGTCCCCTCGTGCGAGGGGCCCGAGGCGCTGGCCGTGGTGCTGAAGGAGGCCTCCCGCCTCGACGTGCCGGTGCACCGGATCAGCCAGGGCAGCGGCGTGTGGATGCTGACCGACGCCGAGATCACCGAGATGGTCGAGGCGACCGCCGAACGGGACATCGAGCTGTGCCTGTTCACCGGCCCGCGCGGCACCTGGGACATCGGCGGCTCCACCCGTACCGACTCGCACGGCGCGGGCCTGCGCGCCCGGGGTCACGACGCGGTGGCCGGCTGCGTCGAGGACGCGGTGCGCGCCACCGAACTGGGCGTGAAGTGCCTGCTGGTGGCAGACGAGGGCGTGCTGTGGACGCTGCACCGGGCGCGGGCGGCGGGCATCCTCCCGGCGGACACCACGCTGAAGGTGTCGGCGCTCGTGGGGCCGGTCAACCCGGCCTCGTTCGCGGTGCACGAGCAGCTCGGCGCGGACTCCATCAACGTGCCCAGCGATCTGACGCTCGCCCATCTCACGGAGATCCGGCGGGTGTCGGCCGCCCCGATGGACATGTACATCGAGGCCCCCGACGACCTGGGCGGTTATGTGCGGATGTACGAGGTGGCCGAGCTGATCCGGCGCGGCGCCCCGGTGTACCTGAAGTTCGGTCTGGCCAAGGCTCCCGGCATCTACCCGTACGGCCACCACCTGCGGGAGGTCGCGCTGTCCACGGCGAAGGAGCGCGTGCGGCGCGGCCGGCTGGCGCTGGACCTGCTGGCGCGGCACGGCGCAGACGGCGGTATGGCGCCGCTCGGTTCACGTCTGCCGGGCGACCTGCGCAGGTTCGACATCCCGTCATAACGTTCCGGAAACTCAGCTTCACACAACTGGACACAGCCGCGCACAATCCCACACACCCGCTGCCGGGCCCCGGGAGCGACGTCCCCCCGGCCGCACAGCCCGTCACCACTTCGCACACGGCACCACCGACTCGCCCGAGTCGTCCGCCCGCTCAACTCGCCCGACGATCAAGGAAGATCATCATGCGTAACCGCAGAGCCGCATTCGCCGCCACGGCCACCGCCGTCGCCCTCGCCCTCTCCCTGACCGCCTGCGGCCAGAACAGCGAGGGCGGCAGCGAGGAGAAGAAGGGAGGCCCCGAGGGGGCCACCATCGGCATCGCGATGCCGACCAAGTCCTCCGAGCGCTGGATCGCCGACGGCGACAATGTCGTCAAGAACCTGAAGGCCAAGGGCTACAAGACCAAGCTGGTGTTCGGCGAGGACGAGCCGGACCAGCAGGTCTCCCAGATCGAGAACATGATCACCCAGGGCGTGGACGCCCTGATCGTGGCGGCCATCGACAACAAGTCGCTGAACAACGTGCTCCAGCAGGCCGCCGACGCCGACATCCCGGTGATCTCCTACGACCGTCTGATCCTCGGCACCGAGAACGTCGACTACTACGCCTCCTTCGACAACGAGAAGGTCGGCGAGCTGCAGGGCACCTACATCGCCGAGCAGCTCGGCCTCGCGGACGGCAGTGAGAAGGGGCCGTTCAACATCGAGCTGTTCGCCGGCTCCAACGACGACAACAACACCCGCTACTTCTTCCAGGGCGCGATGAACGTGCTGCAGCCCTACATCGACAAGAAGCAGCTCGTCGTGCGGTCCGGCCAGACGGAGCTGACCCAGGTCACCACGCTGCGCTGGGACGGCGCCACCGCGCAGCGCCGCATGGACGACATCCTCACCAAGTCGTACAAGAGCGAGACCGTCGACGCGGTGCTGTCGCCCTACGACGGCATCTCCATCGGCATCCTGTCCGCGCTGAAGTCGGACGGCTACGGCACCAAGAGCAAGCCGCTGCCCGTCATCACCGGCCAGGACGCCGAGGTCGCCTCGGTGAAGTCGATCATCGCGGGCGAGCAGTCGATGACCGTCTACAAGGACCTCAGGAAGCTGGCGAAGGTGGCCTCCGACATGGTGGACGCCCTGCTCAACGACAAGAAGCCCGAGGTCAACGACACCAAGACGTACGACAACGGCTCGAAGGTGGTGCCGGCGTACCTGCTGGAGCCGGTCGCCGTGAACAAGGACAACTACAAGAAGGCCCTCGTCGACTCCGGCTACTACAAGGAAAGCGACCTCAAGTAACCGCCGGACCACACGGATTGGAAGGCACGACCATGGCGGGACCCGTCCTGGAAATGCGCTCGATCGTCAAGACCTTTCCCGGCGTCAAGGCGCTGTCGGACGTCAACCTGACCGTCCGTCAGGGCGAGGTCCACGCTGTCTGCGGGGAGAACGGCGCCGGCAAGTCGACCCTGATGAAGGTGCTGTCCGGCGTCCATCCGCACGGCACCTACGAGGGCGAGATCCTCTTCGAGGGGGAGGTCTGCCGCTTCAAGGACATCCGGGCGAGCGAGCAGCGCGGCATCGTCATCATCCACCAGGAGCTGGCGCTGGTGCCGTTCCTGTCCCTCGCGGAGAACATCTTCCTCGGCAACGAGCACGCGCGGCGCGGCTTCATCGACTGGAACGAGACCCTGCGGCACGCCACCGAGGTGCTGCGCCGGGTGGGGCTCGACGACCACCCGGAGACCCGGGTCGCCGACATCGGCGTCGGCAAGCAGCAGCTGGTGGAGATCGCCAAGGCGCTGTCGAAGAAGGTGAAGCTGCTGATCCTCGACGAGCCGACCGCGGCGCTGAACGACGAGGACAGCGGCAAGCTCCTGGACCTGATCCTGGAGCTGAAGAAGCAGGGCATCACCTCGATCGTCATCTCGCACAAGCTCAACGAGATCCGCCGGGTCGCCGACAAGGTGACCATCCTGCGCGACGGGCGGACCATCGAGACGCTCGACGTGAAGGCGCCGGAGACCACCGAGGACCGGATCATCAGCGGCATGGTCGGCCGGGACCTGGAGCACCGCTTCCCGGAGCGCACCCCGCACGAGCCGGAGGAGGGCACCGCGCCCGCCCTGGAGATCCGCGGCTGGACCGTGCACCACCCCATCGACCAGTACCGCAAGGTGGTCGACGACGTGTCGCTGCACGTGCGGCGCGGGGAGATCGTCGGCATCGCCGGGCTGATGGGAGCCGGCCGCACGGAGCTGGCGATGAGCGTCTTCGGCCGCTCCTACGGCCGGTACACGGGCGGCACGGTCCTCAAGGACGGCGCGGAGATCCGTACGAAGTCGGTCGCCGAGGCGGTGCGGCACGGCATCGCGTACGTCACCGAGGACCGCAAGCACTACGGGCTCAACCTCATCGACACCATCAACCGGAACATCTCGCTGAGCGCGCTCGGCAAGGTGGCGCGGGCCGGTGTGGTCGACGAGCACGAGGAGCGGAGGGTCGCCGAGTCGTTCCGCACCTCGATGAACATCAAGGCGCCGACCGTGTTCGAGCCGGTGGGCAAGCTGTCGGGCGGCAACCAGCAGAAGGTCGTCCTCAGCAAGTGGATCTTCACGGGCCCGGACGTGCTGATCCTGGACGAGCCCACCCGCGGCATCGACGTGGGCGCCAAGTACGAGATCTACACGGTCATCGACCGGCTGGCCGCCGAGGGCAAGGCGGTGGTCTTCATCTCCTCCGAGCTGCCGGAGCTGCTCGGCATGTGCGACCGCATCTACACCATGGCCGCCGGACGGCTGACCGGGGAGTTCTCGCGGTCCGAGGCCTCGCAGGAATCGCTGATGCGCCAGATGACGAAGGACAAAGAGGTAACCCGATGAGCACGGATGTGACCGCCAAGACGCCGGCCCCGGCGCCGTCCGGGAAGGGAGGCGGGGCCACGGACGGCGGGCTGTGGGGGCTGGTCGTGCAGGGCATGCGCCGCAACATGCGGCAGTACGGCATGCTGATCGCCCTGGGCCTGATCGTGGCGCTGTTCGCGGTGTGGACCGACGGCGACCTGCTGCTGCCGCGCAACGTCTCCAACCTGGTGCTGCAGAACAGCCACATCCTGATCCTCGCGATCGGCATGATGCTGGTCATCATCGCCGGCCACATCGACCTGTCGGTGGGGTCGCTGACCGCGTTCGTCGGCTCGCTGGCCGCCGTGCTCATGGTCAAGAACGACATGCCCTGGCCGCTGGCCGTGGTGCTGTGCCTGGCGATCGGCGCGGTCGCCGGCGCCGTGCAGGGGTTCTTCATCGCGTACGGCGGCATACCGTCGTTCATCGTGACCCTGGCGGGCATGCTGATCTTCCGCGGGCTCACGGAGATCTTCCTGGAGGGGCAGACCCTCGGCCCGTTCCCCAAGGGGGAGCAGAAGATCGGCAACGGCTTCCTGCCGGAGGTCGGCCCGGACACCAACTACCACAACCTCACGCTGCTGCTGGGCCTCGTGCTGGTCGCCGCCGTGCTGCTCCAGGAGGTGCGGGACCGCAAGCGGCAGAAGTCGTTCTCGCTGGACGTGCTGCCGCGCAACCTGTTCCTGCTGAAGCTGGTCGCGGTGACCGCGGCCATCCTCACGGTCACCCTGCTGCTCGCCAGCTACAAGGGCACCCCGGTCGTGCTGCTGATCCTGGGCGTGCTGGTGGTCGGCTACAGCTACGTGATGCGCAACACCGTCTTCGGCCGCCACATCTACGCCATCGGCGGCAACCTGCCGGCGGCCAAGCTGTCCGGTGTGAAGGACAAGAAGGTCACCTTCTCCGTCTTCCTCAACATGGGCATGCTCGCGGCCCTGGCCGGTCTGGTGGTCGCCGCCCGGCTGAACGCGGCCTCGCCGAAGGCGGGCCTCAACTTCGAACTCGAGGCGATCGCCTCGGCGTTCATCGGCGGGGCGTCCATGAGCGGCGGTGTCGGCACCGTCCTCGGCGCCATCATCGGCGGCCTGGTCCTCGGCGTGCTGAACAACGGCATGAACCTCCTCAGCGTCGGCACCGACTGGCAGCAGGTCATCAAGGGCCTCGCCCTGCTGGCCGCGGTCGGCTTCGACGTGTGGAACAAGCGCAAGGTCGGTTCGTAAGTCAGCCCGGGCCCCGCCGCGCGGCGGGGCCCCTTCCCCTCAGGGAGCCGCACTGATGGAACTGAACAGACGCACGGTCATCGCGGGAGCCGCCGCGGCGGGAGTGGCCGCCACCGCCTTCGGCGGCACGGCGCACGCATCGTCCAAGGGCCGGGGCAGGCCGGTGCGGGAGCCGTTCGGCCGGCTCGCCGACGGCACCCGGGTGGACCGCTGGTCGCTGGAGAACGGCGGCACCCGGATGGAGGTCCTCTCCTACGGCGGCATCGTCCACTCCCTCGAGGTCCCCGACCGGCGCGGCCGGTACGCCAACGTCTCCCTCGGTCTGCGCACCCTGGAAGAGTACGTCGCCTCCAGCCCGTACTTCGGGGCGCTGATCGGCCGGTACGGCAACCGCATCGACAAGGGGACCTTCACGCTCGACGGCACCCGGTACCAGCTCTCCGTCAACGACGGCGAGAACAGCCTGCACGGCGGCGCGCAGGGTTTCGACAAGCGCGTCTGGGACGTCGAGCCCTTCACCCGCGGCTCCGACGTCGGCCTGCACCTGTACTACACGGCCGTCGACGGGGAGATGGGCTACCCGGGCACCCTGCGCACCAAGGTGACGTACACGCTCACCCGGGACGGCGACTGGCGTGTCGACTACGAGGCCGTCACCGACCGGCCCACGGTCGTCAACCTCACCAGCCACGTCTACTGGAACCTGGCCGGCGAGGGCAGCGGCAGCGTCCTGGACCACGAGCTGTCGGTCCCCGCCTCCCGCTACACCCCCGTCAACGCGGGTCTGATCCCCACCGGTGAGCTGGCGAAGGTCGCCGGCACCCCGTTCGACTTCCGGCGGGCCAAGACGATCGGCCGGGACATCCGCACCGCCCACCAGCAGCTCCTGTACGGGCAGGGCTTCGACCACAACTGGGTGCTGGACAAGGGCATCACGGCCCGGCCCGAGCACGCGGCGACCCTGCGCGACCCGGCCTCGGGCCGCTCCCTGCGCATCGCGACGAACGAGCCGGGCCTGCAGTTCTACTCCGGCAACTTCCTCGACGGCACCCTCACCGGCACCGGCGGCCGCATCTACCGGCAGGGCGACGGGCTGTGCCTGGAGACCCAGCACTTCCCCGACTCGCCGAACCAGCCGTCGTTCCCCTCGACCGTGCTGCGGCCGGGCGAGACGTACCGGACGACGACCGTGCACAGCTTCGGGACGTGAGCCGCGCGCCCGTGTGAGCGGTCCGGTACGGGTCGCGGCGTGTGAGCGGTTTCGGTGTGAGCACGATCACGAAGCGTCCTCACATTTTCCTCACACGTGCTGAACGGCGCCCCGTTCCGCTCCGTACTCCTGGGTGGCCCGTGCTCCCCCGCGCGGGCCACCCAGGCATGACGGGCCCGCACGTCCCCGGCGGGTCCGCCGCACTCGGAGGTTCCCTTGGCCGACAACGTCACCTCGTTGTTCCGCAGCACCGCGGCGCACAGCCCGTCGATGGCGGCGCTGACGAGGGAGAGCGACGGGGCCGGCCCGGTGGACTTCTGCATTCCGTGCAACCCGTACTTCCCCACCCCCGCGATGTTCGACGAGATGGCGTCCCGGCTGCGCGACATCATCACGTACTACCCGAGCAGCGCGGACACCATCACCGCCGAGCTGTGCAGCCTGCTCCGACTGCCGCCGCAGTGCGTGGCGATGGGCAACGGCTCGACGGAACTCATCACCTGGATCGACCATCTGCTGGTGCGCGAGTCGCTCGCCGTGCCCGTGCCGACGTTCGGCCGGTGGACCGACCAGCCGATGGAGACCGGCAAGCGGGTCGACATGTTCCCGCTCCAGGAGTCCAGCGGCTTCGCCCTGGACCTCGCGCAGTACGCCGAGTTCATCCGCGCCCGCGGCACCAGGGTCGCCGTCGTCTGCAACCCGAACAACCCCGACGGCGGCTTCCTGCACAGGCACGCGGTCGTGCAGTTCATGGACGCCATGGCCGACCTGGACCTGGTGGTGATCGACGAGTCGTTCCTGGAGTTCGCCGACGCCGAGAACGAGCCGAGCGTGGTGCAGGAGGCGATGCTGCGCCCCAACGTCATCGTGCTGCGCAGCCTCGGCAAGAACTTCGGCCTGCACGGCATCCGCTTCGGCTATATGGTCGCCAACCCGGCGCTCGCCGGGCGGGTGCGCTCCATGCTGCCCAAGTGGAACCTCAACTCCTTCGCCGAGCACGTGGTGTTCATGCTGAAGGAGCACGGCGCCGAGTACGCGCAGAGCCTGCACCAGGTGCGCCGCGACCGGATGGACATGTCCGGCCAGCTCTCCTCGCTGCCCGGCCTCACGGTCTATCCGTCGCAGGGCAACTTCCTCTTCGTGCGCCTGCCCGTCGGCGCCGAGGGGACCGTGGTGCGCGACCGGCTGCTCACCGAGCACCGGATCCTGGTGCGTGAGTGCGGCAACAAGATCGGCTCCTCCAGCCGCTTCCTGCGTCTCGTGGTGCGCCCCCAGGTCGACGTCCGTCGCCTGGTGACCGGCCTGGAACAGGTGCTCTACGGGACGTCCAGGAGGGGAGCCGCCGTGCCCGAGCAGGCCACAGGGACCGCCTACAGCTCGGGCACGGCGGCGGTGGACCGTCTGGTGAGCCAGACCAACGGGGCCGGGACGCGCGGCCTCGCACAGGCCTCCGGCGCCGGCATGCCGCTCCCCGCCGCGCCCGCCCGCCGCCGCGGTGGCCCGGCGGCGGATGCCGTGCGGCCGCGGCGGGGCTGCCGCAGCCGGAGCCCGGCCGTGCCGCAGGAGGCCGCCGCGGCGCAGCCGTGCCGCAGCCGTTCCCGTGCCCAGCCCAGCCGGTTCCCTGCCCCAGCCGCAGCACCAGCAGTTCCCGCAGCCGGCGGCCTACCGGAGCGCCTCGCAGCCCCTCGCCCGGGGCCGCGTTCGCGGCGCCGCACCCGCACCGACGCCCGTGCCCGGCGATGCAGGTCCGCCGCCACCGGCCGACCCCGCCCGGCGTCCCGGCGCGCGGCGGGCTGACGGCCGCCCAGGTGCGGGGCACGGACGGGCTGTCCATGGCCCCGGCGACGGGCTGGCCGGGGGCGCAGAGCTGGCCCGACGCGGCGGGGATGGGACAGGCGGCGGGCTGAGACACCCGGCCGGGCACCCGCGTCGGCTTCCCTCACTGCCCTGCCGGGGTCTCGGTCGGGGTCGGGCAGGGGTCGCCGGTGCCGGACGGTGAGGCCGTCGGCCCCGGTTCGGGAGCGGTCGGCTCCGGGGAACAGGGGGCCGAGGGGGTCGGGTCCGGTGAGGGCTCGGCGCTCCCGGTCGGGGACTCGTCGGGCGGTTCCGTGGGCTCCTGGCTCGTCGGGGGGTCCGTCGGCGAGGGGGCCGGGGACGTGCTGGGCCCGGGGGACGGCGACGTGGGGTCCGGGCTGCCCGGGACGGACGGGGAAGGACGCGGGGACGGCCCCGTGCCACCGGAGGGGCTGGGCTGGGGCCCGACGACCACGCCTCCGCCACCGCCGCCCCCGCCGCCTCCGTCGACCGGTTCGGTCGCCGGGGTGTCGCCGCCCGCGCCGGGGCTGCGGGGGACGACGCCCTTCCCGTCGGGCACAGCGTGCACCCCGCGGCTGTAGAACGCCAGCCAGTACCGGACCAGGCGCAGGTAGGAGCGGGAGTGGTTGTAGCTCAGGACCGCCCGGTCCAGGTCCGCCGGGCGGCGCAGGTCCCGGTCGCCGAAGCACAGGTAGTGGCCGGCCGCCAGCGCCGCGTCGAAGATGTTGTTCGGGTCGGCGCGGCCGTCGCCGTTGCCGTCCGTGCCCCAGCGGGCCCAGGTGGACGGCAGGAACTGCATCGGGCCCACCGCACGGTCGTAGACGGTGTCGCCGTCGTGGGCGCCCCCGTCCGTGTCCCGGATCAGCGCGAAACCCCGTCCGTCGAGGGGCGGTCCGGTGATGCGGCCGAGCGTCGTGCCGTTCGCGTCGACCGCGCCGCCGCGCGCCTGCCCGGACTCGACCTTGCCGATGGCGGCCAGCAGCTCCCACGGCAGCCGACAGCCGGGGTCCGTCCTGGCGACCGAGGACTCGGCGGCACGGTAGGCGCGCAGTACGGTGGCCGGAATGCCCGACTCGGCGCGGACCTGCCGGTGCAGCACGGGCGAGGCGGGCGCGGGCTTCGCGGTGCGCAGGGGCGGAAGCTCGGTGTGGTACGAGCCGTCACCCGGCGGGGCGAGCTCCGCGTACGGATCGCCCACGGGCGCCGGCCTTCCGCCGTCGCCCGCCGGTTCGGCCCGGGCCTTCATGCCGTCCCGGACGAGGCCGGGCCCCTGCGAAGCGGTCAGGGCCGCCATGGCCGCCACGGCGAGCGCACTCGCACGCAGTCCCCTGCGGGCCCGGCCGGAGTACCGGCGACGGGGTCGTCGTACGGACATGGGCGTCACTCCTGTCGGATCCGGATGCGGTGCGGGGCCCCTGCCGGGGCGGGCGTGCGGGGTGGTGCAGTGCCCCTTCGGGGGCGGCATGCGGGGTGGTGCAGTGACCCTGCCAGGGCCGACGAGCGGGTGCCGGGTCGTGCAGTGCCCCTGCCGGGGCGGGCGCGCGGGGTGGTGCAGTGACCCTGCGGGGGCCGACGAGCAGGTGCCGGGTGGTGCTACGCCCCTGCCGGGGCTGACACGCGGGGTGCCAGGCGGTGCAGCGCTCCTGCCGGGGCAGGCATGCGGGGTGGTGCAGTGACCCTGCCAGGGCCGACGAGCAGGTGCCGGGTGGTGCTACGCCCCTGCCGGGGCGGGCCTGCGGGGCGCCAGGCGGTGCGGGCGCCCTGCGGGGCCGGCACGTCGGGTGCCGGGTGGTGCGGGCGCCGGGGGCGCGTGGTGCGGTCGAGCGCATGGCCCACACGTGCCGAGTCCCCGATGGTGCGGCAGGGCGGGCGGTGCGGGTGCCGGTCACACCGGGGAGGTGCGGCGCCCGAGGTGCGTGGCGGCGGGAGCGGTCCGGTGCCGGTGAAGCGCCTGGGGTGGCGTCGTCCGCCGCGCCCTGCCGCCGCGCCCTGCGGCTACGTGCGGTCGAAGGTGTCCAGGGCCGTGATGAGCCAGCGGCCGTCGCGGTGGACCGTGTCCACCGCGAGCATCGCCGCCGCGTACACGCCGTCGTCCTGTTTCGCGTCCGCCTTCCCTCCGGCGGTGGCCACGCTGCTCTGGTCGGCGTAGAGGAGGACCCGCGCCCGGTCGCCGTCGATCCGTTCGACCGCGGTCTCGGTGACCGCCGTGGTGATCACCGCCTTCCGCGCGTCGGCCCGCTCACGGACGTCGGCGAACAGGTCCCGGTGCTGGGCGACGGCCTTCCCGGTCAGGAGATCCTTCGCGGCCCGGTCGAAGGCCGCGGGATCGGCGTGGTCGTAGGAGAACAGCCGGTCGACGGCCGCGGCCACCTGCCCCTTGACCTCGCTGGTACGGGCTACGTCGGTCAACGCGGTGTTGCTCAGGGCGGGTTCGGCGCGCAGCGACTCGGCCTCCGCGTGGGCCCAGCCCGCGAAGCCGCCGAGGAGCACGGTCAGCGCGCAGAGCGCCGCCAGGCCCCAGGGGCGGCGCGGGCGGGACCGGGCGGGACCGCCCGGTCCCTCCGCGGCCGCTTCGGTCCTACGGGGCGGCCCCGCCGCACGGCGCGGGCCGAGCCGGACCTCCACGACCTGCGGACGAGCGGCGCGGGCCTGGCGGAGTCGCTGGCGGTTGATGTGGTGACGGGTCGTCGACATGGTGGGATGTCCTCCTCGCTGCGGCCGGCCGGTGCGGTACGGGCCGGTCAGCCGGCCGGTGCGCCGCCGACGGGCGCCTGGCCGAGAGCGCTCAGCTTCCAGCGGCCGTCGGTCCGGGTGAGTTCGCCGAGCATGCGGCTGTCCTTGTCGGTCCGGGTCCCGTCGGCCGCCCGGACGGTGACGCGCAGGGCGACCAGCACGCGGGCGCGCCCGGCCCGGTCGTCGAGTTCGGTGACCGCTCCCGACAGCACCCGGGCCGTGCTGACCGTCTCCGCCTCCTTCACCTGATCCGCGAAGTCATCGCGTCCCGAGGCGAGTTGCTCGTGCAGCTCGCCCGTCGTCGAGGCCTCCCAGAGATCGAGCCCCCGGTCCAGGTCGCGGTGGTCGAGGGTGTTGAGGTTCTGCACGGCCTGCTCCCCCGCCGCGAGCGCCCGGTCCCGCTGCACGGCGTAGGCGGCCCGGTCGTCGTGGGCCGCGTCGTACCAGTCCTGGCCCGCCCACGCGGCGAAACCGCCGGCGACGAGGGCGAGCACGAGGGCCGGCGCGTACGGCGTCCGGAGGCGGCGCGGCACGCGGCGCCGGGCCGGTCGTTCCATGAGGTGCTCCTGTCTCCCGCGCATGTCAGCGGGCCTTCATGTCGACGATCCGCCACCGGTCGTCCTCGAGCCGTGCCGTGACCGTGAGCTGCGCCGCCGCGGTGGTCGCCGCGTCCTCGCCGCGGCGGGAGGTCTGGTCGAGGAAGACCAGCAGGCGGGCCCGGTCGCCGTCGAGTTCCACCACGCCGGTGCGGACGGCGCGGGTGCTCAGGGTGACGCGCTGCGCGGTGAGGTCCTGGCGGACGCGGTCGAAGAGGGCGGTGTACTGGCGGGCGGCCTTCCCGTCGAGGGCGGTGTGTGCGGAGCGCTCGGCGGCGGCGGTGCCGTCGGGCGTGTAGGAGAAGATCCGGGCGAGGGCGCTGCCGACGTCCCCGGCGACCCGGCTGGTGGCCTCGGTGTCGGTGAGCGCCCGGTTGCGGGCGGACTCGTCCGACCGCAGCTCGTGGGCCTCGTGGAGGAAGCCGCAGCCGCCGAGGACCAGGACCGCGGCGGCCCCCGCCGCGACGGCCCGCCGCGGCCGCGAGCCCCGCGAGCGGGCGTCCCGGGGAGGGGAGTCACCTGTGCGGTGGCCGGGATCGCCCTCGGGAGCGTCCCCGGACGCCTCCCCACCGGACCCGCCGTCAGGGGCGTCCCAGGAGCGCGGCTCAGCGCAAGTGGCCTGCGAGGTCCCGTGCCCCGGCACGTCGCCACGGCGCCGTCCCGGCCCCCTCGTCCCCATGTCCCCGGCGGCGGTGTCCCGTCCCGTACCGGGCTCGTGCGTACCTGGCTCCCGCCTGCGGGACAGCCACATCCGTGTCATCGGTCCCCCTCCTCCCTCTCCCCCTGGACCGGGACGGCGCTGAGCGCCTTCACCTTCCAGACGTCCTCACCGGTTCGGGCCAGGACCGCCTCCACGCGCTTGCGGTCGACGGCCGGCTTCCCCGCCCCGGCGGGGGTGGTCTCGACGCGGACGGTGGCGATGAGCTTCGCCGTGCCGGAGCGGGTGTCGAGCGCCGTGACGGCGGCCTCGGTGACGGTGCCGCGCGCCGAGGCGCCCGCCCCGGCCGCGGTGGCGCCGAGCTCCTCGCGCAGCGGCCCGGTGGAGACGCCGCGCCAGTCCCGGACGCTGCCCTCCGCACGCTGCCGTGTGGTGGCGTCGATCGTGGTGAGCACGGCGAGGGCCCGGCGCCCGTCGGCGAGTGCCGCGTCCCGTTCCCTCCCGTACGCGAGATCGTCGTCGGCGCGTGCCTGGGCGTACGTCCAGGCGCTTGTGCCGCAGAAGCCGAGGGCCAGGACGAGTCCCGTCCCGGCGAGGATCCGGGCCCGCCTCATCGGGTGCCTCCCGGTGCGGGCGCGAGGACGTGCGCCAGGTCGCGCGGCGCCTCGCCGTTCTGTCCGGGCAGGGCGAGCGCGCCGGGCGGCGCCGCGCTGTCGGGCTGCCGCGCCGTGCGGTCGCCGCCGCTGCCGGAGGGCAGGGAGCCGGGGCGGGCCGGTTCGGGCACCGCGCCGCCCTTGGGGGCGTTGGCCGCGCCACGCACGTTCTTGCCCGTGGACGGCGGGGCGGTGCAGCCCGCACCGGTGTTCAGGGGCGGGGCGGTGCCGAGGTCGAGGCCGTTGCGGTAGCGGGTGGCGCCGTACCCCGCGGTGCAGGGCAGGGGGTCGAAGAAGGTGACGGCCATGCCGAGGTTCAGCTTCCCTCCGTCGACGGCGGTGGAGCCGGCGGAGACGGCCGCCGGGTAGGTGACGAGCAGTTCCTCGATGCCCCGCTGCCGGGTGACGGCCACCTCGGCGGTGGTGAGCAGGTTGGCGAGCACGACGCCGAGGCTCGGGTCGAGGTCCCGCAGCACGCCGCTGATCTGGCCGGCGGCCTCGGGGGTGACCGCGAGGAGACGGCGCAGGTCGGCGTCGGACCCCTTGAGGGCGCGGGCCAGTTCCTCCGCGCCCCGGGCGAATCCGCGGATCGCCGCGCCCTCCTGGGCCTGGGTGCGCAGCACGGTCTCGCCGTCGTCGATGAGCAGGACGGTGGACGGCAGGGCGCGGTCGGCGGCCTCGACGAAGTCGCTGCCGCTGTCGAGCAGCACCTGGAGGTCGTCGCCGTGTCCTTCGAAGGCCTCCCCCAACTCGTCGACGACCGTGCGCAGATCGTCCTGCGGCACCGACCGCACCAGGCCGTCCACACTGGCGAGGACGTCGGTGACGGGGGCCGGCACCTGGGTGTCCCGCTGGTCGATGCGGGCGCCGTCCGTCAGGTAGGGGGAGCCCTCGCTCTCGGGCCGCAGGTCGATGTACTGCTCGCCCACGGCGGAGAGCGCGGCGACCACGGCCTTGGTGTCGGCGGGGATGCGGGGCGCCGACTTCTTGATCCGCAGCTCGGCGACGACCCCGTCGTCGGTGAGGCGGAGGGGGCCGACACGGCCCACCGAGACGCCTCGGTAGGTGACGTCGGCATGGGTGAACAGGCCGCCTGTGCGGGGAAGTTGCACGTCCACGGTGTAGTGGTCGGCGACGCCGATGTACCGCCCGAGGTCGGCGTAGCGGATGCCGAGGTAGGACAGGGCGAGCACGGCGACGAGGAGGAAGGCGAGGTTTTTCAGCCGTACGGCGAGGGTGATCACGAGCCGTCACCCGCCTCCGGGGACGCCGGTGCGGTGGTCGCGGTCGCGGAGGGCAGCGGGAGCGGGTCGTCGATCGGGGGGATCACCTGGGTGCCGGGGAGGGCGACGACGCTCAGGTAGGCGTTGAGGTAGTCGCCCTTCACGCCGTTCAGCACCTCGTCGGTGAACGGGTAGGTCACCAGCACCTGGAGCGCGTCGGGCAGGTCCGCGCCGGCGTCGGCGAGCTCCTTCAGCGTGGGCGCCAGGGCCCTGAGGTCGGCGATCATGTCGTCCTTGCTCGCGTCGACGGTGGACACGGCGACGCCGGAGAGCGCGTCGAGGGAGCGCAGCATGGTGAGCAGGGAGCCGCGCTGTCGCTCCAGCGTCTTCAGTCCGGGTGAGAGGCCGGTGAGGACGGTTCCGACGTCGTCCTTGCGGTGGGCGAGGGTGGAGGAGAGCCGGTTGACGGCGTCGAGCGCGTCGGTGATGTCCTTGCGGTGGTCGTCGAGGTCGGTGACCAGGGTGTTGACGCGCCGGAGCATGGAGCGGACCTCGGGTTCCCGGCCGCCGAGCGCCGCGTTGAGTTCCCGGGTGATGGTGCGGAGCTGGTTGACGCCGCCGCCGTTGAGCAGCAGGGACAGCGCGCCGAACACCTCCTCCACCTCGGTGCTGCGGCTGGTGCGGGACAGCGGGATGACGTTCCCGTCGGAGAGCCGGCCGGTGCCGCCGCCGGCCGGGGCGGCGAGCTGCACGTACTTCTCGCCCAGGAGGCTGGACTGTCCCAGGCGCGCGGTGGCGTCGGCGGGCAGCCGCACGTCGCCGTTGATCTGCATGGTGACGCGGGCCGTCCAGTCGTCGCCGAGTTCGATGCGGCTGATCCGGCCGACGGCGACGTCGTTGACGCGTACCGCGGAGTGCGGGACGAGGCTGAGGACGTCGTCGAGTTCGGCGGTGACGGTGTAGGGGCGGTCGCCGAGGTCGGCGCCGCCGGGCAGCGGCAGGTCCTCCACGCCCTGGAAGCCTTGGGGCAGGACGGTGACACCGCCGACCGCGAGGGTGAAGCCGAGACCGAGGGCGATCAGCCCGCCCACGGTCAGGCCCGCCACCCGGCCGGTGGTGAGCGCGCCGCGTCCGAGCGCCGAGGCGGCCCGTTCGCGGGTGGGTGTGCCGCTTCTCATCTGTCCCCCTTCCGCTCGGTCGCGGGGGCGTCGCCGCTGACGGCCGCGCCGGTGGCGGGCAGCGGCAGCAGGGGGCCGCCCATGCTGATCTCGTTGAGGTTCGTGCGGCCGTCGAGGGTGCGGGTGTCGGGGTTGTAGGCGTTCACGACGTTGCCTGCGACGAGCGGCGCCACGTCCAGCGCCTCGGCCAGCGAGACCCGTTGCTCGACGAGGGTGCGGGTGATGGGCACGAGCCGGTCGACGTTCTTCTTCAGCTCGCCGCGGTTGTCCTCGATGAAGGTCTTGACCTGGCCGAGCGCCTTGCCGAGTTCCTCGAGCGCGCCGGTGAGGTCGTCCTTGTTGTCGGCGAAGAAGCCGACGACCTCGTCGAGGCGTTCCTGCGCGGTGCGCACGTCGGTGTCCTTGTCCTTGAGCATGGTGGTGAACGTTTGGAGGCTGCGGAGCGTGCGGAACAGGTCGCCGCTGCTGCCGTCCAGGGTCTTGGCCGCCTTGCCGAACTCCTCGACGCTGTCGCCGATGGCCTTGCCGTTGCCGTCGAGGTTGGCGGCGCCGGTCCGCAGCAGTCCGGACAGGGCGCCCTCGGCGTTGGCGCCGTCCGGGCCGAGCGCGTCGGCGAGATCGGTGATCGAGTCGTAGATCTGGTCGATCTCGACGGGTACGCGGTTGCGGGAGGCGGGCAGCACGGCGCCGTCGGCGAGGGCGGGGCCGGTGCTGTGGGCGGGGGTGAGCTGCACGTAGCGGTCGGCGACGACGCTGGGGGCGACGACGACGGCCCGGGCGTTCTCGGGGACCTTGATCCCGTCGTCGAGGCGCAGGTCCACGCGGACGGTGGTGCCTTGTGGCCGCACCGACTCCACCTCGCCGACCCGCACGCCGAGGATGCGCAGGTCGGATCCGGCGTGGACGCCGACGACGCGGTCGAAGTAGGCGGTGATGCGCAGGCCGTCGGGGGCGAGGGCCGAGGCGGCGGTGAGGCCGCCGGCGGCCAGCACGACCAGGGCGAGCAGTCCGCCGAGGATCTTTCCGCGTCGGCTCATCGCTCACCGCTCCCCTGGGCCTCGGCCGGCTGTTTCGGCGGCAGGCATCCGCTCTCGGGCCGGGACGTCTCCGGCAGGTAGTCGCGGGGCACGACGCCGCACAGGTAGCTGTCGAACCAGCGCCCGTTGCCCAGGGTGTTGCCGACCAGCCGGTAGTAGGGGCCGATCAGGGCGAGTGTCCTGCCGAGCTGGTCGTTGTTCTTCTCCAGGACGCCGGTCACCCGGCCGAGTGCCTTGAGGGTGGGGCCGAGCTGTTTCTCGTTGTCCTTGACCAGGCCGCGCAGTTCGGAGCCGAGGTCGCGGCTGCCCTTGAGCAGGGCGCTGATGGCGGCCCGCCGTTTCCTCAGTTCGCCGAGCAGGGAGCCGCCGTCCTCGATGAGGGTCTCGAAGCTGGACTTCTTGTTCTCCAGCGTCTTGCTGAAGCGGGCGCTGCCCTGGAGGAGCCGGGAGAGTTCCGCGTCCCGCCTGGAGACGGAGCGGGACAGGTCGGACAGGCCGGTGGCGGCCTTGCTGACGTGGGGTGGTGAGTCCTTGAAGGTGTCGGAGACGGCCTCGAAGCTCTCCGCGAGCCGGCGGGTGTCGATGGCGTCGACGGTGCCGCTGAGGTCCTGGAAGGCCTGGGTGACGTCGTAGGGGGACGTGGTGCGGGTGGACGGGATGCGGCTGCCGGGGTCCTGCGGCCGGGAGCCGAGCGGGTCGACGGCCAGGTACTTGTCGCCGAGGACGGTCTTGACGGCGATGGCGGCGGTGCTGCGGTCGCCGATCCAGGCGTCCTCCACCTCGAAGGACACCTTCACCTTGGCCCCGTCCAGCGCGACGCCGGTGACCCGGCCGACCTTCACGCCGGCGATGCGCACCTCGTCGCCCTCGTCGAGGCCCGCCGCCTCGGTGAAGTCGGCGCTGTAGCCGGTGCCGCCGGTGAACGGGAGCCGGTCCGCGCCGTAGGCGAGGCCGCCGAGCAGGGTGAGGGCGAGCAGTCCTGCGATGCCGACGGCGACGGGGTTGCGGTCCTTGACCGGTTTCATGCGCGGGCGTCTCATCCGCGGCACCTCGATTCGGTGACGGCGATGCCGGTCGGGGGTTCGGAACCGTCGGAGGTGGTCACGCCGCTCACCCGTGCCTCGCAGAGGTAGAGGTTGAACCACGATCCGTAGGAGGACAGCCGGGCCAGGGCGGTCATCTTGGCGGGGGTGCGCTCGAGGAAGTTCTCGATCTGCGGGGTGTGGTCGCCGAGGTTGCGCGAGAGGCGGCCCAGTTCGCGGATGTCCCGCTTCAGGGGCGCGCGCCCGTCGTCGAGGAGGTCGGCGGTCACGGTGGTCAGGTCGCCCATGGCCGCGACGGCCCGGCCGAGGGGCTTGCGGTCCTCGTCGAAGCCGGAGACGAGTGCGCGCAGGGTGACGACGAGGTCGTCGAAGCTGTCCTCGCGGTCGTTGAGGGTGTCCAGGACGGTGGTGAGGTTCTTCACGACCGCGCCGATCACCTCGTCCTTGGCGGCGACGGTGGTGCTGAGCGAGCCGATGCGGCGGATCAGGCTGTCGACGGTGGCGCCCTCGCCCTGGAGGACCTGCACGATCGATCCGGCGAGTTCGTTGACGTCCTTCGGGGAGAGCCCTTCGAACAGCGGCTTGAAGCCGTTGAAGAGGAGGGTCAGGTCGAGCGCGGGGGTGGTGCGGTCCAGCGGCACCGTGGCGCCCTCCTCCAAGGTGCCGCCGAGGTCGCCGCTGCCGCGTCCGAGGGACACGTAGCGCTGGCCGACCATGTTGAGGTACTTCACCGCCGCGGTGGTGGAGCGGGGCAGCCGGCGGTCCTCGCGGACGGTGAACGTGACCTGCGCGAGGCGCCGTTGGACGACGCGCACGTCGGTCACCTCACCGACCGTGACGCCGGAGACGCGCACGCTGTCCCCTTCCCTGAGCCCGGTGACGTCGGTGAAGAGGGCCTGGTAGACCCGGCCGCCGCCGCCCGCGCCGGAGCCGGCGACGCCGAGCCCGAGCACGGTGGTGGCGACGGCGGTGACCACCACGAAGACGAGGGACTTCAGCAGGGGGCCGGTCAGCGAGCGGCGCCGGGTGTGCCCGAGGTCGGCGCTGGTCATCCGAGTGTCACCTCCGTACCGCGGTAGACGGGGCCGACGAGGAGGGTGCTCCAGTCGGGCAGGTCGCCGGGGGCCGCGCCGGCTGCGGGCGCGAGCAGTTCGTTCACGAGGTCGTTCTCCGCCGGGGAGTTGACGGGCCCGAGGTCCTCGGCGGTCGCGGCGGTCGCGGCCTGCGCCGTGGGCCGGGGCAGCGCCCCGACGTAGGGCACGGAGGGGCAGCGCGGGCCGCCGCCCGCGTCGTACACCGGGGTGTCGCGGCCGAGGCGGTAGGCGCCGCGCGCGGCGACGGAGGTGACGTCGACGTGGACGCCGGGCCGGCCGGTGCCCTTGCCGAGCGCCCGGTCCATGGCCGGGACGAACTCGGCGAGGGTGCGCAGGGTGCACGGGAAGGAGGAGGAGTACTCCGCGAGCAGTTCGAGGGTGGGCCGGCCGGCGGCGGAGAGGCGGATGAGGTTGCGCCGGTTCTCGCGCAGGAAGGCCGTCATGTCCTCGGCCGTCCGGGTGGTGGCGCCGAGGGCGGAGGCGAGTTCGGCCTCCTTCTCGGCGAGGGTGCCGCTGGTGGTGGTGAAGTCGGTGAGCGCCGTGAGGATGTCGGGCGCGGCGTCCGCGTAGACATGACTGACCTTCACGAGTTCCCTGAGGTCGCGGTTGAGGGCGGGCAGGTGCGGGTTGAACTCGGCCAGGTGCCGCTCCAGCCGGCCGAGCGTCCGGCCGAGCTGGTCGCCGCGTCCTTCCAGGGCCTGGGAGACGGCGGAGAGGGTCGCGGCGAGCTTCTGCGGCTGGACGGCGGTGAGCATCGGCAGGACGTCGTCGAGCACCTGCTGGAGTTCGACGGCGTTGGCGGAGCGGTCCTGGGGGATGACGGCTCCGGCGGCCAGCGGCTCGGGCGAGGGGTTCTCGGGCGGCACCAGGGCCACGAACCGCTCGCCGAACAGCGTGGTCGGCAGCATCTGGGCGCGGACGTCGGAGGGGACGGCGTCCAGCGTGCCGGGCTTCATGGCGAGGGTGAGGCGGGCGCCGTCGCCGGTGGCGTCGACGGCGCGGACCTCGCCGACGACGACGCCGCGCAGCTTCACCTCGGCGCCCGGGTGCATCTGGTTGCCGACGCTGCCGGTCTCGACGACCACCGGGTCGGACGAGGTGAACTTCTTGTCGTAGACGGCGACGGCCAGCCAGATCAGCAGGGCGGGCACCAGTACGAACACCACTCCGGCGAGCCGGCGGCGCAGCGTGTGTCCTCGGGCTTCCCGGGATCCGCTCATCTCACCCCGCCACCTTCACGGTCGTGGTCGCGCCCCACAGGGCGAGCGACAGGAAGAAGTCGGTGACGCTGATCAGGACGATGGCGTTGCGCACGGACCGTCCGACGGCGACGCCGACGCCGGCGGGGCCGCCCGAGGCGCGGAAGCCGTAGTAGCAGTGGGCGAGGATCACCATCACGCTGAAGATCAGCACTTTCAGCACGGAGAGCAGCACGTCCGTCGGGGAGAGGAAGAGGTTGAAGTAGTGGTCGTACGTGCCGCGTGACTGGCCGTTGAACAGCACGGTCACGGTGCGGGAGGCGACGTAGGAGGAGAGCAGCCCGATCGCGTAGAGCGGGACGATGGCGACGACGCCGGCGATGATGCGGGTGGTGACCAGGTACGGCATGGAGCGGATGCCCATGCCCTCCAGGGCGTCGACCTCCTCGTTGATGCGCATGGCGCCGAGCTGGGCGGTGAAGCCCGCGCCGACGGTCGCGGAGAGGGCGAGGCCGGCCACCAGGGGGGCGATCTCCCGGGTGTTGAAGTAGGCGGAGACGAAGCCGGTGAAGGCGGCCGTGCCGATCTGGTCGAGGGCCGCGTGCCCCTGGAGTCCGACGACGGTGCCGGTGAAGAGCGTCATGGCGATCATCACGCCGACGGTGCCGCCGACGACGCCGAGGCCGCCGGAGCCGAAGGCCACCTCGGCCAGCAGGCGCTGCACCTCCTTGAGGTAGCGGCGCAGCGTCCGCGGGATCCACAACAGGGCCCGCAGGTAGAACAGCAGGTGGTCGCCGGAGCGGTCGAGCAGGGCGAGCGGGGAGGCCATCGGACCTCAGCCTCCCTTCGGCGGGACGATCTGGAGGTAGACGGCCGTCATCACCATGTTGACGAAGAAGAGCAGGAGGAAGGTGATGACGACGGACTGGTTGACGGCGTCGCCGACGCCCTTGGGGCCGCCGCGCGGGTTGAGGCCCCGGTAGGCGGCGACGATGCCGGCGATGAACCCGAAGACCAGCGCCTTGAGTTCGCTGACGTACAGGTCGGGGAGCTGGGCGAGGGCGGAGAAGCTGGAGAGGTAGGCGCCGGGGGTGCCGCCCTGCATGACGACGTTGAAGAAGTAGCCGCCGAGGATGCCGACGACGGAGACCAGGCCGTTGAGCAGGACCGCGACGCCCATGGCGGCCAGGACCCGGGGCACGACCAGCCGCTGCACCGGGGAGACGCCCATGACCTCCATGGCGTCGAGTTCCTCGCGGATGGTGCGGGAGCCGAGGTCGGCGCAGATGGCCGAGCCGCCGGCGCCGGCGATGAGGAGGGCGACGATGAGCGGGCCGGCCTGCTGGACGACGGCGAGGACGCTGGCGCCGCCGGTGAAGGACTGGGCGCCCAGCTGCTGGGTGAGGGAGCCGACCTGGAGGGCGATGACGGCGCCGAAGGGGATCGAGACGAGGGCGGCGGGCAGGATCGTCACGCTGGCGACGAACCAGAACTGCTCGGTGAACTCGCGGAACTGGAAGGGTCTTCGGAAGACGGCGCGGCTGACCTCGGCGGCGAGCGCGAAGAGCCGGCCGGTCTCGCGCAGCGCGCCGGTGATCATGCGCCGCTCCCGGCGACGGGCGCCGTCACGGTGGCCGTCGCCGCGTCCCGCTCGTAGGTCTCCCGGATGGCGGAGCGCGCGGCCGGCGGCAAGGTGTCGATCATGCCCATGACACGCGCACGGCGGCGTGCGACGGCACGGCGCGGCGGAAGGCCGGGCGACGGCTCGAGCTGCGGCACGATCACCCGGGGCGCGGCGGGCGTCGCCCGGTCCGCCTCGGCGGCGAGGGTGGCCGCGTCCTTCTCCTCGGACATCCCGATGGGGCCCTCGCGCCGGCCGCCGAGGAACTGGGAGACGACCGGCTCGTCGCTGGTGAGCAGCACCTCGCGCGGGCCGAAGGTGACCAGCTCGCGCCGGAAGAGCATCCCCATGTTGTCGGGCACGGTGGCGGCGATGTCGAGGTTGTGGGTGACGATCAGCATCGTCGCGTCGATCTGCGCGTTCAGGTCGATCAGCAGCTGCGAGAGGTAGGCGGTGCGGACCGGGTCGAGCCCGGAGTCCGGCTCGTCGCACAGGATGATCTGCGGGTCGAGGACGAGCGCGCGGGCCAGCCCGGCCCGCTTGCGCATGCCTCCGCTGATCTCTCCCGGGAGCTTGCCCTCGGCGCCCAGCAGTCCGACGACCTCGATCCGCTCCATGACGATGCGGCGGATCTCGGACTCCTTCTTGCGGGTGTGCTCCCGCAGCGGGAAGGCGATGTTGTCGAAAAGGGACAGGGACCCGAAAAGGGCTCCGTCCTGGAACATGAGACCGAACATTTTACGGGTCTCGTAGATGTCTTTCTCGGGACTGTTCACCATGTCCACCCCATTGATGAGGACACGGCCCTTCTCGGGTTTGAGGAGCCCGATGAGCGACTTCAGGAAAACGGTTTTCCCGGTGCCGGAAGGCCCCAGCATCACACTGACTTCGCCGGCCGGAAGGGTGAGTGACACGTCCCGCCAGATGTTCTGTTTGCCGAAGGACTTGGTCAGCCCTTCGACGACTACTTCGATTCCCATATCACCTCCAGCGGACGTCCGTCGAATATGCGCTGCGGGCGCACGTTAAGTCGGTGCGGAGCCCGTCGACAACAGGCGGGGCACCCGATGCGCATCGACTCCCGGGAACTTGTCACAGCACTGACAACACCGCGGCCCGGCACCTGTCTCCAGGGAGACAGTCAGGGCCTCACCGCCCCGGGGGGTGTGGAGGCGCGCGAGACCCTGCCGACAGACACCCGAGCCCGGGGGGGGAGGGCCGGAAGCGTCCGTCGCGGCTCCGGCCGGCAGGGGCCGCCGACCTGGAGCCGAGCACCGCACCGGCACGTTACGGCCGAGTAACCTCGGCAGGCAACACCGTGATCCGACTTTCCCGGGATACCCGCTCCGGCCATCCGGAATATGTCAGCGAGAGCACAACGAACCAACTGAATATTGTCATCCGGTGAGCATGGAACGCGACACAGAAGATCTCCGGGTAATGACGGGCAACTGCCGCGCACGCCTTCCTTCATTGACATCACCTGAGCAAGGTGCACCGCGGACCACTCACCACGGAAACATCTTGTTCCACTTTTGAAAGAATCATGGACCGCCGCATTGTTCAGCTAAGTTTACCGCCAGTAACGTCATGGCTCACGGACAGGCCACGTCCGGCCGCGGGCCGTATACGCGCTCCGTCATCCCACGTCGGCCACGGCCCGTCTCCGCCGGTCAACCCTCAAGGAGATTCCCGAGCCATGCAGAAGACCTTCAGAAAGACCGCTGTCGTGGCGGGTGCGGCTGCTGCCGCCTTAGGCCTCACCCTCTCCCCCGCCTCGGCGGCGCCGTCCACGACGTGGACCGTCACCCCGAGCGGCAGCTACACGGCGACGAACGCCGGCAACATCGTGCTGACCGCCACCATCCCGATGACGTGCACCACCTCGGGCGCCTCGGGCACCATGGCGAGCGCCACCGGCAACCCCGCCCAGGTCGCCGCCATCAACGCCATCAACTTCGGCACCGCCTCCACCCCGTGCACCAGCGTCCTGGGCACCGTCACCACCGTGGCGGTCACCCCCTGGACCGTCGTCGCGCAGGACTACACCGCCGGCGTCACCAAGGGCTACATCGGCAACGTCACGGCCAACGTGACCGCCGGCGTCTGCAAGTTCACGGTGACGGGCAAGGCCTCGGCCACCTACACCAACTCCACCGGTGTCCTGGCCGTCAACAGCGTCGCCGGGGAACTGAGCGTCACCAACCCGGTCAACTGCGGCACGGTGATCACCACTGCCACCAAGCCGCTCTTCAAGGGCAACTACGCCATCAAGGCGTCGAACGGCGCCATCCCGACCATCATCGGCACCAACCCGTAGGACACCCGCCCGCGAACGCCCGGCCGGCACACGCGGCCGGGCGTTCGCGGGCCGCCCCGCCGGCGCCGGCCCTCGCACGTCGCAGCCGGACACCCCCGGACAACCTGAGCGGAGCAGCTTTGACAGGCAACCGTAGCGCCGCGTCGCGGCCCTCCCGTGTCCGCGCCAGAAGCGCGGCGATCGCGGCGTTCGTCGTCCTGGCCGCCATGGTCCCGGCCGCGGCCTCCGCCGCGGGCCCGCAGAAGATCGACGCCGAACTGCCCTACGTCTGCGCCTTCCCCTCGGGAGAGCGGGCGTCGACGGTGCGGATCTCGGCCGAGTTCCCGGACCGGGCGGAACGGGGTGAGGCGATCGCACCCACCGGCGTCACCACCACCCTGGAGCTGCCTGCCGAGGCGGTCGCGGACCTCACCGCGCCCCAGGCTGCCACCGTGCGGGCCGCGACCCGTCTCACCGTGGGCGTCGCCCAGGAGGAGGCCACGGCCGAGGCGGTCTGGCACGGCATCGCGCAGCCGGTCGCCCTTCCCGCGTCCGGGCCTCTGACGCTGACCGCGACGGGTGAGGTCCCGACGGTGACCGGACGGGGTGACGGCGCACTGCGGTTCACCGCCGGGGACCTCGCCGTCGATCTCACGCCCGGGGCGGCGGACGGGACCGACGTCGGCGCCCCGTCGCTGACCGTCTCGTGCTCGCCCGCGCAGACGCCGGAGGGCGGACTGCTGGCCACCGTGCCGGTCGGCGCGGACGCCGCGGAGCCGAGCGGCTCGCCGTCTCCGCCCGGCACCTCCCCCGGGGCACCGGAGCCGGCCCCCGGAACACCGCGGGACCGGCAGGGCGACCGGGCGCCGGCGACGGCGGAGAACCCGGCCGGCTCCGCGGCGGGCCGGAACGCGCCGCCCTGCGCGTACACCGAGGAGAACCCGTTCGGGCCTGGGTCGATGAACGCGTACATCACCGGCTACAACAACGTGAGGAAGCAGAAGGGCGCTTCGCTCCTGCCGGTGTCCTGCGTGCTGCTCGAGACGAAGGAGATGCTCGCCGAACCGGACGAGAACGGCAATTACGTCGTGACGATCAAGGCCGCGGGCGAGCTGCACCACGAGGGGCGCAAGCAGTCGCCGCCCTTCCGGAGCACTTTCCTCACCTTCGGTTTCGTCCCGACCACGGCCACCATGGTGCTGGAACAGACCGGCCCGATGACCGTCGACTTCGCCACCACCTATGTGGGGGCGGACATCGTGGCGGAGACCTTCATCCGCGTCCCGCTGCGGCTGCGGGTGACCGACCTCGAGGTCAACGGCGTTTCCCTGGACGTCGGTTCGGGCTGCCGGACGGAGCAACCGCTGCGCTCCACCGACCCGGACCCCGCGAACCACCCCGGCGACCATCTGGTCCTGTACGGAAAGGGCGAGCAGAAGTACGGCGAGGACGCCACCGGCTACATGCTCCTCACGGGCGGCCCGCTGGCCGGTGAGGCGACCATACCCGCCTTCACCGGCTGCGGCAGCGGCCGCGAGAACCTCGACCGGCTCCTCACCGCCTCCGTCTCCGGACCCGGCAATCACATCAAGCAGATACAGGGTCAGACGTGCACGCCGAGCGTTCCGGTGTTCGGCGACGAGAACTCCGCCGCCCAGTGCACGGAGGACCTCCAGCCCTACGTGATCCCCGCCGCCGAGCGCTGAGCCGCCCCCTCTCTCCCGTTTCCCTCCCCTCACCACGGAAGGCCACCCCCATGTCACCCCTGTCCTCCCGCACCCGCCTCGCCACCGTCTCCGCGCTGACCGCGCTCGGGGCGTTCGCCTCCCTGGGCACCGCGACCGCCGCCGAGCCCGCGCTGAACGGCGAGTGGGCTCCCTTCACCCGCTGCCCGGTGGACGCGCCGGCGATGCTGGCCGCCGACGGCCTCGCACGGACCCCGCAGTGCGTGGTCTCCACCTCCACCAGCGGCACCATCAAGCTGGGCAACACGACCGTGGTCACGGGCAAGACGAACCTGCAGATCGGCATCGTGCAGAACGCGGACGGCACCAGCAGCGTGGTGGCCCCGCCCGGCGGCGCGCTGATCGCCGAACCCGCCACCGTGCCCGGCGGACTGTTCGGTCTGATGTGCCCGAGCGCCATACCCGTCATCACGGGCATCTGCGAGTCGCTGGAGAACTCCAGCCTCAACAAGATCACCGCGACCATGGAGTCGGTCGGCGCGCCCTACGACTTCAACCAGACCGCGGGCATCCTGACGGACATGCCGATCGTCGCCCTGCCGGTCCGTATCCACCTGGAGAACCCGCTCCTCGGCAGCAAGTGCTACATCGGCACTGCCGCGAACCCGATCGTGCTGCGCCCGGAGAACCGCGACTACCCGGCGTTCGACATGTCCTTCTTCCAGGGGAACGGCACCGTCGACCCGGCCGGCGAGATGAGCCGGATCAACCTCACCGGCTCCACCCAGAACGACAGCACCTTCGCGGTTCCCGGCGCCACCGGCTGCGGGCTGAACGTCGGTCTGATCAATTTGGCGGTGAACGCCAAGACCGGACTGCCCTCCGCCTCCGGGAAGAACAGCGTCACCCTCGACAACACGCAGACGTACCTCACCGGCCTCAACGCGCCCGGCACGGCCGCTCCGCGGGCCGGCGAGGTCCTGGCGCAGCACTGGCACTCCGCCACCAGGTGAGGCTTCTGTGAAGCGTTCCTGCTCAAGAGGTGTACAAGACATGTAAGTTGACTTACCGTCAGCTTTTCAGACCGGTGCACGTGGCGGCCCGGCCGGGCGTCGTCCCTCGGGACATGACCCGGCCGGGCCGCCTTGCCGGACAGGCCGGAGAGCAAGGGATCAGTCATGCCCTCAATCACACGTCCTTCGGTGCTCGGCGAGCCGCTCGACCCCCTGCCACGGCAGTTCGCCGCCTTCATGCGGCCCATGCTGCCGGGACTGCTGAACGAGATACGGACCGAGGTCACCCGCGCCTACCCGGTGTACGGCCGGCTGCTCAACGGGCCCGACGGGCACGCCATCCGCCAGGGTGTCGAGCAGGCGCTCACCGCGTTCGTGGACCGGGTGGCCGACCCCGGCACCAGCTCGGAGCTGCGGGACGACCTGCTGCGCCGGTTCGGCCGCGTCGAGGCCTACGAGGGCCGTGACCTGGAGGTGCTCCAGGGCGCCTACCGGCTGGGCGCGCGCATCGCGCTGCGCCGGGCCAAGACGCTGGGACGGCAGCACAGCCTCTCGCCCGCCCTGGTCCTCGCCTTCGCCGACGCCCTGTTCGCGTACGTCGAGGAGCTGGAGGCCGTCACCCGGGAGGGGTACACGGAGGTGCGGGAGAGGGCCGCGTCCGAGGTGTCCGCGTTACGAAGACAGCTGTTACACCTCCTCCTGGCCTCCTCCCCGCTCCCCAGGACCACGGTGTCCGAGCTGTGCGCGTCCGCCGCCTGGGAACTGCCGCGGACGTGTTTTCTCGTCGCCCTGCGCCCTGCCGTCCCCGAACACATCCAGGCGGGGCTCGACAGCGACGTCCTCGCCGACTTCGACATCCCGCAGCCGCATCTGCTCGTCCCCGGCGAACTCGGCGCCGAGCGGCTCGAGATGCTCCGCACGGCCCTGTCCGGCACCCGTGCCGCGGTGGGCCTGACCGTGCCGGTGGCCCAGGCCGCGGACTCCCTCCGCTGGGCACGCCGCGTACTGCAGCTCGTCGACGACGGTGTCGTGCCGGACGCCCCGCTGGTCCGTTGCGAGGACCATCTGACGACGCTGTGGCTGCTGTCCGACCCCGCCCTGGTCGACCATCTCGCCGCCCGCGAGCTGGCGCCGCTCGACGGGCTGACCGCCAAGCGGCGCGACCGGCTCATCGAGACCCTGCGGGTGCACGTCTCGACCCGCGCCCCCGCCGAGCAGGTCGGCGAGATGCTGGGGGTGCACGCCCAGACCGTCCGCTACCGGCTGCGGACGCTGGACGCCCATCTGGGCGACCGGCTCGCCGACCCCGACCGCCGGTTCGCCCTCGAAGTGGCCCTGCGCTCGCGCCATCTGCGGGGCCGGGACGGTGCGCGAGGCAAGGGGGACCTGCCCCGCCCCGGTCAGTAGGCGACCGGCCGCCCGCCGCTCCGGTCCGGCACGCCGACGCCCGGCCCGGGTGGGCCGTCGTCGTCGCCGTCGCAGCACCGGCCGACGATCGGGTCCCCGTCGACGTCCTCCATGACCGACCGGTCGCCGGGGCCGATGACGCTGCCGTGCGGCTCCGGCACGGGCGTGCCGCCGTGGTGCGTCATCGCCACGCCGTCGCGGGCCGCGACAGGGGCGGGTGACGCTCCGGAGGAGTTCGAGGAGCGCACGACGCCCCGGTCGTGCCGGCCGCCGGGCTGCCCGGTGCGGGCGCCGCCGGCCCGGCCGGGGACGGGGCACACCGGGGAGGCGGACGGCACGGGGGCGGGCGGACGCCCGCCCCCGCCGTCACGTCACTTCTCCGGGCACTCCTTCCAGGCCAGGTGGTACACCGTGCTGATGTCCCCGTCGGTGGAGTCCATCGTCATGAAGCTGACCTTGGACGGGTCGCTCCCGGCGGTGACTCTCAGCTCCGTGTTGATGTTGAAGTTGCGCTGGACGCCGCAGGGCGCGTAGACGAGCTGCGCCCAGTCGGTCTCGTCGGTGGCCTGCCAGTTGTCGTCGTACGGGCCCCCGAAGGGGTGCGTGCGGTACTCGGTGTTGGGCGACCCCTGGAAGTAGTACGAGGCCCGCTGGGTGCCCCGGGCGCCGGGCTGGAGCGAGGCGAAGCCGCGGTAGTCCGCGCTGGCGATGGCGTAGGTGAAGCCCTGCGGGACGTGGACGAGCAGGCTGAGCTGGCAGTTCTTGCGGGCGGCCGTGGGCTCGGAGTTCCCGCCGGCCTGGGCGAGGTAGTCGCTGTAGGTCACGGTGAACGCGGTGTTGTCGGCCGAGACGGCGACGGCCGCGGTCCCGGCGGGACATCCCGACCCGTTCACCGTGGCGACCTTGATGACGATCTTGTCCGGCGGCGGGTCCTCGAACGACGACCCCGGGTTGTGCGCGGGCAGCGCGGCGCCGAGCAGCGTGGCCGCCGCGACGCCGAGGAGCAGGCCTCCAGCCATGGTTCTCCATCCTTGGGGTGGGGGGTTGGTGCGGTGCGTTGGTTGAAGCGTCATGCACATGCCAAAAACGCGGGCGCATGCGCCCCCGGCTTCGTGAAGGAGGCATGAAGGTGCGGTGAAGGCCGGGAGCGCTCGCATCGTATGGAGCGCCGTGACGGCCGGACAGGGCGAACTCCGGCCATTCACTCCCGGTCCGTATACCGCCGGTGAACGCCCCGGGACACCGCCGGAGGACGCCACGGGCGCGCCGGGACTCCCGTGGGGAAGAGGGCCGTTCCGCTTCGGGGACAATGACGCACCAGCACCGCTAGTGGAACGGACCAGGAGGCGCTCCCTTGGAGCTCAGCAGGCGCACCTTCACCGCCCTGGCCGGCACGGCCGCGCTCGGCCTCGCGCTGGCCGGCAGCGGCGGGGCGGCGACCGGCCCGCAGGGGCCGCGCGTCGTGCCGACCGGACCGCCGCCCCCGCTGCCGGAGGCCGACGGCCGGCGCCATCGCGTCACGTACGACCGGCACTCCCTGCTGGTCGACGGCAGGCGGCTGGTGCTGTGGTCCGCCGAGGTCCACCCGTTCCGGCTGCCCAGCCCGTCGCTGTGGCGGGACGTGCTGCAGAAGCTGCGCGCGCACGGCTTCACCGCGGTCGACGTGCCCGTGCCGTGGAACGTCCACTCCCCCGCGCCCGGCGTCCACGACTTCACCGGGGTGCGGGACCTGAACCGCTTTCTCACGGTCGCCGCCGAGGAACGGCTGTACGTGGTGCTGCGGCCCGGCCCCTGCCTGGGCGCGGACCTGGACGCCGGGGGCCTGCCCGGCTGGCTGACGGCCGCCCCGGGCTCCGCCCGCACCGACGACCCCGAGTACCTGCGGCACGCCGAGGCGTGGCTCGCCGCCGTCGACGCCATCGCCGTACGGCATCTGTACACCGCGGGCGGCGGCACGGTGCTGCTGTACCGGCTCGAGGACGGGCGTCCGGTGCCGGCCGGGGACCCGGCGGCGCGCGCCCACCGGGCCCGGCTGCAGGCGAAGGCGCTCGCCGACCGCATCGACGTGCCCCTGCTCGACGGGGAGCGGTGGACCGGCGGCGACGGGCCGCCCACGGCCGGTCTCACCGCCGTGGCGGGCGGGGCGGCCGACGCCTGGGGCGGTCCGCTGTCCGGCGGCGAGGGCTATGCGCGGGTGCGGGAGACCCACGACGCCACGCACGAGCGGCGGCGCCATCTCGCCGCCCTCGCCGACGGGGTCACCGTGCACCACACCGGCATGGGGTTCGGCGGGACGTCGTGGGGCTGGCTGCCGGGACCGGGCGTCTACACCTCGTACGACTACGGGGCGGTCCTCGACGAGGGACGGCAGCCCGCGCCGAACATGGCCGCCGCCCAGCAGCTCGGCCATCTCGTGCGCACCGTGCCCGACCTGGCCCGGCTGGAGCCGGACGGGGACGGGGAGGAACGCGCCGCGGACGGCCGGCTGACGGTGCGCCGGCTGGCCAACCCCGACACCGGCGCGCGGTTCTTCGTGGTGCGCAACGACACCGACGAGGAGGTGCGCGCCCTGCTGCCGGACACCGGTATCGAGGTGCCGGTCACCGTGGCCGCGGGCGACACCAAGCTGGTCGCCTCGGGTCTGCGTCTGGGCCACCGCACGCTGGCGTTCACCACCGCCCAGCCGATGCTCTGCGTCTCCACCGGGCGGCAGGACGTGGCGGTGTTCGTCGGCCGCAACGGGGAGACCGCCCATGTGGCCCTGGACTGCGAGAAGCAGCCCGGCGCCGACCGCGCCGACACCGAACCCGCCTGGGCCTACGACCACGACCGGGGCCGGCTGAACGTCGTCTCCCCGCTCGGCGTGGGCGGCCTGAGCCGGGTGCTGGTCAAGGACGGCGACTCCGAGACACCCCTCGTGCTGCTGTTCGCCGACGACGAGACCGCGCTGCGCCTGTGGACGTACGAGACCCCGGCCGGGCCGCTCGTCGTCTACGGCCCCGCGCTGCTGCGCTCGGCCGAACTGCGCGGCTCCACGCTCCATCTGACGGGTGATGTCACCGTCGAGACCGGTGTGGAGGTGTGGGGGCCGCGGGGCGTCGCAGAGGTCACCTGGAACGGCGCGCACGTGCCCACCTATGTCGGGCGCGCCCGCAGCCGTGTGATGGAGGGGCTGATGCCCGCCGTGCGCGCGGTGGCGCTGCCCGCGCTGGACGGCTGGCGGTGCCGCACGGAGAACCCGGAGTCCGACCCGGACTTCGACGACTCGGCCTGGACGGTCGCCGACCGCACCACCTCGCACAGCACCACGCCGGTGCCCGAGGGCGGGCCCGTGCTGTTCGCGGACGACTACGGCTGCCACCACGGCGACGTCTGGTACCGGGGACGGCTGAAGGACCTGAGCGGCATCCGGTCGGTGGCGCTGTCCTACAGCACCGGCACCCAGGGGCTGCTGATGGCGTGGCTGGACGGCCGGCCGCTCGGCGCCCACCGCATGCCGGCGCCCGACGAGGACACCGCCGCGCGCGGCACCTGGACGGCCACGGCCCGGTTCGACGTCCCCGGGGCGGTGCGGAGCCCCGGCGAGCATGTGCTGTCGGTGCTGGTGCGGCCCATGCAGCACGCCGGCACGGAGCCCGGGGAGGACGCCCACAAGGCCGCGCGCGGGCTGGTCGCCGTGGAGTTCGCGGGCGGCGACCGCAGCGTGGAGTGGCGGGTGCGGGGCGCCACCGACCCGGAGCGGGTGACCGGCCCGTTCAACAACGGCGGCCTGTACGGGGAACGGCGCGGCTGGCATCTGCCGGACCACGACGACCGCGGCTGGCGGGTGGTGGAGTTCCCGCGCGCGCGGCGGCGGCAGGGCGTCACCTGGTACCGCACCCAGTTCCGGCTGGGCTTCGAACCCGAGCTGGACGCGTCCGTCGGGCTCACCCTGGAGGACGACCCGGAGCGCGCCTACCGGGTGCAGATCTTCCTCAACGGCTGGAACCTGGGCCAGTACGTCAACGACGTGGGCCCGCAGCACACCTTCGCCCTGCCGAACGGCATCCTGCGCACCCGCGGCGCCAACACCCTGGCGCTCGCGGTGCTGTCCGACGGGACCACCCCGGCCGGGCCGGGGAAGGTCACGCTGACGCTGCTGGGCGCGGCGCGCGGCGGCGTCCCGGTCGAGCCGGTGGACCCACCGGGCAGGTGAGCCCGCCGGCGCGCCGGAGACCGGGCGCCGGGTCACGCCGCGCGCGCGTCACGCCAGCCGGATCACGTTCCAGGACAGCGGCTCCAGCACGGCCGTGAGGCGGCCGCCGTCCAGGGTGGTGCCCTCGCCCGCGTGCGGCACCACCCGCTCGGGTTCGGCGAGGGTGTTGCGGGCGTCGGGGTCGGCGTCCGCGAGCACGCTGTGCCCGGTGACGGACGTCAGGCCGAGCCCGTTCAGCGCGACGTCCAGCGGCAGCGGCTCGGTGCGGGAGCGGTTGACGGCGAACACGGTGACCGTGCCGTCCTCGCCCCGCACCGCGGTCGCGTGCAGCAGGTCCGCCTCCCCGTACTTCTCCGTCGCGTACGTCGGGGAGTCCACGCGCACGTCGAGGACCTCGCCGCGGCCGTACTTCGAGGCCTGGGCGAACGGGAAGAACGTCGTCTGCCGCCAGGCCGGGCCGCCCGGTTCGGTCATGATCGGGGCGATGACGTTGACCAGCTGGGCCAGGCAGGCGACGGCGACCCGGTCCGCGTGCCGCAGCAGCGCGATCAGCAGCGAGCCGAAGACGACCGCGTCCAGGACGCTGTAGCTGTCCTCCAGCAATCGCGGCGCCTCGGGCCAGTCGAGGGCGCTCACCTGCTCGTCGGTGCGGGACATGTACCAGACGTTCCACTCGTCGAACGAGAGGTTGATCTTCTTCCGGGACTTCAGCCGGGCCCCGACGTGGTCGCAGGTGGCGACCACGTCCTCGATGAAGCTCTCCATGTCGACTGCGGAGGCGAGGAAGGAGTCCACGTCGCCGTCGAGCGGCTCGTAGTAGGCGTGCAGGGAGATGTAGTCGACCAGGTCGTACGTCTCCTGCAGGACGGTGGCCTCCCACTCGGCGAAGGTCGGCATGGAGCGGCCCGAGGAGCCGCAGGCCACCAGCTGCACGCCGGGGTCGAGCTGGCGCATGGCGCGGGCGGTCTCGGCGGCGGTCCTGCCGTACTCGGCGGCGGTCTTGTGGCCCGTCTGCCAGGGGCCGTCCATCTCGTTGCCCAGGCACCACAGCCGGATGCCGAACGGGTCCTTGTCGCCGTGCTCGGCGCGCAGGTCGGACAGGGCGGTGCCGCCGGGGTGGTTGGCGTACTCCTGGAGCTGGAGCGCCTCGGCGACGCCCCGGGTGCCGAGGTTGAGGGCCATCATCGGCTCGGCCTGCGGCCCGATCTTCCGCAGGAAGGAGATGTACTCGGACAGGCCGAAGCGGTTGGTCTCGGTGGACCGCCAGGCCAGGTCCAGGCGGCGCGGGCGCTCCTCGACGGGCCCGACGGAGTCCTCCCAGCGGTAGCCGGAGACGAAGTTGCCGCCGGGGTAGCGGACGGCGGTGACCCCGAGTTCGCGGACCAGGTCCAGGACGTCGCCGCGGATGCCGTCGGCGTCGGCGGTGGGGTGGCCCGGTTCGAAGACGCCGGTGTAGACGCACCGGCCGAGGTGCTCGACGAAGGAGCCGAACAGCCGGGGGTCGACCGTGCCGACGGTGAAGGCGGGGTCCAGGGTGAAGCGGGCGGTGCGCATCGTGTCCTTTCGACGGGTCGGGTCCTGCTGAGGGAGCGTCACTGGCCGGCGAGTTGGGTGTGGGCGACGCCCGCCACGATCTGGCGCTGCCTCTGCCCATCATGTGCACGAACCCTGCATGTTCGATATCTCGGATGACGCCCGTAACTTCGAACGGACCGTACGGTCGGCGACCCCGCGCGTCAATGCCCCGGCATGAACTCGCCCGGCCTTCAGCCGTGGACGGCGGGCGGGCGCGGACGGCCGGAACAGGGCGCATCCGTCACCGGGATGGCATGACGCGGACACGTCTATCCGCGTAGGCTCGAACAGGCTTCAACCGGCCGCAGAGGGAAGCGAGGGGTCGCGATGGGGTTCGCGGACGCGGCCATGGGCCCGGCCACGTTCCTCGGCGAGTTCTACCCGTCCTTCTGGTGGATCCCGGCCGGCGTCCTGGCCGCCGCCCTGGCCATCAAGGTGCCCACGATCATCCGGCTGTGGAGCGACCCGCTGCTGCGCGCCGTCGGCGGGCTGCTGCTGCTCGCCTGCGCGGTGTTCGTGTTCGTCGCCCCCTCCACCATCGGCTGGGTCAACCAGGTCACCGGCGTGCCCAACATCTCCGCGCCCTGGGTGTACTCCCTGCTCACCGCGTTCTGCGGGTCCTGCCTGGTGCTGATCATCGCCTGGCGCGACGGCCTGTCCGAGCGGACCGCCGCGACCCGCCGCGCCACCCGCCTGGTGGTCACCGCGTACGGGGGCGTGATCGTGGCGCTGTGGGTGCTGTTCGCCCTCGCGGACGTGCCCGTGGAGCGCACCCGGGACCTGGACACCTACTACGCCACCACGCCGTTCATGCGCGAGGAGATCCTGCTCTACCTCCTCGCGCACACCACCGCCGCGCTCATCACCTCGAAGCTGATCTGGAACTGGATCCGCACCGACGGACTCGACGCGCTGCTGCGCTGGGGACTGAAGTTCCTCGGCCTCGGCTACGCCCTCAACCTCGGCTTCGACGCGGCCAAGCTCACCGCCGTGGGCGCCCGCTGGACCGGCAACGACCTGGACTGGCTGAACCTGCACGTGGCCCCGGCGCTCGCCTGTCTGTCCGCCGTGTCCATCGCCGTCGGCTTCATCCTCCCGCACGCCGGCCAGTACCTGCACGACCGCTGGCGGATCCGGCTCGCCCACCAGCGGCTGCGCCCGCTGTACCTGCTGATGCGGCAGGTGCACGGCTCCGGGCTGCCCGTCGCCTGGCGTGCCAGCGCCGAACTGCGGCTCACCCGGCGGGAGACGTTCATCCGCGACGTGCTGCTGCCGCTCGCCCGCCGCACCGACGAACGGCTGCGCGAGCGTTCCTACGCCGCCGCCCTGGACCTGGGCTGCCCGCCGGAGCGGGCGCGCGCCGTGGCGGCGGCCGTGGTGATCCTGGACGCCGTCGAGGCGCCGCCCGGTGCGGAGAGCGACCACGGCGCCGACACCACGGAACTGCTCCGCGAGATCGGGGCCGTCTCCCGCACCCTGCGCCACCCGGAGCTGATCCGGGAGGTCCGCGCCCGCGCCGCGGCGCCCGGCGACACCGTGGCGGTCACCGAGTGATCCGGCGGGCCACGGAACTGGCCGAAACGGCATGCGACTTGGCATATTGCACAGGTGACCGAGCGACGCCCAGGGGAACAGGGAGACAGCGGTGCGTACCAGGAAGGAGATGCGTCGCCTCGCTGACGCCCTCATCGACCCCATCCGGGTGCGGGTCCCCGCGGACCCCGAGGTCCTGTTCGAGGCGCTGGTCGCGTCGGTGAGCGCCTGGCGGGGGCGCGAGGTGCACGTGCACCGGGCCGCCTTTCCCCCGCACACCGCGAGCGGTCTGTGGCTGGAGCGCGACACCCACGACGACGTCGTGGTGGACGAACGGGCCGCCGTGTGGCACCAGATCGTCATCCTCTGCCACGAGGTGTGGCACATGAACCGCCGCCCCGCCGACGAGCCCGCGCCCGCGGGGCAGCCGCGTCCGGTCGCCGCGCGCACCGACTTCAGCCTCGCCGAGGAGCAGGAGGCGGACCGCTTCGGGATGCTGATGGGCCGCCGGCTGCGGTCCTGGCTGGACACCTCGGCCGGCACCGCGCACGCCGCCGAGCCGGGCGACCCGCAGGACCTGGCCGGCCGGATCGGCGCCGCGCTCAACTACCGCGGGACCAAGAGATGACGGGCGGCCTGCTCAACTACGTGAGCTGCGGGGTGCTGTGGCTCGGGCTGCTGATCAAGGCGCCCGACCTGCTGCGGCACCGGCGCGACCCGTATCTGCGGGCCATCTGCGCGGTGCTCGGCCTGGCCGGGCTGTGCTTCTTCCTGGGCGCGCCGCCGACCGTCGGCGCCGTCAACCGGATCGGCGGGGTGCCCAACCTCGCCGCGCCTCTCACCTATGCGGCGATCACCGGGTACTGCGCCGCCTCGCAGGTGCTCGTCGTGCACTGGCGGGGCGGGCCCCGGGTGCGGCGCACCGCCCGCCGCTGGATCGTCGCGTACGCCGTCGTCGTGGCCGGCGTCGCCGCCACGTTCGCCCTCGGTGAGGCGCCCGTGGAGCGCCGTACGGATCTGGACACCTACTACGCGACGACCCCGTACATCGCACAGATGATCGTGCTGTACCTGCTGGCGCACCTCACCGCGGCCACGGTCACCGCGGTGTCCTCGCTGCGCTGGGCGCGCCGGGTGCGCGGCGGGCTGCGGGCCGGGCTGCTGCTGCTCGGCGCGGGCGCGGCCTGCGGCGCCGGGTACAGCTCGACCAAGCTGGTCGCGGTGGCCGCCCGCTGGACCGGGCGGGACTGGACCACGCTCGTCACCACCGTCTCCCCGGCCGCCGCCGGACTCGGGGCGCTGCTCACGGTCGTCGGAGTGCTGGTGCCGCTGACCCTGCCGCGGGCGGCCGAGGCGCGGCGGGCCCGGCGGACGTACGCCCGGCTGGAGCCGCTGGAGCGGACGCTGGACGACCTGCTGACCCGCAGGACGCTGCGGCTGCCCCGGCCCCGCTTCGCCTCCGCGGCGACCCGGCTGATGTGGCGTCAGACCAGCATCCTCAACGCGCTCGGCCATCTGGACGCCTATCTCGACCGGGAGCTGTTCGACCGCACCCGGGCCGGCACGCTGGCCTCCACGGGCGACCCGGCGCGCGCCGAGGCCGCCGCCTGGGCCGCCGTGATCACCGCGGCGGTACGCCGGGAGGCCGACCCGGGGCTGCGCGTGCCGCCGTCCCGCTCCGGCGCGCGCCCGCTCGCGCCGGTGCCGGAGCCGGAGTCGCTGGTCCGCATCGCCGACGCGCTCGCCGTTCCCGCGCCCGCGCTCCCGGTGCCCGTCGTGCCCACCGGCACCCCGACGGCGGGCACCGCGTGAGCCGGGGCACAGGGGTGAGGAGGCGGCCCGCATGAGTCTCGTCGTGTATCTGGCGGCCTTCGTGTTCGGGATGACGTCGGTGCTGCTGGTGCGCCGTCCGCGCCGCGCGCTGCGCAACCCGCTGGCCGTCTCCACCTGCGTGTCGATCCTGCTCGGCGCGCTGGTCTTCGTGTGCGCGGCCCCGGCCACCCTGGCCCGGGTCAACGCCCTCACCGGCGTCCCCAACTTCGGCGCCCCGCTGACCTACGGCATGATCTGCGCGTACAGCTGCGCGGTGCTGGTGCTGCTGATCAACTGGCGGGGCGGTCCGCGCCCGCTGGTACGCCGCCTGGTGCTGCGCTGCGTGGCCGTCTACGGGGTACTGGTGGCCGCCGTGGTGGTGCTGTTCGCACTGGCGGACGCGCGCACCGAGCGCCTCACCGACCTGGACACCTACTACGCGGGCACCCCCTTCATGCGGGAGATGATCCTGCTCTACCTGCTGGGGCACGCCGCCTCGATGCTGGTGATGTGCGCGGTCTGCGTGAAGTGGGCGCGGGAGGTGTCGGGGCCGCTGCGCACCGGGCTGCGGCTGATCATGGCGGGCGCGCTGATCGACGCGGTGGGCTTCGTGGCGGCCAAGTGCGTCGCCGTGGCGGCCCGTTGGGCCGGTCACGACCTGGACTTCCTGTCCACCACGGTGGCCCCGCCGCTGGCGTCGCTGGCCGCGCTGCTGTGCTCCGCCGGGTATCTGCTGCCGTCCGCGGTCGCCCAGTGGCGGGCGTGGGCCGACCACCGGCGGCTCGCGCCGCTGTGGGACCTGGTGCGGTCGGTGTCCACCGCTCCCAAGCCGCCGACCGGCTGGTGGCAGCTGCCACAGGCACGGCTGCAGTGGCGCGAGGTGTCCATCCACGACGCGCTGCTGGTCCTCGCCCCCTACTTCGACCACCGCGTCCGGCAACGGGTCCGCGACTCCGCCCTGCGCGCGGGACACCCCCCGCACCAGGCGCGGCTCGCGGCGGAGGCGGCGATGCTCACCGACGCGGCGCGCCGGGCCGCCGCCCGCGAGGAGCCGCCCGAGAGCGCGGGCAGCTACCGGCTGCACGCCACCGAGGTGTCCGGCACCGGCGGGCTCGTGGAGCTGGCCCAGGCGCTGCACCGGCCGCCCTCCCGCACGTCCGCGCATGACGGCGCGGCACCGTCCTCCCTTTCCGGATCCCTGAGCGAACCCGAGGAGCCCCATGTCGCGTAGAGCTGTCGTCATCGGTGCCGGACTGTCCGGCATGCTGGCCGCGGCCGTCCTGTCCGCAGCGGGGGCGGACGAGGTGGTCGTGGTGGACCGGGACGAGCTGCCCGACGGTCCGGCGCACCGCCGGGGGCTGCCCCAGGGGCGGCACGCGCATCTGCTGATGGAGGGCGGACTCCGGGCGATGGAGGAGCTGCTGGAGGGCGCGGAGCTGCGCAAACGCCTGCTGGCGGCCGGGGCGCACGAGATACCCCTGAACTCGGGCATGCTGGCGCTCACCCCCGAGGGCTGGCTGCGGCGCTGGCGGCGCACCGGCCCGTCCATGCTGACCTGCACGCGGGCGCTGCTGGACTGGGTGGTGCGGGAGGCGGTGCTGGAGCGGGCGCCGGTCACGGTCCGCAAGGGGGCCGTGGTGGGGCTGACCGGCTCGGCGGAGCAGGTGCGCGGGGTGCGGCTGGCGGAGCCGGGCGGGGACGTCGACCTGGACGCGGACCTGGTCGTCGACGCGAGCGGCCGCGGCACCCGGGTGGTGAGCTGGCTGGACGGGCTCGGGGTGAGCGGGGTGCGGGAACGGGCCGTGGACTCGGGTCTGGTGAACGCCACCCGGCTCTACCGGGTGCCGGAGGGCGCGGAGGACTTCCCGCTGACGATCGTGCAGCCCAACCCGTATCTGGGCCGCCCGGCGCGCAGCGCGATGATCATGCCGGTGGAGGGCGGGCGCTGGCTGGTGAGCTGCGGCGGGTCGCGCGGCGGGGAGCCGCCGTCCGACCCGGAGGGGTTGCTGCGGTACACGCTGGCGCTGCCCGACCCGATCGTGGGGCGGCTGATCTCGGGCGCGGAACCGCTGGGCGACGTACATCTGAGCCGCTCGACCAGCAACGTGCGGCGCTATCTGGAGAAGCTGCCGCGGTGGCCGGAGCGGTTCGTGGTGCTGGGCGACGCGCTGGCCACGTTCAACCCGGCGTACGGGCACGGGATGTCGGTGGCCGCGTTCGGGGCGCGGGTGCTGAGCCGGGAGCTGACCCGGGGCGGCATGACGGCGCCCGGTCTGGCGCGGCGGGTGGTGCGGGGCGCGGCGCGGGCGGCGGAGCCGGCCTGGACCATGGCCGTCAGCCAGGACGTGCTCTACCCGGACGTGCGCGGCGGCGGCCGCCCGTCCCCGGCGGACCGGCTGGTGACGGCGTACACCCGCCGCATGATGCGCGCGGCGACCGGCTCGTTCACGGCGGCGTCGGTGATCTGGGACCTGACGAGTCTGCTCACACCCCCGACCCGCATGTTCCGCCCGACCGCTGCTCTGGCCGCCCTTGCGGGGTCCCCGCTGCCGCCGCTGACCGAAGCGCCGATGACGACGCCGGAGCGGGAACTGGTACGGAGGCTGGACCGCACGGGGTTGTGAGGGCGCGGGAGTTGAACCCCCGCGCCGTCCCGTCCGCTTGAGCCGGCCTCAGCCCGCGAAGGCGGGCTGGGCGACGCCCTTGCCCGCTCCCGGGACCACCAGCAGGGAACCGGCGAGCGGGTGCGGGGCGATGAGGCCCACGCGGGCCGTGGTGATGTAGAGGTCGGTCAGGCCGGGGCCGCCGAAGGCGCAGCACGTGACGCGCGGGACGGGCAGTTCGATCACCCGGTCCAGTTCGCCGGACGGCGTGTAGCGGCGCACCGCTCCCCCGTCCCACAGGGCCACCCACACACAGCCGTCGGCGTCGACGGTGAGGCCGTCGGGGAAGCCTGCGCCCTCCTCGATCTCCGCGAGGGGGCGCCGGCTGGAAATCGTGCCGTCCTCGCGGTGGTCGAACACGTCGACGCGGCGGGTGGGCGTGTCGATGTAGTACATCAGCCGGCCGTCGGGGCTCCAGCCGGTGCCGTTGCTCACCGTCACGTCGTCCAGGAGGACGGTGACCGCGCCGTCGCCCGTCACCCGGGACAGCGTGCCGCCGCCGGGCGCCTCGTCGTAGCGCATGGTGCCCGCGAGGAGGCTGCCGTCGGGGGCGACGGCCGCGTCGTTGCCGCGGCGGCCCGGGACCGGCTCGCGGTGCAGCCAGCGGAAGGTGTCGTCGGGATCGAGCAGGCCGACCCCGTCCCGCAGGTTCAGCACCAGACCCCCGCCCACGCGCGGCTTGGCGGCGCCCACGTGCTGCTCGGTACGGCGCACGGTGCGGCGGCCGGTGGCCGGATCGTAGGTGTGCACGCGGGAGTTGAGGATGTCGATCCACAGCAGCCGCCCGGTGGCCGGGTCCCAGGTGGCTCCCTCGCCCAGTTCCGCCTCCGCGCGGACCGCGACGTCGAACGCGAGTGTCATGCCATGCTCCTGTGGCCCAGGCGCTCGGAGAGGTCGGCGGCGCCCTTCACGGCGAGCTGCTCCAGCTCGGCCAGGCGCTCGTCGCTCCAGCGGATCATCGGTACGGAAATGGACAGCGCGGCGACGACCTGCCCCGTGCGGTCGCGCACCGGGGCGGCGACGCAGGACACGTCCGGGTTGGACTCGCGGCTCTCCACCGCGACCCCCCGCGTGCGGATCTCGGCGAGGGTCTCGCGCAGGACGGCCGGGTCGGTGATGCTGTTCGGGGTCATCGCGGTCAGCTCCGCGCCGTCGGGGAAACGCGCGGCCAGTTCCTGCTCGGGAAGGGAGGCCAGCAGCATCTTGCCGACGGAGGTGCAGTGCGCGGGGAGGCGGCGGCCGGCCGCCGACACCATCCGCACCGCGTGGGTGGAGTCCACCTTGGCGATGTAGATGACGTCGGTGTCCTCCAGGATCGCCACGTGCACGGTCTCGTCGCAGGTCTCGGCGACGGACCGGGCGACCTGCTGGCCCTCGGCGGCCAGGTCCAGGTGCTCGGCGTACCGGGCGCCCAGCTGGTACGGCCGGACACCCAGCCGGTAGCGGCCGGGCTGGCCGGCGACCGGGACGATGTACTTGCGGGCGGCGAGCGTGGTGACCAGCTCATGGACGGTGGTGCGCGGCAGCTGCAGCCTGCGCACGATGTCGGGGGCGGACAGCGTGCCGTCCCCGTCCAGGAAGAGCTCGAGTATGTCGAGAGCCCGGGTCACGGCTGGCACAAGTCGTCCCACGACCGGCCCCTCCTAGCGTTCGATATACCAACAAACGATCGGCATGACGAACACAGGCTAGCCACACCCCGACCCACGGGGCAACGCCCCAAAAGGGGCGTGGGTGACTGCGCGACCAGCCACGACGGAACGGCCGCCGCCGGGAGGGCCTCCGGTGGGCGACGATGGTCCCGTGCCCACCGGACGACGCCCCTCCGAACCGTTCACCCCGTTCCACTTCCAGCTGGTGCTGCTGCGCCGCATGGCCGACCACAACCCCGGCCTGGTGGAGGACGCCCGGCGCGCGCTGGGCGCCTCCCTCGCCGACATGCGGGAGGCCAACCGGCGCTGGCAGGCGATGGTCCGCTCACCGCGCTCCCGCCCCGCGCTGTCGCGCTACCGGTCGGTGCTGGGCGAGCCGGAGTCGCGGACCCCGCGCCGGGTCGGCGACCTGGACTGCGAGGCGTGGCAGTGGCCGCTGCCGCTCTGGCCGGACCTGCGCTTCGAGGTGCTGACCCCGGCGGGCGGGGGCGCGGTGTGGAACGAGTGGCTGGTCCGCGCGCCCGGCGCGCCCGCGCCCGAGCTGCGCACGCTGGAGGACCTCACGCCCTGGTCGTGCACGGTGGACGAGGCGGCTCGCGCCTTCGCCCCGGCCCGCCCGCTGGAGGGCTCGGCGCCCACCCGGTGGGGGCTCGCGTTCACCGCCCCGGACGCGGAGGGCCGTCCTCACGAGGTGGTGGCGGAGTTCACCTGGGGGCTGCTCCAGCGCACGGCCGTCAGCCCGCCGCCTGGATGATCCGCTCCACGACCACGGGCAGCGACTCGGGGTGCAGCCACAGGAACAGGTTCGGCTCGACCAGCTCCAGCTCCATCATGCGGGGCCGCCCGTCGTCGCCGGTCACCAGGTCCGCCCGCGCGTACAGCAGCTCGGGTGCGCCGGGCACGGCGGCCAACGCGGCCTCGGCGACGGAGAGTTCGTCCGCCGTGGGGCTCCAGCCGGTCAGCCCGGGGTGGGCGGTCTTGCGCTGGTCGTAGGGGGTGCCGGGTGCGAGCACCGGCCCCTTCCTGCTGGCGTGCAGCAGCTTCCCGCCGAAGAACTGCAGCGCCCGCTCCCCGCCGCTGTCGATCGCCCGCACGTACGGCTGCACCATCGCCGTGAACCCCTCGTCGTGCAGGCGCCGCACATGCCGTACGGCGGTGTCGTGCTCGTCGGGGGTGTAGCGGGCCGCGAACCGGGCGCCGGCGCCGGAGGCGGGCTTGACCACGAACTCGTGGCCGTCCGGGAGTTCCACGGCGTCCCCGGGTTCCAGGTACCGCGTCTCCACGACGGGCACCCCGGCCGCGGCGAGGTCCGCGAGGTAGCGCTTGTCGGTGTTCCAGCGCACCACGTCCGCCGGATTCGCCAGCCGGGTCAGCGCCCCGCACCGCTCGGCCCACGCGGTGAACTCGGCCGCCCGCCAGCTGTAGTCCCAGGTGGAGCGGATCACGGCGAGGTCGAACCGGGCCCAGTCGACGCGGGAGTCGTCCCACACCTCGGCGGACGCCTCCGCCCCGGCCTCGTTCAACGCCCGCACCAGCACCGGGAGATCCCGGTCCTCGGCCACGTCGGGCCCGTCCGCACAGGTCACCAGCGCGACACGCACCACGCCACCTCACCCCTCCCACGACCGTTCCGGCTCCGCGAGGAGGCTAACAACCGTGGACAGGCGCCCACGCCTACCGGTCGTCCTCCGGGTCCCAGTCCAGCAGCCGCACCTTGGCGACCGTGCGGACGTGGCGGCGCATCGCGGCCGCGGCCTGGCGGGGGCGGCCCTCGGCGATCGCGTCCAGGATCGCCTGGTGCTGCGCGAGGGAGCGGTTCGGACGGCCGGGCTGGCGCAGCGACTCGGTGCGGCTCTCCGCGATCTGCTCCGCGATGGAGCGCATGAACTCCGCGAGCAGGGCGCTGTGCGCGGCCGCCGTCACCGCCGCGTGGAACCGGCGGTCGCCCTCCACGCCCGCGCCGCCCGCCTCGATCTCCTCGGCCATGTGCGCGAGCGCGGACCGCAACGCGGCCAGGTCGTCGTCCGTGCGGCGCTCGGCCGCCAGTTCGGCGAGCTTGGTCTCCAGGGCCTCCCGCGCCTCCAGCACGTCGGGCAGCCGCCGGCGCCGCTCCACCATCCGTTCGACCGGCTCGACGTCGAGGCTGTCGCGGACCAGGTAGGTGCCGCCGCCGTGCCGGGCCTCCACCAGCCCCTGCACCTCCAGCACGACGATCGCCTGCTTCACGGAGGCGCGGCTCACGCCGAGCCGCTGGGCCAGGTCCCGCTCGGGCGGCAGACGGTCCCCGGCGCGCAGGCCGCCCTCGGCGACATACTGGCGCAGCCGGTCCAGCACCTGTTCGTACAGGCGCTGTTTCGCCATCGGGCGCAAGGCGTCGGTCACGGCGGTCCCCCTCTCGCCGGGAGATTAGCACCGGGTCCTCACAAGTGGCCGAGTGGCTGAGCCAATTCGTGCGCGACCCCTTGACGCGTCCCCGCGCGGGCCGCACGCTGTGCCACCGAACGGATCACGCCATTCCAGCGCCGCAAGTGGTTCAGCCACTCAGCCACTCGGGAGCCCGTATGTCCCCCGAACTCCTCTCCATCCTCGTCCTCGCGGTGGTGTTCGTCATCGCCACCACCCGCTCCGTGAACATGGGGGCGCTCGCCTTCGCCGCCGCCTTCGGGGTCGGCACGCTCGTCGCCGACCTCGACGCGGACGGCGTCTTCGCCGGCTTCCCCGGCGACCTGTTCGTCGTCCTCGTCGGCGTCACCTACCTGTTCGCCCTGGCCCGCGCCAACGGCACCACCGACTGGCTGGTGCACGCGGCCGTGCGGATGGTGCGGGGGCGGGTGGCGCTGATCCCGTGGGTGATGTTCGCCCTGACCGGCGCGCTCACCGCGATCGGCGCGGTCAGCCCGGCCGCGGTCGCGATCGTCGCGCCGATCGCCCTGAGCTTCGCCGCCCGGTACGGCATCAGCCCCCTGCTCATGGGCGCGATGGTGGTGCACGGGGCGCAGGCCGGCGGTTTCTCGCCCATCAGCATCTACGGCTCGATCGTCAACGGCATCGTCGAGCGCGAGAAGCTGCCCGGCAGCGAGATCACCCTGTTCCTCGCCTCCCTGCTGGCGAACCTGGTCATCGCGGCGGTGGTGTTCGCCGTGTGCGGCGGGCCGAAGCTGTGGCGGCAGGGGGCGGTCACGGAGACGGCCGCCCCGCCGGCGAAGGGGGAGGACGAGCCGGGCGGCACCGCGGGCAGCGGGGGTGGCAGCGGCGGCGGAGGCACCCGTACCGCCCCCGCCTCCACGCTCACCCGCACCGACGCCCCGGCCGCCGCCGTCCCGCTCACCGCCCCGGTGATCGCCACCCTCGTCTGCCTGGCCGCGCTCGTCGTCGCCGTCCTCGGCTTCGACCTGGACGCGGGCCTCACCGCCATCACCCTCGCGGTCGTGCTGAGCACCGTCTGGCCGGACGACAGCCGTCGCGCGGTCACCGAGATCGCCTGGCCGACGGTCCTGCTGATCACCGGTGTCCTCACCTACGTCGGCGTCCTGGACGAGATGGGCACCATCACCTGGGCCGGCGAGGGCGTCGGCGGCATCGGCGTCCCGCTGCTCGCGGCGGTGCTGCTCTGCTACATCGGCGCCATCGTGTCCGCGTTCGCCTCCTCCGTCGGCATCATGGGCGCGCTGATCCCGCTCGCGGTGCCGTTCCTGGCGCAGGGCGAGATCGGCGCCGTGGGCATGGTGGCCGCGCTCGCCGTGTCCGCGACCGTGGTGGACGTCAGCCCCTTCTCGACCAACGGCGCCCTGGTCCTCGCCGCCGCCCCCGACGTCGACCGCGAACGCTTCTTCCGGCAGCTCATGGCCTACGGCGGGATCGTCGTCGCGGCGGTCCCGGCGGTGGTGTGGCTGGTGATGGTGGTACCCGGCTGGGGGTAGGACACCCTGGACCCGGCGGACCTCGACGCACCCCGGCCGCCCGAGCGGTGGTCACCGACGACAGCGACCCAAGGAGTACGACGCGTGTCCTCTCTCTTCCCGGCCCTCACCGACGGCCCGGCCGGCGGAGCCGCCGGCCGTCCCGCCCTGCGCTTCGGCGAGCGCTCACTGACGTACGGGGAACTCGCCGCCGCGGCCGGCGCGGTGGCCGGGGACCTCAAGGGGGTGCGCACGGCCGCCGTGTGGGCCACGCCGACCCTGGAGACCGCCGTCGCCGTCACCGCCGCGCTGCTCGCCGGGGTGGTCGTGGTGCCGCTCAACCCGAAGTCGGGCGAGCGGGAGCTGGGCCACATCCTCGGCGACAGCGCGCCGGACGTGCTCCTCGCCGCGCCCGGTGTCGCGCTGCCCGACGCGCCGGCCGCCCTGCCCCGCGTCGACGTGGACCCGGCCCGCGGCGCCGGCCCGGGCCCGGTGCCCGACGACCGGGAGCGCGGCCCCAAGGACCCGGCCCTGATCGTCTACACGTCCGGCACCACGGGCCCGCCCAAGGGCGCGGTGATCCCCCGGCGTTCGATCGCCTCGACGCTGGACGCGCTCGCCGACGCCTGGCGGTGGACCGACGCGGACGTGCTGGTGCACGGCCTGCCGCTGTTCCATGTGCACGGCCTGGTCCTCGGCACGCTGGGCCCGCTGCGGCGCGGCGGATCGGTGCGCCACCTGGGCCGGTTCACCACCGAGGGCGTGGCCCGCGAGCTGAACTCCGGCGCGACCATGCTGTTCGGCGTGCCGACGATGTACCACCGCATCGCGGAGGCGCTGCCCTCCGAACCGGACCTCGTCCGGGCCCTGTCCGGCGCACGGCTGCTGGTGTCGGGCTCGGCCGCGCTGCCGGTCCACGACCACGAGCGGATCACGGCGGCGACCGGCGCCCGGGTCGTCGAGCGGTACGGCATGACGGAGACGCTGATGAACACCAGCGTCCGGGTCGACGGCGAGACCCGCCCCGGCTCGGTAGGGGTGCCGCTGCCCGGGGTGGAGCTGCGGCTGGTCGAGGAGGACGGCACCCCGGTGACGTCGTACGACGGCGAGACCGTGGGCGAGATCCAGGTGCGCGGGCCGAACCTGTTCACCGAGTACCTCAACCGCCCCGACGCCACCGCGGAGGCGTTCACCGCGGACGGCTGGTTCCGCACCGGCGACATGGCGGTCCGCGACCCGAGTGGCGACGTCCGGATCGTCGGCCGCAAGGCCACCGACCTGATCAAGAGCGGCGGGTACAAGATCGGCGCGGGCGAGATCGAGAACGCGCTGCTGGAGCACCCGGGGGTGAGGGAGGCGGCGGTCACCGGGGAGCCGGACGCCGATCTGGGCGAGCGGATCGTGGCGTGGGTGGTGCCGGCCGACCCGCAGTCCCCGCCCGGCCTGGAGGAGCTGGCGGACCATGTGGCCGCGCGCCTCGCCCCGCACAAGCGGCCCCGGGTCGTCCGCCACCTCGACGTGCTGCCCCGCAACGACATGGGCAAGATCATGAAGCGGGCGCTGGCCCATGGCTGACCGACCGTCGGCCCGCGAGGCCCTCGCCCTGGTCACGGACACGTTCGAGGAACTTCCGTACCCGGTACGGAAGTCGGCGCCGGACGGCCCGCTCGGCTGGCCAGGCTACGACGGGTCCCGCGCCCGCGCCGCCGCGCGCACCGGCGAGGACGAGTCGGTGGTCTGCGGGGTCGCGGACGTCGAGGGCACCCGGGCCGCGCTGATCGCCTTCGAGTTCGGCTACCTCGGCGGCTCCCTCGGCGAGGGCACGGGCGACCGCCTGGAAGCGGCGTACGCGCACGCCGTGGCCCACCGGCTGCCGCTGGTGTCCCTGGTCGCCACCGGGGGCAGCCGGATGCAGGAGGGCATGCTCGCCCTGACGCAGCTTCAGCGGGTGGCGCGGGCGTCGGCGCGGGCCCGCGAGGCACGGCTCCCCCAGATAGCCGTCCTGCGGGACCCGACAACCGGGGGCGGCTGGGCCACCCTGGGCGCCGGCGCGGACGTCGTGCTGGCCCTCCCCGGTGCGCAGGTCGGTTTCGCGGGTTCCCGGGTCCGCCCGCCGGACGCGGACCCGACGGCGTACACGGCGGAGGCGCAGGTCGCGGCGGGCGCGGTGGACGCGCTGGTCCCGCCGGAGGAGCTGCGCACCGTCCTCGGACGCTGGCTGCGCCTGCTGACCCGCCCCTCCTCCGACCCGGCCCCGCCGCCGCACGCTCTCGGCGCATCGGACCTCCCTTCCACCGGCTGGGAGGCGGTGCGCCGCGCCCGCGCCCCGCACCGCCCGCGCGCCACCGCCTACCTGGACGCGTACTTCACGTCCCGCGTCCAGCTCTCCGGCGACCGCAGCGGGGGCGCCGACCCGGACGGCATGCTCTGCGGCTTCGGCGACCACGAGGGCCGTACGGTCGCCTACGCGGCCCAGACCGGCACGGCCACCCGCCCCGCCGGCTACCGCACGGCCGCCCGCCTGGTCCGCCTCGCCGACCGCCTCGGCATCCCGGTCCTGACCCTGGTGGACACCCCGGGCGCGGCCAACGACGCGGAGGCGGAACGCCAGGGTGCCGGCGCGGCCATCGCCGACCTCTTCGCCGCCGTCGCCGCCGCCCGCACCCCGCTGACCACCCTGGTCATCGGCGAGGGCGGCTCGGGCGGCGCCCTCGCCCTGGCCGCACCGGGCAACACCTGGGCCACACCGGACAGCTACTTCTCGGTGATCGCCCCGGAACTGGCAGCGGCGATCCTCAAACGCCCGGCGTCGGAGGCGGAGTCCACGGCGGACGCCCTGCGCATCAGGCCGCAGGACCTGGTGGAGCTGGGGGTGGTGCGGGGGATCGTGGGGCCGGAGGCCGTTTAGGGGGCGCGCTTCTGCCGCAAAGTCAGCAACCGACCTGCAAGACCATCAGCCCGGTCCTCTCGCGCTCCGCGAACAGTGCCCTGAAGCGCTGTCAGTCCGCTCCCACCGACCTGACGCGATGTGAACCACCCCCCACCCCCCATTCAGCGGCCCCCCTCCCGGCCCCCCACAAAAGGCGCCGTCCCCGTCCTGCGCGCACGATGCGAAGAGGCCCGCCACCCGGCGGGCGCAGGCCGCGCACTCGGGAGGAACTGCCGTGACCGCCAGTCTGGAGCAGCTGCGCCGCTGCCACTTCGCCGTCGACCTGGGCGCGGCCCGCACCCGGGTGTACGTCAAGGGCGCCGGCCTCGTCGTCGACCAGCCGTCCGTCGCCGCCGTGAACACCCGTACCGGAGCGCTGATCGCGGTCGGGGAGTTCGCGGAGAAGATGACCGGGCGCACCCCCGACTACATCCGCGTCGTCCGGCCGGTGACCGGCGGCACCGTCGTCGACATCGACATGGCGCAGCGGATGCTGCGTCAGCTCATCGGCGACCGCACCCGCCGCGCCCTGCGCCGCAGGCCCCGGCTGCGGGCGGCCGCCTGCACCCCGCACGACGCCGACCCGCTGGCCCAGCGTGCCGCGATCGAGACGCTGGTCGGGCTCGGGGCCCGCCGGGTGGAGCTGGTGGACACGCTGATCGCGGCGGCCGTCGGCTGCGGGCTGCCGGTGGAGCGGCCGGAAGCCACCATGATCATGGTGTGCGGGGCCGCGGCCACCCAGGTGGCCGTGCTGTCGCTCGGGTCGATCGTGCGGGCCGAGCGCATCCCGGTGGGCGGCGAGGCGGTGGACGCGGCGATCGTGCAGCACCTGCGCCACCAGCACCAGCTGATGCTGCCGAGCCAGTCCGTACGTCCTCTTCAGCTGGCGCTGGAGGGGAACGGGCTGACGCCGGAGGGGCCGGAGGTCACGGAGATCCACGGCCGGGACGTCGCCACGGGGCTCGCCCGGTCGGTGAAGGTGGACACGGCGGCGGTGCGGCGGGCCATCCAGACGCCGCTCACCGCCGTCCTCGACGGCATCGGCAAGGTGCTGCGGGACTGCCCGCCCGACCTGGTCGCCGACCTGGCCGACCGCGGCATCATGATGGTCGGCGGCAGCGCCCTGCTGCCGGGCCTGGACCAGATGCTGCGTCAGGCCACCGGCATGCCGGTGCACATCGCGGAGCAGCCGGAGCTGTGCGCCGTGGAGGGGCTGGGCGCCATGCTGGAGGGCCGTATCACCCCTCTGGTGCTGGACCCGCTCAGCGCCTGAGCCCCACCTCGACCCGCCGTCCCTCCCTCCCCCGGGCCTGTCCGCATCCGTGCGGGCGGGCCCGCGCGCGTTCCCGGCCGTTCCCGGCCGTTCCAGCGGAGCGGTGTGTACCGCGGCCCAGGGTGGGCAGGCGCATCCGCAGCGCAGCAGTACCGTGCGCAGCCTCTCGTGCGGGTGCCGGCGGCGGCCGGGGCCGCCGGGACGGCCCGGCCGGCCACCCACGAGCACCGACAGGGCGGTGACATGACTTCCGCGGCTTCGTTCCCCCCGGGACGGCAGGACACCTTGGTCATCGGCGGTCGCATGGACGCGGACCGGGCGCTGCTCACCCCCCGCGGGGAGCTGGTCCGTGGCTGTGCGCAGTTGCTGGCCGGGAAGCTCGCGGAGCTGCCCGCCGGGACGGCGCGGGTCGACCTGGACATGAGCGGTGTGCACTTCATGGACACCGCGGGTCTGGAGTTCCTGGAGGTGCTGCGCGAGCACGCGCGCCGGCGGTCCATGCCGGTCACCACCTGCCGCTGGAGCGGCCAGCCGCGCCGCATCCTGGAGCTGGCCGGGCTGGACACCACGGACCCGCTGCGCTCCCCCGCGCCGCGCCCCTCGCCGGCCGGGTCGGCGGTGGCGCTGGAGCGCGAGGAGCGGCTGCATCTGCTCCAGGAGGAGGTCGAGCAGCTGCGGCAGGCCATCGCGTCCCGCCCGGTCATCGACCAGGCGCGCGGCATCCTGATGGCGACGTACGGCTGCTCCTCGGACGAGGCGTGGCACATCCTGCGGGAGGCGTCGCAGCTGTCCAACACCAAGCTGCGCACCGTGGCCGAGTCGCTGACGGCGTGCGCGGAGGCGGAGGGCACTCCCCCGCCGCCGGAGGTGCGCACGGCGCTGGCCCGCGCCCTCGCCCGGCGCGCCGCGCGGTGACATCGCCGCGCGCGGGGTACTCGTAGTCGCCGTAAGCGGCGGGCCCCGCGACAGGAGGCGGCACGATGAGCGAGCACACTCCGTCCCAGGCCGAGGGCGACCGGGACGACAGCGAATGGACCACCCCCGACGTGATGCACACCACGCCGTCGCAGGCGGAAGGGGAACGTGACCCGTCGGACGCGCCGACGCCGTCCGACGACAACGCCGTACAGGGGACGCACGGGGGCGGATGATCCCGTACGGGAGGCGGTTCCGCGGAACCGTGAGTGGTGGTGGGGCGGGTGGGACTCGAACCCACGGCCGACGGATTATGAGTCCGCTGCTCTAACCGGCTGAGCTACCGCCCCATAGCGGCGTGTCGCGTACATGTGTGCGCGCCGTCTGCCGCAGCATAGCCGCTCATACGATCTCCTGCTTCGGATGGTCGGCTGCGTACGGCCCTGTTGACCATGAAGACAGCGCCGCGCCGCGCGCGGTTCCACCGGACATGAAAAAGGACCCCGAAGGGGTCCTCGTTCAGCATGCTCCCCCGACTGGACTCGAACCAGTAACCTGCCGGTTAACAGCCGGCTGCTCTGCCAATTGAGCTACGGAGGACCGAGCTCCCCCGACTGGACTCGAACCAGTAACCTGCCGGTTAACAGCCGGCTGCTCTGCCAATTGAGCTACGGAGGAATGCCTCGTTCTGCATCGAACGCATCCGCCTGGGTATTCGCCAGAGGGCGCGCGCTCGCTGCGACACATACATTAGCGCAAGCAGGGGGGTGCTCCGCCAATCGGTACTCCCCGGCCCGTCGCCGCGCCGGAGACCCACGCAGACTGGAACAACGGGAAGGGTGGCCGCCATGCGATACCGGCTCACGTTCGTCGCCGGAGCCGTCCTGGGTTACGTGCTGGGCACGAAAGCCGGGCGGGAGCGCTACGAGCAGATGAAGAGGACCGCGCTGCAGCTGGCACAGAACCCCGCGGTGCGCAACACCGCGGAGACCGCGGCCCAGCAGAGCCGTGAGTTCGCGGACAAGGCCTACAACGTGGTGAGCGACAAGGTCGGCGACCGTATGCCCGACTCGGTCGCGCAGCGGGTCCACGCCCTGCGGGAGCGCACCGCCTACGGTCCTGCCGAGGACGGCTGGGGCACGAGCAACACCTGACGGACGCCGCACCTCTCCCCATGCGGCAAAATCGCCGTATGGGGATAGTCGCCGGGCTGGACAGTGCGCCCGATTTCACTCGCATCGTCGTCTGTGACACGGACACAGGGGCCGTGCTCAGGCAGGGGTACGCCCCGCACCCGGTGCAGGGTCCCGACGCCGGCCGCTCCCCGGACGTCGACCCGCAGGCCTGGCTGCTGTCCCTGGGCGAGGCCGCGAGCGGCGGGCTGCTGGAGGGCGTGCAGGCGATCGGGGTGTCCGCGCAGGCGGGCGCGCTGGTCCCGCTGGACGCGCAGGGCAACACCGTCCGCCCGGCGATGACGGGGGGCGACAAGCGCGCGCAGGTCGCGGCGGCCGATCTGGTCGACGCGCTCGGCGGGCGCGAGGCGTGGGCGCAGGCCGTGGGCTGTGTGCCGGGCGCCGCGCAGCCGGTGACGAAGCTGCGCTGGATGGCGCGTACGGAACCGGAGAACGCGGCCCGCACCGCCGTGCTGCTGCAGGCGCACGACTGGCTGGTGTGGCAGTTGCTGGGCCGGCCGGTGCGCCGGACCACCGACCGGGGCGGCGCCTCGGGCACCGGCTATTGGGCGGCGGCGACCGGCGCTTACCGGCCGGACCTGGTGGAGCTGGCGCTCGGGCACCAGGCGATGCTGCCCGAGGTGATCGGCCCGGCGGACGCGGCGGGCACCACCCCCGAGGGGCTGATGATCTCCGCCGGCACGGCGGACACCATGGCGGCGGCGTTCGGGCTCGGCATCGGGCTCGGCGACGCGGTGGTGTCGCTGGGCGCGTCCGGCTCGGTGATGGCCGTGCACCCCGAGCCGCTCGTCGACGGGGGCGGCATGATCACGTCGCTGGCCGACGCGACCGGCATGCATCTGCCCGTGGTCACCACGCTGAACGCGGTGCGGGCGCTGCGCGGCACCGCGGAGCTGCTGGGGCTGCCGGACCTGGAGAGCCTGTCCGACCTGGCGATGAAGTCCACGCCGGGCGCGCACGGGCTGGTGCTGCTGCCGTACCTGGAGGGTGAGCGCACCCCGAACCTGCCGCACACCGCCGGGACCCTCGCGGGGCTGCGGCGGGAGTCAATGAAGCCGGAGCACCTGGCGCGGGCGGCGTTCGAGGGGATGCTGTGCGGGCTCGCGGACGCGCTGGACGTGCTGCGCGGGCGGGGCGTGGAGGTGCGGCGGGTGTTCCTGCTGGGTCCCGCGGCCGAACTGCCCGCCGTGCAGGCGGCGGCGCCCGCGCTGTTCGGGGCGCAGGTGGTCGTGCCGCAGCCCGCGGACTACGCGGCGACGGGCGCGGCCCGGCAGGCGGCCTGGGCGCTCGGCGTCTCGCAGGGCGCCCTCGATCCGCGGACCCCGCCGGTGTGGCCGGGGCCGGTGGCGCAGGTGCTGGACCCGGGCGAGGAGCTGGCGGTGGGTCAGGCGGTGCGCCAGCAGTACGTGGCGGTGCGGGAGCAGACGCATCCGGGGGCGTTCCAGCAGTAGCCGCGCGGGCGGCGCGCCGAGGCCCGTAAATGGGTTGAGGTAACGCGGGTGGAGTGTTCGACGATAGGGGCCACGGGCAACCGATCGGCCCCTTCGTCCACTCCGAGAGATGCAGCGTGCTCATACGACTTCTACGTGACCGCCTACGGCCCTACAGACAGTCCCTCGTTCTTCTGGTGGTCCTGCAGTTCCTGCAGACCTGCGCCACGCTCTACCTGCCCACGCTGAACGCGGACATCATCGACAACGGTGTCGTCCAAGGTGACACGGGTTACATCCTTGGCTACGGCGGCTTGATGATCGGCATCTCGCTGGTGCAGGTCGTCTGCAACGTCGGCGCCGTGTACTACGGGGCCCGGACCGCTTCGGCCCTGGGGCGGGACCTGCGCGCCGCGGTGTTCGACCGGGTGCAGTCCTTCTCCGCCCGTGAGGTGGGTCACTTCGGGGCCCCGTCGCTGATCACGCGGACGACGAACGACGTCCAGCAGATCCAGATGCTCACCCTGATGGCGTTCACCCTGATGGTGTCGGCGCCGATCATGTGCGTGGGCGGTGTGGTGCTGGCGCTCGGTCTCGACGTGCCGCTGTCCGGGGTGCTGGTCGCGGTGGTGCCGGTGCTGGGTATCTGCGTGACGCTGATCGTGCGCCGGCTGCGGCCGCTGTTCCGCACCATGCAGCAGCGGCTCGACACGGTGAACCGGGTGCTGCGCGAGCAGATCACCGGCAACCGGGTCATCCGCGCGTTCGTGCGGGACACCTACGAGCAGCGGCGGTTCCACGGGTCCAACACCGAGCTGACCGATGTGGCGCTGCGCACCGGCAATCTGCTCGCGCTGATGTTCCCGGTGGTCATGACGGTGGTGAACCTGTCGTCGATCGCGGTGGTGTGGTTCGGCGCGCACCGCATCGACAGCGGCGGGATGCAGATCGGCGACCTGACGGCGTTCCTCGCCTATCTGATGCAGATCGTCATGTCCGTGATGATGGCCACCTTCATGTTCATGATGGTGCCGCGCGCCGAGGTGTGCGCCGAGCGTGTCCAGGAGGTGCTGGACACCTCCTCGAGCGTGGTGCCGCCGGCCGCGCCGGTCACCGAGCTGCGCCGGCACGGGCATCTGGAGATCCGGGGCGCGGGCTTCCGCTACCCGGGCGCCGAGGAGCCGGTGCTGCGGGCGGTGGACCTGGTGGCGCGGCCCGGTGAGGTCACCGCCGTGATCGGCTCGACCGGCAGCGGCAAGTCCACGCTGCTCGGGCTGGTGCCGCGGCTGTTCGACGCGACCGAGGGCGAGGTCCTGGTCGACGGGGTACCGGTGGCGGACGTCGACCCGGTGCTGCTCGCCCGGACCGTCGGACTGGTGCCGCAGAAGCCGTACCTGTTCGCGGGCACGGTGGCGACCAATCTGCGCTACGGCAATCCGGACGCCACGGACGAGGAGCTGTGGCACGCGCTGGAGGTCGCACAGGGCAAGGAGTTCGTGGAGCGCCTTGAGGGCGGGCTCGACGCGCCGATCGCGCAGGGCGGGACGAACGTCTCCGGCGGTCAGCGCCAGCGCCTCGCGATCGCCCGGACGCTGGTGCAGCGCCCGGAGATCTACCTCTTCGACGACTCCTTCTCCGCGCTCGACTACGCCACCGACGCGGCCCTGCGCGCGGCGCTCGCGCGGGAGACGGCCGAGGCGACGGTGGTGATCGTCGCCCAGCGGGTGGCGACCATCCGCGACGCCGACCGGATCGTGGTGCTGGACGAGGGCCGGGTCGTCGGCACCGGACGGCACCACGAGCTGATGGCGGACAACGAGACCTACCGGGAGATCGTGCTCTCCCAGCTGACGGAAGCGGAGGCGGCCTGATGGCGGGGCCAGGGGGCCGGATGACGGCGGGGGTCGCACCCGGCCAGCGGTCGATCGACTTCAAGGGCTCGAGCAAGCGGCTGCTCGGCCGCTTCCGACCGGAACGCCTCACCATGTACGGGCTGCTGGCCTGTCTCGTGCTGAGCGTGGGGCTCAGCGTGGTCGGGCCGAAGATCCTGGGCCGGGCCACCGACCTGGTGTTCGCGGGCATCGTCGGCCGTGACATGCCGGAGGGCGCCACCAAGGAGCAGGTGCTGGAGTCGATGCGGGAGCGCGGCGACGACCAGGTCGCCGACATGCTCCGCTCCACGGACTTCACACCGGGTCAGGGCATCGACTTCACCGCCGTGGGGCACGTGCTGCTGCTGGCGCTGGCGGTGTTCGGCGCGGCGGGCCTGCTGATGGCGGTGGCGACGCGGCTGGTGAACCGGGCCGTGAACCGCACCATGTTCCGGATGCGCGAGGACGTGCAGACGAAGCTGTCGCGGCTGCCGCTGTCGTACTTCGACAAGCGGCAGCGCGGTGAGGTGCTCAGCCGGGCCACCAACGACATCGACAACATCGGGCAGACGCTCCAGCAGTCGATGGGGCAGCTGATCAACTCGCTGCTCACCGTCATCGGCGTGCTGGCGATGATGTTCTACGTCTCCTGGATCCTGGCGCTCGTCGCGCTGGTGACGGTGCCGCTGTCGTTCGTGGTCGCCACCCGGGTCGGCAAGCGGTCGCAGCCGCACTTCGTGCAGCAGTGGCGCTCCACGGGCACGCTCAACGCGCACGTCGAGGAGATGTACACCGGGCACGCCCTGGTGAAGGTGTTCGGGCGGCAGGAGGAGTCGGCGCGGAAGTTCGCCGAGGAGAACGAGGCGCTGTACGAGGCGGGGTTCCGGGCGCAGTTCAACAGCGGTGTGATGCAGCCGCTGATGATGTTCGTGTCGAATCTCAACTACGTGCTGGTCGCGGTCGTCGGCGGGCTGCGGGTGGCGTCCGGGTCGCTGTCCATCGGGGACGTGCAGGCGTTCATCCAGTACTCGCGGCAGTTCTCGATGCCGCTGACGCAGATCGCGTCGATGGCGAACCTGGTGCAGTCGGGCGTGGCCTCGGCCGAGCGGGTCTTCGAGGTGCTGGACGCGGCGGAGCAGGAGGCCGACCCGTCGCCCGCCGAACGTCCGAAGGAGCTGCGCGGGCGGGTGGAGCTGGAGCATGTGTCGTTCCGCTACGACCCGGAGAAGCCGCTGATCGAGGATCTGTCGCTGACGGTCGAACCGGGCCGCACGGTCGCCATCGTCGGCCCGACCGGCGCCGGCAAGACCACGCTGGTGAACCTGCTGATGCGGTTCTACGAGGTGTCCGGCGGGCGGATCACCCTGGACGGGGTGGACATCGCGCGGATGACGCGGGACGAACTGCGCGCCGGGATCGGCATGGTGCTGCAGGACACCTGGCTGTTCGGCGGCACCATCGCGGAGAACATCGCGTACGGCGCCTCGCGCGAGGTCACCCGGGAGGAGATCGAGGAGGCGGCCAGGGCCGCGCACGCCGACCGGTTCATCCGCACCCTGCCCGACGGGTACGACACCGTCATCGACGACGAGGGCAGCGGGGTCAGCGCGGGCGAGAAGCAGCTGATCACCATCGCGCGGGCGTTCCTGTCGGACCCGGTGATCCTGGTGCTGGACGAGGCGACGAGCTCCGTGGACACGCGGACGGAGGTGCTGATCCAGAAGGCGATGGCCCGGCTGGCGCACGGCCGTACGTCGTTCGTCATCGCGCACCGGCTGTCGACGATCCGGGACGCGGACACCATCCTCGTGATGGAGAACGGCGCGATCGTCGAACAGGGCGCGCACGACAAGCTGCTGGCGGCGGACGGGGCGTACGCCCGTCTGTACAAGGCGCAGTTCGCGCAGGCGGTGGCGGAGGTGGACTGAGGTGGGGGTGCCGGAGGGGCGGCCGCCGGCCCCTCCGGCACCCCGCCGGACAGGCCCTAGTCGAGATAGCCCCGCAGTTGGTCGGCGTAGGCGTGGTCGCGGAGCTTGTTGAGGGTCTTGGACTCGATCTGCCGTATCCGCTCACGGGTCACGCCGAAGAGGCGGCCGATCTCCTCCAGGGTGCGGGGGCGGCCGTCGACCAGGCCGTAGCGCAGCTGCACCACCTTGCGTTCGCGCTCCCCCAGCGTGGACAGCACCGCGTCCAGGTGCTGGCGCAGCAGCAGGAACGCCGCCGACTCCACGGGGCTGGCGGCGTCCCCGTCCTCGATGAGGTCGCCGAGCGCGACGTCGTCCTCCTCGCCCACGGGTGCGTGCAGCGACACCGGCTCCTGGGCCAGCCGCAGCACTTCGCCCACCCGCTCGGGCGGCAGGTCCAGATGGGCGGCGACCTCCTGCGGCGTCGGCTCGTAGCCGCGCTCCTGGAGCATCCGCCGCTGCACGCGCACCACCCGGTTGATCAGCTCCACGACATGGACGGGCACGCGGATGGTGCGGGCCTGGTCGGCGAGGGCGCGGGACATGGCCTGCCGGATCCACCAGGTCGCGTACGTGGAGAACTTGAAGCCGCGCGCGTAGTCGAACTTCTCGACGGCGCGGATCAGGCCGAGGTTGCCCTCCTGCACCAGGTCGAGCATGGTCAGCCCGCGGCCCACATACCGCTTGGCCACGGACACCACGAGCCGCAGGTTCGCCTCGATCAGCCGGCGCTTGGCCATACGGCCCATGACGACGAGCCGGTCCAGGTCGTGCGCGAGCCGGCTGTCCAGGTCGGGGGTGCGGCGCAGCTTCTCCTCGGCGAACAGCCCGGCCTCGACCCGGCGGGCGAGCTCCACCTCCTCGGCGGCGGTGAGCAGCGGGATGCGGCCGATCTCCCGCAGGTACTGGCGGAACAGGTCGGAGGAGGGACCGCCGGTCTCGGGCCGCACCCTCGGGTCGACGGGCGGCTCGGACGGCTCCACGACGTCCGGCGGCCCGGCCTCGACGGGGTCCTCGGTTCCGGTCCCGGGACGCTGCCCGCCGCGGCTCTGCGCGGGCATCGCCACCAGCAGATCCGCGTCCGGCGCTGCGCCGACGACGTCGCTGTCGGTCTGGGTGAGGGTCTGGGTCTGCACGGGGGCGACCTCCAGGATGATCGCTGCCTGGGGGTGGGGCAGCGGTACTTCAGGGGCGGAGTCGACGGCCTTGCCGCTGTCCGTCCCGTACGCGATGAGCGGAACCGCGGGGGTGTGCGACCCGTCACCGACGGGCCGGCCGCGCTCCGAGGACTCAGGCACCGCCCCCCAGTGTGGGGTACGACACATCGTCCCCACGAGGGGCGTGCGATGACTTTTTGCATCCGTCCGGTCACCGCGCGGTCATCCGCAGGGGCCAACGTCCCTCGGAGCGGGAGGTGTGCGCAGGAGACGGCCTGTCTAGAGCGCTGCCGCGCCGTGTTCGCGGAGGGCCTGGTCGTACTGCTGGAGGACCCAGAGTTCGTTCTGGACGGCGGCCAGTTCGCTCGGGTCGCCGTGGTTGCCGAGGCGGGTGAGGCGGCTGGTGATGTCGCGGATGCGGCGTTCGACGGCGCGGCGGCGGACCGTGACGAGCTGGGCGCCCGCGTAGGTCTCGTCGGCGTCCTTGACGCCCCGGTGCAGCATGATCGCCTCCACCGCCAGCTCCGTGACCATGGCGCGGACGGTGTCGTCGGGGGCGGCGTCGCGGACGCGGATCAGGTACTCCTGCGGGTCCTGGACGCCGTACTCGGCGCCGCCCGCGTCCAGGATCGCCTGGCGTACGGCCGCGTAGGGCGGGGCGGTGAACTCGTCGACGCCGTACGCGTCGAAGGCGGGCGAGACCAGCTCCGGGCGCTGGAGGGCCAGCTTGAGCAGCTCGCGCTCGGTGGCGAAGACCGGGTTGCGGAGGTTCAGGGCGGGGCCGCGCGGGGCGGCCGGGGCCGCCGCGTACTGCTGGGCGCCGCCGCCTCCGGGACGGCCGCGCTCCGGGGCCGGGCCCTTGCCGCCGCGGTCGCGGGCCCAGCGGGCGAGCTGCGCGACCCGCTTGACCACGAACTGCGTGTCGAGGATGCCGAGCATCCCGGCGAGCTGGACGGCGACCTCGTGCTGCGCGCCGCTGTTCTTGATCCGGGCGACGACCGGCGCGGCCTCGTCCAGGGCGGCGGCGCGCCCCGCCGGGGTGTCCAGGTCGTAGCGGCTGACGATCTGGCGGAGCGCGAACTCGAACAGCGGGGTGCGCGGCTCGACCAGGTCGGCGACCGCCTCGTCGCCCTTCGCGAGCCGCAGGTCACAGGGGTCCATGCCGTCGGGCGCGATGGCGATGTAGGTCTCGGCGGCGAACTTCTGGTCGTCCTCGAAGGCGCGCAGGGCCGCCTTCTGCCCGGCCGCGTCGCCGTCGAAGGTGAAGATCACCCGCGCCGAGCCGTTGTCCATCAGCAGACGCCGCAGGATCTTGATGTGGTCGGTGCCGAACGCGGTGCCACAGGTGGCGATGGCGGTCGTCACGCCCGCCAGGTGGCAGGCCATGACGTCGGTGTAGCCCTCGACGACGACCGCGCGGGAGGACTTCGCGATGTCCTTCTTCGCCAGGTCGATGCCGTAGAGGACCTGCGACTTCTTGTAGATCGCCGTGTCGGGCGTGTTGAGGTACTTCGGGCCGTTGTCCGCCTCGTACAGCTTGCGGGCGCCGAAGCCGACGACGTCCCCGCCGATGTCGCGGATGGGCCACATCAGCCGGCCCCGGAACCGGTCGATCGGTCCGCGGCGGCCCTCCTGGGCGAGCCCGGAGAGCACCAGCTCCTTGTCGCTGAACCCCTTGCCGCGCAGGAAGCGCGTGAGGTGGTCCCAGCCCTGGGGGCTGTAGCCGACGCCGAAGTGCACGGCGGCGGCCTGGTCGAAGCCGCGCTCGGCGAGGAAGACCCGGCCGGTCTCCGCCTCGGGGCCGGTCGCGAGCTGCTCCGCGTACCACTCGGCGGCCAGCTTGTGCGCCTCGACCAGCCGGATGCGCTCACCGCGCTGGTGGGACGGGTTGTACCCGCCCTCCTCGTAACGGAGGGTGATGCCGGCCTGTCCGGCCAGCCGCTCGACCGCCTCCGAGAAGGTGAGGTGGTCGATCTTCATCACGAACGTGATGGTGTCGCCGCCCTCCTGGCAGCCGAAGCAGTGGAAGAGTCCCTTGCTCGGGCTGACCTGGAAGGACGGCGACTTCTCGTCGTGGAACGGACAGAGGCCCTTGAGGTTGCCGCCGCCCGCGTTCCGCAGCTGGAGGTACTCGGACACCACGGCGTCGATCGGGACCGCGTCCCGAACCGCCTTCACGTCCTCGTCGTTGATCCGTCCTGCCACGCGTCGATTCTACGGGTGCGCCATGACATCCCCGGGGCGTGCGTGACCTCACACCTCCGTCGCCCAGACGTGCTCGTACCAGTCGCTTCCGCCGTCGGCCGACTTGTGGCGCGGGTCCTGCTCCCACTCGCTCCTGGTGACCTCGAAGTTCGCGCCCGGCATGAGCAGGACCTCCGCCTCGGTGCCCTGGTACTCGTGGAAGTCGTCGATGTCACGGCCGTACTTCCCGGTGAGGTTCAGCTCCAGGAGGATGCGGTGCGTCACGGTGCCGGAGACCCGCTGGCCGCGCATGAAGTCCATGGCCACGTCCTGTCTCCTGCTGGTGCTGTCGAAGGAGCTGGTGAAGACGGAGCCCGGCCGGTAGTTCAGCGCGGCCTGCTTGCCGATCTGGAAGACCGAGCTCTCCCCGCCGAGGTTCCAGTCGCCGCGGAAGACGGTGCCGGTGACGGGAGGCAGCCGGTTCAACGCCTCCATCGTCATGTCGGCGTGCATCTTGAGTTCCTCGAAGAGCACGGGGGCGAGGACCTCGATCCGCGCGTCGATGACGTCCGTCGCCGTCTTCCTGGCCACCGGGTCCGTGCCCCGGGCCTGCGGGAGCAGCCGCCGGATCACCGGGTCCTCGTTCAGGGTGGCCACCTTCTCCGTGCCGGGGGTCCGGGCGGCCCACCGGAGGTGTTCCTTGATCTGCCGCAGGGAGGCCGCCTCGGCGGCGGCCGTGGCCACGCCGGCGGTTCCGTGCGGGGCGTACCCCTCCGGCAGCAGCCGGCTGCGCACCACCGAGTTGATCATCGCGTGCCCGCCGCCGGTGTACGTCCGCAGCGCGGTCGCGTGGGCGGGCTTGAAGGTCCTCGCGACGGCCGCGTGTGCCGGGGCGCCCGCCACGTACGCGTCGTACTGGTCCCGCGCTTCGGCAGCAGCCGTCTGTCCGGGTTCCATGAACCCGCTCGTCGCGGGATCCTCCGTCCGCGGCTTGTTCGCCTCGGCGAGGTACATCAGCTCGTGCGGGAACTGTCCGTCGACGCAGACGTGCTGCCGCAGCTCCTCCTCCGTGAAGGGCGCGATGTTCTGGTACATCAGCGCCGCCCCCTTGCCCGCCCGGGCCGCGGACTCGCCCGGTCCCTTGACCCCGGCCGCCCAGGAGCCGCGCAGGATCTCGTAGAGCGAGTGGTCCCAGGACGGCAGCATCCAGCCCATCACGGCCATCCGGAAGTCGAAGACGTCCGCCCCGGGCACGTTGATCCACTGGAAGGTCTTGAGCATCCGCGTGGTGGTCCCGGACATGCCGGCGACGGTCGGGATGCCGCGCGCGGCGTTCTGCCGCGGCCAGGACTCGTTCTGCCGGATCTCCCAGTAGGCGGCGCCCTCGTCCCAGGGCAGCTTGTCGTCAGGGCCGGGCTTGCCGGCGAAGGCCAGTTCGCGCGCGCTGAGCGGGGCGCCGCGGTCCGCGTAGTCGCGGGGGGTCTTGCGGTGGGCCTCCTTGTCCGCCTCGCTCCGGGGCGTGCGCGGCCCCTGGCTGTTGATCATTTCTCGGGTGTCGCCGGCGAAGCTCTCCGGGTTCGACTGCCACAGCAGGTTGCCCAGCGCGTAGGGGTCCTTCTCGTAGTTGTAGCCCTTGCCCACGAGGTTGGCCGCGGCCCACATGGGCAGCCTGGACCAGCTGTTGAGGAACGCGGAGTGCTTCTTCAGCTCCTCCTCGTTCATGCCGAGGGTCGAGGCGAGCTGCGGCTTGGGCCCGAGGACGCCTTCGAGGACGCGCTTGAGGGAGAGTTCCGTGCCCTTGTTGTAGTAGGCGGCGTTGTAGAGGGCCGTGACCAGTTCGCGGACGTTGCCGTCCCGGGAGAAGAACTCCTTGATCTGTTCGGTGGCCATGCCCTCGCCGACCTGGCCGGCGCTCGTTCTGTCGTTCTTGAAGAACGCCTTGTTGGCGAGCGCCGGGTCCTTGTGCTCCGTGCGGGCGTAGGCGATGAGCAGCTGCTTGAGCCGGTTCACGGCCGCGCGCGCCGCGGCGAGCGCCTTCGGGTGTCCGAAGCAGTAGGCGCCGAGCCGCTTCTCGAACTCCTCGGCCGCCTGCTGCCAGCCGGTCCTCGCGTAGTACTGGGCGTGGTCGAAGGGCGCCTCGCCGCCGCCGAGGCGCTGCACGGCGATCCCCCCGCCGCCGCGGGCGGGAGCGGCGGCCGTCCGCTGCACGGGCGGGGCCCCGGTGGGCACGGGCCCGGCCAGGGCGCGGCGGGCGTTCTCCTCCGCCGCGCGTTCGAAGCGGTCGGAGGGGTCCGAGACGCTGAGCCCCGCGCCGTTGTCGGTGCCCTCGACCGGCCCCTGACGCTGCTGGACGACGTGCGTCAGCTCGTGGGCCAGGGTGTGCCGGTCCGCACCGCCGGCGCCGATGACGACATGGTTGCCGGAGGTGTAGGCGCGGGCCCCGATCTCGGCCGCCGAGCGCTGGGCGGCGGGTCCGGTGTGCAGCCGTACGTCGGAGAAGTCGGCGCCCAGCCGCGCCTCCATCTCCGCGCGGACCGCTCCGTCCAGCGGCTGTCCGGCGGTCCCCAGCACGTCCGGCACGGAGGAACGCTGCACCGGCGCGGCCTCGTCGTGGCCGCAGGAGGGCCCGTGGGCGTGGCGCTGCACGGAGGCCTGGTCGCCGTGGCCGCCGGAAGGGCGGTGCGGGTGGGGTCCTGCGGCCCGCTGCCGTTCCAGCGCCCGGACGACGGCGGCGTTGCCCGCGGCGCGTTGCAGGGCCGGCAGCCCCGTCGCGGCCCGTCGCGGCCGCAGGGCCGCCGGATCCCGCCGGCCCTGCGGTGCCGGTCGGGCGCGCGACAGCGGGCGCGGTGCGGGCGGGACGAGCGGCGGTGTCCTGCTGCTCCTGTCGACGCATGCTCCGATCATCGGCCGCCCCGCCCCGCCGGCTCCAGGCCGTTCCGGCCCGATTCGCCTGCCCGAAAGGGAAAGCGGGCTGCACCAGCCGCCGGCGAACCCACCGGTCGTGGTGTCCTCCTAGGCGACCAGGCTCTCCAACGGGACATGCGGATCCGCCAACGCCTCCGTGTCCACCGCCCGCCGGGCCCGGATCAGCGCCTGGATCGGGTCCGTGACGTCCCACACATTCACGTTCATCCCCGCCAGAACACGCCCCTCCCGCACCCAGAACGCGATGAACTCCCGCTTCCCCGCATCGCCCCGGACGACCACCTGGTCGTAGGACCCGGGCGGCGCCCACCCCGAGTACTCCATGCCCAGGTCGTACTGGTCGGTGAAGAAGTACGGGACCCGGTCGTAGATCTCGTCCCGCCCCAGCATGGACCGCGCCGCCGCCGGTCCCCCGTTCAGCGCGTTCGCCCAGTGCTCCACCCGCAGCCGCGTCCCGAACAGCCCGTGCGGGAAGGACGCGACGTCCCCCGCCGCGTAGATGTCCGGGTCGGACGTCCGCAGCCGCTCGTCGACGAGGACGCCCCCGCCGGAGGCGGGGTCGGCCAGCTCCAGGCCCGCCGCCTCCGCGAGGGCGGTCCGCGGGGCCGCGCCGATCGCTGCGAGCACGGCGTGCGCCGGGTGCTCCTCGCCGTCGTCGGTGCGGGCGGCGAGGACCATGCCGTCCTGGCCGGTGATCTCGGTGAGCGAGGCGCCGAAGTGGAACCGCACGCCGTGCTCGCTGTGCAGCTCGGCGAAGAGCGCCCCGAGTTCGGGGCCGAGCACCGAGTGCAGCGGGGTCGGCCCCCGGTGGACGACGGTGACCTCGGCGCCGTAGTGCCGGGCGGCCGCCGCGGTCTCCAGGCCGATCCAGCCCGCGCCGGCGATCACCAGGTGACCGTTGTCCCGGCCGAGGGAGGCGAGGACGCCCTTGAGGCGCTCGGAGTGGGCGAGGCGGCGCAGGTGGTGGACGCCGACGAGGTCGGTGCCGGGGATGTCGAGGCGGCGGGGCTCCGCGCCGGTGGCGAGCAGCAGCTTGTCGTAGCGGACGGTGGTGCCGTCCTCGCCGAAGCGGACGGTCTTCGCGGCGCGGTCGAGCGAGGCTGCGGTCGCGCCGAGGTGCAGTTCGACGTCGTGCTGCGCGTACCAGGCGGGCTCGTGCACGAAGACGCTGTCGCGCTCCGCCGAGCCGAGGAGGTAGCCCTTGGAGAGCGGCGGGCGCTCGTAGGGGTGGTCGCGTTCGTCGCAGATCAGTATCACGCGGCCGGTGAAGCCCTCCGCTCTCAGCGTCTCGGCCGCCTTGGCGCCGGCCAGGCCGCCTCCCACGATGACGAAAGTCTGATCCGCGTCGACCACGTGAATGCCTCCTTCGAGCGTTGCCACCAGCGAGCCTCCCGCACGCGGAAGGCTGCGGGAAGGGGGAGTGACCCGATCAGGCCACCTCTCTCACGTCTGCCTCACGTACCGGCCGTAAGCCGGGCGTGCAGCGAGCGGGCCGAGGCGTCCGTCAGGGAGGCGATCTGGTCCACGACCACCCGCTTGCGGGCGCGGTCGTCCGGCGCCCGGTCGAACAGCGCGCGGAACTGCGGGTCCAGCCCCTCCGGCGCGCGGGCGGTCAGCGCCTGAGCCAGCTCCAGCACGACGACGCGCTGGTCGGCGCGGAGCCGTTCCTGCTCGGCGCGCTGCATGACGTACCGGTCGGCGACGGCCTTGAGGACCGCGCACTCCATACGGGTGGAGCGGGGGACGACCAGCTCGGCCGCGTACCGGGTGAGGCGGCCGCCGCCCCAGGCCTGCCGGGTGGCGCCCTCGGCGGCCAGGCAGAAGCGGCCGATGAGCTGGCTGGTGGCGTCCTTGAGGCGGGCCTGGGCGACGGCGGTGCCGTCGTAGCCGTGCGGCCACCACTCCTGGGCGAGCAGCCGGTCGAGGGCCTCGGCCAGTTCGGCGGGGTCGGTGTCCGCCGGGACGTACCGGCCGACGGCGACCGCGAAGACGGCGTCGCGCTCCGGGTCGGCGTGCAGGCAGTTGGGGTCGATGTGGCCCGCGTGCAGGCCGTCCTCCACGTCGTGGACCGAGTACGCCACGTCGTCCGCCCAGTCCATGACCTGCGCCTCGAAGCAGGTGCGGGTGCCGGGGGCCTCCTTGCGGAGCCACTCGAACACCGGGCGGTCGTCGTCGTAGACGCCGAACTTCACGGAGGCCGGGTCGGTGGGGTGGGCGCCGCGCGGCCAGGGGTACTTGGTGGCCGCGTCGAGGGTGGCCCGGGTGAGGTTGAGGCCGACGGAGCCGTCGGGGGTGAACCGCTTGGGCTCGATGCGGGTGAGCAGCCGCAGCGACTGGGCGTTGCCCTCGAAGCCGCCGCAGTCGCGGGCGAACTCGTTCAGCGCCTGTTCGCCGTTGTGCCCGAACGGCGGGTGGCCGAGGTCGTGGGAGAGGCAGGCGGCCTCCACCAGGTCGGGGTCGCAGCCGAGGGCGGCGCCCAGCTCCCGGCCGACCTGGGCGCACTCCAGGGAGTGGGTGAGGCGGGTGCGGGGGCTGGCGTCCCACACCTGGCTCTGCTCGCCGGGGGTGACGACCTGCGTCTTGCCGGCGAGGCGGCGCAGCGCGGCGGAGTGCAGCACGCGGGCCCGGTCGCGCTGGAAGGCGGTGCGGCCGGGGCGCTTGTCGGGCTCGGCGGCCCAGCGCTCGACGGCCGACGGGTCGTACCCGGCGGGCGGGAGGTGGTGCGCGGACGGGTCGGTCGTGCCGGACGTGATGCCTTCCATGACCCGACAGTAGCCCCGGCCGGCGACATCCCGGACACCGGTGGCCGTGTCAGGCGGTCGCGAGGGCGGCCGGCCCGGTGACCGGGGCGGCGGTCCGCAGTGCCTGGTCGTAGCGGTGGAGGAGCAGGCGGGCCATCGCGGGGTGGGTGCCCAGCGGGTCGGCGACGGTGCCGGGGGCCGCGTCCGCGCACTCGGCGGCGAACCGGCCGGGCGCGGTGAAGCAGGAGGCGACGGCGACCCGGGCACGGCCGCGGGCGGCGAGGGCGCGGACCGCCTCGGGGACGGTGGGCGCGGCGACCCGGGCGTGGAGGTCGAGCTACGACGGGCACGCCGATGCGGGCGGCGAGCAGGCGGCGATGCGCTCGGTGTCGGCGCGGGACGCGGGCGCGCGGGACCCGGCGGCGGCCAGCACCACGGCGCTGCGGCGGCGCTCCTCGGCGTCCTGGGGCGGCTGCCAGCCGGCCTCGGTGAGCCGGGCGTGCAGGGCGTCGACGAGCAGGGGGTGGGCGCCGAGGGGGTCGGCGACGCGGGTCGGCAGGGGCGCCGCGGCGGCGGCGTCGGGGATGTCCCGGGTGACGTGGTGGCCGCGGCCGAACAGCAGCGGCACCAGTACGGCGGAGCCGGCGCCGGACGCGGCCAGCTCGTCGAGGGTGCCGGGGAGCAGCGGGGCGTTCAGCTCGATGTGGCCCAGGTGCACGGGCAGACCGGGCCGCAGCACGCGGACCCGCTCCAGCAGCCGCAGCGCGGTGGCCAGGGCGCGCGGGTCGCGGCTGCCGTGGGCCGCCACGACGAGGGCGGGGGGCGGGGCGGCCGGGCGGGACCGGGCGCCGGGGTGCATCGGGTACGCCGTCATGCAGCGAGCGTGACCGGACGAGGTTGCCCCGCCGTTGCGCCGGGGTCACGGGTGTTTGCGGGGTGTTCACGCGGGGGCGAGGGGCGGTGTGAGGCGACGGCCGCCGGTGACACCGGTCACAGAAGGCGAACCGGAGGTGCCTGCCGCACGTCTACCGAGTCATGGACCGACCCGGGGGAGGCCGTCCCATGCGCCGTATCACCGTCCGCCGTCCGCGGCTGCCCCGCACCCGTGCGGGACAGCGGCGGCTGGTGCAGGCCCTGGCGGCGGTGTGCGTGCTGGCGCTGCTGCCGGCGACCTGGCTGCGGCTGAGCACCGGCGACCGGCTGCGCACCGTCGCCGACGTGCCGCGCACCGAGGTGGCCGTGGTGTTCGGCGCGGGCCTGTGGGACGGGGAGCCGTCGCCGTACCTGGCGCACCGGCTGGACGCGGCGGCGGAGCTGTACCGCGCGGGGCGGATCCAGGTGGTGCTGGTCACCGGCGACAACAGCCGGAAGGACTACGACGAGCCGGACGCGATGCGCGCCTACCTGACCCGCCACGGGGTGCCGGCCACGCGGATCGTGAGCGACTACGCGGGCTTCGACACGTGGGACTCCTGCGTGCGCGCCCGGAAGATCTTCGGGGTGGACCGGGCGGTCCTGATCAGCCAGGGCTTCCACATCCGCCGCGCGGTGGCCCTGTGCGAGGCGGCCGGCGTCACGTCGTACGGCGTCGGCGTGGACGACCGCCACGACGTCACCTGGTACTACGGCGGCGCCCGCGAGGTCCTGGCGGCGGGCAAGGCGGCCCTGGACGCGGTGTTCCGGCCGGACCCCCACTTCCTGGGGCCCCAGGAGCCGGGGGTGCGGAGGGCGCTGGCGGACGCCGCGCGTTCCGGCACGCCGGACTGACAGCTCCCGCGCGCATACCGGAGTATGCTTTTACCCATGGCGGATACGACGCGCATCACGGTGACCCTCCCGACGGAGCAGGTCGCCGAGCTGAAGAAGCTCACCGACAACGTCTCCGGCTATGTCGCCGAAGCCGTGGCTCGTCAGCTGCGGTACCAGTTGCTCGGGGCGGATCTCCTGCGTCATCAGGAGGAGTACGGCGCCTTCACCGAGGAGGAACTGGCAGAGGCCCGCTCCCGGATCTTCGACGACACCGAGGCCGGCGGCTCGGCGAGCGCGGCGTGAGCGGGCACGTCGAGACGGTCGTCCTGGACGCCGAAGGGCTCTCCGCCTGGATCGCGCAGGACCGCAAGATCGCCGCGATGTTCCAGGTGTTCCACTCGGCGGGAGCCGACTTCGTCGTAGGAGCCAACACCATCGTCGAGGTGAGTCACGCACGGGTGAACACCGCCCGGATGCGGTGGGCGCTGTCCCGCGTCAGGGTCGAGCCGGTGACCGAGCAGGCAGCGAGAGCGGCTGCGGAGCTGCTCAAAGCGGCCGGCCTGCACGGGCACAAGTACGCGATCGACGCGACGGTGGCCGAGATGGCGCTGCGCCAGCCGGGCCCCGTGGTCATACTGACCTCCGACATCGACGACATGGCGCGGCTGTGCAGGGACCGTGTCCGGCTCGTCGGCATCTGAGGCAGGCGCGGCGGTGCCTCACCGGGGTCGTCCGGCGGCAGAGAGGGCACCGTGTCCGGGGTGTAACAGCGGTCGGCGTGGTGCGTAACACCGGCAGCGCAGCCTGGCCGTATGCGAAACACCCTGACGTCCACGCACTGCCCCTACTGCGCGCTGCAGTGCGGCATGAACCTGACGCCGGCCGCCGACGGGCGGAGCGTCGAGGTGAGCGAGCGCGCGGACTTCCCGGTGAACCGGGGGGCGCTGTGCGGGAAGGGGCGGACCTCGCCGGCCGTGCTGTCGTCGGCCGTGCGGCTGACCTCGCCGTTGGTCAGGTCGGCGGCGGGCACGCTGGAGCCGGCGTCCTGGGAGGAGGCGCTGGACCGGATCGCCGAGGGGATCGGCGGCGCCCGCGCGGAGCACGGCGCCGACGCGGTCGGGGTGTTCGGCGGAGGCGGGCTGACGAACGAGAAGGCGTACTCGCTGGGGAAGTTCGCCCGGGTGGTGCTGGGGACCTCGCAGATCGACTACAACGGCCGCTTCTGCATGTCGTCGGCCGCCGCCGCGGGAGGCAGGGCGTTCGGCCTCGACCGCGGGCTGCCGTTCCCGCTGGAGGACATCCCGAGGACCGGCTGTGTGATCCTCGTAGGCTCCAACCCGGCCGAGACCATGCCGCCGGCGCTGCGCTACTTCACCGAGCTGAAGGAGAACGGCGGCACCCTGATCGTCGTCGACCCGCGCCGCACCCGCACCGCCGAGCAGGCCGACCTGCACCTGGCGCCGCGCCCCGGCACCGACCTCGCGCTGGCCCTGGGCCTGCTGCACCTGGTCGTCGCCGAGGGGCGCACCGACGAGGAGTACATCCGGGAGCGCACGACCGGCTGGGAGGACACCCGGGCCGCGGCGATGGCGCACTGGCCGGAGTACGTGGAGCGCATCACCGGCGTCTCCGTGCCGCGACTGCGCGAGGCTGCACGGCTGTTCTGCGAGCCGGAGAACGCGATGGTGCTCACGGCGCGCGGCCCGGAGCAGCAGGCCAAGGGCACCGACACGGTGAGCGCCTGGATCAACCTGGCCCTGGCGACGGGCCGGCCCGGCCGCCCGCTGTCCGGGTACGGCTGTCTGACCGGCCAGGGCAACGGTCAGGGCGGGCGCGAACACGGCCAGAAGGCCGATCAGTTGCCGGGCTACCGCAAGCTGACCGACCCGGCCGCGCGGGCGCACGTCGCGCAGGTGTGGGGCGTCGGCCCGGACAGCCTGCCGGGACCGGGCCGCAGCGCCTACGAGCTGCTGGACGCGCTGGGCAGGGACATCCGCGCGCTGCTGCTGATGGGCTCCAACCCGGTGGTGTCGGCGCCGCGCGCCGCGCACGTCGAGGAGCGCATCCGCTCGCTGGACTTCCTCGCGGTGTGCGACGTGGTGCTGTCGGAGACGGCCGAACTCGCCGACGTGGTCCTGCCGGTGACGCAGTGGGCGGAGGAGACGGGCACCACCACCAACCTGGAGGGCAGGGTGCTGCTGCGCCGCCGGGCGATCCCCCCTCCGCCGGGCGTGCGCAGCGACCTGGAGGTGCTGCACGGGCTGGCGGCGCGGCTGGGCGGCGAGGGCAGCCCCGAAAAGCGCTTCCCGACCGACCCCGAGGAGGTCTTCGAGGAGCTGCGCCGGGCGAGCGAGGGCGGCCCTGCGGACTACTCGGGGATCACGTACCGGCGGCTCGTCGAGGAGAACGGGGTGTTCTGGCCCTGCCCCGACCAACGGGAGACTGCCGAGGAGACCGTCCACCCCGGCACCCCCCGCCTCTTCCTCGACCGGTTCGCCACCGAGGACGGCCGGGCGCGGTTCGTGCCGGTGTCGCACCGGGCGGTCGCGGAGGAGCCCGACGAGGAGTACCCGGTGCTGCTCACCACCGGGCGGGTCGTGGCGCAGTACCAGTCCGGCGCGCAGACGCGGCGCGTGGAGGAGCTGAACTCCGCCGCGCCCGGCCCGTTCGTGGAGCTGCACCCGCGGCTCGCGCAGCGGATCGGCGCCGCCGAGGGCGAGCCGGTGGCCGTCGTGTCGCGACGCGGAAGGGCGGTGGCCCCGGCCCGGATCACCACGTCGATCCGGGCGGACACGGTGTTCATGCCGTTCCACTGGGCCGGTGAGGGCCGCGCCAACACCCTCACCAACCCCGCCCTGGACCCGACGTCCCGGATGCCGGAGTTCAAGGCGTGCGCGGTACGCCTGGAGGCGGTTCGCCCCTGAGCGCACCGCCTCCGGAACAGGGGGCGGGTCAGCCCACGCCCACCGCGCTCCAGGCGGCCGCGACCGCCTTGTACTCGGCACCGCCCTCGCCGTAGAGGTCCGCCGCCGCCTTCAGGGTGGCGGTGCGGGCGCCGGCGTAGTCGGTCGACGAGGTCATGTGGACCGTCAGCGCGCGGTACCAGATCTTGCCGAGCTTGGCGCGGCCGATGCCGGTGACCGTGGAGCCGTCGCAGGTCGGGGAGTTGTGGGCGACGCCGCCCACGGTCTTCGCGCCGCTGCCCTCGGCGAGCAGGTAGGCGAAGTGGTTGGCGACGCCGGAGGAGTAGTGGACGTCGAGGTCCTTGACCGAGGCGTCCCAGCAGTCCGCCGACTTGCCGTCCTTGGAGGGACGGTCCATGTAGCGCAGGGCGTCCTTCCCGAAGCCGTCGCGGACGATCTCCTCGCCGATCAGCCAGTCGCCCGGGTCCTGCGCGTTGGCCGCGTGGAACTCCACCAGCGTGCCGAAGATGTCGGAGGTGGCCTCGTTCAGTCCGCCGGACTCGCCGGAGTAGGTCAGCCCGGCCGTCTTCGAGGTGACGCCGTGGGTCATCTCGTGCCCGGCGACGTCCAGGGAGACCAGCGGACCCATCTGGGTGCCGTCGCCGTCGCCGTAGGTCATGCAGAAGCAGCGGTCGTCCCAGAAGGCGTTGTTGTAGGCGTTGCCGTAGTGGACGCGGTTGTACGAGCCCTTGCCGTCGCCGGCTATGCCCCGGCGGCCGTGCGTGTCCTCGTAGTAGTCCCAGGTGACGTCGGTGCCGTACTGGGCGTCCACGGCGACCGTGGCGCGGTCGGCGGTGGTGCCGGTGCCCCAGTGGTTGTCGGCGTCGGTGACGACGGGGGCGGGGGCGCGGATCACGCAGACGACGAGGACGCACAGGTCGGTGCCGTTGGCCGCGTCGCCGGTGTAGGTGCCGCCGCGGGTGGGGTCCTTCAGCTCGTAGCCGGACGCGGTCTGCGTGGTCTCCAGCGGGACCGTGCCGCCGTACAGGGACTTGCCGTCGCCGGTGGCGCTCTCCAGGCGGTCCCAGGCGTCGATGCGGGCGCCGGTGTGCGCGTCGGTGAGGACGGTGCGGGCGACCGGGTTGCCGGCCGAGTCCTGGGCGGCGGCGTCGGTGCGCCAGGCGAGGCGGGGGGCGCCGTGCAGGGCGTCGACCACCAGCTGGGGACGGGCGGTGAGCCGGTTCAGGGTCTCGCCGAGGTGCGCGGCGCGCAGCAGGTTCGCGGCGAGGTCGGCGGCGCGGGGCGCGGCGAGGCGCGGGGAGACGGTGGGCAGGTCGATCGCGGCGCGGGTGGCGCGGGTGACGTCGCGGTAGGAGCCGTCGGGGGCGAGGTGCAGCACGAAGTCGCCGCCCAGCACGGGGAGTCCGCGGTAGGTGCGGTCGTAGCGGACATGGCGGCTGCCGTCCGCGTCGACGACGACGTCGCGGACCTTCGTCCTCTGGGCGGCGGTGAGGCCGAGGGCGTCGGCCTGCTCGGCCAGGACGGAGGCGGCGGCGTCGATCGCGGCGGCGCGGGTGGGGCGGTCGGCCGCGCCGGCGGTGGCGGGGGTGAGGGCGGCGGCCAGCAGGGCGGCGCCGGTGACGGCGGCTCCCGCGGCGGCGAGACGGGAACGTCGGGCATGCCGTATCGGGCTCAAGCGGTCTCCTGGAACGGGCGCCCCGGCACGGGTGGGGAGCGGGGCGGCGCGGGTGGTGCCCGCGATTCAAGTGGCGCCCCGACTGTCATGTCCATAGCGCGAATGTGGGGGTGTGTGAGGGGAGAGAATCGTTCCCGCAAGGCTCCGGTGGCACTTCCGTGCAGAGGGGCTCCGCCGACCGTCCGCGCAGGTGAAGCGAGTGAACCTCCCCTTCTTCGTCTACGGCACCCTCCGCCCCGGCGAGATCAACCACGACCGCTTCCTGCGCGGCCGCACGGCGCGTGAGGAATCGGCCCTGCTGCGGGGCGCGGTGCTGTACGAGGGGCCCGGCTACCCGTACGCCGTCGAGGCCCCGGAGGGCGAGGTGCGGGGCGAGCTGGTCACCGCTCGGCCGGAGGCGTACGCGGAGCTGCTGGCGCTGCTGGACCGCCTGGAGGAGTACGTGCCGGGCGACCCCCGGAACCTGTACGACCGGGTGGAGCGGCCGGTGGTGCGGGAGGCCGACGGCACGGCGGTCCGCGCGTGGGTGTACGTCGCCGCCCCGGCGGTCACGGCGCGGCTGCGGGCGCGGGGGACGCGGGTGGAGGGCGGGGACTGGCGGGGAGTGCGGTGAGGCGGCGCGCGGTGCCCCGCCCCCCGGGAGCCGGCACCCCTGTGGGCCCTCGCCCGGTCAGCCCTTCGCCGCCCCGCCCGGCCCAATCCGCCCGCACACCACCCCTGCGCCCGCCGTCGCGCTCCTGACCTGCGGAAAGGAACCCCCGCTCGGAAGCACCCCGGCTCCCCTGACACCCGTTCAGCCGCCGCCCTGACGCCCCCTCAGGGAGCGGTGCGGGCGCGGGGGCACTTACCTCGGAGGAGCAGGGACGCGGTCGACGGCGGCACATGGGGGTGCCGCGGGCCGGGTCGCCTCCGTGAGCTCGAGGGAGCATCGATGCGACGTACCGCCCGGCTGCTGACCGGCACGACCGGCGCCGCACTCGCCGTGGCCACCGCGGGGCTTCTCGCCTCCCCCGCGTACGCCGGGGAGGCCCCCGGCCCGTCGACCTCCGGTCTGCGGATGTACCCGTCGTCCGTCGCCCCGGGCGCGCAGGTCTCGGCGAACACCGCGGCGTGCGGCGAGGAGGGCACGGCGGCGGGCGACGCCTCCGCCGTGGGCGCGGGCCGGTTCACGCTGACGCCGAGCACGCACGAGGGGGAGGCGATCGGGCAGTTCCAGGTGCCGCCGGGCGCGCAGCCGGGGACGTACGAGATCGTCGTCGCGTGCGCCGGGAGCGGGCGCCGGGTGGCCGGGGACCTCGTGGTGACGCTGACGCCCGACGCGGAACTGGTGGTTCCGCGAGGAAGCGTGAAGACGGGGGTCGGTGGCGCGCTGGGCACCGACCCCGTGCAGACCGCGGCAGGCGTGACGGCCCTCGCCGTCGCCGCCGCGGGCGGTACCTGGCTCCTGCATCGCCGGGCGAGAGGCGACGGGATCTGACGGGCATCCTCCGCTGCCCGTCCCGCTGGTACCGCAATCCCCTCCCCCTCCGGGTCCGACGCCCCTCGCGGCCCGGAGGGGGGCACGGGGCCCACCCGAGGTGAGGTCAGCCCATGCGCCGCAGGATCCGCCGGACCGGGAGTCCGGGCAACGCAGCGATAGCCGCCGTCACGGTGTGCGCCCTGTGCGCGGGGGCCGTGCTGCTGCGGGACGGCAGGGGCGACGCCCCGCCGCAGCCGTCCGCCGCGCAGGCGCACTCCGAGCTCGACGCGCACGGCCCGGCGCGGTGCGGCGCCCGCGCTGCCGCCGTCGCCGCCCGACCGGGTGCGGATCCCCGCGATCGGCGTGGACGCGCCGCTGACCGGACTGGGGCTGACCCCGGCCGGCTCCCTGGACGTGCCGCCGGCCGACCGTCCGGACCTGGCCGGCTGGTACGAGGCGGGCACCACCCCCGGCGAGCGGGGCACCGCGATCGTCGCGGGCCACGTCGACAACGCCGACGGCCCGGCCGTCTTCTACTCCCTCGGCGCCCTGCGCAAGGGGAGCACGATCGAGACCGACCGGCGCGACGGCACGGTCGCCGTGTTCACGGTGGACGCCGTCGAGGCGTACGACGCCCGCGACTTCCCCGACGAGAAGGTCTACGGCGCGGCGTCCCGCCCGGAACTCCGGGTGATCACCTGCGGCGGTGGCTACTCCCCCACGACGGGCTACCAGGGCAACGTGGTGGTGTACGCCCACCTGACGGGCACCCGCTGACCCCTCCGGGAGTCATTGCCGACGGGCGCCCGGGCACCCCGGTACGCCCGAGCCCACCGCCCCGACGGCTCAGGCGCTTTCGGAGTCTGACGCCCCGACGGCGCCACGCCCTGGTGGCACGCTCCGGACACCCCCGGAGTCCGGTGGTCCGTGACCCCGGCCCCTCCGGCAGCTCGGGCACCCCGCGGGCCTGGAGCCGCGGCGTTTCCGGCGCCTGGGCGGCGCGCCGTTCCCGCAGGCTCAGGTCCACCGGCCCGGCGACTCGGCCCCCGCCCTGCCCGACCGCTCCGGCCTCCGCGCGCCGGCCGGGCCGGGACCCACCGGCGACGGGCTTCGCCGACGGTCCCGTTTTCCGGCCCGGCGTCCCTGCCCTCGCGTCTCAGCCCGACGCCTGGGCCGGGCAGGACTCGGTCGCCGGGACCACCAGGAGGACCACCGGATACGACGTGATCTGCTGGTTCGCGCCCGGCCTGCTGTCGCAGATGCGCCAGGCCTGCGGGTCCACCACCTCGCGGTCCTTGCCCGTGGCGTCCTCGAAGCGGACCTGGGTGCCGTCCATCTGCTCCTGGGCGCGGAGCGCGTTGCCGCCGGTGACGTCGGGCATCACGGCGGTGACGGGAGGGGCGGCGGTGTCCGTCGCGGGCGGGGAGATCGCCGCCTTCGCATCGGGCTCGGGCGTTGTGCCGCAGGCGGTGGCGGCCGCGCAGACGGCTGCGGCGGCGAGAGCGGCTCTCAACGGTGCGGCGACCGTGGGTCTGGCGATGGCCGTGCCTCTCGTGAGGTGATCATGGGTCCGGCCCAGTATCCCCACCGGACACCCCCGTGCCCAGGCCTACGCCAGCCACTGCTCGTACGCCATGTTCGCCACCAGCGCGAACACCACCGTCAGCAGGACCACGCGGACGAAGCCGCTGCCGCGCTTCAGGGCGGTGCGGGCGCCCAGGGTGCCGCCCGCGAGGTTGAAGACCGCCATCAGCGCCGCCAGTTGCCACAGCACCGCGCCCTGCCAGGCGAAGGTGACCAGCGCGCCCGCGTTGGTGCAGCAGTTGACGATCTTCGCGGTGGCGGAGGCGGTGACCAGGTCGAGGTGGAGCAGGGCGGTGAGCGCCAGGACGAGGAACGTGCCGGTGCCGGGGCCGATCAGGCCGTCGTAGAAGCCGATGCCCAGGCCGGCCAGGCCGATCGCGGCGAGGATCTGCCGGCGGGTCGCCGGGCCGGGCGCGGGCGCGGTGCCGAAGGCGGGCTTCAGGATGACGAAGGCGGCCACCGCGAGCAGCACCACCATGATCACCGGCTTGAGCACCTCCGTGCTCATCCCGGCCGCGAGGAACGCCCCGCCCGACGACCCGGCGAGGGCGGCGAGCCCGATCCGCACCGCCGTCCGCACGTCCACCGGCGCCTTGCGGACATACGTCACGGCCGCGCCGGTGGTGCCTACGATCGCGACCGCCTTGTTGGTGCCGAGCGCGTGCGCGGCGGGGGTGCCGGCGGGCAGGCCGAGCAGCAGGGCGGGCAGGAGCAGCAGCCCTCCGCCGCCGACCACGGCGTCGATCCAGCCGGCGGCGAGCGCGGCCACGCAGAGCAGGACGACCGTGGTCAGCGATATGTCGGGCATGGCCGCGACCCTATGAAGCGGATAGATGCTGCGTCCATCAAGATGAGCGTTTGTTGAGGTTGGCCTCCTCACACCCGCCCCCTCGACGGCCTCCGGAAGCCTCACATCCCGCGCCCAGGACCGCTGAGGGCAGCGTTCCGCGCGGGAAACAGAAGGGATGCCACCGGGTAACACCCGCCCCGCACGCTCAGGACATGACCTCGAACGAGCGTGTGGTGGTGATCGGCTCCGGCCTCGCGGGCGTACGTCTCGCCCGGCGGCTCGGCGAGCTGGGCACGCCCGTGACGCTGATCGGCGAGGAGGAGCATCCGCCGTACAACCGGGTGCTGCTCGCCGAGGTGCTCGCCGGGCGCTACCGGCCCGAGGTGATCGCCCTGCCCGCCCCCGCGGAGCTGATCCGCGCCCGGGTCACCGGAATCGACCGGGACCGGCGGACCGTCGTCCGCGCGGACGGCACGGAGATCCCCTACGGGCGGCTGGTGCTGGCCACCGGCTCCAACCCCGTCCTGCCGCCGCTGCGCGGCCTGTTCACCGAGGACCACGAGCTGCCGCGGGGCGTGCACGCGTTCCGCACCCTGGACGACTGCCTGGGCCTGTCGGCGGAGGTGCGGCCGGGCGTGCGGGCCGTGGTGATCGGCGGCGGGCTGCTCGGCGTGTCCGCGGCCCGCGCGCTGGCCGTGCGCGGCGCGCAGGTGGTCCTCGCCCAGCAGTCCGAGCGGCTGATGGAGCGCCAGCTCGACCCGGCCGCCTCCGGGCTGGTGAAGCGCCATCTGACCGAGCTCGGCGTGGAGGTGCACACCGAGTGCCGTGTCCGTGACGTGCGCTGTGTCGGAGGCGCGGTCCGCTCGGTGGAGATGGCCGACGGCTACGCCCTGGACGCGGACCTGGTGGTGCTGGCCTGCGGGGTGCACCCGAGGGTGTCCCTCGCGCAGGCCGCCGGCCTGGACGTGGCCAAGGGCGTCGTCGTCGACGACGAGCTGCGCACCTCCGACCCGTACGTCCACGCGATCGGCGACTGCGTCCAGCACGCCGGCACCGTGTACGGGCTGGCCGCGCCGGCCCTGGAACAGGCCGACGCGCTCGCCGCCCTGCTCGCCGGGGACACCACCGCCCGCTACACGGGCACCCGCTCGCTCACCCGGCTCACCCTGACCGGCCCGGACAGCCCCTTCGACCTGGCCGCGTTCGGCGAGACCGAGGTGCTGCCGGGCGACGACGTGGTGCAGCTCGCCGACGCCACCCGCGGCACGTACCGCAAGGTCGTGGTCCGCGACGACCGCCTGGTCGGCGGGGTGCTGGTCGGCGAACTCGGCACCGTCGGCGCCCTTGCGCGCGCCTGGGAGGGAGCAGAGCCGCTCCCGTCCGACGGCGGGCCCCTGCTCCACCTGCTCACCAACGACGGAGGCTCCTGATGCCCACGGACACCTCGACCATCGTGCTCGTCGGCCACGGCATGGTCGGCCAGCGCTTCCTGGAGGCGCTCGCCGAGCGCGGCCTGACCGCCACGCACCGCGTGGTCGTGCTGTGCGAGGAGCCGCGTCCGGCCTACGACCGCGTGCAGCTCACCTCGTACTTCTCGGGGCGGACGCCCGAGGACCTGTCGCTGACGGACCTCACGTTCATCGAGGACCACGGCATCGAGCTGCACGTCGGTGATCCGGCCGAGCACGTGGACCGCGCGGCGCGCACGGTGACCGCCCGCTCGGGCCTGGTCGTCGGGTACGACGTCCTCGTGCTGGCGACCGGCTCGTACCCGTTCGTGCCGCCGGTGCCGAACAAGGACGCCGAGGGCTGTTTCGTCTACCGCACCATCGAGGACCTGCTCGCCATCGAGGAGTACGCGAGGAGCAGGGCGAAGACGGGCGCGGTGGTCGGCGGCGGTCTGCTCGGCCTGGAGGCGGCCGGTGCGCTGAAGGGCCTCGGACTCACGTCGCACATCGTGGAGTTCGCGCCGCGGCTGATGCCGGTGCAGGTCGACGAGGGCGGCGGCGCGGCGCTGCTGCGCACCATCGAGGACATGGGGCTGAGCGTCCACACGGGCGTCGGCACCCAGGAGATCGTGGTCGACGACTCCGGCGCGGTCACCGGCATGAAGCTGTCCGACGGCTCCGAACTCGCAGCCGACATGGTGGTGTTCTCCGCCGGTGTCCGCCCCCGCGACCAGCTCGCCCGCGACTGCGGCCTGGCGGTCGGCGAGCGCGGCGGCATCTCCGTCGACGAGCAGTGCCGCACGGTCACCGACCCGCACGTGTTCGCGATCGGCGAGTGCGCGCTGGCCTCCGACGGCCGCGTGTACGGCCTGGTCGCGCCCGGTTACGAGCAGGCGGAGACGGCCGCGGCGGCCATCGCCGAGGACGAGGCCTCCTTCACCGGCGCGGACCTGTCGACCAAGCTGAAGCTGCTCGGCGTGGACGTGGCGTCCTTCGGCGACGCGCACGGCACCGCCGAGGACTGCCTGGACGTCGTCTACTCCGACTCCCGCGCGGGCCTCTACAAGAAGCTGGTGATCGGCAAGGACGGCACGCTGCTCGGCGGCATCCTGGTCGGCGACGCGGAGGCGTACGGCACGCTGCGGGCGTTCACCGGCTCGGTGCCGCCGGTCGCGCCGGAGTCACTGGTGCTGCCCGCCGGCGCCGGGGCCCCGGCCGCGCTCGGCCCGTCCGCGCTGCCCGACGACGCGGTCGTCTGCTCCTGTCACAACGTCACCAAGGGCACCATCCGCGGCGCGGTCACCGACCACCGGTGCACCACCGTGCCCGAGGTGAAGAAGTGCACCAAGGCCGGTACGGGCTGCGGCAGTTGCGTCAAGGTGCTCGGCCAGCTCCTGGACGCCGAGCTGGAGGCGAAAGGCGTCGAGGTCGACAAGGGCCTGTGCGCGTGCTTCTCCCAGACCCGCGAGGAGCTGTACGAGATCGTCCTCGCCCTGCGCATCGCCTCCCACCGGGAGCTGCTGAACCGCCACGGCCGGGAGGAGGCGCGCGGCGGCGACGGCTGCGAGGTGTGCAAGCCGACGGTCGGCTCGATCATCGCGTCCCTGGCGCCCGTGATCGGCGCCAGCACCTATGTGCTCGACGGCGAGCAGGCGGCCCTCCAGGACACCAACGACCACTTCCTGGCCAACCTCCAGAGGAACGGCTCGTACTCGGTGGTGCCGCGCATCCCGGGCGGGGAGATCGCGCCCGAGAAGCTGATCGTGATCGGTGAGATCGCCCGTGACTTCGGCCTCTACACGAAGATCACCGGCGGCCAGCGGATCGACATGTTCGGCGCCCGGGTCGAGCAGTTGCCGCTGATCTGGGCCCGGCTGGTGGACGCCGGCTTCGAGTCGGGCCACGCCTACGGCAAGTCGCTGCGCACGGTGAAGTCCTGCGTGGGGCAGACCTGGTGCCGGTACGGCGTGCAGGACTCGGTGCGGATGGCGATCGACCTGGAGCTGCGCTACCGGGGGCTCAGGTCGCCGCACAAGCTCAAGTCCGCGGTGTCCGGCTGCCAGCGCGAGTGCGCGGAGGCCCGGTCGAAGGACTTCGGCGTCATCGCCACCGCGGGCGGCTGGAACCTCTACGTCGGCGGCAACGGCGGCGCCACCCCGCGCCACGCCGACCTGCTGGCGCAGGACCTCTCGGACGCCGAGCTGATCCGTCTGATCGACCGGTTCCTGATGTTCTACATCCGCACCGCCGACCGGCTGGAGCGCACCTCCACCTGGCTGGAGCGCATCCCCGGCGGCCTGGACCACGTACGGGACGTGGTGGTGCACGACTCGCTCGGCATCTGCGACGAGCTGGAGGCCCTGATGGCCGCCCATGTCGCGCACTACCGCGACGAGTGGGCCGAGACCGTCGACGACCCGGAGAAGCTGGCCCGGTTCGTGTCGTTCGTCAACGCCCCGGACACCCCCGACCCGGTGGTCGCCTTCGTCCCCGAACGCGACCAGATCAAGCCCGACCTGCCCCTGCTGAGCATCGGCCTGCGTCCCGCCGACGACGTCCTGGAAGGAAGCGCACAGCGATGACCCTGGCACTCGAGACGACCACCGGCCTGACCGTCCGACTCCGTCTGGCGGACGACTGGTTCGAGGTCTGCGGCCTCGACCGGCTGGTCCCGGGACGGGGCGTGGCCGCCCTGCTGCCCGACGGCCGGCAGGCCGCCGTCTTCACCGACCGTGCGGGCCGCCTGTACGCGATCGACAACCGTGACCCGTTCACGGGCGCGGCGGTCCTCTCCCGCGGCCTCACCGGCAGCCACCAGGGCCGCCCGTTCGTCGCCTCCCCGCTCCTGAAGCAGCGCTTCGACCTGGAGACGGGCTACTGCCTCGACGACGACACGGTCCGCGTGGCGACGTACGAGGTCGAGGCGGCCTGAGCGGAGCCGCCGCCGAGCGCACGGGACCGTGCGGCACCCCGTCTGGGTGCCGCACGGTTCTGTGCCGTGGTGGGCCCGCCGGCGCTGTGCACCGCCGTAGCGGAGAGCTACCCTCCGGTCACGTCACGTTCGCATCACAGGACGTTCATATCCCCGACACGTCCCGCGCGCCCCAGTAGCTTCGTCAGCCTCGCTCCGAGCACACGCTTTCGACCGACCTGGGGGGCTCCTCACCATGATCCCGTTCCGTACCTCAGCCGCCGCACTGCTCGCCGCCGTCGCCCTGGCCGCCCTACCGGCCACCGCCGTGGCGCACAACGGCAGCCACCCGTTCGAGAACTGCACCGAGGCGTACGACAACGGGTACAGCAACATTCCCAAGGGCGACAAGCACTACGGCGAGCACCTCGACCGGGACAAGGACGGCATCGGCTGCGACCAGCCGCCGTCGGACTTCGTGCCGCACGACGAGAGCGACGACGGCGCGGGCGCCGGGGCCGGCGGCGCCAAGGAGGAGAAGGGCGGCGGCACCGACCTCGCGGAGACGGGCGGCAGCGACACCACGCCGTACATCGCGGCGGCGGGCGGGGCCGTCGTCCTGCTCGGCGGCGGCCTGATGATCGCCGCCCGCAAGCGCCGCGAGAACCGCTGACCCGTTCCCGGGAGGGGGGCCGGATGTCCGGCCCCCTCTTTTTCACTTCGGCCGCCGCGACGGTCCGCCCTCTTCACACCCCGCCGAGCCCGCACGCCCCCTCTGACCTGGCCAGAGGCAGGAAGACCTCCCTCCGCTCGTGGCATTACGCCACTGTTCCGTCACATCACGTTCACATCACAGGTCGCTCGTGACCCTCCGCAGCGCAGCCGCACCGGCAGTAACTTCGTCACGCCACAGCCCGGTCAACGGCACCCGCACTCGGACATGGGGGCATTCGCCATGCACCTGACACGAAACACCCTCACGGCCCTCGCCGCCCTCACCCTGGCCGTCCTCCCCGCCACCGCGTCGGCCCACGACGGGGACCACCCGTTCAAGACCTGCGCGGAGGCGTACGACAACGGCTGGGCGAGGATCTCCAGCGGGGACGACCACTACGGTCCCGCGCTGGACCCCGACGGCGACGGCGTCGCCTGCGACGAGCCGCCCGCCGGTTTCATCCCGCGCGACGACACCGCGATCGACGACGGGAACGCGACTCCCGTGGCCGGCGCCACCCAGGCCGCCACGAGCGACGACTCCGGGCCGGACGACGGCCTCACCACCTACGTGACCATAGGCGTGGCCGCCGTGGTCCTCGCCGGAGGCACCGTGCTCCTCGCCTCCCGCCTGCGCCGCGACACCTGACCCGCCACCGGGCGCGTCGTGCGCGGACGACGGAAGGGGCGGCACCCCCGCACGGGTGCCGCCCCTCCTTCGTGATCCGGAACCGTCGCCGATCGGTGAGGGTGGTCGGGTGACAGACGACGGCTCCGGGGTCCTGCGCGCCCCGAGGGGCTAGCGGTGGTCGCTGCCCGCCGAGGTGACCGCCGCGCGGCCGGCCTCCAGACGGGCCACCGGGATGCGGAACGGGGAGCAGGAGACGTAGTCCAGTCCGACCTCGTGGAAGAAGTGGACCGACTCCGGGTCTCCGCCGTGCTCGCCGCAGACGCCGAGCTTCAGGTCCGGGCGGGTCTCCCGGCCGGCCTTGGCCGCGGACCTCACCAGGGAGCCCACGCCGTCCTTGTCGATCGTCTCGAACGGCGACACCCCGAAGATGCCCTTCTCCAGGTAGGCGGTGAAGAAGCTGGCCTCCACGTCGTCCCGGGAGAAGCCCCACACCGTCTGGGTGAGGTCGTTGGTGCCGAAGGAGAAGAACTCGGCGGCCTCCGCGATCTGCCCGGCGGTCAGCGCGGCGCGCGGCAGCTCGATCATCGTGCCGATGGCCAGCTTGAGGCGGGTGCCGGTGGCCTCCTCGACCTCCGCGACGACCTTGTCGGCCTCGTCACGGACGATCTCCAGCTCCTGCACCGTGCCGACCAGCGGGATCATGATCTCCGCGCGCGGGTCACCCTTGGCGTTCTTGCGCTCGGCGGCCGCCTCCGCGATGGCGCGGACCTGCATCGTGAACAGGCCGGGGATGACGAGGCCGAGGCGCACACCGCGCAGGCCCAGCATCGGGTTCTGCTCGTGCAGCCGGTGCACGGCCTGGAGCAGCCGCAGCTCGTTCTCGTGCGGCTCCTGCCGGGACTCGGCGAGGGCGACGCGGACGGACAGCTCGGTGATGTCGGGCAGGAACTCGTGCAGCGGCGGGTCGAGCAGGCGGATGGTGACGGGCAGGCCGTCCATCGCCTCGAACAGCTCGACGAAGTCCTTCTTCTGGAGCGGCAGCAGCGCCTTCAGCGACTCCTCGCGCTCCTCCTCCGTGTCGGCCAGGATCAGCCGCTCCACCAGCTCGCGCCGGTCGCCGAGGAACATGTGCTCGGTGCGGCACAGGCCGATGCCCTGGGCGCCGAAGCGGCGGGCGCGCAGGGCGTCCTCGGCGTTGTCGGCGTTGGCGCGCACCCGCAGCCGGCGCTTGCGGTCGGCGAAGGCCATCATCCGGTGCACGGCCTCGACCAGCTCGTCGGCGTCGTCGGCGCCCGGGTGCATCCGGCCCTCGAAGTACTCCACGACCGGCGACGGCACGACCGGGACCTCGCCCAGGTAGACCTTGCCGCTGGAGCCGTCGATGGAGATGACGTCGCCCTCCTCGACGACGTGCCCGCCGGGCACCGTCATCCGGCGGCGCTTGGTGTCGACCTCCAGCTCCTCGGCGCCGCAGACACAGGTCTTGCCCATGCCGCGGGCGACGACGGCCGCGTGGGAGGTCTTGCCGCCGCGGGAGGTGAGGATGCCCTCGGCGGCGATCATGCCGTCCAGGTCGTCGGGGTTGGTCTCGCGGCGGATCAGGATGACCTTCTCGCCGGAGCGGGACCACTTGACGGCGGTGTAGGAGTCGAAGACCGCCTTGCCGACCGCGGCGCCCGGGGAGGCGGCGATACCGCGTCCGACCTGCTCGACCTTGGCGCTCTCGTCGAAGCGCGGGAACATCAGCTGGGCGAGCTGGGCGCCGTTGACGCGGGTGAGGGCCTCGGCCTCGTCGATCAGGCCCTGGTCCACCAGCTGCGTGGCGATGCGGAAGGCCGCGCCCGCGGTGCGCTTGCCCACGCGGGTCTGGAGCATCCACAGCCGGCCGCGCTCGATGGTGAACTCGATGTCGCAGAGGTCCTTGTAGTGGTTCTCCAGGGTCTCCATGATCTGCATGAGCTGGTCGTACGACTTCTTGTCGATCTGCTCCAGCTCCGCGAGCGGGACCGTGTTGCGGATGCCCGCGACGACGTCCTCGCCCTGCGCGTTCTGCAGGTAGTCGCCGTAGACGCCCTGGTGTCCTGAGGCGGGGTCGCGGGTGAAGGCGACGCCGGTGCCGGAGTCGGGGCCGAGGTTGCCGAAGACCATGGAACAGACGTTGACGGCCGTGCCCAGGTCGTGCGGGATGCGCTCCTGGCGGCGGTAGAGCTTGGCGCGCTCGCCGTTCCAGGAGTCGAAGACCGCCTTGATGGCGAGGTCCATCTGCTCGCGCGGGTCCTGCGGGAAGTCCCGGCCGCACTCGGTCTTGACGATCTTCTTGAACTTGGTGACGAGCTTCTTGAGGTCGGCGGCCTCCAGCTCGGTGTCGACCGTGACCTTCTTGGCCGCCTTGGCCGCCTCGAGCGCGTCCTCGAACAGCTCGCCGTCCACGCCGAGGACGGTCTTGCCGAACATCTGGATGAGACGCCGGTAGGAGTCCCACGCGAACCGGTCGTCGCCGGCCTGCTTGGCCAGGCCCTGCACGGACTTGTCGGACAGACCGATGTTGAGGACGGTGTCCATCATGCCCGGCATGGAGAACTTGGCGCCGGAGCGGACCGAGACGAGGAGCGGGTCGTCGGCCTGTCCGAGCTTCTTGCCCATCCGCTGCTCGAGCGCCTCGAGGTGCGCACTCACCTCGTCACGCAGTGCCGCGGGCTCCTCGCCGCTGTCCAGGTAGACCTTGCAGGCCTCCGTGGTGATGGTGAAGCCGGGTGGCACGGGGAGACCGAGGTTGGTCATCTCGGCGAGGTTGGCCCCCTTGCCGCCGAGGAGGTCCTTGAGGTCCTTGTTGCCCTCGGTGAAGTCGTAGACGAACTTCACGCTCTCAACACTCGTGCCCGACTGAGCTACGTGGGGATCTTTGTTTTCCGACACGGGTCTCGACTCCTCGAGGACGCGGTGGCTGCCCTGACGGCGAGGAATGTACCCAGATCAAAGGCGTCTGGGTACGTCCACTTGCGCGTCGTACGCCTGTCACCGGCCGGACGCCAGCGGATCGAAAGTCAAAGCTTGGCAAGCCGCAATGGCTCGATGTTTTCACTTCTTGAACGCAAGACGCCTCCCAGAACCGGTCGAGCTGCTCATGTGAGCGCCTTGAACCACGTTTGTTTTCGCCCGATGAACGATCACCGAGTGGCACTGAGTGCCAACCTTTGAGAAATGCAGCCTCTCAAGATCCGCTCATCTGAGCGCTACCCCTATCAGGGGTGGCGAGAATCACGCTGCCACACGGAGCCCGGTTCCACCATGCGGACCGGTGCGGTGAACGCTGCGGCCCGGCCGCCCGTACGGACTGGAGGCGGATCCGGACCCCCACGCCGGATCCGCCTCCCGCCTCACCGGTTTCGGTACGGAAGGAACCTCCGGGTTGCCCGTCTTCACCCGCGTCCTCACGCGCCTGCGCGCCCTCCGTGTTCCCATGCGCCCACGGGACACACGCGTCCTCGCGCGCCTGCGCCACGCACGCGACGCCCACCCGTCCGCCGACCGCGCCCTGCGGCTCACGGGGCACGCCCTGGCCGCCGTGCTGGTACTCGGCGCCCTGCTGATGCCGAACACCGCGCCGGGCCTGCGCCCCGACCGCTTCACCCGCATCCCCGCCGAGGCGATCGTGGGAGCGGTCCTGGTGATCGCCCTGCCACGCCGGCCCCGGGTGGTCTTCGCCGCCCTCTACGGGACGGGCCTCGGCGTGCTCACCGTGCTGAACCTGCTGGACATCGGCTTCAGCGAGTACCTGGGCCGCGGTTTCAACCTGGTCCTCGACTGGGGCCTGCTGGACGACGCCCTGTCCTACGTGCGGGACTCCATGGGCGGCTTCGTCGCGAACGCCGCCGCCGTCGGTGCGGTGCTGCTCGCCCTGCTCGTGGTGGTCCTCATGGCGCTGGCCACGGTGCGGCTCGGCAACCTGATCGCCCGGCACCGCGCCCGGGCCGGCCAGGGCGCGACGGCCGCCGCCGTCGTGTGGATCACCTGCGCCTCGCTCGGCCTGCAGATCTCGGGGCTGCCGGTCGCCTCCGACCGGGCGGCGGACACCCTGCGCGGACAGACCCAGCGGGTGGTGGACACCCTGCGCGACGAGGCCGCCTTCGCCAAGGAGGCCCGGAACGACACCTTCGGCGCCACCCCGCCGGGACAGCTCCTGCCGGACCTGCGCGGCAAGGACGTCGTCATCGCGTTCATCGAGAGCTACGGCCGGGTGGCCATGGACGACCCGCTGATCGAGCCCGGCGTCACCAGCACCCTCGACACCCGGGGCGCCGCGCTCGCCGCGGCCGGCTACCAGGCGCGCAGCGGCTGGCTCACCTCGTCGACGTACGGCGGGAGCAGCTGGCTCGGGCACTCCACGTCCCTGTCCGGGCTGTGGATCGACAACCAGCAGCGGTACCGCACGGCCACCCACAGCGACCACCTCACCCTCACCGCCGCCTTCCGGAAGTCCGGCGCGTGGGACACCGTCGGCATCATGCCGGGCGTGCAGAAGACCTGGCCGGAGGCGGAGTGGTACGGCCTGGACACGGTGTACGACTCCTCCGAACTGGGCTACAAGGGGCCGAAGTTCAGCTGGTCGACCATGCCGGACCAGTACGCCCTGGAGGCGTTCGAGCGTCTGGAGCACGGCAAGAAGCGGCACCGGCCGCTGATGTCGGAGGTCATCCTCACCTCCAGCCACCAGCCGTGGGCGCCGGTGCCGAAGATGATCGACTGGGAGGACCTGGGCGACGGCTCGGTCTTCCACTCGATCGAGGCGGAGGGCCGGGAGGCGTCCGAGGTGATGGCCGACTCCACCGAGTCCCGCAAGGAGTACGGCAAGTCCGTGTCGTACTCGGTGACCGCCCTCACCGAGTGGCTGGAGCGCTACGGCACCGACGACACCGTGCTGGTGTTCCTCGGCGACCACCAGCCGATCGCCCGGGTCACCGGGCCCACCAGGAACCGGGACGTGCCGGTGACGGTCGTCGCCAAGGACCCGGAGGTGCTGAAGAAGATCGACGGCTGGCGGTGGACGCCGGGGCTGCGGCCCGCCGACGACGCGCCCGTGTGGAAGATGGACACCTTCCGCGACCGCTTCCTGACCGCCTACGGGTCCGTGCCCCGGCCGACGAAGCGCTGATCAGCCGCCGGAGGTGTCCAGCTCGGCGTCCTCGCCGACGCCCGCGCAGTCGTAGGGGTCCTTCAGCCAGCCGTCCGGCAGCACCACGCGGTTGTTGCCGGACGTACGGCCGCGGGGGCCGTCGGCGCCGGACGGCCAGGGCTGGTCCAGGTCCAGCTCGTCCAGCCCGGCCCGCAGTTCCTCCAGGGTGGAGGTGACGGCGAGCCGCCGGCGCATCTCGGAGCCGACCGCGAAGCCCTTCAGGTACCAGGCGACGTGCTTGCGGAAGTCGATCACACCGCGCGACTCGTCGCCGATCCACTCACCGAGCAGGGTGGCGTGCCGCACCATCGCGTCGGCGACCTCGCGCAGGGTGGGCCGGACGTAGTCGTCGGGGCGTCCCTCGAAGGCGGCGACCAGGTCGGCGAAGAGCCATGGCCGGCCGAGGCAGCCGCGGCCCACGACCACGCCGTCGCAGCCGGTCTCGCGGACCATGCGCAGGGCGTCGCCGGCGGACCAGATGTCGCCGTTGCCGAGCACCGGGATCTCGGGGACGTGCTCCTTGAGGCGGGCGATCGCCTCCCAGTCGGCGGTGCCGCCGTAGTGCTGGGCGGCGGTGCGGCCGTGCAGCGCGATGGCGGTGACGCCCTCCTCGACGGCGATGCGGCCGGCGTCGAGGTAGGTGATGTGGTCGTCGTCGATGCCCTTGCGCATCTTCATCGTGACCGGCAGGTCGCCGGCGCCGGCGACCGCCTCGCGCAGGATGGCGCGCAGCAGGTTCCGCTTGAAGGGGAGCGCGGAGCCGCCGCCCTTGCGGGTCACCTTGGGCACCGGGCAGCCGAAGTTGAGGTCGATGTGGTCGGCGAGGTCCTCCTCCGCGATCATGCGGACGGCCTTGCCGACGGTCGCCGGGTCGACGCCGTAGAGCTGGATGGAGCGCGGCTGCTCGGAGGCGTCGAACCGGATGAGCTGCATGGTCTTCTCGTTGCGCTCGACCAGCGCCCGGGTGGTGATCATCTCGCTGACGAACAGGCCCTTGCCGCCGCTGAACTCCCGGCACAGGGTGCGGAAGGGCGCGTTGGTGATCCCGGCCATGGGGGCGAGCACGACGGGCGGTTGCACGGCGTGCGGGCCGATGGACAGGGTCGTGTTCACGGTCGGCGAGGCAGTGGGCATTCCCCCATTGTCCAGCATCCGGCGGGGCGGTCGGCACAATGACCGTGTATTGGTCATTAGTTAGCCGCACTATTGATGCGGGCGTACGATGGCGCACATGCCCGAGCTCAGCCATGGCCGCCGCATGCTGGTGCTCGCGATCTGCTGCATGAGTCTGCTGATCGTGAGCCTGGACAACACGGTTCTCAACGTCGCCCTGCCGTCCCTCCAGCGGGAGCTGGACGCGAGCACCTCGGGACTGCAGTGGACCATCGACGCGTACACGCTCGTCCTGGCCTCGCTGCTGATGCTGGCCGGCTCGACCGCCGACCGGATCGGCCGCCGACGGGTCTTCATGTCCGGCCTGGTGGTCTTCACCCTGGGCTCGCTGCTGTGCTCGCTCGCGCCGGACCTGAACTGGCTCGTGGTCTTCCGCATGGTGCAGGCGGTGGGCGGCTCCATGCTGAACCCGGTCGCCATGTCGATCATCACCAACACCTTCACCGACCCGCGTGAGCGGGCCCGCGCGATCGGGGTGTGGGGTGCGGTGGTCGGCCTGTCCATGGCCGCGGGGCCGCTGGTCGGCGGGCTGCTGGTGGACTCGGTCGGCTGGCGCTCCATCTTCTGGGTCAACCTGCCGGTGGGGATCGCCGCGCTGCTGCTGACATGGCGGTTCGTGCCGGAGTCCCGCGCGCCGCGTGCGCGCCGCCCTGACCCGGTGGGCCAGGTCCTGGTCATCGCGCTGTTCGGCTCGCTCACCTACGCGATCATCGAGGCGCCGCACGGGGGCTGGGGCTCGACGGCCCCGTTCGCGGCGCTGGCTCTGACCGCCCTCCTGGCGCTCCTCTTCTACGAGCCGCGCCGCACGGAGCCGCTGATCGACCTGCGCTTCTTCCGTTCGGCGCCGTTCAGCGGGGCGACGGTGATCGCGATGAGCGCCTTCGCGGCGCTGGGCGGGTTCCTGTTCCTGTCGACGCTGTACCTGCAGAACGTGCGGGGGCTGAGCGCGATGGAGGCGGGGCTGTGGATGCTGCCGATGGCGGTGCCCACGTTCCTGTGCGCGCCGCTGTCCGGACGCCTGGTCGGGAGCCGGGGGCCGAGGCTGCCGCTGGTGATCGCGGGCGGGGCGATGACGGTGAGCGGGCTGCTGTTCGCGCTCTTCGAGGCGGAGACGTCGAACGCGAGCCTGCTCGCGGGCTACGTCCTCTTCGGCATCGGCATCGGTTTCGTCAACGCGCCGATCACCAACACGGCGGTCTCGGGCATGCCCCGGGACCAGGCCGGGGTCGCCTCGGCGGTCGCCTCCACCAGCCGCCAGCTGGGGCAGACGCTGGGGGTGGCGGTGCTGGGCGCGGTGCTGGCGGCGGGCGTGGGGGCGTCGTCGTACGCGGAGAGGTTCGTGACGGCGTCGCGGCCGGGGTGGTGGATCCTGGCGGCGTGCGGGGCGGTGGTTCTGACGCTGGGCGTCGTGACGACGGGCGCGTGGGCGCGGGCGACGGCGGAGGGGGCTGCGAGGCGCCTTCGCGGGGAGGACCAGCGGCCTCGCCGCACGGAGGTGGAGGCGTGAGGGCGCCCGCCGCTGCGGGCAGTCGTGCCGCAGGGCGGCACGGGTGGGCGCAGCGGCACCTCTGCAGCGCCGGGTGCGGGCAGTCCGTGGCTGATCGCGCAGTTCCCCGCGCCCCTTCAGGGCGGCTCCGTTGCCGGCGCCTCGCCGCAGAGGCAGCGGCACCTCTGCAGCGCCGGGTGCGGGCAGTCCGTGGCTGAGCGCGCAGTTCCCCGCGCCCCTGAAGGGGGTCACCCTCACGCCTGCTGAATCCGCGCCGGAGGCGGCAGTTCGGCGTACCCCCACCTGTTGATGTTGCTTTTGCTGCACACTCCTTCACGGCGACACCCGCCCGCCGACCGCCGGAGGCACCATGCCCCAGATCGACTCGAGCAAGGTAAGCCGCTGGGACCTGCACGGACGTGAGCACACCGTGCGCGTCCACCGCACCGGGGTGCAGCGGACGATCAGATGTGAGACCTGCGGCTGGCGGAGAGCCGCCCAGTTCCTGCCATGGCTGAAGGCACAGGAGCACCTGGAGCAGGCCCACCAGGCGACGGTGGACCCCACCGCGGCCTGACAGCGGTCAGGCCCGCAGCCCCCGCAGCAGCAGCTCCACCACCGCCGCGAAGTCGGCGTCCGCGCCAGGACCGACCCACTCCCCCGCGTACGCGGGATCGTGGAACCGCCCCGTCGCCTGGAACACCGCCCGCGCGCTGACCGCGGGGTCGTCGCTGTGGAAGACCCCCGCGGCCACCCCGTCGGCGACGATCCGCGTCAACTGCTCCGTCAGCTCGTCGATGTGCTCGGCGACCGCCCCCACCTGCTCACCGGCCAGCACGCTGTACGTGGCGAACAGCTCAGGATCGTCGCCCGCCTTGCGCCGCTTCGCCGTGAAGAGCGCGGCGAGCCAGTCCCGCAGCCGCGTCCCGGGGTCGCGGGAGGCGTCACCGGCTATCCCGTCCAGCGCCTCGGACGTCCGGTCCAGCCACCGCTTGGTGACGGCCTCACGCAGCGCCGCCTTGGTCCGGAAGTGCCGGTAGACGCTGCCGTGACTGACGCCGAGGGCGCGGGCCACGTCCACCACGGTGGCCTTCGCCGGGCCGTGCCGGCGCAGCACCTCCTCGGTCGCCTCCAGGATGCGCTCGGCGGTCAGGGTCTCGGTCGCTGCCATGTCTAGACCGTACCCGGCTCCGGGATCACTCCTGGGTGCCGAGGTGGGCCATCATCGGCTCCGGGTAGCGGGCGCCCGCCGCGGCCCCGGGCGGCACCGCCCGCTCGATCGCCGCGAGGTCGTCCGCGTCCAGCGTGACGTCCAGCGCGCCCAGCGACTCCGTCAGCCGCTCCCGCGTACGGGCGCCGACCAGCGGCACGATGTCCTCGCCGCGCGACAGCACCCACGCGACGGCGATCTGCGCGACCGTGACGCCCTTGCGGGCGGCGATCTCGCGCAGCGCGTCGACGAGGCCGAGGTTGTGGCGGAGGTTGTCGCCCTGGAAGCGGGGCGAGTGGGCGCGGAAGTCGTTCGCGGACAGCTCCCGGTCGGCGGTGAAGTGGCCGGAGATCAGCCCGCGCGCGAGCACTCCGTACGCCGTGATCGAGATGCCCAGTTCACGGGTGGTGGGCAGGATCTGGTCCTCGATGGCGCGGGAGATCAGCGAGTACTCGATCTGGAGGTCGGAGATCGGCGCGACGGCGGCGGCCCGCCGGATCGTGTCGGCGCCGACCTCGCTGAGGCCGATGTGCCGTACATGGCCCTTCTCGACGAGCTCCGCGATGGCCCCGACGGTCTCCTCGACCGGCACGTCGGGGTCGGCGCGGGAGATGCGGTAGACGTCGATGTGGTCGACGCCCAGCCGCTGGAGGGAGTACGCGGCGAAGTTCCGCACGGCGGCCGGGCGGCCGTCGATCGGGCCCCAGCCGCCGTCCGGGTCGCGCAGGGAGCCGAACTTGACGCTGGTGAGAGCCTGTTCGCGCAGCCCGGCGGGGGCGGTGCGCAGCGCCTCGCCGATCAGCATCTCGTTGTGGCCCATGCCGTAGAAGTCGCCGGTGTCGAGGAGCGTGACGCCGGCGTCGAGGGCGGCGTGGATCGTGGCGATCGCCTCGGTCCGGTCGGCCGTGCCGTACAGCGCGGACATGCCCATGCAGCCGAGCCCCAGGGCGGACACCTGGGGGCCGGTCTTTCCGAGAGGTCGTGTGTGCATCGTCATGCGTCCACCCTGACATGACGAATGACAGATTTCAATATCTGTCATTCGTTTATCTGTCAGCCGCTCCCGAAGGCGGCTCCGGAAACGCCGAACGCCGGGCCCCGGAGTGATCCGGGACCCGGCGTTCGTGCCGGTCAGACGTCGGACGTATCGGTCGGACGCCGGAGGGGCGAGGTCAGCAGCCGGCCAGGCGGGCCGCCAGGTAGCCCTCGATCTGGTCGAGGGAGACCCGCTCCTGCTTCATGGTGTCGCGCTCACGCACGGTCACCGCGTTGTCGTCCAGGGTGTCGAAGTCGACGGTCACGCAGAACGGCGTGCCGATCTCGTCCTGGCGGCGGTAGCGGCGGCCGATCGCGCCGGCGTCGTCGAACTCGATGTTCCAGTGCTGCCGCAGCGCCTGGGCGAGACCCTTGGCCTTCGGAGACAGCTCCGGGTTGCGGGACAGCGGCAGCACCGCGACCTTCACCGGCGCGAGGCGGGGGTCGAGCCGCAGCACGGTCCGCTTCTCCATCTTGCCCTTGGCGTTGGGCGCCTCGTCCTCGACGTACGCGTCGAGCATGAAGGCGAGCATCGCCCGGCCGACACCGGCTGCGGGCTCGATGACGTACGGCGTCCAGCGCTCGCCGGCCTCCTGGTCGAAGTAGGAGAGGTCCTGGCCGGAGGCCTTGGAGTGCGCGGTGAGGTCGTAGTCGGTGCGGTTGGCGACACCCTCGAGCTCGCCCCACTCGCTGCCGCCGAACTGGAAGCGGTACTCGATGTCAGCGGTGCGCTTGGAGTAGTGGGAGAGCTTCTCCTTCGGGTGCTCGTACCACCGCATGTTCTCCTCGCGCAGGCCGAGACCGGTGTACCAGTTCCAGCGCTGCTCCATCCAGTACTCCTGCCACTTCTCGTCCTCGCCCGGCTTGACGAAGAACTCCATCTCCATCTGCTCGAACTCGCGGGTCCGGAAGATGAAGTTGCCGGGCGTGATCTCGTTGCGGAAGGACTTGCCCATCTGGGCGATGCCGAACGGCGGCTTGCGGCGCGAAGTGGTCTGCACCTGGCCGAAGTTGGTGAAGATACCCTGGGCGGTCTCGGGGCGCAGGTAGGCGACGGAGCCGGAGTCCTGCGTCGGGCCGAGGTGGGTGGAGAGCAGACCCGAGAACTGCTTGGGCTCGGTGAAGGTGCCCTTGTTGCCGCAGTTGGGGCAGTTGAGGTCGGCGAGGCCGTTCTCCGGGGCGTGCCCCTTCTTCTCCTCGTACGCCTCCTCCAGGTGGTCCGCGCGGAACCGCTTGTGACAGGAGGTGCACTCGGTGAGCGGGTCGGTGAACGTCGCGACGTGACCGGAGGCGACCCACACCTCGGGGGCCAGGATGACGGACGAGTCGATGCCGACCACGTCCTCGCGCGACGTCACCATGTAGCGCCACCACTGGCGCTTCAGGTTCTCCTTGAGCTCGACACCCAGCGGCCCGTAGTCCCAGGCGGCACGCTGGCCGCCGTAGATCTCACTGCAGGGGAATACGAAGCCACGGCGCTTGCTCAGGCTGACGATGGTGTCGATCTTGTCGGCGGCCACGGTGCTCTCTTCATTACGACGACGGGCGACGAAGCGGAGATGCTTCCAGCGAATGCCTCAGGTTACCGGCGGGGACGGCCCCTCGACCAAATCGGTCCCCCCAAGCGGACCCCCGGGAGGCCGGCGGGACCCGCGACGGGGATCACCAGAGGCTTTGTTGACAACGGTTTCCATCTTCGTTGAAAATGACTGTCATGAACGTACGACGACGTCACATATCCGCGGTCGCGCTCACCGCGGTCGCCGCCCTCGGGTTCGGCACCCTCACCGCCTGCTCGTCCGACAGCGCCGCCGCGGGCGACACCGGCACGTTCGACGTCGTCGCGTCGTTCTATCCGATGGCCTTCCTCGCCGAGCGGATCGGCGGTGAACACGTCCACGTCACCAGTCTCACCCAGCCCGGCCAGGAGCCGCACGACCTGGAGATCAGCGCCCGGCAGACCGCGCAGCTCGAGGAGTCCGACGCGGCCCTCTACCTCAAGGGTCTCCAGCCCTCCGTCGACGAGGCGATCGGCCAGTCCCCCATCGCCACGAAGATCGACGCGTCCGCGCTGACCACGCTGGAGGAACACGGCACCGAGGCCGGCCACGGCGAGGAGCACGGGGACGAACACGGCGACGAGCACGGCCACGACCACGAGCACGAGGGCGGCGACCCCCACATCTGGCTCGACCCGGTGAGGTACGCCGAGGTCGCCGAGGGCGTCGGCAAGGCCTTCCAGAAGGCCGACCCGGACCACGCCGCCGACTACCGCGCCAACACCGCGACCCTGGTCAAGGACCTCAAGGCGCTCGACGCGAAGTTCCGCACCGGCCTCGCGGACCGCAAGACCGACGTCTTCGTCACCACCCACGCCGCCTTCGGCTACCTCGCCGAGCGCTACGGGCTGACCGAGGAGGCCATCAGCGGCCTCGACCCCGACACCGAGCCCAGCGGGGCACGCGTGAAGGACCTCCAGAAGATCGCGAAGGAGGACGGCGTCACCACCGTCTTCTACGAGACCCTGGTGAGCGACAAGACCGCCAAGACCCTCGCCGGTGACACCGGGCTGCGGACCGACGTCCTCGACCCGGTCGAGGGCATCACCGACCACTCCCGCGGCGAGGACTACTTCCAGGTCATGGAGGCCAACCTCACGGCCCTGCGCACCGCGCTGGGCGCCCGGTGAACCCCGACGACGCGACACCGGAGGACGGCGTGACCAACGAGCCCGTCATCACCCTGCGGGGGGTGCGCGCCGAGCTGGGCTCGCGCCCCGTGCTCCGCGGCATCGACCTCACCGTGCGCCGCGGCGAGGTCGTCGCCCTGCTCGGCGCCAACGGCTCGGGCAAGTCGACGGCCGTGCGCAGCGTGATCGGCCAGGTGCCGGTCACCGCCGGGGAGATCGAGCTGTTCGGCACCGAGCGGCGCCGGTTCCGCGACTGGGCGCGGGTGGGCTACGTCCCGCAGCGCACCACGGCCGCCGGCGGGGTGCCCGCCACGGTCACCGAGGTCGTCTCCTCCGGGCGGCTCGCCCGCACCCGCTTCGGCCTGTTCCGCAAGGCCGACCGGGAGGCCGTCCGCCGGTCCCTGGAGCTGGTCGGCATGGCGGACCGCGCCAAGGACTCCGTCGACGCCCTGTCCGGCGGCCAGCACCAGCGGGTGCTGATCGCCCGCGCGCTCGCCTCCGAACCGGACCTGCTGATCATGGACGAGCCGATGGCGGGCGTGGACCTGGCCAGCCAGGAGGTCCTCGCCGACACCCTGCGCACGCAGGTCGACCAAGGCGCCACGGTCCTGCTCGTCCTGCACGAACTCGGGCCGCTGGAGCCCCTGATCGACCGGGCGGTCGTCCTCCGCGACGGCTGCGTGCTGCACGACGGCCCGCCGCCCAAGGCGGTCGGCCAGCACGCCCTGCCCGGCCACGACCACGTACACCCGCACGCACCGGCGGACGCCGGACCGATCCGCACGGGACTGCTGAGCTGATGGAGATCCTCGACTACGCCTTCATGCAGCGGGCGCTGCTCGCCGCCGTCCTGGTCGGGATCACCGCCCCCGCCGTCGGCGTCTACCTCGTCCAGCGCCGCCAGGCGCTCATGGGCGACGGCATCGGCCACGTCGCGATGACCGGCGTGGGCCTCGGCTTCCTGCTGTCCTGGTCCCCGGTGTGGATGGCCGCCGTGGTCTCCGTCGTCGGCGCCGTCTTCATGGAACTGGTCCGCTGGTACGCCCGCACCCGCGGCGACATCGCCCTCGCGATGCTGTTCTACGGCGGCATGGCCGGCGGCGTCATGTTCATCAACCTCGCGCCCGGCGGCTCCACGTCGAACCTGTCGTCGTTCCTGTTCGGCTCGCTCTCCACGGTGTCGCCGTCCGACGTGACCGCGATCTGCGTGCTGGCCGCGTTCGTGGTGCTGGTCACCGTGGGTCTGCGGCGGCAGCTGTTCGCGGTCAGCCAGGACGAGGAGTTCGCGCGGGTCACGGGCCTGCCGGTGCGGTTCCTGAATCTGCTCACGGCGGTCACGGCCGCGGTCACGGTGTCCGTGGCGATGCGCGTGGTGGGCCTGCTGCTGGTGAGCGCGCTGATGGTGGTGCCGGTCGCGGCGGCCCAGCAACTCACCCGGAGCTTCGCCGCCACGTTCGCGATCGCCGTCGCGATCGGCGTCAGCGTGGCCGTCGGCGGCACCGTCACCTCGTACTACCAGGACGTGCCGCCCGGCGCGACGATCGTGCTGCTGACCATCGGCGCCTTCATCCTGCTGACCGTGCTGGCCGCCCCGCTGGCCCGCCGCCGCGCCCGGGCGCTGGCCGCCGCACGTCCCGGACCCGACCCCGCGGAGTGCTCGATTCCGGCCAGTCGCGCGGCGGACGGCAAGGTCGGCGCCTGACTGGCCGGTACCCGGACTGGCACAATGGCCCGGGCAGCAGCAGACGTGAGGAGGCATTCCGGTGACGACCGCAGGACCGCCCGTGAAGGGCCGCGCCACCCGGCAGCGTGCCGCCGTGGCGGCTTGCCTTCAGGAGGTCGACGAGTTCCGCAGCGCGCAGGAACTGCACGACATGCTCAAGCACAAGGGCGACTCGGTCGGGCTCACCACGGTCTACCGCACGCTGCAGTCCCTCGCCGACGCCGGTGAGGTCGACGTCCTGCGCACCGCCGACGGCGAGTCCGTCTACCGCCGCTGCTCCACCGGCGACCATCACCACCACCTGGTGTGCCGCAGCTGCGGCAAGGCCGTCGAGGTCGAGGGCCCGGCCGTGGAGAAGTGGGCGGAGGCCATCGCCGCGGAGCACGGTTACGTGAACGTGGCCCACACGGTGGAGATCTTCGGCACGTGCGCGGACTGCGCGGGGTGCACGAACCAGTAGGAGGCACGCGGGGCGCCCGCCTGTACGAGCCGAGGCGCCCTCAGCCCCTCCCGCCCATGTCCTCCCGCCGCAGCAGCACGACATGGCACGCGGCGGCGGACAGGAGCACCACCGCGCCGATCGCCGTCAGCGCGCGTCCCGGGCCCACAGGCACCAGCAGCCAGGTGCCCAGCACGCCTCCGCCGAAGATGCCCGGCACCGTCGCCGCCCACCGGGAGCGGGCCGGCCGGCGGTGCGGCGCCGGTCACCGTGAGGGGGCGGTGCAGCAGGTCGTCGACCGACTCCGCGAGGGCGGTCCGGCTCAGCAGGGCCGGCGCGCCGGGCACATGCATGCGCGGCGCGGTGGACGCCCGTAGCCCCACCGCCAGGGCCACCCCGCCGACCACCCCGTAGTCGGTGTGGTCGACGACCTTCGCGAGGCCGTGCCGGCCGAGTGCCACCGAGCCCGCGGCGATCAGCAGCCCCTCCCCGGCCGGCCCCGCCACGAACCAGGGGCGGCCCCGCGCGTCGAGCGCGGTGAGCGTCAGGCCGCCGGCCGCGGCGCCCGTCGCGAACGCCGCGGCAGCCCGCGCCACCGGCGCGTCCCCCGCGCCCGCCGGCGCGAACGACGGGAACTGCACGTTGCCCGTCACCAGCGCGCGGAACACCTTGCCCGGCATCAGGAAGCTCACCGCGTCCACGGCGCCCGCGATCACCGTGAGGACGGTCATGGCGGCGGTGCGCCGCACCTCGGACGGGGGCACGTCGTCGGACATGGGGCCGGCATGGCCAGGGCGGCCGCGCGCGCCCGGCAGCAGCCGTGCGACACGCGGCCGGACACCACGCCCGGCGCAGGCCGGGTCAGGACTGGCGGCCCTCCATGGCCAGCAGCTCCTCGTTGGGGATGGCCCCGCCGAACCGGCGGTCGCGCGAGGCGAACTCCAGGCACGCCCGCCACAGGTCGCGCCGGTCGAAGTCCGGCCACAGCACGTCCTGGAAGACCATCTCGGCGTAGGCGCTCTGCCACAGCAGATAGTTCGAGGTGCGCTGCTCGCCGCTGGGCCGCAGGAACAGGTCCACGTCCGGCATGTCCGGGTAGTACAGGTACTTCCGCAGCGTCTTCTCGTCGACCTTCGACGGGTCGAGGCGGCCCGCCTTCACGTCCTCGGCGAGCGCCTTCGCGGCGTCGGCGATCTCCGCGCGGCCGCCGTAGTTCATGCAGAAGTACAGGGTGAGCCGGTCGTTGTCCTTGGTCTGCTCCTGGGCGACCTGAAGCTCCTTGGCGACGGACTTCCACAGCTTGGGCATACGGCCCACCCAGCGGACCCGGATGCCCAGCTCGTCGAGCTGGTCGCGGGTCTTGCGGATGAAGTCCCGGTTGAAGTTCATCAGGAAGCGCACCTCGTCGGGCGACCGCTTCCAGTTCTCGGTGGAGAAGGCGTAGAGCGAGATGGCGCCCACGCCCATCTCGATGCCGCCCTGCAGCACGTCCAGCACGCGCTCGGCGCCGACCTTGTGCCCCTCGGTGCGGGGCAGACCCCGCTCCTTCGCCCAGCGCCCGTTGCCGTCCATGACGATCGCCACATGGTTGGGGATCAGCTCCCCGGGAAGCTTCGGGGGCCGCGCGCCGGAGGGGTGCGGTTCCGGGGTCCTGTACTCCCGGCGCTGCCGCCCCAGGAATCCGCGTACGGCCATGTGTCTCTCGTCTCCTCGTGCTGGTCCTCGTGCTGAGGGGGGCTTACTGCTTCTCGACGTACCGGAGCGAGCGCAGCCCGCGCTCCAGATGCCAGTGGAGGTAGGCGGACACGAGCCCGCTCCCCTCCCGGACGTACCGTGCCTCGCAGGCGTCCGCGGTGGCCCAGTCTCCCGTGAGCAGTGCGCCCAGGAGTTCGAGGGCCTGCGGCGAGGGTACGACGCTCCCGGGGACGCGGCAGTCGGCGCACACGGTTCCGCCCGACGCGACCGAGAAGAAGCGGTTCGGTCCTGGCATGCCGCATTTCGCGCAGTCCGTGAAGCTGGGCGCGTAGCCGTTGACCGCGAGGGAGCGCAGCAGGAACGCGTCGAGCACCAGGTGCGGGGCGTGCTCGCCCCGGGCGAGGGTGCGCAGTCCGCCGACGAGCAGCAGATACTGCTGGACGGCCGGCTCGCCCTCGTGGTCGGTGAACCGCTCGGCGGTCTCCAGCATGGCCGTGCCGGCGGTGTAGCGCGCGTAGTCGGTGACGATGCCGCCGCCGTACGGTGCGATCGTCTCGCTCTGCGTGCACAGCGGCAGGCCGCGTCCGACGAGCTCGCTGCCCTTGGCGAAGAACTGCACGTCCACGTGCGAGAAGGGCTCCAGGCGCGCGCCGAACTTCGACTTGGTCCGGCGCACGCCCCTCGCCACGGCGCGCACCCGCCCGTGACCGCGGGTGAGCAGGGTGATGATCCGGTCCGCCTCACCCAGCTTCTGGGTGCGCAGCACGATGCCGTCGTCGCGGAACAGACTCATGGCAGCCATTGTCCCGCACGTTCACGGCACCTCGCCGCGACTCCTGGCGTCGGCGTACGCGGTGGCCGCGCGCAGCCGTTCCTCGGGGGTCGCGTGCCGTACGGCCCGGGGGTCGGCGTCCCACTCCCGTCCGCCGCCGTACGGCCGCAGCTGCACGTAGGGGCCCTCGTGCCCCATGACGATGCCGAGCCGCTCGGCGCGGGTGTCCACGACGTACGCACCGACGGGCGGCTTCACCGCTCCACCGCCGCCCGGAACGCCTCCCGCATTTCTTTCACCACGTCCTCCGCTTCCCCTGCGCATCCCGCCGACTGGTGTTCCGAGACCGTGATTCCCGCCCCTGACGAATTCACGCTTCATGTCACACATGTGACGTCAGGTGTCTGGACTTACGGAGTTTCCGCAGGTGCGGTGCGGGGCGGTGGACCGGTTTTCCGGTGTGCCGGAATGCGGGCGACAAGCGGAGGAACGTACGGACGGGGCGCTTTTCGCCGAAGAAAATACGGGAAAAGCCGACCCCGTTCTGCGCTTTTCCGAATTCGCGCCGGAACGACGTCAGAACGAGGCGGAGGCGGGTGTCCGGGGCGTGGCGACGAGCCGCAGCCCGACGTCCACGAGCGTCCAGCCGAGACGCGTGCGCAGTCCGCGCGGAGGCGCCGCCGCGACGGCGAGACGGTACGCGTCCGCCTCGGCGCGGAGGTCCGCGGCACGGACCCGGTGCAGGTCCGGGAAGCTCGTCGGATGCATGGGGCTGCCTCTCATGCCGTACGGGTGGGGAAGAGGTGGGTGTGCACGCGGACCTGCTCGGCGTCCGGCGTCCCGTCGGCGGGGGCGCGGTCGCGGTAGCTGTCGACCAGGGCGTGCATCCTCTGGACGAGCTCCGCCGCCTGGTCGGGGGTGAGGCGCAGCGTCAGGTCGCTCATGTCCGCGGCCCGGCGCCAGGCCTCGGGCCACTCGGCGGACGTGCCGAGCCAGGTGGCGACCTCCCGCGTGTGGGTGTTCGCCACCTCGTGCAGGAACAGGTCGGCGGCCCCGCGGACCTCCGGGTCGCCGTCCCGGAGCAGGGTCTCGTCGAAGCTCACGCCCTCGTGGGCGGCCTTCCACCACCGCTCACGCCCCTTGCCGCGCTCCGGCGCGTCCTCCACGAAGCCATGGGCGGCGAGCTGCCGCAGGTGGTAACTGGTGGCGCCGCTGGACTCGCCGAGCTTCTCGGCCAGTTGGGACGCGGTGGCGGGGCCGCCGCGCCGCAGGGCGCTCAGCAGCCGCATCCGCAGGGGGTGCGCCAGACCGCGCAGGGAGCGCGCGTCGAGCTGGTGCAGCCGGGGGTGCTCGGACTCGTTCGGTTCCTGCGGTGTCTCGGGCTTGTCCATGCGTCCGAGGATAGACATGCAAAGAACCCGTTGCAAGGGTTCCTTTGCAAACCTCTCTTTGCATCGCGTTCTTTGCATCGCGTTCTTTGCAGCGGGTTCTTTGCATGCGGACCATATGCCGATGACGCCGAAGGCGTGACGTTTCCGCAGGGGTGCAACCGGGACGTGCGGCCCCGCTCTCCTCTCCTGCGAACCGACACTCCTTCGGTGAGGAGAGCGACATGACCGCCCCCGCTTTCGAGTACGGACCGAATCCTTCCGCCGCCGGGCAGCCGGGCGCCGACTACCTGCTGGCCCCGCCGGACCCGGCCACCCGTGTCGGCGCCCTCATCGACCCGCGTGACCGGCGCCGCCTCGACCTGCACGCCGCCCTGACCGCCGCGGGCATCCCGCCGCGGCCCGAGGACCGCGAGGCCATCGAGCACCTGAGCGCGCTGTCCGCCGGGATCAACAGCACCATCCAGCGCTGGCTCCAGCACACCTTGTAGGGGCTCAGCCGGCGCCCGGGGCGACCAGGCCCGACTCGTAGGCCACGACCACCAGTTGGGCCCGGTCGCGGGCGCCGAGCTTGCCCATCGTGCGGCTCACATGGGTCTTCGCGGTGAGCGGGCTCAGCCCCAGCGTCTCGGCGATCTCCGTGTTGTTGAGGCCGCGCGCGACCAGCGTCAGCACCTCCGCTCCCGGTCGGAGAGGCAGTCGGGGCCCGCCGTGACCGGCGCCGCCCTGCGTCGAGTCGGCGCCGGCGGGCAGGTAGTCGACCGCCCGGTTCTGCTGCGCGCCGCTGAACTTCCCGGCGAGCGGCCCGAGCAGCACCAGCGCCGCCACCCACAGTCCCACCACCGCCCAGGGCACGGCCCGCCGCCCCCCGTGCGCCTGTCCTGACTGCTCCCATGAGCCTCGGCTCCCCTCCGGTCCGGTCCACTGGATCTGCTGTCCAGCCTTCCGGCGGCGGGGAGCCGGGACGTCCGGCCTGGGACCGAAACGGCGGGTACTGCGGCGGGCGGCCGGGACGGGGCCGTTACTCCCCCGGGAGTAGCGGCCGGGCCCGGCGGGAGGTCAGCCCCGGTCGACCATCCAGGTGCCGTCCTCCTCGTCGTCGACCCGGATCTCCAGCTCCCGCAGGCTCATGCCGGCCTCCCACAGCTCACGGAAGCGCTTCATCCGGTCGTGCACGTGGTCCTGACGGGCGATCAGCCGGGTCCGGATGTTGACGTCGCGGAGGTCCTGGTCGATCTCGAAGGACACGGCCTCGTCGTAGACGATGAAGTCGTTGGTGGTGCCGCGCAGCAGATGCGGCGGCAGCTCCGGCAGGACGGCCACGCGCACCTCGATGTGCAGCACCTCCTGCTCCTCGCACAGCCGCAGCAGCCGGTCGTCCAGCTCCCGGGCGCTCTCCAGCAGGAACAGCCGGCGCACCGGGACGCCCTGCTCGATCGCCTCCGCCTGGGCGTGCAGATAGCGGCTGGCGGGCTCGCTGTTCCAGAACGTCCGGTCGACGGAGGTGCTGGTGGCGCAGATCGACTTCTCCGCGGCCCGGGTGAGGGTGAGCATCCAGTCGTGGTTCTCGCCCGGGCACTCCGCGGTGAGGGTGGTGAGGTCGCTGAGGTGTCCGATCACCCGCTGCATCTCCAGCCGGACGAAGGTGGAGAGGATCGGCAGGCCGGGCGAGAGGACCTCGGCGAAGTTGGCGGCCAGGTCGGACACGGACTCGATGCGCACCAGCGGCGGCGCCGGCGGTGCGGGCTCGGCCGGGCGGGGCGGCGGCACCAGGCGCGTCTCGACGAGCTGCTTCATGTCCTCGGTGTGCCGGGTCAGCCCGTGCTGGAGTTCGTCGTAGCGCCGTAAGCCGCCGCGGACGGTGGCGGCGGTCTCGGCCAGCAGGCTCTCCGCGCGCCGGGCCCGCTCCTCGGCCGCCCGGTCCGGGACCAGCACGAGGTGCTGGACTGCGACGGCGGCGACGGCGACCAGGGCGGCGGCGCCGAGCTGCCGTGCCGCGCCGTCCTCCGGGCTGAGCAGCGCGGCGAGGCCCCAGGTGAGCAGTCCGGCGACCAGGCCCACCAGCAGCCTGCGCCGCCACGGGACGGGGTCGGGACGCTCGGCCTGACCGTCGGACCGGGTGGCGTCCGGGGCGCCGGGCGTCCTGGGCGTCCGGTCCTCGGGGTGTTCGGGTGTGCCCACCGCGCCCGGCGGGCCGGCCGTGTCGTCGGGCTGGGGTGTCTGTGCCGTGCTCATCTCGCTTCTCCCCCCGTTGGGAAACACGTCGGTTCGGGATGCGGACTGTGCGTGGGGGTCCGGACGAGGCCGCTCACGGCTGGTGGGCGTCTCGCGGGCAGGGGTTCGGGGCCGGGTCGCGTTCAGGGCGCGGGCTCCACCTCCCGGTGCACGGGCGGGATCGCGTGCAGGGTGAGCTGGTCCCGGACGCGCTGGACCAGGGCGAGCCACTGCCGGGTGAACCCGGGCCGCTCCTCCAGCGCCTCCCACAGCGGGGCCAGCCGCCCGGACACACGGGCCCGCGGCATCCACAGGTGCAGCAGATGGTCGACGGCAGGCCGCAACGCCCTTACCGTTGGCGGGAGTTCGCCGTCCCCGGCGGTACGGGGCCAGGTGCCGGGCGCGGCGGGGCCGAGGCGGATGCCGTCGAGGACGCGGACCAGGGTGGTCAGCAGCCAGTCGTGCAGGGCCAGGTCCTCGCAGAGCCCGGCCAGGTCGGCGGCGGGGATGTCCTCCGGGACGCGCAGCCGTACGGTGCGCAGCTCGTCCTCGGCGAGGGTGAACCGCTCCAGGGCCGGCGCCTCGCCCGCCGGCGCGGTCAGCGCCACCCAGCGCAGCCGGGTCTGCCGGGACCTGAGCGGCGGCCGCTGGTCGAGCAGCGGGTGCCGCAGCAGCCGGGTGAGCAGTCCCCCGGCGATCAGCCCCAGGTCCAGGTCGCCGTGGCGCCCGCCGTCGAGCAGACCGGCGGCGACGGCGTCGTACGGCAGCTTCCCGAGCGGCTCGACCACCGCGGGCCGCACCAGGTAGTCGCCCCAGGGGCGGCGGCGGTCGGGCCCGGAGGCGGGGAGGGTGAAGTACGCCGAGGTCTGCAGGACGCGCCCCTCGGTGAGCGCGGCGCGCGCGGCGACCGTGCCGACGGCGCGGACCCGGGCGCCGCCGGCGCTGGGCAGCGGGCAGTCGACGCCGGTGAGGGTGTCCGGGGAGCGCCCGTAGAGGTTGGGGCGCTCGGACACCAGGACCCGCTCGTCGGCGCGCAGCCGCAGCAACTGGGCGGCGGCGCGGCTGTCGAGGGCCTGCCCGGCGGGCAGCAGGCAGGTGCGGACCTCGCCGGAGGCCAGCACGGTGCGCGGCGCGGCGGTGGCGGGCGGTGCACCGGGGGCCGGCATCTCAGGTCTCCTCGCAGTAGACGTAGGAGACGCGGTCGGCGACCGGGCCGGGGACGGGCACGCCTTCGCCCGCGGACCGCTCGGCGGCCTGGCGCAGGGCGTCCCGGTCCACGTCGGTCTGGTCGAGGATCACCCGCACGGCGTGCTCGACGGGCAGGAAGCGGCCGGGCAGCACCGAGCAGGTGCGGTAGGCGGCGAACGGGTCCGCCCGCTCGCCGAGCCGCACCAGCGGCGGCAGGTCGTCCCACTCGTCGGGGAACGCGCCGGTGTGCGGCTGCGGTTCGAAGACGGCCTCGCCCTGGTGGCGCAGCAGTCCGAGGCGGGCGAGCTGCCACACGGCGGCCAGGAAGGGGCAGGACCACAGGCGTTCCCCGTCGGGCGTCTCGTTCCACAGCTCGACGTCGAGGAAGACGGAGTGGCGGCGGGCGGCCGTCTCGCGGGGCGGCTCCCAGGCGGCGACCTTCCGCATGGCCTGCGGGGCGCGGGCGGTGGGGCTGCGCACACCGTTGGCGAGCCAGCCGGTCTGGGCGGCGGGCGGGCGGTTGCCGTAGCTGCCGGGCGGCGGCTCCTCGACGATCCGCGCGGCCACGGCCTCGGCGACGGGCACCTTCCCGCTGACGGCGCACGCGGACTCGCGGGCGAGGTAGTCCACGGCCAGCCCGGCGCGCTCGGCCTCCTCCAGCAGCATGGGGACGACCTCGGCGGGGCTCGCGAACCGGGTGAAGTAGTCGTCGATCAGGAAGCAGGTGCTGATCCGGGCGCGCCGCCCGCCGGCCCGGTCGGCGGCGACGGCGCGGGCGGCCTCGGCCCAGGGACGGACCCGCGCGAAGTGCCGGCGCAGATGCTCGGGCCCCGCCTCGAAGTCCTCCATGTAGAGGTGCCCCAGCTCCAGGGAGAGGTGGGAGAGGGGGACCGCCTGGGTGCGGGGTTCGGCGGTGGTCTCACGGAACACCGCTTCGGTCATAACAGCCCCCAGTACGCGTCGTCGGTGAGGCGCCGGGCGATCTCCTCGAGCGCCTCCAGCGTCTCCTTGTTGGCGATCTGGGTGGCGAGGACGTCCTCCTCGGTGATCAGCTGTTCCCGCCACTGCAGGATCGGCTCCAGCGGCACGGTGCCGAGCACCACGCTGTCGCCGATGTGCTGGTCGGAGGCGAGCCGGCGCAGCGCCCGGTTGCAGGACTGCATCCAGGCGGCCTGGGCGGGCGAGCCCTGCGCCCACATGGCCGACTCCGGGTCGGGCACGGCGGCCCGTACGAAGCGGATGTTGCCCTGGAGGGTGTGCTCGTCGTGCCCGCGGTCGACGCCGCCGCGGAGGATGCCGTTCTCCTTGTGGACCAGGCCGGCGGCGGCGATGACGTGCTGTCGGGTCCAGCGGTGGAACACCAGCCAGCGGTAGGAGACATGACGCATCTGCGGGTGCGCGGTGGCCGCGAGGACGAGGTCGACGGCGTAACTGCGGCCGGCGCTGAGGTCGACCATGACGAGGTCGAACTCGCTGTTGAGGCGCAGCAGCAGGTCGACGCAGCGCTCCAGCGCCTCCTCGCCGGTGGCGAACTCGCCGCCGCCCGCGTCGCCGGGGTAGAGGACGAGCCGCCCGGACTGGTTCTGCCGGGCGCGCAGCACCGGGTGCTCGGTGTGCCGCCAGATGTCGATGCTGGCCGGTTCGGTGACCTCGCCCTCCAGGTAGGAGTGCAGGCCGCGTTCCTCGGTGCCGCGCAGGGCGCTGGGCACGTCGAAGACGGCGGCGGCGGTGGGCGAGCCGAAGTCGAAGTCGACGTAGGCGACGTGGTCGCCGGTGAGGGCGCGCTGGTAGGCCAGGTTGGCGCTGGTGACCGAGCGGCCCGTGCCTCCCTTGTCGGAGGCCGCGAAGACGAGCACGGCTCAGCCCTCCTGCGCGGCGGCGTCCCGGGCCTGGGCCAGGGTGTCGAGTTCCCGCAGGACGGGCAGGGCGAGCGCGAAGGCGGTGGCGGGCCGCTCGTCGACGAGGCCGCGGGCGTGGTCGAGACGGTTCTCTATGCTCCGCATCGCCCGGGCGCGGCTGCCGTCGTCGCCGGTGGACGCCTCCAGTTGCTCCCTGCCGAACAGGTGTGTGGCCTCGCTGAGCAGGTCCCGGGCCAGGTCGGCCAGGTCGGGGCTGCGGATGGGCTCCTGCTCGTACAGGTTGCGGGCGGCGACCAGGCACTCGGTGACGCGCTCGGTGACGCTCCAGGACAGGCGGCGGTTGACGTCCTTGGCGTCCGGGAAGACGGCGCGCACGTCGTCCCAGAGGCCGGCGCCGTGGCCGTCCTCGATCCTGCGGCTCCACAGGTGCTCGAAGGTCTGCTCGGCGAGGCGCAGCAGCCGGTCCTGCGCCTCGATGTTCCGGGACAGCTCGGCGAGCTGCACGGTCCGCTTGAGCAGTTGGGCGGAGAAGTCGGTCATGCGCCACTGGAGCCGTGACCCCGAGCGCTCGGACCCGGCGAGCGGCATCAGCACACCCGGGTCGTGCAGCCGGACGACCGGGTCGTTCCTGGTCATGCGGCTGGTGACACGGCCTCTGTCGGCGAGCCGCTCCATGATGGAGACGGTGCGGGTGAGGTCGTCGTCGGTGGCCCTGCGGCGCACCAGGTCGTGGACGAGGATGGCCGCGACGGTGAGGGAGAAGTACTCGGACTCCAGGCGCAGTCCGGTGGTCTGCCAGGGCAGGTCCTCCAGGGGCCAGCGCTCGGTGCCGAAGCGGGCGACGGCCGACCAGTACTGCTGGCTCAGCTCCCAGCGCAGCCGCAGCGCCTCGGCGAGTTTCTGCTGGTCGGCGTCCAGCAGTCCGAGGGTGAGGGTGCGCTCGGAGAAGAGGTCCTGGATGCCGTCGAGGGCGACGACGGTGAAGTACACGTAGGGCAGCCGGTCGGCGATGCCGTCGGGCTGGCCGGGCACCGGGGTGTCGAGGTCGGTGACCTTGGGGGCGTCCTTGACGACGCCCCAGGCCCAGCCGCACTCGAAGAGCTGGCTCTCGTCTCGGATGGACTCGTCGACCTCGATGCCGCGGCTGAGGCTTTCGATGATGGTGGCGCGCAGCGGCCGGAAGCGGCGCGCGAACTGCTGGAGGACGGCCCGGTCGGAGTGCCGGTTCTGGCCGATGACCTGGATGAGCCGCCGGCCCTGCTCGGACTCGGCGTCGAAGACGTTGACCGCGAAGGAGCGCAGCAGGCTGACCATGGCGGCGGTGAGGCGGAGGCTGGTGGCCTCGCGGAGTTCGCCGAGCGCCCGGCGCACGTCGGGGCGGGTGGTGCTGCTCTCGTAGACCTTGAGGAAGCCGAGGGTCGCCAGGCAGAGCGTGACGGACATCGAGTAGGAGTCGACGACGCCTAACTTGCCCTGTTCATAGCTCAGTTCGAGGTCGGGGTCGACGGTCTTGAAGTACGGTCCGCCGGCGAAGGTGGGGGCGTCGTCGGGGCCGGTGTGGGTGCGCATGAACTGGGTCAGCGCGGCGATCACGTTGGGCGGGATCTCCAGCCTGCTGCCGACGCGCTCCAGCGCCTGGAGCACGTCCCGTTCGGTGGTGTCGGGCTGGTCCAGGCGGAACGCGGGGATCTCGGTGGCGGGGTACAGCAGGCAGAGCAGCCGCTCGGCGTCCGCGACACTGCTGAGCCCGTCGGTGTCCCCCCACACGAGCTTGCCGTCGTCGAACGAGTGGCGGGCCGCGGCCCGCCAGATGTCCAGCAGATGCTGGCGTGGCTTGATCTGCATCCCCCTACCCCTCGTACAGATCGTGTGCAGACATGGTCCCCGTTCCTACGTGTCCGCAATCGCCGAATTTCGCCGTCCGAGGGCGAGAATGATGCCCTCGTGCCCCTCGCGCACCATGTGGTGCAGATCGTGGATCTCCAGGTCGTCGGCCCAGTCGGCGAGGCTCTCGCGGACCCGCTCCTCGTTGACCCGGTAGGCCGGATAGCGGTGGTCGCCCACCTGGTAGCCGACGGATTCCTTCATGAAGGCGGTGGCGAACGGGGCGCCCTCGTTCAGCGCGCCCATGAAGCAGGTGACGCCGCGGCGGAACTCCTCGGGGCACTCGGACATGGAGTCGGCGACGAAGAACATGGTGCCGATGTCCCAGCGGCGCTGGCCGTCGAGGTCGAGGAGGTTGGCGCGCTCGACGCGGACGATCTCCCCGAACCGGCCGCGGGGTTCGACGGCGGCGTAGGCGGGGTGCTCGCGCAACTGGTCCCAGAAGGGGTCCCAGACGGTGTCGAACCCGGCGGGTGACGCCTGCTTCTCCAGGTACTCCACGTTCGGCTGCGCGTACTCCAGGAGCAGGACCTTCTCGCACCAGGGCAGCATGGACAGCGCCGGGTAGAGGTTGGCCCCGGCGCCCACGTCGACGCCGCGGGCGGTGCGCGGGGCCCCGTCCGTGAAGGACTTGCCGAAGTAGTCGCGCATCAGCCGCACGATCAGCAGATCGACCTCGAGGGGGCTGCGGTAGTTCGCGTCGACGTACGCCTCAGGATCGAACTTCGCCCACGGGGCGTCGGCGTTACGGTCCATCATCACCCTGCCGCGTTCCATTCAGTGTCGGACAAGACCGAGTGCCCTGTCTGCGCCGTTCCGCTGAACGTCGGCAGGTGAAGCAGCATCTCCGGTTCTCGCACGGTAGGCCGAAGTGGCACGCGGAGACAGCCAGGAACACGCCGTTCCTCGTCGACGGGCGCACGGAAGGCGCACGCCGGTGGTCCGTGCACCCCTGAACTCGCCCTTGCACGCGGTGAGTTGACGGCTCACTCTAACCAGAGACGCCACCGGCCGCCACCGGAAGCAGCAATCCCTTCCGGGTGAACGCCGGTGTCTTGGCGTTGACGCATCCGCATGTCCCGACTGGGGGGTGGCATGACCGCCGAACCGCTGGAGCGCACCCTGGACCGGCACGGTCGGCTCGCGGGACCCGAGGGGTTCCCGGAGCCGGGACGCCTGGTGCTGAGGGGAGCCCTCGAGTCCGATCTGCCCGAGCTGCGCCGGCTCGACGAGGAGGTGTTCCAGGAGGTCGCCTACCCCGCCTTCCTGCTCCGCCAGCTGTACGACGTCTACGCCCAGCACTTCCTGGTGCTGGACGACGGCGCGGGCGGGCTGCGCGGCTACGTCCTGGCCGCGACCACCGCGTTCGGCCGGGACAGCTGGATCCTCGGTCTGTGCGTGACCGAGGGGGACCGCCGGCACGGGCTGGGCCGGGAGCTGATGACGGAGATCCTCGCGCGGCTCCGACAGGACGGCATCGACACGGTGCGCCTGACCGTGGAGCCCGCCAACCGGGCGGCGATCCTCCTCTACCGTTCCCTGGGCTTCACCCCGGAGGAGCCGGACGGGGGCCTGCGCCGGGACTACTTCGGGCCGGGCGAGCACCGGCAGGTTCTGCGACTGGAGCTGTGTTAGACGGGCGGACGCGTCAGGACGGCGACCGCGCGACACGGACCGGGCCCGGACGCGTCGCCGGAGACCGGTCTGTTCAGGACGGCGTCCGCCGGAGACCGGCCTGGTTCAGGACGGTGTCCGCGCCGCCGCCAGCAGGCGGCCGACGTCGTCCGAGCAGATCGTGAGGGCCGCGCCCACCGTGGCGAGGGCGTCCCGTTCCGCGGGGGTGTACGGGCCGTCGGCCAGGGCGATCCGCGCGCCCTGGAGCAGGATCGACTCGCGGCCGGGTCCGGCCAGGTGCGGGGCCAGCGGGTCCAGCGCCTCGTGCAGTTCGATGGAGAGACCCGCCACGCAGGGCTCACCGGTGAACCGGCCGGTGTCCTCCTCCAGCGCCTCGACCAGCGCGGCCAGCTGCTCCTCCGTGCAGTCCTCGAAGCCGGCCGCGCGCACCCCGGCGGCGGCGGTCTCCAGGGCGGCGCGGGAGCAGGTGCCGCCCGCGGCGAGCACGGCGAGGGCGACGGTGTGGACGGCGTCCCGCAGCATCGCGGAGAAGCGGGTGGTGGTGGGGTGGTCCAGCACGTCGGTGCCGAAGTGGCCCCGGCAGGCGGCGCACTCCACGGTCGGCGCGCACACCCCGCGCGGCAGCACGGGCACGCCCAGCACGGTGAACCGGCGGCGTCCGGTGAGCCGCTGGTAGTTGCGGTCGCCGCCGCAGTTCGGGCAGAAGAACTCCCCGTCGCCGACGGCGGTCCAGGCGGTGCGGGTGCCGACCAGGCGGCGCGCACGTCCGGCGGCAGCGGTACGGCCGTCGGGTCCCTGTTCTGGCAGCACGTCGCACCTCCATCAACGCCACACAGCTCCGTCGCCGCGCTTGCGTGATGTTAGCCACATCCGGGAGGCGGAGTCAGTACCCGGGACGAGACCTTTCCGTGACCATCACAGGTGTTGGCCGGTAACCGACGCCGGGGCCCCGCCCGCCGTGACGGCGGACGGGGCCCCGGATTCGCTCGAGCAGGCTGCTCAGCGGGTTGCGCGGTTGACGGCGGAGACGACCGCCTTCAGCGAGGCGCGGGTGGTGTTCGCGTCGATCCCGATGCCCCACAGCACCTTGTCGCCGATGGCGCACTCGATGTACGAGGCGGCCTGCGCGGAGGCGCCCTCGCTCATGGTGTGCTCCTGGTAGTCCAGCAGGCGTACGTCGATACCGATGCCCTGGAGGGCGTCGAAGAAGGCCGAGATCGGACCGTTGCCCGTGCCGACCAGGGTGGTCTCCCGGCCGTCGACCGTGGCCTGGACGGTGAGGGTGTCCACGCCGTCGTGGTCGGTGGTGCTCTGGCCGCCGGCGACCTGGATGCGGCCCCAGGGGTTGTCCGGGTTGGGCAGGTACTCGTCCTGGAAGACCGCCCAGATGTCGGCCGGGGTGATCTCGCCGCCCTCGGCGTCCGTCTTGGCCTGGATGATCTTCGAGAACTCGATCTGCATCCGGCGCGGCAGTTCCAGCTTGTGGTCGTTCTTCAGGACGTACGCCACACCGCCCTTGCCGGACTGCGAGTTGACCCGGATGACCGCCTCGTAGGAGCGGCCGACGTCCTTGGGGTCGATCGGCAGGTACGGCACGGCCCACTCGAGGTCGTCGACGGTGACGCCCTTGGCCTCGGCCTCGGCCTCCATGGCGTCGAAGCCCTTCTTGATGGCGTCCTGGTGGGAGCCGGAGAAGGACGTGTAGACCAGGTCGCCCACGTACGGGTGGCGCGGGTGGACCTCCATCTGGTTGCAGTACTCCCACGTACGGCGGATCTCGTCGATGTCGGAGAAGTCGATCTGCGGGTCGACGCCCTGCGAAAACAGATTCATGCCCAGGGTGACCAGGTCGACGTTGCCGGTGCGCTCGCCCTGGCCGAACAGGCAGCCCTCGACGCGGTCGGCGCCGGCCATGACCGCCAGCTCCGCCGCCGCGACGGCCGTGCCGCGGTCGTTGTGCGGGTGGGCGGACAGGCAGACGTACTCACGCCGGGAGAGGTTGCGGTGCATCCACTCGAAGCGGTCGGCGTGCGTGGACGGCGTGGAACGCTCCACGGTGGCGGGCAGATTGAGGATGATCTCGCGGCCCGGTCCGGGCTGGTAGACGTCCATCACCGCCTCGCAGACCTCCAGCGCGAAGTCCAGCTCGGTGTCGGTGAAGATCTCGGGGCTGTACTGGTAGCCGAACTCGGTTTCGGGGCCCAGCAGCTTCTCCGCGTACTCCATGACCAGGCGGGTGCCGTCGACGGCGATCTGCTTGATGTCGTCCTTGGAGCCGCGGAAGACCACGCGGCGGAAGACGGGCGCGGTGGCGTTGTACAGGTGGACGGTGGCCCGCTTGGCGCCCTGCAGGGACTCCACGGTGCGCTCGATCAGGTCCTCGCGGGCCTGGGTCAGCACGGAGATGGTGACGTCGTCGGGGATGGCGTCCGGGTCCTCGATGATGGAGCGGACGAAGTCGTAGTCGGTCTGGCCGGAGGCGGGGAAGCCGACCTCGATCTCCTTGTAGCCCATCCGTACCAGCAGGTCGAACATGGCGCGCTTGCGCACGGGCGACATGGGGTCGATCAGGGCCTGGTTGCCGTCACGCAGGTCGGTGGAGAGCCAGCGGGGCGCGGTGGTGATCCGCTTGTCGGGCCAGGTGCGGTCGGGGATGTCGACCTGCTCGTACCGGCCGTACTTGTGGATCGGCATGCTGCTGGGCTGCTGGCGGTTCGCCATGATGCGGGGGCTCCTCGGTGGTCCGCGGGGTGTCCTGGGGGACGGCCGACGGCGCAGCGCCAAACTCCGCGGGGAGGGGGTCGGCCTCTAGCGCAGACCCTCACCGCGGCAGCTAAGGAGAAGCAGCCCGAAGTGCATGATGCTCCGCAGCTTATCCGAGTCGCCCACCGTGCGGGGTTGCGTATCAGTATGCGGGATCGGCGGGATGAACGGGACAAAGAGTGCCGTATACCACTTCCGTAGCGGGCGGCGGGCGGTTATCGCGGGGAAATTCATCCGTCATGGTCGCGGTTAGTGACAGGTCGATCACCGAGTGCAATGGTTCCGGCATGACGACGAACGGGGGCCACCGGCCCGTCTTCTGCACCATCGTCCCGCCGCACGTCCTCGACCGGCTCTCCCAGGCCGGGGACCCGCTGGTCCACGGGCCCGCGCGCCGCACCCTGCGCCGCGACGCCTACGAGCGCACGCAGCGCCGGCTGACCACGGTGGTCGGCGCGCCCGCCCTCACCACGCGCGCCGCGGCGGCCGAGCCGGGCACGCCGCAGCGCACCGTGTACGACGCGGGGCACGGCACCGACCTGCCCGGCGAGAAGGCGCGCGGCGAGGGCGAGGAGCCCGGCCAGAACGCCACCGTCAACCGCGCGTACGCGGGGCTCGGCGCCACCTTCGAGCTGTTCCTGAAGGAGTTCGGCCGGGACTCGATCGACGGGAGCGGGCTGCCGCTGGACGCCACCGTCCACTACGACCGGGACTACAACAACGCGTTCTGGAACGGCGAGCAGATGGTGTTCGGCGACGGGGACGGGGAGATCTTCCTCGACTTCACCGTCGCGGTCGACGTCATCGGCCACGAACTCGCCCACGGCGTCACGCAGTACACCGCGAACCTCGACTACTTCGGCCAGTCGGGCGCGCTCAACGAGTCGGTGTCGGACGTCTTCGGCGCGCTCATCAAGCAGTACACGCTGGGCCAGACCGCCGAGGAGGCCGACTGGCTGATCGGCGCGGGCCTGCTCGCCCCGCGCGTCACGGGCGTGGCCCTGCGCTCGATGAAGGAGCCGGGCACGGCGTACGACGACGACGTGCTCGGCAAGGACCCGCAGCCGGCGACGATGGACGACTACGTCCGCACCGGCCGGGACAACGGCGGCGTCCACATCAACTCCGGCATCCCCAACCACGCGTTCTACCTGGCGGCGACCACCCTCGGCGGCCACGCATGGGAGCGCGCCGGGCAGATCTGGTACGACGTGCTGACGGGCGGGGAGCTGGACCAGGACGCGCAGTTCACGGACTTCGCGACGCTCACCCTGAAGGCGGCGCGCGCCCGGTACGGGGAGGGCGCGGAGCTGAACGCGGTCACCAAGGCGTGGGAGCGGGTGGGGGTGCGCACGCTGTAGTTCCGTACTAGACACGGACCATGCGTATTCAGGTACGGCGCACGGGCGGCTTCGCGGGGATCGAGCGGCAGGCCGAGGTGGACACCTCGGGCCGGGCCGACGCGTCCGAGTGGCACGCCCTGGCCGAGCGGGCCCTGGCGGCCGGGCGGACCACTCCCCCGGCCGGGGTCCCGGACGGCTTCAGCTACACGATCACGGTGGACGGCAGGACGGTCCACTGCGCGGACCCGGGGCTTACGGAGGAGCAGCGGGCGCTGATCCGGCGGGTGCTGAAGGAGGGCGCGTAACCGGCTTGTTGCGTAAGGGCGTTGACGTGGCTCGGGCGGGGTGCGGATGATCCGGGCCATGGTGACGACTGACCCGATCCCCCGCTTCCCGGCCGGCTTCCTATGGGGTGTGTCGACCTCGGCGCACCAGATCGAGGGGGCCGTCGACGAGCGTGAACCGTCGGTGTGGGACGTGTTCACGGCGGAGCCGGGGACGGTGCGGGACGGCTCGACGGCGGCGGTGGCCTGCGACCACGTTCACCGCCATCGCGAGGACGTGGGGCTACTCGCGGGCCTCGGCGTGGACGCGTACCGCTTCTCGGTGTCGTGGCCGCGGGTGCGGCGCGCGGGCGGGCTGGACTTCTACGACCGGCTGGTCGACGACCTGCTGGCGGCGGAGGTGCGGCCGGTGCCGACGCTGTTCCACTGGGACCTGCCGGCGGACCTGGACTGGCTGGAGCGGGACACGGCGGAGCGGTTCGCGGAGCATGTGGCGCGGGTCGCCGCGCGCCTCGGCGACCGGGTGACGAAGTGGATCACCCTCAACGAGCCCGCCGAGCACACGCTGCTGGGCCATGCGCTGGGCGTGCACGCGCCGGGCCGTTCGCTGCTGTTCGACGCGCTGCCGGTGGCGCACCACCAGCTGCTGGCGCACGGCCTGGCGGTACGGGCGCTGCGCGCGGCGGGGGCGTCCGACATCGGCATCGCGAACTCCCACGGACCGACGTGGCCGGCCTCGGACGACGAGGCGGACGTGGCGGCGGCGGACTTCTACGACACGCTGCTGAACCGCCTGTTCGCCGACCCGCTGCTGCTCGGCCGCTACCCGGAGGGCATCGGCGAGCTGATGCCGGGGGACGTGGAGGCGGACCTGAAGGTCATCGCGGAGCCGATCGACTGGTACGGGATCAACTACTACGCGCCGACGCGGGTGGGGGCGCCGCAGGGCGCGGAGATCGAGTTCGGGGGCGTCCGGATGCCGGCGGAACTCCCCTTCTCCGTGAGGGAGATCGAGGGCCATCCGGTGACGGACTTCGGCTGGCCCGTAGTCCCGGAAGCACTCACGGAACTGCTCGCGCTGTTCCGTGAACGCTACGGGGACCGCCTCCCCCCGCTGATCATCACGGAGAACGGCTGCGCGTACGACGGCGTGCACGACACGGACCGCGTCACGTACCTGGACGGCCACGTCCGCGCGCTGCACCGGGCGGTGGAGGCGGGGGTGGACGTCCGCGGCTACTTCGTGTGGTCGCTGCTGGACAACTTCGAATGGGCGGAGGGGTACGGCCGCCGCTTCGGCCTGGTCCACGTGGACTTCGACACGCAGCGGCGGACGCCGAAGGCGTCGTACGACTGGTACCGCGCGCTGCTGCGGGAGCAGCACGGGTGCCGGCGGGGCGCTTAGAAGCCGAGGCGGCGCAGCTGCTTCGGGTCCCGCTGCCAGTCCTTGGCGACCTTGACATGGAGATCAAGGAAGACGGGCGTGCCGAGGAGGGCCTCGATCTGCTTGCGCGACTTGATGCCGACGTCCTTCAGGCGCTTGCCCTTGGGGCCGATGACGATGCCCTTCTGGCTGGAGCGCTCGATGTAGAGGTTGGCGTGGATGTCGAGCAGCGGCTTGTCGGCGGGGCGGTTCTCGCGGGGCAGCATCTCCTCGACGACCACGGCGATGGAGTGCGGCAGCTCGTCGCGCACGCCCTCCAGGGCGGCCTCGCGGATCAGCTCGGCGACCATGACCTGCTCGGGCTCGTCGGTGAGGTCGCCCTCGGGGTAGAGCGCGGGGCCCTCCGGCATGAGCGGGATCAGCAGGTCGGCGAGCAGGTCGACCTGCTGGCCGGCGGTGGCCGACACGGGGACGATCTCCTGCCAGGAGATGCCCAGCTCCTTGCCGAGCTGGTCGACGGCGATGAGCTGCTCGGCGAGCGCCTTGCTGTCGACGAGGTCGGTCTTGGTGACGACGGCGATCTTGGGGGTCTTCTTGATCCCGGCGAGCTCCTTGGCGATGAAGCGGTCGCCGGGGCCGATCTTCTGGTCGGCGGGCAGACAGAACCCGATCACGTCGACCTCGGCCCAGGTGGTCCGCACGACGTCGTTCAGCCGCTCCCCCAGCAGGGTGCGCGGCTTGTGCAGCCCGGGGGTGTCGACCAGCACGAGCTGCGCGTCCGGCCGGTGCACGATGCCGCGCACGGTGTGCCGGGTGGTCTGCGGCCGGTTGGAGGTGATCGCCACCTTCTGCCCGACCAGAGCGTTCGTGAGGGTGGACTTGCCCGCGTTGGGCCGGCCCACGAAGCAGGCGAAACCGGCCCGGTGAACGGCGTCGGCCGGCTGCTCGGATGACTGGGTACGAACACTCATGCCGCCCATTCTCCCTGATCGCCGGCGCGGCTCGGACCAAGGCGGGCCCGGGTCGCCCACGAGGGGAGACCCGGGCCCGCCGGGAACGTCGCCGCAGCCGTCAGCCGAAGGCCTTGATCTGGTTCCAGTCCACGTTCAGGACCACCTTCACCGCGGCTCCGGTACTGGTGCGGGACGGGTTGTAGATCCGGGTCGCGCCGTCGGAGCGCAGGCGGGCCCAGATGTCCGGGATGCCGTCGCCGCTGACGTCAGGGATGCCCAGGGCGGTCGCCACGTTCGCCTCCGACCAGTTGGTGCCGTAGCCCACGTCACCGTTGAGCGAGTCGGCGGCGTGCTTCAGTGAGACCAGGTCGACGCTGCCGCTGACGGGACCGGGCCGCCCGTGCCGGACGTACATGTTGCCGTTGTCCAGGTTGCGCCAGAGCAGGTCGGGCGTCTTGTCGCCGTTGATGTCGGCGACGTTGACGATCTCGCGCCGGGCCCAGGCACTGGAGGTCATCAGCGTGGCCTCCCGGAAGGTGCCTCCGGTGTAGCCGGACAGCGTCCAGAACTCCATGCCGGCCCGCAGCACCAGATCGGGATGACCGTCGCCGGTGATGTCGCCGACCGCCCTGATCTGCGTCCACGTCGAAGGGGCGGGGGCATTCGACGGCAGCCGGATTGCGAGGCGCCGTCCGACGTCGAAGCTGCCGTACCCGTCGCCGGGGTACAGCCATGCCTTGCCGTCCGGGGTGACCGCGAACAGGTCGGTGGTGCCGTCACCCGGGAAGGCGTCCGCCCAGTGGGTGATCAGTGCCGCCTTTCCTGTGGACGGGTCGAACCAGTGGTTCGTCGGATGCAGCTTCGTCTCCCCGGTCCTGCTGTCCTTGGTGTACGCGGCGCCGAGGCAGCCGTACAGCTCGCCGCCCGCGCTGCCGACGCAGTTCATCAGCTTGCCGGCCGCGTCCACGATCAGCAGGTCGGGGATGCCGTCACCGCCGGTGTCCCAGGGCACGTCGGCCGCTTCCCTGGGCGGGACGTAGAAGGCGTAGTCGGTGCGCACGCTCTGGTTGCCCGTGGCGTCGTAGGCGTGGACCAACAGCCAGTTGGGTCCCGCGTGGGCGGGCGCCAGAGTGATGGTCGCGCGGCCGCTGGAGGCCGGCGCCTCGAACCACTGCAGGCCCTCGATGGCGTAGCGGAACCTCGTCGCACCCGACGAGACGAGGGTCACCTTCCCACTCGTACCGAAGGGCGCCTTCGCCCAGGTCAGCCCGTCGGACGTGGCCTCGGGGAAGTCTTCGCTCTCGATCTCGGGCTGTGGCGGGGCAGTGGCGTCGATGGTGATCCTGCAGGGCTCGCTGCCCGGCGGGTAGTAGGAGGACGCCGCGTTATCGGTGTCCACCGCACGCACGTCCCACGAGTAGGTCGTCTTGTCTGCCAGCGGGAAAGTGACGGGGATCTGCACCGTGGCGGTGCCACTGGAGTTCGGCTTGGCGATCTTGGCGGCCGGGATCGTCCCGCCCACCTTCCAGAAGCGGAACTGCAGCTCACGCAGGTTGCCGTCGGCGTCCTTCGCGTTCGCCGACAGAGTGATGTTCGTCTTGCCGATGGTCACGCCCGAACCCGGACCGGGCTTGCAGGCGCCACCGGGCGTGGACTTGCCGCCGGTCGGCTCCCCTGGCTTGCGGTTGTGGGTCACGCTCAGCGTGGCGGAGTTCGCCCTGAACTTACGCCATGTGTGGGTGTCGGTCTCGGTGGTGGCGCGCATGCCGAAGGTGATGGTGGACCAGCCGGCGTTGGCGCCCTTCTGGGCGGCCGACGTCACGTCGAAGGGCTCGTAGTCATCGGGGCAGGTGCTGTTGTAACCGTGCACAAAGGAGTGCACGTCGACCTTGCTGCTCCAGGACGGCTGCTTGTTCCACGTCGTGCCCGAGGAGATCGCCCCGGTCAGCCAGAACTGGAACTCCCGCTTGTTGCAGGACCAGGAGTGGTTGTTGAGCACCTTGAAGATCGCCTCGGAGACCGTCGTGCCCTTGATGGTGCTGTCGAACTTCATGCGCCAGAAGGAACGAGCGGTGCCGTTCGTGTCGTCCTCGTGGCCGACGCGGGCGTCGGAGGTGCCGGAGCTGAAGTTGGTGCCGTTCCAGAAACTGGTGTTCGGGTACGGCTTGTATGCCACCGTCCAGGCCTGCCACGGCGGGTTGATGGTGGGGTCCACGAACACCGGGAAGCGGGTGTTCGTATCTGTCAGCAAACCGGTCCTTCCCAGTCCCAGGTCGATACGGGCCTTTCCGGTCCCGTCGCCCAGAAGCTGCATCGGCATGGGTTCCTGACGCGCGCCGGGCTCGATACCGCTGAGGCCGGACAGGTTCAACACGTCGGCGGGCGTGGCGACGGAGGTACGCGGAGCCACACCGGGATCGGCCTCGGGGTCGCGGCCGGAGGAGTCCCAGCCGAAAGGCGTGGGGACCGAGCCGACCTCGCGGCCCGCCACGTCGAGGATCGAGACGTGGCTGGAGCCGTCGCTGTAGTGGAACGTGGCCGTCTCCGACCGCAGGCCGTACGACACCTTGGCCAGCGCCTCGCTCCGTGCGGCCTCCCGTGTCTTGACGATCAGCAATTGGGCGAACCCGCCCTCCTCCCGGACGACCAGCAGCAGGTCGACGCCCGGCAGCACCTCCGGATACAGCGCCCGGGGTCCGTCGAGCACCGGCTCGGGCAGAAGGCCCGGCCATGTGTAGGAAACGGTGTGCCCGTTCAGGTCCGTTTCGGCCAGCACCGTCTCCCCGGGGCCGTCGGCCAGCGGGAGGCGGGTGAAGGAGCGGTCGGCCCGCTGCTTCGCGCCGGGGGTGCCGCTGGAGAAGCGGACGGGCACCGCAGGGTTGACCGGGCGGATGCCCAGGCCGTCACCGGTGCGCCGGAGCCGGTTGTCAACCGGAGCCCACTCCCCTTCGGCATTCTTCGCCCGTTTAGGGAACGCGGTCATGTCGGTGCGCAGCTTGCCGTCCGGCAGGGCCCAGGTCTGGGACGTGGCAGTGGTCGCCGTGTCGACGAGGACCGGCTTGCGGCTGCTGCGCGCCTCGGCCGAAGCCGCGGCCTCGTCGCGGGGACCGGTGACGGCCGGCTTCGCGTCCGTCGCCCGGTCCGCGCGGGGCGCCGGCGTGTCGTCGGGGAGCCACCACGGGAGCAGGGCAGCGGTCAGGGCGGCCAGGACGAGGCCGAGGGTGATGCTCAGCCGGGTGCGCGTGCGCACAAACGGGCTGAGGAGGCGAGGCGGCGCGGACACGGCGGCGGTCACTCCCGTGTGGACCAGACGGACAGGGCAGCACGGACAGCCCCGGGACGCAGGTCACGGGGCACGGGCGCGCAAACGATCACACGATGTGTACAGAACGTCTACCCGTGAAGAAGTTATGGCTTTGTGATGACCTTTCTGTGACTGTACGAGATCGATTGACGCCAGGTCAGATGTGCGGCTTTTGATCACCACTTGTGCGCCGATGCATGGGGGTCCCTAGGGGTTCGCCCAGAGCTCGCATTTAGGGCGGGTCTGACACCACTTCAACCGTGATTCAGATCACGGCAATTGGCTCGGTGCAACGGGGCCACTGTTGATGCGTGAGGGGCCCATGACGGAGGGTGCGGACACATTCGTATCGCCTGGGTGGGAGTCGACGCGCATGCGTGCTCAAGGTCCCCTGTCCTGGCCGTGGCGCAGACGCCCGGCCTCGACGGAGTCACAGCGACGGCGTCGCCGGCAAGGCCGGGCGGCGACCGTCCTCTTGTTGTCCTCGGCGTTGATGGTCACCAGCCTCAACGCGGAGGCATGGGCCGTCCCCGGCCCCGGCATGAGCCGCGGATCGGTCGACCTCCCCGAGCTGCCCGAGATCACCCCGGTCGACGGTGACGAAGAGGCCGAGAAGAACCTCACCACCGCTCCCGAGGTCCCCGTCGACCCGTACGAGCCGACCGCGGTCACCCCTTGGCAGGAGGACACCGGCACGGCGACCCTGACCGGTGACGCCGAGCCGGGCAGCACCGTCCCTGTCACCAACGGCCTGCCCGTGGCGCTCGGAGTGCCCGAGGGCACCGACCCCGCCGCGATCGCCGGTGAGTGGACGGTCGACCTGGCGGGACCGTCCGTGTCCCAGGAAGCCGGCGTCGCGGGCCTCATCATGGAGGTCACCCCGCCGGCCACGGCCGACCCGGAGGCGCAGGTCGCGATCGCGGTTGACACCACCTCCTTCCGGGACCTCTACGGCCCCCAGGCGGCCGACCGCTTCGGCCTCGTGCTCCTGCCCGACTGCGTCCTCACCCCGGACGAGGGCGAGTGCGCGGACGACAGCGGGACGCAGACCATGTCGGCGCAGGCCGACGCGGCGGGCCCCGAGCAGCTGCGCAGCACGGTGGAGAAGGTTCCGGCGAAGGAGGCGCCCACCGACGCCGAGGCGCCCAAGAACGCCACCACCCACACGATCGTGACCGGCTCCGTCCCGGTCGCCGAACTGCTCGACGGCACGGCCGGCAGTCCCGCGACCGCGTCCGGCGCCTCGGCCCGTACCGCCTCCGCCCGCACCGACGTCGTGCAGGCGGCCGACTCCGCCGGCTCCCGGGTCATCGGCGCCATGGACACCGGCGCCTCGGCCGCCGGTGACTTCACGGCGACCCCGCTGCTGTCCGCGGGTTCCTGGTCGGCGGGCGCCTCCTCGGGCGCCTTCACCTACGCGTACCAGGTACCGGTCCCGGAGACCGCGGGCGGCCCCATGCCGCGGATCGCCCTCAGTTACTCCTCGCAGACCGTCGACGGACGCACCTCCGCCACCAACAACCAGGCGTCCTGGATCGGCGACGGCTGGGACTACAACCCGGGCTCCATCACCCGCACCTACGCCAACTGCCGCCAGGACTCCAAGAAGGCCGGGTCGAACAACGCCACTCATCGCACGGCGGACTTGTGCTGGGGTTCCGAGAACGCCACTCTCTCGCTCGGCGGCATGACCACCGAGCTGGTATGGGACAAGGACCAGGGCACATGGTTCACCGCCAACGGTGACGGCTCCAAGATCGAGCGCATCGAGGACCCCACCACCCAGAACCGCGCCAGGAACGGCGAGTACTGGGTCGTCACCACCCGCGACGGCACCCGCTACCACTTCGGACTGAACAAGCTGCCGGGTCACACGCAGGGCAAGCCGGTCACCGACTCGGTGCTGACCGTCCCGGTGTACGGCAACCACCCGGGTGAGGACTGCTACAAGGCCGGTGACTGGGCCGGTTCCTGGTGCACGCAGGCATGGCGATGGAATCTCGACTACGTCGAGGACGTCCACGGCAACGCCATGTCCCTGTGGTGGAAGAGCGACCAGAACTACTACGCCCGCAACTTCAACTTCAAGTCCCCCGTCGTCTACGACCGCGACGGCTACCTGACCCGCATCGACTACGGCCAGCGCAAGGACAGCATCTTCTCCGCGCCCGCCCCGGCGCGCGTCAACTTCAAGGTCGAGGACCGCTGCTTCGCCGAGGGCTCGCTGACGTGCTCCGAGGAGAACTTCACCGACAAGGACCCGGGCAAGTACCGCATCTGGTACGACACCCCGGCCGACCTGCGGTGCGAGGCCGGAAAGAAGTGCTGGAACGCCGGAGCCACGTTCTGGTCCCGCAAGCTCCTCACCGAGATCCAGACCTCCGCCCAGCGGCGCACCGACACCGACGCCCGCCAGGTGGTGGACCGGTACACGCTGAAGCAGAGCTTCCCCGTCCTGCGCACCGGCCCCAACACCGCCCTGTGGCTGGAGTCGATCCAGCGCACCGGGTACGCCCGCAACGGTTCCACCGACGAGAGCGTCACCCTGAACGCGGTGCGCTTCGAGCCGAACATGGACGACATGCCCAACCGGGTCATGCGTCCCGACGACCCTCGTCCCGGCTTCTCCCGTCTGCGCGTCGCGCGCGTCATCAACGAGTACGGCGGCGAGACCGTCGTCACCTACAAGGCCCCCACGGGCGACTGCGCCACCGGCACCGGACTCCCCGGCAAGAAGGACACTGCCGCGCTGAAGGCCAACACACGGCTGTGCTACCCGCAGTTCTGGCACCCCGACCCCGAGGTCGAGGACATCGACTGGTTCCACAAGTACGTCGTGGAGTCCATCGAGGAACTGCCCAACGTCGACGGCGCCTTCTCCACCCGAACCGCCTACACGTACAAGAACGCCGGATGGAAGCTCGCCGAGGCGGAGTTCACCAAGAAGTCCACCCGCACCTGGTCACAGTTCGCGGGCTTCGAGCAGACCACCGTCATCACCGGCACGGACGAGCCGGCCGTCGGCAGCAAGCGCTCCAAGGCCGTCACCCGCTACTTCCGGGGCATGGGCGACGACGTCCCCGTGAAGGACATCACCGGCACGGAGATCGCCAAGGACCGTGAGCCCTTCGCCGGCCGCATCGCCGAGGAACTGACGTACACGAGCGCCGCGGACGCCGACACCGACTGGCTGTCCCGCAGCGTCACCGTGCCCGCCGCCACCGAGCTCGGCCGCCGCGACCGCGGCGACGGGCTGAGCCCCCTGATCGCCTGGCGGGTCACCGAGCCCGAGGAGATCGCGTACACCAAGTCCTCCGGCACCGGCGACGACACCCGCACACAGCGCGTCGTCCGGACGAGGACCACGTTCGAGGCGACCCACGGTCTGCCCACCCTCGTGGAGTCGCTGGGCGACACCGGCCGGTCGGGCGACGAGTCCTGCACCAAGCTGGATTACCTGCACCATCCCGGCAAGAACCTCATCGGCCTGACCAAGCAGGCCTTGGTCTCGCCCACCACCTGCGCGGACGCCGACTTCGGCGACCTGTCCACGCTGAGCGGCGGCACCCGCACCGCGTACGACCACACGTCCTACGGGGCCGCGCTCGGCGACTCGACCCGCGGTCTGGCCACCAAGACCTGGTCGCTCAACGGCGACGGCACCGGCTTCCAGCTCGACGGCGGTTCGAAGTTCGACGCGGTCGGCCGCGTGGTCGAGCAGACCGACGCCGACGGCAACTCGGGCACCATCGAGTACTTCCCGTCCACCGGCCAGGTGTTCAGGGTCACCGAGACCAACGCCAAGGGCCACCAGCAGACACAGGAACTGGAGCCCGGCCGCGCGACGGCGCTGAAGACGACGGACGCCAACGGGCATGTCAGCCAGGCGGCGTACGACCCGCTGGGCCGTCTCGTCGAGGCGTGGGGCCCCGGCCGTACGCCGTCCACCTCCGCTGTCCCGGACTTCCGGGCCGTCTACACGATCCCCGCGTACGACCCGGACGAGACAGACCGCAAGCCCCCGTACGTCACCACCTACACCCGCTCCAAGGACGACCGCGTCGAGACGTCCGTGGTCCTCTACGACGGACTCGGCCGTGAGCGGCAGACGCAGGAGGAGGCCGACGGCGGCGGACACCTGATCACCGACACGCTCTACAACAGCTCGGGCGAGGTCTGGCAGACCAACAACGCCTACCTCACCCACGAGGCCAAGACCGGTGAGCTGTTCACCCCGCTCGCCGACACGACGGTCCCCAACATCACCCGGTACAGCTACGACGGCCTGGGCCGCGTGGTGCAGGAGATGCCGTACCTGAAGGTCGAGGACCCGGAGACCGGCGAGTCCAGCTCCGAGCCGGTCCCCGCGCGTGCCGTCCGCTACGAGTACGGCGCCGACTGGTCGAAGGTGAACCAGCCCTCAGGCGCCTCCTCGTACCGCGTCTACACCGACGCACTCGGCCGCACCTCCCGGGTCGACACCTTCAACGCCGAAGCGCCCGGCGGCTTCACGTCGATGCGCTACACCTACGACGGACACGGCCAGCTGGTGAAGGCGGTCAACTCCGCCGACACCGCCCACCCGTGGACGTGGACGTACGACCACCGCGGCCGGCAGGTGACCGCCACTGACCCGGACGCGGGCACCACACGGACCACGTACGACCACCACGACCGGGTTCTGACCACCAGGAACGCCCGCGGCATCACGTTGTGGAACGGCTACGACGTGCTGTCCCGGCCGGTCGAGCAGCGCCTCGACGGCCCTGAGGGCAAACTGCTGGCCACCTTCGGCTACGACACGTCCCCGGGCGGCACGGGCATGCCCGCCACCGCCACCCGCTACACGGACGGCGCCGCCTACACGCAGACCGTCGACGGCTACACGAACGACTACCAGCCGACCTCCACCACGCTGTCCCTCCCTCAGTCGCTGGCCGACACGTGGGGTTTCAAGGCCTCCTACAAGTACGCCTACACGTACGACGACACCGGCGCCCTCAAGGAGGCATCGCTCCCGGCGGTCGGCCGGTTCGACGCCGAGAAGCTCGTCGTCCGCTACAACCAGGACGGCAAGCCCCTGTCGGTCTCCGGAAAGGACTGGTACGGCGCCGATACGGTCTACGACGCCTACGGCCAGGTGCTGCGCTCCGCGCTGGGCGCCCACCCGTACCGGGTCTGGACGACGGCTTCGTTCGACGAGGGCAGCGGCGAGCTGAAGAGCCACGCCGTCTACCGCGAGCAGGCCGGTGACAAGACGCTCGTCGGCGGCCACCTCGTGTCCGAGCGGTCGTACACCTACGACCCGGCAGGCAACGTCACCTCCATCCGGGAGCACTCGGACGGCATCGCCGAGCGGCAGTGCTTCACCTACGACCCGCTGGGCCAGCTCAAAACGGCCTGGACCGCCAAGGAGCAGACCTCCTGCGCGGGCCCGAAGAACGGTGACGGCACGCTGAACGTGGCGGCCGGCAAGGACAACTCCGGCTACTGGCAGGAGTACGAGTACGACCTGCTCGGCAACCGCACCAAGCTGACCGAGAAGGACCTGGCCGGCACCACCGCCAAGGACGCCACGACCACGTACTCCTACGGCAGGGCCGACGGCACCCAGCCGCACACGCTGACCAAGGTGTCGAAGACCTACACCACGCCGGAGGGCGCCCAGGTCAAGGCCGAGGCCGAGCGGCTGTACGAGCTGACCGGCGAGACCAGGTCCGTCACCTCCGTCCAGAACGGCGACAAGCAGGAGCTGACCTGGACCTACGACGGCAAGATCGACCGCATCAAGGGCCAGGGTACGGGCGGGAAGACCCCGTACGTCGGACTCGCCGACAAGTGCCTGGACCTGAAGAGCGGCCACGCCGTCGCGGGGCAGCCGATCCAGCTGTACAGCTGCAACACCTCCGTGGCGCAGAGCTGGCGGTTCGCCGTCGCTCCGGGAGCGGCGCAGACCGACCCCGACCGAGGGACGCTGACCGTCTACGACAACTGGTGCGTTCAGCCCGCCTCGAACACGGCCGGCGCGGCGGTCCAGCTGCAGAAGTGCGACGGCTCGTCGGCGCAGGAGCTGAAGCGGAACGCCTCCGCCCAGCTCATCCACGTCGCGTCCGGCCTGTGCCTGGCAGTCCAGGGCGGCAGCTCCGCCAGCGGCACCCCGGTGGTCCTCGCCACCTGTGACGCGAGCAAGCCCGAGCAGCAGTGGTCGCCGCAGAACGACACCCGCTACATCTACGGTCCTGACGGCGCGCAGTTGCTGACCATCAAGGGCAAGCAGGCCACGCTGCACCTGGGCGAGGCCGAGGTCACCGTCCAGCGTGGCGGTGTCCTGGTCAACACCCAGCGGACCTACTCCGCACCGGGCGGCGCGGTCATGCGGTACGCCTACGGCAACGGCTCCGACCAGCTGGTCGCCCTCGCCGGTGATCATCAGGGCAGTACGCATGCGGAGGTCGTGCTCGGCGGCAGCATGTCGGTGCGTATCCGCAAGCAGGACCCGTTCGGCAACCAGCGCGGTACCGACACGGTCGGCGCCAACATGCAGGCGCACACCGGGTTCCTGGGCGCCACCCGTGACGACTCCTCCGGCTATCAGCCGCTGGGGGCGCGTCTGTACGACCCGGTGGTCGGACGCTTCCTGTCGGCCGACCCGGTGCTCGACCTGAATGACCTGCTCCAGTCCAACGGCTACGCCTACGCGCACAACAACCCGGTGACGATGTCCGACCCGACGGGTCTGGCCATCTCCCTGACCGCCTCGGAGCGGGCCGCTGCCCTGGCGGGAGCGGGCCTGTCCGCGGCCCAGGTCGCCCAGGCGCAATCCACCATGGGCAAGTCGCTGTCCTCGGTCATCCTGGGCGCGGCGTGGTCCACGCTGAAGGACTTCATCGGCATCAACGACGCGATGGCCTGCTTCGGCGGTGACATGTGGTCGTGCGCCGGGATGGTCCTGGGTGCGATCCCGTGGTTCAAGGCGGGCAAGATCCCCGGCGTTTTGAAGGCCATCGACCGCACGATCGACGCGATCCAGGCCTTCCGTAAGGCGAAGAAGGCGGCCGAGGCGGTGCTGAGGGCCGCGAAGGCGGCCGAGGCGGCGGCGCTGAAGGCCAAGAAGGCCGCGATCGAGAAGGCGAAGAAGGAGGCTGCGCAACGCGCCAAGAAGAAGGCGGCGGAGCAGGCGAAACGAACCTCCGACAAGGCGGTCGCGCAGACCAAGAAGACCGGTAACCCCGTCCAGAAACAGGCCCAGGCCAAGGCAGCCCCGAAGGCGTCCTCGGTGAGCAAGGGCTCCGGAAGCGGCTCGAAGAGCGGCGGCTCCAAGCCGGGCGGCGACTCAGGCGGCTCCTCCCGCAGCAAGGGCGGAAGCAGCGAAAGCGGCGACTCCGGCAAAGCCGACGGAGGCGACGGAGAATCCTGCCCCGTCGGAAACAGCTTCGTCCCCGGCACCAAGGTCCTGATGGCCGACGGGTCCACCAAGCCGATCGAGGAGATCGAAGTCGGCGACAAGGTCGTCGCCACCGACCCCGAAACCGGCGAGACCCGCATCGAGACGGTCACCGCCGAGATCAAGGGCGAAGGCCTCAAGCACCTGGTCAAGGTCGTCATCGACACCGACGGCGACAAGGGCGAGCACACGGCCGAGGTCACCGCGACCGACGGCCACCCCTTCTGGGTCCCCGAACTCGGCCAATGGCTCGACGCCACCGACCTCCAGCCCGGCCAGTGGCTCCAAACCAGCGCCGGCACGCACGTCCAGATCACCGCGATCGAACACTGGACGACAACAGGCACCACCGTCCACAACCTCACCGTCGGCGACACCCACACGTACTATGTGCTGGCGGGGGCCACGCCGGTCCTCGTACACAACTGCAATCCACTCGACGGCATTGCGGACGAGTTGGCAGGCAGCAAGGTTACGACTGGTCAGGTCGTAGATGATGCTGGAAATAAAGTCGGAGCTCCCGTATCAAGCGGTGAGAATGGTTCATTCACGCAAGTAAGGGACGCGCTCAAAAAATCTGGCGTGCCTCACGACGCTGCAGGTGGGTTCGCGGCTGCATCTCATGTAGAAACCAAGATCGCTTTGGCCATGAGAAGCAATGGCGTTCAGAGGGCGACAGTCGTAATCAACAATTCTGACGGCGTTTGTTCTGGTCCCTATTCATGCATGACTGGGGTGTCTGCGATTCTACCAAGAGGGTCTAGCCTGACATCCGTTTGGCGCACTGAAGAGGGCTGGCACGGGGTAACTATGCTGGGCGGCGGTTAATCTCAAGAGGTGTAATATCTGGCCGGCCCTGCCCTGGGGTAGAATCCTCCGGGGTGGGGCCGGTCTAATTTCAGTATTCCGCATCGCCTCACCTGCGAACGTTGGAGGATATTAATGATTCTGACTGTTTTCACTGGCGGTACGACATATCATGCAGCATCGGGAGCTATTCTTAGGCGCTTGATTAGCGAGTTGGTGACCGGCGGGCCCGACCAAGGGTCAGACGTGGCTGGACAGCCGAAGGGTGGAATTTTTGCAACGTTTGTGCTCTTGGCGCCACATAGGGATCCGATGAAATCAGATCGGTACTTTGACAGCTATCTTCAAGTCTCGACAAATCCGCTTACAGGGTATGGCGCATTGAGGTGGCAAGTTCCCGAGGATTCCGTAGTTCGAGTGGATCGGGAGATTGCGAGGAGTGTATGGACCTCTAGGAATCCGGAACCGCCGGTGTTGAATCAAAACGTTGTTGCTGATTTGGGCGATTGGAGGCTGTTCGAGCCCCGCAATACGCTGCCGGTAGCTGATATTCGTGCGGCCGTCGAGGAATTTTGCGAACTAAGAAGCGGTCAGAGGCCAACGGCGATTTGCTGGGATCGTGGTGACTTTGGCACGTACCACTCTCTGAATGGGCAGGCGGATGTGACACCTTCCTTTTGTCAGGATCCGTGGTGCAGAGACTCGGGTACACGGCACCCATTGCACTGATTAAGGTTCTCGGTGGCGCTTCGTGTAAGTTGGAATCTCACCTTTCGGTGAGACGGTATTTATTACTCGAACATGGAGGTTATGCGCGAATATCGCGTTGATGTCGCTGTTTGTTGAACTTCAATTTGCTTGTCGATGTGTGCAAGCGAATTTGACGCCCCGTCAGGCGGTGTCTGGCGAGGCGTCTGTGTGGGGTGACGGCAGTAGTTGACGGCAACGTCAGCGGACGAGGGCGGCGCAGGGTGGCGGTTCGTCGCCGTCGGAGCGTGCCGTCTTGGTGTTCTCCGGGCTGTCGAGTGCGGTGCTGAGGGTGTCGATGGCGTCGCGCTGGAGGCGGAGTCGGACGTGGGCGTAGACCGTGGCAGTGACGCCGATGTGGGCGTGTCCGAGGAGTTCCTTGATCACGACGAGTTCGACGCCCTGTTCCAGGAGCAGGGTGGCGGTGGAGTGGCGGAGGTCGTGGAAGCGGATGCGGCGGAGGCCGGCCTTTCGGAGGAGCGCGATGAAGGTGCGGGTGAGGTTTGTCGGGTCGATCGGTCGACCCTGCGCTGTGGTGAACACGTGCCCGCTGTGCTGCCACGACGTGTCTGCGGTCGCACGTTCGTGCCGCTGCTGTTCGTGGTGGTGCTTCAGGGACTGGACGCAGCGGGTGGGGAGGGCGATGCGGCGTTCGGAGGCCCGGGTTTTGGTGGGTAGCGTGGTGAGCCCGCCTGTGCTGGTGCGCTGAAGGGTGCGGCGGATTGCGGCGGTGCCCGCGTCGAGGTCGAGGTCTTCCCAGCGCAGGCCGAGGAGTTCGCCCTTGCGGAGCCCAGTGTGGAGGGCGAGTTCGAACAGCGCGTGCAGCCGGTGGTCCTGGGCGGCGGCGAGGAACTGCCGGGCTTCGTCGGCGGTGAGGGGTTCGAAGCGTCGGGGGCGTGGGGTGCCGGTGCGGACGTTGCGGGCTACGTTGCGCGGGATCTCTTCCTCGCGGACGGCGTGCTCCAGGGCGGACTTGAGTACGGAGTGGATGTAGGTGAGCGTCAGCGGGGAGAGCAGTTTGGAGCAGCACCGGCCGATGGCGCAGCAACGGGGCTGGTCGCGCCGGGCGTCGATGCCGCGGGTGCAGCACTGGCAGGTGGTGCGGAGCTGGTTGAGCCAGGTGCGGACGTCCTTGGCGGTGAGCTTGGCGAGCTTCTTCTTGCCCAGGCCGGGGATGAGGTATCGGCTGACGCAGGTGGTGTAGCGGGTGTGGGTGGTTTCGCGGAGGTGGTGGAGGGCGACGTTCTCCAGCCAGTACGTCAGGTACGCGGCCACGCTGCCCGCCGCGGAGGGGACGGGGACGCCGCGGTTGCTGGCGGCGATCTTCTCGGTGAGCTTGGCCAGGGCGTCACCGACCTGATGGCCCAGGCCCGGGAACGGATCGACATCCTCGTCTACGCGGCCGTCTTCCTCCACGAGGCGTACCCGCGGCTGAACGAACTCCTCACCGAACGCGCCGCCGAAGGCTGCACCGTCCGCATCGCGATCGGGGACGCCGACAGCGACACCGTCCAAGCCCGCGGCCAGGAGGAGCGGTTCGGCCACGGCATCGAATCACGCTGCCGCCTCGCGCTCATGCACTACAGACCCCTCGCCAGCACCCCGGGCATCGAAGTCCGCACCCACGAAACCACGCTCTACAACTCCCTCTACCGCGCTGACGACCAGCAACTCGTCAACGCCCATGTCTGGGGCGCCAACGCGTACGCCGCCCCCTTGTGGCATCTTCGCCGACACGAGGCAGGCGGCATGTTCGACACCTATGCCGAGAGCTTCGACGCCGTGTGGACGACAGCAACCCCCGTACGAGAGGAAGGCTGACCGTGGCCCGTACCGAGTACTACGGCGACCCGAACGCGCCCAAGCCGAACAGCATGGTCGTCGCCGCCTCCGCCGTCGTCACCGACGATCACGGGCGCATCCTCCTCCAGCGCCGCCGCGACAACGACCTATGGGCCCTGCCCGGAGGCGGAATGGACCTCACCGACTCCCTGCCAGGCACGGCCGTCCGCGAGGTCAAGGAAGAGACCGGCCTGGACGTCGAGATCACCGGCCTGGTCGGCACCTACACCGACCCGAAACACATCATCGCCTACACCGACGGCGAGGTCCGCCGCCAGTTCAACGTCTGCTTCACCGCCCGCATCACCGGCGGCCAGCTGGCAATCTCCGACGAGTCCACCGAGCTCCGGTTCGTGCCGCCGGAAGAGATCGAGCAGCTACCGATGCACCACACCCAACAGCTCAGGCTCCAGCACTTCCTGGAACAGCGCGAGAAGCCGTACCTGGGCTGAACTGGCTGACGGCAGTAGCTGACGGCAACAACCCCGCACAACCACGGACACTCACGCACGTCACCGGACCAGCAAATCGCGCTTGACCTGCATAAAGGCAGGTACAGGCGTCCGCGTAGCACACGTACTACGTACAGGCGGGACCCACGCCGGTCCTGGTGCACAATACGGGCTGCCCGACGTCTTATGCATTGTCACTGAAGACTGGGGGTCCGAAGGGTAGCGGCGCGAACCAGGCCTACCAGATTAGGCAGGTTGGCTCGACTGAATACCATGCCACGGGTGGCGGAACGCAAGTTTGGGCTGACGGTCTCGATATAAACACTTCCGAACTTTTGGATGCCAAGTACGTCGGCAAACCGGGGCGGAGCCCTTATGTGCCGGGCGGGAAGGTCCCAGAATTTATCCAAGCGCAGGTCGACGAAAAGATGAGCGATGAATTCGCACGGTATGCGGCGGTGATCAATGATCCTCGTAATCCATTGAAGGGATTGCGCGTCATCACCAACGAGCCGGGGGCTGTGCCATACTTCAGAGGCCTGATGCAACAGCATGGAATACCAGGCTCTGTCGTCTTGAGTCCATAGGAAGGAGCAGGTCAGTGACGTACCTAGCCGTCTTCGAGGATAAGAGCCGTGGGGTTCGTCGCGCAGATCTGATCGCGGCATTGGAACGCGACTGGCCGACTTCTGTGATCCTTGAGCGCCAAGGATCACAGAAGTCTAGGGACGTGGTTTGGTCCTACACGAACGATAGCCAGGAGCTTGAAGGATACTCCCATGTGGACGGAACTTGCATTTACCTCGATTCCCCCCTTGCTTTGGCCGCTAGATTTGCACTCTGGTACCGAGGCTTGGTGCCCGCCGAAATTGACCTGGTGTTCTGTGATGACGGATACAGTTTCGACGGGAGCATTGAGGCGGGCATGAGCGTTGATGACGTGATCGCCATCGCCGCTGATTCCTGATATCCCCCCTTGCGTCGTTGTGAGAACGCAGGTTCGCTCTTCTGTCCAGAACTCAGAGGCCCCACCGGATCGCTTTCCGGTGGGGCCTTTGTGATGTCTGGACGGCAGTAACTGACGGCAACGTCATCGGACAGGTGATGCTCAGGGCGGCAATCCGTCACCGTCGTCGGGCCGGGCGACGGCCTAGACCGGGTTGCGTCGATCGGTGCTGAGAGGATCGCTGGCGTCGTGGTAAGGGCGACGCCGTACACGACACGGCGGTTGGTAACGCCGATGTGGAGATCTCCGCAGCGCTCTTTGATGACAACAAGTTGGAGGTCTCGTTCGAGAAGGAGAGTGGTGGCCGAATGTCTTAGGCCATGGAAGGAGACGCGGTGGAGCCTGGTGCCTCGACCACGGTAGGCAGTTCGGCCGGACGCAGCGCAGTGCCGGGGCGGGGACCGCCTCCGAAGTCGGGGAAGCTGTGTTGGTGCCCCGTCAAGATGTGCGGTGATGCGACGGTGGGTCAGGAGGGCGGGGTGACGTGGGCCAACCCCAGGAGCGGGAGCGGAACGTCGGTGGCCAGGCAAGCCCGGCCGTAGTTCCCAGTCAGTAGTGGCCCAACCAGCAAGACACCCGGCATCAGAAAGCGGCCTCTGGCCCATCCTCGGTTGCTCCTACACTTCACCCCGCCACCGCTCCGTCCTCGACAATTGGCGACTTCCTTCGATGATGCAGGCCAGGCGCCTGTACGGCGCCCGGCCCTGGTCGGCCAACTGGAAATCAGTCGAACACGAACGGCCCCGGTGCCTGCGGCCCCGTCGCCGTGCAGGTGATCGTGATGAAGCCGAAGGCCGTCACCTTGAGGGTGCCGCCGTAGGCCTCCAGGCTGTCGCCGGAGGCGACCGTGCCGAAGAGGGGGCCCACCTCGAGGGCGTCGCCCGTGGACATCGCCGGGTTCTTGGTGCCCTTGAAGGTGACCGTGCCGCCGTCCTCCTTCACCATCGTCAGCTCCGAGACCAGGGAGTCCTGGCCGAGGGAGACCGGCGCGGTGACCGACGAGGTGTGCAGCGTGATCGTCGCGGACGTGCCGCTCTGGGTGGCGGTGAGGGTGGCGTCACCGCCGCCGTAGCTGCCGCAGTCGGCGTTGACGGTCGCCGTTCCGGGGTCGACGGCGGCGGCGGTGGGGGCGAACGCCAGGCCGCAGACGGCCAGTGCGCCCGCGGCCAGGGACAGACCTGTTCCGAATCGCTTGCCTCTCATGGGATTCCGGCTCCCTTTCGTGTGGGGGGCAATTGGGGGTCCGGACCCGCTGCGTGTCCATTGATGCGCGGGAGGCGCCGCACGACAAGGTGGAGATCTGGCCTAATTACCGGAGGTAACAGCGGTGGGGTGCGAGCGGGCTCCTCAGCCCGCCGTGACCGTCTCCCGCACCGTGCCGTCCGGCCCGGCCACCAGCACCGGCGTCTCCGCCCCGCCCAGGTCCCGCACAGCCGCGCGGTCCTCGTCGGAGGCCGACTCCGCCTCCGTCACGACCGCCGCCGCCTCCAGCGACGTCGCGCCGGACGCCACCGCCATCGCCACCGCCGTGCGCAGCGCGCTGAGCTTCAGCGAGTCCAGGGCGACGGTGCCGGCGGCGTACGTCCGGCCGGTCTCGTCGCGTACGGCCGCGCCCTCGGGCACGCCGTTGCGGGCCCGGACGGAGCGGGCCAGGGTGACGATCTTGCGGTCCTCGGGATCGAGGTCGGGAGTCTCGGTCATGATCCGAGCATAAGGGGGCGCTACGGGCGGTCGAGGCGCAGGCGGGCAGCTCGCGGGATGCCTGCCACGACCAGGTCGTAGGAGTCCTCCACCAGCTCCCTGACCAGGCGGTCCGGGAGAGCGCCGGCGGGTCCGCCGGACACCGTCACCGTGTTCCAGTGGCGTTTGTTCATGTGCCAGCCCGGGACGACGAGGTCCGGGTGTGCGGCGCGCAGGCGGATCGCGTCGTCCGGGTCGCACTTGAGGTTGGCCTTGAGCGGGCGCGCGCCCAGGTCCGTCAGGGCGAACATCGCCCCAGCGCCTTGAAGACCGAGGTGTCCGGGTTGAAGGGGAACTCCTCCACCGCCGCGTTGAACGACAGGCAGAGGGCGCGCAGCCGCTCCGGGGTCATTACTCCGGCTCCTCCTCGCCGGCCAGGGGCTTCGCCGGGCCCACCGGCTCCACCAGCACCGTCACGATCTTGTTCCGGCGTCCGGCCGCCGCCTCCGCCGTCAGGCGCAGCTCGCGGCCGTCCGGCAGTTCGACGACCGAGGACGCGCCCGCGATCGGCACGCGGCCCAGCCGCTTGGCGAGCAGTCCGCCGACGGTCTCCACGTCCTCGTCGTCGAACTCCTCGAGCCCGTACAGCTCGCCCAGGTCCGTGATGTCGAGGCGGGCGGTGACGCGGTGGCGGCCGTCGCCGAGGTCCTCGACCGGAGGGAGTTCGCGGTCGTACTCGTCGGTGATCTCGCCGACGATCTCCTCGAGGATGTCCTCGATGGTGACGATGCCGGCGGTGCCGCCGTACTCGTCGACGGCGACGGCGACGTGGTTGCGTTTCTTCTGCATCTCGCGCAGCAGGTCGCCGGCGTTCTTGGTGTCGGGCACGAAGAACACGGGCCGCATCGCCGTCGACACCAGGTCGTTCTCCGCGTCGCGGCTGATGTGCGTCTTGCGGGCCAGGTCCTTCAGATAGACGATCCCGACGATGTCGTCCTCGCTCTCCCCGGTCACCGGGATACGGGAGAACCCGGAGCGCAGGGCGAGCGTGAGGGCCTGCCGGATGGTCTTGTACCGCTCGATGACCACCAGGTCGGTGCGCGGCACCATGACCTCCCGCACCAGGGTGTCGCCCAGCTCGAAGACGGAGTGCACCATGCGGCGCTCCTCGTCCTCGATCAGCGACTCCGCCTCCGCGAGGTCCACGAGCGCGCGCAGCTCCGCCTCGGAGGCGAACGGGCCGTGCCGGAAGCCCTTGCCGGGGGTGAGGGCGTTGCCGATGAGGATCAGCAGCGAGGGGATCGGGCCCATGACCCGCGCCAGCGGCACCAGCACGTACGCGGCGATGGTGGCCGTGTTCAGCGGGTGCTGGCGGCCGATGGTGCGCGGGGAGACGCCGACGGCGACGTACGACACGAGGACCATGATGGCGATGGCGATCAGCAGCGCCTCGGCCGTGCCGTCGAACTCGCGCAGGCTGCCGTAGGTGATCAGCGAGGCGGCGGACATCTCGCAGATGATGCGGACCAGCAGCGCCACGTTGAGGTAGCGGGTGGGGTCGGCGGCGATCCGGGCGAGCTTGGCGCTGCCCCGGCGGCCCGACCGTACGGCCTCCTCGGCGCGGAAGCTGGAGACGCGCGCGATGCCGGCCTCCGCGCAGGCGGCGAGCCAGGCGACGACGACGAGCGCGAGCGCCCCCAGGACGAGGGCGGCGCTCATGACACGGTCGGGGCCGGGGACGGGCCGGTGAGGCCCCTCTCCGCGCGCCAGCCGTCCACGATGGCGGCCTGGAGGCCGAACATCTCGGCCTTCTCGTCCGGCTCCTCGTGGTCGTAGCCGAGCAGGTGCAGCACACCGTGGACGGTGAGCAGCTGCAGCTCCTCGTCCATGGTGTGCTTCGTGGGCGCCTCGGCGCCCTGCCGGGCGGCGACCTCGGGGCAGAGCACGATGTCGCCGAGGAGCCCCTGCGGGGGCTCCTCGTCGTCCTTGGACGGGGGCCGCAGCTCGTCCATGGGGAAGGACATGACGTCCGTGGGCCCGGGCAGGTCCATCCACTGGATGTGCAGCTGCTCCATGGCGCCCGCGTCCACCACGATCACCGAGAGCTCGGAGAGCGGGTGGATGCGCATCCGGGCCAGTGCGTAGCGGGCGATGTCGAGGATCGCCTGCTCGTCGACCTCGGTGCCGGACTCGTTGTTGACGTCGATCGACATCTGGTGCTCGGTCTACTTCCCCTTGTGGCCGGACCGGTTCCGGCCGCCCTTGTGGGTGCCGTTCTCGGTGCCGTGCCGGCTGTCGTACTTCTCGTACGCGTCGACGATACGGCCCACCAGCTTGTGCCGGACGACGTCGTGGGACGACAGCCGGGAGAAGTGGACGTCGTCCACGCCCTCCAGGATGTCCTGGACCTGGCGCAGGCCGGACTTGGTGCCGTCGGGCAGGTCGACCTGCGTCACGTCACCCGTGATCACGATCTTCGAGTCGAAGCCGAGGCGGGTGAGGAACATCTTCATCTGCTCGGGGCTCGTGTTCTGGGCCTCGTCCAGGATGATGAAGGCGTCGTTGAGCGTGCGGCCGCGCATGTACGCCAGCGGCGCGACCTCGATGGTGCCCGCGGCCATCAGCCGGGGGATCGAGTCGGGGTCGAGCATGTCGTGCAGCGCGTCGTACAGCGGGCGCAGGTACGGGTCGATCTTCTCGTAGAGCGTGCCCGGCAGGAAGCCCAGCCGCTCGCCCGCCTCGACCGCCGGCCGGGTCAGGATGATGCGGTTGACCTGCTTGGACTGCAGGGCCTGCACCGCCTTGGCCATCGCCAGGTAGGTCTTGCCGGTGCCGGCGGGGCCGATGCCGAAGACGATCGTGTGCTTGTCGATCGCGTCCACGTAGCGCTTCTGGTTGAGCGTCTTGGGGCGGATCGTGCGGCCGCGCGAGGACAGGATGTTCTGCGTGAGCACCTGGGCCGGGGTCTCCTGGCCGTCGCTCTCCCCGCTTTCGCTCGCCTTGAGCATGGCGATCGAGCGTTCCACTGCGTCCTCCGTCATCGGCTGCCCGGTGCGGAGCACCAGCATCATCTCGTCGAACACGCGCGAGATCAGGGCCACGTCCGTGGCGTCGCCGACCGCGCTGATCTCATTGCCCCGGACGTGGATGTCGGCCCCCGGGAAGGCCTTCTCGATCACACGCAGGAGGGAGTCGCCGGACCCCAGCACGGTCACCATGGGGTGCTGGGCGGGGACGGTGAACTGCACTCTCGCCTGCCCCTGCGCGGGGGTGTGAGCTGTGGGTGTCTGAGTCATGGGCCGGCTCTGAGGCCTGCGGTTCCTCCTCGTCACGGCCGCGCAGCTGAGGGCGGCCTCGCGACTCCCAGGGTACGACGGCGGGGTGACAAGCCCGTAGGCCTTTTATCCGAACGCTGCGACTTCCGCACCGGGCGGCACATTCCCCACGCTCCCCGCTCGTCACGGCTCACGCCGGCCTGCGGAACCCGATCGTCGGGACGGCCCGCCGCAGCGGCCAGGGCCGTACCGCCTCCTCCGGGACGAGCCCGGCCAGGAAGCCGTACCGGCGCAGCGCGGAGGGTTCCTGGCCCTCGACGGACTGCACCCGGCGCCACCAGGCGGCGATCTCCGCCCAGCCCGGCGCGGACAGCGAGCCGCCGAACTCCTGCACGGACAGCGCGGCCGTGAGCCCGGCGAAGGCGAGCCGGTCGGCCAGCGGCCAGCCCGCGAGGGAGCCGGTGACGAACCCGGCGACGAACACGTCCCCCGCCCCGGTCGGGTCCAGCGCCTCCACCTCGATCGCCGGGACGGACGCGGTCTCCCCGGTCCGCCGATCCACCGCGTACGCGCCGTCCGCGCCCAGCGTGACGACGACGACCGGGACGTGCTCGGCGAGGGCGTGGGCGGCGGCGCGCGGGGTGTCCGTGCCGGTGTAGCGCATGGCCTCCGCCGCGTTCGGCAGGAACGCCTCGCAGTACCGCAGGTCGTGCAGGCCCGCCAGGTCCCAGGCCCCGGTGTCGTCCCAGCCGACGTCGCCGAAGATCCGGGTGCCCGTGCGGGCGGCCTGGGCGATCCAGGGGGCGCTGCGGCCGGGGGTGAGGGAGGCGACGGCGGCGCGGGCGCGCGGGGGGCAGTCGGGGGCGGGCTCCTCGGGGGGCGGCTCGTGGCCGTGGGAGACCATCGTGCGCTCGCCCTCGTACGCCATGGAGACGGTGACCGGGGAGTGCCAGCCGGGGACCGTGCGGGACGGGGAGAGGTCGATGCCCTCGCCCTGCTCCAGCGCGTCCCAGCAGTACTCGCCGTAGTGGTCGTCGCCGAAGGCCGCCGCGAGGGACGTGCGCAGGCCGAGGCGGGCCAGGGCGGTGGCCATGTTGGCCACGCCGCCCGGGCTCGACCCCATGCCGCGCGCCCAGGTCTCGGTGCCGCGCACGGGGGCGCAGTCGAGCCCGGTGAAGACGATGTCGAGGAAGACGGTCCCGGTCAGGTAGACGTCCCAGGCCGGGTCCTCGGGGCCGCGCAGGGCGGCCAGCGGGTCGATCCGGTCCGTGCCGGGCGGTCCCGCGACGGGTTCCTTCCCGGCTCTCTTGCCGTTCCTCTTCCCGGTGGACGCCATCACTGCGCTCCCTGACATGGTGCGGTTCCAGCCAGTGTGCACCACACCGCCGACAGGGAGCGGCCGTCACGCCACGCGGTCCCCCGGAGCGGTCACCAGCGGGGCACCGTGGGCTGCACCCAGTCCGGGTCGGCGATCCGCATGGCGGCCGCGTCGTCGCGATCGCGCAGCGCGCCGTCGTCGTCCAGCCACCGCCGGTGCAGGAACGCCAGCCGGTCGCGGTCGAGTTCCACGCCGAGGCCCGGCGCGTCGGGCACCCGTACGGCGCCGCCCTCGAAGGCGGTCCGCTCGGTGAGGACGTCCTCGGACTGCCAGGGGTAGTGGGAGTCGCAGGCGTGGTGCAGGTTGGGCACGGTGGACGCGACGTGCGTCATCGCGGCGAGGCTGATGCCGAGGTGGGTGTTGGAGTGCATGGAGACGCCGACGCCGAAGGTGCGGCAGATCGCCGCGAGGTGCTGGGTGTTGCGCAGCCCGCCCCAGTAGTGGTGGTCGGAGAGCACCACCTGCACGGCGTCCTGGGTGAACGCCTCCTTGATCTCGGCGAAGGTCGTCACGCACATGTTCGTCGCGAGCGGCACGTGGGTGCCGGCCGCCACCTCCGCCATGGCCGGCGTGCCGAGGGCGGGGTCCTCCAGGTACTCCAGGACGTCCCCGAGTTCCTTCGCGACCTTCAGCGAGGTCTCCACGGACCAGGCGCCGTTGGGGTCGAGGCGCAGCGGGTGGCCGGGGAAGGCGGCGGCGAGGGCGCGGACGGCGGCGATCTCCTCCTCGGGCGGGAAGACGCCGCCCTTGAGCTTGAACGACGTGAAGCCGTAGCGCTCCTTGAAGCGGCGGGCCTGCTCGACGACGCCCGCCGGGTCGACGGCCGCGCCCCAGTCGTCCTTCTCCGCCGTGACGCCCTCGGGATGCTCGGCCCACTTGTAGAACAGGTAGGCGCTGTACTCGACGGTGTCGCGCACCTTGCCGCCGAGGAGGGCGTGCACGGGCAGGCCGAGGCTCTTGCCGAGGGCGTCGAGGCAGGCGACCTCCAGGGCGGAGAGCACGGACAGCCGCAGCTTGTCGGCGGTCTGCACACCGCGCAGTCCGCCGACGTCGACCTGTCCGGAGACGCGGGCGGCGTCGACGGCGACCTGGTCGGCCTCGGCGAACAGCCGGTTCAGGTCGTCGACGCGGTGTCCGACGAGCCGGTCGGCGAGCGGGCGGGCCAGCTCCAGGTACTTGGTGTCGCCGTACGTCTCGCCGAGCCCGGTGATCCCGCCGGCGGTCACCACCTCCACGATCAGCCGGGGGGTGTACGGCTGGTGCACGCCCTGGGTGTTGAGCAGGGGCGGGTCGGCGACCAGGACCGGGGTGAGGCGGACCTCGGTCACGGTCAGGTCGCGGGAGGTGGATGCGGTCACAGGGCGGCTCCTACGAGGTCGAGTCCGGCGTCGAGCAGGGTCCTGAGGTCGGCGAGGTCACGGGCGGACGGGTCGGTGAGCGGGGCGCGCACGGGCCCGACGGGACGGCCGCGCAGCCGGGCGGCCGCCTTCACCAGCGACACCGCGTATCCCGGGGTGCGGTCGCGCAGTTCGACGAACGGCACGTAGAAGCCGCGCAGCAGCCGGTCGAGGGTGTCCGCGTCGCCGTCGCGGAGGGCGGTGAAGAAGGCGCCGGCGATTTCCGGCGCGAAGGCGTGCACGGCGGAGGAGTAGGCGGGGACGCCGACGGTGGCGTAGGCCCGGGCCTGGATCTCGGCGGTGGCGGCGCCGTTGAAGAACAGGAAGTCGTCGGGGGCGGCGAGGGTGAGGCGCTGGAGGCGGTCGAGGTCGCTGTGGCCGTCCTTGAGCCCGATGACGTTCGGCAGGGCGGCGATGCGGCGCAGCGAGTCGGCGGTGTAGGCGACCTGGCCGCGCTGGTACGTGACGAGCGGCAGCGGGGTGCGGGCGGCGAGCGCCTCGAGCTGGGCGACGAGGCCGTCCTGCGGGGCGGTGACCAGGTAGTGCGGCAGGACGAGGAGGGCGTCGGCGCCGGCGTCCTGAGCGATGCGCGCGAACCGGGCGGCCTGGGCCCAGCCGTAGCCGACGCCGGCGACGACGGGGACCCGTCCCGCGCTCTCCTCGACGGTGATCGCGACGACCTGGCGGTACTCGTCCTCGTCCAAGGAGAAGAACTCGCCGGTGCCGCAGGCGGGGAAGACGGCGCCGGGTCCGGTGGCGATCCGTTCCGCCGCGTAGGCGCGGTAGCCGTCGGGGTCGAGAGTGCCGTCGTCGTGGAACGACGTGAGCGGGAAGGAGAGGACGCCGTGCGCCATGCCGTCCTTGAGACGTCTCGCCACGGCGGCGCTGCCGTCTCCTTCGGTGCCGGGACTCACCCTCGCCTATCTCCCTATGTAGACGGCATCCATGTATGAGAACGAGGCTAGAGGGGTGCACGAGGGGCGTCAATGGGTTCGACGGGCGGGCGGGCACCGCGGATGAGGCGGAAAAAGCGCGCTGCTACCCACGCATCGAAACCCCCAAACGGAAGAGTGACTTAGATCACAGCACTCTCGCTCCCGTTGCCCTGCCCCCGCTTGATACAAATTGCCCGCGCGTTCTCGTCCACCGACGGTCGTCGCCCCCCACCACGTGTTTCTCGCACCGTCCCTTTCGCACGCCCTGGGAACGCCCGTGTACGCCCCTCGCACCACCCCCTGGCCCCTCGTCGCCCTTTTCACGGCCGGGTACCTCGCCCCGTATCTGCTGCCGACCACGGTCGGACGGCTGGAACGCGGCCTGGAGCTGACACCCACCCAGGCGGGCGGCGTCGGCAGTCTGCTGCTGCTCAGCTCGGCAACGGCCGGGTTCCTGCTGGCCTCCCGCGTCGAGCGGACCGGCGCGCGGACCCTGGCCCGGCTGGGTCTCCTCCTCGCCGCCGTCGGCTACGGCGGGGCCGCCCTCACCACCTCCGTCCCGGCCGTCGTCGCCGGCGCCGTCGTCGGCGGGTTCGGGTCGGGCACGGCCACCACGGTCGCGGCGACCCGGATCGCCGCGGAGAAGGACCCCCACCGGGCGTCCACCCTCGGCCTGCTGAGCGTGTCCGCGCTGGCCGGCGTGGTCTATCTGACGGTGCCGCACCTGCCCGGGCACGGGCTGACTCTCGCCGCCATCGCCCTCACCGCGCTGGCGGTGTGGCCGCTGACGGCGGGGCTGCCGGGGGGTACGGCGGGACGTCCTGACGCGGTCGAGGCAGTGGAGGCCGAGGGCTTCGGCTCCGGGCGGCTGCCGTACCGGCGTTCGGGCATGGTGCTCGCCGGGGCGATGCTGCTGTGGTCGCTCGCGCAGAACGCCCTGTGGGGAGTCAGCGGGCGCATCGGCGTCGGCCAGGCGCATCTGTCCGAACCGACCGTGGGTGTCGTCTTCGCGGTCGCGCTGGGCGCGGGACTGCTGGGCGTGCTGGGCGCGGGGGCGCTGGGCTCGCGGCTGGGGCGGGCGGTGCCCGTCGGGGGCGGGACGGTGCTCATCGCGGGCTGTATCGCGCTGAGCGCTTCCGCGACCGGGCTGGGGAGTTTCGCCTTCGGGGAGATCGCCTGGAACACGTTCTATCCGGTGGTGCTGTCGTACCTGATCGGGCTGGCCGCCTCGTTGGATGCGCGGGGGCGGTGGGCCGTGCTGGTGGGGTCGGCGTCGTCGCTGGGGACCGCGGCGGGGCCGCTGACCGGAAGCGTGCTGTCGGCGCAGGCCGGGTTCCCGGTGATGGGGGCGGTGCTGGCGGCGGGGTTGCTGCTGGTCGCGGTGCCGATGACCGGGGTGGCGTTGCACGCGGGCGGGCGGGCGTTGCTGCCGGGGGCCGTGCGGAGGCGGGGCGGACACCCGGCGGCTGTCGTCGCGGCGACCACGGGGACTCCGTCCGGGGTGGTGCCGGAGGTGGGGGCGCCGGAGCAGCCGGTCGTGGAGATCACGCTGGACGCGGCCGCTGTGCCGGCGAGGGGGGCGTACGACACGGCGGCGGCTACGAGGGCGCCGGGGGGCATCTGAGGTACGTGAGGTCAGCCGCGGTCGGCTGGAGGGTGCCGCTGCGCCCACCCGTGCCGCCCCAGCGGCACGAATGCCCGCAGCCGCGACGCTCCTCGGGGGCGCGGGGAACTGCGCGACCGGCCACCGACCACAGGCACCCGGCATCACAAGGTGTCGCAGCCCCCGCGAGGGACACAGCCGGCGGCGGAGGCGCCCCGCAGGGGCGCGGGGAACTGCGCGACCAGCCACCGACCACCCGCACCCGCACCCGCATCGAAGGTGTCGCAGCCCCCTCGAAAAATACGACCGGCGGCAAAGGCGCCCCTCGGAGGCGCGGCGAACTGCGCGACCGGCCACCGACTGCCCGCAGCTACGCGCGCCGCTTCGGGAGCGGGACCCGGTCCAAATCCCTCGCCACCGTCAGGTCCGCCTCAAAGCCCGCCGCCCGCGCCTCGCGCTCAAAGGCGGACGCGTCCGTGTACCGCTGACTGAAGTGGGTCAGCACCAAGTGACGGACCCCCGCCTCGCGGGCGACCCCCGCCGCCTGCCCCGCCGTCAGGTGGCCGAACTCCACCGCCAGAGCCTCGTCCTCCTCGAGGAACGTCGACTCGATCACCAGCATGTCGGCGCCCTCGGCCAGCTCGTACACCCCGTCGCACAGCCGCGTGTCCATCACGAACGCGAACCGCTGCCCGCGCCGGACCTCGCTGACGTCCTCCAGGGCGACCCCGTTCAGCGAGCCCTCGCGCTGGAGGCGGCCGACGTCCGGGCCCGAGATGCCATGCGCGGCGAGCCGGTCGGGCAGCATGCGGCGCCCGTCGGGTTCGACCAGCCGGTAGCCGTACGCCTCCACGGGGTGGGAGAGCCGGCGTGCCTCCAGCGTGTAGCCGGAGGCGCGGACGAGGGGGCCGTCGGTGTGGACGGGGGCCTCGAGGAGGGCGACGGTCTCGCGGTAGGCGGTCGCATGCCGGAGCCGGTCGAAGAACCGCTGCCCGGAGCGCGGGTAGTGCGCGCTGACCGGGTGCGGCACCTTGTCGAGGTTGATCCGCTGGATCACCCCGGCGAGCCCCAGCGAATGGTCGCCGTGGAAATGGGTGACGCAGATCCGGTTGATGTCGTGCGCGGCGACCCCGGCGCGCAGCATCTGCCGCTGGGTGCCCTCACCGGGGTCGAAGAGGAAGCCCTCGCCGTCCCAGCGCAGCAGGTAGCCGTTGTGGTTGCGGTGCCGGGTCGGGACCTGGCTGGCGGTGCCGAGCACCACCAGTTCACGGACGGACAACGCGGCCTAGCCGGGGGGCCACTCGAGACCGCGTCCGCCCAGGACATGGGCGTGCGCGTGCCACACGGTCTGGCCGGCGCCGCTGCCCGTGTTGAACACGATGCGGTAGCTCTCCAGCTTCTCCTGGTCCGCGACGGCCTGCGTCTCGCGCAGCACGTCCGCGGCGAGCTCGGGCGCCGCGGCGGCGAGCGCCGCGGCGTCCCGGTGATGCGCCTTCGGGATCACCAGGACATGGGTGGGCGCCTGGGGGTTGATGTCACGGAACGCGACGGTCGTGTCCGTCTCCCGCACGATCGTCGCCGGGATGGTGCCCGCGACGATCTTGCAGAACAGACAGTCGTCCTGGGGTTCCCCTGCCATACGCCCTCCTCGGCCCGGCGATCTCCACTACCCAGGCATGCTACCGATCCCGCCGCGGGCCGTCGTCCTCCCCCAGTGCCTTCAGGGCCCCGGAGACACCCCCACCGCGCGCGGTCACGGCAGCCGCGGCGGCGTCTTCGCCGGGGCCGACTCCAGCGCCTCCAGCGCCAGCCGCACCGCCTCGTCGAGCTGGACGTCGCGGCCGGCCGCGTAGTCCTGGGGGCGCTGGACGACCTCGACGTCCGGGTCGACGCCGTGGTTCTCGACGTCCCAGCCGTAGCCTTCCAGCCAGAAGGCGTACTTGGGCTGGGTGACGAGCGTGCCGTCGACCAGCCGGTAGCGGCTGTCGATGCCGATGACCCCGCCCCAGGTGCGGGTGCCGACGACGGGGCCGATGCCGAGCGCCTTGATCGCCGCGTTGACGATGTCGCCGTCGGAGCCGGAGAACTCGTTGGCGACGGCGACGACGGGTCCCCGGGGCGCGTCGCGCGGGTAGCTCTCGGCGCGCATGCCGCGCGGCAGGTCCCAGCCGACGATCCGCCGGGCCAGCTTCTCCACCACGAGCTGCGAGGTGTGCCCGCCGCGGTTCTCCCGCACGTCCACGACCAGACCCTCGCGCAGCACCTCCACCCGCAGGTCGCGGTGGATCTGCGCCCAGCCGGGCGCCTGCATGTCGGGGACGTGGATGTAGCCGAGCCGGCCGCCGGACTTCTCCAGGACGTACGCCCGCCGGTCGGCGACCCAGGCGTGGTAACGCAGCGGCTCCTCGTCGGCGAGCGGGACGACGACGGCGTGCCGCGGCTCACCCCCGCCGGCCGGCGACACGGTCAGCTCGACGGGCTTGCCGGCCGTCCCCACCAGCAGCGGCGCGGGGCCGGTGACGGGGTCGACGGGCTGTCCCGCGACGGCGACGATCGCGTCGCCGGGGCGGATCGCGACGCCGGGCGCGGCGAGCGGGGAGCGGGCCTCCGGGTCGGAGGTCTCGGCGGGCAGGATGCGGTCCACGCGCCAGCTGCCGTCCTCGTGCCGGGAGATGTCCGCGCCGAGGAGTCCCTGTCGGGGGCCGCCGCCGTAGCCGCCGCGGGGGGTGACGTAGGCGTGCGAGGTGCCGAGTTCGCCGTGCACCTCCCACAGCAGGTCCACCAGGTCGTCGTGGGTGGCGAGCCGGTCCAGGACGGGCCGGTAGCGGCCCAGCACCCCGTCCCAGTCGACACCGCTCATGTCGGGACGCCAGAAGTTGTCCCGCATGATGCGGCCGTTCTCGTCGAACATCTGCCGCCACTCGGCGGACGGGTCGACGAACTGCCGCACCCGCGCCAGGTCGACGGTGATGTTGCTGTCGCTGTCGTCGTCGGAGGAGGCGCGCCGGTCGCTGGGCACGACCTTGAGCCGCCCGTCGGTCCACAGCAGGACCCGCTTGCCGTCGCCGCTGACCTCGAAGTGGTCGGCGTCCACGGCGAGGTGCTCGATGCGCTGCTGGGCGAGGTCGTAGCGCTCCAGGTCGGTCTTGGGGTCCGGGTCGTCGGGCGTGGCCCGGGACGCGCCGAGCACGCCGCGCACCGGGTGGCGCAGCCACAGCACGCCGTCCTTGGCGGCGCGCAGGTTGCTGTAGCGGGCGGCCTCGACCGGGAACGGCACGATGCGGTCGGCGAGCCCGTCGAGGTCGATACGGGTGGTGGGGGTGCCCTCGCTGTCGGGGGTCTCGTCCCGGTCGGGGGTCTCGAAGGGCCGCCCGTGCCGCTGCGGCCCGAACGGCGACGGCGTGGCCGCCGCCAGCGTGATCAGGTAGGGCCGTACGCCCTCGACGAAGGCCAGGTCGAAGACGTGCTCGTCGTAGACCGGGTCGAAGGAGCGGGTGGACAGGAACGCGAGGTGCTTGCCGTCGAGGGTGAAGGCGGGCGCGTAGTCCTGGAAGCGCAGCGGGGTCGCCTCGGTGACCGACAGGTCGGTGGTGTGGGCGAGCTTGATCTGGCTGAGCGGGCGCGGGCCGGGGTGGGACCAGGCGAGCCAGCTGGAGTCGGGTGAGAAGACCAGCCCGGAGACGTCGCCGTCCTCGCTGCGGTCGACCTCGCGGACCTCGCCGGTCTCCCGCTCGACGAGCAGGAGGCGGCCGTCGTGCGAGGCGATCGCGGCGCGGCTGCCGTCGGGCGCCATCGCCAGCTCCACGACCCGGCCGAGCTGTCCGGCGGCCAGGCGGCGCGGGGTGGCGCCGGGCGCCGGTCCGGTGGCGGGGGCGAACTCCAGGGCGTCGTCGCCCTCGGCGTCCGTCACCCACACCACCCATTCCTCGCCGTCCGCGCGGAAGGTGCGCGGGCGCCGGGCGCGGACGCCCGGGGTGGCGGCGAGGGCGCGGGCGGGGCCGGAGCGGTGGGTGACCCAGTGGATGGTGCCGCGTACGCAGACGGCGCTGCCGCGCGCGGTGTGGTCGGGGGACGCGGAGCCGAACCAGCGGGCCGCGTTCACCGGGAACGGCTGCAGGTCGACGCGCTGGCCGCCGAGCCGTACGTCGAGCCGGCGCGGCTCGGCGGTGTCGAGGTCGTCGAGGATCCACAGCTCGCCCGCGCTGGACCAGACGACACGGGTGCCGTCGGTGGCCGCGTGGCGGGCGTAGAAGTGGTCCAACGGCGTGTGCCGGCGCAGGTCGGAGCCGTCGGCGAGGGAGGAGTACAGCGCGCCCGTGCCCTCGTGGTCGGAGAGGAACGCGATCCTGTCACTCACCCACAGCGGGTACTCGATGTTCCCGTCGAGGTCCTCGTGCAGCCGGACGAACTCCCCGTCGCCCTCCCGGTCGATCCACAGCTTGCCCGCGGTGCCGCCCCGGTACCGCTTCCAGGCGGCGGCCTCGCGGCCCATCGTCGCGGACAGCAGCACCGTGTGCGGCCCCGCGGCGACGTCACCGACCGGCCCGTACGGCAGGGTCTCGGCGGGTCCGCCGTCGAGCGGCACGGCGCGCGCCCAGGTGCGGCGCAGACTGGCCTGGCCGTGCGTGGTCAGCGCGAGGACCCTGCCGTCCGCGGTCCAGCCGCGGACCTGGGTCCTCATGCTGCCCCAGTGGGTGAGCCGGCGGGCGGGTCCGCCGTCGACGGGGGCGACGTGCACCTCGGGGGCGCCGTCGCGGGTGGAGGTCCAGGCGACGGTGGCGCCGTCCGGGGAGATCCGTGGGTGGTTCACCGGCACGTTGTCCGCGCTGACCCGCCAGGCGCGGCCGCCGTCGAGCGGGGCGAGCCACACGTCGTCCTCGGCGGTGAAGGCGACCAACTCGCCGTGCAGGTGCGGGAAACGGAGGTATGCGCTGGATGCGACCGATGCAGGCTGTGTCACCCGATCACCCTATGGGCGCGCGTGCGGTCCGGCCAGGGGTTCCGATCACTTGCCCTCGACGGGGCGACAGTTCGGGTACTGGTCGCACCACACGGTCGTGGTGACGGTCACCGTGACGGTGGGCCGCGGTCCCCGCTGCGTCGGTTCGCCCACGCGGGGCGGGCTCTTGGAGTCGCAGTCGCCCAGTCCCTCGACGCGGAACACCTGCCGGCCGTCCACCTTCGCGGTGATGTCCCCGCGGACGCAGGCGTTGTTGACGGCGTGGGTGACCCGTCCGGTGACGGTGATCTCCTTGCCGCCCTCGGTCTCGCCCTCGCAGTCGACGGAGGCGGCGGTCGCCTCCGACGCCGGCGACGCCGACCGGTCCCGGTCCCCGAAGGACGCGGTGCAGGTGAGCCAGCGGACCTTGTCCTTCTGCCGGTTGAGTTCCTTGGTCACGGTCCCGTCGGTGGTGATCGCCACGGCGGCGGAACTGAGGCTGCCGCCCTCGCAGGCGGTCGCGCCGGCGGCCGCGGCCACGGCGAACACGACGGCAAGTACGAGCCGCCGCGCCCGTGTTCCCCGCGGGAACCTTGTCATCGCCCCCATGAAGGGCAGCGTGCCATCGCCGCTCGCGCGGCGGTAGGGCGCATTGGGCCACGCGCTCCCCAAAAGCCCCTCCGGCGTTCGGGGAGCGGGGTCCGGGGCGAGCCCCGTGGCCTCAGGACCAGCGCCCGGTCCGCCCCAACAGCAGCGCCGCAGCAGCCGTACCCGCCGTGGACGTCCGCAGCACGCTCTTCCCGAGGCGGTACGCCCGGGCCCCCACGCTCTCGAAGAGCGCCAGCTCCTCGGGGGACACCCCGCCTTCGGGCCCGACGACCAGCACGATGTCCCCGGTGCTGGGCAAGGGAGCCGAAGCCAGCGGCTCGGTCCCGCTTTCGTGCAGCACCGCCGCGAACTCCGCTTCGGCGAGAACCGAGGCAACCCCCTTGCTCGTCGCCGCGTCCGCGACCTCCGGGAACCGCACCCGGCGCGACTGCTTGCCCGCCTCCCGGGCGGTGGCCCGCCACTTGGCGAGGGACTTGGCGCCCCGCTCCCCCTTCCACTGCGTGATGCACCGCGACGCCGCCCACGGCACGATCGCGTCGACGCCGACCTCGGTCATGGTCTCCACGGCCAGCTCGCCCCGGTCGCCCTTGGGCAGCGCCTGCACGACGGTCAGCAGGGGCGTCTCCGCCGGCTCCTCGACGACCTCGCCGAGCCGGACGATCAGCCGGTCCTTGCCCTCGGCGCCCTCCACCTCGCCGGCGGCCGAGCGGCCGGCGCCGTCGGTGAGGACGACCTCCTCGCCGGCCCGCAGCCGCTTCACGGCGACGGCGTGCCGGCCCTCGGGTCCGCCGAGGACGTAGCGGCCGGTACCGCCGGTGTCGAAGTCGTCGACGACGAAGACGGGCGCGGTCATCGGGCACCTCCCGCCGACAACGCCGTCCGGGCGGAGGCCAGTTCGGCGACCAGGACCTCCACCAGCTGCCCGGCGGGCAGTTCACGGGCCATCCGGTGGCCCTGCCCCGCCCACAGCGCCAGTCCCTGCGCGTCCCCCGCCTTGGCGGCGGCCTTCCGCAGCGGCGCGGTGAGGTGGTGGACCTCCGGGTAGGCGGCGGGCGCGTACGGGCCGTGCTCGCGGACGAAGCGGTTGACCAGGGCGCGCGCCGGGCGGCCGCTGAAGGCGCGGGTCAGCTCGGTGCGGGCGAAGAGGGGGTTCGTGAGGGCCTGCTTGTGCAGGGCGTGCGCGCCGGACTCGTGGGCGGCGACGAAGGCCGTGCCCAGCTGGGCCGCGCTCGCGCCGGCCGCGAGGACGGCGGCGATCTGAGCGCCGCGCATGATGCCCCCGGCGGCGACGATCGGGATGCCGACGGACTCGCGGACCTGGGCGACCAGGGACAGCAGTCCGATGCCCCCGCCGTCCGTCTCGGGGAGGTCCCGGTGGGTGCCCTGGTGGCCTCCGGCCTCGACGCCCTGGGCGATCACCACGTCGGCGCCGGCCCGTTCCACGGCGCGGGCCTCCTCGGCGGTCGTCGCGGTGACGAAGGTGAGGGTGCCGACGCGGTGCAGCGAGTCGATCACCTCACGGGCCGGGACGCCGAAGTGGAACGACACGACCGGCACGGGGTTGTCGAGCAGCACGGCGAGCTTGGCGTCGTAGCCGTCGTCGCGGCCGCTCTCGGGGTCGCCCAGCTCGGTCTCGTACCAGGAGGCCTCGCCGGCCAGCTGGTGGGCGTAGACGTCGACGGCGGCGGGGTCGGCCGTCTCGGGCTGGGGCAGGAAGAGGTTGACGCCGAAGGGGCGGGAGGTGAGTCCCCGCAGCTGCTTGATCTCCTGGTACATCCCGTCCGCGGTCTTGTACCCGGCGGCCAGGAAACCGAGCCCGCCCGCGTCGGACACGGCGGCGGCGAGCTGCGGCACCGACACGCCGCCCGCCATGGGCGCCTGCACGATCGGGTGCGGGAAGAGATCGGTCAGTACGGAGGACATGACCGCATGTTGTCACGTCCCCCGACCAACTCCGAACCGGCCCTTCCCCTTGGCATAAGCCACTTTTCGCCGGGCCGCCTGCCACACCGACGGCCACCGGCGAGAGGCGGGGTCAGCGCCCGTCGAACGGCCGCTCAGCGCCCGTTGAACGCGTCCTTCAGCCGTGAGAACAGCCCCTGCTGCCCCGGCTGGAACTGCCCCGTGGGCCGTTCCTCGCCGCGCAGCTTGGCCAGCTCGCGGAGCAGCCGCTCCTGCTCCGGGTCCAGCTTGGTCGGGGTCTGCACCTCGACGTGCACGATGAGGTCGCCCCGGCCGCCGCCGCGCAGGTGCGTGACGCCGCGGCCGTGCAGCGGGATCGACTGGCCGGACTGGGTGCCGGGCCGGATGTCGACCTCCTCCATGCCGTCCAGCGTCTCCAGCGGCACCTTGGTGCCGAGCGCCGCCGCGGTCATCGGGATGGTGACCGTGCAGTGCAGGTCGTCCCCGCGCCGCTGGAACGTCGGGTGGGGCAGCTCGTGGATCTCCACGTACAGGTCGCCGGCGGGACCGCCGCCGGGGCCGACCTCGCCCTCGCCCGCCAGCTGGATCCGCGTGCCGTTGTCGACGCCGGCCGGGATCTTGACCGTGAGCGTGCGGCGGGAGCGGACCCGGCCGTCGCCCGCGCACTCCGGGCAGGGCGTGGGCACGACCGTGCCGAAGCCCTGGCACTGCGGGCAGGGGCGCGAGGTCATGACCTGGCCCAGGAAGGACCGGGTGACCTGCGAGACCTCACCGCGGCCGCGGCACATGTCGCAGGTCTGGGCGGACGTGCCCGGGGCCGCGCCCTCGCCGTTGCAGGTGTTGCAGACGACGGCCGTGTCGACCTGGATGTCCTTGGTCGTGCCGAAGGCGGCCTCGTCCAGCTCCACCTCGATCCGGATCATCGCGTCCTGGCCGCGGCGGGTGCGCGAGCGCGGTCCGCGCTGCGACGCCGTGCCGAAGAACGCGTCCATGATGTCGGAGAAGTTGCCGAAGCCCCCGGCCCCGAAGCCGCCCGCGCCGCCGGCGCCGCCGGACTGCGAGAGCGGGTCGCCGCCGAGGTCGTAGACCTGCTTCTTCTGCGGGTCCGACAGCACCTCGTAGGCGGCGTTGATCTCCTTGAACCGCTCCTGGGTCTTCGGATCCGGATTGACGTCCGGATGCAGCTCGCGGGCGAGCCGCCGGAAGGCCTTCTTGATCTCTTCCTGCGACGCGTCGCGGCGTACGCCGAGTACGGCGTAGTAGTCCGTGGCCACCTATGACTCCGCCAGGATCTGTCCGACGTACCGTGCCACTGCGCGTACCGCTCCCATCGTTCCGGGGTAGTCCATGCGGGTCGGTCCGACCACGCCGAGCTTGGCGACAGCCTCGCCGCCCGAACCGTAGCCGACCGACACGACGGACGTGGAGTTGAGTCCTTCGTGGGCGTTCTCGTGACCGATTCGTACGGTCACACCCGGATCCTTCGCCTCGCCGAGCAGCTTGAGGAGCACGACCTGCTCCTCGAGCGCCTCCAGGACGGGCCGGATCGTGAGGGGGAAGTCGTGGCCGAAGCGGGTGAGGTTGGCGGTACCGCCGATCATCAGCCGCTCCTCGTTCTCCTCGACGAGCGTCTCCAGGAGAGTGGAGAGCACCGTGGAGACCGTACCGCGGTCGTCGGCCTCGAACGCCTCCGGGAGGTCCTCCACCAGACTCGGCACATCGGTGAACCGGCGGCCCGCGACCCGGCTGTTGAGCCGCGCCCGCAGGTCGGCCAGGGACGCCTCGCCGAACGGCGCCGGGCAGTCGACCATGCGCTGCTCGACCCGGCCGGTGTCGGTGATCAGCACCAGCATCAGCCGCGCCGGGGCGAGGGACAGCAGCTCCACGTGCCGCACCGTCGAACGGGTCAGCGAGGGGTACTGCACCACGGCGACCTGCCGGGTGAGCTGCGCGAGCAGCCGCACCGTGCGGGCCACGACGTCGTCGAGGTCGACGGCGCCCTCGAGGAAGTTCTGGATGGCCCGCCGCTCGGGCGGGCTCATCGGCTTGACGCCGGCCAGCTTGTCGACGAACAGCCGGTAGCCCTTGTCGGTGGGGATGCGCCCGGCGCTGGTGTGCGGCTGGGCGATGAAACCCTCCTCCTCCAGGGCCGCCATGTCGTTGCGCACGGTGGCCGGGGAGACGCCGAGGTTGTGCCGCTCGGTGAGGGCCTTCGACCCGACGGGCTCCTCGGTGCCCACATAGTCCTGGACGATCGCGCGCAACACCTGGAGCCTGCGTTCACTGAGCATCGCGCACACCTCCAGCTGGCTTCCGCCCGGTAACGACTCTGGCACTCTTCGCACGCGAGTGCCAGACTTCCCCGGCCCAGTGTACGGCCGGGGGGCACGGCGTCGGCAAGGCCGGTCCGTGCCGCGGTGCCGGGTGGCGTCGTCCCCGCTAGCGTCCCGGTCATGACCGTGACTTGGGAAGAGTCGGGATGGGAGCAACTGGCGCCGGGGGTCGGGCGGCGCCGGCTGCCGGGGTGGGACTGCACCGCGGGGCTCGTGGTGGGCGCGGACGCCGTCCTGGCCGTCGACGCGGGCTCCTCCCTCGCCGAGGGCGCGCGGTTGCGGAGCGAGGCGCGGGAGCTGACCGGCCGCCGTGTGACGCATCTCGCGCTCACCCATCCCCACTTCGACCATGTCCTCGGTGCCCCCGCGTTCGCGGACGCGGAGGTGTACGGAGCGGTCGGCCTGGACGTGGCGCTCGCCGGACGCGGACGGGACGAGCTACGGGCGGACGCGGTGCGCTGGGGGCTGGACCCGGCGGAGGCCGACGAGGCGGTGGCGGCGCTGGTCCCGCCCCGGCACGCGGTGTCCGGCGAGTGGACGCTGGACCTCGGCGGAGGCCGGCAGGCGCTGCTGGCGGACATCGGCCCCGGCCACACGGCGTACGACCTGGTGGTGCTGGTGGCCGGCGACCCGGAGGTGGTCTTCTGCGGCGACCTGGTGGAGGAGTCGGACGAGCCGCAGGCGGGCCCGGACGCCGTCCCGTCCCGCTGGCCGGACGCCCTGGACCGGCTGCTGCGGCTGGGCGGCGAGGACGCGGTGTACGTCCCCGGCCATGGCGCGGTGGTCGACGCGGCGTTCGTACGGGCCCAACGGGACACGCTGGCGGCCCGGTTCGGCGTGTCGGAGTGATCATCGTGCCGGTGTTGCTCGTATCGTCGGCAGAATGCGCCAGTACTCCGCCGATCTGACCCCTCCGTGGAAGAAGCCGCAGTCCGTCCCCGAGGTGCCGGCCGAGCCGGGCCTCGTGGTGGAGGAGCCCGGCACCGGGTTCTGCGGCGCGGTGATCCGCTGCGAGGCGGGCACGGTGACCCTGGAGGACCGCTTCGGCAAGCACCGGGTGTTCCCGCTGGAGCCGCGGGGGTTCCTGCTGGAGGGCCGCGTGGTGACGCTGGTCCGCCCCGCGTCCGGCCCCTCGCGTCCCACCCGCACGGCGTCCGGCTCGGTCGCCGTCCCCGGCGCGCGGGCGCGGGTCGCCCGCGCCGGGCGCATCTACGTCGAGGGCCGGCACGACGCCGAGCTGGTCGAGAAGGTGTGGGGCGACGACCTGCGGATCGAGGGGGTGGTCGTGGAGTACCTGGAGGGTGTGGACGACCTCCCGTCGATCGTCGAGTCCTTCGCGCCCGGGCCCGACGCGCGGCTGGGGGTGCTGGTGGACCACCTGGTGCCCGGCACGAAGGAGTGGCGGATCGCGCAGGCGGTGACGAGCGAGCACGCGCTGGTGGTGGGGCATCCGTACATCGACATCTGGGAGGCCGTGAAGCCGGCGTCGGTGGGGATCGAGGCGTGGCCTCGGGTGCCGCGGGGGGTGGACTGGAAGACGGGGGTGTGCGGGGCGCTGGGGTGGCGGGTCTCGAACACGGGCGAGGCGTGGAAACGGATCCTGGACTCCGTCCACTCGTACAAGGATCTCGAGCCCCAGCTCCTCGGCCGGGTGGAGGAACTGATCGACTTCGTGACGGCCCCGTCGTAAGAACCGGTTTCCTCGCCCCCGCCGCCCTTTCCCTTCCCGACCCTGGGGGCTGCGCCCCCAGACCCCCCTTGTCGGCCCTGACGGGCCTCGTCCTCAAACGCCGGACAGGCTGACATCATCCCCTCCGGCGTTTGAGGAGCGGGGTCCGGGGCGGAGCCCCGGGTCGGGACGGGAAAGGGCGGCGGGGGCGAGAACCCTTTGGTCAGTCGACCAGGTCGCGGACCACCGCGTCCGCCAGCAGCCGCCCCCGCAGGGTGAGGGCCGCGCGGCCCTCCGCGAAGGGCTCGGGACGGAGCAGGCCGTCAGACAGCGCGCGCCGCGCAGCGGCGAGGCCCTCCTCCCGGAGGAGATCCAACGGGACCCCGTCCCGGAGCCGCAGCTCCAGAAGGATCCGCTCGACCCGCCGGTCCTCCGAGGACAACACCTCCCGCCCCGCCCCCGGCGACCGCCCCTCCGCCAGCGCCGACGCATACGCCCCCGGGTGCTTGACGTTCCACCACCGCACCCCACCGACGTGCGAGTGGGCTCCGGGCCCGGCCCCCCACCAGTCCGCGCCCCGCCAGTACAGCTCGTTGTGCAGGCAACGCCCCGCCTCCGACGTCGCCCAGTTCGACACCTCGTACCAGGAGAACCCCGCCCCCGACAGCATCTCCTCGGCGATCAGGTACCGGTCCGCGTGGACGTCGTCGTCCGTCATCGGCACCTCTCCCCGCCGGATCCGCCGGGCCAGCTGCGTGCCCTCCTCGACGATCAGCGCGTACGCGCTGACATGGTCGGGGCCGGCCCCGATCGCCGCGTCCAGCGAGGCGCGCCAGTCGTCGTCCGACTCCCCCGGCGTGCCGTAGATCAGATCCAGGTTGACGTGGTCGAACCCGGCCGCCCGCGCCTCGGCGACGCACGCCTCGGGCCGGCCGGGGGTGTGCGTGCGGTCGAGAATCCTCAGCACGTGCTGCCGGGCACTCTGCATGCCGAAGGAGATCCGGTTGAAGCCGCCGGCCCGCAGCTCGGCGAGGTAGGCGGGGTCGACGGACTCCGGGTTGGCCTCCGTGGTCACCTCGGCGTCCGGCGCCAGACCGAACTCCTCACGGATCGCGCCCAGCATCCGCACCAGGTCGCCCGCGGCGAGCAGCGTGGGTGTGCCTCCGCCGACGAACACCGTGCGCACCGGCCGCGGGTCGTCGCCGAGCACCTTGCGGGCCAGCCGGATCTCGTCGACGAGGGTCTCGGCGTAGTTGTCGCGGGAGGCGAGCACGCCGCCGGTGCCGCGCAGCTCGGTCGCGGTGTAGGTGTTGAAGTCGCAGTAGCCGCAGCGGGTCGCGCAGTACGGGACGTGCAGGTAGAACCCGAGGGGGCGGTCGGCCGCCCCGGCGAGCGCGGACGCGGGCAGCGCGCCGTCGGCGGGGACGGGCTCGCCGTCGGGGAGTGCGGAAGGCATGTGCTCCATTGTCCCGCACCGCGCGCGATCCCCTTCCGCTCCGTGTACGCCCTTACTCGGCCTGCAGCACCAGCAGGGCCATGTCGTCCGCCGGGGGCCTCGCCCCGAACTCGTGCACGAGCCGGGTGATCCGGTCCGCTATCGCCCCGGCCTCCATCCCGGCGCAGCCCGCCAGCGCCCGGGCCAGCCCGTCCCCGTCGTCGAACTGGCGGGATCCGGAGCGCCGCTCGGTGACCCCGTCGGTGACGCAGAGCAGGGTGTCGCCGGAGTACGTCTCGAAGGTCTCGCTGGTGTACCCGGCGTCCTCGACGACCCCCAGCAGCGTCTGCGGCTGCGCGACGGCCCGTACGGCGCCCTCGGGGTCGAGGAGGAGGGGCAGGGGGTGGCCGGCGGAGGCGAGGGTGCAGCGGACGCCGCCCTCGAAGGGCACCAGCTCGCCGTAGAGGAGGGACAGGAAACGGGTCTGGGGGCCGTCGCCGGGGGCGGTGGGGCGTGCCCCGGCCGCCACCAGCGCGCGGGCCGCCGCGTCCGCCGCCTCCGTGGCGTCGTCGAGGAGGAGCTGGTTCAGCCGGTCGAGGACGTCGGCGACGCGGTAGCCCTCGCGGGCGAGCAGCCGCAGCCAGGGGCGGACCAGGCCGATGACGACGGCCGCCTCGGGGCCCTTGCCCTGGACGTCGCCGACGGCGAAGCACCAGCGTCCGTGACCGGCCGGGAAGAGGTCGTAGAAGTCGCCGCTGGGGCCGCCCTTGTCGCACGGTTCGTGGACGAGGGCGCTGCGCACGCCGGGGATCTCGGCGACGGCGCCGGGCAGCAGGCCACGCTGGAGCACGGCGCTGATGGTGGCCTGGCGGGCGTACTGCCGGGCCGCCCCGATGGCGAGCGCGACCCGCCGCCCCAGGTCCTCCACGAGCCCGGTGATCTCGTCGGGAAAGCGGTCGATGCCGCCGCGCCCGATCACCAGGGTGCCGAGCGGGCGTCCCCCGGCGACGAGCCGGTAGGCGAGCGCGGCCCCGGGCGGCTCGAGGGCGGGCCCTTCGGCGTCACCGGACGGCGGCCCGTCGAGGTACCCGGACGCGGCGGACGCCGGCCCGTCGACGTCCCCGCCCTCCACCACACCGGCCCCCGGCCACGGATACCGCACCGGCCCCGTGCCCAGCGGGTCGTCGGACTGGGGCGGCGGTGTGCGTTCGAGGGCCCGGCTCAGCTCCTCCACCAGATGCTCGCCGGCGTGCCAGACGCGGGCGAGGCGGCCACCCGCGCCGGGCCGGCCGCCGTGCGCGGTGGCCTCGTCCTCCAGCCACACCGCGCACCAGTCGGCGAGCCGGGGCACGATCAGCTGGCCGGTGAGGGAGGCGACCAGGTCCTCGTCCAGCTGCCCGGCGAGCAGGTCGGACGCCTCGGCGAGGAAGGACAGCGCGCCCCGGCCCAGCCAGGCGGCGTCGCGTCCGGGGCGGCGGGCCAGCCAGTCGTCGCCGTAGGAGGCGGCCCGCCAGGCGTCCCGGGAGCCTTCACGCGGGCCGTCGCGGGGTCCGGTGTGCCCGCGCGCGGCGAGGGGATCGAGCGGGTCGCCGGAGAGCACGGCGGCGGCTCGCAGGTCACGCGCGGGGGCGCGCTCCCCGGCGTACGCGGCGGGCGGGTCGGCGGGCGCCTCCTCTCGTGTCGGCAGCCGCGCCCACACGGTCTTGCTGCCGGCGCGGTAGGTGACGCCCCAGGACTCGGCGAGCGCGGCGACCAGGCGCAGGCCGCGCCCGTACTCGGGGATGTCGTGCGCCGGCGCCTCCTCGGCGTCGTCGCGCGGCGCGCGGGAGGGGTGCCGGTCGGCGACCTCGACGACGAGCGCTCCGGTGCCCTCCTCCAGCCTGCAGGTCAGGTGGACGTCCGTGCCGGCGTGCACGACCGCGTTGGTGACCAGCTCGCTGGCGACCAGGGCGGCGTCGTCGCCGACGCGGCCGGTGAGGAGGTCGGCGCCGACCGCCGTGGACTGCGCCCACTCCGTGAGCGCCTTGCGCAGCAGCGCGCGTGCGGAGCCCGGCGCGAGGGGGCTTCCGGACAGCGTCGCCTCCACCCGCGTGCACCCCCGCACGTCGGAGGCGCACGAGGTGGTCTCCCGTTGGGTCGGAATGGCCCGCATGGGCAGCTCCCCGGGCAGTTCGTACGAAGAGAACTCGATCGCTTGCCGACAGGGTGACAGAACGGACCCGCCCATAAGCGCGGAGTCACGAAAGTGGACCGCCTGCCGGGGGAACAGTGCTACCCGTTCGGTCAACAGCGGCACCGCGACCGCTCGTTTCCGGTCATCGCGGAACGAGAAGTGCCGGGCCCGCGCCACCCGGCGCGGGCCCGGACGACAGGGCCTCAGGAGAAGTCGAGGACCAGACGCCCGCGCAGACCGCCAGCCGCCAGCAGGCGGTGCGCCTCGGCCGCGTCGGAGGCGGGCAGCACCTTGGCGACGCGCAGGGACAGCACGCCCTGCTCGGCCTGGAGCCGCAGGGCGTCCAGCAGGGCCGTGTCGCCGCGGACGCCCGCCACGAAGACCGGGGCCACCGTGACGCCGCCTTCGGCGGGGCCCTGCCAGCCGCGCAGGGCGACGAGGGTGCCGCCGTCCGCGACCGCGGGGACGGCCTCCTCGCGCTGGTCGGAGCCGTCCACCAGCCCGGCCACGCCGTCGGGCACGAGCTCGCGGACGCGCGTGGCGACGTCCTTGCCCCGGTCGACGACGTGGTCGGCACCGAAGCCGCGCACCAGGTCGCGGTCGTGCGGGGCGGCGTCGGCGACGACGGTCAGGCCGTCGGCCTTGGCGAGTTCGATCGCGTAACCGCCGACGGCGCCCGCCGCGCCGGTCACGGCGACGGTGGCGCCCCGCGGCAGCGCGAGGGTGTCGAGGGCCAGCCGGGCGGTGGCGGCGTTCATCAGGAGGGTGGACGCCTCGGCGTGGTCCGTCCCGGCGGGTGCGGGGACGACGGACTCCGCGGGCACGACGATCTGTTCGGCGTAGGCGCCGCCCTGCGGGCGGGTGGGCATCACGAGCGCGACGACCCGTTGTCCCACGCTCAGCCGGCCGTCGGCGCCGGGGCCGAGCTGGTCGATCACGCCGGCCGCGTCCATGCCGGGCAGGTACGGGCCCGGGACGTCCGTCATGCGGGTGGCGTAGGCGCCGGCGCGGAACAGGGCGTCGGTGGGGTTCACGGCCGCGGCGTGCACCCGGATGCGGACCTCGCCGGGTCCGGCCTCGGGGGTGGGGAGCTCCAGCTCCCGCAGAACGTCGGGACCGCCGAACGTCGTTGATCCGATTGCCTTCATGGCGAGAGGCAACCGCGCCGGCCCGCGATCGATTCCCAAAACCGGCGGCAAAAAGCGGAAGGACCGCGTCGGCCGGGAAGGCGTGCGCCCTCCCGGCCGACGGTCCGTCACTTCTCGATCGTGCCCTCGTACATCTCCTCGATGAGGTGCTTGTACTCGCGCTCCACCACCGGGCGCTTGAGCTTCAGGCTCGGGGTGATCTCGCCGTGCTCCACGTCCAGGTCGCGCGGCAGCAGGCGGAACTTCTTGATGGTCTGCCAGCGCTGCAGACCCTCGTTGAGCTGCTTGACGTACCCGTCGACCATCTCGACCGTGGCCGGGGCGGCGACGATGTCCGCGTAGGACTTGCCCTCCATGCCGTTCTCGGCCGCCCAGGCGGTGATGGACGGCTCGTCGAGGGCGATGAGGGCGGTGCAGTAGTTCCGGTCGGCGCCGTGCACCAGGATGTTGGAGACGTACGGGCAGACCGCCTTGAACTGGCCCTCGACCTCGGCCGGCGCGATGTACTTGCCGCCGGACGTCTTGATCAGGTCCTTCTTGCGGTCGGTGATGCGCAGATAGCCGTCGGCGGACAGCTCGCCGATGTCGCCGGTGTGGAACCAGCCGTCCTCCTCCAGGACCTCGGCGGTCTTGTCGGGGAGGTTGTGGTAGCCCTGCATGATGCCGGGGCCGCGCAGCAGGATCTCGCCGTCGTCGGCGATACGGACCTCGGTGCCGGGCAGCGGCTTGCCGACGGTGCCGGTGCGGTAGGCCTCGCCGGGGTTCACGAAGGACGCCGCGGAGGACTCGGTGAGGCCGTAGCCCTCCAGGATGTGGATGCCGGCGCCGGAGAAGAAGTAGCCGATCTCCGGCGCGAGGGCTGCGGAGCCGGAGACGCAGGCGCGCAGCCGGCCGCCGAACGCCTCGCGGATCTTGGCGTAGACGAGCTTGTCGGCGAGGGCGTGCTTGGCGCGCAGTCCGGCCGGGGCGGTCGCGGCGCCGGTGCGGCGGAAGTTGTCCTGGGTGACCTTGGCGTACTCACGGGCGACGCCCGCGGCCCACTGGAAGATCTTGTACTTCGCGCCCCCGCCGGCTTTCGCCTTGGCGGCGACGCCGTTGTAGACCTTCTCGAAGATCCGGGGGACGGCGGCCATGTAGGTCGGCTGGACCACCGGCAGATTCTCGATGATCTTGTCGACGCGGCCGTCGACCGCGGTGACGTGGCCGACCTCGATCTGGCCGGAGGTGAGCACCTTGCCGAAGACGTGCGCCAGCGGCAGCCACAGGTACTGCACGTCGTCACCGGTGACCAGGCCGGTCGCGGCGATCGCCTTGGCCATGTACGACCAGTTGTCGTGCGGCAGACGCACGCCCTTGGGGCGGCCGGTGGTGCCGGAGGTGTAGATGAGGGTGGCGAGCTGGTCCTTGGTGAGGGCCGCGACCCGCTCCTTGATCAGCTCGGGCTCCTTCTGGAGGCGGGCGGCGCCGCGCTTCTCCAGCTCGGCCAGGGTGATCACGAAGTCGTCGGTGTCGACGCCCTCGGGGTCGACCACCACCACGTGGGTCAGCTCGGCCAGCTCGCCGCGCTTCTCGACGGCCTTGACGGCCTGCTCGGCGTTCTCCGCGACCAGGACCCGGCTCTGCGAGTCGGAGAGGATGTACGCGGACTCCTCGGCGTTGGTCTGCGGGTAGATCGTGGTGGTGGCGGCGCCGGCGCAGAGGATGCCGAGGTCGGTGAGGATCCACTCGACGCGGGTGGAGGAGGCGAGGGCGACCCGCTGCTCCGGCTGCACACCCAGTTCGATCAGGCCGGCCGCGATCGCGTGGACGCGCTCTGCGGCCTCGGCCCAGGTCAGCGACTTCCAGTCGTCCGGCCCCTCGCCGGAGGCTGGTGGGACCGGATAGCGGTAGGCCTCGGCGTCCGGTGTGGCCGCCACACGCTCCAGGAAGAGGGTCGCCACGCTCGGCGGACGGTTCTCGATCAGTGTCTGTGTGTCGCTCACGACATCCTCCGGGGCCCGCGACGGTGCGGCTGGCTCAGTGCGGCTGGGGTTTCCTCGCAACGTTGTTTAACTCGCGAGTAACTATCGAGCACGGACAGAGTAAAGGCCGACCGGCCACTGCGTAAGGGGCCACGGCCTGTAACTTCACACAGACAGTCACGTGAGGGACGCGGGAGGCCCGCCGCACCGACGTGCGACGGGCCCCGATTCGCCCGGTTTGCGGAGTGACCGCCGGTAACCCGCGGCTACTTCTTGGCCTTGCCCGATCCCGCGTTCTCGTCGCTGGAGAGGACGGCGATGAATGCCTCCTGCGGAACCTCCACGGAACCCACCATCTTCATCCGCTTCTTGCCTTCCTTCTGCTTCTCCAGCAGCTTCCGCTTACGGGAGATGTCACCGCCGTAGCACTTGGCGAGGACGTCCTTGCGGATGGCGCGGATGGTCTCGCGGGCGATCACCCGGGAGCCGATGGCCGCCTGCACGGGCACCTCGAACGCCTGCCGCGGGATCAGCTCCTTCAGCTTGGCGACGAGCCGCACGCCGTACGCGTACGCCTGGTCCTTGTGGGTGATCGCGGAGAACGCGTCCACCTTGTCGCCGTGCAGCAGGATGTCCACCTTGACCAGGCTGGACGTCTGCTCGCCCGTGGGCTCGTAGTCGAGGGAGGCGTAGCCGCGGGTCTTGGACTTCAGCTGGTCGAAGAAGTCGAAGACGATCTCGGCGAGCGGCAGGGTGTAGCGGATCTCCACCCGGTCCTCGGAGAGGTAGTCCATGCCGAGCAGGACGCCGCGCCGGGCCTGGCACAGCTCCATGATCGAGCCGATGAACTCGCTGGGCGCGAGGATCGTGGCCCGCACGACGGGCTCGTAGACTTCGCTGATCTTGCCCTCGGGGAACTCGCTCGGGTTGGTGACGGTGTGCTCGCTGCCGTCCTCCATGACCACGCGGTAGACCACGTTGGGCGCGGTGGCGATCAGGTCGAGGCCGAACTCGCGCTCCAGCCGCTCGCGGATCACGTCCAGGTGCAGCAGGCCGAGGAAGCCGACGCGGAAGCCGAAGCCGAGCGCGGCGGAGGTCTCCGGCTCGTACACCAGGGCGGCGTCGTTGAGCTGGAGCTTGTCGAGGGCCTCGCGCAGCTCCGGGTAGTCCGAGCCGTCCAGCGGGTAGAGCCCGGAGAACACCATCGGCTTGGGGTCCTTGTAGCCGCCGAGGGGCTCGGTGGCGCCCTTGGACTGGCTGGTGACGGTGTCACCGACCTTCGACTGGCGGACGTCCTTCACACCGGTGATCAGATAGCCCACCTCGCCGACGCCGAGACCGTCGGCCGGCAGCATCTCGGGCGAGTTGGTGCCGATCTCCAGCAGCTCGTGGGTGGCGCCGGTGGACATCATCTTGATGCGCTCGCGCTTGTTGAGCTGACCGTCGATGACACGGACGTAGGTGACGACGCCGCGGTAGGAGTCGTAGACCGAGTCGAAGATCATCGCGCGGGCGGGGGCGTCCGCGACGCCCACCGGGGCGGGCACGTCGGCGACCACGCGGTCCAGCAGCGCCTCGACGCCGAGACCGGTCTTCGCGGAAACCTTCAGCACGTCGTCCGGGTCGCAGCCGACCAGGTTCGCCAGCTCCTCGGCGAACTTCTCCGGCTGCGCGGCCGGCAGGTCGATCTTGTTCAGCACCGGGATGATCGTGAGGTCGTTCTCCATCGCCAGGTACAGGTTGGCGAGGGTCTGCGCCTCGATGCCCTGGGCGGCGTCGACCAGGAGGATGGTCCCCTCGCACGCGGCGAGCGACCGGGAGACCTCGTACGTGAAGTCGACGTGCCCCGGGGTGTCGATCATGTTGAGGATGTGCGTCTTGCTCTTGTCGTGGGTCGGGGCCCACGGCAGACGCACCGCCTGGGACTTGATCGTGATGCCGCGCTCGCGCTCGATGTCCATGCGGTCGAGGTACTGAGCGCGCATCTGCCGCTGCTCGACCACACCGGTCAGCTGGAGCATCCGGTCGGCGAGCGTGGACTTGCCGTGGTCGATGTGCGCGATGATGCAGAAATTGCGGATCAGCGCCGGGTCGGTACGGCTCGGCTCGGGCACATGGCTAGGGATCGCGGGCACGCAGGGTCCTGATTCTTGAGGCGTCCGCATACGTGTGCTTGTCCGTCTGCGGTCTCGGGTCGGATCGATACGTAGCTTCCATGGTCCCACGGGTGGCGACCTGGGACGGGTTTGGGCCACGGAATGGCCCGCTGGTAGTGTGGGGGGCTGTGTCTCATGCCCTCTCAGCGCGAGGCACACCCCAAGAAATCACCCGGTGCGAAGCCGTGCGTCAGCGTACGGCCCGTGCCAGAACCTGTAGAGGCTCATTCGTGGCGAACATCAAGTCCCAGATCAAGCGGAACAAGACCAACGAGAAGGCCCGGCTGCGCAACAAGGCCGTCAAGTCCTCTCTGAAGACCGCGATCCGCAAGGCCCGCGAGGCCGCCGCCGCGGGTGACGCCGAGAAGGCCACCGAGTACCAGCGCGCCGCTGCGCGCCAGCTCGACAAGGCCGTCTCGAAGGGCGTCATCCACAAGAACCAGGCCGCCAACAAGAAGTCGGCGCTGGCTCGCAAGGTCGCGTCCGTCAAGGGCTGAACCACCCTGATCTGACCGTCGGCGGGACCCGGGCGGGCCCTCTCTCATCCGCCCCCGGCCGACACCCCCGAGCCCGTACGCGGCCTGCGTTCGCCACGCGGGTACGGGCTCGAAAGCTTCATCCGGAGGCCCCGTCCCCCGCCCTTCCCCAGGGCGGGAGGCGGGGCCTTCGGCATGCACGCCTACGGGGACTACGCCCGGCCGCGGGAGCGGGCCGCGCGGGCGATGGTGACGACCGCCTTCTCCAGGGCGTACTCCGGGTCGTCCCCGCCGCCCTTCACCCCCGCGTCCGCCTCGGCGACCGCGCGCAGCGCCACGGCGACGCCGTCCGGCGTCCAGCCGCGCATCTGCTGGCGCACGCGGTCGATCTTCCACGGGGGCATGCCCAGCTCGCGCGCCAGGTCGGCGGGGCGGCCGCCGCGCGCCGAGGACAGCTTGCCGATGGCGCGGACGCCCTGCGCGAGCGCGCTGGTGATCAGCACGGGGGCCACGCCCGTCGACAGCGACCAGCGCAGCGCCTCCAGGGCCTCCGCCGTGCGACCCTCGACCGCGCGGTCGGCGACCGTGAAGCTCGACGCCTCGGCCCGCCCGGTGTAGTAGCGGCCGACGACCGCCTCGTCGATGGTGCCCTCGACGTCCGCGACCAGCTGCGTCACCGCGGAGGCCAGCTCGCGCAGGTCGCTGCCGATGGCGTCGACGAGCGCCTGGCACGCCTCGGGCGTCGCCGAACGCCCCGCCGTCCGGAACTCGCCGCGCACGAACGCCAGCCGGTCCGCCGGCTTGGTCATCTTCGGGCAGGCCACCTCGCGCGCGCCCGCCTTGCGCGCCGCGTCCAGCAGCCCCTTGCCCTTCGCGCCGCCCGCGTGCAGCAGCACGAGGGTGATCTCCTCGGCGGGCGAGGACAGGTACGTCTTGACGTCCTTGACGGTGTCGGCCGACAGGTCCTGCGCGTTGCGCACGACGACGACCTTGCGCTCGGCGAACAGCGAGGGGCTGACCAGCTCGGCGAGGGTGCCCGGCTGGAGCTGGTCCGGGGTCAGGTCGCGTACGTCCGTGTCGGCGTCGGAGGCCTTCGCGGCCGCCACCACCTCCCGCACGGCGCGGTCGAGCAGCAGCTCCTCCTGGCCCACGGCGAGCGTCACGGGGGCGAGAGGGTCGTCGGATGCGTTCTTCCTGGCCATCGCCGACAAGCATCCCACGGGCCACCGACAACCCCGCCCGGCCGTTCACGCGGCAGCCGCGCCTACGGCTCCTCGCGCCAGCCGTCCCACCCGGCGACGAACTCGTTCAGCTCGCCGGGGTCCAGCCGGCCCGCCTCGTCCCGCAGCAGGACGAGCCACTGCGCGTCCTCCGCGTCGTCCTCCCCCGCGAGGGCGTCCCGCACGAGCCGCGGCTCCTCGTCCACGCCGAAGCGCTCCTCCAGCGCCTCGGCCACCTCCTCGGCCGCGTCCCGGTCGGGCAGCACCAGCACATGTCGCACATCACTCACACGGCTCATTGTCCGGTACGGGATCAGCCGTCCGTCCCGCCGCCCCGCACCGCGGGCACCGCGTCGAGCGTGATCCCGAACTCACCCCGGTAGACGCTGAGCACCTCCGCGTCCGACCCGGCATCCCGCTCCTGCCGTGTGCCGTCCGGGGCCGTGAGCGTCAGCCGGCGGCCGCCGAGCGTGATCCGGCCGCCGTCGTCGGTGACCCTGGAGCACACCAGCGACCGGGTGAAGTGGGAGTGCGGCGAGGTGCGGTGCCACCAGGCTCCCGCCGTGAAGTCGGCGAGCGCCCTGGGCCGTGTCTCCAGCCGGTACACCGGCCGCCCGTCGCGCAGCACGTCCAGGTCCGCCGCGCCCGCCGCATCGTGACCGCCGCGTACCCCGGCCGCGTCCGGTTCCGCCTCCGCGATCCGGAAGACGCCCGCCGGGTCCCGCTGCTCCTCCCGCTCCCCGAAGGCGAGCGGCAGATGGAAGTGCGCGCCGAAGCCGACGTCCGCCAGCCAGTCGCCGCCGTCCTCCGTCCGCACCCGCAGCGCGAGATGGTCGTACGGGACGCCCAGCCGTCCGCCGTCCCCGTACACCCGTGCGGCGAGCAGGGTGACGTCGTAGCCGAGCGCGGTCAGCAACGCCCCGAAGGCGCCGTTGAGTTCGTAGCAGAACCCGCCGCGCCCGGCCTTCACCACCTTGTCCAGCAGCCGCTTCTCGTCCAGCACGATCTCCTCGCCGAGATGCACGGACAGGTTCTCGAACGGCACGGTCCGCAGATGGCGCAGATGCAGCTCGCGCAGCGCGTCCGGTGTGGGCCGGGCGGGCCGCTCCATCCCCAGGCGGCGCAGATAGGCGTCGGTCGTCGCGGTGTCGGTCCCGTCGGTCATGGTCTCAGTGTCGCGCCACCTCCAGCTCCCCGTCCCCGCCCGTCCCGGGAACGACCGCCAACGCCCCGTCCCGGTCGGTCCGCAGCACCGCCGCTCCCCCGGCCCGCAGCGCGTCCACCGTCGCCGGGGCGGGGTGGCCGTACGTGTTGTCCTCGCCGGTGCTGATCAACGCCAGGCGCGGCGCGGCGAGGCGCACGAGACCCGGGTCCTGGTACGCCGAGCCGTGGTGGGCGACCTTGAGGACGTCGACGCCGGCCAGCTGCCGCGCCGCGGGTGAACGGGCCAGGGCGCGCTGGGCCGGAGGTTCCAGGTCGCCGAGCAGGAGCAGGCGCAGTCCGCCGGTGCGGACCAGCATGGCCACGCTGGCGTCGTTCGGCCCCTCCACCACCGGGTGGCTTCCGGGCGGCGGCCACAGCACCTCCCACGACAGGTCACCCGCCCGGCGTCGCTCCCCCGCGACGACGCGTACGACCGGGACGCCCGCGGCGGCCGCGGCTCTTCGGACGGCCGCCGCCTGGTCGGACGGCTCCTCCAGGCCCGTGGTCCCGATGCCGCCCACCTCGCGCCCGCGCAGCACCCCGCTCAGCCCGGCCACGTGGTCGGCGTGGAAGTGGGTGAGGACGACGAGCGGGACACGGGTGACCCCGAGGGAACGCAGGCAGCGGTCGACCGACTCCGGGTCCGGTCCGGCGTCCACGACCACCCCGGCGCCCTCCCCCGCCGCCAGCACCAGCGCGTCGCCCTGCCCCACGTCGCACATCACCATCCGCCAGCCCGGCGGCGGCCAGCCCGTGATCGTGCGCACCAGCGGCCGGGGCTGCACCACCACCAGCGTCAGCAGCAGTGCGCACGCGGCGCACCACCAGGGGTGCCGCAGCAGCCGGCGCCCCACGAGCAGCACGGCCACGGTGACCGCGCCGAGCGCCGCCGCGCCCGTCCAACTGCCCGGCCAGTCCACACCTGCGCCCGGCATCGCCGCCCCGGTCCGGGCGACCCGCGCGATCCACCCGGCGGGCCAGCCCGCGCACCACGCCACCGCCTCGGCCAACGGCATCGCGACCGGCGCGACGGCCAGCGCGAGGAAGCCGAGCACGGTCGCGGGGGCGAGCGCGGCCTCGGCGAGCAGGTTGCAGGGGATCGCCACCAGGCTCACCCGGGCCGACAGCACGGCGACCACCGGAGCACAGAGTGCCTGCGCGGCACCGGCGGCGGCCAGCGCCTCCGCGATCCGGGGCGGCACCCGGTGACGGCACAACGCCTCGCTCCAGCGCGGGGCGAGGGTGAGCAGCGCGCCGGTCGCCAGCACGGAGAGGAGAAAGCCGTAACTGCGGGCCAGCCACGGGTCGTACAGCACGAGAAGCAGGACGGCCGTGGCCAGGGCCGGGACGAGGGATCTGCGGCGGCCGGTGGCGAGCGCGAGCAGCGCCACGGAACCGCAGGCGGCGGCGCGCAGCACGCTCGGGTCGGGCCGGCACACGATGACGAACGCCAGGGACAGCACCCCGCCCAGCACCGCCGTGGTCCGCAGCGAGATGCCGAGGCGGGGCGCGAGCCCGCGCCGCTCGGCCCGCTGCGCCAGCCCCGGCGGGCCGAGGAGCAGGGCGAGCAGGATGGTGAAGTTCGCCCCGGACACGGCGAGGGTGTGGGTGAGGTCGGTCTCCCGGAACGCCTGGTCCAGCTCCGGCGTCACCCGCGCGGTGTCCCCGACGACCAGCCCCGGGAGCAGCGCCCGCGCGTCCTGGGGCAGGTCCTCGGTCGCCTCGCGCAGTCCGGCGCGCAGCCGTCCCGCCAGCCGCTGAGAAGCCGACGGTCCGCCCACGGCCCGGGGACCGTCGCGGCCGTCCACCCGAAGCACCGCCGCGAACCGGTCGCCACCCTCCCGCGCGGGCGCGAGCCCCGCCTCGACCCTGAGCCGGGTGGAGGGGAGCAGGGTCAGCCAGGGTGAGTCGTGGTGCTCGGCGGCGGTGGTGGCGGTTCCGTCTTCGTCGCCGGGGTCGACGATCAGCAGGACGGGTGCCCGCGTGGCACGGGTCGTCGTTCCGGCCCTCTCCACGCGCCGCACCTCGGCCTCGACCAGCACGGACACCGGAGCCATCCGGTTGCCGCTGACCCGGGGCCGGGTGAGCCGTGGGTCGGCGGTGACCTCCACCTCCGCGACCACACGGGCGTACTCCCGGGCCAGCTCGGGGACCGGACCGCGCCGGACGTCCGCGCCGTGCAGGCCCGCCGAACCGGCGGCTGCCGCGATGCACAGCAGGGTGGCGGCGACGGCGTGCGCGGTCACGGGCGCCCGCACCGTGAGGCGCCGGCGCGCCAGGAGCAGCGCGGCGGCGGCCGGCACCGAGACGACCACGGTCGTCACGGCCCAGCCCGGCGGGGTGTGAAGCATCACCGCTGCCGTGGCCCAGGCGGCGAGGGCGGGCGGCACCAGCCGGAGGTCGGCCGGCCCCTCCTGCCGGGGACGGGAGGCGCCCGGCTGGTCAGCGGAGGCTTTGGGGTCGACGCGGGTGAGGGTGCTCATGGCCGTACGAGGTCCCGTAGGTCGGCGAAGCGGCGGTCGCCGATGCCGTTGACCTCCCGCAGCTCCTCCACCGAGCGGAAACCGCCGTTGCGGGTGCGGTAGTCGACGATGTGCTGGGCGAGGACCGGGCCGACACCGGGAAGGGTGTCGAGCTGGTCGACGGTGGCGGTGTTGAGGGAGACGGGTGCCGTGGGGCCCGCCGCCGCTCCCGTGCCCGCCGGGGCCGCGGGGGCCGCCGCTGCGGCCGACGCCGGTCCGCCCACCACCAACTGCTCGCCGTCCACGAGGAACCGGGCGCGGTTGAGCCCGCCCGTCTTCGTGCCGGGCCGCACCCCGCCGGCCGCCTTCAGCGCGTCCTCGACCCGTGAGCCCGCGGGCAGCCGGTGGACGCCTGGGTCCCGTACCTTGCCGCTGACGTCGACCACGATCTCGGAAGCCGTCGTGCCGCCCGCCTGCCCCGTCGTGCCGCCCGCCTGCCCGAAGGGATCCGGCGCGCCCGAGGGATCTCCTCCGCCACCGTCCATGCCCTTGCCCTGCGCGGCCGGCGCCGCCCGCACCACCTCCGGCGCCCTCACCGGCTGGGTGCGCCCGGTCCAGAAGTGCTGCACGGCGAACACCAGGGCGAGCGCGAGGAGCGCGGAGAGCGCCACGACACTGCGCCGCTCCAGCCCGCACCGGGCCTGCACCCACAGCGGCAGCCGCTCCCGGAGCGCGGGGCCGAGAAGCCGCCCGGACGGAGACTCCGGCGGCGGCCCCGGTTCGGGCATCCCGTCGGGCGTCTCCCGGTCCGCGGGATCCGGCAGGCGCACGGGGTAGGTCGCCGGCTCCTCGCCCTCCGGCCCGACGCCGAGGAACCGCCCCGGACGGGCCGCCGCGTCCGCGCCCCCGCCCGACCCGGCGACCACCGAAGGCGCTCCCGCGCGGTCGGGCAGCCGCCTCAACTCCAGCGTCTGGTCCACGGCAGAGGCGCCCGACCGAGGCCTCGTCAGCAGCGCATGCCCCGCGCCCCCCTGACGATCCACCACCACGACCCGGCGACGCGGTCGCGAGGGCGGCGCCCCACCCTTCACTCCCGCTAATGCGCGACCCGCTCCCAGCTCCGGCCGCGCCCAGCTGGGTGCCCTCCGCGCTCCCCGCGCCGGACGACCGCCGCGCACCACCGCATCCCCGGGCTCCCCACCGAACAGCGTCTCGGCCCGCCGCCGGATCTCCTCCCCCGGATCCTGACGGTCCCCGTCCCGCCCCCACGCGCGCGCCCGGCTCGGGCGCCCCCGGCGATGACGGTGACGGTTGTGGGACGTGCGGCCGTCGGACAGGGGCCCACGCCCCGGACCACTCGTCGGAACAGCGGTACGTGTCTGTGATCGAAGTGCCATGCGACGAGGGTCGGGCACAACCGCACCCTCGCGATGATCATGGTCAAAACCCGTGGACGAGCATCCACTTGTGGAAAACCCCGTCACCCGATCGAGGGGACGCGCCCCACCCCGGGGCCCCGATCCACCCCGAGCCCCCGCCCCTCACCGAGCCGAAACCACAACCCCCAACAACCCCGGTCCCGTGTGCGCCCCGATCACCGCCCCCACCTCGCTGACATGCAGCTCGGACAGTCCCGGCAGCCGGGTGCGGAGCCGGTCGGCCAGGGCCGAGGCGCGCTCCGGAGCGGCGAGATGGTGGACGGCGACGTCCACCTCCGCGCCTCCCGCGCGGTCCGCCGCGATCTCCTCCAGGCGGGCGATCGCCTTGGACGCCGTCCGCACCTTCTCCAGCGGTTCGATGCGCCCGCCGGCCAGCTGCAGCAGCGGCTTCACGGCGAGGGCGGAGCCCAGCAGGGCCTGCGCCGCGCCGATCCGGCCGCCCCGGCGCAGATAGTCGAGTGTGTCGACGTAGAAGTAGGCCGAGGTGCCCGCCGCCCGCTTCTCCGCCGCGGTGACCGCCTCGTCCACCGTGCCGCCCGCCTCCGCCGTCTGAGCGGCCGCCAGCGCGCAGAAGCCGAGGGCCATCGCGATCATGCCGGTGTCGACCACGCGGACGGGCACCGGCGCCTCACGGGCTGCCAGGACCGCCGCGTCGTGGGTGCCGGACAGCTCGGCGGAGAGGTGGAGGGAGACGATGCCGGTCGCGCCGGACTCGGCGGCCCTGCGGTAGGTCTCCGCGAAGAGCTCGGGGCTCGGGCGGGACGTCGTGACGGGACGCCGCTTCTGCAAAGCCTGGGCGAGGGAGCGGGTGGAGATCTCGGTGCCCTCCTCGAGGGCGCGGTCCCCCAGCACCACGGTCAGAGGTACCGCCGTGATGCCGTGCCGCTCCATCGTCCGGGCCGGAAGGTAGGCCGTTGAATCGGTGACGATCGCGACATGGCGGGACATGAGCTGGAGGTTACCTGCCGAGGTGGCCGTGCGGCAGCCCGGGCCCGTGGGGGCGTCGTCCGCCGCGGGACGATCAGTGCGCTCAGGGGGTGGTCACGTGGTGGATTCGGGGCGCGGCTTCTTCTGCCAGGGGTAGGTGGGGCGCGGGGCGGCCGGGGCGATGGCGGGCCGCTCCTGGTCGTCACCCTGCCGCGGCTCCGCCTCCCGCCGGGCGGTGTCCGGCCAGGTCTGGCCGGGTCCGGCGGCATCGGCGGCCGGGGCCTCGGGCCAGCGCGGGGGTGCGGGCGTGGACGGCTGGTCCGTGGTGGTCCAGTGCCGCAGGGCGCCGGCCTCCATGTCGATCTGCGCGCTCAGCGAGTCGAGGTCGTCGTCCGCGAAGCGGCGGGCGCGGTCGCGGGTGGCCCAGCGCAGGGAGTCGGCGGAGCTGGTGATGCGTTCGGTGCGCTCGCGCAGGCCGGGCAGGCGCGCCGAGAGCGTGGCGCGGTCCGGCTCGCCCTCCAGGCGACGCAGTTCGGCGTCGAGTTCGTGGCCGTGCGCACTGAGACGCTGGAAGAGGGACAGTGACTCCTTCACCGAGCCGTCCTCGACGGCGACCGCCTCCAGGGCGTCCTGGGTGGCGCGCATCGAGGTGCGCAGCTTCAGCCGGAGCTGGGCGATCTCGCCGGCCGGGCCGGTCTGCGCGAACGCCTTGGCGCGCAGGGTGTGCTCCTCGACCGTGCGGCGGGCCTGGTGGATATGGCGGTCAGCGCTGCGCTTCGCGGCCCCGACGACCTTCACCGTGGCGTACACGCCCAGGGCCACGAAGAGCACGAAAAGCAGCGCGATCACTGCGAACACCGCTTCCACGAGGCTCCTCCTCCGGGCACGTCCAGCCTGTCCCGGCACATGTCGTGCCGCTCTTCCACGGTAAACGCAACGGGCAGGCCCGGAGTTCCGGCGGAACCCCGAACCTGCCCGCAGACGACCCGGCCGCTACCCGTAAGGGTCAGGCCGGGCCATGACCGGACCGGTGACGGCCGGACCGGCAAGCGTCAGGCCGGAACGATGTTCACCAGCTTCGGCGCCCGCACGATCACCTTGCGGATGCCTGCGCCGTCCAGCGCCGCGACCACCCGCTCGTCGGCCAGCGCGGTCTTCTCCAGCTCGTCCTCGGAGATGCCCGGGGACACCTCCAGCCGCGCCTTCACCTTGCCCTTGATCTGCACCACGCAGGTGACGGTCTCGTCCACCACGTACGCCGGGTCGGCGACCGGGAAGTCCTGGTGGACGACGGAGTCGGTGTGGCCCAGCTTGCGCCACAGCTCCTCGGCGATGTGCGGGGCCAGCGGCGCGACCAGCAGCACCAGCGGCTCCGCGACCGACCGGGGCAGCGGGCCGCCCCGCTTGGTGAGGTGGTTGTTCAGCTCGGTGACCTTGGCGATGGCGGTGTTGAAGCGCATGCCCTCCAGGTCGCCGCGCACGCCGTCGATCGCCTTGTGCAGGGCGCGCAGGGTGTCCTCGTCGACGTCGTCGGTGTCGACGACGGTCACCTCGCCGGTCGCCTCGTCGACGATGTTGCGCCACAGCCGCTGCAGCAGGCGGAACTGGCCGACGACCGCGCGGGTGTCCCAGGGACGGGAGACGTCCAGCGGGCCCATGGCCATCTCGTACAGGCGCAGCGTGTCGGCGCCGTACTCGGCGCAGATCTCGTCCGGGGTGACCGCGTTCTTCAGGGACTTGCCCATCTTGCCCAGCAGGCGGGTGACGCGCTCGCCCTGGTACCAGTAGCCGCCGTCGCGCTCCTCCACCTCGGCGGCCGGCACGGCGATGCCCCGGCTGTCGCGGTAGACGTAGGCCTGGATCATGCCCTGGTTGAACAGCTTGTGGAACGGCTCCGCGGAGGAGATGTGCCCCAGGTCGTGCAGCACCTTGGACCAGAAGCGGGCGTACAGCAGGTGCAGCACGGCGTGCTCGGCGCCGCCGACGTACAGGTCGACGCCGCCGTGCGGCATGCCCTCGCGCGGGCCCATCCAGTACCGCTCGATCTCCGGGTCGACCAGCTTCTCGGAGTTGTGCGGGTCCAGGTAGCGCAGCTCGTACCAGCAGGAACCGGCCCAGTTGGGCATGGTGTTGGTCTCGCGGCGGTACTTCTTGGGGCCGTCGCCCAGGTCCAGGGTGACGTTGACCCAGTCCTCGTTGCGGGACAGGGGCGTCTCGGGCTGGGTGTCGGCGTCGTCCGGGTCGAAGGTGCGCGGGCTGTAGTCGTCGACCTCGGGCAGTTCCAGCGGCAGCATCGACTCCGGCAGCGCGTGGGCGACGCCGTCCTCGTCGTAGACGATCGGGAAGGGCTCGCCCCAGTAGCGCTGACGGCTGAACAGCCAGTCGCGCAGGCGGAAGTTGACGGTGCCCTCGCCGTGGCCCTCGCGCTCCAGCCACTCGGTGATGCGGGCCTTGGCCTCGGTGACGTTCAGCCCGTCCAGGGAGATGTGCTCGCCGGAGGAGTTGACGATCTTCGCGTCGTGCGAGACGAAGGCGTCGTCCCATGTGGCGGGGTCGGTGCCGCGGCCGTCGGTCGGCTCGACCACGCACACGATCGGCAGTTCGAAGGCGCGGGCGAACGCGAAGTCGCGGGTGTCGTGGCCGGGGACGGCCATGATCGCGCCGGTGCCGTAGCCCATCAGGACGTAGTCGGCGATGAAGACGGGCACCTTCTGCCCGTTGACCGGGTTGGTCGCGTAGGCGCCGGTGAAGACGCCGGTCTTGTCCTTGGCCTCGGCCTGCCGCTCGACGTCGGACTTCGAGGCGGCCTGGGCGCGGTAGGCGGCGACGGCCTCGGCGGGCGTGGCGTGGCCGCCGGTCCACACCTCGTGGGTGCCCTCGGGCCAGGCGTCCGGGGTGAACTTCTCGACCAGCGGGTGCTCGGGCGCCAGCACCATGTAGGTGGCGCCGAACAGGGTGTCGGGGCGGGTCGTGAAGACGGTGATCTTCTCGCCGTCGATGGGGAAGTCGACGCGGGCGCCCTCGGAGCGGCCGATCCAGTTGCGCTGCTGCAGCTTGATCGCCTCGGGCCAGTCCAGGGCGTCCAGGTCGTCCAGCAGGCGGTCGGCGTAGGCCGTGATGCGCATGTTCCACTGGCGCAGCTTCGCCTTGAAGACGGGGAAGTTGCCGCGCTCGGAGCGGCCGTCGGCGGTGACCTCCTCGTTGGCCAGCACGGTGCCCAGGCCGGGGCACCAGTTGACGGGCGCGTCGGAGGCGTAGGCCAGGCGGTACTCGCTCAGCAGGTCGGCGCGCTCGACGGAGCTCAGCTCGCTCCAGGAGCGGCCGCCGGGCACGGGGCGCTCACCGGACTCGAACTGGGCGACCAGCTCGGAGATCGGGCGGGCCTTCTGCGCGTCCTGGTCGTACCAGGAGTTGAAGATCTGCAGGAAGATCCACTGGGTCCACTTGTAGTAGTCCGGGTCGATCGTGGCGAACGACCGGCGCTTGTCGTGGCCCAGGCCCAGCCGGCGCAGCTGGACCTGCATGTTCTTGATGTTGGCCTCGGTGGACACGCGGGGGTGCGTGCCGGTCTGCACGGCGTACTGCTCGGCGGGCAGGCCGAAGGCGTCGAAGCCCAGGGTGTGCAGGACGTTGTGCCCGGTCATGCGCTGGAAGCGGGCGTAGACGTCGGTGGCGATGTAGCCCAGGGGGTGTCCGACGTGCAGGCCCGCGCCCGAGGGGTACGGGAACATGTCCATGATGAACTTCTTGGGCCGCGCGACCACCTCCGGGTCGCCGGCCAGGTCGCCCTTGGGGTTGGGCGCCGCGTAGGTGCCCTCGGCGTCCCAGAAGTCCTGCCAGCGTGCCTCGATCTCGGCGGCCAGGGCGGCCGTGTAGCGGTGCGGCGCGGCCTCCGCGGCTGCGGGGTTCGTCTCGCTCATGATCCTCAAAGCTCCATCGATCGACTCTGCCTGCTGCTGCGACTTCCTGGAAATGAAAAAACCCCTCGCACAGGAGGGGACGCCGCGCCGATTCCGACCTGCCGGAACATCGGCGGTCGGGACTGATCAGCGCGGCTCGCTAAGCAGAAGGCGTACGGCACGCATGCGGCCAGGGTACCGCAGGGGCAGATCTCGCCGCGACGCCCTTCCACGGCACACTGAACAAAGGTCAAAGGTTACTTCGCGTAACAACCCCTAAGCGGACAACACTACGGCCTCATTGTCTTTTGATAACAGCGCAATAACTCAAACCTGGTACTGACGGGTACGACGAGGCTTAGAGTTCGGCAGCGGGACCGCTTTACCGAACCGTTCGGAGTTGCCCCCATGAACCCTCGTCCACTCGGCAGCCCACCCCCCTCCCGGGGCAGGTCGGCTGCGACTCCGTCGTACCCGCTGTGCGTCCGGACGTCCGGAGGTGCGTCGTGAGGCCGGACGACAGCACGGCGGACGACTGGTTCGTCGACTTCCTCAACTTCGGCGTCGGCGTCCTGTCGCTCGTCTGCCTCAGCTGCTCCGTGATCTGGGGACTCGTGGCGCAGGACCGGATCCTGCTCGGTCCCCGGCAGCGGATCCTCGCGCAGGCGGTGCACCGCACCACGGCCGTCGCGTCCGTCGTCTTCCTGCTGATCCACATCGTGATCAAGCTGGCGCTGGCCCACACCTCGTGGATCGCGGCCGTGATCCCCTTCGGGCTCGTCCTCACCGACGACGAGGCCGTCATGGGCCGGAGCTTCCTGATCGGCCTCGGCACCCTGGCCGGCATGCTGATGATCTTCGTGGCGATCACGGGCATCCTGCGCAACCGCTTCGCCTCCCCGGCGGAGGTCGCCGCCCGCTGGCGCGCGGTGCACATGCTGGCCTATCCGGCCTGGTGCGCGGCGCTGGTCCACGGCCTCTACGCGGGTCGAGCGGCCAAGCCGATCTTCATGATCCTGTACGGCCTGTCGCTGTTCGGCGTGTTCGCGGCCCTGGTGCTGCGGGCCTCCCCGCGCCAGGTCAAGCGCAAGGTCGCCGACAAGATCACCTCGATGCTGGGCCTCGACCAGCAGCCCGGCAGCCGGCTGGACGAGGCCAGAGCGCGCAACGCCGAGTCCGCTCTGCCCGGTTACGGCGGCGTAGGCGCCCGCGACGAGCAGCGGCCGCGCGCCGAGCGCGCGTCGTACGACGCCCCCGGCCCGGCCCCGGAACCTGCGAACGGCTTCGCGGCCGCCTACCGCGCGGTGTCCCCCCGGCAGTCCGCCGCGCAGAACCCGCTCACGGACGCCACCGCCCGCATGGAGATGCCGGACCTCCAGGCCACGGAGGCGATACCCCGGGTGGACTCGCCCTCCAGCACCTCGGGCAGCTGGCCGGTCCCGTCCCCGCCGCCGGTCGGCGAGGCCCCTCCGTCGGCCTACGACCCGCTCAACGACACCGGATACACCATCCCGACCTACAACAATTCGGTCGCCTCCGGCTACGGGTCGAGTGATGTGTACGACACCGCTGAGACGAACACCCTCTACGGCACGTACAACCCGGGTGACACGTACAACAGCGGTCCCGCCAATGCACCAACCCCCGGTGTGTCCTCGTCGGCCTACGACTTCGACGCACCGGGGTCGGGCGAACCTTGGAACACGCCTTCCGGAGGCTTCAATTGAACGAGGCCCTGCCCGACGTCCCCGAAGTCCGCGTCGTAGGACTTCCCCAGCTCACGTCGGGTTTCGACCTTGTCGACCGGCTCGATCTGCAGATGCACCTCAAGGTGCACGGCCCGCTCGAGCCCCTGGGCGGTGAGCAGCTCGCGCAGCTCGCCGAGCGCATCAACCTCAGGGGCCGCGGCGGCGCGGGCTTCCCCTTCCACAAGAAGCTGCGCTCGGTCGCCGAATCGGCGATCAAGCGCGGCGTCCGGCCTGTCGTCGTCGTCAACGGCAGCGAGGACGAACCGGCGTGCCGCAAGGACACGGTGCTCATCAACCGGGCGCCGCACCTCATCCTGGACGGCGCGCTGCTGTGCGCCGAGGCCATGGGCGCCCGCACGCTCGTGGTGGGGGTCACCCGTGAGTCCACGCAGCGCTCGATGGAACAGGCGCTCGCCGAGCGCGGCCTGAGCAACGGCCGCCGCTCGGCGCTGCGCGCCCGGGTGCAGCGCAACCCGGTGCGCATGGTGACGGGGGCCGCCGCCTCCCTGATCCGCTCCATCGACGGCGGCCCGGCCATCCCGCCGGGACGCAAGACCAGCGCCTCCAAGAGCGGTGTGGGCGGCGCGCCCACGCTGCTGTCCAACGCCGAGACGTTCGCCCAGCTCGCCATCGCCGCCCGCATCGGCCCGGAGCGCTACGGCAACACCGGCCTGTACGACGAGCCGGGCACCGTGATGCTCACGGTGTCCGGGGCGGTGGCCCGCCCGATGGTGGTCGAGGTGCCCACCGGCGTGCCGCTGCGCTACGTGCTCCAGCTGGCCGGCGCCCCACCGGTCCCGCAGGGGGTGCTGACGGGCGGCTACCACGGCAAGTGGATCGACGCGGCGACCGTGAACGAGGCGATCGTCTCCCGGAACTCGCTGGACGCGGTGGGCGGTTCGCTGGGCGCGGGGGCGATCCTGCCGATCAGTCAGGACACCTGCCCGCTGGGCGAGTCGCTGATGGTGGCCAAGTGGCTGGCGCAGGAGAGCGCCAACCAGTGCGGCCCCTGCTACCTGGGGCTCCCGGCCGCCGCACGCGGCCTGGAGGACATCCTGGGCGGCGGCGGCGCGGCCGCGCTGGAGGCGGTCCGGCAGGTCGCGAAGAACGTGAAACGGCGCGGGGCCTGTTCGCACCCGGACGGTTCGGCGATGTTCCTGGAATCGACGCTGAAGGCGTTCACGGAGGACATCGCGCTGCACGCCCTCGGCAACGGCTGCGGCCGCCCCGTGGCCGGCGTGCTGCCGCTGTTCGAGGGCGGAGCGGCCCCGACGGGCATCCCGGGCGGTGAGGACGAGGACAAGAACGGCCCGAGCCGTCAGAAGATCTTCGTCGACTGGACGCTGTGCCGGGGCCACGGGCTGTGCGCGGACCTCCTTCCGGAGGTGTTCCAGCTCGGCGCGGACGGCTTCCCGACGGTGGCTCAGGCGCAGGTGCCGCGGTACGCGGAGGCGAAGGCGCTGCGCGCGGTGCGCCGCTGCCCGGCACTGGCCCTGCGCATCGAGGAATCGGCGCCCCAGCCGAAGGCGCCGTCCCGGAACCTTCCGGTGCTCTCCCAGAGCCGCGGCAGGCGCGCTCTGGGACGCTGAAGCGCCGACAGGGGGACACACCACGCAGCCGGCCCTCTCCGGCGGTCCGAGGCCGCCGGAGAGGGCGGTTCGCGTTCGGTGTGGTCCACAGCACACAACGACCGAGGGCGGACCATCCGTTCGGATGATCCGCCCTCGACTTCTGTGGAGCTAAGGAGAATTGAACTCCTGACCTCCTGCATGCCATGCAGGCGCTCTACCAACTGAGCTATAGCCCCTTGCGGTGTTCCCCCGGGTTTCCCCGGCGGCGACGCCAACTTTACACGGTCCCCCCGGCCCAACACCAAATCGGTTTCGCTTCGCCCGGTTCCGTCCGGAAGGCCCGCCCGCGCAGGGGCGCTCCCCCGCCCTCAGGCGCTCACGCCGTCACGAACGAGTAGAAGCGTTTGAGGGTGCAGTGCTCCTCGAGCAGCCGGCCGTAGATCGGCTCCCCCTCGAGTTCCCGGTACGTCTCGATGGGGTCGCCTTTTATGATCAGCGCCCGCGCGCACTCCTCGCACCAGTACTGGTAGTCGGGGTTGAGCGGCTCCATGTCGCGGACGATGGGCGTGCCGCTGCCGCACCAGTCGCACTTCCGCCTGTGTGCACCCATCGGTCAGCTCCAGCTGTGGCCGCAGGCCGTGCACACGTAGGAGATCCCGCCGTTGTCGCCGAGCACCTGGGCGACGTGTGCGGAACCGCAGGAAGGGCAGCTGAGACGCGTAGAGGTCCGTCGGGTCGACACCGCTCCGAGGAGGTGGTCGACCCCCTCGAGGATGCTCGCAGGCATCACAACTCCCTCCCGTCGGGCCGCGCCCCCTTCCGGTCGTTTGATTCTGCCACGACCGGGCCAATACGGTCAGCGACGCCGTGGTACCGGTAGGGACACGGCTGTACGCCTCGTAGAGGTATACGACGGGGAACGCCGCCACGCTCACCGGCGGACGACAAAAGATCCCGCCTCCACCGAGGGAGACGGGATCTTCACCATGTGGAGCTAAGGAGAATTGAACTCCTGACCTCCTGCATGCCATGCAGGCGCTCTACCAACTGAGCTATAGCCCCTGGCCGCCACATGAAGTGACTTCCTGGTTTCGCCCCGCTCGGCGGGGCGAACAAGAAGAACTTTAGCCTGCGACCTGCCAGAAAGTGAAATCCGGGTCCGGGACGCCGCGGGGCGGGTCGTACGGCCGCCGCCGGAGGCCCCGGCGGCGGGCACGGCCGTCCTCAGTCGTCGTCGCCGAGCACCGGCTCGGGCAGGGTGCCGGCGTTGTGCTCCATCAGCCGCCAGCCCTTGGCGCCCTCGCCGAGGACGGACCAGCAGCAGTTGCTGAGGCCTCCCAGGCTCTCCCAGCTGCGCGGGTCGAGACCCAGCAGCCGGCCGATGGTGGTGCGGATCGTCCCGCCGTGGCTGACGACCACGAGCGTGCCGTCCTCCGGGAGCTTCTCCGCGTGCCGCAGCACCACGGGGGCGGCGCGGTCGGCGACCTCGGTCTCCAGCTCCCCGCCGCCGCGGCGGACCGGCTCGCCGCGCTTCCACGCGGCGTACTCCTCGCCGTACCGGGCGATGATCTCGTCGTGCGTCAGACCCTGCCAGACGCCCGCGTAGGTCTCCCGCAGGGCCTCGTCGTGGACGACGTGCAGGCCGGTGAGCGCGGCCAGCTCCGCGGCGGTCGCGGCGGCCCGCTTCAGGTCGGAGGCGACGATCGCGTCGGGCCTCAGGCCCGCGAGCAGACGGGCGGACCGGCGGGCCTGGGCCACGCCGGTCCCGGTCAGCTCGACGTCCGTGGAGCCCTGGAAGCGGCGCTCCACGTTCCAGGAGGTCTGGCCGTGCCGCCACAGGATGATGCGGCGGCCCCGGCGCTCGGAGCCGCTCACCTCACCGGTGGTGCTCACCGCCACTCACCGCCCGGCCCGGTCGCCTCCTCGGCCTCCTGGAGCTTGGCGTGCTCGGCGGCCTTGCCGCGGGTGGCCTTGGCGTCCTCCGGGAGGTCCAGCTCGGGGCAGTCCTTCCAGAGCCGCTCCAGGGCGTAGAAGACGCGCTCCTCGCTGTGCTGGACGTGGACGACGATGTCGACGTAGTCGAGCAGCACCCAGCGGGCCTCGCGGTCGCCCTCGCGGCGGACCGGCTTGGCGCCGAGCTCCTTGCTGAGCCGCTCCTCGATCTCGTCGACGATCGACTTGACCTGGCGGTCGTTGGGCGCGGAGGCCAGCAGGAATGCGTCGGTGATGGACAGCACGTCACTGACGTCGTAGGCGACGATGTCGTGCGCGAGCTTGTCGGCGGCCGCCTGGGCGGCGGTGTTGACGAGCTCGATGGAACGGTCGGTTGCGGTCACTGCGTGGCTTTCGGTCGACGGTCGGTTGACCTCCAGGGTCTCACGGACCGCCGGGCGCACCCCACGTCATTACGCGGGGTGCGCCTCCCGTCGCCTCCGGTCGCCGCGCCCTACTCCGTGCCGGGGTCGTAGTCCTGGCCGAGGACGACCGCCACGCGCGCGTTGCCGGAGATCTTGCCCTTGGTGACGGCGTCGGCGGGCAGGCCCAGGGTCTTGGCGACCTCGGTGGCGTTCTCCTTCTCCGCGGGGTCGGCGTAGACGACCTCGGAGGTGGCCTCGGCGGAACCGGCGGTGCCGCCCTCCAGGAAGGTGAAGCCGCCGTTGAGGAGCACCACGCGGGCCTGCTCGGCGTTGTCCTTGTCGCCGGTGGCGTTGCGGACGGAGACGGTGACCGCGGCGTCCCGGTCGGGGCTCTTGGCGGTGCCGCCGAGGACGTCCTTGACCACCTTGTCGCCGGCCTCGTCGGTGAGCGTGCCGTCCTCCTCGACGGGCAGCAGCTCGGTGCGGTGGTCGCCGCCCTTGGCGAGGTCGGAGAGCCCGGCGAGGAAGGCGCCGAGGTCCGCGTCGGTGAGCGGCGGCTCGATGATCTGGCCGAGGGTCTGCACGGTGGTCGTGGCGGCGTCCGGGTCGGAGGTCATCTTGCGCAGCACCCCGTGCAGCACCTGCCCGAACCGCTTCAGCTGGGCGTCCTGGGCCTCGCCGGGGCCGCGGTGGGTGGCGTAGGCGACGGCCATCTTGCCGCTGAGGGTCTGGCCCTTGCCCTTCCTGACCAGCGGCGCCTGGCCCTTCTTCTTGGCGTCCGGGTCGGGCACGTCGGTGTCGGTGTCGACCTCGATGTTGCCGACCAGGTCGACGAGGGTGAGCAGGAACGGGGTGTCCAGGCGCCAGGTGCCCTCGATGTCGGTGCCGAGGGCGGTGTCGAGGGCGGTCCTGGTGCCCTCGGAGCCGTCGTCCTCGACGGACTTGGCGAGCGTGGTGGTGGTGCCGTCCTCGGCGGTCAGGGCGAGGGAGTTGGGCAGCAGCACGGTGGTGCCCTGCTTGGTGGTGGCGTTGTCGACGAGCAGCGCGGTGGAGGTGCCGCCGTGCTCGGTGTCGTGCAGATGGACGACGAGCACGTCCCGCTTCTGCGCGCCCGCGGCGGTGGTGGTGCCGGTGCCCTTGTCGGAGGCGGAGAGGCCGGGGAGCTTCCCGGCGTACCAGAGGTAGCCGACCCCGCCGGCGACGACCAGCGCGAACACCACGGTCAGGGCGATGATCCGGCTGCGGGCGCGGCGGCGGGCCTCCTCGCGGCGCTCGGTGCGGTTCTCGGTGAACTTGAGCCAGTCGATGACGTCCTCGGAGCCGTCGTCGGGCTCCTCGACGAAGGCGAACTGCTCGGTGCGGTACTCGGGGGCGGAACCGTCGCCGTCCCTGTCGTCGCCGGCCGGGCGGGCCTGCTGCGGGATGTGCGCGGTGCGCTCCGGGGCGGGGGGCTCCGGGGCGGGGGGCTGCTCCGGTATGTACGCGGTCTGCTCGGTGACCCGGGGCTGCTGTCCGGTGCCGTAGGGGTCGTAGGCGGGCTGCTGGTGGCCGCCCGTCGCGTAGGGGTCGTAGCCGTAGCCGCCGCCGTTCCCGTACGGGTCGTAGGCGGGCTGCTGGTGGCCGCCCGTCGCGTACGGGTCGTAGCCGTAGCCCTGCTGGCCCTGGCCGCCCTGCTGCTGACCGTAGGGGTCGTACTGCTGCTGCGTCTGCTGGTCGGCGGCCTGCCGGTAGACCGGCCGGCCGTACTCGTCGTAGCCGACGAGCTCGTACGGGCCCCCGTCCCCGTACCCCGCGTCGTATCCGTCGTTCACCGGTGCCCCTCTCGGCTCACTCGCCGCGATACAGCTGGCGCTTGGCGATGTAGCGCACGACGCCGTCCGGCACCAGGTACCAGACGGGGTCGCCCTTGGCGACTCTCGCACGGCAGTCCGTGGAGGAGATGGCGAGGGCCGGGACCTCCACGAGCGAGACCCCGCCCTCGGGCAGGCCGGCGTCGGTCAGGTGGTGGCCGGGCCGGGTCACGCCGATGAAGTGTGCCAGGGAGAACAGTTCCTCGCTGTCGCGCCAGGTCAGGATCTGGGCGAGGGCGTCGGCGCCGGTGATGAAGAACAGGTCCGTGTCCGGGTTGAGCGCGTCGAGGTCCCGCAGGGTGTCCACGGTGTAGGTGGGTCCGCCGCGGTCGATGTCGATGCGGCTGACCGAGAACTGGGGGTTCTCGGCGGTGGCGATGACCGTCATCAGGTAGCGGTCCTCGGCCGGCGAGACCGCGCGGTGGCTCTTCTGCCACGGCTGCCCGGTGGGGACGAAGACCACCTCGTCGAGGTGGAACTGCGCGGCCACCTCGCTGGCCGCCACCAGGTGCCCGTGGTGGATCGGGTCGAAAGTGCCGCCCATGACGCCCAGACGGCGCTTGCCCCGCGCGACCGGGCCGGTGCCGGGGCCGGTAGGCATGTCCTGCTCTCCCATGCGTGCAGACCCTACCGGCCCCGCCTGTGGACCCCGCCCGCCAGTGCCCTCGGGGCGGGGGCCCGGCGGCTCAGCGGTCGCGGTTGAAGCGGGTGGTGATCCACAGCAGGAGCAGCAGCACGAACAGGGCGCCGCCGCCGGTGAGGTAGGGGCTGAGGCTCTCGTGGTTGCCGCCGTGCTCTCCGCCCTCGGCGGCGAGGGTGACCATCTGGGCAGCGGTGCTGGGGAAGCTCATCTTCGGCAGGACCTATCGCGTGTGGGCGGGATAAAGACGTGCGCTCATCGTATGCGGGCGGCTTCGCGGCGATCACGCCGACTCCGCCGTTGCGGGCGCGCGGCGTCATGACGTGGGGAGGCAACCGTTGCCCGGTGCCCGGTCGTCCTTCCGCGTGGGGCCGCACAAAGCGGCCGTCCCGCTGCCCGCGCGGGGGAGTCCCGCCTAGGCTGGGTCCGCCGCGGGGGGGAGCGTGGGCCGCACCGGCGGCCGCGCAGGTCCATCAGACGCACATGGGGGATACATGTCCGACGGCCACCAGCACAACGGGCACGACAGGGTGCCCGGCAGGCAGCGCAGGCGTTTCCCCGGAATCTCCTCGCGTGCGTACGAACACCCCGCCGACCGGTCCGCGCTGGTGGCGCTGCGGAAGCTGAGCGGGTTCGACACGGTCTTCAAGGCGCTGAGCGGGCTGCTGCCCGAGCGCAGCCTGCGGCTGCTGTTCCTGTCCGACTCGGTGCGGGTCTCGGACCGGCAGTTCGCGCACCTCAACGACATGCTGCGGGACGCCTGCTACATCCTGGACCTGGAGAAGGTCCCGCCGATGTACGTCAACCAGGACCCGGTCCCCAACGCGATGTGCATCGGTCTGGACGAGCCGATCATCGTGGTGACCACGGGTCTGGTGGAGCTGCTCGACGAGGAGGAGATGCGGGCGGTCGTCGGGCACGAGGTCGGGCACGCGCTGTCCGGTCACTCGGTGTACCGGACGGTCCTGCTGTTCCTGACGTCGCTCGCGGTCCGGGTGGCCTGGATCCCGCTGGGGAACGTGGCGATCATGGCGATCGTGACCGCGCTGCGGGAGTGGTTCCGCAAGTCGGAGCTGTCCGCGGACCGGGCGGGGCTGCTGGTGGGTCAGGACGTGCGGGCGTCGATGCGCGGCCTGATGAAGATCGCGGGCGGCAACCATCTGCACGAGATGAACGTGGACGCGTTCCTGGAGCAGGCCGAGGAGTACGAGTCGGGCGGGGACCTGCGCGACTCCGTGCTGAAGATCCTGAACGTGCTGCCGCGCTCGCACCCGTTCACCACGGTGCGGGCGGCCGAGCTGAAGAAGTGGGCGGCCTCCCGGGACTTCCAGCGGATCATGGACGGCCACTACCCGCGCCGCGAGGACGACAAGGAGGCGTCGGTGCGGGACTCCTGGCGGGAGTCGGCCAGCACCTACGCCGACGAGATGCGGACCTCCAAGGACCCGCTGATGAAGCTGGTCAGCGACATCGCGGGCGGCGCCGGCGACCTGGGCGACCGCGTCCGGCGCGGTTTCGGCGGGTTCGCGTCCCCCAAGCCCGGCCCGTCCGGCCCGGACACCGGTGACGGCACGGACACCGGCACGGACGGGGCCCCGCCGCGCGACCAGGCGTGAGACGCCTCGGCCGGGTGTGGGACGGGGCGACGCGCCGTCCGGGCGCGCAGGCCCGCCGGCCTCGCCGACGCCGGGCGCCCGGCACTGCGAGCACAGCCGGTGTGCCGTCTCCTGCCGGCGCACCGCGAAGCGGACGCGGCGCCCGACCGGGCGCTCCGGCCCGCCACCGTTGGCACAAAGACGCTCCCGGCCGCTGCCTGGCGGGGGTGGCGCATGAACCGGCGGCCTGCCGAGCCTCACAGCCGGGGCTGGGCCGTCTCCGCCAGGGTGCCGCACAGGGCCGGGGTGGTGGTGTCGGGGGCGTAGGGGTCGGTGCCGGGCGGGGGCGTGTGCGGGGCGCGCTGGCCGGCGAGCAGGGGGTGCAGGCGCGCGGCCGGGTCGAGGGCGCAGGACTGAGGGCCCGCCTGGACGTGGGAGACGACCAGCTCGGCCTGGTGCAGCCGCAGGTCCTCACGGTCGAAGCGGAAGCGCAGCTCGCGGCGGACCGTGAACAGCGACGCCTCCGCGTCCCGGTCCGCGCCGGCGGGACGGAGCGCGTAGACGACGGTGTGGTCGGTGGTGACCTCCAGCGTCCCGGAGTCGGTCTCGGCGGCCTGGAGGGTGCCCCGGACCCGGATGTCCGGGTCGGCGAGCCGTACGTGGGCGGGGTCGAAGCGGACAAGCCAGCCGGTGACCGCGTGGCGTCCGTCGGCGGCGGGGCGGTCGATGCTCTCGTCGAACTGTTCCTGCTGGCCGGAGTCGAGCAGCACCCGCACGGCGCGGGTCTCGCCGCCGGTGACCACGGCCGGGTCCAGGGCGGAGCGTACGACGTAGTCCCGGGCGGTGAGCAGCGCGGACACCACCTGGTCGTCGGTGAAGTTCGCGGTGCGGCGGGTCGGCGGGAGGGGGACGCCCTCGGCGCCGGCGCGGAAGTGCGCGGCGGGGCTGTGCGCGTACAGCTGCTCCACGTCGCGGGCGCCGGGCACCGGGCTCTCGGGGGCGAGGGGCACCACGGTCATCCGTAAGGGCTCCGCGGGCCGCTCGGCGGCGGGGGTGCGGTAGGGGTGGCGTACGCCCATGTAGACGGCGGTGCCGAAGGCCACGGCGATCAGCAGGACCAGGACGAGGGCCTGCCGGGAGAGGCCGCCGCGGCGGGCCGGTGGGAGGCGGCGCACGGCGGGCGTGTGGTCGGTGATGCGCTCCTGCGCGGAGAACTCCTGGAGCCGGGCAGCCCGCACGAAGGTCTCGTCGAAGACGACGGACCGGTACTCGTCGTCGCCGCCTCGGGGGGTTCCCTCGGGTGTCCCCTCGGGCGGGTCCGAAGGCTCTCCCATACCTTCAGGGTGGGTCTGGCAGGGTGCCGGTAAACGCCCGCCGGGGACCCAAGTTGTGACAGGTTCTCACCAAGCCCCGAGGCGGTCTCAGGGGCCGCCGGTAGGAATCACGGGGACGGCCGGCCGGGAGTAGTCGGCCGAGGCGGAGGGCGAGGCGGCGGCGCCCTGGCCGACGCCGGTGGTGGCGGGCGGCGGGGCGGGCTCCTGGCGCTGCGCGGAGCCGCCCCGGTAGACCGCCGAGAAGGCGAGCGCGACCATGCCGATGCCCATCACCAGGGCGAGCATCCAGGCGACCGGCCGGTGCCAGCGCACCTGTCTGCCGTAGGGGGAGCCGTACGCGGCGTCCAGGCCGTCGGCGTCCTCGTCGTCGGGGTCCCAGCCACCGGCGCGGTAGCCGCCGTAGCCGTCGCCGGGCCGCCGGGCGCGGTGGGCCTCGGCCTCGGAGGCCTCCGCTCTGGCCTGCGCGGCGGCCAGGAGGCGCTCGACGGCGGTCGGCTCGTGCACCGCAGCCGCCTGTACGAAGGCCTCGTCGAAGACCACGGAGGCGAACTCTTCGTCCGACACCCCGCGGTCGTGGTCGTCGTCGTCGGGCTTCCAGCCGTCAGGGAACGGCGTGCCCCCCACGTCCTCCGGCACGCGTCCAGGGTAGACCTGGGGGGGGCAATTTGGGCAGACGGTACGGAAATTCGTCCGCCCACCGGACACCGCGGCTCAGCGCCGGATGTGGCCGTCGCCGGTGACGATGTACTTGGTGCTGGTCAGCTCGGGCAGGCCCATCGGGCCGCGGGCGTGCAGCTTCTGCGTGGAGATGCCGATCTCGGCGCCGAAGCCGAACTGCCCGCCGTCGGTGAACCGGGTCGAGGCGTTCACCGCGACCGTGGTGGAGTCCACCAACTGGGTGAAGCGGCGGGCGGCCTGCTGCGAGGTGGTGACGATGGCCTCGGTGTGGCCGGAGGTCCACAGCCGGATGTGCTCGACCGCCCGGTCCAGGGAGTCGACCACGGCGGCGGCGATGTCGTAGGACAGGTACTCGGTCTCCCAGTCCTCCGTGGTGGCCTCCACGACGGTGGCCCGGGAGTCCTTGGCGTACGCCATCACGCGCTCGTCGGCGTGCACGGTGACCCCGGCGTCGGCGAGGGCGTCCAGCGCGCGGGGCAGGAACTCGGCGGCGATGTCCTGGTGCACCAGCAGCGTCTCGGCCGCGTTGCACACGCCGACGCGCTGCGCCTTGGAGTTGACCAGGATGTCGACGGCCATGTCGAGGTCGGCCTGGGCGTCGACGTAGACGTGGCAGTTGCCCGTGCCGGTCTCGATGACGGGCACCGTGGACTCCTGCACGACCGTGTTGATCAGCGAGGCGCCGCCGCGCGGGATCAGCACGTCGACCAGGCCGCGGGCGCGCATCAGCTCCCGCACGCTGTCGCGGCTCTCGCCGGGCACCATCTGGACGGCGTCGGCGGGCAGGCCCGCGCCGTGCACGGCGTCGCGCAGCACGCGGACCAGCGCGGTGTTGGAGCGGTAGGCGGAGGAGGAGCCGCGCAGCAGGACCGCGTTGCCGGACTTCAGACACAGGGCGGCGGCGTCGACCGTCACGTTGGGCCGGCCCTCGTAGATGATCCCGACGACGCCGAGCGGCACGCGCACCTGACGCAGGTCGATGCCGTTGGGCAGGGTCTGGCCGCGGACGACCTCGCCGACCGGGTCGGGCAGCGCGGCGACGTCGCGCACGTCGGCGGCGATGGCGCGGACCCGCTCCGGGGTGAGCGTGAGCCGGTCGATCATGCCCTCGCTGGTGCCGGCCTCGCGCGCCTTCGCCACGTCCTGGGCGTTCGCCTCGACGATCTCGCTCGTGCGGACCTCCAGCGCGTCCGCGATGGCGAGCAGCGCGTCGTCCTTGGCGGCGCGCGGCAGCGGCGCGAGGGTGGCGGCGGCGCCCTTGGCGCGGTAGGCGGCCTGGCTGACCGGGGACATCGAGTCGAACGGCGAGAGCGTGGTCATGGAGGGAAGCGTAGTGTGCCCGCCGCGCTGCGGAGGCGTTCGTCCCACACCCCGAGACAGGGGTATTCACGGTCAAAACGGGTGTGACGGACGGGGCTCCAGGGGTTACGGGAACGGGTGCACCCCGACCGGCGTGGCCGGCACCGGTCCGTGTCCGGCGGCGACGCGGCTGCGGTAGGTGGCGCGGTCGATGACCTCCAGGCCCACGATCTCCCACGGCGGCAGTCCCGCGGACCTGCGGTGCTCGCCCCACAGGCGCAGCGCCACCGCGGCCGCGTCGTGCAGGTCGCGGGCCTCCTCCCAGTAGCGGATCTCCGCGTGGTCGTCGGCGTAGCGGCTGGTCAGCAGGAACGGATGGTCATGCGCGAGCTGTTCCAGCGCACGGCGGACCTCCGCGACCGGCGCGGGCTCGCCGGACACGCTGAGGGTGACGTGCCACAGGCGGGGCAGGTCGCGCGCCTCGCCGCCGCGGTGCCGGTCCCCGGCCGCGACGCTGGTCAGGGCGCGCTCCTCGCCCGCCGCACGGGAGCCGCGGCCACCGTGGGACACCGTCGTCCCGGGGCGCACTCGTCTCACGACGGCCTCCTTCACACACGGACCGCCCGGGCCCCGGGCGGAATTTGTCCCTGCGACAAAGTTGAGCAGGCCGTCGCGGATCTCGGGGCGATTTCGCGGAACGTCCACCACCGAGGGCCGACGTTCTGGGGCATTACGGATGCAGGACCACGAGATCGTCCCTGTGTACGACCTCACGTTCGTACCCGGGGCCGAGCTCCCGCGCGAGTTCACGGGTGGAGCGGCCCACCAGAAGGGGGATCTCCTTGGCGTCGAAGTTGACGAGCCCGCGGGCAACCGCGCGTCCCTCACGGTCCCGCAGCTCCACCGGGTCGCCCGCGTTGAAGTCGCCCTCGACGCCCGCGATGCCGGCCGGGAGCAGCGACTTGCGGCCCTGGACGACCGCGCGGACCGCGCCGTCGTCCAGGGTGAGCGAGCCCTGCGGGGTGGACGCGTGCTGGAGCCACAGCAGCCGGTCGGCGGAGCGGCGCCCGGTGGGATGGAAGTAGGTGCCGGTGTCGCCGCCGCCGAGCGCCTCGGCCGCGTGGACCGCGCTGGTCAGCACCACCTGGATGCCCGCGGCGGCGGCGATGCGGGCGGCCTCGACCTTGGTGACCATCCCGCCGGTGCCGACGCCCGCCTTGCCGGCGCTGCCGATCTCCACATGGGCGAGGTCCTGGGGGCCTTTGACCTCGGCTATCCGTGAGGTGCCGGGCCGGGACGGGTCGCCGTCGTAGACGCCGTCCACGTCGGACAGCAGCACCAGCAGGTCGGCGCGGACCAGGTGGGCGACGAGCGCGGCGAGGCGGTCGTTGTCGCCGAAGCGGATCTCGTCCGTGGCGACCGTGTCGTTCTCGTTGACGACCGGGAGGGCGCCCATCGCGAGCAGCTTGTCCAGGGTGCGGGAGGCGTTGCGGTGGTGGGCGCGGCGGCTCATGTCGTCGCTGGTCAGCAGCACCTGGCCGACGCGGACGCCGTAGCGGGCGAAGGAGGCGGTGTAGCGGGCGACGAGCAGGCCCTGGCCGACGCTGGCGGCGGCCTGCTGGCGGGCCAGGTCGCGGGGGCGGCGGCGCAGTCCCAACGGGGCGAGCCCGGCGGCGATGGCGCCGGAGGAGACGAGGACGATCTCCCGCTCTCCTCCGCTCCTGGTCTTGGCCAGGACGTCCACGAGCGCGTCCACACGGTCGGCGTCCAGTCCGCCCGCGGCGGTGGTCAGCGACGAGGAGCCGACCTTGACGACGATCCTGCGCGCCTCGCCCACGGTCTGCCGTGCCCCTGCCACCTTGCCTTCGCTCCCTCACGTCGATCGTTCGCCCGGCAGGCAATCTACGCGAAGCGCACCGAAGGACGCTCGGCGGTCCAGCCTCCGGACACCGCGCCGGACACGGCCGGCCGGCCCGCGGGGCGCCGTACTCCGTCCGTGCGACCCGAGCTCTGGACACCTGTGCGACACCGCCTGGCCTGCGGCGGCGCGACCCGCGCGTGTCGTCTGCGGGCCGACGGCCGTTAATCCTGGCGCACGTCCCTCACGACCCTGGAGTGACCGCAGTGCCCCAACCCACGTCCCGTCGGCGGTTCAGGGCGGGTCTCCGCCGCCCCCGCCTCCCGCTGCTCCGCGCGCCCGGCCGCCCCGCGCTCGCCACGCTCCTCACGGCGTCCGTCCTGGCCGGCGCCTACGCGGTGCAGGCCGTGGCGGCGCTGACCCCGCACGTGCCGCTGCTGCTGGCCGCCACCGCGCTCTCCCTGGCCGTCGAGGGCGTGCTGTACCGCTGGCAGCGAGGGGTGCCGGCGCTGTTCGCCAAGGCGCACGCGGATGTCACCGTCCGCCATGTGCTGCGCGACCTGCTGCTGGTGGTGGGCCTGCTGCGGCTCGGCGAGCAGCACCGCGAGACGCAGTACGCGTCGCTGCTCGCCGGTCTGCTGCTGTGCTACGCCCTGCACTGCGCGATCCAGGCGGTGTCCGTGCTGGTGCGCCGCACCCGCACGCTGCCGGTGGTGACCCGCAACATCGACGCCTCGGCGCTGCGTCTGTCCCCCGCCCCGCCCGCGCTGCTGCGCCGCCCCGGGCACCGGCTGCTGGTGTTCGGGCTGCCCGCGACGGCCGGTCTCACGGCGACGGCGGTGACGGACGACGCGCGGTACGCGGCGGCCGGGACCGGACTGTCGCTGGTGCTCGCGCTGGGCGGTCTGGCCGTGCTGTCGCTGCGGCTGCTGCCCGGGAGGCGTCCGGCCGGCGAGCAGGAGGTGCTCGCCTGGTTCGACGCCTGGCTGGCCGAGTACCGGCCCACCGTGGGGCTGTACTTCTCCGGCGGGCCGTCCTCCGTCTACCAGGCGGGGATGTGGCTGGAGCCGCTGGCCCGGCTGGAGGGCCGGCCGCTGATCGTGCTGCGCGAGCGGTTCATGGTGTCGCGGATCCCGGCGACCGACATCCCGATCGTGTGCCTGCCGAAGGTGCCGACGCTGATGCGGCTGGAGCACTCCACGCTCCAGGTGCTCATCCACCCGTCCAACTCCGGCAAGACCTCGCAGGTGCTGCGCATCCCCACGATCAAGCACGCCTTCGTCAACCACGGGGAGAGCGACAAGCTGTCCTCCTGCAACCCGTACGCGAAGGCGTACGACGAGGTGTGGGTCGCGGGTCCGGCGGCGCGCGAGCGGTACGCGCTGGCCGAGGTCGGGGTCGAGGACAAGGACGTGGTGGAGGTCGGCCGCCCGCAGCTGGACGCGGTCCGGCCGTACGCGGGGCCGCCGACGGGCGCGTACCTCACCGTGCTGTACGCGCCGACCTGGGAGGGCTGGGACGGCAACCCGGGCAACACCTCGCTGATCGAGGCCGGCGAGAACCTGGTGCGGGCGCTGCTCGGGGACCCGCGTGTGCGCCTGCTGTACAAGCCGCACCCGCTGACCGGCTCGGTGGACCCGCGCGCGGGCGCCGCCGACCGCCGCATCCGGGAGCTGGTCCGCGCGGCCAACCGGGTCCGCTCCGGTCCGCGCCCCTCCTCCTCGGAGGAGCTGGCGGCCCGGACCGCCGAGCTGGACCGGCTGACCGCCGCGGAGTTCCGTGAGGGCGCCGACCAGGCGGAGCGGATGCTCGTCCAGTCCGTTCCCCCGGCGGGCCGCGCGGAGGCGGTGGCGCGGGCGACGCGGGCCTGGGAGAAGGCGTACTGGGCGTCGCTGCCGGAGTGGGAGCACCAGGTCGTCGAGGACGCCCGCCCCTCGCTGTACTCCTGCTTCGACACGGCCGACCTGCTGATCAGCGACGTGTCCAGCGTGATCAGCGACTTCCTGGCGAGCGGCAAGCCGTACGCGGTGACGAACACCGGCGGTCTCACCGAGGAGACGTTCCGCGCCCGCTTCCCGACGGTGACGGCGGCGACCGTCCTCACCCCGGACGCGACGGGCGTGCCCGCCCTGCTGGAGACGGTCCGGCACCCGGAGAAGGACCACCTGGCCGAGGCGCGCGCGGAGCTGCGCCTGCACCTGCTGGGCCCGACCGAGCCCTCGTCCCAGGAACGCTTCGCCGAGGCCGTACGCGTCCTCGGTGCGAAGGCCGCGGCGCACAGGGCCCGGACGACCGGCCGGACGGCGACGGGAGTCCCGGCACCGCGCCAGGCCCGCCCCACGCCCGAGCGCATCACGCTGCCCGCGCCGGAACGGCCGGGACAGCTCGCCTGAGGCCGGTCAGTCCCTGCGCGGCGGCATGATCAGCAGGGCGTCGCCGACGGGCCGTTCGTCGGTGGAGTCGGACGGCGTGGTGAGCACCACGCCGTCGACCACCATCGTGGTCGAGCCGCCGCCGTCGAGACTGACCGCGTCGTGCAGCCCCAGCACCCTGGCGACCTCGGCGCTCTCCAGGACGCTGAGCCCGAGGGCGTCGGCGGTGCGGCCGTGGGCGGTGACCAGCACGGTGCGGCCGTCGGCGTCCACCCCGGCGAACGTGCGCGGATTCCGCTTGTGCGCCCACCCGTAGTAGAAGCTCGGGTCGTCCGGGCGCACCATGCCGTCGGTGGCGGGGGTGACGTGGATCCGGCCGCCGCGGACGAGTTCCGGGCCGCCGTTCAGGACGCCGGTCCCGGGCGCGGGCTCGGTCCGGCGTCCGCTCTCGTCCAGCAGGGCCGTCTCCAGGCGCAGGCGCTCCCCGGTCACGGCGAGGCCGGTCAGCTCGGCGACGCGGCGCCCGGTCGCGTGGACCGAGCTGCCTCCCTCCGGCAGCGGTCCGCCGCGCGGGGAGCGCAGTTCCACGACCCGGTCGTCGGCGTCCAGCACGGCCTCCAGCCCGTCGCCCTCGGGGGTGCTCTTCCCGTAGTGGGGGGTGAAGGCGACGAGTTCGTCGTCGTTGACGCAGGTCACGTCGTGCAGCGGCCGGGAGGTGGGGGTGTCGTCCGCGGAGCCGCCGCAGTTGCGTATCAGACCCGGCACCCGGTTGAGGCCCGTCAGACGCAGCGCGGTGTCCCCGCGGACGACGCGCCCCTCCCAGGTGTACCGGACGATCTCCGTCCCCCGTCCGTCGGCGTGCACCACCAGGCTGGGGCGTCCGTTCACGGGCTCGCTGAGCAGCCGCCCGTCGTAGACGCCGGTGCCGGCCGGGTCGCCCGGGGCGCCCGCGTCGGGGTCGAAGACGAAGAACCCGGCGTTCACCGCGGCGACGGCGCCGGCCTCCTCGGCCAGTTCGCTGGTCGTCTCGATGTTCTCCAGGTCGGCGCCGTACGACGCCCGGAGGCTGCCGCGGAACCGGTCCGGGTCGACGGTGAGCACGTCGAGCCGCCACGGACCCTTTGCGGTGACGTCACCGTCCCAGCCCGTGTGCACGACGGTCCCGGTGTACCCGGCGGCCTTGAGCCGGGCGCGCTCGGACTTCGCGGCGGACTGCGAGCCGAACGATCCGACGCGGACCCGCCAGCCCAGGGTGCCTCCGGCGTAGTCGGCCACCTCCGGTGTCGTCACCTGCTCGGTCCGCGCCCGGAAGCCGTCCCGACGCAGGTCGCCGGCCCATTCCTCGGCGCTCGGCCTGTCCTTGAGAACGGTCGGCGGAGCATCCGGGTCCGGTGAGGTGTCACCGCCCGGGACGGCGACCTCGACCGTCCAGCGCAGGGCGGGATCCTTGGCGCCCCGGACGATGCGGGTGAGGCTGACGCCCGGCTGCACGGTCCGCGTGGTGCGGGTCTCCTTCAGGCCGGAGGGGCCCAGCGGCAGGGCGTTCTGCCCCTGGTTCGCGGCCGAGGACGTCTGGAGCGACGGCACGTTCACCATGACGACGACGCCTACGGCCAGGGCGAGCCCGGCACCGCACAGTCTCTTGATCATTGACACCAACTGGCAGGAGGAACGGACGGGACCCGTGTCCCCGCGGCGGCAGGGGGGCGGGGTGACAACGGTGGGGGGCGGCCGCCACCGGAAGGATCCGGGCAGCACTCATCCGCATGACGGGAGCGTGAAGGTTCCGCGACGGAAACAAGATCATATGAGTGGCTCGTGCAGGCCCCGGCTGGGGGGTCTGCCCTCGGACGGGGACCTCACCGAACGCGACGGCGGGCCGCCGCGCGTGGGGACGCGCAAAGGCCCGCCGAGGGGTCCGGGTGCGGTGCCGTCAGGCGCGCTCGAAGGAGCTCGGGTACGGGAAGTACCACTCCAGGAAGTCGTGGACGTAGGAGCGCACGTAGTCGCGGCGCTCGGGGGCCGTGTCCACGTCGTTGAGGCAGAAGAAGTCGTAGCCGCGGCGCGCCCTCAGGGACTCGACGCGCTCCTCCAGGTGGGGCTTGCCGACGTCGACGTAGCGGTACTTGAACTTCGCCGGGACGGCGCGGCCGGTGAGCAGCGCCAGGTGGTGGTGGAAGGAGGTGGCCGGCGCCACGTCCTCGACCGACCGGAACCGGGACCGCATGGTCCGCTCGATCGCCTCCGGGTAGTCCCGCTCCATGTCGTTCAGCACGTCCCGGCGCTGGGGGTGCGGGGTGTGCAGGAACTTGTGGGTGATGGACACCCCGTAGGTCTCCTCCAGCAGCCTGCGCACGTTCCGCCCGGCCGAGTTGGGGGCGGAGGCCTGCGGGTGCGGGGCGCCGACGCCGATCTGGTACGTCGAGAAGGGCAGCCGGGCCACGCCGTTCGCGTGGAAGAAGTGCTGGGGTGTGACGCTGCGGCCGACGAACACGTCGTCGTTGAAGTACAGGTAGTGGTCCGACAGTCCCGGGATGTGGTGCAGGCGCGTCTCGATGGCGTGCGAGTTGAAGACCGGCAGGACGCCCTCGGGGAAGATGTCCTTGTGGTCGACCACGGTCACGCCCGGCGCGTCCGGGTCGAGCCACTCGGGGGTCTGGCCGTCGGTGACGATGTACACGTGCCGGACGAAGCCGGCGTACGTCTGGAGGGACCGCAGCGAGTACTTGAGCTCGTCATGGCTGGTGTAGCGGGACTCGCCGACCTCGCGGGCCGCGATGCCGGCGTCGCCGTCGCCCCGGTACTTCTGGCGCTTGGCGCGCAGTTCGGGGTCCTGGCCGTCGACCCAGGTGTAGACGACGTCGATGGGGAACGTCACGTCCTCCACCGTGGTCACGGTGAACGGCGCGAAGGTGGGGTGGTCCCGCCCGGCGACGGTGATCTTCGCGGGCGTCTGCTCGGAGGTCGGCACCACGTCGGCGATGCGGTTGCGGCGCGGCGCCACGAGGGAGTCGGCCAGGACGTCCGCGGAGGCCTGCGGCGAGACACGCGCCAGCTCCGCCTGCGCGTCGGGGCCGGCCAGCACCTCGGCGCCGTCCTGCCAGAACTCCACGTCGCAGCCCAGCTGCGGACCGCCCAGCACCTGTCCTGCGGGGCCCAGACGCACCACGCCGAAACGCAGCACGGGGGCCTTGGACAGCGACGTGGGCCAGGCCTCGTCCGCGAAGAGCGAGAAGTCCGACACACCGCCGGAGCGGGGACGCGCCGCGAACACGACCGTCCCCGCGTACAGCTCGCGCATCGACTTCAGGAAGGCCTCGCGGTCGGACTCGCGCACACCGAGCGCCCACGCGGTCCGGGACACACCGGGCACCACGAAGTACGAGACGCCCGCGCGCTCCAGGGCGTCGGCGACCAGGGCCAGGTTGTCCGCGGCGGCGCCGGCCGCCGTGAACCCGTCGGCCACCCGGCCCCACAGCCGCTGACCGTCGAACGTCGCCTGACGCACACCCGCGTCGGACCCCAGCAGCTGCTGCCGCCGGCGTGCGAGGCGCACCGCCGAGGCCCGGTCGCGCACCATGCGGCCGGCGCCGAGCCCACGGCGTGCCAGCCGGCGGATCCGCCGGGAGGCCGGTGCCATCAACGCTTCCCGGAGGAGGTGCTTTCAGGAGCCTTCTCGAAGGAGCTCGGGAAGGGGAAGTACTCCTCCAGGAAGGAGAACATGCGGGCGGTGACCTCTTCGCGCTGCTCCGGCGGCACGTCGACGTCGTTCAGGCAGAAGAAGTCGTAGTTGCGCTTGGCCCGGATGCCCTCGAGACGGCGGTCCGCGTCGTCCCGGCTGATGTTGACGTACCGGAAGCGGAACTTGCCGGGGACGCCCTTGCCGGTGATGTACGCGTGGTTGTAGTGCATCGACGCGGTCATCGCGATGTCGTCGGGCGACCGGAAGCGCGAGCGCATGGTCTGGCCGACCTCCTCGGGGAACATCTCCTCGAGCTCCTGCAGCACCGACCGCACCTGCGGCAGCGGGGTGTGCATGAAGTTGTGCGTGATGAACCGGTCGTGGGCCTTCAGCAGCAGCTGGCGCACGTTCTTGCCGGCCGAGTTGGTCGCGGTCTCGCCCCCGTGCGGCTGGCCGACGCCGACCTTGAGCGGCGAGAACGGGATGCGGGCGATGCCGTTCGCGTAGAAGAAGTGCTGCGGGGTGACGCTGCGGCCGACGAACACGTCGTCGTTGAAGTACAGGTAGTGGTCCGACAGTCCCGGGATGTGGTGCAGACGCGTCTCGATGGCGTGCGAGTTGAAGACCGGCAGGACGCCCTCGGGGAAGATGTCCTTGTGGTCCACGACCGTGATGCCGGGCGCGTCGGCGTCCAGCCACTCCGGCTTCTGGCCGTCGGTGACGATGTAGATGTGCCGCACGAAGTCGGCGTACATCTCCAGCGACCGCAGCGAGTACTTCAGCTCGTCGTGGCTGGTGTACCGGGACTCGTTGGTCTCCTTGTCGAGGATCGCCGGGACGCCCTCGCTCTTGTACTTCTGCCGCTTGGCGCGCAGCTCGGGGTCCTCGCCGTCGACCCAGGTGTAGACGACGTCGATGGGGAACGTCACGTCCTCCACCGTGGTCACGGTGAACGGCGCGAACGTCGGGTAGTCGCGGCCCTGCACCGTGATCTTCGCGGACTTCTGCTCGCTGGTCGGCATGACGTCCGATATCCGGTTGCGCCGGGGCGCGACCAGGGAGTCGGCCAGCACGTCCGCGGAGGCCTGCGGCGACACGCGCGCCAGCTCCGCCTCCGCCTCGGGGCCGGCCAGCACCTCGGCGCCGTCCTGCCAGAACTCCACGTCGCAGCCGAGCAGCGGACCGCCCAGGACCTGTCCTGCCGGGCCCAGACGCACCACGCCGAAGCGCATCACGGGGGCCGTCGAGAGCGACTTGGGCCACACCTCGTCGGCGTACAGCGAGAAGTCGGACACACCGCCCGGACGGGGGCGCGCCGCGAACACGACCGTGCCCGCGTACAGCTCGCGCATCGACTTCAGGAAGGCCTCGCGGTCGGACTCGCGCACACCGAGCGCCCACGCGGTCCGGGACACGCCCGGCACCACGAAGTAGGAGATCTCCGCGCGTTCCAGCGCGTCGGCGACCAGGGCCAGGTTGTCCGCGGCGGAGCCGGCCGCCGTGAACCCGTCGACCACCCGGCCCCACAGGGGCTCGCCGTCGAACGAGACCTGACGCACACCCGCGTCGGAGCGCAGCAGGCCCTGCCGCTGCCGCGTGACCCGCAACAACCACGCCCGGCGCTTCTGCGCCTGCATCGCGCTCTTGGTGCGCGACTTCAGACTGCTTCCGATGCGGGTACGCACACTCACTTCAATCCCAAACCTTTCGGCGAGTCCCGACGTGGCCTACATGATGGGGGTGTCAAGGCGACCAGCGGCAACGAGCGCTGTACCCCCATACGGCGCCACACGCGGAGCGCTCGAGGCTCTGCCAGGGTCAAGCCGCAGGGGGGAAGTTTACAGCAACGGTGTCACATTCCTGTTCGATGACATGGGCCGCCACGACGGGCGGAGTTCACACCTTCGTTGCTTGCGTTTGCGACCGTCAATTCCGGCACTTACATCTCCCGTAAGGGTATTCTTCGGACTTATCCACCCCTCTCAAGATTCCGACCGTTCCCGGTGGCCCGGCGATCATATTCGTGACGTAGCACACACTCGCGTTTGAGCGCAGAGTGTTCGGGCGAGCATGCAGACTTACGGTCATGCGTGTACCTTCACTCCCCGAAGTCCGCCGCCTCACGGAGAAAGAGCGAGACGCCTGGTGGACCGTTCTCCTGGTCGATCCCGTCGCCACCCCTCTTGTCCGCTGGACCGCCATGTGGACACGGGTGACCCCGAACCAGATCACCTGGGCCGCTCTGGTGCTCGGACTCGGGGCGGCTGCCTGCTTCGCACAGGGTGACTGGCAGTGGCTGGTGGCCGGAGCCGTCGTCTACCACGTCAGCTTCATCCTGGACTGTATGGACGGGAAGCTCGCCCGTCTGACGGGGAAGGGCTCGGCGTTCGGCGCCTGGCTGGACTACATCTTCGACCGCGTCCGCGTGCTGGCGTGCGCCGTCGCCCTGATGGGCGGGCAGTACCGGCAGTCGGAGGACGTCACCTACATATGGCTCGCCGTGGCCGTGGTGTTCCTCGACATGCTCCGCTACATGGACGCGCTGGAGATATGGAAGGTCCGCCTGAACATGCGGCGGCGCCAGCGTGAGCGCGCCGAGGAACTGGGCCTGATCGACCCGTCCCAGAACAACGGCTCGGACGACGACGCCGACGACACCCCGGTGAAGGCCGCCAGGGTCCCCGCCCAGCCGACGGCCGGCGACGCCTCCGCGGCCTCCGCCACGGCGTCTGCCGCCCCCGCGCATGTCGTGCCCCCGGCCAAGACGTTCATCACGCGCCTGCCCGGGTACGTGCGGCTGCGCGACTTCCTCGTCAGCCACCGGATCCGCATCCATCTGTTCAGCGGCATCGAGTTCCAGATGACGATCTTCATCGTCGCGCCGCTGCTCAACCAGATCTTCTGGCCGACGGTCGCCGCGGGCGTCCTGCTCCTCGCCTTCGAGGTGCTCGTCGTCTACCGCCTCCTCCTGGCCACGCGCGCCTTCCAGCGCACGATGGCCCGGTACGACCGTCTGGAGGCCGAGATGAAGTCCGAGACGTCCAGCCCGTCGGAGCAGGCCACGCTGGTCTGAGAGGGAGAAGGCCGCCCGGCGGAAGGACGAACACAGACGACCCCGGCAGAGAGTGCGCAGATCCGATGACCGAGACCCTCCCGGCGCTGTCACCGAACTACGCGGCACAGCGGAGGCACGTCTTCACCGAGGCCACCGAGGTGCACGGGAAGTGGCCCGTCGAATTCCAGTTCCGCCCGGCCCGCGGGGACCACCGCAATCTCCTCGTGGTCTTCTCGTCGGTGGGGAGCAGGTACGGATTCGGCGACGCACTGGACAGTGTCCAGTGCCACATTCTGCGGATCCGCGACCATTTCGACGGCGGGGCCTCGTACTACGTCGCCCGGGACATGGACTTCTCGGTGTCGGAGTCCGTCCAGTCGCTCATCAGGAGTTTCATGGAGCGGCTGGGCGTGTCCCGGGACGGGGTGACCCTGCTGGGCGCGTCGAAGGGCGGAAGCGCCGCCCTGTACTACGGCATCAAGTACGACTACCGGAACATCGTCGCGTCGACTCCCCAGTACTTCCTGGGCAGCTACTCGCACGGTCACGGGCAGCTCGGCGACGCCGTTCTCGGTGAGGGCCAGCCGGCCGGGAATGTGGCGATCATGGATTCCGTGATGAGGGATCTCCTCGAGAAGGACACGGAATTCGCCCGGAACATCTACGTGATCTCTTCTCCGGGTGATTACCAGTACGAGCAGGAAGTGAAGCACTACCTGCCCGCGCTGCGGTCCTACGAGAACTTCAACTTCCTTTTCGTGGACTCCCCCACGGTGCGGCGCCACGACGAGGTGGTCCGCCAGGCCATGTCCTCGATCCTGAGCATCGTGTACGCGCTCACCGAGGGCGTGGCCCCGCGCTGGGGCGACGTCCGGATCGGTCCGGGCCCCGAGGACGAGGACAAGGCGGCCGACCACCTCGACCGGCTGCGGAAGTCCGACACCGCGCTCGCGGTCCTCACCCGCGCCGCCGCCGACGGCGGCGGGCTCCGGCTGAGCGGGCACGCCTTCCTCCCCGGCGTCTCCCGCGAGGGCGTCAAGGACGAGGAGAAGCGGCTCGTCCTGGAGCGGCACGGCCGGAGCTGGACGTTCCCGCTGACGTCCACCAAGGAGCCGCGGCTGTACCGGGAGTACTTCGACGAGTACGTCTGCGCGTACGAGCAGGGCGGGTTCGCCACCCCGGACGGCCTGGACCTCACCGCGCTGCCCCGGGGCACGTACGAGGCGTCCGTGATCGTGTCGAGCCCCGACGAGGGCATGGAGCGGCGCACGCGCCTCATCGCCTCACGGCCGCTCGACGCGCGCCAGGCCCTCGGCGACAGCGAACTGCTGGTCCGGGGCGGCGGGAACGGCGTGAAGATAACCAAGCGGCACATCCTCGGCGAGGACACCGGCGGTGTGCGCTTCTCGCTGGAGAAGTCCTGGAGGCGGGAGCGCACGGCGCACGCCGAGGGCGTCTTCTTCCTCCCCGGCAGGAACGCCGACAAGAAGGGCCACGCCCATTACTACCTGGTCCTCCAGGGCAGACGCGGCTGTTTCTCCTTCCCCCTCGAGGCGAGGAAGAACGCGGCCGTGGTGCGCGCGCACCGGGGCCGCGGGGACATCGGCGCCTATCCCTTCGGGTACTTCACCACGCCCGGGGACGAGGGTGTCGACGTGTCCGCGCTCCCGGCCGGCCGGTACCGGATATACGTGACGATGAGCACGGGCGGCGCCCTGTTCACCAAGAAGGCCGGGCGCGTCGCCCTCGGCAGAGTGCGCTGACCCGGCGGAGGCCCCGGCTCACACCACTGCCCACGGGCGTTCGTGAGTCACTTGTTACGACAATGCGACAGAAGATGCGACGGGTCCCGCCCTGTGCGGAGATACGCTCGAGCGTCTGACTCCGCGTCGATCACCGGCGTCAGCAGGTCCCGGCGGCGCCTCGCCCCGGTCCGTGTCGCAGACTTCTCACGTCTCGCAGACGCTCCCCGAACAAGGAGAATCCCCGAATTGTCCGCCCGCGATCTCGCGTCCCCACCGCGGCCGTCAGCAGATGGTGCCCCGCCCGTCCCCCACACACGGGGCGACTCCCCCGCACCGCCCTCCGGCAGTAGGCCCGCCCCGGCGGGCGGCGGCGCCGGACTGAGGCTGGACATCCAGGGACTGCGCGCCGTCGCGGTCACGCTCGTGGTGGTCGCCCACGCGGGTGTGTCGTCCCTGGCCGGCGGCTTCGTCGGCGTGGACGTCTTCTTCGTCATCTCCGGCTTCCTCATCACCTCGCTGATGCTCCGCGAGTGGAAGCGCGAGGGCCGGATCTCGCTGGGCCGCTTCTACGCCCGCCGGGCCATGCGCCTGCTGCCCGCCTCCACGCTGGTCGTCATGGCGACGCTGGCCGGGTCGTGGCTGTTCCTGGGGCCGCTGCGGTTCGCGGACTACGCCAAGGACGCCATCGCCTCCGCCTGGTACGTCGTCAACTTCCGGCTGGCCGACACGGGCACCGACTACTTCAACACGGACGTGCCGCCGTCGCCGTTCCAGCACTTCTGGTCGCTGGCGGTGGAGGAGCAGTTCTACCTGATCTGGCCCGTCCTGCTGATCGTCGCGCTGAAGATCTTCCGGCGCCGCGCCCTGCTGGTGATTCCGCTGCTGGCCCTGGCCGCCGCGTCCTTCGCCGTGAACCTGAACCTCACCGAGACGTCCCCGTCCTGGGCCTACTTCGGCTCGCAGGGCCGTATCTGGGAGCTCGGGGTCGGCGCCCTGCTGGCGCTGGTGGCGCACCGGCTGGACGACATCCCGCGCCCGGTCGCCGCGGCCCTCAGCTGGGCCGGCCTGGCCGCCATCGCGTACGCGGCGGTGGCCTTCGACGACCACACCGTCTTCCCCGGCACCAACGCCGTGGTCCCCGTCCTCGGCGCGGCCGCCGTGCTGGCGGGCGGCGCGGCGGGCGGCCGGTACGGCGCGGGCCTGGTGCTGTCGCTGCGTCCCGCCGTGTGGGTCGGCGGCGTCTCGTACGCCTGGTACCTGTGGCACTGGCCGCTCATCGTCATCGTGCCCGCGGCCGCCGGGTTCGGCGAGCACGAGGGCCCGCTGCGGCTGATCGCCGCCCTGGGCGGTCTGGTGCTGGCCTGGCTGACGCTGAAGCTGGTCGAGGACCCGATGCGGTTCCACCGGGCGTTCAAGGCGCACGCGGCCCGTGGTCTGTCGCTGGGTCTGGGGCTGTCGGCGGTCGCGGCGGTGGCCGCGCTGGTCGCCGCCCAGTTCCCGCCGAGCCTGTCGTCGGGCGGCGCGCAGCAGAACACCAAGGAGGCGATCGCCCAGGCTCCCGACCCGCAGGCGGCGCTGACCCGGCTGCTGCAGAACCCGGCGGACAAGATGCCGTCGAACCTGTCGCCGAACGTGCACGACGTGGCGTACAAGCGGACGGCCGTCTACAACGACGACTGCGCGCTGACCATGTCGGACGAGAAGCAGACGCAGCCGTGTCTCTACGGCGACAAGAACGGCGACCGCAGCGTGGTGCTGTTCGGCGACTCGCACGTCGCCCAGTGGTTCCCGGCGTTCGACGCGATCGCCCGCGAGCACGGCTGGAAGCTGTACTCGTTCACCAAGAACGCCTGCAAGGTCTCCCAGATCACCATCGCCTACAACAACGGCCCGTACTCGTCCTGCGACGACTGGCGTGAGGTGACCATCGACAAGATCCGCGCGATGGAGCCGGACCTGGTCGTCACCTCCAGCTCCAACTCCGCGAAGCTGTGGGGCGAGGGCGACACCGCCACCGAGTGGGGCAAGGGCCAGGCCGAGACGTACCGGATCCTCCAGCGGGGCCGCACCCGCGTGCTCACGCTGCTGGACAACCCCTGGCCGAAGAACAACTCGGTGGACTGCGCGGTCGCCAACCCGGACAACCTGTCCGAGTGCGCCAACAAGCTGTCCGAGGCCGACAAGCAGCCCTCGGTGACCAAGGCGATCCGCAAGGCGGCGGCCGCCGAGGACGTGGCGCTCATCGACCCCGCCCCCTGGATCTGCGCCCCGTCCGGCAACTGCCCGGTCGTGGTGGGCAACACGCTGGTGTACCGGGACTACGGTCACCTGGCGGACGCCTACGTCGAGGCCCTCACCCCGCTGGTGGAGGAGCGGCTGCTGGGGCTCTACGGGGCGGACCTGAGCCGGACGCCCGGCGACTGAGCCGCCGTACGCACGAGAAGGGCCCGTTCCGGTCGGAACGGGCCCTTCTGTGTGTGCGGTGCTCGCGGTGCGGACTAGAACGGTTCGAACCCGTCGAACTCCCGCTCCGCCTCGTCGCGCTGCGCGTCGCGGTCGCGGCGGCGCTGGGCGGCCGGGCGGGGCGCCTCGAAGCGGTGGTCCTCGCCGCGGCGGCCGAGCATCTCCGCGCCGGCGCTGACGGACGGCTCCCAGTCGAAGACCACGGCGTTGTCCTCGGGGCCGATGGCGACGGCGTCGCCGCCGCGGGCGCCCGCCTTCATCAGCTGCTCCTCGACGCCGAGGCGGTTGAGCCGGTCGGCGAGGTAGCCGACGGCCTCGTCGTTGTTGAAGTCGGTCTGGCGCACCCAGCGTTCGGGCTTCTCGCCGCGCACGCGGAACACCAGCTCGCCGCCGGCCTCCTCGCGGGTGACGGTGAAGCCGGTGTCGTCGACCGCCTTGGGACGGATGACGATACGGGTCGCCTCCTCCTTCGGCCTGGCCTCGCGCGCCTTGGCCACCAGGTCGGCGAGCGCGAAGGACAGCTCGCGCAGACCGGTGTGGGCCACGGCGGACACCTCGAAGACGCGGTAGCCGCGCTGCTCCAGGTCGGGGCGGACCATGTCGGCGAGGTCCTTGCCGTCGGGCACGTCGATCTTGTTGAGGACGACGAGCCGCGGCCGGTTGTCCAGGCCGCCGTACTGGCGCAGCTCCTCCTCGATGACGTCGAGGTCGGAAACGGGGTCGCGGTCGGACTCCAGGGTGGCGGTGTCCAGCACGTGCACCAGAACGCTGCAGCGCTCGACGTGGCGCAGGAACTCCAGGCCGAGGCCCTTGCCCTGGCTGGCGCCGGGGATCAGGCCGGGGACGTCGGCGATGGTGTAGACGGTCGAACCGGCGGTCACCACACCGAGGTTGGGCACCAGGGTGGTGAACGGGTAGTCGGCGATCTTCGGCTTGGCGGCGCTGAGCACGGAGATCAGGGACGACTTGCCGGCGCTGGGGTAGCCCACGAGGGCCACGTCGGCGACGGTCTTCAGCTCCAGGACGATGTCGCGCAGGTCGCCCGGCTCGCCGAGCAGCGCGAAGCCGGGGGCCTTGCGGCGTGCCGAGGCGAGGGCCGCGTTGCCGAGCCCGCCGCGGCCGCCCTGGGCGGCGACGTAGGAGGTGCCGTGGCCGACGAGGTCGGCGAGGACGTTGCCCGCCTTGTCGAGCACCACGGTGCCGTCCGGCACGGGCAGGATCAGGTCCTGGCCGTCCTTGCCGGAGCGGTTGCCGCCCTCGCCGGGCTTGCCGCCCGTGGCCTTGCGGTGCGGCGAGTGGTGGTAGTCGAGCAGGGTGGTCACGGACTGGTCGACGGTGAGGATGACATCGCCGCCGCGTCCGCCGTTGCCCCCGTCGGGGCCGCCGAGCGGCTTGAACTTCTCGCGATGGACGGAGGCACAGCCGTGACCTCCGTTACCCGCGGCGACATGCAGCTCGACGCGGTCCACGAAGGTGGTCATGGAATGTGCCTCCAGTTACTACGGGGTTGTCTCTTGGGTAACACGCGAAAGGCGGACCCGCTTCCCGTGGGGGAAGTGAGGTCCGCCTCGCGAAAGTGTCCGATCAGGCGACCGGAACGATGTTCACGACCTTGCGGCCACGAGCGGTGCCGAACTGCACCGAACCGGCCTGCAGCGCGAACAGCGTGTCGTCGCCGCCACGGCCGACGCCGGCGCCCGGGTGGAAGTGGGTGCCGCGCTGGCGGACCAGGATCTCGCCCGCGTTCACGACCTGACCGCCGAAGCGCTTCACGCCGAGGCGCTGAGCGTTGGAGTCACGACCGTTGCGGGTGGACGATGCGCCCTTCTTGTGTGCCATCTCTCCTCAGTCCCTTACTTCGCAGCCGCGGGGATCTCAGTGACCTTGATCGCCGTGTACTGCTGGCGGTGGCCCTGACGACGGCGGTAGCCGGTCTTGTTCTTGTAGCGCAGAATGTCGATCTTCTGGCCCTTGTGGTGGTCCACGACCTCGGCCTGGACCTTGATCCCGGCCAGCACCCACGGGTCGCTGGTCACGGAGTCGCCGTCGACGACGAGCAGGGTCGAGAGCTCGACCGTGTCGCCGACCTTGGCGGTGGAAATCTTGTCAACCTCGACGATGTCGCCGACAGCAACCTTGTGCTGGCGACCACCGCTGCGCACGATGGCGTACACGCGGATCTCACTCTCACTCGAAGAACGGCACCCCCGCAGGCCAGTCGCCCACGCACATACGCGGGCGACCTCTCCCGGTCGCGGCCCGCGTCCGGGAGGAAGAGGTTTACGGGGATGTGGCGGTCCCGATGGACACGCCGACGGTCAAGGTTACGGGGCCGGGGCCACGGGGGTCAAACCGGACCCCCGCGCGCCCGCGCCGCTCAGTGACCGGCGACGATCTCCCGTGCGCGGGCGAGGTCGTCGTGGTTGTCGATCTCGACCCACCGGACGTCGCCGATCGGCGCCACATCGATCCGGAAGCCCCGGTTCACCAGCTCCTGGTAACCGTCCTCGTAGTACAGCTGCGGGTCCCGCTCGAACGTCGCCTTCAGCGCGTCCGCCAACTGCTCCGCGGCGCCGCCCTCGATCAGCGTCACGCCGATGTACTCGCCGGTCGCCTCCGCCGGGTCCATCAGCTTGGTGATCCGCCGCATCCCCTTCTCCGGGTCCACGACGACCTTCATCTCCTCGTCGGCGAGCTGCTTCGCCGTGTCCAGCGCCAGGATGATCTGCCTGCCGTCACCGCGCGCGTCCAGCAGCGTCCGCTCCACCGACACCGGGTGCACCGTGTCCCCGTTGGCGAGGATCACACCGTCCTTCAGGACGTCCCGCGCGCACCACAGCGAGTAGGCGTTGTTCCACTCCTCCGCCTTGTCGTTGTCGATGAGCGTCAGCTTCAGCCCGTACTTCGCCTCCAGCGCCGCCTGCCGCTCGTACACGGCCTCCTTGCGGTAGCCGACCACGACACCGACCTCGGTCAGCCCGATCTCCGCGAAGTTGCCGAGCGTCAGGTCCAGGACGGTCGCGGCGTCCTGGTCGCCCTCCGCGCCCACCGGCACCAGGGCCTTGGGAAGCGTGTCGGTGTAGGGGCGCAGACGCCGGCCGGCGCCGGCCGCGAGCACGAGGCCTATCATCGCGGGTCGTTCTCCTTCGGGGACGTGAAAAGCGTGTGGTCCTGCCCCCGCAGGGGACAGGACCACACAGCGTAGACGCTGGTCAGCTCTCGTCGGCCGCGGCCGTGACGGAGGAGGGCGCCTGCTGCTCGGCAGCGGCGGTCTTCTTCGCCGTGGCCTTCTTCGCCGTCGACTTCTTGGCGGTGGTCTTCTTCGCCGCCGTCGTCGTCTTCTTGGCCGCCGTCTTCTTGGCCGTCGTCGTCTTCTTGGTGGCGGCCTTCTTCGCCGTGGCCTTCTTGGCCGTCTTGCGGGCGGCCTTCTTGGCCGGAGTGGCCTCCTCGGCACCCTCAGCACCCTCGACGGGCTCGGCGGCCGCGACGGCCTCCGGCGCGGCGGCGGGCTCCTCGGCGGGCTTCTGCTCGTCCGCGGGGGCGGACGGCAGGACCACGACGGCCGTGTCCTCGGACGCGGTCGAGGTGCTCGGCTTGCGCACCGCGCGACGCCGCGGACGGGCCGGGGCGGACGCCTCGGGCGCGGCCTCAGGGGCGGCGGCCTCGGCCGGGGTCTCCTCGGCCTTCGGCGTCTCCTCCGCCTTCGCGGGCTCGGCCTTCGCCGGCTCGGCGACGGTCACCACCGCGGCCTCGGCACCCGCCGGGGAACCGGCCGGCGCGGTCACCTTGCGGGTGGCCCGGCGGCGCGTACGGCCCTTGGGGGCGGCCTCCTCGGCCTGCGGCACCACGGCGTCCTCGGCCGGCGCCGCTCGGCCAGCGCCTCGGCGGCCGACTCGGCTGCACGGACGCCGCGTCTCCTCGGCGGCGGTCACGTCTGCGCCGTGGGGACGGCCGCGTCTCCTCGGCGGCGGGCGTCTCCTCGGCGCGCTCCTCGGCCTGCTTGCGGCGCCCCTGGCGGTCTCACGCTGCGGGAGCCGCGGGCGCGGACGGCGACGGCTCGCCGGCGGCGCGTACGTACGGGCCCGGACGCTGGGCCCGGCTCGGCGCGCTGCTGTAAGCTCCTCGTCCGGCGTGAACTCGGGCCCGGCAGCGCGGGCTCGGCGGCCTCGGCGGCGACCTCGGCCGGCGTCTCCGCCTCGGCCTCGGCCTCCTGCTCGGCCGTCTCCACGGCGGCCTCGTGCTCGTGCGGCTGGTCCGCCGCACCGGCCCGGGCGCGCTTGCGGCGCTTGCCGCCGCCGGAGGTGGACGGCTGGTCGAGGTGGACGATGACACCGCGGCCGTTGCAGTGGACGCAGGTCTCGGAGAACGACTCCAGCAGGCCCTGGCCGACCCGCTTGCGGGTCATCTGGACCAGGCCCAGCGAGGTCACCTCGGCGACCTGGTGCTTGGTCCGGTCCCGGCCCAGGCACTCCAGCAGACGGCGCAGCACCAGGTCCCGGTTGGACTCCAGCACCATGTCGATGAAGTCGATGACGATGATGCCGCCGAGGTCGCGCAGCCGGAGCTGGCGCACGATCTCCTCGGCCGCCTCCAGGTTGTTCCTGGTGACGGTCTCCTCGAGGTTGCCGCCCTGGCCGGTGAACTTGCCGGTGTTGACGTCGATGACGACCATCGCCTCGGTCCGGTCGATCACCAGCGAACCGCCGCTGGGCAGCCAGACCTTGCGGTCCAGCGCCTTGGCGAGCTGCTCGTCGATCCGGTACGTGGCGAAGACGTCGACCTCGCTGGTCCACCGCTGCAGGCGGTCGGCCAGGTCGGGCGCGACGTGGGAGACGTAGCCGTGGATGGTCTCCCAGGCCTCGTCACCGCTGACGATGACCTTGGAGAAGTCCTCGTTGAAGATGTCCCGGACGACGCGGACGGTCATGTCCGGCTCGCCGTACAGCAGCGTCGGGGCGGTGCCGCCGTTCTTGGACTTCTTCTTGATCTCCTCCCACTGCCCCTGGAGCCGCTCGACGTCACGGCGCAGCTCGTCCTCGCTCGCGCCCTCGGCGGCGGTGCGCACGATGACGCCCGCGTCCTCGGGGACGATCTTCTTGAGGATGGTCTTCAGCCGGGCCCGCTCGGTGTCGGGCAGCTTGCGGCTGATGCCGGTCATCGAGCCCTCGGGCACGTACACGAGGTAGCGGCCGGGGAGGGAGACCTGGCTGGTGAGGCGGGCGCCCTTGTGGCCGATCGGGTCCTTGGTGACCTGGACCAGCACCGGCTGCCCGGACTTCAGCGCGGACTCGATGCGGCGCGGACCGCCGGACATGCCGAGCGCGTCGAAGTTGACCTCGCCGGCGTAGAGCACGGCGTTGCGGCCCTTGCCGATGTCGACGAAGGCGGCCTCCATCGACGGCAGCACGTTCTGCACCTTGCCCAGGTACACGTTGCCGACGTACGAGGTGGCCTGCTCCTTGTTGACGTAGTGCTCGACGAGCACGCCGTCCTCGAGGACGCCGATCTGCGTGCGGTCGCCGTGCTGGCGGACCACCATGACGCGCTCGACGGCCTCGCGGCGGGCCAGGAACTCGGCCTCGGTGATGATCGGCACGCGACGGCGGCCCTGCTCGCGGCCCTCGCGGCGGCGCTGCTTCTTGGCCTCCAGGCGGGTGGAGCCCTTGATGGACTGCACCTCGTCGGACGGCTCGGCACCCTTTTCCCGCAGGGGACGGGGCTCGCGGACCTTGACGACGGTGCGCTCGGGGTCGTCGGCGGACGGCTCGGGCTCGCCGCCGCTGTCCCCGGCGCGGCGACGACGGCGACGGCGGCGACGGCTGCTGCTGGAACCGCCGTCCTCGCGCTCCTCGCGCTCGCGCTCCTCGGCGTCCTCGTCGCTCTGCCCGTCGGTGTCCTCGGCGTCCTGCGCGGACTGCTCGGACCCGGCGCGCTCGGCGCCGTCGGTGTCGCCGTCCTGCTGGTCGCCGCTGTCGGCGTCGGCGGACTCGCCACGGCGGCGGCGACGGCCGCCACGGCGACGGCGGCGGCGCGAACCGGACGACTCGTGGTCGTCGTGGTCGTCGCCCTCGTCACCGTCGGTCTGGTCCTCGGCCTGGTCGGCGGCGTCCTCGGTCTCGGCCTCGGGGGTCTCCTCGGCCGCGGCCGGCGCGATGGCCTCGGGCTCGTCGGACGCGCCCCTGCGGCGGCGGCGACGGCGGGAGGCGGCGGGCTGCTCCTCGGGAAGCTCCTCCGTCTCCTCCTCCGGCTCCACGGCCTCGGCGAGTCCGGCGGCGGCCTCGGCGGCGGCGCGCTCCGGGGTCTGGAAGCGGGGCTCGGTGAACACCGGCGGCTGGAACACGGCGACGGCGGGACGCGCGGGACGGCGCGGGGCGCCCTCCTTGTCCTCCGTCTCCGCACCGCGCGCGGGGCGCGCGGGCTCGGCGAACCCGGCGGCGGCCTTGCGGACGACGCGCCGGCGGCGGCGCGCCGCCCTCCTCGGCGGGCCTGCGCGGCGGCGCCTCGGCCGGGGTGCCGGCCTGCTTCTCGTCCTGCTTGTCGTTCTCCGTCACCGGGCCTCCTCGGCGGTCGGGGCGGCCTGCTCGGTCTCGTCGTCGCGTCGCCCTGTGCGTCGGCGGCGGGAGCACCGCGGGCGCGGACGCGCGCCGAGAGGCACGGCGCGGGTGCGGCGCGGGGCGGCGTCGTCCTCGGTGACTCGGCGGCGGGCTCGGGGGCCGTCTCGGCAGCCGTCTCACCGCGCGGCCGGGCGGCTCTTCCGCTTCGGCCCGTCGGCGTCTCGGCGGCCGGGGCGGTCACGGTGCGCGTGGCGCGGCGCCGGGTGCGGCGCGGAGCGGCGTCCTCCGTCGGGCGGCGGCCGCTCGGCCGGAGTCTCAGGGGTTTCGGGGGCCGCGGCGGTCTCGTCGGCGGCCGGGTCTCGGCAACAGCGCCGGGGCGTCACGGTGCGCGTGGCGCGGCGGCGGGTACGGCGCGGAGCGGCGTCCTCCGTGGTGTCGGCGGCCGGTTCGGCGCGGGGGCGGCGGCCTCGGACGCGGCTGCGCCGCGGGACGACGTCTCGGCGGCCTCCGCGCGGCCGGCGCTCCGCGGCCGGCCGCGCGGCGGACCACACGGCGACGCCGGGGCGCGGGGGCCCCGGTCTCCTGCTGGATGTCGGTCCCGCTCTCGGCGGCCTGAGGCGTCTCCACCGGCTCGGCGGCCGGTATGGCCGGCGTGACCGTTTCCGCCGTGCTGTTCTCTGCGGCGGCGGGCGGGCCCGCCGGGCGGGACGCGGCCCTGCGGCGCCGGCGGGGCGGCAGGGTGTCGCTGGGGGTGTTCGGTTCGGAGCCCTCGGTGGGCTCGGTCGGTTCGAGCATGCGGGCGTTTCTCCCGTCAGGCTCCCGGGCGCCGCGCCTGGTCCGGCGATGCCGGTGACGTCCGCGGCCCGCGCGGTGCGCGGTGGCCGCCGTCCGGGGCGCGGGCGCCGCTCGGAAGCTCTCTGTGTCCTGTCTCGCCGGTTCCGTACGCCGAATGCGTACGGCCTGGCGAAAGTCTTCTGGTCGGTGCGCTGCCCGACCCAGGTGGCTCCCGAGTTCGAGGGCGGCGCTTACGACATCCGTCCCTACGCGGGACCTTCCTTACGCCGGCGCCGTCGCGGCGGCAGTGGCGGCGGCCGTGTGCGGCTCGGTCGCTGCTGCCTCGCGGTCGGGCGCGAGCGGGTCGGTCACCGTGCCGGTCTCTTCATCGAACAGCCCCTGCGCCAGCCTGGTCACCGCTACGGGGACCGGCGGCGCCAGGTCGGCCACGGCGCGGAGACCGGACAGGACGTCGTCGGGTCGTACGGCAGGCGTCACGTGCCGAACAACCAGCCGCAGTATCGCACAGGGCCGGTCGGTCGGCCTATCAGCAGGCGCGGAGTCCGTCGCGACGGCCTCCTCGACGGTTTCGAGGGAGGCGACGGCGGACCGGGCGTCGAAGGTACGGATGCCGTTCTTCATGCGGCGCTGGACCTCGACGGTCTCGGCCGACTCGAAGGCGTCCACCGCGCGGCGGGCGTCCTCGGGAGCGACACCGTCCAGCCGCAGCTCCCACACCGACGCCGTGAGCCGGTCGGCGAGCCCTGAAGTGCGGGCCTCGACGGCCTCGACGACGTCCAGCCCGGCGGGCATCGACTCGTCGAGCAGGACCCTCAGACGCTCGGGGTCCCGCGGCTCGGTGAGCGCGATCTCCAGGTACTCGGCCTCGCTGCCGGTGCCGGTGGGTGCGGCATTGGCGTACGACACCTTCGGGTGCGGCGTGAAACCGGCCGAGTACGCCATGGGCACCTGGGCTCGGCGCAGCGCGCGCTCGAAGGCACGCTGGAAGTCACGGTGGCTGGTGAACCGGAGGCGGCCGCGCTTGGTGTAGCGCAGTCGGATGCGCTGCACCGCGGGTGCGGGCGGCGGGCCTTCGGGCTGTCGCTTGCCCAGTGGATCTTCTCCTTGTCGCAAGGGGGCGCGGGGAGCGCCTTCCCTTCCAGGGTACGGCCGTGCGCGACGGCCCCGGAGGGCCCGGTCGGGCACCGGGACCGTGTCCTTACAAGGGTACGTGCCCGTCGGGACGGCGGTTTCCCGGCGTCACCGGCCGGCGGGACGCTCTCCCCGCGCGCCGGTGCCTGCACCGGTACCCCGGGTGACGCCGGGCATGCCGTCCCCGTGCGGCACGGGCCTGGTCTCGGGGCGGACATGACGACGACGGTGGCGAAGAGGAGGAAGCCGGGGGCCGAGCAGCACGGGTGACAGGACGGGCGGCCCGGCCGGGACGGAACGCCCGGTCAGCGCTTGGTCAGGAGGATCCGGTCATCCTGACCGTCTGATTTCTTGGATTCACCGAGAAGCGCCCGCCGGACGTCCTGACGGACCTGGCGGACGGTCACGCGGACGGAGCGCAGGATGTCTCGTGTGACGCGTCCCACACTCCGGGCCGCCTCCGCGACGGGCCTCAGTACCCAGTCACGGACGACATGACCGACCGGCGTGAGCACGGTCCGGTACACCCAGCGGGCCGGCTCCACGACCGTCCACCGGAAGAAGGCGGCGAGGGCCCGGCCCACGGCGAGCGAGACGTACCCGGCGATGCGCCAGGCGTGCCCGAGCGCGGCCCCGACCTCCCGCGCGACGACGGCCAGCACCCGGCCGACCGGCGCCAGCACCCAGCGCCACACGGCGTACGCGGGCCACCACACCAGGACGCGGAACGTCCAGTACAGGGCCGTGGCGACCCCCGCGACCAGCAGCGAGACCAACGCGAACAGCCCCCGGCCGCACCACGCCAGCGCATACCCGACCGGAGTGAGCACCCACCGGTACAGCCACACCGACGGCACGACGAGAAGCCGGTGCCCCAGCCAGGCCAGGGCGTGCCCGAGGGGCGTGAGCACCGTCCGGTACAGCCACCCGGCCGGGACGACGACCAGCACCGTGCCCAGCCACCGCAGCGCCCTCCCCAGCGGCACGAGCACCCAGCGCCAGAGCGCGACGAACGGCCACACGAACACCGCGCGCCCCACCCATGCCAACGCACGCCCCAACGGACGGAACACCGTGTCGCCGAGGAACCGCCCCACGACCACCAGGGCGTCCCACACCATCCGCACCGGCACCACCAGCACGAGCACGACGATCCGCACCGGCATGCGCAACGCGACGACGAGGCACCCCTCGCCGGACGGCTGCTCCCGCGACTTCTCCAGATCCATACCGACAAGGACGCCGAGAACGCCCCCGCGGATGCGAACGCCCGGTTCCGGTTTCTTCATATGCTGAAAGGCCCATAGAAAAAAGGAAATTCGGAGCCTTCGACAAACCCATTGTCGCTATGGCCGTTCACTCATTCGCCGCGCATCCAAGTGAAAGTGCCGCCGTTAGTCGCTGTATGAAGGCAAGCAGGTCAGGTCCGCTCCAACTGCACTTCACACAACCGCTGTTGAGTGCTCCCGCCGGCCCGATGAATCAATCCTGACATGAATGATGAACGCTACGACCCGCTCTGGTACAACGCCGAGGCATCGGACCCGTTCACCGAAATGGGAACCGGCCGGCACCGGGCCGGAGCCGTCTACGCGGAGCCCGTCGAGCCCGCCGTGCCACCCTGGGACCAGCCCGCCGTGCCACCCTGGGACCCGGCCGAGGAACTGGCCTACCTCCTCCAGGAGGCCCGCTCCGACGAGTACGCCGCCCCCACGGTGCCGCCACCGCGCGAGGAGACCTCGGTCACCGCTCCCCCGGCCGGCAGCCCCATGGGCAACCTGCAGGAGATCACGGCCGAACTGCCGCCCCTGCGCTCCGCGCCCCGCGCCCACCGAAAGCCACCGCGGCCCCGCCCCGACGCCGTGCGCGTCGCCAGCTACGCCATCGCCGCGATGGCCGCGGTCACCGTGTCGATGGTGAGCGTCTTCAGCGGCGTCGTCACCTACGAACCGCTGCTCCTCGTCACCACGGCGCACAGCAGCGGCGACTCCTCGTCCTGGTGGCCGATCCTGGTGTACGGCCCCTGGCTGGCCGGCTCCCTCTCCATCCTCCGCGCGGCCCTCCACCAACGACGCGCCCTGCACTCCTGGTTCGTCGTCCTGCTCTTCTCCTCCGTCGCGGTCCTGCTGTGCGTGGCCCAGGCGCCCCGCACCGTCACCGACACGGCGGCCGCGGCCCTCCCGGGCGTCGCCGCCCTGGCCTGCTTCCAGCAACTGGTCCGCCAGATCACCCTCACCCGCCCGCCCCGCCGCACGGTCAGCCCCCGCCACCGCGTCCGCCATTACGACGGCCGACAGGTCCCGTGACGCGCATCCCGCCTGCACACCCGAGCGCGCGTACCCATACGAAACGGAGCAGCAGCCCCTACAGCAGGGGCCGCTGCTCCGTTTCCATGCTCACGCCCGGTCGTCCGGGCCGGGTTCAGTGCGCGTGACCGCTCGGCACGGGGCCCGCGTTCTTGACCGTCAGGGGCAGCAGCTTCTTGCCCAATCTGGATGCTCGTGTCCATCTGCTGACATATGGAAAATGCTTAAACCAGCTCTACGCTGCCTGCATGAGTAAACGAGGACAGCGCCGGCTCGCGGCTGAGCGAGCGGCCTACAACGTAGAAGCCGAGTGGACCGCAGCCGATCTCGCGCTCCTGGAGGAGCTGAAGCAGACTGAGGCGCTGCTCCCCGAGGACGCTCCGCGGGCGCTCCTGTCGATCCGCTTATCCGTACTGACGGACGAGACGACATCACCGGTACGTCAGGAACTCGATCTCCGCATCCTGGCGAGGGAGCGAGGTTGCCGAGTCGTCGGCGTCGCTTCGGACCTGAACGTGTCGGCGACGAAGGTCCCGCCGTGGAAGCGGAAGGAACTCGGGGACTGGCTGAACAACCGCTCCCCCGAGTTCGACGAGATCCTGTTCTGGAAGCTCGATCGCTTCGTGCGCCGTCTCTCCGACCTCTCCACGATGATCGAGTGGAGCCTGAAGCGCGGGAAGAACCTGGTATCGAAGAACGACAGCCTCGACCTCACGACGACCGCCGGGAAGATCATGGTCACGATCATCGGTGGTATCGCCGAGATCGAGGCCGCCAACACCTCCACCCGGGTCACGAGCCTGTGGGACTACGCGAAGTCCCAGGAGGAATGGCTCATCGGGAAACCGGCGTACGGCTACGTCACCGACGAGGACGACACGGGGAGGGTCGTTCTCGTCATCGATCCTGAGGCACACAAGGCACTGCACTGGGCACGCCGCATGGCACTTCGCGGACGCTCCGCCCGTTTCATGGTGCGCTGCCTGAAGCGGGCAGGACTCATGGGCCAAGGGCTCACCGTGGTGACGCTCCTTCGCCGGCTCCGTAACCCCGCGCTCCTCGGCTACCGCGTGGAGGAGGACAAGAACGGCGGACAGCGCCGTTCGAAGCCGGTCCTCGGCAAGGACGGCAAGCCGATCAGGGTCGCTCCCCCGATCTTCACCGAGGAGGAGTTCGAGACCCTCGGCGCAGCGCTCGACAAGCGGATGAAGAAGCAGCCGCCGCGCCGCCCCGGCGGAGCCACGCAGTTCCTCGGCGTCCTCCTGTGCGCCGAGTGCAAGACCAACATGACCGTGCAGGTCACGAGGAACGGGTTCGGTACCTACCCCTACCTTCGGTGCCGCAACTGCAAGAGCGGCGGACACGGGGCACCCAACCCGGAGCGGGTCTACGAGCGCCTGGTGGAGGACGTCCTCAAGGTTCTCGGAGACTTCCCCGTACAGGTTCGCCAGTACGCCGAGGGCGCCGAGGCGCGGCGGGAGATCAAGCGTCTTCAGGAGTCCATCGCGCTGTACATGAAGGAGCTGGAACCCGGAGGCCGGTACACGAAGACGAGGTTCACCAAGGAGCAGGCGGAGACGACGCTGGACAAGCTCATCGAGCAGCTGGAAGCGATCGATCCCGAGACGGCGAAGGACCGATGGGTCAACGTCCACGGCGGGAAGACGTTCCGTGAGCACTGGCAAGAGGGCGGCATGGAAGCCATGTCCGCAGACCTGTACCGCGTCGGCATTCGCTGCGAGGTCACGCGGACGAAGGTGCCGGGAGTCCGGGCCCCGAAGGTGCACCTTCGCCTGCTCATCCCGAAGGACGTACGCGAACGACTTGTGATCCGCGAAGACGACTTCGCGCAAGCCTTCTGATCACACACCGCGCAGAATGAAGCCGCCTGGTTCCGCCCTCGCTGAGGGCACACCGATTACTGCAACCGCGAGGCTAGCGCCATTAGCGGGGCGCGCGACTTCTCGACTGTGGGCGTCGAGAGGGTCAGCTGACTGCCACACTAGGGATAAAGGCCACGAGGCCGGACAGGAAGCTGCCGATCGCGGCTAGCGTGACCAGGGTGGCCTTGCCGTCTGAGAACAGGCCGGAGCAGAACTCCCGTACCTGGCGCCGAAGGATGAGCATCTTGAGCTTCTGCCAGCGGTGCTGGCGGATGTGGCAGCCCATGAGGAGGCCGGTCGCGTTGTTCCGGCAGCCGTCCGTACGGCCCCGGACAGGGGCAGCACACGTCACGGGCGCCTGGAAGAAGCACCAGACGAGGACGAGCGCCGACAGGGTCGCGACGATCGCCGGCCCTGCGGCCTTGTTGATCCATGCGGCGATCAGCAGCGCGGCAGCGATCACGCCCCACCACTGTCCCAAGCCACCGAGCCGACTGCTTCTTGCCCTTGCCCCCGAGGTCGCCATGTCGCTCATGGTGGCGCGGGTCGGGCTGCAGCGTGCCATTTCCTGCCGCCTTGACCGAAAAGGCTCTCAGCGTGGCTGACGCCTGGCTACCAACACGCATGGCCTCTGGAGGCAGCGCAGAGACCTGGTGAGGGCGCAGAAGGCCGCTCAGTGCCCTCACATGGGCTCACACCCACTCCACCTCGGAGTGAACGCCGGAGGAGCTAGCCGGCCCCGGCAGCGGCGTCAGCGGGAGCGCTGGCGCCGACCGCTCCCGCCCCCGCTGCATGCCGAGCGCACTCAGCAACGCCGCCACCTCATCCTCTGTGACCTCCGCCGCAGCGTCGGCAAGACGCCGCAGCGGGTCGTCACTCACGTCAGCGACCGTTTCAGCTGGTCGGAGCCGACTTCTTGACCGTCAGCGGCAGCAGCTTCTTGCCGCTCTCGCTCAGTTGTGGCCATGTATCGAACTGCGGGCAGACGCCGCAGTCGAAGCACGGGGTCCAGCGGCAGTCCTCGACCTCGGTCTCGTCGAGGGCGTCCTGCCAGTCCTCCCAGAGCCAGTCCTTGTCCAGGCCCGAGTCGAGGTGGTCCCAGGGCAGGACCTCCTCGTAGGTGCGCTCGCGGGTGGTGTACCAGTCGACGTCCACGCCGAACGGGGCCAGCGCCTTCTCCGCGCACCGCATCCAGCGGTCGTAGGAGAAGTGCTCGCGCCAGCCGTCGAAGCGGCCGCCGTCGTCGTAGACCGCGCGGATCACGGCGCCGATGCGGCGGTCGCCGCGGGAGAGCAGGCCCTCGACGATGCCGGGCTTGCCGTCGTGGTAGCGGAAGCCGATGGAGCGGCCGTACTTCTTGTCGCCGCGGATCTTGTCGCGGAGCTTGGCCAGGCGCTCGTCGGTCTCCTCGGCGGACAGCTGCGGCGCCCACTGGAACGGCGTGTGCGGCTTGGGCACGAAACCGCCGATGGACACCGTGCAGCGGATGTCGTTGGAGCCGGAGACCTCGCGGCCCTTCTGGATGACGCGCGTGGCCATGTCGGCGATCTGCAGCACGTCGTCGTCGGTCTCGGTGGGCAGACCGCACATGAAGTACAGCTTCACCTGGCGCCAGCCGTTGCCGTAGGCCGTGGCGACGGTGCGGATCAGGTCCTCCTCCGAGACCATCTTGTTGATGACCTTGCGGATGCGCTCGGACCCGCCCTCGGGCGCGAAGGTGAGACCGGACCGGCGGCCGTTGCGGGTCAGTTCGTTCGCCAGGTCGATGTTGAAGGCGTCGACGCGGGTCGAGGGGAGGGACAGGCCGATCTTGTCTTCCTCGTAGCGGTCGGCGAGTCCCTTGGCGATGTCGCCGATCTCGCTGTGGTCCGCGGAGGACAGGGAGAGGAGGCCGACCTCCTCGAAGCCCGTCGCCTTCAGGCCCTTGTCGACCATCTCGCCGATGCCGGTGATGGAGCGCTCGCGCACCGGGCGGGTGATCATGCCGGCCTGGCAGAAGCGGCAGCCGCGGGTGCAGCCGCGGAAGATCTCGACCGACATGCGCTCGTGGACCGTCTCCGCGAGCGGGACGAGGGGCGCCTTGGGGTAGGGCCATTCGTCGAGGTCCATGACGGTGTGCTTGGACACACGCCACGGCACGCCGGAGCGGTTCGGCACGACACGGGCGATGCGGCCGTCGGGGAGGTACTCGACGTCGTAGAAGCCGGGGACGTAGACCCCGCCGGTCTTGGCCAGGCGCAGGAGGAGTTCCTCGCGGCCGCCGGGACGGCCCTGCTCCTTCCATTCGCGGATCAGCCGCGTGACCTCGAGGACGGCCTGCTCGCCGTCGCCGAGGATCGCGCAGTCGAGGAAGTCGGCGATCGGCTCCGGGTTGAACGCCGCGTGGCCGCCGGCCATGACGATCGGGTCGTCGTCGGTGCGGTCCCTGGCCTCCAGCGGAATGCCGGCCAGGTCGAGTGCGGCGAGCATGTTGGTGTAGCCCAGCTCGGTGGAGAAGCTCAGGCCGAACACGTCGAAGGCGCGCACCGGACGGTGGCTGTCGACGGTGAACTGCGGCACACGGTGCTCGCGCATCAGCGCCTCGAGGTCCGGCCAGACGCTGTAGGTGCGCTCGGCCAGGACGCCGTCCTGTTCGTTGAGGACCTCGTAGAGGATCATGACGCCCTGGTTGGGGAGTCCGACCTCGTACGCGTCCGGGTACATGAGTGCCCAGCGGACGTCGCAGGAGTCCCAGTCCTTGACCGTGGAGTTGAGCTCTCCGCCGACGTACTGGATCGGCTTCTGCACATGCGGGAGCAGAGCTTCGAGCTGCGGGAACACAGACTCGGCGGCTTCGGCAGGCATCTCGCGAACCTTCGTGTGGTGACTGCGGTCCCCCCGGGCCGATGCCTCAGGGGCGGGTGACCATCCAGCCTAACCCGCCCGGAGGGGTCTCCCGTACGGCGCTCAGAGCGGGAACTCCCGGCTGACCGAGCTCCACGCCTCGGGAAGCGCCTCCTCGGCGACCCGCGCGCGGTGCGCCTCCCCCGCGTACAGCACCCCGTACGTGAAGTCGCTCTCCCCCGCCGCGTGGGCCACGGCGGCCAGCTCGCGCAGGGTGCGGCGGGCCATGACGCTGTCCTGGTGGTCGCCGAGCAGGCCCTGCAGCGCCTTCATGTCCCGGACCGCCTCCTCGGCCCGCCCGCCCAGCGCGGGGACGGCGGCCTCGGCGGCGTACCGGGTGCGCTTGGTCTTCTTGCGCGCCTCGTGCAGCGCCATGTCGCGCTCCTGGCCGGGCGGCAGCTCCAGCGCGTGCTCCACGAGCCCGGCCAGCTTGCCGAAGTCCTTGTGTACGGCCTTGGCGAGGACCTTGCCCGGGCGGGCGGCGGCCTTCTTGCGCAGGGGCGGGTCCGCGAGCAGCGCGTCCAGGGTGTCGAGGAGGGAGAGGTACCGGCGCGAGTCGAGGATGGCGACGACCTCGTGGTGGGCGCCCTGGTGGCGGGCCTCGGACCAGGCGGCGAGGCGCTCGGCGACCGGGCCGGTGACCTGGTCGGGGGTGAGTTTGCCGAGGGCCTGGGTGAGGCGTTCGGCGAGGACCTCCTGGTCGCGGTCCTTGCCCAGCTCGGCGGCCAGCCACTTCAGGTCGGCGGCGACCGGGTCGGTGGCCGCGCGGTCGAGGACGGCGCGGAAGCTGCGGAAGGTGCTGCGCAGCCGGCGGGTGGCGACGCGCATGCGGTGCACGGCGTCGGGGACGTCCTGCCGCACGGCGGGGTCCAGCTCGACGAGGGCGTCGCGCTGGGCGCGGACGTAGGCGAGGACGTGGTCGCCGGCGGTGGCGGGGGTGCCGTCAGGGCGGGGGCGGTGCTTGTGCCGGGGGGCGGCCTCGGGGGCGGTGGCGGGGGGTGTGCCGGCGGCTTCCCGGCGTGCGGAGGGTCCGGCGGCCGGTGCGGTCTCGGCGAGGGCGCGGGCCAGCTTCGAGGACGACGACGAGGGCCGTACGCCCGCCTTCCTCAGCCGCTTCTCCACCTTGTCGAGGAAGGCGGGGTCGCCGTCGTCGGCCAGTTCCACCTCGATCTCGGTCCAGCGCGTCTCGCCGCCCTCGCCGGTGAGCCGTTCGGCGTGCACGGTGTCCACGCCGACCTCGGCGAGGAGCCGGTCCTGGTCGTCGAGGAGGTGGCGGACGTCGCGGTCGGAGCGGAGGCGGACCACGGGCCGCAGTTCCCGGTCGCGGACGCGGGAGCGGACCAGGGCGGCGAGTTCCTTCGGGAGGGTGTCGGAGAGCGGGGCGCGGATCTCGTCGCGCACGCCGGGGGCGACGGGGAACTTGAGGTGCCAGCCGGCGTCGGCGCCTCCGGTGCGGCGGCGCAGGGTGACGGAGGATGCTGCGAGGCGCTGGTCGGCGGTGTCGTAGTAGGTGGCGTCGAGGTGGGTGACGCCCCGGGCCCGCACGGAGGCGACGCCGGGGACGCGGGTCAGGTCGGGCAGAGCGGTGTCGTCGGACTCGTACTTCCGCTCGATTTCGCGCTTGGTGTCCGCCATGCACCGAATCTAGTCGTCCGGGGTGCGGAGCGGCAGTGGGCCGCTCCGCACCGGTGACGCGGGGCCGTCCTGGGGTCAGGCGGACATGGGCCGTTGCATGCGGATCGACTGGAGCAGTCCGACCGCCAGCCAGGTCGCGAACATCGAGGAGCCGCCGTAGGACACGAACGGCAGGGGCAGGCCGGTGACCGGCATGATGCCGAGGGTCATGCCGATGTTCTCGAAGGTCTGGAAGGCGAACCAGGCGACGATGCCCGCCGCGACGATCGTGCCGTAGAGGTCGGTGGTGTCGCGGGCGATGCGGCAGGCGCGCCAGAGGATGATGCCGAGCAGGCCGATGATCAGCGCGCCGCCCACGAAGCCGAGTTCCTCGCCGGCGACGGTGAAGACGAAGTCGGTCTGCTGCTCGGGGACGAACTGGCCGGTGGTCTGCGAGCCCTGGAAGAGGCCGGAGCCGGTCAGTCCGCCGGAGCCGATGGCGATGCGGGCCTGGTTGGTGTTGTAGCCGACGCCGGCCGGGTCGAGCTCCGGGTTGGCGAACGCGGCGAACCGGTTGATCTGGTACTCGTCGAGGATGCCGAGCTGCCAGACGGCGACCGCGCCGGCCGTGCCCGCGCCGATCAGGCCGAAGATCCAGCGGTTGGAGGCCCCGGAGGCGAGCAGCACGCCGAGCACGATGACGACCATCACCATGACCGACCCGAGGTCGGGCATGAGCATCACGATCAGCATCGGGACGACGGCGAGGCCGAGCGCCTGGAGCACCGTGCGGTGGTCGGGGTAGGGCTTGTCGCCCGCGTCGACCCGCGCCGCCAGCAGCATCGCCATGCCCAGGATGATCGTGATCTTCACGAACTCCGAGGGCTGGAGGGAGAAGCCGCCGGGCAGCTGGATCCAGGAGTGGGCGCCGTTGATCGTGGAGCCCAGCGGGGTGAGCACCAGCAGGATCAGGAAGACCGAGGCGCCGTACAGCAGGGGGACCGCCGTGCGCAGCCCGCGGTGGCCGAGCCAGAGGGCGCCGATCATCAGGGCGACGCCGATGCCGGTGTTCAGCCAGTGCCGGACCAGGAAGTAGTACGGGTCGCCCTGGTTCAGCTCGGTGCGGTTGCGGGTGGCCGAGTAGACCAGCAGCGAGCCCAGCAGGGACAGGGCGAGGGCCGCGAGCAGTATCGGCCAGTCCATCCGGCGGGCCAGGCCGTCGCGGGCGAACACCCGTGTCCAGCCGGCCCGCTCGGGTCCGTACCCGGAGACCTGGAAGCTGTTGACGCCGCCGGTCATGACGCCGTCCTCTCCGGGCGTGCCGCGCGCGGCCGCGGGGTGCGGCCCGCGGGGCCGCCCCGGCCGGGGCGTGGCCGCGCCGCGCGCGCCTGCGCGGGTGTCGCGGTTGGTGTTCTCCGGCGACGGGGTCGTGCCCGCCTGCTGCGGGTCGGCCGGGTCGTCGCCCTGCGGGGTGGTGGCCTCGCCGTCCGGGGAGGGCGTGGGGCGCAGTTCCTTGGCGAAGTCCTTGACGATCTTCGGCGAGGTGATGGTGCCGTCCGTGCGGACCTTGGGGAGGGTCTTCTGCGGCGTGGGCAGCAGCGCCTTCTTGTTGTCGATCCCGCCGTCCTCGGACACGCCGTAGAGGGCGTTGTAGATGTTGCGCACGGCGGGGCCCGAGGCGCCGGAACCGGTACCGCCCTGGGAGATCGTCATGACGATCGCGTAGTCCTTGGTGTAGGTGGCGAACCACGAGGTGGTCTGCTTGCCGTACACCTCGGCCGTACCGGTCTTGGCGTGCATCGGGATCTTGTCCTGTGGCCAGCCCCCGAACCGCCACGCGGCCGTACCGCGGGTGGCGACTCCCTCGAGGGCTTCGTCTATCTGCTTGAGCGTCTTCTTCGACGTGGGCAGCTTGCCGTGGGACTTGGGCTGGATTTCCGTGACGGTCTTGCCGTCGGGGCTGACGACGGCCTTGCCGACGGTCGGGTCGTACAGCGTGCCGCCGTTGGAGATGGCCGCGTAGATGGTGGCCATCTGGATCGGGGTGACGAGCGTGTCGCCCTGGCCGATGGAGTAGTTCACGGAGTCACCGGCGCGCAGCCGGTTGCCTTCGAGGCAGTTCTCGTAGGCGATCTTCTCGGCGTAGCTGCCGTCCTTCTTGCCGTACTTGCACCAGGCGTCCTTGTTGGCCTTCCAGTAGTCGGCCTTCCACTGGCGGTCGGGGACGCGGCCGGTGACCTCGTTGGGCAGGTCGATGCCGGTCTCCGCGCCGAGGCCGAACTGGTGGGCGACCTTGTAGAACCAGTCGTGGGCGTTCTTCTTCGGCTTGTTGCCGCCGTCGCGCTTCCACTCCTCGTGGGAGAGGGCGTAGAAGACGGTGTCGCAGGAGACCTCGAGGGCCCGGCCGAGGCTGATGGGACCGTGGTTCTGCGACTCGAAGTTCTTGAAGACCTGGCCGCCGATGGAGTAGGAGCTGGAGCAGTTGTAGGGGCCCTCGAAGGAGTAGCCGGCCTTGATGGCGGCGGCCGTCGGGATCACCTTGAAGATGGAGCCGGGCGCCGACAGGCCCTGGATGGCGCGGTTCAGCAGCGGGTAGTTGGACTTCTTGCCGGTGAGCTCGGCGTAGTCCTTGGCGGAGATGCCGCCGACCCAGGCGTTGGGGTCGTAGGTCGGGTTGGAGGCCATGGCGACGACGCGGCCGGTCTTGGCCTCCATGACGACGACGGCGCCGGAGTCGGCCTCGTAGTTCCGTCCGGTGTTGTGGTCGTTCTGCTTGCGGGCCTCCTTCATCGCCTCGTTCAGTTCGTACTCGGCGATGCGCTGCACGCGGGAGTCGATGCTGGTGACGAGGTTGGCGCCGGGCTCGGCCGGGTCGGACTGGGCCTGGCCGAGGACGCGGCCGAGTTTGTCGACCTCGTAGCGGGTGACGCCGGCCTTGCCGCGCAGCTGCTGGTCGTACTGGCGCTCCAGGCCGGAGCGGCCGACCATGTCGGAGCGCAGGTAGGGCGAGTCGGTGTCCTGGGCCTGCTGGATCTCCTCGTCGGTGACCGGCGAGAGGTAGCCGAGGACCTGCGCGGTGTTGGCCTTGCCGGGGCTCGGGTAGCGGCGCAGCGCCTGGGGCTCGGCGGTGATGCCGGGGAAGTCCTCGGCGCGCTCGCGGATCTGCAGGGCCTGCCGGGGGGTGGCCTCGTCGGTGATGGGGATCGGCTGGTACGGCGAGCCGTTCCAGCAGGGCTGGGGGGTCTCGGCGTCGCACAGCCGGACCTTCATCATGACGTCCTCGGGCTTCATGCCGAGGACGCCGGCCAGCTTGGTGAGGACGGCCTTGCCGTCGTCCTTCATCTTCAGCAGGTCCGTGCGGGAGGCGGAGACGACCAGCCGGGTCTCGTTGTCCGCGAGGGGCACGCCGCGGGCGTCCAGGATGGAGCCGCGCACGGCGGGCTGGACGACCTGCTGGACGTGGTTGCCTGTGGCCTCCTTGGCGTACTGGTCGCCCTCGCGGATCTGGAGGTACCACAGCCGCCCGCCGAGGGTGCCGAGCAGGGAGATGACGAGGACCTGGATGACGACGAGCCGGATCTGGACCCGCGGGCTGCGGCCGGTCTCGGGGATGTTGGTCACGCGGCTTCCTCCCCTCTCAGAGCGCGTGCGGGTTATGGCTGACGAGTGGTGAACGACCGGCCGGTGGACGGGCGTTCCAGCCGCGTTCACTCGTACCGGTGAAGTTTCGGGAGGTCACAGGCGCTTGACCCCCTTGATGCGTCCGGCGCGGGCGGAGCGGGCGCGGGCCGCCTTGACCCGCAGGCCGTTGCGCTGGCCGCCGATGCGCAGGCCGGTTCCGCCGGAGAGCCAGCCCGTGGAGATGTCGCCGGCCTTGGCGGAGGTGGTCTCGGCGAGCGGGTCGTTCTCGGCGCGCCGCGCGAGGGCCATCACGCCCGGCACCACGAAGGGGGCGAGCAGCAGGTCGTAGAGGGCGGCGGTGAACAGCAGGCCGCTGAGGCCGACATGACGGGCCGCGGTGTCCCCGACGAGGGCGCCGACGCCGGCGTAGAGCAGGGTGGAGCCGACGGCCGCGGCGACCACCACGAGCATCGGTCCGGCCGCCGTCTTCACCTGCCCGCTCTCGGGTTTGACGAGCCCGGCGAGGTAGCCGATGACGCACAGCACGAGGGCGTAGCGCCCGGCGGCGTGGTCGGCGGGCGGGGCGAGGTCGGCGAGGAGGCCGGCGGCGAAGCCGACGAAAGCGCCGCCGACGTGGCCGTAGACCAGGGCGAGTCCGAGGACGACGAGCAGCAGCAGGTCGGGGACGGCGCCGGGGAGGTGGAGGCGGGCGAGGACGCTCACCTGGATCACGAGGGCGACGGCGATCAGCGAGCTGGAGAGCAGGATCCGGTTGACGCGCATGGGGTGACAGCTCCTACTGCTCAGGCTGGTCGGTACCGTCGGCGGGCGCCGAGGGCGTGACGGTCACGGTCACGGTCGGCGTCGGGGTCGGCTTGGGCTTCGCGGGCAGCACCGTGTCGCGCGGGTCCTTCTTCGGCGCCTGGACGACGACGCCGACCACGTCCAGCTTGCTGAAGTTGACGAACGGCGTGACGTACAGGGTGCGGGTCAGGTCGCCGCCGGAGGGGTCGACGCGGGAGACGACGCCGACGGGGACGCCGGGCACGAACGGCTTGTCGGCCTGCGAGCCGAAGGTGACCAGCCGGTCGCCCTTCTTAATTTCGGCCTTGCCGTTGAGCAGTTCGACGCGCAGCGGGCGGTCGCCCTGGCCGGAGGCGAAGCCGAGTTCGTCGCCGGCCTCCATGCGGGTGCCGACGGTGAAGTCGGGGTCGCTGGCGAGCAGGACGGTGGCGGTGCCGGGCCCGACGGTGGTGACGCGGCCGACCAGGCCGTCGCCGTTGAGGACGGTCATGTCGCGCTCGATGCCGTCCTCGGCGCCGGCGTCGATGGTGATGGTCCAGGAGAAGCCCTGGGCCGCTCCTATGGCGATGACCTGGGCGCCCTTGATGCCGTACTGGCCCTTGCCGGCGACGCCGAGCAGCTTGTCGAGTTGCTTCAGGCGGCTGCGGTTGCGGTCGTCGCTGCCGAGTTCGGCCTTGAGCGCCGCGTTCTCCTGCTCGAGCTGGGCGAGCCGGTCGTGGCGGTCGCCGGACTCGCGGACGGCGGTGACGGCGTTGCCGATCGGGTCGACCGCGCTGGACACGCCGTTCTCGATCGGGCCGAAGACCGACGCCGCCGCCTGGCGGGCACCGTCGACCGGCGAATCCTCTCCGCCGCGGATGTCCACCGTGATCAGCGCGAACGCGATGGCGATCAGCAGCACCAGGAGCAGCCGGCTCTCTTTCGTGTCCCTCACGTGCGGCGGCCGTGCCTTCCTCATCGAGAACGGGTATGCGGTGGGGTTCTGTTCAGGTTTCAGATCGCGTGAGGGGTCTTCGGGGCGTCAGGGCCCGGCGTGCCCCTCGACACCAGCGCTCCGCCGCACGGGAGGGAACGTCCCGTACGGCGGAGGCGTGGCGGTGTGTCATCGGCGGGGCGCGGCGTCCAGGACCTGCTGCAGCGCCTCGAACTCCTCGACGCACTTGCCGGAGCCGAGCGCCACGCTGTCCAGCGGGTCCTCGGCGATGTGGATCGGCATGCCGGTCTCCCGGCGCAGCCGCTCGTCGAGGCCGCGCAGCAGGGCGCCGCCGCCGGTCAGCACGATGCCGCGGTCCATGATGTCGCCGGACAGCTCGGGCGGACACTTGTCGAGGGTCGTCTTGACCGCGTCCACGATGGCGTTGACCGGTTCCTCGATCGCCTTGCGCACTTCGGCGGCGGAGATCACCACGGTCTTCGGCAGCCCGGAGACGAGGTCCCGGCCGCGGATTTCGGTGTGCTCGTCGGAGTCGAGGTCGTACGCCGAACCGATCGTGATCTTGATCTGTTCCGCCGTCCGCTCACCCAGCAGGAGCGAGTACTCCTTCTTGATGTGCTGGATGATGGCGTTGTCCAGCTCGTCGCCCGCGACGCGGATGGACTGGGCGGTGACGATGCCGCCGAGGGAGATGACCGCGACCTCCGTGGTGCCGCCGCCGATGTCCACCACCATGTTGCCGGTGGCCTCATGGACCGGCAGACCGGAGCCGATGGCGGCCGCCATGGGCTCCTCGATGATGTGCACCTGGCGGGCGCCGGCCTGGGACGACGCCTCGATGACGGCGCGGCGCTCGACGCCCGTGATGCCGGAGGGCACGCAGACGACGACCCGCGGGCGAGCCAGATACCGCCGCTTGTGGATCTTCAGGATGAAGTAGCGGAGCATCCGCTCGGTGATCTCGAAGTCGGCGATGACGCCGTCCTTCAGCGGGCGCACGGCGACGATGTTGCCCGGCGTGCGTCCGATCATCTTCTTCGCTTCGGCACCGACCGCGAGGATGCCACCGGTGTTGGTGTTGATCGCGACGACGGACGGCTCGTTGAGTACGATTCCGCGACCCCTGACGTACACCAGCGTGTTGGCGGTCCCGAGGTCGACAGCCATGTCACGGCCGATGAACGACATTGAGTTCCCCATCAGGATTCGTCTGGCCTTCCCACGAGCTTTTGAGGGCTTTTCAGGTCGGCGAGGTGGGTGCGGTGACGCGATGGCGTCCATGGTAGACGTGCCTTCGCGCACACTGTGCGAGGGTCTTCGCCATTGTCATCAGATGGCGGGTCGCCCTGCCTTTGGAGACGGGCCAACGGGGGCATCCGTTCCCCCGAACGCCGTGCATATGCCAAAAAAGGCCCGAGGGCAAAGCTCTCAGACCATGCGTGGTGCGACAAATACCCGGGGTGCGTCCGCGACGTGATCGTTATGCGCGGATTTCGTCGCGACGACACGCCCGCGCGTGCCGACGCCCGGGCGTGTCCGCACGGCCGCACCGGGTCACCGTGAAAAGGGAAAGCGCGCCGGTCACAGCCGCGACCGGCGCGCACCGGGAAGCGCTCAGGCGCGGCCCGGGAAGAAGATCTTGATCTCGCGCGCGGAGGACTCCTCCGAGTCGGACGCGTGGATCAGGTTCTCCCGCACGATCACGCCGTAGTCGCCGCGGATCGAGCCCGGGGCGGCGGCGATCGGGTCGGTCGGGCCGGCCAGCTGGCGCAGGCCCTCGATGACCCGCTCGCCCTCGACGATCATCGCGACGACCGGGCCGGACGCCATGAACTCCACCAGCGGCTCGTAGAAGGGCTTGCCCTTGTGCTCGCCGTAGTGCTGCTCCAGCGTGTCCTGGTCCAGCGTGCGCAGCTCCAGCGCGGTGATCCTCCAGCCGGCCTTGCGCTCGATGCGGCTGATGATCTCGCCGGTCAGGCCACGACGGACGGCGTCGGGCTTGAGGAGGACGAGGGTGCGCTGGCTCACTGCGGGCTCCTTGTGGGTCAAATGGTGCGGGGCACCGAGATTACCGGGCGTGTCGGACGGCTCGTCACGCAGCGTCGGGCTGTTCCGCCTGTGCCGCGAAACGGGCCTTCGCCTCGTCCACCTTTCGCCCGAAGTGCACCGACGCCCACCACAGCAGCGCGAACACGGCGCCCATGAAGAACATCATGGGGACGAACACGCCGGAGGCGATGAGCGCGATCTGCAGCGCCCACCCGAGGGCGACCCCGCCCGGCCGGCCGACCATCCCGCACAGCGCCACGGACAGGAACATCGCGACGCCGCAGACCGTCCACACCGTGCCGGTCGACAGGTCGGGCTGCTTCATGGCGACGAGACCGGCGAACCCGATGACGAAGAACTCGCCGATCAGCGTCGAGGAACAGAGCGTACGCACGGGATGTCAGCCCTTCCCCAGGAGCAGCCGGGCCTCGCCGACCGTGATGACGGAACCGGTGACGAGCACACCGCCCCCGGCGAACTCGCCCTCCTCCTCCGCGAGCGTGATCGCGGCCTCCAGGGCGTCCGGCAGCCGCGGCTCGACCTGCACGCGCTCCTCCCCGAACACCTCCACGGCGATCGCGGCGAGCTGGTCCGCGTCCATCGCGCGGTGGCTGGAGTTCTGGGTGACGACGACCTCGGCGAAGACCGGCTCGAACGCCTCCAGCAGTTCGCGCACGTTCTTGTCGCCGCTCGCGCCGACCACGCCGATCAGGCGGCTGAACTGGAAGGCCTCGCCGATCGTGGCGGCAGCGGCCCGCGCGCCCGCCGGGTTGTGCGCGGCGTCCAGCACGACGGTCGGGGAACGGCGCACGACCTCCATACGGCCCGGCGAGGCCACGGAGGCGAACGCCCGCCGCACGGTGTCGATGTCGAGCGGCTGCACCCGCTGGGCGCCGACGCCGAAGAACGCCTCGACGGCGGCGAGGGCGACCGCCGCGTTGTGCGCCTGGTGGGCGCCGTGCAGCGGCAGGAACACCTCGGTGTACTCGCCGCCCAGCCCGCGCAGCGTCATCAGCTGGCCGCCGACGGCGACCTGCCGGTCCAGGACGCCGAACTCCAGGCCCTCGCGGGCCACGGTGGCGTCCAGCTCGACGGCCTTCTTCAGCAGCACCTGCGCCGCGTCCACCGGCTGCTGCGCCATGACGACGGTGGCCTGCGGCTTGATGACGCCGGACTTCTCACCGGCGATCTCCGCGGGCGAGCCGCCGAGCCGGTCGGTGTGGTCCAGGTCGATCGGGGTCACCACGGCGACGCCGGCGTCGATGACGTTCGTCGCGTCCCAGGTGCCGCCCATGCCGACCTCGACGACGGCCACGTCCACGGGCGCGTCGGCGAAGGCGGCGTACGCCATGCCGGTCAGCACCTCGAAGAAGGACAGCCGGTACTCCTGGGAGGCGTCGACCATCTCCACGTACGGCTTGACGTCGCGGTACGTCTCGATGAACCGCTCGGCGGAGACGGGCGCGCCGTCGAGGCTGATCCGCTCGGTGACGGACTGGACGTGCGGGGAGGTGTAACGGCCGGTGCGCAGGTCGAAGGCGCCGAGCAGCGCCTCGATCATGCGGGCGGTGGAGGTCTTGCCGTTGGTGCCGGTGATGTGGATCGACGGGTACGAGCGCTGCGGCTCGCCCAGGACGTCCATCAGGGCGGAGATCCGGTCCACCGAGGGCTCGAGCTTGGTCTCGCCCCAGCGGGTGGCGAGCTCCGCCTCCACCTCGCGCAGGGCCTTGTCGACCTCGGGGTCGGCGGGGCGCGCCGGGACGTCCGCCTGCGGCGGGCCGCCCTGGGTGCGCAGCGTACGGCTGCCGGCCTCGATCACCGCGAGGTCGGGGTCGCGGCGGGTCTCCTCCTCCACGAGCTCCGCGAACTCGTCAAAGGTGTCGTCCGGGTCGGGACCTGCTGAATCTGGGCGCTCGCTCACGTTCCCCAGTCTACGGAGCCGCGCGGGTGGTCCCCCGCACACCCCGGCGCGGCGTCAGCCGAGCCACTTCCTCCAGGCAGGACGCCCCCACAGCACGCTCACGGCGAAGGACGCAGCGGCCGCCGCCACCGCGGTCACGGCCAGCGCGGCCGGCGCCCAGGGCCCGTCCGGCAGCCGCCCGGCGACCGGCCCCACCAGCAGCCGCACCCACAGCAGATGCACCAGGTACGTCCCGAACGACGCGTCCGACAGCCGCGCCACCAGCGGCCGCACCCGCTCCGGCACCCGCACCCCGGCCACCGTGCCGAGCACCGCGAACGTCACGGCGGCCACGGCCACGCCCCCGTACGCCGCGGGGTGGCGCACCGTGAGCTGGTACACGGCGAGGGCGGCGAACGCGACGGCCGCGCCCGCGGCCCACAGCGCGCGGGGGCCGAGGCGCGGGGCGGCGAGCAGGGCCGCGCCGGCCACCGCGTAGACGAGGGTGGACAGCGGCAGCGACCATCCCCAGTCGGGCGGGGCCCAGCCGGTGACCTCGCGCACGTCCCCGGCGAGCGCGGGGGCGACGGCGAGGGCGACGAGCAGCGCCAGGGCCTTGAGGGGCAGGGCGCGCCGCCGCACCACCAGCACCAGGACGCCGAGCAGCAGGAGCAGGGGGACGTAGGCGTACAGGTACCAGAGGTGGAAGGCCGCCTCGACGGAGCCGAAGAGGGCGCTCGCCGCCTCCGTGCCGACGCCGCTCTCACCGGCGAGGTACGCGCACAGCAGGTACAGGGCGGTCCACACGGCCATCGGGCGCAGGATCCGGCCGAGCCGGGACAGCAGCCGGGACTCGTCGCCCACGGGAGCGCCGGACAGCGCGGCCCAGCCGGCCATGGCGAAGAACACCGGCACCGCGAACCGTCCGGCCGTGTCGCCGAGGATGCCGGTGGTGCGGTGGCCCGCGTCGATGAACTCTGCGGAGGCGTGCACCAGGACGACGGCGGCGGTGCACAGCACGCGCAGCAGGTCGATGTCGTACCGCCGCTCCCGGCCGGGGGTGCGGTCTGGGGCTTCCGGCGCCGCGGCGGGGGACGCGGGAGAGGACATCGGCGGGGTGCTCCTGGCGGCGGGGTTCTGCGGTGGGCGGGTCCGCAGGTTCCCTCTCCCGGGTTACGGGGTCCCCACCACCACGTGAACGGCCCCCGGCCGGTGCGTACCGGTCGGGGGCCGTGTCGGCCGTGGGCCTGAGGTCAGGCCTGGGGCAGCCGCTCGAGCTGGGTGCGGATGCGGACGATGTCCTCCTCCGCCTTGGCGAGCCGCGTGCGGATCTTGTCGACCACGTGGTCCGGGGCCTTCGCCAGGAACGCCTCGTTGCCGAGCTTCGCCGTCGCCTGGGCCTGCTCCTTCTCGGCGGCGGCGAGGTCCTTGGCGAGCCGCTTGCGCTCGGCGGCGACGTCGATCACGCCGGACAGGTCCAGCGCGACCTCGACACCGGCGACGGGCAGGGTCGCGGTCGCGGTGAAGGAGTCGCCCTCCGGCTGGAGGCGCAGCAGCTGGCGGATGGCCGGCTCGTGCGCGGCGAGGGCGGTGCCCTCCAGCGTGAGCCGGGCCGGGACCCGCTGGCCGGGCTGGAGGCCCTGGTCGGCGCGGAACCGGCGGACCTCGGTGATCAGCGACTGGAGCGTCCCGATCTCCCGCTCGGCGGCCTCGTCGCGGAAGCCGCTGTCGGCCGGCCAGTCGGCGATGACGACGGACTCGCCGCCGGTCAGCGTCGTCCACAGCGTCTCGGTGACGAACGGGACGACCGGGTGCAGCAGCCGCAGCGTGACGTCGAGGACCTCGCCGAGGACGCGCTTGCTGACCTCGGCCGGCTCGCCGCCCGCCTGGAACGTCGTCTTGGACAGCTCGACGTACCAGTCGAAGACCTCGTCCCAGGCGAAGTGGAACAGCGCGTCCGACAGCTTCGCGAACTGGTAGTCGTCGTAGAACGCGTCGACCTCGGCGACCACCGAGTTCAGCCGGGACAGGATCCAGCGGTCGGTCGGCGACATCGTCGACGCGTCCGGCAGCGGGCCCTCGACCGTGGCGCCGTTCATCAGCGCGAAGCGCGTGGCGTTCCAGATCTTGTTGGCGAAGTTCCGGGAGCCCTGGACCCAGTCCTCGCCGATCGGGACGTCGACGCCCGGGTTGGCGCCGCGCGCCAGGGTGAAGCGGAGCGCGTCGGAGCCGTACTTGTCCATCCAGTCCAGCGGGTTGACCACGTTCCCGAAGGACTTGGACATCTTCTTGCCGTTCTGGTCACGGACCATGCCGTGCAGGGCGATGGTGTGGAACGGCGGGGTGCCGTCCATGGCGTAGAGGCCGAACATCATCATCCGCGCGACCCAGAAGAAGAGGATGTCGTAGCCGGTGACCAGGACGGAGTTCGGGTAGAACTTCGCGAGCGACTCGGTCTGCTCGGGCCAGCCCAGAGTGGAGAAGGGCCACAGTCCGGAGGAGAACCAGGTGTCGAGGACGTCGGAGTCCTGGCGCCAGCCCTCGCCGCTCGGCGGCTCCTCGTCGGGGCCGACGCAGACGACCTCGCCGTTCGGCCCGTACCAGACGGGGATGCGGTGGCCCCACCAGAGCTGGCGCGAGATGCACCAGTCGTGGAGGTTGTCGACCCAGTCGAAGTACCGCTTCTCCATCTCCTGCGGGTGGATCTTGACCTTGCCGTCGCGGACCGCGTCACCGGCGGCCTTGGCGAGCGGGCCGACCTTGACCCACCACTGCATGGACAGGCGCGGCTCGATGGTGGTCTTGCAGCGCGAGCAGTGGCCGACGGAGTGGACGTAGGGGCGCTTCTCGGCGACGATCCGGCCCTCGGCGCGCAGCGCGGCGACGATGGCGGAGCGGGCCTCGAGGCGGTCCAGGCCCTGGAAGGGGCCGTGCGCGGTGATGACGGCGTGCTCGTCCATCACGGCGATGGCGGGCAGGTCGTGGCGCTGGCCGATCTCGAAGTCGTTCGGGTCGTGCGCGGGCGTCACCTTGACGGCGCCGGTGCCGAACTCGGGGTCGACGTGCTCGTCCGCGACGACCGGGATGGAGCGGTCGGTCAGCGGCAGCTTGATGAGCTTGCCGACGAGGTGCTTGTAGCGCTCGTCCTCGGGGTGGACCGCGACGGCGGTGTCGCCGAGCATCGTCTCCGCGCGGGTCGTGGCGACGACGATGGTGTCGTCCCCCTCGCCGTACTTCATGGAGACGAGCTCGCCGTCGTCGTCCTGGTACTCGACCTCGATGTCGGAGATCGCGGTCAGACAGCGCGGGCACCAGTTGATGATGCGCTCGGCGCGGTAGATCAGCTCGTCGTCGTAGAGCCGCTTGAAGATCGTCTGGACGGCCTTGGACAGGCCCTCGTCCATGGTGAAGCGCTCACGCGACCAGGCGACGCCGTCTCCGAGGCGGCGCATCTGACCGCTGATCTGGCCGCCGGACTCGGCCTTCCACTTCCAGACGCGCTCGACGAACGCCTCGCGGCCCAGGTCGTGGCGGGACTTGCCCTCCTTGGCGAGCTCCCGCTCGACGACGTTCTGCGTGGCGATGCCGGCGTGGTCCATGCCGGGCTGCCAGAGCGTCTCGTAGCCCTGCATGCGCTTGCGGCGGGTGAGCGCGTCGATCAGCGTGTGCTCGAAGGCGTGGCCCAGGTGCAGGCTGCCGGTGACGTTCGGCGGAGGGATGACGATCGTGTACGGAGGCTTGTCGCTCTTCTCGTCCGCCTCGAAGTAACCCCGCTCCACCCAGCGCTCGTACAGCGGCCCCTCTACGTCGGCCGGCGCGTACTGGGTCGGCAGTTCGGTCGTGGGCGCTGGTGGCTGCTGCTGAGCGTTGTCGGTCACGCGCTCAGTTTAGAGCCGTCACGGCGGTGTCCCGAAACGCGTTTCGTTTGTAACGGTGCGACCCCCGCCGGTCTGGAGTCGTTGTCTCTGAGCCAGGATGTCAGCAGAAGTTGAGCGTCTCGAGGGGAACCGAGTCATGAGTCACCACCAGCCGGGGCCGTACGGCGGGCAGCCGCAGCAGCCCGGCCCTTACGGACAGCAGGGACCGTACGGCGGACAGCCGCAGACCCCGCAGCCCGGCTACGGCTACCCCCAGACGCCCCCGCCCGCGCAGCCCGGCTACGGCTACCCGCAGCAGCACCCGGGTGTGCCGCCGCAGCAGCCCCCCTACGGCCAGCCGCAGTACGGACAGCAGCCTCCGTACGGACAGCCCCAGTACGGCATGCCTCCCCAGCCCCCGGCCTCCGGCGGTGGCGGCGGCAAGGTGGCCGCGATCGTCGTCGGCGCCCTCGCGGTCGTCACGGCCATCGGTGTCGGCGCCTACTTCCTCGTGGGCGGCGGCGACGGCGGCGGCACGGCGGCCGGGCTGACGGACGACGGCCCGCACAAGCTGACCGTCCCGAAGACCGTGCTCGACGAGTACCAGCGGTTCGGCGACGGCTCCGAGGAGAGCGACTCCGACACCGCGAAGGACATGGAGAAGAGCGGGGTCAAGAACGGCACCGCGATCCTCGGCCAGTGGTCCACCGCCGACTTCGGGAACTACGACCCGGCCGACCCCAGCACCGCGGGCGACTTCCCCGACCAGTCGGAGCTGCTGACCGCCAAGGGCATCACCATGGTGGGCGGTTACGGCGAGATCGCCGACCCTCAAAAGACGCTGGACAAGTTCTTCGCCAACATCCAGGACTCGGTGGAGAAGAACTCCGAGCAGAACACCGGGGGCATGGAGAACGCGGAGCTCGTCGGCGAGCCCGAAGAGGTGGAGATCGCCGGTACGGTGGCCAAGTGCCAGTCGACGAAGAGCACCAACGCGCTCACCAAGAAGGAGTCGACGGACTGGTTCTGCGCCTGGGCCGACCACAGCACGGTCGCCATGGTCTCGCCCGGCGACAACGCCGGCACGGGGGTGGGCAAGGACACGGCGGTCGACCTCACCACCAAGCTCCGCGAGCAGATCCGCGTCAAGGTCTGACGGCACCGCAGCAGCGAACACGAGGGGGAACCCAGTCATGAGCTTCAACCAGCCGGGCCCGTACGGCGGGCAGCCACAGCAGCCCGGGCCGTACGGCCAGCAGCCGGGGCCGTACGGCCAGCAGCCGCAGACCCCGCCCCAGCCGCAGCCCGGCTACGGCTACCCCCAGCAGGCGCCCCCGCCCGGCCAGCCCGGTTACGGCTACCCGCAGCAGCCCGGGCACCCCGGTGTCCCGCCGCAGCAGCCGCCCTACGGCCAGCAGCCGCAGTACGGCATGCCGCCCCAGCCCCCGGCCTCCGGCGGCAGCGGCGGCAAGAAGGCGGGGATCATCATCGGCTCCGTCGCGGTCGTCGCGGCCATCGGCGTGGGCGCGTACTTCCTGTTCGGCGGCACCGGCGGCAGCGGCGGCCTGGAGGACGACGGCCCGCACAAGCTGACCGCGCCGGCGTCGGTCCTCGCGGACAAGTACGACCGCCAGGGCCCGGCCCAGGAGGAGTCGGCCAGCTCCAGCGACGAGAAGGACCTGGCGAAGGCCGGGGTGACCGACGCCACCTCGGTCGGCGCCGTCTACTCCACCGCCGACCTCACCGAGCTGAACCCCGAGGACCCGGCGGACCTGGCGAAGCTGCAGACCGCGGAGAACATCACCTACTTCGGCGTCTACGGCAAGGTCGCGGACCCGGAGAAGGCCCTCGACGTGATGTTCACGCAGATGCACAAGAGCACCGACGACGAGAAGGTCACGCTGGTCGGCGAGCCCAAGTCGGTGTCGCCGGACGGGCTGGACGGCGCGGTGATGAAGTGCCAGGAGGCAAAAACCCAGCACCCGGTGACCAAGAAGGACCAGACGACCTTCATGTGCGTGTGGGCCGACTACAGCACGCTCGCCGTGGTCGAGCCGACCGCCACCGCCAAGCAGTACTCGCTCGACGAGTCCGCGGGGATGGCCGCCGACGTGCGCAAGGACGTGCGGGTCGCCAAGTAACGGCTGAACATACGGAGAGGGCGTCCGGCGCGATCGCGCCGGACGCCCTCTCCGTGTGCCGGGGGCCTGAATGCCTGCGGGCCTGGGGGCTTACGCCGTCTTCTGCTCGCCCGAGCCGCGGCCGCGCGAGTCGCGCGGGATGAGCGTCGGGTTGACGTTGGAGAGGACCACGTCCGCGGTGATGACCACGCGGGCCACGTCCTTGCGGGACGGCACCTCGTACATCACGCCCTGCAGGACCTCCTCCATGATGGCGCGCAGGCCGCGGGCGCCGGTCTGGCGCAGGATCGCCTGGTCGGCGATGGCCTCCAGCGCCTCACGCTCGAAGTCCAGCTCCACACCGTCGAGTTCGAACAGGCGCTGGTACTGCTTCACCAGCGCGTTGCGCGGCTCGACGAGGATCTGCAGCAGCGCCTCGCGGTCGAGGTTGTGCACGCTGGTGATGACGGGGAGACGGCCGATGAACTCGGGGATCATGCCGAACTTGACCAGGTCCTCCGGCATGACCTCCTCGAACTGGTCCTTGGACTCCATCTCCCGCTTGGAGCGGATCGTCGCGCCGAAGCCGATGCCCTTGGCGCCCGCCCGGCCCTCGATGATCTTCTCCAGACCGGCGAAGGCGCCGCCCACGATGAACAGCACGTTCGTCGTGTCGATCTGGATGAACTCCTGGTGCGGGTGCTTGCGTCCGCCCTGCGGCGGCACGGAGGCGGTGGTGCCCTCGAGGATCTTCAGCAGCGCCTGCTGCACGCCCTCGCCGCTCACGTCCCGGGTGATCGACGGGTTTTCGCTCTTTCGGGCGACCTTGTCGATCTCGTCGATGTAGATGATCCCGGTCTCGGCCTTCTTGACGTCGTAGTCGGCCGCCTGGATCAGTTTGAGCAGGATGTTCTCGACGTCCTCGCCGACGTAGCCGGCCTCGGTGAGCGCCGTGGCGTCGGCGATCGCGAAGGGGACGTTCAGCATGCGGGCCAGGGTCTGCGCCAGCAGGGTCTTGCCGGAGCCCGTGGGGCCCAGCAGCAGGATGTTGGACTTCGCCAGCTCGATGGCGTCGTCACGGCCCTGGGCGCCGCCGTTCTCCCCGGCCTGGACGCGCTTGTAGTGGTTGTAGACCGCCACGGAGAGCGCCTTCTTGGCCGCCTCCTGGCCCACCACGTACCCCTCGAGGAACTCGTAGATCTCGCGGGGCTTGGGGAGCTCCTCCCAGCGGACCTCGCTGGTCTCGGCGAGCTCCTCCTCGATGATCTCGTTGCAGAGGTCGATGCACTCGTCGCAGATGTACACACCGGGCCCTGCGATGAGCTTCTTGACCTGCTTCTGGCTCTTGCCGCAGAACGAGCACTTGAGCAGATCGCCGCCGTCACCGATGCGTGCCACGGTGTGCTTCCCCTTCGCCTGGGAGACGACCGGACGTCCATGTCCGGCGGCTCCTGGTGCTGCCTTATGTCCGACGGTACCTTGCCTGGCCCCCCGTTCGGGCCCCCCTTGGCACGGTTCACTTTGACGTGGACCGTGCCAAACCGTGCCAAGGGGCGGCAGACGTTACACCCCAGCCGTGCCTCAGCGCAGGCTGGAGTTGTCCATCTTCCGGGTGGTGATGATCTGGTCGATCAGGCCGTACTCCAGCGCGTCCTCGGCCGTGAGGATCTTGTCGCGCTCGATGTCCTCGCGGATCTTCTCGATCGGACGGGTGGAGTGCTTGGCCAGCATCTCCTCCAGCTGCGTCCGCATGCGGAGGATCTCGTTGGCGGCGATCTCCAGGTCGGAGACCTGGCCGCGGCCCGTCTCGCTGTACGGCTGGTGGATCAGCACCCGGGCGTTCGGCAGCGCCATGCGCTTGCCGGGCGTGCCGGCGGCGAGCAGGACGGCGGCGGCGGAGGCGGCCTGGCCCATGCACACCGTCTGGATGTCCGGCTTCACGTACTGCATCGTGTCGTAGATCGCGGTGAGCGCGGTGAAGGAGCCGCCGGGGCTGTTGATGTAGACCGAGATGTCACGGTCGGGGTCCATCGACTCCAGGCACAGCAGCTGCGCCATGACGTCGTTGGCGGAGGCGTCGTCGATCTGCACGCCGAGGAAGATCACACGCTCCTCGAAGAGCTTCGCGTACGGGTCGTACTCGCGGATGCCCTGGGAGGTGCGCTCGACGAAGCGCGGGATGACGTAACGGGACTCGGCCTGCGGACCGGTGTAGCGGCCCTGCGAGCCGGTCATGTCCTGCACGGCCTGCATACGGTCGTAGATCCCGCTGCCGGGGAATGCGTTCACGGTGTCTCCTGAAAGGGGCTGAGGCGGTCGGCTGGGGCTGCTGGGGGCCCCGGGCTCTCACGGGCCCGGGCGGGGTCCTACGGGGCTCGTGGAGCCTCGCAAGGCCGCTCAGGCCCCGGTGCCGCCGCCGCCCGGCATGCCGGCGGCCGTGGCGATCACGTCGTCGATGAGGCCGTACTCCTTGGCCTCGAAGGCGTCGAACCAGCGGTCACGGTCCGAGTCACGGGTGATCTGCTCGACCGTCTGGCCCGTGTGCTGGGCGGTGAGCTCGGCCATGCGCCGCTTGGTGTGCAGCAGCCGCTCGGCGTGGATCTTGATGTCCGAGGCGGAGCCGGCGAGACCTGCGGAGGGCTGGTGGATCAGGATCTCGGCGTTCGGCAGCGCGAAGCGCTTGCCGGGCGTGCCCGCGCTGAGCAGGAACTGCCCCATGGACGCCGCGAGACCCATGGCGATCGTCACCACGTCGTTCTTGATGTACTGCATGGTGTCGTAGATCGCCATGCCGGCCGTGATCGAACCGCCGGGGCTGTTGATGTAGAGGTAGATGTCCTTGTCGGGGTCCGAGGCAAGGAGCAGCAGCTGTGCGGTGATCTTGTTCGCGATGTCGTCGTCGACCGGCTGGCCGAGGAAGATGATCCGCTCGCCGAGCAGCCGGTTGTAGACCTGGTCGCCGAGGCCACCACCGATGGAAGGCTCGCCGGCGGCTGAAGGCATCAGATTCGTCACGTATCCACCTGCTCGTCTTACGACGGCGCCGGGCCGTCTCACGTGTTCCCTGCGGGGCGGGAGCCGTATCGGAGACTCCACTGCCCTGGTATTCATGGACCCTAACGCGCGGGTCCCTTCGGGGAATCCCGGAGATGGGAGTGTTCGCCGGGGGCGTAGTCGGGTGCGGGTCCGTCGTGGTCGCTCACGCGGTTCCCCGCGCCCCTGGGGGTGTTCCCCGTCCCCCGGTGGCGAGAAGGCCCCGGGGCTCGTCGCCCCGGGGCCTTCTCGATGTTCACCTTGCCGGGGCTCAGCCCTCGGTCTTCTCCTCGGTCTTCTCCTCGGCGGAGGCCTCGGAGGTCTCGGCCTCGGCGGCCTCGTCCTCCTCGTCCTCGAGGTCGACGATCTCGCCGTTGGTGTCCTTGACCGTGGCCTTCTCGACCACGACGGCCAGCGCCTTGCCGCGGGCGACCTCGCCGACGAGCAGCGGGACCTGGCCCTGCTCGACGACCGCCTGCGCGAACTGGTCGGGGGACATGCCGGAGGAGGCCGCACGCCGCATGAGGTGCTCGGTGAGCTCCTCCTGGTTGACGTTGAGCTTCTCCTGCTTCACGAGCTCGTCGAGCACGAACTGGGTCTTGATGCCCTTGATCGCGGCCTCGCGGGTCTCGTTCTCGAACTCCTCCTCGGTCTTGCCCTGGATCTCCAGGTACTTCGCGAGGTCCAGGCCCATCTGGCCCAGCTGGTGGTGCTCGAGGTTGTGCTTACGGGTGTTGATCTCGTCCTCGAGCAGCTTCTCGGGGACGGGCACCTCGACCAGCTCGAGCAGCTTGTCCAGGACGCGCTCCTGGGCCTGCGTGGCCTGGTCGTACTGCTTCATGTTCTCGAGGCGCTTGCGGCTGTCCGCCTTCAGCTCCTCGAGGGTGTCGAACTCGGAGGCGAGCTGGGCGAACTCGTCGTCCAGCTCGGGCAGCTCACGCTTGGCGACCTGGGTGACCTTGACGGTGACCTCGGCCTCCTTGCCGGCCGCCGAGCCGCCCTTCAGCTCGGAGGTGAAGGTGGCCTCGCCACCGGCCTCCAGGCCCTTCACGGCGTCGTCGATACCGTCCAGCAGCTCACCGGAGCCGATCGTGTAGGAGACGCCGCTGGCGACGCCGTCCTCGAGGACCTCTCCGTCGACCTTGGCCTCCAGGTCGATGGTGACCACGTCGCCGTCCTCGGCGGCCCGCTCGACCGGGGTCGTGGAGGCGAAGCGCTCACGGAGCTGCTCCACCGACTTCTCCACGTCCTCGTCGGTGACCTCGACGGCGTCCACCTCGACCTCGATGCCGGAGTAGTCCGGGATCTCGATGGCCGGGCGGATGTCGACCTCGGCGGTGAAGTTGAGCGTCTCGCCGTCCTTCAGCTCCGTGATGTCGACCTCGGGCTGGCCCAAGGGGCTCAGCTCGGCCTCGTTCACGGCGTCGGTGTAGAACTTCGGGAGGGCGTCGTTGACCGCCTCCTCCAGGACCGCACCACGGCCGAAGCGCTGGTCGATGACCCGGGCCGGGACCTTGCCCTTACGGAAGCCCTTCACCGTGACCTGCTGGTTGATCTTCTTGTACGCCGCGTCGAGGCTGTCCTTGAGCTCCTCGAAGGGCACCTCGACAGTGAGCCGAACCCGGGTCGGGTTCAGGGTCTCCACGGCGCTCTTCACGGTTCGGTCTCCTTGTGGCTGACTTCTCGGGTTCTGCCGGGACCAGAGCGGTCCGGCCGATTCGCCGCCCGGAGGACTTTCAGAGACACACGGGCGTGCAGCTTGCATAGTAACGGCAGCGGCTGCGGCACCCAAAAGGCGATCACCGATGGTGAGCAGGTGGCTGGTCGGGGTGGCGGGATTTGAACCCACGGCCTTCCGCTCCCAAAGCGGACGCGCTACCAAGCTGCGCCACACCCCGTCTGGTGCGATCCGTAGGGTACATGCACGCGGGCGAAAGGTCCGCCGCCTTTACGGCCCCCGGGGCGGCGCCCGGCGACCGGCCGGACACGGGGTGTGCGGCGAGGGCGTACGACCCGCTACGATGCCTGTCGGTGCCGCGGTCACGGACGCGCGGCGCGCACCGTGCGGGCGTAGCTCAATGGTAGAGCCCCAGTCTTCCAAACTGGCTACGCGGGTTCGATTCCCGTCGCCCGCTCTGAACGGCCGAAGGCCCAGGTGAGAGGGTGTGCACCCGCTCCCTGGGCCTTCGTCGTACCTCCGGGCCGGGCCTCAGGCGGCCCCGCACCGCCTGGCGGCGAGCCGTACCTCCTGCGCCGCGTACGACGGCTCCAGGATCATCGTCCCGGCCTCCCGCCCGTCGTGGTGGTGGACCCGCAGCCGCGGTCCCTCGGTGAGCAGGCGCAGATCCGTCAGCGGGTGGCGCCACAGCAGCACGCCGCGCTCCCACATCTCCAGGCTGCGCGTGGTCACACGCAGCGCGTACTGCGGACCCTCGTGCGCGTCGGGCGGGAGGTGTTCCCGGTACGGGGGCTTGACGGTGTAGACACCCACCACCCTCTCCCCCGGTTCCAGGACCTCGTCCCGCGAGCCGCGGATGCCGCCGATACCGGCCCCCGACCATCCGGCGAACGCGGCCGCCGGCACGGCGCAGACCGCTACCGCCCACCACGGCAGGCCGCCCTCGACCCTCAGGCCGAACACCAGCGCCACGGTCACCGGTACCGCCGTGCCGACCGCGCCGAGCAGCCTCGCGCGCCGCATGCGCCGGTCCCGCTCCTGACTCACGTCCCGCTCCCCCTCCGCAGCCGACTGTGTGCGGCAATCATAGGTTCGATTCACCGACATGCCTCGGGGCCGGCCCGGAGGTCTCCGGGCCGGCCCCGAGGCATGTCGACGGGCGGGGTCAGAAGCTGATGGAGTTGATCATGTCGGCTATCGAGTCCAGGAAGCGCTGGATGTCGTCGGCCATGCCCGTCGAGGCGAGGAAGAAGCCGAAGAGGACGGCGACGATCGCCGGCCCGGCCTTGATGGAGCCACCTCTCAGCAGCACCACCAGGATGATCGCCAACAGCAGCACCACTGACAGTGAAATGGCCACAACTGATCACACCCTTGGTCGGTTCGGCTTCGCCGGCCCGGGCGACGCATCCCCGCGCACCCCGCCAGAACCATCGTGCCACCAACACGCCCGCCCTAACCGGCCGCTGACACATCGTCCACGCCAAGATCCCGCCGCCGTGACCGCCGTACCGGACCCGGAGAGGCAATACCTGTTTGTCGCACGGTAATTCGAGAGAACACCCGCACGGGTAACGGGGCGGCCTTCCGGTGCTTACGCAGGACTTGCGGACGCCACCTTCTCCGCACCCTCACACGGTGTTCGCAGGCGATTCGAATAACCCGTATTCCACCCCGACAAGGGGACATGTCACCGCCAGTCGTCACCCGCCCCCATGACCGGATTGATCCGGAACAATCCTGACAAGAACGGCCGGTGTGAGGGGCGACACGACGACAACACGGCATCTCTTCACTTGTGTTGCCCATCACGCCCACAGCATGCGCGCATTGGCGATTCCGGGGTACTCGAAGGCGATAACCAGGAATGACATCGGGCGTTTTACGGATTCCCGAAGACGACGCTAGGGTGCCTGAGATGTTCCACGCTGCCTCGTCCCCCGCAAGCGCAGCGAGCTCCCCGATCGCCTCCCCGTTCCACCGCCGGGAGGGCCAGTGACGAACTCGCAGCGACCGTACGGCAACAGCAGGACGCCGCTCCCTCCGGTGCAGACGCCCGCGGACGGAGTGCCGACCCCGCGCACCAGGGTCCCGGAGGGCTCCCGGCCCGCCCAGGGAGCCCCGGGAGGCCCGGGGGGCAGACAGCGCGACGCGTTCTTCGACAACGCCAAGTACCTGGCGATCGTGCTGGTGGCCGTCGGCCACGCCTGGGGGCAGCTCCTGGACGACGGGGCGGTCGAGACCGCGTACCGGGTCGTCTACACCTTCCACATGCCGGCGTTCATCCTCATCTCCGGCTACTTCTCCCGCAGCTTCGACCTGCGCCCCAAGCATGTGCGGCGCCTGGTCACCGGGGTCGTCGTCCCCTACGTCGTCTTCGAGACCGCGTACTCCCTCTTCCAGCGCTACGGCAACGACGAGCCGGGGCACGGCATCACGCTGCTGGACCCCACCTACCACCTGTGGTTCCTCTGCGCCCTGTTCGTGTGGCGGCTGACCACACCGGTGTGGAAGGCCGTCAAGCACCCGGTCCCGGTGTCGCTGGTGCTCGCCGCGCTCGGCTCGGTGTCCCCGCAGATCGGCGACGACCTGGAGCTGCAGCGGGTGCTGCAGTTCCTCCCCTTCTTCGTACTGGGCCTGACCCTGCGCCCCGAGCACTTCCGGATGGTCAAGCGCCGCTCGGTACGCCTGGCGTCGGTGCCGGTGTTCCTCGCGGCGGTGGTCACGGCCTGGGCGACGATGCCGTACATGCGGCTCGGCTGGCTCTACCACAGCGACGCAGCCCAGGAGTTGGGCACGCCCTGGTGGACCGGCCCGGTCACGGTGTGGGCCACGCTCGGGTGCTCGCTGGTGATGACCGTCTGCTTCTTCGCCTGGGTGCCGCGCCGCCGCATGTGGTTCACCTCCCTCGGCGCGGGCACCATCTACGGCTATCTGCTGCACGCCTTCCTGGTGCGGGCGGGCAACTACACGGACTTCTACGACCAGCCCGCGCTGCACGAGCCGCTCGGTGTCCTGGGGCTCACCGTCTTCGCGGCCGCCGCGGTGACGCTGCTGTGCACCCGGCCGGTGCAGCGGGCGCTGCGCTGCGTGGTGGAGCCGCGCATGGAGTGGGCGTTCCGGAAGGACGCGGGCGAGGAGGCCCGGATCCGCGAGCAGCCCCGTCCCGCCGAGGTGCGGGCGCCGGGCGAGAAGGTCTCCGTCTAACGGCCTGCGTCCAGGCCCAGAAGCGCGCGCATCCGCGCGTACTTGGCGGTCAGGCGGGCGCGGGTGGCGTCGTCGAGGACGGCGAGGCGGGCCGGGTCGGCGTTGTGCGCCAGGTCCGCCTCCTTCACCAGCAGGGCGCCCGGAGTGGCCAGGATGCGGGCCGCGTACGCCTCCGGGGGTTCGCCGGGCCGCTTGGTCACGGCGAGCACGATGTCCTTGGTGCGCCGGGTGAGCGCCGCCCCCTCCAGCCACGCGGGGCTCAGCCGGTCGTCCTCCACGGCGTCGTGCAGCCAGGCCGCCGCGATCTGCTCGTCGTCGCCGCCCCGCAGCCGTACGCCCTCGGCGACCGCGTGCAGGTGCTCGGCGTAGGGGCGTCCGGCCTTGTCGGTCTGGCCGGCGTGCGCGGCGCGGGCGGTGGCCTCGATCTCGGCCAGGTCCATGAGCGGTGTCCGGTTCACGCGACCAGTGTGCCCGGCGCGGCTCAGCGGACCGCCGCCGCCGTGGGGCCCTCGCGGCAGATCAGCAGCAGCGCCCGGTCGTCGTTGACGTCCTTGGCGACGGCCTCGATGAGGTGCCAGGCGGCGCCGTGGAAGCCGCCCGCGACATAGCGGTCGGCCTCGCCGGTGAGCCGGTCGATGCCCTCGACCATGTCCCGGTCGGAGGTCTCCACCAGGCCGTCGGTGAACAGCATCAGCACGTCGCCGGGGCGCAGCGAGCCCTTCACCGGGTCGAACTGGGCGCCGTCGTAGACGCCGAGGAGGGGCCCGTCGGCGGCCTTCTCCTCCCAGCGGCCGCTGCCCGCGCTGAGCTGGAGGCCCGGCGGGTGTCCGGCTGAGTAGAGCTCGTAATCGCCGGAGTCCAGGTCGAGGACCAGGTGGATGGAGGTGGCGAAGCCCTCGTCCCAGTCCTGGCGCAGCAGATAGCCGTTGGCGGCGGGCAGGAAGTCGTGCGGGGGCAGGCTGCCGAGCAGCCCGCCGAAGGCGCCGGACAGCAGCAGGGCGCGCGAGCCGGCGTCCATGCCCTTGCCGGAGACGTCGGTGAGGACGACCTCCAGGGTGCGCCCGCCGTTGGTGCGGGCGGCCACCACGAAGTCGCCGGAGAAGGACTGGCCGCCCGCGGGACGCAGCGCCATCTCCCGGTGCCAGCCCGTCGGCAGCTTGGGCAGCTTGCTCTGCACGCGGATGCGCTCGCGCAGGTCGAACAGCATGGTGCCGCCGCGCCGCCAGGGCACGCCGACCCTGCTGCGGAACTGGGCGACGAGCAGCCCGAAGAAGCCGCAGGCCGCGACGACCAGGACCACGCCGGGTGTGACGCGGGCCACGCCCTCGGTGTACGGGCCGAGTTGCACGGCCTCCACGATCAGCGCGGTGGCCGCCGCCGCGTACAGCCCGAGCAGGCTGGCCGGGCGCAGCAGGAGGCCGCCCGCGACGATCGGGATGCACAAGGCGGCCGGCGAGCACCACACGGAATTGGCGAGGGTGCCGGCGGCGATCAGCGGGACGGTGAGGAGCAGTCCGACGAGCGCGATCCAGTCCGAGCCGTCGCCGCGGAAGTAGTCGACGGCGGCCCGGCGCACGCCGACGCGGGCCCGGTGCCACTGCTTCTTCAACCGGGCCGTGAACGTCTCGGCCGCCGCGCGCCGCTCTCGTCCTGCTGCCATCAGTTCGGGACCCTATCCATCCAACCGGCCGCTTGGCACGGGAGGTCCAGCTTGTCCCCCCTGACGGGGACCGGACTCACAGTGAACTTCACCCGGGGCCGTTCCGGGTCCGGGCGGCGGAAATTGCCTCGCCCCGGTTCCGGGGGCCTGGTAGGCATGGCCCCATGGTCGACGATCGGACGGGCCCGGAGCCCGAACTGCGCAGCCTGCGACCCGACGAGTGGGACAGCGCGTACGGGAACCTGCTGCGCGCCTTCGGCGGGCTGCCGGAGGCCGACGAGGAACGTCAACTGTGGCGCTCCATCACCGAGTTCGGCCGTTTCCTGGCCGCCTGGGACGGTGACCGGTGCGTGGCCTCCGGGGGCGCCTTCTCCTTCCGGCTGACGGTGCCCGGCGGGGCGTCGGTGCCGACGGCGGGCGTGACGATGGTGAGCGTGGCCGCCACCCACCGGCGGCGCGGGCTGCTGACCGCCATGATGCGCCGGCAGCTGGACGACATCCGTAGCTGGGGCGAGCCGCTGGCGGTGCTGACGGCGTCGGAGCCGGCGATCTACGGCCGGTTCGGCTACGGAGCGGCCACCTTCCAGCTGGACGCGGAGATCGACACCGTCCGCGCCGGTCTGACGGTGCCGGACGGTACGGACGACGTACGGCTGCGGTACGCGGACCCGGTGGAGGCGCTGGACGTGTGCGAGGCGGTCTACGCACAGCTGGTGCCGGGGCGTCCCGGCATGCCGGCGCGGCGGCCCGGCTGGGAGAAGGTGGGGGTGCTGGACCCGGAGAGCGAGCGGGGCGGGGCGTCGCCGCTGCAGTGCGTGGTCGCCGAGCGCGACGGCGCGACGGTCGGGTACGCGCGGTTCCGGGTGAAGCCGCACTGGGGTCCTGGCGGGCCTGACGGCGAGGTGGTGCTGAGCGCCCTGGACGCGCTGGACCCGGCGGCGGCCGCGGCGCTGTGGCGGTTCCTGTTCGACCTGGACCTGACGTCGTCGCTGCGGGTGCGGGGGCGGCCGGTGGACGACTCCTGGCAGTACCTGGTGCGGGACGTGCGGCGCTGCCGCCCGGCGCTGCGGGACGCGCTGTATCTGCGTCCGGTGGAGGTGGGTGCGGCGCTCGCGGCGCGGACGTACCGGACGCCGGTGGACGTGGTGCTGGAGGTGGAGGACGCCTTCTGCCCGTGGAACACCGGGCGCTGGCGGCTGAGCGGGGACGCCAAGGGGGCCGTGTGCGAGCCCACCCGGGACGCGGCCGACCTCGCCCTGTCGGTGCGGGAGTTGGGCGCCGCCTATCTGGGCGGGGTCAGCCTGACCGCGCTGGCGGCGGCCGGGCGGGTGCGGGAACTGCGGGGCGGGGCGCTGGCCGAGGCGTCCGTGGCGTTCGGCAGCGACCCGGCGCCGTGGCTGCCGCACGGCTTCTGACGGGCGGCGTGCCGCAAGGGCCCGTCTCCGCGCGTCCGAGGTCAGGCCCGCTGGCAGCCCGGGCACCAGAAGAGGTTGCGGGCGGCGAGACCGGCGGTGCGGATCTCGCCGCCGCAGATGTGGCAGGGCAGGTTCGCCCGGCGGTAGACGTACACCTCGCCGCCGTGGTCGTCGACGCGCGGCGGGCGGCCCATGGCCTCGGGGGTGTGTTCGGGGCGAACGGTGTCGATGCGGTTGTTCCGGACGCCCTCGCGCATCAGCGCGACCAGGTCGTCCCAGATCGCGTCCCACTCGGCGCGGGTGAGGTCCTTGCCGGCCCGGTAGGGGTCGATGCCGTGCCGGAACAGCACCTCGGCCCGGTAGACGTTGCCGACGCCCGCGACGACCTTCTGGTCCATGAGCAGCGCCGCGACGGTCGTACGGCTGCGGCTGATCCTGCGCCAGGCGCGCTCGGGGTCGGCGTCGGGCCGGAGCGGGTCCGGGCCGAGCCGGTCGTGTACCGCCCGCTTCTCGGGCTCCGTGATCAGGGCGCAGGTGGTGGGGCCGCGCAGATCGACGTACGCGGTGGAGCCGGTCAGGCGCAGCCGCACGGTGTCCGTGGGCGGCGGCGCCGGGGCGGGTCCGAAGGTGACCTTGCCGAAAAGGCCGAGGTGGATGTGCACCCACTCCGGCCGGCCCCGGTCGCCGAAGCCCAGGAAGAGGTGCTTGCCGTGGGCGTCGGTGGTGCGCAGCGGGGTGCGGTCGAGGAGGGCCGCGGCGTCGCTGAACTTGCCCTGGGGGCTGGTGACGCGCAGGGAGGGGTCCGCCCGGAAGGCCTGGGCGTAGTCCTCGGCCAGCCGGTGGATGGTGTGTCCCTCGGGCACGGTCCCCCTCGCTCGCTCCGCTGTCTGTGTCCGGTGGCCGCGTACGGCCGTTACTGCTGCGGGTGGTGCGCCGGGATCGGCGGGAGGTCGCCGGAGGTCTCGTAGGCGGAGAGCATGTCGATCCGGCGGATGTGGCGCTCGTCACCCGAGAACGGGGTGTTGAGGAAGATCTCGACGAACTTCGTCGCCTCCTCCTGGCTGTGCATGCGCGCGCCGACGGCGACCACGTTGGCGTCGTTGTGCTCGCGGCCCAGCGCGGCGGTCTGCTCGCTCCACGCCAGGGCGGCCCGTACGCCCTCGACCTTGTTGGCGGCGATCTGCTCGCCGTTGCCGGAGCCGCCGATCACGACGCCGAGGGAGCCGGGGTCCGCGGCGGTCCGCTCCGCGGCGCGGAGGCAGAACGGCGGGTAGTCGTCCTGGGCGTCGTAGATGTGCGGGCCGCAGTCGACGGGTTCGTGCCCCGCCTCCTTGAGCCATTCGACGAGGTGGTTCTTCAGTTCGTAGCCCGCATGGTCGGAGCCGAGATACACGCGCATGCGTCGAGTGTGACACGGCCCTTCCGGGGAAGCGGCGCGGGGTGGGCGGTGTGAAAGGTGTGAGCCAATCCACAGGACCTCAGGAAAAGCTCGGGTAAAGATTGGAAATCAAAGGTTCCTGTGAAAGTAGGCCTCCGTTTCACTGGTTCAGCTCGTGCACCGCTCGTACGGGTACCGCTCAACCGGCGCAAAGGAAGACCCCCACATGACTTCGCAGCCGACCCTCACCGAGGCCGGTAACGGCCCCGAGGGCCCCGGAGGCCCGCCCACGGGCTCCGGGCTCCAGGCCGGTCTCAAGAACCGGCACCTGTCGATGATCGCCATCGGCGGTGTCATCGGCGCCGGACTCTTCGTCGGTTCCAGCACCGGCATCGCCACCACCGGCCCCGGCATCCTCCTGTCGTACGCGCTCGTCGGCACGCTCGTGGTGCTGGTGATGCGGATGCTCGGCGAGATGTCCGCGGCCAACCCGACCTCCGGGTCGTTCTCCGCGCACGCCGACCGCGCCCTCGGACCCTGGGCCGGATTCACCATCGGCTGGCTCTACTGGTTCTTCTGGGTCGTGGTGCTCGCCGTGGAGGCCACCGCGGGCGCCGCCATCCTCGAAGGGTGGATACCCGCCGTGCCCCAGTGGGGTTGGGCGCTCATCGTGATGCTGGTGCTGACCGCGACGAACCTCGCGTCGGTCGGCTCCTACGGCGAGTTCGAGTTCTGGTTCGCCGGTATCAAGGTCGTCGCCATCGGCGCGTTCATCGTCGTCGGCGGGCTGGCCGTGTTCGGCCTGCTGCCCGGCGTCGACAGCGAGCAGGCGGGCCTGTCCAACCTGACCGGCCACGGCGGATTCCTGCCGAACGGGGCGGGGGCCGTCCTCACCGGCATCCTGCTCGTGGTGTTCTCCTTCATGGGCAGCGAGATCGCCACCCTGGCGGCCGGCGAGTCGGAGGACCCGCAGCGGGCCGTCACCAAGGCCACCAACAGCATCATCTGGCGGATCGGCGTCTTCTACCTCGGCTCGATCCTCGTCGTGGTCTGTCTGCTCCCCTGGGACAGCAAGGCCATCGCCGAGGACGGCTCGTACGTCGCCGCGCTGGACTCGCTCGGCATCGCGCACGCGGGTCAGATCATGAACTTCATCGTGCTGACGTCGGTGCTGTCCTGCCTCAACTCCGGGCTGTACACGGCCTCCAGGATGGCCTTCTCGCTCGGTGAGCGCGGGGACGCGCCGAAGGCGTTCGCCCGGACCACGGGCCGGGGTGTGCCGCGGGCCGCGATCCTCGTGTCGGTCGTGTTCGGCTTCGTCGCGGTGTTCTTCAACTACAAGTTCCCCGACTCCGTCTTCCTCTTCCTGGTCAACTCCTCCGGCGCGGTCGCGCTGCTGGTGTGGCTGGTGATCTGCTTCTCGCAGCTGCGGATGCGGAAGATCATCCAGGCGGAGGCGCCGGACAAGCTGGTCGTGCGGATGTGGCTGTACCCGTACCTGACCTGGCTGAGCATCGGGTTCATCGCCTTCGTGCTGGTCTACATGCTCACCGACACCGAGCACGACGGCCGGTCCACGGTGCTGCTGACGCTGCTGGTCGCGGCCGTGGTGCTGGCGATCGCCCTGGTCCGGCACCGGCGGGCCGCCGCCGCTGCCCCGGAGCGGGACGAGGTGGGCGTGGGCTGAACCGCCCCGGACACAGGTGAAGGGCTCGGCGAGCGCTGTGATCAGCGCCCGCCGAGCCCTTCGGCGTATGCGGTGAAGCCGTCAGCGCTTGTCGACGAGCTTCCAGGCGGTGGGCAGCAGGCCCATCGCGAGCGCGGCCTTCAGCGCGTCACCGATGAGGAACGGGGTCAGGCCGGCCGCGATCGCGGCGGAGGCGGACATCCCGGTGGCCAGGGCCAGGTACGGCACGCCGACGGCGTAGATGATCGCCGAGCCGAGCAGCATCGTGCCGGCCGTGCGCCAGGCGGAGCGGTCGGCGCCACGGCGGGCGAGCGCGCCCACGACGACGGACGCCAGCAGCATGCCGAGGATGTAGCCGAACGACGGCATGCCGATGCCGGACGTGCCCTCCGCGAACCACGGCACGCCCGCCATGCCCGCCAGCGCGTACACCGCGAGCGAGGCGAAGCCGCGGCGGGCGCCGAGGGTGGTGCCGACGAGGAGCGCCGCGAAGGTCTGGCCGGTCACCGGCACCGGGGAACCGGGGACGGGCACCGCGATCTGGGCGGCGAGACCGGTGAGCGCGGCGCCGCCGAGCACGAGGGCCGCGTCCCGGACACGGGAGGCGGGGACGAGGTCGGCGAGGACCTGTCCGGGCCGGGCGGAGGTGACGGTGGCGGTGCTCATGGGGACTCCCCGGGGATGAGGGCAAGTGGGAACACGGCGACGCTATACCGGCGCCCCCGTGCCGATCACCAGCAGCGCTCGACAAAGGCTCGATCAGGGAGTTGGTGGGCTCCGGACAAAGAGCGGGGGTCACACCTCACCCGAGGTGACACGGGTCACTGAGGTGACGTGGTGTCGCCGACACGGAGGGGCGTAGGAGCGGCTGTAGGGATCCACCAACGCGGGCCGGCGTGCGCGGGCGTGCCGTCTCGCCCGTCGGTCACGGTCTGGGCAGCGGGCGTGACCGTTTGCTAGCTTCGGGCCATGGTCGCCCAGTCCCGGAACTTCACCTCGCGTCGCCACGTCGATCTGCGACGCGTGGGCGCCACTGCCTGTCGTCTCCTCTGACGAGGCGGACGGAGCGGATCCGGCGCGCCTCGACTCCCGTACGACGGCGCAGTGTCGGACCCGTTCCCGAGGAAGTTCCCCATGCTTCGTACCGTGGCACCCCCGCCCCACCTCCCTGCCCGCCCGGCGCGTGCCGCCGACCCCGACCGGCGGCGCACCAGCGCCCGCACCGTGCTGCGGTGCGTGCTGGAGCGCGGTCCGGTGGCGCGCAGCACGATCGCGCGGCTCACCGGTCTGTCGCCGGCCTCCGTGACCGACCACTGCGCCCGGCTGACGGAACTCGGCCTGCTCCGTGAGGCCACGGCGCCGCGCCGCTCGGGCGGGGTCGGACGTCCGCACCTGCCCCTCGACGTGGACGGGTCGCGGCTGGTGGTCGGCGGGGTCCATGTGGCGGTGCCGTACACGACGGTGGCGCTGCTGGACCTGCGCGGCCGGGTGGTGGCCGAACGGCGGCTGCCGCACCCGGACACCGAGCCGGTGCGGGTGCTGGAGCGGGCCGCGGACGGTCTGGCCGGGCTGCTGGAGCAGGAGCGGGAACGGCGGCCGCTCGGCGTCGGTTTCGCGGCCGGCGGCTGGGTCGACCGTGCGGCCGGCACGGTCGTCGACCATCCGCTGCTGGGCTGGCGGGAGGTCCCGGCGCGTGAGGTGCTGCGCGCCCGTACCGGGCTGCCGGTCCATGTGGACGGGCACGCGCGGGCGTTGGCGGACGCGGAGCGGCTGTTCGGCCGGGCCGCGCGGGGCGGCGGGAGCGCGCTGCACCTGTTCGCCGGGAACATCGTCGACGCGGCCTTCGCCACCCATGACCAGGTGCACCACGGGCCGCGCTCCCAGGCGGGCGCGATCGCCCATCTCCCGCTGGCGGGCGGCACCGAGGCCTGCCCGTGCGGCCGGACCGGCTGCCTCCAGGCCGAGTTGAGCGAGCGCACCCTGTGCCGGCGGGCCCGTGAGGCGGGCGTCTGCGACGGGCGCAACCCGCTGCACGTGGTCGACGCGGCGGCGGCCGGGCACCCTGTGGCGGCGCGGCTGCTGCGGGAGCGGGCCCGGATGGTGGGGCGCGCGGTGGGTCTGCTGACGGACGTCCTCAACCCGGAGAGCGTCATCGTCACCGAGATCGGCGTCATCCACCGCCCCGACTGTCTCGCGGCGCTGCGCGGCGAACTGGACCCGGCGCGCGCGGAGACGGTGACACCGACGAGTTTCCCGGAATCCGTGCTGGCCGTCGCGGGCGGGGCGGTCGCTCTGGACGTGCTCTACCGGGATCCGCTGAGCGTGTCACCAGAGCGTATTTAATTCAGAAACTCGGAATATTGACAGTCCCCTTCAGGGGCAAGGAACATGCTGGTCATGAGCTGTCGCACCCTCTGTTGCTGACACGTTGACGCGCGATCGTCCGCAGCGTCCCCTCTTTCTCGCGTGCTTTTCCTTCCGGGCTTTTCCCGTCTTTCCCGCCCGGCAATTCAGTGTGCCTTTCCGTCCCCGCGCACACCCCTGTGCGTTTCCCCCGTCCCGGGAGTTCCCTCATGCCCGCACCACCGGTGGCCGGCCTCGACCGGCGTCTCTTCCTCACCTCCCTGCTCGGCGTCACCGCCGCCGCTGCCGGACTGAGCGGCTGCGCCGAGGCCGGGGCGGCGGCCGACGAGGCCGCGCTGAAGGCCCCGCTGGCCGGGAAGGTCCCGCCCGGCACCCGGCTGAAGATCTCCTCGTACGAGAACTTCCAGCAGATCCAGCTGAAGCTCGCCGGCCTCGACGACCTGCCGTTCGAGGTGGCGGAGTGGCTGAACATCGGGGCAGGACCGGACGTCATCAACGCCTTCCGCGCCAAGTCCCTGGACCTCGCCAACAACGCGGGGATCCCGCCTATCCAGGCCTTCTACCAGGGCTTCGACGCGCGGATCGTCGCCATCAACGTCACCCGCAAGCCCAACTACCTGTTCGCCACGAAGCCCGGCAGCGACATCCGCACGGTCGCCGGCTTCAAGGGCAGGCGGCTGGCGTTCTCGCAGGGCCAGGCACAGGGCGTGGTGCTGCTGCGCGCCCTCAAGGAGGCCGGCCTGGACTACGACGACGCGGAGCTGGTCCCGCTGACCAGCAACCAGTTCCTCACCGCCCTGCAGTCCGGGCAGGTGGACATCGCACCGCTCGGCATCAGCCAGGCCCCGTCCTACCTCAAGCAGTACGGATCGAAGGGCGCCCGCACCATCCCCACCGACGTGGTGGACCTGCTCAACCTGCTGTGGGCGCCGGCGGAGGTGCTCGCCGACCGGGACAAGGCCGCCGCGGTGGCCGCGTACATCCCGTACTGGGCCAAGGGCGCGGTGTGGCAGTACGAGCACCCGGACGTATGGAACCGGGAGTACTTCGTCAAGACGCAGAACCTCACGCTCGCGCAGGCCGAGGCCATCACGGCTCTCGCCAACAAGCCGTACTTCCCGCCCCGTTGGGGCGAGGCCATCGCGTGGGAGCAGGAGACCGCCGATCTGCTCGCGGAGGGCGGCTACGTGAAGAAGTTCGACGTCGGCGTGCTCTTCGACCGTCGCTTCGAGTCGCTCGCCGCGCGCGCCGTGCCCGCGGAGTACCGGAGGTGACCGCCGTGACCACGACCACGACCACAGCAGCGACAACGGCCGCTCCCGCCCCGCCCGCCGCCGAGGAGGAGCATCAGGTCGAGCGGCGACGGCGGCTGTCGCCCGGGAAACGGCTGCCCGCCACCCGGATCACCGGCCCGCTGCTGGTGCTGGCGCTGTGGGCCGCCGCCTCCGCCGCCGGACGGCTGGACCCGGGCGCGATCCCCGCGCCCTGGACCGTGGTGGAGACCGGGGTCCGGCTGTGGACCGAGGGCACCCTGACCGACGACGTCCTCACCTCGCTGCAGCGCGCCGGGGCCGGGTTCGCGATCGGCCTGACCGCGGGCATCGTGCTCGCCCTGGCCGCCGGGCTCAGCCGGGTCGGCGAGGCGCTGATCGACGGCAGCGTGCAGCTCAACCGCGCGGTGCCCACGCTCGGTCTGATCCCGTTGTTCATCCTCTGGCTGGGCATCGGCGAGACCTTCAAGATCGCGATCATCGCCATCGTCGTCTACATCCCGATCTACCTGAACACCCACGCCGCGCTGTCGGGCATCGACCACCGGTTCGTGGAGCTCGCGGAGGTGCAGGGCCTGTCCCGGTCCGCCTTCGTCCGGCAGGTCGTCGTGCCGGGCGCGCTGCCCGGTTTCTTCGTCGGGCTGCGGCTCGGCGTCACCGGGTCCTGGCTGGGCCTGGTCGTCCTCGAGCAGATCAACGCCACCAGCGGACTCGGCTACATGATGTTCCAGGCGCAGAACTACGGCCAGACGGACGTCATCCTCGTCGGTCTCGTCGTCTACGGCCTCTTCGGCCTGGTCTCCGACACCGCCGTCCGCACGATCGAACGGAGGGTGCTGTCATGGCGCCGCACACTGAGCAGCTGACCCGGCCGGCCGTACGGCTGCGCGGCCTGACCCGGGCCTTCGAGGGGCGCACGGTCCTCGACGGCCTCGACCTGGACCTGCCGGCGGGGCAGTTCACCGCGCTGCTCGGGCACAGCGGCTCCGGCAAGAGCACCCTGCTGCGGGCGATCGCGGGCATCGACCACGGGGTGGCCGGCAGCGGCACCCTGACCGCGCCCGAGCGGGTGTCGGTGGTCTTCCAGGACTCCCGGCTGCTGCCCTGGCGCCGCATTCTGCCCAACGTGCTGCTGGGCCTGGACGGCAAGGACGCCGGGGAACGCGGCCGGGCCGCGCTCGCCGAGGTCGGTCTCGGCGGGCGGGAACGCGCCTGGCCGAGCGAGCTGTCGGGCGGCGAGCAGCAGCGGGCCGCCCTCGCCAGGTCCTTGGTACGGGAGCCCGAACTGCTGCTCGCCGACGAGCCGTTCGGGGCGCTGGACGCGCTGACCCGGATCAAGATGCACGCGCTGCTGCGGCAGCTGTGGGAGCGGCACCGGCCGTCGGTGCTGCTGGTCACGCACGACGTGGACGAGGCGATCGCCCTCGCGGACCGGGTGCTGGTGCTGGAGGACGGCCGGATCGGGCTCGACCTGACGGTCGACCGCGACGGCCCGCACGCCCACGGCGAGTACCGCACCCGGCTGCTGAAGGCGCTCGGCGTCTCCGACGACGCCCCGTGAGGGTGCCCCGCCCGCACCGCGCCTGACGCGCCCCGCTTCCCTTCCCCGCTCCCCGTCCCCCGTACCGAGAAGGGATCCCGCATGCCCAGACAGCTCCATCTGAACGCCTTCCTCATGAACACCGGTCACCATGAGGCGTCGTGGCGGCTGCCCGAGAGCGATCCGTACGCACACGTCGACCTGGACCACCACATACGGCTGGCCACGACCGCCGAACGGGGCACGTTCGACTCGCTGTTCCTCGCCGACGGCCCCCAGCTGTGGAGTTCCGTGGCGCAGCGTCCCGCCGGGGCGCTGGAGCCGCTCACCCTGCTCACCGCCCTGGCGACCGCGACCGAGCACATCGGGCTGATCGCGACGGCGTCCACGTCGTACAACTCGCCCTACAACCTGGCCCGGAAGTTCGCCTCGCTGGACGTGGTCAGCAAGGGCCGGGCCGGCTGGAACATCGTCACCACCGCCGGCGCGGAGGCGGCCCGCAACTTCGGTCTGGACGCGGAGCCCGCGCACGCCGAACGGTACGCCCGCGCCGCCGAGTTCCTGGACGTCGCCCGGCTGCTGTGGGACAGCTGGGAGGACGACACGATCGTCGCCGACAAGGCGGCCGGGGTGTGGGCCGACGACGCCAGGATCCATCCGCCGCGGCACCGGGGCACGCACTTCCGCGTCGAGGGAGCGCTCAACGTGCCGCGCACCCCGCAGGGTTATCCGCTGCTGGTGCAGGCCGGGTCGTCGGAGGACGGCAAGGCGTTCGCGGCGCGGTACGCGGAGGCCGTGTTCACCGCCCAGCAGACCCTCGCCGACGCGCAGGGCTTCTACGCCGACCTCAAGGCCCGTACGGCGGCGGCCGGGCGCGACCCGGACCACATCAAGGTGCTGCCCGGCATCGTGCCCGTCATCGGCTCCACCGAGGCCGAGGCGCGGCGTCTGGAGGAGACGCTGGAGGAGCACATCGTGCACGAGCACGGGGTGCGCCGCCTCGAGGAGCTGCTGCGTCTCGCCCCGGGCACGCTCGACCTGGACGGCCCGCTGCCCGACGACCTGCCCCCGGAGGACGAGATCGAGGGCGCGAAGAGCCGCTACACGCTGATCGTGGAGCTGGCCCGGCGCGAGCGGCTCACCGTGCGGCAGCTCATCGCCCGGCTCGGGGGCGGGCGCGGGCATCTCACCTTCACCGGCACGCCCGAGCAGGTCGCCGACATTATCGGCCGGTGGTTCGCCGAGGGCGCCGCGGACGGTTTCAACATCATGCCGCCCGTGCTGCCGTCCGGCCTGGAGACCTTCGTCGACGAGGTCGTCCCGATCCTGCGCGCCCGCGGCCTGTTCCGCGCCGAGTACGGCCCCCGGCGCACCCTGCGCGAGCGCTACGGCCTGCCGCGCCCCGCCAACCAGCACGTCACCGCGCGCACCCCGGAGCCGACCCCCGCGGCCGCGCTCGTCTGACACCTCCACCGAAGGGAACGCCCCTATGTCCGACCTCCGGATCACCAAGGTCACCGCGACCATCGGCGCCCGGGTCTCCGGCGTCGACCTCTCCAAGCCGCTGGACGACGCCACCGTCACCGCGCTGCGGGACGCCCTGAACGAGCACAAGACGCTGCTCTTCGACGACGTGCACCTCGACGACGCCGGCCAGCAGGCCTTCGTGCGGCACTTCGGCGAGATCACCGGCGCCCATCCGACCGTGCCGGCCGTCGAGGGCGCGCCCAGCGTGCTGCCCGTCGACAGCGGGCGCGGGCGGGCCGCGAACAACTGGCACACGGACGTCACCTTCGTCCTCAACCCGCCGCAGGCGACCTCCCTGCGCAGCATCACGATCCCGCCGTACGGGGGCGAGACGCTGATCGCGAACTCGGCCGCCGCCTACCGTGACCTGCCGGAACCGCTGCGCCGGCTGGCCGACACCCTGTGGGCCGAGCACACCAACGACTACGACTACGCCGTCCCGGAGGAGGCGATCGACGAGGACGAGGCGGCCCGGCGCGCCCAGTTCACCTCCGTGAAGTACCGCACCGTCCACCCGGTGGTGCGGGTGCATCCGCTCACCGGTGAGCGAGGGCTGTTCATCGGCGGGTTCGCGCAGCGGATCGTGGGACTGTCGAAGAGCGAGTCGCGCAAGGTGCTGGACCTGCTCCAGGCGTACGTCACCCGGCCGGAGAACGTGGTGCGCTGGCGCTGGGAGCCGAACCAGCTGGTGCTGTTCGACAACCGCATCACCCAGCACTACGCGATCGACAACTACGACGGTCTGCCGCGCCGCCTGCACCGTGTCACGGTCGCCGGTGACGTGCCGGCCGGCGTCGACGGCAAGGAGTCGTACGCGATCGAGGGGGACGCCTCGCACTACACGAGCGTGGCGAAGGTGCCGGCCGCCGCGTGACGGGCACCCCGCAGTGAACGGAGGGTAACCCTCCGCTTCAGCGCCGTCCACATGCTGGGCGGCCGCGCCGGAACCTCCGGGCGGCCGCCCAGACTGGGGGGCGTTTTTGTCGTCTCCCCCCCACATTGGACGAGCCGCGCCCATGCCCCTCACCACGGTCGAGACGCCCGCCGACACCGACGGCGTCTCCCTCTCGCACGGCCTCAAACAGCGCCACCTGTCGATGATCGCCCTCGGCGGGGTGATCGGCGCCGGACTGTTCGTCGGCTCCGGCGCGGGCATCGCCGCCGCGGGCCCCTCCATCGTGATCGCCTACGCCCTCTCCGGCCTGCTGGTCATGCTGGTGATGCGGATGCTGGGCGAGATGTCGGCCGCGTATCCCTCCTCCGGGTCCTTCTCCTCGCACGCCGAGCGGGCCATCGGCCCCTGGGCCGGGTTCACCGCCGGCTGGGCGTTCTGGGTGCTGCTGTGCACCGCGGTCGGCCTGGAGGGCATCGGCGCCGCGCAGATCGTCCACGGCTGGCTGCCGGGCACGCCCGAGTGGGCGTGGGTCGCGCTGTTCATGGTGGTGTTCTGCGGCACCAACCTCGCCGCGGTGAAGAACTTCGGCGAGTTCGAGTTCTGGTTCGCCGCACTGAAGGTCGGCGCGATCACCCTGTTCCTGGTGCTGGGCGTGCTGGCGCTGGCCGGCGTGCTGCCGGGCACCGACTCGCCGGGCGGCTCGAACCTCACCGAACTGCTGCCCAACGGCGGTGAGGGGCTGGTCATCGGCCTGCTCGCGTCCGTCTTCGCCTACGGCGGCCTGGAGACCGTGACCATCGCGGCCGCCGAGTCGCAGGACCCGGTCCGCGGCGTGGCGCGGGCGGTGCGCACCGCGATGTGGCGCATCGCCGTCTTCTACGTCGGCTCGATGGCGGTCATCGTCGCCCTCGTCCCCTGGGACGACCCGCAGGTGGTGGAGAACGGCCCCTACGTCGCCGCCCTCGACCGGCTGGGCATCCCCGGCGCCGGGCAGCTGATGAACGTGGTCGTGCTGGTGGCGCTGCTGTCCGCGATGAACGCCAACGTCTACGGCGCCTCCCGCATCGGCTACTCGCTGGTGGAACGCGGCCAGGGCCCGAAGTGGCTGGGCCGGGTGTCGGGCGGGGTGCCGCGCGTCGCCGTGCTGGCGTCCTCCGTCTTCGGCTTCCTGTGCGTGCTGCTGAGCTACTGGCGTCCGGACGACGTCTTCGCCTGGCTGCTGAACATGATCGGCGCGGTGATCCTGGTCGTCTGGATCTTCATCGCCGTCTCCCAGCTGCGGCTGCGCCGCCGCCTGGAGCGCGAGACGCCGGAGCGGCTGGCCGTACGGATGTGGGCGTTCCCGTGGCTGACCTGGGTGGCCCTGGCCGGCATGGCGACGGTCTTCGTCCTCATGGCCCGCGAGCCGGACACGCGGGTGCAGCTGTACTCGACGGGCGCGATGACGCTGGCCCTGGCTGCCGTCGGCTACGCCTGGCAGCGCGCCCGCGCCCGCCGCTGACCCGCACCTTCACCGAGGGCCCCCGCGACCCGCGAGGACACGCGGGGGCCCTCGCGTGTGCAGGGCTCACCGGACAGCCCTTTCTGTTGCTAGCGTGTTGTTGCAAGTCTCTTGCAACAAGAGTCCGACCCGGGATCGTCTTCTCAGCGTTCACCCGGCAGGCGGAAACAGAGAAGCCCCCGCGAGGCTCAGGCTCGCGGGGGCTTCCGGTATGCGGCATTCCGGGTCATCGTTGCGCAATGGCGACACAGCGGACGATGAACGACTACTGCTGGACCTGCGGCAGCGACCAGCAGCACCGCCAGCTGACCAGGAAGGAGGAGGACTGGCTCAAGAAGCGGCTCGGCCGCAACGGGGTCGGCGAGTTCTGGCTCTGCGTGAACGTCCTGGACCCCGACACCGGGAAGCAGTGCCGCAACCTGCGCACGGGATTCAACAAGAAGCCGTTCGCCGAGCCGATCAAGGCTCCCGTGCTGGACTGATCCGTCACAGATTGCTGAAGTCCGGCCCCTTCGTGCGCGTGCGCTTGATCTCGTAGAAGCCGGGGACCGAGGCGACCGCGAGGGTGCCGTCCCAGAGGCGGACGGCCTCCTCGCCCTGCGGGGCGGGGGTGACGACCGGGCCGAAGAAGGCGATCTCCTCGCCGTCGGGGCCGGGGACCGCGATCACCGGGGTGCCGACCTCCTGGCCGACCTTGTCGATGCCCTCCTTGTGGGAGGCGCGCAGCTGCGGCTCGTACGGGGTGGAGTCCCAGTGCTCCATGAGGGAGTCGGGCAGGCCGACGTCCTTCAGCGCCGCCGCGACCGTCTCCTTGCCCGGGCCTTCGCCCTTGTTGTGGATGCGGGTGCCGAGCGCGGTGTAGAGGTCGCCGAGCACCTGCGGCCCGTGCTCCTCCTGCGCGGCGATGACCACGCGGACCGGGCCCCACGCCTTCACCTCGAGCATCTCGCGGTACTCGGCGGGCAGCTCGTCCAGCTTGTCCTCGTTGAGGACGGCGAGACTCATCAGGTGCCAGCGCACGTCCAGGTTCCGCTGCTTCTGCACCTCCAGCACCCACCGGGAGGTCATCCAGGCCCAGGGGCACAGCGGGTCGAACCAGAAGTCGACGGGCGTGGCGGGAGACTTGTCCGACATGTCGCTCCTCGTGAAGGCAGTGTTCCCTCGCGTCAACGCCGTGGCCCGCCCCGGCCATTCCCGGCTGACCCGCGTCAGGGGCGCATGGCAGGATCGGTGCTGTCCATCCCTGTCGACGACGCTGAGGAGTCCGCCCGTGCCCGGTGAGAACCTGACCCGTGACGAGGCCCGGGAGCGGGCAGCGCTGCTGTCCGTCGACGGGTACGAGGTGTCCCTGGACCTGCGGTCCGCCGTGGGCGGGCCCGAGGGCGAAGGACCGCGCACCTTCCGTTCGGTCACCACCGTGCGGTTCCGCTGCGCCGAGCCGGGGGCGAGCAGCTTCGCCGACCTGATCGCGCCGAGCGTGACTGCGGTGTCCCTGAACGGCCGGGACCTCGACCCGGGCCAGGTCTTCGACGGCAGCCGCATCCTCCTGGAGGACCTGGCCGCCGAGAACGAGCTCGTCGTGGACGCGCAGTGCGCCTACTCCCGCACCGGCGAGGGCATGCACCGCTTCGTCGACCCCGAGGACGGCGAGGTGTACCTGTACACCCAGTACGAGCCGGCCGACGCCCGGCGGGTCTTCGCCAACTTCGAGCAGCCCGACCTCAAGGCCCCGTACCGCTTCGAGGTGCGGGCGCCCGAGGGCTGGACGGTGTGGAGCAACGGCGCGGGCGAACTGACCGACGGCGTCTGGCGGTTCGCGGAGACCAAGCCGATCTCGACGTACATCACCTGCGTGGTCGCGGGCCCGTACCACTACGTGACCGACCGCTACGAGCGGGTCTTCGAGGACGGCACCCGGCTGGAGATCCCGCTGGGCGCGATGTGCCGCAAGGGTCTCGCGCCGCACTTCGACGCCGACGACGTCTTCCTGGTCACCAAGCAGGGCCTGGACTTCTTCCACGACCACTTCGACTACCCGTACCCGTTCGGGAAGTACGACCAGGCGTTCGTGCCCGAGTACAACCTCGGCGCGATGGAGAACCCGGGGATGGTGACCTTCCGCGAGGAGTTCATCTTCCGCGGCAAGGTGACGCGGGCCTCGTACGAGGGCCGGGCCAACGTGATCCTGCACGAGATGGCCCACATGTGGTTCGGCGACCTGGTCACCATGGAGTGGTGGGACGACCTGTGGCTGAAGGAGTCCTTCGCCGACTTCATGGGCGCGTTCTCCCTGGTCGGCGCGACCCGCTTCACCGACGGCTGGATCACCTTCGCCAACCGCCGCAAGGCGTGGGCGTACCGCGCGGACCAGCTGCCCTCCACGCACCCCATCACCGCCGACATCCGCGACCTGCAGGACGCCAAGCTCAACTTCGACGGCATCACCTACGCCAAGGGCGCCTCCGTGCTCAAGCAGCTGGTGGCATACGTCGGCCAGGACGCGTTCCTGGAGGGCGCCCGCCGCTACTTCAAGCGGCACGCCTACGGCAACACCCGCCTCGGCGACCTGCTGTCGGTGCTGGAGGAGACCAGCGGGCGGGACATGGCCACCTGGTCCCGGGCGTGGCTGGAGACGGCCGGGGTCAACTCCCTCACCCCGCAGGTGCTGCTGCGCGCTGACGGCACGGTGGACGAGCTGGCCGTGGTGCAGGAAGCCGCCGAGTCACACCCTCAACTGCGCCCGCACCGGGTCGCGGTGGGCCTGTACCGACGCACCGGCGAGGGCAGCCTCGAGCGGTACGCGCAGGCCGGGACGGACGTCGAGGGGCCGCGCACGGTCGTGGCGGAGCTGGCGGGCGCGCAGGCGCCGGAGCTGGTGCTGGTCAACGACGACGACCTGACGTACTGCAAGACGCGCTTCGACGACACCTCGCTCGCCACGCTCCGTGAGGCCCTCGGCGACCTCACCGACCCGCTGGCCCGCGCGCTGTGCTGGTCCGCCCTGTGGAACATGACGCGCGACGCGCTGCTGCCGGCCCGGGACTTCATCGCCCTGGTACTGCGGTTCGCGGGCCGGGAGACCGACATCGGCGTGCTGCAGATGCTGCACGCCTGGGCGGAGTCGGCGGCCGTGCACTACACCGCGCCCGAGCGGCGCGAGGAGGCCGGACGGCGGCTCGCCGAGGGCGCGGCGGAGCAGCTCCGGGCGGCCGGCGAGGGCAGCGAGCAGCAGCTGGCGTGGGCGCGGTTCTTCGCCCGCGTGGCGTGCACCGACGCCGACTTCGAGCTGCTGGGCTCGCTGCTGGACGGCACGGTGACCCTGCCGGGTCTCGAGGTGGACCAGGAGCTGCGCTGGGCGTTCCTGGAGCCGCTGGCCGCGCACGGTCTGGCCGACGAGAAGCGGCTGGACGAGGAGCTGGCGCGGGACGACACCGCCTCCGGCCGCCGTCACCACGTCCGCTGTCTGGCGGCCCGCCCGTCGGAGGCGGTCAAGGCGCAGTGCTGGGCGCAGGTCGTGGAGTCGGACGCGCTGTCCAACGCGCTGGTGGAGGCGACGATCGCGGGCTTCGTCCAGCCGTCCCAGCGGGAGTTGCTCGCGCCGTACGCGGAGAAGTACTTCGCGGTGATCGAGCGGGTGTGGACGGAGCGGTCGATCCAGATCGCGATGGACGTGGTGCGGGGGTTGTTCCCGTCCTACGAGGACTCGCGGGAGACGCTGGACGCGACGGACGCGTGGCTCGCCTCCCACGAGGACGCGGCGCCTGCGCTGCGGCGTCTCGTCCTCGAGGCGCGGGACGACTTGGCCCGTGCCCTGCGGGGCCAGGAGTGTGACGCCGCGGCGGGCTGACCTCCCGTCCCGGGGCGCCGCCCCTGACCCCGTTCCTCGAACGCCGGAGGGGCTGACATGTCAGCCCCTCCGCGCAACCACCGTTACCGAACGCGGGCATTCGCCCCCGTAACCCGCCCCCTCACCCGAACGGACCAGCGGCTTTCGGCATCCGAACACGTGTCCTTTAGTGCGGGGTTGTCCGGGTTCGGCGACGGGCCTGTAACAGGGGTTCGGAAGGCGGCCGGAGGCGGGAAATTGCCGGTCATGAACCAGAACACCCACCTCTCCCCGCGCCCCCTGCACCACCTCGCCACCGGCACCGGACGCCGTGTGCTGACCCACACGCAACTGCGGGCGCACGGCGTCTCCGCCGCGGAGGCCGGGGAACAGTGCCGTCCCGGCGGGCCCTGGCAGCAACTGCTGCCCGGTGTCGTCCTGCTGCACCCGGGACCGCCGACCAGCGAGGAGCGGCTGCACGCGGTGCTGCTGTACGCGGCCCGGGAGCGGACCGTGAGCGTGCCCGTGCAGCCGGGCCGGGACGAGCCGCCCGCCTCCCCCTACGGCGAGGCGATGATCACCGGTCTGGCCGCGCTGACCCTGCACGGCTTCACGTCCGCTCCCCCGCTGCCGAACCAGGAGACGTTCGACGTGCTGGTGCCGCGTCTGCGCCGGCTGCGGTCCACGGGCTGCGCCCGGATCGTGCGGGCCGCCGCGCTGCCGGTCCCGGAGCAGGTGACGGGCCTGCCGGTGGCCCCGGTGCCGCGCGCGCTGGCGGACGCGGTGGCGGGCCTCAAGGACGCGGTCGTGGTGCGCCGGCTGCTGACGGAGGCGGTGCGCGGCGGCCACTGCGAACCGGCGGCCGTCGTACGGGAGCTGACGGCGGCGAAGCTGCTGAACCGCCCGCACGTGGTGGACGCGGTGGACTCGCTGCTGGCCGAGGGGCGGGCGCTCGCGGAGTCGCGGCTGTACCGGATGGTCCGCGAGTACGGTCTGCCGGACCCGTGCTGGAACGTGGACCTGCGGCTGCCCGGCGGCCCGCACCTGGGCGGCCTGGACGCGTACTGGCCCGACCAGGCGGTGGCCGTGGAGCTGGACACCCGCGCGCCCCGGCCGGGCGCGCGGCCCGAGGACGACGCCGAGTGGGAGGAGCACGCCCGCAAGCGCGAGCACCTGGAGCGCCTCGGCATCACGGTCGTGCACATCACCCCGCGCAAGCTGCGGGACGCGGCGGAGCAGCAGGCGGCGGTGGTCCGCACGGCGCTGATGGCGTCGGCGGACCGCGACCCGGCGGCGTACGTCGTCGTGCTGCCCCGCTAGGGTCTGTCCGGCGGATCACGCCGAGGACGCGGGGTCTGGCACGCCCATCTGCGGCGTTGTCGTCAGTCGCCGCAGTACTCCGCCTCGATCACCGCCCCGGGGTCCCCGGTCCAGTCGCCGTTGAAGTTGAACGCCACCAAGTGGCGCCCGTCGCGGGTGGTGACGGCGTCGGAGGTGGAGCCGTGGATGCCGCCGCCGTGGCCCCAGACGGTCACCCCGCAGCTCAGCTCGGTGCTCATCAGGCCCAGTCCGTAGCCGTTCCTGTCGTCCACGGCCACCGTGTCGGTCATCTTCTCCAGCTGCTTCCTCGGCAGCAGCCGGCCGGTGAGCAGGGCGCGGTAGAAGCGGTTGAGGTCCTGGGAGTCCGAGATCATCTCGCCGGCCGACGAGGCCATGGACGGGTTGAGCCGGGTGACGTCGTGGACGGGACCGCTGCCGTCCTCGGTGAGCTTGCCGTAGGCGCGGCTGCTGGGTCCGGGTACGCCGGTGCGGGTGCCGGGGACCGAGGTGCCGGTGAGGTGCAGCGGCGTGATGACGCGGCGGCGGATCTCCTCGCCGTAGGGACGGCCGGTGGCCTTCTCGATCACCATGCCGGCCAGCACGTAGTTGGTGTTGGAGTAGTTCCATCCGGCGCCGGGCGCGAAGTCCGGCTTGTGGGACATCGCGACGCCCACGAGTTCCTCGGGACCGAGGGTGTCGTAACGGTGCTGGAGGAAGCCGTCCTTGAGGAAGTAGGTGCGGCCGAAGTCCTCGTCGGCCGTGTAGTTGAAGATTCCGCTGGTGTGGTTGAGCAGCTGGCGCAGGGTGATCCGGGTGCCGTCGTGGCCGTTGCCCGTGACCAGGCCGGGCAGCCAGGAGTCCACGGTGTCGTCGAGCGACAGCCTGCCCTCGGCCTCCAGCTGGAGCAGCACCGTCGCCACGAAGGTCTTGGTGATGCTGCCGACCCGGTAGCGGTCGTGCGGGGAGCGCGGACGCTCCGTGCGCAGGTTCCCCACCCCGGCGGTGGTCGTCCACACGCCGCGCCGGTCCTCCGCCCGCAGCGTCACCCCGGGCACCCCGCCCTCGACCGCGGCCTTGACGGCCCGGGCGGTGGCCCGGTGGCCGTCGGTGTCCCCCGTGCGGCCTCCGCCGGGTCCCGCCGCGACCGCGGGGGCCGCCAGGGCCGTCGAGAGGGCCACCGCCACCGCTGCCACCGCCGTCGTCCGCATCCGCTCGCGCATGCTCGTGCCTCCCCTGTCCGTCGTGCGTGGTCGCGGGGAGGGACCGCGCCGGGGGGTGGCGGGGTTGCCATGGCTCGTGGTGGTTGACCGTGTTTCGGCCGTTCCGCGCGGGCGGGCGTATGTCATCCCCTGCCGGCCTCCAGATGTCCCCCCGGAGGCCGTTCGCGCCACAGCCGCAGGGCGGTGTCGATCAGGCCGACGCGGGGCAGGCCGGGGACGGCGTCGAGGGGCTGCCAGGCGGCGAGTTCGGTGGAGCCGTCCACCTCGTCGCGCAGTTCCCCGCCGGCGATCCGGGCCTCGTAGACCAGCCGCAGTCCGTGGTGGTCGACGGGGCGGCGGAAGCGGCGCGGCAGGGTGCGGCGGCCGGAGTCGATCCCGAGGAAGCCGGTGACCTCGACGAGGTAGCCGGTCTCCTCCTCCAGTTCGCGCCGCACGGTGTCACAGGGGTCCTCGCCGTGTTCCATGCCGCCGCCCGGCAGCACCCACTCGGGGTTCCCGTCGTCGTCCCGGGACCGGGCGAGCAGGAGCTGTCCGTCGCGCACCACCACGGCGTAGGCCGCCACCCTCAACGTCCGTCGCATCGCGGGACGGTAACCCGGAACGCCGGGAGTGCGCAGGGGGACGTCCGGACGGGTCCGCACTGTGGACACCCACCCTGCACGACCATGACGGACTTGCCCGCTTCAGGCGTGATCTCCCCATACGGGCACCTGGGGTTTTCCCCACACCTCTCCCGGCCTTCCGGCCAACCCTCGCCAAACATCGGCCCTTTACGCAAAGCTCATCGATCGTCCGGTAGTGCATTTCCGGACCCCCGCGACCAGGACCGATCACCCCTGGCCGCTCCCGATCGTTCGCTCCTTGCAAGGGATGCCGATGACCAACTCCCCGCAGCGCGCCCCCATATCGGGCACCAGACGCGCGGCCCGCATAGCCGTCGCCGCCGGTCTCGTCGCCGCGCTCTCCGCGGCCGGGCCGGTCCCGATGGCGCTCGCCGCCGACAACCCGGCGGCCGCCCCGGCCGACGCGGACGTCAAGTCCGCCCACGACAAGCTCGGCTCGCACGACGCGGAACTGCTCGCCGAGGCCAAGGCCGAAGGCGCCAAGAACGTCACGATGATGATCGCGACGGCCCCCGGGAAGACCGCCCAGGTCACCGAGGAGATCGAGTCCCTCAAGGGCGCCTCGGTCGGCCGCTCGGACGACGAGCTCGGCTACGTCCGCGCCACCGTCCCCACCGGCAAGGCGGACGCGGCCATCGCCGCCGCCACCAAGCTCTCCTCCGTGCACGGCGTCGACCTGCGCGAGGAGATCCTGCTCGACGACCCGACCCCGGCCGCCGACACCACGAAGGCCGCCAAGGGCAAGGGCGCGACCGCCAAGACGTACCCCGCGCCCGGCAGGAAGACGCCCGCGAAGAACCCGTACAACCCGTCCTTCGAGACGGGCGCCGTGGACTTCGTGAAGCAGAACCCCAAGGCGGACGGCCGCGGCGTCACCATCGGCATCCTCGACTCCGGTGTCGACCTCAGCCACCCCGCGCTGCAGAAGACCACCACCGGCGAGCGCAAGATCGTCGACTGGGTCACGGCGACCGACCCGATCGTGGACGGCGACCAGACCTGGCGCCCCATGGTCAACGCGGTCTCCGGCCCGACGTTCACCTACGGCGGCGCCACCTGGAAGGCCCCGCAGGGCTCCTACCAGGTCAGCCTCTTCCGCGAGTCGTACACCGCGGGCGGCGACGCGGCCGGTGACGCCAACCGTGACGGCGACACCACCGACGTCTGGGGCGTGCTCTACGACCCGGCCGCCGGCACGGTCCGCGTCGACCTGAACAACAACCAGGACTTCTCGGACGACACCCCGATGAAGCCCTACAAGGACGGCTTCCAGATCGGGTGGTTCGGCACCGACGACCCGAAGACCGACGTCGCCGAGCGCCAGCCGTTCGTCGTGGAGATCCGCAAGGACGTCCCGATGGACCCCTACGGCGGCGACTGGATCGGCAAGAAGGCCGACTTCGTCAACATCGGCGTCATCGAGTCCGAGCACGGCACGCACGTCGCCGGCATCACCGCCGCCAACGGCCTGTTCGGCGGCGCGATGAACGGCGCCGCGCCCGGCGCCAAGCTGGTCTCCTCCCGCGCCTGCACCTGGTCCGGCGGCTGCACCAGCGTCGCCCTGACCGAGGGCATGATCGACCTCGTCACCAAGCGCGGCGTCGACATCGTCAACATGTCCATCGGCGGTCTGCCGGCGCTGAACGACGGCAACAACGCCCGCGCCGAGCTCTACAACCGGCTGATCGACACCTACGGCGTCCAGCTGGTGATCTCCGCGGGCAACTCCGGCCCCGGCGTCAACACCATCGGCGACCCCGCCCTGGCCGACAAGGTCATCTCGGTCGGCGCGTCCGTCTCCAAGGAGACGTGGGCCGCCAACTACGGCTCCGAGGTGAAGACCAAGTACGCGATGATGCCGTTCTCCTCGCGCGGCCCGCGTGAGGACGGCGGCTTCACGCCGACCCTGACCGCGCCCGGTGCGGCGATCAACACCATCCAGACCTGGCTGCCGGGCGCCCCGGTCGCCGAGGCGGGCTACTCCCTGCCGGCCGGCTACGGCATGCTGCAGGGCACCTCGATGGCGTCCCCGCAGGCCGCCGGCGCCTCCGCGCTGCTGCTGTCCGCCGCGAAGCAGAAGCACGTCGAGCTCACCCCGGCGACGCTGCGCACCGCCCTCACCTCCACCGCCAAGCACATCAAGGGTGTGCAGGCCTACGAGGAGGGCGCGGGCCTGATCGACGTCGTGGACGCCTGGAAGGCGATCCGCAAGGGCGCCACCGCGCACGAGTACACGGTGAAGGCGCCGGTCGACACCGCGATCGACCAGTTCCTGAAGACCCCCGGCTTCGGCACGGGTCTGTACGACCGTGAGGGCGGCCTGAAGGCCGGCCAGAAGAAGACGTACGACATCACCATCACCCGTACGTCCGGCCCGGACCGCGCCGTGAGCCACAAGCTGAACCTGGCGAACAACGCGGACGGCACCTTCCGCGTCGTCGGCGGCGACAAGGTCTCGCTGCCGCTGGACAAGCCGGTGACCGTCAAGGTCCAGGCCCAGTCCCGTACGGCCGGCGTCAAGAGCGCGATCCTCGAGGTCGACGACCCGCGCACCGAGGGCGTGGACCGGCAGATCCTCACCACCGTGGTGGTCTCCACCCCGCTGAAGTACACCTACTCGGTGAAGGGCACCGCCCAGCGCAACAGCACCACCTCCTACTTCGTCACCGTGCCCGAGGGCGCGAAGACGCTGGAGGTCGCGATGAGCGGGCTGAAGACGGGGAGCCAGACCCGGTTCATCTCCATCCACCCGTACGGTGTGCCGGCCGACCCGACGTCGACCGTCAACTGCTACCCGAACTACAGCAACCCGGCGAACACCTGCCGCCCCGACGTGCGGTCGTACGCGGCCCCGCAGCCGGGCGTGTGGGAGATCGAGGTCGAGGCGCGCCGCACCTCGCCGCTGCTCGACAACCCGTACAAGCTCGACGTCGCCGTGCTCGGCGCGGCCTTCGACCCGGAGACCGTCACGGTGCCCGAGGCGAAGGTCGGCACCCCGGCCACCGTCGACTGGACGGTGACCAACGAGGCCGCCGCGATCGACGGCAAGCTGGTCGGCGGTCCGCTCGGCTCGTCGAAGACGGCCCGCCCGTCCATCAGCACGGGTGACGTCCACACCACCACCGTCGAGGTGCCCGAGGGCGCCGCGTCGCTTGACGTGGCGATCGGCAACGTCTCCGACACCGCCGCCGACCTGGACCTGTCCGTGTACGACGCGTCCGGCGCGCGGGTCGCCCAGTCCGCGGACGGCGACTCGGAGGAGTCCGTGTCCATCGCCTCCCCGAAGGCCGGCACGTACACCATCGAGGTGGACGGCTACTCGGTCCCGGCCGGCACCACGGAGTACGACTACCTGGACGTGTTCTTCTCCGCCACGCTCGGCACCGTCACCGTCGACGAGTCCGCGCCGGTGAAGCTGGGCACGGGCGCCAAGGCCGGCGTCTCCGGCACCGTCACCGTCGCCGCCGCGGCTCCCGAGGGACGCGCGTTCTTCGGCCGTGTGCAGCTGGTGAACGCGCGCGGCACGGTCGCGGGCATCGGCAACGTGGCGATCGAGAAGGTCGTCCCGTAGCCGACGGTTCACACAGGGCAGAAGAGGGGCGGGCGTCCGTACGGGCGCCCGCCCCTCGCCGTGCCTGGACCGGTGCTATTCGCAGGTCATGCCCCGCGACTCCGCCACGGCGACGGTGAGCCCGGCCCTCTGGCGGGCGACCGGCTCCGCACCGGCCACCACCGTGTCCGGGTACGGGCCCTCGTCGGTCATGCCGACCAGCACGAGGTCGCCCGGCCGCAGCGGGGAGTCACCGGCGTCCCGGAGGAACGTCACCGGGCCGCCGCCCTTGAAGTACCGGGTCGGCCGCACCGTGACCCGGTACGTGCCGTCGGTCTCCGGCACCACCTGCACCGCCGTCACCACCCCCTCGGCGACCAGACGCGCGCACGCCAGGTAGTCGGGGCTGCCGAAGGCGTGGGCGCCCGCGTCCTCCTTGGCGCCCGGGGCCTCCTTGGCGTCCGAGGCGACGCCCCGGTCCGCCGAGTCGGCCGTCACGCCGTTCTGCGACACGAGCCAGCTCAGACCGAGGACGAGGGACGCGGCGGCAGCGGCGGCGAGCCCGCCGAACGCCAGCCTCAGCGGCCGGTACCGGGGCCGTCGCCGGAGCGGCGTGGCGGGCGCGGTCCGTGCGGGGCGCGGCCCGGCCGCCCCGGTGTCCTCGGCCGGCCGCTCCCCGGCCGGAGCGCCCTCTTCTCGCCCCGCCAGGGTGTCCCCGATCAGCGTCAACTGCTCCTGGAGCAGCGCGAGGTCGGCGAGCGCGGCGTCCCGCGCCGCGAGGAACCCGGCGTCCTCCCCCTCGGGCGGCGCCTCGTCGAACAGGGCCGCGGCGAGCGCGTCGTGCCCGTGGCCCTCATGCCCGGTGTCCTTCCGGAACGGGTCCTTGTCGTGGGCGGTCACGTCACACCACCTCGTCCTCGTGCAGGCGGGCGCGCAGGGCCCGTACCGCCGTGTGCAGCCTGCTCTTGACCGTGCCCTCCGGGACGCCGAGCTGTTCGGCTATGGAGCGCACCGGCAGGTCGGCGTAGAAACGCAGCACGACGACCTGGCGCTGCGCGTCGGGCAGCGCGTCCAGGCCGCGTGCGACGGCCAGCGACAGCACGCTGGTCTCCTCGCCGGACGGCGCCTGGGACGGCCGCAGCGCGGCCAGCCGCTCCCCCAGCCGTTCCTGCCGCCGCTTGGCCCGGTGCCAGTCCATGGCGAGGTTGGAGGCCACGACCGCCGCCCACGCCGAGACGTCCCGGGGCGCCTCCCTGCCGCTCGCGGCACGCTCCAGCAGCCGCAAGCGGACCTGCTGCACCCCGTCCGGCAGGTCCGCCTGCGGCACTCCCCCGAGTGCGAGCACCGCCCGCACCCGGCGCTCCTGCGCCGCGTCCAGCGGATCGTCGTCGGCGACGTACGGCCCACGGCCGCGCCGGGTTCTTCCGCGCAGCACCGCTCACCCCCCTCACGCTGTTTCCTCTACGACGCGACGGGCGCCCGGAACGTTCGGACGGATCCGCGGGGCCCGCTGCGGCGTACGTCACACCTTCGTGTGGACGGGGTGGGCCTGGGCAGGGGTCCTTGCGGCCGACGGCCCCCGCGCAGGGAATTTCTGCAGCTCAGAGGGGTTGACGCCGAAGGTCCGCAACCGGCGCCCGGCTCCGGTTCGTCCCACTGTGCGGGCAGTCGTGGCAAAGAATTGGACAGCCGGGGCGTGGTCGGCCGCATGATGGAAGCGCCCCGTCCAGGCACATCAGGTACGCGAGAGACGCAGTAGGGAGTCGCCGTGAGGGTCGGAATCGTCGGAGCCACCGGTCAGGTGGGCACGGTCATGCGCAGGATCCTCACGGAGCGGAACTTCCCGGTCACGGAGCTGCGCCTGTTCGCCTCGGCCCGCAGCGCGGGCACGGAGCTGGACGGCGTGACGGTCGAGGACGCCTCCACCGCCGACTACAGCGGCCTGGACATCGTGCTGTTCTCCGCGGGCGGCGCGACCTCCAAGGCGCTGGCCGAGAAGGTCGCCTCGCAGGGCGCCGTGGTGATCGACAACTCGTCCGCCTGGCGCAAGGACCCCGAGGTCCCCCTCGTCGTCTCCGAGGTAAACCCGCACGCGATCGCGAACCGTCCCAAGGGCATCATCGCCAACCCGAACTGCACGACCATGGCCGCGATGCCGGTACTGCGTCCGCTGCACGCCGAGGCGGGCCTGGAGGCGCTGGTCGTCGCCACGTACCAGGCGGTGTCCGGTTCCGGTCTCGCGGGCGTGGCGGAGCTGCACGGTCAGACGCAGAAGGTCGTCGACGAGGCCGACAAGCTGACGCACGACGGCGCGGCGGTCGACTTCCCCGAGCCCGGCGTCTACAAGCGCCCCATCGCCTTCAACGTGCTGCCCTTCGCGGGCAACCTCGTCGACGACGGTCTGAACGAGACCGACGAGGAGCAGAAGCTGCGCAACGAGTCGCGCAAGATCCTGGACATCCCTGAGCTGAAGGTCTCGGGCACCTGTGTGCGCGTCCCGGTCTTCTCCGGCCACTCGCTGCAGATCAACGCCCGGTTCGCCCGCCCGATCAGCCCGGAGCGCGCGACCGAGCTGCTGGCCGAGGCGCCCGGCGTGGTCCTCACGGACATCCCGACCCCGCTGCAGGCCGCCGGCCAGGACCCGTCGTACGTCGGCCGCATCCGGAGCGACGAGACGGTGGAGAACGGCCTGGCGCTGTTCGTCTCCAACGACAACCTCCGCAAGGGCGCGGCCCTGAACGCGGTGCAGATCGCGGAGCTGGTGGCGCAGGAACTGAGCGCCTGACGGCACACCGGTACGGAGGAGAGGCGGGCGTCCCCGAGGGGGCGCCCGCCTCTTCCCGTTCCGCCGCGTGGGTGGCGGGGGGGCGGTCAGCCCCGCCGGACCTCGTAGAGGCGACGCGTCCCCCTTTCGACACAGGGGTATCCCCATGCCTGCGGTTTCGTCATCGCGTGAGGGCGATCTCGCGTGGAAGGATGGCGCAACCCACACATATCGAGGAGATGACCGCGTGCCTGGCACAAACCTGACTCGCGAAGAGGCGCAGCAGCGGGCGAAGCTGCTGACCGTTGACTCGTACGAGATCGAGCTCGATCTCTCCGGCGCGCAGGAGGGGGGCACCTACCGTTCCGTGACCACGGTGCGCTTCGACGTCGCCGAGGACGGCGCGGAGTCCTTCATCGACCTGGTGGCCCCGGCCGTCCACGAGGTCACCCTGAACGGTGACGCGCTGGACCCCGCCGAGGTCTTCGCCGACTCGCGCATCGCCCTGCCCGGCCTGCTGAAGGGCCGCAACGTGCTGCGGGTGAGCGCCGACTGCGCGTACACCAACACGGGTGAGGGCCTGCACCGCTTCGTCGACCCGGTGGACGACCAGGCGTACCTGTACACGCAGTTCGAGGTGCCGGACGCCCGCCGGGTGTTCGCGAGCTTCGAGCAGCCGGACCTCAAGGCGACGTTCCAGTTCACGGTGAAGGCGCCGGAGGGCTGGACGGTCATCTCCAACTCCCCCACGCCGGAGCCGAAGGACAACGTGTGGGAGTTCGCGCCCACCCCGCGCCTGTCGACGTACGTCACGGCGCTGATCGCGGGCCCGTACCACTCGGTGCACAGCGTGTACGAGAAGGACGGCCGCTCGGTGCCGCTCGGCATCTACTGCCGGCCCTCGCTCGCCGAGTACCTCGACGCGGACGCCATCTTCGACGTGACCCGGCAGGGCTTCGACTGGTTCCAGGAGAAGTTCGACTACGCCTACCCGTTCGAGAAGTACGACCAGCTGTTCGTGCCCGAGTTCAACGCGGGCGCCATGGAGAACGCGGGCGCGGTCACCATCCGCGACCAGTACGTGTTCCGTTCGAAGGTGACGGACGCGGCGTACGAGGTGCGCGCGGCCACGATCCTGCACGAGCTGGCGCACATGTGGTTCGGCGACCTGGTCACCATGGAGTGGTGGAACGACCTGTGGCTGAACGAGTCGTTCGCCACCTTCGCGGAGGCCGCCTGCCAGGCCGACGCGCCCGGCTCCAAGTGGCCGCACTCGTGGACGACGTTCGCGAACCAGATGAAGACCTGGGCCTACCGCCAGGACCAGCTGCCGTCCACGCACCCGATCATGGCGGACATCCGCGACCTGGACGACGTGCTCGTCAACTTCGACGGCATCACGTACGCCAAGGGCGCCTCCGTGCTGAAGCAGCTCGTCGCCTACGTGGGTGAGGACGAGTTCTTCCGGGGCGTGCAGGCGTACTTCAAGCGTCACGCGTACGGCAACACGCGCCTGTCCGACCTGCTGGGCGCCCTGGAGGAGACCTCAGGGCGCGACCTCAAGACCTGGTCGAAGAAGTGGCTGGAGACGGCCGGCATCAACGTCCTGCGTCCCGAGATCGAGACGGACGACGCCGGCGTCATCACCTCCTTCGCCGTCCGCCAGGAGGCCCCGGCGCTCCCCGCCGGCGCGAAGGGCGAGCCGACGCTGCGCCCGCACCGCATCGCGATCGGCCTGTACGACCTGGACGAGGCGACCGGCAAGTTGGTCCGCGGGGACAGGGTCGAGCTGGACGTCGACGGCGAGCTGACCGCCGTGCCGCAGCTCGTGGGCAAGCGCCGCCCGGCGGTGATCCTGCTCAACGACGACGACCTGTCGTACGCCAAGGTCCGCCTGGACGAGCAGTCCCTCGCCGCCGTCACCGAGCACCTGGGCGACTTCGAGTCGTCGCTGCCGCGCGCGCTGTGCTGGGCGTCCGCCTGGGACATGACCCGCGACGGGGAACTGCCCGCCCGGGACTACCTGTCGCTGGTGCTGTCGGGCATCGGCAAGGAGTCCGACATCGGTGTCGTGCAGTCGCTGCACCGGCAGGTGAAGCTGGCCCTCGACCTGTACGCCGACCCGGCCGCCCGCGAGGCGCTGCTGGCCCGCTGGACCGACGCCACGCTGGCCCATCTGCGGTCCGCCGAGCCGGGCAGCGACCACCAGCTGGCGTGGGCGCGCGCGTTCGCGGCGACCGCCCGCACCCCGGAACAGCTGGACCTGCTGGAGGCGCTGCTCGCCGGCACGCAGACCGTGGAGGGCCTGGCCGTCGACACCGAGCTGCGCTGGACGTTCGTGCAGCGGCTGGCGGCGGTGGGCCGGTTCGACGAGGCGGAGATCGCCGCCGAGTACGAGCGGGACAAGACGGCGGCGGGCGAGCGACACGCGGCCACCGCGCGGGCGGCCCGTCCCACCGAGGAGGCCAAGGCGGAGGCATGGGCCTCGGTCGTCGAGTCCGACAAGCTGCCGAACGCGGTCCAGGAGGCCGTCATCGCCGGCTTCGTGCAGACCGACCAGCGGGAGCTGCTGGCGCCGTACACGGACAAGTACTTCGAGGTGCTGGCCGACGTGTGGGCGTCCCGCTCGCACGAGATGGCCCAGCAGATCGCGGTCGGCCTCTACCCGGGCATCCAGGTCTCCCGAGAGACCCTCGACAAGACGGACGCCTGGCTGTCCTCGGCCAATCCCAACGCGGCCCTGCGCCGCCTGGTCTCGGAATCCCGCGCGGGCGTGGAACGCGCCCTGCGCGCGCAGGCGGCGGACGCGGCGGCGTCGGCGTAGGCACGCGGTTGTGAGGGGCGCCTGGTTCCGGCCGGGCGCCCCCGCGTCATGTCACGTCCGGACGGACGGGGACTGGCGCTGGTGCGGGCCTGTGCCGACGTGTGGGGCTGGCAGCCGCTGACCCGGGAGGGCAACCGGGGCAAGGTTGTCTGGTGTGAGCTGGGGTCGGGTCGGGTCAGCTGACGGTGCCCTCAGTTGGCCCGCCACCGTTGCCCCGAAAGCCAGGGTCATGCCCGCGAGTTGGAGCGCCGTCAGGCTTTCGTCCAGGAGCGCCCAGCCCAGTACCGCCGCCGTCAGCGGGGACAGCGGGCCGAGGAGCGTGGCCTGGGTCGCGGTGAGGCGGCCGATGCCGCGGAACCACAGGACGTACGCGAGCGCCGTGTTGACCAGGACCAGGTACGCGTAGCCGCCGGCCGCGCCGGCGTCCAGGGCGGGCGGGGCGCCCTCGACCAGAAACGCGAGCGGGGCGATCAGCAGGCCGCCCGCGGTCAGTTGCCAGCCCGTGAGCGCGAGCGGGCCGACTCCCTCGGGCCGGCCCCACTTCTGCGTCAGCACCGTGCCCGCCGCCATCGACGCCGTGGACGCGAACGCCGCCGCCACACCCAGCGCGTCCAGCGCCCCCGCCGCCCTCAGCACCACCATGCTCACCCCGAGCGCGGCGACGGTCCCGGCGAGGACGTCCCGGAGTGCGGGTCGCCGCCCCAGCAGCAGCGCCGACAGGCCCAGCACCAGCAGTGGGCCCACCGAGCCGACGACCGCCGCCAGCCCGCCCGGCAGCCGGTACGCGGCGAGGAAGAGAAGGGGGAAGAAGGCGCCGATGTTCAGCGCGCCCAGCACCCCCGCCTTCCACCACCAGGCGCCGCGCGGCAGCACCCGGTCGAACACGAGGAGCAGCAGCCCCGCGGGCAGGGCGCGGACCAGGGCCGTGAACAGGGGGCGCTCCGGCGGCAGGAGCTCGGTGGTGACGACGTAGGTGGTGCCCCAGGAGACGGGGGCGAGGGCGGTGAGCGCGACGACGGCGGCGCGACGGTGCGCGGACATGGGCGCCCCTTCCAGTGAGCGAGTAGCAAGTAGCTTAGCCCTAAGCTAGTTATGTGCAAGCTACTTTCTTGCGGGCAACCCCTGCCGCGCGGATACTCCCCGCTATGAGTGCACGCCCCGAGCCCCGCCACGCGGACCCCGTCGACGCGATCATCGAGCAGTGGGCCCGGGTGCGGCCCGACCTGGACACCACCGGGATGGAGGTCTTCGGGCGCATCTACCGGCTGGCGCGCGCCATGGGCGACCGGCACGAGCAGGTGTACGCGCCGTTCGGGATCTCCCGGGGCGAGTTCGACGTCCTCGCCACCCTGCGCCGCGCCGGGGAGCCGTACACGCTCTCGCCCCGGCAGCTCTCCGCCACGCTCATGCTCACCACCGGCGGGATGACGGGCCGTCTCGACAAGCTGGAGCGCGCGGGACTGCTGCGCCGCTCCCCCGACCCGCACGACCGGCGCGGACTCCAGGTCACGCTGACCGAGGAGGGGCTGCGGCTGATCGACGAGGCGGTGGTGGCGGGCGCCGCCGAGCAGTCGCGGGCGCTGGCCGCCCTGGGGCCCAAGCGGTCGGCACAGCTCGCGGATCTGTTGCGGGATCTGCTGCTCGCCACCGAGCGCTAGGGCCTGTCCGGCGGATCACGCCGAGGACGCGGGGTCTGGCACGCCCATCTGCGGCGTTGTCGTCACTCGCCGACGCTCCGCGTCGACTCCCTCCTCCGCCTTGCAACTGGACGCACCAGACCCCGCTCACCTGGGTTGCAAGACGCTGCGCCTTTCCCCCGACTTGATCCGCCGGACAGGCCCCAGGCCCCCGCCGACACACGCCGAAGGGCGCCGGCGAGGTGCCGGCGCCCTTCGAGAAAAGCGCGCGTGCGGACCGCTCGGGCGAGCGGGCCCGGTGTCAGGCCTTGGCGTCCGCCTTGGTCCGGACGTTGGAGCTCGTCGGGTCCTTCTTCTGGTGGGACTTGTCGGCCACCATCACCAGACCGGCGATGACCACGAAGAGCCCGATCGGGAGCAGGACGTAGAGGCCCAGCGTCTCGATGACGCTCAGGCCCGTGCCGGGGTCGTCGCCGTCGTCGCGGTTGAGCGCGAGCGCGGGGGACGACATGAGCAGCATCATCAGCGTCGTACCGGCTGCCAGGGCGCCGGCGCGCAGGGCGTTCTTCTTGTCCACGGTCCCCAAAGTATCGAACGCGGTCGGGGGCCGCGCGCCCGGGGTGTCCAACGGGCGCGCGGGCCGGTCAGGGGGCGGGCGGGGCGGGCCGGTCGGGGGCCGGCGGGGCGTCGGCGCGCAGCACGTCGGTCAGCCTCCGCAGCCGGGGGGACGCGGCCAGGTCCTCCAGGGTCACGGGGCGCCCCTCCGCGTCGGCGACGGGCAGCCGCCAGTTCGGGTACTGGTCCCAGGTGCCGGGCAGGTTCTGCGGCCGCCGGTCCCCGATGCCGTCCGGCAGCCACACGCCGACCATGCGCGCGGGGGTGCGCAGCAGGTAGCGGTACACCGCCTGGATGCCGGCCTCCTCCCGGGAGGCGTCGGAGCCGCCTTCCGCCGTCGCGGGCAGCAGCCCCAGCTCCTCCAGCCGTTCCAGCCACTCGCCCACGTCCGCCTCCGCCTCCGCCCGCTCCTCGGCGAGGGGCCGGGTGAGCAGGTCCAGCCGGTCGCGCAGCTCCACATGCTCGCCGGTGAGGCGGGCCGCAGTGGACGGCAGGTCGTGGGTGGTGGCCGTGGCCAGGCAGTCGGCGCGCCAGCGCTCCGGCGGCAGCGGGCGGCGGTCGCCCTCCCAGTCCCGCTCGAACCACAGCACCGACGTCCCGTACACCCCCCGCTCGCGCAGCGCCTCGCGCACCCCGGGCTCGACCGTCCCGAGGTCCTCGCCGATCACCAGGGACCCGGCGCGGGACGCCTCCAGGACGAGCACGGCGAGCATGGCCTCGGCGTCGTAGCGGACGTACGTCCCCTCCGTGGGCGGGAGGCCCTCGGGCACCCACCAGAGCCGGAACAGGCCCATCACATGGTCGATGCGCAGGGCGCCCGCGTACCGGAAGAGGCCCCGCAGCAGGTCGCGGAAGGGGGCGTACCCGCTCTCCGCGAGCCGGTCGGGGCGCCAGGGCGGCAGCCCCCAGTCCTGGCCGCGCGCGTTGAAGGCGTCCGGGGGCGCGCCGACGGACATGCCGGGCGCGAAATGATCCTGCTGCGCCCAGGCGTCCGCGCCGGTGGGATGCACGCCGACGGCCAGGTCGTGCACGATCCCCACGCCCATCCCGGCCTCTCGCGCGGCCCGCTGGGCGGCGGTGAGCTGGGCGTCGGTGAGCCAGACGAGCCAGGATTGGAAGTCGACGCGGTCCCGCAGCTCCTCGCGGGCGCGGGCGGTCTCCGCCGAGCGGGGGTCGCGCAGCGGGGCGGGCCAGCGGCGCCAGTCGGGGCCGTGCGCCTCGGCGAGCGCGTACCAGGTGGCGTGGTCCTCCAGGGCCTGCCCCTGCTCGGCGCGGAAGGCGCGCAGGGCGGCGGCGCGGCCGGGGCCGAGCGGGACCGTCCGCACCAGGTCGAGGGCCTCCCGCTTGGCGTCCCAGACGGCGTCCCGGTCGATCAGCTCGCCCTTGCCGAGCACCGCCTCGCGCAGCCGCGCCGCCCGCTCGAGCAGGGCGTGCAGCCGCTCGCGGTCCTCGACGTACGCGAACTCGGGCACGGCCTCGACCCGCAGGTGCACGGGGTCGGGGAAGCGGCGCGAGGAGGGGCGGTACGGGGACGGGTCCGTCGGGGGTCCGGGAACGGCCGCGTGCAGCGGGTTCACCTGCACGAACCCGGCGCCGAGCGCGCGTCCGGCCCATGCGGCCAGCTCACCGAGGTCGGCGAGGTCGCCCATGCCCCAGGAGCGGCGGGAGAGCAGGGAGTACAGCTGCACCAGCAGCCCGTACGAGCGCCCCTCGACGGCGGGCAGCCGGGGCGGCGCGACGATCAGATGGGCGCGGGCGGTGCGCCCGTCGGGGGCGGTGGCGGTGAGCAGGTGCACGCCGGGCGGGAGGTCCTCGGCGGACGCGCGGGTGCCGCCGTCCTCGGTGCGGATCTCCAGCCGGGCGCCTTCGGGCAGCGCGGCGAGCGCCTCGGGCGGGCGGGCGCCCCATGCGACGACGGTGGGCGGCAGCAGCCGCTCGGCGATCTCCTGTTCGCGCACGGCCAGGGCGGCGCGGACGGCCTCCTCGGTGGACGCGTCGACGCCGAGGGCGGCCAGGGCGCGCGTGACGGCGGCGGCCGAGGCCGGGACCGTCGTGTCCGGGGAGGGGCGGTAGGAGGTGGCGACACCGTGCAGGGCGGCGAGCCGGGACAGCGCCTCGGAGGGGGTCCCGTCCGGCCGTGGCGCGGTCACGCTAGGGCTCCGGGGAGTACTGGGCCGGGAAGGAGTCGAGGCCCGCGGAGTCCGAGGTGTCGGAGAAGGAGTCGGACTCGCTGGTCAGCGGGGTGGCGTCGGCGAGCGGCGGTTCGCTGGTGAGGGGTTCGGCGTCGGGCAGCGGGGGTTCGCTGGTCAGGGGCGCCTCGGCGCCGGTGCCCTCGGCGCCGAGGAAGCAGTCGTGCGGGTCGTGGGCGGAGTGCTCCGCCTCGGGCGCGGAGTGCTCCGCCACGGGTTTGGACAGGACCGGGGGAAAGACGTATGCCGCTGCGGTCACCAAGGGCCTCCTCGTCGTGCCGGACGTGCGGGTCATTTCGCAGCCCTACCCAGCGGACGCGAGCGCAGACGCACAAAGGCGTTCAACGTGAACCTGGTCACATTCTCTTCCTTCACTCTCACCCCCCAGGGGGACAAATACGCCACAACACCCTCTCTGATTGACACGTTCACTCCAGGAGTGGTGGGCTCTGGGCGTCTCGGTAACGGAATGGACACGGCCGCCGGTCGTAGGCCGGCCGGTCCCGGGGGATCAGGAGGGGCCTCGTGCAGCTGTGGCGTGGCAGAACGGCGTCCGCGCGGAGGACCGCACTCGCACTCGCCGTGCTCGCCGGGTCCCTGGGCGTCGCCCCCGCCGCGACGGCCGCGACCGCGCCGGATCCGGCCCGTTCGCCCGCAGCCGACCCGGCCGGGAAGGCCGCCGCGGACGTCCCGGCGATCTGGCCGCGCCCGCACTCCCTGCGCGCGAACGGCGCCCCGGTCCGGGTGACCGAGGAGGTCGCCCTGGCCGTGGAGCGGGGGGCGGATCAGTACGCCGTGGAGGCGCTGAAGGACGTCCTGCGGGAGGCCGGCGCGCTCCGGTTCACCTATCCCGGCGCACCGGCGCCCGAGGGGGCGCTCGTCGTACGCGCGGGCAGCGAACGCGCCTCCGCCGACCCCCGTCACGCCCTTCCGGCGGGCGGCTACACCCTCACCTCCGGCGACGGCTCCGTGACCCTCACCGGCGCGGACGGCGACGGCCTGTTCCACGCCGTGCAGACCCTGCGCCGTCTGGTCCGTCCCGACGGCACCATCGCCGCCGCCGTCGTACGGGACTGGCCCGCCACCGCCGTACGCGGCATCACGGAGGGCTTCTACGGCACCCCCTGGACGCACCGGCAGCGGCTCGGCCAGCTCGACTTCATGGGCCGCGCCAAGCTGAACCGGTACCTCTACGCGCCCGGCGACGACCTGTACCGGCAGGCCCGCTGGCGCGAGCCCTACCCGGCCGAACTGCGCGCGGAGTTCCGCGAGCTGGCCGAGCGGGCCGCCCGCAACCACGTCACCCTCGGCTGGGCCGTCGCGCCCGGACAGGCGATGTGCTTCTCCTCCGACGACGACCTGCGGGCGCTGACCCGCAAGCTGGACGCGATGTGGGCGCTGGGCTTCCGCGCCTTCCAGGTGCAGTTCCAGGACGTCAGCTACAGCGAGTGGCACTGCGGGGCGGACGCCGACCGGTTCGGCTCCGGACCCGAGGCGGCCGCCCGCGCCCAGGCGCACGTGGCCAACGCGGTCGCCCGGCATCTGCGGCAGCGGCACGCGGGCGCACCGGCGCTGTCCCTGATGCCCACCGAGTACTACGAGGACGGCTCCACCGCCTACCGGCGGGCGCTCGCGCGGGAGCTGGACGACGGCGTCGAGGTGGCGTGGACCGGCGTCGGCGTGGTGCCCCGCACCATCACGGGCCGTCAGCTGTCGGAGGCCCGTGAGGTGTTCGCCCACCCGCTGGTGACGATGGACAACTACCCGGTCAACGACTACGCGCCCGGGCGCCTGTTCCTCGGCCCCTACCAGGGCCGGGAGCCCGCCGTGGCCGTCGGTTCGGCCGCGCTGCTCGCCAACGCGATGGAGCAGCCCGAGGCGTCCCGCATCCCCCTCTTCACGGCCGCCGACTTCGCCTGGAACCCGCGCGAGTACCGCCCCCAGGAGTCCTGGCGGGCCGCGATCGCCGACCTGGCCGACGGTGACAAGCGGCGCGAGAAGGCGCTGACCGCCCTGGCCCGCAACACCGCCTCCTCGGTGCTCGGCGGCACGGACGCCGCGTATCTGCGGCCGCTGATCGAGGAGTTCTGGCGCACCCGGCCCGCCGCGCGCGGCGCGGGCGAGGCGGAGGCGGCCGGGCGGCTGCGCGCCGCCTTCACCGACCTGCGCGAACTGCCCGGCCGGCTGTCCGGCACGTCCCTCGCCGACGAGATCACCCCCTGGACCGGGCACCTCGCCCGCTACGGCGAGGCGGGCACGGCGGCGCTGGACATGCTGCGCGCCCAGCAGGCCGGGGACGCGGGGGACGCCTGGGCCGCGTACCGGCGGCTGGAGGCGCTGCGCACGGAGCTGAGGTCGGAGCGGGTGACGGTCGCCGAGGGCGTCCTCGAACCGTTCCTGAACCGGGCGCGCACGGCGTACGAGAGCTGGGCGGGCATCGCGCAGGCGCCCGGGGGGAGCGACGGCGGCGCGCTGCGGCTGGAGCGCGCCCGGGTGCTGGACACGGTGACGGTGCTGGCCGAACCGGGCACCACGGGGTCCGTGGAGGTGCGTACGGAGACCGGGGCGTGGCGGCGTATCGGCGCGCTGGACGCGGCGGGCGCCACCGAACTGCGCGCCGGCGAGCGGCCGGTGGACGCCGTGCGCGTCGTGGACGCGGACCCGGAGCGGGTACGGCATGTGGTGCCGTGGTTCGCCGACGTGCCGGACGCCGTGGTGGGACTGCCCGGCGACCGCGCCGACGCCGACATCGGCCGCACCCGCACTCTGACGGTCACCCTGGGCTCGGCCCGCCCCGAAGACGTACGGGACCGGCTGACCGTGGACGCGCCGGAGGGCGTCGAGGTGCGGGTGCCGAAGAAGCCGCTGTCCGTGCCGCGCGGGACGCCGGTGCGGGTGCCGGTCGAGGTGACCGTGAAGCCGGGCACGCCGACCCGGTCCTACGACGTCCGCCTCGGCTTCGGCGGCGCGGCCCGCACGCTGACCGTGGACGCGGTACCGCCCGTCGACGGCACCGACGTGGCCCGTACCGGCCGCGCGGAGTCCTCGGCGGACGAGACGCCCGACTTCCCGGCGTCGGCGGCCAACGACGGGGACGCGCACACGCGTTGGTCGTCGCCGGCCGAGGACGACGCGTGGTGGCAGGTGGAGCTGGACCGCCCGGTGCGGCTGGGCAAGGTCGACCTGCACTGGCAGGACGCGCACGCCTCGGCGTACCGCGTGGAGGTCTCCGAGGACGGCCGCGCCTGGCGCACGGCGGCGGAGGTCCGCGACAGCCGTGGCGGCCACGAGACGGTCCGCATGGACGAGCCGGACGTCCGCCACATCCGCGTCCAGGGCGAACAGCGGGCCACGCGGTACGGGTACTCGCTGTGGTCGGTGGAGGCGTACGCGGTCGCGGACTGAGCGCGCGGGGGGGCCGGGCGGCGCTCCGGCCTCTCCTTGTCTGCCCGTCACTTGTTCCCGACCCACGACTCGCTGAACTCGGCGCTGGCGCATACGGCCCGCGAGGCGGGCACCGCGGTCCTGCTGATCACGCACGACACCCGGACCGCCGCGTATGCGGACCGGGAGGTGTCCCTCCTCGACGGCGTGGTCGTGGAGGAGGACCCCGCGCCTGCGGTGACCCCGTGACGGCGGACCTGCGGCCGGCCCGGCACCTGGTGCGCGGCTCGGACCGGCACGAGTGGTGGCGGATCGCGCTGACCGGCGTCGGCGCCCTGCTCACCGCCGCGCTCGCGCAGGGCGCGGTGGTGCCGGCGTCGGTGCGTGGGCATCGCGACTTCCCCGTCGCGCACGGGCTGCTGGACGCCCCCGGGGAGCGGTCGGGGGTGATCGCCGCGCTGCTGCTCCTGCTGATCCCCGTGCTCGGGTTCGTCGGGCAGAGCGCCCGGCTCGGCGCGGTCCACCGGGACCGGCGGCCGACGGGGCTGCGGCCGGAGGGGCTGCGGCCGACGGGGCTGCGACTGGCGGGGCTGCGGCCGACGGGGCTGCGACTGGCGGTGCGGCGGATCGCGGGCGGCGGAGCCGGCCTGGCCTGCCTGGCGGTCGGCGCGACGGGCATCGACCGGACGGCCGGGCCATCGGCCGTCGGGCTCGTGATCACCTGGCCGGCTCGGCGTCGGCCCGCCGAGTCCGTCGCCACCCGCCGCCGCACGCTCGCGGCACAGGCCGCGGCGGGGTGCCGCGCGCGGTCCTCGGCCGGGCGCTGCTCCTGGAGACCGCCCTGCCCCTGGCCCCAGGCGTGCTGCTCGCGGGCATCGGCGGCGGCGCGATCGGCCTCTGGTACGCCGCGCTCGCCGAGGGCGGCTGCTGGTCGGCGCCGTGGGCGGTCCTGCTGGTGCCGGTCGCCGTCCACACGGCCTCGCTCAGGGCAGCGGCCACCGCCGTGCCGCTGCCGCACCGCACGCCACGCCCGTCGGAGCCGCGGTACGCGTGACGGCGAGCACCGCCCGGTCCGGGAAGCGCGGGGAGCTTTCCGGGCCGGGGCGGGGCGTACCGGGCCCCGGGACAGGGCGACGCCGGGGCGGTGCGTACCGCCCGGAGTGAAGCGGTGCGGGAGCCGGCGCCGGACGGCATGGTGACTCCGCCCGCCCGGTGCGGCACCCGCACACCTCTACGACGGCTGCCGGCCCGGCCACGCCCGTCCCGCCCGTGGTCCGGGCGCTCCGACGACGCCGACCGGCCGTCGGTGGGTCCGCCGCCCGGTTTCACCACGCCGACGCCGCGCGGGGCCGGCCGCCGGGAACGACGGACGCGGGACACGGGCTTCTGGCGGCGGGGAAGAGAGCCGAGCGGGTCGCGGGCAGCCCGCCGGTGCAGGCGGCGCGACCGGTTGCCGCGCCGCCGCCGGACGAGGAAACCGACGCCCTCCGGCGTCACCCCCTACCGCACGGCGTACCCCTTACGCCGAGATCCCGTCGATCCGCGCCAGCGCGTCGTCCGCCCCGTACGGCTGGAGGTAGGGCAGCCAGCGCGGGTCGCGGTGGCCCGTGCCGATGATGCGCCAGGCCAGGCCCGTCGGCGGGGCGGGCTTGTGGCGCAGGCGCCAGCCCAGTTCGAAGAGGTGGCGGTCGGCTTTCACGTGGTTGCAGCGGCGGCAGGACGCCACCACGTTGTCCCAGACGTGCTTGCCCCCGCGGCTGCGCGGGATGACATGGTCGACGCTGGTGGCGACGCCACCGCAGTACATGCACCGGCCCCCGTCACGGGCGAAGAGCGCCCTGCGGGTGAGTGGAACGGGCCCCCGGTAGGGAACCCGCACGAAACGCTTGAGCCGGACCACGCTGGGTGCGGGGACGGTGACGGTCGCGCTGTGCAGATAGGCGCCGGTCTCCTCGAGGCAGACTGCCTTGTTCTCGAGGACGAGCACGAGCGCGCGGCGGAGCGGTACGACGCCGAGCGGCTCGTACGACGCGTTGAGGACCAGGACATGCGGCACGGACGGCCTCCTTGTACGCCGGCGGCGCGTGGCTCGCGCCGGGACGATCCGTAGTCAGTTTCCCCTCATGCCTGGTGAACGCGCCACCATGTCCCGGTAACGGGCTGGGAGTGTTTTCGACCACACCCGGATACATCCCCAGGATCATGGCCTGTTCAAGCGCAGGTGAGCGCGGTCTCTTCTTCACATGTCCCGCCCATCCCCCCGCAATGCCCCGTTAGTGTGGTGGTTCCGTCCCCACCGGTGACCTGTTCGTGATCCCGCCGGTCTTGACGCCCGCACCGGGGACGGTCGTGCACCTGGAGGTACCCGCCGTGTCCTTGTCCGCCGCCCTGTCGGCAGCCGACCCCTCACCGACCCCCGCGGAGACGGAGACCCCACGGGTCCCCTCGCTGCAGGACGCCCAGGAGAGCGCCACGAGCGCCGCCGGCTGGGTCGAGGAGAACTGGTCGACGTGGCTCGCCATCGGGCTGCGGGTGCTGCTCATCGTGGTGATCGCGGCGGTGCTGCGGGTGCTCGTGCGGCGGGCCATCACCAAGCTGGTCGACCGCATGTCCCGCACCGGTCAGACGCTGGAGGGCGGCGGGCTCGGGGGCCTGCTGGTCAACGCCGAGCGGCGCCGCCAGCGGTCCATGGCGATCGGCTCGGTGCTGCGCTCCGTGGCGTCCTTCCTGATCATGGGCACGGCCGCGCTGATGGTGCTGGGCACCTTCCAGATCAACCTCGCGCCGCTGCTGGCGTCGGCCGGTGTGGCCGGTGTCGCGATCGGTTTCGGCGCCCGGAACCTGGTCACGGACTTCCTCTCCGGCGTCTTCATGATCCTGGAGGACCAGTACGGCGTCGGCGACACGATCGACGCGGGCGTGGCCACCGGCGAGGTGATCGAGGTCGGCCTGCGGGTGACGAAGCTGCGCGGCGCCGACGGCGAGATCTGGTACGTCCGCAACGGCGAGGTCAAGCGCATAGGGAACCTCTCGCAGGGCTGGGCGACCGCCAACGTGGACGTCACGGTCCGCGCCGACGAGGACCTGGACCGGGTCAAGGCCGTCCTCGGCGAGGTCGCCGAGCGCACCAGCAAGGAGGAGCCCTGGAATGAGCTCCTGTGGAGCCCGGTCGAGGTGCTGGGCCTGGACTCGGTGCTGCTGGACTCGATGGTGGTCCGGGTCTCCGCGAAGACGATGCCGGGCAAGTCGCTCACCGTGGAGCGGGAGCTGCGCTGGCGCATCAAGCGCGCCTTCGACGCGAACGACATCCGTATCGTCGGAGGCGCCACGGCCACGGAGGACGCCCCGGCCGCGGATCCGGCGGCCGGTGTGGCCGCGCCGTCCGCGTACGCCAGCTCGGTCTCCCCGCAGTCGATGGCCGCGTCCCCGCTGCCGGGCCCGAACACCACGAAGTAACCGCCACAACCGCGGAGGGGCGGCGCCCGGGACCTCCCGGACGCCGCCCCTCCGCCATGTCCGGGCCACCCCTTGACGCCTCCTGCGCGCCGGGCCTACCGTCCTCCCACCCGACAGGAAACCTTCCTGACAGTCTCTCCCGGATGGACGTCCCGCGCGGCCCGCTGAGAAGCCGTGCGGTCGACGAAGGGCAGGTGGCGCACCCCATGGCAGGAATAGCCGGCACACCGGGCACCCCGCGCGTCCTGCGCGCCATGAACGACCGCGCCGCCCTGGACCTCCTGCTGGAGCACGGCCCGCTGTCACGCACCCGGACAGGCAAGCTCACAGGTCTGTCGAAGCCGACCGCGTCCCAGCTCCTGGCCCGCCTGGAGGCGGCCGGACTGGTCCTCGCCACCGGCACCACCGAGGGCCGCCCGGGCCCGGGCGCCCAGCTGTACGCCGTGAACCCGGCCGCCGCGTACGCCGCCGCGCTGGACGTGAACCCGTACCGGATCCGCGCGGCCGTCGCCGACGTCACCGGCCGCACCGTCGGCCACCACGAACTGCCCACCCCCGGCCGCCGCCCCGCCGTGCCGGTCGTCCAGCAGGTCACCGAGGCCCTGGACGGCGCGGTGAAGGCGGCGGGCCTGACCCGCGCGGACATCCACCGCACGGTGATCGGCACGCCCGGCGCGTTCGACCCGAACACCGGCCGTCTGCGTTACGCCTCCCATCTGCCCGGCTGGCACTCCCCCACGCTGCTGGACGAGCTGGCGGCGGCCCTGCCGATGCCGTGCGAGTACGAGAACGACGTCAACCTGGCCGCCCTCGCCGAACAGCGGCTGGGCGCGGCCCGCGGCCACGGCGACTTCGTCCTGCTGTGGAACCAGGAGGGCCTGGGCGCGGCCCTGGTGCTGGGCGGGCGGCTGCACCGGGGGTTCACCGGCGGCGCCGGCGAGGTCGGCTTCCTGCCGGTGCCGGGCACGCCGCTGGTCCGTCAGGTCACCAAGGCCAACAGCGGCGGCTTCCAGGAGCTGGCCGGCGCCCAGGCGATACCCCGCCTCGCCCGCGAGCTGGGCGTCGAGGACATCCCCGACGGCCCGTACGCGGAGGTGGCGGCGGCACTGCTTGAGCGCGCCGCGGCCCGCCCCGGCGAGGAACCGCACCGCGCGCTGCTGCACACCTACGCCACCCGTCTGGCGACCGGCCTGGCCTCCCTGGTCTCCGTCCTCGATCCCGCGCTCGTCGTGCTGAGCGGCACCGTCCTCACCGCGGGCGGCGAGCCGCTGCGCGACCTGGTCCAGGCCGAGCTGGCGGAGCTGGCCGCCTCCCGCCCGCGTCTCGTCCTCGCCGGCGTCCGTGAACACCCCGTGCTGCGCGGCGCGCTGGAGAGCGCGCTCGCGACGACCCGCGACGAGGTCTTCGACACCTCGCGCCGATCCTAGGGACACCGCGTATGAAACTCACCGTGGTCGGCGGAGGCTCGACCTACACCCCCGAACTCATCGACGGTTTCGCACGGCTGAGGGACGTCCTGCCCATCACGGAGCTGGTCCTCACCGACCCGGCCACCGACCGCCTGGACCTGATCGGCCCCCTCTCCCGCCGCATCTTCGCCCGCCTGGGCCACCCGGGCCGCATCACCACGACCACCGACCTGGACGCGGCAGTCGAAGGCGCGGACGCGGTCCTCCTGCAACTCCGCGTGGGCGGCCAGGCAGCGCGCCTCCAGGACGAGACGTGGCCTCTGGAATGCGGCTGCGTGGGCCAGGAGACAACGGGCGCCGGAGGTCTGGCCAAGGCGCTGCGCACGGTCCCGGTCGTCCTGGACATCGCCGACCGGGTCCGCCGTACCAACCCCGACGCGTGGATCATCGACTTCACCAACCCGGTGGGCATCGTGACCCGCGCCCTGCTCAAGGAGGGCCACAGGGCCCTGGGCCTGTGCAACGTGGCGATCGGCCTCCAGCGCAAGTTCGCGGCACTCCTCGACGTGAACCCCGCCGAGGTCCACCTGGACCACGTGGGCCTCAACCACCTCACGTGGGAAACGGCCGTCCACGTGAACGACGAGAACGTCCTCCCGCGCCTCCTTGCGGACCACGGCGAGAAGATCGCCGCGGACCTCCGCCTCCCCCTCCCCGTCCTCACCACGCTGGGCGTGGTCCCCTCCTACTACCTCCGCTACTTCTACGCGCACGACGAAGTGGTGGCCGAGATGCGCACCAAGCCCTCCCGGGCAGCCGAAGTGGCGCGCATGGAAAAGGAACTGCTCACCCTCTACGCGGACCCGGCCCTCGACGAGAAACCGGCCCTCCTCGCCAAGCGTGGCGGCGCGTACTACTCGGAAGCGGCCGTCGACCTGGCAGCGGCCCTCCTCCGCAGCGCGGGCCCGCAGCACCAGGTGGTCAACACCCTCAACAACGGCACGCTCCCCTTCCTCCCCGACGACGCGGTGATCGAAGTACCGGCAGCGATCACACCCAAGGGCGCGGTGCCCCTCCCCGTACGTGAACTCGACCCCCTCCTCACGGGCTTGATGGCGAACGTGACGGCGTACGAGGACCTGGCCCTGGAGGCGGCCCTGCACGGCGGCCGGGACCGCGTCTTCCGCGCCCTGCTGGCCCACCCGCTGATCGGCCAGTACGCGTACGCGGACCGCCTGACCGACGACCTGATCGCGCACAACCGGGAGCACCTCACGTGGGCCTGACCGCAGCCGTCCTCGCCGTCGACGCGGGCAACAGCAAGACGGACGTGGCGGTGATCGCCCCGGACGGCACGGTGCTGTCGACGGCCAGGGGAGGAGGCTTCCGGCCGCCCGCGGACGGCCTGGACAAGGCAATGGCAGCCCTGGGCGCCCCCATCACCGAGGCCCTGCACGCAGCAGGCACCTCCAAGGTCTCCCATGTCTCGGCCTGCCTGGCGAACGCGGACCTCCCGGTCGAGGAAGAGCACCTCACGGAGGCCCTCGCATCCCGCGCCTGGTCGGAATCCGTCACCGTCCGCAACGACACGTTCGCCATCCTCCGCGCGGGCGTGGAGGAACCCCGGGGCGTGGCGGTCGTCTGCGGGGCGGGCATCAACTGCGTGGGCATGCGCCCCGACGGCCGTACGGCACGCTTCCCGGCCCTGGGCCGCTTCTCGGGCGACTGGGGCGGCGGCTGGGCCCTGGCCGAGGAGGCGCTGTACCACGCGGCCCGGGCAGCGGACGGCCGAGGCGAACCCACGGCCCTCTCCACCACCCTCCCCGCCCACTACGGCGTCCCCGACATGCCCGCCCTGATCGAGGCCCTGCACCTCAACCGCATCCCGCACCTGCGCCGCCACGAGGCGACACCGGTCCTCTTCGCCACCGCAGCGCAGGGCGACCCCACAGCCCGCGGCGTCATCGACCACCAGGCCACCGAAATCGTCACGATGGCCACGGTCGCCCTCACCCGCCTGGACCTCCTCACCGATGAGACCCCGGTCCTCCTCGGAGGCAGCGTCCTGGCAGCGAACCACCCCCTCCTCACGGAAGGCATCCGCACCCGCCTCTCCGCCGCAGCCCCCAAGGCCGTACCGCACGTGGTGACGGCGCGCCCGGTCCTGGGGGCGGCCCTCCTCGGCCTGGACGACGTGGAAGCCCCCCGGGAGGCACACGACCGCCTGCGCGCGCAGTACATGTGAACGCGTCGGCCGCGTACGGCGGGACGGGGACGGGCTGGGGGTGCCCGCCCGCAGCGGCCGGCGCGTCCGCGCCCTGAGCTGTCCGAGAAGCGCAGTCGCGCCGGACCGAGGACGGGCACCCCCACCGCGGCCCCGACCCCCAACCCACCGCAGGCGCGACAGCACCCCCACCGAGCGGAACGATGCGCCGCAGGCCTCGAACCTCAGCCCCCTCTCACAGGCCCGACACAACCCCACCCCCGGGCACGACGTCCCGGAACCGAACGGATTTCCCGGGCGTGTTCCTGGGCAGGGTGGGGTGCGGCGGCCGGAACTCGCGGCCGTCACCCTGCAAGGGGATCAAGATCGTGCCAAGGCCGGTGCGGATGTCGCGCCCGACGGCGATACTTGCCGCGGAGGATGACCATGGGGGAGGTCAGATGACACACACACCGAACACGGGCGCACCACCGACGCTGCCCGCGATCCCGCCCCAGCAGCCGTCCCCCACGGCCCTCGGCAGCACCACCCCCGCACCGGCCTCACCCCCCGCGCCCCCCACAGCCCCCACCCGCCGCCGCACCGCCTTCGCCGAGGGCGTCGACCAGCTCCGCCACGCCGCCACCACGGAACCCGGCCGCCTCCGCATCATCGGCGCGGTCCTGGCCGCACTCGTCGTGGCGTTCGGCGCGGTGACGGCCTGGCAGATGACCGACCGAGCAGCGGCGGCGGACGCGGTCCTCACGAGCAGCCAGCCCCTCACCTCGGACGCCGCCGACATCTACCGCTCCCTCGCGGACGCGAACACCGCCGCGAGCAGCGGCTTCCTCGCAGGCGGCCAGGAATCCGCGGCCACCCGCGACCGCTACGAACGCGACATCGCCACAGCCGCGGCGAAACTGGTGAACGCCGCAGCGAACGCAGAGCCAGGCAGCCCCTCCACGGAGACGATCACCAAGCTCAACCGCCTCCTCCCCGAGTACAAGGGGCTGGTCGAGCGTGCCCGCACATACAACCGCCAGGGCTACCCCGTGGGCGGCGCCTACCTGCGCTACGCCAACGAGAAGATGCAGCAGGAGATGCTCCCGGCCGCCCAGGACCTCTACACCAAGGAGAACGAACGCCTGCGCGCGGACTACGCGGACGCGACCCCGTACCCCTGGCCGGCGATCGCTCTGGGCCTGGTCACCCTCGCCGCCCTCGCCTGGGTGCAGCGCCGCTCGTACCTCCGCACGAACCGCGTCCTCAACCACGGCCTCGTGGCGGCGACGACGGCGGCCGCCATCGTGCTCCTCTGGCTGACCGCCGGCCACACCCTCGCCCGCAGCCGCCTCGACGACTCCTACGACCACGGTGTCCGGTCCCTCGCCGTCCTCCACGACGCCCGTATCGCCTCGCTCAAGGCACGCGGCAACGAGAACCTCACCCTGGTCGCCCGGGGCGCGGAGACGACGAAGGTCGGCGACAAGACCCTCGACGCCTACGACCACGACTTCACCCGCGAGATCGACACCCTCGCCAAGGGCCTCGCCCACGCCCGACGCCTCGCGGACGACGACACCGGCGAGAAGCCGGTCACCGCGGCCGTGGGCAACATGACGGAGTGGAAGAAGCGTCACGCGGCCGCCCGCGAGCAGGACGAGAACGGCAACTACCAGCAGGCGCTGGACATGGTGATCGGCGCGAAGGGCGCGACGGGCGAATGCTTCGACGCGGTCGACGCGAACCTGGCGACGGCGCTGAAGCACGAGGAGGCCGAGTTCGCGACGGCGGCCGGCGACGGCCGGGACGCGCTGACGGGCCTGCCGACGGGCGCGGCGGTCCTCGCCGTGCTGGGTGCGGCGGGCGCGGTGCTGGGCATCGGCCGCAGGCTTTCGGAGTACCGATGAATTCCGGTGGCCCACGGTGGACGACGAACCCGAAGGAGGCGATCACGATGCACGCACGACACCTGCGGGCCCGCCTGAAGGGCTGGGGCGGGGTGGGCGCGATGGCGGCGGCCTGCGCCCTCGCCGTCGTGTTCGCCCTCGCCGTGACCTGCACGGGATCGGTCGCCTCACAGGCGTCCGATCCCCACCGCGCGGGCGACCGCACCGCCCAGGCCCGCACGGCGGACGCCCCCCGCGCGGCGGACGACTGCGAGGCCCCCGAGAAGCAGACCCTGTCCCCGTCCCGCGCCGACGGACCCACGATCACGGCGATCAAGAACCGCCCGGGCGAGAAGCGCAAACTGGTCGTCGGCGTGGACCAGAACAGCTACCGCTGGGGCTACCGCGACCCGAACGGCGGCGAGAGCGGCCGCCTGGAGGGCTTCGACATCGACCTGGTGCACCGCATCGCGGAGGACATCCTCGGCGACCCGGACGCGGTGCAGTTCAAGGCGATCCCGACGGACCAGCGCATCCCGGCGATCCAGGACGGCCGGGTGGACCTCGTGGTCCGCACGATGACGATCAACTGCTCACGCCTGCAGGACGTGGCGTTCTCCGCGCCCTACTTCAAGACGGGCCAGCAGGTGCTGGCGCCGAAGTCCAGCCCCGTCACCGGCTACGACGAGACGCTCGCGCACCACAGGATCTGCACGGCGAAGGGCTCGACGGCGCACGCGAAGCTGGAGGAGGACCGCGAGAGCGGCGACCTGCCGGCGTCGACGGACATCTCCACGACCGTGCCGAACCAACTGGACTGCCTGGTGCGGCTGCAGCTCGGCGAGGTGGACGCGGTCGTCAACGACGGCGCCCTCGCGGCGAGTCAGGCCGCGCAGGATCCGACGGTGGAGCTCAAGGGCGAGGCGTTCACGACCGAGTACTACGGCGTGGCGATGAAGAAGGACGCGGACGACCTGGTGCGCCGGGTCAACCAGATCCTGGTGGACTTCCGGCAGGACACGGCGACCGGCTGGCAGGCGTCGTACACGAAGTGGCTGTCCGCCACGCTGGACGACGACCCGTCGGCGTCGAGGCCCCCGACCCCTGAGTACCTGCGCCGCAGCTGACCGCACCGGGTGACCCCCGACCGCACCGCACCAGACCGAATTCCCCCGCAGCGAGAGGTGATCGATGGCCGACACGGATCCCGCCGGGCCGGTGATGGACCGGGACGAGGTGGACCGTGCGCTGGCGCGGCTCGGCCAGGAGCACGAGGCGATCGAGACCTCGCTCCTCGCCCTGCAGGACCACGCGGGCCGACGACTGCTGGAGGGCGCCCGGCTGACGGGCGTCACCGCCGAGCGGTGGACGTCCACGGAGGCGGCGATCACGCTGCTGTGGACGTACTTCGACGCGTACACGGACGTGCTGCGCAGGGCGCGGGAGATCCGCGCCCGGCGCCGCTGGTCCAGCCGCGAGGACCTGGTGGAGCTGACGGAGCTGCTGCGCGGCGAGCCGGTCACGGTCGCCGGGAGCGCCGCGGCCACCTCCAACGCGCCGACGCTGCACGGCGGTCAGGCGGGGCCGGGCGTGCTCAGCGAGCGCTACTCGCTCTCCACCCTCGTCGACCGTATGAACGAGCTGTACGCGACGTCGCTGGACATGGTGGTCGCCGCGGACGCGGTCTGGTCCGCCCTCCCCGCCCGCATCGACTTACTGTCGGCGGAACTCCGGCGCACGAGCGGACTGGCGCACTCCGTCGGGGTGCGCCCGGGCGAGCACCCGGCAGGCGACGACCTGGAACGGATCACCCGCACGCTCAAGAAGCTGCGTGAACAAGTCGTGTCCGATCCCCTCGCGTTCTGGAAGCCGGCGGAGGGCAGCTCGGCCCCCGGCGGCGGTAAACCCGACACCACCGTCTACGACCGCGAGGCCCGCGCCCTGGAGGACGTCCGCCGCGAGATCGACGCGGTGCTGGCGGTCCGTCAGGACGCCGAGAAGCGCATCGTCCGTCTCCGCGACGTCCTCTCCCGCGCCGACCGCACCCTCGCGGAGGCGCGGACCGCGCGCGGCGAGGTGCTGGCGAAGATCGCGGCGACGGAGGTGCCGGTGGTCAGCGGCCCGCCGACGGCGCTCCAGGAGCAGCTGTCGACGGCGGCGGAGTACCGCAGGCACGCCCAGTGGCACCGGCTGTCCCCGCTCCTCGAGTCGCTGGAGCAGAAGGCGGAGGACGAACTGCTGCGCGCCCGTGAGTCGTTGACCGCCGTCACGGCGCCGCTCGCGGTGCGCGCGGAGCTGCGCGGCCGGCTGGACGCGTACAAGGCGAAGGTGTCCCGGCACGGTCTGGCCGAGGACCCGCTGCTGGTGGAGCGGTACGAGAAGGCGCGCCGCATGCTGTGGAGCGCGCCGTGCGACCTGCGCGCGGCCGAGCAGGCGGTGCTGCGCTACCAGCAGGCGGTGGCGGAGCTGCTGGGCGCGGCGCCCGGCGTGCCGGGGCAGGGGGCAGGACCGGACGACCGGAGGGGGCCGGGCACATGAGCGAACAGGGAACACAGGGACCACCCGCGGCCCCCGCGCAGGAGCGGTCCGCCTGCCAGCGCCCCGACTGCCAGGGCACGTACGACGACGTCGGCGGGGGCGAACTGTACTGCGACACGTGCGGCATGGCACCGGTGGTGTCGCCGACGGGCCTGGTGGCCTCGCCCCCGACGGGCATCACGGCGGGCGGCCACGACTCCCACGGGGCCCGCTCGGGCAGCGGGGGCGCCGGCAGCAACAGGAGCGGCCGCAGCGGCCGCAGCTCCCGTACGTCCTCCCAGTCGTCGAAGTCCCGCCGCTCCGTCTCCGGGCGGCTGTCCCGTTCGCTGTCCGGCCGGACCTCGACGGGCCGTTCGGTGTCGGTGCGCAGCTCCGGCTCGGGCGGGGGCAGTTCGGGGCGGGGCCGGCTGGGTGCGGGGCTGGTGCAGGTGCCGCCGATCCCGAGGCCCGATCCGCGGCGGATGGTGCTGGACAACCCGGAGGTGCCGGAGCGGAAGCGGTTCTGCTCGCGGTCGGACTGCGGGGCGCCGGTGGGCCGGGCCCGCAACGACCGGCCGGGCCGCACGGAGGGCTTCTGCACCAAGTGCGGCCACCCGTACTCGTTCGTGCCGAAGCTGCGCCCCGGTGACGTGGTGCACGGCCAGTACGAGGTGGTGGGCTGTCTGGCGCACGGCGGGCTCGGCTGGATCTACCTGGCCGTGGACCGCGCGGTGGCCGACCGCTGGGTGGTGCTGAAGGGCCTGCTCGACACGGGCGACCAGGACGCGATGGCGGCGGCCATCTCCGAGCGGCGCTTCCTCGCGGAGATCGAGCACGCCAACATCGTGCGGATCTACAACTTCGTGGAACATCTCGACCAGCGCACCGGCTCCCTCGACGGCTACATCGTCATGGAGTACGTCGGCGGCAAGTCGCTGAAGGAGATCGCCAACGGCCGCCGCACCCCGGAGGGAAGGCGCGACCCGCTGCCGGTGGAGCAGGCGTGCGCGTACGGCATCGAGGCGCTGGAGGCGCTCGGGCATCTGCACAGCCGCAACCTGCTGTACTGCGACTTCAAGGTCGACAACGCGATCCAGACCGAGGACCAGCTGAAGCTGATCGACATGGGCGCGGTGCGGCGGACGGACGACGAGGAGTCGGCCATCTACGGCACGGTCGGCTACCAGGCGCCGGAGGTCGCCGAGGTCGGCCCGTCCGTCGCCTCCGACCTGTACACGGTCGCCCGTACGCTCGCTGTCCTCACCTTCGACTTCCAGGGCTACACCACCGTCTACGCGGACTCCCTGCCGGACCCGGACACCATCGAGGTGTTCCGGCAGTACGAGTCCTTCTACCGGCTGCTCGTACGGGCCACCGACCCGGACCCGGCGCGCAGGTTCGCGTCCGCGCAGGAGATGGCGGAGCAGCTGACGGGCGTGCTGCGGGAGGTCGTCTCGCTGCAGTCGGGGCAGGCGCGTCCGGCGCTGTCGACGCTGTTCGGTCCCGAACTGCGGGTGACCGACACGGAGTTGTTCCCGGTGCTGGACGGCGACGTGTCCCGGCTGGGCGCCCGCCGCACCCGGACCCGTAAGGGCGCGTCCGTCCCGGCGCCCGCGCTGCCTCCCTCCCCCGCGTCCCTGGTGCGGCCCGTGGACTGCCCCACGGCCGCCCTCGCGCTGCCCGTGCCGCACGTCCAGCCCACCGACCCCAACGCCGGTTTCCTGGCCGGTCTGCTGGCGTCCGCGCCCGGCGAGCTGATCCACGCGCTGGCCGCCGTGCCCGACCCGTCGGCCGAGACGCGGCTGCGCGCGGTGCGGGCCCGGCTGGAGACCGGCGAGTGGGCGACCGCGCTGGAGGCGCTGGCCGCGCTGGAGGCGGAGGACGCCGACGACTGGCGGGTGGTCTGGTACCGGGGCGTGGCCGCGCTCGTCACCGGCGACCACGAGGGCGCGGCGCTCGCCTTCGACGCGATCTACGACGCCTTCCCGGGCGAGATCGCACCGAAGCTGGCGCTGGGGCTGTGCGCGGAGGTGCTGGGGCAGCTGGACAACGCGGCCGAGTACTACCGCCTGGTGTGGTCCACCGACCCGAGCTACGTCAGCGCCGCGTTCGGGCTGGCCCGGGTGCAGCTGGCGGCCGGCGACCGGCACGGCGCCGTGCGGACGCTGGAGTCGGTGCCGGAATCCTCCATCCACTGCACCGCCGCCCGGGTGGCGGCGGTCAGGGCGCGGCTGCGGGGGCGCACGGCCACCGCGGCGGACGTGCCGTTCCTGGACGACCTGGCCGCCGCCGCGGGACAGGTCGAGGCCCTGGAGTCGTACGGTCTGGATCCGGCGCGCCGCGAGCTGTTGGCGGCGGAGGTCCTCGGTTGCGGACTGGACTGGGTACTCTCCGGGGGCCAGGGTTCCGCTCCTCCCGCCGCCGGGGGGCGGACGCTGCTCGGCAGCGGCCTGGACGAGCGGGGGCTGCGCTTCGGCCTGGAGCGCTCGTACCGCACGCTGGCCCGGCTGGCGCGCAGCGGCGAGGAGAGGATCGACCTGGTGGAACGTGCCAATCGTTACCGCCCCCGGACGTGGGTGTAGTTGATGTCGCAGATGCCCCAGCAGGCCGCGCTGTCGAAATGCCCGAGCTGCGAGGAACCCCTCGAGTCGGGTGATCGTTTCTGCGGTGCGTGCGGATACGACGTGTCGGCGGTGCCGGCCCGGCCGGCGGACGACCCGACGATCGCGATGACCGCGACGGTCCCGCCCCAGCCGGCGTCTTGGCCCTCGCAGTCGGCGCCCCCACCGCCCCCGGGGGCGGTCCCTCCGCCCCCTCCGGCACCCCCGGCCCACGCACCGGCCGCCCCTCCGGCACCCGCGAGCAGCGCCGCACGGCCGCCCCCGGCCCGTACTCCGGGGCCCCGGCGGGGGACCCTGCCGGGTACCCGGCGTCCGCAGGTCCCGCGACGGGCGGAAGCCCCGCAGGAGAAGGGGCCGCGCACCAGGCGGCTCTCCGGTGCGCCTGCCGCGCCCCGAGCGCGCCGCGAGCAGCGCGCGCCGCGGGTTCCACCGCACACCCGACGGAACCCGCCCCGCGTCCTGCGGCGCCCAGCGCTCCGCCACGCCGGCAAGTGACGCGGTGTCGCCAGCGCGCACGGCTACCCGGCGGCAGCCGACCGGCCATCCCCTCGGCAGGTGCGCCCGCACAGCCCGCGCCGCCCGGCGGCCGGGGCGGGCCAGGCCGTCCCCGCCCGGGAACCTCGGCACCCCGGCACCCCTCGCCGGATACCCGGCGGCCCACCGGTCACCCAACGGGCGAAAGCCCAGCGGGAGACGCGGCCGCGCACCAGGCGGCTCCCGGTGCGCCTGCCGCGGCCGCGGAGTGACAGCACGCCGGCCGGCGGCGTGAGCCCGCCCGCCCCCGGCCGCACGCAGCGGCCCCTGGGCCGCGACACCGCCGCCTCGGGGGCGCGTCCTGTCGGCCACCCGGCGTCCGCCGTGAACGCGACGGGGCGGAGCCCTGCGGGAGACGGGGCCGCGCCGGCGGGCCCGCGCGCCGGCGGCGGCCGATCCGGCCGCACACGCGCAGCCCCCCGCCGCCCGGCGGCCGTTGCGGGAACCCCCGTTCACGGACGACCCCGCCCCCTCCGGAGGAGTCCGCGGCGACCGGCGGGCGGCGGACGACGGCGCCGCCGGTGACGACTACACCCTGCAGGCGCCCGACCCCCGTGTCGCGGCCGAGCCGCATGCCTCCGTGTGCGTGGCGTGCCGGGCCGGCCGGGTGGACGACGACGGTTACTGCGAGAACTGCGGCCACGCCCAGCCGCGCGAACGGGACCACATGGAACAGGAACGCGGCCCCGTCGCCGCGGTCAGCGACCGCGGTCTGCGGCACCACCGCAACGAGGACGCCTTCGCCGTCGGCACGACCACGCTGCCCGACGGCTCCCCCGTGTCCTTGGCGGTCGTCTGCGACGGCGTCTCGTCGGCGACCCGCCCCGACGAGGCGTCACTCGCCGCCTCCCGCGCGGCGAACGCGTCCCTCCTCGACGCCCTGCCGCGCGGCACGCACCCCCAGCAGGCGATGCACGAGGCGATCCTCGCCGCCTCCGAGGCGGTCAACGCGCTGGCGGGCGAGCAGCCCGCGGAGGCCCGCGAGCACGCCCCGCAGCAGAACGCGCCCGCGTGCACGATCGTCGGCGCGGTGGTGACCGCCGGTCTGCTGGTCGTGGGCTGGGTCGGCGACAGCCGGGCGTACTGGATCCCGGTGGACCGTTCCGCCCCGGCGGCGCGGCTGACCGAGGACGACTCGTGGGCCGCGCAGATGGTCGCCGCGGGCCTGATGGCCGAGGCCGAGGCCTACGCCGACCCCCGCGCGCACGCCATCACCGGCTGGCTCGGCGCTGACGCGTACGAACTGGAGCCGCACACCGCGGCGTTCAAGCCCGACCGCCCCGGTGTGGTCGTGGTCTGCACGGACGGCCTGTGGAACTACGCCGAGTCCGCGGACGAGATGGCCGAGGCGGTGCCCGCCGACGCCGCCGCGCGCCCCCTGCACGCCGCCCGTGTGCTGGTCGGTCACGCCCTCGACGGCGGCGGGCACGACAACGTAACAGTGGCGCTGGTGCCGTTCCCGGCCGTCCCGCAGGGGGCAGGATCGGCCTGAGGCCGCGACACCGCGCGCCACCGCGGCACACGCACGCACGCGTGTGCCGCACCCGCGTGCCGCGTACGGCCGGCCTCGCACGGGGAAGCTTCAACGGACCGGAGGGGACCGGTCCGTGAGGACGTCGTCGCCCCGCGCCGTCGGGGCACCGGAGGGGGAGCGAACCAGGCATGGCCAATTTCTCGAAATCGAACGTGCCGCAGTTCTCGGTGGACGTGTACCAGAACGAGTACCTGCCGGAGGGGGGCCGCGAGGTCAACGCGGTGGTGACGGTCACGGCGACCGGCGGCGGCACCATCGGCAGCGCGATGACGGCGCCGCACCTGTACTCGCCCGGCGAGGGCCCGTCGGCGGCGGTGGTCCTCATGGTCGACTGCTCGGGCTCGATGGACTATCCGCCGACGAAGATGCGCAACGCGCGGGACGCGACGGCCGCCGCGATCGACACCCTGCGCGACGGGGTGCACTTCGCGGTGGTCGCCGGCGCCCACCTGGCGCGGGAGGTGTACCCGGGCGACGGCCGGCTCGCGGTGGCCGGACCGGACACCCGCGAGCAGGCCAAGCAGGCGCTGCGGAAGCTGAGCGCGGGCGGCGGCACGGCGATCGGGACGTGGCTGCGCCGCGCCGACCGGCTGCTGGCGTCGGCGGACGTGGCGATCCGGCACGGCATCCTGCTCACCGACGGCCGCAACGAGCACGAGTCCCCGGAGGACCTGAAGGCGGCGCTGGACACCTGCGCGGGACGGTTCACCTGTGACGCCCGCGGCGTGGGCACCGACTGGGAAGTGAAAGAAGTCACAGGCGTCGCCTCGGCGCTGCTCGGCACGGCCGACATCGTCGCCGACCCGGCCGGACTCGCCGCGGACTTCACGCGGATGATGGAGACCGCGATGGGCAAGGAGGTCGCGGACGTCTCGCTGCGTCTGTGGACCCCGGCCGGCGCCACCGTCACGTTCGTCAAGCAGGTCGCGCCGACGGTCGAGGAACTGACCGGCCGGCGTACGGAGGCGGGCCCCCGCGCGGGCGACTACCCGCTCGGTTCCTGGGGCGACGAGTCCCGTGACTACCACCTCTGTGTCGAGGTGCCGCCCGCCGCCGTAGGCCAGGAGATGCTCGCGGCGCGCGTCTCGCTGGTCATCCCGCACCCCGACGGTCGCGTGCAGAACCTCGGCGCGCAGGGGCTGGTGCGGGCCGTGTGGACGGACGACCTGGCCGCGTCGACGTCGATCAACCCTCAGGTCGCCCACTACACGGGCCAGGCCGAACTGGCGGAAGTCATCCAAGAAGGGCTGGATCTGCGCAAAGTGGGAGACATCGACGGAGCAACGGCCAAACTGGGCCGTGCCGTTCAGCTCGCGAGCGCCTCCGGCAACGCCGATACTGCGAAACTGCTTGCGAAGGTGGTGGACGTCGTCGACGCCGCGACCGGTACTGTGCGACTGAAGGCGAAGGTCGAGGAGGCCGACGAGATGACACTCGAGACACGGTCGACCAAGACTGTTCGTGTAAAGAAATGATCTGCAAGTAATCGAGCCTGACCCCTCGGGGTTGGAGAAACCCGGTCGGAAACGACCGGAAAAGGAGAGGGGGAAGCGCCGACATGCCGACCTGCCCGAACGGACACCAGTCGGGTTCCGACGACTGGTGCGAGGTGTGCGGTCACCGCATGGCTGGTGCCGTGCCTCCACCTCCCCCCCCGCCCCCGGCGCCCGGCGGCGGCTACGGCTTCCCGCCGCCCGGCGGCCCCGGTGGTCCGGGTGGTGCTCCGGGCGGTCCCGGCGGCGGCTACGGCGGCCCCGGCGCGCAGCCGGAGCTGTGCCCGCAGTGCCGTACGCCGCGTGAGGGCGGTGCGCCGTTCTGCGAGGAGTGCCGGTGGAACTTCCTCACCAACACGGCGACCTCGTACACCCCGGCCGCCCCGCGCCCGCCGGCCCCCGGCCCGGGCGGTCCCGGCGGCGGCCCCGGTGGTCCCGGCGGCCCCTACGGGCAGCAGCCTCCCCCTCCGTCGTACGGCGGCGGTGACGGGTTCGACTACCAGAGCTCGCGTCCCTCGCAGATGAACCGGCCGGCCGAGCCGATCCCGCCGGGCCCGCCCGGCTTCGGCGGCGACCCGTCGCGTCCGGTCCCGCCACCGCCCCCGCCCGGCCGCGGCAACCCGGGCGGCCCCGGCGCCCCGCAGGCGTTCCACTCCGGTCCCCCGGCCCCTCCCGGCTTCCCGCAGGAGCCTGGCCGTCCCCCGCAGGGCGGCGGCCCGTCGTACGGCGGCGGTGACGACGACTGGGTGATCTCCCCGCCGACCGGCGGCCCTGGCGGTCCCGGTGGCCAGGGCGGTCCCGGTGGTCCGAACGGCCCCGGGGGCCACGGTGCTTACGGCTACCCGCAGCAGGGCGGCACCCAGGCGCCCCCCGGCCCCGGCGGTTTCCCGCAGCAGCCGCGGCAGCAGCAGGGCCCGGTCACGTGGACGGCGACCATCGGCCCCGACCGCGAGTACTTCATGGCGATGATGCAGCGCTCCGGCCCCGAGGCCGCGGGCCTGAACCTCCCCGCGTACTCGCCCGAGCAGCAGCGCACGCTCACCGGCAACCAGATCACCATCGGCCGCCGCCGGCACTCCACCGGCGACACCCCCGACATCGATCTGTCCACCCCGCCGGAGGACCCGGGTGTCTCCCACCAGCACGCGGTGCTGGTGCAGCAGCCGGACGGCAGCTGGGCGGTCGTCGACCAGAACTCGACGAACGGCACGACGGTCAACGGCTCCGAGGAGCCCATCCAGCCGTTCGTCCCGGTCCCCCTGCAGGACGGCGACCGGGTGCACGTGGGCGCCTGGACGACGATCACCATCCGCCGGGGCTGAGCCCCGGCGCCGACGGTCGGGCCGCGGCGTTCGCGCCGCGGCCCGACCGGGACCGTCCCGGGGGCGGGTCCTAGGCCTTGAGTCCTATGCCGTGGTGTCTGAGACCATGGACGGCGTGACAGAGATTCGGCGCGGCACGCTTCAGGAGCAGACCTTCTACGAGCAGGTCGGCGGGGAGGAGACCTTCCGCCGACTCGTCCACCGTTTCTACCAGGGTGTGGCCGAGGACCCGCTGCTGCGGCCCATGTACCCGGAGGAGGACCTGGGCCCGGCCGAGGAGCGCTTCGCCCTGTTCCTCATGCAGTACTGGGGCGGTCCGAACACCTACAGCCAGAACCGGGGTCATCCGCGGCTGCGGATGCGGCACGCCCCGTTCAAGGTCGACCGTGCGGCGCACGACGCGTGGCTGAAGCACATGCGGGACGCCGTGGACGAGCTGGGGCTCTCCGAGGAGCACGAGCAGACCCTGTGGAAGTACCTGACATACGCGGCCGCCTCCATGATCAATTCGCCGGACTGACGGAACCCCGCGCGTCCGGGGTCACGCGGTCGTCACATTCCGAGCACGCGACTCCGCATTGCGATCACGATCAGGTCAAAAGCGGACCCGCACCGCTGTTTTCCGCCCTGCCCCTCTGACAGCATCCCCGAGAGGTCTGGACAACACGCGGGGGGTCGCGGGTGGATGCCACAGGGGGACCGGCGAGATTCGTGCTCGCCCGCGCGCGGGCGCACCGTCCGCTGCTGGCCGCCGCGCTGCTCACCGTCCTGCTGACCACGGCGGTCCTGGCCACCCTCACCGCCTACTCCACGACGATCGGCGACGCGGCCCTGCGGCACGCGCTGGCCAACCCCCGCGAGGCCGCCGGCACCACGCTCCTCGTCAAGACCGAGTCACTGCCCGGGGCCGGCCGGTCCGCCGCCGACGCCGCCGTGCGCCGGGCGGCCGAGCGGGCCTACGACGGCCTCCCGGTGACGCTGCGCACCCTGGCCAGGTCCGGCCCGTACGGCCTGCCGCCCTCCCTGCGCCCCGACCGGCGCGCCAAGGGCGAGGAGCCCGACCTCACGCACTTCGCGGCGCTCGACCGCACCCAGGTGCGCATCACCGAGGGCCGGATGCCCTCCGCGCGCCCCGCGGGACCGGAGATCGAAGTCGCCCTCCCCGTCGCCGCCGCCCGTGAGCTGGGCCTGCGGCCGGGCGCCCGGATCACCCTGGACAACCGGCTGGAGGGCCCCGCGGCGCGGGTGCGCGTCACCGGCCTCTACCGCCCGGCCGACACCTCCGCGCCCTACTGGCAGCTCGACGAACTCGCCGGCCGCGGCATCGTCACCGTGCACTTCACCACGTACGGCCCGCTGCTCGCCGACCCCGCCGTGCTGACCGGGGGCCGGGTGAGCGCGGGGCCGGTGGGCTGGCTGGCGTCGGCCGACTTCTCCTCGATGACCACCGGCCGGATCGACGCGCTGCGCACCGCCATGAAGAGGAGCGTGGCCGCGCTGCCGTCCGCGCCCGCCCTGCACGGCTCGGCGACCGCCACGGCGGACCTGCCCGCCACCCTGGACCGCGTCGAGCGCGCCTTGTTCGTCTCCCGCTCCACGCTGCTGGTCGTGGTGCTCCAGCTCGCCCTGCTCGCCGCGTGCGCCCTGCTGCTGGTGGCCCGGTTGCTGACCGCCGACCGCGCGGCGGAGACGCGGCTGCTGCGGGCCCGCGGCGCCTCCCGCGCCCGGGTGGCACGGCTCGCCGCCCTGGAGGCCCTGCTGCTGGCCGTGCCCGCCGCGCTGTGCGCGCCGCTGCTGGCGGGTCCGCTCACGCGGCTGCTCGCCGGGCGGGGCGCGCTGGCCCGGATCGGGCTCCACCTGGACGCCTCCGTCACCGAGGTCGCCTCGCGGGGCACGGTGTGGCTGGTGTCGGTGGGCGTGGCGCTGGGCTGCGCGCTGGCCGTCACCCTCCCCGCGCTCGCCACCCCGTACGCCCCCGGGCGCGCCAAGCCGCTGCCCGGCCTGGTGCGGGCGGGCGGGGATCTGGGGCTGCTGGTGGTGGCCGGGGTGGCGTACTGGCAGCTGAGCCGGCGCTCGTCCGGGGCCGTCGGCGAGGACCTGGGCGTCGATCCGCTGCTGGTGGCCGCTCCCGCGCTGGCGCTGCTCGCCGGCACGGTGCTGACGCTGCGGCTGCTGCCCCTGCCCGCCCGGCTCGCCGAACGGCGGGCGGCCCGCAGCCGGGGGCTGCCGGGGGCGCTGGCCGGGTGGCAGCTCAGCCGGCGTCCGATGCGCGGGGCGGGTCCGGTGCTGCTGCTGGTGCTCGCGGTGGCGCTGGGCATGCTGGCGGTCGGGCAGGGCTCCTCGTGGGAACGCTCGCAGGACGACCAGGCGGACTTCAAGGCGGGCACACAGGTGCGCGTGCTGTCCAACGGCACCGAGGGTCCGGGACGCGGCGCCTCCTACGCGGCCGTCCCCGGCGTCCGCTCGGCCTCCCCCGCCTCCCGTACGACCGTGTCGCTGTCCGGCGGACGGCAGGCGACGGTGCTGGCGCTGGACACCGAGGGCACCGCGGGCACCCTGCTGATGCGCCCCGACCTCGCGGACGTACCGGTGCGCACGGCGCTGTCCGGGCTCACCCCGAAGGGCGCCGCGGGGGGCGTCCGCATCCCCGCGAACACCACTCGGCTGACGCTGACCGGGTCCCTGCGCGGCGCGGACGCCACCGCCGCCGACGTCACCGCCACCGTGGAGGACGCCCACGGCACCCCGTACCCGCTCACGTTCGGCGAGCTGCCCCAGGACGGACGGCCGCACACCCTGGTGATCGACCTGGCGGCCGTCGCCGGAGGCCCGGCGGGACCGCTCACCCTGACCCAGTTCCACCTGGACCTGCCGCAGCCGATGTGGCCGCCGCGGGCGAGCCGGCTCGCCCTCACCGCGCTCACCGCCACGGACACCGCGGGGCGGGACCGGTCCGTGCCGCTGTCGGCCCGCTGGCAGCCGTCGCTCGAGGGCGACGGCCCGGACCTCGGCGACGACGACGCCGAACCGCCGCGGATGGCCGCGGGCGCACCCGCCACCGTCGACTTCACCGCCACGCCCCTCCCGCCCGACATGGCCTGGATACCCACGACGCTCACGCTCCGCCTGCGCGTTCCGCAGCCGCCGGCGCCCGTGGTCGAGGGCGTGGCGACGGACCGGTACCTGGAGTCCACCGGTGCCCGGGTCGGCCAGCGGCTGAGCGTGCAGCTCGGCGGCGGCAGCGTCCCGGTGCGGATCGCCCGCGCGGTGCGGGCGCTGCCCACCACCCGGTCGGACGGGGCGGACGACGACGGCGGCGCGCTGCTGCTCGACCTGGCCTCCGTCAACCGCGCGCTCCAGGCCGCCGGGGGTGAGGCCGTCCTGCCGAACGAGTGGTGGCTGGCCACCGGGCGCGGCGACTCCGCGCGGGTCGCGGCGGCGCTGCGGCAGCGGCCCGACATCGACCCGTCCCGGGTGGTGGTGCGCGACGAGGTCGCGGAGCAGCTGCGCGACGACCCGTTCGGCGCGGGCCCCGGCAACGCCTTCACGGCGGCGGCCTTCGCGGCGGCGGCGCTGACGGCGGTCGGCTTCGCGGTGAGCGCGGCCGGTTCGCTGCGGGAGCGGTCCGCCGAGTTCGGGGTGCTCCGCGCCCTGGGCGCCTCCCGGCGGCGGCTGGCCCGGGTGGTGCTCGTCGAGCACGGGGTGCTGGTGGGGATCGCGCTCGCGGTGGGCGTGCTGCTCGGCGCGGTGCTGGCGCGTGCGGTGATCCCGCTGGTCATGCTGACCGCCGAGGCCACCCGCCCGCTGCCCGGGGTGCTGGTGGTGCTGCCGCCGCTGCGGGTGGCGGCGCTGCTGGCCGCGGTGGCGGCCGTCCCGCTCGTGATCACGGCCGTCCTGGCCCTGCGCAGGGTCGACGCGGTGTCCTCGCTGCGCGCCCGGGGAGGTGAGTGAGGTGACCGGACGGCCCTCCGGACGGCCGCGCACGGCCGCCTCACGGGTGACCGTGCCCTGGGTGCGCACCCGGCTGCGGACCGCGCCGGGCGCCGCGGCGGCGCTCGCGCTGCTGGTCGCGGTGACCGCGTTCCTCGCCGCCGCGCTGCCGCCCGCGCTCGACCGGTACGACGAGCAGGGCATGCGCCGCGCGCTGGAGGACGCGGGGCCGGCCCGCACCGGCGTCCAGATCCAGACGTCGGACGCCGACATGTTCCTGAGCGACGGGCCGTGGGAGGACCTGCTCTCCCGGGAGCGGGTGGAGGGCCCGTTCGCGAAGCTGCTCGCGCTGCCGGGCCGCGCGCTGCCGCTGGACCGGGACCAGTCGTCGGCCGGGGTGCGCACCACCCGGCCGCAGAAGGCCCCGGACCGGTATCTGTCCCAGCCGGACGGTGTCGCTCCGGTGTTCCACCTCGTCGCCCAGGGCGGCGTCGACGGGCACTCGCGGCTCACGCAGGGCAGACTGCCGAAGGCCCCGCAGGGCGCCGGGGGCGCCGCCCTGGAGGCCGCCGTCACCACGGAGACGGCCGCGAAGCTGAACATCCGGGTGGGCTCGGTGGTCCACTTCCCCCGCGCGGAGGGCGACCCGCTCGCCGTGCGCGTCACCGGCCTGGTCGCCCCCCGCGAACCGGACGGACCCTACTGGTCCACGATTCCCGAACTGAGCCGGCCGCACCGCATGGTCACCCAGGGCCCCGTGCCCAGCCAGTACTGGGCCGGCGCCCTGCTGCTGGCGCCGGACGCGGGCCCGGCGCTGCTGGACACGCCGGGGGCGCCCGCGCGGTACTGGAACCTGGCCCCCGACCTCGCGGCCCTTCAAGGCCGTGACGTCGGGGACGTGACGTCTGCCGTCGCGTCCCTGGAGGGCGGGCCGCTGCTGGAGCGGGTCGTCGCGGCCGTGTCGCCGAACCTGGACGTGTCCACCGACCTCGACGACGTGCTCGGCGGCTACGAGGGCCTGTGGTCGGCCATCGGTCCCCTCGTCGCGGTCGCCGCGTTCGGCACCGGCACGGTCGCGGCGGTGGTCCTGTGCATGGCGGGAGGCCTCGCCGCCGAGCGGCGCCGCGCCGAACTCACCCTGCTGCGCGCCCGGGGCGCCTCGCTCCGCGGGCTGGCGGGCCGGCTGCTGGCGGAGACGG
>NZ_CP058273.1:2442674-2797674 GCF_024760485.1 Streptomyces thermocarboxydus
CGGGCGCCGTCGCCCTGGTCGCCGCCCTCGCGCTGCCGCTGCGCGCGGTGGCCGTCCACCGTGCGGTGGGGGTGCACACGGGCCGCGAGGACGTCGTCCGGGCCCGGCCCACCAAGCGGCGCCTGGTCGCCGAACTCACACTGCTGGCCGTGGCGGTGGGCGCGGTCCTGACGCTGCGCACGCGCGGCACGTCCGCCGAGGGCGACCCCACCGGCGACGAACTGGTGTCGCTGGCCCCCGTGCTGGTGGCGGTGATCGCCGCCCTGGTGCTGGTGCGCCTGTACCCGCTGCCGCTGCGCGGCCTGGCCCGCCCGGCGCGGCGGATGCGGGGCGTGGTGGGCCCGCTGTCGCTGGCCCGGGCGGGACGCGCGGGCGGTTCCACGGTGCTGCCGCTGCTCGCGCTGCTGACGGCGCTGACCACCGCCGCGTTCGGCGGCTCGGTCCTCACGGGGGTGACCGACGCCCGGGAACGCGCCGCGGTGTTCGCCGTCGGCGCGGACGCCCGCGTCGACAACCTCGGGGAGAGAGCGGCGGCGGACGTCGAGGAGCGCGTACGACGCGTCCCCGGCGTCGAGGACGTCACCCCCGTGAAGGTGTCCTACACCGCGCTCGCCGCGAGCCTGCGCGTGTCGCTGGCCGGGGTCGAACCGGACGCGTACGCGGCGCTGAGCGGCCGCCTGGACGCCGGCGCCTTCGACGCGGACCTGCTGAAGGCGGACGGTGAGGACGCGGTGCCCGCGCTGGGCTCCCCCGAGATGCAGGAGCGGCTCGGCGACGCCCCGTTCCCGGTGATCCTGGACGACGGCGACTCGTTCACCGCGCGGATCGTGGCGGTGCGCACCTGGACACCGGCCCTCGGCGCGGACGACTTCCTGGTGGTGGACGGCTCCGCCCTGCGCGCGGGTCTCGAACCGCCCACCGGGCTGCTGGTCACGGGCGACCACGCGGACGCGGCGGCGCTGAAGAAGGCCGCGGGCGGTGACGCTCAGGTCCGGCTCCGGTCGGACGTGGCCGCCGCCACCGTCGAGTCGCCCCTGCAGACCGGCGCCGAGCGCGTCTACGCGGCCGCGGTGGCGGCGGGCGCCGGGTACGCCGCGCTCGCCCTGCTGCTGACCCTGCTGCGCGCCGCACCGGAACGCGCCGCGCTGCTGGCCCGGCTGCGCACCATGGGCCTCACCCGCGCCCAGGGCAGACGGCTGCTGATCCTGGAGTCGCTGCCGCAGGCGCTGCTCGCGGCGGTGGGCGGCGCCCTCACCGCGTGGGCGGCGATACGGCTGCTCGCGCCCGGCATCGACCTGACGACGGTCGCCGTCGCCTCCGGCGCGCCCGCCGCGGGACGCGCCCTGCTGCGCGCCGACCAACTGTCCCTGCTGGTGCCGGCGCTGGCGGTGGTCGCCCTGACCGTCGGCGTCGCGGCGGCCCAGGCCTGGTGGTCCGGGCGCAGGGGCGCGGTGCGCGAACTCCGGGCGGGTGACGCGCGATGACCCCGCCCGACTCCGTGTCTCTCCCCGCAGGAGGTTGCCGATGACCTCGGACCCGACCCTCGCCGACCTCACCGAGCGCGTCGCGGCCCGCCGCGACCGGCCGGCGTACGGCCATGACGCGCTCATCACCTGCGACCGCCTGGTCCGCGTGTTCACCGCGGACGGCGTGGAGGTGCAGGCGCTCCAGGGGCTCGACCTGCTGGTGCGGGAGGGCGAGCTGATGGCGCTGGTCGGGGCGTCCGGCTCCGGCAAGTCGACCCTGATGAACATCCTGGCCGGCCTGGACACCCCCACGGCCGGCGCGGCCCGGGTGGCGGGCCGTGACCTGCTGACGATGTCCGCGCGGGACCGGCTCGCCTACCGGCGCGAGGTCGTCGGCTTTGTATGGCAGCAGACCTCCCGCAATCTGCTGCCGTATCTGACGTCGGCGCAGAACGTGGCGCTGCCGATGCAGCTCTCCGGCCGCCCCGGCGGACGCTCCCGCTCCGCGCGCCGGGCCCGTGCCGAACGCGCGCTGGAACTGCTGGAGATGCTGGAGGTGGCGGACTGCCGGGACCGGCGCCCGCACGAGATGTCCGGCGGCCAGCAGCAGCGGGTCGCCATCGCCGTGGCCCTGGCGGGCGGCCCGTCGGTGCTGCTCGCGGACGAACCGACCGGCGAGCTGGACTCGCACACGGGTGAGCAGATCTTCGCCGCGTTCCGCACGGCCAACGAGCGGCTCGGCACGACCGTCGTGATCGTCACCCATGACCAGGCGGTGGCGAACGAGGTCAGCCGCACGGTCGCCATCCGCGACGGCCGCACCTCGACGGAGGTGCTGCGCCGCAGCGAGGTGGACGAGGCCACGGGCCACGAGAAGGTGGTCGCGCGCGAGTACGCGATGCTGGACCGCGCGGGGCGTCTCCAGCTCCCGGCGGAGTACACCAGCGCGCTGGGCATGCGGGACCGCGTGGCTCTGGAACTGGAACCTGACCACATCGCGGTCCGCCCGGACGACAGCGGGCGGGAGGAAGGGTGAGACGGGCGCCGGGCCTCAGCGGAGCTGAGCCTTAGGCGCCCCCGAACCGGCCCCCTCAGGCGGGTGCTGAGCCTCACGCGCCCCGAACCGGCCCCCTCAGGCGGATGCTGAGCCTTACGCGCCCTCGAACCGGCCCCCTCAGGCGGGTGCTGAGCCTCACGCGCCCCGAACCCGCGCCTCAGCGAACGCTGAGTCCCAGTGCCCCCACGCCCGCCCGTCGGACGGCGACGGACCCGTAGGGCGTCCGCAGCCGCAGCCAGGAGCCGGACGAGAACAGCGCCTGGTCCTCGCCCCGGAGGAAACCGAGCGACTGGGCGGCGTGCACGGCACGCACGGGCAGACCGGTGTCCGCGACCGTGCGGGACCACAGCTCCCGCCCGATCCGGTCGAGTTCCGCCCGCGTCCGCTGCTCGGGCGGCAACTGCTCGGTGCGGGAGCGGAATTCGGCGACCGAGGCGGCGACGAGCCGGCGCAGCAGCTCCGGCTCGGGCAGACCCGGTACGGGCTGCCAGCCGCCGCGCGGCGGGAGCACCCCGGCCCACGGCGGCCCGGTGACCGCCGCGGGGACGGCCGCGGTGGCGGCGGACTCGTCCACCGACTCCAGCAGCTCACCGGCGGACACGGTCACGTCCAGGGTGACTTCGAGCCCGTTCTCGTACGGCTTGGCCAGCCGCACGGCGCGGATCGCCAGCACCTCGAAGGAGGGCGGCTGGCCGAACACGGCGAGCGCCGTGCCGGCGGCCTGCAGGCGTACCGCTGCTCCACGGTCGTAGTGGAGCAGCCGGGAGAGGAAGGCGGCGAGGTCCGCCGCCTCCGTCCCGTCGGCTAGATGGAGCACCGTCATGCGGCGACGGCCCCCTGGCTGCCGGAGTCGTCCATGTACTCCTTGAGGAAGGCGCGCTCCTCCTCGGTGATACGGCGGGGCCGCTGCGCCTCGAAGTCGAACGGCACGATCACCGTCGACGCGCGGACGTAGACCAGGTCGTCGTCCTTCACCTCGTAGGTGAGGGTGAAGGACGCCGCCCTGATCTCCGTGACCCACAGCTCGACGTCGACCGGGTGGTGCCGGTGCACGAGCTGCCGCTTGTAGTCGATCTCGTGGCGCGCCACCACGGACCCCTGCTGGAAGTCCTTCTCCGGGCGGAACAGGAAGTCGATACGGGCCTCCTCCAGATAGCGGAGGAACACCACGTTGTTGACGTGGCCGTACGCGTCCATGTCCGCCCAGCGCAGCGGGCAGCGGTAGATGTGCCGCAAGAGATCAGCCCCGGGTCAGCTTCTTGTAGGTGGCGCGGTGCGGACGGGCGGCGTCCGGGCCGAGCCGCTCGATCTTGTTCTTCTCGTACGACTCGAAGTTGCCCTCGAACCAGAACCACTTGGAGTCGCCCTCGTAGGCCAGGATGTGCGTGGCCACGCGGTCGAGGAACCACCGGTCGTGGGAGACGACCACGGCGCAGCCGGGGAACTCCAGCAGCGCGTTCTCCAGGGAGGAGAGCGTCTCGACGTCGAGGTCGTTGGTCGGCTCGTCGAGGAGCAGCAGGTTGCCGCCCTGCTTGAGGGTGAGCGCGAGGTTGAGGCGGTTGCGCTCACCGCCGGAGAGCACACCGGCCGGCTTCTGCTGGTCCGGACCCTTGAACCCGAACGCGGACACGTAGGCCCGGCTCGGCATCTCGACCTGTCCGACGTTGATGTAGTCGAGGCCGTCGGAGACGACCTCCCACAGCGTCTTCTTGGGGTCGATGTTCTCGCGGCTCTGGTCGACGTACGAGATCTTGACCGTGTCGCCGACCTTGATCGTGCCCGAGTCGGGCTGCTCGAGGCCCTGGATCATCTTGAACAGCGTGGTCTTGCCGGCGCCGTTCGGGCCGATCACGCCGACGATGCCGTTACGGGGCAGCGTGAAGCTGAGGTCGTCGATCAGGAGCTTCTCACCGAAGCCCTTGGTGAGGTTGTTGACCTCGACCACGACGTTGCCCAGCCGGGGGCCCGGCGGAATCTGGATCTCCTCGAAGTCCAGCTTCCGCATCTTGTCGGCCTCGGCGGCCATCTCCTCGTAGCGGGCCAGACGCGCCTTGGACTTGGCCTGGCGCCCCTTGGCGTTGGAGCGCACCCACTCGAGCTCGTCCTTGAGGCGCTTCTGCCGCTTGGCGTCCTTCTGGCCCTCGACCTTGAGGCGGGCGGCCTTCGTCTCGAGGTACTTGGAGTAGTTGCCCTCGTAGCCGTGCAGCCGGCCGCGGTCGACCTCGCAGATCCACCCGGCGACGTTGTCGAGGAAGTACCGGTCGTGGGTCACGGCCACGACGGTGCCCTCGTACTTGGCGAGGTGCTGCTCCAGCCAGTTCACCGACTCGGCGTCGAGGTGGTTGGTGGGCTCGTCGAGGAGCAGCAGGTCGGGCTGCTCGAGGAGGAGCTTGCAGAGCGCGACGCGGCGCTTCTCACCGCCGGAGAGGTTGGTGACGGGCCAGTCGCCGGGCGGGCAGCCCAGGGCGTCCATGGCCTGCTCGAGCTGGGCGTCGAGGTCCCAGGCGTTCGCGTGGTCCAGTTCCTCCTGCAGCTTGCCCATCTCTTCGAGCAGCGCGTCGGAGTAGTCGGTCGCCATCTGCTCGGCGATCTCGTTGAACCGGTCGAGCTTGCCCTTGATCTCGGCGACGCCGTCCTGCACGTTCTCCAGGACCGTCTTCGACTCGTCCAGCGGCGGCTCCTGGAGCAGGATGCCGACGGTGTAGCCGGGGGTGAGGAACGCGTCACCGTTCGAGGGCTGCTCAAGCCCCGCCATGATCTTCAGAACGGTCGACTTACCGGCGCCGTTCGGGCCGACGACGCCGATCTTCGCCCCAGGGAGGAAGTTCAGGGTGACGTCGTCGAGGATCACCTTGTCGCCGTGCGCTTTGCGCGCCTTGCGCATGGTGTAAATGAACTCAGCCAAGAGAAACCGTCCGGCAACTTGAAATCTGGCAGTGGGCAGATACACCCCATCTTGCCCGACCGCCACCCCTGGGGGGAAACCCGTATCACCTAAGGCCGCTGACCTGGGGGGATGCGGGCGCGGGGCGCGGCGGGACCGTCACTGTCGGTCATGGCCCCGCGTTCCCTCCCGTACTGTGCAGCCGCATGACCGAGATCGAGATCACCGCCGATCTGGTCCGCGAGCTGCTGAGGGAGCAGCATCCGGACCTGGCGGGGCTCCCCGTCCGCGAGGTGGACGGCGGCTGGGGCAACCAGATGTGGCGCCTCGGGGACGAACTGGCGGTGCGCATGCAGCGCATGGACCCCACCCCGGAGCTCCAGTTCAACGAGCGGCGGTGGCTGCCCGTGCTGGCCCCGCGCCTGCCGCTGCCGGTGCCCACCCCGGTGCGGTCCGGGGAACCGTCCGCCCGCTTCCCCAAGCACTGGACCGTGATGACGTGGGTGCCCGGCGATCCGCTGGACTGCTCCTCGATCAGCCGCGGCGACCACTCGGCCGACTCCCTGGCCGGCTTCCTCCGGGCGCTCCATGTGGAGGCGCCCGCCGACGCGCCGGTCAGCAGGGACCGCGGCGGACATCCCAAGGAGTGCACGGACGGCTTCGACCGGTTCTTCCACGCCGTCGTCCCCGCCGGCCTCGCGGGCGACGTCCGGGCCGTCTGGGACGACGCCGTCGCCGCGCCCGAGTGGGAGGGGCCGCCGCGGTGGGTGCACGGCGACCTGCACCCGGCCAACGTGGTCGTCTCGGACGGGACGCTCTCGGGGGTCATCGACTTCGGCGACATGTTCGCGGGCGATCCCGCGTGGGACCTCGCCGCCGCATGGGTCATCCTTCCCGCGGGCGCCGCCTCCCGCTTGTTCGCCGCGTACGGGGACACGGACGCGGGGACGATACGTCGCGCCCGTGGGCTGGCCGCGCTGAAGAGTCTGTTCCTCATGCTGATGGGCCGGAACGGGGAGCTGGGCCTTCCCGGCGGCAAGCCGGCGTGGGGCCCGGCGGGCCGGGCGGCGCTCGATCGGGTTCTGAGGGGCTGACGGGCTGACGCGGCGGACGGCCGTGCGACAGGTCGGGGCAGGTGCGCGCTCGCGGCTGTTGCGAGCGCATCGCACCTGGTCAGGCCATGTACGACGGCTGTAGCCGCAATGCGTTCCTTCTGCCACGGTGTCCCGCATGGACGGGAAGCAGCACGCACACCACGACCATGACCGGCAGGAGCGGCCCACGCGGACGCGGCGGCCGAGGCGGTGGAGGCATCGCCTCGCCCACCTCCTCACCCCCCACAGTCACGAGGCCGGCGACAAGGTGGACGCCGCGATGGAGACCTCCCGCGAGGGCATGCGCACACTGTGGATCTCGCTGGTCGTCCTGGGCGTCACCACCGTCGTCCAGGCCGTGATCGTCGCCCTGTCCGGGTCCGTGGCCCTGCTCGGCGACACCGTCCACAACGCCGCCGACGCCCTGACCGCCGTCCCGCTGGGCATCGCCTTCCTCCTCGGCCGGCGCCCGGCCAACCGCCGCTACACCTACGGCTACGGCCGTGCCGAGGACCTGGCCGGCGTCCTCATCGTGGCCACCATCGCCGCCTCCGCCGTCCTGGCCGCCTGGACGGCCGTCGACCGGCTCCTCAACCCCCGCGACGTCACCCATCTCTGGGCCGTGTCGGGCGCCGCGCTGGCCGGCTTCGTCGGCAACGAATGGGTGGCCCGCTTCCGCATCCGCACCGGCCGCCGTATCGGCTCCGCCGCCCTCGTCGCCGACGGCCTGCACGCCCGCACCGACGGTTTCACCTCCCTGGCCGTCCTGCTGGGCGCCGGCGGCGCCGCCCTCGGTTGGCGCGCCGCCGACCCGGTCGTCGGGCTGCTCATCACTCTGGCCATCCTGCTGGTCCTCAGGGACGCGGCCCGCGAGGTCTACCGGCGGCTGATGGACTCCGTCGACCCGGCGTTCGTCGCCACGGCCCACGCCGCGCTCCGCGGTGTCGACGGCGTCCTCGGCACCGGTCAGGTGCGGATGCGGTGGATCGGCCACGCCCTGCGCGCCGAGGCGGACATCGTCGTCGACGCGCGGCTCACCGTGGTCGAGGCCCACCGCATCGCCGTCGCCGCCGAACACGCCCTCATCCACGCGGTCCCCCGCCTGACGGCCGCCACGGTCCACACGGACCACACCCCGGTCGAGGACGACCCCCACGCCGTCCTCCACCACCACACCTCGGCCGGCCGACGGACGGCCCCCACACCCGCCCCCTCCACCTCGAACTGACCCCGCCCGAGGGGGCGCATGCCGCGATCACCTCATGGTCGGGTGCGCGTACTTCTCGGCCCTGGACGACGCTGCCGCCCTCGGGGTACTGGACCGCCCCGGCGGCCCCCACGGCTCCGCGTTCGACACACGCCCTCCGAGTCCACCGCCCACATCCGTGAGTCCGTCTCTTCGGCCTTTCCGGTAGCGCCCGCCCGCTCGCTCGGAGAGGATCACCGGCATGGTCTCGACGGTGGCGAACAACGAGTTCTGCGTCCTCCTCGCCGAAGCGGAACGGGCCGCGCTGCCCCCCGGCGTCCGCGTAGCCGGCACCCTCGCATGAGTGCCTCAGCGGAGCGTCCCCTCCTCTTCCTCGACGTCGACGGCCCGCTGATCCCGTTCGGGGCACCGCAGCCCCCTCCCCCGGCAGCCACCGCCGACGACGGCAACCCCCTGCTCGCCCGTCTCGACCCCGCCCTCGGCGCCCGCCTGCTCGCGCTGGGGTGCTCGCTCGTGTGGGCCACCACATGGAGAGAGGAGGCGAACGACGTGGTCGCACCGCGCCTCGGGCTGCCGAGGCTTCCCGTACTGGACTGGCCGGAGGCCGACGAGCCAGGCCCTCGCGGCCTGCACTGGAAGACCCGGCCCCTCGTCGAGTGGGCCGGCGGGCGGCCGTTCGTCTGGGTCGACGACGAGATCGGCGCCGTCGACCGTCAGTGGGTCGCCGCCGCCCACCCCGGGCCGGCGCTGCTCCACCGCGTCGACCCGGCCCGATGCCTCCAGGACTCCGACTTCCGCGCCCTCACCGACTGGCTCGCCGCCCTCGGCCGCCCGTCGTGAGGCGCCGCGGGGCACAAGCCCCGCGTCCGTCCTCCGTCAGCCGTGATCGCCGGAGGCGCCCTGCCGCTGGCGGGTGATGACCAGGCCCGCGCCGCCGAGGACGACCAGCGCGATGGCGGTGCCGGTGATCCACGGAGTGGCACTCGACGCGCCGGTCTCGGCGAGGTTGGTGTCCGTGTCCGGGACGGAGACCGCGCTCGGCGTCGGACCCGTGACGGTCTGGGTCGTCGTCCCCAGCTCGGCGGCCTTGGTACGGCAGTCGAGCATCCCGGTGAAGCGCTGCTGGAAGCCGTCCGGCCCCTCGACGGTGAAGTCGTACGGCTGGTCCTCGTTCAGCGGGACGGTCACCGTGTGGGAGCTGCCCGCCTCCACCGTGTACTCGGCGCCCGCCAGCGTGAAGGCGAACGCGGCGTCACCCTGGTTGGCGACCGTGACGTCCACCGCGCCCGCGGCGCAGTTCTCGCGGGCGGACACCGCCGGTATCCCGCCCTCACCCGTCCAGCTGGCGCTCGCCGTCGCGGAGACGGTCGACTCGCTGGACCCGGCCAGGATCTGCGTCTGGCTGCGGCTCTCGGAGACGAAGGCACGGCCGACCGGCACGCTCGTCGCCGCCTGCACGGTCAGCTGGGCGGTGCCCGCCTCCGCGTCCTCGGGGACCTCGACGTACAGCTTGCTGCCGTTGCCGGCGGTGGTGACCGGCTCACCCTTGGCGTCCACGATCCGTATGCCGGAGGTGGCCGCGTCCGCGGGCGGGGAGACCGTGACGCTCCGCGCGTCGGTGCGGACGGTGACCGGGCCGAGCCGCTCGCCCGGGCGGCCGGCGACGACCGGCGGGTCCAGGGTCAGCGACGCCTGCGGCTCCGCCGCCTTCTTCGCCTTCTTCTCCAGGTAGTCGGCGAGCTGCTCGGCCTGCGGGTCGAGCGCGTCGACGTCCACGCCGTCGGAGTGGCGCCATATCGCCACCTGGGTGCCGGCCGCGGCGTCCTGCTCGGTGAGCTGGCCCCGGACGCCCGCCTTCTTCGCGAGCGCCGCCAGGTCGTTCACCTGCGGGTAGGAGTGCTCAAGGATCCAGAGGATCCGGCCGGCGTCCTTGTTGGTGCCGAGCGAGGTGCCGCTCCAGGCGGTCTCGTGGTACTTCGCGTCCTGCTGGGTGGGGGTGTGGATGTCGACGCAGTAGGTGTGCAGCATGCCGCCGCCCTCGACGGACATCTCGAACAGCCCCGCCGACACCTGCATGTCACCGGCGGCCCCGTGGATGACGGCCGCGCCGTACGTCTTGAGCCCGTCGATCGTCGCGGCCGCTCCGTTGTGCTGCGGCATCGTCCCGGGGTCGCCCGCGGAGGCCGTTCCCGCACCGGCGAGCACGGTGGCGGCGACGATCCCCGTCACCAGCGTTCCCGCCGCCAGGCGGGCCGACCCACGTCCGCGCAGGCGCCGCGCGGAGAACGAAACAGACACCGAATTCCCTTCCGAGCAGGACCCGTTACGTGGGGGGACGGTCCCACCAGCAGAATCTCCGGCCCCGAGAACCCCGGAGCCATGCCCGGCATCCTAAGGAGCCGTCGGACAGCGCTTGCCGGTGATCGCGTCGGAGCGGTGATCCGAATCGGAATCGTTATCGCCAGGACGCCGTTGAACAGGGCTTATCGACAAATCCACGCAGGACGGTTCGCCATGGACCCGCCGATAAGCCTCGGTTCGGACAGCCGCCGCGGCGCAGGCCGACACGGACGGTCACCCCTGATTTCACGTCACCATGGCTGCTTCCGGCCGCAGTTGGGCCGTCGCGTCGCTGTCGACGTCCGTCGTCGCCCCGTCAGCGGGCGGTGACGGGGCCGGGTCCGTCTCCCAGGCGGGTTCGGAGCGGTCCGACGCCGGGTTCAGTTCCGCGCGCGGTGTACGGCGGAAGGCGGTCGTGCCGCGGGCGAGGTCGTGTCCGACGGAGACCGCGTCGATGTCCGCCGACATCCAGTCGGGCTGCCCCTCCCGTGTCTCCGTCCGCACCTTCAACCGGCCTTGCACGATCACCGGTTCACCCACCGACAGGGACGCCGCCGCGTTGGTGGCGAGCTGCCGGTTGGCCCACACCGTGAAGAAGTTGGTGTGCCCGTCGGCCCAGCTGTTCTTCTCCCGGTCCCAGTAGCGCGCGGTGACCGCGATCCGGAACCTCGCCGAGGGTCCGGAGACCGTCTCCCGGTACACGGGCCGCGTCGCCACGTTGCCCACCACGCACACCATCGTCTCGTTCATCGCGTTTCCCTCCCTGGCCCGGACCCCGCCGGCTTCCTCGCCGGCACCGGGCGGATACGCGTACGGGTCCGTCCCGTACGGCTGCCGTCTGGCGTGATGACCGCGGAACGCCTCGCGCTCCGTGGTCACCGCGCAGTCAGACTGCCTCCGCCGGGCCGGACCCCGCCGAGCCCTGTGGACCGCCCCCACCCTGTGGAAAACTCCGCCACCCGGACGAGTGCCCCGCCCGCTCCTCTCCGCTCCCCTCCCCTCCCCTCCCCCGGACCGAAGCGGGCCTCAGCGCCTTCCGCCCCCCGTCGTCACCCCCGCCACACGCCCGTACTGCTCCCGCACCTCCCGGTACCGCAGCAGCTCCGCCGCCACCGGATCCAGCACGCGGGCACGCCCGCACCCCGCCGCCGCCTCACGCAGCCGTCTCTCCGCCTCCAGCCCGTACCGCCGTGCCGGCCCCCGCGCGGCCATCCGGCAGCTCCACTCGACGAGCGGCCCGCCCACGATCCCGATGACCATCAGCAGCACCGGCACGCCCAGGTTCGGCGCCACGACGCCGATGATCTGCCCGAGCAGCCACAGCCCGCCCACGAACTGCAGGATCGTCATCGACGCCTGGGCGAGCACGGCCACCGGCCACCATCCCGGCCGCGGCGGGCGTCCCGGCGGCAGTCCGGCCCGTACGGCGAGTTCGTCGAGCGCCTCAGGCAGCCCCTGCGACCCGCGCACCGCCGCCTCGCGCACCGCCTGCGCCCAGGGCGCGGGCAGTCCGGTCGAGGCGCGGTCGGCGACCGTGCGGACCGCCTGTTCCACCCGCTGGCGTGCGGTGACCTCCTCGTCGGGCCGGCCGCCGAGCGGGACCCTGCCGGTGGTGGGCTCGCGCCGCGCCTGGCACCAGCGCCACAGCCGCAGCCAGGGGGTGCCGCAGGCGCGGTTGGCGTTGCGCAGCCAGGCGCGTTCGGCCGCCTCGCCCGCCGCGGTGGCGCCCACGGCGTCCGCGAGCCGGTCGGAGAACTCCTCCCGCGCCTCCTCGCTCAGCCCGGTGCGCCGGCGCGTCGCGTACGCGGACCACAGGCGGGCGGCGGTGATGTCGACGTCGGCGGAGATCCGGCGGGCGGGCGCCCCGCGCTCGGCGACGAACCGGGCGAGCGCCTCGCGCAGGTCGCCCACGCCGTCCCCGGTGAGCGCCGACAGGGCGAGCACGGTCGTGCCGGGTTCGCCGTACTCGCCCAGCACGATGCCGTCCTCGTCGAGCAGCCGCCGCAGGTCGTCGAGGACCTGTTCGGCGGCCTCGCCGGGCAGCCGGTCGATCTGGTTGAGGACGACGAACATGACCTCGGCGTGGGCCGCCATGGGCCGCAGGTAGCGCTCGTGCAGCATGGCGTCCGCGTACTTCTCCGGGTCGACGACCCAGATCACCGCGTCGACGAGCCCCAGCACCCGGTCCACCTGCTCGCGGTGCTCCACGGCCGCCGAGTCGTGGTCGGGCAGGTCGACGAGGACGAGCCCGCGCAGCCGTTCGTCGGCGTCCGTCATGGCCTGGAGGGGGCGGCGGCGCAGCCGGGGCGGGATGCCGAGGCGTTCGATGAGGCTCGCCGCACCGTCGCTCCAGCTGCACGCGATGGGGGCGGCGGTGGTGGGACGCCGTACGCCGGTCTCGGAGATGGGCACCCCGGCCAGCGTGTTGAACAGCTGCGACTTGCCGCTGCCGGTGGCGCCCGCGATGGCGACGACGGTGTGCTGCCCGGAGAGCCGGCGCCGCGCGGCGGCCTCGTCGAGCACGCGTCCCGCCTGGGAGAGGGTGCGGTTGTCGAGGCGCGCGCGGCTCAGCCCGACCAGCTCGCGCAGCGCGTCCAGTCGGGAGGCGAGCTGCGGGTCGTACGACGGGGGGACCACCTTCTGCGGTGTGGAGGCGCGGGGCTCCGCCACGACGGGCCGTTCGTCCGAGGGAGTCCTGGAGACGGCCCTGGAGACGGCCCCGGAGGCGGTGCCGGGGGTGGTGCCGGGGGTGCCGGTGGTGCCGTTCATCCGGCGTGCGATCAGCCCGTCGTCCCAGGCGCCGGCGCCGTCCGCGGAGGCGGGGCGTTCGGGCCTCCCGCCGCTGTCGGAGGACTCGGGGTGCTCGGTGTGCTCGGTGTGCTCGGTGTGCTCGGGGTGCTCGGTGTGGTCCTGGTCAGTGACGGCGGTCACCGGTCACCTCTCCTTCTGCAGTACGGACAACGCGGCGATGAGTTCCGGCTGGGGCTCCGCGTGCACCTCGAGCGTGTCGACCGGGGCGAGCCGGCGTTCGCGTTCGGCGCGCATGATCTTGTCCACGTGGGAGACGAGGAGCCGTCCGCCGCGGTCGCGCAGCCGCAGCGCGCCGTGGGCGCCGATCCGCTCGGCGAGGGTCTCCCCGGCGGTCCGGGCGCGGCGGCCGCCGAGGAGGACCGTGGCGACGAGGGCGGTGACCGTCTCGGGCTCGGGCGCGACGCCGCGTTCCAGCTCGCGTACCTCCTCCTCGGCGAGCTCCTCCAGCTCGCGCCGCCAGCGCCGCACGGCGAGGCCGATGCGGTGCTCGACGCTCTCCTGGCCGCTGTCGCGGGCGGCCAGCTCGGGCGCGTCGGCGGCGGGCTCGCGCCGCCAGGCCTCGTCGACGCGTTCGTCGGCGGCGGCGACGGCGCACAGCAGGAGCGCGCTGAGGCTCTCCACGAGCGTGTCGAGCAGCTCGCCGGGGGTGCAGTCGAGGGGGAAGGCGCGCCACCGCTTGAGGGCGTCCCCGGCGAGCACGGCCCCGGCCTGCAGCCGCCCCCGCACCCGCGAGTGCTCGCTGTCGTACGCGGTCTCCACGGCGGAGGTGAGGCGCAGCGCGGCGGCGTACTGGGCGGCGGCGGCGCCGGCCAGCTCGGGCAGCCGGGAGTTGAGCGAGTCGAGGATGCCGTACGCGGTGCGGGCCATGACGTGCTGGCGGGCGGCCGGGTCGAGGGTCTGGTGGACGAGCCAGCTGCGCAGCGCGGCGACGGCGGTGCCGGGCAGCAGCCCGCCGCCCCAGGCGGACTCGGGCAGCTCGGGCACGGTGAACCGGGGTACGTCGCCGAGTCCGGCCTTGGTGAGGAGGGCGCCGTACTGCCGTGACACCTCGGAGACGACCTGGTGCGGCACCCGGTCGAGCACCGTGACCAGGCTGACGTCGTACTCCTTGGCGGTGCGCAGCATGTGCCAGGGGACGGCGTCGGCGTAACGGGCGGCGGTGGTGACCATGATCCAGATGTCGGCGGCGTTGATGAGCTCGGCGGCGAGGATCCGGTTGTCGGAGACCAGGGAGTCGATGTCGGGGGCGTCGAGGAGGGCGAGGCCGGGCGGCAGGGTGTCGGCGGTCTCGACGCGCAGGACGCGCGCGGGGTCCTCCCCGGGCAGCAGCAGGTCGTCGGCGGGGTCCTGGTGGTGGGGCACCCAGACGCGGGTGAGGTCGGGCAGTACGCGCATCCCGCTGAACCAGTGGTGGTCCTCCGGATGGCAGACGAGCACCGGCGTGCGTGTCGTCGGCCGCAGCACCCCCGCCTCGCTGACGCGCCGGCCGACGAGCGAGTTCACCAGCGTGGACTTGCCGGCTCCGGTGGATCCCCCGACGACGGCCAGCAGCGGCGCCCCGGGGTCTCTCAGCCGCGGCATCAGGTAGTCGTCCAGTTGGGCGAGCAGTTCGTCGCGGTTGGCACGCGCGCGGGCGGCCCCGGCGAGGGGCAGCGGGAAGCGTGCGGCGGCGACACGGTCGCGCAGGGCGGAGAGTGCGTCGAGCAGCTGAGGCCGTACGTCCAAGGTCACCACATGCGAAGAATGCCCAATTTCAGGGTAATTCTGAAGCATATGAGCATGTCTGCGTGCCGACAGGACACAAGCGGATGGAAGGGGCGTCTGCGACGCGCGCACAGCCGAGGCATAACGAGTGCACAACACCCGATGCGCCAGAGGCCAAAACGAGTGCACGATTCGTACCTGCCTGCGATTATCAGGACCGCTTCACCGAACCTCCACATCGAGCCACGGAGGCGAGGCGACAGGGACAAGGATGCGGGAGCCCTATCCTTGTCTGCGGCAACGTCGAGGACAGGCCCCCACCAGGGCACCGCGACGACCGGCCACCACACCCGGCCCCCGTAGCTCAGTGGATAGAGCAGGCGCCTTCTAAGCGCTTGGCCGCAGGTTCGAGTCCTGCCGGGGGCGCCAGTGTCCGCCCTCCCCGTCGGGAGGGCTTTCCGCTGCTCGGCGCGGTGCGTGTGACGCAGGCAGGGTCGGTACGCTCCCCGCCATGGGGCTCGACATCACCGTAGTGATCGCCGACCGCTCATGGCTGGCGCGGGTCCCGCCGCGGGAACGGCTGCCGCGGCTGCGGAACGCCTGGTACGCCGACGCGCCGGCGGGCGACGAGGGGTGGGCGTGGCCACAGGGACGGGACAGTTCCGTCTTCGCCGTGTACGAGTTCCCGGACACCCTCGGCTCCTTCAAGCCGCACTTCTGGGCGGGCCACCGATGGGAACCCGTCCGCGACCACGTGGCCCCCTCGCTGCGCACCGAACTGGACGCGTTGCTCAGCGCGCTGGTCTGGGACGGACCGGACGGCGAGGCCGAGCACACCGATACGGGGTTCTTCGGCGAGGGAGGCCGCGGCGTGGTGCTCGCGCGGTCGCCGGAGAGCGTGCGGGAGCTGGCCGCGGCCTGGGACCGCGCGCGCCCTCATCTCGACGAGCTGCATGGGCCGTTCGCCGAGCATGCCGCAGTTCCCGACGGCTGGATTTCTGACTTCGACGCGTTCGCGGATCTGCTGACGCAGTGGGGGGACGTCCTGACCGAGGCGGCCCGGCGTGGGTGGTGCGTGGTGGGGCTGAGCGAGTAGTTCACGCGGTGCGACACAGGCTCGCCCCAGGCGCTCAGGATTTCCCAGCGACCACGCGGACACGGTGTCCGCCCAGCGCCCGCCTCAAACTGTCCGCGAAGCGGGGACGTAGGGGCGGCCAGTCGTCCAACTGGAAACCCAGGTAGCCGAAGGCGACGCAGTCGTCGGTCCACTCCCAGTCGCGGAGTGGCGCATCACGCCCGCAGGCCGGGCAGTCGACGTCGGCGGAGCCTGTCTCGTACCAGGTGCCGATGGCCTCGACAGGCCCGTCCGGGACGGGGGCCGCGCAGCGGGGACAGATCGCCGGGACGGCGGGCCCCGGCGCGGCGGCGAAGACCGTCCGCCCCGTGACGACGTGCAGTTCGCCGCACGGCTCCTCCTTCACGTCCCTGATCCCGGCTCGCCAGTCCCAGGAAGGGACTTCCACGGCTTCCCTCCAGCGTGGTCCGGTCAAGTACGCCACCTCGCCCTGCCACGGCACCGCGCGGATGATCCCCATGTTCTCCAGCCACTCCCTGCCGCGTCGACCGTATGTACTCGCCTCCTCCGCGGAGACGTCCAGATCCACAACGGTCTGTTGGTACGTGCCCACGACGTCCCCTCTTCTTCGCTCCGTGTACGGACCGCACGGTGCCACAGGGTGCGGAGTGATCAAATCGTTGCCGCTGTGTCCGCAACCCCGTACCGGCCTCCCCTGTCCCCTAATCAGCCGCTCGACATGAGCGGGTCACAGGTGAAGGGGAGGGGCACTTGAGGACGAGAAGGGCCATGTGGAGCGCGTTGGTGGCCGGCGGGGCCACGCTCGTGTTCACGGCGGTCTCCGCGGTGCCGGCGGGGGCGGCTGAGGGAGGGGTCTCCTTCAGCAACGTCAAGGTGAACGGCGGCAAGCCGATCGTGATCGGGGTCAAGGAGGAGGTCGTGGTGCGCGCGACCTTCCGGATGACGACCAAGCTCAGGCACGACCCGGGGGTGGCCGTGTTCCCCTACCGCGGCAGCCTCGAGTCCGGCGACCAGCTGTGGAACACGATCGAGACCTCCGACTGCAAGGTGGTGAACCGGGCCAAGGGCATCTGCGACTACGAGGAGCGGCTGTACATCGACCCGCGCCACTACGACTTCGGCAACGAGGACGCGGGCGCGTGGAAAACCGCCGGCCGCGTATGGCTCGCCGGCGACAAGCACGACATCGACGACGTGAAGGTCCCGCTTCAGGTCAAGCGGGCCACCCGCCTCACCGTCAACGCCTCGCCGGAGCCGCTTCGGAAGGGCAGGACGCTCACCGTGACCGGGAAGGTCACCCGGGCCAACTGGGACACTCACAAGTACCAGGGCTACGCGGGCCGCACCGTGAGCCTGCAGTTCAAGGCGGCGGGCGCCACCTCGTACACCACGGTGCGGAGAGTGAAGTCGAGCAGCACAGGCTCACTGCGCGCGACCGTGAAGGCCACGCGGTCCGGCACCTGGCGCTGGGTGTACTACGGCAACACCACCTCCGGCGCGAAGGCGTCGGCCGGGGACTACGTGGTCGTCCGCTAGGTGCCGCCAGGGGGGCGCTCGCGTGCGCATGCGCTCCCCCACGCGGGCACTTACCGCTGTGTCCGGGCGGGCGAACATCCGTACCGAGCTGGGAATTTAACCAGGATCGCCCACAATTGGGTGGTTACGCCTCAATAGTGAGTTCACTGGTAAGGATGGAGCGGTTCACCATCGTTCTCGTTCCGCCCTTCTCGGAGCCGCTCATGCGCACTGCCGCCATCGCCGCCCAGGCCCCACCCCGTGTGGAGGGATCCCGGCCCGTTCCCTCAGAGCCCGAGCAGGCGGAGGAGCGTAAGCTGGCGTTCGAGGGGTTCCGGTACACCTGCCGGATCGTCCACCAGGGCTCACCGCAGACGGAGCCGTTGCTGCTGCTGGGCGGCTCGTCGCAGAACCGGTATTCGTGGCAGAGCCACGAGAAGTGGCTGGCGCCGCTGTGCACGCTGATCACGGTGGACCTTCCCGGGTACGGCAGTTCGGACTTCCTCCCGGCTTCGTACGACATCAGCTTCCTCGGGGACGCGGTGCAGCACATGCTGACGGAGGTCGGCGTGCCCGAGGTGAATCTGTTCGGCGGCTGCTTCGGTGAGGTCGTGGGGCTGCGTTTCGCGCAGCGCCATCCGGAGTCGGTCAAGCGCATGGTCTTCGCAGCCGCGGCGAACCGGCTGCCCGCGCTCTACAGCGAGGCCGTGCCGCGGCTGACCGAGACGTTGGAGCGGGGTGACATCGCGGGGGCCGCGGAGGGGCTGGTGCGGCTGTTCATGTCGAACCCGGAGGCCGGAAAGGTGCGCCGGCACGCGGCCGTGGCGCGGCTGCTCCAGCGGCAGTTCCTGAACCAGACGCAGGACGAGATCAGGAAGGCCGTCGAGCACAACATCCGGCTGGTGACGCACGGATGCTACGAGCCACTGCCGGTGCCGCGGGTGCCGACGCTGGTGTTCACCGGGGAGTACGACACCCTGTGCACGCCGGACATGGGGCGTGATTTGGCTGCCACCATGCCGGGGGCGCTGTTCACCACCGTGAAGGAGGCGGACCACCTCGTCACGGTGGAGCGTCGGGAGGAGTCGGCGGACCTGATCGCCCGCTTCTGCACGGACCTGTCCGTCGAAGGGCTGGCCTACTGCACCGATGTCGAGGTGCCCTGCCCTGCCCGCCTCCACGCCCAAGCGTGACCCCCGGTCTCGAGTCCTCAAGCGCCCGGGCACCAGGAAGGGCCGGAACCTTACGAGGGGTTCCGGCCCTTCCTGGTGCCTGGCGACGAGCGTCAGACCTGCTGGCCGTCGACGGTGAGGCTGGTCTTGCAGGAGACGTCGGCGTCCTTGCCGGAACAGCTCTGCCGTACGTCGTTGACGATGTGGACTTTCCCGTATGTCCTGCTGGTGAGCTCGCGCTCACTGGTGTCCACGCACCGGATGTCGCCCTAGCGGTCGTCGGAGCATGTCGCAGGGGTCTCGGTCGCGACGGCCTGGCCGCCTCCAAGGCCGAGGAGGACGACGCCTCCGAGAACCGCGACCGTCGCTGACGCTGTCTTGCACTCGAACATCTGCCTATTCCTCACGCTCGGCGCCACCTAGACCGACGGCGACACCGCTTGCGACGCCTTGAACACCTGCCTCATCCAACGAACCGGGCAGGCCCGGAGCCCGTGCCGCCCGATGGACGACAGGACTCCGGAGCCTGCCCGAATCACCCTGCAGTGATCACTCGCCGCCGGCGGCGAAGCTGCTGGCGCACTGGATGGAGTTCGTCTCGCTGTTCTCGGCAACACCCAGGCCGAGGATGCCGATGGCCAGGTTGACGTCGTCGATGACGATGAGACCCTTCGCCGAGTTGTCCTGCGGGCAGGCGGTCGCCTGCTCGTTGTTCAGCTCCACGGCCGGGTCGCCGTTGGCGTGGCTGACGCCCGCGCCGAGGAAGCCGACGCTGCCGAGCATGGCCACAACGACCGCAGCCTTCTGGAACTTGCGCATTGCCTCTCCATTCTTCGATTGACCGCTCCGGACGGACCGATCACTGACGGCCGCCAAATTTAGGACGACCCTTGCGGCAATTGATAGAGAAACGCCGAATGGCGCTGGAATTGCGAAAAATAATCTCCGCGCCGCGGTCGCCCGCTCAGAAAATCCGTCCGGCGAATTTCTGAACCGAGCGTGACGCCACCGCGCAGCCTTCGGCGCCAGGTGTTCAACCGACGACGAGGTCGCTCGCGCAGCTCAATTCACCCTTGCCGCCCGAGCAGGTCTGCGACATGTTGTTGTCGATACGGACACGCTCATCCGTCTGGGTGACCCGGTATTCGCGCACCTGGACGCAGCGGAGGTTCCCCTTGTCATCCTTCGCACACGTCCCGGGATTTTCGGCACCCACCGCGGGAACCGCTCCGAATGCGAGCAGAGCAATACTTGCCAGTACGCTTGCGGCCGCCGCCATCTTCTTCGACTTCACCATGAACCTTTTCTGCAACAGATCCGCCGGAACGACGGCCGGCCGGGCAGGTCCCGGTCTCGAACCACGAGAGGCGAGACCAGGACCTGCCCTCAGCCACCGGAGGGTGGTCAGTGACCGCCCAGAGCCACGCTGGAGGCACACGCGATCGAGTTGGTCTCCTCGTTCTTCGCGATGCCGAGACCGAGGAGGGCGCCGACGCCGGCGTTGACGTCGTCGACCGCGACCAGACCCAGGGTCGAGTTGTCCTGCGGGCAGACCGTCGTCTGCTTGTTGTTGAACTCGAACTCCGGACCCTCGCCGGCGTAGCTGACTCCGGAACCGGCGAGCCCGACGGTACCGAGCATGGCCACGACGACCGCGGCCTTCTGGAACTTACGCATTACCTCTCCGTTTCTCATGTGGACACAGTCCGTAGTGGACCTGTCACCGAACGCTGCCAACCTAAGCGACGTTTGCGACTTTTGGTAGCCGAAACGCCTAAATATGCACGTTTGACACGAAGATGCAGGTCAGAGAGGCGCAGGATGACGCCGGACGGGCGAACGACAGCGCGCGACTCACTTGCCGTCAGGAACAAAACTCATCAAAGAGTGATCTCTGGACATTCCCCGTGACCCGGGCCGCCATCCCGCGTTGAGCGGTACGTGCGGCGCTAGACGTGCTGCCGCGCTTAACCAGTCAGTAAGGAGAACGTGATGTCTCGCATCGCGAAGGCGGCCACCCTGGCTCTCGGCACGGGTGCCATGGTGTTCAGCGGCGCCGGTATGGCCTCGGCCAACTCCGGCGCCGAGGGTGCGGCCGTCCACTCGCCCGGCGTCGTGTCGGGCAATGCGATCCAGGTTCCGATCCACATCCCCGTCAACCTGTGCGGGAACACCGTGAACATCTTCGGTGCCCTCAACCCCGCCTTCGGCAACTACTGCGTGAACAAGTAGCAGCCCGGCGGTCTACGGCCACGGACGTCCGTCGTAGAGCATCGGGAGCCCCGGTGGCGGCCTTACGCCTCCGGGGCTCCTTTTTGTATGCCGTTCTTGTATGCCGGCTCTTCCCGAGCGGAAAAGCATGTGGCCCCCGGTGTTGCACCGGGGGCCACATGCTTGGGGGTGGGAAAGGTCAGGCGTGCAGTCCCACGTCGCCGCGCACCGGCTTGACCTGGTTCACGACGCCCGCCGCCTCCTTCGCGGTGCCCATCACCGATTCCTGGTCGGTCTCGAGCGTCTTCGAGTCCTGCAGCGGCATCAGCTCGAAGGGAACCGCGGTGCGCAGGCCAGTGTCGAGGCCGGTGGACGCCAGGTCGGTGGTGTCGGCGTACGCGGGCGCGGCGACACCGGCGACGATCAGGGACCCGGCAAGGACGGCGGCAGCCTTCAGGGACTTCATCGTGTTCCTTTCTTCGGCAACGCAAGTCGCCGGAGTGGTTCTGTCACCGTGCACAACGATCCCCGGCCGTGGCGGAAACCGTGAAATCGAAGATTGCCGAGTCCTCATACGAAATACGAATTCTATGAGCTGACGGAGCGTCCGATGCGTCCAGTCGCCTTTCAGGAATTCGGCAGCAACAGCGACGTGAGGGCGGGAAGCAGGCCGGGCGACGTGGCGGACTCCGCCGGCTCCGCGGGCGCCGGCAGCGTCGTGGCCGTCTGCGGGTCTGTTCCGGTCAGCGCGTCGAGGAGCTCTTCCACGCGGGCCAGCAGTTCGTCGGTCGACGTCAGTGCCTCCTCGGCCGCCGCCTCCGCCGCCGCGTCGGCCGCGTCCGCCACGGCGGTCTCGTCCGTTGCGGACGTCCCGTCGGTGGCCTCCGTGCTCTCCGTCGTGCCGGACACGGAGGTCTCGGAGGTCGACGAGGCCTCGTCCGTCGTCGTGGCCGTACTGTCGGCCGCCGCCTGGTCGGGCTTCGGGAGCAGCAGGTCCAAGAGCTTGTCCAGTGCCTCCCGCACGGCGCCCAGGGCCCCCGTACCGTCATCCTCCTCCGCCGTCGGCGACAGCACGTTTGACGCCGACGCCGGCGCGCCCGGCAGCAGAGGTGCGAGCAGCGCGGGGGTGTTGATGGCGGCGGCCGCCGGGTCGTCCGCCCCCGCCCGTTCCACCGCCTCCCGTGCCGCCGTCGCCAGCCGCTGGGCCTCCGTCAGGGGGAGTCGGCCGTCCGGCGCGGACAGGATCGCGCGGGCCAGGTCGGTGACCGGGGTCAGGTCCGCCCGGGCCGTGTCGGTCTGCGGCAGCCGTGCGGCGAGGGAGACCGCCGGGTCCTGTCCTGGGTGGGCGTCGGCCGCGAGGGCGGTCGGGCCGGTGGTGGTGGTCAGGAGGGCGGCGCACAGGGCGCCGAATGCGATGCGCCGGGCCGGCAGAGCGCGCATGGAGAGTCCTTTCGCGGAGCTTCGGATCTTGGACCCACCGTCGAAGCGTCCACGAAGTCCCGCAACCGGGCGTACGCCTTTCGGGCCGGAGCGGCGTCACCCTGATGCGCTTTCCAGCAGATGAGCCGGGATGCGGGGATGCTCCCGCGGCGTACCCGGCTTCACGATTCCAACACACTTGTCTCACTTAGGCGAATTTCGCTCTGTTTGTCCGCTTGGTGACTAGAGTTGCGGTGCTCCGACGCACCTTCACCGGGCGGACGCACCGCACTCGTCCCCGCTGCCGTGCCCCCCGCCACCCTTTTCCGAAAGGCTCCGAACGGTCATGCGCCAAACCCTGGGTCAGCTGCTTCGCCGTGCGACGGTGGGCGTCCTCGCCCTGACCGCGTTCTGGGCGCCCTGCGGCCCCACCGCCGTCGCCGCGCCCGCCGCACCGGCCCCGGAGGCGGAGGTACTCCCCTTCGGCGAGCGCTACCGGGCCCTCCAGCACGGCAACATCGTGCGTGCGGCCAACTCCTCCGCGACCTGCCGGGCTTCGGCGTCCTCCTGCCGCTCGGTGCAGAACGGCACGCGGCCGGGGGTGAACGGCGACTTCGACATGCACTACATCGACGTCGACGACGACAAGAACACGTACAACTCCTCCCAGGGGGAGGTGCGGCTGCCCAAGGGGTCGCGGGTGACGTACGCGCGGCTGTACTGGGGCGGCAACCTGCTCGTCGGCGAGCAGAAGCCGGCCGAGGACAACGGGCGCGTGCTGATCGCCGAGCCGGGCGGCAACTACAAGGAGCTGCTCGCCGACACCCTCGTCGGGCACCGCGTGGCGGGCGGCATGGACGCCTTCCAGGCCTCCGCCGACGTGACACGGCTGGTGCGGGACAGCGGGTCCGGGCTCTACACGGTCGGGCAGATCAACGTGGCCGGCGGACGGTCGGCGGACGGCGCGTGGGGCGGCTGGACGCTGGTGGTGGCGTACGAGAACGCTGCCGAGCCGCTGCGGCACCTGTCGGTGTGGGACGGCTTCGCCCGGCTGAGCGGTGACTCCGGCGCGACCTTCACCCTGCGCGACGTGCCGTTCCCGGCGGCCGCCGGGGGCCGGGTGGGCATGGTGGCCTACAACGGCGACCGCGGCACCGTCGGCGACTCCCTCGTCCTGACCGCGGGCGACACGGCCACCGCGCTCGGCAACGGCGCCAACCCCGCGGACGACGTACTCAACTCCACCATCTCCAACCCGGCGGACGCGCCCTCCTCGCGCGTGCCCTCGTACGCCAACACCCTCGGCTACGACTCCGACGTGTTCGGCCTCGACGGGCTTCTGACGCGCGCCGGCGACCAGGCGTCCTTCCGCCTCATCTCCCAGCGCGACACCGCATGGGCCGGCGTGCTCTTCGCCGCCGTCGACGCCCGGCCGTGACTTTGCCCCCCCCACCGTCCCCACACCTGCGTGAGCGAGGAAGCCGTGCCCACGGACCTGACACCGCCCGGCCGCCGGCCGCGGGTCCTGCACCTCACCCAGCCCGTCGACGGAGGCGTCGCCCGGGTCGTGACCGACCTGGTGCGGGCGCAGCTGGCGGACGGCATGGACGTCGCCGCCGTCTGCCCGGACAGCCCCCTCGCCGCCCGGCTGCGCTCCCTCGGCGCGCACGTCCGCACCTGGGAGGCGACCCGCTCGCCCGGTCCTTCGCTGGTGCGGGAGGTGCGGCAACTCGCCGACGCCATCGGCAGCGTGCGGCCGGACCTCGTGCACGCGCACAGCGCGAAGGCGGGGCTGGCCGGGCGGCTCGCCGTGCGAGGGCGCATCCCGACCGTGTTCCAGCCGCACGCCTGGTCGTTCGAGGCGGTCGGCGGGAGCACGGCCGCGCTCGCCCTGCGCTGGGAGCGGTGGGCGGCGCGCTGGGCCTCCCGGGTGATCTGCGTGAGCGAGGCGGAGCGGGACACCGGGGTGGACGCCGGGATCCGCGGGCGGTGGACCGTCGTGCCCAACGGCATCGACCCCGAGCGTTTCCGGCCCGCGGAGGACACCGCCGCCGTCAGGGCCCGGCTCACCGCCCGCCACGGCGCGGACACGGAAGCGCCGCTCGTCGTGTGCGTGGGGCGGCTGTGCCGGCAGAAGGGGCAGGACGTCCTGCTGCGCGCCTGGGACGCCGTACGGCGGCGGGTGCCCGGGGCGCGGCTCGTGCTGGTCGGCGACGGTCCCGACGAGGGACGGCTGCGGGCCGGCGCGCCGCGCTCCGTGGTGTTCGCGGGGGCCGTGGCGGACGCGGCGCCCTGGTACCAGGCAGCCGACCTCGTCGTCCTTCCGTCCCGCTGGGAGGGGATGGCGCTGGCGCCGCTGGAGGCGATGGCCTGCGCGCGGCCCGTGGTGGTCACGGACGTCGACGGGGCCCGCGAGAGCCTGCCGCCGGCGCTGGCCGGCCGCTGCCTGGTACCGCCGGAGGACCCGCGGGCGCTGGCCCGGACCGTGACCGCGCTGCTGCTCGACCCGACGCTGCGCGCCTCCCTCGGCGACCGGGCCCGCCGCCATGTGCTGTCCCTCCACGACGTGCGGCACACCGCGAGGGCGGTCGCCGGCGTCTACCGCGATCTGCTCGGCGCCCGGCCGGCCGGCTCCGGGGCGCACCCGCCCCTGACGGCCGGCGGCGCCGAGGACGACCGGACGACACAGCGCGTCGAGCACTCAGAGGACAGGGAGTCCATCCACTCGTGACCGCCGAACGTACCGTGACCTCCCCCGGTGTCGCACCGCGGGAGCACGGGTCCTCCCCCGTATCCGTCATGCCCCCACGCGGTTCAGGCGCCGTTTCCCGGCCGCCCGCCGCCCGGCCCCCCGAACGGCCCGCCTCCCCCGTCCCCCTGCTCCTCGCGGACGGCGCGGCGGCCCTGCTCGCCTGGTGGGCGGCCGCCGGGCATTCCTCGCTTCTCCTCGCCCTGCTGGCCGGGGCGTCGCTGCTGCTGCGCCCGCGCGGCGGACGGACTCCGGTGCCGGCGCTGCTGGAGGAACTGCCCTCCGTGTGCGGGCGGGTGGCGGTGGCCTGGCTGGCCGCCGCCGCGCTGTGGGCGGCGCTGCATCCGCGGGACGTGCTGTCCATGGTCACTGTGCTGGCCGGGTTCGCCGTGCAGGTGACGGCGGCCGGCACTCTGCGCGCGCTGGTGCACGGGCGGCGGCGTGCCGCGCTGCTGCGCCGTCCGCGCGCGGCCCTGGTGATCGGGCCCGCGGCGACCGCGCAGCGCGTGGCCGCCGCCGTGCTGCGGCATCCCCGCAGCGGGGTGCGGCCGGTGGGGGTCGTCGCCACGCAGGGGGACGGCTCCGAGGGAGGCGTTCCCCTGCTGCGGACCGACCAGGAGGTCGACCGGGCGGTCATCCAGAACGGGGTGCGGGCGGTGCTCGCAGTCGGCCCGTCGGTGCGGACCGAACAGGCCGCGCTGCTGCGGTCGTTGGCCGCGTCGGGGTGCGTGGTGTGGGAGGTCGACGCGGACGCGGCGCCGTACCCGGCGCGGGAGCGGGTGGCCGGGTTCGCGTGCCGGCGGCTGGACCTGGCGCCGGTGCGGGCCGGCGGCGCGGGCAAGCGGCTGCTCGACATCCTGGTGTCGGGGACGCTGCTGCTGCTGGTCAGCCCGCTGCTGCTGGTGTGCGCGGTGACGCTGCGACTCTCGGACGGACCCGGGGTGGTGTTCCGTCAGGAGCGCATCGGGCGGGACGGCAGGCCGTTCACGCTGCTGAAGTTCCGCACCCACCGGCCGGTCGACGAGCACGAGTCGGCGACCCGGTGGAGCGTGGCCAACGAGCACGAGATGCGCCGCTTCTGCCGGATGCTGCGCCGCACCTCGCTGGACGAGCTGCTCCAGCTGTGGAACGTGCTCCGCGGCGACATGAGCCTGGTCGGGCCGCGCCCCGAACGGCCTTTCTTCGTCGCCCAGTTCATCGAGACGTACCCGGGTTACGCCACCCGGCACCGGATGCGCACCGGCATCACCGGTCTCGCGCAGGTCCACGGCCTGCGCGGTGACACCTCGATCGAGGACCGCGCCCGCTTCGACAACGCGTACATCGACGACTGGTCGCTGTGGCAGGACGTCTGCATCCTGCTGCGCACGGCGGTCACGCTGGTCCGTCCGACGGGGAGCTGACGTCAGGTGAGCCACGTCCCCCTCCTGCCCCTGCCGCGCCGGGCCGCCCGCTTCGCGCCGGTGCTGCCTCTGGTGGCGGTGGTGGCGCTGCTGGGCCTGCCGGTCGCGGGTGACGGCGCGCAGCCGGCCGACGCGGTGTCCGCGCTGGTGGTGGGGTACTGCGTGATCCTGCTGCTGCGGGAGCGGCGGCGTCCGCTGTCGCCGCGTGCGGCGGTGGTGCTGGGACTGCCCGTGGCGGGGCTCGCGGTCGCCGCCATGGGCGCGGCCTCGCCGGCGGCGGGGCTCGGCGGGATGGCCCGCTATCTGCAGGTGTTCGTGCTGGTCCCGGCGGCCGTGCTGGTGCTGCTGCGCGGGCGGGCCGACTTCCGGCTGCTGGCCTGGTCGTTCGTGGGCCTCGCGCTGTGGCAGGGGGCCCTCGGCGTGCATCAGTACGTCACCGGGACCGGCGCTTCCTACCAGGGGGAGACCGTCCGCGCGGTCGGCACCTTCGGGGCGCAGGACGTGATGGGCATGGCCACGGCGGTGGCGCTCGGCGTGGTCTGCGCGACCGGGCTCGCGCTGGGCCGCACCCCGTCGTGGCAGCGGGCCGTGGCGGCCGGGTGCGCGGTGGTGCTGCTGGTGCCGCTGGCGGTGTCCTTCAGCCGGGGCGCCTGGATCGCGACCGCCCTGACCTGCACGGTGCAGCTCACGGTGGCGGGGCTGCGGCGGGCGCTGAAGGCGGGGGCGGCCGTGGTCGCGGCGGGGGTGATCCTCGTGGGCGGCTTCGGGGTGGGCTCGGCGATGCTGCAGGAGCGGATCGACAGCATCACGCAGGTCGCGGACGCGCCGGACCACTCCGTGGTCGACCGGTACACGCTGTGGGCGTCGGCCGTCGGCATGTGGCGCGAACAGCCGCTGACCGGCGTGGGGCTGAAGAACTTCCCGGAGTACCGCGACGGGCACGCCACGCTCGCGCTGTCCTCCGGCAGCGACATCGAGGGCGCCGGCGAGACGTTCCACAAACAGGCGCTGCTCTCCCCGCACAGCATGTATCTGCTGGTGCTCAGCGAGCAGGGGCTGCTCGGCTTCTGTTCGCTCGTGGGGAGCTGGCTTGCGCTGCTGGTGTGCGCGGTGCGGGCGCTCGCGCGGGCCCGGCGGGACGGGGCCGGCCTCGACTGCGCGCTGATCGCGTGCGGCCTGCTGCTGTGGCAGCTCGTCGACTACGTGTACGGCGACATCGGCGGCCCGTCGACCGTCCTGACCGGCGTCGCCCTCGGCCTGACGGCGTGGTGGGGGCTGACGGAACGGGCCTCCGCGGACACGGCTCGCCAAGGCACCCTGCCCGGCCGCGTCGAGGAGGCGGTGGCCCGATGACGACCCCCCGCACGGACTGCGCCCCGCCCCGCGCCAAAGCCCGCACCGCCGAGGCGCCCCCTCCCCCGGTCGAGACCTCCGGCACCGGATCCGAAAGCCAGGGCGACCCGAATCCCTCCCGCCGTTTCCTCGCCCGCGCCGCGCTGCTCACCGCTGCCCTGTCCATCGCCGGATCGCTGCTCGGGCTGGTCCGGGACCAGTCGCTGGCGCGGCTGTTCGGGGCGGGGAGCGACACCGACGCGTTCCTCGTGGCGTGGACCGTGCCGGAGATGGCGGCGACGCTGCTGATCGAGGACGGGCTGGCGATCGCGCTGATCCCGGCGTTCAGCATGGCGCTGGCCCGGCGCGCGCGGGGCGTGGCCGGCGACCCGGTGCGGGAGCTGGTACGGGCCACGCTGCCGCGGCTGTGCCTGGCGTTCGCCGCGGTGGCCGCGCTGGCCGCCATGGGGGCCCCGTATCTGGTGGCCGTACTCGCGCCCGGGCTGCCGGACCCGCAGCTCGCCGTGGACTGCACCCGGCTGACCGCGCTCAGCCTGCTGGCGTTCGGGCTCGCCGGGTACTGCAGCGCCGCGCTGCGGGCGCACCGCCGCTTCCTCGCCCCGGCGGCGATCTACGTCGCGTACAACACGGGGATCATCGCCACGATGTTCGCCTTCGGCGGCGGGTGGGGGGTGCGGGCGGCCGCGGCCGGGGTCGCGGTGGGCGGCTGCCTGATGGTGGCGGTGCAACTGCCGTCGCTGTGGCGGCAGCTCACCTCCCGTACACCCGCGCCGGCCGCCGCCGCCGACGGTCCCGCGGACGAGGAGCGGCCGGTGCGGCTTGCGCTGATCGCGGCCGTGCTGCTCTTCGCGCTGTGCCGCCAGTCGCAGGTGCTGGTCGAGCGGTTCCTGGCGTCGTCGCTGCCCGCGGGCGCCATCTCGCACCTCAACTACGCGCAGAAGGTCGCGCAGATCCCGATGACGCTGTCGCTGATGGTGTGCACGGTGACCTTCCCGGTGGTGGCGCGGGCGCTCGCCGACGGGGACTCCGCGCGGGCCCGGGCCCGGGTGCAGCGGGACCTGGTGCTGGCGTCCTGCGTGGTGCTGCTGGGCATGTGCGCGGTGGTCGCCTGCGCCCCGCAGATGATCGAACTGCTCTTCCAGCGGGGGGCGTTCACCTCGTCCGACACCGCCGCGACGGCGGACGTGATGCGGGTGTACGCGCTCGGCCTGCTGGGCCAGACCCTGGTGGGCGCGCTGGTCCGCTGCTACTTCTCGGCGGGCCGCGCCCGCTGGTACCCGCTGGGCGTGATGGGCGTGGGCATCGTCGCCACCTCCCTGCTCGGCGCGCTCGCGGTGGGCCGCTGGGGCGTCGCGGGGATCGCCGCGGCCAACGCCGCCGGCATCACCGTCACCGCCGTCCTGCTGCTGACCGGGCTGCGCGCCGCCCCCTCCGGCGACGCGCCGGGCACCCCGGCCGGGGTCACGGTGGGCGTCCGCCGGGTCCTCGCCGACCTGGCCCGGCCGGTCCTCGCCTCCGTCCTGGCCGTCGCCGCCGGGGTGTTCGCCGCGGGCCGGTTCGCCTCACCCGTGGCGGCGCTCGCGGCCGGCTGCCTCGCCGTCACCGCCGTCTTCGTCCCGATCGCCCTGTCCGCCCTGGGCGTGGGCGCCGCCACCGCGCGGCGCTCCGTCCGTACCGTCACACGAAGGCTCACACATGGCCGCACCCGTTGAATCCCCGCTCGCCGACCGGCCCCCGGCGGCGCGCCGCCCGGCGCCCGTCCCCTGGGTGGCGATGTACCACTCGGTGGGCGACTGCTCCGACGACCCGTACCGGATCACGGTCACCCCGGACCGGCTGGAGCATCAGCTGACCTGGCTGCGCCGGCGCGGGCTGCGGGGCGTGTCCGTGGCGGAGCTGCTGGACGCGCGCGCCCGCGGCGAGGGCCGTGACCTGGTCGGACTGACCTTCGACGACGGCTACACCGACTTCCTCACCGGCGCGCTGCCGCTGCTGCGCCGGTTCCGGTTCAACGCGACCCTGTTCGTGCTGCCGGGACGGCTCGGGGGCGACAACGCCTGGGACCCGCTGGGGCCGCGCAAGCCGCTGCTGGACGCGGACGGCATCCGGCGCGCCGCCGGTGAGGGCGTGGAGATCGGCTCGCACGGGCTGACCCACGTCGACCTGACCCGCGCCGACGACACGCTGCTCGCCGCCGAGGTGACGGAGAGCCGCGCCCGGATCGCCGCGCTCACCGGCGCGGAGGCGGACGGCTTCTGCTATCCGTACGGCACGGTCGACGCGCGGGCCGTCGACGCCGTGCGCAGGGCCGGCTACCGGTACGCCTGCGCCATCGACCCGGGCCCGCTGACCGGCCCGCACGCCCTGCCGCGGGCGCACGTCGGGCAGAACGACACGGCGTGGCGGCTACAGCTGAAGCTGCGGCTGCACCGCTGGCGCCGCCGTCCGGTGGAGGGCGTCTGAGATGAGGGCGCTGCACATCATCACCGGCCTCGGCGTGGGCGGCGCCGAACAGCAGCTGCGGCTGCTCCTGCGGCATCTGCCCGTCGCCTGCGACGTGGTGACGCTCACCAACCCGGGCCCGGTCGCCGAGGGCCTGCGCGCCGACGGCGTGCGCGTGCTGCACCTGGGCATGGCGGGCAACCGCGACGTCGGCGTGCTGCCGCGCCTGGTCCGGGTGATCCGCTCCGGCGGCTACGACCTGGTCCACACCCACCTCTACCGGGCCTGCGTGTACGGCCGCCTTGCGGCGCGGATGGCGGGGGTGCGGGCCGTCGTGGCGACCGAGCACTCGCTGGGCGACTCCCAGATGGAGGGCCGCGCGCTCACACAGGGCGTGCGGGCGCTGTATCTGGCGAGCGAACGGCTCGGCTCGGCCACGGTCGCCGTCTCCCCGACGGTGGCGGACCGGCTGAAGCGGTGGGGGGTGCCCGCTCCCCGCATCGAGGTGGTGCCGAACGGCATCGAGCTGGACCGCTTCCGCTTCGACCCGGAGCGGCGGGAGCGCACCCGCCGGCGGCTCGGGCTGCCGGACGGCGCGTTCGTCGTCGGCGGGGTGGGCCGGCTCGCCCCCGGCAAGCGGTTCGACGTGCTGGTGCGGGCGCTGGCGCGACTCCCCGAGGACTGCTGGCTGCTGCTGGTGGGCGGCGGTCCCGAGGAGCACGTGCTGCGCCGCACCGCCCACGAGGCCGGGGTGTCCGGGCGGGTGCTGTTCACCGGGGAGCGGCCCGCCGTGCCCGACGGCACGCCCGGCCCCGACCTGCCCTCGCTCACCTCGGCGATGGATCTGTTCGCCTCCCCGTCCACGGAGGAGGCGTTCGGTCTGGCGGCGGTGGAGGCCCTGGCCGCCGGGCTGCCCGTGCTGCACGGGTCCTGCCCGGCGATCGAGGACCTGCCGCCGGACGCCTCGGCCGGCGCGCGGCGGGTGCGCGGCGGCCCGGAGGAGTACGCCCGGGCGATCGCCGAGGTCCGCGCGGCGGGCCCCGCCCCGCGCACGGCCGCCGGGGCCGCCCGGCACTACAGCATCACCCGCAGCTCGGCCCGCCTCATGGACGTGTACGCGGCCGCCGTGGCGGGCCCCTCCCCCTCCGTCCACGTCAAGGAAGCACCGTCCTCATGACCGACACACCGATCCGTCTGCGTCTTCCGTCCCTGGACCGTGTCAGAAGGCTGCCTGCCTGGTCCGCGCTGGTGGCGGGCACGCTGCTCGGCGGTCTGTCCGGCGGCGCGTACGGCCTGCTCACCCCGGCCGAGTACACGGCCACCAGTTACGTCGTCGCCGTCCCCACCGACCAGGCCACCCCGGAGTCCGCGCGCGGTTTCGCGCAGGCCTACGGGCGGGTGGCCACCCAGCTCGCGGTGCTGGGGGACGCGCAGGTGTGGGCCGGAGTTCCGGTGCGCACCCTCCGGGACAGCGTGCGCACGGCGACCTCGCCGGACGCGCCGATGGTGTCCGTCACGGCCACGTCGGACGAACCCGGGACGGCGGTCGACATGGCGAACGCGGTGGCGCGGGCGCTGACCCGCCACGCGGAGGACACCAAGGACAGCACCCGGGTGCTGTCCTTGGTGTTCTCCCGCGCGGTGAAGCGTCCGCGCCCGCCCCCCCGCCGTGACCGCCCTGGTCGGGGCGAGCGCGGGCGGACTGCTGGGCGGTCTGGCGCTGCTGGCCCGGCCCCGCCGCGGCCGCGACGGGGCGGGCGCCCAGCGCCTCCGTGCCCGGTCCGGCCTCCGCCGCCGACGTGCCGCGGTGACGGCGGTGGGCCGGACGGTCCCGGCGTCACCCGGTGCGCGACCACCAGTCGAGGCGCAGGCACAGCTTCCCGCCGAGCCAGTGCTCCACCCAGCGTCCGAGGTCCAGCGGCATGCAGTGGTCCGGCAGCTGCGGTCCCGTGGGCGGCTCGGTGGGCGCCGGGGTCTGCGGGTCCTCGGGCGTGCGGCCGTAGAGGGCGTTGCGGAAGACGCGGGAGGAGTCCGGGTTGTCGTCGCACTGCCAGACGCCGTGCGGGCAGTAGTCGGTGACCGTGTGGTAGAGCGGGCGGTGCTGCTGCATCCAGCCGAGCATGCGGCGCATGTACTCGGGATTGTCGCCGTTGCGGAAGAGCCCCCACTCCGGATAGGCGATGGGCTTCTTGTGCGCCTTGGCGAAATCGACGTGCGCCTGCAGTCCGTACGGTTCCTTCACCTGTTCGTCGAAGGACATTCCGCGCGGCTGGTCGTAGGAGTCCATTCCGATGATGTCGACGGTGTCGTCGCCGGGATAGCACTGCGTCCACGGAACGGCGTCACGGCCGCGGTTGGGCGTGAACTCGAACCGGAATTTCTGGCCGGGGACGGAACGCATCGTGGTGACGATGCGGTTCCAGTACTTCTTCCAGTTCTCCGGGTCGGGTCCGCAGCGGTGGGTGTAGGTGACGCCGTTCATCTCCCAGCCGAGGACCAGGACGGTGTCGGGGATGTCCAGTTCGACGAGCCGTTCGGCGAGGACGCGGAAGTGGTGGTCGAACTCGCCGGCCGCGCCCCGCCGCAGCAGCTCGCGGACCTCCGCGTCTGGCACGCCCGCCTCGTTGCGCTCCTGCAGCGGGACGTTGAGGACGAGCATCCGCTTGTCGTCGGCGTTGCGCCAGCGCGCCCAGTCCTCGAGGAAGCCGACGTCGCCCTCGATGTCCCGCCAGTGGTTGCCGGGCAGATAGGTGTGGCCCACGCGCAGTTCGGCGCCGCCGAGCCAGCGGCTGAGCTGCTCCATCCGCTCCACGCCCCGCGCGTCGGAGGCGAGGAACGCGCCGAACGGCGGCACGCCCTTCGCGGCGGGCACGGACGGCGGCCGCAGCTCCGCGACGGACGGCAGCTCGGGCACGGACACGGCGGGGATGTCGACGTCGGGTGTGGGGAACGCCGACGCGGCGGGCTCAGCGCCCGGCGCGGGCGGGGCTCCGGCGGCCGGTGTGGGGCGCCCGGTGGGGCCCAGCGCGCCGCGGCGTCCGCCGCCCCGGCCGCGGGGCCCGCCGCCAGGGCGGCCGACACGGCGACCGCCGCCGCGCCCACGGCCAAGGCCCGGGACCGGACCCGCCTGTGCTGTGGGGCCATGGGCTGCTCCTCTTCTCGCTCGCGTCCGCCTGATGCCTCGCTGTTGACGAACAGTCATATGAAGTCAGCCATAAGAAATACGACAGTGCCACTGTCGATGCGGCTTTCGAGTGCCGTTCTCGCCCGTGTGGGTGAGACGGCGCCAGAAGAAAGTGAGAATGCGTGTCCTTGCTTGACACCCGGGTTCCCGCGGTCGTTCTGCGGATCGACCGGAATCCCTTTCATCACGGCACACTGGGCGCCGTCCGGTCGCTCGGCCGGGCGGGGGTGGACGTGCATGTCGTCGCCGACTGCACGGGAAGTCCCGTGGCCCGTTCGCGCTTTGTGCGCCGGCTCCATGCCCCGCCGCCCCCGGACGCGTCCGCCGAGGAGATCCTCGCCGTGCTGCGCCGGGTCGCCGACCAGGTGGGCCGTCCGGCGGTGCTGGTGCCGATGGACGACGCCACCGCGATCGCCACGGCCCGGCTGCGCGAGGAGCTGACCGGTTCCTACCTGCTGCCGGTGATGCCGTCCGCGCTGCCCGAGCGCGTCGCGGACAAGGCCGAACTGGCCGCCGTGTGCGCCTGGGTGGGCGTGCCGCACCCACGCACGGAGGTCCCGGACACCCCGGCGCGGGCCGCCGAGGACGCGCTGCGGCTCGGGCTGCCGGTGGTCGCCAAGTGGAGCCGCCCCTGGCTGCTCCCGGCGGGCTCCGGGCTGCGCAGCACCCAGGTGCTGCACACCGCCCGCGAGGCGCGGGAGCTGCACGCCCGCACCGCGGAGGCGGGCTGCCCGCTGCTGCTCCAGGCATTCCTTCCGCCCGGCAGGGACCGGGACTGGTTCTTCCACGGCTACGCCGACCGCACGGGCACCGTGTGCGCGGGCGGACCCGGCCGCAAGCACCTGTCCTGGCCGCGCGGCGCGGGACTGACCGCGGTGGGCCGCTGGACGCCCAACTCGGAGGTGATCGCGCTCGCCGAGCGGATCACCGGCGAGCTGGGCTACCGCGGCATCTTCGACCTGGACTTCCGCCGCTGCGGCGCCACCGGCCGCTACCACCTCCTCGACTTCAACCCGCGCCCCGGCGCCCAGTTCCGGCTGTTCACCGACAGCGCAGGACTGGACGTCGTACGGGCGCTGCACGCGGATCTGACGGGGCGTGACCTGCCGGACGGCGATCCGGTGACCGGCAGGGCCTTCGTGGTGGAGAACTACGCGCCCCTCGCCGCGCTGCGCCCCTCGCCCGGCGGGCGCGAACTGGCCTGGTGGGCGGGCGACGACCGCGCCCCGGGTCTCGCGATGTGGGCCCTGTGGGCCCGTCATGTGTCCGGCCGGCTGCGCCGGCGGCTGGGCGCCGCGGCCGAGGTCCCGGCGCAGCGCCCGGCACCCCGGGCGAACACGCCCTCCCTGACGACCGACAACGAGAAAGCGAGCAGCTGATGATGTACGACCTTCTGGTGGTGGGCGCGGGTCCGTACGGTCTGTCGATCGCGTCGCACGCGGCGGCCGCCGGACTGAACCTGCGTGTCTTCGGCCGGCCCATGGCGTCCTGGCGGGACGCCATGCCGGCCGGGATGTTCCTGAAGTCGGAGCCGTGGGCGTCCAACCTGTCCGACCCGGCGGGACGGTGGCGGCTCGACGCGTACTGCGCCGAGCGGGGCCTGACCGCCCGTCACGCGCACCCGATCCCGGTGGAGGACTTCGCCTCGTACGGGCTGTGGTTCGCGCGCAACGCCGTGCCGGACGTGGACGAGCGGATGATCGCGCGGGTGTCGTCGGGGCCGGAGGGCTTCTGCGCGGTCGCCGAGGACGGGGAGGTGCTGCACGCGCGGACGGTGGCGCTGGCGGTGGGCGTGATGCCGTTCATCGAGGTGCCGTCGGCGCTGCGCGGGCTGCACCCGACGCTGGTGACGCACAGCAGCCACCACAGCGACCTGGGCCCGTTCCAGGGCAAGGACGTCACGGTGATCGGCGGCGGGCAGGCGGCGCTGGAGACGGCGGCGCTGCTCGCCGAGCAGGGCACGCGGGTGCGGGTGCTGGCGCGGGCGGAGCGGCTGTGCTGGAACGACGTGCCGCCGCCGTGGGAGCGGCCGTGGTGGCAGTCGCTGCGCTCGCCGCACAGCGGCCTGGGTCCGGGCTGGCGGAACTGGTTCTACTCGGAGCGGCCGGGGCTGTTCCGGCGGCTGCCGGAGGCGACGCGGGCGAGGATCGCGGCGACGGCGCTGGGTCCCGCGGGCGCCTGGTGGGTGCGGGAGCGGGTGGAGCGCGCGGTGGATCTGATGCCGGGGCACGAGGTGACGGCGGCGGCCGCGGTGCCGGGCGGGCTGCGGCTCGAGCTGGCCGACCTGTCGGGCGCGCGGCGCACGATGGAGACGGAGCACGTGATCGCCGCCACCGGGTTCAAGGCGCACCGTGACCGGCTGGGGCTGCTGTCGGCGGAGCTGCGGGGCGCGATGACGGCGCTGCCGGACGGGTCGCCGGTGCTGGACCGGGGCTTCGAGTCGTCCTATCCGGGGCTGTTCCTCGCGGGGCTGGTGACGGCGTCCGGGTTCGGTCCGGCGATGCGGTTCGTGCACGGCGCGACGTTCACGGCGTCGACGCTGGTGCAGGGGGTGCGCAGGCGGCTGCGGGCGGCCCCGGTGCGCGGGTCCGTGCCGGTGCCCGCGGGTCCGGGCCGTGGCGGCACGCCGGCTCCGGTGCGCGGCTGACGGACCGTACGACGAGGCGTCCCCCGGACCGGGTGGTCCGGGGACGTTTCGCGCCGGGGCGCGGACGCCGGGTGGGGTGGGCCCGGCGTCCGCGGGGCGTCAGCGGCGGGCGCCGACGCGGCCGCGGCGGTACAGCAGGGCGCCGCCGGTGAGCAGCACGGCGCCGGCGGCGGAGGCGGCCATCAGGCCGTCGGTGCCGGTCTCGGCGAGGTGCGGCGGGCTGCCCGGGGTGTCGACGGCCGGCGGCTCGACGGGCGTCGGCGGCGTCTTCACCTTGACGGGCGGCTCGGGCTTGTCCTTCTCGGGCGTCTTCTCCGGCTCCTTCTCCGGCTCCTTCTCCTCGTGGTGGCCGGAGACGTTGACGCAGGTGTTGTCGCTCGCCTCGTTGAACAGGCCCACGAGGTTCAGGCTGTTGCCGCAGGCGTTCACCGGAACGTGGATCGGCGCCTGGATGAGGTTGCCGGACAGCACACCGGGCGAGCCCTTGGCGGCGCCGACCGCGTGGGCACCGCCGCTCTCGGAGTGCGAGCCGCCGTAGGAGGCCTCGTGCTGGGGGTCCGCCGAGTGGTCGGAGGACTTCTTCCCGCCGTGCGAGCCGTGCGAGCCCTCGGAGACGTTGGCGCAGGTGTTGTCGGAGGCGCTGTTGAAGCCGCCGCCGATGGTGACGTCGTTGCCGCACGCGTTCACGGGGGCGTGGACGGGCGCCTGCACGTTGTTCCCGGAGAGCACGCCGGGCGAGCCCTTGGCGCCGCCGGACGCGTGCGCGCCGCCGGCCTTCTCACCATGGCCGCCGGACTCGTTGACGCACGTGTTGTCGGACGCGCTGTTGAACGCGCCCACGGCGGTGACGGTGTTGCCGCACGCGTTCACCGGCACGTGGACCGGCGCCTGCACGTTGTTCCCGGACAGCACACCGGGAGAATCCTCGGCACCGCCCCCCGCGAACGAGTCGGCGAGGGCGGGGGTTCCGTACAGGGACAGAATGCCCGTGGCGGCAGCGGCCGCCGCGAACACTCCCCTGCTCAGGGTCTGTCGCAATGTGGTTGTCTTCCTGCTTGAAGATCGGGAGGCCGGCCCCGGCATGGAAAGAGGCGGCCGAGGCCGCGCGTCACGGCCCCGGCTGCCCTGTGGCCTGTCTCCCTCTCCAACCCTGCCGCGCGGAATCGGTTGCGCAGGTTCACCCGGTCGGCCGCGTGGCCGTCACGCGGCCCGGGCGGTCAGGACACCACGTCCTTGCGGGCGAACCCGCGGAACGCCAGTGCGAACAGCACCAGCGCGTACGTCACGGACACCGACGCGCCCTGGATCATGCCGGACCACTCCGGTGTGGGCTGGACGGCGTCCGCCCAGGCGAACTGCCAGTGGGCGGGCAGGAAGTGCCGCCAGTCGCCGAGGGCGGTGACGGCGTCCAGGACGTTGCCGACGATGGTCAGGCCGACGGCGCCGCCGACCGCGCCCAGCGGGGCGTCGGTGCGGGTGGACAGCCAGAACGCCAGCGCCGCGGTGACCAGTTGCGACACGAAGAGGTATGCGACGATCACCACGAGCCGCCCGGCGGCGGTGCCCGCGTCGAGCGTGCCGCCGGTGGGGATGTGCAGCGGGCCCCAGCCGTAGGCGACGGTGCCGACGGCGAGCGCGACCACCGGCAGCAGCACCATCGCGCCGAGGCTCAGTCCCAGTCCGACGACCAGCTTGGACCACAGCAGCCGCATCCGGGGGACGGGCGCGGCGAGCAGGTAGCGCAGGGAGGACCAGCCGGCCTCGGAGGCGACGGTGTCCCCGCAGAACAGGGCGACCGGGATGACCAGCAGGAAGCCCGCCGACACGAAGAGGCTGACGGCGGCGAAGTTCGCGCCGGACGCGGTGGCCGTGTCCATCAGGTTGACGCGGGTGTTGCGGCCCTCGGGTTCGCCGCCGATCGCGAAGGCGGTCACCAGCACGAACGGCAGCAGGGCGAGGACCGCGCCCATGACGAGGGTGCGCCGCCGCTTGAGCTGGCGGACCAGCTCGACGCGCAGCGGCAGGGTGCGGCCGGCGCGGTAGCCGGCGGCGGTCCCGGCGGGTGCGGGCGGCTGCTCGGGGGCCGTGGACTCCTCGGCCCGCTCGGTGAGCGCGCTCATGCGGATCCTCCGATCAGGGTGAGGAAGGCGTCCTCGAGACGGCGGTGGGGGCCCACGGACGTCACGGGCACCTCCAGCCGGACCAGTTCCGCGATCAGCCGGGGGGCGGTGCCGTCGGCGCCGAGCCGGACCAGCAGCCCTTCGTCGGTGCGGACGGCGGACTCGACGCCGGGCAGCGCGGCGACCTTCCCGGCGAGGGGTTCCTCGACGGGCGTGACGGTGCCGACGAGGAGGGTGTCGCCGGAGCCGATGATCTCGTGCACCGGTCCGGCCTGGACGAGCCGGCCGCGGTCCATGACGACGAGGTGGGTGCAGGACTGCTCGACCTCCGCCAGCAGATGGCTGGAGACGATCACCGTGCGTCCGGCGGCCGCGTACCGGATCATCACCTCACGCATCTCGCGGATCTGCGGCGGGTCGAGGCCGTTGGTCGGTTCGTCGAGGATGAGCAGGTCGGGCAGGCCGAGCATGGCCTGGGCGATGGCGAGGCGCTGGCGCATGCCCTGCGAGTAGGTGCGCACGGCGCGGGCGAGCGCGTCGCCGAGGCCGGCGATCTCCAGGGCCTCGTCGAGGTGGGCGTCCTCGGGCGGGCGGCCGGTGGCGGCCCAGTACAGCTCCAGGTTCTCCCGGCCGGACAGGTGCGGCAGGAAGCCCGCTCCCTCGACGAAGGCGCCGACCCGGGACAGCACGGGGGCTCCGGGGCGCACGGCGTGGCCGAACACCCGGATCTCGCCGTCGTCGGGCTTGATGAGGCCCATCAGCACGCGCAGGGTGGTGGTCTTGCCGGCGCCGTTGGGGCCGAGCAGGCCGAGCACCTGGCCCTTCTCCACCCGGAACGACAGGTCCCGTACGGCGTACCGGTCGGCGGAGCGGGCGTACCGCTTGCTCAGGCCGGTGATCTGGAGGGGCACGTCGGCCAGGTCCGGGTCGGGGGCCGGGGCGGTGGTGCGGCGGCGGGCGGTGAGGAGCAGCGCGAGGGCGGTCAGGGCGCCGGCGACGGGCAGCCACACCACCCAGGCGGGCAGCGGGGCGGCGGCGGTGGTGACGCCGGGCGCGGTGGGGACGGTGAGGTCGCTCCTCAGCGCCACGGTGTACGTGGCCGGGGCGGCGGGGGAGGCGTAGGCGAGGTCGGTGGAGGCGAGGACCAGGCGGAGCCGGTGGCCCTTGCGGACCTCGTGGTCGACGGCCGGGAGGGTCAGCTCGACGTCCTTGCCGGCGCGGGCGTCCTCGACGCGGACGGGGGTGACGAGCTGGGAGGGCAGCACCTGCTGACCGCCGCCCGGGCCGACGTCGTAGAGCTTGGCGAAGAGGACCGCGTCGTCGCCGGTGGACGTCACGCGGACGGTGACGGTCGGGGAGCCGGTGACGCGCAGGTCGCGGGTGACGGGGGCGGACTCGAAGCGGGCGTGCTGGCCCGGGAAGTCGAGGGAGACGCCGACGCCGAGGGAGGAGAGCTGGGAGAGGCCGCCGGAGCCCCCGATGCCGGGCAGGGCGGACACGGCGGGCGGGTTGGCGCCGGCCGGGTTGGCGAAACGCTGCTCACGGCCGGTCAGCTTCACGGTCCGCTCGCCGCTGTGCAGGCCCGGGTAGGCGTCGGCGCTCGCGCCCCGCAACTGGGCCTGGCCGTCGGTGGAGTCGACGCCTCCGGTGCGGGTGACGCGGAAGGCGGGGCCGGTGTCGGCGCTCTTGTCGCCCTTGAGGTAGCGGTCGAACCAGGCGCGGACGCGCGCGTGGAGGCGGTCGTTCTCCGGGTCGCCTCCGTCGTGGCCGCCGGCCAGCCAGTCGACCGTGACGGGGGCGCCGTTGGCGCGGATCGCCCGGGCGGCGGCGTCGGCCTGGCCGAGCGGGAACAGCGAGTCGGTCTGCCCCTGCATCAGCAGGGTGGGCACGTCGATGCGGTCGGCGACGGCGACCGGGGAGCGGGCTTCGAGGAGCGCCCGCGCCCGCGCGTCGGGGACGCCGGACTCGGCGACCCGCTCGTACATGGCGCACAGCTCGGGCTCGAAGCGGGCGCAGCCGCCGCCGGAGGTGACGAAGGCGCCCGCCCACAGCTTCTTGAACACGCCGTTGGGGAAAAGGGCTTCGGCGAGGTCGAAGTAGGTGATGGCGGGGGCTACGGCGTCGACCCGGTCGTCGTACGCGGCGCCGAGGAGGGCGATGGCCCCGCCGTAGGAGTTGCCGGCCATGCCCACGCGGGGGTCGCCGGCCTTGTCGAGGCGGACCTCGGGGCGGGTGGCCAGCCAGTCGACGAGCCGGGAGACGTCGGCGACCTCGCCCTGAGGGTCGTTCAGCCCGATCTTCCCGGTGGACCGGCCGAAGCCGCGCGCGGACCAGGTGAGGACGGCGTACCCGTCGCGGGCGAGGTCCTCGGCCTGGGCGCGGACGTCCTCCTTGCTGCCGCCGAAGCCGTGGCCGAGCAGCACGGCGGGACGGCGGCCTTCGGGGCCCGCGGTGAAGAAGGAGGTGTCGATGCGCACCCCGTCGTCCGTGGCCATGACGCGGTCGGCGCGGCGCACCGGGGGCGCGTCGTCGGAGGCGACGGCCGTCCAGGTCCCGGCCCCAGCGAGGACGACGACGGCGGCCGCGGCGGCGAGGGCACGCCGGGGCCGCGGCCGCCGGAGGCGGGGCAGTCGAAGATCCATGCGTCAACCGTACGGGGTCCGCCTGTCGGTCCGATGTCGACCGGAGACCGAACCGGGGGACCTCCCGGGGGTGTACGCGCGTGTGGCCGTGTACCGCGGGCGCGGTACACGGCCACACGTCCCCTGAGCGGGCTCAGTGGTTGCGGGGGAAGCCCAGGTCGACGCCGGAGGGGGCGTCCGCCGGGTCGGGCCAGCGGGTGGTGACGACCTTTCCGCGGGTGTAGAAGTGCGTGCCGTCGTTGCCGTAGATGTGGTGGTCGCCGAAGAGGGAGTCCTTCCAGCCGCCGAAGGAGTGGTAGCCGACGGGAACCGGGATCGGGACGTTGACGCCGACCATGCCGGCCTCGACCTCGAGCTGGAAGCGGCGGGCGGCGCCGCCGTCGCGGGTGAAGATGGCGGTGCCGTTGCCGAACGGCGAGGCGTTGATGAGGTCCAGGGCCTCCTCGTACGTGTCGGCACGCAGCACGCACAGGACCGGGCCGAAGATCTCGTCCTGGTAGGCCTTGGCGGTGGTCGGCACCTTGTCGAGCAGGGAGATGCCGATCCAGTGGCCGTTCTCGAAGCCGTCGACGGTGTAGCCGGTGCCGTCCAGGACGACCTCGGCGCCCTCGTCGGCCGCGCCGGCGACGTAGGAGGCGACCTTGTCGCGGTGGGTCGCGGTGATCAGCGGGCCCATCTCGGAGGTGGGGTCGTCGCCGGGGCCGATCTTGATCTTCTCGGCGCGCTCGCGGATCTTCTCCACCAGCTCGTCGCCGATCGCGCCGACGGCGACGACCGCGGAGATCGCCATGCAGCGCTCGCCGGCCGAGCCGTACGCGGCGGACACCGCGGCGTCGGCGGCCGCGTCGAGGTCGGCGTCGGGCAGCACCAGCATGTGGTTCTTGGCGCCGCCGAGGGCCTGGACGCGCTTGCCGTTGGCGGAGGCGGTGGTGTGGATGTAGCGGGCGATGGGCGTGGAGCCGACGAAGGACACGGCCTTGACGTCCGGGTGCTCCAGGAGGCGGTCGACGGCCACCTTGTCGCCGTGCACGACGTTGAACACGCCCTCGGGCAGCCCGGCCTCGGCGAGCAGCTCGGCGAGGCGGACGGAGGCGGACGGGTCCTTCTCGCTGGGCTTCAGCACGAAGGTGTTGCCGCAGGCGATGGCGATGGGGAACATCCACATCGGCACCATCGCGGGGAAGTTGAACGGGGTGATGCCGGCGACCACGCCGAGCGGCTGGCGGATGGACGCCACGTCCACGCGGCTGGCGACCTGGGTGGACAGCTCGCCCTTGAGCTGGACGTTGATGCCGCAGGCCAGGTCGACGATCTCCAGGCCGCGCGCGACCTCGCCGAGGGCGTCGGAGTGCACCTTGCCGTGCTCGGCGGTGATCAGCTCGGCGATCTCGTCGCGGTGGGCGTCGAGCAGCGCGCGGAACTTGAACAGGATCGAGGTGCGCTGGGCGAGGGAGGACTGGCCCCAGGTGCGGAACGCCTCCTTGGCGGCGGCGACCGCCGCGTCGACCTCCTCGACGGAGGCGAAGGCGACCTTGGTGGTGACCTCGCCGGTCGCCGGGTTGGTCACCGGGCCGTAGGTTCCCGAGGCGCCTTCGGCGGTCTTGCCGCCGATCCAGTGGTTGACGATCTTCGTCATGACCGAGAACTCCTTCGCAGATGGCGGCGTCGGGTGGAGACGTGCCGTTCGTACAGCTCGTGCGGTGGTGCCGCGGGCGGGCGTGCCGCGGCGATGGCCACGGGTCCATCCCACCAGGGGCGGGGTGCCGGGCGGGCCCGACACTGTGTCGGCCGTTCGGGTCCGCGAGTGGACACATGGGTCTCGGGGGCGGACGTACGGGGCTGAACCTCCGGCGCGGGGCCGCGGCGGGCGGGGAGTCGTCGCTCGCACCTCGCTCCTGCCAAAGCGAGGCGGCCTCCCGCGCCGGAGGCGATCTGTGCGGGGGCGCCGCCGTGGGCGCCCCGACGACGGCCGGGGAACGCCCGGCGACGGTGGAGGCTCGCCATGACGCTCCCTTCGAACGTCTAGTCCCCCTGCGGGATCCGAGGGCTTCCCCCGGTTCTAGCCCCGCTCACGAAGCCCTGTCAATGTTTTGTCCGGACATTCGGACGAGATGTCGGAAGTGAGGGTGGGAGGAGGGGTACCGGTCCGGGTCCGCAAGGGCGCCGGTACGCGTCCGGGGGCCGGGGAGTCAATGCGCCCCGCCGGTGTGCCGGGGTGCGCCCGTGTGGCACTCCTGTCACAAACACTCCCGTCGCGTCACGGGTGTCACACGCGGGCGGCCCTTCCGTCACACCCGCGCACGAGCCCTCTCCGTACGCGGGCCGGCTCGTTCTCCCGCACGACGCTGTCGATCGCCAGCGCATGCCCGGCTCCCCCTGACGGCCGCCCCCGGCCGCCGCCGTGGTGTGCGCGGGGAGGTGCACTCATGACCGAGCTGTGGTCGTACAAGGACATCGCGGCCCACATCAAGGTGCAGCCGGACACCGTGCGTTCCTACCGCAAGCACGGCCTGCTGCCGCCGCCGGACCGGGTGGAGAGCGGGAAGCCCTACTGGTATCCCGACACGGTCCGCCGTTGGGTCGCCGCCCGTCCCGGCAACCGCAACCGCCGGGACTGACCGCCGCGGCACGAGGACGCCGTGCCCCCGCGCCGACCACGCGGGGGCACGGCGTCCGTGCGTGCGCTCAGCGCCAGGGCTCGATCACCGTCACCCCGGCGGCCGGCGCGGTGTCCATCGCCGCCAGCGCAGCGGGCACCGCGTCCAGGCCGATCACGGAGGTCACCAGCAGGTCGGGGCGGAGCACCCCGGCGCGCACCAGGTCCAGCATCGGCGGGTAGGCGTGGGCGGCCATGCCGTGGCTGCCGAGGATCTCCAGCTCCAGGGCGACGGCGCGGGCCATGGGCACGGGCGTGGTGCCCGTCTCCGAGGGGAGCAGGCCCACCTGCACGTGCCGGCCCCGCCTGCGCAGGCCGTTCACAGAGGCGGCACAGGTGACAGGCGCACCGAGGGCGTCCAGGGAGAGGTGGGCGCCGCCGCCGGTCAGCTCACGGACCGCGGCTGCGGGGTCGTCCACCGCGGAGGCGTCCACGGTCTCGGCCGCGCCGAACCGCCGGGCCAGGTCGAGCGCGCCCGGCGACACGTCGACCGCGACCACGCGCGCGCCGGACGCCGCCGCGATCATCACCGCGGACAGACCGACACCCCCGCAGCCGTGCACCGCGACCCACTCCCCCGCCGCGACCCGGCCCTGCTGCACCACGGCCCGGTAGGCGGTGGCGAACCGGCAGCCGAGGGAGGCGGCGGTGGCGTACGCCATGCCGCCGGGGACGGCGACCAGGTTCACGTCGGCGTGGTCGAGGGCGACGTACTGGGCGAAGGAGCCCCAGTGGGTGAAGCCGGGCTGCGTCTGGCGTTCGCACACCTGCTGGTCGCCGGCCGCGCAGGCCGGGCAGGAGCCGCAGGCGCAGACGAACGGCACGGTGACCCGGTCCCCGGCGCGCCAGCGGGTGACCCGGGGGCCCGCCGCCTCGACGACTCCGGCGAGCTCGTGGCCGGGGACGTGCGGGAGGGCGACGTCCGGGTCGCGGCCCTGCCAGGCGTGCCAGTCGCTGCGGCACAGGCCGGTGGCCTCCACGCGGACCACGACCCCGTGCTCCGCCGGCTCCGGGTCCGCGACCTCGCGCACCTCGGCCGGTTCCCCGTACCGCTCGAACACCACCGCTCGCATGCCAGGTCCCGCCTTCCGGTGATCGCCGCTGTAGGCGGAACGCTATCGCCGGCCCGTCGCGCGCCGGCTCCCGGGCCGTCCCGCCCGCGCGCTCCACGTCCTGGATTCATACCCCCTAGGGGTATAGTGTGAGTGGTACGGGGTTCTCATGGGCCCCTGCGACCCCCTGCACACCCCACAAGCCCCGACGAGGAGAACGACATGACGTCCCAGACCGACACCCAGGGTTCCGTCACCACCGTCTACAAGGTGACCGGGATGAGCTGCGGGCACTGCGAGGGCGCCGTCTCCGGCGAGATCTCCCAGCTCCCCGGCGTCAGCTCGGTGACGGCCGTCGCCTCCTCCGGCGAGGTGACCGTGGTCTCCGCCGCGCCGCTCGACGAGGCCGCCGTGCGCGCCGCCGTCGACGAGGCCGGCTTCGAGCTGGCCGGCACGGTCTGAGCCACATCCTCACGAAGGCACCCCGCGCGGCGTGAACCGGGCCGTACCGGCCACCCGGCAACGCCCCCCCCGGACACCCCGGCCCACCCGGTCCCCGCGGCCTTTCGGCCCGGCCCGCCGCCGCCCGCATCCCGGACGTCCCCAGGAGCACGGACATGACCAGCACCACCGCCACCGAGGCGCCGGCCGCCGCCGGGCAGCCGCCCCTCTCGGAGGTCGAGCTGCTCATCGGCGGGATGACCTGCGCCTCCTGCGCGGCCCGCGTCGAGAAGAAGCTCAACCGCATGGAGGGCGTCACCGCCACGGTGAACTACGCGACCGAGAAGGCCCGGATCGCGTATCCGCCGGGCGTCGAGGTCGCCGATCTGATCACCACGGTGGTGAAGACCGGCTACACCGCCGAGGAACCGGCGCCCCCGCAGCGGGACGCGGAGGAGGACACCGCATCCGGGAAGGATCCCGGGACGGCGGCCCTGCGCACCCGGCTGATCGTTTCCGCGCTGCTGGCCCTGCCGGTGGTGCTGCTGGCGATGATCCCGCCGCTCCAGTTCGACAACTGGCAGTGGCTCTCCCTGACCCTCGCCGCGCCGGTCGTGGTGTGGGGTGCGGCGCCCTTCCACAAGGCCGCGTGGACGAATCTGCGGCACGGCGCGGCCACCATGGACACCCTGGTGTCGGTGGGCACGCTGGCCGCGTTCGGCTGGTCGCTGTGGGCGCTGTTCCTGGGCGACGCGGGCGAGCCGGGCATGCGGCACCCCTTCGAGCTGACCGTGTCCCGCACCGACGGGGCCTCCATGATCTATCTGGAGGTCGCCGCGGGCGTGACCGCGTTCATCCTGCTCGGCCGCTATCTGGAGGCCCGCTCCAAGCGGCAGGCGGGCGCGGCGCTGCGGGCGCTGATGGAGCTGGGCGCCAAGGACGTCACCGTGCTGCGGGAAGGGCGCGAGGTGCGGGTGCCGGCCGAGCGGCTGGCCGTGGGCGACCGGTTCGTGGTGCGGCCCGGGGAGAAGATCGCCACCGACGGCACGGTCGTCGAGGGCGCCTCCGCCGTGGACGCGTCCATGCTGACCGGCGAGTCCGTGCCGGTGGACGTGACCGTGGGCGACACCGTCACCGGCGCGACCGTCAACGCGGGCGGCCGGCTGGTCGTCGAGGCGACCCGGATCGGCGCGGACACGCAGCTCGCGCGGATGGCGAAGCTGGTGGAGGACGCGCAGACGGGCAAGGCGCAGGTGCAGCGGCTCGCCGACCGGATCGCCGGGGTGTTCGTGCCGGTGGTGCTGCTGATCGCGGCCGCCACGTTCGGGCTGTGGCTGGGCAACACCGGGGACACGGTCTCCGCGTTCACCGCGGCCGTCGCCGTACTGATCATCGCCTGCCCGTGCGCCCTCGGCCTCGCCACGCCGACCGCGCTGATGGTCGGCACCGGGCGGGGCGCCCAGCTCGGCATCCTCATCAAGGGGCCCGAGGTGCTGGAGTCCACCCGGCGCGTGGACACGGTCGTCCTGGACAAGACGGGGACCGTCACCACCGGCCGGATGTCCCTGCGCGCCGTGCACACCGCCGAGGGCGCCGACGAGCGGGAGCTGCTGCGGCTCGCGGGCGCCCTGGAGCACGCCTCGGAGCACCCGGTGGCCCGTGCGGTCGCCGCGGGCGCCGAGGAGCGCGTGGGCCCGCTGCCCGAGGCCGAGCACTTCGAGAGCGTTCCCGGGCGGGGCGTGCGCGGGCGCGTGGAGGGCCGTGAGGTGGCCGTGGGGCGGCTGTCCGAGGTGTTCGGGGAGCTGCCGCCGGAGCTGGAGCGGGCCAAGGCGGACGCCGAGCGCGCCGGGCACACCGCGGTGGTCGCCGGCTGGGACGGCGTGGCACGCGGTGTCCTCGCCGTCGCCGACACGGTGAAGGAGACCAGCGCCGAGGCGGTCCGCGACCTGCGGGCGCTGGGCCTCACGCCGGTGCTGCTGACCGGCGACAACCGGGCGGTGGCCGAGGCCGTCGCGCGCGCCGTCGGCATCGACGAGGACCGGGTGATCGCCGAGGTGCTGCCCGAGGACAAGGCCGACGTGGTGCGGCGGCTCCAGGAGGAGGGGCGCAGCGTCGCCATGGTCGGCGACGGCGTCAACGACGCGGCCGCGCTGGCCGTCGCCGATCTGGGTCTGTCCCTGGGCACCGGCACGGACGCGGCGATCGAGGCGGGCGACCTGACGCTGGTCCGCGGCGACCTGAGGGTGGCGGCGGACGCGATACGGCTGTCCCGGCGCACCCTCTCCACCATCAAGGGCAACCTGGTGTGGGCCTTCGGCTACAACGTGGCCGCGCTGCCGCTCGCCGCGGCGGGACTGCTGAACCCGATGATCGCCGGGGCCGCCATGGCCTTCTCGTCGGTCTTCGTCGTGACCAACAGTCTGCGGCTCCGGTCATTTCATTGAGGTCTCAAGTTGGGCAGTACCCCTGGAGTCCGGTAAGACCCTCACATAAGCTCTTCACAAGCCTCGCGCATCATCCTTACGCTTGGGTCCCGTGAGAGATTTGCGGGCTCCTGCGCAGTGTGGGGACATATGCAAGAGACGCAGATCACAGTGATCTGAACGTAACCATCGAAGGGGTTCGAAGGTCTAAGTTGGCGATGTCGGGCAGCGTCTTGGGGGGCGCTACCTGGCATCTGGAGATGTCTTGGGGGACTTCTCCAGAGATTGCGTTGCCGGGGCACGTGCCCAGGGAAGCTTTGAGCGGCCCTCCCGACGTGCGTTGTCCCGGCAGACCGCACACCGACGAGTGCGGGCGGGTTCAGGTCCGTCCGTGCTCAACAGCGATTCAGGCGCTGTCCTCACAAGCGCCCGGCCGGATCCCGTGGGGGGAATCCGCACCGGGACATGGGAAGGCGCCCTGGTACGTCGGCCCGTGGGGGGACCGGCGACCGGGGCGCCTTTTCCATACGCGCGCGGAGAACGCCCGAAGGGGCGCGGTTCCGCGGGACGCCCAGGGAGCGCCGGCTGCGCAACACGCCAGAAGCGGCGCGGTCCTGCGGGACGCCACTGCGGGCGCGGGCTGCGCAACACGCCAGAAGGGGCGCGGGGAACTGCGCGACCAGCCACAGCCGGCCCGCAGCCGCCCACACCCCTTCGGCGACGAACTCTCAGGCGCTCACGCGCACAACACCCGCAGGGGGTGTCACCGCTCCTCGACCGGCACGAAGTCCCGCTCGACAACACCCGTGTAAATCTGCCGCGGACGGCCGATACGCGACCCCGGCTCCTTGATCATCTCGTGCCACTGGGCGATCCACCCCGGCAGCCGCCCCAGAGCGAACAGCACGGTGAACATCTCCGTCGGGAAGCCCATGGCCCGGTAGATCAGACCGGTGTAGAAGTCCACGTTCGGGTAGAGGCTGCGCGAGACGAAGTAGTCGTCGGAGAGCGCGTGCTCCTCCAGCTTGAGCGCGATGTCCAGCAGCTCGTCGGACTTGCCGAGGGCGGACAGCACGTCGTGCGCGGCGGCCTTGATGATCTTGGCGCGCGGGTCGAAGTTCTTGTAGACCCGGTGGCCGAAGCCCATCAGGCGGACGCCGTCCTCCTTGTTCTTCACCTTGCGGATGAAGGCGTCGACGTCGCCGCCGTTGTCGCGGATGCCCTCGAGCATCTCCAGCACCGACTGGTTGGCGCCGCCGTGCAGCGGGCCCCACAGGGCGTTGATGCCGGCGGAGATCGAGGCGAACATGTTCGCCTGCGAGGACCCCACCAGACGCACAGTCGACGTCGAGCAGTTCTGCTCGTGGTCGGCGTGCAGGATCAGCAGCTTGTCCAGGGCGGAGACGACGACCGGGTCCAGGTCGTACTCCTGGGCCGGGACGGAGAACGTCATGCGCAGGAAGTTCTCGACGTAGCCGAGGTCGTTGCGCGGGTAGACGAACGGGTGGCCGACCGACTTCTTGTAGGCGTAGGCCGCGATCGTCGGAAGCTTGGCGAGCAGGCGGATCGTGGAGAGGTTGCGCTGCTGCTCGTCGAACGGGTTGTGGCTGTCCTGGTAGAACGTGGACAGCGCGGAGACCACCGAGGACAGCATGGCCATCGGGTGGGCGTCGCGCGGGAAGCCCCGGTAGAAGTTCTTGACGTCCTCGTGCAGCAGCGTGTGCTGCGTGATGTCGTCCTTGAAGGCGGCCAGCTCGTCGACGGTCGGCAACTCGCCGTTGATCAGCAGGTAGGCCACCTCAAGGAAGGTGGAGCGCTCGGCCAGCTGCTCGATCGGGTAGCCGCGGTACCGGAGGATGCCGGCCTCGCCGTCGAGATAGGTGATCGCGGATTTATAGGCGGCCGTGTTGCCGTAGCCGCTGTCCAGCGTCACCAGACCGGTCTGGGCGCGGAGCTTCCCGATGTCGAAGCCCTTGTCACCGACGGTGCTGTCGATCACCGGGTAGGTGTACTCGCTGCCGTCGTACCGCAGTACTACAGAGTTGTCGCTCACGTCTTCCCTCACCGACGTTGTGCCTCATCTTCGAGGTGCCCTGACTGTCTCTACCATCCCCCACTCGGCTCAGGAGAGTGCACTCGGGGTCGACCATCGGGCCTATCGGCGGCACTGAGTGCCGCCAACTTGCCCATCCTGCCCCCTGTGTTCCCCATCCGGAAGCCCTGTGTGACCTTCACGACTCATTTGATCGATCATTTTTTGATGACGGGGCCCTCACAGCGGCGTCCGCCCCCGCCGAGAGGCGGTGCGTCCCGGGTCCCCCGCGTGGTGAAGCGGAATCGGCGAGCCGCATGTCGAGGGCCGTGCAGCGGCGGCCCGCCGACACCGTGCGCACGGCCTGTCCGATGGCCTTGCGGGAGCCGACCAGGACGACGAGTTTCCGGGCCCGGGTGACCGCCGTGTAGAGCAGGTTGCGCTGGAGCATCATCCACGCGCCCGTCGTGACGGGGATGACGACCGCCGGGTACTCGCTGCCCTGGGAGCGGTGGATGGTCACGGCGTAGGCGTGCGCCAGCTCGTCCAGTTCGTCGAAGCCGTACGGCACCTCCTCGTCCTCGTCGGTCAGCACGGTCAGGCGCTGGTCGACGGGGTCGAGGGAGGTGACGACGCCGACGGTGCCGTTGAAGACGCCGTTGGCGCCCTTCTCGTAGTTGTTGCGGATCTGCGTGACCTTGTCGCCGACGCGGAACACCCGTCCGCCGAACCGCTTCTCCGGCAGATCGGGGCGTGCGGGGGTGACGGCCTGCTGGAGCAGGCCGTTGAGCGTGCCCGCGCCGGCCGGGCCGCGGTGCATGGGGGCGAGGACCTGCACGTCCCGGCGCGGGTCGAGGCCGAACGTGGCGGGGATGCGCCGGGCGGCGACGTCGACCGTGAGCCGCCCGGCCTCCTCGGTGTCGTCCTCGACGAAGAGGAAGAAGTCCTTCATGCCCTCGGTGACGGGGTGCTGCCCGGCGTTGATGCGGTGGGCGTTGGTGACCACGCCGGACTGCTGGGCCTGGCGGAAGACGCGGGTGAGCCGGACGGCGGGGACGGGGCTGCCGTCGGCGAGGAGATCCCGCAGCACCTCGCCCGCGCCGACGCTGGGGAGCTGGTCCACATCCCCGACGAACAGCAGGTGGGCGCCCGGCGGCACGGCCTTGACCAGCTTGTTCGCCAGCAGCAGGTCCAGCATGGACGCCTCGTCGACCACCACCAGGTCGGCGTCCAGCGGCCGGTCACGGTCGTACGCGGCGTCCCCGCCGGGCTTGAGCTCCAGCAGCCGGTGCACGGTGGACGCCTCGGCGCCGGTCAGCTCGGCGAGCCGCTTGGCGGCGCGTCCGGTCGGCGCGGCGAGCACCACCTTCGCCTTCTTGGCACGGGCCAGTTCGACGATGGACCGCACGGTGAAGGACTTGCCGCAGCCGGGTCCGCCGGTCAGCACGGCCACCTTCCGCGTCAACGCCAGCTTGACCGCGGCCTCCTGTTCGGGCGCCAGGTCCGTCCCCGTACGTCCGCGCAGCCAGCCGAGCGCCTTGTCCCACGCCACGTCCTGGAACGCGGGCATCCGGTCCTGGTCGGTGCGCAGCAGCCGCAGCAGCTGGGAGGCGAGGGCGACTTCGGCGCGGTGGAACGGCACCAGGTAGACGGCGGTGACGGGGTCGCCGCCCTCCGGGTCGGGCACCTTCTCCCGGACGACGCCGGGGTCCTCCCCCGGGTCCTCCGGCTCGGCGGCCAGCTCGGCGAGGCACTCGATGACCAGGCCGGTGTCGACCTGGAGGAGCTTCACCGCGTCGGCGATGAGCTTCTCCTCGGGGAGGTAGCAGTGGCCCTGGTCGGTGGCCTGCGACAGCGCGTACTGGAGGCCGGCCTTCACGCGGTCCGGGCTGTCGTGGGGGATGCCGACGGACTGGGCGATCTTGTCGGCGGTGAGGAAGCCGATGCCCCAGACGTCGGCGGCGAGCCGGTAGGGCTGGTTCTTCACCACGGAGATGGAGGCGTCGCCGTACTTCTTGTAGATGCGCACGGCGATGGAGGTGGAGACCTCGACGGTCTGGAGGAAGAGCATGACCTCCTTGATCGCCTTCTGCTCCTCCCAGGCGTCGGCGATCTTCTTGGTCCGCTTGGGCCCGAGCCCCGGGACCTCGATGAGCCGCTTCGGCTCCTCCTCGATGATCCGGAGGGTGTCCGTCCCGAAGTGCTGGGTGATCCGGTCGGCGAAGACGGGACCGATGCCCTTCACCAGCCCCGAGCCGAGGTAGCGGCGGATGCCCTGGACGGTGGCGGGGAGGACGGTCGTGTAGTTCTCGACGTGGAACTGCTTGCCGTACTGGGGATGCGACCCCCAGCGCCCCTCCATCCGCAGCGACTCCCCCACCTGCGCGCCGAGCAGCGCGCCGACGACGGTGAGCAGGTCGTTGGCGCCGCGTCCGGCGTCGACGCGGGCGACGGTGTAGCCGTTCTCCTCGTTGGCGTAGGTGATGCGCTCCAGCACGCCTTCGAGCACGGCGAGCCGGCGTTCGCCGGGGGGTGCGGGTGGATGGGTGGGCATGGGTCGACGGTACCGGTGGGATCTGACAGAGGGTCCGGGCTCACGGGAGCCTTGCTCAGGACTGCTCGTCCGGGCCGGGGTGGGCGGGTCCGTGGTGCTCGGCGAGGGCGGTGAGCAGGCGGGTGAGCTCGTCGCGCTCGGCCGGGTCGAGGGGGGCGAGGAGTTCGTCCTGCGCCTCACGGATGAGCGCGTCCAGGCGTTCGAGGCGGCGACGGCCCGCGGCGGTGAGGGTGATGACGTTGCGGCGGCGGTCGTGAGGGTCGGGGTCGCGGCGGACGCAGCCCGCGTCCCCCAGGTCGTTGAGGACGGCCACCATGTCGCTGCGGTGGATGCCGGTACGGCGGCTCAGCTCGGCCTGGCTGGCGGGGCCCGCCTCGGCGAGGGTGAGCAGCACCGCGAAGTGCCACTTGTGGGCGCCCTCGGCCGCCAGCCGCTCGCCGACCAGCCGGTCGGCCACCAGGGTGACGCCGGCCAGCAGACGGCTGGGGATGGCGCGGAGGCGTGCGGGGGCGGGTTCCTCCGAGGCCGGTGTGCGACTGGGGCTCATGCGTGGTCCTCCGCGTCTTGCGTTGGTGGGACGAACAGTCTACGTTCGTTAGTGGCACAAACGTTAGTGTCACTATCGATTGCTGGAGGCGACCGTGATCACGCCGTTCCGTATCGACATCCCCCAGGCCGGCCTCGACGACCTCGCCGGCCGGCTGGCACGCACCCGCTGGCCGAACGAGATCACCGGCGCCGGCTGGGACTACGGCTTCCCGCTGGCCCGGCTGCGGGAGCTGGCCGAGCACTGGCGCACCGGCTACGACTGGCGTGCGCACGAGGCCCGGCTCAACGAACTCCCCCATTTCCGCACGGAGATCGAGGGCCAGACCGTCCATTTCGTCCATGTGCGCTCCGCCCGGCCGGACGCGCTCGCGCTGATCCTCACCCACGGCTGGCCGGGCTCGTTCCTGGAGTTCCTCGGCGTGGTGGAACCGCTGTCCCGGGACTTCCATCTGGTGATCCCGTCCATCCCCGGCTACGGCTTCTCCGGGCCGACCCACGAGCGCGGCTGGGACGTCGTCCGCGTCGCCCGCGCATGGGCCGAGCTGATGCGCCGCCTCGGCTACGAGCGGTACGGGGCGCAGGGCGGCGACTTCGGCTCGGGCATCTCGCTGGCGCTGGGCGCGGTGGCGCCGGAGCAGGTGGCCGGCGTGCACGTGAACTACCTGCCCACCCGGCCTGACCCAACCGCCGACGTCACCCTGAGCCCCTCGGACGAGGCCCGGCTGGACAAGGTGCGGCAACTGATGGCGAACCGCCCGCCGTACCAGGCCCTGCAGGCCACGACCCCGCAGACGCTCGGCTACGCGCTGACCGACTCGCCGGTGGGCCAGCTGGCGTGGATCGCGGAACGGTTCGCGCAGTGGACCGACCCCCGGACGCCGGTGAGCGACGAGCGGATCCTGACCGACGTCTCGCTGTACTGGCTGACCGCCACGGCGGCCTCGTCGGCACGGCTGCACCGCGAGTCGGCCCGGCGCGCCGAGGAATGCCCGGTGCCGGTGGGGGTGGCGGTGCTCCCCCACGACATCACCCAGTCGGTACGGCCGCTGGCGGAGCGGCTGTACGACATCCGGCACTGGTCGGAGTTCGACCGGGGCGGTCACTTCGCGGCGATGGAAGTGCCGGAACTGTTCGCGGAGGACGTACGGACGTTCTTCCAGGGACCGGTCGCCGGGGCGGGCGTGTCCGTCACTTCGCGCGCTGCCCGATGAGGGAGTTGAGCAGAGCCGCGCCGCGTTCCGCGTCGTCGACGCTGACCGCGAAGTCCTTGCCCTTGACCGTGCGGATCACCAGGCATTCGCCGCCGCGGAGCATGACGGTGGTGCCGAGGCCGCTCAGGCGGTAGCCCCAGCCGCCGACCTGCCCGGCGGTGCGGTGCTCGGCCCAGGCGGAGGCGATGGTGTCGGCGGGCCAGCGCCGGGCAGGCCAACCGAGCGGGCCGAAGGCGATCTCGAGGCCCTTCTCGGTCACCCGGGCCTGGACGGAGGAGCAGGCGAGCAGCGCGACGGTGGCGAGGGCGAAGGACGCGGCGCCCACGGTGCCTTCAAGCCCGCCGCCCAGGCCGGCCACCGCGCCCGCCGTCGCCGCGAGCGTGAGGATGCCGGTCACGGCCGCCAGGAGGTGGAGCCAGCGGTTGGAGGTGCGGGACAGCCAGACGAAGCGCTGTCCCTTCGGTATCTCCATCGCGGGGCCCGACGGGGGCGGCACCGTGAGGCGGGCCCGGCGACCGGCCCATTGGGCGGCGACGGCCACCACGGTGGCGCCGACGAGGGTGGCGATCACCCAGCCGGTCACGGAGCCGGCGTCACGCCAGTCCGTCCGGTCGAGGTTGGCCCGGACGATCGACGCCTGCGCGCCGAGGAGGGTCACGCCGGTGAAGCCGAGCGTGATGCCGGCCCAGCCGGGTGCGGAGGCCAAGGCTGTACCGGTGCTGCGGCGAGCGCGCCACAGGCCCAGTACGGCAACCGCCGCGATCAGCAGCCAGATCAGCGCCGGGAGGAGCGTCGCGGCCCAGAACGGCATCGAGTCGTCCGGCTCGCCGCTCGCACCCCAGTGGGTCGCCAGCCGGTCGGGCAGCCGGTCCCGGGCGGTGAGCGGGAAGACCACCAGGAGCACGAGCACTCCCACAACCCAGGCGGTGGCGCCCCATGTCGTGGCGTTTCCGCGCGCTGTCCGCTCGGTCACGTGACCTCCCTGATCATGTCGATGACGTCGTCCTTGCCGTACCCGAGGCGCGCCGCGTCGGCCAGAACCTCCCGGACCCGGTCCAGCAACGCCGAACGCCCGTCCGCCCCTTGAGCCACGGTCACCCCACGCCCGCGCCGGAACTCCAGCACGCCTTCGTCCCGCAGGGCGCGCAGGCCGCGGAGCACGGTGTTGACGTTCACACCGAGCGCCTGGGAGAGGTCCCGGGCGGGCGGCAGCCGGTCGCCCGGCGCGCACTCCCCTTCGGCGATGGCCCGCCGGATGGCCCCGGCCACCTGCTCGTGCAGGGGGCGGGTGTCGGCTACGTCGAGTCTCAGCAGCATGGTGCTAATGACAATAGCACCATGTGTCTTTATGGCGCCCTCAGACGACGTCGAACTCGTTGCCCTCCGGATCCTGCAGGGCCGCGGCGTAGAACCCCGCGTCCGGCTCGTCCTTGATCTTGAGGACGGTGGCACCGGCGTCGACCAGCCGCTTCACGGCGGCGTCGACCCGTTCCCTGCGGAGGGCCGGCGGGACGTCACGGCCACCGCCGACCTTCAGGTCGAAGTGCCAGCGGTTCTTGAGGGTCTTCGACTCGGGCACCTGCTGGAACCACACGCGCGGTCCGCGCCCCGTGGGGTCCACGATGGACTCCGCGAGATCACCGGCCCCGGGCGGCAGCTCCTCCGCGGGCACGCCCATCGCCTCCCAGTAGGCACGCCAGGTGGGGTGGCCCTCCGGGGCCGGCTCGGGGACGTATCCCAGGGCGGGGGCCCAGAAGGCCACCATCCGCTGTGGGTCGGAGCAGTCGATCGTGAGCTGCAGTGTCATCTCCATGAGGGGAGACTGCCAGAGGGGTCTGACAACCACTCACCTCCGCACAACTCGCGGGCACCCGGGCACCTGTCGTGAGAACGTGCCGTTCTGCCTGGCGGAGGGGGAGCATGGGGTTGACCTACAGCTATGACATCTACCTGCGCCCCGAGAACGTGGCGCGTGCGCTGAAGGGAGCGGCGAAGCTGGCGCCGCCGGAGCGCAGGGTTCCTCCGCTGACGGTCACCTTGCCGGGCGGCGAGCAGGTGCTGCTGCCGTTCACGTGCGGGTTCAAGAGCGAGCCGGTCGACTGCGCCGGGAGGGACAGGGTTCCGCTGGAGACGTCGCTCATGTTCCCGGCGGACGAGGCGGTACGGGCATACGCGGAGGAGGGCGGTCTCCCTGTCGAGGACGGGCGCGTTCAGGTCGGGTACGTGTACCTGGACATGTCTTTCCCAGCCTTCCGGGATCCGCGCTACGTGTGCCTGGACTTCTGGGCCGCGACATCGAGGATGAGCAGGCTGTTCGAGGACTCGGCCGCGATCGGAAAGGTGTTCACCGACCTCGCGGAGGCGTCGGGTGCGGTGCGCTGTCTCTTCGACAAGGGGGACGGGGGACCCGAGCGGGTGCTTTGGGGCACGGCCCCCGACTGAAGCCTTTTAGGGCGCGGCCCAATGTCTCAACGCTCAGGCGGGCGGGCCCTTGCGTTCCTTCAGCGCGTTGATGAACTCGTCGAAGGCCGAGCCGGAGACGGTGAGTACGGCCTGGCCAGGCGCCTTCGAGTCGCGGACGGATACGCGGGCGGGGGAGGCCGCGACCTCTACACACTCGTTGCCGTCGCCCGGGCCTGAGTAGGACGACTTGCGCCAGCGGCCATCGGGCGTGTCAGTGTGGCTCATTCCTGACCGTCACCTCCTTGAGGCTTGCGACGAAGGTGGTGAACGCCGCCGCGTGAAAGGTAAGGATTCCCCGATTCGGGGCCTTCGAGTCGCGAACGGCTGCGTGAGTGGGCGAGCCGGCGATCTCCACGCAGTTGTTGCCATCGCCTCCGCCGGAATAGGACGACTTCCGCCAGATCTCAGGGGTGCCCACGACTCACAGCTCCTTCGTCAATCTGTGGATGAAGTCGCGTGACCGGCGCGGGGGCAGCGACACAGCCTTCACCTTACGGAAAAGCTCGCGATACGCAGTGAGTTGACCCTCGGCATCGATGAAGGAGGCGCCGTGCGGGCCGTCGCGTACGACGGTGTCCAGTTTCGGCACGGCGCCGCCCGCGTAGGTCATCGCGCTCGCGGCGCCTGCGAAGCCCTCCAGGCCGAAGGGGATGACGCGAATGCTGACGTGATCCGACGCGGATCGCTCCACATCCGGCGCGGTGGCGCACGGTGCACCCCGGTCACGATTCGATTGCGGCCACCCCCCACCCCCTTGCCCCCGCCGATGTAATCGTTTCCAATCCTCCGTGTAATCGATTCCACGAGGAGGTGGGTCGGGCATGGCGGGTATCAAGGACGTCGCCGCCGAGGCGGGGCTGTCCGTCGCCACGGTGTCGCGGGTGCTCAACGGGCATCCGTCGGTCAGTGAGGACGCGCGGCGTCGGGTGACCGCCGCCGTCGAGCGGCTGGGGTACCGGCCGAACGCCGTCGCCCGGTCCCTGCGCACCGATCAGACCCGCACCCTCGGGCTGGTCATCAGCGACGTGATGAACCCGTACTTCACCGAGCTGGCCCGCTCCGTCGAGGAGGAGGCCCGTGCGCTGGGGTACAGCGTGATCATCGGCAACGCCGACGAGCGGCCCGACCTCCAGGACCATCACGTCACCACGCTGCTGGACCGCCGTATCGACGGCTTGCTCGTGTCCCCCACCGACGGCGGCTCGCCCGGCATGCTCGGGGCCGCGCGGGCCGGGACGCCCATGGTGTTCGTCGACCGGTGGATCCCGGGCGTCGACGTGCCCGTGGTCCGGTCGGACGGGCGGGCCGCCGTACGCGATCTGGTCGCGCATCTGTACGGGCTCGGGCACCGACGGCTCGCGATCATCGCCGGGCCCGCCGCCACCACGACCGGCCGGGAGCGCGTGGACGCCTTCCGCGAGGCCCTCGCCGCGTACGGGCTCGAACTGCCCGACGTCTACATCGGGCAGGGCGACTTCCAGGCCGGCAGCGGGCGGCGGGTGACCGAGGGGTTCCTCGACCTCCCCCAGCCCCCCGAGGTCGTCTTCGCCGCCGACAACCTGATGGCCCTCGGCGCCCTGGACGCCGTCCGCGCCCGCGGGCTGCGCGTGCCGGACGACATCGGGCTCGCCGCGTTCGACGACATCCCCTGGTTCGTGCACACCGACCCCCCGGTCACCGCGGTCGCCCAGCCGGTCCGCGACCTGGGGCGGGCCGCCGTGCGCGCCCTGGTCGACCGGATCGAGGGCAGGCCCGGCGAGTCCGTCACCCTTCCCGCCCGGCTCGTCGTGCGCCGCTCCTGCGGCGAGGGCGGGTCCGGAAACGAGAGTTCCCCCTCCCCCGTACGAAGGAGTACGCCGTGAGCAGCCGCAGTCCTGACGAGTTGCTGCGCATCGAGGGCATCCGCAAGACCTTCCCCGGCGTGGTCGCGCTGGACGGCGTGGACTTCGATCTGCGCCGTGGCGAGGTGCACGTGCTGCTGGGCGAGAACGGCGCCGGCAAGAGCACGCTGATCAAGATGCTCTCCGGCGCCTACACCCCCGACGCCGGACGGATCACCGTCGGCGGCGAGGAGGTGCGCATCGGCGGTGCGCAGGACTCCGAGAAGCTCGGGATCGCCACCATCTACCAGGAGTTCAACCTGGTCCCCGATCTGACGGTCGCGGAGAACATCTTCCTGGGGCGGCAGCCGCGCCGGTTCGCGATGATCGACCGCAAGCGGATGGACGCGGACGCCGAGGTGCTGCTGCGGCGCGTCGGGGTGGACGTGTCGCCCCGGGCACGGGTGCGCGAACTCGGCATCGCCCGGCTCCAGATGGTCGAGATCGCCAAGGCGCTCAGCCTGGACGCGCGGGTGCTGATCATGGACGAGCCGACCGCCGTGCTGACCTCGGAGGAGGTCGAGAAGCTGTTCGCGATCGTGCGGCGGCTGCGCGAGGACGGCGTGGGGATCGTCTTCATCACCCACCATCTGGAGGAGATCGCCGCGCTCGGCGACCGGGTCACCGTGATCCGGGACGGGCGCAGCGTCGGGCAGGTGCCCGCCTCCACGCCGGAGGACGAGCTCGTACGGCTCATGGTGGGGCGGTCCATCGAGCAGCAGTACCCGCGTGAGCGTGCCGACGCCGGGGACGCCCTGCTCAAGGTGGAGGGGCTGACGCGGGACGGTGTGTTCCACGACGTCAGCTTCGAGGTGCGGGCCGGTGAGGTCGTCGGCATCGCGGGGCTGGTCGGCGCCGGGCGGACCGAGGTGGCCCGCGCGGTGTTCGGGGCCGACCCGTACGACGCCGGGACCGTGCGCGTCGCGGGGACCCCGCTGCGCCGCCACGACGTGAACGCCGCCATGGAGGCCGGCGTCGGGCTCGTGCCCGAGGACCGCAAGGGGCAGGGGCTGGTGCTCGACGCCTCCGTGGAGGAGAACCTCGGTCTCGTCACCCTCCGGTCGTCCTCCCGCGCGGGGCTCGTCGACCTCAAGGGGCAGCACGAGGCCGCCGCCCGCATCGCCGGGCAGCTGGGCGTGCGGATGGCCGGGCTCGGCCAGCATGTGCGCACCCTCTCCGGCGGCAACCAGCAGAAGGTCGTCATCGGCAAGTGGCTGCTGGCGAACACCAAGGTGCTCATCCTCGACGAGCCGACGCGCGGCATCGACGTCGGCGCGAAGGTCGAGATCTACCAGTTGATCAACGAGCTGACGGCGGCCGGGGCCGCGGTGCTCATGATCTCCAGCGACCTGCCCGAGGTGCTCGGCATGAGCGACCGGGTCCTGGTCATGGCGCAGGGCCGGCTCGCGGGCGAACTCGACGCCGCCGACGCCACCCAGGACGCCGTGATGGCCCTCGCCGTCTCCACCTCTTCCCCCGGCTCCCCCAGCAACGGAACGGAGGCCCCCGGTGGCCACTGACACGCTCAAGAGCAAGCCGGGCGCGCAGGGCGGCGCCGTCGGCGGCCTGCGCCGGCTGCTCCTCGACAACGGCGCGCTGACCGCGCTGATCGTCCTCGTCATAGCCATGTCGGCGCTGTCCGGGGACTTCCTCACCGCCGACAACCTGCTCAACGTCGGCGTCCAGGCCGCCGTGACCGCGATCCTCGCGTTCGGCGTCACGTTCGTCATCGTCTCGGCGGGCATCGACCTGTCGGTCGGCTCGGTCGCCGCGCTCTCCGCGACCGTTCTCGCCTGGTCCGCGACCGAGGCCGGGATCCCGGTGGCGCTCGCGGTCGTCCTCGCCGTGGCGACCGGAATCGCCTGCGGCCTGGTCAACGGCTTCCTCGTCTCGTACGGCAAACTCCCGCCGTTCATCGCCACCTTGGCGATGCTGTCGGTGGCGCGCGGTCTGTCGCTGGTGATCTCGCAGGGCTCGCCCATAGCCTTCCCCGACTCCGTCTCGCACCTCGGTGACACGCTCGGCGGCTGGCTGCCGGTGCCGGTGCTCGTGATGATCGTGATGGGGCTGCTGACCGCGTTCGTTCTCGGCCGGACGTACATCGGCCGGTCCATGTACGCGATCGGCGGCAACGAGGAGGCCGCTCGGCTTTCCGGGCTGCGGGTGAAGAAGCAGAAGCTCGCCATCTACGCCTTCTCCGGCCTGTTCGCCGCCGCCGCGGGCATCGTGCTCGCCTCCCGGCTCGCGTCCGCGCAGCCGCAGGCCGCGCAGGGCTACGAACTGGACGCGATCGCCGCGGTCGTCATCGGCGGCGCCTCCCTCGCGGGCGGCACCGGCAAGGCGTCCGGCACCCTGATCGGCGCGCTGATCCTCGCGGTGCTGCGCAACGGCCTCAACCTGCTGTCGGTGTCGGCGTTCTGGCAGCAGGTCGTCATCGGCGTGGTCATCGCGCTGGCGGTGCTCTTCGACACGGTGCGCCGCAAGGCGGGCGCGACCGCCCCGGCGGCCGGCGCGTCCGGCGGCGGCAACAAGGGCAAGCAGGCACTGACGTACGTGATCGCGGCCGTCGTCGCCGTCGCGGTCGTCGGCGCCACCTCCCTGCTGCACAACGGCTCGTCGGGTGCGGCCAAGCCGAAGATCGGGCTGTCGCTGTCGACGCTCAACAACCCGTTCTTCGTGCAGATCCGGGACGGCGCCGAGGAGGAGGCGAAGAAGCTGGGCGTCGACCTCACCGTCACCGACGCGCAGAACGACGCATCCCAGCAGGCCAACCAGCTGCAGAACTTCACCAGCGGCTCGCTGTCCGTGGTCGTCGTCAACCCGGTGGACTCCGACGCGGCCGGGCCGTCCGTGCGCGGCGCCAACAAGGCGGGCATCCCGGTGATCGCCGTGGACCGCGGCGTCAACAAGGCGGACACGTCCGCGCTGGTCGCCTCCGACAACGTCGAGGGCGGCGCGCTCGGCGCCAAGGCGCTCGCGGAGAAGCTCGGCGGCAAGGGCACCATCGTGATCCTCCAGGGCCAGGCCGGCACCTCCGCCAGCCGGGAGCGCGGGGCGGGCTTCGCCGAGGGGCTGAAGGACTACCCGGGCATCAAGGTCGTCGCCAAGCAGCCCGCGGACTTCGACCGCACCAAGGGCCTGGACGTGATGACGAACCTGCTCCAGGCGCACCCGGACATCGACGGCGTCTTCGCCGAGAACGACGAGATGGCGCTCGGCGCGATCAAGGCGCTCGGCTCCAAGGCGGGCAGGTCCGTGCAGGTCGTCGGGTTCGACGGGACGCCGGACGGGCTGAAGGCGGTGCAGGCGGGCACGCTGTACGCCTCCGTCGCCCAGCAGCCCAGCGAACTCGGCCGGATCGCCGTGCGCAACGCGTTGCGGGCCGCCGAGGACGAAAAGGTGGAGAAGATGGTGAAGGTGCCGGTGAAGGTGGTCACGAAGGAGAACGTGGCCGGCTTCGAAGGCTGACACCGGCACAGGGGCAGGAGCGCCGCACCGGCGCCGAGGCCTCAGGGGCACACGGGCGGGCGGTCACCGGACCGCCCGCCCTCCTCAGCGGATCGGGGAGCGAATTCATGTACGACTACGACCTCCTGGTCGTCGGATCGGCCAACGCCGACCTGGTGATCGGGGTGGAGCGCCGGCCGCGCGCCGGTGAGACGGTGCTCGGCTCCGACCTGGCCGTGCATCCGGGCGGCAAGGGCGCGAACCAGGCGGTGGCCGCCGCCCGGCTCGGCGCGCGCACCGCCCTCCTCGCGCGGGTCGGGGACGACGAGCACGGGCGGTTGCTGCTGGACTCGCTGCGCGAGGCCGGGGCGGACACGGTGGGCGTGCTGGTGGGCGGGGCGCCGACCGGGGTCGCGCTGATCACGGTGGACCCGTCGGGCGACAACAGCATCGTGGTCTCGCCGGGCGCGAACGGCCGGCTGACCCCGGCGGACGTCCGGGCGGCGGCGAGTCTCTTCCACGCCTCGCGGGTGGTGTCGACGCAGCTGGAGATCCCGCTGGAGACGGTGGTGGAGGTGGTGCGGAGCCTGGCGCCGGACAGCCGCTTCGTGCTCAACCCGTCGCCTCCGCGGCCGCTGCCGTCGGAGGTGCTGGCGGCCTGCGACCCGCTGATCGTCAACGAGCACGAGGCGAAGGTGATCCTCGGCGACAGCGCCGGGGTGAGCGACGAACCCGAGGACTGGGCGCGGCTGCTGCTGGCGAAGGGCCCGCGTTCGGTGGTCGTCACCCTCGGCGGGGAGGGCGCGCTCGTGGCGTCCTCGGCCGGGGTGACACGGGTGCCGTCGGTGAAGGTGGAGGCCGTGGACACCACGGGCGCCGGGGACGCGTTCACCGCCGCGCTGGCGTGGCGGCTCGGGACGGGCGACCCGCTCGACGAGGCCGCCGCCTACGCGGCCCGGGTGGGCGCGGCGACGGTCACCAAGGAGGGCGCGCAGGTGTCGTTCCCGACGGCGGCGGAGGTCGCGGAGCTGTGAAGAAGCACGGGATCCTCAACCGCCACCTGTCCGGCGCCCTCGCCGAACTCGGCCACACCGACGGGGTGCTGGTGTGCGACGCGGGCATGCCGATCCCGGACGGGCCGCGCGTGGTGGACCTGGCGTTCCTGGCCGGGGTGCCGTCGTTCGCGCAGGTCCTCGAGGGGCTGCTCGGCGAGCTGGCCGTCGAGGGCGCCACGGCGGCGGAGGAGGTACGGGACGCGAATCCGGCGGCGGCGTCGCTGATGGCCGGTCACTTCCCGGACCTGGCGTACGTCCCGCACGAGCGGCTCAAGCAGCTGACGTCCGGCGCCCGGCTCGTGGTGCGCACGGGCGAGGCCAGCCCCTACGCGAACGTGCTGCTGCGGTGCGGGGTCTTCTTCTGAGGACACCTGGACGAACTTCGAGGGGCCCGGTCCGTCGACCGGGCCCCTCGCTTCCCTCCCCCGCCAGGACCTCCCTGAAGTCCCCCCCCCGGGTCCCCACCCGGAAGTCCTGACGCTACGTACGACAGGCGGGGCGGGGAGAGGGTTGTACGCGCCGGAGAATTTTTTTCCGGCGGGCGGGACCCAGGGCTCAGACGTCGACGTTCTCCGCCCAGCGGCGGGCCGTCTCCGCGAGGAGTTCGCGGCCGTCCCGCGCCCACAGGTCCTCGTTGAACAGCTCCACCTCGATGGCGCCCGTGTAGCCGGCCGCCTCCACGTACCCCTGCCACTCGCGCATGTCGATCGCGCCGTCGCCGATCTGGCCGCGGCCGTTGAGGACGCCCTCGGGGAGCGGGGTGATCCAGTCGGCGAGCTGGAAGGTGTGGATGCGCTGCTGCGCGCCGGCGCGGGCGATCGCCTCGGGGGCCGTGTCGTCCCACCAGATGTGGTACGTGTCCACGGTGACGCCGACCTGGTGCGCCGGGAAGCGTTCGGCGAGGTCCAGGGCCTGGGTGAGCGTGGAGACCACGCAGCGGTCGGAGGCGAACATGGGGTGCAGCGGTTCGATCGCCAGTTTCACCCCGTGGTCCTCGGCGTAGGGGGCGAGTTCGGTCAGCGCGTCCGCGATGCGTTCGCGGGCGGCCCGCAGGTCCTTGGTGCCGGGTGGGAGGCCGCCGGAGACCAGGACCAGGGTGTCCGTGCCGAGGGTGGCCGCCTCGTCGACGGCGCGGCGGTTGTCGGCGAGGGCGGCGGCCCGCTCGTCCGCGTCGACCGCCGTGAGGAAGCCGCCCCTGCACAGCGTCGTCACCGCCAGGCCCGCGTCCCGTACGAGCCCCGCTGCCGCCTCCACGCCGTACTCCTGGACGGGCTCCCGCCACAGGCCTACCGCCGGGACGCCCAGGTCGCGGCAGGCGGTGACCAGGTCGGGGAGCGTGAGCTGTTTGACGGTCATCTGGTTGATGCTGAAGCGGGTCAGGTCGCTCACGGGGTCACTCCGTACAGGTGCAGCAGGGTCCTCATCCGGTCCTCGGCCAGCTTGGGGTCGGGGAACAGGCCGAGGCGGTCGGCGAGTTCGTAGGCGCGGGCGAGGTGGGGCAGGGAGCGGGCGGACTGGAGGCCGCCGACCATCGTGAAGTGGCTCTGGTGCCCCGCGAGCCAGGCCAGGAACACCACGCCGGTCTTGTAGAAGCGGGTGGGTGACTGGAAAAGGTGGCGGGACAGCTCCACCGTCGGGTCGAGCAGGGCGCGGAAGCCGTCCGTGTCACCGGTGTCGAGGACGCGGACCGCCTCCGCCGCCAGCGGGCCGAGCGGGTCGAAAATGCCGAGCAGGGCGTGGCTGAAGCCGTGGTCGTCGCCCGCGATCAGCTCCGGGTAGTTGAAGTCGTCGCCGGTGTAGCAGCGGACGCCCTTCGGGAGACGGCGGCGCAGGTCGATCTCACGCTGGGCGTCCAGCAGGGAGACCTTGATGCCGTCGACCTTGTCGGGGTGGGCGGCGATGACGTCGAGGAAGGTGTCCGTGGCCGCGTCGAGGTCGGACGAGCCCCAGTAGCCCTCCAAGGCCGGGTCGAACATGGGGCCGAGCCAGTGGAGGATCACCGGCTCCGCTGCCTGGCGGAGGAGGTGGCCGTAGACCTCCAGGTAGTCCTCGGGGCCCTGGGCCGTGGCGGCGAGGGCGCGGGACGCCATCAAGATGGCCTGCGCGCCCGACTCCTCGACGACCGCGAGCTGTTCCTCGTAGGCCGCGCGGACCTCGGCGAGGGTGGCCGGGCCGACGGTGAGCTGGTCGGTGCCGACACCGCAGGCGATCCGGCCGCCGGCCGCCTTCGCCTCGGCGGCGGAGCGGCGGATCAGCTCGGCCGCGCCCGCCCAGTCCAGGCCCATGCCGCGCTGCGCGGTGTCCATCGCCTCGGCGACGCCGAGCCCGTGCGCCCACAGATGGCGGCGGAAGGCGAGGGTGGCGTCCCAGTCGACGGCCGCCGGTGAGTCGGGGGTGGTGTCGGCGTACGGGTCGGCCACGACGTGCGCGGCGGAAAAGACCGTACGGGAGGTGAAGGGGGCGCCCGGGGTGAGGGCCAGGGGCTCGGTGCGGGGTTCGTAGGCGCGTAGGGCGCCGTGCGCGTCGGGGAGGCGGAGGGTCACAGGGCGATCTCCGGTACGTCGAGACGGCGGCCCTCGGCGGAGGACCTCAGCCCCAGTTCGGCCAGCTGCACGCCGCGCGCGCCGGCCAGCAGGTCCCAGTGGTAGGGGGCGTCGGCGTAGACGTGCTTGAGGAACAGCTCCCACTGGGCTTTGAAGCCGTTGTCGAACTCGCCGTTGTCCGGCACCTCCTGCCACTGGTCGCGGAAGACCTCGGTGGCGGGGATGTCCGGGTTCCAGACGGGCTTGGGGGTGGCGGAGCGGTGCTGGACGCGGCAGGTGCGCAGACCGGCGACGGCGGAGCCCTCGGTGCCGTCGACCTGGAACTCGACGAGCTCGTCGCGGTTGACGCGGACCGCCCAGGAGGAGTTGATCTGGGCGATCGCGCCGCCCTCCAGCTCGAAGACGCCGTACGCGGCGTCGTCGGCGGTGGCGTCGTAGGGCTTGCCGTTCTCGTCCCAGCGCTGCGGGATGTGCGTGGCGGTGAGGGCCTGCACGGACCTCACGCGGCCGAACAGCTCGTGGAGGACGTACTCCCAGTGCGGGAACATGTCGACGACGATGCCGCCGCCGTCCTCCGCGCGGTAGTTCCACGACGGGCGCTGCGCCTCCTGCCAGTCGCCCTCGAACACCCAGTAGCCGAACTCGCCCCGCACGGACAGGATGCGGCCGAAGAAGCCGCCGTCGATCAGGCGCTTCAGCTTCAGCAGGCCTGGCAGGAACAGCTTGTCCTGGACGACACCGTGCCGGACGCCCTTCTCGGCGGCGAGGCGGGCGAGTTGGAGGGCGCCGTCGAGGCCGGTGGCGGTGGGCTTCTCGGTGTACACGTGCTTGCCGGCGGCGATCGCCTTCCTGATCGCCTCCTCGCGGGCGGAGGTCACCTGGGCGTCGAAGTAGATGTCCACGCTGTCGTCGGCGAGGACCGCGTCCAGGTCGGTGGAGAGGTGTTCGAGGCCGTGGCGTTCGGCCAGCGCCCTCAGCGCGTGCTCGCGGCGGCCGACCAGCACCGGCTCGGGCCACAGCACGGTGCCGTCGCCGAGGTCGAGGCCGCCCTGCTCGCGCAGGGCCAGGATGGAGCGGACGAGGTGCTGGCGGTAGCCCATGCGTCCGGTCACACCGTTCATGGCGATACGCACCGTCTTGCGTGTCACGTCGTTCCCTTCGTACGCGGTCCGCGCGCCGCGTACGCCGCACCCGCCCCACGCGCCCCAGGAGGAGGCGGGGAGACTGGTGGACGTCACAGCAAGCGCTTTCTATGTAGTCAGAAGCTAGCCTCTGGACCGCGTGTGGACAAGACCACTGCCGGTCCCGGCTTGTTCGAGGGGGCGAACAACGGGGCGGATGGCCTTAAGGTCTGGTCGACGGCTTTGGTCGGGAAGCTCCGGCCGGAACCACCGGTGCGGGCGCGGGTGTGTACGGCGGCGTACGGCACGGGCGGACGGACGCGGGTGGACGGGCACGGGCGGACCGGCGCGGCGGCGAGGCGGAGGACGAGACATGACGGTGACCCTGGCGGACGTGGCGGCGCGGGCGCAGGTGTCGCCCGCGACGGTGTCGCGTGTGCTGAACGGGAACTATCCCGTGGCCGCGTCCACCCGCGAGCGGGTGCTCAAGGCCGTGGACGAGCTCGACTACGTCCTCAACGGCCCCGCCAGCGCGCTCGCCGCCGCCACCTCCGACCTGGTCGGCATCTTGGTGAACGACATCGCCGACCCGTTCTTCGGGATCATGGCGAGCGCCATCCAGTCGGAGATCGGCGGTCCGGGCGGGCGCGCGGGCGGGGAGAGACTCGCCGTCGTCTGCAACACGGGGGGCTCCCCCGAGCGTGAACTGACCTATCTCACCCTGCTCCAGCGGCAGCGCGCCGCGGCAGTGGTGCTGACCGGCGGCGCCATCGAGGACGCGCAGCACAAGGCGGCGATGGACGCCAAGCTGAGGAAGCTGGCGGACGCCGGGACGCGGGTGGTGCTGTGCGGGCGGCCGCAGGCGCCGGACACCGGGGCGATCGCCCTGACCTTCGACAACCGGGGCGGCGGGAAGGAGCTCACCGAGCATCTGATCCGCCTCGGGCACCGCCGTCTCGGCTACATCGCGGGCCCCGAGGAGCGCACCACGACCCGGCACCGCCTGGAGGGCCACCGGGACGCACTGGCCGCGCACGGCATCGAGGAGGACCCCCGGTGGACCGTCCACGGGCGGTACGACCGGCGCTCGGGCTACGAGGCCACACTGGAACTCCTCCGCCGCGACCCGTCGTTGACCGCCGTGGTCGCGGCGAACGACTCCGTCGCCCTGGGCGCGTGCGCGGCACTGCGGGACTCGGGACTGCGCATCCCGGACGACGTCTCGGTGGCCGGCTTCGACGACCTGCCGTTCAGCATCGACGCGGTGCCTTCGCTGACCACGGTCAGGCTCCCTCTCGCGGAGGCGGGGGCGCGGGCGGGGAGGATCGCGATGGGGCGGGAGGAGCCGCCGCCGGGCGGGATCGCGTCGGTGCGGGGGGAGTTGATGGTGCGGGGATCTACGGCGGGGCCGCGGGGGTGAGCTTTCTGAGGGGCTGGGGGTGATGCCCTCAGGGGCGCGGGGAACTGCGCGAGCGACCACGACGAACCCGCACGTGCGGACGGCGCGCGACCAGCCCCTCCCAGGGGCGCGGGGAACTGCGCGACCAGCCCCCACGGGCCGTCGCGTGCGGACGGCGCGCAACCGCCCGCCTGAAGGGGCGCGGGGAACTGCGCGACCAGCCCCCACCGCCCCGCACCCGGCGAACCGCCCAAGAACCTACGGCACCGGAGTGACGGGGAGGAGTCGCCCCCGCGCCCGGGGGGTAGTCCCGTATCCATGAAACTGGCGTTCTCCACCCTTGGTGTCCCCGGCCTACCCCTCCCCGAGGTGACCGCCCTGGCGGCCTCGCACGGCTACCACGGCGTGGAGCTGCGCGCCCACCCCGAGGAGCCCGTCCACACGGGGCTCACCGCGGAGCAGCGGGCCGACGTGGCCGCCGCGTTCAAGGCGGCCGGGCTCGACATCCTGGGGGTCGCCGGGTACGCCCGGGTCGCCGCGCCCGGCGACGACGAGCCCGTCCTCACGGAGGTCCGCGCGCTGATCGATCTCGCGCGGGACATCGGCGCCCCGTACGTACGGGTGTTCCCCGGCGGCGGTGACGAGCAGAGCGCGGAGGAGGCCGACGCGACGGCCGCGCGACGGCTGGGGACGGCGGCGGAGTACGCGGCGGACCGGGGCGTACGGATTCTGCTGGAGACGCACGACTCCCATCGCACCGGTGCGGATGCCATGCGGGTGCTGGGGTTGGTGGGGCACCGGCAGGTGGGGGCGCTGTGGGACGTCATGCACACGTGGCTCGGCGGCGAGCAGCCGGCGGACACTTTCGCGGCGTTGTCGCCCCACCTGGGGTACGTGCAGGTGAAGGACATCGCCTCGGCGGAGGACAAGACTCCTGTCGCGCTGGGGGCGGGGGTGTTGCCGTTGACCGATGTGGTCGAGGTGTTGTCGCGGAACGGGTGGGACGGGTGGTTGTGCTGGGAGTACGAGGCGCGGTGGTACGAGGCGGCTGCGCCGCTGCCGTCTTTGCTGGGGGCGGGGCGGGAGCATTTGGCTCGGTTGCTGAACGAGTCCGCGTGAGTTTTTTCGACGCGGGCGCCTGAGGGGTGGGGGGTGCGCGGCGCGTGCGGGTGCCGGTGCGTTGTGGTTCGTCGCGCAGTTCCCCGCGCCCCTGAAGGGGCGGTTGCGCGACGATCCCGGGTGCGGGCTCGTAGGGGCTGAGCGTGCCGTTCCCCGCCCCCCTGGGCTCGTCCTACGGGGTCAGGCCCAGTTTGTGGGCCAGAACCACCGCCTGGACGCGGTCGCGTAGGTGCAGCTTCGCCAGGATGCGGGACACGTACGTCTTCACCGTTTCCGGGGTGATCGTCATCGCCCCGGCTATCTCCGCGTTGGAGAGGCCCTCCGCGATCAGGCGGAACACCTCCAGTTCGCGGGGTGTCAGCGCGTCCACCACGTTCTGACGGGCCGGGTCCGTCGTGTCCGCCGGGCGTACGTGCTGGGCGAAGTGGCCGATGAGGCGGCGGGTGACGGCGGGGGCGAGGAGGGCCTCTCCGCGGGCGACGGTGCGGATGCCGTTGACCAGCTCCGCCGGGGGCGAGTCCTTGAGGAGGAACCCGCTCGCCCCGGCGCGCAGCGCGTCGTACACGTAGGAGTCGACGTTGAACGTCGTGACCACCAGCACCTTCGGCGCGTCCTCCGTCTCCGGGCCGGCCAGTTCCCGCGTCGCCTGGATGCCGTCGAGCAGGGGCATCCGGACGTCCATCACGACCACGTCCGGGCGCAGCCGCCGCGCGGCCTGGACCGCCTCGTGGCCGTTCTCCGCCTCCCCGACGACCTCCATGTCGGGCTGGGCGGAGAAGATCGTGACGTAGCCGGTCCGCACCAGCGCCTGGTCGTCGCAGACGAGCACGCGGATCGGTGACGGCAGCACATCGCTCACGGGGTCACTCCTGTACGGGCTGGGACGGGATCGTCGCGCGGACCTCGAACCCGCCCTCGGGCCGGGGACCGGCCTCCAGTTCACCATCGAGCAGCCGCACCCGTGCACGCAGTCCGGCCAGTCCGCGTCCGCCCGACAGGTCCGGTCGCCGCGGGGCCGGTGCGGCAGCCGGTCCGTCGGTGGCCACCTCGATGCCGAGGTGCTCCCCGCCGTGCCGGAGCACGACCCGGGTGGGTTCCCCCGTCGCGTACTTCAGGGCGTTGGTCAGAGCCTCCTGCACCACCCGGTACGCGGCCAGCTCCACGTCCACACCGCGCGGACGCGGCTCGCCGTGCTCCGTGAGCTCGACGGGCTGGCCCGACCTGCGCGCCTGCTCCACCAGGTCGCCCACCCGTCCCAGGGCGGGCGCCCGGCCGCCCGTGCGTTCCAGGTCGGCGGACGCGGCCTCGCCGGTCGCCTCCAGGACGCCGAGCAGGGACCGCAGTTCGGTCAGCGCGCGGCGGCCGGTGTCGCTGACGGCGGCCAGGCCCTCGCCGGCGCGTTCCGGCGCGGACGTCAGCAGATACTGCGCCGCGTCGGCCTGGACCACCATGGCCGTCACATGGTGGGTGACCACGTCGTGCAGCTCGCGGGCGATCCGCGCCCGCTCGGTGGCCTTCGCCGCCTCCGCCTCCAGCCGCCGACGCTCCGCCTCCTCCGCACGCCGTCTGCGCATCGAGCCGCCCGCCAGCCGGACGGCGGCCAGGATCAGGCCGAACGCGAGGTAGTCCGGTACGTCGTTGGGTGAGCCGAGGCGGTCCAGGGCGACCGCCAGTGCGGCGTAACCCACGCTCGCCAGGACGGCCAGGCTCCGGCGGAAGCGGACCTGGTGGGCTCCGGCGGAGTACAGGGCCACGTACAGGCCGACGCTCGCGAAGGTCGTGGCGTAACCCAGCGCCTGGTGTGCGGCGAACGTCGCCGCGACGGCGACCAGGCAGGCCGCGGGCCATCTGCGGCGGGCCGCGAGCGGGAGGGTCTGTGCCAGGACCAGGGCGATGCCCAGCGTGTCCGGCGTGCGCTCGGGCAGGTCGCCGATCTGGGCGCCTACGCCGGAGAGGGTGGGTACGAAGGCCGGCGCGGTGAGGACCAGGGCGAGGACGCCGTCCTTGAGGAGGGCGTCCTGCTCCTGCCATCGGGCGAGCGCGGTGCGGAGCGCTGGGTTGCTCCAGGGGGCCTGAGGGCGCGTCATGTCCGTTCTCTCCTACGGTCGGTCCATGTCGGCGGCGCGCGCTTCGTGGCGGTTCCTCAGGCGGCCGGCGCGGCGGGCGAGGACCAGCATGGGGACGGCGAGCGCCACACCGACGAGGACGGGCACGAGCGACCCCTCCAGGCCGAACGCGCCTCCGGTCAGGAGCGCGGAGCCGTGGACGTCGACGGTGAACAGGCCGTCTGGGGCGTGCCCGGAGACCGGGATGCCGAGCAGTTGCTCCGTGGTGTTCCAGGCGAAGTGCAGGCCCACGACGAACCAGATGCTACGCCGCCACAGGAACGCGGCGCCGAGGAGGAGGCCCGCCTCCACGGCGATCGCGACGCCGCTCCATAGGGTCGCGCCTTCGGCGCCGAGGTGGGCCACGCCGAAAAAGAGGGAGGTGATGGCGAGGGCCGTCTTGCTGCCCCAGAGGTGTTCCAGTGCCTGGAGGGCAAGGCCGCGGAAGAGGAGTTCTTCGGTGATCGCGGCGGCGGCCTGTGTGACGACCGCGGTCCATATGACGGATACGACGCCGTCGCCTGACCAGGAGAACGAGTAGCCGCCGAGCGTGGTGATGAGGAGGGCGGAGAGGAGGATGAAGCCGAGGCCGACCGCGGCGCCGCGCAGGGTTTCGCGGGCCGCGCCGGGGCGGGCGATCTCCAGGGTGGGGCGGTGGGCGACGCGGCGCATGACGACGGCGTACGCGGCGATGGCTGCGGCCGCGCCGAGGAGAGGTACGGGGCCCGGGCCCGTCGCCGTGAGGGCGGAGATGAGGGCTACGGCGGCCATGCCGGTGAGCATCCAGCCGAGAGGGGTGCGGGTGAGGTGGCCCAGGCGGCCGCGTTTCGTGAGTTCCTTCGTCGGTTCCATGGTGGTCTCCCCTGAGTGGTCGCTCCTTCGGCGACCTGAGAACACGCTAGGAATTCGGGGGGTGTGCGGGATCACCCCCGGATGGACAACTGGGGTAGCTCTTACGGGGGATGGGGCCTGCGGTCGTCGGTCGGGGCGGCGGTGTGGGGGTTGCTCGCGCCGTTCCCCGCGCCCCTGGAGGGGGTGGTCTCGCGCCATTCGCCTGGTGCGGGTGCGTCGTCGTTGCTCGCGCTCCTGGGAGGGGGTGGTCACGCGCCGTTCGCCTGGTGCGGGTGCGTCGTCGTTGCTCGCGCTCCTGGGAGGAGGTGGTCACGCGCTGTTCACTCGTGCGGGTTCGTCGTGGTTGCTCGCGCTGTTCCCCGTGCCCCTGGGGGAACCGGGGGTCAGGGACGTCAGTGCCACCCCTCCCACCAGCAGGGCCGCCGCGCACCACCGTAGGGGGGTGATCGACTCGTCCAGGAACAGGGCCGCCGATGTCATGCCGAAGACCGGGACCAGGAGCGAGAACGGGGCCACCGTGGACGCGGGGTGGCGGTGGAGGAGCCAGCCCCAGGCGCCGAAGCCGAAGACCGTCGCCCCCCAGGCGACGTAGAGGACCGTGCCCGCGCCCGGCCAGTCAAGGGAGCGCAGGGCCTCCAGGTCCGCCGACCAGCCCTCCAGCAGCAGGGAGAGGGCGAGCAGCGGGAGCACGGGGACCGTGCTGACCCAGATCATGAAGTTGAGGGAGTCGGGCGGGGACGCCTTGCGGGTGAGGATGTTGGAGACGCCCCAGCAGGCCGCCGCCGCGACGACCAGGGCGAAGCCGGTCAGCGGGCCCGAGGCGCCCTCGTCGACCGCCGCCACGCCGATGCCGGCCAGAGCCACCGCCATGCCCGCCACACGCACCCGGGTGGGACGCTCGCCGAGCAGCACGACGGCGAACAGGGCCGTGAACACCGCCTGGACCTGGAGGACCAGGGAGGACAGGCCACCCGGCATGCCGACGTCCATGCCGATGAAGAGCAGGCCGAACTTGGCGACGCCCAGGGCCAGCCCGACCCCTACGATCCACTTCCAGGCGACCTTCGGCGGGCCCACGAGGAACACCGCGGGCAGGGCCGCGACCAGGAAGCGCAGCGCGGAGAAGAGCAGCGGCGGAAAGTGGTCGAGGCCGACCTCGATGACCGTGAAGTTCACTCCCCACACGGCGGCGACGAGGACGGCGAGGAAGACGTGTGCAGGTCGCATGCGTCGAGCATCCCCGGAGCCGACACTTCAGCACCAGCGACGATCCCTGCATGGTTGGATGAAGCATCGCTAATCAATCAGCATCGCTGATCAATCAGCCGTCGCTGATCAACCAAGCATCGCTGATCAACCAGGAGCGATCCGATCCCAGGAGCGGTCATGCTCGACCTCCAGCGTCTGCGCGCCCTGCACGCCGTCTCCGTGCACGGCACCGTCGGCGCCGCCGCCTCCGCGCTCGGTTACACCTCGTCCGCCGTCTCGCAGCAGATCGCCAAGCTGGAGCGGGAGACGCGGACCGTGCTGCTGGAGCGCGAGGGCCGGGGCGTGCGGCTCACCGACGAGGCGCATCAACTGGTGCGCGCCGCGCGGGAGCTGATCGCCATCGTGGAGCGCGCGGAGACGGAGCTGGAGGAGCGGCGCGGGGTGCCGTCCGGGCGGCTGACCGTCGCCGCGTTCGCGTCGGCCGCGCGCGGGCTGATGCCGCCGGTGCTGGCCGACCTGGCGCGCCGGCATCCCGCGCTGGACACCCGGCTCACCGAGGTGGACCCGCATCTGTCGGTGGACCTCGTCGCCAAGGGGGCCGTCGACCTGGTGGTGGCGCACGACTGGGACATCGCGCCGCTGCCCGCCCCGGCGAACGTGGAGCAGACGGTGATCGGGGACGACCTGTGCGACCTGCTGGTACCCGAGGGGCACCGGTTCGCGGGGCGGACGGGTGTGCGGCGGGAGGAGCTGGCCGGGGAGCGGTGGATCTGCCAGCCGCCGGGGCGGGTCTGCCACGAGTGGCTGGTGCGGACCCTGCGGGCGTCCGGGCACGAGCCGGAGATCGTGCACATGGCCGACGAGAACCCGACCCTGGTCGCCCTGGTCGCGGCCGGGCTGGGCATCGCGCTGATTCCTCGTCTCGGCCGCGGTCCGCTGCCCGCCGGGGTCGTCGAGGTGCCGCTCGACCCGATGCCCGTACGACGGCTGTACGCGCTGTGGCGCACGGGGGCGGCGCGCCGGCCTGCGATCGCGGAGACGGTCCGCACCCTGGTCGCGCACTGGCCGTCCGTGTCGGCGCACGGGCCCCGCTGACACACACGAGAGCCACGGAGAACGCCCTCGGAAAAGGGCGGAACCCGTCGCCGCCCCCGTACGTCCCACCGCCGAGCTGCCGGTCCGGCCCGGTGCGCGACGCCGTGCCGGAACCTCGCGCCGGCCGCGGCCGCTGTCCCCCCTCGGCGCCGCGCCCCGGCCGGCAGCCCGCCGTCGTCGGCGCCGCCCCCCTCCCGCCGCGCCGACGACGGCCCCTCTCCGTCCCCTCCGGATGCTGCACATGCCCTTGACTGGCAGAAACTTCCCGGATATTGGTGACCTCCTGGCAGTTTCCTTCAGCGGATCCCCGGTCCCCCGCGGATCACCTCCCAAAGGAGCGCACGTGCCCGACAGCAGCCCCGGATCCACGGCAAGCACCGCCCGCCCGTCCAGACGTACCGTCCTCGCCGCGACGGCGGGCGTCACCTCCGTCCTGGCGGCCGGCGGCACGGTCCACGCGGCCACCGGCGCGCACCGTCCCGACGACCGCAAGCTGCGCGCCCTCATCTCCCGTATGACGCTGGAGGAGAAGGTCGGCCAGCTGTTCGTGATGCGGGTCTACGGCCACTCCGCCACCGACCCCGACCAGGCGGACATCGACGCCAACCTGTCCGAGATCGGGGTGCGCACGGCCGCCGAGCTGGTCGCCAAGTACCGGGTCGGCGGCATCATCTACTTCGCCTGGGCGCACAACACCCGCGACCCGCACCAGATCGCCGACCTGTCCAACGGCATCCAGAAGGCGTCCCTCGGTCTCCCGCGCGGACTGCCCGTGCTGATCTCGACCGACCAGGAGCACGGCATCGTGGCCCGCGTGGGCGAGCCCGCGACGCTGATGCCGGGCGCGATGAACGTCGGTGCGGGCGGCTCGCGTTCGGACGCGCGCAACCTGGGCCGGATCGCGGGCCGGGAGCTGCGCGCCCTGGGCATCCGTCAGAACTACTCCCCGGTCGCCGACGTGAACGTCAACCCGGCCAACCCGGTCATCGGCGTGCGCTCCTTCGGCGCCGACCCGGACGCCGTCGCCGAGCTGGTCGCGGCGGAGGTGCGGGGCTACGAGTCGTCCGGTGTGGCGGCCACCGCCAAGCACTTCCCGGGGCACGGCGACACGACCACGGACAGCCACGAGGACCTGCCCACGATCCGCCACACGCGCGAGCAGTGGGAGGAGCTGGACGCGCCGCCGTTCCGGGCGGCGATCGCCGCGGGCATCGACTCGATCATGACCGCGCACATCGTCGTGCCGGCGCTCGACGGCGCCGAGGACCCGGCCACGCTGTCCCACCCGATCCTCACCGGCATCCTGCGCGAGGAGCTCGGCTACGACGGCGTCGTGGTCACCGACTCCCTCGGCATGGAGGGCGTGCGCACCAAGTACGGCGACGACCGGGTGCCGGTGCTGGCGCTGAAGGCGGGCGTGGACCAGCTGCTCAACCCGCCGTCCCTGGACGTCGCGTGGAACGCGGTGCTCCAGGCGGTGCGGGACGGCGAGCTGACGGAGGCCCGCCTCGACGAATCAATCCTGCGGGTGCTGCGTCTGAAGGCCCGTCTGGGCCTCTTCGACGACCCGTACGTCACCCACGCGGGCGTGGACCGCGTGGTCGGCGCCCGCTCGCACCTGGCCGCCGCCGACCGGATCGCCGAGCACGGCACGACCCTGCTGGTCAACGAGGGCGGCCTGCTGCCGCTGTCCCGCCGCCGCACGCCCAAGCTGCTGGTGGTCGGCGCCGACCCGGCGTCCCCGTCCGGCACCACGGGCCCGCCCACCGGGGTGCTCGCGGACGCCCTGACCGAGCAGGGCTTCACGGCGACCGCCCTCTCCACGGGCACGGCGCCCTCGGCGGCGACGATCGCCAAGGCCGTGGCGGCCGCGCAGGACGCGGACGCGGTGGTCGTGGGGACGTACAACGTCACCGCGTCCAGCAGCCAGAAGACGCTCGTCGAGCAGCTGCTGGCGACCGGGAAGCCGGTCGTCGCGGTGGCGATCCGCAACCCCTACGACGTGGCCCACCTGCCCGGCGTGCGCGGCTACCTGGCGTCGTACTCCTGGACCGACGTCGAACTCCGCGCGGCGGCCCGCGCGATCGCCGGCAAGGTCCGCCCCCGCGGCACCCTCCCGGTCCCGGTCCAGCGCGCCGACGACCCGACGGCGGTGCTGTACCCGGTGGGGCACGGGCTGACGTACTGACGGCCGGGGACGCCCGTCCGGACCGTGCCGTCGAGGCGGTCCGGACGAGGTGTCCTGGTCAGCCGTGATCACGGCGTCTCCCCGGCCGGGCGTAATCCCCCCTACGCCACCCGTCCGGCCCATCGCACCCCATATGCGCAAACACCCCCACTTGTCTGGTGTGTCCGGGCGGCCGGCGGCCAGGCTGGGGGCGGGTATCTTCCGGGGGGACGACGATGCGGGTGCGCGGATGGGGGCCTGGGGCCGTGGGCGCGGTCCTGGCGGGGGTGGTGCTGCTCGCCGGGTGCCGTCAGGCGCCGCCGGACGCGGCGGGCGGGACGGCGGCCGTGGCGTCGCCGGTGCGGCCCACGGGGTACGGGGCGGTGTTCCTCGACGTCGGCGAGTGCAGCTCCTTCGGCCGCACCAGCTTCACCGAGGTGTCCTGCGGGAGCGAACGCGCGGCGGCCCGGGTGGCCGCCCGGCACGACGGGACCGCGCGCGACGGGCCGCTCTGCCCGCCCACCACCGACTTCGTGCTGCACATCAGCGAGCAGTGGCCGGCCGCAGACGAGGACGGCGACGGCATGGTGCCCCGCGGTTACGCCTGCATGCGGCACCTCCAGCCGCCGCACCCGGGCGACCCGGGCGGCGGGGGCGGCCCGCGCACCGTCGTCGGCGACTGCGTGTACGCCCTCGACAGCGGCAGGGTGCGGGAGACCGCCTGCGACGGAAGCGGGCCCAGGGAACCGGAGTTCAAGGTGACGAAGGCCGTGGACGCCCGGTCGAAGTGCCCGGCGTCCACGGCCCTCTACGTCCGGCTGGGCGGGGCCGCGCCGGTCGGCTGCGCCGTCCCGGTGTGACCCCGCCCCGGCCTCACGGACGGAGCGCGAACCGCGGTTCGGCGTCCCGCTTGTCGAGCTTGGCGTCGAACTTCGCCAGCGGCTTGGCGGCCGCCGGGTTCGCCTGGACGGCGTTCGGGGCGACGCCCGCCCACTCCAGGATCTTCGCCGTGGCCAGCGCCTTCTCCTTCTCGACCAGACCGGCCACGTTGGCGCCGTGGTTCATGCCGGGCGCGGTGAAGACGTACGCGTCGCGCGCGCCCTTGCCGAGGCGGAACGGCTCGGCGCCCCACGGGTCGTTCTCGCCGTACACGAACAGCATCTGCCGGGCGTTGTTGCGGACCCAGGTGTCGACGTCCCGCATGACGTGCGGCTGGAACTTCATGTCGATGGAGCGCGGCACGAAGTTGCGCGGCGGCTGGTAGCCGTAGCGGACGTACTTCTTCTCGATGTGCGGGAAGTGGATGGTCGGCGCGCCCAGCTGGGTGCCGGCCTGGTAGTAGTACGGCGTGTACGGGCTCAGGCCCTGGTCCGTGTAGAACGAGAAGCCGGAGATCGTGTCGACCGAGGTCCAGATCTCGTCGTCGGTGGCGTTCTTGGCGTCCGCCGGGATCTCCTCGCAGTCGGCGACGGTGCTGTACTGCCAGAAGCCCCACACGTAGTCCAGGACGACCGCCTCGTAGGCGCGGTCCAGGCTGCCGATGGTGTCGAACGTGTAGCCGTTCTCGGCGGCGTAGGCGGCGTACTTCTTCTCCAGCGGGGCCCGGCGCACCAGCGCCTCGCGCTGCACGCCGTTGAGCCGGTCGCGGCACTCCTTGGTGCCGACGGTGCGGAAGAACCGGTCGTAGGCCGAGTCCTCCTTGTTCACCACGTCGTTCGGGGCGACGTAGGCGACCACGCCGTCCATGTCCTTCGGGTAGAAGCGCTCGTAGTAGGTGGCGGTCATGCCGCCCTTGGAGCCGCCCGTGGAGAGCCAGTTCTCGCTGTAGATCTTCTTCAGCGCGGTGAAGATGCGGTGCTGGTCGCTGGCGGCCTGCCAGATGTCCAGCTTGGACCAGTCGGCCGGCTCGGGCCGGGACGGGGTGAAGAAGCGGTACTCCATGGAGACCTGGTTGCCGTCCACGATCTGGGTCGGCTCGGCGCGGCGGGGCGTCGTGGAGACGCTGTAGCCGCCGGTGTAGAAGACGGTGGGCCGCGCGGTGTCCTTGTGCAGCACGGTGATCCGCTGCTGGAACGTGCCCTTGGAGGGCCTGCGGTGGTCGACCGGCTGGGTGTAGTTCAGGACGAAGAAGCGGTACCCGGTGTACGGCTTCTCCTCGATGAGGCTCATGCCCGGGATCGCGAGCAGCCTCTCCTTGATGTCAGTGGTGCCGGTGGCGGCCGGCTCGGCGGCGGTGGCCGCCCCGGCCGTGCTCAGTGTGCCTATGAGCACCGTGAGCGCCAGCAGCCATCTGAGCGCCTTGCGCATGCGCACTCCCCTGTGAGACAGATGTGCGCCGGAAGCTACTCGACCAACTCCTCACCGCACCAGGGGCCATAGGGAAATCCCTGTGCGCCTCTTGCGGACACGCGGGTCAGCAGAGGATCCAGCCGGAGCTGACGGAGTCTCCCGCGACCTGGCCGGTGACCCACACACAGCGGCGTCCGGCGTGCACGGTCACCGGGCCCGCGTGGTAGGCGAACTGGCCCTCGTCGACCACGGGCCGCCCGCCGCGCGCCCGTACGCTCACCGCCATCTTCCGTTTCACGCCCTGCTTCTTGGCGACGGTGACGGCGCAGACGTAGCCGCCGCGCTTGTAGACGAGCACGGATCCGGTGGAGAACGGCAGGGTCCGCATCTTGCGTCCGGGACACAGCGCGGCCGCCTCCGCCTCCTGGGCGGGTGCGGCCAGGGCGAGCAGCCCCGCCGTGGTCAGCACCGCAAGGCCCGCCGCGAGCCGGCGGTGTATCGCTCCACTGCGCACAGTCGTCCTCCCGTACCGAGCCCGCCGGAACCGACGGCGTACGCGTGTACGGACGCACGGCGTAGGCCGCACGGTTGCGCGAGCCGGCGTGCGCCGGTGGCGGGCGGCCGGATCAGGCCGGTGCGGGTACGTCCTCGCCGACGAACGTCCGCCACAGCGCGGCGTACCGGCCGCCCTTGCGCAGCAGTTCCTCGTGCGTGCCGTCCTCGGCGACGCGGCCGTGGTCCATGACGACGACCCGGTCGGCGCGGGCGGCGGTGGTCAGCCGGTGGGCGACGACCAGCGTGGTGCGGCGGCCGGCCAGGCGGTCGGTGGCCGCGTTGACCTGGGCCTCGGTGGCGAGGTCCAGGGCGGCGGTGGCCTCGTCGAGCAGCAGCACGTCGGGGTTCACCAGTTCGGCGCGGGCGAGCGCGATCAGCTGGCGCTGGCCCGCCGACAGGTTGCGGCCGCGCTCGGCGACCTCGTGGAGGTAGCCGCCCTCCAGGGTGGCGATCATCTCGTGCGCGCCGACCGCGCGGGCCGCGGCCTCCACCTCGGCGTCGGTGGCGTCGGGACGGCCGTAGGCGATGGCGTCGCGGACGGTGCCGGGGAACAGGTACGCCTCCTGCGGCACGACGCCCAGCCGGTGCCGGTACGCCGTGAGGTCCAGGTCGCGCAGGTCGGTGCCGTCGACGGTGACCCGCCCCGAGGTGGGGTCGTAGAACCGGGCGACCAGCTTGACCAGGGTGGACTTGCCGGCGCCGGTCTCGCCGACGAACGCGACGGTCTGCCCGGCCGGGATGGTCAGGTCGACGGCGGTGAGGGCCTCCTCGCCGTCGCCGTAGGAGAAGTGCACGTCCTCGAAGGCGATGTCGCCGCGCAGGGACGTCACCGGGAGCGGCTTCGCCGGGGGCTGGGTGGACGTCGGTTCGCGCAGCAGGTCCTGGATGCGGCCGAGGGAGACGGAGGCCTGCTGGTAGCCGTCGAAGACCTGGGAGAGCTGCTGGACGGGCGCGAAGAACAGGTCGATGTAGAGCAGGTACGCGACCAGCGAGCCGATGGCGAGCGTGCCGTCGTCCACCCGGCCGCCGCCGACCACGAGGACCGCCGCCGCGGCGATCGAGGACAGCAGCTGCACGAACGGGAAGTACACCGAGATCAGCCACTGGCCGCGGATACGGGCGCTGCGGTAGGCGGCGCTGCGCTCGGCGAACCGGCGGGCCCCGTCGCCCTCGCGGCGGAAGGCCTGCACGATCCGCAGCCCGGCCACGGACTCCTGGAGGTCGGCGTTGACCACCGACACCCGCTCCCGCGCCAGCTCGTACGCCTTCACGCTGGCCCGGCGGAAGAAGTACGTGGCGACGATCAGCAGCGGGAGGGTGGCGAACACGACGAGGGCGAGGCCGACGTCGAGCACCAGCAGGGCGACCATGATGCCGAAGAAGGTGACGACCGAGACGAACGCGGTGACCAGGCCGGTCTGCAGGAACGTGGACAGCGCGTCGACGTCCGTGGTCATCCGGGTCATGATCCGGCCGGTCAGCTCGCGCTCGTAGAAGTCGAGGCCGAGCCGCTGGAGCTGGGCGAAGATCTTCAGCCGCAGGGTGTACAGCACCCGTTCGCCGGTGCGTCCGGTCATACGGATCTCACCGGTCTGGGCCGCCCACTGGGTGAGGACGGTGAGCAGGCCGAGCAGGGCGGCTGCCCAGACGGCGCCCTGGGCGGCCCGGGTGACGCCCTCGTCGATGCCGTGCCGGATCAGGATCGGCAGCAGCAGGCCCATCCCGGCGTCCACGGCGACCAGGGCGAGGCTGATCAGCAGGGGTGTGCGGAAGCCCTGCAGCAGGCGGCGCAGCCCGTAGGAGTCCTCGGCGCGGACGGCGCGGGCCTCGTCGACGTCGGGCACGTCGTCGGCCGGGGGCAGCGCGGCGACCTGTTCCAGGAGCTCCGGGGTGGCCGGGGCGCCGTCCAGGGCGGTGTCCCTGGGCTCACGGTCGCCCGTCCACAGGCGGGGGGTGACGCCCCGCTCGGCGTCGAACTCGGCGTCCAGCTCGGCGCGGACGGAGGAGTCCTCCTCGCGGGGTCCGGCGGGCGGGGTGTGGCCCGGGGAGACGGCGCCCAGCTCGTCGGGGTCGGTGAGCAGCCTCCGGTACAGCGGGGAGGTCCGCTGGAGCTCGTCGTGGGTGCCGAGGGCGGCGAGGCGGCCGTTCTCGAGGACGGCGATGCGGTCGGCGAGGTTGAGGGTGGAGCGGCGGTGGGCGATCAGCAGGGTCGTGCGGCCCCGCATGACGCTCTTGAGCGCCTCGTGGATCTCATGCTCGACGCGGGCGTCCACGGCGGACGTGGCGTCGTCCAGGACCAGCAGGCGCGGGTCGGTGAGGATCGCGCGGGCCAGGGCGATGCGCTGCCGCTGGCCGCCGGAGAGGGTGAGGCCGTGCTCGCCGACGGTGGTGTCGTAGCCGTCGGGCAGTTCGTCGATGAAGCGGTCGGCCTGGGCGGCGCGGGCGGCGGCCCTGATCTGCTCGTCGGTGGCGTCGGGGCGGCCGTACGCGATGTTGTTGCGGACGGTGTCGGAGAACAGGAAGGAGTCCTCCGGGACCAGGCCGATGGCGGCGCGCAGCGAGGCGGTGGTCAGCTCGCGGACGTCGTGCCCGCCGACCAGGACGGCGCCCCGGGTGACGTCGTAGAAGCGCGGCAGCAGCAGGGAGACGGTGGACTTGCCGGAGCCGGAGGCGCCGACCACGGCGAGGGTCTCGCCGGGACGGATCTCGAAGGACAGGCCGTCGAGGACGGGCCGCTCGGGGTCGTAGCCGAAGGCGACGTCGTCGAACTCGACGGTCGCGGGGGCGTCGGCGGGCAGTTCCTTGGTGCCGTCGGTGAGGGACGGCTCGGTGTCGATCAGGTCGAGGACGCGTTCGGTGCCGGCGCGGGCCTGCTGGGCGACGGTGAGGACGACGGCGAGCATCCGGACCGGGCCGACGAGCTGGGCGAGGTAGGTGGAGAAGGCGACGAACGTGCCGAGCGTGATGTGGCCGCGCACCGCGAGGAAGCCGCCGAGGGCGAGCATCGCGACCTGGCCGAGGGCGGGCACGGACTGGAGGGCGGGGGTGTAGCGGGAGTTCAGCCTGATGGTGCGCAGGCGTCCCGCGAACAGCCGGCGGCCGACCTCGCGGAGCTTGCCGGTCTCCTGGTCCTCCTGGCCGAATCCCTTGACCACGCGGACGCCGCTGACCGCCCCGTCCACCACCCCGGCGACGGCGCCCGCCTGCGCCTGGGCGTACCAGGTGGAGGGGTGCAGCCGGGTGCGGCTGCGCTTGGCGATCCACCACAGGGCGGGGGCGACGGCGAGCGCGATCGCGGTGAGCGGCAGTGACAGCGACGCCATGATCACCAGGGAGATCACGAACAGCAGCAGGTTGCCGATGGTCATCGGCAGCATGAAGAGCAGGCCCTGGATGAGCTGGAGGTCGCTGGTGGCGCGGCCGACGACCTGCCCGGTGGACAGCTCGTCCTGGCGTCTGCCGTCGAGCCGGGCGATGGAGCCGAACATCTCGGTGCGCAGGTCGTGCTGGACGTCGAGCGCGAGGCGTCCGCCGTAGTAGCGGCGGACGTACGTGAGGACGTAGACGGCGAGCGCGGCGGCGACGAGGAGGCCGGCCCAGGTGCCCATGTCCCGGGTCTTGTCCCCGATCACGTCGTCGATGATCACCTTGGTGATCAGCGGGACCAGGGCCATCACGGCCATACCCGCGAGGGAGGAACCGAGGGCCAGGACGACGTTCCTGGGGTGCCGCCACGCGTAGGCGGCCAGTCGTCGTGCCCATCCCCGTTGCGCTGTCACGCGGTGTCCTCCGATCGTCCTGATCTTCCGGAAGGCTGCAACGCCGCCGGAAGCGGATTTCATCCCTCCGCAACAATTCCGTGGACGCACACCGCCTACGCGACGTCGGATTCTCGTCACGCAATCGACACGCTGTCTCCACGCGCTTGACTGCATGTCCATGCCAGTCTCTCGGGTATCTCCCTTGTGCAACCCGCGTAGATCGGACACCCCACATGCCTGTTGTGCGCATACGCCGCCGGAAGGCGGTGGCGCTGGCGAGCGCCGCCGTCCTCGCCGGACTCGCCGTCCCCGCCCTCACCCCCGCCACGGCCGGCGCCGCCGCGCCCGCCCACGAGGCCCCCGCCGCCCAGGCCCGCGTAGCCGCGGTGGCCGACTACTACGAGGGCGCGGAGGGCAAGACCGGCGAGGCCCTCAAGTCCGCCCTCAACTCGATCATCAGCGACCAGACGAAGCTGTCGTACTCGGCCGTCTGGGACGCCCTCAAGGACACCGACGAAGACCCGTCGAACAGCGGGAACGTGATCCTGCTGTACTCCGGCGTCTCCCGCAGCAAGAGCGCGAACGGCGGGAACGCCGGCGACTGGAACCGCGAGCACGTCTGGGCGAAGTCCCACGGCGACTTCGGCACCTCCACCGGTCCCGGCACCGACATCCACCATCTGCGCCCGTCGGACGTGCAGGTCAACAGCATCCGCGGCAACAAGGACTTCGACAACGGCGGCAGCGCCGTCGCGAACGGCGGGGGCAGCCTCACCGACTCCGACTCCTTCGAGCCGCGCGACGCGGTCAAAGGCGACGTGGCCCGCATGATCTTCTACATGGCGGTCCGATACGAGGGCACCGACGGCTGGCCCGACCTGGAGCCGAACAACAGCGTGAGCAACGGCTCCGCGCCGTACATCGGCAAGCTCTCGGTACTCAAGGAGTGGAACGAGCAGGACCCGCCGGACGCCTTCGAGCAGCACCGCAACGACGTGATCTACGAGTCGTACCAGCACAACCGGAACCCGTTCATCGACCACCCGGAGTGGGTCGAGTCGATCTGGTAGACCTCACCTCGGCCGGCCTCCCTCAGACGAAGAGGGCGGCCGGCCCGCCCCAGCGGTGGGTCAGTTGCCCCGGCCCCCTTCCGGGACGGCGTCCAGGTCTTCCTCCTCCCCGTGGGGCACGGAGAGACGCGCTCCCCTGCTGCGGGCGATGCGGTGGACGTCGTGGAGCGCCTCGGCCAGGCAGGCGGCGAGGTGACGGAGCTGGGGCGCGGTGGCCCTGGTGTCGCCCAGGAGATCGACAGCGTGGCCGAGAAGGTCGTCCGCCATGCCGAGCTGGACGGCTTCGATCTCGTCAGCGAGGCGCGAGAGACGGCCGGTTCCGGTGTCGTCGGTGACGAGGTAGCAGGGGTTGCCGTCGAGGTTGGACCAGGGCAGGAGGCGGGGCCGGGCGGCCGTGGTGGCGGCGAGGTCTCGGCTCTCGTAGATCACGCGGCGGTCACCTCGTTGCCCCGCATCCGGCGGGAGCCGACGTCGACACCGTGGATACGCCGTGGCCCTACGTCGATGCCGTGCACGGCGAGCCAGAGGGTCCGGCGCCGGGCGCGCTGCTGCTTGGCCCGCGCGCGCTGCTCATGGGCGAGGAGGTAGGGGCGGACGAGCCGGGAGTCCTCGCCGCAAAGGAGTGCCTCGTACGGGGAGGGGCGGCGGCCGGGTGCGACGGGGGCGGCCGGCTCGGGGGCGGACGCCGCTCCCCCGGCGCGGTGCCGGCTCCCGTGCCGATGGCGCCCGGAGGCGGGCCACAGGAGCCGCAGCAGCGGCTCGAGGAGACAGGCGATACGGTGCAACACGTCTTCAACTCCGTTGCGGTTGAGGGCCATGCCCCCGGGCCGTCGGTAGCGGTCGCGGGGGTCTTCCGTGCCCGAGGGCAGGTCGAGGTGCATGGACATCGCTGTGTAGCGATCCACTCACAGAGTGAGACGGGCCGGGCTAGGCTCGCCAGAGGGTCGGATGTGACGAAGCATCTGTCACACGGGAGTTGGCGATGAGCAACATCTATGGGGAGTGGTTGAAGGCGCAGCGAGAGGCGGCCGGGCTGACGCAACAGGAGCTGGCGACGGCCGCCGTCATGACGCGTTCGCACATCGCGCACATCGAGGCAGGCCGGCGCACCCCGTCCAAGGAGGACGCGCGACGCCTCGACAGGGCGCTGAACACGGGCGATGTGCTCAGCAGCTTCCTTCCGGACGACGACACCGCTGTGGCGGGGTACTTCGAGGCGGCCCTTCAGCTCGAACAGCAGGCGACGATGATCAGGGAGTTCGCCCTGTCGTTCGTTCCCGGCATCCTCCAGACGGAAAGGTACGCACGTGCGGTTCTGAGCATGCCGTTCCCTCCGGCGAGTGAACAGGAACGTGACAGGCGCCTTGTCACACGCCTGGAACGCGCGAAAATCCTTGCCGACCCAGTGACACCCGTAGTGTGGGCGCTCCTGGATGAAGCGGTGCTACGACGCCGGATCGGCGGCCCGGACGTCATGGCGGAGCAGATCAACCACCTCATCGGACTCGCCGAGGCCGAGCGGATCCAGCTTCACCTTCTGCCCTTTACATTGGGCATGCATCCCCTCCTGAGCAACATGCTCACGCTGATGTGGTTCGAAGATCAGCCGCCCGTGGCCTACGGGGAGGGCCTGTACATGGGGAAGATCCACGACAGCCCATCAGTCGTTCAGGAGCTGCAGCATCGCTACGATTTCGCACTGGGCAACGCGCTGCCGCTCAAGGAATCACTGGCTCTGCTCAGCGCAACAGCAAGGGACTACGAACATCATGGCTGACCGAGCGATACCGAACGCTGGGGCACTGAAGGGCTGGCGGAAGTCCTCCTACAGCAACGACCAGGGCGGCAGCTGTCTGGAGGTCTTGGACGACCACCCCGCGGGTGTCCCCGTTCGCGACTCCAAGGCCCCCGAGGGGCCGGCGGTAATCTTCCGGTCGGCCGGCTGGACGCCGTTCGTGACCGCAGTCAAGGACGGGAGCTTCCCGGCTTGATCGCCCCAGAAGGCGCGCTCGCCCGCCTCGGCGACCGCGCGGGGCGCGGGCGGCTGCGGGCGATCTCGTAGGGGCGCTCAGGGGCGGAGCCGGTCGCCGCCCCCGGGTCCGCGGCTCAGGTCGACAACGCAGAAGACGTTGTCGTCCGGGTCGGCGAGCACGACGAAGTCGGGGTCGGGCGGGTAGAGGTCCCAGTCGACGGACCGCGCGCCGAGACCGACCAGCCGTTGGACCTCGGCCCGCTGTTCCTCCGCCGAATCGGTGAAGAGGTCCAGGTGCAGACGTGGGTACGGCTCGGCGGGCGACGCGCTGCGCAGCAGACCGAGAGCCTGGCCGGAGCCGTCGGCGTACTCGAGCGTCCGCCACGTCTCGCTCGACCATTGCTCTGCGACCACGAGGGGCAAAGCCTGCGTCCAGAACGCCACCGCGCGGGCGATGTCCGTGACACCGACGACAGGGATTCCGATCCTCAGCATCCGGGCAGCCTACGGCCCACCCGGCACGGCGGCCCTCAGCCCAGGTGCGTCGGCGCAAACATCCTCAGGACCGCCGGGAGCACGACCACCGAAGGGCCCGGCGTGGAGAGGGACTTGGTGAGGTCCTCCTCCAGGGTTTCCGGGGTGGTGCGGACGCCCGGGACGCCGAAGGACTCGGCCAGGGCCACGTAGTCCGGGCGGGTCAGCTCCGTCGCCGTGGGCTCGCCGAAGGCGTCCGTCATGTATTCGCGGAGGATGCCGTAGCCGCCGTCGTCGACGATGAGCCAGGTGACGTCCAGGTCGTACTGGCGGGCCGTGGCCAGCTCGGCGATCGAGTACAGCGCGCCTCCGTCGCCGGAGACCGCGAGGACCGGGCGGGTGGGGTCGGCGACCGCCGCGCCGAGGGCGGCGGGGAAGCCGTAGCCGAGGCCGCCGGCGCCCTGTGCGGAGTGCAGGCGGTTGGGGCCCATCGCGTCGAACGCGGACCACGCCCAGTAGGCGAGGATCGTCATGTCCCAGAAGGACGGCGACCCCGTCGGCAGGGCGCGCCGCACGGCCGTCAGCACCTGCTGCTCCAGCGCCAGGTCCTGCCCGTCGATGCGGGCCCGCACCCGCTCCAGCAGCTCCCGCACCCGCGCCGGGGCGGTGTCGTCCTCACGCTCCTCCACCGCCTCCAGGAGCGCCTGGAGGGCGAGGCGGGCGTCGGCGTGGATGCCGATGCCGGGGTGGTTGGACTCCAGCTTGCCGAGATCGGCCTCGACCTGGATCACCCGGCCGCGCGGCTTGAACGTGTGGTAGTTCGAGGAGAGTTCGCCGAGTCCGGAGCCGACGACGAGCAGGACGTCCGCGTCCTCAAGGAAGTCGGTGGTGTGGCGGTCCTCGATCCAGGACTGGAGGGACAGCGGGTGGGTCCACGGGAAGGCGCCCTTGCCGCCCGGGGTGGTCACCACGGGCGCCTGGATGCGCTCGGCGAGCTGCCGCAGCTTCCCGGAGGCGTCCGAGCGGACCACTCCCCCGCCCGCGATGATCGCGGGGCGTTCCGCGCCGGACAGCAGATGCGCGGCCAGCGCGGTGAGTTCGGGGCGCGGGGGCAGCTCGTCCGGGGTGGCGTCCATCGCCGTCACGACCGGCAGGACCGTCTCGGCGAGCAGCACGTCCTGCGGGATCTCCACCCACACGGGCCCATGCGGGACGGTGAGCGCCGACTTCCAGGCCGCCGCGATCGCCGACGGGATCTGCGAGGCCGTACGGACCGTGTGCACGGACTTGACGACGCCCCGGAACGAGGCGGACTGGTCCGGGAGTTCGTGCAGATAGCCGTGGCGTCCGCCGCCGAGCCCCGGGGTCGGCACCTGGCTGCTGATGGCCAGTACGGGCGCGGACGCGGCCGCCGCCTCCTGGAGCGCGGCCAGCGAGGTGAGCGCGCCGGGGCCGGTGGACAGCAGCAGCGGGGCCGCCTCGCCGGTGATGCGGCCGTACGCGTCCGCCGCGAAGCCCGCGTTGTTCTCCACGCGCAGGCCGATGTAGCGCAGGTCGGAGCGGCGCAGCGCGTCGAACATGCCGAGCGCGTGCTGGCCGGGCAGCCCGAAGACGGTGGTCGCGCCGAGCCCGGCCAGGGTCTCCACGACCAGGTCTCCTCCATTGCGGCCCGTCATCACGTGGCGCGAAGCGCCCCCTTGAGGGGCGGTGGTCGGGCGACGGGAGGGCGGGTTCAGGGCCGCCTCCGTCTGCGCGGCGGTCGGGCGGAGCTCCAGGTCGTGGTCGTGCGTCACTTGGCGCGGGCCTCCGCAATCTGACGGGACATGATCGTGGTCAGTTCGTACGCCGTGTGCGACGCGGCGACCGAGGTGATCTCGGCGTGGTCGTACGCGGGCGCCACCTCGACGACGTCGGCCGAGACCAGGTTGCAGGAGGCGAGGCCGCGCAGGATCTCCAGCAGCTCGCGGGAGGTCATGCCGCCGGCCTCGGGCGTGCCGGTGCCGGGGGCGTGGGCCGGGTCGAGGCAGTCGATGTCGATGGAGATGTACAGCGGGCGGTCGCCGATGCGCTGGCGGAGCTGGTCGGCGACCTCGTCGGCGCCGCGGCGGTAGACGTCCGCGGAGGTGACGATGCCGAAGCCCATCTTCTCGTCGTCGGTGAGGTCCTGCTTGCCGTAGAGCGGGCCGCGCGTACCGACGTGGGAGAGCGCCTCGGTGTCGAGGATGCCCTCCTCGACGGCCCGGCGGAACGGCGTGCCGTGGGTGTACTCGGCGCCGAAGTACGTGTCCCAGGTGTCGAGGTGCGCGTCGAAGTGCAGCAGCGCGACCGGGCCGTGCTTCCTGGCGACCGACCGGAGCAGCGGCAGGGCGATGGTGTGGTCGCCGCCGAGGGTCATCAGTCGGGCGCCGGTGCCGAGGAGGTCGTCGGCGGCGGCCTCTATGGTCTCGACGGCCTCGTTGATGTGGAACGGGTTGACGGCGATGTCGCCGCCGTCCGCGACCTGCGCGAGGGCGAACGGGGAGGCGTCCTGCGCGGGGTTGTAGGGGCGCAGCAGCCGGGACGCCTCACGGATCGCGTTGCCGCCGAAGCGGGCGCCCGGCCGGTACGAGACGCCCGAGTCGAACGGCACGCCCACGACGGCGACGTCGGCGCGGCCGACCTCGTCGAGGCGGGGCAGCCGGGCGAAGGTCGCGGGGCCGGCGTACCGCGGGACGCGGGAGGAGTCGACGGGGCCGCGGGGCGTCTCGTTGCTGCTCATGGAGGACTGCTCTCTTTCCTACACTTCGTCGCGTATGTACTGACTGCCCACGATGCTACTGGGCGGCCGGGACCTGTTCGGACACGGTTTCGGACGCGTTCTCCGGCTCGGCGCCGCGTCCGGCGAGGCGCTCGCGCCAGGCGGCGAGGACGGCCGCGTCGGTCGGGCGGGTGGCGAGGGAGACGACGACGTAGGCCGCGAGGGAGGCGAGGAGACCGTAGTAGACGGGCTCGTTGGCGAGGATGCCGTAGGTGGCCATCAGGCCGATCACGGCGAGGCCGCCGACGGCGACGGACGCGAGGGCGCCCTGCGCGGTGCCGCGCTTCCACAGCAGCCCGCCGAGGATGGGCACCAGCAGTCCGCCGACCAGCAGGTTGTACGCGACGGTCAGCGCCTGGACCACGTCGTTGAGGGCGATGGCGGTGGCGATCACGGCGAGGCCCATCAGCAGGATGAAGGCGCGGTTGCCCTTGACCTCGTCGTGCTGTTCGCCCTCCGGGCGGACGATGCCGCGCAGCCGGGACCAGATGTCGTTGTTGGCGACGGTGGCACAGGCGATCAGCGCGCCGGAGGACGTCGACATCACGGCGGCGAGGGCGGCGGCCAGCACCAGGCCGCGCACGCCGACGGGCAGCTCGTCCTTGACGATGGTGGCGAACCCGTCGTCGGCGCTGGCCAGGTTCGGGTAGAGCACCTTGGCCGCCGTGCCGATGACCGCGCCGGCGACGGCGTAGGCGAGGCAGTAGGTGCCGGCGACGGTGCCGCCCCAGCGGGCCGTGCGGTCGCTGCGGGCGGTGAACACGCGCTGCCAGATGTCCTGCCCGATGAGCATGCCGAAGGTGTAGATCAGCACGTAGGTGAAGATCGTCTCGCCGCCGATGCCCAGCGGGTCGAAGTACTCGGTCGGCAGCTTCGCCTTCATCTCGGCGAACCCGCCCGCCTTGACCACGGCGATGGGCAGCAGCAGGAGCAGCACGCCGATCGTCTTCACGACGAACTGCACCATGTCGGTGAGCGTGATCGACCACATGCCGCCGAGCGTGGAGTACGCGACGACGATCGAGCCGCCGAGGACGATGGCGAGGGTGCGGTTCATGTCGAAGAGGACGTCGAAGATCGTGGCGTAGGCGATCGTCGAGGTCACCGCGAGCATGAGGGTGTACGCCCACATGACGAGGCCGGAGATGACGCCGGCCCGGCCGCCGTAGCGCAGGTCGAGCATCTCGGAGACGGTATAGACCTTCAGCCGGGCGATGCGGGCGGAGAAGAAGACGGACAGGGCGAGCAGGCCGAGGCCGATGGTGAACACCATCCACGCGCCGGACAGTCCGTACTGGTAGCCGAGGCCCACGCCGCCGATGGTGGACGCGCCGCCGAGGACGATGGCGGCCATGGTGCCGGAGTACATGGCGGGGCCCAGGCGGCGGCCCGCCACCAGGAACTCGCTCTTGGACTTGGCGCGGCGCATGCCCCACCAGCCCATGGCCAGCATGCCGGCCAGATAGACGACGATGACCAGGTAGTCCACGGCCATGCGGGGGCCTCCTTCGCGCACTGTCGGTGGCGTGTCGTGCAGACGGGTCGCTCACCGGCGCCGCGCGGGGACATCCGCCCGTACCCGCGGGTTGCCGGTGACCCGACCTTAGGTGGCCGAAAAGCGACTGCGAAGTGTACGTTTCATCCAGATCGGCAGCCTGGGATGGAGGAAACGTCCACCATGCCGGACCCCACTGTTCCGCCCACACCCCCCGTGCCCCTGGACGCGCTGCTGGCCCGCGCGGACCTGGGCCTGCGCCGGATCGCGGGCCCCGCGGACCCGGCCGTCGTCCTGCACTGGGCGCACACCTCGGAGATGGCCGACCCGTACCCGTACCTGCTGGGCGGCGAGCTGCTGCTGTCGGCGGGCGTGCACATCCCGGACGGGGCGGGCGCGGGCTACTTCGACGCGTACGCGTCGCGGATCGTCGCGGCGGGCGGGGCGGCGCTCGGCTTCGGTGTCGCGCCGGTGCACGACACCGTGCCCGGGGCGCTGGTGGAGGCGTGCGAGATGCACGGGCTGCCGCTGCTCGAGGTGCCGCCGCGGACCACGTTCTCGGCGGTGGCGCGGGCGCTGTGGCAGCTGATGGCGCAGGCCCGCACGGCCGAGCTGCGGCGGGTCACGGAGGCCCAGCAGAGCCTGGCCACCGCCGCCGCGCGCCCCAACCCGGTCCCCTCCGTCCTCCAGCAGCTCGCCCGCCGCCTGGGCGGACGCGCGGTGCTGTACGGCCCCGAGGGCACGCGGATCGCGGCCGCGGGGCCGGACCCGGGCGAGGCGGTGCGGACGGCGCTGGCGAAACTCGCGGAAGTGGTGCGCCCGTCGGGCGAGGAGCCCTCGCCCGCCTCCGCGTCGGACACGGTGGCCGGGCTGCGGCTGGTCGCGCACGCGCTGGGCAACGGGGAGGGGTTCGTGCTCGGGACGGCCGCCCCGCAGCGGGATGCGGGCGACCACACCATCGCGTCCGTCGCGGCCGTGCTGCTCTCCCTGCTCACCGGCGAACGCCACAGCGGCTCGGGCGCCGGCCGCTCCTCCGCGCTGGTACGGCTGCTGCTGGGCGCGGCGCCCGCGGAGGTGGCGCCGCTGCTCGGCGAGGGCCGGTGGCGGGTGGTGCACGGCAGGCCGGACGGGAGGGTGGCGCCGGACCCGGTGGCCGCGTCCGCGCTGGGCGCGGCTCTCGGCTCGTCGCTGGTGACGTGGCGGCGAGGTGTGCGGGTGCTGGTGCGGACGGGCGCCCGGTGGAGCGGGTGCAGGGCTGGACGCTCGGCGTGAGCGCGCGGCGTCCCGCGGACTGGCCGGCCCGCACACCCAGCCGCCCGCGCCCTGGCCCGTGCCCGCGCCACCCGCGCCCCGCTGCTCCGCCACGGCGACCGCCCGGCGGCCCTCACGGACCTGGTCCCCCCGGCGGAGGCGGCCGCCCACGCCCGCGCGCTCCTCGCCCCGATAGAGCAGTCCCCGGCGCTGGTGGACACCCTGCGCACCTGGCTCTCCCTCCACGGCAGCTGGGACCGCACGGCGGTAGCCCTGGACGTCCACCGCAACACGGTCCGCCAGCGCGTCGCGCGGTGCGCCGCCCTCCTGGACGCGGACCTGGACGACCCGGACGTCCGCATGGAGCTGTGGTTTGCGCTGCGGACGCCGTAGCGAGGCACGCGCGGCGGCTTCGCCTGCACGCCTCGGATGCGGCGGGCGCCAAGCACCGCCGCCCGGCGCGAGGGCCGCGGGTTGGAAGTGTCCGCCCCTCGGACCCGGCAGCAGCGACCGCCGGAAGCGCCGCGCGGGACCACCCGGCCGACGACATCACGGCTCACACGCGGGCGCAGCAGCTTCCGCACGCGGCCCCGGACGTCCGCAGGGAGCCGCGCCCACCCCGAACGCACCCGGCGGCGACCGTCACCCAGCACCGCCCGACGCGCAGGACACATGTCCCACAGGTCCCCGCCTCGGACGTGGCGACAGCGGCCACCGGGCTCACCACGCGGCCGCCCGGCCGACGACATCACGGCTCACACGCCGGCGCAGCAGCTTCCGCACGCGGCCCCGGACGTCCGCAGGGAGCCGCGCCCACCCCGAACGCACCCGGCGGCGACCGTCACCCAGCACCGCCCGACGCGCAGGACACATGTCCCACAGGTCCCCGCCTCGGACGTGGCGACAGCGGCCACCGGGCTCACCACGCGGCCGCCGGGCCGACGACATCACCGGCTCACACGCCGGCGCAGCCGACGCGCTCGTCCGCCGCAAGCCGCCCCGGTGCCCACGGCACCTGCTCATGCGCGGCGGGACGCCCGGCTTCCGCTCTCCGGTGTCGCCGGGAAGCCGCGCAGCGTCAGCGTCGTCGGCGGGGGCAGGGGATCGGTGGCCGGGGTGGCCCGGAAGGACCGGAGCAGGTACGCCACCAGGCGGCGGGACGCCTTCGGGTCGTCCGGGAGGGCCGCCACCAGGCCGCAGTGGGCGACCAGGGCCACGACGAGGTCGGACGGGTGGAAGTCGGGGCGGAGCGCGCCCGACGCCTGGGCCCTGCGCACCAGAACCGTGAGGTCCCGTTCGGCCTGCTCCCGGGAGCGCGCGTGCTGTGCGCCGGCCTGCGGAAAGGCGTCCAGGAACGCGGCCGGGAATCCACGCTCCTCCCGCTGGAGGGCGCAGACCGTCTCGACCAGGTGCGTCAGGCCCGTCCACGGGTCGTCGGCGGCCAGGGCGTCGCGGAGGGCCCGGCCGCAGGTCTCCATCTGCCGCGCGAACGCGCCCCGCACGAGCGCGTCCCGGGTCGGGAAGTGCCGGTACAGGGTCGCCACACCGACCCCGGCCCGGCGGGCCACGGTCGCCATCGGGGCGTCGAGCCCGTGCTCGGCGAAGACCTCGCGGGCCGCGGCGAGCAGGCGCTCCCGGTTGCGCCGGGCGTCCGCCCGCACGCCGTCGCGGGCCGTGTTCCGAGAGGATCCTGCCGTCACTGTCTCTCACTTCCGCCGTAACCGGACGATCTCGTCCGCTTACCAGCCTACGGTCGGTCCCGGATCCCCCGACGGACCCCCTGAACGACCCGACGCGAAGGCGACAGCAGCGATGGACGACCGCATGATGAAGGCAGTGCTCCACGACCGCTACGGCGGCCCCGACGTGCTCTACGTGGGCCGCGTGCCCCGGCCCGAGCCCGGACCCGGCGAGGTCCTGGTGAAGGTGCACGCGTTCAGCGTCAACGGCGGCGAGCTGGCGGCCCGTTCGGGCCGTCTGCGCCTCCTGCTCGGCCGCCGCTTTCCCAGGCGTGTGGGCCTGGACTTCACCGGCGAGGTCGCCGAGCGCGGCGCCGGGGTCACCCGGTTCGCGCCCGGCGACCGCGTCTGGGGGGTCCTGGGGCGGACCTCCCGGTCCGGCAGCGCCGCCGAGTACGTGACCGTGCCCGCGGAGCGCGTCGGTCTCGTCCCCGACAGCCTCGACCCGGTGGACGCCGCCGCGCTCCCGGTGGCCACCACGGCCGTCACCGCACTGCGCGCCAAGGCCGGGCTGCGCCCCGGCGAACGCCTCCTCGTGCGGGGCGCGGCGGGCGGCGTCGGCAACGCCGCCGTCCAGCTCGGACGGGCGTACGGCGCCGAGGTCACGGCCCTGGCCCGCGCGGCCAACCTCGACCTGGTCCGAGAGCTCGGCGCGCACGAGGCCGTCGACCACCGGAGCGTGCGCCCCGCGGACCTGGGCCGTTTCGACGTCGTCCTGGACACGGTCGGGACCGAACTGCGCTCCTACCGGCGTCTGCTGAATCCAGGCGGCCGCATGGTGACCATCGCCTTCGACCTCGGCCGGCCCGTCACCTCACTCGGCTACGTCGCGGGCAGCGCCCTGCACGGACGGGGGCGGGTCCGCTTCTTCAGCGGCAACCCCCGGCAGTCCGACCTCGACGCCCTGGCCCGGCATGTCACCGAGGGCGCGCTGCGTCCCGTGGTCGACACGGTCTTTCCGCTGGAGGAGACGGCCGAGGCCCACCGGGCGCTGGAGGCAGGCGGCGTCCGGGGCAAGTACGTGGTGCGGGTCGCCGCTGAGTAGCCGTACGCAATCCACCTGAGTACGTGACGCACGTCCCAGCGCGCGATACGTGAGGGACGCCCCCTGTTCCCTGCCTCACAATGGGAGCATGCCGATACCCGGGACCCCCAGCCGCGCCGAACTCGTCGAGCACCTGGTCGCCACCCGCATCGCGGGCGAGGTCGCCACGCCCCGCGAGAACAACCTCTCCCACTACCGGAAGCTGGCGAACGGCGACCGGCACTACTGGCTCGGCCTGGAGCTCGGCGAGCGGTGGACCGACGAGCAGGACGTGCTCGCGGTGATGGCGGAGCGCGTCGGTGTGAACGACGACCCCGAGCACCGGTACGGGCAGGACACCATCGACCCCGAGCTGACGGTCGACGGCCTGGAGCGGATGGCGGGGCGGCTGCGCAAGGCGGCGGAGGGCCGGCAGCGGGTGCTGCTGGCGACCGGCCACCCGGGCGGTCTGCTGGACGTGCACCGGGCGACGGCCGCCGCGCTGCGGGCGGCGGGCTGCGAGATCGTGGTGATCCCGGACGGGCTGACCACGGAGGAGGGCTACGTCATGCAGTTCGCGGACGTGGCGGTGCTGGAGCACGGGGCGACGCTGTGGCACACCCACTCGGGCTCGCCGATGAGGACGATCCTCACGGCGCTGGAGCGCGAGGGGAGACCGCTGCCCGACCTGGTGGTCGCCGACCACGGCTGGGCGGGCGCGGCGGGACAGTACGGCGTGGACTCCGTCGGGTACGCCGACTGCAACGACCCCGCGCTGTTCCTCGCCGAGGCCGAGGGCACCGTCCAGGTGACGGTCCCCCTGGACGACCATGTGACGAGCCCCCGCCACTACGACCCGATGACGGCGTACCTGCTGGATCAGGCCGGCCTGAGCTGAGGCGGACGCCCCTCGGGCGCGCCTTCGGGCCGCGGCCGGCCCGAAGAGGCGTCGCGGCCTCACCCCCGGGCGTCAGCCTCACCCCCGGGCCTCAGCCTCACCCCCGGGCGTCAGCCCTCGTCGCGCGGGACGCGGACCACGCCCTCCTGGATGACGGACACCGCGAGGCGCCCGTCCTGGGTGTAGATGCGGCCCTGGCCGAGACCCCGGCCGCCGTGCGCCGACGGGGACTGCTGGTCGTACAGCAGCCACTCGTCCGCGCGGAACGGGCGGTGGAACCACATCGCGTGGTCCAGGGACGCCCCGACCACGTCGCCGACGGCCCAGCCGCCGCGCCCGTGGGCGAGCAGGATCGAGTCCAGCAGCGTCATGTCGGAGACGTACGTGGCGAGCACGACGTGCAGCAGCGGGTCGTCGCCCTCGACCTTGCCGTTGGTGCGGAACCACACCTGGCTGTGCGGGTCGCGCGGCTCGCCGAAGCGGCCGTAGGGCGGATCGTCGACGTAGCGCAGGTCGACGGCGGCGCGGGCGCCGAGGTAGCGGTGCACCACCTCCGACGACAGGTGCGGATAGCCCCGCAGCCGGTCCTCCGAGGTGGGGAGCGTCTCCGGGTCCGGGGAGTCCGGTATCGGCGCCTGGTGGTCCAGGCCCTCCTCGTGCGTCTGGAAGGACGCGGAGAGGTGGAAGATCGGCTTGCCGTGCTGGACCGCCACCACCCGGCGGGTGGTGAAGGACCGGCCGTCGCGGATCCGGTCGACGGTGTAGACGATCGGCGCGCCCGGGTCGCCGATGCGCAGGAAGTACGCGTGCAGCGAGTGCGGGGGCCGGTCGGCGGGGACGGTGCGCCCCGCGGCGACCAGGGCCTGCGCCGCCACCTGCCCGCCGAAGACACGGGGGACGGCGGAGGCGCGGGACTGGCCGCGGAAGATGTCCTCCTCGATCTGCTCGAGGTCGAGCAGATCGAGGAGTTCCTGGAGAGCCTGACTCATGGAATCAGTTGTATACGGCAGGGATTTCCGGGACCTTACAGGCCCATGTCCTTCGCGATGATCGTCTTCATGATCTCGCTGGTGCCGCCGTAGATGCGGTTGACCCGGTTGTCCGCGTACAGGCGGGCGATCGGGTACTCGTTCATGTAGCCGTAGCCGCCGTGCAGCTGGAGGCAGCGGTCGATGACGCGGTGGGCGACCTCGGTGCAGAACAGCTTGGCGCTGGCGGCCTCGGCGGGCGTGAGCTCGCCGGCGTCCAGGGCCTCGGTGGCGCGGTCGGCGACGGCCTCGGCGGCGTCCACCTCGGCCTGGCAGGCGGCCAGCTCGAACTTCGTGTTCTGGAAGTGCGCGACCGGCTTGCCGAAGACGGTGCGCTCCTGCACGTACTGCTTGGCGAACCGGACGGCGGCCTTGGCCTGGGCGTAGGCGCCGTAGGCGATGCCCCAGCGCTCGGAGGCCAGGTTGTGGCCGAGGTAGTAGAAGCCCTTGTTCTCCTCGCCGAGCAGGTCCTCGGCGGCGACCTTCACGTCGACGAACGCCAGCTCGGCGGTGTCGGAGGTGCGCAGGCCGAGCTTGTCGAGCTTGCGGCCGACGGAGTAGCCCTCGGACTTGGTGTCCACGACGAAGAGGGAGATGCCGTGGCGGCGGTCCTCGGCGGTGGGGGCCGCGGTGCGGGCGCAGACGATCACCTTGTCGGCGTGCACGCCGCCGGTGATGAAGGTCTTGGCGCCGTTGAGGACGTAGTGGGTGCCGTCCTCGCTCAGCTTGGCGGTGGTCTTCATGCCCGCGAGGTCCGAGCCGGTGCCCGGCTCGGTCATCGCGATGGCCCACATCTCCTCGCCGGTGACGAACTTCGGGAGGTACCGCTTCTTCTGCTCGTCGGTGCCGAGCATCTTGATGTACGGCAGGGCGAGCAGCACGTGCACGCCGGAACCGCCGAACTGGACGCCCGCGCGGGCCGTCTCCTCGTAGAGGACGGCCTCGAACTTGTGGGTGTCCATGCCCGCGCCGCCGAACTCCTCCGGCACGCTGATGCCGAAGATGCCCAGCTCACCGAGCTTGTAGTAGAAGTCGCGGGGCGCCTGTCCGGCCGCGAACCACTCGTCGTAGACGGGGACGACCTCGGCCTCGATGAAGGCCCGGATGGTCTCCCGGAACGCCTCGTGATCCTCGTTGAAAATCGTACGGCGCACTGCCGCCACCTCCGCAGCCTGGGCATGTCTAAGCGCTTGCTCAGAGAAAGGTACCGGCGAGTATCCGCACCCGTCCAGACCGGGCACCCCGTAACGCTCGTCACTCCGCGGGGCCCTTGAAGCGGACCCCGCCTCCCCTCAGGCCCCCGCCGCCGCCGCGAACGCCCCCCGTGCCATCCGGTGCAGCAGCTCCGCCGTGCCCGCGCGGTCCGGGAGGGAGCCCGGGCGGGTGAGGTGCGGGGTGGAGTTGAGGAGGCCGAAGACCGAGTGGACCGCCGAGCGGGCGGCGGGCTCGGCGAGGTCCGGGTAGAGGCGGCGTACGACGCCCACCCACAGCTCGACGTACTGCCGCTGGAGCTGGCGCACCAGCTTGCGGTCGGCGTCCCGGAGGCGGTCCAGCTCACGGTCGTGCAGGGTGATGAGCGGGCGGTCGTCGAGCGCGAAGTCGATGTGCCCCTCGATCAGCGAGTCGAGGACCGCCTCGGGAGCCACCCCGGCCGCGTCCGCATCGGAGAGCCGCCGCTTCGCCCCGGTCAGGAGCGACTCGCTGATGCCGACCAGCAGCTCCGCCAGCATCGCGTCCTTGCCCGCGAAGTGCCGGTAGAGCCCGGGCCCGCTGATGCCGACGGCGGCGCCTATCTCGTCGACGCCGACCCCGTGGAAGCCCCGCTCGGCGAAGAGCCGTGCGGCCTCCTTGAGGATCTGCTCTCGGCGGGTGGGGGCATCGGTTCTGGTGGCCATGAAGACGATTCTAGACAGGGAGGTTAGCGGTCGTTAACCTGAAGGAAACGCGTTAACGCTCATTAACACGTGAGGGGACCCGCAGGATGCATGAGGCACCGGAGCTTCACAGCGACGGGGGTGCCCCCGCGCGAGTTCTTTCGAGCGTGGGGGAAGATCCCGCGTCAGAGGCCTTTCGGGCCAACGAGGAGGCGCACCGCGCCCTCGTCGGGGAGCTGCGCGGCAAGCTGGCCGCGGCGGCACTCGGCGGCGGCGAGCGGGCGCGCGCCCGTCACACCGCGCGCGGGAAGCTGCTCCCGCGCGACCGGGTGGACACCCTCCTGGACCCCGGCTCGCCCTTCCTGGAGCTGGCCCCGCTGGCCGCCGACGGGATGTACGACGGGCAGGCGCCGGCGGCCGGGGTGATCGCCGGAATCGGCCGGGTCGCGGGCCGCGAGTGCGTGGTCGTCGCCAACGACGCCACCGTCAAGGGCGGCACGTACTACCCGATGACCGTGAAGAAGCACCTGCGCGCGCAGGAGGTGGCCCTGGACAACCGGCTGCCCTGCGTCTATCTGGTGGACTCCGGCGGCGCCTTCCTGCCGATGCAGGACGAGGTCTTCCCCGACCGGGACCACTTCGGCCGCATCTTCTACAACCAGGCCCGGATGTCCGGCGCCGGTATCCCGCAGATCGCGGCGGTGCTCGGCTCCTGCACGGCCGGCGGGGCGTACGTGCCCGCGATGAGCGACGAGGCGGTGATCGTCCGCAATCAGGGCACGATCTTCCTCGGCGGCCCGCCGCTGGTGAAGGCGGCCACCGGTGAGGTGGTCACGGCGGAGGAGCTGGGCGGCGGCGAGGTCCACTCGCGGGTGTCCGGGGTGACCGACCATCTCGCCGAGGACGACGCGCACGCGCTGCGGATCGTGCGCCAGATCGTCTCCACGCTGCCCGGGCGCGGTCAGCTGCCGTGGCGGGTGGAGCCGGTCGCCGAGCCCAAGGTGGACCCGGCGGGGCTGTACGGCGCGGTGCCGGTGGACTCCCGCACGCCTTACGACGTCCGCGAGATCATCGCGCGCGTCGTGGACGGCTCGCGGTTCGCGGAGTTCAAGTCGGAGTACGGGCAGACCCTGGTCACCGGCTTCGCCCACATCCACGGCCACCCGGTGGGGATCGTCGCCAACAACGGCATCCTGTTCTCGGAGTCCGCCCAGAAGGGCGCGCACTTCATCGAGCTGTGCGACCAGCGCGGCATCCCCCTGGTGTTCCTGCAGAACATCTCGGGCTTCATGGTCGGCCGGGACTACGAGGCGGGCGGCATCGCCAAGCACGGCGCCAAGATGGTCACGGCGGTGGCCTGCACGCGCGTGCCGAAGCTGACCGTCGTGGTCGGCGGCTCCTACGGCGCGGGCAACTACTCGATGTGCGGCCGGGCCTACTCCCCCCGCTTCCTGTGGATGTGGCCGAACGCCAAGATCTCGGTGATGGGCGGCGAGCAGGCCGCCTCGGTCCTCGCGACCGTCAAGCGGGACCAGCTGGAGGCGCGCGGCGAGGAGTGGCCGGCGGACGAGGAAGAGGCGTTCAAGGCCCCGATCCGCGCCCAGTACGAGCGCCAGGGGAACGCCTACTACGCGACGGCCCGCCTCTGGGACGACGGCGTGATCGACCCGATGGACACCCGGCAGGTGCTGGGGCTGGCCCTGACCGCGTGCGCCAACGCGCCCCTGGGTGACCCCCAGTTCGGCGTCTTCCGGATGTGAGGGGACCCCTGACGATGACTGATCAGATGTTCGACACGGTGCTGGTGGCGAACCGGGGCGAGATCGCCGTCCGTGTGGTGCGCACGCTGCGGTCGCTGGGCGTGCGCTCGGTGGCGGTGTACTCGGACGCGGACGCGGACGCCCGGCACGTACGGGAGGCCGACACGGCGGTGCGGATCGGCCCGGCGCCTGCGGCCGAGAGCTATCTGTCGGCGGAGCGGCTGCTGGAGGCGGCCGCCCGCACCGGCGCGCGGGCGGTGCACCCGGGGTACGGCTTCCTCGCGGAGAACGCGGAGTTCGCGCGGGCCTGCGAGGCGGCGGGGCTCGCCTTCATCGGGCCGCCGGCGGAGGCCATCGCCCTGATGGGCGACAAGATCCGCGCCAAGGAGACGGTGCAGGCGGCCGGGGTGCCGGTGGTGCCCGGCTCCAGCGGCAGCGGGCTGACGGACGCGCAGCTCGTCGACGCGGCCCGGGAGATCGGCATGCCGGTGCTGCTGAAGCCGTCGGCGGGCGGCGGCGGCAAGGGCATGCGCCTGGTGCGGGACGAGACGCGCCTCGCGGACGAGATCGCCGCGGCCCGGCGTGAGGCCCGCGCCTCCTTCGGCGACGACACGCTGCTGGTGGAGCGGTGGATCGACCGGCCCCGGCACATCGAGATCCAGGTGCTGGCCGACGGCCACGGCAACGTGGTGCATCTGGGCGAGCGCGAGTGCTCGCTCCAGCGCCGGCACCAGAAGATCGTCGAGGAGGCGCCCAGTGTGCTCCTCGACGAGAAGGTCAGGGCGGCGATGGGCGAGGCGGCCGTGCAGGCGGCCCGCTCCTGCGGCTACCGGGGCGCGGGCACGGTGGAGTTCATCGTCCCGGGCGACGACCCGTCGGCGTACTACTTCATGGAGATGAACACCCGGCTCCAGGTGGAGCACCCGGTCACCGAGCTGATCACGGGGCTCGACCTGGTGGAGTGGCAGCTGCGGGTCGCGGCCGGCGAGCGGCTGGCGTTCGGGCAGGACGACGTACGGCTCACCGGACACGCGGTCGAGGCGCGGCTGTGCGCCGAGGACCCGGCGCGCGGCTTCCTGCCCTCCGGCGGCACGGTGCTGCGGCTGCGCGAGCCGCAGGGCGACGGTGTGCGCACGGACTCCGGGCTGAGCGAGGGCACGGAGGTCGGCAGCCTCTACGACCCGATGCTCTCCAAGGTGATCGCGTACGGCCCCGACCGGGCGACCGCGCTGCGCAGGCTGCGGGCGGCGCTCGCGGAGACGGTGACGCTGGGCGTGCAGACCAACGCGGGCTTCCTGCGGCGGCTGCTGGCGCACCCGGCGGTCGTGTCGGGCGAGCTGGACACCGGTCTGGTGGAGCGGGAGGCGGACTCCCTGGTCGGCGGCGAGGTGCCGGCCGAGGTGTACGCGGCGGCGGCGCTGCTGCGCCAGGCCGCCCTCGAACCCGCCGCGGGTCCCGGCTGGCGTGACCCGTTCGACGCCGCCGACGGCTGGCGGATGGGCGGCGGCCGGGCCTGGACGGCGCACCCTCTGCGGGTGGCGGGCCACGACCCGGTGACCGTACGGGTGCGGGCCACGGCCGACGGCGGCACGGAGCTGCTGCTGCCCGGCGCGGACACCCCGCTGCGGGCGTCCGCGGGGCCGTTGGAGGGACACCGGTTCACCTGTGCGCTGGACGGCGTCGCGCACACCTTCGCCGCCCTGCCCGACGGTTCCTGGCTGGGCCGGGACGGCGACGCCTGGCAGGTGCGGGACCACGACCCGGTCGCCGCGTCCCTCACCCGGGCGGGTCAGGCGGGCGCCGACTCGCTGACCGCGCCGATGCCGGGCACGGTGACGGTGGTGAAGGTCGCCGTCGGCGACGAGGTGGACGCGGGCCAGAGCCTGCTGGTGGTGGAGGCGATGAAGATGGAGCACGTCATCTCGGCCCCGCACGCCGGCACGGTCACGGAGCTGGACGTGTCCCCGGGCACGACGGTCGCCATGGACCAGGTGCTCGCGGTCATCGCGCCCGTGGAGACCGCGGAACCGGCGGAAGGGGAGACGGCATGAACGTGAGCGAGCTGGGCCTGCCCATGGCCGTACCGGCCGAGGGGCTGCCCGCGCGGGTGCGGATCCACGAGGTGGGCGCCCGCGACGGCCTGCAGAACGAGAAGCAGATCGTGCCGACGGCGGTGAAGGCGGAGTTCGTCCGCCGGCTGGCCGGCACGGGCCTGACGACGATCGAGGCGACGAGCTTCGTGCACCCGAAGTGGGTGCCGCAGCTCGCGGACGCCGAGGACCTGTACCCGGCGGTGTCGGACCTGCCGGTCGAGCTGCCGGTGCTGGTGCCCAACGAGCGCGGCCTGGACCGTGCGCTGGCGCTGGGCGCCCGCCGGGTGGCGGTGTTCGCCAGCGCCACGGAGTCCTTCGCCAAGGCCAACCTCAACCGCACGGTGGACGAGTCGCTGGCCATGTTCGAGCCGGTGGTGGCCCGCGCCAAGGAGCAGGGCGTCCATGTGCGCGGATACCTCTCGATGTGCTTCGGCGACCCCTGGGAGGGCGCGGTCCCGGTCCCCCAGGTGGTGAAGGTGTGCCGGGCGCTGCTCGACCTGGGCTGCGACGAGCTGAGCCTCGGCGACACCATCGGGGTGGCGACCCCGGGCCATGTGACGGCCCTGATCCGCGCGCTCACGGAGGCGGGCGTGCCCGTCCCCGCACTGGGCGTGCACTTCCACGACACCTACGGCCAGGCGCTGTCCAACACCCTGGCCGCGCTCCAGCAGGGCGTCGCCACGGTCGACGCCTCGGCGGGCGGGCTGGGCGGCTGCCCGTACGCGAAGTCCGCCACCGGCAATCTCGCCACCGAAGACCTCGTGTGGATGCTGCGGGGCCTCGGCATCGACACCGGGGTCGACCTCGGCCGTCTGGTCGCCACAAGCGTCTGGATGGCCGCCCACCTGGGCCGGCCCAGCCCGTCCCGCACCGTACGAGCCCTCTCCCACCAGGAGCAGTGACGACATGGACCACAAGCTCTCCCCCGAACTCGACGAACTCCGACGCACGGTGGAGGAGTTCGCGCACGACGTGGTGGCGCCGAAGATCGGCGACTTCTACGAGCGGCACGAGTTCCCGTACGAGATCGTGCGCGAGATGGGCCGCATGGGGCTGTTCGGGCTGCCGTTCCCGGAGGAGTACGGCGGCATGGGCGGCGACTACTTCGCGCTCGGCGTGGCCCTGGAGGAACTGGCCCGCGTGGACTCCTCGGTGGCCATCACCCTGGAGGCGGGCGTCTCGCTGGGCGCCATGCCGCTGCACCTGTTCGGCACCGAGGAGCAGAAGCGCGAGTGGCTGCCCCGGCTGTGCTCGGGCGAGATACTCGGCGCGTTCGGTCTGACCGAGCCGGACGGCGGCAGCGACGCGGGCGCGACCCGGACCACGGCCCGCCTGGACGAGGCGACCGGCGAGTGGGTCGTCAACGGCACCAAGTGCTTCATCACCAACTCCGGCACGGACATCACGGGTCTGGTCACCGTCACCGCCGTCACCGGCCGCAAGCCCGACGGGAAGCCGCGGATATCGTCGATCATCGTCCCGTCCGGCACCCCGGGCTTCACGGTGGCGGCGCCGTACTCGAAGGTCGGCTGGAACGCCTCGGACACCCGTGAGCTGTCCTTCCAGGACGTGCGCGTCCCGGCGGCCAACCTGCTGGGCCAGGAGGGCCGCGGCTACGCCCAGTTCCTGCGCATCCTCGACGAGGGCCGCATCGCCATCGCCGCGCTCGCCACGGGTCTCGCGCAGGGCTGTGTGGACGAGTCGGTGAAGTACGCCAAGGAGCGGCACGCGTTCGGGCGTCCGATCGGCGCCAACCAGGCGATCCAGTTCAAGATCGCCGACATGGAGATGAAGGCGCACACGGCGCGCCTCGCGTGGCGGGACGCGGCCAGCAGGCTGGTGGCGGGCGAGCCGTTCAAGAAGGAGGCGGCGCTGGCCAAGCTGTACTCCTCCACGGTGGCCGTGGACAACGCGCGCGACGCGACGCAGATCCACGGCGGCTACGGCTTCATGAACGAGTACCCGGTGGCCCGCATGTGGCGCGACTCGAAGATCCTGGAGATCGGCGAGGGCACGAGCGAGGTCCAGCGGATGCTCATCGCACGGGAGTTGGGCCTGGCGGGCTGAGCCACCGCTCCCCATGAATGAACGGCCCGCGCCACCCCGGCGCGGGCCGTCGTCGTGCGGCCGGGTGACCCGAATCACGGCGCGGAACCGGCGTAAGCCGGACAGGGAACCCCGAACACCCTCTGGACAGATCGTTTGGTTAGGCTAACCTAACGCTGTTTGCACATCGGTCCCGTACGCACGAAAGCAGACCCTTCCATGTCGAACGCCAGAACCGCCCGTTTCTCCCGTCGTGGACTGCTCGCCGCCGGCGGCGCGCTGGGGCTCGGCGCCGTGCTCACCGCCTGCGGGGACGACGACGCGAAGGACGGCGGCGCGGACACGAAGGGCTCCGCCGCGTCCGGTCCCTGGACGTTCAAGGACGACCGCGGCACCACGGTGAAGCTCGACGAGGCGCCCAAGAACATCGTCGCGTTCACGGGTGTGGCCGCCGCGCTGTACGACTACGGCATCGAGGTCAAGGGCGTGTTCGGCCCGACCACCACCAAGGACGGCAAGGCGGACGTCCAGGCGGGCGACATGGACGTCACCAAGGTGACGGTCCTGGGCAACGTCTGGGACCAGTTCAACGTCGAGAAGTACGCGGCCCTCGCGCCCGACGTCCTGATCTCCACGATGTTCGACGACGCCGGCACCCTCTGGTACGTCCCCGAGGCGTCCAAGGACAAGATCGCCAAGCTCGCGCCCAGCGTCGGCATCTCCGTGTTCGACCGTCAGCTCACCGGCCCGCTGCAGCGGATGTGGGAGCTGGCCGAGTCGCTCGGCGCCGACATGACGGCCGCGAAGGTCACCGACGCCAAGAAGCGGTTCGAGGCGGCCTCGGAGCGGCTGCGCAAGGCCGCCAAGGCCAAGCCCGAGATCAAGGTGCTGGTCGGCTCCGCGAGCCCCGAGCTGTTCTACGTCTCCGGCAGCAACCTCTCCGTCGACCTGGAGTACTTCAAGGCCCTCGGCGTGAACTTCGTGGAGCCGACGGAGGAGGCCAAGAAGGCCACCGGCGGCTGGTTCGAGAGCCTGAGCTGGGAGAACGTCGACAAGTACAAGGCCGACGTGATCCTGATGGACGACCGCTCCTCGGCCATCCAGCCCGCCGACATCACCGAGGCGACCTGGAAGCAGCTGCCCGCCGTCAAGGCCGGTCAGGTCATCGCCCGTTCCACCGAGCCGATCCTGTCCTACGACAAGTGCGTGGCGCCCGTGGAGGCGCTCGCCGAGGCCATCGAGAAGGCCAAGAAGGTCAGCTGACCCTCGCACGGTCCCCCGCGCCGGTCCCCCCGTAAGGGCCGGCCGCCCCCGACTTGCAGGAGTACGCCGTGACGACTGCCGTGGCCGCCCCGTTCCGTTTCTTCGCCCTTCAGGTCGCCGGGACGCGGCGGCTCGGCCCGTCGCTGGTCCGGGTCACCTTCACCGGGCCGGAACTGCGCGACTTCCGCTCCGACGGACGGGACCAGTCCCTGTCACTGTTCCTGCCCCACCCGGGGCAGGACGCGCCGGTCGTCCCGCTGGAGCTGGGTGACGGCTGGTGGCAGGGCTGGCGCGAACTGCCCGACGACGTACGGGCGGTGATGCGCTCGTACACGCTGCGGGCGCTGCGCGCGGACGCCCTGGGGCGGACGACCGAGATCGACGTCGACTTCGTGCTGCACGGCGTCGGCGCGGAGGCGGGCCCGTCCGCCGAGGCCGGTCCCGCGTCCCGCTGGGCCGCCCGTGCCACGGCGGGCGACCGGGTGCTGCTGCTCGGCCCCGCGATCGCCGACAACCGCGCGATCCGCTTCCGCCTGCCCGAGGACGCCTCGACGGTGCTGCTGTGGGCCGACGAGACCGCCCTGCCCGCCGCGGCCGCCGTCCTGGAGACCCTCCCGCCCGGCGTCCGCGCCCGGGTATGGCTGGAGGTGCCGCACGCCGGGGACGTCCAGGAGCTGCCGACCGCCGCGGACGCGGAGATCACCTGGTTCGTGCGGGAGGGCGCCGCCTCCCCGGAGACCCCGCTGGCCCTGGACGCCGTCCGGCAGACCGCCCTCCCCTTCCCCGAGCACGCCTACGTGTGGATCGCCGGGGAGTCCGGCCATGTGAAGCAGCTGCGCCGGCACTTCGTCCGGGAGCGTGGTGTCGACCGCCGCCGGGTGACGTTCGTGGGCTACTGGCGGCGCGGCCTGACGGAGGAACAGCTCCGCGAACAGGCTTGAGCCGTAAGCAAGTTGAGGCTTCGTGGCGTCCCGTTGAGGACGTGACGACGGTCACGGCGGAAACGGGATTACCCCCGGAAGAGTTTGGTTAGGCTAACCTAAGTTCTGCCGCACCGGCCCTCTCCCCGCACGGACCGTCCCCACCGGAGGACCCCACATGCGCTCTCACCTGCTCAACGACACCACCACGGAGCACTACCGCCGCTCCGTGACCGAAGGAGTCGAGCGGGTGGCCGCCAAACTCGCCGCCACCGACCGGCCGTTCACCGGCGTCACGGTCGACGACCTCGCGCCGCGCATCGACGCGATCGACCTCGACCAGCCGCTGCGCGACACCACCGCGGTGCTGGACGAGCTGGAGGACGTCTACCTCAGGGACGCGGTCTACTTCCACCACCCCCGCTACCTCGCCCACCTCAACTGCCCGGTCGTCATCCCGGCCGTGCTCGGCGAGGCGGTGCTCTCCGCCGTCAACTCCTCCCTGGACACCTGGGACCAGTCGGCCGGCGGCACCCTGATCGAGCGGAAACTGATCGACTGGACGGCCGCCCGCATCGGTCTCGGCCCCGCCGCCGACGGCGTGTTCACCTCCGGCGGCACCCAGTCCAACCTCCAGGCGCTGCTGCTGGCGCGGGAGGAGACCAAGACCGACGAGCTGACGAAGCTGCGCGTCTTCGCCTCCGAGGTCAGCCACTTCAGCGTACAGAAGTCCGCGAAACTGCTCGGCCTCGGCCCGGACGCCGTGGTGGTGGTCCCCGTCGACCACGACAAGCGGATGCAGACCGTCGCCCTCGCCCACGAGCTGGAGCGCTGCGCCGAGGCGGGGCTGATCCCGATGGCGGTCGTCGCCACCGCGGGCACCACCGACTTCGGCTCGATCGACCCGCTGCCGGAGATCGCGGGCCTGTGCGAGCAGTACGGCGCCTGGATGCACGTGGACGCCGCCTACGGCTGCGGACTGCTCGCCTCCCTGAAGTACCGGCACCGCATCGACGGCATCGAGCGCGCCGACTCGGTCACCGTCGACTACCACAAGTCCTTCTTCCAGCCGGTCAGTTCCTCGGCCGTGCTGGTGCGCGACGCGGCCACGCTGCGGCACGCCACCTACCACGCGGAGTACCTCAACCCGCGCCGCATGGTGACCGAGCGCATCCCCAACCAGGTCGACAAGTCCCTCCAGACCACCCGCCGCTTCGACGCGCTGAAGCTGTGGATGACCCTGCGCGTGATGGGCGCCGACGGCATCGGCGCGCTCTTCGACGAGGTGTGCGACCTCGCCGCCGAGGGCTGGAAGCTGCTGGCCGCCGACCCCCGTTACGACGTGGTGGTCGAGCCGAGCCTGTCCACCCTGGTCTTCCGCTACATCCCGGCCGCCGTCACCGACCCCGCCGAGATCGACCGCGCCAACCTGTACGCCCGCAAGGCCCTGTTCGCCTCCGGCGACGCGGTGGTCGCGGGCACCAAGGTGTCCGGGCGCCACTACCTGAAGTTCACCCTGCTCAACCCCGAGACCACGACGGCCGACATCTCGGCCGTCCTCGACCTGATCGCCGGCCATGCCGAGCAGTACCTGGGAGAGTCCCTTGACCGCGCTTGCTGACACCACGGAACCCACCTACGACTTCGTAGGCATCGGGCTCGGCCCGTTCAACCTGGGGCTGGCCTGCCTGACCGAGCCCGTCGACGAGCTCGCGGGCGTCTTCCTGGAGTCCAAGCCGGACTTCGAGTGGCACGCGGGGATGTTCCTCGACGGCGCGCATCTGCAGACGCCGTTCATGTCGGACCTGGTCACCCTCGCCGACCCGACCTCCCCCTACTCCTTCCTCAACTATCTGAAGGAGAAAGGCCGGCTGTACTCGTTCTACATCCGGGAGAACTTCTACCCGCTGCGCGTCGAGTACGACGACTACTGCCGCTGGGCCGCCGCGCAGCTCGGCAGCATCCGCTTCGGCACCACGGTCACCGAGGTCACCTGGGACGACACCGCCGAGGTGTACGTCGTGGCCACGGACACCGGCACGACGTACCGCGGCCGGCACCTGGTGCTCGGCACCGGCACCGTGCCGTTCGTGCCCGAGGCGTGCCGCGGCCTGGAGGGCGACCTCTTCCACAACGCGCAGTACACGCACCGCAAGGCCGGCCTGCTGAAGAAGAAGTCGGTCACGATCGTGGGCAGCGGGCAGTCCGCCGCCGAGATCTACTACGAGCTGCTGTCCGAGATCGACGTCCACGGCTACCAGCTCAACTGGGTCACCCGTTCCCCGCGGTTCTTCCCGCTGGAGTACACCAAGCTGACCCTGGAGATGACGTCCCCGGACTACATCGACTACTTCCGCGCTCTCCCCGAGGACACCCGCTACCGGCTGGAGAAGCAGCAGAAGGGCCTGTTCAAGGGCATCAACTCGGACCTGATCGACGCGATCTTCGACCTGCTGTACCAGAAGAACGTGGAGAGCGGCGGACGCGGCGTGCCCACCCGGCTGCTCACCAACTCCTCGCTCACCGCCGCCCGGTACCAGGACGGCACGTACACGCTGGGCTTCCGCCAGGACGAGCAGGGCAAGGAGTTCGAGATCACCACCGAGGGCCTGGTGCTGGCCACCGGCTACCACTACGAGCAGCCCGCCTTCCTGGAGCCGGTGCGCGACCGGCTGCGCTACGACGGCCACGGCCGCTTCGACGTCGCCCGCAACTACGCGATCGACGTCACCGGGCGCGGTGTGTTCCTGCAGAACGCGGGCGTGCACACGCACAGCATCACCAGCCCCGACCTGGGCATGGGCGCCTACCGCAACGCGTCGATCATCCGCGAGCTGCTGGGCACCGAGTACTACCCGGTCGAGAAGAGCATCGCCTTCCAGGAGTTCGCCGTATGAGCACCATCGGTACCTTCACCGTCCGCCCGCTCGTCCCGGAGAAGGACGCGGAGCTGCTGCACCGCTGGGTGACGCACCCCAAGGCGGCGTTCTGGATGATGCAGGACGCGAGACTCGAGGACGTCGAGCGCGAGTACATGCGCATCGCCGCCCACGAGCACCACCACGCCTACCTGGGCCTGCACGACGGCGAACCCGCCTTCCTGATGGAGAAGTACGACCCTCGGTACGTCGAACTGGTCGGGCTCTACGAGCCGGAGCCCGGTGACGTCGGCATGCACTTCCTGGTCGCCCCCACCGACCGCCCCGTCCACGGCTTCACCCGCGCCGTCATCACCGCCGTGATGGAGGAGCTGTTCGCCGACCCGGCCGTCCGCCGGGTCGTGGTGGAGCCGGACGTCGGCAACAAGGCCGTGCACGCCCTGAACGCGGCCGTGGGGTTCGAGCCCGAGCGTGAGATCGACAAGCCGGAGAAGCGCGCGCTGCTGAGCTTCTGCACGCGTGAACAGTTCGAGGCCGCCCGAGGAGCCGCCGCATGACCCTGTCCGACGCCGTGGCGCATCTGTCCCCCCACCGCTGGGCGCGGGCCAACCGTCTGCTCATCCGCAAGGCGCTCGCCGAGTTCGCGCACGAGCGGCTCGTCACGCCCGAGCCGGCCGGTGACGGCCGGTACGTCGTCCGCAGCGACGACGGCGAAACCCGGTACACGTTCACCGCGCGATTGCGCGGCCTGGACCACTGGCAGGTCGACGCCGGCTCGATCACCCGCCACCGCGGCGACGCCGAACTGGAGCTCGCCGCGCTGGACTTCTTCATCGAGCTGCAGAAGTCCCTGGGGCTCAGCGAGGAGATCCTGCCGGTGTACCTGGAGGAGATCTCCTCCACCCTCTCCGGCACCTGCTACAAGCTGACCAAGCCGCCGGTCACCTCCGCCGAGCTGGTCGACGCCGGCTTCCAGGCGATCGAGTCCGGCATGACCGAGGGCCACCCCTGCTTCGTCGCCAACAACGGACGGCTCGGCTTCGGCGTGCACGAGTACCGGCGGTACGCCCCGGAGGCCGCTCACCCGGTGAAGCTGGTGTGGCTGGCCGCCCACCGCTCCCGGGCCGCGTTCACGGCGGGCGTCGGCATCGAGTACGAGTCGTTCCTCCGGGAGGAGCTGGGCGAGGAGACCGTCGAGCGGTTCCACGGCGTCCTCCGCGCGCAGGACCTGGACCCCGCCGACTACCTGCTGATCCCCGTCCACCCCTGGCAGTGGTGGAACAAGCTGTCCGTCACCTTCGCCGCCGAGGTGGCCCGCCGGAACCTGGTGTGCCTGGGCGAGGGCGACGACGAGTACCTGGCGCAGCAGTCCATCCGCACCTTCTTCAACCGCTCGCACCCGGAGAAGCACTACGTGAAGACGGCCCTGTCTGTCCTCAACATGGGCTTCATGCGGGGCCTGTCCGCCGCCTACATGGAGGCCACCCCGGCCATCAACGACTGGCTGGCCCGCCTGATCGACAACGACCCGGTGCTGCGGTCCACGGGACTGTCGGTCATCCGGGAGCGCGCCGCCGTGGGCTACCGGCACCTGGAGTACGAGCAGGCCACCGACCGCTACTCGCCGTACCGGAAGATGCTGGCGGCGCTGTGGCGGGAGAGCCCGGTGGCGTCCCTGGCCGACGGCGAGTCGCTGGCCACCATGGCGTCCCTGGTCCACGTGGACCACGAGGGCCGGTCCTTCGCGGCCGCCCTGATCGAGCGCTCCGGGCTCGCCCCGGAGGAGTGGCTGCGGCGCTATCTGCGGGCCTACTACGTCCCGCTGCTGCACAGTTTCTACGCCTACGACCTGGTGTACATGCCGCACGGCGAGAACGTCATCCTGGTCCTGGAGGACGGCGCCGTGAAGCGGGCCGTCTACAAGGACATCGCCGAGGAGATCGCGGTGATGGACCCGGACGCGGTGCTGCCGCCGGAGGTGTCGCGGATCCGCGTGGAGGTCCCGGACGACACCAAGCTGCTGTCGATCTTCACGGACGTCTTCGACTGCTTCTTCCGCTTCCTCGCGGCGAACCTCGCCGAGGAGGGCGTCCTCGACGAGGACGGCTTCTGGCGCACGGTCGCGGAGGTCACCCGCGACTACCAGGCGTCGGTGCCGGAGCTGGCCGACAAGTTCGCCCGCTACGACATGTTCGCCCCGGAGTTCGCCCTGTCCTGCCTGAACCGCCTCCAGCTGCGCAACAACAGGCAGATGGTCGACCTGGCGGACCCGTCGGGCGCGCTCCAGCTGACAGGCACCCTGAAGAACCCCTTGGCGGCCTTCTGACCGCACAGGACGGGCGAGCCCCCGGAGTACGGTCCTCCGGGGGCTCGCCCGTCCTAGGGGCGCGGGGAACTGTGCGCCCGGCCCCCACTACGGGTCACTGCCACGCAACCTGAGGCGACCGGTAGAAGTTCACCCCCAGCGCCTCCCACCGGGGCCCCTGCGCGGCGAGCCGCGACCGGTACGACTCCCAGTCGTGAGTCTCCGCGGGCGACCACCCCAGCTCCGCGATCCCCGGCAGCCGCGGGAACGCCATGAACTCCAGCTCCCCCGCCTCGTCCAGCGTCTCCGTCCACAGCGGCGCCTCGACGCCCCGCACCGCGGACTCGGGCACGCCCTCCAGGTAGGCCCCCGGGTTCCAGTCGTAGGACCGCCGGACCTCGACGTACCCGGCCCAGGACAGCCCCAGCGGGGTGTTCGCGTCGTACTTCATGTCCATGTACGCCCGGTCGGCCGGCGAGAGGATCAGCCCGGTGCCGTTCCGCGCGGCCTGCGCGACCTGGGCCTTCTCGCCCGCACTCGTGCCGTCGAGACCCCAGTACTGGGCGAGCGCCCCCTTCGCCGGGGTGGCCCCGGTCAGCTGGTGCCAGCCCACCACCGTCTTGCCGTACCGGGCGACGACCGGCTGGACCCGCTCCATGAACGCCGCGTACTCCTCGTGCGGCGTGGAGTGCGCCTCGTCGCCGCCGATGTGGAGGTAGCGGCCGGGCGTGAGCGCGGCGATCTCCCGCACCACGTCCTCGACGAAGTCGTACGTGATCTCCTTGCCGACGCACAGCGAGCTGAAGCCGACCTGGGTGCCGGTGTAGAGCGGGGGCGCGACGCCGTCGCAGTTCAGGCCGGCGTAGGAGGCGAGGGCCGCGTTGGTGTGGCCCGGCATGTCGATCTCGGGGACGACCTCCAGGTACCGGGAGGCGGCGTACCGCACGATCTCGCGGTAGTCGTCCTTCGTGTAGTACCCGCCGGGCCCGCCGCCGACCTCGGTGGAGCCGCCGTAGGTGGCGAGCCTCGGCCAGGAGTCGATCGCGATCCGCCAGCCCTGGTCGTCGCTGAGGTGCAGATGCAGCTTGTTGATCTTGTAGAGGCTGATCCGGTCGATGTAGCGCTTGACCTCCTCGACGGAGAAGAAGTGCCGGGAGACGTCGAGCATGGCGCCGCGCCAGCCGAAGCGCGGGCTGTCGGTGACGGTGCCGCCCGCGACGAGCCACGGCCCCGGCCGGCGGGTCCGCTGCTCCACGTCCGCCGGGAGCAGCTGCCGCAGCGTCTGCACGCCGTGGAAGAGCCCGGCGGGCTTCGCGGCGGTCAGGGTGATCCCGGAGGGGCCGCTGCGCAGCCGGTAGCCCTCGCTGCCGTAGGGGCCGTCGGCGATGCGCAGCCGTATGCCTCCCGCGCCGCGGTCGCTGACGGGCAGCGGATAGCCGGTGGAGGGCCGCAGCACGCCGGCGAGGTACTCGCCGACCCTCCGGGCCTCGCGGGAGCCGTCGACGCGGATACGGGTCTTCTCCGTGATGCGGTACGGACGTCCGCCGGGGTCCACGGACGCGGGGGCGGGGATCACCCGGTCCAGCGGGACGGGCGTCCGTCCCTGCGCGCCGTCCGGGGCCGGGCCCCGGACGGGGGCCGCCGCGACCGTGGCGGCGCCCACCGCCACGACGAGCAGCAGGGACCCGAGCAGGCGGGTGGTGCGGGGAGTCGTACCGTGGTGCCGTCGTTGCCGTCTCACACGTGCTCCCTTCTCAACTCCTGTTCCCTGTAAGGGAACCCGGAATGGGTATAGACCACTCTCCCGCAGATCCGGTGAAACAATCCCCCCATGGCGGAAATCATCCAGAAGGACGGGACGTGGACGTTCGACGGGGAGACCCTGCGCCTCACCCCCGGCCGGGACAAGAACGTCGGCCTGCTGCGCCGCACCCTGGGTGAACTGGCCGTCCCTCTGGAGGCGTTGGCGGGCATCTCGCTGGAGCAGGGCAAGAAGGCGGGACGGCTCAGGCTGCGGCTGCGCGACGGCGCCGACCCACTGCTGCACGCGACCGGCGGCCGCCTCGCCGAGCCGCACGACCCGTACCAGCTGACCGTGGAGTCCGACCGCTACGGCGTCGCCGAGTACTTCACGGAGGAGGTCCGCACCGCGTTGCTGCTGGAGCAGATCCCGTCAGGTCCGGTGACCGGCTATCTGCTGCCCGGCCCGCCGCTCCCCCTGTCCGTGTCCGCCGGTGACGGCACGGTGAGCTTCGACGGGGAGCGGGTCCGGCTGGAGTGGAACTGGAAGACGGAGGACGCCAAGGCCGCCGCGGGCCCCCGCACCCTGGCGGTGGCGGACCTGGAGGGCGTGGAGTGGCAGCCGGCCGCCGGTCTCGAGAACGGCCACCTCCGCTTCCTCGTGCGGCACGCCCCGACCAAGGTGCCCGCCAAGTACGACCCGAACGCGGTGGAGCTGTGGGGGTTCAAGAAGGACCCGCTGATGGCGCTGGTGGCCGCCGCCGTGCAGGCTCGGCTGCCGCACCCGTCCGCCCCCGCCGCCCCGGCCCTGGACGGCCCGCGCGCCCCCGAGGCCGATGGCCCCGCACCGCCCGGCCGCGCCGCCGAGGACGACCACGACGCGCTGCTGCGCCGGCTGCGTGAGCTGGGCGAGCTGCACAGGTCCGGGATCCTCACCGACGAGGAGTTCACCCTCGCCAAGCAGGCGATCCTGAAGCGCATGTAGAGGCCACCCGGCGTGACCTGCCCGAAATCGGGCACGTTTCTTGCGAAACGGCCGCCGGTACTCCAGGATCATCGGGTGCACGACGAACTTGTCGATCATCTGACGCGGTCCACGCCCCTCAGCCGGGGCGAGGCGCTGCGGGTGATCCAGGACGTGCTCGCGTACTTCGACGAGACGACCGAGGAGTACGTCCGGCGCCGCCACCGCGAGCTCCAGGCCCAGGGCCTGGTGAACGCGGAGATCTTCCAACGGATCGAGGCGGACCTGAGATACCGCGCGGTGGCGCCGCCCGAGCTCTCGCTCCGGCAGCTGCGCCGCATCGTCTACGGCTAGGAACATACCTGTATGTGCGGAATCGTCGGTTACATCGGCAGGCGTGAGGTCGCCCCCCTGCTGCTCGAGGGCCTCCAGCGCCTGGAGTACCGCGGCTACGACTCGGCGGGCATCGCCGTGACCTCCCCGAAGACGGGGACCCTGAAGATGGTCAAGGCCAAGGGCCGGGTGCGCGACCTGGAGGCCAAGGTCCCGGCGCGTTTCAAGGGCACCACCGGCATCGCCCACACCCGCTGGGCCACCCACGGCGCCCCGTCCGACGTGAACGCCCACCCGCACCTGGACGCCGAGGGCAAGGTCGCCGTCGTCCACAACGGCATCATCGACAACGCCGCCGACCTGCGCCGCAAGCTGGAGGCGGACGGCGTCGAGTTCCTCTCCGAGACGGACACCGAGGTCCTCACCCACCTCATCGCCCGCTCGTCGGCCGAGAAGCTCGAGGACAAGGTCCGCGAGACGGTCCGCCTGATCGAGGGCACCTACGGCATCGCCGTGCTGCACGCCGACTTCCCGGACCGCATCGTCGTCGCCCGCAACGGCTCCCCGGTCGTCCTCGGCATCGGCGAGAAGGAGATGTTCGTCGCCTCGGACATCGCCGCGCTGGTCGCCCACACCCGCCAGATAGTCACCCTCGACGACGGCGAGATGGCCACCCTCAAGGCCGACGACTTCCGCACCTACACCACGGAGGGCACGCGGACCACCGCCGAGCCCACCACCGTGGAGTGGGAGGCCGCCTCCTACGACATGGGCGGCCACGACACGTACATGCACAAGGAGATCCACGAGCAGGCCGAGGCCGTGGACCGCGTGCTGCGCGGCCGGATCGACGACCGCTTCTCCACCGTGCACCTGGGCGGCCTCAACCTGGACGCCCGCGAGGCCCGCCGCATCCGCCGTGTGAAGATCCTCGGCTGCGGCACCTCGTACCACGCCGGCATGATCGGCGCGCAGATGATCGAGGAGCTCGCGCGCATCCCCGCCGACGCCGAGCCGGCATCCGAGTTCCGCTACCGCAACGCGGTCGTCGACCCCGACACCCTGTACGTCGCGGTCTCCCAGTCCGGCGAGACGTACGACGTGCTGGCCGCCGTGCAGGAGCTGAAGCGCAAGGGCGCCCGCGTCCTCGGCGTGGTCAACGTGGTGGGCTCCGCGATCGCCCGCGAGGCCGACGGCGGCGTCTACGTGCACGCCGGTCCCGAGGTCTGCGTCGTCTCCACCAAGTGCTTCACCAACACCACGGTCGCCTTCGCGCTGCTCGCCCTGCACCTGGGCCGCACCCGTGACCTCTCCGTCCGCGACGGCAAGCGGATCATCGAGGGCCTGCGCCGCCTCCCCGCCCAGATCGCCGAGATGCTGGAGCAGGAGGAGGAGATCAAGAAGCTGGCGCTGGAGTACGCCGAGGCCCGCTCGATGCTCTTCATCGGCCGCGTCCGGGGCTACCCGGTGGCCCGTGAGGCCTCCCTGAAGCTGAAGGAGGTCTCGTACATCCACGCCGAGGCCTACCCGGCCTCCGAGCTGAAGCACGGCCCGCTGGCCCTGATCGAGCCAGCCATGCCGACGGTCGCGATCGTCCCCGACGACGACCTGCTCGAGAAGAACCGCGCCGCGCTGGAGGAGATCAAGGCCCGCAGCGGCCGGATCGTCGCCGTCGCGCACCAGGAGCAGGAGAAGGCGGACCACACGATCGTGGTCCCCAAGAACGAGGACGAGCTGGACCCCATCCTCATGGGCATCCCCCTCCAGCTCCTCGCCTACCACACGGCCCTGGCCCTCGGCCGGGACATCGACAAGCCCCGCAACCTGGCGAAGTCGGTCACGGTCGAGTAGGACGCCCGTAAGGGGCGCGGGGCTGTGCCGATATGCGGCTCCGCCGCGCGGGCGCGAGCAACCCCCACCGGCCGTCAGAGGCCAACAAACAGAAACGGGCCCCCCAGGTGACGCCACCTGGGGGGCCCGCCTCACATCACGTCATGGAATGACGACAACGGGCCGCTGCGCCCGCTTGGCCAACCTCCCCGCGACCGACCCGAAAAGCCGCCCCACGAGCCCGTGGGTGGAACCCACGACAATCGCATCGGCGGCGTACTCCCGCCCCACCTCTTCGAGTTCATGGCAGATGTCCCCACCCCGCTCGACGAGGATCCACGGCACCTCGGCCAGATAGTCGGCGCAGGCCAGCTCCAGCCCCAGCACCTCCGTCCGGTGGTCCGGGACGTCGACGAAGACCGGTGGTTCGCAGCCCGCCCACACCGTGGTGGGCAGCCGGTTGGCGACATGGACGATGATCAGTCCGGAACCGGAGCGCCGTGCCATGCCGATGGCGTACGCGAGGGCCCGTTCGCTGGAGGTGGACCCGTCGAAGCCGACGACCACCCCGTGCCGGAAGGCGGGGTCGCACGCATGGCGTGATTCCTCCGCCGCCAGGGGTTCGGACGCCGTCGGATCGGCGACCGGCCGCTTGCGGTCCGCGGGTTCGAAGAATTCGTGACCGGCCATGGCTGTCTCGGGGTTGTGATCCTTTATGGGGGACGACAGTGTGCGGCGGAGCTGTGTCCGGGAAGTATCTTCCCAACCCCATACCCCCAAGGGTACGGCGGCACGCCTCCTTGGCCCAGATCCCGCGCGAACCGGGAGGCGGGTTCCCCGGAGCATGCACGAGGGTCCGCCCACGACGCAACGGTTGCTGGCCTGTACAGGCGGTTTGCGGGGTATTCGCTTGACACCTGAACCATCCGCCACAGGCGACCCGCGCCACAGAGACCACGGTGACCAACAGCCGGCCCGCCCGTTGGGAGGGTGGAACCCCGCCAACACAGGAAGCGCCCCGCACCCCGATGCCCCGCCCCGCCCGCCTCGCCGGCCGCACGGCTGCCGCACGGCCACCCCGCGCCGCCGGCCGCGCGGAGGACGACCTCCTCCCCTGGGCCGCGCTCGCCTGCCTGCTGGCCCCGCGGCCTGCTCTGGCGCGGCGCGCCGTTCTCACGGCGGCCGGCGCGGCATGCGGCCTGGCGGCCGTCACCGCCGCCTCCCGCCTCCTGATCCGCCGCTCCCGCCGCCTGGCCGCCCCTGCCCCCTCCCGGCGCCCGGGCGCCACCACCCACTCCCGCCGCCCCGGCCCCGCCCCTCACGCCCGGCGTGCGGGAGCGCTTCCGCACGCGCGGGCGCACGCCCGGCGGGACGCCGGCAGCACACCGGCCGGTTGACCGGTTTCCGCACCCCCGCCCGTCTCTTTTCAGCCAACTTCCGGTTCTGGCGCACCCCGTGCCGCGACCACCCCCCAACCGCCGTTCCACCTGCACGGAAAGCACCTCGCGGGCCCCGCGCACCCTACGTGCTTTGGCCACCGCGACGAGGCGCACTTCCCTGTACGCCGCGCGAGTGCAACGCTTCGTGATCGAATGCTTCACGCCAAGTTGCCAAGTCGACAATGCACCGAGTGCCGAACTGGCCAACGGTGCACGACGGGACACAGTAGATTCGATCTTGACTGTCTTACGGCGGGGGACTCGTGCAGGACCGAGGGGAAACGTGCAGGAGCGACACAACCGAGGAGCCGCGACCACCGAGGGGGGCTTAGCAGGATGAGCCACGACTCCACTGCCGCGCCGGAAAACGCGGCCCGGAAACTGTCCGGGCGCCGCCGCAAGGAGATCGTCGCGGTGCTGCTGTTCAGCGGCGGCCCCATTTTCGAGAGTTCCATACCGCTGTCGGTGTTCGGGGTTGACCGCCAGGACGCCGGCGTGCCGCGCTACCGCCTGCTGGTCTGCGGCGGCGAAGAAGGCCCGCTGCGGACCACAGGGGGCCTGGAACTCACCGCGCCACACGGCCTGGAGGCGATATCCCGGGCGGGCACCGTCGTGGTGCCGGCCTGGCGATCGATCACCTCCCCGCCACCGGAGGAGGCCCTGGACGCGCTGCGCCGGGCCCACGAGGAGGGCGCCCGCATCGTCGGGCTGTGCACCGGCGCCTTCGTCCTCGCGGCGGCGGGACTGCTGGACGGCCGTCCGGCGACCACCCACTGGATGTACGCGCCGACGCTGGCCAAGCGCTATCCGTCGGTGCACGTCGATCCACGCGAGCTGTTCGTGGACGACGGCGACGTGCTGACGTCCGCGGGCACCGCGGCCGGCATCGACCTGTGTCTGCACATCGTGCGCACGGACCACGGCAACGAGGCGGCCGGCGCGCTCGCCCGCCGTCTTGTGGTCCCACCGCGCCGCAGCGGCGGTCAGGAGCGCTATCTCGACAGGTCTTTACCTGAGGAGATCGGCGCCGACCCGCTCGCCGAGGTCGTCGCCTGGGCGCTGGAGCACCTCCACGAGCAGTTCGACGTGGAGACGCTCGCCGCCCGCGCGTACATGAGCCGCCGCACCTTCGACCGCCGGTTCCGCTCGCTGACCGGCAGCGCGCCGCTGCAGTGGCTGATCACGCAGCGGGTGCTCCAGGCGCAGCGCCTTCTGGAGACGTCGGACTACTCGGTCGACGAGGTGGCCGGGCGCTGCGGCTTCCGCTCGCCGGTCGCGCTGCGCGGCCACTTCCGGCGCCAGCTCGGTTCGTCCCCGGCCGCCTACCGGGCCGCGTACCGGGCACGGCGTCCGCAGGCCGAGCGGGGCCAGGACGACGGGACCGCGCAGAGCGCCCCCACGGGCGTCCCTGCGGGCCGTCCGGAGCCCGCGGGGCAACACCACGTGCACCAGCTGCATCCGGACGGTGCGGTGCCGCACCAGTCACGCCGGACGGCGGCGGCCGGCGCGCTGGGGTCGTCGCTGACCGCGTCGGCGCCGGGCGTGCCGGGGCAGCGCAGCGCGCCCTGAGGTGACCGCCGGTGAGGGCCGGAGGCCGTGTGCCTGCGGCCCTCACCGCTGTCCCGTACGGTCTCGCCGCCGCGCGCGGAAGATCCGGGAAACCGGCGCTTCACCGCCCGGTCACGCCCGGCGTCACGCACCGTAGGGTTAGACACATGAACGATCGCATGGTGTGGATCGACTGCGAGATGACCGGCCTCTCGCTGTCGGACGACGCGCTCATCGAGGTGGCCGCCCTCGTCACCGACTCCGAGCTGAACGTGCTCGGCGAGGGGGTCGACATCGTCATCCGCCCGCCGGAGCGGGCCCTGGAGACGATGCCGGAGGTGGTGCGCGCGATGCACACCGCGTCGGGGCTGCTCGACGAGCTGCCGAACGGCACGACGCTGGAGGACGCCGAGCAGCGGGTCCTGGCGTACATCAAGGAGCACGTCAAGGAGCCCGGCAAGGCGCCCCTGTGCGGGAACTCCGTCGGCACCGACCGCGGCTTCCTGCTGCGCGACATGCCGACCCTGGAGAGCTACCTGCACTACCGGATCGTCGACGTGTCCAGCATCAAGGAGCTGGCCCGCCGCTGGTACCCGAGGGCGTACTTCAACAGCCCCGAGAAGAACGGCAACCACCGGGCGCTCGCCGACATCCGGGAGTCCATCGCGGAGCTGCGCTACTACCGTGAGGCGGTCTTCGTGCCGCAGCCGGGACCCGACTCCGACACCGCGAAGAAGATCGCGGCGAAGCACGTCCTGCCTGCTCAGTAGGGTGCCGAGGGGGCTCAGGGGGGCCGCGCGGAAAGGCGTGCGCGAGCACCCCTTCGGACCCTGTACACTTTTTCTCGGCCGGTCGGGGAAATCACTGATCTCCCGGAAACAGGCCGTGGTGGGTGTAGCTCAGCTGGTAGAGCACCTGGTTGTGGTCCAGGATGTCGCGGGTTCAAGTCCCGTCACTCACCCTCACCGCAGAAGCCGGTGACCTCGACGAGGTCGCCGGCTTCTGGCGTTCCCGAGACAAGGGCGGGGTGCGGGCGTCCCCGCCCGCGCCCATCGCGCCCTCAGGACGACGCCCGCTCCACCAGCTCCGTGGCCAGCACCATCTGACGCCTCTCCAGCTCCCGCGTCGCGGACGGGCGGCGGTCGGCGATCTCCCTGAGCAGCAGGTCGGTCATCGCCCGGCCCATCTCCTCGATCGGCTGGCGCACGCTGGTCAGCGGCGGCTCCATGTGGCGGGCGATCGCGGAGTCGTCGTAGCCGACCAGCGCCACGTCGTCCGGGATGCGGCGGCCCGCCTCGCGCAGCACCTGGCGGGCGCCGGCCGCGGTGACGTCGGAGGCGGCGAAGACCGCGTCCAGGTCGGGGCGGCGCTCCAGCAGGGCCTCCATGGCGCGGCGGCCGCCGCCCTCGGAGAAGTCGCCCGGCTCGATCAGCAGCTCGTCCACCTCGTGCCCCGCCTCACGCAGCGCGTCCCGGTAGCCGTCGACGCGGCGCTGGGCGCCGTAGACGTCGAGGCGGCCGGTGATGTGCGCGACGGTGCGCCGGCCGCGGCCGATGAGGTGCTCGACGGCCTGCCGGGCGCCGCCGTAGTTGTCGGAGTCCACCGAGGTGAGCGTCTCGTCCGCGGAGCGGGGGCCGCTGATCACGGCGGGGATCTCCAGCTGGGACAGCATGTCGGGCAGCGGGTCGTCGGCGTGCACCGAGACCAGCAGCACGCCGTCCACGCGGTGCGCCGCCAGGTACTGGGCGAGCCGCTGCCGCTCCCGGTCGCTGCCCGCGAAGATCAGCAGCAGCTGCATCTCGGTGTCGGACAGCGCGGCGCCGACACCGCGGAGCATGTCGGAGAAGTAGGGCTCGGTGAAGAACCGGGTCTCCGGCTCGGGCACCACGAGCGCTATCGCGTCGGTGCGGTTGGCCGCGAGGGCGCGGGCCGCGGTGTTGGGGACGTAACCCAGCTCGGCGACGGCCGCCTCGACGGCGGCGCGGGTCGCCTCGCTCACCCGCGGGGAGCCGTTGATCACGCGCGACACGGTGCCGCGGCCGACCCCGGCGCGCGCTGCCACCTCCTCGAGGGTGGGGCGGCCACCGCTCCTGCCCCGCACTCCGTGGCTTGCCATCCGCCCCCGCCTTCCTCTGTGTGTCACCCTGGCCTGGAATGTAACAGCCCCGGCAGTGACGGTGACCACCCGCGAGGGCGTCCGTGCGGACCCCGGCGTTCCGAAGGGGCGGCACCCCGGGCCAAGTTAACGGGCAGATAACTGAACGCACTTTGCCGCGTCTGTTCCCTTGACACCCCCGCCCGGACCCGCGACTCTTCAACACATCACTTGTGGGAGCGCTCCCACAGTACCTGACACATACACAACCCGCACGTTCCCCGCCCGAGCCGCAACGCGCAGAATACGGGTCAACAACGCCGTTGGCCGGGGGGTCGGCACGTCAGGGCAACAGGAGGACGCAATGCGAGCACGTACCCTGCCCCTCACCAGGCAGCGGTCGGGCGGGGGGAAGCCCTTCGCCCGCAAGGCGCTGGCCGTCGCGGCCGTCGTGTCGCTGGGCACCGGGCTGCTGGCCGGCTGCGCCGACGACGGCGGAGACGACAGCTCCGGTGGTTCCTCGTCCGGCGAGGGCAAGACCACGATCACCCTGGGTCTCTTCGGCACCATGGGCTTCAAGGAGGCGGGCCTCTACGCCGAGTACGAGAAGCTCAACCCGGACATCAAGATCGAAGAGAACGTGGTCGAGCGGAACGAGAACTACTACCCCGCTCTCGTCAACCACCTGACCACCAACAGCGGGCTGATGGACGTGCAGGCCGTCGAGGTCGCCAACATCGCCGAGGTCGTGGGCACCCAGGCGGACAAGTTCACGGACATGTCCAAGGTCGAGGGTGTGAAGAAGGACGGCTGGCTGCCCTGGAAGTGGGAGCAGGCCACCACCAAGGACGGCCAGACCATCGGTCTCGGCACGGACGTCGGCCCGATGGCCATCTGCTACCGCAAGGACCTCTTCGAGAAGGCCGGTCTGCCCAGCGACCGCGAGCAGGTCGGCAAGCTGTGGGCGGGCGACTGGAACAAGTTCATCGCGACCGGCGAGAAGTACAAGAAGGCGGCCGGCAAGGACACCTTCTTCATGGACTCCCCGGGCGGCCTGCTGAACGCGGTGCTCTCCAGTGAGAAGGAGAAGTTCTACGACGCCTCCGGCCAGGTCATCTACAAGACCAACCCCGCCGTGAAGGCCGCCTTCGACCTGACCGCCGAGGCCGCCGAGAAGGGCCTGGTCCAGTCGCAGACGCAGTTCCAGCCCGCCTGGGACACCACCATCGCCAACAGCAAGTTCGCCACCGTGGCCTGCCCGCCGTGGATGCTCGGCTACATCAAGGGCAAGTCGAAGGCCGACGCGGCCGGCAAGTGGGACGTCGCCGTGGCCCCGAAGTCCGGCAACTGGGGCGGCTCCTTCCTGGGCGTGCCGAAGAGCGGCAAGAACGTCGAGGAGGCGCAGAAGCTGGTCGCGTGGCTGACCGCGCCCGAGCAGCAGGCCAAGCTGTTCAAGGTCCAGGGCTCCTTCCCGAGCGCCCCGGCCGCGTACTCCAGCCCGGAGGTGACCGGCGCCACCAACGAGATGACCGGTGACGCCCCGATCGGTGAGATCTTCTCCGAGGCCGCCAAGCAGATCCCCGTCCAGGTGATCGGTCCGAAGGACCAGATCATCCAGCAGGGTCTGACGGACAACGGCGTCATCCTCGTCACCAAGGGCAAGTCGGCCAAGGAGGCCTGGGAGACGGCCACCAAGACCATCGACAACAACCTGGACCAGTGACCCGCATGGCCACCCGCTCCGACATCGCCGCGTCCCCCGTCAAGGGGGGCGCGGCCCCGGGCCGTACGCCCGGGAGCCGCCCCGTGGACAAGGACGACCGGCGCCGGACCAAGCTGTCCCGCCGCTGGCAGCGCGACGCCCGCTGGAGCCCGTACGCGTTCGTCGCGCCGTTCTTCCTGCTGTTCGCGGCCTTCGGGCTGTTCCCGCTGATCTACACCGGCTGGGCCTCTCTGCACCAGGTCGAGCTGACCGCGCCGACCGACATGACCTGGGTCGGGCTGAAGAACTACACGCGGATCTTCGACGACGACTTCTTCTGGAACGCGGCGCGGAACACCCTGACCATCGGCGTCATCTCCACCGTTCCGCAGCTGATGATCGCCATGGGCATCGCCCACATCCTCAACTACAAGCTGAGGGCGTCCACGTTCTGGCGGGTCGCGATGCTCGCGCCGTACGCCACCTCGATCGCCGCCGCGACGCTGGTGTTCGTGCTGCTCTTCGGCCGTGACTACGGCATGATCAACTGGGCGCTCGGCGCGGTGGGGGTCGACCCGATCGGCTGGCAGGACGACAAGTGGCCCGGCCAGATAGCCGTCTCGACGATCATCATCTGGCGCTGGACCGGCTACAACGCGCTGATCTACCTGGCCGCGATGCAGGCGATCCCGCAGGACCTGTACGAGTCGGCGGCGCTGGACGGCGCCAGCCGCTGGCGGCAGTTCCTGCACGTGACGCTGCCCTCGCTGCGTCCGACGATCCTGTTCACCGTGGTCGTCTCGACGATCGGGGCCAGCCAGGTCTTCGGCGAGCCGCTGCTGTTCGACCCCAACAAGGGCGCGTCGGGCGGCGCGGAGCACCAGTTCCAGACGCTCGGCCTGTACCTGTACGAGCAGGGCTGGGTGAACCAGCACCTGGGCCGTGCCTCGGCGATCGCCTGGGCGATGTTCGCGATCCTGATCGTCATCGGCATCATCAACCAGCTCATCTCGCGCCGGCTGCGCGCCAGCAGTTAAGGAGTGTGGCCGTGACGACAACCGTGACGCCCCCCGAGGCACCGATCGTCAAGGAACAGAAGCGCTCGCGCCTGCCCAAGTCGGCGCGGGCCGGCGGCACCCTGCACGGCGGACCGCTCGCGTACGTGATCCTCGCCGTGTTCACGCTCGTGTCGCTGTTCCCGCTGGTGTGGACCGCGATCGCCGCGTCCCGTGACAACCAGCGCCTGGCGGAGAACCCGCCGCCGCTCTGGTTCGGCTCCAACCTGATGAAGAACCTGGAGATCGCCTGGAAGGACGCCAACCTCGGCGAGGCCTTCCTCAACACCACCATCGTGGCGGGCATCTCCGCGCTGACCATCGTGGTGCTGTCGACGGTCGCCGGGTTCGCCTTCGCCAAGCTGCGCTTCAAGGGCCGCAACGCCCTGATGCTGCTGGTGATCGGCACGATGATGGTCCCGCCGCAGCTCAGCATCATCCCGCTGTACATGATGGTCGCGAAGCTGGACTGGACCGACCAGCTCCAGGCGGTCATCTTCCCGTCGCTGGTGAGCGCGTTCGGCGTGTTCTTCATGCGGCAGTACCTGCTCCAGGCGCTGCCCGACGAGGTCATCGAGGCCGCGCGGGTGGACGGCGCGAGCAGCTGGCGTGTGGTGTGGCACGTGGTGTTCCCCGCCGCGCGGCCGGCCATGGCCGTGCTGGGCATGCTGATGTTCGTGCAGGCGTGGAACGACTTCCTGTGGCCGTTCCTGGTGCTGACGCAGACCGGCAACCCGACCGTGCAGGTCGCCGTCGCGGGTCTCGGCCGCGGGTACACCCCCGACCAGTCCCTGATCATGGCGGGTGCGCTGCTCGGCACGCTGCCCCTGCTGCTGGTCTTCGCGATCTTCGGCAAGCAGATCGTGGGCGGCATCATGCAGGGTGCGGTCAAGGGCTGACGCCCGCACCCATCCCGGTGGGGCCGGGTCGCCGCCGCCTCGGCCCCCTTTCCTTCCTCTCACGTATCCGTCGGTCTTCCACGACCCCTATGCGACCTCTATGGGAGCGCTTCCATGTCTGACTCCGCCACGCCGGCGACCCCGGTGACCTTTCCTCCGGCCTTCCTCTGGGGCGCCGCGACCTCCGCGTACCAGATCGAGGGGGCGGTGCGGGAGGACGGGCGTACCCCTTCCATCTGGGACACCTTCAGTCACACGCCGGGAAAGACGGCGGGCGGCGACACCGGTGACGTCGCCGTCGACCACTACCACCGCTACCGCGACGACGTGGCGCTGATGGCCGACCTCAACCTGCAGGCCTACCGCTTCTCCGTGTCCTGGTCCCGGGTGCAGCCCACCGGGCGCGGCCCGGCCGTGCAGCGCGGTCTGGACTTCTACCGCCGGCTGGTCGACGAGCTGCTGGAGAAGGGCATCAAGCCGGCCGTCACCCTCTACCACTGGGACCTGCCGCAGGAGCTGGAGGACGCGGGCGGCTGGCCGGAGCGCGACACCGCCTACCGCTTCGCCGAGTACGCGCAGATCGTGGGCGAGGCGCTCGGCGACCGCGTCGAGACGTGGATGACGCTCAACGAGCCCTGGTGCGCCGCCTTCCTGGGCTACGCCTCCGGCGTGCACGCCCCCGGCCGCACCGAGCCGGCCGCCGCGCTGAAGGCCGCCCACCACCTGAACCTGGCGCACGGCCTGGGCACCAAGGCGCTGCGCACGGTGATGCCGGCCCGCAACCAGATCTCCCTCAGCCTCAACACCTCCGTGGTGCGCCCGCTGAACCCCGGATCCCCCGCGGACCTGGTGGCGGCCCGCAAGATCGACGACCTGTCGGGCGGCATCTTCCACGGCCCGATCCTGCACGGCGCCTACCCGGAGACGCTGCTGGAGGCGACCTCCTCGGTGACCGACTGGTCGTGCATCCAGGACGGCGACCTGGACACCATCCACCAGCCGATCGACGCGCTGGGCCTCAACTACTACACGCCGACCCTGGTGTCGGCCGCCGACCCCGACGACAAGGGCCCGCGCGCCGACGGTCACGGGGCGAGCGAGCACTCGCCGTGGCCGGCCGCCGACGACGTGGCGTTCCACCAGTCGCCGGGCGACCAGACGGAGATGGGCTGGTCGGTCGACCCGACCGGGCTGCACGAGCTGATCATGCGCTATCACCGCGAGGCTCCCGGCCTGCCCCTCTACATCACGGAGAACGGCGCCGCCTACGACGACAAGCCGGACGCCGACGGCAGGGTCCACGACCCGGAGCGCGTGTCCTACCTGCACGGCCACCTCTCCGCGGTGCGCCGGGCCATCGCCGACGGCGCCGACGTGCGCGGGTACTTCCTGTGGTCGCTGATGGACAACTTCGAGTGGGCGTACGGCTACGAGAAGCGCTTCGGCGCGGTGTACGTCGACTACGCCAGCCAGAAGCGGACGCCGAAGTCGAGCGCGCTCTGGTACGCGAAGGCGGCCAAGGCCGGTGAGCTTCCGGACCCCGAGGGCGTCTGACCAGCCCTCGGCGGCCCGGAAGGACGGGGCGCGAGGTTCGGGGGGCGGGGCGCGGCGGTCCCTGGGGAGTGCCGCGCCCCGCTCGTGCGTGTCCGGGTCCTGCCACGCGGGCCGCTGAAGGTCTGTCGCCGGACGCACGGGTGCCCCGGCCGGGTGGGGGGAAGGGTCCGGCCGGGGCACGCGTTCCCCGTTCTCTTCAGATGGCTCGCAAAGCTGTCCCTGGAGGGCTCAGTTGTAGGCCGCGAAGGCCTTCGAGAAGGCGAACTTCTCCTGGAGGATCGAGCTGCAGGTGGCGTCGGCTGCCGGCTTCTCGCCCTCGGCGCACTGCTGGTCGCGGGTGCCGGACCACATCGACAGCCGGCCAAGCCCCTTGGCCTTGGCGAACTCCACCAGCTGGGTGGCGTCCTCGACCGTGAAGATCTCGGTGACGACGTCGTTCACACCGATCATCGGGGTGACCGCGACCGCCTTCCACGCCTCCTCCTCGCCGAGCCCGAGTACGTCCTTGAGCTGCGCCTGGGTGGCGGTGGCGGCCTGCTCGGCGTAGGTGCCCATGTCGTCGCTGTACGCCGGGCCGTAGTCCATCGCCATGATGTTGACGGCGTCGACGCGTACGCCGTTCGCCTTGGCGTCGGCGAGGAGGTTCACGCCGTCCTGCGTGAGCCCTTCCGGCATCACCGGGAGGGTGAAGGAGACGTCCAGGTCCGGGTGGGACTTCTGCAGGGCCGCGATCGCCTGCGCGCGGCGGGTGTTGGCCGCCGTGTTGGGCAGCGCGCCGCCCTCGACGTCGAAGTCCACCTTGGTGAGCTGGTAGGTGTCGACGACCTCGGTGTAGGCGGCGGTGAGCGCCTCCACCGAGCCGCAGGTGGTGCCGAGTTCGGAGCCGGCCGCGCCGCCGAAGGATACGCGGACGTCGCCGCCCGCCTCGCGCAGCGCGCCGATCCGCGCGGCCACCGGGTTGTCGCCGAGCCCGCCGGTGCCGCCCCACGTGGGGGTGCAGCCGCCGCCGTCGGTGACGAACGCGAGGGTGTACTCCTTCACGCCGGTCGCCTCGGCGCTCGCCATCAGGTCGAACGCCGGGCTGAGGGACGTGTCGACGTACGGGGCGAAGCCCGCGCCGGCCGCCTTGGGGGACGCGGGGACCGCCTCGTCCGTGGCCAGTGCGGTGTTCGTGAACAGGAACGCTCCGCCGGCGGCGACGGCCGCGGCCGCCACCGCGCCGATCGCCTTGTTCCTGCCGCTGATCCTGCGCCGGTGCGTGCTCATCGCATGCCTGCCTTCGTTGCCGTTCGTGGGGGGAGGTTGCGGCAGCACGCTAGTGATCCGGAAAGGGACAACTCGCCTGATCCGGACGGCAGCAGGGAAGCTTAGGGTCCGCTTAAGGAAGGGATCGGGAGCGGTTAAGGGACAGGGCGCCACGGCCCGTCCTGCGGCGGCGGACGCTCCCCCGGTGCCCGCGCCGCCGGGGCGAGCGGTCGCGGCCGTCGAGCTGGATCCAGATGCGCACCTCGGTCCCGCCGAGTACCGACCGGCCGATGCGCACGTCGCCGCCGGTGGACTCGGCGAGGCGGCGCACGATGTCCAGGCCGAGCCCGGTGGAGCCGTCGGTGCCGGAGCCGCGGCCTCGGGCCATCGCCGTCTCGGGGTCGGCTATGCCGGGGCCCGCGTCGGAGACGAGCACGATCACCGCGTCCTCGCCGTTGTGCACGTCGACCGCGAAGGCGGTGCCCTCGGAGGTGTGCCGGAAGACGTTGCCCAGGAGGGCGTCGAGGGCGGCGGCCAGGTCGGCGCGGGCCACGGGTATGCGCACCGGCCGGTTCGCCCCGGCCACGCGCCACTTGCGGCCCTCGTCCTCGGCGAGCGCGGACCAGAACGCCATCCGCTCGCGCACCACTTCGGCCGCGTCGCAGCCGGCGCCGGGTCCTGCGGCGGCCGTCTGCGGCTTGGCGTCGCGGGCGGTGCGGATGATGGTGTCGACCTCGCGCTCCAGCTGCTCGACGGCGGCGCGGGTCTGCTCGGCGGCCGGACCGTCGCCCAGGGAGGCGGCGTTGAGCCGCAGCACGGTGAGCGGCGTGCGCAGCCGGTGGGACAGGTCGGCGGCCAGCTCCCGCTCGTTGGCGAGGAGCTGGACGACCTGGTCGGCCATGGAGTTGAACGCCACGGCCGCCAGCCGCAGTTCGGTCGGCCCCTCTTCGGGGACGCGGGCGCCGAGCTTGCCCTCGCCCAGTTCGTGTGCCCCCTCGACCAGCCGCTGGGCGGGGCGCACCATGCGCACGCCCAGCCGGTCGGCGACCGCGACGGAGCCGACGATCAGGGCGACGCCGACGGCCGCGAGGACCGCCCAGGCGGTGCCGACACCGTTGGTGACCGCGGACTCCGGGACGAACACCTCCACGACGGCGATCTCACCGGAGCTGAGTGCGACCGGCTGGAGCAGCGCCGAGCCGCCGGGCACGGTGGAGGTGGAGGCGCGGCCCAGCTCCCGCACGGCGGCGATGTCCTCGTCGGAGGCCCGCCGCTCCCCTATGTCCAGGGGCTGTTCGCCGCCGGAGGCCGGGAGGTGCACGGCCATGGAGGTGCCGGAGCCGGCCGAGGCGACGACCCGCTCGAGCTGGGCGCGGTCGGTGGTGATGGACAGCGCGGGGGCGACGGCGGCGGCCTCCCGCTCGGCGCCGGCGAAGGCGCGGTCACGGGCCATCTCGCGGATGACCAGGCCGAGCGGGACGGCGAAGGCCACCACGACCATCGCGGTCACCGCCAGCGACACCTTCACCAGGGCCCATCTCATCGCGGTGGCTCCGCTCCGGGCGCGTGCACGGGTCCGGCCGCGTCGGCCGGCGGCTCCAGCTTCACGCCGACGCCCCGCAGGGTGTGCAGATAGCGGGGGCGGGCGGCGGTCTCGCCCAGCTTCCGGCGCAGCCAGGACAGATGGACGTCGATGGTCTGGTCGTCGCCGTAAGACTGCTGCCACACCTCGGCGAGCAGCTCCCGCCGGGGCACGACCACGCCGGGCCGCCCGGCAAGGAAGGCGAGCAGGTCGAACTCGCGTCTGGTGAGGTCCAGTTGGACGCCGTCCAGCTCGGCCTGGCGGCGCAGCGGATCGACGGTGAGGCCGCCGACCCGGATGACCGGGGAGGGCGCGGCCTCGCCGCCTTGGGCGCGGGCGCGGCGCAGCACGGCGGCCATCCGGGCGGAGAGGTGCTCCACCGAGAAGGGCTTGGTCAGATAGTCGTCCGCGCCGGCGTTGAGCAGCCGCACGATCTCCGTCTCGTCGTCGCGGGCGGTGGCGACGATGACCGGGACATCGGTGATGCCGCGGAGCATCTTCAGGGCCTCGGAGCCGTCGAGATCCGGCAGTCCGAGGTCCAGGACGACCACGTCGAAGCGGAAATGGGCGACCTCGCGCAGCGCCTCCAGCGCGGTCCCGACGCTGCGCACGGTGTGCGAGGCGTCGGTCAGCTGCCGAATGAGCGCCGAACGTACGAACTGGTCGTCCTCGACCACGAGAACACTTGCCATGGGCGGCACCGTACGCCATGCCGGGCGGGGCCGGCCGGGGCCTGTGGACAACTCCGGACGACCTTCTCGAAGCCTGCGGACGGCCGGTCCGGACCGTCCCCAGGGCGCGACACGGGTGGGGCGTGTGGGGCACTATGGGCCGACGATGCGCAGAGGACTCCTACACGTACTGGCCTGGCTGCTCGCCACGGGCGCGGCGGTCACGCTGTCGTGGTGGGGCGTCAGCACGGTGATGGAGGGCACGGCCTACGACCCGCCGCGCGCCCTGCCGATCCCGGCGGGCGAGGAGAGGGCGCAGGCGGTGTCGTCGTCCACGCACCGCCCGGCCCCCGAGCCGTCGAAGGACGAGGACGACAAGGGGCCGGAAAAGTCCCGTGAGCCGTCGGAGACTCCGTCCACCGGGTCCGCGCCGCCCGACCCGACGCCCTCGCGTACCGCCTCCCCCTCGAAGACCCCGTCCGCGCCGGAGGCGACCGCGGCCGGCGAGGTCAAGAGCTACGACACCCGGGGCGGCCGGGCGGTGTTCGACCTCGGGGAGACCTCCGCGTCGCTGGTGTCGGCGACGCCGGGGGCCGGCTGGTCGATGCAGGTGTGGAAGACGGAGACGTGGATCCGCGTGGAGTTCGCCTCGGGCGCGGACCGGGTGACGGTGTTCTGCACCTGGCACGACGGCCCGCCGCGGGTGGAGATCGCCACGTACTGACGCCCCCGGAAAGGGTGTTCAGCCTCCGCCGGGCGCGTTCAGCGGAACGCGTCGGCGGGCGGCGGAGGTGAGGCGACCGCCCTGAGGTCGGTCACGGGGACCGCGCCGCCGGCGAAGTCGGTGAGTTCGCGGCCGTGCAGGACCCGGCCGGAGTGCGGGTCGGAGGCGGCCCTGCGGGTCAGCTCGGCGACCGGCAGCGGCGCGTCGGAGGCGACCAGGACCGCGTTGCCGAACCGCTTGCCGCGCAGCACGGCCGGGTCGGTGATCAGCGCGAGTTCCGCGAACCGGGCGGCGGCGGTGGCGATCTGGCCGCGCAGATGCGTGAGAGGCGGCCCGTCGGCGAGGTTGGCGGTGTAGATCCCGCCGGGGGCGAGCGCCCTGCGCACCTCGTCGAGGAACTCGGTGGAGGTCAGGTGGGCCGGGGTGCGGGCCCCGCTGAAGACGTCGGCGACGACGAGGTCGCCCCAGCCGTCGGGCACCTTGGCGAGCCCTTCGCGGGCGTCCGCCGTGCGCACCCGGATCCGCGCCCGGGGGTCGAGCGGCAGCTCCCGCCGCACCAGCTGGACCAGCGCCCCGTCGCGCTCCACGACCTGCTGGGTGGAGCGGGGGCGGGTGGCGGCGACGTACCGGGCGAGGGTGAGGGCGCCGCCGCCGAGGTGCACGGCCCGCAGGGGCTTTCCGGGCGGGGCGGCGAGGTCGACGACGTGCCCGAAGCGGCGCTGGTACTCGAAGGAGAGGTGGGCGGGGTCGTCCAGGTCGACGTGCGACTGGGGGGCGTCGTCGATCAGCAGCGTCCAGGCGCGGGGCCGGTCGCGGTCCGGGACGAGCCGGGCGGTCCCTCCGTCGACCTGCTCGGTGACGGCCTCGGCGGCCGCCTGTCCCCGTCCGCTGCTCCTGCCCCGTGCCATGCGGCCATTGTCCCAGGCGGCGCGTCCGCACCCCGCCCGGGCCCGGCGGCCGGCCGCTCCCCGGCCGCCCGGGCGCTCAACGGCAGCTGTCCGCCGCCTCGATCATCCGCTGGGCCTGACCGAGGGCCTCGCGCAGCACCGCGGGATCGGTCGCCAGGTCGGCCTCGCCGGGCGGCACCAGCCAGTCGGAGTCCTCCGCCGGGCGGTCGGGCATCAGACAGATGCCGCGGCCGTCGGTCTCCGTGCAGACGCTGCCGGGGACGTCCCACGCGGCGGCGGTGCCGGGCGGCACCAGGAAGCCCAGGGTGCCGCAGCCGCCGTCGTGCAGCACCGGACCCACCGCGTCCCCGGCTCCCCGCCGCAGGATGTCCACCGCCTCGAGTCCCTGCCGGGCCGGGACGGTGACCACGTCCCAGTCCGGTGCTGCGGGTTCAAGGGGGTCGTTGTTCCGGCTGGTCGTCATCATCCCGGCCTCCACCACACGGATCACGCTCGGACGAGGGGCGGGAGTCGGGGGGGCTCCCGTTCCACGAAGTCCAACGAGCCGCGCCGTCAAGGGCTACGCCGGAAGTCCGCCGCAAAGGATGGCACTTCATGGCAGATCGCGGACGACATGTCCGGCATGTAGCCAAACTCAGCGTACCCAGCTCGTCACAGCAGGTACGTTCATGCCCGCCGGAAACAGGGTGGCACTCGGACAAGCCGCCCCGTTCCCGGCATGGTTCGACGGTTCGCAGAGAGGACCCGGCCATGGCGTCGTCAACGGTGCCCTCGTCCCAGCCAGCTCGGCCACCGCGGCCGAATCTCGTCTTCCGGCAACTGCGCGGTTCGCGCTCGCCGGCCGAGTTCGCCGCGGCGGTACGGCGGGCCGCCCGCGAGATCGGCGAGCGGGTGAGCTGTGACGCGCGGTACGTGCACCGGGTGGAGGCGGGCGAGATCCGCTGCCCCAACTACGCCTACGAACGGGTCTTCCTGCACATGTTCCCCGGCCGCACGCTGACCGACCTGGGCTTCGCGGCCCGCTCGTCGGTCCGCGGGCGCCGGATCCGGGCCGCCGGGGACCAGCCCGCGGCCCGTCCCGAGAACCCGGCGAACGCCACGAGTGAGACCAGCGGGGCGTGCGAGCCGTATGAGACGCACAGCAGGTTCGACCCGTACGACGAGTACGACCCGCACGACCACGAGGAGAGCGACGTGCTGCGTCGCGCATTCATGACCGGCGGTGGCGCCACGGTGGCCGCCGCCCTGAGCCCGTACGGGCTCGCCCCGGAGGCTTCGGCGGCACAGCGCCCGGTGCGCCGTGCGGGGACGTCGGACGCCTGCGCCCTGGAGGAGGCCGTACGCCGGATCCGGGTGCTCGACGACCGTCACGGGGCGGACGGGCTCTACCGCCGTGCGGCTGCCCCGCTGCGGGCCGCGTACGAACTGCTGGAGGCCGGGACGACCCGGCAGCGCACGGCGGACCGGCTGTACGCGGGCGCCGGGGAGCTGGCCATCTCGGTGGGCTGGCTGGCGCACGACTCGGGCCGCTTCGACGACGCCCGCTCGCACTACGCGGAGGCGCTGGCGACCGCCCGGGTGACGGGTGACGCGGCGCTGGAGGCGCACGCGTTCTGCAACACGGCGTTCCTCGCCCGGGACGCGGGCCGCCCCCGGGAGGCGGTGCGGGCGGCGCAGGCGGCGCAGCGGGCGGCGCGGTCGCTCGGCTCGTCCCGGCTGATGTCGCTGCTGGCGCTGCGCGAGGCCGGCGGCTGGGCCGGGCTCGCCGACCGCACGGGGTGCGAGCAGGCGCTGGCCCGGGCCCACGCGTACTTCGGCCGCGGTCCCGCGGAGGCGGATCCCGAGTGGATGACGTTCTACGGGGAGGCCGAGCTGGAGGGTCTGGAGGCGCAGTGCTGGTCCACGCTGGGCGACTGGACGCGCGCGGCGCGGCACGCCCGGCGGGCGGCGGAGCTCCAGGACCCGCACTTCACCCGCAACATCGCGCTGTACACGGCGGAGCTGGCCGACGACCTGGCCCGCGGCGGGCATCCCGAGGAGGCCGCGCAGGCCGGGATGCGCGCCCTGGACCTGCTGGGCGAGGTCCAGTCGTCCCGCGTCCGCTCGATGCTCTCCGGCACCTCGCGCGTGCTGCTGCCGCACCGCCGTACGTCCGGCGTCTCGGACTTCCTGGACCGCCACGCCTCGCTGCCGCGCATGGTCTGACCGCACGGGACACGGGACACGGGCCGCGGGGCCCCGCCGGCGCAGGGGGAACGCCGGCGGGGCCCCGCGGTGTCCGGGCCGGGTCACGCGCCCTTGGCGGCGCGGCCCAGGCGGAGGGCGGAGACGAGGAAGAACACGCCTAAGGAGCTGGTCCTCGCCTATCTCGGCGAGGCGGACCAGGGCATGCGCGCGCAGATCACCGGCGCCCTGTCGCCGGACGTCTCGCCTGAGGACGACGTACGGGCGGTCGCGCGGGCCATCGCCGACGGCATCCGCTCCCCCGGCTTCCGCGGCTGCGCGTTCCTCAACGCGGTGGCGGAGTACCCCGACCCGGACCACCCCGTGCACCGGGCCGTGCTGGCGCACCGGGAGTGGTTCCTGGAGACCGTCACGGAGCTGCTCGGCCGGGCGGGCCTCGAGCCCGCCGACGCGGCGGGACGGCACTTCGTGATGCTCAGGGACGGCGCGATGGCGGCCGGCTGCCTCTTCGACCCCGAACTGGTCTGCGAGACCTTCCTGAACGGCGTCGAGTCGTTGCTCACAGCGGGCGCCGTCACATCACGCGCGTGACGCGCGCGTAGACGCACGGGTGCGTCAGGGGACGAGGTGCCCCACGTCGTTCCAGCTCTCCACGGCCGGTTCGCCGTACGCCCAGCCCAGGACCGACAGGGACGTCGGGTTGAGGCGGATACGGGCCGCGAAGTCCAGCGGCAGGCCCAGCCAGCGGGCGCCTATGGAGCGCAGGATGTGGCCGTGCGCGAAGACCAGCACGTCACGGTCGGCGGAGCGGGCCCAGGCGACCACCTCGTCCGCGCGGGCCGTCATCTCGGCGAGCGTCTCGCCCTCCGGGACCCCGTCGCGCCAGATGAGCCAGCCCGGGCGCACCGCCTGGATCTCCGCCGGGGTCATGCCCTCGTAGGCGCCGTAGTCCCACTCCAGGAGCGCGTCCCAGTGCTCGGCGCGGTCGCCGAAGCCGGCCAGCTCACAGGTCTCCCGCGCGCGGGACAGCGGGCTGGTGCGCACCTCGACGTCCGGCAGCCCGTCGTACGGCGGCCGGTGCAGCCGCTCGCCCAGCAGCTTCGCCCCCTGGCGGCCCTCCTCCAGCAACGGCACGTCGGTCCTGCCGGTGTGCTTTCCGGACAACGACCACGCGGTCTGTCCGTGCCGGGCCAGCAGGATGCGCGGAGCCATGGGGAACCTTCCGGGAATGTCACAGGCGGAACCCGTCCATCATCGCTCACCCTGGTCGCGGGCAACCCGGGGGGCGATCCAGGCGTCTATCCGGTTCCGAAGACGTGTACGCGGGAAGACGCGCACACACCGTAGAGTGGCTGGCCGCCGACCAGGACAGCACGAGGACGAGGGGGAGCGATCGGATGCCGCACACCGAGACACCGGGCACCGAGGCGGTCCCGGCGACCCGGATGCGCTGGTGGACGGAGCTGCCGCTCATCCTCCTCGTGTACGCCTGCTACTCCGCGGGACGGCTCGTCGTCCGCGGCGACGTCGCCGACGCGGTCGACCACGGCCTGGCGCTGCTGCGCATGGAAAAGGCGTTGTACCTCAACGCCGAACACCCGCTGAACCGCCTGTTCACCCGCGAACCGTGGATCGGCATACCCGCCGACTTCTGGTACGCCTCCCTGCACTACCTCGTCACCCCGGCGCTCCTCGTGTGGCTGTTCCGCTCCCGGGCGGTGCGCTACCGGGCGGCCAGGACCTGGCTGATGACGTCGACGTTCATCGGCCTCATCGGCTTCACCCTGCTGCCCACCTGCCCGCCCCGGCTGCTCGACGCGAGCCACGGCTTCGTCGACACGATGGCCCACTACAGCTCGTGGGGCTGGTGGGGCGGCGAGGCCAGCGCCCCGCGCGGCCTCGGTGGCATGACCAACCAGTACGCGGCGATGCCCAGCCTGCACGTGGGATGGGCGCTGTGGTGCGGCGTGATCCTCTGGAAGTACGGGCGCGGCCGCTGGGCCAGGACGGCCGCGGTCGTCTATCCGCTGGTCACCACGATCGTGGTGATGGGAACGGCGAACCACTACTTCCTCGACGCGGTCGCGGGCGCCGCCGTGATGGGCGCAGGCTATGTGCTCGCCCCGTACGTGACGCGGTCCGCGGACGCCCTCAAGGCCCGCTTCCGGATCGGCGCGACGGCCGTCCCGGCGGTCTCGTCCGGCACGGATGCCGCGATTGTCAGTGACGGATGCCAGACTTCCGCGGGTGAGCGAATTCCACGGCAGCGGCAGCCCGAGCCGCGGTACGGAGCCGAACCGGGTGCCTCCCCCACGGACGCCGGAGAAGGGGCTCCGGCACCGGCTCGCTGAGCTGCGCGGTCCCGACACACAGGCCAAGGCGCTGGACGCGCGCGCCCTGGCCGCCCTCGCCGCCAACCCGGGCTGCAGACGGCGCGCGATCCTCGACGGCGCCGGGGTGGACAAGGCGGCGCTGGCGAGCGCGCTGGGCTCGCCCTCGGTCTTCGGCCAGTCGCAGTTCGCGTTCGTCCGGGGCAACGCCTTCGAGGCGAAGGTCAAGGCCGACGGCGGCACCGAACTGCTGCGCCTCGCCCACGAGAAGCTGGACCGCGGCGCCGAGCCGCCCGCCGAGGCGCGCGTGCCCGACCTCACCGCGCAAGGCCCCGAGGGCCGCACGGGGCGTACGGAGCTGGCGCTGCGCGAGGCCGCCGCCGAGCCCGGCGTCTGGACGCTGCTGGACCATCCGATGCTCGCCCTCGATGTGGCGGGCTCCCCCGCGTTCCTGGAGCCGGACGCGGTGGTGGTGCACCCCGACGGCAGCTGGACCGTCGTGGAGATCAAGTCGTTCCCCATGCTGGACGGCGCCGCCGACCCGGCGAAGGTCGGCGCGGCCGCCCGCCAGGCCGCGGTGTACGTGCTGGCGCTGGAGCGGGTGGCCGAGCGGCTCGACCCGCCGCCCCGGGTGCGTCACCGTGTGCTGCTGGTGTGCCCGAAGGACTTCTCCAACCTGCCCACCGCCTCCGCCGTGGACGTGCGCAAGCAGCGCGCGGTGACCGCGCGCCAGCTGGCCCGGCTCACCCGCATCGAGGAGATCGCCGACACCCTCCCCGAGGGCGTCTGCTTCTCCCCCGAACTGCCCGCCGAGCAGCTCGAACAGGCCGTGGAGGCGGTCCCGGCGACCTACGCGCCGGAGTGCCTCTCCGCGTGCGAGCTGGCCTTCCACTGCCGTGACCGCTCCCGCGCGGCCGGTGCCGTGACCGCCCTGGGCCGCCCGGTGCGGGCCGAGCTGGGCGGTCTGACGACCGTCGGGGACGTGCTGGCGGCGGCCCGCGGCGAGGCGGGCGACCCCGACGACCCGGCGGTGGCCGCACTGCGCCGGGCCGCCGCCCTGCGCGCGGAGGCGCTCGCATCCGCCGCCGAGGAGGCCCGGGAGGTGGCCGGGTGTCGCTGATCTCCACCCTCGCCCGGCTCGAGGCGGTCGACACCGGCCGCGCGCAGCCCGCCGCGACCGTCCGGCACCGGCATCTGTCCGAGCGGCCGCTGGTGTTCGTGCCGCTCATCACCGCCGGTGAGGCGGGCGCCCCGCTCGGCGCGCTGGTGGGCACCGACCGGGACGCGCCGCGGCTCCTTGTGGTGCCGCAGCCGCGCGACCGCGAGCTGCGGTTCGCGTTCCTCGCCGAGCTGGCGGACGTCGTCCTGCCGTACGTGGACAGGTTCGCGGACGCCGTGGAGGCGGCCGAGCGCTCGGAGACCGACCCGGAGACCGGCAAGCGGGTCAAGGTCGAGGTCGAACTGTGCGCGGACGCGCCGCAGCTGATCGTGCCCAGCCGGGCCGGCGTCGACCTCGTACGGCTGCTCGGCCGGTCCATGCGGTTCCGGCGCACCGCGGAGCAGGACCCGGAGACGCCGTTCCCCGCGCCGCCCCGGGTGCCGCTGCTCGGCCGGTGGCTCACGCACTTCGGGGAGCGGGCCCGGGTGCCCGGCTCCTGCCTGCTGCTCGCCATGACCGACGTGCTGGGCCGGCACTGGGCGACCGGCCAGTCCACGCTGGAGGACCAGCACCTGGGGGCACTGCTCGCCTGGATCGACCCGCCCGAGGGCCGCTCCGGTGCGGAGGCCGCCGAGGAGGCGGAGCTGGCGCGGGGCGCCGACGGGCAACTGGTGTGCCCGCCCGCGGGCCCGGCCACCGACCCGGCGTTCGACAACAAGCTGCTCGCCCCCGCCATCGAGCGCTACGACCGCGCGCGTACGGCGCTGGCCGCCGCCGAGGACGGTGTGGAGGCCGACGACCGGCTGGGCGCGCTGACCGCCGCCGAGCGGGAGATCCGCGCCCTGGTGGAGAGCCGCACGCGGCCTACCTGGGACGCGGTGTGGCGCGGCCTGGACCTGCTGCGGGAGCTGCCGGAGGGCGCGCGCGTGGAGGAGCGCTGGACGCGCGACCGCTGGTCTTTCACGAGCCACCGGGACCGGGTGGCGGCCGGGGAGCCGCCGCAGCCGCGCCGCGACGACGCGGTGACGGCGGCGAACAAGCTGGCGGCCCGCGAGCGGGAGCAGGCGCGTCTCGAGGCGCAGGAGGCGCTCGACGACCCGCTGGTGATGGCGGCCCGGCGGCTGTCCGGTGAGGCGTTCGCCGGGGAGGTCGTCGACGTGGTGATGGCGTACAGCGAGAGCAAGCGGCCGAGCCCGCGCCCGCTGGTCACGGTCCGCACGGACGACCGGCCGCACCTGGGCGAGCGGGTGAAGGCGTACCGCTCGCTGGGCGGGAAGCCGCAGACGGCGGAGTTCGTGGAATACGCGGCGGGCCCCGACGACGGTCTGCTGGTGCTGCGGATCATGGACAAGATGGGGCGGGGCAAGGAGCCGGAGCCCGGGTCGGTGCCGGAGAAGGGCGACCGGCTGTGCTTCACGCTCTTCGAGCACGAGCCGCGCGGCGGCGCGAAGCTGCCCGACCCGGAGGAGACGCCGTGGACCCACGGCGGGCCGCCCGGTGAGGAGCCCGCCCCCGAGCCCGCCGACCCGGTGACCGAGGAGGACGTGCTGTGACCGCCCCTGTCGAGGAGACGGTGTTCGACCCCGGCTCCGCGGCCGCCCGCGCCACGGACGCGATCCTCCACGACACGCTCCACGGCGCCGCGCGCGGTGTCGTCGTCGACTCCCCGCCCGGCGCCGGCAAGTCCACGCTGGTGGTGCGCGCGGCGCTGGAGCTGGCGGAGGCGGGCCGCCCGCTGATGGTGGTCGCGCAGACGAACGCGCAGGTGGACGACCTGGTGCTGCGTCTCGCCGAGAAGAACCCCGACCTGCCGGTGGGCCGCCTGCACAGCAGCGACACCGACCCGTACGACAAGGCGCTCGACGGGCTCGACCAGGTGCGCACGTCGGCGAAGGCGGCGGACCTGGCAGGGCTGCCGGTGGTGCTGTCGACGGCGGCGAAGTGGGCGCACGTGAAGAACGTGGAGCCGTGGCAGCACGCGATCGTCGACGAGGCGTACCAGATGCGCTCGGACGCGCTGCTCGCGGTGGCCGGGCTGTTCGAGCGGGCGCTGTTCGTGGGCGACCCGGGTCAGCTGGACCCGTTCTCCATCGTGGGCGCCGAGCAGTGGGCGGGCCTGTCGTACGACCCGTCGGGCTCGGCCGTGACGACCCTGCTGGCGCACAACCCCGACCTGCCGCAGCACCGGCTTCCGGTGTCCTGGCGGCTGCCCGCCTCGGCGGCGCCGCTGGTGTCGGACGCGTTCTACCCGTTCACGCCGTTCCGCAGCGGCACGGACCACGGCGACCGCGCCCTGACCCTGGCCGTCCCGTCGGACGGATCGGGCCCGGACCGGGTGATCGACGAGGCCGCCGAGTCCGGCTGGGGCCTGCTGGAGCTGCCCGCCCGCCACACCCCGCGCACCGACCCGGAGACGGTGGGGGCGGTCGCCCAGGTGGTGCGCCGGCTGCTGGACCGGGGCGGCGCGGCGGTCTCCGAGCGCTCCCCCGACCCGGTCCCGCTCACCGCGGACCGCGTCGCGGTCGGCACGGCCCACCGCGACCAGGCGGCGGCGATCCGTGCGGCGCTGGCGGACCTGGGTGTGAGCGACGTGACGGTCGACACGGCGAACCGCCTCCAGGGCCGCGAGTACGACGTCACGGTCGTCCTCCACCCGTTGTCCGGCCGCCCGGACGCCACGGCGTTCCACCTGGAGACGGGCCGCCTCTGCGTCCTGGCCTCCCGGCACCGCCACGCGTGCATCGTGGTCTGCCGCGAGGGCGTGACGGACCTCCTGGACGACTACCCGTCCACGGAACCGGTCCAGCTGGGAACCCTGGTGAAGTTCCCGGACGGCTGGGAGGCGAACCACGCGGTGCTGTCGCATCTGGCGGAGCACAGGGTGGCGTGGCAACCCTGAGAAGCGTCCTGGATGTCAGGACCGGGCGCGTTTCGTCCTGAGCCAAGCTGCGGCGATGACGACGCTGCCGTCAGTGCACGGTCCGCGGAGTCCCAGGAATGGGGCCCGGAGCGCGAGAGCGCGACTTCGTGACTAACTGTGACTGGTCCGCCACGGAGAGTCACGTGGTGTGCCCCGGAGGCACCCCGCGGCACGGGGTGTTGAGCCGACGGGCGAGCAGGCCCGCGGGAATAACCGGGGACCACCCCCTGTTCCTCCCACCGCACATGCACCGAGTGCGAGGACGTTCGACAGGAGGCACCCACGTGACCGCAGGCGACGAGATCAGGGGCACGACACACGGCACCGCCCCCGTGCCCCTCTCCGTGCTGGATCTGGTGACCGTGGGGGCCGGGCGGACCGCGTCCGACGCGTTGCGGACCAGTGTGGAGCTGGCGAAGCTCGCCGAGGCGCGCGGGTTCCACCGGTACTGGGTGGCCGAGCACCACTCCATGCCGGGCGTGGCCTCCTCCTCGCCTGCGGTGATCCTCGCGCACCTGGCCGCGTACACGGAGCGGATCCGGCTCGGGTCGGGCGGTGTGATGCTGCCCAACCACGCGCCCCTCGTGATCGCCGAGCAGTTCGGCACGCTGGAGGCCATGGCGCCGGGGCGGATCGACCTCGGGCTCGGGCGGGCGCCCGGCACCGACGGCGCCACCGCCGCCGCCCTGCGCCGCACCGACCGGCTGAACGAGGGCGCCGACGACTTCCCGCAGCAGCTCGCCGAGCTGACCCGGTTCCTGGACGACGACTTCCCCGACGGGCACCCGTACCGGCGGATCCACGCCGTGCCCGGACCGGTGCAGGCCACCTCGCCCGGCGGGGTGCAGTCCCCGCACCGGCCGCCGGTGTGGCTGCTCGGCTCCTCCGGGTTCAGCGCCCGGCTGGCCGGCATGCTCGGTCTGCCGTTCGCCTTCGCCCACCACTTCTCCGCGCAGAACACGGTCCCGGCGCTCGACCTGTACCGGGAGAGCTTCCGGCCGAGCGAGGTGCTCGACGCGCCCTACGCGCTGATCGGGGTCGCCGCGCTCGCCGCCAACGACGAGAAGGAGGCGCGCCGCCAGGTGCTGGCCGCCGCGCTGAACATGGTGCGGCTGCGCACCGGACGCCCGGGGCTCGTGCCCACGCCGGAGGAGGCGGAGGCGTACGACTTCAGCCCGATGGAGCGGGAGTTCGTGGAGTCCTGGAACGCCAACGTCATCCACGGCACGGCGGACGAGGTCCGGGCCGGCCTGGACGACCTGCAGAAGCGCACCGGCGCCGACGAGCTGATGCTCACCGCCAACGCCCACGGCGGTGACGTCCGGGTGCGGTCGTACGAACTGATCGCGGACGCCTACGGGTTGCCGACGCCCGCCTGAACGCCGGGAGTGCCGAGGAGCTCGGAGATGCGGTCGGGCGGGACGGGCCGTGAGTACAGCCAGCCCTGCCCGGTGTCGCAGCCGATCCGGCGCAGCCGGGTGGCCTGCGCGGAGGTCTCCACGCACTCCGCGGTGACGGTCAGCCCCAGCCGGTGGGCGAGTTGGACCATCGCCTCGACGATGACCTCGTCCGCCGGGCTGCCCTTGGCGGCGCGGTCCTCGATCTGGAAGCCGCGGACGAAGGAGCCGTCGAGCTTCAGCACCGACACCGGCAGCCTGCTGAGGTAGGCGAGGTTGGAGTAGCCGGTGCCGAAGTCGTCGATGGCGATGCGCACGCCCATGTCGCTGAGAGCTTTGAGCGCCTGCAGGGGGCGGCCCGAGGAGCCCATGACCGCGGACTCGGTCAGCTCCAGCTGGAGCAGATGCGGGGGCAGCCCGGTCTCCTCCAGGGTGTCGGCGACGTCCGCGACCAGGTCGGAGTCCCAGACCTGACGGACCGCCACGTTCACGCTGACGAAGATCGGCGGTTCGTCCGGGTACCGCGTCTGCCAGTCGCGCGCCTGCCGGCAGGCGGTGCGCAGTACCCAGCGGCCGAGCGGCACGATCGAACCGTCCTCCTCCGCAAGGGAGATGAACCGATTCGGCGTGAGCGTGCCGAAGCGGGGGTGGTGCCAGCGGATCAGCGCCTCCACGCCGTGCACGCGGTCGTCGTCCATGCCGACCAGCGGCTGGTACTCCAGGGCGAACTCGCCGCGGTCGATGGCCGGGCGGAGGGAGGAGGCGAGGGCCTGCCGGGTGACCCGGGACGCGTTGCGCTCGGGGTCGAACAGCGTCCAGCGGGCCTTTCCGTCGGCCTTCGCCCAGTACAGCGTGGTGTCGGCGGCCTGCATCAGCGCGGTGGGGGTGGTCCCCGCCGCGTGCCGCTCGACCACGCCGATGGAGGCGGACACCTTCAGACGGCGGCCGGACACGTCGAACGGCTCCTGGATCGCGTCGAGCAGCGACTCGGCGAGGTCGGCGAGCTGTTCGGTGCCGGTGGAGTCCTCCACCAGCAGGGCGAACTCGTCGCCGCCGAGCCGCGCGACCAGCGGAATCCCGGCCCGGGCCCGGCCCGCGTCCTGCGCGCACCGGGTGAGCCGGTCGGCGACCGCGGCGAGCAGCTGGTCGCCGACGCGATGGCCGAGGGTGTCGTTGACGGCCTTGAAGCCGTCCAGGTCGAGGTAGCAGACGCCGATCCGGCCGGTGCCGCTCTCCGCGTACGACTCCGCCTCCAGGGCGGTGGTCAGCCGTTCGAAGAACAGGGTGCGGTTGGGCAGCCGGGTCACCGGGTCGTGCATACGGAGATGGCGCAGCCGGGCCTGGAGGGCGCGGTGGTCGCTGATGTCGGCGACGGACACGAGGACGCCGCCGTCGTCGGGGGGCAGCGGGGCGACCGTGACCCGCACCCACAGGGCGTGCCCCTCGGGGTGCTTCAGCCGTCGGGTGCAGCGCAGCCGGGCGCGGCGGCCGCGCAGGAGTTCGCGGTAGGCGTGCCAGGTGCGGGCGTCGGAGGCGAGGTCGACCAGGTCGGCGGCGACGGCGCCGGCGAGGCTGTCCTGGTCGCGGCCCAGCAGGTCGGCGAAGGCGGCGTTGGCGCCGGTGACCAGGCCCTCGCGGTCGACGACGGCCATGGCGAGCGGGGCGGCGGTGAAGACGGAGCGGTAAGACGGGGGCGCGGGCGAGTGCGGGGCGGCGAGCTCGGCGGAGCCGGCCGGCTCCAGTGGCTCGACGGGCTCCAGCGACTCGGCAGACTCCACAGGCTCGACGGCCTCCACAGGCTCGGAGGACTCCGCACCGGAAGCCGCCAGGATCTCACTCTCCGTGACGACCGGCCGGTTGAGCTCAGTCGCGGGCGTCGGCCCTTCGGACGTTCCGCTCACCACTCGCTCCCGCAGTGCACTCGCTCGCTGTCGGGCAGGAAAACACCTTCCGCATCCGGAAAGTGTGCCGATCATAGAGGCCCGCGTCGGGCCCTTCCAGCCACTGTCCGGCCTCCGGGCCGGTTCCGCATCTCTGCCAGATCGTTTCTGCGTGGGGGCGAACGGCTTCTGCGAGGCTCCGACCAGTTGTGACGTTCCGTGAGTGCGGGCGGTGCGGGGTGCGCGCGGTCCCGCCCGTTTCGCCGCTGTTCTCACCCGACCGGTGCAGTTGAACAGGCCGTAGTACGACAAATCATCTCACTCTGGGTGCGGTGTCCCGCGAACCGTCTCCCGGAGGTCCTTGTGCCGCCTCAGCTCACCCCGAGAGGACTCGGTCGTGAGGCACTGCGGCGGAGGATCGGCCGTTCGGGTGTCCGGCCCCGGCTGCGGACCACGGCGGCGATGTGCACGACGATGTCGGCGCTCGCGGCGACGTCCATGGTGAGCGTGCCGTCGGCTCCCGAGCCGTTCTCGGCGGAGCCGTGCGTGCTGACCCGCACCGACGCCCACCACTCGGAGGGCCTGGACACCTGGAACGCGGCCTATCCGCGCCCCTCCAGCCGGCTGGACGCGGTCATGGTCTTCCTGTCGTTCCCCGACTCGCGCCCGCTGACCTCGCCGGACGAACTGGCCGCCGACCACTTCCCGATGACGAGCCGCTTCTTCGAGCAGACCTCGTACGGGAAGTTCAGCCTGCGGGCGCACCCGGTGAAGCGGTGGATCCGCATGCCGCGCCCCTCGACGTCGTACGCCATACAGCGCGACTGGACGGTGGCGCACCGGGCGGCCTACCTGCGGGACGCGCTCGCCGCGTCCGATCCGCACGTCGACTACTCGCGCTACGACATCGTGTACTTCGTCGCCGATCCGGACGCGCCGGGGGTGGACTCCGACGCCACGAAGGTGGTGAACCTGGACCGTCCGATGCGGGCGGACGGCGCCGACATCCGGCGGGTGGTCACCGTGTTCGAGAACCATCCACCGGACCGGCTGGTGCTGGCGCACGAGACGGGGCACGTCTTCGACCTGCCGGATCTGTACCACCGGCCGGTGGACGGCAAGGGCGACTGGGACACCCATGTCGGGGACTGGGACCTGATGGGCAGCCAGTTCGCTCTCGCCCCGGATCTGTTCGGCTGGCACAAATGGAAGCTGGGCTGGCTGGAGCCGCGGCAGGTGCGCTGCGTGCAGGAGGGCGGTCCGGTGCGGCTGACGCTGGAGCCACTGGAGGCGGCGCCGGGTACGCCGGTGACGGGCGCGGCCGGGGCGCCGTCGTTCGGTCTGGGGCGCGGCACCAAGCTGGCGGTGGTGCGCACGGGCACGGACACCGCCCTGGCCTTCGAGGTGCGCAGCCCGGTCGGCAACGACCGCGCGGCCTGCCGGCCGGGGGTGCTGGTCTACCGGGTGTCCAGCGGCACCCGCTCGGGCCGCGGCCCCGTCGAGGTGATCGACGCCCACCCGCGCACCGAGGCGTGCTGGGAGGACTCGGTCTATCCGCCGCTGGCGGACGCCCCGGTCGCCCTGGGCGAGAGCTTCACGGTCCCGGGCGAGTCCGTCCGCGTCGACGTGGAGGGCCGCACGCCGTCCGGCGCCTGGACGGTCAAGATCACCACGGGTGAGCGGGCGGCCCGGGCGTCCTGAGGCACACTCCGCCTGGGCGGCGGCGCCTGTTCCAGCCGGCAGCCGGCACGGAGGGCATGGCCCGGCGATCACGGCGGTGCAGGCGCCCACCCCGGGATCACGCGCCGCGAGGCTCCGCGGGCCCGGAGCGCGCCGCGGGGCCGCAGGTCGCGCAGACGCGAAAAAGCCCCTCGCTTCCGCGAGGGGCTTTTCGTGTCTGTGCGCCGCCAGGGACTCGAACCCCGGACCCGCTGATTAAGAGTCAGCTGCTCTAACCAACTGAGCTAGCGGCGCCTGCTGACGTCGTAGACATTAGCACCACGATCGGCGGGAGGAAAAATCGATATCCGCACCGCCGTCCTGGCCGCCCGTACCGCCGCCCAGAGCAGGACCTCCGGGCCCGGCAGCCAGGGGCTGCGGCTGTCGGGGGCGACCAGCCAGCGGGCCGGGGAGCCCGTGTCGGAGCGGGCGGGCCCGGACGGGGCGGGGACGGTCACCGCGTCGCCGGCGCCGTGGCACAGCAGGGGCGGGACACCGTCCGTGCGGCTGCCGTGGGCGCCCCACTCCTCCCACCTCAGCAGGGCGGGCAGCCGCTGGGCCGTGCCCACGGCGCCGAACAGCAGCATCCTGCCCCGGTACTCCGCGACGGGGCCCGAGCCCGGCCCCTCCTTCCACAGGCGGTCCAGCATCCGGCGCCCGAAGATCGCGGGCACGCTCACCACGTCGAAGACGACGCCGCAGGGCAGGACCACCGGGGCGTCCGGCCGCTCGCAGCCGAAGGAGCGGACGGCGCCGGAGGCCGAGGCGAGCCAGGCGGCTCCGTCCGGGGTGACACCGCTGACGTCGGAGACATTCGGTGCGCTGCTCATACAGATATTTCTACGGGCCGTGAGGGAACGCTTCCGCAGAGTTGCCGAAATCCGGGACGAAAGGCCGGCCGGGCGCGTACCCTGCCGCCCGGCATATGCCGCACGCGTTCGACGGCCCAGGAGGCCGACCAGAAGGCCAGGAGGGGCCGGCGCGGCTCACACAGGGTCGGCGTGCCCCGGGCCCTCGCCGCCGCGCATCAGGTCGCGGCCGAACTCGACCATCTTCTTCGCGTAGTCCTCGGTCCACTCGGCGCGCTCGGCGATGTCCGCCGTCGACAGCCGGTCGAAGCGCCGGGGGTCGGCGAGCTGGGCCGCCGCCATCGCCTGGAACTCCGTCGCCCGGTCCGCGGCGGCCCGGAACGCGAGCGTCAGCTCCGTGGCCCGCTCGAGCAGCGCGCGCGGATCCTCGATCGACTCCAGGTCGAAGAAGTGCTCGGGGTCCGAGGCCGCCTGCGCGGGCTCGAACAGCAGGGGCGCGGGGCGTAGCCGCGGCTGGTCCGGGCGCGGCGTGTGCTCCGCCATGACTTCTCCTTCGTACGTCGCGGTGGCCCCCGGGTACCGGAGGGCCACCGTCCATTGTCCCGCGCCCCCGCAAGAGGGCGTCCGGCCCGCGGGGACCGGCCGGCCCCGGCCGTGCGGGCGCGCCGACCGGTGACTACCCAGCTCGCGGGGCGCACAAAGACGGCGACGGGACGCGCTCCGGGCGCGTGGAAGGGCGTACGTCGATGTCGGTGGCGTTCCTCACGTCCCTGCTCATCCCTGCAGATCCCTGCAGGGGCCTGCGGACGCGTCACACCTGGACGACCGGCTCCCGGGTGAAGAGGGCGCCCAGTCGGGGCGCGTTGACGCGGCGGTCGGTGAGGCGCAGGCACTCCCAGACGGAGACCTGGTTGGCGGTGAGGACCGGCTTGCCCAGCTCCTTCTCCAGGGCGGGGATGTGGGCGACGGTGTGCAGGGCGGTGTCCGGCAGGAGCAGCGCCTCCGCGTCGGCGGTGTCGGCGGCGCGGGCCAGCGCGAACAGCTCCCGTTCGCCCCAGGTGCCGACCTCGGCGGCCGTGACGATGCCCGAGCTGTGCACCCCGGTGACTTCCGCTCCCCCGGCCCGCAGGAAGTCCGCGAACAGCTTCGCGACGTCCTCGGGGTAGGTCGCGCCGACGGCGACCCTGCGCACCCCGATCTCGCGCATCGCGTTGACGAAGGCGAAAGAGGTGGAGGAGGCGGGCATGCCCGCGGCGAGGGCGAGCCGGCGCACCTGGTCGCGGGCGCCGTCCCAGCCGAGCACGAAGCTGCCGCTGGTGCACGCCCACACCACGGCCTCGGCGCCGGCCAGGCGCAGTTCCTCCAGGCCGGCCGCCAACCGCTCGGGCGAGCCCATCTCGCGCAGCGCGTCCACCCGGTGCGCGTCCTCGCCGATGTCCGTGTGCACCAGGTCCACGCGGATGTCGCCGCCCAGCAAGAGCTCGATGCGCGGATACTCGTCCTCCGCGGAGTGGCCGGGGTAGAGGAATCCCAGTGCGGTCATGTCCAGCCTTCCTGCTGCTTCTCTCCGGGTGCGTCCGGCAGCACCGGTCCTGGCGCCGCCTGGCCGGGCAGTACGGTCGGCGCCTGGCCCGGCGTGACGGTCCCGGGGCGTGCGGACGCGTCGATCAGCGCCTGATACGGTCCCACCGCCCGGGTACCCAATCGGCGCAGCGCCGCCCACATGGTCACCTGGTTGGCCGAGATGACCGGTATGCGCAGTTCTGCCTCCAGCTGGGGGATCACCTCGTACGTCGGCAGGTTGGTGCAGGAGAGGAACAGCGCGTCGGCCGTGCCGGGCCGGTCGCGGACCGCCTGCCGGGCCATGTCCACCACCTCGCGGTAGGTGACCTTCCAGATGTGCCGGGTCAGCCCCATGTACGCGCAGCCGGTGACGGTGACGCCCGCCCGCGCCACGTAGGTCTCCAGCGCCCGGGTGACCGAGACCGTGTACGGGGTGACGAGCGCGACCCGGCGGACGTCCAGCTCGACGAGGGCTTCGAGGAGCGCGCCCGAGGTGGTGATCGCGGGGACCGCCCCGGCCCGGCTCATCGCCTCGCACATGGCGCGTTCGCCGACGATCCCGCCGACGAAGCTGCCGGAGGTGCAGGCGTAGGCGACGACCTCGGGGGCGACAGCGGTGAGGGTGCGGACCGCGTCGCCCAGCGTCTCGTGCTCGCTGACCAGCCTGGCCAGATCGAGACTGACCTCGACGGGCACGTACGGGGTACGCGTGACGTGCAGGGAGACGCCGTCCGGGATCCAGCGCCACAGCTCCCGGTCCAGCGCGAAGTCGAAGGGTGCCACCACCCCGACCCCGCGCTGCGGGCTCGGGCCGCCGAGAAGGGAGACGTCCATGCCAGGCACCGGCCTCACGCTGGGAGACGAGCACACGAAGGAACGCGGAAAGACCCGTGTCGACGACGGTAGGTTCGGGTAGGGGCGCGGTCAATCCACCCGGGTCACCCCCCGGTCAACACCCGGTTAACTCGTCGTCACCGGCCTTCGCCGGGGCCGCCGCACCGCATCCGAGCCACCTGGAGACGAGGCCCATGACCAGGCCCACGCTGCTTGTCCTGGACGCCGAACCGCTCCCCCGTCTCGGCGGGCTCACCGGCCGGGTGCGGATCGAGCACGCGGACGAGTCGACGCTCGCCGAGCGGCTGCCGCACGCGGACGTGCTGCTGGTGTGGGACTTCACCTCGCACGCGGTGCGCCGGGCGTGGCCGGGCGAGGGTCCCCGGCCGCGCTGGGTGCACACGGCGAGCGCCGGGGTTGACCATCTGCTCTGTCCCGAACTCGCCGCGTCCGACACGGTGGTGACCAACGCGCGCGGTGTCTTCGACGGTCCGATCGCCGAGTACGTCGCCGGTCTCGTCCTCGCGTTCGCCAAGGACCTGCCGCGGACGCTGCGGCTCCAGCGGGAGCGGACCTGGCTGCACCGGGAGACGCGCCGGGTGGCGGGGACGCGGGCGTGCGTGGTGGGGTCCGGGCCGATCGGCCGGGCGGTGGCCGGCACGCTGAAGGCGCTCGGTGTGCGGACCGCGCTGGTGGGGCGTGCCGCGCGGGCCGGGGTGCACGGCCCTGAGGACCTGGACCGGCTGCTGGCGCGCGCGGACTGGGTGGTGGCCGCGGCGCCGCTGACCGAGGAGACGCGGGGGATGTTCGACGCCCGCCGGTTCGGGCTGATGCAGCCGTCGGCGCACTTCGTCAACGTGGGCCGGGGCGAGCTGGTGGTGGAGGAGGCGCTGGTGCGGGCGGTGCGCGACCGGTGGATCGCGGGGGCGGCGCTGGACGTGTTCACGGCCGAGCCACTGGCCGCCGGCAGCCCGCTGTGGGAGCTGGAGGGCGTGGTCCTCTCGCCGCACATGAGCGGGGACACGGTCGGCTGGCGGGACGAACTGGCGGCGCAGTTCGTGGAGTTGTACGAGCTGTGGGAGGCGGGCCGGCCGCTGGTGAACGTGGTGGACAAGCGACGCGGGTATGTACCGGGTCACTGACGTCTTCCCAGGGAGTGTGGATGTCCGAGCTCACCGAACTGACCGCGACCCGGCTCGTCGACGGCTACCGCAAGGGCGAGTTCGGCCCCGTGGAGGTGACCCGCGCCGCGCTGCGCCGGGCCGAGGAGATCCAGCCCGAGGTGAACGCGTTCGTGCGGCTGCTCGCCGAGGAGGCGCTGGAGCGGGCGGCCGCCTCCGAGGCGCGGTGGCGGCGGGGCGAGCAGCTCGGGCCGCTGGACGGGGTGCCGGTCACGGTGAAGGACATCCTGCTGCTGCGCGGCGCGCCGACCCTGAAGGGGTCCCGGACCGTCGACCCGGCGGGGCGGTGGGACGAGGACGCGCCGTCGGTGGCGCGGCTGAGGGAGCGGGGCGCGGTGTTCCTCGGGAAGACGACGACGCCCGAGTTCGGCTGGAAGGGCGTGACGGACTCCCCGCTCAGCGGGATCACCCGCAACCCGCACGACCCGTCGCGTACGGCGGGCGGGTCCAGCGGGGGCGCGGCGGCGGCCGTGGCGCTGGGCGCGGGGCCGCTGGCGCTGGGCACGGACGGCGGGGGCAGCGTGCGCATCCCGGCGGCGTTCTGCGGGATCTTCGCGCTGAAGCCGACGTACGGGAGGGTGCCGCTGTATCCGGCGAGCGCGTTCGGGACGCTGGCGCACGTCGGTCCGATGACCCGGACCGCGGCGGACGCGGCGCTGCTGCTCGACGCGATCGCCGCGCCGGACTCCCGTGACTGGTCGGCGCTTCCGCCGGGCCCGGGATCGTTCCCGGAGGCGCTGGGCGGCGGGGTGCGCGGGCTGCGGGTGGCGTTCTCGCCGTCGCTGGGCGGACAGGTGCGGGTGGACCCGGGTGTCGCGGCCGTGGTGCGGCGGGCGGTGGAGCGGCTGGCGGGGCTCGGCGCGTACGTCGAGGAGACCGACCCGGACCTGGCCGACCCGGTGGAGGCCTTCCACACCCTGTGGTTCGCGGGCGCGGCGCGGGTGACGCAGGCCCTGGGCCGGGAGCAGCGGGAACGGCTCGACCCGGGGCTGCGGGAGATCGTCCGCGAGGGGAGCCGGCTGTCGGCTCTGGACTATCTGGCCGCGGTGGACGTGCGGATGGACCTGGGCCGGCGGATGGGCCGCTTCCACGACACCTACGACCTGCTGGTCACGCCGACGCTGCCGGTCACGGCGTTCGAGGCGGGAGCGGAGGTGCCGCGCGGGTCCGGGCACCGGCGCTGGACGGGGTGGACGCCGTTCACGTATCCGTTCAACATGACGCAGCAGCCCGCCGCCAGTGTGCCGGTGGGTCTGGCGGACGGGCTGCCGGTCGGGCTGCAGCTGGTGGCCGCGCGGCACCGGGACGACCTGGTGCTGCGGGCGGCGCACGCGCTGGACGAGGCGGGGGTTACGCTCTCCGGAAGCTGAGCCTCTCCCCCGCGGCGCCGGTGCGCCACAGGTCGTTGCAGGCGTCGGCCAGGGCGTCCAGGCCCTCCACCACCTGCCCCCAGACGATGCCGGGGACCCAGCCGACGTCGCCGTTGAGCAGCAGGTTGTTCCGTTCGTAGAAGAGCGCGAGGTCCACCACGGTGGAGCCGGGGCGGACCTCGCGGTCGTAGCCGTAGGACGTGGTGCCCAACTCGGCGCCGGAGAAGGTGAAATAGCACAGGTCACCCGGAATGGGGGTGACCGTGGGGTTTTCCAGGGGTGGCTCCCGGTCCGCGAAGGGCGGGAAGAGGGCGTAGACCTCGTTGCGCGCGTACTTGGCGTGGTAGACGTCGCCGGACAGCGGGAGAGATTTCCAGACGGCTCCGCAGGTGATCGGGGCGCGGTCGTCGAGCAGCCGCGCGATGCCGGTCACCTCACGCTTGACCAGGGAGATCTCGAGGAATCGGTCGGCCATGCACTCCATGGTCCCGTGCCGGTCAAGACCGCCCCACCGCCGGACGGGGCCGAAACTGGCCGGAATAACTCGCATCGGTTCGGGTAGCCGCGCCGCCATGGCTCCACCACTTCAACCACTGAGACGAATCACAGGGACCTCCGGGCCCTCGCGTCGGTCGCTGCTCGCGGGGGTCGCGGCGCTCGGCGCGCTGGGCGCGGCGGGGTGCTCGCGGGTTCCGACGGCGTCCACGACGGACGGCGGCGACCTGCTCGAGCGGCTCAGGGCGGCGGGCGTGGTCCGGCTGGGCATCGCCGGCGAGATCCCGTTCGGCTACATCGACAAGGACGGTGAGCTGACCGGCGAGGCGCCCGAGCTGGCCGAGGTCATCTTCAAACGGCTGGGGGTGGACCGGGTGCAGCCCGTGCCCACCGAGTTCGGCTCGCTCATACCCGGGCTGAACTCCCAGCAGTTCGACGTCGTGGCCGCGGGCATGTACGTGAACCCCGAGCGCTGTGAGCAGGTCATCTTCTCCGACCCCGACTACCAGATGCTCGACTCGTTCATCGTCCGCAAGGGCAACCCTCTGGGGCTGCGCACCTACCAGGACGTCGTGAAGAAGAAGGCGAAGTTCGCCACCGGCACCGGTTACGCGGAGATCGCGTACGCCGTGGAGGCCGGCTACAAGGAGAGCGACATCCTGATCGTCCCCGATCAGGTGGCCGGCCTGAACGCCGTCGAGGCCGGACGTGTCGACGTCTTCGCCGGTACCGCCCTCACCACCCGCGAGGTGGTCAAGAAGTCGAACAAGGCCGAGGCGACCGAGCCGTTCAAGCCCCTCGTCGGCGGCAAGCCGCACGTGGACGGCGGCGCGTTCGCGTTCCGCCCGACCGAGACCAAGCTGCGGGACGCCTTCAACGTGGAGCTGGCGAAGCTCAAGAAGAGCGGCGAGCTGCTGCGGATCCTCAAGCCGTTCGGGTTCACCGAGGACGAGATGACCGATCTGACCGCGAAGGAGCTCTGCGGCGGATGACTTCCGGACTCTGGGAACGCGTACTCGAGGGCGTCTGGGTCACGATCCAGCTGCTCGTGCTCAGCGGACTGCTCGCCACCGCGGTGTCGTTCGTGGTCGGCGTCGCCCGCACCCACCGGCTGTGGATCGTCCGCTTCCTCGCGGGCTTCTACACCGAGGTGTTCCGCGGCACCTCCGCACTGGTGATGATCTTCTGGGTGTTCTTCGTGCTGCCCCCGGCCTTCGGCTGGCAGCTCGTGCCGCTGTGGGCGGGCACCCTGGCGCTCGGCCTGACCTACGGGGCGTACGGCTCGGAGATCGTGCGCGGCGCGCTCGCCGCGGTCGACCCGGCCCAGCGCGAGGGCGGCATCGCCCTCAGCTTCACGCCCTGGCAGCGGATGAAGCTCATCCTGCTGCCGCAGGCGGTGCCGGAGATGATCCCGCCGTTCTCCAACCTGCTGGTCGAGCTGCTCAAGGGCACCGCCCTGGTGTCGGTCATGGGCATGGGCGACCTGGCGTTCAGCGCCAACCTGGTGCGCCTGGCGCTGCAGGAGAGCGCGGAGATCTACACGTACATCCTGCTCATCTACTTCGTCATCGCCTTCCTGCTCACCCGGTCGATGCGCGGGCTGGAGAAGAAGCTGAAGGCGGGCGTCGGCAAGGCGCCGCGGAAGAAGGTCACCGCCGCCGGGCGCGTGCCTGAGGGAAGTGGTGTCTCGTGACGTGGGACTGGGGCGCGGTCGCCGACTTCATGCCGTACTTCTGGGACGGTCTGTGGGTCACCCTGCAGATCCTGGTGTTCGGTTCGCTGATCTCCTTCGCGCTGGGCCTGGTGTGGGCGCTGCTGATGCGGGCGCCGACGCGCTGGGTGACCTGGCCGGTCGGCGGCGTCACGGAGTTCATCCGCAACACCCCGCTGCTGGTGCAGCTGTTCTTCCTCTTCTACGTGCTGCCCGAGTGGGGGATCACCTTCTCGGCGCTGACCACCGGCGTCTTCGCCATCGGGCTGCACTACTCGACGTACACGATGCAGGTCTACCGCGCCGGTATCGAGGCCGTGCCGGTGGGCCAGTGGGAGGCGGCGACGGCGCTGAACCTGCCGCTGCGCCGGACGTGGACGGTGGTGATCCTGCCGCAGGCCGTGCGCCGCGTGGTGCCCGCGCTCGGCAACTACGTCATCTCGATGCTGAAGGACACCCCGCTGCTGATGGCCATCACCGTGCTGGAGATGCTCGGCCAGGCACGGCTGTTCGCCCAGCAGAACTTCCAGTTCACCGAGCCCCTGACGGTGATCGGCGTGGCCTTCATCGTCATCTCCTACCTGGCCTCCCTTGCCCTGCGAGCCCTGGAGCGACGCCTTGTCCACTGACACCCATGCCCCGTTCGAAGACAAGCCCGAGACCCCGCGCGCGACGGGTGAGCTGATCCGGCTGGAGCGGGTCACGAAGCGGTTCGGCGACCACACGGTCCTGGACAACCTGGACTTCTCGGTCGACGCCGGCAAGCACGTGACGCTGATCGGCCCGTCCGGGTCCGGCAAGACCACGATCCTGCGGCTGCTGATGACGCTGCTGAAGCCCGACGAGGGCGTGATCACCGTCGACGGGCAGCAGCTGTTCCCGGCGCCGGAGAAGCAGGTCCGCGAGGTCCGCAAGAAGATCGGCATGGTCTTCCAGCAGTTCAACCTGTTCCCGAACATGACCGTGCTGCGGAACATCACCGAGGCCCCGGTCACCGTGCTCGGCATGTCCAAGGACGCGGCCGAGGAGCGGGCGCGGGAGCTGCTGGAGATGGTCGGGCTGACCGACCACCTCGACAAGCACCCGGCCCAGCTCTCCGGCGGCCAGCAGCAGCGGGTGGCGATCGCCCGGGCGCTGGCGATGCGCCCGCAGGTGCTGCTGCTGGACGAGGTCACCTCGGCCCTGGACCCGGAGCTGGTGGCCGGCGTGCTGGACGTGCTGCGGGACATCGCCCGCTCGACCGACATCACCATGCTCTGCGTGACCCACGAGATGAACTTCGCGCGGGACATCTCGGACCAGGTACTGATGTTCGACTCGGGCCGGGTCATCGAGGCGGGCTCGCCGGAGAAGATCTTCAACGAGCCGGAGCACGACCGGACGCGGGAATTCCTGAGCGCGGTCCTGTAGTCACGGAGCGCGCCCGGCGCATCACCCGAGGTCCACGCCCTGGGTCATACCACTGGCATATGCCAGAGGGTCGGTGCCGCAGTTCAGAGGGCCGCAATCTTGTCAACCCCCGCCTTCCACAAAGCCGTTGACGGCTATCGTGGAGGGGATTCGTTGACCGGATTGCGGCCCTACGAGCGAGCGCAGGGGGAAACCGTGGCGCTGAGGCACGAGCCGACCGCGTCGTACCACTCGGTCCAGGACGCACTGCGCGTCCTGGAGACGGTGGCGCGGCGCAGCACAGGAATCAACGAGATTGAACTGGCCCGCGACACCGGCATCGCCACGGAGCGGCTGACCACCCTCCTGCGCATGCTGCGCCGCGAGGCCTACGTCGAGCAGATCGCCGACGGCGGCTACGTCACCGGGGCGGCCTTCGTCCGGCTCGGCTCCGCCGACGGACACCGGCAGGCGCTGCGGGACACCCTCCAGCGCACCCTCGACCGGCTGCGCGACTCCGTGGGCGCCGCCGTCTACCTCAGCCGGTACGTCGACGGCGAGGTCAGCCTCACCCAGTACGCCGACTCCCCGGCCACCCCGAAGGTCAACGAGTGGGTGGACTTCCGCTACTCGGCGCACGCCACGGCGGTCGGCAAGAGCCTGCTCACCCAGCTTGACCACGACGGCCGGCGCGACCACCTGTCCCGGCACCGCCCGGCCCGGCTCACCTCCCGGACCATCACCAGCGACCGAGTGCTGCTGTCGAAGCTCGCCGCGCAGCCGCCGACGGTTCCGGTGCTCGACCTCCAGGAGTACGCGGTCGGCACGGTCTGCGCGGCCGTCCCGCTCACCGCCGGATCCACGGCCGGATGCCTGGCGCTGTCCCTGCCCTTGGAGCACGCCCACCGGCTGCGCCGGGCCGCCGACACCCTCAACCGCAACGCCGCCCCGGTGCTGCTGTCGCTGGCGATCTGAGCGGCGGCCCGTCCGTCACCGCCATGCGGTCACCTCGGACCCGTGGATGCAGTAGTGCTCGTACGTGCTCTCGCCGCCGGCCTTGGGGACCGCGCACACGATGACCTCGAACTCGCCGTCGCCCACGCGCACCATGGGGGTGTAGGTGTCGTCGTCGTACTTGATCTCGGCGGCGCGCACGGCGCCTCCGACGGCCTCGACCGTGACCAGGTCCCCCTTGGCTCCGTGCTCGATCTTCCCCCACACCGCCTGGCACTCCTTGCTGTAGCGGATCGAGAGTTCGGCGGGGTTGCCGGCGGGCGGCTTGAAGGTGGCGGCGCCGTCGTCGCAGCCCTGGCGGCCGGGGTTCTTCCCCTCGCAGGCCTCACCCGGGCAGGTGGGCTCGTCGAGGACCGCGTTCATGACGTGCTCGCCGAGCGGAGTGAGAAGGGCGGCCGCCACGGCGCCGACGACCGCCACGGCGAGGGTCACGGAGGTCGGGCCGTTCCACCAGCGCCGCCCTTGGGGCGGCTGCGCCGAGGGCCCGGAAGGGGTCGTGGAACCGTTGTCGGAACTGCCAGTCGTCATGGGTCTCGCCTTGGTGCTCGTCTCACTGCGCACGCGCCCTCGCCCATGCGCCTCTCACCCCGCCGAACGATCTCCCGCCCGGCCGGGCAACAGGCGCACGGTCGCTCCACGGGCGCACAAGGGAGCGGGAATGCCCGACGGTGACGTCGACGACACGCTGGACCCCGGGGACGAGCGGCCGCGTGGTCCGGGCCCTGGGCCGCCTGACACGTCGGCACTCGCCCGGCCGGCGGGCGGCGCGCGACGGCGGCGGAGCGCCACCGCGTTCCGCCCGGCGGTGGTCCGGAGCACCCTCGGGAACCAGGTACTATTTTCTTCGTCGCCGACCGCGAAAGCGGACGGCGGGAGTCATGCGCCGCTAGCTCAGTTGGTTAGAGCAGCTGACTCTTAATCAGCGGGTCCGGGGTTCGAGTCCCTGGCGGCGCACCGAGAAGGGCCTCTCGTGGGAGCGAGAGGCCCTTTGACGTGCCTGGATCCTTGCCGGGCCGAAGCCTGACCGGCCTAGAAGGTCACGTCCGAGCAGGCGTAGAACGCGTTGCCCGTGTCATGGACCGTCCACACCGCGAGGATCACGTGGTGGCCGCTGAGCCCGGTGGGCAGCCGGCCGCTGTGCGACAGGGTCTGCGGCGGGCGCTGGCCGTTGTAGGGGACGGTCAGGAACGGGGTGAGGTTGAGGTCGGACCGGGACAGGTTGTGGTTCTGGTTCCAGCCCGGCTTGGTCACGTAGTACTTGAAGTCCGTGGTGGCGTGCATGGCCGTGAACTGCCACCGGAAGGCGTACTCCTGGCCGCCGGTCACCCGGGTGGTGGGCCAGGCGCCGCCGGACGGGGTGCGCGGTGCGTCGAGGGGGGCGAAGGACGCGTTGCCGGCCGAACAGAGCTTGCCGTCGGCGGGTCCGGCCGACGGGAAGCCCTTGGGGCCCTCGACGCTCTGCGGCTCCCACTGGATGGCGCCGCAGTTGGAGACGCCGCCGTTCTGGCAGAGCTTCTGCCTGCTGACCGGCAGGTCGGTGTAGCCGTGGCCGCTGGCGCCGCCGGAGGAGAGCATGAGCGCTCCGGTCGTGGCCAGTCCCACCGCGGCCGCGTACAGCTTGGTCCGTTTACGCATGCTGCCGCTCCTGGAGTGTGGGGGTTGTCAGGGGGTGCAGGTCTAGACCAAGTCTCAGCGTAGGGACGTTAGTTGAACATGTCCATACCAATCACGGAGGCTGTTTCTCCGCTGCCGGGCCCCGCCGGTGCCACGTCCTTCAGGCCCCGGTGTCCCCCCGACCCGCGCAGAACGCCACCGTCAGGTCCTTCACCAGCGTCCGGCGCTCGTAGTCGTCCAGGTCCAGCAGACCGCGCATGGTCAGCCGGGTCACCGTGTCCTCCACCGAGTCCACGACCGAGCCGACCACGCTCGCCCGGTGCCGGGCGTCCAGCGCCGCGACCCTGCGCCGGTGCATCGCGGCGGCCACCTCCGGCGCGTACTCCACCCGCAGCGGACGCACCGCGCACACCTCCACCCCGACCGGCCCGGCGTCCGCCGCCACCAGCCGGGTCAGCGCGTCCTGCGTCGCCTGCACCGCGCCCCGTCCGGCGCCCGGCGCGGCCACCGGCACCCGCAGCAGCGCCGCCTCCACGCACGCCCGCAGATACCCCTGGTGGTCCTCGACACCCAGGGTCGCCCGCGCGGTGTCCCGCACCCGCCACACCACCAGCACCGCCACCCGCAGCGCGACCCCGCCCCGGTCGGCGGCCGGGAGCGGGTCACCGCGCCAGTGCCGCAGCCGCACGTCCACGCGGCGGCGCAGCAACAGCGGGTTCACCCACAGCAGTCCGGTCGCGCGCACGGTCCCCCGGTACCGGCCGAACAGCTCCAGCACCCAGGCCCGCCCGGTCCGCCCGCGGGCCAGACCGCCGAAGCCGAACAGCCCGAGCGCCCCGGCCCCGGCGAACGCCGCCCACTGCGCGGGCCCGAGGCCGCCGGTCCCGGCGGACACCCCGAGCGCCTCCACGGCGAGCGGCGGCAGCACGCCCGACCACCACGCGGTGACCGCGCAGCCCGCCGCGCCGAACGTCCCCGCGAGCACCCCGGCGATTCCCGGCAGCACCCGCGCGGGGCGTTCCGCGATCTCCGGGTCGACGCCGGGCGCGGACGGACGGGCCCGTAGGCCGATGTCGCGCGTGTCCCGGTCGTCCTTCGCGGACTTCGCGGACTTCGCGGACTTCTCGGGCTGCTCGGCCTGCTCGGGCGGGGGACGGTGCCCGACGACCGCGGGCCGCAGCTTCACCTCGGCGGGAGGTGCCGAGGAGGACGCGGCCGGTTCCTCGCGGAACAGCAGGTGGACGGGGATCTCGGTGGTGGACTCGGTGTGGATCAGCCGGGCCGGGCGGGCGGCCGCGACGCCGCCGTCGGGCCCCTCCGACTCGGGGACGTGCTCGGGGATGTGGGATGTCGTGGTGGTCATGCGTGCCTCCAGCCTCCGCGCCAGATGCGTCACATCGAGGGACTCGGGCGGGGGCGGACCGCCCGGCGCCCCGGTAGGGGTCAGGCGAAGAGCCGCCGCCAGGTCTCCGGGCCCGGGACGCCGTCCGCCGCCCGGCCCCGCCAGCCCTGCGCCCGCTGGAAGTCGGCCACGTTGCGCCGGTCCTCCTCGCCCCAGCGCGGGCCGGGCCCCTGGGTGTAGTGCCGGCCGAACCCCTTGGCCACCAGTTGCCGGCCCAGCCGGGTGACGTGCTCGTTCTCCGCGCCCGGGCGGAACGGCGCCCGGCCCGGATAGCCCGTCACCCCGTGCGAGCCGGGGGTGGCGAGAAGGCCCGCCGGGGCAGAAGCGGAACCTCCGTTTGAGCCATCCGGAGCCCCGCCGGACCGTCGTCCCGACGGCCCGGGAGCACCGTCCGCGGCGACACCCCGCCGGGCCGGCGCCACACCGGCCGACCCCTCCCCGGCGTCCGGTTCGCGCGAACCGTCCGGCAGGGCGGGCTCGAGCACCCCGCCGCCCGGCCCGAGGGCGTCCGCGCCCTCGGTGACAAGGGAGGAATCCGCCACCTGCGGCTCGGGCACGGAGGCGGGCACGGCGGTCTCCGGAGCGGCCCCCGCGGCGCCGTCGGTCACGCCTTTGTAGCGGTAGGGCACATAGCGCGCCGAGTTGCTCCAGTAGGCGTACGGGGTGGTCATCTTGCGGGCGCCCGGCGGGGTCTGCTCGTAGGCGATGTACTGGGTGCGGGCGGAGTTCGCCCACCCGCCGAAAATGACGACGTGCGAACCGCTGTACGGGTCGGACGCATTGTGGAACAGCAGGATGTCGCCCGGCTGGAGTTCGGCCTTGGTGATTTTCTCGCCGTATTGCGCGAGGCTGCCCGTCCATTCGTTGCCGGGAAGTTTCCAGGCCATCGACACATAGCCCGAGCAGTCCTGCCGGTATCCGTCGGACCAGTAGGAGGACACGCTGTAGGGGACCTTCTGGGTGACCCAGGAGGCGGCCCGCTTGACGATGTCCGTCCTGCTGATCGCGGGGACCGTCCCGGGCGGCAGCGCCGGACCCGTGCGCCCCTCCTGCCCGAACAGCGGACCCGGCACGCCCTGCCCGCCGCCGCTGCCCCGGTCTGCGGGGACGCCCTGGCCGGCGGAGACCCGGGTGTCGTGGGCGGCGGCCGCGGGGACCGGGTGGGCGCCGAGCGCGGCGGACGTGACCGCGGCCACCACGAGGGCGGTGCGGTGCGCCAGGGAGCGCCGCAGCCGGCCCGTGCGGGGAAGCGGCCGCTCCCGCCGTTCACCCGTGCGGCGGGGCAACGCGTGGTCTCCGGCCGGACCGAATTCCTCGCACACCGGAGACTCCATGCGATTTCCCTCACATTCCCGGAACGTTTCTCCGCATCTGCGCACGAGCGTCAGTGTCGCAACGGTCTTCCGGGCGCGCACTTTGACGGTCCGAATGATGTAAAGCGCCCCTCCACCGGACGCCCCGGGTGGCGAGGGCCGGGCCGGGGTGGTCACGAGCACCTTCCGGCGTCCTGTAGAGTTCTGCCGTCAGCAGGCGCCGCTAGCTCAGTTGGTTAGAGCAGCTGACTCTTAATCAGCGGGTCCGGGGTTCGAGTCCCTGGCGGCGCACCGACACGACGGGCTCCTCGTTACCACGAGGGGCCCCGTCGCTTTTTGGCCGGAAACTCTCTCGCCTTCATTGAGCACAACGCTCCCGCGCCCCGTACGGAACTGTGACACCACAGGACACCCTCGGGCGTCACATTCGCCCCCTTTGCCCGGTCCGCACCACGTTTCGCACCTTGCGATCATGAGGAGCGAACCGGGAACCTGGTCCCTTCAACGAACCGTGCCATCGCGGCCGTTGGGGGGAATCGGGGAGGACCGGCCACCAGTCGGGACGGGGTGAGGGACCCCGTTCCCTCGCGTCGGCACCAAAGGGGGATCATGCAACCGGAAGGCGCGGGATCGTGTCTATAAGGTGTGCGTGACGTGGTGACCGCGGTCCGCCACTGACACGTCCGGAGGTCGAGGGGGACCGGCGCGGACGGAGGAAAGCGACGAAACACGCGCTCTTGCCGCGTGTGGGGGGATGACTCATGACGTCGACGCCGACGGGCGCCCACCGGGACGACGACCCGTCCCAGACCACCCAGCTGCGGGTGCCCGGCCATCGGAACTGGAACACGGGTACGTTCCGCAGGATCAAGAAAGCGCTGCCCAGATACGACTACGAGCACTACAGCCGCCTCGCGGGCCCCCTCACCCAGCCCGACCCGAACAGGCCGTACAAGGTCCAGTACCGCTCGCTGATCTCGCAGGAGCCGCACCGCATCCGCATCGCGCTGATGCTGCTGGCGGCCCCCGTGCTGTCGCTGGTGCTGCTGGTGTGGCTGCTCCAGCCGTCGCACTGGACGGAGCGCGACTATCCCGCGTTCGAGTGGCTGCCCGCCCTCGACGTCGTGATGCTCGTGTCGATCGGCCTGATCGAGTTCTTCCGCTGCATGAACGTGGTGTCGAACGCGCACGCCACGCTCGTCGCCCGCGACCCGGTCCCGGTGGTGCCCGAGACCGGCACCCGGGTGGCCTTCCTCACCTCCTTCGTGCCCGGCAAGGAGCCGCTGGAGATGGTGACGAAGACCCTGGAGGCGGCCGTGAAGATCCGCCACCGGGGCCTGCTGCACGTCTGGCTGCTCGACGAGGGCGACGACCCCGAGGTGAAGGCGGTCTGCGAGCGCCTCGGCGTGCACCACTTCTCCCGCAAGGGCGTCGCCAAGTGGAACCAGAAGAAGGGCCCGCACCGCGCCAAGACCAAGCACGGCAACTACAACGCCTGGCTGGACGCGTACGGCGACAACTACGACTACTTCGCCTCGGTGGACACCGACCACGTGCCGCTGCCGAACTACCTGGAGCGGATGCTCGGCTTCTTCCGCGACCCGGACGTCGGCTTCGTCATCGGCCCACAGGTCTACGGCAACTACGACAACTTCGTCACCAAGGCCGCCGAGTCCCAGCAGTTCCTCTTCCACGCGCTGATCCAGCGCGCCGGAAACCGCTACGGCTCGCCCATGTTCGTGGGCACGTCCAACGCGGTGCGCATCAAGGCGCTGAAGCAGATCGGCGGCCTGTACGACTCGATCACCGAGGACATGGCGACCGGGTTCGAGATGCACCGGGCGAAGAACCCGGAGACCGGACGGAAGTGGCGCTCGGTCTACACCCCGGACGTCCTGGCGGTCGGTGAGGGCCCCAACGCCTGGACCGACTTCTTCACCCAGCAGATGCGCTGGTCGCGCGGTACGTACGAGACGATCCTCAAGCAGTACTGGAAGGGCTGGTTCTCGCTCCCGCCGAGCAAGCTCTTCAACTACACGATGATGATCATCTTCTATCCGATGTCCGCCCTGAACTGGATCCTCGCGGCGCTCAGCTGCGCGCTGTTCCTGGGCCTGGGCGCCTCGGGTGTGAACATCGACCCGGCCGTCTGGCTGATGCTCTACGGCAACGCCTCCGCGCTGCAGATCGGCCTGTACGTCTGGAACCGCCGGCACAACGTCTCGCCGCACGAGCCGGAGGGCTCCGGCGGTGTGGCCGGCATGGTGATGTCGGCGCTGTCGGCCCCGCTGTACGCGAAGGCGCTGATCGACTCGGTGCTGCGCAGGAAGAGCAAGTTCGTGGTCACCCCGAAGGGCGACTCGGCCAGCCCGGACACCTGGTTCGGCACCTTCCGCTACCACTGGTACTTCATCCTGATCTTCGCCGGCTCCATCACCGCCGGCTTCGTCTTCGGGCACTCCCACCCGGCGATGGTCATCTGGGCCACGTTCGCCCTGCTCATCACCGCGGCGCCGATGTTCGCCTGGCGCCACGGCATGCGGCAGGACCGCAAGAGGCCCGGTGCGCACGCGGCGGGTCAGCGGCGCGACGCGACCCCGGCCGACGGGGCGCCGGTGCCGCAGCAGCACGCCCCGCACCAGCCGCAGTCCCGGCCCCACTGGGCCGGCTCCCACGGCGCGCCGGGTGGACCAGGGGGCCCCGGAGCGCCGGGAGGATCCGGGGGCGGCCACCCCGGTGACGACCAGACCATGCAGATCGCCCTTGGCGGACTTGGGGGACGTAAGGAATGACTGACCGTGCAGGCCGCCGTCGCGCCCGTCGGATCGCGATAGGCACGGCGGTGGTGCTCGCGCTGGCCGGGATGAACGGCCCGTGGCTCTACCGCTTCGGGACGGAGAAATACCACCAGTACAAGATCAATCAGCCGGAGTACAAGGCCGCGAACGGCAAGTGGGAGATCGTCGAGTTTCCCGAGGAGTACCGGCAGAACACCATCCACGCGGCGCTGCTGCGCACCGGCAAGGTGCTGCTCGTCGCGGGGTCGGGCAACAACCAGGACAACTTCGACGCGAAGAAGTACGACACCCGGATCTGGGACCCGGTGAAGGGCACCATCAAGAAGGTGCCCACGCCGAACGACCTGTTCTGCACCGGGCACACGCAGCTCGCCAACGGCAACCTGCTGATCGCGGGCGGCACCAAGCGGTACGAGAAGCTCAAGGGCGACGTGAAGAAGGCCGGCGGCCTGATGCTCGTCCACAACGAGAACCCGGACAAGCCGATCACCCTGCCGGCGGGCACCAAATTCACCGGCAAGGAGAACGGCAAGACCTTCGTCTCGAAGGACCCGGTGCTCGTGCCGCGCGCCAAGAAGAACTTCGACGCTGCCACGGGCGAGTTCCTCGGCAACACCCCGGGCGTGGGCCGTATCTACGTCGAGGCGCAGAAGGAGGGCGCCAAGTACGAGACCGGCACGCAGGACAACTACCGGGTGCAGGGCCTCACCGGCGCCGACGCGCGCAACACGTACGGCATCGCCGAGAAGCTCGCCCTGGACAAGAAGGACTTCCAGGGGATCCGGGACGCCTACGAGTTCGACCCGGTCGCCGAGAAGTACATCAAGGTCGACCCGATGAAGGAGGCCCGCTGGTACCCGACGCTCACCACCCTGAGCGACGGGAAGATCCTCAGCGTCTCCGGCCTCGACGACATCGGCCAGCTGGTCCCGGGCAAGAACGAGGTCTACGACCCCAAGACCAGGACGTGGGAGTACACCGGCGAGGAACGGCAGTTCCCGACCTACCCGGCGCTGTTCCTGATGCAGAACGGCAAGATCTTCTACTCCGGGTCGAACGCGGGCTACGGACCGGACGACGTCGGCCGTGACCCGGGGATCTGGGACGTGGAGACCAACAAGTTCAAGAAGATCCCCGGCCTGAGCGACCCGAACCTGATGGAGACGTCCGGCACGGTGCTGCTGCCGCCCGCCCAGAACGAGACGTACATGGTCATCGGCGGCGGCGGTGTGGGCGAGTCCGAGCAGTCCAGCAACAGGACGCGCATCGTCGACCTGAAGGCCGACGACCCGAAGTTCGTGGACGGACCGTCGCTGGACAAGGGCACCCGCTACCCGCAGGCGTCGATCCTGCCGAACGACGAGGTGCTGATCTCCGGCGGCTCGGAGGACTACCGGGGCCGCAGCGACTCCAACATCCTCGAGGCGCGGATCTACGACACGGAGAAGAACGAGCTGCGGCGGGTCGCCGACCCGCTGGTGGGCCGCAACTACCACTCGGGCTCGATCCTGCTGCCCGACGGCCGCGTGATGTTCTTCGGCTCGGACTCGCTGTACGCCGACAAGGCCAACACCAAGCCGGGCACGTTCGAGCAGCGCATCGAGATCTACACCCCGCCGTACCTGTACGGGGACGACGAGCGGCCCGACCTGTCCGGCGGACCGCAGACCATCGAGCGGGGCGGGTCCGGCACGTTCACCTCGCGGGACGCGGCGTCGGTCAAGAAGGTCCGGCTGATCCGGCCGAGCGCCACCACCCATGTCACCGACGTGGACCAGCGCTCGATCGCCCTGGACTTCACGGCCGACGGCGACAAGATCACGGTGACCGTGCCGAAGAACAAGAACCTGGTGCAGTCGGGCTGGTACATGCTGTTCGTCACCGACGGCGACGGCACGCCCAGCAAGGCCCAGTGGGTGCAGGTGCCGTAGCGCGCCTGCCGGTACGACGAAGGGGGCGCCGTGCGATCCGCACGGCGCCCCCTCGCGTTCTGCGTGCGCTGTCCCGCCGTCAGCCGGCCGACGCGCGCGCCAGGTCCAGGGCGTAGTCCTCCCACCACTCGCCGGCCTTCGGGCCGCCCTTGCACTCGCCGTCCGACTCGCCCGGGCGCTTGATCCACAGGTAGGCGTCGACGAGCGGGTCGGCCGTGCGGGTCGTCGGGGTCTCGCCGAGCGCCCGGCCGGGCGGGTTGCACCAGCGCTCGTCCGGATCGCCCTCGGTGTAGGGGCCGTTGCCGTTGCGGCTGGTGTCGACGACGAAGTGCTTTCCGCCGACCTTGGCGGACAGCTCCTTGCCGTAGGCGATGGAGTCCTCGGTGGTGTAGAAGTTCGAGACGTTCACCGCGAAGCCGTCGGCCCGGTCGAGTCCGGCCCGCTGGAGCGGCTCGTGGATCTGGTCGGGGTTGCCCCAGCCCGCGTTGCCCGCGTCCACGTACACCTTGGTGTTCTTCAGGCCCTTCAGCGTGGAGACGGCGCCGTCGAGGAGGTCGTAGCGCTCCTCGTGGAACTCCTGCGGGGTGCAGCCGTCGACCAGGTGCAGCACCGCGTCCGGCTCCAGCACCACCGTCGCCGGGCGGTCCCCGATGCCCTCGGCCACCGCGTCCACGAAGTCCCGGTAGGCGTCACCGTCGGCGGCCCCGCCCTGCGAGTACTGCCCGCAGTCGCGGTGCGGGATGTTGTAGAGGACCAGCACCGCGCGCCGGCCGACCTTGTCGGCGCTCTCGGTGAACTCCCGGGCCTGCTCCTCGGCCTTCTCCGGGTTGATCCACTCCGCGACGGGCTGCTCGGCGATCTTCCTCAGCTGCCGCGCCTCGGGCTTCCTGCCGTCCCCCAGCAGTTCGCCGACCTCGCGCGCCGCGACACCGTCCGGGTTGACCCAGAAGGGGTCCGCCTCCTTCGGCTGCTGCGTGACGACGGCCGCGGCCGAGCCCTCCTTGCCGTCGTCACCCCCGGAGGAACATCCCGCGAGCAGCAGCGCCGCCCCCAGCACCGCTGCGGACGCCCGCCCCCCGGCGAACGCCCCGACCCCCCTGCTGCCGTACATCCAACCCCCCTTGGGTGCACTTGTTCCAAGTGTTCCGAGCCCCAATCCTGGCATATCTCACGGCCCGCCAGGACGGCCGAGTGCCGCTTGTCCACGGCCTGTTACAGCCGTCGGGGACCGCCGTGGAGTCCTCCGCGCGCCACATGGCCGGATCCGCGCCCACCTGCGCCGATCACGGAATGCGACCGGTCCGGGACTTGACGTGGAACGGACCCTGGGCGGGGCCCGGCTTTGCCTCTAGAGTCGTGTGCGCCGGCCGGCCGACCGTCGGGCCGGTGCTCCCGCGCGCCCTTGTGCAGACCTCCCGCGCGTCCGCCGGGTCACCTCCCGCGGCCCGGGCTCCGCGCGGTAGAGGACCGGCCCGGCCGGCGGCCTCCGGGGAGCAGGCCGCCGGCCGGGCCGGATGGCGCCCGCCGTTCACGCGTCGGTGCGGGGCGCCGAGGCGTCGGTGCGGGGCTCCGAGGCGTCGGTGAGGTACGCGGAGACGACGACGTTGGCCTCGTAGGCGCCGGCCTCCGGGTCGTAGGCGCCGCCGCAGGTGATGAGGCGGAGTTCGGCGCGCCCGTCGTGGCGGGGCCCGTACGCCTCCTGGGCGTCGAAGCCGTCCCGGTCGAGCACGCGGACGTCCTCGACGGTGAACTCGGCGACCGTGCCGTCCGTGCGGGCCACGCGGATCTCCTGGCCGGGCTCGAGGGTGTCCAGCCGGTGGAAGACGGCGGGGCTCGTCTCGGTGTCGACGTGTCCCACCAGCAGCGCGGCGCCCTCCGCTCCGGGGGCGGCGCCGTCCGCGTACCAGCCGACCTCGCCCGCGTGGTCCAGCGGCGGCGGCTCGGGGGCGCCGCGCCCGTCCAGGCCGCGGGCGACGACCGGGGCGCGCAGGTCCAGGCCGGGGATGTCGAGGGTGAGCGGGTCGGCGGCCTTCAGCGGCCGGTGCACGGTGGGCAGGTCGGTCAGGGGCGGGCGTCCGGCCGCCGCCATGTCACCCGTGGCGGGCCCGGCCGTCCCGGCGGGCACCTCGGTGAGGCTCTGCCCCCACAGCCACAGTCCGAGCAGCAGCGCCACCCAGACCACGCCGGCGGGGAGCCGCTTCGTCAGGTCGCGCATGATGCCGGTCAAACCGTCCCCCGGCCGCTGCGCGCCTGGCGGCGGGCCGCCCGGTGCACGGTGAGGGCGGCGGTCCCGGCCAGGGCGAGGGCGACGACCGTCTGCGCGGTGCCGGGTCCCTGCGGCTCGGGGCCGCCGACGAGTTCGCGCGCGGCGCCGCCGGCTCCGGCGTTCACGGGGGCGACGGGCGAGGGATGCGCGGAGGGTCCGGCGGCCGCGGCGGGCGTGCGCTTCCGGACGACCTCGACGGTGCCCTTGTGCTCCGTGCCGTCGCAGGCGACGGTCACCGTGTACGTCCCGGCGGTGAGCGTGGACCGTACCCGCCCGTCACCCGTGAGGCCGTCGCCGTCGGGGGTGAGGCGGGCGTCGGACACCAGCGCCGGGGACTGCGCGACCGCCTCGCGCGCGTCGCATCCGGTCACCTTGAGGGCGACGTCGGCGCCGGGCACGGGAGCCGCGGGGACCACCGAGACGCCCCCGCCGTCCGCCGCGTACGCCGCACAGGCCGCCGGACCGAACGCGGTGACGGCCAGGACACCCGCACAGAGAGCGAGTCGCCGCTTACCCATCGTGTACCTCCAGACACTCTGGAGGTTCCCCCGCCCGGTCCGGCCCCGCACCCTCGTACGCGCGGCACTGGACCGGTCGGGTGAAGGAAGTACGGCGAAATGGCCGTACGACGAGTACGACGAGTGTGACGTGTACGACGACATGTACGACGTGTACGACGTGTACGACGGTCGGACGGGGTCCGGCGATCAGACGTGGTCGACGATGTCCGCGATGGAGTCGACGACCATGCTCGGCCGGTACGGGAAGTTCTCCACCTGCTCCGGCCGGGTCAGCCCGGTCAGCACCAGGTACGTCTTCATGCCGGCCTCCATGCCCGCCAGCACGTCGGTGTCCATCCGGTCGCCGATCATCGCGCTGCTCTCGGAGTGCGCCCCGATGGTGTTGAGCCCGGTGCGCATCATCAGCGGGTTCGGCTTGCCCGCGAAGTAGGGCTGCCGGCCGCTCGCCTTGGTGATGAGCGCGGCCACCGCGCCGGTCGCCGGGAGCGGGCCCTCGGTGGAGGGGCCGGTCTCGTCGGGGTTGGTGCAGATGAACCGGGCGCCGGCGTTGATCAGCCGCACGGCCTTGGTCATCGCCTCGAACGAGTACGTGCGGGTCTCACCCAGGACCACGTAGTCGGGTTCGTGGTCGGTGAGGATGTAGCCGATGTCGTGCAGCGCGGTGGTGAGGCCGGCCTCGCCGATGACGTACGCGGAGCCGCCGGGGCGCTGGTCGTCGAGGAACTTCGCGGTGGCCAGGGCGGACGTCCAGATGTTCTCGATCGGCACCTCGAGCCCCATCCGGCGCAGCCGGGCGTGCAGGTCGCGCGGGGTGTAGATCGAGTTGTTGGTCAGCACGAGGAAGGGCCGGCCGGACTCCTTCAGCTTCTTGATGAAGGCGTCCGCGCCGGGGATCGGCACGCCTTCGTGGATGAGCACCCCGTCCATGTCGGTGAGCCAGGACTCGATGGGCTTGCGATCTGCCATGTGCACGCTCTCCTGCCGTCGGCGGTCCCGTGGGGCCCAGCCTAAATCGTCCCGGGTGCGGGCAGTCGGTGGCTGATCGCGCAGTTCCCCGCGCCCCTGAGGGTGCTGCGGCCGGAACTCGGCATCGGCCTGGACGGCGTCCGGGCCGTGCTGGAGCAGGTCCTGACCGGGCAGTACTCAGAGACCCTGCCCGAGATGGAGCTCCTGGCGCGGAAGCTGCGGGCATCAGGCCTCGAAGCGTCCGCTTCGCAGACGGTGGATTGAGTGAGCTTGCCGGGCGGAACGACTGGGTTCGGCGAGGACGGCGGGCCGAGGTAGGTAGTGACAGAGATCAGCCGGCCCTGGCTGCCTCCTCAGCGCGGGCTCGGGTGCTGGCAAGGCGGTACGAGTCGGTGCCGATCTCGATGATGGTGCCGTTGAAGTAAGGCGGTCAACGATGGCCGCGCAGGCGTGGGTCGGTGAAGGTCTTGGTCCAGCCGCGAACGACTCGTTGGAGGCGATGGCCACGCTGTTCTTCTCTTCGCGTCGGTCAGAACCTGGAAGAGGAGTTCGGCGCCGCGGCGGTCGAGTTCCATGTAGCCGAGTTCGTCGATGCAGAGCAGGTCGACGCTGCCGTAGCGGGCGATCTTCTTCTTGACGGCCTGTTGGCGTCCTTGCCGGTACCGCCGCGACTGATCAGCGGGGGAGTAGGTCACTGCCCTCCAGGTCAAGGACCGCCTGGACCTGGGGGAGTTGGGCAAGCCGGAGAAGATCGAGGAGCGGGTATGTGCTGTTGCCTTCAGAATGAACTAGAGGCACGCGGCCACCAGGGAACGGCAGATGGCCAGGGGTCCTCCGTTGGTCAGTAATCTCCCTAGCCGGCATGAGGACCTGGATAGGGGAATCGTCATGTCTCCAGCTCGCATTTATCGGTACGTACTCCGCAATCAGACCACCGACTGTAGCCTGAACCTCATTTCGCAACATCGATGCTTCGGAGACTGGACACCCGGTTGGGAGCCTCCGGGTGCAATCAATGCGGGGGAAGAGCGCGGATTTCAGGGCGAATCAGGTACAATCGTCAGCGGCACCGAAGGGTGGGTAAAATATGGGATCACTAATAACTCCGACGGTTCCATACCTGGCCTAATTTACTTGTATTGGAATAATCCCTATTTGGGTGTCACGTATCAGAAACTCTCCCTCTCAGGTTCGGACGTCAGAGCGGACTGTGACCCTGATGAGGGATCTCGCGGGAGCACATTCGGCATGCCGACCGCATCCGCCCCACCCTCGGATTTGCGGCTTGCCATCACCGGCACCAAACGAGACGGTAATCCCAATGTTATCGACGAAATAGGTGATGCCTACAGAATCCCGCTCGCACCTGTATTCATCTTCGGCGCAGCGGGCATTTGGGAACGTATGGAGCTAGATGTCGACCTTCGCCCAGTTCCCGTAGTGTCAAGTCCGCTCTTTGGTGCATCCCCCACCGGGCCTCGGACGTTCAAGTTGATGAAGAAAACGGCCACGGAGGACTGGTCCCCAAGGCGACGTGGACACTGGTCGGGCAAAAACATTGACGTGCGGGTGGATCACGTGGATAAAGGGCCGGAGCTCAGGTTTTCACCGCGACATTTCATCGTCTCCGTCGATGACCAAACACCGGGCTGGGCCCTGCAGTACTCGAAAGAGTGCGTACTGGATGGCACGGAGATGCCGGATGGTCTACTGCATACGTTCGTGGACTCCTTCTCCATGGCCACACCTGCCGACGGCGGCGACGGGCGGGGCCCTGAGGAAGCGGTCAGAGCCGCGGCAGAGGCTGTGTACTCGGCGGCCAAGCCCAGTGGAGCACGTGCGATCCAGCGATCCCCGTCCGACGCCGATGTAACGCGGATCGCTATGGAACTGAGTGACCGGGCCCGGTCGTTCGGTCTCCGCGACTCGCGCATCCTGAAAACAATTCCGGGGGCCATGGCCGCCTTGATGAACCAGGCTACCTTCACGATGTTCCCGAGTTCCGGCACCACGCTCCAACTGTTCGAGGTACAGGTGAACCAGCAGCCGGTGGATACGGTCCTCCGGTATGTCCGCACGACGCCTGATGGACGCGTCTTCGTGGACGAGTACCTCAGCTGGTATCAGGACCTGGGTTGAGGCCCTAACTGGACGGCCATCCACGCTATCGGTCTGCCTATTAGACGCCGTTTCTGATGGCGCGATCGTTCGTTGAGCAGTGCATGACGGATCTGGTTGAGCGGTTGGTACCGGACGAGTTGTGGGCGCTGTTCCGGCGGGCGGTCCCGCCGACGGAGGTCGTACGTCCGCAGGGCTGCGGCAAACGGAGGGCCGGCGACCGCGAATGCCTGGCAGCGATCATCTTCGTGGCCACCTCGGGCTGCACGTGGCGGCAGCTGCCGCCGGTGTTCGGGCCGGCCTGGCCCACCGTTTACCGGCGCTTCGCCCAGTGGAGCCAGGCCAGGGTGTGGGCCAGGCTCCACCGGGTCGTCCTCGACGAACTCGGTGCGCGGGGCGAGTTGGACTGGTCGCGGTGCGCGATCGATTCGGTCAGCGTCCGGGCGGCAAAAGGGGGCCTCTGACCGGACCGAATCCGCCCGACCGTGGCAAGAGCGGATCGAAAATCCACCTCATCACCGACCGGAACGGGTGGGCGCGGCGGCACCCCGTACGGCGCCGGGTTGCGCTGTCCCCCCGGCCCGCACCGACACCGCCGTGTCTCAACCCACGCCCGCGCAGCTAACCGTCCTGCCCGAACACCGGTGCCAGCACCAACTGCGCCGCGCCTTCCGCAACCCGCTCCTCCCCCGACACCAGCCCCACCCCCACACACTCCTCCCCCGTCCGCCGCGCCCGCGCCTCAAGCACCCCCCGTACGCCCGAGAGAAACACCCCCGGCGCCCCCTCCACCGTGCGCCCACCCACCAGAACCCGGTCGATGTCCAGCAACCCCACCAGGTTCGCCGCCCCGGTCCCCAGTACCCGAGCCGCCTCCCCCACATCCCCCCGGTCCACGGCCGCCAGGCACAACGCCTCCACGCACCCCCGGTCCCCGCACCCGCACACCGGCCCGTCCAGCTGCACCACCTGATGCCCGAACTCCCCCGCCCCGGTCCGCGGCCCCCGGTGCACACTCCCGCCGATCACCAGCCCCGCCCCCAGCCCCGTACCCAGGTGCAGGTAGGCGAAGGACCCGCCCTCACCCCCGACCGCAAGCCCCAGCGCCACCGCGTTGGTGTCCTTGTCCACCACCACCGGCACACCCCCCAGCCGCGCCGTCAGCGCATCCCGCAACGGGAACCCGTCCCACTCGGGAAAGCCCGTCACCCGATGCAGCACCCCCCGCCGATGATCGAGCGGCCCGGGCAGCGCAACGCCCACCCCCAGCAGCGACCGGACCCCGGCGACAGCCCCCAACTCCCCCACCGCAGAAGCGACCCGTCCCAGCACCGCCTCCGATCCCGCCCCCAGATCGAGCGGCGCGTGCCGACGCGCGACCACCGTGCCGTCCAGATCCGCCAGCACCGCCCGCAGCTCGTCGCGATCCAGATGCACCCCCACCGCGTGCCCCGCCTCCGGCACGAGCCGCAGCACCGTCCGCGGCTTGCCGCCCGTCGACGCCCGCCGCCCCGCCTCCGCCGCGAGGCCCTCCTCGCGCAGCCGGGCGGTTATCTTGCTGACCGCCTGCGGGGTGAGCCCCGTGCGCTCGGCGAGCTCGAGCCGGCTGATGCCCTCCGCCCCGGCCGTGCGCAGCAGGTCCAGCACCAGCGCGGTGTTGTGGCTGCGCAGCGCGAGCAGATTCGCGCCGCCGCCCGCGCCTCGCATGCCACCGCCGTACGTCCTGTTCACCCGCCCATTGTGTCCCGCTCTTGCACTTTGGCAACAGCGTTGCGAAAGTAGGACGCATGACTGGCACTCCCCTCCGCGTCGGCCTCGTCGGCTACGGCCTCGCGGGTTCCGTGTTCCACGCCCCGCTGATCGCCGCGACCCAGGGCCTCGCGCTCGACACGGTCGTCACCTCGAACCCCGAGCGGCAGGCCCAGGCCCGCGCCGAGTACCCGGACGTACGGGTCGCCGCCTCGGCGGACGAGCTGTGGGCGCGCGCGGACGACCTGGACCTGATCGTGATCGCGTCCCCCAACAAGACGCACGTCCCGCTCGCCACCGCCGCGCTGGAGGCCGGTCTGCCGGTCGTCGTGGACAAGCCCGTCGCGGGCACGGCGGCGGAGGCCCGCGCGCTGGCCGAGCTGGCCGAGAAGCGCGGCCTGCTGCTCTCGGTCTTCCAGAACCGCCGCTGGGACAACGACTTCCTCACCCTGCGGGGGCTGATCGCGGACGGCGAGCTGGGCGAGGTGTACCGCTTCGAGTCGCGCTTCGAGCGCTGGCGCCCGCAGCTCAAGGGCGGCTGGCGGGAGTCGGGCGACCCGGCGGAGATCGGCGGCCTGCTGTACGACCTCGGCAGCCATGTCGTCGACCAGGCGCTGGTGCTGTTCGGCCCGGTGACGTCGGTGTACGCGGAGACGGACGTCCGCCGCGAGGGCGCCCAGGCCGACGACGACACGTTCCTCGCGCTCACCCACGTCAGCGGCGTCCGCTCCCACCTGTACGTCTCCGCGACCACCGCCCAGCTCGGCCCGCGCTTCCGCGTCCTCGGCTCGAAGGCCGGGTACGTCAAGCACGGCCTGGACCCGCAGGAGGCCGCCCTGCGCGAGGGCGCGCGCCCCGGCGCGTCCGACGTCGAGTGGGGCACGGAGCCTGAGGAGCTGTGGGGCCGGCTCGGCGCGGGCGAGTCCCCGGTGACCGGCGGCGGCACCCCCGTCCGCACCCTGCCGGGTGACTACCCCGCCTACTACGCGGCCGTGGCGCGGGCGCTGCTCTCCGACGGCCCCAACCCGGTGACCGCGCCGGAGGCCGCCGCCGCGCTCGACATCCTGGAGGCGGCGCGCCGTTCGGCCGCCGAGAAGGTGACGGTGACCCTGTGACCACCCCGAAGCAGTCCCCGGAGCTGCCCCCGACGGTGGAGGAGCTGGAGGCGCAGGAACGCCGCCTGGTCTTCCGCCAGTTCACGTACGACGACGCGTGGGCGCTCGGCTCGCTGCTGGTGGAGCTGGCGCGTGAGCGGCAGGCGCCGGTCGCGATCGACATCCACCGCGCGGGCCAGCAGCTTTTCCACGCCGCGCTGCCGGGCTCCACGCCCGACAACGACGCGTGGATCGCCCGCAAGCGCCGGGTGGTGGAGCGGTACGGCTCCGCGTCCTACCTGGTGGGCGCGCGGTTCCGGGCGAAGGGCACGACGTTCGAGGAGTCGTCCCGCCTCGACCCGGACACGTACGCGGCGCACGGCGGCTCCTTCCCGGTCACCGTCGAGGGCGTGGGAGTTATCGGCGCGGTGACGGTCTCGGGCCTGCCGCAGCTCCAGGACCACCGGCTGGTGGTGGAGGCCCTGGAGCACTTCCTGTCCCGGGCGTAGGCGCCGTGGCGGGGAGGGGTGTGCGGACGCCGGCGCAGTGACGCGCTCCTCCCGGGAGCCTCACCCGCCGGCGCCGCTGGTCCGGGCGGGTGACCTTCGGAGCGCGGACGCGTTCGTGGCCGGTGACGCTGGCGGCATGACGTGCTCTCTCGGGCGACGGCTGGCCGTCGCGCTGCTCGTGTGGGTGACCGCGATACCCGGGACGGCCGCCGCGCTCCCGGCCGGTGGGGACACCGGGGCGTCGGACGGGGCCCCGGCCGACGCCGAGGTCCTGCGGGACCTGGAGCGGATCGCCCGCCCGCTCCGTACGACCGGCTCCTCAGGGCCGACCGGCGACCTGCGCCCGTTCGGGGCGGCGGTCGGGGACGCCGTGGTGGTCGGGATCGGCGAAGCCGCGCACGGCGCGCGGGAGTTCGTGACCGTACGGCACCGGATGCTGCGGTACCTGGTCGAGGAGAAGGGGTTCCGCTCCTTCGTCCTGGAGGCCAACTGGAGCGCGGGCGCCCGCCTGGACGCGTATCTGCGCACCGGCTGCGGCGATCCGGTGCGGATCATGGCGGAGGAGTTCCAGGACGCCCATCTGCTGCTGCACAGCCGGGAGTACCTGGACATGGTGCGGTGGATGCGCGCGTACAACACCGGCCACCCGGACGATCCCCTCCGGTTCGCGGGGGACGACATGGGCTACGCGGGGCCGGAGCTGTACGACCGGGTCGTGGACCACGTCCGCCGCGCGCACCCGGACCTGCTGTCCACGGTCGCCGGGCTGTACCGGGGGCTGCGTCCGGCCGTGCCCATGGGCGAGTGGATGCGCACGGCCGTGACCACGCCCCTGGAGGAGCGCCGCGAGCGGGCCGCACGCACCGGCCGTGTCCTCGGCCTGCTCCGCGCCCGCGATCCCGAAGAGGCGGACGCCGACCATGCGCTCGCGGTGCAGCACGCCGCCGCCGTCGACCAGGTGGCGCGGCTGTACGCGTTCGACCTGGCGGACCCCGAGGTCGTGCCGGACGTCATGGTGTACCGGGACACGGTGATGGCGGAGAACACCCTGTGGTGGCACCGCCACACCGGTCACCGTGTGGTCCTCGGCGGCCACGACAGCCACGTCTACACGCTCACCTCCACACCGACGCTCCCTCTCGCGCAGGGCACGGTGCTGCGGGAGCGCCTGGGCGACGGCTATGTGGCGGTGGCCGCGTCCTTCGGCCGGGGCGCGGTGCACGCCACCGAGGAGGGGCTGCAGAACCCGGCCGCCGCCGACGTACGGCGCATCGAAGTTCCCCCTGCCCCACCGGAGTTCCTCGAGCACACCCTGGACCGGGTGGGCCACCGCGTCTGGTACGCCGATCTGCGCGAGGCGCCGCCGGCCGCCCGCGCCTGGCTGGACGTGGTCCGGCCCAAGCGGGAGATCGGCACGGACTACCCGCCCGGGGAGGACCAGGTCAGCCTGCCGAAGTCGGCGGACCTGGTGGTGCATCTGCGGGAGATCACCCCGAGCGCCCGTCTCCCACGCCCCGCGCCCGGCGGGACCTCACCGGAGCAGGACGACTGCTCCGACCCGGTGAGCGCCGTACGCCAGGCCGCCCGTCCCCTGCGCACGGTGGAGCCGGACGGCCCACTCGACGACCTGCGCCCGCTGAAGGGGATCGTGGGCGACGCCCGGCTGGTCGGCATCGGGCAGGCGGCGCACGGCGGACGGGACTTCCTGGCGCTCCAGCACCGTATGTTCCGGTATCTGGTTGAGGAGGAGGGCTTCCGGCTGTTCGTGCTGGAGGCGCCCTGGAGCGCCGGGCTGCGTCTCGACGACTACGTACGCACCGGCCGGGGCGACCCCGCGCGGATCATGGCGGAGGAGTTCCACAACGCGTACCTGTTCATGCGGACGCCCGAGGTGCTGGAGCTGGTGCGGTGGATGCGCGCCTACAACGTCCGCCACCCCGGGGATCCGCTGCGGTTCGCGGGGAACGACAGCAGCTGGGCCGGTCCCGATCTGTACGACCGGGTCATCGGGTACGTCCGCCGCGCCCACCCCGACCTGCTGCCCGCCGTCACCGAGCTGTACCGGGGGCTGCGGCCCACGCTGCCCGCCGGGGAGCACATGCTCGCCGCCATCGAGGAACCCCTCGCCGTTCGGTGGGAGAAGGCCGAACGGACCGGTAAGGCCGTGGAGTTGCTGCGCGCCCGGTCGTTCGCCGGGCGCACCGTGGCGGCGGGGAGCGCGCACGCCGAGGCCGTGGCGAATGCGGAGATCGTCCATCAGGTCGCCCGCCAGAACGCCTTCGACTACGACGAACCGGCCGACGCACGCGCGGGCCTCGGTTACCGGGACGAGGTGATGACGGACAACACCCTGTGGTGGCTGCGGCACACCGGCCGGCGGGCCGTGCTGGCCGCCCACAACGGCCATGTGTACCTGGAGGGCTTCGACCCGGACTACCCGGTGATCCAGGGCGGGGTGCTCCGCCGCACGCTCGGCGACGACTACCGGGTGGTGGGGCTTGCCTTCGGCCGCGGGGCGTTCCTCGCCACCGATCCGGGTGTCTCGGACCCGGTGGACGCGGACGTGAAGGTGTTCCGCTCGGGGCCGGTGGCGGCCGGGTCGGTGGAGGAGACGCTGGAGGCGGTGGACGGCCGGGACTTCCTTCTGGACCTGCGCACCGCGCCGCCCGCCGCCCGTGCCCTCTTCGAGGCGTCCCGTCCGAAGCGGGAGATCGGCACGCACTGGCCGCGAGACCCCGACGAGGTGTCCCTGCTGCGGGCGGCGGACGCGCTGGTGTACCTCCACGAGATCGGGGCGAGCCGCCTGCTGCCGGGGATGTGACCCCGACAGCAGACTCCGCGCCCTACGCCTGCGCCAGCACCTGCCGTTGCCGTCCGAGCCCCGTGACCTCCAGCTCCACCACGTCCCCGGCCCTCAGGTACGGCTTCGGTCCGGGGTGGCCCATCGCGACGCCGGCCGGGGTGCCGGTGTTGATGACGTCGCCCGGGTGGAGGGTCATGAACTGGCTGACGTAGCGGACCACTTCGCCTACCGGGAAGATCTGTTCCGCCGTCGTGCCGTTCTGCTTCAGCTCGCCGTTGACCCACAGCCGCAGGGTCAGGTTCTGCGGGTCGGGCACCTCGTCGGCGGTGACGAGCCAGGGGCCGAGGGGGTTGAACGTCTCGCAGTTCTTGCCCTTGTCCCAGGTGCCGCCGCGTTCGATCTGGAACTCCCGCTCGGAGACGTCGTGGGCGACGGCGTACCCGGCGACGTGCGCGAGTCCGTCCTCCGCCGACTCCAGGTACCGGGCGGTCCGCCCGATCACGACGGCCAGTTCGACCTCCCAGTCGGTCTTCACCGAGCCGCGCGGGATGAGCACGGTGTCGTCGGGGCCGACGACGGTGTCCGGCGCCTTGAAGAAGATCACCGGCTCGGCGGGAGGCTCGGCGCCGGTCTCGCGGGCGTGGTCGTGGTAGTTCAGCCCGATGCACACGATCTTGCCGATCCGTGCGAGCGGCGGCCCGGTGCGCAGTCCCGTCGCGTCCAGCGCGGGCAGGTCGCCGGCGGCGGCCGCGCTCCTGATCCGGCCGAGGGAGTCCTCGTCGGCGAGGAGCGTCCCGTCGATGTCCGTGACGAGTCCGGACAGGTCGCGCAGGGTCCCGTCGGGGTCGAGCAGCGCGGGCCGTTCCCGTCCCGCCGTACCGACGCGCAACAGCTTCATGGTCGTGTCTCCCTCGCTCGCGGGCGCCCGCCCGACGGGGACGACCGGTGCGGCGGGCGCGGCCGTCGGAGGACCGGCCGATCTTCCAGGCCGGGCCCTCCATTCCGCAAGACCCGGTTCACGTACTGGACCGCGCCCGCCGCCCGGCTCATCGGTACAGCACGGACCGCTCGATGACGCTCCAGGTGGTGGAGGTGACCACGTAGAGCGCGGCGGCGAGGGGCACGACGGCGACCGTGACCAGGGTGAAGAAGGACATGAACGGCATCACCTTCATCACCCCGCCCATGGCGGCGGCGCCCGGCACCTGCGGGTCCGCGCCCGTCCCCGTTCCCGTGCCCGCGAGAGCCGCCGAGGCCGCCGTCATCCGGCGGGAGAGCCGGTAGCTGAAGTACGCGACGACCGTGACGACCGCGAAGAGGCCCAAATACACCAGGCCGGCCCCGCCGAACATGCCGCCGTCGTCGAGGGCGTCCGCCCACCGGCCGCCGAGGGGCGCGTCGAACAGCTGGTGGGTGAGGAGGGTGTTGGGCTCGCCGCCGATCGAGCCGCTGGAGAAGAGGTGGTAGAGCAGGAAGAACGCGGGGAGCTGGAGCAGGCTGGGCAGGCAGCCGGAGAGCGGGGACACCTTCTCCTCGGCGTGCAGTTCCATCACGGCCTTCTGGAGCTTCTCCGGGTTCTTGCCGTGCGTGCGGCGCAGTTCGGCGATGCGCGGCTGGAGCGCGGCCCGCGCCTTCTGCCCGCGCGCGGCGGCCCGGGAAAGGGGGTGGACGAGGAGCCGTACGAGGGCCGTGAACGCGATGATCGCGGCGGCCGCGGCGGACAGGCCGAACAGGGGGCGGAGCAGGTCGGCGAGGTGTTCGACCAGGGTGGCGAAGACAGACAAGGGTGAGCCCTCCGGGGGTCTCGTCGTGCCGGGGGTCCCGTCACGGCGGACGGCCGTGACGGGACGGGGAAGGTCGGCATGACGACCCACGCGCGGGGCGTGCGGAAGGAACGTGGAGAGAGGACGTCCCGCGGAATCAGCCCTGCGCGGCGGTCGCCGGGAGGGCGCGTCCGGGCGCTCGGGGACGGGTGCGCCCCTTGGCGTCGGGATCTCGCTGGGGGAGGAAGGCCGTACGCCGGTCGCGGTCGCGCAGGGCGGTGCGGACCCGGGTGGGCGGCACGGCGGGCGCGCTGCGGGCGGCGATCACGGCGCAGACCGTGAGAGCCGCCCCGGCCGCGGCCAGCGTGACGTGGACCAGGGCGAGGCCGCCGTCGGGGGCTGGGCTCAGCAGCAGGGCGATCTGGAGCAGCGGGAAGAGGACGGCGAGAAGGGTGCGCGCGGAGCGCGTGGCCGGGCGTCCGGCGGGCGTGCGCCGTGCGGTGAACCCTGTCATGGGCCGTGTCGCCCTCTCTCCGTCTCGTGGTGCATCGCTCGTGTGCACCGCATTGTGCCAGGTCCCTCTGTCAGCGCGGCGTGAGCTGAGCTGCCGGCGGGGTTCAGGCGGGGTCGACCTCGACGGGCTGCAGCAGCCGCTTGGGCTTCAGCAGGGCCCGGCTGACCGGGTCGGCCGGGTCCCGGCTGAGGTCCGGTCCCGGCACCACCTCGACGTCCGGGACGGGCACGACGGTTCCGCAGGCGGGGCATTCGCCGTACGGGCCGAGCTCGGTGCCGCAGGCGGCGTGCCGGAAGATCCGCAGCTGCCGCTGGGTGAGGTGCTCACGCCCCCACAGCCCGAGGGCGCGCAGGGTGGGCCACAGCGCGATGCCGCGGTCGGTGAGGACGTACTCGTCGCGGGGCGGCGACTCCTGATAGCGGCGCTTCTCGAGGATGCCCTGGGCGGTGAGCGTCTGGAGGCGGGAGGCGAGGACCGCGCGCGGGATGCCGAGGTGGACGAGGAAGTCGTTGTAGCGGCGCACGCCGTAGAACGCGTCCCGGATGACGAGCAGCGTCCAGCGTTCGCCGATGACCTCCAGGGCGCTCGCGATGGAGCACTCTTGCGTCGCGTAGTCCTTGCCCAGTGCCATGCCGTCCACTGTAACCACTTTTCCGATTGTTGGTTCAATGACCGAACCGACTGGTGTTACCGTGGTCAGGTCCCATTGAGTTCAATGAACGAACCTACCTCCTTCCGCCTCTCTCCCTGCCCCTCCCTCCCGATCCGCAGAGGACCCCGACGACATGACCGCCACTCCCGCCACCGCCGCACAGGCGCAGGCCGCCACCGCGCGCGCCGCCGGCCCCGGATCACCTCCGCGCCCCGGCGCGACCCTGGCCCTGACCAGCGCCGCCACGGCCGTGGCGCTGATGACGTACACCGCCCCGATCGTCACGCTGCCCGCGACCGCGGCCGCCCTGCACACCCCGCTGTCCGCCCAGGCGTGGCTGCTCAACGGCACCCCGCTGGGGCTCGCCGCGCTGCTCCTGGTGGCCGGCAGCCTCGCCGACGACTACGGCCGCCGCCGGATCTTCGTCTGGGGCACCCTGGCTCTCGGCATCACCACGGCACTCAGCGCCCTCGCCACGGACACATGGCTGTTCACCCTGACCCGGATCGCGCAGGGCGCGGCCAGCGCGGCCCTGCTGGCGAGCAGTCTCGGCCTGATCGTGCACGCCTTCCCGACGGCCGCCGGACGGCTGAAGGCGACGGGCGTGTGGGGCGCGTTCGTCACCGGGGGCATCGCGGTGGGCCCGTTGCTGGCCGCCGGGATACCGAACTGGCGAGGGGTCTACGGCGTCCTCGGCGCCGCCGCCCTGGTCATCGCCCTCCTCGGAACCCGAGGGCTCACCGAGTCGAAGTCCCCACGCGGCGGCCGCCCCGACTTCGCGGGAGCCGCGACCTTCGGACTGGCCCTGGTCTCCCTGGTGGCGGCCCTCACGCTGGGCCGGGACGGCTGGCTGCGCACGCCGGTGTGGCTGCTGCTGGGCGCGGCGGTCGTCCTCCTCGCCGGCTTCGCGCTGGTGGAGCGGCGCTCGGCGACCCCGATGATCGACCTGTCCCTGCTCCGCCACCGCGGTTTCCTCGCGTCGTCCGCGGGCGGCCTGTTCACGGGACTGTCGGTGATCGGCCTGTTCAGCTTCCTGCCGGCGGTGCTCCAGCGGGTGCTAGGGATGTCCGCGATGCAGACGGCGCTGCTGACCCTGCTGTGGGCGGGGCTCGCGTTCTTCGTCGCGCTGCAGGCCCGCCGTCTGGCCGGACGCGTCCCGCCGCGCGTCCAGCTCGCCATCGGCTTCGCCCTGCACGCCGTCGGCGTCATCACCATGCTCGGCGCGGTCGACGCGGGCTCCACGGCGCGGTTCGTGCCCGGCATGCTGATCGCCGGTGTCGGCAGCGGCCTGCTCAACGCGGCGCTTCCGCTGCTCGCCGTCGAGTCGGTCCCGGCCGCGCGGGCCGCGATGGGCTCCGGCGCGCAGCAGACCCTGCGGTACATCGGCTCGTGCGCCGGCGTCTCCCTCACCATCGCCGTGGCGACGTCGTCGAGCGGCGGCCCGGCGCACGGCACGGACATCGCGATGGTGGTGTCCGTGGTGCTGGCGCTGGTCGCGGCGGTGGCGGTGCTGGCGCTGCGGGAACGGTCGTAGGAGCGCGGCGGGTCGGGGGCGGGCGGGACGTGGACCCCGGCCCTGGACCGGCCGTGGACCGGCACCGGAGGGCCGTGGGGCCCTCACTTCTGTCACCTGTCGGCAGTACGGTGTCCCCCATGCGCCCCGACACGCCTGCCGAAAACGTCGACCACATCAACGAGGCCGCCCGTCTGGAGCGGACCGCCGACCGCTACCCCGAGGACGCCGAGGCCCTGCTGCTGCGGGCCGCCGCGCACCGGGAGCTGGCCGGCGACCGCCCGGCCGCGACGGCGCTCTACGACCGCCTGCTGACCTCGGGCGCGGACCTGGACAACCCGTACCTGGTCCGCGCCCTGAAGGCCTCCAACCTGTGGGAGTACGGCCACGAGGCGGAGGCCCGCGCGATCATCGACGGCATCCGCACGGCGTCCCCGCGCGACCCCGCCCCCTGGGTGATCGTCGCGGAGGCGCTGGAGGCGCACGACGAACTGGAGCAGGCGCACGAGACGTTCACCGAGGCGGTGCGCCTGCTGCTGACCGACGTGGGCGAGCCGCCGCGCGCCACGCATCCGCTGCTGTTCGGCCGCCACCGGGTGCGCAGGATGCTGGGCGCGGCGCACGACGAGTGGGACGCGCTCGCCGACTCGGTGCACTCGCACCCCATCGGCCTGGACGAGCTGCACGACCCGAAGCGCGTGTGGTCGCTGGGCTCGGAGAACCCGGAGGAGCTGGAGGCGGAGATCCTGCGGCTGCGCGCGGAACTGGGCGCGTACCGGGAGGCGCTGTCCCGCCCGTTCCCCGTGGCGGTGCTGCACTGGCCGTCCGACGAGCTGGCGGAGCTGACGGAGGCGTACCCGGACCTCGCCGAGGAGTACCCGTCCTACGAGGCGCACCTCGGGACGATAGAGGCGGCCCTGCGCGAACTGGCCGCCTCCGGCACGCCGAACCTGGGCATCGTGCGCGGCACGGTCCCGTCGTACGAGGCTTTCGCCGCCTCGGAGTTGACGTCCCCCTCGGACGCGTCGCTCCTCCCCCAGTACGCGACGACGCTGGCGGCGCGGGGCCGTGCGGTGGCATGGCCGCCGGAGCGGTCGGAGGCGTGCTGGTGCGGGTCGGGGACGGCGTACGGGGAGTGCCACGGGGTGTAGGCGCGTCTTCGGGTTGCGCGCTTTGCGCTTGGCGCTTTGGGCTGACGCGCGAAGGGGTGCGCCCGGCTACCGGTTTCGTCCGGCGGCCGGGCGCGCTTGCTTCTGCGGCTCGCTGTCGCCGCGTTACTTGGCGAGGAAGGCGAGGAGGGCGTCGGTGACCTCCTGGGCGTGGGTCCAGAGCAGGCCGTGCGGGGCGCCCTCGATCACGACGTAGTCGGCCTGGGGCAGGGCCTGGTGGAAGGGCTCGCCGGTGGCCTCGATGGGCAGGATCCGGTCGGCGGTGCCGTGCAGGATCAGCGCCGGGACGTCGATCTTGGCCAGGTCGGCGCGGAAGTCCGTGGTCCAGGTGGCGACGGCGGCGATGGACGCGTACGGGGAGGACCCGGCGGCCACGTTCCAGCTGTTGCGCAGAGCCTCTTCGCTGATGCGGGTGCCGAGGTTCTCGTCCAGGTTGTAGAAGTCCTGGTAGAACGCGGTGAAGTAGGCGTACCGGTCCGCGGTGACGGCCTTCTCGATGCCCTCGAAGACGGAGCCGTCGACGCCGGTCGGGTTGTCGTCCGTCTTGAGCAGGTACGGCTCGAGCGAGGCGAGGAACGCGGCCTTGGCGACACGCTCCGACCCGTAGGTGCCGAGGTAGCGGCCGACCTCGCCGGTGCCCATGGAGAACCCGACGAGCACCGCGTCACGCAGGTCCAGGGTCTCCATGACGGTGTTCAGGTCGGCGGCGAAGGTGTCGTAGTCGTACCCGGTGGTGGGCTGGCTGGACTGCCCGAACCCGCGCCGGTCGTAGGTGATGACCCGGTAGCCGGCGGCGAGCAGGGCGGCGGTCTGCTTCTCCCAGGAGTGACCGTCGAGCGGGTACCCGTGGATCAGCACGACGGGCTGCCCGGTGCCGTGGTCCTCGTAGTACAGGTCGATGGTGGTGCTGTTCTCCTGGCCGACGGTGATGAACGGCATGGTGTGCCCCTCTCTGAGGTCCGGTGTGCGCTGAGCACTGATGAAGAAGGTAGCGCGCCATTAGATCGTGCGCAACTAGATTGCGCACGATCCATTTGGCTGAGGTGCGCCTGGGACGGGAGGGGTACCGGGGGCGGCGGGGCTACTAGGCGATCGGGCTGGGGGCGGCCGCAGTGGCCCTCCCGTTCACATGGACCTCCGCCCACCCTTCCGACGCCGGCAGAATGCAGGTGTGTCCGGTGTCGTCCCGTCCTCCCCCAACGTCTCCGCCCGCATGAGTCGCCAGAACCGTCGCGACACGGCTCCCGAGGTGGCGGTACGGAGGATCCTGCACGCCGGAGGCCTGCGGTACCGGGTGAACGTGCCCGTACCCGGGATGCCCCGCCGCACGATCGACATCGTCTTCCCCAAGGCCAAGGTCGCCGTGTTCCTCGACGGCTGCTTCTGGCACGGGTGCCCGCAGCACGCGACGAGCCCGAAATCCAACGCGGAGTGGTGGCGAACCAAGCTCGACAAGAACATGGCCCGCGACACCGAGACGACGGAGCATCTGACCCAGGAGGGCTGGACCGTCCTTCGCTTCTGGGAGCACGAACCCGTCGACGACGTGGCATCCCGGATCGCCGCCGCGGTGAGACCGCCACGGGAGACCGACGGCCGCCCCTGATCAGAGGCAGGTTCATCGCATCCCACCCGTTTCATCCGTTATGCGTCCCACGCACGGACGGAGGGATTTGCGAGATCGATTTACTCTGCAACGACCTACACCAATAATGTGTGGGCGATGTGAACGCGGGGGCGTTGATCTGTGTCGCAGCATCATGTCTGCGAACAGGCGAACGGTAAACGACACTGGGGGGCGGTCGACCGCATGACCGACGATTTCGATGCCATGTACGAGACGTTCCAGGCGCTTCTGGAAACGTTTCCCCCTTCGGAGGCCGTGAAGCGGCTCGAACTGCTCGGCGTCGAACAACACGTCATCGAGAAGATCCGTCGGCGCCACGAGGAACGCACGATCCGCATCAAGGAGCTCGAGGAGCCCCACGCGGTGGTGCTGGGCAACCGGGACACCTGGTACACAGGGCCGCAGGCCAAGGACAAGTACTGGCCCGCGATCGTGAAGTTGCTCCGCAAGGACGGCTGGCCCGAGAAGCCCGCCATCCAGGATCTCGACGACTCGTCCACCCGTGTCGTCTCCCTGCTCAACCACCCCAAGGAAAAGGCCTTCTCGACCCGCGGCCTGGTGGTCGGGTACGTGCAGTCCGGCAAGACCACGAATTTCACCTCGGTCATGGCCAAGGCGGCCGACCGCGGCTACAAGCTCTTCATCGTGCTGGCCGGTATCCACAACGGACTCCGCCGCCAGACGCAGGCCCGACTGGTGCAGCAACTCGTCGAGCCCAACCCCTCGATGTGGTCGCAGCTCACGGGCCTGGACAAGGACTTCACGCCCCAGGAAAACCCCGCAGGCTACTTCGGGAAGAGCAACAAGACGCACGTCCTGTGCGTGGTGAAGAAGAACGCGACGGTGCTGCGCAAGCTGTCGCAGTGGCTGGCCAAGGCGTCCGACTACCTGGAGGACTGCCCGGCGCTGATCATCGACGACGAGGCCGACCAGGCGACGGTGGCGACCAAGTCCATCAACCCGCTGATCCTCAGCATCATGAACAGCCTGCCGCGTTCCGCCTACGTCGGTTACACGGCCTCCCCGTTCGCCAACCTGTTGATCGACCCCGCCGCCGAGGACCTGTATCCCCGCGACTTCGTCGTCAACCTGCCCAAGCCCAAGGGCCACTTCGGCACCGAGGTGCTGTTCGGCCGGTACGCCCTGGAGGGCGAGGACAAGGAGGACGTCGACGACGGCCACGACATGATCCGCTCGGTGCCGAAGGACGACGTGCCGTGCGTCCGCCCCGAGACGAAGGCCGACGTCGAGGGCTTCGAGCCCGTGATCACGGACACCCTTGAGCGGGCCATCGACTACTTCTGGCTGGTCACCGCCGCCCGCAGGGTCCGTGGCACCGGTAACCCGCACAACACGATGCTGATCCACACGAGCGTCAACACGGCGGTGCACAACAGTTTCAAGAGGCCGCTGGAACACCTCAGGCGGAGAAGGGCCGAGTCGCTCACCGACGCCGACGTGCTGAGGCGACTGCGCGCACTGTGGGACCAGGAGACCGCTCGCGTCCCCGCCGAGGAGTTCGGCGAGACCAAGGTGCCGTTCGACTCGCTGCTTCCCGAACTGCCTGGCGTCCTCGACAGCTGCCGGGTCATCATGGACAACTCCAGCAGCGAGGACCGCCTGGACTACGAGAACGGACCGGTGGTCGCGATCGCCGTGGGCGGCAACACCCTGTCGCGTGGTCTGACGCTCGAGGGCCTGTCGGTCAGCTACTTCGTGCGGGCGGTCTCCGCCTACGACACGCTCCTGCAGATGGGGCGTTGGTTCGGGTTCCGCAACGGCTACGCCGACCTGCCCCGGATCTGGATGACCGATGAACTGGCCGAGTGGTTCCGCCATCTGGCGACCGTCGAGACCGAGATGCGGCGGGACATCGACGTCTACATGACGGAGTCCGAGACCCCTCTGACCTTCGCGGTCCGGCTGCGCACGCACCCCTCGCTGCGCGTCACGGCAGCCGCCAAGATGCGCTCGGCGGTCACGGCCGCGTCCTCCTACGGCGGCCGGCGCGTGCAGACCCACTACTTCCGCACCGACGCCGAGTGGCTGCGCGGCAACATCGAGGCCGCCCGCAAGCTGGTCGGGGCATCGCTGGCCAATGCCGTACGGGTGGAGGACCGGTCTGCCGAGGGGCGCTACGTGTTCCGCGACGTCCCCTACGACGTGGTGACCGACTTCCTGGCGGAGTACAAGTTTCACGAGAAGTCGCCCGAGAACGACGGCGACCTCATGACCGCGTACATCCGCAAGCGCATCTCTGCGGCCGGGTCCCTGCGCCGCTGGAACGTGGCCGTCGTCGGCAACCCCAAGGGTGAGCCCTTCGAATTCGCGCCGAACGTGGCCGTCGGTCGAAGCGTCCGTGCCCGCCTGGCCGACACGTTGGGTCCCGAGCACGCCGACATCAAGACCCTGATGAGCCGCCGTGACGCCGCGGTCGACCTGTCGGGCGACGTGTCGAAGCTGAAGGAGGAGGAGATCATGCGGGAGCGGAAGGCTCAGCTCCCGGACACCGGCCTCCTGATCCTCTACCCCATCGACAAGACGTCGGCGCCCAATCCGCCCAAGCAGACGCGCCGCCCCCTGAATGCCGAGGAACACGTCATCGGTGTCGGCCTCGTCTTCCCCGAGCCCCGCGACGGGGACAGCACCGTGGAGAAGTACATCTCGGCCGACCTCTCCGGCGTCAGCATCGAGGACGAGGACCTCAGCCTCCTTGAGAGCGAGGAGGCATGAGCGAGCCCGTATGGAACATGCTCGTCGAGGAGCACTGGACCGCGCTGGAGGCGAGGCCCACCACGGGTGAGCACCGCCTCCGCGTGTCCCACCTCCCGGTGACGACGGGCGAGGGACCGATAGCCGCAGCCGTCGACCAGGAAGGCCACCACCACCTCCTGGTGCCGGTGAACAGCCGCACCAAGGTCCGCTCCGGCCTCGACGGCCCGGTGCTGCGCCTGCGCAAGCGCCCGCTGGAGGACGAGGAGACCTACCAGACGTACGCGGACCTGGCCTGTCTCCAGGACGACTTCGAGGACCTGTTCACCAAGCTGTGCGCCGACGTGCTGTCGACTGTGGGCGGGGCGCCCCAGCACCCCCTCAAGGGGCTGTATCGCGTCCTCGATCGTTGGAAGGCGTTGTTCCAGACAAAGGGGCCCGCTCTGGGACCCGAGCAGCTCGCGGGCCTGTTCGGTGAACTCCTCGTCCTCGACCGGCTACTGGAGCGCGATCCAGGTGCCCATCGCCTGTGGGCCGGTCCGAAGGGGCACCGCCACGACTTCTCGACGGGTCTTGAAGCCGTCGAGGTCAAGACGGCGGTGGAACCCTCCGGTCGCAAGCCCCGCATACACGGACTGGACCAGTTGGAGCCTCCGAAGGACGGCAGTCTTCACCTGGTGTGGGTCGCGCTGCACCGGATGACGGCGTCGGGGGGCGGCACCGGCTTCGTCGAGCTGGTCGAGCGCACGCTGCGACACTGCGACGACGAGAGCGCCCTGCTCGGTCTGCTGTCCGAGGCCGGCTACCGCCACTTCGAGGCCGACCGCTACCGGGATGTCCGTTTCGCCGTCGGGGAGGAGACGTGGTTCCACGTCCTCCCCGAGTTCCCCGGACTGACCGGCGGCGCGCTCGCCGCGGTCGGCCTGCCGGTCTCCGTGCTGGACGTCGAATACACCATCGACCTCACGGGCGAGGTCCCCGGCACGCTGACGCCCGACGAGGTGTCGCGTGTCGTCGAGCGCATCACTCAGGAGTCCGACTGATGGAAGTCGCGTGGTACTCCCAGCCCTACCCGCCCGAGGGGGCCAGCGCCGCCGAGGGCATTCGCAACCAGCTGGGGCGTCCGGAGCTCGACCTGTTGACCATCCTGGTCCGTGAGTCGGCGCAGAACAGTTGGGACGCCCGCCTGTCCGACTCCTCCACTCCGGTCGACTACGGCATCGACATGTGGACGGTCGCCCCCGCGCATGCCGGAGCCTGGCGGACGCTCCTCCCGGCCGGAGCCCCCACGAACCCCGATCACTTCCCGCTGCGCACCACGCTGAGGCATCCCGTCATCCGTGTGCTCGCCGTCTCCGACCGCGGAACGCGTGGCCTGGGAGGCCCGACGCGCGCCAACGACGCGGTCGGTGCGGACCGGGACTTCGTGTCGTTCATCCGCAACATCGGAGAGCCCCGGGACAGGGCCCTGGGCGGCGGCACGTACGGCTTCGGCAAGGGCATCTTCTACCTGCTCTCCAAGTCCGGCTCCGTACTGGTGCATTCCCGCTGCCGCACCCCTGGCGGGGATTACGAGACCCGTCTCATCGGGTGCACGCTCTGGAAGAGTTACGTGGCCACCGAACGCGGAGGAGAGCGTCGTTACACGGGCCGCCACTGGTGGGGCGACACCTCCGGCGACGTGGTGGAGCCCCTCGTGGGCACGGCGGCCGACGCCGTCGCCCAGCGGTTGGGTCTGCGGCCGTTCGGCCCGCGGGAGACCGGGACGACCGTGGTCGTGATCGACCCCAATCTCGATGAGTTCGAGCAGCCGACGGACGCGGCCGACTACCTGGCCGAGACGATCGCCTGGCACCTCTGGCCCAAGATGATCTCTACGGACGGCAAGCCTCCCGCGATGCGCTTCTCCGTCACCTGCGACGGCGTCCCGTACGAGGTGCCGGACCCTCGCAGCACGCCTCCGCTGCACATGTTCGTCAAGGCGTACGAGAGGATGAAGGGCGAGCAGGGCCGTGACCTCGCATGTCGTAACCCGAAAAAGCACCTGGGGCGGCTCGGCCTGGACAAGCGCATCATGCCGGCCCTCGAACGGTCCCGTGCCAAGGAGCTCCTCGGCATCGAGGACGTCGTTCATCACGTGTGTCTGATGCGCCCCGCCGAGCTCGTCGTCACCTATCGTCCGGGCCCCAAGCCACCCAGCATCCATCAGGGATACGCGGGCGTCTTCCGGGCCGACGAGTCCATGGACGAGGTCTACGCCAAGGCCGAACCGCCCACCCACGACGCCTGGAACTCCCAGTCGTTGGAGCGGCCGGAAAGCACGTACGTCCACACCACGTTCACCCGCATCGGTGAGGCGCTGAACGGGTTGCTGTCCCTCAACGGGAACGCCGGTCAGGGCGCCAGCAGCGTGGCCCTGGGTGCCGCCAGCTCGTACTTCTCCGGCCTCGTGGGCGGAGCATGGGGCATCGGCGGAGCCACCGACTACTCGAAGCCGGGAAGCACCGTGACCCGGTCGACCGACGTCGACGACGACACCGGCGGACGGGGGCGGAACACGAAAAAGGGCAAGGCCACCGGTGGGGCGAGCGCTGGCCGTGGGGACGGCGAAGGCGCAGGTGCTCCGCACGGTGGTGGTGAATCCACGCTCCGACGCCGCCCTCGGGTGCAGTACGTCGGCGACCCCTACTACGAGGACCACGGGGAGAGCACCCTGCTGGTGCAGGAGTTCCGCATGCCGGTGGCCGGTCCGCAGCGCGTCCGGAGCGACCTCGCGGTCACCTTGCCTGGAATCGGTGGACGCGAGACGGACCCGCCCCTGGGAGCGAGCATGCCCGTGCTCGTGGGTTGGCAGGACGCCTCGGGGCGCGTGCACGAAGGCGACCCCTGTGTCGTCGAGGGGGGCGACGCCCTGTGGCGCGCGCTCGTCCGTCCCGCCCCCGACACGATGACCGAGATCGGCATCAAGGTGGAGGCGGTGAAGGAGTCGTGAGCCGCCGCGTTCTTCCTTACCGCGTTCCGACGGAGGACGTCGTCTCGGCCGAGTCCTGGCGACTCGTCGTCGATGACGGCGAGGTGCCGTTGCCGGAGGCCATGCCGGACTGGGACTACCAACTGGACCTGCTGTTGCGTCGGACCGTTAGCGTCGACCTCGAACGCGCGCGGCGTCAATCGGGGCTGCCCGACGACGCACCGATGGTGCTGTCGGCGGTCTGGACGGCGACCGGTTCGAACCTGAGCGGTCCGGCCCAGCAGATCCCGATGCCGGCGGACGCCACCGGCGTCGCCGAGTTCGACTTCCGGTTGCGGGGCGCAGATCTGGGGGGTCTGCTCCTGCTGGACACGGCACTGCTGCTCGCCGAACGAAGGGTCGACGCACGCCCCTCCACACCCCGCAGGGCGGGATCGGTCCTGTGGAGCGACCGGCAGACCCTGCGGCTCCAGGGTGACGCGCCGCAGTTCCCCATGGCCGTCATCGACTTCGCACGGACGTCGTTCCCCGACGACGCCGCCTGGCACCTGCAAATCAGCGGCGGCCTCGACAGCGCGACCATGGGCTCCCTGCTGCTCCTCGTCAACGAACGCAACAGCGCCACTGCGAACGCGTTCCAGAAGGCGTCGAAACCCGGACCTGTGGACCGGATCGTGCTGTCCGCCGTCTACGCCGACGCGGCGCGCATCATGGTCGAGCACGCCTTGAACCAGGACGACTTCACCGAGGAGACCGACTTCCCCGAGGGATCACTGGGCGCCACCCTTTTGAACCTCGTGGAACAGCTCTTCCCCGGACAGTCGATCACCGACATCCGACTGCGCCGACAGCAGTCCCCCGCCTTGTTCGCCTCCGACCTGCAGGCGGCAGTGAAGATTTTCAAGGTGTAGACATGGGCTTCCTCTATCCTCGGCTGCTCGCAGACCAGGCGAAGCCGCTGTTCCACGAGTACCGCGAGCTGACCGTCACCGAGCTGACCGCCCGCGTCGGTGTGACGCACGAATCCGCCGTCTACGTGGCGACGGGAGGGGACCGGGTCCCCGAGTCACGTCTGAAGGAACTACGCGAAGGCGTCCTCGACCTCGCGAGACGGGCGGGCTTCCCCGACGACTCGGATCGTGCGCGCAACGCCGAGTTCGACCTGGCGTTGGCCGCGTTCCTCCACTCCGAAACGGGCATGGTGCCGGCGGAGGCCGCCGCCCGGGACGTCTGGGCGTTCCTCGCCCTGGTCCTCATGCCGGACGTCGCCTTCTGGCGCTACCCGAAACCGCCGGGGGACCGCGTCCTCGGCTCAGACCTGACGCGTCACGTCTACGGACGGCTCTGGTGGCGGGCCCAGTTGGTACGGGCTCCCGAGCACCCGGAGCCGTATCACGCGCTTCACATCCTGGGCGAGGCTGCGTTCGACCAGATCTACGCCCGCCGTGCCGCGCTGGGCGGAAGCCCTCATCTGGTGCGTGCCATCCTGCGGGTCTGGAAAGAGCTGGACCTGAACGGGCTGAACGAGCGTGACACGCTCCGGGACTTCCTGAAGCGTCTGCTCCGACTCGCCCCCTTCGTGCTGTTCGACGGCATCGGCGAGAGAGCCTTGGACGACGAGTTGCGTGCCGTGGCTCAGGAGTCCATCACTGCTCAGCGAGGCGACTCGTCGACCGGCCCCGCCTCCGCCCCCTCGATCCCCACACAGCAGATCGGCGAGGCCAGGACGTCCACCCCCGTCGAGGCCGCCCCGCAGCCCGCGCTCGCACAGGAGCCGGCCGACCGCCGCTTCACGTCGGTGGAGATTTGCGCGGGGGCCGGAGGCCAGGCCTTGGGGCTCGAGGCCGCCGGCTTCGACCCGGTCGTACTGATCGACAGCAAGTCCGACGCCTGTTCCACCCTCATCCGGAACCGCCCCCAGTGGCAGACCATCTGCATCGATCTGGCGGAGTTCCAGCCTGACGAACGCCCCGACGTGATGAACGTCGATCTGCTCAGCGGTGGACTACCCCGCGTAAAGTCGGTGGCGACCCTTTCCCGTCCCGAGGACGCCGAGGAGCGCCGGGTTCTGCGTGTGGCGATCGATCTGGCGTGGAGAATCGGACCGCGCGCCGTCCTCTTCGAGAACGTGCCCGAACTCGTCGAAGGACAGGAATTCGAGTCGGACCGGTACTGGATCGAAACCACACTGGCCCAAATCGGACTGCGGTGCAGTTGGAAGGTGCTGAACGCCGCCGACTTCGGCGTACCACAGAATCGGAGGAGCGGTTTCCTCGTCGCGATGCGCGAGCCATGGTTCGGTGCCTTCTCATGGCCCGAGCCGATCGGATCCGAGGCACCGAGTGTGGGTCAGGTCCTCGGGCCTTCGATGGCGTCCGGCGGCTGGTCGGGCGCCGAGACGTGGGCCAGGAACGCGGACCGGATCGCCCCGGCGCTCGTCGGCGGCTCGGACCGGCGCGGTGGAGCCGACCTCGGTCCCACGGGCAGCAAGAAGGCTTGGGCGACGCTCGGAGTGAACGGCAACAGCCTGGGCGACGAGCCGCCCGGCGCCGACTTCTCCCCGGAGGAGATGCCCAAGTTGACCGTGGAGCAGGCCGCCCTCATCCAGTCCTTCCCCACCCAGTGGACCTTCGTCGGCGGCAAGACCTCCCGCTACCGCCAGATCGGCCACGCCATGCCCCCGCCCCTCGCGACTGCTGTGGGCCGCAGCGTCGCGGCGGCTCTCCGCAGCTAGGATCCATCCATGCGCACGCCCCGTCCGGACACCCCCAAGCCCATCACCGTCGTTGATCTTTTCAGCGGCTGCGGGGGTTTCACGCAGGGCTTCCACGAGTTCCGCCCGGCACACGCCGGCGACACCGGGCCCGTCTTCCACAGCGTCGCCGCGGTGGAGCACAACGAGGCCGCCGCTGCCACGTACGCGGTCAACTTCGGCAAGCTCCGCCCCGATGAGCAGCTCCCGCCGGCTCACGTGCACGTCGGTGACATCGAGGTGTGGCAGCCCACTCCCGAGGCCCTCGGGGCGGAGGTCGTGGTGGGAGGGCCACCGTGTCAGGGATTCTCGGCTCTGAACCGCGCGAAGAAGGGCAGCGAGCGTAATCGCCTGTGGGAGGACTACGTACGCATCGTCGCCGAAGTGCGCCCCAAGGTCTTCGTCATCGAGAACGTCGACCGCTTCGTCAGGTCGGACGAGTTCAGGAGCCTGCTCCGGGAGGTCGGGCCCGGCGGCAAGCTGGCCGACTACCGCCTCGTGGACCCTCCGGGACACCAGCCGACCGACGACGCCGAGACCAGGGCGAAGCGGTATCTCCTGAACTCGGCCGACTACGGGGCGCGTCAGGCGCGGCGCCGGGCCATCGTCATCGGTGTCCGGAAGGACGCGGACACCGGACACGCCATGTCCTACCCGGAACGGACCCACGTACGGCGACCGAAGCGCCCTGTGGCTGACGCCGCCGCGTCCCTGCTGGACGGTATCGAGACCTCCGTCTCGTACTGGAACACGGTGGACGAGGTCTTCGCCGAGTCCGCCCGTCGTGAGCTGCGTGGCACGGAACTCCCCGAGGGCACGGAACTCGTTCCGGAGATCAACGCCGAGAAGCCCGGGATCTTCACGACGGAGGACCTGCACTTCCGCCGGAATCCTGTGCTGCTGTCCCGGGCCCGCTATCGCGCCATTCCGCCGGGAGGCAACCGCAAGGATCTCCGGGGCAAGTACTTCGTGCAGGACGATTCGGGGGAAATCCTCATCCTCACGGAGGAAGAAGCCGCGGCGTACGAAGATCCCCAGTACCTGTCCACGAAGAGCTGGGACAGCCATAATTCCGGCACCGGCGACGTCATGGGACGACTCCGCCGCGGTGAGCCCTCGGTCACCATCAGGACCGAGTTCTACAAGCCGGAGAAGGGCCGCTACCTGCACCCCGAGTTGAATCGGCCCATCACCCACTTCGAGGCCGCGCGCATTCAGGGCTTCCCTGTCGACTTCCGCTGGTGCGGGACCAAGACGGAAATCGCCACGCAGATCGGGAACGCGGTGCCGATTCCCCTCGGCAAGGCGATAGCGTCCGCCGTCTACGCGTTCCTGCGAGGTTGACCGACCGCGTCTTGGGTGTCCGCGTTGAGGGCGACAAAGGAAGCCGCACCTTCGAGGCGGCTCTGCGCACAGTCCAGCGCCCGGTCCACGTCACCACCGTGGGCGCGGAGCCGAAAAAGGAGGTCGGTGACCATGTCGATCACGGACTCCTCCTCGACCCGCCGCCGCACCCGCCCGGACTCGCGGTCGTACGAGCACGCCGGCGGCTTCAAGGTCACGTAGACGTCCAGCAGGGCATCGGCGCGTTCCACCGACGGCTCCCCTTCCGGGGCGGCCGATGCCGCCACCGCGAACTCGCACCACGTCACCTTGTGGTCGTCGTGCACCTGCACGCCCCAGCGGTCGGCCAGCGCGGCGACGAGCGCCATCCCCCGTCCACCCTCCGCGTCGATCTCCGCGTCCACGAGGGTGGGCAGCGCCCGCGTGTCCGGGTCGTGCACCTCGACGCGCAGGCGCTCCCCGTCCGTCGACAGCGCGAGCGAGCCCGGAGTACCGGTGCCGACATGCGTGACGATGTTGGAGACGAGCTCGCTCACGCAGAGCTGTGCCGTGTCGACCTGGTCGTCGAGGCCCCATGCCGTCAGGTGGATCCGTACGGCGCTGCGCAGGTGGGTGACTTCCTCGGGTTGTGCGGTGAAGGCCACGTCCCACGACCTTCGCGTCACCCGGTGTCCCTGGATCACGGCGTCTTCTCCCATCACGTGCGTACGCGACTGTCCCGGAGCGTGACCGTCGATAACTCTCCGTCGCTCCATGACTCCAGAATGGGTCGATCCCATCCCGTCGTGCAATGTGCACGACGGGATTCCCACTTCCGTGTGATTGGCACGCGGCGCTCTTGGCAGCAGACTGAACTCTCGCTACGGACTGAACGGTTGAGGGGAACGTCATGGCCGGTTCACCGACGGCACGCCGTCGGCGTCTGTCGATCGAGCTGAAGAAGCTCCGGGAGAACAGCGCACTGACCTGCGCGCAGGTCGGCCAGGCGTTGGACTGGAGTGGCTCCAAGGTCAACCGCATGGAGACCGGCAGCGGGCGGGTCCAGCCCTCGGACGTCGACGCCCTGTGCCGCTTCTACGGCACCAGCGACGAACTGCGCGAGTTCCTCAAGTCCCTGGCGCGCGAAGCGAAGACGCGCGGGTGGTGGCAGGTGCACGGGGCGGGTGTGCCCGAGTGGTTCAACATCTACATCGGTCTGGAACAGGACGCGTCGACGCTGCGCCAGTACCAGTGCGAGGTGTTGCCGGGCCTGATGCAGACCGAGGCGTACGCCCGCGAACTCCACACGACCGGCGCCCACATGTCGGCCGAGGACATCGACCGGGCCGTACGCGTACGACTCGAACGGCAGGCGATGCTGACGCGTCCCGACGCTCCCGAGGCGTGGTTCGTCGTGAACGAGGGGGCCGTGCGCAACGTCATCGGGGACCGGGAGGTCATGCGGGAGCAGCTCGAACGGATCCTGGAGACGACCGAACTGCCCGGTGTGACCTTGCAGGTACTGCCCTTCGACTCGGGCACGTACCCCGCGACGGGCTCCTTCACCATGCTCGGATTCCCGGCTCCGGAGGACCCCGACCTGGTGTACCGGGACGGCATCACGGACGCCGTGTACCTGGAGGGCGAGCATCATGTCCGTGAGTACACGCGGGCTTTCGACGGCCTGCGTGCGGCGGCCCTCAGCCCTCAACGGTCCGCCCGGCTCATCCAGTCCGTCGTGAAGGAGTACTCGAAGTGACCACCGCCGCGCCGACCGACCGCGCACTCGTCTGGCACACGTCCTCGTACAGCAACGGCGCGGGCGGTGAGTGCGTGGAGTGCGCGATCACCTCGACGCGCGCCCATGTGCGGGACACCAAGAAGGTCGACGGGCCTGTGGTGACCGTGGCGGGGTCCGCGTGGAGCGTATTTCTGCAGGTGCTCAAGAGCGAGTGAACGCAGCGCCTTCCCCCAGGGCGCCGGCGTTCGGGCGTAGGGAGCGGCCTACCCCCCTGCCCCCTTCCACTCCCCCGCCAACAGCCCCAACACCACCTCATCCATGAACTCCCCCAGCACCCACGCAGACGACCGCAGCACCCCCTCGCGGACGAAGCCGTTGCGTTCCGCGGCGCGGAGCATGCCCTCGTTGTCCGCGAGGGTCTCGATCTGGAGGCGTTGCAGGCCGCGCACGGCGAAGCCGTAGTAGCAGAGGGTCGCGACGACGTCCGTGCCGTAGCCCTTGCCGCGGGCGGCGGGGAGCAGGCCGATGCCGATGTGGGCGTTGCGGCTGTGGGTGTCGATGCCCCACAGGTTCGCCGTGCCGATGAGGGTGCCGCCCTCCAGCTCCACCACGGAGAAGGACGCCAGGTTCTCCGGTGGGTCGTCGAAGGCGAGCTGCGGGCTGTTCGCCGTGACCGGGCGCCACGGGCCGCCCTCGGCACGCGCGGCGTTGACCACGTCGTTGTAGAGCTCGGCCCGCAGCACCGGTATGTCGTCCTCGTGCCGCGCCCGCAGGCCCACCCTGGTTCCCTTCAGCATGCGGCCCTTCCTATCCCCGCGCGCCGGCCGGCCGCAATCGATTAAGAGGCGCCGTACGCGCGCCGGTTCCCGCTCGTCACGGGCCGGGCGGACCCGGGGGGCCCCGGGACCACCGCACCGGGTCCGGGGCCGGCGGGCCCGGCCTCCGTGCCCGCCCCGGGCGGCGCCTCCCTCACTCGGCGCGGCCGGTGAACGCCACCGTCGCGCCGAGGCCGATCATGGCCAGGCCGCCGGTGCCGCCGATCGCCGCCGTCCTGCGCGGCGACCGGCCCAGCCAGTCCCGCGCGGTGGCGGCGCCCAGGCCCCAGATGCCGTCCGACAGCAGCTGCAACAGGGCGCCCGCCAGGCCGAGTACGAGCATCTGCGCGGTCGCGTGACCGGCCTCGCGGTCGACGAACTGGGGCAGTACGGCGGTGAGGAAGACGACGCTCTTCGGGTTGGTCACCCCGACCCAGAAGCCCGCCCGGACCGAACCGGCCGTCCCGTCATCGGCCATGGCGTCCGCCGGCCGCCCGGCCACGTCCCGGCCCCGCCAACTCGCGTGCACCGCCCTCACACCGAGCACGATCAGGTAGGCGGCGCCGAGGAGCTTGATCGTGTGGAACAGCACCGCCGACCGCTCGACCAGGCTCCCCACGCCCAGCGCGACGGCCACGACCAGGACGTATCCCCCGAGCGCGTTGCCCAGTACGGACGCGAGGGCGGTCGCCCGGCCGTGGGCGAGGGCGCGCCCGACGACGAACAGCACGCTCGGGCCGGGGACGGCGGACAGCAGCAGGGACATCGCGCAGAAGGCGAGCAGGTGGTGGGCGTCGACCATGCGCCGATCCTCCCGGGCACCCGGCACCACCCACCAGACGGACTTTCGGCCTAGGCCTTCCCTTGATGGTTCTGCGCTTCGACGCCGACCGGTACGACGCCGAAGTGGCCCGCACGGAGGCCGAGAGGGCTTCGGACGTCCTGCGGTGCCACTTCTGACCGGCACCAGTCGGTGACATGTCCGGACGCGGACGCGAGCGGGCGGCCGCAGGCCGCCGTACAGGCACACGCGTACGCACCCGTCCGGACTCCCCCGTGGACGGGTGCGCACACGGACGTTCCGGGGCGGGCGTCACCCTCCCCGCCCCGGAACGGCGCTCAGGCGAGGGCCAGCCGCGCCTGAGCCGACTTCGTGCCGTTGAACGTGTAGCTGAACTGTTCCCGGACGCCCGAGCTGCAGGCCTTCGGCGCCTTGTAGGCGCCGTTGCCGGCGTTGATGCGGACGACGGCGCACTTGCCGTCCATGCGCGTGTCCTCGAGCCAGCCGGACACGGTAACGGAGTTGCCCGAACAGCGCAGGGACCAGCCGGCCTTCGCGCCGTCGATCTTCGGGGACGCCGAGGACGGGCAGGTGGCCGCGCTCGCCGGGCCCGCGGCGGCGCCGAAGGCGATGCCGCCGGCGAGGACGACGGTCGACAGCGCGGACATGACGGTCTTGCGGAAAGCGGACATGGAGGTACCCCTTCGGGTGGAGAGACATCAGGAAACGCACCGGCTGTACGCACCGGACGGGTCGCCCGCCGACGTGGACGGGCCGGTCCCGTCGGTCTGGGAGCGCCGGGTGCCGTGATCAGACTGCCCCGGCGAAAGGGGTGCCGGAAGCCGATTCCGGGGGTCTGCACAGGCGCATCCATGCATGCTCCAGGCATTCGGCCGGGAACCTCACTGACCTGCGGTTATGACCACACCGCACGAGAGGTGCGCTTCATGCGGCACACTGCCGACGGCCTGCATGCGGTCCACGGCCGCGGATGTCGCACGCGGACGGCAGGCTCGTCGGCTCACGCCGGTGTGGAGGGCGTCGGACTCGTCGGCTCCTGGTAGGCGGGGGCGCCGCCCGGCGGGCGCTGGTGCACCAGCAGGGCCAGCCAGGTGTCGACGTCCGCCTTGCCGGTGGGCCGCAGGCGGTGGAGGTCCTGGAAGTACTTCAGGTCCTTGGCCGTCGCCGCGGTGAACTGCCCCGACACCTCCGTGCCGCCCTGCCCCGTGTTGTGCAGCAGCTCCTGCAGCGCCCGGACCGCGTGCCCGTCGTCGCCGCGTCCGACGGGCACCACCAGTTCGGGCCAGGTGTCCTCCCCGACCTTGCCGTCGGACGACAGACGGTGGGCGCGCTGGAACTCCATGACGGCGTCCTCGGTCTCCTGCGTGAAGAAGCCGTCCGGCCTCACCTCGTGGCCGTGCGCGTTCAACAGGTGCTCGAGGGCACGGCCCACGGTGTACCAGTCCTGCTCCCGTTTCTTCAGCAGCGGCCAGGGCTCTCGCTCCAGCGGCGCGCCGCTCGCCGCGAGGGCCCCGGCCGCCGCGCCGTCCTCGACGGCCCCCCGGCCCGGGCCGAACTGGTCCCGTACGACCGCCCCGGCGGCGAAGGCCACCACCATCACCGCCGCCACCAGCACCGGCCTGGCCCACGCCATCCGTCCCGGCCGGCCCGAGGTGTCGCGTCCGCCCGTGTCGCCGGTGGCGTCGGGGGAGTCACCGGGGCGCGGGCTGTCGCCTCCGGGCGCGGGGCCGCTGGTCTCCCGCAGTACGGCCCGGCACAGCTCCCGTGCCCGCTCCAACTCCGCCGCCGGCGCCCGCAGGTGGGCGTGCAGCGCCTCGACCACCCGCAGCGGAGCGGTCGACGTGTGCTTCGGGTTGAGGTAGCGGGACAGCGTCGTCTGGTCGACGCCCAGCTTCGAGGCCAGCGCCTGCTGCGTGGGCCGGGTGCCGCCGGACGCGCTCCCCGCCTCCTCCCACCAGCGACGCAGCAGCCGTGACAGTTGCTCCCCCGGCGGCAGTTGTCCCCGGTCCCGCGCTTCCGGCTCGTACGCCATGTGTCTCTCCCCGTCGTCTCACAGAACGGCCGGGCGTCCACGCTGCCGCATCGCCGCATAGCAGCAGGTCAAACCGCATGCACGGCGGTGAACGCGGATGCATCGGCCCACAGCAGCGCAGATCGTAGTGACGCCCGACGGCCGGTCCGGCCCCTCCGGTCCGGGCCGTCGACACGCTCCGTACGGACGCGGACGGGACACACCCTTGTGATCAAACGGGCCGGACTGCTCGGCGGCGCAGCGCCGGACGTCGGCACGGCACCCCCGTCTTCACCCGGACGAGTGGCGAAGCGGCGCGCCCTCGACTCCGGTCGTTCACCCACAGGGAGGGGCCGCCTGGTCAGGCGCCCGTGATCCTCCCCACCGCCTCCCGCGTCACCGGCCGCTCCGGCGGATCGTCGTCCAGGGCGCGGTGGAGGGTGAGGCCCTCGATCAGCGCGTCCACTTGGCGGGCCGACTCCGGGGGGAAGTGAGATTCCAGGAGGGCGCGGCTGCGGCGCATCCAGCGGGCGCACAGCGCGCGGTACGGCTCGCTGCGCGCCGCCGGCGTGTACAGCTCCTGGACCAGGATCAGGTCGCGGCGCGGGCCGCCGGAGAGGGTGTGGATCAGGTCGGTGACCGCCTCCCGGGCCTCCTCCGGCGTCGCGGTGCCCGCGAGGTGCCGGTCGAAGACGGCGACCACGTGGTCGGCGTACCCCCAGAACGCCTCCGGCAGCATCTCGTCGATGCCCGTGAAGTGGTACGTCATCGAGCGGAGCGGCACCCCCGCGCAGGCCGCGGTCTTGCGACGGGAGACTCCGGCGACGCCCTCCTCGGCGATCAGGTCGAGCGCCGCCGTGAGGATCCGTTCGCGGCGGCGGGGGTCGGTGTGTCCGGTGGCCGCCCCGGGGTGGCCACCGGCGACAACCCGGTGACCGGCGCGGGCGCGGTGGTCACGAAGGCGAGCGCCCCCGCGCCGTGTCGGGCACGGGGGCGCTCGCCGGTGAGGAAGGGGAGCTACGGCGTGGTCGTCACGCCGCCGGTGTCAGCTCCGCCCGGCCGAAGAGGAGCGCGTAGCCGGGTGGGAGCTGGTCGAGGATGCGCGTCACCAGTTCGTCGCCGATCAGTGGCGGCAGGACACTGAGCACGGAGCTGACGTCCCAGCGGGCCGTCGCCGGGGTCGCGCCCTCGATGCGGGCCGCGACCGAGTCGACGAACTCGGCCGCCGTCAGCTTGCGCGTCGCCGGGATCTGCGAGGCGACCACCCGCGCGGCCTCCTCGGGCAGGGCGCGGGCCAGGTCGACGCGTTCGTCCCCGACGACGTGGCCGCCCAGGGCGGACAGGACGATACGGGTGACGCTCTCCGCCTCCGACCGCGTCCGGTACTGCCCGGCCTCCCGCACGGCGTCGACGAGTTCACGCCAGGCGGGGTCCTGCGCCGGGCGCGGCTGGGCCGCCGGGGCGGTGGTGCGTCGCGGCTGCTGGATGCTTCCCGGCTGCGGGATCGCGGGCTTCTGCGGCGTCAGCGTGGTCATCCGAAGCTCCTCTCCTTCTCCGGTATTCGGTTCTTCGTGGGGCGGGCCGGCCGGTCGGGCCGGTGGCCGGTCGGGCCCTCGGGCCGGTTCCCGTGGCTGGGGTCGGTGGGGGCCGGTCGGCGGGCGACCCCGCGGCCCCGGCCTGTTCGCGCCGTCGCCCGCCCCCGGGCGTCCGGCGCGCAGCCGCGTCCCGCAGGCCCGGAAGCCCGCGGGACGCACGGAAGGGGCTGGTGTGATCAGCCGGCGATCTGCTTGCGCTCGCCGCCCGTGATCTGGATACGGCGCGGCTTCGCCGACTCGGCCACCGGGATGCGCAGGGTCAGGACACCCGCGTCGTACTGGGCGTCGATGCGCTCGGTGTCCAGGGTGTCGCCGAGGAACAGCTGGCGGCTGAAGTTGCCGGTCGGACGTTCGGCGACCACCACGTCCGCGTCCTCGGGGACCGGCGAACGGCGCTCGGCGCGGACGTTCAGGACGTTGCGGTCGACGTCGATCTCGATGGACTCCGGGTCGATGCCGGGGATGTCGAAGTGGACGATGTAGTCGTCCCCCGCCCGGTACGCGTCCATCGGCATCGCCGAGGTGCTGGTGCCCGGGCCGAAGACCTGCTGCGCGAGACGGTCGAACTCACGGAACGGGTCGGTACGCATGAGCATCACAGTCCACTCCTCTCCATGAAAGTCGTCTGTGCGATGCCCTACGGATCACTTCCTTATATAGCTCACGAGCTGGAAAGTTGACAACCCCAGGCTCAGCTTTTTTCCGCGGTCGTTCCGGGGCTGGTGGGAGGGGGCGGCGCCGGGCGCGTTAGCCTCGGACATCCGTGGTTTCCCGCGCCCCGCGTGGGGCGCAGTGGCAGGAGGCAGCAGGCATGGCGAAGGTTCCCAGTTCGGTCGTGGCCGCGAGCGGGCTCGTCGGCGGGTACGGCGTGGCCCGCTGGACCCGTAAGCGGCAGCTCGGCGGGGTCGTGCTCGCCGCCGCCGGGGTCGCCGCCGCCCAGCAGTGGCGCGAGCGGGCCGGCGGCACGGCGGCCGGTGTGCTGTCGGCGGCGTACGTGGCCGCCTTCGCCGGGTCGCACCCGCTGGCGAAGAAGGTCGGCGCCTGGCCGGCCGTGTTCTCGGTGGCCGGCGCCGTCGCCCTCGCGTCGTGGGCCGTGGCCGACCGGCGGGGCTGAGAGCACCCCTGCGGGTCCACCCCGTCACCCAGGCATGGTCGCCCGTCCCCCGGGGACTCAGGGGCGGGCCGCCGCCTGCTGCGGTTCGGCCGCCGACAGCGGTGCGGCGATGTCCTCCAGCGACCGCCGCTCCGCGTTCACCGCGAGGAGCGCAGCGACGACGCCCGCCGCGGCCATCAGCCCCGCGCCGATCTGGAACGCGAGCACCGTGTCGCCGACCTTGCCCGTGTTCGTCAGCTCGGCGAAGAGCAGCGGGCCGCTGATGCCGCCCGCGGCGGTGCCGAGGGCGTAGAAGAAGGCGATGGACATGGCCCGGGTCTCCATCGGGAAGACCTCGGAGACCGTCAGGTAGGCGCTGGACGCGCCGGCCGAGGCGAAGAACAGCACCACGCACCAGCACGCCGTCATCGTCACCGCCGTGAGCGAGCCGCGGTCGAACAGCCAGGCCGTGCCGAACAGCAGCGCCCCCGAGAGTACGTACGTGCCGGAGATCATGATGCGGCGGCCGACCGTGTCGAACAGCTTGCCCAGCAGCAGCGGGCCGAGGAAGTTGCCGGCCGCGATGACGGCGAAGTAGTAGCCGGTGTGCCCGGACGGCACGTCGAAGAACTGCGTGAGGATCGCGCCGAAGCCGAAGGTGATCGCGTTGTAGAGGAACGCCTGCCCGATGAACAGGGCGAAGCCGAGCGTGGAGCGCCTGCGGTAGCGGGCGAAGACGGTCCGGGCGATCTCGGCGAACGTGGTGCGGCCCCGCTGATGGATCGTCATCTCGTCCTCGGCGGGCGGCAGCTCCTTGCCCGCCTCGGCGGTGACGCGCTTCTCGATGCCGTCGACGATCCGGTCGGCCTCCTCGTCCCGGCCGTGGATCAGCAGCCAGCGCGGGCTCTCCGGGACGTGCCGCCGTACGAGCAGGATGACCAGGGAGAGGACCGCGCCCAGGGCGAAGGTGAGGCGCCAGCCGACGTTCGCCGGGAAAATGGAGGTGTCCAGGGCGACGATCGACAGCAGCGCGCCGGCGACCGCGCCGAGCCAGAAGCTGCCGTTGATCAGCAGGTCCACGCGGCCCCGGTACTTCGCCGGGATCAGCTCGTCGATCGCGGAGTTGATGGCCGCGTACTCGCCGCCGATGCCGAAGCCGGTGAAGAAGCGGAAGAGGAAGAACCACCAGGTGTCGAAGGACAGGGCGGTCATCGCCGTCGCGCCCAGGTAGACGGCCAGGGTGATCAGGAAGAGCTTCTTGCGGCCGTAGATGTCGGTGAGGCGGCCCCAGAAGAGGGCGCCCAGGCAGGCGCCCGTGACGTAGAGGGCGGCGGAGATGCCGGTGACCTGGCCGGAGGTGATGGGCAGTCCGCTGCCGGGCTCGGACAGGCGGGCCGCGATGTTGCCGACGACGGTGACTTCCATCCCGTCGAGGATCCATACGGTGCCGAGGCCGATGACGACGGACCAGTGCCACCGGGACCACGGCAGGCGGTCCAGGCGGGCGGGGATTCTGGTGGTGACGGTGCGTCCGGTCCCGGACTGGGCGGTGGCCATGGGCTCCCCTCCTCGACGAAGTGAACCTCGTGTGCCCCGCACCGGCCGGTTTCACGCCCGCCCCAACCCCTCCGCGGCCGGTACGCCCCCTACGCCCCCAGCGCCCGCGACACCGTGTAGATCAGCAGGCCCGCCAGGGAGCCGACCACCGTGCCGTTGATGCGGATGAACTGCAGGTCGCGGCCGATGTTGGCCTCGATCTTCTTCGTCGTGTGCTCCGCGTCCCAGCTCGCCACCGTGTCCGTGATCAGGGAGGTGATCTCCTTGCGGTAGGTCGTCACCACGTACACCGCGGCGCTCTCCAGCCAGCCGTCGACCTTGCCCTGGAGCTTCGGGTCGAGGGACATGCGGGCGCCCAGCGACAGCAGCGACGCGCGCAGGCGCAGCCGCAGCTCGCTGCGCTCGTCCTCCGCCGCCGAGACGATCATGCCGCGTACGGCCGTCCAGGCGGACGCGATCAGGTCCTGCACCTCGCTGCGGCCGAGGATGTCGCTCTTGAGGCGCTCCACGCGGGCTCGGGTGTCGGTGTCGGACTGGAGGTCGGTCGCGAAGTCCGTGAGGAAGCGGTCCAGGGCGCCGCGCGCCGGGTGGCTCGGCATGTCCCGCATCTCGGTGACGAAGCGCAGCAGTTCCTTGTAGACGCGCTCGCCGACCTTGCGGTCCACGAACTTGGGCGTCCAGCCGGGGGCGCCGCCGTGCACCGCGTCCATCACCGTGTCGCTGTGCAGCACGAGCCAGTCGTGGGCGCGGGCGACGACCACGTCCACCGCGCGTTTGTGGCCGCCGTCGGCGACGATCCGCTCCAGCATCTTGCCCATGCCGGGCGCGATCTCCTGGGCGTTGGCCCGGCGGGTGATCGCCTCCCCGACGACCGCCTGCACATCGGAGTCGCGCAGCACGGTCAGCGCGCCGCGCAGGGCCGCCGACGCCTCGGCGGTGACCCGGTCGGCGTGCTCGGGGACGGCGAGCCAGGCGCCCAGCCGGGCGCCGATGCCCACGGCGCGCAGCCGTCTGCGCACGACGTCCTCGGAGAGGAAGTTCTCGCCGACGAAGTCGCCGAGGGCCGTGCCGAGCTGGTCCTTCTTGGTCGGGATGATCGCCGTGTGCGGGATGGGCAGGCCCAGCGGGTGCCGGAACAGCGCGGTGACGGCGAACCAGTCGGCCAGCGCGCCCACCATGCCGGCCTCCGCCGCCGCGGCCACGTACCCTGCCCAGGCGCCGGCGCCTTGGTGCGAGGCCCACTTGGCGAGGATGTAGACGAGGGCGACGAACAGCAGCAGGCCGGTCGCCGTGAGCTTCATCTGGCGCACCCCGCGCCGCTTCTCCTCGTCCGCGGGGCTGAACGTGGTCATCGCGCGGTTCGTCGCGGCACCGGTGCGGGCATGCTGCTCGGCGGCGTCCCGGTCCTCGGTGCCGTCCTCGGTGCCTGCCGTCTCAGTCCGTTCCATCCGCTCCACCCGTTCGGTGATCTCTCACACATTGTCCCTTCCTGACCGACTCCTGGAACGGAACAGGAGTTCCCGGCGTCTGTCCGTGGGGGGATTGTCCAGGGACGTCACCTAGGGGTACCCCGAGCCGGCCCCGGACACCCCGGGCCGTCCGGACCGACCACCCGAAGGCCCGCCCGGGGTCACATCGACGGCTGTCCGGGTCCGCCCGGATGATCTTCGGCCGCGTCCCGCACCCGGCCTCCCCCGCCCTGACCGACCATGGTGCGACGGACGGAGCCGCGAGCGGCTCCCGCTTCCCGAGGAGAACAGAACAGCATGACCCGTGACGGGGACACGGCGGCGCCGCCCCGCGCACCACAGCCCCCCGCCCCGCCGGGGCGGCCCGGACGGCACGCGGCCCTGCTCGCCGCGGTGCTCGCGGCGGTCCTCGCCATGTCCGCCGTGATCTTCGTCGGAGTGTCCGCCGACGGCCTGCGCGGGCGGACCACCCCCGCCCGGGACGGCGGCGGGGCCGGGAACCCCGTCTCGCCCGCCTCCGCCGGCACCTGGGTCACCGCCTGGGCGGCCCCACCCGGCGGCGGTGAACCCGGCACGGAGACGACGGGGCTCGCGGGCCGGTCCGTACGCAACGTCGTCCGCACCACCGCCGGCGGCACCCGCGCCCGCGTCACCCTGTCCAACCTCTACGGCCGCGCCCCGCTCACCCTCACGCACGCGTCGATCGCCGTCTCCGCCGGCCCGGACACCGCCGCCGCGCTCGCCGGCACCATGCGGCCCCTCACCTTCGCCGGGAACCCGTCCGTCGTCGTCCCGGCGGGCGGACAGGTCGTCAGCGACGCCGTGCGCGTCCTGATCCCGCGCGACGCGCACGTGCTGATCAGCGTGTACTCCCCCGCCCCTGCGGGCCCGGTGACGTACCACAGGCACGCCCGGCAGATCTCCTGGGTCGCCGAGGGCGAGCACACCCGCGACGCCACCGGGGCTCCCTACGGCGGGCAGACCACCGTCTGGCGGTACGTCACCGCGCTGGACGTGCTCAGCGACGACTCCGAGGGCACGGTCGTCGTCCTCGGCGACTCCCTCACCGACGGCATCTCCGCGAGCATGGGCGCCGACGCCCGCTGGCCCGACGTGCTGTCCGACCGGCTGCGCGCCGCCCTCGCGTCCGGCCGGGACCTCCCCCGCTACAGCGTCGTCAACGCCGGGCTCAGCGGGAACCGTATCCTCGCCGACGGGCCCGGCCGGCCCCCGCGCAACCCGAGCGCGCTGCGCCGCTTCGACCGGGACGTGCTGGGCCACGCGAACGTCCGGGTCGTGGTCGTCGTGCTCGGCGTCAACGACATCCTCCGCGCGCCGGACACCGCCGACCCGGAGCGGATCGTGGGCGGTCTGACGGCCCTGACCGAGCGGGCGCACGCGCGAGGGCTCAAGGTCGTCGGGGCGACCCTGATGCCGTACCGCGGGCACCGCGGGTACTCCTCGTACGGCGAGGACGTGCGGCAGCGGGTCAACGCGGAGATCCGCGACGGCGGGGTGTTCGACGAGGTCGTGGACTTCGACGAGGCGGTGCGCGACGCGTACGACCCGCGCCGCCTCCGGGCCGGCTACGACTCCGGGGACGGGCTGCACCCCAGCGACAGGGGTTACGCGCGCATGGCGGAGACGTTCGAGCTGAAGGCGCTCGAGGGCGGGGCGCCGGCCCGGCTGTGACAGGCGCCGGACCGGTGCACGCGGTCAGCGGTCCTCGGGCCGCCGCTCGTGCTCCCTGTGCGGGCTGTGCAGGTTCAGCGGGTCGTGCGGACGCCGCGGCTCCTCCAGCTCACGGCGGTGCCGCTCGGCGCTGTCCAGATGGTCCTGCCGCTGCCGCTCGGCACGCGCCAGGTGCTCCCGCCGCCGCTCCTCCTTGAGCGCCTGCTTCTCCCGGCGCCGCTCCTCACGCAGCCGCTGCCGCTCCGCGCGGGGAAGCTTGCGCTGCACGCCGACCCCGCCCCAGAAGGCGAGCCCGGTGACGACCACGCGCGGGGCGCCCGGCTCGGGCGGCACACCCTCCTCGCGGTGGTCGAAGCCGCCCATGATGCCGACGCCGCGCACCACGACCTCCACGCCCGGCGGCACGATCACCTCGACGCCGCCCATGATGGCGACGGCGTTGATGACGATCTCCCGGTCGGCGAAGTTCGCCTCGCGCAGGTCGATCTCGCCGCCGCCCCAGAAGGCGAAGCAGTTGAAGCGCCGGGGCGCCGTCCAGCGGCCCTTGCGCTGGAAGCCGCTCATCACCGCGACCGCCCAGGACGACGTCCCCGGGTCGTCCCCGCCGACGATCCGGTCCGCCCAACTGCCGTTCGGGCGCGGCGTCCTTCGTCAGCGAGACGGGCGCGACCGCCGCACCCGACGCGGGCAGGTCGCGGGTGATGGGGGCCAGTTCCCCGTAGGTGCGCGCCCGGTAGGTGGCGTCCAGCCGCTCCTCGAACTCCTCCATGTCCAGGCGGCCCTCGGCGAGGGCGTCCCGGAGGACTTCGGCGACCCGTTCACGGTCGGCGTCGCAGGCGCGGAGGTCCGGTGCGGGTGCGTCGTCGGTCATACCCAGCAGCCTACGAGTTGTCCCCGTCACACGGCTACGAGGACTGCGGGGACCGCGTGGGCGCCCGCCCGGCGCGCTCCGCGTACATCTGCGCGATCACCGCCTCGATGTCGGGCTCCCGCACCGACAGATCCACCAGCGGATAGCGCTCCGCGATGCGCGTCACCAGCGCGGCCGCGGGCTCCGACGCGGGGAACGCCACCCACTGACGGGGCCCGTCCACCCGTACCACCCGGGCGGGAGCGGGCACCTCCACCGGCGGGCACTCCCGCTCCAGGTCCACCACCAGCGTCCGCTCGCTCTCCCCCACCTCGTGCAGCCCGGCGAGGGCCCCGTCGTACACCAGCCGGCCCTGGTCGATGACCATCACACGGGAGCACACCTGCTCGATGTCCTGGAGGTCGTGCGTGGTCAGCAGCACCGTCGTGTCGCGTTCGGCGTTCACCTGCCGCAGGAACTCCCGCACCCGGGTCTTGGAGACGACGTCCAGGCCGATCGTCGGCTCGTCCAGGTACAGCACCTCCGGGTCGTGCAGCAGCGCCGCCGCGATGTCCCCGCGCATCCGCTGCCCCAGCGACAGCTGCCGCACCGGCACCTCCAACAGGTCCCTCAGATCGAGCAGTTCGACCAGCCGGGCCAGGTTCTCCCGGTAGCGGGCGTCGGGGATGCGGTACATGCGGTGCATCAGCTTGTACGAGTCGATCAGCGGAAGGTCCCACCACAGGGTCGTCCGCTGCCCGAACACCACCCCTATCCGGTGCGCCAGCCGCGTCCGCTCCCGCGACGGGTCGATCCCCGCCACCCGCAGCCGGCCCCCGCTCGGCGTGAGGATGCCCGTCAGCATCTTGATCGTCGTCGACTTCCCGGCGCCGTTCGGCCCGATGTAGCCGACCATCTCGCCGCGCGCCACCGTGAAGGAGATCGAGTCCACCGCCCGCACCTGGTGCCGCTCCCGCCGCAGCAGCCCCTTGCGCCGGCGCACGTCGAAGACCTTCTCGACCCGGTCCACCTCGATGAACGCGCCTTCGGACCCCGCAGTCGTTCCCATCCGCCCGCTCAACTCCCCACGCTCCTGTACGACCTGAGTCCCGTCCGCCACGCCAGCCCCGCCAGCGCGCAGCACGCCGCAGCCACCAGCGGCGACGCGAACGCCGCCCACCCCGGCAGCTCCAGCGGGTACGGGCGCCCCAGGACGTGCGCGGCGGGCACCCAGTTGACGAAGGCCAGCGGCAGCACGAACGTCACCCCGCGCACCAGCTCCTTCCCGAACACCGCCGGCGGGTACTGCAGCATCGTCGTCCCGCCGTACGTGAACGCGTTCTGCACCTCCGCCGCGTCCTGCGCGTAGATCTGGAACGCCGCGCCCGCCACGAACAACGCCACGAAGATCGCCGCGCCGGACACCACCATCAGCGGCACCAGCAGCACCTTCGCCACCGTCCAGTCGACGTCCGCCGCCACCAGCGCCCAGCCCAGCACCGCCCCGCCCTGCACGACCCGCCCCAGGCGGCGCAGCGAGAAACGGTCCCCGCCGACCTGCGCGAGCACCGGCACCGGACGCACCAGCAGCACGTCGAAGGAGCCGTCCCGGATCCGCGTGCCGAGCTGCGGCATCGACCCCGCCGCCAGATGCGCCAGCCCGAACGACGTCACCGACGCCGCGTACAGGAACGCCACCTCGGGCAGCGACCACCCGGCCAGCGAGTCGACCTGCGAGAACATCAGCAGGATCCCGACGAAGTCCATCCCCGTCAGCACCAGGTTGCCGAACAGGGTGAAGACGAACGACGTCCGGTAGGTCATCCCGGACCGCACCCACATCCCGGCGATCATCCGGTACGCCCGCAGCCCCTCCACCACCGCGCCCCGCTCAGCCACCCTGCACCACCACCCGGCGCGTGGCCGCCGCCTGCAGCAGCCGGCCCGCCGCGAGCAGCAGCACCGCCCACATCGCCTGGAACGCGAGCGCCCCCGCCACCGCCGTCTCCCCCATCAGCACGTCCGCCGGGACCTGCAGCTGCGCCGCCCACGGCAGCGCCCGCGCCACCTCGCCGAACCCGCCCGGGAAGACGTTCAGCGGCAGCACCATGCCCGAGAAGAACACCCCGAGGATCATCATCAGCTGGCTCACACCCGTGCCGTCCAGCAGCCAGAACACGCTCAGCGCCAGCAGATGGCGAATCCCGAAGCTCACCAGCGCCGCCAGCGTCAGCGCCACCGCGAACCACACCCACGTGTCGAAGCGTGTGGGCAGCGCCGTCGGGAAGAACAGCCCGCCCACCAGGAACGGCAGCACCCCGCGCCCCAGCAGCTGGAACGCCGCCCGGCCCAGGTCACCGGCCAGCCACCACAGCTGCAGATCCGCCGGCCGGTACAGATCCACCGCGATCTCACCGGTGCGGATGCGCTCCATCAGCTCCGCCTCGACGCCGCCGCCCTGGATCGCCAGCGCCGCGAACAAGCACTGGCCCAGCCACACGTACGTCACCGCCTGCGCCTGGTCGTAGCCGCCGAGGTCCGGACGCTCGTCCCACAGCGCCAGATACGTGTACACGAGGATCAGCCCGAACACCGTGTTGGTGAACACCCCGGCCGCGGTCGCCGCCCGGTACGACGCGTACCGCCGGAACCCCCGGGCCGCCACGGCCAGGTACAACCGTGCCGAACCCACCGTTTCCCTCCCCATTCACGCCGCGACACCGAAGCGCAGGAGCCTAGTCCGCGCGGCAGATGCCCCGCCACGGGTTTTCCGGCCCGTCCTCCGGTCAGGTGAACACCCTGCGCGGCCGTACGGCCGGAGCCGCAGGGTGCACGACGCGCGTCGCCGCCCGGCGAACGCGGAGACGGATGCGACAGTCTTCAATAAGAGGCACGCACGTGGCGTACGCGCACAGAAGACGCGTACGCCTATGCATGAGGCGTACGGGAACGAACGAGGCGAATCAGGAGTCCGTGCACGACATGAGCGACGAGCCGCAGCCGAAGAAGCCCCGCCCGGGCTGGGCATCGCACGAGCCTCAGGCGGCCGACACGCCCGACGACGCCCGGGACGACACCCGGACGAATGAAGCCGCCCTCGCACGATCGGGTGATTCCGACGGGGAACCCGGTGAGGGCGCCGCCACTCCTGAGAGCGGCACCGCCTCCGCGAAGGCCGGCGTCTCCGCGAAAGCCGGCGTCTCCGCGAAGAAGGCCGCCCGCGAGGAACGCCGGGCCGCCCTCAAGGCCCGCCGCACCGGCTGGCGCCGCCTCGTCCCCACCTGGCGCATGGTCGCCGGCGCGTTCCTCGTCACCGCCCTGCTCCTCGTCGGCGGCTTCCTCCTCGGCTACGCCCTCGTCCAGATCCCCGCCGCCAACGCCCTCGCCACCCAGCAGGCCAACGTCTACCTCTACGCCGACGGCTCCGTCATCGCCCGCGACGGCGAGGTCAACCGCGAGAACGTCACGCTCTCCCAGATCTCCAAGGACGCCCAGCACGCGGTCCTCGCCGCCGAGGACCGCGACTTCTACACCGAGTCCGCCGTCGACCCCCAGGCCATGATCCGCGGCGCCTGGAACACCGTCACCGGCAAGGGAAAGCAGTCCGGCTCCACCATCACCCAGCAGTACGTGAAGAACTACTACCTGCGCCAGGAGCAGACCGTCACCCGCAAGGTGAAGGAGTTCTTCATCGCCATCAAGCTGGACCGCAACCAGTCCAAGGACGAGATCCTCGAGGGCTACCTCAACACCAGCTTCTTCGGCCGCGGCGCCTACGGCATCCAGGCCGCCGCCCACGCCTACTACGACATGGACGCCTCCCAGCTCGACGCCGGACGCGCCGCCTACCTCGCCGCCCTCGTCAACGCCCCCAGCCAGTACGACGTGATCGCCCGCCCCGAGAACCGGGCCTTCGTCGAGAAGCGCTGGAACTACGTCCTCGACGGCATGGTCGACGAAGGCTGGCTCGACCCCGCCGAACGCGCCCGCCTCACCTTCCCCGTGCCCAAGCGGAGCACCCACTCCACCGGCATGTCCGGGCAGCGCGGCTACATCGTCAACATCGTCAAGCAGCACCTCACCGACAACAAGATCGTCGACGAGGGCGCCCTCGACGCCGGCGGCTACCGCATCACCACCACCCTGCAGAAGAGCAAGCAGGACGCCTTCGTCGAGTCCGTCAACGACAACCTCATGGCCCGCCTCGACAAGAAGAACCGCAAGGTCGACACCTACGTCCGCGCCGGCGGCGCCTCCGTCGAACCCAAGACCGGCAAGGTCGTGGCGATGTACAACGGCATCGACTACGTCAAGCAGTACACCCCCAACGCCACCCGCCGGGACTTCCAGGTCGGCTCCAGCTTCAAGCCGTTCGTCCTCACCGCCGCCGTCGAGAACGACTCCCGCACCCAGGACGGCCGCCGCATCACCCCCCAGACCCACTACGACGGCACCAGCGAACGCCCCGTCCAGGGCTGGGCAGGACCCCGCTACGCGCCCGAGAACGAGGACCACGAGGACTACGGCGACATCACCGTCAGCGAGGCCACCGACAAGTCCGTCAACGCCGTCTACGCCCAGATGGCCGTCGACGTCGGCCCCGAGAAGGTCCGGCAGACCGCCGTCGACCTCGGCATCTCCCCAAAGACCCCCGACCTCGCCGAACCCGGGCCCTCCATCGCCCTCGGCGTCGCCAACGCCAGCGTCCTCGACATGGCACAGGCGTACGCCACCCTCGCCAACCACGGCAAACACACCCCGTACACCCTCGTCGAGAAGATCACCCAGAACGGCCGCGACATCCCCCTCCCCGAACGGCGCACCCGGCAGGCCGTCGGCCGCGAGGCCGCCGACACCACCACCTCCGTCCTCAAGGGCGTCGTCGAAAAGGGGACCGCCACCGCCGCCCAGACCTCCGGACGCCCCGCCGCCGGCAAGACCGGCACCGCCGAGGACGACACCGCCGCCTGGTTCGCCGGCTACACCCCCGACCTCGCCACCGTCGTCGCCGTCATGGGCCAGGACCCCGTCACCGCCGGCCACAAGTCCCTCTACGGCGCCATGGGCCTGCCCCGCGTCAACGGCGGCGGCGCCCCCGCCGAGATCTGGGGCCAGTACACCCGCGACGCCCTCCGGGGCGAACCCGTCAGCTCCTTCAGCCTGCGCCTCCAGCCCGGCGCCAACGAGAGCCAGCCCCCGGCCCCCGACTCCAGCGGCGGACCGTCCTCCTCCGACGACCCCTCCTCCTCCGCCTCCGACTCCCCCGACGACGAGGACACCGACAGCGGCACCCCCGAGGACGGCGGCAGCAGCACCGGCGCGGAAGAGGGCACGGCGAGCGAGGGCCAGGACTCCACCGGCGGCACCGCCACCGGCTCCCCCACCGGAGGCCAGACCGGCGACACCGGCGGCGGCACCGGAACGGGCGGCACGGACACGGGCGGCGGTGGCGGGAACACCGACGACGGCGGCTCCAACCGCGACGAACTCCCCGGCCCCGGCGGACTCAGCGGCGCCCTCGACGGACGCCGCTGGAACTAGACCCTGCTCAGTGTCCGGAGGTGGCCTTCAGACCCACCACGGCCACCAGCAGCAGACAGATGAAGAAGATCCGGGCGGCGGTCACCGGCTCACCCAGCACCACCATGCCCAGCACCGCCGCCCCCGCCGCGCCGATCCCCACCCACACGCCGTACGCCGTCCCGATCGGCAGCGTCCGCGCCGCGTACGACAGCAGCAGCATGCTCGTCACGATGCCGGCGCCCGTCAGCACACTCGGCCACAGACGGGTGAAACCGTCCGTGTACTTCATGCCGACCGACCAGCCGACCTCCAGCAGACCGGCGACCACCAGCAGAACCCAGGCCATGACGGCACCTCCGGGACACGACAGCGAAACGGGGGTGCGTCGTCTTTGCCATCACCCCGGTACGGCGCGTCTCGTCGGGGCCCGCACGGCGGAGCCGCACAGGACCTCCCACGGTAGCCGACCACGCGGAAAGGGCCGGTGACGGCAGTCACCGGCCCCTCTGTCCACGAGGAAACGCGGGCTACAGATACAGCCCGGTCGAGTCCTCCGCCCCCTCGAACCGGTCCGCGGCCACCGCGTGCAGATCGCGCTCGCGCATCAGCACGTACGCCGTCCCGCGCACCTCGACCTCCGCCCGGTCCTCCGGGTCGAACAGCACCCGGTCACCCGGCTCCACCGTCCGCACGTTCTGCCCCACCGCGACCACCTCGGCCCAGGCCAGCCGGCGGCCCACCGCCGCCGTCGCGGGAATCAGAATGCCGCCCCCCGAACGCCGCTCGCCCTCACTGGACTCCTGCCGCACGAGCACACGGTCGTGCAGCATCCGGATCGGCAGCTTGTCGTGCTGGGAACTGTCGTTTCTGTTGGCGCTCACAGCCTGAAACCTACCTGCCTCGACGAGGGACGCACGCGGGAGGGGGACCCGAAGGAGGGCACCTAGCGGCGCCGCTTACGAGTACCCAGGGCCAGCAGCCCCACGACCCCCACCACCAGCAGACCCACCGGAACCACCCGCTCCAGCCGCGGCGACCCCTTCTCGTCCACGAACTGCGCCTTCACCTCGCTCACCGCACGGTTCACGCCCACGTAGGCGCGCCCCAGCGTGTGGTCCACGTTCGACACGACCCTGGCCTTCGCGTCCCCCACGATCGTCTTCGGGTGCACCCGCACCCCGATCTCGTCCAGGGTCTCCGCCAGCACCGCACGGCGACGCGCGATGTCCGCCTCGATCTGCGCCGGGGTCCTGGTGTCCGCCGTGTCCGCCACCGTGTCGCCTCCACGATCCGCTGTGTTGCCTGTGCCGGACAGTCTGTCAGCTTCAGGCCGTGCCGCACTGTCAGGACCCCCGGTTACCCTCGATCCCGGCACCCGATCCACGCAGTGCACGTAAGAGGAGACGAGACCGATGAGCGCACGCCTCACGCCCGGGGACGAGGCCCCCGCCTTCACCCTGCCCGACGCCGACGGCAACGAGGTGTCGCTGGCCGACCACAAGGGCCGCAAGGTCATCGTCTACTTCTACCCGGCGGCGCTGACGCCCGGCTGCACCAAGCAGGCGTGCGACTTCACCGACAACCTCGACGTGCTGGCCGGGGCGGGGTACGACGTGATCGGCATCTCCCCGGACGCCCCGGAGAAGCTCGCGAAGTTCCGCGAGAAGGAGAACCTGAAGGTCACCCTGCTCGCCGACCCGGACAAGAAGGTCCTGGACGCGTACGGCGCGTACGGCGAGAAGAAGAACTACGGCAAGACCTACATGGGCGTCATCCGCTCCACGATCGTCGTCGACGAGCAGGGCAAGGTCGAACACGCCCTCTACAACGTCCGCGCGACGGGCCACGTGGCCAAGATCATCAAGGACCTGGGCATCTGAGTCCGCCGAGCCCGCGGAACGGCCCGTACCGGAACTCCGGTACGGGCCGTTCTGTTTTTCGTACGTGACCGTCCGGCATTCGGTTCGTTACTCCGTGCGAGGCCACGAACAGGCGGCCGAGGAACGGAGGGGTCCGATGGGGGCCAGTGCGTACACCAAGGAGCGGCTGGAAGAGGCGGCTGGGGGAGCACGGACGTTGACGGAGGCGCTGGAGCGGCTGGGGGTGGATCCGAAGAGCTGGAAGCGGCGGTACATCTTCGACCGGATGAGGAAGCTGGAGGTGGACGTCTCGCACTTCGAGCGCGAGGGACCGAAGTGGACAAGGCAGATTCTTGAGCCTGTCGTCGCCGCATCGACGAGCGTCAATGAGGTGCTCCGTCGGCTCGGCCTCGACCCGGTCGGTGGGCACCACACGAACATCTCCCACCGGATCAAGATCTACGGCATCGACACCTCACACTTCACACCAGCCGCTCGTACGGAGCGGCAGCGGTACAACCAGCGCCGCCGGACCCCTGCGGAGATCCTCGTAGAGGACACCTCCGGTCACGCCCGACGCATCCCGGGCCGCCGGCTGAAAAGGGCGATGCATGAACTCGGGGTGGAGGAGCGCTGCGCACTGTGCGGCATCGAGCCGGTATGGCTCGGGGAGCCTCTCCCTCTCGAGGTGGACCACGTCGACGGCAACTGGCGGAACAATCGGATCGAGAACCTTCGCATGCTCTGCCCCAACTGCCACTCGACGACGGAGAATTACCGAGGCCGAAGCAAACGGCGGGCCTCGTGATGGCCGGAACGCAGTACACCCGCGAGCGGCTCGTCGAAGCAGCTGCCAGCTGTTCCGACATCGACGAGGTCATCGTCTTCTTCGGCACCCCGCCCTACGGCAATCTCCGTCGGTACCTGCACAAGCGCTTCGAGCACTTCGGCATCGACATCTCCCATTTCCCGCGCGGACAACGGGGGCCGGTCTTTTCCCTCAGACCAACCACTGACGAGCTGCGGAGTGCCGTCACTGAGAGCATCTCCATCGCCGGCGCCCTGAACGTTTTGGGCAAACCCAGCAATGGCCGACTACGCGCGCTGTTCCATCAATGGGTGGCAGAAGACGGCATCGACACGTCGCACTTCCTCGGACAGGCGCACCAGCGCGGCAGATCAAGTTCGACAGCCAAAGCGGCCGAAGACATCTTGATCCGGCACGACGGCACACGCCGAACCAAGACCACTCTGCTGCGGCAGGCGCTGCGCGATGTCGGTGTTCCCGAGCTGTGCGCCAGGTGCGGCGTCGCACCGGAGTGGCGCGGCAAGCCGATGACCCTGGAGGTCGATCACATCAACGGGGACTGGCGTGACAACCGGCGCGAGAATCTCCGGTTGCTCTGCCCGAACTGTCACGCGGTCACCACTACGTGGTGCAGAGGAGGCCGACGGTCCCGTCTCAGCGCCCAGTAGAGTAAGCACCGCTGCGGGCCCGTACCCCAGCTGGCCGAGAGGGCGCCGGTTTAGGTCCGGTGTGTCGTGGGTTCGAGTCCCACCGGGCCCACAGGGAGAAGAGGCTCGGTACCTTCACATTGAAGGTGCCGAGTCTCTGTCATGCCCTCAGCCCAGCAGCTCCCGCACCACCGGTACCAGCCCCCGGAACGCCTTCCCCCGGTGGCTGATCGCGTTCTTCTCCTCCGGGGTCAGCTCAGCGCAGGTCCGCGTCTCGCCCTCCGGCTGGAGGATCGGGTCGTAGCCGAAGCCGTTCGTGCCGGCGGGGGTGTGGCGGAGGGTGCCGTTCAGGCGGCCCTCGACGACCCGTTCCGTGCCGTCCGGCAGCGCGAGGGCCGCCGCGCAGGCGAAGTACGCGCCGCGGTGTTCGTCGGCGATGTCGGCGAGCTGGGCGAGGAGGAGGTCGAGGTTGGCCTTGTCGTCGCCGTGGGTGCCGGCCCAGCGGGCGGAGAAGATGCCGGGCGCGCCGCCGAGGACGTCGACGCAGAGGCCGGAGTCGTCGGCGACGGCGGGCAGGCCGGTGGCCTGGGCGAGGGCGTGGGCCTTGAGGAGTGCGTTCTCGGCGAAGGTGACGCCGGTTTCCTTGACGTCGGGGACGTCGGGGTAGGCGTCGGCGCCGACGAGTTCGTGGGGCAGGCCCGCGTCGGCGAGGATCGAGCGGAGCTCGGTGATCTTTCCGGCGTTGCGGGTGGCGAGGATCAGGCGGGTCATGGGCCCAGTATCCCTGGGCCCGTGACGGGGCCGTCGCTACGGGGTGCAGACCTTGGTGAGTTCGCCGGCGGCGTCGGTGACGGGGCTGAGGTCGGGGGTGGTGTCGCCGTTGTCGACGGAGGTGCGGACGTTGGCGACGGCCTTCTCGAGGTCGTCGACGGCCTTGCTGACGTCGGCGTTGTCGGTCTGGTCGCTGAGTTCGCCGAGGTTCTTGTCGATGGAGTCGAGGGCTTCCTCGAGCTGGGTGACGTCGTTGGAGGCGTTCTCGACGGCCTGTTGCATGTCGGTGACGCTCTCGGCGACGGCGTCGGCGGTGCGGACGCAGTCGAGTGCCTTGTCGACGGCGGAGCAGCCGGTGGTGAGTCCGGCGGTCAGCGCGACGGCCGCCAGGGTGGCGGCGACGGCTGCGGTGCGGCGTCGACGGCTCGCTGCCATGGGTGGTTCCCTCCCTCGTCGGGCCGGTGGGGCCCGGTGTGTCGGCGGGGCGCGCGGGGGTGCCCGTGCGCCCGTATCCCTTCAGACGCGGCGGTGGCCGGCGCGGTTGCTCGCGCCGGCCCTGCTTCTTGGGGTGCCCTTTACCTTTGGAGGAGGATGTCGAGTGCGGTGCGCTGGGCGGCGGCGAGCTGGGTGCATCCGGTGACGGCGAGGTCGAGGAGGGCGTCGAGTTCGGCGCGGGCGAAGGGTTCGGCCTCGGCGGTGCCCTGGACCTCGACGAAGCGGCCGTCGCCGGTGCAGACGACGTTCATGTCGGTGTCGGCGCGGACGTCCTCCTCGTAGCAGAGGTCGAGGAGGGGGACTCCGGCGACGATGCCGACGGAGACGGCGGCGACGGTGCCGGTGAGGGGTTTGCGGCCGGGCTTGACGAGTTTCTTGTCCTGGGCCCAGCCGATGGCGTCGGCGAGGGCGACGTAGGCGCCGGTGATGGCGGCGGTGCGGGTGCCGCCGTCGGCCTGGAGGACGTCGCAGTCGAGGACGACGGTGTTCTCGCCAAGGGCCTTGTAGTCGATGACGGCGCGCAGGGAGCGGCCGATGAGGCGGCTGATCTCGTGGGTGCGGCCGCCGATGCGGCCGCGGACGGATTCGCGGTCGCCGCGGGTGTTGGTGGCGCGGGGGAGCATGGCGTATTCGGCGGTGACCCAGCCCTCGCCGCTGCCTTTGCGCCAGCGGGGGACGCCTTCGGTGACGGAGGCGGTGCAGAGGACCTTGGTGTCGCCGAAGGAGACGAGGACGGAGCCTTCGGCGTGTTTGCTCCAGCCGCGTTCGATGGTGACGGGGCGGAGCTGTTCGGGGGTGCGGCCGTCGATGCGAGACATGGCGTCGAGCCTAGCCGTAGACGCACCCGGGCCCTTCCCCGTGTTGGGGAAGGGCCCGGGTGCGGTGGCGGCCGGTGGGGCCGCGGCGCGCGGGTCAGACGTGAGGGTGGTTCACATCATGTCTTCGATCTCGGCGGCGATGGGGTCGGCGTCGGTGCCGATGACGACCTGGATGGCGCTGCCCATCTTGACGACGCCGTGGGCGCCGGCGGCCTTGAGGGCGGCGTCGTCGACCTTGGAGGGGTCCACGACCTCGGTGCGGAGGCGGGTGATGCAGCCCTCGACCTCTTCGATGTTGTCGATGCCGCCGAGCCCGGCAACGATCTTCTCAGCCTTGGTGGCCATGTTCGTTCTCCCTGATGCGAACCGCTTTGTCGCAGTAACCCACAGTTGGCCCATCTTTGCGAGCGGTCATGTCGTGGGCGCTCGATGATGGGCGTCACGACAGCGGAACCGTCCTGCCTCACTGGTCTACACCACCGGGTGGACTGCCGCCAAACCCTCCGGGCCGTCCAGCGAAGGGGACTTGATGAGCGCCGAGAGCCCCGCGGGTGCCGATGCCGGGGTGAGCCCGCTGCGGGAGCGCTGGCACCGGCTGTTCCAGGGTCTGCAGAAGATGGGGCGGAGTCTGCAGTTGCCGATCGCGGTGCTGCCGGCGGCGGGCATCCTCAACCGGCTGGGGCAGCCGGACGTCTTCGGGGACGACGGTCTGGGGTGGACGAACGTCTCGAAGGTGATGGCGGGGGCGGGCGGAGCGCTGCTGGACGGTTCGCTGGGGCTGCCGCTGCTGTTCTGTGTGGGTGTGGCCATCGGGATGGCGAAGAAGGCGGACGGGTCGACGGCGCTGGCGGCGGTGGCGGGGTTCCTCGTCTATTTCAATGTGCTGCGGCAGTTCCCGAAGGACTGTCCGGAGGGGTCCCAGGCGGTGCCGAACGTCGGGTGTCAGCTGGCGGACGGGACGGTGACGGCGTTCGACTACCAGAATCCGGGGGTGTTCGGGGGCATCGTCATCGGTCTGACGGCGGCGTATCTGTGGCAGCGGTTCCACCGGACGAAGCTGGTGGACTGGCTGGGGTTCTTCAACGGGCGGCGGCTGGTGCCGATCATCATGGCGTTCGCGGCGATCGTGTTCGCGGCGCTGTGTCTGTGGGTGTGGCCGCCGATCGGTGAGGCGCTGGAGAGTTTCAGCGACTGGATGACGGGTCTGGGCGCGTGGGGTGCGGGGGTGTTCGGGGTCGCGAACCGGGCGTTGCTGGTGATCGGGCTGCATCAGTTCCTGAACGTGCCGATCTGGTTCCAGTTCGGGTCGTACACGAAGCCGGACGGGACGGTGGTGCACGGTGACATCAACATGTTCCTGGCGGGTGACCCGGATGCGGGGCAGTTCCTGTCGGGGTTCTTCCCGATCATGATGTTCGCGCTGCCGGCGGCGGCGCTGGCGATCACGCACTGTGCGCGGCCGGACCGGCGCAAGGAGATCGGCGGTCTGATGCTGTCGGTGGCGCTGACGTCGTTCGTCACGGGCATCACGGAGCCGATCGAGTACTCGTTCCTGTTCGTGGCGCCGCTGCTGTACGCGGTGCACGCGGTGCTGACGGGTGTGTCGATGGCGGTGACGTGGGGGCTGGGGGTGCACGACGGGTTCAGTTTCTCCGCGGGACTGATCGACTACGTCATCAACTGGAACCTGGCGACGAAGCCGTGGCTGATCATCCCGATCGGGCTGGTGTTCGCGGCGGTGTACTACGTGGTGTTCCGGTTCGCGATCACGCGGTTCGACCTGAAGACTCCGGGGCGGGAGCCGGAGGAGGAGGTGGAGGACGCGACGCGGCGCTGATCTCTTAGGCTGGTGGCGGCTGTCCGAGCCCTCGGGACCTCGAGTTCCGGGGGCTTTTCGGTGTGCTCGCGCAGGGGCCTCGTGGGCGCTTTCGTGAGGGCACGGTGCGTAGTCCTGCGGTCGCGGATTCGCGGGTTCCTTACGTGGCCTTCATCGTGCTACAACAGGTCTACACCAGTAGTGGTGTAGACCACCACCGATGGAGGAAGTATGAGCACCGCCACCGACTCGGCGGCCCCCGCAAAGAAGCGGGGATCCGGCCTCTTCCAGGGCCTGCAGAAGGTCGGCCGCAGCCTTCAGCTCCCGATCGCCGTGCTGCCGGCGGCGGGCATCCTGCTGCGCCTCGGCCAGCCGGACGTGTTCGGCGCGGACGGCCTGGGCTGGGACAAGGTCGCGGCCGTCTTCGCCACCGCTGGTGGCGCCATCTTCGACAATCTGCCGATGCTGTTCTGCATCGGTGTGGCCATCGGCTTCGCGAAGAAGTCCGACGGCTCGACCGCTCTCGCCGCGCTCGTCGGCTTCCTGGTCTACAGCAACGTGCTGAAGGCCTTCCCGGTCACCGAGGCCAAGGTGCAGGACGGCGCGGACATAGCCGCGACGTACAACAACCCGGGTGTCCTCGGCGGCATCCTGATGGGTCTGCTGGCCGCGGTGCTGTGGCAGCGGTACCACCGCAAGAAGCTGGTCGACTGGCTCGGCTTCTTCAACGGCCGCCGCCTGGTCCCGATCATCATGGCCTTCGTCGGCACGCTCGTCGGCGTCTTCTTCGGCCTGGTGTGGGAGCCGATCGGCAACCTGATCTCCGACGCGGGCGAGTGGATCACCGGTCTGGGCGCCGCGGGCGCGGGTCTGTTCGGTCTGATCAACCGTGCGCTGATCCCCATCGGCATGCACCAGTTCGTGAACACCGTCTCCTGGTTCCAGATCGGTGACTTCACCAACGCGGCGGGCGAGGTCGTCCACGGCGACCTGAACCGCTTCTTCGCGGGTGACCCGGACGCCGGCCAGTTCATGTCGGGCTTCTTCCCGATCATGATGTTCGGTCTGCCGGCCGCCGCGCTCGCCATCGCGCACGCCGCCCGGCCCGAGCGCCGCAAGGCCGTGCTGGGCATGATGCTCTCGCTCGCCCTGACGTCGTTCGTGACCGGTGTGACCGAGCCGATCGAGTTCGCGTTCATGTTCATCGCCCCGGCGCTGTACGTGATCCACGCGGTGCTGACGGCGCTGTCCATGGCGATCACCTGGGCGCTCGGAGTGCACGCCGGCTTCACCTTCTCGGCGGGCTTCATCGACTACGCCCTGAACTGGAACCTGGCGACCAAGCCGTGGCTGATCATCCCGATCGGCCTGGTGTTCGCGGTGGTCTACTACGTGCTCTTCCGCTTCGCCATCACCAAGTTCGACCTGCCCACCCCGGGACGTGAGCCCGAGGAGGAGCTGGAGGACGCCACCAAGGCGTGACCCTCCCCCTGCGACGCGGAAGGCCCCGGAACCGTCTCGGTTCCGGGGCCTTCCGCGTGGTGCCGCAACGTTCCGCGGTCTCGTGAAGCCTCAGATCTCGTACGTCGCCCCCGGCGCCGCCAGTCCCACCGGGCCGTCGTACACGGCGCGCGCGTCGGTGAGGTTGACCTGCGGGTCGGTCCACGGCGGGATGTGCGTGAGGATGAGCCGGCGGGCGCCCGCGCGGGCCGCGGACTCGCCCGCCTCACGGCCGTTGAGGTGCAGGTCCGGGATGTTCTCCTTGCCGTGCGTGAAGGCGGCCTCGCACAGGAAGAGGTCGGTGTCCCGGGCGAGGTCGTCGAGGAGCGGGGTCACCCCCGTGTCGCCGGAGTAGGTCAGCGTCTTCCCGCCGTGCTCGATGCGGATGCCGTACGCCTCGACCGGGTGCGCGACGCGCTCGATGTGGACGAGGAACGGGCCGATCTCGAAGGTGGACGGCTTGACCGTGTGGAAGTCGAAGACCTCGCTCATGGAGGAGGCCGAGGGGGTGTCGGCGTAGGCGGTCGTCAGCCGGTGCTCGGTGCCCTCGGGGCCGTAGACCGGCAGCGGGGCGCAGCGACCGCCGTCGTGCCGGTAGTAACGCGCCACGAAGTAGCCGCACATGTCGATGCAGTGGTCGGCGTGGAGATGGCTGAGGAAGATCGCGTCGAGGTCGTAGAGACCGCAGTGGCGCTGCAGCTCGCCCAGGGCGCCGTTGCCCATGTCGAGGAGCAGCCGGAAGCCGTCGGCCTCGACGAGGTAGCTCGAGCAGGCCGATTCCGCGGACGGGAACGACCCCGAGCAGCCGACGACGGTGAGCTTCATGAAGCAGAAACCTCCGCTGGCGGATGGGAGAAGACGGGGGTCGTGCGGTTCGTCGAGCGTAAGGCGCAAAACCTGCGGTCGCTCCTCCACCAGGCGCCGTTGTGGGCGAACTCACCTGTGCTGTCACCGGTTCGGCTGGAAGGGGCGCGTGCCGGGGCGGGGAGGGGCGCGCGCCCTGGCCCCACGCCGGTACGGTCTGGTCATGAACACGGCCTGGTGGCTCGCACTCGCCGCGGTGGTCCTGCTCGCCCTGGTCACCGCCCTCGTCGACGGCTGGGGCAGAGGGGGCCGGCCGCGCAGGGACCGCCGCCCGAAGCGGGAGAGGGAGGGGGAGGCGGAGTGAGCCGCCCCTGGACAGGGAAAGGGCCGGGGAGTGTGTCCCCGGCCCCGGAATGTCACGCGTGACGGGCTACGCCCAGAGCTGTCCCTGCAGTGTCTCGATGGCTTCCTCCGTCGTCGCGGCCGTGTAGACGCCCGTCGACAGGTACTTCCAGCCGCCGTCGGCGACGACGAAGACGACGTCGGCGGACTCGCCCGCCTTGAGCGCCTTGTTCGCGACGCCGATCGCCGCGTGGAGGGCGGCGCCGGTGGAGACGCCCGCGAAGATGCCCTCCTGCTGGAGGAGTTCACGGGTGCGGGTGACCGCGTCGGCGGAGCCGACGGAGAAGCGGGTGGTGAGGACGGACGCGTCGTACAGCTCGGGCACGAAGCCCTCGTCGAGGTTGCGCAGGCCGTAGACCAGGTCGTCGTAGCGCGGCTCGGCGGCGACGATCTTCACGTCGGGCTTGTGCTCGCGCAGGTAGCGGCCGACGCCCATGAGGGTGCCGGTGGTGCCGAGGCCCGCGACGAAGTGCGTGACCGAGGGGAGGTCGGCGAGGATCTCCGGGCCGGTGGTCGCGTAGTGAGCGCCCGCGTTGTCCGGGTTGCCGTACTGGTAGAGCATCACCCAGTCCGGGTGCTCGGCGGACAGCTCCTTGGCGACGCGCACGGCGGTGTTGGAGCCGCCCGCGGCCGGGGAGGAGATGATCTCCGCACCCCACATGGCGAGCAGGTCGCGCCGCTCCTGCGAGGTGTTCTCGGGCATCACGCACACCATGCGGTAGCCCTTGAGCTTCGCGGCCATGGCGAGGGAGATGCCGGTGTTGCCGGACGTCGGCTCGAGGATCGTGCAGCCCGGGGTGAGCCGGCCGTCCTTCTCCGCCTGCTCGATCATGAACAGGGCCGGACGGTCCTTGATGGAGCCCGTCGGGTTGCGGTCCTCCAGCTTGGCCCAGATGCGGACGTCGGCGGACGGCGACAGCCGCGGCAGGCGCACCAGGGGGGTGTTGCCCACCGCGGCCAGCGGGGAGTCGTAACGCATGCGGATCAGGCCATACCGCCGGCGACCGCCGGCAGGATCGTCACGTTGTCGCCGTCGCTCAGCTTGGTGTTGATGCCGTCGAGGAAGCGGACGTCCTCGTCGTTGAGGTAGACGTTGACGAACCGGCGCAGCTGGTCGCCGTCCACGATGCGGGCCTGGATGCCCGAATGCCGGGTCTCGAGGTCGGCGAAGAGCTCGGCGAGGGTGTCCCCGTTGCCCTCCACCGCCTTCTGACCGTCGGTGTACTGGCGGAGGATGGTGGGGATGCGGACCTCGATGGCCATGGCTGAGGGCTCCTGTCGGAAGGGGGCGTGGGTTCTTCAAAGGGCGCACGGCGGCGCCGCGGCTCACGGCCGCAGGCGGCGGCGGAACGTCAACAGATGGCGCTGTTCAGCCTGCACAGGTCGACGTGGAGCCGCGCCACGAGCAGCATGCCCGGCGCGTTGTCGCCCACGTCGAAGAGAACCATGAACTCATCGTATCGATTCCCGGTCCGGATCCCGGAGTGTGATCCCACACTCCGGACCTGGACCATCCGCCATGCGGGATCGGGCCGCCGTGCGGATCAGTACGCGTCGACGACGCGCACCTCCTCCTCGGTGACCTCGCCCTCCACGATGCGGAAGGAGCGGAACTGGAAGTCGCCGGCGCCGTCGGTGTCGGCGGTGGAGACCAGCACGTAGTGGGCGCCCGGCTCGTTGGCGTAGGTGATGTCGGTGCGCGAGGGGTAGGCCTCGGTCGCGGTGTGCGAGTGGTAGATGACCACCGGTTCCTCGTCGCGGTCGTCCATCTCCCGGTACAGCTTCAGCAGGTCCTGGGAGTCGAACTCGTAGAACGTGGGCGAGCGGGCCGCGTTCAGCATGGGGATGAAGCGCTCGGGGCGGCCGGAGCCCACCGGGCCCGCCACCACGCCGCACGCCTCGTCCGGATGGTCCTTGCGGGCGTGCGCGACGATCTGGTCGTGGAGGGCCTTGGTGATGGTCAGCATGGGCTCAGGATAAGCAGAGGGCCGTTCCGTACCGAGGGGTGGTACGGAACGGCCCGTATGCCGGACGCCTTGAGCGGACGGCGGCGGGGAACCCCACGAGTGCTCCCCGTGCGCCGGCGTCCTTCGGGGTGGTCAGCCGACCTTCTCGAACCGGTCCTCGTCGCGGTCCGCGATCGTCGGGTTGCCCTTCTTGAGCACGGTCCAGCCGACGCCCAGGGCGACGGCCCAGCCGGCCGCGACGTACAGACAGACACGGGCATCCGCGTCCGCCGCGATCATGACGGTGACGCCGATCAGGAAGGCCAGGGCGACCCAGCTGAACAGGGCGCCGCCGGGGGCGGGGAAGGACGAGGCGCGCAGCCGGCCGGCGTCGACGGCGCGGCGGTACCGGATGTGGCTGACGAGGATCATCATCCAGGTCCAGATGCCTGCCGCGGTGGCGACGGAGGTGACGTAGGCGAACGCCTTCTCCGGGACGACGTAGTTGAGGATCACGCCGATGCCCATGAGGGTGACGGAGACGGTGATGCCGACGGCCGGCGTCTTGCGGGCGTTGAGCCGGGCGAAGATCTGCGGGGCCTCGTTGTTGGCGGCGAGGCCGCGCAGCATCCGGCCGGTGGAGTACATGCCGGAGTTGCAGGACGACAGGGCCGCGGTGAGCACGACGAAGTTGACGATGCCCGCGGCGAGCGGGATGCCGATCTTGCCGAAGGCGTGCACGAAGGGGCTCTCGCCGGCGGAGAACTCGGTCCACTTGACGACGGAGAGGATCACCAGCAGGGCGCCGACGTAGAAGACGATGATGCGCCAGGGCAGCGTGTTGATGGCCTTGGGCAGGGTCTTCTCGGGGTTCTCGGACTCGCCCGCGGTGACGCCGACGAGCTCGACGGCGAGGTAGGCGAACATGACGCCCTGGAGGGTCATCAGGCTGGAGCCGATGCCGTTCGGGAAGAACCCGTCGTGCGACCAGAGGTTGGAGACGGCGGCGGTGTCACCGGCGTCGGAGAAGCCGAGGGTGAGCACGCCGAGGCCGATGACGATCATGCCGATGATGGCGGTGACCTTGACCATCGAGAACCAGAACTCGACCTCGCCGAAGATCTTGACGGAGATCAGGTTCACGCCGAACAGCACGACGAGGAAGACCAGGGCGCTGACCCACTGCGGGATCTCGGGGAACCAGAAGTGGATGTAGATGGCGGCGGCCGTGAGCTCGGCCATGCCGGTGACCACCCACATCAGCCAGTACGTCCAGCCGGTGACGAAGCCGAAGAACGGGCCGAGGAACTCGCGGGCGTACTCGGCGAAGGAGCCGGAGACGGGCCGGTAGAGGAGGAGCTCTCCCAGGGCCCGCATGATGAAGAAGATGACCACGCCGGCGAGGGCGTACATCAGGATGATGCTGGGGCCGGCCTTGGCGATGTTCGCCCCGGCGCCCATGAAGAGGCCGACGCCGATGGCGCCGCCGATGGCGATCATCTGGACCTGGCGGCTGCCGAGTCCGCGCTCGTACCCCTCTTCAGGGGCCTCGGTGACCTTCTCAGAGGTCATGTGTCGTGCGCCTTTCTCCATGCCGACCCGGGCCGTCACTCGGCCTCGGATCGGGTCTCGATCCCCCCGGACTGATGGAGCTGAGCGGGCGCCGGGGCCCGCTCGTGCCTGGCCGGCGGTGACCGGCTCGGTGGCGCACCCGGCCGAACGTTCGGGTGGCGTTCGCCGGGCGGTCGTGAAGGTCTATCACGGCCGCCATACTGATCACACCGGGCCGCTGTGGCGCGCGTCACGGGAAGAAGCGGACAAAAGGCACCTGAAGAGCCCATAGATGGCGATCATTTGACGCGATCGTTATCCGGATTTGAGTGTCCTCTGAGCGAACACTTCCGTGGACTTTTCCGGACATTCAGACCGCATGTCCGGCATGCCGCCCGGCCGGACGGCATGCGGCGGCGGGCTCACGGCATCAGCGTCGAGACGAGTGTCTCCTGGAGGCCGCCCAGCCAGAGGTAGGCCATCACCATCGGCTTGCGCGGGTCCTCGTCCGGGAGGTGGAACAGCACGTCGCTGTCGTCCTCGTCGGTGATCTCCAGCCGGGCGCCGATCGCCAGGCGGAGGTCGTTCAGCGCGCCGAGCCAGCGCAGGGACTCCTCCGGCGTCAGCTTGAGGACCGCCTCGCCCTCGCCGCCGGCCGCCGCCCTCAGCCCGTCCAGGGAGCGGATCACCGCCAGCGCGTTCTCCCGCTTGCCGGCCCGCAGGTCGTTCTCCGTGTACCGGCGGAACTCGGCGGAGTGCGTCCGCTGCTCCTCGGCCTCCTCGGGCCGCTCGGCGCCCTCCGGGTCGACGTAGGCGTCGGGGAAGAGGCGGCGCAGCACCGGGTCGGAGGGCGGCTCGCTGGGGCCGTCGGCGAAGAGCTCCGCGAGCGGGTCGCCGCCGGACTCGTCGGCCGGGCCGGGGCCGATGAGCTCCACCAGCTGCACGGCGAGCGAGCGGATGATGGAGATCTCGACGTCGTCGAGGGCGACGGCCGCGCCGCCGCCGGGGAGCGGTTCGAAGTGTCCTGGCATGGAGGCGATTCGCTACTTCCGGTCCTGCGGGCGGGGGCGGGCCACGTCCGGTGCGGTCATGTCCGGCTTCACTTCCGGTCGTGCTGGAGGGTCGCCCACAGGCCGTAGCCGTGCATGGCCTGGACGTCGCGCTCCATCTCCTCGCGGGTGCCGCTGGAGACGACGGCCCGGCCCTTGTGGTGGACGTCGAGCATGAGCTTGGTGGCCTTGTCCTTGGAGTAGCCGAAGTACGTCTGGAAGACGTACGTCACGTAGCTCATGAGGTTGACCGGGTCGTTGTGGACGATCGTGACCCACGGGACGTCAGGCTCGGGTACGGCGAAGACCTCCTCCGCCGGCTCGGTGCGTTCGATCTCCAGGGGTGCGGGTGACGTCACACTGCCCATGCTGCCACCGGAGGGGGGTGGTCGCACAAACCGGCCCGCCCCACGACCACCCGCGAACCCAAATCGTCAGAGTGACGAAATGGGGGTACCATCCTCGCCATGGACACAGCGGACCTTGGGTTGCCGGTGAATGTTCCGTCCACGGCACTTTTCACCGACCAGTACGAACTGACGATGCTGCAGGCGGCGCTGAAGGCCGGCACGGCCGGGCGGCACAGCGTGTTCGAGGTCTTCACCCGGCGGCTGCCGCACGGCCGCCGTTACGGCGTCGTCGCGGGCACCGGGCGGGTGCTCGACGCGGTGGAGAACTTCCGCTTCGACGAGGGCGTGCTGCGCTTCCTACGGGAGAAGGCCCTCGTCGACGAGGAGACCCTCGACTGGCTGGCCGGCTACCGCTTCTCCGGGGACATCTGGGGCTACCCGGAGGGCGAGGTCTACTTCCCGGGCTCGCCCATCATGCGGGTGGAGGGCAGCTTCGCCGAGTGCGTGCTGCTGGAGACGGTGATCCTGTCGATCCTCAACCACGACTCGGCCATCGCCGCCGCGGCCTCCCGGATGTCGTCCGCCGCGCAGGGGCGGTCGCTGATCGAGATGGGCGCCCGGCGCACCCACGAGCTGGCCGCCGTCGCCGCCTCCCGCGCCGCCTACATCGGCGGCTTCTCCTCCACCTCCGACCTGGCGGCCGGCTTCCGCTACAACATCCCCACGGTCGGCACCTCCGCCCACGCCTTCACCCTGCTGCACGACACCGAGCGGGACGCCTTCCGCGCCCAGGTGGACTCCCTCGGCGCGGGCACCACGCTGCTGGTGGACACCTACGACGTGGCCGAGGCGGTCCGCGCGGCCGTCGAGGTGGCCGGGCCGGAGCTGGGCGCGGTGCGCATCGACTCCGGCGACCTGCTGCTGGTGGCGCACCGGGTGCGGCAGCAGCTGGACGAGCTGGGCGCGCGGGACACGAAGATCGTCGTGACCTCGGACCTGGACGAGTACGCCATCGCCTCGCTGGCCGCGGCGCCGGTGGACGCGTACGGGGTGGGCACGCAGCTGGTGACCGGCTCGGGGCACCCGACCTGCTCGATGGTCTACAAGCTGGTCGCGCGCGCCGAGTCCGCCGACCCGGGGGCGCCGCTGGTGCCCGTGGCGAAGAGGTCCACCGGCGGCAAGACGTCGATCGGCGGCCGCAAGTGGGCCGCACGGCGGCTGGACGCGGACGGGGTCGCCGAGGCCGAGGTGATCGGCACCGGCGAGGTCCCGCCGGAGCTGGCCGGCCAAGAGCTGCTGGTGCCGCTGGTGCGGGGCGGCGAGGTGATCGCGCGCGAGCCGCTGGACGTGGTCCGCGACCGGCACGCGGCCGCACGGGCCGGTCTGCCGCTGTCCGCGACACAGCTCTCCCGCGGGGAACCCGTCCTTCCGACGGAGTACGTGCACGTGCCGTCGGGTAGCTAAGAGCAAGCCGAGGCGCGAGTCCCCCGTCCGCGTCCGCTCCGTCCCGGGGCCCGAGGTGTGCCCGCCCCGGTCCCGCCGAATCCATCCGTCCGCCCAGAGCCGAAGGACACCGACCATGCGCCGCGCACTGATCGTCGTAGACGTGCAGAACGACTTCTGCGAGGGGGGCAGCCTCGCCGTCGCCGGCGGCGCCGACGTGGCCGCCGCCGTGACCGAGCTGATCGGACAGGCCCCGGCCGGGTACCGGCACGTGGTCGCCACCCGGGACCACCACGTGGACCCCGGCGACCACTTCTCCGACCACCCCGACTTCGTCCGCTCCTGGCCCGCCCACTGCGTCGCCGGCACCGAGGGCGTCGGCTTCCACCCGAACTTCGCGCCCGCCGTGACCTCCGGGGCGGTCGACGCCGTCTTCGACAAGGGGAAGTACGCGGCGGCCTACAGCGGCTTCGAGGGCACCGACGAGAACGGCACGCCGCTCGCCGAGTGGCTGCGCGAGCGGGACGTCGACGAGGTGGACGTCGTGGGCATCGCCACCGACCACTGCGTCCGGGCCACCGCGCTGGACGCCGTGCGGGAGGGCTTCCGCACCCAGGTGCTGCTCGACCTCACCGCGGGCGTGTCCCGGGAGACCACCGAGCGGGCGCTGGAGGAGATGCGTGAGGCCGGCGTGGAGCTGACCGGCAAGCCGGTCGTGCAGTGAGCCGGGTCAGGCGGAGGCGGCCGGGCGTCTGATCAGCGCCCGGATCGGGTGCCACAGCTCCACCGACAGCACTCCCCCGGCGGGCGCCGTGCGCCATATCAGGCCGTCGGGATGGTGCAGCACCGCCGTGATCTCGTCCGGTGTGGGCGGCGCGGTGTTCCCGCGCAGGTAGACCGAGCGCAGACCCAGGTTGCGCAGCCTGGTCAGGGCGCGCGCCCGGTTCTGGGCGTGGACCAGCACCCGTACCCCGGCCGGGGCGTCGGCGGCGGGGCTGGGCAGGTTCATCGCCACCACCACCGTGCCGTTCGGCAGCTTGCAGAAGCCTCCTGCGGCCATGCGGTCATACCCCCGTGTCAGCAGGTGTCAATAAGAGAGTCACAGGAGGCACCTAAACACGGATCGGCGGCGACCCGCCAGGGGGTCACCGCCGATCATGCTCTGACCTGCGAGAACGCTACTTACCGGCCCGCGGGGCCCACCTCGAGCTCGATCGTGGAGCCGTCCTTGGCCTCCTTGGTGATCTTGATCTTGGTGTTGGTGTCAGTGACCTGGACGCTGCCGGTCGGGTTCGCCGGGTCCCAGTAGGTGTTGGTGCGGTCGTTGAAGACCGCGACACCCTTGGAGCCCGGGATGTACTTCGCGACGTCCGCCTTGTGCAGCGTGATCGCGTCGGTGCGGAAGGTGCTGAACGGCGAGTCGTAGGCCTGGACGCGGTTGCGCATCAGGGTGCCGTCGGACCACTTCAGCGCGGCCGGGTGGGAGTCGATCGGGAGGATCAGACCCTTGCCCGGGTGCACGCTGGTGTTGTTGTCCAGCTGGGAGGTGTCCCACTTCCAGATCAGCAGGCCGTTCTGGTACGCGTAGTGCTCGACCCAGTCCGGACGGCTGTTCGCGAAGCCGAAGTTGTACGGGCCGACCTTCAGCGTCTTGTCGTACGAGACGTACTGCCGGTTCTCGGCGATGTAGTACTGCTCGTAGTCCTCGGTGAAGGACGCGCCGATGCGGGAGAAGCCCTTCGCCGTCCAGGCCTCGTCGGCCGTCTCGGCGTTGTCCGTGAAGAGCGCGGTGCCGTCCGCCGTCACCGTGATCGAGTCGGCCGCGAAGCCCTTGAGGGCGACGCCGCCGTCGGTCTGGTAGCGGAAGCGCAGGTCGATCTTCTGACCCGCGTAGGCGTCCAGCGGGTACACGAGCTTCTTGTAGCCGTCGACCGTGCCGTGCAGGGCCGGCTTGTCGCTGCCGTCCCGCGGGATCGGCTGACCGTCCACCGTGCCGTCCAGGGCGGTCCAGTTGGCGCCGCCGTCGGTGGACACCTCGGTGTAGAGGAAGTCGTAGTCGGACTCGATCTCGTACCAGCCGTCCAGGGACAGCGCGGCCGACGACTTGCCGGTGAGGTCGACGCTGCGGGTGAGCGTGTTCCGCAGGTCGTCACCGCTGCCGCTCCACCACTGGGTCGAGCCCTCGGCCGGCTGCACGATCTCCGTGGTGACGGCCTTCTTCGGGAGCTGGACGACGAGCCCCTGCTTGTGCTTGGTGTTGTACTCGGCGACGCCCAGCTTGTGCCAGGAGTTGACCCCGGCCTTGGCGACGTCGTAGTTCAGCCAGCCCAGCTGCAGCTTGTCCCAGGCGGTCATGTCGCCGGGGAGGTCGCCGATCTCGTTCTTGCCCGTGCCCAGCCAGGAACCGGACGACATCAGCGTCCAGAAGCCGGTGGAGTTCTCGCCGCCCTGGGTGTCGTAGAGGTCCGGCAGACCGAGGTCGTGGCCGTACTCGTGGGCGAAGACGCCGAGTCCGCCGTTCTCCGGCTGGATGGTGTAGTCGCCGACCCAGATCCCGGTGTTGCCGATCTGCGTGCCGCCGAGCTTGTTGTTCTCGGGGCCGGTGGCGCCGGCGTCGGTGCCGAAGGCGTACCAGCGGTGGGCCCAGATGGCGTCCTCGCCCTGGGCGCCGCCGCCGGCGGACTCGTCCTCACCGGCGTGCACGATCTGGAAATGGTCGATGTAACCGTCGGGCTCGTTGAAGTCGCCGTCGCCGTCGAAGTCGTAGCGGTCCCACAGGTCGTACTGGGAGAGCTGCGCCTTGATCTGGGCGTCGGTCCGGCCGGCGGCCTTCTGCTGCTCGGTCCAGGCGGTGACGCCGTCCTGCACCGCGTACCAGGCGCAGTTGTCGGGCACGCACTTGTTGGAGCCGTAACGGGCCTCGTTGTAGGGCACCTTCACCCAGTCGGAGACCTCGCCGTCGACCGAGTAGCGGCCCGAGGACTGCTTCTCGTAGTAGGTCTTGACCGAGTCGACGCCCTTGCCGGAACCGAAGTACAGGTCCTGGAAGTGGTCCTTGTCGTAGTCCTCCTGCCAGGCCGTGGAGTTGTCGACCTTGCGGTCCGGCTTGGCGATCTGGTTGTGCAGGGGACCCGGGGTGCCGCCGTAGCGGCTGTCTATCTGGTCGCCGAACTCGACCAGGATGGTGAAGATCTTGTCGGTCTTCTCCCGGCCCAGCTCGACGTACTTGGTGTCGCCCTTCTTGCCCTTCAGCCCGACGACCTTCGAACCGGCGCGGTTCTTGACCGACGTCTTGCCGGACAGCACCTGGTTGAGTGCCTCCTCGCGCTGGGCCGCCTGCGTCTTGGAGAGCGGGCCCTCGAGGTCGTGGTCGACGTGGTTGTTCGACGCCGGGTCGTGCCGGTCCACGGCGCTGGGACGGCCGGCCTGGTCGGCCGAGTCCGCCTGCGCCACGGTGAACGCAGAGCAGGTGGCGGTGGCCGCCGCAAGGGCCACGCCTATCGCGGCCGCTCTGAACGTCCAGGGTCTACTGGTCACTTGAGATCCCCTCCCGCGTGCCTGCGCGCGGCCGAAGGAGGTTCCGTCTATGGAAGGTCCCGCGCGCACGTGATCAACGCGTGTAGTCAAGTGACGTCATTTGACTAGAGGTTCGCCAGAAAAAACAGACCTTGACTTGAACAGATCAATCACGTTATGCGGAGTGGCGGTTCGCATTGCGGACAGTTCCGCATGAAACCCCGACGGGCGCGTCCTCCGGCCCCCGTGTGGGGCGCCATGAATCCGTGCGCCCCCTGTGCACCGGCCCTGTAGGTCAGGTCACGCTTACTGTCCGTTCCCCTCGGGCACGCTCGCGGTTAGAGTCGCTTGGCGGAACGCCCTTGAGCCGGTGGAAAGCCAGGCCGACAGCCCCCGACTTCCGAGGACACGATGGCCATGCCCCGTCCGACTGTCGCTCAGTTCGCCTACGGCTCGTGCGCCGTGATCCTGTCGACCCTCGCGTTGCTGCTGCTGTCCGGGACGAGTTCCGGCGCGGGCGTCGCGGTGGTCGCCGTCGTGGCGCTCGCCCTGGGACTCGTGGTGGCCGTGCGCGTACCGGGCCCGGCGTCCCGCCGTCCCGCCGCGGCCCCGCCCGCGACGCCGCTCCCCGTGCGGGCCACGGTGCCGTCCCCGTCCCGCGAGCAGGTCCGCGAGCCGGTGCACGAGCGGGCGGCGTCCTGACACACCGCCCGCCCCGCGTAAGGCGATTTCCGGCCGCGTGGGCCACGCGGTGGTCCGGCGTCACCGGGCCGTGACCACGACGGTTCTGGCCGCCTTGTCGTGCAGTCCCTGCTTGTACGGCCGGTCGAAGTAGCTCCAGCCGCCCGAGATCGCGGTCCACACGCAGGCGCAGCAGAAGGCGAACGGCAGCCACAGCACGGCCGCGCGGATCAGCGCGGTCTGCACGGAGGGGTTGGAGCCGTCGGAGAGGTTGGCCACCCGCAGGCCCAGCCACTTCTTGCCGAGGGTGCGGCCGTAGCGGACGGCCATGAAGGTGTCGTACGCGATGTACAGGGCGGCGGCGATGACCGACTGGGCGAAGCTGTTGCCGACGTTGACCCGGTCGCCGTCGAAGTTGTACTCGCTGACCCCGACGGGCCAGGTGAGCAGCCAGACGACGATGCCGACGAGGATCATGTCGATGATGCGGGCGAGTGTGCGCCGGCCGCTGTCGGCGAGCGGGGGCATCCCGGCCAGCGGGTCGCCCGGCCCGCCGGGCCCGTACGGGCCGCCGCCGGGTCCGCCGCCGTAAGGGCCTCCGGGGCCTCCGCCGTAAGGGCCGCCGGGGCCTCCGCCGTATGGGCCGCCCGCTCCCCCGCCGCCGTAGGGGCCTGAGGCGCCGCCGCCCTCGTAGGGGTGGCCGCCGCCCTGGCCGGGCGGGGGCGTGGAGCCGGGGGTGTCGTACGGGGAGCCGGGGCCCGGGCCGGGGGCGCCCGGCGGGGGCTGTTTCCTGAACGGGTCGTCGTCCGGCGGAGGCTGCTTCCGGAACGGGTCCTCGTCCGGCGGCGGCTGACCGGAGCCGGGGGGCGGTTCGGTGGTCATGCCCCCGATCCGATCCCGAACCCCGCGGTCCCGCATCCGGCGGGCCGCCGTCCGGAGTACCGGCGCCGCCCGCCGGGCCGACATGCCGTCAGGCGGCTCGCGCGGGCGCGCGTGTCAGGCGGCGGCGACGAAGGTGTGCGCGGCCTTGTCGTGCCAGCACTGACGCCAGGGCTTGTCGAACAGGCACCACAGCACGCCGACGATCCCGAACACGAGCAGTCCGGGCACGCTGTAGACCAGCCAGCGCCGCAGGGCCGCGCCGAACTCCGGGGCCTCGTGCGCCTCGATGTCCCGCACCTCGATGCCCATGAGCCTCTTGCCCAGCGTGCGGCCCCACTTGACGGTGGGCAGCACCTCGAGGAGCACCCCGCCGAGCAGCAGGACGGCGAGGACGATGCCGAGGTGGACGGAGGTGGTGCCGTCGAGCAGCCACACCGTGACGGTCCGTCCGGACAGCTTGGCCGCCTCGATCTTCGCGTCGACGTGGTCCCAGGCCTTCATGCCGAGCGGCACGGCGGCCGCGGCGGTGACGGCGCCCAGGACGACCGTGTCGAGCAGCCGGGCGGCCAGCCGCCGGCCCAGGGTGGCGGGGCGGGCGGCGGCCTGGCGGCGGGCGGCGGCCTGGAACACGTCGTCGACCGGCGGCTTCCAGGGCGCGCCTGCGGCTCCGGGGAGGCGCCCGCGAGCCGGTGCACCTGCTGCGGCCAGGAGGGCTGCCCGCCCCCGGTCGGACGTCAGCGGGCGGAGGCGCGGGGCCGCTGCCGGAGTCGCCTGGCGGGGCGGCGGGGCGGAGGCGGGTCCTGTGGTCTGCGGGGCACGCCCGGCGGGTGGCCTGCTGGGCCGGACGGCGGGGCGCGGCGCGGACGCGGCGGCGGCTCGCTCGGCCGCGGCCTTCCCGGCGGCGAAACCGGGCCGTCCGGCGCCGGGCGCGTTGGTCTCCCCGGCACGCGGGGAGACCGCGCGGAAGGTCATGGTGCCCTCGTCGGGGGAGGCGGCGCCGGACGCCACCGGAGGCTCCGCGGAGCCGGCCGTCGGCCTGCGGAACACGAACGTCCCGTCCGCCTGCGGGGCGTTGGAGGAGGCGGCCGCCGGTTCGGACGCGTCCGGGCTGTGCGGCACACGGGGGTCGGCGCCCGCGGCGCCCCAGGAGACCTTGCGGTCCTGGTCGCCGCCGAAGCCGGTCTGGCGGGAGCGGTCGGCGCCCCAGGCGGAGGCGGGCTCGGGCCGGCTGCCGTGCTGGGCGTCGGCCGGGGACGGGGCCTTGGTGGACCCGCCCGCCGGGGCGGGCGCGTCGTCCGGGTCCTCGTCGAAGAAGTGCGGGCCGGTCTCCTCCACGGACGGCACGGCCGGGGCGGCGCCGGAGGACGCGGCCGGGGCCGCGCCGGGCGGCGGGGCGAGCGGCTCTCCGTCGGCGGGTGCCGGACGGCTGGTGCCCGGCACCCAGGAGGCGCCGTTCCAGTACCGGACGTAGCCGGGAATGGAGGGGTCCGGGTAGTACCCCTCGCGGGGCCTGTCGTCTCCGGGTGCCGGGGTTGGGGCGCTCATGTCCGTCGTCCCGTATCTGCTCGAGGGATGGGTCGGGGGCCACCACATCTATCAGACGGGCGGGGGCCGGACGTCCCGTCCGGCCGGACCCCACCCCTTTCGGGCACCTTCTCGGTCAGAAGAGCTTGCCCGGGTTCAGAATGTCCAGCGGATCGAAGGCGTGTTTCACGGCCCGCTGCATCTCCATGGACACCGGGCCCGCCTCCCGCGCCAGCCACTCCTTCTTCAGCACGCCGACGCCGTGTTCGCCGGTGATGGTGCCGCCGAGTTCCAGGCCGAGCGCCATGATCTCGTCGAAGGACTCGCGGGCCCGCCGGGACTCGTCCGGGTCGGAGGCGTCGAAGCAGACCGTCGGGTGGGTGTTGCCGTCGCCGGCGTGGGCGACGACGCCGATGGTCAGCCCGTGCTTCTCGGAGATCCGCTCGACGCCCTCGATCAGCTCCCCCAGCCGGGAGCGGGGCACGCACACGTCGTCGATCATCGTGGTGCCCTTGACGGCCTCCAGCGCGACCAGGGACATCCGGCGGGCCTGGAGCAGCATCTCCGACTCGGCGGCGTCCTCGGCGGGGACGACCTGGGTGGCGCCTGCCTCCTCGCACAGCGCGCCGACGGCGGCGAGGTCGGCGGCGGGGTCGGCGGTGTCGAACGCGGCCAGCAGCAGCGCCTCGGTGGACTCCGGCAGGCCCATGCGGGCCATGTCGTTGACCGCCTTGACGGTGGTGCGGTCCATCAGTTCGAGGAGGGACGGGACGTGACCGCCGGCCATGATGCGGCACACCGCGTCGCTCGCGGCGGCGCCGGAGGCGAACTCGGCGGCCAGCACCAGCTGCTCCGGCGGCTTGGGCCGCAGCGCGAGGACGGCGCGGACGACGATGCCGAGGGACCCCTCGGAGCCGACGAACAGCCGGGTCAGGTCGTAGCCGGCGACGCCCTTGACGGTGCGGCGGCCGGTGGTGAGCAGCCGCCCGTCGGCGAGGACGACGTCCAGGCCGAGGACGTACTCGGCGGTGACGCCGTACTTCACGCAGCACAGGCCGCCCGAGGCGGTGCCGATGTTGCCGCCGATGGTGCACATCTCCCAGCTGGACGGGTCCGGCGGGTAGGCGAGGCCGTGCTCGGCGACGGCGCGGGAGAGGGCGGCGTTGATGACGCCCGGTTCGACGACCGCGATCCGGTTGACCGGGTCGATCTCCAGAATGCGGTCCATCTTGGTCAGCGAGAGCACGATGCAGCCGTCGGTGGCGTTGGCGGCTCCGGACAGGCCGGTGCGGGCGCCCTGCGGGACGACCGGCACCCGCAGTTCGGTGGCGGTGCGCATCACGTGCTGGACCTGCTCGACCGTCCGGGGCAGCACCACCACCGCGGGGCTGCCGGCCGGGCAGAAGCTCGCCATGTCGTTGGCGTAGGAGGCAGTGACGTCCGGGTCGGTGAGGACGGCCTCCGCGGGCAGGCCGCCGAGCAGCCGGTCGACGAGAGGTCCGGCCGCCACCGCGTCTTCATCGCGTCGCGCTTCGATACGGCTCATGATCACAGCGTCGCACCCGGGGCCATCGGTGTGAACCCCGTGGAAGCGGCCGGGTCCCGTCGGAGTGTGATGATCATATGTAGGCGGTGTGTGACGCACAGTGTGCGCCATGGACGACACGCCTCGTGCGCGCAGACGGGGGCTCCGCCGCGCGCTGATCGCCTCGGCCGCCGGCGCCGCCGTGCTGGGCGGGGTGCTGGTGACGCTGCCGTGGGGCGGGCAGGAGCCACCCCCGGCGCCCACCCCGCCGGAGCGCGCCCTGGCCGCCGTGACCAGCGGTGTCCCGGCCGCGCTGGGCGACCTGGAGGCGCTGGCCGCCGAGCGCGAACGGCAGCTGCGCACCCACCCCCGGGACGCCCGCGCCTGGGCCGAACTGGGCGCGGCCCGGGTGGAGCAGGGGCTGCGGCTGTCCGACCCGCGCTACTGGCCGCGTGCCGAGAAGGCGCTGCGCACCGCGCTGGAGGTACGGAAGGACGACGTGCCGGCGCTGCGGACGATGGCCGTGCTGGCGAACGCCCGCCGCGACTACGCGAGCGCCCGCGCCTGGGGCGAGGCGGCACGGAAACTGGACCCCGGCCGGTGGACGACGTATCCGCCGCTGATCGAGGCGTCCGCAGGGCTCGGCGACGACGAGGAGGCCGGCCGGCTGCTGGAGAAGCTCGGGAAGCTGCGCTCGGGTCCGGAGGTGATGGTGCGGGCGGCGGCCGTCTACCGGGACCGGGGCTGGCGGGAGGACGCGGCGGCGAAGCTCGCGGACGCCGCGTCGGCCGCCGGCGAGCCCGCCGAGCGCGCCGCCTGTCTGGAGCGAGCCGGGCAGCTCGCCTGGGAGCGCGGCGACCGGGAGGACGCGCTGCGCCAGTTCCGGGAGGCGGTGCGCACCGACCCCGACCAGCGGGCGGCGTACGCCGGGCAGGGCAGGGTGCTGGCCGCGCTGGGCCGCACCACGGAGGCGCTGAACGCGTACCGCGCGGCGCTGGCGACGAATCCGCGGCCGGAGTACGCGCTGGAGCTGGGCGAGCTGTACGAGTCGCTGGGGATGCGGCCGGCCGCGGAGGAGCGGTACGCGCTGCTGCGGGAGCGGGTACGGCTGGCCGCCGCGCACGGCGCGGACGAGGAGCTGGTGCTGGGCCGGTTCGAGGCCGACCACGGGGATCCGGAGGCGGCGGTGCGGCGGCTGCGTGCGGAGTGGGAACGGCAGCCGTCGACGGAGGTCGCGGACGCGCTGGGCTGGGCGCTGCACCGGGCCGGGGAGCACGAGGAGGCGCTGCCGTTCGCGGTGCGGGCCACGGAGGGCACCGAGGGCGGGGGCGTGCGCAGCGCGCTGTTCGTCTACCACCGGGGGATGACCGAGCGCTCCCTGGAGCGGTACGGGGCCGCGCGCCGCCATCTGACGGAGGCGCTGCGGATCAACCCGTGGTTCTCGCCGCTGCACGCGCCCCGCGCGAAGGAGGCGCTGGCCCGCCTGGGTGAGCCGTCCGTCCAGGCGGGCCCCGAGTCCTCCTGAGGGCGCGCGGCGCCTACAGGTTGCCGCGCTTGGCCTGCTCGCGCTCGATCGCCTCGAACAGGGCCTTGAAGTTGCCCTTGCCGAAGCCCATGGAGCCGTGGCGCTCGATCATCTCGAAGAAGACGGTCGGACGGTCCTGGACCGGCTTGGTGAAGATCTGCAGCAGGTAGCCGTCCTCGTCGCGGTCGACGAGGATCTTCAGCTCGCGCAGGGTCTCCACGGGCACGCGGGTCTCGCCCGCCCACTCGCCGAGGGTGTCGTAGTACGAGTCCGGGGTGTCCAGGAACTGCACGCCGGCGGCGCGCATCTGGCGGACGGTGTGCACGATGTCGTTGGTGTTCAGCGCGATGTGCTGGACGCCGGCGCCGCCGTAGAACTCCAGGTACTCGTCGATCTGGGACTTCTTCTTGGCGACGGCGGGCTCGTTGATCGGGAACTTGACCTTGAGCGTGCCGTCGGCCACGACCTTCGACATCAGCGCGCTGTACTCGGTCGCGATGTCGTCGCCCACGAACTCCTTCATGTTCGTGAAGCCCATGACCTTGTTGTAGAACTCGACCCACTCGTTCATCCGGCCGAGCTCGACGTTGCCGACGCAGTGGTCGACGGCCTGGAAGGACCGCTTGGCCGGGGGCTCGACGATCGGGTCGGCGGAGACGTAGCCGGGCAGGTAGGGGCCGTCGTAGCCGCCGCGCTCGACCAGGGTGTGGCGGGTCTGGCCGTAGGTGGCGATGGCGGCCAGCACCACGGTGCCGTGCTCGTCCTTCAGCTCGTACGGCTCGGCGACGGAGGTGGCGCCGTGCTCGATCGCGTACTCGTACGCGGCGCGCGCGTCCGGCACCTCGATGGCGAGGTCGATCACGCCGTCGCCGTGCGCGGCCACGTGGTCCTCGAGGAAGGCGCCCCACTCGGTGGACCGCTTGATCACCGAGGTGAACACGAAGCGGGCCGAGCCGCTCTCCAGCACGTAGGAGGCGGTCTCGCGGCTGCCGTTCTCCGGTCCGGAGTAGGCGACGAGCTGCATGCCGAAGGCGGTGGAGTAGTAGTGCGCCGCCTGCTTGGCGTTGCCCACGGCGAAGACGACCGCGTCCATTCCCTTGACCGGGAAGGGGTCTGCCTGCCGTGCGGTGTCGGGAGCGGTGTGTGTGGTCTGCGTCATAGGGGCAGGGTGGAACAGCCCTGCAAGGTGCGCAATAGTTCGCGCATTCACTGGGCAACATGCCCATGCGAAGGCCCGTCTCGGCGGGCTTTCTGTACAGGATGACCACTGGGGAGAGCGGTATGGCGATCGATCATCTGGACGGGCGGATCATCCTGCTGCTGGCGCGTGAGCCGCGGATCGGGGTGCTGGAGATGTCCCGCCGGCTGGGGGTGGCACGCGGGACCGTGCAGGCCAGGCTGGACCGCCTTCAGTCGAACGGAGTCATCCGCGGATTCGGCCCCCAGGTGGATCCCGCGGCCCTCGGCTACCCGGTCACCGCGTTCGCCACCCTGCAGATCAGACAGGGTCAAGGCGCCGACGTACGGGCCCACTTGGCGACCGTTCCGGAGGTCCTGGAGCTGCACACCACCACCGGGACGGGGGACATGCTGTGCCGGCTCGTGGCTCGCTCGAACGCCGATCTTCAACGGGTGATCGACCGCGTCGTCGGTTTTGATGGCATCGTCCGGGCGTCCACGGCGATCGTCATGGAGAACCCCGTTCCGCTGCGGATCATCCCGCTCGTGGAGCAGGCCGCGCTCGGCGAGTGACCGGACCTGGCCGAGCTGGGGGTGAACGGACGTGAACTTCTGGGAGTACCTGGAGAGCCGGCACCAGCAGCTGCTCGTCGACGCCTACCAGCACGCCAGCGTCGTCTTCCAGTGCATGGTGGTGGCCACCGCCCTCGGTGTGCTCATCGGCATCGTCACCTACCGCAGCGAGTGGGCGGGCAGCCTCGCCACCACCGTCACGGCGACCCTGCTGACCGTCCCGGCGCTGGCCATGATCGGCCTGCTCATCCCGATCGTGGGGCTGGGCGTGCCGCCGACCGTGATCGCGCTGACCCTGTACGGGCTGCTGCCCATCGTGCGGAACGCGATCGTCGGTCTGCGCGGGGTCGATCCGGCGCTGGTGGACGCGGCCACGGGCATCGGCATGTCCCGGCTGTCCCGGCTGGTGCGGGTGGAGCTGCCGCTGGCGTGGCCGCCGATCCTCACCGGGATCCGCGTCTCCACGCAGATGCTGATGGGCATCGCGGCCATCGCCGCGTTCGCCTCCGGACCCGGACTCGGCAACCTGATCTTCCGCGGGATCGCATCCCTGGGCAGCAAGAACGCGCTGAACCAGGTGCTCGCCGGCACCCTCGGGATCGTCGTCCTCGCCCTGCTGTTCGACGCCGCGTACGTCCTGATCGGACGGCTGACCATCTCCAGGGGGATCCGTGCCTGAGCCGGAGACGACCGAGGCCGCTCCCCCGTCGTCCGGGGCGGCCATCGAGCTGGAGGGCCTCACCAAGCGCTACCCGGGCAGCGACCGGCCCGCCGTGGACAACGTCAGCATGGAGATCGGGGCGGGCGAGACGGTGGTCCTCGTCGGCCCCTCCGGGTGCGGGAAGTCCACCACCCTGAAGATGATCAACCGGCTGATCGAGCCGACCGGCGGCCGGATCCGCATCGGCGGCGACGACGTCACCGACATGGACCCGGTGAAGCTGCGCCGCACCATCGGCTACGCGATCCAGGCGAGCGGGCTGTTCCCGCACATGACCGTCGCGCAGAACATCGCCCTGGTGCCGAAGATGCTGCGCTGGCCCACCGGGCGGCTGCGGGACCGGGTGGAGGAGATGCTGGACCTGGTCGGCCTGGACCCCGGCGAGTTCCGCGACCGCTATCCGCGCCAGCTCTCCGGCGGCCAGCAGCAGCGGGTCGGCGTGGCGCGGGCGCTGGCGGCGGACCCGCCGGTGCTGCTGATGGACGAGCCGTTCGGCGCGGTCGACCCGATCACCCGGGACCACCTCCAGGACGAGCTGATCCGGCTCCAGCGGGAGCTGCACAAAACGATCGTGTTCGTCACCCATGACTTCGACGAGGCGATCAAGATCGGCGACCGGATCGCGGTGCTGCGCGAGCAGTCCCACATCGCCCAGTTCGACACCCCGGAGGCGATCCTCACCAACCCCGCCGACGACTTCGTGTCCGGCTTCGTCGGCGCGGGCGCGGCGCTGAAGCGGCTCAACCTCACCCGGGTCGGGGACGTGACGATCACCGACTACCCGACGGTGGGCGTCGACGACCCTTTGGAGGGGATCTCCGCCCGGCTGCGCTCCGCCGGCACGGACGAGGTGCTGGTGCTGGACAAGCGGGGCCGCCCCTACAAGTGGCTGCGGCGCGGTGACATCGTGCGCGCCCAGGGGTCGCTGGCCCGGGCGGGCGTCCTGGTGCACGACACGGTGACCCGGGACGCGACCCTGCGGGACGCGCTGGAGGCCGTGCTCACCGACAACACGGGCCGCGTCGCGGTGACCGGGCGGCGCGGCGCGTACGAGGGTGTCGTGGACGTGGAGACACTGATGAACTCGGTGCACGAGCTGCTGGAGGCGGACCGTCTCGAGGCGCGGGAGTCGCAGGCGGGACTGGAGGAGCAGCGGTCCGCGCAGACGCACGCCGAGCAGGAGGGGGCGGACCCCTCGGGCGACCGCGGGGAGGCGCAGGCGTGAGGACCTCCGAGGGTCGGCGGCCCGAGGGCGGGCCCGGGGTGCGTGAGGAGGCGGGTCCCGACGGGGAGGAGGCCCCTCCCCCGGTCCGGCCGGCCGTGGCGCCGGCGCGGGTGACCTGGCAGAAGCTGACGCTGCTGCCGCTGCTGCTGATCGCCGTGCTGCTGGCGACCTGGCTGTGGTTCGAGCAGGCCGACCTGGACGCCCTCACCCGTAACGCGCTGTCGGACGGGCGGGTGTCGAAGGCGCTGTGGCAGCACATCGAGCTGACCCTGATCTCGACGTTCTTCGTGCTGATCATCGCCATCCCGCTGGGCATCCTGCTGACCCGGGGGCAGGTGAGCAGGGCCACCCCGGTGGTGATGACGCTCGCCAACATCGGCCAGGCCACCCCGGCGATCGGTCTGCTGGCGCTGCTGGTGATCTGGCTGGGCATCGGCCGCCGGGCGGCCCTGATCGGCATCATCGCCTACGCGGTGCTGCCGGTGCTGTCCAACACCATCGCCGGGCTGCGGGCCAACGACCCGGCGCTGCTGGAGGCGGCCCGCGGCATCGGCATGTCCCCGGTGGGCGTCCTCACCCGGGTGGAGCTGCCGCTCGCCGTGCCGCTGATCCTCGCGGGCGTGCGCACCGCACTGGTGCTGAACGTCGGCACGGCGACGCTCGCCACCTTCGGCGGGGGCGGCGGGCTGGGCGTGCTGATCACCACCGGGATCACCAGCCAGCGGATGCCGGTGCTGGTGGTGGGGTCGGTGCTCACCGTCGCGCTGGCCCTGCTGGTGGACTGGCTGGCCTCGCTGGCGGAGCTGCTGCTGCGGCCGCGCGGCCTGGAGGCCGGGCCGTGAGCGGGCGTGCGGGGGCACGGCTGGCCTGTGCGGCGCTGCTGCTGGCGGTGGTGTCGGGGTGCGGGCTGACCAGCGGGTCGCCCATGGTCGACGATGTGGAGCCGGGCACGATCGGGCAGGGCAAGCCGCTGGAGGGCGCGAAACTCACCGTGACGTCCAAGGAGTTCACCGAGCAGCTGATCCTCGGCGCGATCATGGGCATCGCCTTCGAGGCGGCGGGCGCGGAGGTGGTGGACCGGACCGGCATCCAGGGCTCGGTCGGTTCGCGGGAGGCGGTCGTCAAGGGCGAGGCGGACGCCGGGTTCGAGTACACGGGCACGGCGTGGATCACGTACCAGGGCAACAGCCGGCCGATCCCCGACCCGCACGAGCAGTGGCTGGCGGTGCGGGACGCCGACAAGAAGAACGGCGTGACCTGGCTGGAGCCGTCGGAGCTGAACAACACGTACGCCCTGGCCATGAACCAGGCCAACTACGAGCGGTACCACACCCGCACCCTGTCGGAGGTGGCGGAGCTGTCGAAGACCGACCCGGGCGCGGTGACGCTGTGCGTGGAGGGCGAGTTCGCCAACCGCGCGGACGGGCTGCCCGGCATGGCGAAGGCGTACGGGATGGACATCCCGGCGGGCAACATCACGCAGATGGACTCCGGGATCATCTACACGCAGACGGCCAAGGGCGCCTGCACCTACGGCGAGGTGTTCACCACCGACGGGCGGATCAAGTCCATGAACCTGGTGGTGATGGAGGACGACAAGAAGTTCTTCCCCAACTACAACGCCGCCCCGACCGTGCACAGCGAGACGCTGAAGAAATGGCCCGAGATCGCCGAGGTCCTCGCCCCGGTGACGGAGAAGCTGGACAACAACGTGGCGCAGACCCTGAACGCCCGGGTCGACGTCGACGGGGAGGACCCCCACCAGGTCGCGCTGGACTGGATGGTGGCCGAGGGGTTCGTGAAGGAGGGGTAGTGGGCGCCGGGTCAGCAGGCGGGGACCTTGCCGGTGCCCTTCTCCAGGGCGACGAGCGCGTCCACGGCGCCCTTGAGCGTGGTCACGGGGACCAGGCGCAGGCCCTTCGGCAGTTCGGCCTTGGCCTCGCCGCACTCGTCGCGCGGGACGAGGAAGACGGTGGCGCCGTCCCGCCTGGCCGCCTGTGTCTTCAGCGGCACGCCGCCGACCGCGCCGACCCGGCCCTCGGCGTCGATGGTGCCGGTGCCGGCCACGACCCGGCCGCCGGTGAGGTCGCCGCCGCTGCCGTCGCCGTCCAGCTTGTCGACGATGCCGAGGGAGAACAGCAGTCCGGCGCTCGGGCCGCCGACGTCGGCGAGCTTCAGGCTGATGTCGATGCCCTGGTTCTCCCGGCCGAGGTACTTCAGCGCGGCCCGGGTGGCCTCGTCCTGGGACTCCTTCATCTGCTTCCGGTTGTACTGCTCGATCTCCTGGACGTCGTCCCCGCTGGGGTAGACGGCGTCGCGGGGCATGACCGCCTCGTCGGTGCGGAACCAGCTGTCGATCACCTGCGGCAGGCTGACGCGGGTGTCGGGCGAGGTCGCCTCGATGGTGGTCATCCGCAGCTGTCCCGTGGTCTTCCGGACATCGGTGCCGGAGATGGTGATGACCTGCTGTCCCTTGTTCTCGCCGAGTACGTCGGCCGTCATCCCGGGCTGCGCCACGGAGAAGGGCAGCGGCGCGAGCACGGCGGTGGCCAGCAACGCGACGGCCGGGGCGGCGCAGACGGCCAGGGCCTGGGGACGGGTGAGGCGAGTGAGCACGGGGCCAATCTAACGTGACGGGGGTGGGGGGCCGGCGGCCACCGGGGGGCAGAGGGCTGTCACATGCCGGGTGCGGGCCGTGCGGGGCCGTTCGCGCGGTTCCCCGCGCCCCTGACGACTGCGGGCAGTCGTGCCGCTGAGGGCGGCACGGGTGGGCGCAGGCGGCACCCCTTAAGCGGGCCCGCGCCACACCCCGTACGGCTGGGCGCGCAGTTCCCCGCGCCTCTGGAGGGGCGGTCAGCGCAGGGCCTCGGCGACCTCCCGGGCCGCCTCCACCACGCGCTTGCCGACCCGCTCCGGTACGACCTCCGCCAGCATGACCACGCCCACGCTCCCCTCGACGCCCGTGACGCCCACCAGCGGCGCGGCGGCCCCGCAGGCGCCGGTCTCCAGTTCGCCGTGGGTCAGGGTGTAGCCGGGGTCGCCGGGGGCCTTCTGCCGTGCGGCGAGTATCGCCTTGCCGGCCGCTCCGCGGTCCAGGGGGTGCCGGAAGCCGGCCCGGTAGGCCACGTGGTAGTCGGTCCACGACGGCTCCACCACCGCCACCGCGAGGGCCTCCGCGCCGTCGACGAGGGTCAGGTGGGCGGTCGCGCCGATGTCCTCCGCGAGGGACCGCAGCGCCGGCATCGCCGCCTCCCGTACCAGCGGGTGCACCTGCCGTCCCAGACGCAGCACGCCGAGGCCGACCCGCGCCCGGCCGCCCAGGTCGCGGCGGACCAGCGCGTGCTGCTCGAGCGTGGCGAGCAACCTGTACACGACGGTCCGGTTGACGCCCAGTTTGTGGGAAAGCTCGGTGACGGTCAGCCCGTGGTCCGTGTCGGCGAGCAGTTTCAGGACCCGTAGGCCCCTGTCGAGCGTCTGAGAGGTCTCCGCGGTCACGACGCCCACTCCTTCAGTGGTGAGGTCGACAGCCCTCTCCCCGCATGTGCGTCACCGGTCCCGGCGGTCACGCGCTTCAGAGGGCCGCCGATCGGCCGGCGGCCCGGTCCAGTCCCGGGCACAGTCGCTTCACGGCTGCGCTCCGCGGCGGCGCTGCCACGGGGCGTGTGCGTAGCGGGGACAGTAGCGAGCCGGTCCGCTGAGCGGAAGGCTCCGTCCAGAATCCGGTCACCAGTTGAACAAACTGGTCACTTTTTTCCCGGTATGCACACAGGGGGACCGCTCCCGCTCACTTCACCGTCCACAAGACGCACAGGTGTCTCACCGCATGCGGGTGGCCCACTCCTGCACCTTGGCGATCCGCTGCCGCAGCTGTCCCGCCGTCGCCTCCGCGGAGGGCGGGCCGCCGCACACGCGGCGCAGCTCGGTGTGGATCACGCCGTGCGGCTTGCCGCTCTGGTGGACGTAGGCGCCGACGAGCGAGTTGAGCTTCTTGCGCAGCTCCATCATCTCCTTGTGGGAGACCACGGGCCGCCGCTCGGCGGGCAGTTCGAGCAGGTCGGCCTCCTCGGCCGGCTTCTTCTTGCTGTGCGCGATCTGCCGGGCCTGGCGCTTCTGCAGCAGCAGCTGCACCTGGTCGGGCTCCAGCAGGCCGGGGATGCCGAGGTAGTCCTGCTCCTCCTCGCTGCCCGGGTGCGCCTGCATGCCGAACTCGGCGCCGTTGTACATCACCCGGTCGAAGACGGCGTCGGACTCCAGCGCCTCGAAGGGCAGCATGTCCTGCTCGCCGGTGTCCTCGTCCTGCTGCTTGTTCGCCTCGTCCATCTCCTTCTCGGACTCGGCGTACGGGTCCTCCTCGCCCTCCTTCTTGGGCTTGTCGAGGACGTGGTCGCGCTCGCGCTCCATCTCGTTGGCGAAGCCGAGCAGGTCGGGGACGGTCGGCAGGAACACGGACGCGGTCTCGCCGCGTCGCCTGGACCGCACGAAACGGCCGACGGCCTGGGCGAAGAACAGCGGCGTGGAGATCGTGGTGGCGTACACGCCGACCGCGAGGCGCGGGACGTCGACGCCCTCGGACACCATGCGGACGGCGACCATCCAGCGGTCGTCGCTCGCGCTGAACTCGTCGATCCGCTTGGACGCGCCGGCGTCGTCGGAGAGGACGAGGGTGGCCTTGTGGCCGGTGATGTCACGGATCAGCTTGGCGTAGGCGCGGGCGGACTCCTGGTCGGAGGCGATCACCAGGGCGCCGGCGTCCGGGATGGCCTTCCTGACCTCGGTGAGCCGCTGGTCGGCGGCGCGCAGCACGGACGGCATCCACTCGCCGCGCGGGTCGAGGGCGGTGCGCCAGGCCTGGCTGATCGCGTCCTTCGTCATGGGCTCGCCGAGCCGGGCGGCGATCTCGTCGCCGGCCTTGGTGCGCCAGCGCATGTTGCCGCTGTACGACATGAAGATCACCGGCCGGACGACGCCGTCGGCGAGGGCGGAGCCGTACCCGTAGGTGTAGTCGGCGGACGACCGGCGGATCCCGTCGTCGCCCTCCTCGTACGTCACGAACGGGATGGGGTTGGTGTCCGAGCGGAACGGCGTACCGGTCAGCGCGAGGCGGCGGGTGGCCGGCTCGAACGCCTCCAGGCAGGCCTCGCCCCACGACTTCGAGTCGCCGGCGTGGTGGATCTCGTCCAGGATCACGAGCGTCTTGCGCTGCTCGACACGGTTGCGGTGCAGCATGGGGCGCACGCCGACACCGGCGTACGTGACGGCGACGCCGTCGTACTCCCGGCCGAGGGGGCCCGCGCTGTACTCCGGGTCGAGCTTGATGCCTATCCGCGCGGCGGCCTCCGCCCACTGCTTCTTCAGATGCTCGGTGGGCGCGACGACGGTCACCTGCTGCACGACGTGGTGGTGCAGCAGCCAGGACGCCAGCGTCAGCGCGAACGTGGTCTTGCCGGCGCCGGGAGTGGCGACCGCGAGGAAGTCACGGGGCTGAGCCTGGAGGTACTTGTCCATCGCCCCTTGCTGCCAGGCGCGCAGCTTGCCGGCGGTACCCCAGGGGGCACGGCCGGGGAAGGCCGGGGACAGGTGGTGCGAGGCGGTGCCGGCGGTGGTAGTCACGATCTCCGGGAGGGTGGTTCGGGCGGCTCTGGTACGTGGGACGACCGGGCCACCCTACCGATGGCCCACCGCTCCACACGCCGCCGAAGCCCCGGGTCGCCCACGGGTGGGACCCACGTCACAACGTCTTGAGCCGCACGGCGATCTCCCTCACGTCGCCGACCGCCCCGGACGCCGCATCCACGACCAGCGTGTACGCGGCGTCCTGGTCGGCGTGCAGCAGGTCGACGCCGTTCAGGGCGAGGAAGGTGGCCGCGGCCAGCCAGGCGGTGCGCTTGTTGCCGTCGACGAACGGGTGGTTCGTGGCGAGGGCGTGCAGCAGGGCGGCCGCCTGCTCGTACAGGTCCTGATAGGCCGGGGTGCCGAACATGCGGGCGCGCGGGCGGTGCACGGCCGAGGCGAGCAGCCCTGGCGTGCGCGCCACCGGCGGGGCGCCGCCGAACGCGACCTCGGCGATCTCCGTGACCTCGTCTACGGTGAGGTGCCGCGTCATTCGCCCAGCCTCCTCAGCAGTTCCGCGTGCTCCGCCGCTAGGCGTTCGGCGACCGCGCGCACCTGCCGGCCCTCCTCGTGGAGGCGGCGGCGCAGCGCGTCCAGCGCGACGTCCTCGGGCGTGAGGTCCTGCGCGTCCGCGAGGTCGTGCAGGGCCTGGAGCAGGGCGGAGTCGGGGCGGATTACCAGTTCGGACATGGCCGGATGATACTGACTGACCGCGACCGGCCGCTCACAGATTGCAGGCGGGCCGCTCCTCCGGGCGGAGCCGGGTGGCTATCCACACCCCCGCCAGCGCCACCGCCGCCATCGGCAGGAACACCGCGGCGAAGGCGGCCGGGTGGGAGCCGGTGGCCTCCGTGGCCGCGTGGCTGACGGTGCCGCCGCCGAGGGCGGCGAAGGCGGCGCCGCCGATCGCCAGGAGGAGGACGTTGGAGAGGCCGTCGGAGATCTGGAGGGCGGCGGAGTTGGTGCCGGCCTCCTCGGGCGCGGAGAGCTGGAGCAGCAGCACGCTGGTGGAGGAGATCACCAGGCCCATGCCGAAGCAGCCGAACGCCCACGCCACCGCCAGCGTCCAGGCGGGCACGGAGTGGATCAGCACGCTCGGCGCCGCCGCGATCGCGAACGCGACCAGCAGCATCCCGACGGTCATCAGCCGCTCCCGGTGCGGCTCCAGGCGGGGCCGGGACTGCACCCAGGAGCCCAGCGCCCAGGTGCCGCCGCCCGCCGCGAGGGAGAAGCCGGCGAGCGTGGGGCTGAGTCCGCGCTGGGTGACCAGCATCAGCGGGACGAAGGACTCCGCCGCGATGAACGACCCGGCGGCGACCCCGCGCAGCAGCACCACCGAGGGCAGGCCGCGCGCCGCGCGCCATGTGCCCCGCGGGAGCAGGCCGAGGACCGCCGGGACCAGCAGGGCGATGCCCAGGGCGCCCGGCAGCAGGGACAGCCAGCGCAGGTCCTGCGCGGCGTACTGGAGCAGGCCCGCCCCGAAGGAGATGGCGAGGGCCAGCCGGATACGGCGGCGGTCGAAGGAGGCCGGGGCCTCGGCGGCGTCCCCGACCGGGCCGGAGGCGAGCCGCCGGATCTGGGGCAGGGCCAGCGCCACCGGGAGCACCACGATCACCGGGATGCCGAGGAACACCCAGCGCCAGCCGAGGTGCTCGGTCACCGCGCCGGAGGCGAGCGGGCCGACGATCGACGGGACGACCCAGGCGGCCGCGAACGCCGCCATGATGGCCGGGCGCAGCCGCTCGGGATAGGCGCGGCCGACGACGACGTACAGGGCGACGATCACCAGGCCGCCGCCGAGACCCTGCACGGCGCGGCCCAGGATGAACAGCCACATCGCGCCCGCGGTGCCGGCGATCAGCAGCCCGGCCGCGAAGGAGGCGATGCCCCAGGTGAGCGGGGCGAGCGGGCCGCGCCGGTCGGACCACTGGCCGGACAGCACCATGCCGAAGAGGCTGGTGGTGAAGTACCCGGAGAACGCGAACGCGTACAGGGAGACGCCGTTCAGCTCGCGCGCCGCCACGGGCATCGCCGTGCCCACCGCCGTCGCCTCGAAGGCGATCAGCAGCACGACGGAGACGACTCCGATGCTCAGCGCCCGGTACCGGCGGCTGAGGACGGTGTCGTCGGGGACGACGGCCGGGGCGGGCGCGCCGGCGGGCTCGGCGACACCCGTGTCGCGGGAGTTGGGGGCGGTCATGCCCGCCAGGGTAAGGGCCACGGGCCTGTTTGACCCCTGTCGGGGGTCGGGACCTGCACCGGGACCTTGGTCGTAGGACCCGAGGCACCTCGGGGTCCTTTCCCTTTGTGAACGGCGCATGGCAGTCGCGTTGCACGCCCCGGTGTCCCCTTGAGCCCCGCGAGCGAACCGCCTTACGGTCGAAGTACCGGTCAGGGAGCGGCGCCGTCCGACGCCTCACCCCGCCGACACGGCCGTGTGCCCGAGTGGTTCAGGGACTCGCCTGCAAAGCGAGTTACGCGGGTTCGATTCCCGCCACGGCCTCCGAGAAAGGGCGGACACCCCACACTCTCCGGGGGTGCCCGCCCTTTCGACGTGCGCGTGGAAGCAGCGCGCCCCCCTGCCGCGGAGAGCCGGGGTTTACAACACCCCGCCCGCCTCGTCCTGGAAGAGCCGCGTCCAGTAGTGCCAGTCCGTGTCCTCCGTCGTGCCCGTGGGGTCGACCGAGGCGAGGACCTGGATCATCGTCAGGGCGAGCTGGTCGTAGGCGTCGCTCGTGAGGGCGTGGCCGGAGGCCTCGTCGAGGGAGCGCTCCCGGTGCAGGAGCCAGAGGGTGAACGCCAGCGTGGAGATGTCCGTGTTCAGCGGGCGCAGCGCGCCGTCCGACTCGCTCCAGCTCAGCACCGCCCCCGTCGCCCCGTCGACGACCAGGCCGTGGTCGTCGATCAGGTGCCCGACGCGTATCAGCCGGTCGGCGTGGGCCGGGAGGAGACCCGGCGGGAAGCCGCTGCCGCAGTCGTCGGCCGCGTACTCCGTGAGCGTGCGCAGCGGCTGGTCCGTGTCCAGGGAGAACAGGAAGCCGTCCTCGGGCAGGCCCGTCTCGCGCAGGAAGCGGCGGGTGGGCTCGTGCGTGAGCGTCGCGGGGAAGTCGACCTCCTCGAAGCGGACCACGCCGCCCCGGCCGAACTCCTCGTCCAGCAGGCGCAGCGGGAGGTCCAGGGCGAGGCCCGACGCCGTGCCGGGGCCGGCGACCAGGGCGAGGGGGCGGATCAGCGCCGCCATCCGCCAGAACGGCGCGGGCTCGCCGTCCGCGCCCTCCTCGAACACCGCGAGCAGCTGCCGCGAGGCCTCCGCGACCGCCTTGGTGCCGTACCGGCCGGCGTAGGCGGCGAACTGGCCGCGCAGGCCCGCCAGTTCGTCCGTGGCCGCCGCGAAGCGGACGAATGTCGGCAGGGAGGGGGCGAGCGGGCGGCAGTCCATGAGGTCGGGCCGGTCCTGGACGTACGCGCTGGAGACCTCGCCGGTCGCGCCGTCGAGCAGCACCGACTCCGGCTCCAGGCCCGCCGGGACGGCGAACGCGCCGATGACGAGCCGGTCGCGCAGGGCCGGCGACAGCCGGTCGGCGGCGCCCGTCACCTCGGCGACCGTGCGCGGGCCGCCGGGGCGGGCCGTCTCCGTGAAGCGGAACAGGCCGTTGTAGCACGGCAGTCCGGGTCCGGTCAGCCAGCTCCGCGTCGACGCGTGCGTGACCTGGGGACCGAGGTCGTCCTCGGTGAGTGTGATCGCCCTCGCGACAACGGTGTCGGTCGTGCTCATGATTCCCCCGCGATACGTGTGCTCGGTCCCGGGCCCGCGAACGTCCCGCCCCGGGCAGGACGGCCCGCGCCCTGCCGGGCCCACGGCCGTCCCCCACTGCTCCGAAGAGTACGCCGCGCCACTGACAACGCATCGGAAACGGGAAGCGCGGCCGGCGCCCTGTACCTCAAGACGCGCGGGAGGCCCCGAGCGTTGCCCCGCCGGGCCGACCGGCCCGGCGGAATCGCTCAGTTGGAGGTCACCACGGCGGCCTGCGGGCGGATCGGCAGGCGGTTCACCGGGCGGCCGGTGGCGGCGCGCACGGCGGAGGCGATCGCGGCCGGCGAGGCCACCACCGGCGCCGCGCTGACGGCCTTCGCGCCGAACGGCGCGACCACGTCCCGCTCCTCGACGAGCTTCACGATCCGGATGTCGGGCGCGTCCAGCGCGGTCGGCAGGGCGTACCCGGTGAGGTCGGGGTGGCGGATCAGGCCGCGCGGGGTGCGCAGGTTCTCGGTGAGCGCGGCGCCCAGGCCCTGGGTGACGCCCGCCTCGATGCGCGCGGCGAGCTGCGCGGGGTTGAGCACCCGGCCCACGTCCTGCGCGACGGCGAGCTCCACGACCCGGACCGAGCCCAGCTCGATGTCGACGTCCACGACGGCGCGGATCGCGCAGAAGGCCATGCCGACGAAGGCGTCGCCCTGCCCGGCCTCGTCCAGCGGCTCGGTGGGGTGCGGCCGGCACTGCGCGGTCGCCCACAGCTCCTTGCCGTCCATGGCCTCGGTGACGGTCGTGGACAGCACGCCGTCGTACGAGGTGATCTTGCCGTCGGTGATCTGGAGCAGCTCGGTGGACATGCCGAACTTGTGCGCCAGCGGCTGGAGGAGCTGGGTGCGGACCATCTTGGCCGCGCGCTCCACGGCCCCGCCCGACACCCAGGTGTGGCGTCCGCGGCAGCCGGCCCCGGCCGGGGGCTGGTCGGTGTCGACGGGCACCACGTGCACCTCGTCGATGCCGAGGGTCTCCTGCACGATCTGCCGGGCCAGCGTGGAGAAGCCCTGCCCGGTCTCGACGGCCGCGCACAGCACGGTCGCCACGCCGTTCTGGACGCGCACGGTGGCCGTGGAGACCTCGTCGGCGCCCTCGGCGCCCAGCATGTGCACCATGCCCAGGCCGTAGCCGACGCCCCGGCGCACCGCGGCGGGTTCGCCCGCGCCCTCGGGGCCGCCGGGCAGCAGCCACTCGTCCTCGGGGGTGTCCTTGGGCAGCGGCGGCAGCGGGAAGTCCCGTACGGCTTCGAGCAGTTCGGCGACGGGGGCGGGGCAGGTGACGGTCTGGCCGGTGGGCAGCACGTCGCCGGTGGCCATCACGTTCCGCATCCGCACCTCGGCCGGGTCCAGGCCGAGCTTCTTGGCGAGCTTGTCCATCTGCGCCTCGTACGCGGCGCACACCTGCATCGCGCCCTCGCCGCGCACATGCCCGGAGGGCGGGTTGTTGGTGCGCACCGCCCAGCCCTCGATGAAGGCGTTGGGCACGACGTACGGGCCGCAGGCGAAGGCGACGGCGGCGGCCAGGGCGTCGGAGGAGGTGCCGGCGTAGGCGCCCGCGTCGAGCAGGATCTGCGCCTCGACCTTGACCAGCTTGCCCTCGGCGTCGGCGTGGTGGCGGTAGCGCAGCAGGGTGGGGTGGCGGTGGGTGTGGCCGAGGAAGGACTCCTCGCGCGTGGCGGCGAGCTTCACCGGGCAGCCGGTCTTCAGCGCGAGCAGCCCGAGGGGCAGCTGGAAGCTCTGGTCCTCGCGGTCGGCGGTGGCGCCGGGCACACCGGTGACGACGATCTTGACCTGGTCCTGCTGGAGGCCGAACGCGGCGGCGGCGGTGTCCCGGTCGCCGTGCGGGTCGGTGGACGCCAGGTACAGCTCGACCCCGCCGTCCGGGCGGGGCACGGCGAGCCCGGCCTCGGCCCCTATGGGGGCGGGGTCCTGGCGGCCGATGCGGTACAGGCCCTCGACGACGACCTCGCCGACCGCGTCCGCGTCGCCGTGGCGCAGCGGGATGTGCCGGACCAGGTTGCCGTCGGGGTGCAGCGGCTCGGCCTCGAAGGCCTGCTCGGGGTCGGTCACCGGGTCGAGCACCTCGTACTCGACGATGACCGCGGCGGCGGCCATGCGCGCGGTGTCGGGGTGGTCGGCGGCGACGGCGGCCAGCGGCTCGCCGTGGTGGCGTACGACCTCGGAGGCGAAGACGGGGCGGTCGGCCTTGCCGCGGCCGAGCACCGAGGTGCCGGGGACGTCCTCGTGGGTGACGACCGCGCGGACGCCGGGCATCTCGCGCGCGTGCGTGGTGTCGATCGACTTGATGCGCGCGTGCGGGTGCGGGGAGCGCAGCACGGCGGCCCACAGCAGGCCCTCGGCCCACAGGTCGGCGGCGTACGGGAAGGTGCCCTCGGTCTTGGCGCGCGCGTCGGCGGCCGGGAGGGAGGCGCCGAGTCCGCGGCGCGGGCCGGTCTCCTCCTCGGTGGCCGCGTCGGCGGTCTGCACGGTGGCTGCTTCGTTGCTCACGCCTGGCCTCCGTCCTGGCCGTGGGACTGGTCCTGCGGGGCGACGCCGAACGCCGAGGGGTTGACCCCTCCGGCGCCGGGGCCCGCCTGGTGCGGGATGCGGGGGGCGCCGTCGTCGTCCGCGGCGGCCTCGGCCTCGGCGTGCGCCTCGCGTTCGGCGACGACCTCCTGCACGGCGTTCACCACGCCCCGGTAGCCGGAGCAGCGGCACAGGTTGCCGCACAGGGCCTGGCGGGTCTCCAGCTCGGTCGGGGCCGGGTTGCCCTCCAGCAGGTCGTGCACGGTCATCGCCATGCCGGGCACGCAGAAGCCGCACTGCACGGCGCCGCAGCGGGCGAGGGCGCGCTGCACGTCGGAGGGGCGGCCGTCCTGGGCCAGTCCCTCGACGGTGCGGACCTCGCTGCCGGCCGCGGTGACGGCGGGGACCAGGCAGGACGCGACGAGGCGCCCGTCCACCTGGACGTTGCACGCGCCGCACTCACCCTGCGAGCAGCCGTCCTTGGCGCCGGCGAGACCGAGGCGCTCGCGCAGCACGTAGAGCAGGGACTCGCCGATCCACGCGTCGCTGACGGGCCGGTCGGTGCCGTTGACGCGGAGCACGTAGGAGGCGAGGGGGTGGTCGTCGTGGGGGGCCACGAGGACCTCGGCGACGGGGGCGTCCGCGTCGTCGGCGGCCTCGGGAGCGCCCGGGGCGTCCGGGGTCTCGCCGTCGGCGGAGGGCTCCGCAGCGTCCTCCGAGGCCTCCGAGGGCCCTTCGGAGGCCTCGGGAGCCCCCTCGGCGTCCTCAGGGCGCTCGGGGTCGCCGTCGGCCTCGGACGGGCCGGAGACGGGCTCCTCGGCGTCCTGGGGAGCCTGCGGGTGCTCGTGGCCGCCGTCGTCGGCCCCGGCGTCCCTGTCGGCGCTCTCCTCGGACTCCCACTGCTGCTCGGGGTGTTCCTCGGCGGGCAGCGGCTGGGAGGCCTGCGGGACGTCCTGTGCGGAGGCGTCCTCGGCGGGGGCCGCCTGCTCCGGGGAGGCGCCGGGGGCACCCGGGTAGGCGGGCTGGGCGCCGTGCTGGTGGGCGGAGGGGTCCTGCGTCCCGTGGGCCTGGCCGTGCTCGCCGCCCTGGCCGCCCTGGCCACCCTGGCCGCCCTGGCCGTCGTAGGCGCCGGGCTGCGGCCCGTACGGACCGCCCTGCTGCTGGTGCTCCTGCGGCACGCCGGGTACGCCGGGCCCCCAGGGCGTGCCGATGGACTGGGACTCGGCCCAGGGGGCCGCGGCGCCGCCCGGAAGGGTCGCCGGCGGGGTGCCGCCCCACTGCTCGACCAGGGAGGACGTGGTGAACTCGCCGGACTCGTCCGGCAGGTCGCCGCCCGCCACGGGGATCGACCACTGCCCGGTGACGTCCTGCCCGGGCGCCTGGCCGTGCCCCTGCTGCTGTCCCGCGGGGTCGTGACCCTGCGCGTGCTGGTGTCCCTGCGGGTGCTGCTGCTGCCCCTGCGCGTGCTGCTGGGCCTGCGCGTGCTGATGCCCCTGCGCGTTCGGGTCGTAGGCCCACTGGCCGCTCGCGCCGGGGTCGTAGCCGTACGGGTCGCCCGCCGCCGCGCCCGGGTCGTGCCACTGGGCGCCGTCGACGGGGGCGCCGGGGGCGGCCCAGCTGCCGGTGGCCGCCGGGTCGGTGCCCGCGGTGGTGGCCGGCGTGACGGTGATCTGCGGCGGGACGTAGCCGTGGCCGGGTGCGGCCAGCGGGCTCTCCATGGCGTCCAGCAGGGCGTCTATGCCGCCCTCCGGGAGGTTCACGAAGGCCGTGGCGCCGTCGTCGTAGTCGCCCTGCGGCAGCGGGTCCCAGCGGCTGCCGCCCGGAGGCGTGCCGCCCTGTCCGTGCTGGTCGTCGGTCACGACAACGCCCTCCCCAGTGCTCGTCGGGCCAGCGCGGCGACGGTGCGCCGCAGGTGCAGTACCGCGGGCGGCAGCGGCGGGACGGTGCCGTCCTCGCCGGGCGCGGCGTCGGGGATGCAGGCCGCGGCGACGTACTCCCCGAAGGCGCTGAGCGCCTCGGGGACGATCGCGCGGTTGTTGTCCCAGTCGATGAGCTGCGCGACCCACTGCTCGGCCTCCAGGGGCCGCAGCGGCATCGGCGCTATGGCGCCCACCGCGCAGCGCACCCCGCGCCGGGCGGGGTCGAGCACGAGAGCGACGGAGGCGACGGCGCGGCCGGGTCCGGTGCGGCCGGTCGCCTTCAGGAAGACCTGGGGGGCGTGCAGCAGCGGTACGCGCACGTAGCCGATCAGCTCGCCGGGGCGCAGCACGTCCATGCCGGCCAGCAGGTGCGACACCGGGACCTCGCGGCGGGCGCCGCCCGGGCCCGCGACGATCAGCGTCGCCTCCAGGGCGGCCAGCACGGGCAGCGCGTCCCCGGTGGGGGCGGCGGAGGCGATGTTGCCGCCGAGGGTGCCGGCGTTGCGGATGTGCGGGGGTCCGGCGGCGCGCGCGGCGGCGGCGAGCGCGGGGATGAGCGCGGCGAAGTCGGGGCGCCCCATGCGCGCGTGCGTGAGTCCGGCGCCGAGCAGCGCGTGTCCGTCCAGGTACTGCCAGCCGCGGATCTCGCTGATCTTGCCGAGGCCGACCAGCGCGGCGGGCCTGAGCTGCCCGGAGTTGACGGCGGCCATCAGGTCGGTGCCGCCCGCGACGGGCACGGCGGCGGGCGTGGCGGTGAGCGCCGCCACGGCCTCGTCCAGCGTCGTGGGCAGCGTCACGGCCTGCGCCGCCTGCGGTGCGTGCGTGCTCAAAACCGGCTGCCCCTTCCCGCTGCCCCACCTGGTCCCACCCGTGCGCCGTACGGTACGTGCTGACAGGGCGGACGTGGCAACTCTGGCACATCTTGGCAGGTGCCGAAGACGGGGGTCCGCTAGGAGGCATTCGCCCGCCTGGGCCCGGACCTGGCCGAATCCGTCCCCTAATCGCCCCTGCGCCACGGAATCACAGCCTTCGGAAGCTCTTGTTCCGTTATGGCCCGACCTGTTCGGCCCGCAGCGAACGCGGGAGGCATGCGTCGTCCCCCGGGGCAGAAGCGCACTTGGGGGACGACTGATGTGCGCGTCGACGACGACCGAGGTACGCGTCTACAGCGCGGGCGGCGGTCCGTCGATCGGGCGGCCGAGGACGCCCGGGCGGCGCTGCCACGGGCGGGGACCGGTGGGCGGGCGGTAGGCGACGCCGAGGGCGTCCAGGCGCCGGTAGTGCTCGGTCATGCGCCGCTCGAAGCCGGGGAAGTCCCGGCCGTCGGGGGCAGGCAGTTCGCTCCAGGCGACCTCGGCGAGCGCGGCGAGCCGGGGGAACGTCTGGTAGTCGACGCGCCCCTGGTCCTCCATCACCTCGGTCCACACGTTGGCCTGCGTGCCCAGCACCCGCTCCCTCTCCTCGGGCGTCAGCCCGGCGGGGACGGGCTCGAACCGGTAGACGTCCTCCAGGGTGCGCACGTACCCGATGGGCACGGGCTCGTCGGGGCCCGCGTCCTGGCGGTGGTCGAGGTAGACCTGCTGCTCGGGACACATCACCACGTCGTGGCCGGCGCGGGCCGCGGCGATCCCGCCCGCGTAGCCGCGCCAGGACGACACGGCGGCGCCCGGCGCGAGTCCGCCCTGGAGGATCTCGTCCCAGCCGATGAGCCGCCGCCCGCGGTCGGCCAGCCAGCGGTCGAAGTGGCCGATGAACCAGGACTGCAGGGCGTCCTCGTCCGCGAGCCCGAGCTTCTCGATCTGTTCCCGCGCGTTCTTCGACTCCCGCCACTGGTCCTTGACGCATTCGTCGCCGCCGATGTGCACGAACGGCGAGAACGGCCCGGCGTCGGCGGGGAACAGTTCCAGGAGTTCCTCCAGCACCCCTTCGTAGAAGCGCAGGGTGTTCTCGGTGGGGGCGAGGACGTTCGGATTGATGCCCCAGGTGTCCCAGACGGTCAGCGCGGCGGTGTCGACGACGTCGCAGTTGCCGAGTTCCGGATACGCGGCGATGGCGGCCTGCGAGTGTCCCGGGACGTCGATTTCGGGGACGACGCTGATATGCCGTTCGGCGGCGTAGGCGACGATCTCGCGGAGGTCGTCCTGCGTGTAGTGGCCACCGTGCGGACGCTCGTCCCAGAGCTCGGAGGCGCGGTGGCCGATTTTGGTGCGGGCGCGCCAGGATCCGACCTCGGTGAGGCGTGGATACCGCCGGATCTCGACGCGCCAGCCCTGGTCGTCCGTCAGGTGCAGATGCAGCACGTTGAGTTTGTGCGCGGACATCAGATCGAGATAACGCAGCACGCCTTCCTTCGGCATGAAGTGGCGTGCTACGTCCAGCATCAGCCCGCGCCAGCGGAAACGGGGCGCGTCCTCGACGGTCAGGTGCGGCACGGTCCACACCCGGTCGCGGCGGACGGGCGCCCTGCGGAACGCGTCGGCGCCGAGGAGCTGCCGCAGGGTCTGCGCGCCGTGCAGCGCGCCGGCCGCGTCACCGCCCTCGACGAGGACGCCCGCGGGGCCGCTGACGAGCCGGTACGCCTCCGGCCCGAGCTCCGGCGCGAGCGCGAGCCGCACACCCTCGTGCGCCTCCGCGGGCTCCCGCGCCTCCCTCCAGGGCAGTCCGGTGGCGGCCCGCAGCACACCTCCGAGCCACCGCCCGACGCCCTCCGTACCGGCGCCGGCGTACAGCCCGGAAGCCTCCGTCAGGCGGGTCTCCCCGGCGCCGGCGACGACGCCCCGGGGCGCCGGAATCAGTGAAGTCGGCATCACGTCAGTCCTTTACCGCGCCGCCCAGTCCGGAGACCAGACGCCGCTGCACGAGTACGAAGAAGACCAGCACCGGAATCGTCATCACGGTGGACGCCGCCATGACCCCGCCCCAGTCGGGGTCGTCGGGTTTGTAGAACACCAGCAGCGCCATCGGCAGGGTCGACCGGGAGATGTCGCTGATGATGAACGACTTGGCGAACAGGAAGTCGTTCCAGGCCGAGATGAACGAGAACACACTGGTGGCCACGAGGCCCGGCAGGACGAGCGGGAAAAGGATCTGCCAAAGGAACCGCGCACGGCTCGCTCCGTCCATGTACGCGGCCTCCTCCAGCGCCTCCGGAACGCCCTTCACGAACCCCCTGAGCATCCAGATCGCGAACGGCAGCGAGAAGGCGATGTGCGGCAGGATCAGCGACCACAGCGTGTTCAGCTGACCGAGATCCCGCATCACGAAGAACAGGGGGATCGTCAGCGCCTCCACGGGCACCATCTGGGCCACCAGAAACATGATCAGCAGGGTGGTCCGCAAACGGAACCGGAATCGTGTCACGGCGGTCGCGGCGAGAAACGCGATGAACGCGGAGGCGATCACCACGGCGACCGCGACGACGACGCTGTTGAGGAAGTAACGGCCGAAATCCTGCTGGTCGAACACCCGCCGGAACGAGTCCAGCGTGGGCGCGAGCGTCCACGGCCGCGGCTCGCCCCGGATCTCCCCGGCCGGCTTGAAGGCGCTCAGCACCATCCAGTACAGGGGGAAGGCCACCACGGCGGCGACCACCAGGGCGGTCGCCTCGGCCGCCGTCCGGCCGGGACGCCGGGTGAACCGGCGCAGAAGATTCACCCGGGATTCCAGGTCCTGCCTCACGAGACTCACAGTTCCTCCCCCTGGCGGCGCAGCAGCCGCAGGTACACCAGCGTCACGGCGAGCAGGATCAGCAGCATCACCACGCCGATCGCGGCGCCCAGGCTGTACTGCGAGGACGCGAACGCCTTCTGGTACGCGTACACGTTGAGCACCAGGTTCTGTCCCGCGATACCCCCGCCGCCCGTCATGACGTAGATCTGCGTGAAGACCTTGAAGTCCCAGATGACCGACTGGATGGTGACGACGACCAGGATCGGGCGGAGCATCGGCGCGAGCACCGACCGCCAGATCCGCCACTGCGAGGCCCCGTCCAGGGCAGCGGCCTCCAGCACCTCGGCCGGGACGGCCCGGATGCCGGCGTAGACCGTCACCATGACGAACGGGAAGGAGCACCACACCACTTCGAGCAGCACCAGGAAGAACGCGCTGAACCTCCCGTACGTCCACGAGTGGTCGCCGAGCCCCAGCACCCGGTTGACGGGGCCGAAGTCGGCGTCGAAGAGGAACAGCCACACCGTGGACCCGGTGATGGCGGGGGTGGCCCAGGCGCCGAGCGCGGCCAGCATCAACGCCAGCCGCGGCACGGCCCGCACCCGGGTGAGCAGCACGGCGAGCGCGCACCCCACGGCCAGCGTGGAGACGACACAGGCCGCCGCGAACACCACGGTGGCCAGCAGCACCTCCCAGAACTGCCCGTCCGAGAACAGCGCGGAGTAGTTCCCGAATCCCTCGAAGGTGGTGGGCTCCCCTCCGCTCACCTGGGCCTGGGTGTAGTGAAAGACCGAGATCAGCCCAAGCTGGTAAATGGGATAGGCGAGCAGCCCGCCGAGAACCACCAACGCCGGCGCGAGATACAGCCAAGGGGTGCGGGAACGCCCGTTCCGGGGGCGCGGGGCTGTACCGGATCCGCGGCTACCGCCGCGTGGGCGCGCCGAGCCCCCGCCGCCCCGCACCCGCGACCGCTCAAGAACCCGCGACCCAGTAGGCCCGCTCACCCGGCCGACCCGAACGCCTCGTTCATCTTCTTGGCAGCGTCCGCCGCGGCGGAGTCCACGTCCTTCTTGCCGGACACGACCTCCTGGAACATCGTCGGCAGCACCTGCCCCGCATCGATCTGCGCCCAAGCCGGCGACGCGGGCACGAACTTCGTGTCAGCCGCGAGCGTCGCGACGAACGGCTTCACGAAGGCCTCCTTCGCGGCCACCTGCTGCCGCACGTCGGAGAACGTCGGCAGGAACCCCATCGCCTCGAACAGCTTCCCCTGCGCCTCCTTGGAGGCGAGCCGCTTCATCAGGTCGACGGCGAGGGTGCGGTGCGTGGTGGACTTCAGCACGCCCAGGTTGTTGCCGCCCGCGAACGCGGGGGCGATCGACCCGGCCTTCAGGCCCGGCAGCGGCGCGACCGCGTACGTGCCCTTGACCTTGCCGGCCTCGACGGCGGCGTGGCTGAAGTCGCCGCCGATCGCCATGGCCGCCTTGCCCGCGGCGAACGCGGTGATCGTGTCGTTGCCGGTCATCGCGGCGCACTTGGCGGCCGGGCAGTTGTCGTCGCCGAACAGCGAGGTGTACGCCTCGATGCCCTTGCGCGCGGCGGCGCTGTCGATGGCGGCGGCGTACGAACCGCCCTTGCCGGTGGCCAGTTCGCCGCCGTGGGCCCAGATGAAGGGCATCGCGCCGTAGGTGTAGGCGCCGCCGACGGCGAGCCCGTACAGTTCCGGCTTCGCGGCGCGGATCTCCTTCGCCGTGGCGATCAGTTCGGCCTGCGTCTTCGGGACGTCGAGGCCGAGTTCCTCGAAGACGTCGGTGCGGTAGTACAGCGCGCGGACGCCGACGAAGTAGGGGACGCCGTAGATCTTGCCGCCGACGGTGACGGACTGGCGGGCGGTGGGGTCGGTGTCCTTGGCCTCGTCCCAGGCGCCGAAGTCCTCGGTGACGTCGGCGAGTCCGCCGTCCTTCACATAGCCGGCGGTGTCGGTATTGCCGTACTCGATGAGGTCGGGCGCCGACTTGGGGTCGTTGAAGGCGGCCTTGATGCGTTGGGCGCGGGTCTCGACGGGGATGTACTCGACGGTGACCTCGGTGCCCTCGTGCTCCTTCTCGAAGTCGGCGAGGACGGAGTCGACGACCTTTTCCTTGGGCTGGTTGTTGACCTCCTGGAAGAGCCAGACGCGCAGGGTGCCGGTCTTCTCGTCCTTGTCGGAGGAGGAGTTGCCGGAGGTCTGAGGGGCGCAGGCGGCGGTGGCGAGGACGGCCGCGACGGCGACCATGCGGACGGACAGCTTCATGGAGTGCTCCTCCGAGCGCGTTGCAGCATATGCAATGGCAATTTCGCTGTGCACAACTCACCGGAGGCTATGGACTGGGTGAACCACGCCACAAGAGGTCTCAACCACTCTGTGACCGGCCGACGCACCCTGCGCAACGGCCAAGCAGCACAAAGGCCCCCGTGGGCACGCAAAGCGCACCCCGGGGGCCTAGGGTCTGTCCGGCGGATCACGCCGAGGACGCGGGGTCTGGCACGCCCATCTGCGGCGTTGTCGTCACTCGCCGACGCTCCGCGTCGACTCCCTCCTCCGCCTTGCAGCTGGACGCACCAGACCCCGCTCACCTGGGTTGCAAGACGCTGCGCCTTTCCCCCGACTTGATCCGCCGGACAGGCCCAAGGAGGACTCGGACCGGCGGTCAGGGAAGGAAGAGAGGGACTACAGGGGGACTACTTGTCGCCCTTGCCCTTGTCGTCGCCGCCTTCACCCATGGACTCGTAGATCTCCTTGCACATGGGGCACACCGGGTACTTCTTCGGGTCGCGGCCGGGCACCCACACCTTGCCGCACAGCGCCACGACGGGAGTGCCGTCGAGGGCGCTCGCCATGATCTTGTCCTTCTGGACGTAGTGGGCGAAGCGCTCGTGGTCACCGTCGCCGTGGGAGGTCTGCGGCGTCGGCTCGACGAGGGTCCCCGTACCAGTCCCGCGCTCGGGCTCAAGAGTGCTCATAACAGCCAAGGGTACTGAAGCCCGCGCGGCTCAGTTGAGCGAAGGGTCGTCCGGATATGTGGCGACCATCGCCAGCTCGTTGCGCTGCCGGCGCAGCACCTCGCGCCACAGCCGCTCCGGCGCCGGACAGGACACGTCACCCGGCTCGGACTCCACCACGTACCAGGCGCCGTCGACCAGCTCGTCCTCCAGCTGGCCGGGGCCCCAGCCCGCGTAGCCGGCGAAGATCCGCAGTGAGCCGAGGACGGAGGCGAGCAGCTCCGGCGGGGCCTCCAGGTCGACCAGGCCGATCGCGCCGTGCACCCGGCGCCAGCCGAGCGGCGGCTCCTCCCCCGTGGCGCCGCCCGGGACGACGGCGACGCCGAGGGCCGAGTCCAGTGACACCGGGCCGCCCTGGAACACCACGCCGGGCTCGCCGGCCAGGTCCGCCCAGCCCTCCAGGATGTCGCCCACGTCCACCGGGGTCGGCCGGTTGAGGACGACACCGAGGGAGCCCTCCTCGTCGTGGTCGAGAAGGAGCACCACCGCACGGTCGAAGTTCGGGTCCGCCAGAGCGGGAGTGGCCACGAGCAGCCGCCCTGTGAGCGAGGACACCTCGGTCATGCCAGACATGATCCCGCATCTTCCCGCCGCGCGGGGAGGCAATGCGGGTGACGGAGTGAAGGCGGCCGCCGCGCGCGAGAGCTTCCTGGTCGGGCGTCGTCCGGCCGAGGTGAAGGGGTGCGGACCGGCGTTCGGGAGCGCGCCCGGCGCACGTGCGTTCGCGGTGACCCCGCGTGGCCGCCGGTGAACGGTTCGTGTTGTGACAGAGCCATGACGTTCCCAGGGCCTCCTCGGGCTTACAGAAGGGGGGTGAAGGGCGATTACCCTTTCCCTTCTGACCCTCTGCCCCACTCCACGGAACGCGAGATTCATGACCGTCAACGACGTCGATGACGTACTGCTTGTCCACGGCGGAACCCCGCTGGAGGGCGAGATCCGGGTCCGCGGTGCGAAGAACCTCGTGCCGAAGGCCATGGTCGCCGCGCTGCTGGGCAGCTCACCGAGCCGGCTGCGCAACGTTCCGGACATCCGCGACGTCCGGGTCGTCCGGGGGCTGCTGCAACTGCACGGCGTGACGGTCCGTCCGGGCGACGAGCCCGGCGAACTGGTGCTCGACCCCACCTATGTGGAGAGCGCCAACGTCGCTGACATCGATGCCCACGCCGGTTCCTCGCGGATCCCGATCCTGTTCTGCGGTCCGCTGCTGCACCGTCTCGGGCACGCGTTCATCCCGGGCCTCGGCGGCTGCGACATCGGCGGACGCCCCATCGACTTCCACTTCGACGTGCTGCGGCAGTTCGGCGCGACCATCGAGAAGCGCGCGGACGGCCAGTACCTGGAGGCCCCGCAGCGGCTGCGCGGCACGAAGATCCGGCTGCCGTACCCGTCGGTCGGCGCCACCGAGCAGGTGCTGCTCACGGCGGTCCTCGCGGAGGGCGTCACCGAGCTCTCCAACGCGGCGGTGGAGCCGGAGATCGAGGACCTGATCTGCGTCCTGCAGAAGATGGGCGCCATCATCGCGATGGACACCGACCGGACGATCCGCATCACCGGTGTGGACAAACTCGGCGGCTACACCCACCGCGCCCTGCCGGACCGCCTGGAGGCCGCCTCCTGGGCGTCCGCGGCGCTCGCCACCGAGGGCAACATCTACGTCCACGGCGCCCAGCAGCGCTCGATGATGACGTTCCTCAACACCTACCGGAAGGTCGGCGGCGCCTTCGAGATCGACGACGAGGGCATCCGTTTCTGGCACCCGGGCGGGCAGTTGAAGTCCATCGCCCTGGAGACGGACGTGCACCCCGGCTTCCAGACGGACTGGCAGCAGCCGCTGGTGGTCGCCCTGACGCAGGCCACGGGCCTGTCCATCATCCACGAGACGGTCTACGAGTCCCGGCTGGGCTTCACGTCCGCGCTCAACCAGATGGGCGCGCACATCCAGCTCTACCGCGAATGCCTGGGCGGCTCCGACTGCCGCTTCGGCCAGCGCAACTTCCTGCACTCGGCGGTCGTCTCGGGGCCGACGAAACTCCAGGGCGCGGACCTCGAGATCCCCGACCTGCGCGGCGGCTTCTCGTACCTCATCGCGGCCCTCGCCGCCCAGGGCACGTCCCGCGTCCACGGCATCGGCCTGATCAACCGCGGCTACGAGAACTTCATGGAGAAGCTCTCCGCCCTCGGCGCGAAGGTGGAACTCCCGGGCAAGGCCCTCGGCTGACCCCGGCACAAGAACGCCGATGGGGCGGTCACCCGGATCGGGTGACCGCCCCATCGGCGTTCACTGCGACGCCCCTGCAAGGGGCGCGGGGAACTGCGCGACCAGCCACAACGGGCCGGCAGACGGGCGGGGGGCACCCAGCCGAACGGCGCTGAACCGCTCAGGCGTGAGGCGCCCGCAGGGCGCCTTACTTGCCCTTGGCCGCTTCCTTCAGCTTCGACCCCGCCGACACCTTCACGCTGTAACCCGCGGGGATCTGGATCGGCTCACCGGTCTGCGGGTTGCGCGCGGTGCGCGCAGCGCGGTGGGTGCGCTCGAAGGTCAGGAAGCCGGGGATGGTGACCTTCTCGTCGCCCTTGGAGACGATGTCGCCGACGACGTCGGCGAACGCGGCCAGCACGGCGTCGGCGTCCTTGCGGGTCACCTCGGCGCGGTCGGCCAGCGCGGCCACCAGCTCACTGCGGTTCATGTTCTTACTCCCGTGTTCTTCTTGCCGTTGAGGCGTGCCACGCGGCGGAGCCGCATGTCGGGCACGGCGAAAGCCGATGCTGCCAGGTTCCTCGGTGAGTCCCCGGACCCGGGTCCTTCGTCGGACCCTCGCGCCCAGGGACGCATCCTGCCTCTACCTGCGGCGGTAATGCCAATCCGGCACCCGCAGGAGTCGTGAGAACACCCGAGGGAGTCACACGAAGAGCGCCACGGCCTCCGCACGGTGACGCTCCGTCCGCTTCCGGCAGCGGACAGCAGGGGGCCGGAGCCCGGGTCCGGCCGCCCACCCTAGAGGGCGGCCGGGACTACGGGTTCCGCGACGCGCCGTTTCAAACCCCGTGGCGATCCTCACAGCGTGCGGACCACCCCGGATCCAGGCGCCGGCGGCCTGCGCGGAGGTCACGCGCCGGCCGCCCCGGACGTCACGCGCCCGCGGCCTTGGCGGCCTCCCGCACCGCGTCGGCGACCGCGCCGGCGACCTTGTCGTTGAAGACGGACGGGATGATGTAGTTCGGGTTCAGCTCGTCCTCGGTGACCACGTCGGCCAGGGCCTGCGCGGCGGCCAGCATCATCTCGGTGTTGACGGTGCGGGACTGCGCGTCCAGGAGGCCGCGGAAGACGCCCGGGAAGACCAGCACGTTGTTGATCTGGTTCGGGAAGTCCGAGCGGCCCGTGGCGACAACCGCCGCCGTCTGACGGGCGATTGCCGGGTCGACCTCGGGGTCGGGATTCGCGAGCGCGAACACGATCGCGCCCTCGGCCATCGCGGAGACGTCCTCGGCGCCCAGCACGTTGGGGGCGGAGACGCCGATGAAGACGTCCGCGCCGCGCACGGCCTCCTTCAGCGTGCCGGTGAGGTTCTCCGGGTTGGTGTTGTCCGCGATCCAGCGCAGGGCGGAGCCGGGGGCGGCGTCGACCAGGTCCTCACGGCCGGCGTGCACCACGCCGTGGATGTCGGCGACGACGGCGTTCTTCACACCGGCGGCCAGCAGCAGTTTGAGGATGGCGGTGCCGGCGGCCCCGGCGCCGGACATGACGACCCGGATGCTCTCGATGGTCTTGCCGGTGACGCGCAGGGCGTTGGTCAGGGCGGCGAGGACGACGATGGCCGTGCCGTGCTGGTCGTCGTGGAAGACGGGGATGTCGAGGGCCTCGCGCAGCCGGGCCTCGATCTCGAAGCAGCGCGGCGCGGAGATGTCCTCGAGGTTGATGCCGGCGAAGCCGGGGGCGATGGCCTTGACGATCTCCACGATCGCGTCGGTGTCCTGGGTGTCCAGGCACAACGGCCAGGCGTCGATCCCGGCGAACCGCTTGAACAGGGCCGCCTTGCCCTCCATCACCGGCAGCGCGGCCTTCGGGCCGATGTTGCCCAGGCCCAGCACGGCCGAGCCGTCCGTCACGACCGCAACGGAGTTGCGCTTGATGGTGAGGCGGCGGGCGTCCTCGGGGTTCTCGGCGATCGCCATGCAGACGCGGGCGACACCCGGCGTGTAGATCATCGACAGGTCGTCACGCGTGCGGATCGGGTGCTTCGACGCCATCTCGATCTTGCCGCCGAGGTGCATCAGGAACGTACGGTCGGAGACCTTGCCCAGCGTGACGCCCTCGATCTGGCGCAGCTGTTCGACGATCTCGTCGGCGTGGGCGGTGGAGGTGGCCGCGATGGTGACGTCGATCCGGAGCCGCTCGTGGCCCGACGCGGTCACGTCGAGGCCGGTCACCAGGCCTCCGTGGGACTCGACTGCCCCGGTGAGCTGGGACACCGCGGTTCCTCCCGCGGGCACCTCCAGCCGGATGGTCATCGAGTAGGAGACGCTGGGCGCCGTTGCCATGGCCGACTTCCTCTGCTTTTTCAACCGTGTCGCGAATCGTGCCGTCCGATCGTCGCACCTACCGCTGAGTACGTGGTAGCCGCTTCGGATTGCGAACGTTTTGTTCATCGCCGTCTGCCGTCAGACGGAAAGAGAGTTCCACCATACGAGGGCCTTCGGGGCAACGAGAGAGGCCCCCGTCACTCTCGTGACGAGGGCCTCTCCAACGTTTATGACACCGACCCGCCATGCTCGCCTCGCGGCAAGTGGTCGCTCGAAGCGACTAAGGTTGGGCCCGGGGGCTTGGATCGAGCCGGTGCCACGTCCAGGCTAACAAACGGATCGCTCAAGGCCATTCCCATGACCGGGGGATATTTCCCGCGCCCCGCGGCGACACCGTGCGCTCAGTCCCTCAGCAGGTCCGGCACCCCTTCCGCGTCCGGCTCGTCGCGCTCCGCCGACACCACCGTGAGCTGCTGCGTCGCGCGCGTGAGGGCGACGTAGAGCACACGCAGGCCGGCCGGGGACTCGTCGGCGATCTCCGCGGGCGAGACGACCACCGTCGCGTCGTACTCCAGGCCCTTGGCCTCCAGACTGCCGAGCGCCACCACCCGGTCGCCGAGTCCGTCGAGCCAGCGCCGCGCCTCCTCGCGCCGCCGCATGGCGACGACCACGCCGACCGTGCCGTCCACCCGCTCCAGCAGCCGGGCGGCCTCGGCGCGCACGGTGTCGCCCAGCGTCCGTCCGGCCACGGCGAAGCGCGGCTCGACGCCGGTGGAGCGCACCGCGCGCGGCGACTCGGAGCCCGGCATGGCGAGGGCGAGGACCTTCGCCGCCAGCTCGGCGATCTCGGCCGGGTTGCGGTAGTTCACGGTCAGCTCGAAGCGGCGGCGCGGACGGGTGCCGAGGGCCTCGTCGCGGGCCTGGGCGGCCTCGTCGGGGTCGGACCAGGAGGACTGGGCCGGGTCGCCGACGATCGTCCAGGTGGCGTGGCGGCCGCGGCGGCCGACCATGCGCCACTGCATCGGTGTGAGGTCCTGCGCCTCGTCGACGATGACGTGCGCGTACTCGACGCGCTCCTGGGCGAGCCGCTCGGCCCGCTCGCGCTGGGTCTCCTCACGCACCGGCATCAGCTCCTCCAGGCCGGTGAGCTGGTCCAGCGGGTCGACTTCGCGCTTCTTGCGGGGCCGGGCGGGGGCGCCCAGGATCGCCTGGAGCTCGTCCAGCATCGCGATGTCGTGCACGGAGCGCCCGTCCCGCTGGAGGGCGCGCGCCAGCTTGCGCACCTCCCCCTGGTTGAGGATGCGCCGGGCCCAGCGGCCGAGGCGGCGCTCGTCGGCCATGGCGTCCAGGACGGCGGCAGGGGTGAGTTCCGGCCACCAGGCGTCGAGGAAGGCGGTGAAGTCGTCCTCGGAGGTGATGTCCTCGTCGAAGGAGGAGCGCAGCTCGGCGGCGAGCTCGGGGTCGGTGTGCCGGTTCCCGGCGCCGGAGCGCTCCCACAGGGCGTCCAGGAGGAGCTTGCGGGCGCGGGGGCGCAGCAGGTTGACGGGGGCGGTGCCGCCGAGTGCGGTGCGGCGGATGGCCGCCAGTTCCTCGGCCTCCAGCTCCAGGCGGCGGCCGAAGGCGACAACCCGCAGCCGCTGCGGCGAATCGTTCAGCTCCAGGGCTCCGCGGGCGGCCTTCCGCAGCACCTTGAGCATGCGGTACGAGCCCTTGATGCGGGCCACGGCCGGGGAGTCGTACACGGTGGCCTCGGCGCCGTCGACGAGGGAGCCGATGGCGCGGATGGCGACCTGGCCCTCCTCGCCGAGGGACGGCAGCACGCCCTCGGTGTAGGCGACGAGCAGCGGGGTCGGGGAGACGATCAGGATGCCGCCCGCGTACCGGCGCCGGTCCTGGTAGAGCAGGTAGGCGGCGCGGTGCAGGGCGACGGCGGTCTTGCCCGTGCCGGGGCCGCCCTCGACGTAGGTGACGGAGGCGGCGGGAGCGCGGATCACCAGGTCCTGCTCGGCCTGGATGGACGCGACGATGTCCCGCATGGTGTGCGTACGGGCCTGGCCGAGGGCGGCCATCAGGGCGCCGTCGCCGATCACGGCCAGCTCGCGGCCGTCGAGGGTGGCCTTCAGCTCGGGACGCATCAGGTCGTCCTCGACGCTCTGCACCCGGCGCCCCTTGGAGCGGATCACACGGCGCCTCACGACCCGGCCGGGGTCGACCGGGGTGGAGCGGTAGAAGGGCGCCGCGGCGGGGGCCCCCGCCAGTCGATGACCAGCGGGGCGTAGTCCTCGTCGAGGACGCCGATGCGGCCGATGTGCAGGGTCTCGGCGATCTCGGCGGTGTGGTCGGGCCGGACGGCGCCCTCGGCGGGCTCGACGGCGGTGTACGCGCCGTCCGGGCCCTTCTTGCCGTCCTTGCCGAGCAGCAGGTCGATCCGGCCGAAGAGGAAGTCCTCGTACTCGTTGTGCAGCCGGTTGAGGTGGACGCCGGCCCGGAAGACCATGGCGTCCCGCTCGGCGAGGGCGCCGGGCGTGCCGACATGGCCGCGCTGGGCGGCGTCGCGCATGAGGAACTCGGCCTCGGAGATCTTCTCCTCGAGGCGCCGGTACACCCGGTCCAGGTGTTCCTGTTCCACACGGATCTCCCGGTCGCGAACGGTGTCGTGAACCGGGACGACCGCGGATTCCTGTTGAGCCTGAGCGGCCACCGGGCCCCCTTCTGACGTGCTGGGCAGCCGTCAACCGTACGCGAAGGGGGCCCCGTGAGGCTACGCGTCGACCTCTACGAGCGTCTTGCCGTCGAAGGTCGAGATCACGAAGTGGTCGATCTGGTTGCGCTCGAAGGCCGCGCCGCCCTGGACGTACAGCGGCTGCTTGCCCTTGTCGGTCGCGGCGTCGGGCAGTCCGTAGCCCTCGCCGGTGACCGACCAGGAGTTCACCGTCTCGCGCTCGCCGTTCTTGCCGACGGCGATGAGCGAGCACTTCTGTTCGCCCTTGACGTTCTTCAGCTCGGTAACGATCTCGGTGCCCCAGAGCTTGTCCTCCAGGGCCACGGTGGCGGTCACCCCGGTGGAGGGGTCCGTCGCCGTGATCTTCTCGGAGCTCTTGTCGAAGGCGTCCTTGACCGGGTTGGCCGCGAGCGTGCGGCCGCTGTTGCCGCCGCCGCTGCCGCCGCCGTCCCCGCCGCTCGCCGCGACGGCCACGAACGGGCCGCTGACGATCAGCGCGCCGGCCGCGGCGACCATGTAGAAGTTACGGCGGCGCTTGCGCGCCCTGCGCTCGGCCACCTCGTCGACGAGCTTCTCCACCACGCGCGGCGACGGCTTCGCGGACAGCGACTCGCCGATGGCGGGTGATCCGGCGGCGTCGGGCAGGTCCGCGAGCGCGGCCAGCATCGGTTCCATGCCGGCGAGTTCGTCGAGCTGCTGGGCGCACCACTCGCAGGTCGCCAGATGCGCCTCGAACTCGGTGGCTTCGGCGTCGTCGAGGATGCCGAGGGCGTAGGCACCGACGGTCTCGTGCTCGTTCGGCACCGGTGATCCCTCCATGGCACCAGACATACCCGTCCCGCCTGTGCCGAATCCCTGGTTTCCCCCGTACACACTCATCACGCCGTCACCCCCCGCTCCTCCAGAGCCAGCTTCATCGACCGCAGGGCGTAGAACACCCGGGAGCGTACGGTGCCGCTCGGTATGCCGAGTGTCTGGGCCGCCTCATTGACGGTACGCCCCTTGAAATAGGTCTCGACGAGGACCTCCCGGTGCGCCGGGGTCAGGTCGTCGAGTGCGTCCGACAGCGTCATCAGCCACAGCGCCTTGTCGATCTCGTCCTCCGCGGGGATGACCTCCAGCGGCGACGGATCGACCTCCTGCGGCCGGGCCTGCCGGCTGCGGTGGCCGTCGATGACGATGCGCCGGGCGACCGTCACCAGCCAGGGGCGTACCGAACCGGTCGCCCGATTGAGCTGACCGGCGTTCTTCCAGGCACGGATGAGCGTTTCCTGGACGACGTCCTCGGCGCGCTGCCGGTCTCCGGCGACCAGCCTGAGGACGTACGCCAGCAGGGGTCCTGCGTGCTCGCGGTACAGCGCACGCATCAGCTCCTCGTCAGGTTCCGAGGGCTGTGAAGACATGCGATGTCGGGCCCTCGTTCCACGTTCATTGGCCACGGCCGCATCCTTGCGCACGCCCACCTCCGGTGTCCGGGGGATCCCCCAGTCGGTCGCTCGACAACCGGTACGCACGCGGGGCGTTGGGCGTTCAAAGAGAGACGCCTGTTTTCTCGGGGACGTCACAGCGACCGGGACATGAACACACATTCCCCCCGCCTTCCCTTCACATATCCGACACATGGCGGGCGGGAGGGCATCGCCAGACCCTCACGAAGCCCCAATGGGCGCGTGACGCAGATCACTTGAGTAATTTTCAGAATCCCCGGGCCGCGAAAACCGCGAACGGGATAAGGGAGTTCAATCGGGCGCGGGCGGCCTGCCGCCGTTCAGGCGCGGGTGAGGGCCGCCGTACGGCGGCGGTGGCGGGCCACGCGTTCGCGGTTCCCGCAGATCTCGCTGGAGCACCAGCGCCTCCGGCGTCCCCGGGAGGTGTCGACGTACACGATGGGGCAGTTGTCGCCCTCGCACTGGCGCAGGCTCGCGCGGGCGGCCGGGTCGGTCAGCAGCTCCACCACGTCCCGCGCCACCGCGCCGAGCAGCGCGTCACGGCCGGGCGGGCCGTCGAGCCGGCGCACCAGCGTCCCGTCGGCACCCGGGACCGCGCGCGGCGCAGGGGGCGCGGAGCGGGCGAGGTCGTTCACCCGGGCGAGCGCGCGGCCGTACGACGGGGAGCCGGGCGCCCGCACCAACGGGACCAGGTATGCGCGCAGTTCACGGAAGGCGTCCAGCCAGGACGGGTCGGCGTGGGCGAGCGGGGTGCCTTCGGGGACGAGTCCGGCGCCGGTGATCCAGGCCCGCAGCGCGTCGACGGAGCCCAGCCGTTCCCCTGGGTGGGTGGTCGCGAGCAGATCCAGGCAGACCCGCCCGGTGTCGAACCTCAGCTCGTAGGACGCCGTGACCGTGCCCAGTGCCATGTCCTGCCACCGCCTAGGTGGGCCCCCGCGCGCGTGGGGGCCGTGCGCGAACCGGGAAACCGTGCTCCCTCCACAGTGCCCGCCCGCCCCGGCGCCCGGAACCCCTCCTGCCGCGTGCTTTCGACCCGGCCTCGCCGGCACGCCCCGGTCAGACCGCCGCGTCGTACTTGGTGTCCGCCGCCGGGTCGAGGGCGAGGCGGTAGCCGCGCTTGACGACCGTCTGGATCAGCTTGGGGGCGCCCAGGACGGTGCGCAGGCGGGCCATCGCCGTCTCCACCGCGTGTTCGTCGCGGCCCGCGCCGGGGAGGGCACGCAGCAGTTCCGCGCGGGAGACCACCCAGCCGGGCTTGCGGGCCAGGGCCCGCAGCAGGGACATCCCCGCGGGCGGCACCGGCCGCAGCTCGCCGTCGACCAGCACCGCGTGGCCCCGGATCTCCACCCGGTGCCCGGCGACCGGCAACGTGCGCGCACGCGCGGGGAGTTCACGGCAGAGCAGCTGGACCAGCGGGCCCAGACGGAAGCGTTCGGGCTGCACCGTGTCGACGCCCCGCGCCTGGAGCGGCAGCGCGGTGACCGGGCCGACGCAGGCGGGCAGCACGTCGTGGCCGAACGCGGCCAGCAGGTCGTCGGCCAGCCCCCGCTCCTCGGCGCGGGACAGCAGCGACGCGGCGGCGGGCGCGCTGGTGAAGGTGACCGCGTCCAGGGTGCGCGCGACGACCGCGTCGACCAGCCGGTCCACCGGCCCGATGTCCTCCGGGGGCAGCCACCGGTAGACCGGCACGCCCACCACCTCCGCTCCCGCGGCCCGCAGCGACTCCACGAACCCGGGCAGCGGCTCGCCGTGCAGCTGGACGGCGATGCGCAGCCCGTCGACGCCCTCCTCAAGGAGCCGGTCCAGCACCTCCGCCATCGACTCCGACGCGGGCGACCACTCCTCGTTCAGTTCTGCCGCCCGGATCGCGCCCTTCACCTTGGGCCCGCGGGCCAGGATCCGCACCTCGCGCAGCCGCTCCAGCAGGTCTTCGCCGAGCCCCCAGCCGTCCGCGGCCTCCACCCAGCCGCGGAACCCGATGGCGGTGGTGGCGACGGCGATGTCCGGGGCCCGGCCGATGATCTCCTTGGTGGCGGCCAGCAGTTCACTGTCGTCGGAGAGCGGCACGATCCGCAGCGCCGGGGCGTGCAGCACGGCCGCGCCACGGCGCTCCAGCAGCGCGCCCAGTTCGTCGGCCCGGCGCGCCGCGGTCACGCCCACGGTGAACCCCGCGAGGGGCCCGTGTTCCGGAGACTGCTCTCGTTCGTCGTACATCACTCTCGTCCCGGCTCGAGTCGGCGTCCTGCACGGAGGTGCGGCTCCACGTCCGTGCCGAGCGAGCCTGTCAACGATCCATGACGGGCTCGGTTCGGCTTCATGTCACCAGTGTTACGTCACCCGCCGTCACACCTCGGCGTAGCTGAGCTGCGGCTTCCCCTCCGTGGCGGGGGTCTCGCCGGCCGGGCGGGCGGCGGGCCGGCGAAGGTATACCGCCCACGTGACCGCGAAACAGACCGCGTAGCAGGCGAGGAACGCCACGAACGCGCCCGTGCCGGAGCCGTAGGAGAGGAAGGACTGGCGGAAGGCCAGGTTGATGCCGACGCCGCCGAGCGCGCCCACCGCGCCGATCAGGCCCATCGACGCCCCGGACAGCCGGCGCCCGTACGCGGCCGCCGCCTCGCCTTCGAGGCCCAGCGCCTGCGCCTTGGCCTGGAAGATGCCGGGGATCATCTTGTACGTCGACCCGTTGCCGAGGCCGGTCAGCACGAACAGCCCCACGAAGGCGACGGTGAACAGCGCCAGTGACTTCTCCGTCGAGGCGGCGATCAGCACGGCGGTCGCGGCGCCCATGGCGACGAAATTCCACAGGGTGATGCGGGCGCCTCCGTAGCGGTCGGCGAGCCGGCCGCCCACCGGCCGGATCAGCGAACCCAGCAGCGGCCCGATGAAGGTGACGTACGCGGCCTCCAGCGGGGTGCGGTCGAACTGGTTCTGCAGCACCATCCCGAAGGCGAAGCTGTAGCCGATGAACGAGCCGAAGGTGCCGATGTAGAGGAACGACATGATCCAGGTGTGCGGGTCGCGCGCGGCGTCCTTCGCGGCGCCGGTGTCGTTCCTCACCGAGGCCAGGTTGTCCATGTAGAGCGCGGCGAGCGTGGCGGCGACGACGATCAGCGGGATGTACAGGCCCAGCAGGACCCGCGGTCCCCCGCTCGCGCCGATGATCGCGAGGGCGACGAGCTGGATGACGGGGACGCCGATGTTGCCGCCGCCCGCGTTCAGACCGAGCGCCCAGCCCTTCTTCCGCAGCGGGAAGAAGGCGTTGATGTTGGTCATGGAGGACGCGAAGTTGCCGCCGCCGATGCCGGCCAGCAGGCCGACCAGCAGGAACGTCGTGAAGGAGGTCCCCGGCTCCATCACCGTGAACGCGGCGACGGTCGGCACGAGCAGCAGGCCCGCGGAGATGATCGTCCAGTTCCGCCCGCCGAACACCGCGACGGCGAAGGTGTACGGGACCCGGACGACCGCGCCGACGAGCGTGACCATCGACGTCAGCAGGAACTTGTCGGCAGGGGTCAGCCCGTACTCGGGGCCCATGAAGAGCACCAGCACGGACCACATGGTCCAGATGGAGAACCCGATGTGCTCGGACAGGACGGAGAAGAGGAGATTGCGACGGGCGATCCGCTCTCCGGTGCGGTTCCAGAAGGTCTCGTCCTCCGGGTCCCACTGCTGGATCCAACGGCCGCTGCGGGCTGTCATGGGGCCTCCACTGCTCTCCGGGGCGCGGCGGTGCCGCGAGGGCTTGTCCCGAAGGTAGGGAGGGAGCGTTTCCGGCCTGTGGCACGCGGTGACCGGCAGGGAACGTTGCTCTCACCCCCGCCGGGGGCGGGGTGAGAGAAGTCCGTCACCGGTCGGTGGTGACGTGGTGAGCCTCAGGCTTGAGGGGGCTGACCGTAAGGGCCGGGCTGGGCGTAGGGGCCGGGCTGACCGTACGCGGGGGGCTGCTGGCCGTACGCCGGTGGCTGCTGGGCGTAGGGGCCCGGCTGGCCGTACACGGGCGGCTGCTGGGCGGGCGGCGCGTAGCCGGGGGCGGGCGGCTGTTGCTGCGGGAACGGCTGGCCGTACGCCTGCGGATGCTGCTGCGGTGCCTGCGGCGGATAACCCGGGGCGCCCTGCGGCTGCGCGCCGTACGGGCCGGGCTGGCCGTACGGCGTGCCGACGCCCGGCGGCAGGTAGCGCACACGGCCCGTCTCGTCGGTCACCGGCAGGAAGCCGGCCGCCTGGAGGCGCGCCGCGAACTTGGCGTTGCGCTTGCGGGTGACGACGAAGCCGATGGCGATGACCGCCATGAGGAACAGCCAGATGATGCCGGCGATGACGAAGTCGTCGGAGGTGCCGCCCATCCGGTAAGCCATGATCACGGAGCCGGCGGTGGCGACGATCGCGCCGTAGCCCATCCGCTTCTCGGCGCTCTTGCCGGTGAGGTCGAAGTTGATGCGCGCCTTGAGCAGTTCGAAGGCGTCCGGCACGAGCGGCGGCACGGACACCCCGTCGCCGGCGTTGGGGTACTGCGCCCAGTTCTGCGCGGCGCGGGCCTGGGCCTGCGGGCTGGGGTCGGGCACGATCAGCATCTTCAGCTGGCTGTTGTTGCCGCCGCCCTGCCGGACGTCGGCGTACTCGTAGCCGAACTGCTGGGCGACGAAGGCGAGTCGGGCGAGTTTCTTCACGGATGCCATGGGACTGGTGAGCTCCACCGGCTCCCCGCTCGCCATCAACCGCAGCATCTTCTGGGTCTGCCGCTTGCTCATTCGCCTCTCGCCCCCTGGCCCACCGTTCACTTCAGCAACAGGGGGCAGTCTCCCACGGGCCGCTCCGGCGCGGAAGGCGCGGCCGGAGCGGCCGGAGCGGCCCGGGACGTCAGCGGCGGCGCCCCCGCCCGGCGGGCTCCGCCCGCCGTCCCTTGGCGCCGTTCGGCCAGAGCCTCGGGCGCCGTTTCGCCCCGAGGTCCTCCACCCAGCCGACGAGCAGGATCATCGCGCCGATCAGCGGCCAGACCAGCGCGAACACCCAGATCTCGTAGGTGCTGTCGAGCGCCGCCGTGCCCCGCTCGCTCTGCATGAACGGAATCCTGTACAGCAGGTCCACGATCGGGAAGGCCAGCGCGATCAGCATGTTGTGCCACAGGTAGATGGTGACCGCCCGGTTGTTGGACAGGGTCACCAGCTTGTCCCAGTTGGCCAGCCGGCCGGGCAGTTCCTGCCACGAGGGCGAGTACTGGAGCAGGATCACGACGAACCCGAACGACCAGGTGGCCTGCGCGAGCGGGATGTCGTTGAGGTCCCAGCCCCCGTCGCCGAGGTGGCCCGACGCCCACCACAGGCCGAACGCCATCACCAGGGAGGCGCCGGACACGGCGACGTAGCGCGGGACCTGCTTGAGCATGCCCTCCTGGTGGGCGAAGCCCAGCACCCAGCAGGAGCCGTAGACCGCGAAGTCGGTGACCGCGTTGCCGGTCTCGCCGGGGATGGTGACCAGCCCGGTGCCGACGACGGCCGTCAGGCCCAGCGGGGCGAGCAGGGTCGGCCACGGCGCCCGGCGGAAGGCCCACAGCAGCAGCGGCGAGGCGAGCACGAACCACAGATAGGCGCGCAGGTACCACAGCGGGCCCACGGAGTCGTCCGCCCAGGTGGTCCCCAGGTGGGCCACCGCCGCGGCCTCCTCCGGGTAGGGCGGGGCGCCGATCGGCACCAGGTAGTTGAAGATCTCGGCCACGCCCCAGAACCCGCCGAGGTCCTCCCTGGGGTCCCAGCCGGTCGCGAACAGCACGGTCAGCGCGAGGGCGCCGAACGCCCACATCGGCGGCAGCAGCCGGCGCACGCGTCCCCGGATCACGCTCCACGCGGGGCGCTTGAGCGACCGCGCCATCAGCGAGCCCGCGAGCGCGAACATCACGCCCATCGAGGGGAAGACCACCGTGAGCCAGGCCCAGCTGAAGAGGTGGTACATCACGACCCGGACCAGGGCGATGGACCGCAGCAGGTCCAGGTACCGGTCGCGGCCCGGCGCCTTAGGAGCGGCCGGGGTCTCCTCCGGAGCCGGCTCCGTCGTCTGCTGCTGCGGGAACGCGTGTTCCGGCTGCGCCGCCACATCCGTGGGGGCGCCGTGCGGGGTCGGGTAGGGGCCGCCCGGGACCGGGACGGCGCCGGACGGGTGTCCGTGGGTCATGCCACCGGCCTCCGGTCGTCGTTGTACGCCTGGCCGCCCGGCACCGCCCCGTTCACGGGCGCCCCGACGACACCGGTGCGGCGCAGCTTCTGCCACCGCAGCCGGCCGCCGGTGAGCGCCGTGATCCAGGACTGGAGCAGCACGACGTACATGAGCTGGCGGTACAGGATCTGCTGCAGCGGCAGCGAGATCAGATGGGTCATGCGTTCCTTGTCGAGGCGGAACGCGTAGGCGGCGCAGACGGCCTGGATGGCCAGGACGCCCAGCCACGCGAGGATGGTCTGCTGGGTCGGCCCGAAGACCAGGCCGTACAGCAGGAAGACGTCGATCAGCGGGGCCAGCAGCGGGGCCACGATCATGAACAGCGAGACGAACGGCAGGCCCACGCGGCCGAAGCGGCCGGAGGGGCCCTTGTCGACGAGGGCGCGCCGGTGCTTCCAGATGGCCTGCATGGTGCCGTACGACCAGCGGTAGCGCTGGGACCAGAGCTGCTGGACGGTCTCCGGGGCCTCGGTCCAGGCGCGGGCGTTCTCCGCGTAGACCACGCGCCAGCCGGCGCGGTGCAGCGCCATGGTGACGTCGGTGTCCTCGGCGAGCGTGTCGTCGCTCATGCCGCCGATGGGCTCCAGCGCCGACTTCCGGAAGGCGCCGACGGCGCCCGGGATGGTCGGCATGCAGCGCAGGATGTCGTACATCCGGCGGTCCAGGTTGAAGCCCATCACGTACTCGATGTGCTGCCAGGCGCCGATGAGGCTGTCCTTGTTGCCGACCTTGGCGTTGCCGGCGACGGCGCCGACCCTCGGGTCGGCGAACGGCTGCACCAGCTCGCGGACGGTGGACGGCTCGAAGACCGTGTCGCCGTCCATCATCACGACGATGTCGTACCGGGCGTTGGCGAGGCCCCGGTTGAGGGCGGCGGGCTTGCCCGCGTTGAGCTGGCGGATGACCCGGACGTTGGGCAGGCCCATCGCCTCGACGATGCGGGCGGTGCCGTCGGTGGACCCGTCGTCGATGACCAGCACCTCGATGGGATGGTCGCTGGCCATCAGGGAGTTGACGGTGTTCTCGATGCACTTGGCCTCGTTGTACGCCGGGACCAGCACCGTGACCGGCTGGGTGACCGGCGGGCCCCAGCGAAAGCCCTTGCGGCGCACCCGGCGGGCGTGGGCTCCGGACAGCAGCAGCATCAGCACGAAGCGGGCGATGACCAGGGTGCCGATGACGGCGAGGCCGACGACCAGCACGCCGGTGATCTTCTCGGAGGCCTGCACCAGGAAGATCCAGGCCTTGCCCTTCCACAGCTCGGGTCCGGTGACCGGGCTGTGCGCGCTGGGCGCGTCCAGGGCCTCGGTCAGGTTGGCGAACGTGTAGCCCTTGGCCTTGAGGTCGGGCAGGAACCGGTTGAGCGCGGCCAGGGTCTGGCTGCGGTCGCCGCCGGAGTCGTGCATGAGGACGATGGCGCCCTCGCCGCCCTTCGGAGTGGCGCGGCGGATGATCTCGTCGACGCCGGGCCGCTTCCAGTCCTCGCTGTCGGTGTTGTTGACGACGGTGAGATAGCCGCGGCTGCCGATGTACTGGGTGACCGGCCAGGACTCGTTGTCCATGGCGTCGGAGAAGGACGAGTACGGCGGGCGGAACAGCGAGGTGCGGATGCCGGCCGCGCCGGTGATGGCGAGCTGGTTCTGCGACAGCTCCCAGTCGATGCGCTTCTTGGACTGCAGCGACAGGTCGGGGTGGTTGAAGGTGTGCAGGCCGACCTCGTGGCCCTCGTCGACCATGCGCTTGACGAGGTCCGGGTAGCGGGACGCCATGGTGCCGGTGACGAAGAAGACGGCGTGCGCGTCGTGCTTCTTCAGCACGTCGAGCACCTTCGGCGTCCAGGTGGGGTCCGGGCCGTCGTCGAAGGTGAGCACCAGGCGGTGGTCCGGCACCCTGAGGGTGGCGGCCTTGCCCGTGCGGGCGTCTATCACCGGGCCGCCCTCGAGGATTTCCTCGGGCACCTGGGTGGTGGGCGCGGGGTCCTGCACCCGGTGGTCGGCGAGGATCTCGCTGTGCACGTAGCCGCGGAGCATCAGCATGGCGGCGAGGGCGACCAGGACGAGCAGCGGCAGCAGCAGACGCAGCGGTACGCGACGGCGCAGGGCGCCGCGCCGGTCCGGGCGGGGCGCCCGGCGGCGGTGGGACGGGGATGCCATCAGAGGACGTTCTCCGGGGACGGTGCGGCGGCGGGGTCGGAGTCGGCGCCGTCGGCGGGTTCGACGGCGACCGGTTGGCCGGCGGAGGGAGCGGACAGGGTGTCGGTGCCGCCGGCCTCGCCGCCACCTCCGGTGGGATCGGTCGTGCCGGGCGGCGTCGGGTCGTCCGGGGTCGTCGGCGTCGTCGGCTGTGTGGCGGTGCCGCCGCCCGACGGGGGCGTCTCGCCGGTGGTCGCACCGCCTCCGTCGCCGCCGCCGGTGGCCGGCTGGGAGCTGGCGCGGCCCGCCGGGGTGGTCGCCGGGGAGCCGCCGCCCGGCTGCTGCACGCTGCCGCCGGTGCCGCCCGCCACGGGGGCGGAGACGCCGGGACCCGGCACGTCGGAGGCGCCCGGGGTGGGCGTGCCGAGGCCGGGGTCGAGGCTGGTGCCGGAGCTGGGCGCGGGGTCGGTCGCGGAGGGCCCCGGCGTGGTCTCGACCTGCTCGGCGGGCTTCCCGTCCTGGCCCGGTACGGGCATCCAGGGCGCGTCGGAGTTGCCGGACAGCAGGGTGGCGACCATGACGACGGCATAGCCCGCGCAGGCGAGGCCGACGGCCAGGCCGATGCGGCGGTAGAGCCGGTTGCGGCGGCCCGACTCGTCGACGAACACGGGGGCCGCCTCGGGCGCCGCGCCCGCTCCGGGTGTACGGCTCAGCACACCGCCGGCGCCGATCTGCACGGCGTCGAGCTGGACCGTCACCTCGTGCGGGTCGTGGGTGGCCTCGGTCGTGGGGTCGTCCTGCCACGGGTCGCGGACGGCGGCGTCGGGGGCCGGGGCGGGAGCCGCCGCAGCGGCCGGGGCCGACGCTGCGGCGGGGCGGCACGCGCAGGGCGGTGGTGCGCTCGGAGTCGTAGGCGTCCTCGGCGGCCGGGTGCGGCGGGCGCGGACGGCTTGCGGAAGGCGTCGAAGCGGTCACGGCCGGCGGACGCCGCGGGACCGGCGGCGTGCCGGGCGCGTCCGGGCGGGCCGGGACGGCCGCCGCCCACCTCGGGCAGCACCTGGGTGCGGTCCTCACCGCCGTACCGGGGCGCGCCGGACGCGCCGGGGCGGCCGCCCGTCCCGGGCAGCACCTCGGTCCGGTCGTCGCCCCCGGTCGGGGGCAGCACCTGCGTGCGGTCCTCGTCCCTGCCGCTCCCGGACGGGAACACGCCGAGCCGCGCCCAGCGTTCGTCCAGGGACCCGGAACCGGAACCGGCGCGGAAGGTTTCCGCGCCGTCTCTCACACCGGGTTCGGCAGGTCTCTCCGCCAGGGGGAGCACCCGTGTCTCACGGGCGTCCTCGTCCGCTTCCGCGAACCTCCGGGATCCGTCGGCCGACTGCGGCCGCCCCGGTTGGGCGTCTTCTCGCCACTTATCCACGCGCTCGCACTTCCCCCCAACGGAACCATCGGCGCGCGTACGACCCGAGCACCCGTCGACGGACCGGGCCCCCACCCGCTCCGAGCGCCCCGTTTATCACACCGTGCTCGAGCATCGAATGTAGCGCACGCGGAGGTTGTGTGTTTGCGGCGCGACCTTTTGTGTCACCGCCGAGACATTGGATGCGCTCCCATCACCTCGGCGTCCGACGCCGGGAGCCAGGAGTCCACGGGACGCTGCAACCAACCCCGTTCCGCGGCCAATTCGGCCGCCGACCTGCGCAGTTCCTCCAAAGCGGGGTGGATCATTCCCTTTCGCCACACAAGGGACACGGGCGAAAGGGGTACCGGCTCCACCAGGGGCCGCGAAACCGTCGCCGGCAGTGGCGGAAAACTCACCACGGCGAGGATGGGGTCCCGGGACCTCGCCATCACCCGCTGGAACTCCTCCTCCCCCACCGCCAGCGGGACGGGCGGCGCGAGGGTGATGCCCCGCCCGTCGAAGAGCCGCCGCGCCAGGTCCGTCCACTCCTCGGTGCGCGTGTTGCCCGCCCCCGCGTAGACGGTCTCGCCCGCCAGCGCGGCCAGCGGCACCTCGGGCAGCCCGGCCAGGGCGTGGTCCTCGGGCAGCAGCACGGCCATCGGCTCATGGCGCACCGGCTGCTGGTCGAGCCCGGCCCGCACGGAAGGGGCGAGCCCCGCGAACCGGCCGAACGTGGCGTCGAGCCGCCCCGCGAGCAGCTCCGCCGCCGCCCAGGTCAGCCCGCTCTCGTAACGGGCCATCAGCTCGTGCCCGGGGGCACGCTCCCGCGCCCGGTGCAGCACCTCGCGGTGGGTCCCGAGGCCCGGGGAGTTGAGGTCCACCAGCAGCGGGCGGCTCTGACCCGCCGCGGCGAGCAGGTCGTCCTGCGCCTGGAGCGCGGCGCGGGCGTACGGCAGGAGGCGTTCGCCGTCGGCGGTGAGCGTGACCCGGCGGGTGCTGCGGAGGAACAGCTCGCAGCCGAGCTCCCGTTCCAGGCGCCGTACGTCCCGGCTGAGCACCTGCTGGGCGACGTAGAGGCGGGCCGCGGCGCGGGTGAAGTGCAGTTCCTCGGCGACGGTGACGAAGGCGCGCAGCAGGCGGGGCTCTATGCGGGCGGGTGCGGACATGGCCGCGAACCTACAACACAGATGCGTCAATCGGTGCGGAGAAGGTGTTGGACCGGCCACCTGACCTGGGGAGACGGTGGGGTCATGCCGCAGCCGACCTCCGGGGACACCCGTCTGTTCACCGTCACCTCCGACACCCTCGTGGTCGTCGACTTCACCCCGCGCGAACCGCGCGTCCCGCGCGAGCCGGGCCCGTACCGCCGTCTGTTCGCGGTGCCCGGCGCCCGCGCCTTCACGGCGGGGAACCTGCTCGCCCGGCTGCCGATGGGGATGTTCGCGCTGAGCGCGATCGTGATGATCGCCGGGAGCCGCGGGTCCTACGCCCTGGCCGGCGCCGTCACCGCGACCGGGCTCGCCGCGACGGCGGTGGTCGCCCCGTGGACCGCGCGCCTGGTGGACCGTCACGGGCAGGCCCGCATCGCGCTGCCGGCCACGCTGATCGCGGTGCTCGGCTCGCTGGCGCTGGTGGCCTGCGTGCGGTACGACGCCCCGGGCTGGACGCTGTTCGCCTCGTACGCGGCGACCGCCACCACCCCGAACACCGGGGGTATGTCCCGGGCCCGCTGGGCGCATCTGCTGAAGGGCAGACCCGACGCGCTGCACACCGCGAACTCCTTCGAGCAGGCCGCCGACGAGCTGTGCTTCGTGCTCGGCCCGGTGCTCGCGGCCGTGCTGTGCGGGACGTTCTTCCCGGAGGCGGGGACGCTGACGGGTGCGGTGCTGCTGCTGACGGGTGTCACCCTGTTCACCGCGCAGCGCTCCACGGAACCCCCGGCCGTCCGCCGCGCCGCCGGACGGGCGCCGCTGGGCGCGCCGGGCGTACGGCCGCTGCTGCTGGTGTGCCTCGCGACGGGCGGGGTGTTCGGCTCGATGGAGGTCGTGACGATCGCCTTCGCGGACGGGCAGGGGCACCGTACGGCGGCCGGGGCGGTGCTGGCGCTCCAGGCGGCCGGTTCCTGCGTGGCGGGCCTGCTGTACGGGGCGGTGCGCCCGGCCGGGTCCGCGTGGTCCCGGCTGGCGTGGTGCCTGGCCGCGATGGCCGTGCTGATGACGCTGCCGCTGCTGGCCGCCGCCCTCACCGGCTCGCTGCTCGTGCTGGCGGGGGCGCTGCTGGTGGCGGGCATGGCGACCGCCCCGACGATGGTCACCACGATGACCCTGGTGCAGCGACACACCCCCGAGGGACGACTGAACGAGGGCATGACGCTGGCGGTCACCGGGCTCCTGGGCGGGATCGCCGGCGGCAGCGCGGCCGGGGGCTGGATCGTGGAGCACGTTTCGGCCACCGCCGGGTACGGGGTGCCGGTGGGTGCGGCGGTGACCGCCTTCGCAGTCGCCGGAGCCCTCCTTCCGTTCGGCTCGTCGAACCGCTTCATGGATCACCGTCCGCACCATTGACGGCCACAGATCGTGCACATACCTTCACCCGTCGAAGCGCTTCGACAAGGTGTCGGCCGCTTCGTCCCCCCACGGACCGTGCCCACGAGGACTCCCGATGGTGAAGATCACGGATGTGGCCCGGCGCGCCGGCGTCTCCCCCAGTACGGTCTCGTACGCGCTGAGCGGCAAGCGGCCGATCTCCGACGCGACCCGGCGCCGGGTGCAGGCGGCGGTGCGCGAGCTGGGCTACCGCGCGGACGGCGGCGGGCGGTCCCGGAGCGGGGCCCGGGCGAAGGTGCTCGCGCTGGCGGTTCCGATGCGGCCCGGCATCCATGTGCCGGTGGTGACCCAGTTCGCGGTGTCGGTGGTCACCGCCGCGCGCGCCCGCGACCACGACGTGCTGCTGCTCACCCAGGGCGACGGCGACGAGGGCATCGGGCGGGTCACGGAGACGGGGCTCGCGGACGGGGTGATCGTGACGGACGTGCAGCTGCAGGACGCGCGGCTGCCGCTGCTGCGCTCCTGCTCCCTGCCGTCCGTGCTGATCGGGGTGCCCGCCGAGGCGGACGGCCTGACCTGCGTCGACCTGGACTTCCGGGCGGCCGGGGAGCTGTGCGTGGACCATCTGGCGGGGCTCGGGCACCGCGCGGTGGCGCTGGTCGGCTCGCCGCCGGAGGTGTACGTGCGGCGCACCGCGTTCGCCCGGCGGTTGGTGGAGGGGTTCACCGCGGCCGCCGACCGGCACGGTCTCGCCTCGGCGGTGCTGCCGTGCGGCACCGGCCGGGACGCGGCCCGCGCGGTGGTGGAGCGGCTGCTGCGCGACCTGCCCGCGCTGACCGCGGTGGTGGTGCACAACGAGCCGCTCGTCGACCCGCTGATCGAGGCGTTCGGGGAGCTGGGGATGCGGGTGCCCGGCGAGCTGTCCCTGACAGCCGTCTGCCCGTCCCCGGTGGCCGCGGCGGCCCGCGTGCCGGTCACCTCGGTGGCCGTGCCGGCCGCCGAGCTGGGCGCCCGCGCGGTGCATCTGCTGGTACGGAAGCTGTCCGGGGCCCCCGTACCGGGCACCACCCTGCTGCCGCCCCGGCTGACGGAGCGGGCGAGCACGGCGCCGCGCGGGCGGTGAGACTCAGCCGAGCTGCCAGGCCTTCCCCAGCCGGTACGCGGCGCACAGGTTCACGTCCAGGAAGTACGCCCCGGCCGCCCCGCACTGCGCGTCCCCGGTCCCGGGGTCGACGGGCTGGCCATGCCCCATCCCGGTGATGCTGTACGTCTCCACGACCGCGTTCCCGGCGGGGCCCCGGTAGACGCGGTGCGGGTACCCGGCGACGGTGTCGCTGACATCGGCGGTGCGGTCGGCGCCGTGCACGTTCGTCCACTGGTCGACCAGGGCGGTCATGTTGGCCGGCTTCACCGTGTAGTCGGCCGTGCCCTGGAACACGGTGAGCGCCGGCCAGGGCCCGGAGTACCCGGGCCGCGCGGCCCGCACCCGGTCGCCCCACTGCGCGGGAGTCTGGGTGGCCCCGACGTACATGCACACGTACGCCGTCCCGGCGGCCTGCGCGCACCCGTAGGGCAGTCCGGCGACGATCCCGCCCGCGGCGAACTTCTCCGGGTAGGCGGCCATCATCACGGCGGTCATCCCGCCGCCGGCGGACAGCCCGGTGACGTAGACGCGGGACGGGTCGCCGGAGACGTCGGCGAGCTGCCGGTCGACCATCTGCGCGACCGAGGCGGCCTCGCCCTGGCCGCGTTTGATGTCGGCGGACTCGAACCAGTTGAAGCACTGGCTGAGGTTGTTGCCGCTCTGCTGCTGCGGCAGCACCACGGAGAAGCCCCACCGGTCGGCGAGGGTGGTCCAGCCGGTGCCGGAGGCGTACCCGGCGGCGTTCTGGGTGCAGCCGTGCAGGGCGACGACCACGGGGCGGCCCGCGGGCAGCCCGTCGGGGACGTAGCGGTACATCTTCAGGGCGCCGGGGTTGCTGCCGAAGCCGGTGACCTCCTGGAGGGAGGCGGCGGAGGCGGGCGCGGGGGTCAGCAGGACGGAGAGGAGCGCGGCCAGGAGGGCCGTCAGCACGGTGGGGCGCAGTGCGGCTCTGGTCTGTGTCATGGAGAGCGAAGGTAGAAGCGTGAACCACCCACCGATATGGGTGCGGCCCCCACATCCCGGGGGCGCGCCCATGTGGCCGGGCATGTGGACGGGCATGTGGACGGGCATGTGGACGGGCATGTGGCCGCGCATGACAAAGGCCCCGCCGCTCGCGCGACGGGGCCTGTGCCCACATGGGGTAAGTGGAGATGGCGGGAATCGAACCCGCGTCCAACGGTGCAGAAGCAGGGCTTCTCCGTGTGCAGTCGGCTGTGCTTTTCTCGGCCCCGGAGATCACGCCAACAAGTCTCCGACGGGCCCAGTCACTGTTGGATTTCCCTTTTCACCCCGTGACCGGGATCAAGGTTTAGTTCCCTAGATGATGCCAGGAACCGGGTCGGGAACACTCCCGGGCTGACACTCCCTTAAGTAGGGGAGCCGCTGCTCGCTACCTGAAGATCAGGCAGCGAGGGCGAGCTCGCCCTGGGAGATGGATCGCTTGGAATTGGCGATTATTTTTTTCGGCCTGTGGTTTACGAGATCATGGCCGCTTCCTCGACACGCTTCCCCTGCTTCGACAGCCGTTGTCGAAACCGATCATCCCCATGTTGTGTTGTCAAACCCTCCCGGAGGAGGTGACCCGCACCCTCAGTGAGGTGCGTAGCCATCGTACGTGACCAACGCGGGTCGATGCCAGCCTATTCCCGCGAGGCCCGGGAACCTCAGGCCCGCTGCTTGCGGCGGACCGCGGAGATCGCCCGCTCGGCCTCCCGCCGGTCCTGCTTCTCGCGCAGCGTCTGCCGCTTGTCGTACTCCTTCTTGCCCTTGGCGAGCGCGATCTCGACCTTCGCCCGGCCGTCCTTGAAGTACAGGGAGAGCGGCACGATGGTGTGGCCGGTCTCCTGGGACTTGGCCTCCAGCTTGTCGATCTCCTCGCGGTGCAGCAGCAGCTTCCGCTTGCGCCGGGCGCTGTGGTTGGTCCAGGTGCCCTGGCTGTACTCCGGGACGTGCACGTTGTGCAGCCACGCCTCGTGGTCGGTGAGCTGGACGAAGCCGTCCACCAGCGACGCCCGGCCCTGGCGCAGCGACTTCACCTCGGTCCCGGTGAGCACCAGGCCCGCCTCGTAGGTGTCGATGATGAGGTAGTCGTGGCGCGCCTTCTTGTTCTGCGCGATCAGCTTGCGCCCTTTTTCCTTAGCCATAGTGCCGCCCATTTTCGCACTACGGAGGGGGTCCCGGGGAAGCCGATTACCGGGGGCGGCTCACCTGCCGAGTCCGCTGACGACCGTCTCGGCGCGCTCCAGCGCCTGTCCGCCCGCCTCGAGGTCGGGGGTGATGCCGCGGCCGTCGACGCCGCGGCCGGAGGGGGTGCGGTAGTGGCCGACGGTGAGCTCGGCGACGGAGCCGTCGGGCAGCTCGGTCGGCATCTGCACCGAGCCCTTGCCGAAGGTGCGGGAGCCCACGACGACCGCCCGTCCGCGGTCCTGGAGGGCGCCGGTGAGGAGCTCGGCCGCGCTCATCGTCCCCGCGTCGACCAGCGCGACCAGGGGTCTCTTGGTGTCGCCGCCGGGCTCGGCGTGCAGGGCGCGCTGCTCGCCCGAGACGTCGTAGGTGGCGACCAGGCCGCCGTCGAGGAAGGCGGAGGCGGCGGTGACCGCCTCGGCGACCAGGCCGCCCGGGTTGCCCCGCAGGTCGAGGACGATGCCGGACCCCTTCGGCGCCTCGCGCACGGCGGCGCCGACCCGCCGGCCGGAGCCCTTGGTGAAGGCGGACACCTGGACGACGGTGACGCCGGAGGCGAGGGAGCGGACGGTGACCGGCTCCCGGGAGAGCCGGGCGCGCCGCACGGTCTCGCTCCACGAGCGGGAGCCGCGCTCCAGGCCGAGGCGCACGGTGCTGCCGGCGCTCTTGCCCGCCCTGTCGCCGCGCAGCAGCGAGACGACCTCGGTGACGGGCCGCCCGTCGACCTTCTTGCCGTCGACGCTGCGCAGCCGGTCGCCCGCGCGGATGCCGGCCTCGGCGGCGGGCGTGCCGCTGCCGACCCTGCTCACCTCGATACGCCCGTCCCGCTCGCGGGCCCACAGGCCGACGCCGGTGTAGGCGCCGTCGAGGGTGGCCTCGAACTTCTCGTACTCGCCGCGTGAGTACACGGCGCCCCAGCGGTCTCCGCTGCGGCTGACCGCGCGCTCCGCGGCCTCCAGCGGGGACCCGCCGTGGGCGGCGGCCTCCTCGGCTGCCCGGGCGACCTCGGCGTGGTGGCCGACGGGAGCGGCCTGCGCGGCGCCGTCCGCGGCGTCCCCGCGGTCGGTGCCGGGAAGGCTGCCCGTGGCCGCGCCGGCGACGAGCACGCTCGCGAAGACCAAGGTCAGGGCGGCGCCGCGGCGGACGCTGCGGGGCCGACAGAACGGGTCACGACCTGACATGCCGGTGAGTCTAGGACAACGCGAAGGGGCGCACGGCCTGTTGGCCGCGCGCCCCGGTTGGCAAGAGTCACACCTTCAGATACTTGCGCAGCGCGAAGAACGCGGCCAGCGCCGGCATCAGCAGGCTGGTCGCCAGGATGAGCGGAAGTTTCGTCAGGACGGCGTCCCAGCCGATGAAGTTGATCAGGCTCAGCTTCTCCGACAGGGCGAGCCCGTGGTCGATGATGAAGTACCGCGCCAGGAGCAGGAAGGCGCACGCGAGGGTGCCGCCGATCAGTCCGGCGACCGCGGCCTCCATGATGAACGGCGCCTGGATGTAGAAGCCGGAGGCGCCCACCAGGCGCATGATCCCGGTCTCGCGCCGGCGGCTGAAGGCGGACACCCGGACGGTGTTCACGATCAGCATCAGGGCGACGACCAGCATCAGCGCCATCATGGCGAGGGCGGCGATGTTCATGCCCTCCAGCAGGCCGAAGAGGTTGTCCAGCAGGCCCTTCTGGTCCTGCACGGACTGCACCCCGTCCCGCCCGTCGAAGGCGGTCGCGATGACCTGGTACTTCTCCGGGTCCTTCAGCTTGATGCGGTACGACTCCTGCATCTGGTCCGGGGTGAGGGAGCTGGCCAGCGGCGAGTCGCCGAACTGCTCCTTGTAGTGCTTGTACGCCTCGTCCTGCGACTCGTACGTCACCGTGTCGACGACCGACATCTTCTCCAGGTCGGCCTTGATCTGGCCCTTCTGGTCGTCGGTCACCGCGCCCTTGGCGCAGTTGGGGTCGGACTCGGCGTCGGACTTGTTGCACAGGAAGATGGAGACGTTGACCTTGTCGTACCAGTAGCCCTTCATCGTGCTCACCTGGTCGCTCATCAGGAGCGACCCGCCGAACAGGGCGAGCGACAGGGCGACGGAGACGACGACCGCGAAGGTCATCGTCAGGTTGCGGCGGAGACCGACGCCGATCTCCGACAGGACGAACTGGGCGCGCATGGCGTCTGATCAAGCCTTTCCGTGGAGCGTCAGTGCTGGTAGCCGTAGACGCCGCGTGCCTGGTCGCGCACGAGGCGGCCCTTCTCCAGCTCGATGACGCGCTTGCGCATCTGGTCCACGATGTTCTGGTCGTGCGTCGCCATCACCACGGTGGTGCCCGTCCGGTTGATCCGGTCGAGCAGCTTCATGATGCCGACGGAGGTCTGCGGGTCGAGGTTGCCGGTGGGCTCGTCGCAGATGAGCAGCTTGGGCCGGTTGACGAAGGCCCGCGCGATGGCGACGCGCTGCTGCTCACCGCCGGACAGCTCGCCCGGCATGCGGTCCTCCTTGCCGCCGAGCCCGACCAGGTCGAGCACCTGCGGCACGGACTTGCGGATCTCGCCGCGCGACTTGCCGATGACCTCCTGCGCGAAGGCCACGTTCTCACCGACCGTCTTGTTCGGCAGCAGGCGGAAGTCCTGGAACACGGTCCCCAGCTGCCGCCGGATCTGCGGCACCTTCCAGTTGGAGACGCGGGCGAGATCCTTGCCGAGGACGTGCACCTGCCCGTGGCTGGCCCGTTCCTCGCGCAGGACGAGCCGCAGGAAGGTGGACTTACCGGAGCCGGAGGACCCGACGAGGAACACGAACTCGCCCTTCTCGACCTCCAGGGAGACGTCCCGGAGGGCTGGGCGGGTCTGCTTGGGGTAGACCTTGGACACGTTGTCGAATCGGATCACGGATGCACCACGGGTAGCCGGGGGTAGATGAGCGTGACCATACGCGACCCGGGGAGCCGAGCGCAGTCACCGGAGGGGGTTGTGGAAGAGATGCGCCCTTTGTTCCGGTGCCGGACAAGGGCAGCACCCCCAGGGGCGCGGGGCTGTGACATGTGCGGCTCCGCCGCGTGGGCGCGAGCAACCCCAACGGCGCCGCGGGCGCGCATCCTCATGAACCACCCTCTCCGTGAGCGACCCGGCGCAGCTTCCGCGGGAACCTGGCACAGTGGAAGGGGAACGTTCACGCGGTGGTGGGCGTTGAACCCCAGAGATCGGCGCGAGGAGGGCGAGCGCATGACGTACGACCGGCTGGTGTGCGCGAACTGCGCCGCGCCCGTGAGCGAGGGCCGGTGCCCCGTGTGCCGTGCGAACCGCGAGCGGATGCAGCAGGAGAACTTCTTCGCGGGGCTGACCCCGATGACCCTGATCGTCCTGCTGGCGGTCCTGGTGGCGGCGGTGGCACTGCTCGCCCACCAGACCGTCTGACCAGGACGGCCAGAAGCCCCACAAGTCCCACAGACACGGCGAGGGCCCGGAGCGCGGCGGCGCTCCGGGCCCTTGTGTCATGTCGTGCGTACGGTGCGTACGCGCGCGGCCACCGTCAGGCGGCGGCGCCGCCGCGGCCGGCCATCAGGCGCGGGAGCACCCGGAAGCCGATACCGCCGGCGATCATCGTGGCGGCGCCGATCACCAGGAAGGTGGTCTCGGCGGCGCCGGTCTCGGCCAGCTCCTTGCCGTTGCCCTGCGCCGAGGCCGCCGGGGCCTCCTCGCCGGTGTCGGTCAGGGAGGAGGAGCCCTCCTCCTGCGGGGAGGCGCCGCCGTCGGGGTCGAGGCCGCCGCCGGGGGCGGACTCGGAGGGCGCCTCGGTGGGCTCCTCGGTGGGCTCACCCGGGGTGGTGGGCTCCTCGGTGGGCTCCTCCGGGATGGTGGGCTCCTCCGGGGTGGTGGGCTCCTCCGGGGTGGACGGCTCTTCGCCGGGCTCCTCCGGGCAGTCCGGGCTCGTGCCGATGCCGCAGCCCGGGTCCGTCTCGTCGTCGTCGCCAGGCTCGTCGCCCGGGTCCTCGTCGCCGGCGCTCAGGCTGACGCCCAGGCCGAGGCCCGCGTCGTTCGCCTCGGCGCTCACGCCGATCTCCAGGGCGGAGGCGGCGCCGGCCGCCGTGAGCGAGGCGCCGGCCGCTATCACGGCACCGGCCGCGATACGAGCGACACGGATCCGCGTCTTCTTGGTCATGTGGTTGCTACCCCCAGTAGCTCATCGTCAGTGAGGCGGCGCCCGGGGCCGTGATCAACGGAGGTAACTGTGGTGAAACGCCCCCCGGTTCACATGCGCCCCAGAAATGCGCATGCCACGCGCCACCCTTCCCACTTTCCAAAAGAACGTCAAGGGCGTTGCGTACGAGATGTCCGGCTCCGCACGCTTTGCCGCACACGGAAGCTGTGAGTGTGATGTAAATCCCGGACATCCCCGACACGACAAGCCAACTGCCGCTGTATCAGCGGCAGTTGGCTTGTCGACAAATCGGTGTGCGGGAGGGGTCTTACTTCTCCTGCTGCTTGCGCCAGCGAATTCCGGCCTCGAGGAACCCGTCGATCTCGCCGTTGAACACGGCCTCCGGGTTGCCCACCTCGAACTCCGTGCGCAGGTCCTTGACCATCTGGTACGGGTGCAGCACGTACGAACGCATCTGGTTGCCCCAGGAGTTGCCGCCGTCGCCCTTGAGGGCGTCCATCTTGGCCTGTTCCTCCTGGCGCCGCCGCTCCAGCAGCTTGGCCTGGAGGACGTTCATCGCCGTGGCCTTGTTCTGGATCTGCGAGCGCTCGTTCTGGCAGGAGACCACGATGCCGGTGGGGAGGTGCGTGATGCGGACCGCGGAGTCCGTGGTGTTCACGCCCTGGCCGCCGGGGCCCGAGGAACGGTAGACGTCGATGCGCAGCTCGGACTCGTCGATGTCGACGTGGTCGGACTGCTCGACGACGGGCAGCACCTCGACGCCCGCGAAGGACGTCTGGCGGCGGCCCTGGTTGTCGAAGGGCGAGATGCGCACCAGGCGGTGGGTGCCCTGCTCGACGGAGAGGGTGCCGTAGGCGTACGGCGCGTGCACGGCGAAGGTGGTCGACTTGATGCCGGCCTCCTCCGCGTACGAGGTCTCGATCAGCTCCGTCTTGTAGCCGCGCTGCTCGGCCCAGCGCAGGTACATGCGCTGGAGCTTCTCGGCGAAGTCGGCGGCGTCCACGCCGCCGGCCTCGGCGCGGATGTTGATCAGCGCCTCACGGGAGTCGTACTCGCCGCTGAGGAGGGTGCGGACCTCCATCTCGTCCAGCGCCTTCCTGACCGAGACGAGCTCCGACTCGGCCTCCGCGCGGGTGTCCGGGTCGTCCTCCTCCTCGGCCATCTCGAACAGCACGGCGAGATCGTCGATCCGCGAGCGCAGGGCCTCGGCCTTCCTGACCTCCGCCTGGAGGTGGGACAGCTTGCTGGTGATCTTCTGCGCCTCGTCCGGGTTGTCCCAGAGGGACGGCGCGGCCGCCTGCTCCTCGAGCACGGCGATGTCTGCCCTCATCTTGTCGAGGTCCAGGACGGCCTCGATGGACTCCATGGTGGAGGAGAGGGACTTGAGCTCTTCGGATACGTCGACGACTGCCACGCCCTCCAGCGTAACGGCTTCCCGCCGTGGGCCATGCCGGGCGGGGGCGCCCGGCTCCCTCCCCCTCGTCCAAGGGCTGCGCCCCTGAACCCCGTTTTGCGCAGTTCCCCGCGCCCCTGTGGGCGGCTTCGGGGGCTCCGCCCCCGGGCCCCCGTTCGCGCAGTTCCCCGCGCCCCTGAAGGGGCTGTCCCACCGTGGCCTGCCGGGTGTCGCAGGTCTCCCTCGCGTTCCTGGAGGGTTCGCCCCCAGACCCCCATCGCCAGTCCCCCGGCACCCCCGTGCGCGGTCTCGGGGCCCCGCCCCCAGGCCCCCGTCGCGCAGTTCCCCGCGCCCCTGAAGGGGCTGCCCCGCCGTGGCCTGCCGGGTGCCGCAAGCCTCCCTCGCGTTCCTGGAAGGTTCGCCCCCAGAGCCCCATCGCCAGTCCCCCGCGCCCCCGTGGGCGGCTTCGGGGCCCCGCCCCCAGGCACCCGTCGCGCAGTTCCCCGCGCCCCTGAAGGGGCTGTCCCACCGTGGCCTGCCGGGTGCCGCAAGCCTCCCTCGCGTTCCTGGAAGGTTCGCCCCCAGACCCCCATCGCCAGTCCCCCGCGCCCCCGTGCGCGGTCTCGGGGGCTCCGCCCCCGGGCACCCGTCGCGCAGTTCCCCGCGCCCCTACGGGGCGCGGCTCACGGGGTCGCCGGGGCCGAGTTCTCCATGTCCGGGGGTAGGGGTGGGGTGTCGTCGGAGGTGGCCAGCCAGGTGGCCACGCCTCCTGCCGCGAGGAGGGTGGCCGCCACGGCCAGGGTGAGGCGGCGGCGGCGTGTCACCGCTCTGTTGCGGGCCGAGCCGGGGCGGGGGGCGCCTGCGGCGCGGGGGGCGCGGGCCGTGCCGTGGGCTCCGCCGGCCAGTTCGTCGGGCGCGGGGACCCGCATCGACGTGTGCGTGTCGCGGTTGGAGTCGGAGGGCCGGGCGCCCGGCACCAGGGGGACCGCGCCCCGGCGGCGTACCGGCTGTCCGGCGGCGGGGGCGGCGCCGGAGAGTTCCTCGGCGGTCTCCTCGGCGTCGCCGGTGTCCGGCTCGTCCACGTCCAGCGGCGGCATCCCGGCCAGCAGGGGCAGCAGCTCCCGCAGCCGGGCGGCCAGCTCGGAGGCGCGCAGACGGGAGGCGGGGGCCTTGGCTAGGCACTGGACCAGCAGCTGCCACAGCTCGTCCGGGATGCCGGGCAGCGGCACCACCGACTCGGTGACGTGCCGGCGCAGCACCGCGCCCGGGTGGCCGCCGCCGAACGGGGTGAAGCCCGCGAGCAGCTCGTAGAGGACCGTGGCGAGGGCGTAGATGTCGACGGCGGCGCGCGGCGGGAGGCCCTCGACGATCTCCGGGGCCAGGTAGTCCGGCGTGCCGATGATCTTCGACGCGCGGGTGCGGCGCGGGGTGTCGATGAGTTTCGCCACGCCGAAGTCGGTCAGTAGGGCTCGGTGCGAGCCGCCGGGGCCGAGCGGGCCCTGCATGTCCAGCAGGACGTTCTCCGGCTTGACGTCGCGGTGGACGACCCCGGCCGCGTGCGCCGCCGCCAGGCCGTCCGCGACGTCCGCGGCGATCGCCACCGCGGCCTCCGGGGCGAGCCTGCGCTCCCGGTCGAGACGGGTGCGCAGGTCGGTGCCCCGGACGAGGTCCATGACCAGCGCGAGGTCGTTGCCGTCGACGACCAGGTCCCGCACGGACACCACGTGCGGATGCTCCAGACCGAGCAGCGCCGTCCGCTCCTGCACGAAGCGGCCGACGAGCTCCTGGTCCGAGGAGAGATCCTCACGCAGCAGCTTGATGGCGACGGGCCCCTCGGGGCCCTCGCCCAGCCACACCGTGCCGGCGCTGCCCCGCCCGAGGATCTGATGGGCGGTGTACCGGCTGCCGATTCTCCGTGCCAAGACTGCTCCTACCGACGCGTGTTGTCGCCAAAGCTACGCGTCCGGACAGGTGACCTTCACCGGAGACCCGGAAATCGGCCCCCAGATGTCGACAAAGCGGCAAACAAGCCTAGTTCGTGGGTTCCGAGGGGCCGCCGAGGTTTTCGATCCAGCCCGTGATCGAGCCGAACCAGTCGCTGAGCTGGTCCCAGTAGCCCTTGCCCGTGCCGATCCAGTCCTGGAGCGGGCTCAGCTCCCAGATGAGCCAGCTCGCCACGAACAGGATGAGCAGCGTGAACAGGCATCCCTTGAGGCAGCCGAGGCCGGGGATGCGCATCGGGTTGGCGCTGCGCTGCCGCGGCTCCCGCGCGGGCCGCTGCGGCTCCGGCGGGGGCGCGTACCGCTGCGGCGGCTGGGGCGCCTGGCGGCGCTGGCGCTCCGGCGGCGGGGCGTACTGCTGCGGCTGGGGCTGCTGCGGGTAGCCGTACCCGGGGCCGGGCTGCTGCTGGGGGTGGTGCTGCGGCGGCTGCTGGGGCTGCCGGGACACCTGCCGCTGGGGGCGGCGGCGCAGCGGGTCCTGGCTGGGGTCCAGGTACTGGACCTGGGTCTGCTCGTTGCGGTCGCGGGCCGCGCGAAGCTGGTTCTGCCAGGGGTGCGGGTCCTCGGGGCCGCCGCCGGGCTGTCCGGGCGGCACCGGGGGCATCACGGCCGTGGGGCCGGCCGGGCCGGTCTGCGGCAGGACGCTGGTCGCGGCGTTGGGGTCGTATGCGCCGTTCGGGTTCTGCGGCAGCACCTGCGTGGGGTCGGAGGCGCCCGGGGCGGACGGCTCGCCGGGGACCCGCGCGGGCGCGAGGTCGGGGGCGAGGAGCACGCCGACGTTCTCCGCGGCGGAGATCTGGCCGGAGTTCGCGTGCACGCCGATGCCCTCGGCGACGACCCGCAGACCGCGCGCCAGGTTCTCGGCGCTGGGCCGCTCCTCGGGGTTCTTGCGCAGACAGCGCTCGATGACCGTCCACAGCGGGTCGGGCACGGTGGACGGGCGGCGCGGCTCGGCGCTCAGGTGCTGGTGCAGCACCTCCAGGGCGGACGCGCCGGAGAACGGCGGACGGCCGGTGACCAGCTCGTACAGCAGGATGCCTGCGCCGTAGATGTCGACGGCGGAGGTCTGCGGGCGGCCCTCGGCGGACTCGGGCGCGATGTACGCCGGCGTGCCGACGAACTCCTGGGTGCGGGTCAGGCCCGGGGAGTCGGCGAGGCGCGCGATGCCGAAGTCGGTGAGCATCGGGTGCAGCTCGTCGCCCTGCTGCTTGAGCAGGACGTTGGCGGGCTTGAGGTCGCGGTGGACCACGCCGTCGGCGTGGCTGGCGCCGAGCGCGTCGGCGATCTGCGCGGTCAGCAGGGCCGCGGCGACGGGGGTGAGGGGGCCGTTCTCCCGCAGATAGCGGTGCAGGTCGGGGCCGTCGATGAGGTCCATGACCAGCGCCAGCAGGTCGCCCTCGACCACCAGGTCGCGGACCCGGACGATGTTGGGATGGGTCAGCCGGAGCAGCACCGAGCGCTCCCGCAGGAAGCGCATCACCACATCGGCGTCGCTCGCGAGCTCCTCCTTGAGGACCTTGATCGCGACGGTCTCGCCGGGCTGGCCCGGCACGGCCGCCTCGGCGCCCGCGGTCTCCCGCTGGCGCGCACGCCAGACGGTGCCCGTGGCGCCGCGTCCGAGCGGCTCCTCGAGCAGGTACTTGCTCCCTACCGGCCGCACGTCATGCGCTCCCTGCTGCTTGCTGGCTGGCGTACACCGTGGTCCACCCTGCTGCGGAATGTTCCGACCCACTGTAGTGCCGCCGCACGGGATACCGGCCGGCCGACTTCCGCGCCGCCCTGTGCTGGGTCTTACGCACCGGGTCCCGTTCCTGTTCGACGGTTTCGACGGTTCCGCTGAATTGTCCGCGGACTCCGCGTGTGCGGAGTCTGCCGGAAAGACGCCCGACTCTGTCCGTTGGTTGCCGCGGGCCGGACGTGACCGATCTCAAGTCGGCGCGGAACGATCATCCGTGCATCACTGGTCAGGCATTTTTACGGGCAGAGCCGACCAATCAAGATCATTTGATGCCCGGAGGCGGGCGCACTGTCCGTGACAGGTGCGAGGATGCGGGCAGTACTGGCCGTACCGTGCGCGTGTGGCGGTGGGGGACGTCCGCGGAGGGGGACCGCGGGGTGGCTTCGTCCCTCCGGTGTCGCGGGCGCCCGCGCAGAAGGGACCGCTGACGGCGATGCAGATCCGGCTGACCGTCGTAGACCCGCTGGGCCCCACCTCCCCCGTCCGGGAGCGGGCCGTGAGCTGCGACGTGCTGGTCACGGCGCCCGCGGGCACGGCTCTCGCCGCGGTCGCCTCCGCGCTCGCCTCGGCGGTTTCCGGCGGCGACTCCTCCGGCTCCACGGGCGCGCCCGTGCTGTACGCGGGTGACCAGCGTCTCGACGCCCAGCGCTGCACGCTGGGCGAGCCGCCGCTGATCGACGGCGCGGTGCTGGCGGTGGGCGCCCCGGGCGAGCCCGAGCCGCACCCGGAGCTGGACACCGCCCCCACCCGGCTGCACGTGGTCGCCGGGCCCGACGCGGGCGGGGTGCATCTGCTGCACGGCGGGGAGATCCGCATAGGACGCTCGGCCGACGCCGACGTGCCGCTGGACGACCCGGACGTCTCCCGGCTGCACTGCGCGGTGACGGTCGGCGCGGACGGCCGCGTCTCGGTCGCCGACCTCGGCTCCACCAACGGCACCACGCTGGACGGCCGCCCCGTCGGCGCCCGCCCGGTCCGGCTCACCCCGGGCGCGCTGCTGCGCATCGGCGAGTCCGCCCTGCGGCTGACCCCGGCGGAGGGCCCGTCCGCCCGTACGGCGACCACCCCGGACGGCGAGGGGCACGTACGGGTGCCGGGGCCGCGCACGGGGGAGGCCGCCCGCGACGCCGTGGGAGCGCCAGGAGGTCCCCTCAGCGCCCCCGAGGGACCGCGCGCCCCGACCCACCACGCCTACGGCTCCGCGGACCGGGCCACGCCCGGCCGCGCCGAGGCTCCTCCGTCGGGCCCCATCTCCCATGTGCCGGAGCAGAGCGGCCCCCCGGCGGCCGAGCGGCGCGGCGACGGGGCGCCCGGGCAGCGCGCCGTACGGATCGCCGCCCAGGGTGACGTGCCCCGGATGCCCCAGGGGCGGCGGGTGTCCCGGCCCGCCCCGGCCGACGAGACGCACGCGGGCCGGGGGCCGGCACACGGTCTGTACGCCGGCCCCGTGCACGGCCAGACGCGGGACGAGGCGCCCACCGCGCACCCCGGGACACCGCCCGTCGGCCCCACCGGACGCACCACCGGCGACGCCCGTGACGGGCGGTACGCCGACGCCACCGCCGCGCAGACCTCCGACGCCCCCGACGGCACCCGCAAGGGCACCCCCGTACGGGGCACCGACGTCCCCGAGCCGGCGCGGGCGCGCAGGCGGGGCGGGATCGGCGCCTGGGCGCGGCGGCTCACCGGCGGGCGGACCGAACGGGACGCCGATGCCGCCCTCCTCGACGACCCGTCGCGGGCAGCGGCGTACGCCCCCGCGCCCGCCGGCCCCGCCCAGCCCGAGACCTGGCCGGACCCGGCCACCCTGCTGCTGACCGCGCTCGGTCCCGGCCCCCGGCTGTGGGAGCGCGGCCCTGACCACCCCGAGGCGCTCGCGGTGCGGCTCGGCACCGCGGACCGGCCCGCGCCGGACGGCTCCGGGCTGCTGCCCGTCGTCCCCGTGACCGTGGGGCTGCGCGAGGTCGGCGCGCTGGGGCTGGCCGGACCGCGCGAGCGGCTGGCCGGGCTGGCCCGCGCGGCGCTCGCCCAGCTCGCCGCGCTGCACTCCCCGACACGCTGGAGATCGTCCTGATCGCCGCGGACCCGTCCCGTCCGTCGGACGAGCGCACCGCCGAGTGGTCCTGGCTGGGCTGGCTGCCGCATCTGCGGCCCGGGCACGGCCAGGACTGCCGGCTGCTCCTCGCCCACGACCGGGAGCAGGCCGCGGCCCGCGCCGACGAACTGCTGCGCCGCCTCGCCGACCACGACCACGCGGGCGCCCCGGACGGCGCCGGGCCGTACACGGTGGTCGTGGTGGACGGCGACCCGGGCGGCGCCGACGTGCGGGACGCCGTGGCGCGGCTGGCGGTCGAGGGGCCGCGCGCCGGCGTCCATCTGCTGTGCCTCGCCGAGACGCCCGCCGCCTCGCCCGCGTCCCCGGTGACGGAGACGTACGAGGCGGCCTGCGCGGTGGCGCCCGCGTTCCGTGACTGCGGGGCGGTCGCGCTGCTCAGCGGGGACGTGGCGACCGCGCTGCGGCTGCTGCGGGTGGCGCGGACCGGCGACGGCTCCCCGCCGGGCCCGGTCGGGCACGGCACGCTCGCCGCCGTGGACGCGGTGTCCGCGGCCTGGGCGGAGCGGTTCGCGCGGGCGCTCGCGCCGTTGCGGCCCGACGGGCCCGCGGCCGGGCCGCACCCGCGCGTGTCGGCGCCGCTGCCTCCGTCGGCGCGGCTCCTCGACGAACTGGGCCTGGCCCGGGCCACGCCGGCGTCGCTGATGGCCCGCTGGGCCGACGCGGCCGACGACACGGGTGCGCTCGGCGGTCGCGCGACCGCCGTCCTGGGAGCCGGTCCACGCGGGCCGGTCACCGCCGATCTCGCCGCCGACGGGCCGCACCTGCTGGTGGAGGGCCCGTCGGGCAGCGGCCGTACGGAGCTGCTGCGGGCGGTCGTCGCCTCGCTGGCCGCGGCCGAGCGGCCGGACCGGCTGGGGATCGTCCTGGTCGACGGGCGCTCCGGGGCCGGTGAGGGCCTGCGGGTGTGCACGGACGTGCCGCATGTCTCCACCCATCTGAGCGCCGACGACCCGGTGCGGATGCGGGAGTTCGCGCAGTCGCTGAGCGCCGAGCTGAAGCGGCGGGCGGAGCTGCTGGGGCGGTCGGACTTCGCCGAGTGGCACACGGGGCGGGAGCTGGCGGACCGGATGGTGGCGCAGCGGACCGCCGGGGGCGGCGGGACCGGCGGGAACGGGGATCTCGACTCGCCGCCCAGTGCGACGGTGCGGCTGCGGCCGGGCGCGGACCGGAGGAAGACGCAGGCGGCGCCTGCGCTGCCTCGGCTCGTGGTCGTCGTGGACGACCTCGACCAGCTGGTCTCCCCCGCGCTCGGCGCGCCGGGGCGGCCGGCCGCGGGGTCGGTGATGCGGGCGCTGGAGGCGGTGGCGCGGGACGGTGAGCGGCTGGGGGTGCACCTGGTCACCGCGACCGCGCCGTGTCCGCGGACGGCGCAGTCCGAGCCGGTGAAGCAGGCGTCGCTGCGGGTGGCGCTGGACGCGGTGGTCGTGGGGCGGGGGCCTGACGATCCGGCGCCGGGGCGGGGGCGGCTGGTCCTGCCGGACGGGCGGGGGACGGAGTTCCAGGGGGGCCGGGTGACGGGGCGGATCCCGCGGACGGCCACGCTGCGGCCGACGGTGGTGCCGCTCGAATGGCACCGGATGGGTGATCCGCCGGCACGGCGTCAGGTCCGCGAGCTGGGCAACGGCCCCACGGACCTCGCCCTCCTCGCCAGCGCCCTGGACAGGGCGGCCCGCCAGGTGGCATCACCAAGGGTGCCGTCACTCCTGTAAACGGCCGCGCCGAAAACACCCCCAGGGCCGCGGGGAACTGCGCGCCCGCCGGCAGGGGCGGAGTGCTGTCAACGGGCCGCTGCGAAACGCCCCCAGGGGCGCGAGGAACTGCGCGCCCAGCCACGGACGACCCGCACCGGCCGGCGTGCTCCCCCGACGCGGGGCCCATACCGCCGGCCGCACCGAAAACACCCTCAAGGGGCGCGGGGAACTGCGCGACCAGCCACGAACTGCCCGCAGCCAGGGCGGGCGGCGGCGCGCCCGCCGGCAGGGGCGGAGTGCTGTCAACGGGCCGCTGCGAAACGCCCCCAGGGGCGCGAGGAACTGCGCGCCCAGCCACGAACTGCCCGCACCCGGCGTCGAAAGGGTGCCGCTGCACCCCCGTGCCGCCCTGGGGGCACCTCCCAGACCCTTAAGGCACTGGGAGAGGCACGACTGCCCGCAGCGGCGGCGGCAGCCAGCCCGCAGCAGCGGGGTCGGAAGGACGCCATAGGGGCGCGGGGAACTGCGCGACCAGCCACCGACCGCCCGCAGGCGGACCCGCGCCGCCATGTGACCCCCGGTCACGACGGCATCACGATCGCCGAGTTGACACGGGACGCGCTCTTGCCACCCCCTCCCACCCGGCGTAGACCAGACCGCACGGAACAGCGCTCGAACGTTCGGCCAAGTACGACGGAGTACGGGAACGGGGCAGTGATGCGCAGGACGAGCAGGAACTTCCGGATACGCGGGACGGCCGGGCCGCACGGGCCGGCCGGCCCCTCCCGACGGGCCGTCAGAGCCGCCGCGGCACTGGCCGCGGGCGTGCTCGCGGTCTCCCTCACCGCCTGCGGAGGCGACGGCGACGGCGATGGCGGCGACGACAAGGGCAAGGCGTCCGGCGACACCGGAACCACCGTCACCCTGCCGAAGCTGGACGGCCAGACCCTGGAGGTCGCGGCCGTGTGGACCGGTGCGGAGCAGAAGAACTTCAAGCAGGTCCTCGCGGAGTTCGAGAAGCGCACCGGCGCCAAGGTGACCTTCGTCCCCGCCCAGGACCCGATCATCAACTTCCTCGGTTCGAAGATCGCGGGCGGCGCCCCGCCGGACGTGGCCATGCTGCCGCAGCCCGGTGCAATCAAGCAGGCCGTGGAGAAGAACTGGGCCAAGCCGCTCGGCCCGGATGCCACCAAGGAGCTGACGAAGAACTACTCGCAGGGCTGGCAGGACATCGGCAAGGTCGACGGCAAGCAGTACGGCGTCTACTACAAGGCCGCGAACAAGTCGCTGATCTGGTACAACGCCCAGGTCTTCGAGAACGCGGGCGCGTCCGAGCCGAAGACGTGGGACGAGCTGCTGAACACCGCGCAGATGGTCTACGACTCCGGCGTCACCCCGTTCTCCGTCGGCGGGGCCGACGGCTGGACCCTCACCGACTGGTTCGAGAACATCTACCTCTCGCAGGCGGGCCCGGAGAAGTACGACCAGCTCGCGAAGCACGAGATCAAGTGGACGGACCCGTCCGTCAAGGAGGCGCTGACCACCCTCGCGGCAGTCTGGGGCAAGAAGGACTACCTCGCGGGCGGCCCGAACGGCGCGCTGCAGACGGAGTTCCCGGCGTCCGTGACGCAGACCTTCACCGGCGGCGACCAGCCCAAGGCCGGCATGGTCTACGAGGGCGACTTCGTGCAGGTGAACATCGGCGAGACCAAGGCGGAGGTGGGCACCGACGCGAAGGTGTTCCCGTTCCCGGCGGTCGGCGACACCCCGCCCGTGGTGTCCGGCGGCGACGCGGCGGTGATCCTGGAGGACTCCGAGGCGGCGCAGGCGCTGGTGACGTTCCTCGCCTCCCCGGACGCGGCGGCCGTCCAGGCGAAGCTGGGCGGGTACCTCTCGCCGAACAAGAACGTGCCGCAGTCGGCGTACCCGAACGAGGTCCAGCAGAAGATGGCCAAGGCGCTGATCGACGCCGGCGACGACTTCCGCTTCGACATGTCCGACCAGGCCCCGCAGGCCTTCGGCGGCACGCCCGGCAAGGGCGAGTGGAAGGCGCTGCAGGACTTCCTGAAGAACCCGTCGGACGTGGCGGGCACACAGGCGAAGCTGGAGGCCGACGCGGCCGCGGCGTACGGGAACTGACCGGCGATGGCGGCGGACACGGCGGCGGGGGCCGCGAAGACGGCCCCTGCCGCCCCCAGGTCACGCAAGAGCGTCACCGGCACCCGCAAGGCCGTGGCGGCGCTGTTCCTGCTGCCCGCCCTGGTGCTGCTCGGGGCGCTCGTGGTCTACCCGATCGGGTACTCGGTCATCCGCAGCTTCTACGACCAGTCCGGCGACTCCTTCGCCGGGTTCGACAACTACCGGGCGCTGTTCACCGACGACGGCATCCGCACGGCGCTGAAGAACAACATCATCTGGGTGGTGTTCGCCCCGACGGTGGCGACCGCGCTCGGTCTGATCTTCGCGGTGCTCACCGAACGGGTGCGCTGGGGCACGGCGTTCAAGCTGGTCGTCTTCATGCCGATGGCCATCTCCATGCTGGCGGCGGGCATCATCTTCCGCCTCGTCTACGACCAGGACCCGGACAAGGGCGTGGCGAACGCCGTGTGGGTGGGCGTGCACGACACGTTCGCCCAGTCCTCGGCCTTCCCGAAGGCGCACCCGGGCCGCGAGTCGCCGCTGGAGCCGGCCGGCGGGGGCGCGTTCGTCACCAAGGGCACGGTGAGCGCCGGTGACACGGTGACGCTGCCGCTGGTGGGCGTCCCCCCGGACGTGATGCCGGACGACGCGAAGCCGGCGGCGGCGCCGAAGCCGGAGGACGACCGGATCACCGGCTCCGCCTGGCAGGACTTCACCCGCGGCAAGGGCGTCGGCACGCTCAACCAGGTGGACCCCTCCGAGCTGGGCTACGCCGGCATGCGGATCGAGGCGGTGAAGGACGGGAAGGTGGTGGAGACGGCCACGGCCGCCGCCGACGGCGCGTTCTCCTTCTCCTCGAAGGCCGACGGGGCGCAACTGCGGCTGCCCGCGAGCAACTTCAAGGAGCCGTACAACGGTCTCGACTGGCTCGGCCCGTCGCTGGTCACCCCGGCCGTGATCGGCTCGTACATCTGGATGTGGGCGGGGTTCGCGATGGTGCTGATCGCGGCCGGGCTCGCGGGGATGCCCCGTGAGCTGCTGGAGGCCGCCCGGGTGGACGGCGCCAACGAGTGGCAGGTGTTCCGGCGGGTCACGGTGCCGCTGCTCGCGCCGGTCCTCGCGGTGGTCACCGTCACCCTGATGATCAACGTGCTGAAGGTGTTCGACCTGGTGTTCATCATCGCGCCGGGCTCGTCCCAGGACGACGCCAACGTCCTCGCGCTGGAGCTGTACCGCAAGGGCTTCTCCGAGGACCAGCCGGGCGTCGCGAGCGCCATCGCGGTGTTCCTGCTGCTGCTGGTGATCCCGGTGATGTGGTTCAACGTACGGCGGCTGAGGCGGGAGGTGCGGCGATGAGCGCGGACGCCGGAAGCGTCACGAAGGCGGGCGTGCGGTCCGCCGAGCCGGTCCGGGCGGAACGGTCGTTGGGTTCACGGCTCGCCGGCCGGGTGAGCGGGGGCGCGGTCCGCGTCTTCCTGATCGTGGTCGGCCTGTTCTGGCTGGTGCCGACGGTCGGGCTGCTGCTGGCCAGTCTGCGCTCGCCGGAGGACATGGCGGTGGACGGCTGGTGGACGGTGTTCACCGAGCCGTCCGAGCTGACCTTCGGCGCGTACCGGACCCTGCTGGAGAACGACGACATCACCGCCTCGCTGCTGAACACGGTGTACATCACCGTGCCGGCGACCGTGCTGGTGGTGGTGATCGGCGCGCTCGCCGGGTACGCCTTCGCGTGGATGGAGTTCCCGGGCCGCGACTGGTGGTTCCTCGCCGTGGTGGGGCTGCTGGTGGTGCCGGTGCAGGTGGCGCTGATCCCGATCGCCGAACTCTTCGGCAAGCTGGGCATCTTCGGCTCCCTGACCGGTGTGGTGGTGTTCCACGTCGGGTTCGGTCTGCCGTTCGCGGTGTTCCTGCTGCGGAACTTCTTCGCGGAGATCCCGAAGGAGCTGCTGGAGGCGGCCCGGCTGGACGGCGCGGGCGAACTGCGCCTGTTCGTACGGGTCGTGATGCCGCTGGCCGGTCCGGCGATCGCCGCGCTGGGCATCTTCCAGTTCCTGTGGGTGTGGAACGACATGCTGGTCGCGCTGATCTTCACCGACTCGGGGAGCCAGCCGATCACGGTCGCCCTGCAGACGCAGGTACGGCAGTTCGGCAACAACATCGACGTGCTGGCGCCGGGGGCGTTCATCTCGATGGTGGTGCCGCTGGTGGTGTTCTTCGCGTTCCAGCGGCAGTTCGTGTCCGGTGTGATGGCGGGCGCGGTCAAGTAGGCACATCACACGTGCGGTTGGGGGGCGGACCGGCCGAGGTCCGCCCCTTCGTGCGACACGGTTCCCCCGGATGCCGCACGGTTGCGTAACCAAGGCGGGCCAACGGGCGTTGCCGGGCAGAACGCCCGCACCGACCGTTGGATGCCCCTTGCCCAGGTTCAGTGTCATTGTCCCCGCGTACCAGGTTCAGGCGTATCTGCGCGAGTGCCTGGAGTCGGTGCTGACCCAGTCGTACCCGGATCTCGAACTGATCGCCGTGGACGACTGCTCGCCCGACGCCTGCGGAGCTGTGATCGACGAGTTCGCGGCCCAAGACCCGCGGGTGCGGCCGGTGCATCTGCCGGCCAACGTCGGCCTGGGCCCGGCCCGCAACGCGGGCATGGCCCGCGCGACCGGCGACTACCTGGTGTTCCTGGACGGCGACGACACCCTCACCCCGGACGCGCTGCTCGCCGTCGCCGACCGGCTGAAGGAGACCGGCGACCCCGACGTCCTGGTCTACGACTACGCCCGCGCCTACTGGACCGGCGAGACCGTGCGCAACCAGGTCGCCGACCGGCTCGCCCAGCACGGCCCGGCGCCGTTCGCCCTCGCCGACCGGCCCGGGCTGCTCGGCCTGCTCGCGGTGGCCTGGAACAAGGCGTACCGGCGGGAGTTCGTCGAGCGGGAGGGCTTCACCTTCCCGCCCGGCTACTACGAGGACACCCCGTGGACGTACCCGGTGCTGATGACGGCGGGGACGATCGCCACCCTCGACCGGGTGTGCGTGCACTACCGGCAGCGGCGCGCCGGAGGCATCCTGCACACCACCAGCGAGCGGCACTTCGAGGTCTTCGGCCAGTACGACCGGGTCTTCGCCCACCTCGACGCGCACCCCGGCCTGGAGCGCTGGCGGCCGGTGCTGTTCCGCCGCATGGTCGACCATCTGCTCACCGTCTACACCCGCCCGGACCGGCTGCCGCGCGGCTCGCGCGCCGCCTTCCTGCGCCGGGCCCGCGACCAGTACCGGCGCCACCGCACGCCCGGCGCGCCCGTCCCGGCCCGCACCCGGGTGCGGCACGCGCTGGTCCGGTTCGGGCTGCACCGCACCTACCGCACCCTGCGCCTCGCCTCCGCCCTGGGCCGCCGCGCGGGCCGGCTGCGCCGCCGTGCGCTGCGCGGGCTGCGCCGCGTCCTGCTGGGCGCCCACTACCGCCTCCAGCGGCTGCTCCCGCTGGACTCCCGCCGGGTGCTGTTCACCGTCGAGGACGACGGCGGCTACGGCGGCGACCCGGCCGCCCTGGAGTCCGCGGTCCGCGACCACGCCCCGCACGTCCGCACCGCCTGGGCGACCCGCCCCGAGCTGCACCACACCCTGCCCGCCGCCACCCGGCACCTGGTGCCCGGCACCGCCGCCCATCTGACGGCGCTGGCCCGCAGCGCGTACCTGGTGACCGACCGCACGCTCGTGCCCGGCCTGGTCAAGCGCAAGGGGCAGATCCTGGTGCACACGCCGCCCGGCACTCCGCTGGCGTACGCGGGCCTCGACCTCCAGGACCGGCCGGCGGCGGCCCGGGACACGGACTTCGCGCGGCTGCTCGAGGGCGTCGACCAGTGGGACCACGTCGTCACCGGCGACCTGCACTCGACGCTGACGTACGAGCGGGTGCTGCCCGGCCGCTACCGGACGCTGGAGTACGGCAGACCGCGCACCGACCGGTTCCACACGGCGAGCCCGGCGGACGTGGCCGTGCTGCGGGACTGTCTGGGCGTCCCGGCGGGCGCGGTGGCGATCCTGTACGCGCCCGCTCCCCGCGACTACCGCCGCTCCCCGGTGCGCACGCTCGACCTGGAGCGCGTGGTGCGCCGGCTCGGGCCCCGGTTCGTGCTCCTGTCCCGCGCCCCGCGCCCCGACGGCGAGCCCCAGGAGGCCGCCTCCGACCGGGTGGTGGACGTGAGCGCCCACCCGGACCTGATGACGCTGTGTCTGGCCTCGGACGCCCTGGTCACCGACTTCTCCCCGCTGATGTGCGACTACGCGGGCCTGGACCGCCCGATCGTGCTGCACGCCGAGGACCGGGAGGCGTACGCGGCGGCGCGCGGCCTGTACGTCGACCCGTGGACCTTCCCGCCGGGCGCGGTCGCGGACAGCGAGGACGAGCTGATCGAGATCTTCGCCGGGGGCCGCTGGTGCGGGCCGCGCGCGACCCGGCTGCGGGCGGCGTTCCGGGACCGCTTCTGCCCGCACGACGACGGGCGCGCCGCCGAGCGGGTGGTGCGCACGGTGCTGCTCGGGGAGTTCGCCGAGCCGCTGTCCGTCCCGCCGGGGCGCCGCCGCCCGGTGCCCGCCGCCGCGAGCGCCCCGGAGACGCCCGTGGTGTCGCTGCCGCCGCAGCCGGCGGTCTTCTGACCGTCACTCAATCCGTCCGCCCGTCGTTGCCCTTACTGGGAGTACGCAATGTCCCCCGGCTCGTCACGGCCGCCCCGGCCGGCCGCCGCGCGGCGTCCGACGGGCGGCCCGCGGCGGCCGCCCGCTGAGCGGCCGCCGTCACGCCTCGTCAACGGAAAGAGCAGAATGCCCCGCTTCAGCATCATCGTCCCGTCCCATGGGTCGCAGGCCGCTGGGCCAGGCGCTGGACTCGGTCCTCGCCCAGTCGTTCGGAGACTTCGAGCTGATCCCGGTCTGCGACGCGGCGGGTCACCGGCGGCCGGTGTCGCCGCCGGCACGCCGAGCTGGACTCCCGGGTGGCGCCCGTCCACGCGCCGCCGTCCGAGGGCTGGCGGGTCGCGCAACGCGGGCGTGCGGGCGGCGACCGGGACGTATCTGCTGTTCCTCGACGGGGACGACGTGCTGGTGCCGGGCGCGCTGGCGGCGCTGGACGCGCGGCTCGCGGAGACCGGCCCGGTGGACGTGCTGCCCTGCGAGCACGAGCGGGTCCCCTGGTGGGAGGGCGAGGTCACGCGACCCGTCGCACCGCTGCTGGAGCAGACCCCGGCGGCGCCTTCCCCCGCCGCGCCCCGCGGCTGACCGGGTGGGGCTGCCCGCGTGGAGCGCGGCCTGGCGGCGCGCCTTCGTCGCCGAGCACGAACTGGCCTTCCCGCCCGGGTGGTTCACGGACGTCGGCTGGTGCGGGCGGCGCTGCTGCGGGCGGAGCGGGTGGCGGTGTCGCGCCGGGTGCTGGTGCGGCACCGGGCGCGTCGCCAGGGCGACCGGCTGCGGCTGCCCGGGCGCACCACCACGACCTGCTGGACCAGACGGAGCGGGTGCTGGACGAGGCCCGCGCGCTGGGGCTGCCGTCGGAGCGGTCGGGGCCGCTGTTCGAGCAGCTCTTCGCGGCCGTGCTGAAGACCGCCGCGCACCCCCGGCGGCTGCCGTCCGGGCGGCGGGAGTTCTTCCGCCGGGCGAGCGCCCTGTACCGCACGCACCGGCCGGCCGGTTCCGGCCGCCGGCGGCAGCCTGGGCGTGCAGCACCGGCTGCTGGCGGCCGGTCGTACGAGGCGTTCGCCGCGCTGCGCGACGCCGGCGCGCGGCCGGGCGGGCGGCGGCCGCGCTGCCCCGCCCGAGCGGTCTGCGCACCCGGCTGCACTACGGCCTCCAGCTGCGCCGCCCGCTCGACCCGGACCTCGCCGTGTACTGCGCGTACTGGGGCCGGGGCTACGCCTGCAACCCGGCCGCGATCCACGCCAAGGCCCGCGAACTCGCCCCGCACATCCGGGGCGTGTTCCTGGTGGAGGCCGACCAGGCGCACACCGTGCCCGACGGCGTGGAGTACGCGGTGCTCGGCAGCCACCGCGCCTGGGAGCTGCTGGCCCGCGCCACGTATCTGGTGAACAACGCCAACTTCGCGGAGGGCGTGGTCAAACGCCCCGGCAGCGTGCACCTCCAGACCCAGCACGGCACCCCGCTGAAGACCATGGGCGTGGACCAGTCGTTCCATCCCGTCGTGGCGGCCGCCACCGGCAGCTTCACCAAACTGCTGGGACGCGTGGACCGCTGGGACTTCAACCTCTCCTCCAACCCGCACTCCACCCGCGTCTGGGAGCGCGCCTTCCCCGGCTCGTACGAGCAGCTGGAGTACGGCTACCCGCGCAACGACGTGTACGTGACGGCCGGCGCCGACGACGTGGCCCGGGTCCGCGCCGAGCTGGGCGTCCCGGAGGGCGCGCGGGCCGTGCTGTACGCGCCGACGCACCGCGACCACCACACCGGGTTCGAGCCGGGGCTCGACCTGGAGGCGTTCTGCGAGGCGGCCGGCGAGGACGTGGTGGTGCTGCTGCGCGCGCACTACTTCTACGACCGGGGCGGGCGCAAACGCAGCGGCCGGGTCAGCCGAGTCATCGACGTATCCGCGCACCGGTCCTCGGAGGACGTGTGCCTGGCGGCGGACGCCCTGGTCACGGACTACTCGTCGATCATGTTCGACTACGCCAACCTGGACCGCCCGATCGTGGTGTACGCGGACGACTGGGAGGTGTACCGGGAGACGCGGGGCGTCTGCTTCGACCTGATGGCCGCCCCGCCGGGCCGGGTCGCGCGGACGCCCGAGGAGCTGGCGCGGGTGTTCCGCGACGGCTCGTACGCGGACGAGGAGGCGACGGCGCTGCGGGCGGCGTTCCGGGAACGGTTCTGCCCGTTCGACGACGGCCGGGCCGCCGAGCGGGTGGTGCGCCGGGTGCTGCTCGGCGAGCCGCCCGAGACCCTGCCGCCCGTGATCCCTCTCGCGGAGCGTGTCCCCGCCCCCGCGGCCGCCACCCTGGTGAGGAGCTGACGTGCCCCGCTTCACCGTCGTCGTCCCCGTCCACAACGTGCAGGGATATCTGCACGCCTGTCTCGACTCGGTGCTTTCGCAGTCGTACCGCGACCTCGAGCTGATCGCCGTCGACGACCGCTCCCCCGACGGCTGCGGGGCGATCCTCGACGACTACGCGGCCCGCGACGAGCGGGTGCGGGTGCTGCACCTGGAGGAGAACGTGGGCCTCGGCCGGGCCCGCAACGCCGGCATGCCGCACGCGACCGGCGACTACCTGCTCTTCCTGGACAGTGACGACACCCTCACCCCGGGAGCGCTGCGCGCCCTCGCGGACCGGCTCGACGAGACCGGCGACCCGGACGTGCTGGTCTTCGACTACGCCCGCACCTACTGGTGGGGCGGCACGCGCCGCAACGTCCTCGCCCATGTGCTGTCCGAGGCCGCCGGAAGCACCTTCACGGCCGCCGAACGGCCGGAGATCCTCGACCTGCTGATGGTGGTGTGGAACAAGGTCTACCGCCGCGACTTCGTCGAGCGGGAGGGCTTCACCTTCCCGCCCGGCTACTACGAGGACACGCCCTGGACCTTCCCGGTGCTGCTCAGCGCGGAGCGCATCGCCACCCTGGACCGGATCTGCCTGTACTACCGGCAGCGCCGCCAGGGGAACATCCTGTCCACCACCAGCCGCAAGCACTTCGACGTGCACGAGCAGTACGCGCGGGTGTTCCGGTTCGTCGACGCCCGCCCTGCGCTGGGGCACTGGCGGCCGTTCCTGCACGCCAAGATGGGCGAGCACTGTCTCGACATCCTGTCCAAGCCGGACCGGCTGCCGCCGTCGGACCGGGCCGAGTTCTTCCGCCGCACGGCCGAGATGTTCCACGCCCACCGCCCACCGGGCGCCCGGGTCCCCGCCGAACTGCGGGTCCTGTTGGGCTCTTACGCCGGGTACGTGCTGCGCCGCCGGGCCACGCGCACCGGCCGCGAACTCCAGCGACGGGCCCAGCAGGTCCGCGCGGTGACGGCCGCGAAGGCGGTGCGCGCCCGGTCGCTGCCGCGCCGCCCGCTGGACCCGCACCTCGCCGTGTACTCGGCCTTCTCGCACCGCGGGATGCTCGGCGACCCGGCGGCCGTCTACCGCGCGGCCCGCGAACTCGCCCCGCACATCCGGGGCGTGTGGGTGGTCGCCGACGAGGAGCGGGCGGCGACCCTGCCGCCGGGCACCCCGTACGTGCTGCCGGACACGCCGGAGTACCGCCGGGTGACCGGGCGGGCCACGTACTTCGTCAACAACGTCAACTGGGCGGGCACGCTGGTGAAACGGCAGGGCAGCGTGCACGTCCACACCCACCACGGCACCCCGCTGAAGTACGCGGGCGCCGATCTGCTGGAGAAGCCGGGCGCTCGCCTGCACTTCGACGTGCCGCAGATGCTGCGCCGGGCCGACCGCTGGGACTACGGCCTGGTCGCCAACCGCCACTCGGAGCTGGTGTGGGAGCGGGCCTTCCCCTGTCACTTCACCTCGCTGCGGTCGGGCTCCCCGCGCAACGACGTGCTGGTGCGCGGCGACGAGGAGCGGGCCCGCGCGACCCGGGAGCGGCTCGGCATCCCGGAGGGCGACACGGTGGTGCTGTACGCGCCGACCCGCCGGGACTACCGCAGGGACGGTCTGGTGGAGCGGATCGACCTGGCCCGGTTCGCCGCCGACCTGGGCGAGGGCCGCACCCTGGTGGTCCGGCTGCACCCCACGCTCGCCGACGGACCGGCCCGCGGACTCGGTCTGTCGGAGCTGCACCGGCGGGGCGTGCTGGTGGACGCGACCGACGAGCCGGAGGTGCAGGACGTGCTGCTCGCGGCGGACGTCCTGGTGACCGACTACTCGTCCGTGATGTTCGACTACGCCCTGCTGGACCGGCCGGTCGTGGTGCACGCCGACGACTGGGACGCCTTCCGCGCGAGCCGGGGCGCGTACCTGGACGTCACCGCCGAGGCGCCGGGCCATGTGACGCGCTCCTACCGGGAGCTGGCGTGGCTGTTCGCGTCGGGCACCTGGGCGGACGAGGAGTCGGCGCGGCTGCGGGCGGCGTTCCGGGAGCGGTTCTGCGAGTACGACGACGGCCGGGCCGCCGAGCGGGTGGTGCGCGCCGTGATGCTGGGCGAGCCGCTGCCGGAGCCCACGGGCGATCCCGGCCTGGTGCCCGCGCAGACCGCCGGCCGCGACCTGCTGACCCCGTCGTGAGGCCGCGCACCTGGGTGCTGCTGCTGGCCGCCCTGTTCGCGCTGATGCAGCTCGCCACCGTGGAGGGCCGCGACACCCCCGACAGCAAGAACTACGTGTCGTACGCGCTGAGTCTGACCGGCGCGGACAAGCGGGAGGCGGCGGCCGCCACCATCGACCACTACTGCTCCGGCAAGGCGGCGATGGCCCACCGCGCGCAGCTCGTGGACGTGGTGCGTTTCCACGCCCCCGACCCGGCGCCCCAGGTGTTCGAGGAGTGCCGGGAGCAGGAATGGCGTCAGGTGGAGGCGCGTCTCGCGGCCGGGGACACCGCCGGGCACACGGTGCCGTTCATGCCGGAGCGGTTCATGCGGATCTTCGAGGTGCGGCCCGGCTATCCGCTCGTCCTGGCGCCGTTCGTCGCGCTGCTCGGGGTGACGTGGGGGGTGTGGACGGCGGGCGTGCTGATCACCTGCGCGGGCGGGGTACTCGCGTACCTGGTGCTGCGCACGCTGGCGGCCCCGGTGCCGCTCGCGCTCACCGGGATGACGCTGTACCTGGTCCTGCCGTGCGGGACGACGGCGATGCGCCCGATGACCGAGGGCCTGATGCTGGCGCTCACCCTGGCCGCGCTGTGGGGCTGCGCCCTGGTGCTGGGCGGGACGCGACCCCGGGCGGGGCTGGCGCTGGTGGGAGGCGCGCTGGTCGCGCTGTTCACGGTGAAGCACTCGCAGGCGCTGTTCCTCGGCGCGTGTCTGGCGGCGGCGGGCGTGGCGGTCGCGGTAAGGCGGCGAGGGCGGGGGATGCCGGCGGGACGGGGTCCCGTGGCGCTGGCCGCGGTGGCGTGCGCGGGGGCGCTGGGCACGGTGCTGGTGTCCCGGCTGCTGGACTACCCGTCGATGTCGGAGAGCGTGCAGGACCTGCTCACGGACCACTTCGCCCGGCCGGACCGGGAGCAGCCGTGGGCGGAGTTCTTCCAGCTCCAGGGGAACTTCTGGACGGAGTGGGCCCGGCGGCAGCTGTGGGAGCCGTTCCTCCTCGCGGCGCTGGCCGCGGGCGCGTGGGGAGCGCTGCGGCGTCCGGCGTTCGGGGTGTTCCTGGCCGCGGCGGCCTGCACGGGGTTCCTCAACCAGGCGGGGCACCCGGACATCAACATCTGGGGCGACCGGCTGATCACGGTGGCCTGGCTGCTGCCGGTGCTGGGGGTCCCGCTGCTGCTGGAGCCGGTGCTGCGGCGGGCGGTGGTGCCCGCGCAGGGCGCGCCGGTGGAGCCGGTGGGCTGACCGGGCGTCACCCGAAGCGGTGATGGCCGGTCAAAGGTGAGCCATACACGGGAACAGTGGGCAAATGCCTCGAATGCTCCTTTCTCTTCGCATCCGATGAGCGCCGGCGTCCTCGTCCGGCGCCGCACGGTGGACGGCGCCACGGCGCTGCGCGGCGGCGGGTCCTGGCGCCCGTCGCCGTACCAGTGCGCCGGCTTCCTGTTCTTCCTGGTGATGACCCTGGCGTTCTGGCGGGTGCCGCTGTGCTGCGACGCGGGGCAGCACGCGGCGGTCGTGGAGCGCCTCAAGGCCGGTCTGCTGCACCCCCGGCACCCGATGGCGGACCTGCCCGGCGCGGGCAGCCCGTACTACTCGCCGTACGCCGTGGCACAGGGCGTGTTCGCGCGGCTGACCGGCCTGGGCGGCTGGGAGGTGCTGCGGCTGGCCGGGCCGGTGAACCTGCTGGTGCTGCTCACCGGGCTCGGCCGCTTCGTGCGGGTGCTGACCCCGCGCCCCTGGGCGCCGGTGCTGGCCCTGACCGCGATGGTGCTGCTGTGGGGTGTGGAGCGGGCCTGGTGGAGCGGCTACCTCAACCTGATGTCGATGACGGGCACCCTGCCCTACCCGTCGGCGTTCGCGATCGGGCTGGCGTTCTGGGCGTGGGCGCTGACCGGCGCGCGGGCCCGGGACACGGGGGGTGTGCGCTATCTGGGCCCGGGCGGTCTGCGTCCGCTGTCCGGGTACGCGGGCCTCGGTCTGCTCTACGGGCTGATCCTTCTGGTGCACCCGATCACCGCGGTCGCGGCGGCGCTGGGGGCGCTGGCGCTGGTCGCCGGGTGGCAGCGGCGGTGGTCGGCGGCGCTGGCCGGGCGCTGGGCTCTGACCGGCGCGGTGGCGCTGCTGACGGCGGCCTGCTGGCCGTACTTCGACGTGTTCGCGCTGGCCGGGGACTCCAGCGTGGACGCGATGCACCGGCGGCTGTACCTGGATCTGGCCGGGCAGTTCGGGCTGGCGCTGCTGGGGCTTCCGGCGCTGTGGCTGCGGGCCCGGCGCTCATGGCGGGACCCGCTGGTGCTGATGTTCGCCCTGGACTGCGCGGTCGTGGCGTACGGCTGGGTGAGCGGCCACTACACCTACGGGCGCGTGCTCGGGCTGACGCTGGTGCCGCTGCAGCTCGCGCTTGCGGTAGAGCTGGCGGCGCCCCGCCCGTGGCCGGTGTGGCGGCGACTGCTGGGCGGGGCCGCTGCGGCAGGGGCGGTCGCGGGGCTGCTGACCGTGCACGCGGGGGCGCTGGTGCCCCCGGCGGCGGACCCGGTCGGCTTCCGGCAGCCCCCGGACTGGCCGTCGTACGACTGGGCCGCGCGGCACATCGCCCCCGGGGAGGTGGTGATCACCGACGGCTACTACGCGATCCACGCGATCGCCGGGTACGGACCCGACCTGGCCGCACCCGCCTGGCCGGACGCCTCGCTGGACGAACGGGAGCGGCTGCGGCGGCTGGCCGATGTGCGCGCGTACCTGGATCCCGCCTCGACCCGCGCCCTGCGGGACACGGTGGTCCGCCGCTACAAGGTGCGCTGGCTGCTCCTCACCCGCTACCAGCGGGTGCCCGAGGAGGCCGTGGTGGTGGCCTGGAGCCGGCGCACCGGAGAGGTGCTGGCGCGGGTCGGGGCGGCCCCGCGGGACTACTCGACGACGAGCTCGACGTCGATGTTGCCGCGGGTGGCGTTCGAGTAGGGGCAGACCTGGTGGGCCTGCTCGACCAGCTTGCGGCCGGTCTCCTCGTCGAGGCCGTCGGGCAGCTCGACGCGGAGCGTCACGGCGAGGCCGAAGCCCTCGCCCTGCTTGCCGATGCCGACCTCGGCGGTCACGGCGGCCTCGCTGACGTCCACCTTCGCGGCACGGCCGACGACACCGAGGGCGCTGCCGAAGCAGGCCGCGTAACCGGCGGCGAAGAGCTGCTCGGGGTTGGTGCCCTTGCCGTCGCCGCCCAGCTCCTTCGGGGCGCTCAGGCCGACGTCCAGCTTGCCGTCGGAGGTGACGGCGCGGCCCTCGCGACCGTGGGTGGCGGTGGCGACTGCGGTGTAGAGCGCGTCCATGGGGACACCTTTCGTCTTCGGCGGGTGACCGGCCGGTTCCTGGGGACCCGGCCTCCGTGGATCCAAGTAGAGCACACAACTTAATTGGACACAACCAAATGGCTCGCGCAGCGCTACCCTGGACACATGACAGCGACACCCAGCCCCTCCCCGGCGACGGACGCGCCGGCCGTGTCGGACGACTGGCTCCGGCTCGACCAGCAGATCTGCTTCAGCCTCAACTCCGCCGTCCGCGCCTTCAACGGCGTCTACCGGGTGGTGCTGAAGGATCTCGGCCTCACCTATCCGCAGTACCTGGTCATGCTGGTGCTGTGGGAGGACGGCACGGTGCCGGTCAAGCGGCTGGGCGAGCGTCTGCGTCTGGACTCCGGCACGCTCTCCCCGCTGCTGAAGCGGCTGGAGGCGGCCGGTCTGGTGCACCGGGAGCGCAGCGCGCGCGACGAGCGGTCCGTGGAGGTGCGGCTCACCGAGGAGGGCGCCGCGCTGCGCGAGCAGGCCGTGCGGGTGCCGCGCCGGATCGCCGCCGCCACCGGGATGCGGGCGGAGGAGATGCGCGCGCTGAGCGCCACCCTCGCCGGCCTCACCGCCGCCCTGGACAAGGCGGCCGCGGAAGGGGCGTGACGCCCGCCGGGACCACCCCGGGGTGCGGGACGGCACGCGGCGGGCGAGCGTGGAGTGAACCTCCGCAGCGCGCCTTGAGGATGCCATGCCCCCCGACCCGTCCCCCGCCGACGCGGACGCCGGCCCCGGCGCCGTCTCGGTCGTCGTCATAGGCCACGACGACGCCGCCCACGTGGCGGACGCGGTGCGGTCCGCGCTCTCGCAGGGGCCCGCCGTGCGGGAGGTCGTCGCCGTGGACGACTGCTCCACGGACGGCAGCGCGGAGCTGCTGGAGCGGCTGGCCGCCGCCGAGCCCCGGCTGCGGGTGCTCCGCCTGCCCGTCAACAGCGGCGGCTGCGGCACCCCGCGCAACACCGGCCTCGACGCGGCGGCGTCCCCGTACGTGATGTTCCTGGACAGCGACGACGTGCTGCCGCCCGGCGCGGTGGACGCGCTGCTCGCCGCCGCGCGGGAGACGGACGCGCAGGTCACGGGGGGTCTGTGCGTGCGCCGCGAGCTGCCGTCCGGACGTGAGGTGCCGTGGGAGCCCGCCCTGTACGCCTCCCCGGCCGTCCTCGCCCGCCCGGCCGACCACCCGCGCCTGGTCCGCGACACCCTCAGCGTGAACAAGCTGTACGCGACGGACTTCCTGCGCGCCCACGGCATCCGCTTCCCGGACGGCCGCTTTCCCTACGAGGACATGGTGTTCACCGCGCGGCTGTGGGCCGCCGCCCCGCGCGTCGCCCTGGTCCCGGACCGGGTGTACGTCTGGCACGTGCGCCGCGCCGCGCGCCGGCTGTCCATCTCGCTGGACCGCGCGGACGTCGGCAACTGGCGCGCCCGCACGCACGCCTGCCGCACCGCCCACACGATCCTGCTGGACGCGGGCGAGAAGGGGCTCGCGCGCGCCGTACGGGCCAAGTTCCTCGACCACGACCTGCGCATGTACGTCCGCGAGCTGCCGCTGCGCGACGAGGACTACCGGCGCGCCTGGTGGGCGCACACCCGCGAGCACCTCGCCGAGTACGACGCCGCCGACCGCTCCGGCGACCCGGCCGCCCCCGGCCTGCTGCTCGCCCGGGTGCTGCTCGCCTCCCCCGAGCCGCGCGACCTGCCCCGGCTGCGCGAGCTGGCCGCACGCCCGGCCCGGCTGTGCCCGCCGTACGCCCGGACCGCCGAGGGCGCGCCCTGCTGGTCGGCGAAGCTGCCCGAGGTCACCCTGGAGACCCTGCCCGAACGTCCGGTCCGCCTGCTCCCGCTCGCCGTGGACGCCGAACTGCGCGCCCGCACCCGCCTGCTGCGGCTGCGCCTGCACGAGCTGTACGGCGCGGTCGGGCGGGCCGGTCCGGTCGACGCGGAGGTGGAGTGGCGCCACCGGGACCGCGCGGGCCTGGCCCTGCGCCGCACAGTCCCACTCCGCCCGTCCGCCGACGACACCTGGACCGCGGTCGCATCCGTCCCCCTGGACCGCCTGGCGACGCTCGGCGCGGGCGCCTGGGACCTGCGCCTGAGGCTGCGCTTCCGGGACGGAGCGGCCCGCACGGTCTCGGCCCACGCCCTGCCCGGCCCGGGCCTGCTGCGCCCATGGGCGGTCCCGAGCCACAGGTACGGCCTGATCCTGGTCCGCCCGTACGCCACGCACGGAGGCGCGCTGGCCCTGCGGGTGGCGGCGGGCGCTCAGGGGGCGGGGCGGGTACTGGCGGGACGGATGCGGAGGTGGTGGCCGTGACGCGGGCCGGAGCCGCGTCCGCCCGCCCCGGGGACGCACCGGCCGGCGGATGCCGACGCCCCGCAGGAAACGAGCCGGCCCATCCCCGGAAACACACCCGCCCGCAGAATGCGACACCCCCCGTACACGAACCCGCCGACGCCTGCACCCACGGCCGCCCTGACACAGGCCCGCGCCGCCTGTCCCGCCGCGCTCCGCGCCACCCTGAGCCACAGGCGCGGCCCGGACGCTCGTCCGCCCTCTACCCTCTACGCCACTGCCGGAGGCACGCCCGCCCGGCGAGTGGCGGCCGGGGCTCAGGGCGCGGTCCAGCCACTGGCAGGACGCCTCCGCCGACAGCCGTCCCGGCGCGAGTCCGAACTCACAGCGCCTTGAGCGCCGCCGCCGTCGCGCGGGCCAAGCCCTCCAGGTACCCCTTCGGCAGCTTCGGGCTGCGGATCACCACCGAGCGCCAGTACAGCGGTCCGGAGATCAGGTCGAGGGCCAGGGCGTGGTCCACGCCGGCGCCGATCTCGCCCCGCTTCTGGGCCGCCGTCACGATGCCCTTGGCGACCCCGTCCTGGCCCTCGCGCAGGGCCTTCTGCACGGCCTCGGCGATCTCCGGGTTGCGGGCGGCCTCGGCCTGGAGGTCGGGGAGGATCTGCGAGGCGACGGGATGGCGCAGGGCGCGTGAGCTGACCTCGTAGAGCAGCCGCAGGTCGCTCTCCAGGGAGCCGGTGTCGGGCGCGGGCAGGCCCTGGACGGCGAGGGCGGAGACCACGTCGAGGACGACGTGCAGCTTGGAGCGCCAGCGGCGGTACACCGCGGTCTTGCCGACGCCCGCGCGGCGCGCGATGCCCTCGATCGACATCCGGGCGTAGCCGACGGCGGCGAGCTCCTCGAACACGGCCGTCCGGATGGCCTCGGTGACGTCCTCGCGCAGGACGGCGGCCCCGGCGGGAGCCCGGCGGCGCGGACGTGGCTCGGGCGCGTCGGCGTTCGTCATGCGCTCCAGCATAGGGGCCGCCCGCGTAGCGACGATACGGTTGCGTTCCGACGTACATTCCACCTACGCTCGTCGACACGACGATACGGTACCGTTCCGACGTCAGAACCGTAGCAACCGTCGCCCCACCCCCCTCCTAGCGAAAGCAGCGGATGTGAGTCAGGCACTCGGCACACCGCCCGCCGCGTCGGCGCGTCCGGAACCGCACGGGACCGACCTCGCGGCCCTCGCCGCCCGGCACGGCCTCACGGTCAGCGGAGCCCGCCCGCCCCTCGGCGCGTACGTCCGCCAGCTGTGGGGGCGGCGCCACTTCATCCTGGCCTTCTCGCAGGCCAAGCTGACGGCCCAGTACAGCAAGGCGAAGCTGGGCCAGCTGTGGCAGGTGGCGACACCGCTGCTGAACGCGGCCGTGTACTTCTTCATCTTCGGCCTGCTGCTCGGCGCCCGTAAGGGCATACCCAGCGACGTCTACGTGCCGTTCCTCGTGACGGGCGTGTTCGTCTTCACGTTCACGCAGAGCTCGGTGCTCGCGGGCGTGCGGGCGATCTCGGGCAACCTGGGGCTGGTACGGGCGCTGCACTTCCCGCGGGCGTCGCTGCCGATCTCGTTCGCGCTCCAGCAGCTCCAGCAGCTGCTCTTCTCGATGCTCGTCCTGGTCGTCGTCATGATCGGGTTCAAGAGCTACCCGGACGCGTCCTGGCTGCTGGTGATCCCCGCGCTGGCGCTGCAGTTCGTGTTCAACACCGGGCTCGCGCTGATCTTCGCGCGGATGGGCAGCAAGACCCCCGACCTGGCGCAGCTGATGCCGTTCGTGCTGCGGACCTGGATGTACGCGTCCGGCGTGATGTTCTCCATCCCCGCGATGCTCGAGGACAAGAACGTCCCCGCCTGGCTGGCGGACGTCCTGCAGTGGAACCCGGCCGCCATCTACATGGACCTCGTGCGGTTCGCGCTGATCGACAAGTACGACGCGTCCTACCTGCCCCCGCACGTCTGGGCGTTCGCGCTCGGCTGGGCAGTAGTGGCCGGCGCGGTCGGCTTCGTCTACTTCTGGAAGGCAGAGGAGAGGTACGGCCGTGGCTGACACCCCCCAGGACAGGAGGCCGACGGTCGTCGCCGACGGCGTCGACGTGGTCTACCGGGTCAACGGCACCGGCGCCGGACGCGGCACCGCGACCGCCGCGCTCAACCGCATGCTCCGCCGCAAGGAGACCGAGAAGGCGTCCGGCGTGCGCCGGGTGCACGCCGTGCGGAACGTGTCCTTCGTGGCGTACCGCGGCGAGGCGATCGGACTGATCGGCACCAACGGCTCAGGCAAGTCCACGCTGCTCAAGGCCGTCGCCGGACTGCTCCCGGTGGAGAACGGCAACATCTACACCGACGGCCAGCCGTCCCTGCTCGGCGTCAACGCGGCCCTGATGGCCGACCTCACCGGCGAGCGCAACGTGATGCTCGGCGGGCTCGCGATGGGCATGTCCCGCGAGGAGGTGAAGGCGCGCTACCAGGACATCGTCGACTTCTCCGGGATCAACGAGAAGGGCGACTTCATCACCCTCCCCATGCGCACCTACTCCTCCGGCATGGCGGCCCGCCTCCGCTTCTCCATCGCCGCGGCCAAGGACCACGACGTGCTCCTCGTCGACGAGGCCCTCGCGACCGGCGACCGCTCCTTCCAGAAGCGCTCCGAGGCCCGCATCCGCGAGCTGCGCAAGCACGCCGGCACGGTGTTCCTGGTCAGCCACAACAACAAGTCCATCCGCGACACCTGCGACCGGGTGCTGTGGCTGGAGCGCGGGGAGCTGCGCATGGACGGGCCGACGGACGAGGTGCTCCGCGAGTACGAGAAGTTCACGGGCGCCCGTTAGCAGCCCCGGCGCGGGCGCGGACACCGCCGTTCGGGCGGACTTCCCACGGACCGATTCGCCCCATCGGTGTCACTATGTCTGGATAGCGACCGACGGGTAACGACCGACGGGACCGTCCGCGCCGACGAGCAGCCGAAGGAGCCCCGTGATGCCCCAGCTCAGCGTCATCGTCCACGGGCCGAACACGCAGGACCACCTGACCGGCCTGCTCGACTCGCTCGTCGCCCACCCGCTGCCGGACGTGGAGGTCGTCGTCGCCGCCGTCGGCGACTGGGCCCGTGAGACGGCCGAGCGGCACACCCCGCAATTCCAGGTGGTCCCGCTGCCCGACGGCACCTCCGGCGCGGCGGCGAGAGCGGCGGGGGCCGCGCGGGCCACCGGCCGCTGGCTGCACTTCGTCCGCGCCAAGGACGCCCTCCCGCCCGGCAGCCCCCGCGCCGTCGCCGAACGCACCGCCGAACTGCCCGACACCGTCGACGTCCTCCTCCTGGACCATCTGCGCAGCACCTGGCGCAGCGCCGCCCTGCCCTCGGCGGACGGCCCCCTCCTCGCCCGCGCCGGACGCACCGAGCCGGCCCTCGCCGACAGCGCCTACCTGCTGCGCCTCACCCCGCTGCTCGGCACCCGCGTGCTGCGCGCCGACTTCTGGCGGGCCCACGAGGAGCACCTCACCACCGACGACGAGCCCCGCGCCGCCCTCGCCGCCCTGCTGCTCGCCGACCGCGTCTCCTGCCTGCCGCACATCGCCTACGAGGACCGGCGGCTGCGCCCCGCGAGCCTCCCGCCCGTCACCCCCGAGCAGCACCTCGCCGCGGTCGACCGCTACGAGGCCCTGCTCGACCTCGCCCAGGACCGGCCCGCGGTCTACACCGTGCTCTACGAGATCATGGTCCGCGACTGCCTGCGCACCTTCGCCCGCGGCGCCGTGCCCGAGCCGGCCGCGCGGGAGTTCTTCCTGCGGGCCGGATCCGCCGCCGCACGCCGCCGCCCCGAGGGGTACCGCCGGCCCGGCGGCCCGGAGGGCGTGCGGCGCGCGCTGCTGGAGGAGGGCGCCTACACCCGCTACCGGGCCTTCCAGGCCGCCAACCACGCCCGCCGCGCCGTGCGCTCCACGGTGCGCGCGGGACGGCGGCAGGCGGGCGCCCTGATCCGCGACCACCAGTACCGCACGGCGCTGCGCCGCCCCGTCGACCCGCACCTCGCGGTGTTCTCCGCCTACTGGAACCGGGGCGTCGCCTGCAACCCGGCCGCGATCGCCGCGAAGCTCGCCGAGCTGGCCCCGCACATCCATCCCGTGTGGGTGGTGACCGCGCGCAACGCGGCCCTGCTGCCGCCCGGCACCGACCACGTGGTCCCCGGCACCCGCCGCTACTGGGAGACGCTCGCCACGGCGAAGTACCTGGTCAACAACGTCAACTTCCCGAACGCGGTGGTCAAACGCCCCGACGCGGTGCATGTGCAGACCCACCACGGCACCCCGCTGAAGCGCATGGGCCTCGACCAGATGGCCTACCCGGCCGCCGCGCAGGGCCTGGACTTCGACGCCCTGCTGGCGCGCGTCGACAAGTGGGACTACAGCGTCTCCGCCAACAGCCACACCACCCGCATGTGGGAGCGTGCCTACCCGTCCCGGTACGTCTCCCTCGACCACGGCTATCCGCGCAACGACGTGTACTACACGGCCGGCGCCGACGAGGTGCGCGCGGTCCGCGAGCGGCTCGGCATCGCCCCCGGCCGCCGGGCCGTCCTCTACGCGCCCACCCACCGCGACTACGAGGCCGGCTTCACCCCGCGCCTGGACCTGGCCGCGCTCGCCGACCGGCTCGGCGAGGACACCGTCCTGCTGGTGCGCGCCCACTACTTCTACGACCCGGGCCTCACCCCGCTCGCCGGCCTGCGCCGCTCGGGCCGCGTGATCGACGTGTCGTCGTACGACCCGGTCGAGGAGCTGTGCCTGGCCGCCGACGCACTGGTCACGGACTACTCGTCGATCATGTTCGACTACGCCAACCTGGACCGCCCGATCGTGATCCACGCCGACGACTGGGAGACGTACCGCACCACGCGCGGGGTGTACTTCGACCTGATGGCCGAGGCGCCGGGGCCGGTGGCGCGCACCCAGGACGACCTCACCGAGATCCTCGCCGGCGACGCCTGGCGCGACGAGGGCGCGGCGAAGGCGCGGGCCGCGTTCCGCCGCCGGTTCTGCGAGTTCGACGACGGCCGGGCCGCCGAGCGGGTCGTGCGCCGGGTGTTCCTCGGCGAGGACGAGGCGTCCCTGCCCCCGGTGCTGCCGCCGGAGGAGCGCACCCCGGCGCCGGCCCCCCAGGAGGTGACCGCGTGATGTCCACGACCCGGCTCCCCGACGTCACCGTCACGGTGATCGTGCACAACGACGCCGGACGGCTGCCCCGCGCCGTGCGGTCCGTGTGCCGCCAGACCCACCGCGACCTGGAGATCGTCATCAGCGACGACCACTCCACGGACGACACCCCCCAGGTGGCGCGGGAACTGGCGGCCGCCGACCCGCGCATACGGTACCTGCGGCTGCCGGAGAACAGCGGCGGGTGCAGCGCCCCCCGCAACCGCGCCCTGGAAACCGCCCGGGCGCCGTACCTGATGTTCCTCGACAGCGACGACGAACTGCCGGAGGGGGCGGTCGCCGCGCTGCTGGCCGCACACCGGGAGCGGGAGATCGACTTCGCGATGGGCGCGGTGCGGCGGATCCGGGTGGACACCGGGCGCCGCTCCACCTGGATGCCGCACCTGGTGGGCGAGCGCCGCACCCTGGACGGCATCGAGGACGACCCGCGGCTGTTCTTCGAGCACCTGGCGACCAGCAAGATGTACGCCCGCGCCTTCCTCGACCGGCACGCGCTGCGCTTCCCGGAGGGCATCCACTACGAGGACCAGCTGTTCTCGGCGCAGGCCTACTGCCTGGCGGAGCGGTTCACGATCGTCCCCGAGCCGGTCTACCTCTGGTACATAGCCCCGTACGTGAGCTCCGACGCCGCGTCCATATCCAACCAGCGGCACCTGATCGGCAACGTCCGCGACCGGATCCATGTGCAGCGGCTGATCGACGCGTTCCTGGCGGAGAGCGGGCACGAGGGGCTGCGCGAGGACAAGGACCACAAGTTCCTGAAGCACGACTTCCGGATGTACGCGGGCGATCTGCCGTACCGCGACGAGGAGTGGCTGTCCGCCTTCGCCGACGAGGTGAACCCGTACCTGGAGACGCTGTCCCCCGGCGCGTACGCGCGGCTGCCGCGCGCCGAGCGGGTGGTGCTGCAGCTGGTCCGGGACCGCCGTCTGCCGGAGGCCGCGCTCGCGGCACGGGGGCTGGGGTACGGCGTCGCCCCGAGGCGGATGGCCGCCGACGCGGACGGCCGGGTCTACTGGGGCGACCGGGTGCCGGGCAGCGTGGCCGCCCGCCGGGAGCTGGACCTGACCGAGCTGGAGCCGGACACCCGCCCGTTCCCCGGCGCGCTGTTCCGGCACGAGATCACCGACATCGCCCGCGTCCCCGGGGGCGGCGCCCGGATCGACCTCACGGTGCGGACCTACGACCCGGCGCTGCGGCTCCCCGTCGGCCCGCACCGGGCGAGCCTGGTGATCTCCCCGGGCCGGCGCCGCCTCACCGTGCCGTTCCGCCTGGACCCGGTGCGGCCCGGCGTGTTCGAGGGCACGGTACGGCTGGACCTGGCCGGGGCGCGGCTGCCGCTGGGCGGCTTCGCCGGGGTACGGCACCCGCTGGTCCGGCTCGCCGCCGGCGGCCAGAGCAACCAGGCGCTGCTGCTGGCGCCCCTGGACTTCCCGCCGCTGACCGCCCGCGTCCCCTACCGCTCCGGGGCCGCCCCGCACCAGGTCACCGTCGAGCCCGAGGGCCACAACCCGGGCCGCCTCCAGATCCGCTGGCAGCCGGCCGGCGCCCCGGCCGCCCTCCGCCCGCTCGCCACCCGCCTGGTCCACCCGCGCCTGCGACGGGCGGTGCAGCTGGTGGCGGGCGCCGTGCACTGACGGCCGGCGCCCCTACCGCGCCGCCCCTCACCGGTCACCGCCGACCGGGCGGCCCACGCCCCGGCCGGCCACGGGCAACTCCCCCGGCCCTTTCGCCGCGGCGCGCCGTGCGCCCGGCGACGACGGCAACCCCCTGCACCGACCGTCCGCGCTTCCCACCGCTCCGCCCCCGGACCAGGTCACCGTCCCACCGGATCCACGCCCCGCAGCCCCCCGGCCGTCCGCATCGGGCCGCGCAACCCGGTGGTCGGCCCCCCGCGCCGACGTGTGCGGCCCCAGCGCTCGGGAGCCGCACCTCTGCTGTCCACCGTCCAGCGGAGAGCCACGCCTCGGAAGGCCACAGCCGACTCACCCGGGGCCCTCCTCGCGCGGGCCGCACGCCCCGTGCGCCCCATGCGCCCCGGGCCGTACGACAGGTGACGGGTGCCCTGCGCCGACCTCACGCCCCCGGGGAGGCCACGGCCGCCCGCACCGTCCACCCCGGCCCGCCGGGCCCTGCGACTGCCGTCGGGTCCCGCCCCCCTCACGGCACCGCGTACAGCACCTCCCCCCGCGGCCCCCGGGCCACCGCCCGCAGCGCCGGGTCGTGCAGTACGCCCCGGTGGTCCAGCACCCAGCGCACCTCGTACTCCCGCTCGATGCGCCGCCGCTCGAACGGTGACGTGCCCGCCGCGAAGTACGCACGGGTGGCGGCGACGCGGCGTTCCTCGTCGGCCAGGAAGAAGTCCGGGTAGCCGGGGGCGACCGTGTAGGGGCCGTAGGCCGGGACCTGGCGGGCGACCCGGCCGTCGGCCATGACGACGTCTCCGTACCGCACCCGGGAGGTGATCCACCCGTACCCCGGCCACGGCCGCCGGTACTTCTCCGCGACCGGACCGGGCAGCGCGTCGGCCGGGACGACGTAGCCGAGCGCGCCCGCCTGCGCCCAGGCGCCGGCCAGCAGCGCCGCGGCGAGCAGCGCCGCCCACACCCGCCGTGACCCCGCCTCCACGACCGCGAGCGCCGCCGCGAGCTGCGCCGGGATCACCGCCGCCGGAAGGGCCCGCGCCCATGAGTAGTGTCCGGTGACCCGGCCCGCCGCGACGGCCAGCACACCGAGGGCGCAGAACACCACCAGCGGGTCCCGGTGGTCGCGCCGCCACCGCGCCACCAGCGCGGCCACCCCGAGCAGCGCGAGACCGAACCGCGCCACCGGGTGCGCGTACAGCACCCGGTGCACCGTCTCCAGCCGCTCCCCCGCGTCCGCCAGTGCGAAGAAGTCGTAGTACGGCCACGCCCCGAGCACCGAGACGCCCAGCAGCAGCGCCCCGCCGAGCCGGGGCCACACCGCGCGCCCGGGACGCGCGGCGGCCACCGTGGCGGCCGCGCCGGCCGTGGCCACCACCCCGGAGAACTGGTGGCAGAGCAGGATCACCGCCCACAGCACGCCCAGCCCCAGCCACACCCTCCACCCGGCGGGCCGGCGCAGCGCCCCGCTCAGCCAGGTCCAGAAGTGGAAGGCGAGCCCCAGCGTGAAGGTGCTCGGATACGCGGCGGTCAGGGCGAGCGAGTGCAGCCCGGTGAAGCCGCTCCACAGGAGGGGCTCGGTGCCCCACAGGAACCACAGGGACAGCAGCGCGAGCACGGGGGCGGCCGGGTGCGCGCTCAGCGTCCGCACGTACCGCCACACGCCCGTGACCAGCAGCGACAGCCCGACCGCGGCGGCCAGCCGCAGCACCACGAAGACGTCGAGGCCGGTCGCCCGGGCGACACCGCCGAGCACCAGCGTCCACGGCGAGTAGTACGGGCTCGGGGTGTTCGCGTCGACCAGCGGGTTGCCCGGGGCGAGCGGGGAGTGCCGCAGCCGCTGCACGGTCGCCGCGTGGATGCCGAGGTCGCCCATCCACGGCAGCCGTACGACGACCAGGACCAGCAGAAGCAGGACCAGTCCGGTGACGCCCGTGGCCAGGGCCCGGCCGACGGCGGCCGGGCGGATGCCGGAGCGCCGTGCGCCGGTCTCCCCGGACACGCCGGACGACGAGAAGCGGACAGTCACACGGGAGCCCTATCCCGTCGCACCGCCGTCCCCACGGGTTCGCCGCCGTTTCCCGCCCAACGCACCACACACGCGCGAGGGGCGCCCCGGACCGTGACGGTCCGAAGCGCCCCTCGACGGGTCCGCCGCGCTACGAGTTCCTGAGCAGCGTGCGCATGGTCCGCATGGCCACCGACAGGTTGGCCAGGTCGAACGAGTCGGAGTTGTGGATCTCCTCCAGGGTGGTGCGGGCCCGGCCCAGCAGCGCCGCGTTCTTCTGCTCCCACAGCGCGAACCGCTGCTCCGGCGTCGACGCGTCGTCGCCCTCCGCGAGCACGTCCGCGGTGACCGCCGCGTGCGCCGCGTACAGGTCCTCGCGGATCGCCGCGCGGGCCATGGACTGCCACCGGTCCGCGCGCGGCAGCTCGATGATCCGGTCCATCAGCTGGGTGATCCGCAGCCGGTCGGCGAGGTCGTAGTACACCTCGGCGACGTTCAGCGGCTCCTTGCCCATCCGGTCGGCCACCGACACGATGTCGAGCGTCGGGAAGGCGGAGGAGAACCCGGCGACGCGCGTGGCCAGCTCGTCCGGGACCCCGGCCCCGCTGAGCTCGTCGTAGATCTTCCGGTACCACTCCAGGTCCTCGCCGCGCAGCAGCTTCGGCAGCTGCGACCAGACCAGCTCCACCCGCTCGGCGAAGAACGACACCGTCTCCTGGAGCTGCAGCGGCTGCGGCCGGTTGTTCAGCAGCCAGCGCGTGCCGCGCTCCACCAGGCGGCGGGAGTGCAGCCGGATCCGGGTCTGGGTGGCCGCGTCGACCTTGTTGTCGAGCGCCTCCACGCCGTCCCACACCCACGAGGAGCGGAAGATCGCGCGGGCCGCGGTCTGCGCCCGGACGATCTCCTCCAGCGACGCCCCGGTCTCCTCGCGCATCCGGTGCAGATACGTGGTGCCGCCGGTGTTGACCGTGTCGTTGACCAGCACGGTCGTGGTGATCTCACGGCGCAGCGGGTGGGTGTCGATGTACTCCCCGAACTGCTCGCGCAGCGCGGTCGGGAAGTACGCGTGCAGCAGGCCCTTCAGGTACGGGTCGTCGGGCAGCGAGGTGTGCAGCAGCTCGTCGGCGACGGTGATCTTCGTGTACGCCAGCAGCACCGCCGTCTCCGGCCCGGTCAGGCCCTGCCCGGAGGCGAGCCGCTCGCGGATCTGCCGGTCGGTGGGCAGGAACTCCAGCGCCCGGTCCAGATGGCCCTCGCGTACCAGGTGCTTCAGGAAGCGCTGCTGCGCGTGGATCATGTCCTTCGACTGGGCGAGCGCATTGGCGATGGCGGTGTTCTGCGCGTAGTTGTTGCGCAGCACCAGGCGGCCGACCTCGTCGGTCATCTCGGCGAGCAGCTTGTTGCGCTGCTTCACCGTCATGTCGCCTTCCTTGACCAGGCCGTTCAGCAGGATCTTGATGTTCACCTCGTGGTCGGAGGTGTCCACGCCCGCGCTGTTGTCGATGGCGTCGGTGTTGATCCGGCCGCCGTGCAGCGCGAACTCGATCCGGCCGAGCTGGGTCAGGCCCAGGTTGCCGCCCTCGCCGACGACGGAGACGCGCAGGTCCTTGCCGTCGACGCGGATCGCGTCGTTGCTCTTGTCGCCGACGTCCGCGTTCGACTCGGTGGACGCCTTGACGTAGGTGCCGATGCCGCCGTTCCACAGCAGGTCGACCGGCGCCCTGAGGACGGCCTTCATCAGGTCGGCCGGGGTCATCTTGGAGATCTTCTCATCGATGCCCAGCGCCTCACGGATGTGGCTGTTGATCTGGATCGACTTCGCCGTGCGCGGGAAGACGCCGCCGCCCGCGGAGATCAGCTCCGTGTCGTAGTCGGCCCAGCTGGAGCGCGGCAGCTCGAACAGCCGGCGGCGCTCGGCGTACCCGGTGGCCGCGTCCGGGTTCGGGTCGATGAAGATGTGCCGGTGGTCGAAGGCGGCGACCAGGCGGATGTGCTCGCTGAGCAGCATGCCGTTGCCGAACACGTCGCCGGACATGTCGCCGATGCCGACGACCGTGAAGTCCTCGCTCTGGGTGTCCACGCCCAGCTCGCGGAAGTGCCGCTTGACGGACTCCCAGGCGCCGCGGGCGGTGATGCCCATCTTCTTGTGGTCGTAGCCGGCCGAGCCGCCGGAGGCGAAGGCGTCCCCGAGCCAGAAGTTGTAGCTCTCGGCGACCTCGTTGGCGATGTCGGAGAAGGTCGCGGTGCCCTTGTCGGCGGCGACGACCAGGTAGGTGTCGTCCCCGTCGTGCCGGACGACGTCCGCCGGCGGCACGACCTCGCCGCCCACCATGTTGTCGGTGATGTCGAGCAGCGCGGAGATGAACGTCCGGTAGGAGGCGATGCCCTCGGCCATCCACGCGTCGCGGTCGACGGCCGGGTCGGGCAGCTGCTTGGCGACGAAGCCGCCCTTGGCGCCCACCGGCACGATGACGGTGTTCTTCACCATCTGCGCCTTGACCAGGCCGAGGATCTCGGTGCGGAAGTCCTCACGCCGGTCGGACCAGCGCAGACCACCGCGCGCGACCTTGCCGAAGCGCAGGTGCACGCCCTCCACCCGCGGCGAGTACACCCAGATCTCGTACGCCGGGCGCGGCGCGGGCAGGTCGGGGATGGCCTGCGGGTCGAACTTCATGGAGACGTAGTCGTGCGGCTCGCCGCCGCTCGCCTCCTGGAAGAAGTTGGTGCGCAGCGTCGCCTTGATGACGGTGAGGAAGGAGCGCAGGATGCGGTCCTCGTCGAGGCTGGCGACCTGGTCGAGGGCGGCGTCGAGCTCCTCCAGCAGGGCGTCCACCAGCTCGTACCCGGCGCGCTGCCGGTCCGGCGACATCCGCGCCTCGAACAGGGAGACCAGCAGCCGGGTGGTGTGGACGTTGTGGCGGAGGGTGTCCTCCATGTAGTCCTGGCTGAAGGTGGATCCGGCCTGGCGCAGGTACTTGGCGTACGCGCGCAGCACCACCGCCTGGCGCCAGGTCAGCCCGGCGCTCAGCACGAGGGCGTTGAAGCCGTCGTTCTCCGCCTTGCCGGTCCAGGTCGCCGCGAAGGCGTCCTGGAAGCGCTCGCGGGCGTCGTCGCCGAGGTAGTCCACCCCGCCGCCGGGCGCCTGCGGCATGCGCAGCCCGAAGTCGTAGATGTAGGCGACGCTGCGGTCGTCGCACCGCAGCTCGTACGGCCGCTCGTCGATGACCTCGACGCCCAGGCGCTGCAGCACGGGCAGCACCGCGGACAGGGAGACGGCCTGGCCGGTGCGGTAGATCTTGAAGCGGCGCTCGTCGGGCGCCGCGCCCACCGGCTCGTACAGGCTGAGCGCGAAGTCGTGCTGCTCGCCGAGCTCCTCCAGGCGCACCAGGTCGGCCACGGCGCTGCGCGGGCTGTGGTCGGCCTTGTAGCCCTCGGGGAAGGCGCCCCCGTAGCGGCGCAGCAGCTCGGCGGCGCGCTCCTCGCCGAACTCGGTGGTCAGCGCCTCGGAGAAGCCGTCGGACCAGGAGCGGGCGGCCTCGGCGAGCCGGGACTCGAGGCGTTCCTTGTCGCTGTCGGACAGATGGCGCAGCTCGGTGCCCTGCGGGACGCGGACGACGAAGTGCAGCCGGGAGAGGACCGACTCGGTGTTCCACGCGGTGAAGTCGACGCTGACGCCGCCGAGCTCCTCCTTGAGGATGTCGATGATCCGCAGGCGCACCGCGGTGGTGTAGCGGTCGCGCGGCAGGTAGACGAGGGCGGAGTAGTAGCGCCCGTACTCGTCCTGGCGCAGGTACAGCCGCAGCCGGCGGCGCTCCTGGAGGTAGAGCACCGAGGTGGCGATGGCCTGCAGCTCCTCGACCGGGGTCTGGAACAGCTCGTCGCGCGGGTAGGTCTCCAGGATCTGGAGCAGGTCGCGTCCGTCGTGGCTGTGCGGGGAGAAGCCGGCCCGCTCCAGGACGTCCTCGACCTTGCGGCGGATCACGGGCACCCGGCGCACGGACTCGGTGTACGCGGCGGAGGAGAACAGTCCGAGGAAGCGGCGCTCGCCGATGACGTTGCCGTCGGCGTCGAACTTCTTCACGCCGATGTAGTCCAGGTACGACGGCCGGTGCACGGTGGCGCGGCTGTTGGCCTTGGTGAGGATCAGCAGCTTGTGCTCGCGGGCCTTGGCGCGGGCGTCGGCGGGCAGCCGCTCGAAGGACGGGCTGACCGGGTGTTCCTCGTCGGTCGCGTGGTGCGGGTCGGAGCGCAGGATGCCGAGTCCGGTGCCGGGCACGGCGGCCAGCGAGTCGTCGGCGCGCAGTTCGTACTCGCGGTAGCCGAGGAAGGTGAAGTGGTCGTCGGCGAGCCAGTGCAGCAGCTCGCGGGCCTCCTCGACCTGCAGCGGGGGCAGGTCGGCGGGCATGGGCTCGTCGGGCAGGGCGTCGGCGAGGGAGGTGGCGGCCTGGCGCATCTTGCCCCAGTCCTCGACGGCCTCACGGACGTCGGAGAGCACCCGCAGCAGATCGGCGGTGATCTGCTTGAGGTCGCCGCGGTCGGTCTCGCGGTCGATCTCCACGTGAATCCAGGACTCGACGTGCGCGTCGTGCGGCAGGTCGCGGGCGTCCTGCGGGAGGTCGCCGCCGACCGGGTCGGGGAGGACCTCGATCAGCTTGCCGGTGACGTCCCGGCGGACCACGAACTGCGGGTGGATCACGACGTGGATGCCGCGGCCCTGGCGGGTCAGCTCGTTGGTGACGGAGTCGACGAGGAAGGGCATGTCGTCGGTGACGACCTCGACGACGGAGTGGCTGCAGGTCCAGCCGTTCTCCTCGACGGTCGGGGTGTGCACCCGGACGTTGGCCGTGCCCTGCGGGCGGTTCTCGGCGAGCCGGCGGTGCGAGACGGCGGCCCCGAAGATGTCGACCGGGTCGCGGTCGGTGAGGTCCTCCGGGGCGGTGTGCAGGTAGTAGCGCTGGAGGAACGCGAGGACGGCATCCCGGTCGGGCGTGTCCCCCTCCGTGGTCCCAGTCGGTAGTTTCCCCCCGGCCGGGCTGTTCTCAGCTACCCGGGCGGCTCGGTCGAGCAGCTCGGCCTTGGCTTCGTCCAGCTTGGTCTGCATGGTCCTCTGGCTCCTGTCGCGCGCCGTTGCGTGACGTAGAAGGAAGTACGGTCTCCGACCCTGAGGTGCGGCGGTACGACACGGGGTGTCCGGTCTGTGCCGACGGTATGCCGCAGGGTGAGAGGAGCGGGGGCGTCTCGGCGGAATTCGGTGCGTCCGACGGGTGTGACGTGGATCTCCGTGACGCCTGCCCCTCCGGGGTGCGCCGCGTCCCGTGCCGCCCGCGAGGATCAGCGGTCGCCACCCGGTCACGGATGTCCTCCGTGGTCGCCGGGCGCACAGCGGGGACGCCACGGTCCCCGCGAGCTATCGCGCTGATCACGGTGCCTAGGCTATCGCTCTCCGGAGGGGCCCCGTCATGAGCCGTATGTGTACAAAACCGGGGGGCGAACTTTGACGTTTCGCACAGTGCGCCCGGGCCCCTGGATCAGCCGGAGACCGCGAGGCGCTCCGCCTGCGCCACGGCTTCGCTCAGGCTGTCGACGACCGGAACCCCGACCGCCTCCAGACTGGCCCGGCCGTGCGAGCCGCCGGACCAGAGGACGGCGTGCGCGCCGACGTGGAGCGCGGCCAGCGCGTCGTCGGCCGCGTCCCCGATCACCACCGTGCGGCGCGGGTCCACCGCGTCGCGCAGCGCGTCCAGGTGGCGGACCATGTGCTCGGCCTTGCTGCCGCCGGAGAGGCCGGTGCGGCCGTCGACGCGTATGAAGTGGGAGGAGATCCCGAAGTCCTCCACCAGCGGGACCAGGTCCTCGTGCCCGTACATGCTGAGGATGGACTGGCTGCGGCCCGCCGCCACCCAGTCCTTGAGCAGGTCCTCCACGCCGTCGGCGAGACCGCAGCGCACCCGGTGCTCGGTGTAGTGGCGGTGGAAGACGGCGTCCATGACCTCCCACTCGGCCTGGCTGGGCAGCCGGCCCATCAGCCGCTCGTAGAAGCGCGGCACCGGCACGCAGTACAGCTCCCGGTAGAGCTCCAGCGTGATGGGCGCGAGGCCCAGCTCGGCGAAGGCCGCGTTCGTCGCCCCGATGACCGCGTCGACGTCGTGGAACAGCGTGCCGTTCCAGTCCCAGACGATGTGCGCGTCCGTGTGCGTCCCCATGCGGAAAACCTACCCGGGCCGTCAGGAGACGAGCTGCGGGATCTCCTGCGTCGCGAACCACAGCAGCTCGTGGTCCTCCGCGCCGTCCACGACGAACTGCGCGTCGTCGTCGCCCTTGTCCGCCGCGTCCAGCGCCCGCGCGGCGGCCGCCACGTCCTCCTCGGCGTCCTCCGCGTCCACGTGCACCGCGGCCGCCTTCGCGAGCCGTACGGGCCCGGCGAGGCGCACCTCGCCCAGCGTGGCCGGGTCCGGTCCCCGGCCGGGGTCGGCGGAGGCGGCGCCGTCGGCCACGTCCACGGCGACCACGACCCTGCGGCGGGGCGCGGCGGGGTCGGCGGCGAGGAGGCGCAGGGAGGCCAGCGCGGCACGGCCGAGCGCGGCGTACTCCAGTTCCTCGATGTCGTCGGAGACGTACCACTCGCGCAGCGCGGGCGTCACGGCGTACGCGGTGAACGGCCCGTCGCCCAGCTGCCCCGTCCTGTGCGCCTCGGCGAGCCCGGGGAGGGTGAGGGGGACGTAGACGCGCATGGTCGGCCGCTTTCGTCAGCTCGGATCACTTCTTCGGCAAGGTCTCAGAATACGTCGCACCCGTCCCCCTTCGAGCCCTCGCGACCCCCTCCGGGGCCGTCACCGTGAGTCCGGGGATTCACCCGCCCGACCCGCTTGAACAGAGGCTCGTCACGACGACGACCACCCGGATAAGTGAACTTCCCACCCCGTCCCGCACACCCCCGCCCTTCCTTGCCCCGCCCCCGCACGGCCCCGTACAAGATCCACGTCACGAAGTTACTGCCCGGTACCCGGCTCCCCCGCCGGCCCGGCCTTCAGAACGGGGCCCTCGTGCACAAGGTCATGAGCAGAACACCACGCCGCTCCCCCGCGGCGGTCCCCCCGCGTGTCCCCACAGCGGGCACCCCCCTCTCTCCGTCCCCGGGCCCGGGCCGCCCCAGAGCCACGCCGAGCCGCCGCACCCGTCCCACGGACAACCGCCCGGCGGGCCGCGCGCCGACGCGCGGCGGCCGTACGGGCTCAAGGCCGGGAGCGCCGTCCGCCGCGCCGTACGAGCACCTGGGCGGGCCGCTCGAGCCCAAGGACGGAGCACCCGCGGGCACACCCGCAGGGGCCGCGGGAACCGCGCCCGCGGGCTGGGGCTCAGCACCCGTAGGGGCGCCCGCCCAGGCCGCACGCAGGGCGCCGGACGGCACCGCGCCCATGCGGCCGGGCGGGATGCCTCGGGGCGTCCCGCAGCCCCGGCCCACCGACCGGTTCGCCGAGCTGCTCGTCGCCGTGCTCAGCGGGCAGCGCCCCGTCCACGCCATGCTGCGGCACAGCGCCGGGCAGGCCTACGACGAGCTGATCCGGCTCGCGGAACGCGGGCCTCTGCGGACGCGGGGCGTGCGGCCCGTCGTGCGGGACATCGGGTGGTTCGTGCCACGCGAGGGCGCCATCGAGGCGTTCGCGCGGATCGGCGCCGGGGACAGGCTCCGCGCGATGGCGTTCCGGCTGGAGCGCGGCCGGGACCTCCGCTGGCGCTGCACCGCCGTCGAACTGGGCGGCCCCCGCTGACGACCCCGCACAACGGCCGGGGCCGGACACCCTCAGGTGCCCGGCCCCGGCCGTCAGTGCCGTCGGTGCGACGGCGGTCACGTCACTTCTTGCGGCGACGCCCGCCCCGCGCCTGCTTGCGGCGCTCCGCACGGGTGAGCCCGTCCGCCGACGAGCGCACCGGCTCGTCGTCGGTGGCCAGCTCGCCCTCGATGGTGCCGCCCTCGCCGTCCACCGTGGGAGCGGAGAAGTGGAGGCTCCGCCGCTGCGGGGCGTCCAGCCCCTTCGCCCGGATCTCCGGCCGCGCCTGCGCCGGCACCGCGTCCTGCTTCTCCAGGTCGGCGGTGGGCTTGACGTCCTCGACCGGCACCTCCTCGACCTGCTGCTCGACCTGGACCTCCAGGTTGAACAGGTAGCCGACGGACTCCTCCTTGATGCCGTCCATCATCGCGCTGAACATGTCGAAGCCCTCGCGCTGGTACTCGACCAGCGGGTCCTTCTGGGCCATCGCGCGCAGGCCGATGCCCTCCTGGAGGTAGTCCATCTCGTAGAGGTGCTCGCGCCACTTGCGGTCCAGCACCGACAGCACGACCCGCCGCTCCAGCTCACGCATGATCTCGGAGCCGAGCTGCGCCTCGCGCGCCTCGTACTGGGCGCGGATGTCGTCCTTGATGGACTCGGAGATGAACTCGGCGGTCAGACCGGCACGGTCGCCGGCCGCCTCCTCCAGCTCCTCGATGGTGACGCTCACCGGGTAGAGCTGCTTGAAGGCGCCCCACAGCCGGTCCAGGTCCCAGTCCTCGGGGAAGCCCTCGGCGGTCTCCGCCTGGACGTACGCGTCGATGGTGTCGTCCATGAAGTGGTGGATCTGCTCCTGCAGGTCCTCGCCCTCCAGGACGCGGCGGCGCTCGCCGTAGATGACCTCGCGCTGCCGGTTCAGCACCTCGTCGTACTTCAGGACGTTCTTACGCGTCTCGAAGTTCTGCGTCTCCACCTGCGACTGCGCGGACGCGATCGCACGGGTGACCATCTTGTTCTCGATCGGCACGTCGTCCGGCACGTTCGCCATGGACATCACGCGCTCGACCATCTGCGCCTTGAACAGCCGCATCAGGTCGTCGCCCAGCGACAGGTAGAAGCGGGACTCGCCCGGGTCGCCCTGACGGCCGGAACGGCCGCGCAGCTGGTTGTCGATACGCCGCGACTCGTGCCGCTCCGTGCCCAGCACGTAGAGGCCGCCGAGCTTCTCGACCTCTTCCTTCTCGGCCTTCACGGCCTGCTCGGCGCGCGCCATCGCCTCCGGCAGGGCCGCGGCCCACTCCTCGATGTGCTCCTCGGGGTCGAGGCCGCGCTGCCGCAGCTCCGCCTCCGCGAGGTCCTCGGGGTTGCCGCCGAGCTTGATGTCCGTACCACGGCCGGCCATGTTCGTCGCGACCGTGACCGCGCCGCGGCGGCCGGCCTGGGCGACGATCTGCGCCTCACGCTCGTGGTGCTTGGCGTTCAGCACCTCGTGCTGGATGCCCCGCTTGGAGAGCTGCTGCGACAGGTACTCGGACTTCTCGACCGAGGTGGTGCCGACGAGGATCGGCTGGCCCTTGCGGTGCTTCTCCTCGATGTCGTCGACGACCGCCTCGAACTTGGCGACCTCGGTGCGGTAGATCAGGTCCGACTGGTCCTTGCGGACCATCGGCCGGTTGGTCGGGATGGGCACCACGCCGAGCTTGTAGATCTGGTGGAACTCGGCGGCCTCGGTCATCGCCGTACCGGTCATGCCGGACAGGCCCGGCAGTTCCTTGCCGTTGTGGTCGTGGCGCTTGTAGAGGCGGAAGAAGTTCTGCAGCGTGATCGTGGCGAGGGTCTGGTTCTCGTCCTTGATCGGCACGCCCTCCTTGGCCTCGATGGCCTGGTGCATGCCCTCGTTGTACCGGCGGCCGGCGAGGATACGTCCGGTGTGCTCGTCGACGATCATGACCTCGTCGTCGATGATGACGTAGTCCTTGTCCTTCTTGAAGAGCTCCTTGGCCTTGATGGCGTTGTTCAGGTAGCCCACCAGTGGCGTGTTCACCGACTCGTAGAGGTTGTCGATGCCGAGCCAGTCCTCGACCTTGGCGACGCCGGACTCGTGGATGGCGACCGTGCGCTTCTTCTCGTCGACGTCGTAGTCGCCGGTCTCCTCGATGCCCTTGAGCGGGTTGCCCGGCTCACCGCGCTTGAGGCGCTTCACCAGCTTGGCGAAGTCGCCGTACCACTTGGTGGCCTGGTCCGCGGGGCCGGAGATGATCAGCGGCGTACGGGCCTCGTCGATGAGGATCGAGTCGACCTCGTCGACGATGGCGAAGTTGTGGCCGCGCTGCACCAGCTCGTCCTTCGACCACGCCATGTTGTCGCGCAGGTAGTCGAAGCCGAACTCGTTGTTCGTGCCGTAGGTGATGTCGCACGCGTACTGCTCGCGGCGCTGGGCCGGCGTCATGTTGGCGAGGATGCAGCCGACGCTCAGGCCCAGGAAGCGGTGGACGCGGCCCATCATCTCCGAGTCGCGCTCGGCCAGGTAGTCGTTGACCGTGATGATGTGGACGCCCTCGCCGGACAGGGCGTTCAGGTACGCGGGAAGCGTGCCGACGAGGGTCTTGCCCTCACCGGTCTTCATTTCCGCCACGTAACCCATGTGCAGGGCCGCGCCGCCCATGATCTGCACGTCGTAGTGGCGCTGGCCCAGCACGCGCCGGGCGGCTTCACGGACGGTGGCGAAGGCCTCGGGCAGCAGGTCGTCCAGGCTCTCACCGTCGGCGTAGCGCTGCTTGTACTCATCGGTGAGGGCCCGCAGCTCGGCGTCGGAGAGGCCTTCGAAGTCCTCTTCGATGGAGTTGACCTGGTCCGCGATGCGGTGCAGCTTGCGCAGGATTTTGCCTTCGCCTGCACGCATGATCTTCGAGAGGACGGACACGGGGGTTGGTCTCCTTGCCGGTCGGGCCTGGGACGGTCGGTTTCCGTTTCACTGACTGAGCAACGGCCATCGTATGCGAGGACCCCGTCACGCCGGGAGGCCTGCCGGGGCGGTGACCGTCCGCCGCAGCCGAACCGTGGCACGGCTGCTACACGGACAACGTCCCAGGCGCCCGGATGGTGCCGCAGGCGTACGGCGAATCACACGCAGGGTGATCATCGGACCACCGCTGGGGAAAGGTATGGCGTCCGCCGCCGCGACGTGCGCAGAATCGCCCGATGGAACCCGTCACGCTCACCACCGACCGTCTGTTCCTGCGCACCGTCGGCCCGCAGGACACCGACACGGTGTACCGGATCTGCCAGGACCCGGACATCCAGCGCTGGACCACGATCCCTTCGCCGTACCTCCCCGAGCACGCGCGCGGTTTCACCGAGCAGATGGTCCCGGACGGCTGGGCGAACGGCACGATGTTCACCTTCGGCGTCTTCCTGCCCTCCGGGGAGCTGGCCGGCATGCTCGGCATCACCATGCGCTCGCTCGCCACGGGTGAGGTCGGCTTCTGGAGCGCCAAGGAGCACCGCGGCAACGGCTACATCACCGAGGCCACCGTGGCCGCGTGCCGCTGGGCCTTCACCGAGATGTCCGTCGACCGCATGGAGTGGCGCGCCGAGGTCGGCAACACGGCCTCCCGCGCGGTCGCCGAGCGGGCCGGCTTCACGATCGAGGGCGTGCTGCGCTCCTCGCTCGTCAACAAGGGGGTGCTGCGCGACGGCTGGGTCGGCTCCCTCCTCCCCTCCGACCTGGGCCTTGCTTCGACCACCCCGTACGTGCCGGCCCGGGGCTGACGCCACGGCGCCCGCCGTTGTCAGTGGGGCCCTCTAGGGTGCGGACGTATGACGACCCTGCCGCGTCCGACCACGGAACTCTCGGCCGACGAGGCCCGCCGCATCGCCCTGCGGGCCCAGGGACTCCTCGGCGCCCCCGACCGCCGCGCCGGTGTGCGCGGCGTCCTGCGCCACCTCGGCGCGGTGCAGCTCGACACGATCTCCGTCCTCGCCCGCTCGCACGAGCTGATTCCGTACGCCCGTCTCGGCGCGGTGGGCCGCCGCGCGGTGGAGGAGGCGTACTGGAAGCAGGGCGACCGGCCCGCCCACACCTTCGAGTACTGGTCGCACGCCGCGTGCATCCTGCCCGTCGAGGAGTGGCCGCACTTCGCCTTCCGCCGCCGCGCCTACCGCGCCCGCCCGCACTGGAACCACGAGCTGCCCGACGATGTGTACGACCAGGTGATCAAGCAGCTGCGCACCGACGGGCCGCTGACCGCCACCGAGCTGGGCGGCGCCAAGCGCACCAGCGAGTGGTGGGACTGGTCCGGCACCAAGGTCGCCGTGGAGCGCGCCCTGATGTACGGCGAGGTGGTGTGCGTGGAGCGGCGCGGCTGGAAGCGGGTCTACGACCTGGCCGAGCGGGCCGTGCCGGCCGAGCTGCTGACCGAGGAGCCGACGGACGAGGAGTGCCTGCGCCGTCTGGTGGGGCTGGCGGGGCGGGCGCTGGGGGTGGGCACGCGCGCGGACATCGCGGACTACCACCGGCTGAAGGGCGAGCAGGTCGACGCGGTGATCGCCGACTCGGGTCTGGTGCCCGTCACGGTCGAGGGCTGGTCCAAGCCGGCCTGGGCGGACCCTCAGGCCCTGGCCACGCCGCCGCGCGGCCGGCACCGCACGACGCTGCTGTCCCCGTTCGACTCCCTGATCTGGGAGCGGGCGCGCACGGAGCGCATCTTCGGCTTCACCCACCGCCTGGAGGCCTACGTCCCGAAGCCCAAGCGGATCTACGGCTACTTCGCGATGCCGGTGCTGGCGGGCGGGCGCCTGGTGGGCCGGGTGGACCCGGCGCGCGAGGGACACACGCTGGTCGCCCGGCAGGTCACGCTCGCCGGGCGCGCGGCGGTGCCGCAGGTGGCGCAGGCGCTGGTGGAGGCGGCGGGCTGGGTGAACTGCGCGGACGTGCGCGTGGAGCGGGTGGACGCGCCGGAGCTGCGCGAGCCGCTCACGGCGGAGCTGGCCCGGCTGCTCGGCTGAGCCCGGCCCCGCGTCCCCGGAGGCCGATGAGGCCGGCGGAGGTCAGCGGACGTCAGCGGATCTCGAGGATCTTCTCCCGCATCGCGTAGACCACGGCCTCCATCCGGGAGTGCAGCTGGAGCTTCTCCAGGATGTTGCGCACGTGGTTCTTCACGGTGTTCTCGGAGATGAACAGCTCCTTGGCGATGTCCCGGTTGTTCATCCCCGTGGCGACGAGCTTGAGGACCTCCAGCTCGCGGTCCGTCAGCCGGGGCGCGGGGACGAGCCGGCGCTCGTCGGTGCGCTGGATCATCGACTTGAACTCGGTGAGCAGCTTCGACGCCATGGAGGGGCTGATCTGCGACTGCCCGTCGGCGACGGCGCGGATGGCGGTGGCGACCTCGTCGGTGGAGATCTCCTTGAGGAGATAGCCGGTCGCGCCCGCCTTGATGGCGTCGTAGAGGTCGGCCTCCTCGTCGCTGATCGTCAGCATGATGATCTTGGCGCTGGGGGCGACCTCCTTGATGGAGGTGCAGGCCTCGATGCCGCCCCGCTTGGGCATCCGCACGTCCATCAAAACGATGTCGGGCAGCAGGTCGGCGGCCTTCTCCACGGCCTCGGCGCCGTCACCGGCCTCGCCGACGACCTGGATGTCCTCCTCGGCGGCGAGCACGATCTCCAGACCGCGGCGGAACAGCGCGTGGTCGTCCACCACAAGGACTCTGATCGGCTCCTTGCGCGGAGTGTCCGCGTCCGGGCCCATGCCGACGACGCCGTCGTCGGCATCCTCGTCCCGCATCGGTCCGAAGCTGTCCGCCATCGCGTTCCTCCCCCTGAAGGCCGTGGCCTGTGGTCCTGACCATCGCCAACCCAAGGCAACGGCCCACCGGTTGGGCCGCTGCCGCCATGATTCCATGCCGCACCGTCAGCGGGGTGCCGGTGTGGACGCCGGGTGGTGGCACGCCGGTGCCCCTGGGGGCGCACACGCGCACCAGGGGCACCTGCTGTGCTGTCGCCGGCGGGTCAGCCGCCGAGGGTTCCGCCCGCCTCGGGGGAGTGGTTCTCGGTGACCATCGTGTCGGTCCTGAGGTGGATCACGCCGTAGTCGTAGGCATGGCGACGGTAGACGACGCTGGGCTCCTTGGTCTCGGAGTCGACGAAGAGGTAGAAGTCGTGCCCGACCAGCTCCATCTCGTAGAGCGCCTGGTCGAGGGTCATGGGGGCGGCCACATGGGTCTTCTCGCGGACGACCAGCGGCCCGTCGCCCTGGACCTCCAGAGAGCCGATCTTCTTCGTGGGGACCGCCTGCTCCTCCTCCCGCGCCGTGCTCGCGCCGGTCCCGTTGAGGGTGGCCACGCCGGGCACGTGGTCGGGGACCTCGGCGGCGGGGATCCTGCGCGCGCCGCGCCGTGAGAAACGCTTGTCGTGCTGCTTGCGCAGCCGGGCGTCCAGCTTCTCCGCTGCCAGGTCGAGCGCCGCGTACGGGTCGCTCGCCGCCGCCTCCGCCCGGATCACCGGACCGCGGGAGCGGAGCGTGATCTCCACCCGGTCACAGCGGTCGGCCTGTCGGCGGTTGGGCTCCTTGGACACCTCGACGTCGAGGCTCATCACCTTGCCATCGAGCTTCTGGATCTTCTCCAGGTTCAGCTTCTCGGCCACGTGCTTCCGGAACCGCTCGGGCACCTCGGTCTTGCGGCCCTTGACGACGATGTCCACGCAGAACTCCGTTCCCGGGTCACTCCGCTTCGCTGCGGATGTGTCTCCCTTTTGCACCAGGCCCCGGTGTCGTCCGGAGCCTCGGACTCGGTGACGCCCACCTCCTCCCCCGTGCGAGAGATCTCCAGTCCACCGGTGCGGGTGATGTCGAAAAGGCCCGCACCACCGCATTCCGATCAGAGGGGTGTGGCCTGCGGCTTTCCCTCACAAACGAACATATCTCGCGCGGACGGATGGCGTCACCCTCTACCGCGACGTACCTCCATTCAGGGGAATTAACCCTCTGATTACCTGCAACGACGTAAGTTCTCAGTCAGTTTCGGTGTATTCCGAACGCATCCGGTGACGCCGCCACGACGGCCGCGCACACCACGCCGGGCGCCGCCCCGACGTGTTCTCCGCCCGCCTCCTTCGCCGTACGGCCGGGCTGCCGGTCCGCTCCACTCCACGCCGGCGGCGGTGTCCGCCGTTGTCCTGACCCTTCCCCTGTCTCACTCAGGTACACGAACGCGGGCCGCGAATTGCTCGATGCCTTCCGGCCCCTTTCGGCCGGTTCCGTTTCCGGGCCGGGCGGCCCTTGTGCGGCTCTCACCGCGCGCGCCGCCTCGGCGAGGGTCGCCCCGGTCGTCATCAGGTCGTCGACCAGCACCACCCGGCCCCGGCGCAGCAGCCGGGCGCAGCCCGGAACCACTCCGAGGGCGCCCGCGACGTTGGCCGTCCGCTGCCTCGAGCCGAGCCCCGACTGGTCGGCCACCGGCCGCCGTTGCCGCAGCGCGGCGAGTACGGCCGCGGGTACCCCAGTCCGCCGCAGCTCATCCGCCGCCGCGTACGCGATCCGCCGCGCGGGATCGTGCCCCCGCGCCCGCACGGCCCGCCGGGCGGAGGGCACGGGGACGAGCAGTACGGGGGTGTGTGCGGCCGTGCCTGTACCGCCCCGGCTGCCGGGCCGTCCGCGCGCCGCCGCCGCTCCCAGTCCCACCCGCACCGCACCCGCCAGGGCCTCGCCCAGCGGCCGGGCGAGGGCCAGGGCGCCGCGCTCCTTGTGGGCGAGCAGCACGGCGCGCACCTCGTCGGCGTACGGAGCGGCCGCGTGCACGGGCGGCAGTCCACGGGGCTCGGGCGCCGGCCGCACCCGGCGCGCGCCGCCGCTCAGCGCCGTACGGCACCGGTCGCACAGCACGGCGCGGGGCCTGCCGCATCCGCCGCACTCGGCCGGAAGCACCAGGTCGGCCAGGTCCCGCCACCAGCTCCGCATGGGCTCACTGTGCCAACGCCCCGGCCACCCGGCCACCCCTGTGGACAACCGTGTGACCAGCGCCGGAACCACTCGAACACCGGCGCGACAGCCCTCCGCGTGACCTCAGCCCGGATAGACCGGTGCCGCCGCCTCCGTCACCTCTGCCACCTTCTGCCACTGCGCCCCCGACGGCAGCCGCACGATGCCGTCCACCGAGAACGCCACCAGCGGCGCGCTCTCGTCACCGGCGGCGGTGAGCGCCTTGACGCCGGTCAGCGCGGCGGGCGGCGGCACGTCCGGGGTGGAGCCGTCGACCTCGACGTACTTCATCTGCTCCACGCCGCCGTGCTCGCGGCCGACGACCACGAGCCGGCTGTCCCCGGCCCACGACATGGCCGTGACCTGCTCCAGCTCGGGCGTCGCCGAGCGGAGTTCCACCACGGTGACCGTGGGGTGCTCGCCCGACCCGGCATCGTCCGGGCCGCTGCGCTCGACGCGTCCGATGAGCAGCGACCGCTGGTCGCCCTTCTCCACGACGAGGGCGATCCGCACCCCGTCGGCGGCCACCCGCACCGCCTGGATCCGGCCCTCGAGGCCCGGCGTGCGCACCTGGAGCGGCCGGCCCGCGCCCTCCTCCAGCAGGTAGAGGCCGGGGCGGGCGGGGTTGCGGTCGGCGACCCACAGGCCGCCCTGGGCGTCCCAGCTCGGCGGGGTCAGGCGGTCCTGCTCGGTGTTGCCCTGGCTGCGCAGCACCGGCTCGCCGAGGGTGGCGCCCTGCGCCAGCGCGGAGACGAACAGGTCCTGCCCGTTCAGTCCGACGCCGGCCGCCGTGCGCTCGTCCCGCGCGACCGCCACCGAGCGCAGGCGCTGCTCGCCCTGGCCCAGCGCGCCGGGCGCCGGTTCGGGGTCGGGAGTGCGGCTGCCGGCGGCGGTCCGGACCAGCTTGCGGTCCTCGTCGAGGTAGTACAGGTAGTCGGGCGGGTTGAGCGCGCCGCGGGTGGCGACGGTCTCGGCGCCGCCCTGGGTGAGCGAGCACAGCTGCCCGCCGTCGGCCCGCAGTTCGACCTCGTCCACGGCGGGGCTGAGCTCGCGCAGCGTGAACAGCAGCTGGGCGGCCATCTCCTCGCAGCGGCCGGTGCCGACCTCGGCGGCCCGGTCGTTGAGCGGCACGGTGAGCTTGCCCCGGTCGTCCGGGGTGAGCGGCCCCGTGCCCTTCCGCAGCTGGGTGCCGGTCGGGAAACTCGACCGGACGACGGGGTCGAGCCAGTTCGTCGGGCCGGAGAGCAGCGAGCGCACCATCCGCGTCGTGGGGTCGACGTGCCGGCGCACGTACACGGGATCGGCGACCGCCATCGGCAGCGACGACCCGTTCACGTCCACGTTCGAGGCGAAGTAGTACTTGTTGAAGGACGTGTAGTTGCGCTGGAAGTCCGACTTGCCCATGACGACGCCCTGCGGCACCGCGTCGATGCGCCACTGGCCGCTCTTGTCGTCCTTCACCAGCCGCACCAGCTCGCTGTAGTGGCCGGAGGAGGGCGCGTACGCCTGCTGCGCGTCCACGGTGGCGAACTTGGTGCCGGTCAGCGTGTACGTCAGGGCGGTGCTGTCCTCACGGATCTCCCGGTCGGCGCGGGCGCCGGGCCCGTCGGAGAGCACGGTGGTGGACTGCTCCGGCCGCCAGTACTTGGACGCCTCGGGGGTCAGGTACTGGCGCGCGGTCTTGTAGTCGGCGTCGTCGCTGGTCAGCGCCTCCAGGAAGCCCTGGACGATCTGGGTGGGGGTGGCGTCGTCGCTCGGCGGCATGGCGTACACCCGCACCTGCGTGTCCTGGCGCGGTGTCGACTCCACCCCGCGCAGGTCGCCGCTGTCCGGCATCGAGGCGCACCCGGCCAGCAGGACCGCCCCGCACGCCGCGTACACCGCGGTCCTGGCCGGTGTCCCCCGCCCGCGCCTCACACGCTCACCGCCCACGTGTGGCCTCCCCGTCCTTCTCCGCACCGCGCGGTGCGCCGTCCCCGCCCTCGCCGCCGGCCGCCGGCAGGTCCGCACCGTCCGGGGCGCCGTCGCCGGTCCCGCCCCTCGTGCCGGGCGCCGCGCCCGGCGTCATCTGCGTGCTGCCCGAACGGGCCACCACGCGCGCGCCGTTGCCGGGCAGTGCGGTGGGGTCGGCCGTGGGCGCCGTGGCGCCGGGCCTGGGGCCCAGCGGGTCGCGGGCGGACTGCGCCCGGTCCTCGGCGCCGGACCGGTTCACCGGCACCGTGGCACGCTTCTCGCCGTCGCCGCCGCGCTGCAGCCCCGCGTCGTCGAGGCCGCGGTTGCGCCGCGAGTCCTTGGGTTCCAGGGGTATCGGGGACCCGCGCAGCGGCTCGTCCGCCGTCCTTGGCAGCGTCAGCCGGAACTGGGAACCGCCGCCCGGCTCGCCCCACGCCTGGAGCCAGCCGCCGTGCAGCCGGGCGTCCTCCAGGGCGATGGACAGCCCCAGGCCCGTACCGCCGGTGGTACGCGCGCGTGCCGGGTCGGCCCGCCAGAAGCGGCTGAACACGCGCGTGGCCTCGCCGGGCTTGAGCCCGACGCCGTAGTCGCGCACGGCGACCGCCACGGCGCCCCCCGCCGCGGCGAGCTTGACGACGACGTCCCGGCCCTCGCCGTGCTCGACGGCGTTGACGACGAGGTTGCGCAGCACGCGCTCCACGCGCCGCGCGTCGGCCTCGGCGACCACGGGCTGCTGGTCGCCGACGACCTTGATGGTGGTGCCCTTGCGCTCGGCGAGCGGCTCCGCGCCGCTGACCACGCGCCGCACCACCTCGCGCAGGTCGATCGGCTCCGCCTCCAGGGCGGCCGCGCCCGCGTCGAAACGGCTGATCTCCAGCAGGTCGGCGAGCAGCGACTCGAACCGGTCGAGCTGGTCGGCGAGCAGTTCCGCGGAGCGCGCGGTCACCGGGTCGAAGTCCTCGCGCGCCTCGTGGATGACGTCGGCGGCCATCCGCACGGTGGTCAGCGGGGTGCGCAGCTCGTGCGACACGTCCGACACGAACCGGCGCTGCATCCGGGACAGGTCCTCGAGCTGGCTGATCTTGAGCTGGAGATTCTGCGCCATCTTGTTGAAGGCCTCGCCGAGCCGGGCGATGTCGTCCTCGCCGGTGACCTTCATCCGTTCCTGGAGCCGCCCGGCGGACAGCCGTTCGGCGACCCCGGCGGCCATCCGCACCGGCGTGACCACCTGCCGCACCACGAGCCAGGCGATCGCCCCGAGCAGCACGACCACGAACAGCCCGGCGGTCGCCAGGGTGCCCTTGACCAGGCTCAGCGACTTCTCCTCCTGGGTGAGCGGGAAGAGGTAGTACAGCTGGTACGGGTCGCCGTTGGGGTCGTTGACCTGCTTGCCGATGACGAGGGCCGGCTGGGACCCCTTGTCCTTCTCGGCGTAGACGATGCGCGTGTAGCTCTGCGCGGCCCCGGTGCCGGTGCCGATGCGCTCGCGCAGCGCCGCGGGGACGCTCGCGGCCGGGTTGACCCCGCCGGAGGCACGCGGTCCGCGCCCGCTGCCGCTGTCGCCGCCGGCGGGCAGGGTCACCACGTCGAAGGCGCCCTGGCCGCCGCTGGACAGCGAGGCGACGAGGTCGCTCATCCACTGGATGACGCTCTGCGAGGGACGGCCGTCGGGTGCGGTGCCCTCCTCGCCGGTGACGCTCACGGCCTGCTCGGCCTGCTGCTTGGCCACGGCGAAACCGCCCGTGGCCTGGCTCTGCGACGCCTTCACCTTGGCCTCGAGCAGGCCGTTGCGCACCTGGCCGATGACGACGAAGCCGAGCAGCAGGACGACGCCCAGCGACATCAGCAGCGTCGTGACGACGACCTTGAGCTGGATGTTGCGCCGCCACAGCCGCATGACGGGCAGCAGCGGGCGGCGCACCCAGCGCATGACGAGGCGGACGACCGGGCTGCCCTGGACCCCACCCTGGAGCAGGTCGCCGTCGAAGAGATGGCGCCAGCGGGAAGCGGCCGTCCCCGGGCCGACAGGCCGCCCCGGACGGCCCCCGGACCGGCCGGGCGCCGAAGCGGCACTGTCTCCGGACATGTCAGCTCGGTCCTGCCTTGTATCCGACACCACGGACGGTCACCACGATCTCGGGCTTCTCCGGGTCCTTCTCGACCTTGGAGCGCAGCCGCTGCACATGGACGTTGACCAGGCGGGTGTCCGCCGCGTGGCGGTAGCCCCACACCTGCTCCAGCAGCACCTCACGCGTGAACACCTGCCACGGCTTGCGCGCGAGGGCGACCAGCAGGTCGAACTCCAGCGGGGTCAGGGCGATGGACTGCCCGTCCCGCTTCACGGAGTGACCGGCCACGTCGATCACCAGGTCGCCGATGGCGAGCTGCTCCGGCGCCGGCTCCTCGGACCTGCGCAGCCGCGCACGGATCCGGGCGACCAGCTCCTTCGGCTTGAACGGCTTGACGATGTAGTCGTCGGCCCCGGACTCCAGGCCCACCACCACGTCGACGGTGTCGCTCTTCGCCGTGAGCATCACGATCGGCACCCCGGATTCCGCCCTGATCAGGCGGCACACCTCGATGCCGTCGCGGCCGGGGAGCATCAGGTCCAGCAGGACCAGATCCGGCTTGGTCTCACGGAAAGCGGCCAGCGCCTTGTCGCCGTCGGCTACGAAAGACGGCTCAAAACCTTCACCGCGCAGCACGATGCCGAGCATCTCGGCCAGTGCGCTGTCGTCGTCGACGACAAGGACTCGTCCCTTCATAAACGACATCATCCCATTAGCTAATCGTTACCTGGCGTGACCTGGCACACAGGGCGGCCAGAGCCTCGGTGGTCACGGGCGAAACGACGCCCTCTTCGGTGACGACGGCCGTCACCAGCTCCGGCGGTGTCACGTCGAACGCCGGGTTGTACGCGGTCGTCCCCAACGGGGCCACCGGAATTCCGCCTCCCGCCTCCGCTCCGGCCACCGGCACCTGCGGCGCCGTGATCTCTGTCACCTCATGGCCGGGACGCTGTTCCACCTCGATGGACGCCCCGTCCGGCGTCCGGGGATCCACCGTCGTCACCGGAGCGACCACGATGAACGGCACATGGTGGTACCGCGCGAGCACCGCGAGCGGATAGCTCCCCACCTTGTTCGCCACCGAACCGTCGGCCGCGATGCGGTCCGCGCCGATCAGCACCGCGTCCACCTCGCCCGCCGCGAACAGCGATCCCGCCGCGTTGTCGGTGAGCAGGGTGTACGCCATGCCGCTGCGGGCCGCCTCGTACGCCGTCAGGCGAGCACCTTGCAGCAACGGACGCGTTTCGTCCACCCACAGGCGCCGCAGCCGTCCCGCCCGGTGCGCCGCGAGCGCCACCGCGAACGCCGTCCCCTCGCCGCCCGACACCAGCGAACCGGTGTTGCAGTGGGTGAGGATCCGGTGCCCGCCGCCGGGCATCAGCTCGTCGAGCAGCGCCAGCCCGTGCTCCGCCATCCTCGCACTCGCCTCGGCGTCCTCCCGGTGCAGCTGCCGCGCCGCGGCCAGCGCCGCCCCGGCCGCCTGCCGCGGATCGCCGCCGCCGTCCACCACCGCCCGGTACGCGGAGTGCGCCCGCCGCACCCCGACCGCCAGGTTCACCGCCGTGGGCCGGGCGCTCTCCAGGGCCGCCGCCGCGTCGTCCACGTCGTAGCCCCGCACGGCCGCGAGCGCGACGCCGTACGCGCCCGCGATGCCCAGCAGAGGGGCGCCGCGCACGGCGAGCGAACGGATCGCCTCCACCAGGGCGGGCGCGTCCGTGCAGACCAGCTCGACCTCCTCGGCCGGGAGCCGCGTCTGGTCGAGCAGGACCAGCACCGGGCCTTCGGGGGGCTCCTCCCAGCGCAGTGCCGGCATCCCGGTCGGCCGCTTCTCGTCACCGCTGTGCGCGTACTGATCAGCCATGCCGCCAGTCTGCCCCCTGTCACGCGGACAATAGAAGGCGAGCAGCCCCGACCTCGGCAGGTCCACCGGGAAGCACCGCATGGCACGATGGCTGCCCGAGCCGCCACCGCGACCGCGGCCGGGCACCGTGAAGGAGCGACGATGAACGACACTCCGGGCTGGGCCTCGCCCGGATCCGCCCCGTCCGACGGGCAGGAGCCGGGCGCGTCCGGGCCCGCCGGGTCCGACGGCCGTCCGGAACCCGACCGGTCCGCCGACCGGCCGCGGCAGTCGGGTGACGCCCCGCGGGAGCCGGGCGTGAAGTGGTCCAAGGAGCAGCCGCCGGCCGACCGGTGGTCCGCGCCCACCGGCACCCCCGGCGCGGGCGGCCCCGGCCAGGCCCCACCGCCGCCCCCCGGCCCCGGCTGGGGCGCCCCGCCGCCCGGCGGACCCGGCGGCCAGGCCTCCTGGGGAGGCTGGGGCAGCGGCTGGGGAGGTCCCCCGCCCGCGGCCAAGCCCGGCGTCATACCGCTGCGCCCCCTCGGCGTCGGCGAACTCCTCGACGGCGCCGTGTCGACCATGCGCACCTACTGGCGCACGGTCCTCGGCATCTCGCTGACCCTCGCCGTCCTCACCGAGATCGCCGCGGTGCTGCTCCAGGGCCTCGTCCTGGACGACGCCAACACCGAGGTGCTCAACGACCCCAGCGCCACCCTCGGCGAGCTCACCGACGTCATGGGCGACCTGCTGCTCAGCTCCGCCGCCCTCTACGGCATCACCCTGATCGGCACGGTCGCGGCGACCGCCCTGCTCACCACCGTCACCAGCCGCGCCGTGCTCGGCCGCCCCGTGACGACCGGCGAGGCCTGGCGCGACGCCCGCCCGCAGATCCTCAAGCTGTTCGGCCTGATCCTGCTGCTGGCGCTCGTCGCCGTGGGCATCGCCGCCGTCGGCGCGCTGCCCGGCATCCTCGTCAGCATCTCGGCCGGCGCCGAGGTGGGCTTCGGACTGACCGTGCTGGGCCTGCTCGCGGCGGCCGTGTTCGCCGCGTGGCTCATGGTCCGCCTCTCCCTGGCCTCCCCCGCGCTGATGCTGGAGAGGCAGGGCATCCTCACGGCGATGCGCCGCTCCGCCCGGCTGGTGCGCGGCTCCTGGTGGCGCGTGTTCGGCATCCAGCTGCTCGCCGCGATCATCGCCTACGTCGTCGCGGCGATCATCGTCATCCCCTTCACGTTCCTCGCCGCCGCGTTCGGCGGCGACGGCGTCACCGGCCTGATGAGCACCGCCGGCGGGGACATCGGCTGGACGTTCCTGATCATCAGCGGCATCGGCTCGGTCATCGGCTCCACGATCACCTTCCCGATCACCGCCGGCGTCACCGTGCTCCTCTACATCGACCAGCGCATCCGTCGCGAGGCCCTCGACCTCGAACTGGCCCGCGCGGCCGACGTCCAGGGCCCCGGCGCCACCGGCGGGAGCTGATGCGGTGACCGTCACGGGGGGAGTTCTCCAGGCCGTGCCGGCACTGCCGACGGCCGCCGGCACCGCCGTACGCCTGCTGGCGCGAGGCGACGACGAACCGCCCGTCACCCTCCCGCGCGACCCCGCGCGGGAGGCGGCCCGGCGCGAGCTGTCGAAGGGGATGTACCACGAGAACGACCCCAGCTGGCTCCAGCGGGCCCTGGAGACCTTCTGGGACTGGGTCGACGACCTCCTCGGCGCCGCGTCCACGGCGACACCCGGCGGTGCGCTCGGCCTGGTCGCCATCGTCGTCGCCGTGCTCGCCGTGGTGGCCGCCCTGTGGTGGCGCCTCGGCACCCCGCGCCGCCGCCCGGTCACTGCCCCCGCCCTGTTCGACGACCGGCCCCGCAGCGCCGCCGAGCACCGTGCCGCCGCCGAGGCGCACGCCGCCCAGGGCCACTGGAACCAGGCCGTCCAGGAACGCATGCGGGCCGTCGTCCGCGCCCTGGAGGAACGCGCCCTTCTCGACCCCCGCCCCGGCCGCACCGCCGACGAGGCCGCCGCCGAGGCCGGCCGCGCCCTGCCCGCCCACACCGACCGGCTGCGCACCGCCGCCCGCGACTTCGACGACGTCACGTACGGCGGCCGGACCGCCTCCGAGGACACGTACCGCGGGCTCGCCGCCCTCGACGGCGACCTGGAGCGCGCCAAGCCGGCCCTCGCCGGCACCCACGCCGACGCCCGCCGGGGAGCCGCCGGATGACGACCGAGGTCACTCCGCCGCCCACCTCGGCCTCCCCCACCGCCCGCCAGGTGTGGACCCGCTCCCGGGGCGTCGCCCTCGCGTTGGTGCTGCTCGTCGTCGCGGCCGTCGCCATCGCCGTCGTACGCTCCGACGCCCGGCACGGCCGGCTCGACCCGCGCTCCGCCGACCCCTCCGGCAGCCGCGCCGTCGCCGAACTCCTCGCCGACCGGGGCGTCGACACCCGCGTGGTCACCACCCTCGACGAGGCCGCCGACGCGGCGGGCCCCGACACCACCCTGCTGGTCGCCGTCCCCGACCTGCTGACACCCCGCCAGCAGACGCGGCTGCGCACGGCCACCAAGAACTCCGGCGGCCGCACCGTCCTGGTCGCCTCCGGCATCGCCTCCGTGGAGCGCCTCGCCCCCGGCGTCATGGCCGACCCGGCCAACAGCCTCGACTCCACCCTCGAACCGGGCTGCGAACTCCCCGCCGCCGCCCGTGCGGGCAGCGCCGACACGGGCGGCATCCGCTACTCCTCCGCCCACCCCGAGGCCGACGAGTGCTACCGCAGCCAGCGCCTGCCCACCCTGCTGCGGATCCCCGCGCCCTCCGGAGACGGCGACACCGTCCTCCTCGGCGCCCCCGACATCCTCCTCAACCACCGCCTGGACGAGCACGGCAACGCCTCCCTGGCGCTCCAGCTCCTCGGCTCCCGCCCCCATCTCGTCTGGTACCTCCCCACCCCCGCCGACGCCACCGCCGGGTCCGAGGACGAGAAGAGCTTCTTCGACCTTCTCCCCTCCGGCTGGCTCTGGGGCACCCTCCAGCTGTTCGTCGCCGCCGCCCTGGCCGCCCTGTGGCGGGCACGCCGGCTCGGCCCCCTCGTCCCCGAGAAACTCCCCGTGGCGATCCGCGCCTCCGAGACCGTCGAAGGCCGCGCCCGCCTCTACCGCAAGGCCGACGCCCGCGACCGCGCCGCTCTCGCTCTCCGCTCCGCGACCCGCATCCGCCTCGCCCCCCTCGTCGGCGTCCCCGGCACCCAGGCGCACTCGCCCGAGGCCCTGCTTCCCGCTCTGTCCGCCCGCCTCGACGGCGACGGACCGTCCCTCCGCACGCTTCTGTTCGGCCCGCCCCCCGGCGACGACGCGGCTCTGATCCGGCTCGCCGACCAACTCGACGCCCTCGAAAGGCAGGTACGCCGTCCATGATGGACCCGACCACCGACAACGCCGCGCCCACCGGCGACCCGGCCGCCGCCCGGGCCGCCTTGGAGGCCCTGCGCGCGGAGATCGCCAAGGCCGTGGTCGGCCAGGACCCCGCCGTGACCGGCCTCGTCGTCGCCCTGCTCTGCCGCGGCCACGTCCTCCTCGAAGGCGTCCCCGGCGTCGCCAAGACCCTGCTGATCCGCTCCCTCGCCGCCGCCCTCGAACTCGACACCAAGCGCGTCCAGTTCACCCCCGACCTGATGCCGAGCGACGTCACCGGCTCCCTGGTCTACGACGCCCGCACCGCCGAGTTCTCCTTCCAGCCCGGCCCGGTCTTCACCAACCTCCTCCTCGCGGACGAGATCAACCGCACGCCCCCGAAGACCCAGTCGTCCCTGCTGGAGGCCATGGAGGAACGCCAGGTCACCGTCGACGGCACCCCGCGCGCCCTCCCCGACCCGTTCCTGGTCGCCGCGACCCAGAACCCCGTCGAGTACGAGGGCACCTACCCCCTGCCCGAGGCGCAGCTCGACCGCTTCCTCCTCAAGCTGACGATCCCCCTGCCGTCCCGCCAGGACGAGATAGACGTCCTCACCCGGCACGCCCAGGGCTTCGACCCGCGCGACCTGCGCGCCGCCGGCGTACGCCCCGTCGCGACCGCCGCCGACCTGGAGGCCGCCCGCCGCGCCGTCGCCGCCACCACGGTCTCCCCGGAGATCACCGCGTACGTCGTCGACGTCTGCCGCGCCACCCGCGAGTCGCCGTCCCTCACCCTCGGCGTCTCCCCGCGGGGAGCGACAGCGCTGCTCACCACCGCCCGCGCCTGGGCCTGGCTGACCGGCCGCGACTACGTCATCCCCGACGACGTGAAGGCCCTCGCCCTGCCCACGCTCCGCCACCGCGTACAGCTGCGCCCGGAGGCCGAGATGGAGGGCGTGACGGCCGACTCGGTCATCAACGCGGTCCTCTCCCACGTCCCCGTCCCCCGCTGATGGCTCCCACCGGACGCGCCGCGCTCCTCGCGGCTCTCGGTTCCCTCCCCGTCGGCATCTGGGAACCCGGCTGGACGGGCCTCCTCGCCGTCAACGCGCCCCTCGCGGTGGCCTGCGCCTGCGACTACGCCCTGGCCGCCCCGGTCCGCACGCTGGGCCTGACCCGCTCAGGCGACACCTCCGTACGCCTCGGCGACACCGCCGACGTCACCCTGACGGTCACCAACCCGTCCCGCCGCCCATTGCGCGCCCGTCTCCGCGACGCCTGGCCGCCGAGCAGCTGGACACCCGGCACGGAGACGGAGGCGTCCCGGCACCGGCTCACGATCCCCGCGGGCGAACGCCGCCGAGTGACGACCCGCCTGCGCCCGACCCGTCGCGGCGACCGCCAGGCGGACCGCGTCACCGTCCGCTCCTACGGCCCGCTGGGCCTGTTCACCCGCCAGGGCACCCACAAGGTCCCGTGGACGGTCCGCGTCCTGCCGCCGTTCACCAGCCGCAAGCATCTGCCGTCCAAGCTGGCGCGCCTGCGCGAACTGGACGGCCGCACCAGCGTCCTGACCCGCGGCGAGGGCACCGAGTTCGACAGCCTCCGCGCCTACGTCCCCGGCGACGACACCCGCTCCATCGACTGGCGCGCCACCGCCCGCCAGTCGGAGGTCGCGGTACGCACCTGGCGCCCGGAGCGCGACCGCCACATCCTGCTCGTCCTCGACTCCGGCCGCACCTCCGCCGGCCGTGTGGGCGACGCACCGCGCCTGGACGCCGCCATGGACGCGGCCCTGCTGCTGGCCGCCCTGGCCTCCCGCGCCGGCGACCGCGTCGACCTGCTGGCCTACGACCGCCGGGTCCGCGCCCTGGTCCAGGGCCGCGCGGCCGGCGACCTCCTGCCGTCGCTGGTGAACGCGATGGCCACGCTGGAACCCGAGCTGGTGGAGACGGACGCCCGCGGCCTGACGGCGGCGGCTCTCCGAACGGCCCCGCGCCGCTCCCTGATCGTCCTTCTGACGACGCTGGACGCGACTCCGGTGGAAGAGGGCCTGCTGCCCGTCCTGAGCCGTCTGACGCAGCGCCACACGGTTCTGCTCGCGTCGGTGGCCGACCCGCACGTCGCGTCCATGGCGCGGGGCCGCGGAGACGTCGACGCGGTGTACGAGGCTGCGGCGGCCGCACAGGCCCACACGGAACGCGACCGCACGGCCGAACAGCTCCGCCGCCGTGGGGTGACGGTCGTGGACGCGACCCCGGATGAATTGGCGCCGGCGCTGGCGGACGCGTATCTGGCACTGAAGTCGGCGGGGAGGCTGTAGTTCCCCTCCCTGGGAAGGGGAGGGGTTCGGGAGTGCCGTAGAACGCAGAAAGCCCCCGTGCCGAATGGCACGGGGCTTTCTATAAGAATTGTTCGGCGGCGTCCTACTCTCCCACAGGGTCCCCCCTGCAGTACCATCGGCGCTGTAAGGCTTAGCTTCCGGGTTCGGAATGTAACCGGGCGTTTCCCCTACGCTATGACCACCGAAACACTATGAAACTCTCAACCGCACCATGTGTGGCACATGGGGTTGTTCGTGGTTTCAGAACCAACACAGTGGACGCGAGCAACTGAGGACAAGCCCTCGGCCTATTAGTACCGGTCAACTCCACACGTTACCGTGCTTCCATATCCGGCCTATCAACCCAGTCGTCTACTGGGAGCCTTACCCTCTCTAGGAGGTGGGAGTCCTCATCTCGAAGCAGGCTTCCCGCTTAGATGCTTTCAGCGGTTATCCCTCCCGAACGTAGCCAACCAGCCATGCCCTTGGCAGAACAACTGGCACACCAGAGGTTCGTCCGTCCCGGTCCTCTCGTACTAGGGACAGCCCTTCTCAAGACTCCTACGCGCACAGCGGATAGGGACCGAACTGTCTCACGACGTTCTAAACCCAGCTCGCGTACCGCTTTAATGGGCGAACAGGCCCAACCCTTGGGACCGACTCCAGCCCCAGGATGCGACGAGCCGACATCGAGGTGCCAAACCATCCCGTCGATATGGACTCTTGGGGAAGATCAGCCTGTTATCCCCGGGGTACCTTTTATCCGTTGAGCGACGGCGCTTCCACAAGCCACCGCCGGATCACTAGTCCCGACTTTCGTCCCTGCTCGACCCGTCGGTCTCACAGTCAAGCTCCCTTGTGCACTTACACTCAACACCTGATTGCCAACCAGGCTGAGGGAACCTTTGGGCGCCTCCGTTACTCTTTAGGAGGCAACCGCCCCAGTTAAACTACCCATCAGACACTGTCCCTGATCCGGATCACGGACCCAGGTTAGACATCCAGCACGACCAGACTGGTATTTCAACGACGACTCCACCCGAACTGGCGTCCGAGCTTCACAGTCTCCCAGCTATCCTACACAAGCCGAACCGAACACCAATATCAAACTGTAGTAAAGGTCCCGGGGTCTTTCCGTCCTGCTGCGCGAAACGAGCATCTTTACTCGTAGTGCAATTTCACCCGGGCCTATGGTTGAGACAGTCGAGAAGTCGTTACGCCATTCGTGCAGGTCGGAACTTACCCGACAAGGAATTTCGCTACCTTAGGATGGTTATAGTTACCACCGCCGTTTACTGGCGCTTAAGTTCTCAGCTT
>NZ_CP058273.1:2802674-4340311 GCF_024760485.1 Streptomyces thermocarboxydus
GGTCGCCGGGTTGCTGGAGTAGTACGTCTCGTACTGGCCGCCGGGGCGGGTCATCTCGCGGAGTTCCGCGGGCGCCGCTATGGAGGCCTGCACCTCGGGGTGGGTGCCTATCCACCAGCCGAGCAGCGCGGCCACGGCCGTGGAGATCAGCGCCGTCGGCACCCACCAGTGACGCGCGCGGTAGACGGCCGCCGGGAACCCCTGGGTAAAGAAGTGTGTGACGTCGCGCCAGGACGCTCGGCGGGTGCCCGTCACCGCGCTGCGCGCGCGGGCGACCAGCTGGCTGAGCCGGCCGGTGAGCTGGGGGTCGGGGGCGGCCGACTGAATCACCGAGAGGTGGGTGGCGGCGCGCTGGTACAGGGTGACGAGTTCGTCGGCCTCGGCTCCGGTGAGCCGGCGGCGTCGTCCGAGCAGGGCGTCGAGGCGGTCCCACTCCGCGCGATGCGCGGAGACGAAGACGTCGAGGTCCATCGGTGTCCCTGCTCCTCGGCTGTTCGTACTGCGGTGCGATGTGCCATCAGCTTGGCAGACTGGCGGTGTTCGGGGCAGACCCAGGGAAGGGCGGCGGGCGTGAGTGAGCTGGTGACGGGCGAGGCGGTGGCGCTGGAGCTGCGCCCCGCGAAGCTGCCCAGCAGGGGGCTGGCGGTGCTGCTGGACCTGGCGGCGGCCGTGACCGTCTATGTCCTGGTGACCCTCGGGCTGGTGGCGGCGACGGCCTCGCTGGACGAGGCGGCGCGCACGGCGGTGTCGGTCGCGACGTTCGTCCTGGTGCTGGTCGGCGGGCCGATCCTGGTGGAGACGCTGACGCATGGGCGGTCGCTCGGGAAGCTGGCGTGCGGGCTGCGGGTGGTGCGGGACGACGGCGGGCCGATCCGGTTCCGGCACGCGCTGGTGCGGGGGCTGCTCGGGGTGATCGAGATCCTGATGACGTTCGGGGTCGTGGCGTGCGTCGCTTCCCTGGTGTCGGCGCGCGGGCGGCGGCTGGGGGATGTGTTCGCGGGGACGCTGGTGGTGCGGGAGCGGGTGCCGGCCGCCGGGCAGGGCGGTTTCGTGCCTCCGCCTCCCCCGTGGCTCGCGGGACGTTTCTCCGGGCTCGATCTGTCGGCGGTGCCCGACGGTCTGTGGCTCGCCGTCCGTCAGTACCTGACGCGGATGCGGCAGCTCGACCCACAGGTCGGCTGGTCGATGGCGGAGCGGCTGGCGGCGGACGTGGCCGGGCGTACCGGGGCGCCGGTGCCTCCGGGGGTGCCGGCCGCGATGTATCTGGCGGCGGTGCTGCAGGAGCGGCAGACGCGGGAGGCGCAGCGGACGTTCGGGGGCGGAGGGGCCGCCCCGGCCGCCCCGGCCTCTCCTGTTCCCGCCGTCGGCCAGGGCGGGCCTGTGCTGCCGCCGCCCGCCGTTCCGTCCACACCCGTGTCCCCGGCTGTACCGCCGGTCGCGCCGCCCGCGAGCGGCGAGGCCCCCGGTGCGTCCGCCGGGCGTCCCGCCACCGGCTTCGTGCCGCCCGCCTGACCACCGCCGGAGGCGGCGCTTCCTCAGCCGAGGTCCGACGGCGGTGAGTCCAGGTCCTCCAGCTCGACGCCCGGCGCGGACAGGACGACGTCCCCGGCCAGGTGCACGGTGTGCTGCTCGCCCGTGTCCAGGGCCGTGACCTGGTACGCGTCCACGGTCAGGGGGCCGTTGTCAGTGGCGTGTGTTTCTCTGTCGACCAGCGCCCAGGACTGGTCCACGGTGCGGGGGGCGAGGACCGGATCGGTGAAGGCGACGAGGCGTACGCGGGTGGCCGCGGCGGAGGGGGTGAGGCGCAGGAGACGGGCGGTGGCGACGAGGAAGGCCGGGGAAGAGCCGGTGAAGGCGTGGGCGCGCACATTGCCTTCGGTGGCGTGGGTCCCGGTGGGGTCGGTGCGGACCCAGGTGACGCCGTCGAGGGCGGCGCCGCGGACCTGCCAGCTCGCGGCGTGCAGTTCGAGGCGGAGGGGGCGGCCGAGTTCGTCGAGGGTGAGGTCGACCGAGCCGACGTGATCGCCGTCGGGGGCGGTGAGCTGGGAGACGTAGCGCCAGCCGGAGGGGCCGGGGGCGCACTGGAAGTGTTCGTCAGCGAGGGGGGTGTGATCGTGCGGATCGTGGAGCGAATAGCGGCCGCGGGGCATGGGGGTCCTGGGTCGTGAGGGCGGGGCCGGTCGCCGGCCCGACAAACGGGGCAGGCCCCCGGCACGGGGGTGCGGGGGCCTGCCTCGGGGCTCGGGCTCGGTGAGGAGCGCGGCCGGCTCAGTAGCGGTAGTGGTCGGGCTTGTACGGGCCCTCGACCTTCACGCCGATGTAGTCGGCCTGGTCCTGGCGCAGCGTGGTGAGCTTGACGCCGAGCGCGTCCAGGTGGAGGCGGGCGACCTTCTCGTCGAGGTGCTTGGGCAGCACGTAGACGCCGGTCGGGTACTCGTCGGGCTTGGTGAACAGCTCGATCTGGGCCAGGGTCTGGTCCGCGAAGGAGTTGGACATCACGAACGACGGGTGGCCGGTGGCGTTGCCCAGGTTCAGCAGGCGGCCCTCGGACAGCACGATGATCTTCTTGCCGCCGGGGAACGTCCAGGTGTGGACCTGCGGCTTGATCTCGTCCTTGACGATGCCGGGGACCTTCGCGAGGCCGGCCATGTCGATCTCGTTGTCGAAGTGGCCGATGTTCCCCACGATCGCCTGGTGCTTCATCCTGGCCATGTCGGAGGCCATGATGATGTCCTTGTTGCCGGTCGTGGTGATGAAGATGTCGGCCGTCTCGACCACCTCGTCGAGCGTGGTGACCTGGTAGCCGTCCATCGCCGCCTGCAGCGCGCAGATCGGGTCGATCTCGGTGACGATCACCCGGGCGCCCTGGCCGCGCAGCGACTCCGCGCAGCCCTTGCCGACATCGCCGTAGCCGCACACGACGGCGGTCTTGCCGCCGATCAGGGTGTCGGTGGCGCGGTTGATGCCGTCGACCAGGGAGTGGCGGCAGCCGTACTTGTTGTCGAACTTCGACTTCGTCACGGCGTCGTTCACGTTGATCGCCGGGAACAGCAGCGTGCCGTCACGCTGCATCTCGTACAGGCGGTGGACACCCGTCGTCGTCTCCTCGGTGACACCGCGGATCTCTGAGGACAGCTGGGTCCACTTCTGCGGGTTCTCGGAGAGGGTGCGGTTGAGGAGCTCCAGGATGACCCGGTGCTCGTCGGACTCGGCGGTGTCCGGGGAGGGCGCCTTGCCGTCCTTCTCGTACGCCACGCCCTTGTGGACGAGGAGCGTGGCGTCGCCGCCGTCGTCGAGGATCATGTTCGGGCCGCCGGTGGGGCTGTCCGGCCAGGTCAGCGCCTGCTCGGTGCACCACCAGTACTCCTCGAGCGTCTCGCCCTTCCAGGCGAAGACGGGGACGCCCTGCGGGTTGTCGGGCGTGCCGTTCGGACCGACGGCGATGGCGGCCGCGGCGTGGTCCTGGGTGGAGAAGATGTTGCAGGACGCCCAGCGGACCCGCGCGCCGAGCGCGACGAGGGTCTCGATGAGGACGGCGGTCTGCACGGTCATGTGCAGGGAGCCGGTGATCCGGGCGCCGGCCAGGGGCTGGGCGTCGGCGTACTCCCTGCGGATCGCCATCAGGCCGGGCATCTCGTGCTCGGCGAGGGTGATCTCCTTGCGGCCGAACTCGGCCAGGGAGAGATCGGCGACCTTGAAGTCCTGTCGGCTGTCGACAGTCGTCATTACGGGCTGCTCCTCGGGTTGGGTCGAGGTGGGTACGGCTGGTCTGCGCGGCGGCGGACACAGGGGTGCCCGAGGAGGGCACAGGCATGCCCGCGTACGCGCAGCGCAGTCCGTCGGAGGCCCTCTCTCCCTCGGCCGGTCCGCGGGGGACCGCCCGACCGCCATCAGCAGCGACGTCTGGCTCCGTCCCAAGCTACACCGACCCGCCCGGCGGTCCCCAGTCCGGCCGCGAACACATCAGGCCGTTCTGGGGCCGCGATGCGGTCCCGGAACGGCCTGACGGCGGTGTCGGGGCGGGTCAGTGCGCTGCGTCCGGCTGGGTGGGGCCGCCGGGCGTGGCCTCGGGGTCGGGCCCCTTGGCGGCCTCGGCCTCGCTGTAGATGTCGGGCTCGAGGTAGATGACCCGGGCGATCGGCACGGCGTCGCGGATCCGGGACTCCGCGGCGTTGATGGCGGCGGCCACCTCGGCGGCGGTGTCGTCGTGCTGCACCGCGATCTTGGCGGCGACGAGCAGCTCCTCCGGGCCGAGGTGGAGGGTGCGCATGTGGATGACGCGGGTGACGGTGTCGCCGTCGACGACGGCGGCCTCGATCTTGCGGGTCTCCTCGGCGCCCGCGGCCTCGCCCAGCAGCAGCGACTTGGTCTCGGCGGCGAGGACCAGGGCGATCAGGATGAGCAGGACGCCGATGCAGAGGGTGCCGATGCCGTCCCAGACGCCCTCGCCGGTGGCGAGGGCCAGGCCGACGCCGCCGAGGGCGAGCACCAGACCGACGAGCGCGCCGAAGTCCTCCAGCAGGACGACCGGCAGCTCGGGCGCCTTGGCGTGGCGGATGAACTCCTTCCAGGAGCGGCCGCCCCGCAGGCCGTTGGACTCCTTGATGGCGGTGCGGAAGGAGAAGCCCTCGGCGACGATCGCGAAGACCAGCACGCCGACCGGCCAGTACCAGTGCTCCAGCTCGTGCGGGTGCTTGATCTTCTCGTAGCCCTCGTAGAGGGCGAACATGCCGCCGACCGAGAACAGCACGATGGAGACGAGGAAGGCGTAGATGTAGCGCTCGCGGCCGTAGCCGAAGGGGTGCTCCGGGGTGGCCTTGCGCTGGGCCTTCTTGCCGCCGACGAGCAGCAGCGCCTGGTTGCCGGAGTCGGCGACCGAGTGCACGGACTCGGCGAGCATCGACGAGGAACCGCTGAAGACGAACGCCACGAACTTCGCTACCGCGATCGCGAGGTTGGCGGCGAGTGCCGCCACGATCGCCTTGGTGCCGCCTGACGCGCTCATGTGTCCGCGTTGTCCCTTCGTACGCCGTTGAGTCCCGGCAGGCGGGTGCGCCTGCCGCCGGGCCGTCGCCCGTGCTGCGACGGTGGGCCATTGTTGCAGCCCCGCCCGGCGACGGTGCGTCAGCCCGTCGTCATGGACCGCTCAGAGGACGACGGTGGCCCGGAAGACGGTTCCGGTACCCGAGACCTCGGCCTTCTCACCCGCGGGGACGAACACGGACTGTCCCGGCGTCAGGTCGTGCTCACCCGCGTGGACCGTACCCGCGGTGCACAGCAGGATCTGCGGGGCATCGAGGGTGACGTCGTGGGCGGGGGCGCCCTCGGGGAGGACGTAGCGGGAGAGCCGGAACTCGTCGGTGGGGGTCTCGTAGACCTCCTCGTCGTCCGGTCCGGCCTCCGGGCGGAGCACGCCGGGGTCGGCGGCCTCGAAGCGGACGATGCGCAGCAGTTCGGGGACGTCGACGTGCTTGGGGGTGAGGCCGCAGCGCAGCACGTTGTCGGAGTTGGCCATGATCTCGACGCCGAGGCCGTCGAGGTAGGCGTGCGGGACGCCTGCGCCGAGGTACAGGGCCTCGCCGGGCTGGAGCCGGACGTGGTTGAGGAGCAGCGCGGCGACGACGCCGGGGTCACCCGGGTAGTGGTGGGCGATGCCGGCGTAGGGGGCGTGGTCGCCGCCGAGGCGGTCGCAGGCGGCGGCCGTCTCCGTGACGGTGTGGGCCATCTCGTCGGGGTCTGCGGTGAGGACTGCGGTGAGCACCTCGCGCAGGGCCGCCTCCTCGGGGCGGGCGTGCAGCAGGTCGACGTACGGCTTGAGGGAGTCCACGCCGAGGCCGTCGAGGAGTGCGGCGGCGTGCAGCGGGTCGCGGAAGCCGCACAGGCCGTCGAACTCGGTGAGGGCGCAGATCAGTTCGGGCTTGTGGTTGGCGTCCTTGTAGTTGCGGTGCGGGGCGGTGACGGGGACGCCGCGGCGCTCCTCGTCCTCGTAACCCGCCTGCGCCTGGGCCCGGTCGGGGTGGACCTGGAGGGACAGCGGGGAGCCGGCGGCGAGCAGCTTGAGCAGGAACGGCAGGCGCGGCCCGAACTTGGCGACCGCGGCGGCGCCGAGCTCGCGCTCCGGGTCGGCGTCGATGACCTCGGCGAGGGTGCCCCGTCCGGTGCGCGAGGGGGCGCCGGGGTGGGCGCCCATCCACATCTCCGCCTGCGGTTCGCCGGTCGGTTCGGTGCCCAGCAGCCGCGGGATGGCGGTGGTGGAGCCCCAGGCGTAGGGGCGGACGGTGTTGTCGAGGCGGTCCATGGGGCTCTTCGCGTTCCTTCTGCCGGTTCTCGTGCGGGCGGCGCCGGGCCGGGCGTCCGCGCGGGGTTTCAGGGGGCCTTCGGCATCATCGGGGTGTGGAGGCGAGCGCCAGGTAAACGGCGGCGAAATCGGTGACGGCGATCAGTTCCGCGAGGGTCTCCAGTTCGCCGCCCTCCTCCGGTTCCAGCTCGCTGATGGGCGTGTCGTGGGTGAGGGCCAGTTCGCGGGCGGCGGGGGCGGCGGTGAGGCCGCCGAGGGGCCGGTCGCGGAGCAGCACCACGCGCGCGTGCAGGGCGGGCGGTTCCTCCACGCGGTCGCGGAAGAAGTCGTCCGGGTCGGCGCCGGCGGCGAGGGGTCCGGCGAGCAGGGCGCTGTGCGCGGCGAGGGCTTCGGGCAGTTCGGCGACGACGGCGGGGGTGCCGGACAGCTCGGCGAGCGCGGCGGCGAAGCGCCGTCCCGCCGGTCCGGCCGAGACGCCCTCGGTCCACACGATGGGCAGCGCGTCGGCGAGTTCGGCGGCGAGGGTCTTGGCCGCGTTGCTGTACGTGGCGACGGCGGGCCCGCAGCGTTCGGCGACGGCGTCGAGGCGGTCGGCGACCTTCTGCAGGGCGTCCGGCGGCGCGGTGAGCAGGCCGGTGCGGTCCAGCAGCGCGAGCAGCGGGGTGAGCAGCGCCCACAGCACGCCGGGCGCGGAGGCGGCCAGGGGCTCGTCGTGGTCGTAGGGCGCGACGGCCATGGGGACGAACAGGCCGTGGCTGCCGGAGACGGTCTCGGCGAGCGGGGTGCCGGCGGGGGCGACGGCGACGACCGTGAGGCCGCGCCGGTAGGCCTGCTCGGAGAGGAGGGACAGGCCCGGTTCGGTGCCGTCCGGGGTGGCGATCAGCAGCAGGTCCACGGACCCGGCCCAGCCCGGGAGTTCCCAGCGCAGGGCGCCCGCGGCGGGCGCGACGCCGGTGGGGGCGAGGCGGGTGACGGGGCTGCCGGCGCCGGCCAGGGTGCCGAGCAGGTCGGCGGCCTGGGTGGCGGCGGCGCCGGGCCCGGCGATGAGCACGGCGCGGGGCGCCGTCGGTTTCAGGCCGCCCACGCCCGCCTCGGCGGCGTGCCGTGCCGCGGTGCGGACGCGGGCGCCGGCCTCGGCGGCGCCGCGGAGCAGGGCGCGGTGGTCGGCCTCGGCGAGGCCCTCCGGTGAGTCGAGCAGCGATTCGTCGAGCATGGGCGACTGGCTCCGATCGGCGGGGCGGTACGCGGGGGCTCCGGGCGCGCGGCGGCTACTCCGGGCGGCGGGCCTCGTCGACGAGGAGGACGGGGATGCCGTCGCGGACCGGGTAGGCGAGTCCGCAGTCCTGGCCGGTGCAGACCAGCTCGGTGTCCCGCTCCTCGAGGGGGGAGTGGCAGGCCGGGCAGGCCAGGATCTCCAGGAGGCCGGCTTCGAGAGGCATGAGGGTCCCTTCACTGGTGGATGTGCTGGTCAGGGTACCGCCGGTGGGGGCCGCGCGGCGGGTCCGGGGCGGTCCGCCCCGGGCGCCCGCCGGCCCGGCCTCCGGGGGTTCGGGGACTACTGCCTGATCAGGGCGAGGGCCTCGTCGCGGACGCGGATCATGGTGGCCTCGTCGCGGGCCTCGGCGTTGAGCCGCAGCAGCGGTTCGGTGTTGCTGGGGCGGACGTTGAACCACCAGTCGGCGGCGGAGACGGTGAGGCCGTCCAGGTCGTCGAGGGTGACGCCGTCGCGGCCCTCGTAGGCGGCGCGGATCGCGGCGAGGCGGGCGGCCTGGTCGTCGACGGTGGAGTTGATCTCGCCGGAGCCGGCGTAGCGGTCGTACTGGTCGACGAGCGCGGACAGGGTGCCCTGCTGCTCGCCGAGGGCGGCGAGGACGTGCAGGGCGGCGAGCATGCCGGTGTCGGCGTTCCAGAAGTCGCGGAAGTAGTAGTGGGCGGAGTGCTCGCCGCCGAAGATCGCGCCGGTCCTGGCCATCTCCGCCTTGATGAAGGAGTGGCCGACGCGGGTGCGTTCGGGGGTGCCGCCGTTCTCCCGGACGACCTCGGGCACGGACCGGGAGGTGATCAGGTTGTGGATGACGGTGCCCGTGCCGCCGTTGCGCGCGAGTTCACGGGAGGCGACCAGGGCGGTGATGGCGGAGGGGGAGACCGGTTCGCCGCGCTCGTCGACGACGAAGCAGCGGTCGGCGTCGCCGTCGAAGGCGAGGCCGAGGTCGGCGCCCTCCTCGCGGACGCGCTTCTGCAGGTCGACGAGGTTGGCCGGGTCGAGCGGGTTGGCCTCGTGGTTGGGGAAGGTGCCGTCGAGCTCGAAGTACATCGGGACGAGCGTGAGCGGCAGTCCGGCGAGGACGGTGGGGACGGTGTGGCCGCCCATGCCGTTGCCGGCGTCGACGACGACCTTCAGCGGGCGGATGCCGGTGAGGTCGACGAGGGAGCGCAGGTGGGCCGCGTAGTCCTCGAGGGTGTCGCGGCGGGTGACGGTGCCGGTGGTGGCGGCCTTCTGCGGGGCGCCCGTGTCGCTCCACTCCTCGACGAGGGCGCGGATGCCGGCGAGGCCGGTGTCCTGGCCGACGGGGGCGGCGCCGGCGCGGCACAGCTTGATGCCGTTGTACCGGGCCGGGTTGTGCGAGGCGGTGAACATCGCGCCGGGCAGATCCAGCGCGCCCGAGGCGTAGTACAGCTGGTCGGTGGAGCACAGGCCGATCTCGGTGACGTCGGCGCCCTGGCCTGCCGCGCCGCGGGCGAAGGCGGCGGACAGGCCGGGCGACGAGGGACGCATGTCGTGGCCGGTGACGACGGCGGTCGCGTCGGTCACCCGCACGAAGGCGGCCCCGAAGAGCTCGGCGAGCGCCTCGTCCCACTGGTCGGGGACGACCCCGCGCACGTCGTACGCCTTCACGATCTGCGAGAGATCAGCAGCCACGGCAAGCCCTTCCGGAAGTCCTGTCGGTCACCACAAACTACCCGTAGTGTCCGGCGGGACCGTCGCGGAGGCTCAGGGCAGCATCCAGCCGAGCACCACCGTGCTCTGCCCGACCACGATCAGGCACATCACGAGCAGCAGGCCGAGGCTCCAGGGCAGCACCTTGCGCAGCAGGTCGCCCTCGCGGCCCGCGAGTCCGACGGCCGCGCAGGCGATGGTGAGGTTCTGCGGGGAGATCATCTTGCCGAGCACACCGCCGGAGCTGTTGGCGGCGGCGAGCAGTTCGGGCGAGAGGCCGGACTGCTGGGCCGCGGTGACCTGGAGGGCGCCGAAGAGGGCGTTGGCGGAGGTGTCGGAGCCGGACACGGCGACGCCGAACCAGCCGAGCACCGGGGACAGGAAGGCGAGGCCCGCTCCCGCTGCGGCCACGAAGTGGCCGATGGTGGCGGCCTGTCCGGAGAGGTTCATGACGTAGGCGAGGGCGAGCACGCTGGTCACGGTGAGCAGTGCGAACCGCAGTTCGCGCACCGTCTCCAGCCACTCGTTGACCGCCACGCGCGCGTGGACGCCGATGACGGCCGCGGTGGCGAGCCCGGCGAACAGCACGAGCGTCCCGCCGGTGGAGACGAGCGGCAGGCTGAACATGTTGCCGCCGACGGGCTCGCCGTCGGGGTTCGCGACGTCCAGGAACGGCCAGTTCCAGGTCTGCGTGGCGCCGGCGAGCCAGTCCTTGACGGCCGGGATCTGCGCGACGGCGAAGATCGCGACGATCAGCGCGTAGGGGGCGTACGCCCGGACGACCTCGCCGCGCGGGTCCTCGGCGTCCAGTTCCTCGCTGCGGGTGCCGGTGAGGACGGAGGCCCGTACGGTCTCGGTGGCGGGCACGCGGGAGTGGGGCACGGCCATCAGGGCGCCCGCGCCGACGAGGGCGGCGCCGATGTCGGCGAGCTGCGCGGAGACGAAGTTGGAGGCGACGAACTGCGCCACGGCGAAGGCGACGCCGCACACCAGGGCGGGCACCCAGGTCTCGCGCAGTCCGCGCCGGCCGTCGACCAGCCACACCAGCACGAGCGGAACCACGAGGGCCAGCAGCGGGGTCTGGCGGCCGACGACGGACGCCACGGAGTCCAGCGGCAGCCCGGTGACCTGGGCGAGCGTGACGACGGGCGTCCCCATCGCGCCGAACGCCACCGGCGCGGTGTTGGCGACCAGCGCGACCACGGCGGCGCGTACGGGGTCGAAGCCGAGGGCGACCAGCATCACGGCGGAGATCGCGACGGGGGCGCCGAATCCGGCCAGGGCCTCCAGCAGGGCGCCGAAGCAGAACGCGACGACGAGCGCCTGGATGCGGGGGTCGTCGGAGAGACGGCCGAAGGAGCGGCGCAGGATGTCGAAGTGGCGGGTGCGGACCGTCATCCGGTAGATCCACAGGGCGTTGACGACGATCCACATAATGGGGAAGAGCCCGAAGACGGCGCCCTGGACGCCGCTGGAGAGCGTCTGGTCCAGTGGCATCCCGTACGCCAGCCAGGCCACCGCGACGGCCGCCGCCAGGCCGATGAGGCCCGCGAGGTGGGCCTTCATCCGGACGCCGCCGAGCAGCACCAGCACGATCAGCAGAGGCAGGGCCGCCACGAGGGCGGAGAGGCCGAGCGATCCGGCGACGGGTTCCAGTTCCTGGACGTACACGTGCGCCTCCCGGATTCCGCCATGCGAAAGCGATTTCTCGCTGGGTCACCGGAATGGTCGTGTCCGCGCCAAGCGGGCGTCAATGGGTGTGCAGTGAAGGGATGTGACGGGGTGACCGGGCGCGTGCCCTCAGTTGTCAGGGGAGCGCAGAACCCGCAGGTGGCCGCGGCGGGCGACCTCCATCGGGTCGGCGCCACGCGCGCCGCCGCCTCCGGCCGCCCGCTCCTGGGGACGGGCCGCCTCACGCACGGCGTTGGCGAGCGCTTCCAGGTCGTCCCCGCTGGGCTGCGCCGGGGCGGACCCGTCGAGCAGGCGGACGACCTCCCAGCCACGCGGCGCGGTGAGGCGCTCGGAGTGCTCGGCGCACAGGTCGTAGCAGTGGGGTTCGGCGTAGGTGGCGAGCGGGCCGAGGACCGCGGTCGAGTCGGCGTAGACGTACGTCAACGTCGCGACGGCGGGACGGCCGCAGGCGGTGCGCGAACAGCGACGTACAGGGCTCACGACGTTGGACGGTACCGCACTCTTGAGCGGGCCGCGACGACTCTCCACCAGGTCACTCCCCCGTGTCGGGGTGTGAAACGCCCCACATACCCCAGGAAACACACCTCTGTGACCAGGCGGTACGCCGGAACGGCGGCTTTCGGACGGTTCTGATTGCGGTCACCAGTCGACATAAACACCGTCAAAAGCCTTGAGGTGATCGGTCGAGGAGAGATACGGAATCGAGCCCAAGCTTGGCTGGAATGGTCAGGTTGTGACATGGCGCGCGGGTCGGCCGGAACGCGCGTGGGCGTGGGGCGGCCCGGCGGCACGACGACTACCCTTCGCAGTGATGGACAGCCCCGTGACTCCTCACTCCGCAGGCCCCGGGCCCCGACGCCGTGACCGACACGGCCGGGGCATGCGCGGCCCGATCGCGCCACCCCAGGTGCCGCTGGCCGCCAGCCGCGCGGAGACGTTCGCGGACCTGGTGCAGGACTCGGTGGAGCGTCTCGAGCGGCGCTGGCCGCAGCTCGCCGACATCGATTTCCTGGTGCTGGACGTCCCCCGGCTGGACGGCGCGGCCGCCGGCTGGGACGAGACGGTCCCCCTGGGCGGGACGGTGACGGCACGCGACGGCCGCCCCGCGCGCGTGGTGATCTACCGGCGGCCGGTCGAGATCCGCTCCAAGGGGCGCGACGAGCGGGCGGCGCTGGTCCATGAGGTCGTGGTCGAACAGGTCGCCGACCTGCTGGGACTCACCCCCGAGACGGTCGACCCCCGGTACGGGGAGGACTGAGGTACCGGGGGGTCCTGGGGGCTCCTGCTGCTACCGCTGGAGGACGGACAGGTCCTCGGACGCCTCCGGCACCGCCACCATGCCCCGGTCGTCCGGGAGCGGCTGCACCGTGAAGAACGGGACGCCGCCCTCCGTCGAGGCCAGGGTGCGCGAGGCGTAGACGGGGCCGCCCGACCGCGTCTCCACCGTCAGGGCGTAGCTGCCCTTCAGGCCCGCGGGCACGGGCGCCTCGATGTCCTGCGTCGTCCCCGACTTGATGCTGTACGTCTTCGTCTGCGGCGTGCCGCCCTTGGTGCCCGCGGAGGCCGTCACCCTGATCTCGGCGGCGCCCTCGGGCGCGGTGACCGAGAGGGTGGTGCCCTTGGCGGTGTTGTCCAGGGCCGTCGCGCGCGTCTGGACCGGGCGGGCCGCCGGGATGAACGCCGACTCCTGCTTGCCCTCCTCGCCTCGCAGCACCCGCACCGCCGCCACCACGGGCACGGAGGCGTCCGGCGCGGTCAGCACCAGGGAGCCGGCCTCGCCACGGGTGAGGTCGCCCAGGTCGAAGGCCGCCGTCATGCCGCCCTTGAGGTGCAGCGTCTCGTTGCCTGCCGGGGTGATCAGACCGGAGGGGGCGGCGAGGCGCACCTTCAGGTCGACGTCGGCGTCCCCGGGCGTGAAGGCGACCAGGCGGACGGCCGTGGCGTCCTTCGGGATGCCGGGCAGGACCAGGCTGCCCGACGGGTCGGCCGACGCGGGCAGCCAGTCGCCGCCCGTCTCGTCGTCCAGGGCCTGCACGGCGGCGCCGACCCGGCCGCTGCGCACCACCACGTGCACGGTGACGTCGGTCTGCTTCTCGGCGGTGAGCGTGGACAGCAGCACCGGCTCGGAGGAGCGCGGCTTGACCGTGATGCCCTCCCCCACCGTCGTCTCGAGCTCGCCGTCCTTGCCGTAGAGCTCGATGTCGACCACGGCCGCGGAGTCGTCCGGGTTGGTCAGGTGGATGTAGTCGGTGCGGGTGTCGTCCGTGCTGGCGCCGGGGAACCAGAACTGCGTGTCGGCGGCGGAGCAGGCGACGCCCTGGAGGCCGCGGCCGGTGCCCGCGGTGACCTCGGTGGTCTGCTGCGCGGTCCAGCCGGACGCGAAGCGGCCGTCCGCCGTGCCGACGAGTGCGGGGGCGTCGGCGCCCTCCGCCTCGGCGGTCACCGGCGTGCCGGGCTCCTTGAGCTGGAGGACGGGCTTGCCGCCCTGGTCGTCCTTCGCGGAGCCCTTGCCGCCCTTCTCGCTCTCCTCGTCGGCGGAGGCGTCCTCCCCGTCCTTCTCGTCCTCTTCGTCGGCGGAGGCGTCCTCGTCCGGGACGGTCTGCCGCGCGGCCGACCGGAGCACGGCCGTGCCCTTGTCGTCCGCGCCCTCCGTGACCGGGGTGAACGAGGTGTAGGTCGTCTCGGCGAGGTCGGAGGTGCTGGGCTGCGGGCAGAGCAGGCCGGTGCGCTCCACGGGCAGGGTGGCCGCCGCCCCGGCCGGCTGCTCGGCCGCCTCGGGGCCGGGCGCGGTGAGCGCGGCGAAGCCGGTGACGGCGGCGAGCGCGGCGGCGCCCGCGATCAGGGACAGGGTGGTGCGGTTCACTGCTGGCTCCCGTCAGGACGCTCGTTGCCCGTGCCGTGGGGGTCGTAGGCGGGGTCGTAGCCCTGCTGGTACGCCGTCCCGTCGTACCCCTGCGGGTACGTCTGGTCGTAGCCCTGCTGCGGGGCGCCGTAGCCGTAGGGGTCGTACGCGCCGTCCTGCTGCGGGTAGCCCTCCGCCTGGTACTGCTGTCCGCCGTAGCCGTCCGCCGGGTACTGCTGCTGGTAGGGCGCGGCCGCGTAGGCGTTCTCGTCGTAGTCCGCGTTCTGGTACTGCCCCTGGTCCCAGTCGCCGTAGCCGGCCTGGTGCGGGACGGTCGCGGGGGGCTGCTCCGGCGGGGCGGGCATGGCGCCTTCGCCGTCCCCTGTGCCGTACGGGTCCGGGCCGGGCGCGTCCATGGCGTCGGCGTCCGTGCCGTTGCTGCCGTCCGGGTCGCCGCCGTCGGCCGCCGCCGCGGCTGCGGCCTCCGCCTCGGCCTGGGCGCGCAGGCGACGGGCGCGGCGGCCCTCGCCTGCCATGGCCTCGGCCGGGACGGGCGCCTCCTCGGGCAGGTCGTCGTCGATGTCACGGCTGCGGCCGGGCAGCGCCATGACGACGAGGACGATCGCGAGCAGGCCCTGCGCCCACATCCACAGGGTGTGGGTGAACGGCTCGTCGTAGGTGACGTCCAGGGCGCCGCCCGACGCGGGCAGCTCGAAGCCCTGGGCCCAGCCGTCGACCGTGGTCGGGGTGAGCTCCTTGCCGTCGAGCGTGGCGGTCCAGCCCTCGGCGGCGGAGTCGGCCAGGCGCAGGACGCGGCCCTCCGCGCCGTCCTCGATCTCGGTGTGGATCTCGACCGGGCCGGCGGCCACGGGCTCCGGCTCGCCCTTGCCCCCGGCGGGCACGACCACCGCGCGGGCGACCTGACGGTCCACCCGCCACAGCGCGCCGCCCGCCTGCTGGCTGAGCCGGCTCAGACCGGGCGTGGCGTCCAGTACCCGGGTGACCTCGCGCGGGGCGCCCGTGTGCACCAGGACGTAGCGGACGGCGAAGCCGCCGAGCTGGTCGGCCTGGTCGGCGCCGGAACCGGCGACGAGGTTGGCGACGACCTTGTCCAGCAGCTCGTTCTCGCCGTCCTGGGCGGCGATCTCCGCGTCGCCCATGCGGGCCCCCGAGCCGCGCACCAGGACGTAGTCGACGCGGTCGGCGGAGTCGGTGTCGAGGACCAGGGTGCGGGCCTGGTCGCGGGTGGCGCTCTCCTCGGCGACGAACGCCGGCACCTGCACCGGTTCGCGCCGCTCGACGGGGCCGTCGGCGCCGCCGGCCATCCAGCCGACGGCGAGGACCAGCGGTCCGACGGCGCAGGCCAGGGCGATCAGCGCGGCGACCGGCTGGCGCCAGCCGAAGCTCATCTCGGCGACACGCGCGCGGGCGCCGTCGGCGCCCAGTGTGCCGGCGGCCAGCAGGGCGATGCCGTAGACGAGGGTGGCGGGGCCCGCCCAGGCGGAGCCGTTCGACAGGGCCGCGAAGACGAGGCCCACCAGGGCGGCCGTCCACGCGGTGAGGATCGCCGTGCGGCGCTCGGCGCGCAGCAGGGCGGCCAGCGCGGCGAGGACCAGGCCGATCAGCAGCAGCCCGCTGCTGGTGCCCGGTCCGCCGGGGCTGGCGCCGAGCAGGTCGAGCGCGGACGCGGCGGACTGTCCGAACGGCAGTCCGGCCTCCGTGAAGAAGCCGAACGGCAGCAGGGACAGCGACCAGGGGGCGAGCACCAGCAGGGGGCTGCCGAACTGCGCCAGGAAGCGCGGGCCGTAGGTCTTGAGATCGGCCCGGCGCAGGGCCAGCACGCCGATGCCGAGGACCAGCGCCATCGGCCACACGATCGGGGTGAAGGCCGTGGTGAGGGTGAGCAGCAGCGCATATGCCCAGGTGGCGCGCCAGCTGCCGCGGCCGTCGGGGGCGGTGAGGCCGCTCGCGGCGATGCCGGCGCGGGCGAGGAGGGGCAGCAGCACGGCGAGCACGGCCGTGCCGATGTGTCCGGAGGCCAGGGCGCCGGTCGCGGCGGGCAGGAAGGCGTAGGCGACGGCCGCCCACGCGCGCAGCAGCCGGGACTCGACCAGCGGGCGGGAGGCGAAGTACGCGGTGAAGCCGGCCAGCGGCACCGAGCAGACGAGCATCACGGTGACGGCGAGGCCGGTGGAGCCGAGCAGCAGGGTCGCCAGTGCGGCGACGACGGCCAGGTAGGGCGGTGCGGTGCCGGTGCCGCCGGCGCCGACCGCGTGCCAGGCGTCGGTGTAGCGGGCCCACAGGTCGCCCGCGGCGGCGGGCGCGGGCAGCAGGGCGCCGCCGGCCAGGGCGCCGCCGCCGAGGAGCTGACGGCACGCCACCAGCGAGACCAGCAGCAGCGTCAGGAAGAGGACGGGGCCGGGTTTGCGCGCGATGCGCTTGACGCGGGCGAACTGCTCTATCTCGAGGAAGTCGGCGTCGTCGCCGCCGGGCCCGGACTCCATCGCGCTGCCGTGCCGTCCGGCGCCGGAGACCGCCTCGGGGTCGGAGCGGCCGACGAGGTTGCTCGCGACCTGCTCCACGGTGACGCGGACGGTCGCGCCGGGCGGCGGGAACAGCGGCCGCAGCTCGCCCTTGTCGACCTGGGGGCTGCCGCGGTCGCGGCGTCCGGCGAGGATGCGCTCGGGACGCAGCAGGACGCCCATCAGGCCGCGGATCTCGTCGACGGCCTGGCCGGGCACCTTGCCGACCAGGTAGGCGAGGGTGCGCAGCAGGGTGCCGAGGACGACCCGGAGCAGCACCCAGGGCAGCGCGGCGGTACGGGTGTTGACGAGGAGGGTGTGGACGGCGCCGGCCTTGTCCACCTTGTGCGGGGAGGCGGCCGTGCGGCCCACGCAGTCGACGGTGCGACGCTCACGGGAGGCTGCCTCGGCGTGCCGGACGACCGCCTCGGGTGCGACGAGGACCCGGTAGCCCGCGGCGTTGAGCCGCCAGCACAGGTCGACGTCGTCGCGCATGAGGGGCAGGTGCCGGTCGAAGCCGCCGAGCTGCTCGAAGAGGTCGCGGCGGACGAGCATGCCCGCGGTGGACACGCTCAGCACGGGCCGTACGTGGTCGTGCTGGCCCTGGTCCTGCTCGCGGCGGTCCAGACCGGTCCAGCGGCGGCCGGAGTTGGCGATGGAGACGCCGACCTCGAGCAGCTGCCTGCGGTCGTACCAGCCACGGAGCTTGGGGCCGACGACGGCGACGTCCTCGCGGCCGAGCTCGTACTCGTTCTCCACGACGCGCAGCAGCTCCGCCAGCGCGTCGGGCTCGGGCGCGCAGTCGTCATGCAGCAGCCACAGCCACTCGACCGGTTCGCCGTACGGCAGTTCGGGCAGGTCGTAGGCGTCGTCGCGCCAGCTGCGGGTGACCGGGTCCCAGCCGCTCGGCCGCCTCAGGTACGGCAGGTCGTCGGGGGTGAGGTGCGGGGCGCCGCGGTGGCACTCCTCGACGGCCTGGCCGAAGCCGGTGCGCCGGGCGAGGTGCAGGACACGCTCGTCGCCGAGGGCCTCGGTGACCAGCCGGGCGGAGTCGTCGGCGCTGCCGGTGTCGGCGGCCACGGCGAACTGGACGGGGCGCTCCTGGCCGAGCAGGCCGGCCAGGGCGTCCGGCAGCCAGCGGGCGCCGTCGTGGGAGACGAGGACCGCGGTCACCACGTGACGCGGGAACTCAGGTGCGGCAGCGGAATCCTGACGGGCTGCCGTGTGGCTGTGCACGGACATCGAGGTACGGGCCCCGGTTCGGTGGACTGTGGGGACGCCCGTGCCCGATGGGGGCGGCGGGGCGTCTCGGACGAGCGACCACACTATCGGCTGCACAACAAGGGGGCCCGCCGCCTGTGGACAACCCACCGGCGACGGGCCTTAAGTGACGTTTGTACGAAGAAGCGTGTGCATATCGGGACTGCGCCGGGCGGGGCCCGGGGCGCCGCGCGTCAGACGGCGGCCTTCTTGAGGCGGCGGCGCTCCCGCTCGGACAGACCGCCCCAGATGCCGAAGCGTTCGTCGTGGGCGAGGGCGTACTCGAGGCACTCGGAGCGGACCTCGCAGGCGAGGCAGACCTTCTTGGCCTCCCGGGTGGAGCCGCCCTTCTCGGGGAAGAAGGACTCGGGGTCGGTCTGGGCGCACAGCGCGCGCTCCTGCCAGCCGAGTTCCTCTTCCGCGTCGTCGACCAGCAGTTGCTGCACCAGCTCGGTCATGTGCGCCCCTCGTCCGTCTTTCGCGTCCCCGTGATGTGGCCGTTACCGATTCCGGCTGAACGACACGAGTGAAATTACAAGTGTGCTGCTCCGGGCGAGTCAAGCCGAGATCTGCTATTGGGCCCCTTATTCACTCTGCGGAACCAAGGCCGAGCGGAAAGTGTTCAAATCACCCTAAACCTTGACACGCAGACGGAACCCGCGTGGGCGTCCGGCCTCGCACAAGGCCTCACAAGGGAGGACGCCCCGAGGATCGATCCCGTTCCGACACCCCTGCCGCGGCGACCCGGATCACAGTCGGATCACGAGATCGCAACGGCGCGCGGGGCGCCCGGCCGTGCGCACCTTGTGTCCCGGCAACCGGCTGAACAAACCTTTCGCCTGCCAGATGAACCGGATGAGGTGAACCAGGTCCCACATACCGGGCTTCGAGTTGACTTCGGGAGTGTGAACCGCTCTCCTTGTGGGCATGCTCGCGAATCCGGCACTCACCTCGACCCGCTCCGCCGGGTTCCTCGGTGCTGCCCGCGCTCGCTGTAGCTGTCGCTGTACCGGCTGTTGAGCCACCGCGCTCCCGCCGACGCCGCGTCCTTCGAGGACCCGGCCTCCTCCTGCTGAATCCGCTCCCACCCGGGGCACCCCCTGCCGCCCGCCCGCGACCCGGGCCCCGCGCGGCGACACCCCCACCGCCCCGCCTCTTCGCGCCGAGGACCTCCGTACTCCATGAACAGCGACAGCGACCTGCAGATCGCCGGCGACATCCTCGAAGTCCCGCACCTGCTCCAGCCCGAACGTGAACACCCCTCCACCGTGGCCGAGTTCGCCGGCCTGGCCCGCGCCGTCGCGGCCGACCGCGCCCAGTGGGAACCCCTCGTGCGGTACGACGCCACCACCCGCTGGTACCACCGGCTGCGCACCGGACCCGGCTACGAGGTGTGGCTGCTCTCCTGGGTCCCCGGCCAGGGCAGCGGGCCGCACGACCACGGCCGCTCCTCCGGCGTGCTCACCGTCCTGGAGGGCGCGCTGACCGAGCGCACGGAGCGCGGCACGCGCGTGCTGACCGCCGGGGACCAGCGGGTCTTCGCGCCCGGCTACGCGCACGACGTCGTCAACGACACCCTGGAACCCGCGGTCAGCCTGCACATCTACCACCCGGGCCTGACCGAGATGCCGATGCACCCCGCGTCCCGGCTCCGCACGGCCGCCGCCTCCCCCGCCGCCCCGCACTGCGAGGCACGCCCGGCAACGGTCCGGTGACTGGCTGACGCGATGTCGTAGCGGCCTGCGAGGATGACCCCATGCGCATTGTGGTTCTGGCAGGCGGCATCGGCGGTGCCCGTTTCCTGCGCGGTCTGAAGCGGGCCGTGCCGGACGCGGACATCACGGTCATCGGCAACACCGGGGACGACATCCACCTCTTCGGGCTGAAGGTCTGCCCGGACCTCGACACGGTGATGTACACGCTCGGCGGCGGTATCAACGAGGAGCAGGGCTGGGGGCGGAGCGACGAGACCTTCCACCTCAAGGAGGAGCTCGCGGCCTACGGCGTCGGGCCGGACTGGTTCGGGCTCGGCGACCGCGACTTCGCGACGCACATCGTGCGCACGCAGATGCTCGGCGCGGGCTTCCCGCTGAGCGCGGTCACCGAGGCGCTGTGCGACCGCTGGCAGCCCGGCGTGCGCCTGATTCCCATGACCGACGACCGCGTGGAGACGCATGTGGCGGTCGAGGTGGACGGCGAGCGCAAGGCCATCCATTTCCAGGAGTACTGGGTGCGGCTGCGCGCCTCGGTGCCCGCCCAGGCGGTCGTGCCGGTCGGCGCCGAGCAGGCCAAGCCCGCGCCGGGCGTCCTGGAGGCGATCGGCGAGGCCGACGTGATCCTCTTCCCGCCGTCCAACCCGGTGGTGTCCGTCGGCACGATCCTCGCGGTGCCCGGCATCCGCGAGGCCATCGCCGACGCGGGCGTGCCGGTGGTCGGCCTCTCCCCGATCGTGGGGGACGCGCCGGTGCGCGGCATGGCCGACAAGGTGCTCGCCGCCGTCGGCGTGGAGTCCACGGCGGCCGCGGTCGCCGAGCACTACGGCTCGGGGCTGCTGGACGGCTGGCTGGTGGACACCGTGGACACGGCGAGCGTGGAGCGGGTCGAGGCGGCGGGCATCCGCTGCCGGGCCGTGCCGCTGATGATGACCGACGTGGACGCGGCCGCCCGGATGGCCGGCGAGGCGCTGGCCCTGGCCGAGGAGGTCCGTACGGCATGAGCGAGGCGCACCCCGCCTACCGGGTCTGGGCCCTCCCCGGCCTGCCCGAGGTCCGTCCCGGCGACGACCTGGCCAAGCTGATCGCGGCCGCCGCGCCCGACCTCGCCGACGGCGACGTCCTCCTGGTCACCTCGAAGATCGTCTCCAAGGCGGAGGGCCGGATCGTCGAAGCCGCCGACCGGGAGGCCGCGATCGACGCGGAGACCGTACGGGTGGTGGCCCGGCGCGGCCCCCTGCGTATCGTCGAGAACCGGCAGGGCCTGGTGATGGCCGCGGCCGGTGTCGACGCCTCGAACACGGCCCCGGGCACCGTCCTTCTGCTCCCCGAGGACCCGGACGCCTCCGCCCGCACCATCCGCCAGGGCATCCGTGACGCGCTCGGCGTCGAGGTCGGCGTGATCGTCACCGACACCTTCGGCCGTCCCTGGCGTGCGGGGCTGACGGATGTGGCGATCGGCGCGGCGGGCGTGCGCGTGCTGGACGACCTGCGCGGCGGCACCGACGCGCACGGCAACCCGCTCTCCGCCACGATCGTCGCCACCGCCGACGAGCTGGCCGCCGCCGGTGACCTGGTCAAGGGCAAGGCGGCGGGCCTGCCCGTGGCGGTGGTCCGCGGCCTGCCGCACACCACGTCCCCCGACGACACCGAGGGCGCCCGCGCCCTGGTCCGCGTCGCCCGCGACGACATGTTCCGCCTGGGCACGTCCGAGGCGGTGCGCCAGGCGGTCACCCAGCGCCGTACGGTGCGGTCGTTCACGGACGAGCCGGTGGACCCCGGCGCGGTACGCCGCGCGGTCGCCGCCGCCGTGACGGCCCCCGCGCCCCACCACACCACCCCCTGGCGCTTCGTCCTCCTCGAGTCCGCCGAGATCCGCACCCGTCTGCTCGACGCGATGCGCGACGCGTGGATCGCTGACCTCCGCAGGGACGGCAAGCCGGAGGAGTCCATCGCCAGGCGGATCCGCCGCGGCGACGTCCTGCGCAACGCCCCGTACCTGGTCGTGCCCTGCCTGGTGATGGACGGCTCCCACCACTACGGCGACGCCCGCAGGGACGGCGCGGAGCGGGAGATGTTCGTCGTCGCCACGGGCGCGGGCGTGCAGAACTTCCTGGTGGCCCTGGCGGGCGAGCGGCTCGGCTCGGCGTGGGTCTCCTCGACGATGTTCTGCCGCGAAGTGGTCCGTGACGTCCTGGACCTGCCCGACGACTGGGACCCGATGGGCGCGGTGGCGGTGGGCCACCCGGCCGGGGAACCGCGCCCCCGCCCCGAGCGGGATGCCGCCCGGTTCATCGAGGTGCGGTGAGCGAGGCCCTACCCTCGTAGGAGCTCTTCACTCTCACCTCAAGGACTCTCGTGGCCGGACGCTTCGCTCCCCGCCCGACACGGACCACCGTGCGCGGCGGCCATGTCGCGATGCCGTCCCCACGAGGCCCCCGCGACGCGCCGGCCTCACCCCGGACCCGAACCTACGTACCGGACCACCCCCTGGACCTGGGCCTGGTCCTCGGCCCGCTGCGACGCGGCACCGGCGATCCCACGTTCCGCACGACCCCGGACGGGGCCGCGTGGCGCACCAGCCTCACGCCCGTGGGGCCCGGCACCCTGCGGGTGACCCGGCACGACGACACGATCCGCGGCCAGGCGTGGGGCCCCGGAGCCGACTGGCTCCTGGACCGCCTGCCCGAACTGCTCGGCGCGGCCGACGACCCGTCCGCGTTCGTGCCCCGGCACAAACTGCTGGCGCTCACCCACCACCGTCTGCCGGGCCTGCGGCTGCTGCGCACCGGGCTGGTGCTGGAGTCGCTGATCCCGTCGATCCTGGAGCAGAAGGTCACGACCGGGGAGGCGTACCGGGCGTGGCGGCTGCTGGTCCGCAAGTTCGGCGTACCCGCGCCCGGGCCCGCGCCCGAGCGGATGGCGGTCATGCCCGCGCCCCGCACCTGGGCGCTGATCCCCTCCTGGGAGTGGCACCGCGCCGGCGTCGACGACAAGCGGGCCTCGACCGTGCTGCGCGCGGTGCGGGTCGCTGCGCGGCTGGAGGAGGCGGCGGGGATGCCCCCGGAGGAGGCGCGGGCGCGGCTGGAGGTCGTGCCGGGGATCGGGCCTTGGACGTCTGCGGAGACGGTGCAGCGGAGTCATGGGGCGGTGGACTCCGTGACGGTGGGGGATGTGCATCTGCCGGGGATCGTGGGGTGGGCGTTGGCGGGGGATCGTGACGCCGATGACTCCGTCATGCTGTCCTTGCTGGAGCCCTACGCGGGGCAGCGGCACCGTGCGGTGCGGTTGATCCTGCTGAGCGGGAGGACGCCTCCGCGGCGGGCGCCCCGTATGCCGCACGGGGACATCGGTCGTCTCTAGCACCCCGTGCCGTGCAGCACCGTACGGGCGTTGCACACCCGTTCCCGTTCTTCTCACACCGGTGTTGGTGGGGGCCGGGGGTGTTTGCGCACCTCGGCGCCGACGAGGTGCCGCCGCGCCCACCCTCCCCCACTCTCGGCTTCGCTCGAGCGGGAGGTACCCCCATCGCCCCAGCGGCACGAATGCCCGCAGTTGGCGGTGACCGCACGCCGCCGGTGTCGGGGTAGCCGCTCGCGGCGGGGAGGGGACGGGGTGGGGGTGGGCGCCCGCAGCGGCTGGCGCGTCCGCGCCCTCAGCCTCTCCAGCACGCACTCTCGCGCCAGACCGAGGACGACCGCCCCCACCGCGGCCCCGCACCACCCACCGCCCGTATGCGCTACACCCGCCCCCACCGGACAGGTGGATGCGCCGCAGGCGTCACACCGCAACCCCCACCAGGCGTCGGGGGCACCGGACCTCAGTCCTCACCGCACAGAACCCCGCGCCGCAGGCATCGAACCCCCACCACGCGTCAGGGGCACCAGACCTCAGCCCTCACCGCGCAGAACCCCGCGCCACAGGCGTCGAACCGCACCTCCCACCAGGCGTCAGAGGCACCGCGCCTCAGTCCCCCCGCCGCAGGCGTCCGACCGCACCCCCTACTGATCCGACGAAAACCGCACCGCCCCCGCCGGAATCCGCGCGTCGCACCACACCCGCACGCCCTCCCTCAGCTCGTTCCGCGCCCCGATCACCGCGCCGTCGCCTATCACCGCCCCCGTCAGCACGGCCCGCTCCCCCACCCGTGCCCGCGTCCCGATCAACGAGTCCGTGACCACCGCCCCCGGTTCGATCACCGCGCCCGGCAGGATCGTGGAGCCGAACACCCGCGCGCCCTCCGCAACGAACGCCCCCTCGCCCACCACCGTCCCGCCCGCCAGCTTCGCGTCCGGCGCGACCCGTGCCGTCGGCAGCACCAGCCGGTCCCCGCACCGCCCCGGCACGGCAGGCGACGGCGCCTTGCCCAGCACCAGATCCGCCGAGCCCCGTACGAACGCCGCCGGCGTCCCGAGGTCCAGCCAGTACGTAGAGTCGACCATCCCCTGCAGATGCGCCCCCGCCTCCAGCAGCCCCGGGAACGTCTCCCGCTCCACCGACACCACCCGCCCCGCGGGAATCGTGTCGATCACCGACCGCCGGAAGACATACGCCCCCGCGTTGATCTGATCGGTGACGATCTCCTCAGGCGTCTGCGGCTTCTCCAGGAACGCCAGCACCCGCCCCGTCCCGTCCGTCGGCACCAGCCCGTACGCCCGCGGATCGGTCACCTGCGTCAGATGCAGGGAGACGTCCGCCCCGGACGTCTCGTGCGTCCGCACCAGCGCCCGGATGTCCAGCCCCGTCAGGATGTCCCCGTTGAAGACGAGCACCGGCTCGTCCGGCCCGGAGCGCAGCCGCGAGGCGACGTTGCGGATCGCGCCGCCGGTGCCGAGCGGCTCCTCCTCCGTGACGTACTCGATGTGCAGCCCCAGCGCCGACCCGTCACCGAAGTACGGCTCGAACACCTCCGCCAGGTACGACGTGGCGAGGACGATGTGCTCCACGCCCGCCGCGCGCGCCCGCGCGAGCTGGTGCGTGAGGAACGGCACCCCGGCCGCCGGGACCATGGGCTTGGGCGTGTGCACCGTGAGCGGACGCAGTCGCGTGCCCTTGCCGCCGACCAGGAGGATCGCTTCTGTCACCTGTCGTCTCTGCTTCCTGCCGGGACCGGCCGAACTGTCTTTCGGCCGGCCAGTGTATGCAGACGGCCCCCGGCAGGGGCGGAGCAGCCGGCCCGTGGGCCGTACGCGGGCGCGGTCCTCAGCGGCCTTGGTACTTGGCCGCCTTGGACCGCACGGTGCTCAGCTTCTTGTAGAGCTTCCCCCCGGGGCATGAAGTGTTGAACCCGTCCCGGTGACCGGAGATCACCTTCATCTTCACCTTCTTGCCTTTCGCGTACAGGTTGCCCCCGCCGGACGTCAGGGATGTCTTCTTCTTCGGATTCATGCCGTGGAGTCCGAGCTTCCAGGCGGTGAGCCGGGCGACGGCCTTCACCGCCTTGGAGGACGGCTTCTTGGAGCCGTAGGAGCCGATGACGGCGATGCCGGTGGTCTTGGAGTTGAACCCCATGGTGTGCGCGCCCTTGACCGGCTTGGCCACGCCCCCGGCCCGGCCCTCGTAGATCCGGCCGCACTTGTCGACGAGGAAGTTGTAGCCGATGTCCCGCCAGCCCAGGCTCCTGGTGTGGTAGCGGTAGAAGCCGCGGATCAGGGAAGGCACCTGCGAGCAGGAGTAGTTGTTGCCGGAGGCGGTGTGGTGCACGAAGGCCGCCTTGACGGTGCTCGTGTAGACGAAGCTCTTCTCGCGCAGACTCTCGTCCGCCCCCCAGCCACGCCGGGTGACGATGGCGGGGCGCGGCCCGATGTACGGCTTGGCCTGCTGCTGCTCTGTCAGCTCGGTGCCCCGCAGCGTGACGAGTTCCTCCCGCGTCTCCTCGGCGGTGAGCGAGGGGATCCGGGTGGCGCCGAGGGGCACGAGGGCGGAGTTGGCGGCGGAGGCGGCCTTGGCCGCGGCGGTCATGACGCCCGTACGGGGTTCTTCCGCACCCTCTGCAGGCCCGGCAGGCCCGGCGGGCTCGGCGGGCTCGGCACCCTCTGCAGGCCCGGCAGGCCCGGCGGGCTCGGCGCCCTCTGGGGGCTCCGCGCCCTCCGCAGGCTCCGCGCCCCCCACGGGCTCCGCGCCCTCAGCGGGCTCTGCACCCTCCCCCCGCTCGACGGGCTCCGCACCCCCCGCGGACTCCCCGGCCTCCGCCTCCCCCGGATCGACCAGGTCGAGCCGCATCCCGGCCGGCAGGGTGGACACCTCCCCCGCGCCACCTGACACCCCTTCACCTGACCCCGTGTCGACAGGATCGGCGTCGTCCGGCTCGCCGGCTGTCGGCAGCACCCGCACCTCGACCCCGTCCGACTCCCCCACCCACAGCGGCGCGGTGGCGCCCCGCGCCTTTCCGGAGGCGGCCTCCGAGGAGTCCGGGTCCGCCCCGTCCTGGGTGTAGTGGGTCTCGAGGTCCTGCCAGTCGGTCCACTCCCCCGTGCCGGCCTCACGGGTGCGGACCTGCACGCGGCCGCGCAGGTCGGCGGAGGGGTCGTCCCAGACGACACCGAGGAGGGAGAAGGTCCGTACCGTCCGGGGCGTCAGGCCGAGGACGGCGCCGGAGGCACGGTCGTGGGTCAGGGGCCGCAGGGGCAGCGACTGGGTGCTGCCGGGCACGTCGGCCCGCACTCCGGCGGACGATGCGGATGATGCGGACGATGCGGACGAACCAACCGCACCCGCGGACGCGACGACCCCACCGGACGAGGCGCCCGCGGCGGGCGGGGCGAGCGGAAGGGCGAGGGCCGCGGCGCAGGTGACGCCGATTGAGGAAGCAAGAATTCCACGCATGCCCCTGAGCTTGGACATAGTCAGACATATCTGTCCATCGGTCATATGACGGTCCGTCGGCTGCCGTTCCCCCGAACCGGTGGCCCGCGCATGGCCCGCACGGTGGGTGCGCCCGGCGGGGGCCGCGTACGCTTGCCCGGGTGAACGCCACCGACCGCACCCCTGCCGACCTGCTGAGTTCCGCGCTGGCCGCGGACCCGGGACGCCCCCTGGTGACCTTCTACGACGACGCCACGGGCGAGCGGGTCGAATTGTCCGTGGCCACCTTCGCCAATTGGGTGGCCAAGACCGCCAACCTGCTCCAGGACGAACTGTCCGTCGAACCGGGCGACCGGGTGACCCTGCTGCTGCCCGCGCACTGGCAGACCGCGGTGTGGCTGCTGGCGTGCGCGTCGGTCGGCGTGGTCGCGGACGTCGGCGGCGACCCGGCCGCGGCGGACGTGGTGGTGAGCGGCCCGGAGCCGGAGCAACTGGAGGCCGCCCGCGCCTGCTCGGGCCCGCGGGTCGCGCTGGCCCTGCGGCCGCTCGGCGGGCGCTTCCCGCAGCCGCCTGAGGGCTTCGCGGACTACGCCGTGGAGGTGCCGGGGCAGGGCGACCGGTTCGTGCCGTACGCGCCGGTCGACCCGGAGGAGCCGGCGCTGATCGTGGCGGGCCGGGAGTTCTCGGGCGCGGAGGTCGTCGAACGGGCCCGCGCGGAGGCGCCGGACCTCGGGCTGACCGGCCCCGGCTCGCGCATCCTCTCCGGGCTGCCGTACGACACGTGGGAGGGGCTGAACGCCGGGCTGTACGCGCCGCTGGCGACCGGCGGCTCCGTGGTGCTGTGCCGTCACCTCGACCGGCTGGACGCCGACGGCCTGGACAAGCGGGTGGAGAGCGAGCGGGTCACGGTCATCGCCCGCTGACCTGCCTCGACGAACACCGTCGTCACCCGTTCGGCGCAGCACCACCCCCCACCCCTCCCTTCCCCGGGCCACAGTCGTAGCAAGCGGCACACACCGAGCGGCACGCGCGGCGGCCCGCACCCGTACGCCGTCCCGGCCCGTACGCAGGGAGGGGTGGAACCGGCATGAGCGACACCGCAGGCACACCCCCCGAGGGACAGGGCGCGGCGGGCCGCCCGCTCGGTCCCGGCGCCGGAGCCTCGCCGACCGGGCGCGGCGCGGTCCGCCGCCGTCGACGGCGCTGGGTGTGGGGCGTGGGCCTCGGGGTGTCGCTCACGCTGGTGGGCGCCGCGGCCGCCGGGTGGGCGGTGTACATGAAGCTCGAGGGGAACATCACCCCGGACGACGCGACGGCGGCCGAGCTCGCCCGGTTCGAGAAGGACCGGCCCACCGCGCTGGTGAAGGACGCCCTCAACGTCCTGCTCATCGGGTCGGACTCGCGCGCGGGCGCGGAGAACGGCCGCTACGGACACGACCCGGGCACCGAGCGCTCGGACACGGTGATCCTGCTGCATCTGTCGGCGGGCCGGCGCAGCGCCACCGCGGTGTCGATACCGCGTGACCTGATGGTGGACGTGCCCGACTGCCGCCGCCGCGACGGGTCGCGTTCCGCGCCGATGTTCACCCAGTTCAACGCGGCCTTCGAGGTGGGCGGCCCGGCCTGCACCATCCGCACCGTCGAGAAGCTGACCGACGTCCGCGTGGACCACCACGTCGTCGTCGACTTCGAGGGGTTCAAGGACATGGTCGACGCGGTGGACGGCGTCGAGGTGTGCCTGAACGAGCCGATCGACGACAAGGACGCCCACCTGCGCCTGCCGGCGGGGCGCGTGACGCTGGACGGGGAGCAGGCCCTCGGGTACGTCCGCGCCCGCAAGACCCTCGGGGACGGCAGCGACACCGGGCGTATCGAACGCCAGCAGCGGTTCCTCGGCGCGCTGGTCAGCAAGGTCCGCAGCAACGAGATCCTGCTGAATCCGGTGAAGCTCTATCCCGTTCTCGACGCGGCCACCTCGTCCCTCACGACCGACCCCGAACTCGCCAGCTTGCGTGGTTTGTACGAACTCGTACGGGGGCTGCGCGACATCCCCACGGAAGGGGTGCAATTCCTCACCGTGCCACGGGAGTCCTACGCCGGGGACGTGAATCGCGACCAACTCGCCCAGCCCGCCGCCGGGAAACTGTTCGAGCGGCTACGCAAGGACGAACCCGTACGCGTGGATACGGACGGTGAGCGAAAGGCCACGGAAAAGGAAACGACGGCGCCGGCGGACAGCGCGTCCCCGGCGCCCACGTTCTCCGGGAACACCGCCGCCGAGGACACCTGCGCGTAAAAGAAACTCAAAGGCAACTCACAGGCTGCGAACTCCTGTCCATGGAAATGGGTGGATTGCCCCTTGTGAAGGCGTGGAATTGGTCACCGACGTCGCCGGAGGCCGATCCGGCCCGTTAGTGTGAGCCCTCCGGTGCGTCCGTTCCTTCAGGTCCGTCCTGAGATCCCGCACTGTGTGACCGAGACCCGAGCGCCTTGGGAGGGGAAAGGCGCCGCGTGGCCCCGACGGAGGATTCGAGCGACCGTGGACGCGCAAGGCCGTGGGCGGGGAGAGAACATCGATCCCGCAGACCAGTGGGTACTCAATCCGACCACCGGCGAATACGAACTGCGACTGAGCCCTTCCGCACCGCAGTCACCCATTCCGGGCCCGCGCGGCCCGAGGAACGCGGGTGCGGGAAATGCGGGCGCCCGAGCGGCGTCGCCCGACCAGGCGCCCGAGCGCCCCGGCCGTGCCTCACCCGAGCGTGGGACGCCCGGGCCGGACGTGCCGCCGCAGCGCCGGCGCCGGGGTGCCCAGGAGGAGGAGCCTCCGGCGGGCCGCCGCGGGCGCCGGCCGGCGAAGAAGAACAAGAAGGCGAAGAAGGTGCTGCTGTGGACCAGCGGCACGGCGGCCTTCCTGGTGCTCGCCGCGGGTGTCGGCGGCTACCTGTACCTGGAGCACCTGAACGACAACATCACGTCCGTGTCGGACGACGGCGCGGGCACCGGTGGCTTCAAGAAGGACCAGGCCATCAACATCCTGCTGATCGGCACGGACAAGCGCACCGGCTCCGGCAACGAGGGCTACGGCGACAAGGGCAGCGAGGGCCACGCCGACACCACGATCCTGCTGCACGTCTCCAAGGACCGCTCCAACGCCACCGCGCTGAGCATCCCGCGTGACCTGATAGTCGACATCCCGGACTGCCCGACGGAGCAGGAGGACGGCAGCCAGAAGGTCATCCCCGGCGAGACCGGCGCCCGCTTCAACACCAGCCTCGGCCAGGCCGGCCGTACGCCCAGCTGCACCATGCGGACCGTGACCGAGCTGACCGGCATCAAGCCGGACAACTTCATGGTGGCGGACTTCAACGCGGTGAAGACGCTGACCTCGGCGGTCGGCGGCGTCCCGGTGTGCCTGGGCAAGGACATCAACGACCCGGACTCGCACCTGAACCTGCCCAAGGGCACGCACCGGGTCGAGGGCGAGGAAGCGCTGGCGTTCGTGCGCACCCGTCACTCGGTGGGTCTGGGCGGCGACCTGAGCCGCATCGAGCTGCAGCAGCAGTTCCTCAGCTCCCTGATGCGCGAGCTGAAGTCGAACGACACGCTCACCAGCCCGTCCAAGATGATCAAGCTGGCCGAGGCCGGGACCAAGGCGCTCACCGTCGACTCCCAGCTCGACAGCATCAACAAGCTCAAGGAGCTCGGTCTGGAGCTGGGCAAACTGAACGTCAAGAACCTGACGTTCACGACGGTCCCGGTGATCGACAACCCGGCGGAGAAGATCAAGGTGACCGTCGTGCTCGACGAGTCGAAGGCGCCGGAGGTCTTCGACCTCATCCGCAACGACGTGTCGTTCACCGAGGTCAAGCAGAAGCAGAAGAAGGAGAAGGCCGCCGTCGCCGCCCGGCTCAAGGGCGAGAAGGCCCCGGCCTCCGAGGTGCGGGTGCGCATCCTCAACGGCGGCGCGCCCTCCGGAAGCGCCCAGTCGACCCTGAGCTGGCTCCAGGTCGATCAGGGCGTCAACAAGTCGGAGAACGCGGGCAACGCGCCCGCGGAGCTGGCGAAGACCACCCTCGAGTACGCCCCCGACCAGGCGGACCAGGCGCGGCGGCTGGCCGACATCATGGGCCTGTCCGGGTCGGCGCTGAAGCCGGGTGAGAGCGTCACCAACTCCCAGGGCGTGCCCGCGATGACGCTGACCCTCGGCAAGGACTTCAAGGGCGCGGGCGTCTCGCTCACGACACCGGCCAAGGCGCCGGACGACATCAAGAAATCCACGGCGGACAAGGTCGTCTGCGCCGAATAGGCACCGGACGGGCCCGTCTCGCGTCTTCGGGGACGCAGACGGGCCCGTTCCATGTCCAGGGGTGGGGAGAAAACACCGCACGATGACGCGAAGTGACGTGTACGAAGAGGGCGCACGGCAGGACAGCGCCCCGAGCGTCCCCGCGGGCGGCGACGGCGGCGACGCCGCTGGGAGACCGCGCGCCGGACGGGCGCGGCGCGCCCTGCGCTGGTCGGCGACGACCCTGGCCGTGCTGATACTCGGCACGGCGGGCGCCGGTTACCTGTACTACGACCACCTCAACGACAACCTGGTGAAGGGCGAGCGCAGCAGCGGCGACTCCAAGGCGGAGCGGTCCGCGCCCAACGCGGACGGGCAGACGCCCCTCAACATCCTGCTGATCGGCTCCGACAGCCGCGCCTCCGACGCCAACGTCGCCCTCGGCGGCGGCAAGGCCAACCGTGGCAACCCGCCGCTGGGCGACGTGCAGATGCTGATCCACCTGGCCGCCGACCGGAAGAGCGCGGCCGTGGTGAGCATCCCGCGCGACACCCGCGTCGACATCCCCCGGTGCACGGACCCGGAGACCGGGTCGACGTACCCGGCGACCAACGACATCATCAACACCTCGCTCGCGCGCGGCGGTCCGGGCTGCACACTCGCCACCTGGGAGAACCTCACCGGCGTCTACGTCGACCACTGGATGACCATCGACTTCGCGGGCGTGGTGCGGATGGCCGACGCGGTCGGCGGGGTCGAGGTCTGCGTCCGGCAGAACGTGTGGGACCGGCCGCTGCCCGGCGTGCCCGGCGGCTCGGGCCTGAAACTGCGGGCGGGCAGGACCAAGGTGCAGGGCGTGCAGGCGCTGCAGTGGCTGCGCACCCGGCACGCGTGGGGCAGCGACATCCTGCGCACCCGGGCTCAGCGCATGTACATGAACTCGATGATCCGCACCCTGCGCGGACAGAACGTGTTCACCGACACCGGGCGGCTCACCGACCTCGCGGAGGCGGCCACGAAGTCGCTCCAGGTCTCCGAGGAGATCGGGTCGGTGAAGAAGCTGTACGACCTGGGGATGCAGCTGAAGACGGTGCCGCCGGACCGCATCACGATGACGACCCTGCCGACCGTCGCGGACCCGCAGAACTCCAACCACCTCCTCCCCGCCGGGGACGACGCGGAGAAGGTCTGGGCGCTGCTGCGCGACGACGTGCCGTTCGACGACAAGGGCGGCAAGGGCGCGAAGAACAAGACGGCCGGGAAGGCATCCCGCGAGGAGCGCACCGCGGACCCGTCCGCGCCCGACGACGAGATCGGCGTGCTGGTGCGCAACGCCACCCGGTCCGCGACCGAGGGGCCGGTCTCCGGCCGGGCGAGCGCGATCGCCGCGGAGCTGGCCGAGCGGGGCTTCACCCGTGCCGCGCCGGACACCTCCGCCGCCGGCGCCGAGGAGCGGACCGTCGTGCGCTACCCCGCCGACGATCTGAAGGGGGACGCCCAGCGAGTCGCCAAGTCCCTCGGGATTCCGACGAGTTCGGTGCGCCGGTCGGCCGACGTCTCCGGCGTCACCGTGGTCGTCGGCGCGGACTGGCGCGAGGGAGACGCGTACCGGGAGCCGGAGCCGCCGAAGGCGGGCGACCTGCCGAAGAACGCCGACGCGCTCACCGCGGCCGAGAAGAGCGCCTGCATGGACGTGTACGCGCCGTACCGCTGGTAGCGGGCGGGGCCCCCGCCGCGCCCCTTGGCGAAATCGAGGGAAAACCCGGGGCAACTGACGGGCCTGTCAAGCGTCTAACAGGACGCAGGGCGGGGCCTGCGCGCCGGAGCGAGGAGTTTTCCACGGGTGGGAAGGACGGGGCAGTGACACAGAACGCCACACGGGAGACGGCCCGCCACGAGGAGATCGCACCGGATTCCGACGACGCTCCGCCCGCCGGCGACGCCCCGCCCGCCGACGGCTCCGTCCCGCGTCCGCGGCGCTTCCGCCGGATCCTCAAGTGGTCGGCGGCGGTGCTCGCGCTGCTCATACTCGCGGCCGGCGCGGGCGGTTACCTGTACTACCGGAAGCTCAACGACAACATCCGCAAGGACCCGCTGAACCTCGGCGACGGCAAGGTCGCCGAGCCGACGCCCAACGCGGCGGGCCAGACCCCGCTGAACATCCTGCTGATCGGCAGCGACGCGCGGGACAGCGAGGAGAACCAGAAACTCGGCGGCGCCCGCGAGACGTTCGGCTCGACACCGCTGGCGGACGTGCAGATGCTGGTGCACCTGTCCGCGGACCGCAGCAACATGTCCGTGATCAGCATGCCGCGCGACACCCTGCTGCAGATCCCCAAGTGCACCGACCCGGACGACGGCACGGTGTACCCGGCGAGCGAGGGCCGCCGTATGACCAACGAGAGCCTCGGGCACGGCGGTCCGGGCTGCACGGTGGCCACCTGGCAGGAGCTGACCGGCATCCACATCGACCACTTCGTGATGGTGGACTTCGCGGGCGTGGTCGCCATGGCGGACGCGGTCGGCGGCGTCCCCGTCTGCGTCGACGCCAACGTCCACTCGCGCGACAGCCTGGGCCACGGCTCGGGGCTGAAGCTGCCGAAGGGCACCCACCCGGTCAAGGGCGAGGAGGCCCTGCAGTGGCTGCGCACCCGGTACGGCTTCGAGGACGGCAGCGACCTCGCGCGCGCCAAGGCGCAGCACATGTACATGAACTCGCTGGCCCGGCAGTTGCGGGAGAACGCCACCCTGAGCAGCCCCAACAACCTGCGCAGGCTGGCCGAGGAGGCCACCCGGGCGCTCACCGTCGACCCCGGCCTCGACACGGTGAAGAAGCTGTACGACCTGAGCACCGAGCTGCGCAAGGTGAAACCGGAGCGCATCACCATGACGACGATGCCCAACCGGTACGTCGGCGCCCGGGTGGAACCCACCGAGGACGCCGAGAAGCTGTTCCGGCTGGTGCGCGAGGACATCGCCCTGGACGGCAAGGACTCCAAGCCGAAGCCGGCCGTGGAGAAGCCGCCCGCCGACCCGGCCGCGGCCGACGCCGCCATCGCCGTGCAGGTCCGCAACGGCACCCGCACCGACACCCTCGCACCCGCCCAGGGCCGTGCCTCCGCGATCGCCGGGGAGCTCCAGGGCAAGGGCTTCACGAGCGCCACCGCCGACGCCGACGGCGCGTACACCGAGGAGCGGACCGTGGTGCGCTACCCGAGCGCCGACCTGGAGGGCGACGCCCGCCGCGTCGCCGCGGTCCTCGGCATCCCGGCGGACGCGGTGAAGCGGTCCACGGACGTGTCCGGGGTGACGCTCGTCGTGGGCGCGGACTGGCGCGAGGGCACGCGGTACGAGGCGCCCGAGCAGGACGACACCACACCCGAGTCGGCGCAGGCGCTCAACGGCGCGGACGACAAGGCGTGCATGCACGTGGACCCCGACTTCACCTGGTGACGCGCGAAGGCCCCTTCCCGGCGCGGGAAGGGACCTTCGGCCGTAAGGTGACGGGGCGTCAGACCGCCTTGGCGTCCTCCGCCGTGACGGCGGGCCGGCGGGAGGCGATGACCTTCTTCGCCAGGGAGCGCGGGCTGGTGAGGAAGCCCCAGCCCCAGGACATGTGCATGGTGGCGAGGGCCACCGGGATCTGCAGCCGCGCCTTCAGCGACAGGCCCTTGCCGGCGGGTATCGAGCCCGCCACGATCGCCGCGAGGTAGCCGCCGGGGATCACGAAACCCCACGGGGTGAGCGCCGCGCCCACCACGATGCCCGCCGCGATCGCGCACACCGCGGTCGGCGGGGCGAGGTAGCGCAGGTTGATGGAACCGGAGTGGTAGCGGGCCACCACGTGGCGCCAGCGGCCGTAGTCCTTGTACTGCTTGGCCAGCGCCCGCACGGACGGGCGGGGACGGTACGACACCCGCAGCTCGGGCGAGAACCAGATCAGCCCGCCCGCCTCACGGATGCGGAAGTTCAGCTCCCAGTCCTGGGCGCGGATGAACTCCACGTTGTAACCGCCCTGCCGCTCCAGCGCCTCGCGCCGGAACACGCCCAGGTACACGGTCTCGGCGGGGCCGGCCTCGCCGCCGGTGTGGAAGGCGGCGTTGCCCACGCCGATCTTCGAGGTCATCGCGGCGGCGACGGCGCGCTCCCAGTCGTTCTCGCCCTCGGCGTGCATGATGCCGCCGACGTTCTGCGCGCCGGTCTCCTCCAGGAGGCGCACGGCGGTGGCGATGTAGTTCGGGGAGAGCATCCCGTGGCCGTCGACGCGGACCACGATCGGATGGCGCGAGGCCTTGATCGCCGCGTTGAGGGCGGCCGGGGTGCGGCCCGTCGGGTTGGGCACGGTGTGCACCCGCGGGTCCTCGGCGACGAGCTCGGCGGCGATCTCGTCCGTGCGGTCCGTGGACGGACCGAGGGCGATCACGACCTCCATCTCGCCGGCGTACTCCTGGGCGAGGATCGCGCGGACCGCGCCGCGCAGATGCCGCTCCTCGTTGAGGACGGGCATGATCACGGAAACGGCCGGGGGCCGCACGTCGGGATTGGCGTTCATAGGAGCCTCACGTTACCGCGAACGGGGGACACGTCTGCGCGTGCCGGGGTGCTGTGCGGAGGGCCGCAGATCGTATCGGCCTACGGTGCTCACGATTCCACGCTCGGCCGTCGTCCGGAGGTGCCCCCCTTGCCCACGCCGCCGCGCTCTTCCCGGCCCCGAAACGCCGACCGGCGCCCGGCGCGGCCTCCCCGCCCGGGCCCGCGCCCGCCCGCGCCCCCGCGCCGCCGTCCCCGGTGGGTCATGCGCACGGTCACCGCGCTGTCGGTCGTGGTGCTGGCCTCCGCCGGGATCGGGCACGCGGTGCTCAGCGGGCTCGACGACGACATCGCACGGGTCGACCCGTTCCGTGACATGAAGAACCGGCCCCGGGCCGGGCACGGCATGAACATCCTGTTGGTCGGCACGGACGGGCGGGACACCGTCGGCAAGGAGGAGCGGAAGCGGTACCGGCTCGGCGGGGCGCCCTGCCACTGCACCGACACGATCATGATCGTGCACATCTCCGAGGACCGGGACCGCGCCAGCGTCGTCAGCCTGCCCCGCGACTCCTACGCCGTGACGCCCCCGCACACCGACCGGGTCAGCGGGCAGCAGCACAAGGGACACCCGGTGAAGCTGAACGCGGCGTACGCGGAGGGCGGGCCGCAGCTCACCGTGCGGACGGTGGAGAAGATGACCCGGGTGAAGATCGACCACTACCTGGAGGTCGACTTCGCCAGCTTCATGAAGACCGTGGACGTGGTCGGGGGTGTGGAGATCTGCACCGACCAGCGGCTGAAGGACAGCCACACCGGGCTCGACCTGCCGCCGGGCCGGCACACCCTGAAGGGCGGCGAGGCCCTCCAGTACGTCCGTGCCCGGTACGTCGACGGCGGGTCCGACCTGAGCCGGATGCGGCGGCAGCAGCACTTCATGGCGGCGCTGGTGGAGCGGGCCACGTCGTCGGGGATCCTGCTGAACCCGATGCGGTTCCGGGACGTCACGCGCGCGGTGCTCGGCTCGGTCCGCGCGGACGAGGGGTTCGGCACGGGCGAGCTGCTCGACCTGGGGCGGGCGATGCGGAACTTCTCGCCGTCGTCGTCGGAGTTCACCACCGTGCCCGTGGTGACGCCGGGGTACGTCGTGAAGGGCATCGGCTCCACGCTGAAGTGGGACCCGCAGAAGTCCGAGCTGATCTTCGACGCGCTGCGCCGTGACGAGCCGCTGTCCACGCGGCCCTCGGCCGGCGCGGCGCTGCGGGTGCCGGTCGACCCGAAGCAGATCCGGGTGCAGGTGGAGAACGGCACCCGCACGCCCGGTCTGGGCCGCCGCGTGGACGCGGCCCTGGCGGCGACCGGCTTCGCCACCACCAAGGCCCCCGTCAACGCCGCCCGCCAGGACCACCAACGCACGGTCGTCACCTACGACCCCCGCTGGGACCGCTCCGCGAAGTCCCTCGCGGCGGCCCTTCCCGGCAGCGAACTCCGCGCGGTGAAGGGCCAGGGCGCCACCCTGAAGGTCATCGCGGGCGCGGACTTCGAGAAGGTCCGCAAGGTCCGCCCGGAGGACCCCGGCCAGGGAGAGTTCGGGGTGGTCAGGGGCGACGAGGTCAACTGCGGCTGACCCCGCCTGCGGCGGGGGCTCTCCCGGCCCCTGCGCGCCCTTGGCCCCGAGGCCCGGTCATGCCACCCGGGCCGAAGGCCCGCTCCTTGGTGTCCACGGCGGACCGACGCGGCCTGCCGGGCCGCGGACGGCCAAGCCGCCTCCGGGCCCGAGCGGGCCTTCGGCCCCGGACACGCTGGTGTCCACGGCAGACCGCGCGGCCTGCCTGGCCGACGCCGGCCTTCGCGCTCCGAGGCCTGGGCAGTGCCGCCGGGCAGTCCAGGGATCCGGGCGGGGCCTGGGCGGTGCCGCCGGGCAGTCCGGGGGATCCGGGCGGGGGCCGAGTGCCCGCCTCGGGCAGCCGCGCGGGAGCCGGTCGGCCGCAGGGCGACGGACGCGAGTCCGGGGGCGCACCCCGCACCTCCGGCCACTCAGGCCCTGGGCTCCACGGCAGCGCGCCGGGCAGCCACGCAACCGCCGGCCGTCCCCGGGAGGGCAGTGCACAGGGACCCAGCACTCGGCCACGCCACGGGCCGAACCCGCGGGTTGCGGGCCGCCGCCCGGCAAGTCCGGGGCTGGACACAGGATCCGGCCCTGACGGACCGGAGCCACGCCCCCAAGCGTGACTCGCCGTCCCACCCCCCGCCGTCAGGCGGACGCCGCGCGGCTGACCGTCCGGCCGTCCCACTCGTAGACCGGGACCCAGTGCACAGGGACCCAGCACTCGGCCACGCCACGGGCCGAACCCGTGGGTTGCGGGCCCCCGCCCGGCAAGTCCGGGGCTGGACACAGGATCCGGCCCTGACGGACCGGAGCCACGCCCCCAAGCGTGACTCGCCGTCCCACCCCCCGCCGTCAGGCGGACGCCGCGCGGCTGACCGTTGGCCGGCCTCTCGTGGGTCGGGACACCGTCATCGTCCTGCGCGTTCGGCGGCGAGCCGTGTCGCGGGCGCTCAGGTCAGGGGGCCGTGCCCCGCCTTCGGCGGCGAGCCGTGTCGCGGGCGCCCAGGTCAGGGCGCCGGGCCCCGTCCGGGGCTCGGGGGCATCCCGCCCTCGGGGGCCCGAGGGCGGGACGGCGTCAGTCGTCGAAGCCCTCCGCCGCCCGCTTCTCGCGCAGCTCCAGGATCGCGCGGCGGCGGGAGAGGCGGTGGGTGCGGCGGATCTGCGCCTCCTGGTAGCGGCGGCGGTCGCGGTCGGACTCGGGGAGAACCGGCGGGACCCGGCGTGGCTTGCCATCGGCGTCGACCGCGGCGAAGACGAGGTAGGCCGAGCCGACGTGCGTCGCCGGCGCGGACTCGTTCCAGCGTTCGGCCAGCACCCGCACCCCGACCTCCATCGAGGTCCGGCCCGTCCAGTTGACCTGGGCCTTGACGTGAACAAGGTCACCCACGCGAACCGGCTCGAAGAACGCCATCTCGTCCATGGAGGCCGTCACGGCCGGCCCTCCGGAGTGCCGGCCGGCGACGGCGCCCGCCGCGTCGTCGACCAGTTTCATGATCACCCCACCGTGCACGGTGCCCAGAAGATTCGTGTCGTTGTGGGTCATGATGTGGCTGAGAGTGGTGCGGGACGCCGAAACGGGCTTGCCCGGGATCTCCGGACTGTCCGTCTGCGCGGCAGGGGCCTGGTCTGTCATGGCCTCCACCTTATGCCGAGGTGACAAGCGGTGGTTTTGTGTCAGCTTCGCAACAGCGCCGCCCTGATTTTCCGACGACCCTTGTACCGCTCCCCCGGCGGACCTGCACACTGTCTGGCATGAATGATTGGCCCGAGGCATGGTCCGACGACAACCGCGGCGGCCGCTACGGACGCGGGAGCGCGAGCGCACAGCCCGAGAGCCCCCGCGTCATGCGGCAGGTCCGGCGGGGTCGGCCGGCCCCTCCCGGGCCGGGCGCCTACGGCGGTGTCCCGCAGCAGCCCCAGTACGTCGACGGCCGCGGCAGCGGCGGCTACGACGACTACAACACAGGACAGGTGTACGGCGGCGGCGGACGCGGCGGCGGTGACGGCTACGGCCCGCAGCGCCCCGCACCCGACTGGCGGCGCCGTATCAAGTGGACGGCGATCACCCTGGTGACCGTGCTGTTCGTCACCACCGTCGCCACCTACTTCTGGGCCGACTCCAAGCTCAACCGCGAGGTCGACCTGTCGAAGGTGATCGAGCGGCCCGAGAAGGGCGAGGGCACCAACTACCTGATCGTCGGCTCCGACAGCCGCGAGGGCCTGTCCGACGACGACAAGAAGCGGCTGCGCACCGGGTCCGTCGACGGCAAGCGCACGGACTCGGTGATGGTCCTGCACACCGGTGACAACGGCCCGACGCTGATATCGCTGCCGCGTGACTCCAACGTGGAGATCCCCACCTTCAAGGGCTCCGAGTCCGGGAAGACCTACCAGGGCACCGGCCGTCAGGTGAAGCTGAACGCCGCGTACGCCGAGGACGGGCCCGAGCTGCTGGTGCGCACGGTGGAGTTCAACACCGGCCTGCACATCGACCACTACGTGGAGATCGGCTTCGGCGGCTTCGCGAACATCGTCGACGCGGTCGGCGGCGTGGAGATGGACATCCCGCAGGACATCAAGGACACCAAGTCCGGCGCCGACCTCAAGAAGGGCAAGCAGACCCTGAACGGCGCGGAGGCGCTCGCCTTCGTCCGCACCCGCTACGCCCTGCCCGGCTCCGACCTGGACCGCACCAAGAACCAGCAGAAGTTCCTGTCGGCGCTGGCCGGCCAGGTGGCCACGCCCAGCACCGTCCTCAACCCCTTCCGCCTCTACCCGACCATGGGCGCGGGCCTCGACTCCCTGATCGTCGACAAGGACATGGGGCTGTTCGACCTGGCCGACATGTTCTGGTCGATGAAGGGCGTCAGCGGCGGCGAGGGCACCTCGATGAACATGCCGCTCGCCGGCTCCACCGGGGGCAACCTGCTGTGGGACAAGGACAAGGTGAAGCAGCTGGTCAACCAGCTGAACAACGACGAGAAGGTGACCGTCACGGGCGACTGACACCGCCGGTCACCACGACGAGGGCACCCCCGCCGGGGGTGCCCTCGCGCATGTACGGCGCCTGCGTCACATCGGGGCGCCCGCCATCGCACGGCACATCTCCGAGCAGCGGCGGCACGCCTCGGCACACCGCGTCATCAGCTCGTCCTCCGGCATCGACATGCACGCCTCCGCGCACAGGTCGCAGGCCTGCGCGCACATCATGCACATCTCGTTGTGCAGCGGGGAGCGCCGCATCATCATGTCCGCGCACATACGGGTCATCTCCGAACAGTCGAGGAGCGCCCGCATGATCCGTGTCTGGGCCTCGCCGCCCCGCTGCAGACACGCGCTCATGGCCTCCTCGCACACGCCGTGACAGGCCATGCACGCCTGGATGCAGTCCTGCATCTCCTTGCTCAGCGGTTCCGTAGCCGGCTGCTGCTGGGTCATGGTTCCTCCCAGGGTCCGGCGAGGACCGGCGTTCGGTCCCCGCACCTCCCGTCCTACGCGCCTGTGTCCATGACCACCACAGGGACGCTGCTTGGCCGGGCCGGGAGCGGCAACCAGGAAGGGCGGCGCCCGTGACCGCGACGCCGAGGGGGCGAGCGGCGGAACGGGCAGGGAGAGGACATGACGACACAGACGGAACGGCAGCGGCTGCGCAGACGCCTGGAGCGGCTCATCGGCATCGCGGCGACCGAGGGCAACGAACTGGTGCCGCTGCGCAACGGCGACGAGATCTTCCCGGCGATGCTGGAGGCGGTCCGCGCCGCCGAGCACACCGTCGACATGATGACGTTCGTCTACTGGCGGGGCGACATCGCGCGCGAGTTCGCCGAGGCGCTGGCCGAGCGCGCCCGCGCGGGCGTCCGTGTGCGACTGCTGCTGGACGGCTTCGGCGCCAAGGAGATAGAGCCGGAGCTGCTGGAGGCGATGGAGGAGTCCGGCGTCCACGTGGCGTGGTTCCGCAAGCCGACCCGGCTGTCGCCGATGCGGCAGAACCACCGCTGCCACCGCAAGGTGCTCCTCACCGACGAGCACACCGCCTTCACCGGCGGGGTGGGCATCGCGCAGGAATGGTGCGGCGACGCCCGCAACCCCGAGGAGTGGCGCGACACCCATGTGCGGGTCAGGGGCCCGGCCGTGGACGGCATCGCGGCGGCCTTCGCGCAGAACTGGGCCGAATGCCACGACGAGCTGTACGACGAGTACGACCGCTTCACCGCGCAGGAGCAGCCCGGCACCGCCACGGTGCAGGTGGTGCGCGGCTCCGCAAGCTTCGGCTGGCAGGACATGCAGACCCTGCTGCGCGTGATGATCACTTCGGCGCGGGAGCGGTTCCGGCTGTCCACGGCGTACTTCGCGCCGGACGAGTACTTCATCGACCTGCTGGCGGCCGCCGCCCGCCGGGGCGTGAAGGTGGAGATCCTGCTGCCCGGGCCGCACACCGACCAGCGGGCCTGTCTGCTGGCCGCGCGTCAGCACTACCAGACGCTGGTGGACGCGGGCGTTCAGGTGCGGGAGTACCAGCCGACCATGCTCCACACGAAGATCATCACGGTGGACGGCGTCTGCTCCCTGATCGGCTCGACCAACTTCAACCGCCGCTCGCTGGAGCACGACGAGGAGGTCATGCTGGCCGTCCTCGACGAGGGCTTCACCGCGCAGCTGGACGCCGACTTCGACGCCGACAGCAAGCAGAGCGAGGCCGTCGACCCGGCCCGCTGGCGGCGCCGCCCGCTGCGCGCACGGCTCGCGGAGGCGGCCGTCACCCCGATCCGGCGATTTCTGTGAGCCGGCGGCGATGAGTTCCGCCCGCGCGGGAAGTCCACCCCCTGTCAGCCAGGTCGGGAATGACCAGGTCAGGAGAGACAGTGACTCAGCTGCTGCGCGTACAGAACTTCTGCGTCTCGGCCGACGGGATCGGCGCGGGCAAGGACCAGACCCTCGAGCGCCCGTTCGGCCATGTGAACCCGGGCGAGCTGTTCGCCTGGGCGGGGGCCACGGCGAGCTGGCCCAACCGCACCGACCCCGGCGGGACCCGGGGCCTCGACGACTACTTCACCCGTGACTTCACGCACAACATCGGCGCGGAGATCATGGGCCGCAACAAGTTCGGGCCCCTGCGCGGGCCCTGGCAGGACGACGAGTGGCGGGGCTGGTGGGGGGACGAGCCGCCGTTCCGCACGCCGGTGTTCGTGCTGACCCACCACCCGCGTCCGACGTTCACGCTGTCCGACACCACGTTCCACTTCGTCGACGGCACCCCTGAGCAGGTGCTGGAGCTGGCACGGGAGGCGGCGGACGGCAAGGACGTCCGGCTGGGCGGCGGGGTCACCACCGTGCGGCAGTTCCTCGACGCGGGTCTGGTGGACACACTGCACGTGGCGGTGTCACCGGTGAAGCTGGGCTCCGGGCTGCGCCTGTGGGACTCCCCGGAGGACCTGCTCGACCGGTACCACCTCGAGGTCGTGCCCAGCCCGAGCGGGGTGACGCACCACCTGTTCTGGCGCAGGTGAGCCCGGCGCGGTGGCCGGCCACCGGGGCCGGACGGCGCGGAAGGGCGCCCGGGAGACCCCGGGCGCCCTTCCCTGGGGCCTGACCGCGGTTACGGCAGGTTGCGCGCCATCACGATGCGCTGCACCTGGTTGGTGCCCTCGTAGATCTGCGTAATCTTGGCGTCGCGCATCATGCGCTCGACCGGGTAGTCGCGGGTGTAGCCGTAGCCGCCGAGGAGCTGGACGGCGTCCGTGGTGACCTCCATGGCGACGTCGGAGGCGAAGCACTTGGCGGCGGCGCCCTGGAAGGTCAGGTCGCTGTCGCCCCGCTCGGACTTCGCCGCCGCCGCGTACGTCAGCTGGCGGGCGGCCTCGATCTTCATGGCCATGTCGGCGAGCATGAACTGCACACCCTGGAAGTCGGCGATCGGCTTGCCGAACTGCTTGCGCTCCTTGACGTAGCCCTTGGCGTAGTCGAGGGCGCCCTGGGCGATGCCGAGGGCCTGCGCGGCGATGGTGATGCGGGTGTGGTCCAGGGTCTTCATCGCCGTGGCGAAGCCGGTGCCCTCCTCGCCGATCATGCGGTCGGCGGGGATGCGGACGTTGTCCAGGTAGACCTCGCGGGTGGGCGAGCCCTTGATGCCGAGCTTCTTCTCCGGGGCGCCGAAGGAGACGCCCGGGTCGGACTTCTCCACGACGAAGGCGGAGATGCCCTTGGAGCGCTTCTCCGGGTCGGTGACGGCCATCACCGTGTAGAACTCGGACTCCCCGGCGTTGGTGATCCAGCGCTTCACGCCGTTGAGCACCCAGAAGTCGCCGTCGCGGACCGCGCGGGTCTTCATGCCGGCGGCGTCGGAACCGGCGTCCGGCTCGGACAGGCAGTACGAGAACATCGCCTCGCCCTTGGCCAGCGGGGCCATGTACTTCTTCTTCAGCGCCTCGGAGCCGGAGAGGATGACCGGCAGCGAGCCCAGCTTGTTCACGGCGGGGATGAGGGAGGAGGACGCGCAGACGCGGGCCACCTCCTCGATCACGATGACCGTGGCGAGCGCGTCCGCGCCGGCGCCGCCGTACTCCTCGGGGACGTGGACGGCGTGCAGGTCGCCCGCGACGAGCGCGTCGAGGGCCTCGCGGGGGAAACGGGCCTCCTCGTCCACCGCGGCGGCGTGCGGCGCGATCTTCGCCTCGGCCAGCGAGCGGACGGCGTCCCGGAGCATGTCGTGCTCCTCGGACGGGCGGTACAGGTCGAAGTCAGCCGATCCGGCCAAGGTCTCTCACGCTCCAAAACGCTGCGATGCTGGTCACGCTAACTACCGTTAAGTAACTCAAATGTTAGGCCTTCTCCCCTGCTCGTGGATAGGTGAGCTGGGCGACAGCGGGGGAACAACCCGACGAGGGGCGCAGGGCCGCCCCGGATATGCTCGGGCGCGCACGTGCCTGCCGCAGACGTCTGGAGCACCCCCCATGGCCCTCAAGATCACCGTGATCGGCACCGGTTATCTCGGCGCGACCCACGCCGCGGCCATGGCCGAGCTGGGCTTCGAGGTGATGGGCCTGGACGTGGTGCCCGAGAAGATCGACAAGCTGCGCCGCGGCGAGGTCCCGATGTACGAGCCGGGACTCGAGGAGCTGCTGCGCCGGCACGTGGCCGGGATCGAGGGCTCGACCGGCCGGCTGCGGTTCACCATGGACTGGGCGGAGCTGGGTGAGTTCGGCGACGTCCACTTCGTCTGTGTGAACACCCCGCAGCGGCACGGCGAGTACGCCTGCGACATGTCGTACGTCGACTCGGCGATCGCCTCGCTCGCCCCGCATCTGAAGGGCCCCGCGCTGGTCGTGGGCAAGTCGACGGTGCCCGTCGGGTCGGCCGACCGGCTGGCCGCCTACCTCGCCGAGCACGCGCCGGCCGGGGCGGACGCGGAGCTGGCCTGGAACCCGGAGTTCCTGCGTGAGGGCTTCGCGGTGCAGGACACCCTGCACCCGGACCGGATCGTGGTGGGCGTGCGCAGCGAGCGGTCGGAGAAGCTGCTGCGCGAGGTGTACGCCACACCGGTCGAGGAGGGGTCGCCGTTCGTGGTGACGGACTTCCCGACGGCGGAGCTGGTGAAGACGTCCGCGAACTCCTTCCTCGCCACGAAGATCTCCTTCATCAACGCGATGGCGGAGCTGTGCGAGGCCACCGGCGGCGACGTCGCCAAGCTGGCCGAGGCGATCGGGTACGACGACCGGATCGGCCGGAAGTTCCTGCGTGCCGGGATCGGCTTCGGCGGCGGGTGTCTGCCGAAGGACATCCGGGCGTTCATGGCGCGCGCCGGTGAGCTGGGCGCGGACCAGGCGCTGACGTTCCTGCGCGAGATCGACTCGATCAACATGCGCCAGCGCGGGCGGATGGTGGAGCTGACCCGGCAGGAGCTGGGCGGCGGGCCGTTCCTCGGCAAGCGGGTGGCGGTGCTGGGCGCGACCTTCAAGCCCGACTCGGACGACGTGCGTGACTCGCCCGCGCTGAACGTGGCCGGGCAGATCCACCTCCAGGGCGGCCAGGTCACGGTCTACGACCCGAAGGGCATGGACAACGCCCGCCGTATCTTCCCCACGCTCGGATACGCCGATTCGGCGCTGGAGGCGGTGCGCGGCGCCCATGTGGTGCTGCATCTGACGGAGTGGCAGGAGTTCCGCGAGCTGGACCCGGCGGAGCTGGGCGAGGTGGCGGCCGAGCGGGTCGTCCTGGACGGGCGCAACGCGCTCGACGCGGAGGCGTGGCGGCGGGCCGGCTGGCGCTTCCGGGCGATGGGACGCCCCGGGGCCTGAGACGCGGCTCCTGTATGAAGGGTGACGCCGGTTCGGCCGAGGCTCAGTCGGCCGAACCGGCGTCGTGTTGCATTCTGCCCCAACGGGCGCGAACGTGCCGGGACTACCCCTGCTTCGCCCGGTAACGGCGCATCTTCGCGCGGGCCCCGCACACCTGCATCGAGCACCAGCGGCGGCGTCCGGCGGGGCTGCGGTCGTAGTAGGCCCAGTGGCAGGACGGGGACTCGCACGCCTTGAGGCGCTGCCAGGTTCCGGCGGTGACCGCCTCGGCGACGGCGGCGGCGACGCGGGAGGGCAGCGGGCCGTCGTCGACCGGCGCGAGGGCGGCGGAGCCGTCGGCGGGGTCGACCGTGACCACGAGGGGCGCGCGGGCGAGCAGTTCGCCGAGCGGGACGACCGGGCGGTGGGCGGGGTGTCCCGCGTGCGCGAGCAGGGTGGCGCGGAGCGACTCGCGCAGCGCGCGGGCGTCGTCGACGGTGTCCTCGGTGAGCCCGAACGGCGCGCGGCCCTCGGGGGTGTCCAGCGCGTCGGCGCCGGTGGCGAGGTCCACGGTGTTGACGAGGTCGTGGACCAGGGCCAGCCGCCCCGGCGGGGCCGCTCTCTCACTCATGACGCGACGGTACCTTTCCGCAATCTCCTTGCGACGTTACCTGCTGTGGGGGAGTATGCGGTAACGGTTACCTGTAGACCGCTTCAAGCGGTAACACGAGGAGGCAGTCATGTCCGTAGCGAAGGTGGGCGCCGTCGTCCTGGACTGTCCGGACCCGCAGGCGCTGGCGGGTTTCTACGCCGGTGTCGTGGGCGGCACGCCGGAGGGCGAGGGGGACTGGGTGGACCTCGCGGTCCCCGGCGGTCCGACGCTGGCGTTCCAGCAGGCCGAGGGCCACGTCCCGCCGCAGTGGCCGGCGGCCGACCACTCGCAGCAGTTCCATCTCGACCTGACCGTGGAGGACCTGGACGCGGCCGAGAAGGAGGTTCTGGCGCTGGGCGCGAAGCCGCTGGACACGGAGGACCGCGCGCGTTCCTTCCGGGTTTACGCGGACCCGGCCGGGCACCCGTTCTGCCTGTGCGCCTGCTGAGACTTGCTGGCTGGAACTTGCTGACACCTGCTGAGAGCCTGCTGAGACATGGAGGAACCGATGGCCCCCGTGGCACGACTGCGCAGTGTCGTCCTGGACTGCCCCGACCCGAGTGAACTGGCGGTCTTCTACGCGGCCGTCGCCGGCGGCACGCCCGTGGCGGAGGACGAGGACTGGGTGGTCCTCCAGGTCCCCTCGGGCCCCCGCCTCGCCTTCCAGCGCGCCCCCGGCTTCACCCCGCCGGCCTGGCCGGCCGCCGACCACGACTCCCAGCAGTTCCATCTCGACTTCGACGCGGGCGGGACGTGGGAGGAGGTCGACGCGGCGGAGGAGAAGGTGCTGGCGCTGGGGGCGCGGGTGTTGGACCGGGAGGACTACGAGAAGAAGGACTTCCGGGTCTACGCGGACCCGGCGGGGCATCCGTTCTGCCTGTGCCGCATCGAACAGCCGTGAGCGGCGCCAGGGGTGCGGGAGCGGCGGTGCGCTTTCAACGCCGACTGCGGGCAGTCGGTGGCCGATCGCGCAGTTCCCCGCGCCCCTGAAGGGCGCCTCCGCCGCCGGCGCCTCGCCCGCAGGCGCAGCGGCACCCCGCCGACGCCGGGTGCGGGAACTCCGTGGCTGAGCGCGCAGTTCCCCGCGCCCCTGAAGGGCACCTCAGCTGTCGGCGCCTCGCCCGCAGGCGCAGCGGCACCCCGCCGACGCCGGGTGCGGGAAGTCCGTGGCTGAGCGCGCAGTTCCCCGCGCCCCTGGAGGGCGTTTCCGCCGTGGTGTGGGAAATGGGTGAGCCGGGCCCCGCCCGGGTGGTGTCTCAGCCGTCGAGGGTGGTGATCGTCGCCGTCGACGGCTTGCGGCGTTCTCGGGCCAGGTGGGCCGTGAACGCCGACGCGCGGAGGACGCGTTGGACGTTGCCCCAGGTCAGGAGGGCCACGTCGGACTCCTCCCAGCCCCGTCGGAGGAGTTCCGCGATCAGGCGGGGATAGCAGGACGGATCCCGCAGCTCCTGCGGGTGCGCCCCGCCTGTGTCGTACGTGCCGGACAGGCCCACGCAGTCCGGCCCGGCGACGGTGCGGACGTGGTCGAGGTGGTCGGCGACGTCGCGGACGGTCGGGCCGGCCTGTTCCGCGGTGAGCGGCACCAGGCACAGCCCCTTCGCCTCGCCCACCGCGGCGAGCAGGTCGTCGGGCAGGTTGGCCGGGTGCGGACGCAGGTCGCGGGCGCCGGAGCGGGTGAAGAGGACCGGCGCCTTGGAGACCACGAGGGTCCGGCGGATCGTGGAGGCGGAGGCGTAGGACAGGTCGGCGACCATGCCGAGCCGGTTCATCTCCCGCACGACCTCCTCGCCGAAGCGGGTGAGCCCGGCCGGGCCCGCCCAGGAGGTGCCGGTGAGGGTGAGCACCCGGACGCCGAGGGCGTGCAGGGAGCGCAGGACGCTCAGGGAGTCACCGAGGGCGGGCGCGCCCGCGGGGCCGAACAGCACGGCGACCCGGCCGCAGTTGCGGGCGTCGACGACCTCCCCGGCGGTGCGGGCGGGCCGCAGCCCCGCCTCGTGGGCGGCGACGACCCTCTGCGCCAGGTCCAGCTGCTCCAGGGTCGTGGTGAGCGCCCGTCCGCCGTCGTGGCCGTCGGGCAGGTGCAGCGACCAGAACACGGCGCCGACCTGCCCCTTGCGCAGCCGCGGCAGGTCGGCGTCGACGGCGGACTCCCCCAGGTCGAGGTCGTACCAGGGCAGTCCGCGCAGCGTCCACGGCAGGCCGCTGTAGCCGTCGCAGACGGGGTGGGCGGCGAGGACGGCCCGCGCGCGGTCGAGGGGTGCGTCGTCCGGGTCGGAGACGGGCCGGTACTCCTCCGGCCCGACGACCACCGCCTCCTGGGGGTACGGCTCGTCGGCGCGGCCCACCTCGGCGGCGGTGTGCAGGTCGTCCTGGAGATCGGCCATAACGGGGCTCCGTACGTCGTGACCTCGGGCGGTACGGTCACCGTCGCACGGAGCACCCGCGTACTTCCTGGTGAACGCGGCGTTCGGGGTAAGCGGACGTCCGCCCCGGTGCCGCGTCCGCCGGTCAGCCGTCCAGCGCCTCGATGGTGGCGTTGGACGGCGCGCGCGTGGCGCGCAGGTCACGGGCCACGTCCTCGGCGGCGCCCAGCACCCGCACCGCGTTCTGCCAGGTGAGCTTGGCGAGGTCGGCGCGGGACCAGCCGCGGTCCAGCAGCTCGGCGATCAGCCGGGGGTAGCCGGAGACGTCGTTCAGCCCGTCGGGGGTGAAGGCCGTGCCGTCGTAGTCGCCGCCGATGCCGATGTGGTCGACGCCGGCGGCCTCGCGCATGTGGTCGAGGTGGTCGGCGACCGTGGCCACGGTGGCGACGGGCCGCGGGCGGCTCTCCTCGAAGGCGCGGTGCAGCTTCATCGCCTCGGGACTGGTGTCGAGGTGGTGGAAGCCGTGCGCGCGCAGGTTCTCGTCGGCGGCGGCCGTCCAGTCGACGGCGGCCTGGAGCACGAACTTCGGCACGAAGGTCACCATCGCGACGCCGCCGTTGGCGGGCAGCCGCTCCAGCACGTCGTCGGGGATGTTGCGCGGGTGGTCGCAGACCGCGCGGGCGGAGGAGTGGGAGAAGATCACCGGCGCGGTGCTGGTGTCCAGCGCGTCCCGCATGGTCGTGGCGGCGACGTGGGAGAGGTCGACCAGCATGCCGAGCCGGTTCATCTCCCGCACCACCTCGCGGCCGAACGCGGACAGTCCGCCCACGCCGGGCTCGTCGGTGGCCGAATCGGCCCACGCCACGTTGAAGTTGTGGGTGAGGGTCAGGTAGCGCACCCCGAGGTCGTACAACCCCCGCAGCGTGCCGAGGGAGTTGGCGATGGAGTGGCCGCCCTCGGCGCCCATGAGGGAGGCGATACGGCCCTCACGGCGCGCGGCCTCCATGTCGGCGGCGGTCAGCGCGGGTGCCAGGTCCCGCGGGTGCCGGTCGATCAACTGCCGTACGCAGTCGATCTGTTCCAGCGTGGCCGGCACCGGGTCGGGGGCGTCGGCGCGGACGTACACCGACCAGAACTGCGCGCCGACGCCGCCGGCGCGCAGCCGGGGGATGTCGGTGTGCAGATGGGCGGACTGGTCGTCGGTGATGTCGCGGGCGTCGAGGTCGTAGGAGACCTGTTCGCGCAGCGCCCAGGGCAGGTCGTTGTGCCCGTCGACGACGGGGAACTCGGCGAGCAGCGCGCGGGCGTCGTCCAGGGAAGTCATGCCGTCCACCCCGCTCACTTGCCGAAGCCGAAGCCGGCGCCGGAGCCCTCGGCCTTGGCGCGCAGCCGCTTGCCCTTCTCGGCCGCCTGGTCGTTCAGCTCCTGCTGGAAGTCCCGCATGCGGCCGAGCAGTTCCTCGTCGTGGGCGGCGAGGATGCGGGCCGCGAGCAGGCCCGCGTTGCGCGCGCCGGCGACGGAGACGGTGGCGACCGGGACGCCGGCCGGCATCTGCACGATGGACAGCAGCGAGTCCATGCCGTCGAGGTATTTCAGCGGCACCGGCACGCCGATGACGGGCAGCGGGGTCACCGAGGCGAGCATGCCGGGCAGATGGGCGGCGCCGCCCGCGCCCGCGATGATCACCTTGAGCCCGCGGTCCGCGGCCTGCTCGCCGTACGTGATCATCTCGCGGGGCATGCGGTGCGCGGAGACGACGTCGACCTCGTAGGCGATCTCGAACTCGTCGAGGGCCTTGGCGGCGGCTTCCATGACGGGCCAGTCGGAGTCCGACCCCATGACAATGCCAACGACAGGACTCATTCGGTGATCGTGCCTCTCAGGTAGCCGGCTGCGTGACGGGCGCGCTCCAGCACGTCGTCCAGGTCGTCGCCGTAGGTGTTCACGTGGCCGACCTTGCGGCCGGGCTTCACGTCCTTGCCGTACATGTGGATCTTCAGCTGGGGGTCGCGCGCCATGCAGTGCAGGTACGCCGAGTACATGTCCGGGTAGTCGCCGCCGAGGACGTTGACCATCACCGTCCACTTCGCGCGGGGGCGCGGGTCGCCGAGCGGGAGGTCGAGGACGGCGCGGACGTGGTTGGCGAACTGCGAGGTGATCGCGCCGTCCTGGCTCCAGTGGCCGGAGTTGTGCGGGCGCATCGCGAGTTCGTTGACGAGGACGCGGCCGTCGCGGGTCTGGAACAGCTCCACCGCGAGGTGGCCGACCACGCCGAGCTCCTTGGCGATGGTCAGCGCCATCTCCTCGGCCTTCAGCGCCAGCTCCTCGTCGAGGTCCGGCGCCGGCGCGATCACGGTGTCGCACACGCCGTTCACCTGCCGCGACTCCACCACCGGGTAGGCGACGGCCTGGCCGTGCGGGGAGCGGACCACGTTGGCGGCCAGCTCGCGCACGAAGTCGACCTTCTCCTCGGCGAGCACGGGCACCCCGGCCCTGAACGGCTCGGCGGCCTCCGCCTCGGAGTCCACGACCCACACGCCCTTGCCGTCGTAGCCGCCGCGGACGGTCTTGAGGACGACGGGGAAACCCTCGCCCTCCGCCGCGAACGCGGCCACGTCGGCCGGGTCCGACACGATGCGGTGGCGTGGGCAGGGGATGCCGATCGCGTCGAGCCTCGCGCGCATCACGCCCTTGTCCTGGGCGTGCACCAGCGCCTCGGGCCCGGGGCGGACGGGCACGCCGTCGGCCTCCAGGGCCCGCAGATGCTCGGTGGGCACGTGCTCGTGGTCGAAGGTGATCACGTCGCAGCCGCGCGCGAAGTCACGCAGTGTGTCCAGGTCGCGGTAGTCGCCGACGACGACGTCGCCCACCACCTGGGCCGCGGAATCCTGCGGGGTGTCACTGAGGAGCTTGAACCTGATGCCGAGCGGGATGCCCGCCTCGTGTGTCATACGAGCGAGCTGACCGCCGCCGACCATGCCGACTACCGGGAACGTCACGACCCCAGGGTATCCGCCCACGCCAGGGTGGCCGATTCCCGCCCGTCCCCCGGGACGGAAGGGGCCCATGAGGCCCGTGCGACACGGCGTCCGCAGGAAGATCGCGCGTCCGGGTGGTTAGCATGGCGGAGTTGACACACTCGACCGACGGGAGCCTGTGGGCGATGGAACAAGGTTCCTCGGGGCTTCGACGGCTCTTCCGTGAAGTGGCCAAGTTCGGCGCGGTGGGGGGAGCCGGGGTTCTGGTCAACCTCGGTGTGTTCAACCTGGTCCGTCAGGCGACCGACCTCCAGGTGGTGCGCGCGAGCGTCATCGCCACCGTGGTCGCGATCGTCTTCAACTACCTCGGCTTCCGGTACTTCACCTACCGGGACCGCGACAAGTCCCGGCGCACCCGCGAGATGTCGCTGTTCCTGCTGTTCAGCGTCATCGGCCTGGTGATCGAGAACGGCGTGCTCTACACGGCGACGTACGGCTTCGGCTGGGACAGCTCCCTGCAGAGCAACATCTTCAAGTTCCTCGGCATCGGCCTCGGCACGCTGTTCCGCTTCTGGTCCTACCGCTCGTGGGTGTTCCGCGCCCTGCCGGTGCGGGAGAAGCCCGTGGCGGGCGGCGGCGCCACCGTCGCCGGGGAGCGGCTCCGGCAGCGCGTGCCGTAGCGGCCGTCCCTCCCCTCCCCGCCTCGTGTGACCGCCGCGCGGCTCAGCGCACCGGCCTGGGGGGCTCCTCGCCGGGGTCCTTCCGCGGGGGCGTGCGGGACAGGAACAGGCCGAACACGGGCGGCTTGGCCTGGAGCATCTCCAGCCGGCCGCCGTCCGCCTCCGCGAGGTCACGGGCGACCGCCAGGCCGATGCCGGTGGAGTTGCGGCCGCTGATCGCCCGCTCGAAGATCCGCGACCCCAGCTCGGCGGGCACGCCGGGGCCCTCGTCGGTGACCTCCACGACGACCTGGTTGCCGGTGACCCGGGTGCGCAGGGCGACCGTGCCGCCGCCGTGCATGAGCGAGTTCTCGATCAGCGCGGCCAGCACCTGGGCGACCGCGCCCGGTGTGCCCACGGCCCGCAGGTTCCGCTTGCCGGAGGTCACGATGGCCCGGCCGGCGCTGCGGTAGGCGGGGCGCCACTCGGCGAGCTGCTGTTTGATCACCTCGTCGAGGTCGAAGGTGACGGCGGAGCCCGTGCGCGGGTCGCGGGAGTTGGTCAGCAGCCGCTCCACCACGTCCGTCAGCCGCTCCACCTGCGCGAGCGCGATCGTCGCCTCCTCCTTCACCGTGTCCGGGTCGTCGGTGAGGGTGATCTCCTCCAGCCGCATCGACAGCGCGGTGAGCGGGGTGCGCAGCTGGTGGGAGGCGTCGGCGGCGAGCCGCCGCTCGGCGGTCAGCATCCGCGCGATGCGCTCGGCGGAGGCGTCCAGCACGTCGGCGACCCGGTCCAGCTCGGGGACGCCGTAGCGGCGGTGGCGGGGGCGCGGGTCGCCGGAGCCGAGGCGCTCGGCGGTCTCGGCGAGGTCGGTCAGCGGGGAGGCGAGCCGGTTGGCCTGCCGGATCGCCAGCAGCACCGCCGCGATCACCGCGAGCAGCGCCAGGAAACCGATGATCAGCAGGGTGCGGCCGACCTCCTCGGTCACCGCGGAGCGCGGCTCCTGGACGGTGACCGTCTCGCCCTCCTCGCCGGGCGCCGTGGCGCTGATGACGTCGCCGTCCGGCTTGGAGCCGACCTCGATGGGCGGCTTGCCGGGGATCCGGACGACGGCGTACCGGTCGTCGGGCATCTGGTCGCCGATGATCTCGGCGGTGACCTTGTCCTCGACGAGCAGACGGCTGTCGACGATGCTGGCCAGCCGCACCGCCTCGGACTTCACGCGCTCCTTGGCGGTCTCGGTGATGGTGCGGGTCTCGACGATCACCAGGGAGACCCCGAAGACGGCGATCACGACGAGGACCACGGCGAGCGTGGACTGGATCAGACGGCGGCGCATGTTCTCTTACCCGGCGGTGGAACCCCGGCGGGGTTCAGCTCTTCTCGAAACGGAAGCCCACGCCGCGCACGGTGGCGATGTAACGGGGGTTGGCCGCGTCGTCGCCGAGCTTCTTGCGCAGCCAGGAGATGTGCATGTCGAGGGTCTTGGTGGAGGACCACCAGGTGGTGTCCCAGACCTCGCGCATCAGCTGGTCGCGGGTGACCACCCGGCCCGCGTCGCGCACCAGCACCCGCAGCAGGTCGAACTCCTTGGCGGTGAGCTGGAGCTCCTCGTCGCCCATCCACGCGCGGTGCGACTCGACGTCGATGCGCACGCCGTGGGTGGCGGGCGGCTGCTGCGGCTCGGCGGCGCCGCGCCGGAGCAGGGCCCGGACCCTGGCCAGCAGTTCGGCGAGGCGGAACGGCTTGGTGACGTAGTCGTCGGCGCCCGCGTCCAGGCCGACGACCGTGTCCACCTCGTCGGCTCGCGCGGTGAGGATCAGCAGGGGGACTGTGTGCCCCTCGGCGCGGAGCCGGCGGGCGACCTCCAGGCCGTCCATCCCCGGCAGCCCGAGGTCCAGCACGACCAGGTCGACGCCGCCCTGCATTCCGGCGTCCAGGGCGCCGGGTCCGTCCTCACGCACCTCGACTTCGTAGCCCTCCCGGCGCAGGGCGCGGGCCAGCGGCTCCGAGATGGACGCGTCGTCCTCGGCGAGCAGTACACGGGTCATGCGGATGATGGTAGACCCGTGGCCCGAGCCGCAGGGGTGTGATCGGCGGGCTTGCCTCTTACCGCCGTCTCACCCGATTCTCACCTCTCCCCTTACTCTCCGTTCCCCGATTCGTACCTGCGGGTGCGAGGTGCGATGCTGTGAGGACCTTCGAATAGGTGATCACGGTTCCTTCGAAACCTGTGATTCGCGTCTCAAGTCCTTCCATATCCGCCCGTGTCCTGCCGTATGGTGAGTCAACGCCTGTTGCACCACGGGGACCTTTGGCGGCAGTTGACGCTGAGGGTCTCTTTTGTGTGCGGGCCGGCTCACGCTGCCGGTCCCTGAAGGAATGACCTGTGGCCGGGCCGCTGCCGTGCGTGGACGCACGGCGGGGGCGTGGATCCCGGTGGTCGCCGTCCGCCGCTCCGTGATCCGGGGCGGCACCCCCCCCCAGGCGTGGGGCGGACGGTACGGCCCGCCGGTGCCGGCCAGCCCCCCACCGGGCGCGTACCCGTCTCGCGCGACGCGTCCCGACAGCAAGGAACGACCATGGCGTCCAGCCTGACGAAGGACTCGGTGACCCCGGGCACCCCCGGTTCCGAGAAGACCTTCTTCGGCCACCCCCGCGGACTGGCCACTCTCTTCATGACCGAGATGTGGGAGCGTTTCTCCTACTACGGCATGAGGGCTCTGCTCCCGCTGTACCTCGTCGCGCCGGGCGGTCTCGGTCTGAGCGCGGGCACCGCCACCGCCATCTACTCGGTGTACGTGTCGCTGGTGTACCTGCTCGCCATGCCCGGCGGCTGGTTCGGCGACCGGGTCTGGGGCCCCCGCAAGACCGTCGCCGTCGCCGGCGGCGTCATCATGCTGGGCCACCTGACGCTGGCCCTGCCCTTCTCGGGCACCTTCTACGGCGGTCTCGGCCTCGTCGCGATCGGTTCCGGTCTGCTGAAGGCCAACATCTCCACGATGGTCGGCCAGCTCTACAAGGGCCCGGACGACCCGCGCCGGGACGGCGGCTTCACCGTCTTCTACATGGGCATCAACCTCGGCGCCTTCGCCGCGCCGCTGATCATCGGCACCGTCGGTGAGAGCGTCAACTGGCACCTGGGCTTCGCGCTCGCCGCGCTCGGCATGGGCCTGGGCCTCGCCCAGTTCCTGCTGGGCAGCCGTCACCTGGACGCGCAGTCCAGCGTCGTCCCGAAGCCGCTGTCGGCCGAGGAGAAGGCCTCCACGCTGCGCAAGGCCGCGCTGTGGGCGGGCATCGCCGTCGTGGCGTACGCGATCGTCGGCTTCTCCGGCCACTACACCCTGAACTGGATCCTGGTTCCGCTGACCCTGCTCGGCGTGATCATCCCGGTGATGGTGCTGGCGCGCATCAAGCGCGACAAGGACCTCGACCGCGCCGAGCAGTCGAAGATGTCCGCGTACATCTGGTTCTTCGTCGCCGCGGCGATCTTCTGGATGATCTACGACCAGGGCGGCTCGACCCTGTCGATCTTCGCCGACTCGTCGGCCGAGAACAGCGTGCTGGGCTGGGACTTCCCGGTCTCCTGGTACCAGTCGGTCAACCCGGTCCTGATCATGGCGCTGGCTCCGGTCTTCGCCTGGATCTGGCTCGCGCTGAACCGGCGCGGCAAGGAGCCGAGCACGATCGTGAAGTTCTCGTCCGGTCTGATGCTGGTCGGCGTCTCGTTCTTCCTGTTCCTCGCCCCGCTGTCGATCGCCGAGGGCGGTCACAAGGCGGCCGCGCTGTGGCTGGTGGCGATCTACTTCACCCAGACCGTCGGCGAGCTGCTGCTCTCCCCGGTCGGCCTGTCGGTCACCACGAAGATGGCGCCCGCGAAGTACGCCTCGCAGATGATGGGCGTCTGGTTCCTCGCCGTCACCGCCGGCGACGCCACGACGGGCCTGCTGTCCATCGCCGGCGTCGACCTGAACAAGTCGGGCATCGTCGCCCTGGAGGCGACCCTCGCGGTCGTGGCGGGCGTCGCGGTGTGGATGTACCGCAACAAGGTGAAGTCCCTGATGGGGGATGTCCGCTGATGCGGGTGTGACGCACGTCGTACTGAACGAAGGGCCCCCAGCCTCGGCTGGGGGCCCTTCGGGCGTGAGGGGGGCGGCACCTTGTCAGCGCCGGGTGCGGGCAGTCGGTGGCCGATCGCGCAGTTCCCCGCGCCCCTGAGGGACGCCCCAGCTGCGGGCAATCGTGCCGCAGCGGCGGCACGGGTGGGCGCAGCGGCACCCCGTCAGCGCCGGGTGCGGGACGTCCGTGGCTGGGCGCGCAGTTCCCCGCGCCCCTGAAGGACGCCTCCGCCGCCGCTGCAGGCAATCGTGCCGCAGGGCGGCACAGGTGGGCGCAGCGGCACCCCGTCAACGCCGGGTGCGGGACGTCCGTGGCTGAGCGCGCAGTTCCCCGCGCCCCTGAACGGCGTTCCCGCCACCGCCGCTGGAACAGCCCCGCCGTCACGCGGCAAGCACCCCTGCGACGCCGGGTGCGCGGGCTCCCCGTCCAGGCGCTGGCGGCGCTCAGACGGGGCCGTGGCGGCCTGAAAGCCGATGGGGCGGGTCCGAGGCGGGGCCCGGGCGTTCTGCGGGCGCTCAGGCGCGTACAGCGTGCCCGTCCGGAAAACGAAACGGCCTCCGGGAACCCTCTCAGGGTCCTGGAGGCCGGCGCGTACCGGGCGTCGGGAGGCGCCCCGACGACTACGACGGCGTGCCCAGCTCGGCCCAGACCGTCTTCCCCGCAACGTCGGGCAGGCGCTGAACCCCCCAGTCCAGACACAGCCGCTGCACGATGAACATGCCGTGCCCGCCCGGCCGCCCCGCACGGTGGGGGGTCCGGGGCGACGGCTGCCCCGTCCCCCGGTCGGTGACCTCGAGACGGATCACCTTGCGGTCGCAGGTGATGGTCAGCAGATCCGGCCCCTCGGCATGCAGGCACGCGTTGGTGACCAGCTCGGACACGACGAGCAGGACGTCCTCGGCGGCGGCCCGCCGATCGGCCGTGGCGGCCGGCAGCCACCCCCAGTCGTACAGCGCCTGCCGGGTGAAGTCCCGCGCGAGCGGCACGACCCCGCTCTGGTCCTCGAAGCTCAGCCGGCGCACCTGTGCGCCGTCGGGCGGCCCCGGTGGGGACGCCGGGTCTGTGGCCGGCGTGGCCACACCGCCGTCCGGGGCGCCTGCGGCCGGTGCAGCGCCCCCGGGCGTCCCGGAAGCGCCGCTGGGCTCCGGACCGCGGTCGCCCGGCGAGTAGGGCCGGGTGGTGCTCATCAGCGCTTCACCTCACCGTGTCACCAGTTCACAATGCAAAATCTTCCGTACTCGGCCGGTCACGCGCGGACGGCCCGAAGGGTTCTCGGCACCCTCCCGACCACCGCGTCCGGGACGTACAGGGTGTCTCCTGCCCGACCCGTCCGACGGAACACCCCCGTGTTCGCACGAAAAGACGCGCCGGGAGCCCCCCGCCGCCGGCGGATGCGTCACGAGCACCCCGCCCGGCCTGCCCGCCCGCGTCACGCCGAATCGTCGGCCAGGGCCGCCTCGAGCGTGTCGTGGACGGCGAACACCGCGTCCGCCCCCGTGATTTCGAACACGCGCGCAACGACGGGCTGCATGCCCACCAGGGCCACCCCGCCGCCGCCCGCCTCGGCCTTCAGCCGGGCGCCGAGCAGCACGTTCAGCCCCGTGGAGTCACAGAACTCCAGCCGGGAGCAGTCGATGACGAGCCGCTTGAAACCCTTGGCGAGGCAGTCCTCCAGTGGCTCCCGCAACAGATCGGCGGTGTGGTGGTCCAACTCACCCGCCGGGGTCACGACGGCACTGGGGCCCTCTTCTCGCACCTCGACCAGAAGCCGGCCCGACTGTGCGCTGCCGACCGTCCCGCGGTCCATGCCGTCTCTCTCTCCCGAGGTCGTGGCTGTTCCTGACGTTCTCGAACATTACGCCTTCCGGCCACGCATCGACACTCTAACAATCACGCACAAACGGACATAACCGTACAGAACGCACTTGCGGCATGCTCCGAGCAGCCGGTAGGGCTAGTACGAACACGTACCCGACACGGCCGGCTTTGGAGGCGCCGCACACCGCAGTGCACGTATTGGCTTCGGCAGCCATATGCCGAGAACGATGGAGGACATCATGTCACCCCGGCTCGACGCATCGCCTACCCATGAAGCGACGTCGACACCCCCTCCGGAACATCTGGATCCCATCGAGCAGGACGACCTGGGAGTCGTCCCGGACGGTCTACTCGCCGGACTCCCGGAGATCCCCCCGTACGACGAGGTGGGCCCGGTCGACGCACGGGCTCTGTCCAAGACGCTGTTCGAGCGCCTGGAGTCGCTCGACGAAGGCAGTCACGACTACTCGTACGTACGCAACACGCTCGTCGAACTGAACCTCGCGCTGGTCAAGTTCGCCGCCTCCCGGTTCCGCTCCCGCAGCGAGCCCATGGAGGACATCATCCAGGTCGGCACCATCGGCCTGATCAAGGCGATCGACCGCTTCGAACACACGCGGGGTGTGGAGTTCCCCACTTTCGCGATGCCGACCATCATCGGCGAGATCAAGCGCTTCTTCCGCGACACCTCGTGGTCCGTGCGCGTACCGCGCCGTCTGCAGGAGCTGCGGCTGGACCTGGCCAAGGCCGGTGACGAACTGGCGCAGCAGCTCGACCGCGCGCCGACGGTGGCCGAGCTGGCGGACCGGCTGGGCATCACCACCGACGAGGTCGTCGAGGGCATGGCCGCGTCGAACGCGTACACCGCCTCCTCGCTGGACGCCCAGCCCGAGGAGGACGACGCCGAGGGCGCCCTGGCCGACCGGATCGGCTACGAGGACCACGGGCTCGAAGGCATCGAGTACATCGAGTCGTTGAAGCCGCTGATCGCCGAACTGCCGTCGCGGGACCGGAAGATCCTGTCGCTGCGGTTCGTCGCCGGCATGACCCAGTCGGAGATCGGCGAGGAGCTCGGCATCTCCCAGATGCACGTCTCCCGTCTGCTGTCCCGCACGCTGGTGAAGCTGCGCAAGGGCCTCACGGTCGAGGAGTGATCCCGGCCGCGTGACGTCCGTCCTCCAGAGGGCGGCCCGGTTCCTCCGGGCCGCCCTCGAGGAGTTTCAGGGTCTTCCCACCGCCTCTCAGACCTCCCGTACGCCCCTGCGCCACACGCCCGTGACCAGCGGGACGCCCGGCCGGTAGGCCAGGTGCACATGGCTGGGGGCGTCCAGCATCACCAGGTCCGCGTACGCGCCCGGGACGAGCCGGCCGACGTCGGTGCGCCGCAGCGCCGCCGCCCCGCCCGCGGTGGCCGCCCAGACGGCCTCGTCGGGCGTCATCCCCATGTCCCGCACGGCGAGCGCGACGCAGAACGGCACCGACGAGGTGAACGACGAGCCGGGGTTGCAGTCGGTGGACAGCGCCACGGTCACCCCCGCGTCCAGCAGCCGCCGGGCGTCCGGCCACGCGGCCCGGGTGGAGAACTCCGCACCGGGCAGCAGCGTCGCCACGGTCGAACTGTTCGCCAGCGCGTCCACGTCGGCGTCGGTGAGGTGGGTGCAGTGGTCGGCGCTGGCCGCATCCAGTTCGACGGCCAGCTGCACACCGGGGCCGTACGAGAGCTGGTTGGCGTGGATGCGCGGATACAGTCCCTTCGCCTTGCCGGCGGTGAGGATCGCGCGGGCCTGGTCGCCGTCGAAGGCGCCCTTCTCGCAGAACACGTCGATCCAACGGGCGTGCGGGGCACAGGCGTTCAGCATCTCGCCGGTGACCAGGGCGACGTAGCCGGCCGGGTCGTCGGCGAACTCGGGGGCGACGATGTGTGCACCCAGGTAGGTCACCTCGTCGGTGCGGGCGGCGGCGATGCGCAGGGCGCGGGCCTCGTCCTCGACGGTCAGGCCGTAGCCGGACTTGGTCTCGAAGGTCGTGGTGCCCTGCCGCAGCGCCTCCGCGAGGTAGCGGGTGAGGTTGGCCTCCAGTTCCGCGTCGCTCGCGGCGCGGGTCGCGGCGACGGTGGTGCGGATGCCGCCCGCGCTGTACGGGCGGCCCGACATCCGGGCGTTGAACTCCTCGGTGCGGTCGCCCGCGAACACCAGATGGGAGTGGGAGTCGACGAAGCCCGGAAGGACCGCGCGGCCGCCGGCGTCGACCCGGTTGTCAGTGGGGGGTGCTTTGCTGGATTCACCGGTCCACACGACGCGGTCGCCCTCGACGACGACGGCCGCGTCCCGGACCAGGCCGAGGGGGTCCGAGTCGCGAAGGGAGGGGTCGTTGGTGACCAGCGTGGCGATGTTCGTGATGACGGTGGCGCTCATGGTGTCCTCGTGGGTCGCGTGCTCATGGGTCGTCAGGCGCGCACGTCCTGGATCGCCCGCGCCAGGGCTCCGGGCACGTCGGGGACCAGCGTGTGCGCCCCGTCGCGCACCACGTGCCGGCCTGCGACGACCGTGTGCCGCACATCGGCGGCCGTCGCGGCGAATACGGCCGTCTCGGCGCCCAGCCGGGGCAGGGGCCCCGCTGTCCTGACCGAGTCCAGCGCGACGGTGGTGAGGTCGGCGCGCGCCCCGGCCTCGATGACGCCGGTGTCGTCCCAGCCGAGCGCCGCGTGCCCGTCGACGGTGGCCGCGCGCAGCAGGGCGGCGGCCGTCCAGTGACCGCGGGTGCGGGTGCGCAGCCGCTCGTTCAGCTCCATCGCGCGCGCCTCCTCGAAGAGGTCGACGACGGCGTGGCTGTCGGAGCCGAGGCTGAGCGGGGAGCCCTCGTTCTGCAGGGCCACGGCGGGTCCGATGCCGTCGGCGAGGTCGCGTTCGGTGGTGGGGCACATGCAGGTGCCGGTGGAGCTTCCGCCGATCAGCGAGACGTCCTCGGCGGTGAGGTGGGTGTTGTGCACACCGGTGGTGCGCGGGCCGAGGACGCCGTGCAGGGCGAGGAGCTGGGTGGGCGTGCAGCCGTGGATCTCGTGGCACGCCTCGTTCTCGGCGGTCTGCTCCGACAGATGCACATGGAGGGGGGCGCGCCGTTCCTCCGCCCACCCGGCGACGGTCGCCAGCTGGTCGGCGGGGACGGCCCGCACGGAGTGGATCGCCGCCCCGATCCGCGCGTGATCCCGTTCCTTGAGAACTGAACAGCGTTGTGCCCAGGCGTCCGCGGTGCCGTCGGAGAAGCGCAGCTGGTGCCGATTCGGCGGCTGTCCGAAGCCGGAGGAGAGGTAGGCGGTGTCGAGGAGGGTGATGCGGATGCCGGCCTCGGCGGCCGCGGCGATCAGCGCCTCGCCCATGGCGTTGGGGTCGGCGTAGGGGGTGCCGCCGGGCGCGTGGTGCACGTAGTGGAACTCGCCGACGGAGGTGATCCCGGCCAGCGCCATCTCGGCGTACACGGCGCGGGCGAGGGCGTGGTAGCTGTCCGGGGTGAGCCGGTCGGCGGTGGCGTACATGACCTCGCGCCAGGTCCAGAAGGTGCCGGAGCCGACCTGGACGGTGGAGCGCAGGGCTCGGTGGAAGGCGTGGCTGTGGGCGTTCGCCAGTCCGGGGAGGGTCAGTCCGCGCAGGATCTCGGCGCCGGGCGGGGGCGCGGGGACGCCGGTGCGGACGGCGGCGATGCGCCCGTCCGACACGTCGAGGGCGACGCCCGGCTCGACATGGGTGCCGAGCCAGGCGTGCTCCAGCCAGTACGTCCGCGGGGTGGCGGTCACGGGGCGGCCAGTCCTTCCAGTACGTCGGCGAGGGCGAGGACCCCGGCCACGCAGTCGTCCTCGGCGGCGAACTCGGCCGGGGAGTGCGAGACGCCGGTGGGGTTCCGTACGAACAGCATGGCGGTCGGGACGCGTCCGGCGAGGATTCCCGCGTCGTGTCCGGCGCCGGTGCCGAGGACGGGCACCTTCAGGGCGGCGTCCTTGCCGAGGATGCGGGCGAGCCGGTCCCGCAGGGCGTGGTCGAACTCGACGACGGGGGTGAAGGACTCGCGTTCCACGTCCAGCTGCACGCCGTGGGCGGCGGCGTGGGCGCGGGCGGCCCGCTCCACCCCGCCGACCACCGCGTCCAGGCGCTCCTGGTCGGCGGCGCGGGAGTCGAGCCAGCCGCGCACCAGGGAGGGCACGGCGTTGACGCCGTTCGGCTCGACGGCCATCTTGCCGAACGTGGCGACCCCGCCCGCCTGTTCGGCCTCGCGGCGGGCGGCGAGGACGGTCTCGGCGTAGGGAAGCATCGGGTCGTGCCGGTCGGCGAGCCGGGTGGTGCCGGCGTGGTTGGCCTCGCCGCGGAAGTCGAACCGCCAGCGGCCGTGCGGCCAGATCGCGGACGCGACGCCGACCGGGTCGCCGGTGAGGTCGAGCGCCCTGCCCTGCTCGACGTGCAGCTCGATGAACGCGCCGATGCGGGCGAGGCGTACGGGGTCGGGGCCGATGGCGTCCGGGTCGTGGCCGGCGGTCTCCATGGCCTGCGGGAGCGTGACGCCGTCGGCGTCGGTGAGCCGGTGGGCCTGCTCGACGGTGAGCGCGCCCGCGGTGAGCCGGGAGCCGACGCAGGCGAGCCCGAAGCGGGCGCCCTCCTCGTCGCCGAAGTTGACGATGCCGAGGGGCTTGGCCGGGCGGACGCCCCGGCGGCGCAGTTCGTCGAGGGCGGCGAAGGCGGAGACGACGCCGAGGGGGCCGTCGAAGGCGCCGCCGTCGGGCACGGAGTCCAGGTGCGACCCGGTGACCACGGCGTCCCCTTCGGCGGGGTCGCCGAGCCAGGCCCACTGGTTGCCGTTGCGGTCCACCTCGTAGGCGAGGCCGCGGCGGCGGGCCTGCTCACGGAACCAGTCCCGGCAGTCGGCGTCGGCCCCGGTCCAGGCGAACCGGCGGTAGCCGCCGCTGGCGGAGTTCCGTCCCACGGGGAGCAGTTGCCGCCACATCTCGTGGAACGAATCAGGCTGTGGGCAGTCGTTCCGCAGGGCGGAACGGGTGGGCACAGCCGAGCCCGCAGTCGGCGACGACCCGACTGCCCCCACCGGAGAGTTGCCGTTCCGGCTCACGCGGGGTCACCCTCACGCATGGGCACCCGCACACCCTTGGCGTCCGCCACCGACTCCGCGATGTCGTACCCGGCGTCCACATGCCGGATGACGCCCATGCCCGGGTCGTTGGTGAGCACGCGGCGGATCTTCTCGCCGGCCAGGGCGGTGCCGTCGGCCACGGTGACCTGCCCCGCGTGGATGGACCGCCCCATGCCGACGCCGCCGCCGTGGTGGATCGACACCCAGGAGGCGCCGGACGCCACGTTGACCATGGCGTTCAGCAGCGGCCAGTCGGCGATGGCGTCGGAGCCGTCGAGCATCGCCTCGGTCTCCCGGTAGGGAGAGGCGACGGAGCCGCAGTCGAGGTGGTCGCGGCCGATGACGACCGGCGCGGACAGTTCGCCGCTCGCGACCATGTCGTTGAAGCGCTCGCCCGCCTTGTCGCGCTCGCCGTAGCCGAGCCAGCAGATGCGGGCGGGCAGGCCCTGGAAGTGGACGCGCTCCCCGGCCATCGTGATCCAGCGGGCGAGGGACTCGTTCTCGGGGAACAGGTCGAGGATCGCGCGGTCGGTCTTCGCGATGTCGGCGGGGTCGCCGGAGAGGGCGGCCCAGCGGAAGGGGCCCTTGCCCTCGCAGAACAGGGGGCGGATGTAGGCGGGGACGAAGCCGGGGAAGGCGAACGCCCGCTCGTACCCGGCGAGCTGGGCCTCGCCGCGGATGGAGTTGCCGTAGTCGAAGACCTCGGCACCGGCGTCCTGGAAGCTGACCATCGCCTCGACGTGCGTGGCCATGGACTCGCGGGCGCGGGCGGTGAAGCCGGCCGGGTCCTTGGCGGCCGCGTCGGCCATGTCCTCGAAGGCCGTGCCGAGGGGCAGGTAGGCCAGGGGGTCGTGGGCGGAGGTCTGGTCGGTGACGATGTCGATCGGTGCGCCCATGGCGAGGAGCTGGGGGACGACCTCGGCCGCGTTGCCGAGGACGCCGATGGACAGCGGGCGGCGGGCGTCGCGGGCCTCGGTGGCGAGCTGGAGGGCGTGGTCGAGGGAGTCGGCCTTCACGTCCAGGTAGCGGTGCTCGATGCGGCGGTCGATGGCGCGCGGGTCGCAGTCGACGCAGATCGCCACGCCGTCGTTCATGGTGACCGCGAGCGGCTGGGCGCCGCCCATGCCGCCGAGTCCGGCGGTGAGGGTGATCGTCCCGGCGAGGGTGCCGCCGAAGCGCTTGGCGGCGACGGCGGCGAACGTCTCGTAGGTGCCCTGGAGGATGCCCTGGGTGCCGATGTAGATCCAGGAGCCGGCGGTCATCTGGCCGTACATGGTGAGGCCGAGCTGCTCCAGGCGGCGGAACTCCTCCCAGTTCGCCCAGTCGCCGACCAGGTTGGAGTTGGCGAGGAGGACGCGCGGCGCCCACTCGTGGGTCTGCATCACGCCGACCGGGCGGCCGGACTGGACCAGCATGGTCTCGTCCTGCTTGAGGGTCCTCAGGGTGCGGACCATGGCGTCGAAGGAGCGCCAGTCGCGGGCGGCCTTGCCCGTGCCGCCGTAGACGACGAGCTTGTCGGGGTGCTCGGCGACCTCCGGGTCGAGGTTGTTCTGCAGCATCCGCAGGGCGGCCTCCTGCTGCCATCCCAGGGCGCTCAGTTCCGTGCCGCGCGGTGCCCGGACGGGGCGGGGTCCTGACATGGGGTGCCTCCAGGGGCCAGGGGACGTCTGTAGATATTCACATCCTCACTGGCTGAATAGAGCTAGTCAATACAGGGGGTGCGTCGGCGCCGCCGTCCGGGGGATGTTTGGCTGGATGCATGCGCGCGAACGAGCAGATGAGTGACAGGGCGGGCGACGTGACGGCCGGGGCCGACCCGCGGGCCGCCGGGCGGGCGGCCCGCCGGGACGCCGCGGTGCGGGCGGCCGTGGAGCAGGGGTTCCTCGACACCGACGCGCCCCTCGTGGGGCTGCTGGACGTCACCGGCATCCGTGAGTCGGCGGCGGACCTGCGGGACGCCTTCGAGGCGGTGACCGCGCCCGGCACGCCGGTGCTGCACGCGTTCGCGGTGAAGGCGAGCCCGCTGGTGCCGGTGCTGCGGCTGCTGCGCGAGGAGGGCATCGGCGCGGAGGTGGCCAGCCCCGGCGAGCTGGCGCTGGCGCGCGCCGCGGGCGTGGAGCCGGGACGCACGGTGCTGGACTCCCCCGCCAAGACGCTCGCCGAGCTGCGGGAGGCGCTGGAGCTGGGCATCGCCGTCAACGCGGACAACCCGCAGGAGCTGGAGCGGATCGACGCGCTGGTGGCCGGCACGGAGGTGCGCTCGCCGCTGGGCATCCGGGTGAACCCGCAGGTCGGGGGCGGTTCCATCGAGGCGCTGTCGACGGCGACGGCCACCTCGAAGTTCGGTGTGGCGCTGCGGGACGAGGGCGCGCGGGAGTGGGTCGTCCAGGCGTACCTGGACCGTCCGTGGCTGACCCGGCTGCACGCCCACACGGGCTCCCAGGGCATCGCGCTGACGATGATGGCGCGCGGGGTCACGGAGACGTACGAGCTGGCGGAGGAGATCAACCGGCGGGCCGGACGGCAGCAGGTCGACACCCTCGACATCGGCGGCGGACTGCCGGTGAACTTCGCCTCCGAGGAGAGCCGCCCGACGTACGCGGAGTACGCGCGGCTGCTGAAGGAGACGGTGCCGGGGCTGTTCGACGGGCGGTACGGGCTGGTCACCGAGTTCGGCCGGTCCCTGCTGGCGAAGCACGGCACGGTGGTCACGCGCGTGGAGTACGCCAAGAGCGCGGGCGGCCGTCCGGTCGCGGTGACCCACGCGGGCGTGCAGGTGGCGACGCGCACGGTGTACGCGCCGGAATCGTGGCCGCTGCGGATCGCGGCGTACGACGCGAAGGGGCTGCCGAAGGAGGGCCCGGCGGTCGTCCAGGACGTGGCCGGCCCGGCCTGCTTCGCCGGCGACCTGCTGGCGCAGGGGCAGGAGCTGCCGCTGCTGGAGCAGGGCGACTACGCGGCCGCGCTGGACACCGGCGCGTACTACTTCGCGCACCACTACGCGTACAACTCGCTCCCGCGCCCGGCGATCGTGGGCTACGCCCAGTCCCCCTCGGGCGAGATCACCTTCGCGACGGTCCGCCCGGCCCAGCCGGTCGAGGAAATCGTCACGGAGTCGGGCGCAGCCCACACGGACGCCCTGACGGGCCTCCGCTGAGCCGCCCGGGCGTGACCGGCCGGGGCGGGGGCAGGCGCTCGTGCTCCCTTCGGGGCCCTGCGCCCCGGACAGCGCCCGCCCGAGAGCCTGGCCGGGTTCCTGCCCACCAGAAGGTGTGCGGGCACGGCCGCACACGAACACGGCGACGCGTGCCTCGTCGCCGACTCTCGCGCACGGCACGACTCACGTGCAGGCACGGCCGCGCCTGACCAGGAGGGTCCGGCCGAGCCATCTCGGCGAGAGGCGGGGACCGCTCGCCGAGGCGGCTCGGCGCACGGCAGCCAGGGCCTGCCGGGTCGGCCCGGCCGTGGGGGCCCGGGCGCGTGGTCCTCACCCGCGCCCGGGCCGGTCGCCTACGCCGCCGTCGCCAGCTTCCGGCGCGCGCCGCCGGGGCCGCGTCGCCCGCTGCGATGCCCGTCGTGCGGTAGGCCTTGACGGCGCGGCCGGCGGGGCGGCCCGCGCCCTTGCGGAGCCAGTCGACGCGGACCCACAGGAGTACGTCGTCGGCGCGCTCCAGGCGGCCGATCCACGCCGCCTTCAGCCACAGCCCCACACCGCACCCGGCGAGCAGCAGTCCGGCCGCGGCGGGCGCCGCGAGGGCCGAGCCGAGCGCTGCGACGAAGGCGAGCAGCAGCCACCAGCGGTGCGCCCGGCGCCAGTTGCGCGCGGTGACCGCGCGGTCCTGCAGCACGTCGTGCCGGCCCGCCCGGGCCGCCGCGCGGGCCAGTTCGCGGTACCGGCCCCGCCGCGTCAGCGCCACCAGCGCCGCGGCCACGAGGAACAGCACGGCTCCGCCGAGCGCGCCGATCCGCAGCCCGGTCAGACCCGGCACGAACGCCCCGGCGCCCGCGGCGACGACTCCCAGCCACCACAGTGGCGCGGCCCCGGCCCGTACGACGACGGCCACCCGGGCCAGCCCCTGTCCTCCGCGCGTCACGTCCAGCCTCCCGTCTTCCGATTCCTGAGGAAGTCCATCTGTGGCAAGTCCCTTACCTGTGGAACGCCTTTGAGGGAAGTCCCTGCCACGGACGCTAGCGGGGCAAGCTGAGACGATTCTGAGAAGACGCGGGGGACGGCTCCCGCGTCATTCCACGAACAGCCCGCGCGCCGCCGCCCGGGTGTCGAACTCCTCGAGCCGCGCCTGCGCGTCGGGCAGGTCGTCGCACATGGCCTCCAGCAGCACCCGCCCCAGCAGCATCGGCGCACACGCGGTGTCGAACACCAGCGCGGTGCCGACGGCGGCCGGCAGCAGCAGGTCGGACATCTTGGCGACGGGCGCGAAGGGCGAGTCGGCGACGGTGACGACGGTCAGCCCCGACTCCTTGGCGTGGACGAGCGCGTCGAGCACCTCGCGCGGATGCCGCGGCAGCGCGAAGCACAGCAGCGCCGACGCCCCCGCCCGCACGGCCCCGTCGATCCGGTCGAGCAGCATGGTGCCGCCCTCGTTGAGCAGCCGTACGTCCGGGTGGACCTTGGCGGCGAAGTAGGCGAAGCCGTGCGCCTGGGCGGCGGCGGCCCGCAGGCCGAGCACGGGCAGCGGCCGGCTCTCCGCGAGCACCCGTCCCGCGCGCCGCACGGGCTCGGGGTCGGCCAGCACCTCCGCGAGATGCCGCAGATTCTCGATCTCGGCCTCGACGGCCTGCTGGTACTCGTTGGACGAGCCGGTGTCCGGGGCCGGTTCGGCCGGCGCGACCTCGCGCAGGTACCGGCGCAGCGCGGGGTAGCCGTCGAAGCCGAGGGCGACCGCGAAGCGGGTCACGGACGGCTGGCTCACCCCGGCCAGCTCCGCCAGCTCCACGCTCGACAGGAACGGCACGTCGGCGGCGCGCCGCACCATGCTGTGGGCGATGCGCCGCTGCGTGGGCGTCAGCCGGTGCCCCTCGAAGAGCGCCTGGAGACGCGCCGCGGGGCTCTCGGTGCCGCTCATGACCTGACTCCCCCTCGGCCGTCCCCGGCCCATTCATCCGTCGTGACTTCTGCATGCCGTTATACAGGCGAACGCCGTACCGCGCCGGGCGGGCGCCGGACCCGGTACGGATCACGCCATGTCGCACCTCCGGGATGCTCTTCCCGGACACGTCCGGATCTCGACGATTTCGCCACGAGGTCCGCGCGTCCGGGAACGGCCGGATAGCGTAAGTCGTCGAACATGTAAGCAATTTGGACTCAGGTGCCCCACAGGGCACAGGGCGCAGGAGTGGGTGGGGGCGTGGACGCGCAGAGTCGTGGGCGGGCGGAAGGGGCCGATCCCGCCGACCAGTGGGTGCTCAATCCGCAGACCGGTGACTACGAACTGAGACTGGACGGCGGGCCGCCGCCGGCACCTCCGGCGCCCTCGGTGCCGCGCCAGCGCACCCCGCAGGCGCCCGGCCCGCGGCCCGGCGGCCCACGCGAGCGCGATCCGGGCCCGCCCGGCCGGGACGGCGACACCGCGCCCGACGGCCCCCGCGACACGCACCGCCGCAAACGCAAGCAGCCGCAGAGGTCCGGCCGGCGCAAGGCGCTGATGTGGACCGGGGGCGTGATGGGCCTGGTGCTCGTCGGCGGCTCGGCGTTCGCGTACTACTGGTGGGACCGCCTGGGCGGGAACATCGACACCGTCGACATCGGCGACGTCGGCAGCGCCACGGTCCTCGGGGACGGCCCGGCCAACATCCTCGTCATCGGCAACGACGTCCGCACCGGCGAGGGCAACGAGGCGTACGGCAACCGGGACAACGTCACCGGGCACGCCGACACCACGCTCCTGTTCCACGTCGCCGGGGACCGCTCCAACGCGACGGTGGTGAGCATCCCGCGCGACCTGATGACCGAGATACCGGACTGCGAGACCCGGCAGTCCGACGGCACGACGAAGACGATCCCCGGCTCGGACGGCACCACCCGGTTCAACGAGTCGTACGGCGTCGAGGGCCGCGACCCCGGCTGCACCATGCGCACGGTCGAGCAGCTGACCGGCCTGGACGTGGACCACTTCATGATGTTCGACTTCAACGCCGTGAAGACGCTGTCCACGGCGGTCGGCGGCGTCGAGGTGTGCCTGGAGGAGCCCCTGAAGGACACCTCGGGCGGCACCAAGCTCGACCTGCCGGAGGGCAGGAGCACCATCCAGGGCGAGGAGGCGCTGTCCTTCCTGCGCAACCGGCACGGTCTGAAGAACGAGAGCGACCTGGACCGGATCGGGATGCAGCAGAAGTTCGTCGCGTCGATGATGCGCCGCCTCAAGGAGGACACGCTCAGCAGCCCGTCGAAGCTGCTGGACGTCGCCGACGCGGCCACCAAGTCCCTCACCGTGGACAAGGGCATCGGCAGTCCCGCCAAGCTGCTCACCCTCGCCAAGGAACTCGGCAAGATCGACCTGAAGAACATCACCCTGATGACGCTCCCGGTGGTCGACAACCCGGACGAGCCGAAGCCCGTCACCGTCGTCCCGGACCCGGTGAAGGCGCCGCAGGTGTTCTCCATGCTCCAGGACGACGTGTCGTTCACCGAGGTGAAGAAGCAGCAGAAGAAGGCCAAGGACAAGCAGGCCGCGCTGCTGAAGGGCGCGCGGGCCGAGGCGTCCGCCGTGCGCGTCGACGTCTTCAACGGCGGCGGCCCGCAGGGCGCGGCCGGGGACACGGTCACCTGGCTGCAGACCAGCCAGGGGGTGTCCCGTTCGGCGAACCAGGGCAACGCACCCGCGAAGGTCACCCGCACCCAGCTCGTCTACGCCCCGGACCAGGCCGATCAGGCGCGCAAGCTCGCCGATCTCATGGGCCTGCCCGCCGCCGCGATGAAGCCCACCGCCAAGGCCGGCGGGGAGGCGCCGATGACGCTGACCCTCGGCCCCGACTTCAAGGGGGCCGGGGTTCCGGTCTCGACGCCCAAGAAGGTCGACGTCCCGCAGTCGAGGGCCGACGAGAAGATGTGCAAGGGCTGAGGCCGGGACGGCGTGCGGCACTTGGGGAACGGCGGTCCGCCCGAGGGCGGGAACGGGGGTTACCCCCAGTGCGGTCCGCCTCCCGCGTGCCTACCTTGTGAGGCATGACCGGAATGGACGCGCGGGACGCCGAGCTGAAGAAGGAACTCCACGCCTCCCTGCAGGCCCGCAGGGAACTGGGCGAGGACTACGAGTCCGCCCTGGTCGACTCGTTCCTGGAGAAGGTCGACCAGCGCATCGACGGCGCCGTGGAGCGCCGGGTCCGCCGGCAGCTCGCCGAGCAGCGGCTGACGTCGGCGCGGGACGCGCGGGAGCCGAAGACCACGGACTCCTGGGGCGAACGGTTCGGCTTCGGGATCGTGTCGCTGGTGCTGGCCGTGCCGCTGTCCGCGATCGGCGGAGGTGTGGCCCACCTGCCCGGCCTGCTGGTCGCCTGGGCGGGGATCGTCGGCGTGAACGTCGTCCAGGCCGTGCGCACCAACCCGGGTCTGTTCGGCGGCCGCCGCCCCGCGCGGGACGACGACGCCTGGGAGGACTGAGCGGCGGAACCGGCGTACGCGCCGGGAAAGAGATGTGCGCGGGGACCGCCGCACCCCCGTTGCCGGGGGGCGGGACGACGGCGGTCCCCGCGAACACGCGCTGCGCCACGGGCGTAGTGCGTTTCACAGGCGTCCATGGAGGTCCGGGAGCCGCTCCGGAGGTCCTTCGACGCCGTGTGAGCCGCCGGCCGGAACGGGGAGCCGCTCCCGTCCCGCCGACATCCACCACTGTGCCGGAGCTGTGTTAACCGAGTGCTGCGCGGGCGTGACGCGCTCGTACCACTTACGGGAAGTCCCGCACGGGACGGACCGCGCTCCTGAGGTCCGGGACCCGGGTGCGGGTCGTCCTGGGTTGCGCGCGCAGTTCCCCGCGCCCCTTCGGGGCGCGTCCACCGCATCCCGCCCAGGGGCGCGGGGAACTGCGCGCCAAGCCCCCCACCCCGCCGCAGACGGCATCGAACCCCATCGCCCCCAGGGGCGCGGGGAACTGCGCGATCGGTCACCCACCCGCCGCGGACGGCTACCTCACGCGCCGGTCTTGGCGAGGAAGGACAGCAGGTCCTGACGGCTCACCACACCCGTCGGCTTGCCCTCCACCAGCACGATCGCCGCGTCCGCCTTGCCCAGCACCGCCATCAGGTCCGCGACCGGCTCACCGGAGCCGACCTGCGGCAGCGGCGCCGACATGTGCTTCTCCAGCGGGTCGTCCAGCGACGCGCTCTTGCTGAACAGCGCGTCCAGCAGCTCGCGCTCCACGACCGAGCCGACGACCTCTGCGGCCATCACGTCCGGGTGGCCGGCGCCCGGCTTGACGACCGGCATCTGCGAGACGCCGTACTCGCGCAGCACCTCGATGGCCTGGCCGACGGTCTCGTCCGGGTGCATGTGGACGAGGGACGGGATGTGGCCGCCCTCCTTGTCGTCCAGGACGTCGGCGACGCGGGCGCTCGGACCGGAGTCCTCGAGGAAGCCGTAGTCGGCCATCCACTCGTCGTTGAAGATCTTGCTGAGGTAGCCGCGGCCGCTGTCCGGGAGCAGCACGACGACGACGTCGTCCTCGCCGAGCCGGGAGGCCACCTCCAGCGCCGCCACGACCGCCATGCCGCAGGAGCCGCCGACCAGCAGGCCCTCCTCCTTGGCGAGGCGGCGGGTCATCTGGAAGGAGTCCTTGTCGGAGACGGCGACGATCTCGTCCGCGACGTCACGGTCGTAGGCGGTCGGCCAGAAGTCCTCGCCGACGCCCTCCACCAGGTACGGACGGCCGGAACCGCCGGAGTACACCGAGCCCTCGGGGTCCGCGCCGATCACCTTGACGCGGCCGTCGCTGGCCTCCTTGAGGTAGCGGCCGGTGCCGGAGATGGTGCCGCCGGTGCCGACGCCCGCCACGAAGTGGGTGATCTTCCCCTCCGTCTGCTCCCACAGCTCGGGGCCGGTGGAGTGGTAGTGCGACAAGGGGTTGTTCGGGTTGGAGTACTGGTCCGGCTTCCAGGCGCCCGGCGTCTCACGGACCAGCCGGTCGGAGACGTTGTAGTAGGAGTCGGGGTGCTCGGGGGCCACCGCGGTGGGGCAGACGACGACCTCGGCGCCGTACGCGCGCAGGACGTTGATCTTGTCCGTCGAGACCTTGTCCGGGCAGACGAAGATGCACTTGTAGCCCTTCTGCTGGGCCACGATGGCGAGTCCGACGCCGGTGTTGCCGCTGGTCGGCTCGACGATCGTGCCGCCGGGCTTCAGCTCGCCGCTCTTCTCGGCCGCCTCGATCATGCGCAGGGCGATGCGGTCCTTCACGGAGCCGCCGGGGTTGAAGTACTCCACCTTGGCCAGGACGGTCGCCCTGATGCCCTTGGTCACGCTGTTGAGCCGCACCAGCGGGGTGTTGCCGACGAGGCTGATCATCGAGTCGTGGAATTGCACCGTTGTCTCCGGATGCTGCAAAAGAGGTGGTCGTGGTGGTGATGCCAGCCTAGGGCCTTTCGTCGGATCGCCCCGGCGCCGGCCGGGAACGCACCGCGCCTCACAGCGACCTGACCCAAACGAAAGACCCCCAGCCCTTCCCGGAGCCGGACCCGGCCGGGTCGTTCACTCCCCGTCGGGATTGGACCACCGTCCGTACGGGGCAAGCACTGGGTGTACGGCTACGAGGAGGTGGCGGCGAGCATGACGGGCTTGTCGAGGGCGCGGGTGGCCCGGCGCATCGCGGCCGGCGCCGCGTACGGCGGCGGGGGGATCGGGCTGGCCGGCGCGGCGGCCGTGGGGGTGCTGCTCGCGGAGATGCAGCTTGCCCGGCGCCGGGTGGGCAACGGCACGACTCCTCACGTGCCCAACGCGGACGGGCTCTACGGGGCCTCCTACACGGTGCCGGGTGAGCCGGCGCTGCGGCTGACGATGCTGGGCGACTCCACGGCGGCCGGGCAGGGCGTGCACCGGGCCGGGCAGACGCCGGGCGCGCTGCTCGCCTCCGGGGTGGCGGCGATCGCCGAACGGCCCGTGGGGCTGTCCACGGTGGCCGTGCCGGGAGCCTGCTCGGACGACCTGGACCGGCAGGTGAGCCGGGCGCTCGCGGACCCGTCGCGGGTGCCGGACATCTGCGTGATCATGATCGGCGCCAACGACGTCACCCACCGCATGCCGCCCACCCGCTCCGTGCGCCACCTCGCCGCGGCGGTGCGGCGGCTGCGGACGGCCGGCGCGGAGGTGGTGGTCGGCACGTGCCCGGATCTCGGCACGATCGAGCCGGTACGGCAGCCGCTGCGCTGGCTGGCCCGCCGCGCCTCACGGCAGCTCGCGGCGGCGCAGACGATCGGAGTGGTCGAGCAGGGCGGGCGCACGGTGTCGCTGGGCGACCTGCTGGGCCCCGAGTTCGCGGCGAACCCGCGGGAGCTGTTCGGCCCGGACAGCTACCACCCCTCGGCGGAGGGGTACGCGACGGCGGCGATGGCGGTGCTGCCGACGGTGTGCGCGGCGCTGGGGCTGTGGCCGGCGGAGGAGGAGCGGCCGGACGCGGCGCGCCGCGAGGGGTTCCTGCCGGTGGCGCGGGCGGCGGCGGAGGCCGCGTCGGAGGCGGGTACGGAGGTCACGGCGGCGATGCCGACGGGGCCTCGGGGCGCGTGGGCCCTCCTGAAGCGGCGTCGGCGCCGCCGGGTGACGGAATCCGAACCGGAACCGTCCACGCAGCCGTCCCCGTGACCCACCTCGCTTCTCCGCGGCGGCGGGTGCGGGTCGTAGGTGCCTGGTCGCGCGGTTCCCCGCGCCTCTGAGGGACGCCCCGGCTGCGGGCAGTCGTGCCTCCCCCAGTGCCTCAAGGGCCTGGGAGGTACCCCGAGGGCGATGGGGGTACCTCCCGCTCGAGCGAAGCCGAGAGTGGGGGAGGGTGGGCGCGGCGGCCCCCCGCCGACGCCGGGCGCGGGACCTCCGTGGCCGATCGCGCAGTTCCCCGCGCCCCTCGACAGGCGCTTCAGTCACGGTCGCCGAAAGCGAAGCCGTCCGAGGCGCCCTGGGGGCCAAAAAGCAAGCGCTTAGAAAGTTGCGGCCCATCTCACACCCCGACACCCGTGACCCCGGTCATACGTACGGGTAACTTCCCAACGGACGCCGCCCCGCGCCCCGCCGCACCCTCTTCACTCTGGAGCCGTGATGCCCGAAGCCGTGATCGTTTCCGCCGCCCGCTCCCCCATCGGCCGCGCCTTCAAGGGCTCGCTCAAGGACCTGCGGCCGGACGACCTGACCGCCACGATCATCCAGGCGGCCCTCGCCAAGGTCCCCGAGCTGGACCCGCGCGACATCGACGACCTGATGCTCGGCTGTGGTCTGCCCGGCGGTGAGCAGGGCAACAACCTCGGCCGGGTCGTCGCCGTGCAGATGGGCATGGACCACCTCCCCGGCTGCACGATCACCCGCTACTGCTCGTCCTCCCTGCAGACCTCCCGCATGGCGCTGCACGCCATCAAGGCCGGCGAGGGCGACGTCTTCATCTCGGCCGGCGTCGAGACGGTCTCGCGGTTCGTGAAGGGCAACTCCGACAGCCTCCCGGACACGCGCAACCCGCTGTTCGCCGAGGCCGAGGCCCGCACCGCCGAGGTCGCCCAGCAGGAGGGCACCACCTGGCACGACCCGCGTGAGGACGGCCTGGTCCCCGACCCGTACATCGCGATGGGCCAGACCGCGGAGAACCTCGCCCGCTGGAAGGGCGTCACCCGCCAGGAGATGGACGAGTTCGGCGTCCGCTCGCAGAACCTCGCCGAGGAAGCCATCAAGAACGGCTTCTGGGAGCGCGAGATCACCCCGGTGACGCTGCCCGACGGCACGGTCGTCAGCAAGGACGACGGCCCGCGCGCCGGCGTCACCATGGAGGGCGTCTCCGGCCTGAAGCCCGTCTTCCGCCCCGACGGCCTGGTCACCGCCGGCAACTGCTGCCCGCTCAACGACGGCGCCGCCGCGCTCGTCATCATGAGCGACACCAAGGCCCGCGAGCTGGGCCTGACCCCGCTGGCCCGGATCGTGTCCACCGGCGTCTCCGGCCTCTCCCCGGAGATCATGGGCCTCGGCCCGGTCGAGGCGAGCAAGCAGGCGCTGCAGCGGGCCGGCCTGACCGTCGACGACATCGACCTGTTCGAGATCAACGAGGCGTTCGCCGCCCAGGTGATCCCGTCCTACAAGGACCTGGGCATCCCGCTGGAGAAGCTGAACGTCAACGGCGGCGCCATCGCCGTCGGCCACCCCTTCGGCATGACCGGCGCCCGCATCACCGGCACGCTCATCAACTCCCTGCAGTTCCACGACAAGCAGTTCGGTCTGGAGACGATGTGCGTCGGCGGCGGCCAGGGCATGGCGATGGTCATCGAGCGCCTGAGCTGATCCCGCGCGCCGCTGCGTCATCGCACCGGCACACCGCGTGAGAAAACGGCCCGGCACCCCCGTCTTCCGGGGTGCCGGGCCGTTCTGTGATCCAAATTCCCCCAGGATGTGACCTACGCCTCGTTGGCAGGGCATTCGCGCAGGTCACGGCAGCCGCGCCGGGCCTGCACACCCCGTCGGACTGTCCGATTCGTGACGTTACGCACTGACAGATGGTTAGTCCGCCCTTCAAGCTGATGTAGGAAGTCGGGGGTCGACTGTGAACCGGGAGTACGTCAGTGAGCGCCATGCCGATCGCCCTGCTGATCACCACGGCCGCCACCGGCGCCGTGGGCGTCGCCGTCCTGCGCAGCGTGCTGGTACTGCGCCGACAGGTCACGGCACTGCACACCGAGCTGGCCAGGAGCCGGGCCACGGACCGTGCCCAGGTCCCGCCCGCCCGCTCGGCAGGACCGGACGAGATACGCGCCGCGGTCGCGGAGGCGCTCGCCGAGGAGCGCGAGCGCGAGCTGGCCGAGGCGCGGGCGTTCTGGGCCGCCCAGGAGGCCCGTGACGCCTCCGACGGCCCGTCCCTGCTGGGGCTGCCCGACAGTGAGCTGTTCCTGCCCCGGCAGGCCGATTTCGCGGGCCTGGAGCCGGCCGTAGAGCCCGGCGCCGACACCGAGGAGTACGCCGGGGACTCCCCCGAACTGGCCGCGGCCCGCCGCCGTCACCCCTCGCACCCGGACTTCGTGCCGCACTCCTCGCCGGTCGTGAGCGACCACGAGCGCACGGTGGAGGTGCTGGAGGAGCTGGCGGCCGCGCGCACCGAGCTGACCGACGTCCGGCCGGGCCCGCTGGGCACCCTGGACGTGTACGTGTTCGCCGACGGCACCACGCTGTGCATGACGCCGGGCCACCGCGAGACCGCGGACCGGCTGGCGGAGGCGCTGCGCGCGGGTGAGACGCCGTTCCTGCTGGGCGGCTCCGGCATCTCCGGGGCGTACACGCTGACGTTCGCGTGCGGCGAGGGCAGCGTCTACATCCTCGCGGACCGCGTCATCGCGTCGCTGTAGTTCCCCGAGGCCCTCGCCGGCTGCCTGACGCCTGCGGCGTTCCGCGGGCGCCCCTGTACCGCCCGGCGCACGACCCTCGCGGGGTCACACACCCGCGCGCTCGCGTGCCTCCTCCACGAGCCGGGCGGCTTCGGCCACTTCCTCGTCGCTTTTCAGCACGAGCGCGAAGTCGTGTCCGGCGACGGTGATCTGATCCGCGGCGGCGAACATGCCGGCGTCCGGCATCTCGCGCGGCTCGGTGCCCGGCTCCTCGACAAGCTGGGTGCGCCGCGCCAACTCCCTGGCCAGGGCGAGCGCCTCGGCCGCCGCCCCCCGCTGCAGCCGGCTCTGGGGCGCGGCCCGCAGACGGTCGGCGAAATGATCCACGGCACGGGTGAAGGGCGTCGTATCAACCACGCGGCGAGCGTACGCGGCGCGGCAGGACTGTTGCCAACGGACGGGTGCTCGGGCACGGTGACCTGAAGGACCGGCTTGTATCCCAGCGTCCGGAGGCGCCGATGTCCCAAGTCTTCTCCGCAGAGACCCATCGCAACATGCTCGCCCGCATCCCGCACTGCACCGGTCGTGAGATCTCCGACTGGCTGCGCACCGTCGACGAAGGCCCGGCGCTCGTCCGCTTCGAGGAGAAGGTCAGCTGGCTGAGGCACGAGTACGACCTGGCGTACGGCCACGCCAAGGCGATCGTGCACGAGTACGACCTGCGGAGGGCGGCGCGCAGGCTGCTCTAGCCGGCGCCCGGCCCGTCCCCTGGAACGGCCCCCGGGACACGGCGAAGGGCCCCGGTGGGAACCGGGGCCCTTCGTCATGCCGTGCGGTCGACGCCGGGGGCGTCAGTCGCTGTTGAGGATCGAGATGAGCCGCAGGAACTCGAGGTAGATCCACACCAGGGTCAGCGTGAGGCCGAAGGCGGCGAGCCAGGCCTCCTCACGCGGGGCCCCGTAGGCGATGCCGTCCTCGACCTGCTTGAAGTCCAGGGCGAGGAAGCAGGCGCCGAGGATGATGCCGATGACGCCGAACAGGACGCCGAGGGCGCCGCTGCGGAAGCCGAGGCCGTCGCCGCCGCCGATCACCGCGAACAGCAGGTTCACGGCCATCAGCAGGACGAAGCCGAGGGCGGCCGCCATGACGAAGCCGTAGAAGCGGCGGTTGACGCGGATCCACCCGGCCTTGTAGGCCACCAGCACACCGGCGAACACCGCCATGGTGCCGATCACGGCCTGCATGGCCGCGCCGTCGGCGATGCGGTTGTCGACGACGCTGGAGACGACGCCGAGGAACACACCCTCGAACGCGGCGTACGTGAGGATCAGCGCGGGCGAGGCCTTGCGCTTGAAGGACTGGACGAGCGCCAGGACCATGCCGATCAGCGCGGCGCCGATGCCGATGCCGTAGGAACGGCCGATGTTGGCGTCGTCGACCGGCAGCAGCGCCCAGGCGAGCGCCGCGGCGACGACGAGCACGCCGAGCGTGGTGCCCGTGCGCATCACGACGTCGTCGATGGTCATCCGGCCGGCCGCGGCGGGGGCCTGCGGCGGGGCGCCGTACTGCTGCTGCTGCGCGTACGGGTTCTGGGCGTACGGGTTGCCCGTCGGCTGTGCGTACGGGTTGCCCGTCGGCTGTGCGTACGGGTTGGCCTGCGTGGCGACTGCGGGGCCCCCGGCCTGCGGCGCGGTGTTGAAGCCCGCGTAGCCGTTGTCGCGGCCGAACCCCCGTCGCGAGAAGACCGGGTTACTGCTCCTCATTTCACTCCTCCATGGCCACTCGGTGCGGCCTTGGCTCAAGAGTAATAGGTAGGCAAAGGAATGACCCTAATGCTTGGGGAGGATCTTTCCCTCGTTGTGCTGCGCAACACGCTACGCGCCGCGGTGATTCCCTTCACTGCGGGTCACGGACCGGTACCGAGCCGGTACCTGCCCGGAACCGGCCGGAGACAGTGGCCGGCCATCCGCGTGATCAGCCGAAGGGGAATCCGGTGTAGCCCTCGGCGAGGTCGGCCGCGGCGGAGCGGGTGGTGGCGATGCGGTCCAGACGGGCGAGCTGCAGCCGGTCCTCGAAGGCGGTGGCGCCGGGGGCGCGGTGCAGCAGCGCGGTCATGTCGTGGGAGAACCGCTCGGCCTGCCAGACGCGGCGCAGGCAGGTCTCGGAGTAGGCGTCGAGCAGTTCGGCGGAGCCGGTGCGCCGTTCGTGTTCCAGGGCGCGGGCGAGGACGACCACGTCCCCGACGGCGAGGTTGAGGCCCTTGGCGCCGGCGGGCGGCACGATGTGGGCGGCGTCCCCGGCGAGGAAGAGGCGGCCGTACCGCATGGGCTCGTGGACGTAGGAACGCATCGGGGTGACCGACTTCTGCGTGACGGGGCCGCGCTCCAGGGTCCAGCTGTCGGCGGTCTCCAGGCGCCGGGCGAGCTCGTCCCAGATCTCCTCGTCGGTCCACTCCTCCGCTTCGGTGCCTTCCGGCACCTGGAGGTAGAGGCGGGAGACGGACGGGGTGCGCATGGACAGCAGGGCGAAGCCGCGGTCGTGGCGGGCGTAGACCAGCTCGTCGTGGGAGGGCGGCACGTCGGCGAGGACGCCCAGCCAGGCGTACGGGTAGACGCGCTCGAAGACGCGGGAGACGGCGGCGGGGACGGCGGCCCGGCACACCCCGTGGAAGCCGTCGCAGCCGGCCACGTAGGCGCACTCCAGCACCTCCTCGCGGCCGCCGCGGCGGAAGCGGATCCGCGGGGCGTCGGTGTCGACGTCCTCCACGGCGAGCACTTCCGACTCGAATAGGACCGGGGGACCGTCGGTCTCGGCGAGGGCGATGAGGTCCTTGCAGACCTCGGTCTGGGCGTAGACGGTGACGCGGCGGCCGCCGGTGAGGTCCGGGAAGTCGATGCGGTGACGGCGCCGGGCGAACCGCAGTTCGATGCCGTCGTGGGGCAGCCCCTCACGGTCCAGCCGCTCCCCCGCCCCGGCCGCCCGGAGCACGTCGGCGGTGCCCTGCTCCAGCACCCCGGCCCGCTGCCGCCGCTCCACGTAGGCGCGGTCGCGGCACTCCAGGACGACGCAGTCGATCCCCGCGAGCCGCAACAGCCGCGCCAGCATCAGCCCGGCCGGCCCGGCCCCCACGATCCCCACGGTGGTATGCATCGCTCGTCCCCCTTCACCCGCGGCCGAACGCGAGTTTCCGGGCGGGGGCGCCCGGGTGTCAACGCCCGGGCGGGAGGCCGGGGTGGGCCGGCCGGCCACCACGGGACCCCGTGCCGCTCACCCCGCGAGCCACCGGCGGCGTCAGCCGCGCGTGCCGCTGCCGCGGGGGACCGTGAAGGACACCAGCACCGCGAGGAGGGTGAAGCCGAGGGCCCACCAGAACGCGTGCTGGAAGCCGAGCGCGGGAGTCGACGCCGTGGTCGTCGCGGCCTGGAGCGTCACCGCGAGCACCGCCGTGCCGAACGAGCCGCCGAGCTGCTGGCCGATGCGGCTGATGACGCTCGCGTGCGGCACCTCGTCGCGGGCGAGCCCTTCGAACGCGAGGGCCATGAGCGTCACCGTCACCGCGCCGAGACCGAGACCGCGGACGAGCAGGAACGCGCTGATGAGCACGAGGTCCGTATGCTCCGTGGCGCCGAGGAACGGGACCGTGCCGATCGTCACGAGCACGAAGCCCGCGACCACGACCCACCGGGACCCGATCGTCTCCGACAGGCGTGCCGCCGGGGTCCGGCTGAGCAGCGTGCCCACGCCCTGCGGGATCAGCAGCAGGCCCGCGACGAGCGGTGTCATGCCGCGCAGCTGCTGGAAGTACAGCGGGATCAGCAGCATGGCGCCGTACAGGGCCACGCCCGACAGGAACAGCAGCAGCGTCGAGGACGCCAGCGGCAGGTGCCGCAGCAGCCGCAGGTCGACGAGCGACTCCGTCCTGCGGCGCAGGGCACGCCGGGTGAAGACGCCGATCGCCGCCAGGCCGGCCAGCAGAGGGACGAGCACGTCCTGGTGCAGGAACCCACCGTCCCTGCTGGCGTCGCTCAGCCCGTACAGCACGGCCGCCAGGCCTGAGGACATGAGGGCGAACCCGGTGACGTCGAGCTTCGCGGGGCGGGTCTCCTCGTCCTTGGGCAGGTACTTCAGCGCGAGGGCGATGCCCGCCATCCCGAAGGGGAGCGTGACGAGGAACAGCCAGCGCCAGTCGAGCCGGTCCAGCACGACCCCGCCGAGCACCGGACCGAGGATCGGGCCCAGCGAGGCCGGGATGCCGATGACGGCCATGATCCGCGCCAGGCCCTTGCCGCCCGCCGCCTGCATCACGAGCGTCGACATCATCGGCATGAGGATGCCTCCGCCCACGCCCTGGAGGACGCGGAACGCGATCAGCGAGGCGGCATCCCACGCGAGGGCGCTCAGCACGGACGCCACCAGGAAGACGAGCAGACCCAGGATCCACAGGCGCCTGCCGCCCAGACGCCGCTGGGCCCACGGGACGACCGGGATGACGACGGCGAGGGCCAGCAGGTAGCCGGTGCTGATCCACTGGATCGTGGACAGGGGGACGTCCAGGATCCCGGCGAGCGGCTCGACCGCCACGGCCACGATGGTCGTCCCGAACAGGACGCCCAGCGCCCCGACGACAACGGTCCAGGCGACCGGCCACACCCCCGGGGCGAGCTCTTCGGCCCTCGTGTCCGCTTCAGGTGCTTTCGTGGTCACTTGAAACCTCTTTAAGAGACACGGTGTATCTTCTCTAGGAGAGTACGTCGGACGAATAGGAAACGCAATGTCTCTTAAAGTTGAGGGTCCCGCAGGGGAGCCGGCTCACGCGCCCAAGCGGCGCCGCCGCGGCGCGGAGCTGGAGAAGGCGCTGCTGGACGCCGCCTGGGCCGAGCTGATGGAGTCCGGCTACGAGACGATGACCTACGACGCGGTCGCCGAGCGGGCGAGCACCAGCCGGGCCGTGCTCTACCGCCGCTGGCCCGCCAAACGCGAACTGGCCCTGGCCGCGGCCGCCTCCCGGCTGGGCGCGGACATCGCCGCGCCCGCCCCGGACACCGGCTCCCTGCGCGGGGACGTCATCGCGCTCATGCACGCCGCCAACGACGCCCGTGCGCGCGTCGCCATCCAGTTGGCCGCGCGCCTGGACGGCGCCGACCGGGACGCACCCACGCTCGCCGACCTGCGCACCAAGCTCACCGAGAGCCGCGGCAGCCGGATGCGGACCGTCCTCGAACGCGCCCGCGACCGGGGCGAGATCGCCACGGCGGACGTGCCGCCACGCGTGCGGAACGCCGCCTTCGACCTGCTGGCCAACGAGGTGCTGGTCACGCAGGCCTCCGCGGCCGACGAGGCGATCGAGGAGATCGTCGACCAGGTGTTCCTGCCCCTCGTCCACGCCGTGGCCGGACCTGGAGGACGCACGGCCGCAGAAGCCCGGTCCCGGCCGGCACCGCGGGACTAGTCCCGCGGTATCCGCGGGCCGCCGAACCGGATACCCCGGGCGGATGCCCGGGCACGGCCCCGTTCCTAGCGTGGTGAAACATGATCGTCGCTCAACATCTGACCAAGCGGTACGGCGAACGGACCGCCGTGGAGGACCTCTCCTTCACGGTGCGGCCCGGCGTCGTCACCGGCTTCCTCGGCCCCAACGGCGCGGGGAAGTCCACCACCCTGCGCATGCTGGTGGGGCTCGACCACCCCACCTCCGGCAGCATCACCGTCGGCGGGCGCCGGTACGCCGACCTGCCCGACCCGCTGCGCCACGTCGGCCTCCTCATCGACGCCAAGGGCGTGCACCGGGGCCGCTCCGCCCACGCCCACCTGCTCGCCCTCGCGCAGACCCACGGCATCCCCGAGTCCCGGGTGCGGAAGGTGCTCGACCTGGTCGGCCTGGGCTCCGTCGCGCACAAGCGGGCCGGGGGTTTCTCCCTGGGCATGGGGCAGCGGCTGGGCATCGCCGCCGCCCTGCTCGGCGACCCCGAGGTCCTCGTCCTGGACGAGCCGGTCAACGGCCTCGACCCCGACGGCGTGCTGTGGCTGCGCCGGCTGCTCGCCGGGTACGCGGCCCGCGGGCGCACCGTGTTCCTCTCCTCCCACCTGATGAGCGAACTGTCCCTGATCGCCGACGACCTGGTGGTGATCGGCCAGGGGCGGCTGCTCGCCGCCGGCACCGTCTCGGACGTGATCGCCTCCGTCGCCCCCGCGTCGGTACACGTGGTCACCCCGGCCGCCTCCGCCCTGGCCACCGTGCTCCAGGGCGCGGACGTCACCGTGACCTCGCTGGACGCGGAGACGCTGGAGGTCCAGGGCCGCCCGGCCCACGAGATCGGCGAGATCGCGAGCGCCCACCGCATCCCCCTCCACGAACTCTCCCCCCGGCGCATCACGCTGGAGGAGGCCTTCATGCAGATCACCCGCAACGCCGTCGAGTACGGCACACCCGGAAGCGCCGCACCCCGGACGTCCGCACCCCTGGAGTCCGTCCGATGACCGCCGCCACCCTGCCCGCGCCGGACCTCGGCACCGCCCGCGTCACCGCCAAGGGGCTGCTGCTCTCCGAATGGACCAAGCTCCGGTCGGTCCGCTCGCTGCTGCTGACCCTCGCCCTGTCCTTCGCCTTCGTGGCCGGACTCAGCGCCTATCTGCTGGTCGAGGGGCAGACGCTCGGCGACAGCGCCGCGGCCGGCATCCCGTTCAGCTTCACCGCCGTCTACCCGCTCGGGGTGCTGGCCCTGGTCGTCCTGGGCGTGCTCGTGGTGACCGGTGAGTACAGCAGCGGCTCGATCCGGGCGAGCGTCGTGGCCGCGCCCCGGCGCACCGGCCTGCTCCTCGCCAAGGCGGCCGTCCTGACCGGCGTGACCACGGCACTCGGCGCGGTCATGTCCGTACTGCTGTACCTGCTCACCCGGATCACCGGGGCGATCCCCTCCGCGGCGGGCATGTCGCTGTTCGACCCGAGGATGTTCTGGGGCGTGCTCGCCGGGACGCTCCTGCTGCCCTTCGGCGCGCTCTTCGGGCTGGTGCTCGGCTCGCTGGTCCGCAACGCCGCGGCCGCGATCACGCTGTACTTCGGCGTGTTCCAGCTCGGCCCGCAGATCTTCCCGGCGTTCCTGCCCGACGGGGTGTCCGGCTTCACCGACTGGATGCCGTTCGCCGCCATGGACGTCGTGCGCGGCGCCGGTCTCGCCGACGGCCCGTACGGCGTCGGCACGGCGGTCGTCGTCCTGGTCACCTGGGTCGCCGCGCTGGGCGGCGTCTCGTGGTGGCTGCTGAAGACCCGCGACATCTGACCCGGAAGGCGACAGACGAGTGCGCATGCGTGTCGCGGACGCCGCGGTGACCGATCCGCTCCAGGGGATGAGCGCCTTCGACCGGCGCCACCCCTGGGGGTGGGACCTCGGCCTGGCCCTGCTCGTCGCCGCCGTGTCCTTCCTCGCGAGCCCGCCGTCCGGTCTGCCCGGCTGGGCGGTGCTCGCCGCCGTGCACGGCGCCGTCGCCCTGCGCCGACGCCGCCCGTACGCCGCCCTCCTGACCGCCTCCGGCGGCACCCTGGTCTCCGCGGCGGGCGCCCTCTCTCTCGACGGGACGCCCACGTGGACGTACCTGGCCGTGTGGGTGGCGCTGTTCGGCGCCGTCCTGCGCGACGGCCGGCGGCACGTGACCGGGACCGCGGCCGGCGTCGTCGCGGTCCTCGCCGTGACCGCCCTCGTCGCCCCGCCCGGCTCCGGAGGGACGCCTCCGCGCGAGCGCTTCCTCCTCGTCCTGGCGGTCACCGCCATGGGCGCCGCCGCGGTGCTGCTCGGCCTGCTCGTGCGCGGCAACCGCGTCCGCCTCGCCGCCGAGCAGGCCGAGATCGCCCGCACCGCGGCGGTCGCCGAACGCTCCCGCATCGCGCGCGAGATCCACGACGTCATCGGCCACAACCTCTCGGTCATCACCGCCCTCGCCACCGGCGGCGGCGTGGCAGCCCGCACCTCCCCGGACGAGGCGGTGCGCGCGTTCGACGCCATCGGCGAGGTGAGCCGCACCTCCGTGCGGGAGGTACGGCACGTGCTGCGGGTGCTGCGCGAGGACGCCGGCGCCGACGGCACGCCCCTGAGCCCGCAGCCCCGGCTCGACGACCTGGCCGACCTCCTCGACGCACTGCGGGACGCCGGGCTCGACGTCGTCCTGCGGCGCACCGGAGACCTGCGCACCCTCGACACCGGCCGGCAGCTCGCCGTCTACCGCGTCGTGCAGGAGTCCCTCACCAACGTGCTCCGGCACGCGGGCCCCGCGCCCCGCGCCCGCGTCGACGTCGAACGCGCGGCGGACGCCGTCACGGTGACCGTCACCGACACCGGCGCCGCGCCGGCCGCCCCGAAGCCCGGCGGCCATGGTCTGCCGGGGATGCGCGAACGCGTCGAGGCGTACGGCGGCACGTTCGAGGCCCGGGCCACGGGCACGGGCTGGCGGGTGCGGGCGCGCCTGCCCCTCGACGACGCCGACGGCCTCGGAACACGCCCGGCGACGGCGCGGGGAACCGAGGAACCGACGACCGATTCCCGGGGGACGGAGGACCGGAGGATGAGAACCCCATGACGGACACGTCCCATGCCGTCCGGGTGCTGATCGCGGACGACCAGCCCCTTCAGCGGATGGGCACGACGATGTTCCTCGCCGGGCAGCCGGACATCGACGTGGCCGGGGAGGCGGGCGACGGCGGCGAGGCGGTACGGCTGGCGCGGGACGTGCGCCCGGACGTGGTGCTGATGGACGTACGGATGCCCCGCCTCGACGGCATCGCCGCCACCCGCCTGATCGTGACGGACCACCGGGGTCCCGAGGACGCCCCGCGCGTCCTGCTGCTGACGACGTTCGACCTCGACGAGTACGTCCTGTCCGGCATCGAGGCCGGAGCGAGCGGCTTCCTCACGAAGGACGCGGAACCGGGCGACCTGCTGTCCGCGATCCGCGCGGTGGCCGCGGGCGACGCGGTGATCGCGCCCAGCGCCACCCGGCGTCTCCTGAGCCGCCTGGCGGCGGGACGCCCGGACCCGGTCCCGCTCTCGGCGGAGGAGCACGCCGGGATCGCCCGGCTCACGGCGCGGGAACGCATGATTCTCATGGCGATGGGAGAAGGACTGACGAACGCGGAGATCTCCCGGCGGCTTCATCTAGCCGAGTCGACGGTGAAGAGCCACGTCGGCCGGATCTTCGGGAAGATCGGCGCCCGCGACCGCGTCCACGCCGTCATCCTGGCCTTCCGGGCGGGCCTGGTGCGGGTCTGACGGGACGCCGGACGCGTCTGTCGACGTCGCGTCCCTCACCTGGGGCGAAGGTCAGGCCGTGCGGCCGTGGTGGTGCCCGGAGCCGGACTTGAACCGGCACGCCCGCTCAGGGGCAGCGAGGTTTAAGCTCGCCGTGTCTGCATTCCACCATCCGGGCAGGCCGTGGGCTCCGCTTCGCGGTTCCGAGCCTATCGGTGACCCTCCCTCCGACTGCGGCGGGATGGACCGATCTTGTCTTATTTTATTGGCGCCTGAGGGTCCATCAGACACCCGAACGCACCGTCAGCACGTGCCACCAGCCTTGCGTGCGACGAGGCCCTCCGCACGCGGAATGACGGAATTTCACCGTCCGAACAGGGCGCCCCACCCGTTCCGGGGACCGACCCGGGTAGGGGGCGTCCGTCATCCCCAGGTATGACCCGGCGTCCGGCGCTCCCTCCCGAGTCGCCCCCCGGAACCGGAGCAGCGGGTGACTCCGCGGCGGCGAAGCCACGGAACGATGGTCGTGTCCTCGAAACACGCCGTCCCACAGGAGCTCATCCGTGACCACCGCCCCCCTCGCCGACCGGACCACCGCCGTGGCCGCACGCGCCACGGAGCTGTCGAAGATCTACGGCCAGGGCGAGACCCAGGTGGTCGCCCTGGACCGCGTCTCCGTCGACTTCCGGCAGGCCGAGTTCACCGCGATCATGGGCCCTTCGGGCTCCGGCAAGTCCACGCTGATGCACTGCGTCGCCGGGCTCGACACCTTCTCCTCCGGCTCCGTGCGCATCGGCGACACCGAGCTGGGCGCGCTGAAGGACAAGCAGCTCACGCGGCTGCGCCGGGACAAGATCGGCTTCATCTTCCAGGCGTTCAACCTGCTGCCGACGCTGAACGCCCTGGAGAACATCACGCTCCCCATGGACATCGCGGGCCGCAAGCCGGACAAGGAGTGGCTGGACACCGTGATCCGGATGGTCGGCCTGGCCGACCGGCTCGGCCACCGCCCGGCCCAGCTCTCCGGCGGCCAGCAGCAGCGGGTCGCGGTGGCGCGGGCGCTGGCGTCCCGGCCCGACATCGTCTTCGGCGACGAGCCCACCGGCAACCTCGACTCCCGCTCCGGCGCCGAGGTGCTCGGCTTCCTGCGCAACTCCGTGCGCGAACTGGGCCAGACGGTGGTCATGGTGACCCACGACCCGGTCGCCGCCGCCTACGCGGACCGGGTGGTCTTCCTCGCCGACGGCCGCATCGTCGACGAGCTGTACGGGCCGACGGCCGACTCCGTGCTCGACCGCATGAAGCGCTTCGACGCCAAGGGCCGCACCAGCTGACCCCGGGCCCGTCGCCCGCTCGCCCCTCCCTCGTACCGTCTGGACAGAGAAGACCCATGTTCCGTACCGCCTTGCGCAACGTCTTCGCGCACAAGGCCAGGTTGTTGATGACCGTGCTCGCCGTGATGCTCGGCGTGGCGTTCGTGTCGGGCACCCTGGTCTTCGCGGACACCCTTTCCAACGCCTTCCGCAACCAGTCGGCGAAGAGCTACGACGACGTCGCCGTCGCCGTCACCTCGTACGCCGACCCGGACAACCCCGAGGAGGCGCCCGGCCTGTCCGGCGAGGACCTCGACCGGATCTCCGCCGTGGACGGCGTCGCCGGGGTGTACGGCCGTGTCGGGGGCTTCGCCGGGGTCGCCGGCCCCGACGGGAAGCTGATCGGCGTCGGATGGTCCAACAAGGGCTCGAACTTCGCGCCCGGCGAGAACGGCAAGGACCCGGCGTACACGTTCACCGAGGGCTCCGGCCCGGTGAAGGACGACCAGATCGCGTTGGACGAGGAGTCCGCGGCCAAGGGCGAGTACGAGGTCGGCGACCGGGTGCGCGTCGCCACCAACGGCCCGGTCAAGGAGTACACGCTCAGCGGTGTGTTCACCACGGAGGACGGCGCCGTCAACGCCGGCGGCAGCCTCGTCCTCTTCGACACCGCCGTCGCCCAGAAGCAGTACCTGAAGCAGGGCTACTTCGAGGAGGTCACCGTCGTCGCGGCCCCCGGCGCGGACGACGCCGGGATCCTCGCCGCGGTCGAGCCGCTGCTGCCGGACACGGCGGAGGCGCGGACCGGCAAGGCGCTCGCGGACGAGCAGGCCGACCAGATCGAACAGGGCATGGGCAACCTCAAGCAGGTCCTGCTCGGCTTCGCGGGCATCGCGCTCTTCGTGGGCGTCTTCCTGATCTCCAACACGTTCACGATGCTGGTCGCCCAGCGCACCAAGGAGGTCGCCCTGATGCGCGCGGTCGGCGCGTCCCGCAGGCAGATCACCCGTTCGGTGCTCGCCGAGGCCGCGGTGGTGGGTCTGGTGGCCTCGGCCGTCGGCTTCGCCCTCGGCGTCGGTCTGGCCGTCGGACTGCGCTCCGGCATGGCGGCGTTCGACATGAAGATGCCTGACGGCCCGCTGGTCCTGTCCGCCACTCCGGTGGTCTCGGCATTCGCGGTGGGCGTGCTGATCACGGTGTTCGCCGCCTGGCTGCCCGGCCGCAGGGCCGCGAAGATCCCGCCGGTCGCGGCGATGAACAGCGTCCACGCGGTGGCCACCACCAAGTCGCTGGTGCTGCGCAACTCCGTCGGTGGGGCCGTCACCGCCCTCGGGGCGGCGGGGATCGTGGCCGGCGCCTCGACCGGCGGCGACGACGGCCGGATGTACATCGGCGCGGGGGCGTTCCTCGCTCTGATCGGCGTGATCATCCTGATCCCGCTGCTGTCCCGGCCCGTGATCGCACTCGTCCGTCCGCTGCTCGTCGGACCCTTCGGCGTGGCCGGCAAGCTGGCCGGCCAGAACGCGGTCCGCAACCCGCGCCGCACCGGCGCCACCGCCTCGGCGCTGGCGATCGGGCTGACGCTGGTGACCGGCCTGTCGGTGCTCGGCGTCACGGTCGGCACCGCCATCGACAAGATGACCACGGACAACATCAAGGCCGACTACATGGTCTCGATGGCCAACGGGGGCGACCTCGACCGGTCCGCGCTGACCGCGCTGGAGAACGCCGCGGGCGTCTCGGCGGTCTCGCCGCAGCAGGACGTCTACCTCCAGACCGACGACGACTACGTCTCCGCCTCCGCGGTCACCCCGGGCGACATCCAGGAGGTCTTGAACGTCGACGTCGTCAGCGGCGACATCGGCTCGCTCGCCGAGGGGCGGATCGCGGTCGCCGAGACCACGGCCGAGAGCAGGGGCTGGAAGCCCGGCGACAGCGTCCCCTTCACCTTCGCCGACGAGAAGAAGGCGACGCTGACGGTCGGCGCCGTCTACAAGGACAGCGAGTTCCTCTCCCCCGTCGTCCTCGACACCGCCGTGGTGAGCGGGCACGAGGCGAAGCCGTACATCCGGCAGATCTTCGTGAAGGTCGACGGCGGCCAGTCCGCGGCGAACGAGAAGGTCCTCGTCGACGCGCTCGGTGACAACCCCGCGATCACCGTGATGGACCGGCAGGACATCCGCGACGAGTTCGGCGGCGCCATCAACACCCTGCTGAACGTCATGTACGGCCTGCTGGCGATGGCTCTGATCATCGCGGTGCTGGGCGTCGTCAACACGCTCGCGATGTCCGTCTTCGAACGGCAGCAGGAGATCGGCATGCTGCGCGCGATCGGTCTGGACCGGCGCCAGGTGAAGCGGATGGTCCGGCTGGAGGCCGTCGTCATCTCGGTGTTCGGCGCGGTGGTCGGCATCGGTCTCGGCACGTTCCTCGGCTGGGCGATCGGCGAGACCGTCGCCGACGAGATTCCGGGGTACGCGCTGGTCCTGCCCTGGGACCGGATCGGGATCTTCGTGGTGCTGGCCGGTCTGGTGGGCGTCCTGGCCTCCCTGTGGCCGGCCCGCAACGCCGCCCGGCTGAACATGCTGAGCGCGATCAAGGCGGAGTGACCTCGTCGCGACGCGGCACACCGAGGGCCGGGCCTCCCCAGGGGAAGCCCGGCCCTTTCGCGTCGTGGTGCGGATCAGGCCGGACCGGGAGCGCCCCACACCCGGGCCCGCAGCGGCAGCCCGGACGCCCCGGACTCAGGGGTGCGCACGGCGACGACCTGGTTGACGCCGATGCGGTTGCGTTCGAAGGCGAGCGCGGAGGCGGCCATGTAGAGCTGCCAGACCCGGGTCCGCCCAGGCCCGGCGAGGGCGACCGCGCGCGCCCACCCGGACTCCAGGTTGGCCACCCAGCGGCGCAGGGTGAGGGCGTAGTGCTCGCGCAGGGACTCCACGTCGCGGACCTCGAACCCGGCGCGCTCCAGCAGGGTGACGGTGGTGCCGAGCGGGGCCAGTTCGCCGTCGGGGAAGACGTAGGCGTCGATGAACTCGTCGACCTGGTACGCCGACTCGTCGCGCTGCGGGCGGCGGGCGATCTGGTGGTTGAGCAGCCGGCCGCCCGGCCTCAGCAGCCGGTGCAGGACGGTCGCGTACTCCAGGTACCGCTCGGAGCCGACGTGTTCGGCCATGCCGATGGAGGAGATCGCGTCGTAGGGGCCGTCCGCGACGTCCCGGTAGTCCTGGACGCGGATCTCGACGCGGTCGGTGAGCCCCTCCTCGGCGATGCGCTTGCGCGCGTAGGCGGCCTGCTCCTGGGAGAGGGTGATGCCGACGACGTTCACCCCGTGCTCGCGGGCCGCGTGGATCGCCATGGAGCCCCAGCCGCAGCCGACGTCCAGCAGCCGCTGCCCGGGCCGCAGGTCGAGCTTGCGGGCGACCAGTTCCAGCTTGTCGTGCTGGGCCTGCTCGAGGGTGGCCTCGGGGGGCGGGGCGGGCCAGTAGGCGCAGGAGTACACCATGGACGGGCCGAGGACGATCTCGTAGAACTCGTTGCCGACGTCGTAGTGGTGGCTGATGGCTCGCTTGTCGCTGCGCTTGGTGTGCAGTCCGCGGCGGGGCCTGCGGACCTCCTCGCGGGGCGGGGCGGGCGGCAGCGGCGGGCCCGCCATCGCGAACAGCCCGCGCACCGCCGAGCGGAACTCCGGGTCGCGCAGGGACTGGGCGAGGGTACGGGCGTCCTCGTCGCGTTCCCAGATGCTCCCGGCGAGCAGGCCGAGCGCGGTGTAGAGGTCGCCCTCGATCGTCAGGTCGCCGGCCACCCAGGCGCGGGCCAGGCCCAGCTCGCCCGGCTTGAACAGCAGGCGGCGCAGGGCGCGCCGGTTCCGCACGACCAGGACGGGGGCCTCCGGGGGGCCGGCTTCCGAGCCGTCCCAGGTGCGGATGCGCACCGGGAGGGGTGCGCCGAGCAACTGCTCGAGGATGCCTTTCAGCCGCATGGCGGCGTCTGCCATGGTGTACACCTCCGTGACCGGATCCCGGAATGTCGTCAACCATGTGAACACCGAGGCGCGGCCGTGGCAGTCCCCGGCGCGCGTCATCTTCGGGCAAAACACGGAAACGCAACCCGCGGGGAGTCACCCATGACATGCCGGAGGGGCCGCCCGCACCACGGATGGCGGGCGGCCCCTTCGGGGGTGGCCTACGGGTGACCTGGGGGACGACCCCGGGTCAGGAGGCCTTGGCCTCGGTCTTCTTCGGCTCCGCCTTGGCGGCGGGCGCCGGGGCCGGCTTGGCGGCCTCGTAGAACTCCTCGCGCGGGGACTCGATCGCGCCCAGGGACACGACCTCGCGCTTGAGGAACATGCCGAGGGTCCAGTCGGCGAAGATCCGGATCTTGCGGTTCCAGGTCGGCATGGCCAGACCGTGGTAGCCACGGTGCATGTACCAGGCGAGCCGGCCCTTGAGCTTGATCTTGAACTTGCCCATCACGATCATCGCGACGCCCTTGTGCAGGCCGAGGCCCGCGACCGCGCCCTTGTTGGCGTGGCTGTACTCCTTCTGCGGGAAGCCCCGCATGCCGGAGATCACGTTGTCGCCGAGGACCTTGGCCTGGCGCAGCGCGTGCTGGGCGTTCGGCGGGCACCAGGCGTTCTCGTTGCCGGCCTTGCGGCCCACGAGGTCCGGGACCTGGGCGTTGTCGCCCGCGGCCCAGATGTAGTCGGTGCCCTTGACCTGGAGCGTCGGCTCGGTGTCGACGTGGCCGCGCGGGCCGAGCGGCAGGCCGAAGCGGGCCAGCGCCGGGTTGGGCTTGACGCCCGCGGTCCACACGATGGTGCCGGCGTCGACCTCGAGGCCGTTCTTCAGCACCACGTGGCCGTCGACGCAGGAGTCCATGGAGGTGGACAGGTAGACCTCGACGCCGCGGCTCTCGAGGTGCTCCTTGCCGTACTTGCCCAGCTTGGGGCCGACCTCGGGGAGGATCTTGTCGGCGGCGTCGACGAGGATGAAGCGCATGTCCTCGCGGGACACCGTCTTGTAGTACTTGGCCGCGTCCCGGGCCATGTCCTCGACCTCGCCGATGGTCTCGGCGCCGGCGAAGCCGCCGCCCACGAAGACGAAGGTGAGCGCCTTGCGGCGGATCTCCTCGTCCGTGGTGGAGTCGGCCTTGTCGAGCTGCTCGAGGACGTGGTTGCGCAGGCCGATGGCCTCCTCGACGCCCTTCATGCCGATGCCCTGCTCGGCGAGGCCGGGGATCGGGAAGGTGCGGGAGACCGCGCCGAGCGCGATCACCAGGTAGTCGAAGGGCAGCTCGTACGCCTCGCCCACGAGCGGGGCGATCGTGGCGACCTTGCGGTCCTGGTCGATGGTGGTGACCCGGCCGGTGAGGACCTCCGCCTTGGGAAGCACGCGCCGCAACGGGACGACGACGTGCCGCGGGGAGATGCTGCCGGCGGCGGCTTCGGGGAGGAAGGGCTGGTAGGTCATGTACGACCGCGGGTCGACGACGGTGACGGTCGCCTCGCCGTAACGCATCTTCTTCTGGATGCGCCGAGCTGCGTACAGGCCTACGTACCCACCGCCTACTACGAGGATCCTGGGACGCTCCGTGGTGCTCATGCCATCGAGTATCCACCCGCCCAAGGGGGGTACCTCGTGCGCCCCTTCACAAGGTCCGGCAGTGCCTGTGCTACCATCCCGCGCTTCTTGATCCAGATCACAGTTCGGATCGGGAACCGGACCCCCGCTTGACACGTTGTCAATGCCGCGTGAGCTGCCTCTCTGCGGTCCGGGGCGGCCCGTGAGGCCGACAGGGCGGTCGACACGAGGGGCCCGCGGGGACCCCTCGCCACCCTCTTCTGAACGTGTTCAAAGGGGTGTTGAGCGCCCGAACGGGTCAATCGGACCCCCTTCTTCGCCCTCCCGGGGCCAATTCCTTGTGAAGAACTTCACGAACTTTCCCGCGGGGGTCCGCCCCGAGGGGTCCGGAGCCCCCCGGGAGTGCCGCTCAAACGCTATCCCGACTGCTCAGCGGAGTGCTACTGGCCGGTAACAAAAGAGAGCCAGGCCACGGCCCAGGCGATCCCGTCGAGGATCGCCCACGAGCGCACTTCCCTCATGGATGCACCGTGTACACGCTGACGCGTACACTGTCCGCATGACTGAGAACACCGTGACCGTACGGGAAGCCCGCGCGCACCTCGCCGATCACATCAACCGGGCCGAGGAGGGCGTCCCGACCGTCATCACGCGCAACGGCGCACCGGTGGCGGCCGTGGTCCCGATCTCGGACTTCGAAGCGCTGGAGGAAGCGGCCGATGTCATGCTGGCACGCGAGGCCGAGGCGGTACTGGCCGAGGGAGGCAGCACCGTGACCATGGCGGAACTGCTGGCGGACCTGTTCACCGAGCACGACGGCGAGGCTGCGTGAAATACGCCTTCCGGTTCACCGCGGCGGCACAGCGCCAGCTTCGGGCGATCAGCCGACCCGACGCCATGCGCATCCTGACCGCGTTGACCGCACTCGGTGACGACCCGTACCGCCAGGACACCGACGTCAAGAAGCTCACCGGCCCGTCGGGCCTCTACCGGCTCAGGGTCGGCAGCTACCGGGTCGCCTACCAGATCAACGACGGTGAGCTCGTCGTCCTCGTCATCAAGGTGGGCGACCGGCGGGACGTCTACCGCAACCTGTGACGCCCCGCCCGGCACCGCCTCAACGCGCCTAGGAGGCGCAACTCCAGGCGATCCCGTCGAGGATGTCGTGCTCCGACACCACGACCTCCTCCGCGCCCGTCCGCTCCATGACCGCCAGCAGCACCAGGGCGCCCGCGCCGATCACGTCGACCCGGCCCGGGTGCATCGACGGCACCGCGGCCCGCTCGGCGTGCGTGGAGCGCAGCAGCCACTCGGTGATCTCGCGGACCCGCTCGCGGGAGACCCGTGAGTGGTGGATGGCCGCCGAGTCGTACTCGGGCAGGTCCTGGGCGATCGCCGACACGGTGGTGACGGACCCCGCGAGGCCCACCAGCGTCCGCGCCTCGCGCAGCGGCACCGCCTCCTCCGCCCGGTCCAGGGCGGCCTCGATGTCCGCGCGCATCGCGGCGATCTGCTCCTCGGTGGGCGGGTCCGTCACGGCCCCGTCCACCACCAGATGGCGCTCGGTCATCCGGACGCAGCCGACATCCACGGAGCGGGCGGCGCGCACATGGTCGTCGCCGACGACGAACTCGGTGGAGCCGCCGCCGATGTCCACCACCAGGAACGGCCGGTGCAGGTCGTCGCGGCCGGTCAGCTCCTTGGTGGCGCCGGTGAAGGAGAACTCCGCCTCCTGGTCGCCGGTGATCACCTCGGGCTCCACGCCCAGGATGTCCACCACTCCGCGCACGAAGTCGTCCCGGTTCTCCGCGTCACGGGAGGCCGAGGTGGCGACGAAGCGCAGGTGCTCGGAGGCGCCGTGCTTCTCGATGATCTCCGCGTACTCACGGCAGGCGGCGAAGGTGCGCTCCAGCGCCTCCGGCGCCAGCCGGCCGGTGCGGTCGACGCCCTGGCCGAGCCGCACGATCGTCATCCGCCGGTCCAGGTCGGTGAGTTCCCCGGTCGCCGGGTCGGCGTCGGCCACCAGCAGACGGATGGAGTTCGTACCGCAGTCGATCGCGGCGACCCGGGTCACTTGGCGTCCTCCTCGGCCGCGGGCGTCACGCAGGGGCCCTTGGCCCACCACTCCGGCAGCATCGCCAGCGCCTCGTCGCCGAGCGGGTTGACGCCCGGTCCGGCGGCCAGCGAGTGCGCGACGAGGACGTGCAGGCACTTCACCCGGTCCGGCATGCCGCCGGCGCTGGGGAAGTTCTTCAGCTCCTCGATCTCGTCGCGGCGCCGGATGTAGTCCTCGTGGGCCGCGCGGTAGGCGGCGGCCAGCTCCGGGTCGGCGGCCAGGCGCTCGGTCATCTCCTTCATCACGCCGTTCGCCTCCAGCGTGCCGATCGCGGAGTTCGCCCGCGGGCACGTCAGGTAGTACAGCGTCGGGAAGGGCGTGCCGTCGGGCAGCCGCGGGGCGGTCTCCACGACGTCCGGCTGCCCGCAGGGACAGCGGTGCGCGATGGCGCGCAGCCCGCGCGGGGGCCGGCCGAGCTGCTGCTTGAAGGCCTCGACGTCCGCGTCGGTGGGCTCGGTGCGCGGCGTCGTGGGCGGAGGGGTGTCCATACGTGTCTTTCTGCGGTGTTCCGTCGGAATCACTGGGCGGCGGCGTCGGCCTTGTCGACGCCGTCCCAGACGTTGGCGTACCAGGGGCGGTCGGCGGCCCGGAGGTCGCCGCGCGTGGTCTCGGCGCCGGCCGGGTCGACGACGATGTAGCCGGTCTCCCCCGGCATGACGTAGTGCAGGCGTCTGCGGATCTCCTGCTCGGCGTACGCGTCGTCCTGCCAGCGGGCCTTGAGGTCGCGCAGCCGTTCGACCCGGCGGCGGGTCTCGTCCTGCTCCTTCTGCAGGTCGGCGATCTCCGCGCGCTGGGAGACGTACTGCCGCATCGGGTAGGCGAGGGCCACCACCAGGGAGCAGAGGACCAGGGCGAGCAGGGCCGCGCGGCCGGTCAGCCGGGAGCGGCGGGCCTGCCTCTTGGTCTGCGAGCGGTAGACCCGGGCCGCGGTCTGCTCACCGATCAGCCGGATCCTGGTCGCGGTGGAGAAACGGTCCCGGTCCTTCACCGCCATGTTCCCGCCTCTCGTTCGCTCTCATACGCGCGTACGTCCCCGCACACGGTACGGGACCGGGTACGGGGACGTACGTACGACGCTTCCTGCGGGGGTGAGGTCAGCCCTTGAAGCGGGGGAAGGCGCTGCGGCCGGCGTACACCGCGGCGTCGTCGAGGATCTCCTCGATGCGCAGCAGCTGGTTGTACTTGGCGACGCGCTCGGAGCGGGCCGGGGCGCCGGTCTTGATCTGGCCGCAGTTGGTGGCGACGGCGAGGTCGGCGATGGTGACGTCCTCGGTCTCGCCGGAGCGGTGGGACATCATGCACTTGAAGCCGTTGCGCTGGGCCAGCTCGACGGCGTCCAGGGTCTCGGTGAGCGAGCCGATCTGGTTGACCTTCACCAGCAGGGCGTTGGCGGCGCCCTCCTCGATGCCGCGGGCCAGGCGCTCCGGGTTGGTGACGAACAGGTCGTCGCCGACGAGCTGGACCTTGTCGCCGAGCTTGTCGGTGATGGTCTTCCAGCCGTCCCAGTCGTCCTCGAACAGCGGGTCCTCGATGGACACGAGCGGGTACGCGTCGACGAGCTCCGCGTAGTACTCGGTCATCTCGGCGGCCGTGCGCTCCTTGCCCTCGAAGGTGTAGACGCCGTCCTTGTAGAACTCGGAGGCGGCCACGTCCAGGGCCAGGGCGATCTGCTCGCCGGGGGTGTAGCCGGCTTCCTTGATGGCCTCGAGGATCAGGTCCAGGGCCTCGCGGTTGGAGCCGAGGTTCGGGGCGAAGCCGCCCTCGTCGCCCAGGCCGGTGGCCAGGCCCTTGCCCTTCAGCACCTTCTTGAGGGTGTGGTAGACCTCGGCGCCCCAGCGCAGCGCCTCGGAGAAGGACTCCGCGCCGATCGGGGCGATCATGAACTCCTGGATGTCCACGTTGGAGTCGGCGTGCGAGCCGCCGTTCAGGATGTTCATCATCGGCACCGGCAGCAGGTGCGCGTTCGGGCCGCCCAGGTAGCGGAACAGCGGCAGGTCGCTGGCCTCGGAGGCGGCGTGCGCGACGGCGAGCGAGACGCCGAGGATGGCGTTGGCGCCGAGCGAGCCCTTGTTGTCGGTGGCGTCCAGGTCGAACATCGCCTGGTCGATCAGGCGCTGCTCGGTGGCGTCGTAGCCGACGAGCTCCGGGCCGATCTGCTCGATGACGGCCAGTACGGCCTTCTCGACGCCCTTGCCCAGGTAACGGCCGGCGTCGCCGTCACGGAGTTCGATGGCCTCGAAGGCGCCGGTGGAGGCGCCGGACGGGACGGCGGCACGACCCGTGCTGCCGTCGTCGAGGCCGACCTCGACCTCGACCGTGGGGTTGCCTCGGGAGTCCAGGATTTCCCGGGCTACGACGACGTCGATGGACGGCACGAGCATCTCCTTCTTGGGATGTGACGCGGGTGAGCGGGGCCGCGGGGGCCCTGCGAGTCCGAGCCTAACCGGCTCCGGGCGTTCGGCCATCTCGCCGCCCGCCTCATGGACAGAACAGAGCGTAGATTGTTTCCGTACGGAACAAAGCCTCTTCGGCAAACCGTGACCGGAATGCATCCGGACATGACCCCGCCCCGGTGCGTACGGGGGAAGAACGCACCGGGGCGGGGAGCCCGTGGGGGGACGGGAGGGACCTCGCGGTCTGCCCTTACTTCAGGTGCAGCTGCTGGCCCGGGTAGATCAGGTCGGCGTCGTCGATGATGTCGTCGTTCAGGTCGAACAGCTTCGCCCAGCCGCCCTTGACGTCGTGCTCCGCGGCGATGGAGCTGAGGGTGTCGCCCTTGACGACCTTGTACTCGCCGTCGCCCTTCTCGACCTTCTTGCCGGTCGGGGTGGTGACGGTCTTCTTCGCCGCCTTCTCCTCGGCCGGGGCGGCCGGGCGCTCGGCGGAGCGGGATGCCTTCTGCTCGGTGCGCTCGGCGGGGGCCTCGGTCTTGGGGGCCTCGGTCTTGGGCGCCTCGGCGGAGCCGCCGTCGTAGGAGGCGTTGGACAGACCCGTGCCGCAGACCGGCCAGGCGCCCTTGCCCTGGCCCGCGAGGACCTTCTCGGCGATCTCGATCTGCTGGGCCTTGGAGGCCTGGTCGGCGGTGGCGGCGTACTGGGTGCCGCCGTACGCGGCCCAGGTGGAGGCGGAGAACTGCAGACCGCCGTAGTAGCCGTTGCCGGTGTTGATGGACCAGTTGCCGCCGGACTCGCACTGGGCGACGGCGTCCCACTCGGACGCGGTGGCCGCGGAGGCGGTGCCGGACGCCATCAGCGGGCCGGCGACGGCGGCGCCGGTGACACCGGCGATGGCGATGGCGCGAGTGGCCTTGGACGGACGACGGTGCTTGCCCTTGCCGGAAAACAGCATGGTTGGATCCCCTCACCGACGCCTACGAGGTGAGCTGTCGGGTTCGGGCCGGTTGAGTTGCCCGGCCACGCCCCTCCCGGGACGCGGCTTCACCCCGAGCCGTACCGGACGTCAACCGTCCGGTCGCGGCACTTACCTGGGTCCCCCGCTCCTGCCTACGGCGCATGACGCGACGACTGTTCCCGTGCTGCCACTGGCAGGATTCGGCGTGGCGGCAGCCGGGGCCCGCGATGGCGAGCGGTCACGACCGTAAGCACGCGATCGGCGGAATTTCAAAGATGATCAGGGCCTCTGAGACCTATCTCTCATGGCCCTTATTACGGACATTCAGCTCTAATCGCTCCGTCAACTGCCGCCGCGCGGGGGTGCCTTCGGCCGCCTGTTTCCGACCGCTATTCGGCCTTTTCGGTGTCCACCAGGAGCCGCTGGCCGGGCAGGATGAGGTTCGGGTCGTCGCCGATGACCTGCTGGTTCTCGACGTAGAGGGCCGTCCATCCGCCGGTCAAGGCAAGGGAGTCGGCGATGGAGGCCAGACTGTCGCCGGTCTGGACGGTGTAGCGGTCGTCGTCGATACCGGCGGGCGTGTCCGCGGAGCGCGAGGCGTGCCGGCCGGACGACGCGGTCCCGGCGTCGGCCGTCGCGCCCTCCTCCGCGCTGGGACCGCGGTGGCGGCCCGAGCCGCTGTCCTCGGACTCGGTGACAGCCGAAGAACCGGTACGCTGCCCCGACTTGTCCGACTCGTCACCTTCAGGGGTGGCGGAGGCGGACGGGGAGGCGTCGGCGCCCGCGCCACTCGTCGCCTTACCGGACGAACCGGATGAACCGGATGAAGCGGACGTCGCCGACGGGGAGGGGGAAGCGGACGAATCACCGGAATCCGCGGAACCGGACGAAGTGCCCGTGCCGCCGAGCCCGAGCAGGGAGTCGTCCCGGTCGTCGTCGGTCGGCACGCCCGGGTCGACGTTCGGGGAAGCGGTGTCCTGGTTCAGGCCCGTGAGGAGGCCGCAGGCGCGCCACTTGCCGACACCCTGGTCGGCGAGGATTCTCTCGGCCACGGTGATCTGCTGATTGCGGCTGGCCGCGTCGGCGCTGGGCGCGAACTCGAGGCCGCCGTAGTTCTCCCAGTCGTCCTGGGTCAACTGCAGGCCGCCGTAGTAGCCGTTGCCGGTGTTCTGGCTCCAGGAGCCGCCGCTCTCGCACTCCGCGACCCGGTCCCAGGTGTCACCGTCCGCCGCGTTGGCGGCGCCCGCGCCGAGGAGCGGGATCGCGATCGCGGAGCCGGTCACGCCGGCGGCGACGAGCAGAGCCGGAGCCTGGCGGGGGCGACGGTGTCGGCCGTTCCCGGAGAGCATGCGGAAGCCTTTCACTCGGCAACAAGAACCGGCACGGGGCGAGCAAAAGCGTGCAGCGCGCCGTACTTGATGGGTGAACGTATAGGCACTCGATCACTTGTCACAAGTTCATGCCGTGCAGATCACATGAAGATCACAGAGTTGAGCATGCTTCAGGTTTCCGCACACCGGCCCCCGGGGAGGGGCAGGAAGGTCAGGTCTGTCCTGAACTCCCCCTTCAGCAGGGAGGGGAGAATTCCACCGGAAGCGTGCGCAGCCCCCGCATGATGAGGCCGCCGCGCCAGCGCAGTTCGGACGGATCGGCGGCGAGGCGGAGGTCCGGAAGGCGCGTCAGGAGCGTGGCGAGCGCGGTCTGTCCCTCCAGGCGCGCGAGCGGGGCGCCCAGGCAGTAGTGGATCCCGTGCCCGTAGCCCAGGTGCTGGTTGTCGCGGCGGCCCAGGTCCAGGGTGTCCGGGTCGGCGAACCGCTCCGGGTCCCGGTCGGCCGCGGCGAGCACGACGAGCACGGGGTCGCCGGTCTCGATCCGCTGCCCGCCGATGACGACAGGCTCCGTGGCGAACCGCCAGGTCGCCAGCTCCACGGGACCGTCGTAGCGCAGGAGTTCCTCCACCCCGGTCTCCAGCAGCCCGCGGTCCCCCTCGGCCAGCGCGCGCTGCAGACGCTCCCGCTGCTCGGGGTGCGTGAGCAGGGCGTAGGTGCCGTTGCCGATGAGGTTGACGGTCGTCTCGAAGCCGGCGAAGAGGAGGATGAACGCCATCGCGGCGGCCTCGTTCTCCGTCAGGTGCTCGCCGTGGTCGGAGGCGCGAATCAGACCCGAGATGAGGTCCTCGCCGGGTTCGGGCTCGGCGGGCAGCGCCTCGCGCTTGCGGTGGATCAGTTCGGCGAGGTACCCGCGCATCTTCTTCACCGACCGCGCGACTCCGCCGCGGGGGCCTCCGCCGTGACGGATCATCATGCCCGCCCAGTCCCGGAAGTCGTCCTGGTCCTCGCGGGGGACGCCGAGGAGGTCGCAGATGGCGTAGATGGGGAGGGGGAAGGCGAAGTCGTGGATGAGGTCGGCGGTGCCGCTCCGGGCGAAACGGTCGATCAGGCCGTCCGTGAGCTCCTGCACCCGGGGTGCGAACTCCGCCACCCGGCGGGGGGTGAACGCCTTGCTGACCAGGCGGCGCAGGCGGGTGTGGTCCGGAGGGTCGATGTTCAGCAGGTGCGTCATGAGATCGGCCTGCCGCTCACCGGGGATGCCGGTCTTGCCCTTCGCGTGGGCGGGCTCGTCGTGGTGCGCGGGGTTCTTCGACAGGCGGTTGTCGGCGAGGGTGTGACGTGCGTCGGCGTAGCGGGTGACCAGCCAGGCGTGCACGCCGCTGGGGAGCTTGGTCTTGTGCACGGGGGCGTGTTCGCGGAGCCAGGCGTAGGCGGGGTAGGGGTTGGTGGCGAACTCCCAGGTGAACAGGTCGGGGGCGGGGGGAGGGGGTGACTGGTCACGCATGGGGTGACCCTAACGGGCGGGGGGTTTCGGCCGTGGGCCCGTGCGGGTGGGTGGGGGCTGGTCGCGCGGTTCCCCGCGCCCCTGAAGGGGCGCCGGGAACTGCGCGAACGGGGGTTCGGGGGCGGAGCCCCCGTAACGGGAGGTCAGGCGTCCCCCGCCTTTTCGCTCGCGCGGATCGCGTCGCGATACACCCGGGCGGCAGCCCGGAGGGCTGCCTCCGCGTCCACGCCCTCCCTCTCCGCCCGCGCGGCCAGCGAAAGCAGTTCGTAACCGACCCCCTCCCCGGAGGGGAGCGGGACGGACAGGCCCGCCGAGCGGGCACGGGACACCAGTTTCGTGGCGAGCGCCAGCGCCGGCTGCCCCACAGGAACCCCGTCCGTGACGGATTCCCTCCGCTTCTCCTCCGCCTTCGTCCGCATCCAGTGCGCCTTGACCTCTTCCGGCGTCCGCGCCGTCTCCTCCCCGAAGACGTGCGGATGCCGGTGGACGAGCTTGGCGACGATGCCGCCCGCCACGTCGTCGATCGAGAACGGCTCCTCCGCGTGCTCCTCGGCGATGCGGGCGTGGAAGACGACCTGGAGCAGCACGTCCCCCAGTTCCTCGCGCAGCTCGTCGCGGTCTCCGTCCTCGATGGCCTCGACGAGCTCGTACGCCTCCTCGATGCCGTACTTGGCGAGGCCCTTGTGGGTCTGCTGCGAGGACCAGGGGCATTCGGCGCGGATGCGGTCCATGACCTGGACCAGGTCGAGCAGGCGGGCGCCGGGGAGGTCGTAGGAGGCGGGGAGGAGTTCCAGCTCGGGCATGGTGACCCGGCCGCTGCCGGCCATCCGCGCCAATCCGTCGGTGAGCGCGGGCTCGCCCTCGCCGGTCGCGACGACGACCACCGTGCGGCCGCCGGCGCAGGCGTCGACGACCTCCTCGGCGGTGGGCGCGGCCTCCTCGACGGCTATCCCCGCCTCCCGCAGGTACGGCAGCTGCGGGTGGGCGCCGTCCGCGCACAGCACCCGGTCGGCGGCGTGCAGCGTCTGCCAGGCGGGCCAGGACAGCAGTCCTGGCGCGACCCGGTGGCTGGTGGTGAGCAGGACGACACGGCCGGGGGCGGGGCTGGTTGCGTTCACCCTTCGAAACTAGCCCACGTCACAGCCCCAGCGGCGGCCCGTCCACAGCGGTGACGTCCTTCACCCACGGGGTCTTGGCGTCGACCCGGCTGCTCTTCTCCGCGTCCCATTCGCCGTAGCGCGGGTTGAGGTCGACGTCGAGCTCCTTGCTCGCATCGGACAGCGCCTTCCAGAACGCGGCACTGCTGGTGTCGGTGCCGAGCTTCTGGGCCAGCTTCTGCGCCGTGACCTGGAGGCGGAGGTTGTCGTCGAGGCGCTGCGGCGGCACGCCGTACTGCTGGAGCCAGGCGGCCTCCAGCGCCTCCGCGCCGCCGGCCTGCTCCTCGAACTCGGCCCGCGTCCGCTGCACCTCGCGGTCGGAGACGGTCACCCCGGCGTCGCGCGCGGCGCGCTCCAGCACCCGGTCCAGCACCATGCTGTGCAGGGTGTCGCGGGTGAGGCCGCCGGTGCGGGCGATGGCCTGCTGGTACTGCGCCTCGTCCGGGACGGCCTCCCGCTGGGCGGCGCGCACCTCGTCGACGCGGTTCTCCAGCTGCGACACGGTGATCCGCTCCCCGCCGACCACGGCCGCCGCGCCGGGGTGCGCGTCGTTCCCGCAGGCGGTGAGGAGAGGGGCCGCCGCGATCGCGGCGGTGAGGAGGAACGCGGTGCGACGACGGCGGTGCAAGGAAACCTCCTGAGGAGAGCTTGTGCGGCGGTGCACAAAGTCTTGCGGTGATCGATGGTAGGCATCGGCCAAGCTCTGGCCAACCCATTCGACCAACGATTCACGGCGACTTCCGGCACCGCCGCGTGCGCCGTCTCCCCCGCGCGGGCCCTGCCGCGGCTGTCAGCGCACCTGCCCCAGCCACTGGAGGGTGCGCCGGATGTCCGCCGCGAGCGGGTGCCCGGGGCCCTGGACGCGCTCGACGTCGTGCAGCAGCCGCACCAGCGTGTCGTGCGCGGCGGCCCGGTCGCCGAGGGCGAGCAGCAGATGCCCGATGCGGCGCCGCACGTCGTGGGCCTGCTGCGGGTCGCCCGCGGCCACGTACTGGTTCTCGTAGTACGGCAGCAGCGCCCGGTACTCGGCGAGGGCGGCCGCCGGGTCGCCGAGCTGCTCCAGGCACTGCGCGGCCTCGTAGCGGTGGCGCAGCGACTGCGGGTCGGCCTGGCCGGCCTCGGCGGCGCGCTCGTCGGCGAGGCGGCGCAGTTCGGGCAGGGCGCGCCGGTACTGGCCGTCGTCGAGGAGCGTGGCCGCGTACTGCTTGCGCAGGGTGCGCACCACCGGGGAGTGCTCGCCGTGCTGGTCGGCGGCGACCGGGAGGATCGAGCCGAGGATGTCGACGGCCTGGGTGATGCGGCCCTCGCCGAGCAGCCGCTTCACCTCGTCGACTGCGGCGGCCACGTCGGCCTTCTCCGCCGTCGGCGCGGGCGGCGCGGCGGGCGCGGGCCGCGGCGCCGGCGTCCTGGCGCGGTCCGGCCAGGGGGCGTGCGGGCGCAGGAAGGGGCGGGTGGGGTCCAGCGGGGCGCCGGTGGGCGTGCCCCGGGAGGGCAGCAGCAGCGCCAGGTGTTCGTAGACCTCCTGCGCGGAGTCGGGGCGGTGCTGCGGGTCCTTGGCGAGCAGCCGCAGCACCAGGGCCTCCAGCGCCTCCGGCACCTCGGGGCGCAGCCGGCGCACCGGCACGGGCGGCTCGTACAGGTGCCGGTGCAGCACCCCGAGCGCGGTGGAGCCGGAGAACGGCACGTCCCCGCTGAGCAGTTCGTGCATCAGCACGCCGAGCGCGTACAGGTCGGTGTACGGGCCGACCGCGCCGCCCATCGCCTGCTCGGGCGCCATGTAGGCGGGCGAGCCGATGGGCGTGCCGGTGTGGGTCAGGCGCGTGGTGTCGGCGTCCATCACGGAGGCCACGCCGAGGTCGAGGACGGTGACCGTGCCGTCCTGCTTCACCATCACGTTCCGCGGCTTGAGGTCGCGGTGGACGATCGGCACCGCGTGCACGGCGCTCAGCACGGCGCACAGCTGCGCGGCGACCGCGACCGCCCACTGCCACGGGTAGGGGTCGTGCTCGGCGAGGTGGTCGCCGAGGTCGGCGCCGTCGACGTACTGCATGACGAGGAACAGCTCCTCGCCCTCGCTGCCCGCGTCGTGCACGGTGACCAGGCCGGGGTGGTCGACCTGCGCGGTCACCCGGCACTCGCGCACGAAGCGGCGGCGCAGCTCGTCGGCCTCGTGTCCCGCCACCTTGTCGGGGCGCAGCAGCTTCACCGCCACGCGCCGGTCCAGCCGCTTGTCGTAGGCCGTCCAGACCTGGCCCATGCCGCCCTGGCCGATGAGCGTGGACAGTTCGTACCGGCCGGCGACGACCCGTCCCGTCGTCACGCTCACCGTCCGCCCTCGTGGTCACCCGGCCGCTGCTGTCCGTCCTGCCGGCGCAGGTAGTCGCTGAGCTCGTCGAGCTCGGCGCGCACCTGGTCGATCCGGGCGGGCGCGGGCCCCTGCGGCGGCTGCGCCTGCGGCGGGGGCACGGGGGTGTGCGGGGCGGTGGAGGGCGGCACGGGGCCGGGGTACGGGGTGTGCGGCGGCTGCGGCTGCGACAGGGCCGTGGGCGTGTAGGGCGAGGCCGGCTGCGGATAGCCGTAGGGGGCGGGGCCGTTCGGCGCGTGGACCGTGGTGGCGTGCGGGGACGGCGGCACCGGGCCGCCGTACGGGTTCTGGCGCCGGGGCAGGCGGATGTCGACGGTCAGGTAGTACGCGCTCGCGCACGCGCCCATCAGGAGCATGACGGCGAGACCCGCGTCGGTCCGCCAGTCCTCCTCGGGGTAGGACCCGATCACGGCGATGCACCCCACGACCAGCGGGATGCTCACCCAGGCCGCTATCCAGTCGAAGACCCGTCCGCGCAGCACCGCGACCCGGAACAGCGGCACGGCGGTCAGCATCCCGCAGCACAGCACCCCTGAGGCCGCGTACAGCACGCGCTGCGTGATGACCGATCCCGAGCTCGGTGGGGGCGGCGGCGCGCCGTGGCCGTACATGCTGCTCCTGGGCTGTGTAGCCGATGTGTGGACTCCGGTGGAGAGTCCGAGCGTATCGGCCCGGGGCGACAACCGGTCCCGTGATGTACCGAACCGTTGTCGTACCGGATGGCGTTCGGGATGGCGTTCGGGATGGCGTGCGGATGCCGTACGGCAGCCGTTCCGGGAGCCGCGCCGCCGTCAGCCGGGGGCGATCGTGCCGTCCGTCAGACCGTCGTACATCCCGCGCACGAGCTGCTCGCCGAGCCGTCCGGCCTCCCTGAGCGCCCTCTCGAACGCGTCCAGGGCGCGGAACCGTTCGCCGTAGCGCCGCTGTTCGTCCGGCGCGAGGCGGGGGAGCTGGAGGCGGCGGACGTCGAGCCGGGTGGCGGTGGACGCGTAGCTGCTGGCCTGGCGGTGGTTGGCGGTGCCGCGCAGGAACCCGGCGAGGAACCACGGGTCGAGCGCGGCCGGGTCGGGGCGCAGCAGCACGAGGTTGCGGCCGAGGACGGCGCCGGCGGTCGCCTCGTCGACGACCCGGGCGACGGCCCCGCCGCCGAGCACGGGCAGCACGACGTCGCCCGGTTCGGTGAGCACCGGCTCCTCCTCGCTCTCCGGGAGCGTCCCGGAGGGCGCCGTCCCGGCCAGCACGTCGTGGTCGGTGAGCACGGGCACGCGCGCGTGGCCGCCGTGTCCGCCGGTGCGCATCACCAGCGCGCCCGCGCGCGCCAGTTCGCCGACCGTGGTGAGCGGGTGCCGCCCGGACGCGGCGGCGGACGGCACGGGCTCCGCGGGCGGCGGGGCCAGTTCGGCGGTCAGCCGCAGCGTCTCGTCGAGCCGTGCCCGTACGTCGGTGAGCCGGCCGGCGCCGTCGGTGTCCGCCGGGGGCGGCAGCCGGCGGGCGGGGGTCAGGTCGACGTCGTCGTCGAGGAGTTCGATGACCGGCACCGAGCGGGCCAGGCCGGGCCGTTCCCCGACACTGCCGTCCCGGTCGAAGACACCCCAGGCGTCGAGCACGGTCTCCCGCACCCCGGGCCAGTCGGGCCCGCCGCGCCCCTCGGCGGTGAACCGTCCGGCGTCGACGAGCAGCACCTCCGGCTGCGCGGGCGTCCGGTCGGGCCGGCGCAGCACCCACAGGTGCAGCGGCACGCTGTACGGGGGCGCCGCCCCGGCGGGCAGCGCGACGACGGCGCGCAGCGCGCCCCGGCGCAGCAGGTCGGCCCTGATCCTGCGGCCGGAGCGGCGGGACGCCACGGCGGGCGGCATCAGCATCACGGCGGTGCCGCCGTCCCTGAGCCGGGCGAGCGCGTGCTGCACCCAGGCCAGCTCGGACTCGGTGCGCGCGGGGAAGCCGTACTCCCAGCGCGGGTCGTAGGCGAGGTCGTCGTGGCCCCAGTTGCGCTCGTTGAACGGCGGGTGGCACAGCACGGCGTCGGCCCGCAGCTCCGGGTACGCGTCGGCCCGCAGGGTGTCGCCGGCGGCGGCGTGCACGGGGGCTCGGGTGTGCAGGGCGAGACGCAGGGCGGTGAGGGCGGCGAGCTCCGGCGAGCTGTCCTGGGCGTGGAGGCGCCGGTCGGGGCGGTCGGCGACGGCGCGGAGCAGGGCACCGGTGCCGCAGGCGGGGTCCAGGACGGTGCCGGGGGCGCCGGCGAGGGCGGCCATGAGGGCGGCGAGGTCGGGCGGGGTGAGCGTGTACTGGCGCGGGTTGGCGTCGAGGTGCCGGCCGAGCAGGAACTCGAAGGTGGGGCGGGCGCCCCGCTCGGCGGCGAGTTCGGCGACGCCGCGCAGGAGGGGGACGGAGGGGAGGAGGCGGGGGGCGGTGGGGATGTCGAGGGCGGGGGTCGCCGGGGTGGCGGCCGGGGGTGCTGGTGTGGCCGGTGTCGCCGGTGCGGCGGGCGCCGACGCGGGCGCGGGCGCGGGCGGGGTGTCCACAGGGTGCTGACCGTTCACGCGTGAGCGGCCGGGGTGGCCCGTCCGGGCCGTCTCGGGCATACGCGGTGTGAGCACCTCCTCCAGCGCCGCGGGGAGCAGCGCGGCGAGCCGCTCGTCGGTGCCGGAGCTGATGTCGAGCCAGACGGGCGGCCGGTCGTGGATCAGCAGCAGCGCGCAGCCGGCGTGCACCAGCGCGGTGACCGGACCGTCGGGATGGCCGGCGAGCTGCTGCCAGACGCGCTCCTTGAGCGGGACCTCGGCGAGCTTGCGGTGGCGCCGCAGCCACTCCTCGACCTCGGCGAGGGCGAACGCGGGGCTGGTCTCGGTGCCGCCGACCGGACGGGGGAAGTCGGCGTGCCGGCGGCGCCAGTTGCTGACCGCGGCCCGGCCCACCCCCGCCAGCCGGGCGATCCCGGCGGCGGTCACTTCAGTCGCGTTGTCCTGCATCCCGGAACCCGCCCCGTTCTCCCGCTGCTCCCTGTGTGGCGACGAGCATACCGAGGACCACGCGAATCGGGGTTCACGCACGTGTACCCACCGATCCTCAGCACTCATGTTGACTCGGTTCACACTTTCTGCTCTGATTGACCCCGCAAACGAGCGGCCGCCGAGAAACAGGGGCGGCCGCCGCCTGGGGAGGGGACATCGTCATGGGTATGAAGAGCAAGATCGCGCTGGGCGCCGTCGTGGGAATCGTCGTCATCGGCGCCGTCTCGGCCAACGCCGACAACACCGACAACGGCGGCACCGGCTCCGCCGACAAGGGCACCTCCGCCTCCGCGGACCGGCAGCCCGGAGGCGGCGCGAAGGACGCGGGGGCCGACGCCGGCCAGGGCGGGGAGAAGCCCGGGAAGACGGACAAGGCCGAGAAGAAGGCCTCGCAGGCCGAGCAGTTCAAGGCGTTCGTGGAGGAGAACGGGACGGCCCAGGAGAAGGAGGCCGTCGCGCACGTCATCAAGGTGCAGGGCGCCGACGAGCAGAACGACATCCTCGACACCGCCGACATCTACACGGACTTCACCGGCGGAATCATGGGCGAGGGCTCGGGCCCGGCCAAGCTCATCGCCTCCGCCTTCGCCGACTGGAAGCAGAGCGAGAACGGCCTCGTCACCGTCTACGACGCCGACGGCGAACTCCTCGGCAACGGTCAGTTCTGACGCCGCCCCACCCCCTACGACCTACGACCCCCGAAGGAACAGAAGCGTCATGCGTCGCACCGCACTCGCCGCGCTCTGCCTCGTCGCCGTGACCGGCGCCGGGCTCACCGGCTGCCAGTCCGGCGAGGACACGGCCGCCGCCGGCTCGCGGCCGTCCTCGGAACAGCCGGAGAGCACGAAGAAGGAACCGTTCGCCGGGCTGTCCGGCGGCGAGATCACCGCGCGGGCGATGGCCGCCACCACCGGCGCCCCCTCCCTGCGGTTCACGGGCGAGATCCCCGACGAGGAGAGCGGGGGCGCCCTCCGCCTCGACCTGGCCCTCGACAAGAAGGGCGACTGCGCCGGCACCCTCGGCATGGGCGACGAGGGCGAGGTCGAGCTGGTCAAGACCGGCGACACCCTCTACGCCAAGTACGACGAGGCGTTCCTGCGTGCCCAGAGCGAGGGCGAGCCGCAGGCGGACGTCGACGCGGTCGTGGACATGATGGCCGGCACCTGGACGAAGATGTCGGCCACCGGCGCGGACGCCGAGGACATCGCGGCCTTCTGCGACCTCGACGAGGTGCTCGGCGACGCGAAGGACGGCAGTTCGGACGCCACCCGGGGCAAGGCGACCACGCTCGACGGCACCCCGGCCCTGACGCTCACCGAGCGGGACGGCGAGGACCGTTACACCTTCTACGTCGCCACCGAGGGCGAGCCGTACCTGCTCCGGCTGGAGAGCACGTCGGCCGCGGACCCGGGGACGGTCACCTTCACCGACTTCGGGAAGCCGGTCCCGGCCGAGAAGCCCAAGGGCGAGATCCTCGACCTGGACGCCCTGGGCTGAGGGGCCGTCACTGTCCGCCATGTCCCGCACCGCCGGCCACCGTCGGGCCGCTCGGCGAGACTCATGACCGTGAAGGTCATGGGCGTCACGGCAGGCAGGCTCCCGCAACCCGGCCACCGGTCTTCCCCGTCACCGGCCGGTGCGCGGCAGGGGTTTCAGACCCCGCACTGCTCCCGCATGGTCTCCTTGTCCGCCTTCGTCACCGGCATCTCGTACTTCACGGCGACCTGGGCGAAGCGGACGGCGTAGGCGCAGCGGATGCCCTTGCTGGGCGGGAGCCAGGACGCCGGGCCGGAGTCGCTCTTGGCGGAGTTGGCGCCGCCGTCGACGGGGAGCAGGTTGAGCGGGTCGTTGGCCAGTTGGCGGCGCTTGGCCTCGGGCCAGCGGGAGGCGCCCATCTGCCAGCTGTAGGAGAGCGGCACGACGTGGTCGATCTGCACCTCGGCGGCCTTCTGCTTGCGCCACTCGATGGTCTTGCCGGTGTAGGGGTCGGCCAGGGTCAGGGAGACGACGACGCAGTCGGAGCCGGAGCGGAAGCGCAGCTCCTGGCCGTCGCGCTGGAGGATGTCGTTGCGGGTGTCACAGCCGTTCCGGGCGAGCGGCACCCCGTCGGCGGTGTCCATCCACGCGTAGCCGTACTCGTCGCGGTCGTAGCCGGTCTTGGGGCCGCGGCCCTTCGTGGCGACCTTGTCGATGAGGGCGGCGGCCTCGGCGCGCTCCTGCGCGTCACGCACGGGGGCGAGGCCGGGCCGGGTGCCGTCGGGGTTGTCCAGCGGGCTCGCCGCGCGCCCGTCGGGGGCCGGCGCCCCGCTGCCTCCGGACGCCGGGACGTCCACGTCGGGTATCGACTCGCACCCCGCGAGGAGAACGACCGCGACGGCCGCCGCCCCTCCCCCGCGCCGCATCCTGCTGCCCCACCCCAGGTCTCGCGTCACCGCGCCCCTCCCTTGTCCTTTTCTCAACCCTGCCCCGGCAGGAGCGGTCCATCCGGAAGCTCACCGTAACGAGCGAGTGGTCCAGACCTGTCGCCGCCCACTTGGGCATGCGACGCGATCCACGCGTATGGTCGGATTTGAGCTATTTCGGAAGGAGCTCTGGATGGGCATCCTCGACAAGTTCAAGAGCAACAAGTCGGCGCAGAAGGCCGCGCACAAGGCCTCCGACGCTGCCGAGAAGAAGATGAACGAGAGGACCGGCGGCAAGTACGAGCAGCAGATCGACACCGCCCAGCAGCAGGCGGAGCGCCGGGCCGGCATGGAGCGCGACCGTCCCGACCAGCCGTAGGGCCTCACACAGACATCAGGGCCGTCCGCGATGCGCCTCGCGCGCACCGCGGACGGCCCTGCCCTTCGAGCAGCCGGCTTACGACCCCAGCACCGAGGTGAGGAACTCCCCCACCCAGCCGAGCAGGTCCCGCCCGACCAGCGGCTTGCCGCCGACCTTCGCGGTCTTCGGGCGCGGCACCAGCAACTGGCGGGACGTCGGCTTGATCACCGAGCCGGGGTAGAGGCGCTTGAGCCGCAGCTCCTGCGACTCGCGCAGCTCCACCGGCGCGAACCGGATGTTGTTGCCCTGCAGCACGATCTCGCCGACGCCGCACGCCCGCGCGAGCATCCGCAGGCCCGCCACCAGCAGCAGGTTCTCCACCGGCTCCGGCAGCTTGCCGTAGCGGTCGACCAGTTCCTCGCGGACGGCCTTGATGTCCTCCTCGCTGTTCGCGGAGGCGATGGCCCGGTACGCCTGGAGGCGCAGCCGCTCGCCGGGCGCGTAGTCGTGCGGGACGTGCGCGTCGACCGGCAGCTCGATCTTCACCTCGAGCGGCGCCTCCTCCTCGACCTCACCCGTCTCGAGCTGACGCCGATAGTCGGCGACCGCCTCGCCGACCATCCGCACGTACAGGTCGAAGCCGACGCCCGCGATGTGCCCGGACTGCTCGCCGCCGAGCAGGTTGCCCGCCCCGCGGATCTCCAGGTCCTTCATCGCCACGTACATGCCCGCGCCCATCTCGGTGTGCTGGGCGATGGTCGCGAGCCGCTCGTGCGCGGTCTCCGTCAGCGGCTTCTCCGGCGGGTACAGGAAGTACGCGTACCCCCGCTCGCGGCCGCGGCCGACGCGGCCGCGCAGCTGGTGCAGCTGGGAGAGGCCGAAGTTGTCGCCGCGCTCGACGATCAGGGTGTTGGCGTTGGAGATGTCGATGCCGGACTCGACGATCGTCGTCGACACCAGCACGTCGAACTTCTTCTCCCAGAAGTCGACGACGACCTGTTCCAGCGCCTGCTCCGACATCTGGCCGTGGGCGGTCGCGATGCGCGCCTCGGGCACGATCTCGCGGAGCCGGGCCGCCGCGCGGTCGATGGACTCGACGCGGTTGTGGATGTAGAAGACCTGGCCCTCGCGCAGCAGTTCACGGCGGATGGCGGCGCCGATCTGCCGCTGGTCGTAGGGGCCGACGAAGGTGAGCACCGGGTGGCGCTCCTCCGGCGGGGTGGTGATCGTCGACATCTCGCGGATGCCGGTGACCGCCATCTCCAGGGTGCGCGGGATGGGCGTGGCGGACATGGTGAGCACGTCGACGTTGGCGCGGAGCTTCTTCAGCTGCTCCTTGTGCTCCACGCCGAACCGCTGCTCCTCGTCGACGATGACCAGGCCCAGGTCCTTGAACTTGGTCTCGGAGGAGAACAGCCGGTGCGTGCCGATGACCACGTCCACCGAGCCGTCCTTCAGACCCTCCAGGACCGCCTTGGCCTCGGTGTCGGTCTGGAAGCGGGACAGCGCCCGCACGTTCACCGGGAACTGCGCGTACCGCTCGCTGAACGTGCCGAAGTGCTGCTGCACCAGCAGCGTCGTCGGCACCAGCACCGCGACCTGCTTGCCGTCCTGGACGGCCTTGAACGCCGCCCGCACCGCGATCTCGGTCTTGCCGTAGCCGACGTCGCCGCAGATCAGCCGGTCCATGGGGACGGACTTCTCCATGTCCTCCTTGACCTCGGCGATGGTGGTGAGCTGGTCGGGCGTCTCCGCGTAGGGGAAGGCGTCCTCCAGTTCGCGCTGCCAGGGCGTGTCCGGGGAGAACGCGTGGCCGGGCGCCGCCATCCGCGCGCTGTAGAGCTTGATCAGGTCGGCGGCGATCTCCTTGACGGCCTTCTTGGCGCGCGCCTTGGTCTTGGTCCAGTCGGCGCCGCCGAGCCGGTGCAGGGTGGGCGCCTCGCCGCCGACGTACTTGGTGATCTGCTCGAGCTGGTCGGTGGGGATGTAGAGCCGGTCGCCGGGCTGGCCGCGCTTGGCGGGGGCGTACTCCACGACCAGGTACTCGCGGGTGGCGCCCTGCACGGTGCGCTGCACCATCTCGATGTACCGGCCGACGCCGTGCTGCTCGTGGACGACGTAGTCGCCCGCCTCCAGCGTGAGCGGGTCGATGGTCTTGCGGCGCCGTGCGGGCATCCGGGCGCCCTCGCGGCCGGACGCCTTCTGGCCGGTGAGGTCGGTCTCGGTGAGCACGGCCAGCTTGAGCGCCGGGGCGACGAAGCCGTGGTCGATGCAGCCGCACGAGACGTGCACCACGGACGGGGTCAGCTCGTCCAGGTCGTTGTCGAGGCGGGCGGCGATGCCCTCGCCGCCGAGCACCTCCACGGTGCGGGCGGCCGGGCCGTGTCCCTCGGTGACGTAGACCGTGCGCCAGCCGTCGGCGAGCCAGCCCTTGGTGTCGGCGAGGGCCCGCGCGGTGTCGCCGCGGTAGGACTCGGGGGCGTGCAGGCCCAGCTTGAGGGTGTCCGCGTCCAGTTCCTCGTCGGCGGCGAACGGCGACACCGTCCACCACATCATGTCCAGCTCGCGGGCCCGGTCCCGGACGTCGGCGAGGGACCACAGGGAGGCCGCGCCGACGTCGATGGGCGCCTCTCCCCCGCCGGCGGTGGCCGCCCACGACGCCTGGAGGAACTCCTGCGAGGTGGCGACCAGGTCGGACGCGCGGGTGCGCACCCGCTCCGGGTCGCACACCACGGTCATGGCGCCCTTGGGCAGCACGTCCAGCAGCAGCTCCATGTCGTCGACGAGGACCGGGGCGAGGGACTCCATGCCCTCCACCGCGATGCCCTCGGCGATCTTCCCGAGCAGCTCGCCCAGCTCAGGGTGGGCCTCGGCGAGCGCCCGCGCCCGCTCGCGCACCTCGTCGGTGAGCAGCAGCTCACGGCAGGGCGGCGCCCACAGTCCGTGCTCGGCGACCTCCAGGGACCGCTGGTCGGCGACCTTGAAGTAGCGGATCTCCTCGACGTCGTCGCCCCAGAACTCCACCCGCAGGGGGTGCTCCTCGGTGGGCGGGAACACGTCGAGGATGCCGCCGCGCACCGCGAACTCGCCGCGCTTCTCCACCAGCTCCACGCGCGCGTACGCGGCGGCGGCGAGGGCGTCGACGACCTCGTTCAGGTCGGCGGTCTGCCCCGTGCGCAGGGAGACCGGCTCCAGGTCGCCGAGGCCCTTGACCTGCGGCTGGAGCACGGAGCGCACAGGGGCGACGACGACGGAGACGGGGCCGGTCTCGGGGTCGTCGGGTCGGGGGTGGGCCAGGCGCCGCAGCACGGCGAGGCGGCGGCCCACGGTGTCACTGCGGGGGCTGAGCCGCTCGTGCGGCAGCGTCTCCCAGGACGGGTACTCCACGACCCCCTGGGGCGGCAGCAGCGAGCGCAGGGCGGCCGCCAGGTCCTCCGCCTCGCGTCCGGTGGCCGTCACGGCGAGCACCGGGCGGCCGGCGTCACGGGCCAGGGCGGCGACCGCGAAGGGACGGGCCGCGGGCGGGCCGACCAGGTCGACGTGCATGCGGTTGCCGTCGGCGGCGGCCGACACCGCTTCCGCGAGGGCGGTGTCCTTGACGACGGCGTCGAGCAGACCGTGCAGGCTCATGCGGGGCGGAATCCCTTCCGGGGCTGTGCAACACGACGGGCCCGACACGCGCAGCGGGCCGGGGGTGTCCAGGGTACGTCGCCCCGCCGACGGTCGCCGGGGCTGTGGACGACGACGGGCCACGCGCCCCGGGAAACACGCTCCGGCGCCGGAAGGCCCCCGTGGGACCTTCCGGCGCCGGACTCCCCGCAACCCCCGTGTGCGGTGAACCCCAGGGCCGCTCCCGTCGGCCGTTCCCCGGCCGCTACTCGGTCGCGATGGCGTTCAGGACGTTCATCCGGCCCGCCCGGAACGCCGGGACCAGCGCGGCGAACAGGCCGACGAACGCGGATCCGGCGAACACCCCGGCGATGGTGGGCCACGGGATGTCGAGGACCTTCAGGCCCTCCAGGGCGAGGAGCTGCTGGGCGGTGGCGCCCCAGCCGAGGCCCAGTCCGAGGCCCAGCAGGGCGCCGAAGAGGGCGATCACGACCGACTCCATGCGGATCATGCGGCGCAGCTGCCGGCGGGAGAGGCCGATGGCCCGCATCAGGCCGATCTCCCGGGTGCGCTCCACGACCGACAGGGCCAGGGTGTTCACCACACCCAGGACCGCCACGACGATCGCCAGCGCCAGCAGGCCGTAGATCATGTTCAGCAGCTGCCCGATCTGGTCCTTCAGGGCCTCCTTGTAGTCGGTCTGGTCGCGCACCTCGTACTGCGGGAAGCGGTCCATGGACTGCTTCAGCGCGGCGTAGGCGGCGTCCTTCCGGCCGTCCTCCGCCGAGGCGAGCACCATCGCGGTGAGCGGCATCTTCTTCTCCGGCACGTACCGGGCGAGGGTGTCGATCGACGTGTACATCGCGCCGGCGTCGATGGCGCCCTCGCTGCTGGTGACGGCCCGCACGGTGAGGGTGCCGGTCCTGCCGTCCTCGAAGGCGACGTCGACCGTCGAGCCGAGGGTGATGCCGTGGTCCTTCGCGTAGTCCTCGTGGACGGACATGGAGTCCGGCCGGTAGGCGTCCGCGAGCTTGCCCTCGACGGTCTCGATGCGCATGTCGACGGCGTACGTCGGGTCGGTGGCGGTGATGGCGGTGCCGTCGCTCGTCTTGCCGTCGGGCGTGGTGAAGTCGGCCTTCGTCCACTTGTACTCGGTGACCCGGTCCAGGCCCTCGGTGGCCTTGACCGCCGCGACCGCATCGGGGCTAAGGCCCTGCCCGTTGTCGTCCTGGACGATGAAGTCCGTGCCGACCACCTTGTCGAGCTCCTCCGTGGCCGAGGCGACCATGGAGGATCCGACCACGGACAGGCACGCCACCAGCGCGAGGCCGATCATCAGCGCGGCGCCCGTCGCGCCGGTGCGGCGCGGGTTGCGCAGGGCGTTGCGCTCGGCCATGCGGCCGACCGGGCCGAACACCCGCAGCAGGACCGCGCCGAGGACGCGGACCACGCCGCTCGCCAGCACCGGGCCGATGACGACGAAACCGATCAGGGTCAGCACGATCCCGAGGCCCAGCCACGAGGAGCCTTCGGTGGCCTTCTCGGCTGCGCCCGCCAGGTAGAGGGCGGCCGCCCCACCGCCGGTGAGGACCAGGCCGGTGACGGCACGGACCCGGCCGGTGCGGCCGTCCGCCGGGGTGCCGGAGTCGCGCAGCGCGGCCATCGGGGAGATCTTCCCGGCGCGGCGGGCCGGCAGGTAGGCGGCGAGGACGGTGACGACCACGCCGAGGAGCAGGCCGACCGCGGGGGTCGTCCAGGCGACGGTGAGGTCGTCGGTGGACAGCTCCATGCCGATGGCGCCCATGAGCTTCATCAGCCCGACCGCGAGGCCGACGCCCGCGCCGACGCCGAGGACGGAACCGACGACGCCGAGCAGCAGCGCCTCGATCAGCACGGAACGGTTGACCTGCCGGCGGGAGGAGCCGATGGCCCGCATCAGGCCGATCTCCCGGGTGCGCTGGGCGACCAGCATGGAGAACGTGTTGATGATCAGGAAGATGCCGACGAGGAAGGCGATCCCGGCGAAGCCGAGCATCGCGTACTCCATGACGTTCATGAAGCTCTCGACGTCCTTCTGGTTGGCCTCGGCGGTCTCCTTCGCGGTGAGCACCTTGTAGCCGCCGCCGAGCTCGGCCACGACGTTCTGCTTGAGCTGGTCGTCGCTGACGCCCTCGGCGGCCGTGACGTTGACGTCGGTGTAGACGCCGGTCTCGCCGGTGAGGACCTTCTGGGCGGTCGGGGTGTCGAAGTAGAAGACCGCGGCGCCGGGGTTGGTGACGGCGAAGTCGGCGATGCCGGAGATCTTCGCGGTGTGCGTGCCGAGCGCGGTGATGACGCTCAGCTCGTCGCCGATGCCCAGGTCGTGCTTCTCGGCCGTGTCGGCGTCGAGCATGATCTGGCCGGGGCCCTTCGGCGCCGCGCCCGAGGTGATGTCCATGGTGCGGGCGTCGTTGGAGTTCCAGCTGCCGACGACGGTCGGGGCGCCGCTGGTGGGTGAGAGGTTGTCCCGGTCGCCGTCGATGACCGTGACGGCGGTGGAGAACACCGCGCCCTCGGCCTCCTTCACGCCGTCCGCGCGCTTCACCTCGTCGACCACGGAGGCCGGTATCACCTGCGGCCTGCCGTTGCCGGCGGAGGTCTCGCCGCCCTCGTCGGCGTCCTTGGAGCTGACCGTGACGTCCGAGGCGGTCGCCGCGAACAGCTTGTCGAAGGTGGTGCCCATGGTGTCCGTGAACACCAGCGTCCCGCACACGAACGCCACCGACAGCAGCACCGCCACCGCCGACAGCGCCATGCGTCCCTTGTGCGCGAAGAAGTTGCGCAGCGAGGTCTTCAGCACGGTCATGACGTGCGCCCCCGGGTGTCGAAGTCGGGGGTCTGGGGGTCCCCGCCGGAAAAGCACAGCATGCGGTCGAGGACCTGCTCGGCGGTGGGCTGGTGCATCTCGTCGACGATGCGGCCGTCGGCCAGGTACAGCACGCGGTCCGCGTAGGAGGCGGCGACCGGGTCGTGGGTGACCATGACGATGGTCTGGCCCAGCTCGTCGACCGAGCGGCGCAGGAAGCCGAGCACCTCGGCGCCGGCGCGGGAGTCGAGGTTGCCGGTCGGCTCGTCACCGAAGATGATCTCCGGCCGGGCGGCCAGCGCCCGCGCCACCGCGACCCGCTGCTGCTGGCCGCCGGAGAGCTGCGTCGGCCGGTGCTTCAGCCGGTCCGCGAGCCCGACGGTCTCCACCACCCGGTCGAGCCACGCCTTGTCGGGCTTACGGCCGGCGATGTCCATGGGCAGCGTGATGTTCTCGATCGCGTTGAGCGTCGGGAGCAGGTTGAACGCCTGGAAGATGAAGCCGATCCGGTCGCGGCGCAGCCGGGTGAGCTTCTTGTCCTTCAGCCCGGTGATCTCGGTGTCGTCCAGGTAGATCTGACCGCTCGTCACGGTGTCGAGCCCGGCGAGGCAGTGCATCAGCGTGGACTTGCCGGACCCCGAGGGGCCCATGATCGCGGTGAACTGTCCGCGGGCGATGTCCACGTCGACGTGGTCGAGGGCGACGACACGGGTCTCCCCCGACCCGTACGCCTTCACGACCTGCCGCGCCCGCGCGGCAACGGCCGTAGTCCCTCCAGTACCCCCGTGCCTGGGAATGGTCACAGCCGATGTCACGGTAAGTCTCCTATGTCGGTCGTCAAGAGAAAGCGCTGCTCCCGGCGGCCGCCCTGGTGTGCGGCGGCCGCCCGGTGCGTGGTGTGCGGGACGTGCTTCAGTCTGGCGGGGGGAGGGGGCCCGGCGCGCTGATGTTCAGCGCAGTCTTCTGCTGTGGAAAACCCCACCCCCGGTGCTGTGCTCCGCCACCCCCCAGCGGCGTAAAGCCAGGTTAAGGACGGGGACGGCCCCGCTTCGTCCTCCGGTGGGACGAACCCTCCCCGAGCCGCGGTACGGAGATGCCCCTAGGGGCTCTCACCCCTGGGGCGGACACCGTCTCGGGGTCGGTCATCCTTCGGTCGCCCCCCGTTCTCCTCCCGTCCGCGCCCCGGAGCCCGCCCCGCCGGGCCCGCCGGCGTTCACCCTGACGCCGCGTCAGGGGCAAGCGCGGGCCCCGCCGGTGGACAGCGTGATGTCCCGCGTACACCGCAAAAGTCGGAGTTAATCCGGGTAACACCCCAGCTCAGGGCATGTACCACCCACGAGAGCGCTGACCGGCGCGCGAGTTGCGCCAAACCGTCGCGCTCCGCTCTACGCGCGAGTAACGTGCGGGCTCCGCTCCGCCACCCCCCTCCCTGCGGTCCCCGCACGGACCCGAACCACGCAAGGAGCACGGGATGCCCTCCGACCCCTTCCCCCCTCCCCGCGACCCGCACCGTCCCCCGCCCCCGTACGCCGATGCCCCGTACACCCATCCCCGCGCGGACGTCCCCCACGCCGCCTCCCCGACCCACCGCACCTACCCCTGGCTGCCGCCCGCCCCGCCGCCGCCCCGGCCGCACCGGGCCCCCCGGCACGCCCCCCTCGGCCACCACAGCGACCTGCGCCGGCTGCGCCACGCCTACCGCTGGCAGCGCCGCACCGCCACCCTCACCGCGCTCGGCTACTTCGTGCTCTTCCTGGTGCTGTCCGCGTTCGCGCCGGCCCTCATGTCCGGCACCGCCGCCGGCGGCGTCCCCACCGGTCTGCTGCTCGCCGTGGGCCAGGTGCCCGTCACCTGGCTCGCCGTCGCCCTGTACGAGGCGACCGCGCGCCGCCGCGTGGACCCGCTGGCCGCACTGATCCGCCGTCAGGCGGTCGTCGACGCCCGGCGGGAGGCGGTCCGGTGAACCCGCTGTTCGGCGACACCGCCGAGACCATGTCCCTGGTGGGCTTCTCCACGGTCGCCACCATCACCCTGCTGCTGTGCGTGCTGACCGGCCCCGACCGGGACGACCTCGACGAGTTCTACACCGGCTACAGCTCCCTCTCCCCCATGCGCAACGGCCTCGCCATCGCCGGCGACTACATCTCCGCGGCGACCGTCCTCGGCACGAGCGGCGTCATCGCCCTGTTCGGCTACGACGGCGTCGTGCTCGCCCTGAGCACCGCCCTGTCGCTGATGCTGCTGATGTTCCTGCTGGCCGAACCCCTGCGCAACGCGGGCCGGTTCACCATGGGCGACGCGCTGACCCGCCGGATGCCGGGCGCCCGCTCGGTGCGGATCACCGCCAGCGTCGTCACCCTCGCCTCCCTGCTGCCCCTGATGCTGGTGCAGCTCGCCGGCACCGGGCAGCTGATGGGGTTCATCCTGGGCTTCTCCGGCGAGTCGATGCAGACCGGGTGCATCGTCGGCGTGGGCGCGTTGATGATCAGTTACGCGGCGATCGGCGGCATGAAGGGCACCGCCCTCATCCAGATCCTGAAGATCGTGCTGCTGCTCGGCTCGGGCCTGGTGGTCGCCGCGCTGATGCTGCACCGCTTCGACTGGGACCCGGGCGCCCTCTTCGACGCGGCCGCCGCGAACAGCGGCACCGGCGACGCCTTCCTCGCCTCCGGGCTGCAGTTCGCCGGCAGCGTGAGCCCCGGCATCGACATGATCAGCTCGCATCTCACGGTGGTCCTCGGCGGCGCCTGCCTGCCCCACATCACCATGCGCATGTACACCGCGGACAGCGCCCGTCAGGTGCGCCGCTCGATGTCCTGGGCGGTGTCAGGGGTGGCGCTGTTCGTGCTGGTCATCACGGTCGTCGGGTTCGGCGCGACCGCGCTGCTCGGGCGGACCGTCGTCGCCGGGGCCGACCCGCGGGGCAACACCGCGTATCTGCTCGGCACGCGCGCAGTGTTCGGCGCGGAGGTGTCCACCGCGGAGACCGTCCTGTTCACCACCGTCACCACGGCGATCTTCCTGACCGTCCTCGCCTCGGTCGCCGGGATGATCCTCGCCTGCGCCAACTCCCTCGCGCACGACGTGTTCGCCGCCCGCGTCCAGGACATGACACCCCGCCGGGAGATGCTGCTCGCCCGCCTGTCCGCCGCGGCCGTCGGCGTCCCCGCGATCCTGCTGGCCACCCTGGTGCAGCACCACAGCCTGCACCCGCTGATCACGCTGTCCTTCTGTCTGGGCGCCTCGGCCATCGCCCCCGCCCTCGTCTACGGCCTCTTCTGGCGCCGCTACACCCGCACCGGCCTGCTCGCCACCCTCATCGGCGGGACGCTCTCCGTGCTGGTGCTGATGCCGGGCACCAACCTGGTCTCCGGATCCCCCGTCGCCGCCTTCCCCGACGCCGACTTCACCTGGTTCCCCTTCACCACCACCGGGCTGCTGTCCATCCCCGCCGGCTTCCTCTGCGGCTGGCTCGGCACCCTCGCCTCCGGCCGCCCCCGGGCGGAGGAACAGCGCCGCCAGTACGAGGCGGTCGAGGGCCGGATCCTCGCCGGCGCCATCCGCAGAAGGCCCTGACCGGCGGCGGACGCCGACCGGCCGCGCGGGTACGTCACTCCACCGCGCGGCCGGTCAGCGCGGACAGGCTCGCGCACACATGGTCCATCTGCGTCTGCACGTCCTCCCGCCGGTCCGCGTGCTCCCGCAGCACCCGCTCGGTCTCCCGCTCCACGCCCTCCACGCGCGCGCAGGCCTCCGCCAGCACCTCGGCCGCGCGCTCCCGCGCCTCGTCCGCGCCCCGCCGGGCCGCCTCCTCCGCGTCGGCGAACGCCTGCCGCGCCTCCGCCAGCACCCGCTCGGCCCGCTCCTCCGCCTCCGCCTGACGGGCGTCCAGCTCCGCCGCCCGCGCCGCCTCCTCCTGCGCCACCTCGTCGAGCCGCTGCGCCTGCGCCCGCGCCTCCTCGGCGAGCAGCTCCGAGGTGCGCTCCCGCATCCGCCGCACCTCCGCCAGCGCCTCCGTGCGCCGCTCCTTCACCTCGAGCCGCGCCTCGATACGGATCTCGTCGGCCTTCTCCCGCGCCACGGCCAGCCGCTCCCTGGCGTACTCGTCGGCGACGGCGCGCAGCGTGTCCGCGTATGCCCGCGCGGCCTCCTCCACCTCGGAGGCGTCGTCCCGCGCCAGGTCGACCAGGTCCTGAGCGTGCTGCTTCGCCGACTCCCGTACGGCCGTAGCCTCCTCCAGCGCCAGCAGGAACAGCCGCCGAGGACCGTCGCCGAGCGACTCGTACGTCTGCTCCGGCAGCCCCGCCGCCCGCTCGCGCAGCCGTTCGAGCTCCTCCTCCATCTCCCGCGCCAGGACGGTGAGCCGCGCCGCGCGCTCCCACGCGGCGTCCCGGTCGTCCGACAGCGCGTCGACGTACGCGATCACCTGCAGCGGGCGGTAGCCGCGCCCCCGGCGGACGATCTCGAACCCCTGCGACGACACCGATGTGCTGCTCACCCTGGAACCCCTTCCACCGACGGACATGAAGCCCAGCACGACGACCGAGCACAAAAGGGATGAATCGCGCACATCTTGATCGATGACAAGGAAGTGTTCATAACGCGACACTCCGCCGGGCGGGGGCGGACAGACGTGAGCCGGGCCCGGTCGTCGTCACGACCGGGCCCGGCTCACGGGTCACACCTTCAGCGGCGGCGGCTCACAGCAGCCCGTCCCACATCTGCTCCAGCAGCACCGACCACCAGGTCTCCGGCGACCCCAGCGCCGCCGGGTCCAGCGCGGCCAGCTGCGCCTGGAAGTCGACCGTCCAGCGGCCCGCCTGCTCCTGGTTCAGCCCGAACCGCAGCCGCCACATCCGGCCCAGCAGCGCCAGGCAGCGCGTGAACTCCGGCAGCCCGGTGTTCACGAACTGCGGCGGCACCGCCGTCCCGCCGGGACCGGCCTCCACCGGCACCGCGACGATGTTCGCCGTGCCGTACTGCACACAGATCGCCTTGCCGAAGTCACTGCCCATCACCAGGTACGAGCCCGCGTCCGGCGCCGGCTGCACACCCCGCTCCGCGGCCAGCTCCGCCAGCGTCGGCACCGGGCGGCCCGGCTGGGCCTGCGCCCAGAAGAACGGCCCCATGTCCGTCGGCAGACCCGCCGTCACCAGCGTGTGCGCCACCACCGGCGGCACGCCCTGACGGGACACCGCCGCCTGCTCGAACCGGAAGACGCCCGGCCCGAACGCGGCCGCCAGCTCCTGCCCGATCGCCTCCGGCGGGATCGGCGGGGCCGGCTGCACCGGCGGGATCGGCGCCCGCACCGGAGCGGGCCGCGCGGGACCGTCCGCCACCTGGTGCAGCTCGCCCTGATGGGCGAGGAGCTGCCGCATGCCCTGCTGCCGGCTCGCGTGGTCCGTGCCGTACGGCGCGATCGACGTGATGCGCGCCTGCGGCCACTGCTCGCGGATCATCCGCGCGCAGTACGCGCCCGGCAGCTCGCACGACTCCAGCTCCGTGTGCAGCTCCAGCACCTGGTTCGGCGGCACGTTCATCGCGCGCAGCTCGTGGAAGATCTGCCACTCCGGGTGCGGGGTGCCCGGCGCGGAACGCCGGATCAGCTGCTGCTCGGAGCCGTCCTGCGCGCGGTAGCGCAGCACGGCCTGGTAGCCGGGACCGACGGTGGGCTGACCGGGCGGCTGCTGCGGATACCCGTACGCCGGCGGCTGCCCCGGCACGGGGACGCCCGGCGGAGGCGTGCCGGGAGGCATGGCGCCGGGAGGCATCGCGCCGGGCGCCATCGGCGGGGTGCCGGGCACACCGGGCGGCGCCGGGGGCGGGCCCGGGCCGCCGACCGGGGGTGCGGCCAGGACGGTCTCCGCGTGGTGCACGGGGGCGGCGCCGGGTGCGCCGGGCTGACCGGGGGCACCGGGCTGGCCGGGCGCACCGGGATGGCCGGGCTGTCCCGGAGCACCAGGCGGACCGGGAGGCTGAGGCGCGCCAGGAGCACCCGGGGCACCGTGCTGACCAGGGTTACCCGGAGCACCGGGGGTACCGGGCGGGCCGGGAGGCTGCGGTGCGCCGTGGGCGCCCGGGGCGCCCGGCTGACCGGGAGCGCCAGGCGGACCGGGAGGCTGAGGCGCGCCAGGAACACCCGGGGCACCGTGCTGACCAGCAGCACCAGGCTGACCCGGAGCACCAGGCGGACCAGGCGGCTGAGGCGCGCCCGGCCGGCCGGGAGGCGTCGGCACCCCCGCGCCCGAGCTGTTCGGGTCGGCGAGCATCGTCGCCGCGTGATGCACCCCGCCCGGAGGCGTGCCGGGCGCACCCGGCGGAGGCGGCGTAGGCGCACCCGGCGGAGGCGTCTGCCCTCCACCCGGTCCCTCCGGACCCAGCGACGACACCAGCTGTGTCGGCACATAACCGCTCCCGCCACCCTGCGCGGGAGCGGGCGCGGGCGTGCCTCCCGGACGCACGCCCGGCGTGCCCGGGGCGCCCGGAGGCGGCGGGGTCGTCGGACCCTGCCCCCGCCTCGGCGGCGGAGTCGCCTTGCTGGTCGCGGCGTCGGCGATGTCACCGGCGTCCGGGGCATGCGGAGCCGACGGCGGCACGGGCGTACCCGGCGCCGGGGTTCCGGGAACTCCGGCCTGAGTGGGAGGCGGAGGCGTCGCGGGCCCCGCCTGGGTGGGAGGCGCAGGCGTGGCCTGACCGCCCGCGACCGCCGGCGCGACCGCCGTCGGCGGGAGCTGGCTGCCGCCCGACATCAGCGCCGTCTTCGCGTCCGGCGTCGCCGGGGCGTCCTCGCCCGGCTCCCTCACCTGCGGCGCGTACACGGTCTGCGGCAACGGCACCGAGCGGTCCTCGCCTGCGTCCGCCGTGGTGTCCGTACCGGCCCACGGCGTGCCCTCGCCCGGAGCACCGCCGCCGGCCGCCGGCCACGCGGCCCCACTGCCGCCGGACGCGGACGCCGCGGCACCGGAGATCGCCGAGGAGCCCTCGGAGCCACCCGTGCCGGAACCCTGCCCCGCACCCGAGGACGCGGACGACGACGCCCAGCCCGCGTCCGGCGCACCCGCCTGCCCCGGCACCGCGCCGGCGCCGGAATCCGCGGACGCCGCCGCAGCCGCCCCCGCACCCCCCGACGTCTCCCCCCGCCGGTCCGGAATCCCCAGCCGGTCCGCCGCCTCCTGCAGCCACTCCGGCGGACTCAGCAGGAACGACGTCTGATTGAGGTCCACCCGCGCCGCGGGCGCCGGCGCAGGCTCCTCCGCCGCCGCCTCGTCCCGGCCGTACTCCTCCTCGTACCGGCGGATCACCTCACCCACCGGCAGCGCCGGCCACAGCGTCGCCTCACCGCTGTCCCGCGCGATCACCAGCCGCTGCCCGCCGCCGTCGACACGCGGACCGTCCGCACGGTCCTCCGCCCACACCACGAACCCGAGACCGAACTCCCGCACCCGCACCTCACGATGCTGGTACGCGGGCACGTCCCCGTTGACCCACTCCTCCGCGCGCTCCTGCGCCTGCGCGAACGTCACCATCGCTACGACTCACTCCCCGCGGAAGAGACCGGAACGGCACGCGCGAACCCGCCGTCCACCATCAGATTCGCCACCGTCTCCAACTCCGGAGGAGACCCCGCGAGCCGCGACAGGAACACGTCGAAATCCTCACCGCACGGCAGCAGCAGCCGCTCCACACGGTCCGCCGGCGACCACGAAGGATCCACGTCCCGCACATCGTCGTACGCGCTGAACCACACCGAACCCTGCCGCTCGCCCCTCACCTTCACGGCCAGCAGACCGCCCTGCACGAAGGCGACGCACAGAAAGTCCTTGGTCAGATGGTCCCGCAGACACTTGTTCACATACACCAGATCGTTGACCGCGGCCTCGTCCCGCACCGTGAAGAACGGCTGGTCCACCAGCAGACCCAGCTCCGCGTCCAGCGCCGTCCCCACCGGCGCGCAACCGCCCGCCGCCTTCAGGAACGACCGGTACGCGCCCGGCAGCCGGTACCCGAGATCCTCCTCCACACCCAGCACCTGCGACTCCGTCACCGCCACACCCGACTTCGGCAGCCCGAAGTGCGCCGGACGCGTCTCCTGCAACGGCCGCGTGCCCCGCTTCGCATGGTCCACCGCCGCCGTCGCCACACCACCGTGATGCCGCAGCAACGCCTTCACCTCGACCGGCACCAGCTCCAGACGCCGCGTCCCCGCCACGTGATGCCACGTCCAGCCGTGCGGCGTCGCCACCGCCGGCACCGTGTCCCACAACTCGTGACCCGTCGCCGCCAGCGCCGCGTTCGCCGACACATAGTCCGTCAGCCGCAGCTCGTCCACACCGAAACCCTCCGGCGGATCCGCGATCTCCGCGGCAGCACGCGCATAGGGCGAGAAGTCGGGGTAACCGCGCTCGTCCACCCGCACCCCTCTCGGGTGACGGGCCGCCCGCACCGGATCCGGGAAGTGCACGACCTGCCCGGCATAGGCCGCGTTCGGCGGCGCGGCGGTCTGCCCCAGCCGACCTGTCGTCATGGCGGTTGCCCCCTGCGGCACTCTGTACGACCCGCCCCGCCCCGCCACCGGGGCCGTCACGGACCGTATTCGACTGTCACGTCTGTCTCGACTGCTTCTGGTGCCACGACCCCTCGGCGCCCGCGCACGGAACACCGCCGGATCGCGGTGCCGACAGCCTATGCGGTACACCCCCACCGGTCACCGGGCACGGTCACCAGGCCCTCCGCTTCCGTGACCCCACGTCACCCTGCCGTGACAGCCCGCCCCCGCCCTGGCGTGTCGCCCCGCCCCAGCTTCCCCAGCTGCCACGCGATTTGGCACTCTGTGACCACCGGGGGGATGCTCGGGAGGGGATGACGATCATGAACGCGACGCAGACGGGGACGCACACCGGACCAACCGGCGACCCCCGCTCCGGCGACCCCCGCGTCGGCTGGAGCGCCACCGACACCACCCCCGCACCCGCCCTCCGGCACCGCCGCGACGGCATCCTCCCCACCATCGCCGCCGCCCTCTCCGTCCGCGGCGCCACCCTCACCGGCACCGCCGGCCGCGGCGACACACCCCCCGCACTGCACCCCCTCGTCCAGGACTTCCTCGACACCCTCACCAGCGACCAGCGCGACCGCTTCACCGGACGCTGCGCCGAAACCATCCTCATCTCCCGGCACATCGCCACCGCCGACGCCGCCCGCAGCAAAAGAGCCGCCCGCAAACCCATGACCAACGGCGAGGCCCGCAAAGCCCTCAAACACGCCAAACTCACCACCCGCCGCATCCGCGAGGACGGCGACCCCCTCCACGGCAGCTACGCCGCCCCCTGCCGCGCCTGCACCGCCCTCACCGCCCACTTCGGCGTCCGCACGGTCGACCCCGCCGCCACCAACGGCTGAACCACCCCCGCACCACCACACGACCTCGACGAACGAAGAGCAGATGCACACCGACCGCACCTCCACCACCCGCTTCGCCGTGCCCGTCGACGCCGCACTGCGCGCCGCCGGCTGGCAGCCCGGCCGCTGGGACATCAAACAGGCCGAGATCTGGGCCGACACCCTCCGCGACCACACCTCCCCCGCCGGACACCGCCACACCGTCTTCCCCGCCGCCGTCGAAGCCTGGGCCGAATTCGGCGGACTCCACATCCGGCCCACCGGACCCGGCCGCCAGATCGCCCCCACCCCGGTCCACATCGACCCCCTCCACGGCCTCCACCTCGCCCGCACCCTCGGCGACCTCGGCCGCGCCCTCGACACCGAGGTCTGCCCCCTCGGCACCGAGACCGACACCCAGGCACTCCTCGCCATCGACACACAAGGCCGCGTCTACGCCCTCGACCACACCGGCGACTGGTACCTCGGCCCCGACATCGACCACGCCCTCGCCACCCTCATCTCCGGCATCCAGCCCCAACGCCTCACCACCGGCTGACCAGGAGCGGCCCCCGGCCCCACGACGCCGCGATCCACGAGGCCGGGACCTACGACGCCGGGACCTACGACGCCGGGATCACCGCCGACACCCGGAAACCCCCCGCATCCGTCGGCCCCGACACGAACACCCCGCCCAACGCCGACACCCGCTCCCGCATCCCCACCAGACCGTTCCCCCCCGAAGGCAGCCCCGCCGACGAACCCACGCCCGACGGCGGCTCGTTCTCCACCTGCATCGCGATCTCCGACACCCGATGCGCCAGCCGCACATACGTCTTCGCACCCGCCGCATGCTTGTGCACGTTCGTCAACGCCTCCTGCACCACCCGGTACGCCGTCGCCTCCACCTCCGGCGCATACGAGCGGCACTCCCCCTCCACCGACAGATCCACCACCATCCCCGCCGCCGCCGACTGCCCCACCAACTCGTCGATCTCCGCCAGCGAAGGACCCTCCGCCGGCTCCTCCACCGCCACCCGCGACGCCGCCGCAGCAGCCGCCGCACCCACCGCCGCCAACGGCACCGACGCACCCTCCGCCCGAGACCGCACCGCGTCCCCGCCCGCACGCAGCACCCCGAGCATCTCCCGCAACTCCGTCAACGCCTGCCGGCCCATGTCCCCCACCAGCGCCGCGTTCCTCACCGCCTTCTCCGGATCCTTCCGCGCCACCGCCTGCAACGCCGCCGCGTGCACCACCATCAACGACACCCGGTGCGCCACCACGTCGTGCATCTCACGCGCGATCCGCGTCCGCTCCTCGTTACGCGCCCACTCCGCGCGCTCCTCCGCACGCTCCGCCAGCAACTGAAGCTCCCGCTCCAGACTGTCCGCCCGCTCCCGCAGACTCTCCATCAGCCGCCGCCGCGCCCCCACGTACAAACCCAGCAGCACCGGCGGAGCCGTCACACCCAGCGCCGTCGTCACCGACGCGAACGGCACCAGCCAGTCACCGACGTCCACGTCCCCGCGCGCGATGTCCTGCCGCATCCGCACGAACATCACGATCAGCACACCGACCATCTGCATACCCGCCAGCGAACCGATGATCCGGCGCGGCAGATCCGACGCAGCCAGCGAATACAGCCCCACGATCCCCAGCAGGAACCCCATCGCGGCCGGCGTCACCGCGATCGCCACCAGCACCACCGCGATCGGCCACCGCCGCCGCACCAGCAGCACCGACCCCGCGGCCAGCCCGAACACCACCCCCACGGCGACCGGGATCCCCGCCTCCCACGCGAACGGAACCCCCTCGACCCCGCACTCCAGCGCGGAGGCCGCCGCAAGCCCCACATCGAGCACGGCACTCCGCCGCCGCTCCCACCACCAGGGCCCTCCCCGGGCCGTCACATGCTCTTCCCCCGTCGCGGTCATGCCCCCCAGCCTAAAGGCGCTCCCCGTCCGTTTTCCGGGGAGTTTTCACCTCAACCCCGGACCACACCGACCGACCGATCAGCCGCGATACGCCCCACAATCCCTCGAACTGCTGAATCGCGCACCGTTCGACCCGGGAACCCTCCATTCCGGCCGGACGGTATGCCCATGGCACATCCGACCGGCAAATACGCCGACTTCGAAGGCCTGCGCGAACAGGCCGTCGCCCTCCGGCGCGAGGGACTCAGCCGACGCCAGATCCGCGACCGGCTCCACGTCGACAACAACGACATCCTCAACCGCCTCCTCCAGGGCGAACCCGCCCCGGACTGGACCCGGCGCCCCAACGCCAAGGACGACCTGCGGGCGCGGGCCCGCGAGCTCCGCCTCCAGGGCTGGACCTACGACCAGATCCAGGTCGAGCTGGGCTGCTCCAAGAGCTCGATCTCGTTGTGGGTGCGGGATCTTCCCAGGCCGGATCGGAAACGCAGCCGCGAGGAGGCTGCGGCCATCGCCCGGCGGGGCTGGGAGGCGAAGCTGCGACTCCGCGAGGAGGAGCGGCAGCGGACCCGCGCGGCTGCGACGAACGAGATCGGCTCAATGACGGACCGCGAACTGTTCCTGCTCGGGGTGGGCCTCTACTGGGCCGAGGGCTCGAAGCGAAAGCCGCACAACCCGCAGGAGCGCGTCACCTTCGTCAACAGCGACCCGGACATGATCTCGGTTTTCCTGGCCTGGCTGCGCCTGCTCGACGTGGACCCGGCTCAGATCAGGTTCGCCGTACACATTCACGAGAATGCCGACGTACAGGGCGCCGAACAGTTCTGGGCCGACCATGTGGGCGTGGGCCGGACCGGCTTCCTGAAGACGACGCTCAAGAGGCACAACCCGGCGACGAACCGGAAGAACACCGGTGACACGTACCGGGGATGCCTCCGCGTGGACGTGAGGAACGGAGCCGACCTGTACCGTCGCATCGAAGGCTGGTGGTACGGCATAGTAGGGGCTGCCACCTCGTCCGATGCGCGAAATCGGACATAAGGGTAATCCCGGGTCGTCTAAGGGCAAGACGTCAGATTTTGGCTCTGATCATGGGGGTTCGAGTCCTCCCCCGGGAGCACATCCTCAGTTCGGGTCCTGACCGCTACCGGTCAGGACCCGCGCCCATGTCGGCCCGGAAACGCCCCGGTATCCTGCGGATGTCCATCCCCCCACCTCCAACACAGCCGAAGGGCATCCCGTGAGCGCCAATCGCCCGGCAGCCGTCGTCGTTCTCGCAGCGGGTGAGGGCACCCGTATGAAGTCGGCCACACCCAAGGTCCTGCACGAGATCTGTGGTCGTTCCCTGGTGGGTCATGTGCTCGCCGCCGCCGGTGAGCTGGACCCGGCGCATCTCGTCGTCGTCGTGGGTCACGCCCGTGAGCAGGTGACCGCGCATCTCGCCGAGGTCGCCCCCGACGTGCGGACCGCCGTGCAGGCGGAGCAGAACGGCACGGGGCACGCCGTGCGGATGGGTCTGGAGGAGCTGGGCGGTGCCGTGGACGGGACCGTGGTCGTGGTGTGCGGCGACACCCCGCTGCTGACCGGTGAGACGCTGCGCCGGCTGTCCGAGACGCATGTGGCGGACGGCAATGCGGTGACGGTGCTGACGGCGGAGGTGCCGGACGCGACCGGGTACGGCCGGATCGTCCGGGACGGTTCGGGCGCGGTGACGGCGATCGTGGAGCACAAGGACGCGTCGGACGAGGTGCGGGCGATCCGGGAGATCAACTCGGGTGTGTTCGCGTTCGACGGTGCGCTGCTGGCGGATGCGCTGAAGAAGGTGCGTACGGACAACAGTCAGGGCGAGGAGTACCTGACGGACGTGCTGGGGATCCTGCGTGAGGCGGGGCACCGGGTGGGTGCGTCGGTGGCGGGGGATCACCGGGAGATCGCGGGGATCAACAATCGTGTGCAGTTGTCCGAGGCGCGGCGGATTCTGAACGACCGGCTGGTGACGGCGGCGATGCTGTCGGGCGTGACGGTGGTGGATCCGGCGTCGACGTGGGTGGATGTGACGGTGACGTTCGAGCGGGACGCGCTGGTGCATCCGGGGACGCAGTTGCAGGGTGCGACGCATTTGGGTGAGGGCTGCGAGGTGGGTCCGAACACGCGGCTGACGGATACCCGGGTGGGTGCGGGGGCGCGTGTGGACAACACGGTGGCCGTGGGTGCCGAGGTGGGTCCGGAGGCGTCGGTGGGTCCGTTCGCGTATCTGCGTCCGGGGACGCGGCTGGCGCGTAAGGGCAAGATCGGTACGTACGTGGAGACGAAGAACGCGTCGATCGGTGAGGGGTCGAAGGTTCCGCATCTGTCGTATGTGGGGGATGCGACGATCGGCGAGTACTCGAACATCGGTGCGGCGAGTGTGTTCGTCAATTACGACGGACAGGACAAACATCACACGACGGTCGGGTCGCACTGCCGGACGGGGTCGGACAACATGTTTGTTGCTCCTGTCACGGTCGGAGACGGTGCTTACACGGCTGCGGGCTCGGTGATCACGAAGGATGTGCCGCCTGGTTCCCTGGCGGTGGCCCGTGGTCAGCAGCGCAATATCGAGGGCTGGGTGGCTCGTAAGCGTCCGGGGAGTGCTGCCGCGAAGGCCGCGGAGGCGGCGTCGCGGGAGCCGGCCGGCGAGGACTGACCGGAGAGCGTCCCGTCCGGGACGGCGTACCGTGAGAGGTGCGGAAACGCGCACCCCACCAGCTGAGACACCTCTGAGGAGACAGTGCTGTGACCGGGATCAAGACGACCGGCGAGAAGAAGATGATGTTCTTCTCCGGCCGCGCCCACCCCGAGCTTGCCGAGGAGGTCGCCCAGCAGTTGGGTGTCGGGGTCGTCCCGACGAAGGCCTTCGACTTCGCGAACGGCGAGATCTACGTCCGGTATCAGGAGTCGGCCCGTGGCGCCGACTGTTTCCTGATCCAGAGCCATACGGCGCCGATCAACAAGTGGATCATGGAGCAGTTGATCATGATCGACGCGTTGAAGCGTGCGTCGGCCCGTTCGATCACGGTGATCGTGCCGTTCTACGGGTACGCCCGGCAGGACAAGAAGCACCGTGGCCGTGAGCCCATCTCGGCGCGTCTGATCGCCGATCTGATGAAGACGGCGGGTGCGGACCGTCTGCTGACGGTGGACCTGCACACGGACCAGATCCAGGGCTTCTTCGACGGCCCGGTGGACCACCTGTTCGCGCTGCCGCTGCTGGCGGACTACGTGGGCGCGAAGGTGGACCGCTCGAAGCTGACGGTGGTGTCCCCGGACGCCGGCCGTGTGCGGGTGGCGGACCGCTGGTGCGACCGGCTGGGCGCGCCGCTGGCGATCGTGCACAAGCGCCGGGACAAGGACGTGGCGAATCAGGTCACGGTGCACGAGGTGGTCGGTGAGGTGAAGGGCCGCGTGTGTGTGCTGGTGGACGACATGATCGACACCGGTGGCACGATCTGCGCCGCGGCGGACGCATTGTTCGCGCACGGTGCGGAGGACGTGATCGTGACAGCGACGCACGGTGTGCTGTCGGGTCCGGCGGCGGACCGTCTGAAGAATTCGAAGGTGAGTGAGTTCGTGCTGACGAACACGCTGCCGACGCCGGGTGAGCTGAGCGAGAGTCTGGACAAGATCACGGTGCTGTCGATCGCGCCGACGATCGCGCGTGCGGCGCGTGAGGTGTTCGAGGACGGTTCGGTGACGAGCCTGTTCGACGAGCAGTAAGGGTTCTGCAGTCCGACATCTGTTCGGCTGCCGGTGATCGTTTTGGGTGCGGCCTCCTGGCCCGGGTAAACTGCACGAGTTGCTCGGCGAGGGAGGCCGTACCGCTTCTTCGGAAGTTGTCGTACGGCGGTCCGTTATCGACGCGCTCTTCGTAGCAGGCCGTTCGTGGCCGGGTGACCACGTCCGTTTCTGACTATGAGGAGTGATCATGTCCGAGGTGAAGATCGCCGCCGAGACGCGCACCGAGTTCGGCAAGGGTGCCGCCCGCCGTATCCGTCGTGCCGACAAGGTTCCCGGTGTTCTGTACGGTCACGGTTCCGACCCGATCCACCTGACCTTCCCGGGTCACGAGCTGCTGCTCGCCCTGCGTACGCCGAACGTCCTGATCGCGCTGGACATCGACGGCAAGTCCAACGAGCTGGCCATTCCGAAGGCTGTCCAGCGTGACCCGCTGAAGGGCTTCCTCGAGCACGTCGACCTGCAGCTGGTGAAGCGCGGCGAGAAGGTCCAGGTCGAGATCCCGGTGCACGCCGAGGGCGAGCTGGCCCCGGGCGGCAACCTGCTGGAGCACGTCCTGGACGCGCTGCCGGTCGAGGCCGAGGCCACGCACATCCCGGAGAGCGTGACCGTCTCCGTCGAGGGCCTGGAGGCCGGCGCTTCCGTCCTCGCCAAGGACATCAAGCTCCCCAGCGGTGTCACCCTCGCGGTCGAGGAGGACGCCGTGGTGCTGCAGGTCCTGGCCGCGCAGGCGGAGGAGGCGCCCGAGGGCGCCGAGGAGGGCGAAGAGGCCGCCGAGGCCTGAGCCTTTCGGATCCAGTCGTAACGTCGGCCGCTGCTCCCGTGCGGGGCGGCGGCCGACGCGTATGTGGGAGGAAGCGTGGGCGTGACGGAGGACGCGGCGGGCCCCTGGCTGATCGCCGGGCTGGGCAATCCGGGGCCGGGGTACGCGATGAACCGGCACAACGTGGGGTTCATGGTCGTGGATCTGCTGGCGGAGCGGATGGGCGGCCGGTTCAAGCGGGCGGCGAAGGCGCAGGCTCAGGTGGTGGAGGGCCGGATCGGTCCTCCGGGGCCGGGGAGCCGCCGGGTGGTGCTGGTGAAGCCGATGTCGTACATGAACCTGTCGGGCGGGCCGGTGAACGCGCTGCGGGAGTTCTACAAGGTGCCGCCGCAGCGGGTGGTGGCGGTCCATGACGAGCTGGACATCGACTACGGGACGCTGCGGCTGAAGCTGGGCGGCGGGGACAACGGGCACAACGGTCTGAAGTCGCTGACGGGCGCGTTCGGCCGTGACTACCACCGGGTGCGGTTCGGGATCGGGCGGCCGCCGGGGCGGATGCCGGTGGCGGACTACGTGCTGAAGGACTTCTCGTCGGCGGAGCGCAAGGAGCTGGACTACTTCGTGGACCGGGCGGCGGACGCGGTGGAGTGCCTGGTGACGGAGGGTCTGGAGCGGGCGCAGAGCGCCTACAACTCCTGATACGCGGCCGAAGGCGACTTCGGCCGACATGTCCCCAGGAGCCGCCCGCGGGAGTTGACCGGGCGCGAGGTCATGGCCAAAGATCGCGGCCATGCCTTCCGCTGTCCGTTCCTCGCGCGGTTCCTCCGCGCTGCGCTTCGGCCGGTTCACGGCGATGGGCGCAGTCGCCGTGCTGATCCTGATCGCCGGTGTGTGGGCGTCGTGGGGGACGGCGCAGCACGTGATGCTGACCAAGGGCCGTGAGCGCGGCACCGTCGAGGTGACGCGGTGCGCCGAGGACGCCTGCGAGGGTCCGTTCCGGCCGCTGTCGCCGGGGGCGCAGCCGCGCGAGAGGGTGGTGCTGGACGACACGGTGGCCGTGGAGAGGGGCCGCACCTACACGGTGGTGCTGAAGCCGGGCGGCCGGGAGGCGGTGCGCTCGGGTCCTGCCGGGGTGCTGTACGCGTGGGTGCCGCTCGGGGGCGCGCTGCTGCTGGCGTCGGTGGTGGTGGCGGGCGGTCTGCTGCGGACGCGGCTGGGGTGGGTGATGGCGCTGGCGGGCGCGGGGCTGCTGACGGCGGCGTTCGTGGCGCTGTAGTTCTGGACGTGCAAGGGGCGGTGCCCTCCGGGTCGTGAGGATCCGGAGGGCGCCGCCCCTTCGTCGTGTTCCGGGGGTCAGCCGGTGTTGCGCAGGCCCGCGGCGACGCCGTTGACGGTGAGCAGCAGGGCGCGGGCGAGCAGCGGGTCGGGCTGGTCGCCGGCGGCGGCCGCTTCGCGCTGGCGCTTGAGCAGGGCGACCTGGAGGTAGGAGATCGGGTCCAGGTAGGCGTCGCGGATGGCGAAGGTCTGCTTGAGGACGGGGTCGGCGTCCAGCAGTTCCTGCTCGCCGGTGACGCGCAGCACCTCGGTGACGGTGAGGTCGTGCTCGGCCTTGATGGTGTCGAAGACGTGCTTGAGCTCGTCGGGGACGAGGGTGTCGACGTAGTGCTGGGCGATCCGCAGGTCCGTCTTGGCGAGGGTCATCTCCACGTTGGAGATGAAGTTGCGGAAGAAGTGCCACTGCTCGTACATCTCGTCGAGCACGGTGTCGAGGCCGGCCTCGCGCAGCGCCTTGAGGCCGGAGCCGACGCCGAACCAGCCGGGGACGATCTGCCGGGACTGGGTCCAGCCGAACACCCATGGGATGGCGCGCAGGCCGTCGAGGGAGACGCCGGAGCCGGGGCGGCGGGAGGGCCGCGAGCCCAGGTGCAGTTCGGCGAGCTGGTCGACGGGGGTGGAGGCGAGGAAGTACGTCGGCAGGTCGGGGTCTTCGACGAAGGACCGGTAGGCGGCGTGGGCGGCGTCGGAGACGACGTCCATGGCGGCGTCCCAGCGGGCGAGGGCCTCGACGGACTGGCGGGGCGCGGTGTGCAGGGCGGAGGCCTGCAGGGTGGCGGCGACGGTCAGTTCGAGGTTCTCGCGGGCGAGGGACGGGATGAGGTACTTGTCGGAGATGACCTCGCCCTGCTCGGTGACCTTGATCTCGCCCTCGAGGGTGCCCCAGGGCTGGGCGAGGATCGCGTCGTGGGTGGGGCCGCCGCCGCGGCCGACGGTGCCGCCTCGGCCGTGGAAGAGGCGCAGGCGGACGCCGTAGCGGTGGGCGACGTCGCGGAGCCGGCGCTGGGCGCGGTGGATCTCCCACTGGCTGGTGGTGATGCCGCCGAACTTGGAGGAGTCGGAGTAGCCGAGCATGACTTCCTGGACGTCGCCCCTGAGCGCGACGAGGCGCCGGTAGGACGGGTCGGAGAGCATGTCCTCCAGGATGGTGTCGGCGGCCTTGAGCTCGTCGGTGGTCTCCAGGAGCGGCACGATGCCGATCTTGGCCCAGCCGGCGTGCAGGTCGATCAGGCCGGCCTCGCGGGCGAGGACGGCGGCGGCGAACACGTCGTCGGCGCCCTGGCACATGGAGATGATGTACGACTCGATGACCTCGGGTCCGAAGACCTCCAGGGCGCGCTTGACGGTCTGGAAGACGCCGAGGGTCTTCTCGCCGGCCTCGTCGACGGGCGCCGGGGTGGGGGCGAGGGGGCGGCGGGAGCGCAGTTCCTTGGCGAGGAGCTTGGAGCGGTACTCGCGGGGCATGTCGGCGTAGCGCCAGGACTCCTCGCCGAGCCGGTCGAAGAGCTGGCCGAGGGCGTGGTGGTGGGCGTCGGCGTGCTCGCGGACGTCCATGGTGGCGAGCTGGAGGCCGAACGCGGCGAGGGTGCGGATGGTGCGGGCGAGGCGTCCGTCGGCGAAGAGGCCGCCGCGGTGTTCGCGCAGGGACGCCTGGATGATCCGCAGGTCGGCGATGAGCTCGCTGGTGCCGAGGTAGTCGCGGCCGGGCTGGTGCGGGGTGCCCTTGGCGAGGCGGAGCTTGGTGTTCTCCAGCTTCTGCCGGATGCAGGTGGCCTTGAGCCGGTAGGGCTCCTCGGCGTTGAGCCGCTTGTAGCGGGGGCTGATCTCGGGGAGCGCCTCGAGGTCGGCCTGGAGGGAGGTGAGCAGTTCCTCGGTGGCTCCGGTGTAGCGGATGGAGTTGGAGAGGAAGCCGCGCAGCTCGTCGATCATCTCCAGAGCGTCGTTGATGCCGTGCTCGTGCTGGAGGATCAGGACGTCCCAGGTGACCTGGGGGGTGACGTTGGGGTTGCCGTCGCGGTCGCCGCCGATCCAGGTGCCGAAGGTCAGGGGGCGGGTGTCGTCGGGGAGGTGGACGCCGACGCGTTCCAGTTCGGCGGTGAGGTCCTCCAGGACGTCGCCGACGGCGCCGGCGTGCAGCTCGTCGAGGTAGTAGATGGCGTTGCGGGCCTCGTCGGCGGGCTCGGGGCGCACCACGCGCAGTTCGTCCGTCTGCCAGACGAGGTCGATGTTCTCGGCCAGGCGGGTGTCGAGGCGGCGCCGGTCGGTGGCCAGGACGGGGGTCTCGAGGAGGGCGGCGATGCGGCGGAGCTTGTTGAGGACGGAGCGGCGGGCGGCCTCGGTGGGGTGGGCGGTGAAGACGGGCCGCACGTTGAGATGCCGCACGGTCTGCCGCAGGTGCTCGGGGTCGGCGTCCTTGAGCCGGTCGGCGGTGCGGGAGAGCAGGCCGCCCTCGGCGGCGCGGCGGGCGGCGAGTTCGCGTCCGCGGTGCACCTGTTCGGTGACGTTGGCCAGGTGGAAGTAGGTGGAGAAGGCGCGCACCAGCTTGGCGGCCGTCTCCAGCTCGGTGCCGCGCAGCAGCTCGGCGGCGGCCTCGCCGTCCTCGCGCGTGAGGCGGCGGACCTTTTCGACGAGCTCGAGGAGCTCCGGGCCCTCCTGCCGGACGAGCGTCTCTCCGAGGAGGTCGCCCAATCGGCGGATGTCGGCACGCAGTTCGGCGCTCGTCGTGGTGGTCTGGTCGTCGGCACTGCTCACAGGTGCGGCTCCTTGCAGTGTTGGAAGCTCGTCTGGGAGGGAACCCGGACGAGCGTCTCGCGCGGCGTGCGCCGCTTGCGGGCCGGACGTCCGGGAAGAAATCAGAGCGGACCGCGCTGTCCGACCGACTTCCAAGGATAGGTGTCGAGCCGGACGCGCTGGCCCACGGGCTCTTGCCGCGGGGCGACGCACTGCCATACTTACGATGCCGTAGGTTACGGGACCGTAGGAAAGCGATGCGGTTCCGGCGGCCCGGCACCTTCCCTCAGTCCACATACCCCACAGGGGAACGCATGACCTCAACCTCCGACGTGCTCGACGAAGCCACGCAGCAGTCCCGGTCCGACGACACCGCTCCCTCCGCCACGCTGGGCGGGGAGCGGAAACGGTCCATCGAGCAGATCACGCTGCTCGCCTTCATCGTCGTCCCCTTCCTCGCGCTGCTGGCGGCCGTGCCGCTGGCGTGGGGCTGGGGGGTGAGCTGGCTGGACCTCGGCCTGCTGGTCTTCTTCTACTTCCTGGGATGCCACGGCATCACCATCGGCTTCCACCGTCACTTCACGCACGGCTCGTTCAAGGCGAAGCGGCCGCTGAAGATCGCGCTGGCGATCGCCGGTTCGATGGCGGTCGAGGGGCCGCTGGTGCGCTGGGTGGCCGACCACCGCAAGCATCACAAGTTCTCCGACGCGGAGGGCGACCCGCATTCGCCGTGGCGGTACGGGGAGTCGGTCCCGGCGCTGATGAAGGGCCTGTGGTGGGCGCACATCGGGTGGATGTTCGACGAGGAGCAGACGCCGCAGGACAAGTACGCGCCGGATCTGATCAAGGATCCGACGATGCGGCGGATCTCCCGGCTGTTCGTGCTGTGGACGGCGCTGTCGCTGGCGCTGCCCGCGCTGATCGGCGGTCTGGTGACGATGTCGTGGTGGGGCGCGTTCACCGGCTTCTTCTGGGGTTCACTCGTCCGGGTGGCTCTGCTGCACCATGTGACGTGGTCGATCAACTCGATCTGCCACGCGGTCGGGAAGCGTCCGTTCAAGTCGCGGGACCGTTCGGGCAACGTGTGGTGGCTGGCGGTGCTGTCGTGCGGTGAGTCCTGGCACAACCTGCACCACGCCGATCCGACGTCCGCGCGGCACGGTGTGGAGCGCTGGCAGGTGGACTCCTCGGCGCGGCTGATCCGCTGGTTCGAGCAGCTGGGCTGGGCGTCCGACGTGCGGTGGCCGTCACGCTCGCGTATCGATTCGCGCCGTGTGACCACGGATGGCGCCGCCCGGCGCGGGAAGGAACCCGCGAAGGCGGCATGATGGTCGCCGTGGCGACCGACTCCAGCACCCCAAGCAATGACAAGCCGCGGCGTGCGCGCCGCACCCGGATGACCGGTGCCGAGCGCCGCCAGCAGCTGCTGGAGATCGGCCGCACCCTCTTCGCGGCGAAGGGGTTCGAGGGCACGTCGGTGGAGGAGATCGCGGCGAAGGCCGGGGTCTCCAAACCCGTGGTGTACGAACACTTCGGCGGCAAGGAGGGGCTGTACGCGGTCGTGGTGGACCGGGAGATGCGGCGGCTGCTGGACATGGTGACCGGCTCGCTGACGGCCGGTCACCCGCGGGAGCTGTGCGAGCAGGCGGCGTTCGCGCTGCTGGACTACATCGAGGAGTACACGGACGGGTTCCGCATCCTGGTCCGTGACTCCCCCATCCCCCAGTCGACGGGGTCGTTCGCGTCGCTGATCTCGGACATCGCCACCCAGGTGGAGGACATCCTGGGCCGCGAGTTCAAGTCGCGCGGCTTCGACCCGAAGCTGGCCCCGCTGTACGCGCAGGCGCTGGTGGGGATGGTGGCGCTGACCGGCCAGTGGTGGCTGGACGTGCGCAAGCCGAAGAAGGCGGAGGTGGCCGCCCATCTGGTGAACCTGGCGTGGCACGGCCTGGACGGCCTGGAGCCGAAGCCGCGCCTGATAGGCCACCGGAAGAGCTGACACTACAGCGCACTAGATTAACCTTGTGCAATCATGTGTGCATGACTGAGATCACGATCAGCGCAGCCCGTGCCCAGCTCGGCGACCTCGTGCGTCGCGCAGCCCACGGCCGCGAGACCATCGCCCTCACGGATCACGGGCACGTGGCCGCGCTTCTCGTGTCGCCGCAGGTCATAGAGGATCTGGAAGACGCGTTGGCGGTCGCCGACTACGAGCGCCGCAAGGCTGCGGGCCTCCTCGGCGAAGGCATCCCGCACGAAGAGGTCGGACGCATGCTGGGGCTGCGCCCGTGACCTATCGCATCATCTGGGAGCCCAAGGCCACGGACGCGGCCGTACGGTTCCTCCGCGACGACCCGGCAGGGCCGGCCGCTGTCTACGAGGCCGTCGACACCCTGGCGAAGCAGCCCCGGCCCGCCCACTCCGTCGCCTACGGACCGACAGCGCGCCGACTGCGCGTCGGCGACTACCGGGTGCTCTACGTCATCGACGACGAGGTGATCCACATCCTCGTCACCCACCTGGGCCGCACCCCCTGAATCATGCCTCCCTGACGGCGACGGCGAACACGCGGCGGAAGCGGAACGGGGTGCCGTGCGCGGTGGCCGGGTAGGCCTCGCGCAGGGCGGCGCGGTACTCGGCGAGGAACTCCTCGCGGGCCGCGGGGTCGTCGTCGAGGGCGGTGAGGACGGGCCGCAGCCCGGTGCCCTTCACCCAGTCGAGGACGGGGTCCTGCCCCGTCAGCAGATGGACGTATGTCGTCTCCCAGGCGTCCACGGCGCAGCCGAGGGCGGCCAGGCGGTCCAGGTATCCCTCGGGCGGCAGGACGGCGTCCTCGTGGCGCAGCACCCCGGACAGGCGGTCACGCCACCGTGGTGAGGCGGCGAGGTCGCGCATCAGGGTGTGGCTGGGGGCGCCGAAGTTGCCGGGCACCTGGAAGGCGAGGACCCCGCCGGGCACGAGCCCGTCGGTCCAGTCGCGGAACCGCTCCGTGTGCCCGGGCACCCACTGCAGGGTGGCGTTGCTGACGATCAGGTCGTACGGCTCCTCCGGCGTCCAGGTGCGGACGTCGGCGTGGGCGAAGTCGAGCCGGCCGCCTCCGCCGGTGGGGCCCTCGTGGTCGGCGCGGGCCTTGTCGAGCATCTCCGGGGAGTTGTCGTAGCCGGTGATGCGGGCGGCGGGCCAGCGGCCGGCGAGGAGGGCGGTGACGTTGCCGGCGCCGCAGCCGAGGTCGGCGATGCGGGGCGGGTCGCCGGGCAGGCCGGGGACGCGGGCGAGCAGGTCGGTGAAGGGCCGGGTGCGGTGCCCGGCGTGACGCAGGTACTGGGCGGGGTCCCAGACGGGACGGGCGGCTGCGGCGGACACGGGACCTCCCGGGATCACGGATCGGCGTACTTCCAGCGTCCCCACGATTCCTCTCGACGTCAAGAAGATTGACATCAAGAGACTTCACATCGACACAACCACTACACTGATCCTTATGGAGGACGAGGTCGATCGGCTGGTCGCAGCGTGGCGCCGGGAGCGCCCGGACCTCGACGTGGAACCGCTCGAGGTGCTCAGCCGGGTCAGCAGACTGGCCCGGCACCTGGACCGCGCACGCCGCCTCGCCTTCACGGAGCACGGTCTGGAGTCCTGGGAGTTCGACGTGCTGACGGCGCTGCGCCGCGCGGGCACCCCGTACCAGCTCTCCCCCGGGCAGCTGCTGACGCAGACGCTCGTCACCTCGGGCACGATGACCAACCGCATCGACCGGCTCACCAAGAAGGGCCTGGTGGAGCGGTTGCCGGACCCCAGTGACCGGCGCGGTGTGCTGGTGCGGCTGACCGACGAGGGCAAGGACCGCGCGGACCAGGCGCTGGCCGGTCTGCTCGCCCAGGAACGGGCGATCCTCGGCGAGCTGACGCGCGCCCAGCGGGTGGAACTGGCGGGGCTGCTACGCCAGTTGACCGCCCCGTTCGACAACGTCCCCGGATAGGTCCACCGGCCCGACCCCGGCCCGCCGGGCGAGGGCGACGGCGGCCAGCGTGGAGTGCACGCCCAGCTTGCCGAGGACGTTCTGCATATGGGTGCGGACGGTGTGCGGGGACAGGTACAGCCGCTCGGCGACCGCCTTGCGCCCCAGCCCCGCGACCATGCAGCGCAGCACCTCCCGTTCGCGCGGGGTGAGCGACTCCACGAGCCGTTCGCTCTCCGTGCGATGACGCCGGGCGGCGGTCAACTCCCGCAGGACGCCCGTCAGCAGCGCGGGCGGCAGGTGGGTCTCGTCGCGCAGCACGCCGCGGATGACGGTGAGCAGCCGGCTCAGCGAGCAGTCCTTGGCGACCCAGCCGGAGGCGCCCGCCTGCAGGGCGAGGGCGGCGCGTGCCGGGTCGTCCTTCTCGGCGAGCACGACGACCCGCACCTGCGGGTGCGCGGAACGCACGCCGCCCACCAGGGAGATGCCGTCCACGGCGCCGTCCTCGTCGACGGCCTGCACGGGTACGGCGGGGCGTCCGTCAGGCGCCGGGACGCCCAGGTCGGCGTCGACGAGCATGACGTCGAACCGCCGCCCCTCGGCCGCCGCCCGCTCCAGACAGCGCAGCGCGGCCGGGCCGCTGCCCGCCGCGGACACGTCGACGTCGGGCTCCGCGGCCAGCGCCGCGGCCAGCGACTCGGCGAAGATGCGATGGTCGTCGACGACCAGGACTCGAATGCGAACCACGTAACCCCCTTCCCCACGCTCTTCCCAGAGCAGGGGACTACCCCGTCACCGGTGGACGACACCGGCGCGGACACGGCGCCGAGGCCCCCGTGGCTCTCCTCGCCGGACGCGGGACGGGCCGGCGTCGTCCGCACGGCCGCCGCCACGCGACAACCGCCACCCCCGCCCCGGACGCCGTGCCCGGCTGTCTCGCCCCCTGAACGCACGCCGGCCCCCACCGGCGCTGTGCATCAGAGTACGGGCGGGGGCCCGGAGCGGAAGCTGATTTGCAGAACTTGCGGCCTTCCGCGTTTATGGTGTGCCGCATGTTTCGTCTTGAGACAGAAGTCGACAAGGCCCGACGCGATCTGCTCCACAGACGGCTCCGGGACACCAACACGGCGGCCTCCCCGGTCCTGCGCGCCCTCCGCGGAACCCCGGCCGAGCGCGAATCCCCTTTGCACGTGTGGGCTTCGGACGCGAACGGCGCCCTCGCGGGCGGCCTGGTCGGCCACACCTGGACGACATGGCTCCACGTCACCTACCTCTGGGTCGACCCGGTCCACCGAGGCACGGGCCTCGGCACGACACTCCTGACGGAGGCGGAACGCCTCGCCTCCGTCGACCGCGCCTGCACGCACGCCCGCGTGGAGACATGGGACTTCCAGGCCCCGGACTTCTACAGGAAGCGGGGGTACGAGGTGGTGTGCGTGATCCCCGACTATCCGCCGGGGGTCACGGAGTACACGTTGACGAAGAGGCTGGTGTGATCACCGGTTGAGGATCTCCTCGATCCTTTCGGCCGCCTTCGCCGCCTGGATGTCGCGCCCTTTCTCGTTGGGGTGGGCGTACCACGGCAGCTGGTTCGGGGCGTGCTCCAGCAGGCCGCCGATGGCCCGGTCCGCGCCGTCGCATGCCGTGTTGGCGGCGGTGTCGGTGTAGAGGTCGACGAAGTCGGCGTCGTGGGCCGCGGCGGCCTTCTTCGTCACCTCGTCCAGTCGCTGCTGGATGCGGTCCAGGACCGGCATGGCGGCCTGGGGGATGTCGGCGAGGGGCAGTTGGGTCTGCCCCGGGGCCGGGGTCAGGCACTTGGTGGTGTCCTCGGGGACGAGCCTGGGGTAGCCGACCAGGACGGGGGTCGCCTCCGGGGAGAGGTTCCGGATGGTGCCCAGCATCCGGTTCAGGTCCGCTTCGACCTGTGCGAATCGCCCGTCCAGCCACGGCTTTCCGTCGCCCGACTCGAAGAACTCGCCGCAAACGGAGGCCGGTTCGGCCGGGGCCACCGGTTCTCCCGGCAGCAGGGACTGGTTTCGCAGCGCCGCCGAGCACTGTTTCAGGACGCTGTTGAAGCCCAGCGTGTTGCCGCCCACCGTGCCCACGGCCAGGCGGGTGTCGTTCGTGAGCGCGTCCTGCTGCGGCGGGACCTCCCCGCTGCCGAGGGGCAGTGCCTGCTTCTCCCAGAAGTGGTGGATGCGGGCTCCCGAGCAGGAGACGTCCGCCTGGATGTCGAGCGTGACGCCCTTGTCCGCGAGGCGCCGGGCGGCGACGGCGGGGTGGTTCTCCGCCGACCGGAAGCAGAAGGCCGCCTCGAGGCTCTTGTCACTGAGGGGCGGGACGCCGTAGTTGGCGGTGTAGGAGTCGCCGAAGAAGACGGTCGGTACGGGGTCGGCGGGCGCCGCGCCGGCGCCCACCGCCGGGGCGGCGAGCGCCAGGCAGACGCCCAGTGCGATGGCCGAATACATGGCTGTGCCCTTTCGTCGCGGCCCACGAGGAGCACAACGGATTGCCACTTTCCGTATTCAGCCATATACGGAAGGTGGCAATCCAGTCGCCGTGCGCCGCAACCGGGCGACTACCGCACCCGCCGGGCCCCCGCCGACGGCACCGCCTCGAAGACGCGGGGCGTCCTGTGGCCCGCCGACGCGAAGGCCTCCTCGACCGCCTTGGTGATCGCCGGGACGTCCGCCTCCTCCGCCAGCACGATCGCCGAGCCTCCGAAGCCGCCGCCCGTCATGCGGGCGCCCAGCGCGCCGGCCGACACCGCCGTGTCGACGACCAGGTCCAGCTCCGGGCACGAGACGCGGAAGTCGTCGCGGAGGGAGGCGTGGCCCTCGACCAGGAGGGGGCCGATGGCGCGGGTGTCGCCCGACTCCAGGAGGGAGACGACCTGCTCGACGCGGTGGTCCTCGGTCACCACGTGACGGACCAGGCGGCGGACCTCCTCGTCGTCGCCGAGGCGGGCCAGCGCCGCGTCCAACTCCTCGTACGGCACGTCCCGCAGGGCGTCGACGCCGAGCAGGGCCGCGCCCTTCTCGCAGCCCTCGCGGCGCCTGCCGTACTCGCCCTCGCTGTGGCTGTGCTTGACCTGGGTGTCGACGACGAGCAGGCGCATACCCTCGGCCGCCAGGTCGAAGGGGATCTGACGCTGGGACAGGTCGCGGGTGTCGAGGAACAGGGCGTGGCCGGCCTCGCAGCAGGCGGACGCGGTCTGGTCCATGATGCCGACGGGCGCGCCGACGTAGACGTTCTCCGCGCGCTGGGACAGCCGGGCGAGCTGCCAGCCGCGCAGGCCGAGGCCGAAGAGGTCGTTCAGCGCGAGGGCGAGGACGACCTCCAGGGCGGCCGAGGAGGACAGGCCGGCGCCGGACGGGACGGTGGACGCGAGGTGGACGTCCGCGCCGGTGACCGCGTGTCCGGCCTCGCGCAGCGCCCACACCACGCCCGCCGGGTAGGCGGTCCAGCGCTTGTCGGACTCGGGGGTCAGGTCGGCCGCCGCCAGTTCGACGACCGGGCCCTCCACGTCGGCGGAGTGCAGGCGCAGCACGCCGTCGTCGCGCCGGGACACCGCGGCGACGGCGGTGTGCGGCAGGGCGAACGGCATGACGAAGCCGTCGTTGTAGTCGGTGTGCTCGCCGATGAGGTTGACCCGGCCGGGGGCCGCCCACACCCCGTCGGGCGCACTCCCGTACAGCTCCTCGAACCGTGCGGCGACGGCTTCCGCCGCGGCCGCGCTGGACTCGCTCATGCCCTGACCCCTGACCCTTCGTTGCCTTCTAGTTGCCGCGCTGCTGCGCGAACGTCCACGCGTCCGCGACGATCCCCTCGAGGTCGGCGCGCGACGGGTTCCAGCCGAGCTTCTCGCGGGCCGTGGCGGCGGACGCGACCAGGACCGCGGGGTCGCCGCCCCGGCGCGGTGCGACGACCTCGGGGATCGGGTGCCCGGTGACCTTGCGGACGGTCTCGATGACCTCGCGGACCGAGAAGCCGTTGCCGTTGCCGAGATTGCAGATCAGGTGCTCGCCGGGCGTGGCCGCCTTCAGCGCGAGCAGGTGCGCCTCGGCCAGGTCGGCGACGTGGATGTAGTCGCGCACGCAGGTGCCGTCGGGCGTCGGGTAGTCGTCGCCGTAGACGGAGATCGCCTCACGCCGGCCCTGGGCGACCTGCAGGACCAGGGGGATGAGGTGCGACTCGGGGTCGTGGCGCTCGCCGTACGCGCCGTAGGCGCCGGCGACGTTGAAGTAGCGCAGGGAGACCGCGCCGAGCCCGTGGGCCTGCGCCTCACCGGTGATCATGTGGTCGACGGCGAGCTTGGAGGCGCCGTAGGGGCTGGTGGGGCGGGTGGGGGCGGTCTCCGGGATCGGGACCTGCTCGGGCTCGCCGTACGTGGCGGCCGTGGAGGAGAACACCAGGCGGCGCACTCCGGACTCGCGCATGGCGCCGAGGAGCGCCATGGTGCCGCCGACGTTGTTGTCCCAGTACTTCTCCGGCTTCTGCACGGACTCGCCGACCTGGGAGAAGGCGGCGAAGTGCAGCACGCCGTCGTACGAGGAGTCCAGCCACTTGGCGGCATCGCGGATGTCGCCCTCGACGAACGCGGCGCCCGCGGGGACGCCCTCACGGAAGCCGGTGGAGAGGTTGTCGAGCACGACGACCTCGTGCCCGGCCTCGACCAGATGCTGGGCGACGACGCTGCCCACGTAACCCGCGCCCCCGGTGACCAGGTACTTCCCGCTCATGAACTCGCTACCTCTCGCAGTCGCTCGGCCGCGCGCTCCGGCGGCACGTCGTTGATGAACACGTTCATGCCGGACTCGGAGCCCGCGAGGAACTTAAGCTTGCCGGACGTACGGCGGATGGTGAAAAGCTCCAGGTGCAGCGCGAAGTCGTCGCGGGTGACGCCCTCGAAGTCGTCCAGGGGGCCGAAAGGGGCCTGGTGCCAGGCGGCGATGTACGGGGTGGGCGGCTCGTTCTCCCCGAAGATCCGGTCGAAGCGCCGCAGCAGTTCCAGGTACACCCGGGGGAACTCCGCGCGCGCCGCCTCGTCGAGTCCCAGCAGGTCGGGCACCCTGCGCTTGGGGTACAGGTGGACCTCGTACGGCCAGTGCGCCGCGTATGGCACGAATGCCACCCAGTGTTCACCCTCCAGGACGACCCGCTCGGCGGCGCGTTCCCGCTCGACCACGGCGTCGAACAGGTTCTCCCCGCCCGTCGCCTCCTTGTGCGCCGCCACCTGGCGCAGCATCAGGGCGGTGCGGGGAGTGGTGAAGGGGTAGGCGTAGATCTGCCCGTGGGGGTGCTGGAGGGTGACCCCGATCTCGGCGCCCCGGTTCTCGAAGCAGAACACCTGTTCAACGGAGGGCAGATGCGACAGCTCGGACGTGCGGTCCGTCCAGGCGTCCAGCACCAGCCGCGCCTGCGGCTCGCTCAGCGAGGCGAAGGAGGCGTTGTGGTCGGAGGTGAAGCAGACGACCTCGCAGCGGCCGGAGTCCCCGGCGAGCGAGGGGAAGCGGTTCTCGAAGACCACCACGTCGTACGACGAGTCGGGGATCTCGCTCAGCCGGCCGTCCTCCGACGGGCACAGCGGGCACTCGTCGGCCGGCGGGTGATACGTGCGGCCCTGCCGGTGCGAGGCGATGGCGACGAAGTCGCCCAGGAGTTCGTCGCGGCGGATCTCGGACGTGGTCACGGTGGCGTCCAGCGGGCGGCGGTCGACCGCGTCGCGCACGGTGTCGTCGGCGAGGTCGTAGTAGATGAGCTCACGTCCGTCGGCCAGCCGGGTCGAGGTCTTCTTCACTGTGGCACTCCTCCGCACCCGCCGATCACTCAACACAATCGAACATAACACATCACAACCCACCAACCAGCGGCGCTCATCACGAACAAACAAAGAACGTGTACGAACGTGTTCAATAACTGAACACGGAGGCGTAGATTCCGCGTCGGATCAGTTCGCGAACGAAGCGAGTGTGTATGCATACCCCCACATATCTGGCCTCAGGGCTTCGGCTCCCCACCAACTGGCTGGACTACACGATCCTCGGGATCTACTTCCTCGTCGTGCTGGGCATCGGGTTCGCCGCCCGCCGGTCGGTCAAGACGAGCCTGGACTTCTTCCTGTCCGGGCGCTCCCTGCCCGCCGGGGTGACCGGACTCGCGTTCATCGCGGCCAACCTCGGCGCCACCGAGATCCTCGGCATGGCGGCCAACAGCGCGCAGTACGGCGTCTACACCACGCACTGGTACTGGATCGGCGCCATCCCCGCGATGGTGTTCCTGGGTCTCGTGATGATGCCGTTCTACTACGGCTCCAAGGTCCGCTCGGTGCCCGAGTTCCTGCTGATGCGCTTCGACAAGGCGGCGCACCTGCTCAGCTCGATCCTGTTCGCCGCGGCCGCCATCCTCATCGCCGGCGTCAACCTCTACGCCCTCGCGATCGTCGTCGAGGCGCTCCTCGGCTGGCCGCAGTGGGTGGCCATCGTCGTCGCCGGCTTCTTCGTCCTCGCCTACATCACCCTGGGCGGTCTGTCCTCGGCGATCTACAACGAGGTCCTGCAGTTCTTCGTCATCCTCGCCGCGCTCATCCCCATCACCGTGCTCGGCCTCAGGAGCGTCGGCGGCTGGGACGGCCTGACCGACAAGCTCACCGCGTCCCACGGCGACAACTTCGTCACCGCCTGGGGCGGCACCGGCATCGGCAGCGACAACCCCCTCGGCGCCAACTGGCTGACCATCGTCCTCGGCCTCGGCTTCGTCCTCTCCTTCGGCTACTGGACGACCAACTTCGCCGAGGTGCAGCGCGCGCTGTCCGCGAAGAACCTCTCGGCGGCCCAGCGCACCCCGCTGATCGCCGCGTTCCCGAAGATCTTCATCGTCTTCCTGGTGATGATCCCCGGCCTGGTCGCCGCCGTGCTGGTCCCCAAGATCGGCACCAGCGGCTCGGACCTGCAGTACAACGACGCCATCCCGTACCTGATGCAGCAACTGCTGCCCAACGGGGTGCTCGGCATCGCCGTGACCGGACTGCTGGCCGCGTTCATGGCGGGCATGGCGGCGAACGTCTCCTCCTTCAACACCGTCTTCACCGCCGACATCTGGGCGAAGTACGTGGTGAAGGGCCGCGAGGACTCCTACTACGTCCGCTTCGGCCGTCTGATCACCGCGGTCGGCGTGCTCGCGTCCATCGGCACGGCGTTCCTGGCCAGCTCGTTCTCGAACATCATGGCCTACCTGCAGACGCTGTTCTCCTTCTTCAACGTGCCGATGTTCGTCGTCTTCATCATCGGCATGTTCTGGAAGCGGGCGTCCATGAAGTCCGGCTTCTGGGGCCTGGTCGCGGGCACCACCGCGGCGATGGTGAACTACTTCTGGATCTACAAGCAGGGCATCATCGACATCCCCTCCGACCAGGGCGCCAACTTCGTCTCCGCGATCGCGGGCTTCGTCGCGGGCGCGGTCGTCATGGTCGCGGTGTCGCTGTTCACGGCGCCGAAGCCGCAGGCCGAGCTGCAGGGGCTGGTCTACGGCACCCGCTCGCCCGGCATGGCGGAGCCGCCCGCGGAGGGCGACGACGCGTGGTACCGCAAGCCGGCGCTGCTGGGCTGGGGCGCGGTGGTTCTGGCTGCCGCCTGCTACATCCCGTTCTCGTTCTGATCGCGGGAGGATTGAGAGAGCATGTCCGATCACTACTCCGAGGACGATCTCCAGAAGGAGATCACCGAGCTGGAGACCAAGTCCGCCACGGCCGCGCGGTTGTTCGACATCCGGCGGATCATCGGTGGGTTGTTCGTGGTGTACGGGGTGATCGTGATGATCGCCGGGTTCACGGCATCCGATGCCGACATCGACAAGGCGGAGGGGGTCAACATCAACCTGTGGACGGGGCTGGGGATGCTGATCCTCGGCCTCCTGTTCCTCCTCTGGCTCTGGCTCCGCCCGACCCCACCCCCACCGGCGGCGCCTGACGAGGACGCGTCCACTTCTTGACGCACGCTGCTTTTCCACACGGGGTGTGCGGTCTCCTGTACGGGGGTTGCACACCCCGTGTGCATTGGGGGCACCCGCGTGGGTGCAGGACGGCCTCGCCAGCGCCGGGGGTGCCCCCGTCGCTCAGCCGTACGACTGCTCGCAGTCGGCGAGGACAACAGCCACCGGCGTGGGTGCGGGCCCGGGGGGGTGTCGGCGCACCTCGTCGCCAACGAGGTGCCGCCGCGCCCACCGGTGCTGCCCCAGCGGCACGAATGCCCGCAGTTGGCGAGGGTTGCGGCCGCCACCCAGGCGCGAGCCGCGGGTTGCAGGGGTGACCGCACGCCACCGGTGTCGTGCAGGCGCCCGCGGCGGGGAGGGGACGGGGTGGGGGTGGGCGCCCGCAGCGGCTGGCGCGTCCGCGCCCTTCACTTACCGAGACGCACTCTCGCGCCAGACCGAGGACGACCACCCCCACCGCGGCCCCGCACCACTCACCCCACCGTTGGCGCTACATCAACCCCCACCCAACAGATGACTGCGCCGCAGGCGCCACACCTCAGCCCCCACCAGGCGCCGGGAGGCCACCGGACCTCAACCCCACCGAACAGACCCCCGCGCCGCAGGCCTACGCAGGCGTCACGTCCGCGTCGACGCCCGGTCCAGCAACCCCGTGCGGGCCGCCAGGGCCGCCGCTTCCAGCCTCGAACCCACCCCCAGCTTCATCAGCACCCTCTGCACGTGCGTCCGCGCCGTCGACGGCGCGATCCCCATCCCCGCCGCGATCAGCCGCGTGTCCTCCCCCTCCGCGACCCGCACCAGCACCTCCACCTCCCGAGGCGTCAGCATCGACAGCAGCCTCGCGCCCTCGTCGTCCGGCTGAGCCGCAGGGTTCAGCAGCTCCCCGAACGCCCCCTGCAACAGCGCAGGCGCGACCGCCGCCTCCCCCGCCCGCGCCTTCAGCATCGCCCGCTCGACCCCCTCGATCCGCTCGTCGTGCCGCACGTACCCCGACGCCCCCGCCGCGAACGCCGCCGCGATCCCCCGCGGCGACGGCACCGGCCCAAGCACCACGACCGCCACCTGCGGCCGCTCCCGCTTGATCTTCACCACCGGGTCGAACGTCCCGGCCTCCGCCGGCGCCGCCGTCCCCAGCAGACAGACCTCCGGCGCCCTGCTGATCACCAGGTCCGCGGCCCCGGCCGCGGGCGCCGCCGCGGCCAGCACCCTGTGCCCTCGCAGCTTCAGCGCCGAGGCGAGCGCCTCGGCGAGCAGTCGGTGGTCGTCGACCACCATCAGCCGCACTCCCATCGGACAACCATCCCCCCAGACAACACACCCCCGGATGCCCCCGGAAGCTACACGCTTGTTCGACGTCGCGCTCCCCCTACCGGCGAGAATCGCCCCGGAACGCCGAAATTCTCGTGTTCGATGGCGAAGAGCGTGTGATGAGCGGTACGCGAACGGCCCCGTCCCTGAACAGGGACGGGGCCGTAAGCCGAGCCAAGCCGAACCAAGCCGAGCCAAGCCGAGCCGAACCAAGCCAACCAAGCCCAGCCGAACCAAGCCCAGCCACAGAGCAACCGCGAACGATCACTCCGTGCCGAAGGCGATCACCGAATACTCCTTCTCCCGGCTCGTGAAGTCACTCGCGTACACGGAGGACATGTACAGCCCGCCCTGCCCGAACTGGATCTCCGAGTAGTCCGGCGACATCCGCGACTCCACGTCGCGCACCGCCTCCGTCGACGGGTTCTCCATCAGGACGGTCTCCTTGAAGGACTCGCCGTCGATGCTGACGATCTGCCCGCCCTTGTCGTACGGCGGCCGCTTGTACGCGATGACGTTGGGGCCGTCCATGCGCAGCGGGAAGATCTCGTAGTTCTCGCCGGCGTCGGCCCGCTGGCCGGTCTGCTTGCCGGTGGCCAGGTCGAACGCGACGACCTCGTTGGTCTGGCTGTAGCCGTCGCCGCCGCTGTCGTGCTCCTCGGTGGCGATGTACAGCCGGTCGTTGCCGACCGTGACCCCCGTGCAGTTCTCCACCTTGTAGATGGCGTCACAGCGGGCCGCGAACTCGTCGCCCGGCGCGGAGAGGCGGGCGCGCAGCTTGCCGGTCTTGTTGTCGATGGAGAAGAAGTCGGAGATGCCGCTGCCGTCGCCGGCGCTGTCGCCGACGTCGGCGGCCACGACGAGCGGGTCGGTGGAGACGACGGCCGCGTACTCGATGCCCTCGTCCATCTTGTACTCGGCGAGGATGTCGCCCGTCTTGGGGTCGACGTTCTGGATGTGCAGCTGACGCTGGTCGTACGAGCCGCACTTGCGGACCGCGACCAGCTTGGTGCCGCCGCCGTACCCGGCGTCGTAGCAGGAGTCGGACGTCTTCGGCGCCCAGCGCTCGTCACCGGTGGCGAGGTCCCAGGCGGCGCCGCCGCTGGTGGAGCCGGCCGCGACGGTGCCGCCGCCGATCGTCACGTTGCTGAAGCTGACCGGCATGGTGCCGGACTTGGCGGTCTTGGTCCACACCTTGGTGCCGGCCGCCAGGTCGACCACCGCGACCTCGGTGCAGGACTGGGGGTTCGTCTTGCTCGGCATGGCCGGCTTGTGGACGATCGCCGTCTTGTTGTCCGCGGTGACGTACGAGGTCGCCGCGCACACCGGACCGGGGAGGTCCAGCGTCCACTTCTTGGTGCCGGTCTTGCGGTCGTACCCGGTGATCTCCGACAGGCCGCTCTTGGCGTAGACGGAGTCGGTCAGCCAGGAACCGGCGATGGAGATGGTCGAGACGCCCTTGGGCACCTTGGGCGAGGGCACCTGGAACAGCACCTTGGACCCGGTGGAGGCGGGCGCCTTCTCCTTGGCCTCGCCGGTGGTGGCGCCTCCGTCGCCGGAGCCGCCGTCCTTGCCGTCGCCGCCCTTTCCGCCCTTGGTGTCGCCTCCCCCGGCGGTGGTCTGCTTGTCGTCGTCCTTGCCGGACGAGCTCGCGTACCAGACGCCTCCGCCGACGATCAGCGCGATCGCGACGACCGCCGACACGATGATGGCGACCTGGGCGTTGATCTTCCGCCCACCGCCGCCCTGTCCGGCCTGCGCCTGCATCGGCACGGTCGGCTGCGCGTAGCCGTACGGCGGCTGCTGCCCGTACGGTCCCGGCTGCTGCGGCTGGCCGTAGGGACCGGGCTGGCCGTACGGGCCGGGCTGCTGGGCCGGGTAGCCGTACCCGGCGGGCGGCTGCGGCGGCTGCGGCTGCTGCGGGTAGCCGTAGCCGGGCCCCTGCGGGGGCGTCGGCGGCGCGGCGGGCGGCGGGGTTCCCGGCGCCTGCGGGTAGCCGTAGCCCGGCTCGGGCGCCTTGTTCAGGTCAGGCCCGGCGGGCGGCTGCGCCGGCGGGGCGGGAGGCGTGCCGGGCGCCGAGGGCGCCGGAGCCTGCGGCTGAGACGGGTCCTGCGGCGGCCCGAACCCCGGCTGCTGCGGGGGCTGGTTGGGCGGCGGAGGCGGCTGGGTCATGACGTGGGTACCTCAAGGGAAGGGGACGACGGGCGGTGGGAGAGTGACGCGGGCTGCGCTCACGGGCCTCACTTGCCGTAGGCGAGCATCAGCTTCTCCTTCGCGTCGTCGTTGCCGTTCAGCCGGGTGGTGGACAGGTAGAAGCGGCCGTCGACCCAGTCGATCGCCTTGCTGAAGAAGCCGTTCTCGATGTCGGCGACCGCCGTCGGGTTCTGCATCAGCGTGGCCGGCTTGTGGTTCGCGCCGCTGACGGGCAGGGCGACGACACGGCCGCCGGAGTCGTAGGACGGCTCGACGTAGGCGACGAGCTTTCCGCCCTCGACCTTCATCGGGATCATCGACTCCTCCGCGGGGGAGGACTGGCGCCACAGCTCCTTGCCGTTGGCGAGGCTGATGGCGACGAGCTCGTTGGCCCCGGTGGTGGCGGCCGTCGGCAGATAGAGGGTGTCGCCCGCGACGACGACGCCCGTGCAGCCCTGGAGGTCACGCGCGAGGATCGCCCAGCCGCAGCCGGGGTCGAACTTCTCGTCGACGGCGACCTGGGAGCGGAGCTTGCCGGCGGCGGTGAAGGCGGCGATGTTCCACGACTTCTTGTCGCTGCCCTCCTCCTCCTTGGTCGCGTAGACGACCAGCGGCGAGACGGAGAAGGTGCGCTCGACGCGCCAGCCCTTGGCGTACTGGTAGGTCCACTTGGCCTTGCCGGTGGCGGGGTCGAGCTCGCGGACCTCGTCGTGGGCGTTGTCGCCGCCGGCGCCGCAGGAGGCGACCTGGATCAGCCGCTCGCCGCCCGCGAACGCGGCCGGGAAGCACGGGGCGTTGCCGTACTTCTTGGAGTCCCACAGCTTCTTGCCGGTGCGCACGTCGTAGCCCGTGCCGGACTGCGAGCGGCCCACCACCAGGGTGTTGCCGGCAAGGGTCATCTCGACGGAGAGCACGCTGTCGAACAGGTCGCCGTCGGCGACCTCCTGCGTCCAGCCCTTCTCGCCCGTGTCGAGGTCGACCAGCTGGAGCTGGTTGCACTTGGCGCTGTCGCTGCTGCCGCTCATGGACGCTACGACGATCTTGTCGTCGGCCGTCTTCTCCGGGGTGACCGCGCAGATCTTGTGGGGGAAGGTGATGGTGTCCCAGGCGGGCTTGCCGTCGGTGACGTCGTACCCGTAGAGGTCCTTGTAGGCCGCCTTCACCGCGGTCTTGGCGGTGATCCACTGGCCGGGGGCGTCGGCGCCGGAACCGGGGGCGTCGGGCGCCTCCTTGTACCAGAGCACCTTGGACTCGCCCGCCTGGCGGCCCTCGTTGAGGTCCTCGGTCTCCTCGCCGCCGTCGCCGCTGCCGTCGCCCGGGTTGACCGGGGCTCCGCTGGACTTGCCCGGCTTGGGGTCGTCCGTCTTCTCGGCGACCGGCTCCTTCTTGTCGTCGTCGCCGGAGACGGCCCACACCGTGCCGCCGACGATCAGCGCGACCGCCACCGCGGCGGCGGCGATCAGGAGCGGCTTGCCCTTGAAGGGGTTGCGGGAGCCGCCGCCGGGCGGGGTGCCGGGCGCGCCGGGGAAACCGGGCTGCTGCGGATAGCCGTACCCGGGCTGCCCGTACGGGCCGGGCTGCTGCGGCTGTCCGTAGGGTCCGGGCTGCTGGTACGGCCCGGACGCGTAGGGGCCGGGCTGCGTCGGGGGCTGCTGGGGGTAGCCGTGCCCGGGCTGCGGCTGCCCCTGCGGGGGCGGCGGCGTCGACGGGGCGCCCTGCGGGGGCGGAGGGGTCTGCGGCGGCGTCTGCGGCGGGCCGAAACCCCCGCCCGGCGGCGGATCCTGTGGAGGTCCGAAGCCGCCCTGAGGCGGCTGGTTGGGCGGCTGAGTCATCAGCGCGTTCCCCCTTGCTCACTGATTTTTAGCCACGCCCTGAGGTTCGTGATGACCCAGAGTCGTCGTCGGTCACTTACCGGACGGCTCTTTCTATCACCCGGCACCGACACGCCACCGGGCCGCGTCCTCCCCTGTTCCCAAGGGAGGACCGGCCTGTGATACGTCCGTTACGCGCCTTCACGCCCTCTTCACGCGGCGCGCGCTCCCCGGACGCAGGCGCGTGACGCGGCTCTCGCGCCGGTCAGGCGTCCTCGGCGAGTTCCAGCCAGCGCAGCTCCAGTTCGTCGCGCTGACCGGCCAGGTCCCGCAGTTCGGCGTCCAGTTCGGCCACCTTCGCGAAGTCCGTGGCGTTGTCGGCGATGGCGGTGTGGAGGGTGGCCTCCCTGGCCGAGATCTTGTCCAGCTGGCGCTCGATGCGCTGGAGTTCCTTCTTCGCGGCGCGCTGGTCGGCGGCGCTCTTCTCGGGCGTCGCGCTCCGGGCCGGGGCGGCGGCCTGGGCGGAGGCGGCTGCGGCCTCCTCCATGCGCTTGCGGCGTTCCAGGTACTCGTCGATGCCGCGGGGCAGCATCCGCAGGGTGCCGTCGCCGAGGAGGGCGAAGACGCGGTCGGTGGTGCGCTCGACGAAGAACCGGTCGTGGGAGATCACGATCATCGAGCCGGGCCAGCCGTCGAGGAGGTCCTCGAGCTGGGTCAGGGTCTCGATGTCGAGGTCGTTGGTGGGCTCGTCGAGGAAGAGGACGTTGGGCTCGTCCATCAGCAGCCGCAGCAGCTGGAGGCGGCGGCGCTCACCGCCGGAGAGGTCCCCGACGGGCGTCCACTGCTTCTCCTTGCTGAAGCCGAAGGTCTCGCAGAGCTGACCGGCGGTCATCTCGCGTCCCTTGCCGAGGTCGACGCGCTCACGCACCTGCTGCACGGCCTGCAGCACCCGCCAGGTGGGGTCGAGCTCGGCGACCTCCTGCGACAGGTAGGCGAGCTTCACCGTCTTGCCGACGCGGATCCGGCCGGCCGCGGGCTGCGTCTCGCCCTCGCTGCGGGCGGCCTCGGCGAGCGCGCGCAGCAGGGACGTCTTGCCGGCGCCGTTGACGCCGACCAGGCCGATGCGGTCGCCGGGGCCGAGCTGCCAGGTCACGTGCTTCAGCAGCACCTTGGGCCCGGCCTGGACGGTCACGTCCTCCAGGTCGAACACGGTCTTGCCGAGCCGTGAGGAGGCGAACTTCATCAGCTCACTGCTGTCGCGCGGCGGCGGCACGTCCGCGATCAGCTCGTTGGCGGCCTCCACGCGGAAGCGCGGCTTGGAGGTGCGGGCGGGGGCGCCGCGGCGCAGCCAGGCCAGCTCCTTGCGGACCAGGTTCTGCCGCTTGGCCTCCTCGGTGGCCGCGATGCGCTCACGCTCGGCGCGGGCGAAGACGTAGTCGGAGTAGCCGCCCTCGTACTCGTGGACGACGCCGCGCTGCACGTCCCACATGCGGGTGCAGACCTGGTCCAGGAACCACCGGTCGTGGGTGACGCAGACCAGCGCGGAGCGGCGGTTGCGCAGATGCTCGGCGAGCCAGGCGATGCCCTCGACGTCGAGGTGGTTGGTCGGCTCGTCGAGGACGATCAGGTCCTGCTCCTCGATGAGCAGCTTGGCCAGCGCGATACGGCGCCGCTCGCCGCCGGACAGCGGTCCGATGACGGTGTCGAGCCCCTTGGGGAAGCCGGGCAGGTCCAGCCCGCCGAACAGCCCGGTGAGCACGTCGCGGACCTTGGCGTCGCCGGCCCACTCGTGGTCGGCCATGTCGCCGATGACCTCGTGGCGGACGGTGGCCTCCGGGTCGAGGGAGTCGTGCTGGGTGAGCACGCCGAGCCGCAGCCCGCCGGAGTGCGTCACACGCCCGGTGTCGGCGTCCTCCAGCCGGGCCAGCATGCGGATCAGCGTGGTCTTGCCGTCGCCGTTGCGCCCCACGACCCCGATCCGGTCCCCCTCGGAGACGCCGAGCGAAATCCCGTCCAGCAGCGCACGGGTGCCGTACACCTTGCTGACGTTCTCGACATTGACCAGATTGACGGCCATTTCTCTCCTGCCCGGTGGATCGATCAGCTTTCCAGCGTAGGCCCTGCCGGGGGGCGGTCGTCACGCGCGGAGATGGTCACCCTTTGTGACGACGAACTCTGAGGGACGACCGTCAGACGACCGTGGCCCCCGGCACCGGCCCCGACGCAGTGCGTACATCCCGGCAGGTGCCGGAGGTCCGCAGCGCCGCCGCGAGGGCCTGCGCCGCCTCCGCGTCCCGCGCCAGGAACGCCGTCGTCGGCCCCGACCCCGACACCAGCGAGGCCAGTGCCCCCGCCGCGCGCCCCGTGGCCAGCGTGTCCGCCAGCTCCGGGAACAGGGACAGCGCCGCCGGCTGAAGATCGTTGGACACGGTGGCCGCGAGCGCTTCCGCGTCACCCTTGGCGAGTGCGCCGAGCAGTTCCCGCGAAGCCACCGGCTCCGGGATCTCCCGCGCTTCCGCCAGCCGGTCGAACTCCCGGAACACCGCCGGTGTGGACAGCCCCCGGGTGGCCATCGCGAACACCCAGTGGAAGGCGCCCCCGACCTCCAGCTCCGTCAGCTTCTCGCCCCGCCCGGTGCCGAGCGCGGCCCCGCCGACCAGGCTGAACGGCACGTCGCTGCCCAGCTCGGCGCAGATGCCGAGGAGTTCCTCCCGCGAGGCGCCCGTGCCCCACAGCGCGTCGCAGGCGAGCAGGGCGCCCGCGCCGTCCGCGCTGCCGCCGGCCATGCCGCCCGCGACGGGGATGTCCTTCGCGATGTGCAGATGGACGTCGGGCGTCCGGCCGTACCGCTCGGCGAGGGCGACGGCGGCGCGGGCGGCGAGGTTGGTGCGGTCCAGGGGGACCTGCGCGGCGTCCGGCCCCTCGCAGGTGATGCGCAGCCCGTCGGGCGACGGGGTGGCGGTGACCTCGTCGTACAGGCCGACCGCGAGGAAGACGTTGGCCAGCTCGTGGAAGCCGTCGGGGCGGGCCGCGCCGACCGCGAGCTGGACGTTGACCTTGGCGGGGACGCGGACGGTGACGCTCACTGCGGGGCCTTCTCCTCGTGTCCGACGGCCTTGGGCTCGGCGTCCTTGTGCTCGGCGATGCGCGCGAACTCCTCGACGGTCAGCGACTCGCCCCGCGCCTGCGGCGAGACGCCCGCGGCGACCAGCGCCGCCTCGGCCGCGGCCGGCGAGCCCGCCCAGCCCGCGAGGGCGGCGCGCAGCGTCTTGCGGCGCTGGGCGAAGGCCGCGTCGACCACGGCGAACACCTCACGCCTGCTCGCGGTGGTCTTCAGCGGCTCCGCGCGCCGCACCAGCGACACCAGGCCGCTGTCGACGTTCGGCGCGGGCCAGAACACGTTGCGGCCGATGGCCCCGGCGCGCTTCACCTCGGCGTACCAGTTGGCCTTGACCGAGGGCACGCCGTACACCTTGGAACCGGGGGCGGCGGCGAGCCGGTCGGCGACCTCGGACTGGACCATCACCAGCGTGCGCTCGATGCTCGGGAAGGTCTCGAGCATGTGCAGCAGCACCGGGACGGCGACGTTGTAGGGGAGGTTGGCGACCAGCGCGGTGGGGGCCGGGCCCGGCAGCTCGGTGACGTGCATCGCGTCGGAGTGGACCAGCGCGAACCGGTCGGCGCGCTCCGGCATGCGAGCGGCGACGGTGGCGGGCAGCGCCCCGGCCAGCACGTCGTCGATCTCCACCGCGGTGACCCGGTCGGCGGCCTCCAGCAGCGCCAGCGTGAGCGAGCCGAGCCCGGGGCCGACCTCGACGACGACGTCGTCGGGGCGTACCTCGGCGGTGCGCACGATACGGCGGACCGTGTTGGCGTCGATGACGAAGTTCTGGCCGCGCTGCTTGGTGGGCCGTACGCCGAGGGCGGCCGCCAGTTCGCGGACGTCGGCGGGGCCGAGGAGGGCGTCGGGGGTGGGGCTGGTCACGGGACAAGGGTACGGGGCGCGCGGGTACGCCCCGGTCACCGCCGGCGCCCTCACCCGCGCAGCCGGTCCCCGCAGTGCGGCCAGGCGGCGGCCCCGCTGCGGACGTAGAGCCGCTTCGCGCGGTACGTCTGCTCGGCCGGGGGCGCGTCCTGGGGTCGGCCGGCGCCGCCGAGGCGGCGCCAGGTGGGGGTGTCGAACTGGTACAGCCCGCCGTATGTGCCCGACGGGTCGGTGGCGTCGGGCCGGCCGCCGGACTCGCACCGCGCGAGCGCGTCCCAGTCCAGCGCGTCCGCGCCCCGCACGGACATCGGGACGGGCCGGGTGCCGACCCGCACCCGGCGCGCGACCGGCTCGCGCACCACCTCGGTGTGCAGCAGCCGGGGCCGCTGCCGGACGCCGTTGACGGTGCGCTGCGCGTAGGTGAGGCGGCGCAGCCCGGGCCGTCCGGCGCGGTCGACGACCATCGTGCCGTGGGCCAGCGCGGGGTCCTCGACGCGTTCCTCGGTGAACGGGATCTCCTCGTCGCGGACCTCCGTGCCGTCGGTGATGCGCAGCACGGTGACGACCTGGCCGTCGCGGGGGAAGCTGCCGGGGGCGACGGAGGTGGTGTCGCGTCCGCGCAGGGTGACCCCGGCCTGATGCACGGCCTCCCGCACGGTCGCGGCGTTGGTGCGGACACTGCGGGCCCGCCCGTCGGCGAGGACGGTCACCGCGCGTTCGGTGCGGACCTCCAGGGCGAGGCCTGCGGGTCCGACCCGGGTGCCGGGCGGGGCGGACAGATGGGCTCCGGCGACCCGTACGCCGAGCCGCCGCAGCGCCTCGCCGACGGTGGGCGCGGTCGTCCACACCTCCTGCCGGGTGCCGTCGAGGGTGAGCAGCAGGGGGCGCGCGTGCCGCACCCGGACCGTGTCGCCGTCCTCCAGGGCGGTGCCGGGGGCGGGGCTGATCTCGTCGTGCGGTCCGGTGCGCACGCCCTCCTCGGCGAGCAGCCCGGTGACGTCGTCGGCGAAGGTGTGCAGGGTGCGGGGGCTGCCGTCGACGGTCAGCTCGACGCCCTTGTCCTCGGCGACGAAGGCGCTGGTGCCGCCCGCGAGGAACGCGACGACCAGCGCCTTCGGCAGCAGCCGGCGCGCGGCCTCGGCCCGCTCGGCGTACCGGCCGGGGCGGCGGTGCGCCGACCGCCTCGGCGCGGGGGCGGGCGCGCGGCGGGGCAGGGCGGGCACGGTCTCCGCCTCGTGGATCCCGCCGCACACGGCGTGCGTCGGGCACGTCTTCTGATACGTCTCGAACCGCAGGGTGGTGCTCACGCCGACACGCTCCAGGGCTGGCCAGGGGAACCCCCGGAGGGGGCTCCCAGAACCTAGCCGAGCGCCGATCGCTCTCCCAGGCGACACGACTACGGAGCGTGGATGTGGCGCGGGTCCGTCAGTAGCCGAAGGCGCGCGCGGTGTTGGCGCCCAGCGCGGTGGCCAGGGCGTCCTCGTCGATGCCGCGCACGGCGGCCATGGCACGCACGGTGACCGGCACCAGGTAGGGGGCGTTGGGCCGGCCGCGGTAGGGCACGGGGGTGAGGAAGGGCGCGTCGGTCTCCACCAGGACCAGCTCCAGCGGGGCGACGGCCAGGGCGTCCCGCAGGTTCTGCGCGTTCTTGAAGGTGACGTTGCCGGCGAACGACATGTAGTAGCCGGCGCGGGCGCAGATCTCCGCCATCTCGGCGTCGCCGGAGTAGCAGTGGAAGACGGTGCGCTCGGGGGCGCCCTCCTCCTTCAGCACGCGCAGCACGTCCGCGTGGGCGTCGCGGTCGTGGATCACGAGCGTCTTGCCGTGCCGCTTGGCGATCTCGATGTGGGCGCGGAAGGACCGCTCCTGGGCCTCCTTGCCCTCCTCACCGGTGCGGAAGTGGTCGAGGCCCGTCTCGCCGACGCCCTTGACCTGCGGCAGCGCGGCCAGCCGGTCGATCTCGGCGAGCGCCTCGTCCAGCGCCGCGTCCCCGCCGGGCTCCCGGGCGCCCTGCCGGGACCAGCCGTCGGGATCCCCGTGGACGATCCGGGGCGCCTCGTTAGGGTGCAGGGCAACCGTCGCGTGCACGGCGTCGTACGCGGCGGCCGTCTCCGCCGCCCAGCGGGACCCCTTGAGGTCGCAGCCGACCTGCACCACGGTCGTCACCCCTACCGACGCGGCCTTGGCGAGGGCGTCCTCGACGGTGCCGGACTGCATGTCGAGGTGGGTGTGGGAGTCAGCGACCGGCACCCGCAGGGGCTCCGGGAGCGGCGGTGCGGCGTTCTTGTCGGTGTCGTGGGCAGGCATGCTCCGATCCTACGGAAGCGGCGCGGGCCCCTCCGGCGTCCAGGGCGCCTCCACCGGTCCGGCGGCCGGCACCCGGCGTTCCCGGTGGCGGGCGTCGCGGGCGGAGGCGACCCGGCCCGGACGGAGGATCCGTACGACGTGGCCGTCGCAGCTGCGGCAGGTGGGCCGGTTGAGCGGGGAGGGCACGATGCGGCCGTCCGCCACGTAGAGCACGAAGGTGCGGCCGTCGGCGTCGACGTGGTGCTCTATCTCGTACGCCTGCTCCCAGCCGTAGCCGCAGCGCATGCAGGCGAAGCTGTACGCCTCGGTGACGACGGCGGTGGCGCCCGCGCGCAGTCCGTCCGGTCCCAAGATCTCGGTCATGCCGGCTCCTGTCTGGTCCGCTGACGGGACGGGCCCGTGCCCGTCCCACCGACCAGTGGACTCCCCGGCGGCCATGAGCGCACGGGCGCGGACGGAGTATTGGCGCCGATTTGGCCGCGTCTTACCGGAACGCCCCGGACGCTTTACCGACGCGGGGGCGTTCCATGACGATGGCGCGCGCCGGCGCGCGCCTCAGACGCTCCCGGCGTTCTTCGCCGCTACCACCGCGTCGAAGACCAGCCGCTTGGGCAGCCCCGCCTCCGCCGCGACCGCCGCGATGGCCTCCTTGCGCCGCTCGCCCGCCTCCTCGCGCACCCGCACCCGGCGCACCAGCTCGGCGTCGTCGATCTCCTCGGGGCCCTTCTCGGGGGCGCCCTCGACGACCACGGTGATCTCCCCGCGCACGCCCTCGGCCGCCCACGCGGCCAGCTCGCCCAGCGGCCCCCGCTTGACCTCCTCGTACGTCTTGGTCAGCTCGCGGCAGACGGCGGCGCGGCGGTCGGCGCCGAAGACCTCGGCCATCGCGGCGAGGGTGTCGTCGAGGCGGTGCGGTGCCTCGAAGTAGACGAGGGTGCGGCGCTCGCCGGCGACCTCCCGCAGCCGGCCGAGGCGCTCGCCCGCCTTGCGGGGCAGGAACCCCTCGAAGCAGAACCGGTCGACGGGCAGCCCGGACAGGGCGAGCGCGGTGAGCACGGCGGACGGTCCGGGCACCGCGGTGACCCGGATGTCCTGCTCGACGGCGGCGGCGACCAGCCGGTAGCCGGGGTCGGACACGGAGGGCATGCCGGCGTCGGTGACGAGCAGCACGCGCGCGCCGCCCGTCAGCTCCTCGACCAGCTCGGGCGTGCGGGCGGTCTCGTTGCCCTCGAAGTACGACACCACCCGCCCCTTGGGGGTGACGCCGAGCGCCTGGGTCAGCCGGCGCAGCCGCCGGGTGTCCTCGGCGGCGACGACGTCGGCGCCGGCGAGTTCCTCGGCGAGCCGGGGCGGGGCGTCGGAGACGTCGCCGATGGGGGTGCCTGCGAGTACGAGGGTTCCGGTCACGCGTCCATCCTCCCAGGAGCGGACGGAGGCGGGGCATACCGCCCATGCGCGGGACTCACACAGCGCCGTTCCCTACGATGGCGCGGTGACCAGTACCGCGTCCTCCACGGACACCCGCCAGGAGCAGTCGCCGCTCGAGCAGCGGCAGACGTGGCAGCACCGGCTGCGGCGTTTCGGCCACCGTGCGTCCGCCGTCAGAGGCGATGTCCGCGACCGCCTGGTTCCGCCGTACACCGAGCCGTCGGGACGGCTGTGGAAGACGCTCGGCGTGCCGCCGGTGCTCGCCGACCGTCTCGTCCGCTGGTCGGGGTGGGGCGGTCCGCTGCTGGTGACGCTGGTGGCGGGGGTGCTGCGGTTCTGGAACCTGGGCCACCCCAAGGCGGTGATATTCGACGAGACGTACTACGCGAAGGACGCGTGGGCGATCGTCCACCGCGGCTTCGAGGTGAACTGGGACAAGGACGTCAACCGGATCGTCCTGGACTCGGGCGGCAACGTCCCGATCCCGACGGACGCCGCGTACGTCGTCCATCCGCCGGTCGGCAAGTACGTGATCGGCCTGGGCGAGCTGCTCTTCGGCTTCGACCCGTTCGGGTGGCGGTTCATGACGGCGCTGCTCGGCACGCTGTCGGTGCTGATGCTGTGCCGGATCGGGCGCCGTCTGTTCCGCTCGACGTTCCTCGGCTGTCTCGCGGGTGCGCTGATGGCGGTGGACGGGCTGCACTTCGTGATGAGCCGCACGGCGCTGCTCGACGGCGTGCTGATGTTCTTCGTGCTGGCCGCCTTCGGCTGTCTGCTGATCGACCGGGACAGGGCGCGCGAGAAGCTGGCCGCCGCGCTGCCGGTGGACGCGGACGGGCGGGCCCGTCCGGACGTGGACGCCGCCGAGAACACCCGGATCGGTTTCCGGCCATGGCGTCTCGCGGCGGGCCTGCTGCTGGGCCTGGCGATCGGCACGAAGTGGAACGGCCTGTACATCATGGCCGCTTTCTGTGTGATGTCCGTGCTGTGGGACGTCGGCGCGCGCCGGGTCGCGGGCGCGGTGCGGCCCCGGGTCGCGGTGCTGAAGCGGGACCTGGGCTGGGCGTTCCTGTCGACCGTGCCGGTGGCGGTGTTCACGTACTTCGCGTCCTGGATCGGCTGGATCCTCTCCGCGACGGACGGCAGCGGCGGTTATTACCGCGACTGGGCCACCCGCGACGGGCGGAAGAGCGACTGGGCGTGGCTGTTCCCCGACTGGTGGCGCAGCCTGTGGCACTACGAGAACCAGGTGTACGAGTTCCACGTCGGCCTGTCCTCGCCGCACACGTACGAGTCCAACCCGTGGAGCTGGATCGTCGCCGGCCGCCCGGTGTCGTACTTCTACGAGTCGCCCGCGCCCGGCGTGGACGGCTGCCCGGTGGACGCGGGCGAGAAGTGCGCGCAGGAGGTCCTCGCCATCGGCACGCCGATGCTGTGGTGGGTGGGCTGCCTGGCCCTGCTCTACGTCCTGTGGCGCTGGGCGTTCCGCCGCGACTGGCGCGCGGGCGCGATCGCGTGCGGCGTCGCCGCGGGGTACGCCCCCTGGTTCCTGTACCAGGAACGCACGATCTTCTACTTCTACGCGATCGTCTTCCTGCCGTTCCTGTGCCTGGCGGTGGCGATGCTCCTGGGCGCGGTCGTCGGCCCGCCCCGCTCCACGGACACCCGCCGCGTGGCGGGAGCGACGGCGGCGGGCGTCCTCACCCTGCTGATCGTGTGGAACTTCATCTACTTCTGGCCGATCTACACCGGCACCCCGATCCCGATCGACGACTGGCGGTCGCGGATGTGGCTGGACACGTGGGTGTAGCCCTCCGGGCGCCTTGACCGGGGCGCGGCGCCTTGCCGCGCCCTGCCCGGTCTCACCCCCCGTACCGGCGGCGCAGATCGTCGGTGACGCCGGCCATCGTCCGGGCCGCGTGCTCCGGGGCCTCGTCGAGGGGGTGCCCGGACTGGGGGTCGTAGGCGGTGAGTCCGGTTTCCTTCTCCACGACGGCCGCGAGGGCGGCGATCCGGCCGATCACGGACTCGGCGCCCTCACCGGTGTGCCAGTAGGGCACGGTGACACCGACCTCGCCGCCGTAGACGTACAGCTCGATCCCGGTGCCGTCATGGCTCAACGCGCGCTCGGTGGACCCCTCGTCGTCGATCTCCACCTCCCCCAGGAGGTCCCTGGCCTGCGGAACGATCCGCTCCCAGGCGTCGAGGAGGTGACCGGGAATCGCCTCGTCCCCCTCGTCCGCCTCGGCCGCGTCCTCCAGCGCCTTGAGGGCGTCGTCCCAGGACTGCCCGTAGCGCCGGCTGAGGAAGAGGATGTCGTAGCTCACCGCGTGATCGTAGTCACCCGGCCCGGCGCGCGCGGGAGGGGGTCTCTTTGGGACAACGATCCTTCGCACCCGCCCCCTTGGGCGCTCACAGCGCATAGGGTTCGGGACGTGCCGGGCTTTTGAACGCGTTCAGAAGACGCGGGGTCCGGCCGGGGGAGGACAGCCCGATGGGCAAGGGGGTCAAGGCCGCCGTCGTCGGCGGCGTGTTCGCCGTGATGGTCGGCGGTGCGGGGTACGGGGCGTACAACATCGTCTCGGCCCTGAACGGGGACGGGGGCGGCGCGAGCGCGGCGGAGACGCGCAAGTCGGGGCCGCCCGACCAGGACGAGGTGCGCGAGACGACCGACGCGTTCTTCGGCGCCTGGGAGAAGGGGCAGGCCACGCGGGCCGCCTCGTACACGAACAACGCGCAGGACGCGGGCGCGCTGCTGGCCGCCTACGGCGAGGAGGCCCGAATAGGGCGGGTGGACATCACGCCGGGCGCCCCGCGCGGCACCACCGTGCCGTTCACGGTGAAGGCGACCGTCTCCGCCGACGGCGTCTCCAAGCCCCTGCGCTACACCAGCACGCTGACGGTCGTGCGCGGGCAGACCACCGGCCGCGCGCTGGTCGACTGGAAGCCGTCCGTCGTGCACCCGGACCTGAGGGACGGGGACACCCTCGTCACCGGGGAGTCCGCGCAGCCGCCCATCGAGGCGGTGGACCGCGACGGCACCGTGCTGACGAGGGAGAAGTACCCCTCCCTCGGCCCGGTCCTGGACACCCTGCGGGAGAAGTACGGCGAGAAGGCGGGCGGCAGCCCGGCCGTCGAACTGTCGATCCGGCACGCGACCGACGAGGCGGACACCCCGCTGCTCACCCTCGCCAAGGGCGAGGCCGGCAAGCTGCGCACCACGCTCAGCGCCGGGGTGCAGGCGGCCGCCGAGACTGCGGTGAAGCAGTACCAGGAGTCCTCGGTGGTGGCGCTGAAGCCGAGCACCGGCGAGGTGCTGGCGGTCGCCAACAACCGCGGCGACGGCTTCAACGCGGCCTTCCAGGGCCAGGTCGCCCCCGGCTCCACCATGAAGATCATCACCGCCGCGATGCTCATCGACCACGGCGTGACCTCCATGAACGGCCCGGCGCCCTGCCCGGACACCGCGACCTGGCAGAGCCAGACCTTCAAGAACCTCACCGGCATGGAGCCGAACGAGGGCGCCACCCTGGCCAACAGCTTCCTGCGCTCCTGCAACACCGCCTTCATCAAGCTGATCGACGAGGAGCCGCTCGGCGACGCCTCGCTCACCGAGGAGGCGCAGGAGCGGTTCGGGCTCGGCCGGGACGACTGGAAGACGGGCATCGCCTCCTTCGACGGCAGCGTGCCGGCCTCCGGCGGCCCGGACCGCGCGGCGAACGCCATCGGGCAGGGCCAGGTGCAGATGAACCCGCTGAACATGGCCTCGGTGACGGCCACCGCGATCACGGGCGCGTTCCGCCAGCCGTACCTGGTCTCCCCCGAGCTGGACGGCCGTCAGCTGGCGCAGGCGAAGGGACTGCCCGCACAGACGTCGGCGCAGCTCAAGGAGATGATGCGGCTCACCGCCACCCAGGGCACGGCGGTGCGGGCGATGTCCGGCCTGGGCGGTGACATCGGCGCGAAGACGGGTTCCGCGGAGGTCGACGGGAACGCCACGTCGGACAGCTGGTTCACCGGTTTCCGGGGCGATGTCGCGGCGGCGGCGATGGCCCAGCAGGGCGGCCACGGCGGCGACGCGGCCGGGCCGATTGTCGCAGCCGTGCTACGAGCGGGCGGCTGAGCGCACGGCCCTCGCGGCGGGACTTTAGGGTGGGGGCCGTCGTCGGCGTGGCTGCGCCGACGGGGCCTTGACTCGATCGAGAGCCACGCGGGCCGCGGGGGGCCGGGGCGGGGCGACGGAGGACGGACACCAGTGGGGAACAGAGGGCGCGCCGGGGACCGGCGGAACATGAGACCGGTCGTGATCGGCGCGGCGATGGCCGTGCTGATGGGCGGCGCCGGCTACGGCGCGTACGCACTCGTGGACGGCGCGGGCCGGGACGGCGGGGACTCCGCCTCCCAGGCGGAGGCCGTGAAGTCGGGGCCGCTGTCGGCCGAGGAGGTCACCGCCGCCGCCGGGACGTTCCTCACCGCCTGGCAGTCCGGCCAGGTCGCCGAGGCCGCCGCCGCGACCGACGACCCGGTGGCCGCGAAGGCGGCGCTGATCTCGTACGTGAAGGACGCCCGCGTCCGGAACCTGGCCCTCACCCCGGGAGCCCCCGCCCGGAACTCGGTCACCTTCGCCGTGAAGGGCACGGTGACGTACGAGCGGACGACGAAGCCGCTGACGTACGACAGCACGCTGACCGTGGTGCGGCGGGCCGGGGACGGGGAGCCGCGCGTCGCCTGGCGGCCGTCCGTGCTGCACCCGGAGCTGCGGGAGGGCGACAAGCTGGTCACCGGCGAGGCGGGCACCCCGCCGGTGAAGGCGCTGGACCGCGACGGCGGCGAGCTGACCACGGAGAAGTACCCGTCGCTGAAGTCCGTGCTGGACAGTCTGCGCGACAAGTACGGCGAGAAGGCGGGCGGCGAGGCCGGCGTCGAGCTGCGTGTGGTGCGCGGCGAGGCGTCGAAGAAGGCGGAGCTGTCCGACACGACCCTGCTGGAGCTGAGCGAGGGCACGCCGGGCACGGTGAAGACCACGCTGAGCCCGTCCCTGCAGGCGCTCGCCGAGACCGAGGTGGCGAAGCGGAAGCAGGCCTCGGTGGTGGTGATGCGGCCGTCGACCGGCGAGATACTCGCGGCGGCGAACTCCTCGCACGGCTTCAACGTCGCCTTCCAGGGATCGCTGGCGCCGGGCTCCACGATGAAGGTGGTCACCTCCTCGATGCTGATCGAGAAGGGCCTCGCCTCCATCGACAAGAAGCACCCGTGCCCCAAGTACTTCAGCTACGGCGGCTGGAAGTTCCAGAACCTGGACAAGTTCCAGATCAAGGACGGCACGTTCCGCGCGAGCTTCGCCGCCTCCTGCAACACGGCCTTCATCAGCCAGGCCCCGAAGCTGGAGGACGACGACCTCACGAAGTTCGCCCAGGACTACTTCGGTCTCGGCCGCAACGACTGGAAGGTCGGGGTGTCCACGTTCGACGGCGCGGTGCCGGTGCAGTCGAAGGCGCCGATGGCCGCGTCGCTGATAGGCCAGGGCGGGGTGCGGATGAACCCGCTGAACATGGCGTCGGTGTCGGCGACGGTGAAGGCGGGCGTCTTCCACCAGCCGTACCTGGTGTCGCCTGAGGTCGACGGGCGCCGGCTGGCGACCGCGCCGCGCACCCTGTCCGCGGACACGCTCGCGCAGGTGCGGGAGCTGATGTCGTACACGGCGAGCGCCGGGACGGCCACGGAGGCGATGGCCGGAATCGGCGGTGACCGGGGCGCGAAGACGGGCTCGGCCGAGGTGGACGGACAGAAGAAGCCGAACGGCTGGTTCACCGCGTACAGCGGCGACCTGGCGGCGGCGGCCGTCGTGCAGGCCGGCGGCCACGGCGGATCGACGGCGGGCCCGATCGTGGCGTCGCTGCTGAAGGCGGGCGGCTGAGGCCCGCGCTCCGGACGGCCCGGGCGGTCAGTGAGGTACCGGCTGGGCCGTCTTCACGTGGGTGAGGCGGAGGAAGCGGGACAGGGTCTTGGTGTCGAACTCGACCACCGAGTGGCCCTGGCCGGTGTGGAACTCCACCACCGCCTGCACCCGGCCGCACGGCCACACCCGTGTGCCGCCGCTGTCGACGGGCGCCTTGAGACCGTGTTCCAGCAGGTCCCGGTCGACGACCCATCCGAGGGGCCGCGTCCCGGGCAGGTCCACCCGCACATTGCGGGGATCGCGCTCGGGGTCGTACCGCAGGACCACGGGGACGGCCCCGTGACTCTCCAGCAGGGGATCCTCATCCGTCACGATGTGGACTCGCGCGTACTGCTCGATCACGGACATCGGTGGGCCCCTTACGCTGCGTCGTGCGCCCGGCAAGGCATTCATGGCTTACAAGCCCTGTACCCACCCCTGTCCCATCCTGCACCCAAATCGGAATCTGCGCTTCCGAGCGGCCTATATCACAGATGAGGTACCCACCGAGCCGGGCGAGACGTAGGACAACCCACTCGCTCTTGCGAATGGTTCGCAAGAGGGGACATCATCGAGTCCGTGCACGCACCTGACGGATTCATCGACGTTCCCGTGTCCGCCGCCGCCGGCGTCCTCGCCGCCGGCGCGATCGCCGTGAGCCTGCGCGGCGCGCGCCGCGAGCTCGACACCGCCGCGCGGCCCGGCACGGGCGGCGGGGCCGAGCGCACCGCCCCGCTGGCCGGGCTGGTCGCGGCGTTCATCTTCGCCGTGCAGATGCTGAACTTCCCGGTGGCCGCGGGCACCAGCGGCCACCTTCTCGGCGGCGCGCTCGCCGCGATCCTCGTCGGCCCGTACACGGGTGTGCTGTGCGTGTCCGTGGTGCTGCTGCTCCAGGCCGTGCTGTTCGCCGACGGCGGTCTGACCGCGCTCGGTGTGAACATCACCACGATGGCGCTCACCACCACCGTGGTCGCCTACGCCCTGTTCCGGGTGCTGGTGAAGCTGCTGCCGAACTCCCGCCGCTCGGTGACCGCCGCGTCCTTCGTGGCCGCCCTGGTCTCCGTCCCCGCCTCCGCGGTCGTCTTCACCCTGCTGTACGCGGTGGGCGGCACCACCGACGTGTCGATCGGCAAGGTCGCCACCGCGATGGTCGGTGTGCACGTCCTCATCGGTCTCGGCGAGGCCGCCATCACCGCGCTGACCGTCGGCGCGGTCATCGCCGTACGCCCCGACCTGGTGCACGGGGCGCGCGGGCTGCGGCAGCAGCTCAAACTGCGGGTGAACGGCGAGCTGGTCGACGCCCCCGAGGCCGCGAAGCCCGTCCCGGCCGCCGCGCGCTCCCCGCGCACGGTGTGGATCGCCGGCCTGGTCACCTCGCTGCTGCTCGCCGGCTTCGTCAGCTTCTACGCCTCCGCGAACCCCGACGGCCTGGAGAAGGTCGCCGCCGACCACGGCATCGACAAGCAGGCCGAGGAGCACGCGGCCGCGGACTCGCCGCTCGCCGACTACGGAGTGAAGGACGTGGACGACGCCCGGCTGTCCGGCGGCCTCGCGGGCGTGATCGGCGTGGGCGTGACGGTCGTGGCCGGCACGGGCGTGTTCTGGGCGGTCCGCCGCCGGCGCACCACCGACGAGCAGGCGGAGGCCACCTCCCCCGCCGGCACGAGCGTCTGACGTGGGCGCGGGTCACTCCCACCGGCTCTACCGGCACGGCCACTCCCCCGTGCACGCGCTGCCGCCGCACACCAAGCTCGCCGCGGTGCTCGCGTTCGTGATCGTGGTCGTGTCGACGCCGCGCGAGGCGATGTGGGCGTTCGCGGCGTACGCGGTGCTGCTCGGCGCGGTCGCGTACGCGGCGCGCGTGCCGGCCGGGTTCCTGCTGAAGCGGCTGCTGATCGAGGTGCCGTTCGTCGCGTTCGCCGTGCTGCTGCCGTTCGTCGCCGAGGGCGAGCGGGTCGATGTCCTCGGGCTGTCGCTGAGCGTGAACGGCCTGTGGGGCGCCTGGAACGTGCTGGCCAAGGGCACCCTCGGCGTCGCGGCGTCCGTCCTGCTCGCCGCCACCACCGAGCTGCGGGAGCTGCTGCACGGCCTCCAGCGGCTCAGGCTGCCGCCGCTGCTGGTGCAGATCGCGTCCTTCATGGTCCGCTACGGCGACGTCATCACCGACGAGATGCGCCGGATGCGGATCGCCCGCGAGTCCCGGGGCTTCGAGGCGCGCGGGATACGGCACTGGGGTGTGCTCGCCAAGTCGGCGGGCGCGCTGTTCATCCGCTCCTACGAGCGCGGCGAGCGCGTCCATCTGGCGATGGTGAGCCGCGGCTACACCGGGGTCATGCCGGTGATCGACGAGGTGGCGGCGTCCCGGGCGCAGTGGTCGTACGCCCTGGCCCTCCCCTGCGCCGCCCTCGTCGTGTGTCTGCTGGGATGGACCCTGTGAGTACTGCTTCCCTGGAGGTCTCCGGCCTCGCCTTCGCCTACCCCGACGGCCATCAGGCCCTGTTCGGCGTGGACTTCACCATCGGGCGCGGCGAGCGGGTCGCGCTGCTCGGGCCGAACGGCGCCGGCAAGACGACGCTCGTGCTGCACCTCAACGGCATCCTCACCGGCGGTGCGGGCACCGTCCGCGTGGCCGGTCTGGAGGTCGGCAGGCGGAACATGGCGGAGATCCGGCGCCGGGTCGGCATCGTCTTCCAGGACCCGGACGACCAGCTGTTCATGCCGACGGTGCGGGAGGACGTGGCGTTCGGACCGGCGGCGGCCGGGCTGAAGGGGGCCGAGCTGGAGGCGCGCGTGGACCGGGCGCTGGAGCGGGTCGGCATGGCGGAGTTCAAGGACCGCCCGCCGCACCACCTCTCCTTCGGGCAGCGGCGCCGGGTGGCCGTGGCGACCGTGCTCGCGATGGAGCCGGAGATCCTGGTCCTGGACGAGCCGTCCTCCAACCTCGACCCGGCGTCGCGCCGTGAACTGGCCGACATCCTGCGGTCGTTGGACGTCACCGTCCTGATGGTCACGCACGACCTGCCGTACGCGCTGGAGCTGTGCCCGCGTTCCCTGGTCCTCAGCGACGGGGTGATCGCGGCGGACGGCCCGACGGGTGAGCTGCTCGCCGACGACGCGCTGATGCGGGCGCACCGCCTGGAGCTGCCGTACGGCTTCGACCCGCGGTCCGTGCCGGCGCCGCCCGCCCGTGGGTGACGAGCGCGCCGCACCCTGGAATCGCAGGCGTGGCAGCGTGGTTGCACCCACTGTCGCAGGCGAGTGGAAGGAACGACAGGACGTGGACGTCGAGGTGCGGGGCACGGTGGCCGGCGGCTGGGAACCGGTCCGGGAGGCGTTCGCCCGGAACTTCGAGCGGCTCGGGGAGCGGGGCGCCGCGCTCGCCGTGTACCGGGACGGCCGCAGGGTCGTGGAGCTGTGGGCCGGCACGAAGGACGTCGACGGTGACGCGCCCTGGCAGCGGGACACCGCGCAGGTCGTGCGGTCGGCGACCAAGGGGGTCGCGGCCGCCGCGGTGCTGATGCTGCACGAGCGGGGGCTGCTGGACCTGGACGCGCCGGTCGGCCGGTACTGGCCCGAGTTCAAGGCGCACGGCAAGGAGGGCGTGCTGGTCCGGCACGTCCTCGGGCACCGCGCCGGGCTGCCGGTGCTGGACCGCCCGCTGAGCTTCGCCGACGCCGCCGACCCGGTACGGGCCGCGGAGGCCGTGGCCTCGCAGGCCCCCGTGTGGGAGCCGGGCACGGACCACGGTTACCACGCGCTGACGTACGGCTGGCTGGTGGACGAACTGGTGCGCCGGGTGACCGGGAAGGGCACCGGGGACTGGATCGCGTCCGAGATCGCGGCTCCCCTCGGCGGGCTGGACCTGTGGGTGGGCCTCCCGTCCTCCGAGGCGCATCGCGTCGGGCGGGTCGGCAAGGTCGAGGCGCCCGAGCCGGCGGGGGCGCTGCGCGCCCGGCCCAAGCGCTCGGTCACCGCCGCCTACGCCGACCCGGACTCCCTCACCCGCCGCGCCTTCGCCGCGATCGACCCGTCCCCCGACCACAACGACCCGGCGTTCCACGCGGCCGCCCTGCCCGCCGCCAACGGCATCGCGACGGCGGACGGGCTGGCCCGCTTCTACGCGTCACTCGTCGGCCCGGTCGACGGCGTACGGCTGCTCGCCCCGGACACGGTGGAGCGGGCCCGCGCCGAGGAGTCGGCGGGCCCCGACCGGGTCCTGGTGGTCGGCACCCGCTTCGGGCTCGGCTACATGCTGCACGGCAGCGCCTCCCCGCTCCTGGCCCCGGGCTCCTTCGGCCACCCCGGCCGCGGCGGCTCCCTCGGCTTCGCCGACCCGGAGTACGGCGTCGCCTTCGGCTACGTCACCAACGGCTTCCGCAGGACGGTCACGGCGGACCCCAGGGCGCAGGCGCTGATCCGCGCGGTGCGGGAAAGCCTTCCGTCGTCCTAGACGCGGATCCTCCTAGACATGGATCGGGTGGGAGACGCGGCCGGCTGTCTCGTCGATCTCACGGTGCGCCTTGTCGAGCATCTGCATGGCGAGTTCGTTCAGGGCCCGGGCGCCGGCGATCTCCTCCCCGACCCTCGGCTGATTGGGGTCGGTGTAGTGCCGGGACGCGTGCCCGTGGGCGCGCACCTCGGACCCGTCGGGCAGCCGGACCAACGCGACCGCGCGGGTGTGCTCGTCGTCCTCCATGAACTCCATCTCGATGTGCCATCCCACTGCGGTGTGCATCATGACGGATCACCTCCGGATCTCCTCTCGTTCCAGAGTGCGCCTCCCGCCCGCGGGCCGCATGCGCCCGCCCTCCGCGGTCGGTGGAGCGGGCCGACCGGGACGACCGCGACGCCCGAGGCGTCACACCTCGCGGTCCCGAACATCCACCAGCGTCGCCCCCGCGTGGGTGATCAGGTCCTTCGGGGGCATCGGGAAGACCGTGTAGGGGGTGCCGGCCGCGGCCCATACGACCGGGTGGTCGAGGAGGGAGCGGTCGGCGAGGACGCGGGTGCGGGTGCGGTGGCCGAAGGGGGGTACGCCGCCGATGGCGTAGCCCGTGGTCTCGCGGACCACGTCGGCCTTGGCGCGGGTGACCTTCCCGGCGCCCAGCTCCTCGCGGACCCGGTCCAGGTCCACCCGGGACGCGCCGTCCATGAGGACGAGGACCGGCACGCCGTCGGCGGCGAAGATCAGCGACTTGCAGATCTGGCTGAGCTCGCAGCCGATCGCGGCCGCGGCCTCGGCGGCGGTGCGGGTGGCGTCGGGGAAGCGGCGGACCTGGCCGGCCACGTCCCCCAGGCCCAGCTCCCGCAGGGCCTCGGCGAATCGGGGGTGGGCCGCGGAGCCCTCGCTGTCGGTGGCTGAGGTCGTCATGCGGGGCACCGTAACCGCCGGAACCCGGTGGACGGAAACGAGAAAGCCGGTGAGGGCGCCCCGTCCCCACGGAGCCCTCACCGGCTGGTCGTGACCGTCCGGGCGGTCAGGCCCGGACGAGTTCCTTGTCCTCGTCGTCCCGGTCCGCCGTGCGGTCGTGCACGGCCAGGCTCTCGCCCTCGACGTCGACGTTGGGCAGCGCCCGGTCCAGCCACTTCGGCAGCCACCAGGCCTTGGCGCCGAGCAGCGCGAGGACGGCCGGGACGATGGCCATGCGGACCACGAACGCGTCGAAGAGGACGGCGATCGCGAGGCCGAAGCCGATCATCTTGACCATGGAGTCGCTGGACCCGATGAACCCGGAGAACACCGCGATCATGATGATCGCCGCGGCGGTCACCACCCGTGCGCTGTACCGGAACCCGGTGACGACGGCCTGCGCCGGCTTCTCGCCGTGGACGTGGGCCTCGCGGATGCGGGTCACGAGGAACACCTCGTAGTCCATGGCGAGGCCGAAGACCACGCCGACCATGAAGATCGGCATCATCGACATGATCGGGCCGGTCTCCTCGACGCCCATCAGGCCGGACAGCCAGCCCCACTGGTAGACCGCGACGACCGCGCCGAGCGCCGCCAGCACGGAGAGCAGGAAGCCGAGGGCCGCCTTCAGCGGGACCAGGATCGAGCGGAACACCACGATCAGCAGCAGGAACGCGAGCCCGACCACCAGCACCAGGTACGGCACCAGCGCGTCGTTCAGCTTCTGCGAGACGTCGATGTTCATCGCGGTGGCGCCGGTGACGAGGACCTCGGCGCCGGTGTCGTCCGTGATGTCGGCGCCTGCGGCCCGGATGTCGTGCACCAGGTCCTCGGTGGCCGCCGAGGACGGCTTGGCGTCCGGGACGACGGCGATCGTCGCGGTGTCGCCGGCCTTGTTGGGGGCCGCCGGGGCGACGTTCACGACGTTGTCGAGCGCCTTGATCTCGTCGCCGGCCTGCTGGAAGACGGCCTGCGGGTCGTCGCTGCCCTGGGCGTCGACCACGACCACGAGCGGGCCGTTGAAGCCGGGGCCGAAGCCCTCGGAGAGCAGGTCGTAGGCGCGGCGCTGCGTGGTGGACGTCGGCTGGGAGCCGTCGTCGGGCAGGCCCAGCTCCAGGGAGCCTGCCGGGACCGCTGCGGCGCCGAGGCCGACGATGCCGAGCAGCAGCACGGCCAGCGGACGGCGGACGACGAAGCTCGCCCAGCGGGTGCCCATGTTGGGCCGGTCCGCCTTGTCCTTGTTCTTGGCGCGTCCGCCGCCGAGCAGCTTGCTCTTCTCGCCCGCGGGGCGGACACGGCGGCCGGCGTAGCCCAGCACGGCGGGGATGAGGGTGAGGGCGATGAGGACCGCGACGGCGACCGTGCCGGCGGCGGCGATGCCCATCTTCGTCAGCATCGGGATGTTGACGACGGACAGGCCGACCAGGGCGATGACGACGGTCAGGCCGGCGAAGACCACGGCGGAGCCGGCGGTGCCGACGGCGCGTCCGGCCGCCTCCTCGCGCTCACGTCCCTCGGCCAGTTCGGCGCGGTAGCGGGAGACCACGAACAGGGCGTAGTCGATGCCGACCGCGAGACCGATCATCGAGGCCAGGATGGAGGTGGTGGAGCCCAGGTCGAGTGCGCTCGCGAGCGCCGTGATGGTGGCGACGCCGATGCCGACGCCGACGATCGCGGTGAGCAGGGGCAGCCCGGCGGCGAGCAGCGAGCCGAGGGTGACGACCAGGACGACCGCGGCGATGCCGATGCCGATGATCTCCGCGGAGCCGGTCTCCGGGACGGCCTGGAGGGCGTCACCGCCGATCTCGACGGTCAGCCCGGAGTCGCGGGCGTCCTCGGCGGCGGTCTTCAGGGCCTCGCGTGAGGATTCCTCCAGCTCCATGCCGGGGACCTTGTAGGTCACGGAGGCGTAGGCGACCGTGCCGTCCTGGCTGACGCCGCCGCCCTGGTACGGGTCGGTGACCTGGGCGACCTCGGCCCCGCCGGACAGCTCGTCGACGGTGTCCAGGACGGCCGTCTTGTTGCCGGGGTCGGTCATCTTCTGGCCGTCCGGCGCCTTGAAGACGACACGGGCGGTGGCTCCGTCGGCGCTGGCGCCGGGGAACCGTTCGTCCAGCAGGTCGAAGGCCTTCTGGGCCTCGGTGCCGGGGATGGAGAAGGAGGAGTTGCCGGCGGCGGGCGCGCCGGCCGCACCGGCGCCCGCGAGGGCCAGCAGCGCCACCCAGAACAGGGCGACGAAGTGCCGTTTCCGGAAGGAGAACCGGCCGAGTCGGTAGAGGAATGTGGCCACGAGGGCGTACTCCCGGTCAGGTCGTGGAGGTATCAGGGCAGGGGGGATCAGCCCGACGACGACGCGAGCGGATACGTCAGGAGGTGGCTGACTTGGGTCTGACTGGGGAGGTCAGTCGGGTGGGGCGACTCCGAGGGCGGGGAGCACCACGGCGTCGATGTACGAGGTGAGGAACGTCTGCGTGGGCGGCTGCTCGTCGATCAGCATCCGGGTGGCGAACGCCCCGACGAGCATGTGCACGATGTAGTCCAGCGCCGGGCAGTCCGCGCGGACCTCGCCCCGTCGGATCGCGCGGTCGACGATCCGGCGGAACTCCTCGACCTCCGGCTCCACCAGCAGCTCGCGGAGCGCCTGACGGAGGTCGTCGTTCTGGTGCACCGCCATGGCGAGGGCCCGCATGAGGGCGACGTTCTCCGCCATGACGCAGTCGTCCTCGCGGGCGATGATGGCGTGCAGGTCACCCCGCAGGGACCCGGTGTCCACGTCGGCGAGGCCGCCCGGCTTCTGGCTGTGCATCGCCCGGACCACCAGCTCGGCCTTGCCGCCCCACTGGCGGTAGAGCGTGGCCTTGCTGGACCGGGTGCGCGCGGCCACGGCGTCCATGGTGAGGGCGTCGTAGCCGACCTCACGGAGCAGGTCGAGCACGGCCCGGTACAGCTCGGCCTCGCGCTCGGGGGTGATCCGGCTGCGACGTGACGTCGCGATGTCACTCATGCCGACCACCTTTCCGCTCCGGGTCCCACCGCGTCAAAGAAACGACACGGTTTCGTACAAGAAGAAGGTACCCCGGGCCGCTAGCGAAACGAAACGGTTTCGTTCGTGTTCTGCGTCACGGTTGTTCGCTCGGCATAAGGGATTCACACGAGTTGCTGCGGTCCGTCCCCCGGAAAAGCATGGGGAGGGTGACCTATCTGCGTCTGCCGCACCTCAAGGACGACCTGCTGTGCTTCGTGGCGGAGGACGACCTCTGGCTCGCCCCGCTGGACGGGGCGGGCCGCGCCTGGCGGCTCACCGTCGACCGCACCAAGCTCGGCCACCCCCGCTTCTCCCCCGACGGCCGCCACATCGCGTACACCAGCTGGCGCAGTCTGGACCCCGAGGTGCACCTGGTGCCGGTGGACGGCGGCCCAGGACGGCGGCTGACGTACTGGGGCAGCTCCGACACCCGCGTCTGCGGCTGGGCCCCGCCCGACGAGCACGGGCACGAGGCGATCCTCGCCGTCACCTCGCACGGCGAGCCCTTCTCCTACTTCACCTGGGCCTACAAGCTCGGCCTCGACGGCAGCCCCGGACGCAAGCTGCCCTGGGGCCCGGTCTCCGACATCCAGGTCGCCGACCTGGAAGGGGAGCGCAAGTCACTGCTGCTCACGGGTACCCCGCCGCACGAACCGGCGTCCTGGAAGCGCTACCGGGGCGGCGCCACCGGCCGGCTCTGGCTGCACGGGCACCGCCTGCTGGAGGGCATCGACGGCCATCTGCACGCGCCGATGTTCGTCGGCGGCCGGATCGCCTTCCTCTCCGACCACGAGGGCATCGGCAACCTCTACTCCTGCGCCCACGACGGCTCCGACCTGCGCCGCCACACCGACCACGACGCCTTCTACGCCCGGCACGCCTCCACCGACGGCAGCCGCGTCGTCTACCAGTGCGCCGGCGACCTGTGGATCGTGGACGACCTCACGCCCGACTCCCAGCCGCGCCGGCTGGACGTGCGGCTGAGCGGTCCGCGCTCCGGCCGGCGCCCCTACCAGGTGCCCGCCACGCAGCACCTGGACGGCCTGTCCGTCGACGAGACCGGCCGGGCCAGCGCGGTCGTGGTGCGCGGCAGCCTGTACTGGCTCACCCACCGCGACGGCCCCGCCCGCACCCTCACCGACACCCCGGGCGTACGGGTGCGGCTGCCGGAGATGCTCGGCGCGGGCGGCCAGGTCGCATACGTGACGGACGCCGAGGGCGAGGACGCGGTGGAGATCGCCTCGCTGCCCCGGGCGACCGGCCACCGCGCGCACCGCAGGCTGGCCGCGGGGAAGCTGGGCCGGGTGCTGGAGATGGTCGCCGACCCCGAGGGGCAGCGGCTCGCGGTCGCCGCGCACGACGGGCGGCTGCTGCTCGTGGACACCGACGAGGCGACGGACGGGACGGCGGAGGAGGTCACCGAGCTGATCCACTCCGGCAACGGCCCGGTGCGCGACCTCGCCTTCTCCCCCGACGGCGCCTGGCTGGCCTGGTCCCACCCGGTGATCGGGCGGTCGCTGCGGCAGATCAAACTCGCCCGGATCAAGGACCGGCTGGTCCTGGACGTCACAGGCGGCCGCTTCGAGGACGAGAACCCGGTCTTCACCCGGGACGGCCGCTATCTGGCGTTCCTGTCCTGGCGCGGCTTCGACCCGGTGTACGACGTGCACACCGGGGACCTGTCGTTCCCGCTGGGCTGCCGCCCGTACCTGGTGCCGCTGTCGTCGGCGACGCCCTCGCCGTTCGCGCTCAACCCGGAGGGGCGGCCGGCCGCCGGGGGGCTCGACCCGCTGGAGGAGGAGGGCGAGGAGGGCGGCACGGTCACCGTGGAGGCGGAGGGCCTGGAGAGCAGGGTGACGCCCTTCCCGGTGGCCGCGTCCAAGTACTCGGGCCTGTACCCGGTCGCGGGGTGCGGGCTGGTGTGGCTGCGCTGGCCGATCTCGGGCGCGCTCGGCGAGACGTTCGCCAACCCCGACGACACCACCGGCCGGCCCACCCTGGAGCACTTCGACGTCCCCAAGGCCAAGAAGTCCGAACTCGTCGCCCACCTCGACTTCTTCGCGGTCAGCGGCGACGGCACCCGGCTGGTCGTGGTCGACGAGGGCGACCTGCGCGCGGTGCCCGCCACCGAGCCGGGCGACGCCGACTCCACGGTGTGGATCGACCTGCGCCGCATCAAGCACGAGGCGGACCCGCCGGCCGAGTGGCGCCAGGCGTACGCGGAGGCGGGGCGGCTGACCCGCGCCTACTTCTGGGAGCCGAACATGTGCGGCATCGACTGGGACGGCGTGCTGGAGCAGTACCGCCCGCTGGTCGAACGGGTCGCCTCCCCCGACGAGTTCGCCGACCTGCTGCGCGAGGTCCTGGGCGAACTGGGCACCTCGCACGCCTACGTCACCGCCGCCCGCCGCAACGAGGGACCCCCGCACTACCAGCGCCGCCAGGGCCTGCTCGGCGCCAATCTGGTGCACCGCGAGGACGGCTGGACGGTGAAGCGGATCCTGCCCGGCGACTCCTCCGACTCCCGCGCCCGCTCCCCGCTGGCCGGCACGGGCATCCGCGAGGGCGCGGTCCTCACCCATGTCGACGGCCGCCCGGTGGACCCGGTCGCCGGGCCGTACCCGCTGCTCGCCGCGGCCGGCGGCACCACCGTGGAACTCACCTTCCTGCCGGACGGCGAGGGCCCGCCCCGGCGGGTCGCGGTCGTCCCGCTGGTCGACGAGACGCCCCTGCGCTACCAGGACTGGGTGGCCAAACGGCGAGCCGTCGTGCGGGAGTTGAGCGGCGGGCGTTGCGGGTATCTGCACATCCCCGACATGGGCGGCTCCGGCTGGGCGCAGTTCAACCGGGACGTGCGGATGGAGATGTCACGGCCCTCGCTCATCGTGGACGTGCGCGGCAACGCGGGCGGGCACATCAGCGAGCTCGTGGTGGAGAAGCTGACCCGCACCATCATCGGCTGGGACCTCACCCGCGACGCCCAGCCCGTGAGTTACGCCTCCAACGCGCCGCGCGGGCCCGTGGTGGCGCTGGCCGACGAGGCGACCAGCTCCGACGGCGACATGATCACCGCCGCGTTCAAACTGCTGAAGCTGGGCCCGGTGGTGGGGCAGCGCACCTGGGGCGGAGTGGTCGGCATGACCGGCCGGCACCGGCTCGGGGACGGCACGGTGATCACGGTGCCGATGAACGCGGCCTGGTTCGACGCCTACGGCTGGTCCGTGGAGAACCGGGGCGTCGACCCCGACCTGGAGGCGCTGCGCACCCCGCTGGACTGGGCCGAGGGCCGGCACGCGGTCCTGGACGACGCCGTACGGATCGCCCTGGACCTGCTGGAGGCCGAACCGCCCGCCTCTCCCCCGGGATACGCCGACGTGCCCGACCGGTCGCGTCCCAAGCTGCCGCCGCGGAGCCGCTGAGCCGCTGAGGGCGTGAGAAAGGGGTGCCCCCTTCGCCAGGGGCACCCCTTCCTACGGCACGTCACTGCCAGGGTGCTTCGACGTCAGATCTCCTGATCCTGGTCGAAGCGCTCCTCGGACTCGCGGCGACGCTGCGGGTCCTGCTCGTCGTCCCGACGGCGGCCGCGGTTCTGCAGCTGCTCCTTGCCCTGCTGGGCGCGCTGCTTGGCCTGCTGCTGGAACTGGCCGGCCTTCTCCTGCATCTGGTCCTTCATACCCATGTGGGTTCACTCCCGTTGTGGGGTGGGGGAACTTGCCCGACCAGATTCACACGGGCGGTGACCCTGCGCATGTCGATCAGTCACGCACCGTAGCGCGGTGCTGTTCGTCGGCGTTGCCGCCCGCGCCGACCAGGCCGATGCGCAACCCGTCGAGCCGGCCCGCGAACCGCTTCATCTCCCGTTGCCCCACGGTGCCGATGAGGGCGGGGAGAAAGCCGCGGATGCCCTGCATGCCGCGCAGCCAGGCCTGCCCGTAGACGTGCGCGGAGCGCCGCTCGATACCGGCGACGAGACGGTCCACGGCGGGTCCGAGCGGGTAGGTCTTGTTGGCCGGCCACGGCAGCCGCTGCCTCAACTCCCGCATGACGTCGTCCTGGTCGGCGCCGCGCACCATGTCGGTGTCGGTCCACGACAGGTAGCCGACGCCCACCTTGACGCCGCGGTGGGCGACTTCGGCGCGCAGCGCGTGCGCGTACGCCTCGACACCGGACTTGGAGGCGCAGTACGCCGTCATCATCGGCGCCGGGGTGATCGCGGCGAGGGACGCGATCTGCAGCAGGTAGCCGCGGCTCTCGGCGAGCAGCGGCAGGAACGCCCGCCCGGTGACGGCCGACCCGATCAGGTTGACCTCGATGACGCGCCGCCAGGCGTCCGGGTCGGACTCGGTGAGCGGACCGCCCGTCGCCACACCGGCGTTGGCGACCACGACGTCCACCCGGCCGAACCGCTCGCGCACCTCTTCCGCGACCCGGGCCATCGCCTCGTGGTCGGTGACGTCCGCGTACCAGTGGTCGCTGTCGCCGTGCAGCCGGGCGGAGACGTCCTTCAGCGCGTCCGGTTCGAGACCGACGAGCGCCAACGTCGCGCCGCGCGCGGAGAGTTTGCGGGCGAGCAGCTCCCCGACCCCGCGCGCCGCGCCGGTGACGACGACGACCTTTCCTTCGAGACTGACCCTGCTCATGCGCTCTCCTCGGCGGGTACGGGCGGCTGTGGGGCACTGACGTGGGCGGTGACGAGGTCACGGATCCGCGTGGTGACCAGGTCGGGCGCCTCGACGGGGGTCATGTGGCCGACGCCGGGCAGTTCGGTCAGGCCGCGGCAGTCGGGCAGCGCGGCGGCGAGCGCACGGGCGTGCACGGGCGGGGTGAGCCGGTCGGCGGTGCCGGCGACGATCTCCGTCGGCACGGTCAACTCCCGCACGCCCGCGTCGAGATCGAGCGTGGCGAGCACGTGCGACCAGGCATGGCGGACGGTGCGGGGGCAGGCGTGCACGATGCGGGCGCAGGCCTCCACCATGTCCGGCGCCGAATCCGGACCCATGGTCGCGTACTTGAGGATGCGGCGGGCGGCGGGGGTGACCGGGCCGAGCGGGGCGCGGCTGCCGAGGATGTGCCCGGTGATCCAGGTCCTGACCCGGCCGGGCCGCAGCGGCAGCACCGTGGACTCGGGGACGAGCCGCGTACTGCCCGTGCTGCACAGCAGGACGGCGGCGGCGTGCTCGCGGAACGCGGGCCGGGTGGAGGCGGCCATCACCGTCATGCCGCCCATGGAGTGCCCGGCTATGACCGCGCGTTCGCCGGGGGCGAGGGTGGCGGTGAGGACGGCCTCGAGGTCGTCGGCGAGCGCGTCCGTGCTGCACGCGGGGCTCGCCGGGGTGCGTCCGTGGCCGCGCTGGTCGTAGGCGATCACCCGGTGGTCCGAGGCGAGTTCGCGGATCTGCGCGGCCCAGAAGGCGGTCGAGCAGGTCCAGCCGTGCGCGAGGACGACGGCGGGCGCACCCTCGGGTCCGTGCACCTCGACGTGGATCGGGGAGCCGTCGGCGGAGGTGGCGGTCAGCTCGCGCACCGGGGCGGGCGGGGCGTAGCGCCCCGTGGTGACGGGGGACGGGCGGCTCATGCGGCCACCTCCTCGTTCTCCGCGCCGGTCTCGGGGCGGGCGTCGGCGGGGCGCAGCACGGCGTACTCGGCGAGGTCGACGCGGCGGGTGGCGCGCCGGAACTCGGCGGTGGTGCCGGGCCAGATGGTGGTGTTGCGGCCGCTGGCGTCGAGGTACCAGCTGGTGCAGCCGCCGGTGTTCCACACCGTGCGCTTCATCCGTTCCTGCACCCGGTGGTTCCAGGCGCGGACCGCGCTGGGGCGGGCGTCGAGGGCGACCCGGCCTCCGAGGACGTCGAGCTGGCGCAGGTAGTCGGCCATGTAGTTCAGCTGAGACTCGATCATCAGGATCATTGAGGAGTTCCCGAGGCCGGTGTTGGGGCCGATGATCGTCATCCAGTTGGGGAAGCCGGCCGCGGAGGCGCCGCGCAGCGCCTGCACACCGCCCGACCACGCCTCGGAGAGGGTCTTGCCCTCGGGGCCGACGACCCGCTCGGCGATCGGCATGTCCGTGACGTGGAAGCCGGTGGAGAAGACGATCGCGTCGGCCTCGGTCTCGGTGCCGTCGGCGGCGACCAGGGTCGAGCCGCGCACCTCGGTCAGCCCGCTCGCGACGACGTCCACGTTGGGCTGCGCGAGGGCCGGGTAGTACGTGCTGGACAGCAGGATCCGCTTGCAGCCGATGCGGTAGTCCGGGGTGAGCTTGGCGCGCAGCTCCGGGTCCTTGACGGCCCGCGCCATGTTCCGCTTGGCGAGCTGCTCGACGAACCCGAGCTCGCCCGGGTGCTTGGTGAACGCCTGCACCTGGAGCTCGCGGATGCCCCACAGCAGCCCGCGGCGCAGCTTGGTGGTGAAGGGCAGCGCCCGGTGCACGGCGCGTTCGGCGGCGCCGATGGGCCGGTCCATGCGGGGCAGCACCCAGGCGGGGGTGCGCTGGAACAGGGTGAGCTTCTCCACCTGCGGCTGGATCGACGGGACGATCTGGATCGCGGAGGCGCCGGTGCCGATCACGGCGACGCGCTTGCCGCGCAGGTCGTAGTCGTGGTCCCAGCGGGCGGAGTGGAACACCTTGCCGGGGAAGGTGTCGAGGCCGGGCACGTCCGGCAGCTTGGGCTCGGACAGCGGCCCGGTGGCGGAGACGACGACGTCCGCGCTCCAGTCGCCGGCGGTGGTCTCGATGTCCCAGCGCAGCCGCTCGGCGTCCCAGGTCATCCGCTTCACCTCGGCGTTGAAGCGGATGTGCGGGCGCAGCCCGAAGGTGTCGGTGACCCGCTCCAGGTAGGCGCGGATGTGCTCCTGGCCGGAGAAGGAGCGCGGCCAGTCGGGGTTGGGCGCGAAGGAGAAGGAGTACAGGTGCGAGGGCACGTCGCAGGCGCACCCCGGGTAGCTGTTGTCGCGCCAGGTGCCGCCGACGCTGCCGGCCCGCTCCAGGACGACGAAGTCCGTGATCCCCTCGCGGCGCAGCCGTACGGCGGCCCCGAGTCCGCCGAATCCCGACCCGATCACCGCGACCCGTACATGCTCGTGCTCGGCCATCCCAAAGCCTCCGCGCATCGCTCAGAACCATGCCAGTGAACACTGGCGCAATGGGGAGCGTAGAGCAGCGCCGTACTCATGGGTAGGGGTCGCGCGAGGAAAGTTACCGGCGGTACGACCTAGGCTTCAGGCGTGACGGACGACAGCGGCACCGAGAGCGGCACCCCCACGGAACGGCGCGAGTACCGCATGGAGGAACTGGCGCGGCTCGCCGGCATCACCGTGCGCACCCTGCGCTTCTACCGCGAGCGCAAGCTCATCCCGCCGCCCCGCCGCGAGGGCCGTGTCGCCTGGTACGACGACCAGCACCTGGCCCGGCTGCGCACCATCACGGCGCTGCTGGAGCGCGGCCACACCCTGAACGGCATAGCCGAGCTGGCCGAGGCCTTCGACAGCGGCCGCGGCGTCGGCGACCTGCTCGGCATGGAGGTCCCCACCGAGGAGACCCCGGTCCGCCTCACCCCGGAGGAGCTCGCCGACCACTTTGCCGGCGAGGTCACCCCGGAGAACCTGGCCGCCGCCCTGGACCTCGGCTACCTGGGCGTCGACGGCGAGGAGATCGTCCACATCAGCCGCCGTCTGCTGGAGGTGTCCTCCGCGCTGGTCCGCGAGGGCATCCCGCTGGGCGAGGTCCTGCGCACCGGCGCGGAGGTCCGCACCCACGCGGACGCCCTCGCCGACCTCTTCGCCGACCTGATCCTCCGCCACGCCCCGGAGGAGACCCTCCACCGTCTGCGCCCGCTGGCCCGCAGCGTGGTGGACGCGGAGCTGTCGCTGGCGCTGGACCGGAGACTGCGGAAGCAGAACGGAAGCATGTGATGCACGCCACACACGCCTGATGTCACGTCCGGGCCGTCCGCTCCCATCCGGTGGGTGTCAGCAGGCGAGCCGAGGAGGACACGGCCATGAACGCACGACGGAGGACTGGCACGGAGCCCGCGCACCACGTGGTGGTGCTGGGAGCGGGCTACGCGGGCATGGCGGCGGCCGTGCAGCTCGCGGCCCGCTCGGGACGGCGCCCGGGGGTGCGGGTGACCCTGGTGAACGCGGACGACCGCTTCACCGAGCGGATGCGGCTGCACGCGGCGGCGACCGGGCAGCCGCTCGCCGAACTGAGCGTTCCGGGGCTGCTCGAGAGCACGGGAGCCGCGTTCGTGCGCGGCTGGGTGACCTCGGTGGACGCGGACGCGCGGACCGTCCGGATCGACGACGAGCGGGTGCTGACGTACGACACGCTGGTGTACGCGCTCGGCGCGGTGGCCGACACGGCGTCGGTACCGGGCGCCGCCGACCACGCCTACACCCTGGACGGCGCCCAGGACGCCGCGCTGCTGGCCGGGCGGCTGGCCCGGCTCGACAGCGGGACGGTGGCGGTCGTGGGCACCGGGCTGACCGGCATCGAGTCGGCCGCGGAGATCGCCGAGCGGTACCCGCGGCTGAGGGTGGTGCTGCTGGGCGCGCGGGAGCCCGGCGCGGACCTGAACCGCAAGGCCGGGGTCCGTGTTCGGGCCGCGCTCGGCCGGCTGGGCGTCGAGGTGCGGGCCGGCGCCGAGGTGACCAAGGTGCTGCCCGGCGGCGTGGAGCTGGCGGGCGGAGAGGGCGTCATGGCCGACGCGGTGCTGTGGACGGGCGGCACGCGGGTGTCGCCGCTGGCGGCGGCCGCCGGCCTGGAGACCGACGGACGCGGCCGCATGGTCACCGACGCGGCCCTGCGCTCGGTGTCCCACCCGGAGGTGTACGCGGTCGGCGACGCGGCCGCGGTCCGCCAGGGCTACGGCGTGGTGCACGGCACCTGCCAGAGCGGGATGCCCACCGGCGTGCACGCCGCGCTGTCCGTCGACCGCACGCTGCGGGGGAAGCCGCCGAAGCCCTTCCGCTTCGGCTACTACCACACGCCCGTGAGCCTGGGCCGGGGCGACGCCGTGGTGCAGTTCACGCGCCCGGACGGAAGCCCGCGCCGCATCTGCCTGACGGGACGCGTGGCCGTCCGGTACAAGGAGACGGTGACCGCCTCGCCCTGGCCGACGTACGGCCGTATGCGGAAGATGCCGGCCTCGGGCGCGTTCTGGCCCCGCGGCGGGCGGTGGACCCGCGTCCGGGCGGGCCGATGACCGCGCCGTACGCCGACCCCGGCCAGCGGGTCTTCGAGGAGCACCGACGCCTGCTGTTCTCCGTCGCCTACCGCCTGCTCGGCAGCGCGGCCGACGCCGAGGACGCGGTGCAGGACGCCTGGCTCAAGTGGTCCGCCGCGGACCGCTCGCAGGTGGCCGCCCGAAGGCCTACCTGACGCGGATCGTGTCCAACGTGGCGCTGGAGCGGCTGCGTTCGGCCCGGCACAAGCGGGAGCTGTACGTGGGCCCGTGGCTGCCCGAGCCGATCCTCACCGAGGGGGACGCCGCGGACGCCGTGGTGGACGCGGAGTCGGTGTCGACGGCGCTGCTGGTGGTGCTGGAGACCCTCAGCCCTCTGGAGCGCGCGGTGTTCGTGCTGCGGGAGGCGTTCGGCTTCGGCCACGCCAAGATCGCCGAGGCCGTCGAGCGCTCGGAGACGGCGGTACGGCAGGCCGCGCACCGGGCCCGCGCGCATGTACAAGCCCGCCGCCCCCGCTTCACCGCGGACCGGTCGCGGCAGCGCGAGGTCACCGAGCGGTTCCTCGCCGCCACGGCCGGCGGGGACGTCAACGCGCTGATGGAGCTGCTCTCACCGGACGTCGCCCTGTGGACCGACGGCGGGGGCAAGGTCCGCCAGGCGCTGCGCCCGGTGAGGGGCGCGGAGACGGTCGCCGCCTGGTTCGCGGCCCTCGGCCGCGTCACCTACCAGGGCGTGGACCCGGCGGACGTGCGGGCCGACCTCGTCGAGGTGAACGGCGGTCCGGGCGTGGTGTTCCACGCCCCGGACCGCGTGATCGCCACGCTCACCTTCGACTTCGACGCGGACGGCCGGATCACGGCCCTGCACAACGTGGCCAACCCGGACAAGCTCCGGGCGGTCGCCGAGGGCACCGCGTACGACGTGGGCACGCGATGAGGGCGGCCGGGGCTACCCGTAGACGACCGTGACCGGCGCGTGGTCCGACCAGCGTTCGGCGTGGGTGGCCGCGCGCTCCACGTACGCCTTCAGCGCGCGGTCCGCGAGGCCCCGGGTGGTCATCTGGTAGTCGATCCTCCAACCGGTGTCAGCGTCGAAGGCCCGCCCCCGGTACGACCACCACGAGTAGGGGCCGTCGACGTCCGGGTGCAGGGCGCGCACCACGTCGACGTAGCCCCCGTCGGCCGGGTCGAGGACGCGGGAGAGCCACTCCCGCTCCTCGGGCAGGAAGCCGGAGTTCTTGGTGTTGCCGCGCCAGTTCTTGAGGTCGGCCTTCTCGTGCGCGATGTTCCAGTCGCCGCAGACGACGACCTCGCGCCCGTCGGCGGCGGCCTTCTCCCGCAGCTCCTTGAGGTACACGAGGAACTCGTCCATGAAGCGGATCTTCTCGTCCTGCCGCTCCGTGCCGACCTCGCCGGACGGCAGGTACAGCGAGGCGACCGTCACACCGGGCAGGTCCGCCTCGACGTACCGTCCGCTGCCGTCGAACTCCGCCGAGCCGAAGCCGATCCGCACCCGCTCGGGCTCGCGCCGGGTGTACAGGGAGACGCCCGCGCGGCCCTTGGCGGCGGCCGGCGCGTGCACCACGTGCCACCCCTCGGGCTCCCGCACGGTCTCCGGGAGCTGCGCCGCCTCGGCCCGCACCTCCTGGAGGCACAGCACATCGGCGGAGGTCCCGGCGAGCCACTCCACGAAGCCCTTCTTGGCGGCGGCGCGGAGTCCGTTGACGTTGACAGAGGTCACAGTGAGCACCAGGGCACGATACGACACCCGCAGGTCCGGGCATGTTTTACGGTATTCGTCATGGAAATCCGCCGGGTCCCCTACGACCACCCCGACGCCGTGAAGCTGGACGCAGCAGTCCAGGCCGAGTACGACATCCGCTACGGCGACGGCGGCGACGCCACCCCGATGGACCCCGCGGACTTCCGTCCCCCCAACGGCACGTACCTGATCGCCTACGACGCGCTCGGCGTCCCGGTCGCCTCCGGCGGCTGGCGCGTCCAGGACGCCAACGAGGAGGGCAACCGGGACGGCGACGCCGAACTGAAGCGCATGTACGTCGTGGAGGAGATGCGCGGCAGGGGTCTCGCCCGCCGCATCCTCGCCGCCCTGGAGGAGGACGCCCGCGCCGCGGGCCGCGTCCGCATGGTCCTGGAAACCGGCACCAAGCAGCCGGAGGCCATAGCCCTCTACACCTCCAGCGGCTACGAGCCCTGCGAGAAGTTCGGCTACTACCGCTTCCACGAGGAGAGCCTCTGCTACGCGAAGACGCTGTAGTGAGGCATACAGGAGGTGCGCCTCACTCACTGCACAGCTAGCGCTTTCAGACACCATCGAAGAAGACCTGTGGAGGGAGTGGTTCACAGCGTTCCCGGGATCCGAGCCCAGAGACAGGGACCGCGGATTCCGCTGCTGAATACCGTCCCCTGCGTGGCATCGGCACTCCGACTGGCTGCCGCTGGAGCCGGGCCCAGCGCTACATGTCGCGGAAGTTCTCCACACTGCGCTGCGGCACCAAGACGTGGGGATGGAAGCACATCAAGGCCCGCCACGGCTGGAACACGAGCATGGACAAGAAGATCAGCGCGGCGATCTGGTCCGGGGAGCCCAACGGCCGCGGCGGGTTCTCCACCTACACGAACTCCTGCCCGAAGATCGAGAAGTTCCGGACGATCATCGGCACGCCGGCAGGGAAGAATGACCTGCTGACGGCGCACAAGGTCGACCAGACCCGCGCGGCAGCCGCCGCCAAGTGTTGACGCCTTACACGGCTCGGGAGAGGAGGTGAGCGTCCATGGCGGACCGGACACCGGCCGAGCAGGCGCTCGCCCGTTCGTACACGACCGGTGACGGCAGCACGAGGTTCGCCGTCACCGAGCTGTCGGTGGAGCACCGCCCGGGTGGTGCCGTCGTGCTGGCCTACCGGCTCACGGTGGAACGCGCCGGGCGAGAGGACGAACGCTGGGCCGTCACGCTGCCCTGGGAGGACAGCTCCTTCGCCGACGTCCTCGCCTCGCCCGCCCCGGACCCCGAACGGCTTCAACAGCTTGTGCACCTGGTACATGCGCTGCTGGAGGAGTGGTGGGACACCAAGGGGAACAACAGGCAGTCGGCGAAGATGGGGCACCGCCTCCCCTGAGAATGTCCCTACGAGCTTCGGCTCACCCGGACACCGGTCTTCAGCGGGCCACCCTCCCGTCTCCGCCGTCCCGGGTGGTGCCCATGCGCCGCCCGGGACGGGCCGCAGCCGGGTCGGTGGCCGTCACTCCCGCCGCGCCGTCTGCTCCCGCTCCGCCGCCGTGCCCTCGCCCTTCGCACGGCTTGTGGCCAGACGGCCTTCGCGGCGTCAGGGCAACCCGGCTGATCCGCGCTGGGCGGAGCGGGCGGCCTGACGCGCCCTCACGTGAGGCCGCTCACACCTGCCGGCCCGCGGCCCACGTATGCTCTCGAAGCTCCCGACAAGTCGAAGCCCCGACCAGGTAAACCCGGTCGGGGCTTCGTTGCGTGGACCTGAGGGGATTTGAACCCCTGGCCCCCTCGATGCGAACGAGGTGCGCTACCGGACTGCGCCACAGGCCCTTGCAACGAGTGAAACTTTAGCATCCCGATCGGGGTGCTCAAAAATCCGTTGGCCGGGTGCTACTCGTTCGCGGCCTTGGGGCGGTCGCCGTCCTCGTACTGGTCGAAGAGCGGGGTGCGGCCGCGCTCGCGGGAGCGGCGGGCGGAGGCGGCGCGGCGGGCGTCGGTGCGGCCGTCGTCCGCGTCCCGGTCGTCGGCCGCCGGGGGCTCCGGCTCCGCGTCCGCCTCCTCGGCCGGTACGGCGCTGGAGCGGGCGGAGCTCCAGGTGTCCGGGGCGCCGAGGTCGACGTCGCCGGAGGCGCGCGGGGCGACCGGGGCCGTCACGTACGTGGGGAGCGGGACGGGGACCGGGTCCCAGCTGTCGCCGCCCTGGCCGGGCCGCCTGCTGCGCTCGCGCTGCTGGTCGACCCACTCGGCGTGGTCGGTCTGCTCGACCAGCGCGCGCCGGTCCGCGGCGAGCGCGGACAGGCCGGGGTCGGTGTCGGCGCCGGCTTCCGGGCCCTCCGGTTCGTCCGGGTCGGCCTCGTCGACGACGGGACGGCGGCGGGGCCGCCGCTCGCGCAGCCGCTGGGCCGCGACCTCGGCCTGGCGGCGGTCCATCTGGTAGGCGAACCGGCGGCGCTCCTGGGAGCGCAGATAGGCGATGTAGGCGCTGAGCAGCACGGCGGGCACGCCGGGCGCCCAGAGGAACGCGAGACCGCCGACGGCGGCGACGACCGCGCCGAGCGTGAAGGCGAGGAACAGCATCGTGATGGTGCGCCGGCGGCGCGCGAGCACCTTCGAGCGCCGGGCGCGTTCGGCGGCGGCCTGCGCGGTCCGGTCCCGGCGGGCGGCGTCCGGGGAGCGGCGCGCGGCGGGGACGCGGGCCTGGGCGGCGGCGCCGCGGGCGGCGGGCCGCTCGTCGCGGGAGGCCGGCCGCTCGTCGCGCGGGGCGGGGGCCTCGGGCGCGTGCGGTTCGCCGCGCTCCTGCCGCTCCTGCCGCTCCTGCCGCTCCTGCCGTTCCTGCCGTCCCTCGGGCGGGGCCGGCACGGACACCTCGGTCTGCGGGCGGGTCTGGGACACGGCGAAGGCCCGGACGTCCACCGAGTCGGTGATCGCATCCGGGTCGTGGACGCCCTGCTCCCCCTCGTCGGCGGAGCGCGTCCGCAGGTCCTTGGCGTACCGGCGCTCCATGCCCGCCCGTCCGGACAGCAGCCGGATGGCGGTGCTGAAGCGTTCCGTCGGACGTGCCTCGTTCAGCTCGTCCTGCCTACGGAGCCACATCGGCACCAAGTAGGCGGCCCAGGCCCCGACGATGACTGCGTAGATGAGGCCGCTGCTGCTCACGTCTCACACCGTAGAGGGGTTTGCACGGGGCCATAGGCCAATTGGGCCGGTGTGTCGCACGATCTGGCTGATATTTCGAACTTTTCTTGTGATGGATGCGATCAGACAGTCGCCGGATCCCGGTAATTGCCGGTTCCGAGTCGGTCATCCCGTGCCGCAATTCGAACGTATATTCAATTACCGGGCCCGTGCGGGATTCCGCGGTCGCGCTGTTCGCGTCCGGGCAGCTCATGGCGGGACCGCTCCTGCGCGCGGGTGCGGCGCCAGCGGGCGAGGAGACCGTCGGGGACTTCTTCCGCGGTGAGCGCGAAGACGAGATGGTCGCGCCACGCGCCGTCGATGTGGAGATAGCGCGGACGCAGCCCCTCCTCGCGGAATCCGAGTTTCTCCACGACCCTGCGGCTGGGCCCGTTCTCGGGGCGAATGCAGACCTCGATGCGGTGCAGTCCGACCGTGCGGAAACAGTGGTCGACGACCATCGCGACGGACGTCGGCACCACGCCCCGTCCGGCGACGGCCTCGTCCACCCAGTAGCCGATGTGCCCGGAGCACATGGAGCCCCAGGTGATTCCGGCGACCGTCAACTGCCCGACCAGACGCCCCTGGTACTCGATGACGAACGGCAGCATGCGGCCCGCGCTGGCCTCGGAGCGCAGGTGGCGCACCATCTGCCGGTAGGTGGGGCGGTGGGTGACGGGGCCGCTGGGCGTGGGCGGCGGGATGGTCGCCTCCCAGGGCCGCAGCCAGTCGCGGTTGCGGCGGTTCACCTCGCGCCAGGCCTTCTGGTCGCGCAGCTTTATCGGCCGGAGGACGATGTCGCCGTCCCTCAGTTCCACGGGCCAGTACGGGGGGTTCAGGTCGCACCCCCGGAGCCGGCGTCCGGGCGGGGGTGGTCCCCGCCGCGCAGCTGGTCCACCGCGTGCCTCAGCAGCGGCTCCAGGACGGCGAGGCCGTCCTTCACCCCGCCGCTGGAGCCGGGCAGGTTGACGATCAGCGTGGCGCCCGCGACGCCCGCGAGACCGCGGGAGAGGGCCGCGGTGGGCACCTTGTCCCGGCCGTAGGCGCGGATGGCCTCGGCGATGCCGGGGACCTCGCGGTCGATCACCCGGCGGGTGGCCTCGGGGGTGCGGTCGGTGGGCGAGATGCCGGTGCCGCCGGTGGTGACGACGACGTCGTACCCGGCGTCGACGGCGGCGCGCAGGGCGGCCTCCACGGGGTCGCCGTCGGGGACGACCCGCGGGCCGTCCACGGCGAAGCCGAAGCGCCTGAGGCCGTCGGCGATCAGGGGGCCGCCCGTGTCCTGGTAGACGCCGGCAGCGGCGCGGTTGGACGCCGTGACGACGAGGGCCCGGTACGGGGCCGCGGAGGGCGTCATGACCGGCTCCAGTCGCCCGACTTGCCGCCCGTCTTCTCCTCCACCCGCACGTCCGTGATGACCGCCTCCTTGTCGACCGCCTTGACCATGTCGATCACGGTGAGCGCGGCCACGGACACCGCGGTGAGGGCTTCCATCTCGACGCCCGTGCGGTCCGTCGTCCGTACGGTCGCCGCGATCTCCACGGCGTCGTCCGCGACCGACAGGTCCAGTTTCACACCGGACAGCGCCAGGGGGTGACACAGCGGGATGAGGTCGGGGGTGCGTTTGGCGCCCATGATGCCCGCGATGCGCGCGGTGGCGAGCGCGTCGCCCTTGGGCACGCCCTCGCCGCGCAGCAGCTCGATCACGCGGGGCGCGACGAGCACGCGGCCGGTGGCGCGCGCGGTGCGCGCGGTGACGTCCTTGGCGGACACGTCGACCATGCGGGCGGCGCCCGCCTCGTCGATGTGGGTCAGACGGGACTGGTCGTCGGTGGGTCCGGGGGTGTCCCCCCGGGATGGCACGGTCATGATCGTGTGGCGCTCCCGGTCCTGGCCCGGCGCGGTGCGGGGCGCGGGCCTGCTGTGCGCGACACGGTACCGCCCTCGGGCGGTGCTCAGCCGAGCAGGACCACCTCGACCTCGGTGCCCGGCGCCACGTCCTCGACGTCCTCGGGGACGACGACGAGCGCGTTCGCCCGGGCGAGGGCGGCGACCAGATGCGATCCGGCGCCGCCGACGGGCGTGACGACGCCGTCGGCGTAGCGGCCGCGCAGGAACTGGCGGCGGCCCTTCGGCGAGGTCAGCGCCTTCTCGGCCCTCAGCTCGGCGCGGACGCGCGGCCGGTGGACGTCCTTCAGCCCCATGAGGGTGCGGATGGCGGGGCGGACGAACAGCTCGAAGGAGACGTAGGAGGAGACCGGGTTGCCGGGGAGGGCGAGCAGCGGGGTGTGGTCGGGGCCGACCGTGCCGAAGCCCTGCGGCTTGCCCGGCTGCATGGCGAGCTTGCGGAACTCCACGCCGCCGCCGGGCTCGTCCTCGTCGCCCGCGTGCGACAGCGCCTCCTTGACGACGTCGTACGCCCCGACGCTGACGCCGCCGGAGGTGACCATCAGGTCGGCGCGGACCAGCTGGTCCTCGATGGTGTCGCGGAGCGTCTCGGCGTCGTCGGCGACGGCGCCGACGCGGTAGGCGATGGCGCCGGCGTCGCGGGCGGCGGCGGTGAGGGCGAAGCTGTTGGAGTCGTAGATCTGGCCGGGGCGCAGCGGCTCGTCGGGCTGGACGAGTTCGCTGCCGGTGGAGAGGACCACCACGCGCGGGCGTGGGCGCACCCGGACCGTGCCGCGGCCGACGGCGGCGAGGAGGGAGATCTGCGGCGGGCCGAGGACGGTGCCGGCCTCCAGGACGCGGTCGCCGGCCCGTACGTCGCTGCCCTCGGCGCGCACATGGGCGCGGGCGGGCGCGGGGCGGTAGACGCTGACCTGTCCGCCGGCGCCCTCGGGGGCGAGGCTGCGGGCGCGCATCCCGGAGGCGGGGCCCTCGCCGAGTCCGCCGTCGGTCCACTCGACGGGGACGACGGTCTCGGCGCCGGGCGGGAGCGGGGCGCCGGTCATGATGCGCGCGGCCTGTCCGGGGCCGACGTGCACGGGGTCGGCCGCGCCCGCCGCGACGTCGCCGACGACCTCGAGGGAGGCCGGGTACTCCTCGCTCGCGCCCGCGACGTCGGCGACCCGGACCGCGTAGCCGTCCATCGAGCTGTTGTCGAAGGGGGGCAGGGAGACCGGGACCGTGACGTCCTCGACGAGGACGCAGCCCTGTGCGTCGAGGAGGTTCAGCTCGATGGGGTCGAGCGGGCGGACGGTCGCGAGGATGTCGTTCAGGTGCTCGTCCACCGACCAGAGGTGGTCCGCTTCTGCGGTGCGGGGCGCGGCGCTGCTCAACGTTGCTGCATCTCCTCGGTGACGAATCGCTGGAGCCAGGCCCGGAAGTCCGGTCCCAGGTCCTCACGTTCGCATGCGAGACGGACAATGGCACGCAGGTAGTCCCCGCGGTCGCCGGTGTCATAGCGGCGGCCGTGGAAGATGACGCCGTGCACCGGGCCGCCGAGCGTGGCGTCCGCGGCGAGCTGCTGGAGGGCGTCGGTCAGCTGGATCTCGCCGCCGCGGCCGGGCTCGGTCTTGCTCAGCACGTCGAAGACGGCCGGGTCGAGGACGTAGCGGCCGATGATGGCGTAGTGGGAGGGCGCCTCCTCGCGGGAGGGCTTCTCGACCAGTCCGCTGAGCCGGACGACGTCGGCCTCCGTGGTGGCCTCGACGGCGGCGGAGCCGTAGAGGTGGATCTGCTCGGGGGCCACCTCCATCAGCGCGACGACGCTGCCGCCGTGCTCCTGCCGCACCTCGATCATGCGCTGGAGCAGCGGGTCGCGCGGGTCGATCAGGTCGTCGCCGAGGAGGACGGCGAAGGGCTCGTCGCCGACGTGCGGGGCCGCGCACAGCACGGCGTGGCCGAGGCCCTTCGGGTCGCCCTGGCGGACGTAGTGCATGGTGGCGAGGTCGCTGGACTCCTGGACCTTGGCGAGACGCTCGCCGTCGCCCTTGTTCTCGAGCGCGGACTCGAGTTCGTAGTTGCGGTCGAAGTGGTCCTCGAGGGGGCGCTTGTTGCGGCCCGTGACCATGAGGACGTCGTCGAGGCCGGCGGCGACGGCCTCCTCGACCACGTACTGGATCGCCGGCTTGTCGACCACCGGCAGCATCTCCTTGGGCGTGGCCTTGGTGGCCGGCAGGAACCGGGTGCCGAGACCGGCGGCGGGGATGACAGCCTTGCTGATCCGCGGGTGTGACTGAGACATGGGCGACACCCTAGCCGGTGTCTTTGCACTGAATCTGTGACTCCGCTGAAAAAATCCTAATATGAGCACATTAAGCCAGCACAAGGATCGACTTGAGACATGACCGAGGCCAGCCCGAACCTGACAAGCGCACGCGACGGCGTGAAGTCCTCCAGGTGAGAAACGGATTGACGGCCGATGACGTTCAGGAGCATGCCGCGTCCCTGGCCCGCCGGGCGCTCGCCCTGCCCGAGCTGGCCGAGGCCCGCACGGTGGCCGCGTACGTCTCCGTGGGGAGCGAACCCGGCACCCTCACGCTGCTGGACGAGCTCCGGGCGCGGGGCGTGCGGGTGCTGCTGCCCGCGCTCCTGCCCGACAACGACCTGGCGTGGGGCGTCTACCGGGGCCCGGACTCCCTGCTGCCCACGCGGCACGGCGGCGGGCGGATGACGCTGCTGGAGCCCGCCGGGGAGAGGCTGGGGCCCCGCGCCGTGACGGAGGCGGACGCCGTGCTGCTGCCCGGCCTCTCGGTGGACGCCCGCGGAATGCGCCTGGGCCGCGGCGGCGGCTCCTACGACCGTGTCCTCGCCCGCCTGGAGCGGGCCCGCGTGCGTCCGGCGCTCGTGGTGCTGCTGTACGACTGGGAGGTCGTGGAGCGGGTGCCGGAGGAGCCGCACGACCGGCCGGTGGACGCGGTGGTGACCCCGTCCGGGGTGCGGCGGTTCGGCCGGCCCGCCCCGGAGGCCTGAGAGCCGCCCCTCCTCGGAAGAGCCTGAGACACGACGGCCGGCCTCCACGCGCGCGTGGAGGCCGGCCGTCGTGTCCGCGGGGTGCGGCGGAGGGTCAGGGCTTGAGCACCAGGGTGTCGGTGGTGGAGTCCTCGACCGCCTTCTCCGAGTAGGACCACTCCAGCAGTTCGCCCTCGGCCCACTTGTCCGTCTGGTCGACGTAGTGGGCGTTGTAGGCGTGGCCGGAGGATCCCGTGAGGTTGATCCAGCGGGACTTGTCGAGGTCGTCGAGGTTGACGACCATCCGCATGGACGGCACCCACACCACCCCGTAGCCGCCTGCGGCGTTCCAGCCGGTGGCGTTGACGGTGGCCTCGCCGCCGCCGAGCTTCCACGGGCCCCGGTTGAGCACGTACTTCACGAAGCCCGGGCCGTCGCTGCCGAGCGTCTGGTTGTCCAGGAACAGGCGGTGCAGGCGGCCCCAGTTCCAGGTGTCGATGTCCTTGCCGAGCTTGGCGGTCAGCTCCCAACGGGCGTCGATCATGGCCCGCTTGAACAGCTCGTCACGGTTCTCCGCGCCGGGCCGGGTGCCGCGCTTCGGCGTGGTCCACCACTCGCTGTCCTCGTCGGCCATCAGCCGGCGGACCACCTCGAACCAGCGGTCGCCGCCGTCCGGCTGCGCCTGGCTCGCGGAGCGCTGGCCGCACTCGCGGACCTTGCCCGCCTCGTCGGCCGGGCCGGTGGTGTTGACCGGCTCGACCCACAGGCACTGGCCCTTGACCCGCAGCTCCTTGGGCAGCTTGTGACCGAAGGACAGCTTGAGGATGTTGCGCCAGACGGAGTTGAAGTACGCGGCGGCGGCCGAGTCGGCGTCCTGGGTGTAGTCCCAGCCCTCCAGCAGCTTCTGCGCCTCGCGGACGTGCTCGTCACCGACGTCGATCTTGAGCAGTTCGGGCACCAGCAGCTTGGCGATGGAGCTGGAGTTGTCCAGCTGCATCTGCCGCATGTCGTCCGTGGAGATCTTCCCGCCGTCCTTGATCTTCGACTGGATCAGGTCGTTGATCCGCTGGCTGCGGGCGCCGTAGCCCCAGTCGGTGGTCAGCGTGTACGGGTAGTCCTCGCCGACGACGGCCTGGTTGGCGGTGACGATGTAGCCGCGCTCCGGGTCGAACTCGTAGGGCAGTTCGTCCTGGTCGACCCAGCCGGTCCACTCGTAGTCCGGGTCCCAGCCGGGGGCGGGGACGGAGCCGTCGTGCTGCTTCGCGCGGGTCGGGATCCTGCCGGGCAGGGTGTAGCCGATGTGGCCCTCGGTGTCCGCGTAGACGAGGTTCTGCGAGGGCACCTCGAACAGCTCGGAGGCCTCGCGGAAGTCGTCCCAGTCCTGGGCCCGGTTGATCGCGAAGACGGCGTCCATGGTGCGGCCGGGGTCCAAGGCGGTCCAGCGCAGCGCCACGGCGTAGCCGTCGCCCCGGTCGGGGGCCGCGCTGTCGACGGCGGCCTTCTTGCCGGCCTTCACCAGCTCGTCCGAACGGTCCGACAGCAGCGGGCCGTTGTTGGTCTCCCGCACGACGATCTTCCGTGAGGCGCCGCCGGCGACCTTGATGGTCTCCTCGCGCGTCTCGAACGGCACCACCTTGTCGCCGTACTGGTAGCCGTCGCCGGTGATCTTCTCCAGGTACAGGTCGGTGACGTCGACGCCGGAGTTGGTCAGGCCCCAGGCGATGTCCTGGTTGTGGCCGATTATGACGCCCGGCATGCCGGCGAAGGTGTAACCCGTGACGTCGTAGCGGCACTTGTCGGAGACGCTGCGGCAGTGCAGGCCCATCTGGTACCAGACGGACGGCAGCGAGGCCGACAGGTGCGGGTCGTTGGCGAGCAGCGGCTTGCCGGAGACGGTGTGCTGGCCGGAGACGACCCAGGAGTTGGAGCCGATGCCGTCGCCGTTGACGCCGACGGCGGTGGGGACGTCCTCCAGCACCTGCTGCAGGCCGGTGAGCTGGCTCTCGAAGCCGGCCGCGTCGCCCTCCGCGCCGGTGCCCGTGCCGCCTTCGGCGCCACCGCTCCCCGTGCCGCCGCCGAGCTCCGAACCGGCGCCCTCGCCCGATCCGGACTGGTCGCCGCCGCCGTCACCCTCGCCGTCGCCCGATCCGGAACCGCCCGCGGCCTCGAACGTGCCGCTGCCCTCGTCGTAGCCGCCCTCCTGCACGATCGGCTTGTTCCGGCTGTACGGGTACGAGGGGTACAGGTCGGCGATCTGCTTCGGGCCGAGGCGGCTGGTCAGCAGCGCCCGGTCGATCTCGTCCTGCATGTTGCCGCGCAGGTCCCAGGCCATCGCCTTCAGCCAGGCCACGGAGTCGACCGGCGTCCACTCGCCCGGCGCGTAGTCGTTCTCGAAGCCCAGCGCCGCGTACTCGAGGGAGATGTCCTTGCCCTCCTTGCCCTCCAGGTAGGCGTTGACGCCCTTGGAGTACGCCTGGAGGTACTTCTTGGTGGCAGGGGAGAGCTTCTCCTCGTACTCCTGCTTCGCGATGCGGTCCCAGCCGAGGGTGCGCAGGAACGCGTCGTTGTCGACCTGGCTCGCGCCGAACATCTCCGACAGCCGGCCGGACGTCATGTGCCGGCGCACGTCCATCTCGTAGAACCGGTCCTGGGCCTGGACGTAGCCCTGCGCCATGAACAGGTCCTCGTCGGAGGAGGCGTAGATCTGCGGGATGCCGTAGCCGTCGCGTCTGACGTCGACGGGCCCGGACAGTCCCTCGAGGGTGATCGACCCCGTGGTCTGCGGGAAGGAGGCGCGCACGGTACTGACGGACCAGTACGCCCCGTAGGCGACGCCTCCGATCAGGGCCAGCACCAGGACGAGCACGATGAGGCGGCCCTTGCGCCCCTTCTTCCTGCCGGACGTGCCGGCGGCCTGCTGACCCGTGGAGGCGGCGGTGGTGTCGGTGGGCATCGCTGTCCTTGCTGTCCTAACGCGAGCGGCAGGTCGGGCTGTGCTTTTAACTGAGCGCTGGAGCAACGATAGGCGCAGGGCTCCGCGCCCCTTGACGCGGAGTGGGGAACCAGCCCGGACGGGCGTTCGATCTTGCCGCCTTTCGCGTCAAGAACGCGTCAAGAGTTAGGTAAGGTAACGAAGTAGTTCGCCGTGACAATCGAAGCGGTTCGCCCGGAAAGCGGGCGCATCGCCCGCGACGGACGCGCGCTCCCTGACGGGTGCGCCTGGGCCGGGAAGGGAACGCCGCTGACTGTCCACCACCTCAACCAGCTCCTGCTCGTCTGCTCGCTCGTCCTGCTCGTCGCCGTGGCGGCGGTCCGGGTCTCCTCGCGCAGCGGGCTCCCCAGCCTGCTCGTCTACCTGGGCATCGGCATCGCCATAGGCCAGGACGGCATCGGCGACATCCAGTTCGACAACGCCGAGTTGACCCAGGTCATCGGGTACGCGGCCCTGGTCGTGATCCTCGCCGAGGGCGGTCTGGGCACCAAGTGGACCGAAATCAAACCGGTTCTGCCCTCGGCCGCCGCGCTGGCGCTCGTGGGCGTCGCGGTCAGCGTCGGCGTGACGGCCACGGCGGCGCATCTGCTGGTCGGCCTGGAGTGGCGGGCGGCGCTGATCATCGGCGCGGTCGTCTCCTCGACGGACGCGGCGGCCGTCTTCTCGGTGCTGCGGAAGGTGCCGCTGCCCGCCCGGGTGCGGGGCACCCTGGAGGCCGAGTCCGGCTTCAACGACGCCCCCGTCGTGATCCTCGTGGTGGCCTTCTCCACGTCCGGCCCGGTCGACCACTGGTACGTGCTGATCGGCGAGATACTCCTGGAGCTGGCGATCGGCGCCGCCATCGGCATCGCCGTCGGCTGGCTCGGCGCCTGGGGACTGCGGCGCGTGGCCCTGCCCGCCTCCGGCCTCTACCCGATCGCCGTCATGGCCATCGCGATCGCCGCCTACGCGGCCGGCGCGCTCGCCCACGGCAGCGGCTTCCTCGCCGTCTACCTCGCCTCGATGCTGCTCGGCAACGCCAAGCTGCCGCACTGGCCCGCCACCCGCGGCTTCGCCGAGGGGCTCGGCTGGCTGGCCCAGATCGGCATGTTCGTGCTGCTCGGTCTGCTGGTCACCCCGCACGAGCTCGGCGACGACATCGTGCCGGCGCTGGTCGTCGGGCTGGTGCTGACCATGGTGGCCCGGCCGCTCAGCGTGGTGGTGTGCCTGGTGCCGTTCCGGGTGCCCTGGCAGGAGCAGACCCTGATGTCCTGGGCGGGGCTGCGCGGCGCGGTGCCCATCATCCTGGCGACCATCCCGATGGTGCAGGGCGTCGACGGCAGCGAGCGGATCTTCAACATCGTCTTCCTGCTGGTCGTCGTCTACACCCTGGTGCAGGGCCCGACGCTGCCCGGGCTCGCCCGGCTGCTGCGGCTCGGCGACTCCGGCGCCGCCGATCTGGGCGTCGAGTCCGCGCCCCTGGAGCGGCTGCGCGGCCATCTGCTGTCCGTCACCGTCCCCGAGGGGTCCCGGATGCACGGCGTCGAGGTGGGCGAGCTGCGGCTGCCCGCCGGGTCCGCCGTCACCCTCGTCGTGCGGGACGGCACGTCCTTCGTGCCGACGCCGGAGACGATGCTGCGGCGCGGGGACGAACTCCTCGTCGTCGCCACCGACCCGGTACGGGACGCGGCGGAGCGCCGGCTGCGCGCGGTCGCCCGGGGCGGCAAGCTCGCCGGCTGGCTGGGCAACGGCCGTGACTCCGAAGGATCGCAGGCCGGACGCTGAGAGGGTGCTCACTTTCACAGGCGTGCGCGTCTGAGTCCCCTGTATCATGAGGCGACCCCAGATCGAACCAACTCTGCCTGACGCAGAGCTGGCGCGACCGTATGGCGGCCGGGCGCCCTGAGCTGTGGCGCCGGTATCTACCGCAGTCAGCGCAAGAGGACAGCTCTCGGCGTGCCCGCGCGACCTCGCGCGGGGCGCTACCAGGTGGCGGAAAGGCACGGGCCGTGGCATCCACGGTCACCACGTCGAAGGACTCGGCGGCCACCTCCCGACCGGGATACGGCCGCCTGCTGCGCACCCGCGGCGCGTGGACGTTCCTGCTCCCCGGCTTCGCGGCACGCCAGCCGTTCGCGATGCTCACCCTCTCCATCGTGCTGCTCGTCCAGCACACCACCGGCTCCTACGGCGCGGCCGGCGCCGTAGCGGCCGTCACCGGTGTCTCGATGGCGCTGTTCGCCCCGTACACGGGGCGGCTCGCCGACCGCCACGGCCAGCGCGCCGTGCTGGTGCCGGGCGTGCTGGTGCACGCGGCGGCCGGACTCGCCCTCACCCCCCTGGCGCTGAACGGCGCTCCCCTGTGGGCGCTGTTCGCCGCGGCCGTCCCCACCGGCGCCTCCGTGCCGCAGGTCGGGCCGATGGTCCGCGCCCGCTGGGGCGTCCGCCTCAAGGGCTCCCCGCTGATGGCGACCGCCGCGGCCTTCGAGTCCGTCACCGACGAGTTCACCTTCGTCGTCGGCCCGCTGCTCGCCACCGCCCTGTGCACCACGGTCGACCCGTCCGCGGGCCTGGTCACCGAGGCCGCGCTCACCCTGGTCGGCGGTCTGCTGTTCGCCGCCCAGAAGGGCACCCAGCCGCCGGTCGCCGTGTCCGCCGACGGCCACGCGCGCGTGCGGCACGCCTCCGCGCTGCGGGTGCCCGGCGTACGCGTGCTGATCGTGACGTTCCTCGGCATCGGCTCCGTGTTCGGCGGCATGCAGGTGTCCCTGGCCGCGTTCACCGAGTCCATCGGCGAACCGGGCCTCAACGGCGTCCTCTACGGCGTCTTCGCCGCCGGCAACATGCTCGCGGGCCTCGCCTGCGGCGCGATCGCCTGGAAGGTCGCCCCGCGACGCCGCCTGATCGTCGCCTACACCGCCCTCGCGCTGGCCGCGTCCGCCCTGTGGACGGCCGACTCGGCGCTGCTGCTGGGCACGCTCGGCCTGCTGGTCGGCATGTGCATCGCCCCGGCGCTGATCACCGGCTACACGCTGGTGGAGAGCCTCGTCCCGGCGGGCGCCCGCACCGAGGCGTTCACCTGGCTGACCGGCGCCGTCGCGCTGGGCCAGGCCGTCGCGGTCACCGTCGCCGGACAGTTCGAGGACCGGCTGTGGGACGGGGCCGGATTCCTGGTGCCGATGGGCGGCACGCTGCTCGCCCTGGTGACCCTGCTGGCGCTGCGCTCGCGGCTCGCGGGTGCTCCGCGCGGGCGTACCGTCGCACGTGGCATCGGTCACCGCGACCCCGTCGCAGTGGACTAGGCCCGCGGAATGCGTCACTATGGACCGTCGTTAGCACTCATTGAGTGAGAGTGCCAGGAGGAAGACAGTGCCGACCTACCAGTACCAGTGCACCGAGTGCGGCGAGGGCCTCGAGGCGGTGCAGAAGTTCACCGACGACGCCCTGACCGAGTGCCCCAGCTGCCAGGGCCGTCTGAAGAAGGTGTTCTCCGCGGTCGGCATCGTCTTCAAGGGTTCCGGTTTCTACCGCAACGACAGCCGCGGCTCCTCGTCGAGCTCCTCGCCGGCGTCGTCGAAGTCCTCCGGATCCTCGTCGTCGAGCTCCTCGTCGTCGGACTCCGGTTCGAGCTCGTCCTCGTCCGGCTCCTCCGGCAGCTCGACGAGCACCACGGCGGCGTGACCGCCTGACGTTTCGCGCTTCGCAGGGCCCCGTCGTCTTCGGACGGCGGGGTCCTCGGCGTTTCCGGGTCCGGGTCCGGGACCTGGGGAGGGCCCGGGGACGGCTGACGGGGCGCTCTCCCGGTGCATGGGCGTGCCGTTAGGGTCGGGCCATGGCGAACATGGCGAACGCCGAGATCGGCGTGATCGGCGGATCCGGCTTCTACTCCTTCCTCGACGACGTGACCGAGGTCCAGGTCGACACCCCCTACGGGGCGCCCAGCGACTCCCTCTTCCTCGGCGAGGTGGCCGGCCGGCGGGTCGCCTTCCTGCCCCGGCACGGGCGCGGCCACCATCTGCCCCCGCACCGCATCAACTACCGCGCCAACCTGTGGGCGCTGCGGTCGGTCGGCGTGCGCCAGGTGCTGGGTCCGTGCGCGGTGGGCGGCCTGCGCCCCGAGTACGGCCCGGGCACGCTCCTGGTGCCGGACCAGCTCGTGGACCGCACCAAGTCCCGGGTCAACACCTACTTCGACGGGCTGCCGCTGCCCGACGGCACCGTGCCGAACGTCGTCCATGTGTCCCTGGCCGACCCCTACTGCCCCACCGGTCGGGCGTCCGCCCTGAAGGCGGCCCGCGGCCGGGACTGGGAGGCGGTGGACGGCGGCACGCTGGTCGTCGTCGAGGGCCCGCGCTTCTCCACCCGCGCCGAGTCGCTGTGGCACCAGGCGCAGGGCTGGTCGGTGGTGGGCATGACCGGGCATCCGGAGGCGGCGCTCGCGCGTGAGCTGGAGCTCTGCTACACGTCGTTGACCCTGGTCACGGACCTGGACGCGGGCGCCGAGACAGGTGAGGGGGTCTCCCACGACGAGGTGCTGCGGGTGTTCGCGGCCAACGTGGACCGGCTGCGGGGGGTGCTGTTCGACGCGGTGGCGTCGCTGCCGTCGGCGGAGGAGCGGGACTGTCTGTGCGCTTCGGCGCTCGGGGGGATGGATCCGGGGTTCGTGCTGCCGTAGGCGGGGGCCCGCCCCGGGGGCGGGGCGGGCTGCGCGGAGTCGCGGAGGCGCGGAGGCGCGGCGTTACGGAGGCGCGGAGGCCCGGAGTCGCGGAGGCGCGGCGTTACGGAGGCGCTCGTTCGGGTGGGGCGGTTTTCCACAACCGTGGATGTGTTCACAGCCCCCGGCGGGATTCCGTCGGGGGCTTCATCGTGGGGTGCGCAAGCCGTTCCCGCGTCTCAGGTGGTGTCCCGTGTCCATGTCGTCCGCGCCCTCTCCCTGCCGTCGGTCCCCGTTCCCGCGTCCGCACGGCGCCGATGTGCCGCCGCCGTGCGAGGTGCCGCAGTTCGACCCCGTGCGGGTGCGCGGTGCGCTGCCGCTCGCGGGCCGGCTGGCGCGGCACCGGAGGCGGGCGGTGGCGGTCGGTCTCGCGGTGACCGCGGCGGCGCTCGTCGCGGCGGGCCCGAGGGACACCGACCGGTCGCGCGGACACCCCGAGCCGGCCAGGGCGGCGGCCGGGACTCCCGTGGCGTCCGGCGGCGACGACCGTCCCGTACGGCAGCGACGCGCGGGTAGGACGGTCACCGCGCCGGTGCGGATCGCCGACGCGGCCACGGTCCGGCTGCTGCGGCCCGGCGACCGGGTCGACGTGATCGCGGCCGAGGAGACGGTGTCCGGCGGTGAGGCGCGGGTGGTCGCGCGCGGGGCGCGGGTCAGGGAGGTGCCGGAGCCGGCGGACGGTGACGGGGGCGCGCTGGTCGTCCTGTCGGTGCCGCGCGACACGGCGGCCGAGCTGGCGGGCGCGAGCGCCACGGCACGGCTGGCGGTGACGCTGTGGTGACGCAAGCAGTACCCGCCACCCTGACCGGCGGGCGGTCGTCCCCGCCCGCCCCCTCAGCTCCCCCCGTACAGCTCCCCGTACGACGGCCACGCCCCGCCCGGACCGTCCACCGGGGTGGCTGCCCGCACCGCGCGGACGATCGCCCGGGTCAACAGGTCCGCGCCCGCCGCGAGCACCTCGTTCAGTGCAAGGGGGTCCTTCGCCTCCAGCGGGCGGGTGCCGGTGGCCAGGGTGAAGACGGTGTCGCCGTCGTTCAGCAGATGCACGGGGCGGACGGCGCGTGCGATGCCGTCGTGCGCGGTGCCGGCCAGCTTCTGCGCCTGTGCGCGGGTCAGGTCGGCGTCGGTGGCGACCACGGCGAGGGTGGTGTTCATCGGCGGCGGGGCGTTGCGCTCGGCGGACTCCGCCAGGCGGCGCCGTGCGGCCCGGTGCACCTCGGGGTCGGGCAGACGCGGGCGCCCGCCGAAGTACTCGCCGTAGAGGACCCCCGTCTCCAGGTCCACGGCCGACCCCACCGCGTTGGCGACCACGAGCGCGGCCACGGTCACTCCCGACGGCAGGACCGTGCTCGCCGAGCCGACCCCGCCCTTGAGCTGGCCCACGACGGCGCCCGTCCCGGCGCCCACGCAGCCCTGCGGCACGGGCGTCCCGGGTTCGGTGGCCGCGGCGGCCTCGATCGCCTCGCGGCCCAGGGCGGCGTCCGGCCGGGCCCGGAAGTCGCCGCCGCGCCGCAGGTCGAAGACGCAGGCGGCGGGCACGACCGGCACCACGTGCGCCGGTTCCGGACCGACCCGCACGCCGCGGCCCCGCTCCTCCAGCCAGGCCATCACCCCGGACGCCGCGTCGAGGCCGAAGGCGCTGCCGCCGGTCAGGGTGACCGCCTCCACGCGCTGCACCACGTTGCGCGGGTCCAGCGCGTCCGTCTCCTTCGTGCCGGGTCCACCGCCGCGCACGTCCACCGCGGCGACCGCGCCGCCGTCGGGGGCGAGCACCACCGTGGTCCCGGTGAGCCATCCGTCGCCGGTCCGTGTCGCGTGTCCCACGCGCACGCCGGCCACATCCGTCAGAGCGTCAGCCTTCATGGAGGCAGTCATGCCCCCGCGGCCCCGGCCGTACCCTGGACGCATGAGTACCGCTCCCGAGCCGCCGCGCGAGCCGAAGCCCGCGCTGGTCTTCGACGACCCGCTGGACCAGCCGACCTCCGACGACACGGACCGCGGCTGGGGCGAGCGCCCGCCCGGCGACAGCGCCGCCGACCTGAAGCGTTTCCTGGACGAGAAGCCGCCCCATCACATCTGACCGGGCGGCGGGGTGCCCTACCGTCCGCCGGCGCCGGGCTGCTCGCCGCCGTCGTCCGTCCGCAGGCTCTTGCCCACGCCCCGCGCGCCCTGCGCACGCTCGGCCAGCAGCGCGTCCCGGATCTCCTTCAGGACCTCCAGCTCGGTCACCTCGACGACCTCGTGGGCGCCTTCCTTCGCCTTGCGGCGGGCCTCCACACGGGCCAGGTACTTCGCCATGGGCAGCACCATGAGGAAGTAGACGACGGCCGCCGTGATCACGAACTGCAGCGTCGCGCCGAGGACCGAGCCCCACAGGATCCGCACGCCGGTCGCCGCGTCCCCGGTGCCCTCGCAGGGGCCCTTGAGGCAGGACGTGTAGCTGTCGAGGTTCTGGGTGCCGAACGCACCCACCAGCGGGTTGATGATCCCCTCGACGACCGAGTTGACGATGTTGGTGAAGGCGGCGCCGATGACGACCGCCACCGCCAGATCGATGACGTTCCCGCGCATCAGGAAGGCCTTGAAGCCCTGCCACAGGTTCGTCTTCTCCTGGTCGCTCACTGCGGGGCCTCATTTCTCGTGCGTAGGTGCGGAAGAAAGCGCTCCGCAACTTACGGCACCAGCGAGGAGCGGAGCCAAGGAGGGGGCGGAGTCACCGGCGTGCGCGGGTCGGCGCGCAACGGGTCGCGTCCCCTCCCCCACGCACCCCTGAAGTACCGTTTGACCAGGAGCAATTCAGGCCGTGGCGGGGTTCGCCGGGAACTTCTCGTGTGTTCCGCTCGTCGTTCGGGCATACGTTTTCCAGGTTCCCGGACACGACGTCCGGCCGAGGGGCTACGGTATGCACCCACAAGGTGACATGCAGCAACGCCGGGAGAAACCTTGAGCGTTCCGTACGAGACGGCAGCGTGCGAACCACCTGACTCGTCCGACTCACCGGAGGAGCATCTGGCGCGCCTCCTGGGCCGCGCCCTGAACTCCTTCGAGCTGCCGGACGAGACGATCCGCCGGCTGGACTGCGCGCTGGCGCACGACGGTTCCCTGCATTCGGCGCACCACAGCGCGGGTCTGCACCGGGAGACGTACCGGCACACGTGGCTGCTGGCGGACGGTTCCGCGCTGACGCTGTGGGAGCTGGTGCACAACACCGCCCCGGGCAGCGAGCCGCAGCACGAGGTGTACGTGGACGAGGAGGAGCTGCGGACGGCGACGGCGCGGCTGCCGCTCCCGCCGGAGGCCCCGGACTTCGAACTGCCGGTGACTGAACCCGCGTTCACGCTGCCCGCGGTGCGCCATGCGTACATCCCGGACGGCTCCCCCGATCACGCGCGGCGTTTACTGCGCCGCGCGGAGAACGCGGACCGGCCGGACGCCGCGACGGCGGCCCTGCTGTCGACGGCGTGCGCGCACCGCATCACCCAGGCGTTCGGCCGCCCGTCGCGGGCGGGCCGGGTCGCGCTGTGCTTCTCGCTGTACGAGCACGCGTTCCTGCTGGGGGACGGCGGCGAGGTCTCTCTGTGGGAGGTCGAGCACACGCTGACGCCGGACGGGCGGCACATGTGCGAGGTGTACGCGAGTGAGGACACCGCCCGGCGGGCGATGGAGCGCCGGGCCGCGCGGGGCTGCTGAACCCCGGCTGCTCCCGGCGCGGAGCGCCAGGCACGGCGCTCCGGTCTAGTCCCCTTCGGAGAGGCGCCGTACGAGGACGGCGAACGCGTCGCGTTCGGCCTCGGTGAGGCGTACGGTCTCCGCGCTCGGGCCTGTGGCCCGCTGCCGCGGGATGGTCGGGGCGCCGTGCTGGGTGTGGGTGTGTGCCGGGACGGGCTGCTCCGCCCCGGCGTGGTGGCGCGCGCGCCTGCGGAGGCGTACGCGGCGCCTGAGGGCGTCGGCCAGACCGGCCGCGCAGGCCACAACCACCAGGGTGAGGACGGTGGCACCCGTCGTCCGCGAGAGGGTCTCGTGCTCAGCCATGCCGCCCAGTACACACCACGGTCCGGGGAGTTGTACCCCGGACCGTGACGATCGTGATCTATATCGCACTAGGCATGAACTGCCCACACACCCCCAAACGGACTCATCGTCACACCGTCTGCGCGGCGACCGTCTCCTTGCCCGCCGCCGTGCTCCCGGCCGCCGGGGCGGGGGCGGTGTCCGCGTCCGTCGCCGGAGTGGCCGGACCTGCCGTGCGGCGCAGGCCCTTGAGGACGATCACGAGGGCCGTGGTGACGCCGACACCGGCGGCGACGGCGACCAGGTAGAGCAGCGGGTTGCCGATGAGGGGCACCACGAAGATGCCGCCGTGGGGTGCGCGCAGGGTGGCGCCGAACGCCATGGACAGGGCGCCGGTGACCGCGCCGCCGGCCATCGAGGCGGGGATGACGCGGAGCGGGTCGGCGGCGGCGAAGGGGATGGCGCCCTCGGAGATGAAGGAGGCGCCGAGGACCCAGGCGGCCTTGCCGTTCTCGCGTTCGGCGCGGTTGAAGAGCCGGCCGCGCACGGTGGTCGCGAGGGCCATGGCCAGCGGCGGGACCATTCCGGCGGCCATCACCGCGGCCATCACCTTCATCGCCGAGTCGCTGGGATCGGCGACGGCGATGCCGGCGGTGGCGAAGGTGTAGGCGACCTTGTTGACGGGCCCGCCGAGGTCGAAGCACATCATCAGGCCGAGGAGGGCGCCCAGCAGCACGGCGTTGGCGCCGGTGAGGCCGTTCAGCCAGTCCGTCATGCCCTTCTGGGCCTCGGCGATGGGCTTGCCGATGACGACGAACATCAGGAAGCCGACGACCGCCGAGGAGATCAGCGGGATCACCACCACCGGCATGATGCCGCGCAGCGCCGCCGGGATGTTCACCCGCTGAATGGCGAGCACCACACCGCCGGCGATCAGGCCGGCGGCGAGGCCGCCGAGGAAGCCGGCGTTGATGGTGAGGGAGATGGCGCCGCCGACGAAGCCGGGGACGAGTCCGGGCCGGTCGGCCATGCCGTAGGCGATGTAGCCGGCGAGGACGGGGACGAGGAAGCCGAAGGCGACGCCGCCGATCTGGAAGAGCAGCGCGCCCCAGCTGTCGGCCTGGGTCCACACGAAGTGGTCCATGACCGACGGGGCCTCGTTGATCTCGTAGCCGCCGATCGCGAAGCCGAGGGCGATGAGGAGACCTCCGGCGGCGACGAACGGGACCATGTAGCTGACGCCGGACATCAGCCAGCGGCGCAGACGGGTGCCGTAGCCCTCGCCTTCGGTGCCGGCGCGTTCGACGGGGGTGGCTCCCCCGGCGGGAGCGGCCTCGGTGGTCTCGCCCCGGGCGGCCTTGTCGCGGACCTCGGTGATGAGGGCGGCGGGACGGTTGATGGCGGCCTTCACGCCCGTGTCGACGGTGGGCTTGCCGGCGAAGCGCTGCTTGTCCCGTACGGGGACGTCGTGGGCGAGGATCACGCCGTCCGCGGCGGCGATCACGGCCGGGTCGAGCCGGGTGAAGCCGGCGGAGCCCTGCGTCTCGACGACGATCTCCACGCCCGCCTCACGGCCGGCGTTCTCCAGGGACTCGGCGGCCATGTACGTGTGGGCGATGCCGGTGGGGCAGGAGGTGACGGCGACGATCCGGAAGGGGCGGTCGCCGTCGGCGGCGGGGCCCGTGACGGCGCCGACGGAGGCCGCCGCCGGCGCCGCCACGGAGTCGTCGGGGGCAGGGCCCGCACCCTCGGAAGTACCGCCCTCGGAAGCCGCGCCCCCGGAAGCCGCCCCCTCGGAAGCCACTCCCTGGGATCCAGCACCCTCAGAAACCGCGCCCCCGGAAGCCGCCCCCTCGGAAGCCACACCCTGGGATCCAGCACCCTCAGAAACCGCGCCCCCGGAAGCCGCACCCTCCGAAGCCGCCCCCTCCGAAGCCGCACCCCCCGAGCCCGTCTCCTCCCCCCGGATCAGCGCCGCCGCGCGCCCCGCGTCGGTCTCGGCCCGCAGCGCGTCCGTGAACTCGCTGTTCATCAGCCGCCGCGCGAGGGCGGACAGCAAGGTGAGGTGGGCGTCGTCCGCGCCGGCCGGGGCGGCGATGAGGAAGATCAGGTCGGCGGGCCCGTCGGGGGCGCCGAAGTCGACGCCTGCGGCGCTGCGGCCGAAGGCGAGGGTCGGCTCGGTGACGTGGGCGCTGCGGCAGTGGGGGATGCCGATGCCGCCGTCGAGGCCGGTCGGCATCTGCGCCTCACGGGCGGCGACGTCGGCCAGGAAGCCCTCCAGGTCGGTGACCCGGCCCAGGGCCACCATGCGCTCGGCGAGGGCGCGGGCCGCCGCTTCCTTGGTGTCGGCGGACAGGTCGAGATCGACCAGGTCCGCGGTGATGGTGTCGCTCATCGCGGGCTCCTTCGCACGCGTATCGCCCGGGTGGCCCGTACGGCGGGCCGGGCGGGGGTGGGGACGAGAGGGGGACGGGGGAGCTCGTAGGAGAGGTCGTGGGACAGGGGGTCGGCGGGTGTCATCCGGCGGCTCCGTCCAGCGGCCGGTCGACGGGGATGTCGGCGGTGACGGTCACGGCGGCGGGGTCGAGGTCGCCGGGGGACGGCATGACGCTGCCGGGGAGGCGTACGGCGGCGGCGCCGTGGGCGACGGCGGAGGCGAGCGCCTCGGGTCCGCGCCCTCCGGCGACGAGGAAGCCGGCGAGGGAGGCGTCGCCGGCGCCGACGTTGCTGCGGACGGCGTCGACGGGGGCGGTGCCGTACCAGGCGCCGTCGGCGTCGACGAGGAGCTGGCCGGCGGCGCCCAGGCTGGCGAGGACCGCGCCGGCGCCGGTCTCGCGCAGGTCTTCGGCGGCCTTGAGGGCGTCGCCCACGGTGGCGAGGGGACGACCGACGGCCTCGGCGAGCTCCTCGGCGTTGGGCTTGACGACGTCGGGGTGTTCGCGAAGGGCGGCGAGCAGGGCGGGCCCCGAGGTGTCGAGGGCGATGCGCAGGCCGGCGGCGTGGACGCGGGCGACGACGGCGGCGTACCAGGAGGGGCCGAGGCCGCGCGGGAGGCTGCCGCAGCAGACGATCCAGTCGGCGCCGGCGGCGTGGCGGCGGACGGTGTCGAGGAGGTTCTCCTGCTCGGCGGGGGTGAGCTCGGGGCCGGGCGCGTTGATCTTCGTGAGGACGCCGTCGGCCTCGGCGAGGGCGATGTTGGAGCGGGTGGCGCCGGTGACGGGGACGGGGGCGACCTCGATGCCCTGGGCGTGGAGGAGGTCGGCGACGAGGGCGCCGGGGGCGCCGCCGAGCGGCAGGACGGCGACGGTGCGGCGGCCGGCGGCGGCGACGGCGCGGGAGACGTTGACGCCCTTGCCGCCGGGGTCGACGCGTTCGCCGGTGGCGCGGACGACCTCGCCGCGGTCCAGGGACGGCACCTCGTAGGTGCGGTCCAGGGACGGGTTGGGGGTGACGGTGAGGATCATGCGCGTACCACTTCCGTGCCGCCGGCCTCGATGGCGGCGGCGTCCTGCGGGCTCAGCCCGGTGTCGGTGACGATCAGGTCGACGTCGTCGAGGCCGCCGAAGCGGGCGAAGTGCTCCTTGCCGTGCTTGGAGGAGTCGACGAGCAGCACCACGCGCCGGGCGGCGGCCATCGCGGCGCGCTTCACCGCGGCCTCGGCGAGGTCGGGGGTGGTGAGCCCGTGCTCGGCGGAGAACCCGTTGGCGGCGAGGAACAGCACGTCGGCGCGGATCTCGGCGTACGCCCTGAGCGCCCAGGCGTCGACGGCGGCGCGGGTGCGGTGCCGTACGCGTCCGCCGACGAGGTGGAGCTGGATGCCGGGGTGGTCGGCGAGGCGGGCCGCGATGGGCAGGCTGTGGGTGACGACGGTGAGGGAGAGCTCCGGGGTCAGGAAGCCCGCGAGACGGGCGGCGGTCGACCCGGCGTCGACGATCATGGTGCCGTCGGCGGGGACCTCGGCGAGGGCGGCGCGGGCGATGCGGTCCTTCTCGTCGGCGGCGGTCGTCTCGCGTTCGGCGAGGTCGGGTTCGAAGTCGAGGCGTCCGGCGGGGATGGCGCCGCCGTGGACCCGGCGGACGAGTCCGGCGCGGTCCAGTGCCTTGAGGTCCCGGCGGATGGTCTCGGCGGTCACCTGGAACTCCTCGGCGAGGGAGACCACGTCGACGCGTCCGCTGTCGCGGGCGAGACGCAGGATCTCCTGCTGCCGTTCCGGTGCGTACATGGCCGCCAGCCTCCCGGTTCCGTCCGCGTCCGCACCCGTCGCGCGACCGCGTCCGTGTCCGAACGTGTGATTTCGCTGGGAGGCTACGTCGGGATGTCCGGAAAGTAAACAGTCGGAGCCCGAAAGCGGGCATGACCGGGCGTCCGGTCATGCCCGTTTCCGGGCTCCGTCCAACCAGCACACGGCTCTGTCAGGGCACCAGCACCCGCTCCTTCTCCTCTGTCACCGGCGTCTCCTCGGCGCCCGCGCCGCCCTCGACGTGCTGCGCCGGCCGCTTCGGCAGGGCGAACATCAGCAGGAAGATCACGCCGAGCACCGCGGCCACCCAGCCCAGTGCGTGGGTGAAACCGTCCACGAAGGCGGGGCCCACCTCGGCGGGCGCGAGCGGTTCGTCGATGACGCCGAAGAACACCACCGACACCAGGCCGAGGCCGAGCGCGTTGCCCATCTGCTGCACGGTGTTGATGAGCCCCGACGCCGATCCGGCGTGCTCGCGCGGCACCTCGGACAGCACCGCGTCCGTCAGCGGGGCCACGATGAGGCCCATGCCGGCGCCCATCACGACCAGCGGGAGCGCCATCTGCCAGGACGTGATGCCGAGCCCGTACCGTTCGGCCTCCGTCAGGTAGATCAGCACGCCCGCCGCCATCACCAGGGCGCCCGCCTGGAGCACCTTGCGGCCGAAGCGCGGGACGAGCTGCTGCACGGACATCCCTGCCGCGACCGACACCGCGAGGGAGAACGGCACGCCCGTCAGTCCGGCGCGCAGCGCGCTCCAGCCCAGCCCGATCTGCATGTAGAGCGTCCAGACCAGGAAGAACACGCCGAGGCCGACGCCGAACACCGTCTGGACGGCGATGCCCGCCGCGAAGCTCTTCACGCGGAACAGCGACACCTCGATCAGCGGGGACCCGTCCCGGGCGCCCTTGGCCCGCTCGTACGCCACCAGCGCCGCGAACACGACGAGCGCGCCCGCCATCGACACGTAGCCCCACACCGGCCAGCCCAGCTCGCGGCCGCGGGTGAGCGGGTAGAGCAGCATCAGCAGGGCGAGGGTGACGAGGGCGACGCCGGGCAGGTCGAGCTTCAGGGCGCGGGGCGCCCTGGACTCGGTGATGAAACGGCTGCCGAGGACGAGGGCGGCGACGCCGACGGGCAGGTTGATCAGGAAGATCGGCCGCCACTCCAGGCCGAAGAGGTTCCCCTCCGTCAGCAGCGCGCCGAGCAGCGGTCCTGAGACCGCGCCGAGGCCGACGATCGCGCCGAACAGGCCGAAGACCTTGCCGCGTTCGTGCGCGGGGAAGGTGGCGTGGACGATCGAGAGCACCTGCGGCACCATCAGCGCGGCCATGCCGCCCTGGAGGATGCGGGAGGCGACCAGCATCTCGGGGTTCACGGCGAGCCCGCACAGGGCGGAGGCGACGGTGAAGCCGCCGATGCCGACGAGGAAGATCCGCTTGCGGCCGTGGATGTCACCGAGCCGTCCGCCGGTGACCAGCCCGGCGGCGAAGGCGAGCGCGTAACCGGCGGTGATCCACTGGATCTGGCTGAAGGTGGCGCCCTCGTCACGCTGGATCGACGGGACGGCGATGTTGACGATGGTGACGTCGACGAGGTCCATGAAGGCCGCGGTCATCACGATGGCCAGCGCGAACCAGCGCCGGCGGTCGCCCGTGGCGGGCTCCGGGGTCGGTGCGTGAGCGATGTCGGTGGAGTGCATGTCCGTGACGCTAGAACCCCAGTAGGTCAGATCCGGTCCTAGTGGTGCGGCATGCTCGACGCATGACGACGGACACCCCGGCACGGCTGCTCCAGTTGCTCTCGCTCCTCCAGACGCCCCGCGAATGGCCCGGCGGCGAGCTGGCCGGCCGGCTCGGCGTCTCCCGGCGCACGGTCCGCCGGGACATCGAGCGGCTGCGGGACCTCGGCTACCCCGTGCAGGCGACGATGGGCTCGGACGGCGGCTACCGGCTCGTCGCGGGCAAGGCGATGCCGCCGCTGGTGCTGGACGACGAGGAGGCGGTCGCGATCGCGGTCGGCCTGCGGGCCGGCGCCGGGCACGCCCTGGAGGGCGTGGACGAGGCGTCGGTACGGGCGCTGGCGAAGCTGGAGCAGGTGCTGCCCGGCAGGCTGCGCCACCGCGTCAGTGTGCTCCAGGCCGCGACGACCCCCCTGACCAGCGGCGACGGTCCGACCATCGCCCCGGAGACGCTCACGGTGATGGCGTCCACGGTGGCCGGGAACGAACGCCTGCGGTTCTCCTACCGCGCCGCCGACGGCACCGAGTCCCGGCGGCTGACCGAACCGCACCGCCTGGTGTCCACCGGCCGCCGCTGGTACCTGGTCGCCTACGACCTCGACCGCGCGGACTGGCGCACCTTCCGCGTCGACCGGGTCAGCGACCCCTTCGCCACCGGCGCCCGCTTCACCCCGCGCGAGCTGCCGACGGGCAGCGCCGCGGAGTTCCTGCGCCGGTCCGTGAACCGCGCACTCGACTCGTACGAGATCACCGTCACGTTCGCCGCGCCCGCCGCGACGGTCGCGTCCCGGCTCCCGCCCTGGATGGGTGCGCCCGAGCCGCTGGACGAGGCCAGCTGCCGGCTCCGGGCGACGGTGAGCGGCCCGAAGGACTGGATGGCGGTACGCCTGGCCATGATGGGGCACGCCTTCACGGTGCAGGATCCTCCGGAACTGGCGGAGGCGGCACGGGTGTTGGGGGCGCGGCTGACGGAGGCGGCGGGATAGCGCGCCCTGTCGACCTACGGCTCCTCCACCACCGCGTCCCACGGGAAGTCCCGTAGGGCTGACAAGTTGGCGGCGGCCAGTTCGGCGGGACCGTCCGGGCCCTCCGCCGGACCGTCCCCCGCCGCCCAGCTCTCCATGGCGGTGCGGACGGCCGCGCCCGCGACGGACGCGGCGAAGCACAGGCGGGAGCGGGCGGCGACGTCGGCGTCCGGCGGCGGGGGCGCGCCGCCGGTCAGCCGGTGGGCCAGCGCCTCCGCGAGGTGCCGGTCCGCGGCGCGGCAGGCCTCCGCCCACACCCTGCCCAGCGCGGGGTTGTCGGCCGCGAGGCGGATGAGGGTGCGGACCCAGTTCCATGACTCCTCGGAGACCCCGCGGCCGGGGGTGAGGGCGTACCGGGCGGCCTCCTCGAGCACGCGCGGCAGGGGTGTCCCGGCGGGGGCGGTGCGGACCGCGTCCACCCAGCGCCGGGCGCCGAGCGCGTAGAGGGGGCCGATGGCCTCCTCCTTGGTGGGGAAGTACCGGTAGAAGGTGCGCGGGGCGACGCCGGCCGCGTGGGCGATGTCCTCGGCGCGGGTGGCGCGCAGGCCGTTCCGGACGAAGAGGGCGGCGGCGGTACGGGCGATGTGGAGGCGGGTCTGCGCCTTGCGCCGTTCGGTCAACGAGCCGTCGGACGCCGGGTCTTCGGGGAACGGCGGGGGCGGCGTCGGGGTGGTGCTGCTCACGTTCGGCAGGCTATGCCCATGTGGCACAATCTGCCATCTGGCGGGCCACCCCGGGGTTCAGGTCCGGGGTGACCCGCTGTTGAGCGCTACAGAAAAAGCCGGGCCCGGCGCCCGGGGGGACAGGCGCCGGACCCGGCGTGGGAAGTCCCGGCGCCGGGGGGGTGGTGCGTCGGGACGTGGTGCGTGGGCCGGCCCCGGAGCCTTGCGGCCCCGAAGCTTTCCGACTGCTGGGTTCTCACGTCTTGTTCCCTGCTCCCGCCGGGTTGAAGCGGCGGGGAACAGCCATGTTTGCGCGGTCTTCCGCCACCCGGCGCACACGGCCCGCGCCCCTCACGCGACCGCGCGGGACACGGCCGTCACGCGGGACGGCCGGGCGCGCGGACGCGGGGGCCGGGCGCCGCGCCGGCGGACGGGAGACCCCGTCACGCCGCCGCGTCGAACCCGGTGGAACGGGCCAGCTTCTTCAGCTCCAGCAGCGCGTGCTTCTCGATCTGGCGGATGCGCTCGCGCGTCAGACCGTGCTCCTTGCCGACCTCGGTCAGCGTGCGCTCCCGGCCGTCCTCGATGCCGTAGCGCATCTTGATGATGGAGGCCGTGCGCTGGTCGAGCCGGCCGATCAGGTCGTCGAGCTCCTCGCTGCGCAGCAGTGTCATCACGGACTGCTCCGGCGACACCGCGGAGGTGTCCTCCAGGAGGTCGCCGAACTGGGTCTCGCCCTCGTCGTCCACCGACATGTTCAGCGAGACCGGGTCGCGCGCCCAGTCGAGCACGTCGGTGACGCGCTCCGGCGTGGAGCCGAGCTCGGCGGCGATCTCCGCGGGCTCGGCGTCACGGCCGTGCTCACGGTTGAACTCGCGCTGCACACGGCGTATCCGGCCCAGCTCCTCCACGAGGTGGACGGGCAGGCGGATCGTGCGCGACTGGTCGGCTATGGACCGGGTGATGGCCTGCCGGATCCACCAGGTGGCGTACGTCGAGAACTTGAACCCCTTGCGGTAGTCGAACTTCTCGACCGCGCGGACCAGGCCGGCGTTGCCCTCCTGGATCAGGTCGAGCAGCGGCAGACCGCTGCGCGGGTACCGCCGGGCGACGGCGACGACCAGGCGGAGGTTGGAACGGATGAAGATGTCCTTCGCCCGCTCGCCCTCGTCGACCAGGGCCTGGAGCTCCTCAGGGGTCGCTCCGGCCTTGTTCTCCTCGAGGCCGTCGAGGATCTGTCGTGCGAACACACCCGCTTCGATGATCTGGGACAGCTCGACCTCCTTGGCGGCGTCGAGCAGCGGTGTGCGCGCGATCTCGTCGAGGTACATGCCGACCAGGTCGCGATCGGCGATCTCGCCGCCATGGGCGCGAACACTGCTTGCCGAGTCGACCGTCTCGCCGGAGGCGGACTGACGACGGGCGACGGCACGGGTTGCCATGCGTGCTCCCTTGCGATGATGAGGTCAGCGGGTGGTCCTGCGGACACTCGGCACGGTCTTCAGAATCTCTTCCGGACTCTGCTCGGGTGCCCGCATCCGTAGGAAACAACGACTGGAATCAGGACAGAATTCCCAACCCGCCCCCCGATTTTTCTGATCATGCAGTACCCTGTCCGGCCACGCAGGGAGGTGCGATGGCGTCCGACGACGCGGAGGTGCAGGTCAGGCCGGGGGCCGAGGGTGACCTCGTGGCCCTCACCGACCTCTACAACCACTACGTACGTGAGACGGCCGTCACGTTCGACACCGCGCCGTTCACTCCGGCGGAGCGACGCCCCTGGCTGCTCTCCCACCCTGTAGACGGCCCCCACCGCCTCATGGTTGCCACGGACGCCACCTCCGGCCGGGTCCTCGGGTACGCGTCGTCGAGCCCGTTCCGTGTGAAGCCCGCCTACGCGACGTCCGTGGAGACGACGGTGTACGTCGCCCCGGACGCCGGCAGGCGCGGCATCGGCACCCTGCTCTACCAGGCGCTTTTCGACGCCCTGGCGGACGAGGGCCTGCACCGCGCCTACGCGGGCATCGCCCAGCCGAACGCCGGCTCGACGCGCCTGCACGAGAAGTTCGGCTTCCGGTACGTCGGCACGTACCGAGAGGTGGGTCACAAGTTCGGCCGCTGGTGGGACGTGGCCTGGCACGAGAAGGAGCTGTGACGCGGCCGTCCCCGCGACGGACCGGCCCTCAGCCGAACTGCACCGACCGCTTGGCCAGCCCCATCCAGAACCCGTCGATCACGGACTTCTGTTCCCCGAGCTCCCCGGCCGCGTCGGCGGCGCCCATCGTGACGAAGAGCGGGGCGAAGTGCTCGGTGCGCGGGTGGGCGAGCCGGCCCGCCGGTGACTTGCAGGTGAAGTCGAGCAGCGCGTCCACGTCCCGCGCCTGGAGCGCCTCCCTGCCCCACGCGTCGAACTCGGCCGACCAGGCGGGGATGCCGCCCTGGCGCAGCGCGGCGAGGTTGTGGGTGAAGAAACCGGAGCCGATGATCAGCACGCCCTCGTCCCGCAGCGGCGCGAGCCGGCGGCCGATCTCCATCAGCTTCACGGGGTCCAGGGTGGGCATGGACACCTGGAGGACGGGGATGTCGGCGTCCGGGTACATCTCGACGAGCGGCACGTAGGCGCCGTGGTCCAGGCCCCGGTCGGGGACGTCCTGGACGGGGGTGCCGGGGGCGCGCAGCAGCTTGCGCACGGACTCGGCCAGCTCGGGGGCGCCGGGGGCCGGGTAGGTCACCCGGTAGTAGTGCTCGGGGAAGCCCCAGAAGTCGTAGACGAGGGGGACCGTCTCGGTGGCGCCGAGCGCAAGCGGGGCCTCCTCCCAGTGGGCGGAGACGACGAGGATCGCCTTGGGGCGGGGCAGGCCCGCGGACCAGGCGGCCAGCTCGCCGGGCCAGACGGGGTCGTCGGCCAGGGGCGGGGCGCCGTGGCTGAGGTAGAGCGCCGGCATGCGCTCCTGAGTGGCGGCGGTCATGACGGCGACTCCTTTCGGGCATCTGCTTGAACTCTCAACTTCCACGGCCGACTGTACGCCCCATTTGTTTAACCTTCAAGGAGAACGCCCGTACAGTGGAGTACATGAACACGGCACCCGCATCTTCGGCAGCCGCCGGGGAGCCACGCTGGCTCACCGACGAGGAACAGCGCGTCTGGCGTGCGTACGTCGACGCCACCACGCTTCTCGAGGACCACCTCGACCGTCAGCTCCAGCGGGACGCGGGCATGCCGCACGTCTACTACGGGCTGCTGGTGACGCTGGCCGAGGCGCCGCGCCGGCGCCTGCGGATGACGGAGCTGGCGAAGGACGCCAAGATCACCCGCTCGCGTCTGTCGCACGCGGTCGCGCGCCTGGAGAAGAACGGCTGGGTCCGCCGGGAGGACTGCCCCTCGGACAAGCGCGGCCAGTTCGCCGTGCTCACCGACGAGGGCGTGGACGTCCTGCGCCGCCACGCGCCCGGCCATGTCAACGCCGTACGGCAGGCGGTGTTCGACCGGCTCACCCCGGAACAGCAGAAGTCCCTCGGCGAGATCATGGGGATCGTCGCCGAGGGACTTCAGCCGAGCGAAGCGGGTGCGGACCTGCCCTGGCTCCGCTGACGCGGCGGAAGCCGGGGCAGGTCCTTCAAAACCGCTCGGAAGGGGCGTCCCCTTCCCCTCCCGCGCGGATGGCTCCGGGAGGCGGGCCCGTGGGTCAGTGCATGGCCACCGGCACGGCCGCCTCGTTCTCCGCGGCCGCGTCGGAGGACCCGGCGACCGCCGTGCCGCCCGGACGGCCCGCGTTGATCAGGGTGAGGGCGATGGCCGCGGCCACCACCAGGATCCCGACCGCGAACCAGATGGCGCTGGTGTAGCCCTGCACCTGCCCCTGGAGCTGGACCAGCTGCTGCTGGGCCCGGCCCGAGGCGCCGCCGATGTGGTCGGCGACGTAGGCGGTGGTGGCGGAGGCGGCGATCGTGTTCAGCAGGGCCGTGCCGATCGCGCCGCCGACCTGCTGCGAGGTGTTGACCATCGCGGAGGCGACACCGGAGTCACGCGGCTCGACGCCCAGGGTGGCCAGCGACATGGCCGGCATGAACGCCGTACCCATGCCCAGACCGAGCAGCAGCATCGCCGGCAGCAGCAGCGCCGCGTACGAGGAGCCGATCTCCAGCTGGGTCAGCAGCAGCATGCCGAGCGCGGCGACCAGGAAGCCGGGGCCCATCAGCAGCCGGGGCGGGACCCGGGTCATCAGCCGGGTGCCGATCTGGGTGGAGCCCGTGATCATGCCCGCGATCATCGGCAGGAAGGCGAAGCCGGTCTTCACCGGCGAGTACCCCTTCACGACCTGCAGGTAGTAGGTGAGGAAGAGGAACAGGCCGAACATCGCGATGATGGCCAGCCCAAGCGACAGGTAGACCCCGCCGCGGTTGCGCTCGGTGATCACGCGCAGCGGCAGCAGCGGCGCCTTGACCCGCGCCTCAACGGCCACGAACGCGGCGAGCAGCACGGCCGAGGCGACGAACATGCCGACGGTGACGGAGTCGCTCCAGCCCTCGGACTCGGCGCGGGTGAAGCCGTAGACCAGCGCGACCAGGCCCAGAGTGGACAGGATCACGCCGGGGACGTCCAGCGGGGAGCGGTTGCGGCCGCCCTTGGGCTCACGGACGACGAAGTACGCGCCGAGCGCGGCGACCACGGCGAACGGGATGTTCACGAAGAACGTCCAGCGCCAGTCCAGGTACTCCGTGAGGAAGCCGCCGAGGATCAGGCCGACGGCGCCGCCGCCACCGGCGATCGCGCCGTAGATGCCGAACGCCTTGGCGCGCTCCTTGCCGTCGGTGAACATCACCGCGAGCAGCGACAGCGCGGCGGGCGCGAGCAGCGCGCCGAACGCGCCCTGGAGTGCGCGGGCGCCGAACATCATCGCCTCGTTGGTGGCCGCGCCGCCCAGCGCGGACGCCAGCGCGAAGCCGCCGAGACCGACGACGAAGGCCCGCTTGCGCCCCCACAGGTCGGCGATCCGGCCGCCGAACAGCAGCAGTCCGCCGAAGGCCAGGGCGTAGGCGGTGACCACCCACTGGCGGTTGCCGTCCGAGATGCCGAGGTCCTGCTGGGCGGAGGGCAGGGCGATGTTCACGATGGTGGCGTCCAGGACGACCATCAGCTGGGCGATCGCGATGAAGACGAGCGCTTTCCAGCGGTTGGCGTCCGGGCCGCCCGCGTCGACGCGGCCCGGGGCCTTTCCGGCGGGGGAGACTGTTTCAGACATGGGTGTACCCACTTCGGGACTTGTAGCGGAATGAAGGTGTGAGTAACGAAAAATCGGCGCGTTCGGCCGACGGCACGTCCCCGTCGACGGCCGTTCCTGCCGGTGCCCGTGGTCAGGACGGGCGGCCTGAAGGTGTCAGGAGTGGCTCAGCGGCGCAGATCCTCCACGGTCACGGCCGTACCCGGCAGGACGGAGGGGGCGGGAGCCCGCATGCCGTCCAGGAAGAGCTGGATGTGGCGGTGGACGAAGCGGTCGGCGTTCAGGCAGGCGGTGCCGGCCGGGGGCCGGCTCAGCTGCGCGACGCCCACCATCAGGTCGCCGTACTCCACGTCGTCCCGCAGCTGGCCGGCCGCGCGGGCGCGGTCCATGAGCTGGGCGACGAGGCTTTCGGCGCGTCGCCGCGCCTCCTCCAGGTCGGGGTGGCACTGGTCGAAGGTGCTGGAGATCATCGGGCACAGCGCACTGATCCGCTCGTCCGCGGCCGTGTGCGCGAAGCGCTCCAGCGCCTCGAAGGCGTCCCCGGTCTCGCTCAGCGCCTGCTCGGCCGCCCGCACCGTACGGTCCATGACGGAGCAGACGACCTCGCGCACGAGCGCGTCGCGGTCGGGGAAGTTGCGGTACACCGTGGCGTTTCCGACGCCGGCCCGGCGGGCGATCTCGTCGAGCGGGACCTCGGGCCCGAACTCGGTGAACATCTCCCGGGCGGCGGCGACGATCCGCTCCCGGTTACGCAGGGCGTCGGCACGGGGCCGGGGCGCCTTGCGCGTCACGGGGGTCTCGGTCGTCGCGGTCACGGTGCCCTCCTCGGGGTGTTGCTCTGACGTCTGTGCTGTGTCTGCGGTTCTGCGTGCGGTGAACCGGGGAGCGCGTCCCCGGATCGTGCGGACACAGGGGTAAACGGGGAGACGATCCCCGGTTATTTCCCGGCACGGGACATTTCTCGTGTGACCCAGGTCACATTTTTACGATCGACTATCCCCACGATCGGACCACCCGGCGAGCGCACCCCCGACCCGTGACGCAGGGTGATCACGAGGGTGCAGTCGGCGACGGCGGCTGCCGTGCGAGCGGAGGTCCCCCATGCAGCCGCAGCCGAGCCGAGGCCGGATATCCCCGCGCCGTCTGGCCGCCCTGGGCTCGGTCGCCGCCCTCACCCTCGCGGTCTGCAGCTCGGCCGGGAGCGGCCACCTCTCCCCCACGACCACCGCCCCCGGCGCCGGCCCGAGCGCCCTCTCCCGCAGCTCCGCCCACGGCCCGTGCATGATCGGCAGCGACCGCGACGTCCAGATGTCCGAGGGCGTCCCCACGGACCCGGGCTACACCCGCTCCACCGGCACGGTCCGCGCCCTCACCCTGATGATCGACTTCTCGGACGCGCCCGGCGACGGCGACGCCCTGGACCGCTACCGCGAGTTCTTCCCGCAGACCCGCGAGTGGTTCACCACCAGTTCCTACGGCCGCCTCGACTACCGCCCCGAACTCCCCGTCCCCGAGTGGCTGCGCATGCCCAAGTCCTTCCGCCAGTACGGCATAGAGCGCGGCGCCCCCTTCGACCCCGGCTACCGGGAGCTGATCCGCGACATCGTCTCCGAGGCCGACACGGAGGTGGACTTCCAGGAGTACGACCTGGTCAACGTCCTCGTCACCCCCAACGCGGGCCCCGCCGCCCTGGACACCGTCCTGTCCGTCACCTTCGCCGGCAACGACGAGGCCCCCACCGCGGACGGCCGGCCCGTCTCCAACGCGTCGTTCGTCTACTCCCGCCAGGACGACGGCTCCGGCTCCTACGGCCGCACCGGCTACCGCGTGCTGCCGCACGAGAACGGCCACGTCTTCGGCCTGCCCGACCTCTACACCGCCGAGGGCGGCGGCGCCGTCGGCCACTGGGACATCATGAGCGAGGACTGGGGCGCCAACAACGACTTCCTCGCCTGGCACAAGTGGAAGCTGGGCTGGCTGGACACGTCCCAGGTGAGCTGCGTGGCCGAGCGGGGCTCACGGGAGTACGTCCTGACGCCGCTGGCCCGCGCGGGCGGCCCGAAGCTGCTCTTCATCCCGCTCGACGCGCACTCCGGGTACGCGGTCGAGGTGCGCACGCGCGGGGGGAACGACGAGGCGGTGTGCCGGCCGGGCGTCCTGATCTACCGGGTCGACGCGGACGTGGACACAGGGATGGGCCCGATCACCGTGCACGACGCGACCCGGGACAGCGGAGGCTGCACCCGGGCGCCGAACGTGCACGCGGAACTGTCGGACGCGACATTCAGACCGGGGCAGAGCTTCATGGACCGGGAGGAGGGGGTACGGGTGGCGGTGCTGGCGGAGGGCGAGGAGGAGTACCGGGTGAGGGTGACGCGGATGTCGGGGCGGTAGCGGGGGCGGGGCAGCGTGTTTTTTCTCAACTCCCGCGGCTAGGTTGCTCCTTGACAGCAACCGGCCGGCCCCGGGAGGACGACGTAGTGACGGAGATATCCGCGGCAGCGCTCGAGGCGCGCAAGCGCATCAGGACCGACCAGCCGCACACCGCCCGCATCTGGAACTACTGGCTGGGCGGCAAGGACAACTACCCGGTCGACCAGGCGGCGGGCGACCAGATCCGCGAGCTGCACCCGGGCATCGGCGACTACGCCCTGGCCGACCGCCAGTTCCTCGGCCGGGCGGTGCGGTACCTGGCCGGCCAGTGCGGGATCCGCCAGTTCCTGGACATCGGCACGGGCCTGCCCACGGCCGACAACACCCACGAGGTGGCGCAGCGGGTCGCGCCCGACTCGCGGGTGGTCTACGTCGACAACGACCCCATCGTGCTGGCCCACGCGGAGGCGCTGCTCACGAGCACACCGGAGGGCAGCACGGCGTACCTCGACGAGGACCTGCGCAACATCGACGCGATCTTCGAACAGGCCGCGAAGACACTGGACTTCAGCAAGCCGGTCGCGCTGGTCCTGCTGGGCGTGGTCATCTTCGTCGAGGACGACGAGGAGGCGTACGGGGTGGTGCGCCGCCTGATGGACCGGCTCCCGTCGGGCAGCTACCTGGTCCTCTCCCACACGATCACGCGCCCGGACATGCCGGACGTGGACGCGGCGGTGGCGTTCTGGAACGAGAACGGCACACCGAAGCTGACGCAGAGGACACCGGGGGCGGTGTCCCGCTTCTTCGAGGGGCTCGAGCTGCTGGACCCGGGCGTGGTGTCCTGCAACCGCTGGCGCCCGGAGGACGGGGCCGATGAGCTGCCGGCGGAGGTGGCGATGTTCGGAGGGGTGGGGCGGAAGCCGTGAGGCGGGGGTAGGCGGGTGGGGGCCGGGGAGAGCCTGGTCGATCGTCTCGATCTTCGGCTGTCCCCGACCCCCACCCACCCGGACACCGATCCGGTACCCTGTGGATCGAGCGCCCAGGCGGTCGCCGCTGTCCCCGTGACCGGGCCCGCAGCCACCGACCAGGACGCACGCCTTCGTAGCTCAGGGGATAGAGCACCGCTCTCCTAAAGCGGGTGTCGCAGGTTCGAATCCTGCCGGGGGCACGCTGCCTGACCAGGCAATATGCGTCGAACAGGCCCCTCGGAGTGACCTCCGGGGGGCCTGTTTCGTGCCCGGTGGGGACAAGGTGGGGACGTAACGCTAAGAGACGTCCTGATTACAACTCTTCCCGTCCTCGCTCGCGTCGGGCTGGACGAGGTACAACGCCTTCGGCTCCCCGGCCTGTGAAGGCTCCCCGGCCTCCGTGGAGTTGTCGGTCGCCGGGTCCGCACCCTTGCGGGGCACCAGCGCGACGGGGGCGTCGGCGGCCTCCTTCTCGAACTGGGGCATCAGCGAGGTGTACGTGTCCGCGGTGAGCGAGTAGGAGGCGCGGCCGAGGAGGGCCTGGATGGCCTTCATGGAGAGGCCGGCAGCGAGGCTCAGGGAGGCCGCGCAGTGCTTGCCCTCCCATTCCGTCCGCTGAGCCTTCTGCACGTCGCGCCAGGCGGTCATGAGGGCGAAGGTCGCCGAGTCGAGGGTGACGGTGCGGCGGCCGCTGCGGCTCTTGGGGGTGTCCTCCCAGACGTCGTAGGAGGCGTCGGAGACGAGCTGTTCGACGATGTTGGCGCGCCCCTTGGTCATGTCGACTCCAGCCCAGGGCAGGCCGGCGGCCTCGCCTCGGCGGGGCGCGCAAAAGACCATGAGGTGCCACATGACGTAGAGCGGGTGCTCGACAGCCGCGTCGAGGAACTCGCCCGTCTGTTCCGGTGCCCCGACCATGACGGGGCCGGGCTTCCGTCCGGTCTCGCGCCAGCGGGCCACGCGTTCGTCGGTCCAGACGAGCGGGTCGGGGCGGTGGTACTTGGGGATGGCGACGCCGTCGGTCCAGTTCTCGGAGATCAGCTTCTCCCTGACGGCGTCGCCGAGGGCGGCGGGGACGGTGTCGAGGTATCTCTTCTGGGCGCCGGGGCCACTGTTCTTGCGGGGTTCGGCGTTGGCCACCTTCAACGCCGCCTGGGCGGCCTTCCATCGGGCACGCAGGTGGGGCGGTCGGGGCTTCTTGGCCTGCTTCCACGCTCTGGGCCGTCGCTCCGTCGGCCCACGCGTCGACGACACGGCGGTCGTCGCCGTCGAACTGGTCACCGACGCGCTGCGGCATACGAGAAGCGGCCCCCGACCCCACACCGGATGCTCTCCGTCCGGGCTCCCCGTATTCAGCACCGACGCGTTCATGTTCACAGACTTCGTTGCGTTGTGAAACGGTGACCGCACGACCACGCTGCGTATGACGGCATCTGGAGGGATTTGCCCAGTTGGAAGATCGCGCTTGACGTAAACCCGACTGGTTTCGCGCAAATCCCAATAGATAGCGTTGGCGCACTCGTGAGAACCCTCGCCCCACCGGGAGCCATCCGTGAACCGCCGTCCCAGATTGCTCGCAGCCGCCGCGCTGACCGCTGTCGCGGTTCTGCCGCTGTCCGCCTGCGGAGGCGGCGATGACAGTTCCAAGGGCAATGACAACATCGCGGGGGCGGACACCGGGGGCGATTCGTCAACCTCCGCTTCACCGAGCGCCAGCGCATCGGACACCGCCGACCGGCCAGACATCACGCTGCCCGAGGACATGAAGAGCGTCTTCGAAGGCTGGAAGACGGGGGATGCCACCAAGGACGCGGCTCTGGCCGACGCTGAGCGAGCACTCGGTTCTGTTGACGACGCGATTGCCCGAGGCGATACAAAGTCGAAGGCACTCGGCTTCTACTACCAGGACGACGCGCTCATCAGCGAAGTCAAGTGGGTTCAGGCGTGGCTTGACGCCAACATCTCCTGGACCGGAACCATCCGCTACTTCGATCCGCAAGTGACGCTCAGCGACAAGAAGACCGCTGACGTCATCTACTGCGCGGACGACAGCAAGGCGTACAACAAGGACCGAAAGACCGGCAAGGTTGACAAGACGCCGGCCAGCGACAGTCCTTACGTCCTTTACAACACCCGCCTGGAGAAGAACGACGACGGCGTATGGGTGACCACCGGCCTGACCACCAAGCGGGGACACGAGCGGTGCGGAAGCTGATCACGCCGACCCGGATCGGCACCGTTGCCCTCCTGGTTCTGGTTTCGGCTGGGATTCCGAGTGCGGCGTGGGCGACACCAGGACCTGCGCCTTCCGTGACCGAAGTCGACTCCGGCGCATCAGGCGGCGCGGACGGCGACAAGCTCACCTCGACCGTCTCCGCCGGGATCGTCTACGACCGTTCGAAGAACGGCAGCGGCACGTCGACGGGTGCCGTCACGTCGACTTCCACGTCCTGGACTCCCCCTGCCTGCTACTACGCGCCGAAGTACACGCCCAAGGAACTTGAGGCGCAGATGCGGCAGGTGTGGGCGAGCAGCGCGCCCAGCCACGATTGGGCCCTGAAGACGCAGAACTACTTCGTCAGCGGCGACCCGTACAACGACTTCAACAAGGACAAGGCGGACGAGGGCTACTGGTGGGACTCGTACGTCACCGAGGGCCGGGAGGCCGACCCGGCGTCCAATGAGTGCGACGAGATGCCGTTCTGGGTCGACAAAGGTGACACGCCGCCGGCCGACCGTCCGCAGGCCATTACCGCCGAGACCCTCGCCCAGCTCGCCTACGGCGAGATCCGTGTCCCCTCCACCAAGGTCGACCTCGCCCCGGCGAACATGACGAAGGTGAACCTGCCGACGTGGGCCTGGCTGGACACCGCGGACTTCAAGCCGGTCTCTGTCACGGCCTCCGTCCCGCTGCTCGGCCTCAGCGCGACGACCACCGCCGAGCCGATCTCGCTGAAGATCAGCCCCGGCACGGACGACGCGGTCACCTATCCCGCCTCCGGCGAGTGCGAGATCCGCAACGGCAAGATCGGCGAGCCCTACGCCAAGGGCAAGGCCGGCGAGACCCCGCCGTGCGGAGTGAAGTACCTGCGGTCCTCCGGCGACGGCTCGTACAAGCTGCAGGCAACCGTCACCTGGAAGATCAGCTGGACGAGCACCACCGGCCAGGGCGGCGACCTCCCCGACGGCGCCTTCGGCGCCGACCAGGACGTCGTCGTACAGGAAATCCAGGCCGTCAACCGGTAAGCATTGAAAAGTAGTTCAGCATCTTCATGGGAGATTCGGCGTGGCCGACAGGATGCAAGCGGACCTTGACATGATCAAGGACTGCTCAGACGCGCTCTTCCGTCTCCACAAGGAGTTCGACAAGCACGGCAACCCGGCCGACGGCTACGGCGACGAGTTGGGCAGCGACACGCTCCGGGACGTCTTCGACGACTTCTCCGACACCTGGGAGAAGAACCGCAAGAAGCTGATGAAGGACATCGAGAACCTGGCCAAGTTCACGCAGAACGCGGCCAAGTCCTACGACGGGCTCGACCACGAACTGGCCAACGCTCTGCGAGAGGCCAAGAAGAGCGGGAAGAAGGGGAAGAAGTGACAGCCCGCCCGAAGGACTGGTCGCCGCTGTACGACTCCGACCCCGTGCCCGGCGACCCCGACGAGGTGGCCAGGCTCGGCAAGAAGCTGCGTGCCATGGCCGACGAGATCGACAGGCAGGCCCGCAACATCAAGGCGCTGTCCTCGGTCGACGGCTGGAACAGTGAGGCCGGCCGAGCCTTTCATGAGACGGCGGGTGACACGGCGGGCCGGCTGAAGAAGGCGTACGACCGCTACGACGAGGCATCGGCCGCGCTCGGCACCAAGGTCATCGACGGGGAGAGCGAGGAGTACGCCAGCGAGCTGCACCGGGCGCAGCGTCTGGCAGACAAGGGTCTGCGGGAGTACCGGGACGCCGAGGCCGACTACAAGGCCGCCGACAAGGTGCTGGAGCCGCTCAACGGCAAGGTCCTGACCGGCGACGATGCGGTGACGCACAGCAAACAGCAGAAGAAGCACGACGATGCCGCGCAGCTCATGCTCGAAGCCGAAAAGAAGATCATGCGGGCGAAGACCATCCGCGATGAGGCTGCCCGTCGTGCTGCCAGGCGGATCAAGAACGTGATCCACCATGACGGGGTCCATGATCCCGGCGGCATCATGGACTGGATCGCAGATCATGCGGACTGGTTGTCTGCCGCGGCGACCGTCTTGGCGGTGGTCGCTCTGGGAGCCGCCATTGTCTTCTCCGGTGGTCTCTTGGCGCCGGTCATCGCAGGTTTGGCCTCGGTGGCCAGCGCTACAGCCCTGTCGGGACGCCTGTACGACGTCTTTGCACGAGGCGGGAAGTTCGACGCGCTGAAGATCGGCCTGGATGTCCTCGGGGTGTTCCCCGGGTTCGGTGCCCTGCGCGGTCTGACCGCGGCGGGCAAGGGCGGTCGCCTCCTGGCCGCGCAGAGGGGCATCTGGGAAGGCTTCACGAACGGCTTCGGCGTGAAGAGGATCAACGACGGGGTCAGGATCGCCTCCAGGATCCTCAAGAACAAAGGCATCACCAAGATCAAGCTGCCCGAAGAGGGGTTCAAGCCCGAGGTTGTGACCCGATACATCAAGGGGACCAGCCTGGGTCTCCTCATCGGCAAGGGCGTCAACAAGGTGACCGACCAGCTGTCCGAGCCAGAGAGCACCACCCGGTCTCTGAAGCCACGGACCACTCCCTCGTCGGCTTCCTTCCACGCCGCCCTGGCACCCGCAGCATAGGAGTAGACCGTCATGAGCAATCAACACGGCCTGGAGCTTGGGCAGTTCGTGGGAGACGACGGCGGAGTCCACGACATGGTCCCCTCGTCCGTCATCGCCGCCGTCCCCGAGGCCAAAGCGGCAGCCGAGCGCTACGGCCGTGAAGTGCGCTTCGATTTCCTCGACGACCACTCCGTCCACTGGCTGCTGTTCCACCGCTGGGAGGACAACCGGAAGTGGCGCGTGCGCGGCTGCCTGGCCAGCATTCCCCTCTTCGTCTTCGCAGCGGGTGCCTGGCCGTTCTGGGACCTGGTGGCATCCCAGAAACCCCGCTCCTTCCAGATCGCCTTCATCTGCGCGCATGCGCTGATCGTCCTCGGGATGATCGTCGGCCTGTATCTGTGGCGCCGCCCCAGCCTGCGTGACCCGTCGATGCGCAATGTGCGCATCCGGGCCCGCCGGTACCGTGAGATCGCAGGCATCGCACGCAGCGGCGGCGCCGACATCCCCGCCGCCTACCCCTACTACGGCATGTACGCCTCGTCCCGGAAGTTCTTCCCGGACGCCCCCGAACTGCCCACTCCCGATCAGGGACGGCCCGAGTGACCACCGTCCCCGAGCTCTCCGCACTGATCCCGTCTCAGCCCGCACCGGTCGCCGTCCGCTCCGACGACATCCACGTGCGATGGATGATGCCGGAGGGCTTCCACGACCTGCCCATCCACGAGACGGACCACGACCAGGCCGCGCGGCTCCTGGCAGAGCTGGCGGACAAGGCCCTCCCCGGTGTGTCGGAGGACGACAAGACCGCGTTCGCGGTCATGTGCGCGCTCGGCTTCGACGGGCTCCGGGCGGCCGGAGCGGAGTACGCCGGTGTCTGTGTGACGGCCGTGGACGGGACGCCTTGCTCCGCCACGGTGTTCGCGACCCTGGTGGACAGCCCAGATGCGGCAGACGTCGCCGGCGCAGCACGGAACATCGCATCAAGCCTCCGCCGGGTTGCGGCCGGAGAGGTCTCCGAGATCGAACTCCCCTGCGGCCTCGCCGTGTCCTGCATCGGTACCCAGCAGCCGCAGCTCCCAGGCGAACTCACCGAGACGGGCGAGAGCCTCCCGTTTCCGACGGCGTTCATCCGCGTCTACGTTCCCCTCCCCAACGGCACGACTCTGGTCATGGAGATGGGGACACCCACGATGGAGGGCTGGGACCTCTTCTCCACGATGTTCGGCAACACCGTCAGCAGCATCCGCCTCTACAACGCCAACGGCTCTGCGCTGATTACCTCCAGGACCACGCCATGACCACCGCCGAGGCGCCGCCATCGGACTACCGGCTCCTCGTTCCCCGCGACTGGTTCCGTGTCGACCTCACCCACGAGCGGTGGCGCCGCCAGCTGAAGACGTTCGTCGACAAGCAGTCCGCGGGTCGCGGTGCCTCCGCCGAGGTCACCCGGCGCATCTGGGAGACGCTGCGGAACACGGCCGAACTCGGGCTAGTACAAAGCGCGTTGGAATTCTTCCTCAAAACCGAATCGCCGGACGGTGCAGCCGTACCGGCTTCGCTCCTGATCGCGATGGCGCCCTCCCCGCGTGGGCTGGCCCCGCAGGCAGTCGACTTCGCTCACGCCCTGGTACAGCGAGTCGATCCAGGTACGAGGGTGGATACTGTCGAACTGCCTGCTGGGGAGACGGTCCGCGCGCTCACGGAGACGACCATGGACTTCCATGTCCGCATGCCTGGCGAAGTCGGTTACCTGCATCTCGCGTTCTCCATGCCGCTGAGCGGCACAGGTGGCCCCATGGGCGATCTCTGTGACGCCATAGCGCACTCCCTCCGCTGGGTCTGACACGAGGACGTGGCGGCCTGGTGCTCGAGAGGTCGCGCGGTTGCTGACTGTGCGACCTCATCAGCGCCTGGCCCCAGCTCGGGCTCGGCGGTCAGTTCGTGCGAGTGTTCGACAAATGCGGCCCTATGTAGCCGACGATCACCTTGCCCGTGGTGCCGGCTGTGTCGTCGTAGACGCAACAGAGCGGCCCCGAAGGGAAGCGGCTACTTCCCTTCGGGGCCTGAGCCGACTGATTGGCGCGGCCCCACCGGTGCCCGTCCCCGCCCGGCTGCGCGAGGAGATCAAGGAGGCGTACGCCCACTCCGACGCCCTGCTGGAGGAGGAGCGGTTCGCGCAGGCCGCCGAGGTGTTCGGTGAGGTCATCGAACCCGCCGCCCTCGCCCTCGGCTCCGAGAGCAAGCAGGTCCTGGCGCTGCGCCGCCAGCGAGCGGCCATCCGCCTCCTAGGCGGTGACTACCGGGCCGCCCTGCCCGAGTTCGACGCCCTCACCGACGCCTACACCCGTATCGCCGGGCCGACCAGCGAGCAGGCCCGCGCCCAGGCGGCCCGTTGCCGCGCCGAACTCGGCCAGGTCACCGACGCGCTGGCCGCGCTCCAGGCCGTGCTGAACGTCGTGCGGGCTGTCGGCAGCGACGTGAGCGAGGAGGCCGTGGAGCTGCGGCACAACATCGGGATGCAGTTGCCCGCCCAGGGCCGGACCGCCGAGGCGCGGCAGGTCCTCGAACCGCTCCGCCAGGACCTTGTGCATGGTGTTCGGCCCAGAGGACGAGATGACCGTCGAGATCGCCGAGGCGCTCGTCGTGATCCGCCTCGACCTCGACGGTTCGGCTTCCTGACCCGCTTCCTGCAGAAGCAGCATCGCCAGAACCGTGCTGCTCCGCGGCCGAGGGTTTCGCGACGGTCACGTCGCCGGACGGTTCAGCGCTCACCGGTGTCGCCGCCAGGCTAGTGGTGCCACCGGCCGTCTTCCGATCCTCTGGCGACAGGCCCACGGCGTCTGGTCTTCCACTTGCCGTGGGCTTGCCGGTCAAATGTCGGCCTGCCGCCCGGCGCGAGCGTACCTGCGTGCCGTCGGTCGGAGATTCCTTTAGCACGAACAGCACCGTCGTGATCAGTGATGCGCGATGTCGCCCCCTCATCACACTTCCCTGGCGGCGCCTGCCTTTATTTGCCTTCTTTTGGGCGTGCAAAACAACCCTCCCCATATTCGGGCGACAAAACCAGGAATCCCCGCACATATCCAGACCCCCTTCGCTAGTCTTCGCAGCTCAGTGTCCAAAAGCTGACAGGAGGGTCCTGTGGCGGCCCAAGTAACCATCAATGAGGGCGTGCTGTGGGTGGGGGGCGAGGCTTATCCTCTGCGTAACATCTCCCACGTCGGTCAGCGCATGGTAGAGGTCGACAAGGGTGCGGCGTGGAAGGAATTCTTCGTCCGTACCCTCGTCTGGCTGTTCTTCGGTGGCATTTTCGCCGCCATTGTGGACGTCGTAGGCGTCATTCTTTTCCTCGGCGTCCAGGCCTTTCTGGTGTGGAGGCTGGTCAACGCCCTGCAGAGGCCGCCGGTGTACGGACTCGTCCTGAATACCTCCGGTACTCAGCGCGAGGCCATCTGGTCCACCCGGCAGGAGGAAATTCACCAGCTGATCCACGAGATCACCAAGGCGATCGGCAACCCCGACATCGCCCAGATGATGATCAACGTGGAGCACGCGGTGGGCGGCGACCTCATCAAGCAGTACGGCTCGGGCAGCATCGGCAAGGCACAGCACAGCGGCAGCGGGGGCATCCAGGCGTCATGAGCGGGGACCAGATCCAGCAGTACGGGGCGGGCAGCATCGGCAAGGCCGAGCACACCGGATCCGGGGACATCGTGGCCGGCGGCAAGAACGTCGGCGTGGCGGAAGCGGGGCCCGCGTTGCAGGCCCTGCTCGCCGAGATCGAGCGGCTGCGGCCGCACTTGGACACCGCGGACCAGGCGGAGGTGGACGCCGCCGCCGGCGCCATCGCCCAGGAGACCTCCGCGGAACGCCGGCGTTCGCTCGTGCAGCGCATCTCCGGCATCGCCGCCCTCGTCGGCGAGGTGGGCCTGCCGGTCGTCACGGCCGCGAAGGCCCTGCTGGCCGGTTGAGAGCACCCAGGGAAAGACCCCGGACCGGTAACGGTCCGGGGTCTTTCCGTACGGACGAAAGGCCGTCAGCCCATCGGGTTCGTCGTGTCCCTCAGGGTCGTCAGGACCTCCGTGTACAGGCGGGACTTGATCGTGCCCAGGGTGTTGCCGGCCTTGCCGGCGAGGGACTCGGCCAGGGCCACCGCCGTCGGGCGGACCTCCGCCTCCGGGACCGCGCGGTCCACGATCGACGCCCTCGCCGCGTCCTCGCCCCCGTACCGCCGTGCCGTCGTCATCGCCTCGTGGGCCGTCTGCGGGGTCAGGCGGGCGCGGATGAGGCCGGACATGCCCGGGGTGAACGGGATGTCGATGTCCGCCTCCGGGAGGCACCAGTAGCCCCGGTCCGCGCGCATCACGCGGAAGTCGTGGGCCAGGGACAGCATCGCCCCGGCCGCGAACGTGTGGCCCTGGAGCGCGGCCACCGTGATCACCGGCAGCGACAGCATCCGCGCGAACAGCTGGTGCACCGAGACCACGTAGTCGTGGTAGTGGTCCGCGTTGGCGAACAGCCACTCCAGGTCCAGGCCGTTGGACCAGAACTTGCCCGTCGCCGCCGTCACCAGGGCGCGCGGGCCCTCCGCCTTCTCCACCTCGTCGAGCGCGGCCCCGACCGCGGCGATCCAGTCGGGGTGGAAGCGGTTCTCGCCGTCTCCCAGGTCGAGGACGAAGACGTTCTCGTGGCGGTCCAGCGTGGGCATGGCGGCGCTCCGTTCACCTGTGGCCTACTCGTCAGTAACTTAAGGGCCGGGCACAGGGAACGCAAGACTCCGGAGCATGCCCGCGTGCGTCAGGAGTAGCTGAAGTCGCCCACCGTCCAGGCGCTGACGTCCTCGATCGCCACCCGGTACATGCCGCCCGTCTCCGGGACGCCGACCGTGCCCTGGATGATCCGGGCCACGTGGAAGTGGAGGTGGGTGGGCGGGCCTTCCCGCTTCACCGGGGCGTCGAAGACGGAGGCGAACTCGGCGAGCTGTTCCGAGTCCTTCAGCACCTCCGCGACCCTCTTCCGCCACACGGATTCGGGAGCCAGCCGGCCGGTGATGACGGCACCACCGGTAACCACGGTCAGAGACATCTGGCTGCTCTGCCCCGATTCCACGCGGGCGGCGATGTCTACGATCAGCTCGTCGGGCTTCACCATGGGCCGGATTCTATGCGGGGCCACCCCTCGGCGCGCCGCCCGCTGTCCGGGACACGACCCCCGCACGCCTCTGACCTGCCCGGACAGGGTGACGGTTGTCCGGGACAAGCACTTCCCGTTGATCCCGGCCGCCGCCGTCGGTCATGGTCGAGAGTGTCAGCGGGGGGCACGGGCCGCGGCCAGGGGGAGCCGCGGCCCACACCGCCGACGCGGGTCCGCGCGCACACGGCCGCGGGGCCCCGGCATGCGCGCACGCGCATGGCGGGTTTCCCCGTTGTTCAGCGTGCAACGACCGCAGCAAGATGGCACGCGTGGGGAACCTGCGTGAGTCGTCTCCGTACGCGGCCCAGGATGCCGCCGGTTTCGTCGAGTCGATGAGGCGGCTCAAGGAGCTGTCAGGGATGACCTATCGCGAGCTGGAGGAGCAGGCCGGCCGGAACGGGGACGTGCTGGCGCGCAGCACCCTGGCCGACGTTCTCCGGCGTGACCGTCTCCCCCGGCCCGACGTCCTGGCCGCCTTCGTGCGCGCCTGCGGGGACGGACAGCGGGTCGGGGACTGGCTCGACGCACGGGAGAGGATCGCGGAGGGGGGTGGGCGGGACGACGGCACGCCTCGTCCCGTCCCGGCCGCTTCTCCGTCCTCCCCTGACGAGACACACGGGGAGGTGAGTGCGGTGGGGGAAAACCGCGAGGGCGCCTCGGGCAGGACGCCACGGCGCCGGCAGACCCTTCTCGCGCTCGCCGCCGTCGCCCTCCTTCTCGGCGCCGGCGCCGGTCTCTGGGCCTGGCAGTCCGGGAACGGGGACGCACCCGAAGGTACGCGGGACGACGTCCCCGTCGCCAAAGGCGCCAAGGGTGAGCAGCAGACGCCCGTCGACGGCTGGGTGACGATCCGGCCCGCCGGGCGGACCGACCTGTGCCTCACCGACGGACGCGACCGCCGCGGCGCCTACGGCAGCGCCGTCGCCGTGCACCTCCCCTGCGCCGGGGCCCCGGTGCCGCGTACGTACCTCGAACCGGCCGGCGCCGGGCTGTACCGCATTCAGTGGCACCACCCCGAGCTCGGCAAGGGGTGTCTGACCGTCATGGACACCGGCCCGGTGAAGGGCATGCTCGAACCGCGTGACGACTGCGCGGGCGCCACCCTCTTCCGGGCCGAGCCCGCCCCGTCCGGCGCCCCCGGCGCCTACCGGTTCCGTACGGTGCCGGGCGCGCAGTGCGTGGGCACCGCCGACGACTCGGTCGCCGAGGGCGTGGAGGCCGTCCAGGAGCCGTGTGCCGGCTCACCGGACCAGGCCTTCGTCGTACGGCCCGACTGACGCGGCAGGCGTCCGGCCTCAGGACACGTCCACCCGCACCGGGTCGCCCAGCAGGCCGTCGGTGTAGGTCACGTACTTCGGTGTGAAGGTGCCCTTGCCGGTGACGGTGCCGGAGATGTTCTCGCCCGGGGCGAGGTCCACGGTGTCGATCTGCTCCTCGTCCACGCCGAGTTCGACGGTGTGCTTGGTGCCGTCGGTGTCGGTGATCGTGAAGTACAGCGGGTTCACGCTCACCTCGTCGTCGCCGTCGTTGACGACGGTGACCCGCACGCTGGTGTAGTCGCCGCCGTCGGCCAGGATGCTCTTGCTGAACTCGGCGCGCTCCGCGGTGAGCTTCACCGGACCTCCGCCGCCCTGCTCGGATTTCTTCTTCGCCCCGGCGGAGGCGCTGACGGAGGAGTCGGCGGCCGTGTTCCCGCCGTCGTCGGAGTCGCCGTCGCCCGCCGTCAGGGCGGCGACCAGGACGACGAGGCCCAGGACGCCCGCACAGCCGAAGCCGGCGAACTTCAGGAAGCGGCCCTTCCTCGGGGGCGGCGGGGGCGGGCTGCCGGGGAAGCCGTACCCCGGAGGCTGCGGGTACGGCTGCTGGTTCGGGTGGGGCGGCTGGTTCCCGTAGGGCGGCTGGTTGGGGTCGTTCGGCTGGGTCACGGTGCTGCATCCCTCGTACGTACGTCGTTCGCTTCGTGTGCGTAGGTGACCCGCGAGATATGCGACCCGTTGCCCTGTACCGGACGGATTCACCCGATCGTGGTGGAGCGTCCCCGCCGCGATAATCGGGGCATGACCTCACCTCCCCTCGGCGTGGACGCCGTGCACGAGCGACTGGCGGGCGATCTGCTCGCCGTCGGGGCGCCGTACGGCCTGGTGCTGGCCGGCGGGGAGGCCGTACGGGCGCACGGGCTGGTGGACGCCCGGGTCAGCGAAGGGATGGATCTGGCCACCGAGCACCCCGCGGGCATGGCGGAGATCGCCGGGGCGGTGCGGGCGGGGCTGGAGGCGCGCGGGTGGCCCGTCGAGGTCCCGGTGGTCGATCCGCTGGCGGCGCGGCTGGTCGTGGGGGACGAGGAGACCGGGGTGCGGTGGCGGGTGGACGTCCGCAAGGAGGTGCTGTGGCGGCCGCCGGTGACCACGGAGGCCGGTCCCGCGCTGTCGCTCGAGGACCTGGTCGGTACGCGGGTGCGGGCGCTGGCGGACCGGGGGCTGCCGCGTGACCTGGTGGACGTGCACGCGGCCGCGGACCTGTGGAGTCCGGCCGAGCTGGAGGAGCTGGGGCGCCGGCACGCGCCCGACAGCTTCGACCTGGCCGAGCTGCAGTCCCGGCTGACCGGCACGGAGTGGCTCGACGACCGCGAGTTCCGCACGCACGGGCTGGACGCCCCGCAGATCGAGGAGCTGCGGCGCTGGGCGCTGGCCTGGGCGGACGACATCGCGGAGCGGCTGGTCGAGGGCGAGGCCCCCGAGGACTCCGAGGGTTCTGAGGACTTCGGGTTCTGAGGGCTCCGAGGGCCCTGACGGCCCCGGGGAACCCTGACGGCCCCGGGCAGTAGCCCCACGCCCCGGGATTCCGGTCAGGGTGCCCTGCTGAGCGCCCGCGGCCGGAGCTAGGGTCGGCCCCATGACGACTACCGAGAACAACAGCGCCTCACCGCTCGCCGTCGAGATCGGCGCCCTCACCGGCGGTCCGGCCGACCTGTCCCAGTACGCGGGCCGTGCCGTGCTCGTCGTGAACGTGGCCTCCAAGTGCGGGCTGACCCCGCAGTACGAGGGTCTGGAGCGGCTGCACGAGCGGTACGCGGAGCGCGGGTTCACCGTGCTCGGCGTGCCCTGCAACCAGTTCCTCGGGCAGGAGCCGGGTTCCGCGGAGGAGATCGCGGAGTTCTGCTCGGCGACGTACGGGGTGACGTTCCCGATGACCGAGAAGGTCGAGGTGAACGGGGACGGGCGGCACCCGCTGTACGAGCGGCTGGTGGGCTTCGCCGACGCCGAGGGCCACAGCGGGGACATCCGCTGGAACTTCGAGAAGTTCCTCGTCGGCCGGGACGGCTCCGTCGTGGCCCGCTTCTCCCCGCAGACCGAGCCGGAGTCGGCGGAGGTCGTGGCGGCCGTGGAGAAGGCCCTCGGCTGATCTCCGCCCCCACCCCTCGACGTACCCGTTGACCTTGCCCTTGGGGCAAGGGTGAGGGTCTGCGTCACCGGGCGGACGGACCGCCCGGTGACGGAGAATGTCGACGTGGACGAGGAACTGCTCTCCATCGGGGCGTTCGCGGCCCGCAGCCGCCTGTCGGCGAAGGCCCTGCGGCTCTACGACCGGCTGGGGCTGCTGGCGCCGGCGCGGGTCGACGCGGACACCGGCTACCGGTACTACCGGGCCGCCCAGGTCGAACAGGCCCGGCTGGTGGCGCTGTTGCGGCAGCTGGACATGCCGCTGGCGCGGATCGCCGAGGTGGTGGACGCGGGCGACGGGGCGGCGCGGGCGCGCCGGCTGGACGCGTACTGGGCCGAGGTCGAGGCGCGCCACGCCTCGCAGCGGACGCTCGCCGGCTATCTCCGTGGACGGTTGTCGGGGAGGAGCCTCGAGATGTACGGGAAGTTCACGGTGGACACGGTGGACGTGCCGGAACAGGTGGTGATCACCGAGTCGCGGCACATCCTGGCGGACGAACTGCCGGCGTGGATCGGCGCGTCGCTGGGACGGCTGGAGGAGGGCGCCCGCGCCTGCGGCGGGGTGTCCGGGTCGCCGTTCGTCGTCTACCACTCCGAGGTGTCGGTGGAGAGCGACGGGCCCGCGGAGGCGTGCGTGCCGGTGGCCGACGAGGCGGCGGCCCGTGCCTGGGCCGAGGAGCGGGGCCGGGCACGGGGGACGACGGTGCGGGTGGAGCCGGCGAGGCGGCTGGCCCGCACCCGGATCACCAAGGCGCAGGTCGCGCACCCGCAGATACTGGCCGCCTTCGAGGCGGTGGAGGCGTGGATGCGGGAGCAGGGGCTGACGTACGCGGGACCCTGCCGTGAGATCTACTTCGCGGACTGGGACGCGGCGGGCCCGGAGGACCCGGTGTGCGACGTCGCCTTCCCGGTCACGGAGGCGAAGTCCACGGCTGGATAGGGCGGATCGGAAGGGGATCGCGGGCGGTCGCGGAGGTTCCTGCGGCCGGCCTGCCGTCTTCCGGTGGGGCGGGCGGGGTTCGGGGCGCGCGCCGGGAGCGGGGCGCGCCCCGGCCCTCTCGGCAAGGACGGCGGACTCGTCGAGAGGGCCTGTCGGTGGTGCTGCTGCCTGCGCCGGAGGACGCGGGGACTACTTGACCGAGGCCACGAAAGCGTTCCACGCGTCGGCCGGGAACGCCAGCTTCGGACCCTCGGGGATCTTGGTGTCCCCGAGCTCCAGCGCCTTCTCGGTGGTCGACCTGACCATCACGCACGCGCCGTTGTTGTTGGTGTAGGAGGACGTCGTCCACGTTTCCGTGGCGCCCAGACGAATTGCCATGTTCGCTCCGTAGCCAGATGCTGAGTTGCTGTCACCGGCCTGCGCATTCCGGCGTGGACCGCAGAACGGATTGCGCCAACCGTCGGTGCTGGTTGGCGTGATCGACGCTACTCGTCACTCTCGGCGTCCGGAGGTGTCGTTCACTCGACCGGATGGCATATTCCGGGCGGGGCTTCCAGTCGTACCTGTCGGCCGTGTATCATCCGCCACTTCCGCCACGGGAGTTCAGCGCGCGTACTCCTTGGCGAGCCGCTCCACCAGCCGCCGCGACTGCTCCACGTTCAGCGACTGCGCCCTCAGGTGCTCGTACATCACCGTGTACTTCTGCACGTCGTGCGGCTTCTCCAGGTACAGGTCGCTGGTGACGCCCTCGATGTAGACCACGCTTGAGTCGGCCGCGTCGGCGAACTCCAGGATGGAGTACTGGCCGTTGATGCCCGCGTGCGCGCCGACCTCGAACGGCAGCACCTGCACGGTGACGTGCGGCAGCTGGCTCAGCTCCAGGACGTGCTCGAGCTGTTCGCGCATCACCTGGCGGCTGCCGACGACCCGGTGCAGCGCGGCCTCGTCGAGCACCACCCACAGGCGCAGCGGGTCCTGTTCGGCGGTGATCCGGCTCTGCCTGCGCAGCCGCACCTCCACCCGCTTGTCGTTCTCCTGCTCGGTGGACTCCGGCGAGCCTCCCTGCACGATCGCCTCTGCGTACGGGCGGGTCTGCAGCAGGCCGGTGATGATCTGCGGCTCGTACACCCGCAGCGACTCCGCGTCCGTCTCCAGACCGATGTAGACGCTGTACGGGATGTCGCCGAACGCGTGCCACCAGCCCTGCTGGCGGGAGTCCTTGGCCATCTGCATCAGCGAGTCGACGATCCGCTGGTCCTCGACCTCGTACACCCCGCACAGGTCGCGCACGTCGCGCTGGCTGATGCTGCGGCGGCCGTTCTCCAGCCGGCTGATCTTCGACTGCGACACCAGCAGCCGCTCCGCGACCTCCTCGGCGGTCATGCCCTTCAGCTCACGGAGCCGGCGCAGCTCCTGGCCGAGCCGGCGCCGCCGGACGGTGGGATTGACATTGGACGCCACGGGACGTGCACCTCCGGCTGCGTGCCTCGTACTTGCACTGTGAACCTGGACTTCGTCGTGCCACTGTGTGTGTCTGCTCGATGACTCGACGACTCGTTGAGCAGACTGCCACCAATCTGCGTACTACCGCTGGGAAATGGTGGATATACGACCGGTACACGCCGGCTCACGGCCTCGGGACCGTGAGCTCGGCGTGCCCGCGGGCACGCCGAGCGGGGCGGAGAGAGCCCGTGTGCTCTCTCCGCCCCGCTCGGACAGCGGCTCCCGTGACCGGGTCTGCGGTGCCGTGGATCCGTGGTGCGCCCCGCCGAGCCCGGGGGACGTACGGCTCAGTGTGCGGCGGCGCGTGCCATGGATCCACGGTGTGGTTGCGCCGGAACGCCGCGGGCGGGCTCCGGTGCGCCCCTGCCGCCGGGGGCCTGCCGGCCCGCCGGTGGTGCGGAGCTGCGGCGCGGCTGGGCCGCGGCGCCGTTCTGGACGTCCATCACCGCGTGTGCGACGAGTCCGCCCATGGGGTCGTGCCGGATCAGGTCCCGCAACCGGGAGCGCGAGGACCGGCCCTCGTTCCCCGGGTACAGGTGCTTGCCGAGGCCCACCGCGTGCGCCAGCGCGGCGAGCGCCGCGGTCCGCGGGTCCGGCGGCACGCCGGTGCGGATCGCGGAGTCCAGCCGGGCCCTGATCTCCCGGCTGATCTCGGTGTCCGTCGCCTGGTAACGGGTCGTCGGCAAGACCCCGCACATCTGGCCGGCCACGGCGTGCACCATGCCGCACCGCTCCAGATGCGAGAGGTAGGTCTGGCGGAGCCCGAGTCGGGGCCCGCCGATCCAGTGGACGGCCCGCACGGGAGCGCCACGCCTTCGCAGCAACTCCAGTGCGCTGTCCAGTGTTGGGTCTCCAGTCGGCCGTGGTACCACCACGGCGATACGATCCCCGTCTGGGGCTATCCGTCCGGCCAGCGCCAGCTCCACTAGCTGTGCTCCGGCCAGACCGAGGTCGAGCGACTGCGGCTGTGCAGTGGTACCCGTGGCCGGGTCCAGTGCCAGCAGCAGAAGCTCCTCCGGAAGTGTTCTGCGGCTCCTGCCCATCCATGCCTCCCCGCGTGGATGAATGACAGGGTGACCCCTCTCACATTGGTCTGTCGAGGGTGCGTGACCGGTTCGTAGTGGAACCAGTAGGTATGTCGTTCTCGTCTACCGCGTGGGGTAAGCCCGCACACAGGACACTGGTACATGGTTCGGACAGCGCTTCGGAGCGATGTCACGGGCGGGCGGTTCACGGTTCGGTTGGCGCACGCGGGGCGTGCGGCACATGGAGGAGGCATCGGTGGCGGGCGAGTCCCCCGACAGGTCGAAGCAGCGCGAGTCGTCGGCAGAACAGACGTCGGGGAGCGCCGGGCCGGTTCCCGAGAAGCAGGACCCCCGCCTTGCGGTCGCCCGTGAGGCGGGTGACTCGGAGGGCGGGAAGAAGGCCGACACCGCGACGCGCGTGCTGTCGGTGCCGAAGGCTTCGGCCTCGGCTTCGGCTTCCGAGGACGCCGGCGCCGAGGGCGCGGAGGAAGGTGACGGGCGCCTGCGGCAAGCCGTCGCGGCGTGGGTGCGGTCGGCCGAACCTGGGTCCGAGGCTTCCTCGGAGGCTCCTGAGGACGCCTCCGGCGTCGAGGGGGACGAAGGGGCCGAGGAGGGCGCCGAGCCCGCCGCGGGCGGCGAGACCCGCGATGAGGGGGCTCGCGGGGACGGTGCGGCCGACGAGGACGCGGGTACGTCGTCCAAGGACGCGGGTGCATCGTCCAGGGACTCGGGTGCGCCGTCCAACGACGCTGGTGCGTCCGGTGACGTGACGGCGGACGCCGCCGCGTCCGACGGAGCCGGCCGGGGTGACGCCCCGGAGGGCGAGGACGCCGAGGGCGAGACCGACGAGGCCCCGGCGGACGCGCCCAAGGGCGCCGACGGCAAGGCTGACACCAGGAGCGCCGACGCGGCCAACGATGTCGACGCCGACCAGGCCGGTGACGCCAAGGGGGATGCCGAGACCGACGGCGGCAAGAACAGTGGCAAGAACAGCGGTAAGACCGCCGCCGACGCCGCGGCCAAGGACGACGACGCCGCCGGTAAGGGCAACGACGAGCCCACCGACAAGGACGGCGACAGCAAGAGCACCGGCAAGACCGCCGCCGGTGCCGCAGCCGCAGCCGCGACCAAGGCCGACACCGGCGCCGACGCCGACGCCGACAAGAGCAACACCCAGGCCGACGCCAAGAACGGCGACGCCAAGGAAGGCGCCAAGGCCACCGACCGCAAGGGCACCGCCAAGCCCCCCGCCGCCGAGCGCGACGAAGACGGCGCCGCCCCCAAGCCGGGCGAAACCGGCTCCGCCGCCAAGGGCGACGAGAAGACCGACGGCGACACCGACACCCCCGTCGATCAGCCCACCGCCGTCTTCCGCGCGCCCCGCCCCGCCAAGCCGGCCGTCGATCAGCCGACCACCATGCTCAAGCTGGGCGACGCCGCCGCGCGTACGGACGCCCGGGCCGCCGAGGCCGAGCGGACCAGCAAGTTCGTCGCGCTGAAGCCCGACCCCGCCATAGGGCAGACCCCGCGTCAGGGCGGGCCCGCCCCGGCCGAGTCGACGACGTTCCTGCCGCAGGTCGGGCCGGAGCGGACGACGCAGCAGCCGTTGCCGCCGAAGCCGCCGCTGGACCTGCTGGCCGAGCTGACCAACACCCCGCCGCCCCCGCAGACCCCGCTGCGGACGGCCGTGCGGCGGATCAAGATCTGGACGCCGCTGGTCGTCCTGCTGGTGATCGTCTTCGCGGTCGTGCAGAACTTCCGTCCGCTGCCGACGCCCACGCTGGTGCTGACCGCGCAGGACAGCTACACCTTCGAGGGCGGCAAGCCGCAGATCCCGTGGCCGGAGAGCGGCCAGGCCGCGCTGGACGTCGACGGCATCGGCACCTTCGGCTCGTCCGGCGAGCAGAAGCCCGTGCCGATCGCGAGCGTCGCCAAGGTGATGACCGCGTACGTGATCCTGCGTGACCACCCGCTGAAGAGCGGCGCCGAGGGGCCGAAGATCGAGGTCGACGCGCTCGCCGAGCAGCAGTCGGACGCCGGGCAGGAGTCGACGGTGAACGTCACCAAGGGCGACGCGATCAGCGAGCGGGAGGCCGTCGAGGCGATCCTCATCGCGTCCGCGAACAACGTGGCGCGCCTGCTGGCCCGCTGGGACGCGGGGTCGGAGAAGGCGTTCGTCGAGAAGATGAACGAGGCCGCCGAGGACCTCGGGATGTCCGACACGACGTACACCGACCCGTCGGGCCTGAACAACACCACCGTGAGCACCGCCGTGGACCAGGTGAAGCTGGCCCGGGCCGCGATGCAGCAGCCCGCGTTCCGCGAGGTCGCCGCGATGATGGAGTACGTCGACTACAAGGGCGAGAAGCACGGCAACTGGAACCGTCTGGTCGGCAAGGACGACGTGGTCGGCATCAAGACCGGCACCACCACCTCCGCGCTCGGCAACCTGTCGTTCGCGGCGAAGAAGGACGTCGACGGCGAGGTGCACCGGATCGTCGGCGCGGTGCTGCGCCAGCCCGAGGGCGGCGAGGACCACACGATCCTGTCGGGCGCCCTGGACGCCGGGCACAAGCTGATCCTGGCCGGCCAGGACGCGCTGCGGGCGGAGACCATCCTGAAGAAGGGCACGGTCGTCGGGTACGCGGACGACGGGCTCGGCGGCCACACCCCGGTCGTCGTCACCGAGGACGTCAAGGCCGTCGGCTGGGCGGGGCTCGAGGTGAAGCTGACGTTCGCCGGGACGGAGCTGCCGCACACGGCCCGGGCCGGGACGAAGGTCGGCACGCTCACCGTGGGTGACGGCAAGAACGGCGCCGTCAAGGTGCCGGTCGCGCTGAAGGAGGACCTCGTGGAGCCCGGCTTCACGGACAAGCTGACCCGCGTCGCCTGATCCGGCGGCGGATCGACGACGGCCGCACCCCGCGGACCGCCGCCCACCCGGGCGGACGGTCCGCGGGGTGCGTGCTAGCGTCACGAAACGGGCAGGAAACGGGCGAAGAACGGGATCACGGGGAGTGCCGACAGGTGGCGACAGCGGAGCCGACACGCGCCGACGACGCGAACCCGGGCCCGGGAACCGGCCCACGAATACCCGCATCCGAGACGGAGCGGTCACAGGCGGACGCCTCCCAGGAGGACGCCACGAAGGATCACACCCCCGAGGGTGACTCCCCGCAGGGGGACCCACCGGGCCGGGCGAAGGCCGCCGTCCTCGCCGTGCGCGCCCGCATGCTGCGCCACCCCGTGCTGTCCGTCACCGCGCTGTCCGGACTGCTGCACGTCGTCTGGTTCTTCACCTTCGCGAACAGCGGCGGCGACCTCGCCGCGCAGGACGCGTGGGCCGAGTTCGTGGGCCGGCACCCCGACTCCGCGTACAACCTCGCCTGGTACGGCGGGATGCACCCGGTGTCGTACAGCGTGGTGTCGCCGTACCTGATGTCGGTGCTCGGCGTGCGGACCACGATGATGATCGCCGGCACGGTGTCGGCGGGTCTGCTGACGCTGGTGCTGATGCGCAGCCGGTCCGTGCGCAACCCCCTGTGGGCGGCGCTGGCGGGCGTGTTCGCGCTGCTGTGCAACGCCGCCTCCGGCCGGGTGACGTACGGGCTGGGCACGATGTTCGCGCTCGGCGCGGTGGCGGTCGTCTTCTGCTGGCCGTACCGGTGGCGCTACAAGCGCTGGGCGAAGGCGCTGTGCGCGGCCCCGCTGGCGGCGCTCGCGACGATGGCCTCGCCGGTCGCCGGCCTGTTCGTGGGCCTGGTGGCGGTGGCGCTGTTCCTGCAGAAGCGCCGTCCGGGGGCCTGGGCGCTGGGGCTCGCGCCGAGCGCGGTGGTCGCGGTGTCGGCGTGGCTGTTCCCGTTCTCCGGCACGCAGCCGATGGGCTTCGGCTCGGTCGTGCTGCCGTTCGTGTACTCGGTGCTGGTGTACGTCATGGTGCCGAAGGACTGGAGGACGGTCCGGATCACGGCGGCGGTGTACGGGCTCGGGGTGCTGCTGGTCTGGCTGATCAGCTCGCAGATCGGGTCGAACATGACCCGGCTGGCGATGCTGTTCGGCGGTGTGGTGCTGGTGGCGGCGCTGCCGTTCGCCGAGCCCCGCTCCCGCAAGTGGTACGCGCTGGTCGTCGCCATCGTCGGCTTCACCTGCTGGATCGGCGTGAAGTCGGTCAACGACGTGGTGAACACGACGCCCGCCGCGTCCTGGGCGCGTGAGCTGGCGCCGCTGGTGAACGAGCTCCAGGAGGTCGGCGCCGAGCAGGGCCGCGTGGAGGTCGTCCCGGCCCGCTCGCACCGCGAGGCGTCCGCGCTGGCGCCGTACGTGAACCTGGCGCGCGGCTGGAACCGCCAGGCCGACATGGAGCGCAACCCGCTCTTCTACGACGACACCCTCAACGCGGCCAACTACCACGAGTGGCTGAAGCGCTGGGGCGTGCACTACGTGGTGCTGCCGAAGGACGAGCCGGACGGCGACGGCGGCCAGCGCGAGCGGGAGCTGGTGCAGCGCGGGCTGCCCTATCTGAAGCAGGTCTGGGGCGACGCGAACTGGCAGCTGTTCGAGGTGCGGGCGCCGACCCCGCTGGCCGAGCCGAACACGGTCGTGGAGCGTGCCGAGCAGGGCGAGTGGACGCTGCGGGTGGAGAAGCCGGGCCGGATCCTGATCCGGGTGCCGTACTCGCCGTGGCTGGGCCTGGTGGACGCCGAGGGCAAGGCGCTGGACCCGCCGCAGGAGACGGAGGAGTCCGAGAACCGCCCCGAGGGCGAGCCGAAGTCGTACGAGAACGTGCACGGCTGTCTGATGGAGACGGAGGAGGACGCCAACGGGGACAAGTGGACGATGCTGCTGGCGCCCGAGGCGGGGACGTACCGCCTGGCGGCCCCGTACAAGTGGGGTGAGCGGGGCACGCCGTGTCCGGAGGAGATGCGCTGAGGCCGGCCCCGGGGAGGGTTCCCCGGGGCTTCTTCATGTCGCCATTCTGTTCAGGTCGCTGAACGACGGTCAGTAAGCCGAACGTTTTTGCCTGGTCTTGACCTGCCGTTTTCTTGTCGTGCTCCCGCCACAGCGCCCACGATGAGCGGGCACTTCGCACCCTTCCGTGTTCCTGCCCCGCTCAGGCGAAGTGCCAACCAGCTGAGCGGTGTTCACAAGGCGGACCCTGGAAGGGGGGACATGAACGGTCTCGACTGGGCGGTGCTCATCGGCTACTTCGCCGTGATGGTCGCCATCGGTGTCTGGTCGCACAAGCGGGTGGACAACGTCAGCGACTTCTTCACCGCCGGCGGCAAGATGCCCTGGTGGCTCTCCGGGATCTCCCACCACATGTCGGGCTACAGCGCGGTGATGTTCACCGGCTACGCCGGCATCGCCTACACGTACGGCGTTACCTCGTTCGTCACCTGGTCCTTCCCCATCGCCCTCGGCATCGCCATCGGGTCCAGGCTGTTCGCCCCGCGCATCAACCGGCTGCGCTCCCGGCTCCATGTGGCCTCGCCGCTGGAGTACCTGAAGAACCGCTACGACCTGCGCACCCAGCAGGCGCTGGCCTGGTCCGGGATGCTGCTGAAGATCGTGGACGTGGGCGCGAAGTGGGCGGCCATCGCCACCCTGCTGTCGGTGTTCACCGGGGTCTCGCTGAATCAGGGCATCCTCATCACCGGCGCGGTCACCGCCGTCTACTGCACCATCGGCGGGCTGTGGGCGGACGCGCTGACGGAGCTCGGGCAGTTCGTCATCCAGCTGCTCGCCGGCATCGCGATGTTCGTCGCGGTGGTGCTGGAGCTCGGCGACCACGGCGGCTTCCTCGGCGCGTGGGACGAGCCGGAGCTCCGGGGCCACGGGGAACCGCTGGTCGGGCCGTACGGCACGGTGTTCCTGCTGGCGTTCCTCTTCATCAAGCTGTTCGAGTACAACGGCGGGATGCTCAACCAGGCCCAGCGGTACATGGCCACCTCCGACGGGCGGCAGGCGGCGCGGTCCGCGCGGCTGTCGGCGGTGCTGTGGCTGGTCTGGCCGCTGGTGCTGTTCTTCCCGATGTGGATGTCGCCGCTGCTGGTCGAGTCGCAGAAGGCGGACGGGTCCGACTCCTACGCCCTGATGACCGAGCAACTGCTGCCGCACGGGCTGCTGGGGCTGGTCGTCGTCGGGTTCTTCTCCCACACGATGGCCATGTGCTCCTCCGACGCCAACGCGATCGCGGCGGTGTTCACACGGGACGTGGCGCCCGTGCTGTCCGCCCGGGCGCGGGCGTGGGGGGAGCGGTCGGGTCTGGTCGCGGCGCGGGTGACGACCGTGGTGTTCCTGGGGCTGTCCATGGCGGTGGCCACGCAGGTGGACTCGCCGACGTTCAAGGACATCATCACCGTGGTGATCAAGTGGGTGGCGGGGCTGATGGGGCCGATCGCGATTCCGATGATGCTGGGACTGCTGCGGCCGTTCCGGCGGTCCGGGCCGACCGCCGCGCTGGTCAGCTGGGGGCTGGGGCTGGTGGCGTTCTGGCTGGTGAACTACCCGGTCCACTGGGCCGTGGAGGGTGGGGTGCCGTTGGAGTACCAGGTGTCGATTCCGCTGGCCGTGTCGTTGGTGCTGTACGTGGTGGTCGGGTTCGTGAGGCCTGAGGACACGGAGGAGAGGGTCGCGGTCATCGAGCGGGTCAACTCCGACGGGGACGAAGGCGGGGCGGGGGTTGCCCTTCCCGCGCCTGCGGGGGAGGGCGGGGTGCCTGTGAAGGACTGAGGTTCCTTCGCCCCCTCCGCCCCTTCCCTTCCCGTCCCTCGGGGGCTTCGCCCCCGGACCCCCTTCGCGCAGTTCCCCGCGCCCCTTGGGCCTGTCCGGCGGATCAAGTCGGGGGAAAGGCGCAGCGTCTTGCAACCCAGGTGACCCCGCGTCCTCGGCGTGATCCGCCGGACAGGCCCTAAGCGCCTCGCGGATAGCGCGTCAGCCAGGCCGGGGAGGATGTGGCCGGGGTGTGGAGGGCGGGGCCCTGGGTCATTTCCATCGCGAAGTCGTCGGCCAGTTCCAGGATCGTGGGGCGGCCCTCCAGTTCGGCCAGCCAGGCCGGCGGGAGGGCCGTCTCGCCGTGCAGGGCCCCCAGCAGACCGCCCGTCAGCGCGCCCACCGCCGCGCTGGGGCCGCCGTGGTTCACGGCGAGGCACAGCCCGTGCCGTACGTCCTCCCCCACCAGCGCGCAGTAGACGGCAGCGGACAGCAGGCCCTCGGCGGTGGCGTTGCCGAGCAGTTCCGTGACCCGGTCCGGGCCGGGCATCCCCTGCCGTACCGCGCCCAGCGCCCGCTGGAGGGCGTCCGTCACCGGCTGGTGGCCCGGCCGCGCGGCCAGCAGCGCGAGCGTGCGCTGCACCGCCGCGTCCAGGCTGTCGCCCCGGGCCAGCGCGTGCACCACCACCGCGTACGCGCCCGCCGCGAGGTAGGCCACCGGATGGCCGTGGGTCTGCGCCGCGCACTCCACGGCGAGCTGCGCCACCAGCTGCGGGTCCCAGCCGACCAGCAGCCCGAACGGCGCCGAGCGTGCCGCCGCCTCCGGTCCCGCCTCGCCGGGGTTCTTGGGCGCGTCCAGCGTGCCCATCGTCGCGTCGCCCAGGCCGAGGAGCAGCGGGCGGGCCGGGTCGCGGCGGGCGTACAGCCACTCCTCCCGGGCCAGCCAGCCGTCCTCCTTGCGCCGCTCGTCCGGGCCCCAGTCGCGCTGCGTGGTCGCCCAGCGCAGATACGCCCGGTGCAGATCGGTCGGCGGGTGCCAGGCGCCGGTGTCGCGGCGCACCTGGGCGCGGATCAGGCCGTCCACGGTGAAGAGGGTGAGCTGGGTGTGGTGGGTGACCGCGCCGCGCCGGCCGTAGGCGGGGGCGAGGTCGGTCAGGCCTTCCGCGCCGTGGGTCCGGCGGATCGTGTCGAGGTCCAGGCCGTCCACGGGTGCGCCCAGCGCGTCGCCGACGGCCGCCCCGAGCAGCGTTCCGCGCACCCGGCTGCGGAAGTCCTGCTGCTCACGGCGCCCCCACACGGGCCCGGCAGTACCAGCCACCAAGACCTCCCCGGGACCGTCCGTACGTACGACGCCCTGCACTGTAATCGAACGGGGGTGGTGGGCTACGGGGCCGGATCGCCCTCCCGCGCGCTATACGGAGTGTGACCCGAGCGGCCGGAAGTGGCCTGTTTTCACCCGTCGCGGTCCTGTACGACCGCATCGCGCCGCTCGCGCGCCCAGGCGTAGGACGGGTTCAGCTCCAGGGCGCGGTCCAGGTCGGCGAGCGCCTGGTCGAGGTGGCCGAGGCGGTGGTGGGCGACGCCCCGGCTCGCGTACGCCGACGCGTACCCGGGGTCGAGGTCGAGGGCGCGGTCGTAGGCGTCGAGGGCCTCCCGGTCGCGGTCGGCGGCGCGGAGGGCGTCCCCGCGTTCGCAGTGGGCCCACGCGGAGTCGGGGTCGGCGGCGACGGCACGGTCCAGGGCGGAGAGGCGGCCCTCCGGGTCGCCCAGCTCCCGGGCCACGCGGGCGCGGCGGACCAGGGCCCAGCCGTAGTCGGGCTTGAGGGCGAGGGCCCGGTCGAGGGCGGTACGGGCGCCCTCCGGGTGGCGGAGGGCGAGGCGGGTGGCGCCGAGGGAGGCCCAGGCGTAGGCGTCGGCGGGGTCGAGAGCGGTGGCGCGTTCCAGGTCGGCGGCGGCTTCCGTGAGGAGTCCGACGGCGCGCAGGAATTCGCCGCGCAGGCCGAGGGTGCGGGGGTCGTCGGGGGTGAGGGCGAGGGCGCGGCCCAGCTCGGCGACGGCGGCCATGCGGTCGTGCCGCGCGGCGTGGGCGAGGGCGCGGTCGCGGTGGATGCGGGCGAGGAGGGGAGCGGGGAGGGTGATCCGGTCGGGGATCGTGCCGTACGCCGGCCAGGTCCGCGACCACGTCTGGGTCTGTGAAGGAGGCGCCCCGTACCCCGTGTCGCCGGCCGGTTCGGGAACGGGCCTCGTGTCGCCGCGCTGGTACACCGCGTCCGCCGGAACGGGTCCGGAGCCCGGCTGCGCCCACACCGGCCCGGAGCCCGGCGGCGCCGCCCCCGGCTGGGGCGGAGGGGCACCCGTCCAAGTGAGCACCGCGTCGAGGACTCCCTCCGTCCCGCCGGCGGCGAGGGCGCCCGCCAGTTGCTCACCCCACGCGACAGCGTCGGGCACAGTCGCATCTCGCCCCGCGTCCTCCAGCACCCGGATCCACCGTCCGGCGAGGGCCTCCCCTTGATCGCATGCCTCCACCAAGTCCTGCAGTGTGTCGGAGACCGCGGCGGCCTCGTCGGCGCACAGGCGGTGGTACAGCTCCCCCAGCCGCAGCTCGCACCAGGTCTCGTCGAGCCACAGCGTGCCCGTGTCCCGGCCGTCCTCCATCTGCTCGCGCCACAGGCGACAGGCGTATGCCAGTCTGCGGTGACCGTCGGTCCAGCTTCGCGGGGAGCGGCCGCGCTGAAGCCGCAGCATGGGGGGCGCGGACGATGTCGTGGTAGCGGAGCCGGCCGCCGAGGCGGTCGGCGAACGGCAGGGTCTCCACCCAGGCGTAGAGCTCCTCGGCGCGGTCCCGGTCGCAGTCGGCGGCGACCGCGAAGACGTCCACGTCGAGCAGCCGGGGCAGGGCGCCCGCGAGGGCGGCGGACCGGCGACCGGGGTCCTGCTCCCACTTCAGGAAGCGTTCGACGGCGGTGGCGCTCGGGTCGGTGACGTCCTCCGGCCCAGCCGGGCGGGTGCCGGCGATCGTGGACAGCAGCACCGGGAGGCCACCGGTGAGGCGCAGCGCCTCGGCGACGACGGGTTCGGCGGTGACGCCCCGCCCGGCGAGGAGTCCGCGCGCCTCCGCCTCGGTGAACGGCTGGAGCGGCAGGGAGGTCATGAAGTCGGCGAAGGTGCCCCAGCGGGCCGGGTCGGCGGGGTGCTGGCCGGCGGTGACGACGACGACCGTGTCGGGCAGGACGCCGTAGCGGTCGGTGGTGAGCAGGTCGTGCAGCCAGGCGTCGAGGAAGGGGCCGGTGCGCTCGTAGGTGTCGAGGAGGAGGACGAGCCAGGGGACGTCGGCGGCGACCGCGTCGAGTTCGTCCGCGAGGACGGGGGTGAGGACGCTCGCCGGGTCGAGGACCAGGCGGACGTCCTCGTGGCTGCGGAAGCGGGCGGCGAGGACGGTGCGCAGCCGGTCGGCACCGTGGGCGAGTTGCTCGGGGTCGAGGACGGCGGTGAACGGGGCGACGCCGGGGACGAGCCCGAGCCCGGCGAGTCCGGCGCGGGCGAGGGCCATGCCGCCCGCGGAGGGGGCGCCGTCCGGGGCGGGGTCGAGGGCGGCGAGGGCGGCGGTCTCGGCTTCGTGCCGCCGCTCACGGTGAGTCGCGAGCGTCCGCTCGAGATCCTTCAACCGGTGTCCCTGTAAGGCGAACTGACGGCTCACCGCCTCCAGCACCTCGGGCACGGACCCGGAGGTCTCGTCGACGTACGCCGTCAACGCCCCCTGTTCACGGGCGAGATGCTCGAACTCCTTGACCAGCCGGGTCTTCCCGACGCCCGCGGCGCCGTGCACATGGAAGAGGAAGCGGTGCCGCTCGTCGTCGGGCGAGGTGTCGAAGTTCCGCCGGAACAGCTCGCGTTCGGCACGGCGGGCGACGAGCCCGGCCCGCGTCCGCCGCCGCACCCGCTCCTGCAGAGAAACCCGCCCACGCGCCACCCGCACACCCCTTCCCCCGTGTCACGACAGCCTCATTGTGTCGCACGCCGATCCGACACCGCAGGGCGGCGACAGTCGGACTTCACTCTACGTGACCGTTCCCCTTGACTTCGGAATATGTTCCGAAGTACAACGGCGTCTGCGTTTCGCGACGAACGAGGCCGCGAAGGGGTGGGGCGAACTGGGCGCGGAGGCGCCGGGCAACGCGTGCCGCTGCTTCGAGGCCCTGCGCAGGGACCCGACGTCCCGCTCGGACCCGGATCGTCAGCACCGCCTGCGGGGCCGGCTGGCCACGGGGAACCTCGGGGGCCGGGACCATCCCCAGTGGGAGTACGAGGTCACGGCCGGCGGCCGGGTGCGCTACCTCGTCGACGAGGCGCGACGCACCGTGCACTTCGTCCACGCGTCGCCGCGGCACCCGAAGGACACCGAGTAGCCGGGACAGGTCGAACGGTCGGCTACTCCACCACGTACACCGTCGTCCCCGCCGTCCCGAACGTCCACAGGGCCTTGCCGTCCTGTTTGGCGACGCGGATGCCGCCCGTCTGGGCGCCCGGGTCGGGCGGTGGGGGTGAGGAGCCGTCGACCGCGTTGGAGAAGGCGACGAAGACGCCGGACTTCTGGGCGAAGTACATGATGTGCTCCACCGGGACGCCGTCGCTGCCGGTGGTGGCCTCGTTGCGGGTGCCGATCGCGTAGGAGCCGGGGTCCGGGGCGACCGTGCCGGGCCACACCGGGAAGGAGCGGCGGGCGGCGTCGCTGGCGTCGACCAGCCAGACGCGCTTCTGGCCGAGGGAGTAGACGATGCGGCGGCCGGTGCCGGAGTCGGCCGGGACCGCGGGCGCCGCCGGCTTCTTCGACGGGGCGGCGGACGGCTTGGGGTCCGCCGTCGCCGTGGCCGTCGGCCCGGTGGTCGCGGCGACGGGCGTGGTGCCCTGGTCCGCCTGGACGCCCAGGACCACCACCACGGCTATCGCGCCCGTGGTCAGCCCGGTCACCCAGGCCCACGAAGGAAGACGGGCAGACACCGGTACGCACTCCTCAGCAACCGAAAGCGGGTCGGATCATCCTACTGCCCACCGGTACCGGCTCCGGCGTCAGTCGAGGACCGGCAGCAGTTCCGGCAGGTGGCCGTCCGACGTCTCCGCCGCGCGCCGCCGCTCCTCGGGGACCTCGCCGTACAGGGTCGTACGCGGCTTCGCCGGGCGGTCCGCCGCGTCCGCGACCGCGATGAGGTCCTTGACCGACTTGTAGGAGCCGTAGGAGGAGCCCGCCATGCGGGAGATGGTCTCCTCCATGAGGGTCCCGCCCAGGTCGTTGGCGCCGGAGCGCAGCATCTCCGCCGCGCCCTCCGCGCCCAGTTTGACCCAGCTCGTCTGGATGTTGGGGATCCACGGGTGGAGCAGCAGGCGGGCCATCGCCGTGACCGCGCGGTTGTCGCGGACCGTCGGGCCCGGGCGGGCGATGCCGGCCAGGTAGACGGGGGCGTTGGTGTGGACGAAGGGCAGCGTCACGAACTCGGTGAAGCCGCCGGTGCGCTGCTGGATGCCGGCCAGGGTGCGGAGGTGGCCGAGCCAGTGGCGCGGCTGGTCGACGTGGCCGTACATCATCGTGGACGAGGAGCGGATGCCCAGTTCGTGCGCCGTCGTGATGACCTCGATCCACGTCGCCGCCGGCAGCTTGCCCTTGGTGAGGATCCAGCGGACCTCGTCGTCGAGGATCTCCGCCGCCGTGCCGGGGATGGTGTCCAGGCCCGCTTCCTTCGCCGCCGTCAGCCACTCGCGGACGGACATGCCGGTGCGGGTCGCGCCGTTCACCACCTCCATCGGGGAGAAGGCGTGGACGTGCATGCCGGGGACGCGTTCCTTCACGGCGCGCGCGATGTCGAAGTAGGCGGTGCCGGGCAGGTCGGGGTGGATGCCGCCCTGCATGCACACCTCCACCGCGCCGACGTCCCACGCCTGCGCGGCACGGTCCGCGACCTGCTCCAGGGAGAGCGTGTACGCGTCGGCGTCGGTGCGGCGCTGCGCGAAGGCGCAGAAGCGGCAGCCGGTGTAGCAGACGTTGGTGAAGTTGATGTTGCGGGTGACGATGTACGTCACGTCGTCCCCGACCGCCGACTTCCGCACGTCGTCCGCGATGCGGCACAGCGCGTCCAGGGCGGGCCCGTCCGCGTGGAACAGCGCCAGCGCCTCCGCGTCCGTCAGCTTCGTCGGGTCGTCGGCCGCCGTGCGCAGCGCCTCGCGCACGTCGGTGTCGATCCGCTCCGGGACCATGCCGGGCGCGGCGGCCTCGCGCAGCGCGTCCCAGTCGCCGTACACCTCGTCGAAGTCCGCGCGGCGGTCGCCGGTGCGGCCCTCGGTGTCGATGGTGCGGTGCAGATCGGTGCGGCCGGTGGCGGTGAACGCCTCGTCCGGCTCCTGCCAGGGCAGGCCCTTCGGGAGGGCGTCGGGGCGCGCCAGACCCGTCTCCGGGTCGGCGAGCGCGGCGACGTGCGGGCGCAGCCGCGGGTCCAGCCAGGGCTCGCCGCGCCGCACGAACTCCGGGTACACACAGAGGCGTTCTTGCAGCTCGAAGCCGGCCGCGCGGGACTGCTCGGCCAGTTCCTCGATCTGCGGCCAGGGCCGCTCGGGGTTGACGTGGTCGATGGTGAGCGGGGAGATTCCGCCCCAGTCGTCGATGCCGGCGGCGATCAGCCGCCCGTACTCGGCGTCGACCAGGTTCGGCGGAGCCTGGAGACAGGCGGTGGGGCCGAGGACCAGACGGGCGACGGCGACGGTGGCGACCAGCTCGTCCAGCTCCGCGTCCGGCATGCCGCGCATCGCCGTGTCCGGCTTGGCGCGGAAGTTCTGGATGATCAGTTCCTGGATGCCGTGGTGCGCGCGGGAGACCTTCCGCAGGGCGAAGAGGGACTCCGCGCGCTCCTCGTACGTCTCCCCGATGCCGATGAGGACGCCCGAGGTGAAGGGGACCGAGGAGCGGCCGGCGTCCTCCAGGACCCGCAGCCGTACCGCCGGTTCCTTGTCGGGGGAGCCGTGGTGCGGGCCGCCGGGCTCCGACCACAGGCGGGTCGCCGTCGTCTCCAGCATCATGCCCATCGACGGCGCCACCGGCTTGAGGCGCTGGAAGTCGGTCCAGGACAGCACGCCCGGGTTGAGGTGCGGGAGGAGGCCGGTCTCCTCCAGGATGCGGATGGAGATGGCGCGGACGTAGGCGAGGGTGTCGTCGTAGCCGTGCGCGTCGAGCCACTCGCGGGCCTCGGGCCAGCGGTCCTCGGGCTTGTCGCCGAGGGTGATGAGGGCTTCCTTGCAGCCGAGCGCGGCGCCCTTGCGGGCGATGTCCAGCACCTCGTCCGGCGACATGAACATCCCGTGCCCGGCCCGCCGCAGCTTGCCGGGCACGGTGACGAACGTGCAGTAGTGGCACTTGTCCCGGCACAGCCGCGTCAGCGGGATGAACACGCTCTTGGAGTAGGTGATGACGCCGGGCCGCCCCGCCGCCTCCAGGCCCGCGTCACGGACCCGGGCGGCGGAGGCGGAGAGGTCCGTCAGATGCTCACCGCGGGCCTGGAGCAGGACCGCGGCCTCGGAGACGTCCAGGGAGACGCCGTCGCGGGCGCGCCTGAGCGCGCGGCGCAGACTGTTCTCGGTCGGGCCGCCGGTTCCGGACGTCGCGGAAGTCGTCATTCTCTGAGCATACGTTCGGCGTGATCAGGACCCGGGAGCGGTGACGAACGGCTGGAGGGCGTCCAGCGCCCGCAGCACCTCCGTCTCCCCCGCCGGCGGCAGCTGCGCGACGACCTCCTCGACGCCCAGCTCCGCGAAGTGGTCCAGCTTGCCCGCGCTGGGACGGACCGCGTACGGGACGACCTGGAGGGCGGCCGGGTCACGGCCGGCGTCGGCCCAGGCGGCGCGCAGCGCGGGCAGCGCCTCGGTCAGTCCGCGCCCGCCGATCGGCAGCCAGCCGTCGGCGTACGCGCAGATGTCGGCGAACAGCTTCGGTCCCGCCGCGCCGCCGACGAGGGTGCGGGGGCCGCTCACCGGGCCGCGCGGCTTCTGCACCGGCTTGGGGTAGGCGACGCTCGCCCGGACGCTCGCGAACTCGCCGTCGTAGGCGGTCGGTTCGTCGGCCCAGAGGGCGCGCATCAGGCCCATCCGTTCGCGGACGAGGGCGCGCCGGGTGCGCCACTCCACGCCGTGGTCGGCGGCCTCCTCCACGTTCCAGCCGAAACCGACGCCCAGGGTGAACCGGCCGCCGGAGAGGTGGTCCAGGGTCGCGATCTGCTTGGCCAGGTCGATCGGGTCGTGCTGCGCGGCGAGCGTGATGCCGGTGCCGAGCCCGAGCCGCTCGGTGACGGCCGCGGCCTGCCCGAGCGCGACGAAGGGGTCGAGGGTGCGGCCGTACTCGCGGGGCAGCTCGCCGCCCGCCGGGTAGGGGCTGGTGCGCTCGACGGGGATGTGCGTGTGCTCCGGCAGGTACAGCCCGGCGAAGCCCCGCTGCTCCAGCTCCCGGGCCAGCCGGACCGGGGTGATCGTCTCGTCGGTGAGGAAGATCGTGACGGCGATGCGCATGGGCGGCCTTTCGTACGCGGACGACGCCCCATGCATACCCGCCCGCTCCCCTCCTGTCCATACCGACCGGTCGGCATCACACCGCGCCCGGCCCGCGGAATCACAGGCGGCCCGATCCACGGACCCGTCCCGAAATCCGTCGATTCCCTTCCCTTCCACGGCAGTTCACCGCTCAATACAAAGGTCGCACCGCACCACCCCTGCATCACCCAGCCCTGTCCTCACCGACACCCGGGAGCAGCAGCATGTGCGAGGAGCATCAGGCCGGCGTCGGACGGCGTGCCGTCTTCCTGACGGGCGCCGCCGCCGCGCTTACGTTGGGAAGCGTGAGCTTCGCCTCCGCGGCCGAGGGCGGCCGCAGCCAGACCAGGACCGTGAAGGGCACCCTCGACCCGGGCGCCCCCGACTTCGTGTACGTCCCCGTCGAAGTACCGCACGGCGTACGGGAGATCAGGGTCGCGTACACCTACGACAGACCCCAGGTCCCGTCCGGCACCGCGGGCAACGCCCTGGACATCGGCGTCTTCGACGAGCGCGGCACCGGCCTGGGCGGCGAGGGCTTCCGCGGCTGGTCGGGCGGGGCGCGCACCGAGTTCTTCGTGCGCGCCGACGAGGCCACCCCCGGCTACATCCCGGGCCGGGTGCGCGCGGGCACCTGGCACATCGCGCTGGGCCCGTACACGGTCGCCCCGCAGGGTCTGTCGTACGAGATCACGGTGACGCTGACGTTCGGCGAGCCGGGCCGGACGCCCCGGCCGGTGTATCCGCCGGAGCGGGCCAAGGGGCGGGGGCGGGCCTGGTACCGGGGCGACTGCCATCTGCACTCCTGGCACTCCGACGGCCGCCGCACCCCCGGGGAGATCGCCGCGCTCGCCCGCGCGGCCGGACTCGATTTCATCAACTCCAGCGAGCACAACACCCCTTCCGCGCACGCCCACTGGGCCGAGGCGGCCGGGGACGACCTGCTGGTGCTGCTCGGCGAGGAGGTCACCACCCGCAACGGGCACGTGGTGGCGCTCGGCACCGACCCCGGCACGTTCGTCGACTGGCGCTACCGGGCCCGCGACAACCGCTTCGGCCGGTTCGCCCGGCAGATCCGCCGCGCGGGCGGCCTGGTCGTGCCCGCCCACCCGCACGCCACCTGCATCGGCTGCAACTGGAAGTTCGGCTTCGGCGAGGCGGACGCGGTGGAGGTGTGGAACGGCCCGTGGACGCCCGACGACGAGGTGGCGCTGGCCGACTGGGACGGCATGCTGGTCGCGTCCGTGCGGGAAGGACGCGACTGGATTCCCGCCATGGGCGGCAGCGACGCGCACCGCGACCCGGACGTCGTGGGCCTGCCGCAGACCGTCGTCCTCGCCGACGACCTCTCCCGCCGCGCGATCCAGGACGGCATCCGCGCGGGCCGCTGCTACGTCGCCGAGTCCGCGGCCGTCTCCCTCGCCCTGACCGCGTCAGGGCCGCGCGGCGAACACGCGGGCATCGGCGAACGGCTGCGGGTGGCGGACGACTCGCCCGTCACCGTCCGCGCCGAGGTCACCGGCGCCCCCGGCTGCACCGTCCGTCTCGTCACCGACCAAGGAGTGCTGCACACCTCCGCGCCGCTGCCGGCGAGCGGCGAGGGCGCCGTGGAGTGGCGGACCACCCCGGCGTACGCCGCGTACGTGCGCGCGGAGGTGCGGCACGAGGCCACCCTGCCTCCGCTGCCGGGAAGCTTGGCCGCTTTCACCAACCCCGTCTTCCTCGGCCGCCGGTAGGCTCGGCGCCACGATGACTTCTCGCGCCGAACGCAAGTACCGCGTCGCCACGGCCTTCCAGCGCCGCGTCGGGAACCCCCTGCTGCGCCGGATGCCGTTCCAGACCCTCCTGGAGACCACCGGCCGCGTGTCGGGCCTGCCCCGCACCACACCGGTGGGCGGGCGGCGCGCCGGAGATGCCTTCTGGCTGGTGTCGGAATTCGGCGAACGCTCGCAGTACGTGCGGAACATCAAGGCGGACCCCCGGGTGCGGGTGCGCATCCGGGGCCGCTGGCACACCGGCACCGCCCACCTGATGCCCGAGGACGACCCCGTCGCCCGGCTGCGCTCGCTCCCCCGCCTCAACAGCGCCGCCGTCCGGGCCGTCGGAGCCGAACTGCTCACCGTACGGGTGGATCTGGACGGATGAGGTCGCACATGTGTGGAGTCCGTGGCGGCCCGCCGCTCCCCGTGTGATCGGTGTCTCGCACGGCTGACTCATGCGTCAGGAGAAGGCAAACTGGCGTAGTTGCTCGGAATGCATAGGGGGACTGCATGGACGGTGTGCCGCGAGGACCCGAGCAGCGGGGTCCCGGCTCCTCCCCGGAGCCGGTGGCGCTGCGGTTCGGCGTGCTGGGTCCGGTGCGCGCCTGGCGTGGCGACGTGCCGGTCGCCACGGGCAGTCCGCAGCAACGTGCCCTGCTGGCCGCCCTGTTGCTGCGCGAGGGCCGTACCGCGACGGCCGCCGAGCTGATCGACGCCCTGTGGGGCGAGGAACCGCCCTCCCAGGCACTGGCCGCGGTACGCACGTACGCGTCCCGGCTGCGGAAGGTGCTGGACCCGGGCGTCCTGGTCAGCGAGTCGGGCGGCTACGCCGTGCGCGGGCTCGGCGAGGGCGCGCTGGACCTCGGGGCCGCGCAGGAGCTGGCGGCGGAGGCGGAGAAGGCCCGCAACACCGGCGACCTGTGCCACGCCCGCGACCTGCTCAACCGGGCGCTGGCGCTGTGGGACGGCGAGACGCTGGCCGGGGTGCCCGGCCCGTACGCGGAGGCGCAGCGCGTGCGCCTGGAGGAGTGGCGGCTCCAACTCCTCGAGACACGGCTGGACATGGACCTGGAGCAGGGCTGCCACGCGGAGGCCGTGTCCGAGCTGACCGCGCTGACCGCCGCCCACCCGCTGCGGGAGCGGCTGCGCGAGCTGCTGATGCTGGCGCTGTACCGCAGCGGCCGCCAGGCGGAGGCGCTCGCCGTGTACGCCGACACCCGGCGGCTGCTCGCCGACGAGCTGGGCGTCGACCCGCGCCCGGACCTGAGCGAGCTGCAGCAGCGCATCCTGGAGGCCGACCCGGCCCTCGCGGAACCGCCCGCCCGGCTGCCCGCCTCGGAACCCGTCCCCGTGCGTCCGGCACAACTCCCGGCGACCGTCCCGGACTTCACGGGCCGGGCGGCGTTCGTACGGGAGCTGGGCGAGGTCCTGGCGTCCGCGACCGGCGAGCAGGCGCAGGTGATGGCGGTGTCGGCGCTGGCCGGCATCGGCGGCGTCGGCAAGACCACCCTCGCCGTGCACATGGCGCACGCGGCCCGGGACGCGTTCCCCGACGGGCAGCTCTACGTCGACCTCCAGGGCGCCGGCGCGCGCGCCGCGGAGCCGGAGACGGTCCTCGGCTCCTTCCTGCGCGCCCTCGGCACCGCCGACTCGGCGATCCCGGACTCCCTGGAGGAGCGGGCGGCGCTGTACCGCTCGGTGCTGGACGGCCGCCGCGTGCTGGTGCTGCTGGACAACGCGCGCGACGCGGCCCAGGTACGGCCGCTGCTGCCGGGCACGGCGGGCTGCGCGGCGCTGGTGACGTCCCGGGTGCGGATGGTGGACCTGGCCGGGGCGCACCTGGTGGACCTGGACGTGATGTCGCCGGAGGAGGCGCTGGCGCTCTTCACGAAGATCGTCGGCGAGGAGCGGGTGCGCTCCGAGCGGGAGGCCGCCCTGGACGTGGTGGCCGCCTGCGGCTTCCTGCCGCTGGCCATCCGTATCGCCGCGTCCCGGCTGGCCTCCCGCCGCACCTGGACGGTGTCGTTCCTCGCGGCGAAGCTCGGCGACGAGCGCCGCCGCCTCGACGAACTCCAGGCGGGCGACCTGGCCGTCGCGGCCACCTTCGAGCTGGGCTACGGCGCGCTGGACGCGGCGCAGGCCCGCGCGTTCCGGCTGCTGGGCCTGGCCGACGGCCCGGACATCTCGGTGGCCGCCGCCTCCGCCCTGCTGGACCTGGACGCGGACGCGACGGAGGACCTGCTGGAGTCCCTCGTCGACACGTCCCTGCTGGAGTCGGCGGCGCCCGGCCGCTACCGCTTCCACGATCTCGTCCGGCTCTACGCGCGTGCGTGCGCCGAGCGGGACGAGCAGCCGCCGTCCGAGCGGGAGGCCGCACGGTCGCGGCTGCTCGACTACTACCTGGCCACGGCGGTGCGCGTGTACGGCATCGAGCGGCCGGGCGACCGGACCGTGGCGCACCTGGAGAAGGGCCGGTTCGAGGGCGAGGAGTTCGGCGGCGCGGCGCAGGCGCTGGACTGGCTGCACAGCGAGGCGGGGCCGCTGCTGGCCTGCGTGCAGCAGTCGCTGTCCGGGGCGATGGTGCGCCGGGCCGTGGACCTGCTGGTCGCCGCCATCGACCTCGCCGAGTCCGGGGCGGACTCCCGCCAGTACAGCAAGACCGCGCGGGCCGCGTGCGAGGCGGCGGCCGCCCTCGGGGACGCCCGCGCCGAGGTGCGGGCCCGGGTCACCGTCGCCCAGGTGCTCAGCCAGGCGGGCCGGTTCGAGGCCGCCGAGGAGGAGGCGAGGCGGGCGGACGCGCTGCTGGCGGAGGCGGACGACCCGTGGGCGAACGGCACCGCCCCCAACCAGCTCGGCATCATCGCCCTGTGCACCGCCCGGTACGCGGACGCCGAGGGGTACTTCCTGCGCGCGATCGACGCCTTCCGCGCCGACGGCAACCGGCCCGGAGAGGCCAGCGCCGTCTGCAACCTCTCCCGCACCCTCGCCTCCATCGGCCGCAGCAACGAGGCCGTCGAACTGGCCCGGCGGGGCGTGGAGATCTACGACGAGCTGGGCATGTCGATGCGGCTGGCCAACGCCCGGTACGCGTCCGGGATCGTGCTCAGCCAGGCGGGCCGCCCCTCGGAGGCGCTGGCCCAGCTCGACGAGGCGCTGTGCATCTTCGCGGAGAACCGCCAGTCGCTGTGGGAGGGCACGACCCACTACCGCATCGCCGAGGTGCACCTGCGTGCCGGACGCCCGGCACGCGCCGCCCGGCACGCCGAACAGGCCCTGGCGATGGGTTGCATCGGCGGCGACTGGATGCGGGCCAACGCCCTCACGCTGCTCGGCCGGGCGCTGCACACCCTCGACCAGGGCGACCGGGCGCGCGCCTGCTGGCGCGAGGCGCTGACCCTGTACGACGAGACGGGCTCCGCCGAGGCCGTGCAGGTGCGCCGGCTGCTCGCTCCGCTGTCGGCGGCCTGAGGGGGCCGAGGGGGCCGAGGACGGTCCCGCGGCAGGCGTTCATCGAACGTTTATGGCGGGCTGCCACTCTCATGGAACGGATGCGTCGCGTCGGGGGGCAGGCGGATCCGAGGGGCTCATCTCTACTCTGAGACCCGCTGGAACGCCCGTTCGGCGGCCCTCGGGGGAGTCGCCGAGCGGGCCGTTCAACCGCTCGTCCCAGTCCACCTGTTGGGGGTTGCACAGATCATGACGGAAGCCACGAACGAGCCGGAGTTCACCACGCAGGACCAGCACGCGCCGACGCCGCCGAGCAAGGACGACCCGGAGGTCACCACGCTCGACCAGCACGCGCCGGCCCCGCCGAGTATCGGCGAGGTCACCACGCTGGACCAGCACGCCCCGGCGCCGCCGGCCCTGGACCGGGACGGCCAGTAAGCCTTCTTCCCACACGGGGACCGGCCACGGCGGCACGGAGGGGGAGCCGTCGCGGGCGGGTAGTGAGAGGGGCCTTGGTCCGGTGTCGTTGCGACATCGGACCAAGGCCCCTCTCCCATGTGATGTCGGGGTCAGGCCGCCGGGGCGTAGGAGTCCAGCTCGCACTCGTCGATCTGCGGGAGGCTCGTCTCGTCGTCCACCGGGACCTCGGCCGTGGTGGTCTCGCCCGCCGGGACGAGGACCTCCTCGGTGCCGCGGGTCAGTTCCTCGCCGGCGGCGTCCTTGAAGACCACCGTCACCGAGAACGTGCCGTCCACCGTGTCGTCGTTGGTGACCTCGACGGTGGCGTACGGCGTCTGCTCGGACACGCACTCCACCAGCGTCACCGTGGCCGCGTCCGGGGACATCGACGCCTCCGAGCCGCCCGACCCGCCGCTGCTGCCGTAGTCGTCGTCGTAGTCGTCATCGTCGTAGTCGCGGTGCGAACCGCCGCTCGACGAGTCGTGGTTCTGGCTGGAGCTGCTGCAACCGCCGCCGCCGCTGTCGCCGTCGTGGTGCCCGCTGCTGCCGCCGTGGCCGCGGCCGGTGGAGAAACCGGTGAGCGTGAGGACGACGAGCGCCGAGACAGCGGTGAGCTTGAGTGTCTTCCCCCGAGAAGTCATGACCGTCAGGCTAGCGATCTTTGTGTCACGGCCATGTCACTACCTGGCGACCGTCCCGTACCCGGCGTAGCGTCGGCCCTGAGGGCGGCGGACACCGCCGCCCCCGAGGCGGCCGCCGTCCGGGCCCCTTCCGTGCAGCCGGCACGACGGCCGTCCCGCGCGAAGGCCACGAGAGACGCCGGGCCGCCGGGGACGGCGCGTCTCACGCCGTCCGTGCCGTGCCCGTGCCCTTCTCCGCGTCCAGCGCGTACACACAGCGGTCCTTGCTGCACGCGTACACCACGCCGTCCCGCACCACCGGCGAGCCGGTGATCTCTCCGCCGGTCGCGAGCTTCCAGCGCAGCCGGCCGTCGTCGGCCTTCAGCGTGTACAGCAGGTGGTCGCTGGAGCCGAAGTGGATCCGCCCCTCGGCGACCGCGGGCGCGCCGACGATCTCGCCGCCGGACTGGAAGCGCCACTTGGGCGTGCCGGTGACCGCGTCCAGCGTGTAGAGGCCCTTGCCGCTGCCCACGTGGACATGGCCCGCGGCGACCAGCACCGGCTCCACCGAGGAGCGCGCCTCGGTGGCGATGCGCCAGCGGTCGCGGCCGTCGGTGGCGTCCAGGGCGTACACCGTGCCGAGGTAGTCGGCGAGGTACACGCCGCCGCCGGTGACCGCGGGGCCGGGCACGAAGGCGGGCGGGCACAGGAAGACCGCCGGGGCCTCGAAGTGCCAGCGGACGTGCCCCGAGCCGGCCTCCAGGGCGAGCACGCGGGTGCCGGCGCAGACGTAGACGTAGCCGTCGGGCGCGGCGGTGAGGCGGACCGGGACGCCGCCGCAGGAGGCCGCGTCGCCGATCGGGTACGACCAGCGCTCCTCGCCGGTGCGGGCGTCCAGGGCGCGTAGCCGGGCGTCCTGCCACACGTAGGCGGTGCCGTCGAACAGGGCGGGTCCGGCCTCCGGGGACTCGAAGTCGGTCTGGCAGCCGGTGAGTTCCCACAGCTTCTGCCCCGTGGACGCCTCCCAGCCCTGCACGCCGCCGCCTCGGGTGCCGGTGAGGACCGTGCCGCGGTCGGCCTTGAGGGAGTACACCCAGGCGTCGGTGTTCAGCCGCCACAGGTCGCCGCCCTCACGGGCGTCGAGCGCGTACAGGGTGGGCCCGTCGGAGGCGTGGATCCGGCCGTCGGCGACCGCCATCGACCAGGCGACGTCCCGCGTCTTGAAGCGGCGCCGGCCGGTGGCCACGTCCAGGGCGTGCACTTCGAAGGAGGTGACGTACACCAGGTCGCCGGCCACGGCGGGCGTGCCCCACACGTCGTTGGACATGCGGAACCGCCAGGGGCGCCAGCCGCCGGGGCTCTCCGGCGGCGCGGCGGGCGCCGGGTGCGCGGGGGCGGCGGGCTCGGTGCCGTTGACGCCGGGGCGGGGCTTGGTCCAGGTCGCGGCCAGGGCGGCGGCGGGCGGGGCGCCTGCACGGCGGCCGCGCGCGTGTCGGCGACGCGCGGGCCGGGGCCGATGGGCACCGCGGCGCCCGCAAGGCGGACCGGCCCCGTGCCGGCCGCGCCCACGGGGGCCGGCTGGGGCGGGGCGGCGGGACGACCGGGTCGTGCGGCGGCGGGGGCGGTACGTGGGGACGGGCGCCGCCGCCGCTGCGGCCGCTGTTCTGCGGCGGTCTGGCGGGACGGCCGCCGCGGCGCGCCTCGATCAGGCTGACGGCCCGCTCGGGCAGCCAGGCGGACGCCGTGCCGCTGTCGTCGGAGCCGGAGCCGAACAGGTGCGGGGCGAGCTGCGCCTGGAGGTCGGCCGGGTTGGGCCGGGCCGTCGGGTCCATCTGCATGCAGGACTCGATGAGCGGCCGCAGCTCGTCCGGCAGGCCCTCGAGGTCCGGGCCCTCGCGCAGCAGCATGAAGACCGTCTCGACGGGGTTGGCGCCGTGGAACGGGGGGTGGCCGGTGGCGGCGAAGACCAGCATGGAGCCGAGGGAGAACACGTCGCTCGCGCCGGTGACGCTGCGGGAGTCCTTGGCCTGCTCCGGGGACATGTAGGCGGGGGTGCCGACGGCGACGTTGGTCATCGTCAGCCGGGTGTTGGACACCCCCGAGGCGATGCCGAAGTCGATCACGCGGGGGCCGTCCTCGACGACCAGCACGTTGGACGGCTTGAGGTCGCGGTGGACCAGGCCCGCGCCGTGGATCGACTGGAGCGCCTCGGCGACGCCCGCGGCGAGCCAGCGCACGGCCTGCGCGGGCAGCGGCCCGCACTCGTTCACTATCTCCTCGAGCGAGGGGGCGGGCACGTACGCGGTGGCCAGCCACGGCACGGCGGCGCGCGGGTCGGCGTCCACGACGGCCGCCGTGTAGAAACCGGAGACCGCGCGGGCCGCCTCCACCTCGCGCGTGAAACGCACCCGGAACAGCTGGTCCTCGGCCAGCTCGGTCCGGACCGTCTTGATCGCCACCCGCCGGCCGGACGCCGAGCGCGCGAGATAGACCAGCCCCATGCCGCCGGCTCCCAGCCGTCCCAGCACCTCGAACGGCCCGATTCGCCGCGGATCGTGCTGCGTCAGCTGATCCACCACTTGCCTGCCACCTCCCCGTACGCGTCGCGCCACCACCTGTGCGCGACCGTAGTGCAGCGTCTCACCACCGCACCGCCGTGGCGGCACGCACCCCGATTCTTCCTGTCCGGGCCCCCTGGTGCGAACCGGCCGACAAATCGGGTGTCCAGGTTTACATATGACTCGAATGGACGGTCGGACGGCGTACAGGAGACGGACCGCGGCGGCGCACCGAGCGTACGGTCAGCGCCGCAGCAGCGCGAAGGACGCCCCCTGATTGTCGGTGACGACGGCCGCCGTTCCGTACGACGTCTCGAAGGGCGGAACCTGCGTGCGTCCGCCGAGGCGGGTCACCGTCTCCAGTGCGGGCTCCAGCTCCGTCACCGCGAAGTGGACGAGGAGGTGCGGGGGCATTTCGGGGGCGAAGACCTCGGAGACGGGCGCGCGTCCGAATTCCGGGTCGGCGCCCTCACCGAACAGGGCGTCGTGGAAGAGGTCGCCGTAGAAGGCGTTGGCCGTCTCCGTGTCCCGGGTGTAGAGCTGGACCCAGGCGAAGGTGCCGGGCTCGTGCCGGCGTCCGAAGCCGGTCGCGGTGCCGGGCTCCCACAGCGAGAACACCGCGCCCTCGGGGTCGGTGACGAGCGCGGTGCGGCCGAGGTCGCCGAACGGCGCGGGGGGCGCGACCACGCGTCCGCCGGCCGCGCGGATGCGGGCGCACAGGCTGTCGGCGTCCGGGGTCCAGAAGGACACCGTCCACACCGTGGGCAGCCGTCCGTCCGTCTTGCGCGCGAGGGAGGCGACGGGGTCGCCGTCCTTCAGCGCCCGGACCGTCCCGGTGGGCTGGTCCTCGAAGGTCCAGCCGAACAGCTCACCGTAGAACCGCTTGCCCGCCTCCAGATCGGGCAGCTGCGCGTCCACCCAGCAGGGGGTGCCCTCTGTGTACTCCGATGCCCTGTTTTCGGCCATGCCGACAACGTAGCCGTGCCGCCCGCACCCCGCCGACCAGGCACACCAGGGTTCTTCGGGCCCCGCACCCCATTTGCAGTCGGCCGAATCGCGCTCCTGAACCCCGTCGGTAAGCTGACGGCATGACAGGACAAGTGCGTACCGTCGACGGCCGCGTGGCCGGCCGGCGTGGGCAGGAGACCCGGCAGAAGCTGCTCGACTGCCTCAGCGAGATGCTCAGCTCGTCCCCGTACCGGGATGTCAAGGTCATCGACGTCGCCCGCCGCGCGGGGACCTCGCCGGCCACCTTCTACCAGTACTTCCCCGACGTCGAGGGCGCCGTGCTGGAGCTCGCCGAGACCATGGCGGCGGAGAGCGGCTCCCTGAGCGAGCTGGTCGAGGGACGCTCCTGGAGCGGGCGGGCCGGGTGGCAGACGGCGCAGGAACTGGTCGACGGTTTCCTGGAGTTCTGGCGGAAGCACGACGCGATCCTGCGTGTGGTGGATCTCGGCGCCGCCGAAGGGGACAAACGTTTCTCCAAGATCCGTCTGAAGGTGCTCAACGCCGTGGAGGGCTCGCTCGCCGAGGCGGTCTCCGAGCTCCAGGCGAAGGGCCGGATCGACAAGGACGTCAACCCCGGCGCGATCGCCGGGTCCCTGGTCGCCATGCTGGCGGCCGTGGCCTCGCACCAGAAAGGTTTCTCCTCCTGGGGCGTCAAGCAGGCCGAGATCAAACCGAACCTGGCGCTGCTGGTGCACCTGGGGGTCACCGGGCGCAAGCCGACCAAGTAGCGGGCCCGGCCCCGCATCCCCTCCCCGACCTCGCGATTCCTGTCATCCGGGCGGCGGTTCACTCCGGTGGACCGCCGCCTGTCGCGTCCCCGGGGGCGGTCCGGTTCCGATGGTGGGGGCGCGAGGGCGGAAAACGCCCGCGCCCGGACGGTGCGGCACCGCACGGCTGCCTGCCGCCCATGTGCACGTCCCGACGCCGACGACGCTGGAGGAATCGCCATGGCCCTGTCCCGTGAAGAGCGCGAGACGTTCCTGTCCGAACCGCGCGTGGCCGCGTTCGCGGTGGACGCGGGCGAGGGCCGCGCCCCGCTGACCGTGCCGATCTGGTACCAGTACGCGCCCGGCGAGGACGTGTGGATCCTCACCGGGCTGCACTCCCGCAAGAACCGGCTGCTGCAGGCGTCGGGCCGCTTCTCCCTCCTGGTGGAACGCGTCGAGCCGACCACCCGCTACGTCTCCGTCGAGGGCCCCGTCGTCGACACTTCCCCCGCCACGATCGAGAAGCTCCGGGAGATCTCCGCGCGCTATCTGCCGCCCGAGAAGGTCGAGGGGTACGTGGACTTCGCGTGGAAGAACCGCGGGGAGCAGGTCGTGGTGCGGATGCGGCCGGAGCGGTGGGTGTCGTCGGACCTGGGCTCCATCTGAGCCGACAATCGCTGCATGCAACCGGAACCGGAACCCGAACCTGATCTCCACGAGCTGCTGCGTTCCCTGCGGGTGTGGGACCCGGCCGTCACCGACCTGCGCCCCTTCGACCCGGAGCGGGCCCCCGCCGAGCCGCTGCCGCTGTTCGCGCGGTGGCTGGCGGACGCGGCGGCGGCCGGACAGCCCGAGCCGCACACCATGTCCCTGGCGACGGCGGACGCGGACGGTCTGCCGGACGTGCGGATCGTGATGCTGCACGGCGCGGACGAGCGGGGCTGGTCGTTCGCCACGCACGCGCACAGCCGCAAGGGCGGCCACCTCGCCGCCCGCCCGTACGCGGCCCTCGCCTTCTACTGGCCCGTCCTGGGCCGCCAGGTCCGTGTACGGGGCCCCGTCACGGCCGCCCCGCCCGAGGAGGCCCAGGCCGACCTCCACGCCCGCTCGACCGGCGCGCTGGCCGCGGCCCTCACGGGCCACCAGAGCGGGGTGCTCGCCTCTCCCGAGGAACTCCGCCTTGCCTCGGAGGCGGCCTGGGAGAAGGCGCGCAGTGCCCCGACGACCCCGGCGCCGTCGTGGACGCTGTACCACCTCGCCCCGGCCGAGGTGGAGTTCTTCCAGGGCGATCCCCAGCGACGCCATGTGCGGCTGCGGTATCGGCGGGAGGGGGCGGACTGGGTGCGGGAGTTGCTGTGGCCGTGAGGGGGTGGCTCCACGCCTGAAGCTCATGGCCCCGCCGGCTCCCGGTCCGTCGCGAGGCGGGCGTGGAGGTGGGTGTCCCGGAAGGCGTCATGGCGGTCGGGGGCGAACATCGCGTCTCGCAGCGTGCCCTCCGGGAGGAAGCCGCAGCGGGTCGCGATGCGGCAGGACGCCTCGTGGCCTATCGCGTGGCCCAGTTCCAGGCGGTGGAGGGCGCCCTCGGTCAGGGCCCAGTGCGCGGCGAGCAGGACCGCGCGGGTGGCCACGCCCCGGCCCCGGGCCTCCGGCAGGACCCAGTAGCCGATGCGGCCGACGCGCATCACCGGATGTATGTCCTGGATGCCGATGTGGCCGAGCGGTGTGCCGTCGGTGTCGTCCGCGACATGGAAGGAGAGGGTGGACCCCTCCTCGGCGAGGGCGACCCGGGCGCGCAGGGAGCGGCGGGCGCCGGCCAGGTCGTCGACCGGGCGCAGCGGGGTGTTCCAGCGCCGGAACTCCGGGTCCGTGAGGCCGCGCAGCCAGGCGTCCGCGTCGTCGGCGGAGTCCGGGTCCCAGGCGCGCAGCAGCAGTCCGTGGCCGCGGAGTTCGGACGGCGGGAGGGGTCGGGTGGGCTGGGGAGAAGACATGGGGACATTGAACCCGCGATCACGACATCATGTGATCATTCCGCAACCAATTCCGGTCTTGACCGAGACCCATCAACCCCCTGCTTGATTACGCTCGCGGTCATGGCCGACTCCTCCACGTCCGCGCAGCCCACCGCGCCCCTCCGGGCGGACCGCCCCGTCCATGTCGTCGGCGGCGGCCCCGGCGGACTGTCCGTCGCGCACGCCCTGCGCGCCCGCGGGGTGCGGGCCGTCGTCCTGGAGCGCTCCGAGCGGGTCGGCGACTCCTGGCGCCGGCACTACGACCGGCTGCACCTGCACACCACCCGGCGCCGGTCGGCGCTCCCCGGCCTGCCGATGCCGCGCCGCTTCGGACGCTGGCCGTCCCGCGACGACGTGGTCCGCTACCTGGAGAAGTACGCCGAGCACCACCGCCTGGAGATCGTCACCGGCGTCGAGGTGTCCCGGATCGAGCGCAGCGAGGACGGCGCCGGCTGGCTGCTGCGCGCCACCGGCGGACGTGAGCTGACGGGCGCGGCGGTCGTCGTCGCCACCGGCTTCAACCACACCCCGCGCGTCCCCGACTGGCCCGGACGGGACACGTACACGGGCGAGTTGCTGCACGCGTCCCAGTACCGCAACCCCAAGCCGTTCGCCGGGCGGGACGTGCTGGTGGTGGGCGTCGGCAACACGGGCGCCGAGATCGCCGTGGACCTGGTGGAGGGCGGCGCGTCCCGGGTGCGGCTGGCGGTGCGCACCCCTCCGCACATCGTGCGCCGCTCGACGGCCGGCTGGCCCGCGCAGTACTCCGGGATCCTGGTGCGCCGGCTGCCGGTGCCGCTGGTGGACCGGATCAGCCGCCTCCAGGCGCGGGTCGCGGTGCCGGACCTGTCCGAGCACGGCCTGCCCCGCCCGGAGACCGGGCTCTACAGCCGCGTCCTGGAGGGCGCGATCCCTGTGCAGGACGTCGGTCTGATCGACGCCGTGCGCGCGGGCTCGGTGGAGGTGGTCGCCGCAGTGAAGGGCTTCGAGGAGGGCGAGGTGCTGCTGACGGACGGCGAGCGGATCTCCCCGGACGCGGTGATCGCGGCCACCGGGTACGAGCGCGGCCTGGAGGGCCTGGTCGGCCACCTCGGCGTGCTGGACGAGCGCGGCAGACCCGTGGTCCACGGCGCCCGCACCCCGGCCGGCGCCCCGGACCTGTACTTCACCGGCTTCACCAACCCGATCAGCGGCAACCTCCGCGAGATGGCCCTGGACGCCCAGCGCATCGCCCGCGCGGTCGCCCGCAGCGGGAAGGCGTCCCCGCTGCCGGGCGCCTGAGACCCGGTTTTCAGCTGCCGGGCGCCCGGCCCTCCGGGCGCCTCAGCTCGCCGTCAGGACCGCGGGCCGCTTGCGGATCACCAGCGCCATCAGCGCCGCCGCCGCGCACAGCGCGCCCGACGCCAGCCACACCACGTCGTACGAGCCGAACGCGTCCCGCGCCAGCCCGCCCGCGAAGGCCACGATCGCCGCGCCCACCTGGTGCGAGGCCAGCACCCAGCCGAACACGATGGGACTGTCGTCGCCGTAGTGCTCCCGGCACAGCGCGAGGGTGGGCGGCACGGTGGCGACCCAGTCGAGGCCGTAGAAGACGATGAAGAGCAGCATCGGCGGGTGCACGGAGGGCGCCAGCAGCAGGGGCAGGAAGAGCAGGGATATGCCGCGCAGCGCGTAGTACACGGCGAGCAGCCGGCGCGCGTCGAAGCGGTCGGTGAACCAGCCGGAGGCCACCGTGCCGACGACGTCGAAGACGCCGATGACGGCGAGCAGGGACGCGGCGGTGGTGATGGGCATGCCGTGGTCGTGCGAGGCGGGCACGAAGTGGGTCTGGATCAGCCCGTTGGTGGAGGCGCCGCAGATCGCGAACGTCCCGGCGAGCAGCCAGAAAGGGCCGGTGCGGGCGGCCGAGCCGAGCACGGTCAGCGCGCGCCGGGCGGCCCCGGGCACGGGCGCCGGCTTGGGCACGAACTCCTCGGCCCCGTACGGCTTCTGGCCGACGTCGGCCGGGTGGTCTCGCAGCAGCAGCCAGACGAACGGCACCACGGCGAGCGCGGCGAGGGCGACCGTCACGGCCGCGGGCCGCCACGAGTAGCGGTCGACGATCCACGACAGCAGCGGCAGGAAGATCAGCTGTCCGGAGGCGGACGCGGCGGTGAGGATGCCGCTGACCAGACCGCGCCGCTCGGTGAACCAGCGGTTGGTGACGGTGGCGGCGAAGGAGAGCGCCATGGAGCCGGAGCCGAGGCCCACCAGCAGGCCCCAGCAGAGCATCAGCTGCCAGGGGGCGGTCATCCACACGGTGGCGCCGGAGCCGGCCGCGATCACGGTCAGCGCGACGGCGACGACCCGGCGGATGCCGTAGCGGTCCATCAGCGCCGCCGCGAACGGGGCGGTGAGTCCGTACAGCGCCAGGTTGACGGAGACCGCGGCGCCGATGGTGCCGCGCGACCAGCCGAACTCCTCGTTCAGCGGGTCGATGAACAGCCCCGGCACGGCGCGGAAGGCGGCGGCGCCGATGATCGTCACGAAGGTGACGGCGGCGACGAACCAGGCGCGGTGCACGCGGAGGCGGGTCGGCTTGCGGCCGCTCGCGGGCGGCCCGACGGCGGCGGTCTTGCTGGTCGTGGTCACGCCGTACAGCTTCGGTGAAGCATGTCTGTTTCAACGAGTGGCCCGAGGGACAGTATTCGCTAGGATCGGGCCATGCCTTCACGTCCGGACGAGTCCCGCTCCCCCGCCGGCCACCGGCCCCACCGCGTGGTCGTCCTCGCCCTCGACGGCGCGCTGCCGTTCGAACTGGGCATCCCGCACCGCGTGTTCGGCCGGCCCCGGGACGAGAAGGGGCGCCCGCTGTACGAGGTGGTCACCTGCTCGGTCCGGCCGCCGGGTCCTGTGGAGACGGACGCCGACTTCACCATCCATGTGCCGCACGGCCCGGAGGCCCTGGCCACCGCCGACACGGTGGTCGTCCCGGCCTCCTACGAGCTGGGCCCGGTCTTCGAGCGGGGCGAGCTGACGGACGAACTCGCCGACGCGCTGGGCCGCATCCCGCCGACGGCCCGCATCGCCTCCATCTGCACCGGGGTGTACGTCCTCGCCGCCTCCGGCCGCCTCGACGGGCGCCGCGCCACCACGCACTGGGCGGACGCGGAGCGGCTGCAGCGGCTGTTCCCGCGGATCGACGTCGACCCGGACGTGCTGTTCGTCGACGACGGCGACATCCTCACCTCGGCGGGCGTGGCGGCCGGGATCGACCTGTGCCTGCACATGGTGCGGCGCGACCACGGCGCCGCCGTCGCCAACGACGTGGCCCGGCGCACGGTGGTGCCGCCGCACCGGGACGGCGGCCAGGCGCAGTACATCCAGCGCCCGGTGCCCGACCCGCAGCAGGCGTCCACGAGCGGCGCCCGCGCCTGGGCGCTGGGCCGGCTGCACGAGCCGATCCAGCTGCGGGACATGGCGGAGCGGGAGTCGATGTCGGTGCGCACCTTCACCCGCCGCTTCCGTGAAGAGACCGGGGTCAGTCCGGGGCAGTGGCTCACCCGTCAACGGGTGGAGCGGGCACGGTACTTGCTCGAGACCACCGAGCTGACCGTGGACCAGGTGGCGCGGGACGCGGGGTTCGGGACGGCCCAGTCCATGCGCGCCCATCTCCAGGCGGCCCTCGGTGTGACGCCCACGGCCTACCGGCGCACCTTCCGCGCGGGTTCGACGCGCGAGGAGGGGGCGGCGGTCGCGGTCTGAGTTCCGCACGCGTCCGCTTGTCCACAGGCTGTGGACAGATCGCCGCGGCGGCGGTGCGGCGCTGCTCGCCCCGAGCACGGCAGCCCCGCACCGCCCTTCGTCTCCGGCGGCCCCGCCAGGTCCCCCGCGCCCGGGAGGCACACGCCGGATCACGACCCACACTCGCCGAGGGCCCCCGTCGCGGCGCCCTCGCCGTCCCCTCACGGCGAATCGCTGACGACCAGAGTCATCACCCGGTCATGGCGCGTCAATACCATTTCGAGGGTGGATACGGCGTTCGCGGCAATTGCCCTGTTCGTCGGCTCGGCGCACGGGAGCACATCCGGCGCACCGCATCACGCACGGCACCGGAGCGCCGTCGCGCCATGCACCCGTGCCTCCCCGAAGGCGCGGCAACCGTCGGGGCGCGGAGCGCTCAGACCGCCTCGTACGCCAGCCCGTCGTACGTCACCGCGCTGCCGCCGCAGGAGGTGCGGGCGGCGTCGGACGCGGCGCCGCAGCGGTCGAGTTCGCACCAGATGCGTTTGCCGGCGCCCTCGGTGGTCCAGCCCCAGCGGTCGGCGAGACCGTCGACGAGGGCGAGTCCGCGCCCGCCGGTCGCCTCGTCGCCCGCGCAGCGCGGCACGGGGGCGCGGCCGCTGCGGTCGGCGACCTCCAGGCGGACGGTGACCTCCTCGGCCGCGTCCGCGCCGGGCAGCGAGAGTCTCAGGACGGCCGGACAGCCCGTGTGCACCACGGCGTTGGTGACCAGTTCGGAGACGAGCAGGATCAGCGTCTCGGCCAGCGGTTCGTCGGCCCCTATGCCGGACCCGGCCAGCCGTGAGCGGGCCCAGCGCCTGGCCCGCCCCACCTCAGCGGGGTCGGGCCGGATCTCCAGCTGCACTTGAAGCACCTGCACCGCTCACACCATCCGAACCGGCGGACACTTGGACTCGCGCCTCACGAGGGCCACGATCCTAGCCATTTTCCGCATGGCCAGAACAATGACCGGGACCGGGATCACGGACCGTGACTCCCTTGTGGGACAGCATGGTTGACGTACAGTCACGCCAACAAGCGCTTCGGGCATATTCCAACGCGAAGGAGTACCCGTGCGGCATACTGTGCGACGCTTGCCGCGCCGACTCGAACGGAGCGCGGTACACGGCCCGTTGAGCCCACGGACACCCGCAGGAACGGCGCCTCGGGCAACCGTCACGAGGGAGCCCCGGCCGTGGCGGACACTCACGACGACTCGCATCCCTCACAACGTACCGGAGCCGCGCCCCGACTCCGGGCCGTGACGAGAGAACTCACCCGGCCCGGTGCCGTACGGACGCTCCGTGATCAGGAAAATGCCACGATCGGTGACACGAATGCCGTCGGGAGCGCCCGGCGCGTCACTCGGGAACGGTGAAGTAGCGGGCGAACGCGGAGACGATCTCCTCCTCGCCGATCCGCCCGTCCCCGTCGGTGTCCAGCTGTGCGGCGGCCTGCGCCGCCACGTCCCCGTCGACGCCCAGCACCCGGAGCACGCGCGCGGTGTTCTCCACGCCGACGGCACCGTCCCCGGTGGTGTCCGCGACGGCGAGCGCCGCGTGCAGGAAGGGGCGGGCGATCTCGGCGAAGCGCTCCGGATTGTCCCGCAGCCGCTTGACCGCGCCGGTCACGAACTCCTCGCGGGTGATGCGCTGGTCGCCGTCCCGGTCGGCGATGCCGGCCATGCCCTGCCAGAACGCCTCGGCGCCGACGTACAGGGACTGGCCCCGGTCGGAGCGGGCCGCCGTGCCGAACTCGGCGAGCAGCGCCTTGGCCGCCGCCATGAAGTCCTCGCGGTCGATGTAGCCGTTGCCGTCCTGGTCGAAGCCTGCGAAGCGGGCCGCGATCCTGCGCTCGTACTCGCTGGTGACCATGTCTTGTTCAGGCCGCCTTAGGTCGGAGGGGTCGTCTCGCTGGGAGCGTACGGGGTGCGGGGGCGCGGGGAAGCCGGAAAGCGGCGCTTGGGCCAGGACCGGGGGAACACCGGGACAGACGTGTGACACGTGTGAGCGGCACCACGCGCGGACCACGAGGTGGGAAGGGGGTGACGGGGGCGGCGGCTCAGGCGGAGAGCGGGCGGGCGTCCTCGTCGACGGCGGACGGCACGTCCGGGTGGACCTCGAACAGCCGACGCACCCCGAGCGCGCCGAGCACCTTGTTGACGTGGCTGCCGTCGGCGGCGCCGCGCGCGGGCAGGATCAGCCGGAGCCGGCCCTGACAGGAGCGCAGCAGCCGGCGGGAGGCTATGAGCACGCCCACCCCGCTGGAGTCGCAGAACCACACCTCGGAGAGGTCGAGGACCAGCTGGTGCCGCCCCTCCGCCACGACGTCGTGCACCCGCTGCCGCAGCACCGGGGACGTCATCAGGTCCAGCTCGCCGGAGACCCGGAGGACAGCCCATTCGCCGTTCTCCTGGTCGGTCACTTTGAAGGTCACCACCACGCCCCTCGCTCGCTGAAACGGAAGCAATGCCTACGCTTCCTTGCTGCGCGGCTGCCCACCGGCCGTTCCCTGAAACACGGACCCGGAAACGGTTACCGAACAGAAGGGGCTTGTTCTGGTCGTAATCGATCCGATTCGATCGGTTCCGATCGACAGGCGACGGGGCAGACATGATCCGCGGGCTGTGCCACCTGCGTGCGCGACCCTCTACCACGGAAGGCGCCGCGAGGGGCGCACATTGCCACAAAGGGGCGTGCACGCACGTGGATGGCGACTACATTCGTGGCGTCGCCGGTCACACGCCGGTCCCGGGACCGACCACCCCGGGGACCCGCGGGACGAACAGGGGGTGAGGGGCCGCATGCAGAAGAAGGACGTACCGCCCCGCTGGGACCGCAAGATGCAGCAGCGGCTCGCCCGCGGGGAGGCGGCCGCCCTCGGCGAGCTCTACGACCGTTTCGCGTCCCTGGTGCACGGCCTCGCCCACCGCGTCCTCGGGGACGAACACGCGGCTGACACCGTCACCCGTGACGTCTTCGCGCACGTCTGGCAGCACCCCGACACCTACGACCCCCGCCAGGGCCCCCTGCGCAGCTGGCTCGCCGCTCTGACCAACCGGCTGGCCGTGGAGCGGCTGCGCACCACCGAGACCGCCGCGCTCGCCCGGGGCGGGCCCGGCACCACCGAGGACCTGGAGCGCAAGGTCCGGCACGCCACGGTCGCCGCCCGCGCCGACTACATCGTCCAGTCGATGCCCGCGCCCCTGCGGGCCGCGCTGGAGCTGGCCTACTTCCAGCGCCGCGACTACCGGCAGACCGCCGCCGACCTCGGCGTCACCGACGAGGAGGCCCGCCGCCGGCTGCGCCTCGGCCTCCAGCTGCTGGCCACCGCCCACGACGCCGGGACGCCGGGGGCGCCGCCCGGAATGGGGGGTGCCGCGTGAGCGGGCGCCGCCCCGGGCCGTACGACGACCGCGGAACCCTCGCCCCCGGGCCGGACGCGCTGCCCCCGGGTCCCGAGCACCAGGTGCTGAAGTCGCTGCTCGGCGCCTGGGCGCTGGCCGCCTGCGCGCCCGCCGAGGCCGACGCCGTCGAGGAGCACCTCGGTGTGTGCGGGTCCTGCGCGGACGAGGCGCTGCGGCTGCGCGAGGCCGTGGGCCTGCTCCAGCGGCCCGAGAGCCTGGACCTGAACCCGGCGCTGCGCACCCGCGTCCTGGAGACCTGCCTGGAGCGGCGCCCGCCGCGCATCCCGGTCCCCGACTGGGCCACCGCCTACGACACCGAGACCGCCCGGCTCGACGCGCTGCTCCAGGACTTCGGCGACAACGAGTGGCACGCGCCGGTGCGGCTGCGCTGGTACGAGGGCGACGAGGCGAGCACCCGGCGCACCACCGTCGCCGGGGTCATCGCCCACCTGATGAGCGTCGACGGGCTGGTCGCGGTCGCCCTCGGCCTGGAGGACCCGCTCGGCGACGTCCGTCCCGAGCGGGCCACGCCGTCCGACCGCACCGAGGCGTACTGGCGTGCCGCCCGTTTCCCGCCCACCCGGGCCGTCCGCCGGCCCTGGCGGGAGCAGAGCCACCGGCTGATCCGCACGGTCTCCTTCACCGGCAGCGACACCGGCCGCATGACCGTCCCCTACGGCGACTTCGCGCTGCCGCTGCACGACGCGATGCTGGACCGGGCCTTCGAGTGCTGGGTCCACGCGGAGGACATCGCGGAGGCGGTGGACTATCCGTACGACCCCCCTGCGGGGCGCCATCTGCACGAGATGGTGGACCTCGCGGCCCGTCTGCTTCCCGTGGTCCTGGAGAACCGCCGCCATCATGGGCTCGCCGCCCCGGTGGAGCGCCGGCTGATCGCGGCCGGGGAGCCGGGGCGGAGCCTGCGGCTGGAGATCGAGGGGTCGGGCGGCGGGGAGTGGCTGATCCCGCTGGACTCGCCGGCGGCGAAGGGGTCCGCTGAGCACGAGGTGGCTCATGTCGCCCTTGACGGGGCGGAGTTCTGCCGGCTGGCGGCCGGACATGTGCCGCCTCGGGAGGCTGCCGCCGGGCAGGAGGGTGATCGTGAGGCGATCAGGGATGTGCTGCTCGCCGCGGCGAGCTTGAGCCGCATGTAGGGGCGGGTCGCGCTCGTCGCCGGCTGCGGGTGCGTGGTGGTTGCTCGCGCAGTTCCCCGCGCCCCTTCCGGGGGCGCGGGGAACTGCGCGAACGACCCCCGACGGCCCGCAGCCGCCGACGAGACCCGGAGGCCCCGCCTCTCAGGCGAACACGACCGTACGGCGGCCGTTCAGCAGAATCCTCCGCTCCGCATGCCACTTCACGGCCCGCGCCAGCGCCTGGCACTCCACGTCCCGCCCGATCGCGACCAGCTGGTCGGGCGTGACGTCGTGCGACACCCGCTCGACCTCCTGCTCGATGATCGGCCCCTCGTCCAGATCCGCGGTGACGTAATGAGCCGTGGCCCCGATCAGCTTCACACCCCGCGCATGCGCCTGGTGGTACGGCTTCGCGCCCTTGAAGCTCGGCAGGAAGGAGTGGTGAATGTTGATGATCCGCCCCGACAGCTGCTTGCACAGGTCGTCCGAGAGCACCTGCATGTAGCGGGCGAGGACGACGAGTTCGACCTCGTCCTCACGCACGATCTCCAGCAGCCGCGCCTCGGCCTCCGGCTTGGTGTCCCTGGTCACCGGGATGTGGTGGAAGGGGATGTTGTAGGAGGCGACGAGCTCGGCGAAGTCGGTGTGGTTGGACACCACTCCGGCGATCTCCACGGGCAGCGCGCCGGTCCGCGCACGGAACAGCAGGTCGTTCAGGCAGTGCCCGAACTTGCTGACCATCAGCAGGATGCGCATCTTCTCGTCGGCCCGGTTGATCTGCCAGTCCATCTGGAAGGAGTCGCCGATCGCGGCGAAGCTCGCCCGCAGCTTGTCCACCGTGACCGGCGCCTCGGCGGAGAAGTGGACGCGCATGAAGAACAGACCCGTGTCATGGTCGCCGAACTGCTGGCTGTCCTCGATGTTGCAGCCGGTCATGAACAGGTAGCTGGACACGGCGTGCACGATGCCCTGCTTGTCGGGGCAGGACAGGGTGAGGACGTACTGGTCGGCAGGTGCCGCGGCTCGGGTGGACTGCTCGCTCATGGGGAAAAGGGTCGCACACCCGGACCGGCTCCCGGCCGGTCGTCCCGCTACGCGGAACGCGTCATGATGCGCAGCACCTCGAGCGTGCTGGGCTGCGCGTCCGGGTCGTCGCCGTCGCTCGCCGCCATCCGCACGTGCGCGTCACGCGCGGCGCGCACCGCCTCCGGCCAGCCCTCGTGCTCCACGTACGCGGTGACCGGGGCGTCCGGCCCGACCTGGTGCATGATCCGCAGCACGCGCAGCACGGCGGTGTCGACGAGCGCGGCCTCCTGCGAGTCGCGGAAGATCGTGCCGACGTACTTCTCGGCGGACCAGTTGTCCAGCCAGGTGTCCTCGACGAGCCGGTACACGGCGTCGGTGACGTCCCCGTAGCCGGGCACGCCGGCCAGCCAGACGTCCCGCTGGAAGACGGGGTCGGAGAGCATGTGCAGCGCGGAGCGCACATTGCTGCGCCAGCGCCACCACGGCATGTCGTTGAGTGGCATGCCGCCCATGGTGGAGGAGCGACGGCCGCGACGGGAAGAGTTCTCCGAACCTTGCACGGTCGTCGATCGTACGTTTCCGCTCCGTACGCCCCGGACGGGCCCCCGCAATTCACCTCCGCGTCACCTGTCGTTGACCGAGCGTCACGGCGCGGTTCGCCGTGTGAGGGAATGGTGCGGGGACATGACCGGCAGGCGACGCATCCGCAGTACCGTCCTCCCCCGCTCCCTCGTCCGGCCCGCCCGCGCCGGCGCCCTGGCCGCAGGCGCGCTGGCGGCGTGCGCGGCGCTGGTCGCCGGCTGCGGGGTCGTCCCCGGCGTCACGGGGGGCTCAGGGGACGACACGATCACCGTGATGACGTGGGCGCCCGAGAACACCGGCGCGACCAACAAGCCCGGCATGCCCGCGTTCGCCGAGGCCTACGGCCGCTGGGTGAACGCCCACGGCGGCCTCGGCGGCCGCCCGCTGAGGGTGCTGACCTGCGACGAACACGACGACGCGGTGGCCGCGGCCCGCTGCGCCCGGCGCGCGGTCGCGGAGAACGCCGTCGCCGTGGTCGGCTCGTACAGCCAGCACGGCGACGCCTTCCTGCCCACGCTGGAGGCCGCCGGCATCCCGTACATCGGCGGCTACGGCCTCACCCACGACGAGTTCACCAGCCCGCTGTCCTACCCCGTCAACGGCGGACAGCCCGCGCTGCTCGCGGGGCTCGGCCGGACCCTCGCCGACGCGTGCGGTCCTGTCGCCCTGGTCCGGCCCGACACCATCGCGGGCGACCAGCTCCCTCCGCTGCTGGACTCGGGCCTCGCCGCGGGCGGCCACGACCGGGCGGGCGACCTGCGCGCCGCCGAGGACGCGACCTCCTACGGCGACGCCGCCGAGCGCGCCCTGGAACACGCGGCCGACGGCACCGGGGAGAAGGGCTGCGTGGTGCCCGCGCTCGGCGACCGCACCGGCACCTTCATGGACTCCTTCCGGCGCGCCCGCGCCCGGTACCCGAAGGTGCGCACCGCGACCGTGCTGGGCAGCGTCGACCAGACGGTGCTGGACGCCTCCGGCGGGGCGTCGGGACCGTACGAGGGGGCGTACGTCACCGGCTGGTACCCGGAGGCGGGGGACGCGCGCTGGGATCCGATGAGGGAGGTGATCCGGGCGGAGGCCTTCGGCGACAACCGGATCGACCCGGCGGACGCGGGCGTGCAGACGACGTGGATCGCCTACACGGTGCTCCGCCAGGCCGTGGAGTCGCTCGGCGACGGCGAGGTCACCGCGGACACGGTGTCCGCCGCCCTGGACGGCGGTCTGAAGGTCACCACCGGCAACCTCACCCCGACCCTCCGCTGGAAGTTCCAGGACACCCTGGCCTCCGTCGGCCTCCCCCGCCTGGTCAACGCGAACGTCACCCTCCACCAGGTCCGCGACGGCCGCCTCACAGCAGCGGCGAACGGCTTCACGGACGTGACGTCCACGCTGGAGGACGCGGCGCTGTGAGAAAGGGGCGCGGGGAACTGCGCGCCCCGCCCCCACGCACCCGCACCTGACCTACAACTGCGTAGGAGCACGCTCGGTCAGCCCGTACTGACGGGCGATGGCGTTCCACAGCTCGGACGCCTTCTGCTTCTGCTCGGTGGCGGTCCCGCTCTCCCGGTTCCCCGCAGCGGTCTGCTCGGTGCTCCGGGCGGACCCCTTCTTGCACCCCTTCTTCCCCTTGGCCTGCTCCGCCCACTTCGCATAGTGGTCGTCGGCCGAGGCGGACGCCTTCCACGCCTTCCGCAGCGCCTCGCTCAGCGCCTCGTGCTCGGGCAGCTTGTCCACGGAGAGCTGACCCAGGTCGGTGACGAGCTGCCGCCGCTGCTTCGCGGCCTCCCGCAGATCGGACGCGGCCTGGCCGAGGTCACGGCACGCCTTCACGTCCTCCACCGCGTTGATCACGGAGCTGCGGCTGTCGCCGCTGTGCGCGAGCAGCTTGTCCAGCTCGACGGCCTGCTCACGGGCCGGGTCGGCGCTCGGCGACGCCGAGGCCTCGGTGCTCGCGGGCGCGGTGGCGGAGACGGGCTGGTTGGTGTCGCCGTCGTCGTCCTTGTCGCCGCTGCCGAGCAGGGCGCCGGCGCCGATGCCGACGAGGGCGATTCCGACGCCGACCGCGGCGATCAGCGGCCAGCGCGGGCTGCCGCCACCGCCGCCGCGTCCGCCGCCGTGGCCTCCCCCGTGGCCGGAGCCGGGCGGGGCGGGCGGTCCGGGCGGGGTGCGGTCGGTCCGGACGGGACGGCCGTAGTCCATGCGCGGCATCTGCTGCGTGGCGCCGGCCGCGCCGTCCCCGTCGCGGAAGAGGTTGTCGAACTCGGCGGGCGGCTGCCGGCCCGCGTCGCCCTGCGCGGCGCCGTACGGCGGGGGCCCCTGGTCGGTGATCGGGGCGATGAACTGGGTGGGCTCGGCGTCCGGGCTGCCCGGCATCGGGCCGGGACCGGCCGGCGGCTGGGCGATGCCGAGGTGGTGGGTGAGCTCCGCGTCGTGCGCGGCGGGCATCTCGGGCGGCAGCGCGCCCGGGGCGACCGGGGGTATGTACTGGGTCGCGCCCTCGTCGGCGCCGCCCGCCGGGACGTGCGGTATGACCTGTGTGGCGCCCTCGTCCGCGCCGGGCGCGGGGGGCGGCAGCGGGGCGCCGTGGGCGGGCGGGTAGCCGTACCCGCCGCCGGGGGCCGCGTAGGCGGAACCGTTCTGCGGGGGCAGCTGGCCGCCCGCGGCGTGACCTCCGTACGGGGCGGGCTGGCCGTAGTCGCCGCCCTGGCCGTACGGGTCCTGCCCGCCGTGCGCGGGCGGGTAGCCGCCCTGGGACGGGGCGCCCTCGGGCGGCAGCGGCCCGGGGCCGCCCTGCGGCTGACCACCGCCGTGCTGCCCACCGTGCTGCCCACCGTGCTGACCGCCCTGGACCTGACCCGAGGCGTCCCACGAGGGCTGCTGCCCCTGCTGCTGACCGTACGGCAGCTGGGCGTGATGGCCGCCGTGCTGCGGCTGACCACCCTGCTGGTGATGGCCCCCGTCCCACCCGGACGGCGACTGCTGCTGCCACTGCCCGTCGTTCGCCGACGGCCACTCCTGGCCGGCGGACGGGGCGGCGGCCTGCTGGTCGGGGCCCCAGGGGTTCCCCCAGGTCTGGCCGCCGGGCGGCGCCGAGGCGGGGAACCCGCCGGCGGGCGGGCCGTCCGTACCGCCGGGCGCGGCCGGACCGGACGTCATGCCCGGCAGCAGGGGCTCACCACCGTCCGAGGGCAGCACGATGCCTTCGCGCGCTTGGCGCGCCGAGGGCTCCTCGCCCTGTCCACTCTGCGTCACCGGGACTCCTACCAATGGGGGACCTTGTGAATCGCGCTCACGCTACCGGGTCCCCGGAGCCCGGTGCCACGCAGCACAGAACCTGACCTCCTGCCCTGTGAGCGCGGTAACAAAACCGGGTCACCGCACGCTGATTACGTCACCTCCGTCCCGTCCGTCTCCCGTGTCCCACGGGAGTGTCGCGTACGTCACGCCGCCGTCTGCAGCTCCATCCGTGCCCCGAATTCCCGTACTACCGGCTCCTCCCGGTACGGCTCGAGGCGCTGCTGGAGGTCCTCCAGGTACTCCGCGCCCCGGTCGGAGCGCAGCCCGCCGAGCAGTTCGGCGGCCTTGAGGCCCGTGGCGCAGGCCTGTTCGATCTCGCGCTGCTGCACCTGGGCGGTGGCGAGCAGCACATAGCCGATGGCCCGCCGCCGTGCCCGCGTGGGCGGGTGGCCGTCCAGCGACTCCCGCGCGCACCGCGCGGCGGCCTCCGCCTGGCCGAGGTCACGGTGGCAGTGCGCCAACTCGTCCGCCAGGTAGGCCTCGTCGAAGTGCGCGATCCACGGCGGGTCGTCGCCGGAGGCGGGGTCGGCGGCCTCCAGGGCGCTCACGGCCCGTCCCGCGGCGGCGTGCGCGGCCGGGGCGTCGCCCATCAGCGCGTGCCCGCGGGCCTCCGCCGCGAGGAACATCGCCTCCGCGCGCGGTGTCACGCGCCCCCGTGCGCCCTCCTGGGCCGCGCGCGCCAACTGGGCGATCTCGCGCGGGTTTCCGAGCTGCGCGGCGAGGTGGCTCATGGACGCGGCGAGCACGTATCCGCCGTAGCCGCGGTCCCCGGCGGCCTGCGCGAGCCGCAGCGCCTGGATGTAGTACCGCTGGGCGAGGCCCGGTTGGCCGGTGTCGACGGCCATGTACCCAGCCAGCTCGGTGAGTCGGGCGACGGCGGCGAACAGGTCCCGGCCCACCGCCTCCCGGTACGACCCCGCCAGCATCCCCGAGACCACGCTGTTGAGGTAGTGCACCACGACCGGGCGGACGTGCCCGCTGCCGTACTGGTGGTCCAGCGCGACCAGCGCCTCCGTCATGGAGCGCACCGCCGCCACGTCCGACTGGCCCACGCGCGGGCCGGTGTTGCGCGCGACCTGCCCGTCGGGCCCGGAGATCAGCCAGTCCCGGCTGGGCTCCACCAGCGCGGAGGCGGCGACGGACGAGCCGGACAGGAAGTCCCGCCGCCCCACGTCGCTGCGCCACAGCTCGCAGACCTGCTCGATGGCTCCCAGCACCGTCGGCGAGAACTGGAGGCCGACCCCGGACGCGAGGTTCTTGCCGTTGGCCATGCCGATCTCGTCGATCGTGACCGTACGGCCCAGCTTGCGGCCCAGCGCCTCCGCGATGACGGCCGGCGCCCGGCCCCGCGGCTGCTGTCCCCGCAGCCAGCGCGCCACCGACGTCTTGTCGTAGCGCAGGTCGAGGCCGTGCTCCGCGCCGCACATGTTGACCCTGCGGGCCAGTCCGGCGTTGGAGCATCCGGCTTCCTGGATGAGCGCCTGCAGCCGTTCGTTCGGCTGCCGGGCGACGAGCGGCCTTGCGGCCATGGCGTACCCCCTGAGGCTGCGGTGCCTGCCCACGCACCGGGTTGACGTGTCTCTTCCGCGGCCGTACGTCTCACGTCGTCCCGGCGAGACGTCCGGCCGGGAGGATCAATGCCCCGTCGACATACCGACAATGCGGGACATGTGAGAATTGCCGGGGTATCGACGGCTGTCGACCCCCCTCCTGGTTACCCCGATGCGGAGGCGGATCCCCCCGCGCGCCCCCACGGATGCACCCATGCGCCCCGGAGACGGGCGCGGTGCCCCTCCCCCGCGCATACGGCGGGGCGTAACCCCTGGTGACGGGTGAAGTTGTGTTCATCGTGGAAGAGACGATCGCGGGCGCCGAAGCCGTACAGATCCCGAAGCAGCGCGGGGAATCGCTGCTGGACACCGCCGTGCGCTATGCCGAGGAGCGCCACTGGGACGTGGTGCCGGGCACCTGGACCGAGGTCGTCGACGGGGTGCACGTCTGCTCGTGCGGTGACACGGCGTGCTCCGCCCCGGGCGCGCACCCGGCGGAGCCCGGCTGGGCGGACCAGGCGACCGGGAGCGCCGGCGCGGCGCGCCGGATGTGGCAGAAGCAGCCCGGCGCCTCGGTCCTGCTGCCCACGGGGCGCGCCTTCGACGCGATCTCCGTGCCGGAGACGGCCGGTCTGCTGGCGCTGGCGCGGATGGAGCGGATGGGGCTCACGCCGGGACCGGTGACCCTGACGCCGTACCGGCGCACGGAGTTCTTCGTCCTGCCCGGTGCGGCGGCGAAGCTTCCGGAGCTGCTGCGCAAGCTGGGCTGGACGGCGTCGTCGCTCGACCTGGCCGTGCTCGGCGAGGGATCGTACGTGGCCGCGCCGCCGACGCGGGTCGGGCGGCACGGCGCCGTGCAGTGGGCGCGCCGGCCGACCCAGGAGAACCGCTGGCTGCCGGACGCCGAGGAGCTGGTGCCGTCGCTGGCGTACGCCTGCGGCCGGGACCGGTGACGGCGGACTCCCCGGGCCCGCGGATCCTGTCGCCGTCCCCGTAGGCTCGGGGGCGACGGAGGGAGACGTGGTGGGCGCTGTTGCCGTACGCGTGCAGGGGCTGTGGAAGCGGTTCGGGGAGCAGGTCGCCGTCGGCGGGATCGACCTGGAGCTGCCCGCGGGGCGGTTCATCGGTCTGGTCGGGCCGAACGGCGCCGGGAAGACGACCACCCTGTCCATGGTGACGGGGCTGCTCCGCCCGGACCAGGGCACCGTCGAGATCGCCGGGCACGACGTGTGGCGCGACCCGGTGGGGGTGAAGGCGCGGATCGGCGTGCTGCCGGAGGGACTCCGTCTGTTCGAGCGGCTGTCCGGGCGTGAACTGCTCGCCTACAGCGGCCGGTTGCGCGGGCTGCCCGGCGAGGAGGTCGACAAGCGGGCCACCCAGCTGCTCGACGTGCTCGACCTGGCGGGCGCCCAGCACAAGCTCGTCGTCGACTACTCCACCGGCATGCGCAAGAAGATCGGCCTCGCGGCGGCCCTGCTGCACAACCCCGAAGTGCTGTTCCTGGACGAGCCGTTCGAGGGCGTCGACCCGGTGTCCGCGCAGACCATCCGGGGCGTCCTGGAGCGCTACACCGCCTCCGGCGCGACCGTGGTGTTCTCCTCCCACGTCATGGAGCTGGTGGAGTCGCTGTGCGACTGGGTGGCCGTGATGGCCGCCGGCCGGATCCGCGCCCACGGTCCGCTCACCGAGGTGCGCGGCGACGCGCCGTCCCTGCAGCGGGCGTTCCTCGAACTCGTCGGCGCGGACAGCCGCGACGCCGGGTCCGACCTCGACTGGCTGGGCGGGGGCGCCCGGTGAGCGCGCCAGCCCTCACCCCGGTCGTCGTCCGGCTGAAGCTGTCCCTGCTGCGCAACGGCCTGCGCCAGTCCGGCGGGCGCCGCGCCGCCTGGATCGCCTCCGCCGTGATCGCGCTGCTGTTCGCCGCGCTGCAGATGCTCGGTCTTGTGGCGCTGCGCGGCGTCGGCGGCGCGGAGTCGCTGGTGGTGCTGCTGGTGGCGGTGCTGGCGCTGGGCTGGGCGGTGATGCCGCTGTTCTTCCCCGGCGGCGACGAGACGCTCGACCCGACGCGCCTGGTGATGCTGCCGCTGCGTCCGCGTCCGCTGGTGCGGGCGCTGCTGGCGGCGTCCCTGGTGGGCATCGGGCCGCTGTTCACGGTGTGCCTGCTGACCGGTTCGGTGATCACCGTCGCCCGGGGCCCGGCGGCGTGGGCGGTGGGCGTCGTCGCCGTGCCGCTGGCGCTGCTGGTGTGCGTGGCGCTCGCGCGGGCCGTGGCGGCGGCGAACGTACGGCTGCTGACCAGCCGCAAGGGGCGGGATTTGGCGGTGCTCAGCGGGCTGGTCGTCGCGATCGGCGCGCAGGTGGTCAACTTCGGCGCGCAGCGCCTCGGTTCCGGCGGCCTCGACCAGCTCGACCCGGTCGCGGGGGTGCTGCGCTGGCTGCCGGGCGCGTCGGCGATCGACGCGGTGCACACGGCAGGCGAGGGCGCGTACGGGGTCGCCGCGGCGCAGCTGGCGGTGAGCGCGGGGGCGCTCGTGGTGCTGCTCGGACTGTGGTCGCGCACCCTGACCCGGCTGATGACCGCGCCGGACGGCTCCACCCTCCAGGCGGGCGACTCCGCGGCCCGCGACCGCCCCTCCACGGGCCTCGCGCGCCTGCTCCCGGCGGGCAGGACCGGCACGGTGATGGAGCGCAGCCTCCGCTACATCTGGCGCGACCCGAAGACGAAGGCCGCGTGGGTGACGTCGCTGGCCATCGGCCTGATCGTGCCGGTGTTCAACGCCTGGCAGGGCACGGGCTCGGTGTACTTCGCCTGCTTCGCGGCCGGGATGCTCGGCATCCAGATGTACAACCAGTTCGGCCAGGACACGTCCGCGTTCTGGATGGTCGCGATGACGATCTCCTCCGCCCGCGAGGCCTACGCCGAACTGCGCGCCCGCGCTTTCGCGTTGCTGCTGATCACCCTCCCGTACGCCACGCTCGTCACGGTGCTGACGACGGCGATGCTGGACGACTGGGCGCGGCTGCCGGAGGCGCTGGGCCTGTCCTTCGCCCTGCTCGGCGCGATGCTGGCCACGGGCGCGTGGACGTCGGCGCGGTTCCCCTACTCGGTCCCGCAGGAGGGCTACAAGAACGTGGCCCCCGGCCAGGTGGGCCTGGCGTGGATCTCCATCTTCGGCGGCATGATGGCGGCGGCCCTCCTCTGCCTGCCGGTCATCGCCCTCACGATCTGGCTGAATCTCAGCGACGCCGGCCAGGACCTCCGCTGGCTCCTCCTCCCGGCCGGGGCCGTCTACGGCGCCCTCCTCACCTACGGCGGCCTCCGTCTGGCGGCCCCGCGGACGGCGGCGCGGCTGCCGGAGATCGTGACGGCGGTGAGCAAGGGGTGAGGGGTCTGGGGTCCGCGAAATCCCGTGGAAGCCGGCCCCGGACCCTGCTAGCGTCCGCCGTGGCCGTGCTCGAACCGAGGAGGTGGTACCCGTGACCGCAGCAGCGACGACATGGGTGCTCCCCTCCGGGGTCACGGTCGGGTGACAGGCAGGTCGCCCGGGAGCGCCGTAGCAGCGCATTCCCGGAAGGCACGACCATGCACTTCATCTCGGAACACCCCCTCGACGACGGCGTCCTGGAACGCCGCTTCATCCTCGACGGCATCCCGGGCATCCTCTGGACGCCCGCGTCCGCGTCCGCGCCGGCCCCGCTGATCCTGCTCGGCCACCCGCCGCTGGGCCTCAGCACGATGTACCCGCGCCTGGTGGCCCGCGCCCGGCACGCGGCGGCGGACGGTTTCGCGACGGCCACGATCGAACTCCCCGGCAGCGGCGACCGCCCGTCCTGGCCGGCTCTGAACCAGGCCCGCGAGGACCTCCGCCGCACGCTGCGGGCGGGCGACCCGGTGAACGACGACCTCGTGGACGCGCTCGTCCTCCCGCTGGTGGACGCGGCGGCCCCGGAATGGCGGGCGGCCCTCGACGCCGTGCTCGCGCTCCCCGAGATCACCGGCCCGGTGGGCATCTCGGGCGGCCTGATCTCCCTCGCCGTCCGCCTGACGGTGACGGACCCGCGCATCAAGGCCGCCGGACTGTTCGCCGGGAGTTTCGCCCCCCGCGCGACGTTCGAGGAGGCCCGCCGCGTCACGATCCCGCTGCACGTCCTCCTCCAGTGGGACGACGAGGGCAACAACCGCGACGCGTCCCTGGCCCTGTTCGACGCCTTCGCCTCGACGGACAAGTCCCTCCACGCCCACCTGGGCGGCCACACGGGCGTCCCAGCCTCCGCAGCGGACGCGGCGGCGGGCTTCTTCCGGCGGCATCTGAGGGCGGGGTGACGTAAGAGGCCGGGGCCCGGCGGACACCGGGCTCGCTCACTCCCCGTCGAGCGAGTCCAGGAACGGTTCGATCGCCGTGAGCCAGGCTTCCGGCTGGTCGTAGTGGACGAGGTGGCCGGCGTCGGCCACCTCGGCGTACTGGCCTCGGGGGAGGACGCGGACCATTTCCTGGGCCTCCGCGCGGCCCAGTTCGCCGTCGAGGCCGCGGACGACCAGGGCGGGGCAGCGGACCTGGGCCAGTTCCTCCCAGTGGGCGTCGTAGACCCAGGTCTCGCGGGAGCGGAGCATCTGGCCGGGGTCGAAGACGGGGCGCCAGCCGTCGGGGGACTCGGCCATCACCTCGGCGTAGAACTCGCCGCGGGCCGGGTTGGGGCGCTCGACCCAGGGGTCGTCCTCGCCGAACCACTTCCGTACGTCGGCGAGGGTGGCGAAGGGGACCGGCCAGGACCTGAACCACTCCGCCCACTCGCGCTGCGAGGCGCCTCCGAGGGCGGAGGCCCGCATGTCGCAGATGACCAGGCCGCGGACCAGGTCGGGGCGCTTGGCGGCCAGTTGCCAGGCGGTGAGGGCGCCCATGGCGTGGCCGATCAGGACGGCGGGGCCGAGGGCGAGCTGTTCCAGGGCGGCCTCCGCGTCGTCGACGTAGGCGTCGCGGGTGAAGGCGCCCTCGGGGGGCTTCTCGCTGCGGCCGTGGCCGCGCTGGTCGAGGGCGACCGCGCGGTGCCGCGCGGAGAGACGGCGGGCGGTGGACGCCCAGTGCGAGGCGCGGCCCATCAGGCCGTGCAGTAACAGCACGCCGGGCGCGTCCGGCGCGGCTCCTTCCTCGGGCCCGGCCCCGGCCTTGGCCGGGTCGCCGAACTCCCAGGCGGCCAGGCGTACGCCGTCCGCCCCCGTCACGTCGATGCGTCGCGCCATGGTCTGGCACCCCCCAAGCTCGCTGCCTGCCCACTGACCCTGTCCGTCGCCGGCGCTCCGGCCCCCGCCGGCCGCCGGCCTCTGCCTGTTGCCACTGCCGCACGCTATCGAATAGGTATTCGAAAATGCCCTTCTGTCCGGCAACACCCCTCGTTCGAGTGACCCCCCGCGGGGATTGTCCGGCGCGGGCCTGGGGAGATCTTCAGCGGGAGGCGGACCGCTCGGGGAAATCGGTCCGAGGGGAATGACCCTGGGAGCTCGGGGCTCCGGGTCAGCACAGGGGAGGACAGGCCCCGGCGCCGTGCGGCGCCGGGGCTCCTCACGTGGTCACGGCACATCGTCCCGCCCCTCCCCGGCCCGGGCGGCCTCCACGCCACCGGGCCAAGAACCCCTCAGGTCATATGCCTCACGCGACAGCCTCGCACGCCGGCCGGGCGAACGCTGCGATTCGGCGCAACGCGGACGCGGCACAGCCGGATCCGGCGGGTGATTCGGCGCGTTCGCGTCCGGCGGGCGGGCGTCGTACGCCTCCTGGGCCCCGGTGGTCCCACCGGTCCGCAGGGCGCCTCAGGGCTTCGCGACGAACACGTGCGAGGCGACCTCCGACTCCAGCTCCGCCGCCTCCCCGCTGCTGCCCACCAGCACGCCGCCCGCCGACTCCGTCACGCTCACCACCGAGCCGGGCTGCACACCCGCCCGGCGCAGCGAGTACATCAGCTGGGCGTCCGTCTGGATGGGCTCGCCGATCCGGCGCACGACGACCGTCTTGCCCTCGGCGCCCGGGTCCAGGTCGGCCAGCGACACCATGCCCTCGTCGAGGAACGGCACCGTGCCGTCCGTCTCGCCCAGCTCCTCGAGCCCCGGGATCGGGTTGCCGTACGGCGACTCGGTCGGGTGCCGCAGCAGCTCCAGCACGCGGCGCTCGACGGCCTCGCTCATCACGTGCTCCCAGCGACACGCCTCGGCGTGCACCTGCTCCCACTCCAGGCCGATCACGTCGACCAGGAGACACTCGGCGAGACGGTGCTTGCGCATCACACGGGTGGCCAGCCGGCGGCCCTCCTCCGTGAGCTCCAGATGGCGGTCCGGGGCGACGGACACCAGGCCGTCACGCTCCATCCGCGCCACCGTCTGGCTCACCGTCGGCCCGCTCTGGTCGAGCCGCTCGGCGATCCGGGCGCGCATGGGGACCACACCTTCCTCCTCCAGCTCGAGGATGGTGCGGAGATACATCTCCGTGGTGTCGATCAGTCCGGACATACGTGCCCCTTGATGAGATCTGCGGATTGGCTCTGCCGGAAGGCCGGACGGCTCACCGGCGTGTGCGCTGGCCCGAGACTCAATTCTTACGCATACGACGGACAACCGGGCCGCGCCGCGGAAACGCGCGGCTTTAGAAGGCCGCGGACGGGGCGTCCCGGACACCGGTCGGACACCGTATTGACACGGCAGTGGTCCAGACCGCACGGTGATCCGCGACATGTCCGCCCCGAAGGGAGCCGCATGAGCGACCGCACGCCCGCCGGTCAGTACCTCGACGCCGCGATCGGGCTGCTGCGGCGGCTGCGCGACGAGGAGGCCGGGCCCATCGCGGCGGCGGGCACGATGATCGCGGACACGGTCGCAGCCGGCGGACGGCTCTTCGCCTTCGGCGCGGGCCACTCCTCGCTGGCCGCGCAGGACCTCGTCTACCGCGCGGGCGGGCTCGCCCTGATGAACCTGCTCACCGTGCCGGGGGTCGTCGGCGTCGACGTCCGCCCGGCCACGCTCGGGTCCGCGCTGGAGCGGGTGGAGGGGCTGGCGGGCACCGTGCTGGACTCCTCGCCGCTGCGGGAGGGCGACCTCCTGGTGATCATCTCCCTGTCCGGGCGCAACGTGATGCCGGTGGAGATGGCGACGAGGGCGCGCGCCAAGGGCGTGAAGGTGATCGGCGTGACGTCGGTGGCGTACGCGTCGGAGACGTCGCCGCTAAATCCCTCCGGGACGTTCCTCAAGGACCACTGCGACCTGGTGCTGGACTCCGGGATCACGGTCGGCGACGCGGAGCTGACCTGGGACGGCGTGGCCGCGCCGTTCGCGCCCGCGTCCACGGTCGTCACCTCGGCGCTGCTCCAGGCGGTCATGGCCACGGCCGCGGCCGCCCTCGCCGACCGCGGGGCCGAACCGCCCCTGCTCCGCTCGGGCAACGTGGACGGCGGCCACGACTGGAACACGCACGTGATGACGGAGTACGGGGACCGGATCTTCTACCAGCACTGATCCCGGTACGACCCCGGGCCGCCCCGGGCAGGCGCTGCTCACGGCGTGCCTTCGTCGGCGGCCCGGCGTGGGCGTGGCGCGCAGTTCCCCGCGCCCCTCAAGGGTGACGGCGGGGTCGCGCCCCGAAGGGGCGCGGGGAACTGCGCGACCGGCCACCACGGACCCGCAGCCGACGTCCGCGCCCGGCTCTCACCCCTCCTTGGGCAGCAGCCCCGCGAGATCCAGCGCCGTGGCGATGTGCGCCGCCACGTCCTCCGCGTACATCGCGTCCGCGCGTTCGAAAGCCGTGCGGTTGGACGTGCGCAGAAACGTCACGGCACCGAGCGTGCGACCGCGGCTGCGCAGGACCGTGCACAGGGCGTGGACCGTGTCCTGTGACCACTGGCGGGCCAGCGCCCACTCGCGTGCCGCGTCCGGCTCGAGCGAGCCCGCGCCCGCCCGCACCGTCCCGGCGCGCTCCACGCACTGCAGGGCCGGGTGCCCCTCGGCGTACAGCGCCGGCAGGCCCGCCCGGCCTTCGAGACGACTCGGGCCCGGAGCGCCGGAGGGGGTCTCCGCGATCCGCACCAGGCGGACCCGGCCGGTGTCCGTGCCGCCCTCGGCGACCCGGTCGATCAGCGCGTGGTCGGCGAACCCGGCGAGCGCGAAGTCGAGGTGGACGGTGGCCGCCTCGGCCGGGTTCTCGCACTCCGCCGCCGCGCGGGCGGCCCGGTGCAGCTGCTGGGCGCGGAACCGCAGCAGCGACGCCTCCTGCTCGCCCTGCCGCGTCTCGGTCACGTCCTGGAACAGCCAGCCCACACCCAGCGGTACCGGCTCCTCCGCGAGCGGCGACGACAGTCGCACGAACCCGTTCCGCCAGCAGCGCCGGCGCTCGCCCTCGGGCGTCCGCAGGGTCACCCACAGCTCGGCCGGCGCGGGCGGCGCCCCCTCGGCGAGCACATGGGTGAGCGCGCTCTCCAGCTCCTCGACGCCCTGCGTCAGCAGCTCCCCCAGCGGCCGCCCCAGCACCGACCTGCGGCCCGCGCCGAGCGCCCGCGCCGCGTACGCGTTGACGACGGCGGGACGCAGGTCGGCGTCGACGAGGACGACGCCCCAGCCGGCGTCCTCCAGCAGCGCCTCGCTCAGGGCGATGGAACGCTCCAGGTCGATCTGCGCGTGGACCTCGCTGAACGCGCAGTACACCCCGGCGGGCTCGCCGTCGGGACCGCGTACGGCGGCGGACTGGGTGCGTACCAGGACCCGGCGGCCGTCCTTGGTGAGCAGCGCGAACTCGTTGACCTGCCGGCCGGGCGCGTCCATGGCCGACATCAGCCGCGCCTCGACCTCCTCGGCGTCCGCGCTGCGCACGGCCCACCCGGCGAACCCGGCGCGCCCGACCGCCTCCTCGGCGGTCCAGCCGAGGATGCGCTCGGCCTCACGGTTCCAGTGGGTCACCACGCCGTCCGCGTCGAAGGCGCACAGGGCGGCGTCCATGCCGTCGAGCAGCGCCGCGAGCAGGTCGGAGCCGCCAGGCCCCTCCCGCTCGGGCTCGGGCCCCTCCGGCCCCAGCTCGTCGGTGGCCCCACTACGCCGGGATGCACTCACCTGAACCCCCTGCAGGCTGTGTCCGCACGTACGGCACGACGATTCGCTCACCAACAATCATTCAACTTGAACGTGACCCAGCGCACATCGAGTTCCCGACAAGATTGTGGGAATTGTTGCCTGCTCCCTGGTACCCACGCTTTCACGAGGCAAAAGACCTCGAGCCGCGGACCGGGTCGCACGGGGTCCGGCCGACGACGGAGGCCGGCACAAAAAAGTGGTTGATCCGGCGGCGGGGGGTTCTTAGGGTGGCGGTACTTCGGAAAGGAGGTGGTTCGGCAGATGTATGACAACCGGACGGAAGAGGTGGCTGCGGGCTAGTGGCCCGCCGTCGTACTCGGTTCGGCGCCGGACCGGCGTGCGCGAGATGCACGCAACCGGCCCAATCCAACGCAGTCACCCGACCCGCGAGTCGCCGGTAGCGTCCGGCCGGCTCCCCCGAGGGGGAACCGGACTCGCGGGTCGCCTGCGTTTCCGAGCGCTTTTCAGCCCGCGGACGGGCCCAGGGCGCTCAGTGCGCGAGGGACGCGTAGCCCTCGACCTCGCGCGGGTCGCGCGGGCCCGGGCCCACGTAGCGGGCCGACGGGCGGACCAGCCGGCCCGTGCGCTTCTGCTCCAGGATGTGCGCCGACCAGCCCGCGGTGCGGGCGCAGGTGAACATCGACGTGAACATGTGCGCCGGGACCTCCGCGAAGTCCAGCACGATCGCGGCCCAGAACTCCACGTTCGTGGCCAGCACCCGGTCCGGGCGGCGGGCGTGCAGCTCGGCCAGCGCGGCCTTCTCCAGCGCCTCGGCGACCTCGTAGCGCGGCGCGCCCAGCTCGCGGGCGGTGCGGCGCAGCACGCGGGCGCGAGGGTCCTCCGCGCGGTAGACGCGGTGGCCGAACCCCATCAGGCGCTCGCCCTTGTCGAGGGTCTTCCGGACGTACGCGTCGGCGTCCCCGGTGCGCTCGATCTCCTCGATCATGTGCAGCACGCGCGAGGGGGCGCCTCCGTGCAGCGGTCCGGACATGGCGCCGACGGCCCCGGAGAGCGCGGCGGCGACGTCCGCGCCGGTGGAGGCGATGACGCGGGCGGTGAACGTGGAGGCGTTCATGCCGTGCTCGGCGGCGGACGTCCAGTACGCGTCGACGGCGGCAACGTGCTTGGGGTCGGGCTCGCCGCGCCAGCGGATCATGAAGCGCTCGACGACCGACTCGGCCTTGTCTATCTCGCTCTGCGGCACCATCGGCAGCCCCTGGCCGCGCGCCGACTGGGCGACGTACGACAGGGCCATGACGGCGGCGCGGGCGAGGTCGTCGCGGGCCTGCTCGGCATCGATGTCGAGGAGCGGTTTCAGGCCCCACACGGGGGCGAGCATGGCGAGCGCGGACTGAACGTCGACGCGGATGTCGCCGGAGTGCACGGGGATGGGGAACGGCTCGGCGGGCGGCAGTCCGGGCGCGAACGCCCCGTCGACGAGCAGCCCCCAGACGTTGCCGAAGGAGACGTGACCGACCAGGTCCTCGATGTCGACGCCCCGGTAGCGGAGGGCGCCGCCCTCCTTGTCCGGTTCGGCGATCTCCGTCTCGAACGCGACGACTCCTTCGAGCCCAGGTACGAAGTCGGACATCAGGCGGCTCCCTCGATAGGTGGGTGACAGATGGTGTTGTGGGGTGGGACGACCATGTGTCGTGGCGCGATCGGTGTGGGTCCGGGGGATCCGCGGTCGGCTCGGTGAAAACTCGCGGTCTGGACGTCACCCCTGTGATGCCCGGCTGGCGGTCACCCAACCGGATCAGTGCCAGCACGATATCCCTGAGTGCCAGTTTTGGGGAGGGTTCGCGGCACTGAGTGCCACCCGTGAGGTTGGGCACCGGCTGTCTGTGACGTGGGCCACCACGCCCTCGCGGCCTGGGCGGATACGGCAGGATGACGGCGTGACCGACCGAGACGCCGTCCCCCTCGATCCCGCCTCGATGCGCAAGCAGTACCGGACCGAGGGGCTCTCCGAGACCGACCTCGCCGCCACCCCCGTCGAGCAGTTCGCGCGCTGGTTCGCGCAGGCCGCGCGGGAGGGCGGTCTCTTCGAGCCGAACGCCATGATCGTGTCGACCGCGGACGCGGCGGGCCGGCCCAGCTCGCGCACGGTGCTGCTGAAGCACTTCGACGAGAGCGGATTCGTGTTCTACACGAACTACGAGTCCCGCAAGGGCCGCGACCTGGCCGGGAACCCGCACGTCTCGCTGCTGTTCCCCTGGCACCCGGTCGCCCGGCAGGTCATCGTCACCGGCACGGCACGGCGCACCGGACGCGACGAGACGGCCGCGTACTTCCGCACCCGGCCGCACGGGTCGCAGCTGGGCGCGTGGGCCAGCGGCCAGTCGACGGTGATCGCGTCCCGCGAGGAGCTGGACGCGGCGTACGCCGCCCTGGCGGCACGCTATCCGGAACACGAGCGGGTCCCGGTGCCCCCGCACTGGGGCGGCTTCCGGGTGGTCCCGGAGACGGTGGAGTTCTGGCAGGGCCGCGAGAACCGCCTCCACGACCGCCTGCGGTACGCGGCCGTGCCGGGCGGGGGCTGGCGGGTGGAGCGGCTGGCGCCGTGAACGGAGCCCTTGCGGGGCGCGGCCCCGCGTACCGGGCGTGGGGCCGCGCGCCCCGGTGCGGTCCTACAGCTTGCCCCACACCCGTACCGTCCTGTGGTCCTCCAGGACGCGGGTGAAGCGGGTCAGGAACTCGTCCGTGAGCTCCGGCCAGTTCCAGAACCGGAAGCCCAGGTGGCCGAAGGCGAAGTAGTCGTCGGCCCAGCGGTACTCGGGGAGGGGCACGGACGCGGCGCAGGCGGGGCAGACGACGTCGGCCTCCCCGTCCTCGTCCCAGGCGCGCAGGGCTTCTCCGAACGGCTCCCACGCCTCGTCGTCCGACTCCCACGTGGCGGTCATCAGACGTGTCGTGACCTCGCAGCGTGGGCAGGTCACCGCCTCCGGCTCGCCCTGGCCGCCGCCGAAGACCGTGCGGCCCACCTCCACGGCCAGCCCGTCGGACGGCTTCCACCCGGCGTCCTCCGGGGAACACGCGCGGAGCCAGTCCGGACCCGGCGGATGCCCCAGTGGTGCGCCGAGGACGCAGACTGTGCGTTCGGCCAGGACCACGCCCTCGGACACCAGCCACGCGAGCCCGCGCTCCGCGTACTCCGCCGCCTCGTCGGGCCCGGCGTCGAGGTCGACGATGGTCTGGAAGTAGTCACCCATGGCGGACACCGTAGGGCCGGCCGCCGACAGTGATCTCAACGCAGCGCGTCGTCCAGGAGGTCCGCCCACTGGGCGACGACCCGTTCGCGGCGCGCGGTGTCGTCGGTGAGGAGGTTGGCGAGGCCCAGACCGCGGGCCATGTCGAGGAAGCCCTGGACGGTCTCGCGGACGCCGGGGCGGGACTCGTCCGCGCCGAGGAGTTCCACCGCGATGCGGTGCGAGTCGCGCCCGACCCGCAGCTCCAGCTCGGTCACCCGCGGCCGCAGCTGCTCCTCGTTGGACGCGGCCACCCACAGGTGCAGGGCGGCCCGGAACAGGGGGCCGGTGTAGAGGCCGACGAGGGCGGCGATCACCGCGCGGCGGTCGGAGGCCGCGGCTCCTTCGGGGAAGAGGGCGCGCAGGGCGGTGGAGCGTTCCTCGGCGACGTACTCGACGGCGGCCGTGAACAGGTCCTCCCGCGTGGGGAAGTGGTGCTGGGCGGCGCCCCGGGAGACGCCGGCCCGTTCGGCGACGACGGAGACCGTGGAGCCCGCCCAGCCGTGCTCGGCGAGGCAGGCCACGGCGGCCTCCAGCAGCCGCTGCCGTGTGGCCCGGCTGCGGTCCTGCTTGGGGACGCGTGCGGCACGGTCGGCCGTGTTCACCTCACCCATGCCGCGTTCACACCGCCCATTCCGGATCCCGTCGTTCGAGGAACGCCGTCATGCCCTCGCGCGCGGGCGCGGAGGCGAAGAGGCGTGCCGAGAGCGCGGTCAGGGCGTCCGCGTCCCGGTCGAAGGTCTCCAGAACCTTAGCCGTGAGCAGCCGTTTCGTCTCGGCGAGGGCCTCGGGGGCGGACCGGCGCAGACCGTCGAGGACCGGCTCCAACGTCGAGTCCACGTCCTCGCCGGCCGCCGTGAGCAGGCCGATGCGGGCGGCCTCGTCGGCGTCGAAGCGCTCCCCCGTGAGGTAGTAGCGGGTCAGGGCGCGCGGGTCGGTGCGGGGCAGCAGCGGCAGGGAGATCACCGCCGGGGCGACTCCGATCCGCACCTCCGTGAAGGCGAACGTCGCCGTGCGGGAGGCGACGCCGATGTCGCAGGCGGCGAGCAGCCCGAGCCCGCCGGCGCGGACGTGCCCGGTGACGCGCGCGACGACGGGTTTGGGCAGCTCGACGATCTGCCGGAGCAGGCCGACCAGCGAGGCGGGCGCGGGCGGGTCCTTCAGGTCGGCGCCCGCGCTGAACGTGTTGCCGGTGTGGGTGAGGACCACCGCGCGGACGCCGGGGTCCTTCCCGGCGTCGGTGAGCGCGGCGGCGAGGTCGCCGACGAGTGCGGCGGACAGGGCGTTGCGGCGCTCCGGGGCGTCGAGGGACAGCGTCGCGACGCCCCGGGTGCGACTGCGGCCGATCAGGGTCACGAGGGCTCCTTGTGCGCCGCGCGGAGTTCGCGGCGCAGGATCTTTCCGGAGGCGGCGCGGGGCACGCCGTCGATGAAGGTGACGTGCCGGACCCGCTTGTACGGGGCGACGCGTTCGGCGATGTGCATCATGACCTCGCCCTCGGTGAGGTCCGGGGCGGAGGGGTGGCGGACGACGAAGGCGTGCGGGACCTCGTTGCCGTCCTCGTTGTAGACGCCGATGACGGCCGCGTCGGCGACGCCGGGGTGGGTGAGCAGCAGCGCCTCCAGCTCGGCGGGCGCGACCTGGAACCCCTTGTACTTGATCAGCTCCTTCACCCGGTCCACGACGAACAGCCACCCGTCGTCGTCCACATGGCCGACGTCCCCCGTGTGGAGCCACCCGTCCTCGTCGATCATCGCGGCGGTGGCGTCGGGGCGTCCGAGGTAGCCCTTCATCACCTGCGGGCCGCGGATCAGGATCTCCCCGGACTCGCCGGGCCCGAGGTCCTTGCCGGGATCGTCGAGGGACACGATCCGCATCTCGGTGCCGGCGATGAGCTTGCCGACGGTGCCGGGCGGCGCCTGGTCCATGAGGTCCAGCGGGACGACGTGGGTGCCGGGCGACAGCTCCGTCATGCCGTACGCCTGCCCGACCGGCGGCAGCCCGAGCCGCTGCGCGCAGGCGGCGGCGAGCTGGGCGTCCAGGGGCGCGGCGGCGCTGATGACGTGCTTCAGGGACGACAGGTCGTACTCGGCGACCAGCGGGTGCTTGGCGAGGGCCAGCACGATCGGCGGGGCGACGTACAGGGCGGTGATGCGGTGGTTCTGGATGGCGGCGAGGAACGTCTCCAGCTCGAAGCGCGGCAGCACCACCACGGTGGCGCCGTGCCGCAGCGGGGCGTTCATCAGCGCGGTGAGGCCGTAGATGTGGAAGAACGGCAGCACGGCGAGGACGCGGTCGCCGGGTCCGGCCGTGATCGACGGCTGGAGCTGGGCGAGGTTGGTGGCGATCTGCCGGTGGGTGAGCATCACGCCCTTGGGTATGCCGGTGGTGCCGGAGGAGTACGGCAGCGCGGCGACGTCCTCGACCGGGTCGATGTCGACGGCCGGCTCGGGGCCTGTACAGCCCAGCATGTCGATCAGCGAGCGGTGTCCGGGCGCGCTGTCGCAGACGAAGATCTCCTCGACGCCGCCCGCGAGTTCGGCGGCCCGGCGGGCGCTGTCCAGCAGGGGCGACACGGTGACGATCCACCTCGCCGCGCTGTCCTTCAGCTGCTTGGCGAACTCCTCGGGCGTGGCGAGCGGGTGCACGGTGGTGACGGAGGCGCCCGCGCGGGTCGCCGCGTAGAAGGCGGTGGGGAAGGCGATCGTGTTGGGGCTGTGCAGGGCGAGCACGTCCCCCTTGCGGACGCCCGCCTCGGCGAGTCCCGCGGCGACCCGCCGGTGGAAACGGTCGAGCTGTTCGTAGGTGAGGGTGGTGCCGTCGGTGCCGTCGATCAGGGCCGGGGTGCTCCCGAACTCGGCGGCCCGGGCCAGCACCGCGTCGTGGATGGGGAGTTCGACCGGCGTGACGTCTGCGTACGCGCTGCGGAACATGGTTCCTCCAAGACGGCCGGGAGGCCTGCCGGTCGCCTAGTACGACTTGGGCAGGCCCAGGGTCTGGTGGGAGACGTAGTTGAGAATCATCTCCCGGCTGACCGGCGCGATACGAGACACGCGCGCGGCCGTTATCAGCTGGGCGAGCCCGAACTCACGGGTGAGGCCGTTGCCTCCGAGGGTGTGCACGGCCTGGTCGACGGCCTTCACACAGGCCTCGGCCGCCGCGTACTTGGCCATGTTGGCGGCCTCCCCCGCGCCGATGTCGTCCCCCGCGTCGTAGAGGTGGGCGGCCTTCTGCATCATCAGGCGGGCCAGTTCGAGGTCGATGTGCGCCTGCGCGAGGGGGTGCGCGATCGCCTGGTGGGAGCCGATGGGCGCCTTCCATACGGTGCGGTCGCGGGCGTACTCGACGGCGCGGGCCAGCGCGAAGCGGCCCATGCCGATCGCGAACGCGGCCGTCATGATGCGCTCGGGGTTGAGGCCGGCGAACAGCTGGAGCAGGCCCGCGTCCTCGTCGCCGACGAGCGCGTCGGCGGGCAGCCGTACGTCGTCGAGGGTGAGCTCGAACTGCTTCTCCGCCGCGTTGAGTTCCATGTCGATCTTGCGGCGCTCGAAGCCCGGGGTGTCGCGCGGGACGATGAACAGGCAGGGCTTCAGACGGCCCGTGCGGGCATCCTCGGTGCGGCCGACGATGAGGGTGGCCTCGGCGATGTCCACACCGGAGACGAACACCTTGCGGCCGGTGAGGAGCCAGTCGCCGGTGGAGGGGTCGCGGCGGGCGGTCGTCGTGATGCGGTGGGAGTTGGAGCCGGCGTCGGGTTCGGTGATGCCGAAGGCCATGGTGCGGGTGCCGTCGGCGAGGGCGGGGAGCCACTCGCGCTTCTGGTCCTCGGTGCCGAAGCGGGCTATCACCGTGCCGCAGATGGCGGGGGAGACCACCATGAGGAGGAGAGGGCAGCCGGCTGCGCCGAGTTCCTCGAGGACGATGGAGAGTTCGGAGATGCCGCCGCCTCCGCCTCCGTACTCCTCCGGGAGGTTGACGCCGAGGTAGCCGAGTTTGGCGGCCTCCGCCCAGAGCTCTGTGGCGGGCCTGCCCTCCTCGACGGTGCGGGTGAAGTAGGCGCGGCCGTATTTGTGGCCCAGGGCGGACACGGCTGCGCGGAGGGCTTTGTGTTCTTCTGACTCGATCACCGGCATGTGGGCTCCTTGGGAGGAGGGGCTGTGAGTCGTGGGGTGGCGGTGCGGGTTGGGTGTGGCTGGTCGCGCAGTTCCCCGCGCCCCTATGGGGGTGGTTCTGGTCGTGCGGTGCCTGCGGGTTCGTCGTGGCTGGGCGCGCAGTTCCCCGCGCCCCTAGGGGGCGCTTTCCTCCACCACCGCCAGCAAGGTGCCGAGTTCCACCTGCTGGCCCTCCGTGGCGTGGAGGGTGGTCAGGGTTCCTGTGGTGGGGGCCGTGACTTTGTGTTGCATCTTCATCGCCTCCAGCCAGAGCAGGGGTTGGCCCGCCTCCACCGTCGCGCCCTCCGTGACGCCCTCCGCGATGCGGACCACCGTGCCCGGCATCGGGGCGAGGAGGGAGCCCGGGGCGTGGTCCGCCTCGGGGGCGGGGAAGCGGGGGAGGGCGGTGAGGGCCGTGGGCCCCGCGTAGACGTGATCGCCGTAGCGGGCGACCTCATAGCGGCGGCGTACTCCGTCGGTCTCCAGGATGACCAGGGACGCGTCCGCGTGGACGACCGTCACGCCGTCGGCCGTGAGGCCGGTGCGGGTGTGGTGGTAGCGGACCTCGTGCTCCTCGCCGTTCATCGCGTACCGCTTGATCTGCGGCTGCGACGGCACGTTGCGCCAGCCGCCGAAGCGGGAGCGGCCGTGCGCGTCGGCGAGGGCGGCGGCGAGCGGGGCGTACGGGTCGGCGGCGGGCTCGGTGAGGGCGGGCAGGTGGCGGTCGTAGAAGCCGGTGTCCATGCGGCCCTGGGTGAACTCCTCGTGGCGCAGGGAGCGGACGAGGAGGTCGCGGTTGGTGACGGGGCCGTGGATCACCGCGCGTTCCAGGGCGGCCGCGAGTTTGCGGACCGCCTCCGCGCGGGTGGGGGCGTGGGCGACGACCTTGGCGAGCATCGGGTCGTAGTGGACGCCGATGTCGTCGCCGTCGGTGTAGCCGGTGTCGAGGCGTACCGCGCCGGGGACGGCGAGGCGGTGGAGGCGGCCGGTCTGCGGGGCCCAGTCGTGGGCGGGGTCCTCGGCGTAGAGGCGGGCCTCGACGGCATGGCCGCGCGGGGCGGGCGGCTCCGGGTCCAGGGCGTGGCCCTCGGCGACCCGGATCTGCTCGGCGACCAGATCGACGCCGAACACCTCCTCGGTGACGGGGTGTTCGACCTGGAGCCGGGTGTTCATCTCCAGGAAGTGCGCCCGGTCGCCGGCGACCAGGAACTCCACGGTGCCGGCGCCGGTGTAGCCGACGGCGCGGGCGGCGCGTACGGCGAGGGTGTGGAGTTCCTGGGTGAGCGCGTCGGTGAGGCCGGGCGCCGGGGCCTCCTCGATCACCTTCTGGTGGCGGCGCTGCAGGGAGCAGTCGCGGGTGCCGAGCGCCCACACGGTGCCGTGGGTGTCGGCGAGGACCTGCACCTCGACATGGCGGCCGTTCTCCAGGTACGGCTCGACGAACACCTCCCCGTCGCCGAAGGCGCTCGCGGCCTCGGCGCGGGCGGCGGCGAGTTCGGCGTCCATGTCGGCGAGGCGGCGTACGACGCGCATGCCGCGTCCGCCGCCGCCCGCCGCGGCCTTCACCAGCACCGGAAGGTCGGCCTCGGTGACGTCCGTGAGCGGCTGGACGCCCATGAGCTGCTTGGCGCGCGTCTTGGACGCCATCGCCTCGATCGCCTCCGGCGGCGGCCCGATCCACACCAGTCCCGCGTCCTGGACGGCGCGTGCGAAGCCGGCGTTCTCGGAGAGGAAGCCGTAGCCGGGGTGCACGGCGTCCGCGCCGGCCGCGAGGGCGGCCTTCACGATCAGGTCGCCGCGCAGATACGTGTCGGCGGCCGCCGAGCCGGGGAGCCGTACGGCGGTGTCGGCGGCGCGCGCGTGGAGGGCGCCGGCATCGGCGTCGGAGTGCACGGCGACGGTCGCGATGCCGAGGTCGCGGCAGGTGCGGGCGATACGGCAGGCGATCTCACCGCGGTTCGCCACGAGGACGGAAGTAATCACGGGTTGCCTCACATCCGGAAGACGCCGAAGCCGCCGCGCGCGCCCTCGTAGGGCGCGGTGTGGACGGCGGACAGGCACAGGCCGAGGACGGTGCGGGTGTCGCGCGGGTCGATGACGCCGTCGTCGTACAGCCGCCCCGACAGGAACATCGGCAGGGACTCGGACTCGATCTGCTGCTCCACCATGGCGCGCAGCGCCGCGTCCGCCTCGTCGTCGTACGGCCGTCCCTTCGCCGCCGCGGACTGGCGGGCGACGATGGACAGCACGCCGGCGAGCTGCTGCGGGCCCATGACGGCGGACTTGGCGCTGGGCCAGGCGAACAGGAAGCGGGGGTCGTAGGCGCGGCCGCACATACCGTAGTGGCCGGCGCCGTAGGAGGCGCCCATGAGGACGGACAGGTGCGGGACGCGGGAGTTGGAGACCGCGTTGATCATCATCGCGCCGTGCTTGATGATGCCGCCCTGTTCGTACTCCTTGCCGACCATGTAGCCGGTGGTGTTGTGCAGGAACAGCAGCGGGATGTCGCGCTGGTTGGCCAGCTGGATGAACTGCGCCGCCTTCTGCGACTCCTCGCTGAAGAGGACGCCCTGCGCGTTGGCGAGGATGCCGACCGGATAGCCGTGCAGGGACGCCCAGCCGGTGACGAGGCTGGCGCCGTACAGCGGCTTGAACTCGTCGAAGTCGGAGGCGTCGACGATCCTCGCGATCACCTCGCGCGGGTCGAAGGGGATCTTCAGGTCGCCGGGGACGATGCCCAGCAGTTCCTCCGGGTCGTACTTGGGCGGCTCGGCGGGGCCCGGATCGGGGTACGCCTTGCGGTGGTTGAGGCGGGCGACGACCCGGCGGGCCTGGCGCAGCGCGTCCGGCTCGTCCACGGCGAAGTGGTCGGCGAGGCCGGAGACGCGGGCGTGCATGTCGGCGCCGCCCAGGGACTCGTCGTCGCTCTCCTCGCCGGTCGCCATCTTCACCAGCGGCGGGCCGCCGAGGAACACCTTGGCCCGCTCCTTCACCATGATCGTGTGGTCGGACATGCCGGGCACGTACGCGCCGCCCGCCGTGGAGTTGCCGAAGACGACCGCGATCGTGGGGATGCCGGCCGCCGACAGCCGGGTCAGGTCGCGGAAGATCGCGCCGCCCGGGATGAAGATCTCCTTCTGCGAGGGCAGGTCGGCGCCGCCGGACTCGACGAGGCTGATGACGGGGAGCCGGTTGGCGAGCGCGATGTCGTTGGCGCGCAGGGCCTTCCTCAGCGACCAGGGGTTGCTGGCGCCGCCGCGCACGGTCGGGTCGTTGGCCGTGATCATGCACTCGACGCCCTCGACGACCCCGATGCCGGTGACCATGGACGCGCCGACGGTCCAGTCGCTGCCCCAGCCGGCCAGCGGGGACAGCTCCAGGAACGGGGTGTCCGGGTCGAGCAGCAGCTCGATCCGCTCACGGGCCAGCAGCTTCCCGCGTTTCCGGTGCCGCTCGACGTACTTCTCGCCGCCGCCCGCGAGGGCCTTGGCGTGCTCGGCGTCGAGCTCCGCCAGCTTGGCGAGCATCGCCTCCCGGTTCTCGCGGTGGTCCGGGTCGGACGGGTTCAGGGCGGACGCGAGGACCGTCACAGGAGCACCTCCGGGATGTCGGCGTACCGGGAGCGCAGCCACTCCCCCAGCGCCTTGGCCTGCGGATCGAAACGGGCCTGCGCGGCGACGCCCTCGCCGAGGATCCCCTCGACGACGAAGTTCAGGGCGCGCAGGTTCGGCAGCGGGTGCCGGGTGACGGGAAGGTCGCGGGCCTCGGGGATCAGCTCCCGGAACCGCTCGACGGTCAGCTCGTGCGCGAGCCACCGCCAGGCGTCGTCCGTCCGCGCCCACACGCCGACGTTGGCGTTCCCGCCCTTGTCGCCGCTGCGGGCCCCGACGACCCGGCCGAGGGGCGCGCGGGTGGTCCGCCCCGGCGGCAGCGGCTGGGGAAGCTGCGGCTCCGGTACGTCGTCGAGTGCGGCGGTGTCCTGGGGCGGGTCCACGGTGATCCGACGCCCGTCGTGGAGGACGGCCACATGGTCGACGTCCCCATGGGGCACGTACACATCCTCGAAGACCCCGTACGGGGAGCCCTTCCCCGGTGGCGCCACCACATGAAAGCCGGGGTAACTGGCCAGCGCCAGCTCGATGGCGGCCCCGCTGAGCACCCGCCCGACCTTCTGCTGGTCCGGGTCCCGTACGACGAGCCGCAGCAGCGCGCTGGCGGTCTCCTCGGTGTCGGCGTCGGGCTTGTCGGTACGGGCGAGGTCCCACCGCACGTCCGCGGGCGGGGACACGGCGAGGGCGTCGCCCATCTGCTCGCGGACCAGCGCGGCCTTGGCCTCGATGTCGAGTCCGGTGAGCACGAAGACGACCTCGTTGCGGAACCCCCCGAGCCGGTTGCGGCCCACCTTGAGCGTGGGCGGCGGGGCCTCCCCCCGCACCCCCTCGATCCGCACCCGGTCGGGGCCGTCCTGGGTGAGCGTGACGGTGTCCAGGCGCGCGGTGACGTCCGGCCCGGCGTACCGGGCGCCGCCCGTCTCGTACAACAGCTGCGCGGTGACCGTGCCGACGTCGACGAAGCCGCCGGTGCCGGGGTGCTTGGTGACCACGCAGGAGCCGTCGGGGTGGATCTCCGCGAGCGGGAAACCGGGCCGCCGCAGGTCACGGGGGTCATGCTCGGCGAAGAACGCGTAGTTGCCGCCGGTCGCCTGCGCCCCGCACTCCAGGACGTGCCCGGCGACGACCGCACCGGCCAGCCGGTCGTGGTCCGTCGGCTTCCAGCCGAAGTGCGCGGCGGCGGGCCCGGTGACCAGGGCGGCGTCGGTGACCCGCCCGGTGACGACCACGTCGGCGCCGGCCCGCAGGCACTCCGCGATGCCGAAGCCGCCGAGGTACGCGTGCGCGGCGAGGCTGCCGGGGTGGCGGGCGGTGAGGTCGTCGCCCTCGACGTGGGCGACGCGCAGGGGGATGCCGAGGCGGCCCGCCACCTCCCGTACGGCTTGGGCGAGTCCGGCCGGATTGAGCCCGCCTGCGTTGGTGACGATCCGGACGCCCTTCTCGTGGGCGAGGCCCAGGGTGTCCTCCACCTGGCGCAGGAAGGTGCGGGCGTATCCGGCGGAGGGGTCCTTCAGCCGGTCGCGGGCCAGGATGAGCATGGTCAGTTCGGCGAGGTAGTCGCCGGTGAGGACGTCGAGGTCGCCGCCGGTCAGCATCTCGCGCAGGGCGTCGGAGCGGTCGCCGTAGAAGCCGGAGAAGTTGCCGACGCGCAAGGGCTGTGACTTCACCGCGCGCCGTCCCCCTCAGCGTCCTTCTTCGGCTCGCGCCCGCCGCCGGGAGGCCCGGCGAAGGCCTGCGCGACGTCCAGCCAGCGGTCGGCGTCGGGGCCGTCGGCGGTGAGTGCGAGGTCGGCGCGGTGGGCGCGCTGGGTGACCAGGAGGCAGAAGTCGAGGGCGGGGCCGGTGACGCGCTGCGGGGCGTCCTCGGGCCCGTACGCCCAGACGTCACCGCCGTCCGGCGCGGTCAGCTCGACGCGGAAGGGGTCGGCGGGCGGGGTGAGGCCGTGCACGCCGTAGGCGAAGTCGCGGGTGCGGACGCCGAGCCAGGCGATGTGCCGGAGGCGGGCGGTGGGCGCGCGGGTCACGCCGAGCGTGTCGGCGACGTCCTGGGCGTGCGCCCAGGTCTCCATCAGACGCGCGGTGGCCACGGAGGCGGCGGACATCGGCGGCCCGAACCAGGGGAACCGCGCCCCGTCCGGCGCCTCCCGCAGCGCCTTCTCCAGCGCCGCCCGCCCCTCCCGCCAGCGGGTGAGCAGCGCGGCGGGCTCGGCGCGGGCGTACTCCTCCGCGCCGTCGTCGACGTACGTGTACGGGGCGGCGAGGGCCTGCTCGACGAGCGCGCGGAAGCCGTCGGGGTCGGTGACGGCGGTCAGGGCGTAGTGGTCGGTCCAGGCGAGGTGCCCGATCTGGTGGGCGACGGTCCATCCGGCGGCAGGCGTGGGCAACGCCCACCGCTCCGGCTCCAGCCGGGCCACCAGCCGGTCGAGCTCCTCACTCTCCTCACGCAGATCGTCGATCACAGGCGTCGGATCGGACACGAGGTCGCTCCCCTCGGGACACGGACACGGCGGTGTGCGGCGTGGTTGGGGGGAGCATGGCAGGGGGTCAGGAAACAAGCAAGCGTGCTTGCATGCATTTTTTCCCAGCGCAACTGAGGCCGGATTATTAGAGGTCGCGCGGATAGGTGGGAGTTCTGTCCGACGGCGCTGGCTCGGCCGGGCGTGACGGGGGACAGGAGCTGGGTGTGGTGCGGGGGTGGCTGGTAGGTCTGCGGCGGAGTGACGTCAAAGGATCGCTTGCCGTCGGCTCCGGTAGCATCTGCGGCATGTCTGGTGCTTCGTGCGCGGCGTGTGCCGCGGTGACGAGGACGCTCCGCTAGCGGCGGGGCGTTCGTCTCACTTCTGTTGAACGTTCTGCTGCTTCGTGGTTGAACCGGAGCGGCACGTTCGTGCTGCTCGGAACTTCTTCTGGGCAACGGAGCACTCGGTGGTTTCAGGCATTTTCTCTTCGCGCGGGGACGGACCGTCTCCGGTGCGTGCGTGGCTGGTGCTGTGCTGCATGGCCATGCTGCAGTTCTTCATCGCGGTGGACGTGACCGTGGTCAACGTCGCCCTGCCCTCGATCGGCGCCGATTTCGGGGTCGACGGGCATGCCCTGGTCTGGGTCGTGGTCGGGTATACGATCACCGGCGGCGGGCTGTTGATGCTCGGCGGACGGCTGGGCGACGTGCTCGGCAGGCGTCGCATCCTCCTGCTCGGCACCACGCTCTTCGGTGCCGCGTCCTTGCTGGCCGGGCTCGCGCCGTCCTTCGCCGTGCTGGTGACGGCCCGGCTGCTGCAGGGTGCCGGGGAGGCGATCGCGCTTCCGGCGGCGATGGCGGTGGTCGTGCTCATGTTCCCCGAGGGGCCGCCCCGGTCGCGGGCGCTTGGCGTGTGGGCGGCCGTCGCGAGCTGTGGTCTCGTCCTCGGGTTCGTGCTCTCAGGGATCATCACCGAGCTGCTCGGCTGGCGGTGGATCTTCCTGGTGTCGGTGCCGTTCATCCTGGCCGTGCTCGCGGCTGCGGCCCTTCTCGTGCCGGGCGAACGGCCCGCCGAGCCCGCACCGCTGGACCTTCCCGGTTCGCTCCTGCTGGTCGCGGCTCCGCTGTTATTCACCCTCGGTGTCGTCGAGGCGGGACAGGCGGACAGCCCGTTGCCCTGGTTGCCGCCGGTGGCGCTGGCCGGCGCGGTGGCAGCCGGAGCCCTGTTCGTCAGGGTCGAGCGCCGTTCACGCAACCCGCTCGTGCCGCTGCGGTTCTTCCGCAACCGGCCGCGCGTCCTGGCCAACCTCGCCACCGCTCTGCTGAGCGCGGCCCTGTCCACCTCGTTCCTGCTGTTCACCTACTACCTGCAGGACCGGCTGGGCGCCGGCCCGCTCCAGGCCGGCCTGACGATGCTGCCCCTGGCGGTGTCCCTGATCACGGCCTCGGTGCTGGTGCCCCGGCTGCTCGGACGGTGGGGCGCCCGGGCCTGTGTCCTGGCCGGGATCGGCTTCACCATGCTGGCGATGGCCGCCATCGCCCTGGTTTCCTCCCTCGGGGCCACCGGCTGGGCGATGATTCCGGCCATGGTGCTCATCGCGGCCGGGATGGGGTTCGGGATCGTCGGACTGCAGTACGTCGCGGTGACCGGCGTGACTGAGGACGACGCCGGCATCGCCTCCGGCGTCCAGCGAGCCGCCGACCAACTGGGCGGTTCCACCGGTGTCACACTCTACGTCGGCATCGGGTTCGCTCCCGCCCTGGACGGCACCGACCCGTTCCTCACCAGCAGCCTCCTGGCCGTCGCCGGGCTCGCCGCGGCCGGGTGCGTCGCCTGGCGGATCTCCCTGCCCGCCACGGTGCCGGAGGAAACGCTCGGGTGATCTTGGGCAAGGCTGCGCCCGTCCGGCGGCCCGGCCGGGCGCAGCCCTGGAAACAACAGGTCCACGATCACCACCGGCCAAGCAGAAGGTCATGTGCCCGTCCTGCCTTCCTCCATCACCGCCCCTCTGTGGGAGCAGTTCCACGCGCTGATCCCGCGCCGCCAGGTCGCTCATCCGCTGGGCTGTCATCGGCCCCGCGTCCCGGACAGGGTCGTGTTCGACAAGCTCCTGGCCCGGCTCGTGCTGGGCGGCACCTACCAGCAGCACGCCGACCACCAGGTCTCCGCGACCACGCTGCGGTCCCGGCGGGACGAGTGGATCGCCGCAGGAGTCTTCGAAGCCCTGCACCAGGCCGCGCTGGAGGCCTATGACCAGGCCATCGGCCTGGACCTGGACAACCTCGCCGTGGACGGGTGCATTGTGAAAGCCCCCGGCGGCGGGGAGAACACCGGCCCCTCGCCTGTGGACCGCGGAAAATCGGGGACCAAACGATCGCTGCTGGTCGAAGGCGGCGGGCTCCCGATCGGGTGCGCGCTCGCCGGCGCCAACCGGCACGACTCGCCGCTGTTACGCCCCACTTTGGAGACCCTTGGGCGCTTCGGCTTCCATCTGCCCGACCGGATCACGGTGCACCTGGACTCGGGCTACGACTCGCGCGTGAGCCGCAACCTGCTGACCGAGCTGGGCTGCGGATGGCGGATCACCCCAAAGGGAGCGTTCCTGCCGATCAACCACACCCGCCGGTGGGTTGTCGAACGGACGAACTCCTGGCACACACGGGGCTTCAAGTCACTGGCGATCGTCACGGACCGGCGTGCGGTGGTGCAGGCCGCGTGGGTGGCGCTCGCCGGCGCGGTCATCGTGATCCGGCGCCTGATTCGCAAAGCATGGACGGCCTACCGATGGGACACACGGACCGCCCGACGCCCGTGACCTATCCGCGCGAACTCTTAGGTGAACTAATCTCCCGTTGTGGCAGAACTCCACGAGCCGCGCTTCTTCGAAGACAGGAGGGCAGGGCAGATGAATCTGGGCTCCATGGACGATCTGACGGCCGACATCACCCGCGAGAAGCGTGAGCGGATCGACGCCATCAAGGCGGAGATGATCGACGCGGAGCGAGGGCACGAGCTGGCCTCACTCAGGAAGGCACAGGGCCTTACCCAGACCCAGGTGGCCAAGGCGATGGGGGTCACCCAGGGTCGGGTCAGTCAGATCGAGCGGGGCGCGGCTCGCCTCGACACTTCGACGATGGCGGCGTACCTGCACGCCATCGGCGGCGAGCTGACGATAACGGCCACGGTCGGCAACCTCTCGGTAGGCCTCTAGGGCACGCCGTTTCACCGACCGGCCTTCTTCACCTTCCCCCGCCCCACCTGCGTCCGCACCGCCCCCATGCTCGCTCCGATGACCAGCGCGATGGCGGCGGCCTCCGTCGCGGCGAGGGCCTGGTCGAGGACGAGGAAGCCGGCGGTGGCCGCGAGGGCCGGTTCCAGGCTCATCAGGATCGCGAACGTGGACGCGGGCAGGCGTCGCAGCGCCAGGAGTTCGAGGGTGTACGGCAGGACGGACGACAGCACCGCGACCGCCGCGCCCAGCGCGAACGTCGTCGGGTCCAGCAGCTTCGTACCGGACTCCAGCACCCCCAGCGGCAGGAACAGCACCGCCGCCACCGCCATGGCGAGCGCGAGCCCGTCGGCCTGCGGGAAGCGGCGTCCGGTCCGCGCGCTGAAGACGATGTACGCCGCCCACATGGCGCCTGCGGCCAGGGCGAACGCGACGCCCAGCGGGTCGAGGCCGCTGAAACCTCCACCGCCGAGGAGGAACACGCCGGCGAGCGCCAGCGCGGCCCACACGAGGTTGACCGCGCGCCGGGAGGCCAGCACGGAGAGGGTGAGCGGGCCCAGCACCTCCAGGGTGACCGCCGGGCCGAGCGGGATGCGGGCGACGGACTGGTAGAAGAGGCCGTTCATCGCGGCCATGGCGACGCCGAAGACGATCACGGTGCCCCAGTCGGTCCGCGAGTGACCGCGCAGCCGCGGCCGGCACACCACCATCAGCACCACCGCCGCGACCAGCAGCCGCAGGGTCACCACCCCGAGCGCCCCGGCGCGCGGCATCAGCGTCACCGCGAGCGCCCCGCCGAACTGCACGGAGATGCCGCCCGCCAGCACCAGCCCGACCGGCCCGAGGGAGCCGCGGCGACCGCCCGGGGCGCCGGCCTGCGCGGGGGCGGGACCGTGGGCCTGCCCGGAAGCGGTGGACGAGGTGGCGGCGCTGGGGGTGGTCACGGTGCCTTCCAGGGACGTAGGAGACGCGAGCGGTGCGAGGTGATGCGCGACTGCATCGAGTGTGCACCTCGATGTACTCACGGGTCCAGCGTATTGAACTACGTCAGCACCGTGAAGCGTTTATATGCCTGACGATGCGACCCGCCTCCCGTCCGGGTCAACTCCGTCCACGGTGCGGACGTCCTACCCGGTACGGTTCCCCGTGGTGACACCCCGTCCGCTCCCCCCCTTTCGACTGAGGTTCCGTGCGACGACTCCTGGTCCGTGTCTGGCGGCTCCTGCGCCCGCTGCAAAGCCGCATCGTGTGGCTGCTGCACGCCAAGTTCGTGGTCGGCGTGACGGGCGTGGTGCGCGACGACGAGGGACGGGTGCTGCTGCTGAAGCACCGGATGTGGCCGCCCGGCCGCCAGTGGGGCCTGCCGAGCGGCTTCGCGCGCAAGGGCGAGGACTTCCGGGCGACCGTGGTGCGCGAGGTCAAGGAGGAGACCGGCCTCGACGTGGAGGTCGGCCGCCTGGTCATGCTGAACAGCGGCCTGCGCACCCGCATGGAGGTGGCCTTCGAGGCCCGTCTGCTGGGCGGCGAGATGCGCCTGAACCCCCTCGAGATCCTGGAGGCCCGCTGGTGCGAGCCGGACGCCCTGCCCGAGGGCGTCCAGCCGGTGTGCCACCCGTTGGTGAGGGGCGAGACGTCACCCTGAGACCCGCCGGCGCTCAGCGGGGGACGCCGAGGGCGTCGAGGCGCTCGTGCATGACGTTCGCCGGGAGAGACGGGTTGCGGAGGGCCGAGGTCTCGGTCGCCGGTTCGTCGCACGCCCGCAGCAGCAGGTCCGGCGGCAGGGCGGGGTGCCCGGCCGCCGCACTGCTCACGGAGCTGTCGTCGTCGGCCAGCAGGCGGGCCAGTACGTCGGCGTCGACGTCCGGATCCAACACCGCAAGGGCCCGCTTGCCCCGGTCCGGGTCGTCGGCGAAGCGCTCCGCGAGGCCGGCCTTCGGGAAGTTCCGGTGGGACAGCAGCAGGCTCTTGGTGATCACCTGGCACTTCAGGTAGGTCTCCAGCACCACCTCCCCGTCCACGGTCGGCTGTCTCTCGCACAGCAGCAGCCGTACGGCGTAGTCGTCGTCGTGCGACAGCAGCTCGACGGCGTCGGCGGGCAGGTGCTCGGCGAAGGCGGCACTGCGCCGGAGCCAGGTGTGGGACGACCGCGCGCAGTCGCGCAGCACGTCGGCGTCCTCGCAGGTGCGCACCCACTCGACGGGGTCCAGCCGGTCGGACGGGCCGACGGTGAAATCGATGGCGGCCCGCTCGGCCTCCGTGAACTCCGGGCGGACCGACACGGCCAGACGGACGCTGTGCTCAGGGTCGTCCGCGAGCTTCCGCACGACGTCGAGGGGAGCGCGGGTGTTGAGCGCCAGCGCTTGCCGGTCCGACGCGTCGACGCCGGCCGCTACCTGTTCGGCGAGCGCGGCGGTCATGGCTCCGTACCGAATCACGTACCGCCGGGAACTGCCGTCCAGCCCGCTCTCGAGAAGCACGCCGGTCCAGAAGACGTCGGCACCGCAGGCCGCGATCCTGGCCCGCTGCCGGACGTCGTCGTCCGGGTCGTGCAGCAGACGCTCACGGTCACTCCCGGACAGCAGGGACCAGGAGCCACAGGAGGCCCCCCGCATGAACGCGTCCTCGTGGTCGCAGAGCCCGGCGATCAGCCGATCGTCGAAGTTGCCGTAGAAGGCCGCGTCCCTCCGCACGATCGGCTCGGGGTCGTCGAGGAGCCGCCGCTGCACGGGGAGCGGAAGCGACGGAGCGCCCGAACGGAAAGGGTTCGGCGCGTTCGCGAGCACCTGTCGGACGCGGAAATGGGGATCGTCGACCAGCCGTCCACGCTGCTCCCCGGAGACCGCGAAACTCTCCGCGAACGTGGAACGGAGACGCCGCTCCGGATGCACGACGATCGCGTCGACCACCTCGTCCGGCAACGGGCGCGCCATGAAGGCCCCCCACGCACCGGCGGCCTCCTGATGCAGCAGCCGCAGCAACACGTCGGTCGGAGCCGAGGTGTTGAAAGCGATCGCGTTCAGCTGATTCCTACGTCGGTCGAACATCAACCCGTCCCCCACTGCCCCACCCGATCACCCCGAACCCGCCGATTCTGCCCACCCGGACACGGCGGGTCAACGCCGACGATCACGCCCGTGACCTGCGTGTGCGTACGCCGCACCCCCGCCCCGCAGGCCTAGCGCACCTCGATCCCGAAGTCCTGCACCAGTTCTTCGAGCCCACCGCGGTAGCCCTTGCCGCCGAGGACGAAGTCCCAGTCGCCGTTCGCGCGGCGGCGGAACGAGCCGAGGACCAGGGCCGTCTCCCCCGTCCGGCCGTCGGACACCTCGAGCTGGCCCAGCTCGGTCAGCCCCGGATCGAGGAGGCGAATGCGAGCGTCCGTGAAGCCCGCGAGGTCGGCGTCAGGGTTGACCTCCGGGTCGACGGCCGCGACCAGCACGAAGCGGTCGGCCTCCTCGGGCAGGCCGTCGAAGGCGACGCGGATCGCTGCCTTGTCGGGTGCGGTGGCCTCCAGGGCGCGGACGGCACCGTCGGGTGTGCCCGGATTGTTGAAGAAGACGAAGTGGTCGTCGCTGAGCACCCGGCTGCCGCGGCACACCAACGCACACACGTCCAGGGCGACGCCGCCGGTCCAGCCCATACCCAGGATGTTGTAGTCGTCCGGCAGTCGGTCCTCGTCCGGGTCCGCCGGGCGGGCCGTGTCCGTGTTCCCGTCGCCCAGCCGTCCCCGCAGTCCGTGCCGGTGGAGGAGGTCGACCAGCTCGGGGCCCGCGATGAGCTCCAGCGGCTTGCCGTTGGCGAAGGTGTGCGAGCCGGGGCCGAAACCGGACGTCGTCACGAGCACGCCCTTGTTGGCACCGGCGTCCTGCACGGTGCCGTAGAGGTCGCGCACGGCGGTGGGCGGCACCGTGTTCCGGTAGCGCTTCACCTGGACGACGATCTTGCCGCCCCGGATTGGGGTCGGGTCCAGGGCGTCGACGTCCACGCCGCCGTCGTTGGAGCGCTGGGTGGTGACCGCCTGCATGCCCATGGCGCGGAAAAGGTCGGCGACCAGGTTTTCGAAGGCCACGGGGTCCATCGCGAACAAGTCGGGGTCCTCGTCGCCGCCGTGGGCGACCACGCGGTTGCCGACGTCCTGCGGCCGCCTGCCCGGCCGTACGGGCGTGAGCTGGTCGGGGCGTGCCGAGACCTGTCCGCGCAGCGCGTCGGTGAAGCAGCTCTCGGGGTCCACCTGGGCCAGGTGCAGCTCCTGGAACGCGGCGCGCTCCGCCATGACGGTGGCGAGGACGATCTGCCCGGGCCGGCCCGTCGTCGGGTCGTGCCCGTCGACGAAGCCGTTCAGCGCCACCGACTCCAGCGCGCCCTGCTCGTCCGCGGTGAACAGCTCGTGCAGCACGAGCAGCATGCACTGGGCCAGGACCTCCTTGTACAGCGCCCGCCGCTGGCCCACGGGGCGGGGCGTCTCCTTGTCCTGGTCGACGCTCGCCATGTACCGGATGGCCTTGGTCTCCGGCACCACGTCGTACGCGGGCAGCTCCCAGTCCAGGACGAGCTGCCCTGCCGCCGGGTCGTAGGCCGCGGCCACCTGGCGCGGGAACCCTTCCGGCCAGGCCGTCGAGGAGTACAGGGCGGCCGAGAAGTACTCGATCACCGCGTCGGGCTCGCGACGGCGCACGCCCTCGACGGTCGCGGTGACTCCGGCGTTGTGCCGGCGCACCTCGGCCAGCTGGGCGTCGGCCCACTCCTGGTACTGCCGCTGGTAGGCAGCGAGTTGCTGCTGCCGCTGCGCCTCGGCGGCCTGCGCCGCGTGCCAGTCCCGCTCGAACCGCGCCCGTGCCTCCGCCTGCGCCTGGGCCCTGCGGTTCGCGGTCCAGCCGCCGCCCTGCGGCTGGTAGGCGCGGGCGTCCGGCATGGGCACCGGCTGGGCGAGCGGGCCGGGCGCGAACGGCTGCACGGTCTCCGCCCGCATCAGCGTCGTGGCCCGGAACGGCGCGGCCCGGCACCCCGACGCGAGCAGCGCCCGCAACGACGCGACCTGCGCGTCCAGTTCCTCCGTACGCCGGAGGGCCTCCGCCTTCCGGTACTCACGGTGGTCCCGCTCGACCCGCCGCTGATGGGCCCGCGCCCGCTGCTCCTCCTGCCGGAGCCGCCTGGCGTCGGCCTCCTGCTGACGCTGCTGCTGCCGTTGCATCTCGGCCCAGACGCCGACGAAGCCGGTGGAACGACGACTCATGTGCTGCGGGCCCTCCCCCAAGGTGCTCCGGTTGTCCCCACAACCAGGTGTGACGCACGACTCTAACCAGCAACAGCTGCCCCGCACATCCACTTGACACAGGTCACCGCCCACGCCCGCCGAGACGCCAGGGACTGCGAGAGCGGCCGCGCGGGTAGTGCTGGCACGGGTGCGCGGTCGGCCGGGGGAGGTAAGCGTATGGACGTCGAGCTGTGGCTGGGCCTGCTGGGCGCGGTGATCGGTGCCGGCGGGGCGTACTTCGCTTGGCGCGCCTTGGACCAGGCTGTGGTGGACGAGTCGCGGAAGGTGTTCGTCAAGCAGCGGACGGACCTCCGTCAGCGCCACGGTCCTCTCTGCGAAACCGCTGCCGGCCTCCATCTCCGCGCCCGTCCCGCACTGGAGCGCATCGGAGGCAGTTCCCTGCTGTGGGAACCGGCCATGCGCCCGCCCGCTCCCGTGCCCCTGTCCGCGGTGAGGCTGGACTGGTCAGACGCGCCGCCGCCGGTCAACTCCCGGCTGCTCGCCGCGGCACGGCGCTGTCTGCCGAAGGAGTCGAAGCGACGCCGGTACGAACGGTATTCCGCCGCCATGGAGACGCTGGCGCGCCCTGCCCTGTTCGAGAACCGGCCCTCGTTCCGGCTCATCCACGCCGACTGGTCCGGTCCTCAAGGGCCGCGTCTGGTATTCGGCACAGGGCAGTACTTCGACCTCATCGACCAGAATGAGGCGGTGGCCCACGAGTTGGCGGTCGCCACGAGCCGGACTCCCGAGGCTGTCCCGCGCTGGAAGGCGCTGCCCCTGCGCAGTCTGCTGGCGCGCGACCCGCTGTCCCTCACGGAACGCGTGGTGCTGCCGTCGATCGGCACACTCACCGTGCGCCGCACGCCCGACGGGGAAGGCACCTTCTTCCTGCTTCTGAGAGGCGCCGACCGCGTCGCCACGGGGGAGAGCATCTACGGTCCCCTGCCGGCCGGCATGGTCCAGCCCGCCTCCCTCTCGCCCCTGGCCCATAGGCGGGACCTGGACCTGTGGCGCACGGTCATGCGCGAGTACAACGAGGAACTGCTCGGAGCGCCGGAGGCACAGGGGGACTCGGGCACGGAAGTGGACTACGACCAGCCGCCCTACAGCCTGCTCGACGCCGCCGTGGCCGACGGCTCCCTCCGGATCTGGTGCCTCGGTATGGCCGTCGAGCCCCTAAATCTCGCCGCGTGCATCCTGACCGTGGCGGTGTTCGAGGCCGCCACCTTCGACACGATTTTCGCGGGTGCGGTCGAGCAGAACGAGGAAGGCACGGTGATCAGCGGCTCACGCACCCACGGGGTCATCAAGGGATTACCACTGACCGATTCCGGTGTCGCCGATCTTCCCGCGAGTCGCTTGTCATCTCCCGCCGCCGGCCTGCTCCAGCTGGCACTCCGGCACAAGAGCGTCTTCCTGGCCGCACCGGACCGCCACCAGGCGTAATCCTGTTTCTCGCCTGGCGCTCCGCTGTTAGGGTCCGCCCCGTGGCAGAGATCAGGCAGGTTCAAGTCACGTTCGACTGCGCCGAACCCGAGCGGCTGGCCCGGTTCTGGTGCGAGGTGTTGGGGTACACCGTCGTGCCGCCCGAGGGGTACGGCTCCTGGGACGACTTCAACCGGGAGCGGTTCCCCGACGGGGACGGCGCCTGGTGTTCGGCGAGCGACCCCACCGGCGCCGGCCCGCGGCTGTTCTTCCAGCGGGTGCCCGAGGGCAAGACCGTCAAGAACCGCGTCCATCTCGACGTCCGCGTCGGCACCGGGCTGACCGGTGAGGAGCGGCTGGCCGCGCTGGAGGCGGAGTGCGCCCGGCTGGTCCCCCTCGGCGCCACCCGGCAGCGGCTGCTCTACGACGGCACCGACTCGTGCATCGTCATGCAGGACATCGAGGGGAACGAGTTCTGCCTCGACTGAGGCACCCCCTCACGCCTCCGGCGTCTCCGGCGCGTCCAGCGCCTCCGCCAGGATCTCCGCGAAGTGGCGGCCCCGCACTCCCCCCAGCTGCTCCAGCTGCGTCCGGCAGGAGTAGCCGTCCGCCTGGACCACCGCGGCCTCCGGCGCCTCCCGTACGGCAGGGAGCAACTGCTCCTCCGCGCAGACGCGCGAGACGTCGTAGTGGCCCTGCTCGAAGCCGAAGTTGCCTGCCAGTCCGCAGCAGCCGCCGGCCAGTTCACCCGTCAGACCCGCCGCCTCCCGGAGTCTGCGGTCGGGGCCGTCGCCCAGGACAGCGTGCTGGTGGCAGTGGGTCTGGCCGGTGACCGGGCGGTTCACGGCGGGCGGGGTCCAGTCGGGGGCGTACCGCTCCAGCGTTTCCGCGAACGTCAGGACGCGCGAGGCGAGTCGTGCCGCCCGCGGATCGTCGTGCAGAAGCTCCGGCGCGTCCGTGCGCAACGCGGCCGCACAGCTCGGCTCAAGCACCACCAGCGGCGCGTCCGTCGCGAGGACGGGCTCCAGCAGGTCCAGCGTGCGGCGGAGCACCGTACGGGCGCGGTCCAGCTGGCCCGTGGAGATGTACGTCAGCCCGCAGCAGACCCGGCCCCTGCGGGCCGTGAGCAGGGACAGCGGGGAGCGTGACCGGGCGTCGCCCAGCCGGGCGGCCGACGGCAGCCGCAGCGTCGGCGGCAGCACCACCCGCATCCCCGCCGCCTCCAGCACCCGTACCGCCGCCCGCCCCACCGACGGCGACAGATGCTCCGTGAACGTGTCCGGCCACAGCACCACCGGCGGGCCACCGCCCGCACCAGGCCTCCGCCTCCGCCACCAGCGGGTGAAGGGCTCCGTCGCCAGACGCGGGATCTCCCTCTCCCCCGCGATCCCTCCCATCCGCTTCGCCGGCCGCGCGAGCGGGCCCACCGACGCGAGCGCGTTCACCACGCCCGCCGTCCGGGTCCGGGCCGCCCAGGACAGCCACACCGGCAGCCACCCCATCGCGTAGTGCGCGGCCGGCCGGCGGCGGCCCTCGTAGTGGTGGTGCAGGAACTCCGCCTTGTACGTGGCCATGTCGACGCCCACCGGGCAGTCGGAGCGGCACCCCTTGCAGGACAGGCACAGGTCGAGCGCGTCCCGTACCTCCGTGGAGCGCCAGCCGTCCGTCACCACCTCGCCCGCGAGCATCTCGTGCAGCAGCCGGGCGCGCCCGCGCGTGGAATGCTCCTCCTCGCCCGTCGCCCGGAACGACGGGCACATCACGGCGGACCCCGACACGGACGTCGTACGGCACTTGGCGACGCCCACGCAGCGCCGCACCGCGGCCGAGAAGTCGCCGGCGTCGGCGGGGTAGCCGAAGGCGACGTCGACCGGTTCGCGCGGGAGGGCGGTGAAGCGGAGGTCCGCGTCGAGGGGCGCGGGGCGGACCAGCATGCCGGGGTTGAGCAGGCCGTCCGGGTCCCACACGCCCTTGACCCGCTCGAAGAGGGCGACCGTCTCCTCCCCGTACATGCGCGGCAGCAGTTCCGCGCGTGCCTGCCCGTCGCCGTGCTCGCCGGAGAGGGAGCCGCCGTGGGCGACGACGAGGTCCGCCAGTTCCTCCGAGAATCGCCGGAAGCGGGCCACGCCCGGCCCGGTCAGCAGATCGAAGTCGATACGGACGTGGATGCAGCCGTCCCCGAAGTGCCCGTACGGCGTGCCGCGCAGACCGTGCTCGGCGAGCAGCGCCCGGAAGTCCCGCAGATAGTCGCCGAGCCGGGCGGGCGGCACCGCGCAGTCCTCCCAGCCGGGCCACGCCTCACTCCCGTCGGGCATACGGGTCGCCGTCCCGCTCGCGTCCTCACGGATCCGCCACAGCGTGCGCTGCCGGGCCGGGTCGGTGACGACCAGCGCGTCCACGACGTCCGCCGCCCGCACGATCGCCTCGGCCTCCGCGCGGGCCTCCGCCTCGGTGTCCCCGCCGGCCTCGACGAACAGCCACGCCCCACCGCGCGGCAGATCGGCCGCGGACGGCACCAGATCGGCCGCCATGCCCTCCACCGTCAGCGGCCCGTACGGCAGCAGCCCCGCCGCAGCCTGCGCGGCCCCGCTCTCGTCGGCGTACGCCAGCACGGCGAGCGCCCGCGCGCGGGGCGCCCGTACCAGGGTCAGCTCCGCCTCGGTGAGCACGGCGAGGGTGCCCTCCGAGCCGCAGAGGGAACGGGCGACGTCGGCGCGGTTCTCGGGGAGCAGGGCGTCGACCGCGTACCCGGAGATACGGCGCGGCAGGTCGGGGAATCCCGTGCGCAGGCGCGCCAACTCCCCCTGCACGAGCGGGCGGAGGCTCTCCGGGGCGCCCGCCCAGCCGGGTCCGGGGCGCAGCCGTTCGCCGCGCGCGGTGATCACCGACAGGGTGCGCACGTTGTCGGCGGTGGTGCCCCAGGCGACCGAGTGGGAGCCGCAGGAGTTGTTGCCGATCATGCCGCCGAGGGTGCAGCGGCCGTGCGTCGACGGGTCGGGGCCGAAGCGGAGTCCGTGCGGGGCGGCGGCCTCCTGGAGCCGGTCGAGGACCAGACCGGGCTGCACGACGGCGGTGCCCGCGTCCGGGTCGAGGGAGAGCAGACGGTTCATGTGGCGTGTGAAGTCGAGCACGATGCCGGTGCCGGTCGCCTGTCCCGCGATCGACGTTCCGCCTCCGCGCGGCACCACGGGCACCCCGCGCTCCCGGCACACGGCCAGCGTCGCCGCGACGTCGTCGGCGTCCCGGGGCGCGACCACGCCGAGCGGAATCCGGCGGTAGTTGGAGGCGTCCATCGTGGTCAGGGCCCGTGCGGTGACGCCGAGGTCCACCTCGCCGCGTACCGTCGCGCGCAGCGCCGCCGCCAGTTCCCGCTGTTCCGTCATGCCTTCAGGATGCCTCCGCGGGGTCGCGGCGCGGGCGGCGGCACACCCGCGGCGGAAGCGGGCCGGGAGGTGCGGCGTGGATCGTTCAACCAAAAACGGAAGCAGAATCTTCCCAACCCGATCACGAACTCCCATATAGTGACGGCGAGTTGCGCGCCGTTGCCGGACCTCGTTCGCAAACTGACCCCTTGCGGCATCAGGTCCGGCGTCCATCGAACGGCCCGAGGGCCGCGCAGCCACGACGGTGCACGCCCGCGGACCCGACCGAGGACCTGACCGAGGACCTGACTGATGACCTCCCCCCTGCTCCCCGGCGACCGCCCCACCGCCCGCAGCCTGCTGCCCGCCCCCGTGCTCACCGCCGCGTTCTGCGCGATCGCCGTCGTGGCCTCGTTCGTCGTGTTCCCGCCGGAGGCGATCGGCGCGGTCCTGGTGACCGGCGTGGTCGCGTCCGTGCTGCTGTGCGCCGCCGTCACGGCCGCCGCGTACGCCCGTCTGTCCGCGCGCGCCGCCCGGGAGCGGCTGGAGGCCGTCACCCAGGACGTCGGACGGCTGCTCCAGGAGCGGTCCCGGCTGACCGAGGACGCCCGCCGCCAGCACGAGCTGCTGACCGGTGAACTCACCCGTGAGCGCGCCCGGTTGTCCGCCGAGCTGGACCAGGAGCGGGCCCATCTCGCCGAGGCGCTGGCCGACGAGCGCGACCGGCTCGCCGAGCAGCACGCGGCCGAACTGGCCCGGCTGGCGCAGGAGCGGGCCGAGGAACGCACCCGGGCCGACGACGCGCACACCGCGGAGCTGGCCCGGTCCGCGGAACGGCACACCGCCGAACTGGACCGGCTCACCGCCCAGCACGCCGACGAACTGGCCAAGCTCACCGGCGAGCACACCGAGGAGCGGGAACGGCTGGAGGAGGAGCGCGACCGCCTGGCGCGCGAGCGGATCCGCCTGGCCGGGGAGAACGCGCGGCTCACCACCCGGCTGCGGGAGGCCGAGGGCGCCCGCGCGTCCGCCCTCGCCGCCACCGCCAACGCGGCCGGACGGATGCAGGCGCTGGCCACCGGCATGCTCGCCGACCTGCGCGCGATGGAGGAGAAGCACCACGACGAGGAGGTCCTCGCCGACCTGCTCCACCTCGACCACCGCACCGCCCAGGCGGGCCGTCTCGCCGACTCCGTCGCCGTCCTCACCGGCGCCCGCTCCGGCCGTCGCTGGGCCCGCCCCATCCCGATGGAGTCGATCCTGCGCGGCGCGATGGGCCGCATCGCCGGCTACCAGCGGGTCCGCGTCCACTCCGCCAGCGACACCTCCGTCGCGGGTCACGCCGCCGAGGGCGTGATGCACGCGCTCGCCGAACTCCTCGACAACGCCGCGAACTTCTCACCGCCGACCGCCGAGGTCCACGTCTACGTGGAGGAGGTCCCGGCCGGTGTCATCGTGTCCGTGGAGGACAGCGGCCTGGTGATGGGCGAGGCGCAGCTGCGGCGCGCCGAGCGGGCCGTCACCGGCGAGTCGACCGAGCTGGGCGGTCTCACCGGCACCCGGCTGGGTCTCGCGGTCGTCGGCCGGCTGGCCCGGCGGTACGGGCTGCGGGTGTCGTACCGGCCCTCCGCGCGCGGCGGCACGGGCGTACTGGTGCTGCTGCCGCAGGACATCCTCGTACCGGCGGACGCGGCGCCCCTGCGGCCGGTCACGGAACCGGCGGCGAACGGGGCTGCCGCCCGCACCCCGACCGCGGCGGTGAAGCCGGCGGCCGCGAAGGAGCGGGAGGCCTCCGCCGGGGTGCCGTCCGCCGCGAAGGCCGCGATGCCGTCCGGCACGAGCGACGCGGAGCCCGACGCCCCGACGGGCCCCTCCGGCACGCGCGGCGCGGAGTCGTCCGGCACGGAGGACGACCAGCCGTCCGCCGCCGACGACAAGGCGCCGGCCGCCGAGGACGCGCCCCTGGTCCTCCCCCAGCGCCGCTCCGTGACCCGCGAGGCCACCGAGCCCGAGCCCCGCCACGGCGCCACCGGCGACACCGCCGCCTCCCCCGCCTCCCCGGAGACGGAGCGCCCGGCCGCCCCGGCCCGCGCCGCCGTCCTCCCCGCCCCCTCCTACGCCGCCGCCCGTTCCGGCGGTGACGTGGACGCCGACCCGGTGCCCGTCCACGCCTCCGCGTCCGGCGACGGTGACGCGCCGCGCTGGTGCCCGCCGGCGCCGTGGCCGCACCCTCGCCGACGCGGAGCGCCGGGCGGGCGCCGGAAGCCGTGGAGCGGAGTCCCGGCCCGCGCCCACGGCCGAGGAGACCCGGGCCCGCACCGCACGCTTCAGCAGCTTCCGCCAGGCCGTGCGGACCCCCACCCCGGACGACACGGCCGACCCCGACGCGGGCGTCCCCCCGGCCCGCGAGACCACCCCCGACCCCGAGACCGCACCTCAGCCCACCCCCGTGACTTCGGAAGGCGACACCACCTCATGACCGGCACGACCACCGCGGACGAAAAGCTCACCTGGCTCATCGAGGGCCTGTTGGAGCGCACGCCGGGCGCGCGCCACGCGCTCGTGCTGTCCCGTGACGGCCTGAAACTGTGCCGCACGACCGAGCTCTCCAACGACCAGGCCGACCAGCTCGCCGCCATCGCGGCCGGCATCCAGTCGCTGTCGCACGGCGCGTCCGTCGAGTTCGGCGACGGCACCGGCGGGGTGCGCTCGGCGATGACCGAGTTCTACGGCGGCGTGCTGTTCATCGTGGAGGCCGGCCAGGGCGCGCACCTGGCCGTCGTCACCACGGAGGACGCGGACGCCGGGCTCGTCGGGCACAACATGAGCGAGCTGGTGGAGCAGCTCGGCGAGCACCTGACCGCGCCGCCGCGCAGCTCATGAGCCGGCCCGGCAGGGACGACGCGCCCGACCGGCTGTACACCCTCACCGGGGGGCGCAGCCGGTCCGGGCCGGACAACCCGTTCGACCTGGTGACCCTGGTCGTCGCCGAGTGCGACCCGGTGCCCGGCATGCAGTCGGAGCACGCGGCGATCCTGCGGCTCACCGGGCGGCCCACGGCGGTCGTGGAGATCGCGGCCGAGCTGAAGCTGCCGGTGAGCATCACCCGGATCCTGCTGTCCGACCTCCTCGCGGCGGGCCGGGTCAGCGCCCGTCACCCCCGCAAGGCCGCCGTACCCGACCCCGACATCCTGGAGCAGGTGCTCGTTGGACTCCGCAACCTCTGAGACGCCGGTGGCGTCCGAGACGCGCACCCCGCTGGGCGCGTCGGCCGACAACGGACTGAAGATCGTGGTCGTGGGCGGCTTCGGCGCCGGCAAGACGACGATGGTCCGCTCCGTCAGCGAGATCCGTCCCCTCAACACCGAGGAGACGATGACCCAGGCCGGCGAGGGCGTCGACGACCTCAAGGGGGTGCGCGGCAAGACCGCGACCACCGTCGCCTTCGACTTCGGCCGCATCACCCTGGACGAGCGCAACGTGCTGTACCTGTTCGGCGCGCCGGGGCAGGAGCGGTTCTGGTTCCTGTGGGACCGGCTGTTCTCCGGCACGCTCGGCGCGGTGGTGCTGGTCGACACGCGGCGCATCGACGACTCCTGGTACGCCATCGACCGGCTGGAGCGGCACGGCACGCCGTTCATCGTGGCCTGCAACGACTTCGGCGGACCCACGTTCACCCCGGGTCAGATCCGCGAGGCGCTCGACCTGGACCCGCACGTGCCGCTGGTGAACTGCGACGCGCGGTCCCGCGAGTCCAGCAAGATCGTGCTGATCACGCTGGTGGAGCACATCAAGGAGCTGTACGCCGATCAGGCCCGAGCCTCCCGTCAGGAGCTGGTGTGAGTCCCGCCTCCGTCCCCGACGCCGTCCCGTTCAGCGGCCCCCTGCTGCAGGACGACCCGGCCCGCGTCTACCGCGAGCTGCGCCGTGAGCACGGCAGCGTGGTGCCGGTCGTGCTCGACGGCGACGCGCCCGCCTGGCTGGTCCTCGGCTACCGCGAGCTGCACCAGGTCACCGGCGACCCGGTGCTGTTCAGCCGCGACTCCGAGCTGTGGAACCAGTGGGGGAACATCCCCGACGACTGGCCGCTGCTGCCGATGATCGGCCGCCGTCAGCCCTCCATCCTCTACACCGTCGGCGAGCGGCACCGGGAGCGGGCCGCGATGCTGGGGAACGCGCTGGAGGCGGTCGACCCGACCGAACTGCGCGGCCACTCCGAGCGGTTCGCGGACGAGCTGATCGACGCGATCTGCCCGCGCGGCTCCGCCGACATCATCGGCGAGTTCGCGATGCTGCTGCCGGTGCGGGTGCTGGCCCGGCTGTACGGGTTCCCCGACGACAAGGGTCCCGCGCTGGTCACCGCGCTCAACGACATGATCGACGGACGGGAGCGGGCGCTCGCAGGGCAGACGCACCTGTTCACGTCGATGACGGAGCTGGTGGCCGAGCGGCGCAAGGAGCCCGCTCAGGACGTCGCCTCCCGGATGCTCGCCGACACCTCGGGGTTCACGGACGAGGAGATCGTCCAGGACCTGATGGTGATGATGGCGGCCGGGCATCAGCCGACCGCGGACTGGATCGGCAACTCGCTGCACCTGATGCTCACCGACTCCCGGTTCGCGGCCTCGCTGTTCGGCGGCCGCAACAGCGTCGCCGAGGCGATGAACGAGGTGCTGTGGGAGGACACCCCGACGCAGAACGTGGCGGCGAGGTGGACGTCGCGCGACACGCAGCTCGGCGGGCGCCGCATCCGGGCCGGCGACATGGTGCTGCTGGGCCTCCAGGGCGCCAACTCCGACCCGCAGGTGCGCACCGACGGCTCGCTCACCGGCGGCAACGGCGCGCACTTCTCCTTCGGTCACGGGGAGCACCGCTGCCCGTTCCCGGCGCAGGAGATCGCCGAGGTGATCGCCCGGACCGGCATCGAGGTGGTCCTGGACCGGCTGCCGGACATCGACCTGGCCGTGCCGGCCTCCTCCCTGACCCGCCGCCCGTCGCCCTGGCTGCGCGGCCTGTCCGAGCTCCCGGTCACCTTCACACCCACCCCCGCCCTTGGAGGCTCGCTCGCATGACGGCTGGTACGGACCTCACCGCGACCGACACCGAAGAGACCCGCATCCCCCTCGACCCGTTCGTCTCCGACCTGGACGGCGAGAGCGCCGCGCTGCGGGCCGCCGGACCGCTGGCCGCCGTGACCCTGCCGGGCGGCGTGGACGTGTGGGCGGTGACGCATCACGCCGAGGCGAAGAAGCTGCTGACCGACCCGCGGCTGGTGAAGGACATCAACGTCTGGGGCGCCTGGCAGCGCGGGGAGATAGCCCCGGACTGGCCGCTGATCGGGCTGGCGAACCCGCCGCGTTCCATGCTCACCGTGGACGGCGCCGACCACCGGCGGCTGCGCACCCTGGTCGCCCAGGCGCTCACCCCCAGACGGGTGGAGCGGATGCGGGGCCGGATCACGGAGCTGACGGAGTCCCTGCTCGACCAGGTGGCCGCGCAGCCCGGCGACAGCGTGGACCTGAAGGCGGTGTTCGCCTATCCGCTGCCGATGTACGTGATCGCCGACCTGATGGGGCTGGCGGAGGAGCGGCTGCCGCGGCTGAAGGAGCTGTTCGAGAAGTTCTTCTCCACGCAGACCCCGCCCGAGGAGGTCGTCGCCACGCTCACCGAGCTGGCCGGGATCATGGCCGAGACGGTCGCGGCCAAGCGGGAGAACCCGGGCGACGACCTGACGTCGGCGCTGATCCAGGCGTCGGAGGACGGCGACCGGCTCACGGACGAGGAGATCGTCGCCACGCTCCAGCTGATGGTGGCGGCCGGGCACGAGACCACGATCTCCCTGATCGTCAACGCGGTGGTCAACCTCTCCACCCACCCCGACCAGCGGGAGCTGGTGCTGTCGGGGAAGGCCGACTGGCCGGCGGTGGTCGAGGAGACGCTGCGCTGGTCCACACCGACCTCGCACGTGCTGATCCGGTTCGCCACCGAGGACGTCCCCGTCGGGGACAAGGTGCTGCCCGCCGGGGACGCGCTGATCGTGTCGTACGCGGCGATCGGCCGGGACGAGCAGGCGCACGGGCCGACGGCCGGCGTCTTCGACATCACCCGGGAGAGCCCCAACCGGCACATCTCCTTCGGGCACGGCCCGCACGTCTGCCCCGGCGCCGCGCTGTCCCGCCTGGAGGCGGGCGTCGCCCTGCCGGCGCTGTACGCGCGCTTCCCGAAGCTGGACCTGGCGGTGCCGGCGAGTGAGCTGCGCAACAAGCCCGTGGTGACCCAGAACGACCTGTACGAGCTGCCGGTGACGCTCGGCGGGTGAGAGACGCGGGTGGCGGACGCCCCTCCCCCCGGACCGTCCGCCACCCGTCCCGGTGACGTGTCTCAGCGACGCGTCTCAGCGGACGGACGAGATTGCGCCCGTGTTTCCCCCAGCCGCTAGGCTCCGCTCGTGGCTGAGATCCGGATTCCTGCTGACATCAAGCCCGCCGACGGTCGTTTCGGTGCGGGTCCCTCCAAGGTGCGGACGGAAGCGCTGGACGCGCTGGCCGCGACCGGCACCTCCCTGCTGGGCACCTCCCACCGCCAGGCGCCGGTGAAGAACCTGGTCGGCCAGGTGCGTGAGGGCATCCGCGAGCTGTTCCAGCTCCCCGACGGCTACGAGGTCATCCTCGGCAACGGCGGGTCCACCGCGTTCTGGGACATCGCGACCCACGGCCTGATCGAGAACAAGTCGCAGCACCTCAGCTTCGGCGAGTTCAGCTCCAAGTTCGCCAAGGCCGCCAAGCTCGCCCCGTGGCTGGCCGACCCGGACGTCATCTCCGCCGACCCGGGCACGCACCCGGAGGCGGTCGCCGCGGCGGGCGTCGACGTGTACGCCCTCACCCACAACGAGACCTCCACCGGCGTCGCCATGCCGGTCAAGCGCGTCGCCGGCGCCGACGAGGGCGCGCTGGTCCTGGTGGACGCCACCTCCGGCGCGGGCGGCCTCCCGGTCGACATCGCCGAGACGGACGTCTACTACTTCGCCCCGCAGAAGTCCTTCGCCTCCGACGGCGGCCTGTGGATCGGCGTGTTCTCCCCGGCCGCGATCGAGCGCGCCGAGCGGATCCACGCGAGCGGCCGGCACGTCCCGGAGTTCTTCTCGCTGCCGACGGCGATCGACAACTCCCGCAAGAACCAGACGTACAACACCCCGGCGCTCGCCACCCTCTTCCTGCTGAACCAGCAGCTGGAGTGGATCAACGGCCAGGGCGGCCTGGACTGGGCGGTCCGCCGCACCGCGACCTCCGCCCGCACGCTGTACGGCTGGGCCGAGGACATCAAGTACGCCAACCCGTTCGTCACCGACCCGGCGAAGCGCTCGGCTGTCATCGGCACGATCGACTTCACCGACGAGGTCGACGCGTCCGCCGTCGCCAAGGTCCTCCGCGCCAACGGCATCGTCGACACCGAGCCCTACCGCAAGCTGGGCCGCAACCAGCTCCGCGTCGCGATGTTCCCGGCGATCGACCCGTCGGACGTCGAGGCCCTGACGAAGTGCGTCGACTACGTCATCGAGCAGCTGTAGTCCTGCTCACGTGAAAGGGCGCCCGGTGGTGATCCACCGGGCGCCCTTCGTCGTCCTCTGCGCGCAGCGGGCCCCGTTCAGCCCCTGCGCCGCCGGCGCCTGCTCAGCCCGAACAGGGCCGCGACCACCAGGGCGACCGCCAGCGCTCCTCCGACCTTCGCGGTGTCCCCGTCCCCGGCGGCGCCGGCGCCGCCGTCCGCGCGGGAGCCGGAGCCGCCGCTGGAGCCGCCCTCCTCGTCCGCGCCGGGCGCCGGGCGGCTCACCACGCCGCTCTGCTCCCCCTCGCTGCCGAACAGCAGCCGGGAGCCGTCGGCCGAGTAGGTCACCGACTCGCCCTGCCCCTGGAGCGGCACGCTCAGCCGGTCCTTGCGCTGCAACTTGCCGCCGTTCCAGGCGTAGTGGATGCCGCCGAAGTAGCCGCGCACCGCGAGGTCCTGGCCGTCCGGGGAGAGCGCGGCGTCGGTGGTCCACAGTTCGACGGGGGCGATGGGCCTGAAGACGTTGTCGCCCTCCGGTGAGAGCTTCGCCGGGCCCTCGTAGAGGTGCCCGCCGTCCTCGTGCTTGTCGATGAGGTACACCCGCCCGGTCTTCGGGTGGACGACCATCGCCTCGGCGTCGCGCGGGCCGTCGGAGTACTTCACCACGTACTGCGTGGCCTGCACGGTCGCGTCCTGGAGACGCTTCGGCTCGGGGAGTTCGTAGATCCACACGTACGGCCAGGTGCCGCCGAGGTTGTCTCCGGTGTCGGCGACGAAGAGGCGGTTGCCGGGGCCGACGGAGATCGCCTCGACGTCGCGGGGCGTGCCGATGCCGGTGAGGGTGAGGCGGGCGACGGTGTCTCCGGTGCTGCCGTCGACGGCGTAGAGGTAGGGGCCGTCGTCGCTGTCGTTGTGGGTCCAGTAGACGCCCGGGTGCTGCCGGGAGGCGGCGAGCCCGCTGGACTCGGTGATGCGCGGGTCGTTGATCGTGAACCCCTCGTCCCCGTCGTCGTTGTCGGCGGCGGAGGCGGGCACGGCGAGCGCGGCCGTCAGCAGGGTCGCGGCGAGCAGGGCGAAGGGTCTGCGCATGAGCCAAGACTGCCATCAGCAAGGACGCTTGGGTGCGGGTGTCGGGGCTCACATCGCGTCGAACGCGCTGATCCACCATGATGATCGGGTGCTCAGGTTCATGCCCGTAGGTGACTCGATGACGATCGGGAGCGCGGGTGAACACACCTGGCGCTACCGCCTGTGGCAGCACCTGTGCACCGCGTACGGCGGCCCCTTCACGCTGGTCGGCCCCCGCGAGACGCTGCACGACCCGTCCACGGACGCCCCCACCTCGTACGCGTACGCCGACCCCGACTTCCCCCGGGCGCACCTGGCCGGCTGGGGTGAGGGCTGGTGCCACATGGCGCCGCTGATCGGCGACGCGGTGCGGTCCTGCCGCGCGGACGTGCTGCTGGTGTCGCTGGGCCTGATCGACCTGGGCTTCTACACCAACGCCGAACAGACCGCGGACAACGTCCGCGCGTTCGTCGCCGAGGCACGCGCGGCCCGCCCGAAGGTGCGGATGGCGGTGATGCCGGTGGTCCGCAACATCCGGGTGGACGCGGACGAGACGTTCGCGGGGCAGGTCGCCCGGTTCAACACGCTGCTGGGCGAGACGGTCGCCGACCTGGACACGGCGGCCTCCCCGCTGCTGCTCGTCCCGCCGCCGGCGACGTACGACTTCCATGTGGACACCTACGACGGCACGCACCCCAACGAGAGCGGCGAGCACAAGATCGCGGGGGCGTTCGCCGAGGCGATGTGGCAGGAGTGGTCGCTGGGCGGGCCGTACAAGCCGTCCTGACCGTCCTGGCCGGACCGCTTCCGACGCCTGACGCGTGAAGCGCTTGCATGGAGCGCACTCCAACACGTTGGCTGGACGTCCATGAGGTACACGCAGCTCGGACGCACAGGACTCAAGGTCAGCCGGCTCGTTCTCGGGACGATGAACTTCGGTCCGCAGACCGACGAGGCCGACAGCCACGCCATCATGGACGCGGCGCTCGACGCCGGCATCAACTTCTTCGACACCGCCAACGTCTATGGGTGGGGTGAGAACAAGGGCCGCACCGAGGAGATCATCGGCAGCTGGTTCGCCAAGGGCGGGGACCGCCGCGACAAGGTCGTCCTCGCCACCAAGGTGTACGGCAACATGGGCCCGGACGGCGAGGCGTGGCCCAACCACGACAAGCTGTCCGCGGTGAACATCAGGCGCGCGGTGGACGCCTCGCTGAGGCGCCTGGGGACCGACCACATCGACCTCTACCAGTTCCACCACATCGACCGGGCCACCCCGTTCGACGAGATCTGGATGGCGATCGACGTCCTGATCCAGCAGGGCAAGATCCTCTACGTCGGCTCGTCGAACTTCCCCGGCTACAAGATCGCCCAGGCCAACGAGACCGCCGCCCGGCGCGGCGGGACCATCGGACTGGTCAGCGAGCAGTGCCTGTACAACCTCGCCGAGCGGCGCGCGGAGATGGAGGTGATCCCGGCCGCGCAGGAGTACGGGCTGGGGGTCATCCCCTGGTCGCCGCTGCACGGCGGTCTGCTGGGCGGGGTCATCAAGAAGGAGGCCCAGGGCGGCCGCCGCGCCTCCGGTCGGGCCGCGGACACCCTGGCCGACCCGGCGGCGCGCAAGCAGATCCAGGCGTACGAGGACCTGCTGGAGAAGCACGGCGTGGAGCCGGGCGAGGCGGCGCTGGCCTGGCTGCTCACCCGTCCCGGGGTGACCGGCCCGATCGTCGGCCCGCGCACGCGCGAGCAGCTCGACTCGGCGCTGCGCGCGCTGGAGCTGGAGCTGGGCGAGGAGCTGCTGGCCTCGCTGGACGAGATCTTCCCGGGCCCGGGTCCGTCCCCGGAGGCCTTCGCCTGGTGACGGCGGACAGGCCGTGACGGCCCGGCGGCGGCGCTACCTACCGAGCGCCGCCGCCAGGGCCACCACGACGAACATCAGCACAAGCGCACCGGCCATGATCCGGTTCCGGGTCTTCGGGTCCACGCCGTCGAGCCTAACCGGCCGCGCCGAGTGCCCGGCGGGCGACCGCCTCGTAACGGGGCTGCTCGCCCGGAACGCCCGACCTGGGCAGGTGGCTGCGCACCAGCACCAGCTCCTCCACGATCCAGGTGCGGCTGCGGAAGTCGTCCAGCGCCGCGAGGTACGGCCGTACGTCCACGGCGTCGCGGCTGCGCGCCACGGTCAGATGGGCCTGGTAGCGCCGGTGCTCGTCCATCTCGATGCCCGCCTTGCGGCCGGCCGCCTCGGAGCGCTCGGCCAGCAGCCGCATGGTGTGCAGGTCGCCCGACGCCCCGGTCCACAGCGCGCGCCCCCGGCCGAACTGGCCGCCGCCGGACAGCGCCAGCGGGAACGGCTCGGTCCGCGCCGCCGCCCGCCCCAGCCGGGCGGTCAGCTCGGGCACGGTGTCGTCGTCCACCTCGCCGTAGAACGCGAGCGTGAAGTGCCACCCGGCCCGCTCGGTCCACCGCAGCCGGTCACCCCCGCCCAGCGCCCGCAGCCCGCCCACCTCGGCGTCCAGCGCCCCGATCACGTCCTCGGGCGGCAGCACGGCGGCGAAGAGTCTCATGCCTCCAGTGTCCCGCGTGCCCTGGTCGCCGTGCGTATCGTTGTTCTGCGCGGCTGTACGCATCGAGCGTCGGCCGGGGAGGACCGCCACGATGACCGTCGCTCGAAGACAGGATCGAGATGGCCGAGAGCGGCGATGAGCTCACGCTCGACTTGAAGTACCACGGCAGCGTGTGCTTCGACTTCGGCATCGAGATCGACCTGACCAGGACGGCCGTCGGCCTCATCCTCACCACCGACGACTTCCCCCGCGGCTGATGACGGGCCAGGGCCCGGCGGCTCACGCCGCCGGGGCCAGGGCCTTCGGGTGGTCGCGGGGGACGAAGCGGACGACCGGGTGGCCGTGGTGCCAGTGGACCGCGAGGCGCAGGCCGCCCGCGCGGGCCAGGATCAGGCCGATGACGGCCGCAGCGGTCATCGCGATCGCGCCGCCGGCCGCGAAGCCGAGGCGGGCGCCGTAGGTGTCGGTGACCCAGCCGACGATGGGCGCGCCGACGGGGGCGCCGCCGAGGAACACCATCATGTACAGGGCCATGACGCGGCCCCGCACCGACGGGTCGGTGGACATCTGCAGGCTGGTGTTGGTGGTGACGTTGACCGTCATCGACACCAGGCCCAGCGGCACCATGATCAGTGCGAACATCCACAGCTCGGGCGCCGCGGCGGCGAGGATCTCCAGCGCGCCGAAGGCCAGCGCGGCCATGATCAGCAGCCGCAGCCGGGCCGTGCCGCGCCGGGCGGCGAGCAGGGCGCCGGAGACGGAGCCGACCGCCATCAACGTGTTGAACATGCTGTAGACGCCCGCGTCCCCGTGGAACACGTCGTCGGCGAAGGCCGACAGGTAGACGGGGAAGTTGAAGGCGAACGTGCCCATGAAGCCGACCAGCACGATCGGCCAGAGCAGGTCGGGCCGTCCGGCCACGTAGCGCAGGCCCTCGCGGAGCTGGCCCTTGCCGCGCGGGGCGCGCTCGACGGGGTGCAGCTCACGGGCACGCATCAGCATCAGGCCGGTCAGCGGCGCGATGAAGGACAGGCCGTTCAGCAGGAAGGCCCAGCCGGTGCCGACTCCGGTGATCAGCAGACCCGCGACGGCGGGGCCGACCAGCCGGGCGGACTGGAAGTTCGCGGAGTTCAGGCTGACCGCGTTCTGCAGCTGTCCGGGGCCGACCAGTTCGGACACGAACGACTGGCGGGCGGGGTTGTCGACGACGGTCGCGAAGCCGAGGGCGAGGGCGGCGACGTAGATGTGCCACACCTCGACGAGGCCGGTCAGGGTGAGGACGGCGAGCGCGATCGACGTGAGCGCCATCGCGGTCTGGGTGACCATCAGGGTGGGCCGCTTGCGCAGCCGGTCGACGAGGACCCCTCCGTAGAGCCCGAACAGCAGCATCGGCAGGAACTGCAGCGCCGTGGTGATGCCGACGGCGGCCGAGGAGCCGGTGAGGCTGAGCACCAGCCAGTCCTGGGCGATGCGCTGCATCCAGGTGCCGATGTTGGAGACGACCTGGCCGAGGAAGAACAGGCGGTAGTTCCTGATCCTCAGCGAGGAGAACATGGAGTTCTTGCGGGCGGGGGCGTCGAGGGCGGTCTTGGTGTCGTAGGGGTCAGGTGCGGGGGCGGAAGCTGCTCCGGATCCCGTACTCAAAAGGTTCGCCTCCTGTGACTGCCGGGGGTGGTCAGATGTGCGCCAGTTTCTCCAGCACGGGGGCGGCGGCGCGCAGGGTCGCCCACTCGTCCTCGTCGAGCTCCTCGACCAGCGTGGCGAGGAACGCGTTGCGCTTGCGCCGGCTCTCCTCGAGCATCGCCTCGGCCCGCTCGGTCTGCGTGACGACCTTCTGACGCCGGTCGTCGGGGTGCGGCTCGAGCCTGACCAGGCCCTTGGCCTCCAGCAGCGCCACGATGCGGGTCATCGACGGCGGCTGGACGTGTTCCTTGCGGGCGAGCTCGCCCGGGGTGGCACTGCCGCAGCGTGCCAGGGTGCCGAGCACCGACATCTCGGTGGGGCTGAGCGACTCGTCGACCCGCTGGTGCTTGAGGCGGCGGGAGAGCCGCATCACGGCGGAGCGAAGGGCGTTCACGGCGGCGGCGTCGTCGCCATGGCTGAGGTCCGGCATGTTCTTTAGCGTAACTCATTACTCTGGCTAAGGACCACCCGGTACGGCGCGCCCCGCCCGTGAGCCGCGCCACGCCCGCCTCAGCAGCACCGCCCAGGGGCGGGCCGAAATCAAGACAGCCCCCGGCGGAGATCACCCATATGAGTGATCGATGCATGAAATGCCACGCGCCGCACCGTGAGGTGCGGCGACTCTCGTGGGCATGGGGACCGACGTGCTCAGCCTGCGGATAGACCATGAACTGCTCGAACGGCTCCGCGACCATGCCGCCAAACGCGGCATGAGCGTCCAGGACTATGTCGTCCGGACGCTCATGCGCGATGACTTCGACCAGCGCTTCCGCGCCGCCGTCGAGGAGACGGAGAAGTTCTACGGGGTCACCTGATCCCGCGCTCCCCCGGCGGGGATCAGGTCAGACCCAGCGCCGGCATCAGGTAGTAGAAGCCGAAGACCGCCGCCACCACGTACATCGCCGTCGGGACCTCCTTGCCGCGGCCCGCCGCGAGGCGCAGCGCCACGAAGGTGAGGAAGCCCATCCCGATGCCGTTGGTGATCGAGTAGGTGAACGGCATCATCACCATCGTGATGAAGGCCGGGATCGCGATGGTGTGGTCCGCCCAGTCGATCTCCTTGATCCCGTTGGCCAGGATCAGGAAGCCCACCGCGAGCAGCGCGGGGGTGGCCGCCTGGGACGGAACCATGGTGGCGATCGGCGTGAGGAACAGCGCCACGGCGAACAGGCCGCCGGTGACGACGCTGGCGAAGCCCGTCCGCGCGCCCTCGCCGACACCGGCGGTGGACTCGACGAACGCGGTGGTCGCGGAGGAGGAGCTGGCGCCGCCCGCCGCGACGGCGACGCCGTCGATGAACAGCACCTTGTTGATGCCGGGCATCTGGCCCTCGCCGTCGGTGAGCTTGGCCTCGTCCGAGACGCCCATGATCGTGCCCATCGCGTCGAAGAAGCACGACAGCAGCACGGTGAAGACGAACAGCACGCCGGTCAGCACGCCGACCTTGGAGAATCCGCCGAACAGGCTGACCTGGCCGATCAGGCCGAAGTCGGGCGTGGCGACCGGGTTGCCGGGCCACTCGGGCGAGGTCAGACCCCAGGAGGGCACGTCGGCGACGGCGTTGATCACGACCGCGACGACGGTCATCACGACGATCGAGACGAGGATCGCGCCGGGCACCTTGCGCACGATCAGCGCCAGCGTGAGCAGCGCGCCGAGCACGAAGACCAGCACCGGCCAGCCGTTGAGGTGGCCGTCGGCGCCGAGCTGGAGCGGGACGGTGGTCTGGGCGGCGTCCGGGATGCGGGAGACGAAGCCGGAGTCGACGAGCCCGATCAGCATGATGAACAGGCCGATGCCGATGGCAATGGCCTTGCGCAGGCCGTGGGGCACGGCGTTCATCACGCGCTCGCGCAGGCCGGTGGCGACCAGGAGCATCACCACGAATCCGGCCAGCACCACCATGCCCATGGCGTCCGGCCAGGACATGCGGGGCGCGAGCTGCAGCGCGACCACCGAGTTCACGCCGAGGCCGGCGGCCAGGGCGATGGGGACGTTGCCGATGACGCCCATGAGCAGCGTGGTGAACGCGGCGGTCAGGGCGGTCGCGGTGACCAGCTGGCCGTTGTCCAGCTGGTTGCCGTACATGTCCTTCGCGCTGCCCAGGATGATCGGGTTGAGCACGATGATGTACGCCATCGCGAAGAAGGTGGCGAAACCGCCCCGGATCTCGCGGGACAGGGTGCTGCCGCGCTCGGTGATCCGGAAGTAGCGGTCGAGGGCGCCGGACGCGGCACCGGACCCCGGCTGCTCGGGGGTGGGCGCCTTGGCGGGGGCCGACGTGGACATGTGCAGGGACCTCATCACCGGCGGGCTCCCCCGGAGCCGAGCCTTTGGTGTTTTCTACGAATAAAAGCGGTCAGAGGCAAACGGATTCAGTATGAACATATAACGCCCCCGACACCATCTCCGCGCGTAGACCGCCTGCGGCCGGTGTGATTCCCGCACCATCGCGGGGCTCACCCGGCGCGGGAGCGAGGGCCGCCCGACGCGGGGCGCCACGCCCCCGACGCTCCTCGTAAGCTGTCCGCATGGCGAAGTGGACCCCCAAGCACGAGGCGCCGGAGCCCCTGGAGGGCCCCGTGGTCGCCACCATCACCGGCGGCACGATCGTCTGGTTCGTCCTCTTCCTGGTGCAGCTGCCGTTCTACGGCTGGTTCGACGAGCACGGGCACGCCTGGTGGGTGTGGACCTGCCTGGCCGGCGGCGGTCTCGGCCTGATCGGCATCTGGTACGTGCGCAGGCGCGACGCCGCGATCAAGCGTGCGCGGGCCGAGGAGGCCGACGCAAAGGCGGGCCGCGCCTCCGCCGCGCACACCGACTGATTCACGCCAACCCGGCACCCTGAGACGGAAGTTGACGGAACTACCACCGCGGTAGGAGACCGGTGGGACGGCCGTCCTCCCCTGGTCGGAACTTCCCCGCCCCAGCGGGTGAAGCACCGGATCCGCACGTACCGTCGAATGCATGACGCATCTCGATGCGGGCGACCGGACCGAGGACGTCCGGCCTGCCACGGCCACGTCGCCGGCGACCGGACTGACCTCGGCGGAAGTGGCCGAGCGGGTGGCGCGCGGACAGGTCAACGACGTCCCCGTACGCAGCAGCCGGTCACTCTGGGACATCGTCCGTGCGAACGTCTTCACCCGGTTCAACGCGATCATCGGCGTGCTCTGGGTGATCATGCTGATCGTCGCACCGCTCCAGGACAGCCTGTTCGGCTACGTCATCCTCGCCAACACCGGCATCGGGATCGTCCAGGAGTGGCGGGCGAAGAAGACGCTGGACTCGCTCGCGCTGATCGGCGAGGTGCGGCCGACGGTGCGCAGGGACGGGGTGTCCGCCGAGATCGGCACGTCCGAGATCGTGCTGGACGACCTCATCGAGATCGGGCCGGGGGACAAGGTCGTCGTCGACGGGGTGGTCGTCGAGGCGGACAACCTGGAGATCGACGAGTCGCTGCTCACCGGTGAGGCCGACCCGGTGGTGAAGCGGCCCGGCGACCCGGTGATGTCCGGCAGCTTCGTCGTCGCGGGCGGCGGCTCCTTCCAGGCGACCCGGGTGGGCCGCGAGGCCTACGCGGCTCAGCTCGCCGAGGAGGCGTCCCGCTTCACCCTCGTCCACTCCGAGCTGCGCAGCGGCATCTCCACGATCCTCAAGTACGTCACGTGGATGATGGTGCCGACCGCGATCGGCCTGGTCGTCAGCCAGCTCGTGGTCAAGCACAACGAGCTGAAGGACTCGATCGCCCGCACGGTCGGCGGGATCGTGCCGATGGTGCCGGAGGGGCTGGTGCTGCTCACCTCGGTCGCCTTCGCGATCGGTGTGATCCGGCTGGGCCGCAAGCAGTGCCTGGTGCAGGAGCTGCCCGCGATCGAGGGCCTGGCCCGGGTGGACACGGTGTGCCTGGACAAGACCGGCACGCTCACCGAGGGCGGCATGGACGTCACCGAGCTGCGGGTGCTGGGCGACGCGGACGAGACGTACGTACGGAAGGTGCTGGGCGAGCTGGGCTCGGCGGACCCCCGGCCGAACGCGTCGCTCCAGGCGATCATCGAGGCCTGTCCGGACACCACCGACTGGCGGCTCACCGACACCCTGCCCTTCTCCTCGGCCCGCAAGTACAGCGGCGCGACCCTCGACGAGGGTGACGGACGCCCGGTCACCTGGCTGCTGGGCGCCCCGGACGTGCTGCTCCCCCACGACGACCCGGCGCTGGGAGAGACCGAGCGGATGAACCGGGAAGGCCTGCGGGTGCTGTTGCTCGCGCGGGCCCGCGAGGAGGTCGCCGTCGACGACCCGGCCGCCGTGGACGGCCTGCGGGCGGTCGCGCTGGTGGTGCTGGAGCAGCGGCTGCGGCCCGACGCCGCCGACACCCTGCGCTACTTCGAGGAGCAGGACGTCGGCGCCAAGGTGATCTCCGGCGACAACGCGGTGTCGGTCGGGGCGGTCGCCGGCAAGCTCGGCCTGTCCGGCACGACGGTGGACGCGCGCCGGCTGCCCGCCGAGCCGGAGGCCATGGCCGAGGAACTGGAGGCCGGCACGGTCTTCGGGCGGGTCACGCCCCAGCAGAAGCGGACCATGGTGGGCGCGCTCCAGTCGAAGGGCCACACGGTCGCGATGACCGGAGACGGCGTGAACGACGTGCTGGCGCTGAAGGACGCGGACATCGGCGTGGCGATGGGCTCCGGCTCGGAGGCCACCCGCGCGGTCGCGCAGATCGTGCTGCTGAACAACAGCTTCGCCACGCTGCCGTCGGTGGTGGCCGAGGGCCGCCGGGTGATCGGCAACATCACGCGGGTCGCCACGCTGTTCCTGGTGAAGACGGTCTACTCGGTGCTGCTGGCGGTGCTGGTGGTGGTGTCGCGGGTGGAGTACCCGTTCCTGCCGCGCCATCTGACCCTGCTGTCCACGCTGACCATCGGCATCCCCGCCTTCTTCCTCGCCCTCGCCCCCAACAAGGAGCGGGCGCGGCCGCACTTCGTCCGCCGGGTCATGCGGTACGCGGTCCCGGGCGGGGTGCTGGCGGCGCTGGCCACCTTCGCCACGTATCTGCTGGCCCGCAGCCACTACAGCGGCCCGGGCTCGCTGGGCGCGGAGACCAGCGCGGCGACGCTCACCCTGTTCCTGATCTCCATCTGGGTGCTGGCGATCATCGCCCGCCCCTACACCTGGTGGCGGATCGCCCTGGTCGCGGCGATGGCCGGCGCGTTCCTCGTGGTCCTGGCCGTGCCCTGGCTCCAGGACTTCTTCGCCCTGCGCCTGGTCGGCGTGACGCTGCCGTGGCTGGCGGTGGGCATCGCGGCGGTCGCGGCGGTGGTGCTGGAGTTCCTCTGGCGCTGGGTGGACCGACGGTTCCCCGTCTGAGACGGGTCGATCGGGCGATATGCCCGGTATGTGGGTGACCATGGGAGTCTGCCGCAGGTGATCGGAGACGGAAGACCTCATGAAGCTGCTGTCCCGGAAGAAGTCCGACGAGTCGCAGACACGGTCGAGCAGGGGAGAGCTCGCGGCGCAGCTGGCCGCGCCGGTGCGCCGGTTCCTGGCGACGGAGGCGGGCAGCTCCGGACTGATGCTGCTCGCGGTGGCCGTCGCCCTGATCTGGGCGAACTCCGGCTGGTCGGAGTCGTACTTCTCGCTCTGGCACACCGAGGCGTCCGTCGCGATCGGCGACGCGGAACTGGCGATGAGCCTCGGGCACTGGGTGAACGACGGGCTGATGGCGCTGTTCTTCTTCGTCATCGGCCTGGAGGTCCGCTACGAGCTGTCCGTGGGCTCGCTGAACGACCGCCGCCGGATCATGATCCCGGGCCTCGCGGGCGTCGGCGGCATGCTCATGCCGGTGCTGCTCTACCTGCTGATCGCGCCCGGTTCGAAGGCCGCGGACGGCTGGGGCATCGTCATCGGCACCGACACGGCGTTCCTGCTGGGCGCGCTCGCCGTGGTGGGCCCCCGCTTCACCACCCAGCTGCGGATCTTCCTGCTGGCGATCACCGTCATCGACGACATCGTCGCGGTCACCGTCATCGGCGTCGTCTACTCCGGGTCGATCCGGGTGCCGGAGCTGATCGGCGCGCTGCTGCTGGGCGCGGTCCTGTCGGCGCTGTCCCGGTTCGACGTGTGGCCGGCCGTCCCGTACGTGCTGATCGTGCTGGCGATGTGGTACCTGACCCTGAACGCCGGGCTGCACGCGTCCATCGCCGGCATGCTCGGCGGTCTGCTCATCCCCGCGCGCGAGCCGTCCCGAGAGGGCGTCGAGCAGGCGGCGCGGCTGTTCCGCGCGTTCCGTCAGTCGCCCCGCGCGGACGTGGGCAAGACCGCGCGCAAGGGCCTCCAGAAGGCCGTCTCGGTCAACGAACGCCTCCAGATGTATCTGCACCCCTGGTCCAGCTATGTCGTCGTCCCGGTGTTCGCCCTGGCCAACGCGGGCGTCGACCTGCGCGGCGGCGTCCTCACCGACGCGCTGGGCTCCGCGCTCACCTGGGCCGTGGCGGTCGGTCTCGTCGCCGGCAAGTTCATCGGCATCTGGGGCGGCACCCGGCTCGGCACCCGGTTCGGGCTGGGCGAACTGCCCCCCGGGGTGGATCAGGGTCACGTCCTGGGCGGCGCGGCCCTGTCCGGCATCGGCTTCACCGTCTCCCTGCTGATCGCGGGCCTCGCCTTCGACGACGAGCCGGAACTGCTCGCCCGGGCGACCGTCGGCGTGCTGCTCGCGGCGGTGATCGCCACCCTGCTGGGCTGGCTGGCGTTCCGCGTCTCCACGATGCTCGGCGGCAAGACGGACGCCGACCTTCCCCGCTATCTGGACCGCCTGGTCGACCCGGAGACGGACCACATCCTCGGCCCCGTCGACGCGCCGCTCACGCTGGTCGAGTACGGCGACTTCGAATGCCCCTTCTGCGCCCGCGCCACCGGCGTCACCAAGGAACTGCGCAACCGCTTCGGCGACCGCTTCCGCTACGTCTTCCGGCACCTCCCCCTCCCAGACGTCCACCCGCACGCCGAACTGGCCGCACGGGCGGCGGTCGCCGCGGGCGCCCAGGGCCGCTTCTGGGACATGCACGACCTGCTGTACCGGCACCAGGACCAGCTGGAGTACGAGGACACCGTCGTCTACGCCATCGACCTCGGCCTCGACATGGAGAAGTTCCTCAACGACCTCGAGTCCGAGTGGGTCGCCGAACGCGTCCGCCGCGACGCCCGCAGCGCGGAGGCAAGCGGGGTCCAGGGCGCACCGACGTTCTTCATCGGCAACCGCCGGCACACGGGCCCGTACGACGCGGAGACGCTGGCGCGGGAGCTGGAGCAGTTGGAGCACGAGGGGTCGGGGGCGACCCCCACGGACCGGTGACCCATCCCGGGGCTCCGCCCCGGACCCCGCTCCTCAAGCGCCGGAGGGGCTGGTTCCAGCCCGCCCGGCGCTCAAGGACGAGGTCAGTCGAACCACCGGTCCCGCGCCAGCTCCTCCGTCCGCGACGGATCCTCCATCAGCGCCGCCACCTCGAACCGCCGCGGCCACTGCCCCGCCGCCCAGGCGAGCCCCGCCGCCACGCCCTCCAGCGTCGCCGCGTGCAGCACCCCGTCGTCGGTGAGCCGCCAGTCGATCTCCACGCCGTCCACGACGAGCTCCTCGTGCTCGACGTACGACGCCGGGGTCCGCGGCCCCAGCAGGACCCGCACCGCCTCCGGCACCTCGTGCTCCGTGCCCTCGGAGTCCACCCGCCCGGTGACGGACTCGCTGAGCCGCCGCACCTGGAACAGCTCGGCGAGTTCGGCGGCCCGCGCCGGGCGGACCGGCAGCAGCGGCACCCCGGCGGTGAACGGCAGCAGGTCGGGCGAGTCGACGACCACCGCCTCGGAGGCGTCCACCACCTCCACCCGCCCGTCGGCCACCGCGCGCAGCTCGTCCGGCAGGGTCACCTGCTCGGGGTCCAGCTCGGCCAGCGCCCCGTACAGCCCGTGCAGCTGGGCCGCCGTGACCGGGCGGTCGGGATCGGCGAGGCGCTCCAGCAGTTCGGCCGCCCCGCCCGGCTCGTCCAGCAGCGCCGCGACCGATGTGCGCACGCCCAGCGCGCGCAGCACCTGCTCGTCGTCGAAGCCGGTCGCGTCTGCCTCGTCGTACAGGCCGCGCAGCAGCGGGTCGCCGCCCGCCGCGCGCAGTCCGGCCGGGCGGCGCCCGCCGAGCACGGGGTGGCCGCGCAACCACCACGCGGTGTACGGCCGTACGGTCTCGTGGGTGCCGTCGTGGAGCAGGATCCGCACCGGCTCGACCAGCGCGTCCCGCAGCGGGGGCCGGGAGAGCAGGGCGAGCGCCTGCGGCCAGCGGTCGTCGTCCACCAGGTCCAGGTCGCGCACGGCGACGATCTCGGTGGCGACGGGTGGGACGGGCGCGTCGGGGAAGCGGTCGAGGATGTCCTCGGCCCACACGTCGACGGCGTCCAGCAGACCGGGGTCGTCCGGCTCCGCGTAGTCGCTCTCGCGCGGCTCCAGCTCGTCCGGGTCGAGGACGACGTCGGTGGCCCGCACCAGCGCGAAGTCGACGAGCACCCCGCACGCGGCCAGCGGCTGCTCGCCCCACTTGCCGGCCAGGTCCGCGTCCACGGCGGCCAGCTCGCCCTCCCGCATGACCTGCGCGAAGGGGCCGCCGGGGAAGACGAGTTCGCAGGCCGGGGAGAGTTCGCCGTCCTCGTCGGGCAGGGCGAGCGCGCCCAGCCAGGGCTCGTCGCCGGGCTCCAGGCCCGCGTCCCGCACCAGCGTCAGGACGACCTCCACGAGTTCGTCGGCGTCGAGGGAGTCCTCCTCCCAGTTCACCCCGCCCTCGTCGTCGAGGGACGCGGCGACGGCGGCCCGCACCTGCGGGGTGGTGAGCACGGCGCGCGGGGTCGCGGGCAGCGCGCCCAGCTTCTCCAGGAGCGGGTGCGCGGCGTCCGGGTGGGCGACCTTCAGGCCGAGCCGGGCGAGTAGCCCGGCGTCGAGGGTCGCGTCCGGGGTGGGCAGCAGCACCTGCCGGGGGCCGATCGTCGTGCGCCCGTCGGCGAGCGGCACGGGAAGTCCGCTGAGCCGGTCGGGGTCGACGCCGGCGAGGCTGTCGTAGAGCCGCCGCCACCAGTCGGGGGACTTCTCCAGGCCGGCGAGCCGGTCGATCGCGTCGGTCAGCGGCACCCGCGCGACCCCGAGGGTGCGCAGCTCGGCGCGCCGTTCCAGACCGGCGGGCAGCAGCGTGGGCAGGACCTCCGCCAGCACCCGTACGGTGTCGGCTCCCGCGCCCTCGGCGATCTCGGCGTCGCGCGGGCGCAGCGCCTCGGGCAGCCCGGAGTCGTCGTCGGCGACGGGCGCGGCGGCGGGCGGCAGGAAGGCGGTGCGCGGCAGCCGCTCCAGGATGGCCGCGCGCAGGGCGCCGTCCAGCTCGCCCTTGCCGAGCGGTCCGGGCACGAGGTCGATGGCGCCGGCGGTCACCGGACGCCAGTCGGCGAGGAGTCCGGCGTAGGCGTCGGCGGCGCGCTGCACGAGGAAGTCGGTGAGCGGTCCTGGCGCGGCGTGCCGGCGGGTGGAGTCCAGCGGCAGGGACGCGATGAGCAGGGCGGGCACGCCGAGCGGCTCGTCGCTGGGGGTGGGCGCGTGCACGACGGCGGCGGTGCGCGGCCGGGCGGGCGCTCCGTCGGAGCCTACGGGGACGGCCCAGGTGACCGACCAGTGCGGGCGCAGCCGCTCCTCGACGGGCCGGTCGGCGAGCAGGTCGGGGGTGAGGTCGCCGTGCGCGGCGGCGGTGCGCCAGCGGGTGACGCCGTCGCGGGAGTCGGTGACCACGGTGAGGTCGCCGTCGGTGCGGCGGCTCACGGTGCGGGGCGCGTCGTCGCCGATCTCGACGACGACCTCCTCCAGGCCGGGCAGGGCGAGCAGCAGGGCGTCGTCGACGGCGTGCAGCAGCCGCTCGGCGAGGTCGGCGGCGGCGGTGTCGCGCAGCGGCAGGATGACGGCGGTGTCGTACGGGTCGGGGGCGGTGCCCTCGGCGGCGAGGGGGAGCCGCAGCAGCGGTACGTGTCCGTCGCGGCGGCGGATCTCGTCGCCGAGGCCGGGGCTGTGCCGGGCGGTGTCCTGCGCGAGGTCCCGCGCCTCCGCGAGGGACCAGCGCACCCCGCCGTGCCGGCCGACGACGGCGGGCTCGTCGGTGACGGCGAGCACGGCGGCGAAGCCGACGCCGAACCGCCCGACGGCCCGGTCGGGGGTGTCCCGCTTGGCGGAGGCGCGCAGCGTGGACAGCGACTCGACGCCGGCCGCGTCCAGCGGGGCGCCGGTGTTCGCGGCGACGAGGACCCCGTCGCGGAGGGTGAGCCGGAGACGGCCGGGCACGCCGGCCCGGGCGGCGGCGTCGGCGGCGTTCTGCGCGAGTTCGACGACGAGCCGGTCCCGGTAGCCGCCGAGGACGAGGTCCTCCTCGGCGTTGGCGTCCTCGCGGAACCGCGCGGGGCTGGTGGCCCAGGCGTCCAGGACCCCACGCCGCAGACGCGCCGTACCGAACGGGTCGGCACCCTCGGCGGCGGGCCGCACGAACTTGCTCACGTTGACTCTCCTCATCGGGCCCTGATCTGCGTGAGGTCGAAGGTACCGCTCCGCGACACCACGGGGACGCGGTGTCCGGGAGGCCGCCCGCCTTGTGGATGATCAGCGGTGTGCTGCTCGAATCGCTGTCCGTCGCCGCGCTCGCCGTGGTGCTGGTGTGTGCCGTCGTCCGTCCCTTCCGCTGGCCGGAGGCGGCGTTCGCGGTGCCCGCCGCCGGGGTGGTGGTCGCGACGGGCGCGATCGGCACGGACGCCGTGCGGGAGGAGGCCGGGCGGCTCGGCCCGGTGATCGGCTTCCTCGCCGCAGTGCTGGTGCTGGCGAAGCTGTGCGACGAGGAGGGGCTGTTCCACGCGTGCGGCACCTGGATGGCCCGCTGGTCGCACCACCGGCCGCGCAAGCTGCTCGGCGCGGTGTTCGTGCTGGCCTCGCTGATCACGGCGGTGCTCAGCCTGGACGCGACGGTGGTGCTGCTCACCCCGGTCGTGTTCGCCACCGCGACCCGTATGGGAGCGCGCCCCGCCCCGCACGTCTACGCGGGCGCGCACCTGTCGAACACGGCGTCCCTGCTCCTTCCGGTGTCCAACCTCACGAACCTGCTCGCGTTCACCGCGACCGGTCTGACCTTCACCCGCTTCGCGCTGCTGATGCTGCTGCCGTGGCTGGCGGCGATCGCCGTGGAGTACGTGGTCTTCCGCCGCTTCTTCGCCGCCGACCTCGCGGCGGCGCCCACCGCGCCGGACACGGGGGACGAGCCGGTGGAGATGCCACTGTTCGCGCTGGTCACGGTGGCGGCCACGCTCGCCGGGTTCGCGGTGGCGTCCGCCGTCGGGATCGACCCCGCGTGGGCGGCGGCGGCCGGGGCGGGCGTGATGGCCGTACGGGCCCTGACCCGCCGCCGCACCAGCGTCGTACGGCTGCTGCGCGCGCTGGACCCGCCGTTCCTGGCGTTCGTGCTGGCGCTTGGCGTGGTGGTGCGGGCGGTGCTGGACCGGGGGCTCGGCGACGCGCTGGACGCGGTCCTGCCGGACGGCACCGGGCTGGTCTCCCTGCTGGCGGTCGCCGCGCTGGCGGCGCTGCTGGCCAACCTGATCAACAACCTGCCCGCCGTGCTCGCCCTGGTCCCGCTGGCCGCGCCGTCCGGCCCCGGCGCGGTCCTCGCGGTCCTGCTCGGCGTGAACATCGGCCCGAACCTCACCTACGCGGGCTCCCTCGCCACCCTGCTGTGGCGCCGGATCGTCCACCACCACGGGCACGAGGTGAGCCTGGTGCGCTTCACCCTCCTCGGGCTGGCCACGGTCCCGGCCGCGCTGGTGGCGTCCACGGCGGCGCTGTGGGTGTCGCTGGAGCTGTTCGGCACGTAAGCAGGTGCCCCGCAGCACCGAAATACGGAGACCCACGCCACATTCACTCAGGCCTCTCGGTGACATGCTCCACAGGCCTCGACGGGTGTACTACCCGGAATAGTGAAGAAATGCCCGATTTCATATCGGACATAAGGGGCGGAAGCCTGATCGATCGGCTTGAAATGGGGGTTTTGCCCCCTGTACGGGCCTCCGTCAAGAGACGTGCATCTCATTCCCTTTCTACGGCCTTTCGTCGTAGGTCACACCTTTGCGGCTTTTGGGCGGTGGCGGTTACCAAGGAACAGCCATCACGGCACGGACCACGTTCCGCGGATGGCATCCCCCCGTCCCCTCCCCCATGAGGTTTCGATGTTCGAGCGCGTCACGTCCCGTTTCCCCCGTATGACCGTCACCCGCACCCGCGCCGCCGTCATGGCAGCCGGCCTGGGCTCCACGGCCGTCCTGGGAGCCGGGGTCGCGGTCGCCGCCTCCGGCAACTCCGCCGCGTCCGGCACCGCCACGTCGGTCCAGGCGCAGGCCGCCGCGCAGGCCGAGGCCGCGAAGACGCAGGCCGTGAAGACGCAGGCCGTGAAGGCCTCCGCGGTGAAGAAGGCGACCGAGGCCGCCAAGAAGTCCACCGCGTCCTGGGTCTCCCCGGTCAAGAGCTACAAGCTGTCCGCGAGCTTCGCGGCGAACGGCGGCATGTGGGCGCACAAGCACTCCGGCCAGGACTACGCGGTCCCGACCGGCACCCCGGTCGTCGCCGCCCACGGCGGCACGGTCGTCAAGGCCGGCGGCAACGGCGCGGGCGACGGTCCCGCGTACGGCAACGCCATCGTGATCAAGCACGGCAACAAGACGTACTCGCAGTACGCCCACCTGTCGTCCGTGAACGTGAAGGTCGGCCAGGTCGTGAAGACCGGCCAGAAGATCGCCCTGTCCGGCAACACGGGCAACTCCAGCGGTCCGCACCTGCACTTCGAGATCCGCACGACCCCGAACTACGGCTCCGCCGTCAACCCGGTGAGCTTCCTGCGCGCCCACGGCGTCAGCCTCTGACGCAGACCCGCGCGCAACACACACCCCCGAGAGCGGCTCCGGCCGCCCCCGGGGGTTGTCGTGCGTTCAGCCCCGCTGCACGTAAGGAAGGAAACGCGCCCACGCGTCGGGGGCGAAGGCCAGCCGGGGGCCGGTGGTGTCCTTGGAGTCCCGGACGTGGACGGTCCGGGGGGTGAGGGCGAGTTCGACGCAGGAGTTGCCGTCGTTGCCGCCGCTGTAGCTGCTCTTGAACCAGTTCAGCTCACTGCTCATGCTTCTCCCAGCAGTTGTCGGACGAAGGCCAGCGACTCACGTGGAGTGAGCGCCTGCGCTCGGATCGTTCCATACCGCAGCTCGAGAATGCGCAGTTGTCGCGGATCCGAGGTCGGGCGGCCGTTGAACGCGCCGTCGGAGCGCCCCATCGCCGTGCCGTCGTCGAACTTCAGCAGCTCGATCCTGCCGTCCAGTCCGGAGTGGGTCTCGCAGTCCGTCGGCATCACCTGGAGCACGACATGGTGCAACTGCGCGACGTCCAAAAGCCGTTGCAGCTGGCCCTGCCAGGCGGCCCGCCCGCCGATGGGGCGGCGGAGCACGCCCTCCTCCATGACGAAGCTGAGCGCCGGAGCCGGATCACGGTCGAAGACCGTCTGCCGGGCCAACCGTGCGGCCACCATGCGCTCCACGTCGTCCGGTGAGTAGGGCGGCTGAGCCGAACTGATCACCGCACGAGCGTGTTCCGGCGTCTGCAGAAGGCCGGGGATGATGTGGCACTCGTAGAGGCCGATCTCGACCGCGCGGGCCTCCAACTTACCGAGCGCACGCACCTTCTTGGGATACCGGACCTTCTTCACGTCCTCCCACGCGGCCGACAGCAGACCTCCCGCCTCCAGCAGCTCGTCCGCCCGGTCCAGGAACTCCTGGCGAGGAATCCGCTTCCCGCTCTCGATCTTGTAGATCATGTCCTCGCCGTACCCGACGGCCCGCCCGAAGTCGGGCACCCTCAGCCCTGCCGCCTCGCGCCGCAGCTTGATCTGGCGGCCCACGGTCGTGATGACCGCGACGCCCCACTCGTCGTCAGGGTCGACCTCCCAGCCGGGCTCGTCCATCTCGTCCTCGACCCCGCCCGACTCCGCCTCCACCGCCGTCATCCCGCACCTCTCCCTCGGATCCGTCCGTGACGCACCCCGGCGCCCTACCCGCACCAACGGCGGGTACGGCGCCGACGGCTACGGACAACCTCCGGACAGTGACCGGACACACACACCGTGTCAGCGGGTGAAGAAGTTGACGAGGTTGCCGTCGGGGTCCCGGAAGAGGAGGGAGCGGTTGCCCCAGGGCATGGTGGCGGGGCCGTTGACGACGTCGGTGAGGAAGTCGTCCAGTTCCTTGTGGACGCGGTCCACGTCGTCGACCTGGAACTCGACGATCGCGCTCGCGTTGGCCGCCGGGCGCGCTGAGCCGGGCGCGAACATCGGGACGGTCGCGGTGCCGGCGATCGCGAGGGTCGCGCCGTCGGTCCGCAGCTCGGCGAAGTGCTCGGTGGCCCAGGCGGCGGGCACGCCCAGGACGCGCTCGTAGAAGGCGACGAGGCGGGCCACGTCGGCGGTGATGATGCGGACGGATGCGAACTGCATGGGGTGACTCCTCGGCCGTACGACGATTTTGACGTGCACGGCCGACGGTAGAAGCAATACCGGTCAGAACCCGCCCGGTATCGGAACTAACGTGGTCCCCATGCCCCGACCCGCCGCCCGCGTCCTGACCTTGCTGGAGCTGCTGCAGTCGGGCGGCACCCGGACCGTGGCGGAGCTGGCCGACCGGCTCGGCGTGGACGGACGGACCGTGCGCCGGTACGTGGACCAGCTGGTCGACCTGGACGTGCCGGTGGAGTCGGTGCGCGGGCGCTACGGCGGGTACCGGCTGGGGCGGGGTTACCGCGTGCCGCCGCTGATGTTCGGCGACGAGGAGGCGCTGGCGGTGCTGCTCGGTCTGGTCGCGGGGCGCAGGGCGGGGCTGACGACGGCGCAGCGCACGGCGAACGAGACGGCGGCGGCGAAGATCCGCCGCGTGCTGCCCCGGCATCTGGCCGGCCGGCTGGACGCCGTGCTGGAGTCGCTGTCCTTCACGGAAGGGCCCGGGGACTTCGCGAGCCCGGACGCGGGCGTCCTGCTCACCCTGGCCGACGCGGTACGTCACCGCCGCCCCGTCTCCGTCCGCCACACCGACCGCGAGGGCCGCGGCGGTGACCGCACCCTGCACCCGTACGGGATCGTGGCGCACGCGGGCCGGTGGTACGTCACGGGGAAGGACGCGGACCGCGACGAGGACCGCACGTTCCGCCTCGACCGCATCACTGACGCCCGCACGCTCCCCGGCTCGTTCGAGATGCCGGAGGACGTGGACCCGGCGGACCGCGTGGTGACGGGCTTCGCGACGGCCGCGTACCGCTACGAGGTGACCCTGCGCGTCCGGGCGACGCCCGAGCACCTCCGCACGCACCTGCCCGCGACGGTCGCGACCCTGGAGGAACACGAGCCGGGATGGCAGCGGGTGGAGATCCACGCGGAACACCTGGACTGGCTCCCACCCGTCCTGGCCGCCCTGGACCGCCCCTTCGTCATCGAGGGCCCACCCGAACTCCGCACCCTGATGCGCGACTTCGCCGCCCGCCTCACGACGTACGCCGCCCGGACACCGCCGACAGAAGATCACCCGGGCGGATGAACGTCCCCCGCTCGATGGGAAGTTCGCACCCTGGCGCTCCTACGCTCGACGCCTCAGCCCAGAATTCCGTAGGAGCCCAGGAACCCCATGGTCAGCCCGCCCCACGAGGCAATGCACCGGATCTTTTAGCACGACCCGGGACTCTTCAGCCGCGTCTCCCGCTATCTGGGGGTCGACATCCCGCGGCCGACGAAGGCAGCCGTTCTGCCGACCGACCTCACGGAAACGAGACCGGTCGAACGCCGGGTCGACACACTCCTCCGCTTCGAGACCGAGGCGGAGGGCCCCTTCCTTCTGACCATCGAGTCCCAGGGCAAGCGGGACGTGGAAAAGCCGGCGAGCTGGGCGTACTACACCGCGTACCTGTGGACGAAGTACCGGCTTCCGACCGCGCTCCTGGTCGTCTGCCAGGACCACGCCACAGCCGCCTGGGCCCAGCGCGCCGTGTCCAGCGGACCGCCCCAGCTCCCCACGCTCACCCTGCGCCCCGTGGTCGCGGGACCGCACAACATGCCCGTGATCACGGACCCGGAGGAGGCCCGCGCCGACCTCGTCCTGGCCAGCCTGGCGGCCATCACACACGCCGCCGAACCATGTGTCGATGCGATACTGAAGGCCCTGTCCACCGCACTGCGGGACGCGCCCGAGGACATCGCGGACCCCATCGTCGAATTCACCGCACAGGGCCTGGGCAAGTACCCGGCCAAGCACGTCTGGAGGAACCTGGTGGCCGTGGACCTTTCCTTCTACAAGTCCTACCTCGTCGAAGAGATCAGGGAAGAAGCCCGCGCGGAGGCCCGCGCGGAAGGCCGTGCCGAAGACGTGCTGCTCGTCCTCGAACAGCGCGGCCTCGACATCTCCGACGCCGTCCGCAGCCGCGTCACGGAGTGCGGCGACCCCGAGGTTCTCCGCAGCTGGCTCGCCCGGGCCGTCACCGTTCCGAAGGCCGAGGAGATCTTCGAGGACGAGTGAGCGAGGGGCCCCCGTGAGCGGCGGCACGCCTCCGTGGCGTGCCGCCTCGGGTGGCGCTACGAGTGCCCCAGCTCCGCCGACGACGCGTCCTCCGTCGCCGGGACCGAGCCCGAATCGGGGGACGGGCGGAGGGGGAAGGGGTCGACGCGGGTCTCGTCGATGACCGGCGGGGCCGGCTGCGGGGTCTTCGGCATGACCGCGGCCTCGGAGTGGCCGCCGCAGCCGAAGGCGAGGGAGACGACCCGGCCGTCGGCCGGGGAGAACTCGTTGGCGCACACGCCGAACGCCTGGCCCAGCGAGCCGCCGATCGGGACGAGGAAGCCGCAGGACTCGCAGGAGGCGGGAGCCGCCTGCGCCATCGGGGTCTTCGGGCCGAACGCCTCCTCCCAGCGGGCGGCGGCGGAGTGCAGCCCGTAGCGGGAGAGGACGCGGGCGCGGCGCAGGCCCAGTTCCTCGGCGACCGCGGCGATCGAGCCGCGGGACGGGGTGACGGTCTGCTGGGCGGGGCTGCCGCCGGTGACCTCCGCGTCCTCGGCGTCCACGAGGTCCGCAAGGTCCTCGGTGAGCGCCGAGTTCGGCGGCGGCTCGTCCGCGCCGGTGTAACCGGGCTCCAGACGCGGGTCGTCGGCCTCGGTCGGCAGCAGGTCGCCGGGGCCCAGGTCGCCGGGGCGCAGCCGCTCGCTCCACGGCACCCACTCGGGTGCCAGGACGGCGTCGGGGCCGGGCAGCAGGACGACCTCGTCCACCGTGACGATCTTGGCGCGGGAGGCGCGGGCGACGGTGACGGCCCACCGCCATCCGCGGTAACCGAGCTCGCGGCACCCGAAGTAGTGCGTGACGACGCGGTCGCCCTCGGAGACCATCCCCTCGTGCTCGCCCACGACCCCGGGCGCGGCGGCCTCCTCGGCTGCGGCACGGGCGAGGTCGACGGCCTCGGCGCACAGACGGTCGGGGGTGCGGCTTCGCGTTGTCGCTGCGCTCACAGGTATCGCTTCTCTCCTACGCCGTCTCACGAGTGCGCCACTCCCAGCGCGGGGGGCGGACGGAGCGGACCGGGGGACCGCGTCGACGTCCGCGCCGCATCGTGCTCGGGCGCGCCCACCATCCATTCTGCGGGATGGCTGAGATACGCACGCTACCTGCTCGCGTGCGCTGGGCCTACACCGACGGTTGTTACGGAACGGCGCGCGCCGGTTTGTCGGGCGCCGGGGGGCGCCCGGGGGGCGGCGGGCGGGCGGTCCGCCGGCGTCCGCGGGCCGCCCGCCCGCCGCCCCGGCGCGTTCGGCCGTACAGTGGCACCGAAGGCCCTGTACCCGGTGTTACGGCACTACGCACCGCCAACTCGGGGCACTATGACGTCGTGGCTACCGCGAGGACACCCCAGGACGCCACCGGTACCGGTGGGACCCCGGGGGGCAAGGGACGCGGCCGGCGCCTCGGCACGGTCCGGGCGGGCGGCCGTCTTCGCGCGTTCGGCCGGGCGCTGCACTTCCCGGTGACCAGAACCGCTCGCGGCATCCGCAAGGTGACCCACGCGCACGGCGCGGGCGAGTCCGGCCTCGGCAAGCTGATCGAACTGCACGGGGTGAACGGCGCCGGCGACATGATGATCACGGTCGCGCTGGCGTCCACCGTGTTCTTCTCCGTCCCCACCGACGAGGCGCGCGGGCGCGTCGCCCTCTACCTGGCCATCACGATGGCGCCGTTCACGCTGCTCGCCCCGGTCGTCGGCCCGCTCCTCGACAAGGTGCCGCACGGCCGCAGGGCCGCCATGGCGGGCGCGATGCTGACGCGTGCGCTGCTCGCGCTGGTGCTGTCCGGCGCGGTGGTCAGCGGCGGCCTGGAGCTGTATCCGGCGGCGCTGGGCGTGCTGGTGGCGTCCAAGGCGTACGGGGTGGTCAGAAGCGCGGTCGTGCCGCGGCTGCTGCCGCCCGCCTTCTCCCTGGTGAAGGCGAACTCGCGGGTGACCCTCGGCGGCCTGCTCGCCACGGGGATCGCGGCGCCGATCGGCGCGGGCCTTCAGCATCTGGGCGCGCGCTGGCCGTTGTACGGGGCGTTCGTGCTGTTCGTCGCCGGCATGTTCCTGTCGTTCCGGCTGCCGCCGAAGGTGGACTCCGCCAAGGGTGAGGCCGTGGCGCTGCTCGCCGCCGACGAGCAGCATCTGCACGGGCCGCACCGCAAGGCGGAGAAACCCGGGCTGCGCACGGTCGGCCCGGCGGTCACCCACGCGCTGGGCGCCAACGCCTCCATCCGCTGCCTCACCGGCTTCCTCATCTTCTTCCTGGCGTTCCTGCTGCGCGAGCATCCGATGACCGGTCAGAGCGCGGCGGTGTCGCTGGGCATCGTGGGCGTGGCGGCGGGCGCGGGCAACGCGCTGGGCACGGCGGTCGGGGCGGGACTGCGGTCCCGCGCGCCGGAGATCATCATCGTGACGGTGGTGGCGGTGGTGCTGGGGGCCGCGATCATGGCGGCGGTCTTCTTCGGCGCGGTGCTCGTGGCGTGTCTCGCGGCGGTCGCCGGGTTCGCGCAGGCGCTGGCCAAGCTGTCGCTGGACGCGCTGATCCAGCGGGACGTGCCGGAACAGGTGCGGACGTCCGCCTTCGCACGGTCGGAGACGCTGCTGCAGATGTCGTGGGTGCTGGGCGGCGCGATCGGCATCGCCATGCCGCTGATCGGCACGCTCGGGCTCGCGGTCGGTGCCGCGATCGTCGGCGCGGGCTGGCTGACGACCGTCCGCGGGCTGCTCCGTTCGGCCCGTCAGGGGCACGCCGGGCGCCCGCGAGTGGCGTAACCAGGGGCCACGCCGTACCCCGCGTGGCGGGCGGGGCACACCTGACCGATAGCCTTCCGCCATGACCACGTTGCAATCCGCTGTGCGACGCCGCCGCGCCGTCGCCGCCGCCGGCGCCGTATCCGCCGGACTGCTTCTCCTGTCCGCCTGCGACAAGCCCACGGCGATCTCCACGATCACGGTGGGCAGCGACTCGGTGAGCTCCGAGGCGACCTGCGGTGGCGAGGGCAAGGCCCTGACCACCGAGGCCCTCAACAAGTGCCTGCAGGACAAGGACATCCACGAGATCAAGGTCGACCCGACGGAGACCGTGCGCTTCGGCGTCGACCCGGACATCGCCGACAACAGCTGGACGATCCTGCTGAACGGCCAGCCGCTCGTCGAGTCCACCAAGAAGACCTACCAGGCCATCCCGGGCAGCGTGTTCTTCAACGCCCAGTACGGCGCGCAGGGCGACTCGACCCTGGTGTCGGTCAAGGAGGGCGGCGAGAACGAGGCCACCGGTCTGTGGTCCTTCCGGCTGAAGAAGGACGAGGACTGATCACGTCCCTCGCACGCGTTCTCGTGGCCACCGCGGTCCCCGCCGAGCGGGACGCGGTGGCCGAGGCGTTCCCGGGGCCGGTACGGGAGCGCCGGCTGCCCGGCGCGGTCGTGCACCGCGTCACGGGCGGGCCCGGCCTGCTGGCCGCCGGGGTCGGCCCGGCGGCCGCCGCCGCGTCGACGGCCGCCGCGCTGACCGCCGCCGCCCTGGAGGGCCGCCCCTACGGCCTCGTCGTCTGCGCGGGCATCGGCGGCGGCTTCGCGCCGGACGCGCCCCTCGGCTCCCTCGTCGTCGCCGACGCGATCACCGCGGCCGACCTGGGCGCCGAGACGCCCGACGGTTTCCTGCCGGTCACCGAGCTCGGCTTCGGCACCGTCACCCATCACCCGCCCGCGTCCCTCGCCGAGGCGGTGGCCGCCGCGTCCGGCGCGCGCACCGGCACCGTGCTCACCGTGTCCACGGTGACCGGCACAGCCGCCCGCGCGGACGCCCTGCGCGCCCGTCATCCCCGTGCCCTCGCCGAGGGCATGGAGGGCTTCGGCGTCGCCGAGGCCGCCGCCGCGCAGGACGTGCCCGTCCTGGAGGTGCGGGCGGTCTCGAACCCTGTCGGCCCGCGCGACCGCGCCGCCTGGCGTATCGGCGACGCCCTGGCCGCCCTCACCGAGGGCTTCGGGAAGCTCGCGCCCGTCCTGGAAAGTTGGAACACGGCATGACCACCAGTGAGCAGCAGCGGCTGCGCATCGCCTACTCGCCCTGCCCGAACGACACCTTCGTCTTCGACGCCCTCGCCCACGGCCGCGTGCCGGACGCGCCCGCCCTGGACGTCACCTTCGCCGACATCGACATCACCAACGGCATGGCCGAGCGCGGCGAGCTGGACGTGCTGAAGGTGTCGTACGCGGTGCTGCCGTACGTCCTCGACGAGTACGCGCTGCTGCCCTGCGGGGGCGCGCTGGGGCGGGGCTGCGGGCCGCTGGTGCTGACCCGGGAGCCGGGCACGGACCTCACGGGCCGCACGGTCGCGGTGCCGAGCGAGAAGTCGACGGCGTACCTGCTGTTCCGGCTGTGGGCGGCGGACGTCGTCCCCGGCGGGGTCGGCGAGATCGTGGTGATGCCGTTCCACGAGATCATGCCCGCCGTGCGGGACGGGAGGGTCGACGGCGGTCTCGTCATCCACGAGGCGCGCTTCACCTACCAGAACTACGGGCTGCACAAGCTCGCCGACATGGGCGAGCACTGGGAGAACACCACCGGCCTGCCGATCCCGCTCGGCGCGATCCTCGCCCGGCGCGCGCTCGGCGAGGAGACGCTGACCCGTCTCGCGGACGCGATCCGCACATCCGTGCGGGCGGCCTGGGACGACCCGGAGGCCTCCCGCCCGTACGTGATGAAGCACGCCCAGGAGATGGACCCGGCCGTCGCCGACCAGCACATCGGGCTGTACGTCAACGAGTTCACCGCCGACCTCGGCGAGAGCGGCTACGCGGCCGTCCGCGGGCTGCTCACCCGCGCGGCGGCCGAGGGGCTGGTGCCGCCCCTCGGCCCGGACGCGCTGCGGTTCCCGTAGACCGGTGGTCCCGGAGGTCTGGCCGGTGGTCCCGGGGGGCTGGCCGGTTGTCCCATGGGGGGCTAGCTAGACGTCCAGCTGGTCGGCGACCGCGCGGAGCAGCCCGGCGATCTTCTTGCCGGCCGCGCGGTCGGGGTAACGGCCCCGCTCCAGCGACGGCGTGATGTTCTCCAGCAGCGTCGTGAGGTCCTGCACGATCGAGGCCAGCTCGTCGGGCTTCTTGCGCTGGGCGGCCGCGACCGACGGGGTCGGATCCAGGATGGTCAGGGAGAGTGCCTGGTCGCCGCGCTGCCCGGCGACCACGCCGAACTCCACTCGCTGCCCCGGCTTCAGGGCCTCGACTCCGGCGGGGAGGACCGAGGAATGCACGAAGACGTCGCCGCCGTCGTCACGGGAGAGAAAGCCGAAGCCCTTCTCGCTGTTGAACCACTTGACCTTGCCGGTAGGCACGTCTGTCCTCGTCCTCGTACTCGTCGGGAAAACTGCATCGGAAAACGGCTCTTGATAGCACTCGGGCGGGCCCGATGACCCGCCGGTACCCAGGCTAATGGTCTTCGAGCCGGTGACAAGACGTCACCGCCTCGTTCCCTCGCGCAGGGAACTACCCTGGTGCGGTGCGTGACAAAACCCAAGCGAATTCCGCCCAGCCCGGTGACGGGCTGGTCCGTGCAGGTGCCCTGGTCTTCTTCGTCGGCGCCGTGGCCACTCTGGTCACGGTCGCCCCGCTGTTCCTCGGAACGACGCCCTTTCCGACGTACATGTTCGGATTGAGCATGCTCATGGGCGTCGGATTCGCCGTCGCGGCCGCCGGTGTACTGCGTTCCGCCGCCGCGGGACGACGGCGGGCGCGGGCCGCCCGTGCGGTTTCCGGTCAGTTGTCCGAGCAGTAGTCCGAAAACCAGCGGGGGAATTCCGTCAGATCGGTGAGGACGGCGTCCGCGCCGGCTTCCCGGAGTTCCGCCGCGTCGCACGGGCCGGTGGCGACCGCGACCGACACCGCACCCGCGGTGCGGGCTCCGCGCACGTCGCCCGTGTGGTCGCCGACGTACACGGACGCGCCGTGCTCGCGCAGCGCCAGCGCCTTCTGCTCGGCCCACAGGCCGCCGATCACGGCGTCCGGCTCGATCCCGAGGTGCGCGAGGTGCAGTTTGGCGTTGGGCTCGTACTTCGCGGTCACCACGATCGCCCGCCCGCCCTGCGCCTGCACGGCCGCTATCGCCTCCGGCGCGCCCTCGAGGGCGAGGGTGGGGGTGATCGCGTACTCGGGGTACATGGCGCGGTAGAGGTCGGCGACCTCGTCGACCCGCTCGGCGGGGAACCAGTTGACGAGCTCCTCCGCAAGGGGCGGGCCCAGCCGGCTGACGGCGAGATCGGCGTCGATGTGGGTCCCGGTGCGGTCGGCGAGGGCGAGGTAGCAGGCGCGGATCCCTGGCCGGGAGTCGATGAGGGTCATGTCGAGGTCGAACCCGACGGTGGGGGCGGGTGGGGTCGTGTTGGCCATGCCGGCCATTGTCCGCGACGCGCTCTGCGACGCCGGGTGCGGGTGGTACGGGGCTGAGCGCGCAGTTCCCCGCGCCCCTGAAGGGCGCCCCAGCTGCGGGCAGTCGTGCCGCTAGGGGCGGCACGGGTGGGCGCGGCGGCACCCCGTAAGCGCCGGGCTGCGCGAACACCCCCCGGCAACGTCCACCCACGTGGGCATGGGGAGCGCCGGTGCCCGAACGCCCCCGCTCCCGCCGAACCCCCTCAGCGTTGGCGCTGGGAGCGCCATACCAGGAACAGCGCCGACGTCACCGCCGCCGTGCGGATCACCCACGGCCACGTTTCCGTCAGCGCCGCGTTCATCTGGCCCTCGGCCACCGGCTCACCCCATCGCCCCACCGCACGCCCCCACAGCCACACCATCCCCCCGATCAGCGACAGCCCCGGCAGCACGACCACCGCCGCCTTCACCTCCCCCGGACTCAGCCGCCGCGAGGCATACGCGATCAGCCACCCCAGGATCAGCGCGAACCAGTTCCCGAGCACCGCCCCCACCACCAGAGAGGCCGCCGCGACCAGCAACAGCGGGTTGCTCCACCGCCGGGACGGCAGCCGCAGCAGCCTCCGCCGAGCGGGCACCTCCTCGACCGCCTCGGCAGCGGGCGCCGCCTCGGCCGCCTGCTCCTCCTCCTTCGGCGCCGGCCGCTTCAGAAGCTCGGGGATCTCCACCCCGCCGACGAACCCCGGCACCTCGTCCCCCACCCCGAAGGGACCGCTGTCCACCCGCCACCAGTCGGGCCGGCTCCCGCTGTCCCCGACCTCGTCGAGCCCGGCCCGATGCGGCGGCGTCGGCGCTTCCACGGGAGCGGCGGGCACAGCCTCGGACGCAGAGGACCGGGGCCGGGGGACGACCTTCCGGAACATCCCGCCCGCCGGCTTCGCCTCCCGCTGCACGGGAACACCCGAAGGCCGGTCCCGTTCCGACGCGCCCGGCGCAGCTCCCGGAGCCGAGTCCTCCGCGGCAGCGACCACCTCCGTGGGCGTCCCCATCCGCGCGATGATCCGCCGCACCGCGGCGGGCGAATCCACCACCGCCTTGGCCCGACGCCGGTCGATCTGGTCGCGCAGCTCCGCGACCAGCCGCATCCGCGCCGCCGACGGCAACTGCCGCTGCTGCGCCACGTCGCCGACGCGGCTCAGATACTCGTAGACGACCTGGTCACTCTCGATACCCACGAAGTCCCCTCCGGGACGGATGCGTCGGGACACCGTCGCCCGACGGTACCGCGAGTGCGGCGACCCGGCCCAACTCCCGGCACGCCACGGACGTACCCACCCGCTAACGTGATGCGGATGAGCACCGAGGAGAACCCCGCGGCGGCCCCCCGATCCCTCGCCGAGGCGCTCCGGGGGCGGGACGACGCCTCCCTGGCCGCGCTCCTGCGCAGCCGGCCGGATCTCATCACGCCCGTGCCCACGGACCTGACCCAGCTCGCGACCCGCGCGGGCACGCGCGCCTCGGTGGTCCGCGCGCTGGAGCGCCTCGACCGGTTCACGCTGCAGACCGCGCAGGCGCTGGCGGTCGCGTCGGACCCGGCGACGTACGACGAGCTGCTCGGGCTGATGGCGGGCGACGACGGCGACCCGGCGGTGTCCGCCGCGCTGCCGCACGCCCTCGGCACGCTCCGCGAACAGGCCCTGGTGTGGGGCGGCGACGACCGGCTGCGTCTGGTGCGCACCGCCCGCGAGCTGCTGGCGCCGTCGCCGCAGCACCCGTCGCCGACCGGTCTCGGCCCGACCGTGCGGGAGGCGGGCGCGGGGATCTCGCCGGGCCGTATCCAGGAGATCCTGACGACGGCCGGGCTGCCGTCGACGCACGACTCCGTCTCCGCGCTGACCGCGCTGGCGGACCTCTTCAGCGACCCTGAGCGGATGTCCGCGCTGCTCGACCAGGCGCCGAGCGAGTCGGTGGAGGTGCTGGAGCGGCTGGTGTGGGGCCCGCCGTACGGGCAGGTCACCGCCGATCCGGCGCCCCGGCTGCGCTGGCTGCTCGACCGGGGGCTGCTGCTGCCGACGGCGCCCGGCACGGTCGTTCTGCCCCGCGAGGTGGCGCTGCGGCTGCGCGCCGGGCGGGCGCACCGGACGACGGAGCCGGTGCCGCCGCCGGTCGAGGCGGCCGCCGCGCACAGTGCCCGGATCGTGGACGCGACGGCGGCCGGGCAGGCGTACACGGCGCTGGCGACCGTCGAGGAGCTGCTGAAGGACTGGCACGAGGGCGGGCCGGCGGTGCTGCGGGCCGGCGGGCTGAGCGTGCGGGACCTCAAGCGGACCGCCGTGGCACTGGACGTGCCCGAGCCGGTGGCCGCGTTCTGGGTCGAACTGGCCTACGCGGCCGGACTGCTGGCGTCCGACGGCGAGGCCGACGAGCGGTACGCGGCGACCCCGGCGTACGACGAGTGGCGGGAGCGGCCCGCCGGTGAGCGGTGGGCGCGGCTGGCCACGGCGTGGCTCGCGGCGACCCGGACGCCGGGGCTGGTCGGGGAGCGGGACGCGAAGGACCGCACGCTGTCCGCGCTCGGCCCGGGCCTGGACCGCTCGGCCGCCCCGGAGGTACGGCACCGGGTGCTGGCCCTGCTGGCGGGACTCCCGGAGGGCGCCGCGCCCAACACCGAGTCGCTGCTGGCGCGCCTGCGCTGGGAACGGCCCCCGCGCGCGGACCGCGCCGGGGGCGGCGCGCCCTCCCCGTACGCCCGCCGTACGCCGGCGCAGCCCGCCGAAGGGGCGCGGGTGCCGCGGCCCGCGGGGCCGCGGCACCCGGGTATCCGGCCGACGGCGGCAGCGGGGCGGGCGGGGAGGAGGACCTGCGGTCGCGGCTGGCCCGCTGGACGCTGGCAGAGGCGGAGATGCTCGGCATCACCGGGCGCGGCGCGCTCTCCTCGCACGGGCGCGCGCTGATCGGCGCGCCGCCCGCGCCCCACCACGCGGACGCGGAGACCGAGCCCACGGGGCCGGGCGACAAGCTGCCCGTGCACCACCGGCACACCCCGCCGCCGGCCGTCCTCTCCCCCGCCGAGCAGGCGACAGCCGCCGCCGCGGCCGCCCGGCTGCTGGAACCGCTGCTGCCCGAGCCGCTGGACCACGTGCTGCTCCAGGCCGACCTGACGGCGGTCGCGCCCGGCCCGCTGGAGCGTCCGCTGGCCGACATGCTGGGCGTGCTCGCGGACGTGGAGTCGAAGGGCGGGGCGACCGTCTACCGGTTCACGCCCGCCTCGGTACGGCGCGCCCTGGACGCCGGGCAGTCCGCCGCCGACCTGCATGCCTTCCTCGCCGCGCACTCGCGTACGCCGGTGCCGCAGCCGCTGACGTATCTGATCGACGACGTGGCCCGCCGGCACGGGCATCTGCGGGTGGGCGCGGCCTCGTCGTACGTGCGGTGCGACGACGACGCGGTGCTGAACGAGATCCTCGCGGACAAGCGCGCCGCCGGGCTGGGACTGCGGCGGCTCGCCCCGACGGTGCTGGCGGCGCGGACCGATCCGGCGGCGCTGCTGGAGGGGCTGCGGGCGATGGGGTTCGCACCGGCCGCGGAGTCGGCGGAGGGCGATGTGCTGATCGCGCGGGCAGACGCGTACCGGACGCCTCCGCGGACGCCTCCCGAGCCGGTGCCGGACGGGCCGCCGGTGCCGGACGACACGTTGCTCGCTGCCGCGATCCGGGCGGTTCGGGCGGGGGACCTCGCGTCCACCGCGCCGCGGAAGCCGGTCGGTGGGGAGGCGGGGGACGTGGCTCCGGGGCAGTTGCCGCGTACGTCGGCGGCGGACACGTTGGCGACGCTGCAGGCGGCGGTGCTGACCAACGAGACGTTGTGGATCGGGTACGTGAACGCGGAGGGGGCGGCCAGTCAGCGGGTCATCGCGCCCATTCGGGTCGAGGGTGGGTTCGTTACTGCGTACGACCACACTGCGGACGAGGTGCGGACGTATCCGCTGCATCGGATCACGGGGGTGGCGGAACTCGCGGAGTGAGGGGGCGGCTGCGCGGGGTGGGTAGGCGCGGGTTCGTCGTACCTGGTCGCGCCCACGCGGCGCCAGCCGCATATCGACACAGCCCCGCGCCCTGAGGGAGCTGCAGTTCCGCGCCCCTGAGGGAGCTGCAGTCACGCGCCTCTGAGGACACTCCGGGTCCGGTCTGGAATGTGATCAGGCAAACTGGACGTTTGGCCGTGCAGTGCCCGTGCCGAGCCCGTCGCAGAAAGGCAGCCGCGCGTGAATGGTCCGCTCATCGTCCAGTCCGACAAGACCCTGCTCCTCGAGGTCGACCACGAGCAGGCCGACGACTGCCGTCGCGCCATCGCGCCGTTCGCCGAACTGGAGCGCGCCCCCGAGCACATCCACACCTACCGGGTGACCCCGCTGGGCCTGTGGAACGCGCGGGCCGCGGGTCACGACGCGGAGCAGGTCGTCGACGCGCTGGTGCAGTACAGCCGCTACCCCGTGCCGCACGCGCTGCTCGTCGACATCGCCGAGACCATGGACCGCTACGGCCGGCTCAGCCTGCTCAAGCACCCGGCGCACGGTCTCGTCCTCACCACCACCGACCGCCCGGTCCTGGAGGAGGTGCTGCGCTCCAAGCGCGTCGCCCCTCTCGTCGGCGCCCGTATCGATCCGGACACCGTGGCCGTGCACCCCTCGGAGCGCGGCCAGATCAAGCAGACCCTGCTGAAGCTGGGCTGGCCGGCCGAGGACCTCGCCGGGTACGTGGACGGCGAGGCGCACCCGATCGAGCTGGTCGAGGACGGCTGGGCGCTGCGCCCGTACCAGAAGCAGGCCGTGGAGAACTTCTGGCACGGCGGCTCCGGCGTCGTCGTCCTCCCCTGCGGCGCCGGCAAGACGCTGGTCGGCGCGGGCGCGATGGCGCAGGCGAAGTCGACCACGCTGATCCTCGTCACCAACACCGTCTCGGCCCGTCAGTGGAAGCACGAACTGGTGAAGCGGACGTCGCTCACCGAGGAGGAGATCGGCGAGTACAGCGGCACGAAAAAGGAGATCCGCCCCGTCACCATCGCCACCTACCAGGTGCTGACGACGAAGCGGAAGGGCGTCTACCCCCACCTCGAGCTGTTCGACTCCCGCGACTGGGGTCTGATCCTCTACGACGAGGTGCACCTGCTGCCCGCGCCCGTCTTCAAGTTCACCGCCGACCTCCAGGCCCGGCGGCGCCTCGGCCTGACCGCGACCCTGGTGCGGGAGGACGGCCGCGAGTCGGACGTGTTCTCGCTGATCGGGCCGAAGCGGTTCGACGCGCCGTGGAAGGAGATCGAGGCGCAGGGCTACATCGCGCCCGCCGACTGCGTCGAGGTCCGCGTCAACCTCACCGACTCCGAGCGGCTGGCGTACGCGACGGCCGAGCAGGAGGAGAAGTACCGCTTCTGCTCGACGACCGCCACCAAGCAGAAGGTGACGGAGGCGATCGTCCGGCGTTTCGCGGGGCAGCAGATCCTCGTCATCGGCCAGTACATCGACCAGCTCGACGAGCTGGGCGAACACCTGGACGCGCCGGTCATCAAGGGCGAGACGTCCAACGCCCAGCGGGAGAAGCTGTTCGAGGCGTTCCGGCAGGGCGAGCTGAGCGTGCTGGTGGTGTCGAAGGTCGCGAACTTCTCCATCGACCTGCCGGAGGCGACGGTCGCCATCCAGGTGTCGGGCACCTTCGGCTCCCGCCAGGAGGAGGCGCAGCGCCTGGGCCGTGTGCTGCGGCCGAAGGCGGACGGCCACCAGGCGCACTTCTACTCCGTGGTCGCCCGCGACACCATCGACCAGGACTTCGCGGCGCACCGGCAGCGGTTCCTGGCCGAGCAGGGGTACGCGTACCGGATCGTCGACGCGGACGAACTGCTCGCGGACAGCTGACGCCCCCCGCGGCGAGTGCGGCCCCGGTGCGACTGGCGCACCGGGGCCGCTGCTCGTCCGGGCGGGTGTACGCGTCCTCACTTCGGGTCGCGGGCGAAGGAGGCCGTCGACCAGAAGTAGCCGAGCAGCACCAGCGCCACGCACCAGGCCACGGCCAGCCACCCGTCGTTCCCGATCTCGCTGCCGAGCAGCAGCCCGCGCAGGGTCTCGATGGCCGGCGTGAAGGGCTGGTACTCGGCGATCGGCCGGAACCACCCCGGCATCCCGTCGACCGGGACGAAGGCGCTGGACAGCAGGGGCAGCAGGATCAGCGGGGTGGCGTTGTTGCTGGCGGCCTCCGCGTTGGGGGCGCCGAGCCCCATGCCGACCGCGATCCAGGTGAGCGCCGTCGCGAACAGCACCAGCAGCCCGAAGGCGGCCAGCCACTCCAGCGCGGTGGCGTCGGTGGAGCGGAAGCCGATCGCCACGGCGACCAGGCCCACGACGACCACGCTGAGGACGGCCTTCAGCACGCTGCCGACCACGTGCCCGACGAGCACCGAGCCGCGGTGGATGGCCATCGTGCGGAAGCGGGCCACGATCCCTTCGGTCATGTCCATCGACACGGACACCGCGGTGCCGACGGCGGTGGAGCCGACGGTCATCAGCAGCAGTCCCGGCACCAGGTAGGCGACGTACGCGGACCGGCCGCCGCCGCCCATTCCGGCGCTCATCACGTCCCCGAAGACGTACACGAAGAGCAGGAGCAGCATGACCGGTGTGAGCAGCAGGTTGAGGGTGAGGGAGGGGTAGCGGCGGGCGTGCAGCAGGTTGCGGCGCCCCATCGTGGACGAGTCGCGCAGGGCGAGGGAGAGGGTCTGCGGGGCGCTCATCGGACGGCCTCCTTCGAGGGAGCGGGGACGGTGGCGCCTTCGGTCAGGGCGAAGAAGACGTCGTCGAGGTCGGGGGTGTGCACGGTCAGCTCGTCCGCCTCCACTCCGGCGGAGTCGAGCAGGTCGAGCACGGCGCGCAGTTCGCGCTGGCTGCCGCCGCTGGGGAGGGACAGGGTCAGCGCCGCGTCGTCCGGGGCGGCCACGGTCAGGACGGCGGCGGCCGACCGGTAGGCGGAGGGGTCGGTGAAGCGGAGCCGTACGTGTCCGCCGGGGACGATCCGCTTCAGCTCCTCCGCGGTGCCCTCGGCGGCGATGCGGCCGTCGTGCAGCACGGCGATGCGGTGGGCGAGCTGGTCGGCCTCCTCCAGGTACTGGGTGGTGAGGAAGACGGTCACCCCTCCGTCGACCAGCTCGCGGATGATGCCCCACATGGTGTGACGGGAGCGCGGGTCCAGTCCGGTGGTGGGCTCGTCGAGGAAGATGATCCGCGGGTCGCCGACCAGGGTCATGGCGATGTCGAGGCGGCGCTTCATGCCGCCGGAGTAGGTGGACGCGGGCTTCTTCGCCGCGTCCGCGAGGTCGAACTTCTCCAGCAGCTCGGCGGCCACGCGCCTGCCCTCCCGGCGGGGCAGGTGGTGCAGGTCCGCCATCAGCAGCATGTTCTCCTCGCCGGTGATCAGACCGTCGACGGCGGAGAACTGTCCGGTGACGCCGATCGCGGCCCGCACGGCCTGCGGGTCGGCGGCGAGGTCGTGCCCGCCGACCCGCAGGTCGCCCGCGTCCGCGCCGACGAGCGTGGAGAGGATCCTGACGACCGTGGTCTTGCCCGCGCCGTTCGGCCCGAGCAGGGAGAAGATCGTGCCTTCGTCGACGGCGAGATCGACCCCGTCGAGGACGACCTTGTCGCCGTACGCCTTGCGCAGCCCGTTCGCCGCGATGGCCGAGCCGGTCATGTGCGCTCCTTCGGGTCATTGTTTCTGACACCGGAAACGCTACGTTGCGTTTATAAAGACAGCAACTAACTTGTTGCACTCAGATACTGTTCATGCAGCTCAGCGCATTCGAATCGTTGCAACGTATTGAGATTTAACGCAACATGAGCACCCGCGATTCGTTGCAATTAAAAGGGAGTGAACGCTATGCTCGACTCCCCCACCGCCCATGAAGGAGACCCGCGTTGCCCGGAGGCAGGCTCACTCAGCAGGAGCGCCAGCAGATCGCGTCGGGGCTGGCCGACGGGTTGGCGTACGCGGAGATCGCGCGGCGGCTGGAGCGTCCGACGTCGACGGTCACGCGGGAGGTCATGCGCAACGGCGGCCCCACCGCCTACCGCCCCGAGCTGGCGCAGCGCGCGACCGAGCAGCGCGCCCACCGGCGCAGGCGCGGCGCGCGGCAGGCGAAGGCGGCGCCGGACGCGTACGGGCGGGACCCGGAAGCGGTGCGGGCGTTCGAGGAGACGCTCACCACCGTCTTCATCGCCTCGGGCACGCCCAGGATGATGGCCAGGGTCATGGCCTGTCTGACCCTCAGCGACTCCGGCAGCCTCACCGCCGCCGAGTTGGCGGAGCGGCTCCGGGTCAGCCCTGCGTCGGTGTCGAAGGCGATCGCGTTCCTGGAGACCCAGGACCTCGTGCGCCGGTTCCGCGACGAGGGCGGGCGGCGGGAGCGCTACGGCTTCGACGAGGACATCTGGTACCGGTCGATGGCCGCCAGCGCCCGGTCCACCGCGCAGATCGCGGCGACCTCACGGGAGGGCGTGGACGTCATGGGACCCGGCACACCGGCCGCGACACGGCTGGAGAACGCCGCGCGGTTCCTCGACTTCGTCTCCGAGACCATGCTGCGGGCGGCGGAGGAGGCGCGGGACCTGCTGCACGGGAAGCCGCACGAGAGTGCGGAGCAGGGTTAGGGCCTGTCCGGCGGATCAAGTCGGGGGAAAGGCGCAGCGTCTTGCAACCCAGGTGGGCGTGCCAGACCCCGCGTCCTCGGCATGATCCTCCGGACAGGCCCTAGCGGCGGCGGACGCCGGCCTCCTGGCCGTACTCGCCGAGGAGGATGACGTCGAAGGCCGCGCCGAGGAACACCTTCACGGCGCGCAGGGCGTCACCGACGCGGTGCGGGTGACTGCCCTCGGCCGGGGCGGCGCCGCCCGGGCGGACCGGCGGGCTGGTGGGGTGGACGGTGGCTGCGCTCATGCACTCATGGTTGCTCCGTGACCCCGGTCCGGGCATCGGCCCACGGGACCGGACCGCCGGGCCGCCGCGTACGTCTGCGGGACGAGCCGTCCCTCTCAGGCAGGACGGGGTGACCCCTAAGGGGTGGAAAAACCGTTTGGACCACCCCCACCCCACGGCCTAGAATCTCCGCTCTCTTCCCGCCTCCCTCACGGAGCGCCGCCGTCCGGACGGAAACCGGCCGGCATTCCTTCCTCGCAGCACACCCGGCAGCAGGTCCCTCGGAGGCACTCCCTTGTCCGCGTCCACGCCCGTAGACGAGCCCGCGCACGACCCCGTGGACGGTCCGGCCACCCCGTCCGACGACCCCCTCGCCCGCGAACGCTCCCATCTCACCGCGTCCCGCGCCGCCCTGCGCGCCATGCGGGAGGACGTGGAGGCGCTCGACATCCGTGACGTCACGGCCAACTGGGTGAACGCGGCGGTGCTGCAGCACCAGATCGAGGAGCGGATCAAGGCGCTGGCCGATCTCAGCGACACTCCGCTGTTCTTCGGCCGCCTCGACTATCTGCACGCGCCGGGTGTCGGGCAGGCGGAGGGGGCGGAAGGAGAACGCTTCTACATCGGGCGCCGGCATGTGCACGACGCGGACGGCGACCCGATGGTGATCGACTGGCGTGCGCCGGTGTCGCAGCCGTTCTACCGGGCGTCCAAGAAGGACCCGATGGACATCGGGCTGCGCCGCCGCTTCGGCTACACCGGCGGCGACCTCACCGCGTACGAGGACGAACACCTCTCCGACCCGGCCGAGGCGGCGACCACCAGCAAGCTGCTCCAGCAGGAGATCGAGCGCCCGCGCGTCGGCCCCATGCGCGACATCGTGGCGACGATCCAGCCCGAGCAGGACGAGATCGTACGGTCCGGGCTGTCCGGCAGCGTGTGCGTGCAGGGTGGTCCCGGCACCGGAAAGACAGCCGTCGGCCTGCACCGGGTCGCGTATCTGCTGTACGCCCACCGCGAGCGGCTGGCCCGTACGGGCACGCTCGTCGTCGGCCCGAACCGCTCCTTCCTCCACTACATCGAGCAGGTGCTGCCCGCCCTCGGCGAGCTCACGGTCGCGCAGGCCACGGTGGACGACCTGGTGGCGCACGTGGAGGTGCGCGGCACGGACGACGCGACGGCGGCGACGGTCAAGGGCGACGCGCGCATGGCGGAGGTGCTGCGGCGGGCGCTGTACTCGCACGTGACGATGCCGGCGGAACCGGTCGTGGTGGTGCGCGGCTCCCGCCGCTGGCGCGTCCCGGCGTACGAACTCGAGGAGATCGTGCGGCAGTTGCTGGACCGGGACATCCGCTACGGGGCCGCCCGTGAGGCGCTGCCGCAGCGGATCGCGCACGCGGTGCTGGTGCAGATGGAGCGGGCGGGCGAGGCGCCGGACGACCGGGTGCAGGACGCGGTGGCGCGCAACGCGGCGGTGAAGGCCGCGGTGAAGGCGGTGTGGCCGGCGGTCGACCCGGCGAAGCTGGTGCTGCGGCTGCTGAGTGACGCGGAGTTCCTTGCCGAGCACGCGGAGGGGCTGCTCGACGAGCAGGAGCAGAAGGCGGTCCTCTGGGCGAAGCCGGCGCGGTCGGTGAAGTCGGCGAAGTGGTCCGCGGCGGACACGGTGCTGATCGACGAGGCGGCGGACCTGATCCAGCGCACGCCGTCGCTCGGGCACGTGGTGCTGGACGAGGCGCAGGACCTCTCCCCCATGCAGTACCGGGCGGTGGGCCGCCGCTGCACGACCGGCTCGGCGACGGTCCTCGGCGACCTGGCGCAGGGCACCACGCCGTGGGCGACGCGCAGTTGGGAGGAGGCGCTGACCCACCTGGGCAAGCCGGACGCGGTGGTGGAGGAGCTGACGGCGGGTTTCCGTGTCCCGACGGACGTCATCACGTACGCGTCCCGCCTGCTCCCGCACATCGCGCCGGGGCTCACCCCGGTGGCGTCGATCCGCGAGAACCCGGGCTTCTTCGAGGTCCGCGACGCCTCGGGGACGGACGAGGTGCTGGCGGCATGCCGCGAACTGCTCACCCGCGAAGGCTCGGTGGGCCTGATCGCGGCGGACCCCCGCATCCCGGCCCTGACGGAAGCCCTGGCCGCGGCGGGCCTGCCCCACGTGTCCCCCGGCGAGGAGACAACGGAGTCGACCCGCCTCACCCTGGTCCCGGCCTCCCTGGCGAAGGGCCTGGAATACGACTACGTCCTCCTGGACGAACCCCAGGCGATCGTCGACGCGGAACCGGACGAACGCACGGGCCTGCGCCGCCTGTACGTGACCCTGACCCGAGCGGTGTCGGGCCTGATCATCACGCATGGGGCGCCGTTGCCGGCGCAGTTGACGTAGACGCTCGCCCCGCCCCCGCGAACGCGCCGCGGACCGACCCACCCGGCCCGGCCCGCGGGCATTCGTGCCTCCCCCAGTGCCTCAAGGGTCTGGGAGGCACCCCCAGGCGGCACGGGTGGGCGCGGACGGCACCCGCAAGCGCCGGGCTGTGCGAACACCCGCGCCCGGCGTCAGAGGCGACTCAGCCTCCCAGCACCGTCCGCCACCGAGCCACGGCCTCCGCCGACACCGGCCCCGTCCAACCCTCCGGCCGCGCCGCGCCCCCGATGTGGAAGGCGTCCACCCCCGCGTCCAACAACCCCGGCACGTGCTCCAACCGCAGCCCGCCCCCCACCAGCAACTGCTGCCCGTACCCAGGCTCCCCGCGCCGCGCCGCCTCCGCGCACAGCACCGACACGCCCGCGTCCACCCCCTCCGCCGATCCGGCGGTCAGGTAGGTGTCCAGCCCGGGAAAGTCCGCGAGTTGCTTGCGCACCGTGTCCCGGTCCGTCGCGTGGTCGATCGCACGGTGGAACGTCCACCGGCACCCCTCCAGCTCCGCCGCGACCCGTTCCACCGCCGCCAGGTCCACCTGGCCGTCCGCGTCGAGGAAGCCGAGGACGAACTCCTCCGCCCCCGCCTCCCGCATCTCGCGCGCCGCCGCGACCAGCCGCTCCACCGCGCCCGCCGCGAAACCGTCCGCGAGCCGGATCATGACCCGGGCCGGGATGTCCACGGCCGCGCGGATCGCCGTCACCGTCGATGCCGCGGGGGTCAGCCCGTCCGCCGCCATGTCGGTGACCAGCTCGAGGCGGTCCGCACCTCCCGCCTGGGCGGCGACGGCGTCCTCGACGTCGAGGGCGATCACCTCCAGGACTGCACGCTTGCTCATGGGGCCCCATTCGTCGGCTCGGAACGGCTCCTACAGGTCTAGTCCAATCCAAGCCTACGCCCGGTCCCGGCCCCGGAAACGCCCCACCCACCGCTCAGCCGAAGATGTTCAGCTCCGCCGCGTCGACACCCGCCAGCTCGTACGACACCCCGTCCACCGGTCGCCCCGCGTACAGCCGCACCAGCGTGGGCCCGTCGCCGATGAAGCGGGCCGGGGGCCGCTCCCCGGACGCGTCGCCCAGCCGTACCGGCTCGTCCGCGTCGTCCAGGTCGGCGTGCAGCGGCACGTGCCCCCGCGCGCTGGTGACCTGCGCGAGCAGCGCGAGCGCGAACGGCAGGCCCGAGCCCGCGTACGCCCCCGGCTCCCCGAGCGCCACGCGCACGTCCCCGGCGTGCACCCACTCGCCGAGCGCCACCCCGTCCAGCAGTCCGCCCGCCTTGGCGATGACAGGACCGGCCTCGGTCATTCCGCGTTCCAGTTCGTCGAGGACCTCGGCATTGGTCCAGCCGGCCCGCTCGTCGATGTCCCGCTGGTTGGCCGCCGGCGAGAACACGTCCTTGTCGTACCGGCTCTCCACCACCCGCGCCAGCGCCGCCGAACAGTGCGCCAGCACGTCCCGTACCGTCCAGCCCGGACACGCCGTCACCGGCAGCGTGAAGTCGCCGTCGCCGCGAGCCCGCAGCAGCGGGAGCAGCGCGTCCCGCTCGACGCTCAGCAGCCGTCCCGGCAGCTCGGGGTCCCGTACCTCGTGCACATCCGCAGGAGTCGTCATGCGACCACGCTAGTCGCGGGGCCCCGGGCACGAAACGAGGTTGCGCCGGAGCGCCTCGCCCCGAGAGGGTGCCGGAGTGACCGTCCCCCACGGGAGTTGATGTGCCGTTCCCCCACACCCCCTCCGTCACGGCGTTCCGCCTCACGGACGACAAGGCCGGGCCGTACGGCATCACGGCCGGCCCCGACGGCGCGCTCTGGCTCACGCTGGTGCACCGCGGCGGCGTCGCCCGCCTCACCCTCGACGGCGTGTACGAGGAGTACACCCTGGACGCGCCCGACTGCCGTCCCACGGTCATCGTGCCCGGACCGGACGGCGCCCTGTGGTTCACCCGCTTCCAGGACCACCGGATCGGCCGCGTCACCGTGGGCGGCGAGGTGACGTCCTTCCCGCTGCCGTCCGCCGGCGGCGGGCCGTACGGCATCACGGCGGGGCCGGACGGCGCGCTGTGGTTCACGGAGACGACCGGTGACCGCGTCGGCCGGATCACCGTCGACGGGGAGATCACGGAGTTCGCGCTCCCGGTCGCGGGCGGCTTCCCCTCCGCGATCACCACGGGCCCGGACGACGCGCTGTGGTTCACCCTGAACGGCGCGAACGCGATCGGCCGCATCACCGTCGACGGCGGCACCGTCGTGCACCCGCTGCCCACCGACGCCGCCGGGCCGGTCGGCATCGCCGCCGACGGCGACGCCGTCTGGTTCACCGAGATCCTGGCCGGCCAGATCGGCAGGATCACGCCGGACGGCCGGATCACGGAGCTCCCGCTCCCCGACCGCTCGGCCAAACCGCACGCGATCGTCGCCGCCGACGACGGCGAGTGCTGGTTCACGGAATGGGGCACGGGCCGCGTCGGCCGCGTCACCGGGACCGGCGAGATCACCGAACACCCCCTCCCCGACCCGTCCTCCGAACCCCACGGCATCACGCTGGGCCCGGACGGCGCCCTGTGGACGGCCCTGGAGACGGGCGGGGTGGCGCGGGTGGACCGACGGCTGCCGTGAGGGTGAGGCCGGCCGGCCTCATGTACGCCCCTCTTTACACCCCGCTCGGCAGACTGCCACCGCCCGACTGCTGCACCGGGATCATGACCGCGTGCGCGTCGGCCTTCCCCGGCCTGAACATCGGACTCGACGGCTGCGCGGTCCGGCGGTCGGACACCACGATGCCGCCGCGCCACTTGCCCGAAGGGTCCTGGTAGCGGAACTGGAGCTTCTTCAGCCGCTCCCCGAACTCTTCCCGCAGTGGGCGGTACGCATCGTCGCAGTGCACGTTCCACGCCACGTCGCCCAGGTAGGCGTGACAGGCGATGGGGAAGAGCAGGGAAGACACCACCAGGTCCGCGAGCTGTAGCAGCGTGTGCGTGTCACTGTGCCCGAAGACGGGGGACTCGATGACACCTTTGAGCAGGTCACCGCCCGCGCGGTACTTGCGCGTCGTGACGCAGTGGACGTTCGGCGCGTTCTTCGACTTGGTGCGGCTGTCGAGGATCATCACGCCGCGCGAGTGACTGTCCAGCAGCTGGGCCTGGAAGGTCTCTGTGAGGCTTCCCACCGAGGTGCTGTACACCCCCGTCTCGTTCACGGCGTGACCCTCCTGTTTCACCCACACCCGGGCCAGCACGCGGGCGTTGTAGCGCTCCAGCAGGCCGAGGACCGAGTCCACGAGGAGCGTCGCAGCCCGGCGCCGGTCCCGGTTCCCCACGCGGATGTCCTTACGGACGTCGGCCCCCTTGACCTCCGTGTGGATCACCTCGGAGAGATGCCGGGCACGGCCCAGCTGCGGCCGGTACGTCTTTTTGACGGTCAGGAAGTCCCAGGTCAACTGCTTGATGCAGGAGTCGTGGACGGTGAAGCCACCGACGACGAGAACCGGTGGTGCGTCCGGTCGCGAGGGGTCGAGGGTCTGACCGTTCCCCGCCTCGTCGATGTAGCACAGGTACAACGAGCCTCCCGGAAAGCACTCGGGCCGCTCCCGAAGGAGCGGCCCCAGGACCTGGTGCAGCCATATGCACCGTGCTTTGTTTGCTGCCCCGATGCTGCCAAGAACGACATCGACCGGTCAAGCCGATCGTCACATTCAGTTGACATTTGCGTGCAGTGGGTAACGCGATGCAGGTGTGGGGCAACCCCGCGACGGCGGCTCACCATGGAGAAGACGGCGCACGGAAGCAGCACCGGGAAGAATGACGGCATGGCCGACACCCAAGACCTCCGCACCCGTTTCGTCCGTGCCCTCGAAGGGGCCCGGGGTTCCTCGGAGGGGCCCGACCCCCTGCCGTACGCGGAGAATCTGATCGCCCGCTGGCAGGAGCCGCAGCGGCGGTACCACACGCTCGATCACCTCACCGCGGTCCTCGACCGCGTCGACGAGCTCGCGGAGCACGCCGACGACCCCGACGTCGTACGGCTCGCCGCGTGGTTCCACGACGCCGTGTATCTGCCGGACCGGTCCGAGAACGAGGAGCGGTCCGCGCGGCTCGCCGAGCGCGCGCTGCCGGAGGCCGGGGTGTCCGCGGAGAAGACCGAGGAGGTCGCCCGGCTGGTGCGGCTCACCGTGACGCACGACCCCGCCGACGCCGACCGCGACGGACAGGTGCTGTGCGACGCCGACCTCTCGATCCTCGCCGCCGCGCCGTCGGCGTACGCCGCCTACGCCGCCGCCGTCCGCGAGGAGTACCACTTCGTCCCGAACGACGCCTTCCGCGAGGGCCGCGCCGACGTCCTGCGCCAACTCCTCGGCCTGCGGCGCCTGTTCCGCACCCCGTACGGCCAGGAGCACTGGGAGGCCACCGCCCGCCACAACCTGCGCGGCGAGCTGGAAATGCTGTCGACCCCGCCCCCGCCCTCCGCCTAACCTCCCCGTCATGCATGCATCCGGAGCGGAACAGGTGGAGGCGGCCGTCGCGCACAGCGTGGCGGTTCTGGGGGCGGTCACCGACCGCGACTGGACGGGGGTCCGGGCGGGACGGCTGGAGTGGAGCTGCCGGGAGACGGCGGCGCATGTCGCGAGTGATCTGATCGCGTACGCGGGGCAGCTCGCGGGACGGGCGCAGAACGCCTACGTTCCCTTCGAGATCACGCTCGACGGAACCGACGACGGCCTGGAACCCGCAGACAACCCCGGCCTCCTCCACGTCATCACCACCACCGGCGCCCTCCTCGCCGCCGCCGTCCGCACCACCCCCCGCTCCGTGCGCGCCTTCCACCCCTACCCCTTCCGGCACGCAGGCCGCGAGGGCTTCGCCGCGATGGGCGTCGCCGAGGTGCTGCTGCACACGCACGACATGGCCGAGGGGCTGGGCATCGCCTACGAACCGCCCGCCGAGCTCTGCGAGTTCGTGCTGACGCGGATCTTCCCGCGCGTGAAGCCGGGCCCCGCGCCCTGGCCGACGCTGCTGTGGGCCACCGGCCGCGGCGAATTGGAGGGGCGGGAGCCGGTCAGCAGCTGGCGCTGGTGCAACAACCCCGTCCTGCGCTCCGAGCGGCTCGACCTGGAGGGCGCCACCCCCGCGGTCGCCGCGAGTCTGGCCCTCGCGGGGGACGGCGGCTTCACCTGGGCGGGCGGCGCCCCCGCCGACGGCACGCGTGTGGGCGCCGGCATCGGGGTCAAGCAGTACGAGGAGGGCGCGTACCACCCCGAGTGGGGCACGTACGTGCTGGTCCGCCGGGAGGACGACCGCGCGGTGGGCGCGATGGGCTTCCACAGCGCGCCCGTCGACGGACGGGTCGAGATCGGCTACGACCTCGTCGTGGAGGCCCGCGGGAACGGCTACGCGACCGAGGCCCTGCGCACCCTGTCGGCGTGGGCGCTCGCACAGGACACCGTGCACACCGTGGTGGCCGTCGTCGACGAGACCAACGTGCCGTCGCAGAAGGTCGTCACCCGCGCCGGGTTCACCGAGGTGTCCCGGCACGAGAACCAGATCACCTACGAGCTGCGCGCCTGATCCGAGGCCCGCCCCGTCCGCTTGCGCCGCCGCAGTCCCGCCCCGTGCAGCAGCCGCACCACCTCGCGGCTGCTGACCTCCACCGCGCCCGCGCGCACCGCGTCCGCGTACCGGTGCTCCGGGATGTCGTAGTGGTCGCGTTCGAAGGCGCGGCGGGGCACGCCCAGGCCTGCGGCGAAGAGGTGCAGCTCGGCGTAGGAGACGTCGCTCACCAGGTGGGACCAGAGGCGGCCGTGGCCCGGCCAGGTGGGCGGGTCGATGTACACCGTCACGAGGCGCCCGTCTCGCCGAGTCCGCCGACCGCCGCGACCTTCACGCCCGCCTTGTGGCACACCCAGTGCGGGTCGGGGCCCAGCTCCGGCTCGATCTCCAGCGCGTGCGGGTCGCCGCTGCCGCACACCGGGCACAGCGGCCAGCGTCCGTACCGCTCGAGCAGGGCGTCCTGCACGTCCTGCGCGACAAGACCGGCCAGGAAGCCGGCGCCCTCCGGCCACTGCTCGACCCACCAGCGGCGGTGCGACACGGAGTCCTCCACCAGTGACACCACGTCCGCCTCGGCGACCCCGCGCGCCATCAGGTCGGCCAGCACGAGGGCGCGCGCCGCGTGCAACGCTTGTTCCAGGGGCGGAGTGGGGCCGGGTTCACGCTGGGGGTCCATGTCCCCATTGTGCGCACTCTTGACCAGGAGCCCGCGACGAAAATATCTTTCATTTCGTGACCAATGACGTGAAGGAAATTTTCGGGAGCGCCGGCGCCTCACCCGCTCCGCCCGCGCCCGCCGCCCTCGCGGCCAAGGTGCGCACGCTCGCCCCGTCGATGACGCGCTCCATGCAGCGCGTCGCCGAGGCCGTCGCCGACGACCCGGCCGGCTGCGCGGCGCTCACGGTCACCGGCCTCGCCGAGCTGACCGGCACCAGCGAGGCCACCGTCGTCCGCACGGCCCGCCTGCTCGGCTACCCGGGCTACCGCGACCTGCGGCTCGCCCTGGCCGGGCTCGCCGCCCAGCAGCAGTCCGGGCGCGCTCCCGCGATCACCACCGACATCGCCGTGGACGACCCCATCGCCGACGTCGTCGCCAAGCTCGCCTACGACGAGCAGCAGACCCTCGCCGACACGGCCGCCGGACTGGACACCGTCCAGCTCGCCGCCGCCGTGACCGCCCTCGCGGGCGCCCGCCGCACCGATGTGTACGGCGTCGGCGCGTCGGGGCTGGTCGCCCAGGATCTCACCCAGAAACTGCTGCGCATAGGCCTGATGGCGCACGCCCACAGCGACCCGCACCTCGCGGTGACCAACGCCGTGCAGCTGCGCTCCGGGGACGTGGCGATCGCCATCACCCACTCCGGCACCACCGGCGACGTCATCGAGCCGCTCCGGGTGGCCTTCGAGCGGGGCGCCACGACGGTCGCGGTCACCGGCCGCCCCGACAGCCCCGTCACGCAGTACGCCGACCACGTCCTCACCACCTCCACGGCCCGCGAGAGCGAGCTGCGCCCGGCCGCGATGTCCTCCCGTACGGGTCAACTGCTCGTCGTGGACTGCCTGTTCGTGGGCGTCGCCCAGCGCACCTACGACGCCGCCGCGCCCGCCCTCTCGGCGTCGTACGAGGCGCTGGCGCACCGGCACCGGGCGACCCGCAAGGGCCCGTGAGGGCGGACCCCGCCGCGCACGAGCCGCGTGCGCGCCCCCGCCGTACCCCTTCCGAGCCGCCGGCCCCGACCGAAAGAACCCCGCCCATGACCTCCGCCTCCCGCGACCGTGATCTGCGCTCCCAGCTCGAGACCCTGACCACCGAGGCGTTCCGGCCGGAGCTGGCGGACGTCGACCGGCTGCCCACGCCCGAGATCGCTCGCCTGATGAACGCCGAGGACGCCTCGGTCGCGGGCGCCGTCGCCGAGCAGGTGCCGGCGATCGCCGCCGCGATCGACGCCGTCGCGGAGCGGATGGCGCGGGGCGGGCGGCTGATCTACGCGGGCGCGGGCACGGCGGGGCGGCTGGGCGTGCTGGACGCCTCCGAGTGCCCGCCGACCTTCAACACCGACCCGTCGCGGGTCGTCGGCCTGATCGCGGGCGGCCCCCGGGCCATGGTGAGCCCGGTCGAGGGCGCCGAGGACTCCCCCGAGCTGGCCGAGTCCGACCTCGCCGCGCTCGGCCTCACCCCCGACGACACGGTGGTCGGCATCTCCGCCTCGGGGCGCACCCCGTACGCGGTCGGCGCCGTCACGTACGCCCGGAAGCGCGGGGCGCTCACCCTGGGGCTGTCGTGCAACCGGGACAGCGCGCTCGCGGCGGCGGCCGAGCACGGCATCGAGGTGGTCGTGGGCCCGGAGTTCCTCACCGGCTCCACCCGCCTGAAGGCCGGCACGGCGCAGAAGCTCGTGCTGAACATGATCTCGACGATCACGATGATCCGGCTCGGCAAGACGTACGGGAACCTGATGGTCGACGTACGCGCCTCCAACGAGAAGCTGCGCGCCCGCTCCCGCCGGATCGTCGCCCAGGTCACGGGCGCGGACGACGACGCGGTGGAGCGCGCCCTGGCCGCCACGGACGGCGAAGTGAAGAACGCGATCCTGGTCCTGCTGGCCGGCGTGGACGGCCCGACGGCGGCCCGCCTCCTCGCCGAGGCCGACGGCCATCTGCGGGCGGCGCTGTCCCGCACGGGCGGGTGAGGGGCGGGCCCCCGATGAGAGGTGGGCCCCGGTGAGGGCCTAACCCCGGCGTCGCAGCCCCGCGTACACCGTGGTGCCGAGGACGAGCGCGGTCAGGCCGACGGTGGCGGCGAGGGTGATCCGTCGGCTGTCCTCCTGCTCCGGGCCGTCCGGCATCCGCGGGTCGAGGAGATCCAGCGGATCCTTGACGATCGTGACCCGGTCGCCCGCCTTCGCCTGCCCGAAGCAGTTCTCCTGCTGGGAGACCCGGTGGACGCGCCGCTCGCCGTTCAGCTCCCGGAGCGTGCAGAACATGCTCGGTCCCCGTCGGCGCTCCTCGTCGACGACCTGGACGACCACGGCGTCCACCGGCTCGCCCACCGCCCCCATGTACCCCTCGTACACGGCGGGAGACGCGAACATCATCAGGGCGAAACCCCCGAAGGAGACCGTGACCGCCGCGCCTGCACGGTGCCAGGCGCCGCCCACGAGGCACGCCGCGACGGCGACGGCCGCCAGGCCGACGACGACCCCCAGCCACGTGACCCACGCGGCGACGGCGGCACCCAGGAGCAGCCCGGCCGTCACCCCGAAGGCCCACAGCAGGGAGGTGCCGACCTCGCGCCGCTCCCCCGCGGGCCGGACGTCCTCGGCGCCGTCCGGCACCGGTACCGCCCCGGTCCCCCTCATCTTTTCCCCCGCCCTTTCGACAGCCGTCCGTCCGACCAGGCATCGTAGGGCCTGGCCGTTCCGGCACCAGGGCCACCCTGGCCGCGCTTCGTGGTGCACGCTGGGAGCACCGGCCCCACCCACACGGAGACCACCATGAACCACGCACAGCTCACCGCCCTCGGCCGGGCGCTGCGTGTGCTCGGTGAGCACGGCGAGGCGCTCTCCGCCGACACCCCGGACGCCAAGCTGCACGAGGTGCGCAACGACCTGCGGCGGGCGCTCGACCTGCTGGAGGACACCGTGACCACGGCGCCGCCCACCACGCGCTGCGCCGAGCACCCCACCGGGCCGGTCGACGAGAGCGCCCCGGACCTGTGCCTGCTCTGCGAGACGCGGCGCCGCGCCGCCCGCCGCGCCGAGTTCAACGGTCCGGCCCCGCAGGCCCGCCCCGCCGGTCCCGCCCCCTCCCGCTACGGGGTACGCGGCGACCGCCCGCAACCGCAGCAGCGCTGGCTGCCGGAGATGTGGAACGGCCAGGCGTGGCAGCTCTGCGGCACCCCCCGCCGTGACCGCCGCGAGGCGGAACTCTTCGTCAAGGCCCAACTCCGTTCCGCGCGCCCGGCGATGGCCTACCGGGTCGTCCACGAGTTCACCGACTACGAGGTCCTGCGGGTGTGGGGCAACCCCGTCCACGTCGACATCGAGCCGATGGGGAACCTCTGAGGGGCCTCCCTCGCCGACAGCAGAACGGCGGCCACCGTCCCGAGGGCATCGGGACGGTGGCCGCCGGTTTCGTCCGGGCGCGGGTGAGCACTCCGCCCACCCGCCCGCAGGTGTCACGCCTTCGCCGGCTCCGCCGTCCCGTCCGCGCCCTCGGTGACGAGGGACTCCGCCCCGGCGGCGCCCCGCTGCTTCGGGATGAACGCCGCCACCACGAAGCCGAGCAGCGCCGCGCCCGCGCCGAGGGCGAGGACCGTGCGGAACGCGTCCTCGGACGGCAGCGCGTACGTGCCGAACCGCGTGGTCATCTGCGCCAGCACCACACCGGCGACCGCGCTCGCCACGGACGTGCCGATGGAGCGCATCAGCGTGTTGAGGCTGTTCGCGGCGCCCGTCTCGGAGGCGGGCACGGCGCCCATGATCAGGGTCGGCATGGCGCCGTAGCAGAAACCGATGCCGGCGCCGATGACGCAGGACGCCAGCACGAAGTGCCAGACCTCGCTCATCAGCGCGACGTTCAGCCCGTAGCCCGCGGCCACGATCAGCGCGCCGATCATCAGCGTCACCTTCGGCCCCCGCGCGCGAGTGACCAGCGCGGAGACCGGGGCCAGCGCCATCATCACCAGGCCGGACGGCGCCATGACCAGACCGGCGCTCAGCAGCGACTGGCCGAGACCGTAGCCGGTCTGCTCGGGCAGCTGCAGCACCTGCGGGATGACCAGCGACATGGAGAACATCGCGAAGCCGATCGCCACGGAGGCGAGGTTGGTGATCAGCACCTGGGGGCGGGCGGTGGTGCGCAGGTCCACCAGCGGGCGCTCGGTGCGCAGTTCGAAGAAGCCCCAGGCGAGCAGGACGACGACGGCCGCGGCGAACAGGCCGAGCGTGGTGCCGCTGGTCCAGCCCCAGTCGGCGCCCTTGGAGATCGCCAGCAACAGGGAGACCAGTCCGGCCGCCATGCCGGCCGCGCCCACCACGTCGAACCGTCCGCCGGTCCGCACCTTCGACTCGGGCACCAGCGCGAGGACCAGCACGAGCGCGACGGCGCCCAGCGCGGCGGAGGTCCAGAACAGCGCGTGCCAGTCGAAGTTGTCGGCGATCAGCGCGGCCAGCGGCAGGCCGAGCGCACCGCCGACGCCGAGCGAGGCGCTGATCATCGCGGTGGCGGAGCCGAGCCGCTCCGCGGGCAGCTCGTCGCGCAGGATGCTGATGCCCAGCGGGATGACGCCGGACGACAGCCCCTGGAGGGCGCGGCCCACGATCATCGGGGTGAGGCTGTCGCTGAGCCCGGCGACGACGGAGCCGACGACCAGCATGACCATGCTGAGCAGCAGCATGCGCCGCTTGCCGTACATGTCGCCGAGCCGGCCCATCACGGGCGTGGCGACGGCGGCGGCCAGCAGGGTGGCGGTGACGGCCCAGGCGGCGTCCGACGCCGAGGCGTTCAGATACTGCGGCAGCTGCCCCACGATCGGGATCACGAGCGTCTGCATCAGCGAGACGACGATCCCGCCGAGCGCCAGCACGGGCACTACGGCACCCGTTTTCGGCGGCGCGGCGGTGCCGGTCGTGACGGATTCTTCGGGTGCGTCGGACATGAGGGAGGTCTCCGGAAGAGTATGTCTCTGCTTGACTCAGGCAACTTTATGCTCCTTGATTGACGCAAGCAAATGAAAAGTGCGTGACGGTCGCATGACATGGAGCACGCAACACAAAGGCGCGGCACCCCTGACCAGGGGTGCCGCGCCTCGGTCCGCGGGCCGCGCCCGGACTCGGCTCAGCTCAGCTCAGCTCAGCGACGTGAGCGACGCCGCGTCGTACGACGTCAGCTCGTCGAAGCGGCCGGCCAGCACCTTCGCCGCCCACTCCGGGTCCTGGAGGACCGCGCGGCCCACCGCGACCATGTCGAACTCGTCCCGCTCCAGACGGTCGAGGAGGTCGTCGATCCCGCGCAGTTCGGCGCCCTCACCGAGGAACGCGCGGCCGAACTCGCCGTCCAGGCCCACCGATCCGACGGTGATCGCCGGACGGCCCGTCAGCTTGCGGGCCCAGCCGGCCAGGTTGAGGTCGGAGCCGTCGAACTCCGGGAGCCAGTAGCGGCGCGTGGACGCGTGGAAGGCGTCGACGCCGGCCGTGGCGAGCGGGGCGAGGATCGCCTCCAGCTCCTGCGGGGTCTCGGCGAGCCGGGCGCCGTAGTTGTCGGACTTCCACTGCGAGAAGCGGAAGACCACCGGGAAGCCGGGCGACACCGCCGAGCGCACGGCCTGCACGATCTCAACGGCGAACCGGGTACGGGCCACCGGGTCGCCGCCGTAGGCGTCGGTGCGGCGGTTGGTGCCCGCCCACAGGAACTGGTCGATGAGGTAGCCGTGGGCGCCGTGCAGCTCCACGCCGTCGAAGCCGATGCGCTCGGCGTCGGCCGCCGCCTTGGCGAACGCCGCCACGACGTCGTCGATGTCGGCCTGGGTCATGGCCTTGCCGCCCTCGGTGCCGTCCAGGCGCAGCCCCGACGGGCCGACCGCCGGCGCCTCCGGGAAGGGCGGCTTCCCCTGCTCGCGGACCGTGCCGACGTGCCACAGCTGCGGCATGATGCGGCCCCCGGCCTCGTGCACCGCCGCCGCGACCTTCGCCCAGCCGGCCAGCTGGTCCTCCCCGTGGAACCGGGGAATCCGGTCGCTCATACCGGCGGACGGGTGGTCGACGTACGTGCCCTCGGTGACGATCAGCCCGACCCCGGCGGCGGCCCGGCGCGCGTAGTACGACACGACGTCCTCCCCCGGCACGCCGCCCGGCGAGAACTGACGGGTCATGGGCGCCATGACGATGCGGTTGGGCACGGTCAGCCCGTTCAGGGCGACCGGCCGGGCCAGGATCTCGGCGGCACGTCCGGTGGTCTCGGAGGCGGCGACGGTCATCAGGAGGGCTCCTCGCGGATACTCGACGGTATGTGTACGTGCATGGAACGCACCCTTCGTCGAACCCGCGCGACGCGACGGTCATTCCCGTCCCTCCCCCGGCCGCACCTGTGACGCCGGTCACCCTGTGAGGCGTCCGGACACGCCGAAGGGCGGCACCCCCTGTGCGGGGAGTGCCGCCCTCCGGTCTTCGGACGGGTCCGAACCTGACGGGTCAGGCTCAGAAGTCCATGTCACCGCCCGGCATGCCGCCGCCGGCCGGGGCCGCGGCCTTCTCCGGCTTGTCGGCGATGACGGCCTCGGTGGTGAGGAACAGCGCGGCGATCGACGCGGCGTTCTGCAGCGCGGAGCGCGTCACCTTGGCCGGGTCGATGATGCCTTCCTTGACCAGGTCGACGTACTCGCCGGTCGCGGCGTTCAGGCCGTGGCCCGGGGTCAGGTTGCGCACCTTCTCCACCACGACACCGCCCTCGAGGCCGGCGTTCACGGCGATCTGCTTCAGCGGGGCCTCGAGCGCGAGCTTCACGGCCTGGGCGCCGGTCGCCTCGTCACCCTCGAGCTCCAGCTTCTCGAACACCTGGGAGGCCTGCAGCAGGGCCACGCCACCACCGGCGACGATGCCCTCCTCGACGGCCGCCTTGGCGTTGCGCACGGCGTCCTCGATGCGGTGCTTGCGCTCCTTGAGCTCCACCTCGGTGGCGGCGCCGGCCTTGATGACGGCCACACCGCCGGCGAGCTTCGCCAGGCGCTCCTGCAGCTTCTCGCGGTCGTAGTCCGAGTCGCTGTTCTCGATCTCGGCGCGGATCTGGTTCACGCGGCCCTGGACCTGGTCGGCGGAGCCGGCGCCGTCCACGATGGTGGTCTCGTCCTTGGTGATGACCACCTTGCGGGCCTTGCCCAGCAGGTCGAGGGTGGCGTTCTCCAGCTTGAGGCCGACCTCCTCGGAGATGACCTCGCCGCCCGTGAGGATGGCGATGTCGCCGAGCATGGCCTTGCGGCGGTCACCGAAGCCCGGGGCCTTGACGGCGACGGACTTGAAGGTGCCGCGGATCTTGTTGACGACCAGGGTCGACAGGGCCTCGCCCTCGACGTCCTCGGCGATGATCAGCAGCGGCTTGCCCGACTGCATGACCTTCTCCAGCAGCGGGAGCAGGTCCTTGACCGAGGAGATCTTGGAGTTGGCGATCAGGATGTACGGGTCGTCGAGGACGGCCTCCATACGCTCCATGTCGGTGGCGAAGTACGCCGAGATGTAGCCCTTGTCGAAGCGCATACCCTCGGTGAGCTCCAGCTCCAGACCGAAGGTCTGGGACTCCTCGACGGTGATGACGCCTTCCTTGCCGACCTTGTCCATGGCCTCGGCGATGAGCTCGCCGATCTGGACGTCGGCGGCGGAGATGGACGCCGTGGAAGCGATCTGCTCCTTGGTCTCCACGTCCTTCGCCTGCTCCAGCAGGGCGGCGGAGACCGCCTCGACGGCCTTCTCGATACCGCGCTTCAGGGCCATCGGGTTGGCGCCGGCGGCGACGTTGCGCAGGCCCTCCTTGACCAGGGCCTGGGCGAGAACGGTCGCCGTGGTCGTACCGTCACCGGCGACGTCGTCCGTCTTCTTGGCGACTTCCTTGACCAGCTCGGCGCCGATCTTCTCGTACGGGTCCTCGAGCTCGATCTCCTTGGCGATGGAGACACCATCGTTGGTGATCGTGGGGGCGCCCCACTTCTTCTCGAGGACGACGTTGCGGCCCTTGGGGCCGAGCGTCACCTTCACGGCGTCCGCGAGCTGGTTCATGCCGCGCTCGAGGCCGCGCCGCGCCTCCTCGTCGAACGCGATGATCTTGGCCATGTGAAGTGGTCCCTCCAGGACTGGGGGTGATTCCTTCGGACCGCGCCCGCGCCCGCGACGGACGGCTCGCCGGCCGGGTGGTTCCTTGCCCCACCTGACCTGGCGGGCCTCACCGACCCGGTCCTTCGTTGTCACTCTCACCTTCAGAGTGCTAACGCCAATGATTAGCACTCGACCCCCGAGAGTGCAAGGCGCTTCGGCGGCGCGTAGGCGTGCGCGCCAGATGTACCAAGGGGTTGCGCCCCCACTCAGCCGCGGGCGAACACGCCGGGTCCGGGCACGACGAAGGGCCCGCACCCCGGGGGGTGCGGGCCCTGTCGCCGGCAGAAGATGTCGCGTGCGGCTGGTAGCGCGTTCAGGCGGTGACGCGAACCATGTCGGCCTGCGGGCCCTTCTGACCCTGCGAGATCTCGAATTCGACCCGCTGGCCCTCTTCAAGGGTGCGGTAGCCGTCCATCTGGATGGCGCTGTAGTGGACGAAAACATCCGCACCACCGTCGACCGCGATGAAGCCGTACCCCTTCTCCGCGTTGAACCACTTGACGGTGCCCTGAGCCATGCCTAACTCCCCTATTACTGGCCCTTGCACAGATCCACACTTCGCGGACCCGGGTCAGACCTCACCCCCCAACGGTTGGGGGCGTGCGCCGGAACGCGTCGACCGCGGCTGAATGTATCTGTCCAACTGCCGTCTGCAACAGGTCAATCGGACGAGAAATCTGGACGCCACCGGTCCGGAATGTGGCAAGAATTCGCCAGAATTCAGGGCAAGTCGGGCCGGGCAAAGGTGACAAAAGCCGCGAAAGGAGCCCGCACTTTGGCTACATCCAGTCGGGTCTGCGGCAGGAATTCAGGGTTCCCGATCTTCGGATCGGGAGCGCGTTCCCCAACTCTACCGCGCTCAACCCCATGGAATTGCCCCCTCCGCATCTCTCACGGAGGGGGCAATGCCATAAACGCTCGGTAACGGTCATTACCGAAGGTAATGATCAGCCTCCGGCGACCGCCGGAATGATCGAGACGCCGGCGCCCTCGGGGGTGGCCGTCTCGAGCCCCTGCTCGAAGCGCACGTCGTCGTCGTTGACGTACACGTTCACGAACCGGCGCAGCTTGCCCTGGTCGTCCAGGACGCGGGCGGCGATGCCCGTGTGGTTCTTCTCCAGGTCCTGGATGACCTCGCCCAGGGTGGCCCCCTCGGCGACGACCTCGGCCTTGCCACCCGTGTAGGTGCGCAGGATGGTGGGGATGCGGACGGTAACGCTCACTTTTGAACCTCCGGTCGGATGACGTACTCAGGGGCGCGGGGCCGTGCTCGATGTGCGGCTACCGCCGCGTGGGCGCGAAGAACCCCCACTGGCCCGCGGACGGCAACGAAGCTGCTAGACGAGCCCAGCCTCACGGAACGACTCCAGACTGGGCCGGATCGTCGCCGTGAGCCCCGTCCCCGCCACCGCGTCCAGCGTCTTGAGCCCGTCCCCGGTGTTCAGCACCACGGTCGTGAGGGACGGATCCAGCAGCCCGTCCTCGATCAGCTTCTTCGTCACGCCGACCGTGACCCCGCCCGCGGTCTCCGCGAAGATCCCCTCCGTGCGCGCCAGCAGCTTGATCGCGTCGACCACCTGCGCGTCCGTGACGTCCTCCACGGCGCCGCCCGTGCGCCGGGCGATGTCCAGCACGTACGGCCCGTCCGCCGGGTTGCCGATCGCCAGCGACTTGGCGATGGTGTCCGGCTTCTGCGGGCGGACGACGTCGTGCCCCGCCTTGAAGGCGGTGGACACCGGCGAGCACCCCTCGGCCTGGGCGCCGAAGATCTTGTACGGCTTGTCCTCGACGAGCCCGAGCTTGATCAGCTCCTGCAGCCCCTTGTCGATCTTCGTGAGCTGCGAGCCGGAGGCGATCGGGACGACCAGCTGGTCGGGCAGGCGCCAGCCGAGCTGCTCGCAGATCTCGTACGCGAGGGTCTTGGAGCCCTCGGCGTAGTACGGCCGCAGGTTGACGTTGACGAAGCCCCAGCCCTCGCCGGCCGGGTCGCCGATCAGCTCGGAGCAGAAACGGTTCACGTCGTCGTAGTTGCCCTCGATGCCGACGAGCTCGCCGCCGTAGACGGCGGCCATGACGACCTTGCCCTGCTCCAGGTCGTGCGGGATGAACACGCAGGAGCGGAAGCCGGCCCGGGCGGCGGCGGCGCCGACCGCGCCGGCCAGGTTGCCGGTGGAGGAGCAGGACAGCGTGGTGAAGCCGAAGGCGCGCGCGGCCTCCAGGGCCTGGGCGACGACGCGGTCCTTGAAGGAGTGCGTGGGGTTGCCGGAGTCGTCCTTGACGTAGAGGCCGCCGGTGACGCCCAGCTCGCGGGCCAGGTTGTCGGCCTGGACGAGCTTGGTCCAGCCGGGGTTCAGGTTGGGCTTGGTCGCCACGTCCGCGGGGACGGGCAGCAGCGGCGCGTAGCGCCAGATGTTCGCAGGACCCGCCTCGATGCGCTTGCGGAGCTCTTCGGTGTCGTACCCGGAGAAGTCGTAGGCGATCTCCAGCGGGCCGAAACACTCCTCGCAGGCGAAGACGGGGCCGAGGGGCACACGGTGGCCGCACTCGCGGCAGGACAGCGCGGCGGCGGGACCCAGGTCTACGGAGTTCGCGGAGTCGGTGGTGCTTGCAACAGTCTGCACAGCCATGGAGGCGAGGCCCTTTCTCCTCATCTTCCTCACGACGCACTTCGCCGCGAGACGGATTTGGCACCTTCCCTAGCCGGGAGCCTCGCCACGTCCGCGTGACAGGAACCGACTGGAGGGTTGCCGGGGCTTCATCGGGCCGTATCCCTCTGCCCCTCTGGATGAGCGGTGTTCAGTTGTGCGCCGTGCGACCCCGGGATGCGGGGCCCGTCGGCGTTGTTCAAGACTGTAACCGAAGGCCCGGACGGCGGAGCGAGCCGTCCGAACCCCGAGATGGATCACCGGCCAGTGAGGAGCCCGGACCGTGCTGGAAGAAGTCGAGCGCTGGCTGATCGAGCGCTCCTGGTCGGTCGCCGACCGTCCCCTGCACCGGGTCCTGGCGGCGAAACGGGCCTCGGGACAGTCGGTGAGCGTGGTGCTGCCCGCGCTGGACGAGGAGGCCACCGTCGGGGAGATCGTCTCCGTCATCCGGCACGACCTGGTGCTCCAGGTGCCGCTGGTCGACGAGGTCGTGGTGATCGACTCCGGCTCGACCGACCGCACCTCCGAGGTGGCCGCGGCGGCGGGCGCGAGGGTGGTGCACCGGGACTCGATCCTGCCCCGGATACCGGCCGTGCCCGGCAAGGGCGAGGTGCTGTGGCGGTCCCTGCTGGTCACCCGCGGCGACATCGTGTGCTTCGTCGACGCCGACCTGAAGGACTTCTCCTCCGACTTCGTCACCGGCGTCGTCGGCCCGCTGCTCACCGACCCCGGCATCCAGCTCGTGAAGGCCATGTACGACCGGCCGATGACCCGGGCCGACGGGAGCACCACCGGCGCCGGCGCCGGACAGGGCGGCCGGGTCACGGAGCTGATGGCGCGCCCGCTGCTCAACATGCACTGGCCGCAGCTCGCCGGGTTCGTGCAGCCGCTGGGCGGCGAGTACGCGGCCCGCCGCAGTCTCCTGGAACAGCTCCCGTTCCCCGTCGGGTACGGCGTCGAGCTGGGCATGCTGGTCGACGCGCTGCACCTGGTGGGCCTGGACGCGCTGGCGCAGGTGGACGTGGGCGTGCGCAAGCACCGGCACCAGGACGGGCAGGCGCTGGGCCGGATGGCCGCCGCGATCTACCGCACCGCCCAGCTGCGGCTGGCCCGCGCACATCTGCTGCGGCCCTCGCTGACCCAGTTCGAGCGCACCGGGGACGCCTTCGAGCCGCGCACGTACTCGGTGGACACCGAGGAGCGGCCGCCGATGACGGACATCGCGGAGTACCACGCGCGCCGGGTGGCGTGACCCTGCCGGGCCGCCCCGTGCCCCCGGGGTGGCCCGACCCCGCCGGCCGGCCCGGTGCGGCCGGGTGGCCTGACCTCGTCCACGCCCGGCCGGTGTGACGCACCGGCACGTTTGAGGCCCGGGGGGCCGGGCTAGGTTGAGGCGTATGGCTTCAAGCTTCGGTGCAGCTCAGGTGCTGGTCGCCTCCAACCGGGGGCCCGTGTCGTACGCGGTCGCGGACGACGGTTCGCTGAGGAGCAAGCGGGGCGGCGGAGGACTGGTCTCCGGCCTCTCGGCCATCGGCTCCGGATCGGGCTCGCTGTGGGTGTGCTCGGCACTGTCCGACGGCGACCGCGAGGCCGTGCGGCGCGGCGTCGCGGTGGACGGCGTGCGGATGCTGGACATCCCGGCCGACGTGCACGCGGACGCCTACAACGGCATCGCGAACTCGGTGCTGTGGTTCGTCCACCACATGCTGTACCAGACTCCGCTGGAGCCGGTGTTCGACGCCGAGTTCCGCCGCCAGTGGGCGTCGTACGAGACGTACAACCGCGCGTTCGCCGAGGCGCTGGCCGAGGAGGCCGCCGAGGGCGCGGCCGTGCTGGTGCAGGACTACCACCTGACCCTGGTCCCCGGCATGCTCCGCGAGCTGCGCCCCGACCTGCGCATCGGGCACTTCTCGCACACGCCGTGGGCGCCTCCCGAGTACTTCGCGCTGCTGCCCGACGACATCGCGCGGCAGGTGCTGCGCGGCATGCTCGGCGCCGACCGGCTCGGCTTCCTCACCCGCCGCTGGGCGGACGCGTTCACCACGTGCTGCGAGCGGTTCGCGGGCGGGCTCGGCGACACCCGCATCGGGGTGCACGGCCTGGGCGCCGACGCGGACTTCCTGCGCGCCCGCTCGCACGAGGCGGACGTGGACGAGCGGATGGCAGCCCTGCGGGAGGAGATCGGCGAGGGCCGCCAGGCCATCGTCCGGGTCGACCGCACCGAGCTGTCCAAGAACATCGTGCGCGGCCTGCTGGCGTACCGGCGGCTGCTCGACGACCGGCCCGAGTGGCGCGAGCGCGTGGTGCACGTCGCCTTCGCCTACCCGTCCCGGCAGGACCTCGCCGTCTACCGCGACTACACGGCCGAGGTGCAGCGGGTCGCCGAGGAGATCAACGAGCAGTACGGCACCCCCGGCTGGCGCCCGGTCGTGCTCCACGTCAAGGACGACTTCGCCCGCTCGCTGGCCGCGTACCGGCTGGCCGACGTGGCCCTCGTCAACCCCATCCGCGACGGCATGAACCTGGTCGCCAAGGAGGTCCCGCTGGTCTCCGACGCGGGGTGCGCCCTGGTGCTGTCCCGTGAGGCGGGCGCCCACGAGGAGCTCGGCGAGGACGCGATCACCGTCAACCCGTACGACGTGGTCCAGACGGCTCAGGCCCTGCACGAGGCGCTGTCGATGCGTCCCGAGGACCGCACGGAACGCAGCAAGCGGCTGGCCGCGGCGGCGACGGCGCTGCCGCCGGCGCGGTGGTTCCTGGACCAGCTCGAAGCGCTGCGTGGATAGGTTGGGGCGCATGGCCAGTCAGACGGATTCCACGGACCCCGGCGACCTGCCGACGCCCTCCACGCAGGCCGGGCGGGACGGACTCGACGCGCTTCTGGCCCACCCGGGCAAGGCGCTGATCGGGCTCGACTTCGACGGCACGCTCGCGCCGATCGTGCCCGACCCCGAGCAGGCCCGCGCCCACCCGGACGCGGTGCCGGCGCTCGCCGCGCTCGCCCCGAAGGTGGCCTCGGTGGCGGTCGTGACGGGTCGCCCGCCGGGTGTCGCCGTACGGCACGGCGGTTTCGCGGGCGTGCCCGGTCTCGAGCACCTGGTGGTGCTCGGCCACTACGGCGCCGAGCGCTGGGACGCGGTCACCGGTTCCGTCACCGCCCCCGCCCCGCACCCCGGCGTCGCCGCCGCCCGCGCGGAGCTGCCCGGGCTGCTCGACCGGGTGGGGGCGTGGCAGGGCACGTGGATCGAGGAGAAGGGGCGCGCGGTCGCCGTCCACACCCGCAGGGCGTCCGACCCGCAGGCCGCCTTCGAGGCGCTGCGCGCTCCGCTGACGGACCTCGCGACGCGGCACGGTCTTGTCGTGGAGCCGGGGCGGCTGGTGCTGGAGCTGCGGCCGCCGGGGATGGACAAGGGGGTCGCGCTGCTGGAGTACGCGCGGGAGATCGGGGCGGGGTCGGTGTTGTACGCCGGGGACGACCTGGGCGACCTCGCCGCCTTCACGGCGGTGGACAAGCTCCGTGCCTCAGGCACGCCGGGGGTGCTGGTGTGCAGCGGCAGCGAGGAGGTCACGGAGCTGCGTGACCGGGCCGACCTGGTGGTGGACGGGCCGGCGGGTGTGGTCCGGCTGCTCCGGGCGCTGGCGGCCCGGCTCCCCTGACGAGGGGTTCCGCCCCCGCCGCCCCTTCCCGTCCCGTCCCTGGCCAGCGGGCTGGAATCAGCCCCTCCGGCGTTTGAGGAGCGGGGTCCGGGGCGGGGCCCCGGGGTCGGGTATGTCACCGCTCGCCGCGACGCGCCTCCCGCACCCGCCGCAGCCGGTTCACCGTCACGGGATCGTGGGCCAAAGCCCGCGGATCATCGAGCAGCGCGTTCAGCAGCTGGTAGTACCGCACCGGCACCAACCCCAACTCCTCCCGGATCACCCGCTCCTTCACCCCGGGCGACACGACCCCCCGCCGCTCCAGCGCGAGCACCGCCCGCTCCAGCTCGCCCAGTTCCTCACCCTCACCCATGCCGGCAGGCTAACCGCTACCCCGCGCTGTCCGCCCGCACAGCGGCCGCCTGCAGCTCCCCCAGCACGTCCTCAGGGCTGCCCCCCGGCTCCACGGCCCGCCCGATCTTCTGCTTGATCGCCGCGTTCACCGCGGCCCACGACGTCTTGCCCACCGGATACAGCTGCGACAGCGGCAACTGGTCGAGGAACGGCTTGAGTTCCTTGTCCTGCCCCGACGCCGCCATCGCCCGCGACGCGGAGTTGGTGACCGGCAGCAGGTCGTACTCGCGGGAGAAGTCGAGCACGTTCTCCTCGCTGTAGACGAAGTCGAGGAAGTCCCCGATCTCGTCGCGGTGCCCGTTCTTCTCGAACGCCATCATCCAGTCGGCGACGCCCAGCGTGGAGGGCGTCTCGCCGTCGGCGCCGGGGATCGGCACCATGCCGTACTTCACGCCCTTCTTCTTCGCCATCTCCATCAGCGAGGGGTGCCCGTTGAGCATGCCGACGTCCCCCGCGGCGAACGCCTGGAACGCCTTCGCGCGGTCGAGCTTGCCGGGGGCGACGGGCCCGGTGAGGCCCTTGCCGACGAGTTCGTCCCGCAGCCAGCTGAAGGTCTCGACGTTCTCCGTGGAGTCGATGCCGTAGGTGCCGCCGATGTCGGTGTAGCCTCCGTCGCCGCTGAGCAGCCACTGGAGGGTCTCGGCCTGCGCCTCCTCGGGGCCGAGGGGGAGCGCGTACGGGAACTTCACCCCGTTCGCCTTGAGCGCCTCGGCGCATTCGACCAGCTCGTCCCAGGTCTCGGGCGGGGTGAGCCCGGCCTCGGCGAAGAGGGACTTGTTGTAGAACAGCAGCCGCGTGGAGGCGGCGAACGGCATGCCGTACTGCACGCTGTTGAGCTCGCCCGCGCCGGAGAGCTGGGAGAGGAAGTCCGCCTGGACGGGGATGGAGAGCAGGTCGCCGGCGCGGTAGAGCAGGCCCTGGGAGGCGTAGTCGGCGTACGCGCCGATCTGGGCCATGTCCGGCGGGCTGCCGGCGTCGACCATCTCCTTGACCTTGCGGTCGACGTCGTTCCAGGAGTAGACGCTGACGTCGATGTCGACGTCGGGGTGGTCGGTCTCGTACCGCTCGACCAGGCCGGCCCAGTACTTCTTGCTGCTGTCGGCGGCGCCGTTGCCGTAGTCGGCGGCGACCAGTGTGAGGGTCACGTCGGAGGAATCGCCGCCGACCCCGCATCCGCTCAGGACCGCTGCCAGTCCCAGCGCGGACACCGCCGCGATCGTCCTTGTCCTGACCCGCCCTCGCACGTGCTCTCCCCTGGTCCGGCGCCGCGCGCCATCCGTAGTTCCGATAATCGGATTAAGGTCTACACCACGTGAGTGGACTAGACCTCTTGTGGGTCCACGGGCCACACTGTTCCCCGTGAAACATGTCATCGCCCTCGACGTGGGCGGCACCGGGATGAAGGCCGCCCTGGTCGGGGCGGGCGGCGAGCTGCTGCACCAGGCCCGCCGTCCCACCGGCCGCGAGCGCGGCCCGGACGCGGTGGTCGAGGGCATCCTCGGCTTCGCGGCGGAGCTCCGCGCCCACGGCATCCGCGCCCACGGCGAACCGGCCTCGGCCGCCGGCGTCGCCGTGCCCGGCATCGTCGACGAGGCGGAGGGCGTCGCGGCCTACGCCGCCAACCTCGGCTGGCGCGACGTGCCCCTGCGCGCCCTGCTCTCCGAGCGGCTCGGCGGCGTCCCCGTGGCCCTCGGCCACGACGTGCGCACCGGCGGCCTCGCCGAGGGCCGCATCGGCGCCGGGCGCGGCGCCGACCGCTTCCTCTTCGTTCCGCTCGGCACCGGCATCGCGGGCGCCATCGGCATCGACGGCAAGGTCGAGGCCGGCGCGCACGGCTTCGCCGGCGAGATCGGCCACATCGTCGTACGGCCCGGCGGCACGGAGTGTCCGTGCGGTCAGCGCGGCTGTCTGGAGCGGTACGCGTCCGCGTCGGCCGTGAGCCGGGCGTGGGCCGAGGCGAGCGGCGACCCGGACGCGGACGCGGCGGACTGCGCCAAGGCCGTCGCCTCGGGCGACGAGCGGGCCGTACGGGTGTGGCAGGAGGCGGTGGACGCGCTCGCCGACGGGCTGGTCACCGCGCTCACCCTGCTGGACCCGCGCACGCTGATCATCGGTGGCGGGCTCGCCGAGGCGGGGGAAACCTTGTTCACACCGCTGCGGGAGGCCGTCCGGCGGCGGGTCACCTTCCAGAAGCTGCCGTCCCTGGTCCCCGCGGCCCTCGGGGACACCGCCGGATGCCTGGGCGCGGGACTTCTCGCCTGGGACCTGATCGGGACCGGGACCACCGATCCCTCGGCCGAGACCACTGACCCCTCGGAGGTAACCACCTGATGGCCCCCACCAAGGTTCTCACCGGTGCCCGGGTGGTCCTGCCCACCGGGACCGTGGACGACGCCCGCGTGACCGTCGAGGGCACGCGCATCGCGGCCACGGAGCCCGGCACGTCCCCCGCGGAGGGGACGGCCGGGACGGTCGACCTGCGCGGCCACTGGCTGGTCCCCGGCTTCGTCGACATCCACAACCACGGCGGCGGCGGGGTGTCCTTCGCCGGCGGCACCGCCGAGGACGTCCTCCAGGGCGTCCGCACGCATCTGCGCCACGGCACCACCACCGTGGTCGCCTCCGCCGTCACCGGCGACCTCGACTTCCTCGCGCGGCACGCGGGGATGCTGGCGGAGCTGGCCCAGCAGGGCGACATCGCCGGCATCCACTTCGAGGGGCCGTTCATCTCCCCCTGCCGCAAGGGCGCCCACGACGAGACGCTGCTGCGCGACCCCGACCCGGCGGAGGTCCGCAAGCTGATCGACGCGGCCCACGGCCACGCCCGGATGATGACGCTCGCCACCGAACTCCCCGGCGGCCTGGACTCCGTGCGGCTGCTCGTCGAGCACGGGGTGATCGCCGCCGTCGGCCACACCGACGCCACCTACGAGCAGACGGTGGCAGCCGTCGACGCGGGCGCGACCGTCGCCACCCACCTGTTCAACGCGATGCCGCCGCTCGGCCACCGCGCCCCCGGACCGATCGCCGCGCTGCTGGAGGACGAGCGGGTCACCGTCGAGCTGATCAACGACGGCACGCATCTGCACCCGGCGGCCCTGCAGTTCGCGTTCCACCACGCGGGCCGCGACCGGGTCGCCTTCATCACCGACGCGATGGACGCGGCCGGCTTCGGCGACGGCCGCTACATGCTCGGCCCGCTGGAGGTCGAGGTCGCGGACGGCGTGGCCCGGCTGGTGGAGGGCAACTCGATCGCGGGCTCCACGCTCACCCTGGACCGCGCCTTCAAGCGGGCGGTGACGGTGGACGGGCTGCCCGTCGAGGACGTCGTCGCGGCGGTCTCCGCCAACCCGGCGCGGCTGCTCGGCCTGTCCGACCGCATCGGCTCTCTGGAGCCCGGAAAGGACGCCGACCTGGTCGTCCTGGACGACGCCTTCGAGCTGGTCGGCGTCATGCGCAAGGGGGAATGGGCGGTCGCGCCCCAACTGGTCTGATCCGTCCCCGGGATCGGCCCACAGTGGCCTTTCCCGGGGGTGGGCCGACCGCCTTCCTTTTGGCATGATCGTGACCCCGGGGCCACGGAAGGCAGGCAAGAGGGGGAGGTCGGCCCGGTGATTCTCACGGTCACGCTGAACACCGCTCTCGACATCACCTATCGCGTCCCGTCCCTGCGGACGGGCGCCTCCCACCGGGTCTCCGAGGTGCTGGAACGCCCCGGCGGCAAGGGCGTCAACGTCGCCCGGGTACTGGCCGCGCTCGGCCACGAGGTGACCGTCACCGGCTTCTCGGGCGGCCCCACGGGACGCGTCCTGCGCGACCGCCTCGCCGAAGTGCCGCGCCTCACCGACGCGTTGCTCCCGGTCTCCGGCGCCACCCGCCGCACCGTCACCCTCGTCGACGACCGCACCGGCGCCACGACCCATCTCAACGAGCCCGGCCCGGACATCACCCACGCCGAGTGGTCCGCGTTCCAGGAGGTCTACGAGGACCTGCTGGCGTCCGCCTCGGCGGTGGCCCTGTGCGGCAGCCTGCCCCCGGGCGTCCCGGTCGGCGCGTACGCGGGACTGTGCCGCACGGCCCGCGCGGCCCGGGTACCGGTGCTGCTCGACACGAGCGGGGCGGCGCTGCGCCGCGGGGTGGCCGGGCGGCCGGACTTCCTGAAGCCCAACACGGAGGAGCTGGCCGAACTCACCGGCTCCCACGAGCCGTTGCGCGCCACCCAGGACGCCCGCCGCCGGGGCGCGGGCACGGTGATCGCGTCCCTGGGCGCGGAGGGCCTCCTCGCGGTGACCCCGGAGGGCCGCTGGCGCGCGACCCCGCCGGCCCCGCTGACCGGCAACCCCACAGGCGCGGGCGACGCGGCCGTCGCGGGCCTGCTGTCCGCCCTGGTGGAACACCGCCCCTGGCCGGAACGCCTGATCCGCGCCACAGCCCTCTCGGCGGCGACGGTCCTCTCCCCCACAGCGGGCGACTTCGACCGGGCGGCCTACGACCGGTTCCTGACAACGGTCACGGTCACGGGCGTGGCCACGGCGGCTTGAGATCAACTGCGACCGAAATGCACCCTGCGCCCAACCTGTGTAGCTCATAAGATCATCAGCGACCAAATGATCAAGCTCTCGCAGGGGGAACACATGCGAAAGTCGACGGTACTCAGGCAGCTTGCCGCGGTAGGCATGACGTGTCTGGCCCTCACTGTCACCACCACGTCCACCGCCTCGGCGGAGAACATCCAGGCCGGCGCCTGGCAGAAGGACGGCCACGACTTCAACATACGGGCCGCCGCCAGCACTTCGGCTGCCAAGATCGTGACCATCAAGGACCCTGACACCAGAGTTCCTTGCGGTGCGTCGAGGTGCACGCGGAACAACAACGGCGGCACGTACACCTGCTGGTCCGGTGGCCCCACCGACAACGACTGGCTGAAGGTGCGCTGGGCCGGCAAGACCGGGTGGGTCGCTGCTCTGTGCGTTGAGGTCGGACGCCTCTGACAGCTTCAACACAGCGGCCGCCGGTGTTCTGCACACCGGCGGCCTCCGCATCTCCGCTGCTGCCTACTCCTTGACCTGGCCTTCCTTGATCCACACCTGGTCGAGCAGCACGTTGCACTTGTCGCCGTCGCCGCAGGACAGCGAGATGGTGTTGGTGCCCTCGTTCAGCGTCGGCCAGGCGTAGGTCTTGGTCCAGCCCTTGGAGAAGTCGCCGCCCTTGGCCTCGGCAAAGTTGTCCATGTTCAGCTTGCTTCCGAACGGCTTGCCGTTGACGGTGAGCGTCATCGACTGGGGCTCGTCGGCCGTGCTGTAGCGGAAGAAGACCGTGTACGGGCCGCCCTTCGGGATGCCGTCGACGGTCCAGGTGACCGAGGCTCCCGGCTGGTTGAGGTTTGTCACGTAGATGCCGCCGTCGGACTGGGCGCCCTCGACGTCCGAGGCGGTCGTGACGCCCGGCGACAGGCGGAGCGCCTTGGCGTCGATCGTCGGCGACTTGAACTGCTCCTCCTCCTTGTCCTCCTCCGAGGACGACGGGCTCGGCTCGCCGGTTTGCTGGGTGGCCGTCGGGGACGGCCCCGCCTCGTTGCCGCCCTTGTCGTCGTCGTCACCGCTGAGCATGGCGACGCCGATGCCGATGACGACCGCCGCGACCACGGCGATCGCGCCGATCAGCAGCCCCTTGGTGTTGGGGCCGCCGCCACGGCCGCCGCGGGAGGGCTGGGTGCGTGCGGTGGGCGCGCCCCCGGGCAGCGTCTCCGGCGCGGCGTAGTGCGCGCTGGGCTGGCCGAAGGCGCCCTGCTGGGGCGGTGCCTGCGGGGCGGGCCCCTGCTGGCCGTACTGGCGGGAACCGACCGGCCGCACCCGGTTCACCGAGTTCGGGTAGCCGTAACCCCCGGACGGCGGCTGGGCTCCGTTGGCCTGCCCGTCGGCGTACAGATAGCCGAACGGGTCGTCGTCCTCGGGCGTGCTCGCGCCGTTGTTGCCGGGCGTCATCCCCTGTGCTCCTAGCTGCGGATCGGGTGCGTACGTGTGCGGAGAAGCCGAGCCTACCCGGTTCCACTGACCCGAAAGGGTGACCCGGACCGCATCAACCCGCCGACCTGGAGATCATCCGGCACGTCTGTGCTGTTTGGGACGAGATCGTTTCTCGACGTACATCCGCTCGTCGGCCGACTTCAGCACTTCGTCGGCCGTCATGCCGCAATGGGCCCACCCGATGCCGAAGCTGGCCCCCACCCGCACGGCCCGTCCCTCGGCACGGATGGGCTGGATGATCTCGTTGCGCAGCCGTACGGCGAGGTCCTGCGCGTCGGCCCGGCCCAGCCCGTCGGCGAGGATGACGAATTCGTCACCCCCTAGCCTGGCGACGGTGTCGCCGTCCCGCACGCCGTTGCTGAGCCGGCGGGCGACCTCGATGAGAACCGCGTCACCCGCGTTGTGCCCGAACCGGTCGTTGATCGACTTGAAGCCGTCGAGGTCGCAGAAGAGCACCGCGAGCCCCTTCGTGCCGTCGTCGGCGTCCGCGGCGGGCGCGACGGTGTGCACATGGTGGTCGAAGCCGTCGTACGCGTCGCTGCCGGGCGGGAAGTCGAAGTCGTGGCCGCGGTCGAAGGCGGGCGGGCCGAAGGCGGCGTCGTGGGAGTCGAAGGACTCGTAGGGCTCCATGGAGTCCACGGCCGCCGGCAGCGCCTGCGGCTGCTGGCTGCACAGCCGGGCGGAGAGCCGGGAGCGCAGTTCCGCGGAGTTCGGCAGGCCGGTGAGCGAGTCGTGGGAGGCGCGGTGGGCGAGCTGGAGCTCGCGGCGCTTGCGCTCCTCGATGTCCTCGACGTGGGTGAGCAGGAAGCGCGGCCCGTCGGCGGCGTCGGCGACCACCGAGTTCCGCAGGGAGACCCATACGTAGGTGCCGTCGCGCCGGGCCAGCCGCAGTTCCGCCCGGCCGCCCTCGGCGGAGGTGCGCAGCAGGGTGCCTATGTCCTCGGGGTGGACCAGGTCGGAGAAGGAGTAGCGGCGCATCGCGGAGGCGGGCCGCCCGAGCAGCCGGCACAGGGCGTCGTTGGTGCGCAGGATGCGGCCGTGCTGGTCGCCGCCCATCTCGGCGATGGCCATGCCGGAGGGCGCGTACTCGAAGGCCTGCCGGAAGCTCTCCTCGCTGGCCCGCAGCGCCTGCTGCTCGCGCTCCAGACGGACGAGGGCGCGCTGCATGTTGGAGCGCAGCCGGGCGTTGCTGATCGCGATGGCGGCCTGGAAGGCGTACATCTGGAGGGCCTCGCGGCCCCAGGCGCCGGGCCGGCGGCCGTTGCGCGGGCGGTCGACGGAGAGCACGCCGATCAGTTCGCCGGAGGTGCCGCCGCCCGCGGGGCCGGGCGCGTACATGGGGGCGAAGAGCCGGTCGGAGGGGTGCCACTCGTCCTCGAAGCGGGGAGCGGGCCCGTCGGTGTACCACTGCGGGACGTCGTCCTCGTCGAGGACCCAGCCCTCGGTGTGCGGTATGAACACCAGGTCGCCCCAGCGCTCGCCCATGGTGAGCCGGCGGTCCCAGGACTCGCGGGAGCCGACCCGGCCGGTGATGAGCGCCTCCGCGGCCGCGTTCCCGGACAGGGCGGCGACCACCAGGTCGCCGTCGGGGCGTACGAGATTGACGCAGGCCAGCTCGTACCCGAGGGCGCCCACGACGCCGTCGGCGACCGTCTGCAACGTGTCAGCCAGACTGCGCGCCGTGTTCATGTCGGCCATGGCCCGGTGGAGTTGTCGCAGCGATGCCAGACGGACGTAGGGTTCCGACTCGGTCTCCATCCTCGCCCTCCCCCCGAGACCTCGCAGCGCATCAAGGGTCATCATCGGCGTATCGTCGCAGCAGCTTCCCCGCCACTGAATCACAGCGCGCTGCTCACCCGGTACACAGGGTCAACAATTCTTGCCCCTTGTGACTCAAGTCACAGCTAAACGTGAACAATTGCGTGGTCTACGCGCGGTATTCCGACCCATTTCCGCGACGCGGATTATGTGGTGATTGTGCATGCATTGCGCCTGGATCAGCCGCTGGTCCTAGGTCCCGGTTCGGGCCACGGTCCGATGCGGTGTCGTGCAGCGGAGATTAGCGTTCCCGGTGTGCTGAACACTCCCGCCGCCCCGGCCTCGATCACCGTTCCGCCCGCCGCCCGGCATGCTGAGGGGGTGAGCAACGACGAGTTCCGTGCCGCCATGTCCCGTCTGGCCGCCGGTGTGGTGCTGGTGACCGCCGTGGAGCCGCCGCTGGACCCGGACGACCCGGACGCGCCGGCCGGCGAGGACGTCGGCATGACCGCGACCGCGTTCCTGTCCGTCTCCCTCGACCCCCCGTTGGTGCTGGTCAGCCTGCGGACCGGCTCCCGCATGGACGAACTGCTGGAGGAGCAGCCGCTGTGGGCGGTGTCCGTGCTGTCCGAGAGCCAGCGCCACATCGCGGGCCGCTTCTCGATGAAGGGCCGGGTCAGCGACCGTTTGCTGTTCGCGGACATTCCCTACCGGCGCGGTGAGTACACCGGGGCTCCCCTGGTCGGCGGTGCGCTGGCGACCCTGGAATGCCGCACGGAACAGCGCGTGACGGCGGGCGACCACACCCTGGTGATCGGCCGTGTGATGACGGCCGCCGTGCCGAGCGCCGAAGGCGGCCCGCTCACCTATTTCAAGGGCCGCTACCGCCAGTTGGGCTGAGCGCGCCCGAAATCCCTTTTACCGCCGCCGTTTTACCTGCCTACCCTCCCCGCATGACGACCGCCAGGGCCCCGCGCCTCGAAAAGATCACACCCGCGAATCTCGAGGCCGCCCTCGCCCTCCGGGTCCGCCCGGATCAGGAATTCGCCGTCGACCCGGTGGCCCACTCCCTCGCGGAGGCGTACGTCCGCCCCGACAAGGCGTGGCCCCGCGTGATCGTGGACGACGACCGCGTGGTCGGCTTCGTGATGGCGTTCCTCGACATCGACTGGCGCGACGACGGCACCGACGTCCGCTCGGGCCTGTGGCGCCTCAACATCGCGGCGGAGGAACAGGGCAAGGGCTACGGCCGCTTCGCGGTGACGGAGGTGGCACAGGAACTACGCCGCCGCGGCACGAAGACGCTCCACGTCACGTGGCACCCGGGCGAGCACGGCCCGGAGAACTTCTACCTCACCATGGGCTTCGAGAAGACGGCCGAGAAGGTCAACGACGAGCACGTAGGAGTCCTACGTCTGTAAGAACACCCTCAGGGGCGCGGGGAACTGCGCGACCGACCCCCACCGGCCCGCAGGTGTCCTGAAGCACAACCCGTCTCACCAGTCCCGCGCGGAGCGCCCCCGCTTGGTCTCGGACCGCCGCTTCTTCTCCCTCAGCCGCCGCTCATTGATCCCCCGGGGCACCCGAGTAGGCCGCCGCGGCTTGGGCGGGGGCGCCGTGGCCTCCGCGAGCAGAGCAGCCAGCCGCACCGCCGCCGCCTCCCGGTTCCGCCACTGCGACCGATGCTCGGACGCCCGCACCGTGAGCACCCCGTCGGTCAGCCGCCCCTCGAGCCGCTCCAGCGCCCGCCGCTTCCACACCTCGGGCAGCGCCTCGGTCCTGGCGAGGTCGAACCGCAGCTCGACCTGGGTGTCGCTGGTGTTGACGTGCTGCCCGCCCGGCCCGGACGACCGCGAGAAACGCCACATGAGCTCGGCCTCGGGCAGGGAGACGGAGCCGCGTACGACAAGGGGACCGGACATGACATACAGGTTCCCGCGCCGGCACCGGTCACGTCACTCGAATATCCGTACCCGGGTAAAGAAAGTAAAGAGACCTGGAACCTCGCACACCCCTCTCGGCGTTCAAGGAGGTAGCTGTAGCTTCATAGCCGTACGCAAACGAGGGAAGGGACTCCCAACAATGGCTGTAAGCCTGTCCAAGGGTGGCAACGTCTCGCTCACCAAGGAGGCTCCGGGCCTGACCGCCGTCACCGTGGGCCTCGGCTGGGACGTCCGCACCACCACGGGAACGGACTTCGACCTCGACGCGTCGGCGATCGCGGTCAACGCACAGGGCAAGGTCTACTCGGACGCCCACTTCGTGTTCTTCAACAACAAGCAGACCCCGGACAACACCATCGTCCACACCGGTGACAACCGCACCGGTGCGGGTGAGGGCGACGACGAGGCGATCAACGTCAACCTGGCGGCCCTCCCGGCCGACATCGACAAGATCGTCTTCCCGGTCTCGATCTACGACGCCGAGAACCGCAGCCAGAACTTCGGCCAGGTGCGGAACGCGTACATCCGCATCGTCAACCAGGCCGGCGGCGCCGAGATCGCGCGCTACGACCTGTCGGAGGACGCCGCCACCGAGACCGCAATGGTCTTCGGCGAGCTGTACCGCAACGGCGCGGAGTGGAAGTTCCGCGCGGTCGGCCAGGGCTACGCCTCGGGCCTCGTGGGCATCGCCCAGGACTTCGGCGTGAACGTCTGACGGACGCACCGCGACCGGTCCGCCGGAGCCCCCGCCCGCGTTTCGCCGGGCGGGGGCTCCGCCGCGCCCGCCCGGCCACCGCGCCCGCCCGGCGCCCGCGCGCTACGTTGCCTGCGTGTTCCTCGACCCGCTGCGCCTCTCCCCGGACGGCGACCTCCCCGGCCCCGTGCTGACCGAGGTCACCGCCCTGTACGCCTCCAACCACGCCTTCCACGCCCTCAGCGGCGACTTCCCCGACCCGTACGACATCCGGCCGGAGCAGGTCGCGGCCGAGCTGGCCCGCGAGCTGGCGGACCCGCACACGGAGGTGCTGCTCGCCCGTGAGAAGGGCCTTCTCGTCGGTATCGCCGTCACGCTCTGCGAGCACCCCGACCCCGCCGATCCCGACCCGTGGATCGGCCTGCTGATGGTCGACGCAAGCCTGCACGGCCGCGGTCACGGCCGCCGCCTCGCCTCACTCGTCGAGGACCGCCTGCGCGCGGCCGGCCACACCGCCGTACGGCTCGCGGTGCTGGAGGACAACGCCCCGGGCCTCGCCTTCTGGACGGCCCTCGGCTACACGGAGATCGACCGCCGCCGCGACCGCGAGCTCGGCCGCCCCTGCGTGGTCCTGCGCAAGCCCCTCACCACCCCCGCCTCGCCCCCCGCCCAGGAACCGGACCCGGCCTAGGACGTGCTCTCCGGCCGCCCCTCCCCGTACAGCCACTCCTCCCACACCCGGGAGAAGTCCTTGTCGGGCACCGTCTTCTCGACGTACGCGGTGAAGTCGTCCGTGCTCGCGTTGGCGTGTCGGTGCTCCGCCGCCCAGCCGCGCAGCAGGCGGCCGAAGGCCTCGTCGCCGGCCGTTCTGCGGACCATGTGGAGGACCATCGCGCCGCGCCAGTACACCGGCGTGGCGGAGATCTGCGCCGCGTCCGGCGGGTCGGCGGGCGGGAAGGACCAGAGCGCGGCGTTGGTGCCCGCGTCCGGGAAGTACGAGCCGGAGTACAGGCGGTCGAAGGCGCTCTGCGCGCTGCCCTCGCCGTGGTCCTCCTCCCACAGCCACTGCGCGTACGTGGCGAAGCCCTCGTTGAGCCACATGTCCCGCCAGGTCCGCGGGGTGACGGAGTCGCCGTACCACTGGTGGGCGATCTCGTGGACCAGCAGGGCGGTGTCGGGGGCGCCCGCGAAGACGGGGCGGTTCTGCGTCTCCAGGGCGTACCCGGCGTCCCCGGGGCGTTCGACGATCGCGCCGGCGGAGGAGAAGGGGTACGGCCCGAACCGCCGCTCCGCCCACTCCACGACCTCCGGCAGGAGCTTCACCGCCGCGCGGCTCGCCGCCGCCTGCTCCGGGTCGACGGCGGTGAACAGCGGCAGCCCGCCGGCGGTCTCCGCGCGGTGGACGTCGTAGCGGCCGATCGCGACCGTGGCGAGGTAGCTCGCCATGGGTTCGGGGCTGTGCCAGCGGTACGTCGTACGGCCGTCCTCGGTCTCCTCGCCGGCCGGTTCGCCGTTGGAGACTGCGCGCAGGCCCTCGGGCACGGTGACGGAGAGGGTGTAGGTGGCCTTGTCGGAGGGGTGGTGGTTGCCGGGGAACCAGGCCATGGAGCCGACCGGCTGGCCCAGGGCGAGCGCCCCGTCGGCGGTGCGCAGCCAGCCCTCCTCGGAGCCGTCGGGGTCGGTGACGGTCTCGGGCCGCCCCGAGTAGCGGACGACCACCCGGAAGCGCGCGTCCCGGTCGAGGGCGCGGCGGGGGCGCACGGTCAGCTCCTGCCCCTCGCGGTCGAAGGGGGCGCCCGCGCCGTCGACGGTGACGGCGTCCACGTCGAGGCCCTGGAGGTCGAGGTTCAGGGCGGTGAGGTCCTCGGTGGCGCGGGCGTCGAGGGTCGCGGTGCCGGTGAGGCGGCGGTCGTCGGGGTCGTAGGAGAGGGCGAGGTCGTAGTGGGTGACGTCGTAGCCGCCGTTGCCCGCCTTCGGGAAGTACGGGTCGCCCGCGCCGTCGTCACCGGCGCCCTCGGCGCCCGATCCGGGCCCGCACGCGGCGAGCACCACCGCGAGCAGGGCGGCGGCGGTTCCGCGGCTCAGGGGGCGGGGGGTGCGCACGCCGGGATCCTATGGCGGCCCACGGCCTGGACCGTGACACCATCACCCACGTGCTCGACATCGGTTACGCCCTCTCCAACCGCTTCCCCGACCCCCCGCAGACCGACTACCGCCGCGCGGACGTCCACGCCCTGCGGCACGACCTGTTCTGCGGCGACGTCTATCTCGCCGACACCGAGTCGGACCGTGAGATCTCCACAGCCTGGGGATGGGTGCCGGTGCTCGACTTCGCATGGGCGCTGTGCGACATCGTGGAGCGCGTCGACCGGGACCCGGCGGGCTCGCGCGCCTCACGGCCGCAGCACGCCGAGCTGGACTTCACCGAGTCCACGGACCGCCTGCTGTTCGAGCGGCGCTTCGGCTGGGTGGACATCGAGGCGGAGTGGCTGCCGGCCTCGGAACCGCCGCTGACCTTCTCCCACTCCGAACTGCGCCGCGAGGCCCGCGACTTCCTGCACGACCTGCTGGCCGACCTGATCGACCTGCACGAGGACCTCGGCGAGAACCCGGCGGTCTGGACCCTCCAGTCCCGCTTCCCGCGCGTGAGCTGACCGCCCGGCTCCCGGGCCTCACCCCTCCACCCTGATCCCCAGCTCCCCCGCCAGCACCGGTGCCAGGTCCAGCAGCTGGGACGGGCTGATCACCGCGCCGGACAGGCGGTCCACCCCGCGGGCGATCTCCAGGGAGGACGCCTGACGGAGGTCCACGTCCTTCAGGGTGGCGCCGGACAGGTCCACGGCCGTCAGCGTGCAGTCGGTGAACTCGACACGCTCCAGGCGGGCCCCGCCGAAGTCCGGCTCGACCAGGACGCAGCCCTCGAAGACGACGTCCTTGAGGGCGGCCGAGCGCAGGTTCAGGAAGTCGATCTTTCCGCCGCGGATGCGGACCCGCTCCAGCGCCGCCCCGTGCAGCTGTGTGCCGCCGAGCCGGGCGTCGGTCAGCTCCACGTCGCGGAGGGTCGCGCCCGCCAGGTCCGTGCCCACGCCCCGCACGCCGTCGAGCACCGAGTCCAGCAGCCGGGCCCGGGACAGCCGTGTCTCGTCCAGCGCGCACCCCCGTAGCGCGCAGTCCATGAAGCGCGCGCCCGCGCCGTCCTGCCCGGCGAGGTCCGCGCCCGCGAACTCCAGGCCGTCGTAGTCCCCGTCCGGCTCCAGACCACCCCCCTCGAACGCCTCCAGCGGGGGCAGCCGCAGCTCCGGCCTCCGCGCCGCCCGCACACCCGGTCTCCCTGCCGCTCCACGCACCATGCGCACCATGCTGCACCCCGGCTCCGACATCCCGTCCGGCCTGCGGAAACGCCCCGCGTGTCACATCCCGGCGCCGCCGCGCGTCCTGGTTGTGTACCGACCGAGCCCGACCGAGGGAGAAGCCCAGTCATGCACGGCATCACCGTCGTCGGCGGCGGATTCGCCGGACTCACCGCGGCCGTCTCCGCCGCCGAGGCGGGCGCCGAGGTCACCCTGTACGAGGCCCACCACACGCTGGGCGGCCGCGCCCGCACCGCCGACGCCCCCTACCGCACCAACGAGGGCCCGCACGCCCTCTACAGCGGTGGACCCCACTGGACCTGGCTGCGCGAGAGGGGCCTGCTCGGCCCGCTCGCCCCGCTGCCTCTGCGGGAGGCGGCCCGGCTGCGGCTGCGTCACCGGGGCGCCCTGCGCCGCACCCCGCCGCCCGCGATGCTGAAGCTGCTGCGCCCCGGCCTGCGCGCGCCCGTCGAAGCCGACTTCCTCACCTGGGCCACCGGGATCGCCGGCCCGGAGGGCGCCAGGGCCGCCGCGCACTTCTCGGCGGTCGCGCTGTTCCACCACGACCCCGGCTCCCTGTCCGCCGCGTTCGTGCACGAGCGGCTGCGCCGGGCCACGAAGCTGCCTCCGGAGGCGCACTACCCGCGGGGCGGCTGGGGCGCGCTGATCGACCGGATGGCCGCCCACGCCTGGAACCTGGGCGTGCGCGTCGAGACCCTGTCCCGCGTCGACACCCTCCCCACCGACACCCCGGTGATCGTCGCCACCTCCCTGGAGTCCGCCCGCCGTCTCCTCGGCGACCCCTCGCTGACCTGGCCGAGCGGCCGTACCGTCCTGGTCGACCTGGCCCTGCGCACCCGGCGCGGCGACCCGTTCGTGGTGTCCGACCTGGACGCGCCCGGCTGGCTGGAGCGGTTCACCGCGCAGGACCGCACCCTCGCCCCGGCCGGCGAGCAGCTGATCCAGAGTCAGATCCCGGTCGGGCCGGGCACGTCGAAGGCCGAGGGCGCCGCCCGCGCGGACGAGCTGCTGGACCTGGGGTTTCCCGGCTGGCGCGACCGGCTCACCTGGCGGCGCGAGGCGCTGGCGGACGCCCGTACCGGCGCCGTCGACCCGCCCGGCGCCACCTGGCGCGACCGGCCCGCCGTGGACCGCGGGAACGGGGTCTATCTGGCCGGGGACCGGGTCGCCGCGCCGGGCGTGCTCTCCGAGGTGTCCTTCACCAGCGCCCTCACAGCCGTCTCCCTCGCCCTCGGCCGGGACGCCCTTGACCTCAAGCGCGCTTGAGGTCGCACGGTGGATGCCGGGGCGCACGGGCGCCCCGTGACAGCCCAGGGGGAGCACGATGCACGCCGTCCGACTGCACGCCTTCGGTCCCGCCGAGAACCTCACGTACGAGCAGGTCGAGGACCCGGTGCCGGGTCCCGGCCAGGTCCGGGTCGCCGTCCGGGCGGCCGGGGTCCACCTCCTCGACACCGCCCTGCGCGAGGGCCTGCGCGGCCCCGGCCCGGGCCCCGCCGAGCTGCCGACGATCCCCGGCCGGGAGATCGCCGGGGTGGTCGACGCGCTCGGACCGGACGCTCCCGACGGCTGGCTCGGCAAGCGGGTCGTCACCCACCTCGGCTTCGCCCCCGGCGGTTACGCGGAACTGGCCGTCGCCGACGCCGCACGCCTGCACGAGATCCCGGAGCGCCTGGACTTCGCCGAGGCCGTCGCCATGATCGGCACGGGCCGTACGGCGATGGGGATCGTGCAGTTCGCCGAGCCGGGCCCCGGTGACGTGGTCGCCGTCCCGGCCGCGGCGGGCGGCATCGGCACCCTCCTCGTGCAGTACGCCCGGAACGCGGGCGCGACCGTGATCGGCCTCGCCGGAGGCCCCGCCAAGACCGCCCTGGCCACGCGGGCCGGCGCCGACCTCGCCGTCGACTACACCGACCCCGGCTGGCCCGGGCGTCTCGAGGAGTACCGGGGCAAGCTCACCGTCGTGTACGACGGCGTGGGCGGGGATGTCGCCCGCACCCTGGTCGGCCTGCTCGCGCCGGGCGGACGGCACGTGGTGTTCGGCTGGACCTCGCAGGGCATCGGCAGCGACCGCCCGTACCTCGTCGACGGTGTCTCGGTGAGCGTCCTCGGCCCCGAGATGCTGCGCCGGGCCGGCGGCGACGACCCGATGCGCACGCTGGAGACCCGCTCCCTCGCGGAGGCCGCCGTGGGCCGGCTCACCCCGGCCGTGCAGCGTTTCCCTCTCTCCCGGGCGGCCGATGCCCACCGCGCCCTGGAGAACCGGGGAACGACCGGGAAGGTGGTCCTGGAGCCGTAGGGCCTGGCCCGCACGGAAATCTCGACGCGCCCCGCCCCCGTACGGCGCTACCGTGCGAGGCGTGATCGACATCCCCGCGGAACTCGCCGAGACCCAGGTCAAGTTCAACAAGGAGGCCGGGCGCGCCTTCATCGCCGCCCTCCCGGACCTCACCGCGGACTTCCTGGACCGCTGGGAGCTGCGTCTCGCCGGGGCGCCCATGCACGGCGTCAGCGCCCTGGTCCTCCCGGTCGACCGCGCCGACGGCACCCCGGCGGTGCTCAAGCTCCAGCTCCGCGACCACGAGAGCGAGGGCGAGCCGGTCGCCCTGCGCCTGTGGAACGGCGACGGGGCGGTCCGGCTCCTCGACCACGACGAGGCGACCGGCACCATGCTGCTGGAGCGCCTGGACTCCTCCCGGATGCTCGCGCACCGGCCGGACGTCCACGAGGGCGTCCTGGTCATCGCGCGCCTCCTGGCCCACCTCCACGCCACCCCGGCGCCCCCGGAGATGCGCCGCCTCGGCGACATCGCCGCGTCCATGCTGGAGCGCACGCCCGCCGTCCTCGACCGCATCCCCGACCCCGAGGCCCGCCGCCTGGTCGCCGACTGCGCGGCCGCCGTGCGCGAGGTCGCGCACGAGCCCGGCGACCGGCTGCTCCACTGGGACCTGCACGACGAGAACGTCCTCGCCGCCGACCGCGCGCCCTGGCTCGCCATCGACCCCAAGCCGCTCGCCGGCGACCCCGGCTTCGACCTGTGGCCCGCCCTCGCCAACAACTTCGACCCCGACGACGTCCTGTGGCGCTTCGACGCGATGACCGAGGTCCTCGGCCTGGACCGCGCGCGGGCCCGGGCGTGGACGTACGGGCGGGTGCTGCAGAACTGCCTGTGGGAGACCGAGGAGGGCCGCCCCCTGAACGAGGCGGACCTTCAGATCGCCCGCCGCCTGCGCGGCCGTACGCGATGAAGGGCCCGGGACATGAAGAACCCGGGCCGGAGAAGGCCCGGCCCGGGGAAGTCGCTGGAGCCCCCTGTCGGATTCGAACCGACGACCTGCTGTTTACAAGACAGCTGCTCTGACCATCTGAGCTAAGGAGGCACCGCGCGCGGCGCGCGCGAAGCGCGGTCCACTGTACACAGTGCCGGTTTCGCCGAGCCACGCACTTGATTCAGGCGCGCCCCACCTCGTACGCGAAGGTGTACGGCACCTTCGCCTCACCGTGCCGGTAGGTGAACCCGCCCGTGCCGCGCAGCCCGGCCAGCTCCCCGGTGCCGGAGCCCTCGACCACCTCGAACGTGCAGTGCACGGTGCCGTCGTCGGCGAAGCGCCCCCGCTCCTCCAGCACGAAGGCGCCGGAGCGGCCGTCGACCCGGCCGGTGACCAGCTCCATCCCGGCGAAGGTGCCGGTGGCGGCGGAGTCGTAGGCGATGGCATAGCTGCACACGGTCGCCTCGGCCTCGACGACTCCGGTGAAGGCGTTGACGACGGTGGCGTGCGCGAGCCGGGGGAAGGCGTCCTCCGGCGAGACGGGGTTCTCCTTCCAGTCGGCGAACGTGAAGTGGCCTGCGGTCTCGGTGACGGGCATGCGGGTTCCTCCGGGGTCGGTTCGAGGGGCGCGTCCAGCGCTGTGCCGCCCAGCTTTCCGGCCGTACCTGACACCTTCTGTCAGGTACGGCGCCACGGCCTGAGAATGGTCCGCATGCGCGCCGACCGGCTCCTCACCCTGCTCCTGCTGCTGCAGAACCGCGGCCGGATGACCGCGCCCCAACTCGCCGCCGAACTCGAGGTGTCGGTGCGCACCGTGTACCGGGACGTCGAGGCGCTCGGCGCGTCCGGGGTGCCGGTGCGCACCGAGCGCGGGCCGCAGGGCGGCTTCCGGCTGGTGGAGGGCTACCGGACGCGGCTCACCGGGCTGACCGACGCGGAGGCCGGTTCGCTGGTCCTCGCGGGGCTGCCGGGGCCGGCCGGGGAGCTGGGGCTCGGGGCGGTCCTGGCGAGCGCCCAGCTCAAGGTGGAGGCGGCGCTTCCGGAAGGGCTCGCGGACCAGGCGCGGCGGGTGCGCGAGCGGTTCCACCTGGACGCGCCCGCCTGGTTCCGGGACGCCGACCCGGTGCCGTACCTGACGGTGGTCGCGCGGGCGGTGTGGGAACGGCGGGTGCTGCGGACCCGGTACGCCCGCTGGCGCGGCGAGGTGCGGCGGGAGGTGCGGCCGCTGGGGCTCGTGCTGAAGGGCGGCATCTGGTACCTGATCGCGCTCGCGGACGACGCGGTGCGCACCTACCGCGTCTCGCGGTTCCAGGAGGTGGAGGAGACCGGTGAGGAGTTCACCCGGCCCGCCGGGTTCGACCTGGCCGCGTACTGGACGCAGACCTCGCGGCGGCTGGAGGCGGCGCTGCGGCAGGACACGGCCCGGCTGCGGCTGTCCCCGCGCGGGCGGAAGCTGCTGCCGATGCAGTTCGGGGCGGCGGGCGCGCGGGCGCTGGCGGCGGCGGGGCCGCCCGACGCGGACGGCTGGGTGGAGGTGCGGCTGCCGGTCGAGTCGGAGGCGGTGGCCACCGGCGATCTGCTGCGCCTCGGCGTGGAGGCGGAGGTGCTGGGCCCGCCGGGACTGCGGCGGGCCGTCGCCGAGGCGGTGGCGGTCCTGGCCGCCCGCTACGGAGCCGACCGCCCCGAAACAGGCTGATCCAGAGCCGACCGGACCCGAACAGGATCGAAAGTTTCAGCGAAATTCACAGCCAGGAAACTGCTGACAAGCAGGTGAACGCCAGGTACCGTCCTGAGCCAGTTCACTCGTGTGGACCACACCACAACGGAACACCCGTCGTGGCATCACCTTCCTACTCGGATCGTCCGGCACGTTCCTGCCGGTAGAAGGGGACCATTCACATGGCCACTGTCACGTTCGACAAGGCGACCCGCATTTACCCGGGTTCGACCAAGCCCGCCGTCGACGCCCTGGACATCGAGATCGCGGACGGCGAGTTCCTCGTCCTGGTCGGCCCGTCCGGTTGCGGCAAGTCCACCTCGCTCCGCATGCTCGCGGGCCTCGAGGACGTCAACGGCGGCGCCATCCGCATCGGCGACCGCGACGTCACGCACCTGCCGCCGAAGGACCGGGACATCGCCATGGTGTTCCAGAACTACGCGCTCTACCCGCACATGACGGTGGCCGACAACATGGGCTTCGCGCTCAAGATCGCCGGCGTCAACAAGGCGGAGATCCGCAAGAAGGTCGAGGAGGCCGCGAAGATCCTCGACCTCACCGAGTACCTGGACCGCAAGCCGAAGGCGCTCTCCGGCGGTCAGCGTCAGCGTGTGGCGATGGGCCGCGCCATCGTGCGTGAGCCGCAGGTGTTCCTCATGGACGAGCCGCTGTCCAACCTGGACGCCAAGCTCCGTGTGTCCACCCGTACGCAGATCGCGTCGCTCCAGCGCCGTCTGGGCATCACCACCGTCTACGTCACCCACGACCAGGTCGAGGCCCTCACCATGGGCGACCGCGTCGCGGTGCTGAAGGACGGTCTGCTCCAGCAGGTCGACACCCCGCGCAACATGTACGACAGGCCCGCGAACCTCTTCGTCGCCGGCTTCATCGGCTCCCCGGCCATGAACCTGGTCGAGGTCCCGGTCGCCGACGGCGGTGTGAAGTTCGGCAACTCGGTGGTGCCGGTGCAGCGTGACGCGCTCTCCGCCACCAGCGACAAGACCGTCACCGTGGGCGTCCGCCCCGAGCACTTCGACGTGGCCGGCGCCGACTCCGACCAGGGCGTCGCGGTCACCGTGAACGTCGTGGAGGAGCTGGGCTCCGACGCCTTCGTCTACGGCACCGCGCAGATCGGCGGCGAGGCGAAGGACCTGGTGGTCCGCGTCGGCGGCCGTGAGGTCCCGGAGAAGGGCAGCACGCTGCACGTCGTGCCGCGCTCCGGCGAGACCCACGTGTTCTCCACGTCGACGGGCGCCCGCCTGTCCGACTGAGCGCACTGACGCCGAGGGGCCCCGCAGCGGTGCTGCGGGGCCCCTCGCGTTGTCGACAAATACCCCGGCAATCCGGGCGAATTACCCCAACTCGTCAACACGCGGCGCGGAAGTCGGCGTTCCACGTCCCCCGTAACGGTGACGGAATGTTTAACCTCGGCTACCGGACGCTACCCTCACACGCGTGACGCACTCCATTCACCCTCAGACGCGACGCGGCCGGGGCCCCGCCCGCCGGATCGGCCGCTCCCTCGCCCTCGTCCTGCCCGTCGTCCTGGTGCTCTCCGGCACCCTCGCGGTCGCGCGGGTCGACTGGTCGGGGAACCCGCAGAGTCCGGTGCTCACCGCCGCGGACACGTCCGCCGCAGGCGCCTCGTCGCGGGCCGCCTCCCGCGCCCCCCAGGACGTGCTGCGGGACCAGCTCCTGATGGAGCTCCAGAAGAAGGACCCGGGCGCCGCCCTGACCCAGCTCCAGCAGGCGGTGAACGACCGCCCGTCCCTGGCGAAGCACTGCGTCTCCATCGCCCGCTCCCTGGGCAAGGCGGCCGTCCGCGTCTACGGCCCCACCAAGGCCCAGTCCTACGCCCGCCCGGTCTGCGACACGTCGTTCGCGTCGGGAGTGGTCGCGGCGAACGGTTAGCGCGCCCGCGCTTCCGGTCACGCCCGCCCGCCGCCGCTACGGGCAGTCGTGCCTCCCCCAGTGCCTCAAGGGCCTGGGAGGTGCGCCCAAGGGCAATGGGGGCACCTCCCGCTCGAGCGAAGCCCAGAGTGGGGGAGGGCGGGCGCAGCCGCACCCCTTCAGCGCCGGGTGCGGGTCGTCCGTGGCTGAGCGCGCAGTTCCCCGCGCCCCTTGAGGGACGCCTCCGCAGCCGCGGGCAGTCGTGCCCCAGGGCGATGGGGCACCTCCCGCTCGAGCGAAGCCGGGAGTGGGGAGGACGGGCGCAGCGGCACCCCCGCAGGCAGCAACGACGCCGCCCGCACCGCACCGCGTCCCGGCGGGACGCGCCGCGCTGCCCCGCCCCGCACCGGCGGCACCGGTCCCACGCCCTGCGGCCGGCCGGCCGAGGGCGGAGGCCCGCCGCTGCATCGCGGCGGTGAGGCCCCCCACCCCGGCACCGCAGGCCCTCGCCATCCGGCGCAGCGGTGTCTCGCCCCCCGCCCGAGCCCGTGCGGTGTCGGGCAGCAAGGCCGAGCGCCACTGGCCGCACCGACGTCACCTCCCCGTCCGAGGGCGTCCGTCCCCCGCGCCGCCCGGTGCCGCCCGGCAGCACAGCCGTGGACCACAAGCCGCCCCGGTACGAACTCCCCTGCCCGAGGGCGCCCGGGGCCCGCCCCGACACCACCGCGCCCCGCGTCCCGAACCCCCAGGAGTCCGCGGCCCCCGGCCGCGTAAAGTGCGGGCATGACCGATCCGCGTGCCGTGTCCCGCCCCACGCAAGCCGTAGTCCTGGCCGGCGGCCAGGGGTCCCGGCTCCGTCCGTACACCGACGACCGGCCCAAGCCGATGGTCGAGATCCCCGGCACGGGAACCCCGATCATCGGCCACCAGCTGACCTGGCTCGCCGAGGAGGGCGTGACCGACGTCGTCGTCTCCTGCGGCCATCTCGCCGAGGTGCTGCAGAAGTGGCTGGACAGTGCCGACCTGCCCGTCTCCGTCACCACCGTCGTCGAGCCGGAACCCCTCGGCCGCGGCGGCGGACTGAAGTACGCGGCCGCCCGTCTGCCGCACCCGGACCGCCCCTGGTTCGCCACCAACGGCGACATCTGGACCCGTTTCTCGCTGCGCGACATGGCCGACTTCCACGCCGAGCGGGACGCCGTCGCCACCGTCGCGCTGGCCCGCCCGCGCCTGCCGTGGGGCGCGGTCCGCACCGACGGGTTCGGTCTGATCACCGACTTCATCGAGGCCCCGCCGTCCACCTTCGAGATCAACGCGGGCGTCTACGTCTTCTCCCCCGAGTTCGCCGGGCTGCTCCCGGAGCGCGGTGACCATGAGCGCACCACGTTCCCGCACCTCGCGCGCGAACGCCGGCTCGCCGGGTTCACGATCCCTCAGGGCTCCTACTGGCGGGCCATCGACACCGCCAAGGACCTCACCGAGGCCGCCAAGGAGCTTTCCTCCCACGGTCGTTGAGACGCCCACGGCCACACGAACGGGGTCCCGTACGCCACCGCGTACGGGACCCCGCTGTCGTATCCACCGGCGTCCGCTACCCCAGCAGGCCGCCCACCAGGCCGGGACGGTCGGAGGAGCCGCCGTCGTCGCCGCCGGGCGTGCCGCCCCCGCTGCCGCCGGAGCCGTCGCCGCCGCCCGAGGTCGGGCCGGCGGTGGTGCTCGGCGCCTGGCCCTCCGGGGAGGACTGCTGCGGCGCCTGCCCTGTGCTGCCCTGGGTCTGGCTCGGCGCCCCGGTGACGGCGCCCGCGCCCTGGGTGGCGCCGGGCGTGCTGCTCGTCCCGGCGGACGGGCTCGCCGAGCCCGAAGTGGCGCCCTGGGTGGGCGAGTTGGACGCGGACGGCGCCCCCTTCCCGCCCTTCTCGTGCCGCTCACCGGACTCCTCCGGCAGCGGGGACCCCGGCAGGTTGTTGCGCGGCGCCTCGCCGGGGCCGGGCACGACCACCCGGTCCGCGTCGCGTACGGCCCCGCCGAGCAGCGCGCCCACGAGCATGCTGAACCCGCACACCACGAATGTGACGAGCGCCCCGCGGCGCAGCACGTAGCGCCGCAGGTCCCAGATGTCGGCGCGCGGCCCGAGCCGCCGCCAGGCGCGGCCCGCGAGGCTGCCGTCGACGGAGTAGACGGGCGCGCCCGCGATGATCAGCGGCGACCAGGCGGCGAGGTAGATGATGTCGGGCGTCTCGTAGACGGGGACGCTCTTCCAGCTGACGCTCACCAGCAGCGCCGCCGACAGCATCGCCCCGACCCCGGCGGCCACCCGCTGCCAGCAGCCGAGGACGGTGAGGACGCCGACGACGACCTGGGCGAAGGCGATGGCGAGCCCGGTGCCGACGGGGTGGGCGAGCGCGAACTGCCGCAGCGGCTCGGCGGCCTCCCACGGGTGCAGGCTGTGCAGCCACTTGACCATGGACCCGCGCGGCCCGCCGTCGAAGTACAGCGGGTCGCACAGCTTGCTCATCCCGGCGTAGACGGAGATCCCGCCGAGGAAGACGCGCAGCGGGAGCAGCACCACGCCCAGGTTCATCCGGCGCCCGGGGTAGTACGCGTGGCGCGCCGGGTCGTCGCCGTGCCGCCGGGAGCGCCGGCCGCCCTCCTGCCGCTCCTCGATCTCGTAGGCGGGCTCGTACGTGTCCTCGTCGAGGGACGCGTGGCCGTCCTCGTCGTACGCGCTGCCGACCGTGCGCATCGGGGGCAGCAGCGGGCCGTCGGAGTGGCCGCGCTGGGCACCGACGAAGGGGCTCTCCAGCGGCTGGGTGTCGTCGTCGAACGCGTCGTAGCCGCCGCCCTGCTGCGGGAGGACGCGGGTGCCGCCGGAGTCGGTGAGGGGCTCGTCGGCGTGGCGCAGGCCCCCGTGGCGTACGGCCTGGAGGAGGCGGTGGGCGCCCGTGTCGTCGGGGGCGGACCTGCCGCTCCACACGACGGGACGGCGGCGCGGGGCGGCCGGACCCGCGCCCACGGTGGTGACGACGGGGATCCGCGCGGTGTCCGCGCCGGACGTCATGTGCCGTGCGATCCGCGGCGACCGGACGCCTCGCGCCGGACCGGCCAGCTGCACGCGGAAGCTGGCGTGGTTGACGATGACCTGGGCCGGATCGCTCGGCACCTTCACCATGCTCAGCGCGGGAGCGTCGTCGAGTCCCGACGAGCGGGCCCCCGTGGGTGTGCGGGGTGGTGTTCTGGTGTCCACACTCATCTAACCGAGTGACAAGGCGTTAGGACACTGCCTTGACCGGCCAGATGTGTCCGGACCGCGTCAAGCCGGTCCGGACCGCCCGGAATCCACCAAGTGGGTGACGGAGTCGCACACCCGTTCAGCTGCGGCGGCGCGCCGCCTCGTACAGCACGATGCCCGCCGCCACACCGGCGTTGAGCGACTCGGCGCCGCCCGGCATCGGGATCCGCACCCGCACGTCGCAGGTCTCGCCGACCAGCCGCGACAGGCCCTTGCCCTCGCTGCCGACGACGATCACGACCGGCCCGTCCAGCGCCTCGACGTCGCCCAGCTCGGCCTCCCCGTCGGCGGCGAGACCGACGACGAGGATGCCCGCCTTCTTGTACGCCTCCAGCGCCCGCGTCAGGTTCGTCGCGCGGGCGACGGGCGTCCGCGCGGCGGTGCCCGCGGACGTCTTCCAGGCGCCGGCGGTCATCCCGGCCGCCCGCCGCTCCGGCACGAGCACGCCGTGCCCGCCGAACGCGGAGACGGACCGGACGACCGCGCCGAGGTTGCGCGGGTCGGTGACGCCGTCGAGCGCGACGATCAGCGGGTCCTCGCCCTCGTCGTGCGCGGCGGCGACCAGGTCCTCGGGGTGCGCGTACTCGTACGGCGGGACCTGGAGGACCAGGCCCTGGTGGTTGAGGCCGTTGGTCATGCGGTCCAGCTCGGGGCGGGGGGCCTCCATGAGGTTGATCCCGCCGCGCTCGGCCGCGAGCTGCAGCGCCTCACGCACCCGCTCGTCGTTGTCGATGAACTGCTGGACGTACAGCGTGGAGGCGGGCACGCCGCCGCGCAGCGCCTCGACGACCGGGTTGCGGCCGACGACCAGCTCGGAGGCGGACCGGCCGCCGCGCCGCTGGGTGGTGCGGCCCTGGGCGCGGCGGGCCTTCGCCTGGGCGGCGCGCTGCTTGGCGTGCCCCTTGCGCATCTCGGCGGGCGGGGTCGGGCCCTTGCCTTCGAGGCCTCGGCGTCGCTGGCCGCCACTGCCGACCTGCGCGCCCTTCTTGCCGGACATGCGGCGGTTGTTCGCGGCCATGAGGTATCCGTCTCCGTGAAGTCGTGGGGGGTGCGCCACAGGGGTGGGCGCTCCCGTGTTCGTGGGTGTGCCTGTGCAGTGTGCCGCCCGGCGGCCCGGACAGCACACTCGATCTTGCGCACGGCCGGGACCTGTGCGGTCCCGGGCCGGGTTCCGCGGCCGGCCGGACGTGGTCCGCAGCCGGTCGGCCGTGGGTCCCGGGCGGTGTCTCAGCGGGGGCCGAGGCTCCAGCGCGGGCCCTGCGGGCTGTCCTCGATGACCAGCCCGGACTGGTTGAGCTGGTCGCGGATGGCGTCCGCGGTGGCCCAGTCCTTGCGGGCCCGGGCGGCCTCGCGCTGGTCGAGGACCATGCGGACCAGGGTGTCGACGACGCCGTGCAGGTCGTCCCCGCGGCCGTCGTCACCGGCCCAGTGCGGGTCCAGCGGGTCGAGGCCGAGCACGCCGAGCATGGCGCGGACCTCGGCGAGGCGGGCGACCGCCTCCTCCTTGTCGTCGGCGGCCAGCGCGCTGTTGCCCTGCCGGACGGCGGTGTGCACGACGGCGAGCGCCTGCGGGACGCCCAGGTCGTCGTCCATCGCCTCGGCGAACGCGGGCGGCACCTCGGCGGCGGGCTCGACGACCCCGCCGGCCTTCTCCACCACGCGCTGCACGAAGCCCTCGATCCGCGCGAACGCGGACTCGGCCTCGCGCAGGGCCTCCTCGCTGTACTCGATCATCGACCGGTAGTGCGGGGTGCCCAGGTAGTAGCGGAGCACGATGGGCCGCCAGCGCTTGACCATCTCGCTGACCAGCACCGAGTTGCCGAGCGACTTCGACATCTTCTCGCCGCTCATGGTGACCCAGGCGTTGTGCACCCAGTACCGGGCGAACTCGTCACCGTAGGCCTTGGCCTGGGCGATCTCGTTCTCGTGGTGCGGGAAGATCAGGTCCAGGCCGCCGCCGTGGATGTCGAACGCGGTGCCGAGGTACTTGTGCGCCATCGCCGAGCACTCCAGGTGCCAGCCCGGGCGGCCGCGTCCCCACGGCGTCTCCCAGCTGGGCTCGCCCGGCTTGGCCGCCTTCCACATCGCGAAGTCGCGCGGGTCCCGCTTGCCGGTCTCGCCCTCGCCGGACGGCTGGAGCAGGTTGTCCAGCTCCTGGTTGGACAGCTGCAGGTAGTCCGGGAACGAGGTCACGGCGAAGTACACGTTGCCGTCGGCCTCGTAGGCGTGCCCGCGCTCGATCAGGCCGCGCATCATCTCGATCATCTCGGTGATGTGGCCGGTGGCGCGCGGCTCGTACGTCGGGGGCAGGCAGCCGAGCGCGCGGTAGCCGTCGCTGAAGGCGCGCTCGTTCTCGTACCCGATGGCCCACCAGGGGCGGCCCTGCTCGGCGGACTTGGCGATGATCTTGTCGTCGATGTCCGTGACGTTGCGGATGAACGTGACCTCGAGGCCGCGGTACTCGAACCAGCGGCGCATGATGTCGAAGTTCAGGCCCGAGCGGATGTGACCGATGTGGGGCGCCGCCTGCACGGTGGCACCACACAGGTAGATCGAGACGCAACCCTGCCGGAGCGGGGTGAAGTCACGGATCTGCCGGGCGCTGGTGTCGTACAGGCGAATAGTCACGGGTCCAAGGGTAGTAGGCGCGGGGGTGTGCGGTGTGCCTCCGGCTGTTTCGGGTCGCATGTCACGTGCGGGCCCGGTGGGGGTTGACCGCGTCCCGCGGCTGAGCCGCACATCGATACAGCCCCGCGCCCCTGACGGTGTGGTTCTTCACCCCGCTTTTACGACCAAGGCCGTCGCCACCGCCATCAGACCCTCGTCGCGGCCCGGGAAGCCCAGGCCGTCCGTCGTGGCGCCCGACACCGAGACCGGGGCGCCCGCTGCCTCGGAGAGGATCTTCTGGGCCTCCTCGCGGCGTCTGCCGATCTTGGGGCGGGGGCCGACGACCTGGACGGCGATGTTGCCGATCCGGAAGCCGGCCTCGCGGACGATGCGGGCGGCCTCGGTGAGGAGGGTGACGCCGGAGGCGCCGGACCACTCGGGGCGGCCGGTGCCGAAGTGCTGTCCGAGGTCGCCGAGGCCCGCCGCGGAGAACAGGGCGTTGCAGGCGGCGTGGGCGACGACGTCCGCGTCGGAGTGGCCGGCGAGGCCGGGGCCCTCGCCCTCCCACTTCAGGCCGGCGCACCACAGGTCGCGGCCGTCCTCGAAGGCGTGGATGTCGGTGCCGATGCCGACCTGCGGCAGGGGGTACGCCTCAGAAGCCATCGTTGAGCCTCCTGCGCGCCAGGACCGCCTCGGCGAGGACCAGGTCGAGGGGGCGGGTGACCTTGAAGGCCTCCTCGTGCCCGGGGACGGTGACGACGGTGAGGCCGAGCTGCTCGACCATGCTCGCGTCGTCGGTGACGTCGTCCGTCACGGTCTCGTGGGCGCGGACCAGGGTGGCCCGGTCGAAGCCCTGCGGGGTCTGGACGGCGCGCAGCCTGGAGCGGTCGGGGGTGGCGACGACGGGCTCGGGCTCGCCGGGGGCGGCGGCCGGCTCGACCTGCTTGACGGTGTCGGCGAGCGGCAGCGCGGGGACGACGGCGGGCGCTCCGTCCCGTACGGCCTCGATGACCGCGTCGACGGTGTCGACCGGGACGAGCGGGCGGGCCGCGTCGTGGACCAGGACGATGTCGTAGCCCTCGGGGAGCGCGTCCAGGCCGAGCTTCACGGATTCCTGGCGGCTCTCGCCGCCGGGGACGACGAGGACGTCGGTCCGCTCGGGCAGGGGGTGCGCGTCGAGCAGCGACTTGACCTCGCCGGCGCCGTCGGGCGGCGCCACCACGACGACGAGGGAGACAGCGCGGGAATCGGCCATCGCGCGGACGGCGTGGACGAGCATGGGCGTGCCGCCGAGCGCGCGCAGCGCCTTGGGGGCACCGGGGCCGAGCCGCACACCCCGGCCCGCGGCCGGGATGACGGCCGCTGTCCGGACCGTCGGACGGCCGGGTGCGGGGGTCGGCGAGGACGGCGGGAGCGGATCGTCAGACATCGGTTCCTGTCAGGTTTGTGGGCTCGGCCTACGTGGGTATGGCCAGGGCGTGCCCCGCTCCCATGAGCGGGGAAGTGCCGGGCGTTCCGCCTTGACCAGCCCCTTCCGTGACTCTGGTCGAGTGCGACCGCCCGGGCCCGGCACGCCAGGGGTGGGGACGTGAGTGATGACACATTCCCCGTTTCGGCGCAAGTGCAGCCTACGTAGGGTGTCCGGGTACGAACATGCCGCAGCGCCCGGCGACGTCCTGGACGTCATCGGGCACCGCGGCATTTCGATGCGCTGAGTGCTCTGAGTGCTGCTCCGACGGCCGGCGTGACGGCACGCGACGGGCGGAGCCACGACTCGGAGGACTCAGGAGGCGAGAACCTCGTCGAGGAGGGCCTCGGCCTTGTCCTCGTTGGTGTTCTCGGCGAGGGCCAGCTCGCTGACCAGAATCTGACGCGCCTTCGCGAGCATGCGCTTCTCACCGGCGGAGAGACCGCGCTCCCGCTCCCGGCGCCACAGGTCACGCACGACTTCCGCGACCTTGATGACATCGCCCGAGGCGAGCTTCTCGAGATTTGCCTTGTACCGACGGGACCAGTTCGTGGGCTCCTCGGCGTACGGCGCGCGCAGCACCTCGAAGACCCGGTCCAGCCCGTCCTGACCGACCACATCACGCACGCCGACGAACTCCGCATTGTCCGCTGGCACACGTACCGTCAGGTCACCCTGGGCGACCTTCAGCACCAAGTAGGTCTTGTCCACGCCTTTGATCTGGCGAGTTTCGATTGCCTCGATCAGCGCGGCCCCATGATGGGGATAGACCACGGTGTCGCCAACCTTGAACGTCATGTGACAGGTACCCCTTCCGTGGCTATCCAGGGTAACACGGATACGGCGTCTTCTGAATGGCGTTTTCGCAGGTCAGGGCCATTCTCGGGGCTTGACAACAGCAACAGGAACGTGCTTCGGGCGGCTGGCGGAACCGGGTATTCGCAGGTCGGAGCGGTTCTCCGGGGGAAGTGAAACGCGCACGCTACACCCTTCCGGAGCCCTACACGACTGGTCGAACATTCCCATATGTCCGGTTCCAGATGCGCGACTTCCGCTACTCCGTTCGGTGCGCCGAGCCGGTTCCGGACGAATCCGGAATTGATCACACGGTGTGAGGATCGGCGGCCGGTGATCAATTGCCGGTATCCCCCTCATTCCTTCACCGAAATGCTCGCGCGTGTGAATGGAGGGGCTCCCCGGACGGAAGTGGCTGATGTTTACTCGGGGTCACTTGTGGTTCGCGCGACGCATGAGGCGCGGTGCGCGGGAGTCGGCGGTGATCGGGTGACATCCCCGGCGCGGGCACTCCTCACCGCCGCCGGCCGGGTAGGCGTGGGGAGGGTCGGGTGCAGCAGCCTGCGGGAGGCTCGGTAACCTGAGGCCGCTGACAACCACTTAGGGCGGCTTTACCCGGTCGCCACACACGCTCGAGTCAAGGAGTTGCCGCCGCCGTGAGCAGCAGCCTTCGACGCGGCGCCCTCGCCGCCGCCGCCATCGCAATCTCCCTCGCCTCGCTCTCCGCGTGCGCGGCCGGCAACAACGCCCAGACCCTGCAGATCAAGCCGGACAACGCGGCGACGACGGTCGGCGACATCAAGGTGCAGAACGCCACCGTCATCACCCAGCCCGACCTGGAGTCGACCGGCCCCGCCGTCGTCTCCGCCACCCTCTTCAACTCGGGCGACAAGGACCAGACCCTGGAGTCGGTCACCGTCCCCGGCACCGGCAAGACCGCCGAGCTGTCCCCCGCCAAGGGCGGCGAGCTGGTCGTCCCGGCCGGCGGCAGCCTGATCCTCGGCGGCGAGGGCAACGCCTCCGCCGTGCTGCCCAGCAGCCGTGAGGCCGTCCAGGACGGCAACGCCCAGAAGATCACCTTCACCTTCAGCGAGACCGGCGACGTGAGCCTGCGCGCCCTCGTCGTCCCGGCCGAGCACTTCTTCAAGGGCTGGGGCCCGAGCGAGGCCCCCGCCGCGGGCGCCTCCACGTCGCCGTCGGCGGACGCCTCCGGGAAGCCGGCCGACGAGGCCACGGGTGAGGGCGAGCAGGCGGGCGAGCCGGACTCCGGCGACGAGCCCACCAGCACCGGCGCCCCGTCGGGCACCCCCTCTGACGCGGCCTCCGCGAGCCAGGACGCGTCCGGCCACTGACGGCCGTCCGCGCACCGCACGTGACGCCGAAGGGCGGGACCCCTCACCGGGGTCCCGCCCTTCGTCCGTGTCCCTGTCCCGCGGCCTACGGCTCGAACTTGTAGCCCAGCCCGCGCACGGTCACCAGATAGCGGGGCGCGCCCGGGTCCGGCTCGATCTTGGCGCGCAGGCGCTTGACGTGGACATCGAGGGTTTTGGTGTCGCCCACGTAGTCCGCGCCCCACACCCGGTCGATGAGCTGCATCCGGGTCAGCACCCGGCCCGCGTTCCGCAGCAGCATCTCGAGCAGGTCGAACTCCTTCAGGGGCAGGTCGATCTTGGTGCCGCCGACGGTCACCACGTGCCGGTCGACGTCCATCCGCACCGGACCCGCCTCCAGGGCCGCCGGGGCGGTCTCCTCGGGCTCGCCGCGCCGGCGCAGCACCGCGCGGATCCGCGCGACCAGCTCGCGCGAGGAGAACGGCTTGGTGACGTAGTCGTCGGCGCCTATCTCCAGGCCGACCACCTTGTCGATCTCGCTGTCCTTGGCGGTCACCATGATCACGGGGACGTTGGAGCGGCCGCGCAGCTGGCGGCACACCTCGGTGCCCGGCAGTCCGGGCAGCATCAGGTCGAGGAGGACGAGGTCGGCTCCGTTGCGGTCGAACTCGTCGAGTCCGTCGGGCCCGGTGGTCGCCACGGCGACCTCGAAGCCCTCCTTGCGGAGCATGTACGACAGGGCGTCGGAGAAGGACTCCTCGTCCTCGACGACGAGCACTCGGGTCACGGGAGGACCTCCGGGGAGGGAAGCGTTGCGTACGCGGATGGATCGGACGAGTGGGGGGAGGGGTGGGACGTCTGTCCGGCCTCTGCGTCGAGGCTCTCGGAGTCGTCCCGCTCGGACGGCCGGCGGCCGCGGGCCGCAGGGGCCTGGGGCAGCCGCAGGGTGAAGGTGGAGCCCTGGCCTTCGGCGCTCCACACCGTGACCTCTCCGCCGTGCGAGGCGGCCACGTGTTTCACGATCGCGAGGCCCAGCCCCGTGCCGCCGGTGGCGCGGGAGCGGGCGGGGTCGACGCGGTAGAAGCGCTCGAAGATGCGCTCCTTGTCCTTGTCGGAGATGCCGATGCCCTGGTCGGTCACGGCGATCTCGATCAGATTCCCGCCGGGCTGCGCGACCGAACGGACCGCGATGCCCACGCGGGTGCGGGCGGGCGAGTAGTTGACCGCGTTCTCGACGAGGTTGCCGAGCGCGGCGGCGAGCTGGCCGCGGTTGCCCCAGACCCGCAGGTCGGCGGCGCCCGCGGCGGCCATGGTGATCTCCTTGGTGCCCGCCTGGTGGCGGCAGCGGTCCATGGCCTCGGCGACCAGTTCCCCGACCGGGACCGGCTCGGCGTCCTCCAGCGGGTCGTCGTTCTGCACGCGGGAGAGGTCGATCAGCTCCTGCACCAGGCTGGTCAGCCGGGTCGCCTCGATCTGCATGCGCCCCGCGAACCGCTGCACGGCCTCGGGGTCGTCGGAGGCGTCCATCACGGCCTCGGACAGCAGGGACAGCGCCCCGACGGGGGTCTTGAGCTCATGGCTGACGTTGGCGACGAAGTCGCGCCGCACGGCCTCGATGCGGCGGGCCTCGGTGAGGTCCTCCACCAGCAGCAGCACCAGCCGGGAGCCGAGCGGCGCCACCCGCGCGGACACCGCGAGGGCCTCGCCGCGCCCGGTCCCCCGGCGGGGCAGGTCCAGCTCGACCTGCCGTATCTCGCCGTCCCGCCGGGTGTCGCGGGCCATCTTCAGCATCGGCTCCACGGCGAGCTTGCCGCCGCGGACCAGTCCGAGGGCGTACGCGGCCGAGCTGGCCTTCACCACGCCGTCGTTCTCGTCGAGGACCACGGCGGACGAGCGCAGCACGGACAGCACGGTGTCGACGCCGGGCGGGAGCACGGCGTCGGTGTGCAGCGAGGCGCGGGTCGGGCGCCGCTGTTCGCGTTCACTGACACGGAACGCCAGCATGGCGATGACGCCGGTGAGCACTCCGGCGATCGCAGCCGCTGCGGCGACCGCCGCGTTCACGTCCATGCGTCCAGGTTAGGCATGGGGCGCGCGCGGCCCACAGCGCTCGGCGGGCGACCTCGGACACTCGTCGCCCAGAGTTCACCTACAGGCCAGTACCGGTTCACGCGAGGTGACGGAACCGGACGCGTGGAGCGCGGAACGTGGGAGCGTGGGTGGGACCCGAGGGCCCCGGAGAGCCCGGACCGGGACAGCCCGGACACAGACGCACGAGAGGAACTGCGATGCGGGACGCGTACCACGAGGAACTGGATTCGATCGGCGACGGTCTGGTGGAGATGGCCCGGCTGGTCGGATCGGCGATCGGGCGCGCCACGACCGCCATCCTCGACGCCGATCTGAAGCTCGCCGAGAGCGTGATCGAGGCCGACCAGAAGGTCGACGAGCTGCAGCACGACCTGGAGGCGCGGGCCATCGCCCTGCTGGCCCGGCAGCAGCCGGTGGCGACCGACCTGCGGATCGTCGTCACCTCGCTGCGGATGTCCGCGGACCTGGAGCGCTCCGGCGACCTCGCCCAGCACGTGGCGAAGCTGGCCCGGCTGCGCTACCCGGAGCGCGGGGTGCCGCGGGACCTGCACGCCACGATCCTGGAGATGGGCCAGCTCGCCCAGCGTCTGATGGCGAAGGCGGCCGAGGTGATCATCACCAAGGACGTCGACCTGGCGCTCCAGCTGGAGCAGGACGACGACGCGATGGACCTGCTGCACCGCACCCTTTTCCAGCACCTGATGGACGACCGCTGGAAGCACGGCATCGAGACGGCGGTGGACGTCACCCTGCTGGGCCGCTACTACGAGCGGTTCGCGGACCACGCGGTGTCGGTCGCCAAGCGGGTGGTGTACCTGGTGACGGGCGAGCACGCGGACGAGATCCAGGCGGACCTGCAGCCGGAGATCGCGTCGGTGCAGGGGGTGGAGGGCAGCTGAGGCTGCTCGTGGACACGGCGTACGGGCGGCGGCCGGGGGCGCGGGCGAGCTTCCGTCTCCCCCGATGCGCCGTTGATGCGCCCGGCCGGTCGGGAGTGCAATGGGGACCAGGTGTGCGCTGGCCCCAGCCCGAGGAGGGACCCATGGCCGAAACCCCCGGCACGACGCCCGACCCCACGCAGGAGCGCGAGACCGAGCAACCCGCCGAGGTCAGGAACCTCACCCTGATCGCCGCCTGCGGCTGCGGTTCGGGGTGCGGCTGCGGGTGCCAGTCGGGCAGCCCGTGCCAGTGCGGGTGAGACGACGTACGTACGCAGGCCCCGCCCGCCGGTGACGGTGGGCGGGGCCTGTGGTCGTGGGGCGTGTCAGGCGCTTTGCTCGGCGGGCTCGGCGGAGTGCTCGGTGGAGTGCCTGGCGGGCTCGGCGCCGGTGTCCGCGTCGGTGTTCCCCGGCAGCCCCCGCATGAGCAGCCCGTACCCGAGGCCGGCGACCGTGCCGACGACGGCGCAGGTGCCCCAGAGCCAGGCGGCGCCCCAGCGGTCGATGACGAAGCCGGACAGCAGCGGGGCGACGAGGGCGGCGACCGCCCAGGACGAGGTGTAGACGCCCTGGTAGCGGCCGCGCCCGTGCACCGGGGAGAGCCGTACGACCAGACCGGTCTGCACGGGCGCGTTGACGATCTCGGCGAGGGTCCACACGCAGACGGTGAGGGCGAAGACGCCGACCGACCCGGCGAAGGCGGTGAGGCCGAAGCCGTACCCGGCGAGCAGTGAGGAGACGATCAGCATCCGGCGCGGGTCGCGGTGCTCGATCAGCCGGGTGACGGGCAGCTGGAGGACGACGATCAGGACGCCGTTGACGGCGATGGCCATGCCGAAGTCGGCGGGTGTGAAGCCGGCCGCGCCCATGGCGACCGGGAGTCCCAGGTAGCCCTGCTGGAAGACGAGGGCGATGAGGAAGGACAGGCCGACGACGCCCATGAACCGGCCGTCCCGCAGCACGGTGCCGAGGGAGACGGAGTCCTCCTTGGTGCCGCCGGGCCCCGTGGCCTTCTGCTCCGGCCGGGACTCGGGCAGCTTGACGAAGACGAGCACGGCGCACAGGAGGGTCATCCCGGCCTCGATGAGGAAGCCGGCGAGGTAGCTGACCTCGGCGATGAAGCCGGCGCCCACGGAGGAGACCGCGAACCCGAGGTTGATGGCCCAGTAGTTGAGGGAGAAGGCCCGGATACGGTCCTCCGGCCGCACGATGTCCGCCATCATCGCCTGCACGGCGGGCCGGGAGGCGCTGGACGCCATGCCGACGAGGAAGGCGACGGCGGCGATGGCGACGGGGTCGTGGACGAAGCCGAGCAGGGCGACGGACAGCGCGGTCGCGGTCTGGGCGACGAGCAGGGTGGGCCGCCGCCCGAGCCGGTCGGTCATCACGCCGGCGCCGAGGGAGGAGATGACGCCGCCGAGCCCGTGGAGGGCGACGACGAGGCCGGCGTAGGAGGCGGAGTAGCCGCGGTCGAGGGTGAGGTAGAGCGCCATGAAGGTGGCGACGAAGGCGCCCAGCCGGTTGACCAGGGTGCTGGTCCACAACCACCAGAACGCGCGGGGAAGCCCTGAGACGGACTCGCTCAGGGCACGTCTGACTCCGGTGACGGACATGGATGGCCCCCTGACGCCCGGGCCCGGCCCGGGACGGCATGTAAGTGCTGGTATCGGCGAGCACAACTTACGAAGGCGGTCCTGTCGGAGGCCACTCAATTAACAGATCCCGTCAAGCGTCCGCCAGGCGGGCAGGGCGCGCGGGCCGTGCGGGGCGTCGATTACGCTCGGGCACATGGCCGACGCACCGTACAAGCTGATCCTCCTCCGCCACGGCGAGAGCGAGTGGAACGAGAAGAACCTGTTCACCGGCTGGGTGGACGTCAACCTCACCGCGAAGGGCGAGAAGGAGGCGACGCGCGGCGGCGAGCTGCTCAAGGACGCCGGCCTGCTGCCCGACGTGCTCCACACCTCGCTCCAGAAGCGCGCGATCCGCACGGCCCAGCTCGCGCTGGAGGCCGCAGACCGCCTCTGGATCCCGGTCAGCCGCAGCTGGCGCCTGAACGAGCGTCACTACGGCGCCCTCCAGGGCAAGGACAAGGCGCAGACGCTCGCGGAGTTCGGCGAGGAGCAGTTCATGCTGTGGCGCCGTTCCTACGACACCCCGCCGCCGCCGCTCGACCGCGACGCCGAGTACTCCCAGTTCAACGACCCGCGCTACGCGACCCTCCCGCCGGAGCTGCGTCCGCAGACGGAGTGCCTGAAGGACGTCGTCGTCCGCATGCTGCCGTACTGGTTCGACTCGGTCGTCCCGGACCTCCTGTCCGGCCGCACGGTCCTGATCGCCGCCCACGGCAACAGCCTCCGCGCGCTGGTCAAGCACCTGGACGGCATCTCGGACGCCGACATCGCGGGCCTCAACATCCCGACGGGCATCCCGCTGTACTACGAGCTGGACTCCGACTTCAAGCCGGTCACGCCGGGCGGCAAGTACCTCGACCCGGAGGCGGCGGCTGCGGCGATCGAGGCTGTGAAGAACCAGGGCAAGAAGAAGTAAGCCCGCACGAATAGGCCCCCTACCTGCGGTTTCTCCGCGAGTAGGGGGCTTGTCTTTGTCTCTGGGCCGTCTCTGGGCCGTCAGGTGCTGGACGGCTCCGACCGGGCCGTGTCGAAGATGGCGGCCACCGCCTTGCGGGTGCGCTCCTGGCTGGACGGCATCAGGTGCGCGTACACGCGGAGCGTCAAGCCCGGGTCCGAGTGCCCCAGGTACTCGGCAAGAGCTTTGATGTTCTCGCCCGCGTCCAGGAGCACCGAGGCGTAGAAGTGGCGGAGGGCGTGCATGCCGTTCTCGCGCGACTCCGCGTACGGTCGACCTCGCTTGGGCACAGGGATGACGCCAGCCGCAGCCAGCGCTGGCTTCCACGCCTCCTCATTGAGCGACGTACGCCAGACGTGCCCGCCGCGCGGCCCGGTGAAGATGAGCCGCTTGGTCACCGGAGGACCGTCGGCGACCTTCCACGGCAAGGTGATCTCGACCGGCGGGAACCGCTTCATGTGCGCCCGCAGCGCATCGGCGACGGGACCAGGAAGCGGCACGTCCCGCAGCTTGCCGCCCTTCGGCGGCGCGAACACCGGCTTGCTGCGGCTCAACTTCAGTTGTTGGACCACGTGGAGCGTGTCCGAGGCGAAGTCGATCGCATCGACGGCCACGCCTAGGATCTCGCCCTGGCGAAGCCCGCAGCCGCCGCCCAGGTCGACCATGGCTTGATAGCGCTCGGGCATGGCGGCCCGGACGGCGAAGACCCGCTCAGGCGTCCAGGGCACGATGCGCTTGTTGTCGACGGTCGGCGGGCGGACGGAGCGAGCTGCACAAGGGTTCCGGGGAAGGTGCCCGTCGTCCACGGCCGCGCTGAGCGCTGCGCGCACGTTGGAGTAGATCGTCCGGGCGTACGACCCGCGGATGCCGTTCTCCTGCAACTGCCGCACCCAGTCCCGGATGTGCGCCGGCTGGAAGGAGCCGAGCGGACGCGAGCCGAGGTAGGGGAAGGCGTGCAGCCGTAGTTGCGACTCCATCGAGGCCTGGGTGTTCGGGTCGGCGCCCTGTGTGGCGACCCAGCGCTCGGCGTATTGCTGGAAGGTGATCCGGGCGGCGCGCGGGTCGATGTACTGCCCGCGCGCCATGTCCGCCTCGATGTGCGCCAGCCACTGATCAGCGAGCCGCTTCTGACGGTCGGGGAAGCTCTTGGACTTCTCCGTACCGTCCGGGCCGACGTAACGAGCGCGGTAGCGCTGACCGGACCCGTAGCGCTCAGTCTTGACCCTGCGCGCCTTCCCATCCGGGCCGGTCTCGGTCCGGTACCACCGGTCCTGGATGTGCCCAGCCATCAGGCAACAGCCCCTTCCCGCAGGGACTCGACCCAGGCTTGGACGTCCGCAGGGTCGTAGCGCAGGTGCCGGCCGACCCGGAAGCCACGGGGTCCGGTGCGCTTGCGGCGCCACTGGTAGACCGTCTCGACGCTGGGCAGGTCGAACATCGCCACGAGGTCGTCAGGAGTCAGGTACCGCGACGGCAGGCCACGCGGCTCGGAGGCCGCTTCTGCGACAGCGAGGCGTCGGCTACCCATGGGTGGGTTCTCCTTCCGTTCCGGGGGCGGGTTCGAGGGTTTCGGCGAGCCAGGCTTCGGCGTCGGTGAGGCCGGTTCCGGCGTAGACCCAGTGCGCGAGGACGAGGGTCGTGTCCGGGTCGGTCCCGTTCGCTGCCATGGCCTGTGCGCGGCGCCATTCGGCGCGGGCGTCGCGGAGGGCGCCGAGGGTGGTGGAGTAGCGGCGGGACTTGGTGGAGAAGTGGCCGCGGAAGCCGAGCATGTGGGCCCAGGCCCGCAGGCGGAGGTGTTCGAGGTCCTTGCGGGCGCCGAGGGTCCAGGCGGTGCGGATGAGCCGGCGGGCGTGGTCGCTGATGTCGAGCTGGGCGAGTTCGGCGAGGAACCTCAGCGGCCGGTCGAGAGCTCCCGTGGCGGTCTCGGCGCCCTTGGTGGCGTACTTGGCGATGTAGGCGGCGACGGCCCGTTCGGTCAGTTCCTGGCCGCCGTCAAATTCGGCCGAGCGGATGGTGCGGACGTCGAGCTGTCGGCCGAAGGCGAAGGCGTGGGCCCGGCCGTCGAGGACTGGGCCGTCCACGCGGGCGGCGGTGGCGGCGGCCCGGATGGCGTCGGTCAGCAACTCGGCGGTGGCCCAGGCGGGAGGCGGGGTGTCGCCGCCCTCGGGGCCGTCGATGCGGATGACGGCGTGGAAGTGGACGGCCCCGCGCTTCTGGTACTCGGCGACCTTGGCGAAGGACACCCGGGCGTACTCGCGGAAGGCCCGCTGGGTGAGGCCGGCGCGCTTGGCGACCTCCCGGCGCAGGTAGATCGAGAAGCGCCGCCACAGCAGACCGGCGTGCGCGTTCCAGAGCACGGCCGCTTCGTAGTCGTAGGTGTCCGGGTCGAGCGGGGTGCCGAGGGCGGGGTCGTCCTGGTCGTGGAGCGCGCCGCAGCGGCAACGGCGGACCGAACCGGCCGGGCCGGTGGGGCGGTTGTGGACCGGGCCGAAGCCGGGTGCGGTGAAGGTGGCGAAGACGCGCGGGTGGGCGGCGACGCGTTCGGGGACGCCCTTGCCGCCGCGCAGTCCGGAGGTGATCAGGTGGAAGGTGTCGCGGCGGTACACCTCGGCGCAGGCCGCGCACCGGGTGGTGCGGCGGTTGTTGCAGCGGACCAGGAGGTGACCGGCCGGGAGGTTGGAGGAGTCGAGGTGGTGGAGGACGTTGCCGATCTCGCCGGTGCGGGTGTCGACGGCGTACTCGGTGCGGTGGCCGTCGAGGCGGATCGGGTGCGTGCAGCCGCCGAGGCCGGCGAGTTGGCGCAGGAGTGCGGGCATGGTGCCGAGGGCGGCCAGTTCGCCGAGTTCGTGGAGCGGGGGCGGAGTGGCGCGGGTGATGATGGCTTTCTCCTTCTGGTTCGGCTGGAGGGAGACGGCCCCCGGGGCGGCGGATGCTTGGCGGTATCGAGGCCGCCCCGGGGGTCCGGTGCGTCAGCGGCGGTGCTGGTCGCGGAGCAGCGAGCGCAGGACCACGGCGGCGACGGCCACAGAGACGGCCGTGACGGCGACGGCGGCCAGGAGCGCGGTCAGCACGACGCCGCCGACGAGGACGGCCGCGACCGCTCCGGTGCTGACGGAGATCTGAGGGACCGGCCGCCGAGCGGGCATCTGGTCGACCACGGTGTGGGGGTGCGCGGGCGGCGGCGTCGGGCTGTCGGGGTACTTGGGCAGGAACACGGCGCAGCTCTCCTTACCTACTCGTCTAGTCATGTGAGCCGTTGACGATGTCCACGCCAGAACGCGTGCCGGACTCGATGGCGGGGGCCAGGAAGGTGTCCGAGAGCCAGAAGCCGAAGAGGGCGATCAGGACGACGATCCATGTGCGGACGCCGAGGAACTTGACCGCTCCCCAGGCGAAGAGGCCGAGGAGGACGACGAGCGGCAGGCTGACGGTCACGGTGTACGGGTCCTTTCAACGGACGGGGCAGCTGTGGGTACGGGCGGCCAGTTCGGCGGCGGCGCGGCTGTCGTAGTCGGCGGAGAAGCCGCAGCGCGGGGCTGTACAGGCGGCGGTGTGCTTCTCCCGGCCGCGGCCGTCGTAGGACGTGCCGACCTGGACGGGGCCGATGCGGGTGACGGAGCGGAAACGCCGGTTGGCGCTCACGTGGGTCTCCTCTCAGAGCTGGGCAGCGATGGCGTCGGCCATGGGCGGCGGGACGCCGAGGCGGGCGCGCAGGGTCGGGGGGTCGATGGCCGTTCCGGTGCGGGCGTGGTGCTCGGCGGCGACTTTGCGGGCGTGCTCGACCAGGGCGGCCGGGACGGCGACCGGCGGCGGAACCGGTACCGGATCGACTGCCGGAGGCGCCGGGAGTTCCGGTGTGGGATCGGGCGCGTCCTCCTGGTCCTCGATGTCCTCGGGCGTCTCCTGTCCCACGGCGTCACTGGTCTCGTCGTGCGTGGTCGGCGACGAGTGGACGAGGAGGGTTCCGCCGAGGAAGGCGACCGCGGGCCAGCCCGCGACGAGGATGCGGAGCCAGGTCGGCACGTGGTCCAGGTCGAGCAGTCCGGCGGTGGCGACGTTCGCGCCCAGGGACGCGGCGAGGGCGATCAGGAACCAGCACCACCCGGCCGCTTTCGCGTCGCCGGACCGCAGTCGACGCCAGGCGGCGACGAGCAGCAGGTCGACCGAGACGGGATAGGCCCACGCCTTCCACCCGTCCTGTCCGGCCGCCGAGGCGACGTCGTGCAGGTGGGCGAAGGACAGCGCGGCGGCGATGACCGCTTGGACGAGCACCGCGTCGACGCGGGCCAGGTGGGCGCGCATGCTGCGGCTCCTTCCGGATTCGGGCATGGGAGGGGTAGAGACATGGCGTGAGGCGGTCACGCTGACCGGGGATGCATGCGAACGCGGGTCAGTCGGTCACCGGGCGGGGCCGCACGACCGGGCTCGGTGCCTCGACGGGCGGCCGTACGGGCACCTCGGGCCGGAAGGGCTTGAGCGCGGGCAGGTCAGGGACCAGGTGGGCCGACTCGCGGCAGGTCTCGGCGGCGTCGCCGAGGGAGAGGTACGGCGTGCGGATGCGGGACCAGCCGCCGGAGGTGTCACCGGCCACGGCGAGGCCGGGCCGTTCGGGGGCGATGGCGCAGGCGGCCGAGACCGCCTCGGGGGCGATGTCGCCGAGCGCCATCTTGGCGGAGGCTTCGTCGTTGACGCGGTGGCAGACGCGGCCGGTCAACTGGGCCCGCAGCATGGTCGCGCCCTTGCCGAGTTCGGCGCCGAAGCGCTGGCCGCAGACCTCCAAGTAGATGCCGGCGGCCCGGCCGAGCTGGGCGAGCCGGATGAGCTGGGTGACCATCTCGTCCCGGCGTTCCTCGTCCTTCTTCGTCGCGACGAGGAAGAGTTCGGCCACCTCGTCAACGAACAGCACGACAGGCGCCGGGCGTTCATGCTCGGGCAGGCCCCAGATGTCGGAGGTGATCTCCTCGTCCGGCATGCTCGGCGCGATGCCCTGCCGAGCCTTGATCAGGTCGTACCGGTCCTCCATTTCCTTGATGAGCACGGGCAGCAGCTCGGCGGCCTGCTCCGGGTCGGTGGCGAGCGCCGACAGGCGCGGGGCGAAGGGCGCCAGTTCCACGCCCCGTTTGCAGTCGATGCCGACCAGGGCGACGGGTTGGCGGGCGAGGCCGGCGACGAGGTGACGCAGGTACATGGACTTGCCGGACAGCGTGGCGCCGAGGGTGAGTTGGTGCGGCACGGTGCGGTAGTCGCGTACGAATGGAGTGGCGTCCTCGCGCAGCGCGACCGGCACCCGGAGGATGTCCGGGCGGAGCTTCCGCGGCATACGCACCCGCCGCAGCACGTCGAAGCCGACGAGCCGCAGTTCGACCACGCCCGGCTTGATCGTGGTCACGTAGACGGCGTGGACGCCCCAGGCGTGCCGCAGCCGTTCGGCGGAGGCGGCCACGTCGGCGGGTTCCTGCCCCGGGGCGAGCCTCAGGCGGACCCGCAGTCCCGTCGTGGTCGGGCGGATGACCCCCCGGCTCGGCGGTACGGGCCGGACCTCACGGCGGGTGGTGGCCTTGACTGCCAGGACCCGCAGCCGGGAGGGGGCCACGGTCAGCCCGCACGCCTCCATGACGGAGCCGTAGGAGCTGAGCAGTCGGACTGTGGACACCGGTAAGCCGACCATGGACCAGTAGACGCCGGGGTGTCGCGCCCGGGCGTAGGCGGCCCCACCGCCGAGCGCGGCGACGGGACCTCCCACCTCCAGAAGCGTTGCCAGGTCGGTCATCAGGCCGACGCCCCCATGGCGGCCGGGAAGGCGGCCGGAGTGACGGCGGCGGCCCGGAAGGCGATGCCGTGCCGCTGCTGGCCGTTGAACACGCTCTCCCACGGCCGTGCGACCAGGCCCGGCAGCGAGACCGGGGCACCGAGGGCGAGCCCTTCCGACACCCCGCTCTCCGGAACGGTCACCTTGATCAGGGACGACTCCCCCTCCTCGATGTACACGACGCCGATGGTCATCAGCGCCTCACCGCTGACGGCGTCCTTCGCGATCTCGCCCGACTGCCGGTCGCGGACCTTGGGCTCGGGCGCCTCGGTCAGCAGGATCGTCGCGGCCGAGGACTCCACACGGATGGTGCGCAAGGTTTCTCCCCATCTACTCGTCTAGACAAGATGCATCCTTCGAACCCAGCGGCGCCGGGAACGGGATCACCTTGCCACACAACTTGCCCACTCGTCTATACGAGTATGCGTGTCGGTGTGTACGAGTCCGGAGAAGTGGCCTCGCGCACCGCCGATCAGGTCGCCGGAAGCTGGTAGGAGAGGACGTAGGCGTCGGCCGCCATCACCGTGTCGCAGACCTCCACGGCCCGTCCCGAAGTGTCGAAGGCGGTACGGATCAGGTGGATCACCGGCACGCCGGAGGCCAGTTGCAGCGTCTTCACCTCGGATGGCGAAGGCATCCGGGCCCGGATCTCCTCCTCGAAGTGGTCGAGCTGGTGGCCCAGTTCCTCGAGACGGGCGTAGATGCCGCCGGGGCCCGGGTTGGGCTCGGCGATCTGCGTACCGCGGGCGATGTCGAGCGGGAGGTAGGACGTGGCGAACTCGACCGGCCGGCCGTCGAGCAGGTACCGGCGACGCCGGGCGAGCACGCGCCGCACGGAGCCGAGCCGGGTGGAGATGTCCTGACTGGCCTTCTCCTCCTTCACCTCCAGACTGTCCACGGTGGGGTGACTGCCGGCGGCGTCGGCCTCCACGATGAATGCGGACTTGCCCTGCTCGCGGTGGCGCCGGGCGAATCGGTCGGAGGCGAGGCGGCGCACCGGAGGCCGAGGCCGGACGAAGACGCCCCTGCCGTGCTCGGCGTGCACCAGGCCCTCGCCCTGGAGGATCGAGAAGGAGTTCCGGACCGTCATCCGGGAAACCCCGTAGTGCTCGACCAGCTCAGCCTCGGAGGGCAGCTTCTCCCCTTCCTTGAATCGCCCACGGTCGATGGCCTCGCGCAGCTGGTCGGCGATCTGCCGGAAGACCGCACGATCACTGGTCGGGTCGAGGCCGCCGAGAATGCTCGGTAGAGACGCCATGCGTACTCCTTTAGGTATCTAGACGAGTGGGCGAGTGTTGTTGCTACGGTGGAGAGCCTAGTCAGCCGAGAGGGCCGAGGAACGTGAGCACAGAACGCCCGCACTCCGTGAGCGTCGCCGGGGTCATCGTCGATGACCAAGGCCGGGCCCTCCTGATCAAGCGCCGCGACAACGGCCACTGGGAACCCCCGGGCGGAGTCCTCGAACGCGAGGAGACCATCCCCGAGGCCCTTCAGCGCGAAGTCCTCGAAGAGACCGGCATCAAGATCGAGCTTCCCGCGACCCTGACCGGTGTCTACAAGAACATGACGGGCCTGATCGTCTCCCTCGTCTTCCGCTGCCAGGCGGCCGACGGCACTCCCACCACGGGGGACGAGACCCGCGCCCTGCACTGGGCCACCCGCGAAGAAGTCATCGAACTCACCGACGAGGCGTACGCGATCCGCGTGCTTGACGCACTCGACGCGGCGTCCCCGCCGGCCGTCCGCGCCCATGACGGCGTGAAACTCGTCTAGCCCGAACCCGCTGCACATGGCGGCCTACCAGCATGAAGGAACTTGTATGCACGAGTATACGAGTAGCGCCCGGGTCTGGGGGCTCAGTTGCCCAGGTTTCCCGGAAGAGGTCAGCAGGGTCCGCCGCTGGACCCGCGACATCCTGCGGGGATCGCCGTTGGCCGAGGACGCCGAGCTGATCGTCAGCGAGCTGAGCGCGAACGCGATCCTCCACACGGCCAGCGGCCAGGCATCCGGCACCTTCCATCTGGCCCTCGCGGTCTCCCCGCAGGGGATCGCCCTGTCCGTCACGGACGACGGAGGCACCGGCACGGCGCCGAAGGTCGAGCACCAGGACCAGGAGGCGGAGCACGGCCGGGGCCTGGGCATGGTCATCGCGCTCGCTCACCGGGTCGTCGTCCACGGCAGCCATGGCGGCCACACGGTCACCGCGGAACTCTTCACCGATGCCGACCCGGCAGGAGGGCGCCCGTGCTGACGTCCACTCCTCCCGCAGCGCTGAGCACAGGCAGCCAGCCCCTCCCCTACCGATGCCGGGCCGCCGCCTACCCGTTGAACGAGGTCCGTTCCATCCCCCTGGGATCACACGACGCCACGAGCCCACGCCTGGCACTGCGCTGGTTACGCGAGCGCATGCAGCACCTCACCGACCAGCTCGACGCCGCATACGCACAGCCGGGCCTGCACTGGCTGACGGACGAGGCCGAACACGAACGGGCCCTCGCCTACCTGACCGGTGGCACGGGGTACCAACTCACCCTCTACGACGAGAGCACCCGCTACGTGCTGTTGGCCTACCCGGCGGGAGCGACCTCATGAACGGGCCCACCCGCGGCTACTGGTGCGAATGCTGGACCGAGGAAGTCACCAGCGCAGGAGGGTCGGTGCGCCTGGCATCGTTCGACGCGTACTCGGCACCCCAGGCAGACCGATGGGTCGCCATCGCTCTCCGCACCATCTCACCGGCGCTCGACTCCGACGCGTCGGAGGAAGCGTGGACGTGGCTGTACGAAGAGCGCGCCGAGACCCGCAGAGCCCTGATGCGCTCCGAGCCCTGCACGGTGACCATCACCCATGCCGACGTCCGCATCACCTGGACGATCCGACCAGTGATCTTCCTGCCCCTCGCACACCGGCAGGACGCCGAACTCCCCTCATGCGCACGAAGCTTTTTAAGCCCCACCGCGCAGTCTAAAACTGCCGATCATCGTTGACACCTGGGTCTCCGATCACTACGGAGATCCACATGTCGAAGTCCACCCCCACCATCCCGCCGCTTGACCGTGAGGCCAAGCGGCGCCTGGCCGTCATACGCCACGTCGAAGAGGTCAGCGGGAACGTTGCGATGTCCTGCCGCTACTTCGGCATCTCGCGGGCGTACTACACCTGGTACCGCCGCTACCAGGCCGAGGGCGTCGACGGCCTGCGCACCCGTTCCAAGGCACCCAAACACAGCCCCAATGCGACACACGTCGAGGTAGTCGGGAAGATCATCTATCTGAGGCAGAACTACCACTTCGGGCCCGAGAAGATCGCGATGTACCTCAAGCGGTACCACGACGTCACCATCAGCAAGTCCGGCGTCTGGCGGATACTCAACCGCCTGGACATGGGCCGCCTGCCGGCCTCGCAGCGCTACAAGCGCCACGACCGCAGATGGAAGCGGTACGAGAAGCAGCTGCCCGGCCACCGCGTGCAGATCGACGTGAAGTTCATCGAGCCCCTCGCCTCGATGCCCCAGGGCCGCCGCGGCGGACGCAACAAGTACTTCCAGTTCACTGCCATCGACGACTGCACCCGGCTTCGCGTCCTACGGATCTATCCGACCTTGAACCAGGCGACCGCGATCCAGTTCCTGGACTACGTCATCCAGCGCCTGCCGTTCCAGGTCGAGGTCATCCAGACGGACAACGGCGCGGAGTTCCAGTCCGCCTTCCACTGGCACGTGCTGGACAAGGGCATCGCCCACACCTACATCAAGCCCCGCACCCCACGGTTGAACGGCAAAGTTGAGCGCTCTCACCGTATCGACGCCGAGGAGTTCTACCGGCCCCTCGACGGCGTCATCATCGACGACGCCGAGGTCTTCAACGACAAGCTGCGCGAGTGGGAGGACTACTACAACTACCATCGCCCCCACGGCGGCCTCGGCGGCCAGACCCCCTACGAACGCCTCAAGCAGAAGACCACGACCCAGGCGTAATCGGTGATCGTCAGTTGCACAAAGCCCCACCGCGCAGACTGAGTTACAACTTTCTCTACTGGTTCAAGGGCCCGCGCGAGGCGCGGGCTGGCCCCTTGGGCTCGGCCCCTCCGCGCCTTCGGCGCCGGGGCCGGCCCATGGGGCCGCAGCAAAGCAACGGCCCGAGAGTAGAGCCCGCATAGCGCAGTGACCGTCAAGGGAAATGCCTCCGGCGGGGGATCGGCCGGCACCGGGATGGAGAGAGCGCCGTCGCCGACCGCGGGTCCGTAGCGGCGTGCGTGGGGAGCTCCCATCCCGTCCACCGTCGACCCAGGCAGAGCCGAGCAGACGCGGCCCAGGGGCGTCAAGGTCGTTCGTACAGTGGCGCGCTCCACCTTGACGCCCCTGAACCACGCCCGCTCCACGGTGTGTGGGTCGACGGCGGACGGGATGGGAGCTGAGGAACGTGGTGGGTTAGGGAGACCACAGAGCCTGCTGCTCCCAACGACCCGCGAAAGAAAGGCTCTTCTTCAGCCTCCGCCCAGCGGTCTTCACACCTGGGAGTGGGTATCTACCGAACCCAACGGCGTGCAAGCAACAGCGGAGGGACGGGCAGCATCTGCAAGCGTCCGGGCGGACACACCAGTTCACTTGGCACAGCGAGACATCCCTCACACCAAAACAGCGCCTACCTGCATGAACCGATCAACTGTGGCACGGGGTGACGCCGCCGTAATCAGCAGCGTTGCTTGTGGGGCTGACGAACCGGCCGCCGCCAGCGGCACGCAGTGTCTCGCGCAAGTATGACTATCCGTCAGCTATGTCCCGTAACCTGATTGCCGTAAGGCTGCCTTCGATGTGAAGGCAGCCTTGGCAGCTCCAGCGCAGGTGCGGCCGCCGAGGGCGTGAACGACAAGGGAGTCAAGTTGCTGCGGTGCGAAGTCATCCTCGTCCAGCGCCAGCAGCCCTGCCGGCGCTGTAAATGCCGCATCAAGGCGAGCCAACTGAGGAGGAGTTCGGTGCCACCCCCATAGAACAGTCGATACGCACCTTCGCCTTGGAGAGCTTCCGCTGACGCACCGACCGACTGCTGGCGACCTCACGTCTGTTACGGGACTCACGCTCAGCGAGCGTCTTGGGGGAGGTCGCAGGACCCCAGGTACGACCGACGTCACAGTTGAGGGCGCCTCCGTCCGTCGTCGTAGTTGAACCCCGCCCATGGAGCGGCTCAGCGCGGCATGATCAAGTCACATTCGGCTCGCGGGCTATACACAGAAGGTAAGCCCCAGGTTGGATTCGAGCCGGGTACCGCAACCAGATTTTGCAGTGCGTGCACACCCGCATGGATCTACGGGAGAAATCATGGGATTGCCGACCCTGGTCGGGCGTCAGCCTCACGTCGCATACCTGCCAAGTACGGGCCATCAGGTCGTCCTGGGGACAGCTGGTACTGGCAAAACGTTGATGGCGATCGTACGTGCCCTATACCTATCCAACCCGCAGGTCAGCGGATCTGGCAGGACACTGGTAGTTACGTACAACAACTCATTGGCGTCGTATCTATCGCACTTGGCAGAAGGCGCCTCCTCTGAGATCGACATCCGCACCTACGGGCGTTTCTCCCGCGGCTATCTGGCCAGCCTTGGGCATATGAAAACGTGGAATGACATTGCTGGCGCGTGGCGTCGACGCGCCCTTATCACTTCAGCAGTCAACAGAGTTTCAACGGGCTACCGGCCTCATCAATTCTTCTCGCGTGACACTGACTGGTTCCAGGATGAGCTCGCCTGGATCACGGGCATGGGAATCCGATCGCGAGAAGATTACCTCGCTGCCGAGCGACTGGGCCGGAAAACGCCACTCACCTCACCTTTTCGTGAGATCGTATGGAAGATCCTGGAGGAGTATCGCGATCTGCGAACCGCAGCGGGCCATCAGTACGACTGGACAGACATCGGCATGGCGGTTCGGGACCACCTCGCTACTGACAGCAGACCCCGCTTGTACCGACACGTCATCATTGATGAGGGGCAAGACCTTGCCCCGGAGGAAATCCGTTCACTGGTTGATGCTGTGGATCCAGACGGATCAATCACCTTCTTTGGCGACTACGCTCAGCAGATTTACGGACAAGCCATGTCTTGGAGAGCCTGTGGCTTGCAAGTACGACACATCGAACAGTTCAAGGATAATTACCGGAACTCGACCGCCATCGCTGAAGTGGCCATCGCGCTGAGTTCCATGCCGTTCTTCGGCAAGGTTGATGACCTTGTAGCACCTGTAGCACCGAGGTCTATCGGCCCCAAACCAACTCTCGTAGAATGCACAGACGAAGCGCAGGAAATCGCCATAATCCAAGATGCCGCAAAGCGCCTCGGGTCAGTCGGCACCGTTGCTATTGTCGCACGCACATGGGCGGACGTTAACCGGGCTTGTCGCGGCCTCCAGGTGAAGCAAATCAAAGAGGATAAGCACTTCTGGACGGACGCTCCCGGCATTTATTGCACTACGTATCACTCCGCGAAGGGACTGGAGTTCGACGCGGTACTCATGCCGTTTTGCGGAGCCAACAAGATGCCCCTGCCCGACGTGGTTAAAGCCTTCGGAGCAGGCGACGCCGCCGAGAGGGAGTCTAAGCTCCTTTACGTCGCGATCACCCGAGCAAAGTCTGACCTGCTGATCACTTATAGCGGCGAGAAGACCGCGCTTCTCCCTAGCGACCCTAACCTTTTTGTTCAGGTGAATCCATGATCAACGATGCGGCGATGGAACTCCGTGACGCTCTCGCTCAGAGCGGAGCCACGCGGCTTGCGCATTTCACCCCGGCACGGAACCTCTTCCACATCTTGCAGGACGGCGCCATCCGAAGCAGTGCAGACCTCGCCGAGGCGGCACCGGACCACTATGATCCGACGGATCGCCACAGATTCGACAGAAACCCCGACAAAGTGTGCTGCACTTTCCAGTATCCTAATGGATACTACTTGGATAAGGCGCGCAATAAGTCGGATTTTCAGAATTATCCTGACTGGGTCTGCATCTTCTTGGACGTTGAACTCGCCCTCAGGCCGGGTGCATTGTTTGCGCCGTGCAACGCTGCCAAGCAGTCGGGTGCCTACCTACAACCAGGGGCATCCGCCCTTGCGGCATGCTTCGCTGCGGTCAGCGATGGTTACAGACGAGGTCCACGCCACGCGACAGGGGCTGCCACGAACCTGCAGGCAGAGGTACTAGTCCCCGGGCCGATCGACATCAGTCACGTCAAGACCATTGTTGTACCGAGTGCGGATGCGGCGGCCAACGAGTGGGAGCGGTTGAAGCTCCTCAACCTCGACCCGAACCGCTTCCAGTGGACCGTAGCGTCAGTCCTGTTTGATAGGAACAGCCTCAGCACGAGTGTCCGCTATGGCCATCCCATCCACGAGACGCCATGGACACCACCAGCCTGATGGAGCAACACATGAGCCTTGCAAGGTCGGCTGACCTCCTAGACCGCAGCCGCGGGCTGTTGGTCGGGGCTGCGGCAGGTGACGCCCTCGGGTGGCCTCAGGAGCAGCGCAGCGGCATCGTTGGAGGCCGAAAGGCCCGCGAGACGCCACCAACCATGGCCTTTCGGGCATGGAATCGTTGGAGCGGTGCCCTGTATGCGAAGTACGAAGATGCAGTGGCGGCCGGCGAGTACAGCGACGACACTCAGCTCTTGCTCGCTACCGCACGGGCCTGCTTGCACGGGGGGGCATGGTGGTCCTGGCTGACCGACGTTGAGCTACCCGCCTGGCCTTTGTATCAAAGGGGCGGCGGTAGGGCGGTACTGACGGCATGCCGTTCATGGCAGAGCGCGACGCCACCATGGCACGGACCGGAGAAGAAGGTCCGCGCTTACTTCGCCGCCGGCGCTAATGGAGTGGCTATGCGGATCGCGCCACATGCGCTGGCAACGCTTGATGACCAGTCCTCTAAACAACTGGTCACTCGGGTTTTGATGGATGGCATCCTCACACACGGACATCCGCGCGCTCTGCTCGGCGGAGTGGTCTACGCTCTTGCCGTTCGCCACACTTTGCTACACGAAGGCGCCATGGAATATGGCGACCTGCTTGATGCCATAACAAGTGAGCCTATCTGGGCGAATGCAGATCATGCCGCCAGCTCGTTTCCGATCGAGTGGCTGGAGGCTTTCGAGGAAAGTTCCAACACCGGATTTTTGATCTCTTGGAGGAACACTGTTCAAGAGATGCATGACCTTCTTCATGTTGCCAAGCAATCCCTGGAGCGCGCCGCCCTAGCCGACGATGAGCGAACGCTGCGAGAACTCGGGTGCTTCGATCCAAAGCGGAACGGCTCTGGCACAATCACGGCAGCTGCCGCCATTTATCTGGCGTCTCGCTTCTCCGTGCGTCCTTCGATGGGGCTTTTGCGTTCGGCCTTTCTTGCACACGCAGACACGGACACCCTCGCATCGATGACCGGAGCGCTCCTGGGTGCTCTGCACGGCTCTGAGTGGCTAGCAGCACTGTCTCGAACACTGCAAGACAGGCCATACATCGAGCAGCTCTCGCGCTCGCTGATTGCAGACCATACTGAACTATCCGTAGACGACCAAGCCAGAAGAGTAAGTCCCACAACCTGGATGCAGTCCCTGGTTTCCACACAAGACGTACCTACTCTTTTCGATGGACGGCCGATTCAATCGATCAAGAGAGAGCACGTTCGCGATACCGAAGCCGTTCAGGTAACAAGGTATCGGGTCGTCACGACTGACGGCCAGTCGCTCGTCATCGATAACGTGGTACGCAATAGAAAGGGGTCCTCTGCGCCGAAAGCTCGGGTGGCGCAGATGCCAGAAGACAGTTCAACGGCCAAGCCAAAAAAGGAAGAATCCCCAAGGAATCGAAGTTCGGAAGTAACTCGTGTAGCTATCTATGTCTCAAACCTAGCGCGGTCTCGTTGGTTCTATAGCGAGGTGCTAGGAATCGACGTTGGTGGAACCAATCGACTTTTCTACATCAGTCCTTGGATCGCTGTACTTCCCAAGACTGAAGACTCCACGCAAAGTCATGGACACGCCCTGCAGATCACGGTAGCGACGTCGCATCCTGACTACATTTCTGCCATGGTCGAGAAGCATGGGATTCCGGTGATCGCGCCCGGGCCGCGAGACATTCCCGGATCTTTGAGAGTACTGGACCCTGACGGGCATGAGGTACTCGTTTGGCCAAGCAATAGCCCTCACCGACACTCAATTCCATCGTCCAAGGATTGAGTTCCGTAGGAGCGCATAACGCTCCGGCCCCCGCTGGACTGGGTACCACGCGCGGTCGAGTACGTGGGGTCGGAGAGCCATGCGCCCGAGGCCGTCTGTGGGCCGTCCGACGCCACCCGAGGAAGACCAACGCTGACAGCCAGCGACGTCTTCTGAGCTGGTGGCAGCGTTGGTCATCCTCGACTTATCAGGTAGGTAAGGCTTGAATCACTTCCTGCGCAAGCGAGTGCGCTACCACTACCGGGGCAACGCGGCCGGCTCGACTCTGCGCCTCACCCTCGGATGTCTGCTCGGAATGGAGCTGCGCCGCGTGGGCAGCGGCAAGCGGATGACCTTCGGCAAGGCCGGCGAAGCCACCCTGAGCCAGTGGATGGCGGACAACGCGCGAGTCTGCTGGATCGAGCGGAGCGAACCGTGGGACCTGGAGTCGCAGCTCATCTCTCAGCTCGACCTACCACTGAACCTCGACCAGAACCGTCACAACGCGTTCCACACCCGCCTGAAGGAGCTACGGGCCCAAGCACGCCAGCGAGCGCGGGAGCTGCCAATCAGCTCGTAGTCCTGGCCGACGGGTCTTTGTCTGGGCCGTCTCTGGGCCGTCCGAGGCTGCTCGGCAGCGACCAATGACGACCATCAACGACCACCAGGCGCACAAGCCCACCGCCCCTGAGCAGCGAAAACGCAGGTCACCAAGATCCCCGGCAAGACCCAGGGCAAGAAGAAGTAAGGGTCGTAAGGGCCTACGCGTAAGCCCCCTGCCTGCGGGTTCTCCGCCAGGAGGGGGCTTTTCGCTGTAGTCCGTTGCCGCTGGGCCGTCAGGCGGGGCGGGTCAGGCGGTTCGTCAGGACACGCGCCCGGGATCGCTGGACCTTTCGCGCCTGGGAAGCGGCGAAGCGCAGCAGGCCCAGGGGTGTCCGCAGGCGGAGGGTGTCGGTGACGACGCTGCCGGCCCCGTCGCGGTCGATGACGAAGCGGTAGCTCATGCGGACCCCGCCGGGGCTACGGACCTCGCCGGAAACCTCGGCGGAGTACGGGAGGCCGTCAGAGGCGGCGGCCAGCGTGACGTCGATGAGGTTGTCGTGCCGCACGACGCCCAGGAAGCGGAAACGCTCCACGGCCGTGTAGTGCACGGTGCCGCCGTCACGCCGCACGTCGCGGACGGCGACGACGAGCGGCGACAGGCCGACGTAGTGCGACGGTTCGGCCAGGTGCGCGAAGACCTCCTCCGGCGGCGCGGCGATCTCGAACGAGTGCTTGAGCTCGGTGGACGGCACCTCGGCCCCTCCTCGATACGGCACGCCTGCACGGTGATCCTGCCATCGCCCCTATATGAAGCGGCAGAAGCGGCAGCCACGCTCTTCCGGGACCGCGATGAGTTCCGGCACGTTCCGGAGTCCTCAGGTGCGTCCATCTTCCGCGCGCACCTGGAGGCACCTTGAAGCTCTTGCTCACGTCGGGCGGCGTCACGAACCCGAGCATCCGGTCGGCACTCGTGCAGCTCCTCGGCAAGCCGATCGACGAGTGCCACGCCCTCTGCATCCCGACGGCACAGTGGGGTCACCCGATGTGCGGTCCGGCATCGGTACGGGGCTTCGTGGCTGCCGAGCCACGGTGGCAGCACCTGACCGGTCTGGGCTGGGGGTCGCTCGGCGTCCTGGAACTCACCGCCCTGCCGACCATCGGCACGGAGCGGTGGGTCCCCTGGGTCCGGGACGCCGACGTCCTCCTGGTCGGCGGCGGCGACGCGACCTACCTGTGCCATTGGATGCGGGAGTCCGGGCTGGCGGACCTGCTGCCGTCGCTGCCGGACACGGTCTGGGTGGGAGTGAGCGCCGGAAGCATGGTGATGACACCTCGCATCGGCAGGTACTTCGTCGAGTGGCCGTCCGCCCCGGACGACCGCACCCTGGGAGTCGTCGACTTCTCGATCTTCCCGCACCTGGACGCGTTCCCGGAGAACACCATGGCCGACGCGGAGCGCTGGGCCGCGGACCTCGGCGTCCCGTCCTACGCCATCGACGAGCAGACGGCCGTCAAGGTCGTCGACGGCACGGTCGAGGTGATCTCCGAAGGACGGTGGAAGAAGTTCGGGGCGTAGCGGCACATAGGCTGAACCGCATGATCGAGGGTCCCGCACGCACAGCTCCTCCGGAAGCCGCAGCGTCCGAGGGGCGTCGTCTGTGCGCCGTGCTGGTCGACGGGGTGACCGGCCTGCTGGCCGGTCTCGCGATCGGAGTCGCGGCAAGCAGGTCCCCGGGCTGGCCCACACCTTGGGTGGCCGGTCTGGGCGGTGCCCTCGCCGTGTCCTTGGTCAATCACGTCCTCGTGACCTGGGCTACGCAGCGAAGCCTGGGAAAGCTGGCCGCCGGCCTGCGGGTGGTGCGGGGCGCCGACGGCGGACGGCCTCAACTGCCCGCACTGGCACGGCGGTGGATCTACGGTCTCGGCTGGATGCTGTTCGCCGTACCCCTCCATGTCGCATCGGACAGCGACATCCGGCAGCAGGACGCGTGCGGGCTGCGTATCGTCCGCCGCACGTCCGGTGGGAGGGTCTGAGGGGCGCCTGAACGTCAGAACGGGCGTTGGGGAGAGCGTCCCTCAGGGCGTTGTCCGGGCACCCGTTGCTGGACGGCCGTGCCGCCACTCGTACGCGCCGGGGGACGTCTTGACCACGGTTCTCCTGAGGCAGCTCGGTCCACGGCACCCGGGAGGGCGGATGCCGTGGACCGAAGAGGGGGTGGGTCAGGCCGCCAGGGGGACCTGCGTGCCCGGAGCCGCGCCCGGGTAGGCCTCGGTCACGCGGTTCAGTTCTCGCTGCATGTACCAGACGTTGATGCCGAAGACGAAGGCCAGCCAGGTGCTCGCGGCGGGGCTGCACGTGACCTGGAGGCCTGCCGCGCGCTGCGCGTTCGCGATCGCCTTGCCGGTGTTGTGGAACGAGATCAGCGGGGCGATCAGGGTCCAGCTCAGGAAGAGCAGCACCAGCGTGCTGCCCGCGGGGCTGAGGTCCTGACGGCGGTCGTGCTCGTTCAGCTCCTTGTGGATCTTGTAGTACCAGACCAGCTGGTAGATGCCGAGCGTGATGATCGGCAGACCCAGCCACACGGCGACGGGGCCGCGGCGCTTCATGGCCAGTCCGGACAGGGGGGCCGCGGCGTTCGGACCGGGCTCGGTGGGCTGTGTGTCGGCCATGGCGGCGCTCCAGGTGCGGGTGCGGAGTGATGCACTGATGCGTACTGATCAGTACTGATCTCGGGCCGCGCCAGCATGGCAAGAAGTGAGCGCTACGTGAAGATCCGTGATGCTTTCATCAATACTTTTGTCACGCCATCGTGATCAAGTTCCGCCCCGCCGAGGTCAGACGCGCGTGCGCCGGGCGCGGAGGTAGCGGGTGCCCAGGGCCGTCAGGGCGGCGAGGGTGACGAGGCCGGTGGCCAGGTTCACCACGAGGGGGGCCTGGGCAACGGACGCGACGAGGTTGGCCACGCCGCTCACGGCCACGACGGTCCACAGGGCCGTGTGGGTCGCGGAGTTGTCGGAGGCCTTGGGGTGGGTGGTCGTCATGGTGGCTGCTCCTGGCGGGAGTTCGGACGTCGGTTCCGTGGTCTCCACGCTAGGGAGCGGGGGGTTCGGGGTCGCCCCGGCGAGCACCCCTCTTCGCGGTACAGCAGGCTGTACCGTCCGCCTCAGCGTTCGTGCGGCACGCGCGGGCGGCTGACCGGGACGACGGTGAGGAGGCCGTCCAGCCCCTCGTAGGTGTCCGCCGTGGCGTCCTGGCCGGCGCGGAACGTGTCGAGGTCGATCGCGGGGGCGGTCTCGGACATCGCGGCGAACTCCTGGCGCGAGACGAACCGACGGCGCCCGCGCATCGGCACCAGCTGGCCGACCAGGTGGCCGTCACGCGTGACGGTGAACGACTGACCGCTCTGCACGGCGTCCATGATCTCGCGGTACCGGTTCCGCAGATCCCGCTGGGTGATTTCCGGCTGAGGGCTCATCCTCACGACGGTAAGCAAGGCGTGGCACCTGGTGCCACGCCTTGCCGTGAACCTACGCTCAGCCCCGCGCCAGCAGCTCCAGCGTGTCGATCACCCGGTTCGAGAAACCCCACTCGTTGTCGTACCAGGCCACCACCTTGATGTGCCGGCCGTCGACGCGGGTGAGGGCCGAGTCGAAGATGGACGACGCCGGGTTGCCGGTGATGTCCGAGGAGACCAGCGGGTCCTCCGAGTACTCGAGGACGCCGGCCAGCGGGCCCTCCGCGGCCGTGCGGTACGCGGCCAGCACCTCGTCGCGCGTCACGTCGCGGGAGACCGTCGTGTTCAGCTCGACGATCGACCCCACCGGCACCGGCACACGGATCGAGTCGCCGGACAGCTTGCCGTCGAGGTTCGGCAGCACCAGGCCGATCGCCTTCGCGGCGCCCGTCGTGGTCGGCACGATGTTGACGCCGGCGGCGCGGGCGCGGCGCGGGTCGCGGTGCGGGCCGTCCTGGAGGTTCTGCTCCTGCGTGTAGGCGTGCACGGTCGTCATGAACCCGTGCTCGATGCCGGCCAGGTCGTCGAGGACGGCAGCCAGCGGCGCGAGCGCGTTGGTGGTGCAGGACGCGTTGGAGACGATGGTGTGCAGCTCGGCGTCGTACGCGTCGGTGTTCACGCCGTACGCCAGCGTCACGTCCGCGCCGTCCGAGGGCGCGCTGACCAGTACCTTCCGCGCGCCCGCGTCGAGGTGGGCGCGGGCGGCCTTCGCCGAGGTGAAGCGGCCGGTGGCCTCCAGCACGAGGTCGACGTCCAGCTCGGCCCAGGGCAGCTGGGCCGGTTCGCGCTCGGCCAGCACCTTGATCCGGCGGCCGTCCACGACGAGGGTGTCGCCGTCGACGCTCACCGGGCGTCCGAGGCGCCCCGAGGTGCTGTCGAAGGCGAGCAGCCGGGCGAGGGCGGCCGGCTCGGTCAGGTCGTTGACGGCGACGACCTCCAGGGCGGTGTCCCGCTCCAGCAGGGCACGGAGCACGTTGCGTCCGATGCGGCCGAATCCGTTGATGGCGATGCGAGTCATGAGTGGTGTCCCTTCCTCTCGCGACCCAGGCTCGCGCGCCGTCGCCGCCGCTGACAGTGGCGGGATCGCCATGGTTCACAAGGATCCTGCCAAGCCGCCGAGAACCGCGGATCACTCGCCTCGCGTGAACGTCCGCCGGTACTCGCTCGGCGTCGTGCCGAGGATCCGCTGGAAGTGCAGCCGCAGATTCGCCCCGGTGCCGAGCCCGGTGTCGGCGGCGATCTGCTCGACGCTGCGCTGCGAGCGTTCCAGCAGCTCACGGGCCAGGTCGACGCGGGCCCGCATCACCCACTGCATCGGCGTGTACCCGGTCTCCTCCACGAACCGCCGGGAGAACGTCCGCGGCGACACCCCCGCCTGCCGCGCCAGCACCTCCAGGGTGAGCGGCTCGCCCAGCCGGTGCAGCGCCCACTCGCGCGTCGCCGCGAACCGCTCGCCCAGCGGCTCGGGCACGCTGCGCGGCACGTACTGGGCCTGGCCCCCGCTGCGGTACGGCGCCGCGACCAGCCGCCGGGCCGCGTGGTTGGACGCGGCCACGCCGAGGTCGCCGCGCAGGATGTGCAGGCACAGGTCGATTCCGGAGGCGGCGCCCGCCGAGGTGAGCACGCTGCCCTCGTCGACGAACAGCACGTTCTCGTCGACGTGGACGCGCGGATGCCGGGCCATGAGGGCGCGTGTGTAGTGCCAGTGCGTGGTGGCGCGCCGCCCGTCCAGCAGGCCGGTGGCGGCCAGCGCGAACGCGCCCGTCGAGATCGCGGCGAGCCGCGCGCCCCGCTCGTGCGCGGCGACCAGCGCGTCGACCACGGCGGGCGGCGGATCCTCACGGTCCGGGAAGCGGTACCCGGGCACGAAGACGATGTCGGCCCACGCCAGCGCGTCGAGGCCGTGCGACACGGCGTACGCGAGACCGTCCCCGCCGGTCACCAGGCCGGGCGCCGCCCCGCACACCCGCACCTCGTACGGCATGCTCGCGCGGGTCGTGAAGACCTGCGCGGGAATCCCGACGTCGAGCGGCTTCGCGCCCTCGAGCACCAGGACGGCGACACGGTGGAGGCGGGGTGCGGGCACGGAAAAAGCGTACGCGGCGCGCCACCTCGTCCAGCCTCGCCCGGTCGTGACCGCCCCGTTCCGCCACCCGAGGGCGGGCGGGCGGAACGGGGCGGTGGACCCGGACCGCTCGGGCGGCTGCCGGAGCCGCCGTCCGGTTCACTCGGGCAGAGAGAACGAGCCCGAGCCCAGTTGGTGGCCGCAGAGGGCGGCGACGTTTCGCGTGGCCTCGCTGAGTTCCAGTTCGGACGTCGAGTCGGAGTCCGCTATGGACTCCAGCCGTTCCGCGTCGGCGGACAGATCCTCCGGCCCCTCGTACCGGCCGGCCACGTCGGCGAGGTCGCCCGCCGCTGAGAACACCGGGTTGCCGAACACCTGACCGATACCCAGCCGGTTACCCAGCGAGTCGTACTTGTCGCAGACCTCCTCCTGGGTCGTCGGCCCCGTGGAGCACCCGGCGGTCGTCGCGGTGAACAGCCCCGCGACGACGAGGGCCGCAGCGACGCGTCGTAAGCGCAGGACGTGGTGTGTCATCTCTCGCATGCCTCTCCTTGTCGCCGTCCCGCCCCGCGGTCGGAGCGGTCCGAATGCCGTGCGACGGCCTCTCACCGCGTGCCCCGGTCCCAACGGCGCCGCTGCTCGGGCTCCATGGTCACGTGGGCGTCTCCCCCGGCGACGACCGCGCCGTCCATGTACACACTTCGGCCCGCGCTGACGGACACCCCGCCGTGGCCGGCGCCGTCCCGCCCGTCGCGCGTGCCGGGCTCGGACTCCCCGGCGATCCGGAGGGCGCAGGCGGGATCACCCGGCACGTGCAGATACGCCCGGGCCCTGGTCTCCTTGACCTGGAAGGTGACGGGGTGGAACGTCGCCGGCTCCACGCCCGGGAGACCCGCGCGGACCACCGCGTCGTGAACGGCCTCGGAGACCAGGACCGCCGTGTCGCCCGTGGCCTCGTCGAGTGCCTGGCGCAGCGGCGCCCCGTCGCACAGGCGGAAGACGTGGTTCACCGCGTTGCCCGCGAAGCCGTGGCGGTCGCGGTGCACGGAACCCTCATGGACGGCGATCCTCAGCCGGAGCAGCGGGTCGCTGCGCCTCCTGCCGCCCAGCCCGTTCTCCAGCCGCGGCAGCACGTCGGTGAACAGCGTTCCCGGCGGCAGGGCGGGGTCGGGGGGTATGACGACCAGCACCCCGTCCCCTCGGTCCTCGTGACGGCACGCCCCCCACAGTTCTTCGGTGAACGCCGACTTCATCTCGGCGTAGAGATCGCTGCGGGCGCGCAGCTGCGCGTGGTCACTGCGTGAACTGAACTCCTTGATGTCGGCGAAGAGGAGCTGGGAGTGCTGGGCATGGCTGATCACAGCGGGGTCGCATTCTGTCGGAGGTGGCGCCGGCCGCGGGCCGGCGAGGACGCGGACTATGTCGTCGGGATCTGGAAGGCGCCGCAGCGCAGTTCCTGGCTCCTCGCGTCGACCAGCGAGAGGAAGATGCCGACCCGGCAGAGCTTCAGCAGTGCGTAGTCGCTGGAGTCGACCTGCCAGCGCCCGCCGGTGTGGACGAGCCGTACGGTGCCTTGGCCCTTGCCCTTCCAGCTGAGCATCACCTGGGCGCCGGTGGCGGTCTTCTCGGGCTCGCCCAGGCCGATCTCGTCGACCCGTTCGCGGTAGGGCGCTGACTTCTCCGAGAACACCGAGCCCATCGTGCTCTCGCACGCCCCGTCCCCCGGCGCCACCAGGTGGCACCAGGACGCGGCGTCCCCGAGCCGCTCGGCTTCGCGGGTCTGCTCGACGGTGTGCCCGGCGCCGGTCAGCCCCTCCTCGTTCACGACGGAGAGGTCGACCCCGGACCCGTCGCCGGAGCCCAGCGAGATTCCGCCCCAGGTCGCTCCGGATATCAGAACGATTCCTGCGATTACGGCCACCGGGTGCGCGTAAGCCCACTCCTGGGCCCTCTTGACGATCGTGACGTTGGTCTCGTGCGTGACGTTGGTCTCGTGCCGGTCGCCGAAGTGCGCGTTGTCACCCATACGCAGATCACGGCCGGCCACGGCTCCGTTGACGGTGACGTCGCGGTCGGACCGCATGTACACCCCGTACGGTGCGCCGCCCGCGTCCTGTTCGTCGTCCGGGTTGCGGCGCTGCGGAGGCTGCTGCTCATCGAGCATCTGTCATACCTGTCTACTCATGTGGCGATACCGCACATGAGAGCAGCACTCAGCTGAACAAAATGAGGCAACTGCCTCTCAACGACAGGTGACTTCGGGACACTGCCGAAGTGAGGCACACGACGTTCTGGGACTCGCTCGACCACGACGAACGCAAGGCCATGGAACGTGTCGGCCGCGTCCCACGGGACCCTTTCGAAGCCGGTGACACCATCCTGCGGCAGAGCGACCACGCCGACCGGGCCGCGCTGATCATCAGCGGGAAGTGTCGCGTGCTGTGGCACGGAGAGCACAACCGCACGACCTACCTGGCCACCCGACGGGGCGGTGAACTGATCGGCGAGATGGGCGTGCTCGACGGAGGTCCCCGGACCGCGACCGTCGTCGCGCTGCAGCAGACCTACGTCCGCTGGTACGGGAGTGAGGCGTTCCTGGGACTGCTGGCCGAGTGTCCCGGGATCCTCCAGAAGGTGTTCCTGTCCGTCTGCACGCGGCTCAAGGAGTCGGACCACCACCGCATCGCCATCGCGAGCGCGCCCGCACGGCTCCGGCTCGGCCGCCTGCTCGTACGGCTCGCGGAGGTCGAGGGTGTTCCCACGGCCCAGGGCATCGAGGTCAGGGTGACGCAGACGGAGCTGGGCGACTGGACCGGCATGGGCCGCGAGGCAGCCGGAAGGCGGGTCAGAGAGCTGCAGAAGCTCAGTTTTGTCGCTGACGCCCCGGCGCGGTCACGCGTGACCGTGACCGATCTCCCGGCGCTGCGCCGGTACGCCTTCGGCTCCGGGGACTCGGACAGCACATCCGCCTGACCCGGCCGTGCCGCGCAGTGGCCCGTGGACCGACCTCACGGATGCATCCGCGCCCCCTTCAACACCTTGTCCACCGCGTTCCTCGGCCCGTGGACCGCGAGACCCACCAGGTCCAGGTCCGCAGTACCGACGGCCCGGACCGCCGCGCGGTTGGCGTCGTCGTGGCCGGTGGCGAAGAGGTCGGAGGTGAAGACCGCGCGGGGCAGGGCGCGGGAGAGGGCGCGTTCGTGGGCCGCCTTCAGGGTCTCCTTGGCGCCCTGGAAGACCAGCACCGGCTGGCGGAACATCGGCAGGTACGGCACGCCGTCCGCGTCCTCGTACGGCTGCCCGATCAGTTCGGGGACCTGTGTGCCCAGGCCGCTGACCAGGAACGCGGTGACGTTGAGGCGCTGCCAGGACTCCAGGTCCTCCCGCAGCAGGACGGCGATCTTCGTGTCGAAACGGGTGCTCGTGCTCATGCCTCGAGACTCCCGCCCGGGTCCGCCCCGCGTCTTGTACGTTGTTTGCATGCCCGCCCCGGCATCCCTTCCTCCGGCAGCCCCGCCCCCGGCCACGGTCAGCGCCTGGCGGCCCTCCGTCCCCGGCGTCGTGGAGGTGTTCCACGCCCGGTTCACCGAGTACGCCTACCCGATGCACGTCCACGACGCCTGGACGCTGCTGATCGTCGACTCCGGCGCCGTGCGGTACGACCTGGACCGGCACGAGCACGGCACCCCCAACGACACGGTGACCCTGCTGCCGCCGCACGTCCCGCACAACGGCGAACCCGCGACCGAGGAGGGCTTCCGCAAGCGGGTGCTGTACCTGGACTCCAGCCGGCTCGGCGACGACCTCATCGGGGCCGCCGTGGACCGCCCCGACCTGCGCGATCCCCTGCTGCGGCGGCGGGTCGGGCAGGTGCACTCCGCGCTGGTGCGGCCGGGCGACGAACTGGAGGCGGAGAGCCGGCTGACGCTGGTCGGTGAGCGGCTGCGCGAGCATCTGCGGTCGCGGGAGCCTGCCGCGCCCCGCCGCCCCGACCCGGTACTGGCGCGGCGGCTGCGGGAGTTGCTCGACGCGCGGGTGGCCGACGGGCTGACGCTGGCGGAGGCGGGGGCCGAGCTGTCGGCCCATCCCGCCCATCTGGTACGGGCGTTCAGCACCGCGTACGGCATCCCGCCGCACCAGTACCTGATGTCCCGTCGGGTCGGGCGGGCGCGGCGGCTGCTGCTGGAGGGGTGGCCGCCGGGCGACGTCGCGGCCGCATCGGGCTTCTACGACCAGGCCCACCTGACCCGGCACTTCCGCCGGCTGGTGGGGGTCACTCCGGGGCGGTACCGGAGCGCGGAACGCCCGTGAGCAAGCACGCCGTCGGGGGTCCGCACGCGCGAACCCCCGGCGGAGCGCTGGTCACTTCACGTCGACGTAGTCCGCCGCCGACGTCGCCCCGCCGGTCGTGGTCGTCTGGCCGAACATCCAGCGCCAGTAACCGTCCGCGGTCGCCTTCACCGTGGTCTTCAGCGACCCGCTGGAGTTCGCCCGCACCGTCTTGACCGCCGTCCATGCGGTGGTGCCCGCCTTGCGGAACTCGAGCCGGGCCGCCTTGCCGCCGTAGGCGGAGTAGGCGCGCCTCGCCCAGTCGACGCGCGTCAGCTTGCCCGTGACGGTGAGCGTCCTGTTCCTGACCACCGGCTCCGGCGACGCGTTGACCGTGGCCCGGGCGGCCCGCTTGACCTGGAGGGTGGCCGAGCTGTTCAGGTACTCGTGCTTGATCTTGCCCTTCACGTCCAGGAGGGCGACGAACGCCAGCTTCCACGTCGTGGCGTCCGCGGCCGAGTCGAGGTTCTCGCGGGGCCGGATACGCAGCGCCCCCTCGCAGTTCGCGGCGCGCGAGCCGTCCTCGTTGCACGTGATCATGTCGTGGTGGAAGACCTGGTTGCCCGGGCCCTCGTAGGCCTTGACCGCCGTCGTGCCGTGGTACATGAACGGCATGGCCGACGCGGTGCTGATGGTGTGCCCGGCGGGCCAGGTCACCCGGAAGCTGATCGTCGGGTACTTCGTCTCGGTGGTGCCCACCACGATGGGCTTGCCCTTGTTCACGACCACCTTCGACACCTTGATGCCGGTGTCGGCGGCCTGGGCGGGCTGAGCGGTCAGCACCCCGAGGGCGATCGTTCCGCCGAGCACCGCCGCCAGGGCGGATCTGCCAGTGCGCATGCACGTCCTCTTCATGCATGGGGCCCCTGTGTCCGGGGCCCGGATCGCGGCAGGCTAACAGCCCGGTTCCGTACGCCAGTTCGGACCCCCATCACAGTGCGGGCGCACACGTCCCGGGAAGTCAGCCCTCCGAAGGCCGCTCCAGCAGATGCGTGAACGCGTCCAGGTTGCGGGTGGACTCGCCGCGTGAGACGCGCCAGGCGTACTCCTTGCGGATCGCTGACGCGAACCCCAGTTCCAGCAGGGTGTTGAAGCTGCCGTCGGCGGCCTCCAGGACCTGGCCGAGCAGCCGGTCCAGCTCCTCCGGGGTGATCGCGGGCAGCGGCAGGCGGCCGGTGACGTAGATGTCGCCGAGCGGGTCGACGGCGTAGCTCACGCCGAACAGCTTGAGGTTGCGCTCCAGGAGCCAGCGGTGGACGCCGGCCTCGTTCTCGTCGGGGTGGCGGATGACGAAGGCGTTGAGGGACAGGGTGTGCCGTCCGACGATCAGGGAGACCGTCGTGGACAGCTTGCGGGTGCCGGGGAGTTTCACCACGTAGTTCCCGGGGGCCGGGCTCTCCCACTCCAGCTCGGCGTCCTTCAGCACGCCCTCGACGACCTGTGCCGCCCGCTGCTCCGCTTCCGTGTCAGCCATGGTGGGAGCGTACGTGACGGCGGTGGGCGTGGGTCGCGGCCGTGTACACGTCGGCCGTGGCGGCGGCCGCGGTGTCCCAGCCGAAGTTCTGGGCGTGCCGGGCGGCGGCCTCGCCCATGCGTGCGGCGAGCTCCGGCCGGTCGGCGAAGTCGCGCAGCACGCGCGCGTACGCGGCCGGGTCGTGGCCTTGGATCAGGAAGCCGGTCTCCCCGTCCCGCACGGCGACCGGGAGGCCGCCGACCGCCGCGGCGAGCACCGGGGTGCCGGACGCCTGCGCCTCTATGGCGACCAGCCCGAACGACTCGCTGTACGACGGCATGACCAGCACGGACGCGGCGCGGAACCAGTCCGCGAGCTCCTCCTGCCCGACCGGCGGGTGGAAGTGGACGACGTCGGCGATGCCGAGCCGCGCGGCGAGCTTCTGCAGCCCTTCCGGCTTGGCGAGGCCGCTGCCGCTGGGGCCGCCGACGACGGGCACGCAGATCCGGGAGCGCAGCTCGGGTCGGTCGGCGAGCAGCACGGCGACCGCGCGCAGCAGCACGTCGGGGGCCTTGAGGGGCTGGATGCGGCCGGCGAAGAGCGGGATCAGCGCGTCCTGCGGCAGGCCTAGGCGGGCGCGGGCGGCGGCGCGGCCGTCGGCTGGGCGGAAGCGGTCGAGGTTCACGCCGGGGTGGACGACGGCGACCTTGGCGGGGTCGGCGCCGTAGTGGTGGACGAGCTCGCCGGCCTCCTCGGAGGTGTTGGCGATCAGCCGGTCCGCGGCGGCGACGATCTGCGTCTCGCCGATCACGCGCGCGGCGGGCTCGGGTGTGTCGCCGTCGGCGAGGTTGGCGTTCTTGACCTTGGCCATGGTGTGCATGGCGTGCACCAGGGGGACGCCCCAGCGCTGCGCGGCCAGCCAGCCGACGTGCCCGGACAGCCAGTAGTGGGAGTGGACCAGGTCGTAGTAGCCGGGGCGGTGTCCGGCCCAGGCCTGCATCACGCCGTGGGTGAAGGCGCACAGCTGGGCGGGCAGGTCCTCCTTGGCGAGGCCCTCGTAGGGGCCCGCGTCGACGTGCCGGACGAGGACGCCGGGCGCGAGTTCGACGACGGGCGGGAGGGCGGCCGAGGTGGCCCGGGTGAAGATCTCCACCTCGATGTTGATCGCGGCGAGGCGCTGGGCCAGCTCCACGATGTAGACGTTCATGCCGCCCGCGTCGCCGGTGCCCGGCTGGTGCAGCGGCGAGGTGTGCACGGAGAGCATCGCCACGCGGCGGGGCCTGCGGTGCAGCCGCAGGCGCGGCGGTACGGCGGGGGAGCGCCGCCCGAGCCTCGCGATGTACTGGCTCACGTGGCGTTCCTCCTCGCTGCGGGCACGGCTGGGAGAGGGCGTACGACCCTCGGCGACGTCAACATCGGAACATTGCGTTCCCATTTCCGTACGGCGCGGTCGTCGGCGGTCTTTACCGAATCATTGCCTTGTCTAGCTCAACCGTTCGACTGCGTGGTGCGTGCCCGTGTCGGCGCACGCGCCGCGATCCGGGGGCGGGTACCCCCGTACCCTCGTCCTCATGACACCGCGTCCCGCCTCCGCCCCCGTGGGCACGGTGACGCGCGGCACCACCAACCCCAACCGGCTGCGCCGCATGGACCGCTGGATCGCGGCCGCGCACGGCGCCGAGCTGCGCCGCGCCGCCGACCCCCTCGCCGTCGACCTCGGCTACGGCGCGGCCCCCTGGACCGCGCTGGAACTGCTGCACCGGCTGCGCACGGCGGCGCCCCGCACCCGGGTGGCGGGCGTGGAGATCGACCCGGCCCGGGTCGCCTCGGCACGGCCGTACGAGCGGGAGGGGCTGGTGTTCCTGCGCGGCGGCTTCGAGATCCCGGTCGCGGGCAGCCCGGTCCTGGTCCGCGCGGCGAACGTGCTGCGCCAGTACGACGAGGGGGAGGTCGCCGGCGTGTGGCGGCGGCTGTGCGCGCGGCTCGCCCCGGCCGACCCGGCGGCCGGATCTCGCGGCGGGCTGCTGGTCGAGGGGACCTGCGACGAGATCGGACGCCGGCACGTGTGGGTCGCGCTCGGCCCCGAGGGACCGCGCACGGTGACCTTCGCGACCCGGCTCGGCTCCCTGGACCGCCCCTCCGACCTGGCCGAACGGCTCCCCAAGGCGCTCATCCACCGCAACGTCCCCGGCGAGCCGGTGCACGCCTTCCTGCGCGACTTCGACCGCGCCTGGGCCGCCGCCGCGCCCTACGCCTCGTACGGCGCGCGCCAGCGCTGGGTCCGCGCGGTGCGGGACCTCACGGCCGACTGGCCGGTGACGGACGGTCCGGCGCGCTGGCGGCAGGGGGAAGTCACCCTGCGGTGGGGGGCGTTGGCGCCACGCGGGTGGTGAGGGCGCCGGAGGCGGTGCCTCCGCATTCAGGTGCGGGAACGATCTCCCCCGGCCGTTCGTCACACCGACCGGGATGACGGTCGTACAGGGACCAGCGGGACGCAAGGGGCGTTGTCCACACCCCCTGTCGTTTCTCGCCCATTAATGGCAGCATCCCCCCGGCAGCGAAAAGTTACTGACGATTAACCAGGCGGGGGTGCACGCATGGGGGCAGGCAAGCGCGGAGTGCTGACGGCGGCCGTGACCGTGGTCTGCGCGGTCACCGTACTGGCCGTGCCCGGTACGGCGTTCGCGGCGCCCACTCCCCCGCCCGGCCCGGGCGCGACGGCGAGCGTCACCGTGGTCACCAGCGACGTGGAGCTCGAGGCCGTCCGCAAGAAGCTCGACAAGCTCTACCACGCGGCCGCCAAGGCCACCGACGAGTACAACGCGGCCGAGGAGAAGGCCAGGCAGCAGACCGCGCAGGTCGTGCGGCTGGCGAAGAGGATCACCGAGGGCCGGGAGAAGCTGGACGACCTCAAGAGCCGTGCGGGGGCCGCGGCCGCCGCGCAGTACCGGAGCGGCGGGCTGCCGCCCGAGGCGCACCTGGTGCTCAGCGACGACCCGCAGGAGTTCCTCGACGGCGCCGGCCGGGTCCGCCAGGAGCAGCACGCGACCAAGGGCCTGATCGGCGAAATGACCCGCACCCAGCGGGACTTGGAGCAGTACGCCGAGGACGCCCGGGAGCAGATGCGCAAGCTGGAGGCGGGCCGCAAGGTCAAGGCCGCCGCCCAGAAGCGGATCGAGAGGCAGATCAAGGCCGCCGAGAAGCTGGAGGCCGCGCTCGAGCAGGAGGAGAAGGAGCGGCTGGCGAGGCTGGAGCGGCAGGCCGCCGCCCGCGCCCAGGCCACCTGGCTGAGCTCCGGCGTCCTCGATGCGCTCTCCTCCGAGGCGACCCCGCAGGGCCGCAAGGCCGTGGCGTACGCCACCGCGCAGATCGGCAAGCCCTACCAGTGGGGCGCCGAGGGCCCGAACACGTTCGACTGCTCCGGGCTCACGTCACAGGCGTGGCTGGCCGCCGGGAAGACGATCCCGCGCACGTCGCAGATGCAGTGGCAGCACCTGAAGCGCGTCGACGTCAAGGACATGCGGCCCGGCGACCTCATCATCTACTGGGCCGACGCCAGCCACGTCGGGATGTACGTGGGCGACGGCGTCATGGTCCACGCGCCCCGTCCCGGCCGGACGGTGACGCTGGCCGGGGCCGGTTCGATGCCGATCCTGGGCGTCGTACGGCCCGATCCGGACGCGGAGCGACACCCTGAGTGACGTCCGGGGGTGGTGTCCGGCGGCCCCAACGGCCGCGTGACACGGGCCACGTGACCCACCGCACGTGGATCTCGTGACCAACGCCCCGTGGACGTGACGTTCGTCATCCCCACAGCATCTCCGGCCTGTCCAACTGCGGTAGCAAACGCGGCATATGACAGCGGCCGTTGGCCGGGCGGCGTGGTTCGCACCATTCCGCTGCGGCGCGGTCACCCGCTATGGTCCCCGTTCGAAGGGGCAACCCCTGCCCGCTCAGATCAGACACACGCGGGGGGGACAGGCCGAGATCCGTCGCCCCCGCCATGCCCTCGGGGGGAGGGAAGGAACCCGGAACAATGCCCGCACCCGTACCGCGGCAGAGAGCGATCCCGGCCGCGGAAGGTGGTCAGGGGACGGTCGCCGCACCGAACGAGTCCGCACAGGAGCTGCCCGAGAACCGGACGGCGGCCGCCGACGCGGCCACCCCGGCCGGCGCCGAACCGGCGAAGGCCACGACGACCACGACACCCGCACAGCTGACCCTGCTGCTCATCGAGAACGACCCGGGCGGCACGCCGATCGTGCCCGACCTGCTCGACCGGGCGGGGCGCCCGATTCGCATCCGCACCGCCCGCAACCTCACCGAGGCCGAGCGGCTGCTCACCGACGACGTCCACTGCATCCTGCTGGACCTGGCGCTGCCCGCGCCCGGCCGGGCGGACGACGGCGACGAGCTGGCCGTCCTCCGGCACGTCCTGGAGCTGGCGCCCCGGCACGCCGTCCTCGCCCTCACCGGCGCGGACGACACCGAGCGCGGCGCCGAGGCCGTACGCGTCGGCGCGCAGGACTATCTGGTCCGCGACGAGCTGGACGGTCGGCTGCTGAGCCGCGCCATCCGCTACGCGGTGGAGCGCAAGCGGTCCGACTCCGCGGAGCGGCGGCTGGCCGAGGGCCGGCTGCGCGCCCAGGAGAACCGCCGGCTCGAGCGCGGCCTGCTGCCGACGCCGCTGCTGGACGGCTCCCCGCTGCGGTTCGCGGCCCGCTACCGGCCCGGCCGCTCGCGCGCCCTGCTCGGCGGCGACTTCTACGACGTGGTCCGCACACCCGACGGGACCGTGCACGCCATGATCGGCGACGTCTGCGGGCACGGCCCGGACGAGGCGGCGCTCGGCGTGGAGCTGCGCATCGCCTGGCGGGCGCTGACCCTGGCGGGGCTGTGCGGGGACCAGCTGCTGAGCACGCTGCAGCAGGTGCTGGAGCACGAGCGTCCGGACGACGAGATCTTCGCGACGCTGTGCACGGTGGACATCGCGCCGGACGGCCGCCGGGCCGGCCTGTGCCTGGCCGGCCACCCGTCACCGCTGCTGGCGCGCCCAGGCATGCCGGCACGGCTGCTGCCGTACGAGAACAACGGACCCGCCCTCGGGCTGCTGCCCGGCGCGCGCTGGCCGCGGATGCAGGTGGAGCTGGGCGCCGAGTGGAGCCTGATGCTCTACACCGACGGCCTGATCGAGGGCCGCGTCGGCGACACCGGCGAGCGGCTGGGGCAGGACGGCATGGTCGACCTGATCCGCCGCAGGCTCTCCGAGGGGTTGCGCGGGGAGGAGTTGCTGCGCACGGCGGTGAATGAGGTGCGCGACCTCAACGGGGGCGAGCTGACGGATGACGTCGCCGTCCTGTTGCTGGACCGGACGCGCTGATCGCCGTACCGGCACGGTTTCGGGGCGGCTGCGGGCCGTCGTGGGCCGTTCGCGCGGTTCCCCGCGCCCTTGAAGGGGCACGGGGAACTGGGTACTTCCGCTCAGCGACCGCCGTTGTACGGGCCGTACGGGCCGTCGCTGCTGGAGCCCCTGCGGGCCCGGCCGCCTCCGGGGAGCGACCTGAGGGCCGGGCGGACGTCGACCATGTACACGATCGTCGCGATCAGGCCGATGATCGGCAGGAACGACAGGATGTTGAAGATCAGGCTCACCACGAAGGCGAGACCCAGGATGATCAGCCAGAACGGCTTGGTCTTCTTGTCCGCCGCGCGGTAGGCGTCCTCACGGCGCGTGGCGGCATCGATCAGCGCGAAGCCGCTGAACACGATCAGGGCCAGGTTCAACAGCCACAAGAAGTTAGCGAAGCCCTGCATCAGCACTACGTCCACCACCCGTAATCGGCTCGTCCACCGCGCCGTCGTCCTTGCCGCGCCGCCGACGGGCGCCACGTCGTCTTTCCGCCGTCACCGTACCCGCATCCGCCGGCCGGCTACCCGATGAACGGGCCGGGCACCGCGTAAGTGCCCGGCCCGTGCCGTTCGTCCCGCTTCAGCGGGGTGCGGCGCCGCTCACTTCGCGGGCGGCGTCGTCTTCTTCGCCGTGGCCTTGCGGGCCGCCGGAGCCTTCTTCGGGGCGGCCGGCTTCTTCGCGGCGGCCTCGGCGGGCTTGACCTCCGTGACCTTGGCCTCGGCCGGCTTGGCCTCCGCCGTCCTGGTCTCGGCCGGGGCGGCGGCGGGCTTCGGCTCGGCCGGCGGCTCGACGGCCACCGCGATGTCCTCGATGCCCTCGGCGGCCTCGCCGCGCCAGGTCTTCACGGCCTGCTCACCGTGCTCGGCGAGCTTTTCGTAGGTCTCGCGGGCCTTGACCGCGTACTCGGCGGCGACGCCCACGCTGCGCAGTGCCAGGTCCTGGGCGGTCTCGCCGAGCTTCTTCAGGTCGGTGTCGATCGTCCCGAACAGCTCGTTGGCCTTGGTCTGCAGGGTCTCCTGCGTCTCGCGGACCCGGACGGTCACCCGCTCCTGGACGGCCTTGGGGTCGGTGTTGCGCACGGCCTCGATGCGGGCCGGGGCCTCGGTGCGCAGCTGCTCCACCAGGGCCGGCACCTTCTTGGCCTGCTGCAGCGCCAGATCGGCGGTGCCGGCGGCGAAGTAGAGCGGCTTGGGGTCGCTGAAGGTCTTGCGCAGGTCGTCGGTGATGGCCATGGTGATGGTCCTCCCGGATGTCGTTTCTTCGGCTGAGGGTCTGTGTGGTCCGTGGCGGGCGTCCGGCGCCCTGGCCGGCTCAGCCGGCCGTCCGCCGCGGACCGTTGTCGTCGCCGCCGGCCTCGTGGCCGGGGCGCTCGGCGGGTCTGCCGCCCTTGCTGATGGAGCCCTCCGTACCCGGCTCGGGCCCGACGGGATCCACCTCACCGTCCTCGGTGCCCCCGAATCCGTTCTCCTTGCGGAAGGACTCGTAGATCTGGAGGAGCACCTGCTTCTGGCGCTCGTTCAGCGTGGGGTCGGCGAGGATCACGGCGCGCGTCTCGACCTCGTCCCGGTCGCGCTCGGCGTCGAGGATCCCGGCGCGGACGTACAGCGTCTCGGCGGAGATGCGCAGCGCCTTGGCGACCTGCTGGAGCACCTCCGCGCTGGGCTTGCGCAGCCCGCGCTCGATCTGGCTCAGATACGGATTGGACACCCCGGCGGCATCGGCGAGCTGCCGCAGCGACAGCTGCGCGTTGCGCCGCTGCTCACGCAGATACTCACCGAGTCCGCCGACGTTCAGGGATGCCATATCCCCACCATGACGCACCCCGCTAACAATTGCAAGCACCCTGCTTGCAAGAGTGCGCTAGCTCTCCCGGCGGGCTGTGCGACGGGTGAAGGTCACCGGTTCCATCCGCGTGCCGGACCTGGCCCACGGCTGGGCGGCCACCCCTCCGAGGTGGTCGAAGCCGGCCGGCGGATCACCGCCGAGGTGGTCGTCGTCGACACGTGTTCCGGGCAGGTCGCACTCTCTCTGACGGGTGCGGGAAGAATCGCTGTTGACCTTCACCTTGGGGCAGCGCCCAGCATCGGTGGGGCCGGGCGTTCGGCCCGGTACGAGGAGGGACACGCATGGAGCTGCTGACCATCGGAGCGTTCGCGAAGGCGTCCCGGCTGTCGCCGAAGGCGCTGCGGCTGTACGACGAGCTCGGTCTGCTGACTCCCGCCCGCGTCGACCCGGACACCGGCTACCGCCGTTACGCGCCCGAGCAGCTGGAGCAGGCACGGCTGGTCGCCTGGCTCCGGCGGCTGGGCATGCCGCTCGCCCGCATCCGGCAGGTGTGCGCCATGGGACCGGGCGAGGCGGCCGGCGAGATCCGCGCGTACTGGGCGCGGGTCGAGGCCGACACGGCCGCGCGGCGGGACCTGGCGGCCTTCCTCGTCGACCATCTGACCGGGAAGGACCCCACCATGTCCCGCACCACCGCACCTCTCGCCCTCCGCTACGCCGCCCTGTCCGACACCGGCCGGGTCCGCCCGAGCAACCAGGACACCGCCTACGCGGCCTCCCGCCTCCTCGCCGTCGCCGACGGCTTCGGCGGCAAGGGCGCCCTCGCCGGCGCGGCCGCCGTCGACGCGCTGCGAAGTCTGGAGTCGGAGACCGTCCCGGCAGGCGACCTGCTCAACGCGCTCGAGGACGCCCTCGGCCGCGCCGAACGGGCCGTGCACGGAGTCTCCGCCCCCGACGACGGCATCGGCGGCGACGACTCCGACGCCGGCACCACGCTCACCGCGATGCTGTGGACCGGCTCGCAGCTCGCGCTCGTCCACATCGGCGACTCCCGCGTCCATCTCCTGCGCGACGGGGAGCTGTTCCAGATCACCCACGACCACACGGTGGTGCAGTCGCTGATCGACGAGGGGCGTCTCACTCCCGAGGAGGCCGTCTCGCACCCGCAGCGGTCCCTGCTGCTCCGCGCCCTGGGCCGGGGCGCCGACTCCACGCCCGACCTGCGGCTGCACGACGCCCGCGCCGGCGACCGCTACCTCCTCTGCTCGGACGGCCTGTCCACGGTCGTGCCCGCCGGGGACATCCACCGCGTGCTCACGGACGCCCCCGAGCCCGAGTCGGCCGTCCGTGAACTGGTCGACCTGGCCAACGCGTCGGGCGGCCCGGACAACGTGAGCTGCGTGGTCGCGGACGTGGTGGCACAGGCGTAAGCGTTCCGGCCACCCGTCGGCGGGATCGGCGCGAACCCCCGCTCGCCCGGTCCCGCGTCCGGCACGATGAGGCATGCTCCCGGACCACTGGCACTTCACCACCGACGTCGAGGACTTCCTCACCCGCGCCGGCGCCTTCCTGCGCTCGCGCCCCGCCCTCCACACCACCCCGCTCACGGACATCGCGAAGCTCCGCCTTCCCGGCGCGGGCGACTTCGTCCTCGGCCGCCTGGAGACGGAGGGCGAGGTCCGCGCGGTCTGCTACCTCACCCCGCGCGGCCGCCTCGGCCTCACCCCGCTGACCGCCGACGACGCCGGCGCCCTCGCCGCCCGCCTGTCCGCCCTCGGCCACTCCCCCGCCCAGGTCATCGCCGACCAGGAGACCGCCGACGTCTTCGCCTCGGCCTGGCAGGGACACACCGGTGCCGTGCCGAAACTGTTCTGGCACACGCACCTCTACCGCCTCGGCACCCTCACCCCGCCCCGGCCGCACCCCGAAGGCCGGGCCCACCTCGCGGGGGAGGCCGACCGCGAGCTCGTGGTGCGCTGGTGCCGGGAGTTCTGCGTCGACGTCGGCGAGCAGCCGTCCATCGATCTGATCGACGCGGGCGCGTGGGACCGGTCGCGCTTCGGCGACCGGCACTTCACCTTCTGGCGGACCCCGGACGGCACCCCCGTCTCCATGGCGGCCGTCACCTCGGTCACCGGCGGCATGGTCCGCGTCGACCCCGTCTACACCCCGTCCCGCTTCCGCGGCCACGGTCACGCGGGCGCGGTGACGGCCGCGGTGAGCCGGGCCGCGCGGGAGGCGGGCGCCACGGACGTCGTCCTGTTCGCCGCCCCGGCCAACCCGACCAGCAACGCCCTCTACCAGCGCCTCGGTTACGTCCGCCTCACCGACTGCGCCGGCTACCGCTTCACGTACGACGCCCCGGCGTGAGGCGGTCGGAAACCCGGTGGCCTCCGGGGCGGCCGGGGACCACACTGCCGGTGCCGGGGTGGACGGCGAAGCCGATGCCGAGCAGGCCGCCGACCGGCCGGTCGAGCACCTTCCGCCACGGCTTTGGTGCCGCCATGACGGGTGCGGAGAGGTAACGCTCGCGGATCTTCCGCTGGTGGTCCGTGATCACGCCCCGAGGATCCTGTGCGCGGCATCCCGGCGCAACTCAATTGGGCGGACGAGGACGCCCCGTGCCGACACACTGATCCCCATGACGTACTCCGATCCCGCCAAGGCTGACCTGCACCGCTATCTCCAGGAGGCGCGGGACGCCCTGCTCTGGAAGCTGGAAGGGCTGGCCGAGTACGACGTGCGGCGGCCGCTGACACCGACCGGGACCAATCTGCTCGGGCTGGTGAAGCATGCCGCCGGGGTCGAACTCGGGTATCTCGGCGACACGTTCGGGCGTCCCTCGGGCGAGCCGCTTCCGTGGCTGGCGGAGGACGCCGAGGTCAACGCGGACATGTGGGCCGCCCCTGACGAGACGCGTGACGCCATCGTGGAGCTGTACCGGCGGGCCTGGGCGCACGCGGACGCGACGGTCGAGGCGCTGCCGCTGGACACGACCGGCACGGTGCCGTGGTGGCCCGAGGACCGCGCCGAGCTGACCCTGCACCACGCCGTCGTCCGGGTCATCGCCGACACCAGCCGGCACGCGGGCCACGCCGACATCCTGCGCGAGCAGCTGGACGGCGCGACGGGCGAGCGGCCGGGCGCCACCAGCATCCCCTCGGACGACCCCGCCTGGTGGGCGGCCTACCGCGACAAGCTGGAACGGGCGGCGCGGGAGGCCGCGGGGCCGGGAGGCGGCCCCGGCCCCGGCACCCACGTCACCCCCTGACTCAGCCCTTCACCGCCCCCGCCGTCAGCCCCTGCACGATGTGCCGGCTGGCGAAGGCGAACAGCACCATCGTCGGCAGGATCGTCAGCACCGCCGCCGCGGACATCGACCCCCAGTCGATGTTGAAACTGGAGATGAAGCCGTTGAGCGCGGTCGGCACGGTCTTGTTCTCGTCGCTGTTCATCAGCGTCACCGAAAGGAACAGCTCGTTCCAGCAGTTGACGAAATTGAAGATGAACGCGGCGACGATCCCCGGCCGCATGACCGGCAGCAGCACCTTGATCAGCGCCCCGAGCCGGGACAGGCCGTCGATCATCGCGGCCTCCTCCAGCGCGTCCGGGACGTTCTCGAAGAAGCCGCGCAGCATCACCGTGCAGAAGGGGATGCACACGGCGATGTAGACCAGCATCAGGCCGAGCCGGTTGTCGACCAGCTGAAGGTCGGTCATCAGCAGGTACAGCGGGCCCAGCGCGATGAACGACGGGATCATCTGCGTGACGAGGAACGCCATCAGCAGCGCCGACTTGCTGCGGAACTCGAACCGGGCGAGGACGTACGCCGAGAGCGTGGAGATGGCGGTGGCCACCGCGCCCGCGACGGCCGACACGACCAGGCTGTTCACCAGGTACGTGCCGAAGTCCGCCTTGCCGAACAGGCCTTGGTAGTTCTCCAGGGAGAAGTTCTCGGGCCAGTAGGAGATCGGGAAGGAGAAGATGTCACCGGGGTCCTTCAGGGACGTGACGGTGATCCAGTACAGCGGGAAGAGGGAGAAGACGAGCCAGAGGCCCAGGAAGGTGAACTTCGCGGCCCGGCCGGCCGTGGTTTCCTTGCCGATCACGCTCGCACCCCTCGCTTTCCGCCCCGGCCGGCGCCCCGGCGGCCGCCGCCCCGCTCCCGCGTCGCCGTCAGGAAGAACATCGCGAACACCAGCAGCACCGCCACAACCAGCAGGCCGAGCGCGGACGCCTTGCCGTAGTCGCCCTGCTGCGTGATCTTGATCATCCAGGTGGTCACGATGTGCGTCTCGTCGTTCGGCCCGCCCCCGGTCATGCCGAAGATCAGGTCGGGGAAGTTGAAGATCCAGATGACCCGCAGCAGCACCGTGAGCACCAGCGTCACGCGGATGTACGGGATGGTGATGCGGAACAGCGTCCGCGCCTTGCCCGCGCCGTCCAGCGCCGCCGCCTCGTACAGCTCGTCCGGGATCGACTGGAGCGCGGCCAGGATCATGATCGCGAAGAAGGTGACCCCGTACCAGACGTTGGCGACCAGCACGGCGATCATCGCGGTGTCGGGGTCGGCGAGCCAGGCGACCGGCTCGTCGATCAGGCCGGCCTTCTGGAGCAGGTCGTTGACGACGCCGAACTCGCTGTTGAACATCCAGCGGAACAGGATGCCGATCAGGAACCCGGAGATCGCCCACGGGAAGAAGATCAGCGCCTGGTAGAGCCCGCGCAGGCGGAACCTGCGCCTCAGCCACAGCGCCAGCGCGAACCCGATCACCAGCTGCGGCACGATCGAACCGACCACCCACAGCGCGGTGTTGCCCAGCACCGTGCCCCACGCGGGGTCGGTGAAGACCTCCCGGAAGTTCTTGAACCCCACCCACGAGGTGTCCGTGAGGTCGGTGAGGTTCCAGTTCCGGAACGCCATCTGGCTGCCGGCGATCATCGGGTAGTACGTGAACAGCGCGACGAAGACCGCCGCCGGCGCCATGAACGCGGCGACGACCAGTCCCCGCCGGGTGGTGAACTCCCTGCGCCTGCGGCCCCCGCCGGTCCCGCCGCGGGGCGGGGCGCCCTCCTTGCGTACGGAGGGCGCCGCGGTCACGCCGGACGTCGGCGTGGACGTACCGGACATGGTCACTTCTTCCACTTCTCGGTCCAGTAGGCGTCCCAGCCGGCCAGCAGCTCCTTCGGGGCGAGCTTGCCGAGGATCATCTTCTGCACGTCCGTGTCGGCGCGCTGCTGCCACTCCGTCCACCACGCGACGCCGCGCGGCTGGGTGACGACGAGGTACGTGTCCGGGTTCTCCGTCATGGTGACGTAGCTGGCCCACGGGCCGGAGCGGTAGAAGTCGTCCTCGGCCGCCGCCTTGAGGATCGGCACCAGGCTGTTGCCCTTGGTGAACCGCGTCGACGCCTCACCCTCGGAGAGGAACTGCACCAGCTTCACGGCCTCGGCCTTGTGCTTGCTGCCCTCCGCGACACCCCATCCGGCGGTCGCCAGCGGCTGCACGGTCTTACCGCTCGGCCCGGCCATCAGCGGCGCGGTGCTCCACTGGTTCGCGTCGAGGGACTTCGACTCGGAGACGGTGGCGATGACCTCGGGGTCCTGGAGCAGGAACGCGGTCGAGCCGTTGGAGAAGCCCTCCACCATCTCCGGGTAACCCCAGGCCACGGACGACTTCGGCGACGCCTGCTTGAACAGCTTCAGGTACATCTCCATCGCGTCCAGCGCCTCGGGCGCCGAGAAGATGGTCTTGCCGTCCTTCAGGAGGTACCCGTTGGCCGGGTCGATCCGGTCGGCGACGTACGCCTCGATGGCGGCGGTGGCGTTGCTGTGCGCGTTGGCGCCGCCGCGGAAGGCGTAGCCGTACCGGCGCGACGACGGGTCGTGGATCTTCGACGCCTGCTCCAGCAGCTCCTCCCAGGTGGCCGGCGGCTTGTCGAAGCCGGCCTCCTTGATCAGGTCGGTGCGGTGGAAGAGGCTCAGCCCGTAGAAGCCGTACGGCACGAAGTAGGTGCGGCCCTTGTCGTCCTCGGAGGCGGCGACAGCGTTGTCCGTGAGCGCGTCCCAGCCCTTCCAGCCGGCCAGGTCCTTCTTCATGTCGTACAGCCAGCCGTTGTTCGACCAGGGGCCGACGGTGATGTCGCGGACCTCCAGGACGTCGACGCCGCTGCCCGACTGCAGCATCTGCTGGAGCTTCTGGTCGGCCTGCTCGGTGGGCGGCGAGACCAGGTTGACCTTGACCTTCGGATTCTTCTCCTCGAAGTCGGCTATGAGCTCCTCGAGGAGGTCGGTGCGGGCGGGGTTGGTCAGGCTCTCCACCATGTTGAGGGTGACCGTTCCGCTCTCACCGGGGCTCATCGTGGAGCAACCGGTCAGGACCATCGCGGCGGCGGTGCCGAGCGCGAGAGCTGCCGTCCTTCTTCTCATCGTGCTGACCTCTTCCTTGCGGTGAACGGGGCGACGGGGGGCGCGGGTGCGGGTGGCGAGGAGGTACAGGGGATGGGGGGGGATCAGGGGCGGGAGGCGCGGGCCCACTCGCCGAGCACGGGCACACACCGCTCGGCGAAGTACTCGTAGTCCTCGGCGGTGTTGTAGAGATGCGCGGACAGCCGTACGTAGCCGATCCCGCCGAAGGCGGTGAACGCGGCCTCGACGCCCAGCTCGGCGGCGGCCCGGTCGCGCAGGGCGTCCGCGGCCTCCCGGCAGTCGGCGAGACCGTCCGGCAGCCGCACCAGCCGCATGCCGGGAACCGGCATCCCCACGTCCACGCGGGCGTCCTCGCCGGTCAGCGCGGTGACGGCGGCGGCCACGACCCGCTCGCCGTACCCGGCCAGCTCGTCCATGTAGCGGCGGGCCGCGTCCCAGCCCCAGGTGCTGTCGACGAAGTCCAGCGCGGTCCGCGCGGCCAGGTAGTTGGTGGCGTCGAGCGTGCCCTGCTGGTCGAAGCGGTCCGGGTACGGGTCGGGGGCGCCCCAGGAGTCGATCAGGGGGTGGAGGTCGTCACGGAGCGGGCCGCGGGCGACCAGGGCGGCGGTGCCACGCGGGGCGCAGGCCCACTTGTGGAGGTTGCCGGCCCAGAAGTCGCAGGTGAGGCCCTTGAGCGGCGAGGCGAGCAGGGCGGGTGCGTGAGCGCCGTCGACGAGGAACGGCACCCCGCGGCGGGCCGCCTCCGCGCCGATCCGCTCCACGGGGAACCGGCGGGCGGTCGCGGAGGTGATCTGGTCGACGACCAGCAGGGCGGTGGCGTCGCCGACCTCCGCCATGACCGCCTCGTACGCCTGCTCCTCGTCCGCGTCCAGCGGCACACGGGCGGTGCGGACGCGGCCGCCCCAGCGGCGGGCGAGGCGTTCGGCGCCCATGGTGACGGCGCCGTAGCCGTGGTCGGTGACGACGATCTCGCCGCCGTTCCGTGCGGGGAGGTTGGCGTAGACGACGCTGACGCCGGCGCTGGCGTTGGGCACCAGGGCGAGGTCGCCCGCGTCCACGCCGAGGAACGCGGCGAGGCCGGTCCGGGCCGCCGCGATCCGCTCCGGCAGCTCGGGGAACCACACGACCGGCGCCCGCTCCATCTCCGCCCGCAGCGCGTTCTGCCGCTCCTGGGCGACCAGCGGGACGGCGCCGAAGGAGCCGTGGTTGAGGTGGCGCAGGGCGGGGTCCAGCGACCACGCGTCCGCCGCGGGCCGGCCGTCGGCCAGCAGCAGGGGGCGGGGCGCGGTGCTGACGTCGGTCTCGCTCACATGACTCCCATCCGCGAGGGACATCGAGGGACGTCGGACCATCGGGAGAACCGAAGGCCAAGACGTATGATGACTCGGGATGTTGGCATGGGGTTTTCGGCCATGACAAGCCCTGTGAGCCAGAAGAAATCAGATGACTCGAGAATGTTTCACCGAAGACATCTGATCTCTCGCCCCGCTACAGTTCACTCGGGCGGGGGCGCGGAGTGCGCGGCCCGTCAGGGGAGGCAACGGATGTCGGCAGTCGACAAGGCGTTCCACGGCCTGCGCCACATGATCGCCACGGGGCGGCTCGGCGCCGGGGAGCGGATTCCGCCCGAGGCGGACCTCTGCGAGGAACTCGGCGTCTCCCGCGGCTCGTTGCGCGAGGCGGTACGGATGCTGGCGGCGCTGGGCGTGATCGAACCGCGCCACGGCTCGGGCACGTACGTCTCGCAGCTGCGCCCCGAGGACCTGATCGGCAGCCTCTCCCTGACCCTGCAACTCCTGCCCCTGCCGGGCCTGCTGGAGGTCTACGAGATCCGCCGCGTCCTGGAGGCGCACGTGGCGGCGCAGGCGGCGGCCCGCGCGACCCCGGAGACCATCGAGACGCTGTTCTCGCTCATCGAGGCGATGGAGGCCACGCAGGACCCGACCAAGGCGTCCGACCTGGACCACCGCTTCCATGCGGAGATCGCCCGCGCGGCCGGCAACCCCACCCTGGCCTCCCTCCTGACGGTCTTCCGCTCCCGCTCCCGCAAGTACCAGGTCTTCACCCTCCCCGAGGGCCCCGACCTCCGCCGCAAGAGCGACGCCGACCACCGCGTCCTCGCCACGGCCATCGCCGCCCACGATCCGGGAGCGGCGGCGGGCGCGGCGGAGGCCCATGTGGCACAGACGGAACGGTGGCTGCGGGCGTTGGAGCCGCCGGTGGAGGACGAGGGGGCATGAGCGGCCGGTCGCCGCGTCAGAACGGCAACGGCCGCGCCCGTACCACCTCCAGGCGGGACACCGCCCGGGTCAGCACCACGTAGAGCCGGTGCAGTCCGCGCTCCTCCGCCTCGGCGATCGCGGCCGGCTCCACCGCCACCACGTGGTCGTACTCCAGACCCTTGACGACGCTCGCGGGCACCACGCTGACACGCGCCGCCGGGCACTCCGGCCCCGCGGCCTCGACGCCCGCCTCCGCCAACGCCCGCAGCAGCGCGGGCACATCGGCATCCGCCGCCACGACGCCCACGGACCCCTCCCGCTCCAGGGCGTCCTCTACGGCGGCGACGACCGCGCCCGGCACTTCGGCGGGGTCGTCCACGACCCGGCTGCGCACCTCGCCGTCCGGGCGCAGGGAGCGGGCCGCCGGCACATCGACGTCCAGTCGCCCCAGCAGCCGGTTGGCCAGCTCCACCACCGCCTGCGGTACCCGGAAACCGGTGGTCAGCGGCACGACGGCCGCCTCGGGACGGCCCAGGTGACGCAGCGTTCCGGCCCAGGAGCGGGATGCCCAGGGTGTCGTCCCCTGCGCCAGGTCGCCCAGCACCGTGAGCGACCCGAAGGCGGCCCTGCGGGCGATGGCCCTGCACTCCATCGGGGACAGGTCCTGCGCCTCGTCGATCACGACGTGCCCATACCCCTCGGGGTGCTCGATCAGCCCGGCCACCTCGTCGAGCAGCAGCAGATCGGCGGACGACCAGACCGCCGACCGCCATGACCGCGGCGGGCACGCCCACAGCAGACCCTTCTGCTCCTCCGCGTCCATGATCCCGTCGGCCGCCCGCGCCAACCGGTCGGCGTCGGACAGCAATTCCGCCACCACCTGCTCCGGCCGCACGAGCGGCCAGACGGCGTCCACGTACGCCGACACCGGCCGCGCCCGCTCGATCCGGCGCACCCAGGCGGCGCCCCGCGGACCGCTGCGCCGCTCGGCCTGGTCCTGGACGGCCCGCACGATCCGGGCCCGCACCCGCTCCCGCCCCACGGCGTACGGCGGTTTCTCGTGCAGCACGCCGGTGACGATCCGGGCGAGTGCGTCCCCGTCGACCCGCCACCGGCAGGAGCCGTCCGGGACGGCGAGGGAGTCCGCGTGATCGGTGTGCACCCGCGCGTACAACGCCCGGCGCAGGACCTCTGCTGTGCGGGCGTCGTGCTTGAGGAGGGCGGTCCGCTCGTCGTCCTCACCGGTCACCGGGTGCCGGGCGATCTCCTCGGCGAGGGTCGACTGCCGTACGCCGGTCTCGCCGAGGGAGGGCAGCACCTCGGCGATGTAGGTGAGGAAGGTCCGGTTCGGGCCGAGGACGAGGAGGCCGCCGCGGCGCATCCGCTGCGGATGGGTGTAGAGCAGATAGGCCGCCCGGTGCAGGCCGACGGCGGTCTTGCCGGTGCCGGGAGCGCCCTGCACGCACACGGTGAGGTCCAGGCCGCCGCGGACGAGGTCGTCCTGCTCGGGCTGGATGGTGGCGGCGATGTCCCGCATCGGCCCGACACGCGGCCGCTCGATCTCCCGGGCGACGATTCCGCTGACCCGGTCCTCGCCCCGCTCCAGGTGCTCGTCCTCCAGGCCGGTGAGGTCACGGGAGTCGCCCTTGCTGCCGGGCGCCCAGCCGAACCGGCGGCGCACGGCCACACCGTGCGGGTCACGGGCGGACGCCTGGTAGAAGGTGCGGGACACCGGTGCCCGCCAGTCGACCACCAGGGGCGGGGCGGCCGGGTGTTCGGTGATCCGCAGGCGTCCGACGTGGTAGCTCTGCCCGGCGTGGCCGGGTTCGTCCCGGCCGAAGTCCAGCCGCCCGAAGAACAGCGGGCCTGGCGGCAGTTCACGCAGTTCCTTGGCCCGGCTGCGCAGCCGGTACCCGAGGACCTCGGCGTCGGCGCCGGACGCGGAGACGTCCTCACCGGAAAGCACCTGCTCGTCGGCGCCTCCGGTCATGGCGGCGAGGGCTGCACGGCAGCGGTCGTGATGGGCGCGTTCCTGGGGGAGGGCGTGCTGGGGCACGGGGGCGTCGGACGTCATTCCCCCGAGCGTAGCAAGAAACGTTACTCAGTAATCTTTTTTACTTAGTCACGCAACCGGGAGGCTGTGCTCCAGCACCCCGAACGCCCGCTCCGCCGCGGCCACCGCGTCCTCCCGTACGGCGTCGAGGCGCTCCCCCGCCGCGATCCGCCGCCAGTTCTCCTGCGCGAGGATCCGCCGTACGGCGATGATCTGTCCGGCGGCCAGCCGGGCGTCGAGCCCGCCGCCGAGCGCCTCGGCCAGCGCCTCCTCGGAGCGCTCGAGATGGCTGTGCAGCCGGGCGACCAGGGACGGCGTGCCGTAGAGCAGGGCGTGGAAGGAGAGCACCTCGGGGTCGTCGTTGAGCCCCGTCACCGGGTCCCGGCGCTCCAGCCCCTCCAGGAAGTGACGCTTCAGCGCCTCGATGGGTGTCGGCCCCTCCCGCACGACCCGGGCGGGCTCCTCCTCGTGGTCCGCGATCCGGTACAGGACGAGGTCCTCCTTGGCGGGGAAGTACCGGAAGAGCGTCGGCTTGGAGATCTCGGCCGCGGCGGCCACCTCCGCGACGGACACCGCCTCGAACCCGCGCTCCTGGAACATCCGGATCGCAAGGTCCGACACGGTCCGGTACATCCGCCGCTTCTTGCGCTCCCGCAGCCCGATCTCGCTCATGCGGCGAGCCTACGCACTGCCCGGGGCGCGACGGCCTCAGCCCAGCGCGCGGGCCAGGTACGGGTTGGCCGTGGCCCGGACCGGCAGGCCGAGGGCGCCTGTGGCGACCGCCAGGGTCACCGCGTACGAGGCGACCGCCCGGCGGACGTTGGGGGCGTCGAGGCTCGCACCGGTGACGATGCGGTCGAGGTCGATGTACGCGGAGCGGACGACCTCCAGGCGCCGGTACACCTGCCAGTCCTTCTGCCAGTCGCGTGTGTACTCCGGCGGGAGCTTGCGTGCCCAGCGGCGGAACATGCGGTCCCGGATCTCCGGGCGGGTCGGGGTGAGGTGCATGTGCCGGACCAGGTCGTAGAGGGGATCGCCGATGAGGGCCATCTCCCAGTCGATGATGCTCAGCCCGCCGTCCCGGCGCACCAGGTTCCACGGGTTGAGGTCGCCGTGGAGGAGGGAGGGCTTCCGGTGGCTCACCTCCTGTCGGGACAGGATGTGGGCGAGGCGTTCGGCGTCCGGCAGTCCCAGCTGCCGGGCGAGTTGCTGCGTCTTTCTGGGGAGCTCGGCGACGAGGCGCACCAATTGGGCCGTGAGCCACCGGTGGAAGCCCGGCTCGCCGGCCGTCGGGTCGATCTGCTTGTAGTCCACCCGGGTCAGGGCGCAGAGCTGGTCCACCAATCCGTCCGCCTCGTGGGGCAGAAGGCCGTGCACGGGGTGGTTCGGGGGGCGGTCGACGTCCTCCGGTCCCATGTAGGTGTGGATCGCGAAGTGATCGTTCGCGTACGTCTCGCCCAGTGCCAGCGCCCTGGGCGCGTTCACGGCGACCTTCGCCTCCTCGATGCTGCGCAGCACGGCGTGCTCGCTGAGGAAGTGCGGCTCCAGCCGGGTGACGTCGGGCAGCCTGCGCCGGACGACCACCGGGTAACAGGCCCCGGGAACCCGAACCACGGTGTTGAGGTGGGCCGTTCCCTTGAAGACGCGGCTGGCCGGGGCCGCGCCCTCGACCGACAGGGCATCGAGGACGTCCCTCTCACCGAAGTCGTCCGGCAGCGTGAGGCGCCGGTCCGGCAACCACCCGACGACCTGAGCGCCGCGCACCTCGCGTGACGCCAGCCAGCGGAACAGGGCGCGCTCGATCTCCTTCGGCCCGGGGAGGCTCCGCAGTCCGAGCGGCCGCGCGGCCGCGTGCAGCGCCCGCTCCACCTCTGCCGTCGCCTCGTCCAGGTTCTTCTGCGAGTACGCCTGCTCGAGGGACTGCGCCGCCCGCATCACGTCCGGGAACACGGACTGCGCGCGCTCGAAGTCGAGGTAGTGCTGGAGGTCCTTGCCCAGCCCGTTCACGGCCGCCGGGCGGACGCGGCGCATGGCCTCTTCCCACGCGCCGATCACCTCGGGCCACTGGTGATCCGGGTACCGCATGCGCACCAGGTGGGTCGCCAGGTCGTGGAGGGGGTCGCCGTACGTCGCCAGTTCCCAGTCGACACAGATGAGAGGAAGCGATTCGCCGTAGGAGACGATCACGTTGTCCCGGTGCAGGTCGGCGTGGAGCAGGCTGTACGGCCGTCGCGCCATGGCGGGGGTTCGCTCGGCCAGCCGGACCAGGGCGTCCTCCGGGATGCCGAGCGCCGCGAACAGTCCGCCGAAGGCAGTCCAATTGGGCCGGCGGATCTGCTCGTCCGCGAGATGCGCGAGGGTGCGCAGGAACGCCTGGCTGTCGGTGTCGTTGCTCGGCCAGTGGAGAGGCAGGGGTGGCAGGGAGCTGCGTCTGACCCGGGTCATCTGGGCGAGCAGTCCGGCCAGTGCCCGCACGAGCAGGGTGTCCACGGGCTTTCCGTTGGCGCAGATGCTGGAGAGCGGAACGCCTTCCACATAGCTGTGGACGGCGAAGTCCTCGCCCTTCGCGAGACACTGCGGTACATGCGGCAGCGCGTCCTTGACCGCCCCGAGGATCTCGTCCTCGTTGTCCCAGGTTCGGATCACCACCGGCAGCGCCCCGGCCCGGCGGATGCGCACCGTCACCGACGTCCCCGGCTCACGGCCCAGTAACCGCGCCTCGGGCTCGTCCGGTGCCAGCACGTAGTTCTGATTATGGTGACCGCTGGCGGCCGTACCGCACAGCGTGGCGCGTGCCACGAAATCGCGGAGCCGGTCGTCCGGCGAAGTGGGCACCCCGAGGGCCGGTCGGGGAAGAGGTGGTGCGCCCACTGGCCGCTCCGTGACGTACGAGGGAGACACAAATGACGGTAGGCATGCGGCCTCCGTTTCCGCACGCGGAAGTCAACCGCATGGCGTCTGGCGCCGGACAGCGGGGTGTCACCCAAGTGCCCGAGTCACGGAAGCCCGTCCCAGTCGCTGATGTGCTCCCTGGTACGAACGGGGTAAGAGCTTTGCTCAATCGGTGGCCGGATCGTACAGCACCACGGTCACCGGGCGAGGTGATTCCACGCCTGGGCCTGCTCCGCCTCGTGGGCGTAGGCGTACGCGCCCGTCGTGAAGGGCTCGCCGTCGGGGCGGCCGTTCTGCTCACCGCTCTGATGATTCAGGCCTGACCCACCTCACCGGCTTTCCACACCGCCTTCAGCAAGGGTTCGAGCGACCCCACGATCCGCTCCGCCCCCGCCTCCCGCAGCACCTTGTGCTTCCGTTCGTTCCGCGCGTACCCCAGGAACGGCACCCCCGCCGCCCGCGCCGCGAGGAAGTCGGACGGGGTGTCCCCGATCATCAACGCCGTCGACGGCGCCGCGCCCATCGCGTTCAACGCCCGCTGGACGCAGTGCGGATGCGGCTTCAGGTGGCGGAGTTCCTGGGTGCGGCCGTAGATGTGCGGGGCGAAGCACGGCAGGACGCCGCGGGACGTCAGGTACTCCTTCACCACCCGCGGCGAGTTGTTCGTGGTGATGGCCAGGCGGGCGCCCACCGCCGTCCAGGTGCGGACCAGGGGGTCTGCGTACGGCGTCGGTCTCGCGGAGGCCGCGGCCTTCAGCTCCTCCTGGGTGAGACGTTCCTCGAGTTCCGCCACGAGGTCGCTGCCGGGGTGCCGGCGGTCCACCGCGCGCAGAACGAAGTGCGGGTCCAGGGACTCGCGCTCGGAGTCTTCGAGCAGTCCGTGCAGCCCCTGCCCTTCCAGCCAGTCCACCAGGTCCCTGGCCACCCGCTCGGCGGAGTGGCCCGCGAACAGCCGGCAGACCGGGCCGTCGAAGTCCCACAGCACGACTCGGGCGCCTTCGATCAGGTTCCGCAGGTCGTTCGGTTCCGTCTCGGTCTCGGTTGTCACCGATTCAGTCTGCTGCGTCTCAGAAGTCACTAGGAGAGTGTCAGGTCCGTCGTGATGGTTTCCCAGAGGGCGTCGAACCACTTCTGGGATTCCTCCACGAACGCCCGGTCCCGCTGCCCCGCCCGCTTGGCGAAGGAGAAGAGGAGGGAGGCGGAGCCGAGGGCGTCGTACATCTCCAGGGTCTGGCTCTCCCACTCCTCCTCGCGCCGGGTCAGCATGTAGTAACCGATCAGCGCCTCCTCGCCGTTGAGCAGGTACAGCTTCACCGGCGGGGTGAAGGGCAGCGCCCGGAAGGACACGTGCACGTCGATGCCGTGCGTGGCGCGCAGCGCCTGGAGGTTGTGCTGGAGCACGCGGGCCTGGGAGTTGCGCTGGGCCAGCCACCGCTCGTGCACCGGGTCCTCGTCGCCGGCGTCGCGGCCGTCGACCGGCACCGGGAAGGCCAGGTTGATCCGCCGCGACGGCAGCATGATGCGCACGTCGATCGCCTCGGGGCGGATACGGCCCTCGTGGATGTGCCGGACCGGCTCGCCGACCGCCAGCATGAAGCTCTCCGCGGTGAGGCACACGGCGTCGACCCGCACGCGGGGTGTGGAGAAGGCCTCCGTCAGCCGGGGCGCCAGCCCCACCATCGTCGGCTGGGGCTCCTCCCGCGCCGGTGCGGGCGCGGCGATCCTGGGCGGGCTGCCCTTGCTGACGTTGCTGAGGAGCCCGTCGTCCTGGAGGGCGCGCAGGGCCTGGCGGACGGTGCCGCGCTCCACGCCGAACTCCTCGGCCAGCTCGGCCTGTGTGGGCAGCCGGTCGCCCGCCTTCAGTTCACCCCCGCGGATGCGTTCCCGCAGGATGTCGGCGATCTCCTGGGCCGAGAGCCTGCTGCTGCCGTTCACTGACACGTTCTCCTGGGCCACGACCAAACGCTACAACTTTGATCCATCTAAAGGCAGTTGTTTGAAAGTTGTTTATGAGTAGGAGCCAAGTGGGGACAACTTAACTGAAGTTGGTTGCCAACTTGCCACAGTTGGCGGAAGTTAGCGTTCCGCTCGCGCCGCCGCCCCGTACCACCGTTTCCGCCCGAAGGGGGTACACCATGCCCGTCATCGCCCTGATCTCCGCCGTCGTCGTCGTCACCGTCGAGCAGCTCGTCCAGTGGAGGTACGGCGCGGCCGGCCTCCTCGGCCTGCTGCTGGTCACCGTGGGCATCCACGCGAACCGGCCGGGCGTCAGCTCCGCCGGAGCGGTGCTGCTGGCACTGCTCGTGGCCCGCCCGGCCCTGTGACCGGCCCGCCCCGGCCGCCACGGGACCGTGGCCGGCCCCGACCCGACCTCTGTGGGAGACGTCAGTCCGTGAGCTCCAGCTCCGAACTGATCGTCTCCCACAGTGCGTTGAACCACAGGTGGGACTGTTCCACGAAGGTCGTGTCGCGCAGCCCGTCGCCCTGTTCGAAGGCGAACAGCATCGACCGTACGCCCTGCGCGTCGTACGTCGGCAGGGTCTCCTGGCCGATCAGCGCCTCGCTGCGGGTCACCGTGTAATAGGCGAACAGCGCCTCGGTGTTGTTGAGCAGATACAGCTTCACCGGTGGTGTGAACGGCAGGGCCCGGAAGCTCACGTGCACGTCGATCCCGTGTGTCGCGCGCAGCGCCAGCAGGTTGTGGCGGAGCACCTGCCCCTGGGCGTTGCGCTGGGCCAGCCAGCGCTCGTGCACCGGGTCGTCGTCGCCCTGGCGCCCGCCCACCGGCACCGGGAAGGCCAGATCGATGTTCCGGCTGGGCAACAGCACCCGGACGTCGACCTTGGCCGGTTTCAGCCGCCCCGCGTAGATCTGCCGCAGCGGCTCCCCGATGGCGAGGGTGAGCGAGACGGCGGTGAGGCAGACGGCGTCGATCTCCACGTGCTCCGCCTCGAAGGCGGAGGCTATCCGCGGTGCGAGCGCCACCGTGGTGGGCTGTGGCGGGGCCGCGGGGCCCGCCGGGGCGCGGTCGGCACGATCGGCGACCGTCGCGGGCGCCCCTTTGGAGATGTTCGTCAGCAGATGTTCCGACTGCAGGATGCGCAACGCGCCCCGCACGGCCTGCCGCTCGACGCCGAACTCGGCGGCCAGCTGCGCCTGCGTGGGCATGCGCTGGCCCGGCCGCAGCACTCCGGACCGGATCCGGGCGCGCAGCTCGTCGGCCACCTCGCGATGCGTCCGCTGTGGCCGCTGTGGCTTCTTCCGTCCATTGACGGTGGCGTGTTCCGGCTCCACGGCCAAACACTACAACTTCTCGCCATCTTACGGCAGTTCAACGAAGGGTGGTTATAGGCCTCTTCCAAGTGGAGATAACTAAGAACAAGTTGGTCACCAACTCGCCCAACCTGGCAGACCCATACAGGGGTTGGCTCACCAGGACGGCGGTGGGGGAGGCCACCGGACAAAGGGGGACCGCCATGCCGATCGTCGCCGTCGTCGTCGCCGCACTGGCCATCGGGTTCGAGCAGCTCGTCCAGTGGAAGTACGGCCCGATGGGGATCATCGCCTTCGTCGCCCTCACGGTGGGCATCAAGGCGCGCAGCACCATGCTCGGCGGCATCGGCGCGGTCATCCTCGTGATGCTGTTCGCCCAGTCCGGCTGACGGCACTCCGCACGGACCGCCGGCCGGGCTCCCTTCCGGAGGGGAGCCGGGAGCCCGTCGGCGGGCAGCACCACCACAACCACAACTGAACAGCTCGCTACGGATGCACGAGCACGCCCACCCGTCCCCGCCAGAAGGAGGAAGCGGCACCAGGAGCGCGGCCACGCGAACCGCGCTCACCCGGCGACAGCACTCAGAAGATGTCCGGGCACCACGGTCGCCTGGACGTACGCAGCAGGGCGTCGGCCTGACGGGCGGCGCCCGCTCGTTCTTCCCGAACCCGGCCCAGTGCCGCGAGCCGCACCGCCGACTCGTCGCCGAGCCACAGCGTGGCCAGGTCGGCCACGTCGAGGGAGAGGTCCGGGTTCTCGGTCGTCGGCGCGCAGGTCCCGGCGCCGTCCGCCGACGCCTCCAGCCGGTACCGCCCTCCGGCCAGCCCACCCGCGTCGGCCACCTCCAGCACCAGCGCCCCCGTCCCCTCGTACGTCCGCGCCTCCAGGGCCCGTACGACGTCGAGGATGCGCACCCACAGCCAGTCGGCGTGGGTGGTGACGGCGGCGGCGCGCGGATCGGGGAGGAGGTGCGGCAGCAGGTCGTCCGGGGCGCGGTACCCGCTCTTCACCTTGACCACCCAGTCGATCGAGCACAGGTACCGCCACAGGGCCCGCTCGGCGGCCGGGGTCGTCCCGATCAGCCACTTCACCTTGGCCGTGTTCAGCGGCTGCTTGGCATCACCCCACGTGTCGTCCGTGGTGTAGGCGGCCATGCCCTCGATCTCACCGGCCGCCGAGCGGTAGGTCACGTAGAACGGCTCGTGGAACTGCGAAAAGATGCGCACGGAGCCGGTGGTGAGCTGCCACCACAGCTCGTCGCGGCTCACCACGCCCGGCTGGGACCGGCGCAGCCGCCCGTGCAGTTCGGGGCCGAGCTTGCGGACGTCCTCGGCGTCCACCAGGTCGATGCGGCCGCCGTCGTCCGGGCCCGCCCAGCGCGGGTCGAGCCCGGTGCGCGGCACGTCGATCGTCCACTGGGTGGTCCAGGTGGCCGGGCCGAAGCCGTACCGCCCGTAGATCGGGTACTCGGCGGCGATCAGCGTGGCGACGACGTCCCCGCGCTCCTTGGCCGCCGCCAGGTCCTGCGCCATCATCCGGGTCAGCAGGCCGCGCCTGCGGTGGGTCGGGGAGACGGTGACGTTGGTGACCGCGTCGGCCGGCACGGCCGCCCCGCCGACCGCGGTGAGCTCCTGCGCGAAGGAACGGAAGGTGGCGACGCACCGCCCGTCGTCGAAGGCGCCCACCGTGCGTCCGGGTGTGAACTGCGCCCGGCGCGCCTCCAGGAACTCCTCGCTGATGGTCGGTTCCCTCAGGAATCCGACGTTCATCGCCCGGCTCCAGTCGGGGAACTCGGACTCGTCGATGGGGCGTACGTCGATGTCGGCACGGGAGGTCATGGGCTCACGGTAGGTCGGCCCCCGGGCGGGTGTCGACGCGGTTTTCCCTGACCTCCCTCCCGGCCCCGGATCTCACATCAGCAGGTCGTCGACCTGCGCCTCCCCCTCCCGGTAGCGCCGGGTGATCTCCGCCCCGCACGCGTCGGCGGTGCGCTGCAGCCGCTGCCTGCGGCGCGACACCTGCTGCTCGTACCCCACCAGCCGGCCCATGGCGGTGTGCAGCTCGCCGTCCGTGCGCGCGCCGAGGTCGGAGAGCTCCACCTCGGCGAGCATCTCGGAGGCCAGCCGCCGGTACTCCTCGCTCCGCGGTGTGCCCAGCGTCAGATGGCGGGCGGAGGAGCGGTGACGCGCGGGGGTGTCCCGCAGGATCTCCGGCAGCCGCTCCACGACGGGGGTCTCCCCCGGCGCGACGGCCGCGGGCACCCCTCCCGGCAGGCCACGCCGGGCCAGCTCCGCGCGCAGGATGTCGATCCGCCCTTGCAGCAGCCTCCGTACGTAACTGAGGTCGGCCTCGTCGCGCTGTGCGTCCCGCCGCTTCGTGCGCAGCTCGGCCAGGCTCAGCCCGGTCAGTTCGTCCTCCGCCCCGTCCCCGGGCAGCGCGGGGCTGTCCGTGCGCTGTGTGGGCGGCCGGCGGAACTCCCGTTCCCCGCCGCCCCCTTGGGGCAACCCCGGGGTCAGCCCCTGGGTCGGCCCTTGGGTCAACGCGACAGCCGCGAACGACTGCCCGATCCCCGATGTGCTCATGTGCCTCAACCGTCCCCTCGACCGGCATGTGCCAGCATCGTGCCACCCCTGGCGGCCGCAATGTGAGCGAGTGGCCCCGATCCGCCCCAGATGGGCGCTAAGGAGTAAAAATAGCCCGACCGGGGTGGATCGCGGGCCGCCGTCGGTCGTCTGTTCGCGGACCGGCATCATGGGCGTATGCGTGCAGTGGTGCAGAGGGTGGACGGCGCGAGCGTCGTGGTGGACGGCGAGACCGTGGGGGAGATCGAGGGCGAGGGCCTGTGCGTCCTGGTCGGCGTGACCCACGAGGACACCAAGGAGAAGGCGGCGCAGCTCGCCCGCAAGCTGTGGTCGATCCGGATGCTGAAGGACGAGAAGTCGTGCAGCGACGTCGGCGCGCCGCTCCTGGTGATCAGCCAGTTCACCCTCTACGGGGACGCCCGCAAGGGCCGCCGCCCCACCTGGAACGCGGCCGCCCCCGGCGATCTCGCCGAGCCGCTGGTCGACGAGGTGGTGGCGCAGCTGCGCGCGCTGGGCGCGACGGTGGCGACGGGCCGGTTCGGCGCGCAGATGCGGGTGTCGCTGACGAACGACGGCCCGTTCACCGTGCTGCTGGAGATGTGAGCCGCTCGGAGAGGTGAGCCGCACCGCACGTACGGCTCACGGCTCACGGCTCACGGCTCGACGACGGTCTCCTGCGCGGCGGCCGTGTCCCCGGCGAGCAGCCGGGCGTCCACCGGGACGTTCCGCTTCACCAGGGCGAGGGCGACCGGGCCCAGCTCGTGGTGGCGTACGGAGGTCGTGATGAAGCCGATCTTCCGGCCGTCGGGGCCGTCGTCCGCGAGGCGCAGCTCGGTGCCCGGCACCGGCAGGTGCACCTCGCTGCCGTCCAGGTGCAGGAAGACCAGCCGGCGCGGCGGCTTGCCCAGGTTCTGCACGCGGGCGACCGTCTCCTGGCCGCGGTAGCAGCCCTTCTGCAGGTGCACGGCGGAGCCGATCCAGCCCAGCTCGTGCGGGATGGTGCGGTGGTCGGTCTCGAAGCCGAGGCGCGGCCGGTGCTGCTCGACGCGCAGCGCCTCGTAGGCGAGGAGACCGGCGGCGGGGCCCGCCTCGGTCGCGAACTCCTCCAGGTCGCCGCGGGGCAGGAAGAGGTCCCTGCCGTACGGCGTCTCGCGCACCGCCACGCCCTCGGGCACCTCGGTGATGGACCCGGCGGGCAGGTGCACCACCGCGATGTCCTCGGTGCGGTCGGCGACCTCGACCCGGTAGAAGAACTTCATCGACTCCAGGTACGCGACCAGCGCCTCCTGGGTGCCGGGCTCGACGTGCGCCCAGGTCGTCTCGCCGTCGTCGACCAGGTAGAGCGCGTGCTCGATGTGGCCGTTGGCGGACAGGATCAGCGCCTCGGTGGCCTGGTGCGGCGGCAGCTCCTGGACATGCTGGGTGAGCAGCAGGTGGAGCCAGCCGAGCCGCTCGGGGCCGGAGACGGTGACGACCCCGCGGTGGGACAGGTCGACGAAGCCGGTGCCGTCGGCGAGGGCGCGCTGCTCACGGAACAGGTCGCCGTAGTGGGCGGCCACGCCTTCGTCCACGCCCTCGGCGGGGACGGCGCCGGGCAGGGTCAGCAGGGGGCTTTTCATACGCCTAGCCTACGACTCGGTAGTTGAAGTCTTCAGGGAACAGTCCTGGCACCGGCCGAAGATCGCGAAGTGCTTCATGTCGGTGTCGAAGCCGAAGGTGTCCCTCAGCTTCTCCGTGAACTCGGCGGCCACCTCCACGTCCGCCTCGATCACCTTGGTGCAGTCGCGGCAGACCAGGTGGAGGTGGTGGTGGCGGTCGGCGAGGTGGTAGGTCGGCGCGCCGTGCCCGAGATGGGCGTGGCTGACCAGGCCCAGCTCCTCGAGGAGCTCGAGGGTGCGGTAGACGGTGGAGATGTTGACCCCCGACGCCGTCTTCCTCACTTCCACGAGGATGTCGTCGGGGGTCGCGTGCTCCAGGGTGTCGACGGCTTCGAGCACGAGCTGGCGCTGGGGCGTCAGCCGGTAGCCGCGCTGCCTGAGGTCGCTCTTCCAGTCGGTGCTCACCACACCACGAGTCTAGGGCCTGGCGTGTGGATCACCCTGGGGCCGGACGGCCTACTTGAAGAAGGCGATGCCGTCGTCCGGCATGTCGTCGGGCAGGGCCTTGGCCCAGCGCTCGACCTCCTCCGGGGTGACGACCTTCTTCAGGTGCGCCGACATGTAGGGGCGCAGCTCGACCTCGGGGGTCTGCTTCTCGCCGACCCACATCAGGTCGCCCTTGACGTAGCCGTACAGCCGCTTGCCGCCGGTGTACGGGCCGGCGGCGGCGGTGCGGGCGACGGCGTCCGTGACCAGGTCGATCTGCGGCTTCTTCTCGGCCATCTCGCCGTACCAGATCTCGACGACGCCGGCGTCGCGGACCATGGTCACCTCGACCTTGCGGTCGGCGTCGATCCGCCAGTAGCCGTGCTCGGACTCCAGCGGGCGGACCTTGTTGCCCTCGGCGTCGAGCACCCAGGTGCGCGAGCTGTACTCCAGGAAGTCCCGCCCGTCGTGGGTGAAGGTGACCTCCTGGCCGAAGTTGCACTTCTCGGAACCGGGGAAGTCGTGCACGCCCGCACCCGCCCAGTTGCCGAGCAGGAACGCGAGCGGGACGAGGTCCTTGTGCAGGTCGGACGGGATCTCGATCATGAGGGGAACTTCCTGGCGTCGGTGATCAGCGCTGGCCCTGGAACAGCTTCTTCACGGTCAGCCCGGCGAAGGCGAGAACGCCGACGCAGACCAGGACCAGCAGGGTTTCGAAGAAGGCGATCACGGTGTGCTCCTTGAGCGGGGTGCGAGGGTGTGCACAGGGCCGGTCCCCAGCTTACGCGGCCGGGTGCGGGCCCCGTCGTGCGAGGTGGGGCCTGACTACGATGCGGTCATGGCGAAAAAGCTCGTGATCAAGGTGACCGCCGGGGCCGACGCACCCGAGCGCTGTTCTCAGGCGTTCACGGTGGCCGCCGTGGCCGCGGCCAGTGGGGTCGAGGTGTCGCTGTGGCTCACCGGGGAGTCGGCGTGGTTCGCGCTGCCGGGGCGGGCCGCGGAGTTCGAGCTGCCGCACGCCGCCCCGCTGCCGGACCTGCTGGACTCGGTGCTGGCGGCCGGCCGGGTCACGCTGTGCACGCAGTGCGCCGCGCGCCGGGACATCACGGAGAAGGACGTGATCGAGGGCGTGCGGATCGCGGGAGCGCAGGTCTTCGTGCAGGAGGCCATGGCGGACGGCACACAGGCCCTCGTGTACTGACGGGGCTAGCGGGGCCCCTTCTTGCCGTCCAGCTCGTCCCACCATTCGTCGGACTGCGGGTCTCCGGAGGGGTCGTCCCACCAGCGGTCGTCGGGGCCGCGGCGGTTGGCGACGACCGCGGCGACCGGCGGGATCACCATGGCCACCAGGCACATCGCCACGGCGGCGGGCACCGACCACAGGCGTACGACGCCCCAGGCCAGGACGAACAGCCCGATGCAGCCGCCCATCAGCGCGAAGTAGGTGTGCCGCCTGCGCGCGTACATACCTCCAGCGTAGGTCCGGACATGCCGAAGGGCCGCGTCCGTCACCGACGCGGCCCTTCGTACGGACCCTGCTCAGACCGCGATCGCGACCTCGGCCAGGCCGCCCTGCTGGGCGACGACCGTGCGGTCGGCGGTGCCGCCGGGCACCAGGGCGCGGACGGTCCAGGTGCCCTCCGCCGCGTAGAAGCGGAACTGTCCGGTGGCGGAGGTGGGGACCTCCGCGGTGAACTCGCCGGTCGAGTCCAGCAGACGGACGTAGCCCGTCACCGGCTCGCCGTCGCGGGTCACCTGACCCTGGATGGTGGTCTCACCGGGCTTGATCGTCGAGGCGTCCGGGCCGCCGGCCTTCGCACCGCACATGTCTTACTCCTGAGAGGTCGGTCGGGGAGGGATTACTTGCCGGAGCCGAGCTCGATCGGCACGCCGACGAGGGAGCCGTACTCGGTCCAGGAGCCGTCGTAGTTCTTGACGTTCTCCACGCCGAGCAGCTCGTGCAGCACGAACCAGGACAGCGCGGAGCGCTCACCGATGCGGCACAGGGCGATGGTGTCCTTGGACAGGTCGATCTCCTCGTCCTCGTAGAGCTTCTTGAGCTCCTCGTCGGACTTGAAGGTGCCGTCGTCGTTGGCGTTCTTCGACCACGGGATGTTGCGGGAGGTCGGCACGTGGCCGGGGCGCTGCGACTGCTCCTGCGGCAGGTGGGCCGGGGCGAGCAGCTTGCCGGCGAACTCGTCGGGCGAGCGCACGTCGACGATGTTCTGCTTGCCGATGGCGTCCACGACCTCGTCGCGGAAGGCGCGGATGGAGGTGTCCTGCGGCTTGGCCTTGTACTCGGTCTTCGGGCGCTCCGGCACCTCGTCGCCGGGGACCAGCTCGCGGGCGTCGAGCTCCCACTTCTTGCGGCCGCCGTCGAGGAGCTTGACGTTCTCGTGGCCGTACAGCTTGAAGTACCAGTACGCGTAGGCGGCGAACCAGTTGTTGTTGCCGCCGTACAGGACGACCGTGTGGTCGTTGGCGATGCCCTTGTCGGACAGGAGCTTCTCGAAGCCCTCCTGGTCGACGAAGTCACGGCGGACCGGGTCCTGCAGGTCCTTGGTCCAGTCGATCCGGACGGCGTTCTTGATGTGGTTCTTGTCGTAGGCGGACGTGTCCTCGTCCACCTCGACGATCACGATGGTCGGGTCGTCCAGGTGCTCCTGGACCCAGTCGGCGTCGACCAGGACGTCGCTGCGAGCCATGTTGTTCTCCTCCGGGGCAGTTGCGGGGGGCATGCGGGTACGGGGGTGCGCGGCGCCCGGGCCGGGGCGGCGCACGGGTCCCCTGATCAGGGAACGGAACGGGAATGCGGACGGAAGACGCGTCCGCTCAGAAGGTGCGACAGAGCATGGCGGCGACACGGCACAGGTCCACTGCCCGCCGCTTCGTGAGATCCGCCTGTCCCCTCGGACGGAGGACGCTCGTCTGACACTGCATGGGGACGATCGTAGGGACGGACGAGGGGCCCTGTCACCGGCATGTCGCATACTGAGACGAGATCGTCCATCCATCGATACGGAGACCGGGAAAAACGCCCGGGCAAGCGCCCGCGGCCGCACACCCGGACCCATCCCATCTGTCCAGCGGACGCGACCGTCTCGCCCACCGGACAGCCGGGCTCATCCCGCCAGGCGTACGTCCTTCCCCGTCACCGTCACGTCCACACCGTCCTCGGCCGCCTGGACCTTCTCCAGGCTGATCCCGCCGGGCAGTCCGTCGATCTTCTGCTCGAAGTCGGTGATCCGCCGCACCCGCGACTCGGCGATCTCCACCCCGCCCAGCACCGGCAGCGCGTCCGCCCGCACCCGCACGGTGTTCCCGTCGATGACGGTCACCGAGCTGAGCACGGACACGGGCTCGGGCAGCTTGGTGCCGAGCACGGTGGTCTCCAGGGCGACCTTGATCTTCCCGTTGCCCCCGTCGGACAGAGCCACCACCTCGGCGGTGATGCCTGGCGCCACCTGCGTGGGCTCCGCCTTGGCGTTCCTCAGCAGCTCGTCGTAGGCGATGGTGGCCGTGCCGGTGGCGGTGTCGGCGACGGCGGAGCCGAAGTCACCGGAGAACTCGACGCCGCGGAGGTCCGCGCGGAGGTCGGCGATGCGGATGGTCTTGCCGCCCTCGCCGCCGCCGGCCTCGTAGTCCGAGATGCCGACCCGCACCTCGTCGAACGAGCCGCCGAGCACCTGGGTGAGGAAGGGGAAGCCCTGAATGTCCACGTCGGGGGTGGAGGCCAGCCCCTCGGAGGCGCGGACCCGGTCGGCGGCCTCGCCCTCGGCGAAGTGGACGGCGACGCGGTCGACGATCACGAAGATGCCGCCGAGTACCACGGCGATGACCAGCAGTATTCGCAGTGCGCGCATGCGGAGTCCCCCACCTGACGTGTCCCGACGACCGGCGGCCGCCCTCACGCGAGCGTAGTGCGGGGGTGGTGGGAGAGCGGGGGATTGTGGATCACCTGTGACAGGGGGCCCTGGACCGGGGCCCCATGGCACCGGCATTGGTGCGGGCCGGGGGTGTTGGCGCCCCTCGGCGCCAACGAGGCGCCGCCGCGCCCGCCCTCCCCCACTCTCGGCTTCGCTCGAGCGGGAGGTACCCCCATCGCCCCAGGCAGCACGATTGCCCGCAGTTGGCGGGGGCCCCGCCAACTGTGTCGGGGTAGCCGCACGCGGCGGGGAGGGGACGGGGTGGGGGTGGGCGCCCGCAGCGGCTGGCGCGTCCGCGCCCTCAGCCTCTCCAGCACGCACTCTCGCGCCAGACCGAGGACGACCGCCCCCACCGCGGCCCCGCACCACCCACCGCCCGTAGGCGCTACACCCGCCCCCACCGGACAGGTGGATGCGCCGCAGGCGTCACACCGCAACCCCCACCAGGCGTCGGGGGCACCGGACCTCAGCCCTCACCGCACAGAACCCCGCGCCGCAGGCGTCCGGGGCACCGGACCTCAGCCCTCACCGCACAGAACCCCACGCCGCAGGCGTCGGGGGCACCGGACCCCAGCCCCCACCGCACAGAACCCCACGCCGCAGGCGTCCGGGGAACAACGGACCCCAGCCCCCACCGCGCAGAACCCCGCGCCGCAGGCATCGAGCCTCAGCCCAGTACCCGGCCCAGGGTGTAGACCACCGGGCCCGCCGCCGCCAGAGGCAGCGCGACTCCCGCCGTGAAGTGGACGAAGCGGGACGGGTAGTCGTAGCCGGCCACCCTGTGGCCGATCAGGGCGCAGACCGCAGCCCCCGCCCCCACCAGCGCCCCCTCCGACGCCATCCCGCCGACCGCGTACCCCGCCCCGACGCCCGCCGCCACCGCGAGCACCGCCGACGCCGCCGTCCCCACCGGCAGCGCCCGTACGACCATCGCCGCCGCCACCGCGACCGCCCCCACGACCACCGCGTCCGCGTCCGCCGCGAGGTAGCCGCCCGCCGCGATCGCCAGCGCTGCCGCGACCACCGTCGCCATCAGCCCGTACATCCGCTCATCGGGCTCCGCGTGCGACCGCAGCTGCAGCACCAGCGACAGCAGCACCCACACGCCCAGCACCCCGAGAATCACCCCGGGCGACCGGTCCGAGAGCAGCATCGCCGCGTCCGCGGCCAGCGCCCCCAGGAACCCCAGCGCGATGCCCTGCCGCGCCGGCCACATCCCGTTGAGCCGGAACCACCCCGCCGCGGTCAGGCCCTGCAGCACCACCAGCGGCACGAGCAGCGCGTACGTCCCCAGCGCGGCGCCGCCCGCCAGCAGCAGACCCAGCACCGCCGTCAGCAGCGCGGGCTGCATCCCGGGCTCGATGATCGGCGACCGCCCCTCGGCGCGGGCGCGCTGCGCGTCGGTGATCCGGGCGTTCCCGGCGAGGGTGGCGGGGCCGTACTCCGGCTCCGGTTCACCAGCGGCCACCGGAGCGGGCTCCGGGACCTGACCAGAACCCGGAGCGGGCTCCGAGACCTGAACAGGATCAGGAGTCACAGGAGCAGCCGCCGCCACCGGCGGCTGCATCTGCGTCTCCCACGTCTGCCCCTGCCACTGCTGCGTGTGCTGCTGATCCGCGTACGGGTCGTACGCGTTGTCGTACCCCTGCCCGGGCCACGCCTGCGGCTGCGACCGCGGCTGCTGGTACGGCGCGTGGGGCTCCTGAGCTCCGTGGCTCCCGTGCCCCCCGTACCCGTAACCCCCGCCGTACGGCTGGTTCGTCATCCCTCACCCTCCTGCGAACGGCGGAAGCACCTCGACCGTGCCGCCGTCGGCCAGCCGTACCGTCTCATGCGCGCGCTTGCCCACGGGATCGCCGTCGACGAGGAACGAGCACCTCAGCAGCACGCGCACCAACTCGCCGGGGTGCCGTTCACGCACGGCGGCGAGCGCGTCGGCGAGTGTGTCCGCCTCGTACGGCTCCTCGGCCACCCCCGCCGCGGCCTTGGCGGCGGCCCAGTACCGCACCGTGACCTTTGCCATCTGCTGGTTCCTCGATCGGTTGACGGTGAACACGGTCAGGCTAGCCCGCCCGGGCGACCGCCCAGTCCCCGATCCTCCTCAACAGCGGTTCGGGCGCCGCGTTCTCGGCGTGCCCCATGCCGTGCTCGACCCACAGCTCCCCGTGCTCCCCGGCGGCGTCCGCCAGCATCCGGGGGTGGTCGAGGGGGAAGTACGCGTCCTGGTCTCCGTGCACGACCAGCAGCGGTGTCGGCGCGATGCGGGGCACGGCCTCGAAGGGAGCCAGCGGCACGGGGTCCCACTGCCGGTGGTGGATGCGGGTGCGCAGCCCGTACCGCCCGACCAGCCGCCCCGAGGGCCGCGTCACCAGCCAGTGCAGCCGCCGCATGGGCGGGGTCCCCCGGTAGAACCACCGCGCGGGCGCGCTCACCGAGACGACGGCGTCCACGCCGCCCCCGTCCAGCGCCGCGTGCCGCAGCACCACCGACCCGCCCATCGAGAACCCCACGGTGACCACCCGCGTGTGCCCCAGCTCCCGCGCCCAGCGGACGGCCGCCGCGAGATCGAGCACCTCCCGGTCGCCGACGGTGGACCGTCCGCCGGACCGCCCGTGCCCGCGGAAGGAGAACGTGACGACGGCGCCGTACCGCGCGAACTCCCGGGCTACGCGTCGCACGTGAGGGCGGTCGGCGTCCCCGGTGAAACCGTGCGCGATCACGAAAACGAGCCCGCGCGAAACACCGGAGACCGCATTCCCGGAACCCTCCCGCGACCCCTCGTCCACCGGTTCGTATACGGCCTTCCGCGGGTCGTATACACCGCATCCCGGTTCGTATACGGAATCGATCGCCACTCCGTCCGCCGTGCGCAAGAACGTCCGCATTGACGTGCCGTCCCGTGTCACATTCAGCGTCTCGGAATATGGACGAATGGTGGATCGCGCCACATGACCTGCCGCATCGGTGCCCATGTCGGCTATTCTGCTGCGAAGAGGACTCGGGCAGCGAAGCCCCCGGGTCCTTTTGTGCTTTCGGAAGCGTTGTATACGAAGGCGGGAAACCGCCAGGTGTACGGGCCGTCGAACGCACGCAGCAATGCCGTAAACGTCCTCGCGGGGACCGAGGAGGAACCAGACGTGGGCGAGCGAACCGTGCACCAACGCAGGACGGCCGTGTTCCGGGCGGCCACGATCCGAGCAGGTGAGGCGACCCGATGAGTTCCCTGCTGCTTCTGACCAACGCGCTCCAGCCGTCGACGGAGGTGCTCCCCGCCCTCGGTCTGCTCCTGCACAACGTCCGGGTGGCGCCCGCGGAGGGCCCGGCGCTGGTGGACACCCCCGGCGCCGACGTGATCCTCATCGACGGCCGCCGCGATCTCCCGCAGGTCCGCAGCCTGTGCCAGCTGCTGCGCTCCACCGGTCCCGGCTGTCCCCTCGTCCTGGTCGTGACCGAGGGCGGCCTCGCCGCGGTCACCGCGGACTGGGGCATCGACGACGTACTCCTCGACACGGCCGGCCCCGCGGAGGTCGAGGCGCGGCTGCGGCTCGCGATGGGCCGCCAGCAGATCGTCAACGACGACTCCCCGATGGAGATCCGCAACGGCGACCTCTCCGTGGACGAGGCGACGTACTCCGCGAAGCTGAAGGGGCGGGTCCTGGACCTGACCTTCAAGGAGTTCGAGCTGCTCAAGTACCTCGCGCAGCACCCCGGCCGGGTGTTCACCCGCGCCCAGCTGCTGCAGGAGGTCTGGGGCTACGACTACTTCGGCGGCACCCGCACGGTCGACGTGCACGTACGCCGGCTGCGCGCCAAGCTCGGCCCGGAGCACGAGTCGCTGATCGGCACCGTACGGAACGTCGGTTATCGATTCGTTACGCCGGAGAAGGTGGAGCGCGCGGCCGAGGAGGCCAAGGCGAAGGGCGCCCGGCAAAAGGCGGCGGAAGCGGACGAGACGGCCGCGCAGGACGCGGACGGGGTGCGGGCGAAGGCCTGAGGGTCGCACGCATGAGCGGCGCGTTCGCGCAGACGAGCCGCTTTTCCGCTGTTCACAACCTCCGGCACGCCCTGCCCGGAGGGGATATATCCGCGTAGACTCCGCGCGTGGCCAAGGTAACCAGGGATGATGTGGCGCGACTGGCGGGGACGTCGACCGCGGTCGTCAGTTATGTCATCAACAACGGACCCCGGCCGGTCGCTCCGGCCACGCGCGAGCGGGTGCTCGCCGCGATCAAGGAGCTGGGGTACCGGCCCGACCGCGTCGCCCAGGCGATGGCGTCCCGGCGCACGGATCTCATAGGTCTGATCGTGCCGGACGCCCGCCAGCCGTTCTTCGGCGAGATGGCGCACGCGGTGGAACAGGCCGCGTCCGAGCGCGGAAAGATGGTGCTGGTCGGCAACTCCGACTACATCGGCGAGCGCGAGGTCCACTATCTGCGCGCCTTCCTCGGCATGCGGGTCTCCGGGCTGATCCTCGTCAGCCACGCGCTGAACGACCTCGCGGCGGCGGAGATCGAGGCGTGGGACGCCCGGGTGGTGCTGCTGCACGAGCGGCCGGAGGCCATCGACGACGTCGCCGTCGTCACCGACGACCTCGGCGGCGCGCAGCTCGCGGTGCGCCATCTGCTGGAGCACGGCTACGAGTACGTCGCCTGTGTCGGCGGTACGGCGGACACGCCGGCCGTCGGTGACCCGGTCTCCGACCACGTCGAGGGCTGGCGGCGCGCGATGGACGAGGCCGGGATATCCACGGAGGGGCGCCTTTTCGAGGCCCCGTACAACCGGTACGACGCGTATCGGGTCGCGCTGGAGATTCTGTCGGGGCCGCGGCGGCCTCCCGCGATCTTCTGCTCGACCGACGACCAGGCGATCGGTGTGCTGCGTGCCGCGCGTGAGCTGCGGATCGACGTGCCCGGGGAGCTGGCGGTCGCCGGGTTCGACGACATCAAGGAGGCGGCGCTCGCCGATCCGCCGCTGACCACGGTCGCGTCGGACCGGCCTGCGATGGCCCGCGCGGCGGTGGATCTGGTGCTGGACGACGGTCTCCGCGTGGCCGGCTCCCGCCGTGAGCGGTTGAAGGTGTTCCCGTCGCGACTGGTCCTGCGCCAGTCCTGCGGCTGTTCCTAGCCGCAGCTTCCCACGCCCCTGAGGGGCGTGCCGCCCCAGCTGCGGGCGCCGCGGCAGCCCGCCGACGTCGGGTGCGGACCGTCTGTGGCTGTTCGCGCAGTTCCCCGCGCCCCTGAGGGACGCCGCCGCTGCGGGCAGTCGTGCCTCCCCCAGTGCCTTAAGGGCCTGGGAGGTACGCCCAGGGCGATGGGGGTACCTCCCGCTCGAGCGAAGCCGAGAGTGGGGGGGTGGGCGCAGCGGCACCCCGCCGACGCCGGGTGCGGGACCTCCGTGGCTGAGCGCGCAGTTCCCCGCGCCCCTGAGGGCATTCATGCCAGCCGTACGCACTTCTGCCGGGCTTCTCAGGTCGCCCTCAGGTAGCTCTCATCACCGAGCGGGACGCTCAGGTACATGAGCGAAAACCTCCCTCCTCACCACGTGAACCCCGAGTGGCCGCCGCCGCCGGCCTACGCTCCCCCCGCTCCCGGCCCCGCGCACAAGCGGAGCCGTGGCCCCGCCAAGCTGCTCGTCGCCGTGGCGATCGTCGCCGCCGCCGTGGGCGGGACCACGGCCTACGGCGTGCAGGAGCTGACCGGTGGTTCCTCCACCGGCGTCACCGCGTCCTCCGCCACGGAGACCGACGTCGTGCCGGCGTCGATGAAGGGCACCGTCGCCGGGGTCGCCAAGTCGGTCAGCCCCAGCATCGTGGAGATCAAGGCCGCCTCCTCGTCCGGTTCGGCCACCGGGTCTGGTGTGATCGTCACCGGGGACGGCGAGGTCGTCACCAACAACCACGTCGTGTCCGGCGCCTCGCAGATCCAGGTGCGGACGCACGACGGCAAGACGTACAGCGCCCGCGTCGTCGGCACCGACAGCAGCAAGGACCTGGCGCTGATCAAGCTGGAGGACGCCTCGGGTCTGAAGGCCGCCACCCTCGGCGACTCCGACGGTGTGCGGGTCGGCGACCAGGTCGTCGCGATCGGCTCGCCCGAGGGCCTCACCGGCACGGTGACCAGCGGCATCGTCTCCGCGCTCGACCGGGACGTCACCGTGTCCAAGGACGAGAGCCAGGGCCAGCAGCAGTGGCAGCGCGGCGGCGGCTGGCCGTTCGAGTTCGGCGGCCAGGAGTTCAACGGCGACACCGGCGGCTCCACGACCACGTACAAGGCGATCCAGACGGACGCCTCGCTCAACCCGGGCAACTCCGGCGGCGCGCTGATCGACATGAACGGCAACATCATCGGCATCAACTCCGCGATGTACGCGCCGAGCGGCGCGGAGTCGTCCACGGCGGGCAGCGTCGGCCTCGGCTTCGCCATCCCGGTGAACACGGTCAAGGCGGACCTGCCGGACCTGCGGGCCGGTGCGGGCGGCTGACGCGCGGGCAGGGAAACGTGCGACGCTGAAGATCCGACAGCCCGTCCCCTCCCCCGCCGCGCCCGCCGCGCGGCGCGCAGACGAAGGACCCGCCACCCGATGAGCCCCGCAGACGGCGACCGTGCCCCGCAGCGCATCCTGATCGTCGACGACGAGCCGGCGGTGCGTGAAGCACTCCGGCGCAGTCTGGCCTTCGAGGGATACGACACCGAGGAGGCCGTGGACGGCGTGGACGCCCTGGAGAAGACGGCGGCCCACCACCCCGACCTCCTCGTCCTCGACATCCAGATGCCCCGGATGGACGGGCTGACCGCCGCCCGCCGTATCCGCGCCACCGGCGACACCACGCCGATCCTGATGCTGACGGCCCGGGACACCGTGGGCGACCGGGTGACGGGGCTGGACGCGGGGGCGGACGACTACCTGGTGAAGCCGTTCGAGCTGGACGAGCTGTTCGCGCGGATCAGGGCGCTGCTGCGGCGCAGCTCGTACGCGGCGGCGGTGGCCGCGTCCGCCGAGACCGACGACGTCCTCACCTTCGCCGACCTGACGATGAACCTGGCCACGCGGGAGGTGACCCGCGCCGGACGCCCGGTGGAGCTGACCCGCACGGAGTTCACCCTGCTGGAGATGTTCATGGCGCACCCGCGCCAGGTGCTCACCCGTGAGCAGATCCTCAAGGCGGTCTGGGGCTTCGACTTCGAGCCGTCGTCCAACTCGCTGGACGTGTACGTCATGTACCTGCGCCGCAAGACCGAGGCCGGCGGCGAGCCGCGCCTGGTGCACACGGTGCGGGGGGTGGGGTACGTACTGCGGCAGGGCGGCGCGGAGTGACCGGACCCGTACGCCGTTTCCGCGCCCTGCCGATCCGGGCGCGGCTGTCCCTGCTGGTCGCCGCGGCGGTGGCGTTCGCGGTGGCGGCGGTGTCGGTGACCTGCTGGTTCATCGTGCAGGGCAAGCTGTACGAGCAGGTCGACGAGGATCTGAAGAAGGCGACCGTGCTGCAGGGGCCGCAGCGGGTGGACGAGATCCGCAGCGCCCTCACCGACTGCGTGGACACGCCCCGCGACAACGGCGCGGGCGGTTTCCAGTACACGTACTCGCAGGTGGTCAAGGAGGACGGCACGGTCTGCCTGTTCCCCAGCTCGGTGGGGAGCGTGAAGGTCACCGCGTCGGACCGCAAGGTGATCGAGAACGCGGGCAGCGGGTCCAGCGGCATCTTCCGCGACGGCACCGACCAGGACGGCGACGACGTGCGGGTGCTGACCCTGCCGCTCGTCATCAACGACCCGTCCACGCTGACCAGCACGCACGCGGCCGTCATCGTGGCGGTGCCGCTGAAGGGCACCCAGTCCACGCTGAACGACCTGGCGCTGATCCTGCTGCTGGTGTCCGGCATCGGGGTGCTCGGCTCGGCCGCCGCGGGTCTCGCCGTGGCGCGCACCGGACTGCGGCCGGTCGACAAGCTCACCGAGGCCGTGGAGCACGTGGCCCGCACCGAGGACCTGGGCGTCCGCATCCCGGTGGAGGAGGAGTCGGAGGACGAGATCGCGCGCCTGTCACGCTCCTTCAACTCCATGACGTCCGCGCTCGCCAGCTCCCGCGACCTCCAGCAGCAGCTCATCGCGGACGCCGGGCACGAACTACGCACCCCGCTCACCTCGCTGCGCACCAACATCGAGCTGCTGACCCGCAGCGAGGACACCGGGCGGCCCCTCCCCCCTGCCGACCGCAAGGCGCTGCTCGACTCGGTGAAGGCGCAGATGACGGAGCTGGCCGCGCTGATCGGCGACCTCCAGGAGCTGTCCCGTCCGGACCCGGGCCATCAGGCGGGCCGCGTGGAGATCGTCGCCTGGCAGGACGTGGTGGAGGCGGCCCTGCGCCGGGCCCGGCTGCGCGGCCCGGAGCTGACCATCACCGCCGAACTGCACCCCTGGTACGTGCGGGGCGAACCGGCGGCGCTGGAGCGGGCGGTGGTCAACGTGCTGGACAACGCGGTGAAGTTCAGCCCGCCGGGCGGCACGGTCGAGGTGCGGCTCGCCGACGGCGTCCTCACCGTCCGGGACCACGGTCCCGGCATCGCGGCCGACGAACTCCCGCACGTCTTCGACCGGTTCTGGCGCTCCCCCGGCGCCCGCGCCCTGCCCGGCTCCGGTCTCGGCCTGTCGATCGTGGCGCGCACGGTGCAGCAGGCGGGCGGCACGGTCGCCCTCACCCCTGCCGAGGGCGGCGGCACCACCGCCACCATCCGCCTCCCGGGCGCCCCGACCCCTCCCCCGGACGTGCCCGGGACCCCGTGACACGCTGGGACGCATGGCGAATCCACCCGACGGACTGCCCGTCTACCGCGTACTGACCGGCCCCGACGACTCCGCCTTCTGCCGGCGGGTCAGCGAGGCGCTGGAACTGGGATACCGGCTGCACGAGGGGCCGGCCGTGACCTTCGACGGGGAACGCGTGATCGTCGCACAGGCGGTCGTGTGGGACGCCGAGGGCTGAGACACGGAAGAGGGCCGGTGCATGGCACCGGCCCTCTCCGTCGTACGGGTACTCGTGCCGCGGGTTACTGCACGATCGTGATGCGGTCCGCCGCCGGCGGGGCCAGCGGGGAGGCGGCCGAGGAGTTGGCCGTCAGGTACTGCTCCAGCGCCTTCAGGTCGTCGTCCCCGACCAGGTCGTCGGTGCCTTCGCCCAGCGTGGTGAAGCCGTCGCCGCCGCCCGCGAGGAAGCTGTTCGTCGCGACGCGGTAGCTCGCCGACGGGTCGATCGCCTCGCCGTTCAGACGGATGGAGTCCGTGACGACCCGGTCCGCGCCGGACTTCGTCAGGTCCAGCGTGTAGGTCAGGCCGTCGGACACCTGGAGGATCTTCGGGGCGGCCTCGTTGGAGCCGCTGACCTGCTCCTTGAGCGCCTGGATCAGCTGCGCGCCGGTGAAGGTCTGCAGGTTGACCGTGTTGGCGAACGGCTGGACCGTGAACGCCTCCGCGAAGGTCACCACGCCGTCGCCCTCGGCGCCGCTCGCCGCGTAGGTGAGGGAGGCGCGGATGCCGCCCGGGTTCATCAGGGCGACGTCGGTCTCCGCGTCCAGCGTGCGGGCGTACTCCAGCTGCGCGTCGGCGATCAGGTCGCCCAGCGGGGACTCGGTGCCGTCCTTGACGATGTCACCGGAGATGTGTCCGATCGCGCGGTTGCCGATCGGGGCGGCGAGGGTGTTCCACTTGCCGATCAGGCTGGTGATGTCGGGCGCCTTGGGGACGTCCCGGGACACCACGTGGTTCGCGGACTTCACGGCCGTACGCGCGATGTCGCCCGTCGTGCGGTCGTAGGTCAGCGTGGTGTCGGTGTAGAGCCGGCCGAAGGACGCGGCGGAGGTGACCATGCGGGGCTTGCCCGCCGGGTCCGGGACGGTGCACACGTACGCGTTGTGGGTGTGGCCGGTGACCAGCGCGTCCACTTCGGGCGAGACGTTCTTCGCGATGTCCACGATGGGACCGGAGATGCCGGCCCCGGAGCCCCCGGAGTCACAGTCGTAGTTGTAGTCCGGCGAGGCCGGGAAGCCGCCCTCGTGGATCAGCGCCACGATGGACTTCACGCCCTTGCGGCGCAGCTCCTCGGCGTACTTGTTGATCGTCTCGACCTCGTCCTTGAAGACGAGACCCTTGACGCCCTCGGCGGAGACGATGTTCGGGGTGCCCTCGAGGGTCACGCCGATGAAGCCGACCTTGACGTCCTTCTTCTGCCACACCCAGTACGGCTTGAGGAGCGGCTTCCTGGTCTTCTCGTTCAGGACGTTCGCCGACAGGTACGTGAAGTCGGCGCCCTTGAACTTCTTGTCGCCGTAACAGCCGTCCGTCGGGTGGCAGCCGCCGTTCTGCAGACGGGACAGCTCCTTGGCGCCCTCGTCGAACTCGTGGTTGCCGACGGAGGTGACGTCCAGTTCGAGCTTGTTCAGCGCCTCGATGGTGGGCTCGTCGTGGAACAGGCCCGAGAGCAGCGGGGAGGCGCCGACCATGTCACCGCCGGCCGCGGTGATGGAGTACGCGTTGCCCTTGCGGGCCTGGCGCAGATGCGTCGCCAGGTACTCGGCGCCGCCCGCGTCGATGGTCTTCGTGGTGCCGTCCGGCTGGACCTCGGTGACCCGGCCGGAGGAACCGGTGGGCGGCTCCAGGTTGCCGTGCAGGTCGTTGAACGACAGCAGCTGGACGTCCTGGTAGCGGCTCGGCTTGTGGCCGTGGCCCTTGCCGTGCTCGCCCACGCTGGCGCTCGCCGACCCCGGCAGGGCCGCGGCGGCCAGGGCACCGACGGTGAGGACACCGGCGGCGGTCGCGAGGAGACGGTTCGTACGGCGTCTGCGGCGCGGGTGCGCCGGGGATGTGGCTGGCATACGCCCCCCTGTCGGTGCGAGTGGGTACCGGCGCAGCCTAGAGTCAACGCGCGTAGCGCGACAGGGGCTTCCGGGTTACAGCCTGGTTTATCTTTTCCCGCCGCCTTTGAGGCGGTCGCCGCCGTGGGTCCTGCGCGCCCCGTTGCCGTCCCCTCACCGTGCCGTCCCTTTACCCTCGTACGCATGACCAGCGACGCGTTCTCCCGGCCCGGCCGCCCCCGTTCGCTCCAGACGTACACCGCGCTCGACCAGGAGCAGGTTGACGCGGTGCTCGCGCTGCTCGACGAGGCGGCGCGCGCCGACGGCCAGCAGGCCGTGTCCGAGCAGGGCCGGCTGCAACTGCGCGGCGGGGAGCGGGAAGGCGTCCAGCATCTGCTGCTTTCCGTCGGCGAAGAGCTGGTCGGATACGCCCAGTTGGAGGACACCGACCCGGTGGAGCCGCCCGCAGCGGAACTGGTGGTGCACCCCGCGTACCGGGGTCAGGGACATGGGCGGGCGCTCGGCACGGCGCTGCTCGCCGCGTCGGGCAAGCGGCTGCGGGTGTGGGCGCACGGCGGGCACTCCGCCGCCCGGCATCTGGCGCAGGTGCTCGGGCTGACGCTGTTCCGTGAACTGCGGCAGATGCGGCGGCCGTTGGCGAACCTGGATCTGCCGGACCCCGTGCTGCCGGAGGGCGTCACCGTGCGCACCTTCGAGCCGGGCCGGGACGACGCGGCGTGGCTCGCGCTGAACGCCGCCGCGTTCGCCCACCACCCGGAGCAGGGCTCCCTCACCCAGCGGGACCTCGACGACCGCAAGGCCGAGCCGTGGTTCGACCCCGCGGGCTTCTTCCTCGCGGAGCGCGAGGGGCGCCTGGTCGGCTTCCATTGGACGAAGGTGCACGCCGAGGAGGGCCTTGGCGAGGTGTACGTCCTCGGGGTCGCCCCGGACGCGCAGGGGGGCGGGCTGGGCAAGGCGCTGACCACGATCGGGCTGCGGCATCTGGCGGAGCGGGGGTTGCCCACCGCCATGTTGTACGTCGATGCCGACAACAAGGCGGCGGTGTCCGTGTACGAGCGGCTGGGGTTCGTCACGCACGAGACGGATCTGATGTACCGGACGGAGACGTGAGGGCCGGCTGAGGCCGGCACCTTGTCGGTCACGTGGGGCCTGAACACCGCAGGCTTCACGGGCGACAGGGTTTTTCGCCCCCGCCGCCCCTTCCCTTCCCGTCCCTGGGGGCTGCGCCCCCAGAGCCCCCTTTCGGCCCTTCGGGCCTCGTCCTCAAGCGCCGGACGGGCTGGAAGGGGCGGACCGGTTCCGTCCAGCACACCGCGACCGCCAGGAGCGCGCCGCACAGCAGCAGCGTCCAGTGGCCGCGGCCGTCCCCCCAGTGCGGGTCGCCTGGTGCGGTGAACAGTGCCCAGTCCGCGGGGCTCAGCAGCGGTGCCAGGACCGCCGTCACCAGCAGGGTCGCGGAGACCGCCTGGCCCGGCCGGTCGGCGCCCCGGCGGCGTACCGCGTAGGCCACGCCGGCCAGGGCGAGGGCGAGGGCTGTCGCCGCCTCCAGGGTGACGGCCCCGGCCGGGGGGCGTGCCTCCTGCGGGACCAGCAGGACGGCCGTCGTCCACCACGCGGCGGCCACCGGCAGCAAGAGCCCGCACCGCAGCGCGTGCCGGAGGACGCGGCGCACGGGCACGGCGGCGGTGGTCTGCCGGGCCGGGTCGTCCAGGAGGAAGGCGGCGCCCAGGGCGAAGCACAGGGCGGCGGCCCGCAGGGCGTTCACCCCGGCCCACGGGGTGACCTCGCCGCCCGAGAGCCGGGGCACCGCGGCCGCGAGGAGTCCGAGTCCGCCGCCCGCCGCGAGAGCCCACCAGGGCACCGTGCGGGCGACCGGGCGGACCAGCGGGAGCAGGACGCCCCGCCGGGTCTCGCGCACCGGGGTGTCCTCGGCCGTCCGGGTTCCGGTCACAGGCACTCGTTCTCCCCCTCGGGCTTCTCCAGGCCCAGCACCTGCGCCACGCGGTCGGTCGTCACCTTCGGGGCGGTCAGCTCGGGCCAGCCGGCCTTCACCTTCGCGGAGGCCTTCTCGCGGGGCAGGTCCAGGAGTTCGCGCAGCAGCTCCGTCTGGGCGGAGGTCATCTGCGACGGCTCCGTCTGCGAGATGACGAGCGCCGAGCCGGTGTCGCTGTCGTCGAGCCGCACCCGGCGCAGGTCCGCGAGCGGGTCGGGCCGGCCGGCGAGGGCCAGCCACATCACGGTGACCATGCGTCCGTCGCACACCTCGACCGCCGTGGCCTCCGAGCCGGTGACCAGCACCCCGGCCACCGCGACCGCGAACTCCGGCACCCGGTTGCCGCCCCAGGCCGTCCCGACCGTGACCTCGCCGGGGCGGGTGAGCGGGGAGAGGGTCGCGTCGGCGTCCAGGCCGTAGCGGGCCTCGACCCGCTGCCGTACGGCCAGCGGACGGTTCCGGGCGTCACCGGCGGCCAGGGCGCGGACGTCGTCGACGACGCGGGCCCAGTCGCCGGTGCGCGGCTCCCACTCGTCGAAGGCGCAGTACGTCGTGGCGTCCCGTTCGACGCAGGTGTGGAGCTTCTCCGGGGTGACCGAGGCCCGTACGCGCGCCTCGGTGACGGACTCCGGCACGCCACGGGACTGGCCCACCACGCCGACCAGGGTCAGCGCGACCGCCCCGGCGACCGCGGCCTGCGCGGTGCGCAGCCGGGCGCCGCCGGACAGCAGCACCGCGGCCGTCATCAGGGTCAGCGCGAACCCGCCCAGGTACAGGGCGTGCCAGGCGGCGGGGCGGCCGATCAGGCCGGAGGGCAGGGTGACGACGCTGTGCGCGCCGACCGAGGGCATCAGCCACCGCGACCAGCCGTCGGCGGCGAAGCCGGTGAGGAACGTGGCGAGGAAGAGCATCAGGACGATCAGCAGCGGCGCCGCGAAGGGCGCGGTGACCAGGCGGGCCAGCAGCACCCCGAACGCGCCGAGGAGCAGCACTGACAGCGGGCCGACGAGGAGTTCGGCGGGCGAGCCGTGCCCGACCGCGCCCGGCTTGAGCGCCTCCCAGGCGAACTGCCCGCCCACGCACACCGCGGTCATCAGTGCCGCCGCCGCGACGGACAGCAGGTGCGCGACCGTGCGTCCCCAGCGCGGCAGGACCAGCACGTCGAGGTGCCGTTCGGTGTCGTGGCGCCGGGAGCGCAGCACGGCGTGGTTGGCGCTCAGCAGCACCGCGAGCCCGACGAGCAGCGGCCCGTCCTGGGTGGCGCGGTCGGCGTCCTGCAGCGCGGGGAAGCCGTCGAAGGAGACGCGGGTGCGCCACACGGTCCAGCCGACGTACACGGCGAAGGCGACGAGCACCGGCAGGCGGGTGAGGAGCCTGCGCGTCTCGAAGCGGGCGAGGGCGAGAACCGCTGCCCGGGAGGCGCCGGGCGGGGACGTCGCGGGGGCCGGGGCGGGGGCGAGGGCGGTGGCCGTGGTCATGCGGTCACCTCCGCGGCGGCGCCGTCCAGGGTGAGCAGGTAGCCGTCCTCCAGCGTGGGTTCGAGGAGGTCGGCGCCAGGGGGCGGATCGCCCACGTTGCGGAAGGTGCCGAGTCCGGTGCGCCAGCCGGCCAGGGCGCCCGGGTCACGGCCCTCGCTGCTCCACACGCGTCCGGCGGCCCGTGCGGTCAGCTCGGCGGGGGTGCCGTCGAAGCGGACGGTGCCGCCCGCGAGGACGACGACACGGTGGCAGAGCATCGCCACGTCCTCGGTCTGGTGGGTGGACAGCAGCACGGTCCGGCCCTCGCCCGCGGTGGCGATCAACTCGCGGAACCGCATGCGCTGTTCGGGGTCGAGGCCGACGGTGGGCTCGTCGAGGACGAGGAACGCCGGGTCGCCGGCCAGGGCCGCCGCCAGCGCCACCCGCTGCCGCATGCCGCCGGACAGCTTGCGGATCCGCTTGCCGCGCACGTCGGCCAGGCCGACCTCGTCGAGCACCCGGCGCACCTCGCGGTGGCGGGCGGCGCGGTCGGTCAGCTCCTTGAGGATCGCCACGTAGTCGACGAACTCGAATGCGGTGAAGTCCGGGTGGAAGCCGGGGGTCTGCGGCAGGTAGCCGAGCCGGCGGCGCACCTCCTGGCGGCCGCGCGCGGTGGACGGGTCGTGGCCGAGCACGGTGAACGCGCCCCGGTCGGCCGGCACAGCGGTGGCGAGGACCCGCAGCAGCGTGGTCTTGCCGGCGCCGTTGGGGCCGAGCAGCCCGGTGACGCCCGGGGACAGCCGCAGCGACACGTCGTCCAGGGCGCGGGTCGCGCCGTAGTGGAGGCTCAGCCCGGAGGCCGAGACGGTGGGGGTCATGAGTACTCCCGTGGCAGGTGTGGTGGGACCGGGGCGGCGGTGCGCCCCGGCCGTCGGAACGCCGGGTGCGGTGGGACCGCGGGGGTCCGGCTCAGGTCGGTGCGGGTGCGGTGGGACCACGGGGTCCCGGCACAGGTCGGTGCGGGTGCGGTGGGACCACGGGGGTCCGGCACAGGTCGGTGCGGGTGCGGTGGGACCACGGGGGTCCGGCACAGGTCGGTGCAGGTGCGGTGGAACCGCGGGCCCCGGCACAGGTCGGAGCAGTGCGGTGGAACCGTGGGGCCCCAGCCCAGGTCGGAGCAGGTGCGGTCGGACCACAGGGCCCCGGCCCAGGCCGTTGCCGGACGTGGTCGGACCGCAAGCCCCCGGCCCGGATCGAAGCCGCACGCGGTCACACCGCGGAGTCCCGGCACAGGTCGAAGCGGTCCCTCAGCAGGACCAGCAGTCCGGCGGCGAGCACGGCGACGGCCGCCGACACGCCCTGTCCGGCCGCGGTGAACGGGGCGAGCGTCTCGTGGGTGCCGGAGCGGACCGCGTCCGCCGTGACCAGCAGCGCGGCCCAGCCGCCGCCGGTCAGCGCGGGCGCCAGGACGGGCCCGAGCCGGGCCGACAGCGCGAGCGCCGTGGCGGTGAGGGCGAGCGCGGGCAGCAGCCAGCTCAGGGCGAGCAGCCCGTACCCGGGCAGGGCGAGCGTGGCCAGGCCGTTCAGGCCGAGCCCGGCGGTCAGCGCGGCGACCGTGCGGATCATCAGCAGCCGGAACCCGTGCATGGGCGCGACCACGGCCATCTCGTACGTCGGGTCCATCCGCGGCCCGTACGACAGCGCCACCCCCGCGAGCGGCAGCAGCGGGGCGAGCGCGAGGAAGAGGGTGGGCCGGCGGCCCGCGGTGACGGCCACGGTGAGCAGCAGCACCGCCGACACCGCGCCCAGCCAGGAGCGGCGCAGCGCCGGGGTGGCCGCGAGCAGCCGGGCCGTGTGGTCGCGGACGCCGAGCCGCAGCAGCAGCGACTCCAGCAGCCCGGGCCGGGGAGCGTCGAGCTCGGCGTCCAGCCGCTCCCAGCCGTCGTCCAGGGCGACGGTGTCGCCGAGGCCGGCGAGCACGGCACGGCAGTGCGCGCACGCCGTCAGATGGGTGTCGGCCGACCACAGCGCGGGCGCCTCGAGACCGCCCCGCGCGTAGGCCCGCAGGTCGTCCTCCGGCACATGCCAGCGCCTGTCCTCGTACGTCATGCCAGCGCCTCCCGGAGTTGCCTGCGGGCGCGCATGGCCCGCGTCTTGACCGTGCCCGGCGGGATGCCGAGCAGGACCGCGGCCTCACGGGTGGTCAGCCCGTCGACCACGGTCGCCTGGAGCACCGCGCGCAGTTCCGGCGACAGCCGCACCAGGGCACCGGCGAGGTCCCCGTGCTCCACCCCCGCGAGCACGCGCTCCTCCGCCGACACCTCGTCCCGGTGGCGCAGCCGCGCCAGCGCCTGCCTCAGCCGCCCCCGCGCCCCGGCCCCGCGCAGCGCGTCGACCAGCCGGCGTGAGGCGATCCGCCACAGCCAGCCGGCGGCGTCCGCACCCGCCGCGTCCTCACGCCAGCGGGCCGTGCCGCGCCACACCGCGAGGAAGGTCTCCTGCACGACGTCGTCGACGAGGGCCGCGTCGGCGCACCGGGTGCGCATGCGCGCGGTCAGCCACGGCGCGTACCTCCGGTACAGCTCCTCGAAGGCGCGCCGGTCGCCGTCGGCCGTGACGGCGCGCAGCAGCTCGCCGTCGCTTCTCATCTCGCTCACGTCTCCTCATCGGACGGGCCGTGCCGATCGGTTCACGGATCGGCGGTCGAATGCGCGGCCGGGTTCGCGATCGGGTCCCGCTTGACTTTCGCACCCCCCATGCACCACCCTTTCACTACTCAATTAGTGAAAGGGTGGTTGTCGAGTGGTCGACTACCGCATCGACCGGCGCAGCGGCGTGGCCACCTACGTCCAGATCGTCCAGCAGACCAAGCAGGCGATCCGCCTGGGCCTGCTGGCGCCCGGCGACAAACTCCCCACGGCCCGCGAGGTCGTGGAGGCCACCGCCGTCAACCCGAACACCGTGCTCAAGGCGTACCGGGAGCTGGAGCGCGAGGGCCTGGTCGAGGCCCGGCGCGGCCTCGGCACCTTCGTGCGCCGCTCCCTCGGCGCGGCCCCCGCCGACTCCCCGCTGCGCGCGGAGCTGGAGGACTGGGCCGCCCGGGCGCGGGAGTCGGGCCTGGAGCGGGAGGACGTCGCCGCGCTGTTCACCGCCGTACTCGAGACGCACTATCCGGAGCAGGCCGCGCACGCCGCGTCTGCGCACACCCCCCAGGGAGACCCGTCATGACCGTCCCGGCCCTCGAGGCGGACGCGCTCGGCAAGCGCTTCGGCCGTCGCGCCTGGGCGCTGCGCGACTGTTCCTTCCGGCTGCCCGCCGGACGCGTGTGCGCCGTCGTCGGCCCCAACGGCGCCGGCAAGTCCACGCTCCTCGCGCTCGCCGCCGGACTGCTCGCGCCCACCGAGGGCACGGTCCGCGTGCTCGGCGCCCACCCGGCCGCCGCCCGCCCCCGCGTCGGCTTCGTCAGCCAGGACAAGCCGCTGTACCCGCAGCTCACGGTCGCCGAGACGCTGCGCATGGGCGCCGATCTCAACCCCGGCCACTGGGACGCGGACACCGCGCACCGGGCCGTGGCCGGCGGCGACCTGGACCCGGGCAGGCGGATCCGGGCCCTCTCCGGCGGCCAGCGCACCCGGGTCGCGCTCGCGCTCGCCCTGGGCAAGCGGCCCGAACTGCTGCTCCTGGACGAGCCGATGGCCGACCTCGACCCGCTCGCGCGGCACGAGCTGATGGGTCTGCTGATGGGCGAGGCCGCCGCCCACGGCACCACCGTGGTGATGTCCTCGCACGTCGTCGCCGAGCTGGAGGACTCCTGCGACCACCTGCTGCTGGTCGGCGGCGGCCAGGTCCGGCTCTCCGGCGCGATCGACGACCTGCTGGCCGCCCACACCCGGGTGACCGCCACCGCCGGCGCGGACCTCGACCCCCACGAGGTCGTCGAGTCCCGCACCACCGGCCGCCAGCTCAGCGCGGTGATCCGCCCGTCCGGCCCGCTCCCCGACGACTGGCGCGCCCACACGCCGTCCCTCGAGGAACTCGTCCTGTCCTACCTGCGCAACCCCGCGGCCCCGGCCCCGGCCCCCGCGCCCGAGATTCTGGAGGCCGCCGTATGACCGCCGCTCTCACCACCCCGGCCGCGCCCGCCGCCGCCCGCCCCGCCGGCGTCCCCCGCCAGTGGCGCTGGCTGGCCCGGCTGCAGCGTCCGGCCCTGATCGGCGGCGGCGCGCTGGTGCTGCTCACCGCGGCGGCCCTGGTGTGGCTCGGCGGACCTCTCACCGACGCGTCCGCGGCGGCGTGGAAGGCGTACAACGCCTGCGGGTTCACCCCGCGCTGCTCCTACGACCAGAGCGCCATCCTGCTCTACAAGGACGTCTACAACTACGTGACGTTCGCCGTGCTGGCCGTGCCCTTCCTGGTGGCCGCCTGGGCCGGGGGCGCGCTCGTGGGCCGCGAGACGGAGTCCGGCACGGCCCGCCTCGCCTGGACCCAGGGGGTCTCCCCGGCCCGCTGGCTGGCGTCCCGGCTGGTCCTCCCGGCCGTGCTCACGGTCGCCGGGACCGGTCTGCTGGCGGCCCTGCACCGCTGGGCCTGGGCGACGGGCAGGGACCGCATCGACACCACCAAGTCCTGGTACGACGCGGCCACCTTCCACGCCAACGGCACCGTCCCCGTGGGCCTGGCGCTGGCCGGTCTCGCGGCGGGCGCGCTGGCCGGGCTGGTGCTGCGCCGCGCGACGGCCGCGCTGGCCGCCGCAGCGGTCGCCGTCGGCGTGCTGTGGGGCGCCGTGCACGCGGCAATGCCGTACCTGTGGCCGTCCGTGACCCGGGTCACCGCCCTGGACGAGGGACCGCTCGGGCGCGGCCTCCACGTCGGCGAAGGGGTGCTGACCGCCGGGGGCAGCCGGGCAGCGGCCCCGTGCCTCACCAGCCGGATGCAGAGCTGCCGCGACACCCTGGCCGACATGGGCGCCACCGCCTTCTACCGCGACCTGCACCCCGCCTCGCACTACTGGCCGCTCCAGCTGGTCGCCACGGGCATCCTGCTCGCCGTCGCCGGCCTGCTGACGTACGCGGCCTTCCGTGTGCTGCGCCGTACGACCGGGACGGCGCGCGGCTGACGCGTCCGCGTACCGGGGGGCCGTGCCCGTGGGGCACGGCCCCCCCTTGTCGTGAACACCCCGTGGGCCACCGCCCGCTGCCCTGGACGTCATGTCGCCGTAACCACGGATTCAGACAGCCTTGCGACGCTCGGTGAATGCATCCCGCCGCGGCAGAGCCCTCACCCCGCCGGGTGAACGGGCGGTACGGGGACGCCTCAGAGCCACCACCGCTCCCACCCGCGTTTTCCGACGCGCCCACGACGCCCCTCGCGCGGAAGAATGGGGTCATGAGCCAGCCCAACACCCAGGCACAGGTCCAGCACCCGCAGCCCTCCGTGGGCTCCATCGCCGCGCACCGGCCGCACACCGTGGCCGGGACGGTGTCCGACCTGGAACCCGACATCGACGCCGACCTGGACGGCTACGAGGAGGCGCAGCCCGACGGCGCCGCCCCGCTGCCGCAGGGCCGTTTCCTCGACCGCGAGCGCAGCTGGCTGGCGTTCAACGAGCGGGTGCTCGAACTGGCCGAGGATCCCGAGACGCCGCTGCTGGAGCGGGCGAACTTCCTCGCGATCTTCGCCAGCAACCTGGACGAGTTCTTCATGGTCCGGGTGGCGGGACTCAAGCGGCGCATAGCCACCGGCGTGGCCACCCGCTCCGCGTCCGGCCTCCAGCCGCGCGAGGTGCTGGAGATGATCTGGGCCCGCTCCCGGGAGCTCATGGCGCGGCACGCCGCCTGCTACCACGAGGACGTCGCCCCCGCCCTCGCGGAGGAGGGCATCCACCTGGTCCGCTGGAACGAGCTCACGGAGAAGGAGCAGGCCCGCCTCTTCACCCTGTTCCGGCACCAGATCTTCCCGGTGCTGACTCCGCTCGCGGTGGACCCGGCGCACCCCTTCCCGTACATCTCGGGGCTGTCGCTCAACCTGGCCGTGGTGGTGCGCAACCCGGTCACCGGGCACAAGCACTTCGCCCGGGTGAAGGTGCCGCCGCTGCTGTCCCGCTTCCTGGAGTCCTCCCCCGGCCGCTACGTCCCCGTCGAGGACGTCATCGCCGCGCACCTGGAGGAGCTGTTCCCGGGCATGGAGGTGCTGGAGCACCACGCCTTCCGGCTCACCCGCAACGAGGACCTGGAGGTCGAGGAGGACGACGCGGAGAACCTCCTCCAGGCCCTGGAGAAGGAGCTGATGCGGCGCCGCTTCGGGCCGCCCGTGCGCCTGGAGGTGGAGGAGTCCATCGACCGCGAGGTGCTGGACCTCCTCGTGCGCGAGCTGAAGATCTCCGAGGCCGAGGTGTACCCGCTGCCCGGCCCCCTCGACCTGACCGGCCTGTTCCGCATCCACAGCCTGGACCGGCCCGAGCTGAAGTACCCGAAGTTCGTCGCCGGCACCCACCGCGACCTGGCGGAGGTGGAGTCCGCGTCCGCGCCGGACATCTTCGCCGCCCTGCGCAACAAGGACGTGCTGCTGCACCACCCGTACGACTCCTTCTCCACCTCCGTGCAGGCGTTCCTGGAGCAGGCGGCGGCCGACCCGGACGTGCTGGCCATCAAGCAGACGCTGTACCGCACCTCCGGCGACTCCCCGATAGTCGACGCGCTCATCGACGCCGCCGAGTCCGGCAAGCAGGTCCTCGTCCTGGTGGAGATCAAGGCCCGCTTCGACGAGCACGCCAACATCAAGTGGGCGCGCAAGCTGGAGGAGGCCGGCTGCCACGTCGTCTACGGCCTGGTCGGCCTGAAGACCCACTGCAAGCTGTCGCTGGTGGTCCGTCAGGAGGGCGAGACGCTCCGGCGGTACAGCCACGTCGGCACCGGCAACTACCACCCGAAGACGGCCCGGCTGTACGAGGACCTCGGGCTGCTCACCGCGGACCCGCAGGTCGGCGCGGACCTCTCCGACCTGTTCAACCGCCTCTCCGGCTACTCCCGGCGCGAGACCTACCGGCGGCTCCTCGTCGCCCCCAAGTCCCTGCGGGACGGGCTGATCTCACGGATCGACAAGGAGGCGCAGCACCACCGCGCCGGGCGGCCCGCGTACGTACGCATCAAGGTCAACTCGATGGTCGACGAGGCCGTCATCGACGCCTGCTACCGGGCGTCCCAGGCGGGCGTGCCCGTCGACATCTGGGTGCGCGGCATCTGCGCGATCCGGCCCGGCGTGCCGGGGCTGTCGGAGAACGTGCGGGTACGGTCCATCCTCGGCCGCTTCCTCGAGCACTCCCGGGTGTTCGCCTTCGGCAACGGCGGCGAGCCCGAGGTGTGGATCGGCAGCGCCGACATGATGCACCGCAACCTCGACCGGCGGATCGAGGCGCTGGTGCGGGTCACCGACCCGGCGCACCGGGCCGCCCTCAACCGGCTGCTGGAGACGGGGATGTCCGACACCACGGCGTCCTGGCACCTCGGCCCGGACGGCGAGTGGACGCGGCACTCCACGGACGCGGACGGCCAGCCCCTGCGGAACATCCAGGAGATGCTCATTGACGCCCGGAGGCGCCGGCGTGGCACAGCGGCACCCTGATCCCGCGGACGTCCTGGCCCGCCATCTGCGGGCCAGGGCCACCGAGTTCCTCCGCGCGCTGCGCCTGAACCGGGGCGCGGCGACGCCGGAGGACTCCGCGGAGGCGGCCCGCGCCCTGCGCCGCGCGGCCCGCCGCATCAGCGCGGGCCTCTACACCTTCCAGCCGGCCCTGGACCCTGCCTGGTCCCAGAGACTGGGCCCGGAACTGGCCTGGGTCTCGGGCACCCTCTCCCAGGAAGACGCCTGCACGACCCGCCTGACCCGCCTCCAGGACGCCCTCCACCACCTCTCGGGCCCTGCGGCCCCGACACCCCCCTCGGCCCGTCGGTCAACGCCCAGCACTTCCGGTGTGCCCCTTCCCGCCGACGCCACCCCGCCGGACGCGCCCCGGCCCGCGACCTCCGTGTCCGGCACCCCGGCCCCCGCCCGCGCGACCGGGGCCCTCCCCGCAGCGCCCCGCCGCGCCCCCACCGCGACCGCCACCGTTCCGGCCCCGGACGGCCGGCGCGCCGTCGCACCGCGTCCCGAAGGCGGATCCGGCGCCGCCCCCGGCCGCGTTCCCCTGGCCGTGGGCGCCGCCAAAGCCGCCGCTCTCCTGGAGCGGCAGCTCACCCTCGCCCGGACGCGGGCGCACTCCGCCGCGCTGCAGGCGCTCGGGTCCGCGCGGTTCCACGCCGTCGCCGATCAGGTGGCCGTGCTGGCCAGTGAGGTGCCGTTGGCGGGCAGGGCCGCGAATCTCGAGCTGCGGCCGCTCGCCGAGGCCGCGCGGGAGCGGCTCGTGGACGCCGTGGCCGCGTTGCCGCTGGTCACCGCGGGGAGTCCGTACAACGCGGAGGCGCTGGTGCACGGCCTGTCGCCCGACCCCGCCCCGCACCCGCAGGACGCCCCCTGGCACCAGGTGCGGCTCCTGCTGAGGCTGCACCGGTACGCCCAGGAGGTGCTGGACCCGGCCGCGGGCGGCGACCCCCGGCTGCGCGCCGCGGGCGAGGCGCTGGACCGGCACCGGGACGCCGCCGAGGCGGCGGCCGCCGCCGCGCAGGCGGCCCGCACGCCGAGGATCGCCCCGGCGACGGCGTACGCGCTGGGCGTGCTCCACGCCGGCCAGCGGCATGAGGTGGAGGCGGCGCGGTACGCGTTCCAGCGTGCCTGGCAGCAGCCGCATGCCGGCACGACGTAGAACGCCCCGGAACAGGGAGGCCCCCGGTGCCTACCACCCCACCCGCCGCGAACGGCGCCCTCACCATCGAGGCGGCCGGCTGCGTCCTGTGGCGCCGCTCGCCCGTCACCGGCGAGCTGGAGCTGTGCCTGGTCCACCGGCCCAAGTACGACGACTGGTCCTGGCCGAAGGGCAAGCTGGAGCGCGGCGAGGACGCGCTCGCGGGCGCCCTGCGCGAGGTCGCCGAGGAGACCGGGTACACCGCCGTGCCGTCCGTCGAGCTGCCCAGCACCCGCTATCTCGCGCACGGCCGCCCCAAGCGGGTCCGCTACTGGGCGGCCGAGGCGGTCTCCGGCACGTTCACCCCCAACGAAGAGGTCGACCGCATCCTCTGGCTCCCGCCGGACGAGGCCCGCCGCCGCCTCACCTCGCCGATGGACGCCGGTCTCGTCGACGCCCTCCTCGCCACCCTCCGCCCGGCCCGCTGACACCGCCCGCGCCGTACCTGCCACCGCCCGCGCCGCGGCCTCACCGCACCGTCCTCAGGGGTTCACCCCTCGTTCATGTACGCCCTTCGGCCGCTTCACCTCTTCTGCCTAATTTCGGCCTTACGCGGTGCGGATCGCCCGTACAGGAACCCTTACAGGACGAGGCGGACCGCCTCACCACACTTCGCACGCCGCCGAATTCAGGACGGCGGCCACTGGAAGGAACACAAGTGAAGCTTCAGCGCATGAACCGGCGGGCCCTCGCTCTCGGTGCTCTCGCCGTCACCGGCGCCCTGGCCCTCACGGCGTGCGGCTCCGACGACACCGGCAACAGCAGCGGCGGCGACGCCTCCGCCGCCGCGCAGGCCGGGAACATCGACTGCGGCGACGCCAAGGGCCAGCTCCAGGCGTCCGGCTCCTCCGCCCAGAAGAACGCCATCGACGCCTGGGTGAAGCAGTACACCGCAGCCTGCAAGGACGTGCAGATCAACTACAACCCGACCGGCTCGGGCGCCGGCATCACCGCGTTCACGCAGGGCCAGACCGCGTTCGCCGGCTCGGACTCCGCGCTGAAGCCGGACGAGGCCGAGGCGTCGAAGAAGGTGTGCACGGACGGCCAGGGCATCGACCTGCCCATGGTCGGCGGCCCGATCGCGGTCGGCTTCAACGTCCCCGGCGTGGACACCCTCGCCCTGGACGCCCCGACCCTCGCGAAGATCTTCGACAACAAGATCACCAAGTGGAACGACCCGGCGATCGCCAAGCTCAACCCCGGCGCGGACCTTCCCGACCTGAAGATCCAGGCCTTCCACCGCTCCGACGAGTCCGGCACCACGGACAACTTCACCAAGTATCTGAAGGCCGCCGCGCCCAAGGACTGGACGTACGAGCCGGGCAAGTCCTGGGAGGCCGAGGGCGGCCAGTCCGCGCAGGGCTCCTCCGGCGTCGCCCAGCAGGTGAAGCAGACCTCCGGCGCCATCTCGTACTTCGAGCTGTCCTACGCCTCGGACGGCATCAAGACCGTCGACATCAAGACCGAGGCGACCCAGCCGGTGAAGGCGACCATCGAGAACGCCACCGCCGCCATCGGCGCCGCCAAGGTGGTCGGCACCGGCAAGGACCTCGCCCTGGAGCTGGACTACACCCCGTCCGCCGAGGGCGCGTACCCGATCGTCCTGGTGACGTACGAGATCGTCTGCGACAAGGGCAACAAGGCCGACACCCTGCCCGCCACCAAGTCCTTCCTGAACTACATGGCCTCCGAGGAGGGTCAGGGCCGGCTCGCCGAGGCGGGCTACGCCCCGATGCCGCAGGAGATCATCACCAAGGTCCGCGAGACGGTCTCGAGCCTCAGCTGACCCGAGTGTGCGGCCCGCGCCCGATCCGGGCCGGGCCGCACCGTCCGGTGCACCGCCCACAGGAGCCCCGAGGGCTCCGGACGGCTCCGACCGAGCCGTCCGGCCGCCCGGCGGCTCCGCAGACCGGAGAACCCGATGGACATCACCACGCAGAAACCCGCCGCACCACCGGCGCCCGGCCCGGCCGCGCCGCCCCCCGACACCCGAGCCGCGCGCAGCGTCACCCGCCCCGGCGACCGGATCTTCCTCGGACTGTCCCGGGGGTCCGGCATACTCGTCCTGGTCCTGATGGCCGCCATCGCGGCCTTCCTCACCTACCGCGCCTCGCTCGCGATATCCAAGGACGAGGCCAACTTCTTCACCACCTTCGAGTGGAACCCCAGCGGCCTCCCGCCGGAGTTCGGCATCGCCGTCCTCGCCTTCGGCACGGTCGTGTCGTCGGTCGTCGCGATGGTGATCGCCGTGCCGGTCGCCGTCGCGATCGCCCTGTTCATCACGCACTACGCCCCGCGCCGCCTCGGCGGCCCCATCGGCTACGTGATCGACCTGCTCGCCGCCGTCCCGTCCATCGTCTACGGCCTGTGGGGCGCCCTCGTCCTGGTGCCGCACCTGGACGGCCTGTACGGCTGGCTCGACGACTACCTCGGCTGGACCGGGATCCTGGAGTGGAACGACGGCGCCCCGCGCTCGCTGTTCACCGTCGGCATCCTGCTGGCGGTGATGATCCTGCCGATCATCACCAACGTCAGCCGTGAGGTGTTCCGCCAGGTCCCGCGGATGCACGAGGAGGCCGCCCTGGCCCTCGGCGCCACCCGCTGGGAGGTCATCCGCATGTCGGTGCTGCCGTTCGGCCGCTCCGGCGTGATCTCCGCGTCGATGCTGGGCCTCGGCCGCGCCCTCGGCGAGACGATGGCCGTCGCCATGGTGCTCTCCCCGAGCTTCACGATCAGCGCCAGCCTGCTCGACCCGGGCGGCGGCACCTTCGCCCAGAACATCGCCGGCAAGTTCAACGAGGCCACCGAGATGGGCCGGGACGCGCTGATCGCCTCCGGTCTCGTGCTGTTCGTCATCACGCTGCTGGTCAACGGCGCGGCCCGGCTGATCATCGCCCGCCGCAAGGAGTACTCGGGGGCCAACGCATGACCCACACGATCGACGACACCCGCCGGTCCGGCTCGCTGCGCGGGGCGACCCTGCCGAAGTGGTTCCCCTGGGCCGTCGCCGGCGCCTCCGCCGCGCTCGGGTACGGGATCAGCGCCGCGGCCGGGCTGCACAGCGACATCCAGTGGGCGCTGATCGCGGCGCTGCTGTTCGTCGGCGGCTCGTTCGCCGTGTCCGCCAAGGTCGAGGGGCGCCGCCAGGCCCGGGACCGCACCGCGACCAGCCTGGTGTGGGTGGCGTTCCTGCTGGCGGTCATCCCGCTCGCGTCCCTGACCTGGGAGACGGTCAAGCGGGGCATCGAGGTTCTCGACGGCTACTTCCTCACGCACTCGATGGGCGTGGTCGCCGACTCCGAGCCGGGCGGCGGCATCTACCACGCCCTGCTGGGCACGCTGGAGCAGGTCGGCCTGGCCACCGCGATCTCCGTGCCGGTCGGCGTGCTCACCGCGATCTACCTGGTCGAGTACGGCCGCGGCCGGCTGGCGAAGGCCGTGACCTTCTTCGTCGACGTGATGACGGGCATCCCGTCCATCGTCGCGGGCCTGTTCGTCCTCAGCCTGTGGATCCTGATCCTCGGCATGGGCTACTCCGGCTTCGCCGGGTCGATGGCGCTGTCCATCCTGATGATCCCGGTGGTGGTGCGCTCCACGGAGGAGATGCTCAAGCTCGTCCCCAACGAGCTGCGCGAGGCGTCCCTCGCCCTCGGCGTCCCCAAGTGGCGCACCATCCTCAAGGTGGTCCTGCCGACGTCCGTCGGCGGCATCACCACCGGCGTGATGCTCGCGATCGCCCGCATCACCGGCGAGACGGCCCCCGTGCTGCTCCTGGTGTGGGGCACGAACTTCATCAACGCCAACCCGTTCCAGGACCCGCAGGCCTCCCTGCCGATGTACATCTACCTGCAGTACACCAACGGCTCCGAGGCGGCGTACGACCGTGCCTGGGCGGCGGCCCTGACGCTCATCGCGTTCATCATGATCCTCAATCTGGTGGCCCGCGGCATCGCCCGCTGGAAGGCCCCGAAGACCGGTCGCTGACCGGCTCCCCCGCACAGTCGGCGACCCGAAAGAAGCAGTGATACCCATGGCCAAGCGCATCGACGTCAGCGGCCTCAACGCCTACTACGGATCCTTCCTGGCCATCGAGGACATCTCGATGACCATCGAGCCCCGCTCCGTGACGGCCTTCATCGGACCGTCCGGCTGCGGCAAGTCGACCTTCCTGCGCACCCTCAACCGCATGCACGAGGTGACCCCGGGCGGCAGGGTCGACGGCAAGGTCATGCTCGACGACGAGAACCTCTACGGCGCGGGCATCGACCCGGTGGCCGTGCGGCGCGAGGTCGGCATGGTCTTCCAGCGCCCGAACCCGTTCCCCACCATGTCGGTCTACGACAACGTGGCGGCGGGCCTGCGCCTGAACGGGAAGTACCGCAAGTCCCAGCTGGACGACGTCGTCGAGAAGTCGCTCAGGGGCGCCAACCTGTGGAACGAGGTCAAGGACCGGCTGAACAAGCCCGGCTCGGGCCTCTCCGGCGGCCAGCAGCAGCGCCTGTGCATCGCACGGGCCATCGCGGTCGAGCCGAACGTGCTGCTGATGGACGAGCCCTGCTCCGCCCTTGACCCGATCTCCACCCTCGCCATCGAGGACCTGATCGGCGAGCTGAAGGAGCGCTTCACGATCGTCATCGTGACGCACAACATGCAGCAGGCGGCGCGCGTCTCGGACCGCACGGCGTTCTTCAACCTGGCGGCGGTCGGCAAGCCCGGCAAGCTGATCGAGATCGACGACACGGAGCGGATCTTCTCCAACCCGTCGGTCCAGGCCACCGAGGACTACATCTCCGGCCGCTTCGGCTGACCCGGCTCCTCGCGACGCTGCATGGCGGTGCCGCCGCGAGGCACGAAGGGCCCGCCCCCGCTCATCGGGGGGCGGGCCCTTCCACGCGCAGGTGCCGGCGCGCCGCTACAGCGCGACCAGATGCACCAGTCCGAAGCAGGCCGCGGCCACCAGGGCGGCGGCCGGCATGGTGATGAACCAGCCGAGGACGATGTTCTTGGCGACGCCCCAGCGGACCGCGTTGACCCGCTTGGTGGCGCCCACGCCCATGATCGCGGAGGTGATCACATGGGTGGTGGAGATCGGCGCGTGGAAGATGAACGCGGAGCCGAACATGATCGACGCGCCGGTGGTCTCGGCGGCGAAGCCCTGCGGCGGGTCCAGCTCGATGATCTTCCGGCCGAGGGTGCGCATGATGCGCCAGCCGCCCGCGTAGGTGCCGAGCGACAGCATCAGCGCACAGGCGATCTTCACCCACACCGGGATCGGGTCGCCGAATTCCTCGACGTCGGCGATGACCAGGGCCATCACCACGATGCCCATGGTCTTCTGGGCGTCCTGGAGGCCGTGGCCGAGGGCCATGCCGGCCGCGGACACCGTCTGGGCGATGCGGAAGCCGCGCTTCGCCTTGTGCGGGTTGGCCCGCCGGAACATCCACAGGATCACCGTCATCACCAGGTAACCGGCGATCAGACCGATGACCGGTGACACGAACATGGGGATGACGATCTTGTCGAGGACGCCGTTCCAGTACACCGTCGTCCCGCCGGCCAGCGCGGCGCCGACCATGCCGCCGAACAGGGCGTGGGACGACGAGGAGGGCAGACCGAAGTACCAGGTGATGAGGTTCCAGACGATGGCGCCGATCAGGGCCGCGAAGAGGATTCCCATCCCCGTCGACCCTTCGGGCGTCTCGATCAGCCCCTCACTGACGGTCTTGGCGACCCCGGACCCCAGGAAGGCGCCGGCCAGGTTCATCACGGCCGCCATGGCGAGCGCCGCGCGGGGCGTCAGCGCACGCGTGGAGACGGACGTGGCGATGGCGTTGGCCGAGTCGTGGAAGCCGTTGGTGTAGGTGAAGAAGAGCGCGACCCCGACGGTCAGGATCAGAGCGAAGGTGTCCATGAAGGGCTCAGGACTCCTTGACCGCGATGGTCTCCACCGTGTTCGCGACGTGCTCGAAGGCGTCCGCCGCCTCCTCCAGCACGTCCACGATCTGCTTGAGCTTCAGCACCTCGATCGCGTCGTACTTGCCGTTGAAGAGGTGGGCGAGCAGCTTGCGGTGGATCTGGTCGGCCTGGTTCTCCAGCCGGTTGACCTCGATCCAGTACTCGGTGAGGTTCTCCATGGTCCGCAGGTGCGGCATGGCCTCGGCGGTGAGCTCCGCGGCCCGCGCCAGGACCTCGATCTGCTGCTCGACGCCCTTGGGCAGTTCCTCGACGTTGTAGAGGACGACCAGGTCGACGGCCTCCTCCATGAAGTCCATGATGTCGTCGAGGGAGGACGCCAGGTTGTAGATGTCCTCGCGGTCGAACGGCGTGATGAACGAGGAGTTCAGCTGGTGGAAGATCGCGTGCGTGGCGTCGTCACCTGCGTGTTCCGCGGCCCGCATACGCTCTGCGATCTCGGCCCTGGCGGAGGTGTCCGCCCCGAGCAGTTCCATCAGGAGCTTGGAGCCCGTGACGATGTTGTCCGCGGACGCGGCGAACATGTCGTAGAAGCTCGTCTCCCTGGGGGTCAGACGAAAGCGCACGTGGGGTCCTCGGTATGCGTCGGTTTCGGTCAGGCTGATGCTAGGCACATCATCCGGCCACCAATAACGGCCGCCCCCCAGTGTCGCCCATCGGACAGAGTGATGAGTACGGGGGCGGCGGGTGCGGCCGGGCGGATCCCGTGACCGGCGCGGACGGGCCGTCCGCGGACCGGCGAAGTTCGGTACCATATACCCACCAGGGGTATATAGCGCCCATCAGGACACCAGGAGGACGCGATGACCACCACCGGAACCGGCGCGCACGCGCCCTCCTCACCGAACGCGGACGACGCCGTGGACACCTCACTCGCGACGGGCGCCCCGGACACCGAGGATGTGACGGACGTAACGGACATCGTGACCGATCACGACCGGGGCATCCACGGCTACCACCACCAGAAGCAGGAGCACCTCAAGCGGCTGCGCCGCATCGAGGGCCAGATCCGCGGACTGCAGCGGATGGTCGACGAGGACGTCTACTGCATCGACATACTCACCCAGGTGTCCGCCTCCACGAAGGCGCTGCAGTCGTTCGCGCTGCAGTTGCTGGAGGAGCACCTGCGCCACTGCGTCGCGGACGCGGCCGTCAAGGGCGGCGACGAGATCGACGCGAAGGTCAAGGAGGCCACGCAGGCCATCGCCCGCATGCTGCGGACCTGACCGGTCAGGACCGTGGGGGCCGGGGCCTGGAGCCTCCGGCGGTGTCCGTCCGCGTCTCGGCCACCCGCAGCACCTCGTCGATGCTCTCCAGGCTGAGCCGGTCCTCGGCGTTGGACGCGGCGATGATCAGCTCGCCGCACAGTTCGATCTCGGCGAGCGCCACGTGATCCTGGACCGGAACCGTCCCCCTCCCGAGCGGAGCCACGCGCCTCACCTCACTCTGTCGTCACCGACTTCCTAGAGTAGGGAGCGCCCTACGGACCGCGCATGGCACGGAAGGGCTAGTTCGGCCCGGCCACTGCCGGTCCCGTCCCCGCCCGCCGGCGCCGTCACTCCTGGGCGATCCGCCCGGCGTAGATGTCCTCGTCCGCAGGAAGCCGCACGTCGGCGGGGGCGCCGAAGTCGTACAGCAGGGTGGTGGAGGCGACCGCGACGGGCTCGTGCCGCTCGCCGTTCACGAAGCTGAACCGGTGCCGGATCTTGCGGATTCGCCCCTCGTCGTCGAGGTACACGTCGAACGGCACCCGCGCCGTGGCGAACCCTTTCGCCGCCGCGCCCAGCGGACCCCGGTTGACCTCCGACGCCGCCTGCGAGGCCGCGTCCAGGTCGGCGGTGCCGCGATAGTGCCGCACCCGCGCCCCGGCCACCTCCGTCCGCCCCACGAACTCCGCCGAGAGGGTCCCGCGCAGCACCTCGGCCGCGGCGAACGGATCGGTCGCCCCGCCGGTGACCAGGTTCCCGTCGGACAGCGTCGCCGTGTCCACCCGCACCCACTTGTCGGCGGGCACCCCGGCGCCCCGGTTCTTCATGTACAGCGCGCCGGGGGCGAGCAGTTCGGTGATCGGCCGGCGGTCGGCGGCGCCCGCGGGGTCCTGCGGCAGCCGCACGTTCAGCCGCCCGAGCCGCCTACGGTAGTCGTAGACCCCCTCGCCCCGGATGGTGACCCGGGTGCCCCCGGCGGCCATCTCCAGCGAGGTGCGCGTCTGGGAGGTGCCGGCCTCCACCAGCGCGTCGGCGGCCGTGCGCAGCACCTGCACGGGATCACCGGCGGGCGGCCCCTGCGCGACGGCGTCGCCGCCCGCGCACCCGGCGGCGCCGAGGCCGAGCCCGAGACAGCAGACGACCCCGGCCACGGCCGTCATGCCGTGCGTGCGCCTGTGCTGTCTCGATCGCGCCATCCCCGTATACCCCCGCTCCGTCCGACACGGGCCGCTGTCAGTGGCGTTAACGACGGGTCAGGGGCCCCGTCACGCGGCCCGGCGGGCGTTACCGTGGACGGCGTGCCGCACCAGGACGACGCGCCGGAGTCCCGGCCCCACCGCACGACCACCACCGAGCAGGGGCCCTTCTGCACCGCCCGCTGCAGCTGCGGATGGCGCGGCCCGGCCCGCAGGGCCAGGAGCCTGGCCCGCAGGGACGCCGAAAACCACACGGGGGAGTGACGCGGCCCCCGCCAGGTGCCGAGAATGGCCCGGCACCCGGTCCTGAGACCTCCCGCGGTCCGCCGCTCCCGGGTGCCGTGACAGGCCGTCCCCCCACCCGACGTCCGGAAGGCCGCCCGTGAACCGCCGCACCTTCGTCGCCGGCACCGCCGCGCTCACCGCGTCCGCGTGCACGCCCTCGGAACCCCGGCCGACGCGGCCGACCCCGCGTGCCCCGTCCTCCCCCACGCGTTCCAGCACCCCGCGCCCCGCGACGCCCGCCGACTGGACCGCCCTGGCCGGGCACCTCGACGGCCGCCTGGTGCGCCCCGGCGACGCCGACTGGACCACCGCGCACCGCCTCTACAACACCCGCTTCGACACCCTCAGGCCCGCCGCCGTCGCCTACGTCCGGCACGCCGACGACATCCGCACCGCCCTCACCCACGCCCGTGAGCACGCCGTCCCGCTCGCCGTCCGGGGCGGCGGCCACTCGTACGCCGGCTGGTCCTCCGGCGACGGGCGGCTGATCGTCGACGTGTCCGGCCTGGCCCACATCCGCGTCGAGGGTGACACGGCCGTCGTCGGCGCCGGCGCCAAGCTGATCGACGTCTACCGCGCCCTCGCCGCCCGCGGGCTCACCGTCCCCGGCGGCTCCTGCCCCACCGTCGGCATCTCCGGCCTCACCCTCGGCGGCGGCCACGGCGTCACCTCCCGCGCCTACGGCCTGACCTGCGACAGCCTCACCGAGGCCACCCTGGTCACCGCAGACGGCAGACAGCTCACCGCCTCGGGATCCGAGCACCCGGACCTGTTCTGGGCGCTGCGCGGCGCGGGCAACGCCCAGTTCGGCGTCGTCACCGAGTTCCGCTTCCGCACCCACCCCGCCCCGCGGAGTGTCACCGGCTATCTGACCTGGCCGTGGGAGCGGGCGGCCGCCGTGGTCGCGGCCTGGCAGGAGTGGGGCCCCGACCAGCCCGACGAGATCTGGTCCTCCCTCCACCTGGAGAACACCGGAGCCGGACCCTCCGTCTCCGTCGCCGCCTTCTCCCTCGGCACCTACGGCGAGCTGCAGAACGCCGTCGACCGGCTCGCCGACCGCATCGGCGCCTCCGCGAACAACGTCCTGCTGCGCCGCCGCTCGTACCAGGAGTCGATGGAGCTGTACGCGGGCTGCACGTCGTTCGCCGGCGACCGGTGCACCCTGCCCGGCAGCACGCCCGGCCGCAGCCCCGAGGGCGCCCTGTCCCGCGAGACGTACGCGGCACGCTCCGACTTCTACGACCGCCCCCTCGACGACGCCGGGATCGCCACCCTGCTGGACCGGATCCGGGCGGCCCGCGGCGGCTCGGCGAGCATCGCGCTCACCGCTCTCGGCGGCGCCGTCAACCGGGTCGCGCCCACCGCGACGGCGTTCGTGCACCGCCGCTCCCGCGTGCTGGCCCAGTACCTCGCGTCCTGGCACCCCGACAGCTTGGACGGCAGGGAGGTCCGGGACTGGCTGACGGCCACTCACGAGGCGCTGCGCCCGCACGCGTCAGGCGCCGCCTACCAGAACTACACCGACCCCGACCTGGCCGACTGGCGCCGCGCCTACTACGGCGACGCCGCCCCGCGCCTGTCCCGCCTGAAACGGCAGTACGACCCGGACCGGGTCTTCACCACCCCGCAGACCCTCTGAGGTCGGCCTGCCGGCATGCCCTTGGAGCGCCGGACGGACGAAGGGCCCGTGACCGCCCGCCCCTTAAGGGGACGGAGGTCACGGGCCCTCGTGCGACGTCGTCAGGCCGCCAGGTCCCGCTCCTCGGGACCGGCGCCCGCAGCCCCGCCGCCGCTGCGCTCGGCCACCCGCCGGCGCTGGCCCTGCGGCCGGGCGGACACCAGCCAGCCGGCCTTCGGCGACCGCTCCACCGCGCGCATCAGCGGCGTCAGCAGCGCCATCGCGAGCGGCGACAGCAGCAGCGCGACCGCGGTGCCGAGCGCCAGTCCGCCCACCACGTCGGTCGGGTAGTGCACACCCATGTAGACGCGGATGAAGCCGCCGATCAGGCCCAGCACCAGCGCGACGAGGCCGAAGCGCCGGTTGGCCAGGAACAGACCCACCGCCAGCGCCATGCAGAGCGTCGCGTGGTCGCTCACGAAGGAGAAGTCGTTCTTGCCGTCGACGAGCACCTCGAGCCCCTCGTGGTCGTTGAACGGCCGCGGCCGCTCGACGAATCCGCGGATCGGCACGTTCACCAGGACCGCGACGCCCGCCGCGAGCGGGGCCCACGCCAGGGCCGCCACCGATGACGGGGCGTCAGGTCCGCCACGCCTGCGCACGCCCCACCAGCACCAGAGCACCATCGCGACGAGGCCGAAGAGCACCCCGTACTCACCGACGAACTCCATGACGTGGTCGAACCACGGCGGGGCGGCCTTCGCGAGGCCGTTGATGTCGTAGAGCAGGTCGACGTCGGGGTTCGACCCGGAATCGGCGAGTCCAGCCATGGTGCTGCGGCCCCTTCGTCATGTCGTCCGGCGCACGGACGCGCGCCGTTCTGCCACCCCCGTGGTCTGTAGATCCGCTCGTCCGCTCGGCTACGAGAACAGGAACGCACGGCCTGCGCCGATCCGTTCCGCACTCCACCGAAAGATCACGCAGACGTTATCGAAGAGAGATGCGTTCTCGCAGCTCAGGGGGGTGTCTGTCGCTCCGCTCACACCGTCGTGGGGAGCGCTTTCGCGCCATCTTCCGTGACCCGGGTGGCACCAAAGTAGTCAGGAGTGTCGATCGGGTCGAATCGGATCACCGCACCGGGACGCGGCGCGTCGATCATGTACCCGCCGCCGACATAAATACCCACATGCCGGATGGCCCGCGAATTGGTCAGGTCGTCCGAGAAGAACACCAGATCACCCGGCAGCAGCTCGTCCCGGTCCGGATGCGGACCCGCGTTGTACTGGTCGTTCGCCACACGCGGCAGCGTGATCCCCACACTCTCGTACGCGGCCTTCGTCAGACCCGAGCAGTCGAAGCGTCCGCCCTGGTCAGCGGTGCCGTTGCCGCCCCAGAGATAGGGAGTGCCGAGCTTCTTCTGCGCGAACGCGATGGCCCCGGCGGCCTGCCGCGACGGGTCCACCCGCCCCACGGGCGCCGCGAAGCTCTTCTCCAGTTCGCGGATCCGCTTCACATAGTTCCGCGTCTCCTCGTACGGCGGCACACCCCCGTACTTGATGACCGCGTACGCCCCCGCGTTGTACGAGGCGAGCATGTTTTCGGTCAGATCCCCGCCGACGTCCTTCACGTAGGACGCGAGCGCGCAGTCGTAGGTCGCCGCGGACGGGATCGCGTCCGCCGGGTCCCACACGTCACGGTCCCCGTCCCCGTCGCCGTCGATGCCGTGGACGGCCCAGGTGCCGGGGATGAACTGCGCGATGCCCTGCGCGGCGGCCTGGCTCTGCGCCCGCGGGTTGAACCCGCTCTCCTGGTAGAGCTGCGCGGCGAGCAGCGCCGGGTTGATGGCGGGACAGAGATTGCCCCAGCGGGAGACGAGCTGCTGATAGGCCGCCGGCACACTGCCCTTGGCCAGCGACTTGGCGGCGCCGCCGCCCACCCCGTTCACCAGGTTCCCGGCGACGACATACACCCCGACGACGAGCAGCATCACGAAGGCGAGCGCGGATCCGACGGCAAGAGTCGCACCGACCCACACCTTACGCACCGTCAACCACCCCTCACCATCCGGCAGTCCGCCGCCGCCCGACAGTGTAGAGGCGCGACGGCCGAACGGAAGTGATCAGATACGACGACATGCACGGTCCACGCCACCGGGGCGAGCCGCGCTTCATTGCCCGGGGTTACGCAGCGTGATACACAGAGTGACGATACGACTCTTCACCCTTCGGAGCGCGCCCCTCCCGGAGTCCGGCGCGCGCCGGTGGCAAGCTATTCCCACGAAACCCGCCAACAGATGACGCCAAGTCGACATACGACGGCGTCATCGTCGGCGACAATGAGGCCTGACCTCTGCACCCCCGCAGAGGATGCGGAACTACCCATACAGGGGCGGTGACTTACATGCTCTTTGCGGCCGACGAGGGAGACATCAACACCATCATCGGCGGGATCGCTCCGGACTGGGGCCCCTTCGGCAGCCTGGGCAACGAGGCCAAGGTGATGATCGAAGTGGTCATGGCCGTCGCCATCCTCCTCTGCCTCGGCATCGCCATCTGGGGGGCGGCCAAACAGCGCATCGGCGCCACCGCGTTGAGGGACACGTTCAGCGCCGAACAGGGCAAGGGCCTCATCATCGCGGGGCTCACGGGCGTCTTCATCATCGGCTCGCTCGGCACCCTGTTCACCATCGTGTACGGCATGGCCGTCTGATCCCGCACCATCGGTCCCGACCGGGCACGCCCGGCCCCCTCCATCCCACCCGCCCGTCGTGCCCACCGGCTGAGGTTGCGTTTCCCTGATGTCCAGTCACCACACCACGCCCGAGCGGCGGCCGGTACGGCTACCGTCGTACGTGGAGTACACGGAGTACGAGGTGTTCCCGCACGACGCTGAGGGGGCGTACGCGGCATGAGTCTCGGAGACGACACGGGCCGGACCCGCACCCGCCTGCCCGAAGCGAGCGGCGACCCGTACGGCGGCGCGCGCAGAAACGGCCGGTCGTCGTCGCGCAGCCTGGTCACCGTCGTGGGCGTGGTGGTCCTCCTCATCGCGGCGATCGCCTTCGCGAACCGTGGAGGCGGGGATTCCGACGCGGAGGAGGGCGGCGACGCGCCGAAGGCGGCGGCAACGGCCCCGACAGGCGAGAAGCCCGTCACGGCGGGCGCGTCCGGCATCCCGGCGGGCTTCGCCCACGACCGGCAGGGGGCGGAGAGTGCGGCGGCCAACTACGCGGTGGCGCTCGTCTCCGCCGACATCCTCAAGCCGGACCGGCGCGCCGAGATCGTCCGCCAGGTCTTCGTGGCCGACAAGCAGGCGTCCCTCGAGGACCGGTTCGACAAGGCCTACTCCAAGGAGTTCCTGAGCAGCATCGGCCTGGACGAGAACGGCAACGCCGCTCCGGGCGAGACCTACGTGTCCCGCACCATGCCGATCGGCACCAAAGTCACCGGCTACTCGGACACGGAGGCCGACGTCGACGTCTGGTGCTCCGGTGTGTTCGGCACGGCAGGCGAGAAGACGACCAACCCGGTCACCAGCGACTGGTTCACCATGACGCTGCAGCTGCGCTGGGCCGACGGCGACTGGAAGGTCGACAGTTTCGCGCAGAAGGACGGCCCCGCGCCCGTCCCCGGGGACGACAAGGCGTCCACCGCCGAGGAGATGGCCAAGGCCGTCCAGGAGTACGGAGGCTTCACCTATGCCCGGTAGCCCGCGCCGCGTACTCAAGCTGGCCACGGCCGTCACAGCCGTGCAGGCCGCGCTGCTCATGGCGGCCACCCGCGCCATGGCGGCGCCCACACCCTCGCCGACCCCGTCGGACGACAACTGCGACCTGATCGTCGGCCCCGCCAAGGACTACTGCGAACGAGGCGAAGGCGGCTCCGGCGGAGGCGGCGGTGGAGGGCGCTCCACCTTCAACGACCCCACCACCGCCCTCGACCCCCTCGGCTCCCTCGCCCGCGGCTGCGCCGACGCCGCGTCCTGGACGGTCAAGCAGCTCAGCGCCGCCGTCGAGGACACCGCGAAGGTGGACTTCACCAACGACACGTTCCTCCAGCAGTACGCCGTCGTCTTCGCCGCGTCGACGATCCTCACCCTGCTCCTCTGGCTGCTGGCGGTCGCCAAGCGGGCCGTCCGCGGCGTGCCGCTGACCACCGCCCTGTCCGAGGCGATCGGCTTCCTCTGGCTGACCGTCCTCGCCTCCGCCTTCACCCCGCTGATCCTGTACACCGTCGTCTCCGCGACCGACGGCGTCACCGACGTGCTGGCGAAGGCGACCGGCGACCAGACGGACACGTTCTTCGGGACGTTCTCCGCCGCCCTGGAGAAGGGCAACGACATCGGCGGCGGACCGATCATGCTGATCGTCGTCTCCCTGGTGTCGATCCTCGCCGCCGGCGTCCTCTGGCTGGAACTGGTGATCCGCGCCGCCCTGCTCTACGTCGGCGCGCTCCTCGGCACCGTCGTCTACGCGGGCCTCGTCGACAAGAACCTGTGGGGCCACGTCCGCCGCTGGGCGGGCATCATGATCGCCGTGATCATGGTGAAGCCGGTCATCGTGATCGTGCTCGGCCTGGCCGGCGCGCTCTCCGCCGACGACGGCCCGGACGCCTTCTCCGCCGTCGTCTCCGGCCTCGCGATCATCCTGCTCGCCATCTTCGCCTCGGCGATGATCTACCGCTTCGTCCCCGGCTTCGGCGACGAGATCGCCGGCTCCCGCAACAACCGCATCATGCAGGGCGCCGAAGGCAAGGCCGCCGCCGTCATCAGCTCCCCCGCCACCCTGGTCGCCCAGGGCATCAAGACCCACAGCACGCGCGCCGACAACCACGGCGGCGGGGGCGGCCAGTCCTCCGCACCCCGCCCGTCCAACCCCGCCTCCGGGGGAGTCGCCGCGCACAGCTCCCGGCCCTCGGGCGGCGGCGGATCCGCCGCCGCGCCCCCGCCCCGGACGGGCAGCCCGGTGAACACCCCGCACGCCGGCACCCGCAACAGCAGCAACAACCGCACGGGAGGTGAAGGGCGTTGACGACCGAGTCCCATCTGTCCCCCACGGTCACGCCCCGCCGTACGTATCTGATCGGCCGCGCCCGGCCGAACGCGATCGTCGGCCGCAATCGCGAGACCGGTGAGATCGCGCTCATCGTCATCGGCGCGTTCCTCGGCATGATGTGCGGGCTCCTCGTCCCCGTCCTGTCCGTGCGGATCGTGCTGCTGGCGGGCCTGCCGATGCTCGCGCTCGCCGCCGTGTACGTGCCGTACAAGCACCGCACGTTCTACAAGTGGTTCGAGATCAACCGCAGTTACAAGCGCACCCTGCGCCGCGGCGCCACCTACCGCTCCGGCGTCATCGAGGCCGGCACCCGGCTCGACGGCCGCGAGATCGAGGTCGGCCCGCCGCCCGGCATCGGCAGGATCACCTGGCTCGCCGCGCCGTTCGGCCCGGACGAGATCGCCGTGCTGCTGCACGCGGACCGCAAGACCGTCACCGCCGCCATCGAGATCGAGGGCCCCGGCGTCGGCCTGCGCGACTCCGAGGACCAGGAGGCCCTCGTCGACCGCTTCGGCACCCTGCTCAAGCACGTGGCCAACGGCGACGGCTTCGTCACCCGCATCCAGATGCTCGCCCGCACCCTCCCCGCCGACCCGGACGCGCACGCCAAGGACGTCGCCGTCCGCGGCGACGACAGGGCGCCCGCCTGGCTCCAGCAGTCGTACGACCAGCTGCAGTCCATGGTGTCGACCAGCAGCGAGCAGCACCGCGCCTACCTGGTCGCCTGCATGCACTACAACCGCGAACTCGCCGCCGAGGCCAACACCATGGCCCGCGCCATGCGCAGCCAGGGCGGCGGCCGCGTCGACCGGGACGCGGGCCTCGCCGTCGTCATGGCCCGTGAGCTGACCGACATCTGCTCCCGGCTCCAGGAGGCCGACATCCGCGTACGCCAGCCGCTCGGCCAGAGCAGGCTGTCCTCGCTGATCCACTCCATGTACGACCCGGACCACCCGATCGACCACATCCAGGCGATGTCCCGGCGCAACGCCTGGCCGGCCGAGCTGGACGCCACGGAGCCCACGTACCTCCAGGCCAAGACCCGCGAGTCCGCCACCCGCGCCCCCTGGTGCCACGCCACCGCCTGGGTCAAGGAGTGGCCGATGACCCCGGTCGGCGTGAACTTCCTCGCGCCGCTGCTCGTCCACACCCCGGACGTGATCCGCACCGTCGCCGTCACGATGGACCTCGAGCCCACCGAGGTCGCCATCGAGCGCATGCTGACCGAGAAGACCAACGACGAGGCGGAGGCCTCCCGCGCCGCCAAGATGAACCGCACCGTCGACCCGCGCGACATCGCCGCGCACAGCCGTCTCGACCAGCGCGGCGAGGACCTCGCCAGCGGCGCCGCGGGCGTCAACCTGGTCGGCTACATCACCGTCTCCTCCCGCACGCCCGAGGCCCTGGCCCGCGACAAGCGGACGATACGGGCCTCGGCCGGAAAGTCGTACCTGAAGCTGGAGTGGTGCGACCGCGAGCACCACCGCGCGTTCGTGAACACTCTCCCGTTCGCCACCGGCATTCGTAGGTAGGGGCTGAGCTGAAGATGCGGGATCCGCTGTCCGTCGTCACCGACGCCTTCACGTCCTTCCTGTTCGGGAAGGTCGAGACGACCCGGCTGCCGGTGCGCACGTCCACGGGCCAGGCGCAGGCGGTGTACCTGCCGACCGCCGCGCCCGGCCTCGGCGACTCCGGCGTCATCATCGGCCGCGAGGTCTACTCCGGCAAGGGCTACATCTACGACCCCTTCCAGCTCTACGGCCAGCAGCTCCCGGCCCCCCACTGGCTGGTCCTCGGCGAGTCCGGCAACGGCAAGTCGGCGCTGGAGAAGACGTACGTCCTGCGCCAGCTCCGCTTCCGCGACCGCCAGGTCGTCGTCCTGGACGCACAGGGCGAGGACGGCGTCGGCGAGTGGAACCTCATCGCGCAGGAGCTCGGCATAACGCCCATCCGGCTGGACCCGACGGCCGCTCTGGACCACGGCATCCGGCTCAACCCGCTCGACCCGTCCATCACCACGACGGGCCAGCTGGCGCTGCTGCGCACCATCATCGAGGTCGCCATGGGGCACGGCCTCGACGAGCGCTCCGGCTTCGCCCTGAAGGTCGCGCACGCCTACGTCAACGAGACCATCGTCGAACGCCAGCCGGTCCTGAACGACATCGTCGATCAGCTCCGCCACCCGGAACCGGAGTCGGCGGAGGCGATGAACGTCGCCATAGACGATGTCCGGGCGTGGGGCCTGGACGTCGCGCTGGTCCTCGACCGTCTGGTCGACGGTGACCTGCGCGGCATGTTCGACGGCCCGACGACCGTCGGCATCGACCTGGACGCCCCGCTCATCGTGTTCGACCTGTCCCACATCGACCGCAACTCCATCGCCATGCCGATCCTCATGGCGATCGTCGGCGTGTGGCTGGAGCACACCTGGATCCGCCCCGACCGGAAGAAGCGCATCTTCCTGGTCGAGGAGGCCTGGCACATCATCAACAGCCCCTTCGTGGCGCAGCTGTTCCAGCGGCTGCTGAAGTTCGGCCGACGCCTCGGCCTGTCCTTCGTCGCGGTCGTCCACCACTTGTCCGACGTGGTGGACGGAGCGGCGGCGAAGGAGGCGGCGGCGATCCTGAAGATGGCCTCGACCCGCACCATCTACGCCCAGAAGGCGGACGAGGCGCGGGCCACGGGCCGGGTGCTCGGCCTGCCCAGGTGGGCCGTGGAGATCATCCCGACGCTCACCCCGGGCATCGCGGTCTGGGACGTCAACGGCAACGTCCAGGTGGTCAAACACCTGATCACCGAGACGGAACGCCCGCTGGTCTTCACCGACCGCGCGATGACCGAGTCGTCCGCCGACCTCGCCGACGACGCCCTGCGCGCCGCCGAACGGGAGGCCGAGGAGCGGGCGGCGGCCTTCGTGGAGCAGCACGTCGGGGACTCCGAGTCGACGGTGGCGTAGGAACGGCAGGAGGGGGACGCGTGAGACCGGACGAGCGGCGCGGGCACGACGGCGGGCCAAGCGGCGGGATCCCGGACGGACTGCTGGTCGGGGTGCTCGCGTTCCTCCTCGGCATGACGGCGATGGTGTGGACGGCCACCGGCCTCGCGGGCCTCTTCGCCCACGGTCACTGGCCGTCCGGCCTCTCCTTCGCGCGCACCCCGCTCGCCATGCGCCACCTCATCGCCGAACCGCACGACATCCCCGGCGCCTGGCACGACACCCCGCCCGCCGAACTCTCCGGCTACGGCCTCTTCTGGGGCCTGTTCATCGGCCAGCTGATGATCCTCGTGGTCCTCACCGTGTTCGTCCTGGGCACGGTGGCCCGCTGGAGGGCGGTACGGGCACGGCGGCGGGCGGAGGCAGCGGTGAAGCGGGCGCCCGCGTCCACGAAGGAGATGCCGGAGCCGGTGACTGCCCCCGCACCGGTGGCGGAGCCCGAGCCGGCGCCGGCGCACGAGGTCCCGGCCCCGAGGCCCCCCGAGCCGCACCCCCGGCCCGTCGCGGAGACGCCCGCCCCCGGCCTGCACTACGGCCCCCCGGCCACCCGCCACACCACCGCCGCGCAGACCGTACGCGACGCCGAGGGCCCCGCGCTCGTCCTCACCTCCGACCCGGCCCTCTGGTACGAGACCAAGGACGCCCGCGCCAAGCTCGGCCCCATCCACGTCTACGACCCGACGCACCTCTGCGACACCCCGGCACGCCTCCACTGGTCGCCCAGCGCCGGCTGCGAGGACAAGGACACGGCGACCGCCCGCGCGGCGGCACTCCTCGCCCCCGTCCGCCCCACCTCACGGCTCGACCAGCAACTCGGTGACACCGCCGAACTGCTCCTCCGCAGCTACCTGCACGCGGCCGCCGTCGACGACCGCACCGTCCGTCACATCCACCGCTGGGCCCAGGGCCTCCAGGTCCAGGACGCCGTACGGGTCCTGCGCACGCATCCCAAGGCGGCGTCCGGCTCCGCGGGCGAGCTGGAGGCGGCGCTCACCGCGCACCCCGAACGCCGGGACATGGCACAGCAGCTGACGGCGCGTGCGCTGGCCGCCCTCTCCACGGTCAACGTCCGTGAAGCCTGCAATCCGCACCGAAGTGATGCCCTCGCCTTGGATTCCTTCATCCACGAAGGGGGAACGCTTTACGTCGTGGGCGAATCCATCGAGGATCCGCGCACCGGTCCGGGCGCCATGCCTCTGCTCACGGCGCTCGTCTCGTACGTGGTCGAGCACGGCCGGCGCATGGCCGAACGGTCATCCTCCGGTCGGCTCGACCCACCACTCACCCTCGTCCTCGACGACGTGGCGGCAGTGGCCCCCCTCCCCCAGCTCCCCGAGCTGCTCACAGCGGGCCCCGAACTCGGCATGCCCACGGTGGCCCTACTGCGCTCCCGCGAGCAGGCCCGCGCCCGCTGGCCGCACGCGGAGCTACCCGTCTGACTCCGGCCGCTCCACGACCAGTTCGAGCTCCCGCTCGTCCCTGTCGGGCCCCAGCGCCGTGGTCACCCCGGTCTCGGTGAACCCGGCCTTGCGGTAGGCCCGCAGCGCCCGCGCGTTGTCCTCGTGCACGAGGAGCCGCACCCGCTCGGCGCCCTGCGCCCACGCCCACTCGAGGCCGGCGTCGAAGAGCACCTCGGTGAGCCCGATCCCCCGGTGTCCCGGCTGCACGTACACCCCGACGAAGTGCCCCTGGAGCCGCTCGACGGGCATCCCGGCCCAGTCCGTGGTCCCGGGCTTCTCCATCAGCACGGTGACGGTCCCGACCCACTCCCCGTCGGGCCCCTCGGCGATGATCTGCTGCGCCCCGGATGCCCCTTCGGCGCTCCCCTCGGCCCGCTCCTGCCAGAAGGAGTCGGGCTGAGCAGCTGCGGACTCGTAGGTCTCCATGAAGGCGATGGGTGCCACGGGATCCTGAAGGGCTTCGAGCCGCAGGGCCTTGGCCCGGGGCCACTCGTCGACGCGCAGGGACCGCACTTGGTAGTTCATCCGGCCACGGTAATACCGACGCGGAAATGCAGAAAGCCCCGTGCCGAATGGCACGGGGCTTTCTATAAGAATTGTTCGGCGGCGTCCTACTCTCCCACAGGGTCCCCCCTGCAGTACCATCGGCGCTGTAAGGCTTAGCTTCCGGGTTCGGAATGTAACCGGGCGTTTCCCCTACGCTATGACCACCGAAACACTATGAAACTCTCAACCGCACCATGTGTGGCACATGGGGTTGTTCGTGGTTTCAGAACCAACACAGTGGACGCGAGCAACTGAGGACAAGCCCTCGGCCTATTAGTACCGGTCAACTCCACACGTTACCGTGCTTCCATATCCGGCCTATCAACCCAGTCGTCTACTGGGAGCCTTACCCTCTCTAGGAGGTGGGAGTCCTCATCTCGAAGCAGGCTTCCCGCTTAGATGCTTTCAGCGGTTATCCCTCCCGAACGTAGCCAACCAGCCATGCCCTTGGCAGAACAACTGGCACACCAGAGGTTCGTCCGTCCCGGTCCTCTCGTACTAGGGACAGCCCTTCTCAAGACTCCTACGCGCACAGCGGATAGGGACCGAACTGTCTCACGACGTTCTAAACCCAGCTCGCGTACCGCTTTAATGGGCGAACAGGCCCAACCCTTGGGACCGACTCCAGCCCCAGGATGCGACGAGCCGACATCGAGGTGCCAAACCATCCCGTCGATATGGACTCTTGGGGAAGATCAGCCTGTTATCCCCGGGGTACCTTTTATCCGTTGAGCGACGGCGCTTCCACAAGCCACCGCCGGATCACTAGTCCCGACTTTCGTCCCTGCTCGACCCGTCGGTCTCACAGTCAAGCTCCCTTGTGCACTTACACTCAACACCTGATTGCCAACCAGGCTGAGGGAACCTTTGGGCGCCTCCGTTACTCTTTAGGAGGCAACCGCCCCAGTTAAACTACCCATCAGACACTGTCCCTGATCCGGATCACGGACCCAGGTTAGACATCCAGCACGACCAGACTGGTATTTCAACGACGACTCCACCCGAACTGGCGTCCGAGCTTCACAGTCTCCCAGCTATCCTACACAAGCCGAACCGAACACCAATATCAAACTGTAGTAAAGGTCCCGGGGTCTTTCCGTCCTGCTGCGCGAAACGAGCATCTTTACTCGTAGTGCAATTTCACCCGGGCCTATGGTTGAGACAGTCGAGAAGTCGTTACGCCATTCGTGCAGGTCGGAACTTACCCGACAAGGAATTTCGCTACCTTAGGATGGTTATAGTTACCACCGCCGTTTACTGGCGCTTAAGTTCTCAGCTTCGCCCACCCGAAGGTGAGCTAACCGGTCCCCTTAACGTTCCAGCACCGGGCAGGCGTCAGTCCGTATACATCGCCTTACGGCTTCGCACGGACCTGTGTTTTTAGTAAACAGTCGCTTCTCGCTGGTCTCTGCGGCCACCCCCAGCTCAAATCGGATCACCGAGTGTGGCCCCCTTCTCCCGAAGTTACGGGGCATTTTGCCGAGTTCCTTAACCATAGTTCCCCCGAACGCCTCGGTATTCTCTACCTGACCACCTGAGTCGGTTTAGGGTACGGCCGCCATGAAATCGCTAGAGGCTTTTCTCGACAGCATAGGATCATCCACTTCACCACAATCGGCTCGGCATCAGGTCTCAGACACATGTCAGGCGATTTGCCTACCTGACGTCCTACACCCTTACCCGGGACAACCACCGCCCGGGATGGACTACCTTCCTGCGTCACCCCATCACTCACCTACTACCAGCTCGGGTCACCGGCTCCACCACTCCGACCTCGTCCGAAGACTCAGCCGGCGGCTTCACGGGCTAGCATCACTGGATTCGATGTTTGACGCTTCACAGCGGGTACCGGAATATCAACCGGGTTATCCATCGACTACGCCTGTCGGCCTCGCCTTAGGTCCCGACTTACCCTGGGCAGATCAGCTTGACCCAGGAACCCTTAGTCAATCGGCGCACACGTTTCTCACGTGTGAATCGCTACTCATGCCTGCATTCTCACTCCGTGAACCGTCCACAACTCGCTTCCGCGGCTGCTTCACCGGCACACGACGCTCCCCTACCCATCCACACAGGCGTTGGCCTATTGTGTGAAATGACACGACTTCGGCGTACGCTTGAGCCCCGCTACATTGTCGGCGCGGAATCACTAGACAGTGAGCTATTACGCACTCTTTCAAGGGTGGCTGCTTCTAAGCCAACCTCCTGGTTGTCTGTGCGACTCCACATCCTTTCCCACTTAGCGTACGCTTAGGGCCTTAGTCGATGCTCTGGGCTGTTCCCTCTCGACCATGGAGCTTATCCCCCACAGTCTCACTGCCGCGCTCTCACTTACCGGCATTCGGAGTTTGCTAAGGTCAGTAACCCGTAGGGCCAATCGCCTATCCAGTGCTCTACCTCCGGCAAGAAACACACGACGCTGCACCTAAATGCATTTCGGGAGAACAGCTATCACGGAGTTTGATTGGCCTTTCACCCCTAACCACAGGTCATCCCCAGGTTTTCAACCCTGGTGGGTTCGGTCCTCCACGAAGTCTTACCTCCGCTTCAACCTGCCCATGGCTAGATCACTCCGCTTCGGTCTTGAGCGTGCTACTAAAATCGCCCTGTTCGGACTCGCTTTCGCTACGGCTTCCCACCCGGGTTAACCTCGCAACACACCGCAAACTCGCAGGCTCATTCTTCAAAGGCACGCAGTCACGACGCAAGGACAAGTCCTTGCGCGACGCTCCACGGCTTGTAGGCACACGGTTTCAGGTACTATTTCACTCCGCTCCCGCGGTACTTTTCACCATTCCCTCACCGTACTATCCGCTATCGGTCACCAGGGAATATTTAGGCTTAGCGGGTGGTCCCGCCAGATTCACACGGGATTTCTCGCCCCGTGCTACTTGGTGTCTCTCAAACGAGCCGCTGACGTTTCGACTACGGGGGTCTTACCCTCTACGCCGACCTTTCGCATGTCCTTCGCCTACATCAACGGTTTCTGACTCGTCGACCAGCCGGCAGACTGATCAAGAGAGATCCACAACCCCGAATGCGCAACCCTGCCGGGTCTCACACGCATACGTTTGGCCTCATCCGGTTTCGCTCGCCACTACTCCCGGATCACGTTGTTTTCTCTTCCTGCGGGTACTGAGATGTTTCACTTCCCGCGTTCCCCTCCACTTGCCCTATGTGTTCAGCAAGGGTGACAGCCCATGACGACTGCCGGTTTCCCATTCGGACACCCCCGGATCAAAGCCTGGTTGACGACTCCCGGGGCCTATCGTGGCCTCCCACGTCCTTCATCGGTTCCTGGTGCCAAGGCATCCACCGTGCGCCCTTAAACTTGGCACAGATGCTCGCGTCCACTGTGCAGTTCTCAAACAACGACCAACCACCCATCACCCCCCGGATAAACCCGGAGTTCACTGGGCCGGCACTGAAGGCGACCATGCGGCCGTACCCTCAGACACCCAACAGCGTGCCCGACACACTCCCCGCTTCCCTCAACGTTCCACGCTCCGAAAGCAGTACTAGAAGGAGAAGACGATCAAGTGTGCCGAGTAATCAACGTTCCACCCATGAGCAACCAGCATCAGACGTTCGCTGCATGAACTGGCCTCTGACCAACCGAAGCTGGTAAGAAGTGCTCCTTAGAAAGGAGGTGATCCAGCCGCACCTTCCGGTACGGCTACCTTGTTACGACTTCGTCCCAATCGCCAGTCCCACCTTCGACAGCTCCCTCCCCACAAGGGGGTTGGGCCACCGGCTTCGGGTGTTACCGACTTTCGTGACGTGACGGGCGGTGTGTACAAGGCCCGGGAACGTATTCACCGCAGCAATGCTGATCTGCGATTACTAGCGACTCCGACTTCATGGGGTCGAGTTGCAGACCCCAATCCGAACTGAGACCGGCTTTTTGAGATTCGCTCCACCTCGCGGTATCGCAGCTCATTGTACCGGCCATTGTAGCACGTGTGCAGCCCAAGACATAAGGGGCATGATGACTTGACGTCGTCCCCACCTTCCTCCGAGTTGACCCCGGCGGTCTCCCGTGAGTCCCCAGCACCACAAGGGCCTGCTGGCAACACGGGACAAGGGTTGCGCTCGTTGCGGGACTTAACCCAACATCTCACGACACGAGCTGACGACAGCCATGCACCACCTGTACACCGACCACAAGGGGGCGCCCATCTCTGGACGTTTCCGGTGTATGTCAAGCCTTGGTAAGGTTCTTCGCGTTGCGTCGAATTAAGCCACATGCTCCGCCGCTTGTGCGGGCCCCCGTCAATTCCTTTGAGTTTTAGCCTTGCGGCCGTACTCCCCAGGCGGGGCACTTAATGCGTTAGCTGCGGCACGGACGACGTGGAATGTCGCCCACACCTAGTGCCCACCGTTTACGGCGTGGACTACCAGGGTATCTAATCCTGTTCGCTCCCCACGCTTTCGCTCCTCAGCGTCAGTATCGGCCCAGAGATCCGCCTTCGCCACCGGTGTTCCTCCTGATATCTGCGCATTTCACCGCTACACCAGGAATTCCGATCTCCCCTACCGAACTCTAGCCTGCCCGTATCGACTGCAGACCCGGGGTTAAGCCCCGGGCTTTCACAACCGACGCGACAAGCCGCCTACGAGCTCTTTACGCCCAATAATTCCGGACAACGCTCGCGCCCTACGTATTACCGCGGCTGCTGGCACGTAGTTAGCCGGCGCTTCTTCTGCAGGTACCGTCACTTTCGCTTCTTCCCTGCTGAAAGAGGTTTACAACCCGAAGGCCGTCATCCCTCACGCGGCGTCGCTGCATCAGGCTTTCGCCCATTGTGCAATATTCCCCACTGCTGCCTCCCGTAGGAGTCTGGGCCGTGTCTCAGTCCCAGTGTGGCCGGTCGCCCTCTCAGGCCGGCTACCCGTCGTCGCCTTGGTGAGCCATTACCTCACCAACAAGCTGATAGGCCGCGGGCTCATCCTGCACCGCCGGAGCTTTCGATCACCAAGGATGCCCAAGGCGATCAGTATCCGGTATTAGACCCCGTTTCCAGGGCTTGTCCCAGAGTGCAGGGCAGATTGCCCACGTGTTACTCACCCGTTCGCCACTAATCCACCCCGAAGGGCTTTCATCGTTCGACTTGCATGTGTTAAGCACGCCGCCAGCGTTCGTCCTGAGCCAGGATCAAACTCTCCGTGAATGTTTACCCGTAATCGGGTGCACACATCACGAGAGCGGAACATCGGGAGGAATAATCCCGACGTTCACAGCGTCCTCGCTGTGTTTTTCTTCAAAGGAACCTCGTCTCAGAGAGACGGGGTATCAACATATCTGGCGTTGACTTTTGGCACGCTGTTGAGTTCTCAAGGAACGGACGCTTCCTTTGTACTCACCCTCTCGGGCTTTCCTCCGGGCGCTTCCCTTCGGTCTTGCGTTTCCGACTCTATCAGATCTTTCCGATCCGATTTCCTCGGTGCTTTCCAGTCCGGCGCTTTCGCGCTTTCCTTTCCGGCGGTTCCGACTTTATCAGATCCGTTTCTCGGCCTGACCCCCAGTCAGCGGGGCTTGTCTTTCCGGCCGTTGCGGGCCGTTCCGACGTCCCAAACCTTAGCGGACTCTCTCCGTGTTTCCCAAATCGGGAGTGTGGAATTGAATTCAGGCATGCGGACACGCCGAAGTCGTTCCCACTGGGAGGTCGTACTGAGGTTTGGTTGCCGCTTTCGCGGCGGAAGTGCTGCCGGAGAACCGTTACGGCCCCGTGGCAACCCGAAGAACCTTACGGATGGTCCGGGGCCACGTCAAGTGGCGCTGGCCAAGATCTTTCAGTCCAGGTCGGTGAGGCGTCCGCCGGCGTCCGGCTGGGCATCCTCCACCCTGCGCAGCAGGCGCGTCAGCACCTCACCGAGGGCGGTCCGCTCCTCCGGGCTGAGGTCCTGGAGGAGGTCCGCCTCGAAGACGGTGGCCATCCGCATGGCCTCCTGCCACTTCTCCCGGCCGGCCGGGGTGAGCTCCACGATGACGCGGACCCGGTTGCTCTCGTCCCGCTCCCTGGTGACCAGACCCTCCGCGACCATCCGGTCGATGCGGTGGGTCATGGCGGCCGGGGTCAGGCCGAGGCGCTTGGCGAGGTCGCTGGGGCCCATCCGGTACGGGGCGCCGGAGAGGACGAGGGCCTTCAGGACCTCCCAGTCGGCGTTGGTGATGCCGAGCTCGGCGGTCTGACGGCCGTAGGCGACGTTCATGCGGCGGTTGAGCCGGGACAGCGCGTTGACGATCTTCTCGACCTGCGGGTCGAGGTCCTGGAACTCGCGCTGGTACGCGGCGATCTGCTCTTCGAGGGTCGGCTCTTCCACGCCGGGGGTGTCGGCCATGCCCGCAGTATGGCACGCCACCCCTTTGCCTTGAAGTCCTTCTCTATGTACTCTTTAGCTTCGAACTTTAGCTTCTAAGTCTTCACTCCTAACTTGTGAGAGAGGTGAACGTGACCAGGGCGATGGGCGCAGCGATGCGCCGGATCCACGTGGGCAACGCACTCAGCGCTTTCGGGCTGGGCTTCACGGTCCCGTACCTGTACGTCTACGTGGCGCAGGTGCGCGGGCTGGGGCCGATGACGGCGGGGCTGGTCCTCGCCGTCTTCGCCGTGGCCGCGCTGATCGTGCTGCCGCTCGCCGGACGGGCGATCGTCCGGCGCGGCCCGCTTCCGGTGCTGCTCGCCGCCCTGCTCACCGCCGCGATCGGCTCGCTCAGCCTGGGACTGTCCGCGAGCGCGGCGACCGTGCTGCTGTCGGCGGCGGCGCTCGGCGCCGGGCAGGCGGTCATGCAGCCGGCCCTGGCCACGATGATCGTGGACTGCTCGGGTCCGGAGACCCGGTCGCGCGCGTTCGCCATGCAGTTCTTCCTGCAGAACCTCGGGCTCGGGATCGGCGGTCTCATCGGCGGCCATCTCGTCGACCCGACGAAAGCGGGCTCCTTCATCCTCCTCTTCGCGATCCAGGCGGCGATGTTCCTGCTGCTGGTCGTGGTGATGTCGACGGTGCGGATGCCGCACTCGCCGCGCATCGAGGGCACGCCCGCGCAGTCGGCCAAGGGCAGCTGGAAGCAGCTGCTGGGCAACCGCGCCATGGTGCAGCTGTGCGTCCTGGGCTTCGTGCTGTTCTTCGCCTGCTACGGCCAGTTCGAGTCGGGCCTGAGCGCGTACGGCGTCGAGGCCGCGGGGATCTCCACCTCCACGCTGGGGACGGCGCTGGCGGCGAACACGCTGATGATCGTCGTCGCGCAGTTCGCGGTGCTCCGCTTCGTGGAGCGGCGCAAGCGGTCGCGTGTGATCGCTTCCGTGGGTCTGATCTGGGCCGTGGCGTGGGCCGTGGCCGGGTACGCGGGGCTTGGCGGTGCGAGCCAGGAGATGGCGACGGCCGCGTTCGTGTCGACGTACGCGCTGTTCGGGCTCGGGGAGGCGATGCTGTCGCCGACGCTCGCGCCGCTGGTGGCGGACCTGGCGCCGGCCGGGATGGCCGGTCAGTACAACTCGGCGTTCGCCCTGGTGAAGCAGCTCGCGCTGGCCGTGGGTCCGGCGGTGGGCGGGCCGATGGCGGCCTCGCTGCACGCGCCGTACATCGTGGTGTTCCTGCTGTTCTCGCTGGGGATCACCGTGCTGGCCCTGCGTCTCGGGCGGCAGCTCACCGCCGTGCAGGACCAGCCGTCGGCCGCGGGCAGCCGGGTCGTGGCGCAGGGCGGCGCCGAGCAGGCCCCGGCCCCCACCTGACCGCGCGCGTCAGACGACGGCGCCGGCGGTCTTCGGCAGCAGGAACTCGCACCAGACGGCCTTGCCGCCGCCCGGCGTGCGTCTGCTGCCCCACGCTGAGGCGATCGTCGCGACGATGGCGATGCCCCGGCCCGACTCGTCGCCGGGCTCCGCGCGGCGGCGCCTGGGCAGGTGGTCGTCGCCGTCGGTGACCTCGATGATCAGGCGGCGGTCGGTGCGGCGCAGGCGCAGCCGCATCGGGGGCGTGCCGTGCTGGAGGGAGTTGGCGACCAGTTCGCTGGTCGCCAGGACGCCCAGGTCGTGCAGCTCGGGCGGGAAGCGCCAGCTGGTCAGGACGCCGGACGCGAAGGCACGCGCGCGGGGCGCCGCCTCTACGCCGCCGAGCAGTTCCAGCGCGGCGTTGCGGAACAGTTCGCTGTCCGGGCCCGAGCGCGCGGGGTGCTGGAGGACGAGGACGGCGACGTCGTCGTCGTGGTCCGGGGTGACACCGGCCGAGCGGACCAGGCGGTCGCAGACGACCTGCGGGCCGCCGGTCGCTCCGGCGAGGGCGCGCTCCAGGGAGGCGATGCCCACGTCCAGGTCCTCGTCGCGGCGCTCGACCAGGCCGTCCGTGTAGAGGACGGCGGTGGAGCCGGGGCCGAGCGGCACGGAGCCGGAGGAGTGCATCCAGCCGCCGGTGCCGAGCGGGGGGCCGGTCGGTTCGTCGGTGCGCCGGACGGTGCCGTTCTCGTCGCGCACCAGGATGGGCAGGTGCCCCGCGGAGGCGTACACGAGGCGGCCCTCGTTGGGGTCGTGGATGGCGTAGACGCAGGTGGCGATCTGGTTGGCGTCGATCTCCATGGCGAGGCCGTCGAGCAGCTGGAGCACCTCGTGCGGCGGGAGGTCCAGGCGCGCGTACGCCCGTACGGCCGTGCGGAGCTGGCCCATGACCGCCGCCGCGCGGACCCCTCGTCCCATCACGTCGCCGATGACCAGAGCGGTGCGGCCGCCGCCGAGGGTGATCACGTCGTACCAGTCGCCGCCGACCGCGGCCTCGGTGCCGCCCGGGTGGTAGGTGGCGGCGATACGCAGGTCGTCGGGCTCCTCGAGCTCCTGCGGGAGCAGGGAGCGCTGCAGGGTGACGGCGGTCTCGCGCTGGCGGCGCTCGCTGGCGCGCAGCCGCTCCGCGGCCTCGGCGTGGCCGGTGACGTCGGTGGCGAAGACCAGTACCCCGCGGCTGTCTCCCTCCCCTGCCGGCGTGCAGGTGAACGTGTACGAGCGGCCGTCAGGCGCTTTGCGGGACTTGACCGTCCGCGGTTTGCCGCTGCGCAGGACCTGGTCGAGGAGGGGCAGCAGGCCCAGTTCGTCGAGCTCCGGGAGCGCTCCCCTGGCGGGCGCGCCGACGGGGCGGAGGCCGAAGGCGGTCGTGTAGGCGTCGTTGAGGTAGGCGATGCGGTGGTCCGGGCCGTGCACCAGGGCGACGAGGCAGGGGACGCGGTCCAGGACCTCGCGGACGCCGAGGTCGTCGACGGCCGGGACCGGCCGGTCCCCGTCGGTGAGCTGCTCCGCGCGGGCCGCGGGCACGGAGCCCTCTCCCCGCCGGTCCGGGGGTGCCGTCTGCTCGGTCCGCGCTGCGGCGCGGCGCTGCGTTCCGGGGAGCCGGGCGCTCCAGCGCGTGAAGTTCACGAATCCTTGCCTCGTGTAGTTGTCGGCGGCCGGATACCGGAACCGGCCGGGGCCCGGGGGCCGCACCGGGGCGGGCCCTCCCGCCCGCGGTGGTGGACCAGTGTGGCAGGGTCCGGCCGGGCCGACATCCGCTAGACGCCGGTCCGGCCCCAGGAGTTCCTGGGTCCGGTCAGGTCGACCCCTTCGGGTTGTGCGGTGGGTCTTGGGAAGGCTTTCCACCGGCCGCCAGTTCGAACTCCGCCCGAGGATGTTCGAGTGATCCGAGCGAGACGACCTCCCGCTTGAAGAGGCCCGCGAGCGTCCACTCCGCGGCCACGCGCGCCTTCCGGTTGAAGGTCGGCACCCGGCTGAGGTGGTAGGTCCGGTGCATGAACCAGGCGGGGTAGCCCTTCAGCTTGCGCCCGTAGATCTGTGCGACGCCCTTGTGCAGCCCCAGGGAGGCCACGGACCCGGCGTACTTGTGGGCGTACGTCTCCAGGGGCTCGCCGCGCAGGGAGTGGACGACGTTGTCACCGAGCACCCGGGCCTGGCGCAGGGCGTGCTGCGCGTTGGGGGCGCATTCGCGGGCCTCCTCGCGCGCGGTGACGTCGGGTACGGCGGCGGCGTCACCGGCGGCCCAGGCGTGGGGGACGCACTGGACGGCCAGTTCGGCGGTGCAGCGCAGCCGGCCGCGCTCGTTCAGGGGCAGGTCGGTGGCGGCCAGCACGGGGTGCGGTTTCACTCCGGCGGTCCACACGACGGTCCGCGTGGGAAAGCGCGACCCGTCGCTCAGCACGGCCACCCGGTCGGCGCAGGACTCCAGCCGCGTCTCGAGCCGCACATCGATGTTCCGCCGCCGCAGCTCGGTGACGGTGTAGCGCCCCATCTCCTCGCCGACCTCGGGAAGGATCCGGTCCGACGCCTCGACCAGGATCCACTTCATGTCCTCGGGGCGGACGTTGTGGTAGTACCGCGTGGCGTAGCGGGCCATGTCCTCCAGCTCGCCGAGCGCCTCCACGCCCGCGTAGCCGCCGCCGACGAACACGAAGGTCAGGGCTGCGTCCCGCACGCCCGGATCACGCGTCGACGAGGCGATGTCCATCTGCTCGAGCACGTGGTTGCGCAGCCCGATGGCCTCCTCCACCGTCTTGAAGCCGATGGCGTGGTCGGCGAGCCCCGGGATGGGCAAGGTACGCGCCACGGAGCCCGGTGCCAGCACCAGCTCGTCGTACTCGATCCGCCGGCCGTCCGTCCCCTCCTCCTCGGTGGCCGGGGTGCGGACGGTGGCCGTGCGCGCGGCGTGGTCGACGGCCGTGGCCTCCCCGATGACGACGCGGCACCGGTCGAGGACACGACGCAGGGGTACGACGACATGACGAGGGGAAATGGCACCGGCGGCCGCTTCGGGCAGGAACGGCTGGTACGTCATGTACGGGTCCGGCGTGACGACCGTGATCTCGGCCTCGCCCCGCGCGAGCTCGCGTTTCAGTCTCCGCTGCAGACGCAGGGCCGTGTACATCCCGACGTAGCCGCCGCCGACAACGAGAATGCGCGCACGTTCCTTCACCCTCCCATGACGCACCTGTCGCTTTCGTTTGTCCACAGCCCCGACGAATTGTGTGACCGGAGATCGCCCCTGCCCGTGGTTGGCCGAATTACCGACCTAAGCCGGATCACCGCAGGTCACACCGCATGATCGACACTCGCGCACCGGCACATTCGGGACGTAAAAGACCCGTGCTCCGATCGAGGGGCGCTCCGTGCGGAACGTGCCCCTTCTGAATTGACCCCCTCTCAACTATGTTCATACGTCGACGGGGTGCAGGGGGATGTGCTCATCGGGTCCGCGACGGGCGGCGCCGACAGGCCGGTCCCGTTTCCACGCCCCGGACGTCAATGGCGGGGAGAGTCTCCGGGGGGAGACGTCATTACCGGGGGATACACATGCATGTTCAGGACTCTCGATGGTCGTCCGCTGTCACCTCTGGCGCGACGATGAGCGCCGCCTCCGGCGGGCGCCCGGACGGCGCACGCACGACACCGCTGCGCGTCGACGCCCAGCGCAATCTGGAGCACGTGCTGCGCGCGGCGCGTGAGGTCTTCGGCGAGCTGGGGTACGGCGCGCCGATGGAGGACGTGGCGCGCCGGGCACGGGTCGGCGTCGGCACGGTGTACCGGCGGTTCCCGAGCAAGGACGTGCTCGTACGGCGGATCGCCGAGGAGGAGACGTCCCGGCTGACGGAGCAGGCGCGTGCCGCGCTGGGCCAGGAGGACGAGCCGTGGTCGGCGCTGTCGCGCTTCCTGCGCACGTCGGTCGCCTCCGGCGCGGGGCGGCTGCTGCCGCCGCAGGTGCTGCGGGTGGGCGTCGCGGAGGAGCGGGGGCTGTTGCCGCAGCAGCGGACGCAGCCGGCGGGTGAGCTGCGGCTGGTGTCCGAAGAGCGGGAGGACGACGGCGGAGCCGCTGAGTTGCTCGACGTGGTCGGGCAGCTGGTGGAGCGGGCTCGGGCGGCGGGGGAGTTGCGGGCGGACGTGTCGGTGTCCGACGTGCTGCTCGTCATAGCGACGGCTGCGCCGTCCCTCCCTGACGCGGCTCAGCAGGCGGAGGCGTCGGCTCGCCTCCTGGACATCCTCCTGGAGGGCCTCCGCAGCAGGCCTGCCTGACCTGCGGTCACTTTCCCACTCACGTGGGCCGGTTCCCGTACGGCACGGGGGCCGGCCCTCGCGTGTTGCACCTACGGTGCCGGCAGGCACGCATGGCGTAGGGGCAGGGACAGCGCGTGTGGCACCTACGGTGCTGCGTGCACGCCCGGCGTGGGTGTGGGCCGGGGGGTGTCGGCGCACCTCGGCGCCAACGAGGCGCCGCCGCGCCCACCCTCCCCCACTCTCGGCTTCGCTTGAGCGGGAGGCAGCCCCATCGCCCTGGGGGCACCTCCCAGGCCCTTAAGGCACTGAGGGAGGCACGACTGCCCGCAGTGGGCGGCAGCTTGCGGCCGTCGGCTGGCCGCGCGCCCGCGGTTGGCGGTGGGTTGCGGCCGCCCGCGCAACCGGGTGTCCATCCAGCCGCCCGCGGCGGGGAGGGGACGGGGTGGGGGTGGGCGCCCGCAGCGGCTGGCGCGTCCGCGCCGTTCACGTACAAGCACGCACTCTCGCGCCAGACCGAGGACGACCGCCCCCACCGCGGCCCCGCACCACCACCGGCCGTAGGCGCTACGCCCGCCCCCACCGGACAGGTGGATGCGCCGCAGGCGTCACACCGCAACCCCTTACCAAGCATCAGGGACACCGGACGGCAGCCCCCACCAGCCAGAACCCCGCGCCCCAGGCGTCGAACCGCAACCCCCCACCAGGCGTCCGGGGAACACCGGCCCTCAGCCCCCACCAGCCAGAACCCCGCGCCGCAGCCGCACCACCACCCTCAGCGCGACCCCGCAGCCCCCGCAGCCCCCGCAGCCCCCGCCCCCAGCGCCCCCCTCTGCGGCGCGATCCCCCCAGGCACCGCCCGCTGCCGCGCAGGCGTCCCCGTCCAGCACGTCCCCCGCCGCGCCAGCAGCCGGCGTAGCCACACCTCCAGCGCCACCAGGTCCGCCAGCCCGTCCAGCGGCAGCGGCTCCCCCTCCGCCGCCCCCCGCAGCGCCTTCCGCACGACCCGTGCCTCCACCAGCCCCGCCTCCGCCAGCAGCGGCGTGTCGAAGAGCGCGATCAGCGACCCCGCCGCCACCCGCAGCCCCGTCCGCGCGGCCACCGCCGACGTGGGTACCCCCGGCGCCCCCCACCCCGCCGGCAGCTCCCGCACCCCCGCGCCCTCCAGCACCGACCGCAGGATCGCCGCCCGCGCCCCCGGCCGTACCCGCAGCGCCTCCGGCAGGGCCCTGCACGCCCGCACCACCTGGTTGTCGAGGAACGGCGTGTGCAGCCGCTGCGAGCGGATCTCCGCCGCCTGTTCCAGCACCCGTACGTCCGCCGCGTACCGCGCCAGCGCCGCCCGCGCCCGGAAGTCCCCCGGCCGCTGCCCAGGACCGACCTCCGACCGCCAGGTCGACGCCTGGAGGCGAACCGATACTTCAGCCAGCGCCTCCCCGGTCAGCCACCGCGCCGCGGGTCCGGGCCGCCCCCAGGTCAGCGCGGCCAGCGAGGCGTCCGCGGCGCCCCCGGGCCCGTCGTCGTCCAGCTTCTTGTGCAGCAGCCGCTGCGCGAGCGACTCCAGCCCCGTCCGATAAGGCGTCCGCGCCAGTCTCCGCGCCGCCGCGTACACACGCGCCGGCACCATCACGGACCCGTCCGCCTTGGCCAGGGCAGCCACCGGCCGCACCAGATGCCGCCGCTTGCGGTCCATCAACAAGTCGGCCAGCCGCGCCGGATGAGCGTCCAGCACCTGCTTGGCGCCGTACCCCGTGAAGTGGTCCGCGCTGCCCGCCGCCAGCCGCGCCCGGTGCCGCGCGGCGGCGACCAGCGAAGGGCCCGGTTCGTCCGTCAGCGGCACGTCCAGTTCGACGTACGGAAGGGTCGACTCCTCACCGGCGACCACCACATGGTGCAGCCGGGGATTGGCGGCGAGTGCACCCGCCCGCTCCAGTTCGCCCTCGTCGCGCCCCCCTGCCCCGCCCGAGGCGAGGTCGTTGAAGGTGACGGCCAGCAGCCGCTCCCCCGCGCCGGTCCCGTGCCCCAGCACGGTGCCGGGTCTCCCCGGCAGCCCGGCCGCGAGCAGCGCCAAGGCCCCCGACGCCGGCCCGCCCGACAGATCCGCCCCGATCCCCGCCACCGGCGTCCCCCGCGCCGCACGCCGCTCCGCGGGCCCCATGCCCGGCACCGGCCCGGGATCTATGTCGGCCCCGGGGACGTGCCGAGGCGCGGCGAGCCGCGTCCGCACGGCCTCCACCAGCGCGTCCCGCACCGCGTCCACCGCGTGCTCGGGGTCGGCGGGAGGAGCGGCGACGGCGAGGGAGGCGACGGGTTCGTACCCGGCGATCTCCCGGGCCCCGGCGCGCAGGATCAGCGCGTGCCCCGGCGGAACGCGCTTCACGCCCTCGTACGGGGTGGAGTCCTGGAGCGCGGCGGGCACGTCGGGCGCCGCGAGCAGCGCGGCGAGGTGCCCGAAGTCGAGGTTGGCCTCGACGAGGTCGGCGAGCGGCAGGGCGGCGGTGGCGTAGGCGACGCCCCGTTCGAAGGGGGTGTAGAAGACGGGCCGGGCGCCGGCGAGGTCCCCGCACACGGTGATGCGGCGTCCGACCTGGACGACGGCCGTGTAGCTGCCGGGCCAGGCGGTCAGATGGCGCAGGGCGCCGCCGCGCGCGGCGAACAGGGCGACGCGCAGCTGTTCGTCGGAGGCGCCGCAGGTGCCGAGGACGGCGATGCGGGTCTGTTCGTCGGCGGAGACCACCCGCACCTCGTCGGGGCGCCAGTCGCCGACCGCCCACAGGGGGTCGGGGTCGCCCCACAGCGGGTGGGAGCCGACGGGCTGCAGGGTCTCACCGTCGACGCCGGTGGCGCCGGCGGAGCCGACCGGGCCGACGGGGCCGTGTCCTCCGGCCGCCGCGGCGGTGCTGCTCCATCCCACCAACCACCGCATCGCCGCCTCCACAGGCTGTGGACAACCAGTGCACCGCACGAACCGGTTCCCCATGCTGCCATGAAGGAGGCGCTCGGCAACGCTGCCGGAGCGGTGTGTGCTCCGTCGAATGCGCCCCGGCGGATACACCCACCCTCCGCGGGCGTTGACCTCGCGCGCGCCCGAACACCCGCCCGAGACAAGGAGATCGACATCCGGGCGGCCGCCGCCCACCAGGCCACTTCGACGCGAATGCGCCCCCGCAGCGCGCCCCCAAAACCACCAACGCGCCCTCAACTACCTGGATAGAAGCATGGATACACCAAAACGAGTGGCGTCGATTTTCAGCCAAATCGGAGCAGTGAGATCACCCTCGAACACGCTCCGTACAGGCTGTGCGTACCACCGCGGGGCGTACGGTCCGGGAGACGGAGCACGTCTCCCGGACCGTTCCGCCGCCCGCGGGGATGAAGGCGGCGGTGTTCCCCCAGCCCACTGGATCCAGTACAGCGGGCCGACCCACGCACCGACCATGGAACCGCTCCCGGGATGGCCGGAGAAGAGCGCACGGACGGGCGCACGGCCACACACCGGGAGCACGCCGCAACTGCGCGTATCGGTCCCGTACTTCAGTGCGGACCACAATCCCGCCATCCGGAAGAATGCCCCTTAACGCTTGGGATGCGGCGAACTACGCTGGGTTTACGAATGCCGCGTGGTTATGCCAGAGCGGCAGCCGTCTGTGTCGAGGGGTGGCGCATGTCCAGGGAGCAACGCGGGCCGAACGAAAAGCTCGGCGCCGTTCTCGCCCTCGCGGGAATCAGCAACGCCGGCCTCGCGCGGCGCGTCAACGATCTTGGCGCCCAGCGGGGACTGACGCTTCGCTACGACAAGACGTCGGTGGCGCGCTGGGTGTCGAAGGGAATGGTGCCGCAGGGTGCCGCCCCGCACCTGATCGCGGCCGCCATCGGCCAGAAGCTGGGCCGCCCCGTGCCGCTGCACGAGATCGGGCTCGCGGACGCCGATCCCGCGCCCGAGGTGGGTCTCGCCTTCCCGCGCGACGTCGGCCAGGCGGTGAAGTCCGCGACGGAGCTGTACCGGCTGGACCTCGCGGGCCGCCGGGCCGGCTCCGGCGGCATCTGGCAGTCGCTGGCCGGGTCGTTCGCGGTGAGCGCGTACGCCACGCCCGCCTCACGGTGGCTGATAACCCCGGCCGACAGTTCGGTCGCGCGCGAGGCGAGCCCGTCCGACGGCTCCGGCGCACCGCTCAAAGTCGGCCACAGCGATGTGCGCAAACTGCGGGAGGCCGCCGAGGACGCCCGGCGCTGGGACTCCAAGTACGGCGGCGGCGACTGGCGTTCGTCGATGGTCCCCGAGTGCTTACGGGTCGAGGCGGCCCCGCTGCTGCTCGGCTCCTACTCCGACGACGTCGGCCGCTCCCTCTTCGGCGCGGCGGCGGAACTCACCCGTCTCGCGGGCTGGATGGCGTTCGACACCGGCCAGCAGGAGGCGGCGCAGCGCTACTACATCCAGGCCCTGCGCCTGGCCCGCGCGGCGGCCGACGTGCCCCTCGGCGGGTACGTCCTCGCCTCGATGTCGCTCCAGGCGACGTACCGCGGCTTCGGCGACGAGGGCGTGGACCTCGCCCAGGCGGCACTGGAGCGCAACCGCGGCCTGGCCACCGCCCGCACCCTGAGCTTCTTCCGCCTCGTGGAGGCACGCGCGCACGCACGCGCCGGGGACGCGCAGGCGGCCGGAGCCGCGCTGAAGTCGGCGGAGAGCTGGCTGGAGCGGTCCCGGCCCGGCGACAGCGACCCGAGCTGGCTCGGCTTCTACTCCTACGACCGGTTCGCCGCCGACGCCGCCGAGTGCTACCGCGATCTGAAGGCGCCCCGCCAGGTGCGCCGCTTCACCGAGCAGGCGCTGTCGAGGCCCACGGAGGAGTTCGTGCGCTCGCACGGACTGCGCCTGGTGGTCTCCGCCGTCGCCGAACTGGAGTCCGGGAACCTGGACGCGGCCTGCGAGCAGGGCGTACGGGCCGTGGAGGTGGCGGGGCGCATCTCCTCCGCGCGCACCACGGAGTACGTCAAGGACCTGCTGCACCGGCTGGAGCCGTACGGCGACGAGCCGCGCGTGGTCGAGCTGCGCGAGCGCGCCCGCCCGCTGCTGATGACCACGGCCTGACCCGTCCCGCCCCGCCCTTGGTTTGAAGCCGTTGTCAGTGGCGCAGTGCACTATCGACGCGGGAGGTGGCGCAGGTGGTGGCGGGGTCGTACGACTGTGACGTGGTGGTGATCGGCGGCGGGATCGTCGGCCTGTCGACGGCGTATGCCATCGGCCGGGCGGCCCCGGGGACGCGGGTGACCGTGCTGGAGAAGGAGCAGGGCACGGCCCGGCACCAGACGGGCCGCAACAGCGGGGTGATCCACAGCGGCATCTACTACCGCCCCGGCTCCCTGAAGGCGCGGTACGCGGTCTCGGGTGCGGCCGAGATGGTCAAGTTCTGCGCGGAGTACGACATCCCGCACGCGGTGACGGGCAAGCTGATCGTCGCCACGGAGCGCGAGGAGCTGCCCCGGCTGCACGCCCTGGTGCAGCGCGGCCGGGAGAACGGCCTGTCGGTGCGCGAGCTGTGCGGCGCGCAGATCGCGGAGTACGAGCCGGAGGTCGAGGGCCTCGCCGCGATCCATGTCGGCACCACCGGCATCTGCGACTACGGGGCGGTGGCCCGCCGGCTCGCGGAGGCATCCGGCGCCGACGTGCGGCACGGCGCGGAGGTGGTCCGGATCGACCGCCGCCCCGAGCGGGGCGTGGCCGTGCTGACGGCGGCCGGCGACATCGTGCGCGCCCGGATGCTGGTGAACTGCGCGGGGCTGCACTGCGACCGGATCGCGCTGCTCACGGGCGACGAGCCGGGCGCCCGCATCGTGCCGTTCCGCGGGGAGTACTACGAGCTGGCCCGCCCCGAGCTGGTGCGGGGCCTGGTCTACCCGGTGCCGGACCCGGCGTTCCCGTTCCTCGGCGTCCACCTCACCCGGGGCACGGACGACGGCGTGCACGTGGGGCCGAACGCGGTCCCGGCGCTGGCCCGCGAGGGGTACGACTGGCGGACGGTGCGGCCGCGCGAGCTGGGGGCGACCCTGGCCTGGCCGGGCTCCTGGCAGCTGGCCCGCCGCCACTGGCGGTACGGCGCCGGGGAGCTGCACCGCTCGCTGTCCAGGCCGGCCTTCGCGCGGGCGGTGCGCCGGCTGCTGCCCGCCGTGCGGGACGAGGACCTGGTGCCGACGGCGGCCGGGGTGCGGGCGCAGGCGGTGCTGCGCGACGGCACGCTGGTCGACGACTTCCTGATCCGGGAGGCGCCCCGCGCGGTGCACGTGCTGAACGCCCCCTCGCCCGCCGCGACCGCCTCGCTGCCGATCGGCCGGGAGATCGCCCGCCGGGCGCTGGCCGGCCTCACCGAGAGCGAGCGGTGAGCCGCGTGGCGGGAGCGTGCGCCGGGCCGACGCTCGCGGCCGGGCGGCCGTGCGAGATGTCCCCGTAAAATCGAGGGCACTGTGTCTGATTCCGTGATGAGCACCCCCGAAGCACCGCACGCCGAGCGGACCGCCGGCGAGCCGTCCCCCCGCGCCCGCGCGAAGGGGGAGCCGCGCTTCCCCGACGGCCCGAAGGCCGACCCCGCCGGGTCGCACTTCGAGCGCCGGATCCGCAGCTTCCAGCCCCGCCGCAGCCGCGTCACCTCAGGTCAGGCGGATGCGCTGCAGCGGCTGTGGCCGGTGTGGGGGCTGGACATCGACGGCAGCCGCCGGCTGGACCTGGCCGAGCTGTTCGGGAACGGCCGGCCGGTCGTCCTGGAGATCGGCTTCGGCATGGGCGAGGCCACCGCGGAGATGGCCGCCGCCGACCCGGGGACGAACATCCTCGCGGTGGACGTCCACACCCCCGGCCAGGGTCATCTGCTGCACCTCGCCGAGGAGCGCGGCCTGACCAACGTGCGCGTGGCGAACGGCGACGCGATCATCCTGCTGCGCGAGATGCTCGCCCCCGACTCCCTGAGCGGGCTGCGCGTCTTCTTCCCCGACCCCTGGCCGAAGAAGCGGCACCACAAGCGGCGGCTGATCCAGCCCGAGTTCCTGACCCTGGCCGCGTCCCGCCTGGCGCCGGGTGCGCTCGTGCACTGCGCCACCGACTGGGAGCCGTACGCGGAGCAGATGCTCGAGGTGCTGACCGCGCACCCCGACTTCGAGAACACCCGGGAGGACGGCGGTTTCGCGCCGCGTCCCGAGTTCCGTCCGCTCACCCGTTTCGAGCGGCAGGGGCTGGACAAGGGTCATGTGGTGAACGACCTGCTCTTCCGCCGCGTACCGCACGACGACCGCGCCGGGCACCGGGACGGGGACAGCGCCTGACCTCCCCGACCCTCCTCCTGCGCCGGCACGCAGCCCTGCCCCTTTCTCGTTAGGGTCGAATCCGTGGCCAGCAGCCCTCCGTACCCGCCGTACCCCGGCGCAGCTCCCGGCAGCACGCTGCGGCACCCCCACTGGTGGCAGCGCCCGGCGGTCCGCTACGGAGCGGTGGTCACCCTGCTGGCCCTGTCCGGGCTGGTGATCCTGGCGCTGGTGCGGGAGCAGACCGGTACGCAGGGCTTCCTGGTCGGTCTGGGGCTTGCCGTGCTGCCGGTGCCGCTGCTGCTCGCGGCTTTCCGCTGGCTGGGCCGGGTGGAGCCGGGCCCCTGGCGGAACCTGCTGTTCGCCTTCGCCTGGGGCGCGTGCGCGGCGGCACTGATCGCGATCGTGGCGAACAGCTTCGCCACCCGGTGGATAGCGACGACCACCGCCGACCCGGCCGGCGCCGACACCCTGGGCGCGACGGTCATAGCGCCGGTCGTGGAGGAGACTGCGAAGGCGGCGGCGGTGCTGCTGCTCTTCCTGTTCCGCAGACGCGACTTCCACGGGATCCTCGACGGCGTGGTGGCCGCCGGGTTCACCGCGACCGGTTTCGCGTTCACCGAGAACGTCCTCTACCTGGGCAACGCCTTCGGCACCGACCAGCTCACCGGCGGCAGCGGCATCGCCTCGGTCACCGCGGCGACCTTCTTCGTCCGCATCGTCATGTCGCCCTTCGCGCACCCCCTGTTCACCGTGCTCACCGGCATCGGCTTCGGCGCGGCCGCGCTGGCCGCCGACCGGCAGCGGGTGCGGCGCGTGCTCCTCCCCCTCGCCGGGCTGCTGCTCGCGATGGGCATGCACGCCCTGTGGAACGGCTCCGCCACGCTCGGCCAGTTCGGCTTCATCGCGGTGTACGGGGCGTTCATGGTGCCGACGTTCGGGCTGCTGACCTGGCTGGTGGTGTGGACGCGGCAGCGGGAGCTGCGGACCGTGCGCACGGAGCTGCCCGCCTACGCGGTGGCGGGCTGGCTGCGTCCGGCGGAGCCGTTCGCGCTGGGCTCGATGCGGGCGCGGCGTCTCGCCCGGAAGTTCGCCCGCGAGCACGGAGGGAAGCCCGCTGCCCGCACGGTCGCCCAGTACGAGGCGTACGCGACCCAGCTGGCGTTCCTGCGCCACCGGGGCCGCGCGGGGAAGGCGGGGGCGGACTTCGTGACGCGGGAGCGTGAGCTGCTGCTGGAGCTGTGGCACCGGCGCGGGGCGGCCCGCCCGGCCCTTGAGCACGCGGCCCGGCTCACGGCGCCCCCGGTGCCGTACGGCGCGGGCTGGGCGTACGGGCCCATGCCCGCCGCGTGGCCGGCGCAGCCGCCGTATCCGGCGTACGGGGAGAACCCCTACCGGCGCTGAGGCAAGAACCCCCGGACATGCGGAACCGGCAGCCCTGACGTCGGGGGGTCGTCGTCGGGGCTGCCGGCGTTCACGGCGTCGGCGGCCGGTACGCGGCCGCCGGAGTGGTTCAGATGGAGAGGCCCTTGCCCGCCAGCCAGGCGGCCGGGTCGATGCCGCCGGAGCCGGTGTGGACCTCGAGGTGCAGGTGGGCGCCGGTGACGTTGCCGGTCGCGCCGACGCGGCCGATCACGTCCCCGGTGTTGACCTTCTGGCCGACGCTGACGTTGATCGACGACTGGTGGGCGTACCAGATCTCGGTGCCGTCGTCGAGGGTCAGCACCGTCTTGTAGCCGTACGAGCCGTCCCACCCGGCGGAGGTGATCGTGCCGGTGTGGACCGCCTTGATCAGGGTGCCGGTGGGGGCGGCGAAGTCGAGGCCGGTGTGGTGGCCGGAGGACCAGTAGGCGCCGGCCTCACCGAAGGTGGAGGTGATGGTGTACGAGGAGGTCGGCAGCGCGTACTGCTTGGCCAGCTCGGCGAGGCGCTCGGCCTCGGCCTTCTTCGCGGCCTCCTCCTCCGCCTTCTTCCTGGCGGCCTCGGCCTTCTCCTTGGCCTCCTTCTCCGCCTTGGCGGCGGCCTCGGCGGCCTCCTTCTCGGCGGCGGCGAGGGCGGCGGCCTGCGCCTTGCTCTGCGCCTGGCCCTGCTGCTGCTCGACCTGGGCCATGATGCGGGCGCGCAGCGCCTCGCCGGCGTCGGCGGCGCCCTCCTCGGTGCCCGTGTCGGCGGCGGCCATCCTGCCGATGTCGCTGAGGGGGGTGCTGGAGCCCTTCGGTGTTTCCTCGTCGGAGATGAGGGAACCCACGTTGGGCAGGTCGGGCAGGGAGATGGAGACGGGCGGCTTGCCGGTCTGGGCGCTGGCCATGCCGCCGGCGCCGACGGCGGCTATGACGCCGACGCCCAGGACGGTGGAGCTGCGGGCGAGTCCGCCTCCGCGCTGCTTGGCGACGCGGTGCCGGCCACGCACGGGCCGGACGGACTCCGCAGTGGGGTTCCACTCCTCGAAGGGGCCCTCTTCGGCGCCGGGGGCGCCGTAGACGAAGGTGTCGCTCGGCTTGAACGGGGCCTCGGGGGCAGGCGGGTTGGACGCCACGTGGGCGCGCTCCTTTCCTTCCGTCTTCGCCTACCGGGTTAGCTGACGGGTTCGGAGCGGGAAGGTCTCCTACGCGCGTATACGAACCGTGTTTCCACGGCGGTATCCGCCCGATTCACCCCATGGTGGTGGTTCCCCGGTTCCCTTGCGGGATTCGGCGCGTGCGCACGGAGCCGACTTCTGTGACGGCTGGGACGACCGCGCTGCGTTATCGAACGTTAATAGACGCGGGGGCCGGATTCCAAGCCGTTCCTCTTGATCGTTAACGATTTCCGCACGGACTTAAGCGCCATCAGCGGGCGAAAACGGGCGAGTTGACCGGGCCTCTGACGGCCCGTCGAACCTGACGGTGTGTCAGTTGTTATGCGCTGCGGCGCCGTTCACTCACTCTGCGTGAGAAGTAAGGGAGAGGGTGCCGTCAGGGGGAAACACCGAGGGCCGGAACCCTTTCGGATTCCGGCCCTCGGCCTTCAGTAGCGGGGACAGGATTTGAACCTGCGACCTCTGGGTTATGAGCCCAGCGAGCTACCGAGCTGCTCCACCCCGCGTCGGTAAACACAAGTGTACGGCATCCGCGGGGTGCTCCGCACATCCCTTCCCGGTGGGTGCGTTCAGCCGCCCAGCAGATGCGCGTTCGGCGCCTTCGCGCGCTGCTCGAACTCCGGCAGCACCACCACCGTGGCGCCCCCCTCGGCCAGTACGGCGCTGCCGTCGGCGTCCGTCACGAAGGTGTCCGGCTCCCGCCAGGCGGTGACCACCCGGCGCACCCCCGCGTCCAGGATCAGCCGCGCGCAGGGCGCCGGCCGGGACGCGCGGCGGGCGCACGGCTCCAGGCTTGAGTAGACGGTGGCGCCCGCCAGCCGCGGGTCGGTGGGGTCGGCCTTGGCGAGCGCGGCCTCCTCCGCGTGCACCACGGGGTCCTCACCCTCCCGGGAGTGGCCCCGCGCCAGCTCGGTGCCGTCGGCGGCGACCACGACCGCGCCGACGCTGAACGCGGTCTCGGAGGGCGGGCATTGCGCGGCCAGCTCGCAGGCGAGGGCGAGCCAGTGGCGGTCGGCGGCGGACGGCAGGGCGCCAGTGCCGGGCGCGGTGGGCTCGTAGCGCATCAGGACGACGTCGCCGATCGGCCGGGTCTCGAGCAGGCGCAGCCGCCCGCCCTGGTAGGCGCCGGGGCCGAACAGGCGGGGGGCGTCGGGGTCGCCGACGAACAGCGGGGCGAGGACGAGCTGGAGCTCGTCGGCGAGGCCCTCGGTCATCAGCTGCGTGTGGATCCGCCCGCCGCCCTCCACCATCAGCCGCCGCACCCCGCGCACGTCGTGCAGGTGCTCCAGGAGCCGCCGCCAGTCCAGGGCGTCGCCGAGCGGCACGACGTCGGCGGCGATGCCCAGGGCGCGGGCCCGTTCGGCGCCCTTGTCCGTGGTGTAGAGCACCTTCTCGCCACCCGTGTGCCAGAAGCGGGCCGTCGGGTCGAGATCCCCTGAGCCGCTCACCGTGACCTTCAGCGGGTACTCCGGCAGCCCGTCGGCGACCCGGGCGGCGCGGCGCTCGGGCGAGTTGACCAGCAGCCGGGGGTTGTCGGCGCGGATCGTGCCGGCGCCGACCAGGATGGCGTCCACGGACGCCCGTACCTCGTCGACCCGGTCGAAGTCGGCCGGGCTCGACAGCAGCAGCCGCTCGGGGCCGGTGTCGTCCAGGTAGCCGTCGAGGGAGACGGCGGCGGACAGCAGGACGTACGGGTACGGCATCGGCGGGCTCTCCCGGGTGCGGGCGGCGGCGGGACCGCTGCGCGGTCCGTCTCCAGTCTGGCAACCCGTGCGGCCGGGCGCGGAGGTCAGGGCTCGATCAGGCCGACCCGGATCGCGTACCGGGTGAGCTCCAGGCGGTCCTTCAGGCCCAGCTTGGCGAGCAGGTTGGCGCGGTGCCGCTCCACCGTCTTGGGGCTGATCACCAGCATGTCCGCGATCTGCTGCGAGGTGTGGCCCTCGGCGACGAGCTTGAGGATCTGCTCCTCGCGGTCGGTGATCGCCTTCGGGGGCAGGGTCCGGCCCTCCCGCGCGAGGTCGAGGTAGTTGTGGATGAGGGCGTTGACCGCCCCCGGGTAGAGGAACGGCTCGCCCCGCATGGTGGCGTGGCAGGCCTGCACGAGGTCCTGGTCGGCGACCGACTTGAGGACGTAGCCGGAGGCTCCGGCGGCCAGCGCCTCGAAGAAGAACTGCTCGTTGTCGTACATGGTCAGCACGAGGATCCGGGTTTCCGGCAGGGTGCGGGAGAGCTCACGGGCCGCCTGCAGACCGGTCAGGCGCGGCATGGCGATGTCGAGGATGGCCAGGTCGGGGCGGTGCTCACGGGCCAGTTCGAGGGCTTCGGCGCCGTCGGCGGCCTCCGCCACCACGGTCAGGTCCGGTTCGCCGTCCAGGATGAGACGGACCCCCCGGCGGACCAGCGCGTGGTCGTCGGCGAGGAGGATGCGGGTGGGGGAGGCGTCGGTCATGGTTCAGCGTTTCCGGTCGGGGGGCGTCGGTCACGGGGGCGGCGCGTGCGCGGGCGCGGAGCGGCGCACGGCGGCCGGGGTGGTCGAGGGTGCGGACGTGCGCACGGGCCGTACGGGAACGAGGGCGTGCGCGGGGAAGCGCGCGGGGACGGGCACGGCGAGCCTCGCGCCCACCAGCAGCGCCCGCTCCCGCATGCCGCGGATGCCGGCGCCTCGTCGGCGCCGCCGATTCCGCGGCCGTCGTCGCGGACCCGCAGCTCGACCCCGCCGGGCGTGCGGCGCAGGGCCAGCTCGGCCCGGCGCGCCCCCGCGTGCCGCGCGACGTTGGTGAGGCCCTCCTGGGCGACCCGGTAGAGCACCAGCTCCGACTCGCGGTCCAGCTCGGGCAGGCCGGGGTCGAGGCAGTGCTGCACGGTCAGCCCGGGCCCGCCGAACTCGGTGGCGAGCGCCTTGAGGGCGCTGGCCAGGCCCAGCTCGTCCAGCACGCCGGGGCGCAGCCGGCGGGCGATCCGCCGGATCTCCTCCAGGGAGGCGCGGGTGGTCTCCTGCACCTGCCGCAGCTCGTCGCCGAGTCCGGCGGGGGCGTGGTCGGCGGCCCGCTTGAGCTGGAGCAGCACGGCGGTCAGCGACTGGCCGACCTCGTCGTGCAGCTCACGGGCGATGCGGCGGCGCTCCGCCTCCTGCGCGGACAGGGCGCGTGCGCTGCTGGTGGCCCGCTCGTCCTCGAGCCGGTCGAGCATCGTGTTGTACGTGGTGATCAGCTCGGCGATCTCCCCGCGCCCGCCGACCGCGGTCCGGTGCCCGGGACGCAGCAGGTCGGTGGTGTTCATGGCGCGGGTGAGGCGCTGCAGCGGGGCGAGTCCCACGCGCAGCAGCAGCGCGTTGGCGACGAGCATCGCCGCCAGGCCCACGGTGAGCACGGCCGCCTCGGTGAGCAGCACCGGCGTGGACACCGTGACGGGTCCGAGGAGCAGGGCGGTGGCGACGATCAGCACGACGGCGTTCAGCAGGAAGATGCGCCAGAACAGAGGCACCCGGTTCCGCCTCCTCGCCGTCGGTACGCTCAAGGCCCCGACAGCCCGCGGCCGGGGGCGCGGCGCGGGCCGTCACCGTCCAGCCTCCGCTCCCGCGCGGGGCGGCGCCATCGGTGACAGTCCCCATTTTCCTGGCGTGGGCGGCCACGGGTCCGCGGTCCCGTGCGTACCGGTCCCCCAGGGAGTTGGGGGGCGCGACGGATGGTTCCGGCCGTGCGCCCCGGGCGACCCTGGAGGCACCGTACCGGGCGGGTGACGACCTCGGCGCACGGGCAAACTCCTGGACATCGGCCCGAGTTCGCGGCATGCCGGCGGTTCACGCACGTCCCGGTGCTCGGAGCGACGGCCGTCGACGGTGTGACCGGACGGCCACCTTCTGGGAAGGAGGAGCCGTGCCCCAGTCCGACGACGACCGCCTGGTCGACCTCGCGGCCCGACTCGAGCACGAGGACCCCCGTTTCGCCCGCTCCCTCGCCGCCGGCCGCCCGACGCGCCCGCGCGAGTACCGGCGGACCCGTGCCTGGTGGGTGCTGGCCGTGGGGCTGGGCATGCTGGTCGCGGGCATCGGCGTCCCCGACGGACTGCTGATCGCGGCCGGCCTGGTGACCAGCGGCATCGGCGTGCAGCTCATCGACCCCTACCGGCGCCCGGACGAGGACGACGCCCGGCGCCCGTCACCCCGCTGACCCTCCCCCTTCCGGGAACGCGAACGGCGCCCGTACCGGCCTGGCCGGTGCGGGCGCCGTTCGCGCGCGTGGGGGGCTTCCCCTCCCGCGGGAGGTAGGCCCTGTGGGACTCGAACCCACAACCAATGGATTAAAAGTCCACTGCTCTGCCAATTGAGCTAAGGGCCCCTGGCGATGTTGCCTCCCCGAGCATAGCCGGACGCGGGCGGGGAGCCGATCGGGTATCGGGCAGGCGCGTGGCGGTCACCGGGGGCACACAGGCGCGAGGGCCCGCGCGACGCGTGTCGCGCGGGCCCTCGGCGGTCACTTCGGTGAGGCGGTGTCAGCCGTTGCGCTTCCAGCGCGGCTTGTCCTCGCGGCGCTGGAACGAGCCGCCGCCTCGGTGGTCGTCACGACGGCCGTAGGGGCGGTCGTGGCTGCCGGAGCGGAAGCCCGGGCGGTCGCCCTGACGGTCACGGTTGAACGGGCGGTCGCTGCCCCGGTGGCCGGGACGGTCGTCACGGCGGAAGCCGCCGCGGTCGCCGCCGTCACGGCGCTCGAAGGAACGGCCACCGCGGTCGCCGCCACGGTCGTCCCGGCGCTCGAAGGAGCGGCCGCCACGGTCGTCGCGTCGGTCGTCCCGGCGGTCGTCACGACGGAACCCGCCACGGTCGCCACCACGGTCACGGTTGAAGCCGCCACGGTCGCCACGGTCGTCACGACGGAACCCGCCGCGGTCGCCGCCACGGTCGTCCCGGCGCTCGAAGGAGCGGCCGCCACGGTCGTCGCGTCGGTCGTCCCGGCGGTCGTCACGACGGAACCCGCCACGGTCGCCGCCACGGTCACGGTTGAAGCCGCCACGGTCGCCACGGTCGTCGCGACGGAACCCGCCGCGGTCGCCGCCACGGTCGTCCCGGCGGAAGTTGCCGCGGTCGCCCCGGTCGTCACGGCGGAACCCGCCGCGGTCGTCCCGGTCGTCCCGCCGCTCACGCCGCTCGTACGGGGCCGAGGCCGCCGGGCGCTCGACGCGCTCGGTCCGCTCGACGTCCCGCGCGGTCGGCTGCTCCGGCAGCGTCGCCTCGGCCTCGGCCACCACGGCCGCCGCCTCGGCGATCACGGCCTGCGGGTCGTCGCCCCGCTCACGCGCGGCGCGGGCCAGCAGACGGTCGGCCTCCTCGCGCAGCTCGGTGGCGCGGCGCTGGGCGCGCTCCAGCTCCTTGGTGAGCTGGGCGACCTCGCGCTCGGCCTGCTGCGCGGCGTTCCCGGCGGACTCGGCCTGCACCTCGGTCATGGAGCGGGCGCCGGTGATCTCGGCGACCTCCGGGTCGAAGGCCGCGCCGCCCTGGATGATGTGGCGCGTGGCGTCGACGCCCGCGTCCTCCATCAGGCGGAAGATCTGGCGCCGCTGGTGCGGCAGCGACAGGGAGACGACCGTGCCGGTGCGTCCGGCGCGCGCGGTGCGGCCGGCGCGGTGCAGGTAGTCCTTGTGGTCGCCGGCCGGGTCGACGTTCAGCACCAGGTCGATGCCGTCGACGTGGATGCCGCGGGCGGCGACGTCGGTGGCGACCAGGACGTTGACGTAACCGTCCTTGAAGTCGGCGAGGGTGCGGGTACGGGCGCCCTGGGTCATGCCGCCGTGCAGCGCCTCGGCCTTCACGCCGGAGTCGCGCAGCTGCTCGGCGACGCGGTCGGCGCCGAGCTGGGTGCGGACGAAGATGATGGTGCGGCCCTTGCGGGAGGCGATGGCCGCGGTGACCGGCGCCTTGTCCTTGGGCTTCACGACGAGGATGTGGTGCGACATGGTCGTCACCGCGCCCTGCGCCGCGTCCACCTCGTGGGACACGGGGGACTCGAGGTAGCGGTCGACGAGGGTCTTGATCTCGTTCTCCATGGTGGCGGAGAAGAGCATGCGCTGACCGCCCGCGGGGACCTGGTCGAGCAGCTCCGTCACCTCGGGCATGAAGCCGAGGTCGGACATCTGGTCGGCCTCGTCGAGGACCGCGATCTCCACGTTCTCCAGGGAGCAGGCGCCGCGGTTGATGATGTCGCGCAGCCGGCCCGGGGTGGCGACGAGGACGTCGACGCCGCGCTCGAGGGCGTAGATCTGGTTGCCCATGGAGGTGCCGCCGCAGACGACCTTCATCTTGAGGCCGAGGACGTCGCCGTAGGGCTGGAGGGCGTCGGCCACCTGCATGGCCAGCTCACGGGTCGGCGTCAGGATGACGGCGCGCGGCTTGTGCTTCTCGGTGCGGCCGCCGGCGAGCTGCGCCAGGGTCGGCAGACCGAAGGAGAGGGTCTTGCCGGAGCCGGTGCGGCCACGGCCGAGGATGTCCTTGCCGGCCAGGGCGTCCGGGATGGTCGCGGCCTGGATCGGGAAGGGGCTGGTCACGCCGTTCTGCGCGAGCTTGCGCACGACGCCCTCGGGCAGGCCGAGGTCGGCGAAGGTGAGTTCGGGAGCCGCAGCCTCGACGGCGGCGGTGGTGTCGGTGTCCTCGATGTTCTCGGGCACGACGACGTGATCAGTACTGGCGATGGGCATACGAATGCGAAACCTTCCGGAGTCTCTTCGGCACGCGCCCGTCAACTCCGTGATTCGCAGTTCGCAATTACGACCGCCTCAATGCGGTCCACCACGGCAAGGGAGAGAGTACGCGCCACACGGCGCGCTCTGTTGTGGCGCCGGGCAAATAGGATCAAACGATCTGCCACCATACGCACCCCGGCACCTCGGATGCAAATCCGCAGGTGAACGGGGTATCGGAGGGGGCTAGGCGGGCGCTCCCGCCCTCGGCGCGGGCTCCCGCTGCCCGAGCTGGGTGTCGGGCGGCTGGTGGGCGGACGAGGACGGTTCGGCCTGGGTCGGCTCGGAGGTCGGCCCCGGGTCCTGCGGCGGATCCGAGGGCTGCGGGTCCGGGGTGCGGCTGGGCTCGGGCGGGTCGGGGCGGTCGTCGGGGGTCGGGCGCGCGGGCTCGTCGGGGCCGCCGCCGTCGGACGCGGGGCGGCTCTCCTCGGCGGACGGCCGGTCGCCGGACGGGGACGGGTGCTTGCCCTTGTGCTTCTTCTCGCCGTCCTTCCCGTCCTTGTCCTTGCCGCCCTCCTCGTCGCGTCCGCCGTCCGCCCCGGCGGCTCCGTGGCCGGCCTTGCCGCCCACCCCGTCGGTGCCGCCGTCCGGGGCGTCGCCGTCCGAGCGCCCCGCGGAGTGGGACGGCGCGGCCTTCCCGCCCGCGTCGCCGTCACCCACGCTCACGCATCCGGCGGCAGCGGCGACGGCCACGACCGTGGCGGCCAGGCGGACGGGTACGTACAAGCGGCGCACGGGGCCACCTCCGTTTGGGGTACAGGGTCGACAAGCCCAACTCCCGTCACCCGCAAGAGGACACGCGAACGGCCTATCCGTAGCCGAGCGCGTGCAGCCGCGCGTCGTCGATCCCGAAGTGGTGCGCGATCTCGTGCACCACCGTGATCTCGGTCTCCGTGACCACGTCCTCCCGGGACTCGCACATCCGCAGGGTCGGCCCCCGGTAGACCGTGATCCGGTCGGGCAGCACCCCGGCGTACCACTCCCCCCGCTCGGTCAGCGGCGTCCCCTCGTAGAGCCCGAGCAGCTCGGGATCGTCCGCCGGCGGCTCGTCCTCCACGAACACCGCGACGTTGTCCATGAGCCGCGTCAGTTCCGGGGGGATCCGGTCCAGCGCCTCGGCGACCAGCTCCTCGAACTCCTCGCGCGTCATCTCCAGCACGAAGCCATTGTCGGGGACGATCGGTCCGTACGAGAGGCGGGCGACGCCCGCATATCCGGCCGCCCGCACGGGCATAGGGGATCAATGGCCCGCGTCCCGACTGCCGTCAAGAACCTGATCCACCGCTTCCCACGGCTCCCGCAGGCCCCGACCCGCCGTCACCACTCAGGCGGCACCCGGCCCCCGGCCGCGCCGGCCCTCGCGCTCACCCCCGGCGCACGGCCGCGCCCCTGGGTGCGCGCCCTCGGTCTGGTCGCGGTGGTGCTGCTCGGCGCCTGGCTGGGCCTGCTCGTCGTCGGCAACGTCCGTGTGCCGGTCGGCCCGATGAACACCACCATGACCCTGCGCCCGTCCTTCACCGGCGGCACGAAGATCAACATCTCGCCCCTGGGCGCCCTGCAGCTGGACAGCCACATCGCCCCGGTGCGTCTCGACGTCAACGTCGACCAGCTCGACCCCGAGCGCTCCCGCGCCCTGGTCGACCACCCGGAGCGCCTCTCGGGGCTCCAGGACGAGGTCACCGAGGACATCGCCCGCGGCACCGCGGACCTCGCCGTGCGCTCCTGCGTCGCCGTGGTCACCGGCGCCGCCACGCTCGGCCTGCTCGTCTACCGCCGTCCCCGCCGCGCCCTGGCCGCCGGAGGGCTCGCCCTCGGCCTGCTGGCCGCGTCCGGCGGCACGGCGTACGCGACCTGGAACCCGGACTCCGTGCTGGAGCCGAAGTTCTCCGGCCTGCTGTCCTCCGCGCCCTCGCTGGTCGGCGACGCGCGCAGCATCGTCACCGAGTTCGACGTCTACCAGCAGGAGTTGGCCCGTCTGGTCACCAACGTGACCAAGCTCTACGACGCCACGTCCACGCTCCCCGTCTACCAGCCGGACCCGACCACCATCCGCGTCCTGCACGTCTCCGACATCCACCTCAACCCCGCGAGCTGGAAGATCATCGCGTCGCTGGTGGAGCAGTACCGGGTGGACGTGATCGTCGACTCCGGCGACACGATGGACCACGGCACGGCCGCCGAGAACGGCTTCCTGGACCCGGTCGAGGAGCTGGGCGCCCCGTACGTGTGGGTGCGCGGCAACCACGACTCGCTCATCACCCAGCGCTATCTCGACCGGATGAGGAACGTGCACGTCCTCGACGACGGCCGGGCCCGGACCATCGCGGGCCTGCGCTTCGCCGGCATCGGCGACCCGCAGTTCACCCCCGACCGCACCCAGAAGACCGGCGCCGAGCAGTCCCAGGAACTGGCGGGCGCCCGGCTCGCCTCCTCGATCCGGGACCAGAGGCGGTCCGGCACCCCGGTGGACGTGGCGGTGGTCCACGAGCCGTCGGCGGCCCGCGAGGTCGACGGCACCGTGCCGCTGGTCCTCTCCGGCCATCTGCACCGCGAGGACACCGAGGTCATGCGGTACGGCACCCGGCTGCGCATCGAGGGCTCCACCGGCGGCAGCGGCCTGCGCGCGATCGAGGGCAAGTACCCCGACCCGATCGAGACGTCGATCCTCTACTTCGACCGGGACACCAAGCGCCTCCAGGCCTGGGACTCGATCGAGCTGGGCGGCCTCGGGCTCACCACGGCGGAGGTCAGCCGGCACCTGCCCGAGGAGAACCAGCCGGGGGCGGACAGCTCGCCCTCCCCCTCCGGAAACTCACCCGGCGCCGCGTCCGGCAGCCCGTCGGGGACCACCCCCTCGTCCCCCTCCGCCACGCCGTCCCGGCCCCGTCCCTAAACCGTTTTGGCGAACCATCCCGCCATCCCATATGCTTCTCACGTCCCCGACGCGCTGAGAAGCGCCCAGGCGGGCCGATAGCCCTCATCGTCTAGCGGCCTAGGACGCCGCCCTTTCAAGGCGGTAGCACGGGTTCGAATCCCGTTGGGGGCACGCACCACCCTGTGCGACACTGTCGTACGACACAAGCTTGGTCCTGTGGAGCAGTTTGGAGTGCTCGCCACCCTGTCAAGGTGGAGGCCGCGGGTTCAAATCCCGTCAGGACCGCTGATGTTTCACGTGAAACATCGCGGCTGGGTAGCTCAGTTGGTACGAGCGTCCGCCTGAAAAGCGGAAGGTCGCCGGTTCGACCCCGGCCCCAGCCACAGCAAAGGCCCCGATCTCTGATCGGGGCCTTGTTGTGTGCCCCGGCTGTCTGCCCCGGCAAAATGGCTCGCCGCGTTTTTCCGCGGTCTGAGATCCTGGAGTCCGTATGTCTACGCACTCTGCCCCCGCCCTCGGCTCCCTCGCCTCCCGCCTCTCCGAGCTGTCGCTGCGCGATGCGCACCGGCTCGGGCGGCGGCTCGAAGGTGCCCGCAAGATCCGTAAGCCGGAGGCGCGTGCCGCCGTGCTCGGTGAGATCGAGGCGGAGGTCGCCGCGGCCGAGGAGCGGATGGCGGCACGCCGGGCCCGGGTGCCGGAGGTCCGGTATCCCGAGCAGCTGCCCGTCAGCCAGAAGAAGGACGCCATCGCCGAGGCCATCCGTGATCACCAGGTGGTGATCGTGGCCGGTGAGACGGGCTCCGGCAAGACCACGCAGATCCCGAAGATCTGCATGGAGCTGGGGCGCGGCGTCCGCGGCATGATCGGGCACACCCAGCCCCGGCGGATCGCGGCCCGTACGGTGGCCGAGCGGGTCGCCGAGGAGCTGGACACCCCGCTCGGCGAGGCCGTCGGCTGGAAGGTCCGCTTCACCGACCAGGTGGACCCGGAGGCCACGTTCATCAAGCTGATGACGGACGGCATCCTGCTCGCGGAGATCCAGACCGACCGCGAACTGCGCGCCTACGACACGATCATCATCGACGAGGCGCACGAGCGGTCCCTGAACATCGACTTCCTGCTCGGCTATCTCGCGCAGCTGCTGCCGAAGCGTCCCGACCTGAAGGTCGTCATCACCTCGGCGACCATCGACCCCGAGCGCTTCTCCCGGCACTTCGGCGACGCCCCGATCATCGAGGTCAGCGGGCGGACGTACCCGGTGGAGGTGCGCTACCGGCCGCTGCTGGAGGAGGACTCCGAGGACGCCGACCGGGACCAGATCACCGCGATCACCGACGCCGTCGAGGAGCTGATGGCGGAGGGCCCCGGCGACATCCTGGTGTTCCTCTCCGGTGAGCGGGAGATCCGGGACACGGCGGACGCGCTGAACAAGAAGCGGTACCGCTCCACCGAGGTGCTGCCGCTGTACGCCCGGCTGTCGCACGCCGAGCAGCACCGGGTGTTCCAGCAGCACAGCGGCCGCCGGATCGTCCTGGCCACCAACGTGGCCGAGACGTCCCTCACCGTGCCCGGCATCAAGTACGTCATCGACCCCGGCTTCGCCCGTATCTCGCGCTACAGCCACCGCACCAAGGTGCAGCGGCTGCCGATCGAGCCGGTCTCGCAGGCCAGCGCCAACCAGCGCAAGGGCCGCTGCGGCCGTACCTCGGACGGCATCTGCATCCGGCTGTACAGCGAGGACGACTTCCTCTCCCGTCCCGAGTTCACCGACGCGGAGATCCTGCGGACCAACCTGGCCTCGGTCATCCTCCAGATGACGGCGGCCGGCCTGGGCGAGATCGAGAAGTTCCCCTTCATCGACCCGCCGGACCACCGCAACATCCGCGACGGCGTCCAGCTGCTCCAGGAGCTCGGCGCCCTGGACCCCACGCAGAAGGACCCGCGCAAACGCCTCACCCCGACCGGCCGGAAGCTGGCCCAGCTGCCGGTGGACCCGCGTCTGGCGCGCATGGTGCTGGAGGCGGAGCGCAACGGCTGCGTCCGCGAGGTCATGGTCATCGCCGCCGCGCTGTCGATCCAGGACCCGCGCGAGCGGCCCGCCGACAAGCAGACGCAGGCCGACCAGCAGCACGCCCGCTTCCGCGACGAGACCAGCGACTTCCTCGCGTTCCTCAACCTGTGGCGGTACATCCGCGAGCAGCAGAAGGAGCGCGGCTCGTCGTCGTTCCGCCGGATGTGCAAGCAGGAGTACCTGAACTTCCTGCGCATCCGCGAGTGGCAGGACATCTACGCCCAGCTGCGCACCGTCGCCAAGCAGATGGGTATCCACCTCAACGACCAGGACGCCCCCGCCGACCGCATCCACGTCTCCCTGCTGGCCGGTCTGCTCTCGCACATCGGCATGAAGGACGTGAAGGAGTCCAAGGACTCCGGGCAGGGCGGCGGCCGGCGTGAGGGCGGGCGCAACGAGTACCTCGGCGCGCGCAACGCCAAGTTCGCCGTCTTCCCGGGCTCCGCGCTGTTCAAGAAGCCGCCGCGGTTCGTGATGTCGGCGGAGCTGGTGGAGACGTCCCGGCTGTGGGCGCGGGTCAACGCGAAGATCGAACCGGAGTGGGTCGAGCCGCTCGCCGAGCACCTGGTCAAGCGCACCTACAGCGAGCCGCACTGGGAGAAGGACCAGGCGGCCGTGATGGCGTACGAGAAGGTCACGCTGTACGGCGTGCCGATCGTGGCGCAGCGGAAGGTGAACTACGGGCGGATCGACCCCGAGCTGTCCCGGGAGCTGTTCATCCGCAACGCCCTGGTCGAGGGCGACTGGCGCACGCACCACAAGTTCTTCGCGGACAACCGCAAGCTGCTGACCGAGGTCGAGGAGCTGGAGCACCGGGCGCGGCGCCGGGACATCCTGGTCGACGACGAGACCCTCTTCGACTTCTACGACCAGCGGATCCCCGACCATGTGGTGTCGGGGGCGCACTTCGACTCGTGGTGGAAGCGCAAGCGGCGCGAACAGCCCGACTTCCTCGACTTCGAGCGGGAGATGCTGATCCGCGAGTCGGCGGACGCGGTCACCAAGGCCGACTACCCCGACACCTGGCGCCAGGGCCCGCTCACGTTCCGTGTGACGTACCAGTTCGAGCCGGGGGCGGACGCGGACGGCGTGACCGTCCACATCCCGCTCCAGGTGCTGAACCAGGTCACGGACGAGGGCTTCGACTGGCAGATCCCGGGTCTGCGCGAAGAGGTCGTCACAGAGCTGATCCGCTCCCTGCCCAAGCCGATCCGGCGCAACTACGTGCCGGCGCCGAACTACGCCAAGGCGTTCCTGGAACGCGCGGTGCCGCTGCAGGAGCCGCTGACCGTCACGATGGCCCGCGAGCTGAAGCGGATGGTCGGGGTGCCGTTCGAGGCGGAGGACTTCGACTGGTCCCGTGTCCCGGACCACTTGAAGGTGACGTTCAGGATCGTCGACGAGCGGCGCCGCACGCTCGCCGAGGACAAGGACCTGGAGGCGCTGAAGCTCAAGCTGCGTCCCAAGGCGCGCAAGGCGCTGTCGCAGGCGGCGGCCGCCACGGCGCAGCGCCAGGGCGGGGAGTCGCTGGAGCGCAAGGGGCTGACGGACTGGACGATCGGTTCGCTCACGCGGGTGTTCGAGACGCGCCGGGCCGGCCAGCCGGTGAAGGCGTATCCGGCTCTGATGGACGACGGTGACTCGGTGTCGGTGCGGCTGTTCGACTCGGAGGCCGAGCAGGCGGAGGCGATGTGGAAGGGCACCCGCCGGCTGATCCTGCTGAACATCCCGGTCAACCCTGGGAAGTTCGCGTCCGAGAAGCTGACCAACCCTCAGAAGCTCGCCCTGTCGGCCAATCCGCACGGTTCGGTGCAGGCGCTGTTCGACGACTGCGCCATGGCCGCTGCGGACAAGCTGATCGCGGACTTCGGCGGCCCGGTGTGGGACGAGGAGTCCTACCGGAAGCTGTTCGACAAGGTGCGCGCGGAGATCGTCGACACGACGGTCCGCGCGGTCGGGCAGGTGCAGCAGGTGCTGGCCGCCTGGCAGGCCTGTGAGCGCCGTCTGAAGGGCGTCCGCAGCCCCGCGCTGCTGCCGAACCTCCAGGACGTCCGCACGCAGCTGGACGGGCTCGTGAAGCCGGGCTTCGTGACCGAGGCGGGGCTGCGCCGGATGCCGGACCTGATGCGGTACCTGGTGGCCGCGGACCGCCGGCTCCAGCAGATGCCGACGAACGCGCAGCGGGACACCACGCGCATGGCGAAGGTCCACGAGATGCAGGACGAGTACGCCTGGCTCCTGGAGCAGATGCCGCAGGGGCGGCCGGTGCCGCAGCAGGTGCGGGACATCCGCTGGATGATCGAGGAGCTGCGGGTCAGTTACTTCGCGCACGCGCTGGGCACGGCGTACCCCGTGTCGGACAAGCGGATCGTGAAGGCGATCGACGCCGCCGTGCCGTGACGGGACCCGCACGCAGGGTGAGTTCGACCAGGGGGCTTCTGCTCCTGTACAGTCCTTCTCGCAGCGCAACGCAGGAAAGCGCCGCGATCCTGGTCCTGTGGAGCAGTTTGGAGTGCTCGCCACCCTGTCAAGGTGGAGGCCGCGGGTTCAAATCCCGTCAGGACCGCATACCGGAAGGCCCGCCCCCCGTAAGGGATGGCGGGCCTTCCGCATGTGCAGACCCGTCCGGGTGTTCCGGAGGCACTGTGGAGGCTCCTCCGCAGGCCCGTGACCCGGGAAGGGCCTCGACGGCCTTGTCGCGGGCCCCAGCGCCGTCTTGACGGCCTCGCGCTCCCTCGGTACTCCAGGAACAGGGCACGTGTCCGCGGGGGGACCGGAGGTGGCGCATGACGGCATCGGCCAGGCATGAGACACGGGCGCTGCTCCGCGCGCATCTCGCGGCCGCGTCGTCGTACCGGCACCTCACCCGTCAGTGCCCGGTCTGCCACCGTCTCCAGCGCCTGGCGATGGACTCCGCGGGGGACTCCGCGCCCTTCGACGGCGCCGAGCCCGTCGAGCCGTCAGAACCCGTCGAGGGCCCTCAGGAACAAGCCGCCACCGAGGCGCGTTCCGTCTAGCGCATATGCCGTCGGCTCAACAACCCAACTGGTATGTGACGGGTGTCACCGCATGAGTTTTCACAAGGGCGGAACTTACGCCTCACCTACAACGGGTCAATTTAATATGTGCAATTGCACTCCCTCGAGTGCTCCGTCCCGACCTCTCCGGAGCCGATCCCACAGACGTCCTCAGGCTCCGACAAGCCCGCGCACATAAGGGCGTTGAGGCAGTCCGGACCCGCACGCGGACCCACCACCGGCGCACAAAAAAGATCGCGCTGGACCCGGCGGAGTCCAGCGCGATCGACGACGCACCCGGTGTTCAGTTGGCTGTGAAGCTCTGATTCGGTTGGGCGAGAGGGCTGTTGGGGCAGTCCCCGCGTCGCTTGGAGCTAAAGTTCCCGGGCGTCGTGGCCGGTGGGGGACCAGCCGGTTCTGCCCGGTTCATGCAGGTTCAGGCCTCGCTGCGCTGCTGCGGGATGCCCGCGAGCAGTGCGCGGACCTCGGCCTCGCGGTAGCGGCGGTGGCCGCCGAGCGTGCGGATCGACGTGAGCTTGCCGGCCTTCGCCCAGCGCGTGACCGTCTTCGGGTCGACGCGGAACATGGTGGCAACCTCAGCGGGGGTCAGCAGCGGCTCGGCATCAGGGGTGCGAGCGGTCATGAGCGGCCTCCTCGGGAGAACCGAACCTTCTCGGTTCTTTCCTCTAAATTCTGCACCTTGACCCGCGTTGCCCGAAATGGCGGACGCGAGTCGAGTCGGTTATAGGACGAACGGCTTGTCCTCGGCACTACAACTACACCATCTGTCCAGCCACGTCGGCCAAACCGATGGAATTGCCCTCCCAGGTGTTCATCAGCCGCGGAAGCCGATGGACCATGCCATAGCGGACAGTCACGCCCCTGTGACGATCAGTCACAGCAACGTGCAGGAGTCACCGGACCCCCCAAAGCGTGCAATGCTGAGATTCCGCCCATAGTGGAGCACAGCAGGACGGAGGAGTCCTCCCCGGACTCCTTGTCCTATTTTGGCATGAGGAGGGGCAAGAGACGCAAGGGTCTTGTGCGTGCGGTCCGTCACGCTTGACACGCTTGAGACTTACGCCCGGTAAGGCTGCTACGTCCGATGTCGCATCCGGATTGACGCGACTTCAACCAGCCTCAGGCCGAAGACAAAACCCCAAGAAGGGCGTTTGGTCAAACGTCAGTTCGCCGATCGCAGGTCACGGACCGCGCGCCAGCGATCGACGAGGCGCCCGTACGCCTCCGCCGCACCCCCCTCGTCGCCCCGCCGCAGCGCCGCGATCCCCTCGCCGACGTCGGCTGCCGAGTGGTCGTCCGCCAGGGCGCCGGCCGGCACGGCGTGCACCAGCCCCCCGTAGTCCAGCTCGACCAGCGACCGCGGGTGGAACTCCTCCAGCCAGCGGCCGACGTCCACCAGGCCGTCGATCAGCAGACTCTCGTCCACGGCGTCCCGCAGCGCCCGCAGTGCCCGCGCCACCCGGCGCCGCGCCTGGACCATGGGCGTGCGGTAGCGCAGGACCGGGACCTCGCCGGCGGAGCCCTTGGCGTACTGGCGCTCCTCGTCGGTGAAGAGCACGAACCAGTTGATCGGCACCTGCCAGGTGGAGGTGCGGATCCACGGGCGCGCGTCGGGGTGCTCGGCCAGCCAGCGCTCGTAGTCCCGGCTCGCCTCCTGCCGCACGACCGGGGGCAGCAGGGCGTCCAGGACCGGCAGCGGGTACTCCTCCGCGAGTTCGCCCAGGGTCTGCCAGCCGCGCAGCCGGGTGCGCCACGGGCAGACCCGGACCTCGCCGTCCGTCTCCAGCACGAAGGCGTCGCCGCTCTCGTGCACCGGGACCGGCGCCGGCGGGACCGCCGCGAGGTCGGCCAGCGACCGGCGCAGCTCCTCCTGGTACGAGGGGAGGTCGTCGCGCCGGGCGTACCGCTCCCAGTGGCCGCGCTCCGGCTCGGGGAAGGCGGCCAGCGGTTCGTACACGCGCAGGTAGGAGGCGTAGGGGACGATCACCGAGGACACCTTGGTCACGCTCTGCTCCCTCCCCCGCGGACCGCCGCGAAAACCTGCCGGGACCCCGCCCGGACGGGTGGGAAACCCCGGCAAATCGTCGCACGGGGTACTCCGGACGGAGGTGATCCGGGACACAGTGCCGCCGACCGGCGGGTAAGGATCTACTCTCGTGCCACAGCCCCCGCCACCCGTACGGGAGCCCGTCCCACCCGCCGCTACTTACTCAGGAGTCACCACAGTGACCGACGTATCTGACGGCGTCCTGCACACCCTGTTCCGTTCGGACCAGGGCGGCCACGAACAAGTCGTGCTCTGCCAGGACCATGCCAGCGGCCTCAAGGCCGTCATCGCCATCCACTCCACCGCGCTGGGCCCCGCGCTCGGCGGTACGCGGTTCTACCCGTACGCCTCCGAGGAGGAGGCCGTCGCCGACGCGCTCAACCTCGCGCGCGGGATGTCGTACAAGAACGCCATGGCCGGTCTCGGCCACGGCGGCGGCAAGGCCGTGATCATCGGCGACCCGGAGCGGATCAAGACCGAGGAGCTGCTGCTGGCCTACGGCCGGTTCGTCGCCTCCCTCGGCGGCCGCTACGTCACCGCGTGCGACGTCGGCACCTATGTCGCCGACATGGACGTCGTGGCCCGGGAGTGCCGCTGGACCACCGGCCGCTCCCCCGAGAACGGCGGCGCGGGCGACTCGTCGGTGCTCACCTCCTACGGCGTCTACCAGGGCATGCGGGCCGCCGCCCAGCATCTGTGGGGCGACCCGTCGCTGCGTGACCGCAAGGTCGGCGTGGCGGGCGTGGGCAAGGTCGGGCACCACCTGGTGGAGCACCTGCGGGCCGAGGGCGCCGAGGTCGTGATCACCGATGTGCGTGAGGACGCCGTCCGCCGGATCCTCGACCGGCACCCCGAGGGCGTGTCGGCCGTGGCCGACACCGAGACGCTGATCCGCACCGAGGGCCTGGACATCTACGCCCCGTGCGCGCTCGGCGGCGCCCTGAACGACGACACCGTGCCCGTGCTGACCGCCAAGGTGGTCTGCGGCGCGGCCAACAACCAGCTCGCCCACCCAGGTGTGGAGAAGGACCTCGCCGACCGCGGGATCCTCTACGCGCCGGACTACGTGGTGAACGCCGGCGGCGTGATCCAGGTGGCGGACGAGCTGCACGGCTTTGACTTCGACCGGTGCAAGGCGAAGGCGTCGAAGATCTTCGACACCACGCTCGCCATATTCGCACGTGCGAAGGAGGACGGCATTCCGCCGGCTGCCGCAGCCGACCGGATCGCCGAGCAGCGGATGGCGGAGGCGCGTCCGCTGCGATGAGGTCCGTGCGGGGCGCCCCCGATCGGGGCGCGTTCGCACACATGAGCGGTACCCGCCGGGGGGCACTTGGAGAGAACTCTCACTTCTCCCGGCGGGTCGACCGGCGATAAGTGGTTAGAATCGCGGTTGACCAGCGAGGACAGGGCGCCTCGACGGTCCCGGGCGCGGGCACGTCATGCGGGCGACGTACCGTATGGGCGCGGGCTCAGGTACCGTGGAAGCCCTACGGACCGGTCTCTCCATGGAGAGCCCGTTCTGGACCATGAACGCGTGTCAAGACTCTGGGGCCGTCGAGCCCCGTCGTTGAGGGGGTCGAGCCATGGGGCGCGGCCGGGCCAAGGCCAAGCAGACGAAGGTCGCCCGCCAGCTGAAGTACAACAGCGGTGGGACTGACCTCTCACGCCTGGCCGAGGAGCTGGGCGCATCGACGTCGAATCAGTCACCGAACGGTGATCGTTTCGAGGACGATGAGCAAGACGACGACCTGTACGCAAAGTACGCCGACCTCTACGAGGACGACGAGGAGGACGAGGACGGCCCGTCCTCGCAACAGCGTCGCGGCGCTTGACCTTGCGTGAAGCATGAGCCCGGTCGGTGACCCAGGTCACCCGCCGGGTTCAGTGCTGCCCGGACCGGCCCGGCCGGCCGGTGTGCTGCCCGCCCGGACATCGGGCGGGCAGCCTTTCCGTGCTCAGTTCGCGTAGTCACCGACAAGAGCAGCACCCGTGGTGTGGTCTCCGCGCTCGGTGATCTCGCCGGCCACCCAGGACTCCACGCCGCGGTCGGCCAGCGTGGTCAGCGCCACGTCGACGGACTCCTGGGGCACGATCGCGATCATGCCGACGCCCATGTTCAGCGTCTTCTCCAGCTCCAGCCGCTCGACCGAGCCGGTCCGGCCGACCAGGTCGAACACCGGGCCCGGCGTCCAGGTGGAGCGGTCCACCGTGGCGTGCAGCCCGTCCGGGATCACCCGGGCCAGGTTGGCCGCGAGTCCGCCGCCGGTGACGTGGCTGAACGCGTGCACCTCGGTGGTGTGGATCAGCGACAGGCAGTCCAGCGAGTAGATCTTGGTGGGCTCCAGCAGTTCCTCGCCGAGGGTGCGGCCCAGTTCGTCGATCCGGGCGTCCAGCGACAGGCCCGCCTGGTCGAGCAGCACGTGGCGGACGAGCGAGTAGCCGTTGGAGTGAAGCCCGGAGGACGCCATGGCGATCACCGCGTCACCCGAACGGATGCGGTCGGCGCCGAGCAGCCGGTCGGCCTCCACGACGCCCGTACCGGCCCCGGCGACGTCGAAGTCGTCCGGGCCCAGCAGACCGGGGTGCTCGGCGGTCTCGCCGCCCACCAGGGCGCATCCGGCCAGCACACAGCCCTCCGCGATGCCCTTGACGATCGCGGCGACACGCTCGGGGTGGACCTTGCCGACGCAGATGTAGTCGGTCATGAACAGCGGCTCGGCCCCGCACACCACGATGTCGTCCATGACCATCGCGACCAGGTCGTGCCCGATGGAGTCGTAGACGCCCATCCGGCGGGCGATGTCGACCTTGGTGCCGACGCCGTCCGTGGCGGAGGCGAGCAGCGGGCGCTCGTAGTTCTTCAGGGCGGAGGCGTCGAAGAGGCCGGCGAATCCGCCAAGGCCGCCGAGGACCTCGGGGCGCTGCGTCTTCTTCACCCACTCCTTCATCAGTTCGACCGCGCGGTCGCCCGCTTCGATGTCGACGCCCGCCGCTGCGTAGCTGGCACCAGTGTTCTGGGACATGGCTGTGAGAGCTTTCGTGTCGTCCGTCAGGGCTTACGGGCGGCGGATCGCGTCGACCGCGGCCGGGGCGGCGGTGCCGGCGGCCAGCTCGGTCTCCAGCAGCTGCTTGCCGAGGAGCTCGGGGTCGGGCAGGTCCATCGGGTACTCGCCGTCGAAGCAGGCGCGGCACAGGTTGGGCTTGGCGATGGTGGTCGCCTCGATCATGCCGTCGAGCGAGATGTACGCCAGGGAGTCGGCGCCGAGCGAGGTGCCGATCTCCTCGATGGTCATGCCGTTGGCGATCAGCTCGGCGCGGGTGGCGAAGTCGATGCCGAAGAAGCAGGGCCACTTCACGGGCGGCGAGGAGATCCGGATGTGGACCTCGGCGGCGCCCGCCTCACGGAGCATGCGGACCAGGGCCCGCTGGGTGTTGCCGCGCACGATCGAGTCGTCGACGACGACCAGGCGCTTGCCCTTGATGACTTCCTTGAGCGGGTTCAGCTTCAGCCGGATGCCGAGCTGCCGGATGGTCTGCGAGGGCTGGATGAACGTACGGCCGACGTACGCGTTCTTGACCAGGCCGGCGCCGAAGGGGATGCCGGAGGCCTCCGCGTAGCCGATGGCCGCCGGGGTGCCGGACTCCGGCGTCGCTATCACCAGGTCGGCCTCGACCGGTGCCTCCGCGGCGAGCTTGCGGCCCATCTCGACGCGCGAGAGGTAGACGTTCCGGCCGGCGATGTCGGTGTCGGGGCGGGCCAGGTACACGTACTCGAAGACGCATCCCTTGGGCTTCGCTTCCGCGAATCGGGACGTTCGCAGTCCGTTCTCGTCGATGGCGACGAACTCGCCCGGCTCGATCTCGCGGACGTACGCGGCGCCGCAGATGTCGAGGGCGGCGGACTCGGAGGCGACCACCCAGCCGCGCTCCAGCCGGCCGAGGACCAGCGGGCGGATGCCCTGCGGGTCACGGGCGGCGTAGAGGGTGTTCTCGTCCATGAAGACGAGGCTGAAGGCGCCCTTGACCTTGGGCAGGACCACGTGCGCGGCCTGCTCCACGGTGACCGGCTCGCCGTCGGCGGCGCGCTGGCCGGCCAGCAGGGCGGTGATCAGGTCGGTGTCGTTGGTCGCGGCCACCTTGGGGGCGCGGCCGTTCTCCTTGGGGAGCTCGGCGACCATGTCGGCGAGCTGCGCCGTGTTGACCAGGTTGCCGTTGTGGCCGAGCGCGATGGATCCGTGCGCGGTGGCGCGGAACGTCGGCTGGGCGTTCTCCCACACGGAGGCTCCGGTGGTCGAGTAGCGGGCGTGACCGACCGCGATGTGACCCTGGAGGGAGCCGAGGGAGGTCTCGTCGAAGACCTGGGACACCAGGCCCATGTCCTTGAAGACGAGGATCTGGGAGCCGTTGCTGACCGCGATTCCCGCGGATTCCTGGCCCCGATGCTGGAGGGCGTAGAGCCCGAAGTACGTGAGCTTGGCGACCTCTTCGCCCGGAGCCCAGACACCGAAGACGCCGCAAGCGTCCTGGGGGCCTTTCTCACCGGGGAGCAGGTCGTGGTTGAGTCGTCCGTCACCACGTGGCACGCCTCCGAGTGTAGGCGAGACCGACCACTGGTCCGAATGCGGGATGCGGCCCCGCAGGCGGATCAGCGGGCCGCGACGGCCCGCACTTCGGTTCCGTTTCCGCTGGTCAGCGTGAGGGTGTCGCCGTCGACGGCGTACGTGGCGGTCCCGTCGAAGAGCTTCGTCAGGGCCTTCTCGGCGTCCATGAGTGAGTCTTCGCACATCATTCGTGTCAGGGACGGGAGGCCGAGGGTGATATGGCCGTCGCGCACGGTGGCCCTCGCGTTCACCTGGTTGCAGCCGAGGTTCCCGGAGACCGTGCCGCGCTCCTGGTCGAAGGTGAGGTGGGCGCGGCCGGCGCCGTCGGGGGTGGTGACGTTCCAGCGGGTGCCGTGCAGGGAGCTGTCCTTCGCCTCGCTGAGGCGCACGGTGTCGCCGGACTCGGTGGTCAGCGTGAGGCGGTCGCCGCTGACGTCGGCCTTCAGCTCGCCGGCGGCCAGGGCGCCGGAGACGGCGCTCTCGCCCGCCATGACCTGGTCGTCGCAGGCCCGCAGGGTGGTCTCCGGGTCGGAGAGGCGGACGCGGTCGCCGTCGGTGCGGACGCGGGCCTCGAAGAGGTTGCAGCCGTAGCTGCCGGTGGCGCGGCCGTCCTCGCCGAGGGTGAGGTGGGCGCCGTCCGGGGCGCGGCGGGTGGCGCCGTCGACGGTGACGCTGTCGACGGTCCAGCGGACGCCGGTGACCGGCCGCTCCGCCTCGGCTGCGCCGCTGCCGGCTCCCGCCTTCTCGCTGCCGCAGGCCGCGGCGAGCGGGACGACGAGCACGGCAACGGCCGCCAGGGTCCTGCGGGAGGTGTGCTTCTGTCGGTCCATGCCGCTTCGACGGGCCACCGGAGCGGGCGGTTCCCCTGGGTTTCGGTGCCCGTGTCTCAGCCGAGCAGCGGCAGGTACGGCCCGAGGTCGGCGCGCTCGCCGCTGGCGCTGACCTCGGCGGAGGCCACGGCGTCCGTCCAGGAGAGCCGCCCGCCGGCCAGCCGGATCCAGGTGAGCGGGTCGGTCTCCACCACGTTCGGCGGGGTGCCGCGCGTGTGCCGGGGGCCCTCGACGCACTGCACCACCGCGAACGGCGGGACGCGCACCTCCGTGGAGCCGCCGGGCGCCTTCGCGGCGAGCGCGTCGGCCAGCAGCCGTACGCAGGTGGCGAGCGCCTGCCGGTCGTACGGGACGTCCAGGCCGGGGACGGCGGCGTTCAGGTCGTCGGTGTGGACGACCAGCTCCACGGCGCGGGTGACCACGTAGTCGGTGAGGGGCAGGGCGCCCGCGCTGGTCGGGAGCAGTCTGCCGCCCGGGTGGGCGTCGAGGCGGGCGGTGAAGCGCCGCTCGGCGTCCGCGAGGTAGGCGTCGAGGTCGGGGTGGCCGGCGGCGAGCCGGTGCGCGGTGTCCGCGATGGCTCCGGCGTCGGCGGCGATGGCGGTGGGCCAGTCGGTGAGCCGGGCGTCCTGCTTGGCGGGCTCCGGCTCGTCCAGCAGCCGGTCGACGGCCAGCAGCGCGGTGCCGATGTGGGCGACCAGTTCCCGGACGGTCCAGTCGCCGAGCCGGGTCGGCGCGGCGAGCTCCTCCGGGGTGAGGGCGCGGACCGCGGCGCGCACGTTCCCGAACTGGGCCAGGACGGCGGCGCGGGTCTTGGCGGGGTCGTAGGAGCGGGGGCGTTTCCTGGCCGGTGGCATGGGGTGAGCCTATGCGGGACGGAAGGGGAAGTCGGGGGACTTCGGGAGGACGACGTCCGTGCAGCCACGGCGCTCGGTGACGTCGGTGACGTAGGCGCGGAAGACCTTTTTGATCTCGGCCGGGATCACCTGGTCGTAGCCGAGGGCGAGGGTCATGGTGTGGACCTGCGGCTGCCCGGAGCAGACGGAGGAGGCCCACCAGACCGGGTCCTCGCTGCTGCGGCCCGCCCCGCCGGGCCTGGCGGGTTCCGGTTTCTCGTCACCATTGGTGCTGGTGAGCAGGACGTTCCTCGCCCTCTCGCCGGAGTAGGTGTGGAGGGAGACGAACCACTGCCCCGGCGCCGTCGGCCTCAGCAGATAGGACTGGTTCTCCACCTCGGCGTTGTAGAGGCCCGCCGCGCGCTCGGCGCCGAGCACGAGGACGCACCGCTCGTCCCAGAGCCGGTCGTCGGTACGGCTCTGGAGGACCTGGTCCGGGAAGCGGACGCTCCGGGCGAAGTCACCCTCGCGGTACCAGGCGCAGGTGCCCTCGGCGCGGGAGGCCGGGACGGGGCCCTCGGGCAACACGGGGATGTTCTCCGGCGGGTCGGGCAGCCGATCGGCGCAGCCCAGCCGGTCCGCGAGGTTGTTGGCGGTGGTCACGGCGGTCTCGGCGAGGACGTCCCGGTCGTGGTCGGTGAGCTGGCCGTTCTCCGAGAAGGGCGGCTTGGTGACCATCAGCTCGGCCCGCGCCCACAAGGCGGTGACGGGCCGCCCGTCCGCCTCGCCCTCGGCACACGGGAGCTCGACGACGACCCCGGAGTCCGTGACGATGCCGGTGATGCCGCCGCCGAGCGGCTGATACGGATGGGTCGGACCGCCATGGGGATCGAGGAGGACGTCCAGCGGATCGTCGGCGACCTGCGGGCCCGCCGGCAGGACACCCATCGCACCGGTGAAGAACCAGCGCTCCCCGCTGTTCGTGCCGTACGCCTCGCCCGCCTCGGTGCTGAAGATCTCGCAGTTCTGCGGCAGCCCGTCGTCGAGGTCGATCGTGCCTTCCTCGGAGTCGCGGTGGGTGAGGGTGCCGCCCGCCGGGGACAGGGACAGCACCCGTTCCGCCGGGACGAGTCCTCCGCAGGCATCGTCGATCTGCTGTCGGGCCTCGACGGTCAGCCAGGTCTCCCGCCCACACCAGCCGAGGGCCACCACGGCTGCCAGACACAGCAACACGCACACGGGCTTGCGCACCCCGCTCGGCATGGCCACCGCTCCCCTGGATCCCCTCCGACAGCCCGTCGAAATTAGCAGCAGCGCGCGGGCGCACAGAACAGAGGCCCCGCACACACCGTGCGGGGCCTCTGCCGTGTCGTACTCCCGTGCCGGTCAGGCCAGCAGCGCCGGGATCGTCCCCTCGTGGGCCTCTCGCAGGTCGGTCAGGGGGAGGGAGAACTCGCCCTGGACCTCGACCGTGTCGCCGTCGACGACGCCGATGCGGGTGGCCGGGAGGCCGCGCGCACCGCACATGTCGTTGAAGCGGACCTCCTCCGAGCGCGGCACGGCGACGATCGCGCGGCCGGCCGACTCGGAGAACAGGAAGGTGAACGCGTCCAGCCCGTCGGGCACGACCAGACGCGCGCCCTTGCCGCCGAGCAGCGCCGACTCGACCACGGCCTGGATCAGACCGCCGTCGGACAGGTCGTGCGCGGAGTCGATCATGCCGTCGCGGGAGGCGGAGATCAGGATCTCGCCGAGCAGCCGCTCGCGCTCCAGGTCGACCTTCGGGGGCAGGCCGCCGAGGTGGTCGTGGATGACCTGGGACCAGGCCGAGCCGCCGAACTCCTCGCGGGTGTCGCCGAGCAGGTAGAGGAGCTGGCCCTCCTCCTGGAAGGCGGCCGGGGTGCGGCGGGCGACGTCGTCGATGACGCCGAGGACCGCCACGACCGGGGTCGGGTGGATGGCGGCCTCGCCGGTCTGGTTGTACAGGGAGACGTTGCCGCCGGTCACCGGCGTGCCGAGCTGCTGGCAGCCGTCCGCCAGACCGCGCACGGCCTCCGCGAACTGCCACATGACCGCCGGGTCCTCGGGGGAGCCGAAGTTCAGGCAGTCGGAGACGGCGAGGGGCTTCGCACCGGTCGTCGCCACGTTGCGGTAGGCCTCGGCGAGGGCCAGCTGCGCGCCCGTGTACGGGTCGAGCTTGGCGTAGCGGCCGTTGCCGTCGGTGGCGATCGCGACGCCGAGGCCGGACGCCTCGTCGATGCGGATCATGCCGGAGTCCTCGGGCTGGGCGAGGACCGTGTTGCCCTGCACGAAGTGGTCGTACTGCTGGGTGATCCACTGCTTGGACGCCTGGTTGGGCGAGGCGACCAGCTTGAGGACCTGGTCCTTCAGCTCCTCGCCCGACTGCGGGCGGGGCAGCTTGTCGGCGTCGTCCGCCTGCAGTTCGTCCTGCCAGGCGGGGCGGGCGTAGGGGCGCTCGTAGGTGGGGCCCTCGTGGGCGACCGTGCGCGGGTCGACGTCGACGATCTTCTCGCCGTGCCAGTAGATCTCCAGGCGGTCGCCGTCGGTCACCTCGCCGATGACGGTGGCGATGACGTCCCACTTGTCGCAGATCTCGAGGAAGCGGTCGACCTTGTCGGGCTCGACGACGGCGCACATGCGCTCCTGCGACTCGCTCATGAGGATCTCCTCGGGCGAGAGCGTGGAGTCGCGCAGCGGTACGTCGTCCAGCACGACGGTCATGCCGCCGGAACCGTTGGAGGCCAGCTCGGACGTGGCGCAGGACAGACCGGCCGCGCCGAGGTCCTGGATGCCGACGACGAGCTTCTCCTGGAAGGCCTCCAGGGTGCACTCGATGAGCAGCTTCTCCTGGAAGGGGTCGCCGACCTGCACCGCGGGGCGCTTCGACGGCTTGGCGTCGTCGAAGGTCTCGGAGGCGAGGATCGACGCGCCGCCGATGCCGTCGCCACCGGTGCGGGCCCCGTAGAGGATGACCTTGTTGCCGGCGCCGGACGCCTTGGCGAGGTGGATGTCCTCGTGCCGCATGACGCCGATGGCGCCCGCGTTGACCAGCGGGTTGCCCTGGTAGCAGGCGTCGAAGACGACCTCGCCGCCGATGTTGGGCAGGCCCAGGCAGTTGCCGTAGCCGCCGATGCCGGCGACCACGCCCGGCAGGACGCGCTTGGTGTCGGGGTGGTCGGCGGCGCCGAAGCGCAGGGGGTCGACCACGGCGACCGGGCGCGCGCCCATCGCGATGATGTCGCGCACGATGCCGCCGACGCCGGTGGCCGCGCCCTGGTAGGGCTCGACGTAGGAGGGGTGGTTGTGCGACTCGACCTTGAAGGTGACGGCGTAGCCCTGGCCGACGTCCACGACGCCCGCGTTCTCGCCGATGCCGACGAGCAGGGCGTCGGACTCGGGGGCCTTCTCGCCGAACTGGCGCAGGTGCACCTTGGAGGACTTGTACGAGCAGTGCTCGGACCACATGACGGAGTACATGGCGAGCTCGGCGCCGGTCGGGCGGCGGCCGAGGATCTCCACGACCCGCTCGTACTCGTCCTTCTTCAGGCCCAGCTCTGCCCAGGGCAGCGCGACGTCGGGGGTCGCGGCCGCGTGCTCGACCGTGTCCAGAGGAGCCTTGCTCATGCGTTGACCAGCTTCTTGAGGATCGACGTGAAGAAGGGCAGGCCGTCGGTACGGCCCGTACCGATCAGCGACTCGACGGCGTGCTCGGGGTGCGGCATGAGGCCGACGACGTTCCCGGCCGCGTTGGTGATGCCGGCGATGTCGTTGAGCGAGCCGTTCGGGTTGAAGTCGAGGTAGCGGAAGGCGACACGGCCCTCGGCCTCCAGCTCGTCCAGCGTCCGCTGATCGGCCACGTAGCGGCCGTCCATGTTCTTCAGCGGGATGTGGATCTCCTGGCCGGCCTCGTAGTCCGTGGTCCAGGCGGTGTCCGCGTTCTCCACCCGCAGCTTCTGGTCACGGCAGATGAAGTGCAGGTGGTCGTTGCCCAGCATGCCGCCGGGGAGCAGGTGCGCCTCGGTGAGGATCTGGAAGCCGTTGCAGATGCCGAGCACCGGAAGGCCGGCCTTGGCCTGGTCGATGACGGTGTCCATGACCGGCGAGAAGCGCGCGATGGCGCCGGCGCGCAGATAGTCGCCGTAACTGAAACCGCCGCAGAGCACCACGGCGTCGACCTGCTTGAGGTCCTTGTCCTTGTGCCAGAGGGCGACGGGTTCGGCACCCGCGACGCGGATCGCGCGCTGGGTGTCCCGGTCGTCGAGGCTGCCCGGGAAAGTGACGACGCCAATACGAGCGGTCACTTGGCCGCCTCCGCGACTTCCTCGACGCGGACGGTGAAGTCCTCGATCACGGTGTTGGCGAGGAAGGATTCGGCAAGATCATGGATACGGGCGAGCGCGGCCTCGTCGACCGGCCCGTCAACTTCCAGTTCGAATCGCTTTCCCTGACGGACGTCCGAGATCCCTTCGAAACCCAGACGCGGCAGTGCGCGCTGCACCGCCTGGCCCTGGGGGTCGAGGATCTCCGGCTTGAGCATGACGTCGACTACGACGCGTGCCACTGGCACTCCCGGTGTGTGGTGCTGAGCAGGTTCCTTCAGACTACCCGTACAAAATTTCTACGCGAGTAGAGTTGTAGGAAACTACGTGAGCGCCGTCACGATTCGGCATCGCGGGGAGACATGCTGGAAAAGATCCGGGAAAGATCCGCGTTCACCCGCACATCGCTATTGCGCCCGGACACGCGGGCAGATTTAGTCGGGCTTCCCATTGCATTGCCGGGCACTGTACAAATGAATTGTCATTAGCAGATACTTTGCCCGATTACAGGCGGACAGCCGACATCTCGGCGACCGTACCGGCACGTCGTCACGGACGTCCGGGCGGAAGAGGTGTCGCACGAAGGGACCGATATTCGTGGCGCAGAAGGTCGTGGTCACTCTCTTCGACGACATCGACGGCTCGGAAGCGGCGGAAACGATCGCCTTCGGGATCGACGGCACGTCGTACGAGATCGACCTGAACGAAACCAATGCCAGGAAACTGCGCGAGGCGCTCGAGCCCTACGTGGACGCCGGCCGCAAGCGCGCCCGCTCCGGCAAGGCCTACCGGCAGACCGAGGTCGCCCCGGACCCGGCGGCCGTGCGCGCCTGGGCCCAGGCGAACCGGATGGACGTCCCGGCCCGCGGCCGCATCCCCAAGAAGGTCTACGAGGCGTTCGCCGCGGCCCGCTGAACCGCACCCGGCCCCACACGTGAGGTCGCACCCGCGTGCGGGGCGGACCCCGCCCGGGTGACCCCGCCGACGGCCGGTCACCGGGCGCTCCGGGCAACCGACTTGCGCAGCCCCCCTGCTGATCAGCTAAAGTCTGGAGCACGCCGAGGGGCGAGGCCGAAAGGCCCGGTCCGAGGACATGCGGGTGTAGTTCAGTAGTAGAACATCCCCCTTCCAGGGGGAAGGCGCAGTGTGCAATTCCTGTCACCCGCTCTGCATCGCCTCACCAACCACTCTTGTGGATCAGGTAAGATGGTGCTCGCGCCGATCGGTGAGAGCCGGTCGGAGGCAATGCGGACGTAGCTCAGTTGGTAGAGCGCAACCTTGCCAAGGTTGAGGTCGCGAGTTCGAGCCTCGTCGTCCGCTCGGGAACAAGACCCCGGTCCCTAGGACCGGGGTCTTTTCGTGCGCCCGCTTCAAGAAGGCCTCTCCGTACGGCCATCTGACATTTGTCATGTCCGGTGATGACACCGCGCACTGCCGAGTCCCTCCGTCCACCGCGAAGCTCGAGGCATGGAAACGAACGGACTTGAGCACGTGATCGAGGTCACAGGGCTGCGACGCGTCTACGGGGGCGGGTTCGAAGCCGTGCGCGGGATCGACTTCTCCGTGCGACGCGGGGAGATCTTCGCCCTGCTGGGCACCAACGGCGCGGGCAAGACCTCCACCGTCGAACTCCTCGAAGGACTGGCCCCGCCGGCCGGCGGACGCGTACGGGTCCTCGGCCACGACCCCTACACCGAGCGCGCCGCCGTACGGCACCGCACCGGCGTGATGCTCCAGGAGGGCGGCTTCCCCTCCGAACTGACCGTCGCCGAGACCGCCCGCATGTGGGCGGGCTGCGTCAGCGGCGCCCGCCCCGAGCGGGAGGTCCTCGACATGGTCGGCCTCGGCTCCAGGACGGACGTCCGGGTCAAGCAGCTGTCCGGCGGCCAGCGCCGCCGCCTCGACCTGGCGCTCGCGCTGCTCGGCGACCCCGAGGTGCTGTTCCTCGACGAGCCGACCACCGGACTCGACGCCGAAGGCCGCCACGACACCTGGGAGTTGGTCGGCGCCCTGCGCGACGCCGGCACCACCGTGCTGCTCACCACGCACTACCTGGAGGAGGCCGAGAACCTCGCCGACCGGCTCGCGATCATGCACGACGGGCGGATCGCCGTCACCGGCACCCCGGCCGAGGTCACCGCGTCGGAGCCGTCCCGGATCACCTTCGACCTGCCCGACGGCTACCACCTGGGCGACCTCCCGCCGCTCGGTCCGATGGGCGTGAGCGACCAAACCGTGGACGGCCGCACCGTCCGGCTGCGCACCCACGAGCTGCAGCACTCGGCCACCGAGCTGCTCGTGTGGGCGCGGACCGCAGGCGTCGAACTGCGCCGGCTCGACGTGCGCTCGGCCTCCCTGGAGGAGGCCTTCCTCACCATCGCCAAGGACGCCTCGGCCCCCGCGCCGCACGGCGCGACCACCGAGGAGTACGCGGCATGAGCACCACCACGACCACCCCGGCCGGCCGGATGACGTCCCTGGCCCGGGCCGAGATGACCCTGCTGGGACGCAGCAAGGGCACCCTCTTCGCCGCCCTGTTCGTGCCGCTGGTCCTGCCGCTCAGCGTGCGCTCCGCCGCCGAGGAGATGGACCTCGCGGAGGCCGGGCTCACCACCGGCGAGCTCGTCCTGCCCGCCGCCGTCGGCTTCTCACTGCTGTTCGCCGTGTACTCCTCGCTCGTCGGCGTCTACGTCGTCCGGCGCGAGGAACTGGTGCTGAAGCGGCTGCGCACCGGCGAGCTGCGGGACGCGGAGATCCTCGCCGGGTCCGCGCTGCCGGCCGTCCTCACCGGTCTTGCGCAGTGCCTGCTGCTGATCACCGGCTGCACCGTGCTGCTCGACCTGTCCGCGCCCTCCGCGCCCCATCTGGCCGTCCTCGGGCTGCTGCTGGGCCTCGTGATCAGCGCGGCGCTCGCCGCCGTCACCGCGAGCTGGACGCGCACCGGCGAGAGCGCCCAGGTCACGCCCATGCCGCTGCTGATCGTGTCGATGCTGGGCTCCGGAATGTTCGTCCCGCTGGAGCTGTTCCCGGACCGTCTGGCGTCCGTCTGCGAGCTGCTGCCGCTGACCCCGGTCGTCAGCCTGGTGCGCGGCGGCTGGACCGGCGGCCTCACGGCCGGGGAGACCCTCCAGGCCCTCACGGTCGCCCTCGCCTGGACCGCCCTCGCGGTGTTTGCTGTACGGCGGCGGTTCCGCTGGGAGCCGCGGCGCTGAGGCGCATGACGCAGGGGTGGCACCCCGCGCCGCGACGACAGGGTGCGGCGGCAGGACATCGGTACGGACAGGAGCGGCGGATGGGCGGCCCGGGAGGCTGGTGGCGGCGCAAGAGCACGCCCGCGAAGGTCGAGACGTACACGCGGTGGTCGTTCCACCTCATCGCGCTGTCCGAGCCGACGGTGATCGCCGTGACCGCCTTCGGCCAGCTGGATGCGCGTGTCGGGCTGCTCGTGATGGTGCCGGTCGCGGCGCACGTGGCGCTGGCCATGGTGACCGCCTCCCGCGCCCTGGACTGGACGGTCGGCCGGCGTCCCCAGCCGCTGCGGCTGCTGTGGGCGCTCGGCGCCGCGACCGCCGTGGTCGCGACGGCCGCCGTCGTCCACGGCAGGCACGGCCCCGGCGGGGGCGGGGAGGAGACCGGCGCCGTCATGGGCGCGGTCTTCGGCACCACGCTCAGCTACGGCGTCGGTCTGACGGCCCTCGGCCTGAAGGACCGGCGGCGCGTCGGGCTGCTCGTCGCCGGGTTCGGGGCGGGCGCGGGCCTGGTGGCCTGGGCGGCCGGCATGCCCGCCCTCACCGCGCTGGCCACGGCCGCGTTCGTGACGGCCGCGAGCGCCTTCTTCGCCGCCACCTCCGCCTTCTCGATCTGGCTGCTCAACGCCGTTTACACCCTCGACGAGGCGCGCGAGACCCGGGCCCGGCTCGCGGTCGCCGAGGAACGGCTGCGGTTCGGGCGGGACCTGCACGACGTGATGGGCAGGAACCTCGCCGTGATCGCGCTGAAGAGCGAGCTGGCCGTCCAGCTCGCCCGGCGTGAACGGCCCGAGGCGGTCGAGCAGATGATCGAGGTGCAGCGCATCGCCCAGGAGACCCAGCGGGAGGTGCGCGAGGTGGTGCGCGGCTACCGCCGGGCCGACCTGGAGACCGAACTCCACGGCGCCCAAGGCGTGCTGCGCGCGGCCGGGATCGACTGCGAGGTCGGCGGCGACACCGACGGGCTGCCCGCCGAGGTGCAGTCCGCGCTGGGCTGGGTCGTACGGGAGGCGACCACCAATGTGCTGCGGCACGGCGACGCGAGGAAGTGCACCGTCACGGTGCTGAGGCCGGAGGGGCGTGTGGTGCTGACGGTGCGGAACGACGGGGCGACCACCCCGCACGGGTCGTCCCGTACGGGCGGAACGGGGCTGGCCGGGCTGCGGGAGCGGCTGTCCGCCGTGGACGGCACGCTGGACGCCGGGGAGACCGGCGACGGCGAGTTCCGGCTCGTCGCCGAGGTCCCGCTGACCGCACGGCCCGTGGCGGAGGTCGCGTCGTGACCGGTGTGGTGCGGCTGCTGCTCGCCGACGACGAGCATCTGATCCGCGGGGCGCTGGCCGCCCTGCTGTCCCTGGAGGACGACCTCCTGGTGGTCGCCGAGGCCGCGTCCGGCCCGGAGGCCCTGGCGATGGCCCGGGCGCACGCCCCTGACGTCGCCGTGCTCGACCTCCAGATGCCCGGCGCGGACGGTGTGAAGGTCGCCACAGCCCTGCGGGCGGAGCTGCCGGACTGCCAGGTGCTGATCGTGACCGGACACGGGCGCCCGGGCCATCTGAAGCGGGCGCTCGCGGCGGGCGTGCGGGGGTTCGTGCCCAAGACCGTCAGCGCCCAGCGGCTCGCGGAGATCATCCGCACCGTGCACGGGGGAAACCGCTACGTCGACCCCGAGTTGGCCGCCGACGCGATCGCCGCGGGCGACTCCCCGCTGACCGCGCGCGAGGCGGAGGTGCTGGAGCTGGCGGCGGACGGGGCGCCCGTGGCGGAGATCGCGGAGCGGGCCCGGCTGTCCCAGGGCACCGTGCGGAACTATCTCTCCTCCGCCGTCTCGAAGCTCGGCGCGGAGAACCGCCACACCGCGGTGCGTCTCGCCCGCGAGCGCGGTTGGGTATAGTGGTGCTCGCGCCACGGCGCAGCAGGCGAACGTAGCTCAGTTGGTAGAGCGCAACCTTGCCAAGGTTGAGGTCGCGAGTTCGAACCTCGTCGTTCGCTCCAGAGGACGAAGGCCCCGGTCAGTGACCGGGGCCTTCGTCGTATGCACGTGCCGCCGTACGGTCCCCGGGGCCGGAGGTGTGTCCCCCGGCCCCGGCCCGTGCGTCAGCTCCAGGTGGTGCCCGTCAGACGCTCGTACGCCTCGATGTACTTCGCCCGCGTGGCGTCCACGACGTGCTGCGGCAGCGGCGGCGGGGGCTGCTCGCTCTTGCGGTCCCAGCCCGACTCGCCCGAGGTGAGCCAGTCGCGCACGAACTGCTTGTCGTACGACGGCTGCGGGCGACCCGGCTCCCACTCCTCGGCCGGCCAGAAGCGGGACGAGTCCGGGGTGAGCACCTCGTCCGCGATGACCAGCTCGTCCCCGTCGAAACCGAACTCGAACTTGGTGTCCGCGAGGATGATGCCCCGGTCACGCGCGATGTCCCGGGCGCGGGAGTAGGCGGCGAGGGTCGCCTGGCGCAGTTGGGCGGCGGTCTCCGCGCCGACCTGGCGGGCGACCTCCTCGTAGGAGACGTTCTCGTCGTGCTCGCCGACGGCGGCCTTGGTGGCCGGGGTGAAGATCGGGGCGGGCAGCTCGGAGCCGTCGACCAGGCCCTCGGGCAGCGCCAGTCCGCAGACCGTCCGGCTCTCGTTGTACTCGGCGAGGCCCGACCCGGTGAGGTAGCCGCGGGCCACGCACTCCACCGGCACCATGTTGAGCGACTTGCACACCAGGGTGCGGCCCGCCCAGTCGGCGGGGGCGCCCTCGGGGAGGTCGGTGCTCAGCACATGGTTGGGGAGCAGGTCCGCGAGCTGGTCGAACCACCACAGGGAGAGCTGGGTGAGCACCCGGCCCTTGTCCGGGATCTCCGTGGGCAGCACCCAGTCGTAGGCGGAGATGCGGTCGCTGGCGACCATCACGAGGTCGCCCGCCTCGTTCCGGTACAGCTCGCGCACCTTGCCGGTGTGCAGATGCACCAGGCCCGGAACCTGGATCGGCTCGGGCTTGTCGACGAATCCGGACACGGTTCCTCCGCGTGGTTGAACAGAAGGGACGCCCGCAGCGCTCCCCGGCTCCCGCGCAAGCTCCCGGAAGGGCGGTGCCGGGAGGGGGCCGGACGGTACGTCGATTCTCCCGTATGTGCGGACGGGACGGCGGTCGGGGTGGTGCGGGCGGGTCGGACGGGCGCGGTCCCGCGCGCCCCGTCAGTCGCGTTTGCAGATGCGGTCGAGCAGGTTGGCGGTGGCCCGCTGGACGCGAGGGTCGGCGTGCCCCGGCCGGTCCAGTGCCGGGGACCAGGCGAGCGTGCCCGAGGCGAACACCCAGGCGCCGGACGGCGCGCGGTACAGGGACGTCTCCTGGTGGCGCCGGGCGTCCTGCCGGTCGCCGTACGGGGAGTGCGCGAGCAGGATCCGCTCGTCGTGGGCGGGCAGCGGGGTGCGCGGGTAGTAGCGGTCGGCCCCGCCCGCGACCAGGCCGTCGATGACGTCGCCCTCGTGCGCGCCGGTCCCCTCCCACAGCCAGTGCCCGGCGTTGCGCACGATCAGCGGGCGCGGCCTGGGCACCGGGCCGGCGTACTGGATGCCGAGCAGGAGCTGCTCCGCCCGGTCGTGCTCCCGCCACAGCGCCGGTCCGGACTGGCCCCGGCGCCTGCCGCAGGTCAGCAGGCCGTCGGGGCCGGAGGGCGCGGGTGCCAGTTCGATCTGCCGGTGCAGGGTGCGGGCGGAGAGGAACACCAGCGAGGTGCCGTGGTCGCGGGCGCGTTCCACGGCCGTGCGCATCTCCGCGGTCCAGTACTCGTCCGGTCCGGGGAAGACCAGGCCCCGGTGGCGGGCCGGGTCGACACGGCCGGCGTGCAGGTCGCGGGCGGTGGCGTAGGCGAGGTCGTAGCCGTAGCGCTCGGCCCAGCGGATCACGTCGTAGGCGTGCCCGGCGTGCGGCGGGAGCCCGTCGCCCGCGTAGGGGCGGTCGAAGGTGACGGTGGTGACCGGGTCGGCCGCCTCGTCCTCGTCGTGGGCGGGGGCGAGGCTCGCGCCGGTGCTGCCGTCCGCCGCCGGGTACGGGTTGTAGGCCTGCCAGGTGAGGTCCGGCAGCACCAGCAGCAGGTCGGCCGGGCGGTCGTCCCGCACGGTGAACGGGACGTGCGCGCGGTGCCGCCCGTCCTCCGTGGCCAGCACGGCGACGTACGCGCCGGCGCTCCAGTACGCCGGGACCGGCAGCCGCCAGGACAGCCACCAGTGGTGACAGGAGACGGTGCGTCCGGCGGTGAGCGGCGGGAGCTGCGCCGTGCCCTGGAGGCGGGGGCTGGTGGTCATCTCGGTGGCGCCCCGGCCGTCGTGGTGGCCGATGCGGTGGACCGTGACGCGGAACGGGCGGGGCGGGTCGACGGTGACGTGGAGGTCGACCGAGTCGCCGGGGGCCACGGCGGAGGGCGAGGCGAAGCCTTCGATGCGGCCGTCGGTGTCCTGAGGGGGCCGGGCCGGCCAGGGGAAGGTCACGGGGGCGAAGGGCTCGCTGCTGCCGTCGGGTGCCGGTGACCCTGTCGCTTCGTGGCGTACTCGCTCCGGTCGCATGACCGTTCCCCCTCCCCTGAGCATGAACGGCCCCAGCACATCACATTCCGCGCGGGTGCCGTCACCGTTCGTCGTGTGTGCGTTGAAGTGGAGGAATGCGCTCCGGACGGACGCCTGTGACAGGTCCGGGGAAGGGAATCAGGCGAGGCGTACGGGCTTCTCCGGGCGTATGCCCTGCCGGGTGAGCCAGTCGCGCAGGCCCGAGGGGTCGCCGTCCTCGATGAGGGTCAGCACCTGGGGCGGGAGGTCCGTGGCGCGGGCGCCGCCGACGAGGAGCGTGGGGCCGTCGAGCCAGTCGAGGCCGGGGACGGCCCCGACGGTGTCCATGGCCGCGCAGCAGACCATCGCGGTGATGTGGTCGGCGAGCAGCTCACGTCCCGTGCGGGGCGGCTGGAGGGGGAAGAGAGGGAGCGCGCGGTCGTCGCGGAGGGGGTCGGGATCGGCCGCGGCACCCTGCGGACCCGCGGGTACGGCGGCCGCTGCGGCCTCCTCGCGGGCCAGCTCGGCCGTGAGGCGGGCGGCGAGGGCGGCGCTGTGGGCGGTGCCTCCGGTCAGGTCGTCCTCGTCCGGGGCGAGGGCGTCGGCGGCGGACACGGGTGGCGGGGGCAGGTCCGGCGCGGAGGTCAGGTGGGTCAGGACGCGGGCGAGGGTGGGGCCGTCGGGGGCCTGGGTCTCCTCGTCGGCGGGCGGTACGCGCAGGGCGTCGAGTATCCGGTGGAGACGGGCGGCGTCCGTACGCCACTTGCGGTCGACGACCTCCTCCGGATAGTCGCCCCAGTGGACCGGCGACCAGTCGGGTCCGGTCTCCGCCGGGCCGCCGTGGAAGAGGCGGGCGGCGAGCAGGGAGGTGGCCTCGTCGACCGCGCCGGGCTCCTCGAGCAGGTCACAGGCGGGACGCTCCCCGAGCCGGGAGGCGAACCCCTCGGCGAGCCGGTCACGCCGGGACAGCTCGGTGAGGGCGGCGACCACGCCCGCGTTGAGCCGCGCGGGCCAGCGGCCCATCCGCCAGGCGGGCAGCGCCACCCGGGTCAGCAGCCGGTCCCAGCCCGCGTAGGCGAGGCCGACCTGCTCCTGGGCGACGATCCGCAGTCCGTAGTCCACGGCCTTGGCGCGCTCGGCCGCGGCGGCGGCGACCCCGCGCTCCATCTCGGCCGCGTGCACCCGGCTGCCGTGCAGCAGCAGGCGGGCCACCCGGCCGACCCCGGCGAGCACCGCGCGGAACACCGGCCCGCGGTCCGGAGCCGACGTCACCGCGACCGCGGCGTCCAGGCCCCGGACGAAGCGCCGGGCGGCGGCTATGTCCGGGTGCGCCGACGGTCCCGTCCCGGCGACGACCGGGGCGAGCAGGGCGCGCAGCTCGGCCACCCGCATCCACCACAGAAACGGCGACCCGATGACCAGCACGGGCGCGGCGGCCACGCGGCGCGAGGGCCGGCCCGCGTGGGCCACGTCGCCGTGGTCCTCGGGCGGCGGGGGCGCGTGCGCCGGGTGCGTGCGGTCCTCCAGCCAGCTGTCGCAGTCCGGGGTGAGCGCTATCGCGGAGGGCGCGGGGACGCCGAGGCGGTCGGCGAGGTCCCGCACCATCCGGTACAGGTCCGGGGCCGCCTCCTCGGCGATCGGCACGGTGGGGCTGACGGCGGGCCGGGCGCGGGCGACGACCAGGGCGACACCGGCGGCGAGCAGCAGCACCAGCACGGCGAGGGGCGTGACGATCCGGCGGGCGAGATCCCAGCCGGGGCCGGTCAAGTGTCCGGTGGACCCGCCGGCCAGGAGGATTACCGCAGCGGCGGCGGGCAGCAGCGCGACGGCCAGCGCCCGGCTGCGGACGCGCAGCACGGCCAGCGCGCGGGCCCGGGCGCCCTGCTCTCTCCCCGCACCGCTCATGCTCATGGCCCGCCCTCACCCCCTCCCGGCGCCTGACACAGTCCTGGCTTGCCCATGCCCCCACTGTGGCACCCGCCTCTGACATCGCAATGCCGATGGGCCAAGTGCCGGAACGCTTGCGCGGCACCCTAGTTGGGGCCCCGGCCTCCGTCAGCCGGATGGCACATCGCTCACTCGATGGAATGGCTTTGGGGAGAGGTGGTCGACGGACGGCAAGGGTCAGGCCCCGAATCCGGGAGGGATTCGGGGCCTGCGGTGACCTTGGGCGTCCGGCGGGCCGCCTACGCGTCCTCCGCCGCCTTCTTCGCGATGTCCGTGCGGTGCTGGGAGCCGTCGAGGCGGATGCGGGAGACGGCGCGGTAGGCGCGGTCGCGGGCCTCGGTGAGGTCCTTGCCTGTGGCCGTCACGGACAGCACGCGCCCGCCCGCGCTGACGACGGTGTCGCCCTCCAGCTTGGTCCCGGCGTGCAGGACGTACGCGTGCGGGGCATCCTGGGCGGCGACCTCGTCGAGACCGGTGACGGGGTCTCCGGTGCGCGGGGTGCCGGGGTAGTTGTGCGAGGCGACGACCACGGTGACCGCGGCGTCGTCGCTCCAGCGGATCGGCTCCAGGTGGGCGAGGTTGCCGGTGGCGGCGGCCATCAACAGGCCGGCCAGCGGGGTCTTCAGCCGGGCCAGGACCACCTGGGTCTCGGGGTCGCCGAACCGGGCGTTGAACTCGATCACGCGCACACCGCGCGAGGTGATCGCCAGACCGGCGTAGAGCAGACCGGAGAACGGCGTGCCGCGGCGGCGCATCTCGTCCACGGTCGGCTGGAGCACCGTCTGGAGGACCTCGTCGACCAGCTTGGGGTCGGCCCAGGGCAGCGGGGAGTACGCGCCCATGCCGCCGGTGTTGGGGCCCTCGTCGCCGTCCAGGGCGCGCTTGAAGTCCTGCGCCGGCTGGAGGGGCACCACGGCCTCGCCGTCGGTGATCGCGAAGAGGGAGACCTCGGGGCCGTCGAGGAACTCCTCGACGACGACGCGCTCACATGCGGCGGCGTGCGCGCGGGCGGCCTCGAGGTCGTCGGTGACGACGACGCCCTTGCCGGCCGCGAGCCCGTCGTCCTTCACGACGTACGGGGCGCCGAAGGCCTTGAGGGCCGCGTCGGTCTCGTCCGGGGTGGTGCAGACGTAGGAGCGGGCGGTGGGCACGCCGGCCGCCGCCATCACGTCCTTCGCGAAAGCCTTGGAGCCCTCGAGCCGCGCTGCCTCCTTGGAGGGGCCGAAGACGGGGATGCCCGCCTCGCGCACGGCGTCGGCGACCCCGGCGACCAGGGGCGCCTCGGGGCCGACCACCACGAGGTCCGCGCCCAGGCGCCGGGCCAGCGCGGACACGGCGGCGCCGTCGAGGGCGTCGACCTGGTGCAGCTCGGCGACCTCGGCGATGCCGGCGTTGCCGGGCGCGCAGTGCAGCGCCGTGACATCGGGGTCGAGGGACAGGGAGTGGCACAGGGCGTGTTCGCGGGCGCCGCTGCCGATGACGAGGACCTTCACGGGGGTCAGCCTAACGGCAGCCGGCGGGCGGCCTTTGTGCGGGCTTCCGAAGGGGCGGGGAGGGTGCGGTTGTACGTTCCTCCGAACGGGCTGGTCAGGGGCTGCCCGGGTGGCTCCGGGCCGAGGGCCGGACGCCGGCGGCACCTGGTGGCCCCCGGGACGAGGTCCGGACGACGGCGCCCGGTTGCCGGGCCTCCAAGGGGGCAGCACGGCGGGGACACCGGCTGCCCGGAGCCGAGCCCCGGGCACCGGCACCCCAGTCACCGGGACCTTGAAGAGCCCGCACGACGGCACACCAGGCTGCCCGGGGCCGGCACCCGGGCACCGGCGCCCCGCCGATCGTGCCTACTCGTTCGTGAACTCCTCGACGACCGTCGCGCCCAGTTCGCGGACGAGGAGCTCCTGCCCGGAGAGGGCGGACTCGTCGAGGTCGGGGTCGTCGTCCTCCGGGATGTCGTCCTCGGGCGAGACCGGGGACGGCGGCTCCGGGGCGGCGGGCCGGGAGGGGGCCGCCGGGGCGGGAGCGGGGGGTGCGGCGGACGGGGACGTGGGGGCGGACGCCTGGGGGGCGGGGGGGCGTCGGGTGTCGCTCGGCCGCTGGGGCGCCGCCGCCCGGTGCGCCGTAGCCGCCGCACCGCTGCTGCGGCCGCCGGACGGTCCGCCGCCGGCCGGACGGGCGGAGCCGCCACCGCCGGACGGGTCGACGACCGCCTCGATCTTCACTGCACGTTGAACTGCTCGGTCAGCGCCTGACGCAGCACGTCCTCGCTGCCGCTGCTGACGAAGTTGTCGCGGCGCCGCGTTCACGAAGCCGAGCTGGAGGGTCGTGCCGTCGAGCCGGTCACCTGGGCGTTCTGGCTGAGCAGATCCAGGTGAAGCGGCGGCGGTTCTTGACCGTCTCCAGGATGTTCGGCCAGAGCATGCGGGGGTCGAGCCCGCCGCCTGCGCCGCTGGGGCGCCGAGGTGCGGACGGCCGCGGGCGACGGGCCGTGGGCTGCGGCGATGGGCGGGCTGCTCGCGCCGCGCCCGCGGAGCGGCCGTGGCCAGCCGCCAGGCCGCCGGCCGCGCCCGCGCCGCCTCCGCCCGCGGGTGTGGCGGTGGGCCAGGCACCGGGCGGAGGTGCGGCGCCGGAGGTGTCTGAGGGCGGCCGGGGGGGTGGGCGCTGCGCCTCGGTCGGCCGCCGGGGCCGTGGGCGCGGGCGCCGCCTGCGCCCGTACGGCGGCCCGGGCCGCGGCGGGACCGCCGCCGGGCTCGACGACGTGGTTCGGGGCCGGAGCGGCGGCCCCCTGGTGGGCCTCAGGACCGGGGACGTACCCCATGGCGGGCACACCCGCGGCGGCGCCGCCCGCCGAGAACTGCACCCCGCGCTCGATGCGGTCGAGCCGTGCCATGAGCGAGCGCTCGTCGCCGTACGCGGCGGGCAGCAGCACGCGCGCGCAGATCAGCTCCAGCTGGAGCCGGGGCGAGGTGGCGCCGCGCATCTCGGTGAGGCCCGCGTTGACGATGTCGGCGGCGCGGCCGAGCTCGGCGGGTCCGAACGTGCCGGCCTGCGCCTGCATGCGTTCGAGGACGTCGGCGGGGGCGTCGATGAGGCCCTTGTCGGCGGCGTCGGGGACGGCGGCGAGGATGACGAGGTCGCGCAGCCGCTCCAGCAGGTCGGCGACGAAGCGACGGGGGTCGTTGCCGCCCTCGATCACCCGGTCGACGACCTCGAAGGCGGCGGCGCCGTCACCGGTGGCGAAGGCCTCGACGACGGAGTCGAGCAGCGAGCCGTCCGTGTAGCCGAGCAGGGAGGTGGCCATGGCATACGTCACACCCTCCTCCCCGGCGCCCGCGAGCAGCTGGTCCATGACGGACATCGAGTCACGCACGGAACCGGCGCCGGCGCGCACCACGAGCGGGAGCACGCCCTCCTCGACGGCGATGCCCTCCTTCTGGCACACCTCGCCGAGGTACTCGCGGAGGGTGCCGGGCGGGACCAGCCGGAACGGGTAGTGGTGCGTGCGCGACCGGATCGTCCCGATGACCTTCTCGGGCTCGGTGGTCGCGAAGATGAACTTCAGATGCTCCGGCGGCTCCTCGACGACCTTCAGCAGCGCGTTGAAGCCGGCCGACGTGACCATGTGGGCCTCGTCGATGATGTAGATCTTGTACCGGCTGGACGCGGGCCCGAAGAACGCCTTCTCGCGCAGGTCACGGGCGTCGTCCACGCCACCGTGGGACGCGGCGTCGATCTCGATGACGTCGATCGAACCGGGGCCGTTGCGCGCGAGGTCACGGCAGGACTGGCAGGTGCCGCACGGGGTGGGCGTGGGTCCCTGCTCGCAGTTCAGGCACCGCGCGAGGATCCGCGCACTGGTCGTCTTGCCGCAGCCGCGGGGTCCGCTGAACAGGTACGCGTGGTTGACCCGGTTGTTCCGCAGCGCCTGCTGCAGCGGGTCGGTGACATGCTCCTGCCCGATGACCTCGGCGAAGGACTCGGGTCGGTAGCGGCGGTACAGCGCGAGAGACGACACGTCTACGAGGTTATAGGTGAGCGCCGACAACCGGACCGGCCGCCGGAGAACGCAAGCGCCCCCCACGCACCCGCCAGAGCCGACCTACCCTTGCTGCCTTCCGGCCCTGGGGGAGTTCAGTCAGATAGCGCCGCGTGAGGGGCTACGCAGAGGCTACCTCATCCACCGGGGCGGGAACGAGTTCGCGAGCACTCCTCTCGGTCATGTAATGTTTCCGGCGGAGGATTCGCCTAGAGGCCTAGGGCGCACGCTTGGAAAGCGTGTTGGGGGCAACCCCTCACGAGTTCGAATCTCGTATCCTCCGCCAGTGCCTCACCGGGCACGAAGTCGAAGGGCCCCACCGTTCGCGGTGGGGCCCTTGGACGTTGTCGGCATCTGCCCCGCAGCGCGTGACCCCCGTCACATACACGGAGGACACCCGTATCCGCACCACCCCAGGTCAGCGGCCATGGCGCGCTCGCCGCCGCCGAGCTCTGTGCGCACGGACACAGCGGGCGGGGCCCGCGGAGGCGCATACTGAGACATGACTAAGCCCGCGGCACCCAAGCGTCATCTGCCCACCAGCCCCTTCAAGGTCCCGGTCGCACCGGCCCCCAAGCACTTCGACACGGGGGACCAGGTCACCCACGACGTGTACGGCCTCGGCCGGGTGGTCGGCATCGAGGACGGAGTCGCGGCACTCGTGGATTTCGGCTCGACGCAGATGCGGATCCTGAGCCCGTACCCCAAGATGACCAAGCTCTAGAAACACCGTGCCCGGTCAGGGCATGCCAGGCCCGCTCAGCGGCCTGCAAGGAAAGGCAGACCTCTCATCGACTCCACATCGCTGTTCTCGGCCCCGGAAGGGCAGACACACAGCTCCGCCGCCTCGCCCCGTCCGACGACACAGCCCTTCCAGGCCCCGGACTTCGGCGAGGACGAGACCTTCTGGGCCGAGGACGCACAGCAGCCCGCCCAGGACCCGAAGGCGCGGCGGCCCAAGTCCGCCTAGCGGGGTGTACCGGCCCGGCAGCGTCGCGCACCTGAACACTGCCGTGGTCCGGACAAGCCTCCGCATGTGAGGCGATGGCACGCTCCCCCGCATGAGCAGCGTGCCTGACGTGACGTGCCGTACCCGGTCGAAGCGGCTCCCGTGGTTCTTCGTCGGAGCCGGCGCGGCCGGGCTGGTCCTGGCCGTCGCCCGTCTGGCGATGACGGGCGGGGTCCCCGACGTGTGGGTCCTCGCGGGCGTCGTTCTCCTCCCGCTGGGCGTGGGAGGCGCGTACGCCGCTGCCGTCCGCGTCCACGCCGACGCGGACGGACTGTCGTACCGCACGCTGCTGCGCCGCCGCCGTGCGCGGTGGGAGGACGTCGCGGACGTACGGGTGTACGTGCAGCACCTGCGTCACGGCGACACGCACCGCGTCGGAGAGGCGGACACCGGCCGGGGAGAGCCGGGCCGTCGCCGCCCGTCCGTCACAGGCCGCGGTCCCTCGTGACCTTCTGTTCCGCCTCCTCCACGAGGAACCGTGCCGCCGGGTCACCGCCCGCGCTGCGGACGGCGCCCCGTACCAGGGCGAGGTAGAAAAGCGTCGGCGCACACGGAGTCCAGTACTCCTCCGGTTCGTCCGCGATGAAGCCCAGGACCGACTCCGGATTCGCGTCGACGAACTCGAAGCGGTCGTGTTCCCACTTGTCGGTGACTCCGCGCGTCCACCTGAGACGCAGCGTCGGCTCGTCGAGCTCGGGCGCCACCGCGCGGAAGAACGCCGCCCACTGATGGTTGACGACGTCGAGCCCCAGACCGAGCAGCTCGATGTCGGGCGCGTCCCCGTCGTACACGGCGAGTTCCTCGAGGAGGGCACGGCGTGCGACCGCGTGAAGACTGACCGGGCTCCCGTCCGCCGGCAGATCGTGTTGCCGGGCGAGCCCCTCGTTGGCCGAGGAGTTCCAGCGTGCCCTGTTCGGTCCGGCGACCTGGCCACTGCGCCGGGAGAACAGCATCTTGCCGTCCCTGCCGGTCTCCAGCGCCACATTGACGCCGAAGCTGCAGTTCATCCAGGACGGCGCGTCGACCGGGTCGCTGCCCTCGAGGTACTGCTCGCGCAGGGTGAAGCCGTTCTTCTGCCGGCGGTCCAGGTTGAGGGAGGTGGTGAGAAAGTCGAAGTAGTCGGCGTCCCGGAGCGCGAGAGAGACCACGGGAACCTCGGCGAGGTGCGTCCGGGTCACCACGACCCGCTCGACCGCGAACCGCGCGTTGTTCCACCGGTGCGGCAGACCGGCGGCCTCCTTGCGCTCCTCCTCCGCCTCGATCGCACGCCGCCATCCCGCGATCTCCTCCGGGAACTGCACCCGCTCCGGCGTGTACTTGATGTGGACGTTGTCCTCGTCGATCGCCTGGACTCCGTCGCCCTCGAACAGATGACAGTCCGTCGCCCGGCCAACCACGGTGAATCTGTCACGCATCGCCAACTCCACTGGTAAACAAGCTGTGGTGGACACTCACGGGGGGTGCTGTCGAAGCTCATGGTACGGAGCAGCACGCAAGGGCGACCGGCTTTACAGAACACCGAGGACCGTTTTTCCCGCCTGGTGGGCACGGTCGCCGTACCGGAGTACACGCATCCGGACCCGGCGGAGCGGCAGCGGCTGAACCGGCCGCAACTGGTGGAGGTGCGGGACCGGTTCACCCGTACGGTGCGGGAACGGCTCGGATTCCGGGCCACGCTGCGCGCCGACCGGCGAGGGGCGACCCGGCAGGAACTGTGGGCCGGGCTGGAGGAGTTCCTCACCGACGGTGCCGAGCAGAAGATCCTCTACTGGACGGGGCACGGCGTCCAGCGCCGTGACGAGGGCTACTTCCTCGCCTGCGCCGACTCCTGGGGGTCGGGGGAGTTCGACCCCGACAAGGCCGTTCCTCTCCTCGATCTGGTGGGCTTCCTGCTACGGCCGGAGTTCGAGGCGGACACCCTGCTGATCGTCGACGCCTGCTCCTCCCGGAGCTACAACTCGCTGACCGAGGCGGTGCGCCATGCCGTGGAGCTGCAGCGCGACCCCGCGGTGGTTCGGGCGCAGACAAGCAGACGAAAGGGTTTCGCGGTCATCGGCACCTCGGGGGCGGACGCCCAGGTGCCGGCCGGCCGGTGGGTGACGTGGCTGGAGGAGGCGCTGGCCAAGCCGGACTTCACGGCGGACGACGCGTCCCGCCCGTTCGAGCCGCAGGCGCTGTATCTGCCACTGCCGTACCTCTGCCAGGCGGTGGACGCACGCGCCGCGGACGACGGGCTGGACGAACCGGAGCAGCGGCCCGGCTGCTGGGAGATCCGGGCGCTGCCCAACAGCTTCCTCGCCAACCCGTATCACCAGCGGTCCGACCGGCGCGTCTACATGCCGGCCGCGCTGACCCGGCGGAAGCCCTGGATCGAGGCCGAGCAGTTCGGCCTCGAGGACAACAGCCACCTGCACCGGCACTTCGCAGGCCGGCGGGACGCGCTGAGCCGGATCGTGCGCTGGATGGACACCCATCCGCAGGGAATGCTCGCGGTGACGGGCCTGGCGGGCACGGGAAAGACCGCGCTGCTGGGCCGTCTCGCCCTCACCTCGCTGCCCAGCTGGCGGGCGGCCCTCGGTCCCGGTCTCGACCCGGCGACGCTCCCCCGGACGGGGACGGTCCACGCGGCGCTGAGCTGCCAGGGCCAGTCCGCTCACTCGCTCGCCGCGCAGCTGCGGGAGGTCCTGTCGGCGATCGACGGTGCGCCGCCGCTGCCGGAGGAGCCGGTGACCTCGGAGCGGTTCACGGACGCCTTCGAGCAGCTGGTGGGCCAGGCGGGCTCGGTGAACCTCCTCTTCGACGGGCTCGACGAGGCCCTCCCCGACCAGGCGCACGCGATCGCCCGGCACGTCCTCGGCCCGCTGGCGAAGACGCTCGGTGTCCGGGTGGTCGTCACCACGCGGGCCCAGCCCCGTCGGCGCACCACCGCTCCCTCGGACGAGGAGTCGCTGCTGGACGCCCTGGAGCTCAGCGTCGAGCCCCTGGTCCTGGGAGACGACGCGGAGGCCCGGGCCGGTATCGCCGGCATGGTGCGGTCCGTCCTGGACACGGAGGGCTCCCCCTACCGGGGCGAGGCGCGGCAGGAGGACCGGGAGTGGACGGCGGAGATCGTCGCTCAGCGGAGCCACGGCTCGTTCCTGGTGGCCCGCCTGGTCGCCACCGGCCTCGCCCGGCGGCCCACGGTCGCCTCCGAGACGGACCTGACCGCGTGGCTGCGCGACGGCGGCACGGACCTGCGGACCCGGCTGGCGGAGGAGACGGCCCACCTCGGCGAACAGCCTGGCGCCCAGCGTGCCCGTGAGGTGCTGCGGGCGCTCGCTGTGGCCCAGGGCCCCGGGCTGGCGCAGGACCGGTCTTGGCGGACCCTGGCCGACGCCCTGCGCGAGCCCGGTACAGGGGAACTCACCGCGGGGGACGTCCGGGAGGTGTGCCGGAGCGCGGGCGGCGGCATCGTTGCCGCCCAGCAGAGCGGCCGGCACACGGGGACCCGGTACCAACTGGCCCACCCGAGTTTCGGTGACTTCTTCCTCGCCGACGCCGGGCTGACCACACGCGAGGCACACCGCCGGGTGCTCGACGCGCTGCGCGCCCGCGCCGGCGGCGACTGGAGCAGGGCCGACGACTACACCCTCGAGTACCTGGGCGCCCACGCCGCGCAGGTGGGACCCGAGGCGCTGCGTGAGCTGTTCGAGGACGTGGACTTTCTGCTGCGCACCAACCCGGACGTCATGCTGCCGCTCGCGGCGGGCCTGGCCCGCGACTGTGACGGCGCCGCGCTGTACGGCCGGGTCGCGGGTTCGTTCCCCCGGGCGTCGGGCCGGGTGTCCGACCCGGTGCTGCTGGAGCGGAAGGCGCTGCTCAGTGCCACGGCGTTCGTCAGTCACCGCGACGGGACGTTCCGGATGCTGCGCCGCGAGGTCCGTTTCCTCCCCTGGGAGGAGTACTGGACCGACATGCCGCCCGACCCTCCAGAATGGCGCCGCGTGGCACCCTCCGGCGGGGCCCGGGCCCTGAGCTGGCGCGCCGGCGGCGGACCGGACGGGCCGGCCCGGGCGGACACCCTGACCGCGGGCGGACTGGGGGAGATCCACGTCCTGCATCCGGAGTCGGGGGCCCGGCTGCTGACACGGCGGCTGCCCCGGAGCGGCGCCGGACGCGGACGTCCGCTGAGCGAGGTGCGCGAGGTGGGCGCCGGCGCCCGCTGGGCCACCGTCGCCCGCGACGACCAGTCCGTGTACTTCTGGCACGCGGGCGCCAGGATTCCCGGCCAGGAGTACCGGTGGGGCGGCAGCGTACGTGCGCTGTCGGCGGCCCAGCTGGGCGGCGAGTGCGTGGCCCTGGCGGCCGACGGCGACCGGCTGTGGGCGTGGTCCTGGCACGGCGGCAGCCAGCTGGACACCCGGCTGGCACAGGTCCGCACCGGGGACGTCCGCCAGCTGGCGGTCCTCGTCCTGGGCATGCGGATGTTCGTCCTGACCGCGGGCGCGGAGCGGGTGGAGCTGCTCGAAGTGGTCCTCTCCCGGCACCGGGGCGCCGGCCTGCGGACGTGCGCGGCCGACGTCGGGGTGAGGATGGCCGCGCCGGCCATGGCGGCCGCGGCGTTCCCGGTCTCCGACCGGGAGGGTTACCTCGCCGTCGCCGACGGCACCGCCGTGCACGTCCTGCGCTGCGAGGCCGCGCCCGGCGGCGAGCCGGTCCTGCGGACCGTGTGGAGCCACCCGTCGAACACGCGCGGCCTGGTCTTCGGGCGGCGCGGCGACGAACTGCTGCTCGCCGGGTACGAGGAAGTCGCCGTGCGCGTCTGGTCCGTCGAGCGTGAGGACCGTCGGGCCACCATCGCGCTCGACGCGCCTCGGGAGGGCGCCATGGCGTTCGAGCCGAACGGCCAGGGGCTGCTGGCGATCGCCGATGGCCCCTACATCCGCGTGGTGGACGTGGCGCCCGCGCTGGAGTCCGGTCACGGAAGCCGGAGGCGGCCGAGCAACGAACGCCCGGTCCTCTCCCTCACCGGCGCCCCCGAGGGCCCGCCCCTGCTGTGCCGGGCGTGGCACGACCGGGTCCGGGTCTCCCGCCCACGGCAGGGGGACCCGGCGTCGCTCCCGGCCACGGAGCTCGTACAGGACGGGCGGATCGTGACAGCCGTGGACGCGGTCAGGACGGCGGACGGCTGGATCGTGGCCGCGGCCGCGGAGCGGTCCGTGCGGCTGTGGCGGCTCGACGACGGTCTGGCGGTGGTGACCCATCGGGACATCCCCCTCCGCGGTGACAAGGGCATCCCCGCACGCTCGCTGAGCCTCGTCGCAGCCCCGGACGGCACCACGCTGCGCCTGAGCGTCGCGGACGACCGGCGTCTGGTACGCCACGAGATTCCCGCCGGCCTCTCGTCCGCGGGGGCCGCGCTGCCCGTGATCCCGGCCGACCGGGGATTCTGCGGTATCGACGTGAGGGTCCTGCGCGACGGTTCGTACTGGACGGCGGGTGACCTGAGCGAACAACTGCGGGTCTGGACCGAGGGTGCGCAGGGCGTCCATGAGCATGTCCGGCTGACCGCCCACCCGTCCTGCCTCGCGCTCGGGGAGCACTACGACGACGAGGACGACGTCTCCATGCCCCTGCTGGCCTGGGCGGACCACGGGAGCGTGTACGTCAAGAACTGCCACGGCGACGGGAGTCCTCACCCCCCGGAACGGCTGCCGGGCGTCTTCCCCGACGTCACGTCCCTGGTGTTCGCCGGCCCGGTGGAGGAGCCGGTGCTGCTGGTCTGCACGCGGGAGTCGGTGTCCCGCCCGTGGGACGTGTGGTCCCAGCGGTGGCTGGACGGCACGGGGATCACCGACAGGGGGTATGCCGTGCACGCCGTCGCGACCGCGACGGACGCGGAGGGGCTGGTGATGGCGCTGCAGGGTGAGGACCGGTGCGATCTGATCCGGCTGCCGCACGCGTTCCTCGGCGCCAGGACAGGGGGAGAGTGAATGGAACACGATCTGGTGGTCTTCGTCCCGGGGTTCCTCGGCACCCGGCTGTGCCGGGACGGCCAGGACGTCTGGGCGCGGTGCAGCGAACGGCTGCTCGACTCGGCCGCCTCGGCGCTCACCGAGGTGGCCCTCCCGCCGGGACTGGGTGACGCGCTGCCCGACGACCCTCACCGTCTGGACGCCGGGGGGCTGCTTCAGGTGCCGGACTCCGTCCCTGGGCTGCTGTCCTGCCTCGGGTACCCGGAGCTCCGAGCCGCTCTCGGGGATCCGCCGAACGCGCAGTTCGTGCCGTTCGGGTACGACTGGCGGCTCTCCCACCGGCTGGTGGCGCGGCAGCTGAAGGAGCGGGTGGCGCGCGAACTCGACCGCTGGCGGGCCGAGGCCGACGCCCACCACCCGGACCGGCCGGACGATCCGCGGGTCATCCTGGTCTGCCACGGAACGGGCGGCCTGGTCGGGCGGCACTACCTGGAGTGCGAGGACGGCCGGGAAACGGCACGGACCCTGATCACCCTGGGCACCCCGCAGAAGGGGCTGGTCCAGGCCGCCCGGCTGCTGGCCGGCCAGGCGGTTCCCGGCGAGGCGGGCGCCCACGGGGACGTGGCCGCCCGGCTCAACGAGGCGCTGCGCGAGTGGGCGCTCGGTCTGCCGTCGGTCGCCGAGATGCTGCCGGTCTTCCCCTCGTTGCGTTCCGAGGGAGGAAGGCACGAGCGGATGCTCACGCAGCGCCCGGTGCCCGGGCTCCCCTCCGAGGCCGTCCACCAGGCGCTGGCTTTCCACGAGGAGTTCCGGCTGGCCTGTGACCGGCACGCGCGGTCGGGCCCTCGCCCGTACGGGGTGCACTGCCTCGGCAGCATCGGCTTCCCGACCTCCGAGGCCCTCGTGCTCCCGGCCGGTCCCGGCGGGGACGTTCTCGCCGACGACCTGCTGGGACCCGGTGACGGCACGGTTCCGCGCCGGTCCGCGCTCGCGGAGTGGACCGGTGCGGAGCCGATGCTGTGGACGGGTTTCCGCAACGCGGACCTGGCGAGCGCCCCGGCTCTCCGCGACACGATGCTCGCGGTCCGCAGAGGGCTCCCGCCCGGCCAGAGCCTGGCCGGCGCGGAGGGCATCGTCCTGCACTTCCCGCGTGACGCGGTCGCCGCGGGCCGCCCGTTCGTGATCGAGCTGCTGGGGCACGACCTGCCGCAGCGTGATCTGCGGACCCACATGTGGCGTTCGGGCCGCATCCGCGAGAAACAGCCGGTCGTCTTCAGCGAGTACGAGCCCGACCGCTACCGGGCGGTGCTGGAGGCGGCCCCCGGCCGCTGGGTGGTCGAGGCGCTGGTCGACCGGCCGAAGGGGCACGACCGGAAGGACCTCACGGTCGTGGCGGTATGAGACGGGGGCGGGCATGACCGGAACCGACACCGAGGCGTGGCCGCGCTGCGGGCACTCGGCAGGCGGTGAGCGCTGCCCTGGGCGCCGGGTGGACCCGTACACGGCCTGTCTCGCACATCTGGACAGCGCCGACCTCGCCGCTCACCTCGCCGCGCTGCGGCCCGGAGCCGACCTCGATCACCGGGGGACCCGCTTCACGCAAGACCTTCTCGACGAGCTCCTCGCACCCCTCAGGGACCCGGCGACGGGACGGGCCCGGGTGGGGAAGGCGGACTTCGACGAGGTGCGGTTCACGGGCGAGGCGGAAGTCCGGGACGTCGAGTTCGACGACTGCTGCTCGTTCGCGTCGGCGGTGTTCGACGCGATGCTGCATCTCCGTGAGGTGTGCACGGGGGGCGACCTCCAGCTGTCCAGGGCACGTGTCGCGGGAGACGTGTGGCTCGACAACACCCGGGTGGCCGGGGACGCGTGGTTCAACGAGGCCCGGTTCGAGGGGACGCTGCGCTTCTGTGTGGAGAGGGTCGGGCGTAGCGCGAGCTTCAGGAGCCTGACGTGCGCGGAGGCATACTTCGAAGGCGTCGACTTCGAACGAGGTGCCGATTTCACGGGCATGCGCGTCGCCGGGAAGGCCTCCTTCGAGGGGGCGCACTTCAAGAAGGGTTCGGCCTGCTTCGACAAGGCCGGCATCGAAGGCGACATGCCCTTCGACGGGGCGCACTTCGCACAGAACGTCACGTTCCGGGACGCCACGATCGGCGGTGACCTGTCCTTCCTCAACGCCACTTCGGAGGCCGACGTGCACTTCCGGCGGACGGCCTTCCGGCGTACCGCTGTGATCGGCCCTCTTGTCTGCCCCGGGACGGTGGACTTCTCGGACGCCGTGTTCGAGAGCGCGGTGACGCTGGAGGTGGCGGCCAAGGAGGTGCGCTGTCTGCGGACCCGGTGGGGGTCCACCGCGGCGTTGCGCCTGCGGCACGCCGACGTCGACCTGACCGACGCGGTGCCGGCGTTCCCGGTGAGCGTCGTCGGCCGGCCACGACCGTTCGCCTCTCCGGAGGGGGAGATCGCGGAACCGGGCCTCACCCCGAAACAGGTGAGCGTCGTCTCGGTCAAGGGCGTGGACGCGGCGTACCTGGTGCTGGCCGACGTCGACCTGACCCGGTGTCTCTTCGTCGAGGCGGTGCACCTGGACCAGCTCCGTCTCGAAGGCCGGTGCCGCCTGGCGGAACCCCCCGGCGGGCCGCGCTGGATCCACCGCCGGACCCTGGCCGAGGAACATCACTGGCGTGCGCCCCGGTACCGCGGCTGGACCGCGGCGCCGGACAACAACGAGCACCACTCCCCTGAGGTGCTGGCGCCGGTCTACCGGCAACTGCGCAAGGCTCTCGAGGACGGCCGGAACGAACCCGGGGCGGCCGACTTCTACTACGGCGAGATGGAGATGCGCCGCCACAGCGACTCGGCCTCGCGCGGGGAGCGCACGCTCCTGTGGCTCTACTGGGCGCTCTCCGGCTACGGCCTGCGTGCCACGCGCGCTCTCACCTGGTTGCTGCTGGCGATGACGGCCACAGTGTTCGCGATGATGCTCTGGGGGATCCCGAAGACCGATCCCGACCCGGTCAGCGAGGGCACTGCCGACGGCCGGCGCATCAGCCTGACGACCAAGAAGCCGACACCCGTCAATCCGGACGGCCCTCACGCGCAACGCCTCTCGGGCGAGCGGTTCGAGAAGTCCCTGCGGGTGGTGGCCAACTCGGTGATCTTCCGTGCCTCGGGGCAGGACCTCACCACCACCGGCACCTACGTCGAGATGACCGCGCGGCTCGTCGAACCGGGTCTGCTCGCCCTCGCGCTCCTCGCCGTGCGCAACCGTGTGAAGCGCTGACCTCGACCGGCCGCCGCGCGGATCACCGTCACCGGGTGATCCGCACCCCCCGCTCCACCGTCACCTGGTCGACGTCCGACACCCGCACCGTCAGCTTCATCGTCCAGGCGCCCTCCAGGGGGAGGGTGAGGTCGTTGGTGGCCCAGTAGCCGCCCCTGTCGGTGAGGCCGGCGTCGATGGGGCCCACGTCCTTGGACGGGAGGGTGAAGGTGACGCGCAGTTCCGGGACGGCGGTCAGGGCGCCCTGGGGGCCGAAGACCACCGCCTGGAGGCCGTTCTCGCCGACGCGGCCCGGGTCCATCGTGAGCTGGATCGTGCCGCTGCCGCCGGGCGTCCCCGTGTCGTAGGGGACCGTCAGCGCCTGCGCGCCGGGCAGGCCCGCCACCTGCGGCTCGGGCGCCTTCGCGGCCTCCGCCTCCGCCCGCGAGGGCAGTGTGCCGGTCAGCACCGTGGTGACCAGCAGGACGACCACCGCGACCACCACCTCCGCCAGGACGGAGTGGCGCAGGGCGCGGCGGTGGGCGGCTTCCGGTTCGGCGGCGGTCGCGTGCGTCACGTGCGTGGTCCTCGGTTCGGGGGGCGGGCCCGTCGCGCCCACCAGTTGCGGTACGTGTTCCTCGGCCGCCGCCGGGCGGGCCGGCAGCGCCGTCCAGCGGCGGGACAGGGCCGCCGCGAGCAGCAGGAACACCGTCGCCGCCAGCTTCACAGTGAGCGTGCGGCCGTACGCCGTGTCCGTCAGGGCGGACCAGGAGCCGAGCCCCCGCCAGGACTGGTACGCGCCGGTGACGACCAGGACCGTCACCGACGTGAACGCCAGGCGGGAGAAGCGGGTCACCGTCTCGTACGGCGGCGGTGTCCGCGCGCGGTGGAGGGTGAGCAGGAGGGCGGTGAGGCCGCCGAGCCAGGCCGCCATCGCCAGCAGGTGCAGCACCGACGACGTCATGGCCACCGGCACCTGGATCCCGGCCGACGCGTGCTCCGCCGACGCCCACGTCAGCGCCAGAGCGACGGCGAGAACCGCGCCCGCCGTCACACGGGTGCGGTGCGCGGCACGACGCAAGAAGGGCACGAGCAGCGCCGCCGTCAGGAGCAGCAGCACGCGGGTCATGAGGGCCATGCCCGGGCGGCCGCTCAGCGTGTCCGGGAAGCTCGACAGGTCCAGTGCCGTCCCCGGCGACGTCCCCTTCTCGTACGGCGCCCGCAGGATCAGCAGCCCCGCCGTCGTCACCAGCAGCGTCCACCAGCCGAACAGCAGCGGCGCCCGCAGCGGGCCCGTGTCCGGCGGGCGGCACAGGGCCGCGAACGCCGCCGTGCCGATGAGCAGCGCCGCCGCGATGTACGCGAGGTAGCGGCCGGTGTCGTACAGGCTCTTCGTGACCGGGTGTTCGGCGTGGTCGGCGGGGGCCGGGGGCGGGGTGGGGGACGGTTTGCCGACGGAGAAGGTGAACGCGCCCGAGACCGGGTGGCTGTCCGCCGAGACCACCCGCCACGCCACCGTGTACGTGCCCTCGTCGAGGCCCCGGGGCAGTGCGGCGCGGGCCGTGTCGGCGGCGCCGGCCGCGTGGTCGGGTTCCTCCATGTGGACGCGGCGGTTGTCGGGGCCGTAGATCCGGAAGGAGTCCTCGAGCAGGCCCACGGACTCGGTGAACGTCAGCGTGATGTGGGTGGGCGCCGTCCTGACGACGCTTCCGTCCTCGGGGTCGCTGGCGCGCAGGGCCGCGTGGGCGCTCGCCGGGGCCGCTCCCGCGAGGAGGAGCGTCAGCAGGCTGCCCAGCAGCACCAGCGCCCGTATGCACAGGGACCGGTCATCTGTCGCCCCGTCGTGCCGTCGCTCCACGTCGTACCCGCCTCCCGGCCGTTCGCCTCCGGTGGAGTACGGACGGGACGCGCGGTCCGCTCAATGCGGCGGTCAGGGATTCACCAGGTCGGGCGGGACGTCGCCCCTCCGTCGACCACCAGGTCGTGGCCCGTCACCCAGGACGCGAGCGGGGAGGCGAGGAACACGCAGGCGTCGCCGACGTCCTCCGGGCGGCCGAGGCGGCCCACCGCGGACGCCTCCCGCCAGCGGCGTACGCCCTCCGGCCAGGCGTCGGACAGGCCCTCCCGGTCGATCAGGCCGGGCGACACCGCGTTGACGCGCACGCCCCAGGGGCCGTACTCCAGGGCCGCCGAGCGGGCGTGCATCACCACCGCGGCCTTGGACGCGCCGTAGTGGGCGTGGCCGGGAGCGGGGAAGCCGGCCTCGACGGAGGCGATGTGGGTGACGGAGCCGCCGCCCTGGTCGCGCATCAGCCGTGCCGCCGCCTGGGTGCAGGCGAAGACGGCGGTGAGGTTGGTGTCCACGACCGCGCGCCAGTCGGCCGCCGTCATCCCGGCGAGCTCCTGTACGGGCTGGACGCCCGCGTTGTTGACCAGCGCGGTGAGCCGGCCGCCGAACCGTTCGGCGGCCTCCGCGACCAGCCGGTGGCAGGCGTCCTCGTCGGTGAGGTCGGCCTTGAGGACGACGGCCCTGTCGCCCGCGTCCCGGATGGCGACCGCCGTCTCCTGGGCGGACGCGACGGAGGTGCGGCAGTGCAGGGCGACGGCCGCGCCCTCCTCGGCGAGCCGGCGGGCGATGCCCCGGCCGATGCCGCCGCCCGCGCCGGTGACCAGGGCGACCTGGCCGTGCAGCAGTCCCCGCCCGCTCATGGGCGGCCCAGTTCCGCGACGAGGTCCGCCCGGTCGGGGTAGCGGGCGGCCAGTTCGGCCGGGTCGCCGTGTTCGTAGCCGTCGTAGGTGAAGCCGGGGGCCATCGTGCAGCCGAAGAGGGTCCAGGAGCCGCCGTCGGCGACGCGGGCGCCCATCCAGGTGCCGGCGGGGACGGTGAGCTGGACGTGCTGGCCGGCGAGCACGTCGGGGCCGAGGACCGGGGTGCTGCTGGTGCCGTCGGGGGCGAGCAGCAGCATGCTCAGCGGGTCGCCGAGATAGTGGTGCCAGGTCTCGTCGGCGGGCAGGCGGTGCAGGGCTGAGTAATCGCCGGGTGCGTCGGTGAGCAGGGCGACGATGGCGGTGCCCTCGGGGCGGCCGTCGGGCCGGGCGGGACCGGCCCAGGTCTGCCGGAATCGGCCTCCCTCCCGGGGGATCGGCTCCAGTCGGAAGTGGGCGACGAGGTCGTCGGGGGTCACCCTCCGAAGGCTACCTCCCGGGTGAGGAAAGCGAGTTGTGCGTGCTTCTCCGGGAGGTACACGTCCGGCAGGTCGACCTCCGGCAGCACCACCCGGGGCCCGGTGACGAAGCCCTGCCGCGCGAACCGGGTGATCGCCTTCTCGTTGGCGACGTCCGGGTCGACGACGATACGCCGCCGGTCCAGACCCAGCAGGAGGTACGCGGTGACGGCGGCCGCGAGCCCCGCGGTCCAGCCGGAGCGGCTCCCGCCCGGCTCCGGGGGCGCGAGCAGCAGGTGCATGCCGATGTCGCCCGGCTCGACGGGGTAGCACTCGCCCACCCGGTCGGCCTCCGGCTCGTACGTCTGGAGCAGTCCGGCCGCCTCGCCGTCCTTGACGAGGAGGTACGCGTGGTGGGTGTCGAGGGTCTCCATGTGTGCGTAGACGTCGAGGACCTGCTGCTCGGTCAGGCCGTTCATGCCCCAGAACACGGCGCGTTCCTCACTCACCCAGCGGTGCAGCAGGGGCGCGTCGGCGGCCGGGTCCAGCGGCAGGACGCGCACGGTGCCGAAGCCGCCGGCCGTCTGCTCGTGGACGGCCGGGCGGGAGGCGTACGGGTCAGACATCGGTCTCCTTCGTCAGTCTCGCCCAGTCGGTGACGACCGGGGCCAGGTCTCCGGCGAGCCACAGCGGCTGCTGGTCGCGGTGGTGGGGCGAGCCGGGGCGGCCCGAGGCGCCGTGCGGCACGACCCAGCGGCTGTCCTCGCGCCGGGCCAGGTCCCACACGTAGCGGGCGGCCGGGCCGCGGGCGGCGAGGTCGGTGACGCCGGGCACGGCGGAGGTGCACAGGACGCAGTCGTGGTCGCCGGACAGGCCGGGTTCCTCCCGAGGGTCCTCGGGCGGCAGGGCCCGCCAGGGCGCGAGGCGGTGGGTGTCGCCCCAGGTGCCGGCGGGCGGCGCGGCGGCCACCTCCTCCAAGGCGGCGCGGACGACGGCGGGGCGGTCGATGCCGAACAGGTCCCGCGCGGAGAGCAGATGCTCCAGGGCGAACCCGATGCGCGGGACCAGAGCGAGCCAGGGGCGGAAGACATCCGGGTACGGCGGCGGGGTCGCGGCGGCAGCGAGGGCGGGCTCGGCGGCCAGTCGGCGTACGACCGCGCTGCGCAGGGCCGCGAAGACGGCCGCGTCGGCGCTGCCGGCGTCCATGTACCGGTCCCAGGCGAGCAGCCGCGCGCGCAGGGCGGACGCGGGGCCGGTGAGTCCCGGGGTGTCGAGCGCGGCCAGGTGGTCCAGGAGGGGCGCGGCGGAGGCGAGGTGGGTGTCGGAGTGGATGGCGGCCATGTCGGCGGCGGACCAGCGGTGCCGGCGGGCGAGCAGGGCGGCGATGCGGCGGGCGCGGTGCGGCGGGGCGAACTCCACGCCGAGCGGGGCCGCGGGACCGCGCTGGTTGGCCATCACGGCGAGACCGTCGTCCAGCCCGGCGCGGGGCGTCTCGTGCCAGCCCCGCCACTCGTGCCCGGGCTCCCACGCGGGCACCAGGCGGACGCGGTTGGCGTCGGAGCGCACGGGGACGCGGCCGGCCACCCGGTGCAGGGTGCCGCCCTCGGTGTCGGCGGCGAGGACGACGTTGACGGGCTCGGCCCACAGATCGGCGGCCCGGTCCACGTCGGCGACACGGCGGGCCCGCAGCAGCGGCAGCAGGGCGCCGAAGCCGAGGTCGCCGGTGACGCGGGGCGGATAGCGCAGGGCCACGGCGAGCGGGGGCTCCCCCGGCTCGGGCACCTCCCCGTCGAGGCCCTCGGGGCCGCCGATGACGACGGGCCCCCGCTCGGTCTCGACGACCTCCACCTCGACGGGGTCCTCGCCCGCGACCTCGACGGTCTCGGTGTGCCGGGCGGCCCGCCGCCAGACGCCGTCCGGGCCGAGCGCCTCGATCCCGGCGCCGGTGCGGCGCAGCCGCTCGCGGTAGAGGTCCTGGTAGTCGGCCATGGCGTTGGTGATGGCCCAGGCGACCGTGCCGGTGTGGCCGAAGTGGGCGATGCCGGGGACGCCGGGCACGGCGAGGCCGACGACGTCGAACTCCGGGCAGGCCAGCCGGATCTGCTGATAGACGCCGGGGTCCTCGATGTAGCGGTGCGGGTCGCCGGCGACGACCGCCTGCCCGGTGACCGTGCGCTCCCCCGCGACCAGCCAGCCGTTGCTGCCGGACGTCCCGGGGCCGTCGGCGGCGAACAGGCCCACCGCGTCCGCCCCGAGGCGCGCGGCGGCGTGGTCGCGCCACAGCTTGGCGGGGAAGCCGGCGAAGAGGAGGTGCGTGGACAGCCACACGGCCAGCGGTGTCCACGGCTCCCAGCGGCCGGGGAGGACACCGGCGCGGGCGAACTCCGGGGCGTCATGCCCGTCGAGGCCTTCGTTGACGCCGGTGACGTACGCCCGGAGCCAGTCGGCGGTCTCCGGGTCGCGCTCCTCCAGGCGGGCGAGGCAGCGGCGGGCGGTGTCGGCGACCCGGGCGCGCCGGACCAGCACGTCCCAGGACAGCTCGCCCGCGCCGAGGAAGGAGGCCGAGGTGCCCTGGGCGCGGTGGCGCTCCACCTCGATCTGCCAGCCGCGGTCGCGGGCGGTCACCAGGCCCTGAAGGCGCGCGAGTTCACGCATGCCGTCCGCCCGCAGATGGGGAATCCCCCAGGGGTCCCGGAAGATCGCACCGGACACTGTGCCCCCATTTCGATTTAGGTTAGGCTCCCCTAAGTCAACCGTGACGTGACGGAATCGTACGCGAAGGGTGCAGCCGCGACGGGGCGGGGCTGGGAGGGCGCGGTCCTCGGACTGCTGCGCGCGCAGGATTTCGAGTGCACGGTGACCGGCGCCGAGGACGTCACCGCCGGCTGCCGGCGGATCGCCTTCACCGACGGCGGGATGCTGGCGGCGACCGGCGTCCACCCCACGATGTGGGTACGGCTGTGGTTCGACAACGCGGGCAAGCCGCACCAGCGCGCGTACACGCTGGTCGACCCGGACCCGGAGACCGGCACCTTCGCGCTGGAGTTCGCGCTGCACGAGGGGTGCGCCGGCGACTGGGCACGGGCGGCGAAGGCCGGGGACACGATCGAGGCGACCGTGCAGGGCACGGGCTTCGCACACCCGGACCCCTCCCCGTCCCATGTCTACGTGGTCGGCGCCCCCGCCTCCCTCCCTGCCGTCAACTCGCTGCTGGGCGCCCTGGGTGACGCCCCGGCGACCATATGGTTCGAGGGCTCGCTCGACGGGCTGCCGTTCGCGGGCGCCCCCGCACGGCACAGGGTGCGCGAGGCGCCCCGGCGGGACGCGGGCGCGGCCCTGGTGAACCGCGTCCGCGCCGAACTGCCGGACCTGCTGCGCACCTCTGCGGACCCGTACGTGTGGATCGCCTGCGACACCGCGACCACCCGCGCGCTGGGCGCCTTCGTCCGCAAGGAGCTGGGGCTGCCCAAGCAGCGGGTGCAGGCGCTCGGGTACTGGCGCGCGAGCTGACCCGCGACGCGCGATCAACGGGGCGACGCGCGATCATCGGGGGCATGGACGTCACACTGCACCTCGCCCAGGACCCCGACGCCGACCGGCTGCTGGGCCGCAGCCCGCTCGCCGCGCTGATCGGGATGCTGCTGGACCAGCAGATCCCGATGGAGTGGGCGTTCAAGGGCCCGGCGACGATCGCGCAGCGGCTCGGCGCGGACGACCTCGACGCGCACGAGATCGCCGCGTACGACCCCGAGGCGTTCGCCGCGCTGCTCTCCGAGAAGCCCGCGGTGCACCGCTACCCGGGGTCGATGGCCGGCCGCATCCAGCAGCTGTGCCGGTACCTCGTCGAGCACTACGACGGTGACGCCGAGGCCGTCTGGCGGGGCGTCGACGACGGCAAGGAACTGCTGAAGCGGCTCCAGGACCTGCCCGGGTTCGGCAAGCAGAAGGCGCAGATCTTCCTCGCCCTGCTGGGCAAGCAGCTCGGCGTCCGCCCCAAGGGCTGGCGTGAGGCGGCCGGCGCGTACGGCGAGGAGGAGTCCTTCCGCTCGGTCGCGGACATCACGGGCCCGGAGTCGCTGGCGAAGGTGCGGGCGCACAAGCAGGAGATGAAGGCGGCGGCGAAGGCGGCGAAGGCCGCGAAGAAGACGGGGGCGTGACCGGCGCCCGCGGGTCCGACGACCGGGTTCGTACCGGGGGCGGGTATGCGGGCCGGGGGTGGCGAACGGGGCGGCCGGGGAGGGCGCGCGACGGGCGCGCGGACCGTTTTCTGCCGGTTTCCGGCATCTTTTACGGCGGCGTACTGCGTCGCCATGGCTGCGCCCGGAACGTCTCGACCGGTAGGCTTTCCGTGTGATCTTCAAGCGCATCGGAAACGGCCGGCCGTACCCCGACCACGGCCGGGAAAGCACCCGGCAGTGGGCGGACGTGGCACCGCGCCCGGTCCGCCTCGATCAGCTCGTGACGACCAAGCAGCAGCTCGACCTCGAGACCCTCCTCGCCGAGGACTCGACCTTCTACGGCGACCTCTTCGCGCACGTCGTGAAGTGGCAGGGCGACCTGTACCTCGAGGACGGACTGCACCGCGCGGTGCGGGCGGCGCTCCAGCAGCGCCAGGTGCTCCACGCGCGCGTTCTCGAACTCGACTGACACCCGTCGAACCCCCTGGCGGCCCGCTTTGGCCCTTTCGGGTTGGAGTGCACCCAGTCGAATGATCATCTAGTAGGCATAGCAGCTCGGGCGCACTACGCTGCGCTCATGAGCATGCTCACTCCACCCGGCATGGGCGGCCAGTACCGCATCACGGGTGACAAGTACCCGCGGATGCGCCGGCCCCGGCGGCGCGGCAAGCTCGTCGTGCTGACCGTCGTCTCCGCCGCCGTGCTCGGCGTGGGCGGCTGGGGCACGCTGCAGCTCATCGACGTGTTCACCGGCGGCGACTCGGCCGCCGCGGCCGGCACGAAGTCCGCCTGCGGCACCGAGGCCAAACCCTCGGCGTCTCCCGCGGGGGCCGCCAAGCCGCTGCCCCTGCCGAACACGATCACCGTCAACGTGCTCAACGCCACCACGCGCAGCGGGCTCGCCCAGAAGACCGCCGACGAGCTGAAGAAGCGCGGCTTCCGGATCGGCGAGGTCGCCAACGCGCCCGCGACGTTCGACAAGAAGGTCAAGGGCGCCGGCGTGCTGCTCGGTCCCGCGACCGCGCTGGACACGGCGCTGCCGGTGCTGGGCACCCAGCTGGCCGGCGCCGAGCGCCGCACGGACCCGGCCCGCAAGGGCGCCGAGCTCGATCTGATCATCGGCGACACGTTCCGGGGACTCACGGCGAAGGCGGACGCCGACAAGGCGCTGACCGCACTGGCCAACCCCGAGCCGGCGCCCGCCTCGAAGAAGAACTGCTGAGCACGGCCCGCTCAGGGCCGGGCGCGTGAGCCGCGGGGTTACTCCGCGGCTCCGTACATGCGGTCGCCCGCGTCGCCGAGGCCCGGGACGATGTAGCCCAGCTCGTTGAGACGCTCGTCGACGGACGCCGTCACGACGGTGACCGGCGTGCCGGCCAGCTCGCGCTCCATGACCTCGACGCCCTCCGGCGCGGCCAGCAGCACCACGGCGGTCACGTCGTCCGCGCCGCGCTTGATCAGCTCCTTGATGGCCGCGACGAGCGTGCCGCCGGTCGCCAGCATCGGGTCCAGGACGTACACCTGGCGGCCGGACAGGTCGTCCGGCATGCGCGTGGCGTACGTGGAGGCCTGCAGCGTCTCCTCGTTGCGCACCATGCCCAGGAAGCCCACCTCGGCGGTCGGCAGCAGCCGGACCATGCCGTCCAGCATGCCGAGGCCCGCCCGCAGGATCGGCACCACCAGGGGGCGGGGGTGGGACAGCTTCACACCCGTGGTCCGCGCCACCGGCGTCTGGATGTCCACCTGTTCGGTGCGCACGTCGCGCGTGGCCTCGTAGGCGAGCAGGGTGACCAGCTCGTCGGCGAGACGGCGGAAGGTCGCGGAGTCGGTGCGCCGGTCGCGCAGCGTGGTGAGTTTGTGGGCGACCAGGGGGTGGTCGACGACGTGGAGACGCATGGCGTCAACCCTAACCGGGACACGAAGGGTCGGCGTCACCCGCGCGTGGCAAGGGAATGGGGCGCTCGTCACCCCTTCGCTGGCGTCAAACCGCCCGGTCGGGGGAAGGTGGGAAGGACGGACTGGGGTGATGAAGTGATGCCTGAGCAGGAGGATCGTGGGAATCCGTCGGCTTCGGCCGGGGCGGCCGGGGGTTCCCGGGCGACGGAAGGCGCCGGGGGCGCCGTGGACTGGGAGGCCGAGCGTCGACGGCGGCGGGCGCGGTTTCTGAGGGAGCTGGCGGAGGCTCGGGCGTTGCGGGACCGGGTGCAGCCTCGGCGGGCGAAGGCGGCGCGGTTGCGGCATGCGATGCGGATGCGGACGTTTCGCTGGTAGCGGGGTTTTCAGGCGCCGGTACCTGGGGTGGGCCGGGGGGTCTTCGCGCGACCTGGCGCCATCAGGGTGCCGTCGCGCCCACGCGCGCCGCCCTGCGGCACGACTGCCCGCGACCGGCGGGAGCCGCGACACGCGGGTTGCCCCGTAGGCAAAGGGGCCTGGGGTCCCTTTGACGTGCCGCGCTCCCGTGGGCGGGTTGTGCGCGTACGATCCGGTCGTGGTGGTGACAGGCAGGCCGGAGCACGATCGAAACTGCCGGACACAGGCAGCGGAAGACGTCCCCTGACGGCCTTGTTTCTGCCACGATTCCCAGTGGGCGGGGTCTCAGCTCCGCATACCCGCCCGCACGCCTCCGCCGGGGGGACCCCCAACCGGCACGCCTATGACCAGTGGGAGAGTCACGGTGTACTTCGCCGCACTGCTCGCGCGCACCGAAGACGGGTGGGAAGCGAGCGACACAGAGCTCGACGATGTGGAAACCCTGTCGGATCTCGCCGACCTGGCCCGGGAAGCCTCTCCTGACGAGGACACGGTGCTCGTGCTGATCGAGCAGGAGGACGGCTGGTTCGGCGTCGTCCGCGTGGACGGTGAGGAGGATCCCAGGATCTACGTCTCCGACGCCGCGGCGGCCGCCCGCAGCAGCTACGGGGAGATCCTGCTCACCGACGAACTGCTCGGCCGGGAGCCCGGGGACGACGGCCCCGACCTGGACGCCCTCGACCTCGACGGCACCGAGGACGGTGAGCCGGACGACGAGGACGCCGACGGCGGCCCGGCCGCCGCGTCCGGCGAGTCCGTGCCGCACGGCCCCGTCGGGGACGCTCAGGTCCTGGAGGACCTGGGCGTGACCGAGAAGGAGCTGCGCTCGATGACCCAGGACGCGGTCTCGGAGATCGCCGAGGCGCTGGGCGCCTCGGAGGTGCTGGAGACCGTCCGCTGACCGTGCCGACCATCACCCCCGCGCCCGGTCTCCCGGACCCGGTGCGCGACCGCTGGCGGGAGCCGATGCGACTCGCCCTGGACGAGGCCCGCCGGGCCGTCCCGGGCGGGGACGTCCCCGTCGGCGCCGTCGTGCTGGCCGCGGACGGGGTCACCGTGCTGTCCCGCGCGCACAACGAGCGCGAGGCGACCGGCGACCCCACGGCGCACGCGGAGGTCCTCGCGCTGCGCCGGGCCGCCGGGCGGGCCGGGGAGTGGCGGCTGGCCGGCTGCACCCTGGTGGTCACGCTGGAGCCCTGCACGATGTGCGCGGGCGCCGTCCAGCAGTCCCGGGTCGACCGGGTGGTCTACGGCGCCCGGGACGAGAAGGCCGGCGCGGCGGGATCCCAGTGGGATCTGGTCCGCGACCGGCGCCTCAACCACCGCCCCGAGGTGGTCGAGGGCGTGCTCGCCGAGGAGTGCTCCGGGCTGCTCACGGAGTTCTTCCGGGGACGCTGAATACCGATTTCGATCCACGCGCCACCGTGCTGTAAGGTCTCCCTCGGTAGCGTGTCCGAGCGGCCGAAGGAGCTCGCCTCGAAAGCGAGTGTGGCGCAAGTCACCGAGGGTTCAAATCCCTCCGCTACCGCTTCACAAGGGCCCCGTCGTCAGACGGGGCCCTTCGTGCGATCATGGGCCCGCTCGATGCACGCGTGACAGCAGTGACAGCCGTGACAGGGGAGGGCCGCGATGGCGGTGAACGCGAAGAAGGCCGCCGTCTACCTGGTGGTGGTCTTCGTGCTGTACGTGATCATCACGGACCCCGAGACCGCCGGCGACTACGTCACCATCGGGTTCCAGGGCATCTCGGACGCCGCGAAGGCGATCGGCGACTTCATGACCTGGCTGGCCGCAGGAGGCGAGTGATGATCCGGCACCTGGTGCTCTTCAAGCTCAACGAGGGCGTCCGCCGCGACGACCCGAAGGTCGTCGAAGGCGTGGAGGCCTTCCGCGCGCTGGAGGGGAAGATCCCGGAGATCCGCTTCTGGGAGTGCGCCTGGAACATCAGCGACCGCCCCATCGCCTACGACTTCGCGATCAACTCGGCGTTCGACGACGCCGAGGCGCTGCACCGCTACGTCGAGCACCCGGACCACCAGGCGGGCGTCGGCCTGTGGCGCGAGTTCGCCACGTGGGTGATCGCCGACTACGAGTTCTGACGCCCCTTCCGCGCTCCGCACACCGAGGCCCCCTGCCGTGCCGGCAGGGGGCCTTGCCGTGTCCGGGACCCGCCTCCCGCCCTCAACACGGAATATGCGGTGCTTGCACACAGTGAGTCAGTCTTGTGATGCTATGACCGCTTTTGAAGGATGAGTTGACGGACGATGTGAGCGAATGAAGAGGTGGCGTTGACCGTGTCGGCCAGTTCCGCGCCGCCCCAGGACGAGGTGTCCCCCGACGCGGTCCAGACCCCCGCCAAGCGCCGCGGCGCGGACACCAGGGCCCTGACCCAGGTGTTGTTCGGTCAGCTCAAGAACCTGGAGCCGGGCACGCCGGAGCACTCCCGCGTGCGGGCGGCGCTCATCGAGGCGAATCTCCCGCTCGTGCGCTACGCGGCCGCCCGCTTCCGCTCCCGCAACGAGCCGATGGAGGACGTCGTCCAGGTCGGCACCATCGGCCTCATCAACGCCATCGACCGCTTCGACCCCGAGCGGGGCGTGCAGTTCCCGACCTTCGCGATGCCGACCGTCGTCGGCGAGATCAAGCGGTACTTCCGCGACAACGTCCGCACCGTCCACGTACCGCGCCGGCTGCACGAGCTGTGGGTGCAGGTCAACAGCGCGACGGAGGACCTCACCACCGCGTTCGGGCGCACTCCCACGACCGCCGAGATCGCCGAGCGGCTGCGCATCTCCGAGGAGGAGGTGCTGTCCTGCATCGAGGCCGGCCGGTCGTACCACGCCACCTCGCTGGAGGCCGCGCAGGAGGGCGACGGGATGCCCGGCCTGCTGGACCGGCTCGGCTACGAGGACCCCGCCCTGGACGGTGTGGAGCACCGCGACCTCGTCCGGCATCTCCTCGTGCAGCTTCCGGAGCGGGAGCAGCGCATCCTGCTGCTGCGGTACTACAGCAACCTGACGCAGTCCCAGATCAGCGCCGAGCTGGGCGTCTCGCAGATGCATGTGTCCCGGCTGCTGGCCCGCAGCTTCCAGCGGCTGAGGTCCGCAAACAGGATCGACGCGTAACCTGCACGAGCGAATCGCTCGGCGTCGTGATTCTGCGTACTTTCCGGCCGATACTCCGTCAGACCCCTTGTTTGCAGGGCTGATTCGCATCTCGGATGTCGACATGTCACTACAGCGCGTTGCCGACATGTGACATTCTGCCGGAGACGCGTTTGCCGGAGCCTCGGCGCCGGTATTCAGGTGAAGGCTGCGTTCCCCGGTTCGGGAGCGTTCGCCGCGACCGTCCCGCGACCCAAAGGGGGTGGCATGTCCGCAGAACAGGGCAGCTCGAAGGTGCTCACGCTCGCGGAGAGCGAGTCAGCTCCCCATGCTCTCGACGCACTCGGCCCCATCGACGAGGGCCCGGCCCTCGCCGCCACACCCGCTCCGGACCTTCCGGACACGGCGGCCCTCGACACCCGCACCCTGTCCCGCTCCCTGTTCCTGCGGCTCGCCGTGCTCGCCGAGGACAGCCCGGAGCGCGCCTACGTCCGGGACACACTGATCGAGCTCAACCTCCCGCTCGTGCGGTACGCGGCGGCGCGGTTCCGCTCGCGCAACGAGCCGATGGAGGACATCGTCCAGGTCGGCACCATCGGGCTGATCAAGGCGATCGACCGCTTCGACTGCGAACGGGGCGTGGAGTTCCCGACGTTCGCGATGCCGACGGTGGTCGGGGAGATCAAGCGGTTCTTCCGCGACACGTCGTGGTCGGTGCGGGTGCCGCGCCGGCTCCAGGAGCTGCGGCTGGCGCTGACCAAGGCAGGCGACGAGCTCTCCCAGAAGCTGGACCGCTCTCCGACGGTGAGCGAACTCGCCGCGGTGCTGGGCGTGTCCGAGGAGGACGTCGTCGACGGCCTCGCGGTGGGGAACGCCTATACGGCGTCCTCGCTGGACTCCCCCGCCCCGGAGGACGACGGCGGCGAGGGCTCCCTGGCGGACCGCCTCGGCTACGAGGACACGGCGCTTGAGGGCGTGGAGTACCGGGAGTCGCTGAAGCCGCTGCTGGCGAAGCTGCCGCCGCGGGAGCGGCGGATCATCATGCTGCGGTTCTTCGCGAACATGACGCAGTCGCAGATCGGCGAGGAGGTCGGCATCTCGCAGATGCATGTCTCGCGGTTGCTGACCCGCACCCTGGCCCAGCTGCGGGAGGGGCTCATCTCGGACTGACGTCCGCGGACATGCTTCCGAGCGCGGGGGCGCTCGGCTCCTTGAGGGCCGAGCGCCCCCGCGCTCTTGGTTGCGGGCTGCGCCGCGGGCGGGACGCACCTGTGCCGGGTGCGGGCCGGTGGGGGTTGATCGCGCAGTTCCCCGCGCCCCTTGAGGGTGTGGCCGCCGAGGGGGTTGCCTCGGCGGACCTCGTTCTACTTCAGTGCGAGCCAGGCCACCGCTGCGACTGCTGCCACGGCGACCACGATGCCGAGGATCAGGCCGATGCGCGGGCCGCCGCTCGTGGCTGCCGGCTGCCTGGCCTCGGGGGCCTCGTCGACGAACGCGCGGAACATCTGGGTGCTGCCGGCGGGGTCGTGATTGCCCTGCGGGCCCTGGGTGTTAGCCATGGACCGAGACCCTAGCGAATCCCCGTCCGGGGCCCCAAGCGGGGCGGGACCGACCGAGCACACCCCGTCCCACCTGCGCGTTTACTGGAGCGATTACTTGCCTTTGCCAAGTTTTTGGCCTGGACGACCCGATTTTATTTGCCTTCAGCAACCATGCATCCTTACGGTTGCTTTAAGCAACGAAACGGAGGTGCCATGGCCGAGTCGGCACAGTACGAGGAGCTGGTCCGGCAGTTCAGTGCCTTCGGCGCCGTGAAACGGGAGATGAGCCGGCTGATGCCGTCGGACTGCCCGAGCGGGTCCGCGGCCGTGCTGACCGTGCTGGGCCGCCATGGCCACATGCGCATGAGCAGGCTCGCCGAGCTGCTGTCCGTGGACGTGTCCGTCACCAGCCGGCACGTCACCCATCTGGCGGAGCGCGGCTGGATCGAGCGATCCCCCGACCCCGCCGACAAGCGCTCCCGCATCCTGCGCCTCACCCCGGCCGGCCAGACCCGGCTCGAGGAACTGTTCCGGCGCACGAGCGAGCTCCTCGCGGAGCGGCTGAGCGACTGGTCGGACGAGGAGGTCGGTGACCTCACCCGGCTGATGGCCCGGCTCAGGGACAGCTTCGGCGACCCCCGCACCGTGCCCCGGCAGGCGCCTCCGTCACTCGAACAGACCACCCGTACACCCGCAAGCACGTAAGAGAAGGAAGTCCATGGCAACGACCACACCGAACGGTGTGCGGGCTCATGCCAAGCACGGGGGAGGATCCTCCACGGACGCTCCGATGACCCATCGGCAGATCATGGAGGCGCTGTCCGGGCTGCTGCTCGGCATGTTCTGCGCCATCCTGTCGTCGACCATCGTCACGAACGCCCTGCCCGAGATCGTCTCCGACCTCGGCGGTGGCCAGAGCGCCTACACCTGGGTCGTCACCGCCTCGCTGCTGACGATGACCGCCTCCACCCCCCTGTGGGGCAAGCTCGCCGACCTCATCAGCAAGAAGGCCCTGGTCCAGACGGCCCTGGTCATCTTCGTGATCGGCTCGATCGTGGCCGGCACGGCGCAGAACACGGGCATGCTGATCACCGCGCGCGCCATCCAGGGCCTCGGCGGCGGCGGTCTCGCCGCGCTGGCCCAGATCATCATGGCCGCGATGATCTCCCCGCGTGAGCGCGGGCGCTACTCCGGCTACCTGGGCGCGACCTTCGCGGTCGCGACCGTCGGCGGCCCGCTGCTCGGCGGCGTCATCACCGACACCAGCTGGCTCGGCTGGCGCTGGTGCCTCTACGTCGGCGTGCCGTTCGCGCTGATCGCGCTGTTCGTGCTGCAGAAGACGCTGCACCTGCCCCTGGTGAAGCGGGAGGTCAAGGTCGACTGGGCCGGCGCCTTCTTCGTCACCGCGGCCGTGTCCCTGCTCCTCCTGTGGGTCACCTTCGCCGACGACAAGTACGACTGGATGTCCTGGCAGACCGGGGCGATGGTCGGCGGCGCGGTCCTGCTGACGCTGATCTTCCTGCTCGTCGAGTCCAAGGCGAGCGAGCCGATCATCCCGCTGCGCCTGTTCCGCAACCGCACCATCGCGCTGGCGTCGCTGGCCTCGCTGTTCGTCGGTATCGCGATGTTCGCGGGCACCGTCTACTTCAGCCAGTACTTCCAGCTCGCCCGGGACAAGTCCCCGACCATGTCGGGCGTCATGACCATCCCGATGATCGGCGGTCTGTTCATATCCTCGACCGTCTCCGGCATCATCATCACGAAGACCGGCCGCTGGAAGGCCTGGCTGCTGACCGGCGGCGTGCTGCTCACCGCGGGTCTCGGCCTGCTGAGCACCATGCGCTACGACACCCCGTACTGGCACATCGCCGTCTTCATGGCGCTGATGGGTCTGGGCGTCGGCATGATGATGCAGAACCTGGTGCTCTGCACACAGAACCAGGTGGCCCCGAGCGACCTGGGCGCGGCCTCCTCCGTGGTCACGTTCTTCCGCTCGCTCGGCGGCGCGGTGGGCGTCTCCGTGCTCGGCTCGGTGATGTCGTCGCGGATCAGCCACTACGCGGCGGACACCATCGGCACGCTCAGCCCGCAGGAGCAGGCGGCGGCCGCCAAGGCCTCGGGCAGCGGCACCATCCCCGACATGGACCTGCTGCCCCCGGGCATCCGCACCTGGCTGGAGAGCGCCTACGGCCACGGCATCGCCGACATCTTCCTGTACGTCGCGCCGATCGCCCTGCTCGGCTTCCTGGTGACGATCTTCATCAAGGAGGTCCCGCTGCGGACCACCGGCGCGCTGGCCCAGGCCGCGCAGGAGCAGGCCGCCGCGTCCGGCGACCCGGTCGCCCCGACCGTGGCCGAGGCCGCCGCCGTCCCGGCCGGGGGCGCCGCCTCCACGGGCTCGGCCGTCTCAAAGACGCAGGCCGCCGCGGAGGACACCCTCGCGCAGCCGGTGTCCGCCGTCGCCACCGCCGCCCGGCCCGGGGAGTCCGCCTCCGCCGGCATCCCGGTGCGCGGCTTCGTCCGGGGCGCCGACTCCACCCCGGTGCCTCGCGCCGCGGTCACGCTGATCTCCCTGGGCGGCCGCCAGCTGGGCCGCTCCGTGGCCCAGGACGACGGCTCCTACACGGTGGACGCCCCCTCGGCGGGGTCGTACGTCCTGATCGCCGCCGCCGACGGGCACCAGCCGCAGGCGTCGACGGTCGTGGTGAGCGGCGAGCCGGTGTCCTACGACATCCTGCTCAGCGGCACCAGCGGCATGACCGGTGTGGTCCGCGCGGCGGACACCGGGCAGCCGGTGAAGGACGCGATGGTCATCGTCACCGATGTGCGCGGCGACCTGCTGGCCACCGGCACCACCGGTGAGCAGGGCGAGTTCTCGTTCGCCGAGCTGGTGCCGGGCGCGGTGACCGTGGCGGTGAACGCCGCCGGGTACCGGCCGCGCGCCCTGCCGGTCGAGATCGGCGCCACGGGCGTCACCCGGGTCGAGGCCGACCTGGAGACCGGCGCCCATGTCCGGGGCGTGGTCCGCGCCCCGCACGGCCCGCTGGCCGACGCCCGCGTCACCCTGGTCGACGCGGCGGGCAACGTGGTCGGCACGGCCACGACCGGCGACGACGGGGCGTACGCCTTCGCCGACCTGGACGGCGGCGAGTACACCGTGATCGCCACGGGCTACCCGCCGCAGGCGAGCGCCCTGACGGTCGCAGGACCCGGTGTCGACGACCACGACATCGAGCTCGCCCACCCCGGCGAGTGACCCGGTTCCGGCCCGTGGCGGGCCCGCGCGTCCTGTAGCGGAGACGCGCCCCCGCCACGGGCCGGTCGTATCACGACCTTTTTATGAGCCTTTTCAGGTCCATGAGCCATTTCAGGGAGAAGACGGGATGCCACTGACCGCGAGGATCCGCACCCGGGACGGATGGGCCGTGTCGCACGCGGTCGTCACGCTGACCGACGGGACCGGCAGCCAGGTGCTGCGCGCCGAGGCGGACGACGAGGGCGCCGTCCGGGACGCCACCGAGCTGGCGCCGGGGGCGTACACCGTCATCGTGACCGCGGTCGGGTACGCGCCGGCCGCCGCCAGCGCCCTCGTCACCGCGAGCGGGCGGGCGGAGATCGGCACGGTGACGCTGGCCAGGACCGGGGGCACGGAGCTGCCGCCGCCCGGCCCGTGGACCGTGGACCCGGCGCACTCCAGCGTGGCCGCCGCCGCCCAGCACCTGGGCATCTCCAGCGTGCGCGGCCGGTTCACCGACTTCACCGCCTCGGTGGAGATCGCGCCCGACGACGTCACCAAGTCCCGCGTGGAGGCGGTGATCCGGGCCGCGTCCATCGACACCGGCAACGCGATGCGCGACACCCATCTGCGGTCGCCGGACTTCCTGGACGTCGCGCGGTACCCGGAGATCACCTACCGGTCCACGGGGCTCACCCAGGCGGGCACCGACCGCTGGACGGTGCACGGCGAGCTGACCATGCGCGGCGTGGTCCGCCCGGTCGACCTCGACCTGGCGTACCTCGGCACCGGCGCCGACCCGTGGGGCGGCACCCGGGCGGCGTTCCGTGCCACCACGGAGCTGCACCGCGAGGACTTCGCGATGAACTACAACCAGGTCGTCCAGGCCGGCATCGCCGCCATCGGCACCACGCTGCGGGTGGAGCTGGACGTCCAGGCCGTACAGGGCGAGAAGCTCCCGGAGGCCTGAGCGCACCGCCCGGACCTGCACCGCTTCCGGTCTCGTCCCGGGCGTGGTGCAATGGGCGGAGGGTCAGGAAGCGGCTCATCCGATTCCGGACGACCATGTCAGGTGAACGCCGTGACCCTTCCGCCCTTCTCCGCCGAGCGCGTGATGCTCCCGCTGCCCTCGGAGATCGACGCCCGCAACGCCGACGGCCTGCTGCCGCTGATCATGTACCAGGCCCGCTCCGGCTCCGAGGGGCCCGCGCGGGTGATGGTCCTCGATCTGTCCGGGACGCGCTTCATGGACTCCCAGGGCATCCGGCTGATCAACGACGCCCGCAGGCTGCTGCTCCCCGACACCCGGGTGCACGTGGTGGCCCTCCCGGAGTCGGTCGCGAGCCGCGTCCTGGAGGTGACCGGGCTGCGCCGCGACGTGCCCGTGTACGACAACCTCCCCGAGGCGATGGCGGCCTAGGCTGACGCCATGGCACCGAACATCGCGACCAACAACCGCATCTCCCTCGACGAGTTGTACGACTTCGTACGCCCCCGGCACCGCGCGATCCTGCTCACCCGCCGCTCCGACGGCGGACCGCAGGGGTCGCCGCTGACCTGCGGGGTCGACGACTCCGGGCGGATCGTGGTGTCCACCTACCCGGAGCGCGCCAAGACCCGCAACGCCAGGCGGGACCCGCGGGTCAGCCTGATCGTCCTCAGCGACGAGTGGAACGGTCCGTGGGTGCAGATCGACGGCACCGCCGAGGTGCTGGACGTGCCCGAGTCGGTGGAGCCGCTGGTGGAGTACTACCGGAACATCGCCGGTGAGCACCCCGACTGGGACGAGTACCGCGCGGCGATGGTGAAGCAGGGCAAGTCGCTGATCCGGATCACCCCGGAGCGCTGGGGGCCGGTGGCGACGGGCGGCTTCCCGGCGCGGCTGGCGGAGAGCGAGTAGCGGGGGCGCACGGGGAGCGCCCTCGGTCAGCCCTGGCCGCGGGCGACCATCGCCTCGATGCCGGCGATCAGCAGGTCCAGGGCGAAGGTGAAGTCCCGTTCGAGCATCTCCTCGACCGTGTCGCCGCCCCGCGCCTCCATGATCCGGGCCGACCGCCCGATGACGTCGGAGGCGTCCGGGTCGCGCAGCACCTCGGTCATGGCACGGTGGTGATACTCGTCGGCGGTCAGGCCCGTCGAGGCCACCCGGGCGCGGAAGTGGCCCTCCACCGTGCCGTGTCCGTACACGAACTGGAACACGGCGGCGATCGCCCCCGTCACTCCGTGCTCGGGCAGGCCGGTGCGGCCGAGGACCCGCTGGACGGCGCCGGAGAACCGCAGCGCGTGGGGCCCGATGTTGAGGAAGCGGCCGACGAGCGCCGGCAGCCAGGAGTGCCGCACCAGCAGCGCCCGGTACTCGCGGGCCAGCGCGCGCAGTTCGTCGCGCCAGTCGGCGCCGGACTCCGGTTCGGGCAGGGCGAGTTCGCCGAAGGCGCGGTCCAGGGCCAGTTCGAGCAGGTCGTCCTTGGTGTCGACGTACCAGTAGACGGACATCGCGGTGACGTCGAGTTCGGCGGCGAGGCGGCGCATGGAGAACTTCTCCAGGCCCTCGGCGTCCAGCAGCCGCACGGTGGCCTCGGTGATCCGGCCCCGGTCGAGGCCGGAGGGCCGGTCTCCGCCGCGCCTGCCGCCCCGCTCCCGGTCCTCCAGCCAGACACTGGGCCGCGGCGTCTTCCCGGACCGCTGGTCTGCCCTCACCATGGCGCACCTTCCTCGACTCGCCGACGCCGGTTCATGCTAGGCGTCCGCCTGTTCCCGCGCGGCGCGCGCGTCGGCGCGGTCGGCGCGGTGCAGCAGCGACGCCGCAAGCAGGCCGCCGAGCAGCACCGCGGCCGAGCCGACCAGGAGGCTCGTCTCCAGACCGGAGGAGAACGCCCCGGTGATCTCGGCGCGTTCACGGTCGGAGCCGGCCGCGGCCAGCGCCGCCGGGAGCGAGGCCGCCGCGACCGGCACCAGCGCGGCGAAGCGCGCGTTCAGCACGGCGCCGAGGACGGCCACGCCGAGTCCGTTGCCGAACTCGGCCAGCGTGCCGTTGATCCCGGCTCCGACGCCCGCCTTCTCGCGGGGCACGGAGCTCATCACGGCGTGCGCCATCACCGGGCTGCCGATCGCGGTGCCCGCGCCGATCAGCACCAGGCCGAGCAGGGTGCCGCCGTAGCCGTGCCCGGTGAGCGTGGCGATCGACACCAGCCCGGCCGCCATCAGCCCCATGCCCACCGCTATGGACGGCGGAGTGCCCATCTTCGCCGACCATTTGGTGCCCACGCCGGTGAAGTTGAGGACGACCACGGTCAGCGCCATCGGCGCGGTGCGCAGTCCCGCCTCCAGCGGGCCGTAGCCGAGGACGAACTGCAGGTACTGGGTGAGCAGGAACAGCGCGCCGCCCATCCCGAAGGTGATCAGCACCAGGCCGCCGACCGCGCCGGTGAAGCGGCGGTTGCGGAAGAAGTGCGGGTCGAGCATCGGGTACGGGATCCGACTCTCCCAGTACGCGAAGACGCCGAGCACCACGACCGCCGCGCCGGCGGTGGCGAGCACCATGCCGGACGTCCAGCCGTGCTCGGGGCCGGAGATGATCGCGTAGACCAGGGCCGTCATGCCGATGGTGGAGAGCACCGCGCCGACCAGGTCGGGCCGGTCGCCCTGCCGGTTGCGGGACTCCGGGACGTACGCGGCGACGGCTGCCAGCGCCAGGGCCGCGACCGGCAGGTTGATCAGGAAGATCGAGCCCCACCAGAAGTGGTTCAGCATGAACCCGCCGACCAGCGGACCGGCCGCGAACCCCAGGGAGTTGACGGCGCTCCAGACGCCGATCGCCTTGGGCTGCTCCTCGGTCGTGAAGATCTGCATGACCACGGCGAGGGTGGTGGTGAGCAGCAGCGCCCCGCCGACGCCCATGCCTGCCCGCGCGGCGATCAGCTGCCCGGAGGACTGGGCCAGGCCGGCCACCAGCGACCCCGCGCCGAACAGGGCGAGGCCCACGATCAGCATCTTCTTGCGGCCGTAGCGGTCGGCCGCGTTGCCCGCGCTGAGCAGCAGGCCCGACTGCACCAGCGAGTAGGCGTTGATCATCCACTGGACGTCGGCGGTCGAGGCGTCCATCTCCCGGGTGAGGGAGGGGATCGCCACGTTCAGCACCGTGTTGTCCAGCAGCACGGTGAGCTGCGCGAGGCAGATGACTCCGAGGATCAGCCAGCGCCGCGCGTGCCCCCGGGGAGCCCCGTCCGCAGGTGCGGTGTCCGGGGACGGGTCGGGGGCCGCGGCGGGGTGCTCCTGGGAGGAGGTGGTCATGCTCTACACCGTAGAACAGCTCTCTTACGGCGTACAACGCGGGGGCGTGGGACGAGGTCAGCTTTCGGACGTGGGGCGGGTGAGGTCGTAGAAGGTGGCTGAGCCGGCGGTGACCTGGGTGAAGTTCTCCTGGACCCAGGCGGTGATCCGGGACGAGGTGCCGGTGCCGTCCGTTCCGCCTCGGCCGCCGCCTCCGCCCATGCCTCCGCTCGAGACGAAGTAGTGGATGCGGCCGTCCTTCACGTACTGCTGGAACTGGGCGAGGGTCGGGGACGGGTCGGTGCCGTTGAAGCCGCCGACCGCCATGACCGGTTCGCCGGTGGCGAGCTGGTAGCTCGCGGCGTTCTGCGCGCCGACCGTCGCGGCGGCCCAGGTGTAGTCGTCGGCGTCGGTCTCCAGCAGCTCGCGTGCCTGGGCGTCGACGGAGGTGCCGCCGAGGAGGCCGCCCATGCCGACGCCGCCGCGCGATCCCCGGCCGGGGGTTTCTGTCGTGGTGCCGTCGGTGGTGCCGGGCGGGGTGACGGTGCCGTTCCGGCCCGACGGGGCGCCGCCGGGGAAGCCGCCGGTGCCGTTGGTGGTGGGCGGGGTGCTGCCGGGCGGGGTGCCGTTCTGGGGGCCGCCGTTCCGGCCCTGGGTGCCGCCTCCGCCAGGGCCGCCGCCTTGGGCTCCGTTCTGACCGCCGCCCGGGCCTCCGCCCTGGGGGCCACCGCCGCCCCTGCCCGTCGACGCGGGACCGGCCATGACGATGGAGCCGGAGTGACCCTCCCGCACGGTGCTCAGGGTGTACGCCGTCGGGCCGGCCAGGGAGGCCGCGACGCCGAGGCCGGCCGCCGCGAGCACCACCCGGCGTCCCGCCCGGCCCGCGAAGACCAGCCCGAGCGCGGCGGTCAGCCCGCCCACCAGGACGATCCAGCGCAGCCACGGCAGGTAGTCGGGTGTGCGCGCGAGCAGGACGCAGCCCCAGGCCGCGGTCGCCGTGACGGCCGCCGCGAGGGTGAGGGCGGCCCAGGTCTCCCGCCGCCGCTGCCACAGGGCGGCCGCGCCCATGCCGGTCACGGCCGCGAGACAGGGGGCCAGGGCGACCGTGTAGTACTGGTGGAAGATGCCGGCCATGAAGCTGAAGACGACGGCGGTCGTCAGCAGCGAGCCGCCCCACACGAGGAACGCGGCACGGGTGATGTCGGTCCTGCGCGTCTTACGGGTCAGGTACAGGGCGGCGGCCAGCAGGATCAGCGCGGCGGGCAGCAACCAGGAGATCTGGCCGCCGACGTCGTCGTTGAACATCCGGTCCCAGCCGGTCTCGCCCCAGCGGCCGCCGCCGCCCGCGCCGCCTCCGCCGCCGACGCTGCCGGTCTCCTCGCCGTTGAGACGGCCGAGGCCGTTGTAGCCGAAGGTCAGCTCCAGGAAGCTGTTGTTCTGCGAGCCGCCGATGTACGGCCGTGAGGACGCCGGCCACAGCTCGACGACCGCGACCCACCAGCCTCCGGACACCACGAGCGCGACGGTCGCGAACGCGAGCTGCGCGAACCGCTTGCGCGGGCGTACGGGGGCGCAGACGGCGTAGACCACGGCCAGCGCAGGGAGGATCAGGAACGCCTGGAGCGTCTTGGTGAGAAAGGCGAAGCCGATGGCGACGCCAGCCCACATCAGCCACTTGGTCCGGCCGTCCTCCAGGGCGCGTACGACGAGGTGACAGGCGACGGCCATGAGCAGGGCGAGCAGGGCGTCCGGGTTGTTGAAGCGGAACATCAGCGCCGCGACCGGCGTGAGCGCGAGGACCGCTCCCGCGAGGAGGGCGGCGCCGTGTCCGGCACGACGACGCACGGACGCGTGCACGACGGCGACGGTGCCGACGCCCATCAGCACCTCGGGCGCCAGGATCGCCCAGGAGCTGAGCCCGAACAGCCGCACGGAGAGGGCCATCGGCCAGAGCGCGGCCGGGGGCTTGTCGACGGTGATGGCGTTCGCGGCGTCGAGCGACCCGAAGAAGAAAGCCTTCCAGGACTGGCTGCCCGCCTGCACGGCCGCGGAGTAGAAGGAGTTGGCGTAGCCGGAGGCGTGGAGGTTGCAGAGGTACAGCAGGCCGGTGGCGAGGAGCAGCGCGAAAAGGGCGGGGCGGGCCCAGCGGGGGTCGTTGGTGGCGGTGACCAGGGCGTGCTCGGGTTGCTCGCCCGGCGGTGCGGGCCGAGAGCCGTCGGCGGTGGCCCCGGCTCCGCGGTACGTGCCGTACGGCGCGGACGCCGGGTGGAGATCGTCGGCGGTGGTGCCGTCCCCGTACGGCGCGGACGCCGGGTGGAGACCGTCGGCGGTGGTGCCGTCCCCGTACGGCGCGGACGCCGGGTGGAGATCGTCGGCGGGACCGGCCTGCGGGTGGTGTGAGCGGGTCATCGGGTGGTCCTCGGGTCGTGGTCGGTGTGCCGGGCGTGGCGCGGCGCGCGGGCCGGGGCGGGTGAGGGGGTGACCTGCGGGTCCGGCTGGGGCGTCGGCCGTGCCCAGGGAGCGGGGCCGGTTTCCGAGGTGGTCCAGGAAGCCTCCTGCCCCGACGGCGAGGGGGACGTGGCACCGCGCCAGGTCTCCGTCTGCGTGGTCGGCGAGGCCCCCGACGGGCCAGGCGCCGTTGCGTCCTGCTCGGGCGTCGCACCCGGCTGCCGGGATCCCGTGTCAGAGGCGCGGTCCGGGAAGACCCAGGCCCGGAACAGCAGGAACCGCAGGACCGTCGCCGCCAGGTTGGCCGCCACCAGGACCGCCAGTTCCGTGGAGTGGGCGGGGTCGCCGCTCGCCGTGTCGAGGGCGGCGAGCGAGCCGCTGGTCAGGGCGAGGCCGATGGCGAAGACGACCAGGCCCTGCGCCTGATGGCGGACCATCCCGTCGCGCCCCCGCACCCGGAAGGTGAGCCGGCGGTTGGCGGCGGTGTTGGCGACCGCCGACACCAGCAGGGCGAGCCCGTTGGCGAGCTGGGAGCCGGTGACGGTGCGGAAGGCGCTGTAGAGGACCAGGTAGAACACCGTGGACAGGACGCCGACGGCGCAGAAGCCGACGAGTTGGCGGGCCAGTCCCCGCGGCACGTCCGCGAGGGTGCGGTCGCGCGGGTCGTCGCCGAACGGCCGGGAGAGCCGGTCCAGCGGCAGCGCGCCGGTGGCCAGCGCCCTGCCGACCCGCCAGACGCCCCTCAGGTCCTCCGTGGCCGTCCGCACGATGTGGACGGTGGAGTCCGGGTCGTCGACCCAGTCGACCGGCACCTCGTGGATCCGCAGCCCCGCCCGCTCGGCGAGCACCAGCAGCTCCGTGTCGAAGAACCAGCCGCTGTCCTCCACCAGCGGCAGCAGCACCTGCGCCACGTCACGGCGGATCGCCTTGAACCCGCACTGCGCGTCGGAGAAGCGCGCCTGGAGCGAGCCGCGCAGGATCAGGTTGTAACTGCGGCTGACAAACTCCCGCTTGGCGCCCCGCACCACCCGCGCGCTGCGGCTCAGCCGGGAGCCGATGGCCAGGTCGGAATGGCCGGAGATCAGCGGGGCGACCAGCGGCAGCAGGGCGTTGAGGTCGGTGGACAGGTCCACGTCCATGTAGGCGAGGACGGGCGCGTCCGAGGCGGACCAGACGGTCCGCAGCGCCCGCCCGCGGCCCTTCCGCTCGAGCCGGACGGACCGCACCTCCTCGATCCGCCGCTCCAGGTCTGCGGCGATGAGCGGGGTGCCGTCCGTGGAGGCGTTGTCGGCGATCGTGATGCGGAACGCGTACGGGAAGGTCCGGGTCAGATGTTCGTGGAGCCGGCGGACACAGGGCTGGAGGTCCTTCTCCTCGTTGAACACGGGGACGACGACGTCCAGGACCGGTGTGCCGGCCCAGGCGGCCGGAAGGTGCTCCCGAGCCGGCAGCGTGCCGGTGAAAGGGTCGGTTCGCATGGGATCGACCCTCGTCAACTGCCCTGTCATACCTCTGTGCTGAGGCTGTGCCACGACTGTGAGTGCGGCGCGTCCGGCACTCCTGGGGAGGCCGGGGCGGCGGCGGGCAGGCGGAGGGTGAACACCGTCCGCCCCGGCACGCTGTCGACGGTCACCGAGCCGCCGTGCGCGGCCGCCACCGCCTGCACGATCGCCAGCCCGAGCCCCGTTGATCCTGTGGCCCGGGTGCGGGCCGAGTCGCCGCGCGCGAACCGTTCGAAGACGTGCGGGAGCAGCTCGTGCGGGATGCCGGGTCCGTCGTCGGCGACGTCCACCCGCAGCCAGGGACCCTCGCGGCGCACCCGCGCGGTGACGGTGGTGCCGGGCGGGGTGTGGGTGCGGGCGTTGGCGAGCAGGTTGACCAGAACCTGCTGGAGGCGGGCGGCGTCGGCGGTGACCGGCGCCGGCGCGTCGGGCAGGTCCAGGCGCCAGTGGTGGTCCGGACCGGCCGCGCGGGCGTCGCTGACGGCGTCCACGACCAGCGGCACCAGGTCGGTCTCCTCGAACCGCAGGGGCCGGCCCGCGTCCAGGCGGGCGAGCAGCAGCAGGTCCTCCACCAGCAGGGTCATCCGGCCGGCCTCGGACTCGATACGGCGCAGCGCGTGCCGGGTGTCCGGGCCGACCTCCTCCCGGCCGCGCCGGGTGAGTTCGGCGTAGCCGCGGATGGAGGCGAGCGGGGTGCGCAGCTCGTGGCTGGCGTCCGCGACGAACTGCCGTACCCGGGTCTCGCTGAGCTGGCGGGCGTGCAGGGCCCCGTGGACGTGGTCGAGCATGCGGTTGAGGGCGGCGCCGACCCGGCCGACCTCGGTGTGCGGATCGCATTCGGACTCCGGTACGCGCTCCTTCAGCGTCACCTCGCCACGGTGGAGGGGGAGTTCGGCGACGCGGGTGGCGGTTGCTGCGACCCGGCGCAGCGGGCGGGTGGCGACGCCGACGATGACGGCGCCGGCCAGGGACGCGGCGACGAGCCCCGCGGCGGTGACGCTGATCTCCACCAGGATCAGGGTGGTGACGGTGGCGTCGACGTCGGCGGTGGGCACGGCGACGTAGAAGGCGCCGTTGGGGCCCTCCTCGTAGACCACGCGGTAGCTGCCCAGGCCGGGGAGGTCGGCGGTGTGCTCCTGCCGGTCGCGCGGCACGTCCTCCAGGGCGGCGAGCTGGGCGGTGGTGAGGCGGCCCGCCTCGGGTGTGCGGACGCCGTTGACCTCGCGGGAGTTGCTGACCACCCCGTCGGTCACCGCGCCGTCCACGACGGTGGCGCCGACGGTGCCGAACATCTGCGGGCCCCTCGTCACGAAGTCGAGGGCGTCCGCGTGCGGGCCGGGGCGTGGCCCGTCGTGGGCCGGGCCGCCGGTCGCCCGCATCGCCACCTCGCGCAGCTGCCCGTCGAGCTGCTCGTACAGGTGCGAGCGCAGGGCCAGGGCGGTCACCGTGCCGATCACCGCGCACACCACCGCGATCAGGGTGACGGACGCGACGACGAGCCGCGTCCGCAGGGTGCGCGGACGCGGCCGCCCCGGTCCCCTCACGACACCGCGGGCTTCAGCAGGTAACCGGCGCCGCGCCGGGTGTGGATCATCGGCTCCCGGCCCGCGTCGATCTTCCGGCGCAGGTAGGAGATGTACAGCTCGACGACGTTCGCCTGGCCGCCGAAGTCGTAGGACCACACGCGGTCGAGGATCTGCGCCTTGCTGAGCACCCGGCGCGGGTTGCGCATCAGGAAGCGCAGCAGCTCGAACTCGGTGGCGGTCAGATGAATGCTCCGGCCGCCGCGGGTCACCTCGTGGCTGTCCTCGTCCAGGGTGAGGTCGCCGACCACCAGCAGGGCGTCGGAGCGGCGGTCGGTCGCGCAGGAGCGGCGGATCAGCCCGCGCAGCCGCGCGACGACCTCCTCCAGGCTGAACGGCTTGGTCACATAGTCGTCGCCGCCCGCGGTCAGCCCCGCGATCCGGTCCTCGACGGCGTCCTTCGCGGTGAGGAACAGCACGGGCACGTCCGGCAGTTCGCGCCGCAGCCGGCCGAGGACGGTGAGCCCGTCCATGTCCGGCAGCATCAGGTCCAGGACGACGGCGTCGGGCCGGAACTCACGGGCCGCGCGCAGGGCACCCTGCCCGTCGTCCGCGCTGCGGATCTGCCAGCCCTCGTAGCGCAGGGCCATGGACAGCAGTTCGGTGATCGACTGCTCGTCGTCCACCACCAGCACCCGGACGGAGCTCCCGTCCGGCCTCACCAGTTCCGTGCGCCCCTGGGGCGAGATCGTGGTCATACCGGAGACGATCGGGGTGTCCCCTGAGAGCACCCTTGTGTCTTTCTGTGTTTTCCCTGAGAAATCCACAGGCGTTTCTCAGGCGGGCGGCTCCAGGGCGTCCGGCAGGCCGAACAGCCGGGCCGCGTTGTCGTGGCACACCGCCCGCAGCCAGTCGTCGCCCAGCCCGAGATCCGCGAGGACGTCGAGCTGATGGACGTACCGGTAGGGGATGTTGGGGAAGTCGGTGCCGAGCAGGACGCGGTCGCCGAGGGCGGCCAGGCGGGGGAGCGCGCGCGGGGGGAACGGCGACATCCGCTCGCTGAAGCCGGTGAACGCCATGGTGGTGTCGAGGCGGACCTCGGGGTACCGCTCGGCCAGGTCGAGGAAGTCCTCGTACTCCGGCATGCCCATGTGGGCGACGATCAGCCGCAGCCGGGGGTGGCGGGCCAGCACGCGGGCGACCGGTTCGGGGCCGGTGTGCTTGCCGGGGGCGGGGCCCGAGCCGCAGTGGACCACCACCGGGACGCCCGCCTCGGCGAGCAGGCCCCAGCAGGCGTCGAGCGCCTCGTCGGAGGGGTCGTACCCGCCGACCTGGACGTGCGCCTTGAAGACGCGCGCCCCGTGCTCGACGGCCTCGCGGACGTAGTCGGCGGCGCCCGGCTCGGGGAAGAGGGTGGAGGTGTGCAGGCAGTCGGGGGTGCGGCGGGCGAAGCCGGCGGCCCAGTCGTTGAGCCAGCGGGCCATGCCCGGCTTGTGGGGGTAGAGCATCGAGGTGAAGGCGCGCACGCCGAACGCCCGCAGCAGCGCGGCCCGTTCGGCCTCCTCCCTGCGGTACGTGATCGGCCACTCGATACCGCCGGTGAGCGGCCCGAGCGCGTCGAAGTACGCCCACACCTTGTGGAGGACGCGCTCCGGCATGAAGTGCGTGTGCACGTCGACGAGGCCGGGCAGGCCGAGGTGCTGCCAGAAGCGGCGGACCTCGGCGGTTTCGGCCGTGTCGGTGGTCCCGTCGGTCTCGTCGGGTGTGGTGGGCGGGGTCGGAGGGTGCGCGCTCATGCCGAACACGATCACCCGTGAGGGCGGGAACGGTCCAGCCCCCCGGCCTCACCTCCCGCCGCTCAGAACAGCCCGTCCTGCGCGGCCGGCGGCTCCTTCAGCGCCCGCACCGGCACCTCGACCCGGCGTCCCCCGGCCGGGACCAGCTCCCAGCCGGGCAGCAGGCGGGTGTCCAGCACCAGGACGCCCCGGTCAGTCGCCAGGTGAAGATCGGGCCCGGCGGCCGCCACGAGCTCCCCGCTCACCGCGCCCCCGGCGGCCAGCTCCCCCACCGCGCCCACCGGCGCCGGCGCCTCCGCCAGCCCGAACGCCTCCACGTGGTCGACGGGACGGAAAGGAGCGGGGTCGAGCGACTCCGGCCAGCCGGTGAGGGCCAGCGCCCGCCCGTGCAGCCCCGCTATCTCGGCGGCCCGCTCCTCCCCGGTCGCCGGCAGCGCCGCCCGCGCCGCGCGCTTGGCGGCGTAGGGGATGCGGTCGGGCACCCGCAGCGCGGCGCGCAGCAGCTCCTCGGTGCGCCGCGCGGCCATCAGCGGTCCCGTGCCCAGCCAGCTGAAGCAGACCGCCCCCTGCTCCAGCAGCCGGGCGGACCCGCGCCGCTCGGCGGTGATCCCCACCTTGGCCATCCCGGGCCCGAACCACGCCAGGTAGACCCGGTACGGCCGCGGGTCGTCCGCGAGCGTGTCGGCGGCCACCGAGTGCGCCCGGTCCAGGCGGGCGCACTCCTCGCAGCGCGGCCCGGTGCTCCGCGCGGACACCCGCGCGGTGTACGGACACGTGTTCCCCCGTGGTCCCACACAGGTCCGCGCACCCCCTTCCGTGACCCCGAAGGCCACCGTCTTCCCCCAGGTCAGCGCCGAGCGCCGGCCCCCGTCCCAGATCAGCACGGGACCGCCCGCCGTCCAGCTCAGCCCCGCACACCGCCATGCCTGTGCCATCCCGGCCGAGAGTAGAGGGGACCACTGACAACGGGCCGTGGCCGCCGGCGCCGACCCGCACAAGAACCCGTACGAGAACCCCGAACGAGAAGCGGTACAGAACCTGTCCGGGCATCGGGACGAGAACTGACCCCCGCTCACCCGCCGAGGTGCCGGGAGGGGCCCGTGATGCCAGTCTGAGAAGGATCGAACCGCTCGGGGACATCCGGAAGGTCGGGAAACATGGCCAGCAATGTCAGCGGTACGGGCTTTCGCGGGGCGGGCCGGGAGGCCGAGAGCCCCTGGGCGGCGAGCTGGACGGTGGCCGCCGCGTTCCTGATGGTGTTCGGCGGTGTCATGGCGATCTTCGAGGGCATCGCCGCCATCGCCCGGGACGACGTCTTCGTCGCCACCCCGAACTTCACGTACGAGTTCAGCCTGACCGGCTGGGGCTGGGTGCATCTGATCCTCGGCGCCCTGGTGGCCGCCGCGGGCCTGGCGCTGCTCAGGGGGGCCACCTGGGCGCGTGCCGTGGGTGTCGGCCTGGCCGGGCTGAGCATGATCGCCCACTTCGTGTGGCTGCCCTACCAGCCGGTGTGGTCGATCGTCCTGATCGTCGTCGACGGCTTCATCATCTGGGCCCTGTGCGCACCCCGCCGCGAGTCCCCGGCGTAGAGCGCGCGCCCGGGAGCCGGTCCGGCGCCTGGCCGTGGGTGATCCAGGCGGCCGGGCTGACCGCGATGGTCACCGCGTACTTCCTGCTGCCGCTGGACCGGCTCGGCCCGGACCGCCCGGTGCTCAGCTGGGTGCTCTTCGGGGCGGCCCTCGCGCTGATCGCCGTCCTGCTGCTGGTCCAGGTCGCCCGGGTGCTGCTGAACGTCCCGGGCGTCCGTCCGGGGCTGGTCATCCCTCCGCTGATGTGCCTGTCCGTGCTGGTCTTCGCGACCGCCTACCAGGGTCTCGCCCAGCGCCCGGGCGAGCTGGAGGGCATCGGCACGCGTCTGGACGCCCTCTACTTCACGATGGTCACGCTCGCCACCGTCGGCTACGGGGACATCACCCCGCGCGGGCAGTCCGCGCGCCTGGTCGCGATCCTGCAGATCCTCTACAGCTTCATCTTCCTCACGGCGGCGGCCACCGCCCTGACCAACCATCTGCGCAACACCCTGCGCCACCACGGGAGCCAGGACCCGCCTCGATGACGCCCCCGCATCCGCGTCGCGCCGCCGTGTGACCGGCGTCACACTGGAAGGAGCAGGGTGCTCCCCGGGACACCCGGGGACCGCTCCCCCAGGACCCCGGACGAACACCGGCCGGACGCCTCGCGAGGACCGGGACGCCCCCGGAGGCGCAGGGACACCGGTTCGTCCGCCCGCGGGCCCGCATACGGTTCCGCACTGCTCCAAGGGGTGTCCGCAATGAGCGGCATGGACGCAACCGCACTGGACAATCTGCGCGAGGCCCTGCGAGGCCCTCTCGTGACGCCGCAGGACGCCGAGTACGACGAGGCACGCTCCATCTACAACGCCATGATCGACCGCCGTCCCGCCGCCATCGCCCGCTGCACGGGCACCGCGGACGTGCGCACGGCGATCGCCTTCGCCCGGCAGACGGGCGTCGAACTGGCCGTGCGCGGCGGCGGGCACAGCGGCCCCGGCCTGTGTCTGGTCGACGGCGGGCTCACCCTCGACCTGTCCCCGATGCGCTGGGTGCGCGTCGACCCGCTGAACAGGACGGCCCAGGTGGGCGGCGGCAGCGTGCTCGGCGACCTGGACCACGAGACGCACAGCTTCGGGCTCGCCGTGCCGGCCGGCATCATGTCCACCACCGGCGTGGGCGGCCTCACGCTGGGCGGCGGCCACGGCCACCTCACCCGCAAGTACGGGCTGACGATCGACAGCCTGGTCGCCGCGGACGTGGTCCTGGCCGACGGCAGCGTCGTCACCACCACCGAGAAGGAACATCCGGACCTGCTGTGGGCCCTGCGGGGCGGCGGCGGCAACTTCGGCGTGGTCACGTCCTTCACCTTCCGGCTGCACCCGGTGCACACGGTCGGTGTGGCGGCCACCGTGTGGCCGGTCGAGCAGACGCAGGAGGTGCTGCGCTGGTACCGGGAGTTCCTGCCCTCGGCGCCCGAGGACCTCACCGGCTTCTTCGCCGTCATGGCCGTCCCGCCCGCACCGCCGTTCCCCGAGCCGCTGCACGGGCGGAAGGTGTGCGCGGTGATCTGGTGCTACACCGGCGACCTGGAGGGCGGACGCCTGGACGACGTGCTGTCCGTGGTGAACGACCCGGCCCCGCCGGCCTTCCACTTCGCCACGCCGATGCCGTACCCGATGCTCCAGACGATGTTCGACGACCTGATCCCCAAGGGTCTGCAGTGGTACTGGCGCGGCGACTTCTTCGACGAGATCACCGACGAGGCGGCCGCGGTGCACGAACGGTTCGGCCGGGGGCTGCCGACCGGCCTGTCGACCATGCACCTGTACCCGGTGGACGGCGCGGTCCACGACGTCGCCCCGGGCGAGACGGCCTGGGCGTACCGGGACGCGACCTGGTCCGGCGTCATCGCCGGCATCGACCCCGACCCGGCCAACGCCGGCCTGATCCGCCAGTGGTGCGTCGACTACTGGTCGGCGCTCCACCCGCACTCCATGGGCGGCGCCTACGTCAACTTCCTCGGCGAGTCCGGCGACGCCGACAGCGTCCGCGCCACCTACCGCGACAACTACGCCCGCCTCGCCGCCGTCAAGCACGCCTACGACCCGGACAACTTCTTCCACGCCAACCAGAACATCCCGCCGGCGGCCTGAGCGGCGCGGGGCCGGGCGGGGCGCGAACGGACCCGCCCGGTGGCTGCGCGGGAGGGCATGCCGAAAACTGGGGCGCAGGACGCTGCGGATCGACCGGGGGCCCTGCGGATGGAGCGGTACCAGCACAAGAGGCGCTCCAGGCGGCTCGCCTGGTCCCGTGCCCTGCCGCCCGCCGTGGTGGTCGTCGCGGTCGTCGTCGACCTCGCCTGGCCGCCGTTCAACACGTTCCCGCTGCTGGCGACCGTGTCGCTGATCGCGGCGCCGATGTACCCGCTGACCTGGACGATCACGAGCGGCGCGGTGGCCTGCCTGACCGGCTGGCTGCTGTCGTTCCGCGAGAGCGGGGAGGTGCTCTCCCGGGCGAACGTCATCGGCTTCACGACCCTCCTCACGCTGACCGTCGTGGCGGCGTTCCTCAACCGGATGTTCGCCCGCGAACGGGAGCAGCTGCGGACGTCGCGTCAGGTGGCGGAGGCGGTCCAGCGCGCGATGCTGCCCACCGTGCCCGAGCGGGCACGGGGGCTGGCCATGGCCACCCGGTACCAGGCCGCCCAGGAGGAGGCCCTCATCGGCGGCGACCTGTACGCCGTGCACGACACGCCCCACGGGCTGCGCCTGGTGATCGGGGACGTCCGCGGCAAGGGCACCAAGTCGGTCTCCATGGTCAACACCCTGCTGGGCGTCTTCCACGCGGCGGCCCTCCAGCTGCCGGACCTGCCGTCGGTCGTGCAGGCCGCGGAGATCCAGGTGCAGGACCTGAAGTCCCGCGAGGAGGAGATGCCCTTCGAGGACTTCGTCACCGCCGTCTTCGTCGAGATCCTTCCCGACCGGTCCGCGTTCCGGATGGCGAACCGGGGGCATCCGACGCCGCTGCTGGTCCACGACGGCCGGGTGACCGCGCTGGAGCCGAAGGAGCCCTCGCTGCCGCTGGGCCTGGGCGACCTGGCCGGACCCGTCGTCCCGGTCGACCGGTACGACCTGCCGCCGGGCGCGACGCTGGTGCTGTTCACCGACGGCATCATCGAGGCCCGCGACCGCACCGGCGCCTTCTTCGACCCCGTCCCCCCGCTCACCTGCCCGCTGCCTCCGGACCCTGGCGCGGTACTGGACGCCATGCTGGCCGCCCTCTTCCGCCACACCGACGAACTCGGGGACGACGCGGCGGCCCTGGCGGTCACCCGCCTCCCGGACGAGGAGACGGGCGCGGAGACGTCCGCGCCCGTACGGCCAGAACCCGGCTCCCGTGTCTAGGACGCACCCACGGTGAGGGTGTAGTCCACCCCGGCCGAGAAGCCGCCCGACCGGCCGCGGATCTTCAGCGTGTGCTCCCCGGCCTCCGGGGCGGGCAGCTGGACCCACAGTCCGCAGCCGTGCGCGGTGAAGGACCCTTCGGTGCCCGTGACGGGGTTGCCGGCACCGCCGCGGATCTCGATCGCCTCCGCCTGATGGGCGTCCGCCTCGACCTCCTCGCCGTCCAGAACGGCGGACCCCTCGGCGGTTCCCATGAACTCCGCGCAGTCCTCCGGGGTGCCGAACATGTTGACCAGCGGGAAGGCCAGGGGCACCCCCTCAGGGACGGCGCACGCGCGCTCCGCCTGGGTGCCGAACGTGCCGGCCAGGAACCACACGTCCTCCGGCTGGTTCCGCCCGCACGCGCTCCCGTCCTCGTCCGCGACCGGGTTCGTCGGCGCGGGCTCCGCCGACGCCCAGGTCCACCACCGCCCCTGCAGCTCCGCGGACTCGACCGGGCCTTCGTCCGCCCCGGCCCCGCATCCCGCGAGCGTGGCGGCCAATGCCACGGCGACGAGCCCCGCCCCGGCCCTCGTGATCCTCATCGGTTCCCCTCCCGCATCGCACGGAAGCCCGACCCCCCGGTCGTCGCGCGATGTGCGGGCACCTTATCCAGGGGGCCGACGCGATGAACGCGCCCCCGGAACCGGCTCGCCTCCGGACCGGGCTCGTCCCGCAAAACGCCGAAGGCCCCGGATCTCTCCGGGGCCTTCAGTCTGTGTGCACTCGGCAGGATTCGAACCTGCAACCTTCTGATCCGTAGTCAGATGCTCTATCCGTTAAGCTACGAGTGCTTGTCTCTTCATTTATCTCGCCGCTCCCGGCCCTTTCGGCCCGCTCGCGGCGACAGGAAGAACATTACATGACTGCCGCCGCCATGTGAAATCCGATTGCCCTACCCCTTGTGACCTGCGGAAACGTGGTGTGGGGCCGGTGCGGCCGGGGGGAACGACGAAGCCCCGGCCGCTGGGCCGGGGCTTCGTGTTCGGGGCGGAGGCGGAGGGATTTGAACCCTCGATGGGCTTTAAGGCCCAAACCGCATTAGCAGTGCGGCGCCATAGACCGGACTAGGCGACGCCTCCATGCACAACCTGCTGCGCGCGGGCGCGAGTGGGTGGTGCGTGCCGATGATGACACAACCGCGTGGGGTGTCACCAATCGCCCCCCACGGTACTAGGCGGGGAGCCCGCAGGGCAAAGCCCTGGCGACCGGCACGCCGTCGTGGCGCAACGTCCCGCGCTCCGGCGCGTTGATCACGGCATGACTGTCCTGACTTCCTTCTCTTCTTCACCGTCCGCTTCTCCGTCCGCGCGGCGGCTCGCCGCCTCGGCCGCCGCTCTCGCCGCGGTCCTCGCCTCGCTCGCCGCATCCCCCTCCCCGGCGTGGGCCGCGGGACCGGCGCCGGAGGGCGACCGGCTCACCGTCACCGTGCGGGACGCCGGCGGCGGGGCGGACGGGACGTACGAGGTGCGGTGCCGGCCGAGCGGCGGGTCGCACCCCGACCCGGAAGGCGCCTGCGCGGCCGTCGAACGGCACACGCGGTGGGGGCAGGACACCTTCGCGCCGGTGCCGAAGGACGCCGTGTGCACCATGCAGTACGGCGGCCCCGCCACCGCCCGGATCACCGGCACCTGGGCGGGCCGCCGCGTCGACGCGACGTACGACCGGACGAACGGGTGCGCGATCGAACGGTGGGACCGGCTGGTGCCGCTGCTGCCCGAGGTGGGACGGGCAGAGGGTGCACCCGGGGCGTAAAGGTCCCGCGAAGGTTCTCGGTGCGTCGGCCCAGGCAGGCGCGGTTCCGGACGTACCGGGCGTCACATCACCGTCACCTCGGGGTGCGATGTGCGTCCCATCCGGCGTCCCCGGCGCACCCCCAGCCCTTAGACTCCCTCCCGTGACACGTTGCGGGCCGGTTGGCAAGATGGCCCGAACGGTCGGCACGTCGCGGTAACAGGGAGGAAGCGTCTCGTGAGCAGCAGGCCATCCCGAGGCGCTGCTCGCCTCGCAGCCATACTGGACGCGCTTCCCGACGCCCTGGTGCTGGTCAACGCCAACGGGACCGTCGTCAACGCCAACAGCATCGCCCTCGAGGCCTTCGAGGCGCCGGGGACCGCCCTGGTGGGGCGCGGTCTCCTCGACCTGCTGCCGGAGTTCGACAGCAAGCTCATCCCCGGCTCCATGCGGCGGCCCGACCACATCGACCCGCGCGGACGCACCAAGCCGACCCGGATGACCGCCCGGCGGACCGACGGCACCGAGTTCCCCGTCGAGGTCACCAGCGCCAACCTCGAGAACACCTCGCAGGCCTACGACAGTTACGGCTACACCGGCGACGAGCTGCTGATGCTCGTCGTCCGTGACCTCTCCGGCACCGTCGACACCGAGGCGGAGCTCGCCCGGTCGCAGCGGCAGACGGAGATGATCCTGCGGGCCGCCTCCGAGGGCGTCGTCGGCACCGACACCGACGGGCGGATCGTCCTGGTCAACCCGGCCGCCGCCCAGATCCTCGGCTACCGGGCCGGCGAGCTCGGCGGACGCGAACTGCACACCCTCGTGCTGCACTCGCGCGCCGACGGCTCCCCCTTCCCGTACTCCGAGTCCCCGCTCGCCGACACCCTCCGCTCCGGCCGCAAGCACCGCGTGCGCGGTCAGGTCCTCTACGCCAAGAACGGCGACAAGCTGCCGGTCGACCTCACCACCGCCCCGGTGCGCGACGGCGACCAGCTCGTCGGCGCGGTCATGACGTTCCTCGACCGCCGCCCGTACGACGCGCTGCTGAAGGAGAAGGAGGACGCCGAGCGGGAGCACGCGAAGGAGCTGGAGCGGCTCGCCGAGGAGCACGGCTCCGAGCTGACCGCCCTGCGCCAGAGCCACGTCACCGAGGTGGAGGAGCTCCGCGAGAAGCACGCGGAGGAACTCGCCGCGCACGAGGAGCGGTACGCGGCCCTCGGCGAGCGCGAGAAGGACCGCTACGAGGCCCTCGCCGCCCGGCACGAGCAGCTGCTCACCCTCCTCGGCCGCTCCCTGCGCGGCCCGCTCGACGAACTGCGCCGCGAACTGGCCGCGCTGGCCGCCGACGACGCGGGCCAGCTGTGGCCCGAGGCCAACCAGGTGCTCCACCATCTGTCGGCCGGCTACTCCCGCATCACCACCCTCATCGACAACGTCCTCGGCTACCAGCGGCTCGACTCCGGCACCGAGCAGATCTCCCGTACGAAAGTGATGCTCGACGCGGTCGTCGCGGCCGGCGTCGACGGCGCCGTGGAGCTGATCGGCCCCGGCCGGGTGCAGTTCGCGGTGCACGCGCCGCCCATCGAGGCCGAGGTGGACGCGCGTCTCCTCGCGACCGCCCTCGCCCATCTGGTCGCGGACGTCGCGGGCGTCGACGCGACCGGCAACACGCCTCTGTCGGCGGGCGGTTATCTGGACAACACGGTCGTCGTCGCGGCGGCCCAGCGCGGCGAGGTCGTCCGCATCGAGGTGCGTGGCCCGTACGGCGGCGGCGACCCGGTGCACGAGCCGGTCGTGCGCGGCATCGTCCGGGCGCACGGCGGCGTGCTCCAGACGCATGAGGTGCCGGGGATGAGCGGCAGCGCGTTCGTCCTCGAGGTGCCGATCGGCGGCGGGGCGGGATCCGTGCCGCAGGAGGCGGCTCCGCAGGCCGAGGAGGCCGCCGCTCCCGCCGAGCCCACGCAGGGCGGGGGACGGCGCCGGGCGCGGCGGTCGTCCGTCGACGCGTTCCTCGAGAGTGATGCGCCGGGTGGTGACGGCGAGGCTCCGGCCGTCCCTGCCGCGGAGGCGCCTCAGCCCACCGGGCGGCGCAGGCGGCGGGCGGCTCCGGCCGGGCCCGCGCAGGCGCAGCAGCCCCAGCCCCAGCAGCCCCAGCTTCCGGCCCAGGCGTCCGGTGAGGGCGCGGCCGCGTCCGGCGGGACCGGGCGGCGGCGTGGCCGTCCCGCCGAGGACGCGGCGGCCGCGACAGGTACGACGGGTGCGGAGGTCGAACTCGCCGGTGCGGCGGCGGGGGCGGGGGTGTCCGAGGGCGCCGTCGTCACCGCGGCCGAGCACGCGGCGGGCGCCGCGGCCTCCAACACCGGGCTGGGCGGGACCGTACCGCCGCAGGGTGTGCCCGCACCGTCCGGACGCCGGGCCCGGCGCGCGGCCGGTGAGCAGCAGGCGCTCGCGCCCGCGCTGCCCGCGGGCGGAGAGGCCGACGGCTCGCCCGGCGCGGTCGCCGTGCACGTGCCCGCCCAGGGCGCGGGCCCTGACCAGCAGCCGCAGCCGACGGGACGGCGCCGGCGCGCGCTGGCCGCCGCGAACGAGCGGGCGGCGGCGCAGGAGGCCGCGCCGCGCACGGTGTTCGCGCTGCCGCCGGCCGGGGCGGACCAGGATCAGGGCGAGCAGGCGGGCCAGCCCGCGCAGGACGAGGTCGCGGGGCAGGTTCCCGGGCAGCAGGCCGCCGCCCAGGTGTCCCCGGCGGCTCCGCAGACGCCAGTGGCGCCGGGTCAGGTACCGGGCGGTCAGAACGTGCCGGGCGCCCAGGGGGTCGCTCCGGTGGCTCCGGATGCCGTGCCGAACGGGGTGGCGCCCGCGCCGCAGCCCGTGGCTCCGGGGGCGCAGCCCGTGGCTCCCGCCGCGGGCTCGGCCGTACCGCCGAACGGCCAGGCGGCGCCGGTCGCCCCGCAGGGCGTACCTCAGAACCAGCAGGCCGCCGGACCGAACGCCGCGGCCGCGGGCGCGCCTCAGCCGGCCGCGCCCGGTCTTCAGCCCGTCGGGGCCACCCCGCAGCCCGTGCCGCCGAACCAGCAGGCCGCTCCCCAGCCCGCCGCGCCGGGCCTCCAGCCCGTGGGGCCCCACGCACAGCAGCCCGTACCGCCGAACGCACCCGCCGCCGGGCCCGCGCCCCAGCCCGCCGCGCCGGGTCTCCAGCCCGTGGGCCCGAACGCGCAGGTTCCGCAGCCGGCCGCGCAGAACCAGCAGCCCGCGGCCCAGGCGCCCGGGGCGAACCTCCAGCCCGTCGGTCCGAACGCCCAGCCTGTTCCGCCGAACCAGCAAGCCCCGCAGGCGGCCGGGCCCGGGCTTCAGCCCGTCGGCCCCCTGCCCAGCCCGCGCCTCAGCCCGCCGCACCCGCTCTCCAGCCGGCCGGGCAGCCCAACGCGCAGGCACCGCAGCCCGTTCCGCCGAACCCGAACCCGCAAGCCCCGCAGGTACCGGCCCCGCAGGCTCCCCAGCCGGCCGAGGCCGCCGCTCAGGCGCCTCAGCCCGGCGCCCCGGCGCCGCAGGCGGGCGCGCAGCCCGCCCCAGCCCCCCTACCGCAGGGCGGACCCGCCGCCGATGCCGGGCAGCACGACGCCGTGCCGGTGGACCAGTCCGAGGACCACACCCCGCCGCAGCCGCACCCCACCAGCGCGCCCACCGGCCGCCGTCGGCGTGCGGTCGCCCCGTCGGCCGACGCCGCGCAGGCGCCCGGCGCTCCCGAGCAGTGGGGGCGGCGCCCCGCAGGGCGCCGCGGCCCGCTCCCTCCGGCCCAGCCGCTTCCCGCCGAGGCGCCGCCCGCCCAAGGCGCACCCCAGCCCGCGCCGGGCGCGGCCACCCCGCCCGCCGGGACGCCGGCCCGCAGCAGTGGCCCGCCGCCGGTGACACCTCCGGCGCCGGTGCGGCGCCCGTGCCGAACGCGCCGCAGCCCACGCCGTCGGGCGGCACCCCGCTGCCCCCGAGGGCGCGCCCGCCCGGCCCGCCGCGCAGCCGCTGCCCGCCGAGGCCTCCGCGCCGGTGGACCCGAACTCGACGCAGGGCCGTGCGATCAGCGTGCGGACGCTGGGTCAGGGCGTGCCGTTCAACCGTCAGGCCGCCCAGGTCCAGCAGCCGCTGGCGTCGGCCACGCCGCCCCCGCACCAGCCGGGCGGTTCCGGCCGCCGCCGCAAGCTCGGCACCCGCAGCGACCAGGCCGCCGCGAACGGCCAGACCTCCGGCGGCCAGACCTCCGGTGGGCAGACGTCCGGCGGGCAGGCGCCCGGCGCCGCCCAGGGCGCCCGCCCGCACCCTCAGGCCGAGCCCGTACCGCCCGCCGGCCAGGCGTCCGCGCCGCAGCAGGACCGCGCCCCGGCCGCCGCGCTCGCCCAGCCCGCGACGCAGCCGGCGCCGACGCCCGCCGGGCAGTCCCGGCTCGCGCCGGCCGCCGAGGCCGCCGGACGCTCGTACGCGATAGGGGCGCCGGACGCGGACGCCGCCGAGGGACCCGAGCCGCTGGACGGTCCCGGCGGGGCCGTGGAGGTGGCGGACCCGCCGCGTCCGCAGCCGATGGACGACGAACTGCCGCCGGAGCCGCTGGACAACCCGCGCCGGCTGCTGGTGTGGCCCGCGCCGGACGTGGCGACGCAGCAGGCGCTGAGCGACCGCGGCTACCGCCCGGTGATCGTGCACTCCCGTGAGGAGGTCGACGCGCAGATCGCGGCCTTCCCCGCGGCGCTGTTCGTCGACCCGCTGACCGGGCCGATCACCCGTACCGCCCTGCAGTCGCTGCGTCAGGCGGCGGGCGCGGCGAAGGTGCCGGTCATGGTGACGGCCGGACTCGGCCAGGCCTCCCGCGACGCCGCGTACGGCGCCGACCCTGCCGTGCTGCTGAAGGCGCTCGCGCCGCGCGACAGCGAACAGCACCCGCCGCGCGTCCTGCTGATCGAGGAGCACGCGGAGATCGCGCTGGCCCTGACCGGCACGCTGGAACGGCGCGGCATGCAGGTCGCGCGGGCCGCGAGCGACGCCGACGCGGTGACGCTGGCGGGCCAGTTCCGGCCGAACCTGGTCGTGATGGACCTGATGCAGGTGCACCGCCAGGCCGGGCAGGCCGGGATCGTCGACTGGCTGCGGGCGAACGGGCAGCTCACCCGCACCCCGCTGGTCGTCTACACGGCCGCCGTCGACGCGGCGGACCTGCCGCGGCTGGCCTCGGGCGAGACGGTGCTGTTCCTCGCGGAGCGGTCCACCAGCCCGGAGGTGCAGGAGCGGATCGTCGACCTGCTGTCGCGGATCGGGACCAACTGACGGTCCGGGCGCGGGCCCTGGACAAGAAGGCGCGGACAGCAGTGCGCCGGGCGGTGGGCGCGCGTCTCGCGCCCACCGCCCGGCGCGTGTCCGGGTCCCGGCGTCCGTCAGATCTGCGTGACGTCCAGCGCGCCCTCGGCGTACTGCCGGCGCAGCACCTTCTTGTCGAACTTGCCGACGCTGGTCTTCGGGACCGCCTCGACCACCGTCCAGCGCTCCGGCAGCTGCCACTTGGCGATCTTCCGCTCCTCCTGGAGGAAGGCACGCAGCGTGGCGAAGTCGGCGGCGGCGCCCTCCTTGAGGACGACCGTGGCGAGCGGGCGCTCGCCCCACTTGTCGTCGGGGACGGCGACCACGGCGGCCTCGGCGACGTCCGGGTGCGCCATCAGCGCGTTCTCCAGCTCCACCGAGGAGATCCACTCGCCGCCCGACTTGATGACGTCCTTGGCGCGGTCGGTCAGGGTGAGGAAGCCGTCGGGGCTGATGGTGCCGACGTCGCCGGTCTTGAGCCAGCCGTCCTCGCTGAACTTGTCGGCCGGGCGCAGCGGTTCGGCGTCGGGGCCGTTGTAGTAGGCGCCGGCGATCCACGGGCCGCGCACCTCCAGCTCGCCCGCGGACTCGCCGTCCCAGGGGAGGCGCTCGCCGCCGGGGCCGGTGAGGCGGGCCTCGACGCCGGCCGGGAAACGGCCCTGGGTGAGCCGGTAGGCGAACTCCTCGTCGGTGCCGACGACGTGGGCCGGCGGGCGGGCGATCGTGCCGAGCGGGGAGGTCTCCGTCATGCCCCAGGCGTGGCAGACCCGCATGCCCAGCTTGTCGAACGCCTCCATCAGCGAGGGCGGACACGCGGAGCCGCCGATGGTCACCTGGGTGAGGGAGGAGACGTCGCGGGGGCGGGCGGTGAGCTCGGCGAGCAGGCCCTGCCAGATGGTGGGGACGGCGGCGGCGTGCGTCGGCCTCTCGCCCTCGATCATCTCGGCGAGCGGGGCGGGCTGCAGGAAGCGGTCCGGCATCAGCATGTTGACGCCGGTCATGAACGTGGCGTGCGGCATACCCCAGGCGTTCACATGGAACTGCGGGACGACCACCAGGGACGTGTCCTGGTCGGTCAGGCCCATCGACTGGGTCATGTTCACCTGCATGGAGTGCAGGTAGATCGAACGGTGGCTGTAGACCACCCCCTTGGGGTCGCCGGTGGTGCCGGAGGTGTAGCACATGGCGGCGGCGGAGCGCTCGTCCAGCTCCGGCCAGTCGTAGGCCACGGGCTGTCCGGCGATCAGCTCCTCGTACTCGTGCACCTGTACGTGGGTGTCGGCCAAGGGGGAGCGGTCGCCGGGTCCGGAGACCACGATGTGCTCGACGGTCTTGAGGTGCGGCAGCAGCGGGGCGATCAAGGGGATCAGCGAGCCGTTGACGATGACCACGCGGTCGGCGGCGTGGTTGACGATCCACGTGAGCTGCTCGGCCGGCAGGCGCAGGTTCAGGGTGTGGAGCACGGCGCCCATGGAGGGGATCGCGTAGTACGCCTCGACGTGCTCGGCGTTGTTCCACATCAGGGTGGCGACCCGCTCGTCGCCGCTGACGCCGAGGTCCTCGCGCAGGGCGTGCGCCAGCTGGGCAGCCCGGGAGCCGATCTCCGCGTAGGAACGGCGCTGCGGGGCTCCCTCGCCGGTCCAGGTGATCACCTGCGAAGTGCCGTGGATCGACGACCCGTGGGTCAGGATCCTCGAGATCAGCAGCGGTACGTCCTGCATGGTGCTCAGCACGGCGTCCTCCTGGGCGACATTGCCTGGCGTCGGTACGGTGTGCGCTGATTGTGCGCACATACCGCGCGGTATGTCACTAGGGGAGCGGATGATCGATCACGCTCCGGGGCACGCCGGTTCCGGTCAGGTCCCGCTCACGCTCCTCAATCTTTCCGGACAAGCCCCAGCTCAGCGTCCTCGCGGAGCTTGCCGAGCGCCCGCGACACCGCCGACTTCACCGTCCCGACCGAGACGCCGAGCACCTCTGCCGTCTGGGCCTCGCTGAGATCCTCGTAGTACCGCAGCACGACCATCGCACGCTGGCGCGCCGGCAGCCGCATCACCGCCCTCCACATCGCGTCCCGCAGGGCCTGCTGCTCGGCGGGGTCGTCGCCGGCCGGCAGCGGGTCCGGCTCGGGCAGCTCGTCGCAGGCGAACTCGTCGACCTTGCGCTTGCGCCACTGCGAGGTGCGCGTGTTCACCAGCGCCCGGCGGACGTAGCCGTCCAGCGCCCGGTGGTCCTCTATCCGCTCCCAGGCGACGTACGTCTTGGCGAGCGCGGTCTGCAGCAGGTCCTCCGCGTCGCTGGGGTTTCCGGTCAGCGACCGGGCGGTCCGCAGGAGCACCGGCTGGCGGGCCCTCATGTACGACGAGAACGACGCGTACGGCAGGGTCTGCGTCGCCGGGGCGGCGGCGTTCGAAGCGCTGGTGCAGACGGGTGTGGTCATGTCGTCCACGCTAGGAGCGGGGCCCGCCCGGCGGATCGCCCGCAGGTCCCGAAGCCGGATCCCCCTCAGGTTGTAGGGGTGGGGGCCGCCTCACCTCCCAGAGGTGGACGAGCGGATGAGGGGTCCTGCGGGTCCCCCCTGACGTACGGCGCCGGTTCGAGGACCGGCCGCCCGGCGCGGCGGCGCCGAAGCGCCGCCGCGACCGACGTCCTCCCCCCTGTCCGGTGTCCCCCTTCTCCCCAGGCTCTCCCCCCTGTCTACGCGGTCAGATCGCCGGCCACCAGAAGGGGGCGAAGCTGATGGCCACGTTGTCCTCGCCCTGGTTGACGGTCGTGAACGCGGAGCCGTTGACCTGGGCGGTATTGCTCTCGTTCTCGGCGCCGGCCCCTACGGCCTGCTGCTGTGTGGTGGCGGAGTTCCCGAAGTTGTCACCGCCGACTCCGGTACCGAGGGCGCCGACGCCGTTGTCCGCCGTCGCGACTCCCGCGAAGAGCGCGGCCGCGAGCGGGAGCGCGGCGGCGGCGGCGATGACACGGGCGGTACGGATGCTTGCCATGTTGTGTTCCCTCCAGAACCAAGGACGCACCGGGTCAAGGCCGTCCATGCGTGCACTACGACTGTGAACTGCTGCTGTGAACTGCTGTTTTTCACCAGGGAAGTTGGCCCCCCGCCCTGGTGCTGGGCACGACGTCGCAAGATCAGGATTGCCCAGCGGAGGGCCCGGAACCACCTCTTAAGCCCTGATTCGCACGCAAGCGTGAGGAGCCGCCGATAAACCCCGAGTCGACCCTGATTTGGGGCCTGTTCGACCCGGGGTGGCGACAGCCCCGGCGCCCCAAGGGAGGAAGCGTTTCGGCGCCCGCCCGGCCGGCCCCAGCGCCCCCTGGGTGCCGACCCTTACCCCCTTCCCTTCTTCGAACGTGTGTACGAACATAGAGGTATGGCCACCACCGACCGGCAGGCCACGACGCTGGCCCTCGCACACGCCCTGTCAGCCGCCGAACGCGGACTGGCCGTCATCCCGCTGTCCCGCACCAAGCTCCCGGCCCTGCGCTCCCCCCACCGCGACGACCCGTCCCACCCGCCCTGCCACGGCGAGTGCGGCCGCTACGGCCACGGCGTGTACGACGCCACCACCGACCCGGCGCGCGTCCGCGCCCTCTTCGCCGCCGCGCCCCGCGCGACCGGCTACGGCATCGCCTGCGGCCTGCCCCCGCACCACCTCATCGGCGTCGACCTGGACACCAAGAACGGCACCGACCCCGGCGCCGCCCTGCGCGCCCTCGCCTCCCGGCACGGCTTCACCGTCCCGCCCACGGTGGTCGTCCTCACCCCCAGCGGCGGCCGCCACCTGTGGCTGACCGGCCCGCCCGGCGTCGTCGTCCCCAACTCCGCCGGCCGCCTCGCCCCCGGCATCGACATCCGCGGCGCCGGCGGCTACCTCGTCGGCCCCGGCTCCCGTACGGAACACGGCACGTACCGGGCCGCGCCCGGCACCGCCGGCCTGGCGCCCGCGCCCTGCCCTCCCGCCCTGCTGCGCCTGCTCCTGCCGCCGCCCCGCGCCCACCACCCGACGCCCCCGTCCGCCGGCGACCACGGCCAGGGCCTGGTCCAGTTCGTCCTCGCTGCGCACGAGGGGCAGCGCAACACCCGCCTGTTCTGGGCGGCCTGCCGCGCCTACGAGGAGGGCATCGGCCCCGAGCTGGTGGAACCCCTGGTCGACGCGGCCCGCGCCACGGGCCTGTCCGAACGCGAGGCGCGCGCGACGGTCGCGTCGGCCGCGCGCATGACCGGCCGCTGAGCCCGGCCGTGGTTCTCCCTCCCGCCGAGGCGGTCGCCCTTCCTCCCCCACGCCCTCCCGCGCACGCGCCCGAAATTCGAAAGACCCGCATGCACCAGCGCCTTAAAGTGCCGACCATGGCACTGTCCCGCGTCGTCCTCACCTCGGGCCGCTCCGTCGACCTGACCGAGCTGCGCCTGTCGGCGACGTACGGGGACGTGCTCGAGGGATACCCGTGCAAGCCGCTGAACGACCTCACGGTCGCCGGGCTGCTCCGGTCCGCCGAACGCGTCCACCCGGGCGTGCCGGTGCATCTGATCCCGCCGCCGCGCGAGTACCCCGACCAGTTCGCGGGCGGCTTCGGCCCGGTGGAGGTGCTGCCGGCCGTGACCTGCGTCGGCAGCTTCCGCTCCGAGGCACTCGATCCCGGACACGACCGCGCCCTGTACCGCTCCCGCCTCACCGTGGTCTGGTTCCAGCCGACGTCGCGCATCCCGTCGGGGTGCGACGCGGAGACGGAACTGCTGGACATGGACTGGGAGCGACTCGCCACCGACGAGGAACTGTGACCCCACCCGACCCTTCCGCCGCCCGTGTCGACCTGCTCCGCCGGCAGTTCGACCTGACCTGGGCCCTGTTCGAGTACCACTTGGAGCGCCTGGAGCCGGAGGACTTCCTCTGGGAGCCCGCCCCGCTCTGCTGGACGGTCCGCCGGTCGCCCGAGGGCGCCTGGGTTCCGGACTGGGCGGACACGGAACCCGACCCGGTGCCGGTGCCCACCGTGGCATGGGTGAGCTGGCACATCGGGTGGTGGTGGAGCGTGACGCTGGACCACGCGCGCGGGGAGCGCCCGCGCGAGCGGACCGAGATCGTGTGGCCCGGCGCGGGCGAACCCACGATCACCTGGCTCCGCTCCCTCCGCACGGAGTGGCTCGCCCACCTCGACACCCTCACGGACTCCGACCTCGACGCCCCGGCGCCCTTCCCCTGGCCGGACGACCCGTCCCGCACGAAGGCGCACATGTCGGCCTGGGTCAACGCGGAGCTGATGAAGAACGCGGCGGAGATCGGGCAACTGCGGTTGCTGCGGGCGGCGTCATGAGGGGTGATCCCGGCGCCACCGGGCAGCCGTGGTCCCTGCTCGCCCTGGACAGGGCGTTCCGCACCTGCTGGGCCGCCGACACGTGCTCACCGGACGACCTGCCCTACTGGCGCCCGGACAACCCGTCCGTGGGCCACTGCGACATCACGACCCTGGTCGTCAACGACCTGTTCGGCGGTGACCTGTTGGCCGCCGACGTAAGCCGGGCAGGCGCCCCCCACGGCTACCACTGGTGGAACCGTCTGCCCAGCGGTGTGGAACTCGACCTGACCCTGGAACAGTTCCGCGCGGGAGAGACCCTGTCGCCCCCTCGCACGGTGACGCGCCCTCCGGGCCGGCTGCCCCGCCGCCACCCGGAGTACGAACTGCTGCGCACGCGCCTGACAAGGCACTTGGGCCCGCTGCCGTCGGCGGAAGGGGTGATGGCAGTGCCCGCGGACTGGATTTGACCCCTTCGACCGGTCCGCGCCGGTCCGCACAGCTACGTTGACCGCCATGGCCACCCAGATCATCACCTTGGTCGGCGTCCTGATCGGCGCACTGACGTCCTACTTCGCCACGACCATGACCGAGCGCACGAAACTGCGGCACCTCATGGCGACGCGGTGGGACGAGCGGAAACTGGACACGTACATCGAGTACGTGTCGTGCATCAAGGAGATACAAAGGGCCGCCATGGACGCCGGCCGCGCCCGCGACGAGGGCGAGGACGCGTCCGCCGCACTGGCGCTCATGGAGGAGGCCGAGAACAAGCGCTCGGTGCTCTTCGAGACCTTCGTCCTGCTGAGCGACGAGAAGGCCGCAGCCGCTGCCCACGCCGTCAACCAGCGCGCCTGGGAACTCCTCCGAGCGGCACGACTCCCCTCGAACGGGGCGGCCCCACTGCGCTCGATCCCGTTGGTGGAAACCCTGAACGTCCTGCACGAGGCCGCCAGATCGGACCTGACGATAACCGGCAACGCGCCCGCCTCCCGCTAGGACGGTCAGCCGGCCCCCATGGCAGAGACCAGCGCCGCCCCGAAGCCGAGGACGACCAACTGCAGGATGCCGGAGATGCGCCATCTCAAAGCGAGGAGGCCACAGCCGGTCAGAACCGCGCTACCTCCCAGGAGCCACGCAGCCTGTGAGGCCACGCGCGGCGCACCGGGTGGGACGCCGTCGCTCTCGAAGCTGTCGGCCCAGCCTTCCATCCCGACCGCGAACACCGCCCAGGCAACGAACATGAGGTCGATGACCAGAAGCGCCACGCCGACGCCGATCTGCCGGCCGGTGGACGGCCCGTCCGCCTGCCTCATGTCCATTGCCTCCCCGTCCGCAGGTGACGTTCTCCTAAGTGCATGCGATCAGTGTGGGGAGGCATCGGGCAGCGCACATGAGCGCCGGTACTCAGAAGCCCCGTCATCGTCACCAGGGTCCGCCCCCTCGACCGGGGCGGACAGAGCTAGGACCACCGCTTGATGATCCTTGCTGGACGCTCCGGGGCCGCCCACACCTGAATACGGATCTTCTCAGTGGTCTCGGGACTCTTGTCCGAGTCGACGTCGGCTTGAGTTGCCCGAGCCAAGTTGCTCCGTGACACGCGGACACGGTTCCAGCCTCTTGGGACATCGAATGTCGCTGCATCGGGGGCGTGGTCGGTGCAGCCCAGAACCATAAGGCGGCCCGACGGCACATCGAGGCCGGCCTCAACGACGTGATCGAATTCCGGGCTGTCGTCACTCGGCTCCTGCGGCATGACGACGACAGTGACGGATACGTCGACGTTGACCGCCGTGCCGATGCCCAACGCGTGTGATGCAACCGCGAGGTGATCCGCGACAGCCCGGTCGGTCCACGCGTCACTCAGATCACTGTCTGCGTCCGCATCGGACACGTGTATCTGGAAGTAGTCGGCGAAGAGCCTGAGCTCCGTCGTTGTCGTCATGGCGGCACCGTGCCATGCAGCACTGACAGCCGCAGATGCGGTGGTCGTCCGCAGCCGCATCTCGAAGCAGTGCCCCATCCGTGCCCTGTTGAACGAGGAGCGACGGGGCACGGCGGAAGCCCCGGAGTCCGGGCAAGCGAGCGGCCCCCGACCGTCGATCCAGGTCAGGGGCCGCTGTCGTCGCTCTCGGCGCGGAGGCGGTGGGATTTGAACCCACGGTGACATCGCTGCCACGACGGTTTTCAAGACCGTTCCCTTAGGCCGCTCGGGCACGCCTCCCCGCGCCGGCCTGTGATCGGCGGCGCGGGGACAAGGGTAACGGGTTCGGGGGTGGCGGGTGGGGTCAGCTGTCGCCGACGCGGGAGCCCAGGGTGAGTTCCGTGGTGTGCTCCTTGCCGCCCCGCTCGTAGGTGATCGTGACCTCGTCGCCGGGCTTGTGGGTCCAGATCTCACCGATCAGGGTGGGGCCCGAGTCGATGACCCGGTCGTCGAGCTTGGTGATGACGTCGCCCGGCTTCAGGCCGGCCTTGTCCGCGGGGCCGCCCGGGTCGACGGGCTCGGCGCCGCCCACGCCCTGCTCGGTGATCTTCGCGCCGCCGGTGGTGTCCTCCAGGGAGACGGACGCGCCGATCTTGGCGTACACCGGCTTGCCCGTCCTGATCAGCTCCTGTGCGACGTACTTCGCCTGGTTGATCGGGATGGCGAAGCCGAGGCCGATCGAGCCGGCCTGGCCCGTGCCGAAGCCGCCGTTGCTGGTCGACTGGATCGCCGAGTTGATGCCGATCACGTTGCCCTGCGCGTCCAGCAGCGGGCCGCCGGAGTTGCCCGGGTTGATCGACGCGTCGGTCTGCAGGGCGCTCATGTAGGACGCCTTGCTGCCGCTGCCGTCGCTGGAGGCGACCGGGCGGTTCTTGGCGCTGATGATGCCGGTCGTCACCGTGTTGGACAGGCCGAAGGGCGCGCCGATGGCGATGGTCGAGTCGCCGACCGCCACGTCGTCGGAGCTGCCCAGGGGGAGCGGCTTGAGGTCCGACGGCGCGTTCTTCAGCTTGATGACGGCGACGTCGTACCCCTGCGCATTGCCGACGACCTCGGCCTCGTACTTCTTGCCGTCGGGGAACGTCGCGGAGAGGTTGCCGCCGTCGACGGCGTCCGCCACCACATGGTTGTTGGTGACGATGTGGCCCTGCTTGTCGAAGACGAAGCCCGTGCCCGTGCCGCCCTCGCCGCTGCTGCTCGCCGCCTCGATGGTGACCGTGCTGGGCAGCGCCGCCGCCGCGACCGCGGCCACCGTGCCCGGGTCACGCTTGACGTTGCCGCCGGTGGTGCCCGCCGACACGGTCGTCGAGCTGCCGCTGTCGTTCTCCCGGGCGAGCGTGTAGCCGAGGCCGCCGCCCAGGCCGCCCGCGACCAGCGCGGCCACCAGGACCGCGGCGACGAGCCCGCCGCGCCCGCGTCCGTTCTTCGGCGCGGGCTGCTGGTGCGTGGTGCCCCAGCCGGCCCCCCAGCCGCCACCGCCCTGGCCCGCGGCGCCGTGTCCCGCGCCGCCGTCACCGCCGTACGCCGGGGTGGACGGCGGCGGGGGCGGCGGCCAGGCGGGGTCGGGGGCGGAGGCGGACTCGCCCGGGCCCGCGTCGTGGTGGGCCTGGGCGGCCGGGGAGCCGTAGGGGTTGTTGGCCGCCGGAGCCGACCCCGGGGGTGCGCCCTGGGGTGCGGAAGCAGCGGGAGCATCCGCCGGGGGCGGCGGAGCCGACGGGGCCGGGGGTACCGCGGTGCCCTCGTTCTCGGTGCTCACAGCTTCTCTCCTCGATCCACGGCTTTTCGGTCGGTCGCACTCGGGCCCGCATGTCACGCGCGCCTGACGTCCGGCGCGATGCAGATGGAGCTGTGCACGTCTCTTTGTATGACGTCAGCTTTTCCCACACGCCGTCAGGGCACCGTAAGCCGTTCCTGTGGGTCCGGAGTCATTCTTTATATAGGGCATTACTCATGTAAGGTGCGCCACTCGATGGCTCCGACCGGACTGTCGTACCGATCACGCCATGCTGCCCGCCCGCCCTCCGGCGAGCGGTGGCACCATGACGCGGTGACCCACGCACGTCAGCACCTGACCCGAGTCGTCGCACACCGCGGGGCGTCGGAGGACGCCCCGGAGCACACCCTGGCCGCGTACCGCAAGGCGATCGAGGACGGCGCGGACGCACTCGAGTGCGACGTACGCCTCACCGCCGACGGACACCTGGTGTGTGTACACGACCGTCGGATCAACCGTACGTCGAACGGCCGCGGCGCCGTGTCGGCCCTCGAACTGTCCGACCTCGCCGCCCTCGACTTCGGCTCGTGGAAGACCCGGGACGCGGCCGGCGGGCCCCGCGTCGAGGAGCCCGACTGGGAGCACCGCCCGGAGGACCGCGAGGCCACCTCCGTGCTCACCCTGGAGCGGCTGCTGGAACTGGTCGCCGACGCCGGACGCCGGGTGGAGCTGGCCATCGAGACCAAGCACCCCACGCGCTGGGCGGGGCAGGTCGAGGAACGGCTGCTGGTCCTGCTCAAGCGGTTCGGCCTGGACGCGCCCGCCTCCCGCGAGGACTCGCCGGTACGTGTGATGAGCTTCTCCGCGCGCTCCCTGCACCGGGTGCGGGCCGCTTCCCCGACGCTGCCGACGGTCTACCTCATGCAGTTCGTCACACCGCGCCTGCGGGACGGGCGGCTGCCCGAGGGTGCGGACATCGCGGGCCCGTCGATCCGCATCCTGCGCAGCCACCCCGGCTACATCGAGCGTCTGAAGCGGACCGGGCGCCAGGTGCACGTCTGGACGGTCAACGAGCCGGCGGACGTCGACCTGTGCGTCAGCCTCGGCGTGGACGCCATCATCACCAACCGGCCGCGCGCGGTACTGGACCGTCTCGGGCGCTGAGCTGGCCGGCGGACGGCTGAAAACACACCCGTACACCTTGGTGGGCCGTCACATCCGCCCCGTGTGTCCCAGTAGTTACCCACCCGCCTCTTGACCGTGGGGACCGGCCGCCCACATCCTCATATCTCGGCCACATCGACGAAATCCAGCCATGCAACTACGGGGAGTGCTCCGGCGCGTTCGGTGCGTGTTCGGTCGTTCCGAGTGCGTCACCGCACACGGATCGGCCGGTTTCCGGCTCAGGCCGATGGGGCATCCACACCGTGGCGTGGGGCGAAGGAGGTCTCGGGGGTGGCGTTGGTGGTGGCACAGGAGGTGCCCACGTCGTCGAGCATGGCCGTGCCCCATGGCCCTGCGGGCGTGGGGAAGGCGAGGCGCCGGATGCGCGCGCAGCTGCGCGACGGAGGCGTCCCGGAATCGGTCATCGACGATGCCGTACTGATCCTTTCCGAGCTGTTGAGCAACGCGTGCAAACACGGCCGGCCGCTGGGCGACAGCCTGGCGGGCGACGGCGACGTGCGTGCGGCCTGGCGGGTGGACCCGCGCGGCCGGCTCGTCGTCGAGGTCACCGACGGGGGCGGCCCGACCCGCCCAGCGCCTGCCACCCCGTCGGTCACCGCGCACGGCGGCCGCGGGCTCAACATCATCTCAGCGCTCTCCGACGACTGGGGCGTGTGCGACGAGGTGCCCGGCGAGGTCACGGTGTGGGTCGTCGTCCACGAGGACGTGCACGACCCGGACGCCGTGAGCTGCCACCGCCGCGAGGACTTCGCGGCACGGGTGACGGCCCCGCCGGTCGCGCGCCTCACGGGGCTGGACTTCGCGGACGTCTTCGAGGACCTGGACTGACCAAGACCTGGACTGACGAAGACCTGGAGTGACGGCGTCGGCGCCTCGGACCGACGTCTTTGACGGGTTGTCCACAGACAATCCCGTCGTCCACAGGTTCCGGCCCCCCGTGGCCCGAACGGCTAGGCTCGCGCCGTACGAGACGAGCCGTAACCGGGAGACACCCACGATGGCCAAGAAGAAGCCCCAGACGAAGGCCAAGCGCCCGCAGCTCACGGACGGGCAGATCCCGGTCGTCGGCGCCCGCGAGCCCTGCCCCTGCGGCAGCGGCCGCCGCTACAAGGCGTGCCACGGCCGCGCCGCCGCGCAGGCGGTGACCGAGCTGGTGCACCGCCCGTTCGAGGGCCTTCCGGGCGAGTGCGACTGGGTGGCGCTGCGCGAGCTGGTGCCCGCCGCGACCGTCGAGCTGACCCTGAAGGACGGCCTGCCCGAGGGCGTCCCGTCCGTCACCCTGGCCACGGTGCTCCCGATGGCCTGGCCGGCGCTGCGCCGCGACGACGGCTCGGTGCTGCTCGGCCTGCAGAACGACACGCCCTCCGGCGACATCAGCCGCGACCTCGCCGACACTCTGCAGCGCGCGCTGACCGCCGAGCCGGGCAACCCGGTGCAGGCCCGCCGCGCGCCCGCCGACGGCCCCCGGCTGCAGGACCTGCTCGACCCGAAGGGTCCTTTCGAGCCGGTCGTGCACGACGGGTTCGAGTTCTGGGTCCCGGACCCGGAGAACGCCACGCCGGACGTCACGGCCTCCCTGGAGCGGGCGAACGCGGCGGCGATCCCGACCGTGAAGCTGACGGGAGTGGACTCCGCCTACTGGTGCGAGACGCCCGAGAAGAACCACCTCCGGTGGGTCATGCCGCACCCGGAGGAGCAGCTTCTGGACGCGCTCGCGCGGCTGCACGCAGCGGGCAGCTCCTCCCTCGGCGAGGGCACCCGTCTGGTCGGCTCCTTCCGCGCCCACGGGCTCACCGTGCCGGTCTGGGACCTGCCGAGCGAGGTCCGCGCGGAGGACGTGGAGAAGCCGGCCGCCGAGTTCGCCGAGCGGCTCGCCGCCGCGCTGGCGACCGACGCCCCGCTCACCGCGGACGAGCGCCGGGCGCGCGGCGGTCTGACGAACCGCCAGGTCACGCTGAGCTGAGGCGCTCCGCACCCGGCTCCTCATGTGTGTCCCGGGCGGCCCGCCCGCCCGGGGCACACGTTCTTACGCGCGGGTAAGTACCCGTTCGGACAAGCCAGTCGGTGACCGGAAACACCGAGATCGAATTTGCTTACCGCCGATCTCTTGTTACCGTTCGAGTAGCCCGGTTGCTGGTGCATCCCCCGTCGCCAGCAACCGGGTCTTTACGTGCCCGCCGCGCACCCTGCTCACGGGCCTCCGGCACCGGCCGTTCCGGGTCTCCGGGACCCGGCTCCCCCGAGGATCGGCACAGCCTTCCCGGGCCTCACCGGTCCTTTCCCGCCGGGGAGTTGCTCCCGGCCCGCAGCAGCAGCCGCCCCTCCTCCGCACCGCCCGTGTGGGGGGCGAACTCCGCGACCGCCGTGTACCGCAGGGGCTCGCCCTTCAGGCGCACGCGCGGCGTCTCGCACAGGGACGGGTCGTCCCCGGCCCCCGCCACGCACCGGCTGCGCACGCTGTGCCCGTCCGGGCCGAGCAGGGACAGGGCCGCGTCCAGGGGCGCGCCGGTGGTGTTGCGGTAGTAGGTCCGCGCCCACACGTCCTCCCCCCGCACCGCCACGCACGTCTGCGCCTCCACGCCGTCCGGCGAGGACAGGGCGGGGCCGCAGCGCAGGGCGGTCGACAGATGCGTGCCCGGCGGCGCCTGGTCCGGCTCCGGCGTCCGCGCGGCAGCCGCCCCGTCCCCCGAGTCACGTCGCTCGGCGGCGCGTTCCCCGGAGGCGCCGGCGCGTTCCTCGGAAGCGCCTTTCTCCGGGTTGCGTCCCTCGGGGCCGAAAACCGGACGTAGATCGTCCGGGCCCGTCGAGGCGTGGCGCCGGCCGTCGTTCTGTCCCGCGCAGGACACCGCCAGCGGCAGCGCGAGCGCGCAGGCCGCCGCGACGGCCGCGAGGGCGGTCGCTCGGGTTCTGCGGGGCATCCTGGCTCGGCCCCCGGCATGACGCGGCATGCCCCGGGAAGATAGCGGCCCGGCAGAGGGTGCCGGGCGCGGCGCGCGACGGCGCCGCCTACATCTCCGGGGCGCTCACACCCGTACGGGTGAGGGCGTCGACCACCGCGTCCACCACGGCCTCGACGTCGGGCACCCAGGGCGACGCCGAGCCGGGCAGCGGCGCCCGCTCCCAGCGGATCTCTCCCTGAGCGGTGACGGACGGGGGCAGGGCCAGATAGCCGCCCTCGCCGTGGAAGCGGAGCGAGCCGGGGACGAAGTCCTGGGCGTACAGCAGCTCGCCCAGCTGCTCCAGGGAGTACGGCTTGACGAGGATCGCCCAGCGGGACGGCGAGGCGACGACCGGGCCGAGCCGCATCCCCTGGCGGTCCAGCGCGGCGAGCGCGCGGGCGGCCGGCAGGGCGGGCAGGGACACCGCGCAGGGGGCCTTGCCGCCGGTGGCGAGCACGATCGGCGCCGTCGGCCGGTTGGTCCACCACCAGCGCACCATCCGCGCGTCGGTGGTGGCGGCGAGAAGACCCGGGTCGAACGGATGGGCGCCCGGCACCGTGCACTCCGGGTCGGGGCAGGCGCAGCGGGACCCGTCCTGCGGGTCGGCCGCCACGCCGGGGAGTACGGGCCACTGCCATTCCGCGGCGAAGGTCAGGGCCGCACCGATCAGATCGGGCCCTTCGTCACCGCGCCGGGACAGGAGCCTGCGTCGCCTTCCGAGGATCTCGCGCATGAGCGCTCGTTCCTTTCCGTTGCACGCCTGGCAACACCGTGGACCACTCACGTCATGTGTCGATCACTTCACTGTGCGTACCTGTTGGCGCATCACACCCCCGCGCCGGGCAGGGGGAACCCCTATGGGCCGGGCATGGGCTGCCTCCGCGGCCGTTCCACCCATACAGCGTCTATCAGAAGTACGGGTGCGGCGTGGGGTGGCGAAGTCTGGCGTTTACCGTCGCGCGTGGTTCTCTCCGCCTCCGCCACGGGAGGATGGGGCACGGTCGTCGGTGGTTAAGACGCCCGGGTCCGTCGCCAGGTTCCCGAGCGGTTCCCAACCGCCCCTGGCCTTCTCCGAGTACGTACCCATCACGACCGCTGTGACGCTCCGTCGAGCAAGGCCAGTCGACCGCAGTAAGCCTCCCCCTGAGGCAGTTTCAAGCCAACTTCGAATTTCGGCAAGAGAACTGTCGGGAGTTCCCCTCGGACACACGGACACCAGGAATCCCAGCAGGACAATGCTGGACATCTCCTCACGAGTACGTGTACATGTGGAGACACTGCCGGCGACGCAGAACGACATGGGGGTTTGCGATGCTTTTGAGCAGTACGTACCGGCCGGAAAGCCGGACGCCATGAACGCCCCGCACCCTCCGAAAGTGGCCGGAATCGATTCAACCGTTCCCGCCCCCGCACACACTGTCGCGCCCGCCACGGGTACGGCCCCGTCCGCCGCGGCACACCCCGACAACGCCCCGGGCGCACTGCTCCAGGACCGCCTCGCCGGCTGGGTCTCGGACCTCACCACCCTCCACGAACTGACCGAGCGCCTGGTCCGCGCCGGCACGCTCGACACCGCGCTGGACGAACTGCTGCGCGCGGGCGCCGCCCTGGTGGGGGCCCGGCGCGGACTCGTCGCCCTGGAGCCCGCCGACGGCCGCGGGCCGTCCACGACCGTCGGGTACGGCCTGGGCCGCGCCGACCTGGGCCACATGGAGACGGTGCCGCGCAGCGCCCTGCCGCACGGCCGGATCCTCGACGGACTGCCCGGCGGGGACGGCGGCGTCGCCGAGCCCGACCTGTTCGCCGCGCAGGGCCTCGACCCCCGGCACCGCGAGGTCGCCGCCCGCCTCGGCTACGCCGCGAGCTACGCCCTCCCCCTCGCCACCGACTCCGCCGGACGCTTCGGCGCGGTCGTCTGGCTCTACGACGAGCCCGCCGAACCCGCCGAGCGGCAGCGCCACCTGGTCGGCCTGTACGTCCGGCACGCCGCGGAGCACCTCGCCCGGCTCCTTGAACTGGAGCACACGCGCGCGTCGATGGCCACGATGACCGAGGAGCTGCTGCCCTCCCGGCTGCCGAGGGTGCCCGGCGTGCAGCTCGCCGCCCGCCATCGCACCTGCCCGAGCGGAGGCGGCGACTGGTACGACGCGCTGCCGCTGCCGGACGCGGCGCTCGGTCTCGCCGTCGGCTCCGTCACCGGCTCGGGGCCCAGCGCGGTCGCCGCGATGGGCCGGCTGCGGGCCTCGCTGCGGGCGTACGCCGTGATGGAGGGCGAGGACCCGGTCGCCGTCCTGTCCGACCTGGAGCTGCTGCTGCGGCTGACCGAGCCGGCCCGCTCGGCCACCGCGCTGTTCGGCTACTGCGAGCCCGCGATGCGCCGGATCACCCTCGCCGGGGCCGGGCACAGCCCGCCGCTGCTGCTCGGCGAACGCCGCACCGAGTACGTGGAGACGTCCGTCTCCGCCCCGCTCGGGATGCTCGCCTGCTGGGAGGCGCCCAGCGTGGAGGTGCAGGCGGAGGCGGGCGACACGGTGCTGCTCTACACCGACGGGCTGTTGCACCGCACCGGCGACCCGACCGACCGCGCCTTCGCCCGGCTGCACGCCGCCGCGGCCGGGGTGCCCAGGGCACTGCGCCGCGACCCGGGCGCCGTCGCCGACCATGTGCTGCGGGCGGTGCTGCCCGAGGGCGCCCAGGACGCGGACACCTCGGAGGACGTGGTGCTGCTCGCGGCGCGCTTCGACTGATCCGCCCGGATCGCGCGCCGCTCACTCCGCGTGCCCCCGAGGTAACAGGCGCTTCCCCGGTTCGTCCGTTTCCGCCCGACCGTACGATGGGGGGTGGTCCAGTGCCGTATCGAGGAGGATGACCGTGGCGGAGGAGCTGCCGGAGACCCCGGAGACTGCCGACGAGGAGCCCGTCAAGCAGCGGAAGAACGGCCTGTACCCGGGCGTGTCCGACGAGCTGGCCGAGAACATGAAGAGCGGCTGGGCCGACACGGAGCTGCGTGACCTGGAGCCGATCCCGCAGGCCGCCGAGACCGCCGCCCGCCGTGCGGCGCTGTCCGCCCGTTTCCCCGGCGAGCGCCTGGTGATCCCGGCGGGCAACCTGAAGACCCGCTCGAACGACACGGAGTACCCGTTCCGCGCGTCCGTCGAGTACGCGTACCTCACCGGCAACCAGACCGAGGACGGCGTCCTCGTCATGGAGCCGACGGCGGACGGCCACAAGGAGACGATCTACCTCCTGCCCCGCTCCAACCGTGAGAACGGCGAGTTCTGGCTGGACGGCCAGGGCGAGCTGTGGGTGGGCCGCCGGCACTCCCTCACCGAGGCCGAGAAGCGGTACGGCATCCCCGCCTCCGACGTCCGCGAGCTGGCCGGCGCGCTGCGCGAGGCCACCGGCCCGGTCCGCGTGGTGCGCGGCTACGACGCCGGGATCGAGGAGGCGCTGACCGACAAGGTCACCGCCGAGCGCGACGAGGAGCTGCGCGTCTTCCTCTCCGAGATGCGGCTGGTCAAGGACGACTTCGAGATCGGCGAGCTGCAGAAGGCCGTCGACTCCACCGTGCGTGGCTTCGAGGACGTGGTGAAGGTCCTCGACAAGGCCGAGGCCACCAGCGAGCGCTACATCGAGGGAACGTTCTTCCTGCGCGCCCGCGTCGAGGGCAACGACGTCGGCTACGGCTCCATCTGCGCCGCGGGACCGCACGCCTGCACCCTGCACTGGGTGCGCAACGACGGCCCGGTCCGCTCCGGCGACCTGCTGCTGCTCGACGCCGGCGTGGAGACGCACACGTACTACACGGCGGACGTCACCCGCACCCTGCCGGTCAACGGCCGGTACACCGAGCTGCAGAAGAAGATCTACGACGCGGTGTACGACGCCCAGGAGGCGGGCATCGCGGCGGTGAAGCCGGGCGCCAAGTACCGCGACTTCCACGACGCCGCGCAGCGTGTGCTGGCCGAGCGGCTCGTCGAGTGGGGCCTGGTCGAGGGCCCGGTGGAGCGGGTGCTGGAGCTGGGTCTGCAGCGCCGCTGGACGCTGCACGGCACCGGTCACATGCTCGGCATGGACGTGCACGACTGCGCCGCCGCGCGCACCGAGACCTACGTCGACGGCACGCTGGAGCCGGGCATGGTCCTCACCGTCGAGCCGGGCCTGTACTTCCAGGCCGACGACCTGACGGTCCCCGAGGAGTACCGGGGCATCGGCGTGCGCATCGAGGACGACATCCTGGTCACCGAGGACGGCAACAGGAATCTGTCCTCCGGCCTGCCGCGGCGGTCGGACGAGGTCGAGGCGTGGATGGCGGGCCTCAAGGGCTGAGCCACACCCCGTACAAACGAGCGAGGGCCCCTGGAGACCGCCTCGTCGGGAGGGGCCCTCGCGTGCTTGTCAGACCGCCGTCAGCGGTGCGTCCTCGCGCCATTTGAGGATCTTGTCGAAGCTCACCACCGCGCCGCCGCGGCCCGGTTTGTTGCCGATGTGGACGTGGTCGGCCAGTTGCTCGATGAGGCGGAGGCCGCGGCCGTGTTCCGCCTCGGCGGGGACGGGCTGGGGGCGGGGGCGGGTTCCGGCGGCGGGGAAGCCGGGTCCGACGTCGGCGACCTCGATGCGGCACTTCTCGCCGTCGAGGTAGGCGGTCACCCGGAACGCCTCCGAGGTGTGGTCGCGCGTGGCGCCGCCGCCGTGCTCCACGGCGTTCGCGCAGGCCTCGCTGAGGGCGACGGACAGGTCGTAGGAGATCTCGGGGTCGACGCCCGCGGTTTCCATGGTGCCGAGCAGCAGGCGCCGGGCGAGCGGCACGCTGGCGGCATCACGCCGCAGATGGAGTGACCACCAGATGCTCATGCTCCAGCCTCCTGGCTGCGGCTCGACATACCGTTACGTATTGCCCTGAGTAGTGACCGGTAAGCGCGAAGTTGACGTGAGACCGCCCATATGGCGGGTGTACCGGGGAGCCGATCGGTGTATGTGGGACGCCGCACCGCACAGGTGATCTTACGGTCGTACCTCATCTTGCGGACCTGGCGTACGGCGCCCGGGGGGCTGGTGCGATGATGAGGCCGCCATGTCTGCCCCTTGTCCGCGCACGACGCGCGCCGGAGGAGGACTCCGGATCCTGCGGGCCGCGGTGTTCGCCGCGGTCTGTGTCGTGCTGGCCGGGGCAGGCCACTCGCTCGCCTCCTGCGAAGCCGTCCCGCTGTGGACGCTCGGCGCGGGATTCCTCGCGGCGGTCGCCGTCGCCGTGCCCCTCGCCGGGCGCACCCGCCCGCTGCCGGTGATCACCGCGCTGCTGGCCGGCGGGCAGACCGCGCTGCACACGCTGTTCGGGTTCGGGCAGCACGGCACGCCCACGGGCGCCGTGTCCGACGCCGCCCTGGTCGCCCAGGCCGCCCGCCTGCTGTGCGGGCCCCGCGCGATCAGCCCGGCCGAGGCCCAGCGGGTCCTCGCCGACGCCCGGATCGCACCGCACGGGCCCGGCGCCCACCCGGCCGACGCCATGGCCGCCGGACCGGCCTCGCTGCTGCCGTCGCTGCCGATGATGCTCGGGCACGTCCTCGCCGCCCTGGCCGCGGGATGGCTGCTGCGCCGGGGCGACCTGGCGCTGCTGCGCCTGGCCGACCTGTCCGCGCAGGGGGTCGCCGAAGGCGCCCTGGTGCGGTCGCTCCGCGGGGCGCTCGCCCTGGTGCGGGCCCTGCGCGCCGGGCTCCCCGGCGCTCCCGAGGCGGGACGGATCACTCCGCGCACCGCGCTGCCCGCACCGCTTCCGCCGCGCTCCGCGGGACTGCACCACACGGTGATCCGCCGGGGTCCCCCGGCCTCCGCCTCCGCACTCGCGCTCGCCGCCTGACGCGGGGCGACCCACCGGTTCCGGGGTTTCCGGACGGAACGAGGGGCGCCTCCGCGCGGCACGCGTGTGCGCCGGTTCCGCCGTGTGCGCCCCGCCGCAGGCCCGATCCAGGGGCCGGCCGTCCGCGCCGCGTGTTCCTCACCGTCAGTGAAACCTCTACGAAGCGGAGTGCTTCTGCCATGAAGGCTTCTCGTATCGCCGCCGCCGGTGCCGTCGCCGGCGTCGCCGTCCTCGCCGTCTCGTCCCCCTGCTTCGCGCATGTCAGCGTGCAGCCCGAGGGAGAAGCAGCGAAGGGCGGCTACGCGGTCGTCGGCTTCAAGGTCCCCAACGAGCGGGACGACGCCTCGACCACCAAGCTCGAGGTCACCTTCCCGTCGGACCACCCCCTGTCGTCCGTGCTGCCGCAGCCCGTCGAGGGCTGGGACATCAAGGTCACCAAGGCGCACCTGGCCAAGCCGCTCGAGGTGCACGGCAAGAAGATCGACGAGGCCGTCACCAAGGTCACCTGGACCGCCAAGGGCGAGGGGATCAAGCCGGGCTTCTTCCAGAAGTTCCCGGTGTCCGTCGGCACGCTGCCCGAGGACACCGACCAGCTCGTCTTCAAGGCGCTGCAGACGTACTCCAGCAAGGAGGTCGTCCGCTGGATCGAGGTGCCGCAGGAAGGCCAGGAGGAGCCCGAGAACCCGGCTCCGGTGCTCGACCTGACCGCCCCTGCCGAGGACGGCCACGGGCACGGCGCCGCCGCGGACGACAAGGCCTCCGACGACGCGGAGCAGGCCTCCGCCGAGATGTCCGCCGCGTCCGACGACTCCGGCGGCACCGACACCACCGCCCGTGTGCTGGGCGTCGTCGGCATCGTGGTCGGCGTCGCGGGCGTCGCGTACGGCGTGCTCGCCGGGCGCCGGCGCACCGCCTGAGCCTCCCCTCTCCACGGCGCGCGCCGGGGCCGGCCGCGGCCCCGCGGCCTCCCGGTGCGCGCCGCACACCCACCTCCAGGACCATCCATGCGCAAGAAGACCCTCGCGGCGGCGGCTCTGCTCGCCGTCCTCCCGCTGACCCTCACCGCCTGCGGCGGCGATGACGGCGACAGCGGCTCGCCCGTCTCCGTGGTCTCCGAGGAGGCCGGCGGCCAGAAGGCGGCCACCGTCCTCGACAAGCCCTTCGAGAAGCCCGACCTCGTCCTCACCGACACCCAGGGCAAGCCGTACGACTTCCGTGAGCGGACCGCGGGCAGGCCGACGCTGATCTACTTCGGCTACACGCACTGCCCCGACGTGTGCCCGCTGACGATGAGCAACCTCGCGGTGGCCAAGAAGCAGCTCCCGAAGGAGCAGCAGGACCAGCTGCGGATCGTGTTCGTCACCACCGACCCGGAGCGGGACACCCCGGCCGAGCTGGGCAAGTGGCTCACGGGCATCGACTCCCAGGTCGTGGGCCTGACCGGCGACTTCGCCACCATCCAGGCCGGCGCCCGCACCCTCGGCATCTCCATCGACCCGCCGCGCAAGGACGACAACGGCAGGACGGTCTCCGACCACGGCACCCAGGTCATCGCCTTCTCCCCGAAGACGGACGGCGGTTACGTCCTCTACGGCGAGGACGCCACCGTCGAGGACTACACCAAGGACCTGCCCGAGATCATCAAGGGTGAGAACCCGTGAGGCACCGCGCGGCCGCGGCCCTGACCCTGGCCGGCGCGCTGGCCCTGACGGCGTGCGGCGGCTCGGACGACGGCTCGGCCCGCCTGTCGGTCGGGTCCGCGTACATGCCGCAGCCGGTGTCGGACCTGGCCGCGGGCTTCCTCACGATCACCAACGACGGTGACGCTGCGGACCGGCTGACGTCCGTCAGCAGCGACGTCGCCGGCCAGGTCACCGTGCACGAGACCGTCGACGGGGCGATGCGGGAGGCCGAGTCCCTCGACATCCCGGCCCACGGCAGCCTCGTGCTGGAGAGCGGCGGCAGCCATCTGATGTTCGAGCAGCTGAAGCGCAAGCCGAAGCAGGGTCAGAAGGTCTCCGTCGAGCTGCGTTTCGCCCAGTCCGACCCCGTCACGGTCGAGCTCCCGGTGAAGCCGGCCACCTACCGCCCGACGACCGGACACTGAGGGAGACACCCCTGTGACCCAGACCATCGCCCCCCGCGTGCGGACCCTGGTGCTGCTGATCCTGGCCGTCGCCGGCGCGCTCCTCACCGGGGCCGCTCCCGCCTCCGCGCACGCCGCGCTGACCGGCAGCGACCCCGCGCAGGGGGCGGTGGTCGACACCGCGCCCTCGCAGGTCTCGCTCACCTTCTCGGAGCCGGTCGCGGTGGGCGACGACTCCGTGCGGGTGCTCGACCCCAAGGGCGAGCGGGTGGACAAGGGCGAGCCTGCCGACCCCGGCGGCACCACGTACAGCGTGCGGCTGGTGAGCGGGCTGCCCGACGGCACCTACACGGTGGCCTACCAGGTGGTGTCCGCCGACAGCCACCCCGTCGCCGGCGCCTTCACCTTCTCCATCGGCGCCCCCTCGGAGACGACCGTCTCGGTCGACGCGCAGGGCTCCGACGAGGGCCTCGTGGGGTGGCTCTACGGCTTCGGCCGCTACGTCTCCTACGCGGGTTTCGTCGTCCTGGCGGGCGGCGCCGCCTTCGTCCTGGCCTGCTGGGCGCCGGGCGCCCGGGTGCGGGCGGTCCAGCGTCTTGTCGTCGCCGGATGGCTCGCGCTCACCGCGGCGACGCTGGGCCTGCTGATGCTGCGCGGCTCCTACACCACCTCCGGCGAGGTCGGCGACGTCTTCGACCTGGAGCTGCTCGGGGACGTGCTCCAGACCAAGACGGGCGCGGCCCTGGTGTCGCGGCTGCTGCTGCTCGCGGCGGCGGCGCTGTTCATCGCGGTGCTGTTCGGGGCGTACGCCCGCACGGCGGACGCCGGCGACCCGGACCGCCCTGCCGAGGGGGACGGCGGCGAGCCGGACAAGCGGGACCTGACCTTCGGCCTTGCCCTCGGCGGGACGGTCGTCGCGGCCGGGCTGGCCGCGAGCTGGGCCATGTCCGAGCACGCCTCGCAGGGTCTCCAGGCGGGCGTGGCCATGCCGGTCGACGTGGTGCATCTGCTCGCGGTCGCCGCCTGGCTGGGCGGACTCACCGCGCTCCTCGTCGCGCTGTACCGCGCGCCCGTGGAGACCCCGGTCGGGCAGGACGCCGTCCGGCGGTTCTCGCGTCTCGCCTTCGGCAGCGTGGTGACGCTGGCCGTCACCGGCGTCTACCAGAGCTGGCGGCAGCTCGGCTCCTGGTCCGCCTTCACCGACACCCGGTACGGGCAGCTGCTCCTCGTCAAGATCGCGCTGGTGGCCGTGATGGTGGCCGCCGCCTTCCTGTCCCGCCGCTGGACGCAGCGACTGGCCGACGCGCGTGTCTCCGGGGCGGCCGGGGAGGGTGAGCGGACCGGGAGCGCCGAGGGCAGCGAGCGGACCGCCGCGACCGTGGGGAGCGAGGAGGCCGAGAGGGCGGAGGAGGCCGAGCGCGCCGAGGGGGAGAAGCAGCCGGCCGGCGATGTCACGGTCGAGGCGGCCGCGACGTCCGGAGCGTCCGAGGCGTCCTCTGCGTCCGGGGGGTCCCAGGCGTCCGGGGGCTCCCAGGCGTCCGACGGGGCGTCCCCGGCAGCCGATGCCGAGGCGGCCGAAGCGTCCACGGCATCCGGTGGCACTTCCGAGGCATCCGCCGAGAAGGCCGGGTCCGGACCGGACGCCGTACGAGCCACGCAGCTCGCCCGGCAGCGGGCCGCCACGGAGGCGGCCCGTCAGAAGCGGCTGCGGGACGCCGACCCGAACCGCTTCGGACTGCGCCGCTCGGTGCTCGCCGAGGCGGGCGTCGCTGTCGTCCTGCTGGCCGTGACCACCGTGCTGACGCAGACCGAGCCGGGCCGCACCGAGCAGGACGCGAAGGCGGCCGCCGCCACCTCGTCCTCCACCTCGTCGACCGGGCAGGGCAGTGGCGCGGTGAGCCTGACCATGCCGTTCGACACGGGCGGCACGAACGGCAAGGGCGTGGTCTCGATCGACCTCGACCCCGCCCAGGCAGGCGACAACTCCCTGCACGTCTACGTCGAGGGTCCGGACGGCACGCCCGTCGACGTGCCCGAGGTGAAGATCGCGCTCACCCTCGACGCCCAGGACATCGGGCCCCTGCCCGTCGCACCCGACCACATCACCACCGGACACTGGTCGGCGAGCGGAGTGCAGATCCCCATGGCGGGCGACTGGAAGGTCGAGGTGACCGTGCGGACCTCCGACATCGACCAGGTGACCGTCTCCAAGAACGCTCAGATCGGCTGAACCACCATGGCTGACCCTTCCCTGTCGCAGACCCGCACCCCCGAGAAGGAGCCCCAGGCGGAAGCCGCCGCCTCCGGCATCTCGCGGCGGCGCCTGCTCGGCACGGCCGGCGCCACCGGGCTCGTGCTCGGGGCGGCCGGCGGTGCCGTCGGGTACGCGTCGGCGCCCACCGGAGCCACTCCGCTCACCTCGGTCGGCGCCACAAAAGTCCCGTTTCACGTGAAACATCAGCCGGGCATCACCGACCCACTCCAGTCGCGTGGCCATCTCCTCGCCTTCGACCTGAGGCCCGGCGCCGGACGCAAGGAGGCGGCCGCGCTGCTGCGCCGCTGGTCCGACACCGCCCGGCGGCTGATGGACGGGACATTCGACGCCGAGGGCGACAGTGACGTGGCCCGTGACGCGGGGCCCTCCTCGCTGACCCTGACCTTCGGTTTTGGGCACAGCTTCTTCGCGCGCACCGGGCTGGAGAGGCAGCGTCCGACCGCCCTGGATCCGCTGCCCGCCTTCTCCTCCGACCGCCTCGACCGGGCCCGCAGCGACGGGGACCTGTGGGTGCAGATCGGCGCCGACGACGCCCTCGTCGCGTTCCATGCCCTGCGCGCGGTGCAGAAGGACGCGGGCGCGGCGGCCCGGGTGCGCTGGCAGATGAACGGCTTCAACCGGTCGCCGGGCGCCACCGCCCGCCCGATGACCACCCGCAATCTGATGGGCCAGGTCGACGGCACCCGCAACCCGAAACCCGACGAGCCCGACTTCGACCAGCGGATCTTCGTGGCGGAGCAGGGCGAGCCCGCCTGGATGGCGAACGGCTCCTATGTGGTCGTCCGCCGAATCCGCATGCTGCTGGACGACTGGGAGAAGCTGTCGCTCAGGGAGCAGGAGGGTGTCATCGGGCGGCGCAAGGCGGACGGCGCCCCGCTCTCCGGGGGCGACGAGACGACCGAGATGGACCTGGAGAAGACCGACGCCCAGGGCAATCTGGTCGTCCCGTTCAACGCGCACGCACGCATCACCCGGCCCGACCAGAACGGCGGGGCGGCGATGCTGCGCCGGCCGTTCTCGTACCACGACGGCATCGACGCGGACGGGACGCCGGACGCGGGGCTGCTGTTCATCTGCTGGCAGGCCGATCCGCTGCGCGGCTTCGTGCCGGTGCAGCGCAAGCTCGACCGGGGCGACGCCCTGACGCCGTTCATCCGTCACGAGGCGAGCGGGCTGTTCGCCGTCCCGGGCGGGGCGGCGGAGGGTGAGTATGTGGGCCAGGCGCTGCTGGAGGGGTGAGAACCGCCCGGAGTCACCCTCCGGAGCTCTCTCGGGAGGGGCTGCGGGCGTGGGCCCATTAGGGTGAGGTCATGCCAGCGAGCTATGCGTATCTCGGCCCAGAGGGCACCTTCACCGAAGTCGCTCTGCGCACGCTTCCCGAGGCGGCCACGCGTGAGCTGGTCCCGTACGTGTCCGTGCAGTCCGCGCTCGACGCGGTGCGCGCCGGCGAGGCCGAGGCCGCTTTCGTCCCCATCGAGAACTCGGTGGAGGGCGGGATCACCACCACCCTCGACGAACTGGTCGCGGGCACCCCGCTGATGATCTACCGCGAGGTGCTGCTGTCGATCACCTTCGCGCTGCTGGTCCGCCCGGGCACCAAGCTGTCGGACATCAAGACGGTGACCGCGCACCCGGCGGCGCAGCCGCAGGTCCGCAACTGGCTGCGCTCCCACCTGCCCGACGCGCTGTGGGAGTCGGCCGCCTCGAACGCGGACGGCGCGCGGCTGGTCCAGGAGGGCCGGTACGACGCGGCCTTCGCCGGTGAGTTCGCGGCGGCCCGGTACGGTCTCGAGGCGCTGGAGACGGGCATCCACGACGCGGAGAACGCCCAGACCCGGTTCGTGCTGGTGGGACGGCCCGCGCGTCCGGCGGCGCCGACCGGCGCGGACAAGACCTCGGTGGTGCTGTGGCAGCGCGACGACCACCCGGGCGGGCTGCGCGACCTGCTGGGCGAGTTCGCCACCCGGGGCATCAACCTGATGCTGCTCCAGTCGCGGCCGACCGGTGCCGGCATCGGCAACTACTGCTTCTGCGTCGACGCCGAGGGACACATCTCGGACCGCAGGATGGCGGAGGCTCTGATGGGGCTGAAGCGCATCTGCCTCCAGGTGCGCTATCTCGGCTCGTACCCGAGGGCGGACGTGAAGCCGGGCGAGGTGCGCCCGCCGTTCCCGGGGACTTCGGACGAGGAGTTCGTGGGGGCGGCGGACTGGGTGGCGCGCTGCCAGGACGGCCGGTTCTGACCGGTCTGTCGCCGGTCCTACCTGCCGATTGTCGTTATCCACAGAAGTTATCCACAGGTCCGCTTCTCGACCTGGGGACAAGTCGACACCCAGCCGCCCTTCGGTCGACAAATCGCCCCACAGGCCATGATCGCGTTCATTGCGCCGCACCTCACCCTTCGTCCACCTTTTTGAAGGGATCAATCCTTTAGAGGGAGGTCTTTCCACTCGAAAGTGGCTGCGGAGCGAGTTTGTGCGGCGAATGTCCGTGGTCGGCCGAGCGTTTCGGAGTGATCAATTCCGATGTCCACAGATCTTCCCCACAGCCTGTGGAAAACTTTTCGCACGGTGTGGACAGCTGTGGACAGCGCGGCCTCAAGTCCCCTTCGGCACAAGGGTTTCCGGTCAACCCTGCGCCGCGCGGCCGACTCTTTCAAGCGGTCGCGCCCCTTTTATTGACCTTGAAGAACACAAGGGATAATTCATCAGTAAAGGGACAAGGAACGCGTCACTGCAATAGTGAGTCGTGAGCCCTCACCCCGCACCGGTAGCCTTGACCGCGTGATTGACCTTCGCCTGCTCCGTGAGGACCCCGACCGTGTGCGCGCTTCGCAGCGCGCCCGTGGAGAGGACGTCGCGCTCGTCGACGCTCTCCTGTCTGCCGACGAACGGCGCAGGTCGTCCGGCGTCCGCTTCGACGAGCTGCGCGCCGAGCAGAAGTCGCTCGGCAAGCTGATCGGCCGGGCCACCGGCGACGAGAAGGCCGAGCTGCTCAAGAGGGCCGAGCAGCTCAAGGCCGACGTCAAGGCCGCCGAAGCCGAGCGCGACGCCGCCGACGCCGAGACCCAGGAGCTCCTGCTCAAGCTGAGCAACCTCGTCCACCCCGACGTGCCCGTCGGCGGCGAGGAGGACTTCGTCACGCTCGAGACGCACGGAACCATCCGCGACTTCTCCGCCGAGGGCTTCGAGCCCAAGGACCACCTGGAGCTCGGCCAGCTCCTCGGCGCGATCGACGTCGAGCGCGGCGCCAAGGTGTCCGGCAGCCGCTTCTACTTCCTCACCGGTGTCGGCGCGCTGCTCGAGCTGGCCCTGGTGAACGCCGCGATGGCGCAGGCCACGGCGGCCGGCTTCACGCCGATGCTGACCCCGGCGCTGGTGCGCCCCCAGTCGATGGCGGGCACCGGCTTCCTCGGCCAGGCCGCGCAGGACGTCTACCACCTGGACAAGGACGACCTGTACCTGGTCGGCACGTCCGAGGTGGCCCTGGCCGCCTATCACATGGACGAGATCCTGGACGCCGACAAGCTGCCGCTGCGCTACGCGGGCTTCTCGCCCTGCTTCCGCCGCGAGGCCGGCTCGCACGGCAAGGACACCCGGGGCATCTTCCGCGTCCACCAGTTCGACAAGGTGGAGATGTTCTCCTACGTCAAGCCGGAGGAGTCGCAGGAGGAGCACCGGCGGCTGCTGGAGTGGGAGAAGCAGTGGCTGACCTCGCTGGAGCTGCCGTTCCGTGTCATCGACGTCGCCTCGGGCGACCTGGGCTCCTCGGCCGCCCGTAAGTACGACTGCGAGGCGTGGATCCCGACCCAGGGCAAGTACCGCGAGCTGACCTCGACCTCGGACTGCACCGAGTTCCAGTCCCGCCGCCTGCAGATCCGGATGCGCGAGGACAAGAAGGTACGCCCGCTGGCCACGCTGAACGGCACGCTGTGCGCCGTACCGCGCACCATCGTGGCGATCCTGGAGAACCACCAGCAGCCCGACGGCTCGGTCCGCGTGCCCGAGGTGCTGCGTCCCTACCTGGGCGGCCGGGAGATCCTGGAACCGGTCGCCAAGTGAGCGGCGCGTCCCCTTCCTTCCCGTACCGGCTCGTCGCCACCGACCTCGACGGCACGCTGCTGCGTGACGACCACTCGGTGTCGCCGCGCACCCGTGAGGCGCTCGCCGCGGCCGCCGCGGCGGGTGCCGCGCACATCGTCGTCACCGGCCGCGCCGTGCCCTGGACCCGCCCGATACTCGAGGACCTCGGTTATGAGGGCCTCGCGGTCTGCGGCCAGGGCGCTCAGGTGTACGACGCCGGCGCCGGACGGCTGCTGACCTCCGTGACGCTGGACCGGCAGCTCGCCGGTGTGGCGCTCGCCAAGATCGAGGCGGAGGTCGGCCCGCTGCACCTGGCGGCGAGCCGGGACGGCCTGGACGGCGAGGTGCTGGTCGGGCCGGGCTACGACGTCATCGGCGAGCTGCCGGCGACGCCGTTCACGGACGCCTCCGACCTGTGGGCGGCCCCGCTGAACAAGCTGTACATCCAGCACCCCGAGCTGACCTCCGACGAGCTGGCCGCGGCGGCCGAGCGCACCGCGGGTGGTTTTGTCACCGTCGTCATGGCGGGCGAGGGCATCGTCGAGCTGCTGCCGCTGGGTCTTTCCAAGGCGACCGGGCTGTCGCTGGCCGCCCGCCGGCTCGGCGTGAAGGCGACGGAGACGATCGCCTTCGGCGACATGCCCAACGACATCCCGATGTTCGCCTGGTCCGGCCACGGCGTGGCCATGGCCAACGCCCATCGCGAACTGCGGGCGGTCGCGGACGAGGTGACGACGTCCAACCAGGACGACGGCATCGCGGTGGTACTGGAGCGCCTGCTGGGCTGACGCCCGGCGGTTTCACGTGAAACGGCGTTCGGCGGAGGATGCACGGATCGAACGTGCGCGGGCTCTCACCCGACCACGGCTTAGCAAGCCGGTGCCTTACCACTCGGCCAATCCTCCGGGTGGGCGGCCCGCGCGCGGTGAGCGCGCGCTCGAAGCGGCCGCCCCGGGCAGGTCCTCGGGGGGACTCGACGGAGCAGTAGGGATTACTCCGGAGTCCGCCTCGGGCCGCCCCGAAGGAAGCGGAACGTGCTGCCGTGCATGGGCATGGTCCCGCTCCTCTCCCGGCTCTCGGCCGCCGGACGTTCCCGGCGGCGCGGACACCTCACTGTGCCCGGCCGGGCACGTCCGGCGCCACCGAATAAATCACCGCAGGACATGACGAAGGGCGGTGCCGCCGACACCGGCGGCACCGCCCTCATACATCGGAGGGTGTGCCCCTCACTCCTCGCCGGCGAGCGTCAGCGTGCGCAGCTTCTGGCCGGCGTACCAGGTGGCCAGCACCGTGACGACGGCCAGCGCGACCGTCGCCGTGGTCAGGCCCACGTCCGAGGTGACCAGCTCGCCGCCGGCCACCTTCTCCGCCACGGCGAGGGACCACTGCTGGACGCTCAGGGTGCGCGCGCCGGGCACCAGGGAGCCGAAGAGCGCCTCCCAGATCAGCGCGTAGACCAGGCCGAAGACCACCGCGTGCCGCGAGACCGTGCCGAGCAGCAGGAACAGCGCCGCGTAGGCGATGGAGGCGACCAGGGCGGCCACCGTGTAGGCGACGGCGACCTGCTGGCCGTTGCCGTTGAGGATGAACCCTGCGATCAGCGTCGGCACCGCGGAGAACACCATGGTGACGGCGATCGCGACGATCAGCTTGGTGTAGATGATCGTGGGCCGCTTGATCGGCTTGGACAGCAGGTACACCACGGAACCGTCGTCGATCTCCGGGCCGATCGCGCCGGTGCCCGCGATGACGCCGATGATCGGCACCATCGTGGCGAGCGCCAGCCCGCCGAGGACGTCGGCGGCGGTCTGGTCGTCGGCGCCGGCGAGGGCGCGCACCGCCAGGGAGATCACGATCAGCAGCAGGGGCAGCGCGCCCAGGATGAGGGCCCGGCGACGGCCGAGCAGGGCCCGGTAGGTGAGCCGGGCGACTGTGGGGTCGTACATCAGGGCCTCCTACGCCGCGACCAGGTACGAGAACACGGACTCGAGGGACTCGTCGGACGGCGAGACCGTGAGCAGGCGGATGCCGTGCTCCCTCGCGACCTTCGGCAGCAGCGCGGTGAAGCGGCCGAAGTCGACCGCCTGGACGCGCAGGGCGCCCTCGGTGACGTCGACCTCGATGCCGGAGGTGGACGGGTCGGCGATCAGCGCGGCCGCGAGGGCGCGGTCGTCGCTGGAGCGCACCAGGTAGCGGTGCGGGCGGTCCGTCATCAGACGGCGGATCCGGCGGAAGTCGCCGCTGGCCGCGTGGCGTCCGGCGACGACGACCTCGATGTGCCAGGCGAGCTGCTCGACCTCCTCCAGGATGTGCGAGGAGAACAGCACGGTGCGGCCCTCGTCGCCCATGCGCCGCAGCAGGTCCATCAGCTGCATGCGCTGGCGCGGGTCCATGCCGTTGAACGGCTCGTCGAGCAGCAGCAGCGACGGGTCGTGGACCAGCGCGGACGCCATCTTCACGCGCTGCCGCATGCCCTTGGAGTAAGTGGCGATCTTCCGGTCCTGCGCGTACTCCATCTCCACCGTGGCGAGCGCCTTCTGGGCCGCCTTGGCGCCCAGGCCGTGCAGCTCGGCGTTGGCGAGGACGAACTCGCGTCCGGTGAGGAAGTCGTACATCGCCTCGCGCTCGGGGACGATGCCGATGTGGCGGTAGATCTTCTCGTTGCGCCACACCTGCTCGCCGTCGAGGGTGACGGTGCCGGTGGAGGGGGCGAGGAAGCCGCCCATCATGTTGATCAGGGTGGACTTGCCGGCGCCGTTGGGGCCGAGCAGACCGGTGACGCCGGGGCCGATGGTCATCGTGACGTCGTTGACGGCGACCACGTTGCCGAACCAGCGGGAGACATGGTCGATGCTGAGGGTTGTCACAGGCCCACCTTCTTGTAACGGCGCATCAGGAGCGCGTGGGAGCCGGCGATCAGGCCGAGGGTGACCAGGACGAAGAGGATGCCCTCGGTCCGGTCGGGGCCGACCCCGCCGGGGAAGGCGGACGTCGCGCCCAGGTAGGCGGACTGCACCCCGTCGATGAGGGTGATCGGCGAGAACAGGCCGATCAGGATGCCCGCGTCGCCGCTGCCCTGGACGTCGGCGATGGCCTGCAGGGTGGAGACGGCGCCGTAGGAGATGGTCAGCACGGCGATCACGGCGGCGATGCCGAAGCCGCGGCGCGGCGTGACCGACGCGATGACGAGGCCGATGCCGGCGAACAGCAGTGAGAGCAGGGCCACGGACACCAGTCCCTGTGCGAATCCCTTGGTCTGGTCGGTGAAGTCGAGCTTGGCGAGCAGCGCCCCGACGTACAGCACCAGCAGGGGCGCCGCGGTGAGGACGAACAGGGCGGAGGCCAGCGCGGCGTACTTGGCGCGGACGTAGTCGCCGGTCTCGATGGGCCGCGAGAAGTACAGCGGCACGGTCTTGAAGCGCAGGTCGCGGGAGACCGACTGGGGCGCCTGCGAGGCGACGTACAGGCTGATGACGGCCTGCATGACGATCGCGTAGCGCGTGTAGTCGAGCGGCAGTTCCTTCGCCTTGGTGGCGACGGCGACGGCCACCATGATGGCGGCCGGCACGCACATCACGACGAACAGCAGCATCGGCAGCACCTTGGACTTCGCCGAGCGGCCGAGGCCGTAGGCGCCGCGCAGGGACTGCGAGTACAGCGACATCCTGGCGTACGAGCGGCCCAGGCGGGGGCCGTCGTAGGAGCGGTAGCCGATGTTGTGGATACGGGTGTCACCCGACGGGGTGGCTGGTGCCTGCAGGGACTGCTCAGCCGCCATGGCCGACCGCCTCCTTCCGCTGTGCGTCGTCGGTGTTGTCGGTGAAGACCTCGGCGATCTGGTGCCGCCGCTGTTCCATGCGCACCAGGCCGAGTCCGAGGTCGGCGATCACGTCGCGGACCAGGTCGTAGGTCTCCTCGCCCTGCGCGGTGAGCAGCAGGATGTGCCCGGCGCCCGGCAGCCCGCTTCCGTCCTGGACGGTCACCCCGCGCGCGTGGAGCGCCTCGCGCACCGCGCGGGTGCCGTCGGGGTGCTCGTCGGTGTCGGTGACCTCGATCGCGAGGGTCGTGGTGGTCTGAGTGAAGTCCCGGGTGGAGGAGGAGCGCAGCAGCTTGCCCCCGTCCACGACGACGACGTGGTCGCAGGTGCGCTCCAGCTCGCCCAGCAGGTGGGAGGTGACCAGGACCGAGATGCCGAAGTCGGTGTGGATGCGGCGGATGAGGCCGAGCATCTCGTCCCGGCCGACCGGGTCGAGGCCGTTGGTGGGCTCGTCCAGGAAGACCAGCTGCGGGTCGTGCACCAGGGCCTGCGCGAGCTTCACCCGCTGCTTCATGCCGGTGGAGTAGCCGCCGATGGGGCGGTAGCGCTCCTCGTACAGGCCGACGTGGCGCAGGGTGTCCGCGGTGCGCTCCCGGGCGGCGGTGGCCGGCAGGCCGGACATGCGCGCCATGTGGACGACGAACTCGGTGGCCGAGACGTCCGGGGGGAGGCAGTCGTGCTCGGGCATGTAGCCCACCCGCTCCCGGATGGCGGCGCCCTCGGTGGCGACGTCGAGTCCGAGCACTTCGGCGCGGCCCTCCGTGGCGGGGGACAGACCCAGAAGGATCTTGATCAACGTGGACTTGCCGGCCCCGTTGGCTCCGACGAGCCCGGTCACACCGGGCCCGACGTCCACGGAGAGCCGGTCAAGCGCGGTCACCCGGGGGAACCGCTTGCTCAGGCTTTCGGTCGCGATCACAGTCACATCCCTGAAGGTAGTGACCCGGACCACTGCGGTCGTCAGACCGCGGGGCCGTCTTGGCGTCCGTCTGGAGTCGTACGCGCCCGTAAGGGACACCCTGCCTGAGAGTTATGCACAGCTCGGGGCGCACTGTTGACGGCTTGTCTCACAGCTGCGAGATTCGCCGCTGTGACGGGACTCGAGGGTGCGCGGCAGCGGTGGGTGCGGACGGGCGGGGTCGAGCTGTGTGTGGCCGAGCTGGGCGACCCGGAACGGCCCGCGGTCGTCCTGGTGCACGGCTACCCGGACAGCAAGGAGGTGTGGTCGCGGGTCGCGCCGCGCCTCGCCGAGCGGTTCCACGTGGTGGCCTACGACGTCCGGGGCCACGGCAGATCCACGGCGCCGCGTCCGCTGCGCGGCGGGTTCACGCTGGAGAAGCTGACGGACGATTTCCTGGCCGTGGCGGACGCGGTCAGCCCGCACCGGCCGGTGCACCTGGTGGGGCACGACTGGGGCTCGGTGCAGGGGTGGGAGTTCGTCACGGCGCCGCGCGCCCGGGAGCGGATCCTGTCCTTCACCTCGGTCTCGGGCCCCTCGCTGGACCACTTCGGGCACTGGATCAAGAGCCGGGTGTCCCGCCCGACCCCACGCCGGGCGGGACATCTGCTGGGCCAGGGCCTGAGGTCCTGGTACGTGTACGCGCTGCACACGCCCGTGCTGCCCGAACTGGCCTGGCGCGGACCGCTCGGGCGGCACTGGCCGCGGATGCTGGAGCGCATGGAGCGGGTGCCGGGCGACGGCTACCCGACGGCGTCCCTCCCGTCGGACGCCGCGCACGGCGCCTGGCTCTACCGGGACAACGTGCGGTCCCGGCTGGGCGCCCCGCGCCCCGACGCCTACGCGCACGCGCCCGTGCAGCTCGTCACGCCGCTGGGAGACCGGTTTCTCTCGCCGCGGCTCCACGACGGCCTGGAGCAGTGGGCGCTCCGGCTGACCCGGCGCACCCTGTCGTCGGGCCACTGGGTGCCGCGCAGCAGGCCCGACCAGCTGGCCGCCTGGATCGCCGACTTCGTGACGTCCGTGGAGGACGGGCGGCCCGAGACCCGGGCCCAGGGCCCGTACGCCGACCGGTTCGGCGGACGGCTGGTGCTGGTGACGGGCGCGGGAAACGGCATCGGGCGGGCCACCGCGCTGGCGTTCGCCGAGGCGGGCGCGCGGGTGGTGGTGGTCGACCGGGACACCCGCTCGGCGCTCCGCACCGCCGGGGAGGCCCGGGCGCGGGGCGCGGCGGACGCCTGGGCGGAGACGGCGGACGTGGCCGACGAGCGGGCCGTGGAGAAGCTCGCCGAACGGGTCACCGCCGCGCACGGGGTGGTCGACGTGCTGGTGAACAACGCGGGCGTCGGCCTGGGCGGCGCCTTCCTCGACACCACGACGGAGGACTGGAAGCGGGTCCTCGACGTCAACCTGTGGGGCGTGATCCACGGCTGCCTGCACTTCGGGCGGCGGATGGCGGAGCGGGGTCAGGGCGGCCACATCGTCAACGTGTCGTCCGCGGCCGCGTTCCAGCCGTCGCGGGCGCTGCCCGCCTACGGGGCGTCCAAGGCGGCGGTGCTGATGCTCAGCGAGTCCCTGCGCGCCGAGCTGGCGGGGCGGGGGATCGGCGTGACGGCGGTGTGCCCGGGCTTCGTCACCACGGGGATCACGTCCACCGCGCGCTTCGCCGGCACCGACGCGGCGGAGGAGCGGCGCAGGCGGCAGAAGGCGGCGCGGCTGTACGGGCTGCGGAACTACCCGCCGGAGAAGGTCGCCGCCGCGGTGCTGCGGGCGGTGGTGCGTGACGAGGCAGTCGTGCCGGTCACGCCGGAGGCGCGGGTGGCATACGCGCTGGCGCGGTGGCTGCCGGGGGCGGCGCGGAGGGTGGCGCGGGTGAAGCCGCCGGTGTGAGGAAGCTTGGTTGTCCACAGAACCCGGCGTTCTGCTGTGGATAACCTCACTTATCTGTGGATCAAACCTTCGGATGTACATCGATCGCGTGATGCGCGTCTCTCCCGGCAGTCTGAACAGATGGAGCAGTCTGAACGGATGGACGAGAGGCGCACCGTGCGGGTGTCGAAGTACCTCGCGAAGCATCTGCGCCACCAGCCCGAGCGGATCGGGCTCACCCCCGACGAGGCCGGCTGGGTCGAGATCGACACGCTGCTCGCCGCCGCGGCGGACCACGGCTTCCCCGTCACTCGGGAGGAGCTGGACCATGTCGTCGCCGCCAACGACAAGCGGCGCTTCGCCGTCGAGGGCACCCGGATCCGCGCCAGCCAGGGCCACACGATCCCCGTGGACCTCCAGTTGCCGGCCGCCGAACCCCCGGCCTGGCTCTACCACGGCACCGTCGCCCGGAACCTGGACGCGATCCGCGCCGAGGGCCTGCGGCCCATGAGCCGGCACGCCGTGCACCTCTCCGCCGACCGCGAGACCGCCACCCGAGTCGGCGCCCGCCGGGGGCGGCCGGTGGTGCTCTCGGTCGACGCCGGCGCCATGCGCCGAGACGGCCATGTCTTCCACGTCAGCGCCAACGGCGTCTGGCTGACCGAGGCCGTTCCCAGCCGGTATCTGCGCTTCGGCGACGGCCGGTAGGCCAGGATCGACGGCATGGAGCATCTGCCCACCACCGAGGCCGCCGTCACCGCCCTCCGTGCCCTCGCCGACCGGTACGGACGCGAGATCGACGTCACCCACGACATCGGCGCCGACCGGACCTCGCGCCGCACCGCGGCCGGCGTCGGGGTGACCACCGACCCCGACGGCTCCCTGCCGCACGAGGCGTACGTCGAGTTCGGCGGCCTGCCCCGGGTGCGGGTGCGGCTGTATCCGGAGGACGACGCGCTGATCGACGTCGAGGGCGTCGAGTGCCCCGACGTCCCCCGCGACGACGTGCCGGCCTTCCTGCGCTCGCTCTTCGAAGGGCTGGCGTATGTGAAGGCGCGGCGCTTCCCGCCGGGCTACTTCCTCGTCGTGCCGCTGCCGGGTGACCGGACGCACAAGGAGTTCGTCCCGATGGTCGTGCTCACTCCCTGACTGAGCGGCCGGGTGCGGTGACGGGGGAGCGGCGAGGGCCCCAGGAAGACTCACGTGTTTCACGTGAAACCGGACGCGCCGCTTAGGGCCTGTCCGGCGGATCAAGTCGGGGGAAAGGCGCAGCGTCTTGCAACCCAGGTGAGCGGGGTCTGGTGCGTCCAGTTGCAAGGCGGAGGAGGGAGTCGACGCGGAGCGTCGGCGAGTGACGACAACGCCGCAGACGGGCGTGCCAGACCCCGCGTCCTCGGCGTGATCCGCCGGACAGGCCCTACTAGGCTCGGGGGCATGAGCCTGCGTCTGAGCACCGTGATCCTCCCTTACCGCCGCTGGCACGAAGGCAGCCGTTCCGACTGGGTGCGGGCCGAGGAGCTGGGCTTCCACGCGGGCTACACCTATGACCACCTGTCCTGGCGGAGCTTCCGCGACGGCCCGTGGTTCGGGGCCGTCCCAACCCTGACCGCCGCCGCGGGCGTGACCGAGCGGATGCGTCTGGGCACCCTGGTGACCTCGCCGAACTTCCGGCACCCGGTCACCCTGGCCAAGGAGCTCATCTCCCTCGACGACATCTCGGGGGGCCGCGTCACCCTCGGCATCGGCGCGGGCGGCACCGGCTTCGACGCTACCGCCCTCGGCCAGGAGCCATGGACCCCCCGCGAGCGCGCCGACCGCTTCGCCGAGTTCGTGCCGCTGCTGGACCGGCTGCTCACCGAGGACGCCGTGTCGTACGAGGGCGACTTCTACCAGGCGCACGAGGCGCGCAACATCCCCGGCTGCGTCCAGCGGCCCCGGCTGCCCTTCGCCGTGGCGGCGACCGGCCCGCGCGGACTGCGGCTCGCGGCCCGTTACGGGCAGGCGTGGGTGACCACCGGCGACCCGAGGCTGTACGAGGACGGCACGCCCGAACAGTCGGATCAGGCCATTCGCAGTCAGGCGGACAAGCTCACGGACGCCTGCGCCGAGGTCGGCCGGGACGTGACCGAACTGGACAAGATCCTGCTCACCGGGTTCACCCCGGACCGGAGCCGCCCGCTGGAGTCCCTGGACGCCTTCGTCGACTTCGCCGGCCGCCACAGGGAGCTGGGATTCAACGAGATCGTGGTGCACTGGCCCATCCCGGACTCCGACTTCGCGGCGGACCAGAAGGTCTTTGAACGCATCGCGATGGAGGCCCCGGCGCAGCTGCGGTGAGGGAGAACGGGCGCCGCCCCTCCGAGGCGGGACGAGAAGCCGACGGTGACGTCGGTAATCACTCAGATGTGCGGAGTCCCGCACGGCCGTGCGGGCATATGCGCGACAATGAGCGGGTGACCTCAGCGATCCGAGAGCCCGAGACCCCGGCCGCCGCCACCCCACCGCGGCTCATCGCCACCGACCTCGACGGCACCCTGCTCCGCGACGACAAGTCGGTGTCCCCGCGGACCGTCGCCGCCCTGGCCGCCGCCGAGGAGGCGGGCGTCGAGGTCTTCTTCGTCACCGGCCGCCCGGCCCGCTGGATGGACGTGGTCAGCGACCATGTGCACGGCCACGGCCTCGCCATCTGCGGCAACGGCGCGGCCGTCGTCGACCTGCACGGCGGCCCGGGCGCCCATCGCTTCGTCAAGGTCCGCGAACTGCCCCGGGACAACGCTTTGGACGCGGTGGGCCTGCTGCGCGACGCCGCCCCCGGCACGGTGTACGCCGTCGAGCAGACCTACGGCTTCTACCAGGAGCCGGCGTACCCGAAACTGCACATGGAGGTGCCGGACGACCTGGCGCCCGCCGAGGACCTGCTGGCCGACGACTCCCCCACCACCGCCGAGCCGGTGCTCAAGATCCTGGCGTACCACCCCGAGATGGAGCCGGACGCGTTCCTCACCCTGGCCAGGATCGCCATCGGCGACCGCGCCAACGTGACCCGCTCCAGCCCGAGCGCCCTGCTGGAGATCAGCGGGCCGGGCGTCTCCAAGGCGAGCACCCTGGCGCTGTGCTGCGCCGAGCGCGGCATCTCGCACGAGGAGGTCGTCGCGTTCGGCGACATGCCGAACGACGTCGAGATGCTGACGTGGGCGGGACGCTCGTACGCGATGGGCAACGCCCACCCGGACGTGCTCGCCGCCGCCTCGGGCCGCACGGTCGCCAACAACGACGACGGCGTGGCCGTGGTGATCGAGCAGTTGCTGAACGGGCGGATGTAGCCACTGCTGACGGGGCGCGGGGCTTGGCGCTCAGAGCGTCACCCCGTGCTCGGCGAGCCACGGCACCGGGTCCACCGACGACCCCATCTCCGGGGTCACCCGCACCTCGAAGTGCAGGTGCGGCCCGGTGGAGTTGCCGCTGGTGCCGGACTGGCCGATCCACTGCCCGGGGGACACCCGTTCCCCCTGGTCGACGGCCACGGCGGCCAGGTGCGCGTACTGCGTGTAGTAGCCGCCTGGGTGCTCGACCACGATCTCGATGCCGAACGCGCCGCCGCAGGACACCTTCACCACGGTACCGCTGCCCACGGACCGCACCGGTGTCCCGATCGGCACCGCGAAGTCCTGCCCGGTGTGCCGGTTCGCCCAGCGCGCGCCGCCGCTGCCGTAGGAGGCGGACAGCTCGTACGTCTCCACGGGCGCCACCCAGGGGGCGGTGTACTGCAAAGGCGGTTGGTCGAGCCGTACGGCGCCACGGCAGGAGCCGGACGTCACCGAGGCGTCCGCCTCGCCCTGGAGCTTCCAGCGCGCCGTCTCGAGCTTCTCCTCGATGTCCCGCTGCAGCGCGGCGAGTTCCTCGTTCCGCTTCTCCAGCTTCTTCCAGGCCGCCGCGGCCTTCGCCTCGTCCCGGGCGAGCCGCGCCTCGGCCCGCTCGCTGCGGCCGAGCGCCTGGTCCAGGGTCACCTCGGCATGGTGCACCACGCGCTGACCGCGCATCAGCTGCTCGGGGTCGTCGGCGAGGAGCATGTGCGCGGTGAGCGGCAGCCCGCCGCCGTCCCGGTACTGGGAGCTGGCGATCCGGCCCAAATCCTCGCGGAGCACGGCGGCCTCCTGCCGCTCGCGGTCGAGCCGCTCCTCCAGCCGCTGCGCCAGCTCCCGCTGCTTCTCCGCCTCCTCGCGTCCGGCCTCGTACCGCTCGGTGGCCTTCGCCGCCTCCTCGTACAGCCGCGCCACCTCGGCGCTGACGGAGGAGGAGCCGTGGCCGGGGGCGTGGGGTCCGTCGCCGTCGGCGGGCCGGGCGGCTAGCACGGCGAGCGCGCAGAACAGCACGGCGACGAGCAGCGGACGACGGCGGGTGAGACGCATGCCTGCGATCCTGTCCCCGCCCGGGGCCTGGAGGCGCGTTCACGTCGTACACATGGGGGAGGACACGCCCCCGGACGGATGGATCGACGGACGTCCGGACACCCGGTGGCCTTGACGGGCCGTCAACCTCCCGTCGTCGGACCGGCTCTCCGGAATCGAACTGGGGGTCAGACACTCCTCAGATCGGGTGTCTGATGCCCATGTGGCTGCCGTGACCCGAGTGACCCGGTGATCCTTGTAGGGCACAAGCAACGGGCTGCAGACCGGTGTCTTGCGCATGTCCCCCATGCGTTCCGGCGCATGGAGCGTGCGTAGTCCCACGCACGCGATGCACATCACAGGAGGATCTGCCATGAACGTTCTGACCGAGCTGCTCGCCGGTGTCGTCCACCTCGTGGGCTGGCTCGTCTGACGTGCCGGAGGGGGCCGTCCCGACGCTGTGTCGGGGCGGCCCCCTCGTGCGTGCCCAGGAGTCGGCTAGGACACCGCAACCAGTTCCCCCGCCTCCTCCTCGCGCAGCGCCATGTCCCGCAACGGTCCGCCGACAGCTCGGAGTTCCTCATACCGTCCCCGCTGCACCACCCGTCCCGCGTCCAGCACGATCACCTCGTCCACCGCCTCCAGGCCGGCCAGCCGGTGGGTGACGAGGACGGTCGTACGGCCCTCGGTTGCGGCCAGCAGATCGGCCGTGAGCGCGTCCGCGGTCGGCAGGTCGAGGTGCTCGGCGGGCTCGTCCAGCACCAGCACCGGAAAGTCCGCCAGCAGGGCCCGAGCCAGGGCGAGCCGCTGCCGCTGGCCCCCGGACAACCGCGCGCCGTGTTCGCCGACCAGCGTGTCCAGACCGTCCGGCAGTCCGTCCACCCAGTCCAGCAACCGGGCCCGGCGCAGCGCGTCGCGCAGGTCGGCCTCGGTCGCGTTCTTCCGCGCCAGCAGCAGGTTCTCCCGGACGGAGCTGTTGAACAGGTGCGCGTCCTGCGCGCACAGCCCCACCATCCGCCGTACGTCGTCCCCGTCCAGGGCGCGGGCGTCCACACCCGCGAGCGTGTAGGAGCCGGTCCCGGGGTCCAGGAACCGCAGCAGCACCTGGGCGAGCGTCGTCTTGCCGGAGCCGGAAGGACCGACCACGGCGATACGGCGGCCCCGCTGCAGCGTCAGGTCCAGCCCGGCGAGCGCGTCCCGGTCCTGCCCGGGGTGGCGGGCGGTGAGCCCCTTGAGGGTGAGCGGGAACGGCGAGACCGGCGCCTGCCGGGGCGTCTCGGGCTCACGCACCGGCGGCTGCGCGTCCAGCACCTCGTACACGCGCTCCGCGCTGCGGCGCACCCGCTGCCGGTGGCGCACGGCGAGGGGCATGCCGAGCACCGCCTCGAACGCGGCCAGCGGGGTCAGGACGACCACGGCGAGGGCCACGCCGTCGAGCCGGCCGGAGGCCACACCCTGCACGCCGACGAGCGCGGCGGCGGCCACGGTCAGCCCGCAGACCAGCGCGGTGAGCCCGTCGCCGACACCGGTGACGGCGGCGGAGCGGGAGGCGATGCGGGTCAGGACGCCGTCGGCCCGCCGTGCCCCTTCGGACCGGGCGGGCAGCGCCCCGGCGACGGTCAGCTCGGCGGTGCCGGTGAGCAGGTCGGTCACCCGGGTGGCGAGGTCGCCGCGGGCCGGGGCCAGCCGGCGCTCGGTGCGCCGCGCCACGGCGGCGGTGAGCAGCGGGACACCCGCGCCCGCCAGCAGGAGTCCGGCCGCGAGCACGGCGCCGGCCTCGGGCAGCAGCCACGCGGTGAAGGCGACGGACAGGGCGGACACGGCGACGGCGGCGCCGGCCGGGAGCAGCCAGCGCAGCCAGTAGTCCTGGAGTGCGTCCACGTCGGAGACCAGCCGGGTCAGCAGATCGCCCCGGCGGGTGCCGCGCAGTCCGGCGGGCGCGAGGCGTTCCAGCCGCCGGTAGACCGCGACCCTGGTGTCCGCCAGCATGCGCAGCACGGCGTCGTGGGACACCAGCCGCTCGGCGTAGCGGAACACGGCCCTGCCGATGCCGAAGGCGCGCGTCGCGGTGACGGCCACCATCAGGTACAGCACCGGCGGCTGCTGCGAGGCGCGGGAGATGAGCCAGCCGGACGTCGCCATGAGACCGACGGCGCTGCCCAGGGCGAGGGTGCCGAGGAGCAGCGCGAGCGTGATCCTCCCCCGCCGGGCGCCCGACAGGGCACGCACCCGGGCGAGCACACGGCCGGGGGTCGGCTCGGTGCTTGTGTCAGGACCCGCCTCCGGATCACCGGTCTCAAGAGGTGCCGTGCCGGACACCGTCTCTGCGTCCGTCCGTCCCCCTGCCACCGCCGCGACCCCGTCCTGGGCCTCGGGCGCCGTCAGCCGGACCACCCGGTCGGCGACGGCGAGCAGCGCCGGGCGGTGCACCACGAGCAGCACCGTCCGGCCTTCCGCCAGCCGCCGTACCGCCGCCACGACCTCGGCCTCCGTGGCCCCGTCGAGCGCGGCCGTCGGCTCGTCGAGCAGCAGCACGGGCCGGTCCGCGAGGAACGCGCGGGCCAGAGCGAGCCGCTGTCGCTGCCCGGCCGAGAGACCCGCCCCGTCCTCGCCCAGCACGGTGCCGGCGCCGTGGGGGAGGGCGTCCACGAAGTCCAGCGCGCCCGCGTCCCGCAGCGCGCGCCGCACTGCCGCGTCGTCCGCGTCGGGGCGGGCCAGCCGGACGTTCTCCGCGATCGTCCCGGCGTAGAGGTGCGGCCGCTGCGGCACCCAGGCGACGCGGCGGCGCCACTCGGCGAGGTCGAGCCCGGCGAGGTCGGCCCCGCCGACGGTCACCCGGCCCGCGTCGGGGCGGACGAAGCCCAGCGCGGTGCTGAGCAGCGTGGACTTCCCGGACCCGCTCGGGCCGACCAGGGCGACCGTCTCGCCAGGGGTGACGGTGAAGGACACCTCCGTCACGGCGTCCGCAGTCCGGCCGGGATAACGGACCGTCACGTTCTCGAAGGCGAGGGAGCCCTGCGGCACCGCGCCCTTCCCCGCCGCGGGCACGGGCGTCTCCAGCACCGTGAAGATCTCCTCGGCCGCGCCCAGCCCCTCCGCGGCCGCGTGGTACTGCGTCCCGACCTGACGGAGCGGCAGATACGCCTCCGGCGCCAGGATCAGGATGAGCAGACCGGTGTACAGGTCGAGGTCGCCGTGGACCAGGCGCATGCCGATGGTCACGGCGACCAGCGCCACCGAGAGGGTGGCGAGCAGTTCCAGCGCGAACGACGAGATGAAGGCGATCCGCAGCGTCCGCATGGTCGCGCGCCGGTACTCGGAGGTGATGGCGCGGATCGACTCGGCCTGCGCCTTGGCCCGGCCGAAGACCTTCAGCGTCGGCAGCCCGGCCACGACGTCCAGGAAGTGCCCGGACAGCCGCGACAGCAGCAGCCACTGACGGTCCATCCGGCTCTGCGTGGCCCAGCCGATCAGCATCATGAAGACCGGGATGAGTGGCAGGGTGCCGACGATGATCGCCGCCGACACCCACTCCTCCGTGACGATCCGCGCCAGCACGGCGGCCGGCACGACCACCGCGAGGCCCAGCTGGGGGAGATACCGCGAGAAGTAGCCGTCCAGGGCGTCGACGCCCCGGGTCGCCAGGGTGACCAGCGACCCGGTGCGCTGCCCGTCCAGCCACCCCGGGCCCAGGGCCGTGGCCCGGTCGAGCAGCCGCCCCCGCAGCTCGGACTTCACGGCGGCGCTCGCCCGGTACGCGGCCAGCTCGGTCAGCCAGCCGACCAGGCCGCGGCCGGCCGCCACCGCGACGAGCAGCAGCAGCGGCGTGTGCAGCTCACCGGCGGAGAGGCCGTCCTGGAAGGAGCCGACCACGATCTCGGCGATGAGCATGGCCTGGGCGACGACCAGTCCCGCGCCGACGGCCCCGAGGCCGACGACCGCTGCCAGGAAGCCGCGGGTGGCACGCGCGTATCGCAGGAGCCGGGGGTCGATCGGTTTCACGTGAAACACACCCTCAGTGCGCGGGATCGGCGATGTGCTGGGTGCCGATCCGCTTGCGGAAGACCCAGTAGGTCCAGCCCTGGTAGAGCAGCACCAGCGGGGTGGCGAGGACCGCGAGCCAGGTCATGATCTTCAGCGTGTACGGGCTGGACGAGGCGTTGGTGACGGTCAGGCTCCACGCGGGGTCCAGGGTGGAGGGCATGACGTTCGGGAACAGCGTCAGGAAGAGCATGGCCACCGCGGCCACGATCGTGACGCCGGACAGGGTGAACGCCCATCCCTCGCGCCCCGCCTGGTTGGCCCGCAGAGCCGCGACCAGCGAGGCGACCGCCACACCGAACGCCACCAGGCTGGTCCCGTCGCCGCTCTCGACCTGCGTCCACAGCAGGAAGACCAGCGCCAGCACGGCGGTGACCAGGCCCACCTTCAAGGCCAGCTTCCGTGCCCGCTCCCTGATCTCCCCCACCGTCTTGAGGGCCGTGAACACCGTGCCGTGGAAGGTGAACAGGGTGAGCGTGACCAGGCCGCCCAGCAGGGCGTACGGGTTGAGCAGGTCCCCGAGGGTGCCCACGTACTCGAAGTCGGCGTCGAGCTTGACCCCGCGCACGATGTTGCCGAAGGCGACACCCCACAGGAACGCCGGGATCAGCGAGGTCCAGAAGATCGCCGTCTCCCAGTTGCGCTGCCAGCTCTCCTCCGGCCGCTTGGCCCGGTACTCGAAGGCGACCCCGCGGACGATCAGGCAGATCAGGATGGCGAGCAGCGGCAGGTAGAAGCCGGAGAAGAGGGTGGCGTACCACTCGGGGAAGGCGGCGAAGGTGGCGCCGCCAGCCGTGAGCAGCCAGACCTCGTTGCCGTCCCACACCGGCCCGATGGTGTTGATGAGCACCCGCTTCTCGGCCCGGTCGCGGGCCAGCAGCCGGGTCAGGACGCCGACCCCGAAGTCGAAGCCCTCGAGGAAGAAGTAGCCGGTCCACAGGACGGCGATGAGGACGAACCAGACGTCGTGCAGTTCCATGACAGTGCAGCTCCCTCGGCCTAGTACGAGAAGGCCATCGGCTTGTCGGCGTCATGGACGTCGCCGCCGATCTTCGTGGGCGGGTTGAGGTCGGAGTCGCTCAGCTCGGGCGGCCCCGCCTTGACGTACTTGACGAGCAGCCGGACCTCGATGACGGCCAGCACGGCGTACAGCAGGGTGAAGACGGACATCGAGGTGATGACCTCGGCCTGCGACACATGGGGGGAGACCGCGTCCTCGGTGCGCATGACGCCGTAGACGACCCAGGGCTGACGGCCCATCTCGGTGAAGATCCAGCCCCAGGCGTTGGCGATCAGCGGGAAGGCCATCGTCCACACCGCGGCCAGCCAGTACAGCCGGGTCAGCCGGGAGCCGAGCGGGCGCTTCAGCAGCACCAGCTGCGGCACCTCGTCCTCGCCCGAGCGGTACGCGGCCGGCAGCAGGAACTTCTTCCGGGTGAGCCACAGTCCCAGCAGACCCACCGAGAAGGAGGCCATGCCGAACCCGATCATCCAGCGGAAGCCCCAGTAGGCGACGGGCACGATCGGCTTGTAGTCGCCGGGCCCGAACTTCTCCTGCAGCGCCTCGTTCGTGTCGTTGATGCCGGGCACGTACGACTCGAAGTCGCTGTGGGCGAGGAAGGACAGCAGGCCGGGGATCTCCAGGGCGACCTTGTTGTGCCCCTCGTCGACGTCGCCGTAGGCGAAGACGGAGAAGGGCGCCGGCTCCTCGCCGTCCCAGAGGGCCTCGGCGGCGGCCATCTTCATCGGCTGCTGCTCGTACATGACCTTGCCGAGGGTGTCGCCGCTGATCGCGGTGAGCAGTCCGCCGACCGCGAGGGTGACCAGGCCGAGCCGCAGCGAGGTGCGCATCACCGGGATGTGCTTCTTGCGCATCAGGTGGAAGGCAGCGATGCCGGTCATGAAGGCGCCGCCGGTGAGGAAGGCCGCCGAGAAGCTGTGGAAGACCTGGTTGAGCGTGGTGTTCTGGGTCAGCACCAGCCAGAAATCGGTGAGCTCGGCGCGCCCCTTCTCCCCGTTCATCCGGTAGCCGACCGGGTGCTGCATCCAGGAGTTGGCGGCGAGGATGAAGTACGCCGACAGCAGCGTGCCGATCGACACCATCCAGATGCAGGCCAGGTGGACCTTCTTCGGCAGCCGGTCCCAGCCGAAGATCCACAGGCCGATGAAGGTGGACTCGAAGAAGAAGGCGATCAACGCCTCGAAGGCGAGCGGGGCGCCGAAGACGTCACCGACGAAGCGCGAGTAGTCGGACCAGTTCATGCCGAACTGGAACTCCTGCACGATGCCGGTGACGACACCCATCGCGATGTTGATCAGGAAGAGCTTGCCCCAGAACTTCGTCGCCCTGAGGTACTTCTCCTTCTCCGTCCGCACCCAGGCGGTCTGCAGCCCGGCGACGAGGGCGGCGAGCGAGATCGTCAGGGGAACGAAGAGGAAGTGGTAGACGGTGGTGATGCCGAACTGCCATCGCGCCAGGGTCTCCGGCGCCAGAGCCAGATCCACGTCGTCGCTCCTTACTTCGCCGTGGTGCAGCAGCCGCGGGCCCGCTCCATCCCCGTCCATCTCGGGAGAAACGGGATGCGCTTGTGAACGCGTTCACATTCACAAGCAATTATGACCTACTGCTTTTCCGACCCGGAAGGGGGGTCCTGTGTGACGTCAACCCCTTCGCCGGAACTTCTCCTGCGGGGGCCGGCGGCTGACCCCCGACACACAGAAGCGGCCGGCGGATCAACCGCCGGCCGCTTCACATCCGTGCAGGTCAGACCTGGGAGCGGAACTCCTCCGCGACCTTCAGGAAGATGTCGTTCGCCTCCGTCTCGCCGACGGTGACGCGCACGCCCTCGCCGGGGAACGGCCGGACGACCACACCCGCCTGCTCGCACGCCTGCGCGAACGGCACGGTGCGCTCCCCCAGCCGCAGCCACACGAAGTTGGCCTGGGTCTCGGGCACCGTCCAGCCCTGGGCGCGCAGCCCCTCGACCACCCGGTTGCGCTCGCAGACCAGGGAGCCGACCCGGCCGATCAGCTCGTCCTCGGCGCGCAGCGAGGCGATCGCCGCCTCCTGGGCGATCTGGCTCACGCCGAACGGAACCGCCGTCTTGCGCAGCGCCGCGGCCACGGGCTCGTGGGCGATGGCGAAACCGACGCGCAGCCCGGCGAGACCGTAGGCCTTGGAGAAGGTGCGCAGGACGCAGACGTTGGGCCGTTCGCGGTAGATCTCCACGCCGTCCGGCACCTCGGTGTCGCGGATGAACTCGCGGTAGGCCTCGTCCAGCACCACCAGGACGTCGCGGGGCACCCGGTCGAGGAACCGCTCCAGCTCGGCCCGGCGCACCACGGTGCCGGTCGGGTTGTTGGGGTTGCAGATGAAGATCAGCCGGGTCCGGTCGGTGATCGCGTCGGCCATCGCGTCCAGGTCGTGCACGTCGCCGTCGGTCAGCGGGACCTGCACGGACGTGGCGCCGCTGATCTGCGTGATGATCGGGTAGGCCTCGAAGGAGCGCCAGGCGTAGATCACCTCGTCGCCGGGGCCCGAGGTGGCCTGCAGCAGCTGCTGGGCCACGCCGACCGAGCCGGTGCCCGTCGCCACGTGGGACGCCGGAACCGCGAACCGCTCGGCAAGCTCGGCCGTGAGGGCGGTACAGGCCATGTCCGGGTAGCGGTTGAAGGTGGAGGCGGCGGCGGTCACCGTCTCCATCACGCCCGGCAGCGGCGGATAGGGGTTCTCGTTGGAGGACAGCTTGTACGCCACCGGCCCGTCGGCCGCCGCGGGCTTGCCCGGCTTGTAGGTGGGGATCCCCTCCAGCTCGGCGCGCAGCTTGGGGCTCGTCTCGCTCACCGCAGTCCTCCTCGCGAAGACCGGCGGCTCATGACCGCCGCCGACATCCAATACTCCTCACCTTATGAGGATTCGGCGTCGGTGCGTATAGGGGCGACGACCGGGCCTTCCTGCTCATGCGTCACAGGGACAACACCGGCAACATCGCCCGTACGGGTGCGAAGGGGGTGCGGGCCAGGGGCGCGCCGCACATATATCTATGCGCCGGTGGTTCGCGCCGTGGCGCGCGTCACCCGTGCAGGTGAGTTGAGACCTCTTCGCAACATCGCACCCTCGCCAGGCACGCATGCACCGACACGTCAGGGACTGGCATTGAACCGTTCAACACCCATGGTTTCCACGGCGATTGAGGCAGAATGATCATGCAGAAACGTGCCTGTCAACGCGTGCATATGCGTCCGCCCTACCCCACCGCATGAGCCCTACTATCGGCTCGCCATGACAGCAGCAGGGAAGCACCAGGTGAGCCGCGCGGAAACCTCACGCCGAGGCAGCAGGCCGGGTCGAGCGGGCATCAGGGACGTGGCCGCCGCCGCCGGAGTCTCCATCACGACCGTCTCCGACGCCCTCAACGGCAAAGGCCGGCTCCCGGACGCCACCCGGCGCCACGTCCGCGAGGTGGCCGAGAGACTGGGGTACCGCCCCTCGGCCGCCGCCCGAACGCTCCGCACCGGGAAGTCCGGACTCATCGGCCTGACCGTGACGACGTACGGGGATGAACCTTTCACCTTCACGGAGTTCGCCTACTTCGCCGAGATGGCGCGGGCCGCCACCTCCGCGGCACTCGCCCGCGGCTACGCCCTCGTCATCCTGCCCGCGACCTCCCGTCACGACGTGTGGTCCAACGTGGCCCTGGACGGCACGGTGGTCATCGACCCCTCCGACCAGGACCCGGTGGTCAGCGAGTTGGTCCGCCAGGGCTTACCCGTGGTCTCCGACGGCCGCCCGGCCGGCTCCCTGCCGGTCACGGCGTGGGTCGACAACGACCACGAGGCCGCCGTGCTCGGCATCCTCGACCACCTCGCCGCCTCCGGCGCCCGCCGCATCGGCCTGCTGACCGGCACCACCACCGACACGTACACCCACCTGTCGACCACGGCGTACCTGCGCTGGTGCGAGCGGGTGGGGCAGGACCCGGTGTACGAGGCGTACCCGGCGCACGACCCGTGCGCGGGCGCCGTCGCCGCCGACCGGCTGCTCGCCCGCCCGGACCGCCCCGACGCGGTCTACGGCCTCTTCGACCCCAACGGCACGGATCTGCTCGCCGCGGCCCGCCGCTACGGGCTGCGCGTGCCGGAGGACCTGCTTCTCGTCTGCTGCAGCGAGTCCACGGTGTACGCCAACACCGAGCCGCCCGTCACCACCCTGTCCCTGAAACCCCGCCGCATCGGCACGGCGGTGGTGCAACTGCTGATCGACGCCATCGAGGGGGTCGACTCGGACCAGCCGGTCGAGCAGGTGATACCGACCGAGCTGATCGTGCGCACGTCCTCGCAGCGCCGGCCGCCCCGCACGACGGTCAGCCCGCCGAGGTCGCCGCAGGGGACATGAACACCCGGGGGCACGAAGGGCCGGAGGACCACGGGGAATGCCCCGCTTCCGGAGGGGTGAAGCGAGACGGAACCCGGCCCGCCCGGGGCTCCCGGGGAAGCCGGACCGGACGTCCTGCGGGACGGTCCGGTCGAGAAGGGGTGCGGAGGCGTGCGCTCAGGGGGTGACGCGCGGAACGCGCGTCGAGGGGATGACCGGACGGGCCCGGAACCGGAAACCGGACCACCGGCCGGACATCGGGCGGAGCCCGGCCGGGCGTCCGTGGGGCGTTCGGGGGACGGCCGTGCGCCGGTGTCGAACGCCATTCGACGGGCCGGAGACCACCGCAAACGGGACGAAAGCCGCGATGAGCCGGAGTCCTGTTCTGATTCACCACCCCTGGGTCATCACACGGCGCGATCCGCATTCCTATGATGGGCCCACGACACCGCGGGCCGCTGCGACCAGGCAGTCCGACGCGGTGCAGATGCGGCGCGATGGTGGAGGGGTCGATGACTCAGGGGGCCGGTCAGGGACCCGAGGTGGAGCGGACGGCGACGTTGCGCGACTTCCGGGTACCCGCGTACGTCCACGAGACCGGTCCGTACGTCCACAGCAGCACCCACCCCGGTGACGTCGTGCCGCCGGCCGAGGAGGCGTACCCGGAGGGGTACACGCCGACCCAGCGGGACCTTCCGGTCATCAACCGGGGTGACACGGTCCAGGTGACCGTCGACCCCGTGGCCGCGCCCGCCCCGCAGCCCGCCACCGGCAAGGGTCCGCTGTACGTGGTCGGCGACGTTCACGGCTATCTGGACGAGCTGGTGGCCGCCCTCCAGGAGCAGGGCCTCATCGACGCCGCGGGCAACTGGTGCGCCGGCACCGCGCGCCTGTGGTTCCTCGGCGACTTCACCGACCGCGGCCCGGACGGCATCGGCGTCATCGACCTGGTGATGCGGCTGTCCGCCGAGGCCGCCGCGGCCGGCGGGTACTGCAAGGCCCTCATGGGCAACCACGAACTGCTGCTGCTCGGCGCGAAGCGGTTCGGCGACACGCCCGTCAACTCCGGCGCGGGCACCGCCACCTTCCAGGCGGCCTGGCTGCTGAACGGCGGCCAGAAGACCGACATGGACCGCCTCCAGGATCACCACCTGCAGTGGATGGCCCGCCTCGACGCCGTCGAGGAGGTCGACGGCCATCTGCTGCTGCACTCGGACACCACCGCCTACCTCGACTACGGCCGTTCGATCGAAGAGGTCAACGACACGGTCCGCGAGACCCTCACGCGCAACGACGCCGACGAGGTCTGGGACCTGTTCCGCAAGTTCACCAAGCGGTTCTCCTTCCGGGACGAGGGCGGCGCCGACGCGGTGCGCTCCCTGCTCAATACGTACGGCGGTACCCGGGTCGTTCACGGGCACAGCCCGATCCCGTATCTGCTGGGCGAGGTCGGCTCCGAGGACGGCGAGGACGACGGCGGCCCCGTGGTGGCCGAACCGCACGTGTACGCCGACGGACTCGCCATCGCGATGGACGGCGGCGTGACGATGGCAGGAAAACTGCTGGTACGGCAGTTGCCTCTGACCAACTGAGGTGCCCTTGGGTCGCGTTGAGGCGGCCCGCGACCGCATCCCGGGGACGGCAATTTCCGCAGACCCCCTGTCAGGGCGCGCCGTCACCGCTCTACCATCGGCTTATCCGTAGCAGGCTCCCCTCCGTTTCTGCCCGACGGCTCGTCAGCATGCCGAGCCCCAAGCCCTACGGAGCATCGGGGGATGCACATGAACAGCGTTCCGCAGCACCTGCTGAGCGAGGACCGCCAGGACTACGAGCGGATTCTCGATGAGGCGCTGCGCTCCGCACCACACAACCCGGAGCTGGCCGCTGTGGGACAGCGGCTCAACTCGGAGCAGCTGCGCACGATGGCGCTGAACGCCACCGCGCTCATCAGCGCGGCCGCGGCGACGGAGTACCAGCATTACGTGAAGGTCCGCGAGGAGGCCCGCAGGCCGCCCACGGTCACCCCGGCGGTGCGCGACGCGGGCACCGGCGAGCCGGGCGCCACCGGCGCGGCGGGGTTCGCCGCGTCGATGGGCGAGATGGCCGAAGCCGCCGGAGCGGGGGTGGCGGCCGTCGTCGCCGTCCTGGCGCCGGTCCTGGCCGGGACCGCCGCCGCGATATTCCTGCTCGTCGGCTTCGTCCTGCGGACGCTCGACTCGGAGAACGAGTTCGCGCGGACGATGCTGACCACCGGCTGGGTGTTCGGCGCGGTCACGGCGGTCGCCATCCTCGTCGCCGGGGCCGGCCTGCTGCTCACCGCGCTGCGCAACAAGCCCTCGGCGCTCGGCGGGACGTACCGCGAACTCGACGAGGAGGTGGCCCAGGCAAGGGACGCCTGGCGCGAGGCGCTGCTGGAACGGGGCATCGTGCCGTTCCTGCGGGAGGCTCTCGCCGACCCGGCGGGCGCGACGGCGCTCCAGCACACGGCGCCGCCCGCGCCGACCAGCCGCATCCCGCAGCTGGGGTACGACCGGCCGGGCTTCTCCAGCCCGGACGACGGGGCGCACCGGGGCACCCGCCCCAGCTACTCCAGCCCGGACTGGTCGAGCCCCGACTTCGGAGGCCCGGAACACCAGCCGGAGTAGCCGCCGGGTTGCGCGACGGGGGCGGGGGCGTCAGAGGATGCCCGCCCCGCGCGCCGCCCTGATCCACTGCGGGAACTCGGACAGCAGCCGGTCGTACAGCTCCGCGTCCGGGACCGTGCTGATGTCGTCGACGGCGAAGAAGCCGACGTTGTCGACGCGCCGTCCGGGCAGCGTGTCGAACCGCTCCAGCACGCCGTAGTTGGCGTGCCCGAGCCCCACGAACTGCCAGAACACCGGCTCCTCGACGGCCTCGCGCAGCTGCGCCTCGATGTCGGCGTCGCGGTAGACGCCGCCGTCGGAGAAGAACAGCACGAGCGTGGGGACGGGCACCGGGTTCTCCCGTACGTACGTACGCACCTCCGCGATGACCTTCTGCTCCTCGTTCTGGATGCCGACCTCGCGCATGTCGACCTGGCTGGGATCGAGACCCTTCTTGCGCTTGCGCCGGAACAGGGAGACCTCCCCCACGCGGACGTGCAGCCGCAGCCACTCGGGAAGCTCAGCGAGCCGCAGGTCGGGCAGGCGGGCCGGGTTGGTGGCAAACGTCCAGGCCTGCATCTCCCCGTCGTCGTCCAGCTGCGCGGCGACCGCCGCCATCCGCTCGACGACGTCGGCGACGGCACCCTTGGAGTACAGGAAGGACATCGACCCGGAGGCGTCCAGCACGAGAATCACGCGTGCGGTGACGTCGGCGGCCCCGTGCTTGCGCAGGCTGACCGCGACCTGCTCCTTGCGCAGGGACAGCCGCTTGCGCATGTCGACGGGCAGCCGCTCCTCGCCCTTGCCGAGGCGGGCGGCGCCGGACGGGGTCGGGGCGGGCGGCCCCGGATCGGCCGGCGGAGGCGGCAAGGGGGGCACAGGCGCGGTGACGAGGGGAGCCTGGGCGGGGTCGTCGACGGTAATGCCGAAGTCCGTGGCGAGTCCGGCGAGCCCGGAGTCGTACCCCTGGCCGACCGCGCGGAATTTCCAGGCGCCCTGCCGCCGGTACAGCTCACCGCCGATGAAGGCGGTCTCGGTCCCGGCCGCCATGTCGAAGCGGGCGATCTCGGTGCCCGAGGCCGCGTCCAGCAGCCGCAGCACAAGGCCGGGCACCTGCCCGAAGGTCCCGCCGTCGGCCGACGCCCCGAGCACGATCCGCTCGACCGCCGGCTCCACCGCGTGCAGGTCCACCTCGACGGTGTCGGTGGCGGCCCCGTCGGCATGCCGCTTGCCCAGGTGCCGCACGGCCCCGGAGGCGTGGCGCGGCTGGTTGTAGAACACGAAGTCCCCGTCGTCACGGACCCGCCCCACCGACGTGAGCAGCAGGGCCGACGCGTCGATGTCGGGCACCCCGGGCCCCGCCGCCCAGACCAGCTCGGCCCGCACGACGGGCACCTCGACAGAACAGTTGGACCCCTTGCTCAACGCCCACACAGCCATGGGCCCAGTCTGCCGACCCTCACCCGAAATAACGAGGTGACCCACGGGACCCGGTCATGGCGCCCGCACCCTCCTGTCCGGCTCTCTCAGCGAGACGGTCGGGCGCCTCGGCTCGTGCGAGGCTGTGCACGCAGGGCCGGCAGCCTGCGGTGATCATCGGGGCCCGACAGACTGTCGCCGATGGCCAGCAGCGACAGGATCCGCACCAGCCGTCCCGCTGAGGCCGCCGCCTCCAGCTTGTGATGGCCGTCGAGCAGGAAGTGCGTCAGTCCCCAGTGCTCGTAGTCGTCGTGCTCGTCGTCGCCCCAGTGAGGGATCACCGCGGGCCGACAGAGGTCGAGGGTGGACACCGCCACCGCGGTCGGCAGGCTTCCCCGTCGCATGCGCTCGGCGTACTGCTCCACCCGGTCCCGGTCGTTCCACAGCGGAGGGACCATGGGAACGACAAACTCGTAGAGGTGCGCGGTGTCGTCGACCACGGTTTCGAAGGTGCGGTAGTACGGCGTGCGCGGGTGCTCCGGAAGACCCCAGAACTGGTCCGGCCCCCATGTGGCCACCTGTTCGCCGCTGAAGTAGTCACCGTCCTGCCCCGGCAGGACCAGCCGTGGCCGGACGTCGCGCAGCAGGGGGAGGTACTCGCCATCCGGCAGCAGCGAGCCGAACACCGTCAGAACGTCGCCGTCCAGGCCGTCGATCCGGTCGGCGAGGCGTTCCCGCATGGCGTCCAGCGAAAGCGTTCCGCTCGCGCCCTCGAGCCGGCGGAACAGGAACTGGCATGTGCCGCACCACATGGACAGCTCGAAGGCGGGCTTGCCTTCGAGCACCAGCAGCCTGCGCCGCTGCGTGGATCCTCCCTCGGGGCGTTCGGCCCCGAAGCTCAGCCTCGCCTCGGGGCCGGGCACTCCAAGCCTGCGGGGCTCACCGACGATCACGGCCTTCATCGCACGACCGTACGACGGCATGCGCCGCCGACGGGGACCGGGTGGCGCGCTCAGCGGCGCAACCACCCGGTCCCGCACTCAGTCCGCGATCGGCAGGTACACCCGGTTCCCCGCCGCCGCGAACTCACGCGACTTCTGGGCCATCCCCTCCTCGATCTCCGTGCGGCTGCCGCCGTGCTCGCGGCGGATGTCCTGGGAGATCTTCATCGAGCAGAACTTCGGCCCGCACATCGAGCAGAAGTGCGCCGTCTTCGCCGGCTCCGCCGGGAGCGTCTCGTCGTGGAACTCACGCGCCGTGTCCGGATCGAGGGCCAGGTTGAACTGGTCCTCCCACCGGAACTCGAAGCGCGCATCGGACAGCGCGTCGTCCCACTCCTGGGCGCCCGGGTGCCCCTTGGCGAGGTCGGCCGCATGGGCCGCGATCTTGTACGTGATCACGCCCGTCTTCACGTCGTCCCGGTTGGGCAGGCCCAGGTGCTCCTTGGGCGTGACGTAGCAGAGCATGGCCGTGCCCCACCAGGCGATCATCGCGGCGCCGATGCCCGAGGTGATGTGGTCGTACGCGGGTGCCACATCCGTGGTGAGCGGGCCGAGCGTGTAGAAAGGCGCCTCCTCGCAGATCTCCTGCTGGAGGTCGATGTTCTCCTTGATCTTGTGCATCGGTACATGCCCCGGGCCCTCGATCATGGTCTGCACGTTGTGCCGCTTGGCGATGCTGTTGAGTTCGCCCAGCGTCCGCAGCTCCGCGAACTGCGCCTCGTCGTTGGCGTCCGCGATGGACCCGGGCCGCAGACCGTCGCCGAGCGAGTAGGTGACGTCGTAGGCGGCGAGGATCTCGCACAGCTCCTCGAAGTGCTCGTAGAGGAACGACTCCTTGTGGTGCGCCAGGCACCAGGCCGCCATGATCGAGCCGCCGCGCGAGACGATGCCGGTCTTGCGGTTGGCGGTGAGCGGCACGTATGCGAGCCGGACGCCCGCGTGGACCGTCATGTAGTCCACACCCTGCTCGGCCTGCTCGACGACCGTGTCCTTGTAGATCTCCCAGGTCAGCTCCTCGGCCTTGCCGTCGACCTTCTCCAGCGCCTGGTAGAGCGGCACGGTGCCGATGGGGACGGGGGAGTTGCGCAGCACCCATTCGCGGGTGGTGTGGATGTTGCGGCCGGTGGAGAGGTCCATGACCGTGTCGGCGCCCCAGCGGGTCGCCCACGTCATCTTCTCCACCTCCTCCTCGATGGAGGAGGTGACCGCCGAGTTGCCGATGTTGGCGTTGACCTTCACCAGGAACCGCTTGCCGATGATCATCGGCTCGCTCTCCGGGTGGTTGACGTTGGCGGGCAGCACCGCGCGGCCCGCCGCGATCTCCTCGCGGACCACCTCGGGGGAGACGTTCTCCCGGATCGCCACGAACTCCATCTCGGGCGTGATCTCGCCCCGGCGCGCGTACGCCAGCTGCGTGACCGCCTTCCCCTCGCGGCCCCGGCGCGGCAGCCGCGGGCGGCCGGGGAAGACCGCGTCGAGGTTGCGCAGTCCCCCGCGCGGCGAGGTGTGCTTGATCCCGTCGTCCTCGGGGCGGACGGGACGGCCCGCGTACTCCTCCGTGTCGCCGCGGGCGACGATCCAGTTCTCACGCAGCGGGGCCAGTCCCCGGCGGACGTCGGTGTCGACGAGTGGATCGGTGTACGGGCCCGAGGTGTCGTACAGGGTGACCGACTGCCCGTTGGTGAGATGCACCTGACGGACCGGCACCCGCAGGTCGGGGCGGCTGCCCTCGACGTACGCCTTGTGCCAGCCGATGGACTTCCCGGCCTCCGCGGCCTCCGACGTCTCCGTCGGGTTCTGCGTGGAGGCAGGCGTGCGTGCGTCCTTGTTGGTCATGAGACCTACTCCCTACGCCGGCATTACCCGGTAACAGGTTCGGCGGTCGACGCAGCGGTTTCCGTCTGCCGACGTCCCGTGTGAAACATCACCCGCTGTCGGTGATGTTTCACGTGGAACATCGCTGGGACGGAGGTCAGCGCCCTCTCAGCCCGGTGCTCCGAGCTCCCGCGTGTACAAAAGGTACCTCCACGCTAGCGTCATTTCTGGCGCGGTGAACAGAGGGCCCCCTTCCTTCTTGCGATGATCGGTCGGTGACCTCGAACCCTCCGCCTCCGTACCCGCCGTCCGAGCCGTCGCGCGGTGCCGGCACCCAACCCGGGCATGGTCCCGGGCAACGGCACGGGCACGGTCCCTGGCAGGGACACACGGGCGCGCACGAACACACCGGCTCCCACCGGCGCGTGGCCACGCCGGGGACGCCGGCTGATCCCCCGTCTCCGGCGAACGGGCACAGCCACGGCCACCCTCCGGTCCACAGCCACGGGCACAGCCACAGTCACGGCCCCGCCGCCCCCGTCTCCCGTCACCTCCGCAAGGTCATCGCCGCGGTCCTCATCCCCTTCACCGCGGCGGTCCTCGTCGGCCTGGCCGTGCTGTGGCCGGACGGCGCCCCTGCCCACGAGCGCACCGGCGTCGGCTTCGACCGTCAGACGCACCAGGCAACGGTCACCAAGGTGGTCGCGATGGACTGCGCCTCGGCCAACCCCTCCGCCGGCGTCCCGACCGGTGACACCTCCACCGCCGAGGGCTCCTCGGCCCAGCAACAGGCGGACGGCACCTGCAAGAAGGCGACGATCCGGGTCGACACCGGCAAGGACAAGGGCCGGACGTTCACCGAGATCGTCCAGCCGGACCAGTCACGGCAGTTGAGCGAGGGCCAGGGGGTCGTCGTCGCCTACGAGCCGTCGGCGCCGGAGGACCTCCAGTACTCGGTCGCCGATGTGAACCGCCGCTTCCCGCTCGCCCTGCTGGCCGGTGTCTTCGCGCTCGCCGTGGTGGCCGTGGGGCGGCTGCGGGGCGTCATGGCGCTGGTCGCGCTGGCGGTCAGCTTCCTGGTGCTCAACTTCTTCATCCTGCCGGCGATCCTGCAGGGCTCGAACCCGCTGGTCGTGGCGGTGGTGGGAGCCAGCCTGATCATGTTGCTCGCGCTGTACCTCTGTCACGGACTGTCGGCCCGCACCTCGGTGGCGGTGCTCGGCACGCTGGTCTCGCTGCTGCTGATCGGCATCCTGGGCTCGGTGTTCATCGGCTGGTCGGCCCTCACCGGCAACACCGACGACAACACCGGCCTGATCCACGGCCTCTACCCGGACATCGACATGAGCGGCCTGCTGCTCGCGGGCGTCATCATCGGCTCGCTCGGCGTCCTGGACGACGTGACGGTCACGCAGACGTCCGCGGTGTGGGAGCTGCACGAGGCCAACCCGGCGATGGGCCGCCGCGCGCTGTACCGGGCGGGCATCCGCATCGGCCGCGACCACATCGCGTCCGTGGTCAACACCCTCGTCCTCGCCTACGCGGGCGCCGCGCTGCCGTTGCTGCTGCTGTTCTCGGTGGCGCAGAGCGGCGTGGGGACGGTCGCCAACAGCGAGCTGGTCGCGGAGGAGATCGTGCGCACGCTGATCGGCTCGATCGGACTGGTGGCCTCGGTGCCGGTGACCACGGCCCTGGCCGCGCTGGTCGTCTCGGCGGACCGCCCGGCGGACCGCGCCCCGGTGCCCGGGCAGACGACGGCGCACGACCAGGCCGTCGGCCACGCGCCGGAACCCCGGCCTGCCATGGCGCGGGGCGGGCGGGGCAGGCGCCGCAAACGCTGACGCACGCCGCCGCGGGAAGACCTTCGGGGGCGCGCTGAAGCGTTACGCCACCGGCTCACCCGGTCGGCTCAACGCGTCAGCCGGCGCTCTGCTCCGCGAGGATGCGGTCGAGCGCGTCGTCGAGGTGGGCGTCGAAGTCGGCGAGCGCCCCTTCCTGACCCAGCGGCACCAGCTTGTCCGTGCGGTCGAGGAAGGCCACGAGCGGGGCGGTCGACGAGCGGAACAGCGCCTGGTCGCTGCCGACCTGGAGCCGGATCAGCACCTCGCCCAGGGTGTCGGGGTCGACCGGCGCGACCCGCACATCGCCCTCGCCGCAGGGCCTGCCCACGCCGTCGACCAGCAGCTCCCTGCCGAACGCCCAGGTCACGGGTGCGTCTCCGGGCAAATGGAAGGTCAGCCGCACCGCGTAGGGATCGCAGGTGTCATAACGCAGCTCCACCGGAATGCGGAAGGAAAGCTCCTCCGACACGAGAAAGCTCATCATGACCTCTGCCTGTACGGATTCGCGCATCGCCTACCCTGTCATTCGCCGCGGACTGGCCGGGCATGGACCCTGACTCTAGAGGGAATCTTGCTGAACGTACACAGCAGATCACAAGGAGTGAGTTTTCAGATACTGATAGACAGTGCGAGCGAGCCGAGCAGGCAGCGCATTTCGGCCTGCAGCCGCTGGACCGTCGGAAGGAGCCGGTCGGCCTGGTGCACGGGCAGCGAGACGGCCACGGTGGCCGCCGTCGCGCCGACCTTGAGGGGGATCGCGGCGCACACCGTCCCCAGTGCGTACTCCTGACGCTCGATCACCACATCCGCCTCCCGGGCGCGTTCCAGGCGCCGCAGCAGGCTCACGGCGTCACGCACCGTGTACGGGGTGACCGGGCGCACCGGGTAGCGGTCAAGGTGGTCGCGCCGGGCCGCGTCGTCCAGCTGCGCGAGGAGACACTGGCCGAGGGCGTGGGCGTGGGCGGTCTCCCGGAAGTCGGTCCACTCCTCGACGGCCGGATTGCCCGGGGTGTCGGCGACGCCGACCAGACCGATCTCGCCGTCGCGGTAGACGGCGTAGTAGACGGGGACGCCCACCGCGTCCCGCCAGCGGGCGAGGGTGTCGGTCACCGTGCTGCGACGTTTCTGCTGGGCTCCGCTGCCGCCGAGCCGCTCGGCGGCCTCCCCGAGGTAGAACATCCCGCGGTCGCGGCGCAGATAGCCCTCGTGCACCAGGGTGCGCAGCAGGTGGTAGGCCGTGGGGAGCGCCAGTCCGGTCTCCCGGGCGAGCTGCTTGGCGGGAGCGCCGTGCTCGTGGGCGGCGACGGTCTCCAGCAGGCGCATGGCGCGCTGGACCGAGCCGATGAGGGTCGCGCCGGGGGGAGACGTGGGCGGGGCCGGGGAACGGGGCTGTGGGGGGACCGCGGTCCGAGGGGCGGGGGCGGTGCCAGTCGTGGCCAAGGGTCACTCCCGTAACGCGAGGGGGCAGCCCGTGCGGGGAACACGGGTGGTGGGGTCGCCGCTCGCGGGGACCGGCCCCGCGTCGAGTTCCGGACTCTAATCGTCCGTCACCGCACGCAGGAGGCCCTGGACGGAAACTTCCCCCACCCGAGGGAACCGGCGTATCCCGTTACCGCCCCGCCGGTTCCCGCCGGCTCACCAGTCGCGCGACGAGGAGCTCGCCGTGAACTTCCGCACCACGTAGATCAGTCCGCCGACCAACGCGACGAACACCAGCGCCTTGAAGAGCAGTCCGATGACGAAGCCGACCACGCTCGCTATCAGGCCGCCGAACACCACGAGGGCGATGACCGGCACCGCGATCCACTTCACCCACCACGGCAGTCCCGTGAAGATCTCTCGCATGGCCTCGTCCTTACCTCTCCGCCCGCTGTCCGCCGGGTCCTGTCGATGATGTCCGCTCTCGATGCTAGGGCGGCCGGGGGCCGGACGGGGGCTTCGGATCCCTTGTCCTCCCCTGACCCGTCCCCTAGGGAACCCCGGGGCCCGGCCTCAGCTCTCCGGCGGAGAGAACACCACCACGACCCGCAGGTCCTCGCTGATGTGGTGGAACTTGTGCGCCACCCCGGCCGGCACGTAGACGACGCTGCCGCGCGCGACCTCGGTGGTCTCCATGCCGACGGTGATCGAGGCGCGGCCGCTGACCACGAGGTACACCTCGTCCTGGTGGTGCGGCTGCTGCGGGTCCTGGGCGCCCGCGTCCAGGGCGTAGAGACCGACCGACATGTTCCGTTCCCGCAGGAACTGCAGGTACGCCCCGTCGTTCGCGGCGCGTTCCGCTTCGAGTTCGTCCAGCCTGAATGCCTTCACGGGTCCCGCCCCTGCCCTCACTGCCCGATCACGATGCTGTCTGCCACGATCAGACACATGAAGAATTTCCTCGTCAAGACGATCGCCAACGCGGGAGCCCTCGCGGTCGCGGTCTGGCTCCTCGACAAGATCACCCTGACCGGGGACAGCACCGGCAAGGAGATAGGCACGCTGTTCCTGGTGGCGCTGATCTTCGGCGTGGTGAACTTCCTGGTCAAGCCGGTGGTCAAGCTGCTGAGCCTGCCGCTGCTCATCCTGACCCTGGGCCTGTTCACCCTGGTGGTGAACGCCCTGATGCTGCTGCTCACCTCCTGGCTCGCCGACCAGTTCGACCTGAGCTTCCACGTGGACGGCTTCTGGACGGCCGTGCTGGGCGGACTCATCATCTCCGTGGTCTCCTGGGCTCTGAACGTGATCCTGCCCGACGGGGACTGACCACCATGACCTACCGCGTCTGCTTCGTGTGCACCGGCAACATCTGCCGCTCTCCGATGGCCGAATCCGTCTTCCGCGCGCGCGTGGCGGAGGCCGGGCTCGAGGAGCTGGTGGAGGTCGACAGCGCCGGCACCGGCGGCTGGCACGAGGGCGAGGGCGCGGACCCCCGCACCGTCGCCGTCCTGCGGGAGAACGGCTACGACGCCGAGCACACGGCCCGGCAGTTCGACCCGTCGTGGTTCGGCCGGCTCGATCTCGTCGTCGCCCTGGACGCCGGTCACCTCAGGGCGCTGCGCCGCCTCGCTCCCACGGAGCGGGACGCGGAGAAGGTGCGGCTGCTGCGGTCGTTCGACCCGGCGGCCGGTGACGACCTCGACGTGCCCGACCCGTACTACGGGGGTCCCGAGGGTTTCGACGCGTGTCTTGAGATGGTGGAGGCGGCGAGCCACGGGCTGCTCGCCGCGGTACGTGAGCAGGTGGAAGGACGGGCGGCATGAGCGACGCGACGAGAGGCACGGCAGGCACGCCGGGCGACGGCACCCGTGCGGTGCGGGCCGGGCTGCCCGAGCCGGTGAAGCACGAGCCGACCCTGCCCGGGCCGGTGTTCGCGGCCCACTTCCATCTGCCGGGCGACCCCACCGGCCCGTACACCTACGGCCGGGACGAGAACCCGACGTGGACCCTGCTGGAGCGGGCGATCGGGGAGCTGGAGGGTCCGGGGCGGGGCGACGTCGAGACGCTCGTGTTCGCCTCGGGCATGGCCGCCATCTCCGCGGTGCTGTTCTCGCAGCTCCGCGCGGGGGACGCGGTCGTCCTGCCCGACGACGGCTACCAGGCGCTGCCGCTGGCGCGCGCCCAGCTGGAGGCGTACGGCATCGAGGTGCGTACGGCGCCGACGGGCGGGGACGCCCAGCTGGAGGTGCTGGACGGGGCGAAGCTGCTGTGGATCGAGACGCCCTCGAACCCCGGTCTCGACGTGTGCGACGTGCGGCGGCTCGCCGACGCGGCCCACGCGCAGGGGGCCCTGGTCGCCGTCGACAACACCCTGGCGACGCCGCTGGGCCAGCGTCCGCTGGAGCTGGGCGCGGACTTCGCGGTGGCCAGCGGCACCAAGCAGCTCACCGGCCACGGCGACGTGCTGCTCGGCTACGTCACCGGGCGCGACGCCGAGGCGATGGCCGCGGTCCGGCGCTGGCGGAAGATCGTCGGGGCCATTCCGGGGCCGATGGAGGCGTGGCTCGCGCACCGGTCGATCGCCACGCTGCAGCTGCGCGTGGAACGGCAGAACGCGACCGCGCTGCGGCTCGCCGAGGCGCTGCGGGAGCGGCCGGAGGTCACGGGCCTGCGCTATCCGGGGCTGCCGGACGACCCGTCGCACAAGGTCGCGTCCCTGCAGATGCGCCGCTACGGGTGCGTGGTGTCCTTCACGCTGCCGTCCCGCGAGCGGGCGGACAGCTTCCTCGACGCCCTGCGTCTGGTGGACGACGCGACGAGCTTCGGCGGCGTGCGGTCCACGGCGGAGCGGCGCGGCCGCTGGGGCGGGGACGCGGTGCCGGAGGGCTTCGTCCGCTTCTCCGTCGGCGCCGAGGACCCGGAGGACCTGATCGCGGACGTGCTGCGCGCGCTGGATGTGACAGCGGGCTGACCTGCGCACCTCTGATGGACGACACCCCCTGCGGACGGTCCGAGCCTCCCCCCTCGTGGCTCGGACCGTCCTCGGTTCTGCGCGCTGAGAACCGCGCGACTCAGGCTAGTTGACTCAGTGTCAGTGTCCAATCACAGTAACGACAGCGACCTATCGACAAATTTATAGTTGGCTCCGTCCGGTCTGCGGCGGGCCGACGAGGGAGGGGTGCGTGCCGTGGATCTGGCCTTGCTGCGGACCTTCGTGACCGTGCACCGGGCCGGTTCCTTCACGCGCGCGGCCGCCCTGCTGGGCCTCTCGCAGCCGGCGGTCACCTCGCAGATCAGAACCCTGGAGCGGCAGGTCGGACGGCCCCTGTTCCTGCGGCAGGCACGCGGGGTGACACCCACGACGATCGGCGACGAACTCGCCCACAAGGCGGCGCCCCACCTGGACGCGCTGGTGAAGATAGCCGAGTCCGGGCTGGAGGAGGACTCCTCCTTACGCACCCTGCATCTCGCCGGGCCTCCCGAGTTCACCGCCGAGCGGGCGCTGCCCGCGCTCACGGAGCTGACCGGTGAGGACGGCCAGGGCTTCGCCCTCCGCGCGTCCTTCGGCACCGCCGACGAGGTCCTGGAAGGGCTCGCCGCCGGCCACCACGACCTGGCCATCAGCACCGTCCGCCCTCGCGGCGCCCTGCTCTCGGCGACCGCGCTCTGCGACGAGGAGCACGTCCTGGTCGCCGCCCCGCAATGGGCCGGGCGGATCGGCACCGGGACGCTGCGGCGGTCCGGCCCGGCTGTCCTGGAGCGGGTCCCGGTCGTGGAGGTGCACGAGTCGCTGCCCTTCGTCGCCCGCTACTGGGCCTCCGTGTTCGACTCCCGTCCGGTCTGCCCGGGCACGGTGATCGTCCCGGATCTGCGCGCCGTGCTGGCGTGCGCGACGGCCGGGGCGGGCCTCGCCGTGCTGCCGCGCTATCTGTGCGCGGGCGCGCTGGAACGCGGCGAGGTGGTGGCCCTGCACGAACCCGCGGTGCCTCCGCTGCGCACCTACTTCCTCGCCGTCCGTACCGGCACACTGGCGATGCCGCACATCGCGCGGGCCCATGGGTGGCTGGAGCGGGCGGCCTCCGACTGGTGCTGACGGGGGTGCCGGCGCACCCGGTGTCTGTGGCCGGAGCAAGGGCGTCCGGCGATGTTTCACGTGGAACCAGCTGGGCCACATTCCCCCCATGACCGTCCGACCCGTGGTCAAGCGCACCGCCCGAGCCGTTCTGCTGGACGGCGATCACCTGGTCCTGATCAAGCGCACCAAACCCGGTGTGGACCCGTACTGGGTCACGCCCGGGGGCGGGGTCGAGCCGGGGGATCCGACCGTCGTCCACGCCCTGCACCGTGAGGTGTACGAGGAGCTGGGCGCCAAGATCACCGATGTGGTGCCGTGCTTCGTGGACACCGTGGAGCACATCGGCGAGGACGAGGGCTCGACCGGCGTGAAGGTGCAGCACTTCTTCGTCTGCCGTCTGGAGTCCATGGACCCGTCCCTGCGGCACGGCCCGGAGGTCGAGGAACCCGCCGGCGAGTACGAGATCGTGCGCGTGCCCTTCACCCGGGTCGGCATCGCCTCCGTCCACCTCGTACCGCTGTCCCTGCGGCACTACCTCGACGGCAACATCGAGGGCGTGCGCGCGCTGCACGCCTCCGACCTGGGCTGATGACGGCCTGGACGGGATGGCCAAAAGCACGTACGCATCTGCCGAAACGGGTGGACGCCGAAGGCTCCGGTCGGACAGCCTGACCTGCGTGCCGACACCTTCTCTCGACTCCCTGCCCATCCGCCGTCTGACGCTGCGCGATCTCACCGCCTGCGCCGACCTGTCCGAGGACCGGGGGTGGCCCCGGGAGGAGCACAAGTGGGGACTCCTGCTCGCGGCGGGACGCGGCCACGGCGTCGACGCCCCCGACGGCGGCCTGGCGGCCGCCTGCGTCGTCACCGAGTACGGGCCCCGGGAGCAGCCCTCGCTGGCGGCCGTGGGCATGGTGCTCGTCGCGGAGCGCCACTCCCGTCAGGGCCTCGGGCGCCGGCTGATGCGCCATGTCGTCGAGGAGGCGGGCACCACTCCCCTCACCCTGTACGCCACACCCCTCGGCCGCCCCCTCTACGAGGAGCTCGGTTTCAAGGTCACCGGGCAGGCCGAGATGGTGCGCGGCCGGTTCGTCCCGTCCGGCCGGCCGGAGGTCCTGACCCGCACGGCCACCGCTGACGACCTCCCGGCGATCCTGCGGCTCGACGAAGAGGTCTTCGGCATGGACCGGACGCACATCGTGACCCGCCTGCCCGCCTTCGCGGACCAGCTGCGGGTGGCCGAGGAGGACGGACGGATCACCGGCTACGCCGCCGCCTGGCCCAACATGGACACGCATGTCGTGGGCCCGCTGATCGCCCGGGACACCGCGCCCGCCCAGGCGCTCATCGCCTCCCTGGCCTCCCACACCAACCGGCCGCTGCGCACCGACATCGACGTCCGGCACCGCGAGCTGCTCGACTGGGTGAAGGAGCACGGCCTCGCGCCGGTCACGCTCAACGCCGTCATGACGCACGGGATCACGGAACTGCCGGGGGACTGGAGCAGGCGGTTCGCCCCGGTGACGGTGGCGGCCGCCTGACGGTGTGCACGGACGGCGACGCCGGTCCCGCGTGCACTGAGGGACCGGCGTCGCCGTGCGGTGCGCCGTACAGGCGCGCTGTGCTGCGATGTACGGGGTGTTGGGGCCCGTCCGTCGTCAGGCGAGGGACTCCGCCGCGGCGGTGGCGAAGCCGTGGTCCTGCTCCGGGGCGCCGCCGCCGACGCCGACGGCGCCGATCAGCCGCCCGTCACGCCGTACCGGCACGCCGCCCGCGATGAAGAGCAGCGGCCGGTCGAGGGCGGTCGGCAGGGTGTGGAAGAGGCCGCCGGGCTGCACGGCATCCACCAGGTCGGCGGTGGGCGTGTTCAGCTGCAGCGCGGTGTAGGCCTTGCACGTGCTGGTCTCCCCGGAGATCAGCACGGCCCGGTCGTCCCGGCGGAAGGCGAGCAGGTGCCCGCCCGCGTCGAGGACGGTCACGCTGACGGTGACACCGGCCTTCTCGGCGGCCTCGACGGCGGCGGTGACGAGGGTCTCGGCGTCCGCGGTGGTCAGCGGGGCGACGGCGGTGGTGGTCATGAGGTGGTTCTCCTTGCGGTTCGTGCGATGTCCGTCATGACGGACGGGAGGGGATCGGCGGGTGCGGGGACGGCCCTGGCCCCGCGCCCGGAGGCGCTGCCGGTCAGTGCGTGGCGACGGTCGGCCGCTCCGCGGGGGCCGCGCCGGCGACCGGGGCGCCGGCCGCCCGCTCACGGCGCTCGAGACCGGCCGAGAGGACGGCGAGTGCCAGGGCGGCCGCGGCGAGGACGGCTCCGACCCAGTTGGGAGCGGTGTAGCCGAGTCCGGCGGCGATCACGAGGCCGCCCAGCCAGGCGGACAGCGCGTTGCCCAGGTTGAAGGCGCCGATGTTGAGCGCCGAGGCCAGGGTGGGCGCGCCGTGCGCGTGGTCCAGGACCCGCTTCTGCAGCGGAGGGACGGTGGCGAAGCCGAGCGCACCGACGAGGGCGATGGTGACCGCGGCGGCGATCTTGTTGTGGGCGGTCAGGGTGAACAGCGCCAGGACGGTGGCGAGGGCGCCGAGGGACACGTACAGCATCGGCATCAGGGCGCGGTCGGCGTACTTGCCGCCGACGAGGTTGCCGCCGACCATGCCGAGGCCGAACAGCACCAGCAGCCAGGTGACGGAGCCGTCGGCGAAGCCCGCGACGTGCGTCATCATCGGCGCGATGTAGGTGATCGCCGCGAAGACGCCGCCGAAGCCGAGCACGGTCATCGCCATGGCGAGCAGAACCTGGACGTTCTTCAGGGCGGCCAGCTCGTGGCGCAGCCGCACGCCCTCGGGCTTCGGCATGTCGGGCACCAGCTTGGCGACGCCCAGCAGGCCGACCACGCCGAGCGCGGCGACGATGCCGAAGGTGACGCGCCAGCCGAGGGACTGGCCGACCAGGGTGCCCAGCGGCACGCCGACCACGTTGGCGACGGTGAGACCGGTGAACATCAGGGAGATGGCGCCGGCCCGCTTGTCGGGGGCGACCAGGTCGGCGGCCACGACGGAGCCGATGCCGAAGAAGGCGCCGTGGGCCAGGGAGGCGACCACCCGTCCGGTCAGCATGAGGCCGAAGGTGGGGGCCAGCGCCGACAGCAGGTTCCCGACGACGAAGAGGCCCATCAGCAGCATCAGCATGCGCTTCCGGGTGATCTTGGTGCCGAGCACGGTCATCAGGGGGGCGCCGAACATCACACCCAGGGCGTAGCCGGTCACCAGGTAACCGGCGGTGGGGATGGAGACACCGAAGTCGCCCGCGACCTCGGGCAGCAAGCCCATGATCACGAATTCGGTGGTGCCGATCCCGAAGGCCCCGATCGCGAGGGCCAGAAGCGCGAGAGGCATGAGGGAACAGACCTTCCGGAGATTGCGGTAGCGCTTAACGAGACTCAACAATAATTGCAGACGCGGGATACTTGCAAGCGCGGGATATTTCGTTCGTGTTCTACCCTGGGTGTCAGACCCTGCTGGACGGAGGAATCACCCCATGACAGCCACGGACCCCGCGCTCACCGCCCTCGCCCAGGGCTGGTGTGCTCTCTCGCTGCTGCACGGGAGGATCGAGGCGCACATCGAGCGCGCCCTGCAGGCCAAGCACGATCTGAGCGTGCGGGAGTACTCGCTGCTCGACGTGTTGAGCCGACAGCACTCCGGGGAGGGGGGACATCTGCAGATGAAGCAGGTCGCCGACGCGGTCGTGCTCAGCCAGAGCGCCACCACCCGGCTGGTCACCCGGCTCGAGGACCGCGGTCTGCTGGAGCGTTACCTCTGTCCCACCGACCGGCGCGGCATCTACACCGACGTCACCGAGGCCGGCCTCAAGCTGCTGGAGGAGGCGCGGCCCACCAACGACACGGCGCTGCGCGAGGCGCTCGACGAGGCGGCGAAGAACCCCGACCTCGCCCCGCTGGTCCGCGCCGTCGAGACGCTGAAGGCGCCGGTGCCCGCATAAAGTGCGCGGCATGGAAGACCTTGAGATACGGCCGGCGACCGCCGACGACGTCCCGGCGATCGTCGCCATGCTGGCGGACGACCCACTGGGTGCGCAGCGCGAGTCACCGGACGACCTCGCGCCCTATCTGACCGCGCTGGAACGGCTGCGCGCCGACCCGAACCAGCACCTTGTCGTCGCCGTCCAGGACGGTCGGATCGTCGGGACGCTTCAGCTCACGATCATCCCGGGACTGTCCCGACGCGGCGCCACACGATCGCTCATCGAAGCAGTGCGCATCCACGCGGACGCCCGCGGCGGCGGCCTCGGCGGCAGGCTGATCGAGTGGGCGATCGACACCTCCCGCCGCGAGGGCTGCCAACTGGTCCAGCTGACCTCCGACAACACCCGCACCGACGCCCACCGCTTCTACGAGCGGCTCGGTTTCACGGCGTCGCATGTGGGCTTCAAGCTGGCGTTGTGAGGGAGCGGCCGTGTTTCACGTGAAACACGGCCGCTCCGCGTCCGTCGGGGTCGAGCTCCCTCGGACCTACTGCAGGCCCCGCCACCCCTTGGCGTCCACGCCGCCGGGCACCGGGGCGCCCTCTTCGTACGGCTGCCGGGTGAACACGAACGAGCCGAGGTCGAGGTGGCTGACCGTGCCGTCCGTGCGCCGTACGGGCTTCAGCACCTCGCCGGCGTAATAGCCCTCGAGCCCCACCCAGCCGCCGTCACCGTCCGGACGGAAGCGGGAACGCCGCCCCTTCCCGGAGAGCGGCTCCAGCGCGAGCAGCCCGTCGGCCGACAACCGCAGCCCGAAGGCGTACGTCCCCCAGTACCACTGGCCCACCAGGTCGAGCGCGGCGGCGTCGGTCTCCCGGACCTCCGGGATCGGCCGCCAGGGGGCGGGGATACGGGGTTCCGCCTCCGCGACGATCCGCACCAGGTCGGCGGCGACGGTGAACGGAGCGGGGCCGGAGGTGCAGTTGGCCAGGACCACCGCGCTGACGTCGTCCGCGAGCCCCATCGTCAGGCAGGCCAGGAACCCCGGGAGCGAGCCGGTGTGCCCGACGAGCGCCCTGCCGTGCTGGTGGCGCAGCTCGAGCCCCAGGCCGTACGCGTAACCGTCGGCCACGTCCGCCGCCTCGGCCGGTGCCGCCGGCGTCCGCATCTCCCGCACCGAGCCGGCGCTCAGCACCCGCTCGTCGCCCGCGACCAGGAAGGCCGCGAAGCGCGCCAGGTCGCCGGTGGTGGACCACAGCTGTCCGGCGGGAGCCATCACGCCCAGGTTCTCCAGCGGCTCGGGCTGCATCACGTCGGCCCACGGGTGCACGGCCCAGCCGCCCGCGTGCGGTGCCACGGGCTCGACGGTGGTGCGGTGCAGCCCCAGCGGTTCGAGCACCTCACGCCGCAGGACGTCCGCCCACGGCGCCCCGCGCAGCTTCTCGACCAGCGCGCCGAGGAGCGCGTAGCCGGGGTTGGAGTAGTGGAAGCGCCGGCCCACGGGATGAATGAGGGGACGCTCCCCCAGGACGTCGGCGATTTGGGGACGCAGGGAGCCGGGTGTCCGCTCCCACCAGGGGCCGGGCGTCTCGGCGGCGAGCCCGGCGCGGTGTGCGAGCAGATCGACGACGGTCACGTCGCCCACGCCGGTGCCGGGCAGGTGCCTCTCCAGCGGGTCGGCGAGGTCGAGCAGACCCTCGTCACGCAGCCGCATCACCAGAACGGCAGTGAAGGTCTTGGTGATCGAACCGATCCGGTACTGGACGTCGCCGTCCGGGACCTCCCCCTCCACCGAGCTCCGGGCCCCGCTCCACACGGTCCTCCCGTCCCGCACGACGGCCGCGACCAGTGAGGGCGCCCGCCCTTCCGTCTGCGCGACGGCGATCCGGTGCAGCAGCGCCCGCCGGGTGCCGGGCAGCAGTTCTTCCTGAGGTGACGTCATGCCCCCAGTTCAGCAGGTGAGTCGGCCGGACGCGCCCGGGGTCGCGTCAGGGGACCAGGACGACCTTGCCGAGATGGGCGCGCTCCTCGACGACCTCGTGCGCCCGGGCGGCTTCCGCCGGCGAAAAGCGGGCGTGGGCGACCGGCCGCAGCCGCCCGGACAGGGCGCTCTCCCACAGCTCCCGGCTGTGCCGGGCGTAGAGGTCGCGCCGAGTCCGTGCGAACCGCGCCATGGTCAGTCCGGTGACGGTCTTCGACCCGGCGAGGAGGTCGAAGGCGCGTACGGTGCCACCGCCCGAGTTGCGGACAGGGCCTTCCCCACACGCCGCTTGCCGATGCAGGCCCACGACCCCCGCGCACGGCCCAGCCGGACCCGGCTGCGGAAGGCCATCCTGGAACTGGCCGCGACCAAGGAGATCGGCGCGATCACCATGTCGGAGATCGCCAGACAGGCAGGCGTCAACCGGGCGACCGTCTACCAGCACTTCCCCGACGTGAACGCCCTGGTGACCAATGCCATGGCCGACGCCGTGGCCCACGTGGCCCGGGCAGCGGCGCTCTGCCCCCTCGACGCACCGCGCGACGAGGCACCCCCACCCCTGCACGCGTTGTTCCGGCGCGTCTCGGACAGCAGGCCGCTGTACCGGCGCATGCTGGCGACCAGGGGAACGCGCTGTTCGCCGCGCGCCTGCGGGAGCGGCTGACCGCGGAACTCACCGCGGCGTTTTGCGAAGGACGCCGCCCCGCCGGCTTCGAGGACGTACCGGCCGAACTGCATGCCGCCTACCTGGCCGGCGCCCTGATCGCGGTGGTCGCCACCTGGGTCGCCGACGAGACACCGGCCTCGGCCGAAGAGACGGCCCTGGCCTTCTGGCGCCTGTTCCGGGGCCGAGGGCCGCCCCGCCCCCGACTCAGGTCTGCGCCATGTCCACGAACCGCGAGTAGTGGCCCTGGAAGGCGACCGTGATGGTGGCCGTCGGGCCGTTACGGTGCTTGGCGACGATCAGGTCGGCCTCGCCCGCGCGCGGGGACTCCTTCTCGTAGGCGTCCTCGCGGTGCAGCAGGATGACCATGTCGGCGTCCTGCTCGATGGAGCCCGACTCACGCAGGTCCGAGACCATCGGCTTCTTGTCCGTGCGCTGCTCGGGACCACGGTTCAGCTGGGACAGCGCGATGACCGGGATCTCCAGCTCCTTGGCGAGCAGCTTGAGGTTACGGGACATGTCCGAGACCTCCTGCTGGCGGCTCTCGGCGCGCTTGGAGCCGCCCGACTGCATCAGCTGGAGGTAGTCGATGACCACCAGCTTCAGGTCGTTGCGCTGCTTCAGCCGGCGGCACTTGGCGCGGATCTCCATCATCGACAGGTTGGGCGAGTCGTCGATGTAGAGCGGGGCGGCCGAGACGTCCGGCATCCGGCGGGCCAGGCGGGTCCAGTCCTCGTCGGTCATCGTGCCGGACCGCATGTGGTGCAGCGCGACGCGGGCCTCCGCGGACAGCAGACGCATCGCGATCTCGTTGCGGCCCATCTCCAGCGAGAAGATGACGCTGGGCAGGTTGTTCTTGATGGAGGCGGCCCGCGCGAAGTCCAGCGCGAGCGTCGACTTGCCCATCGCGGGACGCGCGGCGATGACGATCATCTGACCGGGGTGCAGTCCGTTGGTGAGCGAGTCGAAGTCGGTGAACCCGGTGGGCACGCCCGTCATCTCGCCGCTGCGCGACCCGATCGCCTCGATCTCATCGAGCGCGCCCTCCATGATGTCGCCGAGCGGCAGGTAGTCCTCGCTGGTGCGCTGCTCGGTGACGGCGTAGATCTCCGCCTGGGCGCGGTTGACGATCTCGTCGACGTCGTCGTCGGCCGCGTATCCCATCTGGGTGATGCGCGTGCCCGCCTCGACCAGGCGGCGCAGCACCGCCCGCTCGTGCACGATCTCCGCGTAGTACGCGGCGTTGGCCGCCGTCGGCACCGTCTGTACCAGGGTGTGCAGGTACGACGCCCCGCCCACCTTGTTGATCTCGCCGCGCTTGGTCAGCTCCGCGGCGATGGTGATCGGGTCGGCCGGCTCACCCTTGGCGTAGACGTCGAGGATGGCGGTGTAGATCGTCTCGTGGGCCGGCTTGTAGAAGTCGTGGCCCTTGAGGATCTCGACGACGTCGGCGATGGCGTCCTTGGACAGCAGCATGCCGCCCAGCACGGACTGCTCCGCCTCCAGGTCCTGGGGCGGGACTCGCTCGAAGGCCGAGCCTCCGCCGTCCCACACGCCCCGGTCCGGACCGCGGTCGTGCTGCTCGTCCCGGCCTCTGCCGTGATCGCCCGTACGACGGGAGGCGGGCAGACGATCACTGGGACCGCTGTCGGCCCACGGGTCGTCCAAGGGCTCGGAAATGCTCACCGAGCCACCTCCTCCCGTCCGCCGGAGCGGATCTCGCCGTGCCACTCACTTCTACGGCACGACACTGACAAATAAGGGGGCCCAACTCCGCTTGTCGGACGCCGGTTTTGTGACGTTTCCGAAACCGGTGGACGGAGCAGGCGCCGGACCACCGTAGGCCCGTCGGCACCGTCAGCCAATCTGGTTATCCACAGGCCGTGTGGACAGCGGGCCCAGAGCTGTGGAGAACTCCACGAAACCTGTGCACGAGCCGGTGGACAGCGCTGTGAACAAGCCCGTGAACACCTTGTGAAGAAGCCTCTGACCTGGTGATTTGCCGTCCACCGGCTGTGCAGAAGAAAAACTTTCCCACGGGGATCAAGATCCGTTCGGCAGGTGTACGCAACCCCACACCGTGAGCCACAGAGTAAGGGTCGCAAAGTGCTGGCATCTCTTACCTGTGGATGATTAGATTGGTGCACATGACACAGGCCCCCGCACGCCCCAAGGCCGCCCGCCGCCGGCACGACCGAGAGATCGTCATGCTGGCCGTCCCGGCCTTCGGCGCCCTCGTCGCCGAGCCCCTGTTCGTGATGGCGGACAGCGCCATCGTCGGCCATCTCGGCACGGCACAGCTCGCCGGACTCGGCGTCGCGTCGGCCCTCCTCGTGACCTCGGTGAGCGTTTTCGTCTTCCTCGCCTACGCCACCACGGCGGCCGTCGCCCGGCGCGTGGGCGCCGGTGACCTCCCCGCCGCCATCCGTCAGGGCATGGACGGCATCTGGCTGGCGCTGCTGCTCGGCGCCGCCGTCATGGCCGTCGTCCTCCCCACGGCGCCCGCCCTCGTGGACCTCTTCGGCGCTTCCGAGACCGCCGCCCCGTACGCCGTCACCTATCTGCGCATCTCGTCGCTCGGCATCCCGGCCATGCTCATCGTCCTCGCGGCGACCGGGGTGCTCCGTGGACTGCAGAACACCCGGACCCCGCTCTACGTGGCGGTCGCCGGCTTCGTCGCCAACGGCATCCTCAACGTCGTCCTGGTCTACGGCGCCGGCCTCGGCATCGCCGGGTCCGCCTGGGGCACGGTGATCGCGCAGTGCGGCATGGCCGCGGTCTATCTGACCGTGGTGCTGCGCGGGGCACGCAAGCACGGGGCCTCTCTGCGTCCGGACGCCGCCGGGATCCGGGCGTCGGCTCAGGCGGGTGCGCCGCTACTGGTGAGGACGCTCTCGCTGCGGGCGATCCTGATGATCGCGACGGCGGTCGCCGCCCGGCTGGGCGACTCCGACATCGCGGCCCACCAGATCATCCTCTCCCTGTGGAGCCTGCTCGCCTTCGCCCTTGACGCCATCGCGATCGCGGGGCAGGCCATCATCGGGCGCTACCTCGGAGCCGGTGACGCGCAGGGCGCGCGGGACGTATGCCGCCGCATGGTCGAGTGGGGTGTCGCCGTAGGTGTCGTCCTGGGCGTGCTGGTCGTACTGGCACGGCCGGTGTTCCTGCCGCTCTTCACCAGCGACGCGGCCGTGAAGGACGCGGCGCTTCCTGCCCTGATCATCGTGGCGCTGTCCCAGCCGATCTGCGGCATCGTCTTTGTGCTGGACGGTGTCCTGATGGGCGCGGGAGACGGGCCGTACCTGGCGTGGGCCATGCTCGTGACCCTTGCCGTCTTCACCCCTGCCGCCCTGCTGGTGCCCGTCCTGGGCGGCGGGCTCACCGCGCTGTGGGCCACGATGACGCTGATGATGACCGTGCGGATGCTGACCCTGTGGCTGCGGTCGCGCTCCGGCCGCTGGGTCGTGACGGGTGCGGCGCGCTGAACGTTTCACGTGAAACACGGAGCTGATGCCGTTTTCACGCGAAACCCCACCCCTCGAGAAACAGCGATGGGGGCCGCACCCTGACGGGTACGGCCCCCATGCTCACTGCTTCAGCGAGCGCTGCCCTCAGGCGGCGACGACCTCGATGTTGACCGTGGCGGCAACCTCGGGGTGCAGACGCACCGACGTCTCGTGGGCGCCCAGCGTCTTGATCGGCGCGCCGAGCTCGATGCGACGCTTGTCGACCTCGGGGCCACCGGAGGCCTTGATCGCCGAAGCGATGTCGGCCGGGGTGACGGAACCGAAGAGACGGCCGGCGTCGCCGGAGCGGACGGCCAGGCGGACCTTGACGCCCTCGAGCTGGGCCTTCACCTGGTTGGCCTGCTCGATGGTGTGGATCTCGTGGATCTTGCGAGCACGACGGATCTGCTCGACGTCCTTCTCGCCACCCTTGGTCCAGCGGATCGCGAGCTTCCGCGGGATCAGGTAGTTGCGAGCGTAGCCGTCCTTGACGTCGACGACGTCGCCCGCGGCACCGAGGCCGGAGACCTCGTGGGTAAGGATGATCTTCATGAGTGGGTCACCCTTCCCTTATCGCGCGGTGGAGGTGTAGGGCAGCAGCGCCATCTCACGGCTGTTCTTCACGGCCGTGGCGACGTCACGCTGGTGCTGCGTGCAGTTGCCGGTCACGCGGCGGGCACGGATCTTGCCGCGGTCGGAAATGAACTCCCGCAGCATGTTCGTGTCCTTGTAGTCCACGTACGTGACCTTGTCCTTGCAGAATGCGCAGACCTTCTTCTTCGGCTTGCGCACAGGCGGCTTCGCCATGGTGATTCTCCTGTGTGATCAAGAAGTGTGGGTACGGCCCGCCCTAGAAGGGGGGCTCGTCCGAGTAGCCGCCGCCGCTGCCGCCGGAGCCACCGCCCCAGCCGCCGCCACCACCCTGCTGGCCACCGGCGGGAGCGCCGGTCGCCCACGGGTCGTCGGCGGGAGCGCCGCCGCCCTGCTGGCCGCCGCCGGGGCCGCCGCCCCAGCCGCCGCCACCCTGGCCGCCGCCGCCACCGCCGCCGTAGCCGCCCTGGCCACCGCGGCCGGTGGTCTTGGTGACCTTGGCCGTGGCGTTGCGCAGGCTGGCGCCGACTTCCTCGACGTCCAGCTCGTAGACCGTGCGCTTGACGCCCTCACGGTCCTCGTAGGACCGCTGCTTCAGCCGGCCCTGCACGATGACGCGCATGCCTCGCTGGAGCGACTCGGCGACGTTCTCCGCCGCCTGACGCCAGACGGAGCAGGTCAGGAACAGGCTCTCGCCGTCCTTCCACTCGTTCGTCTGACGGTCGAAGGTGCGGGGGGTCGACGCGACACGGAACTTCGCGACGGCCGCACCGGACGGGGTGAAGCGCAGCTCGGGGTCGTCGACAAGATTGCCGACGACCGTGATGACGGTCTCGCCTGCCATGGGGGAACCTCTCGGCGGGTTTGCTGCTGGCTGCTTGTGCTGCTACTCGGATCCCGGGATCAGCTGAGCGGAGCTCAGTGGGTCTCGGGACGGAGGACCTTGGTCCGGAGGACCGACTCGTTCAGGTTCATCTGGCGGTCGAGCTCCTTGACGACCGCAGGCTCGGCCTGCAGGTCGATGACCGAGTAGATGCCCTCGGGCTTCTTCTTGATCTCGTACGAGAGACGACGACGGCCCCAGGTGTCGACCTTCTCGACCTTTCCGCCGCCGTCACGGACGACAGAGAGGAAGTTCTCGATCAGCGGGGAGACAGCGCGCTCCTCGAGATCGGGGTCGAGGATGACCATCACCTCGTAGTGACGCATGTGGAACCCACCTCCTTTGGACTCAGCGGCCACGGTCGTTCCGTGGCAGGAGGGTCGTGATGCGTTGCGCAACGTTGCCTGTCAGTAGAACAGCCGCCACTGACAATCAGGTCGGGCGGCGGGCTTCCGGGCCGGACGGAGGGGCCGTGACCCTCTCCTGCTCCTGCCTGGCTCTGTCCGGACAGACACCGGTGCAGACGCTACAGAGTACCCGCACAGCGGCTTCCGGTTGAAATCCGGCCGTGAGGACCGTCAATCTGGACACATCGGGTGTGTACGGCGCTACGATGCGCCGCCCTTCGCAGGAGGTGCCCATGGCACAGGCAATGCGACCCAACACCGCCGGCGGACTCTTCGCCTCCGACGGCAAGCCCCATCCGCTCCAGGACACCCTGCTCGCGGTGACCCTGGCGCTGGGGCTCACCGCCTTCATCTCGGCGCAGTTCCACAACCTGCACCTGCTCAGCTCCTGGACCGGCCTGATCGGCATCCTGACCGGGGCGTACGGCCAGTGGGTCTCCGTCACGACGCGCGGGCGCTTCGGGCTGATCCTGGGCCTCGGCCTGTCGGCGGTCGGTTTCTTCCTGGGTATGGCGCACGGCGGACTCTTCGGCGGAGTCGTCGACTGACGCCGCACGCCACCCGCCACAACCGCACATCGTCATGGACGTCCCAGCCGGCCGGCGGCCGGGACGAAGGTCCCGTGCGCCCAGACGGGCCGCACCCCGGGCGCAGTAGGCTTCGCGCGAGAGCCGGAGCCCCTGAACCCATGGGGACACACCAGCCCGAGGAGCGCCCCGAATGAGCCTGACCCTGAGGACCATCAGTCGCGAGCAGCATCTGGCATACATCCAGAGCCTGCCGTCGGCGAGCCACATGCAGGTCCCGGCCTGGGCAGACGTGAAGGCGGAGTGGCGCTCGGAGAACCTCGGCTGGTTCGACGAGCGCACCGGCGAGATGGTCGGCGCGGGTCTGGTGCTCTACCGGCAGCTGCCCAAGATCAAGCGGTACCTCGCCTACCTGCCCGAGGGCCCGGTCATCAACTGGTTCGCGCCGAACCTGCAGGAGTGGATCGAGCCGATGCTCGCCCACCTGAAGCAGCAGGGCGCCTTCTCCGTGAAGATGGGCCCGCCGGTGATCATCCGCCGCTGGGAGGCCTCGACCATCAAGCGGGGCATCCAGGACCAGGACGTCAAGCGCCTGCGTGACCTGGAGGCCGACTTCATCGAGCCCCGCGCCTTCGAGGTCGCGGACAAGCTGCGCCGTATGGGCTGGCAGCAGGGCGAGGACGGCGGCGCCGGCTTCGGCGACGTCCAGCCGCGCTACGTCTACCAGGTGCCGCTGGCGAACCGCTCGCTCGAAGAGGTCCACAAGAACTTCAACCAGCTGTGGCGCCGCAACATCAAGAAGGCCGAGAAGGCCGGCGTTGAGGTCGTCCAGGGCGGCTACGAGGACCTGCCCGAGTGGCAGCGGCTGTACGAGATCACCGCCGTGCGCGACCACTTCCGGCCGCGCCCGCTGTCGTACTTCCAGCGGATGTGGACGGCCCTCAACACCGAGGACCCCAACCGCATGCGGCTGTACTTCGCGCGGCACAACGGCGTGAACCTGTCCGCGGCGACCATGCTGATCGTCGGCGGGCACGTCTGGTACTCCTACGGCGCCTCCGACAACATCGGCCGTGAGGTCCGGCCCTCGAACGCGATGCAGTGGCGGATGCTGCGCGACGCCTACGCGCTCGGCGCCACCGTCTACGACCTCCGCGGCATCTCCGACTCGCTGGACGAGACCGACCACCTCTTCGGCCTGATCCAGTTCAAGGTCGGCACCGGCGGGCAGGCGGCCGAGTACCTCGGCGAGTGGGACTTCCCGCTCAACAAGCTGCTCCACAAGGCGCTCGACATCTACATGTCCCGCCGCTGACCCGCGCTTCGGCGCGGTATCCGTCTTCGTAGCCCGACGGCTTCGTCGCCTCCCATACCTTTGTTACACCGCAGCCACGAGAAAGGTTCCAGGTCCGGCCATGGCGCTCACGCTCTACGTCGACACCGCGCGCTGGCGGGCGCATCACAAGCACGTGCAGGAGCAGTTCCCGGGGCTCGTCCCCGTCTGCAAGGGCAACGGCTACGGCTTCGGCCACGAGCGTCTCGCCGAGGAGGCCACACGGCTGGGCACGGACGTCCTGGCCGTCGGCACGACGTACGAGGCCGCGCGGATCAAGGACTGGTTCGGCGGTGACCTGCTGGTGCTGACGCCGTACCGGCGGGGCGAGGAGCCGGTGCCGCTGCCCGACCGGGTCATCCGCTCGGTGTCGTCGGTCGACGGCGTGTACGGCCTGGTCGGCGCCCGCGTCGTCATCGAGGTGATGTCCTCCATGAAGCGGCACGGCATCAGCGAGCAGGACCTGCCCCAGCTGCACGCCGCGATAGAGAACGTGCGGCTGGAGGGCTTCGCCATCCACCTCCCGCTGGACCGCACCGACGGCTCCGACGCCGTCGAGGAGGTCATCGGCTGGATGGACCGGCTGCGGGCGGCCCGTCTGCCGCTGCACACGATGTTCGTCAGCCACCTCAAGGCCGACGAGCTGGCCCGTCTCCAGCAGCAGTTCCCGCAGACCCGCTTCCGCGCCCGGATCGGCACCCGGCTCTGGCTGGGGGACCACGAGGCCACCGAGTACCGCGGCGCGGTCCTAGACGTCACCCGGGTCGCCAAGGGGGACCGGTTCGGCTACCGGCAGCAGAAGGCCGCCTCCGACGGCTTCCTGGTGGTCGTGGCGGGCGGAACGTCCCACGGGGTGGGTCTGGAGGCCCCCAAGGCCCTGCACGGCGTCATGCCGCGTGCCAAGGGCGTCGCCCGGGCGGGCCTCGCGACCGTCAACCGGAACCTCTCGCCGTTCGTGTGGGCCGGCAAACAGCGCTGGTTCGCCGAGCCGCCGCACATGCAGGTGTCCATCCTGTTCGTGCCGTCCGACGCGCCGGAGCCCCAGGTCGGCGAGGAGCTGGTGGCCCATTTGCGGCACACCACCACCCAGTTCGACCGGCTCGTCGACCGCTGAGACGACACCGGGACCTCACGCGAAGGGCCGTGCACGGAAACGTCCGTGCACGGCCCTTCGCGTGGTCCGGGGGCGGCGCCTCCGGGGGTTCACTCAGAGCGAACCGCCGCCGGCCTCCGTCCTGCCCCAGTTGACCCGAGGCGCCTCGAAGTGGGCCGCATGCTGCGCGGGACGCGCCGCGGGGCCGAGCACGAAGACGTCCTCGGCTCCGTCCAGCACGCCTCCTGAGGGGTCGTCGTCGCCGGAGCGGCGCACCGGGTCCCGCTCGGGCATCAGGATGTCGCGGACGACCATGACGCACAGGAAGAGCGTCCCCGCCAGGTGCGCGCCGATGGCCCAGTGGTAGCCGTCGGTGGGCAGTCCCTTGTGGGAGTCCCCGCTGGTCGTGTACGCGAGGTACATCCAGATGCCCAGGAAGTACGTCACCTCGCAGGCCTGCCAGATCAGGAAGTCACGCCACTTGGGCCGGGCCAGCGCGGCGAGGGGCACCAGCCACAGCACGTACTGCGGCGAGTAGACCTTGTTGGTGAGGATGAACGCCGCGACGATCAGGAAGGCCAACTGGGCGAAGCGCGGCCGGCGCGGCGCCGTGAGCGTCAGGGCGGCCACGCCCACGCAGCAGAGCAGCATCAGCAGCGTCGCGAGTGTGTTGACCGTCTCGGTGGCGATGGGGTCGTCCGAGTTCTGCGCCAGGATCAGCCAGAAGGACCCGAAGTCGACGCCGCGTTCTTGGCTGAACGTGTAGAACTTCGACCAGCCGTCGAAGGCGAACAGCATCACCGGCCCGTTCACGACGATCCAGGCGACGGCGGCCCCGCCGAGCGCCGTGCAGTACTCCCGCCACCGGCCCGCACGCCAGCACAGCACGAGCAGGGGGCCGAGGAGCAGCACGGGATAGAGCTTGGCGGCCGTGGCGAGGCCCAGCAGGACACCGAAGGCGAGGGCGCGGCCCCGTGACCACATCAGCATCGCGGCGGCCGTCAGAGCGACCGCCAGCAGGTCCCAGTTGATGGTGGCGGTCAGCGCGAAGGCCGGGGCGAGAGCGAGCAGCAGTCCGTCCCAGGGCCGCCGGGCGTGGGTGCGTGTCACGCACACGGCGATGACTGCCGCGCACACCATGAGCATCCCGGCGTTGACCATCCAGTACCACTGCTCCTGGTGCTGGATGGAGCCGCTGCCCGGGGTGAGCCAGGCGGCGACCTCCATGAACACGCCCGTCAGGACCGGGTACTCGAGGAATTCCATGTCGCCGGGGAGCCGGTCGAAGTACGGCACCAGCCCGTCGGCGAAGCCGCGTCCCTGGTACAGGTGCGGGATGTCCGAGTAGCAGGCGTGCGTGTACTGCGAACTGGCGCCGAAGAACCAGGCGCCGTTGTAGCAGGGCGCCTTCTGCACCAGCCCGAGGGCGAACACACCGATCGCCACGAGCGCGATCACCCGCACCGGGGTCCACCAGGATCTGCCGAGCAGGGCGCGCCGCCCGATCGGTCCCCCGATCAGTTCGCTGCCGGCCGCTGCGACCCGGTCCTCCTCCGTCGGCCGCACCGGGTCCGGCTCGTGGACGCTCGTCGTTTTTCCACTGGGCATGCCGCACATCCTGCCGTACCTGTCGGGTGATACGGCGAGGGCCGCCGTACCCGACGGGTACGGCGGCCCATGTTTCACGTGAAACACCCACATCGGGCAGCGAACGGCTCAGCCGCCGCCTCCGAAGAGGCCGCCGTTGCCGTTGCCCCGGGTGCCTCCGGGGTCCTCCGTCTCGGTGGGATCGGGCGACGTGGTCACGCCTCCATCGGTGCCTCCGTTGTCGGCGCCGCCGTTCCCGGTTCCGCCGTTCGCCTCCTCCTCGTCCCGGCAACGGAAGTCGAAGGGACCGCAGGTCTCGGTCTCCGTGGGCGACGGCGGCGCGGTCACCGTCTCGGTCGGCGACGGCGTGGCCGACGGCGACGCCTCTTCGGTCTCCGTCTCGGTCGGGGTCGGCGACGGTGCGCCGACGCCGTCGGCGACCTCACCGATCTTCTCGGCCTTGGGGAAGCCGGGATCGGACTCGCCCTTGAGCGCGGCCTTCATGAACTCGGTCCACACCTGGGTGGGGATGTCACCACCGTGGATCGAGTCCTTGCCGGCCGTGCCGTTCATGGAGAGCAGCTTGTGGCTCTTGGGGTCCTCACGGAACATCGCGACCGAGGTCGACAACTGCTGGGTGTAGCCGACGAACCAGGCGGACTTGTTCTCGTCCGTGGTACCCGTCTTGCCGGCTGCCCGGCGCCCCAGCTCCTTGGCGTGCTGGGCCGTACCGTTCTCGATCACGTTCTCGAGCACGTCGGTGACGTTGTTCGCCACGTTCTCGGGCATCGCCTGCTTGACCCGCGGCTTCTCGAAGCCGGACAGCTCCGAGCCCCGGTACTTGACCTCGGTCACCGAGTACGGGTCGGCCTGCTTCCCCGAGGCCGCGAAGGTCGCGTACGCGTCCGCCATGCGGATCGCGCTGGGCGTGGACGTACCGAGCGCGAACGAGGCGTTCAGCCCGGCGAAGCTGTCCTTGAGGATGCCGGACTTCTGGGCGACATCCGCCACCTTCGCCATCCCCACGTCCACGCCGAGCTGCACGAACGGCGTGTTGACCGACTGCTCCATCGCCTTCCGCAGGCTGATGTAGCCCCACGGGTGGTCGCTCTCGTTCTCCTGGAAGAACGGCGTGTTGTCCTTCTTGAGGACGTAGGAGCCGTCGTTGTTCAGGATCTTCAGGTGGTCGTTGCCGTTGTACTTACTGGCCGGCGAGATGCCCACACCGTTGGTCTTGTACGTGCCGTGCTGCATCGCGGCGGCGAGCACGAAGGGCTTCCACGTCGAACCGACGGGGACGCCGGAGGTGTCGGCGTTGTTGTTGAAGTGGCCGTTCTCGTAGCCGGCGCCGCCGTACAGGGCGACGATCGCGCCGTCCTTGGGCTTCACCGTGGCCGCGCCGAACTGGACGTGCTGGTCCTTCTCGCGCTTCGGGTCGATGTTCTCCTTCTCGACCTTCCTCACGGCCTTGGCCAGCGCCTCGACCTTGTCCTTGTCGAAGGTCGTGTAGATCTGGTAGCCGCCCTGGTCGAACTGCGCCTCGGTGATCTCCGAGTTCTTCAGGACGTACCGCTTGGCCGTGTCGACCAGGTAGCTGATCTGGCCCGTCATGCCCTTGGTCGCCTTGCGGCCCTGGGGCATCGGATACCTCTTGATCGCTTCCTGGTACTCGGCGGTCGAGAGGTGCTTGTCCGTGTGCATCTGCTCGAGGATCCAGCCCCAGCGCTCCTCCGAACGCCTCCGGTTGTCCTTGGCGTTGGCCGAGGGGTCGATGCTCTCGTTGCCGGCCGGGTCGTAGTACGTCGGGCCCTTGAGGAGGGCCGCGAGGAACGCGCACTCGCTCGGCGTGAGGTCGACCGCGTCCTTGCCGTAGTACGTCTGGGCGGCGGCCTGGATGCCGTAGGCGCCGCGTCCGTAGTAGGAGGTGTTCAGGTAGCCCTGGAGGATCTCGTCCTTGGTGAGCTTGGTGCCCACCTTGATCGAGATGAACATCTCCTTGAACTTCCGCGAGACCGTCTGCTCCTGGCTCAGGTAGGTGTTCTTCACGAACTGCTGGGTGATCGTCGAACCACCCTGGGTGTCGCCGCCGCGCGCCATGTTGCCGAGCGCGCGGGCGATACCCATGGGGTCGATGCCCGAGTCGCTGTAGAAGCTCTTGTTCTCGGCCGAGATCACCGCCCAGCGCATGGCCTCGGGGATCCGGTCGAAGCTGATGTTCTGCCGGTTCTGGCCGCTGCCGGTGGCGACCATCTGGGTGCCGTCTTCCCAGTAGTAGACGTTGTTCTCGGACAGCGCCGCGGCGTTCTCCTCTGTGGGCACGCTCACCATCGCGTACCCGATGCCGGCCACGGCCACCAGGCCGCCGAAGAAGGCGAGGCACAGTCCGGACACGAGCTTCCAGGACGGCATCCAGCGGCGCCAGCCGTCCTTGTCGTAGCGCGGATAGTCGATGATTCTCTTCCTGGCCGGAGGGGCCGCGCGTCCTCGTCCGCGGCCCGGCCCGGCGGCGCGGCGGGACCCTCCCCGCTGTGCCGCGCGTCGTGCCTCGGCACGGCTGCCGTAGGGACGGGCCTCACCCCCCGCGCCGCGGGTGCCCGGCCCATAGGCATCGGACGGAGTTCCGGTGGCGCCTCGCGGTGCCGCTCGGCGACCGGAGGACGAGCCGGACTGGCCGCGTCGGGCCGCGGCACGTCCGCCTCCCTGCGGCTGCGGCGGTTTGCGACGGTGCTCGCTCATCGAACGACTACTCCTCGGGCAGGCGCACCTCTGCGCGCCTGGAAACGGCGGCTGGTTTCCGGTCCCCCCGAAGTACGGATGCGGCGCTCGGCGCATTCATCCGTACTGCACCGGGGACAAGGACGCCCCCAGTCGTCACTCGGTTCCCGGTGGTCTGCATGGCGCACAGACTACGCACCGCCAAAACCCCCTGGGCCCAGAAGTTCACCTCAAATCAGGCAACTTGCCCGCGACGAAACAGTGATGTGACCCCGTTCACTCTCTCCCCTCTTGTCGCCTCCGGAAGGTCGTTCTATCGTCGTGATGTATCGAGTCGATACATCAGCGCGACATAAAGGCGGCCGTGAGCCGCACACGAGCCCATCGCGGCACGATCGGGGCAGAGGGGAGGCGACGATGAGCCGGCGTTCCGGAATCCTCGAGTTCGCCGTACTCGGCCTGCTCCGCGAGGCCCCGATGCACGGGTACGAGCTGCGCAAGCGACTCAATACGTCACTGGGTGTGTTCCGTGCGTTCAGTTACGGGACGCTCTATCCCTGCCTCAAGACGCTGGTCGCCAACGGCTGGTTGATCGAGGAACCGGGGAACACCACCGAGGACGCCCTCGCCGCACCGCTGGCCGGGCGCCGCGCCAAGATCGTCTATCGCCTCACGGCGGAGGGCAAGGAGCACTTCGAACAGCTGCTCGCTCAGACGGGACCGGACGCGTACGAGGACGAGACGTTCGCCGCGCGGTTCGCCTTCTTCGGGCAGACGTCGCGCGACGTCCGCATGCGCGTGCTCGAGGGCCGCCGCAGCCGGCTGGAGGAGCGTCTCGAGAAGATGCGCGCCTCCCTGGCCCGGACCCGGGAGCGCCTCGACGACTACACGCTTGAGCTCCAGCGCCACGGGATGGAGTCCGTGGAGCGCGAAGTGCGCTGGCTGAACGAGCTCATCGAGAGCGAGCGGGCCGGCCGGGACCTCAAGGGGTCCGCCGCCGGGGGGCCCGCTCAGCAGGACACCACATCTGGAGCGACGGGCGACCTGCCCCGGCCGGGGGACGACCCCCGGCCGGATACGCCCGGCGACACCGCCACGTGAGAGTCCGCGAGGACCTCACTCGTACACACAGGGAGCAACCGGAATGGGTTCGGTTCGCGTAGCCATCGTCGGCGTGGGCAACTGCGCCGCATCGCTGGTGCAGGGAGTCGAGTACTACAAGGACGCCGACGCGGCGGCCAGGGTGCCGGGCCTGATGCACGTCCAGTTCGGCGACTACCACGTCGGTGACGTCGAGTTCGTCGCCGCCTTCGACGTGGACGCCAAGAAGGTCGGTCTCGACCTCGCGGACGCCATCGGCGCCTCCGAGAACAACACCATCAAGATCTGCGACGTTCCCCGCACCGGCGTGACGGTCCAGCGCGGCCACACGCTCGACGGTCTTGGCAAGTACTACCGCGAGACCATCGAGGAGTCCGCCGAGGAGCCGGTCGACGTCGTGCAGGTCCTCAAGGACAAGCAGGTCGACGTCCTCGTCTGCTACCTGCCCGTCGGCTCCGAGGACGCGGCGAAGTTCTACGCCCAGTGCGCCATCGACGCCAAGGTCGCGTTCGTCAACGCCCTCCCGGTCTTCATCGCCGGCACCAAGGAGTGGGCGGACAAGTTCACCGAGGCGGGCGTCCCGATCGTCGGCGACGACATCAAGTCGCAGGTCGGCGCCACCATCACGCACCGTGTGATGGCGAAGCTGTTCGAGGACCGGGGCGTCATCCTGGACCGCACGATGCAGCTGAACGTCGGCGGCAACATGGACTTCAAGAACATGCTCGAGCGCGACCGCCTCGAGTCGAAGAAGATCTCGAAGACCCAGGCCGTCACCTCGCAGATCCCCGACCGGGAGCTCGGCGAGAAGAACGTCCACATCGGCCCGTCCGACTACGTCGCCTGGCTGGACGACCGCAAGTGGGCCTACGTCCGTCTCGAGGGCCGCGCCTTCGGTGACGTCCCGCTGAACCTGGAGTACAAGCTCGAGGTCTGGGACTCCCCGAACTCCGCCGGTGTCATCATCGACGCCCTGCGCGCCGCGAAGATCGCCAAGGACCGGGGCATCGGCGGCCCCATCCTGTCGGCCTCTTCGTACTTCATGAAGTCGCCGCCGGTGCAGTACTTCGACGACCAGGCCCGTGAGAACGTCGAGAAGTTCATCAAGGGCGAGGTCGAGCGCTAAGCGCGACCACCGCGGGCAGTCGGGGGTCTCCGGGTCGTATGACCCGGAGACCCCCGTCGTATGTGAGGCTGTGCCCCATGGCCGTCGTCCGTGACCTGCGCGTTCTGCTGCGCTTCCAAGGCTTCCGGCGCCTGCTCGCCGTCCGCTTGCTGTCCCAGGGCGCCGACGGCGTCTTCCAGGTCGCGCTCGCCGCCTACGTCGTCTTCTCCCCCGAGCGGCAGACCTCCGCCGCGGGCATCGCCTCGGCCATGGCCGTGCTGCTCCTGCCCTACTCCGCGGTCGGCCCCTTCGCCGGCGTGCTGCTGGACCGCTGGCGCCGCCGTCAGGTCTTCCTCTACGGCAATCTGCTGCGCGCCCTGATGGCGTCGGTGACCGCCCTGCTGATTCTCGTCCGGGTCCCCGACTGGCTGCTGTTCGTGGCCGCGCTGTGCGTCACGGGCGTCAACCGCTTCGTCCTCGCCGGGCTGTCCGCCGCGCTGCCCCGCGTGGTGGACACCGAGCGGCTCGTCATCGCCAACTCTCTCTCCCCGACCGCCGGGACGCTCGCCGCGACCGCGGGCGGCGGCCTGGCCTTCGTGGTCCGGCTGGTCGTCGCGGACTCGGACGCGGCGGTGGTGCTCGTGGGCGCCGTCCTCTACCTGTGCGCGGCCCTGTCGGCCCTGTGCATCGCCAAGGAACTGCTCGGCCCGGAGCGTGCGTTGGAGCACCCCCGGCTGTCCACGGCACTCTCCGGCACGGTCGCCGATCTGGTGGCGGGCGTACGTCATCTCCTGGCGCCCGCACGCAGGGACGCGGCCTGGGCGCTCACGGGCATGTTCCTGATGCGCTTCTGCTACGGCGGGATGCTCGTCATGCTGCTGATGCTCTGCCGGTACCACCTGTCCTCGACCACGGACGAGGGACTTGCCCTGCTGGGACTGGCGCTGGGGGCGTCCGGCGCCGGCTTCTTCGCCGCTGCGGTGCTCACACCGTGGGCCGCGGGGCGGATGGGGCCCGGCCGCTGGATCGTGACATGCGCCGCGGCGGCCGCCGTGCTGGAGCCGGCGCTCGGCCTGCCGTTCGCCTCCGGCCCGTTGCTGGCGGGGGCGTTCGTCCTCGGCCTGTCCACCCAGGGCGCGAAGATCTCCACCGACACCATCGTCCAGGCCTCCGTGGACGACGACTTCCGCGGCCGGATCTTCTCGGTCTACGACGTGCTGTTCAACGTGGCGTTCGTCGGTGCCGCGGCCGTGGCCGCCCTGGTGCTCCCGTCTGACGGCCGTTCAGTCACGCTGGTGGTAACAATTGCCGTTATCTACGCAGCAGTAGCGGTGGCTATGGCCCGGTTTGAGCGCCAGTAAGTGTCACATCAGCGCCACAGAGTCATATCTCGCTACAGAGTTGTCAGTGTGGGCCGGTAGCTTACGTGCGTCTTATCAACGCGTCTTTCGCGTCACGTACCTATGTACTAGGGGGACCCCCAAGTGACCACTCCGCCGCCCCAGGGCAACCCGTTCGCTCAGGGCCAGCAGCAGCCCTACGGCCAGCCCCAGGGCCAGGCCCCCTTCCCGCAGCAGGCCGGTCAGCCCGGCTTCCCGCCGCCGGGAGCCCCGGTTCCCCCGCAGCCGCAGGGTCGCAAGATCAGCTTCAAGACGATCAAGAACGTCGTGATCGTCGTGATCTTCGCGGTGGTGGCCATCGGTGGGTACATCGCGAGCCGTGACGACGCCAACACGGCCGCCGTGGGCGACTGCATGCACCGCGGCAGCACGGACGACAACGACCCGGACCTCGAGGTCGTGGACTGCGGTGACGCGACGGCGCAGTACAAGGTGCTGGCCAAGATCGAGGGTGACTTCTCCGAGCTCACGGCCCAGAGCAAGTGCGAGGCCGAGGCCAAGGACTTTGAGTACGTCTACACGGAGACCAACGGCAGCAAGAGCTTCCTGCTCTGCCTGAAGGACAAGTAAGAACGGTTCGGGGGCGGTGTTTCACGTGAAACACCGCCCCCGACGCGTGTGCGGGGTCATGTTTCACGTGAAACATGACCCCGCTTCCGTTGTCAGCCCTGCTGTGCGGCCCACCACTCCTTGAGGGCCTTCACCGCTTCGTCGTGCTCCATCGGGCCGTTCTCCAGCCGGAGCTCCAGCAGGTGCTTGTACGCCTTCCCGACCTCCGGGCCCGGCTTGATGCCCAGGATCTCCATGATCTGGTTGCCGTCGAGGTCCGGACGGATGGAGTCCAGCTCCTCCTTCTCCTGCAGCTGGGCGATCCGCTCCTCCAGCTGGTCGTACGCGCGGGAGAGCGCGGCGGCCTTGCGCCGGTTCCGCGTGGTGCAGTCCGAGCGGGTCAGCTTGTGCAGCCGGCTGAGCAGCGGTCCCGCGTCCCGGACGTAACGACGGACGGCGGAGTCCGTCCACTCTCCGGTGCCGTAACCGTGGAACCGCAGGTGCAGCTCGACCAGTCGGGAGACGTCCTTCACCAGGTCATTGGGGTACTTCAGCGCGGTCAGGCGCTTCTTGGCCATCTTGGCCCCGACCACCTCGTGGTGGTGGAACGAGACGCGGCCGTCCTTCTCGAAGCGGCGGGTCCGGGGCTTGCCGATGTCGTGCAGCAGGGCGGCGAGGCGGAGGGTCAGGTCGGGACCGTCCCCCTCCAGGGCCATCGCCTGCTCCAGCACGATCAGGGTGTGCTCGTAGACATCCTTGTGCCGGTGGTGCTCGTCACGCTCCAGGTGCAGGGCCGGCAGCTCCGGCAGCACGTAGGACGCGATCCCGGTGTCCACGAGCAGGCTGAGACCCTTGCGGGGGTGCGGGGACAGGATCAGCTTGTTCAGCTCGTCCCGGATCCGCTCGGCGGACACGATCTCGATACGTCCCGCCATGTCCTTCATCGCCGCGACGACCTCGGGGGCCACCTGGAAGTCGAGCTGGGCGGCGAAGCGCGCGGCCCGCATCATCCGCAGCGGGTCGTCGGAGAAGGACTCCTCGGGCGTCCCCGGCGTACGCAGCACCCGCTCGGCGAGATCCTTCAGACCGCCGTGAGGATCGATGAACCTCTTCTCGGGGAGGGCGACGGCCATCGCGTTGACGGTGAAGTCACGGCGGACGAGATCCTCCTCGATGGAGTCGCCGTAGGACACCTCCGGCTTGCGCGACGTGCGGTCGTACGCCTCGGACCGGTAGGTGGTCACCTCGATCTGGAAGCTCCGGTCGGTGTCCCCGACCCGCGCCTCCTTCTGGGCGCCGACCGTCCCGAAGGCGATACCGACGTCCCAGACGGCGTCCGCCCAGGGCCGCATGATCTTCAGGACGTCCTGTGGGCGGGCGTCGGTCGTGAAGTCCAGGTCGTTGCCGAGGCGGCCGAGCAGCGCGTCCCGCACCGAGCCGCCGACCAGCGCGAGTGAGAACCCCGCCTCCTGGAAACGGCGGGCTAGGTCGTCGGCGACAGGGGCGACCCGCAGCAGTTCACTCACGGCGCGGTCCTGCACCTGGCTCAGGGCACTGGTTGCTTCGTTGGCGTTCGGCACAACAGAAGAGGGTACGTGGCCCGCACGGCCCCGGGCGCCCGGAAAGAGAGGCGGAGACGGACACCTGTGGCGATCATGGACAAGGCGTGCGTCGCTCGATCTTGGGCACCGGTCCACGGCACTTCCCCTCCTCGCACCTCGTTACCATGCCTGGACGCACATTCCGACGACCACTGACGACGACAAGGGACGGGCGAGCGCGTGGCCGAGGCGGCAGACTTCCAGGGGACCAGTCCCTCACCTGCCCGCCGCTGGTTGCGGCGCACCGGCGCCGTGCTCGCCGGGACGCCTCTCCTGGCCGGGCTCCTCCAGTTGCCGGCGGGGCCCCCCGCGGAGGCCGCGACGCAGGCCGCGCCACAGGCCGCCTCCGACGACGGTTCCGTGGCCGTCTCCGTGGACTCGCTCACACCGAGCGCCCCCTCAGAGAACGACACCGTCACTGTCTCCGGGACGGTCACCAACAAGGGCAAGAAGACCGTCACCGACGCCTCCGTCGGCCTGCGGGTGGGCTCGCTGCTGGACACCCGCTCGAGCATCGACACGGTCGCCAAGAACTCCGGCGACGTCGACAGCCCCCTCGGGGCGGAGATCGACGACAAGTACACCGAGAAGTTCTCCAAGCTCACCCCCGGCGTCTCGCAGCCCTACACGATCTCCGTGCCGGCCGACGAACTGGACCTGGGCAAGGACGGCGTCTACGACCTGTCCGTCACCCTCACCGGCGAGACCTCCGACCAGCCCTGGGAGCAGACGCTCGGCGTCCGCCACACGTTCCTGCCGTGGCAGCCGGACCAGCTGGACACCAAGACGAAGACGACCGTCATGTGGCCGCTGATCTCCACCGTCCACATGACGGCGGAGACCGGCTCCGACGAGGAGCAGACACCTGTCTTCCACGACGACGAACTCGCCGCGGAGATCTCCCCGGGCGGCCGTCTGGACCGGATGGTGGCCCTCGGCAAGGACCTCGACGTCACCTGGGTGATCGACCCCGACCTGCTCGCCTCCGTCGAGGCGATGACCACCCGCTACGAGATCCCCGGCGGGAACGCGGACGACAAGAACGCCGTCGGCGGCCACCAGGAGGTCGCCAAGCGGTGGCTCACCGAGGTGCAGAAGGCGGTGGCGGACAAGGAGGTCGTCGCGCTGCCGTTCGGCGACCCCGACCTCGCGTCCCTCGCCCACCACGGCACGTCGGTCACCGGCTCGCTGCGCCACCTCAAGGAGGCCACCGACGTCGCCTCCGACACCGTCGAGTCGATCCTGCACATCAAGCCCAGCACGGACTTCGCCTGGCCCGTCGAGGGCGCCGTCGACCCCTCCATCGTCAAGGTCTCCACCTCGGCCGGGGCCGACAAGCTGATCGTCCGCGGCGACACTTTCGAGACCGGCAGCGACCTCACCTACACGCCCACCGCGCCCCGCCCCATCGGCGGCGGCACCACGGCCGTGGTCGCGGACGCGCGGCTGTCCACCGTGTTCGAGGGCGACATGACCCGGGCCTCCGCCTCCACCCAGGCGGTGCAGCGCTTCCTGGCCCAGAGCCTCACCCTCGCCCAGCAGACGGACCGCCCGCGCAGCGTCGTGGTCGCCCCGCAGCGCACCCCGTCCGCCGCCCAGGCCCAGACGATGGCCGAGGCCGTCGGCGCCCTCCAGGACAGCACCTGGTCGCAGCCGCAGGACCTCACGGCGGCCGCGAAGTCCAAGCCGGACCCGGCCGCCGGCACCGAGGTGCCCCCGGCGTCCGCGTACCCGAAGTCGCTGCGCAAGCAGGAGCTCCCGCGGTCGGCCTTCGAGCAGATCGCCAGGACGCAGGACAAGCTCGACCGCTTCAAGGTGATCCTCTCCGACCAGTCCCGCGTGGTGACGCCCTTCGGTCGCGGCCTCAACCGGGGCATGGCGGCGTCGTGGCGCGGACGGCCGGCCGAGGCGGCGATCTACCGCAGCGGCGTCGAGACGTATCTGGACACGCTGAGCGGCCAGGTGCGGCTGATCGAGAAGTCGGAGACCAAGCTCTCCGGCCGCAGCGCGACGATCCCCGTGACCGTCCAGAACAACCTGGTGCAGGGCGTCGAGCACCTGGTGCTCCGGCTCACGTCCACCAACCCGACCCGCCTGCAGATCGACGGCAACGCCTACGAGGAGCAGCCCGTCGCCGTCTCCGGCGGCCACAGCCAGTCGGTGAAGTTCACCACGAACGCCAACGCCAACGGCCGGGCCACCGTGGTCGCCCAGCTGTACACGCAGGACGGCCGGCCCTACGGTCAGCCCGTCACGTTCGACGTGAAGGTCACCGAGATCACCGCGACGGTGATGCTGGTCATCGGCGGCGGTGTGCTGCTGCTCGTCCTGGCCGGCTTCCGGATGTACACCCAGCGCAAGCGCGCCGCGGCCCGGCAGGCCGAGGAGCGGGAGCAGGAGGACGCGGCGGACGAGGCGGACGCCGACGCCGACGCCGACGACGCGGAGAACCCCGAAGCCTCCGGGAGGCGTCCCACCGAGGAGTCCTCGTCGGACACCCGGGAGGACACCCCGGAGCAGCCGAGTGACCCGGCCCCGGACACCGCTCCGGAAAGCGCCGACCCGTCCGGCACGGGTGAGAGAGTGGACCGTTGAGAAGGTCGTGGCCGGTGGGCCAGGGACGATGAGGTGGGGTAACCATGAACGCGCCGTACGACGGTGACCGCGGCGACGCCGCGGCCAACTCGGGCCATCCCGAGTCGGACCCCGCCGGGGGTCCGCCGCCCGGGCACGACCAGGCGTCACAGCCACCCGCCGACCCGTACGTCCAGGACGCCTACGCCCAGGATCCCTACCGGGCGCAGGACATCGACGCCCAGGACCCGGTCGCCGAGGCGCTCTACGACCGGTCGGCGCACCCGCCGCCCCCGCCCGGCGCGCAGCAGCCGCAGCAGCCCCTCTACGGGCAGCCGCCGCAGTCTCCGTACGCGCCCGACCCGCGTGTGTGGGCCCGGACGCCGGCCCCGGAGCCGGACGGCCCCACGCAGCACCTGCCGTACGGGGACGACCCGCGCACCACCCAGTACGTCGGCGTGGACGACCTCGTCGGCGAGGCGGGGGAGCAGCGCCACGAGCCGGACGCCTTCGCGCATCTCTTCCGCGACCAGCAGCAGAGCGGCGCCTTCCCCGACCGGAACGGCGGCCAGGTCCGTCCCCAGGGGGGCACACACCCCGGACAGCCGGCGGGTGGCCCGCCCCAGTACGCCGCCGCCCCGGTGCCCGGACCCGCGTCCCCGACGCCCGGCCACTACGCGGGCGCCACTCCGCCCCCCGCGGCGGAGTCCTCGGCCCCGGAACCCGCTTCCGCACCCGCGCCGAAGAAGGGCGGCCGCGCCGGCGGCCTGCTGAAGTCCAGCGCCGTGATGGCGGCGGGCACGATGGTGTCCCGGCTCACGGGCTTCATCCGCTCTGCGCTGATCGTGTCGGCCCTGGGCCTCGGCCTGCTCGGCGACTCCTTCCAGGTCGCCTACCAGCTGCCGACGATGATCTACATCCTCACCGTCGGCGGCGGCCTCAACTCGGTGTTCGTGCCGCAGCTCGTGCGCGCCATGAAGGACGACGACGACGGCGGCGAGTCCTACGCCAACCGGCTGCTGACGCTGGTGATGGTGGCCCTGGCGGTACTCACCGCGGCCGCCTGGCTGGCCGCCCCGCTGCTGGTGCGCGCGCTGTCGAACCCCGTCGCCTCGGACCCCGCGGCCAACGACGTCGCCGTGACCTTCACCCGGTACTTCCTGCCCTCGATCTTCTTCATGGGCGTGCATGTGGTGATGGGTCAGATCCTCAATGCGCGCGGCCGGTTCGGCGCGATGATGTGGACCCCGGTCCTGAACAACATCGTCATCATCGTCACGCTCGGCACGTTCATCTGGGTCTACGGCACCGCCGCGGACTCGAAGATGCAGGTCTCGAACATCCCGCCGGAGGGTCTGCGGCTCCTCGGCATCGGCGTGCTGCTGGGTCTCGTGGTGCAGGCGCTCGCGATGATCCCGTACCTGCGGGAGACCGGCTTCCGCATGCGGCTGCGCTTCGACTGGAAGGGCCACGGCCTCGGCAAGGCGGCGATGCTGGCCAAGTGGACCATCCTGTTCGTCCTCGCCAACCAGGCGGGCGCGCTGGTCGTCACCCAGCTGTCCACCGCCGCGGGCCTGGACTCGGACGTCGAGGGCACCGGTTTCGCCGCCTACGCCAACGCCCAGCTGATCTGGGGTCTGCCGCAGGCCATCATCACCGTGTCCCTGATGGCCGCGCTGCTGCCGCGCATCTCCCGCTCGGCGGCGGAGGACGACGCGGGAGCCGTCCGCGACGACATCTCCCAGGGCCTGCGGACCACGGCCGTCGCGATCGTGCCGATCGCCTTCGGCTTCCTCGCGCTCGGCATCCCGATGTGCACCCTGATCTTCGGGTCCTCGGGCACCAGCGAGGCCACCAACATGGGCTACATGCTGATGGCGTTCGGCCTCGGCCTGATCCCCTACTCCGTGCAGTACGTGGTCCTGCGCGCCTTCTACGCCTACGAGGACACCCGGACCCCCTTCTACAACACGGTCATCGTGGCCGCCGCGAACGCGGTCGCCTCCGGCCTCTGCTTCCTGGTGCTGCCGGCCCGCTGGGCCGTCGTCGGCATGGCCGCCTCGTACGGCGTCGCCTACGCCCTCGGGGTCGGCGTCGCCTGGCGCCGGCTGCGCAAGCGGCTGGGCGGCGACCTGGACGGCGCCCGGGTGCTGCGGACCTACGCCCGCCTGTGCATCGCCTCCGTCCCGGCCGCCCTGCTCAGCGGCGCGGCCTGCTACGGCATCAGCAACGTGCTGGGCCAGGAGGTCCTCGGTTCGTTCGCCGCGCTGCTCGGCGGCGGGGCCGTCCTGCTGGGCGTCTTCTACGTCGCCGCGCGCCGGATGCGCATCGAGGAGGTCAACTCGCTGGTCGGTATGGTCCGGGGACGCCTGGGACGCTGAGGCGGGGGGTAGGCGCACAACCATCATCGGCCCCCGCGTGTCGTGCATAGCGGCGGACTGTGGGCACAATTGGGTTCGGCGTCGGACTGCGCGCGACGGACGCCGGGCCGACGCGCAACGGATGGGGAGGCAGGGAACGACGGTGGCGGAACGGAGCACAGCTGCCGTCGACGTGGCAGACAACAGCGGCGAGCAGTCGCTGACCGCGGAGGCGGACCAGTCCACGGCCGACGGGGTGGCCAAGAACCGGGAGCGGGACACGGACAACGACGAGGCACAGGAGAGCACCGGGACCGAGGGTCCCGCGACGACCTCGCCGCCGGAGCTGCACAGCGGCCACAAGCTGGCCAGACGCTACCGCCTTGAGGAGTGCGTCACCCGTCTGGACGGGTTCAGCAGTTGGCGTGCCGTGGACGAGAAGCTTCGCCGTGCCGTCGGCGTGCACGTCCTGCCCGCGGACCACTCGCGCGCCCGGTCCGTGCTGGCGGCGGCCCGCTCCTCGGCCCTGCTGGGCGACCCGCGTTTCGTCCAGGTCCTCGACGCCGTCGAGGAGAACGACCTCGTCTACGTCGTCCACGAATGGCTGCCCGACGCCACCGAGCTGACCACCCTCCTCGCCTCCGGTCCACTGGAGGTGTACGACGCCTACCAGATGGTCAGTCAGGTCTCGAGCGCCATGGCGGCGGCCCACCGTGAGGGCCTCGCCCATCTCCGCCTCAACCCCAACGCCGTTCTGCGCACCTCGACCGGCCAGTGGCGCATCCGCGGTCTCGCCGTCAACGCCGCGCTGCGCGGGGCCGCCTCGGACACCCCGCAGCGCACGGACACCGAGTCGATCGGCGCCCTGCTGTACGCGGCGCTGACCCAGCGCTGGCCGTACGAGAACGACGCCTACGGGATGTCAGGTCTGCCGAAGGACATCGGTCTGATCCCGCCCGACCAGGTCCGGGCCGGCGTCCACCGCGGTCTGTCCGAACTGGCCATGCGCGCCCTCGCCAACGACGGCGCCACCGCTTCCCGCCACGAGTCGCCGTGCACCACTCCCGAGGAGCTGGTGAAGGCGATCGGCGAGATGCCCCGCATCCGTCCTCCGGAGCCCGCTTTCACCGCCCCGCCGGACTACCAGCGCACCACGTACCAGCAGGGCTCCTACGGTCGCCCCGCCGCCTCTCCCCGCGTCACCCAGCCGACTCCGGTGCCGCCTCCTCCGCTGCAGAGCCGCACCGGCAAGGCGCTGAAGTGGGCCGTGTCGGCGCTGCTGATCGCCGCGCTGGGCCTGGGCAGTTGGCAGCTCGCGGACGCGCTCATGGACCAGGGTGGCAAGGGCGACGACACCACCAACACCCAGACGACGGACGGCGACGACAAGAACGCACCCAAGCCGGTGCGCGGAAAGCCGATCGCCATCTCGGAGCTGCACGACTTCGACCCGTTCGGCGCGGACGGCTCCGAGTACCCGGAGAACCTGCCCAAGATCCTGGACGGCGATCCGCAGAGCTACTGGCAGACCAGCTACTACGCGAGCTCCGACTTCGGCCGGCTGAAGCCGGGTGTGGGAGTCGTCGTCGACCTCGGCAAGGCCCAGGAGGTCGGCAAGGTCGACGTCACCTTCATCGGCAGCACGTCCGTCGAACTGCGTGCGGCGCCCGGGGACGCGGAGTCCCGGCCGACCTCCTTCGACTCGTACGACAAGGTCGCCGAGGGGTCGGGCACCACGGTCTCCCTCGCGCCCAAGGACACGGTGAAGACCCGCTACCTCCTGGTCTGGCTGACCGAGCTGCCCATGCAGGCCGACGACGGCCAGTGGCGTGGCCGGGTCGCGGACATCAAGGTGACCAGCTGAGGCCGGCTGCGTCGAGGGAGGGGATCCGATGGCGGACGGCGCCGCATACGACGGAGTGAGCGACCAGGAACTGCTCACCCGGCACGTCGAGGGCGACGCCGACGCCTTCGGCGAGATCGTGCGGCGGCACCGCGACCGGCTCTGGGCCGTGGCCCTCCGGACGCTGGGGGACCGCGAGGAAGCCGCTGACGCCGTCCAGGACGCACTCGTCTCCGCCTACCGGGCCGCCCACACCTTCCGCGGCCATTCGGCCGTCACGACATGGCTGCACCGCATCACGGTGAACGCCTGCCTGGACCGCGCCCGCAAGGCCGCCTCCCGGAAGACCGCGCCGGTCGACGACACCGAGCGTCTGGAGCAGCTGCTCGAGCCGCACGAGTCGGCCTCGGCGCCCGCGGAGCGCAACGATCTGCACCGGCAGCTCATCGAGGCGATGGGCACCCTCCCTCCCGACCAGCGGGCCGCGCTCGTCCTGGTGGACATGCAGGGCTACCCGGTCGCCGAGGCGGCCCGCATCCTCGACGTGCCCACCGGAACGGTCAAGAGCCGGTGTGCCCGCGGCCGCGCGAAACTCCTGCCCCTGCTCACCCACCTGCGCCCGGGAGGCACCGGTGAGGAGGACCACAGAGGCGGCGGACGGAACCGGAAAGGGGGGACATCCGTCCCACCCGCAGCGGGTCCACGGCGACCGGACCCACCCGACACAGGATCGAACGACCCGGCTGCAGTGAAGGGCGGAGGTGGGCGAGCGTGACGTCGACGACCGACAAGGCGGAACACCCGGACGTCGCGGAGATCTCCGACCTCACCGAAGGTCTCCTCCCGGCGGACCGCAGGGACGACATCCGCAGGCATCTGGACCGGTGCGAGCTCTGCGCCGACGTCCACGCCTCCCTGGAGGAGATCCGGGGACTGCTCGGCACGGTTCCCGGTCCGCCGCGCATGCCGGCGGACGTCGCGGGGCGCATCGACGCGGCGCTGGCCGCCGAGGCCCTGCTGCACGCCACGGCCCCCGTGACCGACGGCGACGACGAGAACGTCACCGCCCCGGCAGCGGCGGCCGACGGGGAACCGCTCCATGTTTCACGTGAAACATCGGCGCCCTCCTCCGACCGTCCCGCGGGCCGCCCCCGCTCCTCGGCCACAGGGCCGGGCCGCAAGCCGCGCCTGCGTGGCAGGAGCCGCCGGGCCGTCCTGGGGGCGGCATTCGCCGTGGCCGCTCTCGGTCTCGGCTCCGTGGTGCTGTCGCCGCTGAACGGTGGCGGGGGACCGGACGACGAGCAGCGGACGACGACCGCCGCAGACACCTTCTCCGCGGGCAGGCTGGAGAAGAAGGTCGACGATCTCCTCGCACGCAGCCCGGAGCAGAACAAGGGAGCCCGCTCCCCCCATACCTTCGGCACGGAGTCGGACTCCTCCGCTGCGAACCCCAGGGTGCTGACGAAGCCCGAGGTCCCGAAGTGCGTCCAGGAGGGCATCGGCCGCAACGACGCCGCGCTGGCCACCGAGCAGGGTGTGTACCAGGGCAGGACCGCTCTGCTGGTCGTACTGCCCGACGCCTCCGACGCCACGCGGGTGACCGCCTATGTCGTCGACGCGACCTGCGTGGAGAACACCTCTCCGTCCACCACCGCGAAGGTGCTGCTGAAGCATTCCTACGCGCGCTGACCGCGGACGCGTGGTCTTGGCTCTGCGTGGTATCCCGTACGGTGTGTGGCCCCGGCGTGCCCGCCGGAGCGCCTTCCGCGTGTGCCCGGGCACGGCGGGAATGCGGGCCCCTTAGGATCCGTTGGGTGGGGTGAGAGTTCCGAAAGAAGCTCCCACCGGTCGAATGACGCCAGACCAGAGACGAGGAATTCAGCCGTGAGCGACGTCCGTAACGTGATCATCATCGGCTCGGGGCCCGCCGGCTACACGGCGGCGCTCTACACCGCCCGTGCGTCGCTGAAGCCCCTCGTGTTCGAGGGCGCTGTCACCGCCGGCGGTGCGCTGATGAACACCACCGAGGTAGAGAACTTCCCCGGATTCCAGGACGGCATCATGGGCCCGGAGCTTATGGACAACATGCGGGCCCAGGCGGAGCGCTTCGGCGCCGAGCTCGTTCCGGACGACGTCGTGGCTGCTGACCTGACCGGTGAGATCAAGACCGTCACGGACACCGCCGGCACGGTCCACAAGGCCAAGGCCGTGATCGTGACGACCGGTTCACAGCACCGCAAGCTCGGGCTGCCGAACGAGGACGCCCTCTCCGGGCGCGGTGTCTCGTGGTGCGCCACCTGTGACGGCTTCTTCTTCAAGGACCAGGACATCGCCGTCATCGGCGGCGGTGACACCGCCATGGAGGAGGCGACCTTCCTGTCGCGCTTCGCCAAGTCGGTGACGATCGTCCACCGCCGTGACACTCTGCGCGCCTCCAAGGCGATGCAGGAGCGCGCTTTCGCCGACCCGAAGATCTCGTTCGTCTGGGACAGCGAGATCGCGGAGATTCTGGGCGACCAGAAGCTCTCGGGGCTGAAGCTGCGCAACGTCAAGACCGGTGAACTCTCCGACCTGGCGGTGACCGGCCTGTTCATCGCGATCGGTCACGACCCGCGGACCGAGCTCTTCAAGGGCCAGCTCGATCTGGACGAGGAGGGCTACCTGAAGGTCGACGCACCCTCGACGCGCACCAACGTCACGGGCGTCTTCGCGGCCGGTGACGTGGTGGACCACACCTACCGCCAGGCGATCACCGCGGCCGGTACCGGCTGTTCGGCTGCCCTCGACGCGGAGCGCTACCTCGCCGCTCTCGCCGACGAGGAGAAGGCCGAGCCCGAGAAGACCACTGTCTGACCCCTCTCCCCACGTACCAACGATTAAGGAGCCCGCCGTGGCCGGCACCCTGAAGAACGTGACCGACGACTCCTTCGAGCAGGACGTCCTCAAGAGCGACAAGCCCGTCCTGGTGGACTTCTGGGCCGCCTGGTGCGGTCCGTGCCGTCAGATCGCTCCGTCCCTCGAGGCCATCGCTGCCGAGTACGGAGACAAGATCGAGGTCGTCAAGCTCAACATCGACGAGAACCCGGGCACGGCCGCCAAGTACGGCGTCATGTCCATCCCGACCCTGAACGTCTACCAGGGTGGCGAGGTCGCCAAGACCATCGTCGGTGCCAAGCCGAAGGCCGCGATCGTCCGCGACCTCGAGGACTTCATCGCCGAGTAATGCGGTGAGCCGCCACCACGGCGGTGCATGTTTCACGTGAAACACGAATGGGCCGACCCTCTTGGGTCGGCCCATTCGTGTGAGCGGAGTCAGAGCGGACGCAGGGCCGGCTCCTTCTGCACGGCCCCCAGCAGCCGGTCGAGCGCCATCTCCACGTCTTCCTTCCAGGAGAGCGTCGACCTCAGCTCCAGACGCAGCCGCGGATAGGCGTGGTGCTGACGGACGGTCTTGAAGCCCACGGCGAGCAGATGGTCCGCGGGGAGCACACAGGCCGGTTCCTTCCACCGGGCGTCGCCGAAGGCTTCGATCGCCTTGAACCCTCGGCGCAGGAGATCCTTCGCCACCGTCTGCACGATCACGCGGCCGAGGCCCTGTCCTTGGTAGTCGGGCAGGATGAACGCGGTCATCAGCTGGACCGCGTCGGGGGACACCGGGCTGGTAGGGAACGCCATGGAACGCGGCACATAGGCCGGAGGCGCGTAGAGGACGTAGCCGACGGGGACCTCGTCCACATAGACGACGCGACCGCAGGAGCCCCAGTCGAGCAGGACGGCCGAGATCCACGACTCCTTCTCCAGCGCCGCGGTGCCCGCCTTTACCGCTGCTTCGCCGCTGACGGGGTCGAGCTCCCAGAAGACACACGACCGGCAGCGCTGGGGGAGGTCCGGAAGGTTGTCCAGCGTGAGCGGTACGAGCCGACGGCCCATGAAGGCTGTTCCTCGCTTCCTTCGCCCGCTGCCACACGGGCGGCGGTCAGAGCACTCCGTTCTCTGAGCAGGCTGCCGATGAAGCCGCTGACGACGCCCACCCCCAGCCCTGCGCTCATCAATCCGGTGCGGCTCGTCATTCGCATGGCCCCTGCCTAGCTCTCAGAGGTGTTGCCGGGTGGATGCGCCATATACGAACGCATCGTATCCACGAAGCGATTCCCTCGATACCGGCACAAGGCAAAGGGCGGACCGTGTTCCGGTAGGTACCGGACACGGTCCGCCCTGGCGACTGTCAGACCAAGCGGAGCCGACTTCTCAGGAGTCGGTCTCCTCGGTGTCGTCCTCGTCCACGAGGCTGTTCTGGAGCACTGGGCCCTCTCCCGGGGCGAGGGTGCCGAGGATGCGCTCCAGGTCCTCCATCGAGGCGAACTCGACGGTGATCTTGCCCTTCTTCTGGCCGAGGTCGACCTTCACCCGCGTCTCGAAGCGGTCGGAGAGTCGCGTCGCCAGTTCGGACAGGGCCGGGGAGACCCGGGCGCCCGCGCGCGGCCCCTTGGAGCGCTGAGCCTTCTGCGGCCGCGAGCCCATCAGGGTCACGATCTCTTCCACGGCCCGCACGGAGAGGCCCTCGGCCACGATGCGGTGGGCCAGCCGGTCCTGTTCCTCGGAGTCCTCGACGGAGAGCAGCGCACGGGCGTGTCCGGCGGACAGGACTCCGGCGGCCACACGACGCTGCACGGTCGGGGACAGCTTCAGCAGACGGAGGGTGTTGGACACCTGCGGCCGGGACCGGCCGATGCGGTCGGCCAGCTGGTCGTGCGTGCAGTTGAAGTCCTTGAGCAGCTGGTCGTAGGCGGCGGCCTCTTCCAGCGGGTTCAGCTGCGCGCGGTGCAGGTTCTCCAGCAGCGCGTCCAGGAGGAGCTTCTCGTCGTCCGTGGCGCGCACGATCGCCGGGATGGCCTCCAGACCGGCCTCGCGGCAGGCGCGCCACCGGCGCTCACCCATGATGAGCTCGTAGCGGCCGCCGCCCACCTGTCGTACGACGACGGGCTGGAGCAGACCGACCTCCTTGATGGAGGTGATCAGCTCGGCCAGGGCGTCCTCGTCGAAGACCTCACGGGGCTGCCGCGGGTTCGGCGTGATGGAGTCGAGCGGGATCTCGGCGAAGTGAGCGCCCATCGGCGCGGCCGGCACCGAGGGGTTCGCCGTCGCGGTGTCTTCTGTTTCACGTGAAACAGAGGCCAGGGTGGCGACCTTCGCGGCTGCCACTCCGCGCTCGTTCGGCAGCACCGGGACCGCTGCGGGCGACGGGGAGGCCGTCCCGCCCAGTGCGGCCGGCGGCACCGTCTTCTCTGTCGGGGCAGCGGGGATCAGTGCTCCGAGCCCACGACCCAGCCCCCTCCGTCGCTCACTCACTGCACGCCCTCCACCATGTTCGGATCAGTCTGCTGTGCGCCGATGTGTGCCTGCGACGCGTCGTACCGGACGCCGACGCCCCTCAGCGCGATCTCGCGTGCCGCCTCGAAGTACGAGAGAGCACCGCTCGATCCAGGATCGTAAGTCAGCACCGTCTGTCCGTAGCTCGGTGCCTCGGAGATACGGACGGAGCGGGGAATGCTGGTGCGCAGAACCTCGTCGCCGAAGTGGGTGCGCACCTCCTCGGCAACCTGGGAGGCGAGCCGGGTCCGGCCGTCGTACATGGTGAGCAGGATCGTCGAGACATGCAGGGCCGGGTTGAGATGGCCCCGCACCAAGTCGACGTTCCGCAGCAGCTGCCCGAGGCCCTCCAGTGCGTAGTACTCGCACTGGATCGGGATGAGCACCTCCTGGCCGGCCACGAGCGCATTGACCGTGAGGAGGCCGAGCGACGGCGGACAGTCGATGAGGATGTAGTCCAGCGGCTGCTCGTAGGCCTGGATGGCCCGCTGCAGCCGGCTCTCCCGCGCCACCAGCGACACCAGCTCGATCTCCGCACCGGCGAGATCGATGGTGGCGGGGGCACAGAAGAGGCCCTCGACATCGGGGACGGGCTGGACGACCTCGGCCAGAGGCTTGCTCTCCACCAGTACGTCGTAGATGGAGGGCACCTCGGCGTGGTGGTCGATCCCCAGGGCGGTGGACGCATTGCCCTGCGGGTCGAGGTCGATCACCAGGACGCGGGCGCCGTGCAGAGCGAGCGAGGCGGCCAAGTTGACGGTGGTCGTCGTCTTCCCGACACCGCCCTTCTGGTTGGCGACCACGATGACGCGGGTCTGCTCGGGTCGCGGCAGCCCCTCACCGGCACGGCCCAGAGCCTCCACCGCCAGTTGGGCAGCGCGACCGATGGGAGTGTCGTCCATCGGAGGCGGTGTTTCACGTGAAACATCCGCCCCCATCGATTCGGTACGGGGACCGGGGACCGGATCGGTCATCGGTCCCGCGATGTTGGCGTCGGACCGCAAGGATTCACTCTCCTCGACTTCAGGCTCGCAATGAACAGAGCCTCCCATGCCTTCGGGGTCGCGAACCAGTGAGGCCTGACGTTCTGTGGAGAAATCCACCTCTGTGGACATCTCCGTGCCCCGTGAGGGGGGAGGCGACTCGCGTGGAGCAGAGTTCTCGCCGAGGGAGCCCAGGGGCTTCCGTTCACGAGGTTCGGCCGCAGCGCGGCCCCGACTGATGATGCCGTGCAGCAGTGAGCGACGTTTCACGTGAAACACGATGCACAGCGGCGGAGGCGGCGCTGCCGCGACACTCCGGCATGTGTGGGTGAGGCAGCTTGTGTGGAGTACGTACGCCCGGTCCCGAGGACCGGGCGCGTCGTCCCCACATGTGTCGTCGTCATACGGGACCCCTCGCTCTCCACGGCGAGGGAGATACGGCTATCCGCGTCGGCGCCGGGCCCGTCCGGTGCGGGCGGCCTTGGCGCGCTTGGCGGCGAAGCGCACACCGCCGGGGCTCTCCCCGACCTCGACCCGCACCACCGTGGACATGGGATCCACGACGCCCTCGCCCACGTGCACGATCGACGTGGTCACGGCGCCGAGCTTGGTCAGTGCGGTGGCGGCGCTCTTCAGCTCCTCCTCCGCGGTGTCGCCCTTGAGCGCGAGCATCTCCCCGTACGGCCGCAGCAGGGGGATGCCCCAGGTGGCCAGACGGTCGAGCGGCGCCACGGCGCGGGCGGTCACCACATGCACGGGAGGCAGCTTGCCCATGACCTCCTCGGCGCGTCCCCGTACCACGGTCACGTGATCCAGGCCGAGCAGCTCCACGACCTCGGTCAGGAAGTTGGTACGGCGGAGCAGCGGCTCCAGCAGGGTGATCTTCAGGTCCTCCCGGACCAACGCCAGCGGGATGCCCGGCAGACCGGCCCCCGAGCCGACGTCGCACACGGTGACGCCCTCGGGCACGACCTCCGAGAGCACCGCGCAGTTCAGCAGATGCCGCTCCCACAGGCGGGGCACCTCGCGCGGTCCGATCAGACCGCGCTGCACGCCCGCCTCGGCGAGCAGCTCGGCGTACCGGACCGCGTCCGCGAAGCGTTCACCGAACACCTCACGGGCCTGCTCGGGCGCGGGGGGAAGCTCCGCTGCCTCCGTCACGGGGGACCGTCCTTCCGTACCGTGCCGGCGCGGGGCGCCGACACCAGAACCAGAACTACCAGGCTGACAAAGAGCGGCCCCGCCTGCGCAACAGACGGGGCCGGTGGAACGGTGGAGCCGATCAGGCGGGAAGCACGACGACGAAGCGCTGCGGCTCCTCGCCCTCGGACTCGCTGCGCAGGCCGGCCGCCTTGACCGCGTCGTGCACGACCTTGCGCTCGAACGGGGTCATCGGGTCGAGCCGCACGGGCTGTCCGCTGCTCTGGGCCTCGGCCGCGGCCTTGGCGCCGAGGTCGGCGAGCTCGGTGCGCTTGCGGGCGCGGTAGCCGGCGATGTCGAGCATCAGACGGCTGCGGTCGCCGGTCTCCCGGTGGACCGCGAGGCGCGTGAGCTCCTGGAGAGCCTCCAGCACCTCGCCGTCACGGCCCACGAGCTTCTGCAGATCGCGGCTGCCCGTGTCACTGATGATCGAGACAGAGGCGCGGTCGGCCTCGACGTCCATGTCGATGTCGCCGTCGAGATCGGCGATGTCGAGCAGACCCTCGAGGTAGTCCGCCGCGATCTCGCCCTCCTGCTCGAGGCGGGTCAGGGTGTCTGCGCCCTCGGCAGCGGCCGCAGTGGTGCCTTCCGTCACGGGATGGACTCCTTCTTACTTCTTCGACGGGGACTTGGGCCGCTGCGGGCCCTTGCGCTGTCCGGACTGGGCCCTGCTGCGCGTGGAGCCGTTGCCGGCGGGCTTGGCGTTGCCGTTACCGCCGGACGGCTTGGCGTCCTGCGGGTCGTCGGCCTTGGTCAGCGAGGTGGGTTCCCCCGCCGGCTTGGCCGCGCCGGGGTTGTGGCGCTTGGACTTGGGCTGCCGCTTGGGCTGCTGCCGCTTGGGGGCGGCGGTGGCCGTCGTCGTACCACCCTCGGCCTGGGCGGCGGCACTGCTCTCGCTCTTGATCACGGTGCCGTCGGACTGGGCGGCGAGTCCCGCCTTGTTGAGGCCGTTGATGAACTTGCGCTCGTACTCGTTGCGGTCGCGGCCCTTCGCGACGATCGCCTTGACGATGGCGCGCTCCCGGCGGTTGCGGGTCTTGCCGTGCTTGGCGACGTGCTTGGAGAGGCGCTCGAGGTAGGCGGCCTGGGCCTTGGAACCCGGGGTCGGGTTGTTGTGGATGACGTACATCTGCTGGCCCATGGTCCACACGTTGGTGGTCAGCCAGTAGACGAGGACACCGACGGGGAAGTTGATGCCGAAGACGGCGAAGATGACGGGGAAGACGTACATCAGCATCTTCTGCTGCTGCATGAACGGCGTCTTCACCGTGGTGTCGACGTTCTTCGTCATCAGCTGGCGCTGCGTGTAGAACTGCGACAGCGACATCAGAACGATCATGATCGCCGTGACGACGCGCACGTCGGTCAGCGACGAGTTGAGCGCCTCGACCTTCTCGGGGCTGTCCGTGAACTTCGCGGCGAGCGGGGCGCCGAAGATGTGGGCCTTCTGGGCGCTCTCCAGCAGGCTGTCGTTGATCACGCCGATGGTCTTGTTCGACGCGATGCCGTTGAGCACGTGGTACAGCGCGAAGAAGAACGGCGACTGCGCCAGGATGGGAAGACACGAGGAGAGCGGGTTGGTGCCCGTCTCCTTGTAGAGCTTCATCATCTCTTCGGACTGGCGCTGCTTGTCGTTCTTGTAGCGCTCCTGGATCTTCTTCATCTCCGGCTGGAGCGTCTGCATGGCGCGCGTCGCCTTGATCTGCTTCACGAAGAGCGGGATCAGGCAGATGCGGATGAGAATCACCAGGGACACGATGGACAGGCCCCAGGCCCATCCTGTGTCAGGCCCGAAGATGGAGCCGTACACGCTGTGGAACTGGACGATGACCCAGGAGACAGGTGTCGTGATGAAGCTGAAGAGGCTGGCAATCGTGTCCACTAATCATGCTCCTTGGGCATGGGACGGGGTCTCTGCGGCCGGGCCCGACGGACTCGTAGGACTTGTGGGAGAAGCCTGTCCCTCGGTGGCCGGTTCGGCGGCGGAGGTCCCGCCCTTGCGTGCACGCCAGGCGTTACGCAGCATTTCGTGCCACCGCGGGCGCTTGCGCGGCGGGACATGGTCCACACCGCCCAGCGACCACGGATTGCACCGCAGGATGCGCCAGGCCGTGAGTGCTGTTCCCTTGACGGCACCGTGCCGGTCGATGGCCGTGTAGCCGTAGTGGGAGCACGACGGGTAGTACTTGCACACCGGGCCCAGCAGCGGACTGATCGTCCACTGGTAGAGCTTGATCAGTGCCAGCAGCGGGTACTTCATCGCGCGCCCCCTCCCAGCAGCCGCTGCAGAGCGGCGTCCAGGTCTCGGGCCAGCTGTGCGTGGTCGGCGTCGCCCGCGGGGGGCAGCGCTCGTACCACTACCAGGCTACCGGGGGGCAGCTGGTCCATTCGCTCGCGCATCAGATGGCGAAGCCTCCGCTTCACCTTGTTGCGCACCACCGCTCCGCCCACGGCCTTGCTCACGACGAAACCCGCACGCGCCGGGGGAGCGCTCTCCCCAGGCGCATGCGGGTCCGTTGCACCGCTACGAAGATGGACGACGAGGTGCTGGCGCCCGGCCCGGCGTCCTCGTCGTACCGCGGTCGCGAAGTCCTCGCGCCGCCTCAGCCGGTTGTCGGTGGGCAGCACGACGTCATGACCTGACCGGGATCAGGCGGACAGACGGGCGCGACCCTTGCTGCGGCGGGACGCGAGAATCGCGCGGCCGGCACGGGTGCGCATACGCAGCCGGAAGCCGTGGGTCTTGGCGCGACGACGGTTGTTCGGCTGGAAGGTGCGCTTGCTCACTCGGGGGCTCCAGAAAGAATCGGTGTTTGCGGGGTGCCGTCCTGGCTGTCACCGTGCGCCCACGAGTAGCTCGCGTTACGCCCGAGTGCACCGCTGACCGATCATCTTGCGCGATCTGTGCCCATCGGAGGCAGGCGGCAGCAGCCATCGACAACTCGACCTGGTTACGGTACGCGCGGCTGCGCCATTCGGTCAAACCGACGGCCGCCAGGAGACACTTGTCCACAGCCTGGGGACAACAACTTGAACCGTACCGGTCGCGCTGACTACCGTGACTGGACTCCGATTCGTTCCCTTGACCCTCCACCACCCGATTTACATCCCGACCCGTCCCCCGGATCACACGATCGAGGGACCTGTGAGAGAGCGTGCCCTGTGGCTGACGTACCTGCCGATCTTGCCGCAGTGTGGCCACGCGTACTGGAGCAACTGCTCGGCGAGGGCCGTGGTCAAGGTGTCGAGAGCAAGGACGAACACTGGATCCGGCGCTGCCAGCCGCTCGCCCTGGTCGCCGACACCGCGCTGCTCGCCGTGCCGAACGAGTTCGCCAAGGGCGTGCTCGAGGGCCGTCTGGCCCCGGTCGTCAGCGAGAGCCTGAGCCGCGAGTGCGGCCGCCCGATCCGCATCGCGATCACGGTCGACGAGACCGCGGGTGAGCCGCCGGCCACGCCCGCGCCCGCTCCCCGTCCGCAGCCGCGCTACGAGGAGCCGGAGCTGCCCTCCGCGCACCAGGAGCGTCCGGACCACCGCGAGCGTCCGGACCACCGCGACCGCCAGGACCGCGAGCCGTACCAGGACCGTGAGCCGTACGGCGGATACGACCGCCGCCGCGGCGACCAGCAGCAGGGCCGGCCGGACGACCAGCTGCCCTCGGCGCGCCCGGCCTACCCGTCGGAGTACCAGCGCCCCGAGCCCGGCTCCTGGCCGCGTCCCCCGCAGGACGACTACGGCTGGCAGCAGCAGCGGCTCGGCTTCCCCGACCGCGACCCGTACGCCTCGCCGTCCCAGGACTCCTACGGCTCCCAGCAGGACGCGTACGGTTCGCAGGACCCGTACGGCACCAAGGACTCGTACGGCTCCGACTCCTACGGCGGTCCGTCCTCCCAGGACTACCGTCCCCAGCCTGTGGAGCGCCCGTCCTACGACCAGCGGTCCGACTACGAGGCGTCCCGCGGCGACTACGACCAGCGCGACGACCGCCGCCGCGACCTGCCCGAGCCGCCGCCCGGCTCCGGGCACGTCCACCGCGGCGGACCGGTCGGCCCGAACCTGCCGACGACCGGCGCGCCCGGCCCGCTGGCGGCGCAGCCCGCCCCGGCGACGGGTCCCGGCGAGCCGACCGCGCGGCTGAACCCGAAGTACCTCTTCGACACGTTCGTCATCGGCGCGTCCAACCGCTTCGCGCACGCGGCCGCGGTGGCCGTCGCGGAGGCGCCGGCGAAGGCGTACAACCCCCTGTTCATCTACGGGGAGTCCGGCCTCGGCAAGACGCATCTGCTGCACGCCATCGGGCACTACGCGCGGAGCCTCTACCCGGGCACGCGCGTGCGGTACGTGAGCTCCGAGGAGTTCACCAACGAGTTCATCAACTCCATCCGCGACGGCAAGGGCGACAGCTTCCGCAAGCGCTACCGCGAGATGGACATCCTGCTCGTCGACGACATCCAGTTCCTGGCGGACAAGGAGTCGACGCAGGAGGAGTTCTTCCATACGTTCAACACCCTCCACAACGCCAACAAGCAGATCGTGCTGTCCTCCGACCGGCCGCCCAAGCAGCTGGTGACGCTGGAGGACCGGCTGCGGAACCGTTTCGAGTGGGGTCTGATCACCGACGTCCAGCCGCCGGAGCTGGAGACCCGCATCGCGATCCTGCGCAAGAAGGCGGTGCAGGAGCAGCTCAACGCCCCGCCGGAGGTGCTGGAGTTCATCGCCTCCCGGATCTCGCGCAACATCCGCGAGCTGGAGGGCGCGCTGATCCGGGTGACGGCCTTCGCGTCGCTCAACCGGCAGCCGGTGGACCTGGGGCTCACGGAGATCGTCCTCAAGGACCTGATGCCCGGGGGCGACGACTCGGCCCCGGAGATCACCTCGACGGCCATCATGAGCGCGACCGCCGACTACTTCGGGCTCACCGTCGAGGACCTGTGCGGCACCTCGCGCGGCCGCGCGCTGGTGACCGCCCGGCAGATCGCCATGTACCTGTGCCGTGAGCTGACGGACCTGTCGCTGCCGAAGATCGGCGCGCTGTTCGGCGGCCGGGACCACACGACGGTGATGCACGCCGACCGGAAGATCCGCAATCTGATGGCCGAGCGGCGCTCGATCTACAACCAGGTCACCGAGCTGACCAACCGCATCAAGGCCGGCTGACGGCCCGCACGCACCCCTGAGGGCGCCCCCGGAGAGAGATCCGGGGGCGCCTTTCGCGCGCTCCGGACGCCCTGCTTCGTGTCCCAGGCGCGCACTTCCTCGTGCTCCGGACGCCCCGGCGACCCACGACGGACGCCCCGGCGAGCGCCGGCGGACACCCACCCCGCGACGCCGGCCCCGCGCGCTGTTCGATTTCCGCCGCGGGTTACGGCCTTCCTCCACAGATTCGGCGACTTTTTCCCGTCCACACGCTGGGGACCGGAAAGTTGTCCCGACGCCGTCCACAGCCACCCCTGGTGAGAAGCTGTCTGCGCAGGTCACCTGCCTGTGGATCCGTGGACGAACGATCTCCACAGACTGTGGACGACGGCTTGATCCACAGCCTGTGCATCAAGTTGTCCACGGGCTTCCCACAGGCTGCGGCCGGTTGTCCCCAGTGATCGGCTGCTTCTCCACATGCCTGTCCACTGTTCGGCAACGCGACGCGCCTTCTCACCGCCCCGAGTGAAAGGCGTCACACCGAGGTGCCGGAGGGGGCTGTGGGAAAGGGCCCCGAACCTGGGGACGCGTCTGGGGAGAACTCGGCCTCCCCTGTGCACGGGATGTGCAGAACTTTCCGTTCTCCACAGCGAGGCCCGGTTGTCCACCGCCCCCGCCCACAGGACCCGTGGACAAAAAACTGGCGCTGAGCTGCGCAAACGAGGTTATCCACGGTATCCACAGGCCCTACTACTACTCCCGACTAGAGAGAGCGAGGAATTCGTTTCGAAGGGGGTCCTGTGCACAACTCGCTGTCCCGGCCCCGACTGCCACTCGTCACGACTTGACCCCGACCGGCACCTACTGTCAGTGCGGTGCGTCAGACTGGACCCCGGTGTCCTTCCCCTCCGAGGGGCCGACGACACCGAGTCAGACGACGAAGCCAGGCAGGGCGAGAAGCGCCGGCAACAGCAGGAGGCGGCAACAGTGAAGATCCGGGTGGAACGCGACGTACTCGCGGAGGCAGTGGCCTGGGCGGCTCGCAGCCTCCCGGCCCGTCCGCCGGCGCCTGTCCTCGCCGGCCTGCTGCTCAAGGCCGACGACGGCCAGCTGAGCCTGTCCAGCTTCGACTACGAGGTCTCCGCGCGCGTGTCGGTCGAGGCCGAGGTCGAGGAGGAGGGCACGGTCCTGGTCTCCGGCCGCCTGCTCGCCGACATCTCCCGCGCCCTGCCCAACCGCCCTGTGGAGATCTCCACGGACGGTGTGCGGGCGACGGTCGTGTGCGGCTCCTCGCGGTTCACACTCCACACACTGCCTGTGGAGGAGTACCCGGCCCTGCCGCAGATGCCGAACGCGACGGGCACGGTCCCCGGCGAGGTCTTCGCCTCCGCCGTGCAGCAGGTCGCCATCGCGGCCGGCCGTGACGACACCCTGCCCGTCCTCACCGGTGTGCGCATCGAGATCGAGGGCGACACGGTGACGCTGGCCTCCACCGACCGCTACCGCTTCGCGGTCCGCGAGTTCCTGTGGAAGCCGGAGAACCCGGAGGCGTCCGCGGTCGCCCTGGTGCCCGCGAAGACCCTGCTGGACACGGCCAAGGCGCTGACCAGCGGCGACCAGGTCACCCTGGCGCTGTCCGGCTCCGGCGCCGGTGAGGGCCTGATCGGCTTCGAGGGCGCCGGCCGCCGCACCACCACGCGTCTGCTGGAGGGCGACCTCCCGAAGTACCGCACGCTGTTCCCGACGGAGTTCAACAGCGTCGCCGTGATCGAGACCGCTCCCTTCGTGGAGGCCGTGAAGCGCGTGGCCCTGGTCGCCGAGCGCAACACCCCGGTGCGGCTGAGCTTCGAGCAGGGCGTGCTGATCCTGGAGGCGGGTTCCAGCGACGACGCACAGGCTGTGGAAAGGGTCGACGCCCAGCTCGAGGGCGACGACATCTCCATCGCCTTCAACCCGACGTTCCTGCTGGACGGCCTGAGCGCCATCGACTCCCCGGTGGCCCAGCTGTCGTTCACCACGTCCACCAAGCCGGCGCTGCTCAGCGGCCGCCCGGCGATGGACGCGGAGGCGGACGAGGCCTACAAGTACCTGATCATGCCGGTGCGGCTCAGCGGCTGATCCACGGCGGCGGCGAAGCCGCAGGTGGGGACGGGCGTGTGAGCGCGTATGCCCACAGATGTGCGCGAGCGTCCGGGTTTAGGCTCGGACGCCGGTACGACAAGTGCCGGCACGTCCCGTCGCAACCTTAAGGAACACATCTGATGGAGCTCGGTCTCGTCGGTCTCGGCAAGATGGGCGGCAACATGCGCGAGCGGCTGCGCCGCGCAGGCCACACCGTCGTCGGTTACGACCGCAACCCGGACCTCGCCGACGTCCACAGCCTGCAGGAGCTTGTGGACAAGCTCAGCGGTCCCCGCGTGGTGTGGGTGATGGTCCCGGCCGGTGCGGCGACCCAGTCCACCGTCGACGAGCTGGCCGAGCTGCTGGAGCCCGGCGACGTCGTCGTGGACGGCGGCAACTCCCGCTGGACCGACGACGAGAAGCACGCCGCGGAGCTGGCGGCCAAGGGCATCGGCTTCGTCGACTGCGGCGTCTCCGGCGGCGTCTGGGGCCTGGAGAACGGCTACGCGCTGATGTACGGCGGCTCCAAGGAGGACGTCGCCAAGGTGCAGCCGATATTCGACGCCCTCAAGCCGGAGGGCGACTTCGGCTCGGTGCACGCGGGCAAGGTCGGCGCGGGCCACTTCGCGAAGATGGTCCACAACGGCATCGAGTACGCCATGATGCAGGCCTACGCCGAGGGCTGGGAGCTGCTGGAGAAGGTCGACTCGGTGACCGACGTCCGGGAGGTGTTCCGCTCCTGGCAGGAGGGCACCGTCATCCGCTCCTGGCTGCTCGACCTGGCGGTCAACGCCCTCGACGAGGACGAGCACCTGGACGAGCTCCGGGGTTATGCACAGGACTCCGGTGAGGGACGCTGGACTGTGGAGGCCGCCATCGACAACGCGGTCCCGCTGCCGGCGATCACCGCCTCGCTGTTCGCGCGGTTCGCCTCGCGTCAGGAGGACTCGCCGCAGATGAAGATGATCGCGGCGCTGCGCAACCAGTTCGGCGGCCACGCGGTCGAGAAGAAGTAGTCCACAGGGACGTCAACCCGTCCACAGGACCGATGTTCACAGGACCGCGCGGCGGTCCACAACGCCGGAGGAGGTCGGCGGAACGACCATGCACGTCATGCATCTGTCGCTGGCCGACTTCCGCTCCTACCCCCGGGTCGAGGTCCCGCTCGACCCCGGGGTGACGGCCTTCGTCGGTCCGAACGGGCAGGGCAAGACGAACCTCGTCGAGGCGGTCGGCTACCTCGCCACCCTCGGCAGCCACCGGGTGTCCTCGGACGCGCCGCTGGTGCGCATGGGAGCCGACCGCGCGATCGTGAGGGCCCAGGTCCGCCAGGGCGACCGGCAGCAGCTGGTCGAGCTGGAGCTCAACCCGGGCCGCGCCAACCGTGCCCGCATCAACCGGTCCTCGCAGGTCAGGCCGCGTGACGTGCTGGGCATCGTACGGACGGTGCTGTTCGCGCCCGAGGACCTCGCGCTGGTCAAGGGCGACCCGGGTGAGCGCCGGCGCTTCCTGGACGAGCTGATCACGGCGCGCTCCCCGCGCATGGCGGGCGTGCGCTCCGACTACGACCGGGTGCTCAAGCAGCGCAACACGCTGCTGAAGTCGGCGGCGCTGGCCCGCCGGCACGGCGGCCGCACCCTGGACCTGTCCACGCTCGACGTGTGGGACCAGCACCTCGCCCGCGCGGGCGCCGAGCTGCTGGCGCAGCGCCTGGACCTGCTGGCCGCGCTGCAGCCGCTGGCCGACAAGGCGTACGAGCAGCTGGCGCCCGGCGGCGGTCCGGTGGCGCTGGAGTACAAGCCGTCGGCGCCCGGTGAGGCGCACTCCCGTGAGGACCTCTTCGAGCAGCTGATCGCCGCGCTCGCGGAGGTCCGCAAGCAGGAGATCGAGCGCGGGGTCACGCTGGTCGGCCCGCACCGTGACGACCTGCTGCTCAAGCTGGGCCAGATGCCCGCCAAGGGTTACGCGTCGCACGGCGAGTCGTGGTCGTACGCGCTGGCGCTGCGGCTCGCCTCGTACGACCTGCTGCGGGCCGAGGGCAACGAGCCGGTGCTGGTGCTCGACGACGTCTTCGCCGAGCTGGACGCGCGCCGCCGGGAGCGGCTGGCAGAGCTGGTGGCCCCCGGTGAGCAGGTGCTGGTGACGGCCGCCGTCGACGACGACGTGCCGCACGTGCTGGCGGGCGCGCGGTTCGCGGTGTCCGAGGGGACGGTGGAGCGCGCGTGAGCGGACAGCAGCCGCCCGCCGGCGGCACCGGCAAGGACCCCGAGCCGTCGGGCGTCGACCTGGCGCGTGTGGCGCTGCGCGCGGCCCGGGAGGCGGCACGCGCGCGTGGGGACGCGGCGCAGCAGAAGAAGCAGGCGCGGCGCGGGGGCCTGCGCTCCGGCGCGCGCGGCGACCGGCGTGACCCGATGGCGCTGGGCGCGGCGATCAACCGGCTGCTGACCGAGCGCGGCTGGGAGGCCCCGGCGGCGGTCGGCGGGGTGATGGGGCGCTGGCCGGAGATCGTCGGCGAGGACGTCGCCAAGCACTGCGAGCCGGAGCGCTACGACGAGGACGAGCGCGTGCTGGTGGTGCGCTGCGACTCGACGGCCTGGGCGACCAATCTGCGGCTGCTGGCGCCGACGCTGGTGGCCCGTCTCAACGACGATCTCGGGCACGGCACCGTGCGGCTGATCAAGGTCGTCGGACCGACCGGTCCGGCCCGCCGCTACGGGCCGCTGCGCGCCCCGGGAAGCACCGGTCCGGGCGACACGTACGGGTGATCCGGGGGCTTTTTCCGCCTCGCCACACATACGTGAGCGACATCACATCCGGGCGTCCGAGCACCGCGTTCGCGGGCCGGATGCCCGCTTCGTCGTGCCGTCGGACGCGGTTGCGAATCGCCACCTGACTCCTAAGTAGCCAAGGGTTGACGGCCGGAAGCGCTGAGTGCCCTCGTGGGGCCTCTGGAGCCCCCATCCGCATATCGGGAGTCGGGCGAGGCCGTTTCCGGGCGGCACATGCGGACTCAGTGGCCCGCAAACCCCCATCGATGTCAGCGCTACCGGTAGACTGGAAGACAATCCCGCCCCGATCGTGGGGACCGCCCGGGAAGACGCTGAGCAACGCTGATCAAGGCTTACCAACGCAACATGCCGCAGCCGCTCCGGCAACCTGCCGACGAGCCCGGCTCGTGCTGTGCCAGAAAGGGCGCTTCGTGGCCGATTCCGGCAACCCCAACGAGAACATCCCGTCCACCGACACCGCCGCCGGCGACGCGGCAGGCTCCCCGACCGGAGACGCCACGTCGTACGACGCGAGTGCCATCACCGTCCTCGAGGGCCTGGACGCGGTCCGCAAGCGACCCGGCATGTACATCGGGTCGACGGGCGAGCGGGGCCTGCACCACCTGGTGCAGGAGGTCGTCGACAACTCGGTCGACGAGGCGCTGGCCGGTTACGCGGACACCATCGACGTGACGATCCTGGCCGACGGCGGCGTCCGCGTCGTCGACAACGGCCGTGGCATCCCCGTGGGCATCGTCCCCTCCGAGGGCAAGCCCGCCGTCGAGGTCGTCCTGACCGTGCTGCACGCGGGCGGCAAGTTCGGCGGCGGCGGTTACGCGGTCTCCGGCGGTCTGCACGGCGTGGGCGTGTCCGTGGTCAACGCGCTGTCGACGCGCGTCGCCGTCGAGGTGAAGACCGACGGCTACCGCTGGACGCAGGAGTACAAGCTGGGCGTCCCCACCGCGCCCCTGCAGCGGCACGAGCCGACGGAGGAGACCGGCACGTCGGTCACCTTCTGGGCCGACCCCGACATCTTCGAGACCACGGACTACTCGTTCGAGACGCTCTCCCGGCGCTTCCAGGAGATGGCGTTCCTGAACAAGGGCCTGCGGATCAACCTCACCGACGAGCGTGAGTCGGCGAAGGCGACCGCCGGCGCGGACGAGGCGGGCGAGGACGAGAAGCACGAGGTCAAGAGCGTCTCGTACCACTACGAGGGCGGCATCGTCGACTTCGTGAAGTACCTCAACTCCCGCAAGGGCGAGGTGATTCACCCCACCGTCATCGACCTCGAGGCGGAGGACAAGGAGCGGCACCTGTCGCTCGAGGTCGCCATGCAGTGGAACAGCGGCTACACGGAGGGCGTGTACTCGTTCGCCAACATCATCCACACCCACGAGGGCGGTACGCACGAGGAGGGCTTCCGTGCGGCGCTGACCTCGCTGATCAACAAGTACGCGCGCGACAAGAAGCTGCTCCGCGAGAAGGACGACAACCTCACCGGTGACGACATCCGCGAGGGTCTGACCGCGATCATCTCGGTCAAGCTGAGCGAGCCGCAGTTCGAGGGCCAGACCAAGACCAAGCTGGGCAACACCGAGGTGAAGACCTTCGTGCAGAAGGTCGTCTACGAGCACCTCGCCGACTGGCTGGACCGCAACCCGAACGAGGCCGCGGACATCGTCCGCAAGGGCATCGCGGCGGCCACCGCGCGCGTGGCGGCCCGCAAGGCGCGCGACCTGACGCGCCGCAAGGGCCTGCTGGAGTCGGCGTCGCTGCCGGGCAAGCTGTCCGACTGCCAGTCGAACGACCCGACCAAGTGCGAGATCTTCATCGTCGAGGGTGACTCCGCCGGCGGCTCGGCCAAGTCCGGCCGTAACCCCGAGTACCAGGCGATCCTCCCGATCCGAGGAAAGATCCTCAACGTCGAGAAGGCGCGCATCGACCGGATCCTGCAGAACCAGGAGATCCAGGCGATGATCTCCGCGTTCGGCACCGGCGTGCACGAGGACTTCGACATCGAGAAGCTCCGCTATCACAAGATCATCCTGATGGCGGACGCCGACGTCGACGGCCAGCACATCAACACCCTGCTGCTGACGTTCCTGTTCCGCTTCATGCGGCCGCTCGTCGAGGCCGGGCACGTGTTCCTCTCCCGTCCCCCGCTCTACAAGATCAAGTGGGGCAAGGACGACTTCGAGTACGCGTACTCCGACCGCGAGCGCGACGCGCTGATCGAGATGGGCCGCAACGCCGGCAAGCGCATCCGTGAGGACTCCGTCCAGCGCTTCAAGGGCCTCGGCGAGATGAACGCCGAGGAGCTGCGCATCACCACGATGGACCAGGAGCACCGGGTCCTCGGCCAGGTCACCCTGGACGACGCCGCCCAGGCCGACGACCTCTTCTCCGTCCTGATGGGCGAGGACGTCGAGGCCCGCCGCGCGTTCATCCAGCGCAACGCCAAGGACGTCCGCTTCCTCGACATCTGAGTCGGTCTCAGCTGACCGCACCAGGAAGGACCTTCACCAGCAATGACCGACGAGAACACTCCCGTCACGCCCCTCGAGGACCCGGACGCGGCCGGCATGCGCGTCGAGCCCGTCGGGCTCGAGACGGAGATGCAGCGCTCGTACCTCGACTACGCGATGTCCGTCATCGTGTCGCGTGCGCTGCCCGACGTCCGTGACGGCCTCAAGCCCGTCCACCGCCGTGTGCTGTACGCGATGTACGACGGCGGCTACCGCCCCGAGCGCGGCTTCTACAAGTGCGCCCGCGTCGTCGGCGACGTCATGGGCAACTACCACCCGCACGGCGACTCCTCGATCTACGACGCGCTGGTCCGTCTGGCGCAGCCGTGGTCGATGCGGATGCCGCTGGTGGACTCCAACGGCAACTTCGGCTCCCCGGGCAACGACCCGGCGGCGGCGATGCGCTACACCGAGTGCAAGATGGCGCCGCTGTCGATGGAGATGGTCCGTGACATCGACGAGGAGACCGTCGACTTCACGGACAACTACGACGGCCGCTCCCAGGAGCCGACCGTCCTGCCGGCCCGCTTCCCGAACCTGCTGATCAACGGCTCGGCCGGTATCGCGGTCGGCATGGCGACCAACATCCCGCCGCACAACCTGCGCGAGGTCGCCGCCGGCGCCCAGTGGTACCTGGAGAACCCCGAGGCGTCGCACGAGGAGCTGCTGGACGCGCTCATCGAGCGCATCAAGGGCCCCGACTTCCCGACCGGCGCCCTCGTGGTGGGCCGCAAGGGCATCGAGGAGGCGTACCGCACGGGCCGCGGCTCGATCACCATGCGCGCGGTGGTCGAGGTCGAGGAGATCCAGAACCGCCAGTGCCTGGTGGTCACGGAGCTGCCGTACCAGACCAACCCCGACAACCTCGCGCAGAAGATCGCCGACCTGGTGAAGGACGGCAAGATCGGCGGCATCGCCGACGTGCGCGACGAGACGTCCTCGCGGACCGGCCAGCGCCTGGTCATCGTGCTGAAGCGGGACGCGGTCGCCAAGGTCGTGCTGAACAACCTGTACAAGCACACCGAGCTGCAGACCAACTTCGGCGCCAACATGCTGGCCCTGGTCGACGGGGTGCCGCGCACGCTGTCCCTGGACGCGTTCATCCGCCACTGGGTGACGCACCAGATCGAGGTCGTCGTCCGCCGTACACGCTTCCGGCTGCGCAAGGCCGAGGAGCGGGCGCACATCCTGCGCGGTCTGCTGAAGGCCCTGGACGCCATCGACGAGGTCATCGCGCTGATCCGGCGCAGTGACACCGTCGAGGTCGCGCGCGGCGGCCTGATGGACCTGCTGGAGATCGACGAGATCCAGGCCAACGCCATCCTCGAGATGCAGCTGCGCCGGCTGGCCGCCCTGGAGCGCCAGAAGATCGTCCAGGAGCACGACGAGCTCCAGGCGAAGATCAGTGAGTACAACGAGATCCTGGCCTCCCCGGTCCGCCAGCGCGGCATCGTCAGCCAGGAGCTGGCCGCGATCGTCGAGAAGTACGGCGACGACCGCAAGACGAAGCTGATCCCCTACGAGGGCGACATGTCCATCGAGGACCTGATCGCCGAGGAGGACATCGTCGTCACGGTCACCCGGGGCGGCTACATCAAGCGCACCAAGACCGACGACTACCGGGCGCAGAAGCGCGGCGGCAAGGGCGTGCGCGGGGCGAAGCTCAAGGAAGACGACATCGTCAACCACTTCTTCGTCTCCACCACGCACCACTGGCTGCTGTTCTTCACCAACAAGGGCCGCGTGTACCGGGTGAAGGCGTACGAGCTGCCCGACGCGGGCCGCGACGCGCGCGGGCAGCACGTGGCGAATCTGCTGGCCTTCCAGCCGGACGAGACCATCGCCCAGATCCGCGCCATCCGCGACTACGACGCGATGCCCTACCTGGTCCTGGCCACCAAGGGCGGCCTGGTGAAGAAGACCCCGCTGAAGGACTACGACTCCCCGCGGTCCGGCGGTGTCATCGCGATCAACCTGCGTGAGCGCGAGGACGGAACCGACGACGAACTGATCGGCGCCGAACTCGTCTCGGCTGAGGACGATCTGCTGCTGGTCAGCAAGAAGGCCCAGTCGATCAGGTTCACGGCGACGGACGAGGCGCTGCGGCCCATGGGCCGTGCCACCTCGGGCGTCAAGGGCATGAGTTTCCGCGAAGGCGACGAACTGCTCTCGATGAATGTTGTTCGACCCGGTACGTTCGTGTTCACTGCCACAGACGGCGGGTACGCGAAGCGGACCGCTGTCGACGAGTACCGCGTCCAGGGTCGCGGCGGCCTCGGCATCAAGGCCGCCAAGATCGTCGAGGACCGCGGGTCCCTCGTCGGCGCGCTGGTGGTCGAGGAGAACGACGAGATCCTCGCCATCACGCTGTCGGGTGGTGTGATTCGCACGCGAGTCAACGAGATCAGGGAAACCGGCCGTGACACCATGGGCGTCCAACTGATCAACCTGAGCAAGCGCGATGCCGTGGTCGGCATCGCCCGTAACGCCGAAGCGGGACGCGAGGCGGAGGAAGTCGACGGCGACGTGGCCGACGACGAGTCCGCCGACGGGGACGCGACCACCGGTACGGACCAGGGCGAGGCGCCCTCGTCCGAGTAGCACGAGGAGTGAGTCAGCGTGAGCGGAGCCACGGGCGCCGGACCGGCCGGTACCAGTACGGGAACGGACGGCGGCGGCCGTGGCTCCGCCGCGCGGGCGGCAGATCCGCACACGACCAATCTCAAAGCGATCAAGGCGCCGGTTGCCGACGCCTCCTCGTCCACCAGGCAGGGATCCCAGGGGGGAACCGTGACGGACACCCGAGGCCCGCAGGCCGCACCCGGTCAGGGTGCTGCCGCTCCGGCGGCCTCACCGCTGCCGGGGGAACGGCAGCCGCAGCAGCAGGCGGGCCCGTACCACCCGCCGCAGGCCTACCCGGCCCAGGCCGGCGCCGCCGCCCGCACGGGAGCGGTGCGCCGTCCCCGCACGGGCGCCAGCACCACCCCGCGCGTGCGCAAGGCGCGTCTGCGCGTGGCGAAGGCCGACCCGTGGTCGGTCATGAAGGTCAGCTTCCTGCTGTCGATCGCGCTCGGCATCTGCACGATCGTCGCGGCCGCGGTGCTGTGGATGGTCATGGACGCCATGGGCGTCTTCTCGACCGTCGGCGGCACGATCTCGGAGGCGACCGGCTCGGAGGGCTCGAACGGCTTCGACCTGCAGTCGTTCCTGTCGCTGCCGAACGTCCTGATGTTCACGACGGTCATCGCCGTCATCGACGTCATCCTGGCGACGGCGCTGGCGACCCTGGGCGCGTTCATCTACAACCTGTCGGCCGGTTTCGTGGGCGGTGTCGAGCTGACCCTGGCCGAGGACGAGTGACCAGCTCACCGGGTGCGTCAGGGCCGCGCTGACGCCTCGCGGGAAACCGATTTTGGGACTGCCCCGGTCGTGCGCTAATCTTCAGGAGTCAGCGCGCGGGACACACTCCGCAAAGCGCGGCGGGGCTATAGCTCAGTTGGTTAGAGCGCATCCCTGATAAGGATGAGGCCACAGGTTCAAATCCTGTTAGCCCCACAGCACGGAAACCCCCGGTCCACTCGGACCGGGGGTTTTTGCGATGCGCGGCCGGCGTGGGCCGGTTACGGTCGCCGGATGGCATCCGATCCCACGTCGCCCCCTGCGGAGGTCGCGGCGCTGCCTGTGGCGGAGTTCGCCTTTCCCGGTCCGTTGCGTGACCGGCTGGTCGCGGCGGTCCTCGACGGCTCCAAGACGGCCACGACGACCCTCGTCGCCGAGTACGAGCGCGAGGGGGAGCCCTTGCCGGAGGTGGGGGACCGTTCCGTGCTCGTCGACTCGGCCGGCCGGCCGGTCGCGGTGCTCTAGGTGACCGGGGTGAGTGTCGTCCCGCTGGGGCGGGTGGATCTCGCGCATGCGGTGGACGAGGGCGAGGGGTACGACGGCGTGGCCGAGTGGCGCGCGGGACACGAGCGGTTCTGGGGCGGCGCGGAGATGCGTGCGGCGCTGGGCGACCCACACTTCGCCGTGCACGACACGACGCCGGTCGTGCTGGAGCGCTTCCGTGTCGTCGCAGACCTGCGCGGCGCCGGCTGAGCCGCGCCATCCCTCGCGCGGAGCAGGGCACGGCGGTACGGTCGCGGGCTCGTGGTTCCGATGGGAGGGTGGGGCTTCATGGCGAGTCGGATCAGTGAACTGGTGCTCGAGTGCCGTGACCCGGAGCTGCTCGCGCGGTTCTGGTGCGAGGTGCTCGACTTCGTGGAGCTGGACCGGGACGGCGAGGACATCGAGATCGGTCCGCGCGAGGGGTTCGGCGGGGCGCGGCCGACGCTCGTCCTCAGCAAGCAGGAGCGGCCGCAGCCGGACAGGACACGGCTGCACATCGACCTGAACGCCACCGACCGCGACCAGGACGCCGAGCTGGAGCGTCTGCTGGCCCTCGGGGCGCGGCCGGCCGACGTGGGGCAGACGGGCGAGGAGCCGTGGCATGTGCTCGCCGACCCCGAGGGCAATGTGTTCTGCCTGCTGAGAAGGCGTCTCGACCCGCTCTGAGAGCCTGTCGAAGGCCTCGAGGTGCTGGAAGTTCCACGGGAGCCGCACAGAGGCTCACACCGCCGTGTGCGGGCGCGGAATCCGGACATGACCCGGACCCCGGTCGGAGGGTGACCGGGGTCTTCGTTCTCTCTGCTCGTGTCGTGCCGTTGTGCTGTACGCAAGTTCGCCAGGACTCCGGTGAAGCAGCGACGGCACGAGGAGGGTCGGGTCAGGAAGGGCGGCGGGGGCGCCGCGGCCTCAGCGCTGGAGCGGGATGCGCGCGGAGGCGGGTGCGGGAAGCGTGGTCGCCGTGTCCGGGGAGCAGTGCGCGGGGACCAGTTCGGACTCGGGGCGTTCGGAGGAACCGTCCTGTGCCGCTTCGGCTTCCGGCTCCGCGGCCGTGTCTTCGAGGGGCCGGTGCCGGCAGCTGGGGGACTTGCCGTGCGCCTCGGCATGGATGCGCTGCTTCATCGTGGGGGGCAGTGCCCTGATCAACGACCAGGACCACAGGGAGACCGCCGGCGCGGGCGCCTCGGTCTCCGGAGCGCTGTCGCTGTTGCGCGTCTTCTGGGCCTGGGGTACGGCCGCCGCGGCGGCCGTGGTGACGAGACCGAGCGCCGTGCACAGCGCGAGGAAGGCGGTGACAACGGCATTCCACAGCTGCATGACCTTGTTCCTGGCCATGGCCCCTCACTTTCGGGTTGGGCGATTTGCGTACTTTCCTCATGATGTGTATGAGGGCCTCGAAGTGGTGGACCGACGCCCGTGCCGCGTGGATGTTCAGATGAACACCACTCGGATGGGCGCATGAAGGCAGAAAATACCTGGTTACGGGAGGAAAGGGAGCGAAAACACCGTACGTGTGGGTGTGATCACCCTCCGATCGGACCGTCCGCGTCCCGTTGATCCGGTTGTCTCCGGCGGCAGTTGGAGGCGGCGACGTAGGTCACCGATCGGTATCGACCGGTGTGTATAGTCGGGCGCCAGAGGTCCCCTACGTCAAGGAAAGACGAGGTCGCGCGGTGAAGAAGCTTCTCCTGGTCGCACTGGCCGCCATCGGCGGGCTCCTCGTGTACCGCCAGATCCAGGCGGATCGCGCCGAGCAGGATCTGTGGACGGAGGCGACTGACTCCGTGCCCACGGGTTCGTGAGTACCGACATACGACGCTGAACAGACCCCGGCCGCCTGTGCGGTCGGGGTTTTGTGTGGCCGGGACCTTGTGGGCGGGCCGCGCCCCCGGTGCAGGATGGGCGGCGGCAGTCAGCGGGACCCGGCGGCGACGAGGGGGGCGCGTGAGGGGACGGCAGGGCACGGCGCGGCGCACGACGGCACGGAGCCGGCACGGCGCCGTGGGACGCCTGGGCCTGGCGGCCGCGCTCGGACTGGGGACCGCTCTTACAGGACAGCCCGCCCAGGCCGCCGGCCAGGACACCGCCCTCACGTACGCCTTCGCCGAGGACGCGCGCCGGATCGACGGCGCCCGGAGCACCGCGGACGCCGTGGAACTGGAGCCCGGCCAGACCTACCGCAGCACCCTCCCGCCCGACACCAAGGTCTTCTTCCGCCTGGAACTGGACGACACCGCGACCGCGTACGCCTCCGCCACCGCCGTCCCGCCGTCCGGAACCGGCGTCTCCGTCGCCGACGGCGTCAAGGTGACCGTGGAGGACGCCGACGGCCGCTCCTGCGACTCGGACACGGCGACCTTCGGAGCGCCGGGCAGCCCTCATCCGGTGGCCGCGTGGGCCATGCGGGAGATCTCCCCCAGAAGAAGCCTCTGCGACGAGGCCGGGACGTACTACGTGACCGTCGAGCGCGCCGCCCCCGACGCGCGCGGCGCCTCCCCCGACCCCTGGGAGCTGGAGCTCGGCACGGTGTCCGAGCCGGGGACGGAGACACCGGCGGGCACGGCGGCGCCGGAGGCATGGGACTCGGCCACGCCCGCCCCCGTCCAGGGAACTGCCCAACGCCGCCCGGGCGGCGCGGGGTTCGCCCAGGCCACCCCGCTCGGTGAGGGGGTGTGGCGCGACGACATACGGCCGGGCCAGACGCTCTTCTACCAGGTCCCCGTCGACTGGGGACGGCAGCTCCACGCCACCGCCGAGCTGGGCAGCTCCGGCACGGACCCCTCCGGCTACCTCGCCTCCGCGCTCACCCTGGACCTCTACAACCCGGTGCGCGGCGAGGTCGACGGCCTCTCCCTCGGCTACAACGGCGGCCAGAAGTCCAAGGCGCTGAAGCCCCTGCCGCCGGTCACGTACGAGAACCGGTACGCCTCCGGGCAGCAGGTCTCGGCGGTGCGGTTCGCCGGCGCCTACTACCTTGTCGCGCACCTCTCCCCGGAGGTCGCGGAGGACTTCGGCGACGGGCCCGTGCCGCTGACGCTGCGGGTGCGGCTGGGCGGGGCGCCGCAGAGCGGGCCGGACTACGCGGGCGGAACCGTGCCGGCGGATGTCTTCACCGTCGGCGGCGGGGACGGCCTCACCTCCGGCGGAGGCGGTGAGGCGGGCGACGAGACCCTGTACCGGCTGCTCGCGGCCGGCGGCATCGGCACCGGGAGCGCCCTGGTGGTGGGGCTCGGGGTGTGGACGGTCGTGGCCCGGCGCCGGGGCGCGGGTCTCACTGGGTGATCCGGTGACGCCGATGCCGCAGGGTGGGCATGCGTGCGGCGGTGGGCGGGTCTGCCGCGGTGGCCGTCAGATGCGGGTGAGCGCCCAGAACCCCACGGCGTAGCACGCCAGCGCCAGCAGCAGCACGGGCACGGCGACCCGCGCCGGAGGACCGGGCCTGCGGACGCCTCGCCGGCGGTGGGAGCGAGGGGCCGGTGCGTGCTGTGCGGTCACCGTGTCCGGGGACGGAACCTGCGACGACCGGGCGGTGTATTCAGCAGTGGAGGGTTCGGGACGCACGGCCGGTGGCGGCGGCAGGGGGGAGCGCAGTTCATGGGTCGCTTCGTAGACGGGGACTTCGGGCGCCTGCTGCTGGTGGCCGTACGGGGAGTGGGGCACGTACTGCGGGGGGTGTGGGGGCTGCTCGGGGGAGCGTGGAGTGGTGACGGAGGAGGGCTGGGGCGGCGGCAGGGGGAAGCTGCCGGTGTCCGACAGGGCGGCGGACTGCGGGGCGGCGACGGGCGGCGTGGCGGGGGAGCCGTGCGTGGTACCGGTCGGTGTCGGGTGCCGTGGGTCGGAAGGAGTCCCGTCCCCCGCGGCGCTCCGCCCCGCCGTTCCCTCCCCGGCTTCACCCACTCCCACCGGCCCGCCGGCCTCCGGACGCAGCCCGGACGCCCTTTTCACCGGGCCCTCGTCCGTGAACCCGGGCGGCAGCGGGCCGAGTTGGTCGAAGATCTCGATCAGCTCGTCGTCCGGGCCGGGCTCCGGCAGCAGCTCCGCCGCCGCGGCGAGCGCCTTCCGTGCCCCCGTCGCCGTGCGGAACCGCGCCTCCGGATCGGGCTGCAGCAAGGTGGCCACCACCTGCCACAGCGGCTCGGGGATGCCCTGGGGCGCACCCGGCGTCCCGTGATCGGCGAAGTACTGGATGAGGGCCTTGGCGTCCGGCTTCGCGCCCTCGAGCAGATAGAGGGCGACCAGACCCACGGCGAAGAGGTCGGCGGGGAAATCCGGCTCCGAGCCCATCATCTGCTCCGGGGCGAGATACCCCGGGGTGCCGACGACCAGGTCGGTCTCGGTCAGGCGGGGCTCGCCCAGCCGCATCGCGATGCCGAAGTCCGACAGTCTGAGCTTCGGCCTGCCCCGGCCGGTGGCCTCCAGCAGCACGTTGGCGGGCTTGATGTCGCGGTGCACCACGTCCTCCGCGTGCACCGCCGCGAGCCCTGAGAGGAGCTGGTCGAGGAGGGTGCAGACGAACGCGGGCGGCAACGGTCCGTAGTCGCCGACCAGGTGCACCAGGGAGCCGCCGGCCACCAGGTCCATGGTGAACAGGACCTTGTCGTCGTCGGCGGCCCAGCTGGTGGGGGCGAGCACATGCGGGTGGTCGATCCGCAGCGCCTGCTCGCGCACGAAGCGCAGCAGCGAGTGGGCGTCGCTCTGCAGCAGCACCTTCGCCGCCACATAGCGGCGACGGCGGTGGTCCCAGGCGCGCCAGACCGCGCCCACACCCCCGCGTCCGATCGGGTCGACCAGCTCGTACCGGCCGGCGAAGACCTCACCCATGGCTGTGCGTCGCTCCTCCCCCTGAGGTGTCCCCCTGTCTCTCCCCCACGACGAGCGATACGACTCCCCCCGTGCCCCGGTGTTCCCCCGGCCCCCACGTGTCACCGGCGGCCGAACCCCCTTCGGCCGCCGGGCGGTGCATCAGCTCTGGTGCGCCTGGTAGTGCGTGACCGCGTCGGCCGTGCGGCCGGCTCCGTAGACCCGGAGGAACTCCGCCAGCTCCGGATGGGTGGGGGCGAGGGAGTCCGCGGCGTCGAGGATGTCGCCGGCGGCGGCCACCGAGCGCAGCAGGGACTGGATCTCGCGGACCACGCGCTTGACCGTGGGAGCACCTGAACTGCTCGTGGTCTGCGTGGTGTTGGTGAGGACGGAGCCCCCCTGGGACTTCTTGATCTCCTCCATGCGCTCCGTCGCCTCGGCCGCGCTGACGCTGCCGTCCGCGACCTGCCCCGCCAGGTCCTGGAGCAGCTGCACGCGCTGGACCACCGCCGGATTACCGATCTTCGCCCGCTGGCCGCTCATCAGCTGCGACAGCATCGGAGCGGACAGTCCGAGCACCCCCGCCAGACGGGCCTGGTTGAGGCCCAGGTCGTCTATGAGCCTACGGAAGAGCGCCCCCAGCGGCTCCCCGTACCAATTCCGCTGCAGTTCCCGCGCTCTGGCGGTGGCTTCCTGCTGTGCGGCGTCCATTGCGTCTCCCCATCGCTTCCCCATGAACCGTGGCTTCGCTAGAGCGAACCACGCCACGCATCTTACGGAGAGTGGTTGGTCACGGGGACCCCCAATCTTTTTGCGGAATCCCCGGGGGGACCCGGTACTCTGGTCCCGGACGCCTGCCGGGATCTGTTCTCCCTGGTGGACGCATTCCCTCCGGGGCCTTAGCTCAGTTGGTAGAGCGCTGTCTTTGCATGGCAGATGTCAGGGGTTCGACTCCCCTAGGCTCCACGGAAAAGACCCCTCCACCTGCGGAAACGCGGTGTGAGGGGTCTTGTTTCACGTGAAACGACGCGGCGGGACAGAGGGTCAATCTCTCTGTCCCGCCGTGTCGTTCGCGCTGTTCCTCGTGGAGACGGTGAGCTTCCGCGGTCACTCCTCGTCGCGCTTGGCGGCCTCTTCCTCGGCCTCCTTGGCCGCGACCTCGGGGTCCAGGGAGGACCCCGCGTCGCTGCCGTCCACGGAGGTCAGGGTCGAGCCGGACACGTCCGTCGCGGCCGGCGGTTCCACCAGCCAGTCGGGGTTGGCCTGCTTGTCCCACCACTTCCACGCGGCGTAGGCGCCTCCTGCGACGGCGCCCAGGATCAAGACGACCTTGGCCGCACGGCCGGCCGCGGCCCTCCGCTGCTGCTTGCGCACGAGCTTCTGGATCTGCCGGGCCGTGACCTGGCCCCGCAGAGCCGCGAGCGCGGCCGCGCTCCTGGCCGCGGCCTCCTCCCGCGCGGGTCCGGCGGCGGCCACCGCCTGTTCGAGCACCGGCCGGGAGTACTCCGCGGCCTGGCGCGCGGCGAGGCGCGTGCGGACGGCGGCCTGATGGGCGGCCTTGTCGACCTTCGGCGGCACGTGGGTCCGGGCCTGTTCCAGATACGGCTGCACACGGGCGTCGTACTGCACACGGGCCTGTTCCGCGGCCACGCGTGCCTGCTCCGCGGCCTGCGACACCTTGGGCGCGAGCCGTACGCGGGCCTCCTGTGCGTAGTGCGCGGCCCTGACCTTGGCCGTGTCGGCGTAGGGCGCCACCACTTCCGCGGCGTGCAGCACGCTGTCCTTCGCCGAACCGGTCGCGGCGCGCACGCTGTCGATGCGGGTCACGAGTTCCTCCTCCTCGGTGGCGTACGGTAATTCGACTTTCCACCCTTTTCCGGATCATGCCTGCCGGGTCGGCGCGCGGCATGCGTGGACGGGCGAACGGGTGCCGTCCCGGTGGCCGACGGCGGTAGCGAGGGCAAGGGGGGCGAATGCGGTGTAACGGGTGCTTGTCGCCGACGATGCCACGGATCGGCATGATGTGCCCCCGGCACGGCAGGGCTCGTGGCGGTTTCCGCAAGGGGTACGGCCCGGGACACCCCTGTGTGCCGAGGCCGGGCGACTGCGCGGCCGGTCCGTGCGAGGATCAGGGAGTCACGGAAAGACAACGGAAGGCACATCGTGGCTACGCAGCTCTACGCCACCCTGAAGACCAATCACGGCGACATCCAGGTCCAGCTCTTCCCGGACCAGGCGCCGCAGACGGTCAAGAACTTCGTCGAGCTCGCCAAGGGCGAGCGGGAGTGGACCAACCCCAAGACGGGGCAGAAGACCACGGACAAGCTCTACGACGGCACGGTCTTCCACCGGGTGATCAGCGGTTTCATGATCCAGGGCGGTGACCCGCTGGGCAACGGCACCGGTGGCCCCGGCTACCAGTTCGGGGACGAGTTCCACCCGGACCTGCGCTTCGACAAGCCCTACCTGCTGGCCATGGCCAACGCGGGCCCGGGCACCAACGGCTCGCAGTTCTTCATCACGGTCTCTCCGACGGCCTGGCTGAACCGCAAGCACACGATCTTCGGCGAGGTGGCCAACACCGCCAGCCAGAAGGTCGTCGACACCATCGCCTCGATCCAGACCAACCCGCGCACCGACCGTCCGGTGAACGACGTGGTCATCGAGTCGGTCGAGATCCACGAGGGCTGAGCCTTCGCTCCCCGGGGTGCGAAAGCCTCCAAGGGAACCAATCGCCCCGCTCATCCGTAAGGATGGGCGGGGCGGGGCTTTTCCAACGACCTAGGGGATCTCTCATGGACGACCAGGCCGCCGGCGGCCGGCAGGACGCCCAGCGCGTCCCCGGCTGTTATCGCCATCCGGACCGCGAGACCGGCGTCCGCTGCACCCGGTGCGAGCGGCCGATCTGCCCGGAGTGCATGGTCGAGGCCTCGGTCGGTTTCCAGTGCCCGGAGTGCGTCCGCGGCGGCGGGGGCACGGGTCACGCGCCGTCCGCCTCCAGGCCCCGTACCCTGGCCGGCGGGACCGTCGCCGGGGATCCCCGTCTGGTGACCAAGATCCTCATCGGGATAAATCTCGCGGTCTTCCTCGCCGTGACGGTCGAGAAGTCGCTGCTGGCCGATCTCTACCTGGTGGGCGTCTGGCCGCCGGCGCCGTTCACGCCCACCCAGGGCGTGGCGGACGGTGAGTGGTACCGCCTGGTGACCTCGATGTTCACGCACGAGGAAATCTGGCACATCGGCTTCAACATGCTCAGCCTGTGGCTGCTGGGCGGACCGCTGGAGCAGCATCTGGGCCGGGTGCGCTATCTCGCGCTGTATCTGATCTCCGGTCTGGCGGGCAGCGCCCTGACCTATCTGCTGGCCGGGGGGAGCACGGCGTCGCTCGGCGCGTCGGGCGCGGTTTTCGGGCTGTTCGGCGCGACGGCCGTGCTGATGCGCCGCCTCCGCTACGACATGCGGCCGATCATCGCCCTGCTGGTGATCAACCTCGTCATCACCTTCAGCTGGAGCGGCATCGCCTGGCAGGCCCACATCGGCGGTCTGGCCGCCGGGGTCGTCATCGGCTACGCGATGGTGCACGCCCCGCGGGAGCGACGGGCGCTGGTGCAGTACGGGACCTGTGCGCTGGTCCTTGGCGTGGTCGTGCTGCTCACACTGGTGAGGACCGCGCAGCTCACCTGAGCCGGAGTTTGTCCACAGACGGTGCCGGATCTTGTGCACACGGTGCGAGACGTGTGACCTGGTCGGTCACTGACCGCTGTTTCCGCAGGTCAATGCCGTGCGAACAGGTTTTCGGTTGATGGTGTTTCTGTCACACCGGCGTCAACCTCGAAGAGGGTTATCCACAGATCGGGTCGCCTATCCACATGTGGACAAGGGCTGTGGATAACTCAGGGGATAACCCTGCCCAGAGCTGTGACTTCTCCGGGCAGGGCGGGGCTCAGCGGCCGGCCGGAGCCGTACGCCGAGCCCGGTCCGGCGCTACTTCCACTGCGTGGAGACGCCGAACCCGGCGGCGATGAAGCCGAAGCCCACCACGATGTTCCAGTTGCCCAGCTTGTCGATGGGCAGCGAGCCGTCCGTGACATAGAAGACGACGATCCAGGCCAGGCCGATGAGGAACAGCGCCAGCATCACCGGCGCGACCCAGGCCCGGTTGGTCAGCTTGATCGCGGCCGTCTGCTTGGCCGGAGGCGGCGTGTAGTCGGCCTTCTTGCGGATACGTGACTTCGGCACGAAGGTCTCTCCTGTCGATGCGCTGCGTGGCCGCGCAGGGTCTGGGTCGGGCTCGGGGCAGCGTACAAGGGGACTCTGAGTGCTCCCCCGGGCGTCCGTTAGCGTAGTGCTTCTACGGCGCCGAAGGAGATAAGGGTACGTTGAGCAATTCTGCCGACTCCCCGGGGACGGAATCCAGTCCCGCGGCCCGCCCACGCCGTCTGCGTCCGGTGCGGGTGCTCACCGCGGGCATCTTCGCCCTCGCGGGTCTCCTCTTCTTCGTCAGTTTCGACACGGCCAAGGGCACCAACATCCGCACGGACGCCTCCCTGCTGAAGCTGTCCGACCTGATCCACGAGCGCAGCCGCAAGAACGCCGAACTCGACGAGTCCAACGGCGCGCTGCGCAAGGACATAGAGGCCCTGGCCGAGCGGGACGACGGCAGCACCGAGGCCGAGGACGCCGAACTCGCCGCCCTGGAGGAGCGCGCCGGCACCCAGAAGCTGAAGGGCGAGGCGATCACCGTCACCCTGAACGACGCGCCGCCGGACGCCACGGCCAAGCTCCCCGGCTATCCCGAGCCGCAGCCTGACTACCTGGTCATCCACCAGCAGGACCTCCAGGCCGTGGTGAACGCCATGTGGCAGGGCGGTGCCGAGGGCATCCAGGTCATGGACCAGCGGCTGATCTCCACCAGCGCCGTCCGCTGCGTGGGCAACACCCTGATCCTCCAGGGCCGCGTCTACTCCCCGCCGTACACGATCACCGCGGTCGGGGACCCGGAGAAGCTGAGGAAGGCGCTCGCCTCCTCGCCGGCGATCCAGAACTACATGGTCTACGTCAACGTCTACGGCCTCGGCTGGAAGGTCGAGGACGAGGGGACCACGACCCTGCCCGGCTACTCCGGCACGGTGGACCTGCACTACGCCGAACCCGTGGACTGACACCCGCCGTCCCCCGCCGCGCCGGTTTCACGTGGAACATGCGCCCGGTATCGAGGCGATCGGCCCTACGGCACGTACTCAAGGGTGTGGACAGCGGACCGGTCGGCTTGTCACACAGCCTGTGGAGGCCGGGAAACAGAGGGCGTTGCGCCGTTAGTCTGGTGGCGTACGGCGTGGGTCTGGTGCCGTGGTACGACGGAAGGGACGGCATGTACAGCTGGATCTGGCGGCATCTGCCGGGCAACGGATGGGTGAGGGCACTCATCTCACTCGTGCTGATCACCGTCGTGGTCTACGTCCTCTTCCAGTACGTCTTCCCGTGGGCGGAGCCGTTGCTGCCCTTCAACGATGTGACGGTGGACAACCAGTGAGCGCGCGCATTCTCGTCGTCGACAACTACGACAGCTTCGTCTTCAACCTGGTCCAGTACCTGTACCAGCTGGGCGCCGAGTGCGAGGTCCTGCGCAACGACGAGGTGTCGACCTCGCACGCCCAGGACGGCTTCGACGGCGTGCTGCTGTCCCCCGGTCCCGGCACCCCCGAAGAGGCCGGCGTCTGCGTGGACATGGTGCGGCACTGCGCCGCGACCGGCGTGCCCGTCTTCGGCGTCTGCCTCGGCATGCAGTCGATGCAGGTGGCGTACGGCGGTGTCGTCGGCCGCGCCCCTGAGCTGCTGCACGGCAAGACCTCCCCGGTGACGCACGAGGGCAAGGGCGTCTTCGCCGGGCTGCCCTCCCCGTTCACCGCCACCCGGTACCACTCGCTGGCCGCCGAACCGGCCACCGTCCCGGCCGAGCTGGAGGTCACGGCCCGCACCGAGGACGGCATAGTGATGGGCCTGAGGCACCGTGAACTCGCCGTGGAGGGGGTGCAGTTCCACCCCGAGTCGGTGCTGACGGAGCACGGCCACCGGATGCTGGCCAACTGGCTCGCGGAGTGCGGTGACCCGGACGCTGTGGCGAGGTCCGCCGGGCTCGCCCCGGTGGTGGGCAGGTCCTCGGCGTGACGGCGCTGCGCCCCGAGCGCGAGTCCGGCGCCCACGGGTACGGCGCCGGTGACCAGGGCACCTCGTACGGCGGGCAGCCGTACGAGGCCCAGGGTGCGTACGGGGTCCAGGGTGCGTACGGGGACGGCTGGTACGGCCAGGCGGCGACGCCCGACCCCTACGCGGGCGGCGCCGGGGACGCGACCACGCAGCTTCCGCCGGTCGACGACGAGACCGTCGCGCTGCGCATCCCGGACCCGCCCCCGCGGACGACGCGCGAGGAGGCTCCCCCGACCGGAGGCCGCGCGGCCCGCAGGAAGGCCGCCAGGAAGCGCCATGGACGCCGTGGAGGCTCCCACAAGGCCGGGGACGGGTCGACGGCGGGAAGAGCAGGTGACAGCGCCTCTGAGGGGGCGCCACGGGCTCCGCTGTCCCGGGTCGAGGCGCGCCGCCAGGCACGGGCGCGCAAGCCCGGCCCGGCGGTCATGGCGAGCCGCGCGATCGGCGAGGTGTTCATCACCACCGGCGTGCTGATGCTGCTGTTCGTGACCTACCAGCTGTGGTGGACGAACGTGCGGGCGCAGGCCCAGGCCGGCAAGGAGGCCAGCGACCTCCAGCAGGACTGGGCGAACGGCGAGCGCAAGCCGGGCGCGTTCGAGCCCGGGCAGGGCTTCGCGCTGCTGCACATACCGAAGCTGGACGTGGTCGTGCCGATCGCCGAGGGCACCAGCAGCAAGAAGGTGCTCGACCGGGGCATGGTCGGGCACTACGCGGACGGCGCGCTGAAGACGGCGATGCCGTACGACAGGGCCGGCAACTTCGGTCTGGCGGGGCACCGCAACACGCACGGGGAGCCGTTCCGGTACATCAACCGGCTGCGGCAGGGCGATCCGATCGTCGTGGAGACGCAGGACAAGTACTTCGTCTACAAGACGACGTCGATGCTGCCGGTGACGCCGCCGAGCAACGTCAGCGTCCTCGACCCGGTGCCCAAGGGCTCGGGCTTCACCGGACCGGGCCGCTACATCACGCTGACCACGTGCACACCTGAGTTCACCAGCAAGTACCGCTTGATCGTCTGGGGTCAGATGGTCGAGGAACGGCCGCGCAGCAAGGGCAAGCCGGATGCGCTCGTCAGTTAAGGGCAGAGGAAACGTGGCAGCGACCGCCGACGACACCGCACAGCACACGCACGCGTCCCCGCCTCCCCGGGGGCGCCGCCGTCTGGGGCCGGTGGCCATGGCGATCAGCTTCTTCGGAGAGATGCTGATCACCGCGGGCGTGGTGCTCGGCCTGTTCGTCGTCTACTCGCTGTGGTGGACGAACGTCGTCGCGGACCGCGCGGCGGACCGGCAGGGGGACAAGGTCCGCGACGCGTGGGCGCAGGAGTCCGACGGCGCCGGACGGGACGCGCCCGCCGTCTACGACAGCAAGAACGGCATCGGCTTCCTGCACGTGCCCACGATGAGCGACGACGACATCCTCGTGGAGAAGGGCACGTCGGCGAAGGTCCTCAACGACGGTGTGGCCGGCTACTACACGGACCCCGTGAAGGCGACACTGCCGACGTCCGGCAAGAAGGGCAACTTCGCCCTCGCCGCGCACCGGGACGGCCACGGAGCCAAGTTCCACGGCATCCACAAGATCAAGAAGGGCGACCCGATCGTCTTCGAGACGAAGGACACGTGGTTCGTCTACAAGGTCTACGGCATCCTCCCGGAGACCTCGAAGTACAACGTCGGCGTCCTCGGCAAGGTCCCCGCAGAGTCCGGCCGCGAGAAGGCCGGCCACTACATCACGCTGACGACCTGCACGCCGGTCTACACCAGCAAGTACCGCTACATCGTGTGGGGCGAACTGGTCCGCAAGGAGAAGGTGGACGAGAACCGGACTCCGCCGGAGGAGCTGCGCTGAGCGTCTCCGCTTCTCCGGGACAGCAAGAAGCCCCGGCCCCCTCGGAAGAGGGAGCCGGGGCTTTCGTCGTACTACGGGGACCCGCGGGTCAGCCGAAGATGCCGCCGTTGCCGCCGCCGTTACCGCCGCCGATCGTGAACAGGGTCACTCCGGTGCCCTTGTCCACCTGGCTGTCCTGGGCCGGGTTGGAACCGAACACGCGGGCGTTGGGGTCGTTGGGGCCCTGCACACCGGCGACGGAGAGTCCCGCCTCCGAGAGCATCCGCTGGGCGTCCTCGAGCCGCTGGCCGTTGACCTTGGGCACGGCTACCTTCTCGGCTTCCTTCGCCTTGCCGATGAAGATCTGGACCTGGGTGCCCTTGGAGACCTGGGTGTTCGCAGCAATCGAGGTGCGGATGACCCTGTCGACCAGGTTCGGGTCGTCGGTCGGCTCCTGGACACAGGTGCCGGTGAGGTTGTTCGCCGTCATCTGGGCCGTGGCCTCGTCACACGTCTTGCCCGTGACGTCCGGCACCGTGACCTTCTCCTCCGCCTTCGCGACCGTGAGGGTGACGGTGGTGCCCTTCTCCACCTCTTCGCCGAGGTCCGGGTCCTGGTCGATGACCGTCCCCGGCTCCTCGCCGCTGACCTCTTCCTTGACCTCGACGACGAACTGGTACTTGTCACCCTCGAGTTCGGCCTTGGCGTCCTCGATCTTGTCGCCGACCACACTCGGCACCGCGACCTTGGGCGCACCGGTGGAGACGACCAGGCTGATGGTGTCGCCCTTCTCCACCTTGGTCCCCGCCTTGGGGTCCTGGTCGCAGATGTTGCCCTTGACCTGGTCCTCGCAGGGCTTGTCCGTGAAGCTCAGCTTCAAGTCGGTGTTGGCGGCGAGTTTTTGCGCGTTCGCCTTCGTCTCGCCGACGAAGTTGGGGGCCGCGACGGTGGTGTTGTCCACACCGCCGCCGCTGATCGCCCACCGGCCGATCAGGATGGCGCCGATCAGGACCAGGACACCGGCCACGACCAGCAATATCGTGCTGGTGTTGTTCTTCTTCTGCGGGCGGCGCCGGCTCTGGCGTTCGTCGTAGCCGTAGCCGCCGTCGTCCGGGTTCATGGGCGGCAGCATCGAGGTGGCGCCCGCGCCGGAATCCGCGCGCAGCGCCGTCGTCGGTTGGTCGTCCGGGTAGCCGCCGTAGCCGGCGGCGCCCATGGCGGCGGTCGCCGCGACCGGCTGGCCGTCGAGGCAGGCCTCGATGTCGGCGCGCATCTCGTCGGCCGACTGGTAGCGGTAGTCGGGGTCCTTGGTCAGCGCCTTCAGCACGATCGCGTCCATCTCGGGCGTGATCTCGGGGTCGAAGACGCTCGGCGGCTGCGGCTCCTCCCGCACGTGCTGGTAGGCGACCGCGACCGGGGAGTCGCCGACGAACGGCGGCCGCACGGTGAGCAGTTCGTACAGCAGGCAGCCGGTGGAGTACAGGTCGGACCGCGCGTCGACCTGCTCGCCCTTGGCCTGCTCCGGGGAGAGGTACTGGGCGGTGCCGATGACGGCGGCGGTCTGGGTCATCGTCATGCCGGAGTCGCCCATGGCGCGGGCGATGCCGAAGTCCATGACCTTGACCTGGCCGTTGCGCGTCAGCATGACGTTCGCGGGCTTGATGTCGCGGTGGACGATGCCGGCCCGGTGCGAGTACTCGAGCGCCTGGAGGATGCCGATGGTCATCTCCAGCGTGCGCTCCGGCAGCAGCTTCCGACCGCTGTGCAGCAGCTCACGGAGCGTGGAGCCGTCGACGTACTCCATGACGATGTACGGGATGGAGACCCCGTCGATGTAGTCCTCGCCCGTGTCGTAGACCGCGACGATCGCGGGATGGTTGAGCGAGGCGGCCGACTGGGCCTCCCGGCGGAACCGGGCCTGGAAGGACGGGTCACGCGCCAGATCGGCGCGCAGCGTCTTCACTGCCACGGTGCGGCCGAGCCGGGTGTCGTGCGCGAGGTAGACCTCCGCCATTCCACCGCGACCGAGCACCTGGCCCAGTTCGTACCGGCCGCCGAGGCGACGCGGCTCTTCCATAGCTACCTACCAGCCCTCTCCGTCGGTCCCGACCGGCACCCTTGTGCGATCGGAGGCTGCGTTCCGGGCCTACCGTACCCGGCTCTTTTTCTGTGCCCTGGCAAAGTGCGTCAGCCGATACAGGACCGGTACCGCAACGTGCACCGATGTGAAGCAGACGTGACCGGGGTCACTGCTTGCTCTTGAGGACCGCCTCCATCACGCTCTTCGCGATCGGCGCCGCGAGACCGCCACCGGAGATGTCGTCCCGGACCGCGTTCTCGTCCTCGACCACGACCGCCACGGCGACGGGCGCGCTGCCGTCGTCGGTCTTGGCGTAGGAGATGAACCACGCGTAGGGGTTCTTGCTGTTGTTCTCACCGTGCTGGGCGGTACCGGTCTTGCCGCCGACCGTGACGCCGTCGATCTTGGCGTTGGTGCCGGTGCCGTCGTTGACGACCGTCTCCATCATCGACTGGAGGATCTGGGCGTTCTCCGGCGAGACCGGCTCGCTCAGCTTCTCCGGGTCGGTCTTCTCGATGGTGTCCAGGCCGGGGGTCTGCAGCTCGTCGACCATGTACGGCTTCATCAGCGTGCCGTTGTTGGCGACGGCGGCGGCGACCATGGCCATCTGCAGCGGGGTCGCCGCGGTGTTGTACTGGCCGATGGAGGACAGGGCGACCTGCGACGGCTCCATGTCCTTGTCGAACAGGGAGGCGCTGGAGCGTACCGGCGTGAAGTGCTCCTCGCCGAAGCCGAACTTCTTCGCCGTCTCCAGCATCTTGTCGTTGCCGAGGTCGGTGCCGAGCTTGCCGAAGACGGTGTTGCAGGACACGCGCAGCGCCTCGCGGAGCGTGGCGTCCTCGCAGGGCAGGTTGCCCTCGTTCTTCAGCTCGGTCGTGGTGCCCTCCATGATGTAGGGCAGCGGGGTGTCGGTCTTCGTGTCCGCGTCCTCGACCAGGCCGTGCTCCAGCGCGGCGGCCGCCGTGACGACCTTGAAGGTCGAGCCGGGCGGGTACACCTCACGGAGCGCCCGGTTCAGCATCGGGTCGTCCGGGTTGTTCGTCTTCTGCAGCTTCTCCCACGCCTTGGAGTCCGTCTCGAGGCTGTTGCCCGCGATCGTGGACGGGTCGTACGACGGGTAGGAGGCCAGCGCGAGGATCTTGCCGGTGGACGGCTCCAGGGCGACGACGGAACCCTTGGCGCCCTGCTTCTTCAGGCCGTTGTAGGCGGCCTTCTGGGCGGCGCCGCTGAGCGTGGTGACGACGTTGCCGCCCTGCTTGTTCTTGCCGGTCAGCATGTCGAGCGTGTTGCGGAAGAAGAGCCGGTCGTCGTTGCCGGTGAGGATGCCGTCCTCGATGGCCTCGAGCTGGGTGGCGCCGAAGGCCTGGGAGACGTAGCCGGTGACCGGCGCCCACATGGCGCCGTCCTTGTAGGTCCGCTTGTACGCGAAGTCGCCGCCGGTCGCCTTGTGGCCCGTGATGGGCTCGCCGTCGACGATGATGTCGCCGCGCGGGGTGGCGTACCGCTCGATGGCCACCCGGCGGTTCTTCTCGTCCGTCCGGAGCTTGTCGGCCTGGGCGTACTGGATCCAGTTGTTCCTGACGAGCAGGGCGAGCATGAGCAGGCCGCAGAAGATGGCGACCCGGCGCAGGGGCTTGTTCACGGGCGGACCACCTGGGTCATCTCGGCGTCGGGGTTGGACACGGGTGCGGGCGCCGGACGGCGGGCGGTGTCGCTGATCCTGAGCAGGATGCCGATCAGGGCCCAGTTGGCGATCACGGAGGAACCGCCGTAGGCCAGGAAGGGCATCGTCATACCGGTCAGCGGGATGAGGCCCATGACACCGCCGGCCACCACGAAGACCTGGAGCGCGAAGGCGCCGGAGAGGCCGATGGCGAGCAGCTTGCCGAACGGGTCGCGGGCGGCGAGCGCGGTCCGCACGCCCCGCTCCACGATCAGCGCGTAGAGCAGCAGCAGCGCCATGACGCCGGCCAGGCCCAGCTCCTCGCCGAAGGTGGCGAGGATGAAGTCGGAGTTGGCGGCGAAGCCGATGAGGTCGGAGTGGCCCTGGCCCCAGCCGGAGCCGAGCGTGCCGCCGGAGCCGAAGGCCCACAGCGCCTGCATGGCCTGCTCGGAGTGGACGATGCCGTCCTGGACCCCGGCGCGGCTGAGGTCGAACTCGTGCTCGGGGTTGAGCCACGCCTGCACACGCGTCTGGATGTGCGGCTCGAAGCTCGCCACGCCGACGGCGCCGACCGCGGACATCAGCAGACCGAACACGATCCAGCTCGTCCGCTCGGTGGCGACGTACAGCATGATCACGAACATGCCGAAGAACAGCAGCGAGGTGCCGAGGTCGGTCTCGAAGACCAGGATCAGGATGGAGATGATCCAGACCACGATGATCGGGCCGAGGTCACGGCCGCGGGGCAGGTAGAGGCCCATGAAGCGGCGGCTGGCGAGCGCCAGCGCGTCGCGCTTCACCATCAGGTAGCCCGCGAAGAACACCGCGAGCACGATCTTGGCGAACTCACCGGGCTGCAGCGTGCCGAGACCGGGGATCTTGATCCAGATCCGCGCGCCGAAGACGTTGTGGCCGATGCCCGGGACGAGCGGCAGGATCAGCAGCACCAGCGCGCCGGCCATCGAGATGTAGGTGTAGCGCTGCAGGACGCGGTGGTCCTTGAGGAAGAACAGCACGGCGACGAAGAAGGCCACGCCGATCGCCGAGTACATCAGCTGGCGCGGCGCCGCCTCCACGAAGGTGCGGCTCGCCTGGAGCTTCTCGGACTGGTCCAGGCGCCAGATGGCGACCAGTCCCAGGCCGTTGAGCAGTGTGGCCAGCGGCAGCAGCAGCGGGTCCGCGTACGGCGCGAACTTGCGCACGGCGAGGTGGCCGAGCCCCGCCATCAGACCGAGGCCCAGGCCGTAGCTCAGCAGCCCGGCGGGCACCTGGTCGTCGAGGGCGAGACCCACGTTGGCGTAGGCGAAGACCGGGATGACGACGGCGAACACCAGCAGCGCCAGCTCGGTGTTGCGGCGGCTGGGCGCGCCGATGGCACCGATCGTGGACGTGTGCTGCGTCGACGGGTTGGAAGTACTGCTCATCGTGTGACAGGGCCTCTCACGGCTTGCCTACTGCTTACCGCACAGCGAGACGACCTTCTGCTCTTCCTCCGAGAGGCTGGGGCCGGGGCTGGTAGTGGGTGCGGTCGTGGACGGGGTCGTGGACTGCTCCGGGTCAGGGGCCTTCGCCGGGCCGGAAGGGTTCGGCGACGGCGATGCCTTGGACGCGAAGGAGGCGGGAGTGGTTCCCGTGGTGCCTCCGGCCTCGCCCTCGCCGGTGCGCGCGCTCTTCTCGCTGTCGACGGCGCGCCGCTCGGCCTGCTTCTTGCACGCGGAGGCCTGGACGGCCAGTTCCTCGATCTTCTCCCGCGCGCCGTAGAGATCGCCCTCGACGATGGTCGCCTCGACCTGCTTGCGCTGGTACGGCGGCAGGTACTTGAGTTCGATCTCGGGGTGGTCCTTCTCGATCTTCGAGAGTGACACCCAGGCCAGGTCCTGGTTGATGCCCCGGTACAGCGCGACGTGCTCGCCCTTGGCGCCGACGTAGTACTGCGTCTGCGTCCAGCGCCATCCGCCGTACAGACCGGCGCCGATGACGGCAAGCGCGAGGAGGCTGTACACGGACCTCTTGATCCACCGGCGGTTCCTGGCGGGCTTGACGAAGTCGTCGTCGCCGTAGCCGAAGCCGTCGGTCTGGATGAAACCGGTGACGTCGCCGCTGCCGGGCGGGCCGAACTCGCCGCCCCCGCCGCGCCGCCGCCCAAGGCCGGAGGCACGGCCCGCGGGCGTCTGCATGATGCCGTTGTCGTGCAGCTGGTTCTGGTTCTCCGCGACGGCTCCGACCACGACCGGGGTGTCGGACAGCTGACCGGCCAGGGTGTCCCCGGTGTCCAGGTCGAGCACGTCGGCGACGATCACGGTGATGTTGTCGGGCCCGCCGCCGCGCAGCGCCAGCTCGATCAGGTTCTGGACCGTCTCCTCGGGGCCCTGGTAGCTGGCCAGGGCCTCTTCGAGGGTCTGGTGGGAGACCACGCCGGACAGGCCGTCGGAGCAGATCAGGTAGCGGTCGCCGGCCCGGACCTCACGGATGGAGAGGTCGGGTTCGACGTGCTCGCCGCTGCCCAGGGCCCGCATCAGCAGGGACCGCTGCGGGTGGGTGGTGGCTTCCTCCTCGGTGATCCGGCCCTCGTCCACCAGTCGCTGCACCCAGGTGTGGTCCTGGGTGATCTGGGTGAGGACGCCGTCGCGCAGGAGGTAGGCGCGGGAGTCGCCGACGTGCACCATGCCCAGGCGCTGGCCGGTCCACAGCAGCGCGGTCAGGGTGGTGCCCATGCCCTCGAGCTGGGGGTCCTCCTCGACCATCATGCGCAGCTGGTCGTTGGCCCGCTGGACGGCCGTGCCGAGGGAGGTGAGCAGGTCGGAGCCGGGCACGTCGTCGTCGAGGGCGACGATGGTGGAGATCGCCTCGGAAGAGGCGACCTCACCGGCGGCGGCGCCGCCCATGCCGTCGGCGATGGCGAGCAGGCGGGGACCGGCGTAACCGGAGTCCTCGTTGCCCTCCCGGATCATGCCCTTGTGCGATCCGGCGGCGAAGCGCAGGGACAGACTCATGCGCACCTCGCCCGTCGGCTCCGGGTACAGCCGGTCGTGTCGAGCCACACTGCCCACCCTCCGGTCGGGAGCGCGCCGGGACCCTGGGTGAGGACCCCCACTGCGTGCTCGCTCCGCTCGCTCATTCTCGTACTACTTCCGCAGCTCGATGACGGTCTTGCCGATGCGGATCGGTGCGCCCAGCGAAATCGGTGTGGGGGTCGTCAGCCGGGTCCGGTCCAGGTAGGTGCCGTTGGTGGAGCCCAGGTCCTCGACGATCCACTGACCGTCGCGGTCCGGGTAGATCCTGGCATGGCGGCTGGAGGCGTAGTCGTCGTCCAGCACGATCGTGCTGTCGTGCGCCCGGCCCAGGGTGATGGTCTGGCCCTGGAGCGCGACGGTGGTGCCGGTCAGGGTGCCCTCGGTCACGACCAGCTTGGTGGGGGTGTTGCGGCCGCGGCGGCCGCCGGCGGACTGCTGGCGCTGCTGGGGAGGCGCCTGGCGGGCCGCCTGCTGGCGGCCGGCCTCGCGCCGGGATCCGCGCTGGGTGACGCGAGTGCCGAACAGGTCACTCCGGATGACCTGCACGGCCACGATCACGAACAGCCACAGAACGGCCAGGAAACCCAGCCGCATGACCGTGAGGGTCAGCTCTGACATTGCCCCCGCTTCACCCTTCGGCTTGCCTATAGATAACGGTGGTGCTGCCCACGACGATCCGCGAGCCGTCGCGGAGCGTAGCGCGGGTGGTGTGCTGCCCGTCCACCACGATGCCGTTGGTGGAGCCGAGATCCTGGATCGTCGAGGGCGTTCCGGTCCGGATCTCGCAGTGCCGGCGGGAGACGCCGGGATCGTCGATCCGCACGTCGGCCTCGGTGCTGCGGCCCATCACCAGGGTGGGGCGGGAGATCTGGTGGCGCGTGCCGTTGATCTCGATCCAGTAGCGGGTGCGTCCGCCGGGCACCGGGCCGGGGGCCGCGGCCGGCGGGTAGCCGTAGCCACCGGGGCGGCCGGGCGGCGGCGCGGCGGGCATGGGCGGGACGCCCGCGGGGGCGGCCGGCGGGTAGCCGTAGCCTCCGGGACGGGCGGCGGGCGGGGCCGCAGGGGCCGCGCCGGGGGCCGCCGCCTGGCTGGCGGAGGAGGCGAGGGTGCGGCTGCGCACCCGGTACAGGCCGGTGTCGAGGTCCTCGGCCTTCTCCAGGTGCACCTTGATCGGGCCCATGAACGTGTAGCGCTGCTGCTTGGCGTAGTCGCGGACCATGCCCGCGAGCTCGTCGCCGAGCTGCCCGGAGTACGGGCTCAGCCGCTCGAAGTCCGGTGTGCTCAGTTCCACGATGAAGTCGTTGGGTACGACGGTGCGGTCGCGGTTCCAGATGGTGGCGTTGTTGTCGCACTCCCGCTGGAGCGCTCCGGCGATCTCGACGGGCTGGACCTCGGACTTGAACACCTTGGCGAAGGTGCCGTTCACCAGACCTTCGAGACGCTGCTCGAACTTCTTCAGGACTCCCATGGGGCACCTCCTCCGTCGCTGCCGTCCTGTGTACTGCCCCGTGCACCGATGTGTGCACCGCTTACCTGGTACTGCTTACTGATCGTATCCACGCGCCGCCCGATCGGCTGGTTCCCCCTGTCCGCCCGGCCGCCGGGTGTCGACGCCTGACGAAGTTCCCTCCGAGGCTCCTCTTCGAACTCCGCCGGCCGTGGTGGTGCCCGTCGTTCTGCCATGGATCGTAGAGGGGGCCACAGACCAGTGTCCCGCACCCGGAGGCGGACTCGGTCCGCCTCCTGGGGAGACGGACGCCACCGGTACGAGGTTGATACGTGAAGCGGTCATGACCGCGACAGAACGAGCGTGCGGGTCGCCGCTGTGAACGGCGGCGGGTCCGGGCGGAGTCCGTCCCGGCCGGCGGGCGGGGTGCCATGGGCAGGTGTGAACGGGACGCCTCGTGAGGGCCGTGGCGGCGTCGTCGCCGGTCGGAGGCGGTCCCCGGAGAAGGGATGTGAATCCACCCCGGCCAGCGTGCTAATGTTCTCGATGTCGGAAGGCGCCAGGCCCACGGGGCAAGGACCGGAAGACACACCCAATGCGCGGGTGGCGGAATAGGCAGACGCGCTGGATTCAGGTTCCAGTGCCCGAAAGGGCGTGGGGGTTCAACTCCCCCCTCGCGCACACCGTCGAAACGGGCGGCATCCATCGGATGCCGCCCGTTTCGCGTGTCCGAGCTCACCGTGCGGCGGGTGCGCGTGTGAGGAACATCTCATGATCCAATTGCCTGCGCGGGGGCGGTGCAGGGGCGGCAAGAGGGGTGAACCCCGGTCGTAACGGACCGGGGGCGGGGTGGGGTTCGGGCTGCGGGTGATCGGGCGTGGTCGAACGGGCGGTCGGTTGAAGGGGTGTTGTCGTCGCGTCCGGCTGTCCACAGGCTGTGCGTTGTCCACAGGGCTGCCGCCCGCACGTCCGCCGGCTGTACGGTCTGCTCGATCGATGTCGACGGGTGTGCACCGCACACATGTACATGGGGGGAGGCGGACGTGATGAGCGACGCCCGAGACGGAGGGGCCGAAGGGGACGCCGTGGCGTCCGGAGCGACGGGCGCCGGGACCGGACCGCGGCTGCCGCAGGTGCCGGGATTCGGCCGCTGGCCCGCCGTCGGCACGCCCAAGCAGGAGGGCAAGGCGCTGCGTGCGCGGGTCCCCCGGAGCGCCCACGCCGCCCTGGACCTGGACGCGGCCCGCCCCGACGCCGTGACCGCCGTCGAGGAGTCCGGGCGCGGCCGGCTGCCCGAACTGACGCCCATCCGCGTCGGCCGCATGGCGGCCACCCCGTTCGCCTTCCTGCGCGGTTCCGCCGGCCTCATGGGCCACGACCTGGCCCGTACGCCCGTCACCGGGATCGGCGCCCAGATCTGCGGCGACGCCCACGCGGCCAACTTCGGCCTCTACGGGGACGCCCGCGGCGGCCTGGTCATCGACCTCAACGACTTCGACGAGACCGTGCACGGCCCCTGGGAGTGGGACCTCAAGCGGCTCGCCGCCTCCCTCGTGCTCGCCGGGCGGGAGGCCGGAGCGGACGAGGACGTCTGCCGCGCGGCCGCCCAGGACGCGGTGGGCGCCTACCGCCGCACGATGCGCCTGCTGGCCAAGCTGCCCGCGCTGGACGCGTGGAACGCCATCGCGGACGAGGAGCTCGTCTCCCACACCGACGCGCACGACCTCGTCGGCACCCTGGAGCGGGTCGCCGAGAAGGCCCGCGCCAACACCAGCGGCCGCTTCGCCGCCAAGTCCACCGAGCGCACCGAGGACGGCGGACGCCGCTTCGTCGACGCCCCGCCCGTGCTGCGCCGCGTCCCCGACGCCGAGGCGTTCGCCGTCGCCTCCTCCCTCGAGCAGTACCTCGCCACGCTCCCGGCCGACCGCCACCCCCTCCTCGCCCGCTACGCCGTGCACGACGTGGCGTTCCGCGTCGTCGGCACCGGCAGCGTCGGCACCCGTTCCTACGTCGTGCTGCTCCTCGACCACCGGGGCGAGCCGCTCGTTCTCCAGGTCAAGGAGGCCCGCCCCTCGGCGCTGGTGCCCCACCTCCCCGCCGCCGGCTTCGACGCCCCCGCGCCGGAGCACGAGGGCCGCCGTGTGGTCGAGGGGCAGAAGCGGATGCAGGTGATAAGCGACAGCCTGCTCGGCTGGACCACCGTCGACGGGCGGCCGTACCAGGTGCGCCAGTTCCGCAACCGCAAGGGCAGCGTGGACCCGGCCGCGCTGGCCGCCGACCAGATAGACGACTACGGCCGCATGACCGGCGCCCTGCTGGCCCGCGCCCACAGCCACAGCGCCGACCCCCGCCTGATCGCCGGGTACTGCGGCAAGAACGACGAGCTGGACGAGGCGGTCGCCGCGTTCGCCGTCGCCTACGCCGACCGCACCGAGGCCGATCACGCGGATCTGGTGGCTGCGGTGCGCGCGGGGCGGATTGCCGCGGAGATGGGGGTCTGAGACGGTCCGGGGCCGGCCCTTGGCCGGTCCTGGGTCGCTCCCGGGTCGGTCCTGAGCCGGTCCGCCATGGGACGTCCCTGCCGGGCGCCGGCGCAGGTCCCGGCGACGGGGCGTGCCGTCGCCGCGGGTGGCCTACGCTGTCCGGGTGACGACCTCGGAAGGTGACCAGGGTGAAGGCGCCGGCGCGCAGCGTACGCCCGCCGGCGATGGCGCGACGCGGCCCGAGGAGCGGCTGGAACAGGCCGTGCGGGCGGCGGAGAAGGCGCTGATCGAGTTCGAGATCGCCGTGGAGACGTTCCGCGTCGAGGTCGAGAACTTCGCCCGGCTGCACGAACAGAAGCTGGGCCCCGTGTACGCCCGCCTCGAGGAGCTGGACGCCCGGATTCTCGAGATCAAGGCGTCCCGCAGCGACGACCCCGAGGACCGGCGCAAGGCCGAGGAGGCGCGTGCCCGGCTCATGCCGATCCCCGGCGTCGAGGAGCTGATGAACGGCTGGATGGACGGGGACGGCCTGTTCCCCGAGGCCACCGCCATGCTCACGGACCAGCCGGTGCGTCCCCCGCAGCGGGTGCGGCCCAGCGAGGAGGCCCGCAAGCTCTACCGCGAGCTGGCCCGCATGGCGCACCCCGACCTGGCGCAGGAGGAGAAGGAGCGCGCCCGCCGTGAGGAGTTCATCACCCGCGTCAACGCCGCCTACGCCCGCGGCAACGCGGACGAGCTGCGTGAGCTCGCCGAGGAGTGGGCCGCCGGACCGGAGCTGAAGCGGGTCCCCAGCCCCGCGGAGGAGCTGTACGCCCGCCTGGAGTGGCTCTCCGAGCGCAAGGAACTGCTCACCCTGCTCGCCAGGAACCTGGAGGAGAGCGCCATCGGCTCCATGCTGCGGCTGGCGCCCGACGACCCCGACGGGCTGCTCGAGGACATCGCCGCGCAGCTGCGGGCCCAGGTGGCCGAGCGCGAGGCGGAGCTGGCGGCGCTGCAGGACTGAGGCGGCCCGTGGACGACGGCCGGCGGGCGTGCCCGGTCCGGTAGCGTCGGGGGCATGAGTTTTGGAGCTGGTGTGCCCACGGTCCAGGTCGGCGACCTCAAGGACGGCGACTTCCTGCTGGACGTCCGTGAGGACGACGAATGGAAGGCCGGCCACGCCGAAGGCGCGCTGCACATCCCGATCAGCGAGTTCGTCGCCCGCTACGGCGAGCTGACCGAGGCCGCCCCGCAGGACGGCCGGATCCATGTGATCTGCCGCTCCGGCGGACGCTCGGCCCAGGTCACCATGTACCTGGCCCAGCAGGGCATCGACGCCGTGAACGTGGACGGCGGCATGCAGGTGTGGGAGGCCGTGGGGCGTCCCGTCGTCACGGACGACGGACAGCCGGGGCACGTGATCTGACGGACGGTCGCCCGGCATGCTCGGGACGCCCTGGAGGCGTCCTGCGCGCCGGTCCCGCCCCGCGGGACGGGACCAGCGGTGTCGGAGCGTCAGCGGTCGAAGTCCAGCTCGACCTTCTCCGTGACCGGGTGCGACTGGCAGGCCAGGACGTATCCCGCCTCCGTCTCCTCCGACTCCAGGGCGAAATTGCGGTCCATGCGCACCTCGCCGGAGACCAGGAACGCACGGCAGGTGCCGCACACGCCGCCCTTGCAGGCGTAGGGCGCGTCGGGGCGGTTGCGCAGCACCGTGTCCAGCAGGGACTCGCCCGCCTGGACGGGCCAGGTGCCGCCGCGTCCGTCGAGCCGCGCCGTCACCGTGCTGTGCGCGGGGGCGGCCGAGGCGCCGGCGGAGGCGGACGGTCCGGAGTCCACGTGGAAGATCTCCTGATGGATTCGGGAGCGGGAGACGCCCAGCCCGCGCAGCGCCCGCTCGGCGCCCTCCACCAGTCCGTACGGTCCGCACAGGAACCAGCCGTCGACCTGGTCCACCGGCAGCAGTGCCGGGAGCAGCGAGGCCAGCCGCTCCTGGTCCAGCCGCCCGGACGGCAGCCCGGCCTGCTGCTCCTCCCGGGAGAGGGCCGTCACCAGCTGGAACCGGTCGGGGAAGCGGTCCTTCAGGCCGGCGACCTCCTCCAGGAACATCGTGGAGGCGGTCGTCCGGTCGCTGCGTATCAGGCAGAACCGTGCCTCCGGCTCACGGGCCAGGAGCGTCGAGGCGATCGACAGCACCGGGGTGATGCCGCTTCCGCCGACCACGGCCGCGTAGAGCCCGGGGGCCGGGGGGAGCGTGAAGCGGCCCGCGGGGGTCATGACCTCCAGCTCGTCGCCGAGGCCGATCTCCTTCAGCGCGTACGTGGAGAAGGCGCCGCCCTCCACCAGGCGCACGCCCACCCGCAGGGTGCTGGGCGCCTCGCCGTCGGGGGCGGGGGAGCAGATCGAGTAGGTGCGGCGGATCTCCTCGCCGTCGGCGACGCGGCGCAGCGTGAGGTGCTGCCCGGGGAGGTGGCGGTACTCCTCGCGGAGCTCCGGGGGGACGGCGAGGGTGAGTGCGACGGAGTCGTCGGTGAGCCGGTCGACCGCGGCCACCCGGAGCCGGTGGAAGCGGGTCATCACAACTCCTTGAAGTGGTCGAACGGTTCACGGCAGGCCAGACAGCGGCGCAGCGCCTTGCACGCGGTGGAGGAGAAACGGCTGAGCAGCTCGGTCTCGGGGGAGCCGCAGTGCGGGCAGAGGATGGGCTCCCGCGTCCCGTCGGCGCTGTCGCCGTCGCGGGTGCGCGTGGGGCCCAGCTCGACCCGCACGGGACCGGACGCGGCGACCGTGCGCGGCGGGGCTATGCCGAACTCCCGCAGTTTGCGGCGGCCTTCGTCGGTGATGTCGTCGGTCGACCAGGCGGGGGCGAGGACCGTGCGCACCGTGACCTCGCGGACGCCGTGCTCGCGCAGCACGCGCTCTATGTCGAGGCTCATCACCTCGACGGCCGGGCAGCCGGTGTAGGTCGGGGTGAGGTCGACCTCGACGCTGTCCGTGCCGTGCGCCCGCACCGCGCGGACCACGCCCAGCTCGCGCAGGGTCAGCACGGGCAGCTCCGGGTCGGGCACCGAGCCGGCGAGCTCCAGCAGCTGCTCCTCCAGGGGCGTGGTGGTCACCATGTCGCCCCCGGGTGGCTGCGGTGCAGATGCTGCATCTCGGCGAGCATCCGGCCGAACGGCTCGGTGTGCAGGCCCTGGCGGCCCGCGCCGGCCCTCCAGGCTCCCGTGCGGGGGCCGTCGGGCACGGTGAGCGTGGCGCGGCCCAGCACGTCCTCGATCACGCCCAGCCAGTCGCGCTCCAGAGCGGGCCAGTCGACGCCGTCGATCCCCTCGACGGGCTGGAACATCTCGCCGGTGAAGCGCCACAGCGCGTCCACGGCCCGCTGCATGCGCGCGTGGCTCTCGTCCGTGCCGTCGCCGAGGCGCAGGGTCCACTGCTCGGCGTGGTCGCGGTGGTAGGCGGCCTCCTTGACGGCCTTGCCGGCCAGCGGGGCGAAGGGGCCGTCGCCGGAGGCCAGGCGGTCGTGCAGAAGGTGCTGGTAGACCGAGAAGTACAGCTGGCGGGCGATGGTGTGGGCGAAGTCGCCGCCTGGCTGCTCCACCAGCTGGAGGTTGCGGAAGGCGCGCTCCTCGCGGAGGAAGGCCAGCTCGTCCTCGTCGCCGGCCATCGACAGCAGCACCCGGGCCTGGCCGAGCAGGTCGAGCGCGATGTTGGCGAGGGCGACCTCCTCCTCCAGCACGGGGGCGTGCCCGGCCCACTCGCCGAGGCGGTGGGAGAGCACCAGGGCGTCGTCGCCGAGGGCGAGCGCGGCGGCCGTGGGGACCGTGTCCGGGGCGGGTGTCGTGGTCACAGGTGCTGCACCCCCTCGGGGATCTCGTAGAAGGTCGGGTGCCGGTAGGGCTTGTCGGCGGACGGCTCGAAGAAGGGGTCCTTCTCGTCGGGCGAGGAGGCCGTGACGGCGGAGGACGGCACGACCCAGATGGAGACGCCCTCGCCGCGGCGGGTGTACAGATCGCGCGCGTTGCGCAGGGCGAACTCCGCGTCCGGGGCGTGCAGGCTGCCTGCGTGGGTGTGGGACAGGCCCCGGCGCGAGCGCACGAAGACCTCCCACAGCGGCCAGTCGGTGTGGGTCATGCGCGCGTCGCTCCCGTCGTGTCGTCGCTGTGCTTGGCGGCGTGGGCCGCTGCCGCCTCCCGGACCCAGGCGCCGTCCTGGTGGGCCTGCCTGCGCCGGGACAGGCGCTGTTCGTTGCACGGGCCGTTGCCCTTGAGCACGTCCCAGAACTCCGACCAGTCGATGGCGCCGAAGTCGTAGTGCCCGCGCTCCTCGTTCCACTGCAGGTCCGGGTCGGGGAGGGTGAGGCCGAGGGACTCCGCCTGCGGGACGCAGATGTCGACGAAGCGCTGGCGCAGCTCGTCGTTGGAGTGCCGCTTGATCTTCCAGGCCATCGACTGCGCGGAGTGCTGCGACTCGTCGTCGGGCGGGCCGAACATCATCAGCGACGGCCACCACCAGCGGTCCACCGCGTCCTGCGCCATCGCGTGCTGCTCCGGGGTGCCCTTGCTGAGGGCCAGCAGCAGCTCGTACCCCTGGCGCTGGTGGAAGGACTCCTCCTTGCAGATACGGACCATCGCGCGGGCGTACGGGCCGTAGGAGCAGCGGCACAGGGGCACCTGGTTGGTGATCGCGGCGCCGTCCACCAGCCAGCCGATGGCGCCGACGTCGGCCCAGGTCAGCGTCGGGTAGTTGAAGATGGAGGAGTACTTCTGGCGGCCTGCGTGCAGCTTGTCGAGCAGCTCGTCGCGGCTCACGCCGAGGGTCTCGGCCGCGCTGTACAGATACAGCCCGTGTCCGGCCTCGTCCTGGACCTTCGCCATGAGGATGGCCTTGCGGCGCAGGGAGGGGGCGCGGGTGATCCAGTTGGCCTCCGGCTGCATGCCGATGATCTCGGAGTGCGCGTGCTGGGCGATCTGCCGCACCAGCGTGGCGCGGTAGGCGTCCGGCATCCAGTCGCGCGGCTCGATCCGCTCGTCGGCGGCCACGGCCGCGTCGAAGGCGCGCTGGAAGGCGTCGGTGTCACCGGGGCCCGCCGGCGCCTCGTACGCCGTCGGACTGCCGGCCGTATCGCGAGCGGCTGCTGTCGCCATGGGGTCCCCCTCGACCTGGATGCTTCCCTGAGCACGCTCCCGACCGATCGTTCGGTTCGTGCGGTTCCATGGTGAGACGGGGGCCGCAAGGTGTCAACCGCTGTGGATAACCTGCCGGTGCCGGCCGCCGGCGCCCGTGGGGCGCCGGATGTGGTGACCGCCACGGGACGGTGCGCCGGCGGGGCTGTGCCCGGGCGGCCGGGGCTGAGTACCGTTCCGTGCGACGCGGCGGAGCGGTCGTGGCCCCGCGCGGCGAGGCCTCAGGGCGGGCGGACGCGGCAAGGGACCGGGGACTCGGGGATCGGGGCGGAATGGACGCGCAGGACAAGGGCTCGGACGCCCGGCACGGGCCCGGGCAGCCGGGCGTGCCGGGACCGCGCACCCCGCTGCCCGGACCCGCGGCGCCGACGGACGCTCCTTCCGCAGGCGAGGGGCAGGAAGCCGAGGGGACCGGTGCCGCGGAGCAGCCGTCGCCGGAAGTCATGGGGACCGGCGCCGCGGAGCGGCCGTCGCCGGACCCCTCCGACGGACCGCGCACCGGCGTCGCCGCCCTCTCCCTGCGCTACCAGATCGGCGCCGCGCTCGCCCTCGCGGCCGTCGCCGTCACGGTCTGCGTCCACCTCGGCATGACGTTCCTGCACGTGGCGCCGCCGAACACGGTGAGCAAGAAGCACAGCGAGACGATCGCCGACTGGGTCTACCCGGAGTTCGAGCAGAACTGGAAGCTGTTCGCCCCGAACCCGCTCCAGCAGAACGTGTCCGTGCAGGTCAGGGCCGAGATTCGCACGCCGGACGGCGCCAGCCGCACCACCGGCTGGTACGACCTGTCGGCGCAGGACGGGCGGACCATCGACGGCAACCTCGCCCCCAGCCACACCCAGCAGAACGAGCTGCGCCGCGCCTGGGACTTCTACGTCTCCACGCACGACGACGACAACCGCCCGGTGGGCCTGCGGGGGGCGCTGTCCGAGTCGTACCTGCGGCGGATCATGGCGATGCGCCTGGACCGGGCGGACGCGGCGGGGGCGGACGGCGAGGTCGCGCGCGTCCAGGTGCGCTCGCGCACCACCCAGGTGCCGCCGCCGTCGTGGAGCGGGGAGAAGGTGTCGGACAAGGCCGTGTACCGGGTGCTGCCCTGGTGGCTGCTGCCGGAGGGCGAGACCCGGGGAGGTATCGGATGAACCGCCTGACGCTGGCGGTCTCCCGGGCGATCGCCCGGGTCACCGACTCCGCGCTCGGCCCCTACCAGACCGCCGTGCTGCGCATCGGCCTCGGCCTCACCTGGCTGCTGTTCCTGCTGCGGGAGTACCCCCACCGTCAGGAGCTCTACGGCCCTGACAGCCCCTGGTCCTGGGATCTCGCCGCCCAGCTGGTCGGGTCGAACGACGCCTTCACCGTGCTGCTCTGGTCGGACAGCCAGGTCTGGTTCGAGGCGGTCTACACCCTGGCCGTGCTGTTCAGCCTTCTCCTGCTGCTCGGGTGGCGCACCCGCACCATGGCCGCGCTGTTCATGGCCGGTGTCCTCACCCTGCAGAACCGCAGCGTGTTCATGGGCGACGGCGGCGACAACGTCCTGCACATCATGGCGGTCTACCTCGTCTTCACCCGCTGCGGCCAGGTCTGGTCCCTGGACGCGCGCCGGGCGCGCAGAGGTGAGGAGGCACGCGCGCGTGGGGAGCGGACTCCCGACCGCGTGGGCCCCGCGCTGTGGGCGGTCCTCGGCTTCGTGCTGCTTCTGGGATCGCTGGCGGGCCGGACGGACGGCGACTGGTTCATACCCGCGCTGCTGTGGGCGGTGTGGCTCGGGCAGGCGGTGTGGTGGCTGGCCGGGCGTCTGGCCAGGACGGACCAGCCGCGCATCCTGCTGGACGTGGTCGCGAACGTCGTGCACAACGGCGCGCTCCTGGTGATCATGGCGGAGGCGTGCCTGATCTACGCCACGGCGGGCTGGTACAAGGTCCAGGGCTCCCGCTGGCAGGACGGCACCGCGGTCCACTACCCGCTCAACCTGGAGTACTTCTCCCCCTGGCCGTCGCTGGCGGAGCTGTTCACCGCGAGCGGCACCCTGGTGATGCTGGTGACCTATGTGACCGTGGTCGTGCAGGTCGCCTTCCCGTTCACGCTGTTCAACCGGCGGGTCAAGAACGTCCTGCTGACCTTCATGATCCTGGAGCACACGGTGATCGCCGTGGTGCTCGGACTGCCCTTCTTCTCCCTGGCGATGATCGCGGCCGACGCGGTCTTCCTGCCCACGTCCTTCCTGCTCCGGACCGGCCGCCTGGCCGCACGCGCGCGGGAACGGCTGCGGCAGGGCGGGCGCGGGGAGGTTGCCGCCGTCCCGCCGCAGCGACGCCCGGAAGGGGCGCCCGGTGGTCCGTCGGGTGGTCCGCCCGCCGCGGGTACGGCGGGGGCCGCCCCGGTGACCGACAAGGTGCCCGGTCCCCGCACGTAGGCTGCTCGGCATGACCGACCCCGCCCACGAGCCGTCCCCGACCTCGGAGAACCCGGTGGCCGTATGGCGCCGGGCCGCACCGGACGCCGTGCTGCTCGACGGCTTCCACGCGCTCAAGCACGCCGTGCGCTTCGGCGCCGAGGTGCTGGTCGCGGTCACCGCCGACCGGGCCGCCGCCCGGGCGCTCGCCGACGAGCTGGCCGCGGATGTGCGGGACACGCTGGCGGCGCTGCTCACGGAGGTGCCGCACGCGACGTACGCCTCGCTGGTGCCGCGGCCGCACCCCACGGCCGTCGCGGCGCTCGCCGTACGGCCGGACCGTGCGGGCAACCTGGCGACGCTGGCGCACGCGCCGCGCACCGCGCCCGTGGTGGTCCTGGACCAGCCGCGCAACCTGGGCAACGCGGGCGCCGTGGTCCGGCTGGCCGCCGGCTTCGGGGCGACCGGCGTCGTCACCACGGGGACGCTGGACCCCTGGCACCCCACCGTGGTGCGCGGCGGGGCGGGGCTGCACTTCGCCACCGCCGTGGAACGCCTGACCGTGGACGAGCTGCCGCCCGGGCCGCTCTTCGCGCTGGACCCGGAGGGCGAGGACATCCGCTCCCTGAAGCTGCCGGACGAGGCGCTGCTCGCCTTCGGCTCCGAGCGCACCGGACTCTCGGCGGAGCTGCGGGCGCGGGCCGACCATCTGGTGGCGCTGCCGATGCGCCCCCAGGTCTCCAGCTACAACCTCGCGACCAGTGTGGCCATGACGCTGTACCACTGGAGCGCCACCGGGGGCGCATCCGCCTGAGGCGGCTCAGGCCTCCCGGCGTACCTCGACCACCCGGAAGCGGTGGGCGACGAAGGCGCCGTCGCACAGGGCGGCGTTGGCGGCCGGGTTGCCGCCGGAGCCGTGGAAGTCGGAGAAGGCGGCCGTCTGGTTGACGTAGACCCCGCCGGTGAGGTTCAGCGAGAGCTGCGCGGCCTCCTCCAGGCAGACCTCCGTCACGGCCTCCTCGACCTCCGGGGAGGTCGTGTACGCGCCGACGGTCATCGCGCCCTTCTCACGGATCGTGCGCCGCAGCAGCTCCGTCGCGTCGGCGGCCGAGTCCACGGCGACCAGGAAGGAGACCGGGCCGAAGCACTCGCTCATGTAGGCGGCCTCGGCGTCCGGCTTGGAGCCGTCCAGCTTCACGATCACCGGTGTGCGCACCACGGCGCCCGGGAAGTCCGGGTTGGTGATCTCACGGGAGGCGAGCGCGACCTCGCCGAGACCGGCGGCGGCCTCCAGGCGGGCCTTCACGTCCGGGTTGACGATCGCGCCCAGCAGGGCGTTCGCCCGGGCGTCGTCGCCGAGCAGGCCGTCGACCGCCTTGGCCAGGTCGGCGGCGACCTCGTCGAAGGACTTCGGGCCCTGGTCGGTGGTGATGCCGTCGCGGGGGACCAGCAGGTTCTGCGGGGTGGTGCACATCTGGCCGCTGTACAGGGACAGGGAGAACGCCAGGTTGGACAGCATCCCCTTGTAGTCGTCGGTGGACTCGACGATCACCGTGTTGACGCCGGCCTTCTCCGTGTACACCTGCGCCTGGCGCGCGTTGCTCTCCAGCCAGTCGCCGAACTCCGTCGAGCCCGTGTAGTCGATGATCCGGATCTCCGGGCGCGTGGCGAGCGTCTTGGCGATGCCCTCGCCGGGCCGCTCGGCGGCCAGCGCCACCAGGTTCGGGTCGAAGCCCGCCTCGGCGAGCACCTGGCGGGCGACCTGGACGGTGAGCGCGAGCGGCAGCACCGCGCGCGGGTGCGGCTTGACCAGGACCGCGTTGCCCGTGGCCAGGGAGGCGAACAGGCCCGGGTAGCCGTTCCACGTCGGGAAGGTGTTGCAGCCGATGACCAGGCCGATGCCGCGCGGCACCGGGACGAAGCTCTTGGTGAGGGCGAGCGGGTCGCGCTTGCCCTGCGGCTTGGTCCACTCCGCGGTGTCGGGCGTGCGCACCTGCTCCACGTACGCGTAGGCGACGGCTTCCATGCCGCGGTCCTGCGCGTGCGGGCCGCCGGCCTGGAAGGCCATCATGAACGCCTGGCCGGAGGTGTGCATGACCGCCTGGGCGAACTCCATGGTCCGGTCGCTGATCCGCTTGAGGATCTCCAGACAGACCACCGCGCGGGTCTCCGCGCCCGCGTCACGCCAGGCGCGCATCCCGGCCTTCATCGCGGGCAGCAGCACGTCCAGGTCCGCGTGCGGGTAGCTCACGCCCAGCTCGACGCCGTACGGGGAGGTCTCGCCGTCCACCCAGCCGTCGGTCCCGGGCTGGTCCAGCTCGACGCGGCTGCCGAGCAGGGCGTCGAAGGCGGCCTTGCCCGCGGCCATGTCCAGGCTGCCGTTCTCCCCGTACGCCTTCGGGTGCTCGGGGTGCGGGGACCAGTACGCGCGCGTGCGGATCGCTTCCAGGGCCTGGTCCAGGGTGGGACGGTGGCGGGCGATCAGCTCGTGCGCGGTGAGTTCGGCGGCCATGCGGGACCAACTCCTCGTCTGGAGAACTCTTCGTCGAGCTCTAGGACCTGTGCGGAAACGTAGTCAGGAACGGGCGGTCAGAGTTAGAGTAACCGAACGATCGGTCGGGACAAGGGGGTCCGCCGCATCTGTGGAAAACACCGTGCGGGAGGATCGCGCACATGACAGCACTCGACCTCAGCAGTCCCGTGGCCGTGGTCGGCACCGGCACCATGGGGCAGGGAATCGCCCAGGTCGCGCTGGTCGCGGGCCATCCCGTGCGGCTCTACGACGCCGCCCCGGGCCTGGCCCGCAAGGCCGCCGACACGATCGGCTCCCGGCTCGACCGGCTGGTGGAGAAGGAGCGTCTCACCGCGGACGAAAGGGACGCGGCGCGCGCCCGGCTGACTCCGGTCGACGACCTCTCCGGGCTCGCCGGCTGCTCCCTCGTCGTCGAGGCGGTCGTGGAGCGCCTCGACGTCAAGCAGGAGCTGTTCCGGGCGCTGGAGGACGTCGTCGCCGACGACTGTCTCCTCGCCACCAACACCTCGTCCCTGTCGGTCACCGCGATCGGCGGCGCGCTGCGCGTCCCCGGCCGCTTCGTCGGCCTGCACTTCTTCAACCCGGCGCCGCTGCTGCCGCTGGTCGAGGTGGTCTCCGGCTTCGCCACCGACGCCGGCGCCGCCACGCGCGCGTACGAGACCGCCCGCGCCTGGGGCAAGACGCCGGTCGCCTGCGCCGACACCCCCGGCTTCGTCGTCAACCGCGTCGCGCGCCCCTTCTACGCCGAGGCCTTCGCGGTGTACGAGACGCAGGGCGCCGACCCGGCGACCATCGACGCGGTGCTGCGCGAGTCCGGCGGCTTCCGGATGGGCGCCTTCGAGCTGACCGACCTCATCGGGCAGGACGTCAACGAGGCGGTGACGCACTCGGTGTGGCAGGCGTTCTTCCAGGACGTGCGGTTCCGGCCGTCCCTGGCGCAGCGCCGGCTGGTCGAGTCCGGCCGCCTCGGCCGCAAGACGGGCCGCGGCTGGTACGACCACCGGGAGGGCGCCGAGCGCCCCGAGCCGCACACCGCCGAGCCCGCCGACCGGCCCGCGTACGTCGTCGCCGAGGGTGGTCTGGGACCTGCGGCGGAGCTGCTGGACCTGATCCGCGAGGCCGGTATCGAAGTGCGGGAGGCCGAGGAGGACAAGGGCACCCGCCTGGTCCTGCCGAGCGGCGGGCAGCTCGTCCTCGCCGACGGACGGCTCTCCGCGGAGTCCGGCGACGTCGTCCACTTCGACCTGGCGCTGGACTACCGCAGGGCCACACGCATCGCCCTCTCCCACGCCGCGCACACCTCCGCGGAGACCGTCGCGCAGGCCACCGGGCTGTTCCAGGCGCTCGGCAAGAAGGTGAGCGTCATCGGGGACGTCCCCGGGATGATCGTGGCGCGGACGGTGGCCCGGATCGTCGACCTCGCCGTCGAAGCGGTCGCCCAGGGCGTCGCCACCGAGGAGGACGTCGACACCGCGATGCGCCTCGGTGTGAACTACCCCCTCGGACCGTTCGAGTGGAGCCGCCGCCTCGGCCGAGGCTGGGCCGGGGCCCTGCTGGACCAGATGCACGAGGTGGACCCGTGCGGCAGGTACGCGCCGTCCCTCGCGCTCCACCGGTACGCGTGCGCCACCGACCAGCGGGAGGACACCCCATGACCACCGCCAAGCGGGACACCTACACCCCGGAGACGCTGCTGAACGTGGCGGTCCAGGTGTTCAACGAACGCGGCTACGACGGCACGTCGATGGAGCACCTCTCCAAGGCCGCCGGAATCTCCAAGTCGTCGATCTACCACCACGTGGCCGGCAAGGAGGAGCTGCTGCGCCGCGCGGTGAGCCGGGCGCTCGACGGTCTCTTCGGGATCCTCGACGAGGAGGACGCGCGCGTGGGGCGTCCCTCCGAGCGCCTGGAGTACGTCGTACGGCGCATGGTCGAGGTGCTGATAGCGGAGCTGCCGTACGTGACGCTGCTGCTGCGGGTGCGGGGCAACACGGACACCGAGCGGTGGGCGCTGGAGCGGCGGCGGGAGTTCGACCACCGGGTGGCCGAGCTGCTGAAGGCCGCGGCGGCCGACGGGGACGTGCGCGAGGACATAGAGGTGCGGCTGGTGACCCGGCTGGTCTTCGGCATGATCAACTCCATCGTGGAGTGGTACCGGCCGGACGGGCGCGGCATGAACGAGCGCGAGGTGGCCGACGCGGTCGCGCAGCTCGCCTTCGGGGGACTGCGCAAGGCGGACGACGGGCGCGGGTGACCGCGGCGTCGCGACGGCGCGCGGCGCGACCTTTCAGGGCTTGGAGCTCGTCGCCCCCGGCCAGGACAGGTCCGCGGCTGGACGCCGCCGCGAAGCGCTGGGCAGCCGTACCCGTCGGCCGGGAACCGGTGCGGCGCCGGCGAGTGGACAGCTAAGCGCCCCCTACAGCTCCTGGGTCACCACTGCGGTTCCAGGTCCTCCTCCTCGAACACCAGCAGCGTGCGGGTGCTGAGCACCTCGGGAATGGCCTGAAGGCGCGTCAGGACCAGCTCGCGCAGCGTCCGGTTGTCCGGCGTGTGCACCAGCAGCAGGACGTCGAAGTCCCCGCCCACCAGGGCGATGTGAGAGGCGCCGGGGAGCTGCCTGAGCTGCTCGCGCACCGTGCGCCAGGTGTTCTGCACGATCTTCAGCGTGATGTACGCCGATGTGCCGTGACCGGCGCGTTCGTGGTCGACGCGGGCGCCGAAGCCCCGGATGACGCCGTCCTCGACGAGCCGGTTGATCCGCGCGTAGGCGTTCGCGCGGGACACGTGCACCCGCTCGGCGACCGACCGTATCGAGGCGCGGCCGTCCGCCTGCAGCATGCGCAGGATGTCCTGGTCGATCGCGTCGAGCGGCCGCGCCGGCGGCAGCGGCCCCGTCCCCTCCTGCCCCTCGGCCATTTGTTCAGATGCCACCCGCCCCCACCTCTCAGCCGTGGACGTCCTGCATCCATCCCACGATGTGGAGAACCGTTTGTCCACAGCCTGACGCCACCCGTAGCCAAAATGTGCCGGCGACCGAACAATCGGTTGGTGAGGCGCGTCACAGACGCCGCGCCTCCGTCAGTCGTCCCACGAGGAGGTGCCGTCATGACGGTCATGGAGCAGCGGGGGGCCTACCGGCCGACCCCGCCGCCCGCCTGGCAGCCCCGTACCGACCCCGCCCCCCTGCTGCCCGACACGGAGCCGTACCGCGTGCTCGGCACGGAGGCCGCGGCGAAGGCCGATCCGGAACTGCTGCGCAGGCTGTACGCGGAGCTGGTGAAGGGCCGCCGCTACAACGCGCAGGCCACCGCCCTCACCAAGCAGGGCCGTCTCGCGGTGTACCCCTCCAGTACGGGCCAGGAGGCGTGCGAGGTCGCCGCCGCCCTGGTGCTCGAGGAGCGCGACTGGCTGTTCCCGAGCTACCGCGACACCCTCGCGGTCGTCGCGCGCGGCGTGGACCCGGTCGAGGCGCTCACCCTGCTGCGCGGCGACTGGCACACGGGCTACGCCCCCCACGAGCACCGGGTGGCCCCGCTGAGCACCCCGCTCGCCACCCAGCTGCCGCACGCGGTGGGGCTGGCCCACGCGGCCCGCCTCAAGGGCGACGACGTGGTCGCGCTCGCCATGGTCGGCGACGGCGGCACCAGCGAGGGCGACTTCCACGAGGCGCTGAACTTCGCGGCCGTCTGGCAGGCCCCGGTCGTCTTCCTCGTCCAGAACAACGGCTTCGCGATCTCCGTGCCGCTCGCCAAGCAGACCGCGGCCCCGTCGCTGGCCCACAAGGCCGTCGGCTACGGGATGCCCGGCCGCCTGGTCGACGGCAACGACGCGGCCGCCGTGCACGAGGTCCTCGCCGACGCGGTGCGCCGTGCCCGCGCGGGCGGCGGCCCGACCCTGGTCGAGGCGATCACCTACCGCGTGGACGCCCACACCAACGCCGACGACGCGACCCGCTACCGCGGCGACGCGGAGGTCGAGGCGTGGCGGGAGCACGACCCGATCGCCCTGCTGGAGCGGGAGCTGACCGGCCGCGGCCTGCTGGACGAGGCCGGCGCCGAGACCGCCCGGCAGGACGCCGAGACCATGGCCGCCGATCTGCGCGCCCGGATGAACCAGGACGCGGAGCTCGACCCCATGGACCTGTTCACCCACGTCTACGCCGAGCCCACGCCCCAGCTGCTGGAGCAGCGGGAGCAGCTGCGGGCCGAGCTGGCGGCCGAGGCCGAGCCGGAAGGAGCGCGGCCATGACCACCGTCGCCGTGAAGCCCGCCACCATGGCGCAGGCCCTCACGCGCGCGCTGCGCGACGCCATGGCCGACGACCCGTCCGTGCACGTCATGGGTGAGGACGTCGGCACGCTCGGCGGCGTCTTCCGCATCACGGACGGCCTGGCGAAGGAGTTCGGCGAGGACCGCTGCACGGACACGCCGCTGGCCGAGGCGGGCATCCTCGGCACGGCCGTCGGCATGGCCATGTACGGGCTGCGGCCGGTCGTGGAGATGCAGTTCGACGCCTTCGCGTATCCCGCGTTCGAGCAGCTCGTCTCGCACGTGGCGAAGATGCGCAACCGCACCCGCGGCAAGATGCCCCTCCCCCTGACGGTCCGCATCCCCTACGGCGGCGGCATCGGCGGAGTCGAGCACCACAGCGACGCGTCCGAGGCGTACTACATGGCGACTCCGGGGCTCCATGTCGTCACGCCCGCGACCGTCGCCGACGCCTACGGCCTGCTGCGGGCCTCCATCGCCTCCGACGACCCGGTGGTCTTCCTGGAGCCCAAGCGGCTCTACTGGTCCAAGGACGCCTGGAACCCGGAGCAGCCGACGGCGGTGGAGCCGATAGGCCGTGCCGTGGTGCGGCGCACCGGGCGGAGCGCCACCCTCGTCACCTACGGGCCGTCCCTCCCCGTCTGCATGGAGGCGGCCGAGGCCGCACAGGCCGAGGGCTGGGACCTCGAGGTCGTCGACCTGCGCTCGCTGGTGCCGTTCGACGACGAGACGGTGTGCGCCTCGGTGCGGCGGACGGGACGCGCGGTCGTCGTCCACGAGTCGGGCGGCTTCGGCGGCCCGGGCGGTGAGATCGCGGCCCGCATCACGGAGCGCTGCTTCCACCACCTGGAGGCCCCGGTGCTGCGCGTGGCCGGGTTCGACCTGCCGTACCCGCCGCCGATGCTGGAGCGTCACCACCTGCCCGGTGTGGACCGGATCCTGGACGCCGTGGGGCGTCTGCAGTGGGAGGCCGAGAGCTGATGGCACAGGTGCTGGAGTTCAAGCTGCCCGACCTCGGTGAGGGCCTCACCGAGGCGGAGATCGTGCGCTGGCTGGTCGAGGTCGGCGACGTGGTCGCCGTGGACCAGCCGGTCGTCGAGGTCGAGACGGCCAAGGCGATGGTGGAGGTGCCCTGCCCCTACGGCGGCGTGGTCACCGCCCGCTTCGGCGAGGAGGGCACCGAACTGCCGGTCGGCGCCCCGTTGCTGACGGTCGCCGTCGGCGGGACGGCGGACGGCCGCCCCGCCGGTGGCGCGGCACCGCGGCCCCGCGGGCGCCGACCGCGCGGGCGGCCGGGAGCCGGCCGCCGAGGGCTCCGGCAACGTGCTGGTCGGCTACGGCACCTCCGAGGCCCCGGCCCGGCGCCGCCGGGTCCGCCCCGCCGCCCCCGCGGTGAACGGGCGGCCGAGGACGCCGGAGCCGGTGCGGGAGACGCGGCCGGCGGGCACCCCGCAGACCGCACCGAGCGCCCGGGCCAGCCGCCCCGCGCCGGAGGACGGTCCGGTCCCCGTGATCTCCCCGCTGGTGCGCAGGCTGGCCCGGCAGAACGGCCTGGACCTGCGGAAGCTGACCGGCTCCGGCCCCGACGGGCTGATTCTGCGCGCCGACGTGGAGCACGCGCTGCGCGCCGCCGGCACCCAGGACCGCACGGACACGAGGACGGCCGCCGCCACCCCGGCCGCCGCGACCCGGACCACAAGCACCGCCTCGGTCACCCGGGTCCCCCTCAAGGGCATCCGGGGCGCCGTCGCCGACAAGCTCTCCCGCAGCCGCACCGAGATACCGGACGCGACCTGCTGGGTGGACGCCGACGCCACGGAGCTGATGCGGACCAGGGCCGCGATGAACGCGGCGGGCGGGCCCAAGATCTCCGTGCTGGCGCTGCTGGCCCGGATCTGCACGGCCGCGCTCGCCCGCTTCCCGGAGCTCAACTCCTCGGTGGACACCGAGGCCAGGGAGATCGTCCGGTACGCGGACGTGCACCTCGGGTTCGCGGCGCAGACGGAGCGGGGGCTGGTCGTCCCCGTGGTCCGCGACGCGCACTCGCGGGACGCGGAGTCGCTGACGGCGGAGTTCGCGCGGCTGACCGAGGCCGCGCGGGGAGGCACGCTGACGCCCGCACAGCTCACGGGCGGCACGTTCACCCTGAACAACTACGGGGTGTTCGGCGTCGACGGGTCCACGCCGATCATCAACCACCCCGAGGCCGCCATGCTGGGCGTCGGCCGCATCGTCCCCAAGCCGTGGGTGCACGAGGGCGAGCTGGCGGTCCGGCAGGTCGTGCAGCTCTCGCTCACCTTCGACCACCGGGTGTGCGACGGAGGCACGGCCGGCGGGTTCCTGCGGTACGTGGCCGACTGCGTGGAGCAACCGGCGGTGCTGCTGCGGACGTTGTGACCGTCACGGCCCGGCCCCGCCCGTCCCCCGGCGGACCGGGTCGCCTCTTCCCGCGTGCCCCTGCGTTCCCTGTGATCGCGGGGGCACGCATACTCGGGGGGTGACCGAGTACCAGCCACCCGCCGCCGCGCACGGCATCGCGCCCGACGCGGCGCACGGCGATCCGCACGCCACGGCGCACGCCGTCGCGTACGACGCCGTCGTACTCGCCGGCGGTGCGGCCCGGCGGCTGGGCGGCGCCGACAAACCGGCCGTGCGGGTCGGCGGACGGCCGTTGCTCGACCGGGTGCTCGCGGCCTGCGCCGACGCCCGTACCACGGTGGTCGTGGCCGGCCCCCGCCCCACCGCGCGCCCGGTCACCTGGGCCCGCGAGGACCCGCCGGGCGGCGGCCCCCTCGCCGCGCTCGACGCCGGACTGCGGCACGTCACCGCCGAGCACGTCGTGCTGCTCTCCGCCGACCTGCCCTTCCTCGACGCCCGCACCGTCGCCGCGCTGCTGGACGCCCTGCGCCGGGGCACGGCCGACGGCGTGCTGCTGACCGACGCCGACGGCCGGGACCAGCCGCTGGTGGCCGCGTACCGCGTATCGTCGCTGCGCCGCGAGCTGGCCGCGCTCTCCGCCGGGCACGGCGGGACGGCCGGGCTCCCCCTGCGCCGGCTCACCGGTGCCCTCGACCTTCTCCGCATCTCCGACCCGGTGGCGTCCTTCGACTGCGACACCTGGGACGACATCGCCACTGCCAGGGCACGCATCAGGGAGCATGGACACGTGTTGGACGAATGGATCTCCGCAGTCAAGGACGAACTGGGCATCGACCTGGACGTCGACACCGGCGTGCTGCTCGACCTCGCCCGTGACGCCGCCCACGGGGTGGCACGGCCGGCCGCCCCGCTGACCACCTTCCTGGTCGGCTTCGCGGCAGCGCGGGCGGGCGGTGACGCCGACGCCGTGGCCGAGGCGGCCCGCAAGGCCGCCGCGCTGGCCAACCGCTGGGCCGAGGAGGACGCCCAGGGCACGGCGGCGCCCTCCGGCGGCGCGGAACCCGAACACCGCACGGACGCCGGATGACCCCGCGCTCGCCCCGGGCCGGTGAGGACGCCGACGACCTCGACGTCGAGGAGGCACTCGCCCTCGTGAACGACGCCCACACCCCCGGCGCCCACACCCCCGGCGACCGCCCCTCCGGCGACCGCCCCTCCGGCGACCGCCCTTCCGGCGACCGCACGCACGGCGACGACGGCACGCACGGCAACGGCCCGCACGGCATCCCCGTCCCCGGCGCCCCCGCGCACCGCGACGGCGCCGACTGGACGGACGCCCGCGCGACCGCCGCACGCGCCCCCCGCCGGAGCGGCGGCCACCGCGGCGGACACCTTCCGCCCGTCTCGGTCCCGATGCCCTCCGCGCTCGGCCTCACCCTGGCCGCCCCGCTGATCGCGCTGACCGACCTGCCGTCGTTCGACACCTCCGCGATGGACGGCTGGGCGGTCTCCGGCCCCGGCCCCTGGGACGTACGGGAGGAGGGCGTCCTCGCCGGGCACACCGCGCACGCGCCGCTGACCGACGGGGAGGCGGTCAGGATCGCCACCGGCGCGCGCATCCCGCCGGACACCACCGCCGTGCTCCGCAGCGAGCACGGACGTACCGACGACAACGGACGGCTGCACGCCACCGCCGCGACCCGGGCGCCGCACACCGTCTCGCACGGCCAGGACATCCGCCCCCGCGGCCAGGAGTGCCGCAACGGCGACCAGTTGCTGCCGGTGGGCACGCTGGTGACCCCGCCGGTGCTCGGCATGGCCGCGGCGGCCGGGTACGACACGCTCACCGTCGTCCCCCGGCCCCGCGCCGCCGTGTTCGTGCTCGGTGACGAACTGCTCGGCGAAGGACTGCCGCACGACGGGCTGATCCGGGACGCGCTGGGCCCGCTGCTGCCGCCGTGGCTGCGCGCGCTCGGCGCCGACGTGGTCGACGTACGGCGGGTCGGGGACGACGAGGGCGCCCTGCACCTGGCGCTGACGGCCTGTGACGCGGACGTCGTGGTCACCACCGGCGGCACGGCCGCGGGCCCGGTCGACCATGTGCACCCCACGCTGCGGCGTCTCGGGGCCGAGCTGCTGGTGGACGGGGTCGCGGTGCGTCCCGGACACCCGATGCTGCTGGCGCGGATCTCGGAGAAGCAGTACCTCGTCGGGCTGCCGGGCAACCCGCTCGCCGCCGTGTCCGGCCTGGTCACGCTCGCCGAGCCGCTGCTGCGGACCCTGGCGGCCCGCCCCGCCCCGGAGGGGTACACGCTGCCGCTCCGGGACGCGGTGCAGGGGCATCCGTACGACACGCGGCTGGTGCCCGTCGCCCTGCGCGGTGACCGGGCGCTGCCGCTGCTCTACAACGGGCCCGCGATGCTGCGCGGGATCGCCGCCGCAGATGCGCTGGCCGTCGTGCCGCCCGGGGGTGCCAAGCCCGGGTACGAGGCGGAACTGCTGGACCTGCCCTGGGCGTCCGGGGGAATCGGGGTGTGTTTCACGTGAAACTTCCGGGCCAGGACGCCATCGCCCGACAGGCCGACGAACATCTGGTCACCTACCGGGTGAAGCTGCCGCGCAAACTGGTGGAACACCCGGTCCGCCAGGTCGCCAAGCGGCTGTCGATGGCCCTGCTGGTGCTCGTGGTGACGGCGTTCGTCGTGTACGCCGACCGGGACGGGTACACGGACAACTCGGACAGTTCCCTCGACCTGCTCGACGCGTTCTACTACGCGACCGTCACCCTCTCCACCACGGGCTACGGCGACATCACGCCGGTGACGGACGCGGCCCGGCTCACCAACATCTTCGTCATCACGCCGCTGCGGGTGATGTTCCTGATCATCCTGGTCGGCACCACCCTCGAAGCCCTCACCGAACGCACCCGGGAGGAATGGCGACTGAACCGCTGGAGGTCCACGTTGCGCGATCACACCGTAGTCGTCGGGTTCGGGACCAAGGGCAGGTCCGCGATCAGGACGGTCTGCGCGACGGGGCTCCGCAAGGAGCAGGTCGTGGTGGTCGACCCCAGCGCCAAGGCGATCGAGGCGGCCACGGCGGACGGGTACGCGGGCGTCATAGGGGACGCGACGCGCAGCGAGGTGCTGAAGCGGGCCGAGCTCCAGCGGGCCCGCCAGATCATCATCGCCACCCAGCGCGACGACACCGCGGTCCTGGTGACGCTGACGGCACGCCAGCTCAACCGGAACGCCAAGATCGTCGCCGCGGTCCGCGAGGAGGAGAACGCGCCGCTCCTCAAGCAGTCGGGCGCCGACGCGGTCATCACCAGCGCCAGCGCGGCCGGACGGCTGCTGGGCCTCTCCGTGCTGAGCCCTGCGGCGGGCATGGTCATGGAGGACCTGATCCAGCAGGGCTCCGGTCTCGACGTCGTGGAACGGCCGGTCATAAAGAGCGAAGTGGGCAAGACCCCGCGGGAGCTGGACGACCTGGTGGTGAGCGTGGTGCGCGGGCACCGGGTGCTCGGCTACGACGACCGGGAGGTCGGGACGCTGGAGCTGACGGACCGGCTGATCACGATCGTGCGGGCCACACCGGTCACGCAGATCGCGCCGGATGTGCGGCCGTTGCGGAACTAGGACGCTCCGGGGCCAGGATGCTCCGCGGCCAGGACGTTCCGTGGCCAGGACGCTTTGTGGCCAGGACGTTCCTTGGCCAGGATGCTCCGCGGCCAGGACGCGGTACGGCCCCGGGGATCGGGCGGATCCTCGGGGCCGTTTCACGTGGTGCGTTGACCTACTTCCGGTTGTACAGCCGCATCGTCACCGGGCCGAAGACCACCACGAGCGCCGCCGACCAGCCCAGCGTCCACATGACGTCCGCGGCCGGCCAGTCGCCGGCCATCAGTCCGCGGACCGCCGACGCCAGATGGGTCACCGGGCTGTTGTTGACGAAGGCCTGGAGCCAGCCGGGCATGGTGCGCGGGTCGACGAAGACGTTGGACAGGAAGGTGAGCGGGAAGATCACCATCATGCTGACGCTCATGACCGACTTCTCGGTGCGCAGCATCAGACCGAACATCGTCCAGATCCATGAGAACGCGAACGAGAACAGCAGCAGCAGGGCGATCCCCGCGACCACCCCGGGGAAGCCGCCGTCGGGGCGGTAACCGAGCAGCAGGCCCATGGCCAGCATGATCACGGACGCGATGGTGTAGCGCAGGGCGTCGCCCAGGAGGTAGCCGACCATCGCCGAGGGCCGCCAGATCGGCAGCGAGCGGAAGCGGTCGAAGACGCCCTTCTCGATGTCGATGTTCACCGAGACACCCGTGTACATCGTGATCATGACGACCGACATCACGAGGATGCCCGGCAGCACGAACTGGATGTAGTCCGTCGGGGACCCCGCCAGCGCACCGCCGAAGAGGTACGTGAACATCAGCAGGTTCATGATCGGGAAGGCGGTGACGTCGAACAGCTGCTCAGGCACGTGCTTGATCTTCAGCATGGCGCGCCAGCCGAACGTCAGGGACGTGGACAGCGCACTGGGCCGCTGCGGCCGCTCCTTGGCGACCAGCAGCGCCGCCAGGGACTCGGTGCTGACGGGCGCGAGCTCCTTGGTCTCCGTGCTCGTGGCCGTGCTCATGCCGCCACCTCGTCCTTCGTGTCGCTGCCGGTGCCGTCCGTGCCGTCCGTGCCGTCCGTGCCGTCCGCAGAGCCGGTGTCGTGGCCGGTCAGCGCGAGGAAGACCTCGTCGAGGCTCGGCTGACCGAGGGAGAAGTTGTCGACGGTGACGCCGGCCCGGGACAGCTCGGTGAGCGCCCGTGCCGCCTGGTCGGCCGCGCTGTCGCTGGTCGCGGCGTTGAGCCGGGCGGTGAGCGCCACGGGGTCCGGCTCCAGCGTCACTTCCGCGAGCAGCAGGTCGCGCAGCAGCCGCTCGGCGTCCGGGCGCCGCTCGGGGTCGCGCAGCCGCACATGGACGGAGCCGGCGCCCACGGAGGCCTTCAGCTCGCCCTTGGTGCCCTCGGCGATCACCCGGCCCTTGTCGATCACCGCGATCCGGGAGGCGAGCTGGTCGGCTTCGTCCAGGTACTGCGTGGTCAGCAGCACGGTGGTGCCCTGGGCGACGACCGCGCGCACGATGTCCCACACCTGGTTGCGGCTGCGCGGGTCGAGTCCGGTGGTGGGTTCGTCGAGGAACAGCAGGTCCGGGGTGTTGAGGATGGACGCGGCGATGTCGATGCGGCGCCGCATGCCGCCCGAGTAGTGCTTGACCTGTTTGTTCGCGGCCTCGGTGAGACCGAACGCCTCCAGCAGCTGGGCGGCGCGGTCGCGGGCCGCGGGTTTGCGGTGGCCGAGCAGGCGGCCCAGCAGGATGAGGTTCTCCGTGCCGGTGAGGTCCTCGTCGACCGAGGCGTACTGGCCGGTGAGGCTCACCCTGGAGCGGACCGCGTCGGCGTCGTGCACGACGTCGTGGCCGAAGACGCGGGCCTCGCCGCCGTCCGGGCGCAGCAGGGTGGCGAGCATCTTCACGGTGGTGGTCTTGCCGGCGCCGTTCGGGCCGAGGACGCCGTAGACGGTGCCGGTGGGCACGGTGAGGTCCACGCCGTCGACGGCGCGGGTCTCACCGAAGGCTTTGACCAGGCCCGTGGTTTCGATCGCCGGGGCGGACGGGTGCGGGGTCATGCTTCGGTCCTTCCGCGTGCGCGTGGGTTACGCATGGGGGGACTTTTACGGTCGCGCGAACTCATCGGTTCCGCACGCGGATTTTTTGACGGCCTCGCCGTCGGAGGGGGTTTCAAGGGGGCCGCCTCCTGGACCTCCGTTCGCGCAGTTCCCCGCGCCCCTGAGGTGTCCTCCCCGGGCGTGGGTGCGGCTGCCGCGCGTGTGCCCGTGTTTCGGGGGCTCCGCCCCCGGACCCCCGTCGCGCAGTTCCCCGCGCCCCTGGGGGTGTCGTTGCCCAGGCTTCCCGAGATGCGCGGCGTCCCGGGCCTCCCATTGCGCAGTTCCCCGCGCCCCTGGGGGGTGTCGTTGACCAGGCCGCTCGAGAGGCGAGGTGTCTCCAGCAGCGGCACGGTGTGCGGAGTACCGTCCCCCTCATGCATGCGATCACGATTCCCGAACCCGGTGGGCCCGAGGCGTTGGTGTGGGACGAGGTTCCCGATCCTGTGGTCGGTGAGGGGGAGGTCCTCGTCGACGTGGTGGCCACGGCTGTGAACCGGGCCGACATCCTGCAGCGTCAGGGCTTCTACGACCCGCCGCCCGGTACGCCCCCCTACCCCGGTCTGGAGTGCTCCGGGCGGGTCGCGCAGGTCGGGCCGGGGGTGAGCGGCTGGGCCGTCGGGGACGAGGTCTGCGCGCTGCTCTCCGGCGGCGGCTACGCCGAGAAGGTGGCCGTTCCCGCCGGGCAGCTGCTGCCCGTGCCCGAGGGTGTCGCCGTCGACCGGGCCGCCGCGCTGCCCGAGGTGGTCTGCACGGTCTGGTCGAACGTCTTCATGATCGCCCACCTGCGCCCGGGCGAGACCTTCCTCGTGCACGGCGGCTCCAGCGGCATCGGCACCATGGCCATCCAGCTCGCCAAGGCGGTCGGGGCGAAGGTCGCCGTGACCGCGGGCACCAAGGAGAAGCTGGAGCGCTGCGCCGAACTGGGCGCGGACATCCTGATCAACTACCGCGAGCAGGACTTCGTGGCCGAGCTGCGGGAGGCCACCGACGGCAAGGGCGCGGACGTCATCCTGGACAACATGGGCGCCAAGTACCTGGACCGCAACGTCCAGGCACTCGCCGTGAACGGCCGTCTGGTGATCATCGGCATGCAGGGCGGGGTGAAGGGCGAGCTGAACATCGGCGCCCTGCTCGCCAAGCGTGCCGCGATCACCGCCACCACCCTGCGCGCCCGCCCGGTGGAGGAGAAGGCCGCGATCGTGGCGGCCGTACGGGAGCACGTGTGGCCGCTGGTGGCGGCCGGTCACGTCCGTCCGGTGATCGACCGGGAGATCCCCATGCCGGACGCCGCCGAGGCGCACCGGATCGTGGAGGACAGCTCCCACATCGGCAAGGTCCTGCTCGTCACGCCCAGCTGAGCCGTCAGCGCGCCCCGCGCTCCTGACGCATCCGCAGTCCCAGGAAGGCGAGGGCGAACCCGAGGCCCATGAGGATCAGGCCGCTGCCCAGCGGGAGGATCCGCAGCACCGGCTGCACGGCGGTGCCGGCGACCGCGTCCGGTTCGGCGGTCCGCGACGACGAGGCGGTCGCCGGGGCCGCCGCCGAGGACGCGGGCTCCGACGGCACCACGTCGTCGGAGCCGGCCGGGGACTGTTCCGCCGTGTCGTCCTCGGCCCGCGTGGATGCGTCCCGGGTGTCAGGACGCCGCACCCCGTCGCCGTCCGGGCGTCCGGCCGTCTCGCGGGGGCCCGAGCCCTCCTCCTCGGTGCGGCCGTGGCGGGGCGGCCGGGTGTCCCGGGGCTCCTGCCGCGTCGTCTCCTGCCGTCCGGGCCGGTCCCGTCCCTCGTCCTGCCCGCTCCCGGAGCGGGTCGCGGACGGCGAGGCCGAGCGGGACGGGGAGGCCGGGGCGGACGGGGAGCGGGAGGCCGCGCGGGCCCGGTCGCTCGGGCCCGGTCGCTCCGCCCGTACGCCACGCGCACCCGGCGGGCCTCCGAGCGGGCCGCACGGCAGCAGCACGGCCCCCGCCCCCAGAACGAGCGTCGCCCCCAGTGTGCGCAGCCATGGAGTCACGGCCGGGACCTCCCGCGCCGGCCGGTGCACGGCCGCACCGTCGGCAAGTTGGGACGGATGGACGCCCACCAGCCTGGCACCGGGGGACGGGACCGGCATGCCGGACAGAGCCGTACGGAGGACCCGCCGCAGCGGCCCCTTCGGAGGGGGCGTACGCGCTGGGAACGCGGCCGCTTCCGGGGGCGCACCGCGTTGTGACGCGGGTGTGCGCGACAATGGTCGAATGGAGATGCCGAGGAACGAACGGTCGCCGGAGAATCCGCAGATCCTGGTTGTCGGCCAGGACGGTATGGCGCTCGGCGGCGGCAAGGACGGCGACGAGGACTCCCGTGAGACTCCGGTGACGGAGCAGGTGGAGCAGCCGGCGAAGGTCATGCGGATCGGCAGCATGATCAAGCAGCTGCTGGAGGAGGTGCGGGCGGCCCCTCTCGACGAGGCCAGCCGCAACCGCCTCAAGGAGATCCACGCCAGTTCGGTGAAGGAGCTCGAGGACGGCCTGGCGCCGGAGCTGGTCGAGGAGCTGGAGCGGCTCTCCCTGCCCTTCACGGACGAGGCCACCCCCAGCGACGCGGAGCTGCGCATCGCGCAGGCCCAGCTGGTGGGCTGGCTCGAGGGGCTCTTCCACGGGATCCAGACGACGCTCTTCGCCCAGCAGATGGCGGCGCGCGCGCAGCTGGAGCAGATGCGCCGTGCCCTGCCGCCGGGTGTCGCCGAGGGACACGAGGACGCCCACCACCCGGGTGGCCGCGCGGGTGGCCCCTACCTGTAGGACGCCTCATCACAGCAGAAGGGGCCCGGCACGGATGCCGGGCCCCTTCCGTATGTTCCGGGTGTCAGGAGGTGGGCGGGTTGCCCGTCGAGACCTTGAGGGTGATCTCCGGCATGTCCTCCGGGTCGACGTCCGTGCCGGCCGGCGGGAACTGCTCGCGGACCGAACCCTCGCCGTAGGTGTTCTCGTCGACCGTGACGATCTTGAGCTTGCTGCCCCAGCCGGCGGCCTGGAAGCATGCCTTCACCGAGGCGATGTGCTTGAACTTGAAGTTCGGCAGCCGGATCAGCTCGGGGTCGTTGTACGACTCCTGCGGCTCCTCGCACTTCTCCGGCTCGATCGTCTTGGACGTGTCCGGACCGCGGTAGCCCTCGGGCTTCACCGAGGCGGAGGCGCTGCCGCCGCCCGCCTTCGGGTCCTTGTCGTCCCCGTTGTTCAGCACGAGCGCGGTGACCAGACCGCCGACCGCCAGCACCGCGACCAGCACGGACGCGACGATCACCGAGGTGTTCCGGCCGCGCCCCTGACCGCCGCCGGTGCCCTGCGGCGAGATCGTGTACGGCGCGGGCGTCGACGGGCCCTGCGGGGCGTACGGGCTCGGTGTCGGGTAGCCGCCCTGCTGCGGGTAGCCGTAGGACGGGGCGGGCGTGGCCGGGGCCGGGGTGCCGTACGGGTTCGGCGCGGGCGTCGGCTGGTACGGCGTCTGCACGCTGCCCGCGGGCGTCTGCCCGGACTGGTCGACCGGCGGGAACACCGCGGAGCCGACGCCGGCGCCGCTGGGCGTCTGGCTGCCGGGCACGATGCTCGGCGGGGCCGCCTGGAAGGACTGCGCCACCCGCAGGCACTCCCCGCGCATGGCCTCCGCGCTGGGGAAACGCTCGTTGGGGTTCTTCTTCAGGGCGCGGGTGATCAGCGCGTCCACGGCCGGCGGCAGCGAGCGGTTGATCGAGGAGGCGACCGGCGGCTCCTCCTGCACATGCGCGTAGGCGATGGCGAGCGGCGAGTCCGCGTCGAACGGCAGCCTGCCCGTGACCAGCTGGAACAGCATGATCCCGACCGAGTACAGGTCGGAGCGGGCGTCGACGCCCCGGCCGAGCGCCTGCTCCGGGGAGAGGTACTGCGGGGTGCCGACGACCATGCCGGTCTGCGTCATCGACGTCACGCCGGACTGCATGGCGCGGGCGATGCCGAAGTCCATCACCTTGACCACGCCGCGCTTGGTCATCATCACGTTGCCCGGCTTGATGTCGCGGTGGACCAGCCCCATCTCGTGGCTGATCTCCAGCGCGGCCAGCACATCGGCGGTGATCTTCAGCGCCTTGTCGGCGGGCATCGCGCCGTGCTGCCGTACGTCCTCGTCGAGCACGGAGCCGAGCGGGCGGCCCTCCACGTACTCCATGACGATGTACGGAGTCGTCATCCCGTCGACGTCGTCCTCGCCGGTGTCGAACACCGAGACGATGTTGGTGTGCGTGAGCTTCGCCACGGACTGGGCCTCGCGGCGGAAGCGCTCACGGAACGCCTGCTCCCGGCCGAGTTCCGTGTGCAACGTCTTGATGGCGACCTGACGGTCCAGCACCGTGTCGTAGGCGAGATGCACCGACGCCATGCCACCCTGGCCGAGCAGGTCCCGCAGTTGGTAGCGTCCGCCCGCGAGCGCCCGCCCCGTGTGCCGGCCCTGTGCGCCGTCCTGGCTCATGTTCCGCGTCCCCCGTAGCCTCTCCGGCGTCCGGCGCCGCCGTCGGTGACTTGTCTCTCGTGAGATGTCGTTGTCGTAGATCGAAAGTGCTATTCCCGGCCAAGTCTGCCCCAGGGCACCGACACGTCAAGCGCGGTGCCCGTTCCGTGACCGTACGCGAAAGAAGCGTCGCGGAAGCGTTACAGCGGTCGTACGGCCGGTACACGGAATTTGCACGACGGTACGGCCAGCGGGTTTGATGACCGGTCCGTCGCGTGCCGGATCCGGCAGCCCGTCCCGGGCCGGAGGCCCCGGCAGAGGCTGTAGCGTGGCCGACGGAGACCGTAACAACACCGCGCGCACCGCGGGCAGAAACGACGGCGAGGACTGATGGCACAGCAGCAGCGCGCTCAGGGCCCGTCCGACCCCGAGGCGACTGGCGGCGGCATGTCGGACGCGCCGGACAACTGGGGCAACGGCGGGCTGGTCGGCGACGGCCGGTACCGGCTCACGCACCGGCTCGGCCGGGGCGGCATGGCCGAGGTGTTCGCCGCGGAGGACGTACGCCTCGGGCGTACCGTCGCCGTGAAGCTGCTGCGCTCCGACCTGGCCGAGGACCCGGTGTCCAAGGCGCGCTTCACACGCGAGGCCCAGTCCGTGGCCGGCCTCAACCATCACGCGATCGTCGCCGTGTACGACTCCGGCGAGGACCTGATCGGCGGCCAGTCCGTGCCGTACATCGTGATGGAGCTGGTCGAGGGCCGCACCATCCGCGACCTGCTGATGAACGCGGAGGCGCCGGGTCCGGAGCAGGCGCTGATCATCGTCTCGGGCGTCCTGGAGGCCCTGGCCTACTCGCACCAGCACAACATCGTGCACCGCGACATCAAGCCGGCCAACGTCATCATCACCGACAACGGCGCCGTGAAGGTGATGGACTTCGGCATCGCCCGCGCCATGCACGGCGCGTCCACGACGATGACGCAGACCGGCATGGTCATGGGCACCCCGCAGTACCTCTCCCCGGAGCAGGCGCTCGGCAAGGCCGTCGACCACCGCTCCGACCTGTACGCGACCGGCTGCCTGCTGTACGAACTGCTGGCGCTGCGCCCGCCGTTCACCGGCGAGACGCCGCTGTCGGTGGTCTACCAGCACGTCCAGGACATCCCCACGCCTCCCTCCGAGGCCTCGGACGCCTGCCCGCCCGAGCTGGACGGGCTCGTGATGCGCTCCCTCGCCAAGGACCCGGACGACCGGTTCCAGACGGCCGAGGAGATGCGCGGTCTCGTCCAGTACGCGCTGCAGATGCTCTACGACCAGGGCGGCCACACCGGCACCTGGAACACCGGGCCCGTCGACTTGCACGAGGGCCCGCGCACGCCCGCGGGCGGGTACGCCGGCACCGCGGCCATGCCGCACCCGGACCAGTCCGGCACCACGGCGATCCCGCAGCCGATCCTGCCCCACGGGTACGGCGGCCGGGACGACGGCGGCTTCGAGGGCCACGGCAACCAGGGCAGCGGCCGCGGCAAGCTGTGGATCCTCGCGGTCCTCGCGGTGATCGCCGTGGCGGCCGGGGTCGCGCTCGCGCTGAACAACGGCGGCGGCGGGGGCGAGGGCGGCAAGACCGACACCTCGCCGTCGGTCTCGCAGAGCACGAAGGACGAGTCGCCCAGCGAGTCGCCGACGGACGAGGAGACCGAGGAGACCACCGGTCCCGACACGGACCCGGGCTCCGGCTCAGGCGGCAACGGCGGCGGGTGGGACCCCACCTACGAGCCGACGAACACCCCGACCCAGCCGGACACGGAGCAGCCGACGAACCAGCCGACGGCGACGCAGTCCACCGAGACGGGCGGCACCGACGACGGCGGCAGCGGGGACGGCGGCACGGAGACCGGCGGCACCGAGACCGGCGGCACCGGTCCCGGCGGTGCGGGCGCCGGCGGCGTCGACGCGGGCGGGCTCAACGCCGGTGTGCCCGGCGGCTCGGGCAACTGACCGGCGTTACCGTCCCCCAACTGAACAATTCGCCCTCGCCGAGGGCACCCCGTGACTTCCCCGGCGGCACCCCGTGCCGCCGGGGAAGTCTGCTCTTCCCGTGCCCGGCTCGGCCGGGATAACGTGCCGTTGCTCCGGCCTCCTGCAAGGCTGTGACCAGCGCGCCTTCCGGGCCTACCCCGATTTACTTGGAAATCCAAGCAAAATCGCAGGTCAATGGGGGTTTCACAGAAATGTGGAGCACTGGGTAACGTGCTGTGTGCAGGGCGCTCGCCGGGGCACCTGTCACGCCTGTTCCCGGCCGAGTGGCACCCACCCCGTGCCCGGTGGTCGAGAACAGGTGAGCCGCACTGGCCTACCGGCAACCCCGGGGGCCGGACCGACGGAGGAGCACACGTGACCGTGGAGAGCACTGCCGCGCGCACACCGCGACGCAGCGCCGGAAACAAGGCCGGCACCACCGGCACCAAGCGCACCACCAGCACCACCAAGAAGGCCGCAGGCGCCGGGAAGAGCGCCGAGCCCGCCCTCGTCCAGCTGCTGACGCCCGAGGGCAAGCGCGTCAAGAACGCCGAGTTCGACCAGTACGTCGCCGACATCACGGCCGAGGATCTGCGCGGGCTGTACCGCGACATGGTGCTCACCCGTCGCTTCGACGCCGAGGCCACCGCGCTCCAGCGCCAGGGCGAGCTGGGCCTGTGGGCCTCGCTGCTCGGGCAGGAGGCGGCGCAGATCGGCTCCGGCCGGGCGCTGCGCGACGACGACTACGTCTTCCCCACCTACCGTGAGCACGGCGTGGCCTGGTGCCGCGGGGTGGACCCGACGAACCTGCTGGGCATGTTCCGCGGCGTCAACAACGGCGGCTGGGACCCGAACGGCAACAACTTCCACCTGTACACGATCGTCATCGGCTCCCAGACGCTGCACGCCACGGGGTACGCGATGGGCATCACCAAGGACGGCGCGGACAGCGCGGTCATCGCGTACTTCGGCGACGGCGCCTCCAGCCAGGGCGACGTGGCAGAGGCCTTCACCTTCTCCGCGGTCTACAACGCGCCCGTGGTGTTCTTCTGCCAGAACAACCAGTGGGCGATCTCCGAGCCGACCGAGAAGCAGTCCCGCGTGCCGCTGTACCAGCGCGCGCAGGGCTACGGCTTCCCGGGCGTGCGCGTGGACGGCAACGACGTGCTGGCGAACCTGGCCGTCACCAAGTGGGCCCTGGAGCGGGCCCGCGCCGGTGAGGGACCCACGCTCGTCGAGGCGTTCACGTACCGCATGGGCGCGCACACCACCTCCGACGACCCGACCCGCTACCGCACGGACGACGAGCGGCTGGCCTGGGAGGCGAAGGACCCGATCCTGCGTCTGCGCCGCCACCTGGAGGCCTCCGGCCACGCGGACGAGGGATTCTTCGCGGAACTGGAGACCGAGTCCGAGGCGTTGGGCAAGCGGGTGCGCGAAGCGGTCCGCGCCATGCCGGACCCGGACCACTTCGCCATCTTCGAGAACGTGTACGCGGACGGCCATGCGCTGGTGGACGAGGAGCGGGCGCAGTTCGCCGCCTACCAGGCCTCGTTCGCGGACGAAGACGGGGGTAAGTGACATGGCTGAGAAGATGGCTCTGGCCAAGGCGATCAACGAGTCGCTGCGGCGCGCCCTGGACGCGGACCCGAAGGTCGTCGTCATGGGTGAGGACGTCGGCAAGCTGGGCGGCGTCTTCCGGGTGACGGACGGCCTGCAGAAGGACTTCGGCGAGAGCCGCGTCATCGACACCCCGCTCGCCGAGTCGGGCATCGTCGGCACGGCGATCGGCCTGGCCCTGCGCGGCTACCGCCCGGTGGTGGAGATCCAGTTCGACGGCTTCGTCTTCCCCGCGTACGACCAGATCGTCACGCAGCTCGCGAAGATGCACGCCCGCGCGCTGGGCAAGGTCAAGATGCCCGTCGTCGTGCGCATCCCCTACGGCGGCGGCATCGGCGCGGTGGAACACCACTCCGAGTCGCCGGAGGCGCTGTTCGCGCACGTGGCCGGTCTGAAGATCGTGTCGCCGTCGAACGCGTCCGACGCGTACTGGATGATGCAGCAGGCCATCCAGAGCGACGACCCGGTGATCTTCTTCGAGCCGAAGCGCCGCTACTGGGACAAGGGCGAGGTCGACACCGAGGCGATCCCCGGCCCGCTGCACAAGGCGAAGGTGGTGCGCGAGGGCACGGACCTGACCCTCGCCGCGTACGGCCCGATGGTGAAGCTCTGCCAGGAGGTCGCGGACGCGGCCGCCGAGGAGGGGCGCAACCTGGAGGTCCTCGACCTGCGCTCGGTCTCCCCGATCGACTTCGACGCGGTCCAGGCGTCGGTGGAGAAGACGCGCCGTCTGGTCGTCGTGCACGAGGCGCCGGTGTTCTTCGGCTCCGGCGCGGAGATCGCGGCCCGGATCACGGAGCGCTGCTTCTACCACCTGGAGGCCCCGGTGCTCCGGGTCGGCGGCTACCACGCCCCGTACCCGCCGGCCCGTCTGGAGGAGTCCTACCTCCCGGACCTGGACCGGGTGCTCGATGCCGTCGACCGCTCGCTGGCGTACTGAGGAGAGGGTCGTGACGACGATGACGAACGCGTCCGTACGCGAGTTCAAGATGCCGGACGTGGGCGAGGGCCTCACCGAGGCCGAGATCCTCAAGTGGTACGTCCAGCCCGGTGACACCGTCACCGACGGCCAGGTGGTCTGCGAGGTGGAGACGGCGAAGGCCGCCGTCGAGCTGCCCATCCCCTACGACGGCGTGGTCCGTGCCCTGCACTTCCCCGAGGGCACCACGGTCGACGTGGGCACGTCCATCATCGCGGTGGAGGTGGCGGGCGGCGCCCCGGCGCAGGAGGAGGCCCCCGCGGCCTCAGCCCCCGCCACGGAGCCGGAGCAGCCCGCCGAGCAGCCCGCGGCCCGTCAGCCGGTCCTGGTCGGCTACGGCGTCGCCACGTCCTCCACGCGCCGCCGCCCGCGCAAGCAGGCGCCGGACGCGGCGGCCGGGCAGGCCGCGTCGGCGGTCCAGTCCGAGCTGAACGGCCACGGGGCCGCTCCGGCCACCCCCGCGGCTCCGGCCGCCCCCGCGGCAACGGCCGCCCCCGCGGCTCCGGCCGCCCCCGAGGCTCCCGCCCAGCGTCCGCTGGCGAAGCCGCCGGTGCGCAAGCTGGCCAAGGACCTGGGCGTCGACCTGGCCACGGTCACCCCGACCGGCCCGGGCGGCGTCGTCACCCGCGAGGACGTCCACGCGGCCGTCGCCGCGGCCCAGGTCCCGCAGCAGACGGCCCCGGCGGCCCAGCCGTCCGCCCCGGCCGCCTCCGTCCCGGACCGGCCCTCGGCCCCGGCGTCGTACGACTCCGCCCGTGAGACGCGCATCCCCGTCAAGGGCGTGCGCAAGGCGACGGCGGCGGCGATGGTCGGCTCGGCGTTCACCGCGCCGCATGTCACGGAGTTCGTGACGGTCGACGTGACCCGGACGATGAAGCTGGTCGAGGAGCTGAAGCAGGACAAGGAGTTCGCGGGTCTGCGCGTGAACCCCCTGCTGCTGATCGCCAAGGCCCTGCTGGTCGCGATCCGCCGGAACCCGGACATCAACGCCTCGTGGGACGAGGCGGCGCAGGAGATCGTGGTCAAGCACTACGTGAACCTGGGCATCGCGGCGGCCACCCCGCGCGGTCTGATCGTGCCGAACATCAAGGACGCCCACGCCAAGACGCTGCCCGAACTGGCCGCTTCCCTGGGTGAACTGGTGTCCACGGCCCGGGAGGGCAAGACCTCCCCGTCCGCCATGCAGGGCGGCACGGTGACGATCACCAACGTCGGCGTCTTCGGCGTCGACACGGGCACGCCCCTCCTCAACCCGGGCGAGTCCGCGATCCTCGCGGTCGGTGCGATCAAGCCCCAGCCGTGGGTCCACAAGGGCAAGGTCAAGCCGCGCCAGGTCACCACCCTGGCCCTGTCCTTCGACCACCGCCTGGTCGACGGCGAGCTCGGCTCCAAGGTCCTCGCCGACGTGGCGGCGGTCCTGGAGCAGCCGAAGCGGCTGATCACCTGGGCCTGACGGTCACGCAGCAGCAGAGAGGGGCGCCGCACACCTGGTGTGCGGCGCCCCTCCGCGCGTCCGGGGGCCCGGGTGGGTCAGATCTTGCTGAACGCGTAGTTCATGAGGGCCTTCGCGTCCTTCTCGCGCTGTGCGGCGGAGGAGGAGGCGAGGACGGTGCCGACGACCGTCTTGCCGTTGCGGGTCGCGGCGAAGACCAGGCAGTACTTGGCCGTGGGGCCCGAGCCGGTCTTCACGCCGATGGTGCCGCTGTAGCTGCTCAGCAGGGTGTTGGTGTTGACCCACGGCGCCATCGTGCGGGTGCCGCCCGTCTTGGTCTTCGTCTTCGCCGTGTACTTCTTCGTCTTCACGATCGCGCGGAACGTGGCGTTCTTCATCGCGCTGCCGGCGATCTTCGTCAGGTCGCGCGGCGTGGAGTAGTTGCTGCCGTTGCCGATGCCGTCGAACGAGTCGAAGTGGGTGTTCTTCAGGCCCAGCTTCTTCGCGTCGGCGTTCATCTTGGAGATGAAGGACTTCACGCGGGCCGAGCGGGTCGAACCGGTGCCGAACTTGTCGGCCAGCGCGTACGCGGCGTCGCAGCCGGACGGCAGCATCAGCCCGTAGAGCAGCTGGCGGACCGTGACCTTGTCGCCGACGATCAGCCGCGCGGACGAGGCGTTCTTCGACACGATGTAGTCGCTGTACGCCTTCTGGATCGTGACCGTGGCGTTCAGGTTCAGGTTCTTCTGGGCGAGCACGACCTTCGCGGTCATGATCTTGGTGGTGGAGCCGGTGGAGCGGCGCGTGTCCCCGAGCTTCGTGTACAGCGTCTTGCCGTTCGCGTTGTTGATCACGAAGCCGCCCTTGGCGACGACGGACGGAACGGGGGCGGCGGCCTGTGCCGGCGCCGCGTAGAGCGCTCCGGAGGCGAGTACGGCGCCGGTGGTGACGACGACGCCGGCGGCTCTGCGGAAGCGGATGCCCTGGATGCCGATTTTCAAGTCAGATACCCCGATTTACCTGAAAGGCCGTGCAGCCCGGCCTGGTTGAGGAGCGGCCGCGCGGAAGGGGCCGCACGAGTCTGACGCGTACGCCGAAGGGATGGTTGTACGGCAGAAGGGAGCATTTTTCTGGCACGCGCCGTTCCGCATCGTGGACGCGCTCCCGCATGCGTACGTGTTGTATCTATGCTGTTCGCATGAGTGTGTCCGCCCCCGCGAAACGTCCCCCCGCCGCCGACCGCGTCTACGCCCACGTCAAGCAGGGCGTGCTGGAGCGCACGTACGAGGGCGGGACGCTGCTCACGGAGGGCGAGCTGGCCGAGGCCGTGGGCGTCTCCCGCACGCCCGTGCGCGAGGCCCTGCTGCGGCTCGAGGTCGAAGGGCTGATCAAGCTCTACCCGAAGAAGGGCGCCCTCGTGCTGCCGGTCTCCGCGCAGGAGATCGCCGACGTCGTCGAGACGCGGCTGCTCGTCGAGGAGCACGCGGCGCGCAAGGCCGTGCCCGCGCCCCCCGCTCTCATCGCGCGCCTGGAGGAGCTGCTCGCGCGCCAGAAGGAGGAGGCGGCCGCCGGCGACTTCGCCGCGGCCTCCGTCACCGACCGGTGCTTCCACGCCGAGATCGTCCGCAGCGGCGGCAACGAGATCCTCTCCCGCCTCTACGACCAGCTGCGGGACCGTCAGCTGCGCATGGGCCAGGCCGTGATGCACTCCCACCCCGACCGCATCGCCAAGACCCTGACCGAGCACGAGGAGATCCTCGGCGCCCTGCGCTCCGGCGACGCCGACGCGGCCGTGGACGTCGTCCACCGGCACGTCGGCTGGTTCTCCCACCTCGCCCGGGGAGAGGTGCGATGAGCGCCACCACCACGCGCGGCGCCGGCACGCTGCCCGGCGACCCGCCCGGGGGACGGCGCGCGCTCGCCGTCTGGGGGATCGGCGTCTCCGTCTACTTCGTCGCCGTCATCTTCCGCACGTCCCTGGGCGTGGCCGGGCTCGACGCGGCCGACCGCTTCGACGTGGGCGCGTCCGCGCTGTCCACGTTCTCCATCCTCCAGCTGCTGGTCTACGCGGGCATGCAGATACCCGTCGGCCTGCTGGTGGACCGGCTCGGCACCAAGAAGGTGCTGAGCCTGGGCGCGGTGCTGTTCACCCTGGGACAGCTCGGCTTCGCCCTGTCCCCGTCGTACGGCATGGCGCTCGCCGCCCGGGCGCTGCTCGGCTGCGGCGACGCGATGACCTTCATCAGCGTGCTGCGGCTGGGCGCGCGGTGGTTCCCTGCGCGGCGCGGGCCGCTGGTCGGGCAGATGGCCGGACTCATCGGCATGGCCGGCAACCTCGTCTCCACGCTGGTCCTGGCCCGGCTGCTGCACGGCATCGGCTGGACGGCGGCGTTCGCGGGCAGCTCGCTCGCGGGGGCCGTGGTCCTCGTCCTGGTGCTGCTGTTCCTGAAGGACCACCCCGAGGGGCACGAGCCGGAGCCGGTGTCGCACCAGGGCGCCGCCTACGTCCGGCGGCAGATCGCCCGGTCCTGGCGGGAGCCGGGGACCCGGCTGGGGCTGTGGGTGCACTTCACCACGCAGTTCCCGGCGATGGTGTTCCTGCTGCTGTGGGGCATGCCGTTCCTGGTCGAGGCGCAGGGGCTGTCCCGCGCGGTGGCCGGCGAGCTGCTCACCCTGGTGGTCCTGGCCAACATGGCCGTCGGCCTCGTCTACGGCCAGGTCGTCGCCCGGCACCACGGGGCGCGGTTGCCGCTGGCGCTCGGCACGGTGGGCGCGACGGCCCTGCTGTGGGCCGTCACGCTGGCCTGGCCGGGGGACAGGGCGCCGATGTGGCTGCTGGTCGTGCTGTGCGCGGTACTGGGGGCCTGCGGGCCGGCGTCGATGATCGGCTTCGACTTCGCCCGGCCGGCGAACCCGCCCGAGCGGCAGGGGACCGCCTCCGGCATCACCAACATGGGCGGGTTCGTCGCCTCGATGACGACGCTCTTCGCGATCGGCGTGCTGCTGGACGCCACGGGGGACGACTACACGGTCGCCTTCTCGGCGGTGTTCGTCCTCCAGGCGCTGGGGGTCACGCAGATCCTGCGGTTGCGCCGGCGCGCGGCGCGGCGGGAGCGGGAGCGGTTGGTCGCCAGCAGGGTGTCGACGGTGCACGTGCCTGCGTGACGGGCGGGGTGTTGCGGCGCGGGTGGGCGCCGAGGCGCCGCCCGCGCCCACCCGTGCCGCCCTGGGCGGCACGTATGCCCGCGGGCGGCGGGAACCTTGGCCGCGGGGGCGGCCGGAGCCGGGGCTGCCGCCTGGGCATGCAGGCCGGCGGGCTGTCGGGATTGGGATGTCGCGCGGGGTTGTGCCGGGGTTTCCGGGGGTCTCGTGGGGGCCGGGGTGCCGCCCGGGCCCACCCATGCCGCCCACGGCGGCACGAATGCCCCCGGGCGGCCGGAGCCGGGGCTGCCGCCTGGGCATGTAGGCCCGCGGGCTGTGGGGATCGGGATGTCGCGCGGGGTTGTGCCGGGGGTTTCGGGGGTCTCGTGGGGGCAGGGGCGCCGCCTGGGCCCACCCGTGCCGCTCTGGGCGGCACGTATGCCCGCGGGCGGCGGGGGTTGGGATGCCGTCCTGGATGGCACGCATGCCCGCGGGCGGCGGGAGCCGGGGCTGCCGCCCGGGCGCCGGCCCGGGCGGCGGGGGTGCTGCCGGCCGCCCGCGTGCTGCGGCGGGCGGCGTCAGGGGGCGCCCCCGGTTACGGCGTCACCGCGAAGTGGCGGAGGATTGCCGCGGCCAGGTCCTGGTCGCCCTCCGTCTTGATGCGGTCCGCGACCGAGTCGGCCGTCACGCGGCCGCAGGCCAGGCGGACGTAGGTCTCCCAGTCGAGGACGAGGGTGGCGGCCGGGCCGAGGGCCGGGGCGGTTTCGAGGGTGCCGCGGCCCTGGATGTCGACGCGGATCGTGCGCAGGAACTCCACCGGCCCGTGGACGTCCACGACCACCGCGGAGCTGCGCGGCGCCTGCGCCAGGTCGGCCACGACACGCGGGAGTTCGTCGAGCAGGACGTCGCGGGCGACATGGGCGCCGGGGGAGTCGAGGTTGCCGGGGCGGCCCAGCGCCGTGCGGAGGTCCTGCTCGTGCGCCCACACGTCGAAGGCGTGCCGGCGCATCGACTCCTCCAGCGTCAGCTCCGTGCCCAGCGGCCCGCGCACCTTGGTGCCGGGGTCGCGGGACTCGTTGCGCAGCTGGCGGTTGCGCCGGATGATCATCAGCTCCAGCTCGGAGGTCATCTCCGGCGCCGTGTGGTGGCGGCGCACGTCGACCTGCATCTCCATGTACCGCTGGTGGTCGTTGGTGACGTGGAACAGGTCGCGCGGCAGCGCGTGGATCGGCCGGGGGTCGCCGTACATCTCCGAGTCGAGGCCGATGACGTGCGAGACCACGTCGCGGACCGACCAGCCCGGGCAGGGCGTGCGCCGGTTCCAGTCGGCCTCCGGCAGCGGCTGCACCAGCTCGGATATCGCCTCGATGGAGTGGGACCAGGCGTCGGCGTAGGGCTGGAGGGCGGGATGCAGACTCACGGAACGGGACCCCTCGGCGGTCGGTACACGGGCAATTTGCGGCGGCGGTGCCAGTGGGCGGTGGCTGCACTGCGCGGGTGTCTCGGGTCTCCTCCGGTTCTCGGCTTCGCTCGAACCGGCGGGACCCCCAAGTTACGCTGCTGGCAGGCACCCCGGCAGTGCTTTCGTGTGACGATCGTAGGCCCGTGGACGCGGGTCGAATGCCAGGACGGTGGTAGTGTGCGCGCTTCCCTGCTGCAAGTCGCCGTGAACGAGGACGAATCGGTCGAATCGCGTCGGCGCCGGGTGGCCGCCCTCGTACGCGATCAGGCCGGGGCGGATCTCGTCGTCCTCCCCGAGCTGTGGACCACGGGCGCCTTCGCCTACGAGAGCTTCGGCACCGAGGCGGAACCGCTTCAGGGACCGACGTACGAGGCGATGGCCAAGGCGGCGAGCGAGGCGGGCGTCTGGCTGCACGCCGGGTCCGTCCCCGAGCGGGACCCCGACGGCACCCTCTACAACACCTCCCTGGTCTTCTCCCCCTCCGGAGAGCTCGCCGCGTCCTACCGGAAGATCCACCGCTTCGGCTTCGACAAGGGCGAGGCCGTGCTGATGGGGGCGGGCGAGGACCTGGTGACGGTCCGTCTGCCGGAGACCGTGATGGGCGTGGCGACCTGTTACGACCTGCGCTTCCCGGAACTCTTCCGCGGCCTGGTCGACGCCGGCGCGGAGACCTTCGTCGTCCCGGCGGGCTGGCCCGAACGGCGCCGCACCCACTGGACGCTGCTGGCGCGGGCGCGCGCGGTGGAGAACCAGGCGTTCGTCCTCGCGTGCGGAACGGCCGGGACGCACGCGGGAGTTCCGCAGGCGGGTCACTCGGTCGTGGTGGACCCGTGGGGCGAGGTCCTCGCCGAGGCGGGTCCCGGCGAGGAGGTCCTGACGGCCGACTTCGACCCGGCGACGGTGGCGGGCACCCGGGACCGCTTCCCGGCCCTCAAGGACCGCGTCCTGGGCCTGGACCGCCCCCGCCGCTGACCGGGCGGCCCGGAGTCAGTCCTCGCGCTCCTTCTCCGCCAGGTGGATCACGCACACCGCCACCGCGATCAGCAGCGCCGGGTCGGCGTCGTCGCGGACGACGTCGACGCCGTAGGTGTCGCGGAGTGTGTGCCAGCGGCGCGAGATCACGGCGAGGAGTTCGCCGTCGTACTCGACGGCGAACTCCCGGTCGAGGATCCGCCCGCTGACGTCCAGCTCGGTGCTGCCGTCCGCGAGGGTCACCCGGTAGTGGTTGCGCAGCAGCGACAGCCGCTTGCGCCGCACGGTTGCGAGCGGCTCGCCGCCCCGCTCGATCACCATCGTGTCGCGCAGCGCGAGCATCTTCTTGTGGATGTCGATGAGCACGCGCCCCTCGGCGTCCTTCAGCTCGAAGGTGTCCCGCAGCCGCATCGCCTTGCCGTCGACGAGGTAGACCTTGTTGCCGCGGTCGTCCTCGATCCAGTAGTCGTCCCCGATGCCGAGGATCCGGTCCCGTACGAGAAATCTCATGCGCCGAGGGGTTCCCCGCCGCGCCCCGTCCGACGCCGCCACTAGCCCGACGGGCGGAGCCTGCGCCCTCCTCGCCCGGCCTCCCCGGTGGCACGCTGGACGTATGGACGACGCCGCCCCCGCTCCCCCCGTCCGCCGCTCCGCACGCGTGCGGGCGCCCGAGCTCGCGGGGAAGGGCGGCTGGCTCAACACGGGCGGCGCCCGGCACACCCTCGCCGGCCTGCGCGGACGCGTGGTGCTGCTCGACTTCTGGACGTTCGCCTGCATCAACTGCCTGCACGTCGTCGACGAGCTGCGTGAGCTGGAGGAGCGGCACCGGGACACGCTCGTGGTGATCGGCGTGCACTCGCCGAAGTTCCCGCACGAGGCGGAGCACGCGGCGGTGGCGGACGCCGTGGAGCGGTACGCGGTCGCGCATCCCGTCCTGGACGACCCCGAGCTGACGACGTGGAACCAGTACGCGGTGAAGGCGTGGCCGACGCTGGTGGTCGTCGACCCGGAGGGGTACGTCGTGGCCACGTACTCGGGTGAGGGGCACGTGCCCGAGATCGAGCGGCTGGTGACGGAGCTGGAGGCCGAGCACGCGGCGAAGGGCACCCTCCGGCGCGGCGGCCTCCCGTACGCGCCGCCGGAGCCGGAGCCGACGGTGCTCCGCTTCCCCGGCAAGGTGCTGCGGCTGCCGTCGGGGACGTTCCTCGTCACGGACACCACCCGGCACCAGGTGGTGGAGCTGGCGGAGGACGGGGAGACGGCCCTCAGGCGGTTCGGCAGCGGTGAGCGGGGTCTGGTGGACGGCCCGCCCGGCCGGGCCCGCTTCCAGGAGCCGCAGGGGCTCGCCCTGCTCCCGGACGGCGCCGTGGTCGTCGCCGACACCGTCAACCACGCCCTGAGGCGCCTCGACCCGGAGTCGGGCGAGGTCACCACCCTCGCCGGCACCGGCTCCCCCTGGCGTCCCGGGGACCCCACGGACGGCCCGGCCTGGGACGTGCGCCTCTCCTCCCCCTGGGACGTCACCTGGTGGCGGGACCGGGTGTGGATCGCCATGGCCGGCATCCACCAGCTCTGGTCCTACGACCCCGCCGCCGGCATGGTCGTCCGCGAGGCCGGGACCGGTGGGGAGCAACTGGTCGACGGACCCGCGAAGGAAGCCCTCTTCGCGCAGCCCTCCGGGCTCGCGGTGACGCCGGAGGGGCTGTGGGTGGCCGACCCGGAGAGCTCCGCGCTGCGTTTGCTGGACACGGACGGGCAGGTGCGTACGGCCGTGGGCGCGGGACTGTTCGCCTTCGGGTACCAGGACGGTCCCGCGGCGGAGGCGCTGCTCCAGCACCCGCTCGGCGTGACCGCGCTGCCCGACGGCTCCCTGGCGGTCTGCGACACCTACAACAACGCCCTGCGCCGCTACGACCCCGCCACCGGCGAGGTGACCACCCTGGCGACGGATCTGCGTGAGCCCAGCGGGGCCGTGGTCGTCGGCGAGGACGTCGTGGTGGTGGAGTCGGCGCGGCACCGGCTGACCCGGCTGCGGCTGCCCCAGGAGGTACTCGGCGGCCCGCGGGAGGCGGAGCGGCCGGTCACCGAGGTCGCCGTCGGCCCCCTCCGCCTGGACGTGGTCTTCACGCCCCCGCCCGGCCAGAAGCTCGACACGCGGGACGGTCCCGCGACCCGCCTGCTCGTGTCGGCCTCACCGCCCGCCCTGCTGAGCAGCGGAGAGGGCGCGGGGAGTGACCTCTCCCGCGCCCTCGGGACCGACCCCGCCGTGGGGCAGGGGGTGCTGCGTGTCGTGGCGACGGCGGCCGCCTGCGACGCCGACCCGGCCGTGCTCCATCCGGCCTGCCATGTGCACCGCCGTGAGTGGCGGCTGCCCGTGCGTCCCGTCGAGGGCGGCGCGGACCGGCTGGTCCTGGAACTGCCGGAGCCGTCCGGGGCGGACGGCGCGGGGCGGGCGTCCGGTCAGACGCCGTACCCGTCGCCGTAGCCCTCGCGGGTGTGGTGGTGCGGACGTGCCGGGTCGTCGACCACCGGGGTGGCGGGGGGTACCACGACCCGCCGACGCCGGGCGATGCTGCTGAAGGTCGCGACGCCGATCAGTCCGACGATCATGAAGATGATGCCGACCAGGTCAAGGTTGACACCCTGCATGTCCCAGTCGGTCGCGAACGTGAGGATTGCTCCCACGGCGATGAGGATGATGCATCCGCCGAGGCCCATAGGTGTCGCCTCCCTGTCCGGTGTTTCCGGTGCGCACCGGGTACCCGGAGGGGCGGCTCCCATGCGCCGGGGCGCGCACGGGAGTTGACCGCCGCTCAGGAGGCGGCCCGTCGGGGCCTGCGGCCGAACTAGCCCTCCAGGAACGCCGTCAGCGCGTTCGCCAGCAGGAACGGGTCCTTGGCGCCGCACAGTTCGCGGACGCTGTGCATCGACAAGATCGCCACACCGATGTCGACCGTCCTGATGCCGTGCCGTGCCGCGGTGATCGGGCCGATCGTGGTGCCGCACGGCATCGCGTTGTTGGAGACGAACGTCTGGTAGGGCACCCCGGCCTTCTCACAGGCCGCCGCGAACACCGCGCGCCCCGAACCGTCCGTGGCGTAGCGGTTGTTGACGTTGACCTTGAGGATGGGGCCGCCGTCGACGCGCGGGTGGTGCGTCGGGTCGTGCCGCTCCGCGTAGTTGGGGTGCACGGCGTGACCGGTGTCGGAGGACAGGCAGACGGTCCCGGCGAGGGCGCGGGCGCGGTCCTCCAGGGAGCCGCCGCGCGCGTGCACCGAGCGCTCCAGGACGCTGCCGAGCAGCGGGCCGTCCGCGCCGGTGTCGGACTGGGAGCCGTTCTCCTCGTGGTCGAAGGCGGCGAGCACGGGGATGTACGACAGCTCGGAGCCGCGTCCGGCCGCCGCGGCGAGGGCGGCCGTGCCGGCGTGCACGGACAGCAGGTTGTCCATGCGCGGGCCGGCCACCAGCTCGCGGTCGCGGCCCAGGTAGGCGGGCGGCTCGACGGGGTGCACCATCAGGTCCCAGCCGGTCACCGAGCCCCCGGGAAGGCCCGCGGTCTCCTCCAGGAAGGCGACGAGGTCGCCGTCGCGGACGTCCTCGCCCAGGCCCCACACCGGCTGCATGTGCCGCTGCTTGTCGAGCTTGAGGCCGTCGGAGTTGACCGCGCGGTCCAGGTGGATGGCGAGCTGGGGGACCCGCAGCAGCGGCCGGTCGACGTCCACCAGGCGGGTCGTGCCGTCGCGCAGGGACAGCCGCCCGGCCAGGCCCAGGTCGCGGTCGAGCCAGGAGTTGAGCAGGGGGCCGCCGTAGATCTCCACGGCCACCTGGCGCCAGCCGTGCGCCCCGCTGTCGGGGCGCGGCTTGACGCGGAGGTTGGGGGAGTCGGTGTGCGCGCCGACGATCCGGAACGGCGTGTGCGCCTCGGCCCCCTCGGGGACGTACCAGGCGACGATCGCGCCGCCGCGCAGCACGTACTTGCCGCCTGCCGTGCCGTCCCAGGCGTCCGTCTCCGCGACCTGCCTGAAGCCTGCCTTCTCCAGCCGCTCGGCGGCGTTCGCCACGGCGTGGTACGGCGTGGGGCTCGCCGCGAGGAAGGACATCAGGTCGTCGGTGTGGCCGCGGTCGAAGCGGGGGGGTTCGCTCATGGGTTCACCTTAACGAGCGCGAGGGCCCGCTTCCCTGTACGGGAGCGGGCCCTCGCGGAGCGGGCAGCGACTAGAACGCCGCCTCGTCCAGCTCCATCAGGTCCAGCTCGACGCCCTCGGCGACCTTGCGGGCCAGGGTGACGCCCGGCAGGACGTTGGCCGCGAAGAACTTCGCCGCCGCGATCTTGCCGGTGTAGAACGCCTTGTCCTTGGCGGAGGCCGTCGGGAGCTTCTCGGCGGCGATCGCGGCGTGCTTGAGCAGCAGGTAGCCGACGACGACGTCACCGGAGGCCATCAGCAGGCGGGTGGTGTTGAGGCCCACCTTGTAGATGTTCTTGACGTCCTTCTCGGTGGCCGCGAGGTCGGTCAGCATCAGGCCGACGATGGCCTCCAGCTCGACGGCGGCCTTGGCCAGGTGCTCGCGGGCGCCCGCCAGCTCCTCGCCGCCCTCGTTGACCGCGAGGAACTTTTTGATGTCCTCGGCGAGCGAGTTCAGCGCGGCGCCCTGGTTGCGGACGATCTTCCGGAAGAAGAAGTCCTGGCCCTGGATCGCGGTGGTGCCCTCGTAGAGGGTGTCGATCTTGGAGTCCCGGATGTACTGCTCGATCGGGTACTCCTGCAGGAAGCCGGAGCCGCCGAAGGTCTGCAGCGACTGGGCGAGCTGCTCGTAGGCCTTCTCGGAGCCGTAGCCCTTGACGATCGGCAGGAGCAGGTCGTTCATCGCGTGCTCGGTGGAGGCGTCCTCGCCGTTCGCCTCCTTGAGCTGGATGGCGTCCTGGATCGACGCGGTGTACATCACCAGGGCGCGCATGCCCTCCGCGTACGCCTTCTGCGTCATCAGCGAGCGGCGCACGTCGGGGTGGTGGGTGATGGTGACCTTAGGGGCGGTCTTGTCCATGAAGTTCGCCAGGTCGGGGCCCTGGACGCGCTCCTTGGCGTACTCCAGCGCGTTCAGGTAGCCCGTCGACAGCGTGGAGATCGCCTTCGTGCCGACCATCATGCGGGCGAACTCGATGATGCGGAACATCTGGCGGATGCCGTCGTGCTTGTCGCCGATCAGCCAGCCCTTGGCGGGGTGCTTGTCGCCGAACGTCATCTCGCAGGTGTTGGAGGCCTTGAGGCCCATCTTGTGCTCGACGTTCGTGGCGTAGACGCCGTTGCGCTCGCCCAGCTCGCCGGTCTCGAAGTCGAAGAGGTACTTCGGGACGAGGAAGAGGGACAGGCCCTTGGTGCCGGGGCCTGCGCCCTCGGGGCGGGCGAGCACGTAGTGGAGGATGTTCTCCGACATGTCGTGCTCACCGGACGTGATGAAGCGCTTCACGCCCTCGATGTGCCAGGAGCCGTCCTCCTGCTGCACGGCCTTGGTGCGGCCGGCGCCGACGTCCGAGCCGGCGTCCGGCTCGGTGAGCACCATCGTGGAGCCCCACTGCTTCTCCGTGGCGATCTTCGCGATGTGCTTCTGGACCTCGTTGCCCTCCTCGAAGAGGATGCCGGCGAACGCGGGGCCGGAGGAGTACATCCACACGGCCGGGTTCGCACCGAGGATGAGCTCGGCGTAGGCCCAGATCAGGGAGCGGGGCGCGGTGGTGCCGCCGATCTCCTCGGGCAGGCCGAGCCGCCAGTACTCGGAGTCCATGAAGGCCTGGTAGCTCTTCTTGAAGGACGCGGGGACCGGCGCGGTGTTGGTCTCCGGGTCGAAGACCGGCGGGTTGCGGTCGGCGTCGGCGAAGGACTCCGCGAGCTCGTTCTCGGAGAGGCGGGCCAGCTCCTCCAGGATGCTCTTCGCGGTGTCGACGTCCATCTCCTCGAACGGGCCCGTGCCGTACAGCTTGTCGCGCCCGAGTACCTCGAAGAGGTTGAACTCGATGTCGCGGAGATTCGACTTGTAGTGCCCCATGGCGACGGCTCCGTTTGAGAGGGATCGGCGAGGGACTGATTCCTCGCAACTGATTCACGTACCGACAAGTAGCTACGATGATGCTACCCGTCGGTAATAAGAAGCAACCCCGATCCGGACATCTGTGACCCAGCCCTCGCGCGGGGTCAGTAGTCTGTGCGCCATGTACGGCTACGACCAGAGTGCGGGGACCCAGCAGGGTTACGTGCCGCCGCAGCAGCAGATGCCGGGCGGGTACGGGCAGCAGGCGCCGGCGTATCCCGAACCGTCCGCGCCCTCGCTCGCCGACGCCGTGCGCGCGTTCACCACGGGGCAGATGGCGGCGGAGGACTTCCAGCAGATCTTCGCGACGTCCAAGGTCTACTGCCCGCGCGGTGACAACCCCGGCTTCCTCGCCCTGCACAACACCCAGCAGCCCGTGATCCCGATGTTCACCTCGCTCAAGGAGCTGCGGCGGTACGCCGGCAAGGAGTCCAAGTACTTCGTGATCACCGGCGCCGAGGTGATCGACCTGCTGCCCACCGGCTACGGCTTCGTCCTCGACATGGAGGGCGAGCACCGGATGGTGTTCGACGCCAAGGCCGTCGAGCAGATGGTCGAGTTCGCGATGCGCCGTATGTACGGCTGACCGCAGAGCCTGTGACCGCCGTCAGGAGCCCGGAGGGAATTCCCTCCGGGCTTTCTCGGTTCCAGGTGGCAAGAAGTTCAATGCTCAACTAAACTGGGCGTACCCGAGGAGGTACCCATGCCTGCAGTGACCGTCGAGAACCCGCTGACGCTGCCCCGTGTGACCGCACCCGCCGACGCCGTGGCACGTCCCGTGCTGGCCGTCACGACCGCTCCCGGCGGTTTCGAGGGCGAGGGCTTCCCGGTGCGCCGGGCGTTCGCGGGGATCAACTACCGCCATCTCGACCCGTTCATCATGATGGACCAGATGGGTGAGGTGGAGTACGCGCCGGGCGAGCCCAAGGGCACCCCCTGGCACCCGCACCGCGGCTTCGAGACCGTCACCTACATCATCGACGGGATCTTCGACCACCAGGATTCCAACGGCGGTGGCGGCACCATCACCAACGGCGACACCCAGTGGATGACGGCCGGCGCCGGCCTGCTCCACATCGAGGCGCCGCCGGAGCACCTGGTGATGTCCGGCGGGCTGTTCCACGGCCTCCAGCTGTGGGTGAACCTCCCCGCCAAGGACAAAATGATGGCGCCCCGCTACCAGGACATCCGCAGCGGCAGCGTCCAGCTGCTCACCTCCCCGGACGGCGGCGCGCTGCTCCGCGTCATCGCCGGTGAGCTCGACGGTCACGAGGGCCCGGGCATCACGCACACGCCGATCACGATGATCCACGCCACGCTCGCCCCGGGCGCGGAGGTCACCCTGCCCTGGCGGGAGGACTTCAACGGCCTGGCGTACGTCATGGCCGGCCGCGGCGCGGTGGGCGCGGAGCGGCGTCCGATCCACCTGGGCCAGACCGCGGTGTTCGGCGCCGGCGGCTCGCTGACCGTCCGCGCGGACGAGAAGCAGGACTCCCACACGCCGGACCTGGAGGTCGTCCTGCTCGGCGGCCGGCCCATCCGTGAGCCGATGGCGCACTACGGGCCGTTCGTGATGAACACCAAGGAGGAGCTGATGCAGGCCTTCGAGGACTTCCAGAAGGGCCGCCTCGGCACCGTCCCCGCCGTCCACGGCATGACGGAGAAGGGCCCGGACCAGACTTGAGTCCGAGTCCGGACGGAAGACGTCACGGCGACGGCCCCGGTCACCCGGGGCCGTCGCCGTTCTTCGGCTCGTAGAGCTCGAACCAGATGCTCTTGCCGCGGCCGCGCGGGGCGACGCCCCAGGTATGGGCGAGGAGCTCGATCAGCAGCAGACCGCGGCCCGAGGAGGCCAGCTCGCCCGGGCGGCGCGGGTGCGGGAGGTCGTCGCCGGTGTCGGTGACCTCGATCCGGATACGCCGGCCGTCGCCGCCGTCCGTGACCTCGGCGAGCAGCAGCGCGTCGGAGTCGGTGTGCACCAGCACGTTGGTGAGCATCTCCGACAGCAGCAGCACCGCCGTGTCCACCTGGTCCGGCGCGTTCCAGTCGTGCAGCAGCTCCCGCAGCTGCTGCCGGGCCACGGACACCCGCTCCGGCTCGGCCTGCGCCACGGTGAGCGCCGTGCGGCGCACCTGGGGCGGCGCCGTGTCGTCCGCGCCGCAGCCGCAGGCGGCGCCCTGCCGGGTGAGCAGCAGCAGGGCAATGTCGTCCTCGCGGCGGTCGGCCAGCGGTCCGGTGGTGTGGTGCGAGGAGGGACCGTGCACCGCCTGCACCAGCGCGTCGGCCAGCTCCTCCTGGGTGCCGGTGTGCCGCTCCAGGATCTCCCGCAGCCGCTGCCAGCCGGTGTCCAGGTCGTGCCCGCCGGTCTCGATCAGCCCGTCCGTGCAGATCAGCAGGGTCTCGCCGGGCTCCAGGATCAGCCGGGTGGTCGGATAGTCGGCGTCCGGGTCGATGCCCAGCGGCAGCCCGCCCTCCGTCGGCCGGGTCAGCACCGTCCCGTCGGCCATCCGGATCACCGGCTCGGGATGCCCGGCGCGGGCCACCTCCAGCACGCCCGTCACCGGGTCGACCTCCGCGTACAGACAGGTCGCGAAGCGCAGCTCGGCCGGGTCCTCGCCGATGCCGTGCAGGAAGCGGGAGGCGCGGGACAGCACGGCGTCCGGCCGGTGCCCCTCCGAGGCGTACGCCCGCAGGGCTATCCGCAGCTGGCCCATCAGCCCCGCCGCCCGTACGTCGTGCCCCTGCACGTCCCCGATGACCAGTGCGAACCGTCCTCCCCCGGACGCCGTCGTCCCCGAGGCGCCCCCGGGCAGCGGGATCACGTCGTACCAGTCGCCGCCGACCTGGAGGCCGCCGCCGGTCGGGACGTAGCGGGCGGTGACGTCCATGCCCGGGATGCCCGGCCCGAGCTTCGGCATCATCGTGCGCTGGAGGCCCTCGGTCAGCTCCTTCTCGGTCTCCGCGGTGCCCGCGCGGGACAGCGCCTGGGCGAGCATCCGGGCGACCGTGGTGAGCACGGACCGCTCGTCGGGCGTGAACGCGACCGGGTAGGTGAAGGCCGCCAGCCAGGCGCCCATGGTGTGTCCGGAGGCGGTCAGCGGCAGGAAGGCCCAGGACTGGCGGCCGAAGCGCTGGGCGAGCGGCCAGGTGAGCGGGTAGCGCGCCTTGTACTCCTCCGGGGAGGAGAGGTAGACCGCACGGCCGGTGCGCACCACCTCGGCGGCCGGGTAGTCGGTGTCGAGGGGCATGTAGAAGGGGCTGTCGGCGCCGGGCTCGTGCCCGTGGTGGCCGATGATCGTGAGCCGGTCGCCCTCCACGCCGAACACGGCCAGGCCGTCCGGGGTGAAGCCCGGCATGGAGAGGTTCGCGGCGACCCGCAGCACCTCCTGGGTGGAGCGCGCCTCCGCCAGCGCGCGGCCGGCGTCCAGGAGGAACGCCTCACGGGAGCGCCTCCAGTCACCGGTGACCGCGCTGCGCGCGGCGGGTGTGCCGGGCGCCGGCTCGGTCACCTCCTGGAGGGTCCCGGTCAGGACGTAGGCCGTGCGGTCGGAGTCGTAGATCGGCTTGGAGCGGCTGCGGACGACGCGGACGACGTTGTTCTGGTCGTCCATGATCCGGATGCGCACCTCGGCGAGGGTGCCCTCGGCGACGGCCAGCTGGATGATCCCGGTGATCTCGTTCCAGTCGACGGGGTGGAAACGGGAGCGGACCTGGGCCTCCGTGAGGGTGGCCGGCTCCTCGGGCAGCCCGAGCAGCCCTGCTGCGACGGCATCGACCGTGACCTCTCCGGATGCGGTGTCCCAGTGCCACACGCCGGTTCCGAGGGCGGCGAGGACGTCCCCCAGGGCGGGCAGGGGCTCACCAGTGCGCATTGCACCACTTTATGAAGATGCTCCCGAAAACTTCCACCCATGTCGTTTCCGGACCCCGGGCGGAGCGCCGGTTCGGCGCCCGGAAAAGGGCGGAGCAGCGATCTTGGCCTGGCCGGTAGGCTTGGGGGGAGTTTCACGTGAAACAACGACCCCGATCCGCGAAGGCTGGATGAACGACGATGCATCGGTACAGGTCCCACACCTGCGGCGAGCTCCGCGCCTCTGACGTCGGCACCGACGTCCGGCTGAGTGGCTGGCTGCACAATCGGCGCGACCTGGGCGGCATCCTTTTCATCGATCTGCGCGATCACTACGGGATCACCCAGCTGGTGGCCCGCCCGGGCACCGCGGCGTACGAGGCGCTCGACAAGCTCTCCAAGGAGACCGTGGTCCGCGTCGACGGCAAGGTCGTCTCGCGCGGTACGGAGAACGTCAACCCCGACCTGCCGACCGGTGAGATCGAGGTCGAGGTCTCCGAGGTCGAGGTGCTGGGCGAGGCGGCCCCGCTGCCCTTCACCATCAACACCGAGGACGGTGTCAACGAGGAGCGGCGCCTGGAGTACCGCTTCCTCGACCTGCGCCGCGAGCGCATGCACCGCAACATCATGCTGCGCACGCAGGTCATCTCGGCGATCCGCCACAAGATGACCGCGCTGGGCTTCAACGAGATGACCACGCCGATCCTGTCCGCGACCTCCCCCGAGGGCGCGCGCGACTTCGTGGTCCCGTCCCGGCTGCACCCCGGCAAGTTCTACGCGCTGCCGCAGGCGCCGCAGCAGTTCAAGCAGCTGCTGATGATCTCGGGCTTCGACCGCTACTTCCAGATCGCGCCCTGCTTCCGTGACGAGGACGCCCGCGCGGACCGCTCGCCGGGCGAGTTCTACCAGCTCGACGTCGAGATGAGCTTCGTCGAGCAGGAGGACGTCTTCCAGCCGATCGAGAAGCTCATGACCGAGCTGTTCGAGGAGTTCGGCAACGGCCGCCACGTCACGTCGCCGTTCCCGCGGATCCCGTTCCGCGAGGCGATGCTGAAGTACGGCTCGGACAAGCCTGACCTGCGTGCCCAGCTCGAACTGGTCGACATCACCGACATCTTCGAGGGCTCGGAGTTCAAGGCGTTCGCCGGCAAGCACGTGCGTGCGCTGCCGGTGCCGGACGTCTCCGGCCAGCCCCGCAAGTTCTTCGACCAGCTCGGCGACTACGCGGTCTCCCAGGGCGCGAAGGGCCTGGCGTGGGTGCGCGTCGGCGAGGACGGCTCGCTGTCCGGCCCGATCGCGAAGTTCCTCACCGAGGAGAACGTCGCGGAGCTGACGAAGCGGCTGGCGCTGGCCCCGGGCCACGCGGTGTTCTTCGGCGCGGGTGAGTTCGACGAGGTCTCGAAGATCATGGGCGCGGTGCGGGTCGAGGCCGCCAAGCGCGCCGGCCACTTCGAGGAGAACGTCTTCCGCTTCTGCTGGATCGTCGACTTCCCGATGTACGAGAAGGACGAGGAGACCGGGAAGATCGACTTCTCGCACAACCCCTTCTCGATGCCGCAGGGCGGCCTGGAGGCCCTGGAGACCCAGGACCCGCTGGACATCCTGGGCTGGCAGTACGACATCGTCTGCAACGGCGTCGAGCTGTCATCGGGCGCGATCCGGAACCACGAGCCGGACATCATGCTCAAGGCGTTCGAGATCGCGGGCTACGACCGCGAGACGGTCGAGGAGAAGTTCGCCGGCATGCTCCGCGCGTTCCGCTTCGGCGCCCCGCCGCACGGCGGCATCGCCCCCGGCGTGGACCGCATCGTGATGCTCCTCGCCGACGAGCCGAACATCCGCGAGACGATCGCCTTCCCGCTCAACGGCAACGCCCAGGACCTGATGATGGGCGCCCCGACGGAGCTGGAGGAGTCCCGGCTGAAGGAACTGCACCTGTCGGTGCGGAAGCCGCAGCCGAAGTAGTTCGTGGCGTGAGGAAAGGGCCCGGAACCTGGTCGGTTCCGGGCCTTTCCTGTTGCCGCCGACGGCACCTCAGGGTGCAGGCGTCTCGTCGGCGAAGAGGCCCTCGGCCCTGGAGACCGTCAGGGAGCGGTCGAACCAGGTGGTGAGGGTGTCGAGGTCGGTGCAGGTGGTGATGCGCTCACGCACCTCGTCCGAGACGGCGATCCCACGCACCCTCAGCGCGTGCAGGATGGCTTCCGCCTTGCCTTCCGCCTTCCCTTCCGCTCTTCCCTCGAGGTACTTCTCCTCGAAGAGCGTTCCGTGTCCCGGGAAGTGGGTGACGACGTTCTGCATCAACTTCCTCCAACTTGCCTTGGCCGAAGTGGACTCCAGCCCGACTTCCACGACTTCGAACCAGTACCTCGTGACGTCCGGCTCGAAGGACACGAGTCCGCGGGCGACCGCTTCCAGTATGGCCGCGGATCGCTTGCTCTGGCTGTGCACGATGGCCGAGAGGGCGGCGAGGGCCGGCTGCTGGGCCACCACCGCCTCGTCGGTGACCTCCGGGACCGTTTGCGGTCCCAGCACGAAGGGCCGGGTGACCTGCGTCGTCCAGGGGCCGACCGAGCACTCGAAGGGGCCCATGGCCCACGCGGCCGTCGAAGGGTCGCGGCACACGGCGCCGGTGGGAGGCCTCGTGTGTGGCGGTGACCATGAGCGGCACGGTAGGGCGCTCATGGTCCCGAGTCGGCTGGTGTGCGGGCACGTTCACCCGTTCGAGGGTGGAAAAAACGTTCCCGCCGGTCAGCGGGCCACGAACTGGGTGAGGATCGCCTGGACCTCGTAGATGTCGACGCCCTTCGTGAAGGTCTTCTGGATCGGGGTCGGGGAGCTGGAGATCCAGATCTTGAGTTCGGCGTCGAGGTCGAAGTGGCCCGCGGTCTCCACCGCGAAGTGGGAGATGCTGCGGTACGGGATCGAGTGGTACTCCGTCTTCTTGCCGGTGATGCCCTGCTTGTCGACGAGGATCAGGCGGCGGTCCGTGAACAGGATCGTGTCGCGTATCAGCAGGAACGCCGCGTGCACCTGCTCGCCGTGGCCCAGGAGCCGGGCGTAGTCCTGCTGGGCCTTGGCCGGGTCGACGGTGTGCGCGTTGCCGAAGAGTGCCATGGTGTGTGGTCCCCCCACATGTGGTCGGTCGTCCTTGACGCGATCTTCGCAAAGCGTGCGGCCCCGGGAGAAGCGTCGTGTTCTCCCGGGGCCGTCCTGTAGCGCGCGTGTTACGCGGGACCGTGCGGCGTGAGCGACTGCGTGCCCAGGACCGACAGCAGACGGAGCTTCTCCGCGGCCTCGCTGCCCGGTTCCGCCGAGTACACGAGAATGCGCAGGTCGTTGGTGTCCACGCGCAGCACATCGCAGTCCAGCGTCAGCGGGCCCACGTCGGGGTGGTCGATCGTCTTGACGGAGGACTCCACACGGCCCACCGCGCCCGAGTCCCACAGCTCGTCGAACCGGTCGCTGCGCGCCCGCAGTTCGTCGATCAGTTCGCGCAGCCGCGGGTCGGCCGGGTAGCGGCCGGCCACGGACCGCAGCTCGCTGACCAGGCTGGTCTCGAACTCCCGCCGCTCCTTGGGCGTGTGCCGGACCCGGCCGGGCGGGCCCAGGAAGTGGTTCCAGACCCGGTTGCGAGCGAAACCGCGCTGTCCGGACGGGTCGCCCATCAGCGCCGCGTACATCCGGTTGGCCACCAGCAGGGTCATCGCCGCGTCCAGGACGACGACCGGGGTGTCGACGAGGCGGTCGAGGAGCCGCTGCACGCTGGGCGTGAGATAGCAGGGCACCGTCTCCGGCCCGGGAGGGGCGAGCCCTGCCAGCAGGAACAGGTGGGCGCGTTCGTCCGGGTCCAGCCGCAGGGCGCGGGCCAGCGCCTCGACGACCTGGGACGAGGGGCTGCTCGCGCGGCCCTGTTCGAGGCGGACGATGTAGTCGACCGAGATGCCGGCCAGCATGGCCAGCTCCTCCCGCCGCAGCCCCGCCGCCCGCCGCCGTCCGCCCTCCGGCAGACCGGCCGACCGCGGGGCGACCCGGTCGCGCCAGCGGCGCAGCGCCCGTCCCAGCTCCGTCGTCGCCATGTCTCCAGTGAACCGCGCGGCGACGTCGCGTGCCTGGTACCGCGAGTCCCAGGAAAAGGAATCGCCTGGCTGACCCGGCATGACGGAGCGACGGTGGAGCCATGACCACCACACTGATCACCGGGGCCAACAAGGGCCTCGGATTCGAAACCGCCCGCCGTCTCGTCGAGGCGGGTCACACCGTCTGGGTCGGCGCCCGGGATGCCGAGCGGGGCCGTCGGGCCGCCGAGCGCATCGGGGCCCGTTTCGTGCAGCTCGACGTCACCGACGACGCCTCCGTGGAAGCCGCCGTGAAGACCGTCGAGGCCGAGGGCGGACTCGACGTCCTGGTCAACAACGCCGGCATCGAGCCCCGCGGCGAGGGCAACGCGATCCCCAGGGGCGAGGACACCACCGTCGAGGAGATGCGCGCCGCCTTCGAGACGAACGTCTTCGGCGTCGTCCGGGTCACCCACGCCTTCCTGCCGCTGCTGCGCCGGTCGGCCGCGCCGGTCGTCGTGAACGTCAGCAGCGGCCTGGCGTCCCTGACCCGGCTCTCCGACCCCGAGTCGTTCGCGCACTTCTACCCGGCGATCGCCTACCCGGCGTCCAAGGCCGCGGTCAACATGATCACGGTGCAGTACGCCAAGGCGCTGCCGGACTTCCGGGTCAACGCCGTGGAGCCGGGCTTCACCAGGACCGACCTCAACGGCAACACCGGCACGCAGAGCGTCGAGGAGGGCGCGGAGATCATCGTCCGTATGGCGACGGTCGGGCCTGACGGGCCCACGGGCACCTTCAGCGACCGCAACGGCCCTCTGCCTTGGTGACACCACCGGCAGCGGCGCGCGACAGCGAAAGGCCCGGGAACGAGAGGTTCCCGGGCCTTTCGGCGTGCGTGGTGCGCGTTACGCGGCCGGCTTCTCCTCCAGGCGGGGGAAGAGGACCGCGCCCTTGGTGACCGTGGAGCCGGCCGGGAGGAGGCCCCAGGTGCCGGCCTCCTGGACCTTCTGGTCGGCGAGGGCGCCCAGGGTGGGCTCCGCGCCGAGGGAGTCCCACAGCTTCCGGGACGTCTCCGGCATCACCGGGTTGAGGAGGACCGCCACCGCGCGGAGCGACTCCGCGGCCGTGTAGAGGATCGTCGCCAGGCGGGCCTTGCCCTCCGGCGAGTCGTCCTTGGCGACCTTCCAGGGCTCCTGCTCGGTGATGTAGCCGTTCACCTGCTTCACGAAGTCGAACACCGCCAGGATGCCGCCCTGGAAGTCCAGCTCCTCGCCGATCTTCCGGTCGGCCTCCGCGACGGCCTTCGCCAGGCCCTCGTGGATCGCCTTCTCCGCGTCGCCGTCGGCCGTCGCGGCCGGCAGCTCACCGCCGAAGTACTTGCCGACCATCGCCGCCACGCGGGAGGCGAGGTTGCCGTAGTCGTTCGCCAGCTCGCTGGTGTAGCGGGCGGAGAAGTCCTCCCAGGAGAACGAGCCGTCCTGGCCGAACGCGATCGCGCGCAGAAAGTACCAGCGGTACGCGTCCACGCCGAAGTGCGAGGTCAGGTCCTGCGGCTTGATGCCGGTCAGGTTGGACTTGCTCATCTTCTCGCCGCCGACCATCAGCCAGCCGTTCGCGGCGACCTTCCCGGGCAGCGGGAGGCCCTGCGCCATCAGCATGGCCGGCCAGATGATCGCGTGGAAGCGCAGGATGTCCTTGCCCACCAGGTGCACGTCGGCGGGGAACGTCGACTCGAACTTCTCCGGGTTCTCGTTGTAGCCGACCGCCGTCGCGTAGTTCAGCAGCGCGTCGACCCACACGTAGATCACGTGCTTGTCGTCCCACGGGACCTTGACGCCCCAGTCGAACGTCGAGCGCGAGATGGAGAGGTCCTGCAGGCCCTGGCGCACGAAGTTCACGACCTCGTTGCGCGCGGACTCGGGCTGGATGAAGCCCGGGTTGGCCTCGTAGTGCGCGAGGAGCTTCTCGCTGTACTCGCTGAGCTTGAAGAAGTAGTTCTCCTCGCTGAGGATCTCCACCGGCTTCTTGTGGATGGAGCACAGCTTCTGGCCGGCGTACTCGCCCTCGCCGTCGAGCAGCTCGCCGGGGAGCTTGTACTCCTCGCAGCCCACGCAGTACGGGCCCTCGTAGCCGCCCTTGTAGATCTCGCCCTTGTCGTGCAGGTCCTGCACGAACTCCTGGACGCGGTCGGTGTGCCGCTTCTGCGTGGTGCGGATGAAGTCGTCGTTCGCGATGCCGAGGTGCTCCCACAGGGGCTGCCAGGCCTCCGTGACGAGCTTGTCGGCCCAGGCCTGCGGGGTGACCCCGTTCGCCTCGGCCGTGCGCATGATCTTCTGACCGTGCTCGTCCGTGCCGGTGAGGTACCACACCTTCTCGCCACGCTGGCGGTGCCAGCGGGTGAGCACGTCGCCTGCGACGGTCGTGTAGGCGTGGCCCAGGTGAGGAGCGTCGTTGACGTAGTAGATGGGGGTCGTGACGTAGTACGCCTTCGCCCCCTGCTTCTCTGATCCAGTGGCCGCCATGGTCGAAATCCTACTGGTCCCGGGGAGATCGACTCACACGCGTTTCGGGGGGTGGACGGGGGTGGCGGACGGGTTCCCGTCCGTGCCTCCCCGTCCACCCCCCGGGTGGCGAGCGTGGTGATTCCTACGGGCGCCAGTTCGCCAGGACGCCCTCGTACAGCTCCTTGTCCGTGAGCTCGCGCGGCGTGGGGCCCGCGTGGAAGAAGGCCGTGTTGTCCGTCTTGAGCTTGCGGAGGTAGTCGAACGCCTTGTTGTCGTGCTCGCCGAAGGCGACGAAGGAGAAGAACACGTCGGGGTGGTTCTCCGCGGCCTCGGTGAGGGCCTTGGTGGCCGGGGTCTTCGCGTCGGGGGCGCCGTCCGTCTGGAAGATCACCAGGGCGGGGGTGCCGGCGGGCTCCTTCGCGTGCTGCTCGAGGACGGCCTCGACGGCCGCGTGGTAGCTGGTACGGCCCATCCGGCCGAGGCCCGCGTGCAGCTCGTCGATCTTGTTCTCGTGGTCGGTGAGGGTCAGCTCGCCGGTGCCGTCCAGCTCGGTGGAGAAGAAGGTCACGTGGAGCGTGGCCTCGGGGTCCAGGTGCGCGGCCAGGGCGAGGGTCTGCTCGGCGAGGGCCTGGGCGGAGCCGTCCTTGTAGTACGGCCGCATTGACGCGGAGCGGTCGAGGACGAGGTGGATCTTGGCGCGGGCGCCGGTGAGGTTGTTGTCCGCGAGGACGGCGCCGGCTGCCTTGTAGGCGGTGGTGAGGGTGGTGTCGCGGAGGGCGGAGGCGGGGGTGGCGGGGCCGCCGGGCGCGGGGGGTGCGGCCTCGGCTTCGCCTTCGGCCGCCTTTTCGTTCTCACCCGCACCACCCGTGCGGGTCTCGTTGTCGGGTGCGGGTGGCCCCTGTGGGGCCTGCTCGCCGTCGGCGGCCGCGGGAGTCGCCTCCGGCGACGGCGTGGTTTCCGCCTCCGGGTCGGCAGCCGCCTCGGCCTCGGCGGCCGCCTCCGGCTGCGTCACGGCTTCCGACTGTGTCTCGGCTTCCGGCTCGGCGGCGGCCTCGGGCTTGGTCTCGGGCTCCGGGGCCGGTTCCGGCTTCACCTCGGCCGTCGCCTCCGGCTTCGGCTCGGTGGTCGCCTCGGCCTTGGTCTCGGCGTCAGGCTCGGCGCCGGCCTCCGGTTCCGGGGCTGCTTCCGGCTCGGCCTCGGCCTCGGGTTCCGGGGTCGGTTCCGGCTTCACCTCCTGCTCTGCTTCCGGCTCGGCCTCGGCCTTCGGAGCAGCGGGCGCCTCAGCCTTGGGCTCGGGCTCTGCGGCTGCCTCCGGCTCCGGGGTCGGCTCCGGCTCGGCCTCGGCCTCCGGCTCCGGAGTCGCCTCGGGTGTCGGCTCCGGGGCGGGGGCCGGGTCGGTCTCGGGCTCTTCGGCCTTCGGCTCCGTTGCGGCCTCGGGCGCCTCCGGCTCGGGGGCTGTCTCGGCCTCAGGCGCCGGGGCCGGCTCCGGGGTGGTGGGCCCGGGCTTCGACCCAGCCGTCGGCTCCGGGGCCGCGGGCGTCGCTTCCGCCTCGGGCGCCTCCGGCCCGGCGGGGGCCGTCTCCGGCTCGGGGGCTGCCTCGGCCTCGCGCGTCGGAGCCGGCTCCGCGGCCGCCGCGGCCGCCTCGGGCGCCTCGGGCGCCTCCGCCTCGGCAGGAGCCGTCTCCGCCTCCGGCGTCGGAACCGGCTCCGGCTCCGGCGTCGTCGCCTTCGTCTCCGACGACTCGGCGGGCCGGGGGACCTCCACCTTGTCGAAGGCCGACCTCACCAGGTCGTGCTCGTCGCTTTCGCGCTGTTCCGGGACCGTCGGCGTCGCGGCCGGGTCGGGCGTCGTCGGAGCGGACGTTTCCGTCGCCTCGGCGGCCGGCGCCGCACCCTCCGCTTCGGCGGACCTCGCTTTCCGTGACCGGCCGAACGCGTTCCGCAGGAGAGTGAGAATGCCCATGTGCGCAACCCTTCGCGTGAGTTGATGCCCGTCAAACCCTGGCCAGGACGGACACGTAAGGTTAGCGGCCCTTGGGGGCGATCTTGGGCAGGGTGGGATGTGCGGGATCGTATCTGTCAAGGGCGTGATCCGGCCTGTGTGGGGTCGACGTTCCGCTCCGGCGTACGTCCGTGATGCCGTTCCGGGTTCACCCGTCGTTCACTCCCGCGCCCGGTCACCGCACCCGTGGGCTCCTACGGTCGCGCTGACACCACGGGCACGCCAAGGAGAGAACACGTGCGCAAGCTGCTGCCGTTGATCGGAACGCCGTCCGGTTCGCACCCCGGCGGCCGGTCCGCCCTGACCTGTCGTTTCCGGTGTGGTGACGCCTGCTTCCACGAGGTGCCCAACACCAGCGACAACGAGTACGCCGGCGACGTCGTCGCCGGCGCCCTCAGCCGCCGTTCGATGATGCGCGCCGCCGCCGTCGTCACCGTGGCGGCTGCGGGCGCCGGTTCGGCCGGCCTCGCCGCCGCGCCGGAGGCGGAAGCGGCCGCCGCCGCGAAACGGAGCCCGCGGCCGCGGAAGGGCGCGCGCGGCCTCCGCTTCACCCCCGTCCCGCCCAACACCCGGGACGCCGTCACCGTGCCGGACGGCTACCGGCAGAACGTCGTCATCCGCTGGGGCGAGCCCATCCTGCGCGGCGCGCCCGCCTTCGACCCGGAGCGGCAGAGCGCGAAGGCGCAGGCCGGACAGTTCGGGTACAACTGCGACTTCCTGGCGCTGCTGCCCCTGAAGGGCGAGCGGAACCGGCAGTTGCTGGTCGCCAACCACGAGTACACCGACGAGATCCTGATGTTCCGGGACTACGACCCGGAGAACCCGACCCGTGAGCAGGTGGAGATCGCCTGGGCCGCGCACGGTCTCGCGGTCGTCGCCGTGGAGGAGGAGCACCGGAGCGGCCGGCTCACCGCCGTCGGACGGCACCACCTCAACCGGCGGCTCACCGCCACCTCGGAGTTCCGGCTCACCGGTCCCGTCGCCGGGTCCGACTTGGTGAGGACCTCCGCCGACCCGACCGGGACCCGCGTGCGCGGCACCCTCAACAACTGCTCCGGCGGCACCACCCCGTGGGGCACCACCCTGCACGGCGAGGAGAACTTCAACCAGTACTTCGCCAACGGCAGCAGCGCCACCGACAAGCGGTACGGGATCGGAACCGGCGCGACCGAGCGCAAGTGGGAGCGGTTCGACAAGCGGTTCGACCTCGCGCAGGAGCCGAACGAGGTGCACCGCTTCGGCTGGGTCGTCGAACTCGACCCGTACGACCCGGACTCCACGCCCCGCAAGCACACCGCGCTCGGCCGGTTCAAGCACGAGGCGGCGACCGTGCGGCTGACGCACGACGGGCGGCCGGTCGTCTACTCGGGCGACGACGAGCGGTTCGACTACTTCTACAAGTTCGTGAGCAGCAAGCGGATGCGGCACGGCAGCGGCCGCGCCGTGCGCGAGCACAACCTGTCGCTGCTCGACGAGGGCACCCTCTACGTCGCCAAGCTCACCGGTGACTCCCCCGCCGTCGACATCGACGGCACCGGCAAGCTGCCGGAGGACGGCGAGTTCGACGGCAGCGGCGAGTGGATCCCGCTGGCCACCGCCACCGCGCACGGAGCCGTCTCGCACGTGGAGGGCATGACCGCCGAGGAGGTCTTCGTCTTCACGCGCCTCGCGGGCGACAAGGCCGGCGCCACCAAGATGGACCGGCCCGAGGACATCGAGCCGAACCCCGTCACCGGCAAGGTGTACGTCGCACTCACCAACAACTCCAACCGGGGTGTGGGCGCCAACCCCAGGGCGGACGAGGCCAACCCGCGCCACGCCAACAAGCACGGCCACGTCCTGGAGCTCACCGAGCGCCTCGACCGGCCGGAGAGCACCCGCTTCGCCTGGTCGCTGTTCCTGGTCGCGGGCGACCCGGAGGACCCGGCGACGTACTTCGCCGGCTTTCCGAAGGACGCCGTCAGCCCGATCTCCTGCCCGGACAACGTCGCCTTCGACGCGCACGGCAACCTGTGGATCTCCACCGACGGCAGCGCCCTCGGCTCGCACGACGGTCTCTTCGGCGTCGCCACGCGCGGGGAGCGGCGCGGTGAGCTGAAGCAGTTCCTGACCGTGCCGACGGGCGCCGAGACCTGCGGTCCCGTCGTCCAGGACCGGCGGGTGCTGGTGGCCGTGCAGCACCCGGGCGAGGTGGACGGGGCGACCGTGGCGCGGCCCGCGAGCGCCTGGCCCGACGGTCCCGGCTCGTACGTCCGGCCGGCGGTCGTCGCGGTGTGGCGCGCGGACGGGCGGGACATCGGCGTCTGACGCAGGGCCGGTCCGTGCCGGGGGTGCTCACGCCCCCGGCACCAGCTCCTCCAGCCACTCCCGGTACGCGGGCGCCTGCCGGGCGACCTCCTGGTAGGCATCCGCCAGGTGCGGGTAGACGCCCTCCAGTTCCGTGTCCGTACGCGCCGCCAGCAGCAGCCGTACGCCCAGCGGGTCGCCGGCGATGCGGCGGACGGCCGTGTCGGGGCGGGAGGGGGAGGTCGGCTGGCAGACGGTGACGACCTCGCCGATCGCGACCAGGGACGCGGCCGTGTGGTAGTCGCCGTGCAGCACGGGCGGGTCGATCCCCGCCTCGCGCAGCATCCGCCGTACCGCGTCCCACTCGCCGTCGACGGCCGGGTCGATCATCCAGCGGTCGTGGGCCAGGTCGGAGAGGTGGACGACCGGGCGGGCCGCGGCAGGGTGGTCGGCGGGCAGGGAAACGAACTGCGGCTCGCGGGCGATGAGGACGCGGGTGCGCAGCCCGTCGGGCACGCGCAGCGGGCAGCCCTCCACCTCGTGCACGAACGCCACGTCGAGCTGGCCGTCGGCGACCATGCGCAGCAGGGCGTTGGCGGAGACGTCCATGTGCAGGGTGGGTTCCTGCCAGTGCCGGCGCAGGCGGCGCAGCCAGCCGGCCAGCGCGCGGCTCGCGGTGGAGCCGATGCGCAGCTGACGGCCGCCGAGGGCGGCGGCGCGGGCCTCGGTGACCAGGGAACGCAGCTCGGTGACGAGGGGGCGGGCGCGGCTGAGCACCAGCCGGCCCAGGGGGGTGGGACGGCAGCCCGTGCGCGCGCGGACGAACAGGGCACCGCCCAGCTCCTGTTCGATGCGCCGCAGCTGCGTGCTCAACGAGGGCTGGGCCACGCCGAGCTGGCGTGCGGCCCGGTGCAGGCTGCCCGTGTCGGCGATCGCGCACAGCGCCCTGAGGTGCCGGACCTCAAGCTCCATGTCCTGGGAGGGTAAGCGGGAAGTTCAGGTTTCACCAGACACCCAAACCCCGCCTGTGCAGGCGTAGTCGGGCGTCTGCGACACCTGGATCCGGGAGGCGTGCGGCACATGGCCGGACCGTGGCGATAGCCCGGTCCTATCACCGGTTGCCATCATCACAGCCGCCGCACAGGCGCGGACACTCACCGGTGACGTGACTCACCCCCCACCTAAGGAGTCATCCATGCGCCTGCGCATGCCCCTGTCCGTGCTGTCCGCGGCCGGTCTGAGCCTGACCGCGCTCGGTCTGGGCGCCGCCCCGGCCGGCGCCGCCGAGGCCCCCCTCGCCCCCGCCGACTCGTACGCCGCGTACGCCGGTTCGTCCGAGGAGGCCGCGGCCAACCGCGCGTTCTTCGAGGCCGTGCTGAAGTCCGTCGCCGAGAAGCGCGCCGCCGACCCCACCGGCGCCGCCGCCGTCACCGTCGTCTACAACGCCTCCCAGGCGCCGACGTTCGCGAGCCAGATAGCCCAGAGCGCCTCGATCTGGAACAGCTCGGTCTCCAACGTGAGACTGCAGGCGGGCACCTCCGGCGCCGACTTCGCGTACTACGAGGGCAACGACTCGCGTGGTTCGTACGCGTCGACCAACGGCCACGGAAGCGGCTACATCTTCCTGGACTACGCCCAGAACCAGACCTACAACTCGACGCGGGTCACCGCGCACGAGACCGGTCATGTGCTGGGGCTGCCGGACAACTACTCCGGTCCGTGCAGCGAGCTGATGTCCGGCGGAGGCCCCGGCCCGTCCTGCACCAACGCCTACCCGAACTCGACGGAGCGGTCGCGGGTGAACCAGCTGTGGGCCAACGGGTTCGCCGCGGCGCTCGCCAAGGCGGAGAAGGCGCTGGAGAAGTCGGGGCGCTGATCCGCTGCGCGGGGCTTGTCAGGTGCGGGTCGTCCTCTGTCACGAAGGCGGCCCGCACCGCCGTTTTCTCCGTCGTACGCCGGGTGCGGGCCGGCGGGGGCCGGTCGCGCGGTTCCCCGCGCCCCTGAGGGTGCCTCCGCAGCGCGTCTATCCCCGGTTGGCGGCGGGCGCCGGGGGCTGTGCGGTGATGGGCGGGGCGGGTGCGGGGCGTCTGCGGCGGAGGGCGGGGCGGCCCGTGAGCCAGCAGGTCAGGGCCACCGCGACGCCCACGGCGAGGAGGATCCACGATGCCGTGCGCAGCGTGGCCGTCAGCGCGTCGTAGACCGCCCCCGCCGCCGGGCGGTGGACGTCGTCCGAGAGGTCGGCCAGGGTCAGCCGGCGTCCGGCCGCCACCGCCACGGCGAGCAGCGCGCCGCCCAGCGCGGTGCCGAGACCGGTCGCGGTGAGTGTGCGGCGGCGGGACGCGGCGACCGCGACGCCGGTGACGGCGAGGGCGGCGGCGGTGAGGGGCAGCCAGAAGGCGGCGGCGTCGAGCGCGCGGTAGCCCTGGCGGAGTCCGGCCACCTCCTCGGCGGGGACCACGGGGATCGCGGTGTGTTCGACGGGGATGCGGTGGGCGTAGGGCATGTGGTCGGCTTCGAGCCGCTGCTTGACCTGGGTGGTGACGGGGGCGAGGTCGACGGTGACGGGGCCGGCGGTGGGCGCGTCGTCGCGGAGGGCGTGCAGCACGGCGTCGTGGAGGGCGCGGTTGCCTGCCTCCCAGGCGGTGCGGAATGCGGCCGTACGGGTGAACGAGTCGATGGCGTCGCGGACGAACGGGGCGACGGCGGCGTCGCCTGCGGTGCGGGTTTCCAGTTCGCGTACGACCGCGTCGCCCACGGCGGCCGCGACGGCCTCGCGGACGGCGGGGTCGCTTGCCAGCGGGGTGACGGTGCGGACGTAGCGTCCGGTGTCGGCGAGGTCGTGGGTGGCCCAGGTGGCGAGGAGGGCGAGGGGGGTGAGGAGGCAGGCGAGGGCGATGCACAGCGCCGCGACGCCGTCCCTTACGTGCCGTTTCCCGGTTCTCGAACCCACCTCCTCAGGCAACAGGCGCGCCTGACCGGACGCGAGCGGTGCACCCCCGAACGGGGGGCGCGGGGAACTGCGCGACCGGCTCCGGACGGGCCGTGCCCGGCGTGTGAGAGGGCGGGGCGCCCGGTGAGCCGCGGGGTGCAGGGGAGGTGTGCCCCGTAGGGGCGCGGGGAACTGCGCGACCGGCTCCGGACGGGCCGTGCCCGGCGTGTGAGAGGGCGGGGCGCCCGGTGAGCCGCGGGGTGCAGGGGAGGTGTGCCCCGTAGGGGCGCGGGGAACTGCGCGACCGGCCTCGGACGGGCCGTGCCCGGCGTGTGAGAGGGCGGGGCGCCCGGTGAGCCGCGGGGTGCAGGGGAGGTGTGCCCCGTAGGGGCGCGGGGAACTGCGCGACCGGCCTCGGACGGGCCGTGCCCGGCGTGTGAGAGGGCGGGGCGCCCGGTGAGCCGCGGGGTGCAGGGGGGTGTGCCCCGAAGGGGCGCGGGGAACTGCGCGACCGGCCCCCGACAGGCCGCACCCGGCGTACGACAGGGCGAGGCACCCCGTGAGCCGCGGGGTGCAGGCGAGGCGCGCTGCAGAGGTGCCGTCGGCGCGCCCCGAACGGGGGGCGCGGGGAACTGCGCGACCGGCCCCCGACGGGCCGCACCCGGCGTCCCGCGCGCCGAACCCCGGGGGCGGGTCACCCCGCCCGCCCCCGTCCACGCACCCCGTGCCAAGAAGGAAACCGCCTCACTCCAGGCGGTGCCCCTCCGCGTCCTCCTTCGTGTAGAAGCGGTAGAACATGATCGCGAACGTGCCCGCCATCACCCCCACCCCCAGCGCCGCGCAGCGATAGACGCTGGTGCCGGACTGGCTGAGAAGGAAGCCGGCCGCGATACCGGCGAAGGCGGCCCAGGACAGGGCGTGGAGTTCGCGGCGGAGTTTCGGGCCGACCGTGAGCAGCGTGATGAGGACGACGGCGAAGACGAGCGCGGTGAGGAAGCCGAACAGCAGGTTCCAGCCGGTGACGGGGCCGCCGTAGCGGCGGTTCGCCGCGGCCCAGTAGCCGTAGACCAGCCCCGCGAGGACCGGCAGGACGAACCGGGCCATGCGATGGGTGCGGGCGTCGAAGACGTCGGTGGTGCGGCCCTGTTCGATCATGCCCCGGTTCCGGGGCGCCGCATGCGCCATGGGAGCACTCCTTCCTCCGTCCCCCGTTCATCCAGGGCACACCTGCCGCGCCCGGGCGGCAACTCGATCGCCTGGAGGAAGCCCCGGTGGGAGGGGATGCGGCCGCCTCGGCCGCGTGTTTCGCTGGGGCCGTGAGTCCGGCCACGACAGGACACGCCCCCCTCGAGCCGTACCCCGCGGCCGGCCCGGGCGACGTCATGGAGCGGCAGAAACTGCTGCGCGTAGGGGGCCGCAGCGTGGCCTGGGTGCCGCCGCTGCTGCTGCTCGTGGCGATCGCGGTGGCCGACTACAACACCACAGGCGAGTTCCGGATCATCTCCTGGATCGTGCTGGTGCCGGGCATCGCGGCCGCGCTGTGCGGGGTGTGGGGCACGGCGGTGTTCGCGGTGCTGTCGATGGCCGCGTACACGGTCGTCGACAGCGCCTGGCCGCACCAGTTCCAGGCGGGCCTGCCCGACTTCATCCTGGTCGCCCTCGGCGGCGTCCTCGCCACGCTGGCGTGCGTGGTGCGGGTGCGCGGCGAGCGGCGGGCGCTGCACATGCGGGACGTGACCGACACGGTGCGGCGCACGGTGCTGCGCCCGCTGCCGCCGGGCTGGGGCGGCCTGGAGCACGCGGGCGTGTATCTCACGGCCGACGCCCAGGCGCGGGTCGGCGGCGACTTCTACGACATCCAGCCGGGACCGCACGGCACCCGCGTCTTCGTCGGGGACGTGCAGGGCAAGGGTCTTGGCGCGGTGGAGACGGCGGCGGTGCTGCTCGGCACGTTCCGCGAGGCGGGTTTCCACGAGGCGGACCTGGCGGTGGTCGCCGACCGGCTGGAGGCGCGGATGGTGCGCCACCGTGAGTACACGACCGCGCTCGGCCGCGCGGACGGCGGCCGGTTCGCCACGGCGGTGCTGCTCTCGTTCCCCGCGGACGAGGACGACGCCGTCGACACCGTCGTCTTCGGTCACGAACCCCCGCTGGCGGTGAGCGCGTCGGGGGTGCGGCGGCTGCCGGTGGCCGGGGGGCTGCCGCTCGGCTACCGCGACCTGACGCCCAACGCGCCTCCGGTGCGGCGGGTGCGTCTGGACCTGGACGAGACGCTGCTGGTGGTGACGGACGGGGTGACGGAGGCCCGGGACCGGGAGGGCCACTTCTTCCAGGTCGCGGAAGAGGTGCGGCGGGCGGTGGCCGCCGACCCGGGGCTGATGGCCCCCGACAGGCTGGTGCTGGTCGTCCGGGACGGGACGCTGCGGCACTGCCGGGGGCATCTGGCGGACGACACCACGGTGTTCGCGGTGCGGCGCGGCAGGGGCACGGGGGCCGAACGCCGCGAAGGGGGACGTTCACCGCTGTGACGCCCCCGTTTGCGACCGCAGCGGTTACGGTGCTGCCGTAGGTGATCGACAGGGGGAGGGGACCATGCCCGGGACCGTGCTGCTGCTGGCGGCGTCGCCGCTGGGCCGTGGACGGCTGGTGGACGCCGCGTCCGTGCTCCCCGTGCTCGCGGCGGTGCCCCCGTCGGTGCTGTCCGGGGCGGACACCGCGAACGTCGTGGAGCTGGCCGACCCGCTGGAGCCGCAGGCGGTGCTGACCCGGCTGCGCGCGGCGGCCGCGGCGCCCGGCCCGCTCACCGTGTACGTGGCGGGGGAGCTGCGCCTGGACCGCAGGCAGCGGCTGCCGCATCTGGCGCTGGCCCGCACCACCCCGGCGACCGTGCGGTACACGGCATTGCCCTGGCACTGGTTCCGGGACGAGCTGCGGCTGCGCCCGGCCGGCACGACGACGCTGTTCCTCGATCTGCGCGCCGACGCGGACACCTGGCGGGCGCTGTGCGAGCCGCCCGCGCCGGGCCGGCCGTTCCCGCTGGACTGCGGCCGTGACGCCGCCGTCTACGGTCGCGTCGCCCCGCCGCCGTCGCGGCGCGCGGTGGCGGCGCCCGCGTACATGAAGGCGCTGGCGACGCTGCTGCGCAGCGGGCGGCGGCTGCCGGACGAGGAGCTGCACCAGCGGACGCTGGAGCGGATCGCGCCGGAGGGCGCGGGCGCCGACCTGGTGCTGGCGCAGCGCGGACCGCTGCCGGGCGACCCGCACGCGGCGGTCACGGCGGCCGTGCGGGCGGGCGGCACGCGGAGGCGGACGCGCTGGCCGCACGCCTCGAGCAGGCGGCGGGGATGGCGCACGGACCGGTGTCGGAGGAGGCGCTGCACTGGACCGAGGTCCGCGCGGACCTGGCGATGCTGGCGGGCGACGCGGCGCGCAGCTGCGGTGCGTGGATGGCGCTGGCGGGCACCCGGCTGGCCGCCGGGCAGCCGTCCGACGCGCCCGCCGTGGAGGCGGCCGTCGACCGCGCCCACCACCAGTGGGGCCGGGTGGACGACCCGGTGCGGGTGCGTGAACTGGGCTTGCGCCTGGTGGAGTTGAGGAGCCGGGTGCCGGGGCGCCGGGAGGGGGCCGTGGAGCATGTGCGGCGCCGGCTGCGTGAGGTGCAGGGGCGCGGGGCGGTGCCCGCAGGGCACCTGCGCACGGACCCTCCCCAGGGGGCGACCGCGGTGCCATGATGGGGAGTTATGGCTGAGGGGGACCAAGTGGCCGACCGGGACATCTGCATACGGCTGGACGGGAGTGCGACAGAGGGCGACGTCACCGCCCTGCGCAACTGGCTGGAGCGGGAGAAGCCGCTGGACGACCTGTTGCGGGACGGGAGGCTGCGGCTCTTCGAGCGGCCCGCCGCCGACCGCGGCGGCGCGCCGATGGGGACGAGTCAGGAGATCGTCATCGCCGTCACGTCGGCGGGCGCGACCGTGGTCTTCCAGGAGCTGCTGGAGCAGGTCAGGAACGGGTTGCGGGCCTGGCGGGAGAACCGCCGCCAGGTCGAGGACGGCGAACCGCCGCAGGGCAGAGTCGAACCGGTGAACCGCGACGACGGGTAGGCCGGTGCAGCCTGAGGACGCGGGGGACCCGATGGACCGGGCGCTGCTGATCGGTGTGTCCGACTACCGCTGGACGGACCCACCGCACGGGGTGCCGGGCAAGCTGGAGGCCGTCCGGAACAACGTGCCCGTGCTGCGCCGGGCGCTGGTGCGTGCGGGGGTGTTCGCCGACGGGGACATCGTTCCGCTGTGTTCGCCCGACTTCGCCGAGGCGGCGCGGGAGCTGCAACGGGTCGCCAGGGAGGCCCGCGGGCTGCTGCTGGTCTACTTCGCGGGGCACGGGGCGATCCCCAGCGGGGGCGACGAGCTGTATCTGCAGCTGCGCGACGCCCAGGTGTTCGCCGGCGAGCACACGGTGTTCAACGCCGCCGTGTCGTTCAGCGACCTGATGGGGACGGTGCTGGCCACGAGCCGCGCGGAGCGCATCGTGGTGGTCCTCGACTGCTGCTTCGCGGGCAACGCGGCGCGGGTGTGGGAGCACTTCGAGGACAAGCGGCGCGTCGTGCTGCTGATGAGCGTGCAGGCCAACCACCGTATCGACGCGGGCGATCCGGCCACCCCCACGCCGTACACGGAGAACCTGGCCCGGCTGCTGGGCGAGGAGGGCGGCACGACCGTCTCCCGGCTCGCCGCCCTGCTGCGCCGGCGCATGGCCGAGCAGAAGCGCCGCACCCTGCGCAACGAACCCTGGGAGCCGCAGCTGCGCGCCGACGCGGGCGCCGAGATGACGCTGGGGAGGAAGGGCCCGCAGGTTCCGCTGCTGTCACCGGACAACCCGGACCCCGCGCCCGCCGCGCCGGACCCCTCCCCGCGTCCCCGCCGCCGGCTGCCCGCGTGGACGGCGGCGTTGTGGCGGCGCCCGCGCGCCCTGGCGGCGAAGTGGTCCCGTGCCCGGCGGCGTGAGCACGCCCGGCGGGGCGCGGACGGGGGGAAGGGGCCGTCCCGGCGCGTCCTGTTCCGGCTCGCCGTGCCCATGCTGGTCGCCCTCGGCATGCTCGGCGTGGGTCTGTACGGGCCGCTGGGCCTGGCCGGCGGGGACGACACCCACTGCGCACCGCCGCTCGAACTGCGCGTGCTGACCGACCCGGACCTGGAGGACACCTTCCGCCTGGCCGCCGACGCCTATCTCACCTCCGGCGCCGACACCACCGAGGCAGGCTGCCGGCGCACCGGCATCACCGTCTACAGCGCCGGGTCCTCCGACGTGGTCGAGGCGCTGCGCCGGCACACGGACGCCTGGCAGGAGCCCGAGGGCGCCGAGGTCAACCCCCAGCGCGACATCGGGCCGCAGCCCGACGTGTGGATCCCCGCCTCCCGCGCCGAGGCCGACCGGGTGCTGGAGGAGCAGGACACGGACGCCGTCGCGGAACTGGAGCCGGAGGAGTCGCCCCTCGCCCACTCCCCCGTCGTGCTCGCCGTGCCCGACCGCCTCGCCCCCGAGCCGCTGGACGACATCACCGGACGGCCCCTGACCGAGATGATCGAGGCTCTGACCGCGCGCGCCGAGAACGCGGCCGTGCGCCGCCCCGACCCCGAGTTCACCGACTCCGGACTGCTCGCCACCGTCGGCCTGTACGGTGACACGCTCTCGGTGGCCCGGGGGGAGAGCCTGGTCCGGCAGCCGGGACCGCCCTCCCCCACGGCCGGCGACCTGCTGTGCGCGCTGCCCGAGGACGACGCCGTGGACGACCGCACCGCCGCGCTCGTACCGGAGTTCCTCCTCGTCAGCGGGGTCGACTGCAAGGACAACACCCGTACCTCGCGCACGGCCCTGTACCCCGCCGACGTGCCCGGCATGGACCCGGTGCTCGTGCGGGTGCGCTGGGACGACGCCGACGGCGAGGACGGCGAGGACGGCGACACGGCCCGGGACGCGGCGGTGGCCTCCTTCCGCGACTGGCTGGCCGGTACGGAAGGCCGCGAGGTGTTCGCACGACAGGGCTTCCGCCACCCCGGCACCGGGGAGCCGCTCGACAAGGACCAGGAGGTCGAGGGCGTGTCGTACGCGCCGAGCCCGCTCGACGAGTCGGCCGGGCGGGACGAGATGGAGCAGGCCCTGAGTGCCTACCAGGCGTACGGCGGTCCCGGCCGGGTGCTGTTCCTGCTGGACAGCTCCGGTTCGATGGCCGGCCTGTGGCAGGGGCCGAGCGGCGGCCCCGGGCTGCTGCGGCAGACGCTGGGCGGTCTGGGCCCCGACGACGAGTACGGCGTCTGGGCGGTCGCCGACACCGGCGACGGCCCGTACGAGACGCTGCTGGGGTTCGGCAGGCACGGGCGGAAGGACGCCGAGGAGGCCGTCGACGAGCGGGCCAGGGTGCGCGACGCCTCGGCCGACCCGCACGCGGCGCTGCTCGCGGCGTTCGACGAGATGGAGGACCGGAGGGACGACGGCCGGCCCCGGATGATCGTGCACATCACCGACGGCCGGCACGGCGAGAACCTGGAGGGCGGACGGCTGGTGGAGGTGCTGGACCGGGCCGAGGCGAGCGGGGTGCCGGTGACCGTGGCCGTGCTGGGAAGCGGAGGCTGTGACGAGGGCCGCCCGGACCGGCGGATCGCCGAGGTGAGCGGCGGACGCTGCCTGGACGCGGGGGACGACGTGGGCGCCTCCCTGCACGACGAGATCGCCCGCATCGGAACGGGGGACGACTGATGCCGCGACGGCTCACCGCGCTGCTCGCACCGCTGTTGCTGCTCGCCGCCTGCACGGGCGGCGGGGACACGACGCCCGACCGGGCCGGCGAGGAGAAGCCCGGCACCATCGTCGTGGCCAGCGGCCGGGACGTCACCGGCAGCAACGGCGTGCGGCAGCGGCTCATCGACGCGTGGAACCGGGAGCAGAGGAAGAAGGCCGAGGGGTCGGACCCCTACCAGGCGCGGCTGGTGGAGCTGCCGGGCAGCGCCGACGAGCAGCGCAGCCAGCTGCTGGGCGCCCTGCAGTCCGGCAGCGCCCGGTACGACGTGGTGAACCTGGACGTGACCTGGGTGCCGGAGTTCGCGGAGGCCGGTCTGGTGCGGGCGCTGCCGGACGACCTCGTGGACGCGGACGTGATCGATCCGGTCGCGGAGACCGCCCGGTGGGACGGGAAGGTCTACGCGGTGCCGTTCAACAGCGACGTCGGCCTGTTGTACTACCGGGCCGACCTGCTGCGGAAGGCGGGTGTCGAGGAGCCGTACGTCCCGGAGGGCTTCACCTGGGAGCAGCTGCGCGGGCACATCACCACGCTGGACAAGAAGCTCGGCGCCGACGACTTCGCCAACGGCTGGACCACCCAGCTCGACCCGTACGAGGGCCGCACGGTCAACGCGATGGAGGCGTTCGCCACGGCGGTGCCCGGCCTGAGGCTGGTGGACGAGGACGGCCGCTACACGGGGGACGTGGAGCAGCTGCGGCGGGGCGTGCGGGAACTCGTACGCCGCGTCGACCCGGCGTACATCTCCCCCGATGCGAAGAAGCACGACGAGACGGAGTCGACCAGCGAGTTCACCGCGGGGCGCACGGCCTTCCTGCGCGCCTGGCCCTCCGCCTACCCGACGCTGTACCAGGCCTTCGGGAAGCGGCTGGGGGTGGCGCCGCTGCCCGGGCGGGCGGTGCTCGGCGGGCAGAACCTGGCGGTGACCACGACGTCGGAGCGGGCGCGGAAGGCGACCGAGCTGATCCGTTTCCTCACCGGGCGGCAGAGCGAACGCTGCCTGCTGGAGGCCGGGTTCGCGGCGAGTCGTGACTCGGCCTACGGCCGTTCGCTGCGGTGCCCCGCGGAGATCTCCGCCGCGCCCGTGCCGTCCCCGACGGGGGAGCCCGACGAGGTGCCGCGCGGGGACGGGGGACGTCCCGGGCTCTCCGACGAGAAGCTCAAGAAGGCGCTGGAGCGGGCCGTGCACCGCCCGAGGACACCGCTCTACGGCGCCTTCACGCAGACGATGATCACGCAGCTCGGACCGCTCGTCGAGACGGGCTCGGCCGACGAGGACGAGCTGGCGCGGCGCCTGGACGAGGCGCTGCGCAGAGCCCTGCCGGGGTGAGGTTCCGCCACGGGTGCCGCCCTACCGCTCCGCGGCCTCCACCCCCGCCGGTGCGGTGGTCCGGGAGCCGGCGTCCTGGCCGGCGGCCTTGGCCGGGCCCGCGTTCGCCGCCAGGACCAGCGCCGCGACCGCGGCGAGAGCCGCGATGAAGCCACGGGCATAACGCTCGGTGGGGCGGGTGCGTTGCAGCACGGCGACCTCGCAACAGCGACGGGTTAAGCGGGTTTAACTCGCGGTTTAACCTAGAGGCTGTCCGACGCGAACGGCAAGGGGCACTGGGGGAGTTGGCATGGGGGAGCGGGACGAGCCGGGCACGATCGGGCGGCGGGTGCAGCAGCTGCGCGTGGGCCGCGGCCTGACACAGAAACAGCTGGCAGAGCCGGTGTACACCCCCGCCTACATCTCCACCCTGGAGGCCGGCCGGGTGCGCCCCTCCGACGAGGCGCTGCGGCATCTCGCCGAGCGGCTCGGAGTCGAGTTCGACGAACTGGCGACCGGGCGTTCGGCGCGCCGGGTGACCGAACTGCGGCTGCGGCTGACCGAGGCGCAGCGCGCCCTCGCCGTCGGGGAGGCGGAGCCGGCGGTGGAGCAGTACACGGCGCTGCTGGCCGAGGCGGAGGCGCAGGGACTGCCCCAGGAGCAGGCCGCCGCGCTGCTCGGGCTCGGGGAGTGCGCCCTGGACACCGGCGAACTCGCCGACGGACAGCGGTACTTCGAGAAGGCGGAGGCGCGGCTCGCGGACGCGCCGCTGCCCGCGCGGGTGCCGGCGCTGCGCGGCCGGGCCGTGGCGCACTATCTCGCGGGGGAGCTGCGGTACGCGGTGTACCTGCTGGAGAGCACGATCGACGAGCTGAACCGGGGCGGCCTGCACGACCCGGACGCGCTGCTCCTGCTGTACGCCAGCGTCATCGGGCCGTACATGGACATGGGCGCGCACGCACGGGCCGCGCAGGCCGCGGAGTTCGCGCTGGCGCTGGCCCCGCAGTCGGGCGACCCGGCGCTGGTGGCGCGCATGCACCGATCGGTGGCCCGCACCCTGCTCGCCGAGGGCCGCCTCGCGGAGGCGGACGCGTCGCTGGCCAAGGCGGCCGAGCTGTACCGGGGGCTGCAACTGCGCACCGAGCTGGCCAACTGCCACTGGATGCGCGGGTACGTGTACGCGCAGAACGGCGAACTGGAGCGGGCCGAGGCGGAGATGCGGGAGGCGCTGCACATGCTGTCCGCGGCCCGGGCGACCCTGTACACCAGCCAGCTCACCGTCGAACTGGCCGACGTGCTGCACCGGCGCGGGCGGTCCGAGGAGGCGGCGGAGCTGCTGCGGGACGTGCTGGGCGGGCTCTCGCCCGAGCGGGGCGCGGTGCACGCGGCGGCCGCGCACCGGCTGCTCGGCATCATCGCGGAGGACGCCCGCGACACAGAGCAGGCGGAGGAGCACTATGTGCGCGCGCTCAGCCTGCTGGAACGCGCGGGAGCGGCGGGCGACCTGGCCGACCTGTGCCGCCTCCTCGGCGACCTCCTCCGCCGCACGGGCCGCGTGGAGGCGGCCCTGGACGCCTACCGCACAGGCCTGGGCCACCGCACGGCCCCGGGCACGACGACCCTGGGGCCCGCGCCGGCGCAGCCGCCCGTGTGAAGGGAGGGGGTAGGGGACGGGAGCCGCCCTCCCCGCCGACGGGCCACGCGGCCTCCACGGGGGTGCCGGCGAGTGGCGGCGTGCCGGGCATGGGGCTCCGGGGCCGACTCCGGCCGCGACCCCTGCTGTCGCGCCGATGCCCCCCGGCGACGTCCCGGGCCGGCGCCCCGCCCGTACCCGCGGCGCCCCCGGCCCCCCACCTCTGCCGTCGCGCCGATGCCCCCCCGGCGACGTCCCGGGCCGGCGCCCCGCCCGTGCCCGCGGCGCCCCCGGAGGCCGGCCCGGCCCCCGCTCGGTTTCACGTCCCCCGCCTCGGGTAGTCGGTCCGCGTTTCTGCTGGTGAGGGGATGTGGTCGGTGTGCTGCCCGGGGACGGCCCGGGGGGTGGGCGGGACGGCGGGGAGTACGAGCACGCGGTCGGGGCCATCGCGGCGGGGCTGCGCGGGGCCGGGCCGGCCGAGGCGCCGGGGCGGCTGTGCGCGGTGGCCGTGGACCTGCTGCCCGTGGACGGCGCCTCCGTGTCGCTGCGCGGCGACAGCATGCCCCTCCAGCTCGCCGCGTCCGGCGGCGGCGCCGCGCGGCTGGCGCAGCTCCAGGCCACCCTCGGCGACGGCCCCTGCCACCACGTGCTGCGCACCGGTGCGCCCGTTCTCGCCCGCGACCTGGTGGAGGGCGCCTGCGGCGACCGCTGGCCCGTGTTCACGCAGCAGGCGCTGGGCTCCGGCGTGCGCGCCGTGTACGCGCTGCCCCTCGGCTCCAAAGCCGTCTGCGTCGGCACCCTCGACCTCTACAGCGCCTCCCCCGGGAGCCTCACCGCGCACCAGCTGCACGTGGCCCTGCTGGTGGCCGGCGTGATGACCGTCGCGCTGACCGATCTGCCGTACGACACGCGGGACGCCGGCGAGGGCTGGCTCGGCGGGCTGGCCGCCGACCACGACCGGGTGCACCAGGCGGTCGGCATGATCATGGCCCAGCTCGGCGTGGGCGCCGACGAGGCCCTGGCGCGGCTGCGCGGGGACGCCTTCGCGCACGACCGCACCGTGCTGGAGGCGGCCGTCGACGTGGTCGCCCGCCGGCGCCGCTTCGACACGCCCTGATCAACCGGCCCGGTGACCAACTGCCGTGGACGTCCTAGGCTTTGCGCTCATGGACATAGCCATCCTCTTCTGCACCTGCGTCGTCGTCCTCGGCGTGGCCTCGATCCAGACCCAGCTGACCCGCTCCGACCGCCGCGTCGCCCGGGTGGAGCGCAAACTCGACACGGTCATGCGGCACCTGGGCCTGGAGGAGGAGGTGCCGAGGAAGGACGAGATCCTCGCCCTGGTCCGGGACGGCAAGCAGGTCCAGGCGGTCAAGCTCTACCGCGAGTCCACGGGCGCGGGCCTGCTGGAGGCCAAGCAGGCGGTCGACGCGATGAGCTGAACCCCGCGGTTCCGCGGCCTTCTTGTATTCCGGATGCGCCGGATCACCTGCCGCCCGCCTTCCGCGCCGTGCGCCGGCCGGGGCGGGTGTCGCGGGGGTGTGGAGGAGGTCCCCACTGCCCCGCGCCCAAGGGGTGCGGGACGAGTCGTCGCCGCCTGGTGCGCCGTGCGTCGGCCGGGGCGCGGGTGCCGCGGGTGGGCGAAGGACGGGCCCACAGATCCAGGGAGCGCCTGACGAGCGATCGCCACCTGCGTGCCGTGCCCTTGCCGGGGTGTGCCGTTGGTGAGCAGGGCTGGGTTTTTCCGGCTCCGCGGGTTTTGGCGGCGTTGGTCGAGCAGCCCGGCCGCCCTCCGTGCCACAGGCTGGCCGGACCGCGTGCCGTGGGCGGACGGGGGAGGCGCCCACGGGCCCCGGTCGCGCCGCCGGCGCTCCTCACACCCGCAGCCGCCCCTGCCGCGCCACCTCCGCCAGGCGGTCCGCGCCGAGCTGGGACATCGCCTGGGTGACCTCCGCCCGTACCTCGCCGAACCCGCCGTTGGTGAGGACGATCGCTTCCTCGCCGACGCGGGCCGCCGCGAGGTCCACGGTGAGCCGGGCCGGGGCGGTGCCGCGTTCGCCGCCGGTCAGCGTGACCCGCAGCGCGGTGCGGGCGTCCCCGGCGGTCTCCGGCAGCGGCAGCTCCGTCACCTCGACCTCCTGCGTGCCGGACCGCGCGGTCTTCGCGCGGAAGGTCCCGCACTTCTCCGGCAGCGTGGCCAGCCAGGCCAGTGCGCGCTCCACGTCGTCCGGCCGGTGGGAGCCGATCTGTTCGCGCAGCTGGCTGCCCTCGGCGGTGTCGTCGAGGGTGACCGAGGCGCGCGGCCCCGACGGGGCGCCGAACGGCTCCTCCGTGTAGAGGATCTCCAGCAGCCGCCTGCAGTCGCCGTCGTCCGTGGTGGCCTTCAGCGTGCCGTCCCGCCACAGCGCGGGCCCTTCCGCGGCGGCCCACGGCCGGCCCAGGTCCGTCTCGGTGATCAGCGCGGCTTTCAGCTGCTCGTCGTTCAGCACGGGTGAGGACCGCCCGGTCACCGCGGAGGGCGACGCCGACGGGGAGGGCGAGGCCGCGGCGGGCGGCTCGGACACCCCCTGGGGCAGAGCGCGCGGCACCTCCCGTTCGTGGGCCGCGCAGGCCGCCGTGATCACCAGGACCGAGACCGACAGGGCGGAGGCGAGGAGGGTGCGGGCACGGGTCATCGGGCTGCCTCCTGGGGGCCGGGTCGTGCTCCTACGGCACCACCGGCCCAGGCCCCCCACCAGCGCGACGGGCCGTCCGGGTGAGCTCCCGTACGCCCAGCGCGGGCCCCGCGAAAACCGGGTGCGCCCGCCGCCCGCCCGTTGCTACCGTCCGCCGCATGCAGCGCGCCCATGTGTCCCGCACGACGACGCCGGAGAGAGTCCCGGCGCGCTGACAGCTGACCACTGACGAAGCCCCGGGGCGAGTGCCCCGGGGCTTCGCCGCGCGTGGTGCTCGCCTCCCTACCCCAAGGAGGGCGCCGTGCGCGACCACCGACGCCTCGGCCGTGAACTCGGCCTGTTCGACACCGACCCGCTGATGGGCGCGGGCCTCCCCTACTGGCTCCCCGACGGCGCCGTCGTACGGCACACCCTGGAGGAGTACGTCCGCGAGGCGGAACGCGCGGCCGGCTACCGGCACGTGTACTCGCCCGTGCTCGGCAAACGCGAGCTGTACGAGCTCTCCGGGCACTGGGACCACTACCGCGACGACATGTACCCGCCGATGGAGCTGGGCGGGGATCAGGTACTGCTGCGTCCCAGCCTGTGCCCGCACCACGCCCTGATCTTCCGCTCCCGCACCCGCAGCCACCGCGACCTGCCGTACCGGATGGCCGAGCTGGGCGGCATGTACCGCGCGGAGCGGTCGGGCGTGCTCGGCGGGCTGACCCGGGTGCGGGCCATCCAGCTGAACGACGCGCACATCTTCTGCACCCCGGACCAGGCCGTCGAGGAGGCCGCCGGGGCCCTCGCGCTTATCTCCCGCGCCTACGCCGACCTGGGCATCCGCGCCGCCCGCCACCGTCTGTCGCTGCCGGGCGGCGGCGGGAAGTACGTCGCCGACCCGGCCCTGTGGCGGCGGGCCACCGCGCTGCTGCGCGAGGTGCTGGACGCGTCCGGCGTGCCGTACGAGGCCGTCGAGGGCGAGGCGGCCTTCTACGGCCCGAAGATCGACGTGCAGATCACCGACCCGGCGGGCCGCGAGTCCACCCTGTCCACCGTGCAGATCGACTTCCACCAGCCGGAACGCTTCGGGCTGCGTTACACCGGCCCGGACGGCGCCCGGCACCGGCCGGTCATGGTGCACCGCAGTGTCATCGGCAGCGTGGAGCGGGCCGTCGCCCATCTGCTGGAGGAGCACGGCGGCGCCTTCCCGCCCTGGCTCGCGCCGCTGCAACTGGCGGTGCTTCCGGTGGGCGGGGACCAGGAGGAGCGCGCCCACGCCGTCGTCCGGGAGGCTGCCGCGCTCGGGCTGCGGGCCGAGGCGAGCGGGCCCGCCGAGGGCAGTCTCGGCGCCCGGATCCGCCGGGCCCGGCTGGTGCCGTACCAGGCGGTGATCGGCGCGCGGGAGGACGCGGACGGCCTGGTCGCCGTGCGGCTGCGGGACGGCCGGCGGCCCGGCGTGCTGCCGGTGGCGGAATTCCTGCGACGCGTCGAGCGGCGGGTGCGCGCACGCGGGACCGCGCTCTGGGAGCCCGCGTAAGGTCGACGGGCAGACCCCGCCCGAAGAAGGAGTCCGTCGTGAGCAACGGCCGGCAGCCGGTCCCGGTGATCATCGACTGCGACACCGGCGTCGACGACGCCCTGGCCCTGCTGTTCGCCGTACGGCACCCCGGGATCGACCTGCGGGCCGTCACCTGCGTCGCCGGGAACACGGACGTGGACGGCGTCGTACGCAACACGCTGACCGTGCTGGAGCGGGCGGGCGCGGGGGACGTGCCGGTGGCGCGGGGCGCCGAGCGGCCGCTGATCGAGGCGCCGCGCTCCGCCCGCCACGTCCACGGCCATGACGGCATGGGCGACCTCGCCCTGCCCGCCCCGGCCCGCACCCCGGTCGACGCGGACGCGGTGACGCTGCTGCGCCGCGAGATCCTCGCCTCGCCCCGCCCGGTCACCCTCGTGCCGACCGCGCCGCTCACCAACATCGCCCTGCTGCTGCGGACCCACCCCGAGGTGACCCGCAACATCGAGCGGATCGTGTTCATGGGCGGCGCGGCGGGCGTCGGGAACGCCACCCCGGTGGCCGAGTTCAACGTGTGGCACGACCCGGAGGCCGCCGCGATCACGCTCACCGCGGGCGTGCCGATCACCATGTACGGGCTAGATGTGTTCACCCGGGTCGTCGTCCCCGGTGACGACGTGCGGCGGCTGCGGGCGAGCGACGAACCGGGCGCCCGGCTGGCCGGCGACCTCCTCGCGCACCGCCCCGCTCACCCGGACAGCCGACCCGACGACCCCGGCGAGGACTCCGGGGGCCTCGGCGACGCGGGCGCGCTGTGCGCGGTCGCCGACCCGGAGGGGCTGACCACCCACCGCCTCCCGGTCGAGGTGTCCCTGGCGCCCGGCCCGGCGCGCGGCCAGACGATCGTCGACCGCCGCCCCCGCATCGGGGAGTCGGAACTGCACGAGGGCGCCCGCGAGCAGACCCTCGTGGACGTGGGTCTGGACGTGGACGTGGAGCGCTACGTGAAGCTCTACCTGACGACGGTCGAACACTTCACTCCCTAGTCGGACGCCGGTTCGATCCAGGTGCGCCCGGCGAACGTGCGGTCCGCCACACCCGGGCGGAATGGCACCCCGTTACCGGTGCGTTCGCTTTTACGGTGTTCTGGTCAGTTTCTCCGCCGGTACCCGCACACCCAGAGGAGACCCCGCGTGACCGACCGCCCCATCGCGCCCGAACCCCGGCCGCCGCACCCCGCCCCCGACGCCACGCCCGACCTCTCCTCCCGCGACCCCGACTGGTGGCGGCAGGCGGTCGTCTACCAGATCTATCCCCGCAGCTTCGCCGACGCCGACGGCGACGGACTGGGCGACCTGCGCGGCATCACGCGGCGCCTCACGCATCTGTCCGCGCTGGGCGTCGACGCCCTGTGGCTCAGCCCGTTCTACCCGTCCGAGCTGGCCGACGGCGGCTACGACGTCGCCGACCCGCGCGACGTCGACCCGCGTCTGGGCACCCTCGACGACTTCGACGCGCTGGTCCGCGAGGCGCACCGGCTCGGGCTGAAGGTGATCGTCGACATCGTCCCCAACCACACCTCCCACCAGCACGTCTGGTTCCAGGAGGCGCTGCGCGCCGGGCCCGGCTCCCCGGCCCGCGACCGCTACGTGTTCCGTGACGGCCGCGGCGAGAGCGGCGAGCTGCCGCCCACCGACTGGCAGTCCGTGTTCGGCGGCAGCGCGTGGCAGCGGGTGCCGGACGGGCAGTGGTACCTGCATCTGTTCGCCGCCGAGCAGCCCGACCTGAACTGGGACCACCCGGACGTCCGCGAGGACTTCCGCACCACCCTGCGCTTCTGGTCCGACCGGGGCGTGGACGGCTTCCGGATCGACGTGGCGCACGCCCTCACCAAGGACCTCGAGGAGCCGCTGCGCGACCTCGGCGACCACGCGGCGGGCGGCGAGGCGGCCCTCGTCGACTTCGCGCCCGGCACGCATCCGTTCTACGACCGCGACGAGACGCACGAGATCTACCGCGACTGGCGGAAGATCTTCGACACGTACACCCCGCCCCGTACGGCCGTGGCGGAGGCGTGGGTGCCCGGCGCGCGGCGCGCCCTGTACGCCCGCCCGGACGAGCTGGGCCAGGCCTTCAACTTCGAGTACCTCGAGGCCGCGTGGGACGCGGACGAACTGCGCCAGGTCATCACCGGCTCCCTGGCGACCGCCGAGGCGGCCGGCGCCTCCGCGACCTGGGTGCTGTCCAACCACGACGTGGTCCGGCACGCCTCCCGGCTGATGCTGCCGCCCGGCACGGACACCAACGCCTGGCTGCTGTCCGGCGGCAAGGCCCCCGCCGTCGACCCGGAGGCGGGCCTGCGGCGGGCCCGCGCCGCCACCCTGCTGATGCTGGCGCTGCCCGGGTCGGCGTACGTCTACCAGGGCGAGGAACTGGGCCTGCCCGAGGTCGCCGACCTGCCCACGTCCGTCCTCCAGGACCCCATCTGGGAGCAGACCGGCCATGTCCGCAAGGGCCGCGACGGCTGTCGCGTCCCGCTGCCGTGGACCACGACCGGCCCGTCGTACGGCTTCGGCGCGAACGGCGCGTGGCTGCCGCAGCCGCCGTCCTTCGCGGCGTACTCCGTGGAGGCGCAGGACGGGGTGGAGGGCTCCACCCTGGAGCTGTACCGCACGGCCCTGCGCCTGCGCCGCAAGCTGATCGACGGCGAAACGCTGCGGTGGGCGCAGGACACCCCGGAGGGGGTCCTCCAGTTCGACCGGGGCGACGGCTGGCGCTGCGTGACGAACCTGTCCGACGCTCCGGTCCCGCTCCCGGCCGGCGAGGTCGCGCTCACCAGCGCCCCGCTGGAGGACGGCCACCTGCCGCCGGACACGACAGCCTGGCTGACGCGGTGAGGCGAGGGTGTCCGCGGCATCGCGCGGTGCCGCGGACACCCGTACGGCGGTTCAGGGCGGGCGGGGCGTGGAGGCTCCCGTCAGAGTCGGTCGCAGGTGTGTCCGACCTCCGGCGTACAGGGAGCCCGTCCACGATGAACAGGTCCAGCAAGACAGCGGCCGCCGTGCTGACGGCGGCCGGGATTCTCACGGGCGGGTGGCCGGCCGCCCCGCCTTCGGCGGCGGCGGGCGAGCGCGTGCTCTGGGGTTCCGCGACGATTCCGCCCGGACGGGACGGCATCGTCGAGGCGGCGGGGCTGTCCGGGCCCGCCCTCGGGTTCGGCTCCAGCCTGACGCTGACCGCCCCGGCCGGGGCCAAGGTCACCGCCGTGCCGGTCACCACCGCCGGCTACCGGGGAGAGGTGGCCGCCGACGGCCGCACCGCCGCGTACACGGCCGTGTCGGCGGAGAGCCCCTGGCGGACCGGCACCTTCCCCTTCGTCCTCGCGGTGCCCGCCGACGCGGTGCCGGGGACGCGGCTCGAGGGGTGTGCGATGCGGCTCGCGGACGCGGAGGGGGTCACGCGGGCGGGCGGGGCGTGCCAGGTGACGGTGGGACTGCCGTCGCCGGTGCTGTCCCGGCCCGAGTCGGGGGTCCCGCTGGGGTACCGGCCGGCGGCGTCGGGCACGGCGTACCCGGGGGCGCAGGTGACGGTGGCCGACCAGGACGGGAACGAGGTGTGCGCGGACACGGCGGGGGCGGACGGTTCGTGGAGCTGCGCTCCCGGCCGTGATCTGCCCGCGGGGGCGAACCGGTTGCAGGCGACGGCGACGCTGAACGGCGTCTCGGCGGCGAGCGAGCAAATCCAGATCACGGTGGGTGCGGTGACCCCGGAGGGTGCGGTGACCCCGGAGGGTGCGACGGCCCCGCCCCGCTGAAAGGGCGCCGCGCCTGAAGTCCCGTTCCGCGCAGGTCCCCGCGCTCCTGAGGGAGTGTGTCTCCCGCGTCCCCGGAAGCTCCCAGGACGTGCCGGGAACACACCCGAAGGGGCGCGGGGAACTGCGCAATCGGCAGGTCAGGGCGCCGCGCCTGGGAAACCGACCTCACACGTGACCCGGCCCCCCGCTCCCGAAGGCTCCGCTGGACCCCGGCAGCCACCGTTTCCTCTTCTGGTCCTTGCCCGTCCTCGTACTCGCGTGATGCAGCTCGTACGGCATGAGCCGTGAGCCGCTGCGCGGCGTGAGCGGTATCTCGTCCGGCTCCCGCATCTCCCGCATCTCCCGCACCGCCCCGCCGTCCGGCAGCTTCGGCTGCTCGTCGGGCTGGGGCCGCGGGGACTCCTGGTCCATGTACCGCATTCCCGCACGGACGGCCCAGACCAGGCCACCTGCCACGATGATGCCGCCGATGAAGGCCGCTGCCACGGCCCACTGGTGGGTGTCGGCGGCCAGCTGTACAAGCGTTGCCGTGTTCATGTTTCCGAGTATGGACCAGGAAATGTGATAAAGCTCCCGCTATGTCCGAAACGGCGGCGCCACCCGCCCGGCCCTCGCCGAGGGGCGGCGCCCCGCACCGGGTGGCAGGCTGCGGCCAGAGGGAAGGCCGGGACGGGCCGTCGCGTCCCCACGTGTGCAGCTCGGGGCCCGGCCCCGGCCTTCCCGTCTCCGCCGGTTCCGGCTACGTACGCGTCCCCGCCACCGGCTCCCGAGCCTCCGCCGCCCGCCCGGAACCGGCGTCCCCGCCGGACCGGGGCGCCGCGCGGAACAGCTTCCCCGGCCACCAGAACCGACGGCCGAGGTCCAGCGCCAGCGCCGGCACCATGACCGTGCGAACGAGGAACGTGTCCAGCAGGACGCCGATCCCCACCAGCACGCCCATCTGCGCCATCGTCACCAGCGGCAGCCCGGCGAACACGGCGAAGGTGGCCGCCAGCACCACACCGGCCGAGGTGATCACCCCGCCGGTGCTGGTCAGGCCTTCCAGGACGCCGCGCGTGACACCGAGCCGCGCGGTCTCCTCCCGGACCCGGTGCATGAGGAAGATGTTGTAGTCGATGCCCAGGGCCACCAGGAACACGAAGCCCATCAGCGGGATCGACCAGTCCACGCCCGCGTAGCCGAGGACGTGCTCGAAGAGCAGGCTGGACGCGCCGAGCGCCGCGAGGTACGACACCACCACGGTGGCGAGCAGCAGCACCGGCGCGACCAGCGCCCGCAGCAGCCCGATCAGCACGGCGAGGACGACCAGCAGCACCACGGGCACCACGGTGGTCAGGTCCCGGTCGGCGGCCCGCGCGGTGTCGAGGCTCTCGGCGGTGGTCCCGCCGACCAGGGCGTCCGCGCCGTCCACCGCGTGCACGGCGGTGCGCAGCGCGTCGACGGTGTCCTTGGCGGCGTCGCTGTCGGGGGCGTCCTCCAGCACCACCGACAGCATGATGAGGGAGCCGTCGGGCGTGCGGTCGCCGCCCGGCTCGACCCGGGCCACCCCGTCGACCCCGGCCGCGGCCGTCCGCACCTCGGCGGCGGCGCCGGTACGCGTGACGATCTGCGCGGGGTCGGAGGCGCCGGACGGGAAGTGCTCCGACAGCCGCTCCTGCGCGACGACGGACTCGGGCTTGTCCTGGAACATCTCCGACTGGGTGAGTCCCAGGGAGATCCCGGCCGTGGACAGCGCGAGCACCCCGGTGACCGCGACCGACATCAGCCACGACCAGCGCGGGCGCCGCGCGACCAGGCCGCCGATGCGGGACCACACCGTGCGCTCCTTGCGCGTGGGCGTGCCGGAGCGGGGGACGAACGGCCAGAACACCCAGCGCCCGGCCAGCACCAGCAGCGCGGGCAGCACCGTGACCATGGCGAGGAACGCGCAGACCACGCCGACCGCGCCGACCAGGCCCAGCGAACGCGAGGAGTTGATGTCGGCCAGGGCGAGGCAGGCCAGGCCCACGGCGATGGTCCCGGCCGAGGCGAGCACCGCAGGGCCGGAGCGGGTGAGGGCGATCCGCATCGCCCGGTGCCGGTCCTCGTGCCGGTGCAGCTCCTCGCGGTAGCGGGCGATGAGCAGCAGCGCGTAGTCGGTGCCGACGCCGAAGACCAGCACCATCAGCACGCCTGCGCTCTGCGGGTCGACCGGCAGGGAGGCGTGCTCGGCGAGCAGATAGGTGGACGCCTGGGTGAGCACGGCGGCGAAGCCGACCGACAGCAGCGGGAACAGCCACAGCACCGGGCTGCGGTACGTGATCAGCAGCAGGGCGGTCACGACGAGCCCGGTGGCGATCATCAGGGTGGCGTCGAGGCTGTCGAACACCGCGACGCTGTCGGTGAGGGAGGCGGCCGGACCGCCGACCTCGACGTCCGTGCCGGGCGGGGCGTTGGCGCCGGCGATGTCGCGCAGGGCGTCGACGGTGTCGGTGACCTCGTCCTCCGAGTCCAGCGGGACCACGGTCATCAGCGCCTCGCCGTCGTCCGACGGCACCGGGCCGGCGATCCGCTGCCCCTCGGCCGTGAACCGGTCGAGTGCGGCGCGATCGGCGTCGGCCGCCTCCCGGGCGCCCGCGCCGGTGTACACGACGACCACGGGCATGACCGTGTCCGTGCGGAACTTCTCCAGCTCCGTGTTGACGCGGGCGGACTCGGCGCCGTGCGGAAGGAAGGCGTTGGAGCTGGTGTCCTCGACGTCGCCGAGCTTTCCGGCCAGCGGGCCGAGGGCGACGGCGACGATCAGCCAGGCCGCGAGCACGGCCCACTTTCCGCGGCGCCCGCCGGGCGCACGCGCGATGCGCTGCAACAGGGCACGCATGAGTACTCTCCTTGGTGTGAGGCGCACCGCCGGCCGGTGACGGCCGGTGCGGGGCGCACGGATCCCGCACCACGGCGTTCAGGGTGTGACGACCTGCCGTGGTGCTCGGGTAGGGGTGTGTCCGGGGCGTGTGCCTTCTCCGTACGGCCGGGAGTTGCCGCTCCCGGCCGTACACCTGCGCGCACACGCGGACCTGGTTATTCGATCTCGCGCATCATCTTCTCCATCGATCCGACGGCGCGCCGGGTCTGTGCCAGCTCCTCAAGGAGACGGCGCTGCTCCTCGGCGGTGCGGCGTTGCAACTCCACGGTGTCCTCGAGCAGTTGCGCGTACCGCGTGGCGAGCTCCTTGTACTGCTCCTCGCGCGCGGCCAGCATGCGGGCGCGCCAGGTGGCCGCCACCTGCCAGACGAGCACGATCATCAGGGTGAAGAACCCGGCCGCGCCGACGGCCCCGACCAGCACGCCGAGCCCCTCGGCGCCGGCGGCCTGCGTCACCAGTTCGTCGTTCACTTCGCTTCCTCTTTCGCGCCTCGGTCCGAGCGGCCCGCGCCGTCGTCGGTGAGCGTCGCGGCCGCGCGGGCGACGGTGTGCGGGGTGAGTTCGCAGACGAACGGCGTGACGTCGTAGTACTTGACGGTCTTGCCGTCGTCGGCGGCTTCGAGCGTGCCGGTGACGAGGCCCGCGGCCTCCAGCCGCTGCAGGTGCATGTGCAGCAGCGGCCGGCTGATGCCGATCTCGCGCGCCAGCGCGCTGACGTACGTGCGGTTCTCCACGAGCGCCGCCACGATCCGCATCCGGTGCGGGTTGCCGAGCGCGGTCAGGATTCTCAGCAGAGCGTCGCCCGTGGGCGCCGGCGGCGGGACCTCGGGCATCAGGGCCCCTTTCCCTCGTACCTGTCAGAAAAGGCTGACAGGGGCCTGAGACACCTGTCAAAGATTTCTGACACATCTCAGGGTCGGATGGGGGACGTCTCAGGGTCGGCTCCGGGAGGATCCGAGAAGCGCCGTGTCAGCCGAGGTGCACGGGGAGTGCGGTGAGCCCCCGCAGTAGCGTGCCCGCCCGCCAGGTGAGCGAGTCCGGATCGGCGTCGAGCGCGAGACGAGGGTGCCGTTCCAGCAGCAGACGCAGGGCGACGGCGGCCTCCGCGCGGGCGAGCGGGGCGCCGAGGCAGTGGTGGACGCCGTGTCCGAAGCCCAGATGGCCCTGGGGGCGGCGGGTGAGGTCGAAGCGGTCCGGGTCGGGGAAGGCGAGGGGGTCGCGGGAGGCCGCGGCCAGGGAGACCAGCACGGCGTCCCCGGCGGCCACGCGCGTGCCGGCCAGCTCCAGCGGCTCCGCCGCGAACCGGAACGCGCCCGCGTGCACGGGCGAGTCGAGCCGCAGCGACTCCTCCACCGCCGCGCCGGTCAGCTCCGGATCGGCGCGCAGCAGGGCGAGCTGTTCTGGGTGGGTGAGCAGGCTGAGGACGGTCGCGGAGATCAGGTTGACGGTCGTCTCGTGCCCGGCGACCAGCAGCAGGAACGCCATGCCGAGCAGCTCCTCGGGCGCCGGCGCGTCGGCCGCGTCGGGGGTGGCCAGGTCCGCGAGCAGGGTGCCGTCGGGGGTGCGTGCCTTCCGGGCGATCAGGTCGGTGAGGTAGCCGGTCAGCGCGGCGGCCGAGGAGGCGGCCGTCTCCGCGTCCGTGGGCGTGACCAGCTCGTTCGACCAGGCGTGGAAGTCCTCCCGGTCGCCCGCGGGCACACCGAGCAGGTCGCAGATCACGGTGACCGGCAGCGGCAGCGCGTACGCGCCCACCAGGTCGGCGGGGCCCGCCTGCGGCATCCCGTCCAGCAGGTCACGGGCCACGGCCTCGACGCGGGGGCGCAGCGCGGCGGTCCGGCCGGGAGTGAAGTGGCCCGCGACCAGCCGCCGCAGCCGGGTGTGGTGCGGCGGGTCGCTCTGCAGCATGTTGCGGCCGACCGCGTGCCCGCCGTCGGACTCCCAGCCGGCCGAGTGCCGGATGTCGTTCCGCAGCCGGGGATCCGTGAGCGCCGTCCGTACCGCCTCCCGGGTCACCACCAGCCAGGCGTCCCCGCTTCCAGGGACGTGCACCCGGTGCACCGGCCCCTCGGCGCGCAGGGCGGCGAGCCGCTCGAAGGGGAAGGGCGCCGGCGCCCACTCCAGGGGCGCCGGTCCGTCGGTGCTCTGAGCGCGCACGGTGCGGTCCTCTCCGCTCGGCGGAAGATGAAACGGGGAGCAGTCCCCACTTGTCGTCGGGACGATAGCATCCACCCGGGGAGCACTCCCCGGTTCGTACGGAGGGATCCATGAGCGTCGGTGAGGGACCCGAGGCGTCCGGTGCGCCCCGGCTGCGGCGGGACGCGCGGCGGAACCGGGAGCGGCTGGTGGAGGCGGCGCACGCCGTGTTCGCCGAGCAGGGGCTCGAGGCGCCGCTGGACGTGATCGCGCGGCGCGCCGGGGTCGGCAACGCGACGCTCTACCGGCACTTCCCCACCCGTGCCGCGCTGGTGGACGCCGTGTTCCGTGACCAGCTCACGGGGACCATGGAGGCCGGTGAGCGGGCGCGTCGCGCGCCCGACGCGTGGGCCGGTCTGGCGGAGTACCTGGACACCGTGTTCGCCACCCTTGCGGCCGATCGCGGCACCAACGACCTGATGACCACCCGTCTGCCGGACGTCGAGACGCTCGGCGCGGTGCACGCGCACAACCGCGAGACGGTCGACGTGCTGCTGGAGCGCGCCCGCGCGCAGGGCAGCGTTCGCGCGGACGTCACCACCGAGGACCTGCTCTTCGCCCTGGCGGCACTGGGCCGCGCCGTGCCGCCCCTGGCCGTCGCCGCCGGCCCCGACGCCTGGCGCCGCCCCCTCGCCCTGTTCCTCGAAGGGCTGCGCGGCCCCGCGGCCGGGCCCCGCCCGCTGCCGGGACGGCCTCTCGGCGAGGAGGAATTGGACCGGGTGCTCGGCGACATGGGCCCGCACCGGACCCGTCCCCTGGACGGGTCCACCTCCGGGGCCGCGGCGGGCGGCGCCTCGTAGGCGAGGGCGGCCGAGGACATCTGTACGCGCCACGACAGATTTTCCGTCGAGGCGACTAGAGTTTGACGGTGGGGAACCTGTCCCCGTGGCGGACCGTGACCGCTGTGGTCCGCGGAAAGGTGCGTATGCCCTCGGAAAGTCAGCCGTACGCCGACGGCCGGCAGCCGGACCAGGACCGGCAGCCCGTCGCCGACCGGCTCGACGACGACCACTTCCCGGCCTACACCATGGGCAGGGCCGCGGAGCTGGTCGGAGCGACACCCGCGTTCCTCCGCGCCCTCGGTGAGGCGCGGCTGATCACCCCGACCCGCTCGGAGGGTGGTCACCGGCGCTACTCGCGCCACCAGCTGCGGCTCGCCGCCCGCGCCCGCGAGCTCGTCGACCAGGGCACCCCGGTGGACGCCGCGTGCCGGATCGTGAGCCTCGAGGACCAGCTGGAGCAGGCCGAACGGACGAACGAGGAGCTCCGCCGGCAGGGTGCCGACACGGTCCAGGGACACCGCTGAAAATCTATCCCGGCCGGCGCAGAATTTCCGTCGCGCCCGCACAAAATTCCTTTCTCTAAACATGCCGTCCGGGTTTATTCCAGTGATTTTCCTCGCTTGCCGAGAACATTTTCCGTGCTAGGCTGACGTCAGTTGCAGTTGTGGTTGCCAGTTTGAACCGGTTCTCCGGGCAGGTGATCATCGCGACGATGCAGGGATTCGTGAAGTGCGATTCCCGCACTGTCTCAGGAGAAAAATTATGGCCACCGGTACGGTCAAGTGGTTCAACTCGGAAAAGGGCTTCGGCTTCATCGAGCAGGACGGCGGCGGCGCTGACGTGTTCGCCCACTACTCGAACATCGCCACCTCGGGCTACCGCGAGCTCCAGGAAGGCCAGAAGGTGACCTTCGACGTCACCCAGGGCCAGAAGGGCCCGCAGGCGGAGAACATCGTTCCTGCCTGACCCTTCCTGACCTGCACGCAGGTTTGGATGAGCGGGTGCTCGCACGTCATGTGCGGGCACCCGCTTTTCGTTTGTCCACGGACATTTTCCCGCACGTTTTCCGCCGCCCCCGCGTGACGCTCGGTGTCCCGGTCAGCGCGACGAGCGGAACGCCCTCGCCCGCAGCGCGTCCACCGCGATCCGCGCCGCCGTGCCGATCACCGCGTCGGCCGCCGGAAGGGTCGCCGCCGTGTGCGCGGTCCGGGTGAAGACGGCGACCGCGTAACGGCCCCCGTCCGGATACTCGACCACGCCCACCTCGTTGCGCAGGGTCGGCAGACTGCCGGTTTTCCCGGCGACATGGACGTCGTCGAAGGGAAAACCCGAGGCCAGACGGTGCGGCCACACCTGAAGCCCCATGATCCGCCGTATGGCAGCGCCGTGCTCCGGGGTGCACGCCTCGTCCCGCCACACCGCGCCCAGCAGCCGGGTCATGTCCCGCGGGGTGCTGCGGTTGGTGCGCTCCGGGTCCAGCGCCCGCAGCCGGCTCACCACCCGCGGATCGGCCAGCGCCCGCGCGCCCTCGGGACCCGCGTCCGCCTTCACGGTGGCGAGCATTTCGCCGAAGGAGTGCACGGCCCGCGTCCGCGTCAGACCCAGCCGGGCCGTCGTCGCGTTCACCGCGTCCAGTCCCACCCGGCGCAGCAGCAGATCGGCGGCCGCGTTGTCGCTGACCGCCATCATCAGATAGGCGAGGTCGCGCAGGGACATCCGTGCCGCGTCCAGCATCGCCGCCACCCCCGTCGGCCCCGCCGTCCGCTCCTTCGGCCCGCACTCCACCTGCTCGGCCAGGTCCAGCGCGCCCCGCGCCGCCTGCTCGTGCAGCGCGACCAGGACGCACAGCTTGTGGACGCTCGCCGTGCACACCGGCTGGTCGGCCCCGGCGTCGAGCTGCTCGCCGGAGTCGATGTCGAGGGCGTGCAGCCAGCCGGTGACCCCGGCGTCGGCGAGGGCCGCGTGGATGCGGGCGACGGCGTCCGTCACAGCCAGTACTCCGATGCCGGTCGCAGATGCAGGGGACGGGACGGCACGTCGGGAACCGCGCCGGCGGCGGTGCGCAGGGCGTGCGTGGCCGCCTCCGCGAACGCCTGCACGGCGGCGTCCCCACGCCCCTTCGGCCAGGCCGCGGAGTGCCGCAGCGCGGGAGCCCCGCCGGTCAGCGGACGCCACACGACGTCCGCCGTCTCCCCGTACCCCTGCCCCGCCGGGGCCGCGTCACGCGGGCACAGGGCCACCGCTCCCGAGGACAGCACCAGGCCCCGTACGAAGCTGGCGCCCTGGCCGTGGCGTACGGCGGCGGGGGTGAAGCCGCCGCGGGCGCAGGTGGTCAGCAGTTCGTCGTAGAGGGCGGGCGCGGCCGTGCGGGGGAAGAGGATCAGGTCGCGGCCGGACAGCGCGGGCAGCGGGACCTCGTCGAGGCCGGCCGCCACGGCGCCGGCGGGCAGCAGCACGCCCAGCTCCCGGCGCAGCACCGGGCCCAGCTCCAGTCCGGTCACGTCGCACGGGTGGTGGACGACGCCCACGTCCAGGTCGTGCGCCGCGAGCCGGTCGAGCTGCTGGGCCGTGGACAGTTCGTGCAGCTCCAGCTCCAGACCGGCGTGACGGCCGCCGAAGTCGGCGAGCAGGGCGGCCACGGTCTCGCCGGAGAGGTCAGGGGGCAGCGCGGCGCGCAGCAGCCCCGTCTCGCCGTCGCGCACCCGGCGGGCGGCGGCGTGGAACGACTCCGTGCGGGACAGCACCTCCCGCGCCTCGGCCAGCAGCAGCGTCCCGGCCTCCGTGATCCGCACCTGACGGCTGGTGCGCTCGAACAGCCGCACGCCCAGCTCCCGTTCGAGCCGCTGCACGCGCTGCGAAAGAGGGGGCTGGGCCATGCCGAGACGGGCGGCGGCACGGCCGAAGTGTGACTCTTCGGCAACAGCCACGAAGCACTCCAGGTGCCGCACCAGGTCCACGACCAGTAATCATATCGAGTATTTATCGGTCCATGATTGATAACGGACTTGGACGGATAGCCCCTGACGCTGCTGTGGTCGGGGCATGAACACGTTTCCCGACCTTCCCCCTGCCCGTCCCCGCAGCCGCCCCCGCAGGGCGGTCAAGGCGCTCGTCGGCGTCACGGCGGTCGCCGCGGTCGCCGTCGGCGGCGCCTGGGGCGCCGGGCTCGGCCCCTTCGCGGGCGAGTCAGGACCCGACCCGGAGGCGGTGGCCGAGGCCCGCGCGTTCCTCGCCGACTGGGCCGCCGGACGCCTCCCGGACGCCGCCGCCCGTACCACCGGACCCGACCGCGCCCAGGAGGTGCTGAGCAGCTTCACCGCCGGGCTCGACATCGAGAAACCCGTGCTCACGGCCGGGAAGCCCGTCGAGGACGAGGACTCCGGCGGGCACGCCGTCACCGTGCCGTACACCGCGCGGATGCCCGTCACCGGCCTCGGCACCTGGACGTACACCGCCGAACTGCCGCTGCGGGAGCGGGGTGGCGCGTGGAAAGTGGACTGGCGGCTGTCGCTGGTGCATCCGCGGCTCAGCGGGACGGAGAAGTTCCGTCTGGAGCGGGAGGAGGCCGAGCCGGTCCGCGCCGACGACCGCGCCGGCCGCACCCTGTCTGCGGCCGCCCACCCCTCCCTCGGCCCGGTCCTCACCCAGCTCGCCGGCTCCATCCCCGGCGGAGGCCCGCGCGGGGCGGTGCTGCTCGTCGACCGCGTCACCGGGGAGGTCCGCCGCACCGAGGCGACGTTCGGCTCCGAGACCCCGAAGGACGCGGGGCCCGTACGCACCACCCTCGACGCCCGCTGGCAGGCGGCCGCCGAGCAGGCCCTGGAGAAGACCGGCGGGAAGAACGCGGCGCTGGTCGCCCTGCGTGTGGACGACGGGGAGATCCTCGCCGTGGCCAACTCCCCGGCCGACGGCTTCAACCGCGCCGTCTCCGGCACCTACGCCCCTGGCTCCACGTGGAAGATCGTCACCAGCAGCGCCCTGTTGCTGAAGGGCGCGGTCGCCCCGGACGACGTCGTGGACTGCCCCCGCTACCTCACCGTCGGCAAGCGGTTCCAGAACGTCGAGACGTCCGCCCACCCGGGCGCCACCTTCCGCAAGGCGTTCACCGAGTCCTGCAACACCGCCTTCATCGGCCTGCGGAGCCGGCTCGGCGACGGCGAGCTCGGAGAGGTCGCGAAGCGGTACTACGGGGTCGGCCAGACCTGGCACGTGGGCGTCCTCTCGTACGACGGGTCCGTGCCCGAGCCGCGCGACGCTACGGAGAAGGCCGCGTCGATGATCGGCCAGGGCCGGGTGCAGGCCAACCCGCTGATCATGGCGTCGGTCACCGCGACGGCCGTCTCCGGCCGTTTCCACCAGCCCGTCCTCGTCGCCGGCACGGAGGACACCACCAGGACCGAGCCGCTGCCGCCCCGCGTCGTCGACCAGCTGCGCACGCTGCTGCGGGCCACGGTCACCGAGGGCACCGCGCGCGTCCTGGCGCCGCTGGCCGGTGAGGTCGGCGGCAAGACCGGCACCGCCGAGGTCTCCGACGACCAGGAGAACAACGGCTGGATGGTCGCCCACCGCGACGGCGTCGCCGTGGCCTGCGTCGTCGAGGAGGGCGTCACCGGCAGCGGCTCGGCAGGACCCGTGCTGCACGCCCTGCTGTCCGCCGCGCCCCGCTCCTGAGCCACACCCCGCACTCCGAAGGACGTCCCGTCATGACCGCACGCCTCTCCCGCCGCTCCCTGCTGCTGACCGCCGCCCTCGCCCCCGTGGCGGGCTGCGCCACCGCCGCCCCGGACCGCGCCCCGGCCGCCGGAGCCTCCGCGACGGCCGGCCGCGGCACACCGTCCCCGGTCAGCCCCCGGAACCTCGCCGCGCTGGAACGCGAGTACGGCGCCCGGCTCGGGGTGTTCGCCGTCGACACCGGCACCGGCGCCACCGTCGTCCACCGCGCCGACGAACGCTTCGCGCTCTGCTCCACCTTCAAGACCCTCGCCGCCGCCGCGGTCGTCGACCACCGCCCCGGCGCCCGCCTGGACGAACGGATCCCCTACGGCACGGCCGACCTGGTGCCGTACTCGCCCGTCACCGAGAAGCACACAGGGGAGGGCATGACCCTGCGGCAGCTGTGCGACGCGGCCGTCCGGTACAGCGACAACACGGCCGGCAACCTGCTGCTGCGGGACATCGGCGGACCGCGCGGCCTCACCGCGTACGCGCGCCGGCTGGGCGACCGGGTGACGCGCCTCGACCACACCGAGCCCGAGCTGAACGGCAACCCGCCCGGCGACCCGCGCGACACCACCACGCCCCGCGCCATCGCCGCCGACTACCGCGCCCTGGTCCTCGGCGACGCGCTGCCCGCCGCCGGGCGGACCCTGCTCACCGACTGGCTGGTGCGCAACACCACCGGCGACCGCCGCATCCGGGCGGCCGCGCCCCGCGGCTGGCGGGTGGGCGACAAGACCGGCGGCGGCGAGTACGGCCGGGGCAACGACGTGGCCGTGCTGTGGCCCGGCGCCGGACGTCCGCCGCTGGTGCTGTCGGTGCTGACGGAAGGCCCGGGCCGCGCCGCGACCCCCAGCGACGAGCTGGTGGCGGAGGCGGCGCGGCGGGTGCTGGACGTGCTGGGGTGACCCCGCCGGTCAGTCCTGGCGGGGCGTCGCCTGCTGGACCACCTCGAAGGACCACAGGGTGGCGCCGGTGGCCGCAGGGCGCGGCTTGTCGCCCTGCGGTCCCGCGTGGGCGGCCTGGCCGCGCCCGTCCCGCCAGCGCTCGAAGTCCTCCTCGCTGCGCCAGCGGGTGTAGACGAGGTAGGTGTCGGTGCCCTCGACCGGGCGGAGCAGCTCGAACCATTCAAAGCCGTCCGAGCTCTCCACCGCCCCGGCCCGCGCGGCGAACCGCTTCTCCAGCGTCTCGCGCTGGTCCTCGGGAACCGTGAGTACGTTGATCTTGACGACGCTCATGCCGCGATTGTCCCGCAGCCGGCGTGCCGGCCGCCGGTCGGGGCGGTCCGGTCAGCCGAGGCAGATCACCAGCAGGCAGAGGCGGGGGTCGCGCGGCTGCTCGGCGGTGGGCGGCGGGCTGCTGGGCGCCGGCTGCGTGGCCTCGTCGCCCTGGCCCGAGCCGCCGTCGCCGCCCGTGTCGCCGCTGCCGGAGCCGTCGTCGGCGGAGGGCGGGGGCGAGGAGGGGGGCGTGGTCGTCGTCGAGCCGCCGGAGCTGGGCGCTCCGCCGCCGGTGTCCTGGCTCGCCTCGGAGCGGTTGCCGGAACGGGAGACCGACTCCGGCGCGTCCGAACGTCCCCCGGCGGGCACCTCGGTGGCGGCGGCGCCGTCGGTGTGGGTGCCGGACGGGGGCGCGGTCGTGGTGGGCGCGGCCTCGGGACGTGCCGGGGTGCGGCGGACGTCGGCCTGCGGCGGGGCGGTCGTGCGCTCCGGGGAGACGGACGGGATGCCGGCCGCGTCGTCCGTGGTGCCGGCCGTTCCGCCCATGCCGTGCAGGTCGGGCGCGGTGGAGGCCTGGGTGCGGTCCGTGCCGCCCCGTTCCGTCGAGGCGAGGGTGATGCCGCCGCCGACGAGCGCCACGGCCGTGGCGACCAGGGCGCGCCGCTGCGTCTTCTTCCAGCGCGCCAACTGCCGTCGGCGCGCGGCACGTCCGGTGCCGGCGCCTGCCGGCGGGGCGGCGCGCGGGGTGTCGGCGGCGGGGCCGCCGGTCTCGTCGTGCCGCGCGGTGGCGTCGTGCCGCGCGGGCGCGGCGAACACGGCGGTCTCGGCACGGCGGGCGGGGAGGACGGGACGTATGCCTTCGGCGGGGGTCGCGGTGGTGTCGGCGGGGCGCGGGGCGCCGCCGAACTGCGGGGTCCCGGCGGACCGTCCGGCGCCTTCGGGGCGGGGTACGTCGCCCGGCCGTCCGGCGCCGGCGGGGCGCGGGGCCTCGTGCGACCGTCCCGTGCCGACCGGACGCGGGGCCTGCCCGGGCCGTCCGGCGCCGGCCGGCCACGTGGTGTGGGCGGACCGTGGGATGTCGAGGGGCCCCGTCACGCCGGTGGTCCGTGCGGAACCGGCGTGACGTGCGGCCTCGTTGCGCTGCGTCGCTTCGGTGGACCGCGTGGTGCCTGCGGGACGCGGGACCGCCCCCGGCCGTCCGGCGTCGAGGGGGCGCGAGGCGTCACTCGGCCGTCCGGCACCGGCAGGGTGCGCGGCGTCGCCCGGCCGCACGGCGCCGGCCGGCCACGTGGTGTCGGCGGACCGAGCGCCGTCGAGGGGCCCCGTGGATCCGGTGGGTCCCATGGCCCCCGCGGACCGCGCGGAACCGACCGGCCGCACAGGGGCGTCGGGCCGTGCGGCGTCGGCGTGGTGTCCGATCTCGCCGGGCCGCGAGGTTTCCGCGCGCGGTGCGGAACCGGCGGGCCGCGCCGGCTCGTCGGCCCGCGTCGTCCCGGCGGACCGTGCGGGAGCGGTGAACCACCCTCCCTCCGCAGGCCCTTCGGCGGCGGCGCGCCGCGCCGCACCGGCCGTACCGGATGCCGTCGCCGCCCGTCCGGGGATGCGGTGGCCGCCCACCACGCCGGGGGCGATGTCGGGGGCGTAGGAGCCGCAACCCGGGCAGACCAGGGCGCCGTTCAGATGCCGGCGACACGTGGAGCAGTAGTCCATCCGCTGTCTTCCTGAGGTGTCGTACGGGCGTCCGCGCAGGCGCGGCCGGCCCGGTCCGGGCAGGGAACAGCCACGCTAACCACGCCCATGCCCAGCTGTGTGCAGCCTCTGTGCCTCTCCTGCGCACATTCTCGGCGTGCGAGGGGAGAAGGTCGTGAGCACGCGTGCCGCACCACCGCACAACGGACACACTGCTGAGCAACGTTCTGGGCCCGGCCGGACGTCGGCCCCGACGCCGTACCGCGTGCCGCGTCGGCCGTCCAGCCCCACCCCCTTGCCGCACGCCCGCCCGGAAGGCGCCCCCACGTTGAAGCCCCGTACCACCGCTGCCGCCGCACGCCGTTGTGCCCTGCTGCTGACCGCTTCCCTGACCGCCCTCTCCCTCACCGCCTGCGGTGCGTTCGGACCGGGCGACGACGAGACCCCGGACGCCCGCGCCGACTACGACATCACCGTGGGCCTGCTGCTGCCGGACAAGGACACGGCGCGGTTCGAGAAGTTCGACTATCCGCTCATCAAGGAGCGCATCGCCTCGCAGACCAACAAGGAGGGCGAGGTCGTCTACGCCAACGCCGAGGGCAGCGAGGAGAAGCAGAGCGAGCAGTTCCGGCAGATGATCGGCCGGAAGGTCGACGTCATCCTCGTGGACGCGGTGGACGCGGCCGCCGTCGCGCCCGACGTGCGCCTGGCCAAGCGGGCGGGCATACCCGTCATCGCCTACGACCGGCTCGCCGAGGGCCCGATCGACGCGTATGTCTCGCACGACAACGAACTCGTCGGTCAGGTGCAGGGACGCGCCCTGGTCAACGCGCTGGGCGAGAAGGCCCAGAAGAAGAAGGTCGTCATGATGAACGGCGAGCCCGCCGACCCGAACACCGCGCTGTTCAAGAAGGGTGCGCTGGGCGAGCTGAACGGGGCGGTCGACATCGCCGCGTCGTACGACACCAAGAAGTGGCTGCCCGAGGTCGCGGCGGAGAACATGCGCAAGGCCCTCAAGAAGGTCGGCGCGGGGAACGTCGCCGCCGTGTACTCGGCGAACGACGGCATGGCCGGCGCGGTGATCGAGGAGCTGCAGGCGGCCGGCCTCAGCGAACTGCCGCCGGTGACCGGGCAGGACGCGGACCTGGAGGCGGTGCGGCGGGTGGTCTCGGGCACCCAGTACATGACGGTGTACAAGTCCTTCCTGCTGGAGGCGACGGGGGCCGCCGACATGGCGGTGGCGAAGGTGCAGGACCGGGCGATCCAGTTCGACGCGCTCGCGCAGGACACGATCGACAGCCGCTCGCAGCAGGACATCCCGGCGATGCTGGTGCCGGTGGTCGCGCTCACCCGGGAGAACATCGAGGACACGGTGATCGCGGACGGCGTCTACACGGTCAAGGACATCTGCACCGCGGAGCACGCGGACGACTGCGAGGAGATCGGCCTCACCGGCTGAGCGCACCGGGTGAGGTGACGCAGGTCACGTCGGCTCACCGCTCAGTGCTCGTCCTTCCTCCGGTCCTCATGGGTGTAGGTGTCCACGAGCGGAGGAAGGACCGGTCGTCATGAGCGCTCAGGTGAAGGGCCCCGCCAGCTATTTCCCGTCGATCGAGAAGAAGTACGGCCGTCCCGTGGCCGAGTGGAAGGAGCTGATCCGCTCCTCGCCGCTGACCCGGCACATGGAGCTGGTCACCTGGCTCAAGACCGAGCACGGCCTGGGTCACGGGCACGCCAACGCCCTGGTCGCCCACACCCTCGCGGAGAAGGGGTGACCGCGGGGCGCGGCGGCCGGGCGTAAAGGCGGGCGCGTACGCCGGGGACGTGCCTAGGATCGCGGCATGTCTGCGACCACGAGCGACGTGAACCGGTTCCTGGCCGCCAAGCCCCGTCTCGAGGCCATCGCCTACCGGCTGCTCGGCTCCGCGAGCGAGGCCGAGGACGCGGTGCAGGAGACGTATCTGCGCTGGCAGGACGCGGACACCGGGCGGATCGAGGTGCCCGAGGCGTGGCTGACGAAGGTGCTCACCAACATCTGCCTCAACCAGCTCACCTCGGCCCGCGCCCGGCGTGAGACCTATGTGGGGCAGTGGCTGCCCGAGCCGCTGGTCGCCGGGGACCCGATGCTGGGGCCGGCCGACACCGCCGAGCAGCGGGAGTCGGTGTCGTTCGCGATGCTCGTGCTGCTGGAGCGGCTGTCGCCGGACGAGCGCGCGGTGTACGTGCTGCGGGAGGCGTTCGGTTACCCGCACAAGGAGATCGCCGAGATCCTCGACGTCAGCGAGGCCGCCAGCCAGCAGATCCTGCACCGGGCGCGGAAGCACGTGGCGCAGGGCAGGGCGCGGCGGGAGATCGGTGAGGCCGAGGCGCGGCGGGTCGTGGAGGAGTTCCTCGCCGCCGCGACCAGCGGGCGGACCGAGCCGCTGGTCGCGCTGCTCACGCGGGACGCCGTCGCGGTCGGCGACGGCGGCGGGAAGGTGCCGGCGCGGGCGAAGGCGTTCGAGGGAGTCAAGGCGGTGGCCACGTTCCTGCGGGGCCTGTTCACGCCGGGCGCCGGCAAGCGGGCGGTGGCGGGCGGGTCGCCCGAGCTGTACGCGACCACCGCGAACGGCGATCCGGCCGTGGTGGCGGTCGTCGACGGCCGGGTGATCGGCGTGATGTGCCTGGAGGTCACCGAGGACGGCATCGCGGCGGTCCGCAGCCAGGTCAACCCCGACAAGCTGGAGCGCGTGACGGAGCGGTGGGCCGCCGTCGACCACGGGGAGCCGCTGGTGAGGGACGTCTACTGACGCGCTGCCGTGATGTGATACAGGTCACATTGCGAAGGTGTCAGGGATCGGCGGGCTGCCCGGTTCAAGGGGCGAACCAGTCGACGACAGGAGCCTGCCATGCAGCACCGCATCATCGTCCTCGGAGCCGGATACGCCGGAGCCTCCGCCGCCGGACGCCTGGCCAGGCGGCTGCACCGCGACGACGTCTCCCTCACTCTCGTCAACGCCGAGCCCGACTTCGTCGAGCGGGTCCGCAACCATGAACTGGCCACCGGCCGTGAGCTCCCGCACCGGCCGCTGACCGACGTGCTCGCCGGGACCGGCGTCGCGCTGAAGGTCGCCCGGGTCACCGCCGTCGACGTCGACCGCAAGGTCGTCGCCGTCACCGGCGACGGCGGCGCCGAAGAGCTGGCGTACGACACCCTCGTCTACGCCCTCGGCAGCCGCTGGGACGACCACGGCGTGCCCGGCGCCGCCGAGCACGCCCACGAGATCGCCGGGCGGGCCGGCGCGCTGCGGGTGCGCGAGCGGCTGGCCGGGCTCACCGCCGGGCAGCCCGTGGTCGTGGTGGGGGGCGGCCTCACCGGCCTGGAGGCGGCCACCGAGATCGCCGAGTCGCGTCCCGACCTGAAGGTCACCCTCGCCGCGCGCGGCGGCCTCGGCGACTGGCTGTCGCCCAAGGGGCAGGGCCATCTGCGGACGGCGTTCGGCCGGCTCGGCATCACCGCGCGCGAGCACGCCGAGGTCACGGCCGTGGAGGACGGCCGCGTGGTCACCGCCGACGGGACGGTCCTGCCGTCCGCGCTCACCGTGTGGACCGCCGGGTTCGCCGTCCACCCGATCGCCCGCGCCACGACCCTGGAGGTCGGCGACACCGGGCAGATCGTGGTCGACGACACCATGCGGTCGGTGTCGCACCCGGACGTGTACGCCGTCGGCGACGCGGCGCTGGTGCGGGGGCCCGGCGACAAGCCGCTGCGGATGTCGTGCGCGACCGGCACGCCCACCGCGTGGCAGGCCGCCGACGCGATCGCGGCCCGCCTCACCGGCGGCAAGATGCCGCACGTGCCGCTGCGGTACTTCAACCAGTGCATCTCGCTCGGCCGCAAGGACGGACTCATCCAGTACGTCACCGCCGACGACCGGGCGAAGAACGCGGCGCTGACCGGCCGCTTCGCGGCCCTCTACAAGGAGATCATCTGCAAGAGCGCGGCCTGGGGCGTCGCCCACCCGACCCTGGGTATCCCCAGCCGCCGTCGCCGGATCACGCACCCCGCCCCGGCGGAGTCCCTGACCGCGGCGCCGGCCCCGGCGCCGGAGACGGCGGCCTGACCACCCCTCAACGCCCGCCTCCGCGGCGGGCCTTGAGGCGTGTACGCGTCCCTCCCCGGGGAACAAGGACAGCCCCGCCCCCGGCAGGTGAGGAGTCCCCCATGCCCGGACGCCCGCTCCTGAGCCGCCTCTACGGCGACCCCTTCGCCCTCGCCTACCTGGGCATCTGCGCCACCCTGACCGTCTGGGCGCTCGCGTCGAGCACCGCCGAGCACGAGGACGCGTCCCTCGCGGGCGTGATCCCGGTCCTCGCCACGGCCCCGGTCAGCATCGCCGCTCTGGCCCTTCCGGGCGGCGCGCCGGCCTTCGTCCTGGCTGTGGCGCTGGGCGCACTGGTCAACGCGGCGGCCATCACCTGGTGTTCACGCCGTCTGCGCGGCGGGAGACGCTGACGCGAGGTGGGCAGGGGCCGCCCCCGCCACCGGCAGCCCTGGCCGAACCCGCCGCGCCCCGCACGCGGACCGACGTCGACCGAGCTCAGCTGTCCGCCGCAGCGCACCGGGCACGATTGCCCAGGCAGGGCAGGCACACTGCGCACGCGGAATGCGCCCATCTGACGGCAGCCCGGTTCCGCGGCGCCCGCGCCCGGGCCGGGCCGCGCTGGGCCGTCGCCCTGTCCGGAGCCAGGGTGACGGACGGCCCCGCACGCGGGTGCGGATCGAGGCGCGGCCGGTGTCGGTCCGAGGTGTGCGCCCACCCGGCCCGTCCGGCGCCGTGGCGACGGTCCCGCGCCCGGGCGACGGCGTTGCCCGCATCGAGGGGCGGCCGGTGCGTGCGTGGCCGAGCCCGCTCGGACGGGCTTCTCACACCCCCGCCGTGTCGAACACGTCCATATCGGCGAGGACGCCCTCCGGGGTCTCCTCGCCCAGTCGTTGTTCCGACCAGATCGTCTTGTCCTCGCGGCCGTGGCGGACGCCCCAGTGGGCGCTGAGGCGCATCACGATGTACAGGCCCCGGCCGCCCTCGTCGCCGGTGCGGGCATGGCGGAGGTGGGGTCCCGCGCTGCTCGCGTCCGTCACCTCGGCCAGGAGGCGTTCCCCGTCGTGGATGAGGCGCAGCCGGACCGGGCCCTCGCCGTGCAGGATCGCGTTGGTGACGAGTTCGCTGACGATGATCTCGGTGGTGAAGGCGCGGTCGTCGAGGCCCCAGGCGGCGAGCTGCTGGCCGACGAGCCGGCGGGCCGTGCCGACGACGGAGGCGTCCGCGGGCAGCGTCCAGTCGGCGACCCGGTCCGGCGGCAGGCACTCGGTGCGGGCGAGGAGCAGGACGGCGTCGTCGTACCGGGAGGGCGCCATGCGGTAGACGACGGTGTCGCACAGCTCTTGGAGCGGCCGGGACGGGGTGGCCAGCACGTGTTCCAGGCGGTGCACGGCGTCCGTCTCGCCGTCTCCGTCCCCCTCGGAGCCCAGCAGCCCGGTGGTGACGTGCGCGATCAGGCAGCCCGGCGGGAGCTGCGTGACCGCCGGGACGAACGCGGCCCCGCCCTCCGCGCCCAGCGGCGGGCCGAGCGGCACGTCGACGTCGATCGGCGAGCCGTCCGGGTCGACCAGGATCGGCGCGGGGTGTCCGGCCCGCATCATGACGCAGCTGCGGGAGACCGGGTCGTAGACGGTGACCGCGCAGGTCGCGAGGTAGGGGCGCGTCCCGCGTGAGTCGGTGAGCTGCCCGGCGACCTCGTCCAGGTGGGTCAGGACCTCGTCGGTCTCCAGGTCCTGCAGCGCCAGGGTGCGCAGCGCGACCCGGAGCTGCCCCATGGTGGCCGCCGCCTCGATGCCGTGACCGGCCACGTCCCCGACGACCAGCGCCACCCGGGTCCCGGACAGCGGGATCACGTCGAACCAGGCGCCGCCCGCGCTCTCCGGCAGGTACACGTGCGCGGTCTCCACCGCCGACAGGCGCGGGGTCACGCCCGGCTGGAGCCGCCGCTGGAGGGCGGACGCCACCGCGTGCTCACGGCGGTAGCTGCGCGCGTTGTCCAGGTGGACGGCCGCGGTGGCGGCGGCCTGCCGGGCCACGTCCAGGTCGGCCTCCTCGAAGGCGTCGATCCGGCTGCGGAACAGCGTCAGCAGCCCCAGCACGCTGTCCCGCGCGGTGAGCGGCGCGACGATCATGGAGTGGACCTTCCGCCCCAGCAGGGTGGCGAAGCCGTCCGGGTCCGTCTCCAGCCACGGGTCGTCCGGGCTGACCTGGACCAGCCGCTCGCGCGCGTCGTTGAGGGCCTGCGTGAACGGGGTGGGGAACGGGAAGGGACGGCTGTCACCGGTGCGCCGGGACGGCTCGACGGAGTCCGGGGCGGCGAACGCCACCCGGCGCAGCGGCACGGACGTCGGCAGCGGACCGGACGGGGGCGCCGCCCCGGTAGGGTCGTCGTCCAGCAGGTCCACGGCCGCCGCGTCGGCGAAGTCCGGGACCAGCGCCTCGACCAGGGCGTCCGCCGTGGCCCGCACGTCGAGGGTGGCGCCGACGGTCCGGTGCACGGTGCTGAGCACGGCGAGGCGTTCCGCCGCGGCCTGCCGTTCGGTCACGTCCTCCACCACGCCGACCACCCCGGGGCCCTCGCGCAGCGGGAACAGCGACACCTCCACGGCGAGCGTCCGGTGCGGGTCGGCCGGCGACCGGCCGCGCATCAGCCGTCCGCGCACCGGCTCGCCGGTGGCGAGCACCTCGTCGACGAGGTGGTCGATCTCCGGTTCCATGTCGGGCGCGAAGTCCCGTATGTCGTGGCCGACGACGTCGTCCACGGGAAGGCCGTGCACCCCGCGCGCGGACGGGTTGTACCGGACGACCTTGCGGTCGGCGTCGAGCACGAACAGACCCTGGGGTGAGCCGGCGAACAGCGCGTTGAGTACCGCGGCGTCGTCGACGGGGCCGTCCGGCACGGCACACTCCCTTCGCGGGGCCATCCCCTGCGGGCCTTCTCTCACCTTCTCGCATCACCCGCGCGCGGCAACTCGGCCGGACGGGTCACCGCGTCCGCAGCGCCGGCACCGCCACGTCGTCGCCGCGGTGCGTGCTGCGCCGTACGTCGTCGACGAGCACGTCGGCGAGGCCCTCCGCGTCCAGGTCGCCGGCGTCTTCCAGCCGCGCGGCCATCGCCCGCACGGAGTCCAGGAGGTCGACGCCGGGCGCCTCGACCAGGCCGTCGGTGCAGAGGACCAGCACGGAGCCGGGCGGCAGGTCGACGTGGGTGCACGTGTAGTCGGCGGCGTCGATGCCGAGCGGCAGGTTCGGCGGGACGCGCAGCACCTCGGCGCGCCCGTCGGGCCGGCGCAGCCCAGCCGCGCGCGACCCTGTGGACGTCCGGGTGGTCCGGATCCGCGGGGCCGCCACGGTCGGGCCGTTCCGCCGCGCCCGGCGCCCATACCGGGACGCTGCGCCCGGCGCGCGGGGCGGCCACCCGGTGACGGGTGGGGCGGACGCCCGCAGGAACCCCGTGGGGGAGAAACTTCCCGGTGGGTGTCATCCGGCGGGCGCGGGTCCGGAGTTTGTACGGATGGAGAGGCGCCCTCCGTCCATCAGATCGCCTGGGTCCGCAAGGACCCGTGTTCCACGAGGAGTTGCCCGCATGAGGCGGACCCTGACGTACCTGACCGGTGCGGCCGTCACGGCCGTGCTGGCCGGCATGGCCACGATGTCGTACGCGGCGCCCCACGACGCGGCCGGCCGGGCGCCGCACTCCGCGACGGCGACGGCGGAGGCCGCGCGGGCTGCCGCTCCGTCGGCCGCGAGGAAGCACGCCCCGACGCCCCGCATCGTCCAGCCCGGCGAGCGCGTCATCGGGGCGCCCGGCTTCGAGCTGTGGCTGACGCCCGAGGGCAAGCACTGGATCACGCCGGACATGCCGGACCAGGAGCAGTTCCGCAGCGTGGTCGACGGCAACATCGACCTGAACAGCCCGGGCGTCTCCGTCCAGTCCGAGGGCACCCCGGAGCGTGTGTACCTCTCCGGCCTGTACTACGGCGGCGAGGGCACGGCGTCCACCGTCGAGCTGGAGACGGAGGCCGGCCCGCTGCGCGGCAAGCTGATCGAGCTGCCCGGCCGTCCCGGCTGGGGCGTCTGGTACGCCGTCGCCGACCCGGTACCCGCCGATGACCCCTGGAGCTTCGTCTCCGCGGTGACGGTCCGCACCACCAAGGGCACGGTCTACGCCTCGCTGTCGCTGCGCTGACCCCGTGGGCGGGGGACCGGACGCCGGTCCCCCGCCCCGGCCGACTCCCCCCGTACCTGACGCAGAGGAACCTGTCCGTGCCGCACGAGACGTCCGCCGCCTTGCCGGAACACCCCGACTTCGCCGCCTACGCGGGTGCGGCCTGGGTCCGTCTGGTGCGGACCGCCCTGCTGCTCACCGGGGACTTCCACGAGGCCGAGGATCTCGTGCAGACCACCCTGGCCAAGGTGTACGCCCGCTGGGGACGCATCCCGCCCGACGACGTCGACCTCTACGTCCGGCGCTCCCTGGTCAACAACAACATCAGCCGGACCCGCAGACGCCGGGTCACGCATCTGCTGATGCCGTTCCTGCCGGAGCGGGTGCACCACTCCGACCAGGGCCACGCCGAGTCCGTCGAGTCCCGCGCCGCGATCACCGAGGCGCTCGCCTCGCTGTCCACGCGGCAGCGGACGGTGCTGGTGCTGCGGTACTGGGAGGACCTGCCGGAGACGGCCGTCGCCGAGGTGCTCAACTGCTCGCTCGGCACGGTCAAGACGCATGCGCGGCGCGGCCTCGAGGCCCTGCGCTCCCATCCCGCGTTCGCCGCCGCCGAGCGCCCGCACCCCCTTCCCGGAGCCCGACCGTGAACCACTTCGAACCCGAAGCAGAACCGGACGCGGAGCCCGCCGACACCGGACGGCTCCGCGAGGCGCTCGTCGCCGCCGCGTACGACGTCACCCCGTCGCGGGTGCCGCTGGCCGCCGTGGAACGCCGCGGCCGGCTGCTCCGCCGCAGGCGCCGCACCACCGTCCTGGGCGGGGGCTGCGCCGTGCTCCTGGCGCCGCTGGCCTTCGTCACCCTGCACGACGACCCCGGCGACCGCGTCACCCGCCCGGCCACCACGGTGTCCGCCTCACCCCAGCCGTCCGCCTCCCCGTCGGCGCCCGCGCCGACGCCGCGCATCGTCGGACCGGGGGAGCGGGTGACGGTGGCGCCGGGGTTCGTGCTGTGGCTGACGGAGGAGGGGAAGCACTGGACGACGCCGGAGAACCCCGTCCCGGAGTTCCGGAGCGTGACCACCGACAACATCGACCGGAACAGCCCCGGAGTCACGGTGCAGTCCGAGTCGTCGCCCACCAGGGCGTACCTCTCCGGCCTCTACTACGGCGGTGAGGGGACGGCGTCGGTCGTCGAGGTCGCCTCGAAGGACGGCCCGGTGCGCGGAGGCCTGCTGGAGCTGCCCGGGAACCCCGGGTGGGGCGTCTGGTACGCCGTCGCCGACACGGGCGTCGACCACCTGGCACGGGTCACCGTGCGCACCACCGAAGGCCGGGTCTACGCGCACTTTCCCTGACGGGGGATGACGGGGGAGGGCGGCCACGACACCCCCCGGCCGGTGTCGTGGCCGCCCGTTCTCTCCTCCGTGCCTGCTTACTTGCTGACGGCGAACCGCATCAGGGCGTGCTCGTCGCCCTGCTTGATCTTGCCGGTCTCGTTGATCACCTGGAGCTTCCAGCTGTTGCCGACCTTGACGGCCTTGGCGACGGCGCAGCCGTTGTCCTGGCTGAGGAGGCTCGGCCAGATGTCGGCGACCTGCTGGCTGCTGCCGCCGGTGGCGTCGTAGACCTTGAAGCTGATGTTGCGGGCCTTCTGGAAGGAGCTGCCCTTCTTGTAGGCGGCCGCGACGAACACGATCGAGGTGATGGCGCCGGGCAGCCGGGAGAACTCGACGGTCACCGTCTCGTCGTCCCCGTCGCCGTGGCCCGTCTGGTTGTCGCCGCTGTGCAGGAGGGAGCCGTTGCCCATCGGGTCGAGCGAGTCCAGGCCGGCCAGGCGCACCGGGTCGCTGCCGGACATGGCTATGGCGATGAGGTCGAGGTCCGTACCGGTCTTGCGGCGCAGCTTGCCGAGCACTCCGCCGCTGGAGCCGGCGGTCGGGTCCCAGGAGACACCGATGGAGAGGTGCGTGACCCCGTCCAGGTCCGCGGGGCCGTCTTCCTTGGTCAGCGTGATCATGAACGAGCCATCCTTCGTCGACGGGTGTACGGCCTTGAGTCTGCCTGGCGCCGGTCCCTCCTGAACAGGCGGGTCTGCCCGGAAACGTGATCGTCGCGGGCGCTCAACGCACCGGGAAACCGAAGGAGTAGCCCTCCTCCTTCAGCCAGGGCAGTACGCGGCGCAGCGCGTCCACGGTCTGCGCGCGGTCGCCGCCGGCGTCGTGGAAGAGGATCGTCGGGCCGTTGGACAGTTCCCGCTGCACGGTCTCGACGATGGCGTCCGCGCCCGGCTGCTCGAAGTCCTTGGTGTCGACGTTCCAGCCCAGGGGCCGCATGCCGCGGGAGGCGGCGAGGGCGCGGCTGTGCGGGGTGAACGCGCCGCCGGGCGCGCGGTAGTAGAGGGGGCGGACGCCGCCGGACGCCTTGGTGATCATGCGCTCGGCGTCGAGGATCTCCTTGGTCTGGTACGCCTCGGACTTGCGGTCCATGGAGGTGTCGTGGGAGACGGAGTGGTCGCAGAGCACGTGCCCGTCCGCGACGATCTCCTTGACCAGGTCGGGGTAGGTCTGCGCCTGGATGCCGGTGAGGCAGAAGGTGGCCTTCACGCCCTCCTCGCGGAGCAGCTCGAGCACCTGGGGCGTCCAGCGGGGGTCGGGCCCGTCGTCGATGGTGATGTTGACGCCGCGCGGGCCCGCGTCGGAGGCGTGCGCGATGGTGGGGGAGACCCGCTTCACGGCGGCGGGCTTCGCGGCCGCGCCCGCCTCCGGGGCGCCGTTCACGACGTCGGCCTGGGCGGTGTACACCGAGGCGCCGACGGCGAGCAGCGTCACCCCGAGTGCGGCCCCGACCACCTTGCCGTACCAGCTCCGTCCACCGCTGTGCCGCGCCATGACCCGCCCCGCTTTCCTGCTGTCGCTCGTCGCCTGGGTCCCGGACTTCTCCGTGAACCACTGGGCAGGACGGGAGACGGACGTCCCCGGATGCGTCCGTTACGGATCACGGACATATCCGGGGACGTTCGCGGACAGAAGCGGGGGTGTGCCGGGACGGACCGGGGCCCGGTCACCGTGGTGACCGGGCCCCCGGGGGGTGGTGCGGCGTCGCGGTGCGGCGCGTCACCAGCGGTACCAGCGGCCGCGACCACCGCCCGCGTTGGTGGAGCGCATGACGAAGCCGAGCAGCCAGACCACGAGGACCGCGATGGCGATCCACCACAGCACCTTCACGGCGAAACCGGCGCCGAAAAGGATCAGGGCAAGAAGCAGAACGAGCAGCAAGGGAACCATAGTTGTTGACCTCCTGCCGCACCGTTTGCCCTCGGCCCGCAGTCGTACACCTCTCCGTCGCCTTGTTTGTGAAGGAGGAGTGAGGGCACTCGTGGGGCCACGACACAGTGCCCGAACCCTACGAGGAGGCTGTTCCGTGAGTGCCGGCGAGAAGGCCAAGGCGAAGACCGAGCAGGCGCAGGGCAAGGCCCAGGAGGCCGTGGGCCGCGCCACCGGGAACGAGCGCATGGAGGCGCAGGGCCGGACGACGCAGAGCAAGGGCGACGCCCGCGAGGCCAAGGAGAAGACCAAGGACGCGTTCAAGCACTGACGCGCTTGTCACACGCCCGCGTGGGGCTGCCCCGGTTGTGCACCGGGGCAGCCCCACGCGGGCGTGTGCGGTTCAGGTGCGCCGGGTGGCGAGCCGGTGGACGCCGTAGGCGATGCCGAGGAGGACGTCGACGGCGGCCCGGAGGCCGATGACGAGCCACACGCCGACGCTCCCGCGCGGGAGGGACCGCTCGGCGAGCCGAGAGGGTCAGTGCGGTGGCGGCAGTGGGTGCAGGGCGTTGTCCGTCGTGCAGCCGCCCTCGCCGGGCATGCGCTGAACGCGGGGTGGGGTCCAGGTGCTCGTGTCGCCGGGGGCGACGACGGCGAGGACGCAGTACACCGGTTCGTGCGGGTCGGCCGGTGGTGACAGGACGATGCCGACGCGTCCGTTCTCGGTCTTCACCTCGGTCGTGATCGACGGGTCCAGGTCCAGCGCGGCGAGCGCCCGGCGCACCTCGGCCTCGTCCACCCGGCCGCCCTCGGGCACCCGCGGCAGCTTCCCCTCCAGTGCCACCTGCGGCACCTCGGGCGGCGGGCCGAAGCTCAGGGGGAGGCCGTCGGGGCAGTTGACGTCCCGGGCCTCCTCGCCCCACTCCGCCTCCGGCGACACCCGCAGGGCGAAGCAGCGCCGCACGGTGACCTCCTCGACGTCGAACCAGCCGTTGTACGCCGAGCCGGACGTGCGGACGACCAGTTCCACACCGTCGCCCTCGTGCGTGGACGTGCCCCTGACGCGCAGCACCTCCACCCCGTCGAAGCCGGCCGCCGAGCGACCCACGGCCTCGGCCGTCCGCGGACGCTGGCCGTAGAGCCGTTGGCCGGCGTTCGTCGCCGTCTCCCGCGCGGCGTCGGCCGCCTCGTCCTCGGAGGACTGGACCACCCCGCACCCGGCGAGGGCCAGCACCACCGGGGCGAGCAGCAGGAGTCGACGCATGCGCCCACCCTCTCGCACGCCCGTCCGCCGGACATCCGTTCGGCTACTCAGATTCACATCCAGGACTCCGGGAATCGACCCGTGTTTTTCATCGGCTCCTCATCCGCCGTTGGTTGCGTGTGCGAGTCCGTTCGGTCCGTGAGGGACGAGTGAGGAGGCGCATGGTGTTCCTGTCGAAGGCAGCCCCGGCACGAGAGGGTCAGGGGGCCGGCGAGGAACCGTTGCACGTGGCCAGCAGGCTGCACGCCTTCAACCGGTTCGAGCTGAAGTACCTGGTCCCGGTGGAGGAGGCGGCCGAGATCCGGGACGAGCTGGCCGAGCGGATGGACCGCGACGAGCACAGCCCGGTCGGCGGCTACGGCGTGTGGAGCCTGTACTACGACACCCCGGAGCTGCGGTTCTACTGGGAGAAGATCGAGGGCCTGAAGTTCCGGCGCAAGCTGCGCATCCGGCACTACGGCGACCTCGCCGGCGTCACCGACGACTCGCCCGTCTGTGTCGAGATCAAGCAGCGGGTCAACCGCGTCACCCAGAAGCGCCGCATCACCCTCCCCTACGGCACGGCCCGCCGGCTGTGCGACGGCCGGGAGCTGATCGAGCACGCGCCCAAGGAGAGCGCCTTCGTCCAGGAGGTCCTCGACCTGGTCGTGCGCCTCGACCTGCGGCCCATGGCGATCACCGGCTACCAGCGCGAGGCCCTCGTCGGCCGGGACGCGGACACCGGTCTGCGGGTCACCTTCGACCGCCGCGTCCGCGGCCGCGACCGGGACTTCCACTTCGGCATCCCGACGCCTGAGAACCGGTTCACCGTCCCGCCGCACATGGCGGTCATGGAGATCAAGGTCAACGAGCGCACCCCGCACTGGATCACCGACATCGCCGCGCGCCGCAACCTCAACCTCGTCCGCATCTCGAAGTACGTGCAGTCCGTCGAGGCGTTCGGGCTGGCCCCGCGCTCGGTGTTCCACATCGACGAGTCGGACTGTCCCCCGCCCACCCCCACCGAAGAGCAGCCGCTCCCCCAGCGGCCGGCGCGGCCCACCGCGTCCCCGAAGGCAGGAACCCCATGAACTTCGATCTCCAACTCCAGGAACTCAGCGGCACGTTCAGCGTGGCCGACGTGGTCGCCGCGATGGCGCTGTCGTTCCTCCTGTCCACGCTGATCGGCTACACGTACCGGTACACGCACCGGAACGTCTCCTACAGCCAGTCCTACGTGCAGACGCTGGTCGTCGTCGGCATGGTCGTCGCCCTGATCATGCTGGTCGTCGGCTCGAACCTGGCCCGCGCGTTCTCGCTGGTCGGCGCGTTGTCCGTGGTCCGTTTCCGCAACGCGGTGAAGGAGACCAGGGACGTCGGCTTCATCTTCCTGGCCATGGCGATCGGCATGGCCTGCGGCGCCCGCTTCTACACGCTGGCCGCGGTCGGCGCGGTCGTCGTCTGCGCGGTCGTCCTGGTGATGTTCAAGTTCAACTGGTTCGCGCTGAACGTCCAGCGTCAGGTGGTCAAGGTCCAGGTCCCGGCCGGTGACGACCACACCCCGCAGATCCGTGACGTCCTCATCAAGTACACCAGCGAGTTCGAACTGGTCAGCACGGAGACCATCCGCGGCGGCGCGCTCACCGAGGTGTTCTACACGGTGCGGCTGAAGAAGGGCGCCGAGCCGGGCGACCTGGTCGCGGCCCTCCAGGAGCGTACGGCGGGTCAGCGGGTCACCGTGCTGACCGGTTACGACACGACGGACCTGTGATGAGCGGCGGGACGAGCGCGCGGCGCGGGCGTCGGCTGCGTGACCGGCTGCCCGTCCGGCTGCGCCACCACTGGAAGCCGGCCGCGTCCCTGGGCGTCGGACTCGTCTGCCTGGTCTGGGCGTTCGGCGACGCGCGGGTCTCCCCGTACGTCACGTCGTCCTCGCGGGCCGAGGCGGACACCATCGTGGACGACGTGCGCGGGACGGTCGGCCTGTACGACGCCTCGGTGCCGCACTCCATCGAAGTCACCTACCGCCAGGCCGACTTCGACAAGATGATGAAGGAGTTCGAGGAGGACGGCACCAAGGACTACATCGAGGCGGACCTCGTCATCGACGGAGTCGCCCTCAATGATGTGGGGCTCCGCCTCAAGGGCAACTCCACCCTCCAGTCTCTGCGCGGCAACAGGGGCATGCCCGGTGGCGGCCGGGACCTCCCCGAAGGCGCGCAGGAGGCCCCGGGCCGCGCCGGCGCCGAAGGCGGCGCCGGCGGGCCCGGCGGTGCGGGCGGTGTGGGCGGTGCAGGTGGCGCGGAAGGTGCGGGAGGTGCGGGAGGTGCGGCCGGGCCCGGCGGCATGGGCGGCGGCGGGATGACGCAGTACGACCTGTCCGCCGAGAAGCCCGAGGAGCTGCCCTGGCTCGTCAAGATCGACGAGTACATCGAGGGCCGCGCCTACCAGGGCGAACGCGAGATCTCCCTGCGCCCCGGCGTCGACGGCCAGGTCCCGCTCAACGAGGCCCTGTCCCTCGCCCTGACCGACGAGAGCGGCCAGAAGGCCGAGCGCTACAGCTTCACCCGGTTCACGGTGAACAACCGCCCCACGGTCACCCGCCTGATGGTGGAGGCGCCGGACACCGAGTACGCGGAGGAGGTCGAGGACGGCAACGGCGTGCTCTACAAGGCACGGGCGGGCAGCAGCTTCACGTACCGCGGGGACGACCCCACCGAGTACGAGAGCGACTTCAGACAGCTCAACAAGAAGGGCAGCCAGGACCTCGAACCGGTGATGCGACTCATCAAGTGGGTCGACGGCGCCACGGACGAGGAGTTCGCCCGCGACCTCGACACATACGTCGACGTCGAGTCGCTGGCGTCGTACGTCGCCGCGCAGAACCTGCTGCTGAACTTCGACGACATGGCCGGGCCGGGCAAGAACTACCTGCTCTGGTACGACCTGGACACCAAGAAGTTCTCCGTCCTGGGCTGGGACTACAACCTGACGTTCAGCGGCGACGCCACCGCCGGGCCGGACGACTCCGTCGGCATGGGCGGGGGCGGGATGCGCCCGGGGGCCGGGAACGCCGGCGCCGGAAACGGGACCGGGGGCGGGACGGCCGACGGCGGGACGACCAGCGGGGGCACGTCCACCGGCGGGACCGGCGCGCAGGAGCCCCCGGCCGGCATGCCCGAGGGCTTCCCGGAGGGGATGCCGGAAGGGCTCCCCGAGGGAGTGCCGGAAGGGACGCCCGAGGGCTTCCCCGGCGGGACGGCCGGCGACGGCGGCACCGCAGGGAACGGCACCGCAGGGAACGGCACTGCAGGGAACGGCACTGCAGGGAACGGCACCGCCGGGAACGGCGGCACCCCCGGTGACGACACCAACCGCGGCGGCGGCCCCGGTTTCGCCGGGCACCCGCTCAAGACCAAGTTCCTGGCGTCCGACGCCTTCGACGAGGTCTACAAGAAGGCGTACCGCGAGCTGTACAAGACCTTCTACGCCTCCGGCACGGCCGAGAAGGAGCTGCGCACCCTCGCCGAGCAGGCCCGCGCAGCCGGGGCGGACTCCGACGAGCTGGACACCGCGGTGACCCGGCTCACCACGACGGTCACCGAACGCGCCAAGGCCCTGGCCGCGGACAAGGACGTGACCGGCTGAACCCCCGGCGCCCCGGACCGCCCGTCTCCCCCCGAGGGCGCGTCCGGGGCGCCGGGTCCTCCCCGTCCGGCGTCCACAGCTTCACTCCCCGCGTTCACCTTGTTCCCTTCGAGGATGCCCCGGCCTTCAGGCCGGGGAGGAATCGAAGCTCCCGCGTAGCGGGGCACGGAAGAGAGCAATCGCCGTCAGGGCGATTGGTCGTCTCCACTCACCGGGCCGAGGGCGGCCTCAAGCAGGTGGACGATCTCGGAGTTGAGGGACCGCCGTTCGGTACGGGCTTCCTCGGTGAGGCGTGCGTGCAGGTCGGCGGGCAGTCGGAGCGTGATGCGCTTCTCTTCATCCATTGACTCCAGAGTAGTGGATCGTCAGTGGTACGGTGACACCGTGGTGACATTACGGAAGGTTTCGGAGGGTACCGGGCACGCCCGGTACACCTACCGGCTTCGCGTGTCGTCGACCGCCCGCACGGGCCTGATGGCCGAGTGGGCGCGCTGCCGCTGGGTGTGGAACGAGTGCGTGGCTGTCTCCCGCAAGCGGCACCACGCCAACCGGACGCGCCCGGACGGTGCGCCGAAGGTGACGTGCGGTCCGGCCGAGCTGGACAAGATGCTGACCGAGGCCCGCGCCAAGCTGCCGTGGCTGCGTGAGGGTGCTTCCGTTCCGCAGCAGCAGACCATCCGCGACTTCGCCAAGTCCCGCGCCAAGGCCCAGAAGGACATCAAGGACCGGCTCCCGATGCACAGACGGGCCGGGATGCCCAAGGCGAAGGAGAAGCGCGAGGCTCTGCCCACACTGAACTACACCACCCGTGGCTTCCGGGTGAAGGACGGCCGCCTGCACCTCGCGGGCGGCATCAGCCTGACGGTGATGTGGTCGCGGGACCTGCCCTCCGCTCCGTCCTCGGTACGCGTGTACCGCGACAGCCTCGGGCACTGGTACTGCTCGTTCGTCGTCGCCGTCGAGACTCAGCCGCTCCCGGCCACCGGTCGTGTGCTCGGCGTGGACTGGGGCGTGAAGGAGACCGCCACCACCACGAGCGACGACCACGACCTGCCCCATGCTCAGCACGGCAAGACCGCCGCACAGAAACTGGCCCGCTACCAGCGGATGATGGCCCGTCGCCGCCCCGCCAAGGGGCAGGCCGCCTCGAAGGGCTACCGCGAGGCGCAGGCGCAGACCGCCAAGCTGCACAAGAAGGTGGCCAGGCGGCGGCAGGATGCCGCCCGCAAGTGGGCCAAGCGCGTCGTCCGCGACCACGACGCCATCGCTGTCGAGGACTTCAAGCCGAAGTTCCTCGCGAAGACCACCATGGCCCGCAAGGCGGCGGACGCTGCGATCGGCGCCACGAAAACGGCCCTGATCGAGATGGGCCGCAAGCACGGGCGTGATGTCCGCCTCGTGCACCCCGCGCACACCACGATGGACTGCGCGCAGTGCGGAGCGAGAACCAAGCACGCACTCCCCCTTTCGGAACGTACCTACACCTGCACCGCGTGCGGAGCTGTGTCCCCCAGGGACAAGAACTCCGCCCGCGTGATGCTGGTCCGGGCTGGTCTCAACCCGGCTGGTGCTGAGGGTGTAAGCCCTCCGGGAGCGCTGCTCCCGGAGGCAGCCTGAGCCAGGAATCCCCTCCCTTCAGGGAGGGGAGGATGTCAAAGCTTCGCTCCCTACGATGACCGCCGCCCCACGGGGACACGCCCCGCCGTGTGCCCCGCACCCGTAGCCGCCGAGGTGTCCTCCCGTGACCGACCAGCACGCCCGCCCCCGTACGCCGACCGCCGGTCACACGGTCCTCGTCGTGGAGGACGACGCCAGCATCCGCACCCTGCTCACCTCCGCGCTCACCGCGGCCGGGTACGGCGTGCTCAGCGCGGCCGGCGGGCAGGAGGCGCTGGCACTGGCCCTCGACCGCCGCCCGCACCTGATCGTGCTCGACGTGATGCTGCCCGACACCGACGGCTTCCGGCTCACCCGCGAGCTGCGCGCCCGGGGCGTCTACACCCCGGTGCTGTTCCTCACCGCCCGCGGTGACGTGGAGGACCGGATCATCGGCCTCAGCTCGGGCGGCGACGACTACGTCACCAAGCCCTTCCACATCCAGGAGGTGCTGCTGCGCATCCGCGCCATCCTGCGCCGCAGCAACGCCCCCGCCTCCGTCACAGGCGCCGCCCCCGCCCTGCGCTACGCCGACCTCACCCTGGACGAGGCCACCCGCGAGGTGCGCCGCGGCGACCGCCCCGTGCGGCTGTCGCCGACCGAGTTCCGCCTGCTGGCCTGCCTGCTCGCCCACCCGGAGCGGGTGCTGGAGAAGGCGGAGATCCTCCAGCAGGTGTGGCAGTACGACTTCTCCGGCGACACCCGCATCGTCGACACGTACATCAAGAACCTGCGCCGGAAGATCGACCGGACACCGCCCGCCCTCGTCCACACCGTGCGGGGCGTCGGCTACTGCCTGCGCCTGCCGCGCGACGAGGCGCCGGAGTCCGCGCGATGAGCCGGCGACCCGGCCTGCTCCGTCACACCGCTCTGCTCCGTCGCACCGCTCTGCTCCGTCGCCCCCGCCGGCTCCGCCGCTTCCGCCCGCGGTCGCTGCGCAGCCGTCTCGTCCTGATCGCCTGCCTGCTGGCCACCAGCGCCGTCCTGGTCTGCCAACTGGCGGGGCTGACCGTGCTGCGCGGCTGGCTCACCGACCAGGTGGACGAACGCCTCTCCCACTTCCGCCCTCCGGACCGCGTCGCCCGGGACATGGCCGAGGACCGGCTGCGCCCCCCGCCCCCGGACCCCACCCTCCCCTCCGACTACCGCGTCTTCTTCTACGACGCCGACGGCGCCCTGCTGCCCGCCTCCCTGGGCAGCGGCAACGGCGCGGGACCCCGGCTGCCGGAGCGGGAGGCCGACCTGGAGCTGACCGACGGGCGCCCCGCCACCGTCCCGGCCGGAGGGAACGGCACGGACTCCGGCTGGCGGGTGCTCACCCACGCGGGCCCCGACGGCACGCGGACGGTCGTCGCCCTGCCGCTGGACACCGTGGACGGCGCCACCACGAAACTGCTGTGGCTCAGCCTCGGACTGGGCGTCGCCGTGGCCGTCGGGGTGATCACCCTCGGCAACGGCGCGGTCCGCCTGGGCCTGCGCCCCCTCACCCGCGTCGAGCAGACGGCCCAGCGGATCACCGACGGCGCCCTCGAACTCAGCGTGCCCGTCCCCGGCCCCGACACGGAGGTGGGCCGGCTGGGGCTGGCCCTCAACACGATGCTCGACCGTCTCCGTACCGCGCTGCGCCGCACGGAGAACTCCGAGCAGCGGCTGCGGCACTTCATGGCGGACGCGGGCCATGAACTGCGCACCCCGCTCACCGCCGTGCAGGGGTTCGCCGATCTGCTGCTGCACGAGCCGGACATGCCGGCGGCCCGGCGTCAGGAGGCGCACGCCCTGATCGCGCGCAACGCCGAGCGCATGAGCCGTCTCGTCGACGACCTGTTCCTGCTGGCCCGCCTCGGCGACTCGGCCCCGGCCCACCGGGAACCCGTCGACCTGCTCTCCCTCACCGCGGACGCCATCGCCACGACCGCGATCCGCCACCCGGACCGCTCCATCACGCTGGAGCCGCTGGAAACCCCGGGGGCCCCGGGCCCCGCCCCGGATCTCGCCGTGGTGGAGACCCCGGGCGACCCGCACCAACTCGCCCAGGTCCTCGGCAACCTGCTGACCAACGCCTGCACGCACACCCCGCCCGACAGCCGCGTCCGCGTCCGCGTGGGCGCCGCCCGCGTCCGGACGGAGGGCGCGGACTCCCCGAGCAGCGGTCCGCCCCTGCCGCCCGGCACACCTGCCTGCGTGGTCGAGGTCGCCGACGACGGCCCCGGCATCCGGCCCGACGAGGCCCCGTACGTCTTCGACCGCTTCTACCGGGCGAGCCCGGCGGCCGACGAAGGGGAACCGGGGACGGGCCTCGGTCTCGCCATCGCCGCGGCGATCGCCACCGCGCACGGCGGCCGCCTCGAACTCGACAACCGGCCCGGTGAGGGCTGCGCGTTCCGCCTGCTCCTCCCCGACTCCACGCCGGGCCCGGACGACGACCGGCGGGGGTGACGGCGGGCTGTCAGGCGGCGGGGCCCGTGACGAGGTCGCCGTCCTCGTCGTAGGGCCAGGCGTTGGCCACGCAGCCGTTCAGGCCCTTGATCTGCTGCATCATCACGGGCGCGAGCCGCCCCTCACCGCCGCAGGTCATGTGGGAGTGGCCGAGGAAGTGGCCCATCTCGTGGTTGATGATCAGCGCGCGGTAGTCGTGGATCGGCCCGTCGAAGGTGGGGGAGCCCTCGACCCAGCGCCGGAGGTTCACCACCACGCCGTCCGGCACCTCGCAGTTGTACTCGCCCCCGGTGTCCTGCCCGATGCCGTCCCAGCACAGGGCGTCCGCCGTGGCGGGGGTGGCGATCCTGATCGAGAGGTCGTGCGGGGCGCCCGCGCCGACCAGTTGGAACGCGTTGTCGGGGTCGTGGGTCCAGCCGCGCGGGGCGCCCAGGATGTCGGCGATCTCCTCGGCCGCCTCGGACGGCGAGACGTCGAGCCCGTCCTCGACCTCCACGACGTACCGCAGCGGCCGGGACCCCTCGCCGACCGTCTCCCCGCCGGACCGCGCGGTGACGAACGTGCCGCTGCCCTGCTCGGGCACCTCGATCGTGGTGCGGGTCGGAGAGGGGGAGGGCGCCGGCGTCGGGGGCGGTGTGGGTGTGGGGGTGGCTCGAGGGGGCCGGGCGTCCGGAGCGCTCTGCTGCGAGCTGCCCCGGTCCCGCAGTTCGGCGCGCAGGAAGGCCGCCGTACCCAGTACAGCGATGGCGAGCAGGACGGTCGGCAGCACGCGGCGCCGTCTACGGGAACGTATGCGGCGGCGGGTGGACGGCCGTCGTCCGCGGGTGCGGCGGGCGGCCGCGCGGCCGCGGGTGGGGGGTGCGGATTGCCTCTCTCGTACCGAACGCATGACAGGTCAATCTGGTCATCCCAGTTGATCGCGATGAGCCCACGAGGTCACGGAACGGTAACGACGGCCGGGTGTCCGGCGGTTGAAGGCGACGGGCGACCGGACCTGCCGTCCACCCGCCCTGCTTAAACTGCCGCAATGCCACGGATCCTGATCGTCGAGGACGACTCCATCGTGCGGCAGGCCGTGCGTCTGGGCCTGCGGCATCAGGGGCACGAGGTCGTCGGGGTGGAGACGGGCGAGGAGGGGCTGGAGCAGCTCCACGCCGTCCGTCCGGACGTCGTCGTGCTCGACCTGATGCTGCCCGGCATGTCCGGCCTGGACGTGTGCCGCCGGATCAGGGAGCGCGACCAGGTGCCGATCATCATGGTCACGGCCCGGGGCGACGACATCGATGTCGTCCTCGGTCTGGAGACGGGCGCGGACGACTACGTGGTGAAGCCCGTGCAGGCGCGGGTCCTCGACGCGCGCATACGCGCCGTCCTGCGCCGGCAGGACGCGTCCCCGCCCGACGGCACGCGGCCCCGCCCGGAGACGCACGGCGACCTGGTCGTCGACCGCGCCGGGCTGGTGGTGACCCACAGGGGCGAGCCCGTCACCCTCGCCCCCTCCGAACTGCGCCTCCTCCTCACCTTGTCCGCGTCCCCGGGCCAGGTGTTCAGCCGCCAGCAGCTGCTGGAGGCGGTCTGGGAGCATGGCTACCACGGCGACATACGCCTGGTGGACGCCTGCGTGAAGCGCCTGCGCGGCAAGCTCGGCGAGGGCAGGAACCCGCGCTACGTGCAGACCGTACGGGGCTTCGGCTACCGCTTCGGCACGGGCCGCGCGTGAACGGCGCCCGGTCCGCGGAGCCCCTCTCCGCTCCTCGCCGCCTCCACCGCGCCGTGGTGTCCCGCATCCCCCTCCCCCTCCGCGGTCTGCGCTCCCGCCTCCTCATCTCCTTCGTCCTGGTCGCCATGGCCAGCTCCCTCGGCACCGGCGCCCTCGCGTTCCGGGAGGCGCGCACGGGGGTGCTCCAGCAGAGCCAGGACTCCGTCATCAACCGCTTCCGCGCGAGCGTGGAGGCGGTGGCGCCGACCGTGCCGCACACGCCCGGTGCGATGGACCTCCAGTCGGCGGTCAACCAAGTGATCGCCGCCAACCGGCTGTCCGGCTGGCGGGTCATGGCCACGTACGGCGACCTGCGCGCGTACGCCCCCACGCCCCGCTTCACACAGCCCAGCCCCGAGATGCTCCGCTCCGTGCGGTCGCGGCGCGCGGCGGTGTTCCAGCGGGTGAACGTCGACGGCAGTCCGCGTCTCCTCGTCGGCATGCCCGTGACGTACACGACGGACGACGGCACGGAGCGGCTGTCCGGGGTGGTGATGTACCTGGAGGTGGCGCAGACGGAGGAGGAGGGGTACGTCCAGGCGATGGTGAGCGGCATCGAACGGGCCACCCTGGTGGCGCTGTGCCTCGCCGTGGTCCTGGCGCTGCTGGCGGCGAGCGGTGTGCTGCGCCCCGTACGGGCCCTGCGCGGAGCGACGCGCAGGATGGCCGCGGGCCATCTCGACGTACGGCTGAAGGTGACCGGATCGGACGAACTGGCAGAGCTGTCCCGCTCGTTCAACGAGACGGCGGCGGAACTGGAGCGGACGGTGGCGGAGTTGCGGCGCCTGGAGGCGCGGGGGCGCCGTTTCGTGGCGGACGTCTCCCACGAACTGCGCACCCCGCTGGCGGCGATGACGGCGGTCACCGATGTGCTGGACCAGCGGGTGGAGGGCGAGACGGGCGAGGCGCTGCGGCTCGTCAGCGAGGGCACACAGCGGCTGAGCGTGCTGGTGAACGACCTGATGGAGATATCCCGCTTCGACGCGGGCGCGGCGGAGCTGCACCGGGACGACATCGACCTGGCCGAGTCCGTCCGCCGCACGGTCGCCTCCCGCTGGCGCCCGGAGGACGTCGAACTCCGGCTGCCCGCACCGGGCGAACTCCGCGCCCGCGTGGACCCGCGCCGGCTCGACGTGGTGACGGCCAACCTGGTCGGCAACGCCCTGCGCCACGGCGAACCGCCGGTGGAGGTGACGCTGGAGAGGCGGGGCGACATCGCCGTCCTCGCGGTCACCGACAACGGCCCGGGCATCGCACCGGACGCGCTGCCGCACATCTTCGAGCGCTTCTACAAGGCGAGCACGTCACGGGCGAGGCGCGGGCGCGGGAGCGGGAAGGGCGGCGACGGGGACAGCAGCGGCCTGGGCCTGGCCATCACGGCGGAGAACGTGCGCCTGCACGGGGGCCGGATCCGCGCGGCGAACCGCCCGGGCGGAGGGGCGGTGTTCACGGTGGAGCTGCCGCTGGACGTGGAGGACGAAGGGGGGACGGAGTGAGGCGGCGGCTCGGCGCGGCGGCGCTGCTGACGATGCTGACGGGGTGCGGAGTCCCGACGTCCGACGTCATCGAGGCGGGCGCGCCGGCGAGCGGGATACCGGGGCCGCCGGTCCCGACGGCGGACGTGGCGGAGCCTGCCACCGTCCCCCTCTTCTTCCTGACGGACGGCGAGTTGACGGCGTACCCCCGCCCGGCCACGGACGCGGCCGACCTGACCTCGGTGGTCCGCCTCCTCCTGGAGGGGCCGAACGAGAAGGAGAGGGCGGTGTCGGCGACGACGGCTCTCCCGCGTCTGTCGAGCGCCCCTTCGGTGACGGTGACCGACGGTTCCACGATCAAGGTGACCCTCCCTGACGCCCCCACGCCGGTGTCCCGTGAGGCCCTCCTCCAACTCACCTGCACGGTCCGCTACGCCGCCGCGCCCTTCCCTCGCCCTTCGGGCCAGGACAGCACCCCTCGCCTCCAAGTGACGGGCGCGTCGTGGACGATGACGTCCTCCACGACGTCCTGCCCGGCGAAGCCGTCCGCGGAGGCGGGTGGTCCGTTCCACGGGGGCGGGGGCGGGGGCGGCTGACCGCCGGCTCGGACTCCGGGCGCGGTCCTCGCCCTCGACCGCCGCGACTTCCGTGCCGTACCGCCTGTTGAGCCGTCACAAAGCTTTCCGGGTACTGCCGGACGACCTTCCGCTCCGAACCGCAAACGGTGCCGGCCGTCCACCCCCGGACGAACGGCACCGCGGCTACTCGCCCAGCCGCCTACTTGGCCGCCTCCAGCGCTGCCAGGGCCTGCGCCCAGCGGACGTACTTCAGGTTCGCCAGGTCCGCGACGGTCTTCACGCCGAACGCCTCCTGGAGCAGCTCGCCGTCACGGTCGGAGACACCCTTCAGCGCGGCGACGGGCGCGTCGAGGATCTCCTGCAGGCTCTTGTCCGCCCACGCCTTGTCCAGCACCTTGTCCAGGTCGATCGAGGCCATGAGTGTCGTCTCCAGGGATGCGGGGCCCGGGCAACACCCGGACCTGATTCTCTACAAACGTGTAGAAGAATAGGGAGGCACCGTGGGCCGGGGGCGGACTTCCTCCCCATCGCGCCGGAAACGGCCGAATACCGCCCCTGACCTGGCCGGACACCCCACGGCCGTGCAGTAGACATATAGCCCTGATGCAAGATCGTCGGCGTCCCGTCCGGGGTGCCGCGCAGGCGAGGAGAAACACCCGCACGATGTCCGAGCTGTCCGAGCAAGGAGTGCGCCCGGCCCGTACGGCTCTGGCCGCACGGGCCCGCGCCGTCACGGAGGCGCACGGGTTCACCGCCGCCGTCGTCACGCTGATCCTCGCCAACGCCGCACTCCTCGGCGTCGAGACGTACTCCGGGCTGGCCGCGGACTGGCACCGCTGGTTACGGACGGCCGAGCACCTCTGCCTCGCCGCCTTTACCGCGGAGATCCTCGTGCGCCTGGCCGCCCACGCCGACCGCCCCCGCGACTTCTTCAAGGACCCCTGGAACCTCTTCGACCTCGCGGTCGTCCTCTGCGCCTTCCTGCCGGTCCTGCGGGAGAACGGCACGGTCCTGCGCCTGCTCCGCCTGGCCCGCGTCCTGCGCACCGCCCGCTTCCTGCCTCAACTGCGCGTCGTCCTGGTCGCGGTGGTCCGCAGCCTCCCCGGCACCCTGAGCTTCCTGCTCGTCGGCGCGCTGCTCCTCTACGTCTACGCCATGGTCGGCTGGGTCTTCTTCGGCCGCCACGACCCCGAGCACTACGGCTCACTCGGCCGCGCCGTGCTCACGCTCTTCCTGCTGATGACCCTGGACGGCGTGGGTGACGCGGTCCGCGCGGGCCTGGACATCTCCCGCTGGAGCCTCCTGTACTACGCGTCCTACGTCCTGCTCGCCTCGTTCGTCCTGGTCAACGTCCTCATCGGCGTGGTCCTCACGTCTTTGGACGAGGCCCGGGACCTGGACCGTGAAACCCCGCCGACGGCGACCCCGCCCGTGGGCGACGCCCTGCGCCTCCGCATCGAGGAGGCCCGCCGGGCGCTGGACGCCCTGGAGCGCGAACTGCCGCACGCGCCGCCCCCGCCGCCGGACTCCCTGCCGACGCTGCCCGCGGAACGTCAGATGTAGGAGGGCCGGTCGACCGATGGTCACATCCTCTTCACATCGCCATCATCGTATGAACACCTTAGGTATGCTCCGGATGCTTCATCCGCACCACTGAGGGGGGACCTCATGCTCATCCGGCGCACCCTGACCGCTGCCGCGACCACCACCGCCGTCGCCGCGCTCGCGCTGACCGCGGCGATACCGGCGCACGCCGCCGAGTACTCCTCGGCGCTCAAGATCAAGGGCATCCAGTACGACGCCCCGGGGCGGGACTCCAACAAGTGCTCCGGCGGGAACACGAAGAACGAGTACCTGACGATCAAGAACTACTCGAAGAAGTCGAAGATCAACCTGAAGGGCTACAAGGTCAAGGACAAGGCCGGCAACACCTTCGTCTTCAGGTCGAACCACATCCTCGAGCCGGGTGACTACGTGCACCTGCGCGGCGGCCGGGGCACCGACTCCGACGGCAAGAACGTCGTGTACCGCCAGAACTGCAACTTCATGTGGAACAACGACAAGGACACGATCTACCTCTACAAGCCGGGCGGCTCGCCCTCCGACATCCACGCCTACACGAAGAAGGCGCACGACAAGGACGGCAACGGCTACATCAAGTACCACGGCTGACGGCACATCCGCCTCGCCACGGCAGGGCCCGGGGACCGTCGGCTCCGGGCCCTGCCGCCGCGCCGCCCTAAACGCGCCCGGGCGCCCTGCCCGGACCTTGCCCCCACCGCACCAACGCCACCCCCCGCGCGACGGCCACCGCCCCCGCCGCCAGCGCCGCGCCCCCCACGAGGACCACCAACGCCGGCCAGGCATACGCCGTCTGCGCCAGCGTCCCCGACCGGAACATCAGCAGACCGACCAGCGAGCCGAGCTGGGTGAACACCAGTACCGGCAGCGCCAGCGGCAGCAACCGCACCCCCGTCCGCCACCAAGCCCGCCCCGCACGCCGCCGCGCCCACGCCCCCGCCCGCAGCGCACCCCGCACACCGAGCCCGACCGCCGCCACCGTCAGCGCCGCCAGCACCCAGTCCGCCGTCATCGAGAACGGCCTCTCCACCTCCGGCTCCACGCCCCGCGCGAGGTCGACGAGCCCCGACGTGATCTGCGCGGCGTCGTCCCCGGCGAGCATTCCCGTGTTGGTGACCACCGCGATGCCGACGCCGCTGCCGGGCAACAGCGTCGCCGTGGCGTTGTGGGTGAGGAGCTGGCCGTTGTGATGGATCACCTCGGTGCCGGAGTCGTCCCGGTGTCGCAGCCACCCCATCGCGTACTCGGTGTCCGCCGGCACCGCAGGCGGAGTGTGCGTCAGCGCGACGCTGCGTGCCGTGGCGACCCGGCGGCCCTCCGCGGAGACACCCCCGTTGTTCTGGGCGATCAGCCACCGCGCGAGATCGTCGGCGGTGGTGACGACACCATGACCGCCCGCCGTGAACCACCGCGGATGCGAGCGCGCGAACACGGTGCCGTACGCACGGACGTACCCCCGTGCCCCGTCGGGCATCTCGCTCGTCGTGTCGACGGACACGGTGTCCGCCATCCCCAGCGGCCGGAACACCTCGGCGGACAGATACTTCGCGAACGGCCGCCCGCTCACCACTTCCACCAGCCGTGCCGCGACGAAGTAGTTGGGGTTGTGATACCGGTACCGGCTGCCGGGATCGGTGGCGAGCGGCGCTCCTCTCATCGCTGCGACGGCCTCCTCCAGCGTGTGCGGCTGTGCCCGCGTGAGATCCGGATACGCGGAGTCGTCCATCCCGGAGGTCTGCGTCAGCAGCTGCCGCACCGTGATCCTCCGATACCGCCCGTCGGCCATGACGAACTCCGGCAGGTACCGGACGACGGGCCGGTCCAGCTCCACCTCCCCCGCCTCGACGAGCTGCATGACGGCCAGCGCGGTCATCGCCTTCGACAGCGAGGCGACGGGCACCGGCGTCCGCTCGGTCATGTCCGGCCCGGAAGCGGTGTGCCCGTACCCGGCCGTGCGCACCACCCGCCGGCCGTCCGTCACGGCGACCACGGCCCCCGGCAACCCGGTCTGCTCCATGTACTCCTCGACGAACCGGTCGACGGATCCCGCGTCCAGCACAGCACCGGCCGATCGTGGCGCGGCAGCCGAGACAGCCGGTACGGCACCGACGACAAGCGCACCCGTCAGCCCGATCACCGCCGTGACGGTGCCGAAAACAGAGGTCAGCTTCATGCCGCCCAGTGCACCGCCCGCCACCCCTCCGGCACACGGGCACGCACACGAGTCCCGAAGGTAGTGAACGCACTACTGTCCCGGCCCCGCCGCCTCGCTAGGTTCGACGGATGCGACACCGGACCGCCTGGCAGGCGCTGGGCCAGAACCCGTTGAAGGTGCTCGGCTCCAGCTGGCCGTGGCGCTCACTCGCGTACCTCACGACGGGTGTGGCGTTCGGCGCCGTAGCCGTGTCGGCGCTCCTGGCCATGCTCGCAGCGGGCGTCGTCTCCCTCGTGGTGCTGATCGGCGCCCCGGTCCTCCTGGCCGTTGCCCTGTCCGGCGTCGCCGTCACCCGCGTGGAGCGCCGGCGCCTGCGCCTGGTGGACCTCGACCCCGTACCCGACCCGCACCGCGCTCCCGACGCCCCGGGCCTCACCGCCTGGGTACGGACCCGGCTGCGCGAGCCGGCGACCTGGCGCGAGCTGGGTTTCACGGTGGTGTCGGGGACGGCGTTGTGGTGGGTGGACCTCCTCGTCCTGGCGTTCGCCGTCGTCGTCCCCGTCCTCCTGATCGTGACGCCCGCGGACGACCCGGGTGCATGGCCGGTGGCCGTGCTCGGCGTGAGCCTCCTGGCCGCAGCGCCGTACACGATCACCGCGTGGGCCGGCGCCCGCGCGGCCGTCACCCGGCTGATGCTGGCGCCCCGCGACGACGAACTGGGCCGTGAACTCACTGACGTACGCGCGTCCCGCGCCCGCTTGGTGGACGCCTTCGACATGGAACGCCGCCGCATCGAACGCGATCTGCACGACGGCGCGCAGCAACGCCTCGTCTCCCTCAACGTGATGCTGGGCCTGGCCGCGCTCGACGCGGATCCGGACTCACCTGTGGCAACCCGGCTGGCCGAGGCGCAGGAGCAAGTAACGCTGGCCGTCGAGGAGTTGCGTGAGCTGAGCCGGGGCGTCCACCCGAAGGCGCTGACCGATCAGGGCCTGACCGCGGCGGTGGAGAACCTGGCGGCACGCTCCGTCCTGCCCGTCACCGTCGACGTACGCCTCCCGCACCGGCTCCCGCTCTCCGTGGAGACAGCCGCGTACTTCGTGGTCGCGGAGGCCCTGACCAACGCGGTGAAGCACAGCAAAGCGACCGGGGCGGAAGTGCGGGCGCGCCTGCACACGGACGTACTGACCCTCTCGGTCAGCGACGACGGTATCGGCGGCGCCGACCCGTCCGCCGGCACCGGCCTCGTGGGCCTGGCGGACCGCATCGCCACGGCGGACGGCAGATTCCGTGTGTCGAGTCCTCAGGGCGGACCTACGCTGCTGCACGTGGAGCTGCCGTGCCGCTGAACGTCGTACTCGCCGAGGACTCCCCGCTGATGCGGGACGGCCTGGTCGGCGTCCTCACCCGCTTCGGCCACGAGGTCGCGGCGGCCGTAGGGGACGCGGAGGCGCTGACCACGGCCGTCCGGGACCACACCCCGGACATCGTCGTCACGGACGTCCGCATGCCGCCGGACAACACGGACGACGGCCTGCGCGCGGCGGTGGCCCTGCGCCGCGAACACCCTGGCCTGCCGGTCCTCGTCCTCAGCCAGTACATCGAGCAGTCCTACGCCGCCCACCTGCTCGACCTGGGCAGCGACAGCGGCGTCGGCTACCTGCTGAAGGACCGCGTCAGCGCGGTGAGCGAGTTCGTCGACGCGGTGACCCGGGTCGCGGCGGGTGCGACGGTCGTCGACCCGGAGGTCGTACGCCAACTCCTCAACCGCCGCCGCGACCCCCTGCAACGCCTCACCCCACGCGAACGCGAGGTCCTCGCCCTGATGGCGGAGGGCCGCACGAACACGGCGATCGCCCGCGAGCTGTACGTCACGGAGGCGGCGGTCAACAAGCACGTCGGCAACATCCTGCAGAAGCTGGACCTCCACCTGGACGGTCAGACACACCGCCGGGTGCTGGCGGTACTGACGTACCTGCGGGCCTGACCGTGGTGCGCGCTGCACCACGGCTGTGATCAAGGGCCTCCCAAGCACCGTGTCCTCGGTCATAGGCTGGTCGACGTCCTGACAGGGCCGTCTACGGACAAAAACAGGGGGGAGGGGGCCAGTTGTGCCTCCCTTCACCAGGGAGGAGTCACACCCGTGAGAGGTTCCCTGATCCTGTCCCCGCCGGCGGGCGTCCTCGGCCACCGCGAGGCACTGCGCGAGGTGTTGGCCAACCCCGACATTCCTTACGAGGAGGCGAGCGGGCCGTGGACGCTGCAGGCCGCTCTGGGCCAGCGCCTGAGCCGTCGAGCGACGACGCACCCAGCCCTCCAGCACGGCCCGCTGGGCATCGGTCAATAACAACGGCGGATCCGGCGAAATCCCCTTCAAGTCCGTGGGCCGCTGTCGGCCAGGCATCCACCCCAGGTCGAGACCACCCGCCGGCTTACTGCTCACCCGGTGACGAGAGCGGTTCGGGACGGACGTCGCGCGCGCTTCTGACGGACGTCACGCGCGCTTCTTCGGCAGAGGAGGGACGTGGCGGTGCAGGAACTCGATTTGGTCCGCGACGACGGTGTCGAACAAGGGGTCGACGTAGGGGTCGAAGTGGCCGCCCTCGTAGACGCGGACGGTCGACTGCTGCATCTTGCCTGCGGCCCGCTCGGCGACGCGCTTGGGAGTGATCGCGTCCTGCGCGACGATCTGGACCAGGGCCGGGCACGTGATGTTGCCTGCCCAACGCTGGGGCGAGTAGAGGCCGATCTTCAACGCGATGCGGGCCGCCACGGTGTGGGGGTAGGCGTCCTCCTTCAGCCCTGATTCGCGGAGGAGCGTGTGCATGCCCGGATAGGCGTCCGGCGAGGTCATCATCGCGGTGCTGCCGGGAAGACCGACGCTCTCGACGTACACAGGTTCACGACCGAGCAGAGAGGCGATGGCGTCCCGGATCCCCGGCACGCCGACCCTGAGGGCGGCCCGCAGGCCGGTCGACCTCACCGCTGCCGGGCCGCTGACGTGCGGGACCTGAGCGATGACGGCGGCGAGGGGCTCTCCTTGGCCGGCGAGGGTGATGACGTGACCGCCGGCGAACGAGGTACCCCATGCCACGATTCGGGAGTGGTCGATTCCCTCGAGCGACCTGGCGTAGCGGAGGGCGGCGCGCCAGTCCTCGTGCTGCATCCCGATGTCCAGCACCTGGCGCGGCTCACCCTCGCTCTCCCCGAAGTTCCGGTAGTCGAAGACCACGACGGCGTATCCGGCGGAGGCGAAGCGCTCGGCGTAGGCGTAGAGCCGTAGCGCACGCACCGCGCCGAAGCCGTGTGCCATCACGATGACGGGCAACGGCTGATCAGCATCGGTGGGCCGGTAGACGCGCGCGGCGCACCTGGTGCCGGCGGAGTCGAACCACTCCTCCGACGTCGTGAACGTGCCGTCGTGCGTCTCGGCCATGGTGCACTCCTCGTCTCGCTGTGTCGTCCTGAACGATGGCCAGGGCGATGGATGGCGCTCAAGCGGTGGGCGTTGGTCCATGCCGCGCCTGCGTGTCACTTCGGCAGTCGCTGCGCCACCGCGGCCCCGGGGACAGGGTGACGATCGTCCCGGAAGAGCCGGGAGCCCTGCGAAGCACGCCCGTGTGCTGGTGATCCCCGCGGCGAGGACAGCGTGACCTCCGCCGGGGCGAGGCGCCCAGACTCGCTCGCGCGGACGAAGAAGTCGTCGGTCGGGCGGAACAAAATGAGCGGCCTGCGCCGTGGTCGTGGACCAACCCCTCCCCGGATGCACGGGGATTCGGTCGAGATCACGGAGATCGGGTGAGCACGGCAGGTCCGAGCCACCGGCATGCGGCGAGCGCCAGCTCCAGGTCGAGCCGGTCCTCCTCGATCGGCCGCCCCCGCAGCCGCACCGCTTTGTCCACCCGGTACTTGACCGTGTTCTTGTGCAGGTGCACCTTCGCGGCGGTCGCGACGAAGCTCTGGTTCTGCTGCAGGAAGACGGTGAGGGTCTCCCGCAGGCGTGCGACACCTTCGTCGTCCTGTGCCAGTCCCCCGAGCATCGAGGTGACGAGGTCGCGGGCGAGGGCGAGGTCGCCCGCGAGAGCGGCGGCCGCCCTGACCCCGGGCGCGGTGAACGACGTGATCTGCTGGGCCCGTTCGGCCCCGATGACGGCGACCTGATGAGCGCGCAAGGCCTGGCGGTGTGTCGCACGGAAGCCCGCGATTCCTGTCCCGACCGCGCCGACCGCGGCCTTCACCTCACTTCCCGCCTCACCGAGGATTCGGGCCAAACGGTCGAGGCCGACAGGTGTTCCTGCCCGCAGCGGTATCCAGCCCCAGCCGAGCGAGCGGTCCTGCGGGACGAACAGCGGCGAGGAGTCCGCACCGACCTCCTGGGCCACGGAGCTGGTCAGCTGCCCGAGAGACTCCAGCGGGTCCGTCGACGTCATGCGTTCGTCCGCCCAGAGGACGAGTCCGAGGTGCTCCTGGCGGAGTCGGTAACCGAGGACCCGCTCCGCCGCGGCCACGTGCACCTCCTCCCCGGCGAGGAGCGCGCTCAGCGTGGCCGTGCGGATCGTGTTGCGGTTCGCCAGCCACCGCTCCCGCTCGGTCTCGTACTCCGCGACGACCTGCTCGGAAACGCGGTCGATGTAGGCGAAGGCGGCGTCCTGAAGCATCTGCAGCGCCGCGAAGGAGATCCTGCCGTCCGGCTCGACGCCGGCCAGCTCCCCGGTCACCCACTCGAGGGCGCGCCGGTGGCCGAGGCGGTACGCGCGCAGCAGGGCGTTCGAGGAGATCTCGCGCTGCGCAAGGCGTCGCGCGTACTCGACGGCCGCCCACGGCGCCTCCACCGTGTCGACCGGGACCCCGTACCGCGTGATGTGGAAGAACGTCTTCACGTTGCTCTCCACACTCGCGTAGAGGAGGTCGAGCATCAGCTGGTCTCCGCGAAGCTCCGAGATCGACTCGGCGAGCTCGGCCTGGAGCAGGCGCGCCACCTGGTCGAGCTGCGCGCTCGAGGCCGCGGCGATGTCGGCGACGCGGGCGGCCGCGCGGCGGGCGATCTCCTCGCCGTCCCCCCAGGGATCCATGGTTGACCTTTCCTCCCGTGTTGGTTCCCGGGCACAGCTGTGTGGTGGGCCCTTGGACCGTCGCACCAGACGGTAGCCGGAAACGGGGGGAACGCAGGCCAATCCGCACCCGATCTTTTGGTTCGCGCGCACAGTGTCCCAGGTCTTCCCGCCTCCCTACAGTCCGTGCGTCCGGATCGTGTGACGCGGCCTCATCAACCAACGGTGTCAACCCTGGCGGGCGGTCACCGATGCGTGCCGCCCGGGCCACCACCGAGAGGAGCACCCGTTGGGATTCATCAAACCGTCTCCGCAGCCGGTCGAGCCGACGCTCTTCCTGAGGCTTCCCCTGCGCGAACGCGTGCGCATCCTCAGCACCCACTGGGTCGACGACGGCTTCGGCACACCACGCGCGCTGCACATCGTGTACATCGTCAAGATGCTCGGCCTCTACTTCGGCGTCGGCATCTGGATCGCGTCGGTGACGTCCGGGATCGAGTTCACCGACATCGGCAGCTGGTACCACAACATCGTCGTGTACCAGAAGCTCGCCGTGTGGCTGATGCTGCTGGAGGTGATCGGACTCGGCGGTGCGTTCGGCCCCTTGTGCGGCCACTTCCGCCCGATGATCGGCAACATCCGGTACTGGATCCGTCCCGGCACCCTCCGCATGGCGCCCTGGGGCAGCCGCGTGCCGTTCACCGGTGGCGACGAGCGCACCTGGTTCGACGTGGCGCTCTTCGTCGGTGTGCTCGCCGCCCTCGTCCACCCGCTGGCCGCGCAGGCCGAGCCTGTGCCGAGCGAGTTCCTTCCGGCGGGCACCGGCCCGCAGGAGCTCATCCCGCCGCATTGTTTCCTCCCGATTCTCGTCCTCATGCCTCTGATGGGCCTGCGTGACAAGGTCGTCTTCCTGGCCGGCCGGTCCGAGCAGTACCTGCCGATCATGCTGTTCTCCGCGCTGATGGGGAGCATCGGCAGCACCGCGGACTTCGTCGACCTCGTCGTGGTGTTCAAGATCGTGATCTGCATCGTGTGGATCGGCGCCGGCGTGTCCAAGTTCGGTGCCCACTTCGAGCACGTCGTGCCGCCGATGGTCTCCAACAGCCCGGCCATGCCCGGACGAACCGTCAAGCGTCTGCACTACCGCGACGCCCCGAACGACCTGCGCCCCTCCCGCGTCGCCTGGTTCATGGCGCACATCGGCGGCACCGCCGTCGAGATCGTCGTCCCGATCACCCTGCTGCTCACGACGAACGCGACCGTGGCGCTGATCGGCGCACTGTGCATGCTGGCCTTCCACATCTTCATCGCCTCGACGTTCCCGATCGCCGTCCCCCTGGAGTGGAACGTCTTCTTCGGATTCATCGCGATCGTCCTGTGGGTCGGATTCGATCCCGGCACGTACACCGTCTGGAACTTCTCCGAGCCGCTCCTGCTCGTCCCGGTCCTCGCGCTGCTGCTGTTCGGGCCGGTCCTGGGCAACCTGCGTCCCGACCTCGTCTCCTTCCTGCCCTCCATGCGCCAGTACGCCGGGAACTGGGCCTCGTCCGTGTGGGCGATGAAGCCCGGTGTGGAGGAGCGGCTCAACGAACTGCCCGGGGTGGAGAACCAGATCGACCAGCTGCAGCGCATGCTCCCGATCCCGTACGAGCGTGACGACGCCGAGATGACGTTGCAGAAGGCACTCGCCTGGCGCTCGATGCACAGCCAGGGGCGTGGCCTGTTCTCGCTCCTGTACGCGCACCTCGCCGACCTCGAGACACGCACCGTCCGCGAGGGGGAGTTCGTGTGCAACACCCTTCTCGGGTTCAACTTCGGTGACGGCCACATGCATGACGCTCGCCTCGTCGCGGCCGTGCAGAAGCGCCTCGCCCTCGAGCCCGGCGACCTGCTCGTGGTCTGGGCCGAGTCCCAGCCCATCCACCGGCGCACCCAGCGGTACCAGGTGATCGACGCCGCGCTGGGCGTGGTCGAGCGGGGCACATGGAAGGTCGCCGACTGCGTGGCGGAGCAGCCGTGGCTGCCCAACGGTCCCGTCCCGCTGGACGTCACCTGGACCGCCGCCGGATACCGGCGTCGGCAGGCCCTGGGAACGAACGCGAACCGGCCTGACGAGACCCCGGTCTGACCTCTCGCCCGCCACCCCCTCTCCTCCCGGAGGACGTCCCATGCACTTCGCTTCTCTCCCCTCGGAGCGCGCCGGCGCCAGGCCCGACGGCCCGTGCCTCTCCGACGAGACGGTCGGCACGCTCACCAACCAGGCGTTCGCGGCACGGGTCGAAGCAGCGTCCCGCGTGTTCGCGACCCACGGAGTGGCTCGCGGCACGGTGGTCGCGGTCCGACTGCCGAACCGCGTGGACCTCGTGGTCACGCTCTTCGCCGCCTGGCGCCTCGGCGCCGCCGTCACACCGGTGAACCCCGCCCTGGCCCACGGTGAGGCCGGGTACCAGGTCGCCGACTCCGGGGCGCGCGTGCTGGTCACCCACGACGGCCTGTCGCTGGAGGGCGCCACGACGCTCGCGCCCGAGGACCTCACCGCGCCCCGCGCGGGCGTCGACGTGAGCCTGGCCGAACCGGACCTGGACGACCTGGCCCTGCTCGTCTACACGAGTGGCACCACCGGACGCCCCAAGGGGGTCGAGCTCACCCACGCCAACCTCGACGCGATGACCGCCACGATGGTCGAGGCGCTGTCACTCGACGAGGACGACCACAGCCTGCTGATCCTGCCGCTGTTCCACGTGAACGGCATCGTGGTCAGCGTGCTGTCGCCCCTGCGCGCGGGTGGCCGGGCGACCATCGCCGGGCGCTTCGACCCGCGGACCTTCTTCGCGACCCTCGAAGCCGCGCGTCCCACTTACTTCTCGGGAGTCCCGGCGATCTACACAATGCTCGCGAACCTGCCCGCCGAGGTCGAGCCGGACACCAGTTCGCTGCGCTTCGTCGCCTGCGGAGCGGCTCCGATGCCGGGCGCGCTCATCAGCCGGGTCGAGGAACGCTTCGGAGTGCTGCTCATCGAGGGGTACGGGCTCTCGGAGGGCACCTGCGCCTCGACGAGCAACCCGCTCGACGGGGTCCGCAAGCCCGGCACGGTCGGCGTCGCCCTCCCCGGACAGACGGTTGCCGTCATGGCCCCCGACGGCACTCTCGTGCCGCGGGGTGAGCGCGGCGAAGTCGTCATCCAGGGGCCCACGGTGATGCGTGGCTATCACAACAGGCCCGAGGAGACCGCCCAGGCCCTCAAGGACGGCTGGCTGCACACCGGCGATGTCGGCATCCTTGACGAGGACGGTTACCTGCGGATCGTCGACCGGATGAAGGACATGATCATCCGTGGTGGTGAGAACATCTACCCCCAGGAGATCGAGCACGCCATTCACGCGCACCCCGCCGTCCTCGAGGCCGCGGTCGTCGGCCGCCCCCATCCGGTCATGGGCGAGGAGCCCGTCGCGTTCGTCGCCCTGCGGGAGGGTGCGACCCTCGACGAGGACGAACTCGTCGCGTTCCTGACGCAGCGGATCGCGAAGTTCAAACTGCCGACCTCGGTGACCTTCGTCGACGAGGTGCCGAAGAACCCCGTCGGCAAGTTCGACAAACCGCGTCTGCGTGCGACCATCGCTTCGGCGGGCGCATCAGCCATGAGCCCGGGCGAGGAGACGTCGTGACGACCGCAGTCGTGGTCGGCAGCGGTCCCAACGGACTCGCGGCCGCGCTCGTACTGGCCGACGCCGGGGTGCGGGTGCGGGTCATCGAGGCCGCCGACACCCTGGGAGGCGGCACACGCTCGGCTGAACTGACCCTTCCGGGACTTGTGCACGACGTGTGCGCGGCGATCCACCCACTGGCGGTCGCCACGCGGTTCTCCCAGGCGTTCGATCTCGCCGAGCACGGCTTGTCGTGGGCGGAACCGCCGGTGCAGTACTCCCACCCGCTCGACCACGGACACGGCGCCGCCGCCTACCGCTCCGTCGAGGAGACCGGCCGTCACCTCGGAGGACGTGACGGCCGCACCTGGACCCGCGTGTTCGGCTCGCTGACCGACCGTTTCGACACGATCGCCGACGAGTTTCTGCGACCGGTGCTCCACATCCCGAGGCATCCGCTCCACCTCGGCCGGTTCGGGCTGTACGCCGGGCTGCCCGCCTCGCTCCTGGCCCGACGCTGGCACCAGGACGAGGCCCGCGCCCTGCTCGCCGGGCTCGCCGCGCACGCCTTCCGCCCGCTCGGCACCCTCGCGTCCTCGGCCATCGGCGTGGCACTCGGCACCGCCGCCCACCGCTACGGCTGGGGCGCCGCCGTCGGAGGCTCGGCCGCCATCTCCACGGCGATGATCGCCGCGGCGAAGCAGCGGGGCGTGCTGTTCGAGACCGGGCGCACGGTCACCAGCCTTGACGAACTCGGACCCGTCGACCTGGTCATGCTCGACACCGCCCCCGGCGCCGCGGCCGACATCATCGGCGACCGACTTCCACGACACGTCGCACGCGCCTACCGTGCCTACCGCCACGGCCCGGGCGCCTTCAAGGTCGACTTCGCCGTCGAGGGCGGTGTGCCGTGGACGCACGAACCGAGCCGCCACGCCGGCACGGTCCACGTCGGAGGCACGTTCGAGGAGATCGCGTCGGCCGAGGCGACCGTCGCCCGCGGCCGTATGCCGGACCGGCCGTTCGTCCTGGCGGCACAGCAATACGTCGCCGACCCGTCGCGGTCCGTCGACGGTGTGCACCCGTTCTACACCTACGCCCACGTACCGGCCGGTTACACCGGGGACGCGACGGAGGCGATCGTCGCCCAGATCGAGCGCTTCGCGCCCGGCTTCCGCGACCGCGTCCGCGGCACGGCCGTGTGCAGCACCACCGAGATGTCCCGCAAGAACGCCAACTACGTCGGCGGCGACATCGTGGGGGGCTCCAACGACCCGCTGCACCTCCTGTTCCGCCCCCGCGTCACGCTGCACCCCTACGCCACCGGAGTCGACGGGGTCTTCATCTGCTCGGCCGCCACGCCCCCCGGAGCCGGGGCACACGGAATGTCGGGCTACTGGGCAGCACGGGCCGCTCTACGCACGGCCGAAGCCGCGTGAACTGCTCGGCCTTGGAACGTTTCCGCTTCCGGCTTTCGGGCGGAAGCTCTCCAGGAGCTGAAACCCGTGTACTGACGGACCCTCCGGCCTGCCGCCGGGGTCAGTTCCGCTACGGCGCACACAGGGCGAGGCCACCCCCTGCCGCCCGCGCGACCCGGGCAAACAAAGAACCCCCGGGTCGAAGACCAAGGGGTTTGGATTGGAGCGGGTGACGAGAATCGAACTCGCGTTCTCGGCTTGGGAAGCGATGGCGCTTGCGTGGCTGTATGGCTGCTGACCTGGGCAGATTCGTTGTGCTGCGGCAGGAGTGAGGGACTGGTGGCACCGCTGTTGACCGTAGTTGCCCGCTCTGAAGGGCACGCTGTGGGCACGAGGTCACGAGGTCACGAGGTGGAGGAGTGTCGTCCCTGCGTCGCCATCTCTGTGCTCGGGGCTCGTCGGCACGTAGGCCGACTGAGGGAAGTCGTCACGACTGCACATGGATGCCGATCCTCTGCCCTGGTTCGGGAGATCACAAAAAGCTGGTTTTACGCTGCAGACTTCGATCTCCATGGCGGGCAGCTTGGTGCCCAGGGTGGTGAGCGCGGCGAGATGCCGCGACTCAAGACCGAGAGATTCACCTTCCAGGTGAAGACTCAGTCCTCAACGTGAGGACCCTGCTGTCCGAGGTGAGGAGGCAGCGCGATGGAGTGGATCACCGCAGGATGCGGCGCCCTCGCGGGACTGTTGGTGATTCGCGTGCTGCTCCACCAAGTGCGAGCACTCCTGATGGACGTGGGTGCCATTGTTCGCGCGTGGCGTGAGCTTCTGAGTGTGGTGAGGATTCAGGACCTCCCACCCGGATTGGTGGTTCAGGAGAGCCCTGTTGGTGGGGTCAACGCCGGAACAGTCGGCTTACCGCTGTTTAAGGAAAACCTTAAACTCATGATGCTGGTGTCGAGGGGAGCCGTCTTGAGCTGGGCGATCAAGGCCACCGATGAGTATTGCGGAACGGTTCAGGCAGCTGATCAAGGAGAATCTCGGTTCCGCCTCCCAGGTCGCCCAGGCCGTTGCCGCTCTGCGTGACGCAGGCCCCACCCTGGGGCGTCCCCTCGTGGACCGGCTGAAGGGATCGGAACTGCATCACCTCAAGGAGCTGAGGCCGGGGTCAGGTGGCCGGTCCGAGATCCGGATCATCTTCGCCTTTGATCCGACTCGTTCAGCCCTGCTACTCCTCGGGGGAGACAAGGCAGGAAACTGGGAGCGCTGGTACCGCGACAACATTCCTCTGGCTGAACAGCTCTACCGCGACTACACCGGTGACACGGAGGACTGAGGAGTAAGCATGCCCAAGAAGACCCCGCAGGACTGGGAGACCCTGGAGCAGGAGCTGTACTCGGCCGGTGTGGATCCCGCTGAGGTGGAAGCCGGTTCACGTCGACTGCTGGCGGAAGCCCGTGGTCATCAACTCGCTGAGACGCGCAAGCAGTACGGGCTGGCCCAGAGGGATGTGGCTGCCCGTATGGGTGTGAGCATCGCTCGCGTGTCCCAGATCGAGCACGGCGAGGGCGCCACTCTCGATGTCATCGCACGTTACGTCGAAGCGCTCGGTGGCAGGTTGGACTTGGTTGCCGACTTCGGTGATCACACGCTGCGGATGCCGGCAAGTGGTGATCAGGGCAGTGCGGCGGCGTAGTCGGACCGAAAGCTTTGTGTGCGGTGCATGCGACGCACCGTCCGGCAGCGTTTCCAGGGAACATCAGGCTGAGGGATCTCCCCGTTCGTTCTTGCATAGCTTGACGTGAAACCGCAGGCCCAGCGGCGTGCACTGGCGTGAGGAGCAGTGGTTGACGGGCCTCAATTGAGCACCCGTTCCCTCCGTGTGCCCCATCTTCGAGTGCACGGCGGATTTGCGCTTCTTCGGTGCCGCGCCGTCCCGTCAGGGGAATGCAAACCTCAGACCACTGACCTGCTCCCGAACCCGGCCGCCAAACGGCGCGCCTGCCACGTCGCCTGAGGTGCGAGCACCCGGCGCACGGGTGGGAACCGTACGTGCCGCGGTGCCAGCCGAAGTCCTGCCTGCGGGGACGGCTTCATTGTCCGGGGAAGAGTCGGGGCTGCCTGCGGCGTGCGATGTTGTGTCCGCCACCTGCGAATGTCGCGACACAGTCGGCCTCTGCGAAGTCGATCAGCCCAGTGATCGCCGAAAGGAGTGACTGAGGGCGGCATTGTTGACGACGGGGTGGAAGCGCCCAGGAAGTGTGGCAGGCACCCAGGTGATCGTTGTGCTCAGATGGGGCGTGCTCGCGTATCGTCCGTGGGGTGATTGATGCCACCGTGGCAGCCCGAAGCGACATCCCCGACAGTGCGCTCTCAGAGTTGATCGATGCCTTCGATCTCGGAGGCGTGCGGGAGCGTCGCTATCTCGCCGATGGGCTGATGAATGCGAACTGGAGGCTGGACACGCTTGCCGGGCAGTTCGCTTTGAAGCGGGTCACGGATGTCTCGCCGGAGCGGTTGCAGCGCAATCTCCGGGTGCTGGCGGCCCTCGCCGCCGACGGAGTCCCGGTGAGTGCCGCAGTACCCTCGGCCTCGGGGTCGCTGGTGGCGCAGGTCGGAGGTGGCGCCTGGTGCCTGTTCCCGTGGGTGGCCGGCTCACATGTCCGAGGTGTCGACCTCGGCCCGGCGCTGGTGAGTGCGCTGGGCGCGCACCTGGGGCGCCTGCACGTGAGCCTAAGCAGGGCTTGTGGCCGAGGGCTGCTGCCAGGGGTGCCCGAAACGATCATCGCGGACATCACCTCGCCGGAGCGAGCGGTGGAGAAGGCCGAGCGGCTGTCCGCAGCCGTACGCGACAAGGGCACCGGCAGCGACTTCGACCAAGCAGCCGCTGCTGCCTTGGACCACCGGAAGGCCCTCATCTTCAAGCACGCCGATCGCCGTCCGCGATCTACGACACCTCAGGGTGACCACGGGTGGACGCATGGCGACGTGCAGTACCGCAATCTGCTCTGGGAAGACGGGGCACTTGCCGCCGTCCTGGACTGGGACCGGATCGCGGTGCGCCCGTACGCGGAAGAGGTCGTACGGACGGCGCAGGTGCAGTTTGGAGTGGGCGGGGTGTTCGACCTGGCGCGGGTGTCTGCCTTCGTCGGCGGGTATCGGTCGGTGGTGCCGCTGGAGCCGTCTGCGCTGGTGGACGGTGCTCGTCGGCTGTGGTGGAAGCGGATGACGGACTTCTGGCAGCTGGAGTTCCACTACGACCGCGGTGACTTCTCCTTCGATGAGCTGTTCACCGCGGACGAGGCGCTGCTGCACTGGTGGACTGACCGGCTGGATCAGGTCGAGGACGCGTTCGCCGCAGGGTAGATCCCGAGGCGTTCGAGGTGCGGCAGGCGGGGGCGGGTGAATGCCATCGCTCGTCGCCGCGCCTGCTCCCCCAGGGTGTGGTGGTCAGCGGTGCGTATGGCCTGCGCCCACTCTTCCACGCCGGCCTCGGCGGGAAGCACGATGCCCGCGTCGCCTATGGCTTCCGGGATGCCGCCCCGGTCGCTGCCGACGCTCGGAGTCCCGTGCAGCGCGGCTTCGATGATGACGCGGGGGAAGGCGTCTCCCACCGCGGACGGCACGAGCAGGAGGCGGTGGCTGCGGTAGAGGGGACTCATGTCGTAGACCCTGGGCACATAGGTCACGTTGGGGTAGCCGGCGAACTGCTCGGCGGTGTTCCACCAGCCTTCGACCAGAGTGAAGTGCTGTTCGGGAATGCGACGGATCAGCTGGTGCAGGAGGTCGGCGCCTTTTGGCGGGATCGGGTTGACCATGAGCACGGCATCGGTTCGCCCACGCCGGTGGTGCCCTGGCTCCGGCAGTGTGAAGGGCGGGTACAGGACGGACAGCCGCGTGCCGTCGGTCGGAGGCGCTTGCCGGAGAACGAATTCGGAGACGGCCAGACCATGATGGGGGCTGCCGGAGAGGACCCCGAGTCCCGTCTTGGAGATCGAGTGCAGGATTCCTGCGACGAGGGCGGCGGGCCGGGCTTGAGCGGCGATGTCGGCCGCGCCTTCCTGTGAGGTGAACACCACATCCGGTCGTGCCTGGGTCAGCAGGCTCCGGAGAGCTGTCGTGATTCTCTGCTGCGGTACGGCGAGGCAGTCCACTCCGTTCCAGCTGTAGCGCAGCTCCTCCTGGGATTCCTCGTACGCGGTGTCGTGCTCGTCCAGGCAGGTCCGCATCTGGGCGGCCTGTGGGGCCTGGTCCCAGGGCGCTTGGTAGGAGCCGAGGTAGATGATGCGCCATCCGGCTACCGCGAGTTCCTCGGCGAGGAGTTGCTGGGTGACCTCGGCTCCGCCGATGAGGAACGGCGGTGGGGTGCGTCGCCACGCGAAGAGGGCTGTGGGCATGAGTCGGTCACCTGGTCCAGTACGTGACGAGGGCCTCCACCGCATGCGCGACCGCATCGGGATTGGTGTCGGCGGGGATGACGGTCACTTCCCTCGACACGGGTGGCTGCCCTGCGGAGACGAAGTAGTCCCGAGCGTGGGCGAGGAACGCTGGCTCGTGAAGGAAGTACTCGGACTCGGCCGCCGTGTGCCCGGCCGCCTTGCGTCGCAGGGCCAGCTCTTCGGCCGGCACGTCGAGGTAGAGGGTGTGGTGGGGGCGCAGGAAAGAAAGCTCCTGGAGGCGGTCGCGCAGACGGTGGTGGACGTCGTAGCCGAACAGGGCGTCCAGCGCGTGCGCGTGGGCCAGGAGGGTGTCCACCGAACGGTCCAGGAGGACGACGGGCTTGACGCTGACGAGTGCCTTGCGCACGCGAGCGCCTTCGATGCCCATGAACGTCTCGAACGCGGCGAGCTGTTCGGCTGCGGATGCGGTGCGGGCGGGCGGGATGTCGGCGCGGCGGTCGATGTGCTGGACGTAGCAGTCCGAGACGAAGGCCCGCTCCTCGATGCCGCGCGTGCGCAGGTGGCCAATGACGGTGGACTTCCCGGCGTACGAGGGGCCTTCGAGCGCGATGATCTTCATAGAGACTCCGTCCGGTAGAAGCGTTCCGCGAACATCCCCGTGCCGCTCAGGAGGCCGGCCGCCGTGGTCCATGCGTGCCGGATCGGCCGGTACATCTTCCGGGCAGGGTGCATCTGAGAGCCGTGCATGTGCAGCACCGTGACCTTGTCGAGCACGACGTCGGTGATGTCGACCAGCTCGGGTACGAGCGCGTGGCCGGTACGCGCTCGGAAGAGGTGCTGGTCGCAGCCGGCCAGGGCGTAGGTGGCCCAGAATCCGAGGTCTTCCCAGAACCAGCGGCATCCGAGTCGTACTGCTGCCGCGTGCACGAGGAGATGGTCGGGGTGGCGGGTGACGGCGGCCGGGGCGAGGAGTTCGGCGTCGGGGTGGGCTTCGACGATCTCGCGGAGTGCGTCCGTGATCCGGTCCAGGCGGTCCTGGTCGAAGGGGTGGTACGGGGGCTCGGCGTCCTTGTGGCCGAGGAGGATCCGGTCGGCGGCCAAGGGTGCCAGGGCAGCCGCGCCTTCCCGGCTGCGCAGGTCGGATACGACGGTCTCGGTGCCGTAGGTGTCCTCCAGGGTCGGGTGGACGCTGGTCGAGCGGGTGAAGACCGTGGCCACGGTGAGCGGCCGGGGATGGCCCAGGAAGGTTCCGGAGGCGGACAGGGCGAAGTCGTCGTGGTGCGGTTCGATGGCGAGCACAGGGCGGCCGGTCGGGCGCCGCATCTCGATGAAGTAGCGGTGCCCGCTGTGCGGCGCCCTGAGCTCGATGATCTGGCGGTCCTGCGCGCGGTGGCGTTCGGACAGGTGCTCGGTCCACTGGTGGTGGGCGTGCATGAGGTCGTCGGGGAAGGTGTAGATCCCCCCTGCATCCGGTACGGGCAGCGTCACGGTCATGGCGGGCTCCGGGGTCATCGGACGGTGGTCTGGTACCAGTGGCGCCACATGTGCGGGGAGTTGAGCCGCAGCCGGGCGGTGACGGGGTTCTGCCACCACAGCATCCGGAGGCTGGACCACTGGTCGTAACGGCGGGTGGAGGGGCGTACGCGCAGCTCATCGAGGATCACGACCGGTGCGTTCTTGATGCGGCCGTGGGCCGTCAGACGGTGGAAGAACTCGACGTCCTCGCTCATGAACAGGTCGTCGCGGTATCCGCCGACCGCGCGGAATGCTGCTGCGGTGGCGAACTGGGCGACGCCCTGTGCGCCGCCGTGGTTGGTGCGGTAGTGGTCCCAGTAGGCGCACAGCAGTCGTGCGCCGAGCCGCTTGGGTGTGTAGAGGGGTGGGATGGCCCCGCCGGCGGCGCCGTTGTCCATGGCGGTGGCCGCGGCGGTGATCGCCTCCATGGGCAGGGCGACGTCGGCGTCCGTGAAGAAGAGCCTGCGGCCTTCGGCGGCAGCCGCGCCGGTGTTGCGTACCCGGCCGATGTTGCGGACGGTCTCGCTGATCACTCGGACGCCGTAGGAGGCGGCCATGTCGGCGGTGGCGTCGGTGGAGGCGTTGTCCACCACGATCACCTCTCCTCGTTCGCCGCTCGTCTCCTGCCATCGTTCGAGGGAGGCGAGGACGGTGGGGAGGTAGCGGGGCAGGTAGGTGGCTTCGTTGTGGGCTGGAATGACCACCGTCAGTCCAGGGCTGGTCATCGAGGTGTCCCTTCGCTGCGTAGCGTGCGGAAGAGGTGCGGTGTCTGACGGGTCAGGTCGGTCAGGCGGTCCGACCACAAGCGGCGGCTGGTACCGGGCGAGGCGTGGACCCAGCAGCGGGCGGTGTGAACGACCACCCAGGCCGAGAGCCGGGTGTTGTCCAGGGGCGCCGCGTAGGCGTCGAGCAGCGTGCGGCGGTCCCATGGGGTGTGGGCCGCGGTCATGACGAGGGCGTGGGCGACGTCTGCCTCCCGCCGGCCCGGCGCGGCATCGGTGAAGTCGACCAGGTAGCGCGTGCCGCGCGGGCCGGAGAGGACGACGTTTTCGAAGTGGATGTCGCCGTGGCACCACACGCTGGGTGCTCGCTCCGGCGTGTCGGCGATGACGGCGAGGGCGGGACCGATCCGGTTCAGCAGGTCGGGTGGGCAGCGGCGGGCCAGGGAGGAGACCGAGTCGAAGAACGGGCGGCGGGGCACCGTCTGCTCGACCGGTGCTCGGTGCAAGCGAGCGAGAAGGCCACCGAGGTCTTTGAGGGCTTGGGCATGTGGGATGTCACCGGAGCGCACGGTGGCACCCAGGGTGTGTCCGCCGAGGTCAGAGGTGATGAGCGCGGTGGTCCCCTCGCTGGAGATGGTGCCGCTGCCGAGCACCTGCGGGACAGGCACAGCGACACCAGCCGCACGGATGGCGGCGGCCTCGGTCAGCGCGTTGCGGCGAGCAGTGTGGTCGTACAGCTTCACGATCACGCTGCGGCCGTCGCGGAGGCCGGCTCGGAACACGGCCGTCCGGGAGGCCGCCGACAAGCGCCCCGCGGTCCGGGCGGGTGTTCCGAGCAGGGTGCTGCACGCGCGGGAGACCATCGCGGGCGGCGCGTTCATCGAAGCCCCGCCGGCTCGGGATGTGCCGCGCCCAGCGCGCGGACGTGCCGCAGGGCCCGCTTCAGGACAGTGCGGTACTCCCGCACGTCGTCCGTATCGGGACAGTCCGCCTGCCAAGGTTTCTCCGGGCCGACGAAGTGGATGAGGCGGGCGGCCGGATCCGGTCGCAGGGGGCGGGTGACGACGCGGCGTACCCAGTCACCGCGTTCGAGGTACCGGCCCACCTCGAACCGGTTGTACGCGGCGTCGACCGCCCGCACGCGGCCGGCGTGGAGGAGCCACAGGTTCAGGGCGTCTTGGTCGTTGTGGAGGATGTGCTGCCGATGTCTGCCCAGGGCCTGCTCGACACCGTGGCGAATACGCGGCAGATCGGCGGTGTGAGCCCACAGGAGACCGGCGTTGTAGTAGGGGCGGTCCCTCAGACGCGGCCAGCGTTCCGCGGCGCCCGGTAGGGCCGGGCAGCGGCCGACTGCCGGGTTGAACTCGTCGCGTACGGCGCCGACCTCGCCGGGGCGGAGAGCGTCGAGCGGGGCGGTCAGGTCGCCGCGGACCAGGACGTCGGCGTCCACGTAGATCAGGTACGGGCGGCGGACGAACTCGGGAGCGAACTCGAAGCGCAGATAGGTGGTGACCGTGATGTACGAGGTGTCCGCCATCCGCGCGGAGCGCAGCGGGGAACGGTGGGCCAGGGCAAAGGAGCCGAAGCCGACCCGTTTGGCGAGGTGGGCCAGGAGCTGCACCTGGGGCGCTCCGAGGTCGAAGGTGAGGAAGCGCAGGGCTGCCGCCTTGCGGGCGCGGGGGCTGAGGCTGTCCGCCAGGGAAGTGATCGTGGCGAGGCCGGGGGTGAGGTAGTGCCGGTCGATGCAGATGCCGAATGCGTACATGGCGGGTCCGCCTTCCGGGCGTGGTCTGGGGAAGTGATCTGGTGATGAGCTGTGAGCCGTCAGCGCCCGCCCAGCGGCTGAGCTGGCAGCGAAGCGCAGGGGGGCTAGAACGCGCGGTCGGCCTCGTCCGGGCTGGCGTCCGGTTGGCTGACCGTCGGTCGCTGGCTGGTGGCGAGGTCCTGATGGTCGTTGGTAATCAGCGTGCTGAGCGTGACTGCGGCAGCGAGGTGGCCGGTGAACCACACGCCGACGCAGAACCGCTCGACGGAGTCAACGGCTCCGCCACGGGGCTTGTGGCGGCTGCGCATCAGGTGGTCTTCTCTCGGCTCAGGCGGTCTGCGCGCGTCTCGATGACGTCGAGGGTGCCGGGCTCGCCCGTCTCCCACTCAGTCGTGGGGCTGCCCGACTCCGGACGCAGGACCCAGTCGGTGCTCTGCCTGATGTCGGTGACGATGGCGCGACGTCCGTTAGCGTCCGAGACCAGGTCACCGACCTCCGCCCGTGCCCGGGTCACGAGGCGGCTCCCGGCACGAGGTCTCCCCACAGCCACCAGCCCGAGGAGACTTCGAGCAAGATGCGGCGGCGTTCGTGCTGCCCCGGCGTCTGGCGGGCCGGCGGTGACGTCGCCTCGGCGAGGAAGCCGCCACGGTCACGGATGAGGACGCCGAGCGCAGCGAACTGACCGGCGTCTTCGGCGAGGTGGGTGATTCCGGCGACGACGATGCCGCGGATCAGACCGGAGGACAGTGCGCTCGTGACGGCCGCCCAAGCCGGGCGGGCGTCCAAGGCCGTGCTCGGGTCGTCATCGGACCAGGTGCCGGCCACATGCCAGTGCCGGGTATCAGCGTAATGGCGTGCACGCCGCTCGGCCTCGCGGATAGCGGCCGACTCGGCCGCACAGGAGTAGACGGCGACCGGCACGTGCCCGATGCCGCCGGATGGGGATTTCGGCATGCGCTCAGCGTGCTGTCGATCCTGTGCGCGGGACAGGCACGGCTCGTGGCGGCGCCAGCAAGTCGTGTGGCGCTGGGCTGCCATGTCCCGTGCTGCTGCGCTGTCGTCCTGCGGCAGGACTGCCATGGAGCGTGGCAGTGGGCCTGATGGCGGCTCCCGGGGCTGCTACGGGGCGTGGCGGTGGGCAGTCAGCGCACGGCGAGGGGTACACCGGCTGCGTGGGCGAGCCCGCGGAGCCGCGCGACGGACACGCCGGCGAGGCGAGAGATGATCACTCCGGGCAGCATTTGGTGCCGTACCCACCCCGGCGCCATGCCGCAGACCTTTTCCAGGGTGTCGGCAGCCTGATCCCACCGACGGCACTCCGCGTGTGTTAACGCCACGTCCAGGCCGTACCTGGCCCGAGTGGCGAGGGGCACCGTGTCGTCCAGCCGGATCGTGTCCATGAGCCGGAGCGCACCGCCGGTGTCGCCGAGGGCGACGGCGATACTCATCGCCTGCGTGGCGGCGTAGAGCGGCCCGAATGGTTGGGCATGCCGACCCCGAGCATGCTCCGCCCCGAGGCGGGCGCCGACTGCGTGCGCCTGGGAGAGGTACTCCCGCGCGGTGTCCGGCGCGGCGCCACCCCGGGACGCGGCCACGGCAGCGTTCGTGACGAGCTGCCCGTACACCGACAGCCGGTCCGGATCGTGCTCGGACATCTTCGGCTCGATCCGGTCGGCCTGGGCCGCGGCGAGCGCGAGGCCCTGCGCGGTCCGCCCATCCCGGAGATTCACCCACGCTGTGGTAGCGGCCAGGTGGGCATCCCGCAGATCGTCGCCGGCCTGGACGGCGATCTGCCGACCGTAGGTGAGCGCCGCATAGGCCAGGTCCCGTGAACCCCACACGTTCGCGGCCATACCGGCAGTCTGGAAGACATCGGCCAGGACGCCGGCCGCGGCCTCCCGCTCATCGGCGTCTGCAGCGTCGTATCGGGCGCGAGCTTCGGGCAGCAAGGCACCGAGCAGCGCGCCGAGCTCGGTGTAGCGGCCGGCCCAATACGCCGCGTCAGCACGACGAACGACACCGCTGAGTTCTTCGACGGTTCCCGGCTCAGTGTCGGTGGGGATGCCGATCGCGGCATCGTGGGTGGCAGCAGACAGCGCGCGCAGCGCTGCACGCTCGTCACGGTCCATGGCGCGACGAGGCGCCTGTTGGCCGAGGAGCACGGCGATGTCCGTCCCAAGCGCAGAGGCGATGGACAGAAGCGAAGGAAGGGAAGCGGTGCCACCCCGTTCCAACTTCCGCACAACACCCACGGAGACGTTTGCCGCTTCAGCCAACTGCTCCTGCGTCATGGCACCGCGCAGCCTCTTGAGCCGTTCAGCGGTGCTGTACTCGGACCACTGCATCGCAGCAACTCCCTCCCCGACCGGCCAGGCACGGACCGTACCCACTGCATTACGACCGGCAACACCCATGGACACCGCCTGCACAGTGAGTTGGCTGGAAGTCGCCGCTAGACGGAAAGCGCGGCGCTCACGCCGAGCAGTGCCTCAAGCTCGGCCACCGTTGTGGATTCATCCGTCGCCAGGACGGTAGTGATGCCCAGGGCTTCGGCAGGTGGCAGATTCCGAGGGTGGTCATCGACGAACACGCACGCCTGCGCAGGAAGCCCGAGACGCTCCAACGTCAGCTCATAGATGGCAGGGTCGGGCTTCGCGATGCGGACCTGCTCGGAGATGACGTGCACATCGAACAGGTCCCAAATGCCTGCCTGCTCGTATGGGTTGAAGGGGTTCGTGCCGAAGCTGTTCGACAGGAGAGCGAGACGGTACCCCGCGCTCTTGGCAGCTCGTGCGAGCGCGGCCATCCGCCGAGCTGGGGGCACCGTGGCCCAAGCGCGCCCCATCAGGTTGTCCGGTGCGACATGCGCACCGAGAAGGGCTGCGGTGCGTTTGTTCCACTCCTCCTGGCCGATCTCACCGATCTCCAGTGCCGTGTAAAGCCGCCGGCCTTCAGGGTCGTCGTTGAGGGTGGCGCGCCATGCTTCCGGGGGAAGCCCTTCCGACTCACACCAGGCGCGGTGCACGGCGAGCGGATTGGCGGTCAGCACCCCGGCGAAGTCCAGGATGAGCCCTTGCTTGGCTTGGCGGTCCGCGGTCTCGACGGGCTGCGGCATGCTGCGTGCTCCCTCTCGCTCGGCCTCTTGAAGACGCTACCGCGTGACGGCCGTACGGATGCTGTACAAGCCGCAGGGCTCGTACGGCGCGCGGGGCCCGCTTCGGGTGGCGTGCAGAAGGACGCACTCAGCACTGCCGGACTCCGGCATGGCCGCACTCTGGGGGTCGGAATCCCTGCCCCTGACGGCTCGGAATCCGTATCCCCCCGGGGGGGCGAATTCCGTTGCCCGGGGCCGAATTCCGGTCCCCCTTTTAGGGGATCAGCAGGGCCGGATTCCCGCCCCCAGTGGGCCGCATTCTGATCCCCCGGCAGGGTCGGATCCTGTTCCCCCGCGGCGGCCTGTTCCGCCAGGTACCGGTCGGCGGCCGGGAGGTGGTAGTACGTCTCTCCACGGGGTCCTTTGCGGCCGGCGAGCTGCACCAGTTCGCCGTCGGCGATCAGCTTGGCCAGGGCGTCGCGTACGGCGGTACGGGAGGCGTTGGCGCGTTAAGCGCACCGTCTATCTGCCGAACTTCCTGCTGCCGGAGCTACGCCGGCACTTTCAGTGGTTCGCGGAGAAGGAGCCGGGCGGCCTGCTCATCGTAGGTGAGAAGGGCGCCCCGTTCCGCCGTTCGACCTTCGGCCGGAAGTGGCGCAAGGCCAGGAGGAAGGTCGGCATGCCGGACACCTTCCGCTTCTACGACCTCCGCCACACCGGCAACACCCTCGCCGCCGACACCGGTGCCAAGCTGAAGGACCTCATGGTCCGCGCGGGCCAGTCCTCGGAGCGGGCGCAGCTGATTTACCAGCACTCGACGGCGAAGCATCAGCGCAGATTGGCTCAGGGGATCGATGCCGAGGTGCGGGCTCAGATGCGTGCGACCGGCACCGATGAGGCGGGGGCCTATGAGGCGTGACGTCGGCCCGTCCGAGTCGACAACGGCCACCATGACCAGCCCTGCTTCTTGATTTTCCACCTCATATGAGGGAGAGTTTCCGGAAGTCGGTAGGGTGAGCCAGGAGGGCTGGTCATGGCTGTCGTGCACGCGGAGAACCCTCGGGTCCGTGATCGGCTTGCCGAGCTCGGGCTGTCGGTCGAGGCGATCGAGGACGCTCTGCGTCGGGCCGAAGCGGAGCGCAGTTTCTGCACGCCGCTGGACCCGGTCTCGCTGCCCGGCAACATCTTCTGGGGCCGCACGATCCGTTTCCTGCGGGAGACCTACATCCCGAAGGGCTGGACCAGTGCCAGCCCCAGCAATGTCCCGCTCCTCGTCGCACCCTCTGGCGAATTCGCGATCACGGCCTCCAGCGGAAGCGCGGAGACGGGGTACGCAGCGCTGACGCCCTCCACGCGTTACCCGAAGGGCAACGCGGTGATGAAGAGGGTGGAGGCCAACCGGCAACTGCTGTTGTTCGGCGAGCGTGATGCGGAGCCTGAGCAGCAGGACGTCGGTGACGGCATCCCGACCTGGTTCCTGCTCTATCACCACGCAAGGACCGACCAGGGGACGCGGCTCCACGCCGAGCTCTCGTTCCCGAACGCTCCAGGCAACCGTGGCAAGATCAGCAGCTGGCACGAGCGGATCATTCTCCCCTGGATCGACTTCGAGGGCTTCACCCCGTTCGTCGAAGACATCGACGACGACCAGGGGGGCATCGACATTCCGATCGAGCGCCTGTCCTGACGACCCAGCACCACCACACCACTTGGCTCCTCCCATGACCACCGCATCCCGGCTGGTCCTGGCGCGCAAGCGTCGAGGACTGACCGTCACCCGGCTCGCCCAGATGGCCGGCCTGACGCCGCGCAGGCTGTCCGACTACGAGAACGGGCGGGCCGCGCCCAGCCCGCCCTCATTGAAGGCGATCGCAGCGGCCTTGGAGTTTCCGCCCTCCTTCTTCGACGCCGACGAGGTCGCCGAGCTGACCGTCGGCTCGGTCAGCTTCCGGGCTCTGAGCAAGATGACCGCCTCACAGCGGGACATCGCCCTCAGCTCTGGACGGTTGGCGCGCGTTCTTCAGGACTGGATCGGCGGACACTTCCGCCTGCCCGCTCCCGACATCCCGTCGCTCACTTCCTTCAGCCGCCTCGGCTTGGGCGAAGAGCAGATTCCCCACCCCGGAGAGGCGGCGGGTGCCGATGTGCCGGCGGAGGAAGCCGCGATGCTGGTGAGGGCTCGCTGGGGTCTCGGCAATGCGCCGATCCCGAACGTCGTGCATCTCCTTGAGGCGCATGGCGTACGAGTCTTCTCGCTGTCCCGCGACTGCCCCGAGGTCGACGCTTTCTCCTTCTGGGATCGCGGGCTACCGTTCGTGCTGCTGAGCACCGAGAAGACCGCAGAACGTGGGCGTTTCGATGCGGCCCACGAACTCGGACACCTGGTCCTCCACGGCGAAGAGCAGATGCCGCACGGCCCTCAGGCTGAAGCCGAGGCCCACCGGTTCGCGGCAGCCCTCCTCATGCCACGAGCGGACGTCCTCGCCCACGCCCCACGCGGCGCGAGCACCAATTGGATCCTTCAGGCCAAGCGCCGCTGGAAGGTGGCTGCCATGGCTCTGGCTCATCGGCTGCACGAGCTTGGCCTGACCACCGAGTGGCAGTACCGGACTCACTGTGTGGAACTCGGGCGCCTCGGCTACCGCAAGTCCGAGCCCAACAGCGGTGTGATCCGCGAGAGCTCCCAGGTGCTCGGCAAGGTATTCACGGCCCTGCGGAGGGAAGGCATGCATCTCACGGACATCGCCCGCGAGCTGCATCTCCAGCCGGCCGACCTCAATGACCTTGTCTTCGGCCTGGTCGTCACCACGCAGGCAGGAGAGGGGCGGCATCGCGTCGGCAAGGCCGACCGATCCCACCTGTCGGTCGTGCGGTGAGTCGTGCGAGCGGAGGCCCAGCCAGCTGACTTGGTAGGGCCTCCGGCACCGTGTCGATACGCCGCGATTCTGGCTGCTGGCCTTACCCGCTGTGGCCGTGAGCGCAATTGCTTTGCGGGAGTGACTTCCCGCCCATGAGCGACACAAGTGGCGCGGATCACACGAAACGCGTCTCCCTATTCGAGACGATGCGACCTCGACTCGGCTGAGCCGGCGCACGAAAGCTTCGACAGGGGCCGTTGGCCTGCACTTAGGGCACGCAGAGGGCCACGCCACCCTCAAATTGGACTGGACAACAAAGAACCCCCGGGCCGATGGCCTGGGGGTTTCGCGTGGAGCGGGTGACGAGAATCGAACTCGCGCTCTCAGCTTGGGAAGCGAGGGCGCTTCACGGGTGAGACCACCTCTCACCTGCGGCTACGTATTCTGGAGCGCGCTTTCGGCTACCTGTTCCGCGCCGCTGTTTACCGTTGTTGTCCGGTCGTATGGGCACGCTGTGGGCACGAGGCTGGTCGGCGCTGCTTCGCGGAGGGCCGCTGGGCACTTGGCGATGAGGAATGCCTGGCGGGGGAGCACTGCTGCCACGGTGACTTGCGTGTGCACACTCCTAACCGAGGATGCCAAGATCACAAAAAGCGTCTCTTTGGGTACAGACTTCGATCTTCGCCGCAGGCAGCCTGGGGTTCTGGGCGAGGAGGCGGCCGATGTGGTGGATCGGGATGGGGCTCGGAAGCGTCGCGGGTGTTGTGGTCCTGCGCGTTCTGCTCCGGCAGGTCCGGGGGCTGTTGCTGGACATCGGTGACTTGGTGTGTGCGTGGACCGAGGTTTTGTCGAGTATCGGCAGCAAGGCGGGCCGAGGGGGTGGATGCTGCGCTGCCCGCTATCGGTGTTCCGGCGTCGCAGAGGCTCCGAGGCGCTTGCGTAGGCTCAGGTAGACGATCAGCGTGATGCCATGGTCGGTCTGAGCGGCCCCGTCTTCGCGTGGTGGACGGTACCGGTGTGACGGTCGACGACGAAGATCGCGCTCCGACCTCGCCCACGACACCGAACTGACCTGGGTGACCCAGCGTCCGCCCCGGTACCTTGCCGACGACATCGACGGCCGCGCCCTGTTCGACGCGGCCACCGCCCGACGCCGTGCCCTCGGCGAGGGCCGCACCGACACGGGAGGCGTCGCCTCGCTGGGGGACATCGTCGCCGTACCGCCGGTGCGCGAGGCCCGGGAGGCCGGGCGGCTCAAAGCGTCGCCCATGTTCGCCCGCATCGACCGTGACGGCGTCGCCTGGGCCGACGGCACGCGCGCGCCCGCCGACGCCGTAATTTGGTGCACCGGTTACCGGCCTGCCCTCTCGCACTTGCCACCCCTGGGTCTGCGCGGCACGCGCGGTTGCCGCCTTCGGCGCGGGGCTGCGGTCCGCGGTTGGTCAGCGCGTTCCTTGCGGTGGGGGGAGTACGTCGTGGTGGCGGGCGTTGGTATTGCGCCGACGCAGGTAGCGGTGCAGTGCCTGGGTTTGTCGCGGGGCGGCTGCGGTGGTGGTGGGTGGGGGAGGAAGCACAGCTCGACCTTGTTCTTCTACGCGTATGCGGCGGTGACGGTGAGTGCCCCGGTGATCGTGGAATCCCGGCCGTCGTCGGCCGAGGAGTACCGTGAAACCAGGAGGCTTTCGGTTTGCCGTCCCCGGTAGGCAGGCGAGTGCGATGTCCGACCCCGACCCCCCGCGGGTGAGCAGGCTCCTGCCCGACGCTGTGCATCAGGCGGTTTCGCGACCTGGAACCGCGGTGGTGCGGCTTGAGACGACGCATGACCGGAAGGGTGCGCTCGACGGGGCGTGGTGGCCACGCTCCCGCGACATCGCCGGTGAACTGCCCGGCCTCGTCTCCGCGCTGTCCGAGTACCTCGGGCCGATCACACGTGTCGGTCTGGACACCGACGCCTGGGACGAGCTGCCGACGCGGCTGACGATCGACGGTCGTGTCGTCCGCATCGACTCCTTCCCGGTCGGAGACGACACCGTTCTCATCACTCGGGGCAGCAATGATCTCTTTTCGCTGCTGGTGGTTCCGCCGCACACCGCGGCCGACGCGGCCCGCGCGGCCATGGCCGCGGCCGTGCGCGCCGGCAGTCAGACGTCGGCGGAACAGATCCTCGTCGACACCGGCACGGAGCGTGTGGGTCCGGGGCATGCACGCGCCGCTGCGCTACGCCACGGCCGCCATGAGCCGGGCTGCTGACGACGCGCTCGTCGGGGGCGGCACCACGAGGAGATCCCAGCGGCCCGCGGTGTAGGACTGCAGCAGGATCCTGTGCGGGTTGAGCACCTCGGTGAATCGGTCGACCGCCACCTCGTAGCCGTTGACGACGACCAGGCCGTGCGGGAGAGGCTGCCAGTGGCGGGGATTGACGGCCACGTGGGTGAGCCGGCCCCACAGCGGATCGATCACGTCGGCCAGTTCGCCGAGTTCTCGTGCCAGGTCGCGGGTCCGTGGCCACCAAGCGCCGTCCGGACGGCCGAAACGGCTGGCGGATCCGAGGACGAGGCGCGCGGCACGTGAGCGGAACGGTGCCGCGTGCGGACGCAGCTGAGTGGAGTTCATGATCATGAGGAAGAAGCCTGACTGCGGGCCTGCGCTGGCTGACGGAGCGCCCGGTGGTTGGGTGACCGAGGACGGGACCGGCGGCGCCGGTGCACGAAAGCCCTCGAAGTCCTCAGGCTACTCCTCGACGAGCCCCGACGAGAGGCTTCGGCCTCATCGGGTGGGCTGCTCCCGGCGTACGGCCTGCTCGGGCGCCGCGAAGAGTAGGCTGGAGGTACCGGGAACACTCCGCGCACGGACATTTCGCGTCTGTGCCGTTTTCGGTGATCGAATACGCCGGGTCGGCTCAGGCCCGCCCGGGGCAGGGTTCGCGTCATGACTGCGACCGTCTCCCCTCCGACGACGTCCGAAGACCGGCGTCCCATGTCCCCCGTACGCCTCTCGCTCGCTCCCGCCGGTTCGGCACCGCTTCTGCTGGACGGCGCCTGGTGGCCACGCTCGCGTGATCTCGCCGCCGAACTGCCTGCCCTGGCGTCCGTTCTCGATCCGCTGTGGGGGCGGGTCACCCGGGTCACGGTGAACCCCGCCCAGTGGCCGGTCGTCCCGCGCAAGGTGCCTGTCGCCGGGCACGTGGTGAAGGTGGGCTGGTTCCGCTTCGAGCAGGACGAGCACGAGTTGCTGCTGCTCTCCTACCACGTGGGCCGCTGGAACCTGCTGGTCGTTCCCCCGCAGACGCCTCCGGCCGCGGCCGCCTGGCTGATGGCCGCTGCGAGCGACCCGCGCCGGATAGCGACCGCGAGCAGCCTGCTGGCGGATGCCGCGCGTCTGACGGTGACCGCCGAGGCCGACCGCACCAGGGAAGCGGTGTGGGAGTCCGAAGGAGGACATGGAGCCGGTGCTTCCGTCACTTCTCCATGGCTTCGAGTCGCCGTCGCCACACCGGAGGACCGGCCGGAAAGGGTGTGAGGGCCATGGACATCCTGGTGACGGTGTTCGTGCTGCTGGCGGTGATCGCGGCAGGCGCGTTCCTCATCCACCGGCTGAACTCTCAGCACGGGGACAGAAGCGCCGCCTTCCACTACGGCCGCAGCGGTGTCGTCGCACCAGACCGGAAGACCGACGAAGGGCCGGCGGTACGCCGACGGTCCCCGGTTGCCAACGACGGCGGCGAGCGCCGGGGCTCCTGGTACGGCGGACGCGGACGGCTGCGTCCTGGACGCCGCCGTACCCACGGCGGCGTCTCGCCCCGCTAGGTGGGGACGCGGGTCCGTCGGAGCGGGGCGCCGGCGTCGTGGAGGCTGGTGAGTGCCAACCGGTAGGAGGCGACCAGGCCCGTTTCCGCGTAGTCGACGCCCAGGTCCCGGCAGTACCGCCGGACGATGGCGCGGGCCTTGCGCAGGTTGGGGCTGGGCATGCTCGGGAACAGGTGGTGCTCGATCTGGTGGTTCAGGCCGCCGAGCGCCAGGTCGGTGAACCGGCCGCCGTTGACGTTGCGTGAGGTCAGCACCTGGCGGCGGAGGAAGTCGGGGCGGTCGTCGGCCGTCAGGATCGGCATCCCCTTGTGGTTGGGTGCGAAGGCCGAACCGAGGTAGACGCCGAACAGGCACTGGTGGACGGCGAGGAAGGCGATCGCCATCCCGGGCGGCAGGACCCAGAACAGGGCGGCCAGGTAGACGGCGCAGTGCCCCAGGAGCAGAGCGCCGTCGACCGCCCGGCGTTTGAGCCGGCGGTTGGCCATGGCCCTGCAGCTCGCCACGTGCAGGTTGAAGCCCTCCAGCGTGAGCAGGGGAAAGAAGAGGAACGCCTGCCAGCGGCCGAGCAGGCGGGGCAGTCCGGTGGCGGCGCGGGCCTGGTCCGGGGACCAGACGAGCAGGTCGGGTCCGATGTCGGGGTCGAGGTTCTCGGTGTTGGGGTTGGCGTGGTGACGGGTGTGCTTGTCCTGCCACCAGCCGTAGCTCATGCCGATCGACGCGCCGGCGATCCGTCCGGACAACTCGCTGGCCCGGCGGCGGCGGAACACCTGCCGGTGGGCCATGTCATGGGCGACCAGGGCGACTTGCCCGTACATCACGGCCAGGAACGCGGCGATCGCCAGTGTCCAGCAGGAGGCGCCGACGAGGACGAACGCGGCCCATCCGGCGGCGTAGAGCCCGGTCACGGCGGTGATGCGTAACGTGTAGTAGCCGGGGCGGCGCCCCAGCAGTCCGGCGTCCGCGATCTTCTTCGACAGCCGGGCGAAGTCGCTGCCGGGAGTGTCGGAGCGCGTGGCGGTGGTGGTGGCCATGGTCATGAGGACGTCTCTCTCAGAAGCGGGCGGATGACTCGGGGCGGCCCCAGGGCGAGTTGGGCGCGGGGAGCGGGTGCGTACATGGACGTGCCCGCGGCGGCTCCTACCACCGAGGGGCCCGGGTGCCCCGCCCGGTGGGCCCCACACGGCCGTGGGGACCTGCCGCCGCCGTCGGGGTCGGGGGCCGGGCTTCTCCGTCGGCGCCGGGCCGCCGGTCGTCCAGGGCGGCGGCCGTGAGGAGAGCGGCTGCTTCCTCCGTCGCGTCCGGCGGGATCACCTGCAGATCCCAACGGCCGAGCCCGGGGGAGAGCAGGACGACCCGGTCCGGAGCGTGCGGAGAGGCGGGGGCCTTGTGCAGGCGGACGACCTGGTTGGCGACGAACATGCGCCCCGGTGCCGCCGACCAGGCCGCGGCGTCCACGGTGACGCCGGTGATGTCGCCCCACGCTCTCGGCAGCGCGGCGAGCATCTTCGGGAGCTGTGTCAGAAGATCGCGGGAGTACGGCCACCACACCCCGTCGATCCGGCGCGGCAGCGCGCCGTGTGGCGCGAGACGCAGGCGGACGAGGGGCAGGGGCGGGGGCGGAGGCGGGGTGGACGGTGCGGTGGGGACTGTGGTGATCACGTGGGTTCTTTCTGACGAGGTGGTTGCCGGCCGGTTCGGCAGGGCACGGCGGCCGACGGTCCGCGGGCTGTCGGGCAGCGCCGGACGTGGCCGGTGGATCCGGGTGCTGGAGGTCGTGCCTGGCCGCTCTTGCCGGAAAAAAACGCCGACGACCGCCGCGAGTTCGCGGGAAGGGAGTTGGCGGGCGTATGCGGGGTGAAGGGGGAGACCCTTCCGCGTGACGAACGCCGGTGGATACCGGGGTGGAGCCGGTCCGCCACCGGCGTGCCTGATGCCCTCGGTCTCCTCAGACTACTCCTCGGCGCGTAAAGGCGGCGTGACAGCAGGTCATCAGTGGCGTGGCAGATGGTGGGCGCCTCCGCGGCACCGGCCCGGTCCGACGGCCACCACGTCTCATGGCGGCGGTACACGCAGGGCGAGCAGAGCCACGTCGTCGGTGCTGCCGGGCGGCAGGTGGGCGAGGACCTTTCCGCACAGCCTGTCCAGCGGTTCGTGGACGAGAGTGAGGGCGTGCCGGAGCAGCCGGTCCAGGCCCGTGTCGAGGTCGCTGCCCGGTGTCTCGACGAGCCCGTCCGTGTACAGCAGCAGGGTGGAGCCGGGCTTCAGGGGATGCGTGGCGTCCGGTCGGTCCGCGTCGCCGACGGATCCGGTGCCGAGGAGCAGCCCCTGGCCGGCTTCAAGAAAGCATGCGGTGCCGTCCGGGGAGAGGAGCAGCGGGGGCGGGTGCCCCGCGCTGGTCCAGCGGAGCGTCCACGGTCCCGTGTCCGGGTCGCCCTCGACGCGGGCGAGGATCAGGGTGGCCAGCGGGACGGTGGTGATGACCGGCATGGCGGCGTCGAGGCGGTCGACGACGGCGCCGGGCGGTCCCGTGTGGTCCCAGGCCAGCGAACGCAGAATGCCGTGCAGTTGGGCCATACCGGCCGCCGCGGTCAGGTCGTGGCCCACGACGTCACCGATGACCAGGGCGAGCGCGCCGTCCTTCAGGATGAAGGCGTCGTACCAGTCCCCACCGACCTGCGAGCCCGCAGGTGCGGGCTGGTAGCGGGCGGCCAGCCGGAGATGGCCGTGCTGCGGCAGCGGGGCGAGCAGGTTGCGCTGCATCGCCTCGGCGACGGCGCGCTGACGGCCGTAGCGGCGGGTGTTGTCGATGACCACGCCGACCCGGCGGCCGACGTCACTCACTGCCGCCAGGTCGTCCTCGTCGAAGGGATGCGCCGGGTCGGTGCGCACCACCGTCAGCGCCCCGGTGATCCGGTCCCGGGCGCCGAGCGGCACCGTGATGGCGGAGCGCGCACCCACCGCGGCCAGGAAGCCACTGTGGAGAGCCACCAGAGGCGGATGTGCGGCGGCCGGGGTGACGGCAGCCACCCGGTCCTGGAGCACGGATTCGCCCCCGGTCAGCGCACGGCCCAGCGGCGAGTCCTCCCCCTCACCGGCTCCCTCCGCGCCGAGTACGCTCCGGCCCTGGAATCCGGCGTCCCGTCCCTCCGGACCGGTCACCGTCACCCGGTGGACCTCGCCGGAACCGGTCCGCAGGTCCACCGCGGCCCAGTCGGCCAGACGGGGCACGAGCAGCCGCACCAGGCGGGCCAGCGCCTCGTCGGTCTCCAGAGTCTGCCCCAGGACGCCCGTGATCTCCGCGACCAGGGACAGCCGCTCGTTGAGGTCCTCCAAGGCGCGCGTGCGCGCCGTTCGCTCCCGATGGACGCGGCGGTCCCCCGTGGCGTCCGTGAACAGCAATGCCATGCCTTGCACGGAGCCGTCCTCCGTCAAGGGGGACGCGGACCAGGAGACAGCCAGCAGACGACCGTCACCGCGCAGATACGTGCCGCCCTCCCCTCGCGCCCCCTGCCCCTCGGCCAGCGCGTGGAGCAGTGGGCACCGGTCTCGCGGCACCTTGTTGCCGTCCGCGTCCCGGTGCAGCAGATCGTGTGCGTCGGCGCCCCGCATCGCGGCGGCGGTGCGGCCCAGCAGCCGCTCGGCCGCCGGGTTCGCGGCGATCACCCGTCCGGCTGTGTCCAGCACCAGCACCGCCGTGCCCAGCCGCTCGACGACCTGCCGCCAGAAACCCGGTTCGTCCGCCGGCCACGGCCCCACGTCATCACCCACCGCATCGCGCACGGACCCTCCAGTGGCTGCCTTCCCGTCGATGGTGCTCCGACGCGGCCCTGCTCGCACGGCACCGGGGCAGTCGGCGCACACCGCGCGGGCACGGCCCACGGGCCAGCCAGGTATGTCCGGACCAGGGGCAGTCGTCATCCCGCTGTCTGTCCAGACGCAGTGTCTCCCGGGCGGTTGGTCGGCTCGTCTCCGGCGAGCCGTACTCAGCGCCGTCCTCGCCCCGGTCCGCGAGGAGCGCAGCTCCGCCCGGGCACGGGCGTCGGATGCTCAGGACCACGGACGCGGCCAGGACCGTGACGAGGACGGCGAGGCCAGCAGGTGGCGGGATCCCCGGGATGCTGCTCGATGAAGGCGTCGTCGCCGACCGTCAGGACGGCGAGCACACTGTTTACGGCTACGACGGTGTTGCAGCGGCTGACGGGCTGGCCACGATGGTGACAGTCAAAGCCTCGGCGGTCGTGGGGGAGGAAGCCCGTCCCGAGTCGGGACAAGAGGTTTGTCCCGAGTCGGGACATGACGCCCGTCCCGAAAAGGGACAACCAGAAACCCCGCAGAACAGTTCGGAGCCGCGCGCATGCTCAGCAGGATCCGCCCGCTGTCCGGCCCCCTCGCCGCGCCGGTCCCACAGGAGCTGAACCGTGACGCGGCGGTCGGAAACGAGCCGCGAAGGGAGGGCCGATCGACGCCGTAGGAAGCCCGGCGGTTGCGCAGGCCGACTTGAATGGCAGTCCCGTGCGACTACTTCAGAGCGTCCTCGATCGCCTCGAAGATGTCCGCGTCGGTCTCCTTCTGCCAGTCGGGCAGGGCAGCCCAGTCGGCGACATAGCCCGGCTTCGGGTTCTCGAAGTGCTTGTACATCTGCGCGGTCCAGCAGGTGGCGACAAAGCGGCTCTTCTGCTCGCGGGTGAGGCGGGAGGCGTGGCGGTCGCTGAGGTCGAGGAACTGGCGCACCTGGTCGTGGACGGCGCCGGCGGCCTGGCGCTCCCACTCGGGTGTCTCTTCCCAGGGGGTGACGTAACCGGGCTTGGGCTCGCCGGGGAAGTGCTTGCGCACTCCGGTGATCCAAGCCTCGCGGAACAGTCGGGCGCCCTCGGACTGCGACATGCCTTCCCCTCTCGTCACGTCGTGCACAGTGCGTCGATCTCGGCGCCCAGCTCCGCCACACGAGCGTCGCGGGTGAGCGGGCCGAGGTCGGTTCGCAACCCCAGAAGCTTACGGGCGACGTAACCCGAGGAGGTCGTGCGGGCGAGTCGCAGCGCCTCCCCGCCGTAGGCGATTACTTGGTCGGGGTCCTGGCGCCGGGCGCCGACGGCCGCGAGGTCGGTCAGGACCGCACCGCGTCGGCGGAAGGACTGGCTGGAAGCGAGGATGTCCTGGCTGAGCGCGCTGCTGAGTGCCTTCTCGGCGAGGTCGAGGCGACCGAGCTGGAGGTAGCGCGCGCCACGCTCTTCTGCGAGGCGGGAGCCGTCGAAACGCAGCCAGCCACCGTTGTGGGCCGCCCCGCTCAGGCCGGTCACCTTCTCCGCCTCGTCCAAGGCGCGTTCGCAGGCGGAGAGGTCGCCGAGGCCGGCGTACGCCTCGGCCTGGACGGCAGCGACCCAGTAGCGGGTGGACAGGGAACCGTCCCCGCGCCTTGCCACCTTCTCTGCGGCCGACAGCGCGCCGACCGCGTCGGCGTACCGGCGTTCGTACAGATCGACGTAGGCGTGGCGGACGAGGGCACACGCCCACAGGTCGTAGGACTTCGCCTCCTGGCTGGCAGAGGCGGCGAGCGTGTAGGAGGCGGCGGCGTCGGTGTAGCGGTTGCCGTCGAAGGCCAGTTCTCCGGCGAGCTGGAAGAGGTCACCGGCCGCGCCGCACAGGGCCTGTGCTTCGACCTCGGGCCGTCCGCCGAGGGTCTCGTTCAGGGCGGTGAGCTGGTCGCGGACGACCGGGTAGACGGAACGCTTGGCGCGGGCGAGTTGGTAGACCTGCCACAGGTGTCCGTTCATGCGCAGGAAGTCATCGGACATCCCGCGCAGCGCGCCCTCCGCGAGGGCTGCGCCCTCATCGGGGGGGCAGGGCCACCAGGGCACTGGTGACGGTGATGGCGCGCAGGAACTGGCGTCGGATCATGTCGTCGAGGTCCCCTGAGCCATGGTGGTCGCGAGGCGGCGGCCCTGCCGACTCCGGTCGGACTGCTTGTGGCTGTCCCACCAACGCGTCGAGTTCGTCAAGGTCGAGGTGGGGCAGCTCGGCCAGCCGTGGTCTCAGCGGCGGCTGCGGCGTGGTGGTGCGGCCTTCCCAGCGGCCGACGGTTCGTCGGTCCACGCCGAGGGCGTGCGCGAGCTCTTCCTGACTGTAGCCCAGCGCCCTGCGCCTCTCCGCAAGCCCCATGCCGCCCCCTTTCCACGCATCAACCCGCGTCTAACCCGACGGCACCGGGCTGTCCCAGAAGTGACCCAGGACTGGCCCGTGGATGCCGTGGTCTGCGCCAACGCGAGCCGCTTTTCTGGACGTTGTCAGAAACGACAACGGTGGAGGCCGGAGAAGGGGTGCGGACATGGCAGCAGGAAGCGTCACGTCGTCCGAGGTGGCTGGAGCGTCGATTGTCCTGGAGGCGGTCGACGAGGCCGTGGAGACAGCGCTGGCCATCCGGCTGTCGATGCCCGAGCGCCCGGTGATCGACGCCACGACCCGAGACCTGGTCAGCCACCTGAGAGTGCTGATGGCCGAGGAACTCGGCTTTGACGAGGACCCGGCCGTCCAGGCGCTGTTCCGGGAGGGCTACCGGGTCCTCGACCTGACGCGTCGGCCGACGGAGCAGTCCCCCCACTTCATCGCCTACCAGTACATGCGCGACGTCGGCGCGCTGACCAGACGCTTCGCCGACGTCTACCGCGCGACCCGGAAGAAGGACCAGAACGATGGCTGACCAAACCCCGGCCGAGCCGCCGGTGTGCCGGATCGGCGCCACCCTGCCCGACCAGGAACGAGCACGACGCGTCTTCGTCGGCCGACCTGGCCTCGCGCCGACCGTGGGGCAACAGTGTGGCAAGGACCAGGGCGCGCGGTGAAAGGCCAGGTCACGGCTCAGGTCATGTACATCGCGTGCGTCATGGTGCTCGGGGGATCGATCGTGGTGGCGGTGTCCCGGGGATGGTGAGCCGGCGGCGCAGCAGGCGAGGTCGCCCCTATGGCTGGCGGCAGTGGCTGCCGTCGGCCCTGATCATCGTCTCTACTACCCCGGTCGCCTGGGCTCTGTGGCACCTCGCCCCCGACTGAGAGAGACCACCGGTCCACTCCGGACCTACCGACTCCCGCTCTGGCCGAGCGAGCCCTCGGGAAGACCCGGTCCCCACCGGGGAAGGGCTCAGCCGCTCTCTCCCCTCGGCCAGAGCGGGCCCCCACCCAACGAGCTCCCGTCCAGTTCGCCGTGAACGCCGGCGGCAGGGACGGGTCCGGGCTCCGCAGCTCGCGGGGCCCGTCCACCCACTCCGCAGGAGGAAGGAACAGCCATGATCATCGACGAACTCTTCACGGGAGACCTGGTCACCGGCGTCCCCAGCATGGACGCGGCGCTGCTCGACAAGATGCCCGGCGGCGGCGACAACAACGGCGACCACTGCAGCTGACCGGCCGGTGAACGCGGCGGAGCAGGGCCTGGCGTCCTGCTCCGCCGCTCCGTAGAGGAGGGGAGCGGAGTGCTCTCGTTTCGTGTGCGACTGGCAGACACCCGGGACGCCGGCTGGCGATGGGACACAGACCGCTGGGTCAAGGGGGAGAGCTGGATCCGACCCGCTCACGCAACCGTCCTGGTCGCGGACCTCATACCGGGCGACGGATCGAGCGTCTGTGTGCTGGTGCGGGAAGACAGAGACGGTGAAGCCGACTACACGTCGCTGCTCGTCCGGCCCGACGAGATCCAGGTCTCGGCGGGAATGCTGGGTACCGTCCCGCTGTACCTCACAGCTGTCGGCGACGAGATCTTCGGGTCCTGGGACATCGTCGACCTCCGGCCGCACCTGCGACCCGACCGGCTCAATCCACGAGCGGTCGCCCGCACCTTGAGCCGCCAACACCGCTACAGCACCGACACCCTCTTCGACGGCGTGTACCGACTCACCGAACGCGCTACCGCGGTCTTCACGCCGGCAGGGCTCTCCATCCTCTACCCCGAGCCCGCCCAACACGTCCTGGAACCCCGCAGCCTCCGTAGCGGAGTGGACCCCGTGACCGTGTTCGACGCACTGCTCACCGAGGCCGTGGCCGAGTGGCGATCGACGGCCGGCCGCGTCGGCGTCGAGGTGTCAGGCGGAGCGGACTCGGCCAACGTGGCACTGTCCGCCGTCGCGGCCGGATTCGGCTCCGTGCACACCATGGGGCTGCTCATGGGCGGCCGGATCGGCCAGCTCCAGCGAGACCGGCGCCGCTCACTGGTGGATCACCTGGGGTTGCGGGACACCGCCGTGCCGGCGATGCAGCACCCGCCCTTCGTGCCTGGTGGCGTGAGGGAACGCAGACAGCCGCACGATCCGGCAGGCGCCTTCTACCAGGAAGCGTTCGACGTCGTGCGCGGGCACGTGGCCGCACACGGCTGCGAGCTGATCTTCACAGGTGGCGGCGGGGACGAGGTCAACGCCCACCACTCGCGTACGGAAGCCGGACTCCCGCCGATGGAGCCGGTGCCATGGCTCGGCGACAAGGCCACCGCGGCGCTGGCCCAGGTGAACGAGAACCTCGCTCCCATCCCGGTCCTGCCTGTGCCGACGCTCATGGCATTCGGCCTGCACAATCCGGCGTACGTGAGACTCGGTATCTGGCCGGTGGCCCCGCTCGTCCACCCCCGGATGATCCGCTTCATGGAACAGCTGCCGTACGAGTACAAACGCGACAAGAGGATGTTCCGCGACCGACTTCGGCGGACGGGTCTGCCCGAGTCCGTCGCGGCTCCGACCGAGCCGGAGAACTTCCTCGCGGTCATGGAGTCGGGACTGCGCACTTACGGGCTCCCTCTCCTGGACGAGATGCTGACCGATTCCCTGCTGATCGATCTCGGCTACGTTGATGCCGACGCCCTCAGCCGGGCCCGCGACCACGCCGAGCGGACTCCCGCGGTGCCCGACCTGCTGTGCGACACACTCGCCCTGGAAGTCGGACTGCGGAGCCTCGCATGAGCGGCCTGGACATCGCCGAACCCAGACACCTGGCAGCCTCCAACCTCTTCTACCGAGACCCCGCCCTGTACGACAGAGTGCAGTCCGACAGCACCAGCGCGAGCAGCTGTCGGGCGCTCGTCCATCGGCACCGCCCGGACGCCCGCACTCTGCTGGATCTGGGCTGCGGAACCGGGAGAGACCTGGAGCTGCTGGCCCGCCACTTCGACTGCATCGGTGTCGAGTTCCAGCCCGGCCTGGTCGACTACGCCCGCCGCACACGGCCCGGCCTCGACATCCGCCTCGGCGACATGCGCACCATCCGACTCGACCACACCGCTGACGTGCTGACCTGCCTGGGAAACTCCCTCTCCTACGTGCACGACAACCAGGACATCCAGGCGGTCTTCCGGACCTTCGCAGCGCACGCCCGTCCCGGGACGCTCCTTGTACTCTGCTGTTCCGTAGCGCCGATCGAGCGTGATGAGCCGCAGGAAGCAGAGGTCGAGACCGGATCGGGCACGGCCCACGTGACCATCAGCTATGAGTGGGACCTGCGGACCCAGATGAACACCATGCGTCGGCAGTGGGTGTTCAACTCTGGTGAAGAAACACGGGACGTGATCCGTCGGCGTGTTCTCGGGCCGCGTGAGCTGGAGCTGTACGCGACGCTCGCCGGCTTCGACGTCCTCCAGATCACCGACGGGATCGGAGCAGGCACCTTGCACGGGCCTACCGCGTACACCGTGGCCCGGTACAGGTGATCAGGACGCGGTCGTCAGCGCCCACGGCGGGGATCATTCCCTGTCGGGCCGGGCACCGACTGCGTGGTGGGCGCCGAGTGCGAGGTGTGCCGGTTGGCTCGGAGGGCCGTGGCGTTGCGGTCGTCGGGTAGTGCGGGCAGGTGAGCGCTGCGGCGCAGGCGCCAGACGAGGACGTCGCTCATGGATCCGGCGGAGCGTAGTTCGCGCCGTGCCGTGGCTTCGGTCAGCAGGGCGGCCGGGTCATGGCCGGCCCTCCGGGCGTCGTCCAGTGTGGCGGCCAAGGCGGGCCAACCGGACTCGGCTTGGATCTGGTCGGCCAGCTCCGGCAGCACTTGGTGGAGCAGGTTCGCCTGCTGTTGCCGAACACGTTGAGTCAGCCGCCGGCCTCGCTGGCTCAGTGCGGTCATGGGCTGGACTGAGGCGGCCTGGTAGGCGGCGCGGAGGTGCTCGGCGGCTTGCTGGGCTGCTGTGGCCTGCTGGGTGTGATGCTTCCTGGCGTGCCACTTTGCCGCGGCGGTCACGACGAAGAAGGCCATGTCGATGAGCATGGCCGTGCAGGCGCCGTCTTCGCCCCGGCCCAGGACCGGCCCGCTGTGGACGAGATCACGGGCGGCTTGTCGCAGGCCCCGGTCGTGCCCGCGTACCGCCTTCACGTGGGAGCGGCTCGCGCGCTCGAACGCGGAGGCTGCCTCGCGCAGTTCGGCCCGGGTGTGGGCGGCGGAGGTCTTGGCCAGCGCGTCCAGGACCTCTCCGGTCGCGGCGATCTGGGCTGCTGCGGTGCCGTCGTCGCCGTGGTCGATCACCAGCAGGGCCTGCCACGTGGCAGCCGCGGCCCGCCGCCGCGCGAACGCGGGGCCTGTCACGGGCGGCAGTGCAGGCTGATCCGGCCATGAACCTCCGATGGCGGTGGGCGTCTCCGAGGGCCGGCTCCAGCGTTCGCGGACACGGGGCAGGGACAGGTCGGGCGCCAGCTTGGAGCCTGAGTAGAAGACCGGCTCGCCGTCCTTGTTCCGGTCATCAGGGAGGGCGACCTTGTACCCGAGGAGATCGCCGGAGGGCGCGAGACGCTTGCGGATCAGCAGACCGGCGGCGGCCAGGCGGTCGAAAAACTCGTCCGTCGAGGCAGCACCGGCCACTGCCCGGCGCACGGACTCACGAAGTTCCTCCCGCGCTGTGCGCTCCCGGCCTTCCCGCTGGGCCTTGTGCCGTTCGGCGCTGGTCGGACGACGGGCTGCGGTGCCATCGCCGGTGGCGAGGCGGCGCAACCCGTAGTCGATCTCGATCACGCGGGCTTCCGCTTGGGAACGCTTACCGTCCTGGCGGATACGGGCTTGGCGGCCGTCCTCTCGTACGACGGTGGCGATGATGTGAATGTGGTCGTCGGCGTGCCGAATCGCTGCCCAGCGGCAGGCGGCGTCGTCACCGTCGGGAGCGATGCCGGTGGCGGCGACCATTCGGCGCGCAATCTCGCCCCACTGCTCGTCCGACAGGACCGGGTCCTCAGGAGCAGCGCGTACCGACAGATGCCATACGTGCTCGGCGGGCCGGCGGTTCTTCGGCAGGGCGTTGACCGGCTGGTCGAGCAGCCGCTGGAGATCGCCGTACGTGGCATCGGAGTCGCGCCCGGGATCAGGGGCGAGGCTGTCCCAGGCGGCCACCAGGTGCGGGTCTGTGTGCTCTTCGTGCGTGCCGGGCCCGTACAAGTAGTGGAGCAGGCCGATGGTGCGCGTGCCTCTTGCGTGGACGCGGGGGATCACCCGGCTGTCCTGTTGTCCAAGTGGTGCTGGGTGAAGGCGTCGACGCGCTTGGCGGCGCGCTGGACGGTGGCGAGGACCGCCTCTGCCTGCGATGCGTCGGCGCCGGAGTTCAGCGCCTTGGCGACCTGGTTGAGGTTGTTGCCGAGTTGCCCGAGGTGGCGCCGCAGCGCGAACAGCTCGTGCAGCATCTCTCGCTCGCCTGCGATGTCCGCGGCGGTACGGCCGAGGTCGTGGGCGGCGTCGAGAGCGGAGCGGGCGAGGAAGCCGGCGATGCTCATGTGGCACGTGGCGGCTGCTCGGGCGAGCAGTTGGTACTCGGCGTCGTTCATGCGGCAGCTGGGCTGGTGCAGGCGCTTGTTCTCGTCGCGCAGGCGTTCGCGCTGCTGTATGCGGGGCTGCGACGGAGAGGTGCGCGCGCAGTCGATGCTGTGGTTCGCGTGTAGCTCTTCCCCGCCGGTTTGCGATCCGTCCTCGGTCGCTTCCGGGCCCGCCGCTCTCGGGGCGGGAGACGCAAGAGCATTGCTCCCGTCGGGAGCAATGCTCTTGCACCAACTTGCTCCGTCGGAGGCTGAGATGGTGGCCCCCTGACGCACGTCGTCAGGAGTGTGCTGATGTGGTTGGTGCATGGGTCGCTTTTCTGGGTGGGTGTTCCACGGTGAGAACCCGTAGCGGCGGCCGTGCGCGGCTGGCACCGGGCGGGCTCGTTACGGGACCGTGTGGGGTGGGCTCCAGGTTGGAGCGGTCCGCGGGGACCTGTCCTCTCTTCCTCTGCGCATCACGCTTGGGGACCGCGGGCCGCGTTGTGCGGGTCTTCGGTCCTCGGCAGGACCGGGACCTGGCAGGGCTCGGTCCTCCCTCACGATTGACTGTCATTCGCGGTGCAGGACCGTTGTTTCCGCCCACCTGGGGGCTGTGACCTGCTGCTTTGCCAGGAGACCGTTTTCGTGTCCGACGGGACCGTCGGGGACCGGTCCCCGAGACGTACGGGACCGGTCCCCGATGTCTGGTGAGGACCGGTCCCCACCTCGGGCGGCCACGGTCCCGGGACCGGGATGCTCGGTCCTCGCATGTGCCATCCGGTCCCCGGCCATTGAGGACTGGTCCCCGACACCCTCGCTCGGTCCTCGACGCGGCACGCGGCCGGTCCTCCTGGTGAAAGGACGCGCGCTCGCAGACTGCCCTTCCGTCGTCCGGTCTTCTTCCTCCATCGTCAGGGGGAGCGGTGACGTCGTCTGTCAGGGCCCTTGAGGATGACGCGGTCGGTCATCTCCGCGAGGCGGGAAGCGACGCGGTCACCGAGGGTGGTGCGCAGCTCGGCGGTGGGGAGGTTGGTCGTGATGAGGGTGGGGAGCATGTGCTCGTACCGGTGGTTGATGAGCCGGTAGGTCAGCTCCTCGGTCCACTCGCTGGTCTTGGCCGCACCGAGGTCGTCCAGGAGCAGCAGTGGGCTGCGGGCCAGGGTCTGCAGGTCGCGTTCGGCGTCGTGGCCGGCACGGGGACGCAGGCGGGCGTACAGGTCGGCGGTGGTGACGGCTTCCCAGCGCAGGCGGACCCCGCGGGTGAGGAGTGCCCGGACGGCGCCGTACGCCTGATGCGTCTTGCCCGTGCCGGTGGGGCCGGCGATCAGCAGGGAGGGACCCTCGGCGATGCCGGGCCCACTGGGGCCGGGGCGTCCGGCATGGGCGATGTGGTCGGCCCAGGTGATGATCTGAGGGTGGTCGGCGAGGGCGCGGCGGTAGCGGGCCGGGATGCGGGCGTCGGCCAGCTCCAAGGCGGTGACGGGTTCGGCGGGCGGCTCCGTGGCTACGGCGCCGGGGTCGATGCCGCGGCCCGCCAGTATGCCGTTCAGACGGTCGGCGAGCAGGCCGACGGGCTGGGGTTCGCGGGTGAGGGTGGAGGTCAGAGCTGTTCTCCGTAGGCGGCTTCGGCGTCGGCGGGGTTTGTCCACGGCCTGTGGATGACGGGCTGGGCGAGGGCGGCGTTCATGGCCTCGTGCACCAGGCTCGGCAGGATGCTGGGGTGCTTGCCCTTGGTCCTGTGGAGGACGAGCCCTGCCCTGATGTGGTCGGGAGCGATGCCTTCGGCGAGCAGCTTGCGCACCTCTCGGCCGAGATGGCCCAGGACGTCCTGGGGCGGGCGGTGGGCGCATGCCGCGCTGTATTCGGCGATGAGCTGCTTGGCCGAGACGGTGCTGGCCGCGGGGGCGCTTGCGCCCCCCGAAGGGGTAGATCCTAGATCCATGATCCTAGGTCCTAGATCCGGACCGTGAGGTGTCACCGCGGCCTCAAGCACGAGTCCATGAGGTTCAGGTGAGGGCTCACTGACTGCCTCCTGACCTGCGGTTTTGTTGGTGGTTTCCGTTTGGTTCGAGGGATCGTGTGGGTTCCGTGCCCCTTCACTGTCACCTCCGTGAGGGTTCGGCGCATGGTCCGCGACGGCTCCGTGCGTTACGGACGGCGCGGGTGCCACGGCCTCGACAGTCTTGGTGCCGCCCGGGGCACCGTTCGGATCGTTGTGGCGAGGGCAGGCCGGGATGCGGCTCTTGCTGGCCCGGTTGATCTTCTGGTGCTTGTGCCACGTGACGATGTGCAGGTAGCGCTTGTCGTCCGGGCCCTTGTACCGGCAGACCAGGCCGGCGTCGGCCAGCTGGGCGAGATCCTTCTCGACCTCGGCGGGAGTGTGCTCCGGACGCAGAACCCACAGCTGACCGGCGATGATCGCCGCGTGGTCGCGATAGCGGCCTTGGTCGTCGGCCTGAGTGAGCAGGCCGAAGAAGGTGCGCTCGGCGGTCAGGGTGACGACGGTGAGGGATTCGGAGACGAAGGCTTCGGGCTTGATGGTGCGGATCCGTGCCAAGAGCGGAGTGTTCCTCACTCGGTGGCCGATGGGCGGGCACCCATGGCTCACCGTCGGTCGTGACGGCAAAGGCGGGGGAGTTGGCCGGCCGTGGACGCGAGGCTGGCTGAGAGCCGGTCGCGCTTTCCGGGGGTGTCGTCAACATAGCCACACCCGAGCGGCACAAGTCCAGCCCTGACCTGTCGAATCTCTGTCGGCAGAAAGGCCGTCGGGAATCGGGGCGGCGAGGGCGGCGTGAAAACGGTAGGTCACGATCGGCGGTTGACCAAATAGTTGTTCTGGGCGTCAAGCCAGAAGGATCACACCGGCAAGGCGTTGACGTCCGGTGAGTGGCGAAGCTACAACACAACACCCCACGTCAGAGACGCTGTCGAGCACTGCTCGGGCCGCCGTCACAGGGAACCCATCGACGAAATGGCCACCCGCCTGCCAAACGCACGGCGGCGCAACATAGCCGACGATCGCCGGTTAACCAAACCGGCGAACACAGCCGAGAATTGGAGTCATGGCAGCACGTTCACTGGAAATCGGCGCAGCCGGGATAAGGGCCGCCCGCACGATCGAAATTCTCCGCACCGAGCGCGGCCTCTCCCAGCGAGAGCTGGCCGCTCGCGTCACCGCCCTTGGCCGGCCAATGTCCAACACGATGCTGTCCCGCATCGAACGCGCTCAGCGCCGCTGCGACGTCGACGACCTGCTCACCCTCGCGCAGGCACTTCGCGTCCCGGCCCGCGCCCTGCTCCAGGACTCCGCGACCTGTTGAAGCCACCACCGGTCCGCCGTGCCCGCTCCAGTTTCGACCTCGGTAAGGAAGTCTCACCGTTGCACCGACTCGCAATAGCCCCGGCCCGTTGCACTCAGCAGCACAGCCGAAAGGGGGCGGTCGCCCATGACTGACCGCCTCCTGACGGTGGCCGAAGCCGCCGAACAGCTCGGTACCGGCGAACGCTTCGTTCGCCGTCTGATCGCCGAGCGCCGCATTCGCTACGTCAAGCTCGGACGTCCCGTGCGCGTCCCCGAGAGTGCCGTCACCGAGTACATCGAGGCGCGCACGGTCGAGCCGACCCGGCGCACCCGCACTCGGTACGGGCGGGCCGCCTGATGCCGACACGCAAGCTCCAGCGTCGTCGGGAGTTCGGTACCGTACGCAAGCTCCCGTCCGGTCGATGGCAGGCCCGCTACCTGGGCCCGGACGGGCAGCGCCACAAGGCCCCCGAGACCTTCGACACGAAGACCGACGCGCAGGACTGGCTGAACCTGGTCCGCGCCGACATCGAGCGTGACCACTGGCGTGACCCGGACGCCGGCGCGATCAACTTCGAGAAGTACGCCCTCCGCTGGATGGAGGAGCGCGGTCTGGCCCCGACCACGGTCGACCGCTACGACGGCCTGCTACGCCTGCACCTCCTGCCGGTCTTCGGCAGCAAGGACCTGGACGAGATCACACCGCCTTCCGTCCGCACCTGGCGAGCCGAGCGGCTCAAGGCAACGGGTGCCACGACGGTCGCCAAGTCGTACCGGCTGCTGAAGGCCATCCTGCAGACCGCGGTCGATGACGACCTCCTGCGGACCAACCCGTGCCGGATCAAGGGCGCCGGTCGGGAGGAAGCCGACGAGCGGCCGACCGCCACCGTGGAGCAGGTCTTCGACCTCGCCGACGCCATGGGTCCGCGCTGGCGCCTGATGGTCCTGCTCGGTGCCTTCGCCTCGCTTCGCCCCGAGGAGCTGGCTGAACTGCGCCGCCGCAGTGTCGATCTCGACGAATGCTCCCTGCGGATCACGCATGCGTCACCGGAGCTGACCAACGGCAGGAGGGTCACCGGCGATCCCAAGTCCCGAGCGGGCAAGCGCACCGTTTACTTGCCCGACTTCCTCCTGCCCGAGCTGCGACGCCACGTGCAGTGGTTCGCCGAGAAGGAGCCGGATGGTCTCCTCTTCGTCGGGGAGAAGGGCGCTCCATTCCGCCGCTCGACGTTCGGACGGAAGTGGCGCAAGGCCAGGACGAAGGTGGGGCTGCCCGACAACTTCCGCTTCTACGACCTCCGGCACACCGGTAACACCCTCGCCGCCGACACCGGCGCCAAGCTGAAGGACCTCATGGTGCGCGCCGGCCAGTCCTCGGAGCGCGCCCAGCTCATCTACCAGCACTCGACGGTCAAGCATCAGCGGAGGCTGGCCCAGGGGATCGACACTGAAGTGCGCGAGCGCTTGCGTGAGGCGGGTGCCGATCGGTCGGAAGCCAATTAGGCGGACCGGTATCGGGGCTACGAGTCCGGCGGGACGGTTCCATCGGCCGGACTCTGGAGGCAGGCGACGGTCTCCGCAGCACCGTGCGCCCCTCGTGCCCCCTTGAGGGATGGCAGCAACTGAGATCAGCTTCTCCCTGTATGCAGTGACAGGGGAGTTGTGGCCGGTCGCGATCAGCCACAGCTGGAGGGGGTAGTAATGGCGATCAAGCTGGTGTCCGTTTCGCCCGCGCAAGAAGAGTTGATCGTTAAGGCCATAGCCCTGGGGGACCGGTACACGAAGACGCTGGGGCTTCTGACGCCTCCTGCCTATGAGAAGGCAGCTGAGGACGGTGGCCTTCTGGTCGCGGTCGAGGCCGGCGAAGTGATCGGCTACGCGCTGTTCGGGCTGCCGAAGAGGAGCGCGCGTATCCGACTCGCGCACCTGTGTGTGGCTGAGGAGGAACGGGGGCGGGGAATTGCGGGCCGTCTGGTGGAGGGCATCAAGGAGCGGTATCCACAACGCCTTGGGATCAAGGCCAAGTGCCGTCGGGACTATGACCTGAGCGGGATGTGGAGGAGTCTGGGCTTCGTTCCGGACGGTGAGGTCCGTGGGCGTGGTCGTGACGGGGAGATCTTGGACGGCTGGTGGCTGGACCTCGGCCATCCGGACCTGTTCACGGAGATGGAGAGCGACGCGCTCCTCGTGGTGACGGTCGACCATGGTGTGTTCGCCGATCTGCGCGGCCTCACGGACACCACCGGTGCCGAGGAGTCCCGTGCGCTCGAAGCCGGATGGATGGCGGATCTCGTTGAGTTTGCCTACACCCCGCAGTTGGTCCATCAGATCCGGGACCTCACGGACACGGCAGAGCGTCAGCACCAGCAGGCGGCGCTGACCGGGCTCCACAAGCTCTCTACCGGCTCCGCGGCCGTGGAGGAGCGAACCCGCGAACTGGTGCAAGCCGCTACGCAGGCGGTTCCCGGCCTGGCTGCCGACCCAGCACTTCTGCGAGGCATGCGGTATGTGGCCGAGACCTCGTGTGCTGGTCTACAAGTCCTGGCGACCCGTGATCCGCTGCTGTCTCGCCTGACAGATGTGGCCTGGGAGGTGGCTCGCGTCCGGGTCGTCTCACCGTCGACCGTGACGCTTCACGTCGATGAGCTGCGGCAGGCCCAGGTGTATCGCCCGGCTGACCTGATGGGGACGGAGTTCCGGTCCGCGGAGGTGGCGCCGGGCGCGGAGGATGAACTGGTCGCCTTCTTCGAGCAGTCGGGCGCTGACGACGGCTCAGCCTTTTCTGAGCGGCTGCGGTCGCTGAACGAGGGCGGGATCGCATGGCGTCGTGAGCTTCTCCGGGACGGCCAGGGCCGACCGGTCGCCCTCTACGCGTGGTCGCTGGACGGCCGAACCCTGGTTGTACCCGTCCTTCGCACAGCTGGCCACCCCCTGGAAGAGACCCTGGCCCGGCAGCTCCTCTTCCTGCTTAAGCGGCTCGGGAGGGATTGCGGGGCCGAGATCGTCCGCATCAGTGATCCGCACCCCTCCGAGGCGGCGCGGGCCGCGGCCGGTGACGACGGCTTCTTCGAGCACAACGGCGAGCTCGTCGCGCTCCTGGTGAACGTGTGCGGGACCGCCGCCGAGGTGGAGGTGGTGGCCGGCGGGTTGGCCCGAGAGCTTGCTGTCGATGCGACCGTGCTCGACGTCGGCATGCCGGCGGAGGTGACCGCCGTGCTGGAGCGTGCGTGGTGGCCGGCCAAGGTCATCGACTCCGAGCTGCCGTCCTTCATGGTGCCCATCAAGCCGCGCTGGTCGACTGAGCTGTTCAACGTCCCGGCCATGCTCATCGCGCGGAGCGACGCCCTGGGCATCAGCAGGGAACACGTCTACTACCGATCTTCGCAGCGTCGAGGAGAGAGCGTCCCGGCTCGACTGCTCTGGTACGTCAGCGACGGCAACTCCACGGGAGAGGGTCAGAGGGTGGTGGGCAGCTCGCGGCTCGACGAGGTGCTCATCGACACTCCGGATGTTCTGTTCTCGAAATTCGAACACCTGGGCGTATATGGTCGGGCTGAGGTCGAGAGGGCTGCAGACGCGTCCGGTCACGCCATGGCGCTGAGGTTCTCGGACACTGAGATCTTCCCGAAGCCGGTGACGCTGCGCCGATTGACCTCGCTGGCCAGGGGCCGGGGGCTAACGTGGTCGCCTGGCTCGCTGATCTCGCTGTCCAAGATCAGCAGTGAGCTGTTCCAGGCGGTTTACCAAGAGGGGCACCGAACGACGTGAGCGATCCGGAACGCGCGATGCTGCTGTCCGTCCACCCGCGCTTCGCCAACGCGATCCTGGCCGGCAGCAAGACGGTGGAGGTTCGCCGCCAGCGCGTCGCCGCGCCTCCGGGAACGCCCGTCCTCTTGTACGCGACCGCGCCCACCATGGCGGTGGTGGGCATGGCGCGCATTGCCGCCATCTACGTCGCCACGCCCAGCGAGGTCTGGTCGGCTCATCGGGGACAGACCGGGATCACCCGGCGGGAGTACGACGCCTACATGAGCGGCGCGAGGCAGGCGAGCGGTCTCACGATGGAGAATCCTGTCTCCTTCGATGAGCCGGTATCGCTCAATGCGCTGCGCTCCGCCGGGTCCTTCCACCCTCCGCAGAGCTACCGCTACATGAAGGGCGACGAGCTTCGACAGGTGGCCGTGGCGGGACCTGTCGTGGGCACGGCGCTTCGCGAGGCGCTGGGAGACCTGGTACCCGCCTAGTGCTGCACTCGCCGCCGGCGGGGCCGAAGCACCGGACGGGGCTTCAACGCAGGGCGTGGCGAATCTTCAAGCGTCCGTATCCCATGACCCCGGAGATTCGAATCGTCGGCCCGCCGGGCCGGGGCTGTCGCGGGATCTTGTAGCGCAGGTCCTTCCATCCCGTGCTCAGTCCTTCGACGTCGACCACCGCGTCCCGGGGCACCGTGATCCGGGCCCCGCCGGTTCCCAGTTGCAGCTCGATGTCGACGATCGGGTGCTCGATGACCGCCCGGGACAGGTCCAGGCGCACCCTTCCATATGCTGACTCGACCTTGAGGACCCGAGGCACCCGCCACGCGCCACGCCGCTTGATCCGCCCACCGGCGGCGGCGATCGTGGCAGTGCTTCCCGGTTGCTCCTCCGGGAGCGCGACCAGAGCGGACGCGAGTTCGCTCCGCGTCTTGGCGCTGAGCACCTGGTGGAGGTGCTCGTCCAACACCTCGTGTGGGATGAGCCCTTCCGCGTACGCCTCCTGCAGACGTCGCACGGCTGCCTCGCGGTCGCCTTCACGGATCAGTGAGGGCGATTCTTCCGGTAAGGAGGTCACGGGTTCACCGTACTGCCGAGTCGGCGAGGTAAACCCGTCAAGGCAGGCCCGGAGACCGGGGCGCCACCCGTCCCGCAAACCACCCTTTGCGTATGCGTCTTGGTGACCCTTTGCGCCCTGTGTGGCGCAGGTCATACGAATTGCGTCTCGCGATATGGGACGCCGGGGCAGGTTGATGCCTGCTGGGCACCCGAATGGCGCTGGTGTGGCGGCCTGGACTCGACTTAGGGCACGCCGAGGGCACGCCGCCCCCTGATTGGACTAGACAACAAGTAAGGCCCAGATCGGTGATCTGGGCCTTCTTCGTGGAGCGGGTGACGAGAATCGAACTCGCGCTCTCAGCTTGGGAAGCTGATGTTCTACCATTAAACTACACCCGCGCAAGATCCAGAACCGCTCCACCGGGAGTGGTCCGGACGCTCGCTCACTGTACCTCATCGCAGGCCCCCGGTGTCCAAGACCCGGGGGCCTGACGGTGTTTCAGGGTGTGGAAGCGGCTGCGGCGGGCACACGGCGGGGCGTACGGTGAAGGCGTTGTGCGCGACCGGGGTGCCGCCTGGAGCGCCGTTCCTTTCATCCCGTAACGTGGCTTTTGTCGTCAGGGCAGCAAGCCAGACGCGGCTCTTGGGGAAGGGACTCTTGGACTTGATGGAGCGCACCGTCGTCCGCTGTGCCGATGGGCACGTGTTCACCGCCGCCTCGTTCCCGATGCAGCAGGCCGAGCGCCTCGGCCCCGGCCGGCTGCTGCGTTGTCCGCGCTGTGCGCGGCTCCGCAGCGTCGTGCCGGTGACCTTGCAGAAGCGGTAGCGGAGACACACGGGGCACAGGACACCCGACGCGGCAGCCAGCGGCAGCGAAGCCGCAGACAGAGGGCACAGGCGCGCGGGGCGGCCGGTTTCGGCCGTCGCGCGCGCCTTGCGTATTCTCGGGGCGTGCTTCTCTCAGACAAGGACATCCGGGCCGAGATCGACGCCGGGCGGGTGCGGATCGATCCCTACGACGAATCCATGGTGCAGCCGTCCAGCATCGACGTACGTCTCGACCGCTACTTCCGGGTGTTCGAGAACCACCGCTACCCCCACATCGACCCCTCGGTCGAGCAGGTGGACCTCACCCGGCTCGTGGAGCCGGAGGGGGACGAGCCGTTCATCCTGCACCCGGGCGAGTTCGTGCTGGCCAGCACCTACGAGGTCATCTCGCTGCCCGACGACCTCGCCTCGCGCCTCGAGGGCAAGAGCTCCCTCGGGCGGCTCGGACTGGTCACCCACTCCACCGCCGGCTTCATCGACCCCGGCTTCTCCGGTCACGTGACCCTGGAGCTGAGCAACCTCGCCACGCTCCCCATCAAGCTGTGGCCGGGTATGAAGATCGGGCAGCTCTGTATGTTCCGGCTCAGCTCGCCGGCCGAGCACCCGTACGGCAGTGAGCGGTACGGCTCCCGTTACCAGGGGCAGCGCGGGCCCACGGCCTCGCGGTCCTACCTCAACTTCCACCGGACGCAGGTGTGAGCGGCATGCGCGAGAACCTCAGCTACGAACAGTTCGGCGTCGCCGTCCGCGAGCTCGCCCAGACCATCGCCGACGACGGCTACCAGCCGGACGTGGTGCTCAGCATCGCCCGCGGCGGCGTCTTCGTCGCCGGCGGTCTCGCCTACGCGCTCGACTGCAAGAACATCCACCTGGTGAACGTCGAGTTCTACACCGGCGTGGGGACCACCCTCGAGATGCCCGTCATGCTCGCGCCGGTCCCCAACGCGATCGACTTCACCGACAAGAAGGTGCTGATCGCCGACGACGTCGCCGACACCGGCAAGACCCTCAAGCTGGTCCGGGACTTCTGTCTCGACGCCGTGGCCGAGGTGCGCAGCGCCGTCATCTACGAGAAGACGCAGTCGCTGGTGAAGTGCGAGTACGTGTGGAAGCGCACCGACGAGTGGATCAACTTCCCGTGGAGCGTCCTCCCGCCGGTCACCCCCTCCGGTGAGGCCCCCGCCTTCAACAAGGAAGCTCTTTAAAGCTCGTCACAGCACCACCACCATCTTCCCCCGCACATGCCCGCCCTCCGAGTGGGCGTGTGCCTCCGCGATCTCCTCCAGCGGGTACGTCCGCTCCACGCGCGGCGTGTAACGGCCCTGCGCGCCGAGCGCGGCCGCCTCGGCGAGGTACGTCGAGTCGTTGACCGCGTCGGCCGCCTGTACGCCCAGGCGCTCCGCGTCCCCGTGGTCGGCGACCGTCACCACGCGGGACGGGTCGCCGGCGATCTCCACCCGTTCCCCGAGCGACCCCGACGCGGCCGTGTCGAGCACCAGGTCGATCCCCTGCGGCGCCACGTCCGCCAGAGCGTCACGGCCCGGGATCGCCGGCAGGTCCACGGGGAGGAAGTCCCGCACCGCGCTGCTGCGCACCTTCCAGTCGACCGGGTTGACGCTCGCCGCGGCGACCCGGATCCGTATCTCTCCGGGGCCCGGAGCCGGGTCCGGGGCCTCCTCGACGGTGAGCACCGTCGGGTCGCCGTACCGGTGGTAGCGGGCTGCGCGCATGATGATCTGCCTCCTGCACACAACGGGACGGTCCCCGGCGTGATGTTCACGCCGGGGACCGTCCCTGTCTTCCGCGCTCGGGTCAGTGCAGGCCCTTGAACGAGTTCCAGCCGCCCGAGCCGACCAGCACCCGGCTGCTGTAGGAGCCCTTTCCTGTGGACGCGTACCGCCACAGCTTCCCGGCGGTGTCGCGGGCCAGCAGGTCGGTGCGGCCGTCGCCGGAGAGGTCGCCGGTGCCGACGAGGGCGGAGTAGGCGTTCCAGCCGCCGCCGACCCGTTCCCGCTTGGTCACGCTGCCGGCGGCGGTGCCGTAGTACCGCCACAGGACACCGGCGGAGTCCTGGCCGAGCAGGTCGCCGCGTCCGTCGCCGTTCAGGTCACCGGCGCCGATGATCCGCTTGTACAGCTTCCAGTTCAGCTGGATACGCACCCGCGCCTTGAGATGGTGGTCCGCCGTGCCCGCGTAGAAGTAGATGTCACCGGTCGTGGTCTGGCGGGCGATCAGGTCGATGTGTCCGTCGCCGTTGAGGTCGCCGGGTGACGTCAGCTGGTCGTACTGGCCCCAGCCCTGGCCGATCACCGTGTACGGCGACGAGGCGCCGACGACCTTGCCGCAGCCGGGGCGGTAGGCCCGCAGCTCGTTGCCCAGCCGGACCAGTACGTCGGAGCACCGGTCGCCGTCCACGTCGCCGACGGGCACGATCACCGCGCCGGCGGGAAACGCCCCTGCGGTCCCGGCGGTGCGGGAGTTCACTCCGCCGGTCCCGGTGCCCCGGTACATCCACACGACCCCGGCGGAGTCCGTGGCCAGCAGGTCGCCGAAGCCGTCGTCGCCCGCCATGTCCCGCCACACGGTGGCGCCGCCGGTGACCTTCACGGTCCCGGAGACGGACAGGTCGGCGCCGGTGCCGTCGGCGGGCTTCGCGGTCAGGGTCCAGGTGTAGGCGCCGTTCGGGACGTACCGCCCGGCCGCGTCCTTGCCGTCCCAGGAGGACGACAGGCGGCCGCGGGCCTCGCCGCCCGACAGGGTGCGCACGGCCTTGCCGCTCGCCTTGTTCTTCCAGGTCAGCGTCCAGGAGGCGGCGGGCTTCGACAGCCACCAGCGGGACGTCCAGGTCTGCCCGGCCTTGATGTCCAGGGCGGACGACGACGTCTCCGCGTCGATGACGGCGAGGGGGGAGGCCGGGACGCCCGAATAGACGATCCGCACCCGGCGGTCCGCGCCCGCGTAGGCGACGTGTCCGCCGAAGCGGTCCACGGTCCATCCGGCCCGGGGCACGGTCCGGGCGCCCAGTTCCGCCGCGGTGACGATGACGCGCTGGGGCAGGTCGGCCTCGGTGGCGCCCGCCGGGAGGCCCTCGTGCAGGTCGACGAGGGTAAGGCCGGTCGTGTCCGACTGACGGACCAGGTAGCCGTCCCCGAGGAGCGCCTTGTCGGTGCCGAGCTCCAGGGAGCGCTTGGCCTGCCGGTCGTAGACGCCGCCGCCACGGTAGTTGGGCCAGGAGTCGTCGCACTGCCAGTACACCCAGCGCCCCACGGCCTGCAGTTCGCGGGGGACGCACCCGGCGTCGAAGGTCTCGCCCGCGGCGCCCGTCGACAGGTTCTTCGCCGTCACCGTGGTCGGGAGGTTCTGACCGGGGTCGTCCCAGCCGGCGGTGGCGCTCCACAGGGTGCTGCCCCAGACGGCCGACGCCACGGTCTTCCGCTTCTCGAGGACGCTTCCGGTGTCGCCGTCCTCGAAGCGCAGGACGGCCTGCGAGCCGCCCCAGGCCTGATTCACCACGCCGTACCGGCCGGACAGGTCGACGAGTTCGGGGGCGCCGAGCCCGGAGGTCACCCGCGGGCCCCAGGCGGAGTCGCCGTTGCGGTAGAGCATGGTGACGTCCTGCTCGGTGCCGGCATGGCGGCCGTGGTGCCCGTCGCCGGAGGCGAACATGGTCACGCAGTAGCCGTTCTCGCTGTCGCCGCAGTCGCTGTCGCCGCCGCTGACGAGGCCGTCGACGGTCGAGTGCAGCTCCTCGGGGCGGCCGGAGGTCTTCAGCCAGGTGCTGCGGTAGGCGCCGACGTAGGTGTGCGGCATGAAGAGCTTGGAGTCGTCGGCCGTGGTGAGGATGCCGCTGCCCAGCGAGATGCCGAACGGTTCGGCCTCCCGGTCCTCGATGTCCGCGACGCGCCTGCGGGTGACGGTGCCGTCGGCGGCGGGCGTGAGGAGGTGGTAGCCCCAGTCGAGCGGGCCGTAGTCGGTGTCCTTCTCGGCGCCGGCCACCAGCAGCGAGCCGTCGGGCGTGCGGTGCACCGAGGGGGAGGCGACGGTCAGCAGCGACTTCCAGTTGCCCTCGGTGTCCTCCAGGGCCAGGTGGTTGCCGCGGTACTCGTTGTCGCCGGGGTTGGGCGGGGCCACGGTGGCGAACCGGCCGGCGAAGGGCAGGATCGTGTAGTCGTGCGCGCCCACCTCCCGCAGGTCCAGGGTGGTCGGCTCCGCGTCCAGGTCGTCCCGCCGGTACACCTGGGCGGCGTAGGGCTCCGGGGCGCCGAGGTGGAAGACGGTGTCCTGGTCGAAGGTGACGCTCTCGCCGTGGGGGGAGAGTGCCGTCACCGTGCCGGTGGCGAGGTCGACGACCCACCACCCCTGGTGCATCGTGGTGTCCTCCCACTTGATCGCGCGGACGGCCACGGACCGGGAGTCGCCGGTGCCGACGGTGAGGTTCCAGCCTTCCGGCAGGCCCTCCAGCTTCTGGTCCCGCACCTGGCCGTTCTCCGTGCGCAGCAGGTGCAGGCTCGTCTCCGCGTTCTCGGCGCCGGTACGGGTGATGACGGTGTCGCCGTACGTGGCGACGTACGACTGGTCCTGTGGGATCGGGACCGTGACCGTCGGTCCGTCGCCCGCCCGCTGCTGGAGCGTCACGTGCGGGGACGGGGACGCCGCGTAGAGGGCGACGGTGTCGGAGCCGTGGCCGAACTCGCCGGGGTACCGGTCGAAGCGGAAGTCGTCGACGTCGTAGGCGAGTGGCTTGGGCAGCCGGTGGTCGAGGACGGTCGTCGTGCCGGTGGCGTAGTCGATCCAGCGCAGGCGGTCGTCGCCCTCCTGCGCGGTGAGGAAGCCGGTCTCGCCGGTGTTGAGGACGAGGGTGGCGCGGGGCACGAAGCGGGCGCCGGGGCTGATGACGACGGGTTCGGCGGACGCCGTGGCCGGGTCGGCGGCGGTGGCCGTCCCCGTGGTGGCGCCGATGCCTGCGGTCACGGCGAGCGTGACGACGAGAGCTGTACGGCCGAGCGCACGCCGACGGCGCACGGCCCGCTTGTCCGGCGGACGATTCACGTGTGAAGTCCCTCCCCAGGGCGCCGCGCAGGGGGGCGTGTCACGATGTCGCCGCTCGTCCTGCGCGAGCAGGGGCGACAGTAGCAGGAGGTGATCACGGCGCGGCAGGGGAAGGACCCCGGCGTGACGCGCACACCGGGGCCCGGCCGGGACGGTCTAGAACGTGCCGAGCTTCACGATCGACAGCAGCGCGATCAGCTGGATGGACGACGCGCCCAGGGCCTTCGGCCAGGGGAGGTCGTGGGAGCGGCTGACCATCAGGGTGAGGAGGGCGCCGCCCGCCACCCAGGTGGCCCAGCCGAGGAGCTGCACGAAGGTCGCGTCGCCGCCCGCGAACATGGCGAACACCAGACGCGGGGCGTCGCTGATGGACATGATCAGCATCGACAGGCCGACCGTGGGCTGCCAGGCGCCGTTGCCGCCGAGCTGGCGGGCCAGCGTATGGGTGACCACGCCGAGGACGAACGCGCTGATCACCATCGCCACGGCCGTCGTCAGCACGATCGGGATCGCGTTGGACAGCGTCGCGTTGATGGCGTCCTCGCGGGCGCCGTCGAAGCCGAACACGGCGAGCAGGCCGTAGAGGAACGTCACGACGAGGGCGGGGCCCCACATCGTGTAGTCGCGCATCTGCAGGAACGTCTGCTGCGGCGACAGGACGATGCCCTTCAGCAGGGCCTTCCAGTGCAGCCGGGGGCCGACCGGGCCGGCGGGCGGCTGGTAGACGTCGTCCTGGTGGTACTGGTCGTCGATCGAGAACGCCTGCGTGTGACCGGGGTTGTTGGCCGCGTACGGGTCGTGCGGGGCGCCCTGCGGTCCGGTGGGGTAGCCGCCGTCGCCGAAGTACTCCGGCTCGCCGTGACCGCCGTGACCCCCGTAGCCGCCCGGGCCGCCGCGGCCGGCGTGCGGCTGCGGCCAGGGGCTTCCGCCGCCCGCGCCCTGCCCGTAGGAGGGCGGCTGCGGTGCCGGCGGGTAGCCGTACGACGGCGCGGGCGGTGTCTGCCGCCCGTGCGGGGGGTGGGGCGGCCGCCCCTGAGGCGCACCGTCGTTGTTCCGTCCGCGTCCGATCCTGAATCCAGCCACGTAACTGAACGTACCTGGTCCGGGGCGGCCGTGTGCCGGGCCCCGGCCACGCGGCCGGGCATTGCTGCCGAGCTGTGACATCCCCTAAGGGGAGTACCCGCATCACCCGGAAGGGGAGTGTCCGGAGCCCTCGGACGGGTCTGCCCGGAGACTCCGGGAACGCCGAAGGGGCCGCCCCTCAGGACGGCCCCTTCACCACTCGGCGTGCCTTACTTCACCGGCTCCGGCTCAGGCGCCGGCTCCGACTCCTCCTCGCCCGCCGGGTCGACCGGGGTCTTGACCGACTCCAGCAGCAGCTGGGCCACGTCGACGACCTGGGTCGACTCCTTGGCCTTGCCGTCGTTCTTCTTGCCGTTGACCGAGTCGGTCAGCATGACCAGGCAGAACGGGCAGGCGGTGGAGATGATGTCCGGGTTGAGGGAGAGGGCCTCGTCGACGCGCTCGTTGTTGATGCGCTTGCCGATCCGCTCCTCCATCCACATCCGCGCGCCGCCGGCGCCGCAGCAGAAGCCCCGCTCCTTGTGGCGGTGCATCTCCTCGTTGCGCAGGCCCGGGACCTTGCCGATGATCTCGCGCGGAGGCGTGTAGATCTTGTTGTGGCGGCCCAGGTAGCACGGGTCGTGGTAGGTGATCAGGCCCTCGACCGGGGTGACCGGGATGAGCTTGCCCTCGTCCACCAGGTGCTGCAGCAGCTGCGTGTGGTGGATGACCTCGTAGTCGCCGCCGAGCTGCGGGTACTCGTTGCCGAGGGTGTTGAGGCAGTGCGGGCAGGTGGCGACGATCTTCTTCGCGGACCGGGGCTTCGCCGACTCCGGCGTCACCTTGCCCTCGTCGTCCATCTCCTCGCCGAACGCCATGTTCAGCGCCATGACGTTCTCCATGCCGAGCTCCTGGAACAGGGGCTCGTTGCCGAGGCGGCGGGCGGAGTCACCGGTGCACTTCTCGTCGCCGCCCATGATCGCGAACTTGACGCCCGCGATGTGCAGCAGCTCGGCGAAGGCCTTGGTGGTCTTCTTGGCGCGGTCCTCCAGGGCGCCGGCGCAGCCGACCCAGTAGAGGTACTCGACCTCGGACAGGTCCTCGATGTCCTTGCCGACGACCGGGACCTCGAAGTCGACCTCCTTGAGCCACTCGAGGCGCTGCTTCTTGGCCAGGCCCCAGGGGTTGCCCTTCTTCTCCAGGTTCTTGAGCATCGTGCCCGCCTCGGACGGGAACGCGGACTCGATCATCACCTGGTAGCGGCGCATGTCGACGATGTGGTCGACGTGCTCGATGTCCACCGGGCACTGCTCGACGCAGGCGCCGCAGGTGGTGCAGGACCACAGGACGTCCGGGTCGATGACGCCGTTCTCCTCGGCGGTGCCGATCAGCGGGCGCTCGGCCTCGGCGAGGGCGGCGGCGGGCACGCCGGCCAGCTGCTCCTCGGACGCCTTCTCCTCGCCCTCCATGGTCTTGCCGCCGCCGGCCAGCAGGTAGGGGGCCTTGGCATGCGCGTGGTCGCGCAGCGACATGATCAGCAGCTTGGGGGAGAGCGGCTTGCCGGTGTTCCACGCGGGGCACTGCGACTGGCAGCGGCCGCACTCGGTGCAGGTGGAGAAGTCCAGCAGGCCCTTCCAGGAGAACTGCTCGACCTGGGAGACGCCGAAGACGTCGTCGTCACCGGGGTCGGTGAAGTCGATCGGCTTGCCGCCGGAGGTCATCGGCTGCAGGGCGCCCAGCGCCGTGGAGCCGTCGGCGTTGCGCTTGAACCAGATGTTGGGGAAGGCGAGGAAGCGGTGCCAGGCCACACCCATGTTGGTGTTGAGCGAGACGACGATCATCCAGACGAACGACGTCCCGATCTTGATCATCGCGGCCAGGTAGACCAGGTTCTGCAGCGTGCCGACGGACAGCCCGTCGAAGGCCTGCACCAGCGGGTACGAGGCGAAGTACGCAGGCTCGTAGCTGTCGACGTGGTGCAGGGCGCCCTCGAGGCCGCGCAGCACGTAGATGGCGAGGCCGATGATGAGGATGACGGCCTCGACGAAGTACGCCTGGCCGGACTTGGAGCCGGTGAAGCGGGACTTGCGGCCGGGCCGGGTCGGCAGGCTGAGCAGGCGGATCACGATCAGCGTCGCGATGCCCAGGATCGTCATGACGCCGATGAACTCGATGTACAGCTCGAACGGCAGGAAGCCGCCGATGACCGGGAGCGTCCAGTCGGCCTGGAAGAGCTGGCCGAAGGCCTGGGCGAGGGTCGGCGGCAGGGTCAGGAAGCCGACGGCGACGAACCAGTGGGCGATTCCGACGATGCCCCACCTGTTCATACGGGTGTGGCCGAGGAACTCCCGCACCAGGGTCACACTGCGCTGGTAGGGGTTGTCGGTCCGGGTGCCGGCCGGGACCGGCTGGCCCAGCTTGAAGTACCGGACGAACTGGCCGATCGCGCGTGCGAGCAGCGCAACGCCGACCACGGTCAGGACCAGCGACACGATGATCGCGGCGAGTTGCATGGGGGCTCCTCGGGCCTGCGAGGGGTTCTGGGGGCGGTTTTTCGGTGGGGCTCACGGGGTGTGCCGGCCGGCCGCCGTGCGGCTTGCGTCCGGCTGCCGTTCGGCTTCCCCGAGATTACTAAGCGGTAACTTATGCAGTCCGTCTGAGACTACCCCCATCTCAGGCCGCACTGTAGCCGGGCACGGGGTGATCTGAATCGCTGAGGGTCGCCTACCAAGGCGCCCTTTCGAGGGTGTCCCGGATGGCGTCCGGGATCCGATCGTGTTATTCACGCCAAATCAGTCCATACGCCCCTAACTTATATCCGTGCTCTACGGGATCGCCGCCGCCGCCACCGCCCTGCTGCTCTCCGCCCTCCTCACCGGGGTGCTGCGGACCCCCGCCCTGCGTCTCGGAATCACCGACCGCAGGCGGCGCCGGCCCTTGCCGCTTTCCGGGGGAACGGCCGTCGCGCCGGCCACCCTCCTGGTCGCGGCCGGCGCCGACCGCGCCGGTCTGCTGCCGCTGGGCGCCGGGGTCGGCCGGGTGCTCGCGGCGGCCGGCTGTGTCGCGCTGCTCGGGCTTGCCGCCGACCTGCGGCGGCTGCGGTGGTGGGTCGCACCGGCCGGCACGGCGGTCGCCGCGGGCTTCGTCGTGCCGTACGAGGAGACCGGCGTCGCCGCCGGAGCGGCCGCCGTGGTGTGGATCGCGGTCGCGACCACCGCCTTCCGGGGGCTGGACCACGCCGACGGGCTGGCCGGCACGGTCGGCGCGGTGGGCGCGTTCGGGGTCGCCGCGTGCGCCACGGCCGAGCTGATGGAGGGCCTGGCCGCACTGCTCGGCGTGCTGGCGGCCGCGCTCATCGGCTTCCTGCTGCACAACTGGTTCCCCGCGCAGGCGGGCCTGGGCGCGGCCGGCGCGCTGTTCACCGGCTTCCTGCTGGCCGCCTCGGCGGTTTTCGTCCGGGCCGGGCAGGGAACGGGAGCCGGGGCGGCCGTGCTGTACGCCCTGACGGCGGTCGCGTGTGCGGACGCGGTCCTGGTGGTACTCGGGCGGCGGCTCGACCGCCGTGGGGTGACCCGTGGACGCCCCGACCACCTCGGGCACCGGCTGCGGCGGCTGGGCCTCGCGCCGCGCGCGGTGCCGGTACTGCTGGGCGCCGCCTCCGCGGCGGGGGCGCTGGTCGCGGTGTGCGTGCACACCGGCAGGCTGTCCCCGGGGGCGGCGTGGTGGGTCGCGGCGGGCGCCGCGGTGCTCGTGCTGATGCTGGTGAGGCGTCCCGTCACCCCTGTTTTCCCTCCGCGTCAACGTGTCGCCAGCGCGTCGCCGCAGGTCAGCGGGCGGTTGCGTGTAAGAAGCGGATAAGAGTTGAGTCTGCTCGACTCAGCTCTGTTGACCCGATGGCGGCCGTCATGCATGCTTGAGTCTGTTCCACTCAAGTCAGTTGGAGGAATCGAAATGGCACGTGCGGTCGGCATCGACCTGGGCACGACTAACTCCGTCGTCAGCGTTCTGGAGGGCGGCGAGCCCACCGTCATCACCAACGCCGAGGGCGCCAGGACCACGCCTTCCGTCGTCGCCTTCGCCAAGAACGGTGAGGTGCTGGTCGGCGAGGTGGCCAAGCGCCAGGCCGTGACCAACGTCGACAGGACCATCCGGTCGGTCAAGCGCCACATGGGCACCGACTGGAAGATCAACCTGGACGGCAAGGACTTCAACCCGCAGCAGATCAGCGCCTTCGTGCTGCAGAAGCTGAAGCGGGACGCCGAGGCGTACCTGGGCGAGAAGGTGACCGACGCGGTCATCACCGTCCCGGCGTACTTCAACGACGCCGAGCGCCAGGCGACCAAGGAGGCCGGCGAGATCGCCGGTCTGAACGTGCTGCGCATCGTCAACGAGCCGACGGCCGCCGCCCTGGCGTACGGCCTCGACAAGGACGACCAGACGATCCTCGTCTTCGACCTCGGTGGCGGTACCTTCGACGTCTCCCTCCTGGAGATCGGCGACGGTGTCGTCGAGGTGAAGGCCACCAACGGTGACAACAACCTCGGTGGCGACGACTGGGACCAGCGCGTCGTCGACTACCTGGTCAAGCAGTTCCAGGCCGGCCACGGCGTGGACCTGGCCAAGGACAAGATGGCGCTGCAGCGTCTGCGTGAGGCCGCCGAGAAGGCGAAGATCGAGCTGTCCTCGTCCACCGAGACCTCGATCAACCTCCCCTACATCACGGCTTCCGCCGAGGGCCCCCTGCACCTCGACGAGAAGCTGACCCGCGCCCAGTTCCAGCAGCTGACCGCGGATCTGCTCGAGCGCTGCAAGACCCCGTTCAACAACGTGATCAAGGACGCCGGCATCTCCGTCAGCGAGATCGACCACGTCGTCCTGGTCGGCGGTTCGACCCGTATGCCCGCCGTCGCCGAGCTGGTCAAGGACCTCACCGGCGGCAAGGAGGCCAACAAGGGCGTCAACCCGGACGAGGTCGTCTCCATCGGCGCCGCGCTCCAGGCCGGTGTGCTCAAGGGCGAGGTCAAGGACGTCCTCCTGCTGGACGTCACCCCGCTGTCCCTCGGCATCGAGACCAAGGGCGGCATCATGACCAAGCTGATCGAGCGCAACACCACGATCCCGACCAAGCGCTCCGAGATCTTCACGACGGCCGAGGACAACCAGCCGTCGGTGCAGATCCAGGTCTACCAGGGCGAGCGCGAGATCGCGGCGTACAACAAGAAGCTCGGCATGTTCGAGCTGACCGGTCTGCCGCCGGCGCCGCGTGGCGTCCCGCAGATCGAGGTCTCCTTCGACATCGACGCCAACGGCATCATGCACGTCACGGCGAAGGACCTCGGCACCGGCAAGGAGCAGAAGATGACCGTCACCGGCGGTTCGTCGCTCCCGAAGGACGAGGTCGAGCGCATGCGCCAGGAGGCCGAGAAGTACGCGGAGGAGGACCACGCCCGCCGCGAGGCCGCCGAGACCCGCAACCAGGGCGAGCAGCTCGTCTACCAGACCGAGAAGTTCCTCACGGACAACGCGGACAAGGTGCCCGGCGAGATCAAGACCGAGGTCGAGGCCGCCGTCGCCGAGCTGAAGGAGAAGCTCAAGGGCGAGGACACCGCCGAGATCCGCACGGCCACCGAGAAGGTCGCCGCCGTCTCGCAGAAGCTGGGCCAGGCGATGTACGCCGACGCCCAGGGCGCGCAGGCCGCGGGCGGCGCCTCCGCCGGCGCCGGTGAGGCCAAGGCCGACGACGACGTCGTCGACGCCGAGATCGTCGACGAGGACCGGAAGGACGGTGCGGCGTGACGGAAGAGACCCCGGGCTTCGACGAACAGCAGCAGCCCGATGTCCCTTCCGGCGCACCGTCCGAGGACGCCGAGCCGCAGGCCGCCGCTCCCTCTCGCGAGGAAGAGGCGGCCCCGGCCGGGGACACCGAGCAGAACGCCGCTCTGGTGGCCCAGCTGGACCAGGCCCGTACGGCGCTGAACGAGCGCACCGCGGATCTCCAGCGCCTCCAGGCCGAGTTCCAGAACTACCGCCGCCGTGTCGAGCGGGACCGGGCAGCCGTGAAGGAGACCGCCGTGGCGAATCTCCTGACCGAACTGCTCCCGGTGCTCGACGACATCGGCCGCGCCCGTGAGCACGGCGAGCTCGTCGGCGGCTTCAAGTCGGTCGCGGAGTCGCTGGAGACCACGGCGGCCAAGCTGGGCCTCCAGCAGTTCGGCAAGGAGGGCGAGCCCTTCGACCCGACGATCCACGAGGCCCTGATGCACTCCTACGCGCCGGACGTCACCGAGACGACGTGCGTGGCGATTCTGCAGCCGGGGTACCGCATCGGCGAGCGCACCATCCGCCCCGCGCGGGTGGCCGTCGCCGAGCCGCAGCCCGGCGCGCAGACGGCTCTGCCGGCCGAGGAGGGCACGGAGCAGGCGGACGGGGAGAACAAGGAGAACGGTGGCCCGGAGGAGGGCTGACGTTACGGCTGACGCAGGAAAGGAGGGACGTCGGGGATGAGCACCAAGGACTTCATCGAGAAGGACTACTACAAGGTCCTCGGCGTCCCCAAGGACGCCACCGAGGCCGAGATCAAGAAGGCGTACCGGAAGCTCGCCCGCGAGTACCACCCGGACGCCAACAAGGGGAACGCCAAGGCGGAGGAGCGGTTCAAGGAGATCTCCGAGGCGAACGACGTCCTCGGCGACCCCAAGAAGCGCAAGGAGTACGACGAGGCGCGCGCCCTCTTCGGCAACGGCGGGTTCCGTCCGGGGCCGGGCGCGGGCGGCGGCTCGTTCAACTTCGACCTCGGCGACCTCTTCGGAGGTCAGGCCGGCGGCCAGGGCGGCTTCGGCGGCGGGCTCGGTGACGTCTTCGGGGGCCTGTTCAACCGGGGCGGCCCGGGGACCCAGCGGACCCAGCCGCGCCGGGGCCAGGACATCGAGTCCGAGGTGACGCTCAGCTTCACCGAGGCCATCGAGGGTGCGACCGTCCCGCTGCGGATGTCGTCGCAGTCGCCCTGCAAGGCCTGTTCGGGCACCGGCGACAAGAACGGCACACCGCGCGTGTGCCCGACCTGCGTCGGCACCGGACAGGTGGCGCGGGGCTCGGGCGGCGGTTTCTCGCTGACCGACCCCTGCCCGGACTGCAAGGGCCGTGGCCTGATCGCGGAGGAGCCCTGCGAGGTCTGCAAGGGCAGCGGCCGGGCCAAGTCCTCGCGGACGATGCAGGTGCGCATCCCCGCGGGGGTCAGCGACGGCCAGCGGATCCGGCTGCGCGGCAAGGGGGCGCCCGGCGAGCGGGGCGGCCCCGCGGGCGACCTGTACGTCGTCGTGCACGTCGGCAGCCACCCGGTGTTCGGCCGCAAGGGCGACAACCTGACGGTCACGGTGCCGGTGACGTTCCCCGAGGCGGCTCTCGGGGGCGAGATCCGGGTGCCGACGCTGGGCGGTCCGCCGGTGACGCTGAAGCTGCCGCCGGGCACACCCAACGGACGCACCCTGCGCGCCCGCGGCAAGGGAGCGGTCCGCAAGGACGGCACCCGCGGTGATCTGCTGGTCACCGTCGAGGTGAGTGTTCCCAAGGACCTGTCGGGGAAGGCTCGTGACGCCCTGGAGGCGTATCGCGAGGCAACCGCGGACCAGGATCCGCGGGCGGAGCTGTTCCAGGCCGCGAAGGGAGCTTGATGCGATGGACGGCCGTCGACGCAACCCGTACGAACTGACCCAGGACACCCCGGTCTACGTCATTTCGGTGGCGGCCCAGCTCTCCGGCCTGCACCCGCAGACGCTGCGTCAGTACGACCGTCTGGGGCTTGTGTCGCCGGACCGTACGGCGGGCCGGGGCCGGCGCTACTCGGCCCGTGACATCGAACTGCTCCGTCAGGTGCAGCAGTTGTCGCAGGACGAGGGCATCAACCTGGCCGGAATCAAGCGCATCATCGAACTGGAGAACCAGGTCGCCACCCTCCAGGCCCGTGTGGCCGAACTGGAGGACGCGCTCGACGGCGCGGCGGCGGCCATGCGTCAGCGCGAGGCCGCCGTGCACGCCTCGTACCGCCGTGACCTGGTGCCTTACCAGGAGGTGCAGCAGACCAGCGCGCTGGTGGTCTGGCGCCCCAAGCGTCAGCAGCAGTCCGACTGACCGCGCGCCGAGGCGAAGAGGGGCCCGTGGGTTCACAGAACCCACGGGCCCCTTCTCTTATGTACGAGCACACCTGTGGCTATGGTATGCCTGCGTGTCCAGGTGATCCCCGCGCGATGTCCGCAGGACTTTCACGAGTTCAGCGCACCGTGTCGTGTTCATCTCGTTAAGTGGCTTCCTCTTGACGCGGTGGGCGCCGAAGCGTTGGCTTTTCAGTCACATGGGCCGCATAGCTGTGCCCACGTCCAATACGCACCTGAAGTGAGCCCTCGCATGCGTCGTTTCGCCATATCCGTGGCCGCCGTCTCCATGTCCGTCACGCTCGCCGGCTGCGGCATGCTCGACGCGACGGGCGGCACCGACGACGCGAGCCCGGCCAAGGGCGACGACATCACGGTGGGCCTGCTCCTCCCGGAGAAGGCCAACACGCGCTACGAGCAGTTCGACTACCCCATCTTCAAGAAGAAGGTGGAGGAGCTCACGAGCAGCAAGGGCAAGGTCGAGTACGCCAACGCCGAGGCGGACGCCGACAAGCAGGCCGGCCAGATGCAGCGCATGATCGACAAGAGGGTCGACGTCATCGTGCTGGACGCGGTGGACGCGCACGGCATCGCGGAGAGCGTCGCCAAGGCGAAGGACGCCGGCATCCCGGTCATCGCCTACGACCGGCTCGCCGAGGGCCCGATCGACGCGTACATCTCCTTCGACAACTCGCTCGTCGGCGAGGTGCAGGGGCGTTCCCTGCTGGAGGCGCTGGGCGGCGAGCTGAGCATCACCGACAAGATCGTGATGATGAACGGCTCGTCCACGGACCCCAACGCCAAGCAGTTCAAGGCCGGTGCGCTGTCCGAGCTCAAGGGCAAGGTCACCATCGCCAAGTCCTTCGACACCAAGGACTGGGACCCGAAGAACGCCGAGAAGAACATGAAGGAGGCGATCGGCGAGATCGGCCTCGACAACATCAAGGGCGTCTACTCCGCCAACGACGGCATGGCGGGCGGCATCGTGAAGGCGCTGCGCGCCGCCGGCGTGACCAAGCTGCCGCCGATCACCGGCCAGGACGCGGAACTCGCCGCGGTGCAGCGGATCGTGACCGGCGAGCAGTACATGAGCGTCTACAAGTCCTACCCGGAAGAGGCCGAGAACGCCGCCGAGATGGCCGTGGCGAAGGTCCAGGGCCGGGACATCCAGTTCGACGCGCTCACCCGCGACCGCGTCGACAGCCCCACCGACCAGGACATCCCGGCGCAGCTGGTGCCCGTGGTCGCGCTGACCCAGGACAACCTGGAGGACACCGTCCTCGCCGACGGCTTCTATGAGATGTCCGACATCTGCACCGGCGACTTCAAGGACGCGTGCGCGGAGATCGGGCTCAAGAAGTAACCCTGTGCACCCTCGTACGCCTCCGTACGAATTCGGCCACCGGCCGGCCCCCGGGCCGGTGCGGTGGCCGGTCCCGTGTTGCACAGCAGGTTCCGGCCGCGCATAGTTGCGCTGCGGAAGACGCTGATACCGGGGGTGGGATGGGCGATGGCCGGGCACGGGGCGGACGAGCATCCGCACGGTGCTGACCGACTGTGCGAGGCCGGGGACCGCGTGTACTCCCGGGCCGTACGGCGCGGACGGCTGCCGCGCCGGGAGGCCGAGCGGGTCCCCTGCCTCATGGAGCTCGCCCTGCTGCACCCCGACCCGGACGACATGGACTGGCTGGTCCCGACCTCCCCGCAGGAGGTCATGACCCGGTTGCTGCGCGGCATGTACGACGAGGTGAGGGCGAGTCAGCGCCGGGTCGGCTCGGCGGTCGCCGCCTTCGAGTGGTACGCCGGTCTGGGCAGCCAGGTGCCGGCCCCGGGCGGCTTCTCGGAGGGCCCCGCGATCCGTGTGCTGGACGGACTGGCCCGCATCCAGGCCGCGATGGACGAGGCGACGCAGGCGTGCACCACCGAGGTGCTGACCGTCCAGCCCGGCGGCATCCGGCGCGAGGCCGAGCTGTCGGAGGGCCTGCACCGGGCGATGGCGCTGCGCGGGCGGGGCGTGCGGATGCGGGACCTGTACACCCATGTCGCCCGGCACGGGCACGGGTTGCTCAGCTATCTGGAGCTGATGGGCGACGCGGTGGAGGCGCGGACGCTGGACGAGGTCATCGAGCGGCTGATCCTCTTCGACCGCACGGTCGCCTTCATCCCCGCGAACTCCGAGCGCACGATGGCGCTGGAACTGCGGCACCCTGCGCTGGTGGAGTACCTGGGCACGGTCTTCGAGCGCCTGTGGCGCCTCGCCATCCCGCTGACCGCGCCGCTCCCCGACACGGGCATCGAGGGCATCTCGCACCGCGAGCAGTCCATCGCCGCGCTCCTCGCGGAGGGCCACCAGGACGCGGTCATCGCGGAACGCCTGGGCATCAGCGTCCGTACCTGCCGGGCCCACATCGCGCGCCTCTCGGAGACGCTGGGGGCGGCGAGCCGGACGCAGCTGGGGGTGCGGATCGCCCAGGCGGGGCTGGACGGCGCACAGACGCCGGTGGTCATCCCCCCTGGTCGAGGATCCCCGACCTCCCGATGAGGTAGCCGAGCTGGGCGCGGCTGCTGCTGCCAAGGACCGCGGCGAGCTTGGCGATGTGCTCCCGCGCGGTGCGGATGTTCATGCCGAGCCGGTCGGCGATGACGGCGTCCGTGTGTCCCTCGACGAGCAGCGCGGCGATGGCGCGCTGGCGCGGGGTGACGCCGTTGAGGGTGGGCTGCCGGTCCGCCTCCGGGTACATGGGCGAGGCGAGGTGCCACAGCCGGTCGAAGGTGGTGACCAGGAACGCCACGATCGCCGGGTGCCGGATCTCCAGGGCGGTGGAGCGTTCGGGGCCGGCCGGGATGAAGGCGACCTCGCGGTCGACGACGACGAGGCGGTCGGTGATCTCGTCCAGGGAGCGCGCCTCGACGTCGCCGCTGAGGCGTTCGTAACGCCAGGCCAGCGAGGGCGCGTGGCGCAGGGTGTGCTGGTACAGGGCGCGGATGCGGCCGCCGCGGTCCAGCAGGGCCTGGTCGCGCCGGACGGCGGGCTCGTGGACGGCCGGGTCGAAGCGGACGTAGCTGCGGTACGGCTGGACCGCGAGGAGTTCCGTCGCGTCGGCCATCGCCTCGCCGATGACCCGCCCGATGCGCTCCATGCCGTTGTGCCGGGTGACGAGGGAGGACTCCTGCTCCGCCGGCTCACGGGCGCGCAGCAGCGGGGTCAGGGTCTCCGCGAGCCGTTCCTGACGCCGCCGCTCCTCGGCGACGCGGTCCTCGGAGGCGCGCAGCAGCCGGTGCAGGGCGAGGTGCGGCGGGACCGGCTCCAGGCGCTCGGGGTCGTCCTGGGCGGGGCGGAGGAGGCCGAGGCGGAGCAGGAGGGGGGCCTCCGCGTCCGTCGCGGCGGGCAGGCGGCCCTCGTCCAGGGCACGGGCGTACAGGTCCAGTGCCTCCGCCCGGAGGGCCTCGGTGGCCTCGTGTGGCGCGTCGCCGCTCATGCTGGTCGCCCCCCGGTCAGTGGTCCTGCTCGAGAATGCCCGACTGTGCGATCAGATACCCCAGTTGGGCACGGCTTCCGCTGCCGAGCGCGGTGGCCAGTTTCGCTATGTGCGCCCGGCAGGTGCGGACGTTCATGCCGAGGCGGCGCGCGATGGCCTCGTCGACGTGTCCCTCGACGAGCAGCTTGGCGATCGAGTGCTGGATGTCGGTGAGGCCGTCCGCCGCGGTCTCGTAGGGGGTGCCGGCGGTGAGCGGGACCGCCCGGCCCCACATGAACTCGAAGACCTTGATGAGGTAGCGGACCAGCCCGGGGTGGCGCAGTTCGAGGGCGACCTGGCGGTCGTCCCGGACGGGGATGAAGGCGACGGTGTCGTCGCAGATGATGAGGCGTTCGACGAGTTCGTCGATGGTGCGGTACTCCACCTTGCCGTCGGCGAACTGCTCGGTCCAGGCGATGCGTTCGGGGTTGTACCGTGCGGTGTGCTGGTAGAGCGTCCTGATGCGCACCCCGCGTTCGATGAGGGGCCGGTCGCGCTCCAGCGCCTCGATCAGGCGCTGCTCCGGGTGACGGTTCTTCGGCTGGACGGTGAGGACTTCGTGCCGGCATTGCGAGGTCGCCAGGTCGAGCGCCTCGTTGATCCTGTCGAGTCCTTCGAGCACGGTGATGGAGTGTGCCGGTTCCGTCAGGGGCGCGCCGAGTCCTATGAAGGGCTCGAACGTCTCCGCCAGTTCCATGGTCAGCCGTCTGCGTTCGGTGATCTCGCGCTCGATCGGGTCGAGGCGCTGCGCCAGGACGACGGACGGCGGGACGGGGCGCAGCCAGTCGGGGTCGTCGGGATCGGGGTGGAGCAGGGAGAAGTCGACCAGGCAGGGTGCGGCTTCGGCCTCCGCCCGGGGGATACGTCCCGTGCGCAGAGCGTTCGCGTACAGACGACTTCCTTCCGCGCACAGCTCCGTCATGGGATGGGGATGCACGGTTTTGGTCCGATTCGTTGACAAATCTCCACCCCCCAGGCTCCTGAACATGCAGGAACATGATGCACCGATCGTGTGGCCATGACGTGCCCGAATGAGCCATCGTCTTACTTGACGGGGGAAAAGGGGACCTTCGAGTGAGGACGAAGCCGACTATGCGTAAGAGAATGCTTCGCTCGGTGCTTGTCGCCGCCTTCTCCGCCGTTGTGGCCTTCGGTGCGCTGAGTGGCCCTGCCGGCGCACAGAGCGGCGTGGAGGGTGACACGGTCTGGTCGAGTGAGGCCGTGGGCGCGGGTGACGGCGAGGACGTGGTCTACCGCCCGGCAGACACTGTCTGGAGCTGACGTGACCACCCCACCTGACGACCGCTCCTTCCGGCGCGAGATGGCCACCGCCTACCGGTCCGGATGGCACTTCATCGACCTGGTCACCGCCATCCCCCACAGCGGTGACTCGTTGATGGTGACCGTCTTCGGTGAGCCCGTGGTCGTCACCCGCGACGAGGACGGCGACGTGCGGGCGTACCGGTGCCTGCGCCGGCCCAGGGGGGCGCCCAAGCCAGTCCGGTGCGCCATCCGGTACGGCATGATCTTTGTGAACCTGGACCAGCGGGACCACCGGCAGGTGGAGTCCGACTCCCCTGCCCCCCGTACCATCTCGGCCACCCCCCGCAGTGCCTGACGCGATTCCCCCGTCGTAAAAGATCGCGCAGGTGCTTCCCCCCGCAGCGGCGTCACCGTGACCTGAACACGGTGACGCCGCTGCAGTTTTGGGCGACATTTCGGGGTATCACCCAGGTCGGCTGATGGCCGGAAGCCATCGCTTTCCGGTGATGATCACACCGCTCCTCACCCCCGCCCCATCGCCCGCGTGAGGGCGATCTCGATGACGACCCGGTCCGGGTTGGGCCCCGGCATCCGCCCGTACCGCTCCGCGTACCGCTCCACCGCGTCCTGAACCCGCTCCGGCTCCGTGCGTACCCGCGCGCGTCCCTCCAGCGTCGCCCACCTCCCGCCGTCCACCTGGCAGACCGCGACGGGCGCGCCCTCGTCCCCGGCCGCCCGGATGTGGCGGACCTTCGCGCTGGTCCGGTTGGTGATCACCCGCGCGAGCAGATGCTCAGGGTCATAGGTGACTCCTACGGGTACCAGATGCGGCGTGCCGTCCGGGCGGAGCGTGGTCAGCGTGCACAGGTGCCGCTCGCGCCAGAAGCTGAGATAGGAGGCGTCCGGATCGCCCGGATCGACCGCGTACGTGAGGGTCATGCCCCGGAACTTAGCCCCGAAGCCCTCGCCGGTACGACCTTGAGTGAACTAGACTCAAGTTTGTGGACGCTGGCACAGTCAGCCAGACGCATGCCGATGGTCGTCGAAGGGCACCAAGGAGGAGAACGGACACGTGGACGCCGAGCTGACCAACCGGAGCCGGGACGCACTGGCCGCCGCCGGCAACCGGGCCGTGACCGAGGGGCACCCCGACCTCACCCCCGCGCACCTGCTGCTCGCCCTGCTCGCCGGGCAGGAGAACGAGAACATCACGGACCTGCTCGCCGCGGTGGACGCCGACCAGGCCGCCGTGCGCGCCGGGGCCGAGCGTGTCCTCGCCGGGCTGCCGAGCGTCACCGGATCGACGGTGGCGCCGCCGCAGCCCAACCGTGAGCTGCTCGCCGTCGTCGCGGACGCGCAGTCCCGCGCGAACGAACTCGGCGACGAGTACCTGTCCACGGAGCATCTGCTGATCGGCATCGCCGCCAAGGGCGGGGCCGCCGGAGAGGTACTGTCCCGGCAGGGCGCCACCGCGGACAAGCTGCAGGAGGCCTTCCAGAAGGCGAGGGGGACGCGCCGGGTGACCACTCCCGACCCGGAGGGCCAGTACAAGGCCCTCGAGAAGTTCGGCACCGACCTGACCGCCGCCGCCCGTGAGGGCAGGCTGGACCCCGTCATCGGACGGGACCAGGAGATCCGGCGGGTGGTGCAGGTGCTCAGCCGCCGTACCAAGAACAACCCCGTGCTGATCGGTGAGCCGGGCGTCGGCAAGACCGCCGTCGTCGAGGGGCTCGCCCAGCGGATCGTCAAGGGCGACGTGCCCGAGTCGCTGAAGAACAAGCGGCTGGTCGCGCTGGACCTGGGCGCGATGGTCGCGGGCGCCAAGTACCGCGGCGAGTTCGAGGAGCGGCTGAAGACCGTGCTCGCGGAGATCAAGGAGTCCGACGGGCAGATCATCACGTTCATCGACGAGCTGCACACGGTCGTCGGCGCGGGCGCCGGAGGCGACTCCGCGATGGACGCCGGCAACATGCTGAAGCCGATGCTGGCGCGCGGCGAGCTGCGCATGGTCGGCGCGACCACGCTCGACGAGTACCGCGAGCGGATCGAGAAGGACCCGGCGCTGGAGCGGCGCTTCCAGCAGGTGCTGGTCGCCGAGCCGTCCGTGGAGGACTCCATCGCGATCCTGCGCGGACTCAAGGGCCGTTACGAGGCGCACCACAAGGTGCAGATCGCGGACAGTGCGCTGGTCGCCGCGGCCACCCTCTCCGACCGGTACATCACCTCCCGCTTCCTGCCGGACAAGGCCATCGACCTGGTCGACGAGGCCGCCTCCCGGCTGCGCATGGAGATCGACTCCTCGCCCGTCGAGATCGACGAGCTGCAGCGCGCCGTGGACCGGCTGCGGATGGAGGAGCTGGCCCTCAGCAAGGAGACGGACCAGGCGTCCAAGGAGCGCCTGGAGAAGCTGCGCCGCGACCTCGCCGACAAGGAGGAGGAGCTGCGCGGTCTCACCGCCCGCTGGGAGAAGGAGAAGCAGTCCCTCAACCGGGTCGGTGAGCTGAAGGAGAAGCTGGACGAGCTGCGCGGCCAGGCCGAACGCGCCCAGCGCGACGGCGACTTCGACACCGCGTCCAAGCTGCTCTACGGCGAGATCCCGGCCCTCGAACGCGACCTGGAGGCCGCCTCGGAGGCCGAGGAGGAGGTCGCCAAGGACACCATGGTCAAGGAGGAGGTCGGCGCGGACGACATCGCCGACGTCGTCGCCTCCTGGACCGGCATCCCGGCCGGCCGGCTGATGGAGGGCGAGACGCAGAAGCTGCTGCGCATGGAGGAGGAGATCGGCAAGCGGCTGATCGGGCAGTCCGAGGCCGTGCGCGCCGTCTCCGACGCGGTGCGGCGTTCGCGGGCCGGCGTGTCCGACCCGGACCGGCCGACCGGCTCCTTCCTCTTCCTCGGCCCGACCGGTGTCGGCAAGACCGAGCTGGCCAAGGCGCTCGCGGACTTCCTCTTCGACGACGAGCGGGCGATGGTCCGCATCGACATGTCGGAGTACGGCGAGAAGCACAGCGTCGCCCGGCTGGTCGGCGCGCCCCCCGGCTACGTCGGCTACGAGGAGGGCGGCCAGCTCACCGAGGCGGTGCGGCGCCGTCCGTACAGCGTGGTGCTGCTCGACGAGGTGGAGAAGGCGCACCCGGAGGTCTTCGACATCCTGCTCCAGGTGCTGGACGACGGCCGGCTCACCGACGGCCAGGGCCGCACGGTGGACTTCCGCAACACGATCCTGGTGCTGACGTCGAACCTGGGCAGCCAGTACCTGGTGGACCCGGTCAGCTCCGAGGAGGAGAAGCGGGAGCAGGTGCTCGAGGTGGTCCGGGCGTCGTTCAAGCCGGAGTTCCTCAACCGCCTGGACGACCTGGTCGTCTTCTCCGCGCTCACCAAGGCCGAGCTGGAGCGGATCGCGGCGCTCCAGATCGACGCGCTGGCCCGGCGGCTCGCTGAGCGGCGGCTCACCCTGGACGTCACGCCCGAGGCGCTTCAGTGGCTGGCCGAGGAGGGCCTGGACCCGGCGTACGGCGCGCGGCCGCTGCGCCGGCTGGTGCAGACCGCGATCGGCGACCGGCTCGCGAAGGAGATCCTCTCCGGCGAGATCAAGGACGGCGACACGGTCCGGGTGGACCGCTTCGGGGACGAGCTGATCGTCGGCCCCGCCACGGGCAAGACACTCTGAGTCACGCTTCCGCCTGCCGGGCCCGATGTGATGTGCGGATCTCCCGCGCGCACGTTGGGCCCGCGGCCTTTCCGGGTACCCCGGACCTGACCGGATCGAGTCAGCCCTCGGCTGACAGGCCCCGTCGGGGCTTGCCACCCCCCTCCCCGCATGGGGGAGGATGGCGGGATCCGTACGAAGGGAAATACACGGTGACCATCGACCCGTCCTCGATTCCGAATTTCGGGGGCCAGCAGCCCGAGCCGCAGCCCCAAGGACCGGCGGGCCCCGTCGTCCCGGATCAGGACCTCGTGAAGCAGCTCCTCGACCAGATGGAGCTCAAGTACGTCGTCGACGACGAGGGTGACCTCGCGGCGCCGTGGGAGCAGTTCCGCACGTACTTCATGTTCCGTGGGGAGGGCGACCAGCAGATCTTCTCCGTCCGGACGTTCTACGACCGGCCGCACCAGATCGACGAGAAGCCCGCGCTGCTGGAGTCCATCGACGACTGGAACCGGCGCACGCTGTGGCCCAAGGTGTACACGCACACCCACGACGACGGCACGGTCCGTCTCATCGGTGAGGCGCAGATGCTGATCGGCATGGGCGTCAGCCTGGAGCACTTCGTCTCCTCGACGGTCAGCTGGGTGCGGGCCGCCATCGAGTTCGACAAGTGGCTCGTCGAGCAGCTCGGCCTGGAGCAGGAGATCAACGACGCGGACAAGCCCGACGACGACGCGTAGGCGCCCACACGCGCGAACGGCGACGCCGGCCAGGCGCCCGCCGCAGGGGAGCCCAGCCCGGCCCGAAGACCGGCCCACCCGGCCGGTCACGGTGCCGGGCTCTCTCATGCCCTGGGTTCAGTCCTGTCCGCAGCGGTCGAGTGCGGCGCGGACCCGGTTGAGGCCCTCCCCCCTCCAGCGGGCCCGGTCGGGCATCTGGTCGTCCCGGCGCCAGCGCCAGGCGGAGAACAGCGCCCAGTTCAGGGCGCGGCACCGGTGGATCAGGTCGTGGTCGGCCCCCTCGTAGTGCTCCGCCACTTCCTCGGGTGCGTGGGCGAGGTCGAACTCGACCGGTCCGCGGCAGCAGGTGGCGAGGTCCACGAGAAGCGGGCCTCGCCTCGTGTTCAGGAGGTTGCCCGGGTGAGGCTCGCCGTGCAGCAGCTGGTCCCCGGCCTTGCCGCCGCTGATCGCGGCGCTCAGCCCGCCGAGTGTGTCGCTGAGGAACGCCCGGTCGTCATCGGTCAGCTCGGGGGACCGCTCCCGGTCGTTCACCTCTCTCAGCGCCGCGGCGACCCGGTCGGTGAAGTGCGGCGCGTCCAGATCGACCCGCCGCAGGGCGGCATGGTGCCGCCGGAACGCGTCCGCGTAGTCGGCCGGCGCGATCTCCGCTCCCAGGGACTCGTAGTAGGTCCAGAGCGAGACGGCGAAGCCGTCCCGTACGAAGACCCGGGGCTCGACCCGGGGATCCAGCTCCGCCACCGGCGCGTCGACGGCGGCGAGCCGGCGGGCGACCTCCACCTCGAACTCGGAATCAGCCAGATGCCCCGGCGGCGCGACCCTGGCGAGGACATCGCACGGGAGCAGGCGCAGCGCGACACGGTCCGAGTTGTGGACGACGACCGCCTCGCCGACCTGAAGGCCCAGCTCCGAGGCGGTCGCCCGGCCTGCCGCGACGGCGCGGCGCAGTTCTGATGGCTCCATGCCGGTACTTCCCCTCGTCGTCCGTCGTGGCCATCATTCGGCGGCCGCTCCCGTGCCGTCCAGCGCTGCTGCGTGTCGACGGAGCGCCACCGGAGGTCCGCCGCATCCTCGCGGCCCGCCTCCCGGGCCGCCCGTCCCCGGCCGTCACCGCCGTCCTCCGCCCTCACCGCGGCCTGACGGGCGTGGCGGGCCTGGTGGTGCGGCGCCTCGGGGTCAGCCGCGGGCCGCCGGGCCCCCGATCCTGCGGGTGAGGCGGCCGATCAGCACGGCGTTGACCAGTCCGGCCAGGACGATGCCGGCGGTGAAGACCAGCGTGCTCATCCAGGGGAGCCCGAACTCGGCCGGCAACGACACCGCCGCGGCGAGGAAGCTGAGCGGCGCCGCCGCGAGGAGCGGCCAGATGCCCGCGAACCCGGGGTCCGGCGACAGCAGCACGGCGTACAGGAAAGTGCCCAGGGCCGCCGCGACCACGGCGACGTAGATCCGCGCGGGCCAGTTGTCGACGGCGGCCGCGAGCAGCGCGCGTCGCGGGCGCGCCGGGGGCGTCTGGACCGGGGCCCGGTCCGGCGCCAGGTCCGGTCTGCGGTCCGGTATGCGGTCCGGTCTGCGGAGGAGCGCACCGAGCGCGGCGGCGTTCGCCAGGGCGCACAGCAGCATCCACCCGACGAACACCACGGCTGCCGCCACCTCGGCCGCCCCGCCTCCCGCCACACCGGCCCCGACGGGCACGAAGACGGGCAGGAAGGAGAGCGGCGCGGTGAGCACCATCGGCGCCATGGCGAGCGGGCTGTCCGGGGCGAGGAACATCGCCGCGAAGCCGAGGGCGACAAGGCCCAGGTAGGCGCGGGCGGCCAGGCTGTCCGTGGCGAGTGCGAGGAGTCGCCGCGGGCCGAAACGGGGAGAGGTCGGCATCGAAGGCCCTTCCTGAGCCGGTACGGGTGGGTGATCCCCACAGTGACCGGCAGGGCCGTGCCCCGGCATGAGTACCGGTACTCACCACCGGCGTCACGGCACTCATCCGCCCTTTCCAGGGCAGGCCGTACTCACCAGCGCGCACTCCGCCCACACCGTCTTGCCCACGGGTTGGCGCGGCTCCCAGCCCCAGCGCTCCGCCAGGACGTCCACCAGCAGAAGGCCACGCCCGGACTCGCCCTCGGGCGGCGTCACGGGTGTGGCCAGGGGCGGCCGCTTGTCCGTGGCGGCGTCCGACACTTCGGCCCGTACCAGGCCCGCCGTCACGTCCAGCACGAGCCGCACGCCGAAGTCCCGGCCCGGGACACGTCCGTGCTGTACGGCGTTCGCCGCCAGCTCCCCGACGACCAGGGCGACCGTGCACGACACGTCCGACGCCGACTGGTGTCCCCACCCCTCCAGACACCGCACGGCGAACCGCCGGGCGAGCCGCGCGCCGTGCGGCGAGGAGGGGAACTGCGCTGCGGCCGTGGGGGCGAGGGGTTCTGTCAGCACGGCGTGGTCCGTCCTTCTCTGTGAGTGACTTGTCACGTTCCGTGGTCAACGTTCGGTGGTCCGGCCTACTCTCAAAAGAGGGTGCGGGCTTACCTTTCAGGCCATAAGGAACGGAAGTGACGCTTTGGCCAACGGAATTGACCCCAGTACGTCGATGGCCGCGCTGTTCGGCGCACGGGTGCGGAGACTGCGGACGGTGGCCGGGCTCACGCAGGCCGAACTCGGCGCGCTCACCCACGTGGTGAGCACCCGGATCACCCAGATCGAGCGGGCCTCGGGCGCGAAACCGACGCTGGAACTGGCGCGGGCGCTGGATGCGGCGCTCGGTGCGGACGATCTGCTCGTGGAGCTGTGGCCGTACGTGTACCGGGAGGCGTTTCCGGACTGGTCGCGGAAATTCATGGAGTACTCGGAGAGGGCGGTCGCGGTACGGCAGTACGCGGCGCATGTGGTGCCGGGTCTGTTGCAGACGGAGGACTATGCGCGGGCCGTGCTCAAAGTCGGCCGAACGCTCAGCAGCGAGGCGCAGTTGGAGGAGCGGGTCGCCCTTCGCATGGGACGACAGGAACGCCTCGGCGCACCGGATCGGCCGGAGCTGTGGGTCGTACTCGACGAGGCGGTACTCCGGCGCCCGGTCGGCGGGTTGCCGGTGATGCGTGACCAGTTGACGCGGCTGCTCGCTTCGGCGACGGAGCCCCACATCACCGTGCAGGTACTGCCGTTCGACCAGGGAGAGCACGAAGTCATGGGCGGCTCCCTGACGGTCCTCACCATGCCGGACGGCAGGGAGGTGGCCTACACGGAGGGGGCTCACTACGGCCAACTCGTCGAAGAACCAGACGAGGTCGCGAGTCTCGCGCTGACCTACGATCGGCTGCGGGCGGCAGCTCTGCCCCCGCTCATGTCGCTCGACATGATCCGATTCGTGAGGGAGGACAACCATCGTGGAGCGAACGTCCCGTCCCGATCTGAGCGTCGCCGTGTGGCGCAAGAGCAGCTACAGCAATCAGGAAGGGGGCGACTGCGTGGAGGTGGCCGACGGCCTCCCCGGCCTCGTCCCCGTACGTGACAGCAAGGTCCCGCAGGGGCCGACCCTCTGCTTCGCCGGCGCCCCCTGGACCGCCTTCATAGGCGACCTCAAGTCCCGCCGTCACTAGGCCGGTCCGCGCCCACCGATCCCTCGTCCGCGGGGGCCCGGTGGGCCGCTGACCTCCCCAAAGAACCGGGAGAAAGAACTACCCACCCACCCACCCTCCCCGCCGGAGAGCGGCGCTTCACTCGTGCGAGTGACCGGCTTGCAGGGGCGGGACACGGGCCGTTACGTTCGCCGCGACAACCGCAAACAGAGACGGCCCCCGGCCGGGACGGGCATCCCGGACGAGGGCCTGACCGATCAGGAAGAAGCACCTTCCCGATGGCTGACTCGCAGTCTAACGCGCGCCTGCGCGCCGACGCCGGTGCTCCGCGCTCCGGTGTGATCCACGTCCGCACCCGTCTCACGGCCGACTTCACCGTGGTCGCCAACGCCCTCGCGCAGCGGCGTGGCAGCGCGGTCACCGTCGGCGTCGCGGTGTACATCCTGTCCCTGCCCAGCGGCTCCCCGGTGACGATCGCGGCCCTGTGCGCGCACTTCACCGAGGGCGAGATCCTGATCTCGCGGGCGCTGAGGGAGCTGGAGGCCGCCGGGTACCTGGAGCGCCGCCGCGAGCGGACGCCGTCGGGGCAGATCCGTACGCGGACGTACTTCTACGACGTGCCCGGGAGTACCCCGGACCCGGACCCGGACCCGGAGCCGGACCCGGACGGTCCGCCGGACCCGCCCCGCCCTGGTAAGCAGCCCGCAGCCGACGAGACCCCCGCCGAGGAACCGTCGGCGGCGCTCACGGAAGCGGACCCGCAGGCCATCTCCGTCCTGGCGTCCCTCCGCCACGTCGACCCACGCCTCGTGCTGTCCGGACGGGAGGCCGTGCGACTGGCGCCCGCCGTCACCGCGTGGCTGGCGGCCGGTGTCGCACCCGCCCAGATCACCAGAACGCTGACGACAGGCCTCCCCGACCGCTTCCTGACCCGCCCGGCGGGCCTCCTCGCGTTCCGCCTCCGCGAGACCCCACTGCCCGCGCCGCCACCCCCGGAGCCCGTCGCCCGCCCGGTCGTACCGCCCCTCCAGACCTGCGACGGCTGCGACCGCGCCTTCCGCGCCCCGCAACCAGGCCGCTGCCGTGACTGCCGCCCGGCCGGGACGATGTTCCCGGCCGCCGCCTGACCCTCGGTCCAGCACGCTTGACCGGCCCGGACACAGGGCGGAGACTGGATGTATTACATCTGTCATACATGAGGGGAGGCGAGGATGGCCGCCAAGACGGAGCGAAAGGGTCATGCCGCGACCGGCACCCCGGGAAAGCGCGGTCCGGCCGCACCCCGGACGTCGCAGACGCGCCGGAAGCAGGGTGACAGCGGCGCGACCAGCGTGGCCCAGGTGCGGCTGCGCCCGGACGAGTTGGAGGATCTGCATCGGGTGATGCGGACGCTCCAGCTCGGCTCGCTCTCCGAGGCGCTGCGCGAAGGCCTGCGCCTGCTGTCCCGAGAGGCTGCCGAGGTCGCCGCCTCCCAGGAGATCCGCGACTTCTACGAGGGTGCTCAGGCACCCGTTCCCGAGGGCGTGCGGCCTGCCACGGAGGACGAGCTGGCGGCAGCGGACGAGATCGAGTGGTGACCGTCGGCTCCCCGCTCCGGGGGGAGGTGTGGGGGTGCGTGCTCCCCACGCCCATCGGCCCGCACCCCGTGGTCGTCCTGACGGTGAACCGGTTGGCCGAGCCGTTGTCGGCCCTGACCGTCGCCATGATCACCGGCACGTCCGGCCCGGCCGCCACACACGTCCCGGTCGGGCCCGACTGCGGGGTCACCAAGTACGACGAGTCATACGTCAACTGCACCGACCTGCACACCGTCGACAAGCCGAGGCTTCGCCGGCGCCTCGGCCTGCTGACGCCGAGCGAGCTGCGGAGCGTGGAGGACCGCCTGCGCGTCATCCTCGGCCTGGTTTAGGGACGGTTCAGCGCGTGCCCGCGCTCTTGAGCCGCGCCGCGGCCTCCTCCAGTACATGCCGCTGCTTGCAGAAGGCGAAGCGGATGAAGGGCGCGCCCATGTCCTGGTGGTCGTAGAAGACGGCCGTGGGGATGGCGACGACGCCCGCGCGTTCCGGGAGGGCGCGGCAGAAGGCGATGCCGTCGGACTCGCCGAGGGGGCGGATGCCGGCGGTGATGAAGTAGGTGCCGGACGGGCGGTAGACGGTCAGCCCGGCCTCCTCCAGGCCCGCCGTGTGCGATCAGGACGGGGGCTCAGCTCCCGTCCGTCCAGTACTCCTGGAGTCGCGCGACCGCCTCGTCCTTGGTCATCCCGGCCACGGTGTCCTCGCCGACGCCCACACGGTGGATGAGCAGATGCACCAGGTCTGCGGGAAGGGCCTCGCTCGGCGGCTCGGGGGCACCTCGGTCAGGCAGTTCGCCGTGCTGGGCGCAGGCCCAGAACTCGTCCTCGGTGACGTCCAGTTGGTCCCGCAGGATGTGTCGCCACATCGCGGCGCCGTACGCGGTGCGGTCCACCGGGTGCGAGATTCTGGTACGCAGGATCCGGCCGTCGTGCAGGGTGAGTTCGTAGGTCACGTGATGGGTACCGGTGCGCCCGCGGGCGTCCCGAACGCGTTCCCACTTCTCGGCACGGCAGAAACGGTCATGATTCTCGCGGTCGGGCTGGGGCCAGGTCACCGTGGAGCACCCACCAGCCAGTCGCGCAACTGTCCGTCGTCACTGAGAGCGATCAGCTGCACCAGGCCCCAGTTGTCCGCGTGGTTGGGTGCGGTCCGCAGCCTGTCCTGCCAGTCCTCGGCATACTCGCGAAGGACCTGGACCATCTCCCCTATGGCTTCGTCGAAGGTGGCCCCGTCGGCGGCCAGCGGCAGGCCTGGCAGAAAGACGGACCAGCCGCCCGCCTCGGCGACCACCTCCGCCTTTGAGGGGCACACCAGCGACAGATAGTGGCGCAGCCGCTCCACGTCCACGACTGCCGAGCGCCCGGAGTCACGGCGTACGGTCGCGACCCGTCCCTCGTCGGCCGCGTCAAGGAGGTCCTTCAGGTGTGCGCGCGCCTGGGTGTAGCTCTCGTAGTGCACAGCGGGCATGACCTGCCTCCTCGATCGTCCGGCCTTCCCAGCGTGCACCCCTCCGTCACGTACGTCAAGTACTTCACGTACGTCAAGTACCTCACGTACGTGACGGAGGGTGCGGTCGCTAGAGGCGGGAGCGCTCCAGAGCCTCCTGTCGCCCGCCTCGTCCCGGCGCAGCGTCCAGCTGACCTCGGACGGCCTCGCGGCGGCGGTGAGATCCACGTGAGAGACCGCCCAGGACCAACCGCAAAACGGCATAACCAACAGGTAGGTGGCCGGCCCGACCTCATTCAGGACGCGAGACGCTGCAGGCGGCTCGTGGCTTCGTCGAGAATCTCGTCCCTCTTGCAGAAGGTGAAGCGGACCTGGCTGCGGCCGGCGTCAGGGTCGTCGTAGAAGACGGAGTTGGGGATGGCGACGACGCCGCAGCGTTCGGGGAGGGCGCGGCAGAAGGCGTAGGCGTCCTTTTCGCCGAAGGGGGTGATGTCGGTGGTGATGAAGTACGTGCCCTGGGGCTGGTAGACCTCGAAGCCGGCCGCGCGCAGGCCGTCTCCGAGCAGGTCGCGCTTGCGGCGGAGGTCGGCGCGGAAGCCGTCGAAGTACGAGTCCGGCAGCCGCAGGGCCTCGGCGATCGCGTACTGGAAGGGGCCCGCGCTGACATAGGTCAGGTACTGCTTTGCGGTCCGGACGGCGGTTACGAGTTCCCGGCTGCCGGTAGCCCAGCCGACCTTCCAGCCGGTGAAGGAGAACGTCTTGCCGGCGCTGGAGATGGTGACCGTGCGGTCGCGCATGCCGGGGAAGGACGCGAGGGGGATGTGCTCGGCGTCGTCGAAGACCAGGTGCTCGTAGACCTCGTCGGTCACGACGAGGAGGTCCCGTTCCACCGCCAGCTCGGCGATGGACGCGAGCTCCTCGCGGGTGAGGACGGTGCCGGTCGGGTTGTGCGGGGTGTTGATCAGCAGGAGGCGGGTGCGGTCGGTGACGGCGTCGCGCAGCTCGTCCAGGTCGAGGCGGAAGCGGCCCTCGGCGGGGCGGAGCGTGACGGGGACGCGGGTGCCGCCGGCCATGGCGATGGAGGCGGCGTAGGAGTCGTAGTACGGCTCAAGGGCGATCACCTCGTCGCCGGGCTCGACCAGCGCCAGCAGGGACGCGGCGATCGCCTCCGTCGCGCCGGCGGTGACCAGGACCTCGGTGTCGGGGTCGACGGACAGGCCGTACCGGCGCTGCTGGTGGGCGGCGATCGCGGTGCGCAGCTCGGAAATGCCGGGGCCCGGCGGATACTGGTTGCCGCGCCCGTCCCGCAACGCCCGCACGGCGGCCTCCCTGACCTCCTCGGGCCCGTCGGTGTCGGGGAAGCCCTGCCCGAGGTTGATGGCCCCGGTGCGCAGGGCCAGCGCGGACATCTCGGCGAAGACCGTCGTCCCGAACTCCGCGAGCCGACGGTTGAGAAGAGGACGATCACTGGAGGTCATGCGGGCCATCCTCCGCCGGATCGAGGGCGTCCTCAACTCACCAGCGCCGACGCGCTCGCCTGAAACCTCTGGAGTTGCTCAACTCTGCTTTGGGTGCCGATCGAGGAGGGCATCTCCCCCGCACACCGTGAGCCGGGCACCCACGGGGGGATGCCGACGGGGGATCACGGGGGGACGAAAGGAGGGTGGCGCCATGTTCGTCGGCATCATCCTGATCGTTGTGGTCGTCGCGCTCGTGACGTATGCCGTGCGCGCGTCCCGGGGCGGGGCGGGGTCGTCCTCGGGGAGCGGTGGCTCCGGCGGCTGGTGGGCGGGGAACAGCGGGGGCGGGCACGGCTGTGGATCGTCCTCCGACGCAGGTTCGTCCTGCGGCGGCGGCTCGTCCTGCGGAGGCGGGTCGTCCTGCGGAGGGGGCGGATGCGGCGGTGGAGGCAGCTGACACGGGGCAGCGCGGCTCCACTTCGGGAGATCGCATCCGCGGCAGCGGGGTCCGCACCTGGGGCGGGCCCCGCTGTGGTGTCTCCGGAGGTGGTGAACCCTCCGGTTCCGGATACCGGGTTGTGCGCCGGAGCGCGCAGAAACCCGAGGCGTACGCCGTAGTGGAACACGTGAGCTGTGGAGCCCCCGAGGGGATGGAAAGCCCACGAAGTTGGGTAAAAACGCTGTGGTGGCGGCACAGTTCATGATTCCCTATAAATCAACCAGCGCAGCCGACGGGTCTCCCCGCGGAGCCTTTCCGGCCGGGCGACCGGGCTGACGGGCCGAGTCCCCGGTCCCCGGGGTGCGCGGACCCGTATCTCTCTCCTGTGTGCTTGCGGAGCCGATCCATGCTCACGACCCTGAACACCGCCTATTCAGATACGCGCGCCGCCGATCTCGCCTGGGCTCTGGGCCGCGAGCCACTGCCGGCGCTGGCCACCCTCGACCTGGAACTCCAGGGTTCGAAGCTCCAGTTGAGACTCCTCGGCGCCTCCCACCAGGTACTGCTCGAGGAGGAGCGCGGCCTCTGCTCGGAGACCGTGGCGTGCATCCCGGGCAGCAGCACGCCGCTCCCGCTCGGCGTGGCCAAGCGGGTGGACGACTGGGAGTACGAGTTCGCCGCCCGGGTGGAGGTGCTCCCTCCGGGCGCCTTCGCCGGCCGGGCGCAGGAGCTGCTCGCCCTGGTCTCCGACCACCCGCAGGGACTGGCCGGTGTCTTCCCCGGCAGTCCGCACGCGTTCACGGCGATGCTCGCCCGCTGCCACGAGGGCCAGTTCCACTGGCGCACCTGGCACGCCTACCCGCAGGACGGCCAGCTCGTGGCCACCCGGACCCGGGTCGGAGTACGCGTCGCCGCCCGCGCCGGGGCCGTGCGCGCGTAAACAAATATCACGCGTGTGGGTGACGTTGTGCGATGAGGGCGTGACGTAACGTCCCTGGGGTGATCGATCGGCAGGCCCCCGTTCCGCCCGGCTCCACACAGACCTGGGACGGTCCGGACGGCCCCCGTACGGGCGACCCGGGTGACCCGGCCGGACCGGGCGGCCCGGGGAGCGCGGGCAGCGCGGTCCCGCTGCCCGTGCGGCAGCGCACCGGGCGGTGGCTGGTCCTCGCCGGGGTGTTCGTCTGCGCGGCGTGCGGACTGGTGTACGAGCTGGAACTGGTGGCGCTCGCCGCGTACTTGATGGGCGACTCCGTCGCCCAGACCTCCGTCGTGCTGTCCGTGATGGTCTTCGCGATGGGCATCGGCTCGCTCGCCGCGAAACGGCTGCGGCGACACGCGGCAGCCGGGTTCGGCGCGGTCGAGGCGGCCCTCGCGCTGGTCGGCGGATGCAGCGCGATGGCGCTGTACGCGGTGTTCGCCTGGACCGGCGACTGGGGCGGGATGTGGGCGAGCGGCCCGCGCTGTCTGCTCGTCGCGTTCTCCCTCGCCACCGGGCTGCTCATCGGCGCCGAGGTGCCGCTGCTGATGGAGCTGATCCAGCGGATCCGCCGGCAGGACGCCGGCGGCGCGGTCGCCGACCTGTCCGCCGCGGACTACGTGGGCGCGCTGGTCGGCGGACTCGCCTTCCCCTTCCTTCTCCTGCCCGCCCTCGGCCAGTTGACGGGCGCCCTCATCACCGGCGCGGTCAACGCCGTCGTCGGCGGCGCGCTGGTCCTCGGGCTGTTCCGGCACGACCTCACCCGGCGCGCCCGCCGCCTGCTGTTCACCGCCAACGTGTGCGTGCTCGTCGTGCTCGCCACGGCGGCCGTCCTCGTCGACGACTTCGAACGCGCCGCCCGGCAGGCGCTGTACGGGCCCGACGTACGGGTCGCCGTGCACACCGATGTGCAGGAGGTGCTGCTCACCGGCGGGCGGGACGGACGCCCGCTCAACCTGTTCCTCGACGGGCGGCTGCGGGTCGACGGACGCGACGAACTCCGGTACCACGAAGCCCTCGTGCACCCCGCGATGGCCGGACGCCACGCGCGCGTGCTGGTGCTCGGCGGGGGAGACGGGCTCGCCGTGCGCGAGGTGCTGCGCCATCCCGGCGTACGGCGGGTCGACGTCGTTGAACGCGACGCGGGCGTGGTGTCGCTGGCCCGCACCGACCCGGCCCTGTCCCGGCTCAACGCCCACTCCCTCGACGACCCGCGCGTCCACGTGGTCACCGCCGACGCCTTCGACTGGCTGCGGACCGCGCCGGCCGGGGCGTACGACGTCGTGGTGTCCGACCTGCCGCACCCCGGCATCACCGCCAGCACCAAGCTGTACGCGCAGGAGTTCTACGGGCTGGCCCGGCAGGTGCTCGGCCCGGGCGGGCGGCTCGTGGTGCACGGAGGTGCGGTCGCGTCCCGGCGCCGTGACTTCTGGACCCTCGACGCGACCCTGCGCGCGGCCGGGCTGCGCACCACCGCGTACCGGGTGCGCGGACGGCAGTCCGGGTACGCCGCCGGACCCGACCGGGGGCCCGCGGACACGGCCTCCGCCCACCACGACTGGGGGTTCGTGCTGGCCGCCGACCGGCACGCCCCGCGACCCCGCCTCGACCCGGCCGGGCCCCGGCCCCGCACGCTCACCGACGCGTCCCTCGCCGCCGACGTCCGGGCGGCGGAACACACCCGGGTGCCCGGACTCCCGCCGTCCACACTGGTCCACCCCCGGTACGGCGAGTGACGCGCCGCGACTTCGCGCGGACGGGGGTGCGGTACGGCGTCGCGTGGGTAGGCTCCGCACTCATGGAGCACGAGGTGTTCGTTCCGGTCGAGGCGGAGCGGCTCAGGGAGGTGCTGGACGACCCCGCGAGGGTCGCCCGGGCGGTGCCCGGGCTCCAGCACGACGCCGGTGCGGAACCCGTCACCGGGCGGCTGAAGGTACGGTTCGGCGGCTCCTCCATCACCTACCGCGGGTCGGTGCGGGTGTCCGCGCGGGACGACGGCTCCTACGCCGTCGAGGGCGAGGCGTCCGAGGCGCGCGGCGACGGGACCGTACGGCTGTCCCTGCGGCTGACGCCGCGCCCCGCCGACGCCGGCACGGAACTCGTCGTCACGGGCACCGCCACGGCGGACGGGCGCGTCACGGACCTCGCGCGGGACACGGTGGCCTCGGCGGTCACCCGCCTGCTGAACCGCTTCGCGGAGAACCTGGTCACGGTGGCGGACGAGCTCGTGGAGCCCCCGGCGCCCCTGGAATCCCCGGAACAGCTGGCGGCCGGCGACTTCGAACCCGGCGTGACCACGGACTTCGAGACCACCCCGGAGGCGGAGGACCCGCCCCCGCCGCCCCCGCGACGGCCCGCCGGCGAGCCGGAACCCACGTCCCCGCCGGCCGCCGACGCGGAGGAGGAACCCCCGCCCGGCGCGGAGGACGCCCCGGCCCCCGAGCCCCTGGACGCAGAGCTGTCGGACGCCATCGACGCCCGCCCCCTCCCCGGCGACGACGGCGACGACTCCCTCGCCGAGGCGGCCCACGCACGCCGCACGATGATCGGGCGCAGCGCCGAAGAGGTCGACCACGCACCCCCGCGCGGCCGCTACGCCCCGGTCCCGGCCCCTCAGACGATCACGTCCTCCACACCCCTCCGCTGGGCGGCCCCCGCAGCGGCCCTCGCGGTCGCCTCGGCGGTGGTCGCCATCCGCGCCCTGCGCCGCCGCCGCTGACCCCGCTCCCATCCCCGCCCCCGTGATCGTCCCAGTAGGGTCGAGGCGTGAGTGACGAACACATCACGCTGACCGCGGGTGACGCGGAGGTGGACGTGCTGCCGGGGAACGGCGGGCGGGTCGGGGGGCTGCGGCTCGGGGGTGTGGAGCTGCTGCGGCAGGGCGAGCGGTTCGGGTGCTTCCCGATGGTCCCCTGGTGCGGGCGGCTGCGGGACGGGCGGTTCATGGACGGCGGCACCGTGCGGCAGATGCCGCTCAACGCGCCCCCGCACGCCATCCACGGCACCGCGCGCAACGCCCCCTGGCGCACCGCCCGCAAGAGCACCGACGAGGCCGTGCTGACGTACGACCTCACGGACCCGTGGCCGTACCCGGGACGGGTCACGCAGCAGGTGGCGCTCACCGAGGACGCGCTGACGCTCACCATGAGCGTCGAGGCGCACGGTTCGTCGTTCCCCGCGCAGCTCGGCTGGCACCCGTGGTTCCTGCGCAACCTCGGCGGCGAGGACGTCACCGTCGACTTCGAGCCGGCCTGGCAGGAGGAGCGCGGTGAGGACCACCTGCCCACGGGGCGGCGCATCGACCCGCGGCCGGGTCCGTGGGACGACTGCTTCGGGATGCCCGGGGGCGTCGACGTCACCCTCACCTGGCCGGGGCAGCTCCAGCTGAAGGTGACCAGCCGCGAGGAGTGGGTCGTCGTCTACGACGAGCAGGCCGAGGCCGTCTGCGTCGAGCCGCAGACCGGACCGCCGGACGGGCTGAACACCCACCCGCGCCTGGTCACCCCGCTGGAGCCGCTGGAGGCCTCCACGACCTGGACCTGGACCCGGCTTTAAGCTGACAGGCATGACGGACACTCGCGGCGCGCTGCTGCAGCAGATCAAGGACAAGGCCGTGGTGCACGGCAAGGTGACCCTCTCCTCCGGTCTGGAGGCCGACTACTACGTCGACCTGCGCCGCATCACCCTCGACGGCGAGGCCGCCCCGCTGGTCGGTCAGGTGCTGCTGGACCTGACCGAGGAGCTGGAGTTCGACGCGGTCGGCGGGCTCACCATGGGCGCCGACCCCGTCGCCGCCGCCATGCTGCACGCCGCCGCCGCGCGCGGCCGCAAGCTCGACGCGTTCGTCGTGCGCAAGGCCGCCAAGGCGCACGGTCTGCAGCGCCGCGTGGAGGGCCCGGACATCAAGGGCCGCCGCGTGCTGGTGGTGGAGGACACCTCCACCACCGGCGGCTCCCCGCTCACCGCCGTCGAGGCCGTGCGCGAGGCCGGCGCCGAGGTCGTGGCCGTGGCGACGATCGTCGACCGGGCCACCGGCGCCGCCGAGAAGATCCGCGAAGGCGCCGGGGTGCCGTACCTGTTCGCCTACTCCAAGGACGAACTCGGCCTGGACTGACCGGGCCCCGCCATCCACAGGGCGGACGGCGGGATGGACGTTCCGGCCGAGTCTGGAAGGATGTGACCGACAATGACGTCGCATCCAAGGTTCCAGGTCAGGGCCGACAGTACGCAGCACCCCACACCGCACTCTTAAGGAGCGGACAGATGCCCATCGCAACTCCCGAGGTCTACAACGAGATGCTCGACCGGGCGAAGGCAGGCAAGTTCGCCTACCCGGCCATCAACGTCACCTCGTCCCAGACCCTGCACGCGGCTCTGCGCGGCTTCGCCGAGGCGGAGAGCGACGGCATCGTGCAGATCTCCACGGGCGGTGCCGAGTTCCTGGGCGGCCAGCACAACAAGGACATGGTGACCGGCGCCGTCGCGCTCGCCGAGTTCGCGCACATCGTCGCCGAGAAGTACGACGTCAACATCGCCCTGCACACGGACCACTGCCCGAAGGACAAGCTCGACGGCTACGTGCGCCCGCTGCTCGCCGTGTCCGAGGAGCGCGTCAAGGCCGGCCGCAACCCGCTGTTCCAGTCCCACATGTGGGACGGCTCCGCGGAGACCCTCGCGGACAACCTGTCGATCGCGCAGGAGCTGCTGGAGCGCGCCCGCGCCGCGAAGATCATCCTCGAGGTCGAGATCACCCCGACCGGCGGCGAGGAGGACGGCGTCTCCCACGAGATCAACGACTCCCTCTACACCACGGTCGACGACGCGATCCGCACCGCCGAGGCGCTCGGCCTGGGCGACAAGGGCCGCTACCTGCTCGCCGCGTCCTTCGGCAACGTGCACGGCGTGTACAAGCCGGGCAACGTCGTCCTCCGTCCCGAGCTGCTGAAGGAGCTCAACGAGGGCGTCGCCGCCAAGTACGGCAAGCCGGCCGGCTCCCAGCCGTTCGACTTCGTGTTCCACGGCGGCTCGGGCTCCACCGAGGAGGAGATCCGCACCGCCCTGGAGAACGGCGTCGTCAAGATGAACATCGACACCGACACCCAGTACGCGTTCACCCGTCCGGTCGCGGACCACATGTTCCGCAACTACGACGGCGTCCTGAAGGTCGACGGCGAGGTCGGCAACAAGAAGACCTACGACCCGCGCACCTGGGGCAAGCTGGCCGAGGCGTCGATGGCCGCCCGCGTCCTGGAGGCCTGCAAGCACCTGCGTTCCACGGGCACCCGTATCAAGTAACCCGCGCGCCCGACCCGCACGCACGCACACGAAGGAGCCCGGCACCTGCCCAGGTGCCGGGCTCTTCCGTATGCTCCCGGTATGCCCGATGTCCGACTGGCGTCCCCGCAGGGCAGGTGGATCCTGTTCACCACGGTCCTCGGCTCCGGCATGGCCCTGCTCGACTCGACCGTCGTCAACGTCGCCCTGCCGCACATCGGCGAGGACTTCGACGCCGACCTCGCCGCGCTCCAGTGGACCGTCAACGCCTACCTCGTCACGCTGGCCGGGCTGATCCTGCTGGGCGGGGCGCTCGGCGACCGGTACGGACGGCGCCGGGTGTTCGTCGTCGGGGTGCTGTGGTTCGCCACCGCCTCCCTGCTCTGCGGGATCGCGCCGAACGAGTACGTGCTGATCGCGGCCCGGGCGCTCCAGGGCGCGGGCGGGGCGCTGCTCACCCCCGGCTCCCTCGCGCTGATCCAGGCGTCCTTCCACCCCGACGACCGGGGCCGCGCGGTCGGCCTGTGGTCCGGCTTCGGCGGCATCGGGGCGGCCGTGGGGCCGTTCCTCGGCGGCTGGCTGGTGGACGGGCCCGGCTGGCGCTGGGTGTTCCTGATCAACGTGCCGCTCGCCCTGCTGTGCGCGCCGGTCGCCGTGCGCCACGTGCCCGAGTCGTCGGGCGCCAGGGCGGAGGGACACTTCGACGTGCTGGGCGCGGCGCTCGGCGCGATCGCCCTCGCGCTGGTGACGTACGCCCTGATCGGGGCCGGCGACGGGTCGCCGCTGGTCGTCGTGTCCGCGGTGGCGGGGCTTGCCGCCGCCGTCGCCTTCGTGCGGGTGGAGAAGCGGCGGCCGGACCCGATGATGCCGCTGGAGATCTTCGCCTCCCGCCAGTTCTCCGCGGTCAACGGCGTCACCCTGTGCGTGTACGCGGCGTTCGGCGGGTTCTTCTTCCTCGCCGCGCTCCAGCTCCAGGTCGTCGTCGGCTGGTCCGCCCTCGCCGCGGGGACCGCACTGCTGCCGACGACCGTCCTGATGCTGCTGCTCTCCGCCCGCTCCGGCGAGCTGGCCGACCGGATCGGGCCGCGCCTGCCCCTCACCGTGGGCCCGCTGCTGGCCGCTGCCGGGATGCTGCTGATGCTGCGGGTCGGGCCGGACGCCTCCTACGCCACCGACGTGCTGCCCGCGCTGCTGGTGCTGGGCCTCGGCATGGTCACGCTCGTCGCGCCCCTCACGGCGTCCGTGCTGGCCTCCGTGGACACCGCGCGGGCGGGCCTGGCCAGCGGGGTCAACAACGCCGCCGCCCGGGCCGCGGGGCTCCTGGCGGTGGCCGCGCTGCCGCTGCTCGCCGGGATGGGCCCGGAGTCGTTCCGGCAGCCCGCGCGGTTCGACGCCGCCTTCGACCGGGCGATGCTGCTGTGCGCGGGCATCCTGGTGATCGGCGCGGTCCTCGCCGCGGCGACCGTGCGCCGTCCCGAGCCGGGCTGCCGGCGCCCCGAGTGCCGTACCCACGGCAGCGTGGCCGTGCCTCCGCTGGAGGCCGACCCGCGCCGGGGGAGCAGCATCGCCTGATGTACGAGACTGGACCCATGTCCATTCACGAGAACCTCCTCGGGGGCCCGCCCCCGACCCACCTCCCCGACGACCCGGAGCCGCGCGAGCTGCTGGCGACCGGCGCCACCGCCGCCGAGGTCGCGGGCCGCTACCCGACCTCCTCACTGGCCTGGGCGCGGCTCGCCGACGAGGCGTTCGAGCGGGACAGCGTCGTCGAGTCCTACGCGTACGCCCGCACGGGCTACCACCGAGGCCTGGACGCGCTGCGCCGCAACGGCTGGAAGGGCCACGGCCCGGTGCCGTGGGAGCACGAGCCGAACCGCGGCTTCCTGCGCGCCCTGCACGCCCTCGCCCGCGCCGCGCAGGCGATCGGCGAGCAGGAGGAGTACGAGCGCTGCAGCCAGTTCCTGAAGGACTCCTCGCCGACGGCGGCCCAGGTCCTGGGCTGAACCGGCCGGAAAACGGAACGTGATCACCACGGGGCCCGCCTGTTTCGACAGGCGGGCCTTGCGGTGGTGGGGGACGATTGCGCAGGATGCCCCGTGGGGACCGGGGCCCCCGTGCCGGTAACGGCAGGGGCGGACCGCTACCCGGAGTACATTTCAGGAGACAGCGATGTCCCACGAGGCTCACGAGCCCGAGACCCCGCATCTCGACTTCCAGGGCACGACGCCTTACGAGGACTACGTCAAGGCCGACGTCCTCACCCACCTCCAGCACACCCTCTCGGACGATCCCGGAGAGATGGTCTTCCTGGTCACCACCCAGGTCATGGAGCTGTGGTTCACCGTGATCGTGCACGAGTGGGAGACCGCGGCGCAGGCGCTGCGCCGCGACGACGTGCCGGTCGCGCTCGACGCGCTGCGCCGCTCACGGCGCGAGCTGGAGGCGCTGAACGCCTCCTGGCGGCCCCTGGCCGGGCTCACCCCCGCGCAGTTCAACAGCTACCGGAGCGCCCTCGGCGAGGGCTCCGGCTTCCAGTCGGCGATGTACCGGCGCATGGAGTTCCTGCTCGGCGACAAGTCCGCGTCGATGCTGGTCCCGCACCGGGGCGCGCCGCGCGTGCACGCCGAGCTGGAGAAGGCCCTGCACGAGCCCAGCCTCTACGACGAGGTGCTGCGGTTCCTCGCCCGGCGCGGCCACCCCGTGCCGAAGGACGTGCTGGAGCGGGACGTGTCGCGGAAGTACGAGCCGTCGCGTGAGGTCGAGGAGATCTGGACGGCCGTCTACGCGGGCGACGAGCGGGACGAGGTGGCGCGGCTCGGCGAGGCGCTGACCGACGTCGCCGAACTGGTGTGGCGCTGGCGCAACGACCACCTGGTCGCCACCCGCCGGGCCATGGGGTCCAAGACCGGAACAGGAGGGTCCGCCGGAGTGGCGTGGCTGGAGAAGCGGGCGCAGAAGAACGTCTTCCCCGAGCTGTGGACGGCGCGGTCGTATGTCTGAGCTGACGGTGAAGGCGGAGAAGCTGGACGCGGGCGACGAACTCGCCGCCAAGCGCGCGGAGTTCGTCCTCGACGGACCCGAGGGCGCGGTGTACCTGGACGGGAACTCGCTGGGCGCGCTGCCCGTCGCCGTGCCCGGCCGGGTCGCGGACGTGGTCGGCCGCCAGTGGGGCGAGATGCGCATCCGCTCCTGGACGGAGAGCGGCTGGTGGACGGCGCCGGAGCGGATCGGCGACCGCATCGCCCCGCTCGTCGGCGCGGCGGCCGGGCAGATCGTGGTGGGCGACTCCACCAGCGTCAACGTGTTCAAGGCGCTGGTCGGCGCGGTGCGGCTGGCCCAGGAGAACGGCCCCGGCCGGGACGAGATCCTGGTCGACGCGACCACGTTCCCGACGGACGGGTACATCGCCGGTTCGGCGGCCCGCATGACCGGCTGCACCCTGCGCCCCGTGGAACCCTCGGAGGTGCCCGGCGCGCTCGGGGAGCGCACGGCGGCCGTGCTGCTCAACCACGTGGACTACCGCACCGGCCGGCTGCACGACCTGCCGTCGCTCACGGCGGCCGTGCACGCGGCGGGCGCGTACGCCGTCTGGGATCTGTGCCACAGCGCGGGCGCCCTGCCGGTCGGCCTCGACGAACACGGCGTGGACCTGGCCGTCGGCTGCACCTACAAGTACCTCAACGGCGGCCCCGGTTCGCCCGCGTACCTGTATGTGCGGGCGGACCTCCAGGAGCGCTTCGACTCCCCGCTGCCCGGCTGGAACTCGCACGCCGAGCCGTTCGGGATGCGCTCCGAGTACGCGCCCGCCGAGGGCGCGGTGCGCGGGCGGGTCGGCACTCCCGACATCCTCTCCATGCTCGCCCTGGAGGCGGCGCTCGAGGTGTGGGACGGGGTGACGGTCGAGGCGGTGCGCGCCAAGTCCCTCGCCCTGACCGACTTCTTCCTGGAGTGCGTCGGGACGTACGTCCCCGAGGGCCGCGTGGAGTGCCTGACCCCGCTGCCGCACGAGGAGCGGGGCAGCCAGGTCGCCCTGCGCTGTGCCGACGCGGGTCCCGTGATGCAGCGGCTCATCGGGCGGGGCGTGGTCGGCGACTTCCGCCACCCGGACGTGCTCCGCTTCGGTTTCACCCCGCTCTACGTCGGTTTCGCCGACGTGGAACGGGCCGCGCGGGTGCTGGCCGAGGAGCTGGGTTAGCCGGGCGGGGCCGGGACGGAGGCGTCCCGGCCCCGTTCCCGCCGGTCAGCGGGGGCCTCCTGGTGAGAGGACCGGGCGAAGTGCTGGTACCGTCCCGCCCGAACGGCCGCGTACACGCCCGGTCCGGTCGAACCACGTTGTATCGCTGAGAGGTTGGAGCATGACGGACGACGTCGCAGCCGCCCGGGCCGCCGCCGAGGAGAAGTCGGCCTTCTCCCACCCGCCGGTCGATCCGGACACCACGGCGGCCTACGGCGACGACCCCGACCACGTCATCGACTTCTGGACGCCGCGCGGCGGGAACGGTCCCGCACCCGTGGTCGTCGTCCTGCACGGCGGCGCCTGGCGCGCCCCCTACGACCGGCGTCACGTCAGCCCGTTCGCCGCGTTCCTCGCGCACCGCGGCTTCGCCGTCGCCAGCGTCGAGTACCGGCGCGGCGCCACCCAGGCCGAGGGCGGCGACCCGGTGGCCGGGCGCTGGCCCGACACCTTCGACGACGTCGCCGCCGCGGTGGACGCCCTGCCCGCACTGATACGCGAACACCTCCCGGCGGGCGACCCGCGCCGCATCGTCCTCACCGGTCACTCCGCGGGCGGGCACCTCGCCCTGTGGGCCGCCGCCCGGCACGTCCTGCCCGCCGGTTCGCCCTGGCGCACCGACGCCCCGGCGCCCCTGCGCGGGGTCGTCGCCCTCGCCCCCATCGCGGACTTCGAGGTCGCCGACAAGCTGGGCGTGTGCGGCGGCGCCACCCGCGAACTCCTCGGCGGCGACGACCATTTCGCCGAGCGCAGGCCGCACGCCGACCCGGCGCTGCTGCTGCCCACCGGTATCGCCACCACCCTCGTCCAGGGCCGCGCCGACATCGACGTCCCGCACGCGGTCGCCGAGTCGTACGCGGACGCGGCGGCGAAGGCCGGCGAGGTCGTCGGAGTCACCCTGCTGCCGGACGTCGGCCACTTCCCGCTCATCGATCCCGCGGCGGACGCCTGCGCGGTCGTCGTGGAGGAGATCGCCCAGCTCGCGTGGTGAGTCCAACTCCCGCTGCGGGCAAGCTCCGTCATACCCCTAGTACCTGAGAGCTACCCCGCGGATGAGTCCCCCGGTGGGACGCGGGTTACAGGCCACGCTCCGTAACTTCCCTTTCTGGCACGCCCGATGGCCGGGCGGACGGGAAGGAAGCGGCGACGATGGAGCAGGGGCGCGAGCGGGAGACTCCGGGCACGAGACCGGGCGGCGCGAGGGTCACGGTGCACCGCCTCGCGGGCCGGCTGCGGCGCGGGCTGCTCGCCGCGCTCGTCGCCGCCGCCGTCCGCAGGCGCCCGGCGCCGCCCGCCGCCCCCGGCCGTCGCCGGACTCGACGCGACCTACGCCGCCCACCGGGCCAACGCCGCCGAGGCGGCCCGTACGGCGGCCGAGCACGGGTACCGGGACCGCGCGGCCACCGAACGCGGCCTGGCCGCACGGCGGTTGCTGTACTTCGACGGACGCGGCGCCGGTCTGGTCACCGAGGTGCTCGGCGACCTCGCGCACGCCGGCCGCGTCGCCGTGCTCGTCCCCGGGTCCGACACCGGCATCGACACCTACGCCCGCTTCCGCGCCACCGCCGTGGCCCTCCACCAGCGGCTCACACGGGAAGCGCCCGCGGGGGTGCGTACGGCGGTCGTGGCGTGGCTCGGCTACGAGACGCCCGGCACGGTCAGCCCCTCGGTCGCGACGACCGGCCGCGCGGAGGGCGCCGCCCCCGAACTGCGTGCGTTGGTACGTGACGTGCGCGCGGTCGCCGCCCCTCGCGCCCGCGTCTCCCTCCTCTGCCACTCCTACGGCTCCGTGGTCTGCGCGCGGGCGGCCGCCGGACTCGACGCCGACGACCTGGTGTTCCTCGGCAGCCCCGGCACCGGCGCCGACACCGCCGCCGACCTGCGCACCCGCGCCCGGGTGTGGGCCGCGCGCGGCGCCGCCGACTGGGTCGAGCACGTCCCCCACCTCGACGCCGCCCTGTTCGGCACCACCGTCGGCTTCGGCACCGACCCCGTGTCGGAGGAGTACGGCGCCCGTGTCTTCGCGGCCGGCGACGGCGGGCACAGCGACTACTTCGCCCCCGGCTCCCTCTCCCTGGCCAACCTCACCCGGATCGTCCTCGGACACACCCAGGAGGTGACCCGATGACCCGCCTCACCGTCGCCCTGCGCGACACCGCCGCCCGTATCGACGCGGCCACCCCTTCCCACCGGGACCGCGCCGTCGACGCCTTACGGGCCTTCGCCGTGCTCGGCGTGGTCCTTGGGCACTGGCTGGTCACCGCGCTCGTCGCGGACGGCCGCACCCTGCGCACCGCCAGCCCGCTCCAGCACCTGCCGTGGCTCGCCCCGGTGTCCTGGGCCTTCCAGACCCTCGCCGTGTTCTTCCTGGTCGGCGGGCATGTCGCGACCCGCTCCTACGCCTCGGCGCGGAAGCGCGGGACGCCGTACCGGCGGTGGCTGCACGCCCGGCTGGCGCGGCTGTTCGGGCCGGTCGTCGCCGTCCTCACCCTGTGGACGGCCGTGACGCTCACGCTGCTGCTGTCCGACGCCGAGTACGCGACCGTGCGGACGCTGGTGAAGCTCGCCCTGTCCCCGATGTGGTTCCTGCTGGTCTTCGCCGCCCTCACCGCCGCGACCCCGCTGGTCGCCCGGCTGCACCCGCTGTGGCCGCTGGCCGTCGTCCTCCATGTCGACGTGCTCCGCTTCGGCCTCGGCGCCCCCGACGCGCTGGGCTGGCTGAACCTCGCCGCCGGCTGGCTGGTGCCGTACACGCTGGGCGCCGCCTGGACCCGGGGCGAGCTGGAGGGCCGAAGGTCCGGGTGGGTGCTGCTCGGCGGCGGTACGGCGGCGACGGTGGTGCTGGTCGCGTGGGCGGGTTATCCGGCCGCGATGGTCGGGGTGCCGGGCGCGCAGGTGTCCAACCTCAACCCGCCGACGCTGGCCGCCGTCACCTTCGGCCTGGCCCAGTGCGGGCTCGCGCTGCTGCTGCGGGACCGGCTGCGCCGCGCGATGCGCCGGCCACTCGCGTGGGCGGCGGTGGCGCTGGTCAACCTGTCCGCGATGACGGTCTTCCTGTGGCACCAGACCGCCCTGATGGCCACGACCGCCGCGTTTCTCCCCGCCGGGCCGCTGCCCGGACTGCACACCGTCCCCGACGGCCTCGGCTGGGTCGCCGCCCGGCTGCCCTGGCTGGTCGTCTTCGTCCTCGCCCTCGCGGTGTGCGGGGCCGCGTTCCGCACCTGGGAGCGAGGTGGCGGGCGGCGACGGCGCGCCCGCCCGTCGACGGTGGTCCGCGCACACCGCCCGCTGACCGAAAGGGCCCCGCATGTCTAGGCTGAACGGCGTGGCGGACACGGGGGTGGAGCACATACGGCGGTGGCTGGACGTCCTGCGCGACGACCTGATGACGGCGCGGGTCGATGCCATGCCGCCGTCGACATGGCTGCGGTGGCTGCCCCACGGGGTGGTGTGCCTCGGCGCCTTCGGCGTGTTCGTCGGCGACCTCCCGCAGCTCATGGACCAGGGCAGGGTCCCTTTCGGGCTCGCCTTCCCCGTCGCGCTCGCCCACGGCGGGGCGATGGTGCTCGCGCTGTGGCGGCCGGTCCCGGGCTGGTGGATGTCGACGGCCGCGGCGGTGGTGGGCGCGTTCGCGGTGCGCGCCGAGATGGTCGTGGACGATCCCTTCACCTGGCCGTGGACCTCGGCGGGCCTCATCGGGCACCTGTTCGTGATGCTGCTGCTCGCCCTGAGGGTGCGCACCCGGGTGTCCGTGGAGACGCTGGCCCTGACCGCGCTGGTCACCTGGGTGCTGCAAGGGTGGATCGGCGCTCAGAGGTACCAGTCCACCGGCCTTCTGGCGGTGATCCTCTCCGCCGTCGTGGTCGTCCTCGGCATCGCCCTGCGCGGCCGCCGCGAGGCCCGCGCCGAACTGGAGCAGCAGACCACGCTCACCGCCGAGGAACGCGCCCGCCGCACGCTTCTCGAAGAACGCGGCCGTATCGCGCGGGAGTTGCACGACGTGGTGGCCCACCACATGTCGGTCATCTCCATCCAGGCGCAGGTCGCCCCGCACCTCGTGAAGGACCCGCCCGACGAGCTCAGGGAGAACCTCGCCGGCATCCGGCAGAACGCCGTGGAGGCGCTCACCGAACTGCGCCGCGTGCTGGACGTGCTGCGTTCCGAACACCCCGCCCCCGGCGAGCGCGCGGACGCCCCGCAGCCCACCCTCGACCGGCTGGAGGCGCTGGTGGAGAACACCCGCGCCGCCGGACTCACCGTGACCACCGAGGTCACCGGGGCGCGGCGCCCGCTGCCGCCCGGCGTGGAGCTGTCCGCGTACCGGATCGTGCAGGAGGCGCTGAGCAACGTGCTGCGGCACGCGCCCGGCGCGACCGCGCACGTCACCCTCGCCTACGGGCCGCGCTCCCTCAGGGTGGAGGTGGTGAACACCGCCCCCACCCGGGAGGCGGCGCCGTCCGAGGGGGCCGGGCACGGGCTGCTCGGCATGCGGGAGCGTGCGGTCATGCTGGGCGGCACGCTCACCGCCGGCCCCTGGTCAGGTCGCGGCTACCGCGTCGAGGCCCGCCTCCCCGTGTCCGCGCCCTCCGCCCCCGACCCCCTTCCCCAGGACGGCACCGCATGATCCGCGTACTGATCGCCGACGACCAGCAGATGGTCCGTCAGGGCTTCACCGTGCTGCTGAACACACAGCCCGACATCGAGGTCGTCGGCCAGGCGGTGAACGGTCTGGAGGCCGTCGAGAAGGTCGCCGAAGTCCCCCCGGACGTCGTCTTGATGGACATCCGCATGCCCGAACTCGGCGGCATCGAGGCCACCGCCCGCGTCACCGCCGCCCACCCGGAGGTGAAGGTGCTGGTGCTGACGACCTTCGACCTCGACGAGTACGTGTACGAGGCGCTGCGCGCGGGCGCCTCGGGCTTCCTCCTGAAGGACGCCTCCGCAGAGCAGCTCGCCGAGGCGGTGCGGGTGGTGGCCGCCGGGGACGCGCTGCTCGCGCCGGGCGTCACCCGCCGCCTGATCGCGGAGTTCTCCCGCCTGGACCCGCGGCCCCGCACCCCGCTGCGGCAGAAGGCCGACGGCCTCACCGAGCGGGAGACGGAGGTGCTGGCGCTGATCGCGCAGGGTCTGTCCAACGCGGAGATCGCCGTACGGCTGGTGGTGGCCGAGCAGACCGTGAAGACGCACGTCGGCCGCATCCTGGTGAAGCTCGGCCTGCGCGACCGCACCCAGGCGGCCGTGTTCGCCTACGAGTCGGGGCTGGTGCGTCCCTCCGGTTACTGACCCTGTTCGTACCGTGGCGTAACCCGTCGTGGCCTGCGTAGTACTTCAGACGGACGCCCGGGAACCCCTCTCAGCGGGGACGACCGGGGTCACCCGCCCGGCCTACCGTGTGGGCGTGACCGAGACGACGCACCAGCAGTCCCCGCGTACCGGGGACGGTGACCGCAGCCCGGAGTACCGGCTGGCCCAGAACGCCCTCCAGGGGCTGCGCCAGGACCTCTTCCGCGACCCCTTCGCCTACCGCCCGCTGGGGCGCCGCCCCGCGGACGGCCCGCTGCTGCGCCGGCTGCCCGCGCGGATGCGCACGGCCGCGGAGCGCCTCCCGCACGCTGTGGTGGGGGCGATCGCGCTGCTCACCCTGCTGGTCGGCGCCGTCTCCGGCAGCGAGCCGGGCGGCGACGGGCGGGCCCTGCTGGCCGGGCTGCTGTGCGCGGTCCCCGTGGTCGTCACCCTGTCCCGGCCGATCGGCGCGTTCTGGCTGTCCCTCGCGTCGGGACCGCTGACCGCGCTCCTCAACGGCGACGGGTCCGACTGGCCGTGGATGCCCGGCTCCTTCGTCTCCCACCTCACGGTCCTCGTGGTGGTCGCGCTGCGCACCCGGCCCCGCACCGCCGTGTGGATGTGGGTCGTCACCGCCCTGTACGCCGTGTTCGGGGACATCCTCTTCGGCGGGTCGTACTACTACTCCAACGGCGCCCCGATGCTGGTCCTCTCGGCGTTCGCCCTGCTCCTGGTCTGCCTGTGGCACGTCCGGCACACCGCGCAGCAGGAGGTGACCGCCCAGCAGACCGTCACCGAGCAGGAGCGGTCCCGGCGCACCCTCCTGGAGGAGCGCACCACCATCGCCCGCGAGCTGCACGATGTGGTGGCCCACCACATGTCGGTGGTCGCCATCCAGGCCGAGGCCGCGCCGTACCGGGTGGAGAGCCCGCCGGAGGAGCTGGAGCGCGCCTTCGCCACCATCCGGGAGAACGCCGTCGCCGCCCTCACCGAGCTGCGCCGCATCCTGGGCGTGGTCCGCGCCGAGGACTACGAGGCCCCCGACGCCCCGCAGCCCACCCTCGCCGACCTGGACGCCCTCCTGGTCAACGTGCGGGACGCCGGGCTGACCGTGGAGAAGGTGGTCACCGGCGCGGTGCGGGAGCTGCCGCAGGGCGTGGAGCTGTCGGCGTACCGGATCGTGCAGGAGGCGCTGAGCAACAGCCTGCGGCACGCGCCCGGCGCGAGCGCCCGCGTGGAGATCGGGTACGTTCTCGGCGGTCTCGGGGTGCGGGTCGTCAACGGCCCGATGCCCGAGCCGAGCCTGGTGAAGCCCTCGCCCGGAGCCGGTCACGGCATCACGGGCATGCGGGAGCGGGTCGCCATGCTGGACGGCGAGATGACCGCGGGACCCACCGAGGACGGCGGTTACGAGGTCGCGGTGTTCCTGCCGGTCGCCGCGGTGAACGAGGGTGACGCATGACCATTCGCGTGCTGATCGCGGACGACCAGATGATGGTGCGCGAGGGCTTCTCGGTGCTGCTGAACGCGATGCCGGACATCGAGGTCGTCGGCGAGGCTGTCAACGGACGGCAGGCGGTCGACAAGGTCCGCGAACTCGCCCCCGACGTCGTCCTGATGGACATCCGCATGCCGGAGCTGAACGGCATCGAGGCGACCCGGGAGATCGTCGCCGCGGACGGCGCGGCCAAGGTGCTGGTGCTGACCACGTTCGACCTCGACGAGTACGTCTACCAGGCGCTGCGCGCGGGCGCCTCCGGATTCCTGCTGAAGGACGCCTCCGCGCGTCAGCTCGCCGACGGCGTCCGGGTCGTCGCGGCCGGGGAGGCGCTGCTCGCCCCGTCCGTCACCCGGCGGCTCATCACCGAGTTCTCCAAGCTGTCCGACGCGCCCCGGGTGCTGCCGTCCGCGCAGGGCGCGTACGGGGACCTCACCGAGCGGGAGACCGAGGTGCTGGTGCTGATCGCGCAGGGCCTGTCGAACGCGGAGATCGCCGGGCGGCTGGTGGTCGCCGAGTCCACGATCAAGACGCACGTCAGCCGCATCCTGGTGAAGCTGGGCCTGCGCGACCGCACCCAGGCGGCGGTCTTCGCCTACGAGGCGCGTCTCGTCACCCCGGGATGAGCCGGTGCGGCCTAGGGTGAGGCGCATGGAACAGCGCATCACCCTGATCACGCTGGGGGTCACCGACCTCGCCCGCGCGAAGGCCTTCTACGAGGCCCTGGGCTGGCGGGGCCAGGAGGTCCAGGAGACGGTCTTCTTCCAGGCGGGCGGTCTCGGCCTGGTCCTGTGGGGCCGGGAGAAGCTCGCCCGGGACTGCGGTCTCGAGCCGGGGACGCCGGGCGGGTTCGGCGGCATCGTCCTCGCGCACAACGTCCGCTCCGACGCCGAGGTGGACGAGCTGCTCGCGGCGGCCGACCTGGCCGGGGGCACGGTCACCAGGCCGGGCGTGTTCAACGAGATCGGCTTCTACTCGGGCGCCTTCACCGACCCCGACGGCCACGCCTGGGAGGTCGCCCACAACCCCGGCTTCCCCCTCGCCGAGGACGGCACGGTCACCCTGCCCGACTTCGGCGCCCTCTGACGGAACGCCCGGCACCCCTGGTCAGAGGGCGGGGCGGCGGTCTACCGTCCGTCCATGGCAGCTCCTTTTGACCTCGCATTCGACCCGTGGGACCCCGCGTTCCTCGCCGACCCGTACCCCGCCTACGCCGAGCTGCGGGAGCAGGGCCGGGTGCGGTACTTCGAGCCGACCGACCAGTGGCTGGTCGCCCACCACGCGGACGTCTCGGCGCTGCTGCGCGACCGGCGCCTGGGGCGCACCTACCAGCACCGGTTCAGTCATGAGGAGTTCGGCCGCACGCCGCCCCCGCCGGAGCACGAGCCGTTCCACACGCTCAACGACCACGGCATGCTCGACCTCGAACCGCCGGACCACACCCGCATCCGCCGCCTGGTGTCGAAGGCGTTCACGCCGCGCACGGTCGAGCGGCTGCGGCCGTACGTGGAGCGGCTCGCCGGTGAGCTGGTCGACGGGCTGGTGGCGGCCGGCGGCGGCGACCTGCTGCGGGACGTCGCCGAGCCGTTGCCGGTCGCGGTGATCGCGGAGATGCTGGGCATCCCCGAGTCCGACCGTGCGCCGCTGCGCCCCTGGTCGGCGGACATCTGCGGCATGTACGAGCTGAACCCGTCCGAGGAGGCCGCGGCCAAGGCGGTCCGTGCGTCGCTGGAATTCTCGGACTACCTGCGCGACCTGATCGCCGAGCGCCGCGAGAACCCCGGCGACGACCTGGTCTCCGGCCTGATCGCCGCCCACGACGAGGGCGACCGGCTCACCGAGCAGGAGATGATCTCCACCTGCGTGCTGCTGCTCAACGCGGGCCACGAAGCGACGGTGAACTCCACGGTCAACGGCTGGTGGGCGCTGTTCCGCCACCCCGACCAGCTCGCCGCCCTGCGCGCCGACCACTCCCTGGTCCCCACCGCGGTCGAGGAGCTGATGCGCTACGACACCCCGCTCCAGCTCTTCGAACGCTGGGTGCTGGACGAGATCGAGATCGACGGCCAGGTGATCCCGCGCGGCGCGGAGATCGCGATGCTGTTCGGCTCCGCCAACCACGACCCGGCGGTCTTCACCGACCCGTCCCGCCTGGACCTCACCCGCCGCGACAACCCCCACATCTCCTTCAGCGCCGGCATCCACTACTGCATCGGCGCCCCCCTGGCCCGCATCGAACTGGCCGCCTCGATGACGGCCCTCCTGGACCGCGCCCCCACCCTCCGCCTCGCCGCCGAACCGGCCCGCAAGCCGAACTTCGTGATCCGGGGGCTGGAAGGGCTGGAGGTGGAGGTGGCCTGACGGCCAGGTACGCCGTGCCTAGCGCGACGGGACCGTCAGGCCCCACGCGCCCTCCCGGACCTCCCACGTCCGGGTGCGGACCGGGCCCGAGACCGTCGCGTCGGCGCGGTAGCGGAAGTGGGCGCCGGAGACCGTGATCGTGCGGGCCTCCGCCGACAGGGGGGAGGCCTCCGCGCCGACCGAGGCGGGGCGGACCTCCACGCGGGCCGTTCCCGAGGCGCCGGGGACGACCGAGACGGCCTCCACCGACTGGTGCAGGTCGATCAGGGTCTCCCCGTCCACCTCCACCCGCAGCCGCGTCGGCCCCGACCCGGGTGCGGCGGGCGGCCGGGCGGGGGCCAGCGTGCGTACGAAGGAGCGGCAGGTCTGCAGCCACGGCCAGGTCACCCCGCCGGCCGAGTGCCGTTCGGGGGACGTGGAACCCAGCGGGGGGATCCGCAGCGCGCCCAGCACCACGCCGTCGCTGTCGTCGACCAGCAGGTCCATCCGCCGCTCCGCCCCGTCGAGCACGGCCCGCGCCGCGGCCACCGCCCCGCACGGCACGCCCAGCGCCCGGGCGAGCGACACCGAGCCGCCCACCGGCACCAGGGACAGCGCGCACCCGGCCAGCTCCCGGTGCCGGTGCAGCAGCTCCACCGCCCGCACCAGCGCCCGGTCGTCGCCCACCACCACCGGACGCCGTGAGCCGCGCCGGGCGAGCGCCCGGGCGAACTCCTCGGGGCCGTCCGGCAGGCACACCTTCGCGCCCGCCGCACCCGCGCGGAGCACGTCCCGCGCGATCCGGACCGACTCGCCGTCCGCCCGCCGGGCGACCGGATCGATGACCACCAGGAGCTGATCGGACGTCGCGGAAGAAGTCCCGGATGTCGCCACCTCGGCCATGCCTCGCTTCCTCGGGTAGCATCTTTGTGCAAGAGCCCCTTTGCGCTATTGCGCCAGGGGCTTCGTCTATTCCGGGGCATCCGGTCCGACGGTTGGCGGCCAACGGTGGTCGCGGTGCACACGGCGGAGATCCTCCGTGTGCGCCCCTGACCTTGGACATGCCCCGCCCGGAAGGGGTGTACGCGCGTGCCCGCACTTGTGCTGCTCGGTGCTCAGTGGGGTGACGAAGGCAAGGGAAAGGCGACGGACCTTCTCGGTGGTTCCGTCGACTATGTGGTGCGCTACCAGGGCGGCAACAACGCCGGCCACACGGTGGTCGTGGGCGATCAGAAGTACGCCCTGCACCTGCTCCCTTCCGGAATCCTGTCCCCCGGCTGCACGCCGGTCATCGGAAACGGCGTCGTCGTCGACCCGTCGGTCCTGCTCTCCGAGCTGAGCGGTCTGAACGAGCGCGGCGTCGACACGTCCAAGCTCCTGATCAGCGGTAACGCGCACATCATCACGCCGTACAACGTGACGGTGGACAAGGTGACCGAGCGTTTCCTCGGCAAGCGGAAGATCGGCACCACCGGCCGCGGCATCGGCCCGACCTACGCCGACAAGATCAACCGCGTCGGCATCCGGGTGCAGGACCTCTACGACGAGTCGATCCTCACCCAGAAGGTCGAGGCGGCCCTCGACGTCAAGAACCAGATGCTCACCAAGCTCTACAACCGGCGCGCGATCGCCGTCGGCCAGGTGGTCGAGGAGCTGCTGGGCTACGCGGACAAGCTGGCGCCGTACGTCGCCGACACCGTGCTGGTGCTGAACGAGGCGCTGGAGCAGGACAAGGTGGTCCTCTTCGAGGGCGGCCAGGGCACCCTGCTCGACATCGACCACGGCACGTACCCCTTCGTCACCTCGTCGAACCCGACCGCGGGCGGCGCCTGCACCGGCGCCGGCGTGGGCCCGACGAAGATCAGCCGGGTCATCGGCATCCTCAAGGCGTACACCACCCGCGTCGGCGCCGGGCCGTTCCCGACGGAGCTGTTCGACGAGGACGGCGAGGCGCTGCGCCGCATCGGCGGCGAGCGGGGCGTCACCACCGGCCGTGACCGCCGCTGCGGCTGGTTCGACGCGGTCATCGCCCGCTACGCGACCCGGGTGAACGGCCTGACGGACTTCTTCCTCACCAAGCTCGACGTCCTCACCGGCTGGGAGCAGATCCCGGTCTGCGTGGCCTACGAGATCGACGGCAAGCGCGTCGAGGAGCTGCCGTACTCGCAGACGGACTTCCACCACGCGAAGCCGGTCTACGAGATGCTGCCGGGCTGGAACGAGGACATCAGCAAGGCGAAGTCCTTCTCCGACCTGCCGAAGAACGCCCAGGCGTACGTGAAGGCCCTGGAGGAGATGTCCGGCGCCCCGATCTCCGCGATCGGCGTGGGCCCGGGCCGTACCGAGACGATCGAGATCAACTCGTTCCTCTAGGAGCGGCATCCCTGTGCACCGGCGCCCGGGCGGGCGCCGGTGCACAGTCATAGCCTGGACGTGTACGCGGCATGCACATCGACCTGGAAGAGGGTGAGTGCGATGCGCGTGATGCTCAAGGCGACGCTGGACACGGAGAAGTCGAACGAGGCCATCCGCAGCGGGAAGCTGCCCGAAATGATGCAGGAGACCATCGAGCGGCTCCACCCCGAGGCCGCCTACTTCGGTCCGCTCGGCGGCCGCCGGACCTGCCTGCTCGTCCTCGACGTCGAGGACAGCTCACAGATCCCGCCCATCGGCGAGCCGTTCTTCTCGCAGTTCGACGCCGAGGTCGAGATGACCCCGGTGATGAACGCGGACGACCTGCGGAAGGGGCTCTCCGAACTGCGGTGACCCTCAGCTGAAGACGATCATCGAACCCTGCGCCAGGCTCCGGGTGGCCGCCGCGTGGAGGCCCAGCCAGACGTGGCGTTCACGGGCGAACGGGCTCGGGTCGTAGGGGGCGGCGACGGCCGGTTCCTCCAGCTCGGTGGGGGCCCGCGGCGGCTCGGGCGCGGCCGGCGGGTTCGCCGGGTCGATGCCGATCGACGGGGCGACCACCTCCAGTTCGCGCAGCAGCGCGTGCGAGGACCCCAACGGGCCGCCCCCGGCGAGGAGTTCGTCGCTGGACAGCGGGCTCGGGAAGTCCACGGGCACGTACGCGCCCGCGTGGTCGTAGTGCCACACCAGATGCGACTGCTGGGCCGTCGCCTCGAACATCTCCAGCAACTGCTCGTAGTCACCGCCCAGTTCGTCCACCGGGGTGACCGGAAGTCCGCAGACCTGGAGCAGGTACACGCGCCGCAGAAAGTGCAGGGCGTCGTAGTCGAACCCGGCGACCGGGGCGACGTCGCCGGTCAGTCCCGGCATGTACTGGTACACCGGCACCGGCGGCAGTCCCGCGTCGGCCAGCACCGTGTTGTACTGCGCGAGTTCCTCGGCGAAGGGATTGTCGGGCGTGTGGCACAACACGTCGACGAGCGGTACCAGCCACAGGTCACAGGCCAAAAGAAGACTCCTCGCATCGCGCGGTCGTCGGGTGGGACGTCCGGGTCCGGGAAGACGGTTCGGGACAGCGGTCAGGGAAGCGTATCGGCGTCCCGGTCGGGCGGATCCTCCTGTGCGGGCCGTCGTACAGGTCCCTTACCCGCCGCGTCGGCCGTCAGGCCCTCCAGCAGGGACAGGGAGTACGCGGTGTACGCGTCGAGGATGGCGCGCGCGGCGGCGGTGTCGCCCTCGGTCAGGGCGTCCACCAGCTCGGTGTGACGCGCCCACAGCCGCCCCCGCGGATCCGGCAGCCGCCGCAGGTGCTGCACCACGTACACCCACATCTGCACCCGCAGCCGGTGCAGGAAATCGGTGAGGTACGGATTGCCGAACGCGGACGCCAGCTCCCGCCAGAACCGCAGGTCGTAGCCGATCAGCACGGTGACCTCACCGGCCAGGGCCGCGCGCCGGGCCTCCTCGCCACGCCGCCGCACCCCCGCGAGGTGCGCCGCCAGCCGGGGCTCGTCGGGCCGCAGATGCGGCGCGCCGCCATGGGTGAGCGCGTGGAACATCCCCTCGGTGACCAGGCTGCGCGCCTCGATCATGCCGCGGAAGTCGTCGGCGGAGTACTCGTGCACCCGGAAGCCCCGGTGCTGGTCGGCGTCCAGCAGCCCCTGCGCCGACAGGTCGACCAGCGCCTCCCGCACGGGCGTCGCGGACACCCCGTACTGGTCGGCGATCTCCTTGACGGTGAACTCCTGCCCCGGCTGGAGCCGCCCGGCCAGCACCTCGTCACGCAGCGCGTCGGCGATCTGCTGCCGCAGGGTGCTGCGGGTCACGGCGACGTTGCCGAGGCGGGGCATGGTCGGGGCGTCTCCCTCATCGCGTTCGAGTGGCGTGCTCGCAAAAGTCCACGGGCACGCCACCTTACGCGGTCCGGACGCGGCGCCGGATGTTCGAACGGGCGCGAGGGGAGACCCCTCGCGCCCGCTGCACGGCCGGTGACTCAGCCGGTCACTTCACGTACTCGTCGGCCACCGACAGAGCCGCATCCAGGGCCGCCAGGCCCTCCTTCAGCTCGGCCTCGCTGGTGTTGAGCGGCGGCACCACATGGGTGCGGTTCATGTTCACGAAGGGCCACAGGCCGGCCTTCTTCGCGGCGGCGGCGAACGCGGTCATCGGGGCGTTCGCCTCGCCGGACGCGTTGTACGGCACCAGCGGCTCCCGGGTCTCCCGGTCACGCACCAGTTCCACCGCCCAGAACATGCCGGTGCCGCGCACCTCGCCCACGCTCGGGTGACGCCCGGCCAGCTCCCGCAGACCGGGGCCGACGACGGACGCGCCGAGGGAGGCCGCGTTCTCGACGACGCCCTCCTCCTCCATCACGTTGATCGTCGCGACGGCGGCGGCGCAGGCCAGCGGGTGCCCGGAGTAGGTCAGGCCGCCCGGGTAGGGGCGGGTGGCGAAGGTGGCCGCGATCTCCGCGGAGATGGCGACACCGCCCAGCGGCACATAGCCGGAGTTCACACCCTTGGCGAAGGTCATCAGGTCCGGCACGACGTCGTACAGGTCGGCCGCGAACCAGGTGCCGGTGCGGCCGAACCCGGCCATCACCTCGTCCAGCACCAGGACGATGCCGTACTTGTCGCACAGTTCGCGGACCCCGGCGAGGTAGCCGGGCGGGGGCGGCATGATGCCGGCCGTGCCCGGGATGGTCTCCAGGATGACCGCGGCGATCGTCGAGGGCCCCTCGAAGGCGATCGTCGTCTCCAGGTGCTCCAGCGCCCGCGCGCACTCCTGCTCCTCGGTCTCGGCGTAGAAGCGCGAGCGGTACAGGAACGGCGCCCAGAAGTGCACGACCCCGGCGGTGGCGCTGTCGGACGCCCAGCGGCGCGGGTCGCCGGTGACGTTCACGGCCTGCTGGGTGCCGCCGTGGTACGAGCGGTACGCGGAGAGCACCTTGGGCCGGCCGGTGTGCAGCCGGGCCATGCGCAGGGCGTGCTCCACGGCGTCGGCGCCGCCGTTGGTGAAGAAGATCTTGTCCAGGTCGCCGGGGGTGCGCTCGGCGATCAGCCGGGCCGCCTCCGAGCGCGCCTCGACGGCGAACGCGGGCGCGAACGTCGTCATCCTCGCCGCCTGCTCCTGGATCGCGGCGACGACCTTCGGGTGCTGATAGCCGATGTTCGTGTAGACGAGGCCGCTGGTGAAGTCCAGATAGCGGCGGCCGTCGTAGTCCCAGAAGTACGACCCTTCCGCCCCGGCGACGGCGAGCGGGTCGATGAGCTCCTGCGCGGACCAGGAGTGGAACACGTGCGCACGGTCGGCGGCCTTGACGGCGGCGCCGGCCTCGGGGTTGGGCTGAGGGGTCATGCGCCCGAGCGTAGGCGGCGGTGATGGACGAGCGACATCGGCGGGGTGTCTGCGGTGCGGGGGTTTCCGCGACAGGTTGTCGACACGAGGGAGGGGTGGGGGAGGTGATGCGTGCGGTGGAACACCTGTCCACGGTGATCGACCGCCGGGGCCCGCCTGTTACGGAACCGTAGACGGCGGCCGGCTCACCCGGCACCGGCCCGCCACTATCCTCGATCCGTTGCTCACTGCGGGGGGAAGGCGGCGCAGCGATGGACCAGCTCGGGATCGGGGATCCGCAGACGATCGGGGGCTACCGGCTGCTCGCACGGCTGGGCGCCGGCGGCATGGGCCAGGTCTACCTCGCCCGCTCCGACCGGGGGCGCACCGTCGCCGTGAAACTGGTCCGCGAGGAGCTGGCCCGGCAGGAGGAGTTCCGCGCCCGCTTCCGCCAGGAGGTGCGGGCCGCCCGGCAGGTCGGCGGCGACTGGACCGCACCCGTGCTGGACGCCGACACCGAGGCGGCCGTGCCGTGGGTGGCCACCGGGTACGTCGCCGGGCCGAGCCTCCAGCAGGTCGTGGGCCACGACCACGGGGCGCTGCCCGAGCGGTCGGTGCGCATCCTCGGCGCGGGTCTGGCGTACGCCCTCAAGGACATCCACGCGGCCGGGATCATCCACCGCGATCTCAAGCCGTCCAACGTGCTCGTCACCATCGACGGGCCGCGCGTCATCGACTTCGGCATCGCCCGCGCGCTGGAGACGGTCACCGACGGCGGGCTCACCCGCACCGGCGCGCTCGTCGGCTCGCCCGGCTTCATGGCGCCCGAGCAGGTCCGCGGCGACCGCATCACGCCCGCCTGCGACGTGTTCTGCCTCGGCTCGGTGCTCGCCTACGCGGCGACCGGCGCGCTGCCGTTCGGCACCGCGGGCAGCGGGGTGCACGCGCTGATGTTCCGCATCGCGCAGGAGGAGCCCGACCTGACGCAGGTGCCCGAGGGCCTCGCCGACCTGGTGCGGGCGTGCCTGCGCAAGGACCCGGCGGCCCGGCCCACGCTCGACGAGGTGCTGTCCGCCACCGGTGCGGAGGACACGGTGGCCGACGGCCGCTCCCGCGACCCGTGGCTGCCTTCCGCGCTGGTCGCCCAGCTGGGGCGGCACGCGGTACGGCTGCTGGACGCGGAGGACCCGGAGGCGCCGGGGCCTTCCGGGGAGCCGGTGCCGCTCGGGAAGCCGGTGCCTTCCGGCGGGCCGGGAGGGGACGCGCCCGCCGAGCACGCGCGCGCCGCCGACGACGGCGCGGCCCCGCCCCCGCCGGGCCGGCGTGAACCACCTGCCCACGGTCGTGGTCGGCCAGGGCGGTGGCGACCCGGCCCCGCCGCCGGGACCGGCGCCGGGCGCGGGCAGCGGGGGCGCCTACGGGCACCCGCAGCAGCACCCGCAGCCGCAGCCGGCGTACGGCTACCCGTACGGCGGTCACGGCGCGAACGGCACCCCTCCCTACGGCCCGCCGCCCTACGGTCCGTACCCGCCGCCCGCCCCCGAACCACGCCGCGACACCCGCTCCACCGCGCTGCTCGTGGTGATCGCGCTGGTGGTGGCGCTCGCCGCGGGCGGCAGCGTGTACGCGCTGATGAGCGGCGCCCAGGGCGAGGACCGGGCGGGCGGCGACCCGTCGACGCCGGCCGCGTCGAGCAGCGCATCGCAGAGCACGGACGACGCGGGCACCACCGACGACGTACCGCCGTCGGAGACGCGTTCACCGAGCAGCGACGCGCCTGAGGACGGGACGGTCCCGGAGGAGTTCCTGGGCCGCTGGTCCACCAGCATCGACAACGACAGCGGCTCCCACAGCCGCCGCCTCACCGTGCAGCAGGGCGAGGTCGGCGACACGGTGATGTCCCTGGTCGCCGAGGGCCCCACCGGCAACGGCACCTACCACTGCGTCTTCGAGGCCCGCCTCACCGGCACCTCGGGCGGCGACCTCCGGATCGGCCCCTCCACGGTCACGGTCGGCGAACCCCGCTCCGCCTGCACCCCCGGCTCCCCGAGCGAGATCACCGTCCTCCCGGACGGCTCCCTCCGCCGCACCAGCACGGGGACGGGGGAGCAGCTGACGTACACGCGTGACTGACGTCCCCCCGCCGTCTGCGGGCACCCGTGCCGCCGCGCGCAGACGGCACCCCTGCAACGCCGGGTGCAGACGGCACCCCTGCGACGCCGGGTGCGGGTGGTCCGTGGCTGGTCGCGCAGTTCCCCGCGCCCCTTGAGTGTGCTTCCGCCACCGCCCCTGCAGGGGCACCGCTGCCAGGGTCAGCCCGCCGGGTGCGGGTGGTCCGTGGCTGGTCGCGCAGTTCCCCGCGCCCCTTGGGGCGCCGCAGCTGCGGGCAGTCGTGCCGCTAGGGGCGGCACGGGTGGGCGCAGCGGCACCCCGCACACGCCGGGTTGCGCAACACCCCCGCCCAGCCCCACACCGGCACCGGTGAACGCACCGCGTCTGAGAAGCCGCCCCCGGCGAAACATCACCGCGCCTCAGGCGGCCGCTGCCGGGGCATGTTCGGCCGAGCCCCGTTCGCCGAAGCCGCGAACCGTCCCACCGGAACGACAGCCTCCCCCCGCCCCCCGCCGGCCAAGGCGTTCCGCACGCCCAACGGCGCCCCGCTCCGAAACTCCATCATCCAGTCCGCCGTCTCCACCCGGACCAGCTCCGTCACGTCCTCCGTGAACCGCCGCAGCACCGTCAGACACCGCTCCGCGGCCTCACTGGCCGTCCCCTCCGCGGGCCCCAGCACCTCCCGCACACACTCCGACGCCCAGTCGAACTGGAAAGCCTGCAGCCGCCGCTGCACAGCCTGCGCGGTCGCCACGTCCCGCATCCACCCGGACGTCATCCCGAAGAACCGGTCACCCGCCACACACGCCACGGCGACCAGCAGCGCCAGATACCCCCACGGCGTGACCCCGTCCGCCGCCCCGGTCAGATCCAGCAGCGGCAGCGCGGCCCCGGCCAGCGCCCCCACCGCCGTACCGCCGCGCAGCGCCCACGCGCACCGCCGCTTCCACATCCGGTCCTCGAGGTACCACGCGGCGGTGTCCAGCGCCCCGCGCTCCACCCACCGGTACAGCTCGTCCAGCCGCGCGGCCGGCTCCCCCCAGTCCCCGAGCGGGAACGCCCGGCCGACGGGGTCGCCAGGGCGCAGCCCCGCCGCGCCTTCGCCCCGCCCGTCGTGAGGCCGACCCTCGGGCTGCATCTCCGGCTGACCCACCCGGTATCTCCCCTCCTGAACCGACCTGACCGACCCCGCGCGCCCGCGCTCCGCGCACCGAGCGCGGCCGGCCGGTCACGCGTGGTGCTCGCGCGCCGGGCCCTTCCTACCGCCCAACGGGTGGGCGCGTCGGGGGTTCGCGCGCTTTTACGCCCGGAAGGGGGCCGTGATCAGGTATAGGGCCCCGAAGGGGACTCACCCGAAAGAGTGCCGGGGCGACGGCGGTCCCGAGCACGTAGGCTCGTGCCGAGCGGTGCGTTCACCGCACCCGTACCGTCGCGACCCGACGCAGAGACCTGACGTACCGACCTAGGAGCGAATCGTGATCCCCGGTGGTGGCCAGCCCAACATGCAGCAACTGCTCCAGCAGGCCCAGAAGATGCAGCAGGACCTGGCCAAGGCCCAGGAGGAGCTCGCGCGCACGGAGGTCGAGGGCCAGGCCGGCGGCGGTCTGGTGCGGGCCACCGTCACCGGCTCCGGCGAGCTGCGGGCGCTGAAGATCGACCCGAAGGCCGTGGACCCGGAGGACACCGACACCCTCGCGGACCTGGTCGTCGCGGCGGTCCAGGCGGCGAACGAGAACGCGCAGACGCTGCAGCAGCAGAAGCTCGGCCCGCTGGCCCAGGGCCTCGGCGGGGGCGGCATCCCCGGCCTCCCCTTCTGAGAGGGCTTCTGCGCAGGGCCGCGGCCCTCTACCGTACGTAGTGAAGGAACATCAGGAAGGACGGCAGTCCGTTGTACGAAGGCGTGGTCCAGGACCTCATCGACGAGCTGGGGCGGCTTCCCGGCGTCGGTCCCAAGAGCGCGCAGCGGATCGCCTTCCACATCCTGCAGGCGGAGCCGACGGACGTACGGCGTCTGGCGCAGGCGCTGATGGAGGTCAAGGCGAAGGTCCGCTTCTGCGCGGTCTGCGGGAACGTCGCGCAGGAGGAGCACTGCAACATCTGCCGCGACACCCGGCGCGACCCCGCGGTCATCTGCGTCGTGGAGGAGCCGAAGGACGTCGTCGCGATCGAGCGCACGCGTGAGTTCCGCGGCCGCTACCACGTGCTGGGCGGGGCGATCAGCCCGATCGACGGGGTGGGCCCCGACGACCTGCGGATAAGGGAACTCCTGGCCCGGCTGGCGGACGGCACGGTCACCGAGCTGATCCTCGCCACGGACCCCAATCTCGAAGGCGAGGCCACGGCCACGTACCTCGCCCGCATGATCAAGCCCATGGGCCTGAAGGTCACCCGCCTGGCCAGCGGCCTCCCGGTGGGCGGCGACCTGGAATACGCGGACGAGGTCACGCTCGGCCGCGCCTTCGAGGGGAGACGACTCCTAGATGTCTGACGCCACGCTGCACGCGACCGAGCAGAACCCCGACGACTTCGCGGTCCAGATCGCCGATCAGATCGAGAGTTTCCTGGTGGCCGTCACGGAGGTCGCGAAGGGCGACGAGCCGGACTCGGCGGTGCCCTTCCTCCTCCTCGAGGTCTCCCAGCTGCTCCTGGCCGGCGGCCGGCTGGGCGCCCACGAGGACATCGTCCCCGAGGAGCGCTACGAGCCGGACATGGGCCCCGAGCCGGACGTGGACCAGCTGCGCGAGAACCTGGCGCGGCTGCTCGACCCGATCGACGTCTACTCCGAGGTCTTCGACCCGTACGAGCCGCGCAAGGCCCCGGTCCCGGCCCGCATCTCCGACGACCTCACGGACGTCATCACCGACCTGCGCCACGGCCTGGCCCACTACAAGGCCGGCCGTACGTCGGAGGCGCTGTGGTGGTGGCAGTTCTCCTACTTCTCCAACTGGGGCTCCACGGCGTCGGCGGCCCTGCGCGCCCTGCAGTCGGTCGTCGCCCACGTCCGCCTGAACCAGCCCCTCGCGGAACTGGACGGCCTGGACACGGACCAGGGCCTGGGCGACGAGGCCCTGGAGGCGGAGGCCGGCAGGGTCATGGCCGAGGAAATCGGCACCCCGTTGCGCATGCGCCCGGTCCAGTAACCGTCACCGGCAGCTCTTCACGCCCTTCACCGGCCTCCGGCCCGGGCGGCCTCCACGGCCCGGAGAACCAGTGCGCGGTCCTCGGCCCGCTCCGGTGTCCCCTCCGCGGCCTTGCGCGCGTCCGCCAGTGCCCGCTCCGTGGGCTCGGCACCGCGTGCGAGCAGCAACCGCACCGCTTCGACCTGCCCGAACGAGACGGCCCACTCCAGAGGCGACCGCCCCTTGAAGTCCCGGTCCTCGATGTCGGCCCCGCGGTCCAGCAGCAGTTCCACGACGTCCGGGTGCCCGCAGGTCGCTGCGAGCACCAGCGGCACGTGAGGGCTGCGGACGCGCTGCGCCCCGGTGGACACCCCGGCGTCGATCAGCGCCTCGACCACCGCCGCGCGGCCGAACATCGCCGCCTCGGTCATCGGCGTCAGCTCGTGGTACGGACCCGCGCGCCCTTCCGGGTCGGCCCCGGCGGCGAGCAGCAGCCGGACCACGTCCGCGTGCCCCTCCTGCACGGCGAGATCCAGCGCCGAGCGCCCCTCCCGGTCGATCGCGTCAACACCGACCCCCGAGGCCAGCAGCCGCGCGACCTCCGCCGGACGGTTGTCCTTCGCCGCCAGGGGCAGCGTTTCCGACCTCGCCGTAGGATTCGTCATGCCCCGATCATGGGCCACCCGCGCCGATACCGGGGAACCCCTCGTTGATCGCGAACAGCACCGTCATCAGCGCCGGCAGGGACAGCGGTACGACGACGAACGCCGTTTCCGGGCGCTCCCGTCGTACCGCCTGCCATCCGAGCGCCACGACCGGCCCTGACAGCCCCCCGGCCATCAGGGCCCACCCCGCCTCCCGGCTTCCGACGACGTTGAACGCGACGAACGCTCCCAGCACGAACAGTGCCGGCGACGCCCACAGGTGCCGCAGCACCTGTGGGGTGCCCGGGTCGGTCATGGATGTGTCCCCCGTGCAACGTGCCCCTCGTACCGCCGCGCCGGTCGGGCGACGGCGGCCTGTGCGCGTCGACCTGGCTGGTCAGGCCCGGTGTGTTCGACGCGGCAGGAACGTAACACGATCGGAAATACGGTTATTGCGCACTGAACCACCCGCTGGCCGTGAGGGTGATACCGACCGAAAAGAGCCGGGTGCGGTGTGACGCGGGGCACTTTTCCGAGTGGTGGGCGTGGGGCTGGGCAGGAGCCCCTCGCGGACGGCCGATGTCTCACCATGCGATATCGCGAAGGGTGGATTTTCGGACGTCGATAGACTGAGCGGACCGCAGCGCACACATATGTGGGCGGACTGTGGACAACGACGGACTGAGCGAGGAGCGCACGTGGGCCTTGTCGTGCAGAAGTACGGAGGCTCCTCCGTAGCCGATGCCGAAGGCATCAAGCGCGTCGCCAAGAGGATCGTGGAAGCCAAGAAGAACGGCCACCAGGTGGTCGCCGTGGTTTCCGCGATGGGCGACACGACGGACGAGCTGATCGATCTCGCCGAGCAGGTTTCCCCGATCCCTGCCGGCCGCGAGCTCGACATGCTGCTGACGGCCGGAGAGCGGATCTCCATGGCCCTGCTGGCCATGGCGATCAAGAACCTGGGCCACAACGCCCAGAGCTTCACCGGCAGCCAGGCAGGTGTCATCACCGACTCGGTCCACAACAAAGCCCGCATCATCGATGTCACGCCGGGCCGGATCAAGGCCTCGGTGGACGAGGGCAACATCGCCATCGTCGCCGGGTTCCAGGGCGTCAGCCAGGACACCAAGGACATCACCACGCTGGGCCGCGGCGGCTCCGACACCACCGCCGTCGCCCTCGCCGCGGCGCTCGACGCCGAGGTGTGCGAGATCTACACGGACGTCGACGGTGTGTTCACCGCCGACCCCCGCGTGGTGAAGAAGGCCAGGAAGATCGACTGGATCTCGTTCGAGGACATGCTCGAACTGGCCGCCTCCGGTTCCAAGGTGCTGCTCCACCGCTGCGTGGAGTACGCCCGCCGGTACAACATCCCGATCCACGTCCGCTCGTCCTTCAGCGGACTCAAGGGCACGTGGGTCAGCAGCGAGCCGATCGAGCAAGGGGACAAGCAGGTGGAGCAGGCTCTCATCTCCGGTGTCGCACACGACACCTCCGAGGCCAAGATCACGGTCGTCGGCGTGCCCGACAAGCCCGGCGAGGCCGCGTCGATCTTCCGCACCATCGCGGACGCCGAGATCAACATCGACATGGTCGTGCAGAACGTGTCCGCCGCGTCGACCGGCCTGACGGACATCTCCTTCACCCTGCCGAAGTCCGAGGGCCGCAAGGCCATCGACGCCCTGGAGAAGAACAAGGGCGCCATCGGCTTCGACTCCCTGCGCTACGACGACCAGATCGGCAAGATCTCCCTGGTCGGCGCGGGTATGAAGACCAACCCCGGAGTCACCGCCGACTTCTTCACCGCGCTCAGCGACGCCGGTGTGAACATCGAGCTGATCTCGACCTCCGAGATCCGCATCTCGGTCGTGACCCGCAAGGACGACGTGCCGGAGGCCGTGCGCGCCGTGCACACCGCCTTCGGGCTCGACTCCGACAGCGACGAGGCCGTGGTCTACGGAGGCACCGGCCGCTGATGACCGGGACCGCAGGACCCGGACGTTCCGGGCGGCCGACGCTCGCGGTCGTGGGAGCGACCGGGGCCGTCGGCACGGTCATGCTCCAGATCCTGTCCCAGCGCGCGGACGTCTGGGGCGAGATCAGGCTCATCGCCTCCCCGCGCTCGGCCGGCCGCAAGCTGGCCGTGCGCGGCGAGGAGGTCGAGGTCGTGGCGCTCACCGAGGACGCCTTCGACGGGGTCGACGTCGCCATGTTCGACGTGCCCGACGAGGTCTCCGCCGAGTGGGCGCCCGTCGCCGCCGCGCGCGGCGCGGTCGTCGTCGACAACTCCGGCGCCTTCCGCATGGACCCGGACGTGCCACTGGTCGTCCCCGAGGTCAACCCGCACGCGGTGCGCAGCCGCCCCCGCGGCATCGTCGCCAACCCCAACTGCACCACCCTGTCGATGATCGTCGCGCTCGGCGCGCTGCACGCCGAGTTCGGCCTGCGCGAGCTGGTCGTCTCGTCGTACCAGGCGGTCAGCGGCGCCGGTCAGGCCGGTGTGCGGACCCTGCGAGAACAGCTCTCCCTGGTCGCCGGCACGGAACTGGGCACCCACCCCGGCGACGTACGGCGGGCCGTGGGCGACAACACCGGGCCGTTCCCGGAGCCCGTCGCGCTGAACGTCGTGCCGTGGGCCGGGTCGCTGCGCGAGGACGGCTGGTCGTCCGAGGAGATGAAGGTGCGGGACGAGTCCCGCAAGATCCTCGGCCTGCCCACCCTGCCGGTCGCCGTCACCTGCGTCCGCGTCCCCGTGGTCACCGTGCACTCCCTCACCGTCCACGCCCGCTTCGAGGGCGAGGTCACCGTCGACAAGGCGCGCGAGATCCTCGCGACCGCCCCCGGCGTGGTCCTCTTCGACAACCCGGCCGCCGGGGAGTTCCCGACGCCCGCCGACGTCGTCGGCACCGACCCCACCTGGGTGGGCCGGGTGCGCCGGGCCCTGGACGACCCCACGGCGCTGGAGCTCTTCGTGTGCGGGGACAACCTGCGCAAGGGCGCCGCGCTCAACACCGCGCAGATCGCCGAGCTGGTGGCGGCGGAGCTCCGGGGCGCCTGACGCGCGCCTGCGCCGCCCGGCGGCCGGACGGAAAAGTCCTGGATCACAGAGGATTCATTTGTAGGATCTGTGAGGTGCCTGTGCGCCGGGAGGGGCCTGTGCGCCGGGCCGGTCGGTCCAAGCCACTTGAACATGCAACTTCCTGGGCCGAGGATTGCAGACGAGGATTCACCTCCCCGCCAGCCGCAACCGAGCGGAGGGCGGGGAGCGTCTTTGCGGTCACCCTTATCCGGGACTTGGGGACGCTGCTTTTTCGGACGTGGGGACGTCTGGAGCCGGGCGTGGGGACGTCCGTACATATGAAACACAGGGGAAGAGCGGGACGCATGAGGGCATTCGATGCGCTGTCGGTGGTGCTGCCCGACGCGGGTGGGCGGTGGACGGCACGGGTCGGCGCAGACGTGACGCCCGGCACGTACAACCCTTACGGGGGGAAGCGTGTCCAACTGGCGTGGCAGAGGTACTCGACTTCACAGCGCCCCGTGGCACGGCGTTCCGGCCGCCTCGCGGCACGCTCCGGCCCCGCGTGGCCGGCGCGTCCGGTGGCATGCCGGTGATCGCGCCCATGCCCGCAGCGCGGCCCGCCCGCATCCCCGGTCAGCGTGACGGCGCCGACGAGACCGTGGCGGCCGGCACCACGGTCGACCACCTCACCGAGACCTACCGCGCGCACTACCGCTCGCTGCTGGGCCTCGCCGCGCTGCTCCTCGACGACACGGCCTCCTGCGAGGACGTCGTCCAGGAGGCGTTCATCCGCGTCCACTCCGCCCGCAAACGCGTCCGCGACCCGGAGAAGACCCTGGCCTACCTGCGCCAGACGGTCGTCAACCTGTCCCGCAGCGCGCTGCGCCGCCGCATCCTCGGGCTGAAGCTGCTGTCCAAGCCCATGCCCGACATGGCGAGCGCGGAGGAGGGCGCGTACGACCAGCTCGAACGCGACTCCCTCATCAAGGCGATGAAAGGGCTTCAGCGCCGCCAGCGCGAGGTGCTGGTGCTGCGCTACTTCGCGGACATGACGGAGGCCCAGGTCGCCGAGACGCTCGGCATCTCGCTCGGCTCGGTCAAGGCGTACGGCTCACGCGGCATCGCCGCGCTGCGGGTGGCCATGGAGGCGTCGGCATGAGCGACGGCCAGGACGCGCGGGACCCGCGCCCCGAGGAACGCGAGCCCGAGGGCTCGCGGGGCTCCTCCGGCGGCGCGGAGGACCCCGCGACGGGCGGCCACGAGCCCGCGGACAGCTCTGACGGCTGGGACAGCTCCGAGGGCTTGGACAGCTCGGAGGGCTTGGACAGCTCGGAGGGCACGGACAGCTGTACGGCCGGATCCGGACGTTCCGCGTTCGCGGTGGGGGAGGATGACACCGCACCGGAACCGGAGGCCGAGGACGGGGGCGACTCCGAGCCACGGCCGATGGCCGAGGACGCGGACGACTGCGCACCGGAAACGGAGGCCGAGGACGCGGACGACCCGGAGCCGGACGCCGCGGACCGGCGTCCGGAACCCGTACGGGATCCGGAGCACGGGGGCGTGCCCGAGGGGGACGGGCTCGCGCGGCTGCGCGCGCTCGTGACACCGCACGGGCAGAACCCGACACACACGCACGCTGGGAACGGAACTGTGAACGACGGCCGGGACGAACAGAGCCCCGACGGGCTCGACTCGGACGAGCTGCATCTGCGCACCCTGCTGCACCAGGCCGTCCAGGACGTGGAGCCGAGCGACGGCACCCTGGACTACCTGCGCCGGGCGGTCCCCGCCCGCCGCGCGCGCAAACGCCAGGCACTCGTCGGAGCGGCCGCGGCGGCCCTCTTCCTCGGCACGGCCGTCCCCGCGCTGGTCCACGTCTCCAGCACCTCCGGCTCGGACGCCAACCCGTCCGCCGTCGGCCACGCCTCGCAGGCCCAGGGCGGCACCGGCCAGGGCAAGGACGCCGGCAACGGCGAGACCACCGCGGGCGGCGCCTCCGACGAGGTCGGCGGCGACAAGAAGGACCCCACGAAGGAGGGGGACAAGGCCGGCGCGAGCACCGGTACGAGCACGGGCGCGTCCGAGGGCGGTGACCCCTCGGCCGGAGCCCAGGCGGACGCCCCCGCCTGCACCGCCGCCCAGCTCGGCCCGGCCGGCGCGAGCACCGCGGCCCCCGACTCGGCGGGCGCGGTCTACGGCTCCTTCCGGGTCACCAACGTCTCGGGCGCGACATGCGCCGTCGAGGGCGCGGGCGGCGTGAGCGCGACCCCGCAGGGCGCGGCGGACGCGGCGAAGATCGGCACGGCCCGGCATGTCGCGGGCGACGCGGCGGCCGCCCTGCCGGACCCGTCGCTGGAGGCGGCGGCCCTGGTCCTGAAGCCGGGTGAGGCGTACGAGGTGCGGTTCGCGTGGGTGCCGTCGGAGACCTGCCCGGTCCCCGGCGACACCGCGGGCGGTGGCACCGGCGGCCCCTCGGCGGACCCCACCCCGACCGGAGAACCGACGAACACGACCGGCGCGTCCACCGGCACGGGCGCCGCCCCCGGCACGACGACCCAGCTCATCCGCGAGGACGGCGGCACCGAGGGCAGCGTGGCGGTGACCTACACGACGTCCACGGGCGGCGCGGCCACCGCCACGGTCACCAACGCCTGCGCGGGAACGGTCTACTGGACGGGGCTGCTCACACCGGCCGCCTGACGCGGGGCGTCGTCACCGTCGTCGCCTGCGTCGGGGCCGTCGGCGTCAGCGTCGCCCCCGTCGGCGTCACCGGGCTTCCCGCCGCCGGCCGCCCCGGCCTTCGGCTCCGCCCCGGCCTCCGCCGCCTCCGGCAGGATCCCCAGCTCCGCGTCGCGAGCGAGCTCCACCTCGCGGCGGAACAGACGGAACCACATGAAGAGCGCGAAGCCGACGAAGGCGAACCACTCAGCGGTGTAGCCGAGGTTCTGGAACGCCTTCAGGTCGAGGCCGGTGCCGCCGGGCGCGGAGGCGGGGACCGCGCGCATGCCTGAGTCGCCCTTGTTCAGCGTGACCCAGGCGTCGTAGACGTCGTACGGGACGAGGTTGATCAGGGAGGCCGCGCTGATCGCGGCGGTCTGGCCCTCCGGGAGGCCGGTGCGGGCGGTGACGCCGTTGCTGCCGGGCGTCTCGGAGGCCTGGAGCGCTCCGGTGACGGTGACCTCGCCGGCGGGCGGCTCGGGCGCCTTCGCCGGGTCGGGCTCGCCGGGCAGCCAGCCGCGGACGACGGGCAGGGCGCGGCCGCTGTCGGTGCGCAGCAAGGTCAGGACGTAGTAGCCGTCCTTGTCGTCCAGCGCGCGGCCGGGGACCAGGAGCTGCCTGTCGTACCGGCCGGTCGCGGTGGCCTGCTTGCCGGAGGTGGCCTTGGTGACGGGCAGCAGGTCGTCCAGCGGCCGTGGCGTGTCCTTCTTGGCGTCGGCGACCTGCGCCTCCGCCTGGCGGTGGTTGTCCACCCGGTCCTCGAACCGGCCGAGCTGCCAGGACCCCATGAACACGCAGAAGGGGATCGAGAGCAGCAGGAAGACGTTGATCGCCCACCAGCGCGGAGTCAGCAGAAACCGGTACACGCCCTCAACGGTACGGGCCCGCGGACGGTTCCCCTCTCTCGGGGTGGGCTGGGGAACGGCCCTCGGAGGGCCTGCGCGGGCGTCCGGTGACGGGCTGTGCGCGGTCCGGTCGTCACATCGTGTGAAGGGTCCGGTGGAAGTTCCGCAGGAAGTTGTCCACAGGCTGGGGACCGAGGACGCGCGATGCCCGTCCGGACGGGCAGTATGGGGTCATGACTGAGAGCAACGGGTCCGACGCGCCGGACCGGGCGGACCACCAGACCGAGCGAGTGCAGCAGACCGGGGAGATGCCGCACTGGGAGAAGCGCTTCCGCGCACCCCGGGTGTCCCTCCCCGACTGGGCGGAGGACGCCCCCGACCGTTCCCTGTTCGTGTCGAACGCGACAGGGACGTACGAGCTGTACGCCTGGGACCGGGCCACCGGTGAGCAGCGCCAGGTGACGGACCGGCCGAACGGCACGACGGACGGGGTGCTCTCCCCGGACGGCGAGTGGATCTGGTGGTTCGACGACAAGGACGGCGACGAGTTCGGCGTCTGGCGCCGGCAGCGTTTCTCCGGCGGCGAGGACGAGCTGGCCGCCCCGGGCCTGGACCCCTCGTACCCGGCGGGCCTCGCCCTCGGCCGCGACGGCCGCACGGCGGTCGTCGGCCGCTCCACCGACGAGGACGGCACGACGATCCACCTGGTGCGTACGGGCGAGGCGCCGGTGGAGCTGTACCGGCACCGTGAGTCGGCGGGCGTCGGCGACCTCTCCCACGACGGCTCGCTGATCGCCGTGGAGCACACGGAGCACGGGGACGCGATGCACTCCGCGCTGCGCGTGATGCGCCCCGACGGCACGACGGTCGCCGAGCTGGACGACACCCGCGGCGGCACCGAGGAGCTCGGCCTGGAGGTGCTGGGCTTCGCGCCCGTGGCGGGCGACACCCGGCTGCTCATCGGGCACCAGCGGCGCGGACGCTGGGAGCCGATGGTGTGGGACGTGGCGACGGGCGAGGAGACCGATCTGGAGCTGGACCTGCCCGGCGACGTCAGCGCCGAGTGGTACCCGGACGGCAGCGCCCTGCTCATCGCGCACGGCTTCGAGGCGCGCGGCGAGCTCTTCCGCTACGACCTCGCCGGGCGCCGGCTGGAGAAGATCCCCACGCCGCGCGGCGCGGTCTCCGGCGCCACGGCCCGGCCCGACGGCAGCGTCGAGTACCTGTGGTCGTCGGCCGCGCAGCCGCCGGCGGTGCGCTCCACGTCCGGCGGTGTCGTCCTGGACCCGCCCGGCATGAAGTCGCCCGGCTCGGTGCCGGTGGAGGACGTGTGGGTGGACGGCCCGGGCGGCCGCATCCACGCGCTCGTGCAGAAGCCGGCCGGCGCGACCGGCCCGCTGCCCACCGTCTTCGACATCCACGGCGGCCCGACCTGGCACGACAGCGACTCCTTCGCGGCGGGCCCGGCGGCCTGGGTCGACCACGGCTACGCGGTGGTCCGCGTCAACTACCGCGGTTCCACCGGGTACGGCCGCGCCTGGACGGACGCCCTGAAGCACCGGGTGGGCCTGATCGAGCTGGAGGACATCGCGGCGGTCCGCGAGTGGGCCATCTCCTCCGGCCTGGCCGACCCGGGCCGGCTGATCCTCACCGGCGGCTCCTGGGGCGGCTATCTGACCCTGCTGGGCCTCGGCACGCAGCCGGAGTACTGGGCGCTGGGCATCGCGGCGGTCCCGGTCGCGGACTACGTCACGGCGTACCACGACGAGATGGAAGCGCTGAAGGCCATGGACCGCACCCTGCTGGGCGGCACGCCCGAGGAGGTCCCGGAGCGCTTCGAGGCGTCGTCCCCGATCACCTACGTCGACCAGGTGAAGGCCCCGGTCTACATCTCGGCGGGCGTGAACGACCCGCGCTGCCCGATCCAGCAGATCGAGAACTACGTGAAGCGGCTGGAGTCGCGCGACGCGGTCCACGAGGTCTACCGCTACGACGCGGGGCACGGCTCGCTGGTGGTGGACGAGCGGATCAAGCAGATCCGCCTGGAGCTGGACTTCGCGGAGCGGCACCTGCCGAAGTGACGGGCGCGTCCCGCGCGCCGGGGGAGTCCGGGTTCACCCCTCGGCGCGCGGCGGCTCCCGCACACCCCGTCATGTGGGGACGGGCACCGTTGGCGCGGGGGCGCGCGGCGGCCCCGGTGTCCGTCCCGTCGGGTCGGGCTCACCGCGTACTCCGCGTCCGCCTCCCCAGCAGTTCCGCGAGCCCCCGCCGGGTCGCCGCCAGGACCACGCGGTCGCCCGTCTGCAGGACGTACGTGTGGGGGAGGTCCCACACCAGGCCGGAGCCCGGCGGTTCGGTGCCCGTGTGGTCGCCCCTGGCGGCCGTGTCCAGGGCCAGCACCCGCCAGGCGCCCGGCCGGAACGCCTCCGCGACCGTGCGCCCCTCCAGCTGCGGATGCCCGTCGACGACGACCGCCGCGAACAGCAGCACCCGCCGCTCCACGGGGATGGCCCCCAGGATCTGGCGGCCCATCATCGCCCCGGCGAAGGCGGGCGCGGCCAGGTGGGACACGGACCGGCTCCGGGTCAGCGCGGCCGGGTGGGCGGTGCGCAGCGTCCGGTAGACGGCCTTGGCGAAGTCGTCGTCGTACAGCCGCAGCACCGCCCGCAGGTCGGGGCGTACGGAGCGGGCGTAGAGGACGGCCTCCAGGTTGGTGGTGTCGATGCTGGTCAGCGCGAGCAGCGCGTCCGCGCGGTGGATCTTCGCCGACTCCAGGACGCCCTCCTGCGTGACGTCCCCGACGACGACCGGTACGCGTAACCGCCGGGCGACGGCCATGCCCCGCGCCTCGGGGTCGGCCTCCACGCACACCACGGGGATGTCCTGTTCACGCAGCCTGGTCAGCACCCGGGTGCCGATCTTGCCGAGCCCCAGCAGCACCACGTGCCCGCTCAGCCCGCGCGGCGGTTTCCGCAGCGCGGAGGCCGTGCGGAAGGTGCCCAGCGCCTCCAGCACCGCGGCCAGCAGCACCGGCAGCAGCAGCAATCCGACCAGCCCGGACAGCAGTTGGAGTATCTGCTGCCCGGTCGGCGCCCCGATCGCGGGCTCGTTGATGGCGAACAGGTCGAGCAGCGTGATGTAGATGGCGTGCAGCGGATGGTCGTCGGTCACCACGATCAGCGCCACCGCGAGCGCCACCACCGCGGCCACCAGCCCCGCCAGCGACCAGCGCAGCCGCGCCGAGAACAGCGAGGCGAACGGCATCACCCCGGTGCGCCGGGCCGGCAGCGGGGGACCGGAGTACGACACCTGCTCCAGCACCACCGTGCCGCGCCCGGTCGCCGCCGCCACCGCCTCCGCGTCCGGCAGCATCTGAGGCCCGTCGCCACTGTCCTCCGAACCCTCCGCGCCCGCCGGGTCGTTGCTGGTGGCGGAGAGCAGCGCCAGCGTGCACAGCCCCGGGTCGGCCACCTCTCCGGGCCGCGGCGGCCGGCGCTCGACCGCGCGCAGCAGCAGCCCCTCCGCGTCGACGACCTTGCTGGTGCCGACGAGGGCGGTGGCGACGAGCGCGGGCGCGGTGGTGTCGGCGTCGGACAGCACGGTGGTGGCGATGTCGGCGCCGTGACCCCCGCGTCCCGCGGCCGAGCCGCCCGCCAGTTCGGCGGCCTGGTCGAGGAGTTCCTCGATGTGCTGGCCGAGCCGCCGGTTGTAGAGGCGCAGGACCAGACGCAGCCGGGGGTTGAGCCGGCGGGCGGTCAGCGCGGCACGGATGTTGGTCTCGTCGTCGTCGTAGACGAGGGCGAGCGCGGCGGCCCGGTCCACGCCCGCGTCGGCGAGCACGGCCTCGGTGGGCTCGGCGGCCTCCATCAGCCGTTCGTCGGGGACGAGGGTGTCGTCGGAGCCGCCGGTGCCGCGGTTGACGGCGGTCACCATCCGGCCGAACAGCGCCGCGGAGGCGGCCCGGGCGCGTCCGGCCATCGGCTGGGGCGGGGTGAGCCGTGAGGGCGGTACGACGAGCACCACCTGTTCCCGGTACACGCCCCGCAGTTCGGCGGCGAGGCGGTGCGCCAGCCCGTCGTCGCCGCACACCACCATGTGGGCGGACGGATCGCTGGGCGGGGCGGGGTTGGGAAGGAGGCTCACCACAGGGCAGAAGACTGCCTGATCATGACGTGTGGTTCCAGGGCGCACGACTAGCATGACGGGCGCACGCCTGAGGCGGACGCCGTACACCGGGACGTGCGGTGCGTACGTCGACGAGGGAGAGGTGTGGGGGAGTTGCCCGGTCAGCCCGACCCGGCCCGCCGGTCCCGTACGCCTCTGAGCCGGCAGCGGGTGCTGTCCGCCGCTGTCGCCCTCGCGGACGAGGGCGGGGCGGACGCGCTCAGCATGCGGAAGATCGCCCAGCGGCTCGGCGTCGTCCCCATGGCGCTCTACAAGCACGTGGCGAACAAGGACGAGCTGCTCGACGGCATGATCGACACCGTGGTCGGCGAGATCGACCCGCCGGTCGAGGGCGCGGACTGGCGGAGCACCGTCCGGCTGCGGGTGCTGTCGGCCCGCCGCATGCTGCTGCGCCACCCGTGGGCACCCGCGGTCATCGAGACGCGGATGAAGGAGCGCCCCGCCCCGACGCCCGCGGTGATGGCCTACCTGGACGGGATGATCGGCGTGTTCCGCGCCGGCGGGTTCTCGCTCGACCTCGTCCACCATGCGATGCACGTCATGGGGAGCAGACTGATGGGTTTCTCCCAGGAGCTGTTCACCGACTCCCCGTCCTCCGCCGCCGCCTCCTCGCCTCCGCCGGAGGAGATGGCCGCGCGCTACCCGAACATCGCCGAGTTGGCCGGCGCGGTCGCGCACGAGGCCGGGTCGGTCGTCGGCGGCGGCTGTGACGACCAGTACGAGTTCGAGTTCGCACTCGACCTGACCCTGGACGGCCTCGAACGCCTTCGCAACGCAGCCGCCACTGCCGACTGAAGCGCACGGCCGCGCGACCCCTTGCCAGGTGTACGGCGTACACCCATGATGAGAGGTGTACGCCGTACACCCACCCCCCACATCCACCCCCGGTGCGATGGAGGCGACAGGATGAAGGCGATCGTCCAGGACCGTTTCGGTCCCCCGGACACTTTGCGGCTCGCGGACGTGGACCGTCCCGAACCGGCCGACGGACAGGTGCTGGTGCGCGTGCACGCCGCCGCGGTCAACCCGTACGACTGGCACATGCTGCGCGGCGACCCCTACGCGGCCCGGCTGCTCGGAGGGATCGGCCTGACCCGCCCGAAGCAGCGGGTGGCCGGGATCGACGCGGCGGGTGAGGTGGCGGCGGTCGGCCCCGGGGTGCCGGGTCTGAGCCCCGGTGACGCGGTGCTGGGCTTCTGCCCCGGAGCTTTCGCCGAGTACGCCGTCACCACCCCGGACCTCCTCGTCCCCAAGCCCGAGAGCCTCACCTTCGAGCAGGCGGCGGCCGTCCCGATGGCGGCGGTGACCGCGCTGCGCGGCATCAGCACGGTGGGGCGGGTCCGGGCCGGGCAGCGCGTCCTCGTCAACGGGGCGGGCGGAGGCGTCGGCACGTTCGCCGTGCAGGTGGCCGTGTCGCTGGGGGCGGAAGTCACCGGCGTGTGCGGCGCGGACAAGGCCGGCCTGGTGCGCTCGCTCGGCGCCGCATACGTCGTCGACCACGCCCGCGAGGACTGGACGGACGGACGCCGGCGCCATGACGTGATCCTCGACAACGTCGGCAACCTGCCGCCGTCCCGGGTACGCCGGGCGCTGACCCCGGCGGGCACGCTGGTGGCGAACGGCGGAGGGACGCCGGGGCGGGTGTTCGGCGCGATCGGCGGGATGCTGCGCGTGGTCGCCCTGAACGTCGTGGTGCGGCAACGGCTGGCCGTGATCGTCCCGTCGGCCCCGTCCGGCCCGACGCGGGAGGACCTCACCGCCGTGAGTGAGCTCGTCGCGTCCGGGCGGCTCACCCCGGTGATCGGCCGCACGCTCCCTCTGAAGGACGCCGCCGAGGCCGTGCGCCACGTCGAGCGGGGCCACGCGCTCGGCAAGACGGTCCTCGCCGTGAGGTGAGCGGGGGCGCGGGAGCCGCCCGGACATAGGGGACGACACCCACGTCCGGCGTCATCCGTGCGGGTGCCGCCCCCCCCTGTCTCTGGGTGCCGACACGGATGGCGTAGGCGCGCGCGTCGGGTGAGGGTGTGATCACCACGCCTTTCCCGCCCCCCGCTGCCGCCTGGAGCGCGCGTGGGGCGCCGAATCGGTCGGAAGGAGTCCGCCCCCTGATGCACGCGGCGCCGCAGGGAACCGGCCTGAACGACGGTCTGCCGTCCGCCGGTGGTCCGCGGTGAGCGTCACGGCGTGGATGGCGGTGGCGGTCTTCGCCGCGGTCTACGTGCTGATCGCCACGGAATGGGTGCACCGGGTCGCCGCAGCGCTGGGCGGCGCGGTGCTGATGCTGCTGATCGGCGCGACCGACGCCGAGCACGCGTTCTTCTCCGAGGACGCCGGCATCGACTGGAACGTCATCTTCCTGCTGCTCGGGATGATGCTGGTCGTCGCGGTGCTGAAACGCACCGGCGTCTTCGAGTTCATCGCCATCTGGGCCGCGAGACGGGCGCGGGGACGGCCGTACCGGCTGATGGTGCTGCTGGTCGTGGCGACCGGCTTCCTGTCGGCGTGGCTGGACAACGTCACCACCGTGCTGCTGATCGCGCCGGTGACGATCCTGGTCTGCCGGCGGCTCGGGGTGCCGGTGGTGCCGTACCTCGTCGCCGAGGTGATGGCGTGCAACATCGGCGGCGCCGCGACCCTCATCGGGGACCCGCCGAACATCATGATCGGCTCGCGGGCGAACCTCTCCTTCAACGACTTCCTGGTCCACATGACGCCGATCGTCGTCGTGTTGATGATCATCTTGGTGCTGATGTGCCGGGTGATGTTCCGCAAGGCGTTCCACTACGACCCCGAGCGGGCCGAGTCGCTGATGGAGCTGGACCCCAAGGCGGAGATCAAGGACAAACGCCTGCTGCTGATCAGCGGGGTCGTGATCGTCGCCGTCATGACGTGCTTCGTGCTGCACACCTGGCTCCACCTGGAGCCCTCGGTGGTGGCCATGAGCGGCGGTCTGCTGCTGCTCGCGCTGTCCCGGCTCAGTCCCGGGGACGTGGTCAAGGACGTCGAGTGGGAGACGCTGGCGTTCTTCGCGGGACTGTTCGTCATGGTCGGCGGGATGGTGCGGACGGGCATCATCGGCGACCTGGGCGAACTGGCCGCGGAGGCGACCGGCGGCAACCTCGGGACGACGGCCATGGCGCTGGTCTTCGGCTCCGTGGTCCCGTCGGCGATCATCGACAACATCCCGTTCGTGGCGTCGGTGAGCCCGATCGTCAGTGAGATCGTGGCGTCGGCGGGCGGGGCCGGCGAGGCGGAGATGCTGTGGTGGTCGTTCGCGCTGGGCGCGGACCTGGCCGGGAACGCGACGATCATCGCGTCCTCGGCCAACGTGGTGGTGATCGGCATCGCCGAGCGCGAGGGCCATCACATCTCGTTCTGGCAGTTCAGCAAGTACGGCCTGATCGTCACGGCGGTCACCGTGTCGGTGGCGGGGGCGTACGTGTGGCTGAGGTACTTCGCACTGGCGTGAACCGCTGTGCGTGACCGGCGGAACACGGTGAGCTGCCGTTCGTTTTACACGCCTCGCACATGTATGCGACGTACACGAAATTTGTCGTACGGTAAACTTTACTTCGGCTTGGCGCTCTGTTGGGCTGCCGAATGCTCAGTCCGCGGGAAGCGGACCCGGATGCGAGGGGGGACGTGACATGAACCGACGTGCGGTACGCCGCGACACGAACCGGCCCGTGCGCATCGACATCACCCCCCGCGACAGCGTTCCCGAACCGGGCGCCGCCGTCTCCGGCGCCTGACCCGCCCGGCCGCCCCGCCCCTCCGTCAAGGGCGCGGCAGCTCGCCCGTACACCCGGCCCGTACGCCACCTCCGCCCGATCAGGGCCTCCCGGCGTCGCGCCGTACGCGGACCAGGACCACCCGCCGTCACCCCTCACCGCACCCCCGCGGACACCGCGCGCGACGCGGCGCCTCGAGAAGACCGCCGTCCGCCCGCACACCACCCGAGCCCCTTTCAGGCACTGACGCCGCCGTCACCGACCCGGAGGACCGACGCCCGTGCACAACACCGCCACCATGCTCATCGAACTGGGCGCGATCATCCTCGCCCTGGGTCTGCTGGGCCGCCTCGCCGGACGCGTGGGCTTCTCGCCCATCCCGCTCTACCTGCTGGCCGGACTCGCCTTCGGCCACGGAGGCTTCCTGCCGCTGCAGGCCAGCGAGGAGTTCACCGCCGTCGGCGCCGAGATCGGCGTCATCCTGCTGCTGCTCATGCTGGGCCTGGAGTACAGCGCGTCGGAACTGGTCACCAACCTCAAGACGCAGTACCCGTCGGGGGCGGTGGACTTCGTCCTCAACGCGGTGCCGGGCGCCGTGGCGGCGCTGATCCTGGGCTGGGGCCCGGTCGCGGCCGTCGCGCTGGCGGGCGTCACGTGGATCTCGTCCTCCGGCGTGATCGCGAAGGTGCTCGGCGACCTGCGCCGGCTCGGCAACCGCGAGACACCGGTGGTGCTCGGCGTCCTCGTCATCGAGGACCTGGCGATGGCGGTCTACCTGCCCATCCTCACGGCGGTGCTGGCGGGCGCGGGCCTGGCGGGCGGCTCGGTCACCCTGCTGATCGCGCTCGGCACCGTGGGCGCCGTGCTGTACCTGGCGCTGCGTCACGGCCGCCTGATCAGCCGCGCCGTCTCGTCGGACAACGCGGAGATGCTGCTGCTGGTGGTGCTGGGCCTGACGTTGCTCGTCGCGGGCCTCGCGCAGGAACTGCAGGTGTCGGCGGCCGTCGGCGCGTTCCTCGTGGGCATCGCGCTGTCCGGGGAGGTCGCGGAGGGCGCGAGCAACCTGCTCACCCCGCTGCGGGACCTGTTCGCCGCCGTCTTCTTCGTCTTCTTCGGCCTGTCCACCGACCCGTCGGACATCCCGCCGGTGCTGGTCCCGGCGCTGCTGCTGGCCCTGGTCACGGCCCTGACGAAGGTGGCGACAGGCTGGTACGCGGCCCGGCGCGCGGGCATCAAGGGCGGAGGCCGCTGGAGGGCGGGCGGCACGCTGGTGGCGCGCGGCGAGTTCTCGATCGTCATCGCGGGCCTCGCGGTCGGCGTGGAGCCCCGCATCGGCCCGCTGGCCACGGCGTACGTCCTGATCCTGGTCGTCGTCGGCCCGCTGACGGCGCGCTGGACGGAGCCGCTGGCCCGCAAGCTCACGGGGCGTCCGGAGACGCCGGTGGAGACGGAGCGGACAGCGCCGGAGCCGGCGAAGGTGTGAGGCGTCGAAGAGGCGAGCGACTACTCGCGGCTGAGGATGTCGGCGGCGACGCCCACGCCCTCACGGGTGCCGATGACGATCAGGGTGTCGCCGCCGGCCAGCCGGAAGTCGGGCCCGGGGGAGGGGATGGCCTCGGCGCGGCGCAGCACGGCGACGACGGACACACCGGTCTCGGTGCGCATCCGGGTGTCGCCGAGCACGCGCCCGTTCCAGTAGGAGGTCGCCGGCAGCTCGATCCGCTCGGCGACCAGGCCCAGTTCGGCCGTCGCCAGCAGGTTGGGGCCGTGGTGCGAGGGAAGCAGCGCGTCGACGACGGAGGCGGCCTCCTCGGCGTTCAGCTTCAGGCACACCGCGGTGTCGTCCGGGTCGTCCTTGCGGTAGACGTTCAACGTCCGGGAACCGTCGAGATGGGCGATCACCGACAACCGCCGCCGCTCCCGCGTCACGAGGTCGTACCGCACCCCGATCCCCGGCAGCGGAGTGTGCCCCATCCGCCCAGCGCCGCCCATGACCGTCCCCCTACACCGTCTCAGTTCACCTACGGGCCATGACCGACGGCACCCTACGGCACGAGGGGTCGGGGGGCGACATCCGGGCGGGGGCGAGACGCCCCGGAGCCGGGCGCGGCGGGCCCGGGGGGGACGAAGCCCCAGCGTACGGCGCACCGGGACCCTCGGTTACTCTGCGGCAGCGCCCGGGGGGAGCCGGGCCTCCACACGCCGGACCGGGGGGTTCCGGTCGGCCCGAGTTCCAGGAGTACGCCCCATGAACGGACCGCGCCGCAGTGCGCTGCTCGCCTCCGTCAGACCGATGCTCGAGCCCGACGAGCGGATCGAGGTCGTGACCATCGTGACCACGAGCCCCGTCTCGCTCGGCAGAACCACGGCGTTCGCCCTGGCGTCGGCGATCGTGAGCGGCGGCAGCATGACGATGGCCCCGGCGCCGACGGCGATGCACCTGGTCATGACGGACCGCCGCTTCTTCCTCTTCCGAGGGGAGCCGACGGTCGTCTGGCCGCGAGAACTGGTGATGACGTTCCCGCGCGCCGGCCTGGTCCGCACGGAGATCGACGACCGCAGGATCAACTCGTCCTTCGTCCTGTCCTACCCGGGCTACGAAGAGAGCCTCCAGCTCACGTTCTCGGCGTTCGGCAGGAAGAAGAGGAACCAGATAGCGGCGGCGGTGCCGGTGGGGGGCTGACACCGCAGGCACCGCCTGGACGGCGCGCAGCACGCGGCAGGCGGTGCCGGTCAGGCAGGCGGCCAACGGACGCCGGAGCGCTTCAACAGCCGCTGATACGCGGTGAAGAAGCATGCGACGGCATCGCGAGCGCTCACCGGCGTGCGCGCGGGCGCCGAAGGGGAAGGGCTGCGGGTCGGGTCACACCTTCTTGACCACGATCATGTCCGGGACCAGCTTCTCCAGGTCGTCGACGTCCGAGGTGAAGACGGTGACCTGTCCCTTCTGCTGTCGCGCGATGACGGCCAGCACGGCGTCGATCGCGTACGTGTGGCCGTGCAACTTGGCACCGGCCAGGAGCCGGCGCGCCTGGCGGGCCTCGTTCTTCCCGATGTCGACGACCTGGAGCCGGGACAGTACCCAGTCCCAGCGTTGCTCGGTAGTTCTGCCGTCGTACGCCTCGACCAGCGTCATCGGTGAGGTCACCACCTCGGCTTCCCCGCGTGCCGCGAGATCGAGCCAGGCGATCATCTTCCGGTCCCCGCGTACCGCGAGGGACAGGGCTTCACAGCCCAGCACGAAGACGCGAAGGGGCCGCCCACCGCGCTCACCGGCTCGCTGCTTCACGCAGCCTCTCCGGCATCGCGCTTTCCGGCGGCCCGACGCCGGACGTGTTCGGCGTCGAGTTCGTCCAGCTCCTCGAGCGCTGCCGCCTGCTCGTCCTCGGTGACGGGGCCGTGTTCTTCCTGCAGCCAGTCGACCAGTTCCCGAAGCCGGTCCCGGTCACGCTTGAAACGCAGCGCCTCGGTGACATACGCCGACAGGCCCCGCTCGGCCGCGTCCACGCGGATCTCGTCCAGGAGATCCTCGGGGATCGTGACGGTCACCTTCTTCGTCGCCATACAAAGGACCATACTCCTGGTATCAGACTCCTTACCACTCGGCCCACGTGACCGAACCCGGTGATCAGACGGCGGTGGCGGGCCACGGCCGACGGCTGAGTACAGGTCGGCGTGGAGTGAAGGCGAAGGGCGGGAGACACGTCCGGGAGTTGATCCTCAACTCGGCTCCCGAGCGGACCCCAGAAAGCACTCAGGGGCCCGACCCGCTAAGCGGATTAGGCCCCTGAAGTGGTGTTACGGCTGTCGGGGTGGCGGGATTTGAACCCACGACCTCTTCGTCCCGAATGAGGTTCGGGCGTGATCATCACCGGTCTCTTTGTTGTTTTGCCTGGTCAGGGCGTTGGAGTGCGGTGGTGTCGGGTGGCCTGGAAAGGGCTTGGGTAGCGGGTTGGCTCCCAGATGGCTCCCAGCGAGACCGCAGCCAACGGCCGCTGAGTCCGCGATTCGCGCCGTGTCCGCGAAGGCCGACGAGGCGAGCAGGCTTACGGATATACGTGTCACAGAGGGTGATGCACCTGGGCGGTTGATCACCGGACCGGTCAGGGCAGCCCAGTCCTGCCTGGAGACTGGCAGACTGCGATTGTGATACGCGAACCAGCAGAACTGCAGATCGATGACGACGGCCGTGTGTCCCTGCCGCTGGGACTCCTCGCGGAGGCCGGCCTGGATGCAGGCGGTCGGATCCTGGCGTTCAGCGACGGCGACGGGCGCATTGTGCTGCAGCGAGAGGCAGACGCCTTCAAGGCGCTGCTGCAGGACGGGACTCTGTGAGTGGAGATCCCGCCGCCGCTAGGCCACTCCCGTCGCAGCGGTCGGCGATCGTCGGCCTGCGACCGGGTGGCGTCGGTGAGTGCGCGGCTTGCGGCTGCCCGCCTCCACCACGGGGAAGCGCCGAGAATAGAGCTGGACGGATAGGAATGGGTCCTCGCCAGGCGGGACGACCCGGAGAAAGCTGTCCCTAAGCTGCTGGAGATATGAGCGAGCAAGGACTACCAGAAGCGCCGGCCGAGCAGTGGACACCACCGGAGGGGTCGTGGGCGTCGTCGGCCGCGAGCCGGCGGAGCATGCTTGGCAACCGGAATCGCGATACCGCACCCGAGCTGCTCCTCCGCTCGCTTGTCCACGCCGCTGGACTGCGTTACCGGGTGGCTGCAAAGCCGCTCCCGAAGATGCGCCGCACGGCCGACATGGTCTTCCGCCCAGTGAAAGTCGCAGTCTTCATCGACGGCTGCTTCTGGCACGGCTGCCCGGAGCACTTCGTGATGCCGAAGACGAACCGGTCGTACTGGGAAGAAAAGATCGGCCGGAACATCCAGCGCGACCGGGATACAGACGATCGCCTCGCGGAGGCAGGCTGGCTGGTGCTCCGCTTCTGGGAACACCTCGAACCAGAGGCGTGTGCCGCGACTGTCATCGAGGCAGTGGCCGCCCGGCGGCAGGAGGTCCAAGCCTCGAAGCATCCGAAGAATACCTCCTGACCGTCGCGTCGCTGGCGGTAGCGGCCATCTGATCTTCGCCCGGTTCAGCGAGAAGAGCTCGTGCCGCTGGTGTCCTTCTTGCCCCCTCTATGAGATGGAGTTGATCAAACTGGCGGGGTCTGGTCAGCTCCCGTCGTAGGCCACCTGCAGTCGTATGGTGCCCTTGGCCGTGTGCAGAAAGGCGTCGCCCTGTCCGGCCAGAGCTTCGGCTCCAGTCTCGTCCAGAATGATGCGGCTGTCGGTCGCCGTCTTGACCCGCAGGGCGAGTTGGGCAGGGAAGTTTGAGCGGATGGTCGTCGAGATAACGTCCGCACTCGGTCGCTGCGTGGCTGCGATGACATGGATGCCCGCAGCGCGGGCCTTCTGCGTCAGGCGCTTGAGCAACGCTTCGATTTGCTTCTTCTCTTCGGGATCGCTGGTGAGATCGGCGTACTCGTCCAGGACGATAACGATCCAGGGCTTTCGGTCTGCTTTGTCGACCTTGGCGTTGTACTCGACGAGCTTGCGTGTGCGGATCGCCTTCATCTCCTTGTAGCGCACGGCCATCTCGTCGACGGTTTCCTCAAGGATCTCGATGGCGTCAGCGGCGTCCATGCCGATCATGCCGTCAAGGTGAGGGTCGTCCTCGAAGTCGACAAGCTCGGTGCCCTTGGGATCGACGAGGCGGAGTCGCAGGGTGCTCTTGTCGTACCGGACCAGGCCCTTGAGAATCGTGTCCAGGGCGACGGACTTTCCTGATCCAGTAGTGCCGGCCACCAGCAAGTGCGGGGAGTCTGCGGAGGACAGATCAATGGTGACGGGGTTGCCCTCGATGTCGGTGCCCAGCGGGGCGATGAGGCTCTCGGGATCGGCCGGGCACCGCTGCCAAAGCGCCTTGGCGTCGACTCCGTACTTCTCGTCGTCGATCTTGGGGATCTCGAAGAGCACGGAGCCGCGGTCGCTACGGGTGCGAATGCTGAACCCGGAGGGCAATGCCAGGGCCAGGAAAATCTCGTCGCGCCGGTTGGTCAGCTTATCCACGGTGACCCCAGGACTGGGGATGAACCGGAAGATGTAGAAGCCGGGTCCTTCCTGCCACTTGCCGACTTCCGGAGCGGTGACCGCGACCTTGTGGCGGGCGAAGACGTCAACGACCTTGTTGTATCGAAGCCTCAGCTCCTCGTCGGAGAGCCCACCGCGGTGAACCTTCAGAGGGACAGGATCTACCTCTGCGGCAGGGTGATACGCAACTCCATGTTCCGGCAGGGACGTTGGCGCGGCCGCCTGGGCAACCTCAACAGGTGCCGTCGGTTCTTCCGGGGTGGGCAGTTCGACGGGAATACCCATTGAGGAGGTCTTGACGACATCGTCGGGGACTTGAACCGCCCCACTGAGGTTCCCAGAGACAACAAGGCGGTCGGCATTGGTGGGGTCCTGATTGGCGCGCAGAGCGCCGATGAGGTTCAGCAATTCCTGCTTGTTCAGCCTCACCAGGGTGTGCTTGCCGAGGCTTCCGACCGCGGGTGCCGGCTGGTCATCCTCGGCTGAGATGGCCACGGCAACGCCGGTAACCTGACCGAGCTGGACATCTTCGGAGCGTAGGGCGTCAAGGACCGTCGCCTCGACCTGACGGTGGTCGTCATTACCGATCAAGGTGCGAGCTGGAAGGTCTGCGGCCTGCAGGGCGTTTCCACTGGTCTGGGCGATTGCGGCGGCAAGCTCGTCCAGCCAGAAGGGACGGTCGTGGCGAGCCTCGCCGTCCGAACGGAAGGCATCCTCACACAGGTCGGTGGTGCGGTTGAGCTGTTCTTCAGCCGAACCGACGTCGAAGGTCTGGCGAAACTTGGACTCAGCGACCAGGACATCCAGGCGAACTGTGCCGTCGTCCTGGATGGTCAGCACGAACCGGCCCAGATCGGCACGGGTTTTCTGTCCGCGACCGAACCAGCGGTGGTGCTCGTCGAAGCTGATCCAGGTGACCAGGCTCGTACCCTGTCGAGAGACGGGAAACTGCTGATCGATGACAAATCGCGTCGCGACCAGGCCCACGACTTCGTTGACCGTGGTGCCGATGCCGAGGGAGCGCAGCACGGCGCCAGGGGCCACATTGCGGCCGACCTCGTAGATTCGCTTAGCGGTGCCTTCGGAGTCCTGCGGGGTGACGACGCCGATCTGCTCCAGGCGGCGCCGCAGTCGCTGGACGACGAACTGCCGACCGGTCTGCGAGCTGACGATGAGAGTGTAGGACTCGTTCTTGCCAACACTGGGCTTGACGAGGATGACGTCAGGGCGGTTGCGCAGGGCATCGATCTGCTCACGGCCGATGAAACTGTCGAGGGTGACGACCCAATGGGCCACGCGATGCAAAGTGGCGAACAAGTTTTGGTGCTGGTCGAACTGCACCTGCATCTCGAAGTAGTCGATGCCGTCGACACTCTCCCGGGAGACCGGGGAACGGCGGTCGTAGCGCACGCACAAGGTTGACCAGGACTCAAGAGTCTCGTCGGCGGTCTCGGGCAACAGCGCTCTCACGACGTTCTCGCTGGTCTGAGCCAGGTTGTGTGAAGCTGGGTGCTTCCAAGGGTTGAAGGAGCCCGACAAGGACTCCTTCTTGGTGCTCTCCTTGATGCTGGTCTGGGTACCGAACAGTGCCGGAGCCAGCGCGAGGTCGATGGAGTCTTCTAGCCCTGACAGGTCTGCTTCCTGCTCGGGCTCCCATGCCTGCAGGATGAGTTGGACGTCGGGCAGGAAGCTGTCCTCGGACATCTCCGCACCGGAGAAGTGCAGGTCGAAACCCTGGATGATCTCGTGATGGGTGGCCTGGGGAGCCAGCACAACCAGATCAACTTTCAGGCGAGGGTTCTTGGCTCGCATCTGCTTGGCCACGCGCATCGGCAGGACAGGGTCGCCGTTGCGGTCCAGGAGCAGCACGCGTAGGCCGTCAAGCTTGTGGGGGTAGGTCGTCAGGTAGTCGGTGATGACGCGGACCATCTCGTCGATCGCGGTCTCGTCGACGCTGGAGAGCCATTCCTTGGACTCGTTGCCGCTGAGGCGGACCGGGGCGTACTCCTCGTGCCCGGCTGATTCGCGCATCGGGATGGCGATCGTGCCGCCGGGCCCGACGAGGACCGCCGGTGTCCCATGTGGGGAGATACGGTCGATGGCGTCGAAGAAGAGATCCTCGTTCTCCTGGTTGAGACTCAGACCTCCCTCCCTGTTCAGGGCGGTCTCGATGCTGCTGGCTGCCTCCGCGTAGTTCTTTGCCAGCCAGCGCAGCTTCAGCGGGTGGGTGGCCAGCATCATCATGCGGTGATCGGCCAGCCCAATGACATCGGTCAGGACGACGGCCTCAAGGTCTGCGTTCGGAGCGTTGTCGGGAACCAGGGTGGTGCGAGCTTCGCGGAGTATGCCTTCCCACTCGCGTACGTAATCGTTGATCTTCTCAGCGTCAAGCCCGTCGGAGAACCGCTCGAAGTGCTCCAGCTTGAGGCGCTTGAGCTGACCCGCGAAATGTGATGCAGGGACAGGCGCAGGCTCGTCGACCTGCCACTGCCGGGGGTCATTGAACTTCTCGAGGAAGGTGTCGAAGGTCAGATTGCTGGCATAGCCAGGGGGGTTTCGCCAGCCGTGGATGAGGGCCGCCAGTGCGATCTGCCCGGGGATGCCCAGGGGGTCCCAGCGAAAGCGTCGCTGGGCGGCGCCGTCCATCTCGACCAGGATGCGCAGCGGGGCCCACTCGGTGTTCGGGTCAAAGGGCTCGTCCTCCTCCGGCAGGGGCGGCTTGGTCAGGTCCAGCAGGCAGTCCTTGACCTCCAAAGTCAGGCGAAGGCCGGTGGAGTCCTGGATATCACGCAGGGTGCGTGCGTACAGGAAAGCGAACAGCCAGCGGCTCCACCGCCCTGCTTCCTGGTTGCCTTCAAGCCCGACGACGACGGAGCCTTCCTCTTCGTCAGAGAAGTAGGTCAGCTCGCGCAGCAGGGCACGCAGTGGGTCCTGGACGAACTGAGAGTCCGGGAAGGCAAGCTTTTCGGCTTTGCGGCGCGACCGCTTGGACAGCAGGTCGGCCAACGGCTCGGCTCCACCAACGGGAGCCTCGTCAAGGAATCGTTGTGCGGCTTCCTGGTCTCCGCGATCAAGCGCATCTTCGATCATCATGGCGTCGAACTCGTCGACCCGATCTGCGTCGGCCCTCTCGATCTCCTGCCGGACCTGCTGGCCTAGACCGATCTTCTTGGACTTCTGCTCAAAGACCTCAAGCCAGAGGGTCAGATCCTGCTCGCGGCGCAGCTGACGAGAATCCTGCGGGGTAGAGCCACTGCGATTGAGGTTTAGTACGAGGCTGCGCATACGCGTCTTGGCAGTCTCGGAGTCCGTGCCAATGTGGTCCAGCGACTCCTCGCTGAATTCGGTCGCGGTGATGCGGTCTATCAGGTCGTCCTCGGTGATCTCCTTGCCGGTGGGCTGCTTGAAGGCACTGACCGAGACGTTCTTCTTGATCCGGGCCGGCAGCGCGGCGGGCTTGAGGAAGAGTCCTCGGTCCGGGAAGAGGTCAAGAGCGGGCAAGGCTGCAGAGATCTCGGGGTAGACCACGTCAGGGGTGTGGACCTGAGTTGCTGCGACCTTCTGCGTGGTCTCGACCAGGAAGGCCGCCCAGCGGTGCAACGACCGGGGCTCCTCATCGGTGACGGCACGCCAGATCTCCGGCAGAAAGTCGACCATCAGGGCCGGAACGGTGCCGCTGCCACCCGCCTCCCGCCAGGCTTCTGCCATGAACCTGTCGAACCCGCGCTCGCCAGAGGAGTCGTGGTAATCGCCCAGGATCGTGGCATCGTTCAGGGCATTCATGGCCGCCAGCCCCTGTGCGTCCGGAGACTGCCCCCACTCGAAGAGCAACACCGCCGTACCCTGTCCCGAATTTCGCCACTTGGTCAGCTGGTCCTGCGGATCCAGGAGGTAGTCAGCAGGGACGCCTTCAATGGGCTCTGAGGTTCCGACCTTGACGACAACCTGGCGGTCCGGTGACTCCAACAGCCGCTGGGCCGTGCGACGGAGGGCCTCGGCCACGGTCGGCCGGTCGAACCCGCTGACTCGCAGGACGGCATGGGCTCCGCTGATCTCAGTGACCTTGCGGAGTGCTTCGTCGGCGACGAATCGACCGAGCGCTCGGATGCTGCTGTCGGTCACCGGGGCTCCCCTCGAACCATGCTGGTTGCATCTGAATATTGAGTGAGCAGACCGATAGCGGCCAGCTTCTCCCGGAACGCCTTGCCGTTGTGGTCAAGGACCGATGAGTCGACCTCATAGGCCAACGGGCTCGCAGCTGCGACCTTGTTCTCCACCACGAGCCCGTACTTCTCGTACAGCAGCGCGCAGAACTGGTCGAACTCCATCTCCGTGCCCTGCGGGACGGTGGCAGATACCAAGCCCTCAAGCATCGGCGGCTTCATGGTGAAGTGCCGGCGCCCAGCCGTCGCGTTCAGGGCTCCCACAGCAGCGAGGGTCTCGCTGAAGAACGCTCGAGGCGAGCCGACCGCGTTGCCGGCCTCCTTCGTGAATCTTTCGTAGCGGCGCTTCCTGGCCTCATCGCCTTCGGCTTCGAGTTCCTCGATCATTTCCCGAGCCTGGACGTTGATCGCGTTGACGATGTCATTGCGGAAGCCGGTGAGGTTCTTCTGCGACTCTCTGCGCAGCGGGGTTGCCTCGTTGCCGAAGTCCAACAGGATCGACTCGCGATTGGTAGCACCGAGCTTCGTGCGTGCGAGGTGCAGCTGGTGGCGTGCCAAGCAGTAGGGGACCCAGTGCATGAGGCTCTCGGTGCGCTTGGCCCTGGGGACCGTCGCGATCCGAGTGACGATGTTGCGGGTCCCTTCCCTCAGCAGATCAGGCCACGGGCTGAGATCCTCACGCAGCTTGATTTCTGCGTCCGAGCCCTCCACGGGCGCTTCGTCGTAGTCGAAGTCGTGTGCGCTGAGCGCCTTGGCAAGGTTGCCCAGCGGGGTGCCGCTGTCCTGCACGAGGTCGCGCAGGCCCTGTCGGGTCGCTTCCTTGCGGTCCGGATCAGGGTCAGTGCGTAGGACTTTGTAGGCCCAGCTCCCGCCATCGCGGAAGAGGTAGCGCTCGATACTCGGAGCGTTGATGCCGGCAGCGACCTTGCTGGCCTGCTTGCGCTTTTTGGCGCTCCTCTTGGAGGATGCGTCGATCTGCTTGATTCGTCGTTCGACTGCGTCGTAGTGGATGAGCTCACCGACGAACGGATAGATGTGCGCGCCGAACCAACTGGGCTGGCTACGACGTCCAGGGATCTCAACCAACAGGGACGAGAACAGGGCGTGGAGCGTTTCCACCGTCTCGGGAGAGTCTAGCTCGACGGCCTTGCTGAGTTCCTCGTCGCCCTCAACGATGCGGGCCTTGGTCGCGATCCGCCGGGCCAGGTCGTGCGAGGTCCTCTTGTAAGCCGTGGCGGCTCCGTTGTTCAGGAGTCCCGGGAACTTCTCCGGGTCCTCCTGATGCGCCAGGTAGACGCCGCGGGCGATCGCGAGCATCTCAAGCGGGACGTAGAAACCGCGGCCCTGCTGTTCGAGATTCACTCCGAAGAGGCGAAGGACAACCTCGGCCTTGGAACGATCAGCCATCACGCACGCACCGACCTGATCTTGTCGCCGACGTCGATCATGAGCTTCCTCATGATGTTGCCCACCAGCACCTGGATCTCGTCCTCTTTGTTCGACGAGTCAGCCAGCTCTGCCAGGGATCCACTCAGGCCGCGGATCTCTGCCTCGTGCTGGACCTCGCTACGCAGGCCCGCGGCCCACCGCGTCAGCAACTCGAAGCGCAGGAGGTCCGCCTCCACCGAGACTGCGTTCTGGTTAGGTGCGATGGCCGGGATACGAATGTAGATGGCTCGGTTGAGCCACTCGACGGCGTTCTGCATCTCGGGGGTTGTGCCCGTGCCGGCTTCCCTTTGCCACTGGGTAACCTGGTCGACGACCTCGACGCCCTTGCTGGGCACTCGCCGGGAGATTACGGCGGCGCGGGCACGGTGGGTGAAGAAGGCGGGGTCAAGTATGAAGAAGTCGGGATTGCTTCCCGCCCGGTGGATGCCCTGGACGGCCTCCAGGCCCTTGAGGAAGCGGTCTCGCACCCTGGTGTCTGCCGGGTCCCGGTTCTTGTCCTGGACACGGACGAAGTCGTCGCCGGCCTGCAGGCCCATGCGGGCGAACCGGTCCGTGTCGTCGTCGCTGTTGAAGAAGTCAGCTCGTCGCAGGAACGTGTACAAGCCCCGCAACTGCTCGGCCTGCTTCTGGACGTCCCGATTCGTACGGACCTTCTGCAGATAGCTGCTGGCGTCCGCGGGAGGGAAGTCGCCAGCCGTGTCCGGGTCCAGTCGGTCGTCGACCTGGCGCCGAGAGACCTTGCCCGGGTCCAGCTTTCGTAGCGCGAAGAAGGCAGGAACCAGATGACGTTGTTGCTGGGTCAGCCGGTCACCGAAGAGAGCTTGGTGGTACAAGTGGGGAGCCTGCCACAACCTATTCGAGTGCGACCGCTGGTACTTGGCATGGACGTTCTCGCAGGACAGGCCGCCGGTGAGCATGTAGCTGGTCACCGACAGCGCCTGGCGTGTCGTGATTACCGCCCCAGTGCGCTCGGCCGCGGCGAACACGTCCCGGATCGCGGCCCGACGCTGAGGCCCGCGGGTAAGGTCGTTTAGTTCGTTGCGGTTGGCCAGGATCGGGCAGACGTTCCGTGCATCACAGGTCTCGCAGGGCTTCCACCGCGACCATTGGTTCGTCGTCCACTGCTTCAGGACCCAAGGAATGAGTCCGCCGTTGTCACTGTCAGCCGCTACGGACTGGTAGTTGAGATTGATAACAGTGACTGTGCCATCGGGGTCGGTGACCTGCCCCCGGACTATGCCCTCTGTGAGGGTCTTCACCAGAATCTTGGCGCGCCCGGTGCCGCCTTTGCCCAGGTTGTCATCTTCAGCGACGCACTTGCGCAGTTGGCCCTCGTTTGCGCAGATGATCGCGATGCCCTCGTCCGGAGGGTCAAGAAGTTCCACGAGTTTGCGAGCGCCCGCCTGCGGGCTGAGCTCGCTGAGATCGCTGAGGATGTACAGCGGGCGTCCGCTACGGGTCTGGCCTATAGAGCGGCTGGCGTCTCCGGCCCCGGACAGCTCGAGGAAAACAGCCTTCCGGACCTCTGGTGTGATCGGCTCGGCATCGACCCGCAGCTCGGCCAGAAGGCTGGCACACAGGCTCGTCTTGCCATGCCCGGCGTCCCCGGTGAGGACGATGGTCTTCGTGGTTGGCCGTTCAATGGCGTCCAGCAGGTATTTCAGCGTCACGACAGGGAACAGCGACTGCGTCCAGTCTGCCTGCAGCTCGTAGATCATCTCAGAGGTGTCGGCGTCGAACGGCTGGTAGCGACGTATCCGTTGGACGTGTTTGTTGACCTCTAGCGGCATCTGCTGTCCTTCGTCGACCGGGCCGTAAGCGCTGCAAGATTTTAGCCGCCAGCGCGCCTGACGGTAGATCAAATGGGGTGTCACAGTGCCTAGGTACGTCGGGCTCGCCAGCGCGTGACACTGTCGGGGACCTTGGGGGATCGGTGATGGCCGCGCTTGATGCTGCGGTGCTCGATGGTGACTGCGAGTCGCGTTGAGGAAGCGCGGGCCCTCAACGCCGTGGTAGCAGCAGCACCGCAGCTGATGGCGGTTGATGGGCTGGCCTAGGTGCTCGTGATGCTGGTAAGTGAGGCGTAGAACCGTCGTGATCGGCAGTTCAGGCGGCACTTAGGTGTCGGTCTGCCGCGCGCGCTCACCCTTGATCGAGTACGATGACCGCTCGTTCCGCCGGTTCTACAAGCAAGCGCAGAGGGGGCACACGTGGGTGAGCGGCACCCCTTGCGGGCCAAGCGGCGGCCGAAGTTTGAGGAGGGTGTCGGCTCTCTGCGAGTCGTGGATCTCTTCGCCGGCTGCGGTGGCCTCACCCTCGGTATTGCCCAGGCAGCCCGCAAGCATGACGTCTCGCTCGATGTTCGTCTCGCGGTTGACTTTGAGGCAGCTCCCACGAAGGTATTTAAAGCAAACTTCCCCAAGGCCAACGTCCGACAGGGAGCCGTCGAATCCTACTTTGACGGTGACCTTGGCGCACCGTTGACCGCTCAGGAGACCGAAACTCTCTCGATGGTGGGTGAGGTGGAGCTCCTGATCGGCGGGCCGCCGTGTCAGGGGCACAGTAATCTCAACAACCACACCCGTCGCGACGATCCCAAGAATCGGCTGTACCTGCGGATGGCTCGTGCGGCAGAGGTTCTGCGCCCCAGTGTAGTCGTCATCGAGAATGTGCTGGCCGTTGTCAATGACAAGCAGCAGGTCGTCTCCCGGGCCATCGTTCACCTCAAGAAGCTTGGCTACGAGGTTGCGACCAGTCGTATCGACCTACTCAAGCTCGGGGTCGCTCAGACGCGCAAGCGCCACATACTGCTGGCCGTCCGCGAAGACGCGCTGCCTTTTGGCTTTTCTGCTGCTGACCTGCTAAAGATCGAAGACCACAATGCCGCGCCCCATGACCTGCGTTGGGCGATCGGCGACCTGCTCGACGTGCGACCTAAGTCATTTTTCGATGAAGCTGCCGTACCCAACGCAGACAATCAGCGGCGTATGAAGTATCTCTTCGATAATGACGTGCACAATCTGCCGAACGAAGAGCGCCCCAAGTGTCACCAGGGCAAACATAATTACACCGCAATGTACGGCCGTTTGTGGTGGGACCGTCCGTCTCAGACCATTACCAGTGGCTTCGCGACGATGGGACGCGGGCGTTTTGTCCACCCTGGTGTTCCCCGATGTCTGACCGCCCACGAGGCTGCGCGTATCCAGGGCTTCCCGGATTATTTCAAGTTCGTCGACGAGAGGGTCAAGCCGCGCTATGAGCTGACCCACACCGAGGTTCAGATCATCATCGGCAACGCCGTACCCCCACCCCTGACCGAGGCGCTGACTTCCAGGCTCTTCGACGCTGACGTTCTGCATGTGAAGGACGACGCTTCCCAGCAGCTTGAGGACGACTTCGCTGCCTCTGCTGTAGACCTCGCCTGCTGAGCCTGCAGTGGGCTGAGTCCCTCCGAGGGCCGAGCCCGGCTCAGGTAGTCGGGGCATCGGCGCAGTACGGCTGGCCTCTCGGTTTCGGACTGCGGACTAGAGACGTTTCCTCCAGGGATGGTCCGGGGCGGTCACAGGGCGTGGGCGAGTTCCGGGGTCGTGCCGTTGGTCGGACCGTGACCGGTTGGGGCGCATAGCAGAGCAGGCACGGGCTTCGTGATCATTGGGGTGTCGAAGCTCAACGATCATGAGGTGGCCCGTGCCTGCCGCTGTATCTTCCCTCATCCCGCCGGTGCTGATGAAGTTGGGTCCGCTGGGTGCCGGTCAAGTGTCCGACCTGCGCCCCTTCCTGGATCTGGTGCCCGATCCCCGTGCGAGGCGGGGCCGCTGGTACTCGCTAACCGCGATCCTCCTCGTCTGTGCCTGCGCGACCGTGTCCGGAGCGAGGAGCGTCGACGAGATCGCCGAGTGGGCCCAGCGGGCCTCGGACGCCGTGCTGACGGCTGTCGGGGTGCGCCGGCATCCGCTGAGGTGGCGCCGTGCTCCCTCACGGACCACGATCGGCCGCGTACTGGCGACCGTTGACGGTGACGTCCTGGACCGGGCGGTCTGCGCCTACCTCGCCGACCGGAACGCAGCGGGACCGGCTTCGGGACAACGGCAGGTGATCGCCGTCGACGGCAAGTCGCTGAGGGGATCGGCCCGCCTGTCCGCCGGCCGCAGGCACCTGCTCTCCGCGGTCACCCACCACCGGGCCGTGACCCTCGCCCAGGCGGAGGTCGGAGCGAAAACCAACGAGACCGCGCACTTCCAGCCCTTGCTCGAGCACCTCGACCTGGCCGGATCCATCGTCACCTTCGACGCTCTCCACTCGGTTCGGGCGAACGTGACCTGGCTGGTCGGGACGAAGAACGCTCACTACATTGCGATGATCAAGAAAAACCAGCCAACCGCCTACCGGCAGCTCGCGGGCCTGCCCTGGCCGGACGTTGCCATCCAGCACACCGCCTCCTTCGCCGGACGCGGCCGCCGTGAATCCCGCTCCCTCAAGACCTGCGGCGTCGCCGACGAACTCGGCGGGATCGCCTTTCCTCACGCCCGCCTCGCCCTCCGCGTTCACCGCCGCCGCCGGCAGTCCGGCCGGCGCGAGACCCGCGAGACCGTCTACGCGGTCACCAGCCTCGACGCCCACCAGGCCACACCCGCCGAACTCGCTGCCGCAGTCCGCGGCCACTGGAGCATCGAGGCACTGCACCACGTCAGAGATGTCACGTTCTCCGAGGACGCCTCCACCGTCCACACCGACACCGCACCCCGAGCCATGGCCACCCTCCGCAACCTCGCCATCGGCCTGCTCAAGACCCTCGGAGCCACCAACATCGCCAAAACCACCCGCGCAATCCGAGACCAGCCCGAACGAGCCCTCCCACTCCTGGGCATCACCAACAACCCCGACCCTCACGGAACTTGATCAAGCCCTGAGGCCTTGGGCAGCGCCAACTTGCCGCGCGATGTACCGCTTTGGGCCGTCCTATGTCCAACACGATGCTGTCCCGCATCGAACTCGCCAAGCGGCGATGCGATATCGACGACCTCGTCGCCATCGCCGAAGCCCTGCAGGTATCGCCCCTCGCCCTCCTCCAGGGCCCGGGCGCCACCTGAGCCGCCCACGCATCCCTCCCGCCCTCGCGACCAGGAGCCGCCCCCTTGCACCGACCCACGCCCGCGCCCGTCCCCCACAGGCCGTCCGACGCCCCTCCGCCCCGCCTCTACCGCCCCGAGGAGATCGCCGACACCCTCGGCTGCTCGGCCTGGTGGGTCAAGGACCGCGCGCGGCGGCGCCTGATCCCGCACACCCGGGTCGGCCGCGCCTACCGCTTCACCGCCGAGCACCTCGCCGAGATCATCCGCCTCTACGAGGAGCGGCCGGCACAGCCTGCGCAGACAGTCGCCCGGGGGACCGAGCCGCTCTCCGAGCCCGGTACGCAGACCGACTCCGCGCAACGTCGCCGCCCCGCCGTGGCGCCGGCGACTCGCCTGCGGGCCCGCCCGCCGCGTCGACAGCAGCAGTACAGCACTGTCGCGTGACCCGATCGCATCTGCCGTAGCCGAGGACAAGGAAGAGGGGGGCAGCGGGACTTGGGTTTCGCGGAGAAGCGTGGAAACTACTGGCGCGGCCGGTACAAGGTCGCGCCCGGCAAGCACAACACGGTCGTCGACGAGAACGGCAAGGCGATCAGGTTCGCCACCAAGGGCGAGGCCCAACGGGCAGCGGCCGAGGCCGAGAACAAGTACCGTCGCGGCGACTGGCGCGACCCTGCCCTCGGCCAGGAGACCTTCGGTGAGTACGCGAACCGCTGGTATGAGGCCCAGGACCTGGCGGCCTCGACCATGCAGAACTACAAGCGTCACATCGAGGAGCACCTGCTCCCCGAGTTCGAGGACAAGGCGCTCGCCGGCATCCTGCGCACGGACGTCGACCTGTGGGAGAAGAAGGAGAAGGCCCTCTATGCGGCCTCCAGCGTCAAGACCTGGCACTCGACGCTCCATCTGATCTTCGAGGACGCGATCGACGAGGGCCTGATCACGTCCAACCCGGCCGCTCGGCGGCGCGGGCGGGGTAAGCGCGCCGGCCGCTCCCGAGACCGTGGTCCGGAGAAGGTGGTCACCGACGCGCTCGGCATCCTGCTGACCGCCGAGCGCGCCGCCCTGCTCTCCGGCCGTGACGACGAGTTCGTCGCCGTGGTCCTCAAGGGGTACACCGGCATGCGCTGGGGCGAGATCGTCGGCCTGGAGACCGCGTTCGTCCGCCCTGGAGCCGTCCGGGTCGAGTGGCAGCTGTACGAGCTCGACACGGGGGAGTTGGTGCGTTGCCCGCCGAAGGACGACAGCTACCGCACCATCGACTCGATGGACTGGCTGTCCGCGCTGGTCGCCAACCACATCGCCCGCACGAAGCCCAAGCCGTGCCCCTGCCACGGCAAGACCTACGTCTTCCGAGGGCAAGGTGCGGCGCGCACGGGCGGTCACCAGGGCGCGAAGCTCGTCGACGTCGCCCGCCGTGCCGGCGTCTCGACCGGCACGGTGTCCAACGTCCTCAACCACCCCGATCGCGTCACCGAGGCCACGCGAGAGAAGGTCGAGCAGGCCATCGCGGACCTGGGGTTCGTGCGGGGCGGCGTCGTGCCGGAGCATGCCGCCCACTGGCGCAGGAACGGTTTCGCAACCTGGCTGTTCACGCCGGCGGTCTCCGGCTGGTACCCGAAGAAGGCACCACAGGAGCCACGGCCGGTGCCCTTGCTCGGCGAGCCCTGGCCTGGCGTCCCGGCTCGGGGGCGAGGTGCCAGCGACCGGGCCGACGCCTGCTGGCTCCCGATAGCCAAGGGACTCACGCCCCACGGCCTTCGCCACACCCACCGGACGATGATGGAGGACCTGGGAACCGAGAAGGTGCTCATGGACGAACGCATGGGCCACATCGACGGCTCGGTCTCGGCACGCTACGCCCACGTCACCCCCGGCATGCGCCGCCGCCTCATGGTTGGCCTGACCGAACAGTGGGAGGCGACGCTCAACGCGCGCCTGGCGATGTGTCCGACGTCGCCGGTACGGGCGCTCAACGATCTTCTGTGCGCACGCCAGTAGAACAAGGGCTGCTCGGTTTCACACCCGAGCAGCCCTCAGCGCACTATGCGCCTACAGCCAGGAGATCGTCTGTTCTTCCTCGCACGGCGTGCCTGACTCAGTCCATCGGTGCACGATCGTCCCCTGACGAGAGGTCCCCATATCGAGAGCGAGGAGAAAATCAACGAAAGACTTGGACGGGATGCGGTCGGCGGTGAGTTCGTCGAATACGTGCGGGTTGTGGCCCTCGCCGACGGGCCTCATCTCCAAGACGACGTTCTCGGCAGCGATGTCACCCAGATTCTCCACGCGCAGTCGCTCCCTCACACGCCGCATCCTGACCCGCCCTTTGCTGTCCTGCTTGGGTTCGGTGTCCCACTGGAAGCTTGAGCGGAGGAGCGCCCCCGTCTGTGGGCTTTCTGACGTGTCACTCTCTGAGGTGCCAGCCGCATACGCATCGTGCTCCAGGCATGTCCGCACCTTTGCCTTGAGATCATCCGCAGATGCGTAGCTGCCAGTGAGGCCGTGTTCCTGGAGCTCCTTGCGGAACGAGTTCAGAGCAGCGAGCTGCTCCGGATCGTGGTCGCGCGAGATCGGCGCGTCGGAGAAGAAGACGTGAACTGCCGCACCGCGATCACGGGCTCTGAGGATCTCTTCGGCCGTACCGGAGACCGCGCGCTTCGTCGCCTGGCCGAGCCGGCTGTTGAACACCGCGATGACGATGTCTGCCTCGTCGGCGAACTGTGCGTTGATCACCTCCTGCGCGTCGCCCTGCCCGACCAGCGGTACTGCCCCCAGTTCCCATCGAAGAGGAAGGAGGTGGACCTTGCGCCGCATCGTGTGGTCGCTGTTCCAACTGCGGATGGAGTCCTCCACCACATCGCGATCAGGAGCGGTGTCGCCAGGGGAAGCGATGAGGACGCTCAGCGTCAGGGTCTGGATGGCCATGGCAGCAGGCTAACCACAGCCACCGACAATCCATCCCGGACAGCGAATCTCCATGGCTTGGGGAGCCGGATCACCGAGTCGGCTCCCAAACGGCTCCCAAGACGGCCCGGGAAGCCATTCAGGGGCCTGATCCGATGTCTCGGATCAGGCCCCTGACCTGGTCTTACATGTGTCGGGGTGGCGGGATTTGAACCCACGACCTCTTCGTCCCGAACGAAGCGCGCTGCCAAGCTGCGCCACACCCCGGTGTCGCTCGCTGTCGCGGCGACGACGTTTACTTTAGCCCACCGGTGGCTAGAGACGAAATCTGGTTTTCGGGCGGGTGTGGTCCAGGGCCACCAGGAGGACCGCCACGGCGTAGATCGCGAGCCCCACGAGGAGCGCGTTGGCCAGCACGCCGCGGTAGCCGTGGCGGGCCACGTCGAGGAACGGGTAGAGGTAGCGGCCGGCGGAGACGGGGAGCAGTTCGCCCCGGGCGAGGGTGAAGGCCAGGTACGCCAGCGGGTACAGCAGCCACGTCGTGGCCTGGCGCAGGTGCAGGCGGGCCGGGGGTGTCAGGACCAGCCAGTCCAGCAGCGCGGCCACCGGCAGCGCCGTGTGCAGCAGGTGGCCCGCGACCGGCTCGAGCCACGCGACGCCGCCTCCGCTCGACCCCGCAGTCATGGCGTACGCCGGCGCCGCGTCCGCGAGGGCTATGTGGTGGACCAGAGCCCCTACGACCACATACAGCAGCGCCGCCCCCGTCACCGCGCCCGGCAGCGGGTGCCGTGCCGTCCACGCCCGGCGTGCCGAGGCGAACGTCACCAACGCCAGCAGCGCCGTGCTCTGGATCACGAAGTAGCTCAGTACCCGGGTCGGGCTGCCGAGGAGGATCTCGATCAGCACGGCCGCCGTCGCCAGCACGGCCAGGGCCAGCCGGTACGCCGCGGTCAGCGGCCGGCGCACCGGCGGTATGACGGCTCGGGCGGGGACGACGGAGGGGAGCACCTGCGGAGCCGTCCGCGGGAGGGCGGGGATGTCCGGGAGGTCCCTGGGTATCGGGGCGGTCATGCCCCCAGCGTGGGACGGCAGACCGGGCGCGGCGATGTGGCGTGGGCCGGTCGGGTTATCCGCCCGTCAGACAGCCCGACCCCACGCCGACCCGACCCGACCCCACGCCGACCCGCCGGCCCGCGAACCCGCCGGCCCTCGCCTCAGCGCCCCACCAACGTCAGCAGCGTCGCCTCCGGCGGGCACGCGAACCGCACCGGCGTGTAGCGGCTCGTGCCGCAGCCCGCCGAGACGTGCAGGTACGACCTGCGGCCCTCCGCCGTGTGCCTGGACAGGCCCTTCACGCGGTCCGTGTCCAGGTCGCAGTTGGTGACCAGGGCGCCGTAGAACGGGATGCACAGCTGCCCGCCGTGCGTGTGGCCGGCGAGGATCAGCGGGTAGCCGTCCGCCGCGAACGCGTCCAGCGCCCGCAGGTACGGCGCGTGCACCACGCCCATCGAGAAGTCCGCCCCGCTCGACGGGCCGCCCGCCACCTCCGCGTACCGGTCCCGCTTGATGTGGGGGTCGTCCAGTCCCGTGAGCTCGATCGACGTGCCCTCGACCTTCAGCGTGCCCCGCGTGTTGGTGAGGTTGAGCCAGCCGGCCGAGTCGAAGCCGTCCCGCAGGTCCTCCCACGGGTTGTGGACGGCGTCCACGACCGGCGGGTTGCCGTTCAGGCCGTGGCGGCCCTGCACCTTCTCGACCAGGTAGCGGGCGGGGTTGCGCAGCCGGGGGCCGTAGTAGTCGTTGGAGCCGAAGACGTACGCGCCGGGGAACTCCATCAGCGGGCCGAGCGCGTCCAGGACCTCGGGGACGCCCTCGGGGTCGGACAGGTTGTCACCCGTGTTGATCACGAAGTCGGGGCGCAGGCCCGCCAGCGAGCGCAGCCACCGCTGCTTCTTGCGCTGGCCGCCGACCATGTGGATGTCGGACACCTGCAGCACGCGCAGGGGGCGCATCCCGGAGGGGAGGACGGGGACGGTCACCCGTCGGAGTCGGAAGGAGCGGGCCTCGAAGCCCGCGGCGTACAGCAGTCCGGCGGCGCCGGCCGCCGTGATTCCCAGGGGGATTCCGTATCGCGCGCGCATGCGCCCATCGTGTCAGACCCTGACGGTTCCTCCGTACGACCCTCGGGGCCAACTGGTACGACCCTCAAATCAGCAGGCGCAGCCGCGGCCGCACCTGCGACAATCAAGTCATGACCACGCTCAAGTCGAAGCTGCAGGATGACCTCAACGCCGCGATCAAGGAGCGCGACGAGCTCCGCTCCTCGACGCTCCGGCTGACGCTCGCCGCGATCACCAAGGAGGAGGTCGCGGGCAAGGAGAAGCGCGAGCTCTCCGACGACGAGGTGCAGAAGGTGATCGCCCGCGAGGCCAAGAAGCGCCGTGAGGCGGCCGACGCCTTCGCGCAGGGCGGCCGTCCCGAGCAGGCCGAGCGGGAGAAGGCGGAGGGCGAGGTGCTCGCCACGTACCTGCCCAAGCAGCTGTCCGACGACGAGCTGAACGCGATCGTCGCCCAGGCGGTCGAGGAGGCCCGCGCCGCCGGCGCCGAGGGGCCGCGCGCCATGGGCGCCGTTATGAAGATCGTGAACCCGAAGGTCGCCGGTCAGGCGGAGGGCGGCCGGGTGGCCGCCGCGGTGAAGAAGCTGCTGGCCGGCTGAGACGCCGTAACGACGGCCTACGGCCACGAACGGGCTGCGGCCCCTTCCCCGTCCGGGGAAGGGGCCGCAGCCCGTTGTCGGACGACCGTCGTCAGTCGCGGCCTCCCGGCCCGTTGCCAGGGCCCTGGATGAAGCCCTCCGGGATGGAGAAGGTCGGGTCCGGCTGGCCGCCGTTGCCGCCCCCGTTGCCGTTGCCGTTGCCGTTGCCGTTGCCGTTGCCGCCGCTGATCAGGCCGCCGATGAAGCCGTCGTCGCCCTTGCCGTCGTCGTCACGGCCCCGGTCACGGTCGCGGTCCTTGGGCTTCTTCGCGTCCGGGATGTGCACCCGGTTGAACCCAGGGGCGTCCTTGCCCTCCAGCGCGCCGGACATCGCGTCACGCCAGATGGGGCCCGGGACGGCGCCGCCGAAGACCAGCTCGTGGTACTGGCCGCCGATGCTGATGTCCCGCATCTTCACCTTCTGGCTGGCGCTGCCCACCCACACGGCACCCGACAGGTTCGGCGTGTAGCCGACGAACCAGGCGTTCCTGCGCTCGTCCGTCGTACCCGTCTTACCGGCGTTGTCGCGGCCCGAGAGCCCGGCCTGCTGACCCGTACCGGAGTCGATCACGCCCCTGAGCAGTTCGTTCACCGTGTCCGCCGTCTTCTCGCTCATCGCGCGCGAGCACGTGGACTTCGGGACCGGCAGGGACTGCGACTGGTTACCCGTCTTCTGGGTGATCGACTCGATGGCGACCGGCGTGCAGTACATGCCCCGGGAGGCGAAGGCCGCGTAGGCGCTCGCCATGGTGAGGGGCGACAGACCGGTGGAGCCGAGGGTCATCGAGGACGGCACCTCGGGGATCTTGTCCCCGTTGCCCTGGACCACGCCGAGCTTGTCGGTCATGGTCACCACCGGGCACATCCCGATGTCCTCGATCATCTGCACGAAGTAGGTGTTGACCGACTTGGCCATCGCCTCCTTCAGCGCGTACGGCCCGACCTCGGTCTCGTTCTCGTTCTCCAGCTTGTAGTCGCCGTCGTTCACCCACGGCTTCTCACAGCCGCGGACGGTGTCCGGGTACGGCATCTCGTACGGCGCGGAGTACTCCTGCGTCGGCGGCCGGCCCTCCTCCAGGGCGGCGGCGGCCACGAACGGCTTGAACGTCGAACCGGTCGGGAAGCCGAAGTTGGAGCCGCCCCAGGCGGAGTCCACGGAGAAGTTGATCTCCGTCTGGTTCTTGCCGTAGCCGTACGGCTTCGACTGGCCCATCGCGACGATCTTGCCGGTGCCCGGCTCGACCAGCGTGGACGCGGCGGCGACCTTGTCCGACTCGTAGACGTGGTTCTTGAGCGACTCCTGCACCGACTCCTGGGCCTGCGGGTCCAGCGTGGTGCGGATGGTCAGGCCGCCCTGGTTCCAGACCTTCGCCCGCTCCTCGCGGGTCTTGCCGAAGACCGGGTCGTTGAGGAACACCTTCTCCACGTACTTGCAGAAGAAGCCCGCGCCCTTGGCCGCGGTGATGCAGCCGTTCTTCGGCTCGCTGACCTTGAGGCCCAGCGGGGAGCGCATCGCCTCGGCGGCGTCCTCCGGAGACACGTCCCCGACCTCGGCCATCCGCTTCAGGACGATGTTGCGCCGCTTCTTCGCCTCGGCCTCGTCGTTGACCGGGTCGTAGCGGCTCGGCGACTGGACGATGCCGGCGAGGAGCGCGGCCTCCTGGAGGTTGAGATCCTTGGCCGGCTTGGAGAAGTACCGCTGGGACGCGGCTTCGACGCCGTAGGCCTGCTGGCCGAAGAACGTGATGTTCAGGTAGTTCTCGAGGATCTTCTTCTTGCCCAGCTCCTCCTCGACCTGGATCGCGTACTTCAGCTCCTGGATCTTGCGGCCGATCGTCTGCTGGGTGGCCTGCGCGACCTTCGTCGGGTCGTCGCCCGCCTCCTCGACGAAGACGTTCTTCACGTACTGCTGGGTGAGCGTCGAGGCGCCCTCGGAGACCTCGCCGCTGCGGGCGTTCTTGTTGAGCGCGCGCAGCACGCCCTTGAGGTCGACCGCCCCGTGCTCGTAGAAGCGGGAGTCCTCGATGGCGACGATCGCCTTCTGCATGTACGGCGAGATGTCCTTGAGCTCCACCACCGTGCGGTCGCGCGAGTAGACGGTGGCGATCAGGCCCCCGTCGGCGTCGAGGATGGTGGTGCGCTGGCTCAGCGGCGGCGTCTTCAGAGCGGCCGGGAGCTCGTCGAAGCTCTCCACCGACCCCTTCGCCGCCAGGCCCAGCGCGCCCACGGCGGGCAGCGCGATGCCGGCCAGGACGGCACCGGCCAGGACACTGACACCGAGGAACTTGGCGGCCTGCTGCGTGGAGGACAGACCACCGCCCGAGCGCTTCTTTGGCATGGGAGCAGCCTACGTTCTCATTCGCCGGACAAGCGTATATGCCTTGGCCTAAGCTGCACTCAACTGTCACAGCAGTGAGGCCACGTATCAATACGTCCGGCGACCCCGAATCGTTCCGGATCTTCTCGACTTTCTTTGTGCGTGTTCGTACGAGATCGGTCGAGGGGCGTGAAGACCGTGTCCGGATCGCCTCGTGTGTCACGCGGTGCCCGTTGTGACGCAACTGAACTGACCCGCAATGCCCTATTTGCCGTGCATGTCGCCCCCTCACTCCCCCGGGTGATCTGCCGCTTACCCATAGTCCGTTCGGACCATTCAAGATTGGGCCCGCTGGGGGTGTTGCGCTGTGCCCACCTTCCGTAACGTCCTCAACTGGCGGCGGTGAATATGCCGCTGCCGCCGTGGGGGAGCCTCGATTCGGGAGAGGACGGCGCCGGTATGGGCTGGGTTACCGACTGGAGTGCGCAGGCTGCCTGCCGCACTACCGATCCGGATGAACTGTTCGTTCAAGGAGCAGCGCAGAACAGGGCCAAGGCGGTGTGCACCGGTTGCCCGGTGCGCACGGAGTGCCTGGCGGACGCGCTGGACAACCGCGTCGAGTTCGGCGTGTGGGGAGGCATGACGGAGCGCGAGCGCCGTGCGCTGCTGCGCCGGCGGCCCACCGTGACCTCCTGGCGCCGGCTGCTGGAGACCGCGCGCTCGGAGTACGAGCGCGGCACGGGCGTCGTGCCGCTCAACGACGACCAGGTCTACGAGGACTACGCCGCGGTGAGCTGAGAGCTCTCGGTGAGGGCTCTCGGGGGGTCCTCGGCGGTGGGCAGTTCCGGGGTGCCTCGTCGTGCGCGGGGGCGCCCCTGTTGGTCGGGGGCGTGTACGCGCGCGCCCTCAGGGCGTATACGCACGCCCCTCAGGCCGTGCCCGGCAGCTCCGTGCCCCCGGCGGCCAGCCGCTCGCCGATGTCGCGCAGGCCCGCGAGGTCGTGGACGTCGCCGGGCAGGGCGGCCACCTCGGTCATCGCCACCTCGGGGTGGAGTGCCGTGAAGCGGTCACGCGTGCGCCGCTCGCGCTCGAGCAGCTGCATCCGCTCCGCGTGCAGCCTCAGCAGACCGGCGGTGAGACGCTCCACCGAGCGCTCGCCGTCCGGCGTGGTGTGGTCGGTCGGTTCCTCTTCGGGAGCCGCGCCCTCGGCGTCCTCGGTGGCGGGGGAGCCTCCGTCGGTGACGTTACGCGCGGATGATTCTGAACTGCCGTACGTGTCGGGAGAGTTACGAAGTCCAGCTTTCCCGTCCGGCTGATCCACAATGCGGGCGTCCTCAAGATTTTCCGCGGCGGCCAGCGCCCGCTCCGCCGACAGCCGGACGGCCCCGCTGCCGTGCACGCGGTTCAGCACCAGACCGGCGAGCGGCATGTCCTCCGCGGCCAGCCGTTCCACGAAGTACGCGGCCTCCCGCAGCGCGTCCCGCTCCGGCGCCGCGACGACGAGGAACGCCGTGCCCGGCGCCTGGAGCAGCTTGTACGTGGCGTCCGCGCGCGTCCGGAACCCCCCGAACATGGAGTCCATCGCCGCCACGAACGTCTGCACGTCCCGCAGCAGCTGACCGCCGAGCACCTTGCCGAGCGCGCCGGTCATCATCGACATCCCGACGTTCAGGAACTTCATCCCCGCCCGGCCGCCCATCTTCGCCGGCGCCAGCAGCACCCGGATGAGCTTGCCGTCGAGGAAGGAGCCGAGCCGCTTGGGCGCGTCCAGGAAGTCCAGCGCGGAACGCGACGGCGGGGTGTCGACCACGATCAGGTCCCACTCGTCCCGCGACCGCAGCTGCCCCAGCTTCTCCATCGCCATGTACTCCTGCGTGCCGGCGAAGCCCGCGGAGAGCGACTGGTAGAAGGGGTTGCCCAGAATCGCGGCGGCCCGCCCCGGGTCCGCGTGCGCCTCGACGATCTCGTCGAAGGTGCGCTTCATGTCGAGCATCATCGCGTGCAGTTCGCCGCCCGCGGAGTCGTCGATGCCCTTCACCCGGCGCGGGGTGTTGTCGAGGGAGTCGATGCCCATGGACTGGGCGAGCCGGCGCGCCGGGTCGATGGTGAGGACCACCACCTTGCGGCCCCGCTCCGCTGCCCGCAGGCCCAGCGCCGCGGCCGTGGTCGTCTTGCCGACGCCGCCCGAGCCGCAGCACACCACGATCCGGGTGTCCGGGTTCTCGATCAGCGGGTCGATCTCCAGCGCGCGGGCGGGCGAGAGGTGCTCACGGACCGGGTCCCGGTCCTGCGCCGGTTCCGGACGACGGCTCATGACATCCCCTGCTTCCGGTGGGTCCGACTCATGACGGGGGCGATGCGGTGGCGCGGATGGCCGGGAGAACGGGTGCGGCCGCTCATGACACGCCCTGCCCGCGTAGCGTCCGCGCCAGCGCGTACAGCCCGGCCAGGTCCATTCCCTCGGCGAGCAGCGGGAGTTCGTGCAGCGGCACGCCCAGCTCCGCCAGCACGGCACGCTGTTCGGTTTCCAGCGCGTACCGCTCGGCGTACTCCTCCGCCTGCGCGAGCAGCGGCTCCACCAGCCGCTCCGCGTGCCCGCCGCGCCGCGCGCCGCCGAGCCCGGCCGAGGACAGCGTGCGCGCCACGGCGGAACGGGGGACGCTGCCGACGAGGTCCAGGTCGGCGGCGTCCAGCACCTGCGGCCGCACCATGTTCACGATGACCCGTCCCACCGGCAGCCCGGCGGCGCGCAGTTCCGCGATGCCGTCCGCGGTCTCCTGGACCGGCATCTCCTCCAGCAGGGTGACCAGGTGCACGGCCGTCTCCGGCGACTTCAGCACGCGCATGACGGCCTGCGCCTGATTGTGTATCGGGCCGATCTTGGCGAGCCCGGCCACCTCGTCGTTGACGTTGAGGAAGCGGGTGATGCGGCCGGTCGGCGGGGCGTCCATCACGACGTAGTCGTAGACGAACCGTCCGCCGCGGTCCTTGCGCCGGACCGCCTCGCAGGCCTTGCCGGTGAGCAGTACGTCCCGTACGCCGGGGGCGATGGTGGTGGCGAAGTCGATCGCGCCGAGCTTGCGCAGGGCGCGGCCGGCGCTGCCGAGCTTGTAGAACATCTGGAGGTAGTCCAGAAGGGCCAGTTCGGGGTCGATGGCGAGGGCGAACACCTCCCCGCCCCCGGGAGCGACGGCGATCTTCCGCTCCTCGTACGGCAGCGCCTGCGTCTCGAAGAGCTGCGCGATGCCCTGCCGGCCCTCGACCTCGACGAGAAGCGTCCGCTTCCCCTCCTCGGCCAGGGCCAGCGCCAGAGCGGCGGCCACCGTGGTCTTGCCGGTTCCGCCCTTACCACTCACGACCTGGAGCCTGCTCACGTCTTCGAGCCTAAATGCTCACCGCGCGTGGCGGCGGCTCCGGGTGATGTTCCCGCCTCCGTGTGCCGTCCGGGCGGGCGGTGCAGGCGACGCGGGCGGCGGGCGCGGCAGCGGCTAGAGTCGGCCGCATGACCAAGTGGGAATACGCGACTGTGCCGCTGCTCGTCCACGCGACGAAGCAGATTCTGGACACCTGGGGCGAGGACGGCTGGGAGCTCGTCCAGGTCGTGCCCGGGCCGAACAACCCCGAGCAGCTGGTGGCCTACCTGAAGCGCGAGAAGCAGGCATGAGCGGCGTCGTCGAGTCCCGGCTGGCCGAGCTGGGCCTGAGCCTGCCCGAGGTCGTCCCGCCGCTCGCCTCGTACCAGCCCGCCGTCGTCTCCGGCAGGTACGTGTTCACCTCCGGCCAGCTGCCGATGGTGGACGGCAAGCTGCCGGTGACCGGCAAGGTCGGGGCGGAGGTCACCCCCGAGGAGGCCAAGGACCTGGCCCGCATCTGCGCGCTGAACGCGCTCGCCGCGGTCAAGTCCGTCGCCGGTGACCTGGACCGCGTCGCGCGCGTCGTGAAGGTCGTCGGCTTCGTCGCCTCCGCCGCGGACTTCACCGGCCAGCCGGCCGTCGTCAACGGCGCCAGCGAACTCCTGGGCGAGGTGCTCGGCGACAAGGGCGTCCACGCCCGCAGCGCGGTCGGCGTCGCGGTCCTGCCGCTGGACGCGTCCGTCGAGGTCGAGATGCAGGTGGAACTCACGGAGGCCTGACCCTCCGGCCGGGCGTCCCCGGATCTCCTCCGGGCCACGCTCCCGCCATCGCCGTACGCCGCCCCGGCCGGCCCCGCGCCTGCCGGGGCGCGGTGTTTCCGGTCGCCGGCCGGGGGCATCTCCCATCCCCAGGGGCACTCGAACATCCGGCCGTCTCGGGATAGCCTCCGGCCATGGCGAATGCGCAGGCTGGGGGGCAGTGGTACCCGCCGGAGTGGCCCGGGCGGATCAGAGCGCTGGCGAGCGGTGAGCTGACACCCGTCGCGCCGAAACGGGCGGCCACCGTCATGCTCCTCAAGGACACCGGCGCCGGGCCCGCCGTGCACATGCTGCGCCGCCGTACGTCCATGGCGTTCGCGGGCGGCGCGTACGCCTACCCGGGCGGCGGCGTCGACCCGCGCGACGACGACCGGCACGTCCGCTGGGCCGGGCCCTCGCTCGACTGGTGGGCCGACCGGCTCGGCGTGGACCGCGCCGGCGCCCAGGCGATCGTCTGCGCGGCCGTGCGGGAGACCTACGAGGAGGCCGGCGTGCTGCTCGCGGGCCCCGCCCCGGACGCCGTCGTCGGTGACACCACCGGCGCGGACTGGGAGGCCGACCGTGCCGCGCTCGTCGCGCGCGAGCTGTCCTTCGCGGAGTTCCTCGACCGGCGCGGCCTGGTGCTGCGCTCGGACCTGCTGGGCGCCTGGACCCGCTGGATCACCCCCGAGTTCGAGCCGCGCCGCTACGACACCTGGTTCTTCGTCGCCGCCCTCCCCGAGGGCCAGCGCACCCGCAACGCCTCCACGGAGGCCGACCGCACGGTGTGGATCACCCCGCGCGAGGCGGCCGGCGGCTACGACCGGGGTGAGCTGCTGATGATGCCCCCGACGATCGCGACCCTGCGCCAGCTCACCGCGTACGGCACGGCCGCGGAGGCGCTCGACGCGGCGCCCGCGCGGGACCTCACGCCGGTGCTGGCCACCGCGCGCCTGGTGGACGGCGAGATCGTCCTCGCCTGGCCCGGGCACGACGAGTTCACCAAGCACATCCCGACCGGGGGAGCCCCCGCATGACGGACGCCACCGCCCTCCCCGGCCAGCCTCGCGGCGGGGTCCTCTCCGGTCCCGCGACCGCGCGGGCCGTCAACGTGCTCGCCCCGAACCCCTCGGCGATGACGCTGGACGGCACGAACACCTGGATACTCTCCGAGCCGGACTCCGACCTCGCGGTCGTCGTCGACCCGGGCCCGCTCGACGACGGGCACCTGCGGCACGTCGTCGCCACCGCCGAGGAGGCCGGGAAGCGGGTCGCCCTGACCCTGCTGACGCACGGTCACCCCGACCACGCCGAGGGCGCCGCCCGGTTCGCCGAGCTGACCGGCACCAAGGTGCGCGCGCTGGACCCGGCGCTGCGGCTCGGCGACGAGGGGCTGGCCGCCGGGGACGTCGTCACCGTCGGCGGCCTGGAGCTGCGCGTCGTACCGGCCCCCGGGCACACCGCCGACTCCCTGTGCTTCCACCTCCCGGCGGACCAGGCGGTTCTCACCGGCGACACCGTGCTGGGACGCGGCACGACGGTCGTGGCCCACCCCGACGGGCGCCTCGGCGACTACCTGGACACCCTGCGCCGGCTCAGGTCCCTCACCGTCGACGACGGCGTCCACACGGTCCTGCCGGGACACGGGCCGGTGCTGGACGACGCCCAGGGCGCCGTCGAGTACTACCTCGCGCACCGCGCCCACCGGCTCGCCCAGGTGGAGACGGCCGTCGAGGACGGTCACCGCACCCCCGCCGAGGTCGTCGCCCACGTCTACGCCGACGTCGACCGCTCCCTCTGGCCGGCCGCGGAACTCTCCGTACGGGCCCAGCTGGAGTACCTCAAGGAGCACGGGATCATCTGACCGCACGGCCGCGCCCCCACAGCCGGAGGCCATGGGGGCGCGGGAAAGCGGGGTGACGCGTCAGCGGGAGCGCTTGGCGAGCCGCTCCACGTCCAGCAGGATCACCGCGCGGGCCTCGAGCCGCAGCCAGCCGCGCTGGGCGAAGTCCGCCAGGGCCTTGTTGACCGTCTCGCGGGACGCGCCGACCAGCTGGGCCAGCTCCTCCTGCGTGAGGTCGTGCACCACGTGGATGCCCTCCTCCGACTGCACGCCGAAGCGGCGCGAGAGGTCCAGCAGGGCGCGCGCGACGCGGCCCGGGACGTCGGAGAAGACCAGGTCGGACATGGCGTCGTTGGTCTTGCGCAGCCGGCGGGCGACGGCGCGCAGCAGCGCCGTGGCCACCTCGGGGCGGGCGCTCAGCCAGGGCGTCAGGTCGCCGTGGCCCAGGCCCAGCAGCTTCACCTCGGTGAGCGCCGTGGCGGTCGCCGTGCGCGGACCCGGGTCGAAGAGGGACAGCTCACCGATCAGCTCGCCCGGTCCGACCACGGCCAGCATGTTCTCGCGGCCGTCGGGGGAGGTGCGGTGCAGCTTCACCTTGCCCTCGGTGACCACGTACAGGCGGTCGCCCGGGTCTCCCTCGTGGAACAGTGAGTCGCCCCTCGCCAGGGTCACCTCACTCATGGAGGCGCGAAGCTCCGCGGCCTGCTCGTCATCGAGCGCCGCGAAAAGCGGGTTCCGCCGCAGAACGTCGTCCACGAGTTCTCTCCTATTCGACCTGCTCAGGGGATCTTGGTTCCCCTGCGTGCCAGGGGACCGTGGTTCCCATTTTGCCGGACCGTCCAAACAGTGTGATCTGTCACAAGGATGCCGCACAGGTTGGCCGGGGTATGCGGCAGGGGTCCAATTGGACGCCGATCTTCTGGGTCCGGGGCGGATGTCCGTGCCGGGTCGTAGGCTGGCCGGGTGTCCAAATCGCCGGTGAGAGCACAGGCCGAGGGGGCTGCGCGGGTGAGTGCAGAACGCGATTCCGCTGTGGGCGAACAGGTCTCCGATGGCGGTAGGAAGACGGCGAAGAAGGCTGCGCCGGCGACGGAGGCTGCGCCTGCGGAGAAGGCGACCGCCAAGAAGGCCGCGCCTGCGAAGAAGGCTGCGCCTGCGACGAAGGAAGCCGCCAAGAAGGCCGCGCCCGCGAAGAAGGCCGCTGCCAAGAAGTCCGCCGCGGGCGCGAAGGCGCCTGCCGCGAAGAAGGCCGCCGCCAAGAAGCCCGCCGCCAAGGCCGCCAAGAAGGCTCCCGCCAAGTCCTCCGCCCCCCTCAAGAAGGCCCCCGCCCCCAAGAAGCAGGTCGTCGCCCCCAAGAAGGCGACCGCCTCTGTGCCGGCCGCCCCGGCGAAGACGGTGGCCGCGCACCCGCAGGGGGAGTCCCGTACCGCGCTGGTGCGGCGGGCCCGCCGGATCAACCGCGAGCTCGCCGAGGTGTACCCGTACGCCCACCCCGAGCTGGACTTCGAGAACCCCTTCCAACTCCTCGTCGCGACTGTGCTGTCGGCCCAGACCACCGACCTGCGCGTCAACCAGACGACCCCCGCGCTGTTCGCGAAGTACCCCACCCCCGAGGACCTGGCGGCCGCCAACCCGGAGGAGGTGGAGGAGATCCTCCGCCCCACCGGCTTCTTCCGCGCCAAGACCAAGTCGGTCATCGGCCTGTCGAAGGCGCTGGTGGAGCAGTTCGGCGGGGAGGTGCCCGACCGGCTCGAGGACCTGGTCAAGCTGCCCGGCGTGGGCCGCAAGACCGCGTTCGTCGTGCTCGGCAACGCCTTCGGCCGCCCCGGCATCACGGTCGACACCCACTTCCAGCGCCTGGTGCGCCGGTGGAAGTGGACCGACGAGACCGACCCGGACAAGATCGAGGCGGCGGTCGGCGCGCTGTTCCCGAAGAGCGAGTGGACGGACCTGTCCCACCACGTCATCTGGCACGGCCGCCGCATCTGCCACGCCCGCAAGCCCGCCTGCGGCGCCTGCCCGATCGCCCATCTCTGCCCGTCGTACGGCGAGGGCGAGACGGACCCGGAGAAGGCGAAGAAGCTGCTGAAGTACGAGAAGGCCGGCCAGCCGGGCCAGCGGCTGAAGCCCCCGCAGGCCTACCTGGACGCGGGCGGCAAACCGGCCCCGCCGCTGGGGGCCGGATGAGGGCAGGCCGGGCGCCCCTGCGCCGCGCGGAACGATCTCGGGAGCGTCGCGCGTTGCACTCGTGGGACGGGGCCGGACGACGGGGGTGGGCATGACGCGTGCGAGCGGGACGCAGGGCGGTCCGGTGGCCCTGAGCAGGGACGGGCTGCCCGCGTGGCTGGACCCGGTGGTCCGCGCCGCCGAGACGGTCCGGCCCACGCAACTGAGCCGCTTCCTGCCGCCGCGCGACGGCTCGGGACGGCAGTCCGCCGTCCTCATCCTCTTCGGTGAGGGCGAGCGCGGCCCCGAGCTGCTGCTCATGGAGCGGGCCGGCTCGCTGCGCTCGCACGCGGGGCAGCCCGCCTTCCCGGGCGGCGCCCTCGACCCCGAGGACGGCGACCCGCAGGGCGAAGGCCCGCTGCGGGCGGCGCTGCGCGAGGCGGAGGAGGAGACCGGGCTCGACCCGTCCGGCGTGCAGCTGTTCGGCGTGCTGCCGAGGCTCTACATCCCCGTCAGCGGCTTCGTCGTGACGCCCGTGCTCGGCTGGTGGCGCGAGCCCAGCCCGGTCGGCGTCGTCGATCCGAACGAGACGGCGCGGGTGTTCACCGTGCCCGTGGCCGATCTCACCCACCCGGACAACCGTGCGACCGCGATCCACCCCAGCGGCTTCCACGGGCCCGCATTTCTGGTCGAATCGGCCCTCGTGTGGGGGTTCACCGCGGGGGTCATCGACCGGTTGCTGCACTTCGCGGGCTGGGAGCGCCCCTGGGATCGGGACAAGCGGGTCCCGCTGGACCGGAGGGCGTGACAGGGTGGGCGCCGTGCTGCGTAGGACGAGGCGAGGCTTGAATCGGTGAACGTGCTGGACATCCTGCTGCTGGTGGCAGCCGTGTGGTTCGCCGTGGTCGGCTTCCGGCAGGGCTTCGTCGTCGGCATCCTGTCGGTGATCGGTTTCCTCGGGGGCGGTCTGATCGCCGTCTACACGCTGCCGGTCATCTGGGACGCGCTGACGGACAACTCCGAGGTGGGCACCACCGCCGCCGTCGTGGCCGTCGTGGTCGTCATAGTGTGCGCGTCCGTCGGGCAGGCCCTGACCACTCATCTGGGCAACAAGCTGCGCCGGTACATCACCTGGTCCCCGGCCAGGGCGCTCGACGCCACCGGCGGGGCCCTCGTCAACGTCGTCGCGATGCTCCTGGTCGCCTGGCTGATCGGCTCCGCCCTCGCCGGGACGACGCTGCCGACGCTCGGCAAGGAGGTGCGCCAGTCCAAGGTGCTGCTCGGCGTGTCCCGCGCGCTGCCGGACCAGGCGGACATCTGGTTCGCCGACTTCTCGTCCGTCCTCGCGCAGAACGGCTTCCCGCAGGTCTTCAGTCCGTTCGCCAACGAGCCCATCACGGACGTCCGTCCGCCGGACCCGGCGCTCGCGGGCAGCCCCGTCGCCGCCCGCGCGCAGCGCTCCATCGTCAAGGTGACGGGCACGGCGACGAGCTGCGGCAAGGTGCTCGAGGGCACCGGCTTCGTCTTCGACGACCGGCGCGTCATGACCAACGCCCATGTGGTGGGCGGCGTCGACGAGCCGGTCGTGCAGATAGGCGGCGAGGGCCGCACGTACGACGCCACGGTCGTCCTGTACGACTGGAAGCGCGACATCGCCGTGCTCGACGTGCCCGACCTGGACGCGCCCGTGCTGCGGTTCGCCGCGGAGGACGCGAGCAGCGGGGACGGCGCGATCGTCGCCGGCTTCCCGGAGAACGGCGCGTACGACGTCCGCGCGGCGCGGCTGCGGGGGCGCATCACGGCCAACGGCCCCGACATCTACCACCGCGGCACGGTGCGCCGCGACGTGTACTCGCTGTACGCGACGGTCCGTCAGGGCAACTCCGGAGGCCCGCTCCTCACCCCTCAGGGCGAGGTCTACGGCGTCATCTTCGCGAAGTCGCTGGACGACGACCGGACGGGATACGCACTGACCGTGGACGAGATCCGCGAGGACATCGCCCGGGGCCGCAGCGCCGCCCAGGAGGTGGACAGCGACAAGTGCGCGCTGTGAGCGGGAACCGAACCGGAAGCCGGCCGGACGTCAGGAACGGACGGACGGTCCGTCAGCCCCGCGGGTGACGGAGCCGGACCGATACCCAGCGCGCGCGGCGGCGGAGAATGCGCGGGATGCCGACCCTGAGATCCGTAGCTGCCATCTGTGGTGCACCGCCTCGCTGGTGGGAGCCCACACCGCTCGCCGAGCGGCGATTGCGGCTTGCGTCACTGTAGTCGTGCGTCCAGCCCATACCCCGACGTTTGCCCCCGGCCCAAGGTCCATAACCGCCTGAGGGGCCGCCAATTGGCCTATGCGCCAGGCAATTGGCGTTCGTAGGACAAGCGTTCAGCGGGAGGGGTGTGAACGGGTACGGAACGGGCGCGCGAGCGGTACGGAACGCATCCGTCCGGTCACCGACCGGCTCCTCACCGGTCCGGCTCCTCACCGGTCCGGCACGTCACCGGTCCGGCTGCTCACCGGTCCGGCACGTCACCGGTCCGGCTGCTCACCGGTCCGGCACGTCACCGGTCCGGCATGTCACCGGTCCGGCACGTCACCGGTCCGGCACGTCACCGGTCCGGCTCGGGATCCTTCAGCCAGTTGATCAGCTCGGCCGAGAAGGCCGCCGGGTCCTCCTCGTGCGGGAAGTGCCCCAGCCCGTCGAACAGCCGCCAGCGGTACGGCGCTTCGACGTACTGTCCCGAGCCCGCCGCGCTGCGCGTGCGCACCACCGGGTCCAGGGAGCCGTGCAGATGCAGCGTCGGCACCCGCACCGGACGCTTCATCCGGCGGTTGAACTGAATGCCGTCCGGGCGGGCCAGCGACCGCACCATCCACCGGTACGGCTCGATCGAGCAGTGCGCGGTGGACGGGATGCACATGGCCCGCCGGTAGGTCTCCAGGGCCTTCTCGTCGGGCGGCTGCGGCCCGGACCACTCCTGGATGAGCCGGGCCACCATCGCCCCGTCGTCCGCGGTGAGCCGGCGCTCCGGGATCCAGGGCCGCTGGAAACCCCAGATGTGCGACTGGGCGGCCGTCTGCCGGGCGTCGGCGAGCATCGAGGAGCGCCAGCGCCGCGGGTGCGGCATCGAGGACACCGCGAGCCGCCGCACGAGCTTGGGGCGCATCGCCGCGGCCGTCCAGGCGAGGTAGCCGCCCAGGTCATGGCCGACCAGCGCCGCGTCCGGCTCACCCAGGGAGCGGATCACACCGGTGATGTCCAGCGCGAGGTTGGCCGGGTCGTAGCCGCGCGGGGTGCGGTCGCTGCCGCCGACGCCCCTCAAGTCCATGGCGACGGCCCGGAACCCGGCGTCGGCGAGCGCCGTCAGCTGGTGCCGCCAGGTCCACCAGAACTGCGGGAAACCGTGCAGCAGCAGCACCAGAGGGCCGTCGCCCAGCTCCGCGATGTGGAAGCGGGCGCCGTTGGCGGCGACGTCACGGTGGACGAGGCCCGGGGCGTCCGGGAGGTCCAGGCGAACGACCGAGGCCGGCTGCGCCGAAGGAGTGGCGGGGTCCGTCATGAGGACGAGCGTGCCACAGCCTCGACGGCCTCGGGGCCACGGTGCGCGGGGAGGGCCGGACGCGGGTGCGGCTTGGCCTTCTGCAGCACGCCCGCCGTCTCCTTCATCGAGGCGGCGACCTTCTGCGGGCCGCGGCCCTTCTTGGCCTTCTTGGCGAACACGACGCCGATGAGGGCGAGGAGGCCGGCGACGAGGCAGTTCGCCGCGAAGGACAGCAGGAAGCACACCGCCATGTTCCAGCCGCTCCACGTGCGGATGCCGTAGGCGAGCGCGAAGTTCAGCATCGGCAGGGAGAACAGCAGCAGTACGCCCGCCGCCATGAACGCGCCGCCGCTCGTCGCCCCCCGCTTCACGTCCTGCCTGAGCTGCGCCTTCGCCAGCGCGATCTCGTCGTGCACCAGCGCGGACATCTCCGCCGTCGCCGTGGCGAACAGCTGGCCGATGCTGCGTTCGGCGCCGACCGGGCTGCCGTCGGGTGCGCTCATCGCGGTCTCCCTCTTCTCCGTACGCCTCGCGTACGTCCGTCGTGCCTGCGCGGGACGGTCCCGTTCTTTTGTACCGTCTCGTCAGATCATGCCGGACCGTCGTCCCGATCGCCTGCCCCGCCCGGCACTTGTGCAAGCGCGTCTCGCGCGGCGGCCTTCTCCCGGGCGATCCGCCGGTGCTCGGCGGCCTTCTTCTCCAGGATCCCGGCCATGCGGAGGTGGTACTCCGGGTCGTCCTGCTCGTAGACGTCCGGGACCCCGTCGAGGTCCTCGTCCCGCTCCTCCTCCTCGGCCAGCTTGCGGTACCTGGCATTGCGGATCTTCAGCAGCACCGTCGCCAGCACGGTGGCGATCAGCGAACCGGTGAGAACCGCGGCCTTCACACTGCCAGCCATCGTCGTGTTCTCCTCGAAGGCGAGCTCGCCGATCAGCAGCGACACGGTGAAGCCGATGCCGGCGAGCGTGGCGAGCGCGAACACGTCCGCCCAGGCGAGGTCGTCGCTGAGCGAGGCGCGGGTGAACCGGGCGGTCAGCCAGGTGCCGCCGAAGATGCCGAACGTCTTGCCGACGACCAGGCCGAGCACGACGCCGAGCGTCTCGGGCTGCGTGAACACCTTGCCCAGCGCGTCCCCGGAGACGGCCACACCGGCGCTGAACAGCGCGAACAGCGGGACCGCGAGTCCTGCCGACAGCGGACGCACGCGATGCTCGATGCGCTCGCCGGGGGAGTGCTCCTCGCCCTCCTCGCGGTGGCAGCGCAGCATCAGCCCCATGGCGACACCCGCGATGGTGGCGTGGATGCCGCTGTTGTACATCAGCCCCCAGATCACCACGGCCAGCGGCACGTACACGTACCAGCCGCGCACCCGCCTGCGCAGCAGCAGCCAGAAGACGACCAGACCGGCGACCGCGCCGCCGAGTGCCGCGAAGTTCAGTTGCTCGGTGAAGAAGACCGCGATGATCAGGATCGCGAACAGGTCGTCCACGACCGCGAGGGTGAGCAGGAAGGCGCGCAGCGCGCTGGGCAGCGAGGTGCCGATGACGGCGAGCACGGCCAGCGCGAACGCGATGTCGGTGGCGGTGGGCACGGCCCAGCCCGCGAGGGAGCCGCCGCCCACTCCGCTGGTGAGCGTGTAGACCAGCGCGGGCGCGATCATCCCGCACAGGGCGGCGATGACGGGAAGGGCGGCGGCCTTGGGGTCGCGCAGGTCGCCGGCGACCAGTTCCCGCTTGAGTTCGACGCCGGCGACGAAGAAGAAGATCGCGAGCAGGCCGTCGGCCGCCCAGTGTGCGACGGACAGGTTCAGTCCGAGCGACTCGGGGCCGAAGTGCCAGTGGCTGACGGTCTCGTAGCTGTCGCCCAGCGCGGGTATGTTCGCCCACACCAGCGCGGCGACGGCGGCCAGCAGCAGCAGGACGCCCCCGACGGTCTCGGTGCGCAGGGCCTCCGCGACGAAGTTCCGCTCGGGCAGCGAGAGCAGGCCGAACGCCTTGCGGGGGGTGGGGGTGCGGGGGGCGCTCACGGGCGTCTCCTCCGGTCGTAGGGCAGCACGAATCGTGTGCCGACCAGACTTCCCGGCGCTCCATGAGACAGCGTGTTTCCGCTCTTGAGCCTAACCAACGGACCGGTGGCCCGCATCAGCGGTTTCGTGGTGGCCCATGTCACAGCCACCGGGCCGGATGCGAGAAACCGCCCGCGCCCCCACGAGCGGGGGTACGGGCGGTCGAGGCACCCGGCCGGGCGCGAGGGGAAGCGGACGGGAGCCCGTCCGCTTCCGCCGCGCGCGGCGGCCTGGGCGGCCCGGTCAGTCCTCGCTGGGCGCGGCCGGAAGCTTCGTCTGGATGAGGTCCATGACCGTGGAGTCCGTCAGCGTGGTGACGTCCCCGAGCTGGCGGTTCTCCGCGACGTCCCGGAGCAGACGCCGCATGATCTTTCCGGAGCGGGTCTTCGGCAGCTCGGCCACCGGCAGGATCCGCTTCGGCTTGGCGATCGGGCCGAGCGTGGCGCCCACGTGGTTGCGCAGCTCGCCGACGAGGTCGTCGGACTCCGCGGCCGTGCCGCGCAGGATGACGAAGGCGACGATCGCCTGACCGGTCGTCTCGTCCGTGGCGCCCACCACGGCCGCCTCGGCGACCGACGGGTGGGAGACCAGCGCGGACTCGACCTCCGTGGTGGAGATGTTGTGGCCCGACACCAGCATCACGTCGTCGACCCGGCCGAGCAGCCAGATGTCGCCGTCGTCGTCCTTCTTCGCGCCGTCACCGGCGAAGTACTTGCCCTCGAAGCGCGACCAGTAGGTGTCGATGAACCGCTGGTCGTCGCCCCAGATGGTGCGCAGCATCGACGGCCACGGCTCGGTCAGCACCAGGTAGCCGCCACCGCCGTTGCCCACCTCGTTCGCCTCGTCGTCCACGACCGTGGCGGAGATGCCCGGCAGCGGGGTCTGGGCGGAGCCCGGCTTGGCGGAGGTCACGCCCGGCAGCGGGGAGATCATGATGCCGCCGGTCTCGGTCTGCCACCAGGTGTCGACGACCGGGGTGCGGTCCGCGCCGATGTTCTTGCGGTACCAGATCCACGCCTCCGGGTTGATCGGCTCGCCGACGGAGCCGAGCACCCGCAGCGACGACAGGTCGAACTTGGCGGGGATGTCGTCGCCCCACTTCATGAACGTCCGGATCGCGGTGGGCGCCGTGTAGAGGATCGTCACGCCGTACTTCTGGACGATCTCCCAGAAGCGGCCCTGGTGGGGCGTGTCCGGCGTGCCCTCGTACATGACCTGCGTGGCGCCGTTGGCGAGCGGGCCGTAGACGATGTACGAGTGCCCGGTGACCCAGCCGACGTCGGCCGTGCACCAGTACACGTCGGTCTCCGGCTTGAGGTCGAACACCGCCCAGTGCGTGTAGGACGTCTGGGTCAGGTAGCCGCCGGAGGTGTGCAGGATGCCCTTCGGCTTCCCCGTGGTGCCTGAGGTGTAGAGGATGAACAGCGGGTGCTCGGCGTCGAACGCCTCCGGGGTGTGCTCGCTGCTCTGGCGGTCCACCGCGTCGTGCCACCACACGTCGCGGCCCTCGGTCCAGGCGACGTCCTGGCCGGTGCGGCGGACGACGAGGACGTGCTCCACGTTGTCCACCCGGCTGACGGCCTCGTCCACCGCCGGCTTCAGGGCGGAGGGCTTGCCGCGCCGGTAGCCGCCGTCGGAGGTGATGACGACCCGCGCGTCGGCGTCCTGGATGCGGGTGGCGAGCGCGTCCGCCGAGAAGCCGCCGAAGACGACCGAGTGCGCGGCGCCGATACGGGCGCAGGCCAGCATCGCGACGGCCGTCTCCGGGATCATCGGCATGTAGACGGCGACCCGGTCGCCCTTGCGGACACCCAGCTCCAGCAGGGCGTTGGCGGCCTTGGAGACCTCGTCCTTGAGCTCGGCGTAGGTGATGGCGCGGCTGTCGCCCGGCTCGCCCTCGAAGTGGATCGCGACCCGGTCGCCGTGGCCCGCCTCGACGTGCCGGTCGACGCAGTTGTAGGCGACGTTGAGCTCGCCGTCCTGGAACCACTTGGCGAACGGCGGGTTCGACCAGTCGAGGGTCTCGGTGGGCTCCTTGGCCCAGGTCAGCCGGCGGGCCTGCTCGGCCCAGAAGCCGAGCCTGTCAGCCTTGGCCTGTTCATACGCCTCCGCGGTGACGTTGGCGTTCGCGGCCAGGTCGGCGGGGGGTGCGAAGCGTCGCTCCTCCTTCAGGAGGTTGGCCAGGCTTTCATTGCTCACGGCATCTGCCTTTCCAGGGTGTCCGTTGTGTCCCAGGCCACAGCTCATCAGACCCGGGGGTGCGCTGACAAGGGTCGACGGGAAATTGGTTTAGACCTGTCGCGGTCGCGACCTGTGGCCGCCGACACCCCTTCCCACGGTGCGGGGGGCAACCCGGTTCAAGAGGTGTAACGCCTCTCACATTCGGGCGTGCGTCACACCGCCAGGTCCACATCGCGTACCCGGTCGAAAACCCTCTCCTCCTCCTGCTCGGCGAGGAGGTACGCCTGGGCCTCGCCCACGTGGAAGTACACCCCGTGCAGTTCGAGGCTCCCCTCCTGCAGGGCGCGGGCGACCGACTCGTGGGCGCGCAGATGCTCCAGCTGCTGGACCACATTGGTCAGGCAGAGCCGCTCGACGTCGTCGGCGGGGTCCCGCCCGGCCAGCCGGGGCGCGGGCGCGCCGGGGTCGCGCAGCCGCTCGAGGCTCGGCCCGCCGTACCGCAGCCAGCGTCCGAGCGGTGTGGCGGCGGGGGAGGCGGGGCGGGAGTCGAGTAGGGCCTGCATGGCGCCGCACCCGGAGTGGCCGCACACGGTGATCGACCGTACCGCCAGCACGTCGACGGCGTACTCGATGGCGGCGGCCACCGAGTCGTCGCCGCTCTCCGCCCCGGGGGGTGGCACGAGGTTGCCGACGTTGCGCACCACGAACAGGTCGCCGGGACCGCTGGAGGTGATCATCGAGGTGACCACGCGGGAGTCGGCGCAGGTCAGGAAAAGCTGCGACGGCCGCTGCCCCTCCCGCGCCAGCCGGGCCAGTTCACTCCGCACCAGGGGCGCCGTGCGGCGCTGGAACGTGCTGAGTCCGCGCACCAGTTGACGACTGCTCGAGGTGCGTCCGCGGGCGGTCGAGTCCCGGTCGGTCTCGGGGGCCGTTTCGCCGCTCTCGAGCGTCTCGTCCGGGCAGACCCCGGTGTCCTGGGCGGGGGAGGGGCGGTCGCACTGGTGGTTGCGCCAGGCCGTCCAGGGCCGGCAGCGGCAGTCGCCGGTGGAGGCGGACTCCCCGTCGGGCGCGGGCCCGGAGGCGAGGGCGCCGGGTTCGGCGATCCGCACTCCGGCGCGCCGGCCGGTGATCCTCACGCTGCCGCCGCGCGCGGTGTGCGCCCTCTGCCAGTCCTGCAGCGTCTCGTACGCCGCGTGGTCCATGAAGGACCCGTCCAACGCCACGACCGCGCCGGCCCCTTGGGGCACGAGATGCAGCGCCCGGCTGAGCCGCGGCACCGCGAGGAACGTCAGCTGTCCGCGGACGTGCACGTGATGGACGCCGTTCTCCTCCTCGTGGGTGATCCGGGTCCGGGTGAGCCGGTGCAGGGCCACGCCCACGGCCACGGCGATGCCCAGCGCCACGCCCTCCAGCACCCCGAGGGAGATCACCCCGAGGGCGGTCACGGCGTAGACCAGCACCTCGCGGTGGCGCGTCACCGTGCGGATGTGGTGCAGGGACACCATCCGGGCGCCGACCGCCATGACCAGGGCGGCGAGCGAGGCGAGCGGGATCAGCTCCAGGAGCGGGACGAGCAGCAGCGCGGCCGTCACCACCAGGGCTCCGTGCAGCATGGTGGCGTTCCGGCTGACGGCGCCCGCGTGGACGTTCGCCGTGCTGCGGACGGCGACCCCGGCCACCGGCAGGCCGCCCAGGGCGCCGGAGACGACGTTCGCCGCTCCCTGGCCGAGCATCTCCCGGTCCAGGTCGGAGCGGACGACATGGCCGGCGCCGGGGCGGGCGGCGGCCAGCTTGTCCACGGCCGTCGCGCCGAGCAGCGACTGCACGCTGCACACCAGCGTCGTGGTCAGCACGGCCGCGACAAGGCCGAGCACCGGTCCCTCGGGCAGCCCGGCCAGCGCGTGGCTGCGCCATGACGGCAGGTCCACCACGGGCAGCACCAGTCCGGCCGTCGCGGCGACCGCGGTGGCGCCGCCCACGGCGACGAGGGCGGCCGGCGTCCTCCGCAGCAGGTGTCCGGCGCGGCCGGGCAGCCGGGGCCAGAGCAGCAGGACGGCCAGGGTCAGCACGCTCACCGCGAGGGCGGCGGGGTCGAGGCGCGCCAACTGGGCGGGCAGGGCCAGGAGGTTGTCGGGCACGGAGCTCTGCGGCTCGCCCCCGAGAACGATGTGCAGCTGGGCGACGGCGATCGTGACGCCGATGCCGGCGAGCATGCCGTGCACGATCGCGGGGCTCACGGCGAGGGCGGCGCGTGCCACGCGCAGACAGCCGAGCGCGAGCTGGGAGAGGCCGGCGAGGACGGTGACGGCGCAGGTGGTGCGCCAGCCGTACTGGTGGATGAGGTCGGCCGTGACGACCGTCAGCCCCGCCGCCGGGCCGCTCACCTGGAGGGGAGAGCCGCCGAGCCGTCCGGCGACGAGCCCGCCCACCGCCGCGGCGACGAGCCCGGCCTGGAGGGGCGCGCCGGTGGCGAGGGAGATGCCGAGGGACAAGGGGAGGGCGATGAGGAACACCGCGACGGCGGCCGAGAGATCGGCGCCCGCGATACGGAAGCCCCGGCGGCGGGGTGGCGGGCTGTGCGGGGGATGGGCTCGCTCGGTGTGCGCCGGCTCGGCGTCGGCGGGAAGGCAGGCTGACATGGACTGGTGTCTCCTTCGGGTCTGCGCTGTCGCGTGAGGTGGGTCCGCTCGAACGGACTCGAACGGACTGGACCGAAGCGGTCGCGGCCGCGGGGCACGGCCCCCGGAACGGCGGGACGGACGGCTGGACGGCTGGACGGACGGCGGGACGAACAAGGGGCGAACCGCGGGGGCCAATGGCGGGACGACTGGCGAGCCGGGCCCAAAGCTCAGTAAACAGATCGTAATTGCGAGTAAAGGACCGGCATAGACTTTCCGGGCAAATAGCGGCAGGTGTCACCCCGAAGGGTGAAGTAGCCATTTCATCGGCTTGTCGTATTAATTCACTTCTTTCTTCCGTGCGACGTTGACGTCGCGGTCGGCATGGACCGGCGCAGCACCACACAACGCCTCATCGAGCTCGGCCCGAGAGAAGGAAGAAGGTGGGCGAATGGCCGCCACCCACAGGATCGCCACGGGCACCGTGATCACCGCGGTCTGCCTCTCCGCGCTCGCCGGCTGCGGAACCGGCGGGGGCGGGCCGGAGGAGGAGAAGGCACAGCCGGCCCCCGCGCCCAAGAACGTCGTGCGGCTGATCGGCGACGGCTCCACCGCCTACACCGGCGCCCAGCCGCACCTGCCGAAGCCGAAGCGGCTGAAGCCCGGCGAGAAGCCGCCGCAGTTCGTGGTGTTCTCCTGGGACGGAGCGGGCGAGGACAGCCAGAAGCTGTTCTCCCACTTCCGCAAGGTCGCCAAGGAGAACGACGCGACCATGACGTACTTCCTCAGCGGCGTGTACCTCCTGCCGGAGGAGAAGCGCGACCTGTACCGCCCGCCGCAGCACTCGCCGGGCCGCTCCGACATCGGCTTCAACGACGAGCAGGGCATCGCCGACACCGTGGAGCAACTGCGGCTCGCCTGGCTCGAGGGCAACGAGATCGGAACCCACTTCAACGGCCACTTCTGCGGCAGCGGCGGCGGGGTCGGTCAGTGGTCGGTGGAGGAGTGGAAGGAAGAGATCGCCCAGGCCAAGCAGTTCGTGAAGACCTGGAAGACCAACGCCGGCATGAAGAACGAGGCCCCGCTGCCCTTCGACTACGACAAGGAGCTCATCGGGGCCCGCACACCCTGCCTGGAAGGGCAGAAGAACTTCATGAAGGCTGCCCGGGAGCTGGGCTTCCGCTACGACACCAGCGGTGTCAACAATCAGGTCTGGCCCGAGAAGAAGTCCGGGCTGTGGGACCTGTCGATGCAGCTCGTGCCCTTCCCCGGGCACTCCTTCGAGCAGCTCACCATGGACTACAACTTCATGGTCAACCAGTCCGGCACCACCACCCAGGGCGACCCCGGCAAGCACGAGATGTGGGGCGACCAGATGCGGGACGGCCTGCTCCAGGGCTTCGAACGCGCCTACGACGGCAACAGGGCGCCCCTGATCATCGGCAACCACTTCGAGTCCTGGAACGGCGGCACCTACATGCGCGCCGTCGAGGAGGTCGTCGAGGAGGTGTGCACCAAGTCCGACGTGCGGTGCGTCTCCTTCCGCCAGCTGGTGGACTGGCTGGACGCGCAGGACCCGGCGACCCTGGAGAAGCTGCGCTCGCTGGGCGTCGGCGAGGCCCCGAAGCAGGGCTGGAAGACCTTCCTGGCCTCCGGCCCCGCCCCGGCCCCCAAGGGCGCGCCGGGTTCCTCCGCGCCGAAGGAGTGAGGCTCAGGCCTCGGCGGTGACGCTCTCGCCGAGCACGAAACCGGGGTCGACCTGCGCCGCCAGGTCGGCTCCGGTGCGCTCGTTCCCCCACGACTGGGCGTTCTTCAGGTGGAAGTGCACCATCTGGCGCGTGTACCGCTCCCGGTCCCGCCGCTCGTACGTCGCGTCGGCGGCCTCGCGCAGCGTGCGCAGGGCGAGCCGGTTGGACTCCTCCAGTGCGGCGAACCGCGGCGGGCGGCCCTTCTCCATGGCGCGCACCCAGTCCGAATGGCCCACGGTCACCAGCAGGTCGTCGCCCACCTCCGCACGCAGGAAGTCGAGGTCGTCGGGGCCTTGCACCTTGTTGCCGACGACCTTCAGCGCCACGCCGAAGTCGCGGGCGTACTCCTTGTACTGGCGGTAGACGGAGACGCCCTTCCGGGTCGGCTCGGCGACGAGGAACGTCATGTCGAAGCGGGTGAACATGCCGGAGGCGAAGGAGTCCGAGCCGGCCGTCATGTCCACCACGACGTACTCGCCGGGCCCGTCCACCAGGTGGTTCAGGCAGAGCTCCACGGCCCCGGTCTTGGAGTGGTAGCAGGCGACCCCCAGGTCGGCGTCGGTGAAGGGGCCGGTGACCATCAGGCGGACCGTGCCGCCGTCCAGCTCCACCGGGCGCGCGCAGGCGTCGTAGACCGGGTTGTCCTCCTGGACCCGCAGCAGCCGGGAGCCCTCGCCGGGCGGGGTCGTCTTGATCATCGTGTCGGCGGACGCGATGCGCGGGTTGCTGCCGCGCAGGTAGTCCTTGATCAGCCGGAGGTGCTCGCCCATCGGGGGGAGGGCGGCGGCCTCGGAGTCGTCCAGGCCCAGCGCGGCCCCGAGGTGCTGGTTGATGTCGGCGTCCACGGCGACGACCGGGGCGCCCTCGGCCGCGAGATGACGGATGAACAGGGAGGACAGGGTCGTCTTTCCGCTCCCGCCCTTCCCAACGAAAGCAATTTTCATGTTCACGAAGCGTAGTGAGTACGTAGCTGTAGGTCACGGCAGGCGTGAAGAAGACCACTCCAACGTGGGGCGGGCGTCCGGGGTGCGTAGGGTCGTACTCATGAGTACGACGGGCGCGACCGCCGATCCCCTCGCGGCCCTGGGCAACCTGCCCGGTGTGGCCGACTCCGTGGAGTCCGTACGCAAGGCCGTGGACCGGGTCTACGGGCACCGGGTCATGCGGCGGCGCAGCAACGAGATCACCTCCGAGGCGGCCCTGCGCGGCGCCCGGGGTTCGGCGGCGCTGTCCGGCGCGGACTGGGCCCTGGAGGAGGTGCGGCGGCGCAGCGACTTCAGCGGTGACGACGAGGCGCGCACCATGGGCGCGGCGCTGCGGCTGACGGCCGAGGCGGGTCAGCTGCTGTCGATCTGGCGGCAGTCGCCGCTGCGGGTGCTGGCGCGGCTGCACCTGGTCGCCGCGGCCGACAAGGCCGAGCACGTGGGCCGGCCCCGCCAGGCGGGCGAGCCGGTCGACGAGCCCCTGATCGACCTGCCCCTGCCGGGCGCCGACGAGATGCACGGCCGCCTGGAGGGGCTGGCCGAGATCGTCATCGCGGGCGGTTCGGCGCCGGCGCTGGTGACGGCCGCCGTGGTGCACGGGGAGCTGCTCGCGCTGCGTCCGTTCACGTCCCACAACGGCCTGGTCGCGCGCACGGCCGAGCGGATCGTCCTGGTCGGCAGCGGCCTCGACCCCAAGTCGGTGTGCCCCGCCGAGGTCGGCCACGCCGAACTGGGCCTGGACGCCTACCGGGAGGCACTGCGGGGCTACGTGTCCGGCACGCCGGAGGGCATGGCCGCCTGGATCGCCCACTGCGGGCGAGCCGTGGCGCTGGGTGCGCGCGAGTCCACGGCGGTGTGCGAGGCGTTGCAGCGCGGAGCCGCCTGACCGGCCGGAAGGTCACGCGGGCCGGGGTGGAGGGGCTCCGCGCAAGAATGCGGCGGTACGAATACTCGTACCGCCGCTGGCATGTCCACCGCGTTACCAAGCGTCCTCGATATGTGCCCATCAGGCCGGGGACTTTGCCCGGCCTGGTGCGGCTGGCCCGTAATCGACGGGTCGACGTCGCGTGGGTGCGCGGTTTCCATGCACGGTCCGTGGGGCCTAAAGCGTTCTGAAAGTCGTCCTCTCGGACGTCCTTGGTCTCGCGGGCCGTCAACTCCTTTGTACTCCGGCATCCCGGAGAGGGGAAGTGCTGGCCGCGTTCCTTTACTTTTTGGTTCAAACGAGCAGTAAACGGACGCCGAAACGGCGAACGCGTCCCGTAGCGGGGACGCGCGGCGAAGAAGAAGTACGTTCAGGCAACCGTCGAGCGGCGCCTGCTGGCGTACCAGACAAGCCCCGCGGTGGCCGCCGCGGCGCCTATCGCGGCCGCCGCGACAAGGGCGGGACGCGGCGCAACGGAGAACGCCGGGAAACGCTGCTTCAGCCGCACCGGACGGTGGAAATCCAGGATCGGCCACTCGCGCGTCAGGGCTTCCCGGCGCAGCGCGCGGTCCGGGTTCACGGCGTGCGGATGCCCGACGGCCTCCAGCATCGGGATGTCGGTCACCGAGTCGCTGTAGGCGTAGCAGCGGGCGAGGTCGTAGCCCTCGGACGCGGCCAGCTCCCGGACCGCCTCCGCCTTGGTCGGGCCGTACGCGTAGTACTCGACCTCGCCGGTGAAGCAACCGTCGTCGCCCACCACCATGCGGGTGGCCACCACCCGGTCGGCGCCCAGCAGTTCGCCGATCGGCTCGACCACCTCGGCGCCCGAGGTGGACACGATGACCACGTCACGGCCGGCGGTGTGGTGCTCCTCGATGAGGGTGGCGGCCTCGTCGTAGATGATCGGGTCGATCAGGTCGTGCAGGGTCTCGGCGACGATCTCCCTGACCTGCTGGACGTTCCACCCGCGGCACAGTGCGGACAGGTACTTCCGCATCCGTTCCATCTGGTCGTGGTCCGCGCCGCCGGCGAGGAACACGAACTGGGAGTACGCGGTCCGCAGGACGGCCCTGCGGTTGATCAGGCCGCCTTGGTAGAAGGACTTGCTGAAGGTGAGTGTGCTCGACTTCGCAATGACCGTCTTGTCCAGGTCGAAGAAGGCGGCTGTGCGGGGCGACAAGTGGTTTTCCACGTCCTTGAGCATAGGCGCAGCCCATTCGGCGTAGCGTGTGGCGCGTGGGTTTGCCTGAGAGGGCCCTCGGGTACACCATGGAAGTCACGGATCGTTCGCGACCGTGTCTAACCCGGTCCGACTCCTCCCCCCCCGAGTCGGCCGTGGGGACGACCCCCGCTCTCCCCCCCGGCGGGGGTCGTCGCATGTCCGGATGCATTTCCGCCGCTTTTTCCTCTTCTTCCTGTCGCGTAGTTCCGCGCGAAGGAATTGATTGTCATGTGCGTGTTCAGTGACGGAGAGTGGCGGTCGGGCGGCTCTGAGGTTATCCACAGAAGCCGTGCCGAACTCACCGGTATGCCGTGGCGGGCTCACCGGTACGGGTGACGGCGATATTCACAGCCATCGCCCCGTCCACAGTTTTCCACCAAGATCCACAAGATTTCCGGGACCGCTGCACTGTCATTCCCACGCGTCCCGCTCGCCGCGGTTTCACAGCCGCTTCCGTCGTACCGGGACGCCCGTCGGCCGGCTTCTCGCCGGCCGGTCCGCGGGAGGCCGCAGCGCGGTCTCCCACACCTGGAACAGGCGGGGCCCGAGGGCCGCGCCAGGTAGGGAGCACTGGGGACGACATGACCGGAACCGTCACGCACGACCCGCCGCCCGGAGGCAACCGCCCGGGCGCACCACTGATCGTCACCGAGGACACGGCGCTCCTCGACGACCTGCTGCGCCTGTGCGCGGCCGCCGGCGCCACCCCGGAGGTCCACCACGGACTGCCAGGGCCGCACGGCGGCTGGGATGCGGCGCCCCTGGTCCTGGTCGGCGACGACGCCGCCCGGCGGGCCCGCGGCGCGCCCCGCAGACAGGGGGTGGTGCTGGTCGGCCGCGACCAGGACGACCCCGGCGTCTGGCGGCGGGCCGTCGAGATCGGCGCCGACCACGTGCTGATGCTGCCCGACGGCGAGCAGTGGCTGGTCGACCGCATCGCCGACGTCGCCGAAGGCGTCGGACGGCCCGCCCTGACCGTCGGCGTCATCGGCGGCCGCGGCGGCGCGGGCGCGTCCACCCTGGCGTGCGCCCTCGCCGTCACCTCCGCCCGCGAGGGGCTGCGCACCCTGCTGGTGGACGCCGACCCGCTGGGCGGCGGACTGGACGTCGCGCTCGGCGGCGAGACGGCGAAAGGGCTGCGCTGGCCCGCCTTCGCCTCGTCGCACGGCCGGGTCGGCGGCGGGGCGCTGGAGGAGTCGCTGCCCGAACTGCACGCGCTGCGGGTGCTCAGCTGGGACCGCGGCGACTGCCTCTCGGTACCGCCCCGGGCCGTGCGCGCGGTCCTCGCCGCCGCCCGGCGCGGGGGCGGAGCGGTCGTGGTCGACCTGCCGCGACGTGTCGACGAGGGCGTCGCGGAGGTCCTCGCCCAGCTCGACCTGGCACTCCTCGTGGTCCCCGCCGAGCTGCGCGCCGTCGCGGCGGCCGGCCGCGTCGCCTCCGCCGTGGGCATGGTCCTGCGCAACCTGCGCGTCGCCGTCCGCGGACCGTACGCACCCGGCCTGGACGACCAGGAGGTGGCCCGGCTGCTCGGCCTGCCCCTCGTCGGGGACGTGCCCGTCGAGCCCGCCCTCCAGCGCCCGTACGGCACCGGCCGGCCGCCCGGGGTGACCGGACGGGGCCCGCTGGCCCGCTTCTGCCGGGAGTTCTGGGAGCGCGCGCTGGTGGAGGCGAGGGCGGCATGAACGGCACGCAGACGACCGGGGCGGAGATGCCGCCCGGGCTGCTCGACGGGGTGCGGCGGTGGCTGGCAGAGAGCGGCGCCGAGCCGACGCCCGCACGGGTGGCGCAGGCCCTGCGGGAACAGGGCCGGGTGCTCGGCGACGCGGAAGTGCTCGGCGCGGCCGAGCAGTTGCGGTCCGAGCTGGTCGGCAGCGGACCGCTGGAGCGGCTCCTGTCCGACCCGACGGTGACCGACGTGCTGGTGTCGGCGCCGGACAGGGTCTGGGTGGACCGCGGCGGCGGCCTGATGCTCACCTCGGTCTCCTTCCCGGACGAGCCGTCCGTACGGCGCCTGGCGCAGCGGCTTGCCGCGGTGGCCGGGCGGCGCCTGGACGACGCGCGGCCCTGGGTGGACGCCCGCCTCCCCGACGGGACCCGGCTGCACGCGGTGCTGCCACCCGTCGCGGTGGGCGGCACCTGTCTGTCCCTGCGGGTCGTGCGGCCACGCGCCTTCACCCTCGACGAACTCGTGGCGGCGGGGACGGTGCCGCCGGGCGGGGACCGGGTGCTGCGGGCACTGATGGAGGCGCGGCTGTCCTTCCTGGTCAGCGGCGGCACGGGCACCGGGAAGACGACCCTGCTCAGCGCCCTGCTGGGGCTGGTCGGGCCGGACGAGCGGATCGTGCTGGCCGAGGACTCGGCCGAACTGCGCCCCGACCACCCCCACGTCGTACGGCTGGAGACCCGGCCCGCCAACCAGGAGGGCGCCGGACTCGTGACCCTGGAGGATCTGGTGCGCCAGGCCCTGCGGATGAGGCCGGACCGGCTCGTCGTGGGCGAGGTGCGCGGACCCGAGGTGGTGCATCTGCTCGCAGCGCTCAACACGGGACATGACGGCTCCGGCACGGTCCACGCCAACGCGGCGAGCGACGTCCCCGCCCGGCTGGAGGCGCTCGGCACGGCGGCGGGCCTCGACCGGTTCGCCCTCCACAGCCAGTTGGCGGCCGCCCTGTCGGTGGTGCTGCACCTGGTGCGGGACCGCAGCGGCAGGCGGCGGATCGCCGAGGTGCACGTCCTCGAGCGGGACCCTTCGGGGCTGGTGCGGACGGCGCCGGCGCTGCGGTGGGGACCGGAGACCTTCGTCGCCGAGCCCGCCTGGCCGCGCCTGCGGCATCTGCTGCGCGCCGCGCGGGACGAGGAGGCGCGGGCCGTGCGAGAGGCGGTCGGGGCATGAGCGGGGTGACCGGGACGACCATGGGCGCCGCGGTGGCGTGCCTGGGGACGGCGGCGTGGGTGCTGGGCGGCGCCGGACACGGGGAGGTGAGGCGGGCGCGGGCGCTCGCCGGGGACGGCCAGGGGTCGGCGGGACGGCCTCCTCTCGTGCTGTGGGCGGTGGACCGGCTGCGGGGGCGACTCCGCGTCGAGTGGGCGTCGTTGGCTGCCGGTGTGGTGCTGGCGGTGCTCGGGGCGTCGGTGCTGCCGGTCGTCGCGGGGGCGGCCGGGGTGCCGTTGCTGCGGAAGGTGCGGCGGGCGGCCGCGGCGCGCAAGGAGCGGGACGGCCGTGCGGACGCGGTGGTCGCGCTGTGCGGGGCGCTAGCCGGGGAGTTGCGGGCCGGACGGCAGCCGGGTGAGGCGCTGTTGCCGGCCGCCCGGGACTCCGGAGGGCTCGGTGACATGCAGGCGGCCGTGCTGGCGGCGGCGCGGTTCGGAGGCGACGTGCCGGACGCGCTCACGGCGGCGGCCCTGCAGCCCGGCGCCGAGGGACTGCGCGGGCTCGCCGCGTGCTGGCGGGTGGCGGTGGACCAGGGCGCGGGACTCGCCGACGGCCTCGACCGGCTGGAGGCGGCGCTGCGCGCAGAGCGGAACCAGCGGGCCGACCTGCGCGCCCAGCTGTCCGGGGCCCGCACCACGGGGGTGATGCTCGCGGGACTCCCGGTGGTGGGGCTGGCGCTGGGCGCGGCCCTGGGCGCCGATCCGCTGCACGTCCTGCTGCACACGCCCTCGGGATCGGTCTGCCTGGCGGCCGGCGGGGTGCTGGAGGGGCTGGGTCTGTGGTGGGCGCTGCGGATCATGCGGGGTGCCGAGGAGGTGGCGGCGGCATGAGCGGGGACGTCGTCCACAGGCTGGGGACGCTCGCGGGGATCGCCGCCGTGCTCGTCGGGGCGTCGGCCTGGTGGCACCGGCTCCGGTGCGAGCGGCGGACCCGGCGGAGGCTCGACGCGTTTGCGGCCTGGGAGCGACGGAGAACGGGTGCGCGCCTCCCGCTGCTCAGGGCCGTGGGCGGACGGCTGCCGTACGTGGCGGTCGTGGGCGCCGGGTGGGTGACGGTGGGCGGACTCGGCGGCGTGGGGCTGGGGACGGTCCTGGCGGCCGGACTGTGGCAGTGGCACCGGCGGCAGAGGCGGGCGGCCGCTGAGGCGAGCGCCTCCGACACGGCTCTGGACACTGCTCTGGCAGCACGCCAACTCCCGCTCGCCGCCGACCTGCTGTCCGCCTGCATCACGGCGGGCGCCGGACCGGTACCGGCGGCGCAGGCCGTCGGGGAGACCTTGGGCGGCCCGGTCGGGGACGCCCTGGCGCGGGGCGCCGCGGAGGTGCGGCTCGGCGGCGAACCGGGGGAGGCCTGGCGCCGGCTGGCCGCCCTGCCAGGCGCGGTTCCGCTGGCGCGGCTGCTGGAGCGGGCCGATGTGTCCGGCCTCCCGCTGGCCGCACCGGTGGGCCGGCTCGCCGCCGAGGCGCGGGCGGAGTGGTCCCGCTCGGCGACCGCGCGGGCCCGGCGGGCGGCGGTGCTGATCAGCGCGCCGGTGGGTCTGTGCTTCCTGCCCGCCTTCATCGCCGTCGGCGTCCTGCCCGTGGTGATCGGGCTCGCGGGCGGGGTGCTGGAAGGGGGTGGGTGAGAAGGGGCGGCGGACGGCGGAGAACGACAGCAGCGGACGACGGCGACAGACGACGGCAACAGACACGGCATGTATGGAGGTTCGGATGTATCAGGCGGTGCGGGCGCGGCTGCGTGCCCTGACGGCGAGGGTGCGCGGGGCGCGGAGGGACGCCGGAATGGTGACCTCGGAGTACGCGATGGGGATCGTGGCGGCGGTGGCGTTCGCCGTGGTGCTCTACCGGGTGGTCAACAGCGGCCCGGTCAGCACGGCCCTGCGGAACATCGTGCAGCAGGCCCTCGATGGCCGGATGTGACGGGGGGCGCGGCAGATGGCGCGGCAGACGGTGCGAGAGAGGGTGCGACCGCGGGTTCGTGACGGCGGAGGCGGCGTTGGTGCTGCCCGTGCTGGTGCTGTTCGCGACGGCGCTGGTGTGGGGGCTGATGGTGGTGGCCGCGCAGATCCAGTGCGTGGACGCGGCTCGTACAGGGGCCCGCGCGGCCGCACGGCAGGATCCGCCGGACGCGGTGGTCGAGGTGACCCGGGAGGCCGCGCCGGCCGGTGCGCGGGTCACGGTCGGCCGGGACGCCGAGCAGGTCCGGGTGACCGTCGTGGCCAGGGCGCCGATGCTGCGGGCGCTGCCCTTCGAGCTGAGGGAGGAGGCCGTCGCGGCGGTCGAGGAGGCAGTGGTGGCCGTGGGCGAGGGGAGGTGAAGGACGCCTCCCGGGGGCCGGCGGACCGAGGCTCCGCCTCCGTCTGGTGCGTGGGTGCGGTCGCCGTGCTGTGCGTGGTGTTCGGGGTGGTGCTCGCTCTCGGGCACGCCGTGGTGGTCCGGCACCGGGCGGCGGGAGGCGCGGACCTCGCGGCGCTCGCCGCCGCCGACCACTGGGCGCACGGTGCGGCGGAGGCGTGCGCGTGGGCGGACCGGGTGGCCCGGGCCCAGGACGCGCGGCTGGTGCGGTGCGTGATGACCGGTGAGGTGTCGGACGTGTCGGTGGCGTCCGGCGCGGGGCCGTTCACCGCGGAGGTCAGGGCACGGGCGGGACCTGCGGGTCCGGCGCAGCCTCCGCCGGCCCCTCGGCCGACGGGCTGATCCGGTCGCCGCCCCTCTCGGAAGCCTCCGCTTCCGAGACCCCCTCCGCCTTCTCCTCGACCGTCTTCTCCTCACCCGCCCCCTCCAGCAGGACGTCCAGCAGCCGCACGGCCCCCCGCTTGTGCAACGGGTCGTTGCCGTTGCCGCACTTGGGGGACTGGATGCAGGAGGGGCAGCCGGCCTCGCACTCGCAGGAGGCGATGGCCTGCCGGGTGGCCGTGAGCCAGGAGCGGGCGGTGTGGAAGGCGCGTTCCGCGAATCCCGCGCCGCCGGGGTGGCCGTCGTAGACGAAGACCGTGGGCAGCAGGGTGTCGGGGTGCAGCGGGATCGAGACGCCGCCGATGTCCCAGCGGTCGCAGGTGGCGAACAGCGGCAGCATGCCGATCGAGGCGTGCTCGGCCGCGTGGAGGGCGCCGCCGAGGATCTCCGGGTTGATGCGGGCCCGGTCCAGTTGGTCCTCGGTGACCGTCCACCACACGGCGCGGGTGCGCAGCGTACGAGGAGGGAGGTCGAGTTTGGTCTCGCCGAGGACCTCGCCGGTGATGACCCGCCGCCGCAGGAAGGAGACGACCTGGTTGGTGACCTCCACGGAGCCGAAGCAGAGGCGTCCGTCGCCCCAGGGGATCTCGGTGTCCGTCTCCAGGACGGAGATGGACGTCGTGTCCCGGGCCACCGTCGTGTACGACGGGCTGGCCTGTTCGACCAGGGCGACGGAGTCCTCCAGGTCGAGGGAGCGGACGACGTAGGTGCGGCCCTGGTGCAGGTGGACCGCGCCCTCGTGGACGCTGGTGTGGGCGGCGCCCGCGTCGACCGTGCCCAGCAGCCGGCCCGTCCCCGCCTCGACGACCTGGACGGGGCGTCCGCCCTCCCCGCGGATGTCGGTGAGGTCGGCGGCCCGCTCACGGCGCGTCCAGTGCCAGGCCCGCGTCCGCCGGCGGAGCAGCTTCGCGGCCTCCAGTTGCGGCAGCAGCTCCTCGGTGGTCGGGCCGAAGAGGGCGAGGTCGTCCTCGGTGAGGGGCAGTTCCTCGGCGGCCGCGCACAGGTGCGGGGCGAGGACGTACGGGTTGTCGGGGTCGAGGACGGTGGACTCGACGGGGCGGTCGAAGAGCGCCTCCGGGTGGTGGACGAGGAAGGTGTCCAGCGGGTCGTCGCGGGCCACCAGCACGGCGAGCGCGCCCTGCCCGGAGCGTCCCGCGCGGCCGGCCTGTTGCCACAGGGAGGCGCGGGTGCCCGGGTAGCCGGCGATGACCACGGCGTCCAGGCCGGAGACGTCCATGCCGAGTTCGAGGGCGTTGGTGGCGGCGAGGCCGAGGAGTTCGCCGGAGTGCAGGGCGCGTTCCAGGGCGCGGCGCTCTTCGGGGAGGTAGCCGCCCCGGTAGGCGGCGACCCGCGGGGGCAGGGAGCGGTCGACCTCGGCGAGGCGCTCTTTGGCGATCACGGAGATCAGTTCGGCGCCGCGCCGGGAGCGGACGAAGGCGACCGAGCGGACGCCCTGCACGGTGAGGTCGGTGAGCAGGTCGGCCGCCTCGGCGGTGGTGGTGCGGCGGACCGGGGCGCCCTTCTCGCCGTGCAGCTCGGTCAGCGGAGGCTCCCAGAGGGCGAACACCAGTTCACCACGGGGTGAGGCGTCGTCCGCGACCTCGACCACGGGCAGGCCGGTGAGGCGGCGGGCGGCGACGGCCGGCTCGGCGGCGGTCGCCGAGGCCAGCAGGAACACCGGCGACGCGCCGTAGCGGGCGCACAGCCGCCGCAGCCGGCGCAGCACCTGGGCGACGTGAGAACCGAACACGCCCCGGTAGGTGTGGCACTCGTCGATCACGACGTACTTGAGCGCCTTGAGGAAGGAGGACCAGCGGGGGTGGGACGGCAGGATGCCCCGGTGCAGCATGTCGGGGTTGGTCAGGACGTAGTTGGCGTACTGGCGGATCCATTCGCGCTCTTCGAACGGAGTGTCGCCGTCGTGGACCGCCGCGCGCACCGAATGGCCCAGCGGCTGTGAAAGTTCCTTCACGGATCGGCACTGGTCCGCGGCGAGGGCCTTGGTGGGGGCGAGGTAGAGGGCGGTGGCGCCCCTGCCGTTCGGCGCCTCGGCCCCGTCCAGCAGCGTGGACAGCACCGGCACGAGGTACGACAGGGACTTGCCGGAGGCCGTGCCGGTGGCGACCACCACCGAGTCGCCGTCCAGGGCGTGCTCGGCGGCCCGCGCCTGGTGGGCCCAAGGGTGTTCGATTCCCGCGGCCTGGACGGCGGCGATCACTTCCGCGCGGATCCGGTCCGGCCAGACGGCATGCCTACCCGCACGTGGGGGCAAGTGCTCCGTATGAGTAATGCGCGAAGCCCGGCTCGGTCCGGACGCGAGCCGGTCCAGGACATCGCCCGGCGCGGCGGTCCTGGATCGCGTGTCCGTCGGGGGTCGATCGGATCGGTGATTCTTGGCCATCGGCACCGAGTGTGTCACCGGCGTGACGGACAATGGGGCCAAGGCGTCGTGCACGCCTGCCGGTAAGTGATTGAATGCCAAGGCGGCTGGCGAACCGTCCCGGGGGCTGAGCCGAGATGTCCCAAGGGCGACCGCTCGATAGCTAGGTGCTGGAGGATCCGTGGACCTGTCCCTGTCGACCGAGACCGTGGGCGATCGCACGATCGTCAGGGTCGGTGGCGAAATCGACGTATATACCGCGCCCAAGCTGCGCGAGCAGCTGGTCGAGCTGGTGAACGACGGCAATTTCCACCTTGTCGTCGACATGGAAGGTGTGGACTTCCTCGACTCCACCGGTCTCGGCGTGCTGGTCGGCGGCCTGAAGCGGGTGCGAGCCCACGAGGGCTCGCTGCGCCTGGTCTGCAACCAGGAGCGCATTTTGAAGATCTTCCGCATCACCGGCCTCACCAAGGTGTTCCCGATCCACACCTCGGTCGAGGAAGCGGTGGCGGCGACCGACTGACCACCCGCTCCCGGGCGGTCGTGCCCGGGCAGCACGAGAGACACCGAAGGGGGCCGGGCGTTCGGCGGCCCGGCCTCTTCAACGCACGCCCGTAGTCGCGAGGGGGATGCATGGCCACCGTCGAACTCCGCTTCAGCGCGCTGCCCGAGCACGTCCGGACCGCCCGGCTCGTGGCGGCGGCGGTGGCGCGCAGGGCCGGGGTGGACGAGGCCGTCCTCGACGAGGTGCGCCTCGCCGTCGGCGAGGCTTGCTCCCGCGCCGTCGGACTGCACCAGCACGCCGGTATCTCGGCGCCCGTGCGGGTGCTGCTGACCGAGGAGGAGAAGCAGTTCTCCATCGAGGTCGGCGACGAGGCCCCGCACGCTCCCGTCCGTGCCCGCTCGGCTGACGAGGTGCTCGGCGACCCCGACGCGGAGACCGAGGAGGACGAGATGGGCCTCGCGGTCATCAGCGGCCTCGTCGACGACGTCGAGGTCAGTGCCGGGGAGAACGGCGGATCGATCCGCATGAGGTGGCCGACCACGCCGCAGGCCGCGCAGTTCACCTGACCGGTTCACCCGTACGCCGACCGTTTTCCGAAGGGCCCCCTGCGTGGGGGCCCTCCGGCGTGTGCGGGGGCCGGGGACCGCGCTTACAGTGGTTCCCAGCGGAAGATCGCGTGAATTCGTTCACGATCCTCCGCGCCCGGGAAAATGCGATCACGAGAATGCCCCGAAGGCATTACCGATTTCCGGCCGACCGGTCGCCGGAGATCAATGGTGAAGGCGACTGCACGCCATTTACATTTCTCGCGGTCTGTTTAGATCAGGTTCCGGTACCTACAATCCCGTCCACATCTTGAGCTCAGCCCAAGCGTCAAGGAGGACGAATGGCGGGGCTTTCCATCTCATACGAGTCGGGCCAACCCACATCCCTCGCAGCCGCCGTGCTGACCGACGAGAACCGCGTGCTCGTGGTGACCATCGGCATCGTGGCCCTGGCGGCGCTGGCCGTCGCGGCGATCCTGGTGCGCCAGGTGCTCGCGGCCGGAGAGGGCACCGACAGCATGAAGAAGATCGCGGCCGCGGTCCAGGAGGGCGCCAACGCCTATCTGGCCCGCCAGCTGCGCACGCTCGGCGTATTCGCCGTGATCGTTTTCTTCCTGCTCATGCTGTTGCCCGCGGACGACTGGAATCAGCGTGCCGGGCGGTCGGTGTTCTTCTTGATCGGAGCGGCGTTCTCGGCGGCCACCGGCTATATCGGCATGTGGCTCGCGGTACGCAGCAATGTCCGGGTCGCAGCCGCGGCCCGGGAAGCCACTCCGGCCGAGGGCGAGCCGGAAAAGGATCTCACCACCGTTTCGCACAAAGCGACGAAGATCGCTTTCCGTACGGGCGGTGTGGTCGGCATGTTCACGGTGGGACTGGGTCTGCTCGGCGCCGCCTGTGTCGTGCTGGTGTACGCGGCCGACGCGCCGAAGGTGCTCGAGGGCTTCGGCCTCGGGGCCGCGCTGATCGCGATGTTCATGCGGGTCGGCGGCGGCATCTTCACCAAGGCCGCCGACGTCGGCGCCGACCTGGTCGGCAAGGTCGAGAAGGGCATTCCGGAGGACGATCCGCGCAATGCCGCGACCATCGCCGACAACGTGGGCGACAACGTCGGCGACTGCGCGGGCATGGCGGCCGACCTCTTCGAGTCGTACGCCGTGACGCTGGTGGCCGCGCTGATCCTCGGGTCCGCGGCGTTCGGCAACGCGGGCCTGGCCTTCCCGCTGCTCGTCCCCGCGATCGGTGTGATCACCGCGATGATCGGCATCTTCGCGGTGGCGCCCCGGCGCGCCGACCGCAGCGGCATGAGCGCGATCAACCGCGGGTTCTTCATCTCCGCGGTGATCTCGCTCGTCCTCGTCGCGATCGCCACATTCGTCTACCTGCCGTCGTCGTACGCCGACCTCGACGGGGTGACCGACGAGGCGGTGCTGGGCAAGAGCGGCGATCCGCGGGTCCTCGCACTGGTCGCGGTGGCCATCGGCATCGTGCTCGCCGCGCTGATCCAGCAGCTCACCGGCTACTTCACCGAGACCACCCGGCGCCCGGTACGGGACATCGGGAAGACCTCGCTGACCGGACCGGCCACCGTGGTCCTCGCCGGAGTCTCCGTGGGTCTGGAATCGGCCGTCTACACCGCCCTGCTGATCGGCCTCGGCGTGTACGGGGCGTTCCTGCTGGGCGGCACGTCGATCATGCTGGCGCTGTTCGCGGTGGCGCTGGCCGGCACCGGTCTGCTCACCACGGTCGGTGTGATCGTCGCGATGGACACCTTCGGCCCGGTCTCCGACAACGCGCAGGGCATCGCCGAGATGTCCGGCGACGTCGAGGGCGCGGGCGCGCAGGTGCTCACGAACCTGGACGCCGTCGGCAACACCACCAAGGCCATCACCAAGGGCATCGCCATCGCCACGGCCGTGCTCGCGGCGTCGGCGCTGTTCGGCTCGTACCGGGACGCCATCACCACCGGCGCGCGGGAGGTGGGCGAACGGCTCAGCGGCGAGGGCGCGCCGCTGACGCTGATGATGGACATCTCGCAGCCCAACAACCTCGTCGGCCTGATCGCGGGCGCGGCGGTCGTCTTCCTCTTCTCGGGGCTGGCGATCAACGCGGTGTCGCGGTCGGCGGGTTCGGTGGTCTACGAGGTGCGGCGGCAGTTCCGCGAGAAGCCCGGGATCATGGACTACAGCGAGAAGCCCGAGTACGGCAAGGTCGTCGACATCTGCACCAAGGACGCCCTGCGGGAGCTCGCCACGCCCGGTCTGCTCGCGGTGATGGCGCCCATCTTCATCGGGTTCACGCTCGGTGTGGGCGCACTCGGCGCCTTCCTGGCCGGCGCGATCGGCGCGGGCACGCTGATGGCGGTGTTCCTCGCCAACTCCGGCGGGGCGTGGGACAACGCCAAGAAGCTCGTCGAGGACGGCCACCACGGCGGCAAGGGGAGCGAGGCCCACGCGGCCACCGTCATCGGCGACACGGTCGGCGACCCCTTCAAGGACACCGCCGGCCCGGCGATCAACCCCCTGCTGAAGGTGATGAACCTGGTGGCGCTGCTCATCGCGCCCGCGGTCATCAAGTTCTCCTACGGCGCCGACAGGAGTGTCGGGATGCGGGTGCTGATCGCGGTGCTCTCCGCGCTGGTCATCATCGCGGCGGTGTACGTGTCCAAGCGGCGCGGGATCGCCGTGGACGACGACGAGGGAGGCGCGGAACCGAAGTCCAACTCGCCCGATCCGGCGGTGGTTTCCCGGTAGGGCACGCCGGACACCGGTTCAAGGTGCGGGCGGGCGGCGCGGATTGACGCGCCGCCCGCCCGCACCGTTTTGTGCCCGTGACCCTTGTCTCGCCTGGTGCAAATGGCTGCAAAAGATGGCATACCGGATGTCCGACAAGTGGGTGTAGGCCATCCGGCGTGTATGTTCCGGGGCCGAAGGCCATGGAAGGGACCAATCCGGTGAACAAGAAGCTCGCGGCCGCACTGTCCGGCGGTGCGGTACTGGTACTGGCGCTGACGGGATGCGGCGGCGACGACAGCGACGAGAAGCTGAACTCCTGGGCGAAGGAGGTCTGCGACGCCGTGCAGCCGCAGGCCGCCAAGATCAAGGCGGCCAACACCGCCATCCAGAAGGAGACCTCGGACAACAGCACGCCGCAGGCCGTCCAGCAGGCCGACTCGAAGGCCTTCCAGGACATGTCCGACGCCTACAAGGCCATCGGCGCCGCCGTGAACAAGGCGGGCGCGCCCGACGTCGAGAACGGCGAGCAGAAGCAGCAGGACGCCGTGAAGGAGCTCAACAGCATCTCCGCGTCCTACGCCACCCTGAAGAAGCAGGTCGACGGCCTCAACACCAAGGACCAGGCGGAGTTCGCCGACGGTCTGAAGGACATCGCGGCCGAGCTGGACAAGCTGAGCAAGAGCGGCAGCGACGCCCTCAGCACGCTGGAGGAGGGCAAGGTCGGCGAGGCCATGTCCCGCCAGGCCAGCTGCCAGACGGCCACGGCGTCGGCGGGCGCGACCAAGAGCTGAACCCGCTCGCGCGGCGCGGGTGCTGGCACGAGCTGACACGGGCCCCCAGCGGGCGCGACCAACAGCTGACCGAGCTCCCGCCCGCCCCGGCGCGACACCGAGAGCTGACGACGGCTCAGCGCACGCGGGTGCGCGCCGGGTGGGGGCGGCGGCCACAATGGGGGGCGTGAGTGACGCCAGCCTGCCGCCCCTGCCCTCGTCCGACCGCACCGACGCCGCCGCCCGGCTGCGGGAGGCGCTGCTCGGCGCCTCCTTCACCGCCGACGGACTCCTCGACCTGCTCGGCGCCCCCGCCTACGCGGCACTGGCTCGCAGCGAGACCGTCCCCGCGCTCCGCGCCACCCGCGGGGACACTCCGCTGGAGCTGCTCGTACGGCTCTTCCTGCTCCAGCAGCCGGTGGCGCGCGCGGGCCTGGACGGCGTCCTGCCCGTCGACGCGTGCCTGGAGAGCGGCTGGCTCCGCCCCGCCGGCGGCGACTCGCTCGCGGCGACCGTGGACGTCCGGCCGTACGGAGGGTCCGACGGTGAGGACTGGTTCGTGGTGTCGGACCTCGGGTGCGCGGTCGGCGGCGCCGGGGGCATCGGCAGCCGGGAGCCTGGCGTGGTGCTCGGTGTCGGCGGCGCGTCCACGACGCTGGCCGGCATCACCGTCCGTACGCCCGTGAGGTCGGCGCTCGACGTCGGCACCGGGTCCGGCATCCAGGCGCTGCACGCCGCCCGGCACGCGACGCGCGTGACCGCCACCGACGTGAACCCGCGCGCCCTGCACATCACGGCGCTCACCCTGGCGCTGTCCGGGGTCCCGGCCGCCGATCTGCGCGAGGGATCGCTGTTCGCCCCGCTGCGGGACGACGAGACGTACGACCTGATCGTGTCCAACCCCCCGTTCGTCATCTCGCCCGGGGCGCGGCTCACCTACCGCGACGGCGGGATGGGCGGGGACGACCTGTGCCGCACGCTCGTCCAGCAGGCGGGGGAGCGGCTCACCGAGGGCGGCTACGCGCAGTTCCTCGCGAACTGGCAGCACGTGGAGGGGGAGGACTGGCAGGACCGGCTCCGCTCCTGGGTGCCGCGCGGCTGCGACGCGTGGATCGTGCAGCGCGAGGTGCAGGACGTGACGCAGTACGCCGAGCTGTGGCTGCGGGACGCGGGCGACCACCGCGGGGACGAGGCGGAGTACCGGGCGCGGTACGACGCATGGCTGGACGAGTTCGAGGCGCGCGAGGTCAAGGCGGTCGGCTTCGGCTGGATCACCCTGCGCCGGTCGGACGCGGCCGTGCCGTCGGTCACGGTGGAGGAGTGGCCGCACCCGGTGGAGCAGCCGCTCGGCGACACGGTCCGTGCGCACTTCGAGCGGCTGGACTACCTGCGGTCGCACGACGACGCGGCGCTGCTCGAGGCGCGCTTCGAGCTGGCGCCCGACGTGGTGCAGGAACAGGTCGGGCTGCCCGGCGCCGAGGACCCGGAGCACGTCGTGCTGCGCTCGAACCGCGGGATGCGCCGGGCGACCAAGGTCGACACGATCGGCGCGGGGTTCGCCGGCGTCTGCGACGGCACCATGACCGCCGGGCGGATCCTGGACGCCATCGCCCAGCTCCTCGGCGAGGATCCCGTCCTGTTGCGTGACCGCACCCCGGCGCAGATCCGGCTGCTGGTGGAGCAGGGGTTCCTGAACCCGGTGGACTGAGGCTCCGCGTTCCGGGTGCGGGTGGTCGTGGGTTGCTCGCGCGGTTCCCCGCGCCCCCGCAGGGCGCCGCGCCTCAACGGGTGCGGGGAACCGCGCGACCAGCCCCCACCGCCCCGCGGCCGACAACGAAACCGCGCCACGACACGTCACACACGCCCCTCGCACCACCCACGCCACGGTGACCGGCTCCCGTACGCCCCTGTGTCGTGCGCCGCATCTTTCACGCCCATGTCGGCCCCGGGGCCGGTCTGTCCCGAACTCGCGGAAATTTCCGGAAGCGGAGTGCGCGTGCCCGCTTCCGGTCTTCCCGACGCCCTCCCGAGCCGCTCCGTTCACCTCCGGTTCGTCCTCCCGCCGCCGATGCCTGGCAGCGTCACCGGCAGTCGGCACAGGGACGGACGACGAGGGGGCGCGGGCGACGATGGAGAGCGGTCCTGCGATCTTCACAGGGACGGTGTTCTGCCTGTTCGGCGCCGGTTTGCTGGCCTGGACGGTGTCCCGCGCGCGACAGCACCGCCCGGTCGCCCTCGGTGTGAACCGCGTCGCGTCGACCACGGTCGCCGGGACCGTCGCGACCGTCTCCCTGGCCCTCGGCGCCTGGTGCTTCACCCGCCTCTGAGGTGCGCCGTGATCCGGACGCCCGCGGTAACCGGGGGATCGCGCTCCGCATAAGAGCGGGCGGAGTCTGGACACTCCGGGCGGCAGGAACGGTGGTAGTCGGGTTACCGTTCGAGTGGCCGTTGCGGGCTTTTCCCGTTTGACACGGGGGCGGGATGTACCGTCACACTCCGCAGCGTCACCATGACCCGACCCCGGGGAGAAGCGCCTGGGGAGGCCCGAGCGTCGACGGAGAGAAGAGCGAAGTTGTCCCCGACCAGCGAGACCGCGAACGGCGGCCGCCGACTCGTCATCGTCGAGTCGCCTGCCAAGGCGAAGACGATCAAGGGCTATCTCGGCCCTGGCTACATCGTCGAGGCGAGCGTCGGGCACATTCGCGACCTTCCCAACGGCGCTGCGGAGGTTCCGGAGAAGTACACCGGCGAGGTGCGCCGCCTCGGTGTGGACGTCGAACATGACTTCCAGCCGATCTATGTGGTCAACGCGGACAAGAAGGCGCAGGTCAAGAAGCTCAAGGACCTGCTGAAGGAGTCCGACGAGCTCTTCCTCGCCACCGATGAGGACCGCGAGGGCGAGGCCATCGCGTGGCACCTCCAGGAAGTGCTGAAGCCGAAGATCCCGGTCAAGCGCATGGTGTTCCACGAGATCACCAAAGACGCGATCCGGGAGGCCGTGGCCAACCCGCGCGAGCTCAACCAGAAGCTGGTCGACGCCCAGGAGACCCGCCGCATCCTCGACCGTCTCTACGGCTACGAGGTCTCGCCGGTCCTGTGGAAGAAGGTCATGCCGCGGCTGTCCGCCGGCCGCGTGCAGTCCGTCGCCACCCGGCTCGTCGTCGAGCGGGAGCGCGAGCGCATGGCGTTCCGCTCCGCCGAGTACTGGGACCTGACCGGCACCTTCTCCACCGGCCGCGCCGGCGACCCGAGCGACCCGTCGACGCTGGTCGCGCGGCTGCAGACGGTCGACGGACGCCGCGTCGCGCAGGGCCGTGACTTCGACTCCCTGGGCCGGCTGAAGAGCGCGAACATCCTCCACCTCGACGAGGCGAACGCCCGCGCGCTCGCCGCCGCCCTGGAGGACACGCGTTTCGCGGTCCGCTCGGTCGAGTCCAAGCCGTACCGCCGCTCGCCGTACGCGCCGTTCCGTACGACGACGCTGCAGCAGGAGGCGAGCCGCAAGCTCGGTTTCGGCGCGAAGGCCACGATGCAGATCGCGCAGAAGCTGTACGAGAACGGCTACATCACTTACATGCGTACGGACTCGACGACCCTGAGCGAGACGGCGGTCGCCGCCGCCCGCGCCCAGGTCACGCAGCTGTACGGAGCTGACTACCTGCCGCCGCAGCCCCGCACCTACGCGGGCAAGGTGAAGAACGCGCAGGAGGCGCACGAGGCGATCCGTCCTTCGGGGGACCGTTTCCGCACGCCCGCCGAGACCGGTCTGACCGGCGACCAGTTCAAGCTCTACGAGCTGATCTGGAAGCGGACCGTCGCCTCGCAGATGAAGGACGCGACCGGCAACAGCGTGACGGTGAAGATCGGCGGCACCGCCGCCGACGGCCGGGACGTCGAGTTCAGCGCGTCCGGCAAGACCATCACCTTCCACGGCTTCCTCAAGGCCTACGTCGAGGGCGCCGACGACCCGAACGCCGAGCTGGACGACCGTGAGCGCCGGCTGCCGCAGGTCGCCGAGGGCGACGCGCTGAGCGCCGAGGAGATCTCGGTCGACGGCCACGCCACCAAGCCCCCGGCCCGCTACACCGAGGCGTCGCTGGTCAAGGAGCTGGAGGAGCGGGAGATCGGCCGCCCGTCGACGTACGCGTCGATCATCGGCACGATCCTCGACCGCGGCTACGTGTTCAAGAAGGGCACGGCCCTGGTGCCGTCGTTCCTCTCCTTCGCCGTGGTCAACCTGCTGGAGAAGCACTTCGGCCGGCTCGTCGACTACGACTTCACCGCGAAGATGGAGGACGACCTCGACCGCATCGCGCGCGGTGAGGCCCGCGCCGTGCCGTGGCTGAAGCGGTTCTACTTCGGTGAGGGCACGGACAACGGCGACGCGGCCGAGGCGGGCAACGGCGACGGGGACCACCTCGGCGGTCTCAAGGAGCTGGTGACCGACCTGGGCGCGATCGACGCGCGCGAGGTGTCGTCGTTCCCGGTGGGCAACGGCATCGTGCTGCGGGTCGGGCGCTACGGCCCGTACATCGAGCGTGGCGAGAAGGACACCGAGGAGCACCAGCGCGCCGACATCCCGGAGGACCTGGCGCCCGACGAGCTGACCGTCGAGCTGGCCGAGGAGCTGCTCGCCAAGCCGAGCGGCGACTTCGAACTGGGCACCGACCCGGCGACCGGGCACACGATCGTCGCCAAGGACGGCCGCTACGGCCCGTACGTCACGGAGATCCTGCCCGAGGGCACGCCGAAGACCGGCAAGAACGCGGTCAAGCCGCGCACCGCCTCGCTCTTCAAGTCGATGTCGCTGGACACGGTGACGCTCGACGACGCGCTGAAGCTGATGTCGCTGCCGCGCGTGGTCGGCGTGGACACCGACGGCCAGGAGATCACCGCGCAGAACGGCCGCTACGGCCCGTACCTGAAGAAGGGCACGGACTCGCGGTCGCTGCAGTCGGAGGACCAGATCTTCACCATCACGCTGGAGGAGGCGCAGGCGATCTACGCCCAGCCCAAGCAGCGTGGCCGGGCCGCGGCCAAGCCGCCGCTGAAGGAGCTGGGCACCGACCCGGTCAGCGAGAAGCCGGTCGTGGTGAAGGACGGCCGCTTCGGCCCGTACGTCACCGACGGCGAGACCAACGCGACGCTGCGGTCCGGCGACAGCGTGGAGACGATCACGCCGGAGCGCGGGTTCGAGCTGCTGGCCGAGAAGCGCGCCAAGGGTCCCGCCAAGAAGACGGCGAAGAAGACCGCCAAGAAGACGACGGCCAAGAAGACGGCCGCCAAGAAGGCGCCGGCGAAGAAGACGGCGGCCGCCAAGACGACCGCCGCGAAGAAGACCACGGCCGCGAAGAAGGCGCCGGCGAAGAAGACCGCCGCCAAGAAGACGGCCGCGGCGAACGGCGCGGAGGACTGATCACCGTCCCGCCGGGCACCGGAATCCCCGTCCCCTGACGCGGGTTCCACCGCCCGGCGTTCGGAATGCGAACGTCCCGGTACGGTTCCGTATCGGGGCGTGTGCATGTCAGGCGCGTCGGCCCCGGGGTGTCCCTCCGGGCCGATAGGCTGAACGCATGACGCGAGCCGAGCAGCCCACGGCCTCCCCACCGGCCCCCGACGACGCCCTTGTCGCGGACTCCCGCGAGCGTGCCGTCCGCGCCCTGCTGCGCCGACCGCAGGTGAAACGGCTGTGGAGCGCACAGCTCGTGGGCGGCGTCGGCGACGTCCTCGCCCTCCTCGTGCTGACGCTCCTCGTCCTTCAGGCGTCGGTCGCCGAGCAGGCGTTCGGCGGCGGATACCGGGGAGCGGCGTTCGCAGTGGCGACCGTTCTCGGTGTGCGGATCCTCGCGACGCTGCTGTTCGGCGCCGTGCTCCTCGGCCCGCTCACGTCGCTCACCTCGCAGGACGGTCCGCTCGACCGCCGCTGGACCATGGTCGGCGCGGACGGGCTGCGCGTCGCCCTGCTGATCGTCGCGCCCCTGTGGATCGACTGGACGCCCGGCAACGCCCTGGCGATCCTGCTCGTCACCGCGTTCGTGGCCGGGGTGGCCGAGCGTTTCTGGACGGTGTCCCGCGAGGGCGCCGCGCCCGCGCTGCTGCCCGGGCCGCCGCCCGAGGGCGCCAGCATCCGGCCGCTGCCCGACCACCTGGACGCCCTGCGCCGCCTGTCGCTGCGCACCGGCTTCGTGGCGATACCGCTCGCCGCGCTGACCCTGGTCGTCGCGGCCCTGGCCAACAACCTGCTGGGCACGGGCATCGAGTGGTTCGGCCGGCACCAGGCGGCCCTCGCCTCGTACGTCGCGGCCGGACTGTTCGCCGCGTCGCTGTCCGTCGTCACCTTCCTCGAGCTGCCCGGCACGCGCACGCCCCGTCCTCGCTCGCCGCTGGAGGGCCTGCGCCGCCCGCGGCACGCCGCCGGAGCCGACAAGGGCCGCACCGGCGCGCTGCCGCTGCTGGTGGTCGCGGGCGCGTCCGTGGCCGGCGCGGTGGCGGCCGCCGTCGCCGTGGCCGTGCTGCACGCCAAGGACCTGGGCGGCGGTCCCGTCCTGTTCGGCCTGATGGTGGGCGCGCTCACCGGCGGCGTGGTCGTCGGCATCCGCACGGCGCCCGCCCTGCTGCCGTCGCTGTCCCGGCGGCGCATGCTCGCCCTCACCCTCGCCTTCACGGGCATCGCGCTGCTCGCCGCCGGCCTCGTCCCGGACGTCACCAGCGTGCTGCTGATCCTCGCGCTGGCCGGCGTCGGCGCGGGCATGGCCGCCAACATCGCGCACACCCTGCTCGACCAGGAGACCGAGGAGCAGCGCCGCTCCCGGGTCACCGAGCACCTGCACGCCGTGGTCCGCGTGTACGTGGGGCTCGGCGCGGTCGTGGCCCCCGTGATCGCGGCGGCGATCGGCCCGCACCGGCTGGAGAACGGCAAGTTCGTCTTCGCCCACGGCGGCGCCGCCTTCACGCTCATGCTCGTCGGCGCCCTGCTGCTGCCGGTCGCCGCGCTGGTGCTGGCCAAGGTCGACGACCGCTCCGGCGTCCCGCTGCGGCAGGACCTGCGGGACGCGCTGCTCGGCGGCGACGACCCCGCCCCCGCGCCCGCGGGCACCGGCTTCTTCATCGCCCTGGAGGGCGGCGACGGCGCCGGCAAGTCCACCCAGGCCGAGGCCCTCGCCGACTGGATCCGCTCCAAGGGCCACGAGGTCGTCCTCACCCGCGAGCCCGGCGCGACCCCGGTCGGCAAGCGGCTGCGCTCGATCCTGCTCGACGTCTCCAGCGCCGGCCTCTCGCACCGCGCCGAGGCCCTGCTCTACGCGGCGGACCGCGCGGAGCACGTGGACACCGTCGTACGCCCGGCGCTGGAGCGCGGCGCGGTCGTCATCAGCGACCGCTACATCGACTCCTCCGTCGCCTACCAGGGCGCCGGACGCGACCTGTCGCCGACCGAGATCGCCCGCATCAACCGCTGGGCCACCGCCGGACTCGTGCCGCACCTGACGGTGCTGCTCGACGTGTCGCCGGAGACCGCGCGGGAGCGGTTCACCGAGGCGCCGGACCGGCTGGAGTCGGAGCCCGCCGAGTTCCACGCGCGCGTGCGCTCCGGTTTCCTCACCCTCGCCGCCGCCGACCCCGGCCGCTACCTGGTCGTCGACGCGGGCCAGGAGCCGGAGGCCGTCACCACGGTGATCCGGCACCGGCTCGACCGCATCCTGCCGCTGTCCGAGGCCGAGATCGCCGCCCGCGAGGAGGCGCGCCGCAAGGCCGAGGAGGAGGCCCGCCGCAAGGCGGAGGAGGAGGCGGCCCGCAAGGCCGAGGAGGAGCGCCTGGAGCGCGAGCGCCAGGAGCAGCTCGCCAAGCTGCGCGCCGAGGAGGAGGAGCGCAAGCGCCGCGAGCTGGAGGAGGCGCAGCGGCGCGAGGCCGAGCGCCAGGCGGAGGAGGCCCGCCGGCGCGCCGAGGAGGCCCGCCGCCGCGCCGAGGAGGAGCGACAGCGGCTGCTCGCCGAGGAGAAGGCGCGCGCCGAGGAGGAAGCGCGCCGCAAGGCCGAGGAGGAGCGCCGCCGCAAGCAGGCGGAGGAGGAGGCCCGGCTGCGCGCCGACGGCCGAGGCGCAGCGCCTGGAGAAGCAGCGCAAGGCCGAGGAGGCCCTGCTGCGCGCCGAGCAGGCCCGGCAGCTCGCCGAGCGCGCGGCGGCCGCGGCGGAGGCGGGCCCGCGGACGACGGCGACGCCCTCCGAGGCGCCTGCGCGGCCCGCCCCGCGTCAGGACGCCCCGCGTCAGGACGCCGACGAGGCGATCACCGTGCCGACGCCGGTGGTCACGCCGACCAACGCGACCGGCGGCCCGGTGGACGAGACGGCCGTCCTGCCCCGCGTACGGGACGAGGACGCCGCGCGGGACACGGACCGTTCGGCGCCGGCCGACGCCGAGGTGACGACCGAGCTGCCCCGCCCGCAGGTGCCGGGCGCGGCGGACGAGACGGCGGTGCTGCCGCCGGTGCGCGAAGGTGCGCCCGGTCCCGAGGGCCCCGACGACCGTACGCGTGAGCTGCCGCAGATCGACGCCGAGAGCGCCCCGCGCCGCCGGGAGCGTCCCGACTGGGCGGAGGAGACCCCGCTGGACGACCTGCCCTCGCTGGCCGACGAACTGCTCGGCCCGCACGAGGACGACCACGGCGACGACGAGGGCCGCGATGGCGGCGGACGGTGGCGCCGGCGCTGAGACGTGGCTGTGCGTGCCGGGCGTGCCTTCGGGCGCGCCCGGCACTGCTGTGTCCGGGACCGATGGGTCAGGAATGTCAGTGCGGACCCGCACAATGGATCCGGCACAGCACGAACGCGACGGAAGGGCGGGCTGACCCATGACCGTGTGGGACGACCTGGTCGGGCAGGAGCGGGTGAGCGAGCAGCTCGCCGCCGCCGCCCGGGACGCCGACGCGTTCGTCACCGCAGCGGCGAGCGACGAGCCCCCGCCCGAGGCGTCCCGTATGACGCACGCGTGGCTGTTCACGGGCCCGCCCGGCGCAGGACGCAACCAGGCGGCGCGCGCCTTCGCCGCCGCCCTCCAGTGCGTCAGCCCCGACCGTGCCCTCGGCGGCGCCCCCGGCTGCGGCTTCTGCGACGGCTGCCACACCGCGCTCGTCGGCACCCACGCCGACGTCTCCACGGTGGCCGCCGTCGGCGCGGAGATCCTGGTCAAGGACATGCGCGACACGGTCCGCAAGTCGTTCACCGCCCCGGCGAACGGCCGCTGGCAGGTGATCCTCGTCGAGGACGCCGAGCGGCTCAACGAGAAGTCCGCCAACGCCGTCCTCAAGGCCGTCGAGGAGCCCGCCCCGCGCACGGTGTGGCTGCTGTGCGCCCCGTCCGTCGAGGACGTCCTGCCGACGATCCGCTCCCGCTGCCGCCACCTCGTCCTGAGCACGCCGTCGGTGGACGCCGTCGCCGACATGCTGGTCCGCCGTGAGGGCATCGAGCCGGACGTCGCCGCCTCCGTCGCCCGCGCCACCCAGGGCCACGTCGACCGGGCGCGCCGCCTGGCCACCGACCCGGACGCGCGCGCCCGCCGTGCCGCCGTGCTGAAGCTGCCGCTGCGCGTCGAGGACGTCGGCGGCGCGCTGAGGGCGGCCCAGGAGCTGGTCGACGCGGCCGCCGAGGACGCCAAGCAGCTCGCCGAGGAGATGGACGGCAAGGAGACCGAGGACCTGAAGGCGGCGCTGGGCGCGGCCCAGGGCGGCCGGCTCCCGCGCGGCACGGCGGGCGTGGTCAAGGACCTGGAGGACATGCAGAAGCGGCGCAGGACGCGCACCCAGCGCGACAGCCTCGACGTCGCCCTCGCCGACCTCACCAGCTTCTACCGCGACGTCCTCGCTCTGCAGCTCGGCTCCCGCATCGCGCTCGCCAACACGGACGCCGAGGACGCGCTGGAGCGGCTGGCCCGCAGCAGCACGCCCGAGTCGACGCTGCGCCGCATCGAGGCGATCGCGGCCTGCGGTGAGGCGCTGGACCGGAACGTGGCGCCGCTGCTGGCGGTGGAGGCGATGACGATGGCGCTGAGGGCGGGCTGAGCGAAGGCCCCCTTTCGGGGCCTGTAACTCGTACGGGGCACGACACGCACGGAACGCGTTCGACCGGTCGCTCACCGTTACGCTCCCGGTATGCACACACGGCGCACCCCACGCAGGACCCGTACCGCAGCAGCCCTGTTCACCGCGGCCGCGCTGTCGCTGGCGGGCTGCTCCTCCGGGACCTCGACGAGTACGACGGCCAGTTCACCGGTGGCGGGAGCGGCCGCCGCGCTCGCCCCGCTGCCGGGCTCGACCCCCACGTCCCTCGCCGAGTACTACGAACAGGAACCGGCGTGGCGCGACTGCGGCGTCCCCGGGTTCCAGTGCGCCACGGTCAAGGCCCCGCTCGACTACGCCGAACCGTCCTCCGGTGACGTCCGCCTCGCCGTCTCCCGCAAGAAGGCCACCGGACCCGGCAAGCGGCTGGGCTCCCTGCTGGTCAACCCGGGCGGCCCCGGCGGCTCGGCGGTCGACTACCTCCAGATGTACGCGGGCATCGGCTACCCCGAAGAGGTGCGCGCCCGCTACGACATGGTGGCCGTCGACCCGCGCGGCGTCGCCCGCAGCGAGCCCGTCGAGTGCCTGAACGGGCACGCGATGGATGCGTACACCCGCACGGACACCACCCCGGACGACGAGAAGGAGACCGAGGCGCTCGTCTCGGCGTACCGGACGTTCGCCGAGGGGTGCGGGGCGAAGGCGCCGAAGCTGCTGCGCCATGTGTCGACCGTCGAGACGGCCCGGGACATGGACATCGTGCGCGCGGTGCTCGGCGACGAGAAGCTGACGTACGTCGGCGCGTCGTACGGCACGCTGCTGGGCGCGACGTACGCGGGGCTGTTCCCGGAGCGGACCGGGCGGCTGGTGCTGGACGGGGCGATGGACCCCTCGCTGGACGCGCGGCGGATCAACCTGGAGCAGACGGAGGGCTTCGACACGGCCTTCACGGCGTTCGCGAAGGACTGCGTGCGGCGGAGCGACTGCCCGCTGGGCGGGAAGGGGACGTCGCCGGAGAAGGTCGGCGAGAACCTGAAGAAGTTCTTCGAGAAGCTCGACGCCCGCCCGCTGCCCGCAGGCGACGCCGACGGCCGCGAGCTGACCGAGTCGCTGGCGACGATGGGCGTCATCGCGGCGATGTACGACGAGGCATCCTGGCAGCGGCTGCGCGAGGCGCTGACGAGCGCGATGAAGGAGAAGGACGGCGCGGGCCTGATCGTCCTGTCCGACAGCTACTACGAGCGGGACGCGGGCGGCGCGTACAGCAACCTGATGTCCGCCAACGCGGCCGTCAACTGCCTCGACCTGCCGCCCGCCTTCGAGAACCCGGAGCAGGTCGAGAAGGCGCTCCCCGACTTCGAGAAGGCGTCCCCGGTGTTCGGCGAGGGCCTCGCCTGGGCCTCGCTGAACTGCGCGTACTGGCCGGTGCAGCCCACGGGCGAGGCCCAGCGGATCAAGGCGAAGGGCGCGGCGCCGATCGTGGTCGTGGGCACCACCCGGGACCCGGCCACGCCGTACCGCTGGGCGAAGGGCCTGGCCGGCCAGCTCTCCTCCGCCCGCCTCCTCACCTACGACGGCGACGGCCACACGGCGTACGGCCGCGGCAGCGCCTGCGTCGACGCGGCGATCAACACGTATCTGCTGAAGGGCACCCCTCCGGCGGACGGAAAGCGCTGCTCGTAGCGGGTACGGCCACCCCCGGAGGCGACGGCTCCGCCCCGCCTCCGGGGGCGGTACGAAGCACCCTCGGAAACTGTGTAGACTTACCGACGTCGCTGATCGCACCATGGTGCGCAGGACACGCCGCCTTAGCTCAGATGGCCAGAGCAACGCACTCGTAATGCGTAGGTCTCGGGTTCGAATCCCGAAGGCGGCTCTCTCTGAAAGGTCCAGCTCATTTCTCATGAGCTGGACCTTTTTCGTTCAGTACGCGTCCGCCGCCGGTCCGGCCGGGATGCGTTCCGCGCGCAGGAGCGCCCGGGCCGTCCTCAGGATCTCGGCGTCCTCGTCCGCACCGCACGCGTCCAGCACGCGCAGCAGTCGCGTCCCCCATACGTCCGGGTCCGACGCATGCGCGTCGAGGACGCGGACGGCGTAGGGGCCGGCCGTGGTGTCGGGGGACGTCAGGCGGCGGCGGACCGCCTGCCTCAGCGCGTCGTGGAGGTCGTGGACGGTTCCGCGGGCAGGGCCCGTCAGGGCGGCCGCCGCTCCGGTCGTCAGCGCGGTGGCCACCAGTTCCGCTCCGGTCAACGTGGGTCCCCTTCGGATGTGCGGGTTGTGCGCTTTCGCACGGCCACTGTGTCCGCAGGTGCTGCAATGCTGATGAACTGGCGATGAAGTGCGGGAGCGGAGGCTCGGGTTGGGCGGGAATTCTCAGCGGCTGCGCATCGAGGTGCTCGGCCCGCTGCGGGCCTGGCGGGACGGGGAGCCTCTGGCCCTGGGGCCCGTCCGACGGCAGACCGTGCTGGCCGCCCTGCTGCTCCGCGACGGCGCCGTGGTCAGTCACGAGCAACTGCTCGACGGCGTCTGGGGAGCCGACCCGCCCGCGTCCGGCACCAAGGTGCTGGCCAGTCACGTCAATCCGCTGCGCAGGACGCTCGACCGGGCCGGGACCCGCCACACGGAGTCGGTGATCCGCAGCGGCAAGGGCTGGTACCGCTTCGTCCTCGACGACGTCCGCCTTGATCTGACCGACCTCGCCGAGCTGGGGGACCGGGCGCTGCGGACCAAGGCGAGCGGTGATCTGGCTGGAGCAGCCGGGCAGTTGACCGACGCCCTCGCGCTGTTCCAGGGCGAGCCGCTCGCCCACCTCTCCGGGCCGTTCGCCGCGGCCGAGCGGGAACGGCTCCTCGAGCGGCGGCGCACCCTGAGGCTCGCCCGGCTCTCCTGCCTGGTCGATCTCGGGCGGTACGGCGACGCCCTGGACGACCTGGCCCGCCTGCCCGAGTCCGACCGGTACGACGAGTCGGTGCTGGCCCTGCGCATGCGCGCCCTCTACGGCTGCGAACGCCAGGCGGAGGCCCTCCACGCCTACGAGGACATGCGCCGGCGTCTCGCCGACGAGCTGGGCGTCGACCCCGGGGAGGAGCTGCGGCGTGTGTACGAGGCCGTGCTGCGTCAGGACGACGGCACGCTTCTCGGCACCGCCGCCGAGCGTCAGGTCGTCGCCCTGCAGCCGCCCGCCCCTCGGCGCCCCGTCAATCAGCTGCCGGGCGACACCGGGCAACTGGTGGGGCGAGAGGACGAGTTGTCCGTCCTGACCGGTCCGGACCCCGACGACGCCGTCTCCGTCGTCGCCGTTGACGGTCCCGCCGGGGTCGGCAAGACCGCCCTCGTCGTGCGGGCGGCCCACCGCATCCGCGACCGCTACCCCGACGGGTGCCTCTTCGTGGACCTGCACGCACACAGCCGCGAACGCGGCAGACCCGCGCCGGAACGCGTGCTGCGGCGGCTGCTGCGCTCCCTCGGCGCGGACGGCAGCGAGGTGCCGGACGACCTCGACGACCTCATGACCGCCTGGCGGGCCGTCACCAGCCCGCTGCGTCTGCTGCTCGTCCTCGACGACGCCGCCGGCACCCGGCAGATCCGGCCGCTGCTGCCCGCGGGACCCGGCAGCAGGGTGATCGTCACCGGCCGGCAGCGGCTCGCGGGCCTGGACGCCGACCGCCGGGTCACCCTGGAGACCCTCGGCCCCGGCGAGGCGGCCTCCCTGCTGCGGCACATCGTCGGCCGGGAGCGGACGGACCAGGAACCGGAGGCGACCCGGGAACTGGTCCGGCTGTGCGCCGGGCTGCCGCTGGCGCTGCGCATCGCGGGCACGCGGCTGCAGACCAGGCCCGCCTGGTCGCTGGCCTACCTGGTGGAGCGGATGACGGACGACGAGGGGCGCCTTGGCGAACTCAGCGCGGGCGACCGCAGCGTGGAGGCGGCGTTCCGGCTGTCGTACGACCAGTTGCCGCCGGAGCAGCGGCGGGGGTTCCGGACGCTGGGGCTGGCGCCGACGGTGGAGTTCGACGTGCGCACCCCCGCGGCGATGCTCGGCCGGCCCGCCCGGGACGCCGAGCGAATCCTGGAGAGCCTGGTCGACACGAGCCTGTTGCAGCAGCCCCGGCCGGGGCGATACCGGCTGCACGACCTGGTGCGGGTCCACGCGCGCCGGCTGGCCGAGGCCGAGCCCGGCGAGGCGGGGCCGGCACGTGAGGCGGCGCTGCGTCTCTACCTGGACGCGGCCCGCGTGGCCAGTGACTGGGGCGCCGGCGGCTATCCCACCGGGCCCGGGCCGTCCGGGACGTCGTTCACCGGCTGGCGGGAGGCCGCGGTGTGGCTGGACGAGGCCGGCGGGGAGTTGGTCGACGTCATCGCGCACGCCGTGGCGTCCGGCGAGACCGACCACGCCTGCTGGATCGCGGAGGCCCTGACGGACCACTTCGTCGGCCGCGGCCGCCTCCACGAGTGCCAGGCGGCCCTCGAGACCGCGCTGCCGTACGCCGACGCGGCGTCGGACCGGCGGATGGCGCCCGCGCTGCACAACTGCCTCGGCTACACCCTCACCCACCGAGCGCGTTTCCCCGAGGCCTGCCGTCATCTGCGGACCGCGCTCGTCCTCGGCCGTGAGCGCGGGGAGCCGCACGAGGAGGGGCGGGCCCTCGTGGGACTCGGGGCGATGACCGGGCTCGGGGCGACGGTCGGGCTGGGGACGACCGCCGGGCCGGGAGCCACAGGGCCGGACGCCGGCCAGGTCGAGGGAGGGGTGTCCGTGCTCGTCGCGGGGCGGGAGCTCGCCGAGCGGTACGACGACCACTGGCTCGTCGCCATGGCCTCCTTCGCCCTCGGGTTCGTCCGCCACCGCCAGGGCCGGGACGAGGAGGCGCTGGCCTGCTTCCGGGACGCCCACACCCGCGGCCGGGCCATCGGCCGCCCGCGGGCCCTGAGCAGGGCGCTGACCTCGAACCTCGATCTGCACCTCTACCTCGACCCGTCGGCGGCCAGGGTCCTGTTCCGCCGGGTGGCCGACCTGATCCAGCGGACCGGTGACGTCCTCCTGCACACCCTCACGCTGGCGCGGCTCGGCACGGCGGAGCACAACGCGGGGAACCTGGACGCGGCGGCCGAGGTGTTCCGGCGCGCCCTCGCGCAGCACGGGACACCGGGTCCGCTCGACGACCCCGACCACGACCGGCGCGAGATGGACCTGCGGTGCCGGCTGGGCCGTGCCTACCGGGCGGCGGGGCGGACCGCGGAGGCCCGGGAGCAGTTCCGGGTCGCGCTGTCCGTGCCGGGCGCCGACCGGTACCCGAAGGAGCACAAGCAGGCGGTCGAGGGGCTCGCCGCCACGGAGGGGCCGGTGCGGGCCGGCTGACCCGTGAGGAAGGCGGGACCGGAAAGAACGAGGCCCCGGTCGTTCACCTCTGGCGACCGGGTCCTCGTGAAGCGGATCGGCCGGCGGCGACACTCCCCCGAGTTGCGCGTCCTACGCGCGCACCCCCGACCGGATCCGATGTTGTGATCACATCAAACCTTGCCAACGGACGGCTAACATAAGGCCAATGGATTTCCCCTCGGCCACCCGGAAGGCAGTGGTGCGGCGTGACACGGCGCGGCCTGCGCTTCGGACTGCTGGGGACGCCTGTTCTCTTCGGCGGTGAGCCGACGCCCGGTCAGTCACCCCCCGGGCGCGCCCCCCGCACCCGCGACGGCACCCCCGTCGTCCCCGTCACCAGCCCCAAACTCCGTACCCTCCTGACCGTCCTGCTGCTCGACGCCGGGCGGGTCGTCTCCGTCGAGGCGCTGAAGGACGCCCTGTGGGGCGGGGCGCCGCCCGTCTCCGCGCTGCCCTCACTGCACAACCACGTCGCCCGGCTGCGCCGCCTCCTCGGCGAGCCCGGACGGCTCCTCACCGCGCCCACGGGGTACGTCCTCCGTGTCGACGACGGCGAACTCGACGTCCAGGTCTTCGACGCCCATGTCTCCGCCGCCCGTTCCGCCCGTGCCGAGGGCGACTGGGAGCGGGTGCGCCGCGAGTGCCGGGCCGCGCTCGGACTGTGGCGGGGGATGCCGCTGGGCGGGCCGGCCCCCGAGGTGGGCGGGTACGCCCTCGTGCGCCGCCTGGAGGAGGCGCGACTGCTGCTCCACGAGTGGCGCTACGACGCCGAACTCGCCCTGGGCGACGAAAGCCTGGCCGACCTCGTGCCCGAGCTGTCCGCCCTGGCCGCCGAGCATCCGCTGCGGGAGGCCTACCACCGTCAGCTGATGCTCGCCCTGCACCGCACCGGCCGTCAGGCAGAGGCCCTCGTCGTCCACCGCGATCTGCGCGCCCGGCTCGCCGACGAACTCGGCGTGGAGCCGGGTCAGCCCGTGCGCGAGGCCCATGTGGAGGTGCTGCGGGGGAGCGGGACGCGGGACGGCGCGTCCCGGTGGGTACGGCCCGCGCAACTCCCGCCCGCACCTGCCCACTTCGTCGGGCGTGCCGACGTACGGGAGGGCGTCGCCCGGGTGCTCTCCGGGACGTACGTGACCGGTGCCGTCGTCCTCAGCGGGACCGCCGGCGTCGGCAAGACCGCCCTTGCGCTCCAGGTCGCGCACAACCTGGAGGAACGTTTCAGCGGCGGTCAGCTCTACCTCAACCTGCGCGCCACGGAGCCGGGTGCGAAGCCTCTGACCACCGCAGAGGCCCTCGCCTCACTTCTCCGCGACCTCGGCGTCTGCTCCGGTGACGTCCCCGAACAGCCCGACGCCGCCTCCGCGTTGCTGCGGTCCCTGCTCGCGCCCAGCCGCACCCTGCTCGTGCTGGACGACGCGGTGAGCGCCGCCCAGGTGCGGCCGCTGCTGCCTGCGGGGCCCGGCTGCGGCGTCCTCGTCACCAGCCGGTCACCCCTCACCGCCCTCGACGGCGCCGCCCGCTTCCCCCTCCGGCCACTGAGCGACGAGGAGAGCGCCGCGCTGCTGTGCGCCGCGTCCGGGCGGGACGGGATCACCGCCCGGCACCCGCTGGTCGCCCTCACCGGCCGGCTCCCCCTGGCGCTGCGGGTCGTCGCCGCCCGCCTCGCCGCCCGCCGGTCCCTCACCCCGGACGCGCTCGCCGCCCGGCTCGCCGCCCGCCGGTCCCTCACCCCGGACGCGCTCGCCGCCCGGCTCGCCGGCGCCGACAGCCGGCTGGACCTCCTCGACCACGACGACCTCGGCGTCCGCCGCTCCCTGGACGCCGCCTTCGACGCGCTCACCGCCTCCGAGCACCGCACCGACCAGGACGCCGCCCTCGTCCTGCGCCACATCGGCGCCCTCGACCTGCCCTCCTACGACGCCCCGTCGCTGGCCCGCCTCACCGGCGTCGACGAGGCACGGGCGGAGGCGGCGCTGGAGCGGCTGGCCGGCGTGGCACTGCTGGAGGAGACCGTGTACGGGCGCTTCGAGCCGTACGACCTGGTGCGGGACTACGCCCGCGAACGGGCGGCGGAGCCCTGCGCGCACTCCGCGTCGGGGTGTCACTTCGCGTCGGCGTAGCACTCGACCACCGCCGTGGTGAACGGGAACCGTACCGGCGTCCGACCGAACGCGATCCGTCCCGCCTGTTCGGCGGCCTCGCGGATCGCCGCCGTCACCGCCTCCGTCTCCTCCTCGGGGCAGTGCACGATCACCTCGTCGTGCTGGAAGAAGACCAGCTCCGCCGCCATGCCGGTGAGCGCCTGACGGAGCCCGGCGAGCAGCAGCAGCGCCCAGTCGGCCGCGCTGCCCTGCACCACGAAGTTGCGGGCGAAGCGGCCCCGGGCGCGGGCGTCCGTCGAGGCGTAGCCGGGGGTCCACGCGCGGGCCGCCTCGGAGTCCGGCTCGTCCCCCGCCACCGGGATGCCCGCCTCCTCCGCCGCGTCGTCCGTCGTCCGCGCGGCCGGCGGGCAGGTGCGGCCCAGCCAGGTGCGCACCAGCCGGCCCTCCTCGCCCGCGCGCGCCGCCTCGTCGACGTACGCCACGGCCTTGGGGAAGCGCCGGCGCAGCGCGGCCAGATTCTTCAGGCCGTCGCCGGAGGTCTGCCCGTACACCGCGCCGAGCACGGCGATCTTGGCGCGGTCGCGGTCGCCGGAGAAGGCCCGCTCGGACACCGCCTGGTAGAGGTCGCTCTCCCGGCCGGCCACCTCCATCAGCCCGGGGTCGCGGGAGATCGCCGCCAGCACCCGCGGCTCCATCTGGTCGGCGTCGGCGACGACGAGCCGCCACCCCGGGTCGGCGACCGCCGCGCGGCGGATCACCTTGGGGATCTGCAGGGCGCCCCCGCCATGGGTGACCCAGCGTCCTGTCACCGTGCCGCCCGCGAGGAACTCGGGGCGGAAGCGGCCGTCGCGCACCCAGTCCTGGAGCCAGGACCAGCCGTGCGCGACCCAGATCCGGTACAGCTTCTTGTACTCCAGCAGCGGCTTCACCGCCGGATGGTCCACCGACCGCAGCTCCCAGCGGCGGGTGGACGTCACCTTGATGCCCGCCTGCGCGAACGCCTTGATCACGTCGGCCGGCAGATCGGGCCGGACCCTGCGGCCGAAGGCGGCCGACACCTCCTCCGCCAGCTCTGCCAGCCGACGCGGCTCGCCGCCGCCCGCGTACCGCTCGCCCAGCAGGTCGTGCAGCAGCGCGCGGTGCACGTCCGCCCGCCAGGGCAGCCCCGCGCGGTTCATCTCGGCGGCGATCAGCATGCCCGCCGACTCGGCAGCGGTCAGCAGCCGCATCCGGTCGGGGTGCGCGGTGGCGTCGGTGCGCCGCTGCTGCTCGGCGTAGACCGCGAGCAGGTCCCCCAGCGGCAGCGGGGCCGCCTGGGGGTCGAACAGCGACGACTGCGCCCCCGGCTCCGCCTGCCGCTGCGGCGGGTCGGGCGGCACGGGTCCGCCGCGCAGCCGGGCCAGCGCGGCCGCAGCCGAACGCGGCTCCCCGTACCGCCCCTCGTGGCCGAGGAGCAGGGTCTCGGCGGCCTCGACGTCGTACGCCCGCTCCACTCGCACCCCCGTGGCGAGCAGACGCGGGTACACCTCGGCCGTGGACCGCCACACCCACCGGGTGACGCCCGGGCGGCTCCGCACGGCCTCGGCGAGGTCCGCCTCGCGCCGCACCGGGCCGGAGGGCAGCCCGTCCGGTCCGAGGGGGGCGACGTCCACGCCACCGTCCTCGGCCGGAGCGAGCGCCCACCTGCCGGACATGTACGCGAGTGTCGCAGGGGGGTGTGACAACGGCCTGGTGGGAGCGGGTCGGGGCCCGGCGTCAGTCCTGCCGCTCCGGCTCGTCCCCCGTGGTCGTCTCCACGTACTGCGCGAGGATCTCGGTCACGTACCGCTCGGTGGCGTCCTTGGTGACGCCGAGGCCGCTGAGCACGCCGGCGCCGTTCTCGTGCTCGAGGAGGGCCAGCAGGATGTGCTCGGTGCCGATGTAGTTGTGGCCGAGGCGCAGCGCCTCGCGGAACGTCAGCTCCAGCACCTTCTTGGCCGCCGGGTTGTACGGCACCAGTTCCGGGGCGTCCTCGACGGCGGGCGGCAGCGCCGCGCGCGCGGCCTCGCGGACCGCGTCCACGGTGACGCCCTGCTCGGTGACCGCCTTGACGGCCAGGCCCTGCGGCTCGGCGAGCAGCCCGAGGATCAGGTGCTCCGGACCCATCTCGGCGCTGCGGGCGGCCTTCGCCTCGTTGTGCCCGGCCATGATCGTGTTGCGGGCGCGGGGCGTGTAGCGGTTGAAGCCCTGGCTGGGGTCCAGGTCGTTGCCGCCCTGGGGGACGAAGCGCTTCTGGGCGGCCTGCCGGGTGACGCCCATGCTCCTGCCGATGTCGGTCCAGGAGGCGCCGGAGCGGCGGGCCTGGTCGACGAAGTGGCCGATCAGATGGTCCGCGACGTCGCCGAGGTGCTCGCCGGCGAGCACCGCGTCCTGAAGCTGTTCGAGGGGTTCGTCATGGACCGTCTTGATGGCCGCGATGAGGTCGTCGAGACGGACGGTGGACTTGATGGCTGGGTTCGTCGTCATGTGTCAACCGTAAGTTGACAGTGACGGGGCGTCAACCCGCGGTTGACACTTCCGGGTGATGTGGGCCGGCGTGGCACGATCGGCCGTGTGAGTACGTCCGGCACCGTCGACCGCGCCTTCCGTTCCGCCCTGTACGACTCGGGCGACGACACCCTCGACACGGGGGCGTCCCTGCTCGCCGCCGACCCCTCGGCGGACGCCGAACTCGCCCGGCGCGGCGAGGAATTCGTCGCGTCCGCCTGGAAGCGGGGGTGGCAGCCCGCGGACGTCGTGCGGGTGGTGCGGCGGGAGCTGGACGAGACGCATGTGCGTCTGGTCGGTTCGTTGATTCGCGCTCAGGCGCGGAGGGAGGCGGCCGAGGGGCGGGCGCGGGGGGCCCGGTGGGATGCGCAGGTCGCCGAGGTGCCGACAGGTGACGCGGGGGCGCGCGGGGATCGGTTTTCGTACGCGACCACTGTTCTGGAGTTGTATCGGCTGTTGTTGCGGCTGCCCGCGTTGGAGCCGCTCGACCAGGCTGCGGGGGCGGCTGGGTCGGCGGGGTCGCCTTCGCCCGGTGGGCGCGAGCGGAAGCCTGAGTCGCGGATGCTCGGGCGGATCCGGGCGCTGCTGGCGAAGGCCGAGGCGACCGGGTTCCCGGAGGAGGCGGAGGCGCTGAGCGCCAAGGCGCAGGAGCTGATGGCGCGGCACAGCATCGACGAGGCGTTGCTCGCCGCGAAGGCGGTTGTTGTTGAGGGGCCGGAGGCCGTCCGGATCGGGGTGGATGCGCCGTACGAGCAGGCCAAGGCGGTGTTGCTGGACGCGGTGGCCTCGGCGAACCACTGCCGGGCGGTGTGGAACGAGGCGTTCGGGTTCTCGACGGTGGTCGGGTTCGCGGCCGACCTCGAGGCGGTCGAGCTGCTGTACACCTCGCTGCTGGTGCAGGCGAGCGGGGCGATGACGAAGGCGGAGGCCGCGCAGCGGGCGGGCGGGCGGAAGCGGACGAAGGCGTTTCGGCAGGCGTTTCTGGCTGCGTACGCCCACCGGGTGGGGATGCGGTTGGCGGCGGTTGCCGCTGAGGCGGCTGCGGGGGAGGAACTGTTGCCTGTGCTGGCGTCGCGGGAGGTTGCCGTGGGGGAGCGGGTGGCTCGGCTGTTCCCGGAGACGACCACTACGCGGTTGCGTGGGGTGCGGGATGCGGCGGGGTGGGACGAAGGGGTACGGGCGGCGGAGCGGGCGCAGGTGCGGGGGCGTAGGCCGTTGTCGTGACGCGGGGGCAGTGCGGGCGGGCGGGGGTGCGGTGCCGTCTGCGGGCCGCCTGCGCCCACCCGTGCCGCCCCAAGCGGCACGACTGCCCGCAGGCGGCGGTGGTGCGGCCCTCCGGTTCCTACGAGCCCAGCCCCTCCGTAGGCAGTCCCGGCGGCAACGAGCCGCCCTCTGCCTTGGTGTACGTTTCCTCGCCCGCCGCGCCGTCCCACGTGATCGTGAGCGACTTACCGTCGGCCGAGGTCACCGTGCCCTTCGTGCGGTCGGCGTTGCCAGCGGGGCACTTCAAGGTGATCGTCGCGTCGGTGTCGCCCTTCGCCGTGCCGCTGCACACCGTGCCGCCCGTGGCGAAGAGGGCCGCCTCCTCGCCGTTGACCATCAGGACCACCGCCTTGCCGTCCGCGGTGGTGAGCCAGCTGCCCTGGAGGTCGCCGGCCGGGGCCTTGTCCGAGCCGCCCGTGCCGCCGCCGGTGTCCGCGGTCCGGGTGACGGACGGGGCGGGCGTGGCCGAGGAGCCGTCCGAGCCGTCGCCGTCACCGCCGCACGCCGTCAGCGTCAGCGCGCCGGCCAGACCCACGGCCGCGACCGTCCACCGGGCCCGCCGGGAACGCCCTCCGCCCGCGGGTACCGGACCCGTGGGCGCCGGACCTGTGTGCACCGGACCCGTGCGCACCGGACCCGTGCGCACCGGACCCGTGCGCACCGGACCCGTGCGCACCGGACCTGTGTGTGCCACCGAAGCCTCCACAGTCACCGCTGGTCCCCTCCCTGGCGCCGGCCGGGCGGCCGGACCGCCGGTGTCAGCTAACAGGAACCGCCCCGCGCCCGGCCAGGGTTGCGTGACGCACCTCGCACCATCGCCGCCGTGCCGCCCGGAACACATCACCGCCCACCCATCGGAAGGGCACATGAGGGAACACAAACGCCCCCGCGTGCGTCTCTAAGGCAGCGGGGGCCCGGTAAAACGTCCGTCGAAGCGGGCACCGTGCGACGGGTGGGGCTGTAACCGCGCCGACACCCCTCGTGCACGTGCATCCGTCCATGCATATGCACGTGAACGCAGCTATGATCCGGGTCAGTTGATCAGTGCATCAATGGTCACATCAGCCAGTGCACCAGCGGGGAGCGACCTGTGGACCACGACGTGTACGACGGTGACGGGCACGAGGGTGCCGGCGCGTCCGGCGTGTACAACGGCATGGCGGCCACCCGGTTGGACGGTGTGGCCTGGCAGAAGAGCAGGCACAGCAACTCGCAGGGGTCCTGCGTGGAGTTCGCCCGGCTGCCGGGCGGGGAGGTCGCGGTGCGCAACTCCCGTTTCCCCGACGGCCCCGCGCTCGTCTACACCCGCGCGGAGATCGAGGCCATGCTGCTCGGCGTGAAGGACGGCGAGTTCGACCACCTGGTCGCAGGCTGAGGCGGCCGGGCCGCCCGCACCCGCGGCCCCCTCGGGAGTGACGCGCGTAGACAAACGGCACGCGCGTGCGCCGTACGGAGATCAGGGCTGCGGGAGCCGGAACAGCGCCCACACGACCTTGCCGCTGAGCGCGCCGGCCAGCGGGTGCCAGCCCCAGCTGTCGCTGAAGGAGTCGACCAGGAACAGTCCGCGCCCCGACTCGGCGGAGCAGTCGTCGGACAGGTCCTCCGCCTCCCGGGCGACCGGGCCCTCGTCGCTGGGATCGCGCACCGCGCACACCAGGCGCTCGGTCCACCGCATCAGGTGCAGCCGTACCGGGGGCTCCGGTCCGGCCAGGCGCGGGGTGTTCGCGGGCAGGGCGTGGCGCAGGGCGTTGGTGACGAGCTCGGAGACCACCAGACAGACGTCGTCGAAGCGTTCGCCGAGGTGCCACTGGTCGAGCGTGCCCCGGGTGAACTGCCGTGCCTCGCGCACCGCTTCGTAGCGGGCGTGCAGGGCGCAGGAGGCGGCGTCGGAGGCGGCCGCGAGGTTCAACGGCGGAAGGCCCTGCCGTAACGGCTGGAGCATGGTCGATCCATTCGTCCCCATGCGAGGCACTCCCGGGAATTCGCGGTCGTAGCGAGGCGGCGGTGGTGCGGGGACCATGGTTTCGGATGCGCACACCAGATGCAAGGGCAGATGCACGTGCAGCTGACCGAAATCAGCCCTGCCGTTCTGGTTTTTGGGTAATTTTTCCGTCATCCAGGCGTCTTCTCCTGGCTGTTCTCTTACCCCCTCGTTGCGGTGCGGTGCCCGTTCCGTGCCGCTTCCTGACCGGATCGAGCGGCCGAATTCCGTTTGTGTAATCGGGCGAGTACTGCTCGGAGTGTTTTAGTGGCAGACTGCGGGCCTTGAAGACGTTGGGGAGGCTGTCGAACGTGAGCGCGGGAGAGCCGGGATCGGTGGTGCGGCGCATGCTGCTCGGATCACAACTCAGGCGACTGCGTGAGGCGCGGGGGATCACGCGCGAGGCCGCGGGCTACTCGATCCGCGCCTCCGAATCGAAGATCAGCCGGATGGAGCTGGGCCGGGTGAGCTTCAAGACCAGGGACGTGGAAGACCTGCTGACGCTGTACGGCATCACGGACGAGCAGGAGCGCGCCTCGCTGGTCTCCCTGGCCAAGGAGGCCAACGTGGCGGGCTGGTGGCACAGTTACTCGGACGTCCTGCCCAGCTGGTTCCCCACCTATGTCGGCCTGGAGGGCGCGGCCTCGCTGCTGCGCGCCTACGAGGTGCAGTTCGTGCACGGTCTGCTGCAGACCGAGGAGTACGCGCGCGCGGTGGTGCGGCGCGGCATGAAGAGCGCGAGCGACGCCGACGTGGAGCGCCGGGTGGCGCTGCGTCTGGAGCGGCAGAAGTACCTGCTCGCGGAGAACGCCCCCGAGTTCCACGTGGTGCTCGACGAGGCCGCGCTGCGCCGGCCCTACGGCGACCGCGCGGTGATGCGCGGCCAGCTCCAGCATCTGATCGACGTCTCCGAGCGGCCCAACGTCCGCCTTCAGGTGGTGCCGTTCAGCATGGGCGGCCACTCCGGGGAGTCCGGCGCCTTCACCATCCTCAGCTTCCCCGAGTCCGACCTGTCGGACGTGGTGTACCTGGAGCAGCTGACCAGCGCCCTCTACCTGGACAAGCCCGAGGACGTGGCCCAGTACGAGAAGGCGCTCAAGGAGCTGCAGCACGACAGCCCGGGTCCCGCCGAGAGCCGTGACCTGCTCCGGGGACTGCTCCAGCTGTCCTGAGGGCGCCCCCAGCTGTCTCAAGGCCCCCTTCAACTCCCGTTGCACACAAGTACGATGACGTGTGATCACACCCCGGTGTGCTGATCGTATTTCTGCTGACGCAGCGAGGGATCGAGGGATCACATGTCGTCGTACTTCACCGACCTGGCTCAGCAGTACATCGACGGTGAGTGGCGCCCCGGCACCGGCTCCTGGGACATCATCGACTTCAACCCGTACGACGACGAGAAGCTCGCGTCGATCACCATTGCCACGGTCGACGAGGTCGACCAGGCGTACCGGGCGGCGGCCCGCGCGCAGAAGGAATGGGCGTCCGTCAGCCCCTACGCCCGCCGCGCGGTGTTCGAGAAGGCGCTCCGGCTGGTCGAGGAGCGCGAGGAGCGGATCGCCGAGGCGATCGTCGCCGAGCTGGGCGGCACCCGGCTGAAGGCCGCCTTCGAGCTGCACCTCGCCAAGGAGTTCCTGCGCGAGTCGGTGCACCTGGCGCTGGCCCCCGAGGGCCGGATCCTCCCCTCGCCGGTGGACGGCAAGGAGAACCGCGTCTACCGCGAGCCGGTCGGTGTGGTCGGCGTGATCAGCCCCTTCAACTTCCCCTTCCTGCTGGCGCTGAAGTCCGTCGCCCCCGCGCTCGCGCTGGGCAACGGCGTGGTGCTCAAGCCGCACCAGGACACCCCGGTCGTCGGCGGCTCCCTGGTCGCGAAGATCTTCGAGGACGCGGGGCTGCCCGCCGGGCTGCTCAACGTCGTGATCACCGACATCGCGGAGATAGGCGACGCCTTCATCGAGCACCCGGTGCCGAGGGTCATCTCCTTCACGGGCTCCGACGGGGTCGGCCGGCACGTCGCGACCGTCTGCGCCTCCCACTTCAAGCGCGCGGTGCTGGAGCTGGGCGGCAACAGCGCGCTGGTGGTGCTGGACGACGCCGATGTGGACTACGCCGTGGACGCCGCCGTGTTCAGCCGGTACGTCCACCAGGGCCAGGTCTGCATGGCCGCCAACCGCGTCCTGGTCGACCGGGCGGTGGCCGACGAGTTCACCGAGAAGTTCGTCGCCAAGGTGCGCTCGCTCAAGGCCGGCGACCCGCGCGACCCGGAGACCGTCATCGGCCCGGTGATCAACTCCCGCCAGGCGGAGGCCCTCGCCGGCGTCGTCGAGCAGGCCCTCGCCGAGGGCGCCACCGCCCTGGTGCGCGGCGGGCGCAGCGCCAACCTGGTCGAGCCGTCCGTCCTCACCGGGCTGCCCGCCGACTCCGCCCTGCTGCGGCAGGAGGTCTTCGGTCCCGTCGCCTTCCTCGTCCCGTTCGACGGCGAGGAGGAGGCGGTGCGCCTGGTGAACGACACCCCCTACGGCCTCAGCGGCGCCGTGCACACCGCCGACGTCGAGCGGGGCGTGCGGTTCGCGCGGCGGATCGACACCGGGATGTTCCACGTCAACGACGGCACCGTGCACGACGAGCCGATCGTCCCCTTCGGCGGCGAGAAGCACTCGGGCCTGGGCCGGCTGAACGGCGACACCATGCTGGACGCCTTCACCACCACCAAGTGGATCTCCGTGCAGCACGGCCGCAGCGGCTTCCCGTTCTGAGCCGCCCCGCTCGCACACGTGGGCCGCTCCCGGCGCCGTCCGGGTGCGGCCTACGGCGGTCGGCATGTCAGTGATCCGTCTTCCCGTGCTCGGCGCGGTGCGCCGGCACGGGCGGGCCCACGGCTACCAGGAGCGCAAACCGTCCCCGGGTCGATGCCCGGCCGGCTCGCGACGGCCGCGGGGTGGAACCCGGTCTCCCGCACGGCCGCGGCCGTACGGCACCTGTCCGGTGTGCCGGGCGCCGAGTCCGGGCGTGCGGGGGCCGCGATCCTGTGGCTGCTCGTGCTGCTCGCGGTGTTCCTCCCGCCGGCGGTACGGCGGTTCGCCCGGCTGAGCAGATAGGGCACGCGCGGTCCGGCTCCCGTACGGAAGGGGGCCGGACCCCACCCGTGCCTGTCCGACGGATCGTGCCGGACAGGCCCCGGCTCAGTGGTGGAACCCGGTCGCCGCGTTCCGGTCCCGGGTGAGCGGGTGCGACTGGCTCCGCAGGTCCGGCAGCAGCCGGGTCAGGTCCTCGGCGAACAGGTCGGCCAGGTCCTCCGAGAAGCCGTTGCGGCACACCACCCGCAGCACCGCGAGGTCCTGACGGTTCGCCGGGAAGGTGTACGCGGGCACCAGCCAGCCGTTCTCCCGCAGCCGCCGCGACACGTCGAACACGTCGAACGACGTCACGTCCGGTGCGGTGGTGAACGCGAACACCGGCAGCTCGTCGCCCCGGGTGAGCAGCCGGAAGTCGCCCAGCGACTCGATCCGCGCGGACAGTCCCGTGGCCACGTCCCGCGCGTTCTGCTGCACCGCGCGGTAGCCGTCCCGGCCCAGCCGCAGGAAGGAGTAGTACTGCGCCACCACCTGGGCGCCCGGCCGGGAGAAGTTCAGAGCGAAGGTGGGCATGTCGCCGCCCAGGTAGTTCACCCGGAACACCAGCTCCTCGGGCAGCGCCGCCGCGTCCCGCCACAGCACCCAGCCCACGCCCGGGTAGACCAGCCCGTACTTGTGCCCCGAGGTGTTGACCGACGCCACCCGCTCCAGGCGGAAGTCCCACACCAGGTCCTCGTCGAGGAACGGCGCGATCATCGCCCCGGACGCCCCGTCGACGTGCACGGGGATGTCCAGTCCCGTGCGTTCCTGGAGGTCGTCCAGGGCCGCGCACAGCTCCGCGACCGGCTCGTAGGACCCGTCGAAGGTGGAGCCGAGGATGCCGACGACCCCGATGGTGTTCTCGTCGCACAGCTCCGCCGCGGCCGCCGGGTCGATGTGGAACCGGTCGCCCTCCATGGGCACCTGACGGGGCTCCACCTCGAAGAACGTGCAGAACTTGTCCCAGCAGACCTGGACGTTGACGCCCATCACCAGGTTGGGGCGGGCCTCCCGCGAGGGGTAGCGATCCGCGTTGCGCAGCGCCCAGCGCCGCTTCAGGGCCAGCCCCGCCAGCATGCACGCCTCGCTGGACCCGGTGGTCGAACAGCCCACGGCCGCCGCCGGGTCGGGCGCGTTCCACAGGTCGGCGAGCATCGCCACGCAGCGCCGCTCCAGCTCGGCGGTGCGCGGGTACTCGTCCTTGTCGATCATGTTCTTGTCGCGGCACTCCATCATCAGCACCCCGGCCTGCGGCTCCATCCAGGTGGTGACGAAGGTGGCCAGGTTCAGCCGCGCGTTGCCGTCCAGCATCAGCTCGTCGTGCACCAGCTGGTACGCCGTCGACGGGGCCATCGGTCCGTCGGGCAGCCGGTGCCTGGGCGGCGCCTCGGCCATCCCCCCGACCGGGTTCGCGGGCCCCAGGAAGGGGTTGACGGACATCGGGCGCTCACCGGCCGGCCGGCCGGGGTGCAGCGGCATGGGTCCTCCGTAGGGGTGGGGCGGCCCGGGCGGGTCCGCCGGGGGAGCGGGGGTCATCTGACGGCCGTCCCGTCCGGCCGCAGCTGCATGTGCGGGCGGCCGGTGACGAGCAGCCAGGCGGGGAGGGAGGCGAGACAGAGCAGGGCGAGCATGCCGGGGGAGGCGACCAGGACGGCCGCGACGAACAGGCTCACCCAGCCCTGCCGGGTGACGGCGAGCAGCAGACCCAGGACGCCCGACGACACCCCGACGGCCGGATGCACCCCGGGCACCAGCGCGTGCGCGCACAGGCCCAGCGCCGTCCCCACGAACACCGACGGGAAGATCCGCCCTCCGCGGAAGCCGCAGGACGCGGCGACCAGCAGCGCGGCCAGCTTCACCACCGTCATCACGGCGAACTCGCCCGCCGTCCAGCCGTCGGGGTCGGCGGCCAGCTCGGCGATCTCGTCGAGCCCCTTGAACAGGGTGAGGTGCCCGCCCAGGGCCGCGAGCGCGCCCAGGACCACCCCGCCGGCCGGGAGCATCAGCATCGGGTGCCGCAGCCGCCGGAACGCGCCGTGCACGTACGGGAAGGCGTACACGGCACACATGCCGAGCAGCGCGCCCGCCGAGGCCACCACGAGCGAGGCGAGCAGGTCGCCCCAGCCGGGCCGCCCGAACGGCGGCAGATGCAGGTCGAAACTCGGCTCCGACACCAGCGTGGTGGTCAGGGCGCCCGCCCCGGCGGCGGCCAGCGGTGCGAACAGGCTGTCCCACAGCTGTCCCTTCACCCGCTGCCCGGCCAGCGCCTCGGAGATCACCAGCGCGGCGGCCACCGGCGTGCCGAACAGCGCCCCGATGGTCCCCGCCTCCGCCAGGGCCACCCAGCCCCGCTGTGCCGTCGCCGGGAGGACACGGGCGCCGAACCACACCGCCAGCGAGACGTTCACGGCGATGACCGGGTTCTCCGGCCCCAGACTGGGCCCGCCCGCCAGGACCAGCCCGGTCACCAGCAGCAGCCCGGGCAGCACCGTAAGCGGCAGCACCGGTGCCTCCAGGCCGGTGGTCGCCGGGTCGGGGCCCGCGTGCCCGGGCGCCTTCCACACCACGAGCCCGACCGCGACACCCGTGGCGAACAGCATCGCGAACATCCAGGCCACGGAGTAACGCCCGACGCCGAGCGCGTCCGGCAGGTCCTGCCAGAGGGCGTGCTGCAGCTCCTCGGCGGCCGCGCTCACCCCCAGCAGGACCAGGCTCGTCACCGCGCCGACCAGCAGCGCGGGCACGATGGTCGGCAGGAGGGCGCGTGCCGGGGCGGTGCCGGGCGCCGACTGCGTGCTGTCCTGGGCCACGCGCACACGATAAAGGGGGCGAAAGAGATAAACCGGTAACGCGCTTGCACCTCACGTGGCGTGAGGACCCAGCCTGGATCCCGCAAGGGAAAGGAGCGGACATGAGCTGGTCCGTAGGACAGGTGGCCGGTTTCGCCGGCGTCACGGTGCGCACCCTGCACCACTACGACGCCATCGGCCTGCTCGTGCCGAGCGAGCGCAGCCACGCGGGGCACCGGCGGTACAGCGACGCCGACCTCGACCGGCTGCAGCAGATCCTGTTCTACCGCGAGCTCGGCTTCCCGCTCGACGAGGTCGCCGCGCTGCTCGACGACCCGGACGCGGACCCGCGCGCGCATCTGCGCCGCCAGCACGAACTGCTGACCGCCCGGATCGAGAGGCTGCAGAAGATGGCGGAGGCCGTGGAACAGGCCATGGAGGCACGCACGATGGGAATCAACCTGACCCCCGAGGAGAAGTTCGAGGTCTTCGGCGACTTCGACCCCGACCAGTACCAGGAGGAGGTCCAGGAGCGCTGGGGCGACACCGACGCCTACCGCCAGTCGCGGGAGCGGACGGCCTCCTACACCAAGGAGGACTGGCAGCGGATCCAGAACGAGATCGACGACCTGACCCGGCGCTTCGTCGCCCTGATGGAGGCGGGCGAGCCGGCGGACTCCGAGGCGGCGATGGACGTCGCCGAGGACCACCGCCAGGGCATCTCCCGCAACCACTACGACTGCGGCTACGAGATGCACACCTGCCTGGGCGAGATGTACGTCGACGACGAGCGGTTCACGCGCACCATCGACCAGGCGAAGCCGGGTCTCGCCGTGTACATGCGGGACGCGATCCTCGCCAACGCCGTACGGCACACCGTCTGACCGGTCGTGGCCCGGACCTGTCCCGGGCCACGACCAGCGGCGATCCCCCTGCCGCGCCGGCTCGCGGCTTTCCCCGGGGCGGGGCACAGTGCATCCTGGGTACCCCCGCGGAACCTGGGCTTCTACGGCTGCGTTCATAATTTGGGCAGCCAGCCCCGCCCTTGACCCCCAGCTGCAGGAGCCACATCCCCGTGACCACGCTTGCGCTCGGCCCCGAGTGGCTGAGCCCGGACTATCTGATCGAGACCTTCAGCCTCCCCGGCATCCTGCTGATCGTCTTCGCGGAATCCGGACTCTTCGCGTTCCTGCCCGGTGACTCCCTGCTGTTCACGGCGGGTCTCTTCGTGGCCGAGGGCACCTACATCAGCCAGCCCCTGTGGCTGGTCTGCACGCTGATCGTGCTCGCCGCCGTGATCGGCGACCAGGTCGGCTACATGATCGGCAAGTTCTTCGGGCCCCGGCTGTTCAGCCGGCCGAACTCCAAGCTCTTCAAGCAGGAGAACCTGGACAAGGCCCACGAGTTCATGGAGAAGTACGGGCCCAAGGCGATCGTCCTGGCCCGCTTCGTGCCCATCGTGCGGACCTTCGCGCCCATCGTGGCCGGCGCCGGCCGGATGAAGTACCGCACGTTCCTCACGTACAACGTCATCGGCGGCGTCGCCTGGGGCACGGGCGTCACCCTCGCCGGCTACTGGCTGGGCCAGATCGGGGTCATCAAGAACAACGTCGAGGCGATCCTCGTCCTGATCGTCCTGGTCTCCGTGGTGCCGATCCTCGTCGAGTACCTGCGCGAGCGCGGCAAGAAGAAGCGCGCCGCCGCCGAGGCCCCGGCCGTCGCGCAGCCGCCCGTCATGGACGACGCCACCACCCAGCTGCGCCGCATCGCCCCGGCCGCCGCACCGCAGCAGCCCGGACACCAGCAGCCCCGCCCGCAGCAGTACGGCGGCCAGCGCGGCTACCCGCAGCAGCAGCCCCACCCGCCCTACGGCGGCCGGCCGAACGGCTACCCGCAGCAGCAGCCGCCTCAGCAGCCGTACGGCGACGACCAGCAGCAGTACAACCAGCAGTACGACCGCCAGCAGCCCTACAACGGCGGCTACTGAGCACGGAGCGACCCTTGCCGGGCGGCGGGCGGTGCGCGGGCTAGAAGCCTCGCGTCCGCTTCGCCGCCCGTCGCTTTTCCTCGGAGCCGATCCGCAGGAACAGCCGGGAGATCTCCGAACCGAGGTTCACCCCGATCGCGATGGCCATCGCCAGCGCCACCGCCTTGGTGAGCGAGGTCAGACCCCGGTTCACCTCGTTCTGCGCGATGCCCAGCAGACCGAAGTACGTGGCCGAACCGGGCAGCAGCGGCCCGATCGCGGCCGTCGTGTACGGCAGCGCGGACGCGAACTGGTAGCGGGCCAGCAGCTGCCCGAACAGACCGACCAGACCGGCCGCCACCGCCGTGGACGCCACCGGCGAGATGTCGCCCGTGTAGTGCATCGCCCCGTACACCACCCAGGCGACGCCGCCGTTCAGCGTCACCATCAGCACGGTGGACCGCTCCTGCTGGAGCAGCACGGCGAAGGCCAGCGACAGTCCGAGGGACGCGGCGATCTGGAGCACGGGCTGCGGGTCCGACCCGCCGAGCGCGGCGTCCGGCACCAGGTTGGCGCCCAGCTGCACGCCGAAGTACAGCACCGTCAGCACGCCGATCACGATGCCGACGAAGAAGTACAGCACCTCCAGCAGACGCGCGGACGCCGTGATGTAGAAGCCGGTCAGACCGTCCTGCACGCCCGCCACCAGCGCCCGCCCGGGCAGCAGCGCGAACAGCCCACCGGTGATCACCGCGGACGCCTTCACGTCCGCGTGCGCCAGCGTCAGCGCCACCCCGATCGCGGCCGGCGCCGTCGCGGCCACCGTGAACTGGTAGAACTCCGGCAGCCCGCGCCCGGCGCACAGCCAGGCCAGCCGGTCGCCGAGCATCGCGCCGACCGCCGCCGCGACGAACACCAGCAGACCACCGCCGACCAGCACCGAGGCGGACCCCGCGAGCAGCCCGCTCGCGGCTGTCAGGCCCCAGCCCGGGTAGGGGTGCCGGTTACGGCGGATCTCCGCCAGCCGCCGGTACGCCTCCTCCAGGGTCACCTGGGTCTCGTCGTCGCTGAGGTCGTCCACCAGCTGGTAGACCGCCGCCAGCCGGGTGTAGTCGGGGCTGCGGCGGCGCACCGTGCGGGAGGCCGTCACCGGGTCGTCGACCAGGGACGGCTGGTAGGAGACCGACAGGAGGGTGAAGGTGACCGTGGGCTCGCAGCGGTCCAGGCCGTAGGAGCGGCACACGGCGAACATCGCCGCCTCCACGTCCTCGGCGCCCTCGCCGCCGGCCAGCAGCAGCTCCCCGATACGCAGGCTCAGGTCCAGCACGCGCGGCACCGCGGGGCCGGACTCGTCGTGCCGCTGCACCGGCTCGGTGGGGGGCCGCTCCGTCACCGGCATGCGCAGCATCGTGCGCATCCGGTCCTGCCAGGGCACGTCCTTGGTCAGCCGGACCAGCGGGACACCGGTCGGCGGGGTGAACGTGGCCTGCCGGGCGCTGTAGGTCCTGGGCGTGCTGAAGGCCGAGCCCTCCGGCTCGTGCTGCGGGGCCGGGGCGACGTCCAGACCGTCCGGAAGGGCGAATTCCGAGGTGGTCTCGGACTCCGGTCCCGGCTTCGGCACGGCCAGCCCGTCGGGCACGGCGAACTCGGACGTCGTCGACGACTCGCTGTCGGCCGGCGCGGCGAGACCGGATGGAGGTACGAAGGCGCTCCTCGCCTCGTCCGACTGCGGCTTGCGGTCCTCCGCGTCCGTCACGTGCCTTTCTCTCCCTGCTGACGACACCGTCCTTCAGTGTGCCCTCTGTCGCGTCGGTATGCGCCCACAGCGCGACGACGGGCCGCACGCGCTGGCGTGCGGCCCGTCGTCACGACGCGTGGCGCGGGGGCTCAGTGGCCGCCCTGCTCCTTGAAGCGCTTGTAGGACTGCTCGATCTCGGCCTCGGCCTCGACCCGGCCCACCCAGTTGGCACCCTCGACCGACTTGCCCGGCTCCAGGTCCTTGTAGACCTCGAAGAAGTGCTGGATCTCCAGACGGTCGAACTCCGACACGTGGTGGATGTCCCGCAGGTGCTCCACACGCGGGTCCGTCGACGGGACGCACAGCAGCTTGTCGTCGCCGCCGGCCTCGTCGGTCATGCGGAACATGCCGACGGCGCGGCAGCGGATGAGGCAGCCCGGGAACGTCGGCTCGTCCAGGATGACCAGCGCGTCCAGCGGGTCGCCGTCCTCGCCGAGGGTGTTCTCGACGAAGCCGTAGTCGGTCGGGTAGGCGGTCGAGGTGAAGAGCCGACGGTCCAGGCGGATCCGACCCGTCTCGTGGTCCACCTCGTACTTGTTCCGCGAACCCTTCGGGATCTCGATCGTGACGTCGAACTCCACCGGACGCTCCTCCATGATCAGCACATCGTTCTGGTGGTTAAGTGTCCCTCACGCAGGTGTGTGATCGCGAAAGGGGCTGGTGGTCGTGCCAGAGCTGAGGCCTTGGCGGGCCGCGGGACCGCACGTCGTGCGGATCGCGGACGCCGTACGACCGCGTCTGGCGAGGGTCGCCGCGGCCACCGGGCCGTGGTTCACCAGGAGGCGCCCGCCGGGATCGCCGCAGGCCCCACGGATCGCGAGGCCCGCAACCGGGTGGTACACCGCGACCGCCGCCACCGCCGGTCTGGCGCTGGCCGCGGGAGTGGCGACCGCCGCCGGCCCCTGGGACTCCACGGGTCAGCGTACGGCCGAGCGGCACCGGGCCGTGGCCCTGGACGCCTCGCGTGGCACAGATCACGACGGCTCCCGGGCGCGCGCCGGAACCCCGCCGCGCGGACCGCAGGAGGCGCCGCCCGCGCCGTCCGTGCTCACCGGACTGGGCGGCACCGCCACCGCCGCGCGTTCCGCGCCCGCCGGGAAGGCGCTCGCCTCCGTCCTCGACCCCCTGCTGAAGGACCCGGCGCTGGGCCGCCGCTCCGCCGCCGTGGTCGACGCCGCGACCGGCCGCCGCCTCTACGGTGCGGACCCGGGGAACGCGCTCACCCCCGCCTCCACCACGAAGATCGCCACGGCGGTCGCCGCGCTGTCCGCGCTGGGACCGGACCACCGGCTCACCACCCGTACAGTCTACGAGCCCGACACGAAAGAGGTCGTGCTGGTCGGCGGCGGCGACCCCACGCTCACCGCCCGCAAGAAGGCCAAGGGCTCCGCGAGCCTGCGCGACCTGGCCGCCCGCACCGCGGCCGCCCTCGCCAAGCGGGGCGTGCGCAAGGTGACGCTGTCGTACGACACGACCCTCTACAAGGGGGACACGGCCCACCCGATCGGGGTCAACCCGAACCTCGCCGCCGTCACCCCCCTGATGGCCGACGAGGGCCGCACCGACGACTCCTCCAGCGGACCCGTGTCGCGCGTCGCCGACCCCGCGGCGGACGCCGCCAGGACCTTCGGCGACCTGCTGAAGGAGCACGGGATCACGGCCACGCCGCCCGGCCCGTCGAAGTCGACCACGCGCGCGACCACGCTGGCGACGGTCTCCTCTCCGCCGCTCTCCTCTCTCGTCGAGCGCATGCTGACCAACAGCGACAACGACCTCGCCGAGGCGCTCGCCCGGCACACCGCGGTGGCCACCGGCAAGCCGGCGGACTTCGCGGGGGCGGGTGCGGCGGTCACCGCGCGCCTGAAGCAGCTGAAGCTGCCCGTGAAGGGGGTCGTGATCAAGGACGGCAGCGGGCTGGACCGGGGCGGCCGCCTCACCGCCGGCCTGCTGACCGCGCTGCTGGTCAAGGCGGGCGACCCCGCCCACCCGGAACTGCGCCCCGTCCTCACGGGCCTCCCCGTCGCCCACTTCACCGGCACGCTGTCCGGCCGCTACGCGGACGGAGCGGCGGGCGTGGTCCGCGCCAAGACCGGCACCCTCACGGGCGTCAACACGCTCGCGGGCACGGTCGTGGACCGCGACGGGCGCCTGCTGGCGTTCGCGTTCCTCGCGAACGACACGGTGGGGCCGGAGGCGGCCCAAACGGCCTTGGACAAGGCGGCGACGGCATTGGCGGCGTGCGGGTGCCGCCTCTAGGGGCGCGGGGAACTGCGCGAACGGGGTCCGGGGGCGGAGCCCCCGGGAACGAGAGGGCAGGACACTGGACGTCTGCGCAGTTCCCCGCGCCCCCGAGGGGCGTTGCCCGGCCGCGAGCTGTGAGGATCTGCCCGTTTCCCCACCCCTCACGTACCGTTGACACATGACGAGCATCGGTGGTGCTGCCTCATCCGGCATGGTCGACTGGAACCTCGCGGTCGCGACCGCGACCAGGCTCATGCGGCCGGGCCCAGACGTCAGCCGGGACGAGGCCCGCGCCGTCGTCGCGGAGCTCCGCCGCCACGCGCGGTCCGCGGAGGAGCACGTCCGCGGCTTCACGAACCTCGGCACGCCCGAGACCCATGACACGCCCCTCCTCGTGGTGGACCGCCCCGGCTGGGTGAAGGCCAACGTCGCCGGCTTCCGCGAACTGCTCAAGCCCCTGCTCGACAAGATGCAGGAGCGGCGCGGCACGGGCCCCGGCAACATGGTGATGGGCGCCGTCGGCGGCAAGGTCACCGGCGTGGAGCTGGGCATGCTCCTGTCGTTCCTGGCGTCCCGCGTGCTCGGCCAGTACGAGACGTTCGCCCCCGCGACCCGGGACCTCCCGGCCGGCGGGAACGGCGGCGGACGGCTGCTGCTGGTCGCCCCCAACATCGTCCACGTGGAGCGCGAACTCGACGTGGAGCCGCACGACTTCCGCCTGTGGGTGACGCTCCACGAGGAGACGCACCGCACCCAGTTCACCGCCGTGCCCTGGCTGCGGGACCACCTCGAGGGCGAGATCCAGGCGTTCCTCGCCGAGACCGACGTCGACCCGATGACCGTGCTGGAGCGGGTGCGCGAGGCCGCGCAGTCACTGGTCGGCGGGCGTCCCGAGGGCGAGGAGGGCGACGAGGGGCGCTCCCTGGTGGAGATCGTCCAGACCCCCGCCCAGCGGGAGATCCTCGGCCGGCTCACCGCCGTGATGTCGCTGCTGGAGGGCCACGCCGACTACGTCATGGACGGCGTCGGCCCCGAGGTCGTGCCGAGCGTCGCCGAGATCCGCGAGAAGTTCCAGCAGCGCCGCGCCAAGGGCGCCTCCCGCCTGGACATGGCACTGCGCAAGCTGCTCGGCCTGGACGCCAAGCTCCGCCAGTACCGCGACGGCGAGCGCTTCGTCCGCGCGGTCGTCGACGAGGTCGGCATGGAGGGCTTCAACCGGGTGTGGACGTCGCCGAACACCCTCCCCACCAAGGCGGAGATCGGCAAACCGGCGGACTGGATCGCACGGGTGCACCGCAAACCGGAGGCATAGGCACCGCGCCCCGTAGCGCGGGGCGTCCCGGCGGCGGCAGACGGACGCCCCGCCAATCACCCGTCCGAGGGACCGTGGGCCCCCGGCAGGCGTGCAATGCTCGGGGAACGGCCCGGTTCTGTCACCATCTACACACTCTGCGTGACCGACCCCCGGGCTCACCCCCCCCCGGACATCATCAGAAGGGAACCGGACATGGGTCCCCATCCTGCGGTCGCGGCGATACGCCTGGCGGTCCGCCGCGTCCTGAACGACATCCTCGCGGAACACGGCCGGACGCCCGGCCGCCTCACGCCCGACGAGCGGTCCTCCTCCCCGCTCGTGCTCGTGGCCTGCTCCGGCGGCGCCGACTCCATGGCGCTCGCCTCCGCCCTCGCCTTCGAAGCCCCCCGCGCCGGACTGCGCGCCGGCGGCGTCACCGTCGACCACGGCCTCCAGGCGGGCTCCGACCTGCGCGCCGCCGAGGTCGCCTCCCGGCTGCGCGAACTCGGCCTGGAACCCGTCGAGTCGGTCGCCGTCACGGTCGGCCGCGGCGGAGGCCCCGAGGCAGCCGCCCGGGACGCCCGCTACGCCGCCCTCGACGCCGCCGCCGAGCGCCACCGCGCCGCCGCCGTCCTGCTCGGCCACACCCGCGACGACCAGGCCGAGACCGTGCTGCTCGGCCTCGCCCGCGGCTCCGGCATCCGTTCCCTCTCCGGCATGGCCGCGGTCTCGGGGGCCGACGGCCGTTACCGGCGCCCCTTCCTCCAGCTCGACCGGCAGACCGCCCGCACGGCCTGCATGGTCCAGTCCCTGCCCGTCTGGGACGACCCGCACAACACCGACCCCGCCTACACCCGCTCCCGGCTGCGCCACGAGGGCCTGCCCGCCCTGGAGAAGGCCCTCGGCAAGGGCGTCGTCGAGGCCCTCGCCCGTACGGCCCAGCTCTCCCGCGACGACGCCGACGCCCTCGACGCCTGGGCCGGGAAGGCCGCGGCCGGCGTCCGCGACGACGACGGCCGCCTGGAGTGCGCCGCGCTGCACGACCTGCCGCCCGCCGTGCGCCGCCGTGTGCTGCGCCGGGCCGCCATCGAGGCCGGCGCACCGGCCGGTTCGCTGTTCGCCCGCCACATCGAGGAGGTCGACCGGCTGGTCACCGGCTGGCGCGGTCAGGGGGCCATCAATCTCCCCGGCCGGGTCGTCGCCCGCCGGCAGGGTGGCAGACTGGTGATTCGGCAGGGCTGAATCCGGACCCCACCGACCGAGAAGTCGCGGGGCGGACCGGACCGGCCGGTGGGACGACCGAAAGTGATGCGGGTGGACGCGAACGACATGGGTGCCGACCTCGAGAAGGTGCTCATCACCAAGGAAGACATCGACGCCAAGCTGGCGGAGCTGGCCTCGAAGATCGACGCGGAGTACGCGGGCAAGGACCTGCTGATCGTCGGCGTGCTCAAGGGCGCGGTGATGGTGATGGCCGACCTCGCCCGGGCGCTGTCCACCCCCGTCACGATGGACTGGATGGCCGTGTCCTCGTACGGGGCGGGCACGCAGTCCTCGGGTGTGGTGCGGATCCTCAAGGACCTCGACACCGACATCAAGGGCCGCCACGTCCTGATCGTCGAGGACATCATCGACTCCGGCCTGACGCTGTCCTGGCTGATCTCCAACCTCGGCTCGCGCGAGCCCGCCTCCCTCAAGGTGTGCACGCTGCTGCGCAAGCCCGAGGCCGCCAAGGTCGCCATCGACGTCGAATGGGTCGGCTTCGACATCCCCAACGAGTTCGTCGTCGGCTACGGCCTGGACTACGCGGAGAAGTACCGCAACCTGCCGTTCGTCGGGACGCTCGCGCCCCACGTCTACGGCGGGTGAACCGCGGCGGCCCCGGCCGCCGTACGTGATCGGGAACCCCGGCGGGCTCCGCGGCGTTGGAGCATGCGTGGACGCCATTGCCGGCCGTCCCTCGCAGCGTCGGGGGCCCGTGCTGGGGTACCGTCCGAAGAACAGCCTTTATCAAACTCACTATGGCAGGAGGGACGGGGCGGCACCGCTCCGTATGGATGGACGTGAAGCGATACTTCCGTGGGCCGGTCATGTGGATCGTGCTGGCCGTCCTTGCCGTGGTCGTGTTGATGCAGGTCGTCGGCTCGTCCGGCGGCTACAAGACGGTGGACACGGGCCAGGTCGTCCAGGCGATCAATGAGAACAAGGTCGAGTCGGCCAAGCTGACCACCGGCGACGAGCAGACCGTCAAGGTCCAGCTCAAGGACGGCCAGAAGGTCGAGGGCAGCTCGAAGATCCAGGCGAGCTACATCGGCGACCAGGGCGTCACCATCGCCAGCACGCTGCAGGACAAGTTCCAGAACAAGCAGATCCCTGACGGCTACACGGTCTCGCCGTCGAAGCAGAACCCCTTCGTGAGCATTCTGCTGTCCCTGCTTCCCTTCGTCCTCATCGTGGTCGTCTTCCTGTTCCTGATGAATCAGATGCAGGGCGGCGGCTCCCGTGTCATGAACTTCGGGAAGTCCAAGGCGAAGCTCATCACCAAGGACACCCCGAAGACGACGTTCGCCGACGTCGCGGGCTCCGACGAGGCCGTCGAGGAACTCCACGAGATCAAGGAGTTCCTGCAGGAGCCGGCGAAGTTCCAGGCCGTCGGCGCCAAGATCCCCAAGGGCGTGCTGCTCTACGGCCCGCCCGGCACCGGCAAGACCCTGCTCGCGCGCGCCGTCGCGGGCGAGGCGGGCGTCCCGTTCTACTCGATCTCGGGTTCCGACTTCGTCGAGATGTTCGTCGGTGTCGGCGCCTCCCGTGTCCGTGACCTGTTCGAGCAGGCCAAGGCGAACGCCCCGGCGATCGTCTTCGTCGACGAGATCGACGCGGTCGGCCGCCACCGCGGCGCCGGCCTCGGCGGCGGTCACGACGAGCGCGAGCAGACGCTGAACCAGCTGCTCGTCGAGATGGACGGCTTCGACGTCAAGGGCGGCGTGATCCTCATCGCCGCGACGAACCGCCCGGACATCCTCGACCCGGCGCTGCTGCGTCCCGGCCGCTTCGACCGCCAGATCGCGGTGGACCGCCCGGACATGCAGGGCCGCCTCGAGATCCTCAAGGTGCACCAGAAGGGCAAGCCGGTCGCCCCGGACGTCGACCTCGGCGCCGTGGCCCGCCGCACGCCCGGCATGACGGGCGCCGACCTGGCCAACGTGCTGAACGAGGCCGCGCTGCTCACCGCGCGCAGCGACCAGAAGCTGATCGACAACAAGATGCTCGACGAGGCGATCGACCGCGTCGTCGCGGGCCCGCAGAAGCGGACCCGGATCATGTCCGACAAGGAGAAGAAGATCACCGCGTACCACGAGGGCGGACACGCCCTGGTCGCGGCGGCCTCACCGAACTCCGACCCGGTCCACAAGATCACCATCCTGTCGAGAGGCCGCGCCCTCGGCTACACCATGGTCCTGCCGGACGAGGACAGGTACTCCACCACGCGCAACGAGATGCTGGACCAGCTGGCGTACATGCTGGGCGGCCGCGCGGCGGAGGAGCTCGTCTTCCACGACCCGACCACCGGTGCCGCCAACGACATCGAGAAGGCCACGGGACTGGCCCGCGCGATGGTCACGCAGTACGGCATGACCGAGCGGCTCGGCGCCATCAAGTTCGGCGGCGACAACACCGAGCCCTTCCTCGGCCGTGAGATGGCTCACCAGCGCGACTACTCGGAAGAGGTCGCCGCGCTGGTCGACGAAGAGGTCAAGAAGCTCATCGAGAACGCGCACAACGAGGCGTGGGAGATCCTCGTCGAGAACCGCGACGTCCTCGACAACCTGGTCCTGGCCCTCCTGGAGAAGGAGACGCTGGGCAAGGAGGAGATCGCCGAGATCTTCGCGCCGATCGTGAAGCGCCCGCCCAGGCCCGCCTGGACCGGCTCCTCGCGCCGTACGCCGTCGACCCGCCCGCCGGTGCTCTCCCCCAAGGAGCTCGCGCTGACGAACGGGGCGAACGGCGCCACGCCGGCCATCTCCACCACGAAGGCCGCCACGACGGAGCCCGCCCCGCAGCCGGAGCGGACCCCGGAGGAGCGCCCCGAGAGCTGACATGAGGCTCCCGGCGCCCCACCGGGCCCGGAATGGATGCCGCGTCCCCCTGGTTCTAGCCTGGGGGACGCGGCATTTTGCGTAACCCGCAGTTCGAGACGCGTGTGCGGCACGCGTGCAGGCACAGGAACGAGGCATCCATGACCGACCCCGTGACGCTGGACGGCATAGCCCCCATCGGCGAGTTCGATGAGAAGCGGGCCCGCAACGCCGTGCGCGAGCTGCTGATCGCGGTGGGCGAGGACCCGGACCGTGAGGGCCTGCAGGAGACTCCGGCGCGAGTGGCGCGTGCTTACCGGGAGATCTTCGCGGGGCTGTGGCAGAAGCCCGAGGACGTGCTGACAACGACGTTCGACCTCGGCCACGACGAGATGGTGCTGGTCAAGGACATCGAGGTGTACTCGACCTGTGAGCACCACCTGGTGCCGTTCCGGGGCGTGGCACACGTCGGGTACATCCCGTCGACCAGCGGGAAGATCACCGGCCTGTCCAAGCTGGCCCGCCTGGTGGACGTCTACGCCCGGCGCCCGCAGGTGCAGGAACGACTCACCACGCAGATCGCCGACTCCCTGATGGACATCCTGGAGCCGCGCGGGGTCATCGTGGTCGTGGAGTGCGAGCACATGTGCATGTCGATGCGGGGCATCCGCAAGCCCGGCGCCAAGACGATCACCTCGGCGGTGCGAGGACAGCTGCGGGACGCGGCGACCCGCAACGAGGCGATGAGCCTGATCATGGCGCGCTGAGCCGGAACGAAGACGAGGAAGGGGCACGGTCCGAGCGGACCGTGCCCCTTCTCGTTTCTGTGCGGCCTCTAGCTCGCCGGGGCCGTGCCCGGGTGGTCGTCGTCCTCGTCGTCCGGGAGCTTGCAGACGTGCTCCAGGAACTTGGCGGCCGCTATCACGCCGATGCCGGCCACCACGGAGAAGCCGGCGTAGATGGCCTGGTCGCGGCGGGCGGGGATGTCGAGGGAGCCGAGCAGCACCACGAACGTGCCGCCGTAGAGGCCGGCGACGAGGGCCGCCACCAGGGCGCTGGCCTGTCCGAAGACGACCGCGCGGGCGGCCTGCAGCGGGTCGACGCCCTTGGCGTCCGGCCGGCGCTCGCGCTGGGCCTTGAGGCGGGCGCGCAGGGAGAGCGCGGTCGCCGCGAGGACCGTGGCGATCAGGGCGAGGACGATGGGCGCGGCCACGGGCACGCTCGGGAGGGTCCCCAGCGAGTTCCACAGGCGGGCGCCGGCCCAGGACAGGACTCCGGCGACGACGAAGACGCCGGCCAGCACCCTGATGCGCAGCTCTTTCACGGTGTCCCTTCGCGTTCCCCCGGCCGGCGGCCCGGGGCTGTGGCCGTCCTCGACCTTAACGGCTACTCGGGCAGCCGGAGTTCCAGGTCGGCGCGCGGCGTGACGCCGTCCCGGGTGACCGCGTCCAGCAGCTCCGCCACCGGGCCGCGTCCGGGGAGCTCGGCGGCCGGGTCGACGTCCAGCCAGGGGGCGAGGACGAAGGCGCGCTCGTGGGCGCGCGGGTGCGGCAGGGTGAGGTTCGGGTCGTCGGAATGGAGGTCGGCGTAGGCGACGATGTCGACGTCCAGGGTGCGCGGGCCCCAGCGCTCGTCCCGTACGCGGTCGAAGGCCTCCTCGACCGCGTGGGCGCGCTCCAGCAGGGAGGACGGCGGCAGGGTCGTCTTCAGTACGACGACCGCGTTGAAGTAGGACGGCTGGCTGCCGGGCTCGACGCCCCACGGCTCCGTCTCGTACACGGGCGAGACCGCCTTGACCCGGATGCCGGGGGTGTCCTCCAGGGCGTCCACGGCGCCCTGGAGGGTCTCCAGGCGGTTGCCCAGGTTGGCGCCGAGGGACACCACGGCCCGCTTCGGGTTCTGGAGCGTGGTGTCGGCGGCGTCCACCTGCTCGACCACGGAGGCGGGGACGGGCTGGACGGTCGGGTCGGTGTGGCCCGTCGTGGACGGCCTGGTCATGCGCGGCTCCGGGTGATGGTGACGGTCACGTCGTCGAAGGGCACGGTGATCGGCGCGTCCGGCTTGTGGACGCGCACCTCGACCTCCTGGACGACGTCGTGCTTCAGGCAGACCTGGGCGATGCGCTCGGCGAGGGTCTCGATGAGGTTGACGGGCTCGCCCTCGACGACGGCCACCACCTCCTCCGCCACGATGCCGTAGTGCACGGTCTTCGTCAGGTCGTCGTCGGCGGCGGCCGGGCGGGTGTCCAGGCCCAGGACGAGGTCCACGAGGAAGGTCTGGCCCTCCTCGCGTTCCTTCGGGAACACACCGTGGTGCCCGCGGGCCTTGAGGCCGCTCAGCGCGACACGATCCACGCGAATCACTCCTGCTGTCGTCGGTCCGGCCGGTCGGTGCCCTGTGCGGACGGCACACCGGTCCGCCTTCGAATCTACCCGCGGTGGGCGCCTGCCCCGGCGGTCCGGGGTGGCGGGGTGAGTTCCGCCACGTGCGGATCAGGGCGGGGTCGGGGTGTCGTCGTCCTCGTCGTCGTCCTCCTCGGCGAGGACCGGGGAGGCGTGGTGGGACCAGAGCTTCCAGCCGGACGGGGTGCGCCGGTACACGTTGGTGGCGACGACGAGCTGCCCGACCAGCGGCCCCAGCTCCTCGCCCTCCGCCGGGGCGGGACCGCCGCTGAGGATGTTCTCCGTGCAGGTCACCACGGCCGTGTCCCCGGTGACGGACACGTGCACGTCGGTGAGGAAGAACTGGATGTAGTCGGTGTTCGCCATGATCAGCGCGTACGAGCGGAGCACCTCGCCGCGTCCGGTGAGCACCGGCCAGCCGGGGTGCACGCAGGAGACGACGCCCGCGTCGGCGGGGTCGTGGTACTCCTCGTCGACGCCGAGGTCGGCAGGGGTGAGCCAGGCCGACGCGACCTCCTCGAAGTCACCCCGCTCCAGTGCCTCGTAGAAGGCGGTGTTGGCGGCCTCGACCTGCTCGACGTCGGTGTGGGGTGCGGTCACCGGGCTCCTTCCGCACCGTGCTCGGGGGCTGTGGGGTCGTCGGGGCGCGCGTCCTGTATCGCGCGGACCACCCGGACGGCGTCGGCGCTGGCCCGGACCTCGTGCACACGCACCGCCCAGGCGCCCGCCTGGGCGGACAGGGCGGAGACGGCGGCGGTGGCCGCGTCGCGCTCGCGGGCGGGCGGGGGCGGGGCGTCGGGGCCTGCCAGCACCCGGCCGAGGAACCGCTTGCGGGACGCGGCGACGAGCAGGGGGTGGCCGAGGCCCAGCAGGCGGTCGAGGCGGGCGAGCAGCGCGAGGTCGTGGTCGGCGTCCTTGGAGAAGCCGAGGCCGGGGTCGACGATCACGCGGTCGGGGGCGATGCCGCCCTCCAGGACGGTCTCCACGCGCGCGTGGAGCTCGTCGGCGACCTCGGTGACCACGTCGTCGTACACACCCCGGACGTTGCCGCCCTCCAGGTAGCCGCGCCAGTGCATGACGACGAACGGGGCGCCCGCGGCGGCGACGACGCCGATCATCGCGGGGTCGGCGAGGCCGCCGCTGACGTCGTTGACCAGGGCGGCTCCGGCCGCGAGTGACTGCTCGGCGACGGAGGCGCGCATGGTGTCGACGGAGACGGTGACGCCCTCCGCCGCGAGGCCCCGGACCACCGGGATGACGCGCCTGAGCTCCTCGGCCACGTCGACGCGGGTGGCGCCGGGGCGGGTGGACTCGCCGCCGACGTCCACCAGGTCCGCGCCCTGCGCGACCAGGTCCAGGCCGTGCTTGACGGCCGTGGTGGTGTCGAACCAGCGTCCGCCGTCGGAGAAGGAGTCGGGGGTGACGTTCACGACCCCCATGACCGCGCACCGGTCCCAGTGGGGGAGGCCCGCGACCTGACGGCGTCCGCTTCGAGTGCTCATACGTTCAGCGTAGGCCCAGGGAGGTGGCGTGGTGCCGCACGGGCCCGGCGCGCGGGAAACGCCGTCGGCCGACATTGGCGGCGCCTTTCGGGCCGTATTGCCGTGAGGGGGACGCGCGGAAGATCGGGGAGAGCGGGAAAGGCGCGGAAACGGGGTGCCGGCGGGGCGGGGAGAAGCGGATCGGAAGGGGCGGGGAGGAAGGGCGCCGGCGGCGTATTCGGAGGACGGAAGAGGTCCGGCACGCGCCGTCGGGAGGGGCGTCCGGGGCGGCAGCACGGGGCGTACGGCGGGGGGACGGAGGAAGGGGCCAACCGGAATGCGGCGGGGGCGAGTTGTGCGCCGACGCGAGCCCATTACGGATCTTGACCAAAATTCAACGACCCGCTTTTCACGCGCGTCTCCGTTCGCTGACGGTCTGTGAAAGGTCGCGAGTGGCTTTCTTTTTGCGGGGCGGGGCACCATCATTCGCCTACGCGCGGTAAGTTTCTGGCCATGCCACGTGGACGTCACCGTCATTCCCCGCCTCTGCACAGGATGCTGCCCCCGTCGGCGATCGCAGGCGTCTCCGTCGTCTGCGCCCTGGGGCCCTGGGTGTTCACACAACCGGTGGTGCTCCGGCTCCTGGCCGCGGCCGCCGCGGCCACGGCGATCGTGGGCGCCGTCGTGATGCGTCACTGGGACGCCCAGGCGGGCAAACGCGTCGCCGATCTCACGCGCGCGCGGGCGAGCGACGAGTGGCGTTTCGAGGAGCGGGTCGCCGAACTCGAGTCGGACCTCGAGGAGTCGCGTGAGCTGCGCATGAAGCTGGAGCAGCGGCTGCGCGCCAAGCGCGCGGAGCTGGCGGGGCTGCGCAACGAGCACGCGGCGCTGCTGCGCCGGTACGCGGCGGCCGAGGCGGAGCGCGCCAACGTCCTCGAGGAGCGCCGGGTCCTGGAGATCGAGGCGGCCGTCCCGGCCCGCGCCCTGCCCGCCGGCGCGCCCGCGGCGCCCGAGCCGGAGCCCGAGCCGGAACCGGCGGTCTCCGAGGCGACGGCGGACGTGGAGCGGGCGCAGGACGCCGAACCCGAGGAGCAGCAGGACGAGAAGGCCACCGGCGTCTTCTCCCCGGAGGGTTCGAAGCTGTACCTGAAGGCCGACGCGGCGCTGGCGCGGCTCGCGGCGGAGCGGGAGGCGGAGACCGAGGCCGGGCCGGAGAGCGAGACGCAGGCCGAAGCGGAGCCCGAGGCCGAGACGGACGCCGACGCGCCGGAGGAGACGGCCGCGCGGCCCTCCGTGCCGGCCGCGCGCAAGGAGACCGCCCCCGGAGCGGCGAAGGCGGCGGACGCCCCCGAGCCCATCGCCGCGAAGACCCCCAAGGGCGGCAACACCCCCGAGGACGACGGGCCCGAGCCGACGAAGCGGCGCAGGCCCGAACCGGCGCAGGAGGACGAGGCCGGGGGGCAGCCCCGGGCGGCCGGCGACCATGAGCGCGCGGCCGCCCCCACCGCACCGGCTGCCTCCGCCGCCCCGGCCGTGCGGCAGCGCGCCGGGCACTTCACGGTGCCGACCGCGGTGGCGGTCGTCCCGCCGACGCAGCCCGTACGGAGGCCGGTGCAGGACGACGGGTTCGACTTCTTCGGCACCAAGAACGCCCGGCGCGAGGCCCTGGACGCCGTGCAGAACGAGGACCTCGCCGACGTCGTCGGCCAGGAGGCGCTCGCGCTGCACAAGGCGGAGGCCGAGGCGCGGTACAAGCCGGCCGCCGAGGAGCCGCGCGCCGGTCAGGTCATCGACCTGACGGCCCACGACGAGACCGAGCACATCGACGTCCAGGGACTGCGCAGCGCGGTCTCCTGACCCACGTGGACACGGAGAAGGGGCCCAGGCGGGGCCCCTTCTCCGTGCGCGGACGCCGGTCACGCCATCCAGCGGTCCGGCAGCGCGTCCCTGCGCCCCGTGCGGGACCGTTCCGCCTGCGCGCGCAGCAGGGCGGCGGCCTCCCCGGCGGGGCGCAGCCGGGCGGTCACGGTGGCGTTGGCGCCGGTGTCCACATGGACGTCGGCGACCCCGTGCGCCCGCTGCCAGGGCCCCTGGGCGAGCCGTACGCTCTGCACCTTCGCGTGCGGCACCAGCGAGAGGCTGCGCCGCAGCAGCCCGCGCCGGGAGGCGAACACCGCGTCCGTGACGGCGAGCCCATGGCCCCGCCACCACACCGGCACGCACCACCGCGCGCCGCGCGGCGGGCGGGAGAACGCCTCGGGCGGGGGCACGGTCACCACCCCGGGCAGGACACGCGCGACGACCGACTCGGCCATCGCGCGCGGGGCCACCGGGAGCAGCAGGGAGTTGGACGACCCGGCCACGTCCAGCTCGACGCGCACCCAGCCGCGCCGCCGCCACAGCAGCGGCTCGACCAGCCGTACGGTCTGCACCCGGCCGGGCGGCACCGTCTCGTGCGCCCGGTCCAGCAGCCCGTGGTCGATGCGCAGTCCGTCGGGCGACTCGCCCAGTGTCCAGTCGTACTCGGCGACGAAGCGGCCCACGCTGCTCGCGCCCGCCGCGCCGAGCATCGGGATGCCGGCCGCGAGCACCGTCCACAGGCTGTGGGTGGCCGTCCACAGCAGCGGCAGGGCGACGGCGGCGACGAGCAGCCAGCCCCACGTGGCCCCGGTCAGCAGCAGTGAGACGGCCAGCACGCCCGGCGGCACCCGCAGCATCTGCTGGGAGGGCGCCTCGCCCACCTCGTGGGCGGTCTCCGGGGCGAAGCCCGCCGCCCGGGCCAGCAGTTCCGCCCGCAGCGCCCGCGCCTCGCCGGCCCCGAGGAAGGCCAGTTCGTCCTTCTTGTCGGCGCCTATGACGTCGAGTTTCAGCTTCGCCACGCCCGCGACCCGGGCCAGCAGCGGCTGGGTGACGTCGATGGCCTGGATCCGCTCGAGACGGATGTGCGCGGTGCGCCGGAACAGCAGCCCGGTGCGCACCCGCAGCTCGCTGTCGGTCACCGCGAAGTGGGTGAACCACCAGCTCAGGAAGCCGTAGAGGGCGGCGGCCGGGATGAGCACGGCGAGCCCCAGCAGCAGCGTGGTCGTGGTCAGCCGGGTGAGCTGGCGCTGCGCGCCGTCGGGGTCGTGCACCGCCCAGCCCATCAGCACGGCCACCGGGGCCCACGCCCGCCGCAGCGGTGTGACGGGGTGCAGCCGCCGCTCGATCACGGGCGGCCGGCCGGTCACGTCCTCCTGGACGCCGGGCGCGGTCACAGTCCCGCCGACCGGGCCTCGCCCAGCTCGGTGAGCCGGTCGCGCAGCCGCTCCGCCTCGGCCGGGTCGAGCCCGGGGATGGTCGCGTCGGTGGCCGCCGCGGCGGTGTGCAGCTGCACGCTGGCCAGCCCGAAGTGCCGTTCGACGGGCCCCGAGGTGACCTCCACGAGCTGCATCCGCCCGTACGGCACGACCGTCTCCTCGTGCCAGAGCACACCGCGGCTGATCAGCAGGTCGTCGGCGCGCTCGGCGTACCGCCAGGAGCGCCAGTTGCGCTCCAGCATCACCCAGCCCCACAGCAGCAGCGCCGGCGGCAGCACGGCGAGGGCGCCCCAGGCGGGCCCGATCAGCAGGCCCGGGACCAGCGCGGTGGCCAGGGTCAGCAGCCCCAGCCACACCACCAGCAGCAGCCGCCGCATCGTCAGCAGCCCGGGCGGCAGCGCGCGCCACACCGGCTCCACGCCGCCGTCCGGCGCCGGTGCCTCCGCCGGCGAGGGCGTCCCCTGCGCGTCGTCCGCCGTCCCCGCGTCGTGCGGGCTCCCCGTCTCCATGGAGCCAGCGTACGTAGGACAGACTGTGTGCATGACTCCTACGACGGAGACCATGGTCGGAATCGGCGGCGCGGCGGAGAGCACCGACATGGTGCTCAACATCGGCCCGCAGCACCCGTCCACGCACGGCGTGCTGCGGCTGAAGCTGGTGCTGGACGGCGAGCGGATCGTCCACGCGGAACCCGTGATCGGCTACATGCACCGGGGCGCGGAGAAGCTGTTCGAGGCCCGCGACTACCGGCAGATCATCATGCTGGCCAACCGGCACGACTGGCTGTCGGCGTTCTCCAACGAGCTGGGCGTGGTCCTCGCCGTGGAGCGGATGCTCGGCATGGAGGTCCCCGAGCGCGCGGTGTGGCTGCGCACGCTGCTCGCCGAGCTGAACCGGGTGCTCAACCACCTGATGTTCCTCGGCTCCTATCCGCTGGAGCTCGGCGGCATCACGCCGATCTTCTACGCCTTCACCGAGCGCGAGAAGCTTCAGCACGTCATGGAGGAGGTCTCCGGCGGGCGCATGCACTACATGTTCAACCGCGTCGGCGGCCTCAAGGAGGACCTCCCAGCCGGCTGGACGGGACGCGCGCGTGCCGCGGTCGCCGAGGTGCGCTCACGCATGGACCGCTTCGACGACCTGGTGCTCGGCAACGAGATCTTCCGCGGCCGCACCCGGGGCGTCGGCGCGCTGTCGGCGGAGGCCGTGCACGCGTATGGGGTGAGCGGGCCGATCGGGCGCGCCTCCGGCGTCGACTTCGATCTGCGCCGCGACGAGCCGTACCTGGCCTACGGCGAGCTGGGTGACGTCCTGAAGGTGGTCACCCGTGAGGAGGGCGACTGCCTCGCCCGCTTCGAGTGCCTGCTGGAGCAGACGCACAACTCCCTGGACCTCGCCGACGCCTGCCTCGACCGGCTGGCGGAGCTGCCGCCGGGTCCGGTCAACCAGCGGCTTCCGAAGGTCCTCAAGGCGCCCGAGGGGCACACGTACGCGTGGACCGAGAACCCGCTCGGCATCAACGGCTACTACCTGGTCAGCAAGGGCGAGAAGACCCCGTACCGGCTGAAGCTGCGGTCGGCGTCGTACAACAACATCCAGGCGCTCACCGAGCTGCTGCCGGGCACGCTGGTCGCGGACATGGTGGCGATCCTGGGGTCGATGTTCTTCGTCGTCGGCGACATCGACAAGTAACGCTCAGCCGGTGAACACGTCCCCGACGCCCACCGGCTGCACCAGCCATCCGAAGTCGCCGAGGCCGCCCGGCGCGGTCAGCTCGGCGGCCTCCCCGGCGGCGGCGAGGGCGCGGACGTAGCCGGCCGGGTCGCTGCTCGCCTGCGACAGGGGCGGACGCCCGCCCGTGACGCCCAGGGCGCGCAGGGCGTCCCGCTGGGCCAGCAGGCGTGCGCCCGGCAGCGCGGGGGCGGCGGCGCACGCGTCCAACGCGACATGCGCCGTGAGGTCGCGGGAGCCGTCCGGCACGGGGGCCGTCTCCCGGCCTTCCCGGAACGCGGTCAGCGTCCCGAACGGGGGGCGCGCCGCGGCGGTGTGCGCGTAGTCCACGGCGACGGCGGCGCCGCGCGCGACCGTGCCGACGGCCGCCGTCCACGCGCGGTCCCGGGGGAGCCCGATCTCCGCGCGCAGGCCCTCCTCGGGCGGCAGCGGCCACCACCGGTCCAGCCATTCCGCGTCCGCCCCGGCGACCGGCTCCCCGAGCCGCTCGGCGCCGTCCGCGCGCACCAGCACGTACCGGGGGGTGCCGGAGGCATCCGTCCCGGCGACGTCCACCGGCACGTTGTCCAGCCACTCGTTGGCGAACAGCAGCCCCGTGATCCCCTCGGGCGGCTCGTCGCGCCACTCGATCCGGTCGTCCAGTTCCGGGGGGCGCGCGGCGAGCTCGACGGCGTACGGATGCACGCGCGACGACACGTCCGCGGGGAGCGCCCCCAGCACGCCGGTGACCAGTTCGCCCCGTCCGGCCGCCATGTCCACGAAGTCCAGCACGGGCGGCCGGCCCAGCGCCTCGTCGACCCGGCACAGCAGCCGGGCCACGGCGCGCGCGTACAGCGGGGAGGCGTGCACGGACGTGCGGAAGTGGGCGGCCGGGCCCGCTCCGGGGCGGCGGTAGAAGCCCTCCGGGCCGTACAGGGCCTCTTGCGCCGCCTCCCGCCAGCCGCGGAAACCGTCCTCCGCCGTCCCCGTCGTGTCCGCCGTCACCGCTGTTCCGTGTCCGTCGTCGCCGTGCTCACCGGGCCAGGCTACGTGCGTGATCCGGACGGGCCTCCACCTTGCGGAGTACACGTCGAGGACGGGGATCGACCTACCGGTTGACCCCTGCACGCATTTCGCTTCCCTACGCTGGGTTACGTGCAGCGCCTCTATGACTTCCTCCGCAGGCACCCGACGTGGGTCGACGGCTTCTGGGCCGTGATCCTCTTCGGGATCTCGGTGCTCGGCGGAGCGACCGCGGAGGAGGGGCGGGGCACCGACCAGCCGGCCCTCACCGTGCCGGTGATGTTCCTGCTGTCCGTGGTGGTGGCGCTGCGCCGCAGGATGCCGGAGCGGATGCTGCTCCTCGCCCTGGTCGTGGGTTTCGGCCAGCTGATCCTCGACGTGCCCACGGGGCCCGCCGACTTCGCACTGCTGGTGATCGTCTACACGGTCGCGGCCGTCGGCGCCCGCTGGGCCTCCCGTGTCGCGCTGACCGCCGGTCTGTGCGCCGCCCCGCTCGCGCAGCTGCGCTGGCCCAACCCGCAGGCAGGCACGGTTGAGAACGTCGCCCTGTCGGTCATCCTGGCCGTGCCGTTCGCCCTGGCCTGGGTGCTCGGCGACTCCATACGCACCCGCCGCGCCTACTTCGCGCAGCTGGAGGAGCGGGCCGCCCGGCTGGAGAAGGAGCGCGAGGCGCAGGCCAAGGTCGCGGTCGCCGCCGAACGCGCCCGTATAGCCCGCGAGCTGCACGACGTGGTCGCGCACAACGTGTCGGTCATGGTGGTGCAGGCCGACGGCGCCGCCTACGTCCTCGACGCGGCGCCCGACCAGGCCAAGAAGGCCCTGGAGACCATCTCCAGCACCGGCCGCCAGGCCCTCGCCGAGATGCGCCGCCTGCTGGGCGTGCTGCGCACCGGCGAGCACCAGGAGGCGGGGGAGTACGTGCCCCAGCCGGGCCTCCAGCAGATCGAGGACCTCGTCGAGCAGTGCCGGGAGTCCGGACTGCCCGTGGACTTCAGGGTCGAGGGCACCTCGCGCGAACTGCCCCGGGGCGTCGAGCTGACCGCCTACCGGATCGTGCAGGAGGCGCTGACCAACACCCGCAAGCACGGCGGCCCCAACGCGGGCGCCAGCGTGCGCCTGGTCTACTTCGACGACGGCCTCGGCCTGCTGGTGGAGGACGACGGCAAGGGCGCCCCGCACGAGCTGTACGAGGAGGGCGGCTTCGACGGCCAGGGACACGGCCTGATCGGCATGCGCGAGCGGGTCGGCATGGTCGGCGGCACCCTGGACGCCGGACCGCGGCCGGGCGGAGGATTCCGCATCAGCGCCCTGCTGCCGCTCAAACCGGCGCACTGACCGCACGCCCTGTGCTGACACCTGTCACGCCCCCTGCGGCACCCGACGACACCCGACGACACCCGACGACCCCCGACGACAGAGACGACCGAACGGAAGAGGCCCCGATGACGATCCGCGTGATGCTCGTCGACGACCAGGTGCTGCTGCGCACCGGGTTCCGGATGGTGCTCGCCGCCCAGCCGGACATGGAGGTCGTCGCCGAGGCCGGCAACGGCGTCGAGGCCCTGGAGGTGCTGCGGACCACCCCCGTCGACGTGGTGCTCATGGACGTCCGCATGCCGAAGCTGGACGGCGTGGAGGCCACCCGCCGGATCTGCGCGGACACCGACCCGCCGAAGGTGCTCATCCTGACCACCTTCGACCTCGACGAGTACGCCTTCTCCGGGCTGAAGGCGGGCGCGTCCGGCTTCATGCTCAAGGACGTGCCGCCCGGCGAACTGCTCACCGCGATCCGCGCCGTGCACAGCGGCGACGCCGTGGTGGCCCCCTCCACCACCCGCCGGCTTCTCGACCGGTTCGCGCCGATGCTGCCCAGCAGCGGCACGCAGCCCGAGCACAAGGAGCTGGAGCGGCTCACCGAACGCGAGCGCGAGGTCATGGTGCTGGTCGCGCAGGGCCTGTCCAACGGGGAGATCGCGGCCCGGCTGGTGCTGTCCGAGGCGACCGTGAAGACGCACGTCGGCCGCATCCTCACCAAGCTCGGTCTGCGCGACCGGGTGCAGGTGGTCGTCCTCGCCTACGAGACGGGTCTGGTGCGGGCCGGCGGACGCGGCTGAGCGGCGCCTCGCGCCCCGGTAGGGTGCCGCGCATGCTCCTGTGGATCAACGGCCCCTTCGGGGGCGGCAAGACACAGACCGCACACGAGATACGCCGCCGCCTTCCGGGCAGCGTCGTCTGCGACCCCGAGCAGCCCGGCTTCGGTCTCCACCGCATGCTGCCGCCCGAACTGCGCGGTGACTTCCAGGACTTGAAGGCGTGGCGGCAGGGCGTCGTGGAGGTCCTCGACCTCACCCTGACCCGGCGCGAGGGCGTGGTGATCGCGCCGATGACCGTCATCGACCCCGGCTACTTCGCCGAGACGGTGGGCCGGCTGCGCGAACTGGGCCACGACGTACGGCACTTCACATTGCTCGCCGAGCGGGAGACGGTGCTGCGGCGGCTGCGGGAGCGCGGGCTCGGGCATCTGGCCGGTGGCACACTGCGACGGGAGAGCTGGGCGGTCGAGCGGCTCGACGACTGTCTGGAGCGGCTCGCGGAGCCGGAGTTCGCCGAGCATCTGTGGACCGACCACTCCACCGTGCCGAAGACGGCCGACCGGATCGCCGTGCTCGCCGGTCTCACCCTGCGCCCCAACCGAGAGGGCCGGCTGCGCACCCGGCTCCGCCAGGCGGCCGTCGGCGTCCGGCACATCCGCCTCGGCTGACGCCTCCGTCCGCCAGGACACGCCTGAGGAGCGTCACCGCAGGATGCCCTCCAGGAAGTCACTGCCGAGGCGGGCCACGACCGTCACGTCCAGCTGGTGCAGCACGTACCGGCCGCGGCGGCGGGTGGTGATCAGGCCCGCCTTCTTCAGCACTCCCAGGTGCCGGGATATCTCCGGCGCGGTCATGCCGTGCACCTGCGCCAGCTCGCTGGTGGTGTACGCGCTGCGGGCGAGATGGCGGCACATGCGCATCCGCACCGGGTGGGACAGCGCGGTCATCCGCAGTGCGAGCTGCTCGACGGACGGCGGGGCGGCCAGTTCGGGGGAGCCCACCGGGTAGTGCAGCACGGGCTGCCAGCCGTGCCGGTGCAGCACCATCAGATGCGGCCAGCCCAGGCTGGTGGGGATCAGCAGCAGCCCGCCGTCACCGGTCGCGCTGCGGCCGTCGCCCAGCTTGTCGACGGTGATCCGTCGTGCCGCCTCGTCCAGGGTCACGGCGGACGACACCGACGTCAGCGCCTCGCCCAGCCCCTTGTGCCGCAGCAGGTCCGTCTTGAGGCGGGCGTCCGCCGCGAGCTGGTGCCGCAGCCGGGACCACGCCTCCGCGAAGAACGCCTCGTCGCAGTCCTGGAGGAACTGCCGCAGCCACGCCCGGGTGCGCGGCGGGTCGGCCAGCAGCCGCTCGGTGAACAGCAGTTGCCGCGGTCCTCGCGCGGCGGCCAGCTCCAGCGAGCGGCGGCGCAGCCCCTCGTCGGAGAGCGGGCCGCGCCCCGGCACGTCGTAGGGCAGCGCGCAGGTGAACTCCAGGGCGCCGTCGACGAACTGCTCGTCCGACAGCTTGTCCAGCAGGTCCAGCTCCTCGGCGAGCGTGCCGCCGGGCAGCGCCGTACGGCCCGGAAGCCCGGCGCAGGCGAGGAACAGGTCGGAGAACGTCGTCCGCCACAGGAAGTCCGCCTCGCACATGCGGTCCGCGAGATGCGGGTCGAGGCGTGCGGTCACCCCCGTCACCCAGGCCTGGAGGCCGGGGTGGTGGGCCGGCTCGGACAGCGCGTGCAGCGCCATGCCCAGCTCGGCCAGCGGTGAGATCACGACGGCGATCCGCTCCGGCCGCAGCCCGGTGATGTCGATGTGCACGCCCATGCCCACATGGTGCACCCGGCCACCGACACCGGGTCCCCGATTGACGGCCGCCGTCAATCGGGGACCCCGGGTGAGCGTTACGCGCCGGTCAGACGGCGGGCGAAGTCCGCGGCGGCCTCGCGGACGTCGTCGGCCGTCCACTCCAGGGCGTCGGCGCGGACGTAGACCTCGGTGAAGGACAGGCCGGGCCCCTTCGGGTCCCAGTGGTTGTCGAACAGCATGCGGCCGGTCTCCTCGCCCGCCTTGATCGCGGTCTCCGCCACGAACTCCGCCTCGTACGGCAGCCACACCTGGAAGTCGTAGGTGTGCGGCACCTCGGGGTGCACCCGGAAGAAGGGCAGCCCCCCTGCTTCCAGGCCCTCCCGCAGGGCGGCGGCCACCACGCGCGCGTGGCGTACGTACTCCGGCAGCCGGGGCAGCTCCCGGTCCAGCCCGATCAGCGCGGACAACGCGGTCGGGAACTGCTGGAAGACCGCGCCCCCGTAGCGGTGCCGCCAGGTCTTCGCCTCATCGACCAGCGAGGCGGGACCGGCGAGGGCGGCGCCGCCGAAGGCGTCGAGGGACTTGTAGAAGGACACGTAGACGCTGTCCGCGAGGCCCGCGATCTCCTCCAGCGGCTTCCCGAAGTGCTCGGTGCACTCCCACAGCCGCGCCCCGTCGAAGTGGACGATCGCGTCCCGTTCCCGCGCGGCCTCCACCACCTCGGTCAGCTCGTCCCAGGTCGGCAGCACGAACCCGGCGTCCCGCAGGGGCAGTTCCAGCATCAGCGCCCCGAAGGGCTCCGGGACGTCGCGGACCTCCTCGGCGGTGGGCAGCCGCGGCTCGTTCGCGAAATGCACCGGGCGCAGGCCGCTGACCTGGCTGAACGCGTGCCGCTCGTACACCTCGGGGTGGCTGAGCGGGTGCAGCGCGACCGCCGGGTTGCCGGTGCGCCCCGCCCAGCAGCGCAGGGCCACCTGCTGCGCCATCGTGCCGGTCGGGAAGAAGGCCGCGGCCTCGGTGCCGAGCAGGTCCGCGACCCGCCGCTCCAGGGCCTCCACGACCCCGTTGCCGTAGATGTCCGCGGTCTCGTCGAGGTCGTGGACGTCGCCGGCCGCCTCCAGCAGCGCCAGCCGCTCCCTGAGCGGGGCGAGGAAGCCGAGACGCGCCATCACGCGCGGGGCGTTGCGCCAGGCCGCGATGCGTCGTTCACGCTGGGTGGGTGCGGCGGCCTCCTCCGTCGTCGGTTCCGTGCCGTCGTGGTCCGCCGTGTCGGTCATGCCCGCGATCATGCCCCGGCCGCTCGGCGGGGTCACCCCAATTGCTCACATGGGCGGGGGCGGAGACGGTCCCAGGTGTGCACAGAAACCCACAGCCTGTGGACAACCGGTCGCCGCCGGAACCGATCGCGTTAACATGACGAGAAATCGTCCGGTACCCCGAGCGGACTGGAACGGGAAGGCCGTCGTCGCGTGAACACAACCCCACAGCCCGATCCCCGGGACCGCCCCGCGCGGCTCACCGTCGGCGTCGTAGGCGCCGGACGCGTGGGTCCCGCCCTCGCCGCGTCCCTCCAGCTGGCCGGGCACCGTCCGGTGGCCGTCTCCGCCGTCTCCGACGCCTCCCGCAGGCGCGCCGAGGAGATGCTGCCGGACGTGCCGGTGGTGCCGCCCGCCGAGGTGCTGGAGCGGTCCGAGCTGGTGCTGCTGACCGTCCCCGACGACGCCCTGCCCGAGCTGGTCACCGGGCTCGCCGAGACCGGCGCCGTGCGCCCCGGCCAACTCCTCGTGCACACCTCCGGGCGGTACGGCGCGAAGGTCCTCGACCCCGCCCTGCGCGCAGGCGCGCTGCCCCTCGCGCTGCACCCGGCGATGACGTTCACCGGCACCCCCGTGGACGTGCAGCGGCTCGCCGGCTGCTCCTTCGGCGTCACCGCGCCCGAGGAGCTGCGGCTGGCCGCCGAGGCGCTGGTCATCGAGATGGGCGGCGAGCCCGAGTGGATCGCCGAGGAGAACCGCCCGCTCTACCACGCGGCCCTCGCCCTGGGCGCCAACCACCTGGTCACCCTGGTGGCCCAGTCCCTGGAGCTGCTGCGCACCGCTGGCGTCGGCGCCCCCGACCGGATGCTCGGCCCGCTGCTCGGCGCCGCCCTCGACAACGCCCTGCGCTCCGGCGACGCGGCCCTCACAGGACCTGTCGCCCGCGGCGACGCCGGCACGGTCGCGGCGCACGTCGCCGAGCTGCGCAAGCACGCCCCCGGGACCGTCGCCGGGTACCTGGCCATGGCCCGCGCCACCGCCGACCGCGCCCTCGCCCACGGGCTGCTGAAGCCGGAGCTCGCCGAGCCCCTCCTCGGGGTGCTCGCGGGACCGGCCGACGGCGCCCCCGGAAGCTCCCCGGGGGAGACCCCATGAGCGGTACCGCCCGCACCCCGCACGCCCACCTCACTCGTACGCCCCCGCGCGCGTCCCGGAACGGAGCCGCCCGATGACCGCCACCCTGCTGCGCACCGCCGCCGACCTGCACGCCCGCGCGCGTACCGGCCGCCGTGCCGTCGTGATGACCATGGGCGCGCTGCACGAGGGCCACGCCACGCTGATCCGCACCGCCCGGAAGACCGCCGGACCGGAGGGCGAGGTCGTCGTCACCGTCTTCGTCAACCCGCTGCAGTTCGGCGCGGGCGAGGACCTGGACCGCTACCCGCGCACCCTGGACGCCGACGTGGAGCTGGCCGGGAAGTCCGGCGCCGACGTCGTGTTCGCCCCGTCCGTCGACGAGGTCTACCCGGGCGGCGAACCCCAGGTGAGGATCAGCGCCGGACCCATGGGCGAGCGGCTGGAGGGCGCCGCCCGCCCCGGCCACTTCGACGGCATGCTCACCGTCGTGGCGAAGCTGCTGCACCTCACCCGCCCCGACGTCGCCCTCTACGGGCAGAAGGACGCCCAGCAGCTCGCCCTGATCCGGCGCATGGTGCGCGACCTGAACTTCGGGGTGGAGATCGTCGGCGTGCCCACCGTCCGCGAGGAGGACGGGCTCGCCCTGTCCAGCCGCAACCGCTACCTGTCGCCCGCCGAGCGGCGCACCGCGCTCGCCCTGTCGCAGGCGCTGTTCGCGGGAAGCGACCGGCACGCCGCCCAGGAGGCGCTGCGCGCCCGCGCCCGCGAGGTGCCCGCCTCGCGCGCGCGTGCCGAGGCGCTCAGCGCGATCGGCGAGTCCCGCGCCGCCGCCGACGCGCATGCCGTCGCGACCACCGCCGGCGGACCCGCCGCGGTCCGTGCCGCCGCCCGCCAGGTGCTGGACGAGGCCGCCCGCCTCGACCCGCCGCTCCAGCTGGACTACCTGGCGCTGGTCGACCCGTCCGACTTCACCGAGATCGGCGACGACTTCACCGGCGAGGCCGTCCTCGCGGTCGCCGCGCGCGTGGGCTCCACCCGGCTGATCGACAACATCCCCCTGACCTTCGGAACGTTCGGAGACGCCTCGTGACCACGACAGGCATACGGCTCCACGCCCCCGCCCCCGGGTGGTCCATCGACGCCGACGTGGTGGTCGTCGGCTCCGGCGTCGCCGGGCTCACCGCCGCCCTCCGCTGCGAGGCCGCGGGGCTGACCACCGTGGTGGTCACCAAGGCGCGCCTCGACGACGGCTCGACCCGCTGGGCGCAGGGCGGCATCGCCGCGGCCCTCGGCGAGGGCGACACCCCCGAGCAGCACCTCGACGACACCCTGGTCGCCGGCGCGGGCCTGTGCGACGAGGAGGCGGTGCGCATCCTGGTCACCGAGGGCCCCGACGCCGTACGGCGGCTCATCGCGACGGGCGCGCAGTTCGACGCGTCCACCGACGGCGGCCTGGAACTCACCCGCGAGGGCGGCCACCACCGGCGCCGCATCGCCCACGCGGGCGGCGACGCCACCGGGGCAGAGATCTCCCGCGCCCTGGTCGAGGCGGTCCGCGCGCGGGGGCTGCGCACGATCGAGAACGCGCTCGTGCTCGACCTGCTCACCGACGCCGAGGGCCGCACCGCCGGCGTCACCCTGCACGTCATGGGCGAGGGCCAGCACGACGGCGTGGGCGCGGTGCACGCGCCCGCCGTGGTGCTCGCCACCGGCGGCATGGGCCAGGTGTTCTCCGCGACCACCAACCCGGCCGTCTCCACCGGCGACGGCGTCGCCCTCGCGCTGCGCGCGGGCGCCGAGGTGAGCGACCTGGAGTTCGTCCAGTTCCACCCCACGGTGCTGTTCCTCGGCCCGGACGCGGAGGGCCAGCAGCCGCTGGTCTCCGAGGCGGTCCGCGGCGAGGGCGCCCACCTGGTCGACGCCGACGGCGTGCGCTTCATGCTGGGGCAGCACGAGCTGGCCGAGCTGGCGCCCCGGGACATCGTCGCCAAGGGCATCGTGCGCCGCATGCTCGACAACGACGCCGAGCACATGTACCTCGACGCCCGCCACTTCGGCGCCGAGATGTGGGAGCAGCGGTTCCCGACGATCCTGGCCGCCTGCCGCGCCCACGGCATCGACCCGGTCACACAGCCCGTGCCGGTCGCCCCGGCCGCCCACTACGCCTCCGGCGGCGTCCGCACCGACTCCCACGGCCGCACCACGGTGCCCGGCCTGTACGCGTGCGGGGAGGTCGCCTGCACCGGAGTGCACGGCGCCAACCGGCTCGCGTCCAACTCGCTCCTCGAAGGCCTCGTCTACGCCGAGCGCATCGCCGCCGACATCGCCTCCACCGGCCTCCACGCGCGCGTGCCGCAGCCGCTGCCCACGGCGGAGCGCCCCGCGCACCCGCTCCTCCCGCCCGAGGCGCGCTTCGCCATCCAGCGGATCATGACCCGCGGCGCGGGCGTCCTGCGCTCCGAGGCGTCCCTCGCCGAGGCCGCCGGCCGCCTGCACCGGCTGCACGCCGAGGCGCGCGACGCCCTCGACGAGAACGGCAAGACCGCCGAGCCGGGCGTCGACACCTGGGAGGCCACCAACCTGCTGTTCGTCGCCCGCGTCCTCGTGGAAGCGGCACGCCGGCGCGAGGAGACCCGCGGCTGCCACTGGCGCGAGGACCGTCCCGAGCGCGACGACACGGCATGGCGCCGCCACATCGTCGTACGGCTGAATCCCGACCGATCGCTGGCGGTGCGCACCACCGACACCACAGACTTCCCCCCGACCCTCCCCCAGGCCCAGGAGCAGTGACAGCAGTGACCACCCCCGACCTTCCCCTCGTCTCCTCCGGCGGCTGTGGCGACGGCTGTGCCTGCGGCGCCGGCGAGGAGGATGCCTACCTGGAGTGCGGGCTCGACCCCGCGCTCGCCGAGCTCCTGGCCGACGCGGGGCTCGACCCCGTCGAGGTCGAGGACATCGCCAACGTGGCCCTCCAGGAGGACCTGGCGCACGGCGAGGACGTGACCACGGTCGCGACCATCCCCGAGGACGCCGTCGCCACCGCCGACTTCACCGCCCGCGAGGCGGGCACGGTGGCCGGTCTCCGGGTCGCCGAGGCGGTCATGTCGATCGTCTGCACCGAGGAGTTCGAGGTCGAGCGGCACGTGGAGGACGGCGACCGCGTGGAGGCCGGCCAGGTGCTCCTGTCCGTCACCACCCGCACCCGCGACATCCTCACCGCCGAGCGCAGCGCCCTGAACCTGCTGTGCCGGCTCTCCGGCATCGCGACCGCCACGCGCGCGTGGGCGGACGCGCTGGAGGGCACCAAGGCGAAGGTGCGCGACACCCGCAAGACCACGCCGGGGCTGCGCAGCCTGGAGAAGTTCGCGGTGCGCTGCGGCGGCGGCGTCAACCACCGCATGTCCCTGTCGGACGCGGCCCTCGTCAAGGACAACCACGTGGTGGCCGCCGGCGGCGTCGCGCAGGCCTTCAAGGCCGTCCGCGAGCGCTTCCCGGACGTGCCCATCGAGGTCGAGGTCGACACCCTGCACCAGCTCCGCGATGTGCTGGACGCGGGCGCCGATCTGATCCTGCTGGACAACTTCACGCCCGGCGAGTGCGAGGAGGCCGTGGCCCTCGTCGACGGCCGCGCGGCGCTGGAGGCCTCCGGCCGTCTCACCCTCGCCAACGCGAAGGCGTACGCCGACACGGGCGTCGACTATCTCGCCGTGGGCGCCCTCACCCACTCCTCGCCGATCCTCGACATCGGCCTCGACCTGCGCGCCGCAGAGTAGGACCGGCCATGCTGCTGACCATCGACGTGGGCAACACGCACACCGTTCTCGGCCTGTTCGACGGCGAGGAGATCGTCGAGCACTGGCGCATCTCCACGGACGCGCGGCGCACGGCGGACGAGCTGGCCGTGCTCCTCCAGGGCCTGATGGGCATGCACCCGCTGCTGGGCGAGGAGCTGGGCGACGGCATCGACGGCATCGCCATCTGCGCGACCGTCCCGTCCGTGCTGCACGAACTGCGCGAGGTCACCCGCCGCTACTACGGCGACGTGCCCGCGGTCCTCGTGGAGCCGGGCGTGAAGACGGGCGTGCCGATCCAGTTCGACAACCCCAAGGAGGTCGGCGCCGACCGCATCATCAACGCGGTCGCCGCCAACGAGCTCTACGGCGGTCCGGCGATCGTCGTCGACTTCGGCACGGCGACCACGTTCGACGCGGTCTCCGCGCGCGGGGAGTACGTCGGCGGGGTCATCGCGCCCGGCATCGAGATCTCGGTGGAGGCGCTCGGCGTCAAGGCGGCCCAGCTCCGCAAGATCGAGGTGGCCCGCCCGCGGACGGTGATCGGCAAGAACACGGTCGCGGCGATGCAGTCGGGCATCGTCTACGGGTTCGCCGGGCAGGTCGACGGCGTGGTCAACCGCATGGCGCGGGAACTGGCCGACGACCCGGACGACGTCACGGTCATCGCCACGGGGGGGCTCGCGCCGATGGTGCTGGGGGAGGCGACGGTCATCGACGAACACGAGCCGTGGCTGACGCTCATCGGGCTCCGCCTGGTGTACGAACGAAACGTGTCGCGGATGTAGCGGGTGCCGCTGCAGCTCACGCAGCTGCGGGTCGTGGGTGGCTGGTCGCGCAGTTCCCCGCGCCCCTCAAGGGGCGCCTCCGCTGCCGGCGGCCCCGCCGCAGGGCGGCACGGGCGGGCTCAGCGGCACCTCTTCAACGCCGGGTGCGGGTGGTCCGTGGCTGGTCGCGCAGTTCCCCGCGCCCCTCGAGGGTGTTTCCACCCCGTCCGCCGGAAGGGCCCCGCCCACCCGGGTGGTGAGCGCGCCACGCTGGTGATCTTTGGGCGGATTTGTCTGATTAGCGCGTATCGTCGCCAGCATGCCCACGCCCTACGGATCCCGCGGCGGCCTGGCGTTCGGTGCGGAGGAGCTGCGCGTGCTCCGCCGTGCCCTCGCCCTCGCCCTGCACCCCAGCCCGGCCACGGCCGACGACGTCCAGGACTGCCTGCGCCTCGCCGCCTCCCTCGACGAGGCGACGCGCGAGAGCGCCCGGCTGCGCGCCTTTCTGGTGGCCGACCTCGGCCGCTACCGCGCCGCCCTCCCCGGAACCGCCGCCGGCTATCTCGCGCTCCTGGAGGAGGCGCTGGGCGCCGGATACCGGCCCCAGCCGGACGATCTGGCCGCCCTGCGCGCCCTGCGCGGCAACCCCACCGCCGCCGCCCTGCTGCGGCACTGCGAGCGCGTCCGTCTGACCGCCCTGCCCGGGGGCCTGGCCTCCGAGGGCCAGGGTCAGGAGCAGGGGCAGGCCCAGAGCCAGGAGCGCAGGGAGCCGGAGAAGAAGCCCGAGGAGCGGCCCTCGACGCCCCACCCGGCGCCGAACCCGAGCCCCGCGCCCGCCCCGGGCGCCCCCCGCCCGAGCCGCCGCCCCGTGCCCACGCCCGGCGAGGTCTTCCCCCGGCGCAAACCCGCCACGCCGCCGCCGGACCAGCACCTGGCCGCCGGCTGACCCGTCCCCCTGGCTACCCTGGACGCATGGACTACGTCTCCGCGCTCCTGCCCCCGGTCGTCATGGCCGTCTTCTTCATCGGCGTGATCCGCGTCATCGTGAAGACGCAGGGCGGCGCCAACAAGACCAAGGAGGACGCCGCCGTCGACGCGGCCCTCGCCCGGGCGGACGGCTCGCCCGCCGGCAAGACCGACGCCTGACCGGGACCACCCCGGCCCCTCAGGGGCGTACGACGCACCGTCGTACGCCCCTTTTGTCATGGTTCGCCGGGTATCGCGCCCGTCCGGCACGCCATTGCCGGGATCTCCCACTATTGTTCTGAGTTGTGCCTCGCCCATTGGGAGAACTCGAAGACGCGGTCATGACGCGGGTGTGGAAGTGGAACCGCCCGGTGACCGTTCGGGAAGTCCTGGAAGATCTCCAGAAGGAACGGTCCATCGCGTACACCACGGTGATGACCGTTTTGGACAATCTCCATCAGAAGGGCTGGGTGCGTCGCGAGTCGGAAGGGCGCGCCTATCGATATGAGGCCGTCTCCACTCGCGCCGCCTACGCCGCCGCCCTCATGAACGAGGCGTGGTCGCGGAGCGACAACGCCGCCGCGGCTCTCGTCGCCTTCTTCGGCATGATGAGCGAGGAACAGCGGCAGGCTCTCCAGGACGCCATGCGGATCGTCCAGCTCCCGCAAAGCCCCGAACCCGACGCCGACAACCCCGGCACTCCCGGTGAGAAGCCCGACCAGAACCCCGACGAGAACCCCGCCTCTCGCGACGAGCCCGGCGGGCGATAGCGTCCGTCCATGTCAGCAGACAGCCCCGAAGTCACCGCGAATGCCCTCACCGTGCGGCGGGCCCGCACCAGCGATGTGCCGGCCGTACGCCGCCTCCTCGACGTCTACGTCCGTGAGGGCATCCTGCTCGACAAAGCCACGGTGACGCTTTACGAGGACATCCAGGAGTTCTGGGTCGCGGAACGGGACGACAACGCGGAGGTCGTCGGCTGCGGCGCCCTGCACGTGATGTGGGAAGACCTCGCCGAAGTCCGCACTCTCGCCGTGAAGCCGGGCCTGAAGGGCGCCGGCGTGGGCCACCGCCTGCTGGAGAAGTTGCTGCAGACGGCCCGCTGGCTCGGTGTTCGGCGTGTTTTCTGTCTGACCTTCGAAGTGGACTTCTTCGGCAAGCACGGCTTCGTGGAGATCGGTGAGACGCCCGTCGACCGCGATGTGTACGCGGAGTTGCTGCGCTCCTATGACGAGGGTGTCGCGGAGTTCCTGGGTCTCGAACGCGTGAAACCGAACACCTTGGGCAACAGCCGGATGCTTCTGCATCTGTGATCTGTGTCAGGACGCCTATGCGGGTGCCCTATGTCCGAAACGCGCATGTTTCCGGGGTGTGCGCCGGCCCCTGTCCTCTGCCGGGGGTTTGTGTTTTTACGGCAAAAGCGGTTTGCTTTCCGAGGTACTGCAGTACTGCATATAACAAGGGGCGGCGATACGGCGGACGCCGGCTCACCCCGGCCCTCAAGTTATCGATGAAAGGAAATCCGGTGGCACAGAAGGTTCAGGTCCTTCTTGTCGACGACCTCGACGGCGGCGAGGCGGACGAGACCGTGACGTTCGCGTTGGACGGCAAGACCTACGAGATCGATCTCACCACCGCCAACGCGGAGAAGCTCCGCAGCCTTCTCGAGCCTTACGTGAAGGGCGGTCGTCGTACCGGGGGCCGCGCTTCGGGCGGGCGCGGAAAGGCGCGTTCCTCCTCGGGCGGCAGCCAGGACACCGCGGCCATCCGCGCCTGGGCCAAGGAGAACGGTTACGAGGTGAACGACCGCGGCCGCGTCCCCGCGTCCATCCGCGAGGCCTACGAGAAGGCCAACGGCTGACCCACGCCGTGCACGGCGGCGCCCGCACCGGAGCGCCGCAGGCGTACGCGGTGGATCTGCGTCGCCACGGTGTTGACCAGACGTACGAGGTCCGGGGGGCCGTCACCGACCCCTCGCGCACTCCTCGTGCCCATCGCCGACAGCGTCGGCAGCGAGGCCTCCGCCTCGCGACCCGGCTCGGGGGGCCGCAGCCACACGGCGGCCCCCTGCGGACAGTCCCGGCGCCCGTGGCCGGCACTCCCCGCGGCCGGGTGTTCACGCGGTACGTCCGGCCCTGGCCCGGCGGTCCGCGTCCCGGCGGTCCACGGGGCGGGGGCGTCCATGAGGCGGCCCTCGCCGAGCGCCCTCAGGTCGAGGCCGAGACCGCCCCACTCCAGCCAGTCCAGCAGGCCCGGCAGCTCGTCGGCGCCTCCCGCGGCGACCAGCAGCCGCATCCTGTCCCCCTGGACGGCGACCGGGAAGCCCTCCGCGGCCCCGCCCAGCCGCTCCAGCGCCGCGCGGCCCGCCTCCGCGGGCACGTCCAGGACGTCGAAGCGCACGCCCACCAGCAGCCGCGGCGGAACACCGGGCACCGTGGGCCATCCCAGGACGTTCTCGTACCAGAGGCGCGTCCGGTCGGTCTGACGCCCCTCGCTCCCCTCGCGGGCCGGCGGGACCGGCCGGCGGGGCGACGGGAGGGCGGCGGAGCGGATACCGGCCATGCCCGGGGCAACGCACGACGTACCCTCGGGTTACGCTGGGTGTCTGTACGAATGCGCACGGTGTCGAACAAGGGGGCGCTCGGGGGTGAAGCGGGGCGCAAGGTTGTTCGCCCGTAGCGGAGGGAACCCGTGCACTCGGCATGGACGGTCCGTCGCAGCGGGTAAGACATCCCTAGTGGAAGGGGGCGACACGCAGGGCGGGACGGCTGCCGTTCGCCACGGGCGTACTTGCGAAGGGGGTAACTGCCTGGCCTGCGGGAACATCGTCTCGCACCATCGGGTTGGAGCAGATGTCGGCGTGAGCGGGGTCAGGAGGCCATCGACGGTGTCGGCAGTTGGAATGAGCGGTCCCCGCTTGCGGGACTAAGCTGCGGAAGGACAGGGAGGGGAAGTTCCCTTCACTGCCTGACCGCTCTGAGGAGCGATTAACGATGTTCGAGAGGTTCACCGACCGCGCGCGGCGGGTTGTCGTCCTGGCTCAGGAAGAAGCCCGGATGCTCAACCACAACTACATCGGCACCGAGCACATCCTCCTGGGCCTGATCCACGAGGGTGAGGGTGTCGCCGCCAAGGCCCTTGAGAGCCTCGGGATTTCGCTCGAGGCGGTCCGCCAGCAGGTGGAGGAGATCATCGGGCAGGGCCAGCAGGCCCCGTCGGGTCACATCCCCTTCACCCCCCGTGCCAAGAAGGTCCTGGAGCTGTCGCTCCGCGAGGCCCTTCAGCTGGGCCACAACTACATCGGCACGGAGCACATCCTGCTCGGCCTGATCCGTGAGGGCGAGGGCGTCGCCGCCCAGGTCCTGGTCAAGCTGGGCGCTGATCTGAACCGCGTGCGGCAGCAGGTGATCCAGCTGCTCTCCGGTTACCAGGGCAAGGAGACCGCCACCGCCGGCGGTCCTGCGGAGGGCACGCCTTCCACGTCCCTGGTCCTCGACCAGTTCGGCCGGAACCTCACCCAGGCCGCTCGTGAGTCCAAGCTCGACCCGGTCATCGGGCGCGAGAAGGAGATCGAGCGGGTCATGCAGGTGCTGTCCCGCCGTACCAAGAACAACCCGGTGCTGATCGGTGAGCCCGGCGTCGGCAAGACCGCCGTCGTCGAGGGCCTCGCCCAGGCGATCGTCAAGGGCGAGGTGCCCGAGACCCTCAAGGACAAGCACCTCTACACCCTGGACCTCGGCGCCCTGGTGGCCGGCTCCCGCTACCGCGGTGACTTCGAGGAGCGCCTGAAGAAGGTGCTCAAGGAGATCCGCACCCGCGGCGACATCATCCTGTTCATCGACGAGCTGCACACGCTGGTCGGTGCGGGCGCCGCCGAGGGCGCGATCGACGCGGCGAGCATCCTCAAGCCGATGCTGGCCCGCGGCGAGCTCCAGACCATCGGTGCGACCACGCTGGACGAGTACCGCAAGCACCTGGAGAAGGACGCGGCCCTCGAGCGCCGCTTCCAGCCCATCCAGGTCGCCGAGCCGTCCCTGCCGCACACGATCGAGATCCTCAAGGGCCTGCGCGACCGCTACGAGGCGCACCACCGCGTCTCCATCACGGACGAGGCGCTGGTCCAGGCCGCCACCCTGGCCGACCGGTACATCTCGGACCGCTTCCTGCCGGACAAGGCGATCGACCTGATCGACGAGGCCGGTTCCCGGATGCGCATCCGCCGGATGACCGCGCCGCCGGACCTGCGCGAGTTCGACGAGAAGATCGCCGGCGTCCGCCGCGACAAGGAGTCCGCGATCGACTCGCAGGACTTCGAGAAGGCCGCCTCGCTGCGCGACAAGGAGAAGCAGCTCCTCGCCGCCAAGGCGAAGCGGGAGAAGGAGTGGAAGGCCGGCGACATGGACGTCGTCGCCGAGGTCGACGGCGAGCTGATCGCCGAGGTCCTCGCGACCGCCACCGGCATCCCGGTCTTCAAGCTGACCGAGGAGGAGTCCAGCCGCCTGCTCCGCATGGAGGAGGAGCTGCACAAGCGGGTCATCGGCCAGGACGACGCCGTCAAGGCGCTGTCCAAGGCGATCCGCCGTACGCGCGCCGGTCTGAAGGACCCGAAGCGTCCGGGTGGCTCGTTCATCTTCGCCGGTCCGTCCGGTGTCGGTAAGACCGAGCTGTCCAAGGCGCTCGCCGAGTTCCTCTTCGGTGACGAGGACGCGCTGATCTCCCTCGACATGTCGGAGTTCAGCGAGAAGCACACGGTGTCGCGTCTCTTCGGTTCGCCCCCCGGCTACGTGGGCTACGAGGAGGGCGGCCAGCTGACGGAGAAGGTGCGCCGCAAGCCGTTCTCGGTCGTCCTCTTCGACGAGGTCGAGAAGGCCCACCCGGACATCTTCAACTCGCTGCTGCAGATCCTGGAGGACGGTCGTCTGACCGACTCCCAGGGCCGGGTCGTGGACTTCAAGAACACGGTCATCATCATGACGACCAACCTCGGCACCCGGGACATCTCCAAGGGCTTCAACCTGGGCTTCGCCGCCGCGGGCGACACGAAGACCAACTACGAGCGCATGAAGAACAAGGTCTCGGACGAGCTCAAGCAGCACTTCCGGCCCGAGTTCCTCAACCGCGTCGACGACGTGGTGGTCTTCCCGCAGCTGACCCAGGGCGACATCCTGCGGATCGTCGACCTGATGATCGACAAGGTGGACGAGCGCCTGAAGGACCGGGACATGGGCATCGAGCTCTCCCAGTCCGCCAAGGAGCTGCTGTCCAAGAAGGGCTACGACCCCGTCCTGGGCGCCCGGCCGCTGCGCCGGACCATCCAGCGGGAGATCGAGGACTCGCTGTCGGAGAAGATCCTCTTCGGCGAGCTGCGTCCCGGTCACATCGTGGTCGTGGACACGGAGGGCGAGGGCGAGAACCAGACCTTCACCTTCCGCGGCGAGGAGAAGTCGGCCCTGCCCGACGTCCCGCCGATCGAGCAGGCGGCCGGCGGCGCCGGTCCGAACCTGAGCAAGGACGCGTAAGCGCCCAGCCTCACGGCCTGTGAAAGGGGCCGGCACCCGCGAGGGTGCCGGCCCCTTTCGTATGTCCTGGGGTGGTCAGGAGAGCTGGCCGTCGTAGTCCGGGAGCTTGAAGGTGCGCTCGGCGTGGCCGCCGGAGAGGTCGGTGGCGCTGTTGCCGATGTTGGCGATGATCGTGTAGCCCTTGCGCTCGATGTCGATCCGCTGCGCGGTCTTGTACTCGGCGACGTTCCGGAAGAGGTCGATGAAGCCCCGGACGTACAGTCCTGAGGACTCGTAGCCGGCCCGGTCGAGGTTCCACTCCGTGGGCGCGTAAATGATGCCGGGGCGGGCCGTGACGAAGAACAGGTCGACGCCCCGCTCCTCGGCGTAGCGGGCGACCTCCAGGACCGGCTCGTTGGCGGGCTGCGGGAAGCTGAACCCGAAGTCGGTCTCCAGGGCGGTGTTGTCGATGTCGAGGACGATCGCCTGCTTCTCGCCCGGACGGGCGGCGGCGATGCGCTGCTTCACATAGGGCAGGGCCTGGTCCATGACGGCCCGGCAGTCGCGCTGCCAGGTGTCGTAGTCGACGTCCGCCGCGAGGGCGGGGGCGGTGGCCGGGAGCGCGGCGGTGGCCGTCGTGGGGGCCGCGGAGGCGGGTGCGGCCTCCGCGGGGGCGGCGAGGGCCATAAGGGCGGTCGCGGAGACGGCGGTCACCGATACGCGGCGCAACCAGGGGCGTCGGCTTCTCATGTCGTGGGGGTCCTCTCACGTCCGTGACGCTGCCAACATGTCGTGTGCATGCTCGTGGGCGAGGGTGACGTGAGGTGAACCGTAGGGTTACCGGGCGGTAGGCGGCCAGAGGCCTGCGCCACATTTCTCCGCCTGCTTTTTCACTCCCCCGGTGACGTGCCGCACAGGAGCTACGTCACGTACGACCCGGAATAGTAGGGGGGCACCGAAACTACATCGGACATTCCGGGAGATAGCGCGCTCGATCGGCTTGAAATGGGGCTTTCGGCCTCTGTGAGCCAGGTCTCAGAGGTCGTACATCTCAGTCGGTATCTACGAATTTCCGTCGTAGGTCACACCTTTGCGCCATTTCGGGCGAAAGGGTTACCACTGAATGGCCACCACGCCACGGGTCCCGTGAGCCGGTGGCTCTCCTCTGTCCCCTCCCCCCATGAGGTTTCGATGTTCGAGCGCGTCACGTCCCGTTTCCCCCGTACGTCCGCCACCCGTACCCGTGCGGCCGTCCTGGCCGCCGGCCTGGGCACCTCGGTCGTCCTGGGAGTCGGGGTCGCGGCCGCCGTCGACAACACGGCCGCGTCCACCACGGCCGGCGCCGTGCAGGCGCAGGCGGCCGCCCAGTCCAAGGCCGCCGAGAAGCAGGCGAAGGCCGTCCAGGCGCAGGCCGAGAAGGCCCAGAAGGCCGCTGAGGCGAAGAAGGCCGCCGCCGCCAAGGCCGCGCAGGCCAAGAAGGCGGCGAAGGCCGCGGCCAAGAAGAAGGCCGCCTCCTGGATCGACCCGGTGAAGTCCTACAAGCTGTCGGCGAGCTTCGCGCAGAACGGCGGCATGTGGGCGCACAAGCACTCCGGCCAGGACTACGCGGTCCCGACCGGCACCCCGGTGATGGCCGCCCACGGCGGCACGGTCGTCAAGGCCGGCGGCAACGGCGCGGGCGACGGTCCCGCGTACGGCAACGCCATCGTGATCAAGCACGGCAACAAGACGTACTCGCAGTACGCCCACCTGTCGTCCGTGAACGTGAAGGTCGGCCAGGTCGTGAAGACCGGCCAGAAGATCGCCCTGTCCGGCAACACCGGCAACTCCAGCGGTCCGCACCTGCACTTCGAGATCCGCACGACCCCGAACTACGGCTCGGCCGTCAACCCGGTGAGCTTCCTGCGCGCCCACGGCGTGACGGTCTGACCCGCGGGGAGCGGGCAGAAGCGACTGCCTAGGGTCTTTCGTTTGGATCAGGTCGGCTGTGAGGCGCGGTGCGTTCTCGGCCCACCCGAGCGGGGTCTGGTGCGTGCAGCTGCAAGGCGGAGGAGGGAGTCGACGCGGAGCGTTCGGCGAGTGACGACAACGCCGCAGATGTGCGTGCCAGGGCCCGCGACGCCGGGGTGATCCAAACGAAAGACCCTACTAGTCGCCCGCCGTGTGCTGGTGGGCCTGGGTGATCAGATCGACGGCGACCTCGAGAACGGCTTCACGCCGCTTCCCGGGGTCGCTTTCGACTTCCTGGAGGATGTGCATCCCGGCGTGCAGCGTGAACAGGGCGCTGATGCAGCGCACCTGGTCGACAAGGTCGGCGTCGGGGTCGATGAGGATGTCCCGCAGGCCGAGCATCTTCGTCTTGAACATGTCGCCGATGCGCAGCTCGCGGATGGCCGCCTGGTTCTCCTGCATGAACCGGAAGAGCGGGGAGGCCTCCATCAGGGCCGCGCTGTAACGGCGGATGATCTCCTGCTTGGTCTCCAGTGAGTGCGGCTGCCGGCGCCCCCACTCGATCAGGTCCTCGATGGGCCGGGAGAGGTCCTCGAAGATCGAGACGAGGATCTCTTCCTTGGTCTTGAAGTGGTAGTAGAGCGCCGCCTTGGTGACGTCCAGCCGCTCGGCGATCTCGCGCAGCGAGGTCTTCTCGTAGCCCTGCTCGGCGAAGAGTTCGAGCGCCACTTCCTGGATGCGCTGGCGGGTGTTCCCGCGGCGCCGCTGCTTGGTGCCGTCCATGGTGCCGCCCATCTTTCCCCTCGGACCCTCTTGACGAAAACTTACTTGACGCCCGGCTAGTTGCGCGACTAGCTTGCCCGTCGTAGTCAACTAGCCGGGCGGCAAGTAAGTAAAGACGGGTCACCGAAGGTGGCCGGGGGAGTGGGATCCATGAGTGACACAGTGGCGGCAGGGGCCGCACCGACGGACGGCGGGAAACAGCCGCGGAGCGTGCGGGTGGTGCTGCTCGCCCTCATGATCGCGATGATGCTCGCGATGCTCGACAACATGATCATCGGCACCGCGATGCCGACGATCGTGGGCGAGCTGGGCGGCCTGGAGCACCTCTCCTGGGTGGTCACGGCGTACACGCTGGCCACCGCGGCCTCCACCCCGGTGTGGGGCAAGATCGGCGACATGTACGGGCGCAAGGGCTCGTTCATCACCTCCATCGTGATCTTCCTGATCGGCTCCGCGCTCAGCGGCATGGCGCAGGACATGGGGCAGCTCATCGCGTTCCGCGCGGTGCAGGGCCTCGGCGCGGGCGGCCTGATGGTCGGCGTCATGGCGATCATCGGCGACCTGATCCCGCCCCGGGAGCGCGGGAAGTACCAGGGCATGATGGCCGCCGTGATGGCCCTCGCGATGATCGGCGGGCCGCTCGTCGGCGGCACCATCACCGACAACTGGGGCTGGCGCTGGGCCTTCTACATCAACCTGCCGCTCGGCGTGATCGCCCTCGCCGCGATCGGCGTGGTGCTGCACCTGCCGAGGAAGCGGTCGCAGGCCGGCATCGACTACCTCGGGGTGGCGCTGCTGACCGTCGGCATCACCGCGATCGTCCTGGTCACCACCTGGGGCGGCACCGAGTACGCCTGGACCTCCACGCGGATCATGGAGCTGATCGCCCTCGGCGTCGCGTCCCTGGTGGGCTTCGTGTTCTGGCAGACCCGGGCCGCCGAGCCCGTGGTGCCGCTGCACATCTTCCGCAGCCGCAACTTCACGCTGATGTCCCTCATCGGCTTCATCGTGGGCTTCGTGATGTTCGGCGCGACGCTCTTCCTGCCGCTGTACCAGCAGTCCGTGCAGGGCGCCTCGGCCACCAACTCCGGTCTGCTGCTCCTGCCGATGCTCGGCGCGATGCTGGTCACCTCGATGGTCGCGGGCCGGGTGACCACCAGCACCGGGCGCTACAAGGTGTTCCCGGTGGTGGGCAGCGCCCTGCTGATCGTGGGCCTGTACCTGCTGTCCACGATGGACACCGGGACCTCGCGGCTCACCTCCGGCGTCTTCATGGCCGTCGTCGGCCTCGGCATGGGCTGTCTCATGCAGATCACCATGCTGGTCGCGCAGAACAGCGTGGAGCTGAAGGACATGGGCGTGGCGTCCTCAACGACCACTCTGTTCCGCACCCTCGGCTCGTCCTTCGGCGTCGCGGTCATGGGCGCGCTGTTCAACCACCGCGTCCAGGACGTCATGGCGGAGCGGGCGGGCGCGCTGGGCTCCAAGGTGACCGAACAGTCCGCGCAGCTCGACGCGGCGAGCCTGGCGAAGCTGCCGGAGGCGGCCCGCGAGGCGTACCAGCACGCGGTCTCCTCGGGCACGCACGGGGCGTTCCTGCTGGGCGCGGCCGTGGCGGTGCTGTCCCTGGCGGCGGCGGTCTTCGTCAGGGAGGTCCCGCTGAAGGGAGCGGGGCCGCAACGGGAGGACACTCCCGTGGCGACGCCTGAGCCGGTCTGAGACCCGGGGAGCCTCCGGGGCGCCCCGAGCCCCGCAGGGGGATTGCGCCGGTGCCCGCGTCGGTCTGAGGCACCGCGAGCTCCGGGGCGCCCGCGCGCCCACCGAAGCGGCTGCCGGGGTGCCCCGGCAGCCCCCTCTCACTGTCCCAGCACCGGATAGCTCCCCGTGTTGGTCGGAGCGTGTTCCGGGAGCCACAGGACGGCTGCCGCGCCCTCGGGCGGTGCGTCGGACGGGGCGCCTGGCGGGCGGACGTTGCGGAAGGTCAGGCGGGCGCCCAGGACGCGGGCCTGGCCGGCCGCGATGGTGAGGCCCAGGCCGTGGCCCCGGCCCGCCCGGTCCGCGCTGCCGGTGCGGAAGCGGCTCGGCCCCTCGGCGAGCAGGTCCTCCGGGAAGCCGGGCCCGTGGTCGCGGACCCGGACGACCCGGCCCTCCACGGTGACCTCGATCGGCGGAGCCCCGTGCCGCGCCGCGTTGGCGAGCAGGTTGAACAGCACCCGCTCGAGCCGCCGCGGGTCGGTGGTGACCTCCGACTCGTGCGTCACGCGCACGACCACGTCCGGGTCCTTCGCCGCGACCCGGCGGGCGACGAACTCGCCGAGCAGGATGTCCTGCAGCTCGGCCCGTTCGGAGGCGCTGTCGAGCCGGGCGACCTCCAGGACGTCCTCGACGAGGGTGCGCATCGCGCGCGCCCGGTCCTGCACCAGCTCCGTGGGGCGGCCCGGGGGCAGCAGTTCCGCCGCGGTGAGCAGCCCGGTCACCGGGGTGCGCAGCTCGTGGGCGATGTCGGCGGTCACCCGCCGTTCGGCCTCCAGCCGCTGCCGCAGCGCGTCCGCCATGGCGTCCACCGCGCTGGCCAGGTCGTCCGTCTCGTCCCGCACCACCCCGCCGATGGCCTCCCGCACCCGTACGTCCGTCTCGCCCCCCGCGACCCGGTTGGCGGCCGTGGCCGCCTTGCGCAGCCGCCGCGACAGATGTCCGCCGATGAGCACGCCGAGCGCGCACCCGCCGAACACGGTCGCGAGGGAGCCGATCCACAGGGCCTGGTCGAGATCCTTGAGGATGTCCGAGCTGCGGTCGGTGAAGCCGGAGTGCAGCGACATCACGTGCCCGTTCTTCAGCGGCACCGCCGCCCAGATGTCCGGCGCGCCGCCCCGGTCGGCGACGTACGTGGCGCGGCGGCCCTGCTCGACCTTGGCGCGCAGCTCCGCGGGCAGCTGCGGGTCGTCGATCTTGGTGTTGGGGAAGTTCAGCCGCCCCGACAGCTCGTAGTTCCGCTGGGCGATCATGATGCGCTCGTCGGCCAGGTCGCGCGCGTTGTCCAGCATCGACACCCGGGCCGCGTTGTGCACGACCAGGCTGAGCGCGACCGCGACCAGCACGCCGACCAGCGCGATGGCCGCGCTGAGCTTCCATCTCAGGCCCGCGCCGATGTTGGCCTGCCGTACGAACGCCGTCGCCAGGCGCCGGAAGTGTCCCCGCATCCGCCCGCTCAGGCCTTCAGCTTGTAGCCGAAGCCGCGGACCGTCTCGATCCGGTCCTGGCCGATCTTCGCGCGCAGCCGCTGCACATGGACGTCGACCACCCGGGTGTCCCCGCCCCAGCCGTACTCCCAGACCCGCTCCAGCAGCTTGTCGCGGGTGAGGACGGTGCCCGGCGCCGCGGAGAACTCGAGCAGCAGCCGCATCTCGGTCGGGGTGAGCGCGACCGGCCGGCCGGCCTTGCGCACCTCCATGCCCTCGGTGTCGATCTCCAGCTCGCCGAAGGCCAGCACGGGCCCGGCGTCCGCGTCGTCCAGCCCGCCGCCCGCGCCGGCCGCCCGCTCGAAGCGGCGCAGCACCGCGCGGATCCGGGCGACCAGGACCGCGCCGTCGAACGGCTTGGTCACGTAGTCGTCGGCGCCCGCCTCCAGGCCGAGCACCACGTCGATGGCGTCGGCCCGCGCCGACAGCATGATCACCGGCACCGTCGACTCGTCCCGTATTCGCCGGCACAAACTGACGCCGTCGAGGCCGGGCACCATGACGTCGAGGAGCGCGATGTCCGGCCGGTCGGCGCGGAACGCCTCCAGACCCGACAGCCCGTCGGGCATCGCGGTGACCGCGAAGCCGTCCCGCTCCAGCGTGAGCTGGGTGGCCTCACGGATGACGTCGTCGTCCTCGACGAACAGGACGTGGGTCTGGTCTGCCATCCCGCTGCTCTCAGTTCAGTACTCGTGTGGTCCCGGCCGGGCGTGCCCCCGCACCCGCCCGGTCCTCTTCCTGCGGCGTCCAAGCTGCCCACCCCACGGGACGCACCCGCCGCCCGACGGGTTCACCCCTTCATCGTGCGAAGGCCCGCCGGCGGTTCCCGCTGTGAGCCGTGTCTCAGCCCTCCGGCGCCGGTGTCGGCACCGCACCGGCCACCGGCCCGTACTCGTTGTGCGTGCGGTACTTCTCCTCGAACCGGCCCGAGATCCACCGGTACGTGATCACGACCTCGCCGGACGGGCTCGACACCGGGTCGCCGCGGTCGTAGACCTGCTTGGTCACCACCAGGTCCCCGCGGTCGATCTCGGCGTAGACCGGCGGCTCCTCCGCGCTGAACACGTTGACGTAGCCGTCGCCCTGGTGCCGGTACACGTACGCGCCGATGCCGACGGCGTCACCGCAGGTCAGCACGTTGACGACAATGTCGTCGCGGGCCTCGCCGGTCAGGTTGCCGTAGCTGACGTCGACCGGGTACTCGTCGGCGACGCAGGGCTTGAGCTCCCGCTTCACCTCGTCCGACACGGCCGGGTCCTTCAAGATCAGCTGGACCGCGTCCACCCGGTCGGGCGTCGGCGAGGACGCGGTCGCGGGGGCGGCCGGGCCGACGCTGCCCTCCACACGCGCCGGGCCCTCGTCCCGGGCGCCGGTGCCGCTCGCGCCGCATCCGCTCGCCAGCAGCACGGCGGCGGCGAGCACGGCCGTCGCCGTACTCGCCGTCCGGGCGGTGGACCGGGCCCGCCAGGGCCCCGGGCCGGTCAGGCCGCGCAACGCTCCCGCTCCTCACGCTCCAGCGCGCGTGCGTCCGACTCGCGGGACTCCAGCTCCTCGCGGAGCCGGGCCAGCGCCCGGTGCAGCGTGCTCTTGACCGTTCCGGCCGACATGCCGAGTGCGGCGGCCGTCTCGTCCGTGGACATCTGCTCCCAGTGTCGCAGCACCACGACACTGCGCTGCTTCGGGGCGAGGACCTTCAGCACGTCCATCAGCAGGGCGCGGTCCGCGTACTGCTCGGTGGCGTCCGCCACGGGCGACTCGGGGAGCTGCTCGGTGGGCACCTCCTCCAGCTTCCGCGCCCGCCACCACTCCGTCCGGGTGTTGATCATGACGCGGCGCAGATAGGCGTCGGCCAGCCGCTTGTCCTCGATGGTCTCCCAGCGGCCGTAGGTGCGCACCAGAGCGGTCTGCAGCAGGTCCTGCGCCTCGATCGGGTCCGGGACCAGGCGCCGGGCGCTGCGCAGCAGCGCGTCCTGCCGGGTGCGGACGTACTCCTCGAACTCGAGCACCTCGCCCTTCGCCATGGTGTACCGCCTTCCGGTCCCCGTTCCGGCCCGCCCCCGCGGGCCGGCCGTACCGCTCGTGTTCCGTCTGTCGTGCTCCGGTCGAGCACGCGATCGAAACTACGGAGGCGTTGTCACGGCACTGTGCGGAGCACCCTGCGGTCCGCCCTCGGGTGTCCGTCGGTTGTGTAACGGAGGGACGAACGGGACGAAGCGGCGAGGCGTTCGGTACGGATATACGGCGGTACGCCCGTCATGCGCGGTGTGACGGGGGTGAACCGTGTGACGGGTGAGGAGGCCGGTTTCAGGTCAGCGGCAGCCGGTACAGGCCGCCCGGCATCGGCTCCACCAGGCCGTCCGACACCAGCCCGTCCAGCGCGCGGGCGCGCTGCACCGGCTCGTGCCACACCCGGTCCAGCGCCGCCTGCGGCACCGGCCCGTGCGCCTCCCGCAGCACGGCGAGGAGCCGGCCGCGGACCTGGCGGTCGGTGCCCGCGTACGTCTGCCCGCGGCGCGGCGGACCCTCGTGCGCGGGCTTGCCCGCCAGCCGCCAGGCGCACTGCGCGGCGATCGGGCAGCGGTGGCACGCCTCGTTCTTCGCCGTGCACACCAGCGCGCCCAGCTCCATGGAGGCGGCGGCCCACCGGGCGGCGGTGGCCGCGTCCTCGGGCAGCAGCGCGCGGGCGAGCCGGCGTTCGGCGGCGGTGGTGGCGTTCGGCGGGTACTGCGTACCGCTGACCGCGCGGGCGAACACCCGGCGGACGTTGGTGTCCAGCACCGCGTGCCGCTGCCCGTAGGCGAACGACGCCACGGCCGCAGCGGTGTACTCGCCGATGCCGGGCAGCGCGAGCAGCTGGGCGTGGTCGGACGGTACGTCGCCGCCGTGCCGTTCCGTTATGGCCACGGCGGCTCCGTGCAGCCGCAGGGCGCGGCGGGGGTAGCCGAGCCGGCCCCAGGCGCGGACGGCCTCGCCGGGCGCCTCGGCGGCGAGGTCGGCGGGGCGCGGCCACCGGGCCATCCACTGCTCGTAGACGGGCAGCACGCGGTTGACGGGGGTCTGCTGCAGCATGAACTCACTGACCATCACCCCCCACGCGCCGGCCTCCGGGCGCCGCCACGGAAGGTCCCGGGCGTGCTCGTCGAACCAGTCGATGACAGGGGAGTGCAGCGGCTCACCGGGAGCGCGCTCGGACACGGAATCGGCGGCGGTGCCGTACGGGGGCTTCGTGGGAGCAGTCATGACCCGTCGATCCTGCCACGCCGGGCCGCGCGGACGGCCGAGCGCCACGGGGAAGGGGCGTTCCTTCCCCGAGCGGGGGTGGGTGGGTGCGGCCGCACGGGGGAGCCCGGGTCGCGTGCCGGGCCGTCCCGGCCCGGGGGGAGGCGGGGACGTGCCGGGCCGTCCCGGCCCGGGGGGAGGCGGGGAGGAGGGGACCTGACGGTCGGCTGGGGCGGGGTGCGTGCGGCCGCGCCGGGGCGGAAGGCGGCGGGGTCGCACGCCAGGCACTCCCGGAAGGGATGTGCGACCTGGTGATCGGCAGTGGCGGGGTGCGTGCCGCCGCGTGGCGGCGGGCGTGCACGCAGGGCCCTCCCCGGGGGGTGACGCTGCGTGCCGCCGCGTGGCGGCGGGCGTGCACGCAGGCCCCTCCCGAGGGCGACGCCGGTCCTGACGGTCGGCAGGGGCGGGCGCCCTGCGGCCGCTTGTGGCCTCGGGCGCATGAAACCGTGCCCGTACCCTCGCGGTCGCCGGGCGCTGCCTGCTCTGGGCGGGGCTCGTCCTTCCAGGCGTGTGCGCCGGGGCGCTCGGGTTGAGCGAGCCGCGCCCCCTGTGGCAGCAGGCGGCCGGGGTGGGTGTGCTCGCCGGCCCCACCGCCCTCGCCCACCGCCGTCCCCTCACGGGTCGGCTACCGGTTGCGCACCCCCACCTCCCCGCGCGGCTGGACGGGCCCTCAGCGCCGTCCCATGCGCCCTCCGCGCCTTCCACCCGTGCCCGCCGCCGGGCGGCGACCGCGCTGGGGGTGGCCGCGGGCGCGGGCGTCGCCCTGGTCGCGGCGGCGGCCGGCTGGTACGCGTACACCGAGACGCACGCGGTCCTCGAACCCGCCGCCTACGCCACCCTCCGCCCCGGCACGCCGCTCACCGCTCGACCTGCCCGACCGGCGGATCCAGGCCCCGCCGACGGACCGCGCCCCGGCCCGCCCGAGGGCGCCGACTGCCGCTACCACCGCGCGAGCGGCGAACTGTTCGTCTCCGCCGACCACTACCGCCTCTGCTTCGACCACGAGGGCCGTCTGGCCGCCAAGGACGTCGTCCCGCGCACGGGCGGCCGGCCGGACGCCGCCCACGAGGAGTCCACGCGATGGTCCGGGTCCTGCCGGTTGACGACGAGGCGACGGTGCGGGCCCGGGGTGCGCGCCCTTCTGGACAGCGGCGGCGAGGTTGAGGTCGTCGCCGAGGGGGGGGCGACGGACGCGAGGCAGTCGAGCCGGCCCGCGTGCACCGCCCCGACGTGGCCCCGCCCGACGTCCGCATGCCCCGCCTGGACGGGCTCGTGGCCGCCGAGGAGATCGTCCGCACCGTCCCCGGCACGCCCGTCGCCGTCCTCACCACGTTCTCCGAACGCGCCTACGTGGCACGGGCGCCGGCCGGCGGCGCCAGCCGCTCCCTGCTGAAGTCCGGCGACCGGTACGAACTCCTCGCGCGCGTACGGGCGGTGGCGGGCGGCGGGGCCTTCCTGTCGCCCGGGGTCGCCCGGTGCGTGATCGAAGGGCTCGGCGGGACCGATGGCGGCGGGCGGCTCGTCCGGGAGGCGGAGGTGCGGGCTCGCGTGGAGGCACTCGGCCCGCGCGAGCGCGAGGTTGCTCGGCCTGGTCGGGGCCGGGCTGTCCAACCCGGAGATCGCCGCCCGGCTGTATCTCGGCGAGGGCACGGTGAAGGCGTACATAAGTGCGGTCCTGGACCGGCTCGGCGTACGCAATCGCGTACAGGCGGCGATCGTCGAGGACGAGGCGGAGTTGGTGGACAGGTGACGTGTGGTCAGGACCGGCGGCGGTGGGAGGCGTGGGGGAGGGCGATGGGCCGCGGGCCCGGGCCGGTGATCCACCGCGCCACGGGCGCCGTCGAGCCGCGCACGGCGTCCGCGAGCCGTGTCGCGAGCCCGGTGGCCAGGACGACGGCGGTCAGTGCGACGGCGGCGCCCAGCAGCAGGCCCGCGGCGACGTCGTGCGGGTAGTGCACACCCACGAACACCCGTGAGAACGCGACGAGTAGGGCGAGCGGGGCGGTCACCCAGATCAGGGCCCGGCGCACCAGGACGAGTGCCGCGGCGGAGGCGCCCGCGATGGTGGCGTGGTTGCTCGGGAAGGACCAGTCGCCGTGCGGCGGGCACTCCGCCAGTGAGGGGGCGGCGCCGGTCACCGCGCGGCACGGACGCTCCTCCGTCACCCAGGACTTGAGGACCTCGCTGCAGAGGTACGCCACAGCCGTGGCCAGGGGTGCAAGGACCGCGATCGCGAACACGCGGGTGTCGGAGCGGCGTGCGCACCACCAGCCGAGGGCGAACAGCCCGACGAACACGAGGAGTCCGGCCTCCGTCCCGATCTCCGCCGTGTGACGCAGCCACGCCGGGGCGTCGTGCGCGTGGTCGGTGATGTCGCGGTACAGCCCGCTGTCCACAAAGTCCATGGTCACCGACCGTAAGGGAGCGGCCGGAACGGTCACACCCAGCGATCGTCGGGTGTCGTACCTGATGCAAGACAGGGGTGTGCGGCCGGTTACCGGGATGATGATCCGGAAAAGTTGCGTGCGGAGCGGCGGGTGGGACAAGCGAACGCTCGGATCTCTCGTACAGTTTGCGCCGTGGGATCTCTGCGCAATCCGGTCGGGCCGCTTCCCTCCTCCATCTACTGGCGTCGGAGGGCCGTACTGCTGTCCGTGCTCGCCCTGTTGGCGTTGTTGATCACCTGGGTCGTGGTCTCCACCGGCGGGGACGGCAAGGGCTCGAACAACGGGGCCAACGGCAAGAATCCCGCGCCCTCCACCATCACGCCGGGACCGTCCGGTTCGGGTCCCGCGATCAGCCAGGCGCCCGGTGGGCGTGACGAGACGGGGGACGGCGGGTCGGAGGGGGCCGGGGACGGCTCCGGTGACGGCTCCGGTGACTCCGGGGGTTCGTCCGGTTCCGGTTCTGATGGCGCGGGCGGTGACGAGGATCCCGCGGACTCCGCGGGTGCCGGGGGCGCGGACGGTTCGGGTGGCGGTGCGGGCGGTAGCGCCGGTGGCGGCTCCGAGGGCGGTACGTCCGCGGGGGTCGGCGCGGGGGACGCGTTGCCGACCGGATCCGGGTCCGGGCTTCCCAACTGCTCGGCGAGTGCGGTCCGTTTCAGTCTGCGGAGCGAGCGGAACACGTACGGGCCTGGGGAGACGCCTACGTTTCTGCTGACGGCGCGGAACACGTCCGGGAGCGACTGCAAGATCGATCTCGGGCCTGAGCGAACGGTTTTGACGGTGTCTCAGGCTACGGACGACGACACGTTCTGGGCGTCGGACGACTGTCCCAAGGGGGCGCGGAGTTTGGCGTTCCGGGTGCCGGCCGGGGACAGCATCACGTACGCCGTGAAGTGGGATCGCAAGCCCAGTGCGGCGTCGTGTGCGACGCCCAAGGCGGGGGCGGCGAAGCCGGGGACGTACTTGGTCGAGGCGAAGGCGCCTGGGTTTGAGAAGGTGCGGACGTCGTTCGTGCTGAAGGCGGACTAGCGGAGCGTATGAGGCCGCGTTCACCTGCGGGGCGGTGGGGGCTGGTCGCGCAGTTCCCCGCGCCGCTCTTTGGCTGAGGTTCGTCTTCGCCTGCGGGGCGGTGGGGGTCTTCGCGCAGTTCCCCGCGCCCCTGTTGGGGCTTCACCTGCGGGCCGGTGGGGGCCGGTCGCGCAGTTCCCCGCGCCCCTGACGGGGCGCTTCGCTATACGTAGCGTTCCAGGATGCTGCTTTCCGCCAGGCGGGAGAGGCCCTCTCGGACGCTTCGGGCTCGGGCCTCGCCCACGCCGTCCACCGTCTGGAGGTCGTCCACGCTCGCGGCGAGCAGCTTCTGCAGGCCGCCGAAGTGCTCCACCAGGCGGTCGATGATCGCGCCGGGGAGGCGCGGGACCTTCGCCAGGAGGCGGAAGCCGCGCGGCGACACCGCCGAGTCCAGGGTCTCCGGCGAGCCCGTGTACCCGAGCGCCCGCGCCACCGTCGGCAGCTCCAAAAGCTCCGCGTGCGTCAGGACGTTCAGCTCGTGCAGCGCCTCGTCGACCGTGCGGGAGCGCTTCGCGGTCGGCTCGGGGACGTAGTCCCGTACGACCAGTTCGCGCTCCGGCTCCACGCCCGCGATCAACTCGTCCAGCTGGAGGGCGAGAAGACGGCCGTCGGTGCCCAGTTCGACCACGTATTCGGCGATTTCGGTGGCGATGCGGCGCACCATCTCCAGGCGCTGCGCGACCGCGGAGACGTCCCGGACCGTCACCAGGTCCTCGATCTCCAGCGCGGACAGCGTGCCCGCGACCTCGTCGAGGCGGAGCTTGTACCGCTCCAGGGTGGCGAGGGCCTGGTTGGCGCGGGACAGGATCGCCGCCGAATCCTCCAGGACGCGGCGCTGACCGTCGACGTAGAGGGCGATCAGGCGCATCGACTGGGAGACGGAGACCACAGGGAAGCCGACCTGCTTGGAGACGCGGTCGGCGGTGCGGTGCCGGGTGCCGGTCTCCTCGGTGGGGATCGTCGGGTCCGGGACCAGCTGCACGCCGGCCCGCAGGATCTTCGACAGGTCCGAGGAGAGCACGATGCCGCCGTCCAGCTTGCACAGCTCCCGCAGTCGGGTCGCGGTGAACTCCACGTCCAGCACGAAGCCGCCGCTGCACAGCGCCTCGACGGTCTTGTCCGAGCCGAGCACGATGAGCCCGCCCGTGTTGCCGCGGAGCACGCGCTCCAGGCCGTCACGCAGGGCGGTACCGGGTGCCACGGCGCTCAGCGAGGCGCGCATCAGGCCATCGGAACCGGCACTCCCACCGGACTTTCCGGGAGCTGCTGCCCGGTCGTTGGCTGCCACTGCACTCCTCCGGTCGCAGGTTCTGGGCGCCCCCGCGCTTCGTACGGACGGGCGAGACCTGGGCAAAGTCTACCGGCGGTCCTCCGGCTCCCGTGGGGCCTCTCGCCGACGGGAGCGGGGAAGGACCCGCAGCGCGTCCCCTATGTCCGCCACTTCCAGTACCTTCATGCCCGCCGGAACCCTGCCCGGATCGCCCGGTACCAGGGCGTGCGTGAAGCCCAGGCGGTGTGCCTCGGCCAGCCTGCGCTGCACGCCCGTGACGCGTCTCACCTCGCCCGCGAGGCCGACTTCGCCGATCGCGACGAGGTTCTTCGGCAGCGGGGTGTCGCTCGCGGCGGAGGCCAGGGCGAGCGCGACGGCCAGGTCCGCGGCCGGCTCGGAGAGCTTCACGCCGCCGACCGTCGCGGAGTAGATGTCCCTTTTGCCCAAGGCGCTGATCCTGCCGCGCTGTTCCAGCACGGCCAGCATCATCGAGACGCGGGAGGTCTCCAGGCCGGACGTGGTGCGACGGGGGGAGGGGATCTGCGAGTCCACGGTGAGCGCCTGCACCTCGGCGACCAGGGGGCGGCGGCCCTCCAGGGTGACGGTCAGACAGGTGCCCGGGACCGGTTCGTCACGACGGGTCAGGAAAAGTCCGCTCGGGTCCGCAAGGCCCGTGATGCCCTCGTCGTGCAGTTCGAAGCAGCCGACCTCGTCCGTCGTGCCGTAGCGGTTCTTGACGCCGCGGACCAGACGCAGGCGCGCGTGGCGGTCGCCCTCGAAGTGCAGCACCACGTCCACCAGGTGCTCCAGCAGGCGGGGGCCCGCGATGGCGCCGTCCTTGGTGACGTGTCCCACGAGGAGCGTGGACATCCCGCGCTCCTTGGAGGCGCGGATCAGCGCGCCCGCCACCTCGCGCACCTGGGCCATGCCGCCCGGCGCGCCGTCGATCTCGGGGGACGCGACCGTCTGCACCGAGTCCAGGATCAGCAGCGACGGCTTCACCGCGTCCAAGTGGCCGAGGACGGCGGACAGATCCGTCTCGGCGGCGAGGTAGAGGTGGTCGTCGATGGCGTGGATACGGTCGGCGCGCAGCCGGACCTGACTCGCCGACTCCTCGCCCGTGACGTACAGGGTGCGGTGCTCGTCGCTCGCGGACTTGGCGGCGACGTCCAGCAGCAGCGTGGACTTGCCCACACCCGGCTCGCCCGCGACCAGCACCACGGCGCCGGGCACAAGACCGCCGCCGAGCACCCGGTCCAGCTCGGGCACGCCCGTGGACCGGGCGGTGGCCTGCTTCCCGTCGACCTGCCCGATCGGCAGCGCGGACGTGGTGACCCGCCCCGGCGCCGTCGTCCGCACGGCGGGCGCCGCACCGTACTCCTCGACCGTCCCCCAGGCCTGGCACTCGGGGCACCGCCCGAGCCACTTGGCCGTCTGCCATCCGCACTCGGTGCAGCGGTAGGACGGACGGTCCTTGGAGGTCTTGGTACGGGCAGCCATGCCCACAAGGTAACGGCCCCCTCTGACACCGGGCCCCGTCCCGCCCCGGAGCGGGCCGGCGTGACCTCCGACCCGCCGGGTGCGGCGCCGCGCCGCGATGGCCGGCCCCCGGCCCGGCAGGCCGTCCTGACACCCTGACGGCGAGGGCTGTCCGTCCTCGTGCGGGCCGCGGCGCGGCGGGCGCATCGCCCGGCCGTGGCGCCGGGTGGCGCCCGCCGGGCTCGGCAGGGCCACGCCCGGCGGACGCCAGGCGAACCGTCACGCATCCGCAGCGCCCGAGGGCCTGCGTGCGCCGTGCGGGCGCGGTCCGTCCGGGTGCCGAGGAGGCCGGGGCTACAAGCCCCGGCGGGGCCCGGAAGGCGCCCGCGTCCACGGCGCGGCAGCCCGCGTCGTGGCCGCTCACCGGGCGGGGAAAGGTTCCTGTCCCCGGATTGAGGGATCGTTTCACCCGTACGGATTAAAAGTGCGCACGGCGCCGGAAGGCGTCGCCTCCCGGCCCCTACGGTCGCCGAATGACGAGCAGCGGCCCGGACACCTCGACCCGTACGTCCACCCGTACGACCGGAACCCACCGGACGCACCGGGAAGCGCGCGACCGAGCGGCGGCGCGCACGCTGGCCCGGCGGCCGGCCGCCCGCTACGAGCCGCATCTGGACGGCCTGTTCACCTACTGCCTGTCCGTCCTGTGCGACCACGACGCGGCGACCGCCGCCCTGGCCGACGCGCTCCACCTCGCGGAGCGCCGCGACCGGCACGTCCCGGACGAACTCGGCGGCCTCCGCGCCTGGCTGTACGCCCTCGCCCGCTGGGCGTGTCTGCGCAAGCTGGCCGAGGCCCGGCAGAAACGTCAGGCCTCCCATGCCGGCGGCCGCTCCAGCAGGCAGCGCGCCTCCGGGGAGGGCCAGGACGCCCCCGCCGTACCCCCCGAGGAGCAGGAGCGGCGCCGCCGTGAACTGGCCGCGCTGGCCTGGCCGGAGGCCGCGGGGACCAGCCCGGAGCAGCGCGAGGCGCTCGAACTCGCCGTACGGCACCGTCTCGCCGCCCACGAGGTCGCCGCCGTGCTCGGCATGGCCCCGGCCGCGGCACGCGAACTGCTCGCCGCCGCCGCATGCGAGGTGGAGCGCACCCGCGCGGCCCTCGCCGTCGTGGAGACCGGCGCCTGTCCGGGCGTGGCGCACCTCACCGGCGACCAGGGGATGGTGCTCGGCACCACGCTGCGCCGCGAACTCGTCCGCCATGTCGACGACTGCCCGCGCTGCCGCCGTACCGCCGAGCGGGCCGTGCCCGGCCGGTGGCCCGGCACCAGCGTCACCCCGGACACCCTGCCGCTCGTGCCGGTGCCGACCGCCGCCCTGCACACCGCCCTCGCGCACCACCCACGCGCGCGTGGCGCCGCGCCCCGCTTCGACCGGCGCGGCTTCCCCATGGACCCCAAGGACCGCGTCGCCCGCCGCGACCGCCTGCGCGCGCGTGCCGTCACGACGACCGTCGTCGCCACGGTCGTCGCCGCGCCCGTGCTGGCGCTGTGGGCCGCCTACCGGGGCACCCCGGTGGGCGAGGGCCTGGGCGGCGGCCCCTCCTCCGCCCGCGAGGACGGCACCGTGGACTTCGACGGCGAGGGCGGCGCCGGCTACGAGAACGCCGGCAACGCCGAGCCCCGCCCCCGCACCCGCTTCGACGCCGAGGGCGAACCGGACGTGTCCGTGGAGGTCGTCGAGGTCACCGGCGCCGGGCACAAGGGCGCCGCCGCGCTGGGCGTGACGGCCGCCCACAGCGGCGACACCACGCTGATCACCCTGACCGCGCGGGGCGAGGGGCCGGTCCGCTGGTCCGCGTCCACCGGCGCCTCCTGGCTCTACCTGAACCGCTCGTCCGGCATCCTCGCCCCGGGCGAGTCGGTCACGATCCGGGTGTTCGTCGACCAGCTGCGCGAGCCGTCCGGCCACTGGCGGGCCACGGTCGTGATCTCCCCGGCGGGCTCGGTGGTGTCCATCGAGGGGTACGGCCCCGCGCCGTCCACCCCCGTCACCGGCTCCCCGTCGGCCCCGGGCACCCCGAGCGGCCCGCCCCCGTCGCCCTCGCACCCCACGCCGACGACGCCGACGCCCTCGGACCCCACGCCCACCGACCCGCCGTCCTCCTCGGACCCGGACCCCGAGCCCTCGACGGACGACCCCACCCCGAGCGACCCGACCCCCACCGATCCGTCGCCCTCGGACCGCGAGCCCCCGGAGCCCAGCGGCTCCACGCCCGCCGAGCCGGGCACCCCGGACCCGGCGATGTCGTAAGGCATGAGAAGGCGCCCGCCCCCTGACTCGGGGGACGGGCGCCTTTCAACGCCGGGAGAGACCCGTCAGGACGGGTCCGCCGGGTGCGGCGCGAGCAGCGGCAGCTGCGACGCCAGCCGCTCCTCGCACAGCTCGGCCAGACGGTCGTACCCCGCCTTGCCCATCAGCTCGATCAGCTCCGCGCGGTAGGAGACGTACACCGGCTCGCCCGCGCCGTGCGCCGACGTCGCCGACGTGCACCACCAGTGCAGGTCGTGGCCGCCCGGGCCCCAGCCGCGCCGGTCGTACTCGCCGATCGACACCTGCAGCACGCGCGTGTCGTCGGGCCGGTCGATCCAGTCGTACGTGCGCCGGACCGGGAGCTGCCAGCAGACGTCCGGCTTGGTCTCCAGCGGCTCGCGGCCCTCCTTGAGGGCGAGGATGTGCAGCGAGCAGCCCATGCCGCCCTTGAAGCCGGGACGGTTCTGGAAGATGCACGAGCCCTGGAACGGGCGCGTCTGACGCTCGCCGTCCTCGTCCTCGGAGGTCCACCCGTTGCGGGTGCCCTCCGCGTGGTGCTGCCAGATGTCCGGTGTGAGACGCGCCACATGCTCGGCGACGCGCTTCTCGTCGTCTTCGTCGGAGAAGTGGGCGCCCAGGGTGCAGCACCCGTCGTCCGCGCGGCCCGCCTGGATGCCCTGGCAGCCACTGCCGAAGATGCAGTTCCACCGTGAGGTGAGCCAGGTCAGATCGCAGCGGAAGACCTGCTCGTCGTCCGCCGGATCAGGGAATTCGACCCAGGCGCGGGCGAAGTCGAGCCCCTGCTCGTCGTCGGCGGGCGCCGGGCGAGGCGCCTGCGGCGGGGCCGGCACCCGCGAAGGATCCACGGCCGCCCCGGCCTGCTTGTCCTTCCTGGCCGTTTTGTCCGTCTTCTCGTCCTTCGCCTTTTTCGTCTTTGGCACCCGTCCAGGGTAAGTCGCCCCGGGCCGTACCCGGCACCGGTCCGGCCGTCGAGAAGCGGGCAACACGGAGCGCCGCCGGCAGTAGCGTTTCGTACATGAGACTCGGTGTCCTCGACGTGGGTTCGAACACGGTGCATCTGCTGGTGGTCGACGCCCACCCCGGCGCGCGGCCGCTGCCCGCGCACTCGCACAAGACCGAACTGCGCCTCGCCCAGCTCCTCGACGACGAGGGGGCGATCGGCCCCGACGGCATCGACCGGCTCGTCGCCGTCGTGCACGAGGCGCTGCAGGCCGCCGAGGACAAGGGCGTGGAGGAGCTGCTGCCGTTCGCGACCTCCGCGGTCCGCGACGCCCGCAACGCCGACGACGTCCTCGCCCGCGTCCGCGAGGAGACCGGCGTCGAACTTCAGGTGCTCAGCGGCGAGGAGGAGGCCAAGCTCACCTTCCTCGCCGCCCGCCGCTGGTTCGGCTGGTCCTCGGGGAAGCTGCTCGTCATCGACATCGGCGGCGGCTCCCTGGAGATCGCCTACGGCATGGACGAGGAGCCCGACGCGGCCGTGTCGCTGCCGCTCGGCGCGGGCCGCCTCACCGCCGGCTGGCTGCCGGGCGACCCGCCCGAGGCCGAGGAGGTCCGCGCGCTGCGCCGCCACGTGCGCACGGAGATAGCCCGCACGGTCGGCGAGTTCAGCCGCTTCGGGGCGCCGGACCACGTGGTGGCCACCTCCAAGACGTTCAAGCAGCTCGCCCGGCTCGCGGGCGCCCCGGGCTCCGCCGAGGGCCTGTACGTCCAGCGGGAACTGAAGCGCGAGTCGCTGGAGGCGTGGGTGCCGCGCCTGGCCGGGATGACCGCCGCCGAGCGCGCCGAGCTGCCGGGCGTCTCCGAGGCCCGCGCGGGCCAACTCCTCGCCGGCGCGATGGTGGCCGAGGGCGCCATGGACCTGTTCGGCGTGGAGCGGCTGGAGATCTGCCCCTGGGCGCTGCGGGAGGGCGTCATACTCCGCCGCCTCGACCACATGGGCCCGGCCTGACCGCCGACGGGGGCCGCCCGGAACGCCCCGCGCCCCGCTATGGCAAACGCCACAACGGCCAGGCGGCACCCCGCACCGCCCCCACCCCACCCCGTAACCTGAGGCTCGTGGCAGAAGCAAGGGACGTAGTCCGCATCCCGGATGCGAAGGTCGCCCTGTCGACGGCCTCCGTGTACCCGGAGTCGACGGCGACGGCCTTCGAGATCGCCGCGCGCCTCGGGTACGACGGCGTCGAGGTGATGGTCTGGACGGATCCGGTCAGCCAGGACATCGAGGCGCTCCGCCGGCTCAGCGACTACCACCGCATCCCCGTCCTCGCCGTCCACGCGCCCTGTCTGCTGATCACACAGCGCGTGTGGTCCACCGACCCCTGGACCAAGCTCCAGCGGGCCAAGTCCGCCGCCGAGAAACTCGGCGCGTCGACGGTCGTCGTCCACCCGCCGTTCCGCTGGCAGCGGCAGTACGCCCGCGACTTCGTCGACGGCATCTGGCGGATGGCGGACGAGACCGACGTGCGGTTCGCCGTGGAGAACATGTACCCCTGGCGCTACCGCGACCGCGAGATGCTGGCCTACGCCCCCGACTGGGACGTGACCAAGGAGGACTACCGCCACTTCACGATCGACCTCAGCCACGCCTCCACTTCCCGCACGGACACCCTGCACATGGTGGAGCGCATGGGCGACCGGCTGGGGCACGTGCACCTGGCCGACGGCCGGGGCTCCGCCAAGGACGAGCACCTGGTGCCCGGCCGCGGCGACCAGCCGTGCGCCGAGGTCCTGGAGGGGCTGGCGCGCAGCGGCTTCGACGGTCATGTCGTGATCGAGGTCAACACCCGGCGCGCCATGTCCAGCGCCGAACGTGAGGCCGACCTGGCGGAGGCCCTCGCCTTCACCCGTCTCCACCTCGCCTCGCAGTCCTCCCCTTCCTCCCTGTCCACCCCCTCCTCCCTCCGGGTGCCACGGCGATGAACGGCGTCACCGCGAGCGACGGCCCGGCCGCCTCCGCGAACGGCACCGGCGCCCCCCGGCGCCGCGGACGCCCCCCGGCCGGCGAGTCGGCCGGCACCCGCGACCGCATCCTTGACGCGGCCCGCGAGCAGTTCTCCGCGCGCGGCTACGAGAAGACGTCCGTCCGGGGCATCGCCAAGGCCGCCGGGGTGGACTCCGCCCTCGTGCACCACTACTTCGGCACCAAGGAGCGGGTCTTCGAGGCCGCGGTCGAGGTCGCCTTCGGGCCGGTGCTCGACCAGCGGGACTCCGTGATCGAGGGTCCGCTCGACGAGGTGGGCGAGCGGATGACCCGCATGATCATCGGCCTGTGGGAGAACCCGGTCACGCGCGCCCCGCTGCTCGCGATCGTCCGCTCCGCCGTCAACAACGACGCCGCGGCCGCCGTCTTCCGCCGTCTCGTCGCCACCCAGCTGCTGCGCCGGGTCGCCGGACAGCTGGACCGCCCCGACGCGGAGCTGCGCGCCGAGCTGGCCGCCGCCCAGCTCGTCGGCATCGCGATGGTCCGGTACGTGATCCGGGTCGAGCCGCTCGCCTCCGCCGACCCCGAGGACATCGTCCGGCGGGTCGCGCCCGTCGTGCAGGGCCACCTCACCGGGCCCTGAGCGCGGGACGCCTGAGACACGCGTATCGCATTCCGGACACCTTGTCCCGCCCTCTGGATGACCGGCGTACGCTCGGTGCAGTCAGAACTCTCTGGCGGAGACTCCCCGAAGGTCTGAAGGAGCGAGCGACGATGCCCGAGCTGAGGTCCCGCACAGTCACCCACGGCCGCAACATGGCGGGCGCCCGCGCCCTTATGCGCGCCTCCGGTGTACCCGGTGCGGACATCGGCCGGAAGCCGATCGTCGCCATCGCCAACAGCTTCACCGAGTTCGTCCCCGGCCACACGCACCTCGCGCCGGTCGGCCGGATCGTCAGCGAGGCGGTCGTCGCGGCCGGCGGCATCCCGCGCGAGTTCAACACCATCGCCGTCGACGACGGCATCGCGATGGGCCACGGCGGCATGCTCTACTCGCTGCCCTCCCGCGACCTGATCGCGGACAGCGTGGAGTACATGGTCGAGGCGCACCGCGCGGACGCCCTGATCTGCATCTCCAACTGCGACAAGATCACCCCGGGCATGCTCAACGCCGCGCTGCGGCTGAACATCCCGACCGTCTTCGTCTCGGGCGGCCCCATGGAGTCCGGCCGGGCCACCCTGGTCGACGGCACGGTCCGCACGCTGGACCTGATCGACGCCATGGTCGAGGCCGCCAACGACAAGGTGTCCGACGCGGACGTGCTCCGCATCGAGGAGAACGCCTGCCCGACCTGCGGCTCCTGTTCCGGCATGTTCACCGCCAACTCGATGAACTGCCTCACCGAGGCCATCGGCCTCTCCCTCCCCGGCAACGGCTCGGTCCTCGCCACCCACACCGCCCGCAAGGACCTCTACGTCCGCGCGGCCGAGACGGTCATGGACCTCACCCGCCGCTACTACGAGCAGGACGACGAGACGGTCCTGCCCCGCTCCATCGCCACCTTCCAGGCGTTCGAGAACGCGATGGCGCTGGACATCGCCATGGGCGGCTCCACCAACACGATCCTGCACCTGCTGGCCGCCGCCCAGGAGGCGGAGGTGCCGTTCGGCCTCACCGAGATCGACGCCCTCTCCCGCCGCGTGCCGTGCCTGGCGAAGGTCGCCCCGAACGTCGCCAAGGACCGCACGTACTACATGGAGGACGTGCACCGCGCGGGCGGCATCCCCGCCCTGCTCGGTGAGCTCCACCGCGCGGGCCTGCTCAACGAGGACGTCCACGCCGTCCACAGCCCGTCCCTCTCCGACTGGCTGAAGACCTGGGACATCCGCGCCGGCTCCCCCTCCCCGGAGGCGGTCGAGCTGTGGCACGCGGCCCCCGGCTGCAAGCGCTCCGCCGAGGCCTTCTCCCAGTCCGAGCGGTGGGACTCCCTCGACGAGGACGCCGAGGGCGGCTGCATCCGCTCCGCCGAGCACGCCTACTCCAAGGACGGCGGCCTCGCGGTGCTGCGCGGCAACCTCGCCGTCGACGGCTGCGTGGTCAAGACGGCCGGCGTCGACGAGTCCATCTGGACCTTCGAGGGCCCGGCGGTCGTCTGCGAGTCGCAGGAGGAGGCCGTGCAGAAGATCCTCACCCAGCAGGTGAAGGAGGGCGACGTCGTCGTCATCCGCTACGAGGGCCCCAAGGGCGGCCCCGGCATGCAGGAGATGCTCTACCCGACGTCGTACCTGAAGAGCCGCGGCCTGGGGAAGGCCTGCGCCCTCATCACCGACGGCCGCTTCTCCGGCGGCACCTCCGGCCTGTCCATCGGCCACGCCTCCCCGGAGGCGGCCTCCGGCGGCACGATCGCCCTGGTCGAGGACGGCGACCGCATCCGCATCGACATCCCGAACCGCTCCGTCGAGCTGCTGGTCTCCGACGAGGAACTGTCCCGCCGCGAGGAGGCCCTCGCCGGCCGCTACGCCCCCAAGAAGCGCGACCGCAAGGTCTCCGCGGCCCTGCGCGCCTACGCGGCGATGGCGACGAGCGCGGACAAGGGCGCGGTGCGGGACGTGACCAAGCTGGGCTGAGGCTCCGTACCTCGCTCTCCGACCCCGCTGCCTGTCACCAGGCGGCGAGGTCGCTCGCGTCGACGGCGAAGACGGTGCCGTCGGGGGCGGAGGCGTAGACGCGGCCGCCGGCGAGGACGGGCGCGGGCAACGAGGCGACGACCCGGTCACCGGCCCCGAGACGGGGCCGGGTCTGCCCGACGAGCCGCCCGCTCCCCGCATCCACGGCCAGCAGCCGCCCGTCGGGCGCGGACAGGAACACGTGCCGCCCGTCGGAGACGGGGGCGGAGGCCCGGGTGAGGCCGGTTTCGAGGGTCCAGAGGCGGTCGCGGGTCTCCAGGTCGAACGCCTCGAGCGAACCGCCCTGGGCCATGACGTGCACGACCTTCCCGCGCCCGGTGGCCACGGTGTCGTAGCGCGGTACGGGCAGGGCGTACCGGGTCGTCGTACCGGAACCGGGCGCGTGGCGCACCAGGGCGTCCGTCCGGGGGGACAGCGGGTCGGCGGAGACGAAGTGCACGGCGTCCCCGTCGGTCGCCACGGGCGTCAGCGCCCCTTCCATCCGATCCTGCCAGCGCACCTCGCCGTCGCCCGGGTCGAGTGCGGTCACCTGGGTGTGGCCGCCGTCGGGCGCGATACTCGTCACGACCACAGGGGCCGACGCACCGAACACGGTGACGTCCGTGATCTCGCTCTGGGGCGGGACGGTGCGCTCCCACACGGTCTCCCCGGTGGCGCCGTTCACCGCGGTCACGGTGCCGTCCCCGTCGCCGAGGATCACGAGCGCGCCTGTGGAGCGGACATCGACGCCCCCGGGGACGGTCCGGTCCCAGACCGTACGGCCGGAGACGGCGTCGAGTGCCTCCAGTTCGGTGCCGCCCCCGTACGACAGGACCGTGCCGCCGGAAATCACCGGGGCGTCGGCCTCGGCTCCCGTCGCGTGCCGCCAGAGAACCTGGCCGTCGGACGTCCGCAGCGCGGACACCGTTCCGTCGTGCGCACACAGCACCGCGCCGGAAGCGACGGCGCACCGTGGCATGCCGCCCGTGTCGGAGAGCGGCTCGGACGCCCAGCCGGCGAAGGCCGCCGCGCTGTGTGTGACGGGCCGCTCCGGCGGGGCGGTGTCGCCCAGCCGCACGGCGACCACGGTGCCGGCGACGACGGCCGCGAGTGCGGCGCCGCTCACGAGCATCCGGCGAAGTGCGAACCGTCGTCGCGGAGCCTCTTCCTCCGGCGCAGGCTTCTCGGGGGCCCGCTCGGGACGGGGGCGGGACCCGCTGTCCGGCTCGTCGTCGATGCGCTGACTCGGTATGAAGACCCGGGTGTCGTACGACGCCGACACCGTCCGCAGTCCGGCCATCAGCTCGTCCGGCCTCGGCCGTTCCTCCGGCTCCTTGGCCAGGCACCGCCGCACCAGGTCGGACAGCTCGTCGGGAACGCCCGTCAGATCGGGCTCGTCGTGCACCACCTGGTACGCCACGACGTACGGGCTGTCGGAGTCGAACGGCCCGCGTCCCGTCGCCGCGTGCACCAGCACCGACCCCAGCGCGAAGATGTCCGCCGCCGGCCCCACCTCGCGCGGCCGACGGAACTGCTCGGGCGCCATGAACGGCGGCGTTCCGATCAACTTGCCGGTCTCGGTGCGCAGTTCGCTGTCTTTCGGCCGCGAGATGCCGAAGTCGATGACCTTCGGACCGTCCTCGGACAGCAGGACGTTGCTCGGCTTGAGGTCCCGGTGCACGACCCCGACGCGGTGGATGTCACGCAGCGCCTCCGCCAACCCGGCCATCAAGCGCCGTAGTTGGGAGGAGCCCAGCGGACCGTTCCGCTTCACCTCGTCGGCGAGCGTCGGACCGGGGATGTAGAGGGTCGCCATCCATGGCAGCTCGGCCTCGGGGTCGGCGTCGACGACCGAGGCGGTGAACGCGCCGCTGACCCGCCGGGCCGCCGCGACCTCTTGCCGGAAACGGCCCCTGAACTCCGGGTCCTTGGCGTACTCGGCGTGCACGACCTTCACCGCGAGCTTCAGACCTGAGGTACTGCGCGCCAGATGCACCACGCCCATGCCGCCCGAGCCCAGAAGCCGTTCGAGCCGATAGTGGCCGGCGAATTCGGGACGTTCCGCTTCCGCGCCCGCCCCGGCGTCCTGCTGTGGCGCCATGGGACCACCCCCGTGCTGTTCGTACGCGCGCGCGACGCTCGGAGCCTAATCGATGTCTCGTACGGGACCGAGGAGGCTTGCTAGCCTCCGTGTTCGAGTCGCACACGGGTGTTTCACGCCGCGACTCGGGGGAATCAACGCGACCCCGGATACACCTGGGGTTTCACACGGGGGAGGTACACATGTCCGTCGATCGTGTCGAAGAACCTGCGACCACCGAGGACACCGTCACCACGACCGCTGCGGCGGTCCGCTACTACAACGTCGCGCCCGGCGTCCGCCTGAACGTCCGCAGCGGTCCGGGCACCAGCTACTCCGTCGTCCGCGTCCTGCCCGAGGGGTCCCAGGTCGCGATCTACTGCCAGCGGCCCGGCACCACGGTGACGGGCCCGTACGGCACGTCGAACATCTGGGACAACATCAGCAACGGCCAGTACGTCTCGGACGCGTACATCTACACCGGCAGCGACGGCTACGTGGCCTCGCGCTGCGTCTGACCACCACACCTCTCCCGGGGAGACCATGAATTCCGTACGACGCAGATTCGCCGTGTCGGCCGCCGTTGCCGGCGCCTTCATGATGGTGCTCGGCAGCGCCTCCCAGGCGTCGGCCGCCACCTCCTATCCGACGGCGCCCGGGTACCAGGTGAACGTCCGCAGCGGCCCGGGCACCAACTACACCATCGTCCGGGTACTGCCCCAGGGATCGCAGGTAAGGATCAACTGCCAGACCTCGGGCACCACGGAGACCGGCCCCTATGGGACGTCGAACATCTGGGACAACATCGGCAACGGCCAGTACGTCTCGGACGCGTACGTCCACACGGGCAGCGACGGCTACGTGGCGCAGCGTTGCGCCTGACCGCCCCAGCGCGAACTACCCCCTCATCCGGGTGCTGCAGCCGGGCTCGCAGGTGCCGATCTTCTGCCAGCCCCCGGGCACAAAGGAGACCGGCGCCTACGGGACGTCGACCATCTGGGACAACGCCGCCGACGGGCAGTTCATCTCGGACGCGACGTGTACACCGGCAGCGGCGGCTACTTCCGGCCGTGCTGCTCCTTCTGATGAACACCGACATCCCAAGAGGACCCAGATGACGCCCTTGAAGCGGAAATCATTCGTGCTGGCCGGAATCGCCGGTGCCTTTCTCACCGTGCTGGGCGCCGCCGGTCAGGCGGCGGCGTCGGTCCCGTACTACGACATCGCGCCGGGTGTCCGGCTGAACGTGCGCAGCGGCCCCGGCACCAGCTACCCCATTATCAAGGTCCTGCCCGAGGGCACCCGCGTCGCGATCTACTGCCAGCGGCCCGGCACCACGGTGACGGGCCCGTACGGCACGTCGAACATCTGGGACAACGTCGCCAATGGCGAGTACGTCTCGGACGCGTACGTGTACACCGGCAGTGACGGCTACATCCGCCCGCGCTGCTCCTGACCCGCCCCCGGGGGCCCGGCCCACCCGGGCCCCCGGGCGATAATCGAAGCGTGAGCGACGCACACGGCACCCCGGACCACCGCACCCAGGCCACCCCCGCCGGCCCCCAGCCCGAACCCCTCCGCTTCTTCGGCACGACCTGGGTCGACCACTCCCGTGGGTACGCCGTGCGCAGGCTCGGTGTCGCCGTCGGGTCGCTGGCCGCCGCGGCCGCCGCCTGCTTCGTGCTGCGGTTCGCCTACCAGGGGCTCCAGATCGCCGCCGTCGGCGGCTTCGTCTCGCTGCTCGTCGTCGTGATGTTCGCGGTCTGCAGCGCCCTCGCCTTCGGCCACACCTGGTCCTCCTTCTCCACCCGCCCCGACCCCGACCGCCAGTCGTCCCTGCGCGGACTGCTGTCCATCGGGTTCGTCGGCTCGCTCCTCGCCTACTTCTTCCGTTCCCTCACCGAGGCCCCCGGCGAGAAGCTGCACCGCGCCGAGTACGAGCAGGCCCGCCAGGAGTACGACCGCCGCATCACCCGCCGCTCCGGCAACCCCGCCCGCAAGCGCCGCCGCCACGACGCCTGACCGGCCTCCCCCCGGCCGCCGGCCCAACGGCAGGGAAAACCCGCACCCCGCGCCCCGCCCTACGCCGACCATGGCCGTATGACGACATCCGGGGCCGACCAGGTCACCCACACCGCCCGAGCCCACTCGTTCAACGCGGTCGCCGCGCAGTACGCGGACCACCGCCCCACCTACCCGCCCGCCCTCTTCGACACGATCGAGGACCTCACCGGCCGCCCGCTCGCGGGATCCCGGGTGGCGGACGTCGGCGCCGGCACCGGCCTGGCCACCGCCCGCCTCCTCGAACGCGGCGCGCGCGTCGTCGCCGTCGAGCCCGGCGAGGACATGGCGGCGGAGTTCCGCCGCCGCATCCCCGGCACCCCGGTCGTCCGCGGCGACGGCAACGCCCTCCCCCTCGCCGCCGGCAGCGCCGACCTGATCACCTACGCCCAGTCCTGGCACTGGACCGACCCCGCCCGCTCGGTCCCCGAGGCGATACGGGTGCTGCGTCCCGGCGGCTCACTCGCCCTGTGGTGGAACACCAGCGCCCTCGACGTCCCGTGGATCGCCGAGGCGTCCGCCCGGGCCGGCGAGCACTTCGGGCGGGACTTCTCCCGCGGGAAGGACGAGCTCGACGCCCCCGTCGCCGACCCCTCCGGCCGCCTCGGCCTGCGCCGTCACCTGGTCCGCTGGAGCCGCCGCATCCCGGTCGACGCCCACCTGGCCAACATCGGCAGCCACTCCCTCTTCCTCGTCCAGGACCCCGGCCGCACCGCCGCCTTCCTCGCCGAGGAGCGCCGCCACGTCCTCGAGGTGTTCCCGGACGGGATCGTCGAGGAGACGTACGACGTCGTCCTCCTCCTCGCCTCCCTGCCGCGGGCGGCTTGACGCCTCCGCGCCGCCGGGAGGAGTATTCATCACATGATGAATTACTCCTCCCGGCCCCCGGAGGAGCCGGCCGTGCACGCCCAGGACCTCACCGTCGTCCGGGGTTCCCGCACCGTGCTGCGCGGCCTCGGCTTCACCGTCCCCCGCGGCCGCATCACCGGCCTCCTCGGCCCCTCCGGCTGCGGCAAGTCCACGCTGATGCGCGCCGTCGTCGGCACCCAGGCCAAGGCCACCGGCACCCTCGACGTCCTCGGCCGCCCCGCCGGCCACCCCTCCCTGCGCACCCGCATCGGCTACGTCACCCAGGCCCCGTCCGTCTACGACGACCTGACCGTCCGCCAGAACCTCGACTACTTCGCCGCGATCCTCGACCCGGGCCGGGCCGCCGCCGACCGCCGCCACGAGAACGTCACTCGGGCCATCACCGACGTCGACCTCACCGGCCACGCCGACTCCCTCGCCGGCGCCCTCTCCGGCGGCCAGCGCAGCCGCGTCTCCCTCGCCGTCGCCCTCCTCGGCACGCCCGAGCTGCTGGTCCTCGACGAACCCACCGTCGGCCTGGACCCCGTACTCCGCCGCGACCTCTGGCAGCTCTTCCACAGCCTCGCCGAGCAGCGCGGCGCCACCCTCCTCGTCTCCTCGCACGTGATGGACGAGGCCGAGCGCTGCCACCAGCTGCTCCTCATGCGCGCCGGCGAGGTCCTCGCCCAGGACACCCCCGAGGCCCTGCGCACCCGCACCGGCGCCGACACCGTCGAGACCGCGTTCCTCCGCCTGGTCGACGAGGCCGCCGCGACCGCCCGTACCGAGGAGTCCACCCGATGACCGCCACCGGCGCCCTCAGCCTGCCCCGCACCACCGCCACCGCCGCCCGGGTCCTGCGCCAGCTCCGCCACGACCCGCGCACCATCGCGCTGATGATCCTCGTCCCGTGCGTGATGCTCTTCCTGCTCCGCTACGTCTTCGACGGCAGCGCCCGCACCTTCGACACCATCGGCGCCTCACTGCTCGGCATCTTCCCGCTGATCACGATGTTCCTGGTCACGTCGATCGCCACCCTGCGCGAACGCACCTCCGGCACCCTGGAACGCCTGCTCGCCATGCCCCTCGGCAAGGGCGACCTGATCGCCGGCTACGCCCTCGCCTTCGGCGCCGTCGCGGTCGTCCAGTCGGCCCTCGCGACCGGACTCGCGGTGTGGTTCCTGGACCTCGACGTCACCGGCAGCCCCTGGCTGCTGCTCCTGGTCGCCCTGCTCGACGCGCTCCTCGGCACCGCCCTCGGCCTGTTCGTGTCGGCGTTCGCGGCGTCCGAGTTCCAGGCGGTGCAGTTCATGCCGGCGGTGATCTTCCCGCAGCTGCTGCTGTGCGGCCTGTTCACCCCGCGCGACACCATGCACCCGGTCCTGGAGACGATCTCCGACGTCCTCCCCATGTCCTACGCGGTCGACGGCATGAACGAGGTCCTCCTCCACGCCGACCTGACGACGGCCTTCGTCCGAGACGTCACGATCGTCGCAGCGGTGGCCCTGCTGGTCCTGACGGTGGGCGCGGCCACCTTGAAACGACGGACGCCCTGACAGCCCACCCCCACCGGCCCGTCCGCCCACCGGACACCCCCGCCCCCACCGCCCCCCGGATGGGACAATCACCCCAGGACGACCCACCCCCGGAGGGCACCCCCAGCCATGACCCAGAAAGTCGCAGTCCTCGGCACCGGCAAGATCGGCGAAGCCCTGCTCAGCGGAATGATCCGCGCCGGCTGGTCCCCCGCCGACCTCCTGGTCACCGCCCGCCGCCGGGAGCGCGCCGACGAGCTCCGCGCGCGTCACGGCGTCACCCCGGTCACCAACCAGGAAGCCGCCAAGACCGCGGACACCCTGATCCTCACGGTCAAGCCGCAGGACATGGGCACCCTCCTCGATGAGCTCGCCCCGCACGTCCCCGCCGACCGCCTGGTCATCAGCGGCGCGGCGGGCATCCCCACCGCGTACTTCGAGGAGCGCCTCGCCGAGGGCACCCCCGTCGTCCGCGTCATGACCAACACCCCCGCCCTCGTCGACGAGGCCATGTCGGTCATCTCCGCCGGCCGCCACGCCACCGCGGACCATCTTGCCCACGCCGAGGAGATCTTCGGCGCCGTCGGCAAGACCCTCCGCGTCCCCGAGTCCCAGCAGGACGCCTGCACGGCGCTCTCCGGCTCCGGCCCGGCGTACTTCTTCTACCTGGTCGAGGCGATGACGGACGCCGGCATCCTGCTCGGCCTGCCCCGCGACAAGGCGCACGACCTGATCGTGCAGTCCGCGATCGGCGCCGCGACGATGCTCCGCGACAGCGGCGAGCACCCCGTGAAGCTGCGGGAGAACGTCACGTCCCCCGCCGGCACCACCATCAACGCCATCCGCGAGCTGGAGAACCACGGCGTCCGCGCGGCCCTCATCGCCGCCCTGGAGGCCGCCCGCGACCGCAGCCGCGAACTCGCCTCCGGCAACAACGGCTGACCCACGGGCCCGCCGGGCCGCGGCCGGCACACCACCGCGCCGCGGCCCTCCGGGGGCTTCACCGCACCCCGGCCAGCACGTCCCCCGTCGTCACCACCCGCGCGAACCGCCCGCCGTGCAACGACACCGCCGTGGCCCGCGTCAGCTCGTCCGCCGTCGCCGACCATCTCCGTCATCACCGAGGTCTGGGGCAGCGAACGCACCCTCCCCGGCGTCCCGCCCTTCGAACTCCGCCGCACCGCCGCCGACCCCGGGGACCCCATCCCCATGCCGGGCGGCCTCACCCTCACCCCCGACCGCCCCCTCGACTGGCTGGACCGCGCCGACCTGATCGTCGTCCCGGGCCTCGTCGACCACGACACCCCCGTCGCCGGACCCGTCCTCGACGCCCTGCGCCGCGTCCACCGGGCCGGCACCCCGATCGCCGCCCTCTGCGCCGGCGCCTTCGTCCTCGCCCGCGCCGGACTCCTCGACGGCCGCCGCGCCGTCACCCACTGGCACCTCGCCCCGCACCTCCAGGCCCGCCACCCCGACATCACCGTCGAACCCGACGCCCTGTTCATCGAGGACGGCAACCTCTGGACCTCGGCCGGCACCGCCGCCGGCATCGACCTCTGCCTCCACCTGGTCCGCCTCGCCCACGGGGCCGAGGCCGCCGCCACCGTCGCCCGCTCCATGGTCACCGCGCCCTTCCGCACCGGCACCCAGGCCCAGTTCATCCAGCAGCCCACACCCCGCGCCGACCGCGACGCCGACGCCCTCGCCGCCGTACGCGAGTACGCCCTGCGCCGCCTCCACGAACCGCTCACCGTCGCCGGCCTCGCCGCCCACGCCGGCATGGCCCCGCGCACCTTCGCCCGCCACTTCACCGCCGCGACCGGCACCACCCCGCTGCGCTGGCTCCTCGACCAGCGCATCGCCGCCGCCCAGCGCCTCCTCGAGCGCACCGACCTTCCCATGCCCGAGGTCGCCCGCCGCGCCGGCTTCGGCAGCGAGGTCACGATGCGCCAGCACTTCGCATCGCGCCTCGCCACCAGCCCCCGCGCCTACAGGGCCGCGTTCAACGGAACCGCCTCCGAGGCCGGCAGCAGGCCGATCGCCCGGTAGGCGGCGTCCACCGTCGGCCTCGCCATCGCCCGCGCCCGCTCGGCCCCCTCCCGCAGGACACCTTCCACATGGCCGGGATCGGCGCACAGCTCCTGGTGCCGCTCCCGCAACGGCCGCAGCACCTCGATCACCGCGTCCGCCGTGTCTCTCTTGAGCGCCCCGTATCCGTCGTAGGACTCCGCCAGCCGCCCGGGATCCCCGCCGGTGCAGGCCGCGAGGATCTCCAGCAGATTCGCGAGCCCCGGCCGCGATGCCCGGTCGTAGACGACCTCGCACCCGCTGTCGGTCACCGCCCGCATGACCTTCTTCCGCACCACGTCCGGCTCGTCCAGCAGATAGACGATCCCCGGCCCGGTGTCGTCGCTCTTGCCCATCTTCGAACCAGGGGCCTGGAGGTTCATCACCCGCGCCGCCACCGCCGGATTCGTCGCCCGCGGCACGACGAACGTGTGCCCGTACCGCTGGTTGAACCGCACCGCGAGATCCCGCGCCAGCTCCACGTGCTGGGTCTGGTCGTTCCCGACCGGCACCTCGTCCGCCCCGTACGCCAGGATGTCCGCGGCCATCAGCACCGGATACGTCAGCAGCGACAGCCGCACGCTCCCGCCCCGCCGCTGCTCGCGCGCCGCCTTCTCCTTGTACTGGATCATCCGGCGCATCTCGCCGTCCGTGGCCACGCACTCGAGCAGGTACGACAGTCGGGCGTGCTCGTCCACATGGTTCTGCACGAACACCGTGCACCGCTCCGGATCAAGCCCCGACGCCAGCAGCAGCGTGGCCGCCTGCCTGCTCAGCCGGCGAACCCGCGCCGGATCATGGTCCACGGTCAGGGCGTGCAGGTCGACGATGCAGAACAGCGCGTCCGCCCGGTACTGGTCGACCGTGGCCCACCGCCGCATGGCCCCGAGGTAGTTCCCCAGGGTCAGATGTCCGGTCGGCTTGATACCGCTGAAGACCCGAGTCATGTCTTCTCCCTACTCCTGTCGAGAGTCGAGGCCGCCGTCCGGGACGGCCGCCCCTCGAGCTGCGGAGGGAGAAAGCGAAACGGCCGCCGAGGCGGCGGCCGTGGGTGCATACGCAGGACGACCGCCGTCAGGCGGCCCACCAGAACTGGCTGTGCGTACGCGTCGTCATGCCCATGAGACTACGCCCCAGAGGTGGGGCCTCGCAGCGAGTTGACACGCACCTGGGGGATCCGTAGTGTTCTCCGAGTTGTCCGACGTGAGCACCGACTCCGGTCGGCCCCGGACAGCCATCCTGTGCGTACCACCCCTGATCGAGCCGGCAGCCTGTCTGTGGGCGCGTCATTGGCGTGCGTATTCACGGAATGAGGAATCCGCACCCGAAAGGGGGCAGGACCCCGATTAGGTCGGGAGCCGGGAATCCGCTAAAGTCTCACTCGTCGGAACGGCCCGCAACGGCCGGAAAGACAGACCCCGCTGACTGGGGGTCAGGCCGAGAAACGGATCTGATAAAGTCGGAACCGCCGGAAAGGAAAGCGCGAAAGCGCCGGACTGGAAAGCACCGAGGAAATCGGATCGGAAAGATCTGATAGAGTCGGAAACGCAAGACCGAAGGGAAGCGCCCGGAGGAAAGCCCGAGAGGGTGAGTACAAAGGAAGCGTCCGTTCCTTGAGAACTCAACAGCGTGCCAAAAGTCAACGCCAGATATGTTGATACCCCGACCTGATCGGTTCGATCGGGTTGAGGTTCCTTTGAAAAAATACACAGCGAGGACGCTGTGAACGTCGGGATTATTCCTCCCGATGTTCCGCTCTCGTGATGTGTGCACCCGATTACGGGTAAACATTCACGGAGAGTTTGATCCTGGCTCAGGACGAACGCTGGCGGCGTGCTTAACACATGCAAGTCGAACGATGAAGCCCTTCGGGGTGGATTAGTGGCGAACGGGTGAGTAACACGTGGGCAATCTGCCCTGCACTCTGGGACAAGCCCTGGAAACGGGGTCTAATACCGGATACTGATCGCCTTGGGCATCCTTGGTGATCGAAAGCTCCGGCGGTGCAGGATGAGCCCGCGGCCTATCAGCTTGTTGGTGAGGTAATGGCTCACCAAGGCGACGACGGGTAGCCGGCCTGAGAGGGCGACCGGCCACACTGGGACTGAGACACGGCCCAGACTCCTACGGGAGGCAGCAGTGGGGAATATTGCACAATGGGCGAAAGCCTGATGCAGCGACGCCGCGTGAGGGATGACGGCCTTCGGGTTGTAAACCTCTTTCAGCAGGGAAGAAGCGAAAGTGACGGTACCTGCAGAAGAAGCGCCGGCTAACTACGTGCCAGCAGCCGCGGTAATACGTAGGGCGCGAGCGTTGTCCGGAATTATTGGGCGTAAAGAGCTCGTAGGCGGCTTGTCGCGTCGGTTGTGAAAGCCCGGGGCTTAACCCCGGGTCTGCAGTCGATACGGGCAGGCTAGAGTTCGGTAGGGGAGATCGGAATTCCTGGTGTAGCGGTGAAATGCGCAGATATCAGGAGGAACACCGGTGGCGAAGGCGGATCTCTGGGCCGATACTGACGCTGAGGAGCGAAAGCGTGGGGAGCGAACAGGATTAGATACCCTGGTAGTCCACGCCGTAAACGGTGGGCACTAGGTGTGGGCGACATTCCACGTCGTCCGTGCCGCAGCTAACGCATTAAGTGCCCCGCCTGGGGAGTACGGCCGCAAGGCTAAAACTCAAAGGAATTGACGGGGGCCCGCACAAGCGGCGGAGCATGTGGCTTAATTCGACGCAACGCGAAGAACCTTACCAAGGCTTGACATACACCGGAAACGTCCAGAGATGGGCGCCCCCTTGTGGTCGGTGTACAGGTGGTGCATGGCTGTCGTCAGCTCGTGTCGTGAGATGTTGGGTTAAGTCCCGCAACGAGCGCAACCCTTGTCCCGTGTTGCCAGCAGGCCCTTGTGGTGCTGGGGACTCACGGGAGACCGCCGGGGTCAACTCGGAGGAAGGTGGGGACGACGTCAAGTCATCATGCCCCTTATGTCTTGGGCTGCACACGTGCTACAATGGCCGGTACAATGAGCTGCGATACCGCGAGGTGGAGCGAATCTCAAAAAGCCGGTCTCAGTTCGGATTGGGGTCTGCAACTCGACCCCATGAAGTCGGAGTCGCTAGTAATCGCAGATCAGCATTGCTGCGGTGAATACGTTCCCGGGCCTTGTACACACCGCCCGTCACGTCACGAAAGTCGGTAACACCCGAAGCCGGTGGCCCAACCCCCTTGTGGGGAGGGAGCTGTCGAAGGTGGGACTGGCGATTGGGACGAAGTCGTAACAAGGTAGCCGTACCGGAAGGTGCGGCTGGATCACCTCCTTTCTAAGGAGCACTTCTCCCAGCTTCGTTGGTCAGAGGCCAGTTCATCAGCGAACGTCTGATGCTGGTTCTCATGGGTGGAACGTTGACTACTCGGCACACTTGATCGTCTTCTCCTTCTAGTACTGCTCTTCGGAGCGTGGAACGTTGAGGGAAGCGGGGAGTGTTCGGGCACGCTGTTGGGTGTCTGAGGTACGGCCGCCATGGTCGCCTTCAGTGCGGCCCGGTAAAAGTCTGCTCGCGGGCTGTGACGGTGGTTGGTCGTTGTTTGAGAACTGCACAGTGGACGCGAGCATCTGTGCCAAGTTTTAAGGGCGCACGTGGATGCCTTGGCACCAGGACCGATGAAGGACGTGGGAGGCCACGATAGGCCCCGGGAGTCGTCAACCAGGCTTTGATCCGGGGGTGTCCGAATGGGGAACCCGGCAGTCGTCCATGGGCTGTCACCCTTGCCTGAACACATAGGGCAAGTGGAGGGAACGCGGAAGTGAAACATCTCAGTACCCGCAGGAAGAGAAAACAACCGTGATTCCGGGAGTAGTGCGAGCGAAACCGGATGAGGCCAAACCGTATGCGTGTGAGACCCGGCAGGGTTGCGCATTCGGGTTGTGGATCTCTCTTGATCAGTCTGCCGGCTGGTCGACGAGTCAGAAACCGTTGATGTAGGCGAAGGACATGCGAAAGTCCGGCGTAGAGGTAAGACCCCGTAGTCGAAACGTCAGCGGCTCGTTTGAGAGACACCCAAGTAGCACGGGGCCGAGAAATCCCGTGTGAATCTGGCGGGACACCCGCTAAGCCTAAATATTCCCTGGTGACCGATAGCGGATAGTACCGTGAGGGAATGGTGAAAAGTACCGCGGAGCGGAGTGAAATAGTACCTGAAACCGTGTGCCTACAAGCCGTGGGAGCGTCGCGCAAGGACTTGTCCTTGCGTCGTGACTGCGTGCCTTTTGAAGAATGAGCCTGCGAGTTTGCGGTGTGTGCGAGGTTAACCCGGGTGGGAAGCCGTAGCGAAAGCGAGTCCGAACAGGGCGATTTAGTACACGCTCAAGACCCGAAGCGGAGTGATCTAGCCATGGGCAGGTTGAAGCGGAGGTAAGACTTCGTGGAGGACCGAACCCACCAGGGTTGAAAACCTGGGGATGACCTTGTGTTTAGGGTGAAGCCAATCAAACTCCGTGATAGCTGGTTCTCCCCGAAATGCATTTAGGTGCAGCGTCGTGTGTTTCTTGCCGGAGGTAGAGCACTGGATAGGCGATGGGCCTACCGGGTTACTGACCTTAGCCAAACTCCGAATGCCGTAAGTGAGGAGCGCGGCAGTGAGACTGTGGGGGATAAGCTCCATGGTCGAGAGGGAAACAGCCCAGAGCATCGACTAAGGCCCTAAGCGTACGCTAAGTGGAAAGGATGTGGAGTCGCACAGACAACCAGGAGGTTGGCTTAGAAGCAGCCCCCTTGAAAGAGGCGTAATAGCTCACTGGTCTAGTGATTCCGCGCCGACAATGTAGCGGGCTCAAGCGTACCGCCGAAGTCGTGTCATTCACACAATAGGGCCAACGCCTGTGTGGATGGGTAGGGGGCGTCGTGTGCCGGGTGAAGCAGCGCCGGAAGGCAGTTGGGACGGTTCACGAGTGAGAATGCAGGCATGAGTAGCGATTCACACGTGAGAAACGTGTGCGCCGATTGACTAAGGTTCCTGGTCAAGCTGATCTGCCCAGGGTAAGTCGGGACCTAAGGCGAGGCCGACAGGCGTAGTCGATGGATAACCGGTTGATATTCCGGTACCCGCTGTGAAGCGTCAAACATCGAATCCAGTGATGCTAAGCCCGTGAAGCCGCCGGCTGAGTCTTCGGACGAGGTCGGAGTGGTGGAGCCGGTGACCCGAGCTGGTAGTAGGTGAGTGATGGGGTGACGCAGGAAGGTAGCCATCCCGGGCGGTGGTTGTCCCGGGTAAGGGTGTAGGACGTCAGGTAGGCAAATCCGCCTGACATGTGTCTGAGACCTGATGCCGAGCCGATTGTGGTGAAGTGGATGATCCTATGCTGTCGAGAAAAGCCTCTAGCGAGTTTCATGGCGGCCCGTACCTAAACCCGACTCAGGTGGTCAGGTAGAGAATACCGAGGCGTTCGGGTGAACTATGGTTAAGGAACTCGGCAAAATGCCCCGTAACTTCGGAGAAGGGGGGCCACACTCGGTGATCCGATTTACTCGGTGAGCTGGGGGTGGCCGCAGAGACCAGCGAGAAGCGACTGTTTACTAAAAACACAGGTCCGTGCGAAGCCGTAAGGCGATGTATACGGACTGACGCCTGCCCGGTGCTGGAACGTTAAGGGGACCGGTTAGCTCACCTTCGGGTGGGCGAAGCTGAGAACTTAAGCGCCAGTAAACGGCGGTGGTAACTATAACCATCCTAAGGTAGCGAAATTCCTTGTCGGGTAAGTTCCGACCTGCACGAATGGCGTAACGACTTCTCGACTGTCTCAACCATAGGCCCGGTGAAATTGCACTACGAGTAAAGATGCTCGTTTCGCGCAGCAGGACGGAAAGACCCCGGGACCTTTACTACAGTTTGATATTGGTGTTCGGTTCGGCTTGTGTAGGATAGCTGGGAGACTGTGAAGCTCGGACGCCAGTTCGGGTGGAGTCGTCGTTGAAATACCAGTCTGGTCGTGCTGGATGTCTAACCTGGGTCCGTGATCCGGATCAGGGACAGTGTCTGATGGGTAGTTTAACTGGGGCGGTTGCCTCCTAAAGAGTAACGGAGGCGCCCAAAGGTTCCCTCAGCCTGGTTGGCAATCAGGTGTTGAGTGTAAGTGCACAAGGGAGCTTGACTGTGAGACCGACGGGTCGAGCAGGGACGAAAGTCGGGACTAGTGATCCGGCGGTGGCTTGTGGAAGCGCCGTCGCTCAACGGATAAAAGGTACCCCGGGGATAACAGGCTGATCTTCCCCAAGAGTCCATATCGACGGGATGGTTTGGCACCTCGATGTCGGCTCGTCGCATCCTGGGGCTGGAGTCGGTCCCAAGGGTTGGGCTGTTCGCCCATTAAAGCGGTACGCGAGCTGGGTTTAGAACGTCGTGAGACAGTTCGGTCCCTATCCGCTGTGCGCGTAGGAGTCTTGAGAAGGGCTGTCCCTAGTACGAGAGGACCGGGACGGACGAACCTCTGGTGTGCCAGTTGTTCTGCCAAGGGCATGGCTGGTTGGCTACGTTCGGGAGGGATAACCGCTGAAAGCATCTAAGCGGGAAGCCTGCTTCGAGATGAGGACTCCCACCTCCTAGAGAGGGTAAGGCTCCCAGTAGACGACTGGGTTGATAGGCCGGATATGGAAGCACGGTAACGTGTGGAGTTGACCGGTACTAATAGGCCGAGGGCTTGTCCTCAGTTGCTCGCGTCCACTGTGTTGGTTCTGAAACCACGAACAACCCCATGCCATGGTCACGGCATGATGCCGGTTGAGAGTTTCATAGTGTTTCGGTGGTCATAGCGTAGGGGAAACGCCCGGTTACATTCCGAACCCGGAAGCTAAGCCTTACAGCGCCGATGGTACTGCAGGGGGGACCCTGTGGGAGAGTAGGACGCCGCCGAACAATTCTTATAGAAAGCCCCCGTGCCATTCGGCGCGGGGGCTTTCTGCGTTTAGGGTCAGGTCCATGCGCTATGACCTCGTGATTTTCGACAACGACGGCGTTCTCGTCGACAGCGAGCCCATCTCCAACCGGCACCTCGCCGCCTATCTCACCGAGCTGGGTCACCCCACCACCTACGAGGACTCCATCCGCGACTACATGGGGTCCGCCATGCACCGGGTGCACGACCTCATCGAGGAGCGGACCGGGCAGCGGCTGCCGGCCGACTTCGACGACGTCTTCCACGCCCGCGTCTTCGCCGCGTTCGAGCGGGAGTTGAAGCCCGTGCCCGGAGTCGCCGACGTACTGGAGAAGCTGACGGCAGACGGGGTGCCGTACTGCGTGGCGTCGTCCGGGAGTCATGAGCGGATCCGGGTCGGGCACCGGACGGCCGGGCTGGACCGGTTCTTCGACGACGCGCGGATCTTCAGCTCGCAGGACGTCGGCCGCGGGAAGCCCGCCCCCGATCTGTTTCTGTACGCGGCCGAGCGGATGGGCACGGCTCCCGAGCGGTGCGTGGTCGTCGAGGACAGCCCGCTCGGCGTCCAGGCGGCCGTCGCGGCAGGGATGGACGTCTACGGGTTCACCGCGATGACGCCGGCGGAGAAGCTGAGCGGCGCCACCCGACTCTTCGCCGACATGCGGGACTTGCTCCCCCTGCTCACGGACGGCGACCCCGCCGAAAACTGAGCACGATTCATCTTTGACCGGATCTACCCACCGGTACCCCTGAGCCCTACGCTCCCGCCATGACTGATGTGCTGCGGCGCGGCAGGGCCTCGCTGGCGTTCAGCTTCCTGGTGCAGGGTGTCGCGTTCGCTCTGCTCGTGACGCGCATCCCCGGCATTCAGAACCGGTACGGGGTCTCCGACGGGATGCTGCCCGTCTTCCTCGCCGCCGTGCCGATCCTGGCCGGCATCGGCAGCGTCTCCACGGAGCGGCTGGTGCGGCGGGTGCCGCCGAGCCGGGTGCTGCGGTGGTCCCAGCCCGTCGTGCTGCTGGCGCTGCTGGCCGTCGGGGCCGGACGGCAGATGGTCGTCCTCGCTCTGGCGCTGGCGGCGTTCGGGCTGGCCGTGGGCGCGCTGGACGCCTCGATGAACATGCTCGGGGTGAGTCTGCAGCGGGCGTACGGGCGCAGCATCATGCTGAGCTTCCATGCGGCGTACAGCCTGGGCGGGATCGTCGGGGCGTCGCTCGCCTGGGTGGGGGCGCACTACGGCCTTGCGCTGTGGGTGTCGTATCTGCCGGTGGTGCTGGTGCTGCTGCCGGCCGCGCTGGTGGGCAGCCGGTGGTACGTCGACGGGGAGGCCCAGGCGCCAGTGGAGAAGGGTGCCGTTGCGGGCGGTGGGCTGAAGTGGCTGCTGCCGCTGTGCCTGGTGATGACGGTGGCGTACATCGGGGACTCGACGGTCTCCAACTGGAGCGCGAAGTACCTCCAGGATGTGCTGGGCAGCTCCGAGCAGATGGCGACCGTGCCGTACAACGTCTACATGGTCACCACGCTGCTGGGGCGGACCGTCGGGGACATGGGGGTGCGGCGGTTCGGGGCCGTGGCGGTGGTGCGGGCGGGGGCGCTGGTGGCGGCGGGCGGGTTCGCCGTGGTGGCGTCGGCGCCCGGGGCGTGGATGGGGATGCTCGGGTTCACGTTGCTGGGGCTCGGGCTGTGCGTGCTGGTGCCGCAGACGTTCGCGGCGGCGGGGCGCAGGGCGGACGAGACGGGGCGGGCGGGGGCGTCGGACGCGGCCGTGGCGCGGCTGAACGTCTTCAACTACGTGGGCTTCCTGATCGGTTCGCCGCTGGTGGGGGCGTTGGGGGACGCGTGGAGCTATCGCGGGGCGATGCTGGTGCCGATGGTGTTGGTGCTGGTGACGCTTGTGCACGCCCGTTCGTTCGCGCCGGGGGCCGACCGATACGGTGGCGGGCATGAGCGGCCGCGCACAGCTGATGTGGGACGAAGCAGTAACGGGCTATGACTTCGGCCGGGACCATCCGATGGACCCGGTCCGGCTGGCGCTGACCCGCAGCCTGGTCACCGCCCTCGGCCTGGACCGTGACGTGAACGTCGTCGCGGCGAAGGCGGCGGGGGAGTCGACGCTGCGGCTCGTGCACCGGGAGGACTACATCGACGCGGTGCGGGCCGCGTCGGCCGATCCGGGGTCGGCGGACCAGTCGTACGGGCTGGGGACGGTCGACGATCCGGCGTTCGCGGGGATGCACGAGGTGTCGGCGCTGATCGCGGGGCAGTCGGTGGGCGCGGCCGAGGCGGTGTGGCGGGGTGAGGCGCTGCACGCGGTGAACTTCGCGGGCGGGCTGCACCACGCGATGCCGGGCGCCGCGTCCGGGTTCTGCGTGTACAACGACGCCGCGCTGGCGATCGCGCGGCTGCTGGAGCTGGGCGCGGAGCGGGTGGCGTACATCGACGTCGACGTGCACCACGGGGACGGCGTGCAGGCGGCGTTCTGGGAGGACCCGCGCGTGCTGACGATCTCGCTGCACGAGCACCCCCGGACGCTGTTCCCGCAGACCGGGTGGCCCGAGGAGACGGGCGCGCCGAACGCAGAGGGCAGCGCGGTGAACGTGGCGCTGCCGGCGGGCACCGGGGACGCGGGATGGCTGCGGGCGTTCCACGCGGTGGTGCCGGAGCTGATCGCGGACTTCCGGCCGCAGGTGCTGGTGACGCAGCACGGGGCCGACACGCACTTCGAGGACCCGCTGGCGCATCTGGCGGTGTCGCTGGACGCGCAGCGAGCGGTGCAGGTGGCCTGTCACGACCTGGCGCACGAGCACGCCGAGGGCCGGTGGGTGGCGCTGGGCGGCGGTGGTTACGCGGTGGTCGAGGTGGTGCCGAGGTCGTGGGCGCACCTGGTGGCGATCGCGGCCGGGCGGCCGGTGGAGCCGACGGAGCTGGTGCCGGACGAGTGGCGGCGGCAGGTGTACGCGCGGACCCGGCAGCCGGCGCCGCACCGGATGACGGACGGCCGGTGGCCGGTGCCGTGGGCGGCATGGGACGAGGGGTACGACCCGGCGGACCGGCTGGACCAGGCGATCCTGGCGACCCGGCGGGCGGTGTTCCCGCTGCGGGGTCTGCTGCCCTGACGGTCGGCGGACGTCACCGCGGTACACCGCCGGGCCGGGGACAGGCGGGCATTACCGGGTGACGGCCGACCCCCGGTGGTGTCGTCGTCGAGCTCAAGGTCCTCGCGCTCGGAGGGATCGGCGTGGACGAGGCCGTCCCGACGGGCCTGCGCGACGGCTGTTACGCCGACCGTGGGGCGTGGGCCCCGTTCCGGCCCGCGGACGCGGGTGGGTGGCGCACCATCGCGGGTGTGGTGACCGCCGACCGCCTCCGCGCGCATCTTCTTTCGGCCGGGCTCGCCGGGGTGGTGGGCACCACCCGGGAGGAGAGCCTGCGCAGCTACCGGCTGTTCGCAGCCCGGGACCCGCGGGTGCTGATCGGGCTCGATCCCGTGGGACCGTGGGGCGAGCGTGAGGTACTGGCGCTGATGGCGGACCGGTGCGGGGTGGCGGCGGATCCGGGGCGCACGTCGGGGCCCGAGGCCATCGATCCGGAGCGTACGCTGGCCGCCCTGGACGCCTGTGCGGAACGGCTGGCGGAGGCCGCGCGGCGCCGTGTTCCGGTGCTGCTGGGCACCGGGCACCCGCATCGGCTGCTCGGTTTCTACGCCGTTCTCGCAGACGCCTTGTCGGCGGCGGGATGTGAGATCCTCACCCCGGCACAGGGTCGCTGTGTCGACATAACGACCCGGTTCGGTCTACGCACGGCCACGCTCGACTACGTCCGGGGGGTCGGGCTGGTCCGGGGCGCGACCGCGCAGCGCCCCGGTGGTGAGCCGGGCGCGCATACGCACTCCCCCCTCCCGGTTCGGGCCGCGCTGGCGGCCGCCGCGGACGCCGGCGGGCCGCTGCCGGGGCTGGTGATCGGGGATCACGGCTGGATCTGCGGGGCAGGTCAGCTGGGGTTCGAGAGCGTCGGGCCGGCCGATGTGAATGATCCGGCGCCGTTCGTCGGACAGGCCGAGGGGGCGGTCTCGGTGGTCGTTCCGGTTGACGACGGTGCGCGGTCCGATTACTACCTGCCGCTGACCCGCTACGTACTCAATCGAGCGTGTCTGTCACAGTAGGCCGCCGATGGGTGCACCTCTTCCCCACTCGCATCACCCGCCCCTACATTGGGGAGTGAGCACGCAACGACGAAGAGTCACCGGAAGGGGAAGCCGGTGGCCGTCGAGTGCGGAAGGTTCAGGTGTGTCATGGCTGCAGCTGGCGAGAGGCCTCTGAACGAGGTTCAGTTCCTTACCGTGGCGGAAGTCGCCTCGGTGATGCGAGTGTCGAAGATGACCGTGTACCGCCTGGTGCACAGCGGTCATCTGCCCGCGATCCGGGTGGGGCGGTCCTTCCGCGTCCCGGAGCAAGCGGTACACGAGTACCTCCGCGAGAGCTACGTGGGGGTGGAAACGGCCTGACGGCGATCCGGGAAGGTCCGTATCGGGCACTCATGGGCCTTCCCGGTCACCTCGATTACGACCTCAGCGCTCGGGCGGGTAGGCTGACCCCTCGAAGGTCGTGTGGGCCCATGGCGCCCAAACACCGAGTGATGAGAAGTGAGCGAGGGTAGTCGTGGGCTCTGTTATCAAGAAGCGGCGCAAGCGGATGGCCAAGAAGAAGCACCGCAAGCTGCTCAAGCGCACGCGCGTCCAGCGTCGCAACAAGAAGTAAGCGACAGCGCGAGAGCGTGTCCCAGTGGCCCCCCACCGCGATTCGGTGGGGGGCCACTGCCCGTTGGTACGCCATCGCCCTGGTGCGTCCGGTGTACGTAACCGGGGTTGTTGTCACTTCACGTGTCCGCTCGGCATCACAGGGCGACGGCGACCCGGTAGGTTGGCCGTCGGCAGCAGGGTGAGAGGAAGGCGCTGATCTTGGGGAAGGTCGTGCTCGTGACCGGGGTGGCCCGGCAGCTCGGGGGCCGCTTCGTGCGGCGGATCCAGCGGGACCCCGAGGTGGACCGGGTGGTCGCCGTGGACGCGGTGCGGCCCGAGCACCATCTGGGCGGCGCGGACTTCGTCCAGGCGGACATCCGGCAGCCCACCATCGCGCGGGTGCTGGCCGAGTCGGGCGCCGACACGGTCGTCCATCTCGACGTGACGGGCACGCCGCTGGGCGGCGGCGGCCGGGCGTCGCTGAAGGAGACCAACGTCATCGGCACCATGCAGCTGCTGGGCGCCTGCCAGAAGTCGCCGAACATCCGGCGGCTCGTGGTGAAGTCCAGCACCAACGTCTACGGTTCGGCGCCGCGCGACCCGGCGGTGTTCACCGAGTCGACGCCGCCCAAGTCGCTGCCCAGCGGCGGCTTCGCGAAGGACACGGTGGAGGTCGAGGGGTATGTGCGCGGCTTCGCCCGGCGCCGCCCGGACGTCGCCGTGTGCGTGCTGCGGTTCGCCAACATCCTGGGCCCGGCCGCGGACACCCCCCTCGCGTCGTACTTCGCGCTGCCGGTGCTGCCGACGGTGTTCGGCTACGACCCGCGGCTGCAGTTCGTGCACGAGGACGACGTGATCGAGGTGCTGCGGATCGGCGCGCACGAGCCGCGGCGCGGGACCCTCAACAGCGGGACGTTCAACATCGCCGGGGACGGGGTGCTGCTGCTGTCGCAGTGCTCGCGGCGGCTGGGCCGGCCGACGGTGCCGCTGCTGCTTCCCGCGGTCACCTGGGCGGGCTCGCTGATGCGTACGCTGGGGATGTCGGACTTCTCGCCCGAGCAGATCCGGCTGCTGACGCACGGGCGGGTGGTGGCGACGGACCAGATGCGTCAGACGCTGGGTTTCACCCCCAAGTACTCGACTGCCGAAACGTTTGCGGACTTCGTGCGCAGCCGCGGTCCGGGGCTGCTGCCGCCGGAGACCGTCGCGAGGGCCGTCGACCGGATCGCCGCGCTGCCCGTGCCGGGCAGCGGCCATGTGCCGGCGCACGGCGCCGACTGAGGAGCGCAGCAACGATGGCGGACGCCAAGGTCATTCCGTTCGACGACGACCACCGCTCCCGCGGGAGTGCCGCGTCGCGCCGCCGTGGTGCGGCCGGCCGGCGCCAGGGCGGGACACGGCCGCCCGCCGCGGTGGGGGAGGTCCAGCCCCTGCCGGGGACGGCCGCGGCGCGGGAGGATGATCCCGTGACCGGTGAGGACGAGCAGCCGCGTGAGCGGGCCGCGGACGGCGAGGGCGGCCTGGAGCAGCGCATCGCGAGCGGGCTGGCGTTCCTGCGCCGCCGGCTCACCGGCGACTACGAGGTCGACGACTTCGGCTACGACGAGGAACTCACCGACCAGGTCCTGATGTCGCTGCTGCGCCCGATGTACGAGAAGTACTTCCGGGTCGAGGTGAAGGGCATCGAGAACATCCCGTCCGAGGGCGGTGCGCTGATCGTCGCGAACCACTCGGGGACGGTCCCGGTGGACGGGCTGATGATGCAGGTCGCCGTGCACGACCACCATCCGGCCGGGCGTCATCTGCGGCTGCTGGCGGCGGACCTGGTGTTCGTGCTGCCGGTGGTGAACGAGCTGGCGCGGAAGCTGGGGCACACGCTGGCCTGCGCGGAGGACGCGGAACGGCTGCTGGCGCGGGGCGAGTTGGTCGGGGTGATGCCGGAGGGCTTCAAGGGCATCGGGAAGCCGTTCTCCGAGCGGTACAAGCTGCAGCGGTTCGGGCGGGGCGGGTTCGTGTCGACGGCGCTGCGGCACGGGGCGCCGATCGTGCCGTGCTCGGTCGTCGGGGCGGAGGAGATCTACCCGATGATCGGGAACGCGAAGACGCTGGCGCGGCTGCTGGGCTTCCCGTACTTCCCGCTGACGCCGACGTTCCCGTGGCTGGGGCCGCTGGGGGCGATTCCGCTGCCGACGAAGTGGACGATCCAGTTCGGGGAGCCGATCCCCACGGACGGATACCCGCCGGAGGCGGCGGAGGACCCCATGCTGATGTTCAACCTGACCGACCAGGTGCGGGAGCAGATCCAGCACACGCTGTACAAGCTGCTGGTGCAGCGGCGGTCGGTGTTCTTCTGACGTTCCCCTTCACGGGGGGTGTTGAGCCGACGGACGGTCTTCTTCTGGACGGCTCGAGACGTGAACCAGGGGCGCCCCTCGCCTGTGCGGGGGCGCCCCCAGTCCTACTCCCGGTCCTCCGCGTCGATGCCCAGACCCGGCAGCAGCCCGGGTAGGAGAGGTGGGAGCGTGACGTCGGGGGCGGGAGGCCTGGTGGCCGAGCCTGTCGCCGGCGGCGTGGTGCTCTGGCCGCTCTCCTGGGGCGGGTCGAGGAGGCCGCCGGTGTTCCCGCCGAGCAGGCCGTCCTTCTCGCGCTCGGTGTCGGCGGAGCCGGACGGTCGCGCGCTGCCCGCCTCGCCGGTGCCGGAGCCGTCCCGGCCGGTGCCGGGGGACGCCGAGGGCTCGGCCGCGGACGGGGCGCCGGAGGCCGTGGCGGAGTCGCCGCGGCGCTTCCCGTCGTCCCTCTTGTCGCCGGGTGACGGCGGCAGCAGGGACCGCAGCGGGGCGACGTCCTGGTCTATGGCGTCGAACACCGACGTGACCTGCTCACTGACGTCCCCGAGCTGCACGGGGAGCCGGTCGCGCAGACTGCCCCAGGTGTCGCGGTGGGCGCGGGAGAAGGAGGAGAGCGCCTGGATCGGGCCGAGGGAGTCCGGGTTGCGCTCATAGGCCTCGCGGAGCAGGCGGTGGCCCTCCGAGGCGTCGTGCTTCATGCCGGACAGGGCGCGGCGGATCTCGTTCAGCGACTCGTGGTCGAGGGCGCCGGCGCGGTCGCGCTCCATCAGCCGGCGGGCCTCGCCGAGCCGGGTGGAGGCGTGGTCGAGGTAGACCCGTCCGCGCTCGTCGTCGCCGTCGGCGAGGGTGAGCTTGACGTCCTCGATGCCGCGCTTGACTCCGTAGAGGGAGTCGCCGGGGAGGGCGTCGGAGCTGGCGGCGGCGACTCCGCCGAGGGCGCCGGCGGCGACGCCGACGGTGAGTCCGCCCGCGGTGAGCCCTTTGGCCAGCCGCGACCGGGGCCGCAGCCTGCCCAGCGGGGTCGCCCGGTGGGCGCCCTTGGCGCGGCGCGAGCGCTGTTCGGGAACGGCCCGGTCCGTCGCCTCGCCTGCGGCGGTGCCCTCCTGGAGCATGGCCTCGAACGCGGCCACCAGCTGGGCTCGCTGGACGACCTTCACCTCGGGGTCGAGTTCCGGCCGGGGCAGCGCGCGCAGACCGGAGGCCAGCGTGAGCAGCTGGGCCTCTTCGGTCTCGGCGGCGGCCGCGGCCGGTGCCGGTCCTTCGGTTCGCTCGGCCGCCGTGCCCCGGTCGGACTGCTCCTGCAGGGCCTGGGCGAAGGCGTTCGCCCGCCGGTGCGCCGATACGTTCGCGATCACTGGCGGCACCTCCTCTCGTCATGACGGTCGACTCCCCAGCGGGTCTGAGGGTTCCCGTGCCTGGACGACGCCACACGATCGGGTGAGCGGAGCCGGTCAGGGGGTGACCACAGGGAGCCTGTATCCCGCACAACGACGGGCGCGGCACTTGGGTTACGGACACCGGTGGCCCGATTGAGGAATCCAACCGGGTTTCACTCAGGGTGAGTTGAGTGTCGCGCGCTGTGCTCCGTCCGGTGGACGGGGGCGGCTCAGCGGGCGTCGTCCGGGAGGAGCCGGGCGAGGGTGCGGACGGCCCGGTACTGGAGGGTCTTGATGGCGCCCTCGTTCTTGCCCATGACGCGGGCGGTCTCGGCGACGGACAGCCCCTGGAGGAATCGGAGCGTGACGCACTCCTGCTGTTGGGGGTTGAGCCGTCGTACGGCTTCGAGGAGGGCGGCGTTGGACAGGGACTCGAGTACGGAATCCTCGGGGGAGCGCTCGACCTCGTTGGCGTCGAGCATCTCCCCGGTGGTGACCTCGAGGCGGAAGCGGCTGGACTTGAAGTGGTCGGCGACGAGGTTGCGGGCGATGGTCACCAGCCAGGCGCCGAAGTCGCGGCCCTGCCAGGTGAAGGTGCCGATGCGGCGCAGCGCCCGCAGGAAGGTCTCGCTGGTGAGGTCCTCGGCGGTCGCCTTGCCGCCGACGCGGTAGTAGATGTAGCGGTAGACGGTGTCGCTGTACTGGTCGTAGAGCCGTCCGAAGGCCTCCGCCTCGCCGGCCTGGGCGCGCTCCACGAGGTCCATCATCCGGGCGCTGTCGCTGTCGGCGGCGGGACGGCGGACAGCGGGAGCGCCGGACGGACGTCCTCGTCTGCCGACCGCGGCCGTGCCCTCGGCGAGGGCGTAGCACGGGCCGGCGGGGACGGCGGCGAATGCGGGGACGGCGTGCGCGGGGGGGACGATTCCGCGCAACATGTCTCGGGCTGTCGCGACTGTCGCGCGCAGCGTAGCCAGGCCCGAGGCGTCAACCCCGACGTGTGGGTACACGGGACTCCCAGAGGCAGAGCTTCCATCATGTGCAGTGCGGGGCCGTTCACCCGTCGTAGCGAAGGGGTGGTCCCGGAATGCGTCTGAGGAGAATAACGCTTCGTACAGGCTCTGCTACACCGAGTTGCTCAAATCATCGATTACGTCGCTTCCGTAACCGATTGACGCTTGTTCAGTGTGAGGAAGCTGATCGGTTGGTGACCGGAAGCTTTCGAATTCCGGATAAGTCCAGGGCGAGTTGTGGCCGTGTGCAGCCAAGAAGACTGCTCGGACGCGTCACGGGGTACGGCAGTCGGTTTGGGGCGTGTCGCGGCCCGCGCGGTCACTGCGGGCACCCGCGCGGGCCCGTTCGAGGGCGGACGGGGTGTCAGCGGCGCTTGCGGTGCAGGGCGATGGCGGCGGCCGTGCCGCCGGCCACCGCGCCCACGCCGGCCGCGGCCGGGATGCCCACCTTGGCCGCCTTGCGGCCGGTGCGGTAGTCGCGCAGCCGCCAGTCCATCCGGCGGGCGTGCTTGCGGAGCTTGGAGTCCGGGTTGATCGCGTAGGGGTGGCCCACCAGCGACAGCATCGGGATGTCGTTGTGCGAGTCGCTGTAGGCGGCGCACCGGCTCAGGTCGAGTCCCTCCGCCAGGGCGAGCGCGCGGACCGCCTCCGCCTTCGCGGGGCCGTGCAGGGGCTCGCCCACGAGTTTGCCCGTGTACACGCCGTCGACCGACTCGGCGACGGTGCCCAGGGCGCCGGTCAGGCCGAGGCGGCGGGCGATCACCGTGGCGATCTCCACCGGGGCGGCGGTGACCAGCCACACCCGCTGGCCCGCGTCGAGGTGCGCCTGGGCCAGCGCGCGGGTGCCGGGCCAGATCCGCTCCGCCATGTACTCGTCGTAGATCTCCTCGCCGATGGACTGCAACTCGCAGACGCGGTGGCCCTGGACGATGGAGAGCGCCGAGTCGCGCGCCTCCTGCATGTGCTCGGGGTCCTCGACGCCGGCCAGCCGGAACCACGCCTGCTGCCAGGCGAACCGGGCCAGCTCGCGGGTGTCGAAGAACTTCCGCTTGTACAGGCCCCGCCCGAAGTGGAACAGGGCGGCGCCCTGCATGACGGTGTTGTCCAGGTCGAAGAACGCGGCGGCCCGCTCGTCACCGGGTACCGGGAACTCGGGTTCGCGTTCGGAAACTTCCTGGGTGGTTTTGCGGGCGGCCTCCGCCGAGGCCTCGCCAGCCAACACGCTCCGCGCCGTGGCGGAGCGCCTACGGGGAGTGAGCCATCCGAGAGCGGCCATGGCGTGAGCATAGCCAGTGCGCGCCCCTGTTCCGGAGCCGAGAGGTCGCCACGTCGTGAACTCTGTGTGTCCCGGGCGGTGTCCCGGCCTTGTCCCGGGCGGGACAATGACCCGTATGAGCCCTCTCTTCCGCCGCGCCGGACCCCCGCGGGACCGGCTCGTGACGCTGATCCGCAAGCCCGGCTGCCATCTGTGCGACGACGCGCAGGTGGTGGTGGAGAAGGTGTGCTCCGAGCTCGGGGTCCCGTGGGAGCAGAAGGACATCACCGAGGACCGGGAGCTGTACGAGAAGTACTGGGAGCAGATCCCCGTGGTGCTCGTCGACGGACGGCAGCACACCTTCTGGCGCGTGAACGAGGACCGTCTCCGCAAGGCCCTGGGGTGACTGACCGGCCAGTTCAATCTGGCGGAAATTCGCTTAGGATCGATGGCGGCTTGGTCTCGGGGGCGGGATTCACAGAGGAGAGTGTGCGGTTTTGCCCCTAGAAGCTAAGGAACGGCGGTGCAGGCGCGCCGGTTCCCCGCACATGCGCGGGGGGCGCGTGACCCCGGTCACGTTGGCCGGGCAAATCGGACACAATCTTTGTGCACGCGTTCACAAAGACATAGCCTGCATTCGACGGGGCGGTCCGGGGACGTATGACCGCCTGAAGCCCCGCTCTACCCGCAGGAGCACCGTGGCAACTGGCCGAACTCACCGACCGGCGACCCGTAGCCGAGGGATTCCCGAGGCCACCGTCGCCCGGCTTCCGCTGTACCTCCGCGCCCTGACCGCGCTCTCCGAGCGCTCGGTGCCCACGGTCTCCTCCGAGGAGCTGGCGGCCGCCGCGGGTGTCAACTCCGCGAAGCTGCGCAAGGACTTCTCCTACCTGGGTTCCTACGGCACCCGGGGCGTCGGCTACGACGTCGAGTATCTCGTGTACCAGATCTCCCGCGAACTGGGCCTCACCCAGGACTGGCCGGTCGTGATCGTCGGTATCGGTAACCTCGGCGCCGCCCTCGCCAACTACGGAGGGTTCGCCTCCCGCGGTTTCCGGGTCGCCGCGCTCATAGACGCCGACCCCGCGATGGCCGGGAAGCCCGTCGCCGGCATCCCCGTGCAGCACACCGACGAGCTCGAGACGATCATCCGGGACAACGGCGTGTCCATCGGCGTCATCGCCACCCCGGCCGGCGCCGCCCAGCAGGTGTGCGACCGGCTCGTCGCCGCCGGCGTCACCTCCATCCTGAACTTCGCGCCGACCGTGCTGACCGTCCCGGACGGCGTCGACGTGCGCAAGGTGGACCTCTCCATCGAGCTGCAGATCCTCGCCTTCCACGAGCAGCGCAAGGCCGGTGAGGAGGCCGCCGCCGAGGTCACCACCTCCCAGGCCGCCGGCACCACCAACACCGCCGTCGCCGCCAAGCGCGAGGACTCCGGCACCGACCAGGGACCCGACGGGGACGTACCCGCCGTGATGCCGGCATGAGTCTCCTCGTCGTCGGACTGAGCCACCGCAGCGCCCCGGTCAGCGTGCTGGAGCGGGCGTCGCTGAGCACGGAGGCGCAGACCAAGCTGCTGCAGGACACGGTCGCGGCCGAGCCCGCCTCCGAGGGCGCGGTCCTCGCCACCTGCAACCGCATCGAGCTGTACGCCGACGTGGACAAGTTCCACGCCGGTGTCGCCGAGCTGTCCACGCTGCTCGCCCAGCACAGCGGGGTCGGCCTGGAGGAGCTCACTCCTTATCTCTATGTGCACTACGAGGACCGGGCCGTCCACCACCTGTTCTCGGTGGCCTGCGGACTGGACTCGATGGTCGTGGGCGAGGGGCAGATCCTCGGCCAGATCAAGGACTCCCTGGCACGCGCCCAGGCCACGCACACCGCCGGACGGCTGCTGAACGACCTGTTCCAGCAGGCGCTGCGGGTCGGCAAGCGCGCCCACTCCGAGACCGGCATCGACCGCGCCGGGCAGTCCCTGGTCACCTTCGGCCTGGAGCAGCTCGCGCTCGGCACCCCCGTCGAGACCTGGGCCCGCGGCAAGAAGGCCCTCGTCATAGGCGCCGGGTCGATGTCCTCGCTGTCCGCGGCGACGCTCGCGCGCGCCGGGGTCGCCGAGGTCGTGGTCGCGAACCGCACGCCCGACCGCGCCGAGCGGCTGGTGCGGATCCTCACCGAGGGCGACGCCACGGACGTGACGGCCCGCGCGGTCCCGATGACATCGGTGCCGTTCGAGCTGACACGTGCCGATGTGGTCGTTTCCTGCACCGGTGCGACCGGCCTGGTCCTGACCGGCGACATGATCGCCGCGGGCGTCGAGGGACGCGTCGACACGGCGCCCGTCGTCGACCTCGACGCCGTCGCCGAGGAGGACGCCCGCGAGAGCGCACCGGCCGCGCCGGCTCCCGCCGAGGACGGCTGCCCGGTCGACCTGCCCACGGTGCGGCCCGGCTTCTCCGTCATGGGGGAGGCGGCCGTCGCCGGGATGGACGCGGCCACGCTGGAGCAGCACGGCGCGTGGGCGGCGGGCTCCGCCGTCGACCGCCGGGACGCCGCCCGCGGCACCGGTCCGGAGGCGGACGCCGAGGTCATCGGCGCGCTCGCCGCGGCCGCGTCCGCGATCGGCCGCATCCCCGAGCGCCGGCGGCCCGAGCCGGTGGACGTGCCGCAGCGCCCCGAGCCCGTGCTCTTCCTGCTGGACCTCGCCATGCCGCGGGACGTCGACGCGGCGGCGCACCGCCTGCCCGGCGTGCGGCTCGTCGACATCGAATCGCTCGCGGAGGCGTCCGCGGACGCTCCGATGGCTGCCGATGTGGACCAGGTCCGGCGTATCGTCTCCGACGAGGTCGCCGCGTTCGGGGCGGCACAGCGGGCGGCGCACATCACGCCGACCGTCGTCGCCCTGCGGACCATGGCGGCCGACGTGGTGGCCGGTGAGATGGCCCGCCTGGAGGGGCGGCTCCCCGGCCTGGACGACAAGCACCGCGCGGAGATCACCCAGACCGTGCGACGGGTGGTCGACAAGCTGCTGCACGCCCCGACGGTCCGGGTCAAGCAGCTCGCGGCCGAGCCCGGCGGGGCCGGGTACGCGGACGCGCTGCGCACCCTGTTCGACCTCGACCCCGAGACGGTGGCCTCCGTCTCCCGCGCCGAGGAAAGCACCGAGAAGAACGCAGAGAACCGAGGGCCGGGATGACTGAGAAGGCACTGAGGCTGGGGACCAGGCGCAGCAAGCTCGCCATGGCCCAGTCCGGGCAGGTGGCGGATGCCGTGAGCCAGGTGACCGGACGGCCCGTCGAGCTCGTCGAGATCACCACGTACGGCGACGTCTCGCGTGAGCACCTCGCGCAGATCGGCGGCACCGGCGTCTTCGTCGCCGCGCTGCGGGAGGCACTGGCGCGCGGCGAGGTGGACTTCGCGGTGCACTCCCTCAAGGATCTGCCGACCGCCCAGCCCGACGAGCTGGTCGTGGCGGCGATCCCCGAGCGTGAGGACCCGCGGGACGTGATCATCGCGCGGGACGCGCTGAAGCTCACCGACCTGCCGCGCGGGGCGCGCATAGGCACTGGTTCGCCGCGCCGCATGGCGCAGCTGAACGCGTACGCCCGCACGCACGGCATGGACATCGAGACGGTCCCGATCCGGGGCAACGTCGACACGCGCATCGGGTACGTCACCAAGGGCGACCTGGACGCGGTCGTGCTGGCGGCCGCCGGGCTCAACCGGGTCGGCCGCAGCGACGAGGTGACCGACTTCCTGTCGGTCGACACGGTTCTGCCCGCCCCCGGCCAGGGGGCACTGGCGATCGAGACCACCGCGGACAACGCGGAGCTCATCGCCGCGCTCGCCCAGCTCGACGACCCGTTCACCCGGGTCGCCGTGACGGCCGAGCGGTCACTGCTCGCCGCCCTGGAGGCCGGCTGCAGCGCCCCTGTCGGGGCGTTGGCCGACCTTCTGGCCGACGGGCAGACTGTCAAGGAAATGCGCCTGCGCGGAGTTGTCGGCACGACCGACGGTTCCACGCTGGTGCAGCTGTCCACCACCGGTCCCGTGCCCGAGACGCACGAGGCGGCGACGGCGCTCGGTCGCGAACTCGCCACCGAGATGCTTGCGCAGGGCGCGGCCGGTCTGATGGGGGAGCGAGCACTTTGAGCCCCACCACTCTTCCCGCCCCTCCGGAACAAGGGCACGTCACCTTCCTCGGTGCCGGACCCGGGGATCCGGGACTGCTGACCCTGCGCGCCGTGGAGGCCCTGGCGAACGCGGACGTCCTCGTCGCCGAGCACGACGTGCTCGATGTCGTACGGACGCACGCCAGGCAGGGCGTCGCCGAGGTGCACACGGACGCGGACACGTCTGCGTCGTCCACGCCGGGCACGGGCACGCCCCAGCTGACGGTCGTTGACGGCGCGTCAACAACCGCCGGTGTCCCCGCGAATAGGGATGCCGCACATCTTGTCATGGAGGCCGCGCGGGGCGGCAAGCGGGTCGTCCGTGCGGTGTCCGGCGACCCCGGGCTCGATGCGTACGCCGCCGAGGAGATGCTGGCGTGCGCCTCGGCCGGGGTGCCGTTCGAGGTCGTCCCCGGTGTCGCCACCGCGGTCGGCGTGCCCGCGTACGCCGGTGTGCCGCTGCGTGACGCGCAGGGCACCGACGTGCGGTTCGTCGACGCGCGCACGGCGTCCGACCGGTGCTGGACCGAGGTCGGCGCCTCCGACGGCACGGTGGTCGTGTCCACCACGCTGGACTCGGTGGCCGCCGCCGCGGGCGAACTGGTGTCCGCCGGACGTAAGCCCGACACCCCGCTGACGGTGACCGTCGCCGGCACCACGACCCGGCAGCGCACCTGGACGGCGACGCTCGGCACGATCGCGCAGACGCTGAAGCAGGCGAAGGTGCTGCCCTCCCCTGAGGGCGGCCGCCCGGTGATAGCCGTGGTCGGTGAGCGTTCCGCCGCCGCCCAGCGGGACCGGCTGGCGTGGTTCGAGTCCAAGCCGCTGTTCGGCTGGAAGGTGCTCGTGCCGCGCACCAAGGAGCAGGCGGCGTCGCTCTCCGACCAGCTGCGGTCCTACGGGGCCGTGCCGCACGAGGTGCCGACCATCGCGGTCGAGCCGCCGCGCACGCCCCAGCAGATGGAGCGCGCGGTCAAGGGCCTGGTCACCGGCCGCTACGAGTGGATCGCGTTCACGTCGGTCAACGCGGTCAAGGCGGTGCGCGAGAAGTTCGAGGAGTACGGGCTCGACGCCCGCGCCTTCGCCGGGATCAAGGTCGCGGCGGTGGGCGAGCAGACCGCGAAGGCGCTGATCGCCTTCGGCGTGAAGCCGGACCTGGTGCCGAGCGGCGAGCAGTCGGCCGCGGGCCTGCTGGAGGACTGGCCGCCGTACGACCCGGTCTTCGACCCGATCGACCGTGTCTTCCTGCCGCGCGCCGACATCGCCACCGAGACGCTGGTCGCGGGGCTGATCGAGCTGGGCTGGGAGGTCGACGACGTCACCGCCTACCGGACGGTGCGCGCGTCGCCGCCGCCGGCGGAAACCCGCGAGGCGATCAAGGGCGGCGGCTTCGACGCGGTGCTGTTCACCTCGTCGTCGACGGTCCGGAACCTGGTCGGCATCGCCGGCAAGCCGCACAACGTGACGGTGATCGCGTGTATCGGCCCGGCCACGGCGAAGACGGCCGAGGAGCACGGGCTGCGGGTGGACGTGATGGCTCCCGAGCCGTCGGTCCACAAGCTGGCGGAGGCCCTCGCGGACTTCGGCGCGCGGCGCCGGCTGGCCGCGCTGGAGGCGGGTGACCCGGTCACCCGGCCCAGCGAGCGGCGGCCGGGGGCGCGGAGACGTCGTTCCACGACGTGAGGTGAGCGGGAGTGTGTGACGGCGGGGCGTGTCTGCGGACACGCCCCGCCGTCGTTTGCCCTCGCTCAGGCCGTGGGCCAGTCCAGCACGGTGAGCTCCGGCCACTGCCTGCGCCAGCGCTCGGTCTTCGCCTCGTACACGGCGCGGGGCGCGAGGACGGGGTTGGGCCGTACGACGAGCCCGAACACGTCGGACAGCCCGTGCGGCGCGTACACCCGCCACCGGCCGTCGGGGGTGAGGCGGACGCCGAGACAGCAGGTGGTCGCGGCGAAGCTGTCGATGGCGGCTTCGGTGGAGGTGTAGGGGGCGCAGGGGACGCCGAACTTCCGCTCGTACCAGAGGTGGACGCGGGCCTCGTTGCGGACCTCCACGTCGGCGGGGAGGTCCGCGAAGACGTCTGCCGCCGCGCGGATCACCTTGTCCTCGGACTCCCAGGACAGGTCGCCGTCGTCGAAGTAGAAGACGTCGTAGTCCTTGATGCCCTCGGCGGGCGGGCGGCCGGTGGCGACGTTCCACACGGTCTGGAAGAGGCAGCCTGCCGTCAGGTACCAGCCGGGCAGGTCGAGGGTCGCCGTCCGGTTCAGCACCTCCAGCAACGTCTCGTTGCGGGAGAGGGTGTCTTGCAGCGCGGCGAGCTGCTCGTCCAGAGGGAGGCGGGTGGTCATCGCGTGCGCGAGGCGTAGGGGAGGAAAGTCGCCCAGGCGGTGGGGGTGAGGGTGAGGCGGGGGCCGTGGGGGGTTTTGGAGTCGCGGACGAGGATGTGGTTGGGGGTCGCGGCGGCTTCGACGCAGGAGGGCCCGTCGTCGGAGCTGTAGCTGCTCTTGGTCCACGCCGGGTGCATGGTCTCGATGAAGGTCGCCCAGGCGGTGGGGGTGAGGGTGAGGCGGGGGCCGTGGGGGGTCTTGGAGTCGCGGACGAGGACCGTCGCGGGGGTGGTGGCCGCCTCGACGCAGTCGGGGCCCTCGTCCGTGCTGTAGCTGCTCTTCGTCCACACGAGAGGGGTCTCCGCCTTCAGAGTCATGTCTCTCCCAGCACTTTCTCGATGAGGGCCAGTGATTCTCGCGGGCTGAGAGCCTGCGCCCGGATGGCTCCGTAACGCATCTCGAGAAGCTGTACTTCCTTCGGGTCGGCGATCACACGACTGATGTGCTGCACCTCCAGATGCCCGACCGTCGTGCCGTCCCTCAGCCTCAGCAGCCGGAACGACCCGGCGAGGCCCGGGTTCTCCTCGTGGCTCAGCGGGAGTACCTGGAGGTCGACGTTCGGGAACCTGCCGACCAACAACAGGCGTTCGAGCTGCCCGCGCATGACCATCCTGCCCCCGAGGGGCCGGCGAAGTGTCGACTCGCACTGGACGAAGCTGAAAAGTGGTCGGCCCGCCGTCTCACTGACGATCTCCTGGCGTGCGACGCGGGCGGACAGCCGTTGGTCGAGCTCGTCCGCCGTGAACGGTGGCCGACGGGCGCTGAAGACCGCCCGGGCATACTCCGGTGTCTGCAACAATCCGTGAATCACGGAGTTGTTGTAGGCGGCGAGCTCTACGGCCTCCGCCTCCAGCTTCTTCAGGTCCCGCACGGTCTTGGGGTACCTGATCTCCGCGACGTCCTTCTTCATCGCGGAGATCTTGCCGTCGGCGCCGAGCGCATCGTCCGCCGCGTCCAAATACTCAGGGCGCGGAATGCGCCGCCCCCGCTCCACCGAGGAGACCAGTTCCTCGCCGTAGCCGATGGCCGCGCCGAACTCCGCCTGGGTGAGGCCGGCCGCCTCGCGCCACAGCTTGAGCTGTCGTACGACCGTCCGCATGACGGCCCCGGCCTCCTCGTCGTCCAGCCACGCTTCCCACCCGGTCATCCCGCCGCCCTCCCGTCGCGCCCGTCCTTGCCCGATCAACGCGGGGGGAACGGGGCTGGTCACCTGCCAGGCGGCCCGCCGTCGCGAGGGCGGTGTGCCGGAGCCAGGTAGGGCGGGATCCGGTGGGCCGGCGGGCGGGGCTTCGGGACGTAAAAAGACCTAAGTACCTAGGGTAAAAACCAACCAACCCCACCAAACCTCGCGTTGATCACTCGGCTGGGTGAAACGCGTCGAACTGGGTGGCGCCGCGGTGGTGTGGGCGGGCACTCTCAGCGCAGAGGGTCGGATCAACTCGGCGCTCTCACAACTCCGTACAGACATCGGCCCCCGGCCGGGACTAGCACTCCCGGGCGAGGGCCTGACCACAGAGAAGAAGGCCCCTTCCCCATGGCTGAGCAGAAGCTTAGTGCTGCACCGCGCCCGATTCAGGGTGTTCGACGATCCACCACCCACTCCGGTGTCACACACGTACGTACGTACCAGTCCGGGCAGTACGTCGTCGTCGGCAACCACCTCGCCCAGCACCGCGACTTGTCGCTGACCGCGATCGGGCTGGCGACCCACATCTTCTCGGTGCCCGAGAGCACCCCGGTGGACATCCGCAGCCTCACCGAGCGCTTCCCCGAAGGGCGGGACCGGATCGCCTTCGCCTTGCGGGAGTTGGAGGCGCACGGGTATCTGCGGCGCGTCCGCGAGCGCACGGAGGACGGTCAGCTCGTGACGCGTACGTACGCCCACCACGCGCCGGTGGACGTGGCGTCCGCCGGTGTCACCGGGATCGAGCGGCGTCCCGTGGGTGGCCGCGCGCGTACGCGTGATGCCGTGGCCGGCGCCAGTCATGACGAGACGGCCCAGGAGGGTGACCAAGCGCCCTGTGACGTGGTGGTGCCGTCCGAGACGGCTGCCGCTGTGGAGCCGGACGTGGTCGCGCCTTCTGTGGAACCGCCGGCACCCGCGCCTCGTGGGCCCCTTCATGAGAAGGCGGTGACGCTGCTTGCCGGTCTGCGGCGTGCCGATGAGCGGCTCACCCTGTCGCTGCGGGACGTGCACCGGCTGGCGCCCGCCGTCGTCGACTGGCTCGAACGGGGTGCCGCCCCGGCGGCCGTGCTCCGCACCTTGACCGCCGACCTGCCCGTCACCATGAAGCACCCTGCGGGCGTGCTCGCCTACCGCCTGCGGGTGCTCCTGCCGCCGCCTCTTCCCGCCGCCCCGGAACCTCCACCGGTCACGGCTGCTGTCCACCGTCCGCATCCCTTCCAGGAGTGTGACGGCTGCGAGCGGGTCTTCCGGGCGCCGGAGCCGGGCCGCTGCCGCGACTGCCGGTACGGGCAGGCGACAGCGGAGGGGACCAGAACCGTCAGAGCGGCCTGAAGCCGGCCCGTTCAGCCGCCCTGGCCCGCGCTGCCGATCGGGCCGACCTTCACCGGGGTGCCCGAGCCGTCCGTGACGGGGAGGGACGTGCCCGGCCAGTCGAGGGTGACGGACTTGGTCTCGTTCGGCGGGGTGACGACGAGGCCCGTGACGTCGACGCCGGAGCCGCCGGAGTCGTTGACCGGGTAGGTGACCGCGAACGACACCGACTTGCCGTCCTTGAGGACGACCGAGGGGGCCTCTTCGCCGGTGCGCTCCGCGGAGAGCGAGCCCGCGTCCGTCTTCAGGTCGACGCCCGCGTAGCCGGTCAGCGCGCAGTCGCGGCCTCCGCCGTTGACGAAGGTCACCGCGACGGTGCCCACGGTGTCGCCGTCGATGGTGACGTTCTCGGCGGTGACCTCCAGTTCGTCGGTGCGGCAGTCGTCCGCCTTGCCGTCCTCGTTGCTGCCGGTCCCGGCGACCGTGCCCTCCTCCTGGCCCTTGTCCGTGTCGCTGCCTCCTGTGGAGGAACCGGCGGGGGACGAGGCGGCCGGCTGGGGGTCCGCGGCGATGTCGTCGTTCTGGCAGGCGGTGAGCGAGAGGCCCGCGACGACGGCGAGGGCGGCGACGGTGAGCTTGGTGGCGCGCATGGTGGTTTCCTCCGGAAGCGGTGGCGGCGGTGCTCTAGGTGACGGTCCGTCAGTGCGTCCGTCCCGCTCACCAAGACAGCTCCGCCCGCCCCGCCGTTTCGTCCGGCTGCGCTCTCGTACGTGTCCGTTACGCGCGTGACCCGGTGGTGACGCGCCCCAGGTCAGAGGCGGGGGCGCCGATGAAGGACGGGGGTGGCAGGCGGTGGTGTCCGTCGTGCGCGGAACCGTAGTCCCGCGCACCGACAACCGGAGGTCAGGACTGCGTGACCGGGCGCATCGCGAGGCCCTCCGTGGGCTGCCAGCCGGTGACGCGCTGGCCGTCGTCCGCCTGGAACGACCCCTCCGTGGGCATCTCCAGCTCGACCGGCTCCTCCGCCTCCGCCTCGCCGCCCGGGCTGCCGAGGGTGAGCGTCATGAAGGTCACCTCGTAGGTGTCCCGGTTCCCGCCCGTCGCGAGGACGCCCGCGTACGCCTTCTCACCGGGCGCGAGGGTGAACGGCTCGTCGGCCTCCGTGCCTTCCATCACCGGCGCCGGGCCCTGTGCGTCGCCCAGCATGATCTCCGGCGCGTTCCGGACCTCGCACTCCTTGTCGCTGCTGTTGGTCGCGACCACCATGACGTGCCGGACCGGCTTACCTCGCTCCCCGTAGTTCGACGCGGCGAAGGTGAGGTCCTCCATCGTGCAGAGGTCCGTGCCCGCCGCGTCGTCCCCGTCGGTCGCGTCGTCCGGCGCCGGGGACGACGGCCGGCTCACCGAGGGGGTCGGGGGCGCGGTCTCTTCCGGCCCGTTCGCGTTGTCCTCCTCGCACGCCGTCGTCGCCAGCAGCGCGGCGGCGACCGCCGCGCCGACGGCATACGACGTCCAGGGACGGCGGGTTCTGGTGGTCGTGGTCTGCATCGGTGTCTCCCCGTGGTCGGACCAGTGCGTCTGGTGCGTACAAGCACGGGATTCCGCGGCCCGCGGTTGCCCTGCAGTCCCTTTCAGGGCGTGTTGTTACCGATCATGCACATATCCGCCGCCGACTCACCGGCGCCGTGACCCGGGCGCGACCGTCAGGCGCCCGGTGCGGTTCACGTACGGCCGCGAGACCACCGTCACGCACACCGACACCGCCGCCAGCGCCGTGATCGTCACCGTCGGTGAGAACACCTGCGCCGTCCCGCCCGCGACCGCCGCCCCGATGCCCTGCCAGGTCATCCGGCCCGCCGACTCCACGCCCTGCACCTGGCCGCGCACCTGCTCGGGCGTGAGGGCCAGGAGCCGTTCCTGGAGGGGCAGCGTGGCCGCGAAGCCCGCGCTCGCGACGAAGACCGCGACCGCCGCCACCGCCGTCGGCGGGTGCAGGGCGAACAGCAGGTACGGCGCCGCGAGCAGCAGCCGGAGCGGGTACGCGCAGCGGCGCCGCCACTCGGCGGAGAGCAGGCGGCCCACGGTCAGGTCGCCGAGCAGCATGCCCCCGGACGCGGCGGCCAGCAGGATGCCCGCGTCCTCCTGGGCGTACGGGATGAACAGGGCCTCGCAGCCGACGATCAGGCCGTTGGGCACCCACAGGTTGAGGAGCAGGGCGCGCGGGCCGGTGCGGGAGAGGAGCGCCGCGTTGGCCGTCCAGGTCTCGCGCAGGCCGGGGCGGCGGGGCGGGCGGATGGAGCGTTCCCGTACGGTCGCCGCCGTCACGGCGAGAGCCGCCGCCGTCAGTGCCGCCGCCGCGAGGAACAGGCCCTGCGGGGTGAGGTGGCGCAGCAGCACCGCGCCGAGCGCGAACCCGAGGACGGAGGTGCCGCCCGCGGTGATGTTCATCAGCGAGCGGGCGGGGACGTACGCGGAGGCGGGCACCACCTCGGCGAGCAGGCCCATGCGCGTCCCGGTGTTCAGCGACTGGAAGAAGCCGAGGATCAGGAGCAGGGCGAAGCGGGCGGCCAGTGGGATGCCGGGGACCGCCTGCGCGGCGGCGCCCGCCAGGGCGACGCACTGGAGCGCGACCAGGGTGCGGCGCGGGCGGCTGCCGTCCGCGACCGACATCAGTGTGGTCGCGCCGAGCACGGTCGCGAACGTCGCGCCGTACATGCTCACGGCGGTGAGGAACGGGGAGCCGGTCGACCGGTCGACGAGCGTGCCGAGCGCGAAGCCGGAGAGGGTGCTCGCGCCGACGGTGAGCGTGAAACCGGTGTACAGGCCGGCGAACTCGCGGTTGCGGAGCAGAGATCGGTAACCGGGTTGCGGCGTAGGGGTGTCGGTAGGCATGAAAAAAAGCCTTTGGGCTGCCCTGCCGGGGCGCGCCAAAGGCTGACCGACGGATCATAGCGGGTCCGGGCCGGCTCCCGGACCCGGTTCTCAGATCAGGCCGACCGACACCAGGCCGCCCGTCGCGGCGACCGTGGCGGCGAGGCCGCGCAGACGTGGGGTGACGGCCCTGCGGCCGCCCCGTGTGGACAGCCTCAGCACGGCGTTCGCGGTGAACGCGGGGAGCAGCACGCCGAACATCGCGGCCGTCGCGAGCGCGGCGAGGGTCGGCTCGACGGACGTCGTCAGGGCGCCGACCGCCATCGCCGCCGCGGCGATCCCGTACAGCGCCGCCGGTACGAAGGTGAGGTCCTCCCGCGGGTGCGGGGCGGGACCGCGGCCCTTGGCGTGCGCCCAGTGGCGTCGCTCGATGCCGGTCCGCGCCGACACCATGACGACGACCTCGACCGCCAGGACGATCACGGCGATGTGCTCGATCGACACAGCGTTCCCCTGCCTGCCGTTGCTCCTGCGTCCACACGTTTCCGTTCGTACTGTCGACCGTACGTACCCGTCGGCGGCCGGTGTAGCAACTTGAGCCATTTCAGAGGCTTTTCGTCGGGGCTCCGGGGGGTCAGGCCAGGGCGCGCAGCGCGTTGCCCAGCACGGCCACGCCCTCGGTCAGTGTGCCGGGCGGGTCGGCCGCGTACCCGATGACCAGGCCGGGGCGGCCGGGGAGCTGCCGGTGCCAGGAGAGCGGGTGGCACTTGACGCCCAAGGCCAGCGCGGCAGCCGCCAGTTCGGTGTCGGGGACGTCCGGCGCGTACGTGACCGTCAGATGCAGTCCCGCCGCCGCGCCGTGCACGACCGCGCCCGGAAGGTGGGCGCGGACGGCGGCGATCACCGCGTCCCGCCGGCGGACGTGCCGGGGGCGCAGCAGCCGCAGATGCCGCTCCAGGCGGCCCGTCTCCATCAGCCGGGCCAGGACGAGCTGCGGCAGCACCGCGCTGCCGAGGTCGGTGAAGCGTTTCGCGTCGGTCAGCGCCTCCAGGTGCCGCCGGGGCGGGAGCAGCCAGCCGATGCGCAGGGCGGGGGCCAGCAGTTTGGAGACGCTGCCCATGTAGCAGAGGCGGTCGGTGAGCTGGGACCGCAGCGCGGGGACCGGCGGGCGGTCGTAGCGGTGCTCGGCGTCGTAGTCGTCCTCCAGGATCAGCCCGCCGTCCGCCGCCCACCGCAGCAGCTCGCGGCGGCGCTCCCCGCTGGTCACCACGCCGGTCGGGAACTGGTGGGCCGGTGTGAGGAGGACAGCGGGGGCGCCCGTGGCGCGCAGCGCGGTGACGTCCGGGCCGTGCGCGTCCACCGGGACGGGCGGGGTGGGCAGACCGCCGTGCGCCAGGTGCTGGCGGGTGCCGAGCGAGCCCGGCTCCTCCACCGCGACCGCCGTGATCCCGTCCGCGCGCAGCACCGGGTGCAGCAGGGTGAGCGCCTGGGCGATGCCCGCGACGATCAGGACGCCGTCCGGGGCGACAGCGATGCCCCGGCTGCGCGCCAGCCAGTCGGCGACCGCGCGGCGCAGCCGGGGCGCGCCCCGCGGGTCGCCGTATCCCAGATCCGCGCTGGACAGTTCGGCGAGTACGGCCCGTTCGGCGCGCAGCCAGGCGGTGCGGGGGAAGGCGGACAGGTCCGGGCGGCCCGGGGTGAGGTCGATCCGGGCGTCGGCGGCGCGCAGCGCGTCGAAGACGCGGGAGTCGGGCGTGCCGGAGAACGGGCTCGCGGACGACGGCTGTCGGGCGCTGGGCGGCAGGGGCGGCGGTGGTGCCGCGACCACGACTGTGCCTCCGCGCCGGCGTCCCTCGACATGACCGTCCTCCGCGAGCCTGCGGTACGCCTCGGTCACCACACCACGCGAGACACGCAGTTCGGCGGCGAGCAGACGGGTGGCCGGGAGTCTGCTGCCCACGGTCAGGCGACGGTCGGTGATCGCCTGCCGCAACTGCCGTGCGAGCCAGTCGGCCTTGCCGTCCGCGGGTACGTCGTCAGCGCGTAGTTGCAGGAAGTCCGAGCCGTGCGCGGTCGCGCCGTCCCTGTCGGTCACCGGATTCATGGTGCCATGCACGGCTACCGCACGCGTCCGTCGTCGTGGAGCCCGAACTCCGGTTCAGCATCGGTGAGTAGGGCGGTGACCGGCGTGACGGGCCAGAGCGCGGTCAGCTCCTTCTCCAAGGTCTCCAGCAGGCGCGCGACCGTGTCCGCCCCGCCCTCGTGCATCGCCTCCGCCACCACGAGGATCCGCCGCGTGCCCTCCCGCACCGCCGAGTGACCGCTCTGCCGGTTCGTCCAGCGGCGGGCGTGCGCGCGCCCGGCCGAGTCGGCGTACGTCACCTCGCCGGGGGCCGGGTGCTCGGTGCGGCCGTCGAACGTCGTGTACTCCTCGTCCCCGCGCGCGGGCCGCACCTCCAGCAGCGGGCCCGTGATCCGGACCGTGTCGAGCACCGCGACCGGCACGGCGTACGCGACCGAGACCGCGTTGCACAGGTCGACGACCGGATGGATGCGGGGCAGGGCGCCCTCCTTGCGCAGGCGGCGCAGCAGGGACTCGGAGGCGCAGCGGTACTGCGTCGGACGCAGCCCCATGCGGGCGTAGGTGCTTCGCCACGCCAGCACTTCGGGGAACCGGCTCTCGGGGCCGTCGGCCAGCCGGGTCTGGGCGCGGGCGGTGTACTCACTCACCCGCGCCTCCACGTCCGCCGTGCCGTCGACGCCCGTGGCGTGCAGCGCCCCCGCCGCCAGGCCCGGGTGGGCCGACCGGACCGCCTCGGTGTGTCGGAAGATCATCACGCCACCGCCATCCGGGCGCTCAGCCCGACGAAGCTCGCCGTGAAGACGGCACGCAGGGCCGTGGTGACCCGGGGGTGCGCCAGCAGCCGGTCCCGTACGGCCGCCGCGCACACCCCGTACGCGGTGAAGACCACGAACGTCAGGGCCATGAAGACCCCGCCGAGCTGGAGCATCAGGCCGAGGGAGCCGGAGGAGCCGGCCGGGACGAACTGCGGGAGGAAGGCGACGAAGAACAGCATCGGCTTCGGGTTCAGGACGTTGATCAGCACGGCGGTCGTGATCACGCGGAGCGCGGGGCGCGGCTCCGGCTCCGGCTCCGGGCGGACGGTGAACGCCTCCTTGTCGCGCAGCATCGCCCACGCCATGTACAGCAGGTAGGCGGCGCCCGCGTACTTCACGACCGCGTAGGCGAGCGGGCTGGAGGCGAGCAGGGCGGCGAGGCCCGTGACGGACGCCAGCAGGTGGGGCACGACGGCGACCGTGCAGCCGAACGCGGCCACCAGGCCCGCGCGCCGGCCGTGGGAGAGACCGGCGGCGAGCGTGTACACCACGCCGGTGCCGGGGGTGACCACCACGGCCAGGGCGGCCAGCAGGAACGCGAGACTCAAGAGAACCTCCGGGGATCGTCGGGTTCTCCCAGCCTGGTGGCGTCATGGACCGGTGGACAGGGCCAAAGAGCGGCCGTCCGACCGGTCCACAACGGGCGTTCAGCGGAGTGTGCGGACCGGCGTGCCCGACAGGTACGCCTCGATGTCCTCGACCGCCTCCGTGTAGTACGTGCGGTAGTTGAGCTCGGAGACGTAGCCGAGGTGCGGGGTCGCCAGCAGGCGCGGGGCCGTGCGCAGGGGGTGGTCGGCGGGGAGCGGCTCGGTGTCGAAGACGTCCACCGCCGCGCCCGCGATCGTGCCCTCGTGCAGCGCGGTGAGCAGAGCGTCCTGGTCGACGAGGCCGGCGCGGGAGGTGTTGACCAGGTAGGCGGTGGGCTTGATCAGGGCCAGTTCGGGCGCCCCGAGCAGGCCCCGGGTGGTGTCGCCGAGGACGAGGTGCAGGGAGACGAAGTCGCTGGTGCGCAACAACTCCTCCTTGGAAGGGGCCAGTTCGACGCCCACCTCGTCCGTGCGCTCCTTGGTGAGGTGCGGGCTCCACGCCGTGACCTCCATGCCGAAGGCGAGGCCCACCCGTGCCACCCGGCTGCCGATCTTGCCGAGGCCGATCAGGCCGAGGCGGTGGCCGTGCAGGTCGGCGCCGACCGTCGACTGCCAAGGGCCGTTCGTGCGCAGGGCGTTGTTCTCGGTGACCAAGCCCCGGGCGAACCCGAGCAGCAGCGCCCAGGTCAGCTCCACCGGCGGGGTGGGGAAGCTGCGGGTGCCGCAGACGGTGACGCCGTTGCGTTCGGCGGCCGCGTAATCGATGACCGAGTTGCGCATGCCGGAGGCGACGATCAGCTTCAGCCGGGGGAGCCGGTCCAGCAGCGAGGCCGGGAACGGGACCCGTTCGCGCAGGGTCACCACCAAGTCGAAGTCGGCCAGCGCGGCGGCCAGTTCGTCCTCGTCCGCGATGTGCTCGCGGAACGCGGTCACGTCCACCCGGTCCCGTACGGGACCCCAGTCGGCCAGCGTGGTGGCGACACCCTGGAAGTCGTCCAGCACGGCACAGCGCAGTCGCATGTCGGTCCCTCCGGCGGGTCGGGAAGAAAGGGGGAGGTCAGGCCAGCGCCTCGGCCGTCGCGCGGGCGAAGCCCTCCGGGTTGTCCAGCATGATGCAGTGCCCGCAGTCCGGGACCGCGACCACGCGGACGCCCGCCGCCTCCAGTTCGTCCGCGCCTGGGAAGGGACCGTCCGGCTCCGGGTAGAGGAAGGCGCGCGGCATCGGCAGGTCCAGCAGCAGCTCCCGCATGGTGGGGCTCGTGGCGCGGACCAGGTGCACGGCGCTGCGGTACAGGGCCTCCCGGCCCGTCAGTCGCATCGTCGCCCACCACGCGTCGCCCGCCCGGTCGCGTACCTCCTGCCAGCCGCCCGCGAGAAACTCCTCCTCGCTGTACGACGCGATGTCCCGGCTGCCGTAGGCGCCCCGCTCCGGCGTCAGCGGGTCCAGGTTGGCGTCGACGAGGACCAGCCGCGCCACCAGCTCCGGGTGGCGGGCGGCCAGGACGACGGCGACGGCCCCGCCCATGCTGTGCGCGACCACGTCGGCGGCGGTGACCCCCGCGGCGCGCAGTGCGGCGGCGAGCGTGTCCGCGTGGTCCTCCAGCGTGTAGGAGAACGAGGTGGGACGGTCGCTGTGGCCGTGGCCGAGCAGGTCGATCAGCAGGGAGCGGTGCCCGGCCAGCAGGGGGTGGACGGCGCTCTGCGCGAAGTACAGCGGTGAGGTGGCGCCGAGCCCGTGGACGTAGACGCGGACCGGGTCCTTGCCCGGCAGTTCGGCCCAGCGGATCTGGTCGCCCTCGGTCGTCACGGTGGCGCTGTGCACGGTTGTTGCCCCTCTGTCGCGCAGTCACGGAAGACGAGCACCGTATCCGGCGGAGTTGTGGCCGGCTCAGGGGGTGTGGCCGAAGCGGAGCAGGTCCGCGGGGTCGTAGGGCTGTTTGAGGCGCAGCAGGCCGGCGTGGACGTCCGGGGTCCAGGCGCGGGACGGGACAGGGCGCCGCCCATGTGCCGGATCTCCACCAGCGGCAGTGGGGACGAACAGGTCGGGGGTCTGGTGCAGGGGGGCCATGGGGAACTCCGCGGGGGCCGGTACGGAGGGGGTACGGATCGGACGGCGGCGGGCCGGGTCCAAGGGCGGCCCCGGCGCCTGCCGTCCGGGCCCTTCCTCCAGGATGGTCCCGTCGCGGGGGAGCCGCACGGCGGGGTGGTCGGGGGCCGGTGTCGCGCCGCCCGTAAGCCTTCCGGGAGCCCGTGCCGTACAGCTCGCGCGCCGGTCGCGCGCCCGCTGTGCGCCGACTCTCCGTCGGCAAAGGCACGGCCGGGGCGGGCGTAGCGTAGGTGGTATGACGACGTACGGATCCTTCCCCGGCACGCGCCCGCGGCGTCTGCGCACCTCCCCGGTGATGCGGCGCATGGTCGCCGAGACCCGCCTGCACCCCGCCGACTTCATCCTCCCGGCCTTCGTGCGCGAGGGCGTCTCCGAGCCGGTGCCGATCTCGTCGATGCCGGGTGTCGTGCAGCACACCCGCGACAGCCTGAAGAAGGCCGCCGCCGAGGCCGTCGCCGCCGGCATCTCCGGGATCATGCTGTTCGGCGTGCCGGAGGAGTCCAAGAAGGACGGCGTGGGCACGGCCGGCACCGATCCGGACGGCATTCTCCAGGTCGCCCTGCGGGACGTCCGCGCGGAGGTCGGCGACGACCTGCTCGTCATGTCCGACCTGTGCCTCGACGAGTTCACCGACCACGGCCACTGCGGCGTCCTCGACGACCAGGGCCGCGTCGACAACGACGCCACCCTCGAGCGGTACGCCGAGATGGCGCAGGTCCAGGCCGACGCGGGCGCCCATGTGGTCGGCCCGAGCGGGATGATGGACGGGCAGATCGGCGTCATCCGCGACGCCCTCGACCAGATCGGCCGGGACGACGTCGCGATCCTCGCGTACACCGCGAAGTACGCCTCCGCCTTCTACGGTCCCTTCCGGGAGGCCGTCGGCTCGTCGCTCCAGGGCGACCGCCGCACCTACCAGCAGGACCCGGCCAACCTCCGCGAGTCGATGCGCGAGCTGGAGCTCGACCTGGAGGAGGGCGCCGACATGGTCATGGTCAAGCCGGCCGGCCCCTACCTCGACGTCCTCGCCAAGGTCGCGGACGCGGTGGACGTGCCGGTCGTGGCGTACCAGATCTCCGGCGAGTACGCGATGATCGAGGCCGCCGCGGAGAGGGGCTGGATCGACCGCGACAAGGCGATCCTCGAGTCCCTCACGGGCATTCGCCGCGCCGGCGCGCGCAGCATCCTCACCTACTGGGCCACCGAGGTCGCCCAGACCCTGCGCTGACCCGCGCTTCCTCCGGGCCCGGAGCCGCCTCGCACGCCCGCGGGCGGGTGCACCCGCTGTCGCAGGTGAACCCGCCCGTCGTGGACGTGCCCGCGGCTCAGTACGTGAGCGCGTCGTCCTTCGAGTACTGCCAGTACGTCACCGTCAGGCTGCTGTCGTAGTACACGCCCGCGGCCGGCAGGGACGGGATCGCGGCGGGGCCGCCGTCGCTGTTCGGGGTGCGGCCCTGGAAACCGACGGCGAGCTTCTTGCCGGTGGTGCCGCCCGCGCCGCTGCCGTCGGCCGCCGACAGCATGACCCCGGCGTACCCCGACTCGCCCGGGGCCAGGGTGACGACGGCCTGCGGCTTGGAGTCCTCCACCGGCTGCGGCACCCACTGCATCTCGTCGAACCGCAGCACCGGGTAGTAGGTCAGGTCGCAGTTCTTCGAACCGGTGTTCTTCACCGTGATCAGCATGTGGTTCACCGGGCGGGAGACCGGCGCGGCGCTGACGGAGGTGTTCGAGCCGTTGCAGGGGTTGAACGCCGCCGGGCCGTCGTCGGACCCGCCCGAACCGGAGCCCTTCCCGGCCGACGAGCCCTTCCCGGCCGACGAGCCCTTCCCGGCCGACGAGCCCTGGCCGGCCGACGAGCCCTGTCCGGACGAGGAGCCCTTGCCGCTGTCGCCGGAGCCGGCCGCGTCCCCGCCGGACCCGTTCGCGGTGGAGCCGTTCCCCTTGTCGCCCGAGGCGGCCCCCTCCTTGGGCGCCTGCGAGGAGCTGTCGGAGGACGCCGACGCGACCGGCTTCGAGGCGGACGCGCCCTCGTCGCGGGTGCCGGTGCCGTCCTGGCAGGCGGTCAGCGCGAGGGAGGCGACGGCGACACTGGCGGCGGCGAGGAGCTGGAGGCGAGAGGTGCGCATGGCGAATTCCTTGTCATCGGATGGGACTTGACGCAGCCGCTCGTCCGGTCGGCGGGAGCGGCGTGCTTGGATGACCAGAGCGTGCGGTGCGATCCGTCCCGGCCGCCACAGTCCACGGCCCTTCCGGGACGCTGGAACGCTCACACCGCGCTGACCTGGGGGAACGGCCGTCCCCTGGAACGGTGGAACGGGACACGGGGGAGTGGAGGAACGGTGTCGGAACAGACGGCGGCGGCGGATTTCGCCGCGCTGCTGCGCGAGTTGAAGGACCGGTCGGGGCTCAGTTACGGGGTGCTCGCCAAGCGGCTGCACATGAGTACGTCGACCCTGCACCGGTACTGCAACGGGGACGCGGTGCCGGCCGACTACGCCCCGGTGGAGCGGCTGGCCCGGCTGTGCAAGGCGCGCTCCGAGGAACTCGTCGAGCTGCACCGGCGGTGGGTGCTGGCGGACGCGGTGCGGGGGCGGAAGCCGGCGGCTGTCGCCGGGACGCCTTCGGTGGAAGAGGGTGCGGATACCGGGCCCGGGGCGGCCGCCGCTGACGCGCCCCCGGTGGAGGAGTCCTCCGCAGCCCCGGTTGGCCCAACGATTACCAGCCCTGTGCAGGAGGCCCCCGAGGCCGGGACCACGGACCCCGCCCCCTCCCGCCGCCGTACCCGTACCGCCGTCCTCGCGGGCATCGCGGTCGCCGCCGTCGCCGCCGGGGTCACCTTCGCCCTCGGGCTGCCGGGCGGAGGCGGCTCGGACGGTGACGCCGGTGCGGGACGGCAGCGTCCGGTCGGCGCGGCCGGGGTGACCGCCGAGGAGAGCACCACCGCCTCGGCCTCGCCGACGTCCTCCTCGAGCGCCTCCCCGTCCACCTCCGCCAAGGAGAAGAGCCCGACCAGGACGCCCGCCGGCTCCGCGCCCGCCGGCGCCCCGGACGGCGAGAAGCAGAAGGGCGGGGTGCCGGTCACGGTGCAGGCGGACCCGTACGCGTGGGAGAGCCCCTGCTCGCAGCGGTACCTCGCCGACCAGCCGGCGAGCGAGATGAAGCCTCCGCCGGTCGAGGAGGGCGCCGCGGCCTGGGTGGCGGCGCACGGCGCGGTGTCCTCGGGGCAGCAGTACCTGCGGGTCACCGTGCAGGGCGCCGGCCCCGAGACGGTCGTGATCGACGGCCTCACCGTGCGGGTCGCGGGCAAGCGGGCGCCGCTCGCCTGGAACGACTACGCCATGGCCTACCCCGGCGTGGGCTGCGGAGGCGGCGTCGAGACGCGGGCGTTCGCCGTCGACCTGGACTCGGCGCGGCCGTCCCTGGCCCCCGAACCGGGCAACGACGACTTCCCGTTCAAGGTCAGCGAGTCCGACCCGGAGGTGTACTACATCACGGCCTCCGTCAGTTCGTACGACGTCGACTGGTACCTGGAGCTGAAGTGGTCCAGCGGCGACCGCAGCGGCACGCTCACCGTCGACGACCAGGGCCGGCCCTTCCGCACCAGCGGCAACAAGGGGCGACCGGCGTACGAGTTCCCGATCGGCGGCGACGGCTGGGTGCCGGAGGGGACGACCAAGCTGGAGTAGGGCACTTCAGGGGCAGGCGTCCGGATCGCGGAAAGGCGTGTGTAGACCGCACGCGTTTTTCTAGGCTGCGGGCACGCCCCGCCACCCAGCCAGCCCCAGGAGCCGTGCATGACCGTCACCGAGCCGCCCGCCGCACCCGACGCCCTCGCTCCCCCCCCCGGCTCGCCGCGCGGGCCTCGGCGGTCGGCGGCTCGCCCGTGCGGGACATCCTGGCCGTCACCGCCCGCCCCGAGGTGATCAACTTCGCGGGCGGTCTCCCTGCGCCGGAGCTGTTCGACGCGGACGGGATCGCTGAGGCGTACCGCGCGGTGTTCGCCGAGACGCCCGCGCGGGCGCTGCAGTACTCCACGACCGAGGGCGAACCCGCGCTGCGGGCCGTACTCGCCGAACGCACCGGCGCGCGCGGGCTGGTGACCTCGCCCGACGACCTGCTCGTCACCACCGGCTCCCAGCAGGCGCTGTCCCTCCTCGCCACGGCGCTGCTCGAACCGGGCGACACGGTGCTGGTCGAAGACCCCTGCTACCTGGCGGCGCTTCAGTCCTTCGGGCTGGCCGGGGCGCGGGTCGTCGCGGTGCCCGGCGACGAACACGGCCTGGACCCGGCGGCGTTGGAGGAACTGGTGGTCCGCGAGCGGCCCAAGCTGCTCTACACCGTGCCGACGTTCCAGAACCCCACCGGCCGCACCCTCCCCGCCGCCCGCCGGGCCGCCGTCGCCGAGGTCGCCGCGCGGCGCGGACTGTGGATCGTCGAGGACGACCCGTACGGCGAACTGCGGTACGAGGGCGAGCGGGTGCCGTGGATCGCCGCCCACCCGGGCGCGGAGGACCGGACGGTGCTGCTGGGCAGCCTCTCCAAGATCATGGCGCCCGGGCTGCGGCTGGGCTGGCTGCGTGCGCCGGAGGGGATCCGCCGTGCCTGTGCCGTCGCCAAGCAGGCCGCCGACCTGCACACCCCGACCGTCAACCAGCTCGCCGCCGCCCGCTATCTCGCCGACCGCGACCTGGACGCCCATGTCCACCGCGTGGCCGGCGTCTACGGGGAGCGCCGGAACGCCATGTTGGCCGGCCTCCCCGACGCGCTCCCCGCCGGCTCGGTCTGGACGCGTCCCGAGGGCGGCATGTTCCTCTGGGTCCGCCTGCCGTCCTCGTACGACACGACCGCCCTGCTGCCCGAGGTGGTCCGGCACGACGTGGCGTACGTCCCCGGCGCCCCCTTCCACGCGGGCGAACCCGACCGCTCCACGCTCCGCCTGTGCTTCGTCACGCAGACGCCGGAGGAGATCGCGGAGGGGCTGCGGAGGCTGGGGGCGGCGCTGCGGGACTGACTTCTCGAGCCCGGTGAGCCGTCAGCGCACCGTGGCCTCGAAGCACTCCCGCTTCCTCTCGCCATGCGCCGGGTGGAAGCAGGCCCGGACGACCGTGCCGGGGGCCGTCTCCGCCATGGGCGTGTAGACGTACGCCCGCGCGTCCAGGGCGTCCGTCACCTCGGCGGACCGGGGCGGGCCGGGGGCGACCAGCTCGATGCGGTCGCCGATGTCCGTGCCCCACATCCGCGCCCAGCTCGTCCCGCACCTGGAGCTGTGCCGCAGCTCCAGGCGGGCGCCGGCCGCGGTGCGGTAGGTGGTGAGGGTGTCCGGGTGGGCCCCGCACAGCATGTTGAAGGGGTCTTTGCCCGCGCAGGACGCGCCCCGGCAGCGGGGCGGCGGGACGACGGTCGTCCCCGGGGAGGCGGTCGCCCGGACCGGCTCCTCCCGCGTCCCGTCGTCCGTCAGCAGCACGCTCGCGGTGACGGCCGACGCCAGCACCGCCAGCACGGCCGCGACCGCCACCGCGACGCGCAACGTCCGATTCCGGTTCGTCCCTTCGGGTGGCGGCGGAGCGGACGCCTCCCGCTCGGGTTCCGCACGGGACGGCGCGTCCGCCGGGGCGTGGGCGGCGCGCCCGCTGCCCGCCGCCTCCGCGATCTCCCACAGGGCGAGACAGCGCCCGTCCGGTTCGCCCGCCAGCCGGCACAGCGCCCGCACCGCGTCCCGGGGCGGCAGGGTGTCGCCCTTCAGATAGCGGCCCCAGGAGGACTTGCTGTACGGGGTGCGCTCCTCCAGACCTGTCAGGCTCAGCCCCGTGCGCTGCCGCATCTCCCGCAGGGCGGCGGCCAGTTCGGCTCGTTCCGGTGGGGGCGTCATCCGCGCAGGGCTCCCCAGGTGTGCGGGCCGACGATGCCGTCCACCACCAGACCGGCCTTCCGCTGGAGCCGCTGGACGGCCCGCTCGGTCCTCGGGCCGTAGATGCCGTCGATGTCCCCCGGAGGGAACCCGGCCCGCCGCAGCAGGCACTGCGCCTCCGCCACCTGCGCCCCCGCCTGCCCGGTCGCCAGGATCGCGTCCTGCGTCCGGCTCAGCCCCGCGAACCACTGCCCGCCGACCCGCTCGACCCGGCAGGTGTACGACATGACCGTGGGCGACGCCGCGGCGCCGGCCGGTGCGGCCGACGACACCGCCGGGGGCCGCGCCCGGCCCTCGTCGTCCCCGGCGAACCGCGCCACGAGCACCGCGGCCGACGTGACCACCAGGACGAACGCGACGACGCCGGTGACGATCAGGGCCCGTGCGGGCGGGCGGGCGCTTCCGGGGGCACCTCGGGCGGGGTGCCGTCGGCGGCGGCCGTGTCCGCGGGCTGCCCCGCGCAGGCCGCCGACGCGACCTCCCACAGGGCCAGCAGACGCGTCGGGTCCTCCCCGGCGACCGCCGCGACCGCCTCGACGGCCTCCTTCGGCGGCAGCGACCTGCCGCCCAGATACCGCTCCCAGGACGACGTGCTGTACCCCGTCTTCGCCGCCAGCTGCCGCATGCTCAGCCCGCTGTGGTCCTTCAGGCGGCGCAGGCTCACCACCAGATGCCGTGCCCTCGGATCGAGCTCCGCGGGCAGTGCTTTCCAACGCGACATCTCTTCCCCCGATCGCGTGTGCGGGTTCTCCCCGTTCGCATTCTGCAACAACGGCGGCCGCGCGCAGGGGACTTCGGGTGCGGCCCCGCACCGATCCGGCCATGGCGTCCCGCTGTCCCGCCGGACCGTCCCACGGGCGTGGGAAACCGCAGGTCACAGGCTGGGACGTCCCGCGGTGACGTCACTTCACCGGCAACCGTGGCGGCCGTCGGCGGGCGTCCGCCAGTCTCGGTGACGAGCCGGCCCACCGGGTCGGCGCCACCCGCGTTTCGAAGGGGGAACGACATGACCATCACCCGCAAGCTCGCCGTCCTGGCCACGGGGGTCGCGATGACCGGGGGCCTGCTGGCCGGCACCGCCGGGAGCGCCGGCGCCGCCCCGGCCGCGCCGTCGGCGGCGAGCGACTGTCCGTCGGGCTGGTTCTGCGTCTGGTCCGGTCAGAACTACACCGGCCGCATGCAGAAGGTCGCCGGCACGAACAAGGACCTGACCCAGTTCGCGGTCTTTCAGAACTTCAAGTCCTGGTACAACCACGGCAAGTCCTGCGACTTCAAGTGGTACTCGGCGAAGAACCACGGCGGCTCCAGCGGCGTCGTCCCGCGCGGCTACAAGACGACCGACAGCGCCTCCCACTACATCAAGTCCAACACCTGGGTGAACTGCCGCTGACCGACGGCGCCCACGGGGGCCCCTGACACGACCGCGGCCCGTCCTCTCCCCTCGAGGGAGCGGACGGGCCGTGTGCCGTAGGGCCGGAGGGCGTCAGAGGCGCTCGGGCGTCCTGATGCCCAGCAGGGACATGCCCTTGGTCAGCGTGCGGGCCGTGAGGTCGCACAGGAACAGCCGGTTCTCCACCTGCTCGGGCGACTCCGCCTTCAGCACCGGGCACTTGTCGTAGAACGTCGTGTACAGCGACGCCAGCTGGTACAGGTACGCCGTCAGCTTGTGCGGCGCGTACTCGGCCGCCGCCTCGAACACCGTGTCCCCGAACGCGTCCAGGTGCAGGCCCAGCGCCCGCTCGGCCTCGTGCAGCTCCAGCTCCGGGTGCGCGGCAGGGCGTACGTCCCCGGCCTTCCGCAGGATCGACCGGATACGGGCGTACGCGTACTGCAGGTACACCGAGGTGTCGCCGTTCAGCGAGACCATCTGGTCCAGGTCGAACTTGTAGTCGCGGGTCGGCGACGTCGACAGGTCCGCGTACTTCACGGCGCCGATGCCGACCTGCGCGGCCCGCTCCTGGATCTCCTCCTCGGTGAGGTCCTTCGCCTTCTCCCGGACGACCTCGGCGGCCCGCTGCACGGCCTCGTCCAGCAGGTCCTTCAGCCGGACGGTCTCGCCCTCACGGGTCTTGAACGGCTTGCCGTCCGCGCCCAGCACCGTGCCGAAGCCGATGTGGTGCGCGGTGACGTCGTCGTTCAGCCAGCCGGCCCGGCGGGCGGTCTCGAAGACCATCTTGAAGTGCAGCGACTGCCGCACGTCCACCACGTACAGCAGGGTGTCGGCGTGCAGGTCGAAGACCCGGTTGCGGATCGCGGTGAGGTCGGAGGCCGCGTAGCCGAAGCCGCCGTCGGCCTTCTGCACGATCAGCGGGACCGGCTTGTCGTCCTTGCCGCGGATGTCGTCGAAGAACACCACCAGCGCGCCCTCGGAGCGCTCGGCGACGCCCATCTCCTCCAGCAGCCGCGCCGTCTCGGGCATGCCCTCGTTGTACGCGGACTCGCCGACGATCTCGTCGTCGCGGATCTCCATGTCGAGCTTGTCGAAGACCGAGTTGAAGTAGACCTTCGACTCGTCCACGAACTGCTGCCACAGCTCGAGGGTCTCCTTGTCGCCGGACTGCAGGGCGACGACCCGCTTGCGCGCCCGCTCCTTGAACGCCTCGTCGGTGTCGAAGACGGCCCGGGAGGCCTTGTAGATCCGGTTGAGGTTCGACATGGCCTGATCGCCGTCGACCTCGGAGGGCGGGGCCAGCTCGCCCGGGTGCTCCATCAGGTACTGGATGAGCATGCCGAACTGGGTGCCCCAGTCGCCGATGTGGTGCCGGCCGATCGTCTTCTCGCCGGTGAAGTCGAGCATGCCGCGCAGGGCGTCACCGATCACCGCGGACCGCAGGTGGCCGACGTGCATCTCCTTGGCCACGTTCGGCTGGGCGTAGTCGATCACCGTGGTGCCCGGGTTCTCGGCGAGGGACACGCCGAGGCGGCCCGTCTCGTCCGCGTACCGCGCGGCCAGGTTCTCCAGGACCGCCCGGTCGGCGATCGTGATGTTGAGGAAGCCGGGGCCGGAGACCTCGACGTCCTTGATCACGTCACCGGTGGTGATGTGGGAGACGACCTCCGTGGCCAGGTCCCGCGGGTTGGCCTTGGCCTTCTTCGCCAGCGCGAGGATCCCGTTGGCCTGGAAGTCCGCCCGGTCGCTGCGTCGCAGCAGCGGGTCCGCGGACGTCTCCGGCCGGGTGGCGGAGAGGGCGGACGTGAGCTGCTTGCTGACGAGATCGGTGAGCGATGTGACCGAGGCCATGGAGTGGGTGCCGTTCTCCTCGTGGGTTCAGATAGACACGGCCAGTATCCCATGGGGGGTAAAGCGGTTTTTCCGTGCGCGGGGGCGTGGAGGCGCCGCCGAAGGCCCTCCCGGGCCGTGGCCGGGTCGCGTCCGGGCCGTCCCCGGGCCGGTGAAAAGGCGTTTTCGCGGTGGCCGGGGGAGCTGGGAGAATGGCACGGTCAGCCGTGCGACCGTACCGGCTGCCCGAGCAGAAAGAAGGACGTGCCGATCGTGGCTCAGAGCACCGAGACCACCGACTGGGTCTCCCGTTTCGCGGATGAGGTCATCGAGGAGTCGGAGCGTCGGGCCCCGGGCAAACCGGTAGTCGTCGCGTCCGGTCTGTCCCCCTCGGGCCCCATCCACCTGGGCAACCTGCGCGAGGTCATGACCCCGCACCTGGTCGCCGACGAGATCCGCCGCCGCGGGTACCAGGTGCGCCACCTGATCTCCTGGGACGACTACGACCGTTACCGCAAGGTGCCGGCCGGCGTCCCCGGCGTGGACGAGACCTGGGCCGAGCACATCGGCAAGCCCCTCACCTCGGTCCCGGCCCCCAAGGGCTCCCCGCACCCGAACTGGGCCGAGCACTTCAAGGCCGCGATGATCGAGTCGCTGGCCGAGCTGGGCGTGGAGTTCGACGGGATCAGCCAGACGGAGCAGTACACCTCCGGCGTCTACCGCGAGCAGATCCTGCACGCGATGAAGCACCGCGGGGACATCGACGCGATCCTCGCGCAGTACCGCACGAAGAAGGCCCCGGCGAAGAAGCAGCAGCAGAAGCCGGTGGACGAGGCGGAGCTGGAGGCCGCCGAGGGGTCCGGCGCCGCCGCCGAGGACGACGGCAGCTCCGGCTCGGCCGGGTACTTCCCTTACAAGCCGTACTGCGGCAACTGCGAGAAGGACCTCACCACGGTCACCTCGTACGACGACGACTCCACCGAGCTGACCTACTCCTGCACCGCCTGCGGCTTCTCGGAGACGGTCCGGCTCAACGAGTTCAACCGCGGCAAGCTGGTCTGGAAGGTCGACTGGCCGATGCGCTGGGCCTACGAGGGCGTGATCTTCGAGCCCAGCGGCGTGGACCACTCCTCGCCCGGCTCGTCGTTCCAGGTCGGCGGGCAGATCGTCGGGATCTTCGGCGGCAAGCAGCCGCTCGGCCCGATGTACGCCTTCGTCGGCATCAGCGGCATGGCGAAGATGTCGTCGTCCAAGGGCGGCGTGCCCACCCCGGCCGACGCCCTGAAGATCATGGAGCCGCAGCTGCTGCGCTGGCTGTACGCCCGCCGCAAGCCCAACCAGTCCTTCAAAGTCGCCTTCGACCAGGAGATCCAGCGTCTCTACGACGAGTGGGACCGCCTCGAGGCCAAGGTCGCCGACGGCACCGCGCTGCCCGCCGACGCCGCCGCGCACTCCCGCGCGGTGCGCACGGCGAGCGGCGAGCTGCCGCGCACGCCCCGGCCGCTGCCGTACCGCACGCTGGCCTCCGTCGCCGACATCACCGCGGGACACGAGGACCAGGCGCTGCGCATCCTCAGCGACCTCGACCCGGCGAACCCGCTGACCTCCCTCGACGAGGCCCGCCCGCGCTACGACAAGGCCGAGGCGTGGATCAACACCCACGTCCCCGCCGACCAGCGCACCATCGTCCGCGACGAGCCCGACACGGAGCTGCTGAAGTCGCTGGACGAGCAGGCGCGGGAGTCCCTGCGGCTCCTCCTCGACGGCCTCGCCGACAACTGGTCCCTGGACGGCCTGACCCACCTCGTCTACGGCGTCCCGAAGGTCCAGGCCGGCTTCTCCGCCGACGCCACGCCCAAGGAGCTCCCCCCGGAGATCAAGACCGCCCAGCGGTCCTTCTTCGCCCTCCTCTACCGGCTCCTGGTCAGCCGCGACACGGGCCCGCGCCTGCCGACGCTGCTGCTGGCGGTGGGGCAGGAGCGGGTGCGGCACCTGCTCGGCGCGTAACGCGCACACGCACGACGCAGGGGCGCCCGGTGACAGTCACCGGGCGCCCCTGCGTCGTCACGGTGTCCGCCTCGCGGCCCGCCGGGACGGTCAGGTGTGGGACATCCACACCCCGACCACGACGGCCATGGAGACGATCATGGAGAACATGATCCATGCCGTGGACGGCCCGTGCGGCTTCACCTTGACGTCCGGGTTCTGCTCCTGGCGCAGGATGTCGGCGGCGACCCACTTCCGCACCGGGACGATCATGACGACGAAGATCAGCAGCACGGACGCGTACAGATACAGCGTCACGGACAGGGAGTAGCCCTTCACCAGCGCGTACAGCACCAGGACCGGTCCCAGGACGACGGGGATGAAGGACACGCTCTTCTTCCCCTTCGGCGTCGGCATGGACCAACGCATCAGGGCCACGTGAAGCGGGGTGACCGCGAGGGCGACGAGGATCCAGGCGGCGGTGGGGAGGGAGAGGAACAAGGGAAAGGTCCTTCCGGAGCGGATCGCGGCATGACTGCGGTGAACGTACCGGCGTTCCGCCCCGGAAGCCGTCCGTCCGCCGTCACCAGGGCGTCAGGGCGTCCCATGCGTCACTCACCGTGTCGGTGACCGTGTCCTTGGCCTGGTCCCACTTGGTGGTGAAGACCCCGACCGCCGGGGAGATCAGCTCCTGCTCGAGCCGGGCGGCGATGACGGGGGCGGAGCGAAGACCGTTGGTCCCCCATGCGATGACGCCCGACACCCCGCCGAACTTGGTGAGCGGGATACCGCCGGTGAGGACGCTGATGGCGACGCCGGCGGCGGAGGACAGGAACGCGTTCGACGTCCACCCGTCGGTGAAACCGGTGATGACGGCGCCCGCCACGCCGGTGATGAGGGAGATCGTGCCCGCGGTGCCCGCGATCACCTCGCCCAGGGGCGGCGGGATCAGCAGGGAGGCGGCGGCGATGCCGCCCGAGATGGTGGACACGGCCGACAGGACGTTGGCGACCTCCTGCCAGTCCTCCTTGGTGCCGCCGAGGAAGGTGCCCGGCTTCTCCACCTTGTCGTGGTCGGCGGTGTCGGACGGGTCCACACCGTTCTGCTTGTTCCTGCGGGCCTCCTCCGCCGCCTTCCTGGCCGCGGCCTCCTGCTCCGCCTTCCGCTTGGCGACGGCGATCGCGCGCGCCTCGGAGGCCGCCTGCGCCGCCTCCCGCGCGTCCTTGCCGGCCGCGACGGCCGAGGCCCGGGCGGCGGACGCGGACGCCTGTGCCGCGATGGCCGACTGGACGGCCGAACTCGCCGACGCCGTGGCCTGGTTGGCGGAGTAGTTGGCCCGGCGGGACGCGGCGCGCGCGGCCAGCGCGGCCGCCTTCGCCGTCGCGGCGGATGCCGAGGCGTCCTTCGCGGACTGCTCCGCGGCGTCCGCGTAGTCGTCCGCCTGCTTCGCGTACCCGGCCGCCTTGTCCGCCGACTTCTTGGCGGCGTCGGCCCACTTGACCGCCTCGTCGGCCGCCTTCCGGGCTTCCGCCGCGGCCTTGGACGCGTGCGCGGCGTCCGTCTGCGCGTCCTGCGCGATCTTCGCGGCGTGGGCGAGGGACGCGCGGACGGCGGCGATGTGCGCGGAGGCGTCCGCGTCGAGCTGCACCATGCGGGGGTGGACGGTGGTGAGGAAGTCCCGGAGCATCCACTCCGGCCCCTCCAGGGCCACGTTCGCGGCCATCGTGGTGTAGGGCCCGGCGGTCGCCAGGACCGTGAAGACGGCGACACGGTCGTCCTCGTACTGCGCCGCCGGGTACTTGGTGGCGAAGAACTCGTGCAGCGCCTTGGCGGAGCCGTCGCTCAGCGCGGCGGTGGCGGCCTCCTTGACCGCCTTGCCGGGGTTCTTGCCGAGGACTCGGAAGACCGCGACCGAGTTGTCGGTCTTCGCGGCCTCGATCATCCCGCCGTTGAGGAACGCGGCGACGGCGCCGGGGTCGGTGGACTCCAGGGCCCGCTGCGCGGCATCGGCCACGTCGGGGGTGGAGATCCGCGCGATGTAGAGGACGGTCTCCCGGTCGTCCTGGTTCTGTGCGACGACCCGGTCGGCGTCGATCCAGGCCAGCACCGCCTGGTCGTCGCCCGCCAGGGCGAACTCCGCGGCCTCGCGCGTCCAGGTGCCGTGCGACGACAGCAGGTTGAGGCACGCCTCGCGGCCCGCGGCGACGGCGGCCTGCTCGTCCCCGTCGCGGAGTGCCCGCTCGGCCTCCGCGATGAGGTCCTTGGTGGCCGAGTCCAGTGCCTGCTGCTGGGTGAGCTGGTTGCGGGCGGCCTCGAGGTCCTGCTCCTCGATCGCCTTGAGCCGGCGCGCCTCGTCCCGTCCCTGGAGGGTGTGCTCCTCGATCTTGGCCTGTTCCGCCTCCCGGGCCGTCTGCTCGACCTCCATCGCCTCGAGGACGGCCGCCGTCGCCGCGTCGGCGGCTTCCTTGGCCTGGGCGGCGAACTGGGTGGAGCGGTTGGCGTGGTCGACTGCCTCCCCCGCGTGCTTGGCGGCCTCTTCCGCCGCGTCGGCCGCGTTCTCCGCGTGGTCCGCCGCGGAGTTGGCGGCGTTGCGCGCGGTCCTGGCCGCGCTCGCCGCGGTGGCCGCCAGGGACTGGGCGGTGGACGCCGCACGGGTGGCCCGCGCGGCCTGTGCGTCCGCCTCGGCGGCCGCGGCGCGGGCTGCGGCGGCCTCCGACTGCGCGACGCCGGCGGCGGAGGCCGCGGCGGCGGCGGAGTTCGCGGCGGACGCGGCGTTGCGGGCCGCGGAGGCCGCGGCGGAACCGGCCGAGGAGGCCTGCGCGGCGGCCGTCGACGCGTGGTCCGCGGCGGCCGCGGCGGTACGCGCCTTCGCGGCGGCGTTGCGGGCGTTGACGGCGGCGTCCTTCGCGGCCTTCGCCTGGGAGGCGTCCGCGGACGCCGCGATCGCGGACCGGTAGGCGTTCGAGGCGGCGCGGGCGGCGGTGGCGGCCGCGGCGGCAGCGGCGTTCGCGGCCCAGGCGGCCCGGCGCGCCGCGGTCTGCGCGGCGTTGGAGGCGGAGATGGCGGTGCGGGCCGCCTGCGCGGCTCCCTTCGCCGCACCGGCCGCCTTACGGGCGGCGCTGCCGGCCTTCTTCACGTCGTTCTGCGCGGCCTGGGCCTCGTTCGCGGCCTCCAGAGCGGCGGCCTTCGCCTTCTCGGCGGCGGTCTGCGCCTTCTCCGACTCGGCGACGGCCTGCTCCATCGTCAGATGGGCCCGGTTGCCCTCGCGCTCGACGATGGCGACGAGCTGGTCGATGGTCGCCTTCTCCTGGTCGCGGGCACGGGCGATGTGCTGCTCGGTCTCCAGGAACCAGCCGATGGCACCCGCGGTGCCTTCCTCCAGGGCGCGCTGCGCGGACGTCTTCACCTGGGGCGATGCGGTGGCCAGGACCTTGAAGACCTCGGCCCGCTCGTCCTCGAACCGTGCGGTGAACTGCGTCTCGGTGACGAACTTCATCAGCGCGTCGAGGGAGCCGTCGTCGAGCGCCGTGCTCGCGGCGGCCTTCACGCTGGTGCCGCCCTGGTTCATCAGCGTGAAGGTGAGGACGCGGAGGTCCTCCAGCTGGGAGGCCTCGTAGCCGCCGGACAGGAAGGCGCTGACCGCCTCGTCACCCGCGGTCAGGGCGGCGGAGATGTCGCGTGCGACGCCCTTGCCGGAGCCGGAGAGCGCCTTGAAGAGGGCGACGCGGTTGTCCTCCGCGACCGCAGCGGGGAGTCCCGTGGCGACGAACTGCTCCACGTCGGCCTGCGTACCGGTGAGCGCGGCCGCCGCCGCACTGCGCACCGCCTTGCCGCCCGCCTTCCAGGCGGACACGGCCTTCCCTCGGGGGGTGTCCGGCAGGGAGGGAAGGTGGGGCATGTCGCCTGTGGCCGCGGTGGCGGCGTAGACCTGAGCGGTCGTGGCGAGGGGGATCGACGTGGCTGCCGTGGTGGCGGCAGCGACGGTCAGGAACCGGCGTCTGCTCCAGAAAGTGGTGTTCAAGAGTCCATCCGTCTGGTCGGCAACAGGCGGCTCCACACCGCGAGGTGAACGGCCGTCGGTCGCGTTCGCGAGTCGTCAAAAACTGCACATGTGCCCCAACTCATCTGTTGGTGCGACGAGTTGTGGGCAGCGTGCGGCAAGTGGCTGGAGGAGCTGTAGGACTGGGCGGACGTGAGAGTACGCAAGCTGTGAGGTTTGGGCCACCGGTTGAGGTTGCAATGATTCAGTGAGAAGACGCACACGCTGTGTTCAAGCCATATGAGCGTGAATGAGCCGCTTTGTACGTGCGGATGAACCGAACTTGTGTTTGAATTCGGCGGCTCTTCCGTCCGGACCCGACACGGTGAGAACCACCCGCCGGTCCGCACGGAGTCAACTCACAATGCGCAGGGGGGACTTGCGTGAACCTTGCACGAAGGATCGCCGTCACCGGAGCGGTCGCCGCCGCCGGGGCCGCGACCGTGATCGCCACCGGAGTGGCCGGATCGCACGACGCGTCGGCCACCGCGTCGGTGGCCGACGAACAACCGGGCTACGCGGTGGAGGACTACAACTACCCGCAGGCCGACAAGATCGAGGCCGAGCAGGGCATCGTCCTGAAACGGGGTGACGGTCACATCACCCTCGCCACCTGCGGCAGCCGGACCGGGTTGCTCGAGGTGTACACGCGCGTCAACCAGATGGTCTGTTTCAGCGTCACCGGGACCTCCGGCTACCTCAGCCTCGAGATCCAGTCCGTCTACGGCGTGAAGGGCGCCGCGGGTGTCGACGCCGACCTGACCCTCCGGGCCCCCGACGAGACGGTCCAGGAAGTGACCGTGCCGGAGAACTCGTTCGAGCCCGTCGGCGAGTCCACCGACCCGAGCGGCCGGAGTCACATCCTCGTCGAAATCCGTACCAGCGCCTGACCCCGCCCGGCGCCACGGAACACGCACCGACACCCGTCCCGTCCGGCCCACCCTGCCGGAATCACCCCAAGGAATGGACTTCATGCGACGTACCAGACCCGTGCGCCCCGCCGTACTGGGAGCCGCGCTGACCACGGGAGCCCTGGTCCTCACCGCCGCGCCCGCCCTCGCCGTCACGGGGCCCGCCGCCCCCTCCGGCGACACCACCCACGCCTACGCCGCGCAGCTGATCGTGGGCGACCACGACCGCGGCTGCTCCGGGGTCCTCGTCGACCCCGAGTGGCTGCTCACCGCCGCGAGCTGCTTCGCCGACGACCCGGCGCAGAGCCTCGCCGTGCCCGCGGGCAAGCCCGCGAAGAAGACCACCGCGACCGTCGGCCGCGCCGACCTCACCGGCACCGGCGGCGCCGTCCGTCAGGTCGTCGAGCTGGTGCCCCGCACCGACCGCGACGTGGTCCTCGCCCGGCTGAACCGCCCGGTCCCGAACGTCACCCCCGTCGCCCTCGCCGCCTCCGCCCCCGTCGCGGGCGAGCAGCTGAAGCTCGCCGGCTACGGCCGTACGACGACCGAATGGGCCCCGCTCGACCTCCACACCGGCACCTTCACCGTGGACTCCGCCGACGGCACCACCGCCGCCGTCACCGGCCAGGACGGCGTCGCCGCGTGCATGGGCGACACGGGCGGCCCCATGGTCCGCACCTCCGGCTCCACGCACCAGCTGGTCGCGCTCGCGAGCCGGTCGTACCAGGGCGGCTGCCTGGGCACCGACGAGGACCAGACCGGCACCGGCGGCATCGCCGCCCGCGTCGACGACCTCGCCTCCTGGGCCGACTCCGTGATCGGCGCCCCCCGCATCACCGACTTCAACTGCGACGGCGTCGAGGACATCGCGATCGCCGACCCCAGGGCCACCGTCGGCGGCGATGCCAACGCCGGCCTGGTACGCATCGTCTACGGCGGCGGCAAGGGCACCGCCGAGATCACCCAGGACCTCGACTGGGTCCCCGGAGGCTCCGAGGCCAACGACTACTTCGCCGAGGCCATCGACACCACCGACTTCAACGAGGACGGCTGCACCGACCTGGTGGTCGGCACCCCCGGCGAGGACCTGTCGGGCGCCACCGACGCGGGCATGGTCGACATCCTCTACGGCGCCCCCGGCGGCATGGGCACCGGCACGCAGAAGGCCACCCACTACGAGCAGGGCACCGGCGGCGGCTCCCTCGGCGCCTCCGCGTCCGAGAAGGGTGACCGCTTCGGCCACGCCGTCGCCGCCGGCGTCACCGCCGAGGGCGTGCCGTTCGCCGTGGCCGGAGCGCCGGGCGAGTCCCTGGGCAGCGTCGCCGAGGCCGGCCAGGCGTTCTACCTGTACGGCACCACCAACGTCTCCATCCACCAGGACAAGCCCAACGTCCCCGGCGCCGTGGAGGCCGGAGACCGCTTCGGCACCACCGTCGCGGCCGACGCCTACCACCTCGTCATCGGCGCGCCGAACGAGGCCATCGGGGCGGACGCCGACGCCGGCAACCTCGCCGTCTTCTCGCACACGCTGAACGCCGGCAACCCCACCCCGCTGTTCGGGCTCGACCAGGACCTGGACACCGTCTCCGGCGCCGCGGAAGCGGGCGACCAGTTCGCCGCGGCCCTGGCCCTCGTGCCCTACCGCCCGTCGGCCGGAGTCACCGGCGAGTCGATCCTCGTCGTCGGCTCCCCCGGCGAGGACCTGAGCATCGACGGCGTCAACAAGAAGGACGCCGGCATGGCCCAGAGCTTCCGCATCACCGCCGCCGGCACCTACAGCCAGCAGCACACCTACTACTCGGGCACCGCGACCGACGACGTCAGCGGCACCTCCGAGGCCGGCGACCGGTTCGGCGCGGCCCTCGCCGCCGTCAACACCGCGCCCCGCGCGGTCAGCACCACGGCGAACCTGCGGCTGGCCGTGGGCCTCCCGGACGAGGCCATCGGCAGCACCGCCAAGGCCGGCGCCATCACCACGTTCTCCCTGGTGGGCTCCCCGGGCGCCAACGAGCGCTGGTTCGAGGCCGGCAACTCCGGCGGCATCCCCGGCACGGCGGGCGCCAACCAGCGCCTGGGCCAGAGCATCCACTTCACCGGCACCCAGCTGTACGTCGGCATGCCCAACGGGCCCCTCACCTACGGGGCCCTGTACGCCCTGCCGATGTCCAACGTGGTGAGCGGAACCAGCACCCCGGCCACCACCTACCAGCCGGGCAAGGGCGGACTGCCCTCGGCGGGCGTCGCCTTCGGGCACGCGGCACGGTAAGGGGACGCACGGAACGCACCGCATGAGCGCGAGGGGCCCCCGGATCACCCGGGGGCCCCTCGTCATGTCTGTGCACACACACGCCGGTCAGGCGATGTGGTCCTCCTCCAGTTCCGCGGCGTGGCGGGCCTGGAAGCGTTCGGTGAGGTCCTTCAGGGCGCTCGGGCTCAGCGTCACGCCGAAGGTCGCCTCGATGTTGTCGCCCAGGACGCGGGGGGTCGGGTAGCTGCCGTCTATCGACTGCCGGAAGACCTGGTAGAAGTCGTCCTCGCCCGGCTCCGCGACGGGAGCCGCGCCGCCCTCGCCCAGCTCGCGGGTGCGACCGCCCGGGATGACCGGGATCGGGAACGCGCCGGTCTCCTCCGGAGCGGGCTCCTGGACGGGCGGCTCCTCCTGGTACTGGTCCTCGTACTGCTCCGCCTGACGCTGCTCGGCCATCCAGCGGGCGTACTCGTCCGGGTCGAACGTCGGGTCGTAGCCCCCGTGGTACTCCACGGACTGCGGGTCGCGGGCGTGCAGCCAGGGGTTCGACGGCTCCTCGTCCCCGCGGTCCGGCTCCAGCTCCAGACGCTGCTCGCCGGACGGGACCCGTGCCGCCCCAGCCGCACGACTGCCCGCAGCCACGGAGAGTTCCGGCGCCGGAGGTATCAGCGCCGGCTCTATGCCCGCCGCCGCCAGGCCCGCCGGGGCCGTGTCCGCGAGGGGGACGCCGTACTTCGCGAGGCGGAGCGGCATCAACGACTCCACCGGGGCCTTGCGGCGCCAGGCGCGGCCGAAGCGGGAGCGCAGCCGGGCCTGGTAGACCAGCCGCTCCTGCTCCAGCTTGATCACCTGCTCGTAGGAGCGCAGCTCCCACAGCTTCATCCGCCGCCACAGCAGGAACGTCGGCACCGGCGACAGCAGCCAGCGGGTCAGCCGCACGCCCTCCATGTGCTTGTCGGCGGTGATGTCCGCGATCCGGCCGATCGCGTGCCGCGCGGCCTCCACGGAGACCACGAACAGGATCGGGATCACCCCGTGCATGCCCACACCGAGCGGATCCGGCCAGGCCGCCGCGCCGTTGAAGGCGATCGTGGCCGCCGTCAGCAGCCACGCCGTCTGCCGCAGCAGCGGGAACGGGATACGGATCCACGTCAGCAGCAGATCCAGCGCCAGCAGCACGCAGATGCCCGCGTCGATGCCGATCGGAAAGACGTAACTGAAGTTGCCGAAGCCCTTCTTCAGGGCCAGCTCACGGACCGCCGCGTACGAACCGGCGAAGCCGATCCCGGCGATGACGACGGCACCGGAGACGACCACGCCGATGAGAACCCGGTGCGTCCGTGTCAGCTGAATGGGCGCGGCCACCCGTACTCCCCTCCCAGTGCGTGTTGTTGCGCGCAACAGAGTGGCACATGTGTGCGGAGGACGGGTGGCCGGTTCTGGTTCAGCCGGTTCAGTCCTTGCCGGAGGCCGACGCGGAAGGCGCCTTCGACGCCGGCGCGGACGGCGAACCGCTCGCCGCACCCGGTCCGTTGGCCTTCGTCACCGACAGCACCGCCTCCCGGGCGGCCTTCTTCGCGTCCGCCAGCAGCGCGTCGGCGTCCGGCGCCTTGTCGCCCGCCAGACCCGCGCCGTTGTAGTCGAGGGTGACGACCACGTTCTCCACCCGCGCCACCACCGTCTGCTGCTTGAAGGTGCCCTCGTCCTTCTTCAGGTCGTACCGCACCGCGGTCGCCTCGTCACCCGTGCCGGCCACCGGCCGGGCGGTCAGGCTCCGCGCGCCCGGCGTCGCCCGGACGTCACGCACCTGCTTGTCGTAGTACTCCTTGGCCAGCTTGTCGCCCGGGCCGCGCGTGGTGTCCGACTCGAAACGCAGCAGCGACACGTTCAGCCAGCGGAACTGCGAGCCCTTCACGCCGTTGTTGTCCAGGCTGCTCCAGGAGCAGCTGGCCCGCGCGGCCACATCGTCCGAGCTGCCCTCCTTGCCGGACTTCGCCTTCGGCGCCAGGTCCTTGAGGGTCTTCTCGCTCAGCACGCCGCACGCCTCGGGCAGCGTCCGGTACGCCGCCGCCTGCACGGTCGGGGACGGGCTCGCCGACGCGGAGGCGCTCGCCGCCTTGTCACCGCCGTCACCGGATCCGGAGTCCGAGGAGCAGCCGGTCGCGACCAGCATCACGGGGACGGCTGCCGCGCAGACAAGGACGCGGGTCAGGCGCTTGGCTCGCTCGGGCTGCTCTCGCTGTGCTCGTCGCTGCATGGTTCCTTCACTCATGACGCTCGTGTTCCCTGCGGTCGGAACGGTGTCCGAGGGGTCACGGTACGCGCCTCGTCACCCGGACGGCCGTACTTCGAGGGCTTCGCGGAGAGCGTGGAGGGGCGGTGAACGAGGGTCAGCCGCCCAGCGAGTCGGACAGCTCGGCGGCCAGTTTCCGGGCCCTGTCCTGCATTTCCTTGCTGTCCGGGACCGCTCCGACGGTCACCGGCTGCTCCGCGTACTGGATGGTCACGATGACGTTGGACGTGCGGAACGCCACAGTCACGGTGCGCTCCTGGACGGTCGAACCGGAGCGGTCGAGCGCGTCGTCGAGGAACGCCTCGTCGCCCAGGTCCTCCAGGACCCGCGGCTGGAGGTCCGACGGGGCCACGGAGGGCGACGCGGTGGACGAGGGCGAGGAGGGCGACGAGGGCGAGCCGGACGCCGTCGCGGAACCGCTCGGGTCCGCCGGGCCGGTGGTCGCGCCGGAACCGGTCGGGGAGGGGGAGCCGGAGCCGGTCACCGTCGGCACGGGCAGCTGCGCCGCCGTCCGCCTCCGGGCGAACAGCTCCTCCGCCTGGGCGTCGTCGCTGACCGTGTTGTCGTAGGAGACGACCCGTTCGAAGTCCACCAGCAGCCGGTCGGTCGCCGCGAGGGACTCCACCTTCCAGCGGCAGCCCACCTTGCGGTCGGTGTCGTAGGTGAGCGTCGCCTCGCCCGCGTACGCCTTCTCCCGCTGCAGCTCGTCCGTCAACTCCGTCAGACCGGGCAGGAGTTCCTCCAGCGTCCGGTCGCCGACGGCGCCGCAGGGCTCGGGAAGCGTGGCGTACCGGCCGGGCTGGGCCGCCTGGGTCGCCGTGCCGGCGCTGCCCGGGTTGGAGTCGTCCGCCTGCCCGCCGCCGTCCGGGCTGCCCGTGCAGCCGGCCAGTACGGCCGCGAGGAGCGCGGCGACGCCGGGTCCGTACGCCTTCCGCTGCACGGTCCAGGTCCTCTCGACGGTGGGTGCGGGCCGCGGCCCGCCGGATCCTTCCAGTGTCCCCGCTGGTTAATCGCTTGCCGCAGGGGGGAGCCGTTCGCAGACAATGTGTATCGCACGCACTGCCGCGGACGCCGGTCCGTCATCCCTTTTCATCGACCTTGGCGCCGGTTTTGCGTTTCGCTACTTCTGTTGTGTTTCCGGGGGAATGAGGACGTCATGTCGTACGTGGAGATACCGGGCGCGAAGGTGCCGATCCGGATGTGGACGGACCCGACGACGGTCGAGGAGGGCGCGCTCCAGCAGCTCCGGAACGTCGCCACCCTGCCGTGGATCAAGGGCCTGGCCGTGATGCCGGACGTCCACTACGGCAAGGGCGCGACGGTCGGCTCGGTCATCGCGATGCGGGGCGCGGTGTGCCCGGCGGCGGTGGGCGTGGACATCGGCTGCGGCATGTCGGCGGTGAAGACGTCCCTGACGGCGAACGACCTGCCGGGTGATCTGTCCCGGCTGCGCTCGAAGATCGAGCAGGCGATCCCGGTGGGCCGGGGCATGCACGACGACCCGGTGGACCCCGGCCGCCTGCACGGCTTCGCGACGGGCGGCTGGGACGGTTTCTGGACCCGGTTCGGCGGGGTCACGGACGCGGTGAAGTTCCGCGAGGAGCGGGCGGCGAAGCAGATGGGGACGCTCGGCGGGGGGAATCACTTCGTCGAGGTTTGTGTGGATATGTCCGATTCGGTCTGGCTCATGCTCCACTCCGGTTCCCGCAACATCGGCAAGGAGCTCGCCGAGCACCACATCGGCGTCGCACAGAAGCTCCCGCACAACCAGAACCTGGTCGACCGGGACCTCGCGGTTTTCGTCGCGGACACCCCGCAGATGGCGGCGTACCGCAACGACCTGTTCTGGGCACAGGAGTACGCCAAGTACAACCGGTCGATCATGATGGCGCTCCTGAAGGACGTGGTCCGCAAGGAGTTCAAGAAGGCGAAACCCACCTTCGAGCAGGAGATCAGCGCGCACCACAACTACGTGGCGGAGGAGCGCTACGACGGTATGGACCTGCTCGTCACCCGCAAGGGCGCGATCCGCGCGGGCTCCGGCGAGTACGGGATCATCCCGGGCTCGATGGGCACCGGCTCGTACATCGTGAAGGGTCTTGGGAACGCGGCGTCCTTCAACTCCGCGTCGCACGGCGCGGGCCGGCGCATGAGCCGCAACGCGGCGAAGCGGCGGTTCACGGCGAAGGACCTGGAGGAGCAGACCCAGGGCGTGGAGTGCCGTAAGGACTCCGGTGTGGTGGACGAGATCCCGAGCGCCTACAAGCCGATCGAGCAGGTCATCGACCAGCAGCGGGACCTCGTGGAGGTCGTCGCGAAGCTGAAGCAGGTCGTCTGCGTCAAGGGCTGAGAGCCGCCACCGCGTGCGGGGTGACCCCCGACGTCACCTCCGCACGCGGTGGCGCAGGTACACCGTGTTCGGGGTGAGCGTGCGGGTCTCCACCAGGTCCAGGTGGACGCGGCGTTCGTCGTGGGGGAAGTAGCGGGTGCCTCCGCCGAGGAGGACCGGGTGGACCACCGTGCGGTACTCGTCGATCAGGTCCGCCGCGGCCGCCTCGGCGGCCAGGGCCGCCCCGCCGATCGCGATCTCGCCCTCGCCGGGTTCCTCGCGCAGCCGTGCGATCTCCTCGGCGACGCTGCCGGTGGCCAGGCGGGCGTTGCCCTTCACTTCCGTCAGGGTGCGGGAGAAGACCACCTTGGGGAGCGGGTTCCAGACCTCGATCCACTCGCGGTCCGCGTCGCTGAGCGACGGGTCGTCGGCGGCGGTCTCCCAGTAGAGCATCGTCTCGTAGAGTCGCCGGCCGAGGAGGTGGACGCCGAGTTCGCGGGTCTCCTCGATCCAGAAGCGGAAGACGTCCTCCTCGGGCGCCGACCAGTCGAGGCCGCCGTCCGGGGCGGTGATGTAGCCGTCGAGCGAGATGCCCATCGCGTAGGTCACGTCGCGCACGGTCCGTCCTCCTCGGTGTCGGGGGCCGTACCCGTACAGGATGGCCCTACGGGGCGTGCTTCACCGCGTAAATCATCACGAACGCCACGATGTGGATGCCGAAGAGGAAGTAGCCGAGGTAGAGCCAGACGTAGCGCTCGCGCTTCTTCTCCAGCTCGAGGCGGCGCCGCTCGCCGTCCGTGGTGCCGCCGCCGTCCGGTTCCGCGCCCCCGGTCGTCCCGCCGTCCGTGGTCATCGTGTCTCCCGGTGCACCTTGGTGTTCGACGCCTGGGCGCGGGGGCGGACGACCAGGAGGTCGATGTTGACGTGCGGCGGCCGGGTCACGGCCCAGGCGATGGTGTCGGCCACGTCGTCCGCGGTGAGGGGCTCGGCGACGCCCTCGTAGACCTTGGCGGCCCTGTCCGCGTCGCCGCCGAACCGGGTGAGGGCGAACTCCTCCGTCTTCACCATCCCGGGCGCGATCTCGATCACCCGCACCGGGCGGCCGACGATCTCCAGGCGCAGGGTCTCGGCGAGGACGTGCGCGCCGTGCTTGGCGGCGACGTAGCCCGCGCCGCCCTCGTAGGTGGCGTGTCCGGCGGTGGAGGAGACCACGACGACCGTGCCGTCGCCGCTCGCGTCGAGCTTGGGCAGCAGGGCCTGGGTGAGGTTGAGGGTGCCGATGACGTTGGTCTCGTACATCGTGCGCCAGTCCTGCGGGTCGCCGGTGGCGACCGGGTCCGCGCCGAGGGCGCCGCCCGCGTTGTTGACCAGCACGCCGACGGTGCGGAACGCGGTGGCGAACTCGTCGACGGCGGCGCGGTCGGTGACGTCGAGGGGGTACGCCGTCGCGGAGTGGCCGGCCGCGGTCAGCTCCTCGGCGAGCGCCTCGATGCGGTCCTTGCGGCGGGCGGTGAGGACGACGCGGTAGCCGGCCTCGGCGAGCCTGCGTGCCGTGGCGGCGCCGATACCGCTGCTCGCTCCCGTGACGACGGCGATACGGGACGCGGCGGGCGGTACGGCGGTGGCCATGAGCTGCTCCTCGGGCGGGCGGTGGCGCGGGGGTGGACGGTCGGCGCGTGCGGTACGGGCGCGCCCGGCCAGCATAGGCGGGGCGGAAAAGGGCGTGGGCGGGCGCTCGTCGGTTGCCCGGTCAGCCGTTGCGCGGGGCCCACATGATGAGCGCCATGCCGGCCAGGCACACCAGCGCGCCGGCGATGTCCCAGCGGTCCGGGCGGTAGCCGTCGGCGACGACGCCCCACAGGATCGACCCGGCGACGAAGATGCCGCCGTACGCGGCGAGCACCCGGCCGAAGTGGGCGTCGGGCTGGAAGGTGGCGACGAAGCCGTACGCGCCGAGGGCGAGGACGCCGCCGGCCGCCCACATCCAGCCGCGGTGTTCGCGGACGCCCTGCCAGACCAGCCAGGCGCCGCCGATCTCGAGGATCGCGGCGAGGACGAACAGGGCGGCGGAGCGGAGGATGAGCATGGCGGCAGCTTCGCACGGGCCGTCCGCGTGACCGCCGGAGGTCGCCCGCTCACCGCCGGAGACCGCCCGCTCACCGCCGGAGGCCGCCCGCGTCACCTGTTGGAGGGCGCCTGCGCCGCCGCGGTCCGCGGGATACATGCCCCGTGACGGACGCAGCGGACGGACGGGCCGGGGACAGGACGACGACGGCGACGACGGCGAGGACGGAGGGGCCGCCGGGGGAGCGGCGGGCGCGGCTGATGGCGGAGCTGGCGGTGGTGGCCCGCCGCTACATGGCGTCGTACGCGCTGTTCAACCAGGCGCTCGCCGACCGCCTCGGCCTGCATCCGACCGATCTGCAGTGTCTGAACCTGCTCACCCTGGAGCCCGGTCCGGTGACGACCGGGCGGATCGCGGAGCTGACGGGGCTGACGACCGGGTCGGCGACGCGGCTGGTGGACCGGCTGGAGCGGGCCGGGTACGTGGTCCGCGAGCGGGACGCGGGGGACCGGCGGGTGGTGCTGGTGGCGCCGGTGCCGGAGCGGGTCGCCGAGGTGGCGCGGGTCTGGGAGCGGGTCGGGAACGGCTGGTTCGCGCTCTTCGACGACCTGGACGACCGTGAGCTGGAGCTGTTCATCGAGCACATGCGGCGCACCACGGAGTACGGCGCCGAGCAGGCGGCGCGGCTGCGGGCGGGGGAGCCGGTGCCGGTGGGGACGGGGGATCGGGAGGCCGTGTCCGGGCAGGCGGAATAGGACGGGGCGGGGTGTCGTTCCAGGGGTATAGTTGAACCGTCAACAAACCTGGAAGGTGAGCGGCCATGCAGTTCGGGATCTTCAGCGTCGGGGACGTCACCCCCGACCCGACGACGGGGCGCACGCCGACCGAGCGTGAGCGGATCAAGGCCATGGTCGCCATCGCGCTGAAGGCCGAGGAAGTGGGCCTGGACGTGTTCGCGACCGGCGAGCACCACAACCCGCCGTTCGTGCCGTCCTCGCCGACGACCATGCTCGGCTACATCGCGGCCCGCACCGAGCGACTGCTGCTGTCCACCTCCACCACGCTGATCACCACCAACGACCCGGTGAAGATCGCCGAGGACTACGCGATGCTCCAGCATCTGGCGGACGGCCGGGTGGACCTGATGATGGGCCGCGGCAACACCGGCCCGGTCTACCCCTGGTTCGGCCAGGACATCCGGCAGGGCATCAACCTGGCGATCGAGAACTACGCGCTGCTGCACCGGCTGTGGCGCGAGGACGTCGTCGACTGGGAGGGACGCTTCCGCAGCCCGCTGCAGGGCTTCACCTCCACGCCGCGCCCGCTGGACGGCGTGCCGCCGTTCGTCTGGCACGGCTCGATCCGCTCGCCGGAGATCGCCGAGCAGGCCGCGTACTACGGCGACGGCTTCTTCCACAACAACATCTTCTGGCCGGCCGACCACACCAAGCGGATGGTCGAGCTGTACCGGAGCCGGTACGCCCACTACGGGCACGGCACCCCCGAGCAGGCGATCGTCGGGCTCGGCGGGCAGGTGTTCATGCGGAAGAACTCGCAGGACGCGGTGCGGGAGTTCCGGCCGTACTTCGACGTGGCGCCGGTGTACGGGCACGGGCCCTCGCTGGAGGAGTTCACCGCGCAGACCCCGCTGACCGTGGGCTCCCCGCAGCAGGTGATCGAGAAGACGCTGTCCTTCCGCGACTACGCGGGCGACTACCAGCGTCAGCTGTTCCTGATGGACCACGCGGGGCTGCCGCTGAAGACCGTGCTGGAGCAGCTCGACCTGCTCGGCGAGGAGGTCGTGCCGGTGCTGCGCAAGGAGTTCGCGAAGAACCGTCCGGCCGACGTGCCGGAGGCGCCCACCCACGCCTCGCTGCTGGGCGCCGCCCGGAAGAACGCCGCCGCACAGGAAGGGGCGCGCACATGAGGATCGTCGTCGTGTCGGCCGGGCTGAGCGTCCCGTCGTCCACGCGTCTGCTGGGCGACCGGCTCGCCTCGGCCGCGGTCGCCGCCGCCGGTGAGGACCGGAGCGAGGTCCAGGTGATCGAGCTGCGGGACCTCGCCGTGGAGATCGCGCACACCTTCACCAACGGCTTCCCCGGGCCCGCGCTGTCGGAGGCGTTCGACGCGGTGGGCGGGGCGGACGCGCTGATCGTGGTCACCCCGGTGTTCTCGGCGTCGTACAGCGGGCTGTTCAAGTCCTTCTTCGACGCGCTGAGCTCCACCGACGCGGAGGCCCTGACCGGCACGCCGGTGCTGATCGCGGCGACGGGCGGCAGTGCCCGTCACTCCCTGGTCCTGGACCACGCCCTGCGTCCCCTCTTCTCCTACCTGCGCGCGGTCGTCGTCCCGACGGGCGTCTACGCGGCGTCGGAGGACTGGGGCGCGGAGGGGCTGGACGCCCGGATCGGGCGGGCGGCGGGGGAGCTGGCCGCCTTGTCGGCGGGCACGTCGGCGCGGTCCCTGCCCCGGCAGGGGGCTCCGGCGGACGCGGTCCGGACGGTGAACGGCAGCGGTGCGGGCGCCTTTGGCCGTCAGGCGCCCGGAAGCGCCCCGCTCCCCAAGAAGGACTCGTTCGAGAACGTGACGCCCTTCGAGAAACGGCTCGCCGCCCTGCGCCCTGGCGGGTGAGACGGCGGTAAGAAGCGGAGGTCCGGGCGGCCGGCATGGCCGCCCGGCTCCGGCGGCTTGGCACACTGGGCGGGTGCCGCACACCGTTCTGCTCGCCGAAGACGACCGCGCCATCCGCAACGCGCTGGAGCGCGCGCTGACCCTGGAGGGCTACCACGTCACGGCCGTCGCCGACGGCGTCGAGGCCCTCGCGCAGGCCCACCGCAGCCGGCCCGACGTGCTGGTGCTCGACGTGATGATGCCCGGCATCGACGGACTCCAGGTGTGCCGGGTGCTGCGCGCCGAGGGCGACCGCACCCCGGTGCTGATACTGACCGCGCTGGTGGAGACCGCCGACCGGATCGCCGGGCTCGACGCGGGCGCCGACGACTACGTCGTCAAGCCGTTCGACGTCGAGGAGGTCTTCGCCCGGCTCCGCGCCCTCCTGCGCCGCGCGGCCCCCGCGCCCGCCGAGCCCGAGCCGGCCGCCCCTCAGGAGCCCGGGGCGCCCGCGCCGTCCGGACGCTTCCTGGAGGCCGCCGGGCTGCGCATGGACCCGCAGGCCCGCCGGGCCTGGCGCGGCGACCGCGAACTGGAGCTGACCCGCACCGAGTTCGAGCTGCTGGAACTGCTGATCCGCAACGCGGGCGTGGTCCTCGAGCACTCCACCATCTACGACCGCATCTGGGGCTACGACTTCGGCCCCGGCTCCAAGAACCTCGCCGTCTACGTCGGCTATCTGCGCCGCAAGCTCGACGAGCCCGGCGCCCCGCAGCTCATCCACACGGTGCGCGGGGTGGGTTACGTCCTGCGGGAGGGCTGAGTGGCCGTCGGCGGCGGTGCGCACGGGCCGTCGGTTGCGCGTCACCGGATGCGGCTGCTGTCGCTGGGCACCACCTTCGCGGTGGCGTTCGCGGCGGTGACGGCGACCGTGACGCTGCTGGTCGGCTTCCTGTCGTACAACGCGGCCGCGCGGCTGGTACGGGTGGACCAGCAGTCCGTGTTCGACGAGGTGGTGCGGGACCTGCGGGACGAGGTCCGGACGAACCGGATGTCGCCGCACGACTTCTCCTCCGCCGCGCCCGGCCACGACCTGGTGCGGCCGGCCCGCACGGACGTGCAGGTGCTCGGGCCGGACGGCCGGATCGTCGACCCCGGCGACCCCGGGCTGCCCGTGGAGGACGACGACCGCCGGGTCGCGGGCGCCGCCGCGGCGGGGCGGGTGGTCGTGCACGCCGGGGTGGACGTCGGCGACGACGTCTACCGGGTGGCGACCGTCTCCCTGGGCGGCGGCCGGGGCGCGGTGCAGGTCGCGCAGGAGTTCAGCGACACGGAGGACCTGCTGCGGGCGCTCCAGCGGCGTACGTTCCTGCTGATGGCGGCCGTGGTGGTGGCCGCCGGGCTGTTCGGCTGGTGGCTGGCCCGGCGCATCACACGCCGTCTGGTGGTGCTCACCAACACCGCCGAGGCCGTCGCCCGCACCCGCCACCTCGGCATCCAGGTGCCGGTCGCCGGCTACGACGAAGTGGGGCGGCTCGGGCGTGCCTTCGACCGGATGCTGGGGCGGCTCGCCCAGTCCGAGGAGGACCAGCGCCGGCTGGTCCAGGACGCGGGGCACGAACTGCGCACCCCGCTGACGTCCCTGCGCACCAACATCTCGCTGCTGCGCCGCATCGACGAGCTCCCGCCCGACAGCCGCGAGGAGCTGGTCGCCGATCTCGCCCAGGAGGCGCGGGAGCTGACCGACCTGGTCAACGAGCTGGTCGACCTGGCGGCGGGGCAGTCCGACACGGAGCCGCCGCAGCGGATCGACCTCGCGGACGTCGCCGAGGAGGTGGCGGGCGTCGCCCGGCGGCGCACGGGACGCGAGATCGTGGTGCACGCCGGCGGCGACACCACGACCCACGGGCGGCCCGGGATGCTCACCCGGGCGCTGTCCAACCTGGTGGAGAACGCGGTGAAGTTCGACCGGGAGGGCCGGGCGCCCGTGGAGATCCACGTGGCGGGTCCGGCCCGCCCGGGCACGGTGCGGGTGGAGGTCCGCGACCGGGGCCCGGGCATCGCCGACGCGGACCTGACCCGCGTCTTCGACCGCTTCTACCGCGCCGCCGACGCACGGTCGCTGCCGGGTTCGGGCCTGGGCCTCTCGATCGTCCGCGAGGTCGCCCTCGCCCACGGCGGAGCGCCCTACGCCTTCCACCGGGAGGGCGGCGGCACGGTCACGGGCTTCACGGTGGCGGGGGCGACGGGGGAACGGGGCGACTCGGGGGCGTAGCCCTCGCGTCGGGTGCGCAGGATGCATGCGGGGGGCCGGGTCGGGCCGGCCCCGGCATGAGGGGAGGGGCGTCGTGCTGAGCGACGAGGAGAGTGCCGCGCTGGCCGCGGTGGACGCGGCGGCGACCGCGCGGACGCTGATGGAGCTGATCTCCGTGCCGAGCGTCACGGGCAGCGCCGCCGAGGCGGAGCTGCAGCATCAGCTCGCCGGGCGGCTGGAGTGGCTGGGGCTCGACGTCGACCTGTGGTCGATGGACCTGCCCGCGCTGCGCGCCGACCCGGACTTCCCCGGCACGGAGGCGCCGCGCGAGGAGGCGTGGGGGCTGGTCGGGACGACCCCCGACGGGGGCGACGGACCGACGCTGATCCTCCAGGGCCACGTGGACGTCGTACCGCCGGGGGACCTGGCCGCGTGGGACGGGGACCCGTTCGTGCCGCGGGCGGAGGGCGACCTGGTGCACGGGCGCGGGGCGTGCGACATGAAGGCCGGTCTCGCGGCGCACCTCGCCGCGCTGGCCGCGATACGGGCGGCCGGGACACGGCTGCGCGGCCGGGTCGCCGTGCACTTCGTCGTCGGGGAGGAGGACGGCGGCCTCGGCGCGTTCGGCACGCTGCGGCGCGGTCACACCGGCGACGCCTGCGTCATCGCCGAGCCCACCGCCAACACGCTGATCACCGCCAACGCGGGCGCGCTGACGTTCCGGATCGCCGTGCCGGGCAAGGCCGCGCACGGCAGCTCCCGGGAGCAGGGCGTCAGCGCGGTCGACGCCTATCTCCCGCTGCACCGGGCGCTGGCCGCGCTGGAGGAGGAACGGAACCGGGACCCGGACCCGCTGCTCGCCGAGTACCCGATTCCGTACGGCCTGTCGGTGGGCACGGTACGGGCCGGGGACTGGGCCAGCAGCGTGCCGGACCTGCTGGTCGCGGAGGGCAGGTACGGCGTGCGGCTCGGCGAGGACCCGGCTCAGGCGCGCGCGGAGCTGGAGCGGTGCGTGGCCGAGGCGTGCGCCGCCGACCCGTGGCTGCGGGAGCATCCGGCGACGGTGACCTGGCCGGGCGGGCAGTTCGCGAGCGGCATGCTGCCCGAGGGGCACCCCCTCGCGGACACGGTCGCCGCCGCGCACGCCGACGCGACGGGCGGTCCGGCGCCGCGGCGGCGCGGGGCGCCGTACGGCAGCGACCTGCGGCACTACACGGGCGCCGGGACACCCACCCTGCAGTACGGTCCCGGCGACATCGCGGTGGCGCACAGCGCGCGGGAGCACGTGAGCGTGCGGGAGGTGGTGGAGACGGCGCGGACGCTGGTGCTGACGGTGCTGCGGACGGTGGGCACGAAGTGAGCGGGCGCGCCGCCCCGTGTCTCACTCGTCCGGCTTCCGCTCCGGCGCCTCGCAGACGAAGCCGTCCGGGTCGGTGAAGGGGCCGACCGGGCTGACGAGCGTGATGCGGTGGGAGCCGCCGCCCTCGACGGGCACGCCCGCGACCTTCGCCAGCGCCTTCCGCTTGTACAGGGACAGCTTGATGCTGCCGGGGTCTCCCGCGAACTCGACGTACTTGCCGCCGAAGCTCTTGCCGACGGTGAGCCCGCGCTCGACGTAGAACTGCTTGCTCGCCTTCACGTCCTCGACGCCGAGCAGCAGCACGATCTCGTCGATCGTCCGGGTGACCGGGACGGTGTTCTTCTTCGTCGAGGTCACCAGCTGCCAGATGGTGCCGTCGGGCGCCTGGACGACGCCGCCGTAGCCCCACAGGGACTTCTCGGCGGGCTTCAGCTGGGTGGCGCCCGCGTCGAGCGCGGCCCGGTGCAGCGCGTCGACGTCGCCGGGCTGGGACGTCACCAGCGACAGGGTGAAGCCGCGGAAGCCGCTCGTGGGCTCGTCGGAGGGGCGCAGGCGCACCCGCTCACGGTCCAGGCCGAAGGCGTCGGCGTAGAAGTGCGCGGCGGCCGTGGGGTCGGCCACCTCCAGCGTGACGGAGTCGATGGAGTTCATGCCGTCGACGGTAGGACCGCCTCGGCCGCCGGCGCTTCTCGGAAACTGACCGCTTGCCCCGCCTTCCGGTCAGCCGCCGGTGAGCTCGCCGCTGAGCGTCTTGTGCATCCGTGCGCTGGGCTCGTTCAGGCCGACGATCTCGACGGTCTTGCCGCGCTGGGCGTACTTCGTCTCGACGGCGTCGAGCGCGGCCACCGAGGAGGCGTCCCAGATGTGGGCGGCGGACAGGTCGATCACGACCCGGTCCGGGTCGGTGGCGTACGAGAACTGGCCGACCAGCTCGTTGGAGGAGGCGAAGAACAGCTCGCCGGTGACCTGGTAGACCACCGTGCGGCCGTCCGGGTCGGTGACCGCGGTGACCTCGGCCAGCCGGGCGACGCGCCGCGCGAACACCACCATCGCGGCGATCGAGCCGACGACGACGCCGATGGCGAGGTTGTGGGTGGCGACCACGCAGACGACGGTGACCAGCATGACGACGGTCTCCCCGACGGGCATGCGCCGCAGTGTCCTCGGCGCGATCGAGTGCCAGTCGAACGTCGCCACCGACACCATCACCATGACCGCGACCAGCGCCGCCATCGGGATGTCGGAGACGACCGGCCCGAACACGATGCACAGCACCATCAGGAACGCGCCCGCCAGGAACGTCGACAGCCGGGTCCGCGCCCCGGACACCCGCACGTTGATCATCGTCTGGCCGATCATCGCGCAGCCGCCCATGCCGCCGAAGAAGCCGGTGACGATGTTGGCGACTCCCTGCCCGACGGACTCACGGGTCTTGGAGGAGCGGGTGTCGGTGATGTCGTCGACCAGCTTGGCCGTCATCAGCGACTCCATCAGACCGACCAGCGCCATGGCGAACGCGTACGGCGCGACGGTGGTGAGCGTGTCCAGGGTGAACGGCACGTCCGGCAGCCCCGGCACGGGCAGCGACGACGGCAGGTCGCCCTTGTCGCCGACGGTCGGCACGGCGATCCCGGCGGCGACGGTGATCACGGTGAGGATCACGATGGACACCAGCGGCGCCGGCACCACCGTGGTCAGCTTCGGGAAGAACACCATCATCGCCAGGCCCGCCGCGATCAGCGGATACACCGGCCACGGCACGTCCGTCATCTCCGGCACCTGCGCCATGAAGATCAGGATGGCGAGGGAGTTCACGAAGCCGACCATCACGCTGCGCGGCACGAACCGCATCAGCTTCGCCACCCCGAGCGCGCCCAGCACGATCTGGAACACACCGGCCAGGATCACGGCGGCCACCAGGTACCCGAAGCCGTGCTCGCGGTTGAGCGGCGCGATGACGAGGGCGACGGCGCCGGTCGCCGCCGAGATCATCGCGGGCCGCCCGCCGACCAGCGCGATCGTCACGGCCATGGTGAACGAGGCGAACAGCCCGACCGCCGGGTCGACCCCGGCGATGACCGAGAAGGAGATCGCCTCGGGAATCAGCGCCAGCGCCACGACCAGACCGCCGAGCACCTCGGTGCGCAGCACCTTCGGGTCGGAGAGCCAGGACGGACGCCGGGGGCCGCGCAGCCAGGCGGACGGGGACAGGGCGGAGGACATGGACAAGGAAAGGGACCTGTCGTTGCTCGGGCGCGCCGGGGACGGGGCGGGGCACGCGGGAGGAGGGGGGTGCACCCAGCGGGCTGAGTGCCGTTGATCAGCGGGCTCGGCGCCCGGGGACCACGGGGGTGCGGCGCGGAGGGACTCCGGACGCCGACGGGGGGCGAAGGGTCACGGCGGGAAGGCAGCGGCGCGGGGCATCACGGACATGCGCTCGCTCTCTCCTGCGGACTGCGGTCTTCGCCGGGGGCTTCGTCGGCCCCGACACGGCTGACCCGTCCACCTTACCGGGCGCCCGCGCCCGCCCGAGTGCCGTGCGGACTCGGGCGGGCGCGGGCGGAAGAGTGTTCGGGCGCGGGCGGGGTCAGTGGTGGGCGTGGACCACCGCGTGGCCCTTGCCCCGGCCGATCATCCACTTGTTGACCGGGGTGGTGACCAGGAAGGCGACGGCGAAGCCGCCGAGCAGCGCGTACCAGAACAGGCCGTCGGACAGCTGGGCGTCCATCGCCCCCGGGGTCAGCGCGACGATGGCGTTGTCGATCAGCTCCATCACCGCGATGGAGACGGTGTCGGCGGCCAGCGCGATCTTCACGGCGGACTTCAACGACACCCCGGCGCGCACGACGGCGAAGAGGGTGAAGGAGTAGCCGAAGACGAAGGCCAGGCCGATGGCCAGGACCATCGTCGGGACGTTGCCCCAGAGCAGGGCCGTGCCGACGACCATGCCGAGGATCTCGCCGATGGCACAGCCGAGCAGGCAGTGCAGCGTCGCCCGTACCGCCATCGGCCAGGTCGCGCCGGGCGGCGCCCCGTGCCCGGCACCGGTGTGCTGGTGCATGGCGTGGTCCACGGACCTCATCCCCCTTCGAAGCGTCACGGGGACGGTGTGTGTCCCCACGCACACGATGAACGGTATACCCCCTAGGGGTATTCCCGCCAGCGGTGATTGTCTACCTCGGGGCCCGTCACCGGGCCAACAGGTCCCGGATCGCCGCCGTCACCTCCTCGGGCGCCTCCTCGGCCATGAAGTGGCCGGCCTCGGTCAGCCGGTGGTCCAGGTCCGGCGCCCAGGCCCGCCACACCGCTGCGGCGTCGTAGCCCAGCTGGGCGCCCCAGTCCTGCTGGAGAACCGTCACCGGCATGGTGAGCCGGGTACCCGCATCGAGGTCGGCCCGGTCGTGCTCGATGTCGACGGTCGCCGAGGCCCGGTAATCGGCGACGATCGACGGCACGGCGGCGCGGCTCGCCCGCAGGTAGGCGTTCCGCACCTCCGGCGGCAGCGCGGCCGGCCCGGTCGCCCAGGCGTCGAGGAACGACCCGAAGAAGGCGTCCGCGCTGCTCGCGATCATCGTCTCCGGCAGGCCGGGCGGCTGCGCCATCAGATACAGGTGGAAGGCGACCGCCGCGGAGACGCCGTGCAGGACGTCCCACATGTCGAGCGTCGGCACGACGTCGAGGATGCCGAGGTGGGTGACCGCCTCCGGGTGGTCGAGCCCGGCGCGGAAGGCGACGAGGGCTCCCCGGTCGTGCCCGACGAGCGCGAAGCGGTCGTGACCGAGGGCGCCGGCCAGGGCCACGACGTCGGCCGCCATCGTGCGCTTGGCGTACACGCCGGGGGAGTCGGCGTCCGGTTTGTCACTGGCGCCGTAGCCGCGCAGGTCGGGACAGATCACGGTGTGCTCGACGGCGAGCCGCTGGGCGACGTGCCGCCACATGAGGTGGGTCTGCGGAAACCCGTGCAGCAGCACGACGGGACTGCCGTCCCCGCCGACAGCTGCGGCCACCTCGACGCCGTCCACGCCGGGAAGGCGGAGGTACTCGAAGCCGGGGATGGTGGGGGTCATGGGATGCGTCCGTTTCTCCGGGGGTGCGGTGACCGGAGCAGCGTGGGGGAGGGCGATGAGCAGCGGATCAGTACGGCGGGGGCATGCGGTTCCGGCCCACCTGCTTTCAGCCCGTCCGGCGCGTGAGGACGAGGCCCGCCAGGGGCCGACGAGGGGACGTGGGGCGCAGCCCGCTTTCAGCCCGTCCGGCGTTTGAGGACGAGGCCCGAAGGGCCGAAGGGGGTCTGGGGCGCAGCCCCAGGGACGGGACGGGAAGGGGCGGCGGGGGCGACTCAACCCAACCCGCACCTCCCTCACCCGCGAAGATGACCCCATGCGCATCGACGTCCTAGGCGCCGTCCAAGCCTCCAGGGACGACGGCACCCCCGTCCCCCTCGGCGGCCCCCGCCACCGCGAACTCCTCGGACGTCTCGTCGCTGCCGAGGGCCGACTGGTCACCACCGCCACCCTCATCGACGACCTGTGGCCTGAGCACCCCCCACCCCGCGCCCTCGGCTCCGTCCGCACCTTCGTCGCCGCCCTGCGCCGCGCCCTCGAACCCGACCGCCCACCCCGCACCCCACCCCGCGTCCTGCTCACCGAGGGCCCCGGTTACGCCCTGCGCCTGCCCCGCGAGGACGTCGACGCGCACCGCTTCCAGGACGCCCTGGCCCGCGCCCGCCGCACCCCCGGCGAGGTGACCGCGCTCGGCGAGGCGCTCGCGGCCTGGCGCGGCCCCGCCTACGCCGACGTCACCGACTCCGCCTGGGCGGAACGCGAGCGCGCCCGGCTGGACGAACTGCGGGCGGAGGCCGTCGAACTGCGCGCCCGCATCCTCCTCGACCGCGGCGAAGGCGCCGGCCTGGTCACCGACCTGCGCGACCACATCGCCGTGCACCCCTGGCGCGAGCCCGCCTGGACGCTCCTCGCCCGCGCCCTCCACCACGCGGGCCGCCGCGCCGACGCGCTGGACACCCTCCGCCACGCCCGCGCGACCCTCGCCGACCAGCTAGGACTCGACCCCGGCCCCGACCTCCTGCGCCTGGAGACGGACCTCCTCACCGGTGCCGCCCCGTCCACCCACGCCCCGGCCACCTCCTGGACCGGCCCCGGCGTCCCGCTCGGCCCGCGCACCACCGTGGACCTGGCTCGCACCCTCGCCCTGGCCGGCGGTGACGCCCTCGTCCGCTCCCGCAGCGACCGCCTCGCCGCGATCACGGCGGCCGAACGCACCGGCGACCTCGCCCTCACCGCCCGGATCATCGGCGCGTACGACGTGCCCGCCCTGTGGAGCCGGGCCGACGACCCCGCGCAGTCCCGGGCGGTCGTCGAGGCCGCCGAACGTACGCTCACCGTGCTCGGCCCCGACGCCCCCGCCGACCTGACCGCCCGCCTCCTCGCCACCGTGGCGGTCGAGAGCCGCGGCGCCGACCTCACCCCGCCCGAGCAGGACCGCGCCCGCGACGCGGCCCGGCAGGCGGAGAGGCTGGCCCGCGACCTGGGTGACCCCGGCCTGCTGGCGTTCACCCTCAACGGCGTGTTCCTGCAGTCCTTCACCCGCCCCGGACTCGCGGCGGCACGCGACCGCACCGGCGCCGAGATCCTCCACCTGGCCACCGCCCACGACCTGCCCGCCTTCGCCGTACTCGGCCGGCTCGTGCGCCTCCAGTCCGCCTCCGCCCTCGGTGACCTGGACGCCGCGACCGCGCACGCGGAGGCCGCCGAACGGCTCGCCGCGACCACCGAGGCACCCCTGGTCCCCGTCCTCACGGCGTGGTTCCGCGCCCGCGCCGCGGCGACCCGCAGCACCGAACCCGGCGGCCCGTCCCCCGCCACGGTCGCCGCGCAGTACCGCACCGCCGACGACGCCCTCCGCACGGCAGGCATGCCGGGCCTGCACCGCGGACTGCTCCCGCTCGCCCTGCTGGGCCTGCGCCTGCTGCACGGCCGCCCCGCACCCACCGACCCCCGCCTCGACCGGGGCCCGTACCGCCCCTGGACAGAACCTCTCCTCCTGCTCGACCAAGGCCGGACCACAGAGGCCCGCACCGCCCTCGCCGCGGCTCCCGCACCACCACCCGACCACATGCAGGAGGCGCTGTGGTGCCTGACCGCCGGCGCCGCCGCCCGCCTGGGCGACCCCGACACCGCGGCCCGCGCCGCGAGAGCCCTCCGAGACGCCCGCACGGAACACGCGGGCGCCGCCTCCGGATTGCTGACGCTGGGCCCGGTGGCGACGTACCTGGAGGAGGCGGAGGAGTGCGCGTCGACGCGATGACCGCACCCGCCGCCTCAGGACTCCCGCGTGCGCCGCGCTCTCTCCAGCACCGACGTCAAAAAGCGCCGCACAGCGTCCAGTTCATGCGCCTCGAAACCGCCCGAGGCCGCCACCACCTCATCGATCACCGGCCCGAAGGCACCGCGTCCAACACCCGCCACCGCGCGTCCGTATGCTGCCCCGCATGGGGACCACAACCGAAGACGCGTCCGCACACTCCTGGTCCTCCACCCGCGCCTGGGTGGAGAAGACCCTGTCCGCCGGGGAGCGCGTCGAGCGGGTGGAGAGGCTGCGCGGCGGCTGGACGTCGGAGATGCGCCGCCTGGACGTCACCGGCCCGGACGGCCCCCGCTCCCTGGTCCTGCGCTCCTTCGTCACGCCCTTCTTCGTGCGGCACGCCGAGGGCCTGCTGACGCGCGAGGCGGACATCCTGCGCCTGCTCGCCGCGACGGACGTCCCGGCGGCCGCACTCGTCGCGGTGGACGCGACCGCCCAGCACTGCGACCACCCGTCCCTGCTGATGACCCGGCTCCCGGGAGCCGTCCGCCTGGACGACGAGGGCGCGGAGGCGAGGGCCGACGCACTGGCCCGCCTCCTGGTCCGCATCCACGCCCTGCCCGTCCCCGCGCACGACCGCCCCCGCACGTACCAGCCGTGGGCCTCCGCGGACCGAGTGACACCGCCGGCGACCACCCGCCGTCCCGAGCTGTGGCACAGGGCGGCCGACGTGATCCGCCGCGAACCCCCGCCGTACGAGAGCCGTTTCCTGCACCGGGACTTCCACCCCGGCAACGTCCTCTTCACCGGCCCCGACGACGCCCCGCAGGTCAGCGGTGTCGTCGACTGGGTGGAGACCTCCTGGGGCCCGGCCGACCTGGACGTGGCCCACTGCGCGACGGCCCTCGCCCTGCTGCACGGCGCCGAGGCGGGCCTCGCCTTCGCCGACCGCTACACGGCCGCCGGCGGCACCCTCACCCCGGACGCCCCGGCCCACCTCTACTGGCGGCTGCTGGACACCCTGGGCTACGGCGACGCGGAAAAGGTGGCGGCCCCGTGGCGCACCCTGGGCCGCACCGACCTGACGCCGGAGGTCCTGGCCGGCCGCCTGGAGGCCTACCTGGACGCCCTGTTCACCCAGTACGGCTGAGCATGGAAAAGGGCGGGACACCGAAGTCCCGCCCTGTTCATACGACCTGGCTCACGGCCACACCAAGCAGTACGGCTGATGCCCCGCCTCGTGCAGCCGGTGGCTGAAGTCCTGCCACTCGTGCAGCAGCTGGTACACGTTGAACGCGTCGCGCGGGCCGCCGCGGTCCGGGACCGTGGACCAGATGAAGGCCGCCGCGCCGACCGCTTCCTCGCCTATGTCCCGCAGCGGGTCCACCACCGTCATGGGCAGCTTCACGACCGCGTAGTCCGGGTGCAGGACGACCAGCTCGAGCGGCGGGACCTTGTGCAGGGGGACGCCCTCGATGCCCGTGAGGACCATCGCGGCCATGGTCTCCGGCTTGATCTTGGTGAACATGCCGCCCATGCCCAGCTCGTCCCCGCCGAGCTCCTCGGGGCGCATGGAGATCGGGACGCGGGCCGCGGTGGCGCCGTCCGGCGCACCGAAGTACTTGTACGTCACCCCCACCCGACCACCATTCCTGCTCCCCGCCCCGCTCAGTGGGCCGATCCGCTCCGGCTCGTCGTGTGCACGACGCGTCTGATCCGCTTCCTCCGCTTCGCGTCGGTGCCTTCCCCGCCGGGCACGTCGAGGACCCAGGTCGTCGGTCCCCTCGCCCAGTCCGCCACCGCGATGCATATCTCCACCCGACTGCTTTTCTAGGACGCGTGGCCCCCGCCGCGCAACCCGATCATCGTGACAGTGACCTCCCCCACGGCCGCCCGCCGAAACGTGCGGTGAACCATCCGTCCGCGAGTTTGTCGCGGGGCCCGGCCGCACCGGCCGTGCGAGCTGTGTGCACCAGGGGTCAGTTTCGCAGATCACGGCCGGTCCGGGGCCCCGATCAACAGGTCGTCGGGGCGCGGACGCCACGGCGGGCCCCTGGCCTACCCTGAAACGAGTCACAGCAGCCGCAGCCCGGCGAGAGACCCGGGACGTCGGAAAAGGTCGGAGAAGTCGCAGGTCATGAGCGAACTGCCATATTCGTACGAAGCCCCAGCCTCGCAGGCGCTGTTCGATCGTGCCGCGGCCGTCACTCCCGGTGGTGTCAACTCACCGGTGCGTGCCTTCCGCGCCGTCGGCGGCACGCCCCGGTTCATGGTCTCCGGCTCCGGGCCCTATCTGACCGACTCCGACGGGCGCGAGTACGTCGACCTGGTGTGCTCCTGGGGGCCGATGATCCTTGGGCACGCGCACCCCGAGGTGATCGCCGCCGTGCAGGAGGCCGTCGCGCGCGGCACCTCCTTCGGCACGCCCGGGGAGGGCGAGGTCGCGCTCGCGGAGGAGATGGTCGCCCGGATCGAGCCGCTGGAGCAGGTCCGGCTGGTGTCCAGCGGCACCGAGGCCACCATGTCGGCGATCCGTCTCGCCCGCGGCTTCACCCGGCGCACCAAGGTGATCAAGTTCGCCGGCTGCTACCACGGCCACGTCGACTCGCTGCTCGCCTCCGCGGGCTCCGGTGTGGCGACGTTCGCGCTGCCCGACACCCCCGGCGTCACCGGCGCCCAGGCCGGCGACACGATCGTGCTGCCGTACAACGACCTGGACGCCGTGCACGCCGCGTTCGCCGCGCACCCGGGCGAGATCGCCTGCGTGATCACCGAGGCGTCCCCCGGCAACATGGGCGTCGTCCCGCCGCTGCCCGGCTTCAACCAGGGCCTCAAGGACGCGTGCGCCGCGAACGGCGCGCTGTACATCTCCGACGAGGTGATGACCGGCTTCCGTACCAGCCGCGCCGGGTGGTACGGCGTCGACGGCGTGCGGCCCGACCTGATGACCTTCGGCAAGGTCATGGGCGGCGGCTTCCCGGCCGCCGCGTTCGGCGGGCGCGCCGACGTCATGGCGCACCTCGCCCCGGCCGGCCCCGTCTACCAGGCGGGCACCCTCTCCGGTAACCCGGTCGCCACCGCCGCGGGCCTCGCCCAGCTGCGGCTGCTCGACGACGCCGCGTACGAGAAGGTGGACGCGGTCTCCGCGCAGATCCGCTCCCTCGTCACCGAGGCGCTCACCAAGGAGGGCGTCGCGCACACGCTGCAGAACGCCTCCAACATGTTCTCCGTCTTCTTCACGGAGAACCCGGTCCGCGACTACGAGGACGCCAAGAAGCAGGAGTCGTTCCGCTTCACCGCGTTCTTCCACTCGCTGCTGGCGAACGGCGTCTACCTGCCGCCGTCGTCCTTCGAGTCCTGGTTCGTGTCCACGGCCCACGACGAGCGGGCCGTCCAGCGCATCGCCGACGCCCTCCCGGCGGCGGCCCGAGCAGCGGCGGAGGCCACCGCGTGAGCTCCGAGAAGACCTTCGACGACGAGGACGTCACCGTCGTCCACCTGATGCGGCACGGTGAGGTCGAGAACCCGGACGGCGTCCTCTACGGCCGCCTCCCCGGCTACCACCTCTCCGAGCTGGGCCGCCGGATGGCCGACCGGGTCGCCGAGCACCTGGCGCCCCGCGACATCGTGCACGTCGGCGCCTCCCCGCTGGAGCGGGCGCAGGAGACGGCCGAGCCCATCGCCAAGGCGCACGGCCTGGACATCGCCACCGACCGGCGGCTGATCGAGGCGGAGAACGTCTTCCAGGGCAAGACCTTCGGCATCGGCGACGGCGCGCTGCGCCGCCCCGCCAACTGGAAGCATGTCGTCAACCCGTTCAAGCCGTCCTGGGGCGAGCCGTACGTCGACCAGGTCGTCCGCATGATGGGCGCGCTGGAGGCGGCGAAGGACGCGGCGCGCGGCCACGAGGCGGTGCTGGTCAGCCACCAGCTGCCGATCTGGATCGTGCGGTCCTACGTGGAGAAGCGCCGGCTGTGGCACGATCCGCGCCGCCGTCAGTGCACCCTGGCCTCGCTGACCTCGTTCACCTACCGCGGCGACAAGATCGTCTCCGTGGGGTACAGCGAGCCCGCCCTCGACCTGGTGCCCGAGCATCTGCGGGCGGGCGCCAAGCCCGCGAAGGGCGCCGGCAAGGCGTACGGCGCGTGACGCCCGTGTGAGGGCGGTGCGCCGCCCTCACGGGTCTTCGTTGCGAAACCTCCGCATCCGACGGGAACCTCCCTCTTCGTCAACTCCTCTGAATGGGTGACCACTCAGGGACATGACGAAGGGGGACGCCATGCGCGCTCTCTCCCGCAGGGGAATGCTCGGGCTCGGCGCGGGGGCCGCGGCCGCCGTCTCCTTGGCCGGCTGCGGCCACACAGGCTCCGACGGATCGACCCCCGCCGGCGGTTCCCGCCCGGGGGCCGGCGAGGGCCCCGCGTCGCCGAAGCCGAAGCCGAAGCCGACCGCGACGGTCCGGCCCATCGGCGACGGCTCCACCTCCTTCACCGGCAAGCAGCCCCATCAGCCCGGGCGGCCCGTGCCGCTGAAGCCGGGTCAGACGCCCCCGCAGTTCGTCGTGTTCTCCTGGGACGGCGCCGGCGAGGTCGGCAACGGGCTCTTCCCGCGCTTCCTCGACCTCGCCAAGCAGTACGGCGCGTCCATGACGTTCTTCCTCTCGGGGATCTATCTGCTTCCCGAGTCGAAGAAGCGCCTCTACGACCCGCCGAACAACCCGCGCGGCGCCTCCGACATCGGCTACCTCACCGACGCGCACATCAAGGACACCCTGCGGAACCTGCGCCGCGCCTGGCTCGAGGGCCACGAGATCGGCACCCACTTCAACGGGCACTTCTGCGCCGGCTCCGGCAGCGTCGGCACCTGGACGCCGAAGCAGTGGCGTGACGAGATCGAGCAGGCGAAGTCGTTCGTCAAGGAGTGGCGCACCAACTCCGGATGGACCGACGTGGAGTCCCTGCCGTTCGACTACGACAAGGAGCTGGTCGGCGGCCGCACCCCCTGTCTGCTGGGGCAGGACCAGCTGCTGCCCACCGCCCGTGAGCTGGGCTGGCGCTACGACGCCTCCTCGCCCGGCGGACGCCAGGTCTGGCCCTCCAAGAAACAGGGCATATGGGACCTTCCGCTCCAGCAGATACCTTTCCCCGGACGGTCTTTCGAGGTCCTCTCGATGGACTACAACATGCTCGCCAACCAGTCGCTCAACTCCACCAACGCCCCGGCCCACAACTATCCGGGCTGGCGGGAGCAGTCGGCACAGGCGTACATATCCGGCTTTCAGCGGGCATACGAGACCAACCGGGCGCCCTTCTTCGTCGGCAACCACTTCGAGCAGTGGAACGGCGGCATCTACATGGACGCCGTCGAGGAGGCCCTGAAGCACATCGCGCGCGCGAAGGAGAAGGGCGGCGACGTGAGGATCGTCTCCTTCCGGCAGTTCTGCGACTGGCTCGACGTGCAGAAGCCCGAGATGCTCGACCGGCTGCGCACCCTGGACGTCGGCCAGGAACCCTCCGGCGGCTGGCAGGCGTTCACCCGCGACCTCGCAGGCAACGCGTCCACGGAGGCCGCCGACCCCGCCTGAGATGCGGGTCTCCGCCCGGGACGAGGCGCGCAGGGGGGTGCGCAAGATCCCCAGAACGGGCATGCGAAACTTTTCACATGAGTGCCGCCAGCCGCGCCCCCCAGCGCTCGAACCGAGCCGCGCAGAGCTCGTACCGCGCCGCCCGTGCCGTGCGCGCCCGCCGTCGTGCCGCCCTGGCCGCCGGCGCCGCCGCGGCCGCCCTGCTCCTCACCGCCTGCGGTGACGGGGGCACCTCCGGCGGGGGCGGCGACACCGGCTTCGTCACCGGCACCGACGGCATCTCCACCGTCCCCGCGGGCAAGCGAGTCGCCGCGCCCGACCTGTCCGGGGAGACCCTGGAGGGCGAGCAGCTCGACGTCGGCGACTACAAGGGCAAGGTCGTCGTCCTCAACGTATGGGGCTCCTGGTGCAACCCGTGCCGCGCTGAGGCCAAGTACTTCGCCGAGGTGTCCAAGGAGTACGCGGGCAAGGACGTCCAGTTCGTCGGCATCAACACCCGCGACGGCAGCACCACCGCCGCGCTCGCCTTCGAGAAGGACTTCGGCATCACCTACCCGAGCCTGTACGACCCCACGGGCAAGCTGATGCTCCGCTTCGAGAAGGGCACGCTCAACCCGCAGGCCATCCCCTCCACCCTGGTGCTGGACCGGGAGGGCCGGGTCGCCGCCCGCTCGCTGACCGCCCTCGACGAGGAACGGCTGCGGAAGATGCTCGAACCGGTCGTCGCGGAGAAGTGACGTGACGGCCCTGCACACGCTCGCCGCGGAGACGGGCTACAACGGCACGGTGCTCAACGGCGCCCTGCTGGTGGCCCTGCCCATCGCCGTGCTCGGCGGCCTGGTCTCCTTCTTCTCGCCCTGCGTCCTGCCGCTCGTCCCCGGCTACCTCTCCTACGTCACCGGCGTCTCCGGCACCGACCTGGCCGAGGCCCGGCGCGGCCGCATGGTCGCCGGCGCCTCCCTGTTCGTCCTCGGCTTCACCGTCGTGTTCGTCTCGGGCGGCGCCTTCTTCGGCTACTTCGGGCAGACGCTCCAGGAGCAGTCGGGCGTGCTGTCCAAGGTGCTCGGCGTCTTCATGATCCTCATGGGCGTCTTCTTCATGGGCCTGATGCCCTGGCTCACCCAGCGGGAGTTCCGCTTCCACAAGCGCCCCGCCACCGGTCTGATCGGCGCGCCCGTGCTCGGCGCCCTCTTCGGCATCGGCTGGACCCCCTGCATCGGGCCCACCCTCGCCTCCGTCCTCACCCTGTCCGCGCAGCAGGAGAGCGCCGGACGGGGCGCACTGCTGACCGTCGCGTACTGTCTCGGACTGGGCGTGCCCTTCGTGCTCGCCGCCGTGGCCTTCCGCAAGGCGCTCGGCGCCTTCGGCTGGGTCAAGCGGCACTACGTCTGGGTGCTGCGCATCGGCGGCACGATGATGATCGCGACCGGTGTGCTGCTGCTGACCGGCGCGTGGGACACCCTCGTGGCGGAGATGCAGACCTGGTCCAACGGCTTCACGGTGGGGATCTGACCCGATGAGCGACACCACGACGGACAACTCCACGCAGACCGGTGACGACCAGGACCTCGGCGCCGCCGGCTCCCAGCTGTCCACCGCGCCCGTGGAGGACGCGCCCTCGCCCAACCTGCCCGCCCTCGGCGTGATCGGCTGGGCCCGCTGGTTCTGGCGGCAGCTCACCTCCATGCGGGTGGCGCTGCTGCTCCTGCTGCTGCTGTCGCTCGCCGCGATCCCCGGCTCGCTCATCCCGCAGACCGGCGTCGACGAGACGCGGGTCGCCGACTTCCGCGAGCGGCACGACGTCCTCGCGCCCGTCTACGACAAGCTCGGGCTGTTCCACGTCTACAGCTCGGTGTGGTTCTCCGCGATCTACATCCTGCTGTTCGTCTCCCTCATCGGCTGCATCGTGCCCCGCACCTGGCAGTTCGTCGGCCAGCTGCGCGGCCGCCCGCCGGGCGCGCCCCGCCGGCTGACCCGGCTGCCCGCGCACACCGCCTGGCGCACCTCGGCGACCCCCGAGGAGGTCCGCGAGGCCGCCCTCGCGCTGCTGAAGAAGCGCCGCTTCCGGGCGCACACCGTCGGGGACGCCGTCGCCGCCGAGAAGGGCTATCTGCGCGAGTTCGGCAACCTGGCGTTCCACCTCGCGCTGATCGTCATGCTGATCGCGTTCGCCTGGGGCCAGCTGTTCAAGTCCGAGGGCAACAAGATCGTCGTCGAGGGCGACGGCTTCTCCAACACGCTCACCCAGTACGACGACTTCAAGTCCGGCAACCTCTTCACCAACGACGACCTGGTGCCGTTCAGCTTCGACGTCAAGGAGTTCACCGGCACCTACGAGCGCACCGGCCCCAACCGGGGCACCCCGCGTACGTACGAGACCGAGGTGACGTACACCGAGGGCGCCGACGGCGACGAGAAGCACACCGTCATCAAGGTGAACAAGCCGCTGAAGATCGGTGACGCCAAGGTCTACCTCGTCAGCCACGGCTACGCGCCCGTGGTGACCGTCCGCGACGGCAAGGGCGAGATCGTCTACCAGGACGCCGTGCCGCTGCTGCCGCTCGACAACAACGTCACCTCCAACGGCGTCGTCAAGGTCCTCGACGGCTACCGCAACCCGCAGGGCAAGAAGGAGCAGCTGGGCTTCCAGGCGTTCTTCGTGCCGACCTTCGGCGGGTCCGCGAGCGGCACGATGCTCTCCCAGTTCCCGGCGCTGGACTACCCGGTGCTCGCGCTCAACGCCTACCACGGCGACCTGAAGGCCGACTCCGGCATTCCGCAGAGCGTGTACCAGATGGACAAGACGAAGATGAAGGAGTTCAAGGACGCCGACGGGCAGCTGCTGAAGAAGCTGCTCACCCCCGGCGAGACCATGAAGCTCCCCGGCGGCGCCGGCTCGATCACCTTCGAGAAGGACATCAAGGAGTGGGCCGGCTTCCAGGTCGTGCAGGAGCCGGGCGGCGGCTGGGCGCTCGGTGGCGCCCTCACCGCGATCGGCGGCCTCGCCGCCTCCCTGTTCGTGCAGCGGCGCCGCGTGTGGGTGCGCGCGGTGCGCGGCGACGACGGCGTGACCGTCGTCGAGATGGCGGGCCTCGGCCGCAGCGAGTCCGCGAAGGTGCCCGAGGAGCTCGGCGACCTCGCCGGGGTCCTGTACGAGCGGGCGCCCGGCGTGGCGGACCCCGAGCCGGACGGCACACCGCAGCCGGACGCCGCCCCGCCCTCAGAAGACCCCGGAGCGTCCGACGCGTCCGGAACCACCACGTCCACCGACACCGACTCTCAAGCCGTGCCTGCCGAAGGGGCTGAGCAGCAGTGACTCTCGCCGCCGCGACCAACGAGAACCTCGCGGAGATCAGCAATGTGCTGATCTACTCCGCGATGGCGGTCTACACCCTCGCTTTCTTCGCGTACATCGCCGAGTGGATCTTCGGCAGCCGCAGCAAGGTCGCCCGCACGGCGGCCGCGCTCACCCCGAAGGCCTCCGCGGCGGGGACGGCGCCGGCCGTGACCGTGAGGCAGGGCGGCGGCACCGCCGTCCTGGAGCGGCCCAAGGTCACCGTCCGGGCCGCGTCCGGCTCCCGTGACGTGCCCGACGGCCCTGGGGCGCACGGCGGCGACGAGCAGGGCGACCTCTACGGGCGTATCGCCATCTCGCTCACCGTGCTCGCGTTCGCGCTGTCCTTCGGCGGGGTGCTCACCCGCGCGCTGTCCGTGGAGCGGGCGCCGTGGGGCAACATGTACGAGTTCAACATCACCTTCTCCACGACCGCGGTGGGCGTGTACCTCCTGCTGCTGGCACTGAAGAAGAACGTGCGCTGGCTCGGCCTGTTCCTGACCACGTCGGTCCTCCTCGACCTCGGTCTCGCCGTCACCGTCCTGTACACCGCCAGCGACCAGCTGGTTCCCGCCCTGCACTCGTACTGGCTGTACATCCACGTCTCCACGGCGATCCTGTGCGGCGCGGTGTTCTACGTCGGCGCGTTCACGACGGTCATGTACCTCTTCAAGGACTCGTACGAGAACAAGCTGGCGAACGGCGGCAAGCCGGGCAGCTTCGCCACGTCCTTCCTGGAGCGGCTGCCCGCGGCGGCCTCGCTGGACAAGTTCGCCTACCGCGTCAACGCGGCGGTGTTCCCGCTGTGGACGTTCACGATCATCGCGGGCGCCATCTGGGCGGGCGACGCGTGGGGCCGCTACTGGGGCTGGGACCCCAAGGAGACCTGGTCCTTCATCACCTGGGTCGCCTACGCCGGCTACCTGCACGCCCGCGCCACCGCCGGCTGGAAGGGCCGCAAGGCCGCCTATCTGGCCCTGCTCGCCTTCGGCTGCTGGCTGTTCAACTACTACGGCGTCAACATCTTCGTCAACGGCAAGCACTCCTACGCCGACGTCGGCCTGGGCGTGCTCCAGGCGGCAGGTTTCTGACCGTTCCCGCCCCGCCACGCATCCGCACGGAGGCCGCCCCGGACGAGAGTCCCGGGGCGGCCTCCGCCGCGTTCATTCCCCGATGTCCTCGCCCCACAGCTCCGGGTTCCGTGCGGTGAACTCCCGCATCATCGCCACGCACTCCGGGTCGTCGAGCACCACGACCTCCACGCCGTGCCCCGCCAGCCAGTCGTGCCCGCCGTGGAAGGTGATGGCCTCCCCGACCACCACCCGCGAGATCCCGAACTGCCGCACCAGCCCCGAGCAGTACCAGCAGGGCGACAGCGTGGTCACCATCGTCGTCCCCCGGTACGACCGCTGCCGCCCCGCCGCCCGGAACGCCGCCGTCTCCGCGTGCATCGACGGATCCCCGTCCTGCACCCTCCGATTCCGCCCCCGCCCCAGCAGCGCCCCGTCGGGCCCGTACAGAGCGGCCCCGATGGGGATGCCCCCTTCAGCCAGCCCGGCCCGCGCTTCCTCCAGCGCGGCGGCGAGCCAGGTGCGGGCGGTCGCCTCGTCCAGCGGCTCCACCGGAGGATCAGCCGCCGAGCAGCGCGAGGACGCTGTTCACGGCCTCGACGACGGGCTGGCCGACCGCTCCCACGGTGGCGGCGATGCCCGCCACCGCCAGCAGGGCGCGATGGCGGTGCTGCGGCTCGACGGCGGGCGAGGCGATGTCCGGCAGGGCTTCGTCGAGGGACTGGGCCCGGGCCGGCGGCACCTGCGCGCGCAGCTCCGTGACCAGCTCGACGAGCTGCCGGAGAGCCGCCTCCAGTTCGGGAGACGTCTGTGCCGGGGCGGCCTGGTTCTTGACGATGCCGGTGTTCCCCAGCCCGCCGTGCATCGAGACGCTGTCGCCGAAGTAGTAGGTGTCGCCGCTCATGAGTGACCCACTCCCACGTTGCCGGATCCGCCGTACATGTTGACGTTGTCGCCGAAGTAGTAGTTGTTGGGATTGACCACGAGCTGCTCCACCTTGACCTGGAACTCCGCCTCGGGATTCTCGATGGCCTGCACGATGGGCTCGACGAGCCGGTCCAACTGCCGCGCATCTGCACTGGTCACCATCGCGATGGACGGGCCCGAGGTCTCCATCGCCAGCACGTACTGGGGCGGTGCCCCCAGCACGGAGAACATGCTCACCGCGCTGGACACCACGACCGCGCCGGCCACCAGCCAGATGACGGTGAGGAGCCCGGTGGTCGAGGACTCGCCGCGGTCGGCCATCCTCACCAGCTCCGCGGTGATCGTCAAACCCAGAGCCACCGCGAGGGTCACGGCCGTCCGCCTGAAGAACCGGAATGCGGCCTCCTTGCGACGGGGCTGCATGGTGAAGGTGTAGACGCGGGTGATGTTCTGCAGCGGGTACGCGGCCCCGCCGACCCACAGCAGCCGTTTGCCGACCCGTAGGTCGATGGAGTGCACGCTCCGCGGCGGCGCCACGGGCGGCGGGGGCACGTCGTGCTGCCCCGGAGGCTCGGTCCGCCGGGCCTGTGGCGGGAACGCCGGGTACGGCTGGGGGACCGGACCGGGCGGTGGAGTACCAGGTACGGGTGGCGGGGCGCTCTCCGTGCTCACCGGGGTCTCCGTCATCTGAGAGGGTGTCAACGGGTGACCCATTAACCACGCTCGGTGGCGTCGGCGCAAGCCGATTGCCTGCACGGGCCACTCATGGCTGACTTCCTCTCACCATCCGTATGCGCAGAGTTATTTGAGGCGGGGTGGGCTGCTGGGCGGAAAGATGTGACGTTCCGACAGCAGTCGCGGGCGCGGGCGTGAGCTCGTTCACCGGGTGAGTGCCGCGCTCTCCGCCAGACGCGTCCGCGTGATGTGCCACAGCTGCTTCTGGTAGGCATCCGGCCGGGACGCGAGGTCCACCCGTGCGGACAACGCCAGCGGATCGGCGTCCGGGCCGCGCAGCAGATCCACCGAGGCCTGCGCGAACCGCTGCCGCAGCCCCGCGCGTTCGGCCTCGGCCAGCACCTCCCGGAGCCGAGCCATGGCTGCCCGGGCCTCCAGGCGTCCGTCCCGGTCCGTGTCCAGCATGAGCCGCCACCCCGAAGCCGGCGCCGCCGCGGCCAGCCGCCGGTCCAGGACGTCGGCCAGGCGTCTGCCCTCCTCCGCCGCGCTCCGCGCCTCCGGCCCGGCCTCCACCAGCACCCGCAGGGCCGTCAGCAGCTTCGCGGTGCCCGGGTCGGTGGCATCCGTGTCCAGCCGTACCGAGGTGTCCTCGGCCACCGCGTCGGACTTGCGACGGGCGGCTTCCCACACCTTCTCGGCCGCGCGCTGCCCCAGCCCGGCGGCCTCCGTGATGCCCCACGCCCCGGCGTCCAGGACGTCCTGCACGCTGCGGATGCCGTGCCGTGGCAGCTCCGCCACCGGGACGAGCGGCCCGGCGGACCACCGCAGCCTCCCGACCGGAATCCCCTCCAGCACCTTCCGCACCCGCTCCTCGTGCAACGGTGTCCAGGCGTCCCGTACCGCGTCTACCGCACGCTCGTGGTCCCGGGCGACCTGGGCCGCCATGTCCCGCAGCCGCTCGGCCCGCCGCACGGTCCGGGCGTCGAGGCCGCTGAGCCCGTACAGGCTCTGGACGGTGCCGCCGACGACGCCGACGAAGGTGACGAGAACTCCGGCCGTCACCAGCAGGTCGGACGCGTCGACCCACCGCCCGCCGGTCTCGTCCAGCTCCGGGGTGTACAGCTCGCCCTTGTTCTCACCCTCGGCGACCACGAAGCCCGTGTCCCAACCGAGGTTGGTGCCCGGCCGGTATTCGGGGGCCTTGAGGACCGGGTCGCGGTCGGCGTCGCAGAGGTACGGGGCCTCGCGTTCCGTGTCGCCGAACGGGTCGGTCCACCGGACCGTGCAGGCCCCGTCGGGTTCCTCGTCCAGCACGGTGAGGTCGATCTGTTCCAGCTCGGGGTACTCCGGAGCGTGCCAGTAGACGGCGATCGAACAGCCGATCAGCAGCAGTCCGAGGACGACGACCCAACGGAAGAAAGACACACGCTTCATCGGCCGCCCCCTGCCGCCGTCCACCACGCCGTGGCTCAGTGTGGCGAGGGGTGCACGCCCCGTGCAGGGGGCGGAACCGGCAGTCGCCGTGCCCGGAGACTTCCGGGACCCGGCAGGGTCAGTCGGTCCTGGGATCCTCGTCCGCGTCGCGGTCCTTGTCCCGCTTCTTCTCCTCGTCGAGCGACTTCAGGAAGTCCGGGTTGTCGTCCGGCGCGACCCACTGGCCGCGGCCGCCGCCCCAGACGGAGCCGCCCGCCCCGGCGGGCTGCCGCTTCTTGCCGGCGATGATCCAGGAGATCGAGCCGACCAGCGGGAAGAGCAGGACGAGGATCGCCCACAGCGGCTTGGGCATGTGCCGGATGTCCTCGTCGCTCGTGCTGATGCAGTCGATGAACGCGTAGACGCTCAGGGCCAGCGGCACGAGGAACATGAGCACCCGAAGCATGGGCCTCTCCAGCGAAAGAGGTGGGCGGTACCGGTCCAGCGTAGCCGCTCGGGGATACTGGACCCCATGGCTTACGACGATCTTCGCTCCCTGCTCAGGGCGCTGGAGCGCGAGGGCGACCTCAAGCGCATCAAGGCCGAGGTCGACCCGCATCTGGAGGTCGGTGAGATCGTCGACCGGGTGAACAAGGCCGGCGGTCCCGCCCTGCTCTTCGAGAACGTGCGCGGCTCCTCGATGCCCCTCGCCATGAACGTCTACGGCACCGACCGCCGGCTGCTGAAGGCGCTCGGCCTGAAGTCGTACGCGGAGATCGGGGAGAAGATCGCCGGGCTGCTGAAGCCCGAGCTGCCGCACGGCTTCGTCGGGGTGCGCGAGGCGTTCGGGAAGCTCGGCGCGATGACGCACGTGCCGCCGAAGAAGGTGAAGTCGTCCGACGCGCCCGTGCACGAGGTCGTCCTCACCGGCGACGACGTGGACCTGGAGCAGCTGCCCGCACTGTTCACCTGGCCCAAGGACGGCGGCTCCTTCTTCAACCTGGGGCTCACCCACACGAAGGACCCGGTCAGCGGCGTCCGCAACCTCGGTCTGTACCGCCTCCAGCGGCACGACAAGCGCACCATCGGCATGCACTGGCAGATCCACAAGGACAGCCGCAACCACTACCAGGTGGCCGCGCGCCGCGGTGAGCGGCTGCCGGTCGCCATCGCCTTCGGCTGCCCGCCGGCCGTCACGTACGCCTCCACGGCGCCGCTGCCCGGCGACATCGACGAGTACCTGTTCGCCGGGTTCCTGCAGGGCAAGCGGATCGAGATGGTCGACTGCAAGACGGTCCCGCTCCAGGTGCCCGCGCAGGCGGAGGTCGTGATCGAGGGCTGGCTGGAGCCCGGCGAGATGCTGCCCGAGGGCCCCTTCGGCGACCACACCGGCTTCTACACCCCGCAGGAACCGTTCCCCGCGCTGACGATCGACTGCGTGACGATGCGGAAGCGTCCGCTGCTCCAGTCGATCGTGGTCGGCCGGCCGCCGACGGAGGACGGCCCGCTGGGCCGGGCCACGGAACGGTTCTTCCTGCCCCTGCTGAAGATCATCGTCCCGGACATCGTGGACTACCACCTGCCCGAGGCAGGCGGCTTCCACAACTGCGCGATCGTCTCGATCGACAAGAAGTACCCGAAGCACGCGCAGAAGGTCATGCACGCCATCTGGGGCGCGCACATGATGTCGCTGACCAAGCTGATCGTGGTCGTCGACTCCGACTGCGACGTGCACGACCTGCACGAGGTCGCCTGGCGTGCCCTCGGCAACACCGACTACTCGCGTGACCTCACCGTCGTCGAGGGCCCGGTCGACCATCTCGACCACGCGTCGTACCAGCAGTTCTGGGGCGGCAAGGCCGGCATCGACGCGACGAAGAAGTGGCCCGAGGAGGGGTACACGCGCGACGGCGGCTGGCCCGACATGGTCGAGTCCGACCCGGAGACCGCCGCGAAGGTCGACCGCCGCTGGAAGGAGTACGGACTGTGACCTCGGCCTCCGCCGCCCTGCCGCAGCAGCCGGGACGCACCAAGGCGTTCCTGCGCCTGGTGATGATCGAGCACTCGGTGTTCGCGCTGCCCTTCGCCTACATCGCCGCGCTCACCGCGATGTACGAGTGGGACGCGAACATCCACTGGGGACGGCTGTTCCTCGTCACCCTCGCCATGGTCGGCCTGCGCACCTTCGCGATGGCCGCCAACCGGATCATCGACCGCGAGATCGACGCCCGTAACCCGCGCACCGCGCACCGCGAGCTGGTCACCGGCGCGATGTCGGTCAAGCACGCCTGGACCGGCGCGCTGATCGCCCTCGCCGTGTTCCTCGGCGCGGCCGCCCTGCTCAACCCGCTGTGCCTGGCGCTCGCGCCCGTCGCCGTGATCCCGATGGTGGTGTATCCGTACGGCAAGCGGTTCACCAACTTCCCGCAGGCCATCCTCGGTCTCGCGCAGGCGATGGGCCCGGTCGGCGGCTGGCTGGCGATCACCGGGTCATGGTCCTGGGACGCGGTCGTCCTCGGTCTCGCGGTCGGCATCTGGATCGGCGGCTTCGACCTGATCTACGCCTGCCAGGACGTCGAGACCGACCGGGAGGTCGGCGTGAAGTCCGTCCCGGCCCGCTTCGGCATCCCCGCGGCGATCTGGGGCGCCCGCGCCTGCCACACCGTGACGACGGCCCTGTTCGTCTGGTACGCGGTGCTCACCGACGCCGGCGCCTTCTTCTGGCTGGGCCTGCTGATCGTGGCCGCCGCGTTCGTCTACGAGCACACCATCGTCCGCCCGCACGACCTGACCCGCCTCAACCGCGCGTTCTTCAGCGTCAACGGCTTCATCGGCATCGCACTGTTCCTCTGCGCGCTGCTGGATCTGCTGGTGCGCGGGCTGACGGTCTGAGCGGGCGGGGCTACACGACCGGTTCGCGGGATCGCGTCGGGCGGCGGCGGAGGACGAAGGCCGCCGCCACCCCCGCGGCCAGGCCGATCAGGTGACCCTGCCAGCTGATGCCGGACTGGGTGGGGGCGAGGCCCGCGAGGATGGAGCCGCCCCAGACCGCGGCGATCAGGACGCCCACCAGCACGCCCAGCGGGCGGCGCTCCACGAAGCCGCTGACCAGCAGGTAGCCGAACAGGCCGAAGATCAGGCCGGAGGCGCCCGCCGTGTTGCTGTCCGCCGGGGATGTCAGCCACACGCCCAGACCGTCCGCGACGACGATCAGCGCGCACACGGCGAGGAACCGGCGTATCCCGCCGAGCGCCGCGAGGAAGCCCAGCACCAGCAGCGGCACGCTGTTCGCCGCCACATGGGAGAAGCCGAAGTGCACGAAGGCGGACGGCACCACGTCCACCAGTTCGGACGGGGTGCGCTGCACGATGCCGTAGTCGTCGAGGGCGTGGCCGCTCGCCACGTCGGCCACCTCGAGCACCCACAGCAGCGCCACCCAGCCGGCCATCAGCACGGCGGCGGCCCGCACCCGGTCGCCCCGTGACCACGTGAGACGCGTGTCCGTCATCGTCCACCCCCACCGCCGGACCGTTGTGAGGGACAACGCCCACGGACCCTGGCCCGGTTCCCGTCCTGCGACTTTGGATAGGCTCGGTCCCGTGAACCCAGCCAAGCCAGGAGAGACGCGGCGATCGCCTTGGATCGTAGGGGTCTCGGGCGCCTCCGGCACCCCCTACGCCGCGGCCGTGCTGCGCGCGCTGCTCGCGGCCGGGGAGAGCGTGGACCTCGTCGTCAGCCGGGCCTCGCGGCTCACTCTGCTGGACGAGACCAAGATCGCCTTCCGGGACGCCCATTGGCGCGACGACCTGCGCGCATGGCTGTCCCGGGGGGCGGACGGCAAGCCGGACACCTTCTCCGTCGACCTCGACGACGTGCGGTACTGGGCCGCCGGCGACCTCGCGGCCGGACCGTCCTCGGGGTCGTACCCGAGCAAGGGCATGCTGATCGTGCCCGCCTCCACGGCGAGCGTCGCCGGGGTGGCGCTCGGGCTGTCCAAGGACCTGCTGCAGCGGGCGGCGAGCGTGACCCTCAAGGAGGGCCGCCGCCTGGTCGTGGCCGTACGGGAGACCCCGCTGAACGGCCAGACGCTGCGGCACCTGGTGACGCTGGACGACGCGGGCGCCACCGTACTGCCCGCCTCACCGGCCTTCTACGCGGGCGCGACGCACATCCAGGATCTGGTGGACTTCGTCGCGGGACGCGTACTCGACGCGGCGGGCGTCCCCCACACCCTGTACCGCCGCTGGGAGGGCGAACTCGGCGGAGGATCCCGCGCGGACGACTGAACCATCCGCCCCGCGGCCCGGCGCCCCGCCGGACGGGGGCGCACCTCACGGCACCACCTCTCGGCACCACCTCTCGGAAACTTCGTACCTCTTCAGTGGAAGGCATCGATTCGATGGACGCGGTGGACAGGCAGCTCATCCAGGCCCTGCGGGAGAACGGCCGGGCCTCCTACGCGGAGCTGGGGCGCCTCGTCGGTCTGTCGGGACCCAGCGTCACCGACCGCATCAACCGGCTGGAGGCGGCCGGCGTCATCACCGGCTACCGCGCCACGGTGGACGCCCCCTCGCTCGGCCTCGGCGTCACCGCCCTCATCGGCATCTCCCTGTCCGACGCCGCCGACCACGAGGACGTGGCGCAGCGGCTGAAGGACCTCCAGGAGATCGAGGACTGCTGGTTCATCGCCGGCGACGACTCGTTCATGCTCAAGGTGCGCGCCACGGACGTGGACGGCCTGGAGAGGATCATCCGCAGGCTGTCCGGCACCAAGGGCGTGTCCCGTACCCGCACCACGATCGTGCTCTCCACCAAGTGGGAGAACCGCGTCGGTGAGCTGCCCGAAGAGGTCGGCTGACCGGGGCGTACGGTGGGACGGGTCTGTCTTCTGGGAAAGAGGTAACGGCATGGACGTCGGGCTCAAGCGCGAGCTGGAGGAGAAGGTCCGCTCCGGTGAGCGGCTGACCCGCGAGGACGGCATCGCGCTCTACGAGTCGGACGACCTGGCGTGGCTGGGCGGCCTCGCCCACGAGGTGCGGACGCGGAAGAACGGCGACGTCGTCCACTTCAACGTCAACCGCCACCTCAACATGACCAACGTGTGCACCGCGTCGTGCGCGTACTGCTCCTTCCAGCGCAAGCCGGGGGAGAAGGACGCCTACACGATGCGCATCGAGGAGGCGGTGAAGCTCGCCGAGGAGATGCGCTCGGAGAACCTCACCGAGCTGCACATCGTCAACGGCCTGCACCCGAACCTGCCTTGGCGCTACTACCCGCGGTCGCTGCGCGAGCTGAAGGCCGCGCTGCCGGAGGTGTCGCTGAAGGCGTTCACCGCCACGGAGATCCACCACTTCGAGACGATCTCGGGCCTCAGCGCGAGCGAGATCCTCGACGAACTCATCGACGCGGGGCTCGAGTCCCTCACGGGCGGTGGCGCGGAGATCTTCGACTGGGAGGTCCGGCAGCACATCGTGGACCACCGCACCCACTGGGAGGACTGGTCGCGGATCCACCGCCTGGCGCACGAGAAGGGCCTCAAGACGCCCTGCACGATGCTCTACGGCCACATCGAGGAGCCGCGCCACCGCGTGGACCACGTGCTGCGGCTGCGTGAACTCCAGGACGAGACCGGCGGCTTCCAGGTCTTCATCCCGCTGCGGTACCAGCACGACTTCGTCGACATGAAGGACGGCAAGGTCCGCAACCGGCTCCAGGCGCGGACGCAGATGGCTACGGGCGCGGAGGCGCTGAAGACGTTCGCGGTGTCGCGGCTGCTGTTCGACAACGTGCCGCACGTGAAGGTGTTCTGGGTGATGCACGGCGTGCAGACGGCGCAGCTGGCGCTGCAGCACGGGGCGGACGACATGGACGGGTCGGTGGTCGAGTACAAGATCACGCACGACGCGGACAATTTCGGCACGCCGAACAAGCTGACGCGGGAGGATCTGCTGGATCTGATCCGCGATGCGGGGTTCCGGCCGGTGGAGCGGAATACGCGGTACGAGATCATCCGCGAGTACGACGGTCCCGACCCGGCGCGCCGGGAGTCTCCGCAGCCGATGCGGGTCTGACTCCCGTCGGGGGTTCTGGTCGTCGCCGCCCGCGGCGGGTGGGTGCTGATCGCGCAGTTCCCCGCGCCCCTGAGGGGTAGTGACGGTTTCGTCGTCGGCCGCGGGCCGGTGGGGGCTTGTCGCGCAGTTCCCCGCGCCCCTGAGGGCGGGACGGTGGGGGTTTGTCGGGCAGTTCCCCGCGCCCCTGAGGGGTGGTGACGGTTTCGTCGTCGTCCGCGGGCCGGTGGGGGCTTGTCGCGCAGTTCCCCGCGCCCCTGAGGGCGGGACGGTGGGGGCTTGTCGTGTAGTTCCGCGCGTTCTTTGAGGGTGCCGCGGTGAACGCGCCCCGAAGGGGCGCGGGGAACTGCGCGAGCAACCCACGACTACCCGCAGGGGTAATCCAGGGGCGCGGGGAACGGCGCGAAGAACCGGCGACTACCCGCACCGGGAATTCAGGGGCGCGGGGAACGGCGCGAAGAACCGGCGACTACCCGCACCGGGAATTCAGGGGCGCGGGGAACGGCGCGAAGAACCGGCGACTACCCGCACCGGGAATTCAGGGGCGCGGGGAACTGCGCCAAGAACCGGCGACTACCCGCACCCGGAACTCAGGGGCGCGGGGAACTGCGCGGCCGGCCCACCACCCGGCGGCACCCGGCCGCACCCGTACCTCCCCGGCGGGCGGCCGGAATTCGACTGCGCGCCCGACAGGGTAAGGGCTACGCTCGCCCCATGCCCCTTACCTTCACCGCCGACCCCGACATCACCCCCACCCTCCGCGACGGCATCCTCGACCTCTGGACCGACGTCAGCAACGCCGGCGGAGCCGTCGGCTTCGTCGCGCCCGTGACGCGGGAGGACATCCGCCCCGCCCTGCTGAGGCAGTTCACGGACATGGCGGAAGGCAGGTCCCGCCTGGTCGTGGGGCACGACGAGGACAACCGCGTCGCGGCCACCGCGTTCCTGACGCGGAACACCCACCCCCTGATGACCCACTGGATCTGGCTCTACACGGTGATGGTCCACCCCCGCCACCAGGGCAAGGGCTACGGCCGGGACCTCCTCGCCGAGGCCGAGCGAACCGCCCGCACCATGGAGGGCGTCGAGGCGATCCGCCTCGGCTGCCGCGGCGGCCTCGGCCTGGAGCGTTTCTACGGCTCCGCCGGCTACAAGGAGGTCGGCCGCGTCCCGGACGCGATCCGCGTGGCGCCGGGCGACGACCGCGACGACGTGATCATGCACCTCACCCTCACGTGAACCCGTACAGCCCCGTGCGGCCCCGTACCCCGTTGAAAGATCGCCCGCCGCTCGTGCTTCACTGGACGTCGTCCCGTAAGGGACCGTTTCTGACCGTACGCACGGAAGAGTGGATGAGATGCTCCGCTACACGCTGATGCGCCTCGGGATCTTCGCGGGCTGCCTCGTTGTCGTCTGGGCCCTCGTCTACTCCGGTCTCGCGCCGCGCGGTCTCGGCGACTCCAACGGCCTGTGGATCGTGCTGCTGGCGCTGCTGATCTCCGCGCCGATCAGCTTCGTCGTCCTGCGGGGCGAACGCGACCGGGCCTCCGAGCGCATCGTGCGCCGGGTCGAGCGCGCCAAGGCCAACCTGGAGGCCAACCGCACCCAGGAGGACGCGGCCGACGACACCGCCCGCGCGCAGGGCCAGGCCTCAAGCCAGGCGCAGACGTCGTAACGTCCGCCACACCCGCGCACCGCACCCGGGCGCCCCGGACTCCTCCCGACCAGGGAGGACCGGGGCGCTTTGCGTTCCATGTGTGCGTTTGCCTTCCCGCCTTTCAAAGTAAGGCTTTGAGCTTCTCAAAGTTCAGGTGTTACGGTCTTCGGGTGAAGTCAGCAGCCGTGTTCCCCACGCCCCGGAGTGTTCCGCTCGTGGCGCGCCTGCACGTGGATCTCTGCCGGGTCACCGCCGCGAACTGTCAGTCCTGACACCGCGCCCCGCCCCGAGCCCTTCCCGTCACATCCCTCACGCGTCCCCCCCCCTCACCGGAGCATGTCCGTGTCCTCGAACACGCAGTTGAAGCGGTCCGTCCGCGTGCCCTTCTGGGCCCAGATACTCATCGGCCTCGCCCTGGGCGTCCTGCTCGGCTGGATCGCCCGCAGCCAGGACGTGTCCTGGCTGGTCACCACCCTGGAGAAGGTCGGCGGCACCTTCGTCGGCCTGCTGAAGCTGGCCGTCGCCCCGCTGGTCTTCTTCGCGATCCTGGTCTCCATCACCAACCTCAGGAAGGTCAACAACGCGGCCCGGTTGGCCTCGCGGACCCTCCTCTGGTTCATGATCACCTCGCTGATCGCGGTGGCGATCGGCCTGGCCATCGGCCTGATCACCAACCCCGGCGCCGGCACGGGCCTCAGCCCCGCCGACGGCAGCCTGCCGGAGAAGACCGGCTCCTGGATCGACTTCCTCACCGGCATCGTGCCGACCGACGTGATCACGCCGTTCACCGAGCTGAACGTGCTGCAGATCGTCTTCATGGCCGCCGTCGCCGGCATCGCCGCCCTCCAGCTCGGTGAGAAGGCCCAGCCGATCCTCACCCTCAGCGAGTCCGTCCTGGAGCTGCTGCAGAAGGCCCTGTGGTGGGTCATCCGCCTGGCCCCGATCGGCACCGCCGGCCTCATCGGCAACGCCATCGCCACCTACGGCTGGGACCTGATCGGCAAGTACGCCACGTTCACCGCCGACATCTACGTCGGCTGCCTGATCGTCCTCTTCGGCGTCTACCCGGCGCTGCTCGCGACGGTCGCCAAGGTCGGCCCGGTGCAGTTCTTCAAGGGCGCCTGGCCCGCGATCCAGCTGGCCTTCGTCTCCCGCTCCTCGGTCGGCACCATGCCGCTGACCCAGAAGGTCACCGAGCGCCTGGGCGTGCCGAAGGAGTACGCGAGCTTCGCCGTGCCGTTCGGCGCGACCACGAAGATGGACGGCTGCGCCGCGATCTACCCGGCCATCGCCGCGATCTTCGTCGCGCAGATCTTCGACGTCCCGCTCGGCGTCGGCGACTACCTGCTGATCGCGTTCGTCTCGGTGGTGGGCTCCGCCGCCACGGCCGGCCTCACCGGCGCCACGGTCATGCTGACCCTCACCCTCTCCACCCTCGGCCTGCCGATGGAGGGCGTGGGCCTGCTCCTCGCCATCGACCCGATCCTGGACATGATCCGCACCGCGACGAACGTCGCCGGCCAGGCCCTGGTCCCGGTCGTCGTCTCCGCCCGCGAGGGCCTGCTGGACCACGACAAGTACAACGCGGTCCACGCCTCCCCGGTCGACGAGACCCCCGAGACGGAGGACACCCGCCCGGTGCCCGCGACGGCCTGACCCTTCGCGACCGCGCTCAGGGGCGCATTCCGGCAACGAGACACCCGTGACCGTTGCTGGGGTGCGCCCCTTACGCGTGTGTGCCTACGTGGTGTGTGATCACTGGACCACACGATTCCCCGCGACCCAGTGCGGGGAGGGCACCACAGGCGAAGGGGGACCCCGTGGCACGTACGCGGGCGCAGAGCCTACGCAACGTCGCACAGTCGGTCGCCGGAGGCGCGGATCCGCGCGCCGCGGCGCGGGACGAGCTGCTCCGGCGCACCGGAGCCGGCGGCGGGCAGCCGTCGGGCGACTCGGGCGAGGACGAGCGGTTCGAGACGGGCGAGGGCATGGATCCGGCCGACTTCCCGGCCGCGCGGGAGCAGGACGGCAGCTCCGTCGACACCGTGATGCGGCAGAAGACCGTGTCGCTGGACGAGGCCGGCGAGGCGCTGAGCCGCAGCGAGCAGCTGCGGGAGGGCGGCGAGACCGTGCACGCCATCTACCCGATGGTGATGCCCAAGGGCCGCTCGCTGCTGTCCATGCTGCCGGTGCTGTCGCTGCTGGTGATCGGGCTGATCGGCACGTCGGTCGTGTCCGCGGCCGGGGGCTGGAGCGTGACCTCGCCGCTGTTCGGGCTGCACTACTGGCTGATCGCGGTGGCCGCGGTCGCGTTCGTGTGGTGGCGGCAGGGCCTGGTCATGGTGCCGGACGGCTGCCAGGCGATGATCACCCGGTTCGGCAAGCTGGAGAAGGTCGTCGGACCCGGCCGGGTCACCCTGCTGAGCCCGTGGAAGCGGGTGTCGTACATCGTCAACACCACCCGCGAGTACCCGTTCAACGCGCCGGTGCGGGAGGCCCCCACCAAGGGCGGCGTGAAGGCGTCCATCGACCTGTTCATCCAGTTCCGGATCAGCGACCCGGTGGAGTTCGTCTACACCCTCGGCGCGGTGCGCGGCTTCGAGGAGAAGCTCGGCAACGCGGTCAGCGAGACCATCCGCAGCCTGATCTACGAGCAGGAGGCGGCCGGCATCTACGACATGGTCGGCGAGGACAGCGGCCGGCTGCTCGAGCAGCTGAACCAGCAGTTCCGCCCCGCCGTGGAGCTGACCAACGCCAACATCACGCACGCCGAGCCCGCGGACCGCCGTTACCGGATGGACCTGGCCGCGCCCGAGATGGTGCGCATGGCGAAGGAGGCGTACACCCACGAGTACGCGCTCCAGCTGCGCAAGGAGCAGGACGAGGGCGACCTCAACCGCGAGCTCGCCTCCAGTCACGAGACGCTGTCCGCGATCCAGGCCGACATCGCGCAGTACCAGGCGCAGATGGACACCGCCGTGGAGCGCGAGACCAACCGCGCCGAGGCGCTGGCCCGCCAGCGCTACGTGCAGGCCGAGTCCGAGGCGAAGGCCAACGCGGCCCTGCTGGAGGCGCAGGCCCTGGACATCCGCGCGGTGACCGCCGCGGAAGCGCCGGAGATCCTGGAGTACCGCTACCAGCAGCAGGTGCTCGACACCCTGGAAGAGGTCGCCGACCATCTGCCGCGCCTGGTGCGCATCGGCGGCGGGGGCGACGCGGCGGCCGGGATCGACTTCCTGGAGCTGGCCCGCGAACTCGTGGGCGAGCGCGGCGCGGAGCTGTTCGACGACGCCGAGATGGCCGCCGTACGGGAGCGGCTGGCGGAGGTGTCCGCGCGGATCGCCTCCCGTCAGGAGGAGATCACCGCGCTGCTGGAGGCCGAGCGGCCGACCGTCGTGCCGCAGATGCCGGGCGAGCCCGCCGAGAGCGACACCAACGAGGCGCCCGCAGGCGCCGCAGCCGAGGAGGTCCAGGCGTGAGTTCCGTCCGCAGTCACCGTCGTTCGGTCATCTCCGAGGCCGTCGCGCCCTGGAGCGACATCGCCCGCCTGCTGCGCGGCGGCGACGCCGGCACCCTGCTGCCGGTCATCATCCCCAAGCACCGCCGCCGCCTGTGGTGGATGCTGCCGCTCTGGTTCGGCGGATACGCCCTGCTCTCGGGCGTGATGCTGTCCCTGAAGGAGTCCGGCTCCGACGGGCTCGGCGGCATGGCCGCCGGCGCCCTGGCCACCCTCTCGTACACCTTCGGCGTGCTGCTGCTGGTGATCGGCGGGCTGTGGTGGTGGCGCTCCTCGATCGTCGAGATCGAGCAGGGCACCCACGGCGTGCTCACCCGGTACGGGGCCGTCGTCCGCACCCTGGACGCGGGCCGGCACTATCTGTGGCACCCGTGGTCGCGGGTCGACTTCGTCGTCGACACGGCCACCGAGATCCCGTACTCGGCGCCCGTCATGGCCTGCCCCACGCAGGAGAACGTGCCGCTGCGCTCCATCGAGTTCTTCCTGAAGTTCCGCATCACCGACGCGGTGCTGTTCGTCCGCACCATCGGTGCGGGCAACTTCGACCTGGTGCTGTCCAGCGCCGTGCAGGACGCGATCCGGCAGCGGGCCCGCCAGGTGCGCACCGAGCGCGCCTACGACCTGCGCGGCTCGGACGTCGCCGACATGCAGGACCTGCTCAACCGCCAGCTGGACCGCTATGGCGTGCGCATCACCGGCTGCAACATCCCGGACGTGCAGCTCCCGGCGCAGTACCAGCAGCACCTCGCCACCCGTGAGCAGGTCGCCAAGGAGCGCACCGCCTACGAGCAGGAGTGGGGCCTGATCCGCAAGCGCCGTATCGACAGCCTCGGCATGGACATCGAGCGGGCGAAGAAGATCCGCGACGCCCGGATCGTCGAGGTGCGGGCCGCGCTGAACCGGGCCCGCGAGGAGGTCGCCCAGCTGCTGGAGCGGCAGGAGACCGAGGCCCAGCGGGTGCGTTTCGAGATCGAGACGCGCGGCCGCAGCGGTCTGATCGCCGCGGAGAACGAGGCCCGCGCCCAGCAGGCCCTCGCCAAGGCGTACCGGGACAACCGGGCGGTGCTCCGGTACGAGCTGGCCCGCAGGCGGCTCGAGGTCGGCTCGCGACTGGCGGAGAAGGCGCCGCGTCCTGTGGTGGTGCGCACCGACGGCGGCACCGACACCTCGGCGCTGTCCACGCTGTTCACGGCGCAGCTGCTGCCCCGGCTCACGTCGGGCGACCGGGTGCTGAACGCCGGTGCGCTCCTGTCGGCGGAGGACGGCGGCCACGACCAGCGGTAGCGGCTGACCGTACGCTGTGTCCCATGGGTGCCGTGAAGACGAAGCGGATGCCGCGTGCGGTCCGCGAACAGCAGATGCTGGACGCAGCCGTACGGACCTTCGGGAACCGGGGGTACATGGCCGCGTCGATGGACGAGATCGCCGAACTGGCGGGCGTGTCCAAGCCGTTGGTGTATCTGTACCTCAACTCCAAGGAGGACCTGTTCACCGCGTGCATCCGTCGTGAGGCCAGGGCGCTCACCGAGGCGGTGCGCGCGGGGGCCAGGCCAGGACTGCCGGCGGACCGGCAGCTCTGGTCGGGCCTGACCGCGTTCTTCGAGCACACCGCCCGCCGTCCCGACGGCTGGGCGGTGCTGCACCTTCAGGCGCGCACCCACGGCGAGGTGTTCGCCGCCGAGGTGGCCGCGATGCGCACGGAGATCGTCGCGTTCGTGACGCAGCTGATCCTGGCCGCGGCGCGGGAGGCCCACCGCGACCCCGACCTGCGGGAGGCGGAGGTGTCCGGGCTGGCGGAGGCGCTGGTCGGGGCGGCCGAGTCGCTTGCCGACTGGGCCAACGCCACCCCGGGTGTCTCCGCCCGGCAGGCGGCGACCACGCTGATGAACTTCGCGTGGGCGGGGCTCGGCGACCTGATGGCGGGGCGGCACTGGACCCCGCCCGACGACGGCGCGGACGCCCCGGCGCCTCAGAGCGAGGTCACCTCGCCGGTGAGGTGAACCCGGCCGCGGTCCCCGCGCAGGGCGAACCGCCCGCCGTCCGCCGCGTACGTCACCGTGCCGGGCAGCAGCACCGGCGCCCGGAAGTCCGCCCGGACCTCGGCCGCGTCCGGGACGCCGTGGGCGGCGAGACAGCGGGCGACGGTCCACATGCCGTGCGCGATGGCGCGGGGGAAGCCGAAGAGGCGCGCGGTGAGCGGGTGCAGGTGGATCGGGTTGCGGTCGCCGGACGCGGCGCCGTAGCGGCGGCCCAGGTCACCGGGGAGCCGCCACTCCTCGACGGCGGGCAGCTCGGGGCCCTCCTCGGACCGCTCCGGGCCCTTGGCGTGCGTGGTCCTGTGCCGGGCCAGGTACGTGCTGCGCGACTCCCACACCCGCTCGTCGCCGGAACGCAGTTCCGTGACCACGGCCGCCTCGGTGCCGCGCCGGTGCGGGGCCAGTCCGTCGACGTACACGGAGAGGTCGTAGAAGCCGGCCGCCGGGGTCGCGCGGTGCCGGGTGATGCCGATCGACGTGTGCACGAGTCCGAGCAGCGGCAGCGGGAAGTCGCGGGCGCTCATCAGCCGCATCGCCAGGGGGAAGCCCAGCACGTGCGGGTAGGTCACCGGCAGGGTGTCCGCGGCGGCGGGGAAGCCGCACACCTTCGCGTACGCGGCCAGTTTCGCCGGGTCGGGGCGCAGGCCCGGCAGTACCAGCCGGGTGCGGGGGTGCGCGGCGGCCGGGTCCGGGCGCCGGAACGGCGAGAGGACGGCGCCGCGGGCGAGCAGCGGGGCGAGGGACGGGGAGCGGGTGAGGACGGCCTCGGCCCGCTCCGGCGGGGTGGTCGTCATGTCACGCTCCCAGCAGGCTCTGGCCGCACACGCGCACGACCTGGCCGTTGACCGCGCCCGAGCCGGGGTGGGCGAACCAGGCGGTGGTCTCGGCGACGTCGACGGGCAGACCGCCCTGGGCGAGGGAGTTCATCCGGCGTCCGGCCTCCCGGATGAACAGCGGGACGGCGGCCGTCATCTTCGTCTCGATGAAGCCGGGCGCGACCGCGTTCACCGTCACCCCGTGCTCGGCGAGCGCGCGGGGCGCCAGGGCACGGACGAAGCCGGTGACGCCGGCCTTGCTCGCTCCGTAGTTGGTCTGGCCGGCGTTCCCGGCGATGCCCGCGATGGACGCGGTGGCGACGATCCGGCCGTCGCGGCGCAGCGCCCCGGCATCCAGGAGGGCGTCGGTGGTGCGCAGCACGCTGCCGAGGTTGACGTCCAGCACCGAACTCCAGCGGTCCTTGGGCATGTTGACCAGCCGGCGGTCGCGGGTGATGCCGGCGTTGTGGACCAGTACGTCCAGTCCGCCGGGGAGCGCCTCGGCGATGCGGGCGCCCGCGTCGGCGGCGGTCATGTCGAGCAGCAGCACGCTGCCGCCGATCCGCTCGGCCACCCGGCGTGCGTCCTCCTCGGCCTGCGGCACGTCGAGGACGACGACCTCGGCGCCGTCCCGGGCCAGGGTCGCGGCGACGGCCTCGCCGATGCCCCGCGCGGCGCCGGTGACCAGGGCGGTGCGGCCGGACAGGGGGCGGTCGGCGTCCTCGGCGGCGGGGCTCTCCTGGTCGCCGACGGCGATGACCTGGCCGCTGACGTAAGCGGACCTGGGGGAGAGCAGGAAGCGCAGGGTGGACTCGGCGGCGGAGGCGTCGGTGAGGCGGACCAGGTTGACGGTCCTGCCGCCGCCGGTTTCCTTGCCGAGGGAGCGGGTGAAGCCCTCCAACGCCTGCTGGACGGCGGCCTGGTGGTGGTCGGCGGCGTCGAGCGGGGCGCCGAGCACGACGATCCGGCCGCTCTCGGCGACCGACCGGACGACGGGGTGCAGGGCGGCGTGCACCTCGTCGAGGTCCGCGACGGTGCGCACCCCGGTGGCGTCCAGGACGACTGCGGCGGGCTTCCCGGCGACCTCGTCCGTGGGGAGCCCGGTGCGGGCGAGGACGGGCGCGAGGTCGAGGCGGGAGGCGCCCGCGGTGAGGTGGAGCAGCCCGCCGTCCAGCGCCGGACGCTCGGCCGACCAGCGGCGCAGCGGGGCGGGCCGGGGCAGCCCCAGGCGGCGCGTGAGGAAGCGGCCCGGCGCGGTGCCGGTGAAGCTCAGATAGCGGTCGGCCATCGGGGACTCCCAGGTGTGCGGGCGAGGGGCTCGCCCAGTGCTGACTCTGGAGTAAGGTTACCGGAGGTAAGCCTATGTCACGGTTGAGGAGCAGGTCGAGATGAGCACCCTGAAGCCGGCCACCGTGCGGCGCGTCGCGGTCATCGGCGGCAGCCGCGTCCCGTTCGCCCGCTCCGACGGGCCCTACGCCACCGCCTCCAACCAGGAGATGCTCACCGCCGCCCTGGACGGCCTCGTCGACCGCTACGACCTCGGACAGCCGGGCGCGGTCGACGAGTTCGTGGCCGGCGCCGTCCTCAAGCACAGCCGCGACTTCAACCTCGCCCGCGAGACCGTCCTCGGCTCCCGCCTCGACCCCCGCACCCCCGCCTACGACATCCAGCAGGCCTGCGGCACCGGACTCCAGGCCGTGATCTCCGCCGCCAACAAGATCGCCCTCGGCCAGACCGAGGCCGCCGTCGCCGGCGGCTCCGACACCGCGAGCGACGCGCCCCTCGGCGTCAACGACGACCTGCGCAAGGTGCTGCTGGAGGCGCGCCGCGCCACGTCCCTCGGCGCCCGCCTCAAGGCGCTCGCCAAGGTGCGCCCCGGCCACCTCGTCCCCGACATCCCGCGCAACGCCGAGCCGCGCACCGGTCTTTCCATGGGCGAGCACGCCGCCGTCACCGCCCGCGCCTGGGGCATCACCCGCGAGGCCCAGGACGAACTCGCCGCGACCAGCCACCAGCGACTCGCCGCCGCCTACGAACGCGGCTTCTTCCAGGACCTGGTGGTGCCCTTCCGCGGCCTGGCCCGCGACCAGAACCTGCGCCCCGGCTCGACGGTGGAGAAACTCGCCACCCTGAAGCCGGTGTTCGGCATCGACGGACCCGAACCCACCATGACGGCGGGCAACTCCACCCCGCTCACGGACGGCGCCGCCGTCGTCCTGCTGGCGAGCGAGGAGTGGGCCGAGGAGCGCGGCCTTCAGCCGCTGGCGTACCTCACCGCGTACGAGACGGCCGCCGTCGACTTCGTGCACGGAGACGTCGCCGACGGCGAGGACGGCCTGCTGATGGCGCCCGCCTACGCGGTCCCGCGCATGCTGGAGCGGGCCGGTCTCGGCCTGGACGACTTCGACCTGGTCGAGGTGCACGAGGCGTTCGCCTCGCAGGTGCTCGCCACCCTGGCCGCCTGGGAGAAGCGCGGCCTGCCGCCCGTCGACCGGGCCCGGCTGAACGTGGCCGGCTCCTCGCTCGCCACCGGCCACCCCTTCGCCGCCACGGGCGCCCGCATCGTGGCCACCCTCGCCAAGCTGCTCGCCGAACGGGACGCCCCCGGCCGCGGTCTGATCTCGGTCTGCGCCGCCGGCGGACAGGGCGTCACGGCCGTCCTGGAACGCCCCTGAACAGCGCCGTTCCATCCATGGTCGGGGGCAAACCTGAGTGACCCTCACGTAACCCCCGACACTGCACACGCTTGATCCCGCTCCATCTCCGAACCGGCACGAACCCCTCACGCCAGAGCCGTACGATCCCCGCACGACCGGTGGCGTCCCGAGCCGCGGACGCCTCCGGTGAGCGCCTCGGCGTGCGAGGCACGTACGTCGTGGCACCCCGCAGTTCGCCTGCACGCCCCAGGAGCCGCCCGTGTCCACCCCGCACCACGCCACCGCTCTCGACGCCGACGTCCACGGGGCGCCCGTCCTCGTGCCGCCGGCCACCCGCCGGCTGGACGGGGCCGTGCGCGAGGCGTCCGTACCGCCTTTCGCGCAGCCGGTGCGGCACGGATCCCTCGCCGACCTGCCGTTCGAGAACGCGGCCGTCGCGCCCGGTGACGTCGTCCTCAGCCGCAAGACGGGGGACGGCTCCTGGCGGGACGTCACGGCGGAGCGGTTCGCCGCCGAGGTCCTGGCCGCCGCGAAGGGACTCGTCGCCGAGGGCCTGACACCGGGCGACCGCATCGCGATCATGGCCCGCACGGTCTACGAGTGGACCGTCCTGGACTTCGCCGCCTGGGCCGCCGGCCTGGTCACCGTCCCCATCTACCCCACGTCGTCCGCCTACCAGGCCCGCTGGATCCTCCAGGACTCCGGCGCCGTCGCCCTCTTCACCGAGACCGCGGGCCAGGCGGCCGCGATCGGCCCGGAACTGCCGCACCTGCCCGACCTGCGGCATGTGTGGGTCATGGAGAAGGGGCACGTCGACGCCCTCACGGACGCCGGCGCGCACATACCCGACCACGAGATCGAGGTGCGCCGGGGCATGCTCGGCCCCGACACCCTCGCCACCCTCGTCCACACCTCCGGCACCACCGGCCGCCCCAAGGGCTGCGCCCTCACCCACGGCAACTTCTTCGCCGAGGTGGACAACGCCATCGAGCTGCTCTACCCGGTCTTCCAGGACCGTACGAACGACGAGGCGTCGGTCCTGCTCTTCCTGCCCATGTCCCACGTCTTCGGCCGCATGGTCGCCATCGCCTGCGTACGCGCCCGGGTGCGGCTCGGGCACGCGCCCAGCCTGGCCGCCGAGGACCTGCTGCCCGACCTCGCCAGCTTCCGGCCCACCTGCCTGCTGACCATCCCGTACATGCTGGAGAAGGTGTTCAACTCCGCCCGCGCCAAGGCCGAGGCGGGCGGCAGACAGTCCACCTTCGACCGCGCGGCCACGGTGGCCCGCCGCTACGGCGAGGCCCTGGAGGCCCGGCAGACCGGCGCCGGCAGCGGCCCCTCCCGCTCCCTGAAGACGGCCCGCGCCTTCTACGACCCGCTGGTGTACCGAAGAATCCGCAACGCCATGGGCGGCAGGGTCCGCTACGCCATCTGCGGCGGCTCCCCGCTGGGCCGCGATCTCGCCGCCTTCTTCGCCGGGGCCGGCATCGAGATCTTCGAGGGCTACGGTCTCACCGAGACCACCGGCGCCTCGACCGTGACACCCCCGCTGAAGCCCCGCCTGGGCACCGTCGGCTGGCCGCTGCCCGGCACGAAGATCCGTATCGCGGCGGACGGCGAGGTCCTGGTCTCCGGCGAGCACGTGCTGCGCGGCTACTGGGACCCGCAGGCGGGCGGGGTCGTGCCCGCCACCCGGGACGGCTGGTTCGCCACCGGTGACATCGGCGAGCTGGACGACGAGGGCTATCTGACCATCACCGGCCGCAAGAAGGAGCTGATCATCACCGCGGGCGGCAAGAGCGTCGCCCCGGCCCCGCTGGAGAACTGGCTCCGCTCCCACCCCCTGATCTCCCAGGTGATGGTCCTCGGAGACCACCGCCCCTACGTGACCGCCCTGATCACCCTCGACCTCGACGGCATCACCCACTGGCGCCGGATGAACGGCAAGCACCCCGTCCCCGCGAAGCTCCTCGTCGACGACGAGGAACTGCGGGCGATCCTGCAGCGCGCCGTCGACGAGGCCAACAAGATGCTGTCCCGCCCGGAGTCCATCCGGCGCTTCGCCGTCCTCCCCGTGGACTTCACCGAGGAGGACGGCCATCTCACACCGTCCATGAAGCTGCGCCGCGAGGCGATCCTGAAGGACTTCGCGGACGACGTGGAGGCGCTGTACAAGACGTGACCTGGCGGTCAGGCGGAGTCCGGGCCGCCCGGCGCGCGGGCTATCAGGAACGCCTGCGGGGTGGGCTCGCCCCGCCCCGCGTCCGGCTCCCGCACGGTGCGCTGCACCAGGGCGAAACCGGCAGCCTCCAGCAGCTCCGTGACCCGCCCGGGCCGCATCCGCCGGAAGTCCAGGGTGACCGGGTGACCCCAGGGGTGCACGTGCCGCCGGGGCTCGTCGCCCATCTGGAAGGCCAGCAGGAGCAGCCCTCCGGGCGCCAGCACCCGCCGGAACTCCGCGTACACGGCGGGCAGGTCCTCCGGCGGCATGTGGATCGTCGAGTACCAGGAGACGAGGCCGGCGAGGGAACCGTCGGCGTGGTCCAGGGCGAGCATCGAACCCTGCTCGAACCGCAGCTCCGGGTTCTCCCGGCGGGCGATCGCCAGCATCGACGCGGACAGGTCGACGCCGTGGACGTCCAGACCGAGCGAGGCGAGACACCCGGTGACCCGGCCGGGACCACAGCCCACGTCGGCCACCGGCGCGCCTGGGCCGACCAGCTCGGCGAACCCGGTCAGCAGGGAGCGGTCCAGCGGGGTCGCGGCGGGCAGGTCCCGGAACATCGCGGCGTAGTCCTCGGCGATCGCGTCGTAGAAGGCGCGGGTGGCGAGGACGTGCTCCGGCTGGTCGGCGTGCGCGGGTCGGCTCGTGGTCATGGGCGGACGCTACCGGCGGCCACTGACAGCCCCTCAGGACGCGTGCTGCCTACTGCACTCCGGCGGCCCGCAGCACCGCAGTGGCCGCCGCCGCGCCCAGCACCACCACGACGAACGGCGCCCGGCGCCACGCCAGCACCCCGCCCACGGCGACCCCGGCGGGCCGCGCCCACCCGGCGAACTCCCCGCCCTCGGTCAGCGCCCCCGTGGCCAGCAGCGCCACCAGCAGCACCACGGCCCCGGCCGACAGCAGCACCCGCACGCGGTCCGGCAGCTCCACCCGCCCGTGCAGCACGGGCCCCACCAGCCGGAAGGCGTACGTCCCCACCGCCAGCACGAGCACCATCAGGGCGGTGCCGCTCATGGCTGGGCCTCCCTGCTCCTCGCGGGCGTACGCCCGTGCAGCAGCAGGCCCGCGAGCGCGGCCAGCACGGGCACGCCCGCCGGTACGGCCGGGGCGAGGGCCAGGGCGAGTACGGCGCCCGCGAGGGCGGCGCGACGGACGCCCGCGTCCTCGCGCAGGGCGGGCAGCACCAGGGCGACCAGGACGGCGGGGAAGGCCGCGTCCAGGCCGTAGCGGGCGGTGTCGCCCAGGGCGCTGCCGGCCAGCGCGCCCGCCGCGACGCACGCGTTCCACACGGTGAAGAGACCGATCCCGGAGACCCAGAAGGCGGCGCGGCGCCGGGCCGGGTCCCGCTGGGCGAGGGTGAAGGCCACGGTCTCGTCGGTCACCAGATGCGCGCCGACCAGGCGGGCGAGCCGGGTGCGCCCGATGTGCTCGGCGACCGCGAGGCTGAACGCGGCCGTGCGGGTGTTGAGCAGCAGGCCCGTCGCGGCCGCCGCGACCGGACCGCCGCCCGCGAGGAGCACGCCGACCGCGCTGAACTGGGCGGAGCCCGCGTACACCACCAGCGACATCACCACCGGCACCCACACGGGCAGACCCCCGGCGACCGCGATCGCCCCGAACGACACGCCGACGACGCCTCCGGCGAGGCACACGAGGGAGACGTCCCGGAGCAGTGCGGCGTCGACGGCCGACGGTGTTCGCTGTACCGAACGCATGTTTTCTACCATGGACAGACGCCCTCGCGTTCGTCAAGCCGAACGAATCGACTCCTGGAGCGAACGACATGACCGACGGCACGCCGTCCCGCCTGCCCCTCGACTGGATCGCCGCGGCCCTGCGCCGTGAGCGCACCCGCACCGGTCTCTCCCTTTCCGAGCTGGCCAAACGCGCCGGGATCGCCAAGTCCACGCTGTCCCAGCTGGAGGCGGCCGGCGGCAATCCGAGCATGGAGACGCTGTGGGCGCTGGCGGTGGCGCTCGGGGTGCCGTTCAGCGCGCTGGTGGAGCCGCCGGCGCCGACGGTCCAGGTGATCAGGGCGGGTGAGGGGCCGACGGTGCGCTCCGAACAGTCCAGCTATGTCGCCACCCTGCTGTCGGCGAGCCCGCCCGGCGCGCGGCGCGACATCTACACCGTGGATCTGGAGCCGGGGACGGTACGCGCCTCGGACCCGCACATGCCGGGGACGGTGGAGCACATCGTGGTGAGCGCCGGGCGGGTGACGGCGGGCCCCGAGGGCGAGCAGGCGGAACTCGGCGTGGGGGACTACATGGCGTATCGCGGGGATGTGCCGCACCGCTATGAGGCGCTGGAGCCCGGCACGAAATTCGTGCTGATCATGCAGCACGTCTGAGGGCGAATTCGGCCCGGGCCGGGGTGATCCCGTACGGGTGGGGGCGCGCCGTTCGGCGGGAATTCACCGGAGATTCTCCGGGGGTCTTCCGATGAGCCGGCCCCGGAAGGCCCCGGAGAAAAAGGCAGGAGCCCCGTTCGCCTCGCGGCGTGGGGCTCCTTGGGTACTGCTAGTCGTTCCCGGATCGGAGGATCAGGGTCAGGCCGGGGTGACGTTCTCCGCCTGCGGGCCCTTCGGGCCCTGCGTGACGTCGAAGGTGACCTGCTGGTTCTCCTCGAGGGACCGGAAGCCGGTCGCGTTGATCGCGGAGTAGTGGACGAAGACGTCGGGGCCGCCGCCCTCCTGGGCGATGAATCCGAAGCCCTTTTCGGCGTTGAACCACTTCACGGTTCCGGTAGCCATAAGCCCTCCTTGGGCTCAAAGGGTTGCCCTGCTCCAGAACCAGCAAGTGTGAAGACTATTCCGCACAACTGCATCCGTCTGAGAACGACGAGAGCCCGCGGTCACATGCTCCGCAGGCTCTGTACTGCAAGGGAAACCAAACTGCAACTTGCGATGAGCCTAGCACGGGGGAGCCGGTTCGCAATAGAGGTCAAGATCACGTCACCCGAATGTTTGAACGTCCCGTTCGTCACGCATGTGCGTTCGAACCGGTGGGGGTGACCGCTGTGCCGCCCGGCGCAAGGTCTAGCCTCACGATGTGGACAATCCTCGCACCCGGCCGCGCGTCGGCCACATCCAGTTCCTGAACTGCCTGCCCCTCTACTGGGGGCTCGCGAGAACGGGCACGCTCCTCGACTTCGAGCTGACGAAGGACACCCCCGAGAAGCTCAGCGAGCAGCTGGTGCAGGGCGACCTCGACATCGGGCCCATCACCCTGGTCGAGTACCTCAAGCACGCGGACCAGCTCGTCGCCTTCCCCGACATCGCCGTCGGCTGCGACGGCCCGGTGATGTCCTGCGTGATCGTCTCGCAGGTCCCGCTGGACCGGCTGGACGGGGCGCGGGTCGCCCTCGGGTCGACCTCCCGCACCTCCGTACGGCTCGCCCAGCTCCTCCTCGCCGAGCAGTACGGCGTGCAGCCGGACTACTACACCTGCCCGCCCGACCTGAGCCTGATGATGCAGGAGGCGGAGGCCGCCGTCCTGATCGGCGACGCGGCCCTGCGCGCCAACATGGTCGACGGCCCGCGCTTCGGCCTCGAGGTGCACGACCTGGGCGCCCTGTGGAAGCAGTGGACGGGCCTGCCCTTCGTGTTCGCCGTCTGGGCGGCCCGCAAGGAGTACGCCGAGCGCGAGCCCGACCTCACACGCAAGGTGCACGAGGCCTTCCTCTCCTCCCGCAACCTCTCCCTGGAAGAGGTCGACAAGGTGGCCGAGCAGGCGGCCCGCTGGGAGGCCTTCGACGAGAAGACCCTCGCCCAGTACTTCACCACCCTCGACTTCCGCTTCGGCGCCCCGCAGCTGGAGGCGGTCGCGGAGTTCGCCCGCAGGGTGGGGCCGACCACGGGGTTCCCGGCGGACGTGAAGGTCGAGCTGCTGACGCCGTAGCGCACGGGACGACCCGGGCGGCCGTAGGCGGCCCGGGTCCGTGGCGCACGGGGGCGGGCGGCCGTGACGCCGTGACCCGGGGGCGGGCGCCCGCGTGGCCGGTCCGGGTCCCCCGCCCGGTCCGGCCACTACGCTGCTGGATGGCAACGGCGTACCGGTGCGACGGGGGAGGGGTGGCGCCATGCGGCCGCTCGACACGGACGAACCCACGGTCGTGGGACCGTACCGGCTGCTCGGCCGGCTCGGTTCCGGCGGCATGGGCCGGGTCTACCTGGGCCGCAGCGCCGGAGGCCGGACGGTCGCGGTGAAGATCGTGCACCCCCACTTCGCGCTCGACGAGGAGTTCCGCGCCCGCTTCCGGCGCGAGGTGGACGCGGCCCGGCGGGTCGGCGGCGCCTGGACCGCGCCCGTGCTGGACGCCGACCCCGACGCCCGTGTCCCCTGGGTCGCCACCGCCTACGCCGCCGGGCCCTCCCTCACGGCCGCCGTCACCGAGCTGGGCCCCCTGCCCGAACACACCGTGCGCACGCTGGGCGCGGGGCTCGCCGAGGCGCTGGCGGCGGTGCACGGCCTGGGCCTGGTGCACCGGGACGTGAAGCCGTCCAACGTGCTCCTCACCCTCGACGGCCCCCTGCTGATCGACTTCGGCATCGCCCGGGCCACGGACGGAACGGCGTCCTTGACCTCGACCGGCGTCTCGATCGGCTCGCCCGGCTACATGTCCCCCGAGCAGATCCTCGGCAAGGGCGTGACCGGCGCGGCGGACGTCTTCTCCCTCGGCGCCGTCCTCGCGTACGCGGCGACCGGCGCGCCGCCCTTCCCGGGCGACTCCTCGGCGGCGCTGCTCTACCGGGTGGTGCACGAGCCGCCCGAGCTGGACGGGCTGACCGGCGAGCTGCGCGAGGTGACCGAGGCATGCCTCGACAAGGACCCCACCTCCCGCCCGTCCCCGGCCGACATCACCCGCCGCCTCGCCGGCGAGGGCGGCGCGGCCCGTCTGGTGTCGGGCGGCTGGCTGCCGGGCGCCCTGGTGGAACAGGTGAGCCGGGCGGCGGTGAATCTGCTGAACCTGGAGACGACGGCGGGCGGGGCGGAGGCCGGGGCGGCGGGTGGTGCGGCCTCGGGGCCGGTGGGGTTCAGCAGTCCGTCGGTGGGGGAGGGGACGGAGCCGGGGTCTCCAGGGGCTGCGGGCGCGGATGCCGCGACCTCCGGGCCGTCGGTCTCCGGGCCCGCCCCGTCCGGGGTGGTCGCCGCTGGATTCGGGCCGCCACCCGTGATGCCGTCGCCGTCGGCGGGCAGGGGCAGCGGGGAGCTGGCCGGTACCGGCGTACCGGAACAGAGGCACGGGACGTCCGCCCCGCATCCGCCGACGGAACCGGGGGACGGGGGCGGTCCCGCGAAGCCCGGACGGCTGTCCCTCTCCGTCTCCGCGGACTCCACGCCCGGCGCCGGGGGACGCGGCCGCCGGGTCAGCTGCACGGTGGCGCTGGCGGTGGCGGGCGCCCTGGCCGCCGTGACCGTCGGCTCGGCGTTCGTGTTCGACCTGCTGCCGGGCTCCTCCGGGGGCGCCGACACCGGCCAGGGCCCGAGCAACGCCCAACCCTCACCGTCCGCCTCCGCGACCTCCGGCACCGTGCCCGCCGCCTACGTCGGCACCTGGGAGGGACAGGCCACCTCCCGCGAGAGCATTACCATCCCGCTCGGCACGTTCCGCGTCACCCTCGAGGAGGCGCGGGTGGGCGAGCGGGTCGGCACCCTGCGGCACACGGACATCTTCGGCGGGATCTGCGACGACGTGCTGACCCTCAAGGAGGTCACCGCCAAGCGCATCGTCACGACGTCCGTGGGCGCGCCGGGCAACCGGGACGTCTGCAACCAGGCCCGCCACACCGTCCTCCTCACCCCGGTCGGCGACGACCTGGTCTACGAGTCGGACAGCAAGGACTCCGGACGGCCGGAGGCCCGGCTGTCGAGGATCGAGTAGCCGGGCCCGCGATCGGGCGGGGGGTCACCCCGGGACGACGACCGTCCGCAGTTCGCCGTCGCCGAGGTGCAGCATGCCCTTGCCCGGGGCGATCTGGCCGCCGACCATCCCCCGGGACAGCCGGACGCCGATGAGGTCGCCGCTGGAGGACTCCTGCGGGGAGAGCAGGATGCCCCGGCGGGCCTTCTTCGCGTCGACCTGCCAGCCGGAGAAGCCGCTGCACACGTCCTCCTCGTCACCGGCGATGACGAGGGCGAGGCCGCGCTCCGTGCCACGCGACACCAGCTTCTTCAGCTGGCTCTCGGCGTCGCAGTCCTCCAGGATCTCGCCGTCGTCGACGAGCACGGCGACCGGCTCCTGCGGGGACGCCTTGTCGACCAGCTCCTCGAACTCGTCCTCGTCGATGTCGTCGCCGGTGAAGACCTTCAGCACGCCCTCCGTGCCGTCCAGTTGGCGCAGTGGTGACTGGCGGGGCGCGGCGATCACCAGCCGCGTGCCCTGGGCGAGGAACGACTGGGCGAAGTTCATCAGCACCGTCGAGCGGCCCGACTTGGCCGGACCCGCGATCACGAACGCCGGTACGCCGTCGGCGAGATCGGGCCCGAAGCCGACGATCTCGTCGCCGCCGATGCCGGCCAGACCGAACAGCTTCGACCGCGAGGTGTCCGGGTCGCGCATCTCCCACGCCTCGGGGAACGAGATCCGGCTCGGCAGGCTGTCCACGCGGAACGGCCGCCGCGCACGCGGCACTTCGGCGTCCCGGGCGGCCGCCGCCTCGCCGATCGCGGTGAGCGCGGCCGCCTGCCCCTGACCCGTGGTGTCCTCGGCGAGCAGCGCGAACTGCGTCTCCGTGCCGGACTCGTTGCGGAAGGCGCGGCCCGGCGGGATCTCCTCCGGCACCTTGCGGGTGGGGATGCCCAGCGAGGAGAAGTCGCTGCGGTCGGCGAGCCGCAGACCGTACTTGTCCTCCGTGAGGCTCGCGATACGGCCCACCAGCAGCGTGCGGTCGCCGGTCAGCACCAGGTGGATGCCGACGCTCGCGCCCTCCCGCATCATCGTCTGCAGTTCGTCGGTCAGCGACCCGTGGTCGATCTCGCCGAGGGTGGGCACCCAGCCCTCCCAGCGGTCCAGCAGCACCACGATGTGCGGCAGCCGCTCGTCCTCGGCGGACGCGGCCCGCTGCTCCCCGATGTCCGCGAAGCCGGCCTCCGCCAACAGGTCCTGGCGGCGCGACAGTTCGCCCTTGAGCCGGTTGACCAGCCGGACCACCCGCTCGGTCTGGTTACGGCCGACGACCGCGCCGCAGTGCGGCAGCCGGGTCAGCGCGTTGAGCGCGCCGTTGCCGCAGTCGATGCCGTACAGATGCACGTCCGCCACGGAGTGGGTGCGGGCCAGGGAGCCCGCGATGGTCCGCAGCACCTGCGAGCGGCCGCTGCGCGGGGCGCCGCCGATCATCAGATGGCCGAACGAGGAGAAGTCGACGACGACCGGGCGGCGGGCCTGGTCGGCGGGCAGGTCCTCGACGCCGAACGGCGCCGGCGGCAGCGTGCCCGGCGCGGGCGCGTACGACGGCACCTCGATGTCGTCCAGCAGCAGCGTCTCGTCCAGGGCGGGCAGCCACGGGCTGTGCTGGGCGGGGATGCCGAGCGCGGCGTTGGCGTCGCGCACCGCGTCCACCAGCACCTTCAGGTCGGTGATCTCCTCGTCCTCACGCGCCTCGGACTTCGGCTTGGTGAGCGCCGCCCGGCCCAGGTCCTCCCAGGTCAGCGGGCCCACCCAGGGCGCGAGCGCGGCCGGGTCGGCGGCGCCGGGCCGCCGGCCGCCGACACGTCCCGACTGGAACGGGACGAGCGAGGCGTGTCCGAGCCGGGCGTAGGCGCGGCCCGGGGTGCTCTTGGAGATGTGCCCGGCCTCGGGCGAGTCGATGACGTCCGTCGACTCGCCGGCGTCCGTCACGCGCAGCGCGATACGGAGGTTGGTGTTGGCACGAATCTCGGGGGAGACCACACCGCTCGGCCGCTGCGTGGCGAGCAGCAGGTGGATGCCGAGGGAACGGCCCCGCTGGGCGATGTTCACCAGACCGGTGACGAAGTCCGGCAGGTCGCGCACCATCGAGGCGAACTCGTCGATCACGATGAGCAGCCGCGGCACCGGCGGGTGCGAGGGGTCGCGGCGCACCAGGTCCTGGTAGTCCTCGATGTCCTTGGCGTCGGCGGCGGCGAGGATGTGCTCGCGCCGCTTCAGCTCCGCGCCCAGCGACTCCAGCGCGCGCTCCACGAGATGAGCGTCGAGGTCGGTCACCATGCCGACGGTGTGCGGGAGTTTGACGCAGTCCTTGAACGCGGAGCCGCCCTTGTAGTCGACGAGGACGAACGTCATGTTCTCGGGAGTGTTGGCGACGGCCAGCGCCGCCACGATCGTCTGCAGCAGCTCCGACTTACCGGAACCGGTTGTACCGGCGATGAGGCCGTGCGGACCGTCCTTACGCATGTCGATGCCGAACGGCCCGTCGTACGACTCGCCGATCACCGCGAGCGTCGACTGCCCGCCCATCCGCCAGCGCGCCGCGATCGCGTCGCTCGTCGGCGGCTCCAGCTGCAGCACGTCCAGGAGGCGGCTGGACCCGGGCAGCGCCGAGTCCTCCGTCTCCCCGCTGATGTCCCGCAGCGGCGACAGGGAACGCGCCAGCCGCAGACACCAGGCGGGCGACACGAAGTCCGGCCGTACGTCCTCGATGCGTTCGGCGCCGGCCTCCTCCACGCGCAGCCGCAGCTTCTCGGGCGCCTGCTCGGCGCCGCGGCCGGGCTCGGGGGCGTTGCCGTGCCACGCCTGGAAGGAGGGGAAGCCGCCCGCCATGGCCGGCTGGGCGGCCGCACGGTCGCTGTGCTGCCTCTCCTGCTCCTCGGCGTGCGGCTCGGCCACGACGAACGCCTGGCACTCGCCGGGCAGGAACCGCTCCTCGGCGTCCAGGCAGATCGCGTACATCGACACCGAGGGGCCTTCGCGCAGCAGCCGCACCACACCGGGCAGCGACCGCAGCCGCCGCGAGCCGTCCCACACGACCACGATGTCCGGGTCGCTGAACGTCGTGCCCTGCGAGCGGTTCTGCTCGGCGGCCTTCTTACGGGCGTCGAGGATCTGCGTCAGCTCGCCGATGCGGGCGCCGACCGTCTCGGCGTCGGTGCCTATGAGGACGTTCACGTCGTGACCGCCGGAGGGACGGGCGTGCGGCAGCCAGCGCACCCAGTCCCAGGACTCCTGCGCGGAGTTCTCGCTCAGCACGTAGAACTGCACGTCCATCGGGCTGTGCAGCGCGGCGGTCTGCCCGACGGCCCACCGCCCCAGCGCACGCGCTGAGTCGCCGGGCCCGGCCACGCCGATCACGCCGAGCCCGCGCAGGTTCAGGGCGACCGGGGCGTCCTCGATCTTCCAGGTGACCTGGCGCCGGTGGTCGTCCTGCTCGGGGTCGTCGAGGACCACCTCGGACGGCATCTGCCCGGTGCCGAACCGCAGCAGCAGATGGTCGCGGTCGGTGCGGCGCCGCTCCCACAGGCGGGTGCGGGGCCCGGTGCCCAGGGACAGCACGGTCGCCGGGTCGGGGATGGCGTGCCGCCGGTCGTCGCGCTCCTGGACCAGCGCGTCCTGGGCGTCCTTCTCGATCCGGGCCTTCTGCTCCTTGTACTCCTTGACTTCCTTCGCGTGGGACTTGCGGCCGTGCTTCTTGTCGTTGAAGTAGTTGGCGAAGAGGAGGACCGGGCTGAGCGCCGCCATGATCAGGTAGTACCAGCGCTGGAAGAGCGTCGCCATGACGACCGCGCCGACCAGCGGCGTCAGCGCCATGATCCAGGGCAGGGGCCGGGCCTCGTAGTCGCGCGGCTTGGAGGGCAGCCGGAAGTTGGTCTGCCGCTCGGGCCGGCGGAGCCGGGGCGGCCGGTTGTAGTCGAGCCCGACGCCGTCGTCGGACCACTTGAGGGCGGCGTTGGGAGGGGAGTAGCGGACGAGTTCGAGGAGGCTGTTCCCGACGGCGATCTGCCCGCCGAGCGGCCAGTCGAACCGTCCGCCGCGCTTGGGCCCCTTACTGCCGCTGTCGTCCTTCTTCTTCTTTTTCTTCTTGGGCTTCTTTTTCTTCTTGGAGGAACCGTCGGATTCGTCGCCGCTGCTCTCGGCGCGGCGCTTCTCCTCCTCCCGGCGCTCCTGGGCGTCGGCGATGGGCTCGCCGTCGAGGGTGACGGTGTCGTGCTCGCCGTGCACGACGACCTGGCAGGTGCCGTCGGTGGCGACGGAGAGGGTCAGCGCGCGGGCCTCGACCTCGGGGTCGTCGACGCGGACGTAGGAGGCGTTGCCGCTGCCGATGTCGTAGCGCCCGACGCCGAGCCGGTGTACGAAGCCGGCGGCGGGTCCGCCGACGACGCGCAGTTCGACGAGGCCGGTGGGCTCGCCGGGCAGACAGCCGGAGGGGTCCTGGAGGGAGACGACGGCGCCGTCGCGCAGGGGGGAGCCGACGACGGTCGCGGAGGGGTCGACGGCGTACCCGTCGACGTACACCATCGGCGTGTTCCCGCCGGGCGTCCGCCCCTGGTGCCCGATGGGGATGACCTGCGCGCCGGTGAGCCCGACCTGCGCGGCCAGTTCACGCGCGACGTCGCCCACGGTCGACTCGGGATCGGCATCGAGTACGACATCGGCGGAGTCCCCGCCGTACGGATCGACGACGGTCAGAGTCAGGCGCACGCTTGTCCTCCCCAGGCCCTGCGGCCGCTTCCACCCCGCGGCGCACAGTCCCGCCGACGATATCGGCTCGCCCCGCCCGGAAGGCAGTCGGGGAGCGGGCCCGGTGTTCCCGGCAGCAACGGCGTCCACAGCTTGTGACCGTTGCCTTCACAAGGTGGGGATGTGGCGGCGCAGTTCACCCCCGTAAGCTTCTGCCGCAAGAGCGGACGATCGTACCGGCGGGCCCGAAAGGCCCCTGAGCCGCAGGGGCCGCGACGGCAGGCCGGCAGTTCCGCAAACAAGGGAGCCACGGGGGTTGGCCCTGCGGCGTTGCGAGAGGGAGCGGCTTCATGGCCAAAGACCTTGACATCACATATCAGGACATGCGGGAAGCTGCCAAGCATGTCGTGAAGGAGAAGGAAAAGCTTCAGGAGAAGCTGGACGGCCTCCGCAAGTACATCAACAACCTCGTCAACTCGGGCTACGTCACGAAGAGCTCCTCGAAGGCCTTCGACGAGAACTTCGACGACTTCACCAACGGCGCGAAGACCACGCTGGACGGCCTCGACGGCATGGGCGACTACCTCACCATGGCGGCGGACAAGTTCGAGCAGATCGACGACGAGCTGGCGAAGGCGGCGCGGAAGTAACTTCCGGCCGCCGGGTGCGGTTAGACCGGCCGGTGGGGCGGGGCGTGATGGAACGTCTCGTCCCACCGGGCCGTGTTGTGACGCACTCAGTGGGGGCAGGTTGTCGGACCAGACCGCCGACATCGGACGTATCAAGCAGAGTTCCAAGTCCCTGGCGGACATCCACAGGCAATTCACCCGGAACGCCAATCCCGCCGACGGACTGGGCGTGGCCGTCCTGGGTGACCAGGGACTGGTCGACGTGTTCGACGACTTCGGTGACAACTGGACAATCCACCGCGAGCGATTGTCGGACGAGCTGAAGAAGCTGTCCACGCTGCTGTCCACCGTGGCGAAAACGTACGAGGACGTCGATCATGCCCTCGCCGAGGCCCTGCGCCGAACGGACCGGCAGAAGCCGGGCACCCACGGCGGCGCGAGGTGAAGCGCCCGCGGGCCGAGGAGTGGGCGGCGATCGGAGAGCAGGCCGATCCGGTCCCGGGTGACCCCGAGGAAGTGGCGAAGCTCGGCCGGGAGCTGAGAAGGACAGCCGAATCCATCAGGAAACAGGCGGACGAGATCCGGGCGCTCTCCCGCGTCGACCAGTGGAAGAGCAAGGCGGCGAAGGAGTTTCGCGCCGAGGCCGAGGAGGCCGAGGGCAAGCTCCGGAAGGCCATGAGGCGTTACGACGCGGCCGCCGACGCGCTCGGGGAGAAGGTGTCCGACGCGGGCTGCTCGCAGCAGTACGCCTCGGAGTTGCACCGGGCCCAGACGATGGCCGACAAGGCGCTCCGGGAGGCGCGGGACGCCGTGGACGAACAGACGGCGAGCGCGGGAGCCCTCGACCGTCTTCCCGACGGCACACCCGACGACGATCCTCGGCGCCGGAAGCTCGAGAAGCGGCAGGAGGCAGCGGCCACAGCTCTCGAAGGGGCGAGGAAACGGCTTGAGGCGGCCACAGCGGTGCGCGACGCGGCAGCCAGGCGGGCGCGCGAGTCCATCCGGCACGCCATCGACCATGACGGCCTGAAGGACGACGTCTGGGACAAGGTCAAGGACTGGGTACACGACAACGCCGAGTGGATGAAGACGGCCCTGGACGTCGCTGGCTGGGTGGCCACCGTCTGCGGCACCCTGGCTCTCCTGGTCGGCTGGGTCCCCGTCCTGGGGCCGGTCCTCGCCGGGGCCCTCGGCACCGTCGCGCTCGCCGCGACCCTCTTCTCCCTCGTGGGCCACACCCTCCTGGCGGCGGCCGGCGAGGGCAGCTGGTTCGACGTCGCCCTCGACGTCGTGGGCATCGCGACTCTGGGCATCGGCAGGGGTGCTCTTGCCGCCGCCAAGGGAGCGACGACGGCAGCCCAGAGCCTGGGGCGGTCGGCAGCGGCCCGGGCTCTCCGCCAGAGCATCAAGGCCAAGCCCGGTACTGCGGCATACAACAGGGCCGTCAACAAGGCGTGGCGAACGGCCAACGAGCTCAGCGGCAGCGCGGTGCGTGGGCAGTCCGCGGCACGGGCCGTGGCCACCGCTCCCAAGGGCTGGTTCCCCGGGGCGCAGCGGCTGGCGGATGCCTTCGATCCCCGGCTCATCTATGAGGAGTCCGCCGACAGCCTTAGGGCCGTCAAGGACCTGCGGCTGAGCGACCTCCGCCGGCTCGGCGACGCCGACACCTGGCGCGGCGTCCGGCCGGGGGTGAGCGACCCTGGCATCGCGGACCTGGAGAAGGGCCTGAGCCGGATGTCCCACACGCTCCGCGCCGACAGCGGTGTGCGGGCGGTGACCGACGTCTTCCAGACGCAGACCCGGATCTGGGCCGGCTCCACCGCCGTCGCGTCGACCACGGACCTGCTGGACAAGGGGGAGGTCACCGGCCCCGTCGGTGACCTCGCCGGGGTGTCGGGACTTGACGACGGGGTCTGGGAGGCGACCGGAGTCAAGGCCGCCATGACAACGAGCAACGGATGAACGGGGCCCAGGGTGACTGAGGCGAGCAGGCCGACAGCCCACTGCCCGGCGTACCGGCGGACGCCGCCGGAGACGGCAGAGGAGCCGGTGGTGCGCCCCGCGGGGATGCCACCGCACAACACCCACGCGGTGCGCCGGGCGCGCCTGTTCACCGACGGCCACGACCTGGTCGTACGGGACGCGCGGTTGCGGGAGCGCCGCTTCCCGGTCGGTGAGGGCGGCATCCGGCGCGCCGTCCACGTTCCGCCGGGAGACTTGTGGAGAACGGTGCGGCAGTCGCCCGGTGACCGCTGGGGCGTCCTCGTGTTCCAAGGAGCGGACGGGGACGACTTGCTCCGGGTGCCTCTCGCGGCGTGGCTGCCCGAGGCGGAACTGGTCGGCGTGCTGGAGCTGTCGCCTGCGCAGTGTCTGCGCCGGACCGGTCTGGAGGACTTGGTCACGCGCCTTGGGATCCCGCTGGAGGTGAGTGACGAGCCGTGGGACCCGGCGGCACAGGGCGGCGGGCGAAGCGGCAGCCAGGTGGCCCGGGCAGAACACAGAGTGCTGCCGCAGTGGCACAGCTGCGTCCGGGCACTGGGGACGCTGGGGTGGTTCGCCGCGCTGGTGGCGGCTTTCGCGGGCGGTCCCCCGTGGACGAGGGGTGTCGCGGCGGGCGCGTTGGTCCTTCTCCCCGGTGCGGATGTCGTCGTACGCGTGTCGGCGTGGTGGCGCAGGCGACGGTGTGGCGCCTTCGCCGGGACGGTGTCGGTCAAGCCGTCACCGGGAGCGGGAGAGGCCGTGACTGAGCGGTTCCTGCGGACGGCGGGGGTGCGGGTGTTGCCGGAGGACATCGTCCTGACGAACACGGTGGGCGAGGAGCGTTGGCTCGCACGCCGCGGCAACCACGGGGTGACGCGGCTGTCCAGGCTTGTCGCACCGGAGTCCGGATGCCCTCTCGCGGTCGAGTTCCGGGACGGGGACGGTGAGGGGCGGGCGCTCTTGCCATGGGCCCCTTGGTTTGCGGGACCGCAGGGAGAGGCCGTCTGGAAGGACCTCGTGCGGGCGCTGGGAGTTCCGGTCTCGGACGAACGGCACCAGCAGGCCGAGGGTGTCCAGCACTGGTCCGAGGGGCATGTCCTCGCGGAGGACGCCCGGTGCATGGCGCCCATGGGTGGGGCGGAGGCTCGGAGGCGGACGGGTTGGTACGGCTCGGTCGTCGGCAGGAACGAGCCCTTTGTGCTCGTTCTGTTGAGCGCCGTGTTCCTGCCGGGGCTGATCGGCGGTATGGGTGCGGCGGTCCCGGCCGGCGTCCTGGCCGGGCTGACTGTGGGGGTGGTTGTGGTGCCACAGCTGTGCCGGGTGTTGTTCAGCCGTATGTGGTTCGACCGGGCGGTCGGAGAAGGGGCGGGGTGACGAATGACGGTCACACCCGTCGACTACGAGTTGTTGCTCCCTGAGGGTTGGTTCCGCGTCGGAGTCGAACCGGAAAGCCGGGAGCGTTCGGTCGACGCTCTGGTAGACCGACGGTTCGGTGGGGCGGACAACGTCCCGCACCTCAAGAGACGGCTCAGGGAGGAGCTTCTGGCGCAGGCCGCTGCGGCCTACGACCAGGGCGGCATCGAGTTGTATCTCAGCATGCAGCAGGCGGGTGCGCTGACGGTTCCGGCTTCGCTGCTGGTGACGTTGCTGCCGCCCGGCAGCGTGACCGAGGCGGCTGACGCATCGGCGGTCGAACTGGCTGCGGGGACCGCGGTGCGCCGACGCGGATGCGCTGGTGCGGGTCGTGGCGACGGTGAAACTCTCCCATCGGTCACGCTGGACTACCAGGTGCCGGTGCCTGGTACAGGGGCGCATCTGCTGTTGACCTTTTCCACGCCCCTCGTACAGATTGCCGACACGATGGTCGAGCTCTTCGACGCGGTGGCGGGCTCGCTGAGGTGGAGGGCGGGTAGCAGCGGCCGTGAGTGACATCCGTACATGCGGGATCGTCGTCCCGACCAACTGGGTTCCCCTGCCGCTGGAAGCGTCGGACGACGTGAAGGGGTGGGCCAGGAGCACAGCGGTGGAGCTGTACGAACGGGGTCGGGCAGCGGGCCATGAGCTGGACCGAAGGACACTGCGACGAGACCTCCGCACGCGAGCGGAGGACAGCCGCAGCAGGGATCCGTTCTACGCCTTCGCCCTGTACCTGGACGGGTTCGACTCGGCCCTTGCCCTGCTGGAGGTGGACCTGATCTGGCCCGACGAGACGGTCCCCCACCTCACCTTGGACTGGCTGGCCGAGACGTTCAGCGCTGACGACTTCGGCGGGCCGAAGATCACACGCACGGAACTGCCGGCCGGCCCGGCCGTACGCATCCGTCAGAACCTGGCGATGAGCGGAGCCTCGGGCACGGCTTCGGGGGTCCTCCTGGAGACCGTCACGTACGGGGTCCTGCCGACCGGTTCGCAGGCCGCGGTGATGCTGTTGGCATCCTGGTCGGTGCCTGGACTGACCGACGAGCTGGAAGAGGTTGTGGACGGCATCGCGCCGACGTTGACTGTGGAGTTCTGAGAGATGCTGTAGGAAAAACGGAAGCGCGAGGCGAGGCGGGAAGCGAGGGCTGATGCGGCGTCGGGTGGCGTGGGCGGCGGGCCTCGGGTGCTACGTGCTTGCCGTCATCGCCGGGATGTACGTCCTGGCTGATGATGTCGGCCTCGTGGTGCAGGTTCCCTTGTGGGTGGTGCACGGGGCGCTGCTGTTGCTGGGGATCAGGAAATTCGGGGCACGTGGGTCGAGCTCGTATGCGGCCCTCTTCATCGTGGTCGTGTCGTCGCTGGCGGTGGGGGTCGCGGGCATCGGGCGGGAGGACCTCACGTTGCAGCAGCGTGGGGAGACGGTGGTCGCCACAGTGGTGGGTGAGCGATACAACCGTGGCTCGTACTACACGTTGGAGCACGAGGACGGGACGCGTGTTCCCGGGCCCGAGATGCGGACTACGCCGGACCTCTACGACGTCGGGCAGAGGGTGACCGTCATCGAGGACCCGGAGGCCGACCTCCGGCCGCAGACGCCGGGGCAGGCCGACGCCACCGGGGAAGTCTTCGGCGCCGCGGGGTTCGCGCTGGCCGCTGTCGGCTCGGTCGTGTGGATGGCTTGGCGGGGGGCCGTGACCGAGAGGGACATGGGTGAGGCCGTCGGCCGGGCGCGCTTGCGACGGGAGCAGGAGGAGAAGCTGCGGGAGGCGCTGCGGGCGTATCCCGCCGACCGGCGCGGCTACATCAAGGTGTCCCCGGGGGAATACCCCGATCTGACACACGGCCGGGCTGCCCGGATCGCCTGGGAGGAGGGGCTGCGCGCGGAGGCGGCCGGTAACCGGGGGGTGTGGCGCTTCAGCGAAACGGTGATCGAGGAGGTCCCACACCGCTGAGTCGCAGGGCCCACGCCTCAGACGTCGTCAAGGGACGACTGCCGGACCGCGTACCGCTTGGCGGCCTGGCAACGTGTCCCGGACCGGGGCCGGCTCACCGCTTGACATCGCCCCGGTGGTGCCGGTCATTGGGCCACCCCGGGAAGTCGGAGCGTCCGTGCGAAGTCGTCCAGTGGCTCCATCGCCGCAGCGATCACCTCCGGATCGTCGTGATGCCCGCGGAGCATGACGTCGGGGAGGCCGGGCGCTGTGTGCCAGTGGTACGTCACCAAGGTCATCATGATGGTGCTGTCCCCGGGGTAGGAACGGGTGACCCGGACCCCGTCCTCGCTCGGGTGCGGCGAGGCGAACGGAATGCTGTCGGTTCGCTGCTGCCACTCGGGGATCTCCGGGTGCGGCACCGTGGCCGCGGTGATTCCTTCGCAGGCGGACGCGTCACGGGCGTCGCAGTGAATACAGGTGGCGTGCATCACCAAGGGCATGTAGGTCAGCGGAACGGGTGGTAGATGAACGCCTCATCGGCCTAAAGGGTGTTGCACAACAGGAAACGATCTCCCGTAGGGGTCTTCGAAGACGCTGTCGGGACGGTGGAAATCGACCCACAACTGGACAGTTGATCTTGCCCCGAGTGACCGGATCCCGTCGTGATCGCCGTTGTGCAACACCCTTTAGACCGTGTCCCGAATCGTGACGATCGTCTGCTCGTAGAAGCTCTTGTGGAAACGGCGAAGTTTGCGGGTGAGTTCAGTGTTGTGTGCGGCGGCCAGATCCGCCAGCCTTGCGTCCAGCCAATCCTTGAACGTCTTCTTGCCCATCTGGAGTCAGAGGTAGCCTCAAAGGCCCTTGTTGGCATCCGTATCAACGTGAAGCTCACCGAGGTCGGCGCTCCACAGGGTGCCTTCGGACATTGAGAGGTCTCTTTCGTCGGGGACGTGGGTCGCGGGGCGGGACCGTCAGGCGTAGGCCCAGCGGAAGGTTCCCATCACGGCTTCGAACAGTTCCACGAGGGTGTCGTAGAAGGCGGGATCCGAGCCGGGCGCGATCACGGCGCTGAGGGAGAAGGACAGGTACCGGTCGAGGTCACTGTCCGGGACCGGGACGAAGTGCTCGACACGGCGGTGGGCGACGTCGACGCCCTTGTCCGCGTCAGCGGGTACGTCTCGCTCAGAGCGCAGAGCCGCGATGCCGTCGAGATCCCGCGTCTCGTGCTCGGGCCAGAAGGCTCAGGAGAGGGAGGAGAGGGAGAAAAGGGGCGCCAAGTACCGTACCGATCATGGCCAACGGCGGTCGGCAGGCCGGACGGAGCGCTGGGTTACGCGCGGCTTGCAGAACATCGGCCGGAGGCTGCGGGATTTTCCCGATCCGTACCATTCGCCTGCTTCGGAGTGAGTGTCGAGGTGTTCCGCGATTCCGCCCCGTTTGCTCCTGTGTGCCATGGCAACGATCTCCTTGCCGATGTCGAACCGGATCGGTCTACTGAGAGTATCTCCTGTGCAGGGTCGGGACGATGGAGCGAGCGGACGGTCGCGCTCGCCCTTGTGGAGTCGTGCTGCGGATACGTACAGGTGAGAAAGGAATGAAAACATGGGGGATCATGTAAAGGCGGACCTTGCCGCCATCAAACAATGCTCACGTGACCTGGCGAAGATTCACGGCGAGTTCGAGAAGCACGGAAATCCTGCGGACGAGTACGGCAGCGCGATAGGCCACGGCGGCCTCAAGGACGCGTTCTCCGACTTCGGGGACACCTGGAAGAAGACGCGCAAGAAGCTCATGAAGGAGCTCGAACAGCTGTCGGAGTTCACCCGGACCGCGGCCAAGGCGTACGACGACATCGACCGCGAGCTGGCCAAGGCGATACGGGACGCCAAGGCGCAGAGCAAGGGGAAGAAGTGAGCAGGACAGACGCCGACTGGCCGCCGCTGTGGCACGACGACCCGACGCCAGGCGACCCCGAGGAGGTCGCCGAACTGGGCCGCAAGCTGCGCAAGATGGCCGACATGATCGACGAACAGTCCCGAGTCATCAAAGCGTTGGCCTCCGTCGAGGGCTGGGACAGCGAGGCTGGCAAAGGCTTCCACGACCTCGCCGGCGGTACGGCGGACAAACTGAAGAAGTCCTTCGAACGCTACGACGAAGCGGCGAAAGCTGTCGGCGAGGAAGTGAGCGAAGGAACCTCGGACCAGTTCGCCAGTGAAATTCGGCGAGCGCAGCGCAAGGCGGACAAGGCCCTCGCCGACTACCGTGAGGCGAAAGCCGACCACGACCTTGCGGACGGTGAGGTGAAGAAGTTCACCGAGAAATACCCGACGGTGCTCGATATTCCCGCGGCGGAGAAAGAGGAGTACGAGCGGTGGGTCAAGAAGCGGGCCGAGGCGCTGCGCCGCATCGGGGGCGCCCGCAAGGCGGTGAAGGACGCCAGGGAGATCTATGACGACGCCGGGGACAAGGCCGCTCGTCATATTAGGAACGTCGTGCATCACGATGCGGTCCGGGATCCCGGCGGATTCATGAATCTTCTGGCGGACTGGGCCGACATGCTGTCGAACATCTCGGCAGTCCTGTCCGTCCTGGCGGTCATTTGCGCGTTCGTCCCGCCACTCCAGTTCTTGGCGCCGATCTTCGCGACCTTGGCCGTGGTGGCGAGCGCGGCGGCCCTTGCCGGTCATGCGTACGACATGACGGTGCGCGGCGGGAAGGTCGACTGGTTGAAGCTGGGCGCCGATGCGTTGGGAGTCCTTCCGGGCCTGGGGGCTTTGAAGGGGTTCAAAGCGATCAAGGGACTTAAAGGACTCAAGGTGCTGGGGAGTATCAGGTTCAGCGGTGTGGCGGCAGTGAAGGGCGTCGGGCACAACTTCTTCAATGGGGTGGCCGTCAATCTGACCAACAAGGTCTTGGCAAGAACCGCTCTAGGTGCCGTCGAAGGCAGGAAGATCACCGCCGTTGTCAAGGGAGCGGGTCTTGCAAGCGCTCTCAACCGCATGCTCAGCGGTGAAAACGGCGGTCGGACCGGTTACCAGGAGCCGCCCAAGGCCACCGCGCCAAATCCCACGCCGTCGCCCTCGCCTCGCCCCAGCCCTCGCCCCGCCCCGAGCGTTTCGCCGAAGGCGTTCAACGCCGCCCTCGCGGCATAGGCCGCGCCTACCTACGAGTGGAAAGCAGATGCCATGACAGCAAATGAGCAGGAACTGGGACCGAGGCAGTTCATCGGCAGACGCGGCGGGGACATCGTCACGCTGGTCGACGGCTCTGTGATTGCCGGCGTGCCGGAGGCGAAGCAGGCCGCCGAGGAAGCGGGACGAGAGCTTCGGTTCGACTTCCTCGACGACGAGGCGGTGCTCGAAATGCTGCACCGGCGGCATGCCGACGAGGAGGAGATGTTCAATGCGGGCTTGAAACATGGAGCGCCGCTCGCGCTCGTCGGCTTTGGAGCTGTCGTGTACTGGGGCGGCGTCGCCCAGTACTGGGAGACCCCCGCCTCCCGCAACGCCTACCTGGCGGTCGCGGCGGTCGTCCTGCTGACGCAAATCTTTTTCTTCGCACGCAGCGGGATGAGGCAATGGGGCGACCCGGTCCGGCAGAATCTGCGGGCACGCGCGGCGAAGTACCGCCAGATCGCGCACATCGCCCGGCGCGGGGGGGCGGAAATCCCGGCCCACTATCCGCACTACGGGCCCTACCCGTTCGCCGCGACGTTCCGTCCCGAGGTGGACGACCGTGAACAGTCCCGAAGCAAGGGTGCGAATGACCACGGAAACGGCTGAGACGGCGCAGCGCGCGCTCACCGGAGGCGACGGCATAGAGGTCCGCTGGATCATGCCCGAGGGGTTCTTCGAGCTTCCCTTCGATGCGGACGACCTGGACGAGCTGGCGGACCAGCTGGTCGCTCTGGCCAAGCAGGCGCTGCCCGGCGCCGACGAGGAGGTGCAGCTGCAGTACGCCGCGATGTGCGCGGCGCACTACGACGAGTTCATCGAGGCCGGTGTGCAGTACGCGGGCTTCGTCAACACCGAGGTCGACGGCGTCCGTTGCACGGCGACGGTGAACGTCAGCCTCCTTGACCTCGATGAGAGGGCAGGCCGGAACCCGGCCGGTTTCATCGCGAGCACGATGCGGCACCTCGGGCTTGGGCAGGTCGACGAGGTGCAGTTGCCGTGCGGTCCGGCGGTGACGTGCGTAGGCAACCGTGCCTCGAACGTCGACGGCGCCCTGACCCAGTCGGGTCAGGACGAGCCGATCTGGACGTCGTTCATCCAGGTGCAGATCCCGCTGACCAACGGCACCGTCCTGGTGCTGGAGATGGGGACGCCCACGGTCGAGGGGTGGGACGTCTTCTCCGCGATGTTCGCCGGCATCGTGAAGAGTGTCCGTCTCTTCGACGAGTCTGGGGGACCCCTGGTGATGCCGGGGTGAGCGAGTCGTCCGAGAGCGACGCCGCACCCGTGACGTCCGGTGCCCGGGACTACCGGCTGCTCGTTCCGCGGGAGTGGTTCCGCGTCGACCTGACGCAGGACCGCTGGCGTCGTCAGCTGAAGACCTTCGTGGAGAAGCAGGCGGACGGCCGGCAGGTGCCGGCCGAGCTGACGCGGAACGTGTGGGCCACCCTGCGCAACACCGCGGAGGCGGGGCGGGCGCGGGGCGCCATGGAGTTCTACCTCCTGACGCTCTCGCGCAACGGCGGCCTCCCGGCCTCCCTGCTCGTCTCCCTCATGCCGCCGGGCGAGACACCGGCCGACCCCGAGGCGTTCGCGGCGTGGATCGAGGTCCGGGAAGGTGAGGAGGGCGCGTGGCGTGAGGTCGGGGTGGTGGACCTCCCGGCGGGCCGCGCCGTCCGGGTCGTGGGACCCACGTCCCTGGACCTTCATGTGGTCCTGCCGGGCGGGACGGATTACCTCACGCTTTCGTTCTCCGCGCCGGTCGTCGGCATGTCCGGTCCGATGCTGCGCTTGTGCGAGGCCATCGCTGGTTCCCTGCACTGGGTGGTGTGACGGGCCAAAGGCCCGTGACATCCGTGCGGCTCCGCCCGACGCGCGGGCGGAGCCGTGACCGGTGCGCTGTCAGCGGTTGACGGATTGGATCTCCTGGACGGTGACCGCCTGGCCGTTGCCGAAAGTGCCGTCGGGCAGGTCGCCTCCGGCCCCGCCGGTGCCGGTCCACGAGATGTCCCAGGTGATCGTGGCCTGGAGGTTGTACGTGCCGTTGCCCGACGAGCGGAGGTACTTGATGCCGCACGGCGGGGTGCGGTTCGCCTTGCCTCTCGCGTACGGCTCGCCGATTGAACCGTCGTCGTTGATCACGCACTCGCCGGAGGGCGGGTAGGTCACGGCGTCGTCGGTGCCGGGCTCAAGGGTCAAGGACACCGGCCTTGCTGTCGTTGTGGCTTGGAGGTCGAAGCCCGGCACATCGATGGATGCCGTCGCCTGCACCTCGTCGAACACGGCCTTGTCGAGCCATGCCCAGGTCGGGAGGTTGACCTTGGTGGTCTGCTCCGGTGCGAGGGTCACTTCGGTGTCGGGCAGTTGCATGTGCTGGTAGGCCAGGGCCGCGAGGATCTGAGGCGTGATGGCCTCTTCGTACCGGGGCGGCGGTGCTTCGCCGTTGTCCACCCAGAAGGGAAGGTCGTTGCAGGAGCTCCGCTTGAGCACGTCCGGTTCGTTCGGGTTCTCGACACCGGCCCAGAACATGCCCTCGCCGTCCTTGTCGACGTTGTAGTCCTCGTAACCGGGGTTGTCGGACCAGCCGTAACCCGCCTCGTAGTGCCGCTTCAGCTCGGTGAGGGCGGAGCCGGCGGTGCTGCCGATGCCGGGGGTCTTCAACTGGCGCTCGATGTCCTTGGACATCTTCGCCTTGAAGTCCTTGGCTCCCAGATAGGGGGCGTACCAGCAGGGCGGGGGAGTCCAGTTGACGTCCGCGGACGTCACGTTGCCGGAGGCGCCGTTCGGAGCCACGGAGCCGGAGTACGTGATGCGGGCTGCGGCGTAGATGCCGCTGTCGTCGTTGCCGCCCGACTGCTCCATCCCGCCCTCGGTGTTACTGGGGATCTCGCCGGCGTAGGCCGTACCTGTGAGGGTGAGACCCAGAGTCAGGGAGAGGACGACGGCGGCGGAAGCGGCCCATGACCTGGTCACTGGCACTTCGCCGCCTTCCCCTCGACGTACACCTCGGACGCCTGCCAGAGGCCGTCACTGGTGGGCATCTTGACCATGATGATCTTGAAGTAGTCGAAGTCCGACAGGCTCGGTGCACCCCTATGCACCTTTCCGGTCTTCACTTCCTTCGAATAGAACTTGGTCGAGTCGACACAGAAAGCCACCTCGACGGTGTCCCCGGCTGGTGTCGAGCGCGTGGTGGCCTGGTAATGACGGCGGGTGCCGGTGGCCGTCCACCCGCCGTCGAGCCTGGCGTCGATCTGCGTCTGGCCGTACTTCAGTCCCTGCCCCTTGGAGTAGGCCACCAGGGCGGCGTCGTCGGTCGAGCGCTTGTCGATGCCGTGGTAGATGGCCCGGACGTAGTTCGCGGCGTCATCCATTGCTGCCGCCTCATTCTTGTCACCCGGCTTGTCCCAGTCGAAGACCAGGTTCATGTCCGCGGGCAGCGACACGTCGACGCCGTCAGGCTTGTCCTCCTGCGGCGCCCCCGGCTCCGCCGACTTGCTCGGCTGCTCGGACTGCCGGCCGGCGCCGGCGATCTCGTCGCTGTCGGTGGACCCGTCGTCCCCGCCTCCACAAGCCGTGAGCAGCAGGGCCGTCGCGGCGGCGAACGCGGCGGCGGTGGGCAAGGTGCGGCGCTTCACAGTGACTCCCCGTGAGACAGAAGTGCAGTCGAGAGCACAGACGGTATCGGGGCGGTTTCCGGTTTCGCCAGGGCGAAGTGGGCCGAGGGCGCGTTGGACTGGTGTGACGGGGCGGAGGTCAGCGGTTGACGGACTGGATCTCCTGAACGGTGACCGCCTGGTCGTTGCCGAAGGTCCCGTCGGGGAGGTCGCCTCCGGCGCCGCCGGTGCCGGTCCAGGAGATGTCCCAGGTGATCGTGGCCCGCAACGTGAACGTGCCGTCGCCGGAGGAGCGCAGGTACTTCAGCCCGCAGGGCGGAGTCCGGTCCGCCTTGCCGCGGGTGTACGGCTCCCCGATCGAGCCGTCGGTGTTGATCACGCACTCACCCGAGGCGGGGTACGTCTCGGCGTCCGGCGTACCGGGCTCCAGCCTCAGGGAGACGGGCCTGGCCGTGGTGGTCGCCTGGATGTTCAGCCCGCCCACGGCGATCGAGGCGGTCACCGAGGTCTCCTTGAACCTGGTTTTGTCCAGCCACGCCCAGGTCGGCAGATTCACCTTGGTGGCGGCCTCCGGCCTGAGGGTCACCTCGGCCGCCGGCAGACGGACGCGGTTGTAGGCGAGCTCGGCGAGCACCTCGGGAGTGACCGCGTTCTCGACCGGGACGGGGTCGCCGTTCTCGACCCAGAACGGCGCTTTGTCGCAGGCCTGCGCCTCGGGCTCCATCCAGCGGTCCTCGTCACGGACGGCGACCCAGAAGGAGCCCTCGTCCTTCTTGTCGAGGTTGTAGTTCTTGTACGTGCCGTCCTTGTAGTCGTCGCGGAACATGCCGGCCGACTGCTTGGCATAGCTGTGCTGGCCGGGGGTGTTGACCGTCTCCTCGTACATGGACTCGACGTAGTCACGGAACTGCTCCGCCGAGCGGGGTTCGTACCAGCAGGCGGGCGGGGTCCAGTCACCCACGGGCCGCAGGGCGCCGCCGCCGTTGCCGCCGCCTCGGGAGCCGGAGGTGGAGCCGCTGTAGACGACCTTCGACACGAGGCTGGCGCCTTCGCGGGTGCCGCTCGTCTCCGTCTTCTGGCCGTTCGACGCCCCTGGAGTGCCCCACGCGAACGCCGGTCCGGGCAGAAGGGCGAGTATTCCGGCAACCGCCGCTGTGGCCAGTAGGCGACGACGTGCCCTCACTGCACGCACTTCTTGTTCCCCCGCTCCGACTCGAGCTTGGTGGTCTGCCAGACCCCTTCGTCGTTCTTCTCCAGACGCGTGCTGTACAGCACGAAGGAGTCGTCGGTCGCGGGAGTCTTGTCCACCTTGTTCGTCTTGCGGTCCTTGTTGTACGCCTTGCTCTCGTCGGCGCAGTACGAGACGCCCGCCGACTCCTTGTCGAACACGCTGATCTCAGGCGCGAAGTAGCGCACCGACCCGGAGTAGGTGAGTCCGGCGTCCACGATCCCCTTGACCCAGTCCTGACTGCCCGCGAGGGCGGTGCCGGACTGGTAGAAGCTCAGCGCGGGGGACTTGGGGTCCCCCTTCGTGACGGCGTACGTCACCGCCGTCTGCGCCCTCCCCGCGTCCGCCAGGACCGCGTCCTTCGTCGCGTCACCGGTCTTCCAGCCCTCGAACCGCTCCTCCACGTCCTCGGGCAGGGTCATGTCCGGACGCTCGGCAGACACCTCGGGTGCGCCGGAGGAGGGCGACGCCGTGCTCTTGTCGGTGTCGGCCCCCGCGATCTCGTCGCCGGCCTTCGACCCGCCGTCGTCACCACCGCACCCCGTCAGCAACAGAGCCGATGTCGCGGCGAACGCTACAGCGATGGGCAAGGAACGGCGCTTCACAGTGACTCCCCGTGAGACAGAAGTGCAGTCAGGTCGATGACGGTATCCGCGTGGCCTCCGGTTTCGCCACGCCGCCCCGTCGGGTGACCCCGGCCCGACGCACACCCCGTCACCGAACCGGGCGAATCCGCCCATCGCTCCTCGCTGTTCGTGGGCGAATCGTGAGGAGTTGATGCGTGGCGCGTGAGGGGTGGGGCGCTGAAGGTGATTCATCCCGCACCGTTCGCCCGGGGGATACGGTGTCTGGCCGTGAACGACTCCCTGCGACGTGGTCGTTCAACCGTGAAGTTGCTGGTGAGCACCCCTCCGGCCCCCGAGGTGAGCGGGGCCACTTCTGTCTTGAGGGCCGTATGCCCGGCTGATACGGTGCGATGGCTTGACACTCACCTACGCGTTGGGTATCCGCCCCGATCAGGGCGGGTACGTCCGACGCGTCCCGCATGTCCGCGCGCGAGCGGACGCGGGTGAAGTGTCCGGGATTTCAGGGAACTTGGCAGACATCATCTTGGGTGTACGGGGAGCGGCTGCGTGAAGATCCAGGAGCGTACGGGGGCGGGCGCGGGTCGATCTGCGGCTCCGGCCGGGCCGTCGGTCGGTGACCGGCTTCCCACTCCGCCCCGCGAGCGCAAGCCCGCCCTCGCTGCGCTGGCCGTGCTGCTGATCCTGGTGGGCGCCCTCGGCGCCACCATGCTCGTGCTGCAGGCCGGCGACCGCATCGAGGTCGTCAAGATCACCGAGGAGATCCCGGCCGGACAGTCGGTCGACGGCAGCAACACCACGTCGGTGATGGTCGCCGAGGACCCGGGTATCCACTACGTCCAGTGGTCCCAGCTCGACGCCCTGAAGAAGCTGAAGGCCGTCACCACCATCCCCGCCGGCGTGGTCGCCGTCGGTGAGATGTTCGGCTCGGAGGCCAAGGTGCCCGAGGGTAAGGCCCTGGTAGGTGTGTCCCTGAAGGAGGGGCAGTACCCGGCCGGGCTCAAGAACGGTGTCACCGTGGCCGCGTACCGCGTCGGCGGCACCTCGCGGTCCGGGTCGGGTGACGACGGCGACGGTGGCTCGGCCGGCTCCGGGGGCGGCAACTCCGTCATCGTTGAGAAGGCCCTCGTCAACTACGTCCAGGAAAAGGGCGGCGACGAGCTCGTCAGCAGCAGCAACCTCCCTGTCACGCTCCTCGTCGACGAGGCACAGGCCACGGCGCTCACCCAGGCCGCCTCCAACGGCGAGGTGGCGCTCGTCCTCGTCCCTGGCAACTAGAAGGCGGCACCCGACCCATGGCCCTCATCGCCCTCGCCGCCGACAAGGGTTCCCCCGGCGTCACCACCGCGGCCGTCGCCCTCGCGGCGGTCTGGCCGCGCCGCGTGCTGCTCGCCGAGACCGACCCGGCGGGCGGTGACCTCGTGTACCGCAGCGCCGCCGCGCACGGCGGCCCGCTCAACCCCAACACCGGCATGCTGTCCATCGCCGCCACCGCGCGGCGCGGTCTCGTGCCCGACCAACTCTGGGATCACGTCCAGCCGTTGAGCGGCGGACTCGAAGTGCTCGTCGGGCTCGGCATCGCCGAGCAGGCCGCCGGTCTGGCCGGGCTGTGGCCCACCCTCGGGCACGCCTTCGCCTCCCTCGCCGACTCGCCCAACGCGCCCGCCGACGTCATCGCCGACTGCGGCCGCATCAGCGGCGACACCCCGGCCGTCGAGCTGTTCCCGCACGCCTCCCTCGTCCTGCTCGTCTCGCGCACCGAGCCCGAGGCGCTGGCCCGGGTGCGGGACCGGGCGGCCGCGCTGGCCGGCAAGCTGCACGGCGGGTCGCGCGGCGCCGCCACCCTGAACAGCCCCGTCATCGGCGTCGTCCTCGTCGCCGACCCGGGCAACGCGGCCAAGCTGGCGGGCCAGGTCAACGACATGCTCGTGCACGCCCAGACCGGCGCCCGCGTGGTCGGCACCCTCGCCGACGACCCGGCCGGCGCCGAGCAGCTCGCCGGGCGCCGCCGCGGCCGGCTGGACAAGTCGCTGCTGATCCGCTCGGCCCGCAAGGTCACCGCCGACGTGTACCAGCAGTACGGCGCCGCGTGGGCCGCGCAGGCCCAGGCCGCCCAGCAGGCGCACGCCGCCCAGCACGCCGCCCCGCCGCCGCAGGGTCACGGAGCCGGGCGATGACCGCTGTCGACCACTCGCTGGTCAAGCGGTTCCGCCAGGAGGCCGGTGACCGGATCGCGGAGCAGCGCCGCCTCGACCAGGTCAACGGCGTCACGCCGATGTCCACCGAGGACGAGCGGCAGTACGCCCGCGCCGTCATAGCCCAGATACTCGAGGAGTACGCCCGCTCCGAGATCAACGCGGGCCGTACGCCGCTGGACGCGGAGACCGAGGAGCAGTACGCGGCCGCCGTGCACGCGGCCCTCTTCGGGGTGGGCCGCCTCCAGCCGCTGCTCGACGACCCCGAGGTCGAGAACATCGACATCAACGGCTGCGACCAGGTGTTCGTCGGCTATTCCGACGGGCGCGAGGAGCGTGGCGAGCCGGTCGCGGAGACCGACGAGGAGCTCATCGAGCTGATCCAGGTGCTGGGCGCCTACTCCGGTCTGTCGTCCCGGCCCTTCGACTCCGCCAACCCGCAGCTCGACCTGCGGCTTCCGGACGGTTCGCGTCTGTCGGCCGTCATGGACGTGGCCCGCCGGCCCGCGCTGTCCATCCGCCGGGCCCGCATGGGCAAGGTGTTCATCTCCGACCTCGTCGGCAACGGCACCCTCACCCCCGAGCTGGGGCACTTCCTCGCCTGCGCGGTCCGCGCCCGCAAGAACATCATGATCGCGGGCGCCACCAACGCCGGTAAGACCACGCTGCTGCGCGCCCTCGCCAACGAGATCCCGCCGCACGAGCGTCTCATCACCGTCGAGCGCGCGCTGGAGCTCGGCCTCGACACCTTCCCCGATCTGCACCCCAACGTGGTGGCGTTCGAGGAGAGGCTGCCCAACTCCGAGGGCCAGGGCGCCATTTCGATGGCGGAGCTGGTGCGCCGGTCGCTGCGTATGAACCCCTCCCGGGTCATCGTCGGCGAGGTGCTCGGCGACGAGATCGTGACCATGCTGAACGCGATGTCCCAGGGCAACGACGGCTCGCTCTCCACGATCCACGCCAACAGCTCCAGCGAGGTGTTCAACCGCATCTCCACCTACGCCCTCCAGGCCACCGAGCGGCTGCCGATCGAGGCGAGCCAGATGCTCATCGCCGGCGCGGTGAACTTCGTCGTCTTCATCCAGCGGCGCAACGGCTTCCAGAGCGGCGGCCGTCTCCAGCGCATGGTGACCTCCGTGCGCGAGGTCAACGGCGTCGACGGGCGGGTGCTGTCCAGCGAGGTGTTCGCCGAGACGCCCGACGGCCGGGTGATCCCGCACGCCCCCATAGCCTGCCTGGAGGACCTGATGGCCCACGGCTACCGGCCCAGCGGAACGTGGGGGTGAGCCGATGACCACCGACCCGCTGACGACATCGGCACAGGCCACCACCGACCTCGCCGCCCTCGGCTCCGTCGGCACGATGGGCGGACTGTTCTCCACCACCGTGCTCTACGCGCTCGCCTGCGGTGTCGCCGTCGGCGGTGGTCTCGCCCTGCTCCTCGTCGCCGTACGCGGACTGCCCGCGAAGCCCGAGCACGAGAAGCAGAAGGCGAGCGAGCGCGCAGGCGAGCTGATCCGGTTCGCCGGGCGGCGCGGTTCGCTCGCCGCGTTCGTCGGGCTCGCCGTGCTGCTGATGACGCGCTGGGTCGTCGCCGGCGTCGCCTCCGCCGTCCTCGTGTTCTTCTGGGACCGCCTCTTCGGCGGCGCCTCCGAGGAGCGGGCCGCGATGCGCCGCGTGGAGGCCCTCGCCTCCTGGACGGAGTCGCTGCGCGACACCATCGCCGGCGCGGTCGGCCTGGAGCAGGCCATCCCGGCGTCCGCGCGGGCCGCCGCGCCCGTGCTGCGCCCGCACCTCGACGCGCTCGTCGACCGGCTGCGCGCCCGCACCCCGCTGCCCGAGGCGCTCCAGCAACTCGCCGACGAGATCGACGACGCCTCCGCCGACATCATCGTCGCCGCCCTCATCCTCAACGCCCGTCTGCGCGGCCCGGGTCTGCGGCAGGTGCTCGGCGCGCTCGCCAAGTCGGCGCGCGAGGAGGTCGACATGCGGCAGCGCGTCATGGCGCAGCGTGCGTCCACGCGCCGCTCGGTGCAGATCGTGGTCGCCGTGTCGATCGCGTTCGTGCTGGGCCTGTCCATCTTCAACCGCGACTTCGTCGAGCCGTACGGCACGGCCGTCGGCCAGGTCGTCCTCGCCTGCGTGTGCGGGCTGTTCGCGCTGGGCTTCTGGTGGCTGCGCAAGCTCTCCACCATCGAGACGCCCGAACGCTTCCTGGTGCGGGACGACTCCTCGGTGCGGCTGGTGCGTCCGCGCACCCCGGGCGCCGGGCCCGCGCAGGCGTCGCCGTTCCAGCCGGAAGAGGGGGTACGCCGGTGAACGACGGACTGACGATGCCGGTGGTCGTCGGCGCGGTCGTCGGACTGGGCGTCTACGTCCTGGTCCGCGCGCTGATGCCCACCAAGCGCAGCGCCCTCTCCCAGGTCGCCCGGATCGACGCGATGCGGGCCCGCGGCACGGCGTACGAGTCGGCGCGGCCCACGGACCAGGGGTCCTCCGGCCGCTTCGCCTCGCTCCGCGCCCAAGTGGGCGAGAGGGTCGCCGACTTCTACCGGCAGCAGGGCTGGGAGCAGCGGTCCCTGCGCGCCGACCTGGCCGTGCTGGAGCGCAGCTGGGAGAAGTTCCTGGCGACGAAGGTGCTGCTGGCGGTCGCGGGTCTGTTCTTCGGGCCGTTCCTGTTCGCCATCGTGTGGCAGCTCGGCTTCGGCAGCAGCCCGGTCATCCCGGTGTGGCTGGCGCTGCTGTGCGCGGTGCTGTTCTTCGTGCTGCCCGACCTGGAGGTGCGCCGGGACGCCGCGGAGAAGCGGCGCGACCTGCGCCGGGTGATCGGCGCGTACCTGGACCTGGTGTCGATGAGCCTGGCCGGCGGCCGGGGTCTGCCGGAGGCACTGATGGCGGCGGCCGAGGTGTCCGACGGCTGGGCCACGCAGCGCATCCGCAACGCGCTCGCCGACGCCCGGATCACCGGCGTCAGCCAGTGGCAGGCGCTCGGCCAGCTCGGGGAGGAGCTGGGCGTGGAGGAGCTGAAGGACCTGTCCGCCTCGCTGGCCCTCGTCGCGGACGACGGCGCGAAGGTACGGGAGTCCCTCGCCTCGCGCGCCGAGACCATGCGTCACCGCGAACTCGCCGAGATCGAGGGCAGCGCGGGCGAGAAGTCCCAGTCGATGCTCGTGGCGCAGCTGCTGCTGTGCGCGGGGTTCCTGGTGTTCCTGATCTTCCCTGCGGCGATGCGGGTGTTCCAGGTGTGAGATACCGGACCGGTGAGCCGCGAACCGCGGACCGCGCGCCGTACGTCAGAACTTCCGTGAACCGAATTCGAGAGGACAACGCGTCATGAACGGACGTACCTTCCACACCGGCATCCCCGCCGTCGACTTCCTGGTCACCTTCATGCGGGCCCGTGTCGAGCGGGCGCGCTCCGGCGAACTGGACCGTGGCGCCTCCGCGGTCGAGTGGGTCATCATCTCGGCCGTCGTCGTGGCGATCGTCGGTGTCGTGGCCGCGATCATCAACGCCGCGCTCAGCGAGGGCGCCAACAAGGTCGGCGACTGCATCAAGGGCGCGGACGCGGGCAAGACCTGCTGACCGCACGTACCTTCTCGACGTCGACGTCAACGGGGATGCCGGTGCGCGTACGCAGCTGGGTACGCCGACGGGTGGAGGCCGCCTCCGCCCGCGGCGATTCCGGCATGACCGCGATCGAGTTCGTCTTCCTCACGCCCGTCCTGTTCTTCATGATCTTCGCGACGGTGCAGTTCGCGCTGTACTTCTTCGCCGATCATGTCGCCCAGGCGGCGGCGCAGGCGGGCGCCCGCAAGGCGCGGGCCACGGCGGACGCCCAGCCCGGTGGCTGGCGGGGCGAGGCGCGGGACGTGGTGGACAGCTACATCCGGCAGCTGGGACCGCAGCTGGTCGTCGCTCCGGACGTGAAGATGCTCCAGCCGGAGCAGAACACGGTCGGCGTGGAGATCACCGCACGTATCCCGACGGTGTTCCCGGGCCTGGACCTGACGGTGCACGCGCAGTCGGTGGGGCCGGTGGAGCGGTTCGTGCAGGAGGGGGAGAACTGATGCGGCGTTCTCTTCCGTTCGCCGTCCGGCGGGACGTGGACGACCGCGGTCTGTCCACGGTCGAGGTCGTGATCCTCGCCCCCGTCATGATCCTGTTCATCCTCGTCCTGGTGGCCTTCGGGCAACTGGTCGACGGGCGCGGCGCGTTGGACGGCGCGGCGCGGGACGCGGCGCGTGCGGGGTCGATCCAGAAGGACCACGCCACGGCGATGGCCGAGGCGCGCGCGGCGGCGGAGGCCGACCTCGAGGACGTCTGCTCGGGCCCGGTGACCGTCGTCCAGACCAGCCAGGGCTTCGAACCGGACACCCTGTTCAGCGTCCAGGTGAGCTGCGAGGTGCGGGGCCTCGCCATGCTGGGCCTGGACATCCCGACGACGCTCACCGCGAGCTTCAGCTCGCCGCTCGACCCGTTCCGGAGGACGGCGTGAGGGGACGGGTGTCCGAGAACGGCGCGCGCGCACGCGTCCGGACGTGGGTGGCGGACCGTTCCGCCCGGCTGGACGACCGCGGCTCGGGCGCCGGCGCGGTCATCATCTTCGCGCTGGTCTTCCTCTCCCTGGCGGCCTTCGTCATCGACGGCGGCATGTCGATCTCCAAGCGGGAGCGCGCGGCGGACATCGCGGAACAGGCGGCCCGCTACGCCGCCCAGGACATCGACCGCGAGGCCCTCTACGACAACGAGGGCGGCCCCGCCCCCATCAACTTCCAGAACTGCGACGCCCGCGTGAAGGCCTTCGCCCGCGAGATGGACATGTCCGGCGCGGACATCGCCGCGACCCACTGCGTGACGGCGACGGTCGACGCGGTCGAGGTCGAGGTCCAGCTCACGTACTCGCCCGTGTTCACGGGGATGTTCTACGGCGGTGACGTGGTGGTGCGGGGGCAGGCGGTCGCGGAGAACGAGGTCGGCTGAGGCCGTGCCGGGCGACGAGCGCGCTCTCCGGCCTGCCGCGGGGCGCGGTCCCGGGCTCGAACGGTGCCACGGCTCACGGCTGTCCGTGGAGGACGGCGCGCTCGTGCTGCGCGCCCGTGGCCGTATCCGCCGGGTGCCGGTCGGGGACGGCGGTGTCGCCCGCGCGGTGTTCGTCGACGCGGCGGCCGCCGACGCCGGACGCGACGAACCAGGCCGTCCGGGCGCCTGGGGCGAGGTGCGCCTGCAGGACCGGGACGGGGCGCAGGTTGCTCGCATTCCCCTCGGTGACTGGCTGCCTGAGGCGCCCGCGCTTCCGGAGCGTGCCGTGCAGGGGGAGCAACTGCTGGAGCGTACGGGCGTGGCCGGGCTGCTGACGGCCGCGGGCGTGCCGTTGCATGTCGCGCGGGACCGGAACGACCCTCGGGCGGGTTCTGGTAAGGGAGGCGTCTTCCTCGGCCCTGGCCCGGCCTTCCCGCTCTGGTACTGGTGCGTGCGGGGCGTCGCCGGGACGCTGTGGTTCTCCGCGTTCACCGTGGTCGTCTTCTCCGGCAGAGTGCCCGGGTGGCTCGTCCTGCTGCTCGCCCTGACCGCCCTGTGCGGGCCGGTGGCGCGGCTGGCGTTGCGCGCGTGGACCCGGCTGCGGGCGGGGCGCCGGCGGGTGACGGTCCTGGAGCGCGTCGCGCCGAGTCCGGCGCCCGGGAGCGGGGCGACGGTGCGGTTCCTGCGGGAGACCGAGCTGCGGGTGCAGGACCGGGACCTGGTGCTGCGGGATCTGGGGGGCCAGGAGTACTGGTTCGCCCGCTCGGGTCCGCACGCGGTGACGCGGCTGGTGAAGGTGGTCGACGGGACCGGCCGGCCGGTCGGGGCGGAGCTGCGGGGGCCCGGCGAGCAGGTGCGGGCGGTGTTCCCGTGGGAGCTGTGGTTCGGCGGGGCGGACGGCTGGTCGAGGCTGAGTGCCGCCTCCGGACTTACGGTGTCCGAACGCCGGCTCAGCGGCAGGCGGACATGGCCCAGGGGCCCGGTGCTGGGCACGGGGCTGCTGCCCGGCACGGGCCGGGACGCCCGCCGGACGGCACGCTTCCCCGGCACGGCGGCGGGGGTGTCGTCCACCGCCGTCATGGCGTTCGGGTCCCTGTTCTCGGTGATGCAGGGCGTACGGATCGCCGACACGGCGCCGGGCGTCGCGGGCGTGGCGACGGCAGCGGGGGCGCTGGGCCTGGCTCTTCAGGCCGTGCCGTACGTCGTGCACGAAATGCGAGGCCGACTGGTGCTGGACCGTCCGGCCCGATCGTGACCGCGAAGAATCCAGGAAATCGGCACAGGGTTCACGAGTACTTCTCGACGTGATCACGAGGGGCGGCCGACAGCTTCGGCGTGACGTCGGCCAGGTGAATTACCACTGTCCGTCCGTGAAGACCCTGCGACCTTTTCCTGGTGTTCCGGTCACACCTGTGACGTGCGGGGCGTGCGGGGGCGACCGGAGTTCGGACGGCGCTGGTCGGTCGTATCTCCGCGTGATTTGATCGGTGCGTGCTGTTAGTTCGTCGTGGACCGGCGATTTCCATGGTCCGACTTCCGTGACGGAAATCGACGGACATTCCGCGACGCATTGTCCGATACGAAGGGAACGCGCCCCCATGAACCTCGCCCCCCGGGTGGAAACCGCCGAAATCTCCGACACCGAACTGGACCTCGTCTCCGGCGGTCAGGCGGGCGGCGGCGCCGGCCTCGACCTCGGTGCCCACGCGGAGGCGGGCGCCCTCGGCGTGCACGTCGAGGCCGGGAACCTCGCCCTCACCGCCGGCGTGGGCGCCTCGGTGTGCGCGCAGGGCATAGCGGTGGACGGCCACCTGCACGCGTCGCTGTACTGAGCCCGCGACGCGGAACCGGGGCCGGGGAGTTCACTCCTTGGCCCCGTTCCCCTTTTTCGGGCGCTTGTCCTCGACCCGCATCTTCTCGTTCACCTGCTTGGTGAGTTCGTTCTCGAGCTTGTTGAATTCACGGACCACCGCGTCGGACATGTCCGCGAGCGCGTCGAGCTGCTGCGTGATGTCCTCGCGGCCGTCCTCCCAGTTCGACTCGAAGTCGGAGAGGGCGTCGTTGACGCTGCCGTCGCCGATGTCGTCCTTGTACGAGTCGAAAAGCTTCTTCGTGTGATTCATCCGCTTCTTGAGGGACCGCAGGCGGCGCCCGTAGTCCTCCAGATCGGACAACGGAAGCGCGAGATCGCTCTTTCCCTCACCCACGTGAATCCCCCCTCGGTAGCCGGCGGCCGAGCCTCACCTTCAGCAGGGTACGTCGCTCGAGGGTCGGCGGGCTGCGAGCTCGCTTGACATGCAGAGAAAGTTACAGTCGATCTCCCCGCTCGCAGAGATTGTTACGTCATGGATGTAAGGAAGTCTGCAAGATTGGGTAATCTTCCCTGCATGGACCGAGCTGAGCAGCTGGCCGTCTTGTCGGGTGTCGCTGCCGATCAATGGGGCCTGGTGACGACAGCGCAGGCCAAGAACCTGGGCTTGGGCGGCGTACAGCTGAAGAGGTTGGTTGAGGCCGGCCTGCTGGAGAACGTCGGCAGGGGCGTCTACGCCCTGTCGGCGGCGGGCATGCCCCGGCATCTGGAGATCAAAGTGGCATGGCTGCGTCTGCAGGCCGGGATTCCGGCCTGGGAGCGTCGCCCGGGCGACCGGGACTCGGGTGTCGTCTCCCACGCCTCTGCCTGCCAGCTCCACGGTCTTGGGGACATTCCCGCTCCGGACGTGGAGATCAGCGTCCCCCGTCGCCGGACGACCACGGATCCCTTCGTGCGGCTGCGAACGGCTCGTCTCGACGCCACAGACATCACCGTCGTCGACGGACTGCCGGTGACCACCGTCTTGCGCACGATCGTCGACCTGCTCCGGGTCAAGGCCGACGGTGGGCACGTCGGCGGCGTGATCGCCGATGCGGAGCGCCGCGATCTCGTGGACGTGGGCGCACTCGCCGACGCCGTTCAGCCGCACGCTCGCAAGTACGGTCTTTCCCCAGCGGCCACGGGACAGCAGCTTCTTGACCATCTGGTTGGTCAGGCCGGACGAACGCTGCACTCCCAAGAGGTGGCCCGCGCCGGCGCGGAGGGTGTGGCCGCAGGCAAGGAACTGGCCGCTCTCGAGAGTTCGGCGGCCCTTGCCCGCCTCTTCGACGCCGGAACCCTGGGCGTCGTACTGACGCAGTATGCCGACGCCCTGCAGCCCCTGCGTGACGCCATGAGGGGTGAGGCGTATGCCTCTGTGCTCCAGGAGATCGCCGCTCAACAGGCCGGGATCAGGACGGCGCTGACCAGCACCATGGCTCACCTTGTGCCTGTGTTGCAGGCAGTTCCGAAGGTGACACCGCCGCCCACGGCAGGCCGGTTCGACGCATCCGGACTGCGGGACGCATTGCAGCAGGCCTTGGCTCACGACGGAGTCGCGCCCGCATGGAAAGCGGCTTCCCTGGCGCCTCGGCCGCAGCGCATGCTGTGGAAGGCCACGGTGCCCGGTGTCATGACCAATCACTCCGCGGACGCGCCGGGTCCCACACGCAGGCGATCACCTGACCATGTGACAGCCGCTGACGAAGACAGCATGGATACCGAAAAACGGTCAACGGGTGCGGAGGAAGACCCGCCTTCGGGCTAGGGTCGGTGGTCCAGGGGATCGGGTGGGGGAGCAGACGTCACGTGGCCAAGAGGTACGCGAATCCGTCAGCATTCAGGGCCGCGTTGACGCAGGCCGCGAGGAACATGTCGAAGAAGACAGGCATGAGCGTTCCGGACCTCATGAAGATCTTCTGGTTCAACCGACTGGCAGCCCGCGTTTTCACCACCGATCCGGACGGCTGGCTCATCAAGGGGGGTCAGGCCTTGCTCGTTCGATACCGTGGACGAGCCCGGCTCAGCCAGGACATCGACCTCCAGTGCACCCATCCGGAACGTAGCGCCGAGGAAGCCAGGGACCTCGTCGTCAAGGCGGCTGCCCTCGATCTGGGGGACTACCTCCGTTATGTGCCGGGGAAGTTCGAGGAGCACAGCGATGAAGGCCGGGGTGGCGCGCAGTACTTCGAGGTTTTCCTGGGTGCGGGGCTGGTCTCCACCATCAAGGTCGATCTCGTCGTCGGCCGTGAGCTGATCGGCGTGCCCGAAGTCCGCACGCTGCGGTCCGCAGTCGACCTCGCATGGCCCGTCGACTGGCCCGACGTGCGGCTCTATCCGGTCATCGACCACATCGCCGACAAAGTGTGCGCCATGTACGAGAGACATGGCCAAAACGGCGAGCATGGGTCCAACCGGTACCGTGACCTCGCCGACCTCCTCCTGATCAGTCAGAGGGAGGCTGTGGACGGACCGGCCGTCTGTCGGGCTCTTCAGCAGGAAGCAGCCCGTCGGAGCAGCCTCGGCCTGCGGATCGTGCTTCCCGGCGCTTTCGAGGTCCCCGGCCCCGACTGGCACGACGGCTACCCTCGGCAAGCCGCCCTGGTGCACGGCCTTGAGGGCTGCAGCAGCTTCAGTGAAGCGGTTCCGGCAGCCGAGGCGTTCCTGAGCCCCATACTCGGCGACGCGGCACGTGGCACGTGGATCCCGCATCAGCGGGCGTGGGCTTGAGCTGTCCGCATCGACCGTGAGCTCCGTCGGTCGCGCACCGGGTCAGCGGTTGATCGACTGGATCTCCTGGACGGTCATGTCCTGGGTCGTCTCGAACGTGCCGTCGGGGAGGTCGCCCCGGGCGCCGCCCGTGCCCTCCCAGGAGATCTCCCAGGTGATCGACGCGGTCAGGCGGTACGGTTCTCCGCCCGAGGCGCGCAGGTAGTGGATCCCGCACGGCGGGGTCTTCTCCGCGCTGCCGCGGGTGTACGGCGTGCCGATGGAGCCGTCCGCGCTGATCTCGCAGTCGCCGGAGGCGGGGTAGGTCTCCGCGTCCTTCGTGCCCGGGTCGAGGTGCAGCGCGATGGGCTTGGCGGTGGTCTCGGCCCACAGGCCGGTGTGGGGAAGCTCCGCGCGGACGGTGACGTCCTTGAAGGTGGCCTTGTCGAGCCACACCCAGGTGGGGAGGTTCACGGTGGAGCGGGCGGCGGGCTTGAGCTCGATCTCGGTCTCCGGGACCTCGACCTCCTGGTAGGCGTACTCGGCGAGCATCTTCGGTGTAGGGGCGTGCGGGTCGTTCGGGACCCGGCCGGCGTCGACCCAGAACATGATGCGGCCGCAGTCCCAGGAGTCACGGTCGCCCGGGTCCGGTGCGACGCCACGCCAGAAGTATCCGTCCTTGGCAAGGTTGTAGTTCTTGTAGCCCTCGGCGACGCTGTTGGTCGGCGACTCCAGGTCGAAATTCTCCGCGGGCTTGCCGTCCCGGTAGTGGTCCGTCCACAAATCCTTGCCGAACCACGACTCGTGGATGCCGACGTCGCCGCCGCCGTCCGTGTCCACGAAGTGCTTGAGCTGCTGGGGAGTGAAGGCCGGTTCGTACCAGCACGCCGGGGGCTCCCAGTCGGGGTCGATCGTGCTGAGGCTGCCGGCCTTGTGCCCGGCGGGCTTGCCGCTGGGGTACGAGAGACGGATGCTCGACGCCGCCGCCGACAGGGTTCCCTTGCCGTCGGTGCCGCCCTTGCTGTCGTTCTTGGTGCCGCCCCCGCCGAACGCCTGCGCGTGCGAAGCGCTGAGAACGACTGTGAGAGCCGACACGACGACGGCGGATGAGAGCCGGAGGGTGCGTGTCACGAGCAACCACCCCGCTCGGACGTGGTCGAGACGGTCTGCCACACCCCTTGCGCGTTCTTGGTCATGGTGACCGTGTACGCGACGTTCGGTTCGGTGCCCGGCGGGTTACCGGTCTCCTTGCCGGTCTTGCGGTGCTTGGTCCGGGCTTCACTCTCGTCCGTGCAGTAGCGGAGCTGCGCCTTGGTGTTCTCGCCGAAGAGCTCGGCCTCCGGGTCGTAGACCGGAAGTTCGCCCACCACGGTGAGGTTCTTGTCCGTGTAGGAGCGGATCCACTCCTGATCCTGGGAGAGGCCGGCCTTCGTGTCGTAGAAGGCGAGAGCCTCGCTGTCGAGGTCGTTCTCGATGATGGCGGCGTAGCCCGCGCGGAGCTGCTCCCTGCCGTCGTCGAGGACGGCCTGCTTCTCCGGGTCGTCACTCTTCCAGTCCGCGAAGGTGAGCTTGAAGCTGCTCGGGATCGTGATCTCCGGGCGTTCCACCCCGGCCGGGGTGGAGGCCGCCGCCGAAGCCGACGCGCTCGAGGAGCCGGCGTCCGCCCCCTTGATGTCGTCCGAGGAGTCGTCGCCCCCACAACCCGTCAGCAACAAGGCCGTCGTCGCGGTGAGTGCGGCAGCGGTGATGGTGAAGGCGCGGCGTGCCACGGACGATTCCCCCTGATGTCGGCTGTGTGTAGCTGTCACCGAAGCTATCAAGGGCGTTTGTGAGGCACTGGGGGGTTGTGTGGGGAACGTGCGGAGTGTGCCGTCACTGTGGCGAACACTACGGTCCGGGCAAGCTCAGGCCCCGCACTCCGTCGCCTTCCCCTGTGCCTTGCCGTAGACCCCGGACTGGTCCTCGCAGAAGGTGACCAGCACCGCGGCCGGGCCCGACGCGGTCGTCCTGGCGTCGAGGGCGGCCGCCTCGTCCGGGTCCGACGGCTCGTCGAAGTGAAGGCGAGGTGTCCCACGCCGGGGCCGTCCTCGCCACCACCACACCCCGTGACCGCCACCCCCGCCGACAACACGAACCCAAGGGCGGGGCGGCAAAGGCGCGGCGCGGCGCGAGGGTCGAACTTGGCAAGGGGGTTCCAGGGGCCGTGCGCCGTGGGGGAGCGGAGTCGGGCGGTACCCCTTCGACTGCGGCCATTCGAGTCAATAAGATCCCCGTAGTCCCGATGCCCCCTTCCTCCCACACCCCAGGACACCCGCCATGCCGCGACGCCGCAGTCCCAGCCCGTCCAGCTCGACGGCTCCGAGGAACCGCACGCCGCAGCCGGTGCGGGTGCGGCAGCGGACGTTCGGGGACTTCGTGAAGGCGTTCCTCGCGTTCGTCGCGCTCGCGGTGCTCCTCGTCGGGGTGCCGGCGGCGCTGGCGATGACGGCGGGCTGGCCGTTCCCGGAGTCGTTCGAGCCGATGGAGTGGCTCAAGCAGGACATCTCCGTCTCGACGTTCCTCGGCATCCTCACGTTCGTCGTGTGGCTCGCCTGGGCGCAGTTCACCGCCTGCGTGCTGGTGGAGATGAAGGCCGCGCTGTCGGGCGTCGGCGTGCCCGGGCGGGTGCCCGGCGCCGGGCCGAGCCAGCTGCTCGCCCGGCAGCTCGTCGCCGCGCTGCTGCTCGTCGGCGCGACCGCCGCCAGCTTCACGCCGTCCCTCGCGCAGCTCGGCCAGACCTACGACGACAACCAGCGGCCCACCGTGGCCGCCGCCCAGCAGACGCCGGGCCTCTTCGCCCAGCAGCAGGAGCAGGCGGCCTCCACCGCCGCCGCGGTCGCCGAGCAGGCCTCGCACACCGAGGCGACCCCCGCCGCCGCCAAGAAGCAGGGCGACACGAAGTTCTACCGGATCCAGCCGCCGGAGGGGCGTCACCACGACTCCCTGTGGGAGATCGCCGAGCGCCACCTCGGCGACGGCCGCCGCTACAAGGAGATCTTCGAGCTCAACAAGGACCGTGTGCAGCCGGACGGTTCGCGGCTGTCCGAGGCCAGTCTGATCCGGCCCGGCTGGATCATGGAGATGCCCGGTGACGCGCGCGGCGGCGACCTCGTCGAGATGCCGGACGACGCCCCGAAGGTGTCGCCCGAGGTGCAGCAGCAGATCAGCGACTACGCCAGGACCGGCGACGGCGACCAGGCACAGGGCGGCGACCAGGCACAGGGCGGCGACCAGGCACAAGGGGGCGACCAGGCACAGGGCAGCGGCGGCGGCGCCGCCCACGTCGACCTGCCCCAGCAGCGCCCCGCCCCCGGAACCGACCACGCCGACCTCCGGCGCCCCGCGCCGGACCAGGTCGCCACGCCCGCCGAGGACTCCTCGTCCTTCGGGCTGCCCGAGGCCCTGCTGACCGCCCCGCTCCTCGCCGCCGGCCTGCTCGGCGCCCTCGGCCACCGCCGCCGCCAGGCCCTGTGGCAGTCGGCGTTCGCCGGCATCGGCGGCCGGCGCGGCATGGAGCCGCCCACCCCCACCGGCGACGCCCTCGACGTGCAGGACGCCCTGCTGGTCGGCGCCGACCCCGAGGGCGTACGGCTGCTGGACCGGTCGCTGCGCGGGCTCGCCGCGTCGCTGGCCGCCGAGTCCCGCCCGCTGCCCACGGTCTACGCGGCCTGGATGAGCAACGGCGACCTGCACCTCCAGCTCGCCCAGCCGTCCGGCAAGCCGCCGTCCCCGTGGCAGCTCGGGCAGGACCAGACGTTCTGGATGCTGGCCCGCGCCGACGCCGAGTCGTACGAGGACGTCGACACGGCCGCGCCCTACCCGGGCCTGGTCAGCCTCGGCACGATGGACGACTCCCGGCTGCTGCTCAACCTGGAGTCGGTGCCCGGCATCGTGTCGCTGAGCGGCCGCGAGGAGGACCGCGCGGCGGTGTTCGCGTCCGTCGCCGCCGAACTGGCCACCAACGGCTGGTCGGACCGCATGACCATCACCCTCGTCGGATTCGGCGAGGACCTCACCGCCCTCGCGCCCAGCCGGCTGCGCCACCTCGACGGCATCGAGGCGCTGATCGAGACGATGGATGCGGAGACCCGTCAGCGGCGCGGCGCGCTCGGCGCGGCCGGCCACGACTCCGTGCTGACCGGCCGCACGGGCCCCGCGCAGCACACCCGCTGGGCCCCGCACCTGGTGCTGCTGGCCGCCGAGCCGTCCCCCGAGGACGCCATGACGCTCGCCGAACTCGCCGCGGACGCCGGCCGTCTCGGCATCGGCTACCTCGTCGGCACCGGCAGCGGCGATCTGCAGGGCGCCGCCTGGGAGATGGAGATCACCGGCGAGGGCCGGCTGCTCGCCCCGCTGCTCGGCCTGGAACTCGACGCGCAGCTCCTGCCCGCCGCCCAACGGCGGGCGGTCGTCGAGCTGTTCACCGACACCGACCCGGAGCGCAGCCCCGACGGCCCCGGCACCACCCCGCCATTCCTGGTCGACATCAGCGAGCAGGGCCGGCCCGCGGTGTACGCGCGGCTGGTCGGGCCGTACGAGATCATCGGCCTGGAGACGCCGGACGGGGAGCGGAGCGCGCTGCTGCACGAGGCGCTGGCGTTGCTGCTCCTGCACCGCGAGGGCGTGCACCCGCGGGTGCTGTCCTCCGCGCTGTGGCCGCGCGGCGTCACCGACGACGTGCGCCAGGCGCTGCTGGACCGGCTGCGGGACTGGCTGGGCACCGACCCCGACGGCACCCCGCGGCTGCGCACCGACGACGCCGGCCGGCTCACCCTCGCCAAGTCCGTGGTGTCCGACCTGGACGTGCTGCGCTCGCTGTACCACGAGGCGACGCAGGGCAAGGGCGTCGACAGCCGTGCGGTGCGCGGGCGGCTGCTCACCGACGCGCTGGTGCTGGTGCGCGGCCCGCTGCTCGCCGACCGGCCCGAGGGCCGCTACCGCTGGCTCACCCACGAGATCGTCGACGCGCAACTCCCGCTGCTCGTCGCGGACACCGGGCTGGCGCTCGCCGAGTTCCACATGGAGAAGGACCGCGCGGAGAAGGCCATCGAGGCGCTGAACGCCGCGCTGCGCACCGCGCCCGCCGACGAGCGGCTGTGGAACGAACTGCTGCGCGCGACCCACGCCCTGGACGACCCGCAGCGGCTCACCGCCCTCGCGTCCGACCTGGTGACCCGCAGTGGTGCGCGCGGGCTGCCGCCGCGCACCGAGGCGCTGCTCGACGAACTGCTGCCGACGTGGCGCGACGCGGTCGCGGCGGCCGGCTGAGCGGCCGCACGGGATGACCGACGGCCTTCAGTACGCGCTGGTCGCCCTCGCCGCGCTGTGGGGCGCGGCGGCCGGGACGCTGCTGCCGCGTGCCGCCCACCGGTTCGCCGTCCCGGCCGGGGAGGAGTGGCGCACGGCGTGCCCGCAGGGGCACCCGCTCGCGGGCTGGCTGGGTCCGGCCCGCTGCCGGACGTGCGGAGGCACCCCGTACGGCACGGGCGCGGCCGTCCCCGTCATGGTCACCGCGCTGGTGTGCGCGCTCCTCGCCGCCGCCACCGGGACCCGTCCGGAGCTGGCGGTGTGGCTGCTGCTGGCGCCCGCGGGCGTGCTGCTCGCCACGGTGGACTTCCGGGTGCAGCGGCTGCCCGACCCGCTCACCCTGCCGTTCGCCGCCACGGCCCTGGTGCTGCTGGGGCTGACCGCGCTGGTCCCCGAGCACGCGGGGGAGTGGACCACGGCCCTGCTGGGCGCGCTCGCGCTGGGCGCGGGCTACTTCGTGCTGTTCCTCATCAACCCGGCCGGGATGGGCTTCGGCGACGTGAAGCTGGCGCTCGGCGCGGGCGCGGTCCTCGGCTGGTACGGCTGGCCCACCGTGCTGCTGGGCACGCTGGCCGGGTTCCTGTGCGGGGCGCTGTACGGCGGCGGGCTCGTCGTCGCCCGGAAGGCGGGCCGCAAGACGTCGATCCCGTTCGGGCCGTTCCTGATCAGCGGGGCCTTCGCGGGGCTGCTGATCGGCGCGTACACGGCCTGACGTCGGCGCGCGGAACCGGCTGACGTACGCTGATTCCGTCCGTCCACACCCCTGCGAAAGGGACACCGGTGACCGAGAAGGCCGACCTTCAGCCCGTCCTCGACCGTGCCGCCGCGGGTGGGCGGATCACCCCCGAAGAGGCCCTGGTCCTCTACCGCGACGCCCCGCTGCACGCGCTGGGCGCCGCCGCCGACGCGGCCCGCCGCCTCCGGTACGCGGGCACCGAGCACATCGCCACGTACATCATCGAGCGGAACATCAACTACACGAACGTGTGTGTCACGGCGTGCAGGTTCTGCGCCTTCTACGCGGCCCCCAAGGACACCGGGAAGGGCTGGACCCGCGACCTCGACGACATCCTGCGCCGCTGCGCGGAGACCGTGGAGCTGGGCGGCACGCAGATCATGTTCCAGGGCGGTCACCACCCGGACTACGGCGTCGAGTACTACGAGAAGCACTTCGCGGCCATCAAGAAGGAGTTCCCGCAGCTCGTCATCCACAGCCTGGGGGCGAGCGAGGTCGAGCACATGGCGCGGATCTCCAAGGTGAGCGTCGAGGAGGCGATCACCCGGATCCACGCGGCCGGTCTCGACTCTTTCGCCGGCGCCGGCGCCGAACTGCTCCCGGAGCGCCCGCGCAAGGCGATCGCCCCGCTGAAGGAGTCCGGCGAGCGCTGGCTGGAGATCATGGAGATCGCCCACAACCTGGGCGTGGAGTCCACCTCCACCATGCTGATGGGCACCGGCGAGACCAACGCCGAGCGGATCGAGCACCTGCGGATGATCCGTGACGTGCAGGACCGCACGGGCGGCTTCCGCGCGTTCATCCCGTACACGTACCAGCCGGAGAACAACCACCTGAAGGGCCGCACCCAGGCCACGATCTTCGAGTACCTGCGGATGATCGCCATCGCCCGCCTGTTCCTCGACAACGTCGCCCACATCCAGGGCTCGTGGCTCACCACCGGCAAGGAGGTCGGCCAGCTCTCCCTGCACTACGGCGCGGACGACCTCGGCTCGATCATGCTGGAGGAGAACGTCGTCTCCTCCGCCGGCGCCAAGCACCGCTCCAACCGGCTGGAGATCATCGACCTGATCCGCAAGGCGGGCCGGGTCCCGGCGCAGCGCTCCACGACGTACGACCACCTCGTGGTGCACGACGACCCGGCGAACGACCCGGTCGACGACCGCGTGGTCTCGCACATCTCGTCCACCGCCATCGAGGGGGGCACGGCCCACCCGGAGCTGAAGCTCCTGCCGGCCAACTGACCAGCGCGTGCTGACCCTTCACGTGGCCGAGGCCTCGCCCGAGACCGCCGTCCTGGTCGACGGCGCGCAGCTGGCGGCCGTCGGCCCGTACGAGGAACTGGCCGCCGCGCACCCGGACGCCCGGGTGCGCCGGTGGCCCGGCATCCTGACGCCCGGCCTGCTCAACCCGTACGGCCCGGAGCTGCTGGAGCAGGCCTACCACCCCGACCCGCGCGAGGCCGACCGCCTCGGCACCGAGCCGCTGTTCGGGCTGCGGGCGCGGGCCCTGCTCGCCTCCGCGCCCACCGCACGGGGCGCCAGCGCCCGCCGCGGGGTGCAGCGGCTGCTGGCGCACGGGACGGTCGCCGTGGGCGGGGAGATCCGCGGCCGCGAGGCCCTGGACGCCGTGCGCAGGGCCGGGCTCGTGTTCGGGGGCCGTCCGCCCGGGCTGCCCGGGCCGCCGTCGCTCTCCCCGGCGCCGCTCGTGCTGCTGCCTCCGCTCACCGCCGGGAGCCCCGCACGGTTCGCGGTGTTCGACGTGCCCGACCGCGCCGCGCTGGTCCGGGAGGGCGCGTCCACCTGCGTGGCCACCGTGGTCGGCGGACGGCTCGTCCACCGGCGGCGCTGACCGCACGGCCGGCGGTTCTCACCCTGCCAGCGTGTCCCCGAACGCGCCGGTCTCCTGCTCCACCCCGCTGCAGTCGGTCAGCGGGTCGTCCGCCCCCTTCCCGTCGCACGGACGGTCCCGGAACGCCGACCAGACCGACACCCACGCGACGCCCTTGTCCTCCGCGAAGGCCCGCACCTGCGCCGCGTCCTCGAGCGTGAACGTCTCGTTCTCCACGTCGTTGACGCCGAGCATCGGGGTGAGCGCCATGCCCCGCCAGGCGGCGGCCTCGGACAGCCCGAAGACGTCCCGGAGCTGGGCGTGCGCCGACCGGGCGGCGGCGAGCGCGTAGTCGCCCATGTCGCCGTCGTAGGACTCGGCGTAGTTCATCGTCATCAGGTTGACGGTGGTGACCTCGACGTGGTGGTCGTTCGCGGACTCCAGCAGCGCCAGGCCGTCCTCGTCGAGCCCGGGCGGCATGACGGGGAGGGTGAACGTCACCTCCAGGCCGTCGCGTTCCTCCTGGAGCAGGGCGATCGCCTCCGAACGCCGGTCCACGGAGGCGGAGTCGGCGAGTTCGTCGCCCTCGACGTCGAAGTCGGCACGGGTGGCGCCGGCCGCGTCCAGCGCCGTGCCGTACGCCGCGGCCAGGTCCTCGGCGGTGTCGCAGACGGCCGCCAGTTCGTCGCCGTGGGCGCCGCCGAAGGAGACCCGCACATCGGCGCCGGTCCGGGTGAGCGCCGCGATCCGGGACGTCACGTGCGCGTCGTCGACGTCCTGGACACCGTCCCAGGCCGGGGCGCAGTCACCGCCGGAGGAGATGACGAACGCCAGGTTGTACGCCGTGGGGGAGCCCGCCGTGTCGGTGCCGGAGGCGGTGGAGGCGTTGACGTAGGGCGCGTACGCGACGGGCGCGGAGGATCCCGGGTTCGCTTCCGCCGCCTCGTCCCCGGCGGAGCAGCCCGCGCCGGCCAGGGCCAGGGCGGCGAGGAGGGCGAACCCGCCGGCGGTGGACAGCGGACCGCGTATCGGGTTCGTTCCGTTCTCGGGACGGCGTCGGAGAGGGGTGATCATGGCACAGGATTCTGTGTGCTTTCCGAGGATGTACACCCGGATTTCGGGGATTCCCGGCGGACGGCCCGGTTCGTGTGGTCCCGGGCGGAACTCACAGGGTACGCATGGGCGCCGGCCGGCGAAGGCCGTACCGCCCGGGACGAGCCGACGCCCGCGCCGGCCGGGCGGGCTGCAAGAATGACTCCGTGACCCGCGCATCCCTGGACAAGCAGCCGCATGAAGTCGCCTCGATGTTCGACGACGTCGCGGAACGGTACGACCTGACCAACGACGTGCTGTCCCTCGGACAGGACCGGCGCTGGCGCAAGGAGGTCGCGAAGGCGGTCGACGCGCGGCCCGCGCAGAAGATCCTGGACCTGGCGGCCGGCACCGGCACCTCCTCCCTGCCCTTCGCCCGCACCGGCGCCTACGTCGTGCCCTGCGACTTCTCCCAGGGCATGCTCCGGGTCGGCAAGCGCACCAACACCTGGCTGCCGTACACGGCCGGCGACGCGACCCGGCTGCCGTTCAAGGACGACGTGTTCGACGCCGTCACCATCTCCTTCGGCCTGCGCAACGTGCAGGACACCGACGCGGCCCTGCGCGAGATGCACCGGGTGACCCGGCCCGGCGGGCGCATCGTCATCTGCGAGTTCTCGCACCCGACGTGGACGCCGTTCCGCACGGTCTACACCGAGTACCTGATGCGCGCGCTCCCGCCCGTCGCGCGCACGGTGTCCTCGAACCCGGACGCGTACGTCTACCTCGCCGAGTCCATCCGCGCCTGGCCCGACCAGCCCGCGCTGGCCGAGCGGCTGAAGGGCGCCGGCTGGTCCAAGGTGGCCTGGCGCAACCTCACCGGCGGCGTGGTGGCCCTGCACCGGGGCTTCAAGGAGAGCTGAGCACCGACACGCTTCAGGGGGAGCCGAGCACCACCAGGGGCGCCACCGCGCCCGCGCCCGGCTCCTCCAGCTCGCGCCGCAGCCCGCCCGGCGGCGGCAGCGGGCCGCGCGGCTCGCGCACCCCTCCGCCGCCCTCGCCCTCGCCGAAGTCCAGCCACACGTGCACCACGGAGTGGCGGGGCACGAACGTGCCGGGCTGCGGGTACTGGCGGACCACGTAGTCCACGACGGCGTGCGGGAAGTCCGGCCGGCCGGGCGCGTCGACGACCAGGCCCAGCGCGCGGACCGACTCGCGCGCGTCGACGGCCATCAGCCCGACCAGGCGCGGCACGCGCACGTCGCCGGTCCCGTGTCCCTCGGGTGTCAAACGCATGGACGTCACCCCCAGCGGTACCGGAAGGGTAGGCCGGGGGCGCGTCCGACGGAAGCACTGCGTGATGGTCCGTGACAAATCGCTACGCAGAGTAGCCGTCAACAGGGTGTGTCAGAGGTCGAGGCGGTAGCAGTGGCACTCCTCGCCCGAGGCGGGGACGGTGAACGTCTCGGCGAGCCGCATGCCCAGCCGCTGGGTCACCGCTGTCGAGCGGGCGTTGCGGGCCTTCACCAGCGCCACCACGTCCGTCAGGCCCGCCGCCCGCACCCGGTCCAGCGTCTGCAGGGCCGCCGCCGTGACGTACCCCTTGCCCCAGTGCTCGCGGGCCAGCCGCCAGCCGATCTCGATCTCGCCCGTGGGACCCCACTCGCGCTCCCAGGGCTGGGCGCCGGTGAAGCCGATGACCCGCCCCTCCTCGTCGAGCATGGACCACAGGCAGAAGCCCAGCTCGGCGTCGTGCCGGCGCTGGCGGGCGGTGAGTTCCTCGTAGACCGACAGCTCCGCCGGCCGGCCGCCGTGGAACTCCATCACGTCGGGATGGGCGAAGATGCGGTGCCAGGTGACGGCGTCCTCGTCGGTGGGAACCCGCAGCCGTACAGCGGGGAGTGCTCGGTTCACGGGGCAGCCCTTCAGCCGGGTGATCACGTCCGCTGAATAGACTGCCTGTGTCCAGTGCCGGTCGGCACGAAGATTTCGAACTCTGGGGAGATCCCGCCGTGACCGAGCCCCTCTCCGACAACACCGCAGATGTGATCGTCGTGGGCGCGGGGCCAGCCGGCTCCACCACCGCCTACCACCTGGCCCGGTCCGGCCTGGACGTGCTCCTGCTGGAGAAGACCGAGTTCCCGCGCGAGAAGGTGTGCGGCGACGGTCTCACCCCGCGCGCCGTGAAGCAGCTGGTGTCGATGGGCATCGACATCTCCGAGGAGGCCGGCTGGCTGCGCAACAAGGGCCTGCGCATCATCGGCGGCGGCGTCCGCCTCCAGCTCGACTGGCCGGATCTCGCCTCCTTCCCCGACTACGGACTCGTCCGCAAGCGCGACGACTTCGACGAGCAGCTCGCCCGGCAGGCGCAGAAGGCGGGCGCCCGGCTGTACGAGCGGTGCAACGTGGGCGCGCCGGTCGTCGACGACCGCACCGGCCGCATCACCGGTGTGAAGGCCAAGCTCGGCGAGGACAAGCGGGAGGTCACCTTCCACGCCCCGCTGGTGGTGGCCGCCGACGGCAACTCCACCCGGCTGTCCCTCGCGATGGGCCTGCACCGGCGCGAGGACCGCCCGATGGGCGTCGCCGTGCGCACGTACTTCACCTCGCCCCGCCACGACGACGACTACCTGGAGTCCTGGCTGGAGCTGTGGGACCGGCGCGGCCCGCAGGACCGGCTGCTGCCCGGCTACGGCTGGATCTTCGGCATGGGCGACGGCACGTCCAACGTCGGCCTCGGCGTGCTCAACACCTCCGACTCCTTCAAGGAGCTGGACTGGCGCGAGGTCCTCAAGGCCTGGTGCGCGTCCATGCCGGAGGACTGGGGCTACACCCCGGACAACATGACGGGACCGATCCGCGGCGCCGCGCTCCCCATGGCCTTCAACCGCCAGCCGCACTACACGCGCGGTCTGCTGCTCGTCGGCGACGCGGGCGGCCTGGTGAACCCGTTCAACGGCGAGGGCATCGCCTACGCCATGGAGTCCGGGCAGCTCGCCGCCGACGTGATCGTCCAGGCGCACGCCCGGTCCACCCCGGCCCAGCGGGAGATCGCCCTCCAGCGCTACCCGCGCGTCCTGAAGGACACCTACGGCGGCTACTACACGCTGGGCCGCGCCTTCGTGAAGCTCATCGGCAACCCGAAGGTCATGCAGATCGCCGCCCAGCGCGGCCTGACGCACCCGATGCTGATGAAGTTCACGCTGAAGCTCCTCGCCAACCTGACCGACCCCACGGGCGGCGACGCGATGGACCGCATCATCAACGGGCTGAGCAAGGTGGCCCCGAAGGCGTGAACGGCCGTGCGCGCGACCGGAGTCGGCGGGCATGTCCGGCATCTCCGGTCGCGGTGCCGGATCGTGATCGTCGCGTGACGCGGCCGTGAACAACTGATCGACTCCGGGGGGTGTCGAACGGGACGTGACCCAGCCGGGCACGTCCCGTTCGACGAAAGAGCCTTTTCATGACACAGCAGGCGAGACGGCTGCGCGCGCGGCTCGCGGCGCTGGGAGCGGTGGGCGCGACGGCCCTGGCCGCCGCCGGGGTCCAGGGCGCGGCCCACGCGGCCGAGGCGCCCCTCCCGGTGGTGATCACGGGCGAGGACCGGGTGGACCTGTCCCTCCACTCGGACAACGGCGACCCCACCGAGCCGCAGGTCGACCTGCGGCTCGACGTCCCGGGCGAGGAGTTCGAGGGCGACGGCGAGGTCCCGGCGGTGCACCGCGGCGACTACACGATCCGCATCGACGCCAGCGGACTGAAGGGCGTCGCGGAGGCCGACCTGCCCTGCGACGCCGACGGCCTGGTCGCGGTCTGCACGGGCTACGAGCTGTACGCGGGCACGACCTTCAACCGGGTCGGCGGCATCCGGCTCGACCTCTCCGACGACAGCGAGGCCGGCGACACCGGGAAGATCGTCGTCACCGGTGAGGGCGAGGGGCTGGAGTTCACGCCGCTCACCGTGGACGTGCGCGTCGGCGGGCCTGAGCTGCTGAACCGTGAACTGTCCGCGCCGGAGGGCGTCATGCCCGGCGACGACTTCGAGCTGCCGCTCGGCGTGATGAACGTCGGCGGGCTGCCGGCCCAGGGCACGGTGCTGCGGCTGCTCGGCTCGCGCGGACTGTCCTTCCCCGACACGTACGGCAACTGCTCGTCGTCCGACATCAACACCGGCGACCTGCTGCGGCAGCGCACCGAGGTGCTCTGCACCTTCCCGGACACCCTCGGGGCGGGAACGGCGTACGCGCTGTCCCGGCAGGTGCGGGTGCGGACCGCGGACTTCGCGCTGAACGACATCTTCTCCTACTCGTTCGACCCTCTGGAGCCGGGCGAGGAGAAGACGCTGCACCAGGGCCGCCGGCAGGGCGGCGGACCCGACCTGACGCTGGAGCGCGTGGCGGACGCCGACCCCGCGCAGTACACCAAGTACGCCGAGCTGGACCTGCCGAGGACCAACACCTACGACCTGGAGCTGACCGGCGCCTCGGCGTCCGGAGCGGCCGGGGAGAAGGTCGACGTGGAGATCGGCTTCCGCAACAACGGGCCGGCCTGGATCGGCGCCCTGCGGTCCGGCGGCGAGCCGTTCTCCTTCACGGTCACCCCGCCGACGGGGGCGACGTTCACCAAGGCGCCGGAGAAGTGCATGCCCGCCGGCGTCAACGGGAGCGACCCCGCCTACCTCTGCTTCGCTCCCACTCCGATGCTGGAGGACGCCCGGTTCACCTTCCCGTTCGAACTGCGCGTCGACCGGGTCGTGGAGGGCGCCAAGGGCCGGGTCGCGCTGCCCGACTGGAACAACCCCTACGAATCCGACGAATCCAACGACGTCGCGTGGATCGTCCTGAACGCCCCCGGCGCGCCGGGCGACGACGGCACGGGCGGCTCCGACGGCGGCCCCTCGGACGACCCGTCGGGCCCCGGCTCGGGTGACGGGGACACCTCCGGCGACGACACCGACGACGCCGGCTCCGCGTCCGGCGGCGGTTCGGGCGACGACGCCGACGGTGGTCTGGCGCTCACCGGCGCCCAGGGCGTGGGTCTGCTCGGCGGCGCCGCGGTGCTCGCGCTGGGGCTCGGCGCGGCCGTCGTGGCGTACCAGCGCCGTCGCGCCGGCCGTGACGGAGAGGCAGCCGTCTGACGCACGCGTCGCTGTGACGCCCCTGTGGGGGCCGGAGTCCGCCTCGGCGGCCCTCCGGCCCCCGTCGTGGTTCCGGGGCCGCGTGAGGGCCTCTCACGGGGCGCGGCGGACGGCGCGGAGGCTCCCGGCGCGCCGTCAACGCACGCGATCCGGGGTGCAATTCGGGCAATACGGCGATCTTGGTTCGCTGTGCGGGCCGGAAACGACGGAGGGCCGCCGCCTCGGTGAGGCAGCGGCCCTCCGGTCCGTGAAGGCGTGGGTCAGAGCACGCGGACGGCGCCCGACGCCGGGTAGCCGGAGAGGTCCTGGATGACGACGCCCTTCGAGGGGTTGGCGGCGTCCAGGTACTGGCCGTTACCGATGTAGACACCGACGTGGTACGCGGAGCCCTTGCCGCCCCAGTACAGGATGTCGCCGGCCTGGATCTGCGACAGCGGGATGTCGGTGCCCACCATCGACTGGTCCTGGGAGACGCGCGGCAGGTCCACACCGACCTGCTTGAACGCGGCCTGTACCAGGCTGGAGCAGTCCCAGGCGTTGGGGCCGGTGGCGCCCATGACGTAGGCGTCGCCCACCTGCGCCTGGAGGAAGGCGAGGACGGCCGCGACGCTGCCGCTGGACGGCGTGGAGACGGACGCGGTCGTGGTGAGCGAGGGGCGCTCGGCGTCGCGCGCCGCGCGCTCGGCGGCAGCCTGACGGGCTTCCTCGGCCGCCTTCTTCCGCGCCTCGGCCTTCTTCTTGGCCTCGGCCAGGTCCGCCTTGGCCTGCTTCGCGGCCTGGGCGGCCGCCGCGTCACGCTCGGCCCGCAGCTGGTAGTTCGCGGCCGCCTGCTGGGTGGCGTCCGCGGACTCGGCGACCTGGGCGGCCAGGTCGGCCGTCAGGGTGGGCAGTTCGAGGGTCTGCGTCACCGGCTCGGCCGCGTTGGCCGCGCTGGACGCCCCGGCCACTGCCAGGGTGCTGAGGACGCCACCGGCAACTCCGGCCCGAACCGCGATCGTGGACGTCGCGGTGCGGCGGGGCTTCCGGTGGCTGCGTATGTGAGCGGTGTGGGACATGGGAACAACCGGTACCAGGGGCTGCTTCATATCTTCAAGAAACGTGGGCTGCGCCACAGTTGTTCAATCGGGCCCACAAATTCCCCTCAAGTCCCCGTCCATTGACGCCACAACGGACATTGCGGGCGGCCGTGACCGGGCCGTGATCACGGACTTTCATCGTTACGCCCGAATTGCTCCGCGCTTACCACCGGTTTAGGTGGTTGGCCAAGCCCCGTTCCTGAGGGGTCCTCAGAAGTGTGACGGACGTCACGGAACGACGAGGGCCGTCACGGCGTCCGTCGCGACCCCGGACTTCGTGAACGCGTGCACACGTCCACATCGCGCCGCGCGACCCCCCTCATGTGTGAACGCGGCCTCTATCAAGGCGATGCGTCCAGCGCCAATTTGCATGCAGAGGAATCGTCTTGATATGGAGACGCCTCCCTCGCGACCCCTCTGAGCTGCGCCGACCGGTCAAGATGTCACGTTTGGTGATCGCGTGGATGCTTGACGTGCGAAGATCACCGCTCATCCGACTTCATGATCGTTCGTCAGGTGGTGGAGATCACAAAGCTTGTGTAATACCCCGTGTCGCAGATCACAGACCCACAGGCATAAGATGCGGAGCAGTTGGGCTTGTGACCTGCTTCACATGTTCTCGATCTTCGCCGGGGCGGGCGTGGTTCGTGGGGCTGGTGAGGCGACGGGCCCGCTGCACAACCACAACCGCCAGCAGTCAATGCCGACTGAGAGGAGCGAGGAGCGGTGAACGCGTATGCGCCCATCCTCGTACTGGGAGCCCTCGGGGCAGGCTTTGCGATCTTCTCCGTGGTCATGGCCACGCTGATCGGTCCGAAGCGGTACAACCGGGCGAAGCTCGAGGCCTACGAGTGCGGCATCGAGCCGACCCCCACGCCGGCCGGCGGCGGGCGTTTCCCCATCAAGTACTACCTGACGGCGATGCTCTTCATCATCTTCGATATCGAGATCGTCTTCCTCTACCCCTGGGCCGTCACCTTCGACGCCCTGGGGATTTTCGGGCTCGTGGAGATGCTGCTCTTCGTGCTCACCGTCTTCGTCGCGTACGCGTACGTATGGCGGCGCGGCGGCCTGGAATGGGACTGAGGGGCCACAAGTCATGGGACTCGAAGAAAAGCTGCCGAGCGGATTCCTGCTGACCACCGTCGAGCAGGCCGCGGGCTGGGTGCGCAAGTCGTCCGTCTTCCCCGCCACGTTCGGCCTCGCCTGCTGTGCCATCGAGATGATGACCACCGGCGCGGGCCGCTACGACCTGGCGCGCTTCGGCATGGAGGTCTTCCGCGGCTCGCCGCGGCAGGCGGACCTCATGATCGTCGCCGGGCGGGTCAGCCAGAAGATGGCGCCGGTGCTCCGGCAGGTCTACGACCAGATGCCGAACCCCAAGTGGGTGATCTCCATGGGGGTCTGCGCCTCCTCGGGCGGCATGTTCAACAACTACGCGATCGTCCAGGGCGTCGACCACGTCGTCCCGGTCGACATCTATCTGCCCGGCTGTCCGCCCCGCCCCGAGATGCTGATGGACGCGATCCTCAAGCTCCACCAGAAGATCCAGAGCTCCAAGCTCGGCGTGAACGCCGAGGAGGCGGCCCGCGAGGCGGAGGAGGCGGCGCTCAAGGCCCTGCCCACGATCGAGATGAAGGGGCTGCTGCGATGAGCGACGCGAACAACACCGCGGGTGACGGCGTGAACCCCGAGAAGGAGCTCTCCGCCGAGAACCTCCCCGGCCAGCGCGGTCAGGGCGGCGAGGAGATCCGCGTCCAGCGCGGCATGTTCGGCGCCAACAACGGCGGCGACACCTCCGGTTACGGCGGCCTGGTCCGCTCGGTCCGGCTCCCGGGACCGGCGGCCCGCCCCTACGGCGGCTGGTTCGACGAGGTCGCCGACGAACTGGAGGGCGCGCTGGAGGAGCAGGACCTCCTCCCGGAGAACGCCATCGAGAAGACGGTCGTCGACCGCGACGAGATCACCTTCCACATCGAGCGCGAGCACCTCGTGCGGGTGGCGAAGACCCTGCGCGACGACCCCGCGCTGCGGTTCGAACTGTGCACCGGCGTCAGCGGGGTGCACTACCCGAACGACAAGGGCCGCGAGCTGCACGCCGTCTACCACCTGCGCTCGATCACCCACAACCGGGTGATCCGCCTGGAGGTCAGCGCCCCCGACAGCGACCCGCACATCCCGTCGCTGTTCTCCGTCTACCCGACGAACGACTGGCACGAGCGCGAGACGTACGACTTCTTCGGCATCGTCTTCGACGGTCACCCGGCCCTGACGCGGATCATGATGCCGGACGACTGGCAGGGCCATCCGCAGCGCAAGGACTATCCCCTCGGCGGCATCCCCGTCGAGTACAAGGGCGCCCAGATTCCCGCTCCGGACCAGCGGAGGTCGTACTCGTGAGCACGCACGCAACCCCTCGCGAGACCACCGAGGGCACCGTCTACACCGTCACCGGCGGCGACTGGGACGAGGTCGTCGAGACCGCGGCCCGCACCGACGACGAGCGCATCGTCGTCAACATGGGTCCGCAGCACCCGTCCACGCACGGAGTGCTCCGGCTGATCCTGGAGATCGACGGCGAGACCGTCACCGAGGCCCGCTGCGGCATCGGCTACCTCCACACCGGCATCGAGAAGAACCTCGAGTACCGGACGTGGACCCAGGGCACCACGTTCGTGACGCGCATGGACTACCTGACGCCGTTCTTCAACGAGACGGCGTACTGCCTCGCGGTCGAGAAGCTGCTCGGCATCGAGGACCAGGTCCCGGACCGAGCCTCGATCATCCGGGTGCTCCTGATGGAGCTGAACCGGCTCTCCTCCCACCTGGTGTGCATCGCCACCGGCGGCATGGAGCTCGGCGCCACCACGATCATGATCTACGGATTCCGTGACCGTGAGCTGATCCTCGACATCTACGAGCTGATCACCGGCCTGCGGATGAACCACGCGTACATCCGCCCCGGCGGACTCGCCCAGGACCTGCCGCCCGGCGCGGTCGACCAGATCCGCGAGTTCGTCAAGAAGATGCGGAAGAACCTCCCGGAGTACGACAAGCTCGCCACCGGGAACCCGATCTTCAAAGCCCGTATGCAGGACGTCGGTTACCTGGACCTGGCCGGCTGCATGGCCCTCGGCGCCACCGGACCGATCCTGCGCTCCACCGGCCTCCCGCACGACCTGCGCAAGGCGCAGCCGTACTGCGGCTACGAGACGTACGACTTCGACGTCCCGACCGCCGACACCTGCGACTCCTACGGCCGGTTCCTGATCCGGCTCGAGGAGATGCGCCAGTCGCTGCGGATCGTCGAGCAGTGCCTGGACCGGCTGGAGCCCGGCCCGGTCATGGTCGCCGACAAGAAGATCGCCTGGCCCGCCCAGCTCGCCCTGGGCCCCGACGGACTGGGCAACTCCCTCGACCACATCAAGCAGATCATGGGCACCTCCATGGAGGCCCTGATCCACCACTTCAAGCTGGTCACCGAGGGCTTCCGCGTCCCGCCGGGCCAGGCCTACGCGGCCGTCGAGTCGCCCAAGGGCGAGCTCGGGGTGCACGTCGTCTCCGACGGCGGCACCCGCCCCTACCGGGTCCACTTCCGCGACCCGTCCTTCACCAACCTTCAGGCCATGGCGGCGATGTGCGAGGGCGGCCAGGTCGCCGACGTCATCGTCGCCGTCGCGTCCATCGACCCCGTGATGGGAGGCGTCGACCGGTGACCACCTCTTCTTCCGAGCGGGGCGTCAGCCTGGGCATGCCGGAACTGCCCGCGCCGGCCTACCCGGACGACGTCCGGGCCCGGCTGGAGACCGACGCGCGCGAGATCGTCGCCCGCTACCCGGACTCCCGTTCCGCCCTCCTGCCGATGCTGCACCTGGTGCAGTCGGAGGAGGGGCACGTCACGCGCACCGGCATGCAGTTCTGCGCGGACATGCTCGGCCTGACCACGGCCGAGGTGACCGCGGTCGCCACCTTCTACACCATGTACCGGCGCCGCCCGAGCGGCGACTACCAGGTCGGGGTGTGCACCAACACCCTGTGCGCGGTGATGGGCGGCGACGCGATCTTCGAGGAGCTCCAGGAGCACCTGGGCGTCGGCAACGGCGAGACCACCGCCGACGGCAAGGTCACCCTGGAGCACATCGAGTGCAACGCGGCCTGCGACTACGCGCCCGTGGTGATGGTCAACTGGGAGTTCTTCGACAACCAGACGCCCGAGAGCGCCAAGCGCATGGTCGACGACCTGCGCGCGGGCCGCCCGGTCGCGCCCACCCGCGGCGCGCCGCTGTGCACGTTCAAGGAGACCGCCCGCATCCTGGCCGGCTTCCCCGACGAGCGCGAGGGCGCCGTCGAGGCCACCGGCAGCGCGGGCCCCGCCTCCCTCATCGGTCTGAAGCTGGCCAAGGGCGAGGCGGCCCCCGCGCGCGTGGTGCACCCGCGCGGCGAGGCGCCGCAGGACGCCCCGCCGCACGAGCCGTCGCCCACCGAGCACCTCAGCTCGCACGACGCGCCGCAGGACACGGCGGCCTCCGACCCGGCCCACCCGTCAGGACCTGTCGCCGAGGAGGGGGAGTGATGACCTTGGCACCCGAACTGAAGGACACCGGCCCGGAGAAGCTGCTCGCACCGGTGCTGTCGGCCTTCTGGGACGAGGACAAGTCCTGGACGCTGGACGTCTACAAGCGGCACGACGGGTACGAGGGCCTGCGCAAGGCGCTCGCCATGTCGCCGGACGACGTCATCGCGTACGTCAAGGACTCCGGACTGCGCGGACGCGGCGGCGCCGGCTTCCCGACGGGCATGAAGTGGCAGTTCATCCCGCAGGGCGACGGCAAGCCGCACTACCTCGTCGTCAACGCCGACGAGTCGGAGCCGGGGACCTGCAAGGACATCCCGCTGCTCTTCGCCAACCCGCACAGCCTGATCGAGGGCATCGTCATCGCCTGCTACGCCATCAGGTCGTCGCACGCCTTCATCTACCTGCGCGGCGAGGTCGTCCCCGTGCTGCGCAGGCTGCACGAGGCCGTGCGCGAGGCGTACGAGGCGGGGCTCCTCGGCAAGAACATCCTCGGCAGCGGACTCGACCTCGAACTCACCGTGCACGCGGGCGCGGGCGCGTACATCTGCGGTGAGGAGACCGCGCTGCTCGACTCCCTCGAGGGGCGCCGCGGCCAGCCCAGACTGCGTCCTCCCTTCCCCGCCGTCGCGGGCCTCTACGCCTGCCCCACGGTGGTGAACAACGTCGAGTCCATCGCCTCGGTTCCCGCCATCATGAACCGGGGCAAGGAGTGGTTCCGCTCCATGGGCAGCGAGAAGTCCCCGGGCTTCACGCTCTACTCCCTCAGCGGCCACGTCGCGAGCCCCGGCCAGTACGAGGCGCCGCTCGGCATCACCCTGCGCCAGCTGCTCGAGATGAGCGGCGGCATGCGGCCCGGCCACCGGCTGAAGTTCTGGACGCCGGGCGGCTCCTCGACGCCGATGTTCACCGACGAGCACCTCGACGTCCCCCTCGACTACGAAGGGGTCGGCGCCGCGGGCTCCATGCTCGGCACCAAGGCGCTGCAGTGCTTCGACGAGACCACCTGCGTGGTCCGCGCCGTCACCCGCTGGACCGAGTTCTACGCCCACGAGTCCTGCGGCAAGTGCACCCCCTGCCGCGAGGGCACGTACTGGCTCGTCCAGCTGCTGCGCGACATCGAGGCCGGCAAGGGCCGGATGTCCGACCTCGACAAGCTGAACGACATCGCGGACAACATCAACGGCAAGTCCTTCTGTGCCCTCGGCGACGGCGCCGCCTCGCCGATCTTCTCGTCGCTCAAGTACTTCCGCGAGGAGTACGAGCAGCACATCACGGACCGTCGCTGCCCCTTCGACCCGGCCGCGTCGACGGCCTGGGCCGACCGTACGGAGGTGCACGCATGACTGTGACCACCAACGCTCCCTCCGGAGGGGGAGAGGCGGCGGTCCCGCCCGAGGACCTCGTGACGCTGACGATCGACGGCGCCGAGATCAGCGTGCCCAAGGGCACCCTGGTCATCCGGGCCGCCGAGCAGCTCGGCATCGAGATCCCCCGGTTCTGCGACCACCCGCTGCTTGCGCCGGCCGGCGCCTGCCGCCAGTGCATCGTGGAGGTCGAGGGCCAGCGCAAGCCCATGGCGTCCTGCACCATCACCTGCACCGACGGAATGGTGGTGAAGACGCAGCTCTCCTCGCCGGTCGCGGAGAAGGCCCAGAAGGGCGTGATGGAGCTGCTGCTCATCAACCACCCGCTGGACTGCCCCGTCTGCGACAAGGGCGGCGAGTGCCCGCTGCAGAACCAGGCGATGTCGCACGGCAGCGCCGAGTCCCGCTTCGAGGGCAAGAAGCGCACCTACGAGAAGCCCGTCGCGATCTCCACGCAGGTGCTGCTGGACCGTGAGCGGTGCGTGCTGTGCGCCCGCTGCACCCGGTTCTCCAACCAGATCGCGGGCGACCCGATGATCGAGCTGATCGAGCGGGGCGCGCTCCAGCAGGTCGGCACCGGCGAGGGCGACCCGTTCGAGTCGTACTTCTCCGGCAACACCATCCAGATCTGCCCGGTCGGCGCGCTCACCTCGGCCGCCTACCGGTTCCGCTCCCGCCCGTTCGACCTGATCTCCTCGCCGTCGGTGTGCGAGCACTGCTCGGGCGGCTGCGCCACCCGCACCGACCACCGGCGCGGCAAGGTCATGCGCAAGCTGGCCGCGGAGGACCCCGAGGTCAACGAGGAGTGGATCTGCGACAAGGGCCGCTTCGCGTTCCGGTACGCGCAGCAGCGGGACCGGCTCGACACCCCGCTGGTGCGCAACGCGGAGGGTGAGCTGGAGCCGGCGTCCTGGCCGGACGCGCTGCAGATCGCGGCGCAGGGCCTGCTCGCCTCGCGGGGCCGCACCGGTGTGCTCACCGGCGGCCGGCTCACCGTCGAGGACGCCTACGCGTACAGCAAGTTCGCGCGGGTCGCGCTCGCCACCAACGACATCGACTTCCGCGCGCGCGTGCACAGCACGGAGGAGTCCGACTTCCTCGCCGCGCGCGTCGCGGGACACGGCGTCGACCTGGACGGCACGGGCGTCACGTACAAGGCGCTGGAGAAGGCCCCGGCGGTGCTGCTGGTCGGCTTCGAGTCGGAGGAGGAGGCCCCCGGCGTCTTCCTGCGGCTGCGCAAGGCCTGGCGCACGCACGGTCAGCGCACCTTCGCGCTGGCCACGCACGCCACGCGCGGGCTGACCAAGGCCGGCGGCACGCTGCTGCCGGCGGCGCCCGGCACCGAGACCGAGTGGCTGGACGCGCTGGCCGCCGGCGTCGGACTGGAGGGCGACGGGGCCGCGGCCGCCGAGGCGCTGCGCGCCGAGGGCGCGGTGGTCGTCGTCGGCGAGCGGCTGGCCGCCGTACGCGGCGGCTCACCGCCGCCGTGCGGTTCGCCACCGCGACGGCTCCCGGCTGGTGTGGATCCCGCGCCGGGCCGGGGAGGGGGCGCCGTCAGGCGGCGCGCGCTGCCGTCGCTGCTGCCGGGCGGCCGCCCGGCGACCGACCCGCGCGCCCGGGAGGAGGTGGCCGCCCTCTGGGGCGTCGCCGAACTCCCGCACCGCTTCGGCCGGGACACCGCGCAGATCGTCGAGGCGGCCGCCCGGGGCGAGCTGCAGGCGCTGCTGGTCGCGGGCGTGGAGGTCGCCGACCTGCCCGACCCGGCCCGCGCCCGTGCGGCGCTCGCCGAGGCCGGGTTCGTGGTCTCCCTGGAGCTGCGGCCCGGAGAGGTCACCGAGCTCGCCGACGTGGTCCTGCCGGTCGCCGCGGTCGCCGAGAAGGCCGGCACCTTCCTCAACTGGGAAGGCAGGGTGCGGCTGTTCGAGGCGGCGCTCAAGCCGGACCAGATGACCCGGCGGCCCGCGCCGTCCGACGCGCGCGTGCTGCAGATGCTCGCCGACGCCATGGACGTGCACCTGGGCCTGCCGGACCTGCGCACGATCCGCTCGGAGATCGACCGGCTCGGCCTGTGGGACGGCCCGCGCGCCGCCGACCCGGTGGAGACCGCGGGCGCCCTGCCCCGGCCGGCCGCCGGCGAGGCGGTCCTCGCCGGGCACCGGCTGCTGCTCGACCTGGGCCTGCTCCAGCAGGGCGACGAGGCGCTGGCCGGCACCCGCCACGCCGCGCTCGCCCGGCTCTCGGCCGCCACGGCCGCCGAGGTCGGCGTCAAGGACGGCGACACGCTCGCGGTGACCGGCCCCGCCGGGACGGTCGAACTGCCGCTGTCCGTCACCAAGATGCCCGACCGGGTGGTCTGGCTCCCGCTGAACTCCACGGACGGCGGGGTCGCCTCCGGCGCCGGGGCGCTCCCCGGCTCCCTCGTCCGCATCGGCCCGGCGACCCTCGCCGGCGAGGCTCCCCAGGAGGTGGAGGCATGAGCCCGTACCTCGCCGCTGAAGACCTCTCGATGTTCGGCCGCGACCCCTGGTGGCTGATCGCCCTGAAGGCGGTGTTCTGCTTCGCCTTCCTGATGGTGACCGTGCTCATCTCCATCGTCATGGAGCGCAAGGTCGTCGCCTGGATGCAGCTGCGCATCGGCCCCAACCGGCACGGCCCCTGGGGCATGCTCCAGTCGCTCGCCGACGGCGTGAAGCTCATGCTGAAGGAGGACGTCGTCGTCAAGCGCGCGGACAAGGTCGTCTACGTCCTCGCGCCGATCGTGGCGGCCATCCCGGCGTTCATGGCGTTCGCCGTGATCCCCTTCGGACCGGCCGGCAACGAGATCTCGATCTTCGGCCAGCGCACCACGATGCAGCTCACCGACCTGCCGATCGCGATGCTCTACATCCTCGCGGTCGCCTCGGTCGGCATCTACGGCATCGTCCTGGCGGGCTGGAGCTCCGGCTCCACCTACCCGCTGCTCGGCGGTCTGCGCTCCTGCGCCCAGATGATCTCGTACGAGATCGCGATGGGCGCCGCGTTCGCCTCGGTGTTCCTCTACTCCGGGTCGATGTCCACGTCGACGATCGTCGAGGCGCAGACCGACCGCTGGTACGTGCTGCTGCTGCCGGTGTCGTTCCTCATCTACATCGTGACGATGGTCGGCGAGACCAACCGCGCCCCGTTCGACATGCCGGAGTCCGAGGGCGACCTGGTCGGCGGCTTCAACACCGAGTACTCGTCGATCAAGTTCGCGATGTTCATGCTCGCCGAGTACATCAACATGGTGACCGTCTCGGCGGTCGCGGTGACCCTGTTCCTGGGCGGCTGGCGGGCCCCGTGGCCCATCAGCACCTTCTGGGAGGGCGCGAACCACGGCTGGTGGCCGATGCTCTGGTTCACCGGCAAGCTGCTCACCCTGCTCTTCGGCTTCGTCTGGCTGCGCGGCACGCTCCCGCGCGTCCGCTACGACCAGCTGATGAAGCTCGGCTGGAAGGTCCTCATCCCGGTCTCCCTGGTGTGGCTGATGGCGGTCGCCACGGTCCGGGCGCTGCGCAACGAGAACTACGAGTTCGCCGACATCGCGCTCTACATCGCCGGCGGCGTCCTCGTCCTGCTGCTCCTCTCCTTCGTCGCCGACATGTTCCGCGGCCGGGGCGAGGAGAGCGGACAGCCCGCGGACCAGCCTCCGTTCGACCCGATGGCGGGCGGGTTCCCCGTGCCGCCGCTGCCCGGGCAGGAGCTGCCCCCGGCGCCGCGGCGCCGCCCGCGCCACGAGCGGGAGCTCGTTGTCAGTGGCGGAACCGATACTCACAGTGACGAACCCCAGGGCGGTTCCACCGACGGAAAGGAGGGGTCCGATGGCTGAGGAACCGAAGGACACCAAGCCCGGTTTCCTGAACCCGGTGGCCGGCTTCGGCGTGACCTTCAAGGCCATGTTCAAGAAGCGGCTCACCGAGCAGTACCCGGAGCAGCAGAAGACCACGGCCCCGCGCTTCCACGGACGGCACCAGCTCAACCGCCATCCGGACGGCCTGGAGAAGTGCGTCGGCTGCGAGCTGTGCGCCTGGGCCTGTCCCGCCGACGCGATCTACGTCGAGGGCGCGGACAACACGGACGAGGAGCGCTACTCGCCCGGCGAGCGGTACGGCCGCGTCTACCAGATCAACTACGCCCGGTGCATCCTGTGCGGGCTGTGCATCGAGGCGTGCCCGACGCGCGCGCTGACGATGACCAACGAGTTCGAACTGGCCGACTCCAGCCGGGCCAACCTCATCTACACCAAGGAGCAGTTGCTCGCCGGCCTGGAGGAGGGCATGGTCGAGGCCCCGCACGCCATGTACCCGGGCACGGACGAACAGGACTACTACCGCGGTCTGGTGACCGAGGCGGCGCCCGGCACGGAGCGTCAGGTCGCGCACTCCAAGGGCGAGGTGGTCCAGGAGGCCGAGTCCACCTTCGGTCCGGAGGAGCCGGCCTCGGAGAAGGTGATCGGGCGATGACCGAGCAGCTCGCCGCGTATTCGACCTCCACCGGCGAGGCCGTGCAGTTCTGGATCCTCGGCACCGTCGCCGTGATCGGCGCCCTGTGCACCGTCTTCATGCGGCGGGCCGTGCACAGCGCGCTCTGCCTCGCCGGCACCATGATCATCCTGGCCGTGTTCTACCTGGCCAACGGCGCCTACTTCCTGGGCGTCGTGCAGATCATCGTCTACACCGGCGCGATCATGATGCTGTTCCTCTTCGTGGTGATGCTCGTCGGCGTCACGGCCGCGGACTCCCTGAAGGAGACCATCAAGGGCCAGCGCTGGCTGGCTCTGCTGTGCGGCCTCGGCTTCGGCATCCTGCTGGTCGGCGGCATCGGCAACGCCTCGGTGAGCCAGTTCGTCGGCGTCGGCGAGGCCAACGCCGGGGGGAACGTCCAGGGCCTCGCCCAACTGATGTTCACCCGCTACGTCTTCGCCTTCGAGATCACCGGCGCGCTGCTCATCACGGCGGCCGTCGGCGCGATGGTGCTCACCCACCGGGAACGCACCGAGCGGGCGAGCACGCAGCGCGAACTGGCCGAGCAGCGCGTCCGCGAGGGCAGGTACCTGCCGCCGCTGCCCGCCCCCGGCGTCTACGCCCGGCACAACGCGGTCGACATCGCGGGCCTGCTGCCCGACGGCACCCCGTCGGACCTCACCGTCAGCAAGACGCTGCGGGACCGCGGCCAGGTCCGTGACGTGTCGCGGGAGGCGCTCAACGACCTGCGGGCGCTGGAGCAGCGCGCGGAGGAGCGCCTGGAGCGCCGCGCGATCCAGCCGCCGAACTTCAAGCGGGCCGAGGAGGCGTCGAAGTGAATCCCGTCAACTACCTGTACCTGGCGGCGCTCCTGTTCACCATCGGCGCCACCGGTGTGCTGATCCGGCGCAACGCGATCGTGGTGTTCATGTGCGTCGAGCTGATGCTCAACGCCTGCAACCTGGCGTTCGTCGCCTTCTCCCGTATGCACGGCAACCTCGACGGCCAGATCATCGCGTTCTTCACGATGGTCGTCGCCGCCGCGGAGGTCGTGGTGGGGCTGGCGATCATCGTGTCCCTGTTCCGTTCCCGCCACTCGGCCTCGGTCGACGACGCCAGCCTGATGAAGCTGTGAGGGGCTGCTGAATCGTGGAGAACCTGATTGCGCTGCTGGTGGCGGCGCCTCTGCTCGGAGCGGCGGTCCTGCTGTGCGGCGGCCGCCGGCTGGACGCCGTCGGCCACTGGATCGGCACGGCCCTGGCCGCCGTGTCCTTCGCCCTCGGCCTGGTGCTCTTCACCGACCTGCTGGGCAAGGGCGCCGAGGACCGCACGGTCGTGCAGCACCTGTTCAGCTGGATCCCGGTGGAGGGCTTCCAGGCGGACGTCGCCTTCCGGCTCGACCAGCTGTCGATGACGTTCGTGCTGCTGATCACCGGCGTCGGCTCGCTGATCCACCTCTACTCCGTCGGGTACATGGAGCACGACGAGCGGCGCCGCCGCTTCTTCGGCTACCTGAACCTCTTCCTCGCGGCGATGCTGATCCTGGTCCTCGCCGACAACTACCTGCTGCTGTACGTCGGCTGGGAGGGCGTCGGTCTCGCCTCCTACCTGCTGATCGGCTTCTGGCAGCACAAGCCCAGTGCGGCCACGGCCGCCAAGAAGGCCTTCCTGGTCAACCGCGTCGGTGACATGGGCCTGTCCATCGCGATCATGCTGATGTTCCTGTGGTTCGGCACCTTCGCCTTCGGGCCGGTGCTCGGCGGCCACGGGGAGGCCGCGCTCGCCGGTGAGGCGGGCGAGGGCAAGCTGACCGCGATCGCCCTGATGCTGCTGCTCGCCGCGTGCGGCAAGTCCGCCCAGGTGCCGCTGCAGTCCTGGCTCGGGGACGCGATGGAGGGCCCGACCCCGGTCTCGGCCCTCATCCACGCCGCGACCATGGTGACCGCGGGCGTCTACCTGATCGTCCGCTCGGCGGCCGTGTTCAACGGCGCGCCGGACGCGCAACTGGTGGTGACCGTCGTCGGCGCGGTCACGCTGCTGTTCGGTGCGATCGTCGGTTGCGCCAAGGACGACATCAAGAAGGCGCTGGCCGGCTCGACCATGTCGCAGATCGGCTACATGGTGCTGGCCGCGGGCCTCGGCCCGATCGGCTACGTCTTCGCGATCATGCACCTGGTGACGCACGGCTTCTTCAAGGCCGGCCTCTTCCTCGGCGCCGGTTCGGTCATGCACGGCATGAACGACGAGGTCGACATGCGCCGCTACGGCGGCCTCGGGAAGTACATGCCGGTCACGTTCGTCACCTTCGGGCTCGGCTACCTCGCGATCATCGGCTTCCCGGGCCTGTCCGGCTTCTTCTCCAAGGACAAGATCATCGAGGCGGCGTTCGCCAAGGGCGGCACCGAGGGCTGGATCCTCGGCGCCTGCGCCCTGCTGGGCGCGGCCATCACCGCGTACTACATGACGCGGGTGATGCTGATGACGTTCTTCGGCGAGGAGCGCTGGCGCAACGCGCCGACGCCGTCCCCGGCCTCCCCGGACGTGGAGCCGGCCGCGCAGACCGGCGGCGCCTACGAGCCGCCGCACCCGCACGAGTCGCCGAAGGTCATGACGGTCCCGATGATCGTCCTGGCCGTCGGATCGGTGTTCGGCGGCGCGTTCTTCAGCGTCGGCGACCGCTTCCTCCACTGGCTGGAGCCGGTCACCGGGCACTCTCACGGACACCCGCCGGTCGGCGCGCTGACGGTGACGCTGTCCACGGTCGCGGTGATGGTCATCGGCGTGGCGATCGCCTGGGCGCAGTACGGACGGCGCCCGGTGCCGGCCGTCGCCCCGCGCGGTTCGCTGCTCACCCGGGCCGCCCGCCGCGACCTGTACCAGGACGACTTCAACCACGTGGTCCTGGTCCGCGGCGGCGAACACCTCACCCGCTCGCTGGTGTACGTCGACCACACCCTGGTCGACGGGGTCGTCAACGGCACGGCCGCCTCCGTGGGAGGTCTGTCCGGGCGGATGCGCAGGCTGCAGAACGGCTTCGCGCGGTCCTACGCGGTCTCGATGTTCGGCGGCGCGGCGGTCCTCGTCGCCGCGACCCTGCTGATGAGGGCGGTCTGATACCGATGTCCTTTCCTCTCCTGACAGCGACGGCGGCGCTCCCGGCCGTCGGGGCGATCGCCACGGCCGCCGTACCGGCCGCGAGGCGCACGGCGGCCAAGTGGCTGGCGCTGCTGTTCTCGCTGGCCACACTCGCCCTGGCGGTCACCGTCCTGGTCCGCTTCGACCCGGACGGCGACCGCTACCAGCTCACCGAGTCCCACTCGTGGATCGCCGACTTCGGCGTCCGCTACGAACTGGGCGTCGACGGCATCGCGGTGGCGCTGATCGCGCTGACCGCGCTGCTGATCCCGTTCATCGTGCTGGCGGGCTGGCACGACGCCGACCCGCTGGAGACGGGCAGCAGGCGGTGGCGGCCGACGCAGGGCTTCTTCGCCCTGATCCTGGCCGTCGAGGCGATGGTGATCATCTCCTTCGAGGCCACCGACGTCTTCCTCTTCTACATCTTCTTCGAAGCCATGCTCATCCCGATGTACTTCCTCATCGGAGGCTTCGGGGACCGTGCCCACAAGGACGGCGAGGAGAAGGCGGCGACCCAGCGGTCGTACGCGGCGGTGAAGTTCCTCCTCTACAACCTGGCCGGCGGTCTGATCATGCTGGCCGCGGTGATCGGGCTGCACGTGGTCGCGGGGAGCTTCTCCCTCACCGAGATCGCCGAGGCCCGGGCGAGCGGCGAGCTGACCATGGCGACCGGCACGGAACGCTGGCTGTTCCTCGGCTTCTTCTTCGCCTTCGCGGTGAAGGCGCCGCTGTGGCCGCTGCACACCTGGCTGCCCAACGCCATGCAGGAGTCCACCGCCCCGGTCGCCGTGCTCATCACCGCGGTGGTCGACAAGGTGGGCACCTTCGCGATGCTCCGCTTCTGCCTCCAGCTCTTCCCGGAGGCCAGCAAGTGGGCGACGCCGGTGATCCTGGTGCTGGCGCTGATCAGCATCATCTACGGCGCGCTGCTCGCCGTCGGCCAGCGCGACATCAAGCGGCTGATCGCCTACGCCTCGATCTCGCACTTCGGCTTCATCGTCATGGGCATCTTCGCGATGACCAGCCAGGGCCAGTCCGGGGCGACGCTCTACATGGTCAACCACGGCATCTCGACGGCCGTGCTGATGCTGATCGCCGGCTTCCTGATCTCCCGGCGCGGCTCGCGGCTCATCGCCGACTTCGGCGGTGTGCAGAAGGTGGCCCCGGTGCTCGCCGGGACCTTCCTGATCGGCGGCCTCGCCACCCTCTCGCTGCCGGGCCTCGCGCCCTTCGTCAGTGAGTTCCTGGTCCTGGTCGGCACGTTCACGCGCTACCCGGTGATCGGCATCATCGCCACCTTCGGCATCGTGCTCGCCGCGCTCTACACCCTCGTCCTCTACCAGCGGACGATGACCGGCCCGGTGAAGCCCGAGGTCGCCGAGATGCCCGACCTCAGGGTGCGGGAGATCGCGGTGGTGGCGCCCCTGGTCGTGCTGCTGGTGTTCCTGGGCGTCTACCCGAAGCCCGTGACGGACATCGTGAACCCGGCGGTGAAGCAGACCTTGTCCGACGTACAGAAGAAGGACCCCCAGCCCGAGGTGGAGGCGGCCAAGTGAGCGCAACAGCAGCCGTCCACAGCCTGTGGACAACCGCGGCCGATCCGATCGTCAAGATCGACGCACCCAAGATCGAGTACGGGCAGCTCGCGCCCACGCTGATCGTCGTCGGCGCGGCGCTCGTCGGGGTCCTGGTCGAGGCCTTCGTGCCGCGCAAGTCCCGTTACTACGCCCAGATGTTCGTCTCGGCGGTCGCCCTGGTCGCCGCGTTCGCCGCGGTCGTGGCGCTCGCCGCCGACGGGTACGCCACCACCAAGGCGGGCATCGCCGCCATGGGCGCGATCGCCGTCGACGGCCCGGCGCTCTTCCTCCAGGGCACGATCCTGCTGACGGCGCTGGTGGGCCTGTTCACCTTCGCCGAGCGCCGGCTCGACCCGGAGGCCCACGGCAACCGCGTCGACTCCTTCGCCGCGCAGGCCGCCGCCGTCCCCGGCAGCGACAGCGAGAAGCGGGCCGTCAAGGCCGGGTTCACCACCACCGAGGTGTTCCCGCTGCTGCTCTTCGCGGTCGCGGGCATGCTGGTCTTCCCGGCGGCCAACGACCTGCTGACCCTGTTCGTGGCCCTGGAGGTCCTCTCCCTCCCGCTGTACCTGCTGTGCGCGCTGGCCCGGCGCAAGCGGCTGATGTCGCAGGAGGCGGCCGTCAAGTACTTCCTGCTCGGCGCGTTCGCCTCCGCGTTCACGCTGTTCGGCATCGCCCTGCTGTACGGCTACGCGGGCTCCATGTCGTACGCGACGATCGCCCAGGTCGTCGACGGCACCGTGCCGGAGATCACCCCGGCGCTCGCCGACACCATGGGCAACGACGCGCTGCTGCTGATCGGCGCCGCGCTGCTCGTGATGGGCCTGCTGTTCAAGGTCGGCGCGGTGCCGTTCCACATGTGGACGCCCGACGTCTACCAGGGCGCGCCCACCCCGGTCACCGGCTTCATGGCGGCGGCCACCAAGGTCGCGGCGTTCGGCGCCCTGCTGCGCCTGCTGTACGTGGTGCTGCCGGGCCTGCGCTGGGACTGGCGGCCGGTCATGTGGGGCGTCGCCATCGTCACGATGCTGGCCGGCGCGATCGTGGCGATCACCCAGACCGACATCAAGCGCCTGCTGGCGTACTCGTCGATCGCGCACGCGGGCTTCATCCTCGCCGGTGTCATCGCGGCCACGCCGTCGGGCATCTCCTCGGTGCTGTTCTACCTGACGGCCTACTCCTTCGTGACGATCGGCGCCTTCGCCGTGGTCACGCTGGTGCGGGACGCGGGCGGCGAGGCGACCCACCTGTCCCGCTGGGCGGGCCTGGGCCGGCGCTCCCCGCTGGTCGCGGCGGTGTTCGCGGTGTTCCTGCTGGCCTTCGCGGGCATCCCGCTGACCTCGGGCTTCGCCGGGAAGTTCGCCGTGTTCAAGGCGGCGGCGGAGGGCGGCGCGGTCCCGCTGGTCGTGGTCGGTGTGATCTCGTCGGCGGTCGCGGCGTTCTTCTACATCCGCGTCATCGTGCTGATGTTCTTCAGCGAGCCGCGCCCGGAGGGCCCCACCGTCGCGGTGCCGTCGCCGCTGACGATGACGGCCATCGCGGTCGGTGTCGCGGTCACGGTGGTGCTCGGTGTGGCGCCGCAGTACTTCCTGGACCTGGCCGGGGACGCGGGGGTGTTCGTGCGCTGACGCACCCCGCCGTACGCAGGGCGCGGCCCGGTACCCCGACACGGGGTGCCGGGCCGCGGTCGTTGCCGGTCGCGGCGGGGCCGTGGATCGAACAGTGCCGGAGGGTTCCGGGCGGGCCTGTGGACAACTCCGGGGCTGTCGGTCCGGACGCCTATGGTGGACGCAGTGGCCGAGGTACGGCCGCGGGGGACGGGACGATGCACGGGACGGACGGTGTCGCCGGGATGGCAGTGACGGACAGTGAGGCGCTGGCTGCGCTGCACCGGGTCTTCGGCTACGAGACCTTCCGCGGCGAGCAGGAGGCGGTCGTCGACCATGTGATCGCCGGCGGCGACGCGGTCGTGCTCATGCCGACCGGCGGCGGCAAGTCGCTCTGCTATCAGATCCCGGCCCTGGTCCGGCCCGGCACGGGTGTGGTCGTCTCCCCGCTGATCGCACTGATGCAGGACCAGGTCGACGCGCTGCGGGCGCTCGGCGTGCGGGCCGGGTTCATGAACTCCACGCAGGACTTCGACGAGCGGCGGACGGTCGAGGCGGAGTTCCTCGCCGGCGAGCTCGACCTGCTCTACCTGGCCCCGGAGCGGCTGCGCCTGGACAGCAGCCTGGACCTCCTCTCGCGCGGCAAGATCTCCGTCTTCGCCATCGACGAGGCGCACTGCGTCTCCCAGTGGGGCCACGACTTCCGGCCCGACTACCTCACCCTGTCCGTGCTGGGGCAGCGGTGGCCGGACGTGCCCCGCATCGCCCTCACCGCGACCGCCACGGACGCCACGCACCGGGAGATCACCGAGCGGCTGGGCATGCCGGACGCCCGGCACTTCGTGGCCAGCTTCGACCGGCCCAACATCCAGTACCGGATCGTGCCGAAGGCCGACCCGCGCAAGCAGCTCCTCGCCTTCCTGCGCGAGGAGCACGCGGGGGACGCGGGCATCGTGTACTGCCTCTCGCGCAACTCGGTGGAGAAGACCGCCGAGTTCCTGTCGAAGAACGGCATCGAGGCCGTGCCGTACCACGCGGGGCTCGACGCGGGGACGCGTCACGCGCACCAGGCGCGGTTCCTGCGCGAGGAGGGCCTGGTCGTGGTGGCGACCATCGCCTTCGGCATGGGCATCGACAAGCCGGACGTCCGCTTCGTCGCCCACCTCGACCTGCCCAAGTCGGTCGAGGGTTACTACCAGGAGACGGGCCGCGCGGGCCGCGACGGCCTGCCGTCCACGGCGTGGATGGCCTACGGGCTGAACGACGTCATCCAGCAGCGCAAGCTGATCCAGTCCGGCGAGGGAGACGAGGCGTTCCGGCGGCGGGCGGGCCAGCACCTGGACGCCATGCTCGCCCTGTGCGAGACGGTGCGCTGCCGCCGGGGCCAGCTCCTCGCCTACTTCGGCCAGGAGCCGTCGGGGGAGAACTGCGGCAACTGCGACACCTGCCTCGCCCCGCCGGAGACCTGGGACGGCACGGTGGCGGCGCAGAAGGTGCTGTCCACGGTGGTGCGGCTGCAGCGGGAGCGCGGGCAGAAGTTCGGCGCGGTGCAGATCGTGGACATCCTGCTGGGCCGCCGCACCGCCAAGGTGATCCAGTTCGACCACGACCAGCTGTCCGTGTTCGGCATCGGCGAGGAGCTGAGCGAGGCTCAGTGGCGTGGCGTGATCCGCCAGTTGCTCGCCCAGGGGCTGCTCGCGGTCGAGGGCGACTACGGCACGCTGGTGCTCACCGAGGCCAGTGGGTCGGTGCTGCGGCGCGAGCGGGAGGTGCCGCTGCGCAAGGAGCCCGAGAAGCCGGCCACGTCCCGCGCGGGCGGCGGGGCGGGCCGCGACCGCAAGGCGAAGGCGGCGGCGGCCCAGCTGCCCGAGGCGCTCCAGCCCGCCTTCGAGGCGCTGCGCGCCTGGCGCGCCGAGACGGCCAAGGAGCAGGGCGTCCCGGCGTACGTGATCTTCCACGACGCCACGCTGCGGGAGATCGTCACGGTGTGGCCCACCTCGGTGGAGCAGCTCGGCGGGATCAGCGGCGTGGGCGAGAAGAAGCGGGCGACGTACGGGGAAGGGGTCGTGGAGGTGCTGGCGGGGCTGCCGGCCCCGGACGCGGCCGCTCCCGACGCGGCGGCCGAGGTCCCGGCGCCCCGCGCGGCTTCGGTCCCCGCTCCGGAGGCGCAGAACGCGTACGACTGGCCCGACGAGGAGCCCGACTGGACCTGAGGCCCGGCCCGGACCCCGCGGCCCCGACCGCCCCGGCCCCGACCGCCCCGGCCCGGACCTCGCGGCCCCGACCGCCCCGGCCGTCTCGCTACGGCAGCGCCGTCAGCCCCGGTGCGAACGTGATCAGCAGCGGGAGCAGCGGCACCAGTGACGCCGCCGCCGTCGTCAGGGCGCGGTGGCGACGGCCCAGCCGCGGCGGGGGCTCCAGGAGCCGGTCGACGCGCTCGCCGAGAAGCCGGTGGCTGGAGGAGCAGGACAGCACGCCCCGGTGCTGGTTCAGCTCGATCAGCGCCAGCGCGGTGGTCAGATGGCCGCAGCGCCGGGAGGCGGTGTCGTCGGCGGACAGCTCCACCAGACGGTGGGTCTGCTCGCAGAAGTGGGCGAACAGCGGGACCCGCGGGAAACCGGCCGCCAGCGCCGCCGACAGATGCAGCAGCCAGTCGTGGCGGGCCCGGGCGTGACCGCGCTCGTGCGTGAGGACCGCGTCGAGCTGGTGGTCCGTGAGCCGCTGCAGCGCGCCGGTCGTCACGATCAGCTGGGGCGGGCTGCCCGGCATCCACCAGGCGTCCGGGTACTCCTCCTCCAGCACCAGCAGCGGCCCCCGCCCCTCGGGAAGCCCCGCCGGGAGGTCGGGCGCGCGGTCCCGCAGGTCCGCGCGGGCACGGGTGCGACGGCGGCGGGCCTCGAGCAGCTCACGCCCGAGCATCGCCGTGGTCCAGGCGGCGCCGCAGGCCAGCAGCACGGTGAGGACGGCCGTCCAGGGCGAGGCGTGCGACAGGTCGTAGGCGGCGGTCACGGCGGGCGGCGCCGGCGCGAACAACTGGGCGCGGACGGTGCCGAAGACGGCGGCGGCGCCCAGCGCCAGCGCGGTCAGACAGCACAGCAGCACGGTGGCCACCAGGCACTGCCACACCCACAGGGCGACGACCGGTTCCCGTTCCGGCCACGACGCCCGGGTCAGCAGGCGGGGGACGGGCACGGCGGCGGTCACGGCGACCACACTCAGCAGGAGCAGGCAGTACGTCATGCCACGGGCTCCGGATCCTGTCGGAAGAAGCGGCTCGGGGGCGTGCGGTGGTGCGGTGCGCGGTGCGGAAGAAGAAACGCACCGCCCGACGCCAAGTATGACGGCGAAGGGCGGTGCGAGTCAGCGTGGTTGTGCGCCTCGGTAGGGCCGGAGGGGTCAGGGCGCGGGGACCACCCGTCCCGTCACCTCGCCGAGGCCCACCCGCGCCCCGTCGGGGCCCGGCGCCCAGGCGGACAGCGTCACCACGTCGCCGTCCTCCAGGAACGTCCGCTTGCCGTCGGGGAGTTCCAGCGGGTCGCGGCCGTTCCAGGTCAGCTCCAGCAGGGAGCCGCGCTCCCGCTCGGTGGGGCCGCTGACCGTGCCGGAGCCGTAGAGGTCGCCGGTGCGCAGGGAGGCGCCGTTCACCGTCATGTGGGCGAGCTGCTGGGCGGCCGTCCAGTACATGGTGGAGAAGGGGCACTCGGAGACGGTGTGGCCGTTGATCCTCACGGTGATGCGCAGGTCGTAGCCGCCGGGCTCCTCGCCGGAGTCGTCCAGGTACGGCAGCAGGTCGTGGGTGCGCCCGGGCGGGGCGACGCGGGCCTCGTCCAGGGCGTCCAGCGGGGTGACCCACGCCGACACCGAGGTGGCGAAGGACTTGCCGAGGAACGGGCCGAGGGGCACGTACTCCCAGGCCTGGATGTCGCGGGCGGACCAGTCGTTGAGCAGGAACAGGCCGAAGACGTGGTCGCGGTAGGCGCTCAGCGGCACGGGCCGGCCCTGCTCGGACGGGACGCCGACGACGAAGCCGACCTCGGCCTCGATGTCCAGCCGCACGGACGGGCCGAAGACCGGGGCGGCGTCGGCGGGCGCCTTGCGCTGCCCGGAGGGGCGCACCACGTCGGTGCCGGACACCACGACGGTGCCGGAGCGGCCGTGGTAACCGATCGGCAGGTGCTTCCAGTTGGGGGTGAGGGAGTCCTCGGCGTCGGGGCGGAAGATCCGCCCGACGTTCCGCGCGTGGTTCTCCGAGGCGTAGAAGTCGACGTAGTCCGCGACCTCGAACGGCAGATGGAGGGTCACCTCGGACAGCGGGTGGAAGAACGGCTCGACGGTCTCCCGGTGCGCCGGGACCGTCACCCACGCGGTGAGCGCGCGGCGCACGTCCGACCAGGCCGTACGGCCCGCCGCCAGCAGCGGGTTGAGGGTGGGGCGGGCGAGCAGGGAGGCGTAGGGGGAGCCCAGGGCGTGTGCCGCCGCGCCGGCGTCGAGGACGTGGTCGCCCAGCCGGACGCCCACGGTGCGCTCCGCCGAACCGGGGAGCGAGAAGACGCCGTACGGCAGGTTGTGCGGGCCGAAGGGGTCGCCCTCGGGGACATCGAAGGGGGGCATCGGGTGCTGCCTCGCTTTCGTGTGCGCGGGTGGGCCACGTGTCCGTGGCCGATCACACGTTACGGGGTCGCGTCCCGGCGGTCTCCTGTTACAGGGGACGACTTCCTGAGGCCGGGTCCGGTGGAGCGCTCGGTGTTCCGGTCACACGGGGAAACAGCTCCCATCCGGTCGTGATCCGGCGGCAGAGGACAGCAAAACGCACCCAATGCGAGGGCATACGGGCGCGGTGAATCGGACGGTCCTCTTGTCCGTATTCTCTGATCATGGCCGCACCCACCGATTGTTCTCTCATCGCCACCGACCTGGACGGGACGCTGCTGCGCGGTGACGACACCCTCTCCGACCGCTCCCTCGCCGCCCTCGCCCGGGCCGCGCGGGCCGGTGCCCGGCACCTCGTGGTGACGGGCCGGCCGGCCCCCAGAGTGCGGCCGCTGCTCGACGACCTCGGCTGCACGGGGCTCGCGGTGTGCGGACAGGGCGCGCAGGTCTACGACGCCGCCGCGGGACGGATGCTGTGGTCGGTCCGGCTGGACCGGGAGCTGGCGGAGACCGCGCTCGGCAAGATCGAGGCGGAGGTGGGGGAGGTGTACGCCGCGGTCGACCAGGACGGGGTCGACGGGCTGACGCTGATCGAGCAGGGCTACCGGATGCCGCACCCGACGCTGCCGTCGGTGCGGGTGGAGCGGCGCGACGACCTGTGGGCGAAGCCGATCAGCAAGGTGCTGCTGCGCCACCCGGCGCTGTCGGACGACGCTCTGGCCGCGGCGGCCCGCTCCGTGGTCGGCTCGCTGGCCACGGTCACCATGTCGGGGCCGGGCACGGTGGAGCTCCAGCCGTGCGGGGTCACCAAGGCGACGGGTCTGGCGCTGGCCGCCGAGCACCTGGGGCTGCGCCCCGAGGACACGGTCGCCTTCGGGGACATGCCGAACGACGTCCCCATGTTCCGGTGGGCGGGCCACGGCGTCGCCATGGCCAACGCGCACCCTGAGCTCAAGGCGGTGGCCGACGAGGTCACCCTGTCGAACGAGGACGACGGCGTGGCCGTCGTCCTCGAGCGACTGTTCGGGCAGCCGGCCGGTGTCGGCCGTCAGAGGTCGGCTCAGTACGCGCCGAAGACGTTGTCGATCGAGCCGTAGCGGTCGGCGGCGTAGTTGCAGGCCGCGGCGATGTTGGCGACCGGGTCGAACGGGTCGAAGGCGGTGCCGGGCACGTGGTACGCCTGGAAGGTCGGGTCGATGACCTGCAGCAGGCCCTTCGACGGGGTGCCCTTCACGGCGTTGGAGTCCCACAGGTTGATGGCGGCCGGGTTGCCGGACGACTCCCGCATGATGTTGCGGTGGATGGAGTCGTAGGAGCCGGGGATGCCGTTCTGCGCCATGATGTCCATCGCCTCGCGGATCCAGCCGTCGAGGTTGTCCGGGTACGCGGTCGTGGAGGCGGCGGTCGTGGCCTGGGTCGAGGGGGCCGCGGAGGCGCTGGTGGCGCCGAACAGCGGCAGCGCGACCACGGCGACGCCGGTGCCGGCGACGGCGAGGGTGCGGACGAGGCGGGACGAAGCGAAAGCGGGCATGTCTGGGTTCCTCTCCTACGCCTGCGAGGTGAGCTGTCGGGTTCGGGCGGGAGAGTGCCCGGCCGTGCCCCTGCGGGCATGGCTTCACCCCGAGCCGTCCCGGCGCGGTGTCCGGTACGGCGGCTTACCTGGGTCCCCCGCTCCTGCCGTGCGTGAGTTGGTCGTCGGGTGTGATGCGGGTGGCGGCAGGACTAGGCGTCCACCCGGCAGGCCCGGAACGTATGCGAGAGCAGATGTCGGGAACAAGTGCGCCGATCACGCAACACCCCGTTTGATCTTGAGATGGGCGGTTTCGGCCGTTTGATCCTTTGCGATCGCCAAGCGTCAACTCCGTTGCGTGGAGCGGGAGGACGGGCGTGTGCGAGGGTGTCCGGGTGACCGTCGCGCGCGTGACTCACTTCACGGGACGGCGACGGCGGGCGCAATGGTGACCAAGAGGAATTCGCCCACCAATGGCGGCAAATCAGACTCCGGGGTGCGGCAGGATGGTTCGCGGGTCACTGTGTCCGGGAAGTCGAGGTATGTCCGTTGTTATCAGCCGATCAAAAACACTCCGCTTCTGATCCCGTATCGCCCTGCTTGTGACCCCGGGCCCTGGCGGTGATCGAAACCCGACCGGATACGCTGACTCGAGTGGTGGCAGCGACCTATCGACAAACCGTGTAACCGCCAGCAGACACCAGCAGACAGGAGACCCCTCGTGACCGTCGTCGGGCCGTTCGGGCTGAGCGTGCGGGACCAGGCTCTGGAAGCCGATGTCCAGGCCGGATTGACGGCTGTCGAGGAAGGGCTGCTCGAGGCCACCAAGAGCGAGGTGCCGTTCATCACGGAGGCCGCCCAGCACCTGGTGCGGGCCGGCGGGAAGCGGTTCCGCCCGCTGCTCGTCATGCTCGCCGCCCGGTTCGGCGACCCCTACGCGCCCGGCATCGTGCCGTCGGCCGTCGTGGTGGAGCTCACCCACCTGGCCACGCTGTACCACGACGACGTGATGGACGAGGCCGAGGTGCGCCGCGGGGTCGCGAGCGCGAACGCCCGCTGGGGCAACTCGGTCGCCGTGCTCACCGGTGACTTCCTCTTCGCCCGCGCCTCGCACATCCTGGCCGACCTCGGCCCGGAGGCCGTGCGGGTGCAGGCCGAGGCGTTCGAGCGGCTGGTCACCGGCCAGATCCTGGAGACCGCGGGCCCGCAGGACGGCCGCGACCCGGTCGACCACTACCTGGACGTGCTCGGGGGCAAGACCGGCTCCCTCGTCGCCGTCTCGTGCCGCTTCGGCGCGATGATGTCCGGCGCCGACGAGACCGTCGTCGACGTCCTCACCCAGTACGGCGAGCGGCTCGGCGTCGCCTTCCAGCTCGCCGACGACGTCCTCGACATCGCCTCCGACTCCCACGAGTCCGGCAAGACCCCCGGCACCGACCTGCGCGAGGGCATCGCCACCCTGCCCGTGCTGCGGCTGCGCGAGCGGGCCGCCCGGCTCGGCCTCGCCGAGGACCTCGCCCTGTGCGAGCTGCTCGACTCCGACCTCACCGACGACACCCGGCACGCCGAGGCGCTGCGCCTGCTGCGCGCCCACCCCGCACTCGGCCAGGCCCGCCGGGACACCGTGCGCTACGCCGAGGAGGCGCGCTCCGCGCTCGCCCCGCTGCCCGACGGCCCCGCCAAGTCGGCGCTGGTCGAGCTGTGCGACGCGGTGGTGCACCGGGCGGGCTGACCGGCTCCGGCCGCCCGTTCCGGTCGTCCTCCCCTGCCGTCCCCCGGCTGCCGTCCGGCCGTCCCCCGGCTGCCGCCCTGCCGTCCCCCGTACGCCTCCGGTACCCGGGTGACCCCTACGGGGCGGGTGAGGCGCCGTCGTCCCGTGTCATACCGCAGCAGTACGCGGAGTTGAGCCCGCGGTCTGACGATTCCGTCCCCCCGGTTTGGTCAGATGGACCACGACGGAGAACACCACTTCTCACCGGTTCGGGTGAGAATGGCGGCCCGGGCCGAACGGGTGCGAGAACACGGGACGGAAGCCGCCGCCGACCACGGAGGGCACACATGGCACCGAACGAGACCGACGACAGGACGACCGCGGGGGAGGCCGAGGAGCCGCGCGCCGGGCGCCGCAAGGCCGCGCGGTACGTGGTTCCCGTGACGGTGCTGGGCGTGGCGGCCGCGACGATCGGACTCGTCCCGGCGCTCGCCGACTCCGGCGACCCGGACCTGCCCGACATCACCGCCGCGCAGCTCGTCGAGAAGATCGCGCAGTCGGACGTGGAGCGCCTGTCCGGCACCGTGAAGATCACCACCGACCTGGGTCTGCCGAACCTCGGCGGGCTGGAGAGCGGCCTGCTGTCCGGCGCGGCGGGCGGCGAGGGCGGTTCCTCCGCCGACCCGTCCGGCCGGCTCACCGAGCTGGCGTCCGGCACGCACACCCTGCGCGTCGCCGCCGACGGCCCCGACCGCCAGAAGCTGTCCCTGCTGGAGAACGCCGCCGAGTACAGCCTCATCCACAATGGCAAGGACGTCTGGGGCTACGACAGCGCGTCCAACGAGGTCTACCACGCCACCGTCGACGAGGCGGACGCGAAGGAGCGGAGCCGGCAGCAGCCCCCGGCCACCCCGAAGGACTTCGCGGAGGAGGCGCTCAAGGCGGTCGACGACACCACGTCCGTGAAGGTCGACGGCACCGCCCAGGTGGCCGGCCGTGACGCCTACCGGCTGGTGGTCGAGCCCAAGCAGTCCGGATCCACCGTCGGCGCAGTCAGCATCGCCGTGGACAGCGAGACGGGCATGCCGCTGAAGTTCACGCTCACCCCGTCGAGCGGCGGCTCGGCCGTCGTGGACGTCGGCTTCACCAAGGTGAGCTTCGACCGCCCGGACGCTTCCACGTTCGACTTCACCCCGCCCAAGGGCGCCAAGGTCACCGAGGACACCGAACGGGGCCGCGGCCACGGCGACTTCGGCACGAAGCCGGAGCGCGGCCCGAAGTCCGAGGAGGACCTCGCCAAGGGCCTCGACGGACTGCGGATGCTCGGCGAGGGCTGGAACACCGTCGCCGCGTTCGACACCGGCGCCGGCGCCGGTCTGCCCACCGAGGAGGAGATCGGCGGCGACCTCGGCGGCTTCCTCGGCTCGCTCGGCGACCAGGTCAAGGGCGACTTCGGCAAGGGCACGGTGTTCAGCACCCGCCTGGTCAACGCCCTCGTCACGGAGGACGGCAAGGTCTACGTGGGTACGGTCACCAAGGACGCGCTGGTGAAGGCGGCCGAGGCGGGGAAGTAACTCCCCGAACCCACCGAGCCGCGAGGGGAACGGGGGAGCCGATGGACGGGACGTCCGCCACGGGGCAGACAGGCGGGACGTCCGCCACGGAGGTGACGCGCGGGACGTCCGCCACGGGGCAGACACGCGACGGACGGTCCGAGGGTGACGCGGTCGTCGTCACCCGGGGACTGACCAAGCGTTACCGCGGCGGACAGCTCGCCGTGGACGGCCTGCACCTGACCGTCCCGGCGGGCAGCGTCTTCGGCTTCCTCGGCCCCAACGGCTCCGGCAAGACCACCACCATCCGCATGCTGATGGGCCTGATCGAGCCGACCTCCGGGACGGCGCACGTACTGGGGCGCCCCATGCCTCGCTCCGCGCGCGCCGTCCTGCCGCACGTCGGCGCCCTCATCGAGGGCCCCGCCCTCTACGGCTTCCTCTCCGGCCGCGACAACCTCCTCCGGTACGACGCCGCGGACCCCACCGCCGACCCCCGTACCCGCACGGCCCGTGTCACCGCCGCCCTGGACCGGGTGGGTCTCACGGCCGCGTCCGGCAAGAAGGCGCGGGCGTACTCCCTCGGCATGAAGCAGCGCCTCGGTCTCGCCGCCGCCCTGCTGCGGCCCCGTCGGCTGCTGGTGCTGGACGAGCCGACCAACGGCCTCGACCCGCAGGGCATGCGGGAGATCCGCGCGCTCGTGCGCGAGCTCGCCACCGACGGCACGACCGTGTTCCTCTCCTCCCACCTCCTCGACGAGATCGAGCAGGTCTGCACCCACGTCGCCGTGATGGCGCGCGGCCGGCTGATCACCCAGGGGCCGGTCGCCGAGCTGGCCGCGGGCGCCCGGGGCCGCCTGGTGGTCACCACGCCCGACCCGGCGGACGCGGCCCGGGTGCTGAAGGAGCAGGGGCTCGCCGACGTCGTCGCGGACGGCGACCGGGTGAGCGCCGAGCCGCCCGCACGGGACCTCGCCGAGGTGAACGCGGCCCTGGTCACGGCCGGCGTGCGGGTACGCGGCTTCGCGGTCGAACGGGCGTCCCTGGAAGACGCGTTCGTGGCGCTGACGGGGGAGGGGTTCGATGTCGCGGGCTGAGACGGTGAGCGCGCCGGTCGCCGAAGCATCCGTACGGCCGTGTCCGCTGTGGACCCTCGGCCTCTTCCACGACGAACTGCGCACCACCTTCCGCCGCTGGCGCACGCTCGCCCTGCTGGGCGTGCTGGCCGCCGTGCCGGTGCTGGTCGGGATCGCCGTACGGATCGAGACCGGCGACGGCTCGGCCGGGGGCGGCGGGGGACCCGCGTTCGTCTCGCAGATCACCAGCAACGGCCTGTTCCTGGTCTTCACCGCGCTCGCCGCGCCCCTGCCGTTCTTCCTGCCCATGGCGGTCGGCGTGGTCGCGGGCGACGCCGTGGCCGGCGAGGCGGGCGCCGGCACCCTGCGCTACCTGCTGGTCGCCCCCGCGGGCCGCACCCGCCTGCTGCTCACCAAGTACGCGACGGTCATGGTGTTCTGCCTGGCCGCCACGCTGGTGGTGGCCGTCTCCGCGCTGGCGGCGGGCGCGCTGCTGTTCCCGCTGGGCGACCTGACCACCATCTCGGGCACCCGCATCACCTTCGGCGAGGGCCTGGTCCGCGCCCTGCTGATCGCCCTGGTCGTCGCCGCGTCCCTGCTCGGGGTGGCGGCGCTCGGCCTGTTCGTCTCGACCCTGACCAACAGCGGCATCGCGGCGATGGCCACCACGGTCGGGCTGCTCATCACGGTCCAGATCCTCGACCAGATCCCCCAACTGCACGCGCTGCACCCGTACCTGTTCTCCCACTACTGGCTGTCGTTCGCGGACCTCATGCGCGAGCCGGTCTACTGGGACGACCTGACGAAGAACCTGGGCCTCCAGGCCCTGTACGCGGCGGTCTTCGGCTCGGCGGCGTGGGCCAGGTTCACGACGAAGGACGTCACGGCGTAGACACCCAGGGGCGCGGGGAACTGCGCGACCAGGCCCCCACCGAGCCGCAGGCGAAGGTACCGCCGTACGCCGCACCCTCACGAAGCGGGCGCCGCAGGCGGCCGGAGGGCGTTGACGGCCCCGCGCCGTTCCGCCTCCTCCGCCACCGCGAGCAGCAGTTCCTCCCGGCCGCGAGCGGCGACGGCCTGCAGCCCCGCCGGGCACCCGTCGGCGCCGACACCGGCCGGCACGCTCGACGCCGGGTGGCCGCTCAGGTTGAACGCCCAGGTGAGCGCGGTGGAATAAGTGTCACCGGGGCCGTCGTGGCCGTGTGGTGCGGTGGGCGCCGTAGGGGTGAGCAGCAGGTCGACCCCACCGAAGAGGGCGTGGAGACGGGTGTCGTTGGCGGCTCGGACGCGGTGGGCGTCGGAGGGGTCCGCACCCGGGGTACGCAGGGCGAGCCAGGCCGGACCGGGGTCAAGGAGGAACCACGCGACCGATGGCCGCACAAGGCGCACCACCCCCGCCGAGACGAGCCGGTCGACCGCGTCCCGCGCGAGAGCGACAGGCTCCGGGTCGGGGGAGGCGTACCCCAGGTCGGGCGACCAGACCGCCGTGAGAGGGAAGCGAGGCGGTTCCGGGCGCGCGTCGCAGCCGGAGACGACCCGCCACCACAGCCCCGCATCGGCTGCCGTACGCGCAAGAATCCCCGGCGCCGCCAGCCCCGTACGGTCGCCCGACGGAAACCGTCCGCCCGTGACCTTCAACCCCAGCACCCCGCACCACGCCGCCGGGATCCGCACCGAGCCCGCCCCGTCCGCGCCCGTCGCCAGCGGGACCAGCCCGGCCGCCACGACCACCGCCGCCCCGGCCGAGGACCCGCCCGGCGTACGGTCCGCCCGCCACGGGTTGACCGTACGGCCGCGCGCCCCGAGCCCCCAGGTCTGCCAGGGCGTCCCCGGACCCGGCACCGACGTGGCGCCCACGGCGACCGCGCCGGCCGCGAGCAGCGGCTCCGCCGCCCGCAGTCCGCGCCGCCCCTTGACCGCGACCGGCACCCCGGCCAGCGGCAGGCGCTCCCCGGCGGCGACCCGCGCGTCCACCTCACCCGCCCGCCGCAGCGCCTCCTCCTCCCACACGTCGAGGAACGCACAGAGCACCGGGTCGGCGCGCTCGATCCGCGCCAGCGCCTCCGCGACCACGTCCACGGCCCGGCGCGCGCCCGCGCACACGGCGTCCGCGATCTCCAGCGCGCCGTCCTCGCTCATCGCTGGGCGCCGGTGAGACGGGCCAGCGGCTCCGTCTCGCGCGGCGGCCGGCCGCCCAGGTCGCCGAGGCGCCAGTCGGGCACCCACGGCACCCGGTACACGTCGATCAGCTGCTCGATCAGCCGCACCCGGTGCGCGAGGGGACGCGGGAGCCGGCCGGGCGCGTCCGCGACGAGGACGACGGCGTCCAGGTCGAGCCCCTGCGGCGCCTCACCGCGCCGGAACAGGTCGACGGCCGGCAGCACCGCGTCCAGCCCGGCCGCATGGGTGCGGGCGACCAGCAGCACCGAACGCGGGGCGTCGGGGCCGGGCCAGGACCGCCCGCAGTCGTGGCCGCCGTAGACCGCGGCGAGCGTGGAGACGCCCGCGCCGCCGTGCAGACCGACCCAGGAGAAGCGCCGGGCCGTCGCCCGGGCGGGCACCGCCCCCGGAGGGTCCGCCTCCGGGGGCGTCACCGGCCCCCGCAGCCAGATCTCCGGTCCCTGTCCCGTGCCTGTTCGCATGTCCCTCTCCTGCTCGGCGGCCCGATCGTCCATGCCCCGCGCCCGGTACGGAACCGGGGCCGACGGCCCTTGGGACGAGCCTGTGACAACGCGGTGACGTGCACAGCGCGCGCGAGCGGACACACTCGACGGTAGGTGTACGACCCGAATGAGGGAACGATGTCTCGACTCAGCCGCGAGAAGAAGCGGGAACAGCAGCAGGCCGCGGACGCGGCGAACCGTGCGGCGGTGCCGGTCGACGTCCGTGTCCCGTCCGACGGGTCGGACGAGCCGGGCGCCTACGTCGACGGCGTACGGGTGATCGCGGGCCCCGGCGAGGAGATCCAGCAGGCCGTGCTGAACCGCCTGCACCGCATCGCCCTCGCCACCGGCCACGCCGTGCACGCGACCGTGCGGGACGAGCGCATCGGGTACGTCGTCCCGCTCCGGGTCGCCCCGGACGGCTCCAGCGCGTTCGCGGCACAGCCGGTGCAGTTGCGCGGGGCGCGGGAAAGGGGAGGGGTGCCCTCCGAGACGCCGTCCTCCGGGATAGCCCCGGCTCCGGAGACACCGCGGGGCCCGGCACCGTCACCGGAGGGGGCGCACACGGCGCCCCCGTCCCCGCCCTTCGCACCGCGCAACGACCGCCCGACCCACCTGCTCCGCCCGGTACCGGAGTCGGAGGCACCGGAAGATCTCTGGCCGGCACCGGCGTCGGCGTCGGCGTCCGACGCCCAACACCCTGAGACCCCGGCGGCTCCGGGCGCCGTTTCGGCGTCCGGCACCTCCGGGTCCGACACCTCCGGGTCCGACACCCCCGCCCCCGGATCCGCGGCCCCCTACGACTCCCCGCCCACCTTCCGTCTCCGCAGGGTCACCCCGCCGCCCGGCACGGTCGCGCCGCCCACGGGCGTGTTCGGCCCGCCCCCGGACATGGACGCACGCCCGCACCCCGCCGAACCCGAAGCGGCTTCCGCTCCCGCCCCGGCCCCCGACCCCGACCTCGAGGCCGCGCTCGCCGTCGACCCGGACCCCCGCCCCACCCCGCCGCGCGGTTTCGACGCCGTCGCGGAGGCCGTGCTGGGCGACGAGCCCGCCGCCCCTGCGGGCAGCCCCCTCGCCGACCCGATGGAGCGGATCAACGAGGCCGTGCGCGCGGGCCGCATCGACACGGCCGCGCGCCTCGCCGACGAGACCCTGGAGCACGCCGCGCAGACCCTCGGGGCCGAGCACCCGGAGGTGCTGCGTCTGCGGGAGCTGACCGCGTACATCGCCTACCTGGCCGGCGAGCCGGTGCGCGCCTTCCGGCTCTCCCTTGACCTCGCCGTCGCCTGCCGCCGCGCGGGCGACGAGGAGGCCGCCTACGGAAACGTCCGCAGCGCCGCCACCGCGTGGCGGGGGGTGCGCGATCCCCTGCTCGGGCTCGAGCTGGGACGCGACCTGATCGCGCTGTGGACCGAGCTGGCCTCCGAGGGCGGCCCCGCCGCCGACGAGGAGGAGGAGCTGGACTCCGCCCGCGCCCGCATGGACCGCCTCACCACCCGCGCCCGCGACCTCGGGTGATCCCCGCAGGGGTCTAGTGAAGGCAGAACTCGTTCCCCTCCGGATCCGCCATCACGACCCAGCTCCCGGAGGGCTCCTCCACCCGCCGCAGCACCCGGGCGCCGAGCCCCTCCAGCCGGGCCGGTTCCTCGTCACGGCGGTCGACACCGGGGTGCAGGTCGAGGTGGAGCCGGTTCTTGACCGTCTTCTCCTCCGGCACCCGCTGGAACAGCAGCCGCCGGCCGCGCCCGGTGCCGGCTTCCTCCTCGTACGGGTCGTCGGGGTGCCGTACGGCGGCCAGGTCGCGCCAGGCGCGGCGGCCGTGCGACATGACCGTGAGCGCCTCGGGGGCGGCCCCGGCGGCGAGCAGCTTCTCGATGAGCGGGCTGTTGTCCTCGACCACGTAGTGCAGGGCGGCGGCCCAGAAGTCCGCCTGGGCGTGCGGGTCGGCCGCGTCGACGACGACCTTCCAGTGCACCGGAGTGGCCGGCGTCGGTGTCTGCGTCATGCGCCCGTTATAGGGGACGGCACCGACAACGCCGTCCCGCCGCGCGCTACGGCTTGGTCGCCGGCGCCTTCGCGGCTGCCGCCTCCGCCGCCCCGGCCTCGCTCAGCGGCGCGGTGGCCGGCACGGCCCCTCCGGCGCCCGGCCCGGCGTGACGGCGGTGTCGCCCGCGCCGGCGCGGCGGCCGGACAGTGCGCGGGCGGCACGGCGGGCGGTGCGCAGCGCGTCCCAGGTGAGCAGGATGAGCGCCAGCCACACCAGGGCGAACCCGGCCCAGCGCTCCGGCGGCATGGCCTCCTTGAAGTAGAGGATGCCGAGCAGGAACTGGAAGACCGGTGCCAGGTACTGCAGCAGCCCCAGCGTGGACAGCGGCACGCGGATCGCCGCGGCGCCGAAGCAGACCAGGGGGAGCGCGGTGACGATGCCGGTCGCCGCGAGCAGCAGCGCGTGGCCCGTGCCCTCGGCGCCGAAGGTCGACTCGCCCTGGGCGCCCAGCCACACCAGGAAGCCGAGGGCGGGCAGGAACTGGATCGCGGTCTCGGCGGCGAGCGACTCGATGCCGCCGAGGTTGACCTTCTTCTTCACCAGTCCGTAGGTCGCGAAGGAGAAGGCGAGGCACAGGGAGATCCACGGCGGCCGGCCGTAGCCGACGGTGAGGACGACGACCGCGAGGGCGCCGATGCCGACGGCGGCCCACTGGGCGGGCCGCAGGCGTTCCTTCAGCAGCAGGACGCCCATGGCGATGGTGACCAGCGGGTTGATGAAGTAGCCGAGGGACGCCTCGACGACGTGCCCGGAGTTCACCGACCAGATGTAGACGCCCCAGTTGACGGTGATGACCGCGGCGGCCACCGTGATCAGGGCCAGCTTGCGCGGCTGCCGCACCAGCTCGCCGATCCACGCCCAGCGGCGGACCACGGCCAGCGCGGCCACGACGAAGGCCAGCGACCACACCATCCGGTGGGCGAGGATCTCCACCGCGCCCGCCGGCTTGAGCAGGGGCCAGAACAGGGGGACGAGCCCCCACATCCCGTACGCCGCGAAGCCGTTCAGCAGTCCTATGCGCCGCTCTGCGGCCGGCTTCCCGGTCACGGGGCCCTCCAACGTGTTCCATCGCGTCCCGTAGTCATCCGCGGGACCGCCGACGCGCGCGCGGAACCCACCCGGACGAAGGTAACGCCGCACACCCCCACATGTCATGTCCGTACCGGCATACGGTCATGACGGGGGGGTGGGGGCAGTCAGGGCCCGACCTGGGTCAGCCCTTCAGCGCGACGGCGATCGCCTCGGCGAGCGGGGTCGTCGGGCGGCCGGCCAGCCGCGACAGGTCGCCGCTGTCGACCACCAGCTCGCCCTTCGCGATCGCCGCGTCCACGCCGGCGAACGTGGCCGCCACCGGCTCGGGCAGCCCCGCGCCGGTCAGGATGCCGGTGAGCACCTCGGGCGTGACCGGGTTGTAGACGATCTCCCGGCCGGTCTGCCGGCTCAGCTCGGCCGCGTACTCGGCGAAGCTCCACGCCTCGTCGCCGCCCAGCTCGTACGTCGTGTTCTCGTGCCCCTCGCCGGTCAGCACGGCGACGGCGGCGGCCGCGTAGTCGGCCCGGGAGGCGGAGGAGACCCGGCCCTCGCCCGCGGCGGCGACCACCGCGTTGTGCTCCAGCACCGGGGCCAGGTTCTCGGTGTAGTTCTCGTGGTACCAGCCGTTGCGCAGCAGGACGTACGGCACGCCCGAGTCGAGCAGCGCCCGCTCGGTGCCGCGGTGGTCGTCGGCGAGCGCGGCGGTCAGCGAGCCGGGGGCGCTGGTGTAGGCGAGCAGGGCGACACCGGCCGCCTTGGCCGCGTCGATCACGACGGAGTGCTGCCGCACCCGGCCCTTGTCGAACTCGTTGCCCGAGATCAGCAGGACCTTGTCGCCGGCCGCGAACAGGCCGTCGAAGGTCTCCGGCGCGTTGTAGTCGGCGACCGCGACCCGCACCCCGCGCTCCGCCAGGTCCGCGACCTTCTCCGGACTGCGCACCACCGCGGTGACCTGCCCGGCCGGGACCTTCTCCAGCAGCTGCTCCACCACATGACGGCCGAGCTTCCCGCTGGCTCCGGTGACGACGATGCTCATGATGCGACCACTCCTCGGGGTGCGTGCGTAAGCACTAACTGTACGACTGGCGCTAACTTCTGGAAAGTGTACGCGGTGGGCGCGGAGTGCCCCGCATTGCTCTACGATCACGCTCGCGCGTGTCGCCGCCGCGGGGTTCCGACTCCCGCCGCGAGCCGTCGCATCGGGGGGTGCGAGGAGCGGAACGCGCATCACTGGGAGGGGACCCATCCATGAGGAAACGTTTCAAGCAGGGTGTCGCGGCCCTTGTCGGCCTCACGCTGGCCGGCGCGGGCCTGACCGTCGCAACCGCCGCTTCGGCCGCGGCGAGTACCAGCGACTGCCCGTCCGGCTACTTCTGCGGCTGGGCGGACGCGGCCGCCAAGGGCTCGATGTACAAGACGAAGACGAACGTCGCGGACCTGGGCAGCTGGGACAACAAGATCCGCACCTTCGTCAACCGCACGAAGTCGATCGCCTGTCTGTACGACCTCAAGAACTATGCGCCCGGCAGCACCTACTGGCCTCAAGAGCCTGACGAGCCGGGGGAGTCCCGCACCAACCCGACGCCGACGATCAGCTCCATCAAGTTCGTCCGCACCGAGCGTGAGTGCAATCAGCCCGCCTACCCGAGCTGGGTCTCCGAGACCTCCCCGACGGCCGCCGGCTTCGGCGACATGAACGGCGACCGCCGGGCCGACGTCATCACCCGTGACATGGCCGGACGCCTCTGGTTCACCCCGGGCGACGACACCGGCCGGCTCATCGGTGCGGGCGGCTGGAATGCCATGAACACCCTCACCCGGCACGGCGACTTCACCGGCGACGGCCGCGAGGACCTCATCGCCCGGGAGAAGGCCACCGGCAAGCTGTGGCTCTACCCCGGCACCGGCACCGGCTCCCTCGGCGCGCGCAGGCTGCTCGGCGCGAGCGGCTGGAACGCGATGAACCACATCACCGCCTACGGCGACCTGACCGGCGACGGACGCTCCGACCTGATCGCCGTCCAGAAGTCCACGGGCAAGCTGTGGCTCTACCCGGGCGCCTCCGGCTCCAAGCTGGGCGCGCGCAAGCTGATCGGCTCCGGCGGCTGGAACGGCATGAACGCCCTGGCGGGCATGGGCGACGTGACCGGCGACGGCCGCCCCGACCTGTACGCGCGGGAGAAGGCCACCGGCAAGCTGTGGCTCTACCCGGGCACCTCCACGGCCCGGCTCGGCGCGCGCAAGCTCGTCGGCAGCGGCGGCTGGAACACGATGGAGCACCTGATCCCGGTCGGCGACTTCTCCGGCGACGGGCGTCCCGACCTGGCCACCGTGACCAACGAGAAGTACAAGATCGACGGCTTCGAGGGCCATCTGGGCTGGCTGATCACCTACCGCGGCCGGGCCGGCGGCATCCTCTACGGCCCGCAGCGCACCCACGGCGAGTGGTGGGGGCTCAGCGACTTCTGCTGACTTCATCCAGCTCACGCGAGAGGGCCCCGGCAACCTTTGTGGTGCCGGGGCCCCCTCGCGTCCCTCGCGCCGGTGCTCAGCCGACGACGGTCCAGGTGTCGCCGCCCGCGAGGAGCGCGGCGAGGTCGCCCTTGCCGTGCTGGTCGACGGCGGAGTCGAGCTGGTCGGCCATGAGGGTGTCGTAGACCGGCCGGTCGACGGAGCGGAACACACCGATCGGGGTGTGGTGCAGGGTGTCGGGGTCGGCGAGCCGGGACAGGGCGAACGCGGTCGTCGGCGACGCGTTGTGCGCGTCGTGGACGAGGATCTCCGCCTCGTTCTCCGGCGTGACGGCGACGACCTTCAGGTCACCCGTCGCCGGGTCGCGGACCACGCCCTTGGAGCCGTCGGCGCCGAAGCGGACCGGCTGCCCGTGCTCCAGCCGGATCACCGCCTCCTCGGCCTGCTGACGGTCCTTGAGGACCTCGAAGGCGCCGTCGTTGAAGATGTTGCAGTTCTGGTAGATCTCCACCAGCGCCGTGCCCGGGTGGTCGGCGGCCTGGCGCAGCACCTCGGTGAGGTGCTTGCGGTCGGAGTCGACGGTGCGGGCCACGAAGGACGCCTCCGCGCCGATCGCCAGCGACACCGGGTTGAAGGGCGCGTCCAGCGAGCCCATCGGGGTCGACTTGGTGATCTTGCCGACCTCGGAGGTGGGGCTGTACTGGCCCTTGGTGAGGCCGTAGATGCGGTTGTTGAACAGCAGGATCTTGAGGTTGACGTTGCGGCGCAGGGCGTGGATGAGGTGGTTGCCGCCGATGGACAGCGCGTCGCCGTCGCCGGTGACGACCCACACGCTCAGGTCGCGCCTGCTGGTGGCGAGACCGGTGGCGATGGCGGGGGCGCGTCCGTGGATGGAGTGCATCCCGTAGGTGTTCATGTAGTACGGGAAGCGGGAGGAGCAGCCGATGCCGGAGACGAACACGATGTTCTCCCGGGCCAGACCCAGCTCCGGCATGAAGCCCTGCACGGCGGCCAGCACCGCGTAGTCACCGCAGCCGGGGCACCAGCGCACCTCCTGGTCGGACTTGAAGTCCTTCATCGTCTGCCTGCCCTCGGCCTTGGGCACGAGCTGGAGCAGCGTGTCGGCGTCAGTCATCGATGGCCTCCTTCAGCGCCGTGGCGAGCTGCTCCGCCTTGAACGGCATGCCGTTGACCTGGTTGTACGAGCGGGCGTCGACCAGGTACTTCGCCCTGATGAGCGTGGCGAGCTGCCCGAGGTTCATCTCGGGGATCACCACCTTGTCGTATCCGCGCAAAACCTCGCCGAGGTTCTTCGGGAAGGGGTTGAGGTGGCGCAGATGGGCCTGCGCGACCGGCTGCCCGTCCCGGCGCAGCCGCCGCACCGCCGCCGTGATCGGCCCGTACGTCGATCCCCAGCCGAGCACGAGCAGGCGGGCGGTGCCGTCCGGGTCGTCGACCTCCAGGTCGGGCACGTCGATGCCGTCGACCTTGGCCTGGCGGGTGCGGACCATGAAGTCGTGGTTGGCCGGGTCGTAGGAGATGTTCCCGGTGCCGTCCTGCTTCTCGATCCCGCCGATGCGGTGCTCCAGGCCCGGCGTGCCCGGGACCGCCCAGGGGCGGGCCAGGGTGTGCGGGTCGCGCTTGTAGGGCCAGAACACCTCCGTGCCGTCGGCGGTGGTGTGGTTCGGGCCCTGCGCGAACTGCACCGTCAGATCCGGCAGCTCCTCCAGCTCCGGGATCCGCCACGGCTCGCTGCCGTTGGCCAGATACCCGTCGGAGAGCAGGAACACCGGGGTGCGGTAGGTCAGCGCGATCCGCGCCGCCTCCATGGCGGCGTCGAAACAGTCCGCCGGAGTCTTCGGCGCGACCACCGGAACCGGCGCCTCACCGTTCCGGCCGTACATCGCCTGCAGCAGGTCCGCCTGCTCCGTCTTGGTCGGCAGACCCGTCGACGGGCCGCCGCGCTGGATGTCCACCACCAGCAGCGGCAGCTCCAGCGACACCGCCAGCCCGATCGTCTCGCTCTTCAGCGCCACACCGGGGCCGGAGGTGGTGGTGACGGCGAGGGACCCGCCGAACGCGGCCCCCAGCGCCGCCCCGATGCCGGCGATCTCGTCCTCCGCCTGGAACGTCCGCACGCCGAAGTTCTTGTGCTTGCTCAGCTCGTGCAGGATGTCCGAGGCCGGGGTGATCGGGTACGAGCCCAGGAACAGCGGCAGGTCCGCCTGCCGGGAGGCGGCGATCAGGCCGTAGGACAGGGCCAGGTTGCCGGAGATGTTGCGGTAGGTGCCCGGCGGGAACGCCGTCGCCGCCGGCGCCACCTCGTAGGAGACCGCGAAGTCCTCCGTCGTCTCACCGAAGTTCCAGCCCGCCCGGAACGCCGCGATGTTCGCCGCCGCGATGTCCGGCTTCTTCGCGAACTTCGACCGCAGGAACTTCTCCGTCCCCTCCGTCGGCCGGTGGTACATCCACGACAGCAGACCGAGGGCGAACATGTTCTTGCTGCGCTCGGCCTCCTTCCGGGTGAGGCCGAACTCCTTGAGCGCCTCCACGGTGAGGGTGGTCAGCGGCACCGGGTGCAGGTGGTAGCCGTCCAGCGAGCCGTCCTCCAGCGGCGAGGCGTCGTAGCCGACCTTCTGCATCGCCCGCTTGGTGAACTCGTCGGTGTTGACGATGATCTCCGCCCCGCGCGGCAGGTCGCCGATGTTCGCCTTCAGCGCGGCCGGGTTCATCGCCACCAGCACGTTCGGCGCGTCGCCGGGGGTGAGGATGTCGTGGTCGGCGAAGTGCAGCTGGAACGACGAGACGCCGGGCAGGGTGCCGGCGGGGGCGCGGATCTCGGCGGGGAAGTTCGGCAGCGTGGAGAGGTCGTTGCCGAAGGACGCGGTCTCCGAGGTGAAACGGTCACCGGTGAGCTGCATCCCGTCACCCGAGTCCCCCGCGAACCTGATGATCACTCGGTCGAGCCGGCGGACGCCCTTCGTTCCCGCCGCTGTGCGCTGCTCTCCTACGACTGTTCCGTCGGCCTGCTCCGCTGGGCTGCTGACCTGGCTGGTCACTGAACTGGACCTCCTCGAGGCGGCTGTCCGGGACGGCCTTCCCGCAGGCCTTCCCCGCATAAACCCTACGACCGAGAGGGGTGCTTCCCCTGAAGGATTCGAGTGAACGATCCAGATGGTGGACACGGAGCCGAGACGTGCGGCTCTGGACCCTCAGGAGTTCCCGCCGTCCCCTCAGGACTTCAAGTACGTCAGCACCGCAAGCACCCGCCGGTGGTCGCCGTCGCTCGGGGACAGCCCCAGCTTCAGGAAGATGTTGCTGACGTGCTTCTCCACCGCGCCGTCGCTCACCACCAGCTGCCGCGCGATCGCCGAGTTCGTCCGCCCCTCCGCCATCAGCCCCAGCACCTCGCGCTCCCGCGGGGTGAGCCCCGCCAGTACGTCCTGCTTACGGCTGCGGCCCAGCAGCTGCGCCACGACCTCCGGGTCCAGGGCCGTGCCGCCCTGCGCCACCCGGACCACCGCGTCCACGAACTCGCGCACCTCGGCCACCCGGTCCTTCAGCAGATAGCCGACGCCCCGGCTGGAGCCGGCCAGCAGCTCGGTGGCGTACCGCTCCTCCACGTACTGCGACAGCACCAGCACCCCGACACCCGGATGGCTCTTGCGCAGTTGCACCGCGGCCCGCACGCCCTCGTCGGTGTGCGTCGGCGGCATCCGCACGTCGGCGACCACCACGTCCGGCAGCTGGTTCTGCCGCGCCAGGTCGTCCACCGTCCTGATCAGCGCGTCCCCGTCGCCGACCCCGGCCACCACCTCGTGCCCCCGGTCGGTGAGCAGCCGGGTCAGGCCCTCCCGCAGCAGCACCGAATCCTCGGCGATGACCACCCGCACCTTGTCCTCCACGTCCTCGTCCCCCCACAACACCGCTCCGGACCCGCCCTTGTGGCGGGCCCGGCCGTCGGGTCCAGCATTCCAGCATCCGGGGGAGCACGGGCCGGGGCGACGCGATCGGGGGTGTCGTCAACGCGCGCGCCGGCGGGCCCGGGTTGCCCCGGGCCCGCCCTCCGGACGTCCGGCGGGCGATCCGCCGGCTGCCGCCCGCGCCCGCCCCGCGTGTCCGTCCGCCCGGAGTCCGCACCCGTCCCGGGTCCGTCCGCCGGACGGCTCACCTCACCCCGCGGTCATCGCGCCCGCTCCACACGCCACGGCAGCTCCGCCGTCACCCGCGTCGGACCGCCCTCCGGCGAGTCCACCACGAGGATCCCGTCCACCGCGTCCAGCCGCTCCGCCAGACCCGCCAGCCCGGAACCGCGCGCCAGGTCCGCGCCGCCCACGCCGTTGTCCGTCACCTGGAGCATCAGCCGGTCCTCCGACCGCCACACCTCCACGGCCGCCCAGGTCGCCCGGCTGTGCTTGCTGACGTTCTGCAGCAGCTCCGAGACCGTGAAGTAGGCGATGCCCTCGATCGCGGGCGCCGGCCGCTCCGACAGGTCCACCTCCACCTGCACCGGAACCGTGCACCGCGAGGCGACCGAGGAGAGCGCCGCGTCCAGGCCGCGGTCGGTGAGGACCGCCGGGTGGATGCCCCGGGCCAGGTCCCGCAGCTCCTGCAGGGCCGTCTTCACCTCGCCGTGCGCCTCGTCCACCATCCGCGCCGCGGCCCGCGGGTCCTCCCGCAGCTTCTCCTTCGCCAGACCCAGGTCCATCGCCAGGTTCACCAGCCGGGCCTGGGCTCCGTCGTGCAGGTCCCGTTCGATGCGCCGCAGGTCCGCCGCCGCCGTGTCCACCACGACCCCGCGGTCCGACTCCAGCTCCACCACCCGGGTCGCCAGCCGCGACGGGCCCAGCAGCCTGTGCACCATCACCCGGTCCACCGTCGTCAGCGCCCGCACGATCCACGGCGTGGCCAGCGTGAACAGCAGACCCACACCCGCGGTCACCGCGATCTCGAACGGGTTGTCCAGGTAGATCGCGCGCTGCTCGTCGCCGTACAGCTGTATGCCGTCCTGGCCCGCGTACTGCGGAAGCACCCAGAACCACAGCGGGTACGTCAGCAGCGACCAGCCCAGCGTCCAGAAGGTGACCGTCACCGCGAAGGACAGCACCGCCCACGGCAGCTGCATCACCGAGTACAGCAGCGCCCGCCACGAGGTGCCGCTCTTCAGCACCGCCCCGGTCCAGCCCATGAACCCCTGCCGCTTCAGCCGCAGCGGCTCCGGCTCGCCCACGTCCAGGCCGAGCAGCCCGCGCGCCCGGGCCCGCTCCACCGACCCGAAGCCCCGGCACCCGGCGAGCGCCGCCGCCAGCACCGGCACCCCGAGGAACGTCACCAGCAGACCCGCGCCCAGCGACACCATCGTGACCGCGTAGGTGAACAGCAGGATGCTCATCGGCAGGCTCAGCAGCACATAGGCCAGCTCCCGCCAGGCGCGCCCCTCGACCGGCGCCCGCAGCGCCGCCGGCATCCGGTGCCGCCGTCCCCCCACGCCCCGCGCGTGTCCGGGCCCGGTGGGAAGCCCGTAGCCCTGTCCGTACTCCGTGGCCATCGGCGTCGTCCTTCTCCTCGTCCAGCGGCTGTGCTGTCGTACAACCAGAGTGCTGCGCCGCAGGTCGGCGGGGAATGAAGGCCGTCGCAGTCTTCGGAGGGGGGTTTTCCCTACCTCCGGGCGCGGGCGGACGCCCCCTTCGCCGGAGCCTTCCCGGCCGGGGTGCCGGAGCGGTCCCGCCACGGCAGCTCCGCCGTCACCGTCGTCGGACCGCCCTCGGGTGAGTCCACGACGAACAGCCCGTCCACCGCGCCCAGCCGCTCTGCCAGCCCCTTCATGCCCGTACCGCCGTCGAGGCTCGCCCCGCCCACGCCGTCGTCCCGCACCTGCAGGAACAGCCGGTTCTCCGACCGCCACACCTCCACCGACGCGGACCGCGCCCGGCTGTGCTTGCTGACGTTCTGCAGCAGCTCCGAGACCGTGAAGTAGGCGATGCCCTCGATCGCGGGCGCCGGCCGCTCCGCCAGGTCGACGGTGACCGCCACCGGCACCGTGCACCGCGCGGCCACCGACGACAGCGCCGCGTCCAGACCCCGGTCGGTGAGGACCGCCGGGTGGATGCCGCGCGCCAGGTCCCGCAGCTCCTGCAGCGCGAGCTTCACCTCGCCGTGCGCCTCCTCGACCATCGCCGCGGCCGCGTCCGGGTCCTCCAGCAGCTTCTCCTTGGCCAGGCCCAGCCCCATCGCGAGATTCACCAGCCGGGCCTGGGCCCCGTCGTGCAGGTCCCGTTCGATGCGCCGCAGGTCCGCCGCCGCCGTGTCCACCACGACCCCGCGGTCCGATTCCAGCTCGGCGATGCGCTTCTCCAACTCGTCCGACGGCGACAGCAGACCCCGCACCATCGCCCGGTCCACGTCGGCCATCGCCCGCACCACGAACGCCAGCACCGGCCACAGCACGAACAGCCCGGTCAGCGTGACCGTGAAGGTGACGACGCCCCACGGCATCCGTATCAGCGTGTAGAGGCACGTCCGCCAGCCCACCGGGTCCTTGACCGCCTGCCACAGCCCCGGCCAGAACCCTCCGGACCTCCGCCACGGCAGCGGGCTCGGCTCGTCCACCCGCACCCCGAGCATCGCCCTCGCGCGCGCCCGCTCGAACCGGCCGAGCTGCCGCACCCCCGTCAGACCGAGCGCGAGCAGCGGCAGACCGATCACCGTGACCGTCAGGCCCACACCGACGGACAGCGCGGTCACCGTGCAGACGAAGCCGACGAGCGCCACCGGGAGGTTCGTCAGGAGATGCGCGATCTCCTTCCAGGTGTGCGCGTCGTAGGCGAAGCGGGCCCGCGGCGGGCGGTCGCCCGGTCCGGCCGGCTGCGGTGTCGGTTCGGTCATGGGGCCTAGCCTGCCCGGCGCCGGGGGGCCCGCGCCATGAGGCGGACCGCCAAGCTGACCTGAGGAAAACCCCACCCCCGGATGCCGAGCCCCGACGGGCCTGCTTACCGTGCCTTTATCAGGGCCTAGACTCCCGTGCGTACAGATCGTCGGACCGTGGCGTTCGGCGTTCACCGGCACGGATCAAGGGCAGGGCACAGGCAGGAGCGCCTGGTCGCCGATCTGAGGAGTGAGGGGCGGACGTGCGGGAAACGACCGTCGTCGCGGCGGACTACTTCCAGTCCTACTCGGTCGTCGGACTGCTCGCCGTCGTCGGCCTGCTGTTCGTCGCCGTCGCCTTCGGCGCGGGCCGCCTGCTGCGGCCGGTGGTGCCCACACCGGAGAAACTGCTGACGTACGAGTGCGGCGTCGACCCCGTCGGCGAGGGCTGGGCCCACACCCAGGTCCGGTACTACGTCTACGCCTTCCTCTACGTGATCTTCGCCGTCGACTCGGTCTTCCTCTTCCCCTGGGCGACCGTCTTCGCCGCCGACGGCTACGGCGCGACCACCCTCGTGGAGATGTTCGTCTTCCTCGGCTTCCTCGCCGTGGGCCTGCTCTACGCATACAAGAAGGGCGTCCTGACATGGACGTGACCCCGGAGCCCGTACCGCTGCCCGAGCCGAAGCGGCTGGGCGCCCTGGCGCGCCTGGCGCCGGAGCCGATGAAGGTGGTCCTCAACTGGGGCCGCCGCTACTCGCTCTGGGTCTTCAACTTCGGCCTCGCCTGCTGCGCCATCGAGTTCATCGCCGCGTCGATGGCCCGGCACGACTTCATCCGCCTCGGCGTCATCCCGTTCGCCCCGGGACCCCGCCAGGCCGACCTGATGGTCGTCTCCGGCACGGTCACCGACAAGATGGCGCCCGCGGTCAAGCGCCTGTACGAGCAGATGCCCGAGCCGAAGTACGTCATCTCCTTCGGCGCGTGCAGCAACTGCGGCGGCCCCTACTGGGACTCCTACTCCGTCACCAAGGGCGTCGACCAGATCATCCCCGTCGACGTCTACGTCCCCGGCTGCCCGCCCCGGCCCGAGGCACTGCTCCAGGGCATCCTCAAGCTCCAGGAGAAGATCGCACGCGAGTCGCTGGGCGAGCGGTACGGCACCGGCTCCGCCGGGCGCCCCTCCGCGGGCCGCCCCTCGGCGGCGGCGCTGCAGAGCGGGCTGGTCGAGCCGCCCGCGGCGAAGGGCGCGACGACGGGCGCGACGAAGGGTGAGGTCCGGCCGTCCGCGCCGAAGGACGGCGCCAAGGGCGAGGGGGAGGCCGGATGACCGCCGTCGGCTGGCTCCCCGCGGACGTCGAGGACCTGTTCGGCGCGCAGGCCACGGCGGGGGAGGCGTACGACGTCCTCACCGTCGACGTGCCGTCGGACGCCTGGATCCCCGCCCTGGAAGCCGCCCGCGACCGCCTCGGCTGCACCTTCTTCGACTGGCTCAGCGCGGTCGACGAACCCGGCACCGGCCTCCGCGTCACCGTCCACGTCGCCGCGCTCGCCCCGGTACGGCGGCTGCTGCTGCGCACCACCGTGCCGCACGAGGCCCCCGTCCTGCCGTCCGCCGTGGACGTCTACGCGGGCGCGGCCTGGCACGAGCGCGAGACCCACGAGATGTTCGGCGTCGACTTCACCGGACACCCCGGCCTCGACCACCTGCTGCTGCCCGATACCTTCGAGGGCCACCCGCTGCGCAAGGACTTCGTCCTCGCGGCCCGGGTCGCCAAGGCGTGGCCCGGCGCCAAGGAGCCGGGGGAGTCGGAGCACGGCGGGCCCAAGCGGCGCCAGATGCTGCCGCCGGGCGTGCCCGACCCGAACGAGTGGGGCCCGCTCAAGGGCCAGCTCCCGCCCGCCCCGGCCCGCCCCGCCCGCCGCACGGCCACCGCGTCGGCCCGCACCCCGGGCGAACGCCCGCCCCGCCGCACCCGCTCCGTCTCCGAGGGCTCGGCGAGCCAGACGGCGGGGACGGGGGCCGGCACCGACGCGCCTGAGACGCAGCCGCCGACCGCTCCGCGCAGGGCGCGGTCGGTGTCGGAGGGGTCGGCGAGTCAGCGGGCACCACTGAGGGTGCCGCGCCTCGTCGGGCGCGGTCGGCGTCCGAGGGGTCCGCGAGCCGGCGGCCCGACGCCCCCGCGCGCCGGGCGCGCAGCGCGAGCGAGGGCTCGGCATCGCAGCGTGAGGGCGCCCGGCACGGGCGGCCCCCGCCGGGCGCGGTCCGCGTCCGAGGGATCGGCGTCGCAGCGTGGGCGCAGGACCAGGCACCGGCCGCCGACGACACGGCCGCGGCTCCCGCCGAGGAACCGCGCGACCGCAAGCCGCCCGCCGCCCCGCGCCCGGACGCCCCGTGGCACCACGCACGGCCGGCGTTCGAGGAACCGGAGCCCGCGCCGGAGCCCGCGCCGGAGTCTGCGCCCGAGCGGGAGTCGGAACCGGGGCCGGAGGCCGCGCCTCGGCCCGAGCCGACCGCCGCAGCGCGTCCCGAGCCGGAACCTGAAGCGCGCCCCGAGCCGGAGCCGGAGCCGGAGCCCGAGTCGGCGAGTCCCGCGCCCGCGCCGGAACCGGAGCCCGCGCCGGAGCCCGCGCCCGAGCCGGAACCGGGCCGGAGCCCGCGCCCCAGCCGGAGCCCGAGCCCGCGCCCGAGCGGGAGCCGGAACCGGCGCCGGAGGCCGAGCCTAGGCCCGAGCCGGACGCCGCAGCGCGCACCGAGCCGACCGCCGAAGCGCGCCTCGAGCCGGAACGTGAAGCGCGCCCCCAGCCCGAAGCCGAGTCGGCGCCCGAGCCGGAGACTGCCCCGCGTCCCGAGCCGGAGACTGCCCCACGTCCCGAGCCCGAGCCCGGGCCCGCGCCCCAGCCGGAGCCCGAGCCCGAACCGGAGAAGGGCCCGCGCCCCGACACGACCACCCCCGACGACCCCTCAGGAGGCCCGCGGTGACCGACGTTCTCGACGTCGCCCTGCGACTCCTCGTCGTGTTCGTCGTCTTCCTGACCTTCCCCCTGCTCGTGGGTCAGACCGAGCACAAGGTGATGGCGCACATGCAGGGCCGCCTCGGCCCCATGTACGCGGGCGGCTTCCACGGCTGGGCCCAGCTCATCGCCGACGGTGTGAAGTTCGCGCAGAAGGAGGACGTCGTCCCGGCCGGCGCGGACCGCCGTATCTTCCAGCTCGCCCCGGCCGTCGCGCTCCTGCCGTACCTCCTCGTGCTGCTCGCGATCCCGATCGGGCCCGGTGAGGGCGCGGTCGGCCAGGTGCTGGACGCGGGCGTGTTCTTCGTCCTGGCCGTGATGGGTGTCGGCGTCCTCGGCTCGCTCATGGCCGGCTGGGCGTCCGCCAACAAGTTCTCCCTCCTCGGCGGCCTCCGCACCGCCGCCCAGCTCCTCGCGTACGAACTGCCGATGCTGCTCACCGCCGCCTCCGTGGCGATGGCCGCCGGGACCGTCTCCCTCGTCGGCATCCTCGACGCGTTCGAGTGGTGGTGGCTGCCGTGGCAGATCACTGGCGCGCTGGTCTTCTTCATCGCGGGCCTCGCAGAGCTGCAGCGCCCGCCCTTCGACATGCCGGTCGCCGACTCGGAGATCATCTTCGGCGCGTACACCGAGTACACCGGCCTGCGCTTCGCCCTGTTCCTCCTCGCCGAGTACGCCGGGATCGTCGTGCTGTGCGGCCTGACCACCGTCCTGTTCCTCGGCGGGTGGCACGGCCCCTGGGGCGCCGACGGGCTCGGCTGGGTGTGGACCCTGCTGAAGACCGCCGTCCTCGCCTTCGTCGTCATCTGGCTGCGCGTCAGCTACCCGCGCCTGCGCGAGGACCAGCTGCAGAAGTTCGCCTGGACCCTCCTCGTCCCTCTCGCCCTCGCCCAGATCGCCCTCACCGGCGTCGTCAAGGTGGTGTTCCTGTAATGGCCCCGATCCCCGGCTCCGGCCTGGCCAAGGGCCTGGCCGTCACGCTGCGGACGATGACGCGGAAGTCCGTCACCGCCCAGTACCCGGACACGCAGCCCGAACTGCCGCCCCGCAGCCGCGGGGTGATCGGCCTGTTCGAGGAGAACTGCACGGTCTGCATGCTGTGCGCCCGCGAGTGCCCCGACTGGTGCATCTACATCGACTCGCACAAGGAGACCGTCCCGCCCGCCGCCCCCGGCGGCCGCGAGCGCAGCCGGAACGTCCTCGACCGGTTCGCCATCGACTTCTCCCTGTGCATGTACTGCGGTATCTGCATCGAGGTCTGTCCTTTCGACGCGCTGTTCTGGTCCCCGGAGTTCGAGTACGCCGAGACCGACATCCGTGACCTCACCCACGAGCGGGACAAGCTCCGCGAGTGGATGTGGACCGTCCCGGCCCCGCCCGCCCTCGACCCGGGCGCGGAGGAACCGAAGGAAGTCGCCGCCGCCCGCAAGACCGCCGACAAACTCGCGGCCGCCCAGGACGGCGAACCGGGTCAGGAGGGCCGCGCATGAGCACCGCAGCGACCGCCGGCGCGCTCGCGGCCGACACCGCGCACCGGGCGGCCGAGTCGCCCGGCTTCCTGTCCCCGTCCGGCGTGGAGATCACCTTCCTCCTCGTCGGCCTGGTCACCCTCGGGGCGGCCGTCGTCACCGTCACCACCCGGCAGCTGGTGCACGCCGCCCTGTGGCTGGTGGTGGCCCTCGGCGGACTCGCCGTCGAATACCTCCTGCTCACCGCCGAGTTCATCGCCTGGGTGCAGGTCCTCATCTACGTCGGCTCCGTCGTCGTCCTCCTCCTGTTCGGGCTGATGCTCACCCGCGCCCCCATCGGCCGCTCCCCGGACGCCGACTCCGGCAACCGCTGGGTCGCGCTCACCGTCGCCGTCGCCGCGGCGGGCGCCCTGGTCTGGGTGGTCGTCGACGCGTTCCGCACCACCTGGATCGACCTGGACGGCGCCCCCTCCGGCACCACCGAGGTGACCGGCGCGAGTCTCTTCCAGCACTGGGTCCTCCCCTTCGAGGCCCTCTCCGTCCTCCTCCTCGCCGCGCTCGTCGGCGCGATCGTCCTGTCCCGCAAGGCCAACGGCGGCTCCGCGCCCGGCGCGAAGGACGCGGCCGCGTCCGGCACGGCGGCCGGCGCGACCCGCACCCGGCGCGACCAGGAAGGGGCCCGCTGATGCACCTCGCCTATCCCGCCGTCCTCGCCGCCCTCCTCTTCTGCACCGGCCTCTACGGCGTCCTCGCCCGCCGCAACGCGATCCTGGTGCTGATGTCGGTCGAGCTGATGCTCAACGCCGTCAACCTCAACCTCGTCGCCTTCGACGCCTGGCTCAGCCGGGCCGCCGAGGACACCCTCCACTCCGGCCAGGCGCTGGCGCTGTTCACCATCGCGATCGCCGCCGCCGAGATCGGCATCGGCCTCGCGATCGTCCTCGCCGTGTACCGCAACCGCGGCACCTCGGACATCGACCGGCTCCGCGACACCGCCGAGGGCCACGACCCCGACGACCCCGACAGCGACGCCGCCGGCCGCGCGGTCCCCGCCCCGGCCGCCGGCGAGAAGGCCGAGGCCACCGCGTGACCACGACCACCCTCGCCGTCCTCGTCCCCCTCCTTCCGTTCCTCGGCGCGCTCGCCGGACTGCTGCTGGGCCGCAGCGTGCCCGGCTTCGTCCGCCCGCTCGCCGTCCTGCCGACGCTCGCCTCCCTCGTGCTCGCCGCCACCGTCGCCGCGCGCCAGGGCGGCGGCGCCCCGGTCGACGCCGCGACCGAGCTCACCCCCACCGGCTCGGTCCCCATCGAACTGGCCCTGCACATCGACGGCTTCGCCGCCCTCACCGCCCTGGTCGTCGGCACCGTCGCGACCTGCGTGCAGATCTACTCCACGGGCTATCTGCGCGACGACCCGCGCTACCCGTCGTACGCCGCTCTCGTCTCGCTGTTCACCTCCGCGATGCTCCTGGTCGTCTACACCGGCGACCTGATGGTGCTGCTGGTCGGCTGGGAAGTGATGGGCATCTGCTCCTACTTCCTCGTCGGCCACTACTGGGAGACCCCCGAGGCGCGCGCCGCCTCCCTGAAGGCCTTCCTGGTCACCAAGCTCGGCGACGTCCCGTTCCTCATCGGCCTGTTCGCGCTCGCCGCCGACGCCGGGTCCTTCCGCCTCACCCGGATCCTCGGCGCCGTCGCGCACGGCGGCATCGACCACCCGACGCTGATCGCCCTGCTGCTCCTCGCGGGCGTGGCCGGCAAGTCCGCGCAGTTCCCGCTGCACACCTGGCTGCCGGACGCGATGGCGGGCCCCACACCCGTCTCCGCGCTGATCCACGCCGCGACGATGGTCGCCGCCGGCGTCTACTTCGTCGCCCGTCTCCTTCCGCTCTTCGAGGCCTCGCAGGCCGCTATGACCGTCCTCGCCGTCATGGCCGCCGTCACGATGACCGGCTCGGCGCTGGCCGCCCTCGCCCAGGACGACATCAAGCGCGTCCTCGCCTACTCGACGATCGGCCAGCTCGGCTACATGACCGGTGCCCTCGCCGTCGCCGACCGGGGCGCCGCCGTCTTCCACCTCCTGTCTCACGGCGCCTTCAAGGCGCTGCTGTTCCTCGCCGCCGGCGTGATCATCCACGCCGCCGGCACCAACTCCCTGGCCGCCATGTCCCGCATGAGCCGTCTGCGCGACCGCGTCCCCGACGCCTACTGGACGATGACCGTGGCGCTCCTCGCGCTCGCCGCGATCCCGCCGTTCAGCGGCTTCTTCTCCAAGGAGGCCGTCCTCGGCGTCGCCGAACACGTCGTCACCGGCCACACCGAGCACGCCCCCGCCGCCGCGGGCTGGATCGTCCTCCTCGCCGGGCTGGTCACCGCCCTCCTCACCGCCGCGTACGCGACCCGGCTGTGGCTGCTGGCCTTCCGCGGCAGCGGCCCCGAGGCGCCCGACCACGGCCGGGAGCCGCTCACCATGACCACCGTGCTGTGGGTGCTCGCCGTGCCGTCGCTGGCGTTCGGCGGCTTCGCCTTCCGGGTCCTGCCCGACTGGTTCGACGGGCACGACCTCACCCCGACCCTCACCACCTCCGTGCTCGGCACGGGCGTGGCCCTGGTCGGCGGCATCGTCACCTACGCCACCTGGCGGCACACCACCGCGCACGCCGCCCGCGTCCCCCTCGGCGCCGTCGCCGCCCACCCGGAGGCAGACGCCGGACAGGTCGAGGCGGAGGCCATCGCCAGCCACGAACCGGCCTACGGGGACGTCGCGTACGCGGCCGACCCGTCGGACCCCGGGCGGCTGCTGCTCGGCCGGCTGCACCGGCACGCCGCCGTCGGCTTCCACCTGGACGCCGTGTACTCGGCGCTCTTCGTCCGCCCGGTGCGGGCCGGCGCGAGCCTCGTGCGGTTCCTCGACCGGGAGGTCGTCGAGACGTACGTACGCGGCGCGGGCACCCTGCCCCGCTGGCTCGGCGCCGCAGTACGACGCGCCCAGACCGGCAATCTGCAGACCTATGTGAGCGCGCTGCTCGCCGGCACCGTCGTCCTCGCGGTCGCCGCCGTCCTCGTCGCCACGGGAGCGTGAGCAGGCGTGATCGATATCAACGAGTCCGTGATGCAGTTCCTTCTGGCGTTCACCGTCGTCGGCCCGCTCCTCGGCGCGGCCGCCGCCCTGCTGCCCGCCCCGCCCGGACTGGAGGGGAAGTCGCCCGAGCAGGCCGTGCTCCGCCACGGCGTCACCGTCACCGGCGTGATCCTCATCGCCGCGATCGCCCTGGCGCTCGGCTTCGACCACGACCACCCGTCGACAATGCAGGCCACGACCGACATCAGCTGGATCCCCGCACTCGACGTGCGGATCCACCTCGGCATCGACGGCATCTCGCTCCCCCTCCTGGTCCTGACCGCCCTGCTGACCTTCCTCAGCGCCCTCTACTCGTACTTCAAGCCGCCCGCGGGGCCGTCCCCGAAGGCCTTCGTCGCCCTGCTGCTCGTCCTCGAGTCCGGCACCCTGGCGACCTTCGCCGTCCTCGACCTCGTCCTGTTCTTCCTCGCCTTCGAAACGGTCCTCGTCCCCATGTACTTCCTCATCGCCCGCTGGGGCGGCGAGGGCCGGGCCGAGGCCGCCTGGAAGTTCATCCTGTACACGCTCCTCGGCTCGGTGGTCATGCTGCTCGGCCTGCTCCTGATCGGGATCAAGGCGGGCACGTTCGACATGGTGGCACTCGCCACTGACAACGGCCGGTCACTCTCCGTGTCCGTGCAGGTCATCGCCGTTCTGGCGATCGGTCTCGGCCTCGCGGTGAAGACGCCGATGTGGCCGCTGCACAGCTGGCTGCCCGACGCCCACACCGCCGCCCCGACCGTCGGCTCCGTCCTGCTCGCCGGCGTCCTGCTGAAGATGGGCACGTACGGCTTCGTCCGCATCCTGCTCCCCGCCGCGCCCGACGGCTTCCGCACCTTCGCGCCGTACCTCGCCGCGTTCGCCGTCGTCGGCATCGTCTACGGGTCCCTGGCCTGCCTCGCCCTGGCCAGAAAGGGCGCGAAGGGCGACCTCAAGCGCCTGATCGCCTACTCCTCCGTCGGCCACATGGGCTTCGTCCTGCTCGGCATCGCGACGATGACCCCGACGGGCGTCAACGGCGCCCTGTTCGCCAACATTGCCCACGGCCTCATCACCGGCCTGCTGTTCTTCCTGGTCGGAGGCCTGAAGGAGCGCACCGGCAGCACCGACCTCGACGCCCTCGCCCAGGAGACCGGAGCCGCCCTCTACGGCAGGGCCCCCCGCCTCGGCGGCCTGCTCGCCTTCGCCGCCGTCGCCTCCCTCGGCCTGCCCGGCCTCGCCGGGTTCTGGGGCGAGATGCTGGCGCTGTTCGGCGCTTTCGACCCCGCCGACGGGCTGAACCGGCCGGCCTTCCTCACCTTCATGTCGATCGGCGCGTTCGGCACCCTGCTCACCGCCGCCTACCTGCTGATCGTGGTCCGCCGCGTCTGCATGGGCGCCGCACCGAAGGACACGCCGGCCTACACCGACGTGCGCTCCTACGAGTTCGCGGCCTGGACCCCGCTCGTCGTCCTCACCGTCGTCGCCGGCCTGTGGCCCAAGGCCCTCCTCGGGCTGACCGACCCGGCCGTGCAGCAGCTCCTCGCAGGAGGCACCCGATGAGCTCCCTCGTCCAGTCCGTCGACTGGCTGGCCGTCGCACCGCCCACCGTCGCGGCGGTCGTCGGACTCGTCGTCCTCGTCGCCGACCTGTTCGTCGCCGAGGCCAGGAAGCCGCTGCTCGGCTGGATCTCCGTGGCCGGACTCGCGGCCGCCGCGCTCCTGCTGCTGCCGCTCCTCGACGCCGACCGCTCCACCTTCTGCCTGGTCGGCGACACCGAGGTCTGCAGCTACACCGCGGACCGCTTCACCCTTGTCATCCAGTTCCTGGTGCTCGGCGGCGCGCTGCTCTCCGCCCTGCTGTCGGTGACCGCGCTGAAGGACTCCGGCAAGCGGCTCCCCGAGGGCGAGTACTGGTTCCTGTTCCTCTCCTCCGCCGCCGGCGCGGCCCTGCTGCCCGCCTCCCGGGACCTCGCGACCCTCGTCGTCGCCCTGGAGGTCGCCTCCCTGCCCGCGTTCGCCTTGGTCGGCCTGCGCCACGGCGACCGGCGGTCCTCCGAGGCGGCCCTGAAGTTCTTCCTGTCCTCGGTCACCGCCACCGCGGTCAGCCTGCTCGGCATCAGCTTCGTCTACGCCGCCACCGGCACCCTCCACCTCACCCGGGTCGCCGAACGCATCCAGGACGTCGACGGGCAGCTCGCCACCCTCGCCCAGACGGGCGTCGTCCTCACCCTCGTCGGCTTCGCCTTCAAGACGGCCGCCGTCCCCTTCCACTTCTGGGTCCCCGACACCTACGTGGGCGCCCCGCTGCCGATCGCCGCCTACCTGTCCGTCATCGGCAAGGCGGTCGGCTTCTCCGGCCTCATCCTCGTCACCGTCGTCGCCCTCCCCTCGTACGCCGACGCCTGGGCCCCCGCCCTGGCCGTGCTGGCCGCGCTCACCATGACCGTCGGCAATGTCGGCGCCCTGCGCCAGCAGTCCACGCGCGCGTACAGCGCGGTACGGCTTCTCGCCTGGTCGTCCGTCGGACAGGCCGGCTACCTGCTCGTGCCGATCGCCGCGGCCGGGTACTCCGACGACCCCGAGAAGTCGGTCGGCTCCACCCTCGCCTACGCCCTCATGTACGGCGCCGTGAACCTGGGCGCCTTCGCGGTCGCCGCCCTCGTCGGCCGCGCGCACCGGCTCAACCGGGTCGCCGACTACCGCGGCCTGTACGCCGCGAGCCCGCTCACCGCGCTGCTCATGGGCTTCTTCCTGCTGTGCCTCGCCGGCCTCCCGCCGGGCGTCATCGGCCTCTTCGCCAAGGTCACCGTGTTCGCGGCGGCCGTCGACGCGGGGCTGGGCTGGCTGGCCGTCGTCATGGCCGTCAACGTCGTCATCGCGCTGGTGTACTACCTGCGCTGGACGGCGCTGCTGTTCCGCGCGCCGGAGACGGCCCCCGAGGGCGAGGCAGTGGCTCACCGCCTCCCCGCCCCGCTCACCGCGGCACTCGCCCTGACCGGCGTCCTAGGCATCGCCCTGTCCGGCGCCCCGCAACTGGTGCTGCGCTTCACGGAGACCGGGCTCTTCTAGGCGCCCCGCGCTCCACGCGCGCGTGGCCGCCCGCCCTGCCCCGCGCGGCCGTTCACCCGGATGGTTGACACGCGCCACCACGCGCACAAGGGAACTAGTGCCCTTCGCCTGGCGTTGACCGTAACGGGAGGGTCCACTGGACGTGACACCACGGCACCAGTGGGCAGCGCAGGTCAGACGGAAGATCCGCTAGCAAGGGTTCCCCTGCCGCACGATTTGGAGGGCGTACCGTGCACCGCCGGCACAACGGGCTCAGGACCGCGGTCCTCCTCGGGGGACTGTCCGCGCTCATCATCGTCATCGGCAGCTTCTTCGGCCGTACGGGGCTCGTCATCGCCGTCGTCGTCGCGCTGGGCACCAACGCCTACGCGTACTGGAACAGCGACAAGCTGGCCCTGCGGGCGATGCGGGCGCGACCGGTGAGCGAGTTCGAGGCCCCCGGGCTGTACCGGATGGTCCGTGAACTGTCCACGCAGGCCCGTCAGCCCATGCCCCGCCTGTACATCTCGCCGACGGAGGCCCCCAATGCCTTCGCCACCGGCCGCAATCCGCGCAACGCGGCGGTGTGCTGCACGGAAGGCATCCTGCGCCTCCTCGACGCGCGGGAGCTGCGCGGCGTCATCGGCCACGAGCTCAGCCATGTCTACAACCGTGACATCCTGATCTCCTCGGTCGCCGGCGCCCTCGCCTCCGTGATCATGTTCCTGGTCAACTTCGCCTGGCTGATCCCGATCGGCCGCTCGGACGACGACGACGGCCCTGGCCTGCTCGGCATGCTCCTGATCCTGATCCTGGGCCCGCTGGCCGCGTCCCTCATCCAGCTGGCCATCAGCCGCTCCCGCGAGTACGAGGCGGACGCGTCCGGAGCTCAGCTCACCGGCGACCCCTTGGCCCTGGCCAGCGCCCTGCGCAAACTGGAACTGGGCACCAAGCAGCTTCCGCTGCCCCCTGAGCCGCGCATCGAGACGGCCAGCCACATGATGATCGCGAACCCGTTCCGCCCGGGGCAGGGGTTCGCGAAGATGTTCTCCACCCACCCGCCGATGGCGGAACGCATCGCCCGGCTCGAGAAGATGGCAGGCCACCTGTGAAGACCATCCTGAATCTCATCTGGCTCGTCTTCAGCGGCTTCTGGCTGTTCCTCGGCTACCTGGTGGCAGGCCTGCTGCTGTGCATCACGATCATCGGCATACCCTTCGGCGTGGCCGCGTTCCGCATCGGCGTCTACGCCCTGTGGCCCTTCGGATACACGACGGTCGAGCGCCGCGACGCCGGCGCCCCGTCCTTCATCGTCAACGTGCTGTGGCTGATCCTCGCGGGCTGGTGGCTGGCCCTCGGCCACATCGTCACGGGCTTCCTCCTGTGCGTCACGATCATCGGCATCCCGCTCGGCGTCGCCAACTTCAAGCTGATCCCGGTCTCGCTGTTCCCGCTGGGCCGCGAGATCGTCCGCACGGACCGGGCGTTCACGGACCGCTGGTGAGGTGAGGGGCGGCCCCTGCCGGGGGCGGGGCTGGACCTGCCGGGGCGGGCCTTGGACCGCAAGGGCGGGGGAGTTGTCCACAGCCGGCGGGTTGTCCACAGGCCCGCACACGTCTCGCGATCGCCGCGCATCATGAATGCACGGACGGGTCACCGCCCGCCCGGATCCGGATGATCACCCTGCCCTCGCCCCCGCACCTTCCGCACCCCGTACGCCACCACACCCGCACCGAGCACCGCCGCGCCCACGGCCACCGAGGTCCAGGGCAGGGAGAACGCCAGCGCCAGGCACCCGGCGACCCCCACCGCCGGCGCCACCCGGGCCGCCACACCCGGACGCAGTGTCCAGGCCGAGGCGTTCGCCACGGCGTAGTACGTCAGCACACCGAAGGAGGAGAACCCGACAGCACCCCGCACATCGACGGTGGCGGCCAGGACGGCGACGACACCGCCCACGGCCAGCGTCGCCCAGTGCGGTACGTGGAACCGCGGATGGACGGCGGCCAGCCGGCCCGGGAGATGCCGGTCCCGGGCCATGGCCAGCGTCGTCCGCGACACCCCGAGCAGCAGGGCGAGCAGCGACCCCAGCGCGGCGACCGCCGCACCCACCCGCACCACCGGCGCGAGCCCGGGCACCCCGGCCGCCCGCACCGCGTCGGCCAGCGGCGCGACGGACGCACCCAACGACTTGGCACCCAGCACGGAAAGGACAGCGACGGCGACACCCGCGTACGCGGCGAGTGCGATGCCCAGGGCCACCCGGACGGCCCGCGGGATCGTGCGCGCAGGATCCCGTACCTCCTCGCCGAGGGTCGCGATCCGCGCATACCCGGCGAACGCGAAGAACAGCAGACCGGCAGCCTGGAGCACCCCGCCGGCCCCGCCCGACGCGCCTTCGTCCAGCCGGCCCGGGCCGGCGTCACCGGACGTCAGGCACACGACCACCACGCAAGCGAGAACCGCCAGGACCACACCCACGATCGCCCGTGTCACCCACGCGGACTTCTGCACCCCGCCGTAGTCGACCGCCGTCACCAGCACCACGGCGGCGACGGCCACGGCGTGCGCCTGCCCCGGCCAGATGTACGCGCCGACGGTGAGCGCCATCGCCGCGCAGGACGCCGTCTTGCCGACGACGAAGGCCCACCCGGCCAGGTAGCCCCAGAACTCCCCGAGCCGCTCGCGGCCGTACACGTACGTGCCGCCCGAGGCCGGGTACAGGGCGGCGAGGCGGGCCGACGAACCGGCGTTGCAGTAGGCGACGACGGCGGCGAGGGCCAGCCCGAGGAGCAGCGCCGAACCGGCGGCCCGCGCGGCGGGCGCGAGCGCGGCGAAGATGCCCGCGCCGAGCATCGCGCCCAGGCCGACGACGACGGCGTCGCCCGTGCCGAGGGTGCGGCGCAGTCCGGAAGTGCCGGGACCGGCGGGGGCGTTCGTCATGGGCCGCACCCTACTGATCAACGGCAACCGGAAGGTGTACTCGTGACGTCCTTCATGGTGCAAAGGCCGGTGTGAAAGGGCAGGTACTCGGCATGACGATCATCAGCTGGATCATTCTCGGCCTGCTGGCCGGAGCCATCGCGAAGTTCCTGCTGCCCGGCCGCGACCCGGGCGGCCTCGTCGGCACGACCCTGATCGGCGTGGCCGGCGCGTTCATCGGCGGCTGGATCTCGTCCCGCTGGCTGGACCACCCGATCAGCAAGGACTTCTACGACGGCACCACGTGGGTGGCCGCGATCGGCGGTTCCCTGGTCCTGCTGATCGCGTACCGCATCCTGTTCGGCCACTCGCGCGACTGACGACGACGCGAGCGACGACTTACGCGACCGACGCGCAAAGGGTGGGCGCCCGAGCAGGCACCCACCCTTCCCCGTCTTCTGTTTCTCAGCGGTAGTTCACGAACTGCAGGGCGAAGTCGAAGTCCTTGCCCTTGAGCAGCGCGATGACGGCCTGGAGGTCGTCCCGGCTCTTGGAGCTGACGCGCAGCTCGTCGCCCTGCACCTGGGCCTTCACGCCCTTGGGGCCCTCGTCACGGATGATCTTCGCGACCTTCTTCGCGTTGTCCTGGGAGATGCCCTCCTGGATCGTCGCGAAGATCTTGTACTCCTTGCCCGAGAGCTGCGGCTCACCCGCGTCCAGGGCCTTCAGGGAGATGCCCCGCTTGATCAGCTTGGACTGGAAGACGTCGAGGACTGCCTTCACCCGGTCCTCGGAGTTCGCCTCCATGAGGATCTTCTCCCCGGACCATGAGATCGAGGCGCCCACGCCCTTGAAGTCGTAGCGCTGCGAGATCTCCTTGGCGGTCTGGTTGAGGGCGTTGTCGACCTCCTGCCGCTCGACCTTCGAGACGATGTCGAAACTGGAGTCGGCCATGTCCTGTGGCTCCTTGATTCGGGGTGCGTATCGGGCTGCGCACCGGTGCGTACCGGCGTACTAGGGGCGGCCACCGAGCCCGGCATCGGCCCCGGACCGCATCCGGACCAGCCTAGTCACCCCCCGGCCCCGGGGTGGCGATCAATCGGGTGGCGAAGCACCCCTGTCCATCGGGTATTGTTTACGTCGTTGCCAGCGAGCACCGCCGGAAGGCGGGGTTCAGTGCAGCAACCCCGGCGGTGTGCCCGAGCGGCCAAAGGGAGCAGACTGTAAATCTGCCGGCTCAGCCTTCCCAGGTTCGAATCCTGGCGCCGCCACACGACCGAAAGGGTCTGTGACCAGCAGCAATGCTGATCACAGACCCTTTCGTCGTTGACGGGCCCAGCGGTCCGGCGGCCCAGCCGCCGGATTCCGCCCGCCGCTCACCGGCCCCCTTCTTCGTGCAGCACCGCCTCCCGTACCGCCCGTGCGAGGTCCGCCGCGGTCTCCAGGCCCCTGCCAGAGTCGGCCGACAGGACCGTGCCGACGCTGCCCTTGTCTCCCCAGGTGCAGGCGTTGACCAGGCCGCCGCCCAGCGCCTGGTACGACAGGCACCTCATGGCGCCGCCGAGGCGGCCGGGGTCGGCGGAGACGGTCCCGTTCGTTGTCAGCCCCGTGCCGATCAGGCCCGACTCGAAGTCGCCGTGGAAGGATTCCACCGCGTCAGAGGTCATGTCGTGGAAGTCGCCGACCGCGCCGAACACCGTGACCAGGGCCAGGTTTTGGTCCTTCCGCCCGTACACGTACGCGAAGGGCCTGCCCCCGTCGCCCGCCAGGCTCTCGCCCATCAGGCTTTCCGTCAGCTGCTGGACCGGGGTGTCCTCCAGCCGCTCGTACCCCCGCAGGCGGTCCGGTGCCGCCACGGTGTAGCGCGGATAGTCGGCGTACTGCTGGTAGCCCCACACGGCCGAGCCCACCAGCGCCGCCAGGAACCCGGCGAGCACGACGCACGCCACTGCCGTTTCACGGCCTGACGGCGCCGGCACCGGCGGCAGTACGGGAAAGTCCGGGACATCACGGGGTTCAGCAGGGGGTTCAGCCCGGTGTTCGGTACCGGGCTCGGCGTGAGCGACGAACGGCCGGGTGCCGGCACGGTGACGTGCCCCGCGCAGCACACTCTGCAACAGAGTCGACGGGGCGACGGCGACGACGACCGCCATGCGCGCCCAGTCGTTCCACTGGAATGCGGGCACGGCCAGCAGTATCAGGCTGCACAGGGCCGCACGGATGACGAGCGTGTGCTGCGGGAAGCGGACCATCCAGCGCAGGGGCGCGCGGCCGGGGCCCGCGAGCGCGGCGAGGGTCTCGGCCAGCGTGGCCAGGCGGGCGTCGTCCGGTCGGCCCTCTGCGTGGGCGCGAGCCTGCGCGGCGGCCGCGGCCGGATCGCCGACGGCCGTGAGCACCAGACGTGCGTCGTGCATCTGCGTCCGCACGGGTGACGGCGGCTTCGGGCCCGACATCGTCTTGCCCGCCGCGATCTGCTCCACCCTCAGCGCCTGCGCGGAGCCGGGTGCCAGCTCACGCAGCCGCTCGGCGAGCTCGGGGCCGCGCCGAAACCTGGCCGGGCGGTCCATGTAGTCGCTGCGCAGACACAGTTCCGCGTACGCCGCGAGCAGTTCGACGTCATCGGGGAACGCCTGCAGGCCCTCCTGATAGGCGGCTTCGGCCCGATCGTCGTGATCGTCGTCGTCCTCGGCCGCGTGGGCCTGCCCCAGCACCAGGGAAAGACGAGCGTTGGGCCCGTCCGTCTTCAGCGCCTCCGTGGCCGTGCGCCGCGCCTGCGCCAACCGGCCTGCCTGCAAGTGGGCCTGTGCCGTGGCGTACGCGGACGGGATGTCGTGATCTGTGGCCTGCATGTTCCCCCCGTGCACATGCCGAACCGCCTTGAACAGTTCGGCAGGCAACTATCACCCCCGCCCCTCACTTCGTCAATCAGAAGTTGACCACGTCGGCAGGAGCAGAAGCAGGAACAGGAGCAGGGACAAGAACAGGAGCAGGGACAAGAACAGGGACAGAAGCAGAAACAGAAGCAGGCCGCACCGCACGGGCACACTGGACCCATGTCGTCCCGCCGTCGCCCCTGTCCTGAGTGCCGCCGAGAGATCGCCGTCGTCGCCGGGCGATACGCGCGGCACGATCCGCCCGGTGCTCGCGGCAGCGGGGAGCTGACCTCCTGTCCGGGGTCCCGTCGGCTCGCCCAACCGGGTCCTGAGCAGCCGTCGTTGGACGGTTACGTCGTCCCGCCGTTCCCCGGGCAGATGCCCCTGTTCTGACATCCCGGGGGCCCGAACGGGCCCCCTGCCCCGCTCAGTTCCCCGCGACCGCCCTCACCGCCACCGACACGGGTACGGAACCGCTGATCAGTTCCAGGGTCAGCCCCGCCGTCGCGGGTGTGTCGACCAGTTCCGCCAGGACGGCCGCCACGTCGTCCCGGGGGATCGAGCCGCGGCCCGTGCGGGCCTCCAGGCGGACCAGGCCCGTGCCCGGGTCGTCCGTGAGCTGACCCGGCCGCAGAATCGTCCAGTCCAGGGCGTCCTGACTCTGTACGTACGCGTCCGCCTCGCCCTTGGCGCGCAGGTAGACGTCGAAGACCTCGTCCCCCTGGTGCTCCGGGTCCGCGCCCATCGACGACACGATCACGAACCGGCGCACGCCCGCCCGCACGGCCGCGTCCGCGAACAGGATCGCCGCCGCCTTGTCCACCGTCTCCTTGCGCTCCACGCCGCTGCCAGGGCCCGCGCCCGCCGCGAACACCGCCGCGTCCGCGCCCTCCAGGGCCCGCGCGACCTCCTCCACGGAAGCCGACTCCAGGTCGAGCACGATCGGCTCCGCGCCCAGCTCCCGCAGGTCGTCCGCCTGTTCGGGTTTGCGGATGATGCCCGCCGCCTCGTCCCCGCGCGCGGCGAGCAACCGCTCCAGCCGCAGCGCGATCTGACCATGACCACCAGCGATGACAATGCGCATGCCTTCGACCGTACGTCGTCCCCGGCCCATCCGCCCTGCGACCGAGCCGCCCCTCGCAGCGCCGCGACCCATCCGGCCCCTACGCCGGCCCCCGCCCCTGCCGCGGCAGCCCGGGACCCGCGCCCGACGCCGCCGAGTCGCAGTACTCCCGCACCGCGCTCGTGCGGGCCACCACACGCCCCCCGTGCACCACGATCCGGCTGTACGCCAGGGACAGCGCGGCCGGCAGGCCGTCGCCCCGGACCGCCAGCAGGTCGGCGGGGAAACCGGCCTCCACCCGCACCTCCGGCAGCCCCATCGCCGCCCGCGCCCGCGCGCTCACCGCCGCGTACGCGTCCTCGGGGGACAGGCCCTGACAGGAGGCCAGCAGGTACGCCGCCTCCAGCGGGTCGCCCCGGCCCACCGGGTTCGACACGTCCCGCAGCGAGCCGCTGCCCGCCGCCCCCGTACGCCGCCGCGCGCAGCAGCCGTACCGGCGCCGCGTCCCGGCCGTCCGCCGCGCCGCAGCCGCCCTGGGGCAGGCACACCACCGTCACCCCGGCCGCCGCGAGCCGCTCCGCGGTACGGGCCGCTACATCGGCCGGAAGGGCGGACAGGCCCCCGCACGGCCCGAGCGTCACCCCGGGCCGCAGACCGCCCGCCATCGCCGCGAGCCGGGCCAGCCGGGCCGGGTCGGACGCGTCGGTGTGCAGATCGACCGGCAGCCCGTGCTCGGAGGCCGTCTCCAGCACCGCCTCCACATAGCCCGTGGGATCGGGGTCGAGGTCCGGGCAGCCGCCCACCACGGAGGTGCCCATCTTCACCGCGTCCCGCAGCACCGCGAGACCGTCCGCCCCGGCCAGCCCCGTCAGCACCCGGGGCATCGCCACCGTGGTCAGCTCGGCCAGCCCGCGCAGCGAACGCGCCGCCCGCAGCACGGCCCGCAGCGCGCCGAGCCCCGCCATGTCCCCCACGCGCACGTGCGCGCGCAGGGCCGTCGCCCCGTGCCCCAGCTGGAGCAGCGCCGCCTCCGTCGCCCGGCGCTGCACGTCCTGGGGGTTCTGGGAGACGGGGCCGGGGCCGTCGGCGGACAGGGCGGTGTCCGCGTGGGCGTGCGGATCGGCCGGGGCCGGCAGCAGCAGATAGCCGGTGAGGTCGAGCCGCGGGACGCACGCGCGCGTGGCGTCCGCCGTGAGGCTGCCCGCCGTGCCGACGGCCTCGATGCGCCCGCCGCCGAGCCGTACGTCCACGCTCCGGCCGTCGCTGAGGCGCGCGCCGCACAGGAGGAGCGGGGAAGGGTCGGCAGGGCCGGAACCGGAGGGCGAGGACCACGGCTGGGACGGTGGCTGCGGCCGGTTGTCGGGCATCGCGCTCCTGGGGCTCGGGCTGCGCACGAGGACGCACGTCACGCTGAGACAAGATCACGCAGAGTGAGTCGAGCCTAGGACGGCCCTCCGTCCCGCGCCGGGAGGAGCGCAATAGTCGTACCGGTGTGGCCCGTCCGCCCGGGAGGGGGACGGAGGCCGGAATCGGATTTGGGCGAACGGCGGCAGACCGTGTAATGTCTTCATCGCTCGCCCCAATAGCTCAGTCGGCAGAGCGTCTCCATGGTAAGGAGAAGGTCAACGGTTCGATTCCGTTTTGGGGCTCTGGTGTGAGAGGTTCCCGCCGCGAGGCGGGTCCCGATCGCATCAAAGCGGTGTAGCTCAGTCGGTAGAGCAAGCGGCTCATAATCGCTGTGTCACCGGTTCAAGTCCGGTCACCGCTACTGTCAGTAGCCGATTGCGGGGTCGGTCCTTCGATCGGCTACTCTTCTTGCGTTAATCAAGTCCATCCGTTCGTCAAGGAGCACTCACGTGGCTGCCACCGACGTCCGCCCGAAGATCACGCTGGCCTGCGTGGAGTGCAAGGAGCGGAACTACATCACCAAGAAGAACCGGCGTAACAACCCGGACCGTCTTGAGATGAAGAAGCACTGCCCGCGTTGCAATGCGCACACCGCGCACCGCGAGACGCGATAAAACAGGCTCGTACATGAGGCCGTCCCCCCACTCGGGGGGCGGCCTCGTGTCGTTTCCCCACCGACACCACACACCGTGAGACACGTCGGTCCTGGACCGACACAGGAGGTGCCGCGCGCATGGCGCTCGACCAGTCCTTCGTGGGGCGGACCTACCCGCCCACCGAGCCCTACGAGGTGGGCCGGGAGAAGATCCGCGAGTTCGCCGAGGCCGTGGGGGACGCCAACCCGGCGTACACGGACAGGGAGGCCGCCCAGGCGCTCGGCCACCCCGATGTGATCGCCCCGCCGACCTTCGTGTTCGCCATCACGTTCAAGGCCGCGGGCAAGGTCGTCGCCGACCCGCAGCTCGGCCTCGACTACAGCCGGGTGGTGCACGGCGACCAGAAGTTCGCCTACAACCGGCCCGTGCGCGCCGGTGACCGGCTGACCGTCACCTCCACCATCGAGACCGTCCGGACGATGGCGGGCAACGACATACTGGACATCCGCGGCGAGGTGCACGACCAGAACGGCGAGCACGTCGTGACCGCCTGGACCAAGCTGGTGGCCCGCGCGGCCGAGGAGGCGTGAACCACACCATGACGGCGAAGATCTCCTACGCCGACGTCGAGGTCGGCACCGAGCTGCCCGCGCAGACGTTCCCCGTGACGCGCGCCACCCTCGTCCGGTACGCGGGAGCCTCCGGCGACTTCAACCCCATCCACTGGAACGAGCGGTTCGCCAAGGAGGTCGGGCTGCCCGACGTCATCGCGCACGGCATGTTCACCATGGCCGAGGCGATCCGCGTCGTGACCGACTGGGCGGGCGACCCCGGCGCGGTCGTCGAGTACGGCGTCCGCTTCACCCGCCCGGTCGTCGTGCCCGACGACGACAAGGGCGCCGTCATCGAGGTCAGCGGCAAGGTCGCCGCCAAGCTCGACGACAACACCGTCCGCGTCGACCTCACCGCGACCAGCGCGGGCCAGAAGGTCCTCGGCGCCTCCCGCGCGGTCGTACGCCTCGCCTGAGCGGGAGCCGCGGCGGCGGGGGAGCGGGGGCGGCGGCGCCGTCTCGTAGTCTTGAGCCCGTGCAGGAACTCCACGACGCCCCCCTCGCTCCCCTGACCACCTTCCGGCTGGGCGGCCCCGCCACCCGGCTGGTCACCGCGACCACTGACGACGAGGTGATCGCCGCCGTCCGCGAGGCCGACGCCGCGGGCACCCCGCTGCTGGTCATCGGCGGCGGCTCCAACCTGGTCATCGGCGACAAGGGCTTCGACGGCACCGCGCTCGTCGTCGCCACCAAGGGCGTCACCCTCGACGGCACCGTCCTGGAGCTGGCCGCCGGCGAGGTGTGGACCGACGCCGTCGCCGCAGGCGTCGAGGCCGGACTCGCCGGCATCGAGTGCCTGGCCGGCATCCCCGGCTCCGCCGGCGCCACCCCCATCCAGAACGTGGGCGCGTACGGTCAGGAGGTCGCCTCGACGATCACCGAGGTCGTCGCCTACGACCGGCGCTCCGGCGAGACCGTCACCCTCTCCAACGAGGAGTGCGCGTTTTCCTACCGGCACAGCCGCTTCAAGGCCGACCCCGAGCGCTACGTCGTCCTGCGTGTCCGCTTCCGGCTGGAGGACGCCGGCGGGATGTCCGGGCCGGTCAGGTACGCCGAGACCGCCCGCGTGCTCGGCGTCGCGCCCGGCGAGCGGGTGCCGCTGGGCACCGCCCGGGACACGGTGCTGAAACTCCGCGCAGGCAAGGGCATGGTGCTGGACCCGGAGGACCACGACACCTGGTCGGCCGGCTCCTTCTTCACCAACCCGATTCTCGACGACGAGACGTTCGCCGCATTCCGTACGCGTGTGCGGGAGCGGTTGGGGGACGGCGTGGAGCCGCCCGCCTACCCCGCCGGGGAAGGGCTCACCAAGACCTCCGCGGCCTGGCTGATCGACAAGGCCGGCTTCACCAAGGGGTACGGCAGCGGGCCCGCCCGCATCTCCACCAAGCACACCCTCGCGCTCACCAACCGCGGCGAGGCCACCACGGAGGACCTGCTGACGCTGGCCCGCGAGGTCGTGACGGGCGTCCGCGAGGCGTTCGGGATCACCCTGGTGAACGAGCCGGTCATGGTGGGCGTCAGCTTGTAGCCGCAAACTCCGTTGCCGAGGGGCTCACCCGGCCGTGACCATGGGCCGGTGAGGCTCCCCGCATGCAGCTGAGACTGCTCCAGTACCGGCCCCGCACAGGGCCGCACGAACACCGTGTCGTCCAGCCGCACCGGCCGCTGCGTCACACGTCGCTGTTCGCCCCCGAGCCCATCGGCCTGCTCCTCGGCGACCACGACGGGCTGAACCGCCTCGCCGGCCTGTTCTCCTTCGCCGCGTACTCCCGCCGCACCGTCGTCCATGTGCCGCTGCGCGACACGGTGCCGCCCGACGAGGGCCAGGGGGAGCGTGTGGACCTCGTCCTGGCCCACCACTCCTACGGACTGCGCCCGAGCCGGTGGCCGCGGCTGCGCCGCGCGCTGGGACAGGGCACGTCCCTGACCGTGCGGACCGACGAGGCGCGTACGGGCCGTGACGCGTCCGCCTGGCGCGAGCGCGCCGCGCTGCCCGGCTGCCGTGACGAACTGCGGCACGCCCTGCACGCCCGCACCTTCTTCCTCTTCGGCAGCCGGGACGTCTTCGCCGAGGCGGCCATGTCCTTCGCCTACGCGGCCGGCTGGGGGCCGCGTCAGAAGGGCGTCACGCAGGGGCGGCTCGCGATGGTGTCGGCCCTTCCGGGCCTCGTCCAGCAGCCGGGCGGAGGACACCCGCACGAGATCCTGATCTGCTTCAAGCCGTATCCGCCCCTCACTCACTTCACCCCACCGGGGCGGTCAGCCAGGCGTCGACGTCCGACAGCAGCTTCTCCTTGACGTCCCCCGGCGCCGCCGAACCCCGGATGGACTGCCGGGCCAGCTCGGCGAGCTCCGCGTCCGTGAAGTCGTGGTGCTGCCGCGCGATCTCGTACTGCGCCGCCAGCCGGGAGCCGAACAGCAGTGGGTCGTCCGCGCCCAGCGCCATCGGCACGCCCGCGTCGAACAGTGTGCGCAGCGGCACGTCCTCCAGCTTGTCGTACACGCCGAGGGCGACGTTCGACGCCGGGCACACCTCGCAGGTCACGCCCCGGTCCGCGAGCCGCTTCATCAGCCGCGGGTCGTCCGCCGCCCGCACGCCGTGTCCGATGCGGTGCGCCTCCAGGTCGTCCAGGCAGTCCCGCACCGACGCGGGCCCCGCCAGCTCGCCGCCGTGCGGGGCCGACAGCAGGCCGCCGTCCCGGGCGATGGCGAACGCCCGGTCGAAGTCGCGGGCCATGCCGCGCCGCTCGTCGTTGGAGAGGCCGAAGCCGACGATCCCCCGGTCGGCGTAGCGCACGGCGAGGCGGGCCAGCGTACGGGCGTCCAGGGGGTGCTTCATCCGGTTGGCGGCCACCAGCACCCGCATCCCGAGCCCGGTCTCGCGGGACGCGGAGTCGACCGCGTCGAGAATGATCTCCAGCGCCGGGATCAGCCCGCCCAGCCGGGGCGCGTACGAGGTCGGGTCGACCTGGATCTCCAGCCAGCCGGAGCCGTCCCGGATGTCCTCCTCGGCCGCCTCCCGCACCAGGCGCTGGATGTCCTCGGGCGATCTGATGCACGAGCGTGCCGCGTCGTACAGGCGCTGGAAGCGGAACCAGCCGCGCTCGTCCGTGGCGCGCAGCCGGGGCGGTTCCCCGCCGGTCAGGGCGTCGGTCAGCGCCTCGGGGAGGCGCACCCCGTACTTGTCGGCCAGCTCCAGCAGGGTGGTGGGCCGCATCGACCCGGTGAAGTGCAGATGCAGATGGGCCTTCGGCAGCTCAGAGACATCACGTACACGCTCCATCCGCCGATCCTGCCGCACGCCAGGGCCGTCCCGGTAGCGCTTTCGCCGTTCGTGGTCTTGCTCGCACAGACGAACGGGGGCGCCCAGGACAGTCCTGGGCGCCCCCGGGGCGATGCGGAAGGACGTCAGTCCCGCGCCTCCGCCAGCAGCTTCTGGATACGGCTCACGCCCTCGACGAGGTCCTCGTCGCCCAGCGCGTAGGACAGCCGCAGGTAGCCCGGCGTGCCGAACGCCTCACCGGGGACCACCGCGACCTCGGCCTCCTCCAGGATCAGCGCGGCCAGCTCGACCGTGTTCTGCGGGCGCTTGCCGCGGATCTCCTTGCCGACCAGCGCCTTCACCGACGGGTAGGCGTAGAACGCGCCCTCCGGCTCCGGGCAGACCACGCCGTCGATCTCGTTGAGCATCCGCACGATGGTCTTGCGCCGGCGGTCGAACGCCTCACGCATCGTCGCGACCGCGTCCAGGTCCCCGGAGACGGCGGCGAGGGCGGCGGCCTGCGCGACGTTCGACACGTTCGACGTGGCGTGCGACTGCAGGTTGGTCGCGGCCTTCACGACGTCCTTCGGGCCGATGACCCACCCGACCCGCCAGCCGGTCATGGCGTACGTCTTGGCGACGCCGTTGACGACGATGCACTTGTCGGCCAGCTCCGGCACGACCACCGGCAGGGAGTGGAACTCGGCGTCCCCGTAGACCAGGTGCTCGTAGATCTCGTCCGTGAGGACCCACAGGCCCTTCTCGGCGGCCCAGCGGCCGATCTCCTCGATCTGCTCGCGGGTGTAGACGGCGCCGGTCGGGTTGGAGGGCGAGACGAACAGGAGAACCTTGGTGTTCTCCGTGCGGGCCGCCTCCAGCTGCTCCACGCCCACCCGGTAGCCGGTGGTCTCGTCGGCGACGACCTCCACCGGGACACCGCCCGCCAGCCGGATCGACTCGGGGTACGTCGTCCAGTACGGCGCCGGGACGATGACCTCGTCGCCCGGGTCGAGGATCGCGGCGAAGGCCTCGTAGATCGCCTGCTTGCCGCCGTTGGTGACCAGGATCTGGGCCGGGTCGACCTGGTAGCCGGAGTCGCGCAGCGTCTTGGCGGCGATCGCCTGCTTCAGCTCGGGCAGGCCGCCGGCCGGGGTGTACCGGTGGTACTTCGGGTTCTTGCAGGCCTCGATCGCGGCCTCGACGATGTAGTCCGGCGTCGGGAAGTCGGGTTCACCGGCGCCGAAGCCGATCACCGGTCGCCCGGCGGCCTTGAGGGCCTTGGCCTTGGCGTCCACGGCGAGGGTGGCGGACTCGGAGATCGCGCCGACTCGGGCGGAGACCCGGCGCTCGGTGGGAGGGGTTGCAGCGCTCATGGGGCCCATCGTTCCAGACACGAAACACACTCGGCACAGCGGTTTCACGGACTGAACAACACCGGGCAAAGGGTGGAACACCAGTCCGCATCACACGGTCGCGGGCGGTGTGGCCAGGACGATCACCGGCCTTTCGGTGGCCGGTGCGCCCCCTCCCAGGCACTTTCTGTTCGACGCCCGGCCCAGGAACACGTACACTCTCACCTCGTTGGCCTTCAGCGGTCCGCGCTCAGCCGGTGCACACCAAGCATCCGGCCGGATGCGGTACGTTGGGGGACGCACAAAGGGTCGTAGCTCAATTGGTAGAGCACTGGTCTCCAAAACCAGCGGTTGGGGGTTCAAGTCCCTCCGGCCCTGCTACACACACCTTCGCCAGGATGTGTGCGCATGTACGTACAGCAATGCACCGCCGTGCGGCTCAGACCGGGCGCGGCACGGCCACGACCCGGAATCAGGTGAGGACGAGTGACGGACGCCGTGGGCTCCATCGACATGCCTGATGCCCAGGAGCAGAAGCCCCGCAAGGGCGGCAAGCGTGCCAAGAAGGGCCCCCTGAAGCGTCTCGCGCTCTTCTACCGCCAGATCATCGCGGAACTCCGCAAGGTCGTCTGGCCGACGCGTAACCAGCTGACGTCGTACACGACCGCCGTCATCGTCTTCGTGGTCCTGATGATCGGCCTGGTGACCCTGATCGACTATGGCCTCAGCAACGCCGCCAAGTACGTCTTCGGCTGATCCCCGAGCGAAGAGCGCCGAGGTACCCGGCGCTCCTTTCGCATGTTCCACCCCTATGTATCCAGGAAGAAGCAGCCACCGTGTCTGACCCGAACGTGAACGACGCCGTCGAGCCTTACGGCGAAGGGGCCGAGTCCGCCGAGGACGCGCTCGCCGCCGTCGAGGGCGCGGACGTCGAGGACACCGAGGCCTCCGAGGCCGAGGCTGCCGACACCACCGACGCCGAGGCCGCGGACGACGAGTCCGCCGAGGCCTCCGAGGAAGAGGCCGAGGCCGAGCCGGAGGACGACCGCGACCCGGTCGAGAAGCTCCGCGAGGAACTGCGGTCCCTGCCCGGCGAGTGGTACGTCATCCACACCTACGCGGGCTACGAGAACCGCGTGAAGACCAACCTCGAGCAGCGCGCCGTCTCGCTCAACGTCGAGGACTACATCTTCCAGGCCGAGGTGCCGCAGGAAGAGGTCGTCCAGATCAAGAACGGCGACCGCAAGACGATCAAGCAGAACAAGCTCCCGGGCTACGTCCTGGTCCGCATGGACCTGACGAACGAGTCCTGGGGCGTCGTCCGCAACACCCCGGGTGTCACCGGCTTTGTGGGCAACGCCTACGACCCGTACCCGCTGACGCTGGACGAGATCGTCAAGATGCTCGCCCCGGAGGCCGAGGAGAAGGCCGCCCGCGAGGCCGCCGAGGCCGAGGGCAAGCCGGCTCCGCAGCGCAAGGTCGAGGTCCAGGTGCTGGACTTCGAGGTCGGCGACTCGGTCACCGTCACCGACGGCCCGTTCGCCACGCTGCAGGCGACCATCAACGAGATCAACCCCGACTCCAAGAAGGTCAAGGGTCTGGTGGAGATCTTCGGCCGCGAGACGCCGGTCGAGCTCTCCTTCGACCAGATCCAGAAGAACTAGCCTTCTGGACCGGCTGATTCACAGCTTCCGCGCAGGTCAGGCGAACGCTCGCGCGTTTGTCTGACCTGCTCGGTTTTTGGCCGCGCATCCATACCCGTTATCGTTGTGCGGTATGCCTGCGTCCTGGAGGTTTCCGGGACCCGGGCAGGACCCGAATTCGAAAGGACCCGGAGAGCCATGCCTCCCAAGAAGAAGAAGGTCACGGGGCTCATCAAGCTCCAGATCCAGGCCGGTGCCGCGAACCCGGCCCCGCCGGTCGGCCCCGCGCTGGGTCAGCACGGCGTGAACATCATGGAGTTCTGCAAGGCCTACAACGCCGCGACCGAGTCGCAGCGCGGTTGGGTCATCCCGGTGGAGATCACGGTCTACGAGGACCGTTCCTTCACCTTCATCACGAAGACCCCGCCGGCCGCGAAGATGATCCTCAAGGCCGCGGGCGTGGAGAAGGGCTCCGGCGAGCCGCACAAGACCAAGGTCGCGAAGATCACCCGCGAGCAGGTCCGTGAGATCGCCACCACCAAGATGCCCGACCTCAACGCCAACGACCTGGACGCCGCCGAGAAGATCATCGCCGGCACCGCCCGTTCCATGGGCGTGACGGTCGAGGGCTGACCTCCACCCCCCGTAAGCCAACGCAGTAGTGGCAGGGCCTGCTCGGCCCGGACCACGACTCCTCGAACGCACAGGAGCTTTCAGTGAGCAAGCGCAGCAAGTCTCTCCGCGCTGCGGACGCCAAGATCGACCGGGAGAAGCTGTACGCCCCGCTCGAGGCTGTCCGTCTCGCCAAGGAGACGTCCACGACCAAGTTCGACGGCACCGTCGAGGTCGCCTTCCGTCTGGGTGTCGACCCGCGCAAGGCCGACCAGATGGTCCGTGGCACCGTGAACCTCCCGCACGGCACCGGTAAGACCGCCCGGGTCCTGGTCTTCGCGACCGGTGACCGTGCCGAGGCCGCGCGTGCCGCGGGCGCCGACATCGTCGGCGCCGACGAGCTGATCGACGAGGTGTCGAAGGGCCGTCTGGACTTCGACGCCGTCGTCGCCACCCCGGACCTGATGGGCAAGGTCGGCCGCCTCGGCCGCGTGCTCGGTCCCCGTGGTCTGATGCCGAACCCGAAGACCGGCACCGTGACCCCGGACGTCGCCAAGGCTGTCAACGACATCAAGGGCGGCAAGATCGAGTTCCGTGTCGACAAGCACGCGAACCTGCACTTCATCATCGGCAAGACGTCGTTCGACGACACCAAGCTGGTGGAGAACTACGGAGCGGCCCTGGAGGAGATCCTCCGTCTGAAGCCGTCCGCCGCCAAGGGCCGCTACATCAAGAAGGCCGCCCTCAGCACCACGATGGGCCCGGGCATCCCGCTCGACCCGAACCGCACCCGCAACCTCCTCGTCGAGGAGGACCCGGCCGCCGTCTGAGCCGGGTGATCCGGCCGACGGGCCGGCTCCGCGCGTACGCGTCGAAGAACCCGTCCTCACGCCCCTCGGGGCGCGGGGGCGGGTTTTTTCGTACGCCTGTGTCGGTGGGGTCGGCTACGGTTCACAGGAATCACACAAGGAGCGCGAGAGACACAGGGGTGGGGATCTGATGGTCATGGCCGCATGGAAGCGCGCGGGTGTCTGTCTGACGGCCGCGGCGGTCGTCATGGGCCTCGCGGGATGCCAGGACGGCGACGGCGGGGCCGACAAGGGCGGCAAGAAGGCCGGCGCCTCCTCCGGGGCGCAGTCGCGGACCGAGGCCGCCGAGGTGCTCCAGGCCGCGTTCAAGAAGACCTCGGAGGCGAAGTCGTCCAAGATCCGGATGACCGTCGAGACCTCCGGGGCGGCCGCGGAGGCCGGCACCGTGGAGATGTCCGGGGTCCAGGGGTGGGACCCGGCGGTCATGGACGTCACGATGAAGGGCGGCGCGTTCGCCGTCGGCGGCGCCGGAGGGCCCGGGCAGATACGCATGATCATGCTCGACGGCGTCGTGTACATGGACCTGGGCGAAGAGCAGGCCGCACGCATGGACGGCAAGCGCTGGATGAAGATGGACTTCAAGGCCGTCGCCGACGCGTCCGGCGACCCGGAGGTCCGCAAGCAGGTGACCGGCGGCCTGGAGAACATGAACCAGGACCCGGCGCAGCAGCTCGCCCTGCTGCTGGAGTCGCCGAGCCTGAAGCACGTGGGCCCCGAGAAGGTCGACGGCGTGGAGGCGCAGCACTACAAGGGCACGCTCAGCTTCGAGGAGATGGTCGACGCCAACACGTCCTTCGACCTGCTCTCGAAGAAGGAGCGGGACGAGCTCGTCGCCATGGCCGAGAAGTCGGGGATGAAGGGCTACGACACCGAGATCTGGGTCAACGAGGACGACCTCCCGGTCAAGATGGTCGTCGGCATGACGATGGCCCAGGGATCGATGACGATGACCTCGCACTTCTCGGACTACGGCGCCAAGGCCGACGTCCAGGCCCCGCCGGCCGGCGACACCGTCGACTTCATGGAGCTGCTGAAGGAGCTGGAGTCGCTGGGCGCGGGCTCGGCGGCCTGACAGGTCCCGGCGAGGCTCTCCGGCACGCACCACGCGCGCGCCGGAGAGCCCCCGATCGGCCGATTTGCCTGACGGCGACGCGGTCACGTACTCTTCCGAGGAAGCCAAAGACCGCTGGTCGTTGCCGTGCGCTCGTAAGAGGGTGCGGTGGCCGAAGGATCCGCTGAACTGCGGACGACCCGCGCAGGTGACAGTGGAAGAGTTCCCGGAGGGCCGCCGCCGCGAGGCGCGGAGATCCGGTTGAGCTTCGCCCCGTGCGCCTGCGCCCGGGGCGTTTCGTTTTCCCCAGTCCTCCTTCGGGTCCGCGCGGTCCGAATCACCCGGAAGGAGGCCGAGGCTCTATGGCGAGGCCCGACAAGGCTGCCGCGGTTGCCGAGCTGACGGACAAGTTCCGCAGCTCCAACGCCGCCGTGCTGACCGAGTACCGCGGTCTCACCGTGGCGCAGCTCAAGACGCTGCGTCGTTCGCTCGGTGAGAACGCCCAGTACGCCGTGGTGAAGAACACGCTGACCAAGATTGCGGCCAACGAGGCCGGGATCACGCTGGACGACCAGCTCTTCGCTGGCCCGACGGCGGTCGCCTTCGTCACCGGTGACCCGGTGGAGTCGGCGAAGGGTCTTCGTGACTTCGCCAAGGACAACCCGAATCTCGTCATCAAGGGCGGTGTCCTTGACGGCAAGGCGATGTCCGCCGACGAGATCAAGAAGCTCGCGGACCTCGAGTCCCGCGAGGTGCTGCTCTCCAAGCTGGCCGGTGCCTTCAAGGCGAAGCAGTCCCAGGCTGCCTCCGTCTTCCAGGCGCTGCCGTCGAAGCTCGTCCGCACCGTGGACGCGCTCCGTGCCAAGCAGGACGAGCAGGGCGGTGCCGAGTAATTCGGCTCGCTTTCCGGCCCTCACCGCATGAGGTGAGGACCGATGCGGGCCCGAGTAACGCCCGCCTCACCCAGTACACCCGGCACCTGCCGATTTAGTGGAAGGACCGCCATCATGGCGAAGCTCACCCAGGACGAGCTGCTGGCCCAGTTCGAGGAGATGACCCTGATCGAGCTCTCCGAGTTCGTGAAGGCCTTCGAGGAGAAGTTCGACGTCACCGCCGCCGCGGCCGCCCCGGTCGTCGTCGCCGGTGGTGCCGGTGCCGGCGCCGCCGCCGAGCAGGCCGAGGAGAAGGACGAGTTCGACGTCGTCCTCACCGGCGCCGGCGACAAGAAGATCCAGGTCATCAAGGTCGTGCGCGAGCTGACCTCCCTGGGTCTGAAGGAGGCCAAGGACCTCGTCGACGGCACCCCGAAGCCGGTCCTCGAGAAGGTCAACAAGGAAGCCGCCGACAAGGCCAAGGAGGCCCTCGAGGGCGCCGGCGCCTCCGTCGAGGTCAAGTAAGACCTTCCGGGTCCGCAGGGATCCGTCACGCGCCTGAGAAGGCGTGTAACGCTCATGTGCCGAGGAGCGATCATCCATCCGGGTGGTCGCTCTTCGGCGTATCGGGGGGTCGGCGGTGACGGCCTTGCACCCGGGACGGCGGGGGGTATGGTGATCTTCGTTGTGCCTCCGAGGGGCCGCGGAGATGAGCCGGACGGCTGCGGTTCGGGCAAGGGGGGCCCTTGACGAACCGCACGCAGCGCGCAATTCTCAGGACGCGTCGTCACAAGGATCCAAATCCGAGGCATGGATCGACGGCAAAGAGGGCAGTATCACCGTGCGTTGAGGGCAGCGCCTTGCCGCAGGAGTTGATGACAACGAGGGCCTCCAACCGGTCTCGTACACCGCACTGGACATCAGTGTGCCAAGTGGCTACACTGACCCTTTGCGCTGCCTGTTAGCTGTCCCCTGCCCGTCACCAGGGGCATGCCCTCACTCGAGCATGGACGACCGGATCATTTCCGACCTGGAATGTCCGTCTCTGCGCCCAGTGGGGGGCCGGTACGCGCGTAGTGAGTCCGAGCCCTCGGAAGGACCCCCTCTTGGCCGCCTCGCGCAACGCCTCGACCGCGAATACGAACAACGGCGCCAGCACCGCCCCGCTGCGCATCTCCTTTGCAAAGATCAAGGAGCCCCTCGAGGTTCCGAACCTTCTCGCGCTGCAGACCGAGAGCTTTGACTGGCTGCTCGGCAACGACGCGTGGAAGGCTCGCGTCGAGGAGGCTCTCGAGAACGGGCACGACGTCCCCACCAAGTCCGGTCTGGAGGAGATCTTCGAAGAGATCTCCCCGATCGAGGACTTCTCCGGGTCGATGTCGCTGACCTTCCGCGACCACCGCTTCGAGCCGCCGAAGAACTCCATCGACGAGTGCAAGGAGCGCGACTTCACGTACGCCGCCCCGCTCTTCGTCACGGCCGAGTTCACCAACAACGAGACCGGCGAGATCAAGTCCCAGACCGTCTTCATGGGCGACTTCCCGCTCATGACGAACAAGGGCACCTTCGTCATCAACGGCACCGAGCGTGTCGTGGTGTCCCAGCTGGTGCGCTCGCCCGGCGTCTACTTCGACTCCTCCATCGACAAGACGTCCGACAAGGACATCTTCTCCGCCAAGATCATCCCGTCCCGGGGCGCCTGGCTGGAGATGGAGATCGACAAGCGCGACATGGTCGGTGTCCGCATCGACCGCAAGCGCAAGCAGTCCGTCACCGTCCTCCTGAAGGCGCTCGGCTGGACCACCGAGCAGATCCTCGAGGAGTTCGGCGAGTACGAGTCCATGCGCGCCACCCTGGAGAAGGACCACACCCAGGGCCAGGACGACGCGCTGCTCGACATCTACCGCAAGCTGCGTCCGGGCGAGCCCCCCACGCGTGAGGCCGCGCAGACGCTGCTCGAGAACCTCTACTTCAACCCCAAGCGCTACGACCTGGCCAAGGTCGGCCGCTACAAGGTGAACAAGAAGCTCGGCGGCGACCAGCCGCTCGACGCCGGCGTGCTCACCACCGACGACATCATCGCCACGATCAAGTACCTGGTGAAGCTGCACGCCGGTGAGACCGAGACGGTCGGCGAGTCGGGCCGGACGATCATCGTCGAGACCGACGACATCGACCACTTCGGCAACCGCCGCATCCGCAACGTCGGCGAGCTGATCCAGAACCAGGTCCGTACGGGTCTCGCCCGTATGGAGCGCGTCGTGCGCGAGCGCATGACGACCCAGGACGTCGAGGCGATCACGCCGCAGACCCTGATCAACATCCGGCCGGTCGTCGCCTCCATCAAGGAGTTCTTCGGCACCAGCCAGCTGTCCCAGTTCATGGACCAGAACAACCCGCTGTCGGGGCTGACGCACAAGCGTCGTCTGAACGCCCTCGGCCCGGGTGGTCTCTCCCGTGAGCGGGCCGGCTTCGAGGTCCGTGACGTGCACCCCTCGCACTACGGCCGCATGTGCCCGATCGAGACGCCCGAAGGCCCGAACATCGGTCTGATCGGTTCGCTCGCCTCCTACGGGCGGATCAACCCGTTCGGCTTCATCGAGACGCCGTACCGCAAGGTCGTCGACGGCCAGGTCACCGACGAGGTGGACTACCTGACCGCCGACGAGGAGGACCGCTTCGTCATCGCGCAGGCCAACGCGCCGCTCAACGACGAGATGCGCTTCGTCGAGAACCGCATCCTGGTCCGCCGCCGCGGCGGCGAGGTCGACTACGTCCCCGGCGACGAGGTCGACTACATGGACGTCTCGCCGCGCCAGATGGTGTCGGTCGCGACCGCCATGATCCCGTTCCTCGAGCACGACGACGCCAACCGTGCCCTCATGGGCGCGAACATGATGCGTCAGGCCGTGCCGCTGATTAAGTCCGAGGCCCCGCTCGTCGGCACCGGCATGGAGTACCGCTCCGCCGTCGACGCCGGTGACGTGGTCAAGGCGGAGAAGGCGGGTGTGGTCCAGGAGGTCTCCGCGGACTACATCACCACGGCCAACGACGACGGCACGTACATCACGTACCGCCTGGCCAAGTTCTCCCGCTCCAACCAGGGCACCTCGGTCAACCAGAAGGTCATCGTCTCCGAGGGCGACCGCGTCATCGAGGGCCAGGTCCTCGCCGACGGTCCGGCCACCGAGAACGGCGAGATGGCCCTGGGCAAGAACCTGCTCGTGGCGTTCATGCCGTGGGAGGGTCACAACTACGAGGACGCGATCATCCTGTCGCAGCGCCTCGTGCAGGACGACGTCCTCTCCTCGATCCACATCGAGGAGCACGAGGTCGACGCCCGTGACACCAAGCTCGGCCCCGAGGAGATCACCCGGGACATCCCGAACGTCTCCGAGGAGGTCCTCGCCGACCTCGACGAGCGCGGCATCATCCGCATCGGCGCCGAGGTCATCGCCGGCGACATCCTCGTCGGCAAGGTGACCCCGAAGGGTGAGACCGAGCTGACCCCCGAGGAGCGCCTGCTGCGCGCGATCTTCGGTGAGAAGGCCCGTGAGGTCCGTGACACCTCGCTGAAGGTGCCGCACGGCGAGACCGGCAAGGTCATCGGCGTCCGCGTCTTCGACCGCGAGGAGGGCGACGAGCTTCCCCCCGGTGTCAACCAGCTGGTGCGCGTCTACGTCGCGCAGAAGCGCAAGATCACCGACGGTGACAAGCTCGCCGGCCGTCACGGCAACAAGGGCGTCATCTCCAAGATCCTGCCCATCGAGGACATGCCGTTCCTCGAGGACGGGACCCCGGTCGACATCATCCTCAACCCGCTGGGTGTGCCGTCCCGAATGAACCCGGGACAGGTGCTGGAGATCCACCTCGGCTGGCTCGCCAGCCAGGGCTGGGACGTCTCCGGCCTCGCCGACGAGTGGGCGCAGCGCCTGCAGGCGATCGGCGCGGACCGCGTGGAGCCCCGTACCAACGTGGCCACCCCGGTCTTCGACGGCGCCCGCGAGGACGAGCTCGCCGGTCTGCTGGAGCACACCGTCCCGAACCGCGACGGCGACCGCATGGTCCTGCCGTCCGGCAAGGCGCGGCTGTTCGACGGCCGCTCGGGTGAGCCGTTCCCGGACCCGATCTCGGTCGGCTACATGTACATCCTGAAGCTGCACCACCTGGTCGACGACAAGCTGCACGCCCGCTCGACCGGTCCGTACTCCATGATCACCCAGCAGCCGCTGGGCGGTAAGGCTCAGTTCGGTGGCCAGCGGTTCGGCGAGATGGAGGTGTGGGCACTCGAGGCGTACGGCGCCGCCTACGCGCTCCAGGAGCTGCTGACCATCAAGTCCGACGACGTCACCGGCCGCGTGAAGGTCTACGAGGCCATCGTCAAGGGCGAGAACATCCCCGAGCCCGGCATCCCCGAGTCCTTCAAGGTGCTCATCAAGGAGATGCAGTCCCTGTGCCTGAACGTGGAGGTGCTGTCCAGCGACGGTATGTCCATCGAGATGCGCGACACCGACGAGGACGTCTTCCGCGCTGCGGAGGAGCTCGGCATCGACCTGTCCCGGCGCGAGCCGAGCAGCGTCGAAGAGGTCTGACGGGAGTGGGGCGGCCCGGTGAACCCCTGGCCGCCCGCCCCAGGACCCCCGTATCAGACCCCAAGACTTACGACCCTGAGAGGGATTGACGCATAGTGCTCGACGTCAACTTCTTCGACGAGCTCCGGATCGGCCTGGCCACCGCTGACGACATCCGTCAGTGGAGCCACGGCGAGGTCAAGAAGCCCGAGACGATCAACTACCGCACGCTCAAGCCGGAAAAGGACGGGCTCTTCTGCGAGAAGATCTTCGGTCCCACCCGGGACTGGGAGTGCTACTGCGGCAAGTACAAGCGTGTCCGCTTCAAGGGCATCATCTGCGAGCGCTGCGGCGTCGAGGTCACCCGTGCCAAGGTGCGCCGTGAGCGGATGGGCCACATCGAGCTCGCCGCGCCCGTCACGCACATCTGGTACTTCAAGGGTGTCCCGAGCCGGCTGGGCTACCTGCTCGACCTGGCCCCGAAGGACCTCGAGAAGGTCATCTACTTCGCCGCGTACATGATCACGTACGTGGACGAGGAGCGCCGTACCCGCGACCTGCCGTCGCTGGAGGCCCACGTCTCCGTCGAGCGTCAGCAGATCGAGAACCGCCGGGACGCCGACCTGGAGGCCCGCGCCAAGAAGCTCGAGACCGACCTGGCCGAGCTCGAGGCCGAGGGCGCCAAGGCCGACGTGCGCCGCAAGGTGCGCGAGGGCGCCGAGCGTGAGATGAAGCAGCTGCGCGACCGTGCGCAGCGCGAGATCGACCGCCTCGACGAGGTGTGGAACCGGTTCAAGAACCTCAAGGTCCAGGACCTCGAGGGCGACGAGCTGCTCTACCGCGAGCTGCGTGACCGCTTCGGCACGTACTTCGACGGCTCGATGGGCGCCGCGGCGCTGCAGAAGCGCCTGGAGTCCTTCGACCTCGAGGAGGAGGCCGAGAAGCTCCGCGAGATCATCCGCACCGGCAAGGGCCAGAAGAAGACCCGCGCCCTGAAGCGGCTGAAGGTCGTCTCCGCGTTCCTGCAGACGTCCAACAGCCCCAAGGGCATGGTCCTGGACTGCGTCCCGGTCATCCCGCCGGACCTGCGTCCGATGGTGCAGCTGGACGGTGGCCGCTTCGCGACCTCCGACCTGAACGACCTGTACCGCCGTGTCATCAACCGCAACAACCGCCTGAAGCGGCTTCTCGACCTCGGCGCGCCCGAGATCATCGTGAACAACGAGAAGCGCATGCTCCAGGAGGCCGTGGACGCGCTGTTCGACAACGGCCGCCGTGGCCGTCCGGTCACCGGCCCGGGCAACCGTCCGCTGAAGTCCCTCAGCGACATGCTGAAGGGCAAGCAGGGCCGCTTCCGTCAGAACCTGCTCGGTAAGCGAGTCGACTACTCGGCGCGTTCCGTGATCGTCGTCGGCCCGCAGCTGAAGCTGCACCAGTGCGGTCTGCCCAAGGCCATGGCGCTGGAGCTCTTCAAGCCGTTCGTGATGAAGCGCCTGGTCGACCTGAACCACGCGCAGAACATCAAGTCGGCCAAGCGCATGGTCGAGCGCGGCCGCACGGTCGTGTACGACGTGCTGGAAGAGGTCATCGCGGAGCACCCGGTTCTGCTGAACCGTGCGCCCACGCTGCACCGCCTCGGCATCCAGGCCTTCGAGCCGCAGCTGGTCGAGGGCAAGGCCATCCAGATCCACCCGCTCGTCTGCACCGCGTTCAACGCGGACTTCGACGGTGACCAGATGGCCGTCCACCTGCCGCTCTCCGCGGAGGCGCAGGCCGAGGCCCGCATCCTGATGCTGTCCTCGAACAACATCCTCAAGCCGGCCGACGGCCGCCCGGTGACGATGCCGACCCAGGACATGGTCCTCGGTCTGTTCTTCCTCACCACCGACGGCGAGATGCGCGACCTCAAGGGCGAGGGCCGTTCCTTCGCCTCGGTCGCGGAGGCGATCATGGCCTTCGACGCGGGCGAGCTGTCGCTCCAGTCGAAGATCGACATCCGCTTCCCGGTCGGCACCATCCCGCCGCGCGGCTGGACCCCGCCGGTGAACGAGGACGGCGAGACCGAGGGCACTGCGGCCAACGGCTCGGGCGAGTGGCAGCAGGGGGACCCGTTCCGCCTGAACACCACCCTGGGCCGGGCGCTCTTCAACGAGCTGCTGCCCGAGGACTACCCGTTCGTCGACTACGAGGTCGGCAAGAAGCAGCTCTCCGAGATCGTCAACGACCTCGCCGAGCGCTACCCGAAGGTCATCGTGGCGGCGACGCTCGACAACCTGAAGGCGGCCGGCTTCTACTGGGCGACCCGTTCCGGCGTCACCGTGGCCATCTCCGACGTCGTCGTTCCCGAGGCGAAGAAGGAGATCGTCAAGGGCTACGAGGCGCAGGACGAGAAGGTCCAGAAGCAGTACGAGCGCGGTCTGATCACCAAGGACGAGCGCACGCAGGAGCTCATCAACATCTGGACCAAGGCGACCAACGAGGTCGCCGAGGCGATGAACGACAACTTCCCGAAGACCAACCCGATCTTCATGATGGTGAACTCGGGTGCACGAGGCAACATGATGCAGATGCGTCAGATCGCCGGTATGCGTGGTCTGGTGTCGAACGCGAAGAACGAGACGATCCCGCGTCCGATCAAGGCGTCGTTCCGTGAGGGCCTGTCCGTGCTGGAGTACTTCATCTCCACGCACGGCGCCCGTAAGGGTCTGGCGGACACCGCTCTGCGTACCGCCGACTCGGGTTACCTCACCCGTCGTCTGGTCGACGTCTCCCAGGACGTCATCATCCGCGAGGAGGACTGCGGCACCGACCGCGGTCTGCGCCTCAAGATCGCGAACCGCGACGCGGACGGCGTGCTGCGCAAGGCGGACGACGTCGAGACGTCCGTGTACGCGCGCTGCCTCGCCGAGGACATCGTGGTCGACGGCCAGGTGCTGGCCCCGGCCGGCACCGACCTGGGCGACGTCCTCATCGAGGAGCTCGTCTCCCGCGGCGTCGAGGAGGTCAAGACCCGCTCGGTCCTGACCTGCGAGTCCGCCGTCGGCACCTGCGCGATGTGCTACGGCCGTTCGCTGGCCACCGGCAAGCTGGTCGACATCGGTGAGGCGGTCGGCATCATCGCCGCCCAGTCCATCGGTGAGCCCGGCACCCAGCTGACGATGCGTACCTTCCACACCGGTGGTGTGGCCGGTGACGACATCACCCAGGGTCTGCCGCGTGTCGTCGAGCTCTTCGAGGCCCGTACCCCGAAGGGTGTCGCCCCGATCTCCGAGGCCTCCGGCCGCGTGCGGATCGAGGAGACGGAGAAGACGAAGAAGATCGTCGTCACCCCGGACGACGGCAGCGACGAGACGGCGTACCCGATCTCGAAGCGCGCCAAGGTCCTGGTCTCCGAGGGCGACCACGTCGAGGTGGGCCAGCAGCTCACCGTGGGTGCCACCAACCCGCACGACGTGCTGCGCATCCTGGGTCAGCGTGCCGTCCAGGTCCACCTGGTCGGCGAGGTCCAGAAGGTCTACAACTCGCAGGGCGTGTCGATCCACGACAAGCACATCGAGATCATCATCCGGCAGATGCTGCGCCGCGTGACGATCATCGAGTCCGGCGACGCCGAGCTGCTGCCCGGCGAGCTGGTCGAGCGGTCGAAGTTCGAGACCGAGAACCGTCGTGTGGTCCAGGAGGGCGGTCACCCGGCCTCCGGCCGGCCGCAGCTCATGGGTATCACCAAGGCCTCGCTGGCCACGGAGTCCTGGCTGTCGGCGGCGTCCTTCCAGGAGACGACGCGAGTCCTCACGGACGCGGCGATCAACGCCAAGTCCGACTCGCTCATCGGCCTCAAGGAGAACGTCATCATCGGTAAGCTCATCCCGGCCGGTACGGGTCTGTCCCGCTACCGCAACATCCGGGTCGAGCCGACCGAGGAGGCCAAGGCCGCGATGTACTCGGCCGTCGGCTACGACGACATCGACTACTCGCCGTTCGGCACCGGCTCCGGCCAGGCCGTTCCGCTGGAGGACTACGACTACGGTCCGTACAACCAGTAAGCGAGTCGTCTGAACCGAAGGGCGGTCACTCCGTACGGGGTGGCCGCCCTTCGGCGTGGAACCGTATGCCTGTGCGCTGCGTTCCAGTGGGTGGAACGCTCATACTGGGACTGTCCGTCCCAGCCCTGGGGAGGCAGCCGTGTCGTATCCGACTCCGTGGCAGGGTCCTCCGCCGGCGGGCTCCGGCGCCCCGTCGATGCTGGCCTCCCACGCGGACCGCGAGCGCGCGGTGGACGTGCTGCGCGCCGGGTACGGGGAGGGCCGCCTGGACCACCCGGAGTTCGAGAAGCGGGTGGCGCGCGCCTACTCGGCGCGCACGGTGGGGGAGCTGTCCCTCCTGGTGGCGGATCTGCCGCAGGGCCCGATGGCGCAGCCGATGACACCCCCCGGCCAGGTCCCGCCCACGTTCCTGCCGCCGCCTCAGGCACGCACCAACGGCAAGGCGCTGGCGTCCATGGTGTGCGGGGTGCTGTGCGTGGCCACCGCGGGCCTCACGGGGCTTCCCGCGGTGATCCTGGGGCACATGGCCCAGTCGGAGATACGCCGCACCGGAGAGGCCGGCGACGGCATGGCCCTGACGGGCCTGGTCCTGGGCTGGCTGTCGGTGGCGGGCTGGCTGGTCTTCCTGGGGCTGTTCGGGCTGCTGGCCGTGGTGGCGACGTCGGCGTGACACCCTGAAGGGGCGCGGGGAACCGCGCGATCGAGGGGGTGCTCAGAGGGTGTTGAGCCCTCCGGAAGAACCCCGAGAAGTCGGGCGTGTCGCGTCCCACTCCATTTGTTTTGACCGGAGTCCATGAGCTAGGTACGCTCAGACCTTGTGCCTGGGGTGTGCCCTGGCCTTCGTGCGTGCCATCACACCGCACCGGGGGCTGTGAAACGGCCACCGCAATTCAGCGCTTCCTTCTGCCTTGCGGTGGGAGTCCGCCGGATTCGACACACCCGACCGCGTGGGTCGGAGATGTTCCAGGTTAGCTGTACCCATCGGCACACAGAAACCGGAGAAGTAGTGCCTACGATCCAGCAGCTGGTCCGAAAGGGCCGGCAGGACAAGGTCGAGAAGAACAAGACGCCCGCACTCGAGGGTTCCCCTCAGCGCCGTGGCGTCTGCACGCGTGTGTTCACGACCACCCCGAAGAAGCCGAACTCGGCCCTGCGTAAGGTCGCGCGTGTGCGTCTGACCAGCGGGATCGAGGTCACCGCCTACATTCCGGGTGAGGGACACAACCTGCAGGAGCACTCCATCGTGCTCGTGCGCGGCGGCCGTGTGAAGGACCTGCCGGGTGTTCGCTACAAGATCATCCGCGGTTCCCTCGACACCCAGGGTGTCAAGAACCGCAAGCAGGCTCGCAGCCGTTACGGCGCCAAGAAGGAGAAGTAAGAATGCCTCGTAAGGGCCCCGCCCCGAAGCGCCCGGTCATCATCGACCCGGTTTACGGCTCCCCCCTGGTGACCTCCCTGATCAACAAGGTGCTGCTGAACGGCAAGCGCTCCACCGCCGAGCGCATCGTCTACGGCGCCATGGAGGGTCTGCGCGAGAAGACCGGCAACGACCCGGTCATCACGCTGAAGCGCGCTCTCGAGAACATCAAGCCGACCCTCGAGGTCAAGTCCCGCCGTGTCGGTGGTGCCACCTACCAGGTCCCGGTCGAGGTCAAGCCCGGCCGTGCCAACACGCTGGCGCTGCGCTGGCTGGTCGGTTACTCCCGCGCCCGTCGCGAGAAGACCATGACCGAGCGTCTGCTCAACGAGCTCCTCGACGCCAGCAACGGCCTCGGTGCCGCTGTGAAGAAGCGTGAGGACACGCACAAGATGGCCGAGTCCAACAAGGCCTTCGCGCACTACCGCTGGTAGTCGCAGACCCCATCGAGACCGAGAGAAGACTGAAGCCTTATGGCTACCACTTCGCTTGACCTGGCCAGGGTCCGCAACATCGGGATCATGGCCCACATCGACGCGGGCAAGACGACGACCACCGAGCGGATCCTGTTCTACACGGGCGTCTCCTACAAGATCGGTGAGACGCACGAGGGCTCCGCGACCATGGACTGGATGGAGCAGGAGCAGGAGCGTGGCATCACGATCACCTCTGCTGCGACCACCTGTCACTGGCCGCTTGAGAACATCGACCACACCATCAACATCATCGACACCCCGGGCCACGTCGACTTCACCGTCGAGGTGGAGCGCTCGCTGCGCGTCCTCGACGGTGCCGTCACGGTGTTCGACGGCGTGGCAGGTGTCGAGCCGCAGTCCGAGACGGTGTGGCGTCAGGCGGACCGCTACGGCGTTCCGCGTATCTGCTTCGTGAACAAGCTCGACCGCACCGGTGCGGAGTTCCACCGCTGCGTCGACATGATCTCCGACCGTCTGGGTGCGCAGCCGCTGGTCATGCAGCTGCCGATCGGTGCCGAGTCCGACTTCAAGGGCGTCGTCGACCTCGTGACGATGAAGGCCTTGGTCTGGTCTGCCGAGGCGACCAAGGGTGAGATGTACGACACCGTCGACATCCCCGACACCCACATCGAGGCTGCCGAGGAGTGGCGCGGCAAGCTGCTCGAGGCCGTCGCGGAGAACGACGAAGAGCTGATGGAGCTGTACCTCGAGGGCACCGAGCCCACCGAGGAGCAGCTGTACGCGGCGATCCGTCGCATCACCATCGCCTCCGGCAAGGGTGAGGGCACCACCGTCACCCCCGTGTTCTGCGGCACCGCGTTCAAGAACAAGGGCGTTCAGCCCCTGCTCGACGCCGTCGTGCGCTACCTGCCCTCCCCCCTGGACGTCGAGGCCATCGAGGGCCACGACCCCAAGGACGCGGAGAAGGTCGTCGTCCGCAAGCCGTCGGACGAGGAGCCCCTCGCCGCGCTCGCGTTCAAGATCATGAGCGACCCGCACCTCGGCAAGCTCACCTTCGTCCGCGTGTACTCCGGCCGTCTGGAGTCCGGCACCCAGGTGCTGAACTCCGTGAAGGGCAAGAAGGAGCGCATCGGCAAGATCTACCGCATGCACGCGAACAAGCGTGAGGAGATCGAGTCGGTGGGCGCCGGCGACATCGTCGCCGTCATGGGTCTGAAGCAGACCACCACCGGTGAGACGCTGTCCGACGACAAGAGCCCGGTCATCCTGGAGTCCATGGACTTCCCGGCCCCGGTCATCCAGGTCGCCATCGAGCCCAAGTCGAAGGGCGACCAGGAGAAGCTCGGCGTCGCGATCCAGCGGCTCGCCGAGGAGGACCCGTCGTTCCAGGTCCACTCGGACGAGGAGACCGGCCAGACCATCATCGGTGGTATGGGCGAGCTGCACCTCGAGGTGCTGGTCGACCGTATGCGCCGTGAGTTCAAGGTCGAGGCCAACGTCGGCAAGCCTCAGGTCGCGTACCGTGAGACGATCCGCAAGTCGGTCGAGAAGGTCGAGTACACCCACAAGAAGCAGACGGGTGGTACCGGCCAGTTCGCTCGCGTGATCATCGCGATCGAGCCGATCGAGGGCGGCGACGCCTCGTACGAGTTCGTCAACAAGGTGACCGGTGGCCGTGTGCCGAAGGAGTACATCCCTTCGGTGGACGCCGGTGCGCAGGAGGCCATGCAGTTCGGCATCCTCGCCGGCTACGAGATGACCGGCGTCCGCGTGACGCTGCTCGACGGCGCGTACCACGAGGTCGACTCGTCCGAGCTCGCGTTCAAGATCGCCGGCTCGCAGGCCTTCAAGGAGGCCGCGCGCAAGGCGTCCCCCGTGCTCCTTGAGCCGATGATGGCCGTCGAGGTCACCACGCCCGAGGACTACATGGGTGACGTCATCGGCGACATCAACTCCCGCCGTGGCCAGATCCAGGCCATGGAGGAGCGGGCCGGTGCCCGCGTCGTGAAGGGTCTCGTGCCCCTCTCGGAGATGTTCGGCTACGTCGGCGACCTGCGCAGCAAGACGTCCGGCCGTGCCAGCTACTCCATGCAGTTCGACTCCTACGCCGAGGTTCCGCGGAACGTCGCCGAGGAGATCATCGCGAAGGCCAAGGGCGAGTAAGGGGCTCCGTTTAACGGACTCCGTAACAACGCTTTAGGCTTGACCCCGGAGCCTGCAAGTGGTCATTCCACCGTCACCCGGTGGAATGACCCGGGCCCGGGTTTCCCAGCAAAGATCACCTGGCGCCGATGAAGTAAGGCGTACAGAACCACTCCACAGGAGGACCCCAGTGGCGAAGGCGAAGTTCGAGCGGACTAAGCCGCACGTCAACATCGGCACCATCGGTCACATCGACCACGGTAAGACGACCCTCACGGCCGCCATTACCAAGGTGCTGCACGACGCGTACCCGGACCTGAACGAGGCCTCGGCCTTCGACCAGATCGACAAGGCTCCCGAAGAGCGCCAGCGCGGTATCACCATCTCCATCGCGCACGTCGAGTACCAGACGGAGACGCGTCACTACGCCCACGTCGACTGCCCCGGTCACGCGGACTACATCAAGAACATGATCACGGGTGCGGCGCAGATGGACGGCGCCATCCTCGTGGTCGCCGCCACGGACGGCCCGATGCCGCAGACCAAGGAGCACGTGCTCCTGGCCCGCCAGGTCGGCGTTCCCTACATCGTCGTCGCCCTGAACAAGGCCGACATGGTCGACGACGAGGAGATCCTGGAGCTCGTCGAGCTCGAGGTGCGTGAGCTCCTCTCCGAGTACGAGTTCCCGGGCGACGACGTTCCCGTCGTCAAGGTCTCCGCTCTGAAGGCCCTCGAGGGCGACAAGGAGTGGGGCAACTCCGTCCTCGAGCTCATGAACGCCGTCGACACCGCGATTCCGGAGCCGGAGCGCGACGTCGACAAGCCGTTCCTCATGCCGATCGAGGACGTCTTCACGATCACCGGTCGCGGTACGGTCGTCACCGGCCGTATCGAGCGTGGTGTCCTGAAGGTCAACGAGACCGTCGACATCATCGGCATCAAGCCGGAGAAGACCACCACCACGGTCACCGGCATCGAGATGTTCCGCAAGCTGCTCGACGAGGGCCAGGCCGGTGAGAACGTCGGTCTGCTGCTCCGCGGCATCAAGCGCGAGGACGTCGAGCGCGGCCAGGTCATCATCAAGCCCGGTTCGGTCACGCCGCACACCGAGTTCGAGGCCCAGGCCTACATCCTGTCGAAGGACGAGGGTGGCCGTCACACCCCGTTCTTCAACAACTACCGCCCGCAGTTCTACTTCCGTACGACGGACGTGACCGGCGTCGTGACCCTCCCCGAGGGCACCGAGATGGTCATGCCGGGTGACAACACCGAGATGAAGGTGGAGCTCATCCAGCCCGTCGCCATGGAGGAGGGCCTGAAGTTCGCCATCCGTGAGGGTGGCCGGACCGTGGGCGCCGGCCAGGTCACCAAGATCGTCAAGTGACGTTCTGACCTGGTAGCTCCTGCTGCGAGCACCTGAAGGGGCCCGCACGACTTCGGTCGTGCGGGCCTCTTTGTTTTCTGGGTTTTTCGTAAGGCGTCAATCGAGGTTGGCGAGGCGGGTCAGCCACTCGTCGAGGAGGAGGCGCTCGGCGGGGCTCAGGGGGGTCTGGTCGTCGAGGACGGCCCGCAGGGCGCGGGCCGCTCCGGCCGGTCCTTCCTCCGCCCGCACGACCGGCTCCTTGCGGGTCACGGCCGTCACCATCGCCTCCCGGAGGGAGGCCAGCAGTGCAGGGTCGCGCTGCTCCTCGGGCAGGGACAGCCAGGTGAGCACCGCGCCGCGTCCCGTCGCGTGGATGATCTGCGCGGCCAGCTCCTCGTCGACGCGCAGCCAGCCGGCCGCGGCGAGCCGGCGCACGCGCGTCCGCAGGATCCTCAGGCCGGCCTGGAAGGCGGGGGAGTCGGAGCGGCTGGGCTCCCCGTACATGAGCGTGAAGAGGGCCGGGTGCGAGAGGCCGAACTCCACCGCCAGGTCCCAGCCGTGCCGTAGGTCCTCGATGAGGTCCGGCGGGTCGGGGTCGAGGCGCTTCTGGGCGACGAACGTGCTGAAGCCGTACTCGGCGACCGCGTCCAGCAGGCCTTCCTTGTCGCCGAACAGCCGGTAGATGGCCGGCGGCTGGAGGCCCGCCGCGTCGGCGACGGCCCGGGTGGTGACCGCGTCGCGGCCGCCTCGTGTCAGCAGGTCGATGGCCGCGTCGATGACGCGCTGCCGGGTCTGCTCCCGGCCTCCGGGGGAGGGGACGCCGCCGTCCGCGGCGTCGGGGGTCGTCGATGAGGACATGAAAACAATGGTAGCGCTCGTCCGATATCGGCGTTAGTATCGTCGATAACGGTGATGTGGTTCCGCTGGAAACATGTCCGCGGGCATCGCCGTGTCCGTCGCGAAGGAGCGCGTCATGATCATCGTCACCGGGGCCACCGGGAAGCTCGGCCGCCTGGTCGTCGAGAAGCTGCTCGACCGCATGCCGGCCGCGGAGGTCGGCGTCAGCGTCCGAGATCCGCGCAAGGCGCGGGACCTCGCCGATCGGGGTGTGCGCGTACGGCAGGGCAGCTTCACCGACCCGGGAAGCCTGGCCCACGCCTTCGAGGGCGCCACGCAGGTGCTGCTGATCTCCGTCGACAAGATGGGCGAGGAGTGCGTGAAGCAGCACCGCACCGGCGTCGAAGCCGCGGTCACGGCCGGCGCCCGCCGCGTCCTCTACACCGGCCACGCGGGCGGGGGCTCCGCGTCCCGCTTTCAGGCGTGCCGTGACCACGCGGCGACCGAGGAGATCCTGCGCACCTCGGGCGTGCCGTACACGGTGCTGCGCAACGGCTTCTACGCCTCCAGCGCCCTGGACTTCCTCGCGCCCGGTCTGGATTCGGGACGGGTCGCGCTCCCGGCGGACGGCCCGGTGAGCTGGACCGCGCATGCCGACCTGGCCGAGGCGACGGCGGTGATCCTGGCCGACGAGGGTCGCTTCGAGGGCGCCACCCCGTCGCTGACAGGACCCGAGGCGCTGACGTTCGACGACCTGGCCCGCATCGCCACGGAGGTGACGGGCCGCACGGTCACCAGGGAGGTCGCCCCCGACGAGGAGTTCCGCGCGGGACTGACGCGGAAGGGAGTGCCGGACGAACTGGCCGGTCAGTTGCTGGGCATCTTCGAGGCGAGCAGGGCGGGGGAGTTCGCGGCGGTCGGTCCGACGCTGGCGGAGCTGATAGGCCGGGAGCCGGTCGGGGTGGCGGCACAGCTGCGGGAGCGGGTGGCGCGCGGCTGAGGTTTCGCGGGGTGCGTCAGCCGGCGCGGCGGAGGCCGTCGACCAGCACTGCGGCGAGCCGGCGGGCGTCGTAGTCCGGGTCGTTCTCCGCGCCGATGCAGAGGTTGCCCACGCCGCGCATGAGGGTGAGGGCGGGGATGTCCTCGCGGATCTCGCCGGCTGCCTTGGCGGCGTCGAGCAGCTGGGTGCAGACGGGGACCAGGCGGTCGAGGAAGTACGCGTGCAGGCCCTCGAAGCCCGACTGGTCGGAGCGCAGGACGGCCGCGAGGCCGTGCTTGGTGACCAGGAAGTCGACGAACAGGTCGATCCACTGCCGCAGGGCGTCGTGCGGGGTCGGGGCGGAGTCCAGGAGGGCCGGGCCGGCCTCGGCGCAGGCCTCCACCTGGTGCCGGTAGACGGCGATGATCAGGTCCGCGCGGGTCGGGAAGTGCCGGTAGAGGGTGCCCAGGCCGACGCCGGCCCGGGAGGCGATGTCACGCACCGGGGCCTCCACGCCGGACGTCACGAAGACCGCTGCGGCCGCTTCCAGCAGCGTCTCCTTGTTGCGCCGGGCGTCCTTGCGCCGTGACGCGGTGTCGCCCGTGTCGCCGTCCTTCTGGTTCACCGTGCCTTTTCCTCCGTCTCCCGCATGCCTCCGCATGGTCTCACGGGTACCCAAGGAGGCTCCCGCACGGCCGAGTTACCCTCCCGGCTAGCGAAACGGAACATTGTTCCGTATCGTTGAGGTCATAGCGGAACGCTGTTCCGTTTCCATACCCATGAGGAGACCAAGGCATGCAGTACCGCACTCTCGGCCGAACCGGCGTCCAGGTCAGCACCCTCGCGCTGGGCGCGATGAACTTCGGCGCCATCGGGCGCACCACGCAGGAGGAGGCCACCGCCGTCGTCGACGCGGCCCTGGAGGCCGGCGTCAACGTCATCGACACCGCGGACTGGTACGGCGAGGGCGAGTCGGAGGAGATCGTCGGCAAGGCCATCGCCGGCCGGCGCGACGACATCGTGCTGGCCACGAAGGCGACCATGCCGATGGGCGAGCGCAACCGCCAGGGCGGCTCGCGCCGCTGGATCTACACCGCCCTCGACGACAGCCTGCGCCGCCTCGGCGTCGACCACGTCGACCTGTACCAGATGCACCGCTGGGACCCGACGACCAGCGACGAGGAGACCCTGTCGGCGCTCACCGACCTCCAGCGGGCGGGCAAGATCCGCTACTTCGGCTCCTCGACGTTCCCCGCGTACCGCATCGTGCAGGCGCAGTGGGCCGCCCGCGAGCACCGGCTGAGCCGCTACGTGACCGAGCAGCCCAGCTACTCGATGCTGCAGCGCGGCATCGAGGCCCATGTCCTGCCGGTGACGGAGGAGTACGGCATGGGCGTGCTGGCGTGGTCCCCGCTGGCCTCGGGCTGGCTGTCGGGCGCGGTGCGCAAGGGCCGGGACGTCGCCACCCACCGCTCAGGGGTCCTGCCGGAGCGCTTCGACCCCTCGCTGCCGCACAACCAGGCCCGGTACGACGCGGTGGAGCGGCTGATCAAGGTGGCCGACGAGGCCGGGCTCACCCTGATCCAGCTGGCGCTCGGCTTCGTCAACGCGCACCCCGCGGTGACGGCCGCGCTGATCGGCCCGCGCACGGTGGAGCACCTCCGGTCGCAGCTCGCCGCCGCGGACACCGTGCTGTCGGCCGACGTCCTCGACGCGATCGACGAGATCGTCGCCCCGGGGGCCGACCTGGCCCCCGGCGAGAAGTTCGACGCCCCGCCCGCGCTGCTCGACGCCTCGCTGCGCCGCCGCCGCTGACCATCGCCACCCGACACGGAAAGGAGGCCTCGGCCATGCCCGACACGACACCCCCGCCCGCCCGCCCCGGGCGCCCCAGCTTCGGCGTCATGACCGCGCCCCTGCAGGTCGGTTACGACGACCTCGTCCGCGTCTGGCGCGAGGCGGACGAGGTCCCGGAGATCGAGCACGCCTGGGTGCTCGACCATCTCATGCCGATCTGGGGTGATCCGGAGGGGCCGGCGTTCGAGGGCTGGACTCTGCTGTCGGCGCTCGCGGCGCAGACGCGGCGGCTGCGGCTGGGCGTGATGGTCACCAGCAACCGGTTCCGGCCGCCCGCCCTGCTCGCGAAGATCGCGACCACCGTCGACATCGTCTCGGGCGGGCGGCTCGACTTCGGCATAGGCGTCGGCTCGCGCCCGCATCCGCCCGAGGCGTGGCGGGAGTACCCGGCGCACGGGCTGCCGTTCCACGACCCGGCGCAGGCGATGGCGAGCCTCGCCGAGGCCTGCGTGCTGATCAAGCGGCTGTGGACGGAGGAGAAGCCGTTCGACTTCCGCGGCGAGCATCACCGGCTGACAGGGGCGTTCGGCAACCCGAAGCCGGTGCAGCGCCCGCACCCGCCGATCCTCGTCGGCGGCCGGTCGGCGGCGACGTTGCGCGTGGCCGCCGAGCATGCCGACCTGTGGAACGCGCCGGGCGGTGACATCGCGGACGGGGTCCGACGCGGCGCCCTGCTGGACCGGTACTGCGCCGATATCGGTCGCGACCCGGCGTCGATCGTCCGGTCGATCCACCTCCCGGTCGACACCGGCCGGCCCGACGCCGTACGGAGCGCCGTGGGGGAGGCGCTGGAGGCGGGATTCCGGCACATCGTGCTCGGGCTGCCGGCGCCGTTCCCCGAGGGCATCGCCCGGTGGGTGGCGGAGGAGGTGATCCGTCCGTCGGCGGGGTGAGCGCGGCGCGAAAACCCCGTGCGTGCACGGGTATTGACGCGCCGCTCGGCAGGGCCGTACCGTCCGCCCAATCCCTAATGTTTCGACTCTGTCTTCGAAACATTCGAGAACGACGACGGGAATGAGAGCCCCCGCATGAGACCCCTTCGTTTCGCCACCGTGGCCGTCGCCACCGCAGCACTGGCCCTGCCGCTCCTGGGCGGTTCGGCGTCGGCCGCCTCCTCGGCCGGCCCCAAGGCGCCGCCGCACTCCCACGCCTCCCACGACCGGCTGCGCGCGGCCGCGCCCGAAGGTTTCGTGATCGGTACGGCGGTGGCGGGCGGCGGCCACCACCTGGAGCAGGACTACCCGGACCCCTTCACGTACGACAAGGAGTACCGGAAGGTCCTGGGGCGGGAGTTCAGCTCGGTCTCGCCCGAGAACCAGATGAAGTGGGACTACATCCACCCCGAGCGTGACCGCTACGACTTCGGGCAGGCGGACGCGATCGTCGAGTTCGCCCGCAAGCACGGCCAGGTGGTGCGCGGGCACACGCTGTTGTGGCACAGCCAGAACCCGGCGTGGCTGGAGAACGGCGACTTCACCAAGGAGGAGCTGCGCGGCATCCTGCGCGAGCACATCACCAAGGTGGTCGGCCGGTACAAGGGCAAGATCCAGCAGTGGGACGTGGCGAACGAGATCTTCGACGACCAGGGCAACCTGCGCACGCAGGACAACATCTGGATCCGTGAGCTCGGCCCGGGTGTCGTCGCGGACGCGTTCCGCTGGGCGCACAAGGCGGACCCGAAGGCGAAGCTGTTCTTCAACGACTACAACGTCGAGAGCGTCAACGCGAAGAGCGACGCGTACTACGCGCTGCTGAAGGACCTGCGCGCGCAGCGGGTGCCGGTGCACGGCTTCTCCGTCCAGGGCCACCTGAGCACGCGCTACGGCTTCCCCGGCGACCTCGCCGACAACCTGCGCCGCTTCGACGCGCTGGGCCTGGAGACGGCGGTCACCGAGCTGGACGTCCGCATGGACGTGCCGGAGGGGTCCCGGCCGACCCCGGCGCAGGAGAAGCAGCAGGCGGAGTACTACCAGCGGATGCTGCAGGCGTGCCTGGACGTCGACGGCTGCAACTCGTTCACCATCTGGGGCTTCACCGACAAGTACTCGTGGGTCCCGGTGTTCTTCGAGGGCGAGGGCTTCGCGACGGTCATGACGGACGACTTCGGCCGCAAGCCGGCGTACTACGCCCTGCGCGACACCCTGAAGGACGCCCGCGAGCACGACTGCGGGAAGGGCGGCCCGAAGGGCCCGAAGGGCCCTAAGCACTGAGCAGCCCGACGCACCGCCCCGGCCCGGTCGCCCGTCACCGGTCCGGGGCGGTGGTGCTGTGAGCTTCCGCGTCATAACCCCGGGTAGGTGATCTGGAGGGTGTATACGCGCTCGCTGCGTACGACGATCCGGTAGATGAACATTCCGCCGCGCACGGTGATGTCACCGCCCGTCGGGTCCAGTTCGGCGTGGGCCCGACCGTGCACGTACTGCGCCTCGGCGGCTCTGACCAGCTCCGCGGCCTTGTGGTCCACCTCGGCGATGAACGCGGTGCGGTGCGGGCGGCTTCCTCAGCTCCGAAGGCGCACTCCCACGCCCAGCTCAATCGCGTACCGTTTTCATGGCCTCGTCCAGAATCGCGGTCAGCTCGCGCAACGCTTCCTCGGCCGTCTCGGGATCCTCGTGCTCGAGGTAGCTCTTGGCGCGGGCGTACGGGGCGTACGGGGCGTACCGGGCGGCGAGGTCGGGGCGGCGGGCGATCTCGATGTCGCGGGCCCAGGTGAGTACCCAGCCGCGCACGGGGCTGAGCGACTTCCACTCCACGGCCTTGGCGGAGGCCTCGTCCTTGGTCCGCTGGTACATCAGCGGCCGCGGGGTCCGGTGACGCCGTCACCGTGGGGAGACCCGCGCGCTGATGTACCAGCGGACCGTTTCCTCCGTCGCCACGGTGAGGCGGAATTTTCCGGCGGAGGTCGCTCCCCATCCGTTCATGATGATCGTCTGGTGGAGGTTGGAGCACCGGACGTCGAAGCCGCCGTTGTCGACGGTGACCGTGAGGTCGGTCGGTTTCGACTGGGACAGACAGTGCACCGTGATGCGGAGTTCGCCCTTCGGCAGGTTGGTCGTCGTGGCGCCTTTCCAGGGACCGCGGCGGGGGCCTTCGGCGAGGACTTCCTTCTCGCCGAGGTCCGCTTCCGGGGCGGTGAGGGGTTCCTGGGGCGGTGGCTCCACGGTGGACTGGGACGCGTCCGGGACCGGGGGCACGTACGCCTCGCCGCCGCCCGTGCAGGAGGTCAGCAGCGTGGAGAGCGTCAGCGCTGCCGCCGCGGTGAAAGCCGTACGGCTCGTACGCATCGAAGTTCCGTTCCCCCGAAGATCAGTTGTCTGTCGTGATCGTCCACGACTTGTCCAGTGCTGTCCAAGCTGTCCGGCTCGTTGGCAGGGGGAGGTGCCGGTGTGTGCGGTGCCGCGGACGACACGGAGGGGTGGTGCGGGATGGCGGTGGACGGTGAGGTCGTACGGGGTGTGGGGGAGGCCGACGAGCCCGGGTGGGAGGTGGATCCGGACGACGAGTGGGGCGTCGCCGTCATCACCACCGTGGGGCGGCAGTTGAAGCTGCGGCGCGAGGCCGTGGAGATGCGGGTGTGCGACTTCGCCCGTGCCGTGGGCTATGGGGAGGACCTCGTCTACAAGGTCGAGGCGGGCAAGCGGATTCCCCGGCGGGAGTATCTGGAGCGGGCCGACGAGGTGTTGGGCGCGGGTGGACTGCTCGCGGCGGCCTGGGGGGACGTCAGGCGCGTTCGTTATCCCAAGAGCGTCCGGGCTCTCACCGAACTGGAGGCCAAGTGCGTCGAGTTGGGCGTGTACGTCGGGCTGAGCATTCATGGCCTGCTGCAGACGCCCGAGCACGCGCGCGCCCTGTTCGACGCCTGGCAGCCGCCGTACACCGAGGAGGAGGCCGAGAGTCTGGTCGCGGCCCGGATGGCACGTAAGGCGATCTTCGAGCGGTGCCCCGCCCCGGCCCTCAGTTTCGTCCTGGAAGAGACGACCGTTCGTCGGCCGGTCGGAGGGACAATGGTGTGGCGTCAGCAGCTCGAACACCTGCTGGAGGTGGCCCAGTTGCGCAATGTGACGCTCCAGGTGATGCCCACGGGCGCCGGGGCGCACCCCGGACTGAACGGCAGAATCGAGGTCATGAAGTTCGCCGACGGCACGGCCGCGGGCCGGTCCGACGGCGCGTTCAACGGCCGGCCGACCTTCGATCCGAAGCAGCTGCGGATTCTGGACCTGCGCTATGGGACGATCCGGGCGCTGGCTCTCACGCCGCGTGAGTCGCTGGACCGCATCGAGCACATGCTGGGAGAGACATGATCCGCAAGGCTTCCGCCGGGGACGTTTCCGAACTGGTCTGGTTCAAGAGCAGCTACAGCGACGGGCCGGACGGCAATTCGTGCGTCGAGATCGCCATAGCCCCCCGCACCGTCCACGTCCGTGACTCCAAGACCCCCGCCGGCCCGCGCCTCGCCCTCACGCCCGCCGCGTGGACCCGCTTCCTCACGTACGCCGCCGACCGCTGACGCGACCTGCATCACGTCCATACTTCGTACGCGGCGTCCAGATAGCGGACATTCCGGTGGCCCCTCTTGGTATCCGCGAAACACAGGAGTAACACTGGAAGGGTCGGGCGACCTGTCGTATACGGAACTGGCGTACGAACGGTGCGGCCGACGTCCCGCGCGCGGCAACGGCGCCGAGCGCTCCCCTCCGGTTGCCCGTGCATGGCGTCACGGTGTCCATGCGCCCGCGACCGGGTCGCCCGCCGTGCCCAGAAAGGGACCCCGTGACCCCCGTGTCCTCACGCCCCGACCCGAAGATGTCGCTCGACCAGATCCGCGCCGAGATCGAGCGGCGCAACCCGGCCGAGCCGGAGTTCCACCAGGCCGCGCGTGAGGTGCTGGAGACGCTCGCACCCGTACTGGCCGCCCGGCCGGAGTACGCCGACCCGGGTCTCGTGGAGCGGCTGATCGAGCCCGAGCGGCAGATCATCTTCCGGGTGCCGTGGACGGACGACAACGGCCGCGTCCACGTCAACCGGGGCTTCCGCGTCGAGTTCAACAGCGCCCTCGGCCCGTACAAGGGCGGCCTGCGCTTCCACCCCTCGGTGAACCTCGGCATCATCAAGTTCCTCGGCTTCGAGCAGATCTTCAAGAACGCGCTCACCGGGCTCGGCATCGGCGGCGGCAAGGGCGGCAGCGACTTCGACCCGCAGGGCCGCAGCGACGCCGAGGTCATGCGGTTCTGCCAGTCGTTCATGACGGAGCTGTACCGGCACATCGGCGAGTACACCGACATCCCCGCCGGTGACATCGGCGTCGGCGCCCGCGAGATCGGCTACCTCTTCGGCCAGTACCGGCGCATCACCAACCGCTGGGAGGGCGGTGTCCTCACCGGCAAGGCGGCCGGCTGGGGCGGCTCGCTGATCCGCCCAGAGGCGACCGGCTACGGCAACGTGCTGTTCGCCGAGGCCATGCTGCGCGCCCGCGGCGAGGAGCTGGCCGGGCAGACGGCCGTCGTCTCCGGCTCCGGCAACGTGGCTATCTACACGATCCAGAAGCTCACCGCCCTCGGCGCCACCCCCGTCACCTGCTCCGACTCCGGCGGCTACGTCGTCGACGAGAAGGGCATCGACCTGGACCTGCTGCGCCAGATCAAGGAGGTCGAGCGGGGCCGGGTGAGCACGTACGCCGAGCGCCGCGGCGCCTCCGCGCGGTACGTGCCCGGCGGGCGCGTCTGGGAGGTCCCCGCGGACGTCGCCCTGCCGTCGGCCACGCAGAACGAGCTGAACGCCGACGACGCCGCCACGCTGATCCGTAACGGCGTGAAGGCGGTCTCCGAGGGCGCGAACATGCCCACCACCCCCGACGCCGTCGACCTGCTCCAGCAGGCCGGCGTCGCCTTCGGCCCCGGCAAGGCGGCCAACGCGGGCGGTGTCGCGGTCAGCGCGCTGGAGATGACGCAGAACGCGTCGCGCATGTCCTGGAAGGCCGACCACGTCGAGGCCGAGCTGGCCCGCATCATGACCGACATCCACACCACCTGCGCGGAGACCGCCGAGCGCTACGGCCTCCCCGGTGACTACGTCGCCGGCGCGAACATCGCCGGGTTCGAGCGGGTCGCGGACGCGATGCTGGCGCAGGGCATCATCTGATTCATCTGAGGCGTACGTCGTACGGGGCCGGGGGCATCGCGCCCTCGGCCCCCTCCGCGTTCAGGGCGTGGGGATGCCCGCCGGGCGGGCCGGGCGGCCGAAGCGGGCGGGGACGCCCGGCGAGTACAGCACGCTGACCGGCCCGGCCGTCGGCGTGGGCAGCCCCGCCGCCGCGACCAGGTCCTCCTCGCACTGCAGCAACTCCGCCCGGTACAGCGGCCAGCGCGGATGGGCGTTCGGCAGGTACATCGGCCGCCCGAAGAACACGCCGTGCATGCCCCAGCGGGCGGTGAGGAAGTGCTCCAGCTCCGTCGGCTCCTCGACCGCCTCGCCCCGCCGCACGGTGAGCCGCGTCCCCGCGCCGCGCGGGCCCGGCCAGCGGCGGGACGCGGTGTACGTGGCGGTGCGCTCGTCGTCGTGCCGTACGCGCATCCGGGACCAGACGTACGGCATCCCGAAGCCGAGGCGGCCGACCAGCACCGGGATCAGCCGGGAGGCGTCCAGGGACAGGAACACCACCCCGCGCCGTCCGTGGCCGTCGACGGAGTACAGGCGGACGTTGGTCTCCGGGAAGTTCCCCAGGTACGGCACGCCCGGCAGCCGCAGCCAGCCCACCCGGTGCATCCGGAACGCGACGAGACCGACGTACGTCACGCCGTCGAACGTGTCGGGCACGGCGCCCGGCGGCAGCAGCCCCGCCACGTCGGCCGGGTCCACCGCCCAGTGCACGAACGTCAGGTCCAGCCAGGACTGCGTGAGCAGCGGACGCGCGATCGCGTCCGGCGGGTCGGGCGTCACGGGCTGCGGGGTGGACGGCACGGTGCCAGTATCGCGGAGTGCGCGTACCCCATATGGCCCTGGTCGGGTCCCGGGGCGCTCGGCGACGCTGGACGCATGGAGAAGCTCTCGCTCGACGCCCTCGTCCGCACCCACCTGGAGCAGGCCGCCACCGCCTCCAGCGGCCGCAGCGCGACCACCGTCTACGGCGGCCACGAGCACACCCTGCGCCAGACCCTCCTCGCCCTGACCGCCGGAACGGAGCTCGCCGAGCACGACAGCCCTGGCGAGGCCACCCTCCACGTTCTGCGCGGCCGCGTCCGCCTCACCAGCGGCGACGTGGACTGGGAGGGCCGCACCGGCGACCTCCTCGTCATCCCGGACGCCCGGCACGGGCTGGAGGCGCTGGAGGACGCGGCGGTGTTGCTGACGGTGGCGAAAAAGGGCTGACGTCGGTGACCTTCGACGACTGACGGGCCCGCGCTCCATGCGGTGACGGCGCGATGGCACGATGTCGGCACGCCATCGACCGAAGGGGGACGCCGGCGACATGGCCCGTTACATGGAAGCGCTGACCGTCGAGCGGGGCGGTTTCCGGATCAAGGTGCCGGAGAGCTGGTGGGAGTTCGACGTACGGCCGGATTCGCGGGACGACTCGATCCACCGCATGGTGACCGAACGCCTGCGCGCCCACCCCGAACTGGCCCCGCACCGCGACACGTACATCACCTTCCTGCGCAAGGCGGCGGCGGACGCCTGGAAGTCGGGCGCGCTGTACTGCGGCTGCATGGCGGAGACCTTCGGCGGCGATACCCCGATCACCGGCTCGGTCACGGTGTCCCTGGTCGGCGGCCGCACCAGCAAGGGCGACCCGCTCCCCACCGACCCGGAAGCGGTCATCGCGCAGCTCGCGGTCAAGGAGGCCCGGCGGGAGGGCGACTCCTGGCGCAAGGTGACCACCGTCGACATCCCGGGCGTCGGCCCGGCGGCCCGGACGTACGGCATCGAGGACGTGCCGGTACCGGGCGACGAACTGGGCCGCACGATACGGGCGGTCCTGATGCAGACGTTCATCCCGGTGCCGGGCCAGGAGGGCAAGGTCGCCCTGGTCGCGGGCAGCAGCCAGGTCCTGGACCTCGCGGAGTCCTTCTTCGACATCTTCGACGCGATCACGTCGACGTTCCGGTTCGCGGACTGAGCGGGAGTGACGCGGGCGTGACGCGGTCGTGGGACTGGGCGACGGGGGAGGGCCTGCTGGGTCTCGACGACCTGGGGGAGTGGGACGCGGCGTTCGAGCGGGGTGAGCGGAACCTGGGCACGGCGGCGATCGGCCTCGCCTTCAACTGCCCCTTGGAGGACGCCTCCCCGCGCATCGTCCGCGCGACGCAGCTTCCGGACACCGACCAGCGGGGCTTCGCCTTCACGGCGGTGGGCACGGCGGCGCGGCTGAACGGGGCACTGACGCCAGAGCTGTACGAGGTGCTGCGGGCGGCGGACCGGGGCCGCAGGAGCATCGCGGTGAACGCGTCGGCGACATGATGACCTTCGTGCCCTTCCGGGATCTACCGCCGTGGTTGAAGCGGTGGAAGGCCGTGTCGGCGGTGCTGAACAAACTGGAGGCCTGGCGCCTGAGGATTGCCTACGCGGCGGAGGACGCCTGGCGGGCCCTGCGCGGCCGGCGTTCATGAACCAGCTGAACTGGAGAACCAGCTGAACCGGCTGTGACGCGACAGCACGGCCTTCCCGTCGAACTGCTGTGCCCGGTAAGTTCACGTGTGCATACGGGTGTTGGCGATGTGCGCGTGACGGGGGTTGCGGGATGGTGGGTCACCGGCCGAGTGATTGGCATGTTCTCGACCTGGACAAGGACCCGACGCCCGGTGACCCGGAGCGGGTGCGCAAGCTTGCGAGGTTTCTGCACGACTTCGCCGATGACGTCTCCGAGGCGTTGCGTCTGGTGAAGGGGATGGCCGGTGAGGGGACGCTGGCGGAGTGGGCCGGCAAGTCGGCGAAGGTGTTCAAGGAGGAGTTCTCCGGCGTTCCGAAGAATTTGAGGAAGCTGGAGAAGTCGTACGCGATGTGCGGGGACGCGCTCGCGGACTACTGGCCGAAGCTGGAGCGGGCGCAGGCGCTGGCGGACAAGGCTTTGGCGAAGGCGCGGGAGGCGCAGGCGGATCTGTCGTCGGCGAAGTCGAAGCTGGCGTCGGCTCAGTCGTGGGTGGGGCGGGCGACGAAGGAGGCCGACAAGTACAAGGACGACCCGACGGGGTCGAAGTCGGACGCGGACAAGCCCGACGAGGCGAAGGTGCGGGCCGCGACCCGGGACGTGCAGAGCGCCAAGAGCGCGCACACGAAGGCGCAGTCGGACGTCACGTCCGCGCAGAACGCGCTGGACGCGGCGAAGAAGATGGCCGCGGACGCGCGGAAGATGCGTGAGGAGGCGGCACGGGGCGCGAAGTCGAAGATCGACGAGGCCTCCGACGCGGGGATCCAGAACCGGTCGTGGTGGGAGGAGATCGGCGACTGGTTCACCGACAACTGGGACAACATCGTCGCAGCCTGCAAGATCGTGGTCGCGGTCGTCGGCATCGTCGCGATGATCATCGGCGGGCCCATCCTCGGCGCGATCGTCCTCATCGCGGCCCTCGTCGTGCTCGCCGACACACTTTACAAATACTCCAAAGGCCAGGCGTCCCTGTGGGACGTGGGGTTGGCCGCGCTGGACTGCATACCCGGCATGAAGGGCCTGACCACCCTCGGCGGACTCGCCAAGGGTCTCAAGGCACTCGGCAAGACCGGCCTCAAAGGCATGGCTGTTGGGGTCAAGGGACTCGGCCCGCGCCTCAAGGGCCTGGGCCGTCAGATGAAGAATCTCTTCACCTGTGGCGACCCTATCGACATGGCCACCGGCCAGATGGTCATGTCGATCGAGGACTTCTCCTTGCCGGGTGTGCTTCCCCTGGTGGTCGGACGCAGCCACAGAACCGGAGTCAGAGCCGGACGCTGGTTCGGCCCGGGCTGGACGACCGGTTTTGATCAGCGTCTGCTGCTGGACGACGACAGCGTCCGCTTCGTCAGCGCCGACGGGACCGTGCTCCATTACGCGGTCCCGGAACCGGGCGAGCCGATGCGACCGCTGGTGGGACCCGACTGGTCGCTCAGCTGGAGCGGTGCGCCGGACGCCGGGATGACGGTATCCCAGTCCGAGACCGGCGTGACACTGTACTTCCGGCGTATGCCCGGTGGCCGTGCGGCGGAGCTCCCGCTCGTCGCGGTGAAGGATCGCAACGGCAACACCGTGGAGCTGCTCCGCGACGCGGACGGCACACCGCGTGAGTTGGTGCATCACAGTGGATACCGCCTCGGCGTCACCACCACGTCGGGGCGGGTGACGGGCCTTTCCCTGCTCAGCGCTCCCGGCAGGCCGCAGCTTCTGTCGTACGAGTACGACGGTCGTGGCCGCCTCGCCGGAGTGATCGACTCCTCGGGCACCGCGCAGCGGTACAGCTACGACGACCAGGACCGGATCACAGGCTGGCAGAGCCGGAACGGGTACTGGTATCGCTACACCTACGACAGTGCCGGGCGCTGCGTCCGAACGACCGGCGACGGCGGCGTGCTCGCGTACACCTACGCGTACGACGAGGAGACGCGTACCAGTGTGGCGACGGACTCGCTCGGCCACTCGGTCACGTACACGTTCAACGGGGACTACCTGCCCCTCCGGGAAACCAACCCGTTGGGGCATGTGGTCACCCGGAACTGGGACGAGGACGGGCGTCTCGTCACGCTCGTCGACCCGCTCGGCCGCGCCACCGGCTTCGGCCACGACGCCCGCGGCCACGTCACACACATCACCCGTCCCGACGGCGGAGTGGTGCGCAGGGAGTACGACGGACACGGCCGTGTGACGAAGGTGGTGCAACCGGACGGCAGCACCTGGGAGTCGGCCTACGACGACAGGGGCAACCGTGTCGCGGTCGTCGATCCGCTGGGCGGCACCACGTCCTTCACGTTCGATCGCAACGGAGCGCTCACCGGCATCATTGACGCTCTGGGCGTCCGCCAGCGCACTTTCGTCAACAATGACGCGGGTCTTGTCGTCGGACAGACGGACTCGCTGGGTGCCACCAGTACGTTCGTACGCGACGCGTGGGGCCGCATCATCGAACTCACCGACACGTTCGGGCAGACCACCCGGGTCGGCTGGACCACGGAAGGGCGCATCTCCTGGCGTCACCTTCCCGACGGGACGTCGGAGCACTGGTCCTACGACCCCGAGGGCAATCCGCTGGAGTACCGCTCCTCGGAAGGCCGTCGCACGAGCTACGCGAACACCCACTTCGACCTCTGCACGCTGAGGGAGAGCGAGGACGGGAGCCTCGAGCGCTACGAGTACGACACCGAACTGAGGCTGCGGCGCGTCACCAACGCTGTCGGCCAGGGCTGGACCTACCGGTACGACGGCGCCGGAAGGATCACCTCGGAGACGGACTACAACGGCCGTACGCTCACCTACCGTTATGACGCCGCGGGACAACTGGTCGAGCGGATCAACGGAGCCGGCGAGACCACGCGCTTCCGTCACGACGTGCTCGGCAACGTCGTCGCCATGGAGACGGACGGCAGTACCACGACCTACGAATACGACCTGCTGGGCCGACTGACCCGGGCCCGCAGCGGGGATGTTGAACTCACCCGGGAGCACGACGCCGCCGGCCGGCTGCTGGCCGAGTCCTGGAACGGCCGGGAAGTACGGTCCGAGTACGACATCGCCGGACGCCGTACCCGCCGCAGGACCCCCAGCGGCGCCACGACCAGTTGGACGTACGACCCCCAGCGGCGTTCGACGCTGCAGGGCATCGGCGACCACGAGGTCGCATTCCACTACGACGTCGTCGGCCGCGAGATCGAGCGGGTCCTCGGCGAGGCCACCCGCGTGACGCATGAGTGGGACCAGGCCCGGCTGCGCACGACCCAGAGAGTGGTGACCAGCGGCGGGGAGATCAGGAAGCGCGTCTTCCAGCACCGGGCGGACGGCCTGATGACGTCGGTGACGGACGGCGCCCGTGGCGAGCGGGTCTTCGAGTTCGACCGTGCGGGGCGAGTCACAACCGCACGGGGCGGGGCCGGACGCGACGAGGACTACCGGTACGACGCCTTGGGCAACCTCACCGCGTTCAGCACCTCGGCGCGGTTGGGTGACGAGGAGAACGGGCTCGGTGACCGGACGTACTCGGGCACCGTCATCGAACGGGCGGGCCGCACGTTCTACCGGCACGACGGGCAGGGACGGGTCGTCCGCCGGGTGACCAAGCTGCTCTCCGGCGGCAGACGTGAGTGGCGCTACGTCTGGAACGCCGAGGACCAGCTGACGGATGTGATGACTCCGGACGGTCGCCACTGGCACTACGTCTACGATCCCGTCGGCCGCCGGATCGCGAAGCAGCTGCTCGCCGGGGACGGTACGACGGTCCTGGAGCAGGTGTCCTTCTTCTGGGACGGGGACGACCTGGCGGAGCAGACGGACGGGGCGGTCAGCCTGTCGTGGGACTGGGCCGGCGGGCAGGTCCCGATCAGCCAGCGGGTACGCGGGACCGGCCCGATCGGGCCGGACACTCCGCAGGACCGGATCGACGAGCGCTTCTACGCGATCATCACCGACCTTCTGGGCACTCCCACGGAACTGGTGGACGCCGAGGGGGACGTGGTCTGGACGCAGTCGACCACGCTGTGGGGCGTGCGCGTCGCGGCGTCCGGAGGCAGCGGCATCGAGTGCCCGCTGCGGTTCCCGGGCCAGTACTTCGACGTGGAAACCGGGCTGCACTACAACCATCACCGCTATTACGAGCCCGGCACGGCACGCTATCTGAGCCCGGACCCCCTCGGCCGTACGCCGGCGCCGAACCACTACGCGTACGTCAAGAATCCACTGCAGTGGAAGGATCCACTCGGGCTGAAAGCCCCGTGCACGGTAGATTTGTACCATGGCACGTTCGGAAGCGCTGCCGACAACATCATCGCCAATGGAATCAACCCCAACATCTCGCCTCGAGAAATGGATTTCGGATTCGGTGGATTCTATGTGACGAACGACCCGCGGCAGGCTTTGGACTGGGCGCACCGGCTGGCGAAGAAGAACAACGACGTTCCGGCTGTCCTGCACTTCCGAGTGCCCAAGAGTGAGCTGGACAAGCTGAACAGTAAAATCTTCGACGGTCCGAGTGATGAACTTTCCGACTTCATCCGGCGGCACCGTCTGGACCGTACCGGTGCCGACATGCACAGCTACGAGATGGTCGAAGGGCCCATGCTCCGGAACGTGGGGCCCTTCAAGAAGGGGGCGGACGGCGTTTTCAACGGACACCAGATAGCGATCTATTCCGATCGTGCTGCCCAACTGTTCGACAATTCCCTACTGCGGAGACTGGGTCCATGACGAGGACGGAAGAGTTCCTCACGGAACTCGACGAAGGAATGCTTCAGTATTTTCGGGAGATCGCCGACGAATTGGTCGGTCGATTCGGTATGTCCCGGGCCGAGGCGGTTGCGCGTATCAACGCGGCATACGAAGGGGCGGACATCGAGCCGTATCCGGACCTCATGTGCCATGAAGAGCCGGACTACTGGGCGTACGGCCTCTACTTCCTGCCAAAGGATGGGAGAAGCCCGCACAGCGGGTCCGTCGGGGACCTCGAGGAGTGGGAAACGCGGCCGGCCCCGCCGAGGGACTCACACGTCTGGACGCTCGCCGAGTGAACGCGCCGGGGTCGGAGTCCCCGGTCCGGACAGTGTCTGCTCCGGTCGGCAGCATTGCGGAGGCCGGCGTCCTTCACGATGCCCGGGTCCGGGCGCTGGTGTTTGACGCCGGTCACCACGGGGGTACTCTCTTCCGCTCGATTGGCCAGCCCCCCGCCCTCTGTGGCAGACTGTCCGAGTTGCTCGGTCGAGTGTTGATGCTGCGCGCCTCCCGCCGGGAGGACCGGAAGCGAGTCCCACAGTACTCGTCGTCCCTGATCAGGGGCGGACGTACGGGAATCTTCCGGGAAGTGTGGTGCGGCGCCGGCCAGGCGCCCGGTGGGCCTTTCGCCCCCGGTCCGCGGTTCTGGTAGGGCCGTGTCAATCCCGTAGGGATGTCCGAACAAGGGACATCTGTGTCAGCGGGAGAGCGACACGCCCGACCGCGTGGGTCGGAGGTGAGGGGAAGCCGCTCCGGGTTCCAGAGCGTAATGAGAGACAGGACTACGAAGTAGCCATGGCGGGACAGAAGATCCGCATCCGGCTCAAGGCCTACGACCACGAGGTCATCGACTCTTCGGCGAAGAAGATCGTCGAGACGGTGACGCGCACTGGTGCGTCGGTCGCAGGCCCGGTGCCGCTGCCCACTGAGAAGAACGTGTACTGCGTCATCAAGTCGCCGCACAAGTACAAGGACTCGCGCGAGCACTTCGAGATGCGCACGCACAAGCGCCTGATCGACATCCTCGACCCGACCCCCAAGACCGTTGACTCTCTGATGCGACTCGACCTCCCGGCCGGTGTCGACATCGAGATCAAGCTCTGAGGCCGGTGATCTGAAGAGATGGCAAAGCAGATCAAGGGCATCCTGGGCGAGAAGCTCGGCATGACGCAGGTGTGGGACGCGAACAACCGCGTCGTCCCGGTCACCGTCGTCAAGGCCGGCCCCAATGTCGTCACCCAGGTCCGCACGAACGACGTCGACGGCTACGAGTCCGTCCAGATCGCCTTCGGCGAGATCGACCCGCGCAAGGTGAACAAGCCCCTCAAGGGTCACTTCGCCAAGGCCGACGTCACCCCCCGTCGTCACCTCGTCGAGATCCGCACGTCGGACGCCTCCGAGTACACGCTGGGCCAGGAGATCACCGCTGAGGTGTTCGAGGCCGGCGTGAAGGTCGACGTGACCGGCAAGAGCAAGGGCAAGGGCTTCGCCGGTGTCATGAAGCGCCACAACTTCCGTGGCCTCGGCGCCGGACACGGCACCCAGCGCAAGCACCGCTCGCCCGGTTCCATCGGTGGCTGCGCCACCCCGGGCCGTGTGTTCAAGGGCCTCCGCATGGCGGGTCGCATGGGCAACGAGCGGGTCACCACCCAGAACCTGACCGTCCACGCCGTTGACGCGGAGAAGGGTCTGCTGCTCATCAAGGGCGCGGTTCCCGGTCCGAACGGCGGCCTCGTCCTGGTCCGCACCGCGGCCAAGGGGGCCTGAGGTAACCGATGAGCACTGTTGACATCCTTTCGCCGGCGGGCGACAAGGCCGGTACCGTCGAGCTCCCCGCGGAGATCTTCGACGTCGAGAAGGTCAGCGTTCCGCTGATCCACCAGGTCGTCGTCGCACAGCTGGCCGCTGCCCGCCAGGGCACGCACAAGACGAAGACCCGTGGCGAGGTCCGTGGTGGCGGCAAGAAGCCGTACCGCCAGAAGGGCACCGGCCGCGCCCGTCAGGGCTCGACCCGCGCGCCGCAGTTCGCCGGTGGTGGCGTCGTGCACGGTCCCGTGCCGCGCGACTACTCGCAGCGCACGCCCAAGAAGATGAAGGCTGCCGCCCTGCGTCACGCCCTCACCGACCGGGCGCGCCACAACCGCATCCACGTCGTCACCGGCGTGGTCGAGGGTGAGACCCCGTCCACCAAGGCCGCCAAGTCGCTGTTCGGCAAGATCTCGGAGCGCAAGAACCTGCTCCTGGTCGTCGACCGCGCCGACGAGGCCGCGTGGCTGTCCGCCCGCAACCTGCCCCAGGTCCACATCCTGGAGCCGGGCCAGCTGAACACGTACGACGTTCTCGTCTCGGACGACGTGGTCTTCACCAAGGCCGCTTTCGAGTCCTTCGTCGCCGGCCCGAACAAGGCCAACGACAACGAAGGGAGCGAGGTCTGATGGCTGCCCGTCACCCCTCGATCGCCTCGAAGGCCGCCAAGGCGGCCAAGGCTGCGCGCGTCGCCAAGGCGCGTCGCCACGAGGCCGAAGGCAAGAACACCGTCGTCACCCCGGCGAGCAAGGCGTACACGGACCCCCGTGACGTCCTGCTGAAGCCGGTCGTGTCCGAGAAGAGCTACGCGCTCATCGACGAGAACAAGTACACGTTCCTCGTCGACCCGCGTGCCAACAAGACCCAGATCAAGGAGGCCGTCCAGGCGGTCTTCGAGGTCAAGGTCACCGGGGTCAACACGATCAACCGCGTGGGCAAGCGCAAGCGCACCCGCACCGGCTTCGGCCAGCGTGCCGCCACCAAGCGCGCGATCGTGACCCTCGCCGAGGGCGACCGTATCGACATCTTCGGCGGTCCGACCGCGTAAGCGGTCAGGATCGTTCGATATCGGACGAGGACTGAGAAATGGGTATCCGCAAGTACAAGCCGACGACTCCGGGCCGTCGTGGCTCCAGCGTCGCCGACTTCGTCGAGGTCACGCGGTCCACGCCGGAGAAGTCGCTGGTCCGTCCCCTGCACAGCAAGGGCGGCCGTAACAATTCCGGTCGTGTGACCGTCCGCCACCAGGGCGGTGGCCACAAGCGCGCCTACCGAGTGATCGACTTCCGTCGTCACGACAAGGACGGCGTGCCGGCGAAGGTCGCGCACATCGAGTACGACCCCAACCGCACCGCGCGCATCGCGCTGCTGCACTACGCGGACGGCGAGAAGCGCTACATCCTCGCGCCGCGTGGCCTGTCGCAGGGCGACCGCGTCGAGAACGGTCCCGGGGCCGACATCAAGCCGGGCAACAACCTTGCCCTGCGCAACATCCCGGTCGGTACGACGCTGCACGCCATCGAGCTGCGTCCCGGCGGCGGCGCCAAGTTCGCCCGCTCCGCCGGCGCCTCGGTGCAGCTGCTCGCGAAGGAGGGCACCATGGCCCACCTCCGCATGCCCTCCGGCGAGATCCGCCTGGTCGACCAGCGCTGCCGCGCCACGGTCGGCGAGGTCGGCAACGCCGAGCAGAGCAACATCAACTGGGGCAAGGCGGGCCGCAAGCGGTGGCTGGGCGTCCGCCCGACCGTCCGCGGTGTCGTCATGAACCCGGTGGACCACCCGCACGGTGGTGGTGAGGGCCGGACCTCCGGTGGCCGTCACCCCGTGTCCCCCTGGGGCAAGAAGGAAGGCCGTACTCGTTCGCCCAAGAAGGCGTCGAACAAGTACATCGTCCGCCGCCGCAAGACGAACAAGAAGCGCTAAGGACGGGTTGAGATGCCTCGTAGCTTGAAGAAGGGACCCTTCGTCGACGACCACCTGATCAAGAAGGTGGACGCGCAGAACGAAGCCGGTACCAAGAACGTCATCAAGACCTGGTCCCGTCGCTCGATGATCGTCCCGGCGATGCTGGGCCACACGATCGCGGTGCACAACGGCAAGACCCACATCCCGGTGTTTGTCACCGAGTCGATGGTCGGCCACAAGCTCGGCGAGTTCTCGCCGACCCGCACCTTCCGGGGCCACGTCAAGGACGACCGGAAGTCGAAGCGCCGCTAGTCGGCGGGGTGCAATCGACCATGACAGACACTGAAGGGACAACCATGGAAGCCAGGGCCCAGGCGCGGTACATCCGCGTCACGCCCATGAAGGCCCGCCGCGTGGTGGACCTCATCCGTGGCATGGACGCCACGGAGGCTCAGGCGGTCCTGCGTTTCGCCCCGCAGGCCGCGAGCGTGCCGGTGGGCAAGGTGCTGGACAGCGCCATTGCCAACGCCGCGCACAACTACGACCACACCGACGTCGACAGCCTCTTCATTTCCGAGGCCTACGTCGACGAGGGCCCGACCCTGAAGCGGTTCCGTCCGCGCGCCCAGGGCCGCGCCTACCGGATCCGCAAGCGGACCAGCCACATCACCGTGGTCGTCAGCAGCAAGGAAGGAACCCGGTAATGGGCCAGAAGGTTAACCCGCACGGGTTCCGGCTCGGTGTCACGACCGACTTCAAGTCGCGTTGGTACGCCGACAAGCTGTACAAGGACTACGTCAAGGAAGACGTCGCCATCCGTCGGATGATGACGTCCGGCATGGAGCGCGCCGGCATCTCCAAGGTCGAGATCGAGCGCACCCGTGACCGTGTGCGTGTGGACATCCACACCGCGCGTCCGGGCATCGTGATCGGCCGCCGTGGCGCCGAGGCCGACCGCATCCGCGGTGACCTCGAGAAGCTCACCGGCAAGCAGGTCCAGCTGAACATCCTCGAGGTCAAGAACCCCGAGACGGACGCTCAGCTGGTCGCGCAGGCCGTCGCCGAGCAGCTCTCCTCCCGCGTCTCCTTCCGCCGCGCCATGCGTAAGAGCATGCAGTCGGCGATGAAGGCGGGCGCCAAGGGCATCAAGATCCAGTGCGGTGGCCGCCTCGGCGGCGCCGAGATGTCCCGCTCGGAGTTCTACCGCGAGGGCCGTGTGCCCCTGCACACGCTCCGCGCGAACGTGGACTACGGCTTCTTCGAGGCCAAGACGACCTTCGGCCGCATCGGTGTGAAGGTCTGGATCTACAAGGGCGACGTCAAGAACATCGCCGAGGTCCGCGCCGAGAACGCCGCTGCCCGCGCCGGCAACCGCCCGGCCCGTGGTGGTGCAGACCGCCCGGCCCGTGGTGGCCGCGGTGGCGAGCGTGGCGGTCGCGGTCGCAAGCCGCAGCAGGCTCCCGCTGCCGAGGCCCCCAAGGCCGAGGCTCCGGCGGCCGCTCCGGCTGAGAGCACCGGAACGGAGGCCTGACCGAAATGCTGATCCCCCGTAGGGTCAAGCACCGCAAGCAGCACCACCCGAAGCGCAACGGCATGTCGAAGGGTGGCACGCAGGTTGCGTTCGGCGAGTACGGCATCCAGGCGCTCACCCCGGCGTACGTGACGAACCGCCAGATCGAAGCGGCTCGTATCGCCATGACCCGCCACATCAAGCGTGGCGGCAAGGTCTGGATCAACATCTACCCGGACCGCCCCCTCACCAAGAAGCCGGCCGAGACCCGCATGGGTTCCGGTAAGGGTTCCCCGGAGTGGTGGGTGGCCAACGTCAAGCCCGGACGCGTCATGTTCGAGCTGTCGTACCCCAACGAGAAGATCGCGCGCGAGGCCCTGACCCGTGCGGCTCACAAGCTGCCGATGAAGTGCAAGATCGTCAAGCGCGAGGCAGGTGAAGCGTGATGTCGGCCGGTACCAAGGCGTCAGAGCTGCGCGAGCTGGGCAACGAGGAGCTTCTGGCGAAGCTCCGCGAGGCCAAGGAAGAGCTGTTCAACCTCCGCTTCCAGGCGGCCACGGGTCAGCTCGAGAACCACGGTCGGCTCAAGGCCGTCCGCAAGGACATCGCGCGGATCTACACCCTGATGCGTGAGCGCGAGCTGGGCATCGAGACGGTGGAGAGCGCATGAGCGAGAACAACGTGACTGAAGAGACGAAGGCCGCCCGCGGTTTCCGCAAGACCCGTGAGGGTCTGGTCGTCAGCGACAAGATGGACAAGACCGTCGTCGTCGCTGTCGAGGACCGCGTGAAGCACGCGCTGTACGGCAAGGTCATCCGCCGTACGAACAAGCTCAAGGCGCACGACGAGCAGAACGCCGCGGGTGTCGGCGACCGCGTCCTCCTCATGGAGACCCGGCCGCTGTCCGCGACGAAGCGCTGGCGCGTCGTCGAGATCCTCGAGAAGGCCAAGTAATTCCTGCGGGGCAAACCCCGCAGGACAGTTCCGCCAGGCTCCGGGAGCCGCTCCGCTGAGCGGCTCCCGGGGAACCGGCAGACATTCAGGAGATAGACGTGATCCAGCAGGAGTCGCGACTGCGTGTCGCCGACAACACGGGTGCGAAGGAGATCCTCTGCATCCGTGTGCTCGGTGGCTCCGGTCGCCGCTACGCGGGTATCGGTGACGTCATCGTCGCCACCGTCAAGGACGCGATCCCCGGTGGCAACGTGAAGAAGGGTGACGTCGTCAAGGCGGTCATCGTTCGCACCGTCAAGGAGCGCCGCCGTCCGGACGGCTCGTACATCCGCTTCGACGAGAACGCCGCCGTCATTCTCAAGAACGACGGCGACCCTCGTGGCACCCGTATCTTCGGCCCCGTGGGCCGTGAGCTGCGCGAGAAGAAGTTCATGAAGATCATCTCCCTCGCGCCGGAGGTGCTGTGAGCATGAAGATCAAGAAGGGCGACCTGGTCCAGGTCATCACCGGCAAGGACAAGGGCAAGCAGGGCAAGGTCATTGCCGCTTTCCCGCGCGAGCAGCGCGTCCTGGTCGAGGGTGTCAACCGGGTCAAGAAGCACACCAAGGCCGGTCCGACGGCTCGCGGTTCCCAGGCCGGCGGCATCGTCACCACCGAGGCCCCGATCCACGTCTCCAACGTCCAGCTGGTCGTGGAGAAGGACGGCAAGAAGGTCGTGACCCGCGTCGGCTACCGCTTCGACGAAGAGGGCAACAAGATCCGCGTTGCCAAGCGGACGGGTGAGGACATCTGATGACGACCACCACCACTCCGCGTCTCAAGACGAAGTACCGCGAGGAGATCGCGGGCAAGCTGCGTGAGGAGTTCTCGTACGAGAACGTCATGCAGGTTCCCGGCCTCGTCAAGATCGTGGTCAACATGGGTGTGGGCGACGCCGCCCGCGACTCCAAGCTGATCGAGGGCGCCATCCGCGACCTCACCACGATCACCGGTCAGAAGCCGGCCGTCACCAAGGCCCGCAAGTCCATCGCGCAGTTCAAGCTGCGTGAGGGTCAGCCGATCGGTGCCCACGTCACGCTCCGTGGCGACCGCATGTGGGAGTTCCTGGACCGCACCCTGTCGCTCGCGCTGCCGCGCATCCGCGACTTCCGCGGCCTGTCCCCCAAGCAGTTCGACGGCCGTGGCAACTACACCTTCGGTCTCACGGAGCAGGTCATGTTCCACGAGATCGACCAGGACAAGATCGACCGCGTCCGGGGTATGGACATCACCGTGGTGACCACGGCGACCAACGACGAAGAGGGCCGTGCCCTTCTCCGTCACCTCGGCTTCCCGTTCAAGGAGGCGTGAGCGAGATGGCGAAGAAGGCTCTCATCGCGAAGGCTGCTCGCAAGCCCAAGTTCGGTGTGCGTGGCTACACCCGCTGCCAGCGCTGCGGCCGTCCGCACTCCGTGTACCGCAAGTTCGGCCTGTGCCGCGTGTGCCTTCGTGAGATGGCTCACCGTGGCGAGCTGCCGGGCGTGACCAAGAGCTCCTGGTAATCCGGTAGTTCCGGACTCCCAGGGCTCTCGGTAAGCAATGGGAACGGCAGGAGCCCCGCTCCGCATGGCTTAGGCTTGTGGGGTTGGGCACCTGCCGTGCCCGTACGACTTACTACGCCGTAGGTCCACCGCGCCGCACCCGTCCCGTCTCGGATCGGGGAGAGGGATGGCGCACCAGGAAACCCCGGCGAGAGAGGCCGAAGGCCAATTCATGACCATGACTGATCCGATCGCAGACATGCTTACGCGTCTGCGGAACGCGAACTCGGCATACCACGACACCGTGTCGATGCCGCACTCGAAGATCAAGTCGCACATCGCGGAGATCCTCCAGCAGGAGGGCTTCATCACGGGCTGGAAGGTCGAGGACGCCGAGGTCGGCAAGAACCTCGTCCTGGAGCTGAAGTTCGGCCCCAACCGTGAGCGCTCCATCGCGGGCATCAAGCGGATCTCCAAGCCCGGTCTCCGGGTGTACGCGAAGTCCACCAACCTGCCGAAGGTGCTGGGCGGCCTCGGCGTGGCGATCATCTCCACGTCGCACGGGCTCCTCACCGACAAGCAGGCCGGCAAGAAGGGCGTGGGTGGGGAAGTCCTCGCCTACGTCTGGTAGCAGAAGGGAACGGAGGAAACAGCTATGTCGCGCATCGGCAAGCTCCCCATCGCGGTTCCCGCCGGCGTGGACGTCACCATCGACGGCCGCACGGTCGCGGTCAAGGGCCCCAAGGGCACGCTGACCCACACCGTCGTGGCGCCGATCGAGATCGCCAAGGGTGAGGACGGCGTCCTGAACGTCACCCGCCCCAACGACGAGCGTCAGAACAAGGCCCTCCACGGCCTGTCCCGCACGCTGGTGGCGAACATGATCACCGGCGTGACCCAGGGTTACGTGAAGAAGCTCGAGATCAGCGGTGTGGGTTACCGCGTTGTCGCCAAGGGTTCGAACCTGGAGTTCTCCCTCGGCTACAGCCACCCCATCACGGTCGAGGCCCCCGAGGGCATCACCTTCAAGGTGGAGTCCCCGACCCGGTTCTCGGTCGAGGGCATCGACAAGCAGAAGGTCGGCGAGGTTGCGGCCAACATCCGCAAGCTGCGCAAGCCCGACCCGTACAAGGCCAAGGGCGTCAAGTACGAGGGCGAAGTCATCCGCCGCAAGGTCGGAAAGGCGGGTAAGTAAGCCATGGCATACGGGCAGAAGATCCTCAAGGGCGACGCGTACAAGCGTGCTGCTATCAAGCGTCGTCACATCCGGATCCGCAAGAAGGTCGCCGGCACCGCCGAGCGTCCTCGCCTGGTCGTGACCCGTTCCAACCGCCACATCGTGGCGCAGGTGATCGACGACCTGAAGGGTCACACCCTGGCGTCGGCGTCCACCCTGGACGCGTCGGTCCGCGGCGGCGAGGGCGACAAGTCCGCGCAGGCCAAGCAGGTCGGCGCCCTGGTCGCCGAGCGTGCCAAGGCCGCCGGTGTCGAGGCCGTCGTGTTCGACCGTGGTGGCAACCAGTACGCCGGGCGCATCGCCGCCCTGGCGGACGCCGCCCGCGAAGCCGGGCTCAAGTTCTGAGCCGCTTGTAGCTAGCGGAAAGAGAGAGGTAATCCAATGGCTGGACCCCAGCGCCGCGGTGGCGGCGCCGGTGGCGGCGAGCGGCGGGACCGGAAGGGCCGTGACGGCGGCGCTGCTGCCGCCGAGAAGACCGCGTACGTCGAGCGCGTCGTCGCGATCAACCGTGTCGCCAAGGTTGTGAAGGGTGGTCGTCGCTTCAGCTTCACCGCGCTGGTCGTGGTGGGCGACGGTGACGGCACCGTGGGTGTCGGATACGGCAAGGCCAAGGAGGTGCCGGCCGCCATCGCCAAGGGCGTTGAGGAGGCCAAGAAGCACTTCTTCAAGGTCCCCCGCATCCAGGGCACCATCCCGCACCCCATCCAGGGTGAGAAGGCTGCCGGCGTCGTTCTGCTCAAGCCCGCGTCGCCCGGTACCGGTGTTATCGCCGGTGGCCCGGTGCGTGCCGTGCTCGAGTGCGCCGGTATCCACGACGTGCTGTCGAAGTCGCTCGGCTCCGACAACGCCATCAACATCGTGCACGCGACCGTGGAGGCCCTGAAGGGCCTGCAGCGTCCCGAGGAGATCGCGGCCCGCCGTGGTCTGCCGCTCGAGGACGTCGCTCCCGCGGCTCTGCTGCGCGCTCGTGCCGGGGCGGGTGTGTGATCATGGCGCAGCTCAAGATCACGCAGGTGAAGTCCTACATCGGCAGCAAGCAGAACCACCGTGACACCCTGCGCACCCTTGGTCTCAAGGGCATCAACACGCAGGTCGTCAAGGAGGACCGCCCCGAGTTCCGCGGCATGGTGCACACCGTCCGCCACCTCGTGACGGTCGAGGAGGTCGACTGATCATGGCGGAGAACAACCCGCTCAAGATCCACAACCTCCGTCCGGCCCCGGGCGCCAAGACCGCCAAGACCCGTGTGGGTCGTGGTGAGGCGTCGAAGGGTAAGACGGCCGGTCGTGGTACGAAGGGCACCAAGGCCCGTTACCAGGTTCCGGAGCGCTTCGAGGGTGGCCAGATGCCCCTCCACATGCGTCTCCCGAAGCTCAAGGGCTTCAAGAACCCGTTCAAGACCGAGTACCAGGTCGTGAACCTGGACAAGCTCGCCTCCCTCTACCCCGAGGGCGGAGAGGTCACGGTCGAGGACCTGGTCGCCAAGGGCGCCGTGCGCAAGAACAGCCTCGTCAAGGTCCTGGGCCAGGGCGAGATCTCCGTGGCGCTGCAGGTGACGGTCGACGCCGTCTCCGGCTCCGCCAAGGAGAAGATCACCGCCGCCGGCGGTACGGTCACCGAGCTCGTCTGACCCCGTCAGGTGTCTCGATGACGTAGAGCGATCCCGACCGGGGATACCCCACAAATGGGGTATCCCCGGTTGGTCGTTCCTAGGGCGGTGGTGTCGCCGGTAAGGTGGCCTGCGCTGCCCATTCACCCCGGGGGCCCTACGCGGGGCACTCAGGGCGGCAGTTGACCGTTAAGAATTCGTCCTCAGTCGGAATCTCAGACCATCACCCTTGACGCAGTTGCGCGGGGGGTCGCAGGAGGCACCGTGCTCACCGCGTTCGCCCGGGCGTTCAAGACGCCCGACCTGCGCAAGAAGCTGCTCTTCACGCTCGGCATCATCGTGGTGTACCGCGTAGGTACGCACATCCCCATCCCGGGTGTCGACTACCGGAACGTCCAGACCTGTATCGACGCGGCCCAGGCGAACCAGGGCCTGTTCGGTCTGGTGAACATGTTCAGCGGCGGCGCGCTGCTCCAGATCACGGTCTTCGCGCTCGGGATCATGCCGTACATCACGGCGAGCATCATTCTGCAGCTGCTGACCGTGGTGATCCCGCGCCTGGAAGCCCTGAAGAAGGAGGGGCAGGCCGGCACGGCGAAGATCACGCAGTACACCCGTTATCTGACGGTCGCGCTCGCCATCCTCCAGGGCACCGGCCTGGTGGCCACCGCCCGCAGCGGCGCCCTCTTCCAGGGCTGCCCGGTCGCGAGCCAGATCGTCCCCGACCAGTCGATCTTCGTGACCATCACCATGGTCATCACCATGACCGCCGGTACGGCCGTGGTCATGTGGCTCGGTGAGCTGATCACCGACCGCGGCATCGGCAACGGCATGTCCATCCTGATGTTCATCTCGATCGCCGCGACCTTCCCCTCCGCCCTGTGGGCCATCAAGGAGCAGGGCAGCCTGGCGGGCGGCTGGATCGAGTTCGGCACCGTCATCGCCGTCGGCCTGGTCATGGTCGGCCTGGTCGTCTTCGTCGAGCAGGCCCAGCGCCGGATCCCCGTCCAGTACGCGAAGCGCATGATCGGCCGCCGGTCCTACGGCGGCACGTCGACCTACATCCCGCTGAAGGTCAACCAGGCCGGTGTGATCCCGGTCATCTTCGCCTCGTCGCTGCTGTACATCCCGGCGCTGATCGCGCAGTTCTCCAGCGGCACCTCGGGCTGGAAGACGTGGATCGAGGCGCACCTCGTCCGCGGTGACCACCCGCTTTACGTGACGCTGTACTTCTTGCTCATCGTCTTCTTCGCGTTCTTCTACGTGGCCATCTCGTTCAACCCCGAGGAAGTCGCGGACAACATGAAGAAGTATGGTGGCTTCATCCCGGGCATCCGGGCTGGCCGACCGACCGCTGAGTACCTGAGCTACGTACTCAACCGGATCACCTGGCCGGGTTCGCTGTACTTGGGTCTGATCGCTCTCGTACCGACGATGGCGTTGGTTGGTTTCGGGGCAAACCAGGACTTCCCGTTCGGCGGGACGAGCATCCTGATCATCGTGGGTGTCGGTCTCGAGACGGTGAAGCAGATCGAGAGCCAGCTCCAGCAGCGCAATTACGAAGGGTTCCTCCGCTGATGCGAATCGTCCTCGTCGGGCCGCCGGGTGCTGGAAAGGGCACACAGGCCACCCGTCTTGCCGAGAAACTGCGCATCCCGCACATCTCCACGGGCGACCTGTTCCGCGCCAACATCAGCCGGCAGACCGAGCTGGGAAAGCTCGCGAAGTCCTACATCGACGCCGGTAACCTCGTCCCCGACGAGGTCACCATCGCCATGGCCAAGGACCGCATGTCGCAGCCGGACGCCGAGAACGGCTTCCTGCTCGACGGCTTCCCGCGCAACGTGTCGCAGGCCGAGGCGCTGGACGAGCTGCTGAAGAGCGAGGGCATCAAGCTGGACGCGGTGCTCGACCTCGAGGCCCCCGAGGACGAGGTCGTGAAGCGGATCGCCGGGCGGCGCGTCTGCCGCAAGGACTCCTCGCACGTCTTCCACGTGACGTACAGCCCCCCGAAGCAGGAGGGCGTCTGCGACCTCTGCGGCGGCGAGCTGTACCAGCGCAACGACGACTCCGAGGAGACCGTCCGCACGCGCCTGGAGGTCTACCACACGCAGACCGAGCCGATCATCGACTACTACCGGGCCCAGGGCCTGGTGGTGACCATCTCCGCGATGGGTCCCGTCGACGAGGTCACCAGCCGGGCGCTGGAGGCGCTGAAGAGCGGCCAGTAGTCCGTCCCGCCGCATGCACAGCCGCGGTTCCCCCCGAGGGGCCGCGGCTGTGGCGTGGGCGGGGTCCGTGCCGCCGCCCGCGCGGCATCCGGGCGGCCCGCGCCCGTATCGTTGGAAGCGTTCGTACTCGACCACTGGTCCAGAAAGGCCGTCGTCCCCATGGTGCAGATCAAGAGCCCTGAGCAGATCGCCAAGATGCGCGAGGCGGGGCTGGTCGTCGCCGCCATCCACGCGGCCACCCGTGAGGCCGCGGTGCCCGGGGCGTCCACCAAGGACCTGGACCAGGTCGCCCGCAAGGTGCTCGCCGAGCACAACGCCAAGCCGAACTTCCTCGGCTACGGCGGCTTCCCCGCCACCATCTGCACCTCGGTGAACGAGGTCGTGGTCCATGGCATCCCGTCCGACGACGTGATCCTCAAGGACGGCGACATCATCTCCATCGACTGCGGCGCCATCGTCGACGGCTGGCACGGCGACGCCGCCTACACCGCCTTCGTCGGCTCCGGTCACTCCCCGGAGCTGGTCGAGCTCTCCCGGGTCACCGAGGAGTCGATGTGGGCCGGCATCGCGGCGATGAAGCAGGGCAACCGGCTGGTCGACATCTCCCGCGCGATCGAGACGTACATCCGCCGCCAGCCGAAGCCCGGCGGCGGCAAGTACGGGATCATCGAGGACTACGGCGGCCACGGCATCGGCACCGAGATGCACATGGACCCGCACCTGCTGAACTACGTCGACCGCAAGCGCGGCAAGGGCCCGAAGCTGGTGCCCGGCTTCTGTCTGGCGATCGAGCCGATGGTCTCCCTCGGCACCCCGCGCACCGAGGTCCTCTCCGACGACTGGACGGTCATCACGACCGACGGCACCTGGTCCTCCCACTGGGAGCACTCGGTCGCCCTCACCGAGCAGGGCCCCCTGGTCCTGACCGCCCCCGACGGCGGCAAGGCGAAGCTCGCGGAGATGGGCATCACGGCCGCCCCGGACCCGCTCGCCTGACGACGGCCGGGACCCGGCCCGCCGGCCGGAGGCCGGCGCAGCCGGGCGAAGCTTGTGAGGCGCCCTGCCCCCGAACCCGCGAGGGCGGCGTCAGGGGCAGGTGCTGGGCATCACGGCCGCGCCGGACCCGTTGGGTTAGGGATCTCCCCGGGAGGGCAGGATCTCTCGATTCGTGTTTCCGGGTGCCCTGACGTAGACTGACTCGTCGGCTCTGGTGCACCCGCATGTCCGCATGTGGTCACGGTGCACCACAGAGTCGATCAAGGTAGTCGATTCGAAGGGCAAAGCGTGGCCAAGAAGCAAGGTGCCATCGAGATCGAGGGCACTGTCGTCGAGTCTCTGCCGAACGCCATGTTCAGGGTCGAGCTCCAGAACGGCCACCAGGTCCTGGCACACATCAGCGGCAAGATGCGCATGCACTACATCCGCATCCTCCCTGACGACCGGGTCGTGGTGGAGCTGTCTCCGTACGACCTCACGCGTGGCCGGATCGTCTACCGGTACAAGTAGATCTTGCCCGCTCCCCGGCCCGCCGGGGTGATGGCACTGACCCGGAGAACCTCACACCCATGAAGGTCAAGCCGAGCGTCAAGAAGATCTGCGACAAGTGCAGGGTGATCCGCCGTCACGGTCGGGTCATGGTCATCTGCGACAACCCGCGCCACAAGCAGCGCCAGGGCTGACCGCAGCACTGAACCACCCTCTGCGCCTCCCGCAGACTTCGCGCGACGCGAGCAACACACGTTCATACGCAGGACCCGAGCCGCACGGCTCGACACCCCCGGCTCGGAGGCCGGGGACCCGGCCCGTACCTGGTACGGCGGGCGGGGAGCCGGTTCTGTGGAAGACCTCCGACAACCAACTGGAGCCATTGAATGGCACGCGTTTCCGGTGTTGACATCCCGCGCGACAAGCGCGTGGAGATCGCCCTCACCTACGTGTTCGGCATCGGCCGGACCCTTTCGCAGCAGACGCTGGCCGCGACCGGCGTCGACCCGAACACCCGCGTCCGTGACCTGACCGAAGAGCAGCTGGTCGCGATCCGCGAGTACGTGGACAACAACATCAAGACCGAGGGTGACCTCCGTCGCGAGATCCAGGCCGACATCCGCCGCAAGGTCGAGATCGGCACCTACCAGGGTCTGCGTCACCGTCGCGGTCTGCCCGTCCGCGGTCAGCGCACCAGCACCAACGCGCGTACCCGCAAGGGCCCGCGTCGCGCCATCGCCGGCAAGAAGAAGCCGGGCAAGAAGTAGTCCTCAGCGGACTTCGCCGTCCAGCGGTCTTCGCTGTAGGACCGACCACCTCCCGTAGGAGTACAGATGCCCCCCAAGGGTCGTCAGGGCGCTGCCAAGAAGGTGCGCCGCAAGGAAAAGAAGAACGTCGCTCACGGCCACGCGCACATCAAGAGCACGTTCAACAACACGATCGTCTCGATCACGGACCCGTCCGGCAACGTGATCTCCTGGGCCTCCGCCGGCCACGTCGGCTTCAAGGGCTCCCGGAAGTCCACGCCGTTCGCCGCGCAGATGGCCGCCGAGTCGGCCGCCCGCCGCGCCCAGGAGCACGGCATGCGCAAGGTCGACGTGTTCGTCAAGGGCCCGGGTTCCGGTCGTGAGACCGCCATCCGCTCCCTGCAGGCCACGGGCCTCGAGGTCGGCTCCATCCAGGACGTCACCCCGACCCCGCACAACGGCTGCCGCCCGCCGAAGCGCCGCCGCGTCTGAGGCAACGGCCGCGCTGGACGGCCCCCTGCCGGGGGCGCGGGGGTCGCTCCCCGCAATGTCGCAGCACGGCTGCCGCCCGCCGAAGCGCCGCCGCGTCTGACGCAGCGGCCGGCCGGTCGGTCGGTTTCGGGTTCCGGGCGGTACGGCTCGCAAGGGCCGTATCGCCCGTACCCTTGCAGTACCCGCACTCCTCACCAGGTGCGGTTTCCGTCGGACGTCAAATAGCGGGCGTCCACGAAAGAAGGATCTGATCCACTCATGCTGATCGCTCAGCGTCCCTCGTTGACCGAAGAGGTCGTCGACGAATTCCGCTCCCGGTTCGTGATCGAGCCGCTGGAGCCGGGCTTCGGCTACACCCTCGGCAACTCCCTCCGCCGCACCCTCCTGTCGTCGATCCCCGGTGCCGCTGTCACCAGCATCCGCATCGACGGCGTCCTGCACGAGTTCACCACCGTGCCGGGCGTCAAGGAGGACGTCACCGACCTGATCCTCAACATCAAGCAGCTGGTCGTCTCCTCGGAGCACGACGAGCCGGTCGTGATGTACCTGCGCAAGCAGGGCCCGGGTCTGGTCACCGCCGCCGACATCGCGCCCCCGGCCGGTGTCGAGGTGCACAACCCGGACCTCGTCCTCGCCACGCTCAACGGCAAGGGCAAGCTGGAGATGGAGCTGACCGTCGAGCGCGGTCGCGGCTACGTCTCCGCGGTGCAGAACAAGCAGGTCGGCCAGGAGATCGGCCGGATCCCGGTCGACTCGATCTACAGCCCCGTGCTGAAGGTCACCTACAAGGTCGAGGCGACCCGAGTCGAGCAGCGCACCGACTTCGACAAGCTGATCGTCGACGTCGAGACCAAGCAGGCCATGCGGCCGCGTGACGCCATGGCGTCGGCCGGCAAGACCCTGGTCGAGCTGTTCGGTCTCGCCCGCGAGCTGAACATCGACGCCGAGGGCATCGACATGGGTCCGTCCCCGACGGACGCCGCCCTCGCCGCCGACCTGGCGCTGCCGATCGAGGAGCTCGAGCTCACGGTCCGGTCGTACAACTGCCTCAAGCGTGAGGGCATCCACTCCGTGGGTGAGCTCGTCGCGCGGTCCGAGGCGGACCTGCTCGACATCCGGAACTTCGGTGCGAAGTCCATCGACGAGGTCAAGGCGAAGCTCGCCGGCATGGGCCTCGCGCTGAAGGACTCGCCTCCCGGGTTCGACCCGACCGCCGCTGCCGACGCCTTCGGCGCCGAGGACGACGCGGACGCCGGCTTCGTGGAGACCGAGCAGTACTAAGAGCTCGGGCCTTCCGGTCGGTACGCGGGTGCGGGTGCGCTGTGCTTGACCGCGCAGTTCCCCGCGCCCCTTTCCGGGCCCCTTCGGGGGTCCGGATCTCCGACAGGCGACCGCCTGCTCGGATACTGACTCCGGTACCTGATACGGCCGGGGCAGACACACAGGAGAGTCACTATGCCGAGGCCCACCAAGGGTGCCCGTCTGGGCGGCAGCGCCGCGCACGAGAAGCTTCTCCTCGCGAACCTCGCGAAGGCGCTTTTCGAGCACGGCCGCATCACCACCACCGAGGCGAAGGCGCGCAAGCTGCGTCCCTACGCCGAGCGTCTGGTCACCAAGGCGAAGAAGGGCGACCTTCACAACCGCCGTCAGGTGCTCCAGGTGATCACGGACAAGAGCATCGTCCACACGCTCTTCACCGAGATCGGCCCGCGGTACGAGAACCGTCCCGGTGGCTACACCCGCATCACCAAGATCGGTAACCGCCGTGGCGACAACGCGCCCATGGCCGTCATCGAGCTGGTCGAGGCGCTGACGGTGCAGCAGGCCGCGGTCGGCGAGGCCGAGGCCGCGACCAAGCGGTCGGCCAAGGACGCCGAGGCTGCGGAGACCAAGGTCGACACGGCCAAGGGCGACGACGAGGCCGCGGCCGAGGAGTCGAAGGACGCGTAAGCGTTTCGGCGGGGCCTGTGCGGTCGCCTGGCTGCGGCTTTCGCCGTGGCTGGGCGCGCCCACGTGGCGGAGCCGCACATCGAGCACAGCCCCGCGCCCCTTCGGGGGCGCACCAGCGGGTCCGCTTCTTTCGAGGAGCGGGCCCGCTTCGTTTGGGTGATGGGAGTTTCGGGTGAGTGGTGTGGTGCGGGTCCGGCTGGATCTTTCCTATGACGGGACCGAGTTCTCCGGGTGGGCCAAGCAGGCCGGGGGGCGGCGGACCGTGCAGGGGGAGATCGAGGACGCCCTGCGGACCGTGACGCGGTCCGCGACGACGTACGAGCTGACCGTGGCGGGGCGGACCGACGCCGGTGTGCACGCGCGGGGTCAGGTCGCGCACGTGGACCTGCCGCGCGAGGTGTGGGCCGAGCACCGGCCGAAGCTGCTGAAGCGGCTCGCCGGGCGGCTGCCGAAGGATGTGCGGGTGTGGGCGCTCAGGGAGGCGCCGGCGGGCTTCGACGCGCGGTTCTCGGCGATCTGGCGACGCTACGCCTACCGCGTCACCGACAACCCCGGCGGCGTCGACCCGCTGCTGCGCAACCACGTGCTGTGGCACGACTGGCCGCTCGACGTGGACGCCATGAACGAGGCGGCCCGCGGACTGCTCGGCGAGCACGACTTCGCCGCCTACTGCAAGCGGCGCGAGGGCGCGACGACCATCCGGACGCTGCAGGAGCTGAGCCTCGAGCGCGGCGACGACGGGATCATCACCGCCACCGTCCGCGCCGACGCCTTCTGCCACAACATGGTGCGCTCGCTGATCGGCGCGCTGCTGTTCGTCGGCGACGGGCACCGCACCCCGGACTGGCCCGCGAAGGTCCTGGCCGCGGGCGTACGGGACTCGGCGGTCCATGTCGTACGCCCGCACGGCCTGACCCTGGAGGAGGTCGGCTACCCGGCCGACGAGCTCCTCGCGGCCCGCAGCGTCCAGGCGCGCAACAAGCGGACGCTGCCGTCGGCGGGCTGCTGCTGACGCGCCCCGGGCGGCGGGGTCAGCCGGCCGCCGCCGCCGACGCCTGGGCCTCGCCCCTGCGGCGGATCTGACGGTACGTGAACTCCTGGAGGTCGTCGCCCGTCCGGAAGACGGCCTTGTCCTTCTCCGTCACGTCCTTGCCGCTGGTGAAGCCGGACAGCGTGAAGTAGGCGTAGCGGCCGTAGGCGTTGGTGGTGGAGCGGCAGACCGCGCCGACGCAGAAGTCCTTCACCCCGCCGCCGGACAGCGACTTGACGATGCTCTTCGCGTCCGCCTGCTGCTTGGCCTTCGTCGCCTGCGCCTCGGTCGCGAAGACCGCCACGCCGACCGTCACCGCCACGCCGTCCCGGCTGTAGGTGACGCGGATCAGGCGCGTGCACTTGTTGTCCGTGAGGACCTTGGGGAGCGTCGCCTTCGCCGCGGACGCGCAGTTCTTGGTGTCCGCCGTCGGGCCCTTCTTGTAGACCGTGTCGCCCATGGTCAGCTGCGTGCCCGGGAACAGGATGTCGGGGCTCAGCGGCGCCTTGTCCTTCTGGGCGCTGGCGACGAAGTCCTTGGGGTCCAGCGGGGGCGGGGCGCTCGTCGGCTCGAACGACGGGACCGTGCCCGTGGCGCTCGGCAGGTCGGAGACGCCGGGCAGCTGGGACTCGGTGCCCGGGCCGGCCTGGTCCGAGCCGCCCGCCGACACGACGGCGACCGCCACCGCGGTGCCTATCGCCACGGCGGCGAGTGCGCCGCCGCCTATGAACAGCAGCCGGCGCCGCTTGGCGCGCGCCTCGGACGCGTCGGCGAGCGCCGCCCAGTCGGGTGACCCGCCGGCGCTGCCGCCGTTCCACGGCTGCTGCGAATTCGGTTTCCAGGGATCCCACTGCTGGGAGGACCCCCCCTGCCCAAAGCTCATGGGGCGCATCTTAGACGGGGCAAGGGGTGTGCTGGTCCGCCTCAACGGGCCCGCGAGGCCCTAGCGTTGCGCCCATGGCGACGGGCAAAAGCGACATCTCCGGGTGGTTGGTGCGCCCCGCGGGCATCGGCTGGTGGGCCGGACTTCTGGCGGTCCTGGCCGCTCTGACGACCCATACGGTGCTGGTGACCTCGGACGGAGGCATGGACAACGGCATCGTCGTGGACGCGGCGCGCACCTGGCTGGACGGCGGATCGCCGTACGACGACGCGCACTTCCTCTATTTCCCGAGCGCGGTGATGGCGGCCGCCCCGCAGGCGCTGCTGCCGCGGTCCGTGCTGGACGTGCTGATGCCGGTCCTGGTCGTCCTCGCGCTCACGGCCGGCTGGGTGTGCGCGCTGCTGCTGCACCGGGTGCCGCTGCGCAGCAGGATCGCCGTGCTCGGGCTGTTCGGGCTGGTGGTCGGCTTCGCGCCGTTCGCGCAGCTGGTGCGGCTGGGCAACTGGACGGTGACGGCCGTGCTGGCGCTGCCCCTGTGTCTGCTGCTGGCGAGCCGGGGGCGGTGGGTCGCGGCGGGTGCGGTGATCGGGGTGGCGGTGGCGCTGAAGCCGTTGCTCGCGCCGATGGCGCTGCTGTTCCTCTTCGCCCGCCGGTGGGGTGCGCTCGCGCTGGTGGTGCTGGTGCCGGCGGTCTCGTCGGTGGCGGCCGCCTTCTTCCTGCCCGACCCCACCGGCTTCCTCACCCAGACGCTTCCCTTCCTCTTCACCGCCGACGACTCCTTCCTCCGGCTCTACGAAGCGGGCCCGGCTGCTGTGCTGCCCCGGCTCGGGGTGCCGCAGGCCCTGGCGCAGGCGCTGGCGGTGGCCGCCGCCGCGGTGGGGGTGGCGTGCGCGTACCGGCGGTGGCGGGGGCCGGGTCCCCAGGCGCTGCGGCTGGCGGAGACGTCCGCCGGGCTGATGCTGTCCGCGTTCCTGGTGTCGCGGCCCTCCTACAACCACTACCTGCTCGTCGTGCTGCCGCTGCTGCTCGCCGGAATGCCGTACGCGGGGTCGGTGACCCGGCGGCCGGGGTTCTGGCTGGCGCTGGTGCCGCAGCTGCCGGGGGTGACCTGGCCGTGGCTGGAGTCGGGGAAGCGGCGGGCGTTCCGGGACTTCGTCACGCTGTGTGTGCTGGCGGGGACGATGGCGTACCACGCGGTCCGGGGCGCGCGGAGCGCGCGGGACACCGGGGGTGCTTCGGAGGGGGAAGAGGCTGGTCGGGGGGAGGGCGGGTGGCGTGCGGCCACGGGGGGCGCCGTACGGCCGTAAAATGGGGGGCGCCCACGGGCGGCGGGCTCGTTTTGACCCGTCCGGCCGAGCGCGGGTATTCTGCGTCTCTGTTGTGTGTAGTGGCTTACTCATTCTCACGTGAGGGGCCCTTACACCGGTCCACCGGGCCGATGACCAGCGACCAGCACGCGGTTTGCGTCACCGCTGTGCGGTCAGGGCTGTCGTGATCGTCTTCGGTGACCTTGTCAGGACCATTCACTGAAGAAGCGAAGGCTACGAACCGTGCGTACGTACAGCCCCAAGCCCGGCGATGTGACGCGCCAGTGGCACGTCATCGACGCTCAGGACGTCGTCCTGGGCCGTCTGGCCTCCACTGCCGCCTCCATCCTGCGTGGCAAGCACAAGCCCATCTACGCGCCCCACGTCGACACCGGTGACTTCGTCATCATCATCAACGCCGACAAGGTGCACCTCTCCGGCAACAAGCGGACCCAGAAGATGGCGTACCGCCACTCGGGCTACCCGGGCGGTCTGCGCTCCGTCCGCTACGACGAGCTGCTTGCCAAGAACCCCGAGAAGGCCATCGAGAAGGCCGTCAAGGGCATGCTCCCCAAGAACACCCTGGGCCGTCAGATGCTCTCGAAGCTGAAGGTCTACTCGGGCGACCAGCACCCGCACGCTGCCCAGCAGCCGGTGCCGTTCGAGATCACCCAGGTCGCGCAGTAAGTCCGGCCACCCCCTAAGACCGAAGAGAATCTGAGGAGAATCGTGGCCGAGACCACTGCCGAGCAGCCGCTCGAAGAGCTTGACATCGACAGCTACACCACCGAGTCCGAGGTGCCCGTCGAGGGTGAGTACACCTCGGAGTCCATGGCGTCCCGCTTCGGTGAGCCCCAGCCGGCCGCCGGCCTGGGCCGTCGCAAGAACGCCATCGCCCGCGTCCGGATCGTCCCGGGCACCGGCAAGTGGAAGATCAACGGTCGCACCCTCGAGGACTACTTCCCGAACAAGGTGCACCAGCAGGAAGTGAACGAGCCCTTCAAGGTGCTCGAGCTCGAGGGCCGCTACGACGTCATCGCCCGCATCGCGGGTGGCGGTGTCTCCGGTCAGGCCGGTGCGCTCCGTCTCGGTGTCGCCCGTGCGCTGAACGAGGCGGATGTCGACAACAACCGCGGTCCGCTGAAGAAGGCCGGCTTCCTGCGCCGCGACGACCGTGCGGTCGAGCGGAAGAAGGCCGGTCTGAAGAAGGCCCGCAAGGCTCCGCAGTACAGCAAGCGCTAATCGCAGGGCGCTCGCGCGTACTCCGAACGCCCCGGCGGCACGCCATCGTGCTGCCGGGGCGTTCGTTTATTCACTGGCGCGGGCGTATAACGGCACAAGGCGCTCAAACGCTAATGTGATCGGATGGTCGGGCGGTGACGCCGTGGTGTGCGCCCGGCGACGTCGTGGTCCGCGTTCCTGCGGCTCGGGAGCCGCAGGAAGTCCGTGACCGTCGAACATCAGAAGCATCGACGAACAGCAGAAGCTCAGCTTTGTCAGTGGCACAGCCGTCGGCCGTACGGGCCGGTCCATCGCCTCGGCGGGACCTTGGTGGCGGGGCCCTGGAGGGCTGCCGATACTGACGCATCCTCAGGAGGACAAGTGGGACGACTCTTCGGCACGGACGGCGTGCGCGGTGTCGCCAACGCGGATCTGACGGCGGAGATGGCGCTCGGCCTGTCCGTCGCCGCCGCGCACGTACTGGCCGAGGCGGGCACGTTCGAAGGGCACCGGCCCACCGCCGTCGTCGGGCGGGACCCGCGCGCGTCCGGGGAGTTCCTGGAGGCCGCCGTGGTCGCCGGGCTCGCCAGCGCGGGCGTGGACGTGCTGCGGGTCGGCGTACTGCCGACGCCGGCCGTCGCCCACCTCACCGGCGCGCTCGGCGCCGACCTCGGCGTGATGCTCTCCGCCAGCCACAACGCCATGCCCGACAACGGGATCAAGTTCTTCGCCCGCGGCGGGCACAAGCTCGCCGACGAGCTGGAGGACCGGATCGAGGCGATCTACGAGGAGCACCGGACCGGTGCGCCGTGGGACCGGCCCACCGGGGCCGGGGTCGGGCGCGTGCGGGACTACGACGAGGGCTTCGACACGTATGTCGCCCACCTCGTGGGCGTTCTGCCGAACCGGCTCGACGGTCTGAAGATCGTGCTGGACGAGGCGCACGGCGCGGCGTCGCAGGTGTCGCCCGAGGCGTTCCGGCGGGCCGGGGCCGAGGTCGTGACGATCGGTGCCGAGCCGGACGGGCTGAACATCAACGACGGGTGCGGGTCCACGCATCTGGCGCAGCTGAAGGCCGCCGTGGTCGAGCACGGGGCCGCGCTGGGTATCGCGCACGACGGGGACGCCGACCGGTGTCTCGCCGTCGACCACACGGGGGAGGAGGTCGACGGGGACCAGATCCTCGCCGTGCTGGCGCTGGCCATGCGGGAGCGGGGGGCACTGCGGTCCGACGCGGTCGTCGCCACTGTCATGTCGAACCTCGGGTTCAAGCTCGCCATGGAGCGGGAGGGGATCCGGCTCGTCCAGACGGCGGTGGGGGACCGGTACGTGCTGGAGGAGATGAAGCAGCACGGGTTCGCCTTGGGCGGCGAGCAGTCCGGGCACGTGATCGTCCTCGACCACGCCACGACGGGGGACGGGACGCTGACGGGGCTGCTGCTGGCGGCTCGGGTCGCGGAGAGCGGGCGGTCGCTGCGGGAGCTGGCCGGTGTGATGGAGCGGCTGCCGCAGGTGCTGATCAATGTGCCTGATGTGGACAAGTCCCGTGTGAAGACGTCGGCGGAGCTGGCGACGGCGGTGTCCGAGGCGGAGCAGGAGCTGGGCGAGACGGGGCGTGTGCTGCTTCGGCCGTCGGGCACGGAGCCTTTGGTGCGGGTGATGGTGGAAGCGGCCGACATCGACCAGGCGCGGTCGGTGGCTGGGCGGCTCGCGGACGCGGTGAAGTCGGCACTGGGCTGAGGGCGTGGGCCTGCGGCGCGGTTCCGCGTCTGGTGAGGGCTGAGGTCGTGGGCCTGCGGCGGGGTTCTGGCCGGTGGGGCTGGGGCTTGGGTCGTGTGCCTGCGGCGGGGGTGGGGGTTGCGGTCTGATGCCTGCGGCGCAGTCACCTGTCCGGTGGGGGTTGCTGTAGCGCCCAGGGTGGGGTGGTGGTGCGGGGCCGCGGTGGGGGCGGTCGTCCTCGGTCTGGCGCGAGAGTGCGTGCTGGAGAGGCTGAGGGCGCGGACGCGCCAGCCGCTGCGGGCGCCCACCCCCACCCCGTCCCCTCCCCGCCGCGGGCGGCTGGACGGACACCCGGTTGCGCGGGCGGCCGCAACCCACCGCCAACCGCGGGCGCGCGGCCAGCCGACGGCCGCAAGCTGCCGCCCACTGCGGGCAGTCGTGCTGCCTAGGGCGATGGGGGTACCTCCCGCTCGAGCGAAGCCGAGAGTGGGGGAGGGTGGGCGCGGCGGCACCCTGCGGGCGCCAGGTGCGCGAACACCCCCCGGCCCGCACCCGCCCCGGGGTGGTTGAAGGCGACGGGGTGTGCAGCACCCCTTGGTTCCCGTAGGTCAGAGCTTGCGTAGGCTCAGGCGTTGGACCTTGTGGTCCGGGCCCTTGCGGAGGACCAAGGTTGCCCGGCCCCGCGTAGGGGCGATGTTCTCGACGAGGTTCGGCTTGTTGATGGTCCGCCACATCGTGCGGGCGTAGTCCAACGCCTCCTCTTCAGACACCTGCGTGTACTTCCGGAAGTACGACGACGGATCCTGGAACGCCGTCTGCCGCAGCTTCCGGAACCGGTTCAGGTACCACTGCTCGATGTCCTCGGCACGAGCATCCACGTACACGCTGAAGTCGAAGTAGTCGGCGAGACCGACCCGGGTGCGTCCGTCCTTGCCGGGCAGCGCCGGCTGAAGGACGTTGAGGCCCTCCACGATCAGGATGTCCGGCCGCCGCACCGTGAGCTTCTCGCCCGGGACGATGTCGTAGATCAGGTGGGAGTAGACGGGCGCGGTGACTTCGGACTTGCCGGCCTTGATGTCCGCCACGAAGCGCGTCAGCGCCCGGCGGTCGTAGGACTCGGGGAAACCTTTCCGCGACATCAGGCCGCGGGCCTGGAGTTCCTTGGTCGGGAGCAGGAAGCCGTCCGTCGTGACGAGTTCCACGCGGGGATGTTCGGGCCAGCGGGAGAGCAGGGCCTGGAGAAGGCGCGCCACCGTCGACTTGCCTACGGCGACGGAGCCCGCGACTCCTATGACGAAGGGCGTGCCCGACTGGGAGCCCTTCTCGCCGAGGAAGGTGTTGAGCGCGCCGCGCAGCCCGTCGGTGGCGCGGACGTAGAGGTTGAGCAGCCGGGACAGCGGGAGGTAGATGTCCCGCACCTCGTCGAGGTCGATGACGTCGCCGAGGCCGCGCAGCTGTTCCACCTCCTCCGCCGTCAGCGGCAGCGGCGTCTTGTCGCGCAGCGCGCTCCACTCGGAACGGGTGAGGTCGACGTAGGGAGTCGCCTCCGGCCGCTGCCGGTGGGCGCTCCGGGGCATCGAGGAGACCGGAGAGATCACAGTCCATTGTTAACGGAGTTTGAACGCGGCGACAGGTGGGCTGTGTCACGCCGGGTTTCTGCGGGGGTCCCGATGATCAACTGTGAAGCGGCTGTGTCTACAGTGCGCGCACGTGATGCGGATCATTCCTCCGCACCTTCGAGAAAGAGTTTCCGCGTGAGAACCAGTTCCGTCCGTCGTACCGCGCTCGCCGCCTCCGCCGCCGCGCTGGCCCTGCTCGTCACCGCCTGCGGCGGCTCCGGCGACGACCAGGACAAGGCCGACGAGGGCAAGGGCAAGGCCGCGCCCAGCACCTCCGCCGCCGCGCCGGCGAAGACGCTCACCGCCGCCGAGCTGGAGAAGGCCGCCCTCGCGCAGTCGGACGTCAAGGGCGGCAAGGTCGCCACCAAGCTTCCCGCGACCGACGACATCGCCGCGGACCAGGTCAAGAGTGAAGACCCCGCCTGTCTGCCGCTCGCGCACGCCTAGGCCGGTGTGGCGCAGGGGGAGCCGGCCGCGACCGTGAAGCGGTCCTTCACGGGCGACCCGGTGAAGCCGGGCCCGGACACCAAGCCCGAGGACGCGCTCCTGGCCGCGCTGGACACGGAGAAGGTGCTGATCAATCTCGCGTCGTACGAGGGTGACGGCGCCGCGCAGGCCGTGAAGGGTGTCGTCACGGCGGCCGAGAAGTGCGCGGGCGGGTTCAAGGCCACCCTCGTCGGTGAGCCGCTGGACGTCGTGAAGGTCGCCACCGGCGACGCGCCCGAGGGCGGCGACGAGGGTGCCGCCGTCACCCTGACCGTCGCCGCGGAGGAGGGCGTCAAGGCCCCCGCCAAGATCGTCCTGGTGCGGAAGGGCTCGACCGTGGTCACCTTCAGCGCCGTGAACCTGGCGTCGATGGCCACCGGCAAGGACTTCGAGGTCCCCGCCGACGTCGTCGCCGCCCAGGTCGCCAAGCTCGGCTGACGCGGAACCTCACCCACCGGTGCCTCGTGCACCGGTGGGAATTTCCGAATTCGGGCACGCGGAGGCCGTTTTCGGCGGCTGACTGACCGTAGGCTGCCCGGCATGTGCGGAATCGTGGGTTACGTGGGGCCGCAGTCGGCGCTTGACGTCGTGACGGCCGGACTGAAGCGACTGGAGTACCGGGGCTACGACTCGGCGGGCGTCGCCGTGCAGGCCGACGGCGGGCTGGCCACGGCGAAGAGGGCCGGGAAGCTGGTCAACCTGGAGAAGGAGCTGAGCGAACGGCCGCTGCCCACGGGCACGACCGGCATCGGCCACACCCGGTGGGCCACGCACGGCGGTCCGACCGACGCCAACGCCCATCCGCACCTGGACAACGCGGGCCGGGTCGCCGTCGTCCACAACGGCATCATCGAGAACTTCGCCGCCCTGCGCGAGGAGTTGACCGAGCGCGGTCACGAACTGACCTCCGAGACCGACACCGAGGTCGTCGCCCATCTGCTCGCCGAGGAGTACTCCGCCTGCGCCGACCTCGCGGAAGCGATGCGGCTGGTGTGCCGGCGGCTGGAGGGCGCGTTCACGCTCGTGGCCGTGCACGCCGACGAACCGGACGTGGTTGTGGGTGCGCGCCGCAACTCGCCGCTGGTGGTCGGTGTCGGGGCGGGGGAGTCGTTCCTTGCTTCGGATGTCGCCGCGTTCATCGCCCACACGCGTGACGCGATCGAGCTGGGCCAGGACCAGGTGGTCGAGCTGCGCCGGGACGCGGTGACCGTGACCGACTTCGACGGAGCCCCGGCCGACGTCCGCGAGTACCACGTCGACTGGGACGCCTCCGCCGCCGAGAAGGGCGGCTACGACTACTTCATGCTCAAGGAGATCGCCGAGCAGCCGAAGGCCGTCGCCGACACGCTCCTGGGCCGTACCGACGGGTCGGGTTCCCTGACGCTGGACGAGGTGCGCATCCCGGCGAACGTGCTGCGCGAGGTCGGCAAGGTCGTCATCGTCGCCTGCGGCACCGCCTTCCACGCCGGGCTCATCGCCAAGTACGCCATCGAGCACTGGACGCGCGTGCCGTGCGAGGTGGAGCTGGCGAGCGAGTTCCGCTACCGCGACCCGATCCTGGACCAGCAGACGCTCGTCGTCGCCATCTCCCAGTCCGGCGAGACCATGGACACGCTGATGGCGCTGCGGCACGCGCGGGAGCAGGGCGCCAAGGTGCTGGCCATCTGCAACACCAACGGGTCGACCATCCCGCGGGAGTCGGACGCCGTGCTGTACACGCACGCGGGGCCGGAAGTCGCCGTCGCGTCGACGAAGGCGTTCCTGACGCAGCTGGTCGCCTGTTATCTGGTCGCGCTGTATCTGGGGCAGGTGCGCGGGACCAAGTACGCGGACGAGATCCGTGCGGTGGTGCGCGACCTCGGGTCGATCGCCGGGGCCGTCGAGCGGGTTCTGGAGACCATGGAGCCCGTGCGGGAGCTCGCCCGGTCGTTGGCGGAGAAGGACACGGTTCTCTTTCTGGGGCGGCACGTCGGTTATCCCGTGGCGCTGGAGGGTGCGCTCAAGCTGAAGGAGCTCGCCTACATGCACGCCGAGGGGTTCGCGGCGGGGGAGCTGAAGCACGGGCCCATCGCGTTGATCGAGGAGGATCTGCCGGTTGTCGTGGTGGTGCCTTCGCCGCGTGGGCGGTCCGTGCTGCACGACAAGATCGTGTCCAACATCCAGGAGATCCGCGCGCGCGGCGCCCGGACCATCGTGGTCGCGGAGGAAGGCGACGACGCGGTCGTTCCGTACGCCGACCATCTGATCCGCGTCCCTGTCACGCCGACGCTGCTCCAGCCGCTGGTCGCGACCGTGCCGCTGCAGGTGTTCGCCTGCGAGCTGGCCACCGCCCGCGGCAACGAGGTCGACCAGCCGCGCAACCTCGCCAAGTCCGTGACCGTGGAGTGAGGCCGCCCCGAATTAGGGTGCCCGCATGAGCATCATCGGAGTCGGGATCGACGTCGCCGAGATCGAGCGGTTCGCCGCGTCGCTGGAACGCACGCCCGGACTGGCGCAGCGGCTCTTCGTGGAGAGCGAGCTGCTGCTGCCCAGCGGGGAGCGGCGCGGCATCGCCTCCCTGGCGGCGCGGTTCGCCGCCAAGGAGGCGCTCGCCAAGGCGCTCGGTGCGCCCGCGGGGCTGTACTGGACCGACGCCGAGGTGTGGTGCGAGGACAGCGGGCAGCCGCGGCTGCGGGTCAAGGGGACCGTCGCCGCGCGCGCTGCTGAGCTGGGCGTCCGCTCCTGGCACGTCTCGCTCAGCCACGACGCCGGAGTGGCCTCCGCGGTCGTGGTCGCGGAGGGGTGACCCACGTCTCCGCCGAAATTCTTTAGGCCAAGTGCGTGTAACCCGGAAGTGGGGGTACAGGCAGGGAGCCGGTATCGGAGCGGGGGCACCAATGAGGGAGGGCTTTACTGTGACGTCGACAATGGCGCGGACGGACCAGGCGCAGAGTGTGACCGAGCTGCCGGAGGTCGCGAATCCCGGCCAGGTCGCGCCGCAGGACGCGCGGGAACTGTCCCGGCAGTTCTTCCGGCGGCTGACGGAGCTGGAGGAAGGTACCCACGAGTACCAGTACGCGCGCAACACGCTGATCGAGATGAACATGTCCCTGGTCCGCTACGCGGCCGGCCGGTTCCGCAGCCGCGGCCCGGAGGAGATGGAGGACATCGTCCAGGTCGGCATGATCGGTCTGATCAAGGCCATCGACCGGTTCGAGCTGTCCCGCGAGGTCGAGTTCACCTCCTTCGCGATCCCCTACATCGTCGGCGAGATCAAGCGCTTCTTCCGTGACACCTCGTGGTCCGTGCACGTGCCGCGCCGTCTCCAGGAGGCCCGGGTGCAGCTCGCCCGCGCCACCGAGGAGCTGCGCAGCCGGCTGGGCCGTACGCCGACGACCGCCGAGCTGGCCACGCTGATGAGCCTCACCGAGGCCGAGGTCAACGAGGCCCGGCTGGCCGCCAACGGCTACAACTCCGCCTCCCTCGACGCCGCCATCGGCAGCGAGCCCGACGGCGAGTCCGTCCTCGCCGACTTCATCGGTGCCGAGGACGCGGCCCTGGGCCTGGTCGAGGACTTCCACGCCCTCGCCCCGATGATCGCCGACCTGGACGAGCGTGAGCGGAAGATCGTCCACTGGCGGTTCGTGGAGGAGCTGACCCAGGCCGAGATCGGTGAGCGGCTGGGGTGCTCGCAGATGCACGTGTCGCGACTGCTGTCGCGGACGCTCAAGCGGCTGCGGGCGGGGATGCTCAGCACCAGCTGAGGTGCGGGGCGGTTTTGCTCTGACAGCGGGTTGAGCGGGGTGCGGTGCCTTCGGGTGCCGCACCCCGCTGTGGTGTGCGGGTGTTCAGCAGATGGACTGCGCGCTGTTCACCAGGCGGTTGTTGCGGAAGGTGATGTTCTCGCCGCAGGGGCTCTCGCGGATCGACGAGTTCGTCACCGTCAGGTTCTGGACCGTGATGTCCCTGTTGTTGGCGAACTCCGAACGGGCCGCCAGGCGGATCTCGCCGCCGCCCGTGACCGTGCCGCTCTGCGCCGCGAGGTTCACGTTGTAGCAGTTCTCGATCAGGATCGCGTTGTTGCCGGTGTTCGAGAGCGTGATCCGGTCGATCGTCGCCCCGCCGCTCTCCGACACGCAGAACACGCCCCGGCCGCCGCCCCGTGCGATCACCTCGCCCACGCGGATGTTCGTCGCGTAGCTGCTGCCGATCCGGCCGTTGCGGTTGGCCATGCGGAACGCCGCGTAGCCGGTGCCGGTGCCGGCATTCTCCGCGTCCACCTTCGTCACCGTCGCGTTGACGGTCTGGTTGAGGAGGAGACCGGACTCGCCCACGTTGCGGGCGGTCACGGTGCCGACGGTCAGGCCGTCCACGCCGTACGTCTCCACGGCGTGGCTCGACGCGCCGGACACGTACACGTCGTCGATACGGACGTTGCGCGTCCACCGGCTGGTGTCGCCGCGGTTGTCGATGCGGACGCCGAGGCCTCGGGAGAGGCGCATGTCGATCTGGCCCAGGACCACGTTCTCCACGTTGCGCAGGAAGATGCCGTAGAGCGGGGCGCCGGTGACGTCGAGGTGCTGCACCTCGATGTCGTGGGTGCCGCGCGAGTAGACCGGCGCCTGGTCGCCCGAGCCGCTGCCCGTGACGTCGATCGTGCCGCAGACGTCCAGGACCGTGTAGCTCGGCAGCGAGATGCGGGAGCCGGCCGAGACGGAGCCGGAGCCGCGGACCACCACGCGTTCCTTGCTGGTGCGGTTCGCCGTGAGGGCGCCGATCGCCGCCTGGACGGCGGCGCGCATGTCCGTCCCCGTGTACACCGTGCTGCTGCCTCGGCGGGCGGTCCAGGTGGAGCCGTTCTGGACGGCCTCGGCGTGGAAGGTGCCGTCGCCGCAGGCTGCTGCGTGGGCGTGGGCGTGGGCGTGGGCGTGGGCGTGGGCGTGGGCGGGGGCGTGGGCGTGGGCGGGGGCGTGGGCGTGGGCGGGGGTGGCGGGGGCGGAGACAGTGGCCAGCGCTGCGAGGAGGGCGGTGGCTGCTGCTGAGGCTGGTAACGCGGCTCTGCGTCGCATGGGGGTCCTCGTCCTCGGGTTGTCGGTTGGGGGTGTCGGTCGGGGGTGTCGGTTAGGGGTGTCGGTCGTCGAACCGGTTCGAGTGAATCGATTCACCCTGGTGGGGGCGGGAGTGTGGCAACGGTGGCGGGAGGAGTCAAGGGGGCGGTGGGGGCGGGTGAGGAGAGGGGCGAGGGGGTGGGTCTTGCGGGAAACTCGGAGGCATGCGGACTGCTTACAGCGTGGAGACGGTCAGGGCGGCGGAGCGGGAACTGATGGCGCGGTTGCCTGAGGGGGCGCTGATGCAGCGCGCGGCCGCGGGGCTGGCTGTGGTGTGCGCCGATGTGCTGGGGCGGGTGTACGGCAGCCGGGTGGTGCTGCTGGTGGGCAGCGGGGACAACGGGGGCGATGCCTTGTACGCCGGGGCCCGGCTGGCTCGGCGGGGGGCCGGGGTGCGGGCCGTTCTGCTGGCGCCGGGGCGGGCCCATACGGGTGGGCTGGCCGCGTTGCGGCGCGCGGGGGGTCTTGTGGTCGAGGCGGGGGACGCGGGGGCGGTCGCGCTTGTCGAGGGCGCTGATCTCGTGGTGGACGGGATCGTGGGGATCGGGGGGAAGGGCGGGCTGCGGGAGGCGGCTGTGCCGTTGGCGGAGGCTGCTCGGCGGGGGCGGGGGGTTGTCGTCGCCGTTGATCTGCCCAGTGGGGTCGACGCGGATACGGGGGAGGTGCGGGGGGCCGCGGTTCGGGCGGATGTGACGGTGACGTTCGGGGCGTACAAGCCGGGGTTGCTGATCGATCCGGGGCGGGAGTACGCGGGGGTGGTGCGGTTCGTCGACATCGGGTTGTCGATGCGGGGTTGGGGTTCGGAGTCGGGTTCTGGTTCTGGTTCGGGTTCGGGTTCTGGTTCGGGTTCTGGGGCCGGGGAGGCGGCTGCGGAGGCGTTGCAGCATGCGGATGTGGCGCGGTTGCTGCCGGTGCCGAGGGCTGAGAGTGACAAGTACCGGCGGGGGGTGGTCGGGGTTGCGGCCGGGTCCGCCCGGTATCCGGGGGCCGCTGTGCTGGCGGTGGGGGGTGCCTTGAGGGGTGGGGCCGGGGCCGTGCGGTACGTGGGGCCGGCGAGCGGTGCGGTGTTGGCTCGGTATCCCGAGACGCTGGTGTCCGAGCGGGGACCTTCGCGGGCCGGGCGGGTGCAGGCGTGGGTCGTCGGACCTGGAGCGGGGGACGACGCGGCGACGGTGGGGGAGGTGCTGGCTGCTGATGTGCCGGTGCTGATCGACGCGGACGGGTTGCGGCTGGCGGAGGTCGGGGATGTGCGGGGGCGGGGCTCGAGGGGCGTACCTACGTTGATGACTCCGCACGCGGGGGAGGCGGCCGCGTTGCTGGGGGTCGAGCGGGAGGAAGTGGAGTCGGGGCGGTTGGCGGCTGCGCGGGAGCTGGCGGCGCGGTACGGGGCGGCTGTGCTGCTGAAGGGGTCGACGACCGTGGTGGCTGAGGCGGGGGGTGGGGGTGCGGTGCGGGTGAACCCGACGGGGACGCCGTGGCTGGCCACGGCGGGGAGTGGGGATGTGCTGTCGGGGCTCGGGGGGTCGTTGCTGGCGGCGGGGTTGTCGGCGGTGGACGCGGGGAGTGTGGCGGCGTATCTGCATGGGCTGGCGGGGCGGTTCGCGGCGGAGGGGGCGCCGGTGAGTGCGGAGGGTGTGGCGGGGCGGATTCCGGAGGCTTGGCGGAGTGTGGTGAGGGGGTGAGGGGGTGAGGGGCGTGTGCCTGCGGCGGGGTTCCGGCCGGTGGGGCTGGGGCTTGGGGCGTGTGCCTGCGGCGGGGGTGGTGGTTGCGGTCTGATGCCTGCGGCGCATTCACCTGTCCGGTGGGGGTTGCTGTAGCGCCCAGGGTGGGGTGGTGGTGCGGGGCCGCGGTGGGGGCGGTCGTCCTCGGTCTGGCGCGAGAGTGCGAGCTGATAAGCGGAGGGCGCGGACGCGCCAGCCGCTGCGGGCGCCCACCCCACCCGTTCCCCCCCCCGCCGCGGGCGGCCGCAACCCACCGCCAAGCGCGGGCGCGCGGCCAGCCGACGGCCGTAAGCTGCCGCCCACGCGGGCATTCGTGCCGCTGGGGCGGCACGGGTGGGCGCGGCGGCACCCTGCGGGCGCCAGGTGCGCGAACACCCCCGGCCCGCACCTACCCCGGTGCGACTCACAACACCCCGTGGGCCGCCAACCCCCACGTGACCTGCCCCAACGCCAGTTGACCCGCACCCCGCCCCGGTGCACCCTCCGGACGGAAACCCGCACGGAGGGCAAAAGGTACGCACCCCGGTGCAAGGGCACCCCACGCCCCCTCTGAGAGACTGTCCGGGATGAAAGAGACAGCTGACCCGCACGGCGCCCAGCTCCGCGCCCGCGCTGTGATCGACCTGGCCGCCGTGCGGGCCAACGTCCGCACCCTCCGCGAGCGTGCCCCCAGCGCCGCCCTGATGGCCGTCGTGAAGGCCGACGGATACGGGCACGGCGCAGCCGAATGCGCCCGCGCGGCCGTGCAGGCCGGCGCCACCTGGCTGGGCACCGCCACGCCCCAGGAGGCGCTCGCGCTGAGGGCGCCCGGGTCGGGTGTGCCGGACGGCGTCCGGGTGATGTGCTGGCTGTGGACGCCCGGAGGGCCCTGGCGGGAGGCGATCGAGGCCGACGTCGACGTCTCCGTGAGCGGCTTCTGGGCGCTGGACGAGGTCGTCGCGGCGGCGAGGGCGGCCGGCCGGCCCGCGCGCGTGCAGCTCAAGGCGGACACCGGGCTCGGCCGCGGCGGGTGCCAGCCCGGCGACTGGCCCGAGCTGGTCGCGGGCGCGCTGCGTGCCGAGGCCGAGGGGCTGCTCAAGGTCACCGGACTGTGGTCGCACTTCGCCTGCGCCGACGAGCCCGGGCACCCGTCCATCGCCGCCCAGCTGCTCACCTTCCGCGAGATGGTCGCGTACGCCGAGGCGCAGGGCGTCGAGCCCGAGGTGCGGCACATCGCCAACTCGCCCGCGACGCTGACGTTGCCCGAGAGCCATTTCGACCTGGTGCGGCCCGGCATCGCCCTGTACGGCGTCTCGCCCAGCCCCGAGATCGGCACGTCCACGGAGCTGGGTCTGCGGCCCGCGATGACGCTGGCGGCGTCGCTGGCGCTGGTGAAGAACGTTCCGGGCGGGCACGGCGTCAGCTACGGGCACCATTACGTGACCGCCGGGGCCACGACCCTGGGGCTCGTGCCCCTCGGGTACGCCGACGGGATTCCCCGGCATGCCTCAGGCGGCGGGCCTGTGCTGGTCGAGGGGAAGTGGCGGACCGTCGCCGGGCGGGTTGCCATGGATCAGTTCGTGGTGGATCTGGGGGGTGACGAGCCCGGGCCCGGTGCCGAGGCCGTGCTGTTCGGGCCCGGGGACCGTGGTGAGCCCACCGCGGAGGACTGGGCGCAGGCGTCCGGGACCATCGCGTACGAGATCGTGACCCGGATCGGCAGCCGAGTCCCGCGTGTTCATGTGAACGGGGAACAGAGCGGGTAAGCGCCCTGCGTGGGGTCCGGGGAAGAGGAGCGGTACGTGAGCGAGAGCAGTGCGCCCGGATGGCGTAGGGCGACCGGTGTCGCGGGCCTCGCGATCGGCGTGCTGGCCACCGGCGCCGCCGCCGGCGTGGCCATCGAGCGGATGACCGTCGGCCGGGGCATGCGCCGCAAGGCCCGGCTCGTTCTCGACTCGGCGGGGCCCTATGGGGCTTTGCGGGGGACGCCCGGCAAGGCGTACGCCGACGACGGGACCGAGCTGTACTACGAGGTCGACGAGGTCGAGGCGGACGCCGAGAGCGGCAGGCGGCGGCGGTTGTTCGGGCGGCGGGCGCCCGCGCCCGTGACCGTGGTGTTCAGCCACGGGTACTGCCTCAATCAGGATTCCTGGCATTTCCAGCGGGCCGCCCTGCGCGGTGTCGTGCGGACCGTGCACTGGGACCAGCGCAGTCATGGGCGTTCCGCGCGGGGCGCCGCGCAGGTGGAGCGTGGGGAGCCCGTCAGTATTGAGCAGCTCGGCAGGGATCTGAAGGCCGTCGTTGATGCCGCTGCTCCTGAGGGGCCGCTGGTGCTTGTCGGGCATTCCATGGGTGGGATGACCGTCATGGCGCTCGCCGATCAGTTCCCGGAGTTGGTCCGGGAGCGGTGTGTCGGCGTGGCTCTGGTGGGGACCTCGTCGGGGCGGCTGGGGGAGGTCAACTTCGGGCTGCCGGTCGCCGGGGTCAACGCCGTGCGGCGGGTGCTGCCCGGGGTGCTGAAGGCGCTGGGGCAGCGGGCCGAGCTGGTGGAGAAGGGGCGGCGGGCCACCGCCGATCTGTTCGCCGGGGTCATCAAGCGGTATTCGTTCGCCTCGAGGGATGTCGATCCCGCTGTCGCGCGGTTCGCCGAGCGGATGATCGAGTCGACGCCGATCGATGTCGTCGCCGAGTACTATCCCGCGTTCGACGGGCATGACAAGGCTGAGGCGTTGGCGCACTTCGGTGAGCTGCCTGTGCTGGTGCTGGCGGGCGTGGAGGATCTTGTCACCCCGAGTGAGCACAGTGAGGCCATCGCCGATCTGCTGCCGGGGGCCGAGCTGGTGCTCGTGCCTGATGCCGGGCACCTGGTGATGCTGGAGCATCCCGAGCAGGTGACCGACCGCCTCGCCGACCTGCTCGTCCGCGCGGGCGCGGTGCCCGCAGGGGCTACCGTGGGTGGCTATGGAAGCAGCAGTACCGCACAGCCTCGCTGAACTGACCGTCACCTCCCCCGAGCAGATGCGCGACCTCGGCCGGCGTCTCGCCAAGCTGCTGCGCGCGGGCGACCTCGTGCTGCTCTCCGGTGAGCTGGGGGCCGGCAAGACGACCCTGACGCGCGGGCTCGGCGAAGGGCTCGGCGTGCGGGGCGCGGTGACCTCGCCGACGTTTGTCATCGCCCGGGTGCACCCCTCGCTGGGGGACGGCCCGCCGCTCGTGCACGTCGACGCCTACCGGCTGGCGGGCGGCCTCGACGAGATGGAGGACCTGGACCTCGACGTCTCGCTGCCCGAGTCGGTGGTCGTCGTCGAGTGGGGCGAGGGCAAGGTCGAGGAGCTGGCCGAGGACCGCTTGCACGTTCTCATCCACCGGGCCGTCGGTGACACCACCGACGAGGTGCGGCACGTGACCGTGCGGGGGCTGGGGGCGCGCTGGGCCGGGGCCGAGCTGGGGTCGCTGTCCGCCTGAGCGTTTCCGACAAGCTGTCGGCAAGGTGTTGCGTACGCGGCGTCCCGCGTGGTCACATGGTATCCAGCTCGCGGTTAGGTATACCTAACCGCGTCCCGCCCCCGACGTACAGGAGGCGCCATGCCGGCCGTCCCGAGCACGCGTGAGTCCACGCCGCGACCGGTGCCCATGCGTGACCTGCTCGCCGCGTGCGCCGCGGCCGCCGCCGTCTCCACCCCGCCGCGCGCACCCGAGCCGCCGCGGCAGGAGAAGGCTGCGGAGGGGCGGCGGGAGGCCGCGTAGGGGCTACGGCACCACGACGACCGTGCGGCCGATGGTCGCGAACTTCCACATCGCCGCGCCGTCCGCCCGGGTCTCCCGGATCCCGCCCGTGCGTTCCGTCGGGTCGAGGACGGGCGCCGAGCCGTCGACCGCCGCGCTGAACCCGATCACCGTGCCGTCCACGCTCGCGAAGCGCACCACGTGTTCCACCGGGACGCCGTCCGAGCCGGTGACCTCCCCCGAGCGGGACGTCACCCGGTAGGTGCCCGGGGCCGGGTCGACCGTGCTGGGGCTGACGCCGAACGTGCGGCGCACCGTGTCGCCCTGGTCCACCAGCCACACCCGGTCGCGGCCCAGCGAGTACACGACCCGCTGTCCCAGGCCCGTGCGCGGCGGCAGCGCGGCCGGGTGGTTGCTGCGGGGCGCCTTCGGTGCGGGCGCCGGGGAGCCGGACGCCTGCCGCTTCAGGTCCGGGGGGACCGTCTCCGCCGCCCGGTGGCCGAGGTAGCCGACCGTCGCGAGGGCCGCCGCGGTCAGCCCCGCCACGATCGCCGAGCTGGTCCCCGCCATCGCCGTCACCCCTGTCCTGCTTTGCCCCGCACTGTACGGATGTGACGCGACCGTAGCAGTCCGTGACCGTCCGGCCCGTGCGGCCGTGGCCGGGGCGCGGGAGCCGTAGGCTGTTTGCGTGCTCTTGCTCGCTCTGGATACCGCCACCCCCGCCGTCACCGTCGCGCTGCACGACGGCGACGACGTCATCGCCTCGTCGAGCCAGGTGGACGCCCGGCGCCACGGCGAACTGCTGCTCCCGGCCGTCGACCGGGTGCTCGCCGAGGCCGGTCTGCGGCTCGACGCCGTCACCGGGATCGTGGCCGGCATCGGCCCCGGTCCCTACACCGGCCTGCGCGTCGGCCTGATGACCGCCGACACCTTCGGGCTCGCCCTCGGCGTGCCCGTGCACGGTGTGTGCACGCTGGACGGCCTGGCCTACGCGGCCGACCTGGACGGCCCCTTCGTCGTGGCGACCGACGCCCGCCGCAAGGAGGTCTACTGGGCGCGGTACGCCGACTCGCGCACCCGGCTCACCGAACCGGCCGTCGACCGGCCCGCCGACATCGCCGACCAGGTCGCCGGGCTGCCCGCGGTCGGCGCGGGCGCGCTGCTCTACCCGGACACCTTCCCCCGGGCGCACGAGCCGGAGCACGTGAGCGCCGCCGCCCTCGCCCGGCTGGCCGTGGAGAGGCTGAAGGCGGGCGAGGAACTGCCCGCCCCCCGGCCGCTGTACCTGCGGCGGCCCGATGCCCAGGTCCCCAAGAACTACAAGGTGGTCACCCCCAAGTGACGGGAACCGAGACGGTCGTCCTGCGTGAGATGCGCTGGTGGGACATCGACCCCGTGCTGGAGCTGGAGCGCGACCTCTTCCCCGAGGACGCGTGGTCGCGCGGCATGTTCTGGTCCGAGCTGGCCCACTCCCGCGGGCCCGGGGCGACCCGGCGCTACGTCGTCGCCGAGGAGGGCGGCCGGATCGTCGGCTACGCCGGCCTCACCACCTCCGGCGCGGAGGGCGACGACGGCGCCGCCCCGGCGGCCGACGTCCAGACCATCGCGGTCTCCCGCGACCACTGGGGCACCGGGCTCGGCTCGCGGCTGCTGACCGAGCTGCTGCGCGCGGCCACGGCGTTCGAGTGCGCCGAGGTCATGCTGGAGTGCCGCGTCGACAACGTCCGCGCCCAGAAGCTCTACGAGCGCTTCGGCTTCGAGGTCATCGGAGTCAGGCGCGGCTACTACCAGCCGGGCAACGTGGACGCGCTGGTCATGCGCTTGACCGGCCCGTCCTCCTCCGTGACCCCGGGCCACCCCGTGAACGGCGTACAAGGAACCGAGATCCATGGCTGACGAACCCCTGGTACTGGGGATCGAGACCTCCTGCGACGAGACCGGCGTCGGCATCGTCCGCGGCACCACCCTGCTCGCGGACGCCGTCGCCTCCAGCGTCGACGAGCACGCCCGCTTCGGCGGCGTCGTCCCCGAGGTGGCGAGCCGCGCCCACCTCGAGGCGATGGTCCCCACCATCGAGCGGGCCTTGAAGGAGGCCGGGGTGAGCGCCCGGGACCTCGACGGGATCGCCGTGACCGCCGGTCCCGGCCTCGCAGGCGCGCTGCTCGTCGGCGTCTCGGCGGCGAAGGCGTACGCCTACGCCCTAGGCAAGCCGCTGTACGGGGTGAACCACCTCGCCTCGCACATCTGCGTCGACCAGCTGGAGCACGGGCCGCTGCCCGAGCCGACGATGGCGCTGCTGGTCTCCGGCGGCCACTCCTCGCTGCTGCTGTCCGCCGACATCACCTCCGACGTGCGCCCGCTCGGCGCGACCATCGACGACGCGGCCGGCGAGGCCTTCGACAAGATCGCCCGGGTGCTGAACCTCGGCTTCCCCGGCGGCCCCGTCATCGACCGGTACGCCCGGGAGGGCGACCCTCAGGCCATCGCCTTCCCGCGTGGTCTGACCGGGCCCCGCGACCCGGCGTACGACTTCTCCTTCTCCGGGCTGAAGACGGCCGTGGCGCGCTGGATCGAGGCCAAGCGGGCGGCGGGCGAGGAGGTGCCGGTGCGGGACGTGTCGGCGTCCTTCCAGGAGGCCGTCGTGGACGTGCTCACCCGCAAGGCCGTCCGCGCCTGCAAGGACGAGGGCGTCGACCATCTGATGATCGGCGGCGGCGTCGCGGCCAACTCCCGGCTCCGCGCCCTCGCCCAGGAGCGCTGCGAGGCCGCCGGCATCCGGCTGCGGGTGCCGCGCCCCAAGCTGTGCACGGACAACGGCGCGATGGTGGCCGCCCTCGGCGCGGAGATGGTCGCCCGCAACCGCGCGGCCTCCGACTGGGACCTCTCCGCGGACTCGTCGCTTCCGGTCACCGACCCGCACGTGCCGGGCAGCGCCCACTCCCACGACCACGTCCACGAGACCGCCGGGGAGAACCTCTACACATGACCGTCGCGCTGATGTGGGAGGCCCGCGCGGTGCCCGGCCGCGGCCCCGACCTGCTGGCCTGGGCCGAGGAGCGGGCCCGCGTCCTGCCCCGCCGTCCGGTGCGCCGGGAGGTCTTCCGCGCGCCGCAGGACCGCGTCCTCGTCATCACCTGGTGGAACGCCCCCCTCGACGCCGACCTCCCCGAGCTCCCCGAGCCGGAGAGCACGCTGGTCACGCGGGCGGTGCACCGGTGGCGGTTCGAGTCGCTGGGGAGTGTGTGATCCGACTCGTTTAACACCTCAGTACCGGGATCGACTGAATGGTGTGCTTTTGAGATCCGGAAGCGCCTATGGCGCCGGCGGGGGCCAAGTTCCGTAGTCCAGCCGGCCTGACGTGGCTAAGCTGAGCGCTCGCCGTCATCGGCGCCGGCCACGTCGAGTCCGGGGGGACACGCGCGCATGGACGAACAGCTCCGCCGCCTGCACGAGTTGGCGAAAGCCTCGCCGAACTTCGGAATGCTGTACGGGCATGAGCCGCTGCTCGCACTCTACGGCTCACAGTCCGAGTTGAACGTCTTCACCAACCCCAATGCGGCCTCCGTCAGCGCGCGCCAGTTCGGTGAGGTCCTGGCCGAGGAACTGGTGCGCCGCACGGGCCTCCGCGTCACCGGCACCCGCCAGATCGACCGCCTGCGCGCGCTGACCAGCATCGGTGCGCTCACCGCCCCCGTGCGCGAGGCGTTCGACACGCTCCGCCGAAGCGGCAACGAGGCCGTGCACGCTCACGTCTTCGACACGACCGCCGCCCTCGCCAACGTCCGGCTCTGCTGGGACCTGGGTGTCTTCTTCGACCGCGCGCTGACCGGCTCCCGCACCGTGCGGGCCTTCGTGCCGCCCGCCATTCCCGATGACCTGAGCGACCCGGCCGAGGCGCGGGCACTGCGGGAGGCGCTGGACCGGCACCGGGCGACGCTCGCCGAGTCGCGCGTCCGGCTCAGCGAGACGGAGAACCGCCTGGAGGCGGAGCGCAGGGCCCGGGAGGAAGCCCAAGCGCTGATGACCAGCGCGCAGCAGTCGCAGGCCGCGCTGGCCGAGCAATTGCAGCAGCTCCAGTCGCAGATTGCCGAGTTGCGCAAGGCACAGCAGGCCGATTACGAGAAGGAGCGCCGGCAGCCCCGCAAGGTAGCCGTGTCCGCCCGGCAGGCGATCGTCGAGCGGGCGCAGCGCCCGGCGCCGCTCAACGAGGTACAGGCCCGCGTCCGTATCGACGCGCTCCTCGAGGCCGCGGGCTGGGTCGTCCAGGACCGCGACCAGCTCAACCCGCTGGCCGGACGGGGCGTCGCTGTGCGGGAGTTCACGCTGGCGACCGGCCGCGCCGACTACGTTCTGTACGTAGACCAAAGGATCGTCGGCGTCATCGAGGCCAAGCGCGAGGGCACCCCTCTCAGTAGCGCCCTCTCGCAGAACGAGCGGTACGCGCGTGGCGTGCACCGGGACTACGCGCTCAGCGTGTGGCGCCGGGACGAGCCGTTCGCGTTCCGGTACGCCACCACCGGCACCGAGACGTATTTCGTCAACCGCCTTGATCCGGATGCCCGTTCCCGCGCGGTTTTCGCCTTCCACCGACCCGAGACAATCGCCGAGTGGATGCGCCGTGCCGAGAACGTGGAGGCGGAGGGTGCGACGTTCCGCGCGGCGCTGCGTGAGCGGATGCCGGAGTTGGAGCGGCATGGCCTGCGGGATGCCCAGTTCGAGGCGATCAACAAGCTGGAGGCGTCCCTCGCGCAGGATCACCCGCGCGCCCTGATCCAGATGGCGACGGGTGCCGGAAAGACATTTACCGCGGTGACCGCCACGCACCGGCTGCTGCGGCACGCGGGCGCTGGGCGTGTGCTGTTCCTCGTCGACCGGAACAACCTAGGCCGCCAGGCCCTCGGCGAGTTCCGCCGCTACAAGACGCCCGACGAGGGCCGCACCTTCACCGACCTCTACAACGTGGACCGTCTAGGCTCCGCCGGGATCCAGCGGACGTCCGCGGTGGTTGTCTGCACGATTCAGAAGATGTACAGCCTACTCAAGGGCGAGCCGCTCATGGACGACGACGCGACGGCGGACGCCCAGGACGAGCAGGCCGATAAGGACCGCGACAAGGCGTACGCGCTGGACCACCCTGCGTCGGTCGAGTACCAGCCCAGCGTGCCCATCGAGTCGTTCGACGTAATCATCGTCGATGAGTGCCACCGCTCGATCTACGGCCTGTGGCGTGCCGTCCTGGAGTACTTCGACGCCCACCTCGTCGGCCTCACCGCCACCCCCACCCCGCAGACCCGCGGCTTCTTCGACAACAACCTGGTCTCTGAGTACACCTTCGAGCAGGCGGTCGCCGACGGAGTCAACGTCGACTTCGACATCGCGCGCATCCACACGAACCTGCGGGACGACGGCGGCGCCACCATCGAGGCTGGCACGACCGTCCGCATCCGCGACCGCAAGACGCGCGCGCAGCGGTACGAGGAGCTTGAGAACGACTTCGAGTACAGCATCCGGGAACTCGGCCGATCGGTGATCAACGAGGACGAGATCCGGCAGGTCCTCACCCTCTACAAGAACACCTGGCCCCGCTGGTTCCCGGGCCGCGCCGAGGTGCCGAAGACGCTGATCTTCGCCGTGGGCGAGGATCACGCCGAGGAAGTCCTCAAGCAGGTCAAGGAGGTCTTCGGACGGGGCGACGAGTTCGCCAAAAAGATCACCTACAAGTCCCGGCAGAACGGTGAGAACCCCGATGAGCTGATCAGCGCCCTGCGTAACTCCCCGAGTCTCCGGGTCGCCATCACGGTCGACATGATCGCCACGGGCACGGACGTGAAGGCCCTGGAGTGCGTGATCTTCCTCCGGTCGGTGCGTAGCCCCGTGCTGTTCGAGCAGATGAAGGGCCGCGGCGCCCGTTCCATCGACCCGGACGAGCTGCGCGCGGTCACCCCAAAGGCGGCGAGGGATCTGGCTAAGGACAGGTTCGTCCTGGTGGACGCGGTCGGCGTCACGGACTCGCCCCTGGTCGACGCCCGGCCCCTGATCCCGGCCGGCGAGCGGCAGGTGTCCCTCAACAAGCTCCTGGACAAGACGGCGACGCTGGCCCTGACCACGGACGAGGCCGAGACACTGGCCCGCCGCCTTGCCCGCGTCGACCGCCAACTCACCGACGACGAGCGTCGGCGCATCGACGAGGTCGCGGGCGACGGCACCACGCTGACGTCGCTCGCCCGCAACCTCGCCGACGCCGTCGACGTCGACAGCCAGGACGCGGCACTGAGGTCGGGCGGCGAGCAGGCGGCACGCAAACTGGTCACGGACGCCATTGCGCCACTCACGGGCAACCCGGAGCTGCGCAAGCTGATCGTCGAGATCCGTCACCAGCAGGACCTGACGTACGACGAGACCACGGCCGTGACCGTCACCGACGTGGTCGAGGTGGACCGTGCCGAGCGTGCCCGTGAGGAGCTGGAGGACTGGCGCGAGGTGCTGACCAAGGCCGAGCGGGACCGTCACGCCGCCGTCCAGGTCGCCCTGGGCTCAGGCAGCGGCAACCGTTCGATCGCGGAGAAGCGGGCGGCACTGCGTGAGCTGGAAGGCAAGATCAAAAGCGGCCCGCGTGCGTGGACGCCGACGGTACTGTGGGGTCACTATGAGCAGCTGGGCCGCGCTGCCGCGCATCCGGGGCGCGAGGCGGGCCTCGGTGACCTGATCGCGCTGATCCGCTACGAGCTCGGAGCGGATGATCAGCTTCAGCCATACCGTAACGTTGTCGAGGAGCGCTTCCAGGGCTGGCTGCTGCGTCAGAGGCAGGCAGGCGTGGAGTTCACCGCCGAACAGATGTGGTGGCTGGAACGGATACGCGACGTAATCGCAGACGACGTGGGCATCGAGTCACCCGAGCTGAACATCGAGCCGTTCACCGCACAGGGCGGCCGCGGCGGGTTCGCGGCCACGTTCGGCGGCAGAACGAGAGCGCAAGAACTGTTGGGCGAACTGAACCGGGAACTGGGTTGAGCTGCACGGACTTCTCCGAGGGAGCTGGGCTTCCGGACGGGTGGGTTTCCGTTCGTCTGGCAGACGTACTTTCCGAGCCCCTGAGTAACGGACGTTCCGTTCGCGATCATGTAGGGGGCTTCCCGGTCCTGCGTCTGACCTCGATCAAGGATGGGTGGATCGACCTATCTGAAAGTAAACGGGGTGCGTGGACGGCCGATGAGGCAGCGCCCTTTTATGTGACTGAAGGGGACTTTCTGCTCAGTCGCGGAAACGGATCACTAAACCTCGTCGGGCGCGGTGGAGTCGTCGGGGCCGTTCCGACGCCGGTGGCTTTTCCGGACACGATGATCCGAGTCCGTCCTGATAGACGAGTTCTTGACCCGGCGTTCCTCAGGCTCCTTTGGCAGTCACCCATAATTCGATCCCAGATCGAATCGCGAGTGCGTACCACGGCCGGAATTTACAAGCTCAACCAGAAGATCCTTGAGGATATTCGCCTGTTGCTTCCGCCGCTGAGTGAGCAGGAGCGGATTGTTGAGGCTCTGGACGCCCAACTGTCGCGTCTCCATGCTGCGGTCACTACAGCTCAGCGGGCGCGCCGCAGGCTCGAAGGTCTCCGGAAGACGGTGTTTCTTAAGCTTGTCCCTGAGGAGCCGCCAGGCGACTGGCGTGTGGTCACCGTCGAAGAAGCCGGCACGGTGGAACTCGGCCGCGCTCGACACCCCGACTGGCACAACGGTCCCGAGATGCACCCGTACCTGCGCGTCGCAAACGTCTTTGAGGACCGCATCGACACGTCGGACATCATGGAGATGGATTTCTCCGGGATCTTCGAGAAGTACAAGCTTTATAACGGTGATGTGCTCCTCAATGAAGGGCAAAGCCCTCACTTGGTCGGCCGACCGGCCCTGTATCGAGGTGTTCCCGAAAGTGTGGCATTCACCAACAGCCTTCTGCGCTTTCAGGCCAACGAGGATGTTCTTCCCGAATGGGCTTTGATGGTCTTCCGTCGGCACCTGCATGCCAAGCGCTTCATGCGTGAGGTTCGTATTACGACGAACATCGCGCATCTCTCGGCGAAGCGTCTGAAAGCAGTCGAGTTCCCCATCCCTCCTCTGTCTGTCCAGAAGCAGTTGGTGACGAGATGCGACGAGCTGCTCACCGGTATCGCCGCCGTCGATACCGAGGCTGAGCGAAGCCTCCGTCGAGCTAATGCTCTGCGCAAGGCGCTGCTCCGCAAGGCATTTTCGGGCTGTCTGGCGCCCCAAAAACCCGACGACGAGTCGGCCGCCGCCGTACTCGATCGCATCCGCACTGAGCGGGCCGCTCACCCCAAGCCGAAGCGCACGCGGAAGGTTTCAGCCGCCCGCAAAGCCGCCGAGACCAACCCGGTGCCCGAACCCACCGAAGCCCCCCGTACCTCCGTCCAGCAGGAGAATTCCCTGTGACCGCCGTCGAAGAGACCACCACCGAACCGGCGCCCGAGGTACGGGCCAAGGCGGCCGCGCAGACCAACACCCTCGTCGCGAAGCTCTGGAACTACTGCAACGTCCTCCGCGACAACGGTATGTCCACCATCGAGTACGTCGAGCAGCTCTCCTATCTCCTCTTCCTCAAGATGGTCGACGAGATGGTCGAGGAGGCTTGGGAGGACGACGAGATCACCCAGGTCATCCCGCCGGAGTACGACTGGAAGTCTCTGGTCACCAAGCGTGGTGTGGAACTGGAGCGTCACTACCGAGACGTCTTGGACGAACTCGGCCGCCGCCCGGGCACCACCATCGGCACGATCTTCGCCGAAGCGCAGAACCGCATCACCAAGCCCGCCCTCCTCGAAAAGCTCGTCGTTGAACTGATCGGCCGCGAGCAGTGGATGATCCAGGGCACCGACCTCAAGGGCGACGCCTACGAAGGCCTCCTCAATAAGGGCGCCTCCGACACGAAGACCGGCGCCGGCCAGTACTTCACCCCCCGCGCCCTGATCGACGCCATCGTCGAGGTCACCCGACCCACGCCGGACGACATCATCGCCGACCCTGCCTGCGGCACCGGTGGCTTCCTCATCGCCGCGCACTCCTACCTGCGCAAGCACCACATAAAGGGCCTGAGCAGAGAGAAGCGCACCGCGCTCCAACGGGGCGACCACATCCGTGGCAACGAACTCGTCACCGGCACCGCCCGTCTCGCCGCGATGAACATGCTGCTCCACGGCATCGGCACCAGCGACGGCCCCAGCCTCGTCACGGTCGGAGACGCCCTTGCTAAGAAGCCCAGCGGACGTCACGCCACGCTCGTCCTCGCGAACCCGCCCTTCGGTCGAAAGTCCGCGATCAACGTGATCGGCCAGGATGGGACGGTGGAGAAGGAGGACGTCGAGTATGACCGCGACGACTTCACCGTGACCACGTCCAACAAGCAGCTCAACTTCCTGCAACACATCATGTCGCTGACGGCGGTTGACGGACGAGCCGCAGTCGTCCTCCCCGACAACATCCTCTTCGAGGGCGGCGCCGGCGAGAAGATCCGGCGCCGACTGCTGAACGAGTTCGACCTGCACACGATCCTGCGCCTGCCCACCGGTATCTTCTACGCGGGCGGCGTCAAGGCCAACGTCCTCTTCTTCGACAAGAAGCCCCCGCGAGCGGACGGCAAGCCACAGACCACCAAGACGTGGATCTACGACTTCCGCACGGGCCAGCACTTCACCCTGAAGCAGCGCCCGATGACCCGCGCCCACCTGGACGACTTCGTCGCCGCCTACCGCCCGGGTGAGCGCGAGAACCGCAAGCCCTCCGATTCACCGGACGGTCCCTGGCAGGTCTTCACCTACGACGAGCTGATCAAGCGCGACAAGGTGAACCTGGACATCACCTGGATGAAGGACCCAGCGCTGGAGGACGCGGACAGTGACCTGGAGCCCGAGGTCATCGCCCAGGAAATCGTCCAGGACCTGCAAGCGGCCCTGGACGAGTTCAAGGCGATCGCCGAGGCGCTCGGCGGTGAAGTGATCGAGGACGAGGCCGAGCTGGCCTAACTCGACGAGGTCACCGCCCCCTTCCGTACGCCCTCGCACCGGATGTGGGCAGGACCGCCCACATCCGGGTACCGCCGCTGGGCTGCCGCGCCGCGTCGAACCCCCACGTTCCGCCGCAGGCCCGGACGACCGCCGCGAGGACTCGCAGAGTCCCCTTACGCCGCGCGTCGCAGACCGCGGAGAGACGGGGGTGGGTGTGCCGAGGGTGGCTGTCGTAGGCGATCACCCGGACCGTTCCGTCGCGGTGTCGTAGGGACACATAGATGTCGTCAGCGGCGCTGAAACGGCAGGCGCAGGCGACCAGTTCGCTCACCGTCTGCACCACGGCCTCGGTCGCGTCCCCGAGTCCGTGCAGGTCAAGGGCGGCGCGAGTCGCCGCACGGGCCATCGCCGCGCTGGCCGGGGCGGCGGGCAGGGTGAGGCTGTAGGAGAGGGTGTCGGACGTGGGCTCGATCGCCGGAAGCGAGTCCGACGAGATGGGGCACAGAGTGACGGCTGTCATCGCAGACATGGCGGATCCCCTTACGGCAGAGGGCAGATGAGGGTCAGGTTGCGCGCAGCCGGTGGCCTGTCTCCCTGACGCGAGCCCGCCCCTCCCAGGGCAGGAGGACGCGGGCAGGCTCGCGTGATGCACTTCCAGCTACATAACTGCACGTTGCTTATGCGCTACTAAACGTAGCGCACTATGGAGGTACATGTAACTCCTTGGATGAAATGGCCGGGTGGACCTCCCTGGCCGTGTCCGGGCAGACTGACCCCGTCAAACACCTGAAACGGAGCCGGCTTTGGTAGCGAGAAGTGCCCCGACTGAGCGTCAGCGGCGCCTTGGTGCCGAGTTGCGGAAGATGCGCCAGGCGGCCGGTATGACGACGGAGCATGCGGCCGGATTGCTCGGCGTCCCGCGCACGAACATTCCGAATATGGAGTCCGGACGGGCACCTGTCAGTGGTGCCCGCGTACGGACCCTCGCCAGCAATTACGGTTGTACGGATCAGGACTACGTCGAGGCGTTGGCCGCCATGGCTGGCGATCGCACCAAGGGCTGGTGGAAGGGCTATCGAGGCCAACTCCCCGCAGGCTTGCTGGACATCGCGGAGCTGGAGTGGCATGCGCGGGGCCTGCGCTTCATCCTCAGCGTCCATCTTCCCGGCCTGCTTCAGACCGAGGACCACGCTCGCGCCGTATTCGAGGCGGTCATTCCTCCGCTGCCGGAGGCCGACATAGAGGTGCGTCTCGCCCACCGCGTCGACCGTCAGCGCATCCTCGACCGTACCGACCCGCCGCAGCTCGACGTCATCGTCCATGAGGCGGCACTGCGCATGCAGTTCGGCGGCCCGGCCGTTGCACGTCGGCAGTTGGGAGAGTTGCTGCTTGCTTCCGAGCGGGAGAACGTCACTCTGCGGGTGATTACGTTCAAGGCCGGCGCCTTTCCTGGCGCAGGCCAATCGGTGACCTACCTCCAGGCCGACGTTCCCCAGCTCGACACGGTCGAGTTGGACAGCACGCATGGGCCGGAGTTCATCGACTCGGAGATGCAACTGCGCAAATACCGCGCGCACTTGGTCGCTGCGGAGTCAGTTGCCCTCGCTCCTGGCACATCACGCGATTTCATCCGCTCCCTCGTTAACGATCTCTAGGAGGCGCCATGCCGGACATCCAGTGGGAGGATCCCTTCTGCGGTGAAGGTGCCAACTGCTTCCGTCTAGGCACCGACGCTGAAGGCAACGCCTACATCGCCATAGCCGGCCAGGAGGACCACCCCCTCACCGACACCCGGGAAGCCCTCGTGCAGCTCATCCGGGGCATCAAGGCAGGCAAGGCCGACCACCTCCTCTAGCTTCAGCGGCCTGCCCGGTGCAAGCTTGGTACGGGGGAAACGATCACGAAGGCCCGGGGGGCGCGTTGCTGGAGAACCTGATCCAGAGCAAGGCAATGACGATCGAAGAGGTGTTCACCGGCCGTCGCTACCAGTTAGACACCTATCAGCGCGACTTCACTTGGGGACGTACAGATGTGCGTCGCCTCATCGAAGACCTGCGCAAAAAGTTCATGCAGAACTGGAAGCTCGAGCACGACCGGGAGCAGGTCGCCCACTACCAGCCTTACTTTATGGGCCCGTATGTCTATCACGAGGATGCGTCCGTCACCTACCTCGTGGACGGACAGCAGCGCATCACGACACTGCACCTGATGCTGGTCTATCTCCGCGAACTACTGCGGGCCCAGGATCTCGACCACGATGCGGACGGACTGACCAGCCTGATCGAGACTCGTAAGTACGGGAAATCCGTCCACACCCTCGACATCCCGGAGCGCCGGCAGTTCCTGGACGAAGTCTTCAAGGACCACGACTACGTACTCCCCGAAGGCGCTTCCGGCGCCCTGCGCAGGCTGTGGGACGCGTCCCGGGTTCTCCGGGAGGAGTTCCCTGACGACCTGCGCGGTGACGCGCTGCCCTACTTCGTCGACTGGCTCCTCGACGGCGTCTGCATGGTGGGCATCCGGGCCGCCACCTCTGAGCAGGGGTGGGAGATGTACGAGTCGATGAACGACCGGGGGGTGCGGCTCGGCCCGATCGACCTGCTGAAGAGCTTCCTGCTGTCCGAGGTCGGCCCCGAGCACGCGAGCGGCGCCGCGAACGTCTGGCGTCAGATGATCTCTGAGCTGGCCGGCGTCGACGTGAACGCTCCCAGCGAGTTCATCAAAACCTATCTAATTGGCCGCTGTGCGAACGTCGGCACAGGTAAGGGCTCGGACGAACTCTCCCCGGACGTGGAGAGAATCAACGGTCCGTTCCACACCTGGGTCAAGGACAACGCCGCGCGCCTGGAACTGACACGCGCGTCGGATCACCGCAGGCTTATCGACGATCTCGCGGAGAACGCCAGGCGGTACCTCGCGCTCGCAGCGGCAGCCACCAGCTACGTTCCTGAGCTCAGCAGCGTCTACTTCAACGCCTACAACGGCATCTCCATGCAAGCTGCACCCATCCTTGCTGCAGTCAGTCCCGGCGACGACATCAGCACTTTCAAGGCGAAGGCGAAGATCATCGCCGACTACCTCGACCTCGTGTTCGTACGCCGCCTCGTCAACGACCTGCCGGCCTCGAGCACCGACCTCGACCGCGAGGCCGTCAGGCTGGTCGGCCTCCTGCGCGGTGGCACCGACGTGGACAGGCTTCGCGATGTGCTCGCCCGCGAAGTCGCTTCCCTGGATTACGACTTCACCAGCATGAGCACCTACGGTCTGCGCTCCAACAACCGCCGTCAGGTGCGCTACCTCCTGGCCCGCCTTACCGGCTACGTCGAGACAGGCTGTGGTCGGGGCGACGACATGAGCAGGTACCTCGACAGTCGACGCCCCTTCGAGATCGAGCACATCTGGGCCAACCACTTCGACCGGTATCAGCCCGAGACGCCTACTCGAGCCGAGTTCGACTCCTACCGCAACCGTCTCGGCGCGCTGCTGCTGCTCCAGAAGTCGGACAACGCCAGCTATCAGGATCTTCCCTACGAAGAGAAGCTCGACTACTACCAGCGGCAGAACCACCTCGCCGGCGCGCTGCACCCCAAGCACCGGGAACGGAACGCCCCCTTCAACAAGTTTGTGAAGCAGCACAAGCTCGACCGGCCGCTCCGCGCCTTCACCAAGTTCGACAAGGCGGCAATCCGCACGCGCCAGGAACTCTACCGACGCCTGTGCGAGATCATCTGGAATCCGGCGGCCTCCTTCGGCGCGTCAGTCGTCCCCGCGCAGCGTCCTGACCGCTCCCGCACACGCACCCGAGCGCGGTACGACGTCGCGGTCACCGACCTCATCGCCAAGGGCCTGCTTCCGGAGCGTGCCCAGCTCGTGGGACGGCGTCGCGAGGAAGAGTTTTATGCCCAGGTGCTCGACGACGGCCGTATTCAGGTGGCCTCCGGCGAGAGCTTCGGGTCCCTGTCCGCAGCCGGGGAGTTCGTCCTCCAGACAAAAGCGTGCCCCGGATGGAACTTCTGGCGCGCCCGGATCGGCGGCCGAGAGGTGCGACTCGTCGAGGTCAGGCGTGAGGCGCTGGAGAAGGGACTCGTCTGAGGGTTGGCTCATGCCCGTGGCCCCCTTGGTGGGGGCCACGCCCTGACTCTCAGGGCGACGAGCGTGTCCTGGGTGCGACGGTTCCCTTAAAGCCCAGCCAGACCCTCATGCGCCTGGATTCAGCGAACATTTCGATGTCGAACTCGAATGTTCCGAAGGCGTAGGACCGTCTGGAGGGTTCGCCATGTGAGCTCGCGGAGATACGATCGCCGCCATGACTTCCCCGCAGCCCGCTGACACCCGGACCCACGGGCGCAGCACGCAGACCGCGACGCTCGCCGAGATCGCCCGCGAGGCGGGTGTCTCCGCGCCGACTGTTTCGAAGGTGCTCAACGGCCGCGCCGACGTCGCCCCCGGCACCCGTTCCCGGGTCGAGGAGCTGCTGCGCACCCACGGCTACCGGCGCCGCCGCGCCGAGGCCAGCCGTTCGCCGCTGATCGACCTGGTCTTCCACGAGCTGGAGAGCGCCTGGGCGATGGAGGTCATCCGGGGCGTGGAGAACGTCGCCCGGGACGCGGGGCTGAGTGTCGTGCTGTCCGAGAGCGCGGGGCGGCTCACACCCGGCCGCACCTGGGCCGATCAGGTCGCCGCCCGCCGCCCGCACGGCGTGATCCTGGTGCTGTCCGGCCTCGACGAGTCCGGGCGCGCGCTGCTGACCAGCCGTTCCATCCCGTTCGTGGTGATGGACCCGGCCGGCGACCCGGGCACCGACGTGCCCTCCATCGGCGCGACCAACTGGCAGGGCGGGCTCGCCGCGACCCGGCACCTGATCGAGCTGGGGCACACCCGGATCGGTGCGATCAGCGGACCCTCTCGGATGATGTGCAGCCGCGCCCGCGTCGACGGCTACCGGGCGGCCCTGGAGACCGCCGGGCTGCCGGTGGACCCGTCCCTGATCGTGTCCGGCGACTTCCACCACGACGCCGGCTACCGGCAGGGGCTCGCCCTGCTGCGCCGCGAGGACCGGCCCACCGCCGTGTTCGCCGGCAACGACCTCCAGGCGCTCGGGCTGTACGAGGCCGCGCGCGAACTGGGGCTGCGGATTCCGGAGGACCTGAGCGTGGTCGGCTTCGACGACCTGCCGGTGGCCCGCTGGGTCGGCCCGCCGCTGACGACCGTACGGCAGCCGCTGACGGAGATGGCGGAGGCGGCGGCCAAGCTGGTGCTCGACCTCGGCAAGGGCGAGGACTCGGCGTCGGCGACGCGCGTGGAGCTGGCGACCAGCCTGGTGGTGCGGAGCAGTACGGCGGCACCGGCGGGGCGCTGAGCTCTCCGGCGGGCAGGTCGTCGCGAATCTGAGAATTTCGCGAGAAAGACGTCCGGGGAACGCCTCCCGTCATGATTCGGACGTAAGTTCCCGTCTGTGACGGGACATCGGGGGGCAAGCGGGGACAACGGCACGGGGGACGCCGGGGGCGCGGACATACCGCCCGGCCGGCGGAGGAGACGCACGCTGAAGGCCGTCGGGGGTGTGCTGGCCGGGCTGCTCGTGCTCGGCGCGGGCGCGGCGGCCTGGGCGTATCTGCGGCTGGACGGGAACATCCGGGGCGTCGACATCGACCAGGCCCTGGGCGACGACCGCCCCGCCCGTGCCACGGCCACCCCTGCCCCGTCGACGTACGGGGACGCCTCGCCGCTGCCGTCCGGGGCGCTGAACGCGCTGGTGCTCGGCTCCGACTCGCGCACCGGAGCGGAGAACCGGGAGCTGGGCGGCGGGCCGGAGGGCGGCGCGCGGTCCGACACCGCGATGGTCGTGCACCTCGACGCCGGGCGGACCTCCGCGACGGTGGTCAGCATCCCCCGCGACACCCTCGTCGACCGGCCGTCCTGCCCGCTGGAGGACGGGGGCGCGACGACGCCGGCGTCCGGGGTCATGTTCAACACGGCCTACGAGGTGGGCGGTCCGGTGTGCGCGGTGAAGACCGTCGAGGCGCTCACCGGTGTGCGTATGGATCACTACGTCGAGATCGACTTCGCCGGGTTCGCACGCCTGGTCGACGCGCTCGGCGGGGTCACCGTCACCACCCGCGAGGACATCGACGACGACCGCAGCCACCTCACGCTCGACGCGGGCACCCACCACCTGGACGGCGAACAGGCCCTCGCGCTCGCCCGCACCCGGTACGACGTCGGCGACGGCAGCGACCTGAACCGGATCACGCTTCAGCAGGACCTGGTGAAGGCGCTGGTCCGGCAGATCGGCGAGCGGGATCTGCTGACGAACCCGGCCGCGCTGTTCGGGGTCGCCGACGCCGTCACCGAAAGCCTCACCACCGACACCGGTCTGGACTCCCTCGGCGAACTGGCGTCCTTCGCGGGCAGCCTGGACGGCCTGACCGCCGACCGGATCACCACTGTGACCATGCCGGTGCTGCCGGCCCCCTCCGACCCCAACCGGGTGGTGCCGGACGAGCCGGAGGCGGGGAAGCTGTGGGCCTCGCTGAAGTGAGGCGAGAATTTTTTCTTCCGGGTGTCGATTTCCGTCCGCGCCGTTCGACGCAAAGGTGAGAGGCCGGGAAGGACCCGGCCCGCACACCCCGAGGAGCCGACATGCCGCGCTATCTCTCCCTCATCCGCATCGACGAGAACAACGCCCCCGAGGGCGGACCCAGCCCCGAGCTGATGCAGCGGATGGGCGAGCTGATCGAGGAGATGACCAAGAACGGCGTCCTGCTGGACACCGCCGGACTGACCCCGACCGCCCAGGGATCCAGGGTCCACTACGAGGGCGGACAGCTGTCCGTGACGGACGGGCCGTTCACCGAGACCAAGGAGGTCATCGGCGGGTACGCCCTCCTCCAGGCCAAGGACAAGGCCGAGGCGATCGAGTGGACCAAGCGGTTCCTGAAGGTGCACGAGCCGCACTGGACGGTGACCTGCGAGGTCCGGGAGATCGAGGAGGGCTGACCGGGCCGGCCTCGCGGGCCGCACTTGGCCCGGCCGCCGTACGGGTGTCTGATGGTGGGCTGTGACACCACAGCCCACCGCCGGACCGGACGGGGCCGTCGAGACGGTCTTCCGCATGGAGTTCCCGCGGGTGGTCGCCGCGGTGGCCCGGGTCGTCCGTGACGTCGGCATCGCGGAGGAACTCGCGCAGGACGCCCTGGTCGCGGCCCTGGAGCAGTGGCCGCGGGACGGGGTGCCGGACAACCCGGGCGCCTGGCTCACCGCCACCGCCCGGCACCGCGCCGTCGACCTGGTGCGCCGCCGGGAGACGTACGCCCGCAAGCTCGCCGAGATCGGCCGGGACGCCGACCTGGTGACGACCCCGCCCGAGCCGCCCGCCGACCCGGACGACATCGACGACGACCTGCTGCGGCTCGTCTTCACCGCCTGCCATCCCGCCCTGTCCGCCGAGGCGCGCACCGCCCTCACGCTCCGGCTGCTCGGCGGGCTGACCACGGCCGAGATCGCCCGCGCGTTCCTCGTGCCCGAGGCGACCGTGGCGCAGCGGATCGTCCGCGCCAAGCGCACGCTGGCCAGGAAGAACGTCGCCTTCGAGGTGCCGTACGGACCCGACCGCGAGGCCCGCCTCGGCTCGGTCCTCGACGTCATCTACCTGATTTTCAACGAAGGCTACGCGGCCACCGCCGGCGGCGACTGGCTGCGGCCCACGCTGTGCGAGGACGCGCTGCGGCTGGCCCGGGTGCTGTCCGGGCTGATGCCGAAGGAGCCCGAGGTGCACGGGCTGACGGCCCTGCTGGAGTTCCAGGCGTCCCGGACCGCCGCCCGCACCGGCCCCGACGGCGAGCCGGTGCTGCTCGCCGACCAGAACCGCGCCCGCTGGAACCGCCTGCTCATCGCCCGCGGCGCCACCGCCCTCGCCCGCGCCGACGCGGTCGCCTCCGGCCCCCCGGGCCCGTACGTCCTCCAGGCGGCCATCGCCGCCTGCCACGCACACGCGTACCGCTACGAGGAGACGGACTGGCGCCGCATCGCCGCCCTCTACGCCCTGCTCGCCGCCCGCACCCCGTCCCCGGTGGTCGAGCTCAACCGCGCGGTCGCCGTCTCCATGGCGGAGGGCCCGGAGGCGGCGCTGCCACTGGTGGACGCGTTGTCGGCGGAACCGGCGCTGCGTGAGTACCACTTGCTGCCGAGTGTGCGGGGCGACCTGCTGGCCCGGCTGGGGCGTCGGGAAGAGGCGCGGGAGGAGTTCCTGAGGGCGGCGGAGCTGACGGGGAACGCGCGGGAGCGGCAGATGTTGCGGGGGCGGGCGGAGGGCGTGGGGGGTTGAGGGGGCGCGGCCCGGCTTTTTCGGGGAGGGGCTGATCAGCGCACCGGATGCCCCAGCAGCATCGTCGGTGCGCCGGCCACCCGCGTCAGGAAGACCGTGACCGATGACGTGCCGTGCGGCTTCGGGAGGGCCTTGCGGCGGAGTTCCTCCGGTTCGACCGCCGAGCCGCGCTTCTTGACCGTCAGGACGCCCACCTCGCGCTCCCTGAGCAGCGCCTTCAGCTTCTTGACGTTGAAGGGGAGCTGGTCGGTGATCTCGTACGCCGTGGCGTACGGGGTCGGGGTCAGGGTGTCCGCGGTGATGTAGGCGATGGTCGGGTCGATCAGGCCGCCGTCGAGGGGTTCGGCGGCCTCGGCCACCAGGTGGGAGCGGATGACGGCGCCGTCGGGTTCGTACAGGTAGCGGCCGACGGGGCGGACCTCGGGGTCGGGCAGGCCGCGGGAGACCAGGGTGCGCGGGCCCGGGAGCAGGGTCGCGCGGACCGTGCCGGGCGCGGTGCCGAACCACAGGACCGCCTCCTTCACGTCCCCGCCGTCGGAGATCCACTCCGCCTCGGCCTCGGCCGGGACCGCCTCGTGCGGGACGCCCGGCGCGATCTTCAGCGCGGCGGCCTTGGGCGCCTTCAGCGCGGCCCCCACCGCCCAGGACAGGGGCGGCGAGTACGCCTCCGGGTCGAAGATCCGGCCGCGTTTCGACGAGCGCCGGGCCGGGTCCACGAACACCGCGTCGTAGCCGGACGTGTCGACCTCCGTCACGTCCGCCTCGCGCACCTCGATCAGGCCGGCGAGGCCGAGCGCCTCCGCGTTGGCACGGGCGGCCGCGGCCGTCTGCGGGTCCCGGTCGACGGCCAGGACCCGGATCCCGGCCCGCGCCAGCGCGATCGCGTCGCCGCCGATCCCGCAGCACAGGTCGGCGACCGACCGCACGCCCGCCGCCCGCAGCCGCTCCGCCCGGTACGCGGCGACGCTGCGCCGGGTCGACTGCTCCACCCCGTTCGGGGTGAAGAACATCCGCGCCGCGTCCTCCGCCCCGAACTTCGCCATCGCCCGCTGCCGCAGCCGTGCCTGGCCGAGCGCCGCCGAGACCAGCTCGGCGGGGTGGTCGCGGCGCAGCCGGGTCGCGACGGCGAGTTCCTGCGCGGGGTCGGTGTCGCGCACCTCGTCGAGGAGGGCGCGGCCTTCGGGGGTGAGGAGCGGGGCGAGGTCGTTCACCGGGTCATTGTGGGCCAGTCGGAGGACCGTGCGCCTCCGGCCGCGGTGTCGGGCCGGGCGCGGGCCGGGCGGCTGCGAGGATCCGACTCCATGCGACTAGTAGGACAAAACGATAAGAAGCGGAGGCGGCGGCTGGGGGTGCGGACCGGTCTCGCCGCCCTCGCGCTCGCCGCCCTGGCCTCGGGCTGCGGCAGGGACGGCGACGCGGTCGAACCGGCGGGCGGCCAGCCCCTCCAGGCGCCCCCGGCGCGCGCCCTCGACTCCTACGCCGACAAGCTGCGCGCCGCGCAGGCCGCACGCGCCGCCGCGGCGAAACGCTGGGGCCTGAAGAAGGTCCCGCTGACCGCCCCGCCGCCTCCGGCAAAGAAGCCGCACATCACCACCCGCGACGGCTTCGAGGTCGACGGCCACGAACGCCTCGGCCTCCCCCCGGTCTTCACCACCGTCCCGGTGAAGGAGAAGGTCGTCTTCCTCACCATCGACGACGGCGCCGAGAAGGACCCCGAGTTCCTGCGGATGATGACCGAACTGAAGGTGCCGTACAGCGCGTTCCTCAGCGACTACCTCGCCGAGGAGAACTACGGCTACTTCAAGGACATGCAGAAACGCGGCGTGGCCCTGCACAACCACACCCTCCACCACCCGTACCTGCCGGGCCTGTCCCGCGCCGAGCAGGAGCGCGAGATCTGCGGCATGCAGGACGTCGTCGAGAAGCGCTACGGCACCCGCCCGGTCCTCTTCCGCCCGCCCTACGGGAACTACAACAAGGCGACCCTGCGCACCGCGAAGAGCTGCGGCATCACCCACGTCCCGCTGTGGAACGAGGAGGTCTTCGTCGACCACTGGGAGTACCGCGAGTGGGACCGGAAGATCCATCCCGGCGACATCGTGCTGTCCCACTTCCGGGGCCGCGAGGACTGGGACGGCACCATGCGGGACATGATCCGCCGCTTCCTCGACAAGGTGACGGCCGAGGGATACGCCGTGGCCAGGCTGGAGGACTACCTGTGAGGCGCCGGCGCGGCACTCCGGGCCCCCTCCCGGCGGCCCTCGCCCTGCTGCTCGCCACCACCGCGGGATGCGCGGCCCCGTCGGGCGCGGGACATCTCTCCTCCCGCGCCGGCGGACCGGCCACCGCCGTCGCCCCGGCGCCGCTCCCTCCGGTCGTCGACCACGTCACCACCGACGACCCGGTCGTCTTCCTCACCTACGACGACGGCGCCGAACGCGACCCCCGCTTCATCGACCTGGTGCGCGAGCGCGGGCTGCCGGTCAGCATGTTCCTCACCGACAGCGTGATCGGCCCCGGGTACGGCCATTTCGCCCGCCTGCGCGCGGTCGGCGCGAACCTCCAGAACCACACCCTCGACCACCCGGCCCTGCCCGGCCTGCCCCTCGCCGCCCAGCGCGCCCAGATCTGCGGCCAGCAGCGCAAACTCGCCGCCCGCTTCGGCGTCCGCGCCCGCCTCTTCCGACCGCCCTACGGCCGCCACGACACCGCGACCCTCCGCGCCGCCGCCGAGTGCGGCATCGCCGCGGTGGTCCTGTGGCGCGTGACCCTGGAACCCGACGGCCACCTCACGTACACGCATGGCCCCCGCCACCTGCGCCCCGGCGACATCGTCTCCGTACCGTCGGGCGAGGCCCCGCCTTTGTCCCTGGCGGAACGCACGACGAGGCTCCTGACGGAACTGGAGGAGCGGGACTTGAGGGTGGGCAGGCTGGAGGAGTACCTCCCTGGCCGTACGCGCCCGGCCGCTCCCGGCCCGTCCGCGGCCGCTCCCAGCCCGTCCGGCGCTTGAAGACGAGGCCGTCAGGCCGACGGCGGGGGTCCGGGGCGCAGCGCCCCGGGCGTTCCGAGCAACACCGCCCACCGCGCAACCGCGCCCCGAAAAACACCCCCACCCCCCGACGCGCCGCACGGCAATTGGCACTCCGCTTGACCGAGTGCTAATCGCGGTCATAGTCTCGGGTCTGGCACTCCCCCCTGGAGAGTGCCAAAAAAGCGACGGGCAGGTCCGGCACCCGCGACGACGGATCGACCTGGTCGCCACCTCAGACAGTTAACCCCGTGAGATCTCCGAAGGGGGAGGTCGGATCGTGACGACCGCCAGCTCCAAGGTTGCCATCAAGCCGCTCGAGGACCGCATCGTGGTCCAGCCGCTCGACGCCGAGCAGACCACGGCTTCGGGCCTGGTCATTCCGGACACCGCGAAGGAGAAGCCCCAGGAGGGCGTCGTCCTGGCCATCGGTCCGGGCCGCTTCGAGGACGGCAAGCGCGTCGAGCTCGACGTGAAGGTCGGCGACGTCGTTCTGTACAGCAAGTACGGCGGCACCGAGGTCAAGTACAACGGCGAGGAGTACCTCGTCCTCTCGGCCCGCGACGTCCTCGCGATCGTCGAGAAGTAAATCGTCGAGAAGTAGTCGAGACGTAAGGGGACCCCGGGGCCTGCCCCCGGAGAACTCGACCTCGTAGCAAGTACTTCTGCTCGAACACTGCGCCCCTGGCCCCAGCATCCGACAAGGAGCCGGGCGGCCCAGGGGCGCAGTGATTTCATCTAGATTTCCGAGAGGGCTCCCGCTGCCATGGCGAAGATCCTGAAGTTCGACGAGGACGCCCGTCGCGCCCTCGAGCGCGGCGTCAACAAGCTTGCCGACACGGTCAAGGTGACGATCGGCCCCAAGGGCCGCAACGTCGTCATCGACAAGAAGTTCGGCGCCCCCACCATCACCAACGACGGTGTCACGATCGCCCGCGAGGTGGAGATCGAGGACCCGTACGAGAACCTCGGCGCGCAGCTGGTGAAGGAGGTGGCGACCAAGACCAACGACATCGCGGGTGACGGCACCACCACCGCCACCGTGCTGGCCCAGGCCCTGGTCCGCGAGGGCCTGAAGAACGTCGCCGCCGGCGCCTCCCCGGCCGCCCTGAAGAAGGGCATCGACGCCGCGGTCGCCGCCGTGTCCGAGGACCTCCTCGCCACCGCGCGCCCGATCGACGAGAAGTCCGACATCGCCGCCGTCGCCGCGCTGTCCGCCCAGGACCAGCAGGTCGGCGAACTCATCGCCGAGGCGATGGACAAGGTCGGCAAGGACGGTGTCATCACCGTCGAGGAGTCCAACACCTTCGGTCTGGAGCTGGACTTCACCGAGGGCATGGCCTTCGACAAGGGCTACCTGTCGCCGTACTTCGTGACGGACCAGGAGCGCATGGAGGCCGTCCTCGACGAGCCGCAGATCCTCATCACGCAGGGCAAGATCTCCGCCATCGCGGACCTGCTGCCGCTGCTGGAGAAGATCATCCAGGCCAACGCCTCCAAGCCGCTGCTGATCATCGCCGAGGACGTCGAGGGCGAGGCCCTGTCGACCCTGGTGGTCAACAAGATCCGCGGCACCTTCAACGCCGTCGCCGTCAAGGCGCCCGGCTTCGGTGACCGCCGCAAGGCGATGCTGCAGGACATGGCCGTCCTCACCGGCGCCACGGTCGTCTCCGAGGAGGTCGGCCTCAAGCTCGACCAGGTCGGCCTGGACGTGCTCGGCTCCGCCCGACGCGTCACCGTCACCAAGGACGACACCACGATCGTCGACGGCGCCGGCAAGAAGGAGGACGTGGAGGGCCGCGTCGCCCAGATCAAGGCCGAGATCGAGGCCACGGACTCCGACTGGGACCGCGAGAAGCTCCAGGAGCGCCTCGCGAAGCTGGCCGGCGGCGTGTGCGTGATCAAGGTCGGCGCCGCCACCGAGGTGGAGCTGAAGGAGAAGAAGCACCGTCTGGAGGACGCCATCTCCGCGACCCGCGCCGCGGTCGAGGAGGGCATCGTCTCCGGTGGTGGCTCCGCGCTGGTCCACGCCGTCAAGGTCCTCGAGGGCAACCTCGGCAAGACCGGCGACGAGGCCACCGGTGTCTCCGTGGTCCGCAAGGCCGCCGTCGAGCCGCTGCGCTGGATCGCCGAGAACGCCGGCCTCGAGGGCTACGTCATCACCTCGAAGGTCGCCGAGCTCGAGAAGGGCCAGGGCTTCAACGCCGCCACCGGCGAGTACGGCGACCTGATCAAGGCCGGCGTCATCGACCCGGTCAAGGTCACCCGCTCCGCCCTGGAGAACGCCGCCTCCATCGCCTCCCTGCTGCTGACGACCGAGACCCTGGTCGTCGAGAAGAAGGAAGAGGAAGAGCCGGCCGCCGCCGGCCACGGCCACGGGCACGCCCACTGACGGCCTGAGGCCGCCAGAGCCTGGAACGCAGGCCCGGCGCCCCGTCCACGAGGACGGCGGCGCCGGGCCTTCGCCGTACCTCACCAGGACCATGGAACCGCACCCCGCCGGTCCGCACTCTCAGCAGACGACGGCCGCGGCGGGAGGGGGACGGCGATGGACCAGGTGCTGTACGGGGAACGCTCCCGCAACCCCCTCGCGCGCACCGTGCACCTCGGCGAGAGCGGACTGCGCAGGGGCGGCCGGACGACCCCGCTGGAGGAGCTGAACCTCGCCGCCGTCGCCGACGCGTTCCTGCGGGGCGCCTGGCTGGGCGGCGGAGGCGCCGAACGCCCCCTGGCGTCCCTCCCCGAAGGCGCCGCACCGGTCCCCGTGACCCGGGCGACCGGCAGCTGCGTCCCCCTGAAGGTGCGTCAGGCGTCCGCCTTCGCCCGCGCGCTGGGCGAGCTCGCGGTACGCCGCTGCGGCGGCCCTGAGCAGGTCGCCGCCCTCGCCGCGCGAGCGCAGCAGGAGGGCGTCCCGCTGTGGATCGCCCGCCGCTACGCGCACGGCCCCGCCGGTCCGGTCGCGGTGGCCGTGGACCGCCGCCAGGTCCGCGTCGACGTCTGGGGCCCGCACGCTCCCGCCGTGCGCCTGCGGGCGCCGTACGGCTTCCTCGGCCACGGCGACGGTGGCACCGGTCTGGTGCTGACCGTGGGGGACGCCGTGGCCCGTCTGGTCCTGCGCAAGAGGTTCCGCAAGTCGAGGAGCACGGTGGAGATCGGGCTCCCCGACCGGCAGTGGACCCTGCGTCGCGCGGACCCGGAGGCCTCCCGGCTGTTCCGCGGCGACACGCCGGTCGCCCTGCTGATCCGCCCGCCGCGAAGATCCGCACCGGCCCCCGGCACCCTGCTGCTGCCGCTGGCCGAGGTCCGCCACGAGAGCCCCGACCCGCTGGACGCGGTCATGGCCCACGCGGTCGCGGTCTCCTTCGGCCTCGGCGACGCGACAGGCCTGGCCCGCTTCCGCCCGGCCCGCCACCACCGCGACACCGGCGACGGCTGGGACCAGCCCTGGTTCAGCAACCTCGGCCGGGGCCGCGACGACAACGAACCCGGCGGCAACGACGGCTGGGGCAACGACGGAGGCGACGCCGGAGACGGAGGCGGGGGCGGCGGCTGGGACGGCGGGGACGGCGGCGGGGGAGACGGCGGCGGGGGCGGTGACTAGCCGGGACACCGCCCCCGCCGGATCCGTGCGGCTGGGGCATCATGTCCGGACCGGCGGTCGAGGAGTGGAGGGCGAGAGGTGTCGTTCCTGAGGTTCGCCAGTGACGAGGTCCTGTGGATGGCCGGCACGCTGGAGAGCAGCGGCGGCCAGATGAAGTCGGCGTCCAAGGAGCTGAAGCACGCCGACGCCCGCCAGATCGGCCACAGCGGTCTGGAGTCGGCCTGCGACGACTTCGCCGAATCCTGGGACTACGGCTTCGGGGAACTGGCGAAGCTGACCAAGGGCGTGTCGAAGTTCGCGCGGAAGGCGTCCGACGAGTTCCTCGGACTCGACGGGAAGCTGTCGGAGGAGCTGCGCAAGAAGCGTGCCGAGGGCGGCACGTGAGTCCTCGTCAGCCCGTGGCCTGACCTGGCTCGTCCGGCCCGTCGAAGCTGAAGGTGCGCCCGATGCGGGCCAGCCGCGCACTGTAGGAGTCGAGCAGGAACACCGACGGCGTCGAGATCGTCACGTACACGCAGTAGTCGCGCGGGGCGGGAACGACCAGCTGCAGCGTCGCCATGGGGAGCTGCGGGCGTACGTCCTCCCCGGCGGCGAGGTCGCCGAGGCCGGCCTCGGCGATCAGGCGGGACGGCAGGGTGACCATCCGCAGCGACGTCGACATCACCCCCGGGCCGCAGGGCAGCTTGGCCGCCAGCACCATGTCCTGGCGGCCCTGCACCCCCTTGCCCAGGGGGAAGTCCAGCTCACGCAGGTCGCTCTCCCCGGAGAAGAACCGCCGCTCCTTGGCCCGGTAGACGCCCTCGGCGGTCAGCAGCCGGTCGCGGTGTCCGCTCGGCCGGACGGTCACCGCCAGCAGCCCCATCGACAGGCGCTCCTCGCCCCCGACGTCCTCGGTGCCCAGGCACAGCGCGGTCATGTCGACCGTCTCCTCCCCGCCCCGGGACAGCCCCGGCAGGGCGGCGCGCAGCTGCTGCGCGACCGCGGCCAGGTGCGTCTCGTCGGCGTCGGGGACCAGCCGGACCAGCGACTCGTACCAGCCGTCGACGGCGCCGGGGTCGGGAAGCCGCACGAACTCGTCGGGAACCGTGCAGCGGAACGCGTAGGGCACCTGCCGGCCGTCCGCCGCCTCGACGGGGCTCCGCGTCATGCGGCGGTCCCGAGGTCCGACTGGCCCAGATGCCTGCTGAAGCTGTCGCCGGCCGAGGTGAGCGTGCCGGCCGGGTCGAACCGGGTGCCCAGGGGGCCCGGCGCCAGGGTGGCGGGCTCGTCGTCCGGCGGCTCGTAGGCGGCGAAGCCGGCGATCGGGCCGACGACGGGGATGTCCGAGACGTTCCAGTCGCCGTCCGTCCAGCGGCTGTCGTTGGCGTTGGAGCCGGCGGCGAGGCCGACCCCGGTGACGGTGCCGGTGAAGTCCAGTGCCGTCCCGGTGGCGACATGCACCCAGCCGCGGCCCGCCATGGCGAGACCGCGCATCGAGTTGGCCATGCCGCTGGGGATCTTCGCGATGTTGCCCCAGCCGCCGGACCCGATCTTGCCGAGTGTCGCCATGAAGCCCTCTGCCGCCCGCAGCGACCTGCCGGACTGCACCAGCAGCCGTCCTCCCTGAGCGAGCTTGGCCCCGGCCAGGCCCACCCCGCCCGCGACCACGCCGAGCGCGTCCCAGGCGAGGGTCTCCCAGGTGACGCCCTCGGCCCCGCCGGCCATGGCGGCGCCGTGCGCGGCCAGCGCGCCCAGGCCGACGAGGAAACCGATGAGGCCGAGCGCGCCCACACCGGTGCCGAGCAGCATCGCGACCAGGCACACCACACCGATGACCATGGCGATGTCGGCGAGGAGGTCGCCGACGAGCTTCCAGAAGTCGGGGTCGGTGATCGTGTCCCACGCGTCGGAGAGGAACTCGGTGAGACCGTCGACGAGGTCGTCGAACCAGCCGGGCTCGGGCGGGGCGTCGTCCGCCGCGTCCTTCAGGGCGCGGGCCGTGGTGTCCGCCGCGGTGACGTACTCGGAGTGCAGCGTGCGGGCGCGGCTCCGCACGGCCTCCAGCTCACCGTCGGCCGTCTCGTACGCGCGTCGCTTGTCCTTCGCGGACTTGTCGTGCTTCTCCTTCTCCTCGTCCGACATCCCGGAGGTGTCGTCCGGCAGGCCGTCCAGGGCGCCCTTGGCGGCGCTCACCTTCTTCGCCGCGGCGACGGCCTCCTCCTCCAGGGCGCGGGCCCGCGTCTGGAACCGGTCGAGGCTGGTCTCCCAGGCGGCCAGCGCCCGGTGGGCGGAGCCGAGGGAGTCGAGCGCGCGCTTCAGGTAGGGCGGGATCTTGTCGACGGACTTGACGAAGGTGTCGGCGGCCTTGCCGTCCCAGATCCCGTCGGACGTGCCGATCCGGCCCAGCTGGGTCTGCGCGGTACCGCTCTCCCGGTTGACCCGGCCGATCGCCTTGACCATCAGCCGGACCGTTTCCAGGTCCCCCGGTGCCGGGTCGAAACCGAGAGTGGGGTACTTGGAAGAACCCACTGGGACGTCCCCCTTGAGCTGTGCCGTCGTGCGCCGGACCGGTCCCGAGCTGGGGAACCGGTCCGATCAGGTGATAGGAAGCTATCCGTGCGGCGCACGGACGCGCCACCGCCGACGTCACATCGTCACGCGTTCACGACATAGCGGCGCGGCACGACGGCCCGGGACCGACCAGGAGGCGAGATGCTGCTGCAGGCGCAGCTCAAGGCGCTGCTGCGGGAGGGCGCGCGCGGCGCCGAGCGGTACGACGTCCGTCACACCCAGCGGTCGTGGCGGCAGTTCGCGGCGTTCGCGTACGTCGTCGAGCAGTACGGCTACCGGTACGCCGGGCTGTCGCCGCTCTCGCCCAAGGGCAGCCCGAACCCGTACTTCGCGTTCCGGAGGATGCCGGACGCGGCGGAGCGGGCGGCGCGCACCGCCGCGCTCCACCCGGACGCCTTGAACGGCGGTCCGCTGCCGGGCATGCGTCCCGGCGGGCGCCGCCTGGAACCGCTGCCGGAGGCGCGACGCGAGGTGGACCTCCTCCACGCCCGCATCATGGTCGACCACAGCCGCACGCACCGGCGGCGCGGGCTGATCCTGCTGCTGGTCCTGCCGCTGGTCATGCTGATCCCGCTGTCCCAGACCGGCTTCTCCGGGGGCGCGCTGCTGGTGTGCGCGGGCGTCTGGCTGTTCTTCGCCGTCCTGTGGGGGCTGGGCCTGCTGATCGCCCGGCGCCGGCGCCGCAGGTACGGCCGCGTCCTCGAGGAGGCGGGCATCGTCTGGCCGCCGGCGTGAACCGGGCCGGCCCTCAGCCCGCCCAGACCTCCGCGTCGTCGGCCGGGACGGTGGTGGCGAGGCCCAGCTCCTCGCGGGCGGGGACCGTCTTGTTCGGGTCGATGAGGGTGAACGCCCGGTCGTAGGCGAGGTAGAAGGCGTCGGCGTCGGGGGCGTTCGCGGCCTTCTCCCACTGCTCGGCCGCCTTGGTGAGCGTCGTCCGGAGCTTGCCGGCCTCGGTGCCGTCGATGCCGGCGAGTCCCTCGACGTGCGTGTCGAGTGCGGCCGCGACGGCCTTGGCCTGCGCCTTGTAGTCCTTCAGGGCGGCCTCGACGTCGTCCGACACGGGCTGGTGGGCCCACATCGCCTCGTAGACGGCGTTCGACCCCTTCAGAAAGGTGAGCTGGTCGGGCTCGAAGGACTTCGCGGTGTTCAGCGAGCCCTTGAAGGTGCCCTTCTCCACGGTGTACGTGCAGCTCACGGCGCGGTCGCCGGTCGCCCAGCTCTCCCGGGTGGGCGTGTAGTGCGACAGGCCGACGCCCTGGGGAGCGCCCAGGTGTCCGGTGCGTACGTCTGCGCCTCGACGGCGCAGCGCCCGTCGGCGATCTCGACGACCTTCTCGTCCCCGGGGTACTCGGAACCGCCGTCGAGCGCGAACTCGCCCACGACCTCCCCCTGGTGCGCCTCGTCGCACGGCACGACCTCGGCGAGATACGCCTCGCCCTCGACCTTGCCGCCGTTCGGGTTGTAGCAGTCCCCCACGTCGAGCGAGAACACCGACCGCTGCCGGGCGGCCTTCTTCGCCCCGTCCTTGGCGTCGTCGACGACCTCGGACGCCTCGGAACAGCCGACGGCCGCGAGCGCGAGCAGCGCGGTGACGGCGGCCAGGCCGCGCAGCGAACGGTACGGGGCACGGGTCATCATTGCTTCCCCCCTCTTTTCTGTGAGCTGTGACCTGTGAGCAGGGGAGAAGGTTGCAAGGCGCGTACGGGTGCGTGCCGTTGGCGGACCTAGGATGCGTGCATGCCGGACCCGGCACGGAGGACGTCAGCCCGGTCAGGAAGTACGACGTGCTTCAGCGCGCGGGGCCCTGATGGGGACGTATCAGCCGTCCACCCTGGTGAGCCGCACCTTGGCGTCGCGGCCGTGGGTCACCGTCGCGGACCGTGCCTGCGCTGCTCTCGCCGACCCTGAGTCGGTACCGGGCGTTGTGCCCTCGGAGGGCCGTCACATCGACCGCCGACGGATCCCCCCTGTCCGTCGCCTGAGCAGGGCGGCCATCTCTTCGAGCGAGACCGATCCGTCGGTTCCCACGGACTCTGCCTCATCGGCCAGCCGGTTGAGCCATGCCTCTTCGGCGTCTTCGGCGAGCCGGCGCACCCCGTTGTCGTCCGTCAGCTCCGGTGCCCCCGCTGCAGCCGTACGGGATCGTTCCCGGCTCCGTCGGACCGTGCACCGGCCGGCGATGAGTAGAGACAGCGTCGGCAGAGGGTTTCGTCGCCGGTCGGCCGGAAGAGTGTCGCCTGTACGTGGTCGCCCTCGCATTCGCGGAGAGCGGCGAGGCGACCGGACGGGCGTCCGGGAACGGGCCGCTCGGAGGCCGGGGCACGGCCGGCCGGGGTGGGCACGGGCGGGACGTCCCGGAGCAGGTAGCGCAGAAGGCCGCCGGGGCGGTGGACGGGGGTGCCGTCGTCGGGGAGGCCGCGCAGGATGTGGGTGCGGACGGCGGTGGGGGTGTGACCGGCCGCGAACCAGGCGGAGACGAGCTGGGCCAGTTCGTCGTGCATGCCCCGGGGGATGCGGCGCAGGTCGGGGGAGAGGCGGGGGAGGGCGGCGACGAGGGCGCTGGCGGATTCGGGGACCTCGGTTGTCTCGGGGGCCGGTTCCCGCTCCGGCTCGGCGGGACGGTGAGAGGTGTCTTCCCCGAGGTCTTTCCTTGGATGACCGTCGGTGGACGGAGGGGTCGGAGTACCGACGGCCGGAATGCGGGGACTCGGAGCGACCTGCGGTGACGCATCGGCAGAGGGTGCGTGGACGGGCATCCGCCCGAGGAGCTTGGCGGCCTCGGCGGCAGCCAACGGCACCTTGGAGACGAGTTGTTGGGTGACCCAGTGACCACCGGGCCCCTGGAGCCGCCGCTCGTGCACGAACCCCTCTTCCTTGAGCTGCCGTTTGGCCCTCGTGAAGGCGCACGCCCCGATACGGGCGCGCTCGGCGGTGCGGGACAACGACTCACGCGCCCCCTCCGGGAGGGAGAGCTGCCAGGTCAGCAGCCGCACGGCGTCGGAGGAAAGCCGGGGGTGCCGGATGAGGTCGTGGGAGAACTGCGTGAAGGCGCGCGGGGGCGCGATATGGTGCCGGTAAATCACTGTGGGAGCCCTACTTCCACTGGTGGTCCAGGCCCTCGCGGACGGCTGCAACCGTCGCGGGGGCCGTCTTCGTTCCGTGCCCGGCGTGGCACGCGGAAGACGTGATGTCGAGGCGACGCTACCGCACGCAGCGTGCGCACGTGGACGCGTTGAGTGAAGGTCTGTGCGAGAAGTGGATCGCGTTGTCAGCGGGGTCCGTTAGCTTCGGGCCATGTCGATCACCGCACAACTGCGCGATTCGGTGAGGCTGCCGGGCGGACGCGAGCTGGTCAGCGGCTTCGCGCTCGAAGACCGGAGGGACGACCCGTATCGCGCTCTCCTCCGGAACGGGCACGAACTGGAGGTCTACGACCTCCGCGAGCTGTTCTCGGGGGAGCGCGCGCCGAAGGCCGTCTTTCCCCTTCCCTGGCCCAGGTGGGACCAGGGCGTTCACTCGGTGAGCCCCGACGGCACGTTCGCGGTGTTCTCGGGACAGCGCTCGGTACGGGCCATGGGGGCGGACGGGAAGACGCTGTGGGAGTACCGGCACAGCTGCTGGGGCCCCGAGCTCGATCACCCGCACACAGGTGACGAGCAGGAGGTGTGCCGCGGTTCGGAGCACGGCTCCTGCCGGATCTCGGACGACGGCCGGCTCGTGTGGGCGCACGTCGTGGGGCAACCGGAGCCGGGTGACTGGCAGGAGCGCTGGGTGGTCCTGGACGCCCGCGACGGACGGGAATTGGCGAGGCTGCCACTGGACAGCGCGGCGGCCGGTTCGAACCACCTCTCCCATCCGGACGGTGTCCACATGGGGCTGTGCATCGGCATGGGGCAGGACGGCATCCTGCTGTACTGGGCACGCTGGGACAGGGAGATGCTGACGAGCTGGGACCTGAACGAGGACCGGAACCGCATTCTGACGGACGTTCACCCGGGGTACCCCGGCTTCCTGACGGTCGAGCAATACGGAGCGGACCTGCGCCTGCACGCCCCGGACGGCGCGGTGATCGCCGAGCGGAAGGAGCCCGAGCCGGCCGTGGGCGAGGACGAGGCTTACTGGGACTACGGCTGCGGCTTCGTCGACTCCGACACGGTCATCGCCTCGACGGCCGACTCCGACAGGGACCCGGAGCGGGCCCGCCACTGGTTGCTTGATGCCCGCACCCTGCGCATACGCGGGGTGGTCACGTACCCGACGGGCCCTGTCGACGGAGACGTTCGCCCACTGGGCGACGGCACGTGGCTCACCTACGACGACGAGAGCGAGACACTCAACCGCTGGGCGCGGGCGGACGCGTCGTCCTTCCACAGCCGTTTCCGGTGAGGGAAGGGCCGGTTCGGGACGGTCACAGCTCCGGCGGCTCCAGCACCCCCAGCTGCCCCAGCAGCCCCAGCCGGTCGTACTCCCACCACCCCTCCGCGATCTTCCCGGAAGGGCTGAAGCGGAGGACTGTCATTCCGGTCATCGTGGCCCGCTTGCCCGTGGCCGGGATGTCGAGGAAGTCGCCCTTGTGGATGCCCTCCCAGGTCCAGCGGGTGCAGACCCGGTCGCCCTGGGCCATGCGGTCCTCCACGCGGAACCTGAAGTCGAAACTGGCGCGCCATCCGTCCAGCTCGCGGGTCAGCGCCTTCAGGCCGACGACATCCTGCTCGTTCTTCGGGTCGTGGTCGTGGTAGTCCTCCTCGACCAGGTCCGCCAGCGGGGACAGGTCGTAGGAGGCGGTCACGACCTCGAAGAAGCGGCCGGCCGTGTCCGCGTTCAGCCGCGCGTCGCGCACCACGTCCAGATCGGTGAAGGTCGGCGTCCCCTCGCACAGGGCGGTCATCTCCCGGAAGATCCGGTCGGTCTCCGGCAGTTTCGAGTTCCGCATCGCCTCCTCGTACGAGGGGAACTCCACGATCTCCACCAGGTGCGACGTGTCGCCGCGGTCCCTGCCGACCACCGCGTGCGTCGCCGTACGCCTCCCCCTGGTCTGCTCCACCCACTGGTCCATGAGCCGGTCCAGCTCCTCGAACCGGTCCGTCCTGCAGTCGATGAGCTGTACGAAGGTCATCACGTCACCTCCGGCACCCGGGCCAGGGTCGGCTGGTCGTGTCACGCCCATTGTCCTCCGGGGCGCGGCCCGCGTCCCGGCGTGTCAGCGGGGCCCGTACTTGCGGCCGGTCTTCGAGGAGATGCCGCCCAGCAGGTTCCGCGGGACCAGCTTCGACGCGCCCATCAGCACCTTGTACCGCGGGTCGGGGACGGACAGCGACTTGCCCCGGGCCAGGTCCGCCAGCGCCGCCGCGGCGACCTTGTCTGCGTCCAGCCACATCCACCGCGGGATGTTGTCCGTGCCCATGCCGGCCCGCTCGTGGAACTCGGTGCGCACGAAGCCGGGGCACAGCGCCATCAGCCGTACGCCGTGACCGGCCAGGTCCTGCGCCGCGCCCTGCGTGAACTGCACGACCCACGCCTTCGACGCCCCGTACGTCCCGCGCGGCACGAACGCCGCGGTCGAGGCGACGTTCACGACTCCGCCGCGTCCGCGCTCCCGCATCGCCTCCACCGCCGCCGACGTCAGCCGCAGCACGGCCTCGCAGTGGACCTTGAGCATCGTCAGCTCGTCGGACATGGGGACCTCGAGATAGCGGCCCTTGTGACCGAACCCGGCGTTGTTGATCAGCAGGTCGACCGGGTTGCGGCGGTCGGCGAGCCGGCGCTCCACCGCCTCGATGCCCTTGTCCTCGGACAGGTCGGCGGTCAGCACCTCCGCCTCGATGCCGTGGCGGTCGTGCAGCTCGGTCGCCTGTTCCCGAAGCCGGGCGGTGTTCCGGGCCACGAGCACCAGGTCGTGGCCGTCGGCCGCCAGCCGCCGCGCGAACGCGGCACCGATCCCCGCCGTCGATCCCGTAATCAGAGCCGTTGTCATGGCGCAAGAGTAGTGACCCGGAGCGGAGCCGTCCGCTCTGTGGTTCGGGCCGACACCGGTCCTCCAGGACACACGCCGACGTACGGTCAGACCTCCACGCCCGCGCCGTACTTCTCCACATGTTCCCGCGCCTTCCGCAGCGCCTCCGGGTGCAGCGCGTCCCCCGCCGCCAGCAGCCGGGGGAGCAGGGCCCGCTCCGTCGTCACCGCCCGGAATTGAAGAGCCACGGTCACGTCGTGGTCCGGCCGGTGCACGACGCGTACGGCGTCCCCCGCGCGCACCTCGCCCGGCGTGATCACCCGCAGGTACGCACCCGGCGCGGCCCGGTCGGTGAAGCGCCTGACCCAGCCGTCCTCACCCAGATGGCCCTGGAAGGTGCGGCAAGGAATACGCCCGGACGTGACCTCCAGGACGACCTCGGGCCCCACGGCCCAGCGATCGCCGATCAGCGCCCCGGAGACGTCGACGCCCACGGTGGTGAGGTTCTCGCCGAACGAGCCGGCGGGCAGCGTGCGCCCCAGCGCGCGCTCCCACTCGTCGAGGTCCTCGCGGGCCACCGCGTACACCGCCTGGTCGTCCCCGCCGTGGTGCCGCGTCTCGCACACCGCGTCCCCCGCCAGTCCGCTCCCGCCGATGCCCTTCGCGCCGGGCGCCGACACCCGCACCGGCCCCTCCACCGGACGCTTGTCGATACCGGTCAGGCCGTCGCGCTGACCGGTGTAGGGGACGGGCTTCGGGCGGCCCAGGTTCACAGACAGAAGCTTCATGCGGTGCACGGTAGGGCATGCATATCAAAGCGTCGACGCATTAATTCCCGGTTGATCAAAGGCAGGCTTATCCCTGTGCGTATCCTGGCGGTGTGATCGAAGCCCGCCACCTCCGCGTGCTGCGCGCCGTGGCCTCCACCGGTTCCTTCTCCGCCGCCGCCCGTGAACTGGGGTGCACCCAGCCCGCCGTCAGTCAGCAGATGAAGGCCCTGGAGGCGTCCGCCGGCACGCCGCTGCTCGTCCGCACCGGCCGCGAGATGCGGCTGACCCAGGCCGGCGACGCGCTGGTGCGGCACGCGGCGGGCATCCTCGCCGGGCTCACCGCCGCGGAGGAAGAGGTCGCGGCCATCGCAGGGCTGCGCGCCGGACGGGTCCGGCTGGTGTCGTTCCCCAGCGGCAGCTCCACACTCGTGCCGACCGCCCTCGCCGCCCTGCGCGACGCCCACCCCGGCACCCGGGTCTCCCTGGAGGAGGCCGAGCCGCCCCGCTCCGTGCGGATGCTGCGCGACGGCGACTGCGACGTGGCCCTCGCCTTCCGCTACGAGGGCGCGAGCGGCGCGGAGGAGTGGGAGGACCTGGTGGTGCGGCCCTTGCTGTCGGACCGGCTGGTCGGGCTCGTGCCGGAACGGCACCGGCTGGCCCGCGCGGGGTCGGTCGCCATCGGCGACCTCGCCGAGGAGCCGTGGATCGCGGGCTGCCCGCGCTGCCGGGGCCAGCTCGTCGAGGTGTGCGAGACGGCGGGTTTCACCCCCCGCATCGACTTCGCGACCGACGACTACCCGGCGGTCGCCGGTCTGGTCGGCGCGGGACTCGGGGTCGCGGTCCTGCCGCAGCTCGCGCTGGAGTCGCTGCGGCCGCGCGGCGTACGCACCGTGGACCTGGAGCCCGCCGTGCGGCGGGAGATCGTCGCGCTCACCCTGCCGGACCTCGCCCAGGTCCCCGCGGTCACCGCGACGCTGGAGAAGCTGGCGGCGGCCGCCGCCAGGTGAGGGAAGCCGCCTGGGCCGCCGCGGCCGCCGCGGCCGCCTGAGCCGCCTCGGCCGCCTGAAGGCGCCGAGTGACCGGCGTGCGGCTGACAGAGCGTGGGCACGCGTGCGTGCCTGGGGTTCTTTTCCGGAGAAACGTTCCTTCAGGTGTTCGAGGCGGTGGCGTGTCCGCCGGCGCCCGACGCCGACACCAGCCGGTTGCGCGCCCGCCCCATCAGTTCTTCGCGTTCGTCCTCGGTCAGGCCGCCCCACACGCCGTACGGCTCGCGCACCGCCAGCGCGTGTGCGGCGCACTCGGCGCGTACCGGGCACCTCATGCAGACCTCCTTGGCCGAGTTCTCGCGTGCGCTTCGGGCGGCGCCCCGTTCGCCCTCCGGGTGGAAGAAGAGCGAGCTGTCCACCCCGCGGCAGGCAGCCAGGAGCTGCCAGTCCCACAGGTCCGCGTTCGGTCCGGGAAGGCGGGAGAAATCTGCCATTGCGTGACCCCTTGTAGCCGTTACTGGGCGGATCCGGTGTCCACGACCGTACAACTACGATCAAAGGAGATGAAAATATGACTCATTGCGAATCTAGCTCCGGACACCATCAAAGGGGAAGAAAAGGGGCTGAATGGGGCATGGGTTGTGATGAAAGTTCGGGGGTATGTCGCGCGTGTCTCCACCGTGAGCGCCTCCTCACGTAGAGTGCCGAAGATGGCAGACGGCCCCGTAACTCTTTCGAGTGACCGTCGTTGAGAGTGCGAGGCGGTTGAAAGAACAAGCGCTCGGGCGGGCGTCCGAGACGGTCGACCGCAAGGTGACGATTTCGTACCAGCCTGGAGGCTCAAGGTGACGCGCATCAGCTGCGGAGGGCGGCCATGACTTCCGTCCTCGTCTGCGACGACTCCCCGCTTGCCCGAGAGGCGCTCCGCCGCGCGGTCGCGACCGTGCCCGGCGTCGAGCGCGTGACGACGGCGGCCAACGGCGAGGAAGTCCTCCGCCGCTGGGGCGCCGACCGCTCGGACCTGATTCTGATGGACGTGCGCATGCCCGGTCTGGGCGGCGTCGAGACAGTACGGCGGCTGCTCTCCGCCGACCCCGGAGCACGCATCATCATGCTCACGGTCGCCGAGGACCTGGACGGCGTCGCCCTCGCGGTGGCCGCCGGCGCCCGCGGCTATCTGCACAAGGACGCCTCCCGCGCGGAGCTGCGCGCCACGGTCACGCAGGCGCTCGCCGACCCGACCTGGCGGCTCGCCCCGCGCCGGCTGCGCTCGGCCGAGATGGGCGCGGCGCCCACGCTCACCGCGCGTGAGATCCAGGTGCTTGAGGGCATGAGTCACGGCCGCTCCAACGCGGAGATCGGCCGCGAGCTGTTCCTCTCCGAGGACACGGTGAAGACCCACGCGCGCCGTCTCTTCAAGAAGCTCGGCGCCTCGGACCGGGCGCACGCGGTGGCGCTCGGGTTCCGGTGGGGCCTGGTGCGCTAGGCCGTCCCGTCCTGCGGGCCGTGCAGGCCGGGGCACGGGGCGCCTTACCGGCGCGGGGTCCGGGTGCGTGCCCGGGCCCGGGTCCGGTACGCGTCGGCCTGACGGGACGCGGTGGTTGGTGCCCTTCGGCGCCGAGGCGTCGGCCGTGCGTATTTCTCGTACGGACATCCGTGTCTCTGCCGAGCGGCTGCGGCCCCGGTCCTCGTGATGCTCCGCATGGCCGCGAGCTGTGCCGGCAGCGGCGAACCCCGGGCGCGGGCCCCGTACACGCGGGTCCGCCAGGGGCTGCACGCGTGGGCCGGCGCACACGGCGGACGTGGTGTTCGCCGCGGCCGGGAGGGACCCGCTGCTCGTTTCGCGGCGGATGCCGCATCCTTGAGGTGTGGAGTTCCTCGGGGACGAGTCGGTCGAGCGGAAGGGGAGGGCGCAAAGGATGACTTCCGGCGCACCTGCTCATAACGCTTCGGTGCACAACCAAGGACACGGTGCTACGGACCCCGCGTCCGCAGGGCACCATGGACCGATGCGCGACGACGAGGCGGGCACGGCCCAGGGGGCGATCGGTGCGCTCGTCCACCGCGCGGTCGACGGAGACGAGCAGGCCACGCACGACCTGCTCGCCCACGTCCATCCCCTCGCCCTGCGCTACTGCCGCACCCGTCTCTCCCGCCTGCCGGGCGACGCCCGGCACTTCGTCGAGGACCTCGCCCAGGAAGTCTGCGTGGCGGTGCTGCTCGCGCTGCCCCGCTACAAGGACACCGGCCGGCCCTTCGAGGCGTTCATCTTCGCGATCGCCTCCCACAAGGTCGCCGACCTCCAGCGCGCCGCCATGCGGCACCCCGGTTCGACCGCCGTGCCGTCCGACGAGATGCCGGAGCGGCCCGACGACTCGCTCGGCCCCGAGGAGCGCGCCCTGCTCAGCAGCGACGCGGAGTGGGCCAAGAAACTGCTGGCCAGCCTGCCCGAGAACCAGCGCGAGCTGATCCTCCTGCGCATCGCCGTGGGGCTCACCGCGGAGGAGACCGGTCAGATGTTGGGAATGTCACCCGGCGCGGTCCGGGTGGCGCAGCACCGCGCGCTGAGCCGGCTGCGGGCCCTGGCGGAGCAGTAACACCCGTCCCCGCACCGCCTCTTCGCGCACGCGTCACATGCGGATGAACGGACGATCAGCCGTTCCCGTACGAACATACGAAGCCGGGGACCGTGCGGAACCGTGGAATGAGACACCCACGCTTCCCGTTAGCATGGACATCCGCACCGATCAAGGCCATTTGGGGAAGGTGTCATGACTGCCAACGTCGACGGAGTGCCCGGAAAATTCGCGACACTCGGGCTGACCTACGACGACGTGCTGCTGCTGCCGGGCCCGTCGGACATGGCACCCGACGAGATCGACACCGCCTCGTACGTCTCCAAGAACGTGCGGGTCAACATCCCGCTGCTGTCCGCCGCCATGGACAAGGTGACCGAGTCCCGCATGGCGATCGCGATGGCCCGCCAGGGCGGCGTCGGCGTGCTGCACCGCAACCTGTCCATCGAGGACCAGGCCAACCAGGTCGACCTGGTGAAGCGGTCCGAGTCGGGCATGGTCACCGACCCCATCACGATCCACCCGGACGCCACGCTCGCCGAGGCCGACGCGCTCTGCGCGAAGTTCCGCATCAGCGGTGTCCCGGTGACCGACGGCAACAAGAAGCTGCTGGGCATCGTCACCAACCGTGACATGGCCTTCGAGACCGACCGCTCCCGTCAGGTGCGCGAGGTCATGACGCCGATGCCGCTGGTGACCGGCAAGGTCGGCATCTCCGGCCCGGACGCCGTGGAGCTGCTGCGCCGCCACAAGATCGAGAAGCTTCCGCTGGTCGACGACGCCGGCGTCCTCAAGGGCCTCATCACGGTCAAGGACTTCGTCAAGGCCGAGAAGTACCCGAACGCCGCCAAGGACGGAGAGGGCCGTCTGCTGGTCGGCGCCGCGGTCGGCGTCGCCGGTGACGCGTTCGAGCGCGCCCAGGCGCTGATCGAGGCGGGCGTCGACTTCATCGTCGTCGACACCGCGCACGGTCACTCCCGGCTGGTCGGCGACATGGTCGCCAAGATCAAGTCGAACTCCTCCGGCGTCGACGTGATCGGCGGCAACATCGCCACCCGTGACGGCGCCAAGGCGCTCGTCGACGCGGGCTGCGACGGCATCAAGGTCGGTGTCGGCCCGGGCTCCATCTGCACCACGCGTGTCGTCGCCGGCGTCGGCGTCCCGCAGGTCACGGCGATCTACGAGGCCGCGCTGGCCGCCAAGGAGGCCGGCGTGCCGGTCATCGGCGACGGCGGTCTGCAGTACTCCGGCGACATCGCCAAGGCGCTCGTCGCGGGCGCCGACACGGTGATGCTCGGCTCGCTGCTCGCGGGCTGCGAGGAGTCGCCGGGCGAGCTGCTGTTCATCAACGGCAAGCAGTTCAAGTCGTACCGCGGCATGGGTTCGCTGGGCGCCATGCAGACCCGCGGCGACCGCAAGTCCTTCTCCAAGGACCGTTACTTCCAGGAGGGCGTCGCCTCCGACGAGCAGCTGGTGCCCGAGGGCATCGAGGGCCAGGTGCCCTACCGCGGTCCGCTGTCGTCCGTCGTCCACCAGCTCGTCGGCGGTCTGCGCCAGTCGATGTTCTACGTCGGCGGTCGCACCGTCCCCGAGCTCCAGGCAGGCGGCCGCTTCGTCCGGATCACCTCGGCGGGCCTCAAGGAGAGCCACCCGCACGACATCCAGATGACGGTCGAGGCACCGAACTACAGCCGTCAGTAGCGGCGGGCTTCCCGAGGGCGGCTCCGGACCACCGGGGCCGCCCTCGCCCCGCGTCCGGGGCGGTGGGCGCCGCGGCCGTCGGGGATACTGGAAGGCGCTGCAACGCAACAGGGAAAGGCCACAGACGTGACTGAGATCGAGATCGGGCGCGGCAAGCGCGGCCGCCGGGCGTACGCCTTCGACGACATCGCGGTCGTCCCCAGCCGCCGTACGCGGGACCCGAAGGAGGTCTCGATCGCCTGGCAGATCGACGCCTACCGCTTCGAGCTGCCGTTCCTGGCCGCTCCCATGGACTCGGTCGTCTCGCCGGCCACCGCGATCCGCATCGGCGAGCTCGGCGGCCTCGGCGTGCTGAACCTCGAGGGCCTGTGGACCCGCTACGAGGACCCGCAGCCGCTGCTCGACGAGATCGTGGGCCTGCCGGACGAGGCGGCCACCCGCCGACTCCAGGAGATCTACGCCGCTCCGATCAAGGAGGAGCTGATCGGGCAGCGCATCAAGGAGGTGCGGGACTCCGGCGTCGTCACCGCCGCCGCGCTCTCCCCGCAGCGCACCGCCCAGTTCTCCAAGGCCGTCGTCGACGCGGGCGTGGACATCTTCGTCATCCGCGGCACCACGGTGTCCGCGGAGCACGTCTCCGGCTCGCACGAGCCGCTGAACCTGAAGCAGTTCATCTACGAGCTGGACGTCCCGGTGATCGTCGGCGGCTGCGCCACCTACACCGCCGCGCTGCACCTGATGCGCACCGGTGCGGCCGGCGTGCTGGTCGGCTTCGGCGGCGGCGCCGCGCACACCACGCGCAACGTGCTGGGCATCCAGGTGCCGATGGCCACCGCGGTCGCCGACGTGGCCGCCGCCCGCCGCGACTACATGGACGAGTCCGGCGGCCGCTACGTGCACGTCATCGCGGACGGCGGCGTCGGCTGGTCCGGCGACCTGCCCAAGGCGATCGCCTGCGGCGCGGACTCCGTGATGATGGGCTCCCCGCTGGCCCGTGCCACCGACGCGCCGGGCCGCGGCCACCACTGGGGCATGGAGGCCGTCAACGAGGAGCTGCCGCGCGGCAAGAAGGTCGACCTCGGCACGGTGGGCACGCTGGAGGAGATCCTCACCGGCCCGTCCCACACCCCCGACGGCTCCATGAACCTCTTCGGCGCCCTCCGCCGCGCGATGGCCACCACGGGCTACAGCGAGCTGAAGGAGTTCCAGCGGGTCGAGGTCACGGTGGCGGACAGCCAGCACCGCCGGTAGTCGCTGGGCGGTTCTCCGTACTGCACGGAAAGGGGCTGGTCACCTGAACGGGTGACCGGCCCCCTTCGTGTGTCCAACGGCGCGTGTGGTGGCCGGGGGCGCCCATGGGGACGCCACCGCAGGCCCACCCGCTGGGACCGGATCCGTTTGTGGACGGTGAAGTCCGTACCCGCGCGGCGTCCCGCCCACCAGCAGCCTCCGTGACACGGAAGCCCGCCGCGCGCCCCCTCTCACAACCGGTGCGCCGCCCCCGTAGGTGTCGCGCCGCGCGTGTCCAGGAGGAGCTGGGCCTTCACCGAGAGGCCCTGGAGGTCGTACGTGCGGTGTTGCTGGAGGAGGATCGTGAGGTCGGCGTCGGCGGCGGCCTCGTAGAGGGAGTCGGCGCGGGGGACGGGGCGGTCCAGGACGTTCCAGGACGGGACGTGCGGGTCGTGGTAGCTGACCGAGGCGCCCAGTTCCATCAGGCGGACCGCGATCTCCTGCGCGGGGCTGCCCTGGAGGTCGGCGAGGTCGGCCTTGTAGGTGACCCCGAGGAGCAGCACGCGCGCCCCGCGTGCCGATTTGCCGTGCTCGTTGAGCAGGGCGGCGGCGCGCTGCACGACGTAGCGGGGCATGCGGCCGTTGACCTCCTGGGCCAGTTCCGCCATGCGCAGGGTGCGGCCGGCGTGCGCGGTGAGGTCCTGGGGGACGGTGTGGCCGCCGACGCCGGGTCCGGGGCGGAAGGCGAGGAAGCCGAAGGGTTTGGTCTCCGCGCAGCGCAGCACGTCCCACAGGTCGATGCCCAGGTCGTGGCAGAGGGCGGCCATCTCGTTGACGAGGGCGATGTTGACGTGCCGGAAGTTGGTCTCCAGCAGCTGCACGGTCTCGGCCTCGCGGGGGCCGCGGGCGCGGACCACCTTGTCGGTGATGCGGCCGTAGAAGGCCGCCGCCGACTCGGTGCAGGCGGGGGTGAGGCCGCCGATGACCTTCGGGGTGTTGGCGGGGGTGAAGTCGCGGTTGCCGGGGTCGACGCGGCTGGGGCAGTGGGCGAGGTGGAAGTCGCGGCCCGCGCGCAGGCCGGAGCCCGACTCCAGCAGCCGCAGCAGCGGGCCCTCCGTGGTGCCGGGCGGCACGGGGGACTCCAGGATCACGGTGGTGTGCGGGCGGAGCTGCGCGGCGAGGGTGCGGGCGGCCGCCTCGACCTGCCCGAGGTCGAGCCCGCCGTCGGCGGCGGGCGCGGTGGGGGCGCAGATCACGGCGGTGCGCACCCGGCCCAGCTCGGCCGCGCTGGTGGTGACCCGGAAGCCCTGCGCGAGCATGCGCCGCTGCTCGGCGGGGCTGAGGGAACCGGGCTCGGGGCCGGTCCGGTACCCGACGGTGGGGATGCCGGCGGCGACGGCGGCCTGGGCCAGGGGCAGTCCGAACGGGCCGAGTCCGATGACGGCGAGATCTGCGGGCATGGCGTGGACCGTCCTTCCCAATAGCCGGAGTACGACAGGTGCGCAAGCGCTGAGGACTGGACAGGCGAGCGCAATGTCAGACTAGGAGTAAATATGACCGATATGCGGGATTGATCCGCTGGTTTTCGGTGAGTCGTCCTGCGGGTCGCCCAGTGGTGTCTGTGGCGGGGTGTCCGGTGGGTGTGCGGGCGCGAGGTTGTCCACAGCCTGTGACCCGCGGTTGTCCACAGGCCGAGGCGGCGTGTGGCCGAAGTCGGGCAACCCGGTCAGAATCTGGGCATGAGGGTGGGAGACCGGGCTTCGCCCGACGGGTGCGGCCGATGCGACCGACGAGCGGGAGGCAGCGGTGAGGACAGCGACACTGGGGCCGGCGCGGCGCGCCGAATCACTGGCGTCCATGGCGGAGCGCGAACTGGACGTGCTGGTGCTGGGCGGCGGAGTGGTCGGCGCGGGCACGGCGCTCGACGCGGTGACACGCGGCCTGTCCACGGGACTGGTCGAAGCGCGCGACTGGGCGTCGGGCACCTCCAGCCGCTCCAGCAAGCTGATCCACGGCGGCCTGCGCTATCTCGAGATGCTGGACTTCGGCCTCGTCCGCGAGGCGTTGAAGGAACGCGGGCTGCTCCTGGAGAAGCTCGCCCCGCACCTCGTGCGCCCGGTGCCGTTCCTCTACCCGCTGCAGCACAAGGGCTGGGAGCGGCTCTACGCCGGGACGGGCGTCGCGCTCTACGACGCCATGGCGATGACTCACAGCCACGGACGGGGCCTCCCCGTGCACCGCCATCTGAGCCGCCGTCACGCCCTGCGTGTCGCGCCCTGCTTGAAGAAGGACGCGCTGGTGGGCGCCTTGCAGTACTACGACGCCCAGGTGGACGACGCACGGTTCGTCCTCAACCTCGTGCGCACGGCGGCGGCGTACGGCGCCCGGACGGCCAACGGCACCCGCGTCACCGGGTTCCTGCGTGAGGGCGAGCGGGTCGTCGGCGCCCGCGTGCAGGACGTGGAGGGCGGCGGCGAGTACGAGATCCGCGCCAAGCAGGTGGTCAACGCGACCGGGGTGTGGACCGACGACACACAGGCGATGGTCGGCGAGCGCGGCCAGATCCACGTGCGGGCCTCCAAGGGCATCCACCTGGTCGTGCCCAAGGACCGCATCCACTCGAGCACCGGGCTGATCCTGCGCACGGAGAGGTCCGTGCTGTTCGTCATCCCCTGGGGCCGGCACTGGATCGTCGGCACCACCGACACGGCATGGGATCTCGACAAGGCGCACCCGGCCGCGTCCAGCGCCGACATCGACTACCTGCTGGAGCACGTGAACTCCGTCCTCGCGGTGCCGCTCACCCGGGACGACGTGGAGGGGGTGTACGCGGGCCTGCGCCCGCTGCTCGCCGGCGAGTCGGACGCCACCAGCAAGCTGTCCCGCGAGCACACGGTCGCCCACCCGGTCCCCGGCCTGGTCGTGGTCGCGGGCGGCAAGTTCACGACGTACCGGGTGATGGCCAAGGACGCCGTGGACGCCGCGGTGCACGGGCTCGACCTGCGCGTGGCGGACTGCGTCACCGAGGAGACTCCCCTGGTGGGCGCCGAGGGCTACCACGCCCTGTGGAACGGCCGGGCCCGCACGGCCGCCCGTACTGGCCTCCACCCGGTCCGGGTGGAGCACCTGCTCCAGCGGTACGGGTCGCTCTCCGAGGAGGTGCTGGACCTCGTCGCCTCCGACCCGTCCCTGGGCGAGCCGCTGCGGGCCGCGGACGACTATCTGCGCGCCGAGGTCGTCTACGCCGCCTCGCACGAGGACGCGCGCCACCTGGAGGACGTGCTCACCCGGCGCACCCGCATATCCATCGAGACGTTCGACCGGGGCACGCGCAGCGCCCGCGAGGCCGCCGAGCTGATGGCGCCCGTGCTGGGCTGGGACAGCGACCAGATCGACCGCGAGGTGCAGTACTACGAGAAGCGGGTGGAGGCCGAGCGGGAGTCGCAGCGGCAGCCCGACGACCTGACGGCGGACGCGGCACGCCTGGGGGCGCCGGACATCGTGCCGTTGTAGCCCGCCCGCGGGCCGCTTGCCCTGTCGGCGGGGAGGCGGGGTCGTGGCCCGCTGCGCGTCGGGCCGCCACCCGGCGGGTGTGGGGTCGCCGTCGGACGCGTCCCGGGGGCCCGCCCGCCGGGCCCGGCAGCGTAACTCGGCCATGTGCGCGGCCGGTTCCGGGGCGGCGGCCGGTGAGGGCCGGCGCACCCGCACCTCCGCCGACCTGGGCGACGGCCCGTCACAACCGACCGCTCTCGACCGAATCCGCACGCTTCGGATTCCGGCTTTGTCGGGACCCGTCCTGCAGAGTGGAGGAACGCTTCGTTCCCTCACTTCTCCGCCCGCCGTGTCCGGTGGGCGGACAGGGGCACCCTGGGCGTCGGGCGCTTGTCGGGTGAGGGACAATGAAGGCTCTGTCAGGGCGGGTTGCATGAGGGGACGCATGTCGGAGGCGGAGCGGGCGGGGACATCCCGTCAGGACAAGAGCGCACGTCTCCTCGCCGGGCGGTACCGGCTGGGAGACGTGCTCGGCCGCGGCGGCATGGGGACGGTGTGGCGGGCCGAGGACGAGACCCTCGGCCGTACGGTCGCCGTCAAGGAGCTCCGCTTCCCGTCGAACATCGACGAGGAGGAGAAGCGGCGGCTGATCACCCGGACGCTGCGCGAGGCCAAGGCGATCGCGCGGATCCGCAACACCAGCGCCGTGACCGTCTTCGACGTGGTCCAGGAGGACGACCGTCCCTGGATCGTCATGGAGCTCGTCGAGGGCAAGTCCCTCGCCGAGGTCATCCGGGAGGACGGCCTCCTCGAGCCGCGCCGCGCCGCCGAGGTCGGGCTCGCCGTCCTCGACGTGCTGCGGTCCGCGCACCGCGAGGGCATCCTGCACCGCGACGTGAAGCCGTCCAACGTGCTGATCGCCGACGACGGCCGCGTCGTCCTCACCGACTTCGGCATCGCCCAGGTCGAGGGTGACCCCTCCATCACCTCGACCGGCATGCTCGTCGGCGCCCCCTCCTACATCTCCCCGGAGCGCGCCCGCGGGCACAAGCCCGGCCCCGCGGCCGACCTGTGGTCGCTCGGCGGCCTGCTGTACGCGGCGGTCGAGGGCACCCCGCCGTACGACAAGGGCTCCGCGATCGCGACGCTCACCGCGGTGATGACCGAGCCGCTGGAGGAGCCGAAGAACGCGGGCCCCCTGCGGGACGTCATCCACGGTCTGCTCAACAAGGACCCCGCCCAGCGGCTCGACGACCGCGCCGCGCGGGCCATGCTGACCGCCGTCCTCAGCGCGCCCGACACCAGGGACGCCGGCGGCCGGCCGGCCGACGCGACCCGCGTCGTGCCGCTGCCCGAGCAGCCCGGCACGCGGGACGGCGGCGCCAGGCGGGGCGAGGAGGCCGCGGAGAAGCTGCGCGGCGCGCTGCGCTCCGTGCGCAAGGCAGCGGTGGCGGCCGGTGCGGCGTCCGGCGCGGCGACGCGCACCCGGGACGCGAAGCCGGCCGCCGCGCGGTCCGCGACCGCCGCGAGCCCCGCCGCCGGGACGCCCGGAAGCACGCGTGACACCAACGCGGCCACGGGCGGCCGTAGTTCGGGCTGGCCCGTGATGACCCCGCCGGACCTGCCCGCCCGGCCCGCCCCGCGCGCCTCGATCACCGACGTGGTGCCGCGCCGCACGCTGGTCGTCATTGCACTGGTCGTCGTGCTCGCCGTGATCGGCACCGTCCTCGCCCTCACCCTCGGCGGCGACGACGAGGACGGCAAGGGCGCCCAGGGCTCCGGCGGCGGCCCGACCGTGGCCGAGAGCACCCCCAGTGCCGAGACCAGGAACGACGACGAGGACGGCACCAGGACCGACGGCTCCGCCACCGCGTCCTCCGGCACCGGCACGAGCGACGGAGCCACCCCCGGCTCCACCGGAACCGGCGGCGGCGCCGCGCCGGGCAGCTCCGGGGACGCCGGGAACGGCGGGGCGGGCAAGGCCAGGGTGGCCACGACGCACCGGGGCCAGCAGGGCTACTCGATCGGCCTGCCCGCGGGCTGGAAGTTCAAGTCGTCCGACGCGGCCGGCGACCGCTTCACCGGGCCGAACGGCCAGAAGCTGCTCATCGGCTGGACCACCACGCCCAAGGACGACCCGGTCGCCGACTGGACGAACCAGGAGCGCGCCATGGTGCGTCCCCAGTACAAGCGCATACGGATCGCGGCGGTGGAGTACCGCGGCTGGAAGACGGCCGACTGGGAGTTCACCTACGTCGACGGCGGCGTCACCTACCGGTCCGTGGACCGGGGAACCGTCGTCAACGACGGTCTGGGGTACGGGCTGATGTACACGGCCAGGGCCGACGCGTGGGACGGCGCGCAGCGCAAGAACACGTGGCGGACGCTGACGAGGACGTTCCGCCCGAAGTCCTGATCCGTCCGGCCCGCTGATCGGGACTCCAGATGTGGCATCCCCTCTCTGCGGGTTGCCTCCGGCACGTATCGTGAGTGGTTGCGGACCGTACGGAGCGGGAACGGGCCGTCCGGAGAACGGAACTGACCGACCGTAGTGCCGGGGGAGGCAACGTGGACGACTATGCGGGACGGGTTCTCGCCGACCGCTACCGCCTGCCCCTGCCCCCCTCCGACGAGTACGAGCTGACCGAGAGCCGCGCCTTCGACACCTACAGCGGCCAGGAGGTCCTGGTCCGGCAGGTGCCGCTGCCGGAGGTCGTCGAGGCCGAGGTGCTGGACGCCGAGGGGCTGCCCGAGGGGTTCACCGCCCGGGACGGCGCGCGGCGCGGCAGAGGCGTGCCCGGCGGGGGCCGGGGCGCGGTGCGCCGGCCCGCCGACCCGGTCGTGCGGCGCGCGGTGGAGGCCGCGCAGGCCGCGGCGGCCCTGCCCGACCATCCGCGCCTCGACCAGGTCTTCGACGTGTTCGCGGAGGGCGGTTCGCTGTGGATCGTCAGCGAGTACGTCGCCGCGCGCCCGCTGGCCGCGCTGCTCGCCGAGAAGCCGCTGTCCCCGTACCGGGCCGCCGAGGTCGCCTCCGACGTGCTCACCGCGCTGCGGGTGCTGCACTCCCACGGCTGGGTCCACCGCAACATCACCGCGCGCACGGTGCTGGTCTGCGACGACGGCCGGGTGATGCTCACCGGGCTCGCGGTCGGCGCGGCCGAGGAGGCGCTGTGCGGCTACGACCCGGTGCCGCCCGCCGACGACGAGGAAACGGAGCCGGGCACGGCGCTCGAGGCGCTCGGTCCCGGCGCCGGAGTGGACGGCGGGCGCGGACCCGCCTGGCCGCCCGGGTTCACCTCCGACCCCGACCCGGACGCGGCCCGCCGCGCGGCCATCGAGGCCCGCGCCAAACGGCTCCCGGGCGGCGGCGGGACCGGCGGACCCGGCGACCTCTCGCCCGTGGTGGCGCCCCGCGCGCTGGACAGCGCGGGCGACGTGCGGGCGGCGCGGGCCGGGGCCATCGCCGCCTACCGCGCCGCGCCCGTGCCGCCGCCGCGTCCAGGAGGCAGCAGGGCTCCCGCGCGCTGCCCGGCGCACGGCCCGCCCCTGAGGAGGCGCCGAGCAGCGGCCGTCGTCACTCCGGGCCAGATAGCCGACCCGTACGGGGTGGCCGCCTCCGGCTGGCACGGAGCCACACCCGCATCGCGCCCAGGCGAGCGGCACACCCGAAGCCGCCCCCGAACCAGCGGCGCACGCCCCCGCCCGCCGCGGCCCCGCCACCGCGCTGGCCGCCGAGCGCGCCCGCCAGGCCCGGATGGCCGTCGTCGGCCCCGTCACCGAACGCTGGGCGCCCGAGCAGGCAGGACCCGTCCACGAGAACTGGCAGCTCGCGCCGCCCATCGGCCCCGTCACCGACCTGTGGGCGCTGGGAGCGCTCCTGTTCCGTGCCGTGCAGGGGCACGCCCCCTACCCGGAGGAGTCGACGGCCGAGCTGGTGCAGATGGTGTGCGCCGAGCCGCCCGCCTTCGCCGAGGAGTGCGGCCCGCTGCGTCCGGTCGTGGAGTCGCTGCTGCGCCAGGACCCCACCGAGCGGCCCGACTTCGAGGAGCTGCGCGGCTGGCTGCGGTCCCTGGTGCGCTCCGCGCCCGAGCCGGAGGCGGGCCTGAACGTCGTCACGGCCCCGCCGGTCGACGCGGGACGTCTGCCGGTCATACGGCGCCGGGGCGAACTCGTGCGCAGGCGCCGCGCCGGGCTGCCCGCACGGCACGGACGGCACAAGAAGGCCGCCCCGCGCGCCGGTTCACCGCGTCGCCTCGGCCGCACCCTGCTTCTGCTGGTGCTGCTCGCCCTGGCGGCGGCTGTCGCGTACGCGGTGCTGTTCATGCCGAAGGCCGGCGAGGAGACCACCGGGTCGCCCACCGCCGACCGCACGAGCGCCGTCGGAGGGGCGGCGCCGAGCCCCTCGGGGGACGCGCACCCGGACAGCAACAGCTCCCCGAGCGGCGGCGACGGGCAGCAGAGCACACCCGAGGAGTCGGCCGCGTCCACCCAGACACAGACCACCGGCCCCGAGGTCGCCGACGGCTTCACGCTGCGCAAGGACCCGGTGGGCTTCGAGGTCGCCGTCGCCGAGGGCTGGCAGCGCGCCGGCAAGAACGGCAGCGGCCAGGTCGTCTACTCCAAGGGCGACTTCGAGCTCATCGTGGTGCCCGGCCGGGACGGCGCCCAACAGTTCGGCGGCGACCCGATGGCCTACCAGCGGGACGCCGAGCGCGAGCTGCAGCCGTACCGCGACTCGAGCTGGGCCACCTCCACCGGCCTGAAGACCATCGAGGTCGGCGGACGGGTCATGGCCGAGGGCCAGTTCACCTGGACCGGCGACAAGGGCGAGCTGTACGTGCGCAACCTCGCCGCGCTGATCGACGGCCGCTACCACGTGGTGCAGGTGCGCGGCCCGGCAGGCGAACGGGACGAGGTGACACGGCTCTACGAGCAGGCGGCCGCCACGTACCGGCACACCGGCTGACCACCGGCGCGGCCGTGAGGGAAGACGCGACGCGGGGGGCGCGACAAACCATCACAGTGCGGTCTCTCTGGCACCCCCTCGGTTCCCAGGACGGGCCGGGGTACCTACCCTGACCCTGTCAAGACCATTGCGGGGCAACGTGAATCAGATGCAGGGCTCGCTCGTCGCGGGCCGCTACCGACTCGGTGAATCCATCGGGAGCGGTGGCATGGGCCGGGTGTGGCGCGCACACGACGAGGTGCTGCACCGTTCCGTCGCCATCAAGGAACTCACCGCCGCGCTCTACGTCTCCGACAGCGAACAGGCCACCCTGCTGGCCCGCACCCGCGCGGAGGCGCGGGCCGCCGCGCGGATCAACCACTCGGCCGTCGTCACCGTGCACGACGTGCTGGAGCACGACGGCCGGCCGTGGATCGTCATGGAGCTGGTCGAGGGCCGCTCGCTGGCCGACGCCGTCAAGGAGCAGGAGCGCGTCGAGCCCCGCGAGGCCGCCCGCATCGGCCTGTGGGTGCTGCGCGCCCTGCGCGCCGCGCACGCCGCCGGCGTCCTGCACCGCGACGTCAAGCCGGGCAACGTGCTGCTCGGCCGGGACGGGCGGGTGCTGCTCACCGACTTCGGCATCGCGCAGATAGACGGCGACGCGGCCATCACCCGCACCGGCGAAGTCGTCGGTTCCGTCGACTACCTGGCGCCCGAGCGGGTCCGCGGCCACGACCCCGGCCCCGCGTCCGACCTCTGGGCGCTCGGCGCCACCCTGTACACGGCGGTGGAGGGCACCTCGCCGTTCCGCCGCACCTCTCCGCTCACCACCATGCAGGCCGTCGTCGAGGAGGAGGCCGAGCCGCTCCGGCACGCCGGCCCGCTCGCGCCCGTCATCAGCGCGTTCCTCCGGAAGGATCCGGCCACCCGGCCCGACGCCGCGACGGCCGAGCAGATGCTCGCCGAGGCCGCGGAAGGGCGCCGCCCCCGCGCGGCGCAGGAGTACGTGCCCACCCAGGCCGTCGGCGCCCACGTCCCGCTGCCCCGCCAGACAGGACCGCACCCCGGCGCGGGCGCACAGCCGTACCCGACCGGCACGCCGGCCCGCCCGCACAGCGGCTCCACCTCCGTGCAGGCGCCGTACGGGACGCCGACCGTGCAGCGCCGGAGCTCGCGCCGGCGGACGATCGCCCTGGTCGTCGCGCTGGCCGCGATCATCGGCGGGGGCACGGCGGTGGTGCTCCAGCAGCAGGACGACCGCGGCGGCGTCACGGCGACGCCGACCAGGACCGTCGAGACCACGGAGACGCCCGGCGTGTCGGACACGGAGGGGACCGACGACGGTGGCCTGCCCGAGGGGTGGGTGCGCCGCAGCGATCCCTTCGGCTTCACCGTCGTACTGCCTGGCGAGGACTGGGAACGGGTGGTGTTCGACGAGGAGACGCAGCAGGTCGACTACACCCCCGACGGCGGCAAGCACTTCCTGCGCATCGCCGCCGACGAATCCCCGGACTACGACGACCCGTTCGACCACCTCAGCGACCTCGACCAGCAGGTCGGCGGGCGGCTCGTCGACTACGAGCAGATCGAGCTGAGCCGCCTGACCTACCGCGACCGCGAGGCCGCGCGCCTGGAGTACGGCTGGACCGCGCTGGCCAAGGACACCGAGTTCCCCGGGCCGTACCGGGCGGTGGACCAGATGTACCTCACGCGTGACGGCGTGGAGTACGCCCTCTACATGGCCGGGCCCGCCGAGGACTGGGACACGACCGTGCAGCAGTTCGAGACGATCCTCAGAGGCTGGCGCGAGCCCTGACTGCCCCCGGCGTGCGCGGACGTGCGCCCGTTGGCCGAATCGCCGTACCGGAGCGGACACATCCGGTGGGGCATGATGGGCGCATGGTGACCGAGGGGGAGCCGGACAACGGGACCGACGGGGCCAACGCCCGCGTCGTGGCGGGACGTTACCGCCTGGAGGCACTGCTCGGACGCGGCGGCATGGGCGTGGTGTGGCGGGCCACGGACCAACTGCTCGGCCGGGGCGTCGCGGTGAAGGAACTGCCCTACGACGACACGCTCACCGCCGCCGACGCCCGGCGGCAGCGCGAGCGCACCCTGCGCGAGGCGCGCGCCCTGGCCCAGCTCAGCCACCCGAACATCATCGTCGTGCACGACGTCGTCGAGGACGACGAACGCCCGTACATCGTCCTGGAGCTGATCGACGGTCCGTCCCTCGCCGACCGGATAGCGTCCGACGGTCCCGTGGACGCGGCGGAGGCCGCGCGGATCGGCGTCGACCTGCTGGGCGCGCTGCGCGCCGCGCACGCGGCCGGGGTGCTGCACCGCGATCTCAAGCCCGCCAACGTGCTGCTGGAGAACGGCACCGACCGGGTGCTGCTCACCGACTTCGGCATCGCGCAGATGCCCGGCTCGACCACCCTCACCGAGAGCGGGTCGTTCGTCGGCTCGCCCGAGTACACCGCGCCCGAGCGGATGTCGGGCGCGCGGACCGGGCCCGAGTCGGATCTGTGGTCGCTGGGCGCGCTGCTGTGCGAGGCGCTCAGCGGCGAGTCGCCGTTCCGCCGCGACTCGCTGAGCGGGGTCCTGCACGCGGTGGTGGTCGACGAGATCCGGCCGCCCGCGCAGGCCGGTCCGATCCTGCCCGTGGTGCGCGGCCTGCTGGAACGTGACCCGGACCGCCGGCTGGACGCCGACCGGGCCGAACGGATGCTGCGCGCCTTCCTCGCGACCGGCCGGACGCCCGAGACGGCCCCGCTCGACCTGCTCCCGGACCGCGAGCCGCCCCGCCGCCGCAGCCCGGTGTGGCGCCAGGTGCCGGGGACCGCCCCGCAGGACACGCCGGACGCCCGCCCCGTACGCCGTCAGCCCACCCGGGGCGCCCTGGTCGCGGCGCTGGTGATCGCCGCGCTGGCCGGGGCGGGCGTGTCCGCGGGGGCGCTGCTGCTCCAGGACCGGGGCGGCGAAGGGGGCGGCGGCACGCCGAG